>NZ_JAINFJ010000010.1 GCF_019966595.1 Oricola indica
CGCGCCTATGGCGATTTCGTCGAGATGGCGAAGCGCGAGGCACGGCTGAAGAACGGCATCGAGGCGGTCGCCATCGTGACGCCCAACCACATGCACTATCCGGTGGCGCGCGAATTCCTGAAGCGCGGCATCCACGTGATCTGCGACAAGCCGCTTACCTCGACGCTGCCCGATGCGCGCAAGCTGGCCAAGGCCGCCGAAAATTCCGGCGCGCTGTTCGTGCTGACGCACAACTATACCGGCTACCCGATGATCCGGCAGGCCCGCGAGATGGTGGCCAGCGGCGAACTGGGCAAGATCAGGCTCGTCCAGGTGGAGTATGCGCAGGACTGGCTGTCGGAGCCGCTGGAAAAGACCGGCTCGAAACAGGCCGGCTGGCGCACCGACCCGGCGCAAACCGGCGCCGGCGGCTCGACCGGCGATATCGGCACCCATGCCTTCAATCTGGCGAGTTTCGTTTCAGGCCTCGAACTGGAGCAGCTTTGCGCCGATCTCGACAGCTTCGTCGAGGGCCGGCAGGTCGATGACAACGGTCATGTGCTGATGCGTTTTTCAGGCGGGGCCAAGGGCATGCTGTGGTGCAGCCAGGTCGCGCCGGGCAACGAAAACGCATTGAAGCTGCGCATCTATGGCGAAAAAGCCGGACTGGAATGGGCGCAGGAAGACCCGAACTATCTCTGGTACACGCCGCTCGGCGAGCCGAAGCGCCTGCTCACCCGCAACGGTGCGGGCGCGACCGAAGTCGGCCAGCGGGTCAGCCGCGTGCCGGGTGGTCATCCGGAAGGCTACCTGGAAGGCTTCGCCAACATCTACACGGAAGCGGCGCTCGCCATCGCGGCGCATCGCGAAGGTAAGCCCGTTCCCGGCGAGGTTACCTTCCCCGGTATTGCCGAGGGTGTCGCGGGCGTCGCTTTCGTGACCGCCTGCGTCGATTCCTCGAAGCGCGGCGGAAGCTGGGTGAATTTCCGCTCCTACGTGAAATAGCCCGCGTCGCCAGGAATGGGCCGCGGGCGGAGGCCTCGGGGTGCGACGGGCGGTCAGTCGGTGGAGAAACCGACGCGCAGTCCGCCCCAGTGCCGCCCCTTGACCATGATCGGCGAGGAGAGGTCTTTCATCAGCTGGAACTTGCCGCCGCCCATGTCGCGGCGGTAGGTCTGCAGCAGGAATGTCTTGGTGTTGCGGCCCGCCGCCAGCCCGGTCCTGTCGCTGAAGATCCGGCGATTACGGCAATTCGCCGCGTTCCACACGGGATCGTCCGATTGCGGGCTGGAATATTTCCTGTTGTGCGTGGGCAGATAGCCGTTCCGGTCGATGGCTGCGCAGAACACGACGCGCGGATCGACGCCGAGAAAGGCTTCCTGGATCGGCGGCATGACCGCATCGGTGAACTGCGTGAAATCGGTCAGGACCTGCTGCGGGTTCGATCCCGGGATCGGGCGATAGCGCTCGTCGAACAATGCGGACATCGAGATCCGGCCCGCATTGACGGCATCCTCGAAGATCCTGGCCGTTTTCGCCGCTTCGGCGATACAGGCGCGAATGATCGGCGTGTCCGCCGTCTCGATCCCGCTTTCCTCCACCAGCAGGATCATGTCCTCGGAGAACGAGACGAGATGCTCGAACTTCGTCGTGGTGTCGGCGAGCTTGGCGGCGTTGTCCTGCGCCATGCGGTCGAGGTCGGTCACCTTCTCGAGGACGGAGCCGCAGATCATGTTGGCGCGTTCCACCGGTTCGCAAATGCCGGATATGTCGGCAGTCATCGCGGCGACGTTCTCGCCGAATACATGGAACTTGCGCAGATCGGCATCGATCGTGGCCGACCGGTCGACTGCGGCGGCAGCCTTTTCGGCGTTCGACCGGTTCTGTTTCTGCAGCACCTGAACGGATGCGCTCAGATCGCGCAGCCGGGTAATGATGTCGCGCGAGACCTGTTCGGTCTGGTTCGCCAGTTGGCGCACGGACTCGGCGACGACAGAGAAGCCGCGCCCGGCATCGCCCGCATGGGCCGCCATGATCCCGGCATTGATCGCCAACATCTGTGTTTCGGTGGCAATCCCCTGGATGGATTCGGAGAAACCGTAGACTTCCCTGAGCTGATCGACGACGGCATCGAATTCGCCGAAGACCTCGTTCGAGGACTCCGCCATGTCCTTGATGTCGCGTATGGCGCCTTCCAGCGCTTTTTCGATCGATCCCGTCGTGTCGGTCAGTCCGTCGCGTACCGAATTGGCGGAATTGGCGGCTTCACGGGCGACGCTCGCGGCCTGCCCGCTTGTCGAGGCAATCTCGTGCAGCGACCCGGTCAGGTCGTGAAAGGCCTGTGCCTCCTTGGCGATATCAGCTGCGACATCGCCGACCGTTCCGGACGTGTCCGCGATATTGACCGACAGGTTTCCGAGCCGCGCGCCGACCAGCGACACGGCGCGCGCAAGCTTGTCCGTGTCGGCAGCGTCGGGAGACTGTGCGTCTTCGCCCCGCTGCGGCCCGTCAGCCGCGAGCCTGTCATCGTCGTTCAGGACCACGCGGACGCCGGTCTGATAGTGATTTGCCATCGGTTCCTCCCGAAATCGACCCATCCGTGGGCCGGTTCGCATCCGCCCGCGCATGTCGGGTCCTTGCCCCCAAAAGTATACCTGCAAATTGTTGCGTGAATCTTGACCGGGATTTCTCGCAGTGAGCTTTCGCCCATTAACCGTGAATTATCCGTTCATCGGGATAATCCGCGAAATACATGGGGCGAACATGCAGACGAAACCGGCGACAGTGCAGGAAGACGAAGTGACGCGACTCAAGCGCCTGGTGTCCCGGCTGGGCCGTCAGCAAGCGCATATCGAGGTCATTCTCGCCTGTATGTCGCAAGGCATCGCGCTCTATGACAGCCACCGCCTCCTGCTTGTCGCGAACCGGCGCTACATGAACATCTACGGGCTGCGCGAGGAAATGGCCGTCGCCGGAACCCCGCTCGATACGATTGTGCAACTTCGTACCGATAACGATGCCTACCCCGCCGAGGAGCGGGCCGACAGCGCCGCGCGCTATATCGCGATGACGCGTGGGGACACGCCCTCGCCGCAGATCTTCCGGCTTCGCGACGGGCGCATCATCTCGGTCAATTGCCATCCGCTGGAGGGTGGGGGATGGCTGAGCACGCATGACGACATCACCGAATTGTGGACGCTGCAGCGCGAAGTCGAGCACATGGCGTTTCACGACCAGCTTACCGATCTCGCCAACCGACGCCTGCTGCAAAGCCGCCTCGATGCGGCCGGCGGGGAGGCGGACAACGGCCACCCGTCGGCGCTGATCCTGATCGACCTCGACGAGTTCAAGGCGGTGAATGACAGCCATGGCCACATGGTGGGAGACGAATTGCTGCAGGCGGTTGCCGGAAGACTGCGAGACGCCGCAGGCGCGGATTGCCTGGTCGCGAGGCTCGGTGGCGACGAGTTCGCCATTCTGTGCCCCCGAGCGGATCTGGAAAGCCCGGCTGCGCGGGCGGAACACATCGTCACCGCGCTGCGCCAACCCTATGACGTGGCCGGGCTGGAATTGCGCATCGGCGCCAGCGCCGGCGTGGCGCTGATCGAACATGGAATCGACGATACGGGACGATTCATCGCGAATGCCGACAAAGCGCTCTACACCTCGAAGCGAGCCGGCAAGGGATGCGTAACGGTTTTCGGGTCGTAGTTTCCGTAAGTTTATACTTACTTTACGATGCAACCGACTGCAAAATCGTGCGGATCAACCGGTGCGCAGAAACGCGTCCAGCGTGTGCTCTAACCCGACATCCACGAGAATTTCCTCGAGATCGTGCAATGTCGATGGCGACGCCCCACCGAAGGCGTTTTGCATGATCTTCGTGACTTCCATCAGGCGCTGACGGCAGAAATCGATCTTTTGCATCGCGACAATCTGTTGCGGGGTCAAATCCTCGCCACCAATCGGCAGGTCCTCGATCTCACCCGCGATCAGGGCAAGCTCCTGAACGAGCAGACCCACCAGTTCGGACTGGTGAATTTCGGCCTGCTCCCGGAGCTTTCGGACCGGGTTTTCGTCCCGGTCAAATTCATCAAAAGAAATCGACATCGCCGACGCTCTCCAGCTCCCGTTTGATTTTCTTGGGTTCCGGCTCGGGAACCGCCATGCCTATGAATTTCTGGCGCGCCTTGCCGGAAACAGGGGCAAACTCGACGCGCCGTCCCTGCAAGCCGCCGAGGCTGGTGGAAACCAGCGTCAGGCCCTCATTCGTGACGAAATTGGTCGCGAATTCGGCATTCTTGGCGCCGGCATCGCTGCGTGCATCGAGCACGCGGGCTCCGCCGAAAAGCTTGACCTGCAGGCGGCTGCGCAAGGCACCGCGCTCGAACAGGCCATTGAGCAGTTTCTCCATCAGGAACACGCCGTATCGGCGCGACTGATCGGACCCGTCGCGATCGGGATTTCCAGGCAGGAGGAAATGGTTCATCCCACCGACCCGCGCGACCGGATCGAAGATGCAAGCGGCCACACAGGAGCCAAGCACCGTCGAGATCACCGCACCTTCAGCGTCCGAAACGGCGAAATCGCCCTGGACGATCGGGATCTTCTGGGTCGTACCGGTAATCAATGGAGGCGTCCCACCACCGATTCGATCGACTTCTTGAGGACATCGGGCGTGAACGGCTTCGCGATGACGTTGTTGACGCCCAGCTTGACCGCGTTCTGCACGACCGCGCCGTCCTTGCGGCCGGTCAGGATGATGAACCCCGTCTTGGCCAGCTTGGGGTGGGCACGGATCGCCCGCAGCAACTGGAATCCGTCGATATCCGGCATGTACAGATCGGAGATCGCCAGATGCACCGGCTCGGCGTTCAGCTTCTGGAACGCCTCCCGCCCGTCCTTGGCGACACTTATGTGTTTCACGCCCATTTGCTGGAGAGCTTCGACCGTTACCATGCGACTGGAAATATGATCGTCGACGACCATGATCCTCAAGACGTCAAGCACAGACATTTTGTTTTACCTCCATACGAGCGCCGAACAGGGCATTCGCGATTTCTTTCAAGGGCAGGATCTGAATGGCGGCGCCGATTTTGGCCGCGGCAGCCGGCATTCCGTAAACAAGACTGGTCGCCCGATCCTGGGCGACGGTGTGAGCGCCGGCATTCCTGAGCGCCAGAAGACCTTCCGCGCCGTCGCTGCCCATGCCGGTCAACAGGGCGGCGGCGCATTTTCCGCCATAGGCGGCGGCGACCGATTCGAACATCACGTCAACCGAGGGACGATGGCCGGACCGCAGTTCGCCGGCGACGATGCGGCATACCCGCTCCATGCGGCCCGCGACCGTCAGGTGGCCGACCGCGCCGGGTGCGATGTAGACGTGGCCCGCGCGGAGCGGCATCCCGTCCGCGGCCTCAAAGACATTCGGGCTGCACAACCGGTTCAACCGCTCTGCGAAGCTGCGCGTGAAATGTTCGGGCATGTGCTGGGTCACCAGGGTCGGCGGGCAATCCGCCGGAAAGCCGGTCAGGACCTCGGTCAGTGCTTCCACACCGCCCGTCGATGCGCCGATGGCAACGACATCGGGACCGGAGCGTGATGCGCCGACACCCGGATTCGACACCGGCACCTGCGCGGCAGGCGCCCCAACCGCCTTGCGCGCCTTGATGATCACTTTCGCGGCGGCGGCCGCCTTCACGTTGTCGCACATCTCCTTGAGCGCCGCCTCGTCATCCATGCGAGGCTTGGGGAGACAGGAAAAGGCGCCGAATTCGAGCGCGGCGACCGTGGCGTCGGCCCCCTTGCGCGTCCAACTCGAGATCATCACGACCGGCATCGGGCGCAACCGCATCAGACGCTCGAGGAAATCGAGGCCGTTCATGCCCGGCATCTCGATATCCAGCGTGATCACGTCGGGATTGAGCGCCTTGATCATCTGGCGCGCCTCTTCGGGATTGGCGGCCGTTCCGACAACACTGATATCGGGATCGGTTTCGAGCACCGCCGCGATCAGCTTCTGCATGGACGGCGAATCTTCAACGACGATCGTGCGTACGGTCATCGAACTCCCCCTGACGGCTCATAGATGTAGCTGGTGATCCCGATCTGCCGGAGATCCTTCGACACCGGGCCGCTGACCCGTTCGGAATGGCCGATATAGAGATAGCCGCCCGGCTTCAGCACGGAGCAGAAACGGGTGAAGATACGGGCCTGCAAATCCTGTTCGAAATAGATCAGCACGTTGCGGCAGAAGATCACGTCGAATTTCTGCTTGAACGGCCAGTCGGCAAGCAGGTTGAGATAACGGAATGCGATCAGTTCGCGCAGTTGCGGACCTGCTTCGGCCTCGTCGCCGGCACGCCGGAAATAGCGATCTCGAACGGCCGGCGGCATGCGCGAGACCATCTCGGCGCTGTAGCGACCCTGTTTCGCCTTCTCCAGAGAATTATGGTCGATATCGCTCGCTAGGATCTTCAAATTGTGCCTGGCAGCGTCAGGAAACGCCTGCAGGACAGTGGCTGCGATCGTGTAGGGTTCGCGACCGTCAGAGCAACCAGCGGACCACAGACGCACCGATTCACCATGGCTCAGGCGACTGGCGAGGTCGGGCATGACGTCGCGTTGCAGATGCTCGAAATGATGCGGCTCGCGGAAGAAATTCGTCACGTTGGTCGTGATGGCGGAGATAAGCTCGCGCCGCTCGCCATCGCCGGTCGGCGATCCGACATGGTCGAGATAGGAGCCGAAGTCGGGCATATGCAGCCGGCGCAGGCGCTTGACCAGGCGCGAATAGACGAGGTCGCGCTTGGCATCGGACAGGTTGATGCCGGATTCGTCGCGCACAAGCCTCGATATGGCCGCGAACTGCTTGTCCGTCAGGACATATTCGCGGCTCGGATCGGGACTCGCTACCGCCTCATTGACCGCCGGCATCATGCAGCTTGCAACTCCATGTCGGGCGTAATCGCGTCGAGGCAGATTTCGCAGATGATGCGCTTGTCCATCACGATGACCCTTCGGAACATCTCGCTTGCCATGGACGGGCTGACCTCCGGCACCGGGCGCAGGTGATCCGGCCCGACATCGAGGATGTCGGATACGGAATCGACAAGCAGGCCGACTGTCTTTTCGCCGACCTGGACGACGATGATGACGTGGCGCTCGCTGGGCGTGCTGGATCCCATGCCGAGGCGGGCGGACAGGTCCATGATCGGCAGGATCGTACCGCGCAGATTGATCACGCCGACGATGTATTCCGGCGAATGTGGAAGCCGTGTCGCCTGGCTCCAGCCGCGGATTTCACGGGTCGAGGTGATCTCGACGCAGAACTCCTGGTCGCCCACGCGGAATGCAATGAACTCCTCGCCGCCGACCGTCGTCTGTTCATGTTCGTCTTGCATAGTGTTCACCCTGCCATGGATTGAATGATGGGTGCGCCAGGATCCTCGGCCTGGTGCGAAACGATATGATCGCAATCCAGGATAAGCGCGATCTGACCGTTGCCGAGAATGGTGGCGGCGGCGATGCTGGGCACGCGCTTGTAGTTGGATTCGAGGCTCTTGATGACGACCTGTTGCTGGCCCTCGATCGAATCGACGACGAAAGCGCCCATGCCGTTCTTGCCGCCCTCGACCACCATGATCGTGCCCCTGGTGTAGTCGCTGCGCGGTTCAGCGAAGCCGAGCTGGGACCCGACGTCGATGATCGGGATCAGTTGATTGCGCATCTTCACGACACGGCTGTTCCTGCCAACCGTGTAGACGTCGCCCGGCTTCAGCGTCGCCGTTTCAAGCACCGCAGAAACGGGGAGCACCAGCGTCTGGTCCGCCTCCTTGACGATCATGCCGTCGAGGACGGCGAGCGTCAGAGGCAGGCTCATCGAGAAGAGCGATCCGTTGCCGGGATCGGACGAGATGTTGACCCGGCCGCCCAGCGACTGGATCGACTGGCGCACGACATCCATGCCGACACCGCGGCCCGAGACGTCCGTGATCGCCTCGGCCGTCGAAAAGCCCGGCGCGAAGATCAGGTTGTCGATATCGTCGTCGGAGAGCTTCGCGTCGCGGGCGACGATTCCCTTCTCCATCGCCTTGTCGAGCACGCGTTCGCGATTGATGCCGGCGCCGTCATCCCTGATTTCGATGACGATGCGGCCGGAACTGTGATAGGCGGACAGCCTGACCGTGCCCTGGACCGGTTTTCCTTTGGCCTCGCGGGTTTCCGGGTCCTCGATGCCGTGATCGACCGCATTGCGGATCATGTGCGTCAGCGGGTCGATCAGGCCTTCGATGACCGTTGTATCGACCTCGGTGTGCTCGCCTTCGAGTTCCAGCATGGCCTTCTTGCCGGTGGCGGCGCAGACCTCGCGGATGATGCGCGACATGCGCATGAAGACCGGTTTGACCGGTTGCGCGCGGATAGCCATGACGCCGCTCTGGATCTCGCGCGTCAGATTCTGCAATTCGACCAGAGCGAGCGCGGCGGGAGACGCATTGCCGAAGCCGGCCTGGCCGATACGTTCGGCCAGCATGGCCTGGTTGATCACCAGTTCGCCCATCAGGTTGATCAGGCGATCGACCTTCTCGGATTCGACCCGGATCGTCTGGCTCGCCTTCTTGACTTCCTTCTTCTCGGCGCGCTGCCCTGCGGCTGCGACGGCTTGCACGATGGCGGGGTCCACAACCTGCTCCTGCGGTTCGTCCGCACCAGCGGCGACAGTGGCGGGAGCACCGATATCGGCTGCCTCAAGCGACCCGATCAGGTCGGCGACGGGGTTTTTCGGCTCTTCGGCTTCCGGCTCGGGATCCTGTCCGAAATCATCGATATCGGCACCCGGCTCGGTTTCATCGAGCGTCTGAAGGAACGCATCGAGATCCACGCCGTCATCCATGGCAGGTGCGCCTGTCTCCTCGATGGAAAGGGCGCATTCGCCGTCCACCCAGTCGAACACCGCCTCGATATCCTCGCGCGAGCGGTCGGTCTCGATATCGACCTGCCATTTGAGATAGGCCTCGTCGGGTGTCAGTTCGCTGAGCTTCGGCAGTTCGGCGCTGTCGCAGGTCACGCTCAGCGTTCCCATTTCCGCAAGTTCACGGAAGAGACGCAATGGATCATGCCCCTTCAGGTAGAGGCTCGCATGCGGCATGAACGAGATGCGGAAGCTGTGGCCGGATGGCGCGTCGCCGACCCCCAGATCGCCGAGGTCGATCATGACCGGCGCGAAATCCGCCAGCGCATCGTCTTCCTCAGCCGCCTCTTCGGCATCACCGAGACCGAAAGATGCCTCCAGTTCGCCGGCCAGAGCCGCATTGTCCTGCGGCTCAGCACCGGTACGCTCCGCCTCGATGACGTCGGACAGGACGTCGACCGAGCGCAGCAGCAAGTCCATCCGGGTCTCGTTGACCTGGGAAAGATCGTTGCGGATCACGTCCAGCGCATTCTCAAACACATGCGCGAAGGAGACCAACGCGTTGTAGCCGAAGGCGCCGGCACCGCCCTTGATCGAATGAACCGCGCGAAAGACGGCGTTGACGGTGTCCATGTCGGGGCCCGACGACTGGATCTCGTGCAATCCCGTCTCAAGCTCCGCCATCTGGTCGGCGCATTCGGCGAAGAATGTTTCCTTGATGTCGTCCAGGCTCATGGGTTCCGTCCTACGGCATCACGCGGTTGACGGCCCGTGTCAGCTTCTCGGGATCGAAGGGCTTGACGATCCAGCCAGTTGCGCCGGCACTCTGGGCGCGCTGTTTCTTCTCAGGCGCGCTCTCCGTCGTCAGGACGAGGATCGGCACACGGTTATACTGTTCGGAACTGCGGACGTTTTCGATGAACTCGAAACCGTCCATGACCGGCATGTTGATGTCGGTGATGACGACATCGGGCTGGGATTCGCGAAGTTTCTCGATCCCGTCGGCACCATCCTCTGCCGTCACGACATCGAAACCGGCGCCCGAGAGCGTGTGGCGAAGCATTTCCCGCATCGTCCGGGAGTCATCTACTGTCAAAATCTTCTTAAGCATGATTGGCGTCCCCTACTTCCAAATCAGCGGCCGAAAGGCCGAGCGTATCCAGATTTTCCTCGAAAATTGTCGATCGCCCGGTCCAGGTCAGCGACATGCCGTCCTCGCGCCAAAGGCGGGCGGCGGACATCAGGACCTGGATGCAGGGCGTGTCGATGCGTTCGACGGCGGTTGCATCGACAATAAGCGCGTTGGTGCGGGCGGACAGGATCGCGTCCGCGATCTGCGTGGCCGTTTCGCCCTGCATGCTCGCCGGAAGTGTCATCACGTAGCCGGATTCGCCTTCTGCGATGCAACTGGCCATCGGATTTGCAGCTGATTTGCGTGCCATGATCTAGAACTCTCCCCATTCGTCCTTGAGAGCGGCGTTGCCGACGGTGCGTCCGCGATAGGCGGCCGGCGCCCGCTGCGGCGAACGGTCGGCGGACCGTACGTGCCTCGATTCCCGGTGCGCGCGATAAGGCTGGCGCGGGGCGATTTGTTCCGAAACCCGAAATACCGAGATCAATTGCGCAAGATGCTCGATTTCCTCGGTCAGCGAATGGCTCGCCGCGCTGGCCTGTTCGGCCATCGCCGCATTCTGCTGGGTCACTTCATCCATTTCGCCGACGGAAACATTCAGCTGCTTGAGCGCGACGGACTGCTCGATCGCGCCATTGGCGATCACCTCCACGGCGCCGGAAATCTCCACGACCTGCCCGGCAATGCGATGCAGCGTGTCGCCGGTCTTGTTGACCAGTTCCGAGCCGGTCGCGACCTGGCCGGATGATTTGGAGATCAGCTGCTTGATTTCCTTGGCCGCCGCGGCGGAACGCTGGGCCAGCTCGCGCACTTCCTGCGCGACAACCGCGAAGCCCCTGCCGGCATCACCGGCGCGCGCCGCTTCGACCCCCGCATTGAGCGCCAACAGGTTGGTCTGGAACGCGATCTCGTCGATCACCGAGATGATCTGGCTGATTTCGGTCGCCGATTTCTCGATGTCGGCCATCGCCTCAAGGGCCTTGGTGACGATGCCGCCGCTTGCTTCCGCATCTTCGCGCGCCGTGTTGACGAGCTTCATGGAGCTCTCGGCGCCTTCCGACGATTTCTGGACCGTTGCGGTGATCTGTTCGAGCGTCGTGGCCGCTTCCTGAAGGGACGCGGCCTGCTGCTCGGTGCGCCGCGACAGATCGTTGGAGGCGGTGAAAATCTCTTGCGACCCGGATTCGATGCCGGTTGCGGTCATGGCGATCTTCTCGAAGGTGCCGGAGATCTTGCCGAGCGCCATGTTGAAATCGACGCGCAGCCGTTCCAGTTCGCCATCAAAGGGCTCGACGATGTCACAGTCGAGATCACCTTCGGATAATCGGCTCAGCGCCTCTGCGAGGGCGGAAACCGCTATGTTCGTCTGCTCGGCCCGATCCGCCAACTCGGCGTCGCTCTGCGCCTTGATGTTATCGGCGCGCTGGCGGTCCATCGCCGCCTGACGCTCGGTTTCAAGCTTTTCGGCCGCCGTTTCACGGAAAATCGTCAAGGCCTTCGCGATGCTGCCGACCTCGTCGCCGCGATGGGTATAGGGCACCTCCTCGTCGCTTTCGCCATGCGCAAGATCGGCGGTGTAGCCGGCGATATTGACGAGCGGGCGAACGACGGTGCGGTGAAGCGCGATCAGGAAACCCCCGATCATCAGCAATGCGATGCCGAAGGCGACATGGAAAATCCATCCGAAGGCCGCCATATCCGCTTTGCTGTCGCGTTCGACCGAAGCGAGATAGGTTTCGGCATCCTCGGAGGCGCGCACCATGATCGCCTTGTGCTGGAGGAAGCGCTCCTTGAGGATATCGAGGGACTGCTTGATCTCGGCCGCGCCGAGACCGATGCCGCCGGAGTTCTCCAGCTTGGGAAAGAAATTGTTCTCCGCCTCGATCCAGAAACGGTCGAGGACCGTCGGCGAATCGACGGTGATGAGCTTGCGGATGTGTTCGGGAATCGCCGCCTTCTCCCAGCGCTGGAGCTGGTCGAAATAGGCGTCCTTGTGCGTCCGGTATTCCGCGAAGTAGCGGTCCCGGTTCCAGGGTTCCTGCGAGGCCTGCACGATCGTCAGAAAGGCTTCGACGATGTAGGATGAGGGCGGCAGGATGTCGGCGATCAAATCCTTACCGACCGTGATGCTGTCGTAGGCGGCGCTGCCGATGCTGGTCCGGTTTTGCCGATAGTCGGAAACAGCGAGCAGGACGAGAAAATTGACCGCAATGACGACGGCGAAAAGCTTCAGCCCGTTGGACAGGTTCCAACGGCTTTTCGCTGGCGCGCGGCCACGCGTCGCAGAATTGGCGGGATTTCCCATGCCCAAGCGGTCCCAAGAAATGGAAGTAGATCGCACATTCCGGATCTGCCGGGACTTGGATGGGCTTCATGCCGGGCTATAACGCCACCAAGCACGACTAGGTAATCCCATTTACGTTAACGAAAATTAAATTTCCTAAAGGACGCTGTTGATGTCCAGGATACCCAGCCGCACCGCCGTCGTGATCGCATGCATCCGATTGACGGCATTGAGCTTTTTCGTCGCGCTGATCAGGTAGTGATTGACCGTGTGGGTCGACAGCGAAAGGATGATCGCGATCTCGTCGCTTGTCTTGCCCTCCGCGCACCAGCGCAGGCATTCGCGTTCGCGGACCGTGATGCGAATTTCCGTTTCAGAGCGGGCTCTTGCGCCAATCGTGACCTGATCGAAAACGACTTGCAAAAGCCCCTGGCAATGCAGCACTTCCTCGGCGCGCGGCAGGTCCTCGTCCGATGCGGACTGGGCGACGTACAGGAGCGTCTCTGCCGGCGTGCTTCTGCGGAAGAAGACATGGAAGCGAGACCGGGCCAGTTCAAGCCAGGCAGGGTCGGCCTTGCGCGCGGTGTGGCGGATGACGACCGGATCGCTCGAGAAATCCCATATGTAAGGGACGGCGCGGTCCAGCAATGCGCGCGAGAAATCAGAGCTCTCGTCGGACAGGATGTCGGACATGAAGGCGGAGACTTGCGGATCGAGGGTCGATTCCGTCAATTCGACGCGAAGCCCGTTGATTCTGATCAGGCGATAAATCGCATATCGCTTAGAACTGACGATCGTGTTTATGTCCGCGACAATTCGGCCGCAATCAACAGTCTCATTGGATAAGCCATCGATTACGGAATCCGGAATTCGAGCTGTCGACATTGAAGCGTTCCGCGTGATTTCAATTCGCTCAGGAGTACGCTTCGCCGGGAGCGGCGAACAGGTAACTTCCCATATGTTGCCGTAACGGTTACGACCGTAACCCGAAGCGAACTGTCTTTCCAGCCAATCGGCGAAACATACCGTTTCAACTCCCTCCGAATAGCTCCGCGCAAGCGAATAGTGGCACAATGACGGTCGAACTGTTCAGCCGACCGGAGGAAAAAGCGTGGCCGCACCCAGCAGTCTTGTCCGGTACTCCGTCACCGGGGCGACCGCCTGTGTCGCGGCGGTTGCCGGGGTTTACCTGCAAATCATGCTCGCGCAGCCGTCGAACTCGGCGACCGATCCGCATGGCGCCTCGCATGCGAGCGGTGACGGGGTCAAGTTTCCGCCCATGGCGGTGCCGATCTACTCGCAATCCGGCAAGGTCGGCTATTGTGTGATGCGGGTGGAATATGACGACGCGCGCGGCAACGCCGACGAATGGCGCATGGCCGTCTCCCAAGTGACCAACGACCTCTATCTTCAGTTTACCGCCGTTCTCGAAAAGAATGCCGACGGACCCGAAGTGTGCGCAACACGTGTCGGCATGCGGACCGACAAGTTCGTCATCTACAAGGCGGAGTTCTACGAGCAGATCGACCCCAACAAACTCGAGTGATCGCGCTCAGCGGTTTTCCGAGGATTCGAAACGAGAATCGCCCGGCACGCGCACGGAGTTCTTGTCGAAGAAATCGAGTTGTTCGATGAGCACGTCAGCGACGACCTCGCGCCCCGCCGTCTCGTTGGCGATCTCGCGCAACCGCTGCATGGATTCGCGCAGACGCGACCAGCCGTCCGGATGAGCAAGCTTGTCCGCCTCGGCGTAGAAATGCCGGCTGAGGGCATCCAGCATGACGGTGTTGAGCGGCAGGCCCAAGGCCGCCTCTTCCCTGGCGACCGTCTTGACCGTAAACCGCCCGGTCACATAGCCGACGATGCCGGTTTCGTTGACATAGGGAATGGCGAACAGGTCGGTCTTGAAATCGTTGTAGCGCGTGTGATCGACCGCGACCGTCCCGTCGGCGGCCGGTTCCGGCGCCATCTGCTGGCCGAGATAAATGCCGCCGAGCGTGACCGCGGCGACCCACAGACCGAAGACAACCTGACCGATCATTCGTAACCGGCCGGCAGTCGCGAGACGGAGGTATAGGTTCCGTCGGATTCGGCACGCTCGATCGCGTCGCCGAGAATCCCGATGACATCACGCGTCGCCGTCATTTGGGCGCGCAACGCCGCGGCGTTGTCCTCGACCTTCTTGCGCAAAGCACTCAGTTCGGCGCGGATCTCGTCATCGATCTCGAAGCGCGCCAGTTCGCGTGAGACGATGTTCAGTTCGTAGAGGCAACGGTTCTTGCGCGTGTTGGCGGCAGTCAGGTCGATCACCGGGTTGGACCGCAACATCCTCGTTTCGGCCTCGATGGTTTCGCCGATGCGCGCAAACAGGAGCTTGAGCTGCTTTGCGCCGAGAACGCCCTTGCGCTGAGCGGGCCGCGTAGCTGTCGTCATGCCGGTCTTCCTTTCATCGCCATCCTGGCGGTCAGCCCTTCTCGCCCGGCGTGGCGAACTCCATCATCTTGCGGATGAAGTCACGGCTGATCTCGTTGGTGCCGGTGCGCGCCGCATCGATGGCGCGGTTTTCTTTCGGCGTGGCCTCGGCGTCGTTGATGCCGGAAATCGCGGCGACATCCTCGCCGGAGCGCACGAAATAATTCGAGATCTTCTCGGCGACGCCGAAATCGGCCGTCTTGACCACCTGGCTGGCGATCTGCTCGGCCATCATGGATTTCCAGACGCCGCCGGCAAATCCGCCGCCGAAGAAGCTCTCACCTTCCTCGCCCATCATGTCGGTGATCATGTTGGCCACGAGCAGGGCTTCGAATTCCTTCGCCGCTTCATGCGCATCCTTTCCCTGATGCACACGCGAAAGGTGCCTGCCGATTTTCGAGGCTTCGGAAAGGATGCTCGACGCGTCGGTACCTCCGGCGGCCCCTGCAAGGCGCGTCTCCACATTTCGCGCGCGCTGCGGATCGGCCGCGCGCGCCACGTCGAGAATGAGATCCGATGGAAAATCGACCGCCATGCGTCTCCTGCCGCCGGACATTGAACTGCCTGACGATCAGCCTAACCCGCCAATCTTGCTTGAAGCTGACAGATAGCGCGCGAGCCGCTGGTCGATCGTTTCGGACTGGGCCGCGTTTTCGCCGGCGCGCGCATCGGTGGCGCGCTGTTCAGCGTGACGCTCCTCGATCGCCTCCAGCTTCTTCTTCTCGCGCAGAAGCTTTCGCCCCGCCTCCCCGGCATGCCGTTCGGCGTCGGCCTTCTCGATCATCGTGTTCTCGAGGCGACGCGCGACAAGATCCGGAAACAGGTCGAGGACGGGATTGCCGCCGGAAAGCGCGCGCTGGAGCTCGCGGATCGATTGTTCCGCGGACGCGACGCGGTTCCGCGCATCGGCGAGGTCGCGTTCGCAGACGGCCTTGACCGCGCGCTGCAAGCGCAGGAGCCGGCCGAAATCCGTCCTCTGCCCGTCCATCTCAGCGCAGCCCGTACATCCCGGAGAACCCGTCGCCGAACAGACTCAGCATGTAGGGCACCGAGAAATACATGATGGTGAGCCCGATCGCGAGCACGAAAGGCAGCGAGATGAAGTAGATCGGAATCTGGACCGACAGCTTGTTGAGAAGACCGACGCCCAGATTGATGATGATGGCGAATCCAATGAAGGGACTGCCGAGGCGCAACGCGACAAGGAAGCTCTCGCGCAGAACGTCGACGAGATCGACGAGCAGGATGCGTGTATCGGGGAACCGGTCCAGCGGCATGATGTCGTAGGAGCCGAGAAGCGCGCCGATGACGACGTGATGAAAGTCCAGCGTGAAAAGGATCATCAGGGCGGAAAGAGACAGGAAGGCGGTGAGCGCCGACTGCATCTCGAAGCCGTCGATATTGACGCCGAGCATGCCGCCATAGCCGATCGACATGCCGACGCCGGTTATGATGAACTCCAGGGCGAGCAGATAGTAGCGCGCGATCAGGCCAAAAAACGTGCCGATGATGGTCTCGCTGACGATCAGGCGCAGCAAGGTCGCCGGGCTTGGATCGGCCAGGAAATCGCGCATCAGCACGCCGATGATGGACGAAACGGCGACGGCCACCGCGAGCGCCGCCAGGATGCGAATCTGCGGCGAAACACGGGCGCTCGACATGCCCGGCAGAACCATGAAACACGCGCCGACGCGGCAAAAGACGAGAAACGCAGCGAGGATATCCGCCGACAGCGCGGCGATCACGAGACGGTCCCGAGGATTCTGATCTCCATGCCCTTGCCGATTTCGAGGTGCGACAGGACCGGGGTGTCGGGGTGCATGCGCTCGACGATCATGCGCACATAAGGGCGCGCCTCGGGCGAGGTGACGATGGCGAAGCGCCGGTTCTGCTTCTTGTAGCCCTCGATCACCTTGTTGATGTCGTTGCCGAACTCCTCCAGCAGGCGGGGATCGATGTCGAACTGGTGAATGTCGCCCTTGGCGTCGCGCTTGAGGCTTTCGCGGAACACCATGTCCCAGCGGTTGCCGAGCCTCAAAACATGAAGCACGCCATGCTCGGTGATGTCGCCACACAATTGTTGCGCGATGCGCCCGCGCACATGCTCGACGATCGTTTCCGTGCGACGCGTCGACGGCGCGATCTCGGCAACGGCCTCGATGATCAGAGGCAGATTGCGGATCGACACGCGCTCGGCGAGCAGCAGCTTGAGAACCGCCTGTAGTCCCGGATAGGAGGAATGGGTCGTGCAGATTTCCTCGGTAAGCTTGCGATATTCCGGGTCGAGCCGCTCCACGACAGCCTTCATGGTCTTGTAGGAGAAGAGCTGCGGCAGGTTGTTGCGGATGACCTCGCTGAGATGGGTCAGCACCACCGCGACATTGTCGGCGGTCGCGATGCGCGCAGTCTTCAGATCGTCGGCGAAGGTCTCGGGCACCGACAGCGCATCGATTCCGTAGGCCGGTTCCCTGACCTTTTCGAAGGGGATGCCCTTGAGCTGGGCGGGTTCCGCGAACACCATCAGTTCACCGATCCTGAGATCGTATTCGGCGACGACGGTGCCGTGAACCTTGATCTGATAGACCTTCGGCGAGATCCCGTAATCGTCGGTGATCTGGATATCGGGAACGATGAAGCCGTAATCGGTGGCGAAGCGCTTGCGCATCTTCTTCATCCGGAACGCCATTTCCTGCCGGCTCGGAACGAGCTTGGCCGCCAGTTGCTTTCCGAGAACGAGTTCGAGTTCGGTGGCGCGAAGCGATTCCTTGATCGAATCGCGCTCCTCTTCCTCGCGCTGGGTGCGGGCGTCGTCGACTTTCTGCTGTTCCTCGGCCGCGCGGCGCTGGGCGGCCAGCGGGCGCATGTAACCGATCCCGGCGAGAATACCCGCGAGCGCCATGAAAGGAATGAAGGGCAGCCCCGGCATCAGGCTCAGGGCCGCGAGCATGGCCGCCGCCACGAAGAGCGCGCGGGGATATTTGCCGAGCTGGTCCAGCACCGCCTTGTCGGCGGAGCCGATCGTGCCGCCTTTGGAGACCAGAAGACCCGCGGCAAGCGAAACGATCAGCGCAGGTATCTGCGACACGAGACCGTCGCCGACCGAAAGCTTGGTGAAGACGTCCACCGCCTCCGAGATCGACATGCCGTGGCGGGTGTAACCGATCACGATGCCGCCAACGATGTTGATGACAGTGATGATCAGTCCGGCGATCGCGTCGCCACGCACGAATTTCGATGCGCCGTCCATCGAGCCGTAGAAGGAACTCTCCTCCTCCAGTTCCTTGCGCCGGGCGCGGGCCTCCTCGTCATTGATCATGCCGGCCGACAAATCGGCGTCGATCGACATCTGCTTGCCGGGAATGGCATCGAGCGTGAAGCGCGCGCCGACTTCCGCGATACGCGTGGAGCCCTTGGTGATGACCAGGAAGTTGACGACCACCAGGATGAAGAAAACCACCAGCCCGATGACGAAGTCGCCGCTCATCACGAAGCTGGAGAAGCCCCCGATCACATGCCCCGCAGCCTCGGTGCCGTGCTGGCCTTCCGAGAGGATGGTGCGCGTGGTCGCGATGTTGAGCGACAGGCGTAGCATGGTGGCGATCAGCAGGATCGTCGGGAAGGACGAGAAATCGAGCGGTTTCGAGATCCACAGCGCCACCATCAGGATCAGCACCGAGAAGGCGAGCGACAGCGCGAGGCCGAAATCGATCAGGAAGACGGGTACGGGAAGGAACAGGATCGCCAGCATCACGACGATGCCGATGGCGAAAGCAACATCGCGCCCGTTGGCTATCTCGGGCTTGCTGGCGACATCAATGCTGGCCAAGGAAACTGTCTCTGCCGGGGCTGGAGTGGCGGTTCATCCATCCGCGATATCACGCCAGCCTTGCGCCAGGCTTTGGTCGCGTGGCGAGACGGGTCAGAAACCCGTGGCGATGCGGCTGAAGACAACGTCTGTAAGCCGCCCGATCTGCGAGCCGATGAAGGGCGCCGACACAGAGACGGTCAGGAAGATCGCGATGATCTTGGGCACGAATGTGAGGGTGATTTCCTGGACCTGCGTCAACGCCTGGACCAGCGCGATGCCGACGCCGACGATCATCGCGATGAGGACGGCCGGCGCCGATGTGACGAGGACCGTCCAGATCGCGAATTGCACGATGTCGAGGGCGTCGGCCTCACTCATCAGCTGATCGTGACGCCGCCGCCGATGACCACCTGCTCGCCATTTTCGAGCACGGCGGCGATGCCGTCGTCGAAGACGCGCACTTCCTTGATTTCGCCCGTAACTTCGCCGTCGGGCGTCGTCAGCGTGCGCCCGATGATCGAGCCGGCCTGCTGGAGGTAGCTCATCTGGATCAGGTCATCGAGTTTGTTGTTGGTCTGGATTCCCTGCTCGACATTCGAGAATGTCGCGAGCTGGGCGACATATTCCGTGGAATCCATCGGCTCCGTCGGATCCTGGTGCTTCAGTTCCGCGACCAGGAGCTTGAGGAACGACTCGTAATCGACCTGGGATTTGGCGGTCGATACGGCGGCCGTCGATGTCGCGCTGGTGGCGCTGGTTACCTCGGTCATGCTGGTTACCCCGCTATCGCTTCTTTCACCGGCGCGGTTTCCTTCAGGACCCTGACTGCGGCCGGATTGTTTTGCAGGATCTCTTCTTCAACGGCATAGAGGCCGCGAATGGTTTTCAGCGCCTCGTAGTATTTTTCCTCCGTTACCAGCCGATCCACGTGTTTGAGCTCGGTGAGGATCTTCTGGTTGCTGAAGGCCGCGATGAGGGCGGGCAGGCTTTCGCGGAACAGCGGCATCGCCGCTTCCTTGTCGTTGGGCGACATCACCATCACCTGGACGATGAAATAGAGCTGGCGCAGCGGCGTGGTCGCGTCCTCGGCCTGCAGGACATGGTTTTCCAACAGGAACTGGACGTCGTTCAGCAACTCCAGCGAGACCTTGCGGTCCACGCGGATCACCGCACCATTGATGAAGATGCGCTCATTCGCCTTCAGAAATATCTTGAAAGAACTCTTCATGACATTCCGCCCCTGATGATTTTCGTGATGTCCACGATCCCCTTGATGTTGTCGGACTCGTCCTTGCGGATCTTGTCTGATTCCCGAAGGATCCAGATGCCGATGGAGATCAGGTTTGCCCGCAATTCCTTGGGGAGCGCATTGTCCGGACTTGCAAGATCCTCGAGCAATGCCGACCAGAGCCGGATCGTGAAATGGATGGCGTCCACGCGTGCGAAGGATTTCGGTCCCTCCCGGTCGGCCTTTTCGAGAAGCTCGATCGACTGATCCAGAAGTTGCCGTTCGCGCTCGCGGGCGTCGGCGGGAGAATCTTCTTCGATCTCGGCGTATCGCAACATTATCATTTTGTACCGACCATGGTTGTTTGCTGACGCTACGTTAGAGGTAATTCATGAGAGAGAGCTGCTGGATGCGCGCGGTGACCGAATAGGACACCTCGATCTGCGTCAGAAGCGTGTTGAGCTCGATCGACTTCTCGTAGGGATCGACCGATTCGAGCTCGCTGGCGAATGTCTCAAGCAGCGATTTCTGCGAGATCAGCGCTTCGTTGGCGCGCTCGACGCGCTCCTGGACAAGACCGACCTGGCCCTGAAGCTCAGTCAGGCTGCCAGCGGCGGTTCCGGCATTGGAGATCACGTATTCCGATACGCCGGAAATTGCTTCGGCACCCATTGCGCTGTCATAGAGTTCGGTCGCGACGACGGACGCCAGCATCAGATGCCGAAACGAACTTTCATTGGCGCTGACGGACGTATTCGCGGTGACCTCCGCCGAAATCCGCGACACCATGACCTCGTCGGTCGCCGACGACATGTTTGTGTTCCAGCCGGCGCCGAGGAACATCGGCTCGACCTGCGTGGTCATGAAATCGTCGATCTGCGCACGGGTGATCGAGGCGGCCGCTGCGTCGTTCTTGCCAAAGCCGAAATAGGTCTGGAACGCGGTGTCGAACGCCGCCTTCGCGCCACCGGTTTCGTAGTCGCTCATCGGCTTTTCGTCGGCGTTGAGGCCGGAAAACACGAACACGCCGTTGACCTGCGTATTGAGGATCGAGGTCATCTCCGCGATGACGTTCTCCGCCGTCTGACGGGCCGCATAATTCTGTCCTGAATGGCCCATCACGATACCGACCGCATTGGTCAATTCGTCGGCGAGGTTGTTCATCCGCGTCATGCTTTCCTGCGTCGCGGTCAACCTGGTACCGACCTGCTCGTTGGTATCGATCAGGCGCTGGGTGTGGTCGATATCGGCAACGAAGGAGGCGAGTTTGCGGGTCTCGGCGCCAAGCGCCAGACCGACGTCATTGTGCTTGCCATTGACAACCTCCTGCTGCAGGCCCGGCAGAGAGCCCTGCAGCCTCGCCGTGCTGTTGCGCAGGGCGAGGGATACGGCGAGCGAGGAAATGGCGGAGGTCTTCATGGCTAGTTCACCGCCGCCATGAGGACATCGAGCATCTCGTCGACCGCGCGAATGATGCGTGCCGAGGCCTCGTATGACTGCTCGAGATTGATCAGAATCGCCATTTCCTCGTCGATATTGACGCCGGTGGCGGATTGCAGCGCACCGTCCAGCCTCTCATAGAGGGCGGTCTTGGAATCAGCGGCTTCCGTCGCGGTCTTGCGCAGCGACTCCAGCCATCCGAGCGACGACTCGGCATAGCCGGAGACCGAATAGATGCCGGCGATGCCCGCGCCGATATCCGTCGGCAAGGGATCGTTCATGCGCTCGGCATAGTCGATCAACCGGTCTGCATAGCCCGCGCCGCCGGTGGTGTTGGCGACATAGGCCGCGCCGTTCGCGCCGCCGTCACGCAGAAGTTCGGGATCGCCGCCAATGGAGGGGTCGAAGGCCGCGTTGACAGAGAGCGTCACGGCGATACCACTGCTCACCGTTCCCGTCGCAGGGATGGCTGGACCGCCCGCATAGGTGAAGAGGCCGGCCATAGCCGGCGCGGTGCCGCCACTTGTATCGGTTTCGGCGAAGTTCGTGACCAGACCGCGCGCGACCTCGTCGAGCTGGCTTTGCAATTGCACCGCAATGTCGTCGCGCATCTGCACCATGGCGGCGAGCGAGCCAACGGAATCGGTGTTGGCACCGTCGCCGCCGATGATCGGCACGCCGTCGATGCGGATCGCGTTGCCGGTCATGCCCGGCGAATAGGAATTCAGCGGTTCGAAGGTGACCGAGCGAGGCACGGTCTCGAACAGGGTTACCCCCTGCCCGGTGTAAAGCGCGAAGTCATTGCCGTCCCGCTGCACGACGGAGACCGGGACAAATTCGGAGATCCGCTTGAGTATCGTGTCGCGCTCGTCGAGGGCGTCATTGATGTCGGCGCCGACTCGCGTCCCCTGGATGACCTCGTCATTGACCTGCTTGAAGGACACCAGGAGATCGTTCAGCGCGGACACGGAGTTCGAGATGTCCTGATCGATGTCGCCGCGATATTCTTGGATGGCGAGCGACGCGCTGTTCAGCCCGTCTGCGACCTCCTTGGCCGAATAGACCGCCGAGGATGCGAGCAGAGTATTGGACGGATCCGACGAATAGAGCTGGAGCGCGTCCTCGAATGCGGCGAGGAGCGTTGAAGGCGCTGTCGAATTATCGGTCCCGTTGACCAGCCGTTGCAGGCGATCCGCGCCCGAACTGATGAAGGATTGCGCGGTGCTGTTGGACAAGGCGCGCAGGCTGTCGCGAAGCAGGTCCTGGTCGCTGTTGCGGCGGACATCGACGACCCGCGCGCCGTTCAGGCTGCTGACCACAACGGCGTCGCGTCGCACATAGTTCTCGTTGGACGCCTCGGTGATGTTGCGAGTCGTCACGATCGTCTGACGCGCGGTATTCATCAAGGAATTCTGCGCTGTCCTGATCGCCGCGGTGAGAGACATGGTCAGGCCACCCGAACGGTCCGGTCAATGCGCCGGCGCGCGGATCGACCAAATATGGGTAAGCGAAAGGCGACCATCATCCATCAGCGCTTGAGGTTCAACAGGACGTCCATCAGGTCGGAACCTGTCTGGAACACCTTGGAGTTTGCCGTGTAGTTGCGCTGAGACTGGATCATCTCCGTGAGTTCCTCGGCGATATCCACATTGGACGACTCGACGGCACCGGACACGATCGAGCCGTACTCGCCCTGCGCCGCGAAACCGAGCCGGATTTCTCCCGAGTCCTCGCTGGCCTGGAACACATTGCCCGAAAGCGAATCGAGCTGGTCGGGGCTGTTCACGCTCGCCACGGGTATGCGGAAAAGAGGCTGCGAGGAGCCGTCGGTATATTGCGCGTAGACGATTCCGTCGTCGCTGAAATTGACACGCTCGATCGTCGCGGGCGCGTTGCCGTTGATCGTAATATCCACGTCCACGAAGCCGGTCGAAAGCTGGGTCAGTTCCGAGAGATCGATTTCGAGCGCCGCGCCGTCCGGGACGTTGACCGTGATCGATGTCGGGCTGCCGGTGGCAAGATCGCCCGTCACCGGATCGAAGCTGATCGTTTCCGTTTGCAAGGCCGCGGAGGCATAGGGGAACGAAGTATCCGCCGCCGCATCGGCCTGGTCGTAGATCGCGACTTCCCAGGTGTTGTTCGCCGTCTTGGTGTAATAGACGTCGAGGATGACCTGTCCGCCGAGATTGTCGTAGGCGACCATCGAGGCCTTGTGCGAAAATTCGGCGCCGCTCGCGTTCGATGACGGCAGGCTGCCAGTCACGATTTCCGACGAGGACGGCAGGTTCGCTTCAAAGAGCGCCTCCGTCGAAGGGGATGCCTCAAGATCGCCGCTGTTGATCTGCACCCGCTCGAGACCGGCGAAACCGTTGACCACGACGGACGGATCGCCATTGGCGTAGCTGTAGCCCGAGAGATAGTAACCCGCGGCGTTGACGAGTTCGCCTTGCGCATTGGGCACGAAGGAGCCGGCACGCGTCAGGAAGGAGTTTCCATCGTTGTCCTGGACAACGAAGAACCCGTTGCCGTCGATCGCCAGATCGGAGGAGGAATTCGACGGCTGGAGGACGCCGTCCTGGGTCACGGCCTGGCGGACCGTGGTGACGACGCCGCCCGAATTGTATGTCCCGGTCGAGCCGTTCACCACCAGCGTCGAGAAATCGACGCCGAACCGCTTGTAGCCGTTCGTGTTTGCGTTCGCGATATTATCGGCGATCGTCGATAGCTTGCTGGCCTGGCCTTGCATTCCGGACACGCCGGTCCGCATCATTCCGTAGAGGCTCATGAGGACATCCCTCCGTTTGCATTATCGAGCGATCGTAGCCTCCAAATCTTGTCCGAACCTGCCCGCGGCTGCCGAGACCTGCTGGCGCGCCTCTTCGGCAGCCTGCTGCTGCTCGATCGACGGCGCCTCAAGTCGGTATCCGAGGAAGCGCTTGGAATCGATGATCTCGTAGCCGAGCGTCTTGCGCAGCTTCTTGCGCAGTTTCGAGATGTGGCTCTCGATCACGCACTCCTCGACGTCCTGCTCGAACAGGCCGTAGACGGCGTTGTAGATCTGGCTGCGGGTCGCGCGGCGGTCGCCGTTGGATGCCAAATATTCGAGAATGCGGCGTTCCCGGCGCGGCAGCGGAAAGCTCTCGCCATCGATCTCGGGATCGCGGCCGTCCGTATGGACCCGGAGGCGGCCGAATTCATAGGCGGAACTGCTGGTGTCCTTGCGCCGACGTATCGCCGTGACCCTGGCCAGTATTTCACGGACGTGAACCGGTTTGCGCACGACATCGTCCGCACCGATTTCGAACTGATGCAGAATATCGGGCAGCGAATTCTGTTCCAGCAGCGAAATAATCGGCGCCTTGGTGGCAGACCTGATCTGGCTGACAGCACAAAAATCCCCGTCTGTACTTCCAACCAGGAAAGCTTCAATGCTGTTTAATTCACTTGAGCAAATCGATTCCAGCCAAGCCGGAAGTTCTTTTCCCAATACTCCAAATACAGGGTAACCGATACGTTGAAACATTCCGCCGAAACCTTCTAGCACAAGGTTTCGGTCGTCGATGACGACTATCATTTATCATCCCCCGCCCGAATCAGTTCATTGTTCGGCCATTCCGGCATAACGGAGCCAAGAATCTATCCACAATCGCGATTTTTCGCGTATTGTGTAGTTCGATTTTTTCTGAGTCAAAACGAATCGGTTGATATGGCGGTCTGACTACCTGCCGCAGAAACTCTTCGCCGCGGGCGTCCAGTTTCCAACGCCCGTCGCTACCATGTTGGTGATCACGCGGCAGACATACCGTTTTTGCGCCGCATTGTTATCCGGGCCCGCGTGATAGCGCGCGACGGCCATCGACCAGGTTTTATGCTTTTGTTTCAAAGATTTGAGGAATGACGCGGCGTACATGACATTGCGCCCCGGATCGAACATCGCCTTGTCCGACGGAAAGTTCTCGCGGTGATAATAATGGTTGATCTGCATGCATCCGACATCGATCAGGCGGGCGCCATGGCGGCGTGCATCCTCGAATTCACGCATCGCATCGTCAACCGAAACGGGAAATTTCGTCTTGCCTTCAATGTTCATCGCGAAGGGATGCAGGCCGCCCTTGAGGCCCGATTCGGTCAATCCGACGGCATAAAGAACACCGACCGGAACGTCATATGCCCGCGCGGCCTCTGTGACGTAGCGTTCGCAGATGCCCTGATGCTGCACCGGGGAGGCGGCGCGGGCCTCAGATGAGAAGCCTGCCATCGTCGCCGGCAGTGCCAGCATCGCCAGAATCGCGGCCCGAACGGCCGTTCGGCAGGTCGCCCTGGGAGCGCTGGCGATTGGATTGACCGGATTCATTCGACGTATTTCCGCGATTGTCATGACCGCTCCATTGCTGGCCGGAAGTATCCCGGTTCTGGCCCGCGATCTGTTGCTGCTGGGCTGCCGTTTCGGGACGGTTGGTTGTGACACTGATTTCGGACGTCTGGATGCCGGCGGCCCGCAATGCCGACCGGATGGCGTCGGAATCGCGCGCGAGCATCTGGGCCGTCTGGTCGGATTCCGCACGGATCGACACCCGCATTTCGCCGTCCACGTAATGCAGCCGGACATTCACCGTGCCGAGTTCAACGGGATTGAGCTGCAGGCTGATCGCCCGCACCGGGCGGCCCTGACCGGAAGATGTCGCGACGACGAGGCGCGACGGCCCGAGTTCCTGGAGATCACGGGCCACGGCGTCGGCAACCTGGCCTGCGGCCGAGCGCTCGCCGCCGGTCGCTAACGGCTGTGCCGACTGGACAATCGGAACGGTCGCCGGCTTGTCGGGCGCGGATGGCTGGGCGTTGCCGTTCACCGCAGTCGAAACGCGCGGCGCGGACGGTTCGCCGCTTCGCACACGTGTTTCACCGGCTTCCGCAGCTGCCGTTTTTCCGCGCGCTGTCCCTTCCGCGCCAACGGACGGCACCGCCTCGCCACTGCGCGCTTTCGGGGTTTGAGGCGCCACTAGCTTGGAGGCCGACGCGTCGTTTTGTAGCACAGATGATACCGGGGAAGACCTTCCGGAACCCTCAGTTTTCGGGGCCGAAGGAGGAACCTTGCCATCAGCGGCAGGCTGTCCATCGTTGCGGAAAACGGGTGCGGCGCGTCCGGCGGCAGCGACCTTCTCATTGGAAACTGAGGCTTGTGCGGCCAGCACCTGAGCGGTCGGCGTCCGGTCGTTCGTCGGCTGATCCGCCCGGGAAGAGGTCTTCCCGTCGCCGACGGATTGCGGCGGCGCGGACTGCGCAGCATTGGCGACATCCGACGCGTCGATCTTGCCCTTGCCGAATACGGGTGGCACGTCGCCGCTCTTCTTGTCGGCCTCCGCCTGCCTGTCAGTGCGTGCCACGCTCTCTTCGGTGTCGGCGCCGTCCCTGCCTTCGGCGGCTTTTCCATCCGATCCGGCCTTGACGTCGGTAACCACGTCCACCGGCACTTTCGTTTGCCGGTTCGCCTCCGGCAACGCGGTGGTTTTCTCGCCCGCTTTGCTCAGGCCGTTATCCGCACTTGTCTCGTCATCCGCATCCGCGCTTTCGGCATCCTTGGCCTCAGCAGCCGCGCTTTGCGTGGGCGTGCGCCAACCGACATCGGCGAACAGCCGGTCGCGACGGGCATGTCCTGTCATGACCTGTTGCGGCTCGTCTTTCGGGGGCGTTTCCGAATCCGCTGCCTGATCGCCCGATCGCTGACCGTTCGACCCGATTCGGCCGAGCGTATCCGCGAAGTCGGCGGCCTTCCCACCAGAGGCCGGCGCTGCCGACGCCGTTCCCTTTTGCTGGAGGGCGGTGGTCGAGGCGAGCGCCGCAACGCCGTTGCCAATCATTGCATTTCCTCCAGCATCTGGTCGATATTTTCGAGCTTTTCACGCGCGCCGCCAACGAATTCGTCGAAACCGGTCAAACCCTTGTCCTGTTCCTCGTGAACGGATTCACGGAAGATCTTTTCGCCCCCGGGGACCGGCTTCGAGGGGATTGCCGCCGTCACGGTCGGCTCCGGATCGGTGACTGCCCGGGCGATCGCGATCACTGCGTCGAGAAGGTTGCGGTCGCTATCCGCCAGTTCGGACCGGTCGATGCGCTGCAGTTCGTCGGCGACCTTGTCGACATTCTCCGACGTGACTTCCGAGATACGCGCATAGAGCACCTGCCGCGCGCCGATCTCCGGATCGATTTCCGGCGCGTCGGCCATTTCCGTTTCCGTTTCGGACAGTTCGGAAATCCTGCGAACGAGTTCGGTGTTGCCCTCAACCGTGGCCTTGCGCATCAGCCGGACGGTCACCGCGCCGCGGTAGGGTTCCGGCATGAACTCGATAATTTCGATGGTTTCCGTCATGTCCATGACATCGTCCATCTCGACGACGGCGTTGACGAACTCCTGGGCGAACTGGATCGCGTAGGGCGAGGCGATGTAGCGGCGCGCGTAACGGCTCGCCACGCGCAGGAAGGAGACCGGGTCTTGCCGGCGCTTGTGGATCGTCATGAGGCGGCGCAGCGCGGCCTCCTCGACCAGCGTGCCGGGCGCCAGAAGCCGGGCGGTGTCGAAGTCGATACGCGCCTGCTCGTCGTCCTTGGTCACGAGGCCCCGGACAAGCGCGAGCGACGCGCCGAAGAGGCCGCCGATGCCGACCGGATCCACATCCTGCAGCCGCGACGCGGCAGTGCGACCCGCGCCTTTCTGATAGACCAGAACCGCGACCGCGAGACGAACGATCTCGTCGTCTTTCTGGCCGAGATCGGCGATGCGCGACTCCAGCGTCTTGGGGTTTCCGCCCGCCATCGCATAGGAAATCAACGCCCTGGCGTTTTTAGGGTCCCTGAAGGCGGCGGCCTCCATCGTGCGGAATCCCTCGTCGATCAGCTTCACCATCTCGCGCTGCATGCCGAGGGCCGACTTGTCGCCGTCGGCGATCTCGTCGTGCATCCGCTGCAGCGAGCGCACCATCTTGTAGGGTTCGAGCGCGAGCCCTTCGGCGGCCGCCGGGACGATGCCCGTCAGCATGCCGGCGCAGGCAGCCGAAAGCAGGAGACGTTGCGGCCCGGTCATCCCGTTTCGACCTCGACCATCACCTCGATGCGGCGATTTTTCGGCGAATAGGGGTCATCGGCATCGAGCAGCTTGCGGTCCGCGAAGCCCGAGATTTCACGAACACGCGTATCCTCGAGGCCGCCACGCAGCAGCATGTAATAGGCCGACTGCGCGCGCGAGGCCGACAGCCGCCAATTGTCGTAATCCTTGGAGCGGAAGGGGCGCGCATCGGTGTGGCCGTGAATGCGGATGCCGCCTGCTTCTTCGGACAGGACGTCGCCGATCTTCTCGAGCGCGATGACCAGATCGCGCGACGGAACGGCGGAGCCGATCTCGAACATGGAGATTTCGAAGGCATCTGTCAGGGAGATCAGGACTTCGCCATCGACGGCCTTCACGGACAGCTCATCAAGAACAGCCGCATCCTCGCCGAGCGCTTCCGCGAGCTTTTCGGTTATGTTGACGCGCAGCTTCTCCGCAGCGGCCTCGATGGCATCGACCTTTTCCTGCGTGGCGATGGCCTTGGCCAATTCCTCGTCGGACTTGCCTTCGATGGCTGCCGTCTCCATCGCATCTTCGCCCGCCGCATCGACCTCGGCGACTTCGGTGGTTTCGTCCGTGATGCCCATCCGAGCATCGAGTAGGTCCTGGGCGTTTTCGCCGGTTGCGGCGACCTCTTCGGCGGCTTCGGCGGTCCCGGCCTCGTCGACGCCTTCGGTATCATCGACGCCTTCCGTTTCGAATTGGCCGGCGAGTTGTCCCATATCGTTTGAGGGCCGGACTTCCTCGTTCCAGAAATTCGGCGAGAACGGGTCCATGAAGGCTTCGCCGCCCTGGGCGTCGTTGACGGCGTCATTGCCGTTGCGGCCGCCTTCTTCCTCGATGTTGCGGATCTGGCCGGGGGCCTGATGGGTGGCGATCTCATCGAGCACGGAGAAAGGATCGGCAAACAGTTGCGAATCCGTCGCCGACTGCTCCTCGACCTTTTCGGATTTCACAGTCTCTTCTTCCGGAAACTGCTCGTTGGGGGCCTGGACCTCGATTTCCTGGACGCCCTCGGCGTCATGCAGGCCCTTCACGCTTCGATTACGGTCAACCAGCTTGACCGGATTGAAGTAGCTGGCGACGGCTTTCTTGGTTTCCTCGTTGGCGGCGTTGATCAGCCACAGAACGAGGAACAACGCCATCATCGCGGTCATGAAGTCGGCGAAAGCGATCTTCCAGGCGCCGCCGTGATGGGCGTGTTCGCCCTCACCACCACGCTTGATGATGATGATTTCCTGAGCTTTTTCCTGGTTTTTCTCCTGGCCGTTCACGTCAGCGCCTCCGCTATGAGGCGATCCGCTTCGGCGAGACGTGTCGCGATCACGGTCTTGTCGATCCGTGCGACCAGATCGACGCTTTCATCCGGCATCGGATTGATCTGGGCGGCATCGCCCTCCCAGGCATTCTGGAATGCCAGCACCAGATGCTCGGGACCGTGCAGATCGAATGTTACCGCGGCAGTGTCGTCCAGAAGCCGGGCGACCATGTCGGACAGGGCCGCGACCGATTGTTCCACGAGACCTTCACGCAAGCGGCCGGCCAGAAGCGGCGCAAGTTCCGACGCCAGGGTTTCCACGATCTCCTGCTTTGCCTTTGGCAGCGATTCCTTGAGCAGCAGATCGAGCGCCTCGCGATGTGCCATCTGGAGGCGTTCGATCTCCTCGCGATGCGCCTCCTCCAGCGCGGCCTGCGCGGCTACGCCATCGGCGGCGGCCTGGTCGATATCGTCAAGGCCGGTATCCGCAGGCAAGTCACCGGCGGGGTCTTGCGGCAGATGCGGAACGAAAGCTCCGGCCGCGCCTGCCGCCGGAATGTCGTCGAGGCCCGGAAGATCGAGGTCTTCGAGCGAACCGATGCCGAGATCTTCGAGGTCGCCGATTTCTTCATCGTCTGCGAGCGGCGCGGCGGCGAACGGATCGATCTCCGTTTCGGTATCCGTCGCGGGTTCGAGGCCCATGAAACCGATCGGCATGTCGAGCGAGGAAAACTCTTCCTTCGACGCCGCCGCGTGTACGAGCGGCTCGAAACCCGGCGCGCTGTAGACCGGCGGCGCCGGTTTCTCCTCGGCGAAATCCGGCAGCAGGCTCATCAGGCTGGAGCGGGCCACGTTACGCCGCCTCCTGTCTCACCCAGCGCCGCAGGATCGAGGCGGCGCGCTCCTCGTCGAGATCGACGATCATGGTGAGGCGTTCTTCCGGCGAGGGACGCATGCGCGCCAGGAGATCGCTCTGATCGGAGGATTGCGAGGACGGCAATGGCGGCAGTTCCGGCAGGCCGTCGAGGCCGCCGATATCGTCGCTGCCATAGGACGGGCCGAGCGTGGAATCCTCCAGCGCCGGCAGGTCGTCGAGACCGGACGACGAGGAACCGGAAGGCAGCGCGGCGACGGGCGACTCGCCCCTCAGCACGTTGATCAGCGGACGCAGCCCGAGGAAGATGACGAGCAATGTCGCGCCGACAAAGGCGAGCGCGTTGATGAAGGTGCCGAGATGTTCGCCCAGAACATCCATCGCGCCGGCCTCCTGGAGCGGGATGCCGTCTATTCCTTCCATGAAGTCAACGGCCGTCACCTGCACCATGTCGCCCCGGCTGTCGGACACGCCCGCGGCTGCGACAGCCAGCTGACGGATCTCGGCGAGCTTGGCGTCGATCTGTGCGGCGTCCGCGTTTTCGCCGAGCGTTTCGGCGATGCGGGCACGATTGACCACCACGGCGATCGAGAGCCGATCGACGGAATAGCCACTGCTGACCGTGGCGATCCGCCTGGAGTTCAATTCGTAGTTCGTCGTTTCCTCGCGCCGCTCGCTGCGCTCGGACGATTGCGGTGAAGCACCGTCGCCCTGAGTCTCGTCTGGAAGATTCTCCTCGACGGATACCGGATCGCCGCCCGCCTTCTGGGACGAAGCATCCTCGCTGCGCACCACCTGCACGGACCGCTCGACGCGCGATTCGGGATCGAAGATTGTCTCCTCGACCTGGCGCTGATCGGTGTTGATATCGGCCTGGACTGAAACGCGGAAATTCATGTCGCCGAGATAGGGGGCGAGCGCCTTGTAGACGCTGTCCGAGACCTCGTTCTCGACGGTCGACTTGATGCCCAGCGTGCTGGTCGCCGTGCTGTTGAGGGGATCCTCGCCGGCGGCGAGCAAGCGGCCCGCGGCGTCCAGAACGGTAACGTTCTCGGCTTGCAGGCCCGGGACGGCGGCCGCGACAAGATGGCGGATCGAAAGTGCGCTCGATTCGGCATTGGCGCCCTCGTAGCGCACAACGACCGACGCGGTCGGGGTCTGTTCGGCGAAGCGGAAATTGCCACGGTCGGCAAGAACGATATGAACGCGCGCGCCCTTGACGCCGCGAATCGTCTGGATCGAACGCGCGATCTCGCCTTCGAGCGCGCGAACCCGGGTCACTTCCTGCATGAAGGCGGTCAGGCCGAGCGAGCCAAGATTGTCGAACAACTCGTAACCGGTGCCGGAACTGTTCGGCAGGCCCTTTTCGGCAAGGATCATGCGCGCCCGGCTGGTCTTGCCGGCCGGCACGAGGATCGACGTGCCGTCCTGATTAACGTCGTAGGAGATGCCGGCATCGGCCAACGCCATGCCCATGCGCGTGATGTCATCGCGCTCGAGGCCGACATAGATCGGTTCGAAAGCCGGACGATTGAGAAAATAGGCGGCGGCGCCGACACCGATCATCACCGACAGCCCGACCGCGACCAGAATGGCCAGCTTGCGGGCGCCCAGCGCCATCAGATTGTTCGCGACCTGCTGAAACTGCTCAAGCACTGCGGCAACTCCATATCCCCTTACGGAGATAGACCGCGAAACTTGTGTGAGAGTGTCTTGACCGTTGTCAGGCGTGCCGCCTGGCCCGACTGCCGGCCCTGGAACAAAGCAAAGCGGGCGACCCGAGGGTCACCCGCCTTGAATGGATCCGCTGCGGCTGACTTTCGCTCTTACTGGAAGAGCGACAGGATAGTTTGCGCGTTGGAGTTGGCGATGGAAAGCGCCTGCACGCCGAGCTGCTGCTGAACCTGCAGGGCCTGCAACCTCGTCGATTCTTCGCTCATGTCCGCATCAACCAGCTGGCCGACACCCCGCTCGACCGCATCCATCAGGCTGGACACGAATTGCTGCTGCATGTCGATGCGGGACTTGGCCGCGCCAAGGCTGGAAGCCGAGGTCGTCATGTCCTGGAATGCCGAGTCGACCCAGGAGATCATGTCGTCGATATCGTCATCGTCCACATTGGCGGCGGTGATATCGAGGGTGAGAACGGAAATCGTGGCCGTACCGGCGCCGGTGGTGGTCGTCGTCGTGTCGAGGATACCGGTGTCACCGGAAGCGTTGACGAGTTCCGTGGCGGTGATGTCGATGGCGATCGTCGAAACAGACACCGTGCCGTCATTGGCGCGGGTGAAGGATGAGACGATGTTCTTGGTCGCGGAGTAGTCGGCCGCGCCAGTGTCGACGGAAAGCCAGTTCTCGCCGGAGAACGATGCCGATTCCGCGATCGCGGTCAGCTGATTCTGAAGCTCTTTGATTTCCGACTGGATCTTCGTGCGGTCCACGCCGGGCTCTCGCGCGGCGACCAGTTTTTCCTTGATCTCGCCGGTAACCTCGATGGCGCTGTTCATGGCCGTGTAGGCGACGTCAACCTTCGCGGAACCGAGACCCAGGGCGTCCTGGACGGTTGAAAGCGCGTTGTTGTCGGAGCGCATCGTGGTTGCGATCGACCAATAGGCGGCGTTGTCGGATGCCTCGGCGACCGAATAACCCGTCGAAATACGAGACTGCACCATCTCGATATTCCGGGTCGTGGCTTGCAGCGACTTGAGTGCGGTCATCGCTGCCGTGTTGGTCATAATACTGGACATTGCGTGTCCCTCTCAAAATCTCGAAACAAGGGACATTCCGGGTCAGCCGGTACAGTGGCCGGGCATCATGCCCTATCGTTCGATATCCACTGTGCTTGGCCTGCAGCGTGGCCAATATGCGGTTCCATTCGCAACTAATTCGAATGTCACTCGACGCCGAACTTTCCCGGACCGGTTGGCAACCCCTGCGCTCCATGCGGATATGCGGACGCGCCCCCGAAGAGCGGGAACGGTGAAATCGCTGGAACTCAAACAGATTACCAGGCCGAAACAGGGCCACTCGGCGAAACGCGTACTAATCCAACCGGCAGGTTACGCACCGAAACTTGCGCGAGACTAATCGCCGCAAGGAAACTCAGAACACTGTCGCCGACACCCGAAGGCCTATGCGGCGGAAAACAACACTAGGATTTAAGGAAAATGCTTAACAAATCGCAAAGAAAAGGCCGCCCGAAGGCGGCCTGATCGAAAATCCAGCGAAAAACTCGCGTTTTCAGGCTCTTAGCGGAAGAGCGAGAGGATCGTCTGAGCGTTCTGGTTGGCGATCGACAGAGACTGGATGCCGAGCTGCTGCTGGACCTGAAGGGCCTGCAGGCGAGTCGATTCCTCGCTCATGTCGGCGTCGACGAGCTGGCCGACACCGCGATCGATGGCATCCATCAGGTTGCCGACGAAGTCGTTTTGCATGTCGATGCGCTTCTTGGAAGCACCGAGCGTTGTGGCAGCCTCCGTCATTTCGGTCAGGGCCGCATCGACAACTTCGATCATGTCGTCGAGTTCGGCATCCGTGGTGGTTCCGTCGATCGTGATGTCGTTGGCGCCGCCGGCAATCGAAGCAACGTTGGTGTTCGTGCCGGTCCGATCCTGGGACAGGATGCCGTTCGCGGCGGTGTCGACATCGGTGAGGACGGTGGTCGTCGTGTCGACGTCGATGGTCTCGATGGAAACATTGCCCGACGCATCACGCGTGAAGGACGCGACGACCGATTCCGTGCCTGCGGTCAGGCCTGTCGCCGTGTGCAGGTAGTTTTCACCGTTGAACGATGCCGAAGTCGCGATGCCTTCGAGCTGGGCCTGCAGCTCGGTGATTTCGGACTGGATCTTCGCCTTGTCGACGCCCGGCTCTTTCGCGGCGACGAGCTTCGTCTTGATCTCGTCCACGACCTCGATGGCCGATTCCATACCGGTGTAGGCGACGTCGAGCGTGGCAGCGCCAAGACCGAGAGCGTCCTGAACGGTACCGAGAGCATTGTTGTCGGAACGCATGGTGGTCGCGATGGACCAGTAGGCAGCGTTGTCGCTGGCGGAAGAAACCGCGTAGCCGGTCGAGATCCGGGTCTGGGTGGTTTCGATTGCTTTATTGGTGGCGGCGAGGGTCTTCAGAGCCGTCATCGCCGAGGTGTTGGTCATAATACTGGACATAGTGTCCCCTTCCCAAAAACTAACAAAGGAGGGACATTCCGGATCTTCCGGTACAGCGGCCGGGCATCATGCCCCTATCATCACGGATAGCCGATGTGACTGGCCGCAAGATGCCGGGGAAACATTAAAAAAGCATTGAGTCCGCTTTTTCTGGGAAATCCGGACCTAATTACTAATATTTATGGTAAATGAAAAGTAAATACTGTCTTTAAACGACAGACCGAACCATGCTGCCGACGAGAACGTTCCAGCCGTCGATCATCACGAAGAAAAGGATCTTGAACGGCAGGGACACGACGGACGGCGGCAACATCATCATGCCCATCGCCATGACGATGGTGGCGACGACGAGGTCGATGACGAGGAACGGAAGAACGACGAGAAAGCCGATCTCGAAGCCGCGCCGGATTTCCGAGATCATGAAGGCGGGCACGACGACGCGGATATCGATGTTCTCATCGACGGTCACCGTCTGGCCGCGCTCGCGGGCAAGATCGGCGAAGAGCTTAAGGTCCTGATCGCGCACATTGTTGAGCATGAACTCGCGAAATGGCTGCGCAATGCGGGGGAACGCCTCCTGCTCGGATATCTCTTCGTTGACCAGCGGCTGAACGCCATCGCTCCAGGCACGGTCGAAAACCGGCGCCATGACGTAGAAGGTCATGAAGAGCGCAAGGCTGACCAGGACGATGTTGGCCGGCGTCGTTTGCAGGCCGATGCCGGACCGCAGGATCGAGAAGACAATGACGAACCGGGTAAAGCTCGTCACCATGATCAACAGGCCCGGCGCGACCGCGAGTACGGTCAGCAGACCGAACAGCTGCACGATGTAGCCGCTGGTCTGGCCGGTCAGCCCCTCGGGGAGGGCAAAGCCCGGCTGGTTCTGCGCAAGGGCCGGAAACGCAACCAGCGCCATCACGACAGCAAGAAGGACGGCGCAGCGTCTCATTCGAGGATCAGCGAGCGGACCAGCACCCGCTTGACGCGCCCTTCGGTGCGGATAGCGGCACGTTCCTGCAGATCCTCGATCAGGTGCTGATAGCCGCTTCCTCCTCGCAGATTATAGAGTTTCATCGTGTGGACATAGGCGAGGATATCCTGATGAACCTCCATCGCGAGTTCCTGGTCGGCCTTCTCGGTAAAGACCAGTGACAATTCCATGCGAATCCAGGCATCCGACGGATCGACAAGGTTGGTGGTGATCGAGGGGATGTCGACGACGACATATTCATGTGCCGGTTTTCCGGAATCGGCACTTTCCGCGCCGTGACCGGACGCCGGGGCGCCATGCCCGCTTTCGCCGCCACCGGAGGCGGCTCCGGCTCCACCGTCGCCCGCCACGTCAGAGGACGGGAACGTCGCCGGTCCGATCATCGTCGCGCTGACGCCAAATCCCGCGCCGGCCGCGACAAGCGTGATGACCGCGCACGCGATCAGGAACGCGACCATGGAAGGTCCGCTCTCGCTGTCCGTCTGGTGTTCAATGGTTGATGCCATCGCCGCGCGCCGTCAGAAGGGAAGATAGAGATCGAGCGCCTGCTGGCCGTAGGGCGGCTGCTGCACCTCGGTGATCCGGCCCTTGCCGCCATAGGAGATGCGCGCTTCGGCGATGCGATCGTAGTTGATGGTGTTCGCCGGCCCGATGTCGGAAGGCCGCACGATGCCCGAGATCGTCAGAACACGCATCTCGGCATTGACCCGCACTTCCTGGGAGCCCTGGATCAGAAGGTTGCCATTGGCCAGTTCATCGACGACGACGGCGGCCACCGACAGATCGATGGTTTCCGCCCGTGTCGTGCCGCCGGACCCGGCGAAGTCGGTCGAGGAGTTCATCGAGGCGTCGGCGGAGAGGGCGCCGGTTATCGCGTCGGTGCCGTATCCGGCGCCCAGCCCTATCTTCTTGTTCGCGGTGCGGTTGCGCGCGCTCTGATTGTCCAGCTTCGCGCGGTCGTTGATCGCGATCTTGATGGAGACGATATCGCCCTTGGCGACGGCGCGGTGCGCGGTGAACAGGCTCGCGGCGCGATCGTTCCAGACCGAGTAGCGATGCCCGGATGGCTTGGCGGGATACTCAGTCGGCTTGACGACCATCTGATCGGCCGCCAGATCGCCGCCGACCGGCGACAGCGCAGGCGTCTTGCCGATTTCGCGCGGATGGGTCGCACAGCCGCCGAGCGCAACCGCCCCGGCCAACAAAAGAAGAAGCACCGGCCTCATTTCCGCGTTTCTCCCTTGTCGGCGACGGCCGCCATGATCACGGCCACCAATGCGGCGCGGTCGGGCGACATTTCGTTGAGGATCGTTCCGGCCGTTCGCGCACTCAGCTTGGTCAGCAACGCGGCCGTCAGTTCGCCGGGCAGTTTCTCCATGCGCTGCGCGGCGGCATCCGGGCGCATCTTCGCAAAGACCTCGACGAGGCTTTCATTGGCCGCGTCGGAAAAGCGCTCCCGCTTCTCGACCCATTGCTGAAGTTCGGCCCGCTTCTTTTCGAGGACGACGATGCGATCCTCGATTTCCGTCTGCAACGCCTCAAGTTCCTCGCGCTGGATTGCATAGCGGCGCTCGCGGGCAGCATCTGCAATGTTGGAGCAGAAACGCTGGATTTCATCCGAACTGGCGCGCGGCGGCGGCGCATCCAGCAAGGTCGGCAACGAAGATTGCGCCGATGCGGGCGCGGCAAACGCCAGGATCGCGGCTGCCGCGAAGGCCGGTCCGATGTGGAACGCGCCGGGTTTCATGGAATTCGGGCATAGCCGGGTCATTGAACCACCACTTCGGCCTGCATTGCGCCGGCGCTCTTGATCGCCTGCAAGATGGCGATGATGTCGGTCGGACCGACGCCGAGCCGGTTGAGCCCTTCGACCAGATTCTGGAGGTCGGTGCCGTCGACGGTTCCGAGCTGCGTACCCACCTCGGAGACGTCGATGAAGGTGTTTGGTTCGACGGCGGTTTCGCCATCCGAGAACGGACCCGGCTGGACGACTGTCGGTGTCTCGGTGACCCGGACCGTCAGCGTGCCATGGCTGATCGCCACCTTCGAGATGCGAACATCCTGACCGATAACCACGGTTCCGGTGCGCTCGTCGAGCACAACGCGGGCCGGCGAAGCCGTCTGCACCGTCAGATTCTCGATCCCGGCGATGAAACGCGCGGCGGAGATGTTCTTCGGCTTGGTGATCGCGATGGTGCGCGAATCGATCTCGCGGGCCGGGTTCATGCCGTATTGCACGGTACCGAAGCTGTTGATCGCGTCGGTGATGGCGATCGCCGTGGTGAAATCGGGATTGCGCAGTTGCAGGGTCAGCGCGTGTTCGGCGGAGAAGTCTGCCTCGACCTCCCTTTCCACGATCGCGCCGCCGGAAATGCGTCCGGCGGTCGGCGTTCCGCGCGAAACGGTCTCGGCCTGGCCCTGGGCCTGGAAACCGGAGATCGAGACGGGGCCCTGAGCGACGGCATAGATCTCGCCATTGGCGGCGCGCAGCGGCGTCATCACCAACTGGCCGCCGCCAAGCGACGTCGCGTCGCCGAGCGAGGAGACAGAAACGTCGATACGCGAGCCCTGGCGGACGAAGGCCGGCAGGTTCGCGGTCACGATCACCGCGGCGATGTTCTTCAGGCGCGCCCGGCCCTCTGCTGTCGCGATGCCGAGATTGTCGAGCATCGAGCGCATCGATTGTTCGGTAAACGGCGCGTTGCGCAGGCTGTCACCGCTGCCCTGAAGGCCGACGACGAGACCATATCCGACAAGCTGGTTGTCGCGCGCGCTTTGCAGCGTGGCTATATCCTTGACGCGCGACTGCGCCCAGGCGGCGGGCGCAGTGACGGCGAGCATGGCGAGCATGAGAACGAGGCGTTTCATCGCGCCTCCACGAGCACGTCGCCATCCGGCATCACAATGCCAGTGACGGTGCGGCCGCTCGAAATGTTGCGCATGCGCACCGGCTTGCCGAAGCCGGCGGACTGAAGGGCGACCGCATCCATCGCGATAGTCAGCGATCCCTTTCGATAGTAAATCGTTGCCGTCTCGCCGGCCTCGACCGCATAGGCCTCGCGCAGCGCGCTCGGCGCGATCAGCCGGCGCGGGAGGATGGTTTTCGCGGCAACCATGCCGATCACCTCTCCGGCGTCGTGAATGGCGACCGTGCCACGGCGCAACGGCTTGCGCAGCCGCGTCTCGACGACAGCATCGGCGGGAACGGTCTGGCCCGGATAGATGACGCGATTGACGGTGATGACAATGTCGGCGTTTTCCGAAGCGGTCGCGGGACCGCTCCAGACCAGCAGCGCCGCCAGGACGGCGACAACAGTGCCTTTCCACCGATCGATCATTCTAGCGCAACCCGGTCGAGACGACGCTGGCCATCTGGTCGGCCGCCTGGATCACCTTGGAGTTCATCTCGTAACCGCGCTGGGCGGCGATCAGTTCGGTGATTTCCTTGACCGGATCCACATTGGATGCCTCGAGATAGCCCTGTTCAACCGTGGCGAAGCCGGGATCGCCGGGAATGCCGACCACCGGTGCGCCCGACGCTTCGGTCTCGGAGAACAGATTGCCGCCGAGCGGCTTCAGGCCGGCGTTGTTGGCGAATGTCGAAAGCGTCAACTGCCCGATATTCTGCAGGGCGACCTGGTCCTCGAGGCGTGCGAAGACCTGGCCCGTCTTGTTGACGATGACTTCCACGGACCCCTCGGGGATCGTGATCGCCGGCGTCACGAGGAACCCGTCGACCGTGACCAGCTGGCCGAGCGCATTCGTATTGAAGGCACCGGCGCGAGTGTAGACGGTTTCGCCGGCCGCGCCCTCGACCTGGAACCAGCCCTCGCCGGTCAGAGCCATGTCGAAGCGGTTGCCGGTGCTGGTGAGCGCGCCCTGAATGTGAACGTTGCGGATGGCGGCGGTGCGGACGCCGAGGCCGATATTGGCGCCTTCGGGAATCACGGCCTGGTTGCCGCTGTTCGGCGTGCCGGCCAGCCGCTCCGTCTGGTACAGCAGATCGGAAAACTCGGCGCGGGCGCGCTTGAAGCCGGTGGTGTTCACATTGGCGATGTTGTTCGCGATGACCTCAAGATTGGTCTGCTGCGCGGTCATGCCGGTGGCGGCGATGGACAGGGCCTTCATGGCTTACTCCTCAGATTTGCATCCGGCTGACTTCAAGAAAGGCAGTCACGATCTTGTCGCGGATGGATATGGCCGTCTGCAGTTTCTGCTCGGCACTCATGACGGCGTCGGTGACATCGCGAATGTCGGCCTCGCCGGACAGGGCCTGCAGCGAAATGCGCTCGGCGCCCTGCAACTCGCCGATCGTGCCCTGCGCCACGTTCTGCAGCGTCTCGGCGAAACTTGGCCCGGTCTGCCGCACAACCGATGTTGCCGACGCGGTCGTTCCGGTTTTGCCGGTGGAAGCGAGGGAGCTCAGAGCCCCAATGGTAAAATCGACTGCCATCAGCGCGCCCTCATCAGGTCGATCGTCATCGAGATCAGGTCACGCGCCTGTTTCAGAACCTGCAGATTGGCCTCGTAGGATCTGTTGGCATCGCGCATGTCCGCCATCTCGACGAGCAGATTGACGTTCGGAAACTTGACGAAGCCTTCGGCATTGGCGGCAGGGTGGGCCGGATCGTATTCCAGCTGGAAATCGCTCAGGTCGCGCTGCACATTGCTGACGCTGACCTCGGCGGTATTGGAAGCGCGATCCACTTCGGAGGCAAAGGCGACAACCTTGCGCTGGTAGGGATCGCCGCCCGGGATATTGGATGTCGACTGGGCGTTGGCGATGTTCTCGGAGACGACACGCAGCCGAACGTTTTCGGCGTCCAGCCCCGATGCGGCTACCTTGATGGCGGAACTGAGATAATCCATTACGACCCCTTCGCCGTCATCAGGATCATGCGGTGAAATGCCGATACGATCGCTGTGTTCATCTCATAGGCGTGGCGGATCTCGCTGGACTTGACCAGTTCGTCCTCCATCGAGACGGACTTGCCCGATGTGGTCAGGCCGGTCGGTTCTTCATCGAGAACCCGGAAGCCGCCATTGTCCTGCTGGTTACCGAAATGCACGGAGTCGGTTGCCGCCAGCCGCACGGACTGATTGGAGACCGCAGCCTCGAACGGCTCGACATCGACCGCGCGATAGCCTTGCGAGTTGGCGTTGGCGATGTTGTTGGCGACCGTTGTCTGACGCAGCGAAAGCCATTTCGCCTGGGTCGAGGCCAGCTTGAAAAGATTGACGGCGTCCATGTCGTATCCTTCTCTCGGAGGGACACTAGTGGCCGTTTCTTGCGTGTGCCTTGTCGCAGTCCGTTTGTCGGTCAGTCCGGCCGCAAAATCGTCTCGCGCGAGGTCACGATGTACCAGCCCTTTTCATCCTGCCGAAAGGCTTCGGCGATCGAGCCGTCGGGCAGGCGCGACATGGCGCGCACCAGGTAGACCCCGCCGGCGTCGCCAACCAGCGCACGCGCGCCGTCGACCGCCAGCACCTTGAAGGTCTTGATCGCCTCCGGAAAGGGCTGCTCCGGTTCGACCGTGCGAACCTGGGTGCGGTCCACCTTGCCGGTCGTGACCGGGTCGAGGACCTGCCGCGGCAGCCGTGACGCGACGCGGTCAGATGTATCCGTCTCGCGAACCGGCCCGCGCGGTGACTGCGCGACAATCTCCTCCTCCGGAATCACGCCGCCACGCGAGAATGTCATGCGGGGCGGCCCGTATGAATCCGGATGGAGATAGACATGCCACGGAAACAGAGCGGCGGCCGTGCCGAGACACAGGCCGATCGCGCTCAATATGTAGTCTGCCGGCTCCATGTCGGTAAACCAGCGGCGGCGTTGCTTCTTAGGTCTTGCCATCGTCTCTCATTCGGTCTGCCAGTGCGGCGAAGGGGTCGCTGTCGGGCGGGTCGGCGACGGACTGGGTCAGCGCGTCATAGATACGCGGCACCGCCATCACCGCCTGATCGAGGTCGGGATTGGTGCCCTGCTGCCAACCGCTCATCATGCGCAGGTCACGGGTTTCCTCGAACAGCGAAATCATCGCGCGCAACTGGCCGACCAGCGAGCGCTGCTGTTCGCTCCACGCCTTGTCGGCGAGCCGCGATACTGATCCGAGCGGATCGACGGCCGGAAAGCGGCCGCGATTGGCGATCGCGCGCTGCAGGACAAGGTGCCCGTCGAGGATGCCGCGCAAGGTGTCGGAGACCGGATCATTGTGATCGTCGCCATCGACGAGAACCGTCGCGACGGCGGTGATCGAGCCGCCTTCGGGCCCGCCGGGTCCGGCCCGTTCCAAAAGGCGCGGAAGGTCGGTGAAGACCGAGGCCGGATAGCCGCGCGACACCGGCGGCTCGCCCACAGAGATCGCGACCTCACGCAGCGCATGGGCAAACCGGGTCACCGAATCGAGCAGCAGCAGGACCCGCTTGCCGCGGTCGCGGAACCATTCGGCGACGTCCATTGCGCTCGATGGCGCCCGTCGGCGCATGATCGCGCTTTCGTCACTGGTCGCCACGACCGCCACGGCTTTCTTCATGCCGTCCGGACCGAGCGTGTCCTCGAGGAATTCGCGCACTTCGCGGCTGCGCTCGCCGACAAGCGACACGACGACGACATCGAAGGCGTTTGCCCGCGCAAGCATGGCGAGAAGCCTCGATTTGCCGACGCCCGACCCCGCGAAAACTCCGAAGCGCTGGCCAATGCAAAGCGGCGTGAAAATGTCGATCACGCGCACGCCGGTACGGAAATGCTCGCCGACCCGGCCACGCATCATCGGCGAGTGACGTTTGCTCTCGACCCGTCCGGTATCGGATGGAACCAGCGGCCCCATGCCATCGACCGGCTCGCCGAGCGCATTGACGACCCGCCCGAGCCATCCCGCGTCGGGATGGACCTGAACTGGGCCCTTGTGCATCACCGCATCGTTGATCGAAAGCGCGTTGGCGTTGCCGCAGGGTGCGATCACGACGCGGCCCGGCTCGATCTGCACCACTTCGCCGCGCGTCGCGCGGGCGCCGCGCCCGATCGATACGAAATCGCCCAGTGCCGAATAGCCGGCCATACCCTCGGCGACGACGACATTGGGATTGATCGCCGACACGATCCCGCCGCGTTCCAGCGGCCGGGTTTCAACGCCGGACGATTCAATGGCGTGGCGCAGCCGGACAAGAGCATTCATGCCGATCAGCCGCTGTTGAGGGCTCTAATGAGCTGCTTCATGGAATCCTCGGAGGTCTCCATCAGCGAGGCCGCCTCCTCGAAGGAGCGCTGCACCATGATGAGCTGGGTCATCTCCTGCAGCGAATCGACGTTGGACAATTCGACATGCGCCTGGACGATGCCGACGTCGGGATTGTCGACGATCGGCTCGGGTTCGCCGCCGACGACGATGCCGGAATTGCCGAAGCGCTGGAAGTCGGGACCGGGCTCGAAGGCGAACAGGCCGAGCGCCGCGACCTGGCGGCCGTTCTGCCGGATGAAGCCGTCATCGCCAAGTTCCGGAACGCCACCGGCCGGATCGAGCGTGATCGGCGCGCCGCCCGGATCGAGCACCGGATAGCCCGACAGGGTGACCAGATCGCCATTGTCGATCATGGTGAAGCGGCCGTCGCGCGTGACCACGGTTCCCGCCGGGGTCTGGATGCCGAACCAGGCATTGCCGCGCACGGCGAAGTCCAGCGGATTGCCGGTCTGCTCGAGGCCGCCGGATGCCGGATCGAGATATTCGACACCGTCGGATGCGAAGGACACGTCCTCGCCGGACACTTCCTGAACGACCTCCTCGAAACGCACGAAGCCAGCCTTGAAGCCGACTGTCTGGGCGTTGGCGATGTTCTCGGCGATGGTCGTCAGCCGCGCCTCGCGCGTCATCTGCGCGGAAAGACTGACATAAAGCCCCGTTTCCATGATCCGTGCCTATCGTTTCATCTGTGCGATTTGCAGCATCAGATCCTGGCTGATGCCGAGTTGCGGGCCGGTATTGAAGAGCTGCGCGATCTGCGAGACCGCCTGCGACTCGGTGCTGTGGTCCACGTCCCAAAGCGCGGTGAAACGCTCCAGCAATTTGTCCAGCTTGTCCGGATCGGCCAGCGTTTCGAGATCGATCCGGTCCGAGATGAGCTCCACCTGCTTGTCGATATCGACGGTGGCGAAGGACTCCGGCAATCCAAGCGTTGTGCGCACAACCTGCGACAGCGCGGGGTCCGCCAGGATCTGGTAGAAATTCTCGATCGTGTCGGCCTTGCGCTCGAAGTAAAGCGCCAGTCGCACGCCCTGGTTCTCGTCGCCCGCCTGCTCCTCCAGCGTCTGGCGCAGATATTTGTCCACCACGCCCTGCTGGGTCTTGGTGAAGGATGTCGTCGCCTCTCCGAAGGATTTGAAATTGAAGGTCTTGGCGAACTCGGCGTAGCGTTTGTCGGACAACGTATTGGCGAAGGCGCGGTCATCGTCGATACCCTCCTCCAGGACCTTTTCCATGAACGCCTTGGCGTAGGTCATGTCGCTCAGGCCGTGCGCCTTCATGGCAAAGCTGAACAGCCGATAGTCCGAGGTCAGGTCCTCGATCGTGTCCACATTGCCGATGTTCTCAAGGTAATACTCGACGTCGCGCGACACTACCGGCTGTTCCGAGACGCGCTTGATCGTCGTGGCGATATCTTCGGAAGCGAGCTTGTAGGAAACCAGCGTGCTGATCATCGAATTGGTCCCGGTGGCCTTTGCCTTTGAATAGCCCGGGCATCTTGCGCGAGCCTGTCGCGACGCCTGCCAGCCCCGTGCAAGGTTTGGCCACTAGCTTGCCGGCAGGACAAGAGCGGAGATGGCCTGTGGGCGTTATTATCGGAATGGTCGTTACGCTGGGATGCGTACTCGGCGGGTTCATGGCCATGGGCGGCCATATCGAAGTCCTCATGCAGCCGTTCGAGTTCGTCATCATCGGCGGCGCCGCAATCGGAATCTTCATCATCGCCAACCCCATGTCCACGGTGAAGGACAGCGGCAAGGCCGTGATGGAAGCGGTCAAGAACAAGGTGCCGTCGCGCGAGGAGTATCTCGAACTGCTCGGCCTGCTCCACCAGCTGCTGCGTGAGCTTAAGACCAAGCCGCGCAACGAGGTCGAAAGCCATATCGACAATTCCGAAGAATCACCCATCTTCCAGGAGTATCCGCTGGTCCTCGCCAACAAGGACCTGACCAGCTTCATCTGCGACTACTGCCGGCTGATCATCGTCGGCAACGCGCGCCCGCACGAGGTCGAGGCGCTGATGGAAGAGGAAATCGGCACGATCCGCCACGACAAGCTGAAATCGGCGCATGGCCTGCAGGGCATGGCTGACGGGCTGCCGGCCCTCGGCATCGTCGCCGCCGTTCTCGGCGTGGTGAAGGCGATGGGCGCGATCGACCAGAGCCCGGAAGTTCTCGGTGGGCTGATCGGCGCGGCGCTGGTCGGCACCTTCGTCGGCATCTTTCTCGCCTATGCCGTGGTCCAGCCGATCGCGACCAAGATCGGCATCATCCGCGAAAAGAACATCCGGCTCTATTTCGTCGCCAAGCAGACGCTGATCGCCTACATGAACGGCTCGCTGCCGCAGGTCGCGCTGGAATTCGGCCGCAAGACGATTTCCAACCACGATCGCCCGTCGCTCGATGACGTCGAGAACGAGGCGATGGGCGCCGGCGAAAAAGCCGCGTGACAATGAGCGTCTCCTCTTCCCCGAAGGACTACGACCGCGAGGTCTTCGACCGAATACTCGGCCGGAAGGGGGATGCCGCGCGTCTCGAACCCGCCTGCAAGGCGATCAAGAAGTTCCTGGCGCAACGCCTGCAAGCCATTCTTCAGAAAAACGGGCTCGACGTCGCGGCAGAGTTCTCGGAATCCCACAATTCCAGCGCGACGGCGCTTTTCGCACGCTACAAGAGCGGCGCGGCCTGTGTCGTTCTGTCCGCCAAGCCGCCATCGGCGGCCGCCTATGTGATCTGCGACTATCCCGCTTCGGGCATCCTGTCGGAAATCATGCTCGGCGGCGACCCGGAGTTCGCGGCGCTGTCGTCCAACCGCAAGCCGACGGCGACGGAATGCGATCTCATGCGCCAGTTCGCCGATCTCGTCGGGCAGGCACTCCAGACCAGCTTGTCGACGAAGGACCTGCCCGCCGGCGTGCGCGTCGCCTTCGATGCCGACGATTTGCGCGACGGCGGCAATGGCGGTTCGGTTGTTGCCTTCGACCTGACGCTTCAATTCGGGGACGCAAGACCCGTCATCTCCGTCGCCATCACCCATGCCTACATGCTGCAGATGGCGCGCGAAGAACCGGAGACCATCCGCAAGCCCGCGGCGCGCGGCCATGCTTCGACCAATCGCAGCGCCCTGACGATCAAGGTTCCGGCTTCCGGCTCCGTGACGATGCCGCCGATGACGCTTGGCGAGCTGGCAATGCTGCGACCCGGCGACGTGCTGCCGCTCTCGGAATCCGGCGACGCGACCGTTCGCCTGAGGGTGAAGGGTCAACCGCTTTACGAGTGCAGCCTCGGGCGCAAGGGCGCCAATTACGCACTGTGCCTGCAACGCCCGCATCGGGCGATGTCCGAGGCGCTCAATGGCATCGGAATTCCGCTGCCCGACGACGATTCAGAGGAGACTTACGATGAGTGAGCCTGAACTTTCCCCGCTCGAAGAGCTCGGGCTGACAGACGACCTCACGGCGGAAGGCGATCCGCTGAACGAGGCGATCGCCGAATTGCAAGGCGTGATGGACAAGGATCACGCATTGGGACCGCTCGAGGATATCGGACTGGACGATCCGTTCGAAACGCCGGCCGCACCGGCGGAGGAACCGCCTGCCAACCATGACAGCAACCTGCAGAAGCTGGTCATGTCTATCCCGGTGCAGCTGGACGTGGTGATCGGCTCCGCCGAGATGCCGGTGTCGGACCTGATCGGCATGGAGGCCGGTTCCGTCGTGATGCTCAACCGGAAGATCGGAGAAGCGGTGGATATCTGCGTGAACGGAACGAAAGTCGCCACCGGCGAGATACAGTCGATGGAAGACGATCCGTCGCGCCTCGGCGTGCGAATCGTCGCACTCGAGAAGTCCTGACACTGAGGGCCTGTGGGCGGTTGCGACCGCCAGGTGCATGAGATGGCGAAACGATACACCCTGACAAAACCGCAAAGAGCTGCAGCCGTGCTCGTGGCCATGGGGAAAACGCGTGCCTCGCAGCTTCTCAAGTTCTTCAAGAGCGAGGAGCTGCGCGTCATGATCGACGCGGCCCATACGCTCAAGAACATCCCGCAGCCCGACCTGGAAGAACTGGTCAAGGAGTTCGAAACCGAGTTTACCGTCGGTGTCGGATTGATGGATTCGGCGGAATCCATGGAGATGATCCTCAATGAGGGGCTAAGCGACGAAGAGCGCTATGCCCTGACCGGCATGTCGACGGAGACGGTTGACCAGGAACCGGAACAGACGGTCTGGGAATTGCTGCCGAAGGTCGACATCGACGAACTGAACGCTTTCTTCGCCGGCGAATCGCCGCAACTCTGCGCCGTCGTCCTGTCGCGGCTGAATTCGCGGACATCGGCATCGATCATCGAAAAGCTCGATCCGGAACTGCGCAAGGCGACGGTGGCGCGCCTCCTTTCCTCCAAGCCAGTGCCGCAGTCGGTGATCGAGGTGGTCGAGAAGCGTCTCGACGAGGCATTCAATCTCAGCGACCAGTCCGCGTCGAGCGGTGGCGAAGGCGCATCGCGGCTCGCAGATATTCTCAACGAGATGAAGAAAGACGTTTCCGACGACCTGCTTGCACAGCTTGCGCCGGTGATCGGCGACCGGAAGGTCGAGGGCGTCAAATCGAAGATTTTCCGTTTCGAGGATATCTCCAGCATTTCCAAGGAAGCGCGTACGCTTCTCTGCGACGGCCTGTCGACCGACGTGCTGACGCTGGCGCTGCGCGAGGCAGACGGCGACCTGAAGGAGGTCATCCTCTCCTCGATCAGCCAACGCACCCGCCGAATGATCGAATCCGAACTCAGCGCCGGCAAGGCGAAGGTTTCGGACATCGAACAGGCACGCAAGTCGATCGCGGCACTGGCGCTGCGTATGGCCGCCGAAGGCCGTATCGAACTGCAAGCCGCCGCCTGACGGTCACATAAGAGAGCATCATGGCCGACGATCAGGACAAGGAAAGCAAAACCGAGGAGGCAACGGAGAAGAAGATCCGCGACGCTCTGGACAAGGGTCAGACACCCTTTTCCCGGGAAACGCCGATCCTGTTCTCGCTGCTCGCCATCCTGTTTGTCGCCACCTTCTTCATGCCGGGACGGATTTCGGCGACGGCGCAGCAACTTGCCGCCATGATGGACCAGTCCTTCGAATACCATCTGTACGGAAGCGGAGACGTCTACTGGCTGATCCAGCGCGTGGTCCTGATCGCATCGGCCGTAACCCTGCCCCTGTTCGCGGCACTCATACTTGCCGGGGTCGCCGGTTCGGCGGCGCAGAACACGCCGCGTTTCGTCGGCGACCGGATCAAGCCGCAGCTCTCGCGGATCTCGCTGATCAAGGGTTGGGAACGGATCTTCAGTGCGAAGGGTTTCGCCGAGTTCCTCAAATCCGTGGCCAAGCTGCTGTTCGCCAGCGTCCTCGTCGCGCTGATCTTGCATGACCTCGTGCCGCGCATGCTGGAAGGCATGGGCAGCGAGGTCGGCGCCTTCCTGTCGACCGTCAACGGGCTGATGCTGAAGATGTTCGGCGCGATCATTTTCGCGATGGTTCTGATCGCGACGGCCGACTGGTTCTGGACCCGCTTCCAGTGGCGCGCCGACCTCAAGATGACCCGGCAAGAGGTCAAGGACGAGCTGAAACAGTCGCAGGGCGACCCGATCATCAAGGCGCGGCTCCGGTCGGTCGCCTATGACCGGGCGAGAAAGCGCATGATGAACGCGGTGCCCACCGCCTCATTGGTCATCGCCAACCCGACCCATCTGGCGATCGCGCTGCGCTACGAACCCGGCAAGGACGCCGCCCCGGTCGTCGTCGCCAAGGGACAGGACCTGATCGCGCTCAAGATCAGGGCCATCGCCGAGGAAAACGGCGTTCCCGTCTTCCAGAATGTCGAGCTTGCACGCGCCATGTACAAGCACATCTCGCTCGACCAGATCATTCCACCCGAGTTCTTCAAGGCCGTCGCGGAGCTGATTTCGGTTCTTCGCCGGCGAGCACGGAAAAGCTGATTACGATGCTGGCACAAGATATCTGTCTTGAACTTGAACCCCATGTCGCCGAGGCGTTCGCGAACCTCGCGGCCGAATTGCGGCTCGTCGATATCAGCGATTACATCGCCTATCTGCGCATGGAACAATATGGCTGCGTCGCCGACATCGTGCGCGATGCCGCAGACCTTTATTTCACGCCAGGCTACGTCGAATTCGCGATGGATGGCGAGACCTCGGCCGAATGGGGCGTCGCGCCGGAAGTCACCCTCATGCTGGTGATCAACAGCGCCCGCGCCAAGGCGCATGTCGCGCTGAAATTGTGCGAGAACCACGCCGAGGTCAAAATGGGTTATGTCAGCTTCGCCTCGGAATTCGAGGCCCGCCATGACAGGGCCTGGATGCTGCTGAACGACATCGCCGTCAACAGGACGGGGCCAAGGGGCAGGCTGTCGCGACCTTGGCAGTATAATGGCTTTTCGGGTTATCCGACCGCCTGAACGTTCACGAATTTTCGGAGCGGACGGGCATGCGGTCATGTGCGCGCAGTTCGTGACGCGACATCAAAAGCGTTCCGCTCCAGTCGCCGCGCGATTTCCCGGCCTCGTTGGACGGGACGATGAAACCGTGAACGAACGCGCCCTTCGGAAACGCCAGCCGGGCCGTGAAGTGAAACGGATGTCCCTTACCGGACAGCATTTCGAGCAGTTCGAGCAACTCCCGGCGGCAAGCGGGATCATAGGCCTGGATAAAGCGGCGTATCCCGACATGCTCTTCCTGCGGAGCGAAGCCGTGGAATTCGCGTGCGACCGGTCCGACCGAAATCATCGCGCTGTCCAGGTCGAACGAAAACCAGTCCACCCGCACATGCGGCGAAAGTCGCTTCAGTTCGGTCTCGGTATCGATGGCAGTGTTCGTGTCGCCCGTGTTCATTGGAACGATCGCACCGCCGAATAACATGTGTGTCATCGGTCAGTCCTGTACTTGAAATCCGCTGCATCGGTTTTTTGCTGGGCGCCGGCACATCATGCAGGCGGGCGCGACCGGAAGTCGGAATACTATTGCCGCGCACTAATCCCGAAACGGGAATGTCCTGCAATCTTTATCCTTTGTTAACCTGAATACCGCGCATTTTAGGCGAATGCCCGCTAGCGGCAGATTTCCCGCGCAGGCTGGAACCATGCGATTTCTGCTCCGTTGTGTCCGAATGAAATTCAGGACAGCACGGAGTGCGCCATGACCAGCAACAATCGAAAATCAGACAATGACCGGCTCAACCGGGCGGACATCGCCAATGAAGAAATGGGCCGCAACAGCCTGCAGGGGAACGACCAGGAAAACGTGCGCAATCAGCGCCATGCGGTTCCCGACGTAAAGACCGAACCGGACTGGATCATGGAAAGCTTCAAGAAGCTCGACAAGGAAAGGCGTGCCCGTGAAGACCTTGGAAAAGGCAATCGGAGCTCGCAGGAAGGCTGAAACCGGCCACGACGTACGAACGGGAAGTCAAGCAAGGAAAGCCCTATGACCAGCACGGTAACGATCCGGGCGATCACGCCCGTCGCCCACAATGTATTTTCATACGACCTCGACAGGCCCGAGGGCTATTCCTTCGAGCCCGGACAGGCGACCGAGGTGGCCATCGACAAGGATGGCTGGCGCGACGAAAAACGTCCCTTCACCTTCACCTCGCTTCCCGGTGACGAGCGCCTTCAATTCACCATCAAGTCCTACCCGGACCATGACGGCGTGACGGACCAATTGCAGAAACTGCTGGTCGGCGACCGGCTGATCATCGACGAGCCTTGGGGCACGATCTCATACAAGGGGCCCGGCGTGTTCATCGCGGGCGGTGCCGGCCTGACGCCGTTCCTCGCGATCCTGCGCGAACGCAACAATTCCGAGGGGCACCTCGCCGACCACACACTGCTGTTTGCCAATCGCCGGGAGCGCGACATCATCCTGCGCGACGAGCTGGAAACCATACCGGGCCTGACGGTACGGTATATTCTCAGCGAGGAGGACAAGAGCGGTCTCGATCACGGGATGATCGACCGGGCCTATCTGGAAAGCGTGATCGACGATTTCGACCAGACTTTCTATCTGTGCGGGCCGGACCCGATGGTGAAGGACCTCAAAGCCGTACTGAATGACCTCGGCGCCGACCCCGAAGGACTGGTCTTCGAGAAATAGGTCGAATGAGGCCCGGACGGCTCAATTCATGACGGCCTGACCGCGACCGTCGCACATCACCGGCGCGAATTTGCGCTCCGGCATGTTGAGCAGGGTTTCCAACTCGCGATTGCCGTCCACGAGGTCCGCGAGGCAAATATCGTCGAGCGAGTTGTAAAAGGCCTCCACCGCCTTCTTCAGCGCCGGCCGCAGCCAGCAACTGCCGATCAGCGGACAATTATTTTCCTTCTTGTCGAAACATTCGGCGAAAGGCAGATCGGACTCGAAGACGCGAAACACGGACCCGACACGTATCTCCTCGGCAGGCCGGGCCAGATACATGCCGCCATTGCGGCCGCGCATGGCCCGGATATAGCCCAGATGAGCGAGTTGACGGATCACCTGGCCAAGATGGTTCTTGGAGGCGTTGCACTTCTCCGCGATTTCGGCCTTCGTGATACTGTAGCCGGGATTGACGGCACAGGTCATCAGCACGCGCATCGCGAGATTTGTTCTAATGGTTAGGCGCATGACTTCGTCGCGTCCAGCCGCATTGTTCCATCGTTTCAGTCTGGATCGTACACCGCCCGATACAAACGCTACTTGATCGAGATCATACGATCCTGTCCTCCCGACAAGCGGTAGCCGCTTTAAATAGCGGGGAACCGGCGGTTTTTCCAGTCTATTGCCGCAAATGGCGCCTTTTGTAAGCCACGAGGGCCATGGCAATGCGCAGGATCAGCCGTGTGAAATCTCCCGGAATGAGGCCGGCGTCATGTTACAGGCACGCAGGAAATCACGCTGAAAATGTGCCTGATCAGCATAGCCGCAGCAATAGCCGATCTCGGCAAGCGGCGTCTCGGTCCGACGCAGCATCCGGCCGGCCTGTCCGTAGCGGATTTCGCGTACTACGCTGGAAAAGCTGCGATTTTCGGCGGCAAGCGCCCTTTGCAGCGAACGGCTGGACAAACCCAGTGCCCTCGCTGCCTCGCCGACATGCCAATTGCGGCCTGGATCGCGAGCCAGAAGGCCCCAAAGACGCTTATGGGGAGAACCGTCCGCATCACCAATCGGCGCTTCGGATGCGTCGGTTTCGATCGCTTCGAAGCCTTCCCAACGGATGTGAAACAGCGATGTTTTCGCGTCATCGAGCGATCCAGTTTCGAAGTTGAGGGCCGATTCGGCCTTTCTTCCGCCGATCTCCACCATGATGGCGCGGGCCCCGATCAGGGACAGGAGACCGGCGATCACGCCGCAGATCAGGACGTTTTCACTTGCAGTCGGCATGCCGCTTTGCGCGCTGCGCCGGCAATCGAAGCCTTTCTCCCCGACCTCGATCACGGTCCGGTTGGCGGAGTGGTGATAGCTCTCGAAGCGCATCCATTTCTGCGCGAGAACCGCCGGATCAGGCGATGCGACGAGCGCGGCAATGGTGGGATCTCGTGCATGATCGGCAAGAGATCGCCCGACCCGCAGCAACGGCGCCGCGCCGCCCTTGCGATAGGCATGATCGATGATGGAGCGCTTGGCGGCGGGATCGACCAGCGCATCGCGCATCGGGTCGACCGACAGAGCGTCCGGCGGCAGCAGGCTTCCGTCCTCGCGGGACAGCGCCGTGACGACGAGGGCGACCAGCTTCGCGCTGGCGAAATTACCGGGCATTCGCCGCGCAGCCATCGGCCTATTGCCGTCCGATGATGCGCGCCAGCAGGGCGGGCGCGATCCGGTTCAGGGCGAGCCCCATGCGTCCAATGCCCGGCGCTATCCTTTCCCGGCGATCGACAAGGCCTTGAAGCATCGCTGCGGCCATGTCCTCGGGCGACAGTTTCCTGCTGCCGCGCCCCGTCGTCATCGCGGTATCGACCAGCGGCGGCATCACCTCGACGACACGCAGGCCATGCGGCTGCACCTGCCGTCGGAGGGCTTCGGTGAAACGCTGAAATCCCGCTTTCGATGCCGAGTAAACCGGTGCCGATGTCTTGGCCTGAAGAGCGACGAGCGAGGTGACGTTGACGATCGTGCCGCCCGGCCGCGCCATGACGGGCATCAGCTGCGCCGTCAGACATATCGGCGCGACGAGGTTGACCGCGATTTCGGTTTCCATCGCATCGCACAGTGCACCGGGATCGTCACCGGTCAAGTCCAGCGACCGCTGGATGCCTGCATTGTTGACGAGGATATCGATCGGCCTTCCGAGCGCGCGAATCGAATCAGCCAGAGCCGCACGTTGCACGCCGGATGCGATATCGCAGGCGATGCAGGTCACATTCCTGTTCGATTCTTCGCGATCTCCATCGGCCGGCACGCTGCGGGCGACGGCCACGACACGCGCGCCCTCGGCGATGAAGGCCTCCACGAGGGCGCGGCCTATGCCCCGGCTAGCCCCGGTGACCAGGACCGTTTTTCCCTTGAATTCCGGCATGTCTCGTCTCCTGTAGGCGATCGGCTTCTTCGTTCCGGCCGGAGATAGGACGGTCAGCGTCAAAAGTATTGAACAATCGCGCCAAAATCCGGGGCCGTCATGCCCGCCATCGCGACTTGACGGGGGCGCTGTTCAATCAGAAACTTCCGCAAAAAGGGACACTCAGGCCATGTTCGCGAGGACAGGGCGTTTCGGAATTGCCGAAACGCGAAGTGGTCTCGTACCCTCTCAATGACGGGAATATTCGATGCGTCCAGACCGCTTTTCAGCAATCCTTTTCACCATGATTTTCTGCGCGCTTTCCGCGTGCATCACCCCGGCAGGCGCCGCCGGCGCGGATACGCCTGAATTGCGCCAGGCGATCCAGCAAAACCTCAACGACAAAGGCTTCCCGGTCGGAACGCCGGACGGGATTTTCGGGCCGAAGACGGAAGCCGCGATCCGGGCCTACCAGGAGTCGATCGGCCAGCCGGCAACCGGTACGCTGACTGACGGGCAAATCGACGTGTTGCTCGGACGCGCGGCAGCGAAGGCAGAACCGAAGGCGTCGGAACCGCAGCCAGAGGTTACCGCGGGCACTGTCTTCCGCGATTGCGAGCAATGTCCGGAAATGGTCGAAATCCCGCCAGGCACCTTCGCCATGGGCGCGACCGATGCGGAGCAGGAACATCCCTTTATCGGCTTCGTCCCGGAGGAGCAGCCACGCCATTCGGTGACGATCGAATATCCCTTCGCGATCGGGCGCTACGAAGTCACGGTCGCCGAGTTCGACGCCTATGTCCGCGAAACGGGCGCATCCGTCGGCGGCACATGCGGCGTGCGCCTGATCGAAAGCGGACCGCAGGAAGGCAAGTTCGAAGGCACCCGACATCCTGAGTCCAGCAAGGAAATCTACGGGCCTTATTTCGTCTACATCACCGATGGCTCATACGCCGAGCCGGGCTTGCCCGTGACGCAGCGCCAGCCGGCAGTGTGCGTTTCGCGCAAGGAGGTCACGGCCTATATCGAGTGGCTACGCGAGAAGACCGGGCGCGCATACCGGCTGCCGACCGAGGCGGAATGGGAATATGCGATGCGCGCAGGTACCAACACCGTGGCCTTCTGGGGCGATGACCTCGACCATGCCTGCGGCTACGCCAATTTCGCCGACAAGGCATCGGGCTACCAGGCCGGGGCGGCCGCGCCGTGCGCGGAGGCCGTGCAGCCGGAATGGACGGCTGAGGTCGGCAGTTACCGGCCCAATCCATGGGGGCTCTACGATATGGCCGGCAACGCTCAGGAGATGCTGGAGGATTGCTGGAGCCCAGGCTACGAGGACGCTCCGACTGACGGCTCGCCAGTGCGCCGGAACCGCTGCCAGCTCTTCATTGCGCGCGGCGGCGACTACGAACACCTGCATGTCTCCATGCGTGCGTCACAACGGCTGACCTTCGGCTACGATCCGCAGGTCGACATGGTGCAGGGCCCGGACGAGGCGCTCGACATCCGCAGCAACGTCGTCGGTTTCCGGCTTGCCCTGTCGCTCGGCAGCCGTGCCTGGGACAGGCAGTAGCGGGGGAATATCCCCGCTACATGAGGGACGGAACGAATGTCGCCAGCGACGGGATGCAGTAGACCGCGAGCGCGACGATCAGGATCATGATCCAGTAGGGTGCGAGCCCGACGAAAACTTCCGTCAGCCTGAGATCCCTGTCCGGTATCGCGGACAGGACCACGAATGCGCCGATCCCGAAGGGAGGCGTAAGCACGCCGGCCTCGATCACGAGGATGCCGACCAGCGCGAAGACGATCGGGTCGATGCCGGTCGCCTGCGCGACGGGCCAGAAGAGCGGCACCGTCAGCAGCATGATCGAGATGCTGTCGACGAAACAGCCAAGCAGCAGCCAGATGGCGCACATCACCAGGATGATGCCCGCCGGTCCGAGTTGCATCGCGTCGAAGAAGGTGCCGACAAGCTGCGGGATTCCGGCAAGGGCCAGCAGTTTCGAATACATGGCCGCGCCGAGAAGCAGCAGCAGGATCGGCGTCACCACCATTCCTGCCTCGCGGGCCGCGTCCCAGATTTCCCGGACGCTCATCTTCTTGACGAATCCGAGCACCACGGCGCCCATCAGGCCGACCGCGCTGCCCTCCGTCGGCGTGAAGAAACCGCCCCAGATGCCGCCAAGCGTCAGGACCACGATCGCGGTCACGCCAAGGATGCCGACGGGATCCGGCCGCTCGAGATCGGGGTTACCGCCTGCCTCCGCGTCGCCCGTGATGACGTCGGGCGTGACGAGCGCACGGATCACGCAGTAGAAGCCGAAAAGCGACGCCAGCAATATGCCAGGCAGGAGACCGCCCGCGAAGAGCCGTCCGATCGACTGTTCGGTCAGGATCGCCCAGACGATCATGAAGACGGAGGGCGGTATCAGAAGGCCCAATACGGACGACCCGGCGATGCACCCGGCCGCGAAATCCCGGCGGTAGCCGTGCTTTTTCATCGGCGGATAGGCAATCTGGCTGAACGTCGCCGCAGCCGCCACGCCGACGCCGGTGACGGCAGCAAAAAACGCGTTGCCGGCGACAGTCGCGACGGCGAGGCGCGCCGGCACCATGCGTAAGGTTCCATTGGCGGCGGCAAACAGGTCATGCGCCGCCCCGGATCGCGCGATGATCAGCCCCATGACCGCAAAGAGCGGAATCACCATGAGATTGTAGTCGCGAAGACCCTCGAAAGCCGTCTGTTCGAGGATGCCGAGCGTGATGCTCCAGTCGCCGAACAGCATGAAAAGGCCGGCCGTCGAGCCGATAACGAAGGCAAGCGCGATATGGACGCCGAGCAGGGCGAGACCGAAGATCAGGCCGAGCGCGACGATTGCGGAAAGTTCGATCATTGAGGTAGCTCCCGGCGACGGTCGAACGCCTTGACGAGAAAGGCGATGCCGAGCACGACCCACAACACGGCCACGCTGATGCGGATCGGCCACGCCGTGACCCGAAACGCATCGGTGCCGAAGAATTCATGGTTCTCGATCGACTGCCTGATCGGCTCGATCGAGATATAGGCGAGGCCGATGAAGAGACCGGCTCCGACGATATTCGCGGCCACCATGGCGGCCTGCTGCAGTTTCAAGGGCAGCTTGTCGAGGAGCAAGGTGATTTGCAGCAACCGGCCCTGCAGGAGGGCTTTTCCCGCCTGAAGGAATGTCACGAGCACGAGGGCAATCGCAACGAGGTCGGCGGTGCCCGCGAACGGAGAGCCGAACACCATTCTCAGGACGACGTCGACGACGATGAGCGCGCCGGCGACGAATACGAGGATCGCTCCGAGATCCGCGAAGAGGCTGCAGATCCACTCGACAGGTCTGTTCATGATTTCGCACTCTGGCTGGAGGCGGGAAGGACGGGCCTTCCCGCCGTCACGCGATGATCAGAATTGGTAGTTCGTCGGGAAGGTATATCCTTCCTCGCCGAGAATGCGAATGTAGGTCTTGAGCACATCCACGGTGGGGTAGTCACGATCCTTCAGGCCATCGACCGAGTTCGCCGGAAGACCCGCGACCGACCGCGCCCATTTCTCGCGCTCCTCGGGAGCGAGGTCGCGAACGATGATGCCTTCGCTCTCAAGCTTTTCGGCGACTGCCTTGTCACGTTCCGCGCTCTTCTCGGAGATGATGAGGGCCGCTTCCCCGGCAACCTCATCGATGATGGCGACGACGTCTTCGGGCAGCTTGGCGCGGGTCTTCTCATTCATGAAAGCGACGAAGGTCGCGAGCGATCCGAAACCGGTCCGTGTGAAGGTCGAGGACACTTCCTTGAGACGGAACGCCTCCATGCCGGAGATGAAGAACAGGCTTCCCTCGGCGAGGCCCGTCTGCATCGCCTGGTAGTGCTCGCCGATACCCAGATTGACCGGTACCGCGCCAATCGGCAGGAAGAGCGGTGCATTGGTGCCGGCCATCGCGATGCGGCGACCTTTCAGCTCGTCGATCGTGGTCCAGTCGAAATTCGTCGCAAGACCGTAGGCCTCGGTGACCATCATCGACAGGATATGGGCGCCGTAGGGCTCCATGCTTTCCTGCAAAGCGGGCACTTCATTGAGCATCCGCGTCGCGACACGACCCTGAAGAACCGGATCCGCGGTGGTGAACGGCACCATTGCGGAATAGTTCAGAAGCGCAGCACGCGATTGCTCGAAACCGATCGGGGAGAGGCCGATGTCGAGCGTCCCCTTCTGGACGGCCTCGATGGCGCCATCGACCTTGGCGACGCTGCCGCCCCAGGCCGTGATGAAGCGGATCGTGTGACCGGTTTCCTCTTTAACCCGTTTCGTGACTTCCTCTTGGAAGAAGCCGTCATAGGTCGCGACATAGGTCAGTGCCGTCGTGTGACCGCCGCCCATGCGCAACAGGAACGTGTCTGCATGGGCCGCGCCGACCGCCAGCGCACAGACGCAACCGCCGAGAATAGCGGATAGAGTGGATTTGAAGTTCATTGTGTTCCTCCCTGAACCCTGAACGCGCCTTACTCCAAAAGCGCGCTGACTGCCCGGACAAAACCATCCGGATTATTGACGTAGGGATAATGCCCGCCGCCGATTTCGATGTGTCGCGCTCCGGACCACGTAGCCCGGAAACGCGTTCTTGCCTTTGCGCCGACCAACGCATCGTCTTCGCAATCGATGATCGCGGCCTTGCCCGAAGGTGCCTGTCGCGGCAATGCCTCAGATCGGGCCACATGCAACAGCCGGCCCTTCAGGTCTTCCGCCGGAAGCCAGGCGCTCATCGCCTGGCAAAGCAGATAGGCCAGTGGCCCCTGTTGTCCCTGCGCCCTTTCCAGCCACTGTGCCTGCAATTCGTCGGCAGGCGTTGCGTCGATGATCGCCGCGTCAAACAGGGGATTCGGCAAAAGGTCAGCGACTTCCACGAAGCCGTTGCTGAAGATCAGCGTCGCCTCTTGCGCGAACTCCGCCGGCAGAAGCTGCATCCACCAGGCGCTGTAGGAGCAACCCAGTATGACCGGCGCCTCGAGTTCGGCTGCCTTGACGAAATCCGCCAGTGCGGACGCCAGACGGCCGGGCGCGACGGTGCCCGCATAGTCGATCGTGATCGGGTCGAGCCCGAGTTCACGAAGCGGCTCCACCACGAGGCTGAAGAATTCCGCAGTGCCGCTCGCACCCGGCATCAGCACGATGGGCCGGCCATGCCGGCCGTCTTGGCGGCGAACCTTGAAAGGCGCGCCATCCAATCCGTCCACCAGCGGGTAGCTGTCCCGAAAACTCGCGACCGCGTCCTTCAGCGCCGCGTGCTGGTCTTGATGCATGGTCAGGTGACCAGACCTTTTTCGCGCAGTTCTTCCATCGCTTCCGGTGAGAACTCGGCCTTGGGGCCGTTGCCACCGATCACGAACATCAGCAGGTGCTCGTCTTCGGGTTCGTCGAAGGTGATGTTCTCGAAGCGGCGCTGAACGCCCGCGGGAAAGGAGATGACGTCGTGCGGCCCGAGTTCGAACGCCTCAACCTTGCCGTCAACTTCCCAGGAGCAGCGCCATTTGCCGGTCATGGGAATGAAGGTTTCGTTGGTGTCGTGATTGTGCATCATCGGGCCGCAGCCGGGTTTCGCCTTGCAGTAGCCGAGATTGAAGCCTTCGGAGATCTTGATGGCGGCGTTCTTGGCCGCGTCATCGCCGACCGGCGAAGTGACAGCGCCCGAGTCGCGCTCCGGCGGCTGGAAGCCGACCACATTATAGAGCGTGCGCTTTGCCGTCGGGTGGTTGCTGTCCGGCAGGCCGCCGTCGAAACCCTTGATCTCGGAGAAAAGTGCAACCCGTTTGCGCATTTCCTCGCGCGGCACTCTGATCGTCTTCAACGCCATTATCGTCTCCTCCTTGTGCGCTGTTGCGCCGGATCGCATTACGTCCGGTCGCTATAAAGAGATACGATAACGCCTGGATTTCACGCCCCACAATGCACTAGGAATGATATCGTTTATTACAAAATCGAATAATGATGGGCCGGGAATGGACCGCAATTACAGCCTGAAAGACCTGAAAGCGCTGAACGTTCTGCTGAGCGAACGCCATGTCAGCCAGGCCGCCGACCGGCTGGGCATCAGCCAGCCCGCCATGAGCATGCTCTTGAAACGGCTGCGCGCGATGTTCAACGACCCGCTGCTGATCCGCAACGGAAACAGCCACTCCCTGACCGATGCCGCCGAGGATTTGCGCCCGCGCATCCGCGACATGATCAAGGACATGGAAGACCTGTTGGAGCACGGGAGCCATTTCCGGCCCGACCGCTCGGACCGATCGTTCACGCTCATCCTGACCGATTATATCGACGCCATCCTGGTGCCCACGCTGCATCGGCGGTTCCGGGAAATCGCGCCGGGTATCGAACTCAAGATCGTCGGGCCCGACCCGTTTCGCCTCGGCCGCGCCTTCGGCGAGGGCCATGTCGACCTGACGGTGTCCTATTTTCCGAGCCCGCCCGGCGACCTGGTGACGCGAAGCGTCTTCACCGACCAGATGGTGTGCGTCACGCGCAAGGGCCACCCGGCGCTCGCCAAGACGATGGATCTCGATATCTTCTGCAAGCTGGACCACGTGGCCATCGAGCCGGGGCAGGCGTCGATGTACCGCGCCGTCCTCGACGAAGCGCTTGCGCGCGAGGGCTTCGCGCGGCGCGTGACGATCTCGAAGCCGGACTTCCTGGGCGTACCGTTCCTGCTCGAGCAAAGCGACTTCATCGCCACCATGCCGGAGAAACTCGCGACGCTGTTCACCCAGCGCTTCGACCTGGTGACCTTCCATCCTCCGATCCACCTGCCGAAGCTGGATATCCGGATGATGTGGAACCGCAGCACCCACCGTTCGGCGGCCCATGTGTGGCTGAGAGAACAGATCCTGGAAATCTGCCGGAAGAAATTCGCGGGAGGCTGAACACCATCGGGGCAACGGGCGTATCGTTCACGTCGTGCGTGCCATGCGGCTCGCCGTTGCGCTTTGAGCGGCCGTTTTTCACGCCCGAACCCAAATCACAAACAATTGAAATTGCTTTTCTTTTGCCTCTGAGAAACCAAAAGAAACGGCGGAAGTTGCTTTCTCGGGACGTTCGCGCAATCCTGATCGTTTCATGCAAAGGGAGAAAGCCATGAAATTGTTACTTCGTACGATCGCCGCAGGCGCTCTGGCCCTCGGAGCCCAGTCCGCGGTTGCCGAGGAAACCTTCATCACAATCGGCACTGGCGGACAGACTGGCGTGTACTACGTCGTCGGCCAGTCGATCTGCCGGCTGGTGAACCGCGGAACGGCGGAGCACAACATCAAGTGCACGGCGCCTTCGACCGGCGGGTCCATCGACAACATCAACGCCATCAAGAACGGCGACCGCCAGATGGGCGTCGCACAGTCGGACTGGCAGTTCCATGCCTATAACGGCTCCTCGCAGTTCGAGGGCGACAAGTTCGACAAGCTGCGCGCGGTCTTCTCCGTGCATGGCGAGCCCTTCACCGTCGTTGCCCGCGCCGATGCCGGCGTGAAGAACTTCGACGACCTGAAAGGCAAGCGCGTCAATATCGGCAATCCGGGTTCGGGCCAGCGCGCGACCATGGACGTCGTGATGGACGCCAAGGGCTGGTCGCTCGACGACTTCGCGCTCGCGTCCGAACTCAAGGCCGCCGAACAGGCCGGCGCTCTCGGCGACAACAAGATCGACGCCATGATCTACACCGTCGGCCACCCGGCCGGTGCGATCCAGGAAGCGACGACCACCACCGACGCCACGCTCGTCAACGTCGATGGCGACGCGATCGCCAAGCTGGTCGAAGACAATCCCTATTATGCATGGGCGACCATTCCGGGCGGCATGTACAAGGGTAACGACGAGGACACGACGACCTTCGGCGTGAAGGCGACCTTCGTCTCCTCCTCGGATGTTCCCGAGGATGTCATCTACCAGGTGGTCAAGGCGGTGTTCGACAATTTCGACCGCTTCAAGAAGCTGCACCCGGCCTTCGAGAACCTGAAGCCGGAGGACATGATTTCCGCCGGTCTCTCCGCACCGCTCCATGACGGCGCTGCGAAATACTACAAGGAACAGGGCTGGATGTAAGCCTTGGTGACCCCGCGGGCTTTCGCCCGCGGGGTTCTTTTTTCGGGGGCGGACTTTGGCCGCGATGCGCGGCGTGATCGGGGATGATCGGACATGACGGATACGGCGCAAGCGCGTGAACATGAGGGACTGACACAGGCGGAGATCGATGAACTCGTCTCGCAGGCCGATACGGGAGGCCGCTCGGCCGGCCCGTTGATAGGACGCCTTATCGCCGGTATCGCCCTCGTCTGGTCGCTGTTCCAGTTGTGGTTCGCTTCGCCGCTGCCCTTCGCGCTCGGTTTTGGCGTTTTCAACGATACCGAAGCCCGATCCATCCACCTTGCCTTTGCCGTCGTCCTGGCGTTCCTGGCGTTCCCGCCCGCCCATACCGCTGTCCAGACGGCGCTCGGGGTCATCGTTCCGCTCGTACTCGGCGGCCTTCTCGCCCTGTCGGCGGGCGATATCTTTCCGGTCTGGGTGGTGCTGCTGGTGACCATTGTCGTCGCCGGCGCCTGCGCGCTTCCGACCCGAAACGACCGCGTCGCCATCCATGAATGGGCCATGGCGATCGCCGGCGGCTTCTGTGCCGCATATATCTTCCTGTTCTATCGCGACCTCGCCGACCGCGTCGGCCAGCCGATCTTCATCGACTATGTGGTCTCGATCGCCGGTCTGCTGCTGTTGCTGGAGGCCGCGCGACGTTCCCTCGGCCCGGCGCTTGTCATCGTCGCCTCGGTGTTCCTGCTCTACACGGTGCTCGGCCCGTCGATGCCCGAGATCATCGCGCACAAGGGCAACAATCTGCGCGAGATCATCAATCACCACTGGATCACAACGGAAGGTGTGTTCGGCATCGCGCTCGGCGTGTCGACCTCCTTTGTCTTCCTGTTCGTCCTGTTCGGGGCGCTGCTCGACAAGGCGGGCGCGGGCAACTACTTCATCCAGGTCGCCTTCTCGCTGATGGGCCACATGAAGGGCGGCCCGGCCAAGGCCGCCGTCGTGTCCTCGGCCATGACGGGGCTGATCTCCGGTTCCTCCATCGCCAACGTCGTGACAACCGGCACCTTCACAATTCCGCTGATGAAGAAGGTTGGTTTCTCCTCGGAAAAGGCCGGCGCGGTCGAGGTTGCATCGTCCGTCAACGGACAGATCATGCCGCCGGTCATGGGCGCCGCGGCGTTCCTGATGGTCGAATATGTCGGCATTCCCTATTTCGATGTGGTCAAGCACGCCTTCCTGCCGGCGCTGATCTCCTACATCGCGCTGGTCTATATTGTTCATCTGGAAGCCGCGAAGGCAGGCATGGAAGGCCTCCCCCGCGCCTATCAGCCCGGTCCGATCATGCGCCGGCTCGTCGGCTTCGTCTTCGGTGTGCTCGTGCTGTGCGCAATCTCCTTTGCCGTCTATTACGGCATGGGCTGGATTCGGCCGACCTTCGGTGCCGGCGCGCCCTATGTCATCTTCGCCGTCCTGACCGCCGCTTATGTCGCGCTGGTCGCCTTCGGTTCGCGGTATCCCGAACCCAAGATGGACGACCCGAATGCACCGGTGACCTCGCTGCCGCTGCCCGGGCCGACGATCAAGTCGGGCCTGCATTTCATCCTGCCGGTTATCGTTCTCGTCTGGGCGCTCATGGTCGAGCGCCTTTCGCCCGGCCTGTCCGCCTTCTGGGCGTCGGCATTCATGATCTTCATCCTTTTGACCCAGCGGCCGCTCTTCGCGATTTTCCGCGGTGAAAGCGACATGGGCGCGGCTCTCAAGCGCGGCTGGGACGAACTGATTGACGGCCTGATCTCGGGCGCCCGCAACATGATCGGCATCGGCATCGCGACCGCGACGGCCGGCATCATCGTCGGCGCGGTGTCGCAGACCGGCGTCGGCTCGGCGCTCGCCGATGTCGTCGAGGTGCTTTCCGGCGGCAACCTGCTGGCGATCCTGTTCCTGACGGCCATCCTGTCGCTGATCCTCGGAATGGGCCTGCCGACCACGGCGAACTACATCGTCGTTTCCGCGCTGCTGGCGCCGGTTATCGTGACGCTCGGCCAGGAGAACGGCCTGCTGGTGCCGCTGATCGCCGTGCACCTGTTCGTCTTCTATTTCGGCATCATGGCCGACGTGACACCGCCCGTGGGACTCGCCTCCTTCGCGGCGGCGGCCGTTTCGGGCGGCGACCCGATCAAGACAGGTTTCGTCGCCTTCTTCTATTCGCTGAGAACGGCGGCATTGCCCTTCCTGTTCATCTTCAACACCGACCTGCTGCTGATCGACGTCGACTGGATCCACGGGATATTCGTCTTCATCATCGCGACGGTGGCCATGCTGCTGTTCGCGGCTGGAACCCAGGGCTGGTTCCTGGCGCGCAACAGGATCTGGGAGACCGCCGCGCTGCTGTTGCTCGCCTTCACCTTCTTCCGGCCCGGCTTCTGGATGGACATGGCCTTCCCGCCCTATGAGGAGGTGCCGCCTGCCGAGATCGCGGCTGCGGCCGGAGAGGTGCCGTCCGGCGAGAGCCTGCGGCTGCGCATATCCGGCATGGATGCGGTGGGCGACGTGCGCGAATGGGTGGTGCTCCTCGAGCTTCCGGACGGCGCAACAGGCGAGGAACGTCTGGAGGCCGCCGGCCTGACGCTGGTCGATCGCGACGGCAAGACGATCATCGACGATGTCGCGTTCGATTCCGCCGCCCAGAAAGTCGGACTCGACTGGGATCAGGAAATCATGCGCGTGCTCAAGCCGGCGAACCCGCCGACGAAATACCTGATCTACATTCCGGCCCTGCTGCTGCTGGCGCTTGTCGTGTGGGCGCAACGACGGCGGGCGCCCGCGCCGCCGAAGCGGGAACAGGAAGCGACGGCCTAGAGAAGGAACACCGAGATGTACAAAGCAATCATGTTGCCGATCGACCTTTCCCATGAAAGCTCATGGAAAAAGGCCATTCCGGTCGCAGTGAAGATGGCCGAAACATTCGGCGCCAAACTGCACGTCATCACCGTCGTGCAGGACATTCGCGATGCGATGGTGGCGCAGTATTTCCCCGACGACTACGAAACGACGATGGCGCGCCAGGCCGCCGAAAAGCTCTCCAATCTGGTCGGGCGCGAACTGGCGGGCGTCGAGGTAACCGAGCATGTCGCCGCCGGTCAGGTCTATCGCGAGATTGTCCGCGCTGCGGAAGAGAATGGATGCGATCTGATCGTCATGGCATCGCACCGGCCGGAGCTCGCCGACCTTCTGATCGGGCCGAATGCCGATCATGTCGCGCGCCACACGGCCGCATCGGTGATGATCGTCCGCGAGTAAGCGGCAATGGCTTCTTCGCGCACGCATTTCGGCCGTAATTTCGGCGCATCCGCCGCCATGCATCTGATCGGCGGAACGGCCTGCCGGATCGGCCTCAGGGGATGGCCAACATGACATCGCATATTTTCGGCCGCTCGACCGCGGGTTCGCTACCCGTGGCCGCGCGGGGTGACGGCTGCTACATCGTCGACACGAACGGCAAACGCTATTTCGACGGATCCGGCGGCGCGGCGGTTTCCTGCCTCGGCCACTCCGACCCGGACGTCACCGCCGCCATCAAGCAGCAGGTCGATCGCATCGCCTTCGCCCATACCGGTTTCTTCACCTCCGAACCGGCCGAAGATCTCGCCGACCTTCTTGTGCAACACGCGCCGGAAGGGATCGACCGCGTCTACCTCGTCTCCGGCGGCTCCGAGGCCGTCGAGGCGGCAATCAAGCTGGCGCGGCAGTATTTCCTCGAGATCGGGCAGAACCGCTACCGCGTCATCGCACGCAGGCAATCCTATCACGGCAACACGCTCGGCGCGCTCGCCGCCGGCGGCAATGAATGGCGCCGGCGTCAGTTCGCGCCGATGCTCGTCGAGACCTCGCATATCTCACCCTGCTACGAATATCGCGGCCGCGAGGACGGCGAGAGCGCGTTCGATTACGGCCAGCGCGTCGCCAATGAACTGGAAGCCGAGATCGAACGGCTCGGGCCGGAATCCGTGCTCGCCTTCATCGCGGAACCGGTTGTCGGCGCGACGGCCGGCGCGGTTCCGCCGGTCGAGGGCTATTTCAAGCGTATCCGCGAAATCTGCGACCGATACGGCATCCTCCTGATCCTCGACGAAGTCATGTGCGGCATGGGCCGCACGGGGACGCTGTTCGCCTGCGAGCAGGAGGGGATTGCACCGGATATCGTCACGATAGCCAAGGGACTCGGCGCAGGCTACCAGCCGATCGGTGCCATGCTGTGCACGGCGAAAATATATGATGCGATCGCCGCCGGCTCCGGTTTCTTCCAGCACGGCCACACCTATATGGGCCATCCCGTCGCGACCTCGGCGTCGCGCGCGGTGATCAAGGCGATCCTCGGCCGTGATCTCCTTTCGAAAGTACGCGACCAGGGCACCCGCCTGACGTCGGAGCTGCACAACGCCTTCGGTCAACATCCCAATGTCGGCGACATAAGGGGACGCGGTCTTTTCCTCGGGCTCGAGTTCGTCGAGGACCGTGAGACCAAGGCGCCTTTCGATCCGAAACGCGGCATCGCGAAGGCCCTCAAGAAACACGCTTTCGAGGCCGGACTGATCTGCTACCCGATGAGCGGCACGATCGACGGCGCCAAGGGCGATCACGTTCTTCTCGCACCGCCATTCATCATCGAGGATGCGCAAATCGACGAGGTCGTGGGCAAGCTCGATACCGCCATCCGCGCGGTGTTCTGACGATGGGCGTCCAACCGCTGCCGAGGATCATGGTCGCGCCCAACGGCGCGCGGCGCACCACCGCCGACCACCCGGCCCTGCCGGTCAAGATTCCCCAGATCATCGAGACGGCGAAGGCCTGTTTCGCGGCAGGAGCAGGCGGCATCCACGCCCATGTTCGCAATGCCGGCCAGCACCATGTTCTCGACGCCGGTCTCTACAGGGAACTCGTCACGGAACTGGCGCGAGAGGTTCCAGAGATGGCGGTCCAGATCACCACCGAAGCGGTCGGCCGCTACACACCGGAGGAACAGCGCGCGGTCGTGCGCGCCGTGATGCCGGACATGGTCTCCGTCGCCCTGCGCGAAATGATCCCCGATGCGGATACCGGCGAGGCAGCCCGTTTCTACGCCTGGGCGCATGAAGCGCAGATCGCCGTCCAGCACATTATCTACGGACCCGACGAACTGGACCGGCTCGCCGGCCTGATCGGGCAAGGCGTCGTGCCAGCCGAAAACCTGCAGTTGCTCTTCGTCCTCGGTCGCTATGCGAAGGACCAGGAAAGCGATCCTCGCGATCTCCAACCGTTCATCGACGCGCTTCGCGTGGCGGACCTTTCCGCCGACTGGGCGGCCTGCGCCTTTGGCCGCAACGAGACGGCATCGCTTGCCGCCGCCTTTGCCGCCGGCGGGAAAGCGCGGGTGGGATTCGAAAACAGCCTGTGGAACGCCGACGGCACGGTCGCGACCGACAATGCCAAGCGCGTACGCGAAATCGCCGCGTTGCAGGCGCGCTCCGGATAGGCGGCTTCGGCGCGTCGCCTTTGGGGCCTCGAAGCGTCGCGCGAACGGCGACTATCATTCGCATCCACCGCTCGAGGATTCGAGACAATTGGTTTGGCGCGAATACGCTCTGGTCGCGTATTCGTTTGCCTACACGCTAGTAGCCAGCAGCCCTCGGAATGAACAGCACCAGATCCGGGAAAAGGATGATCAGCAACAGCGCCACCAGAAGGGTGACGATAAAGCCCCATATTTCTCTGATTATTTCGGCAAGCGGGATCTTGGACACGCCGCTGATCAGGAACAGCAGTTCCCCATAGGGCGGCGTGATCAGGCCAATCATCATGTTGACGATCACGACGACCCCGAAATGCACCGGGTCGATTCCCAAAGCATGGACCGAAGGCAACAGGATCGGCACCATGACCAACAGCATCAGCAGTGTATCGAACACCGCGCCGAGCAGCAGGAATAGCAGTGCTGTGACCAGCAGGAACGCCATCGGAGACAGCGACATGGAGGCGATCCATTCGGCCACCATTCCCGGAATGCGCTCACCGGCGACGACATAATTGAAGAAAAGCGCGCCCACGACGGTGATCGCGACAATGGCGGTGCCTCGCGCCGAAGCCAGCAGTGTTTGCCACATGGTGGAAAACGTCATGTCCCGGAACACGAACGCGAGAATGATGGCATAAAGCGCCGCCACCGCGGCCGCCTCGGTCGGCGTCACTGCGCCCGAATAGATGCCACCCAACAGGATAACCGGCAGCATCAGAGGAGGCACGGCCCGGATCGAGGTCACCCGCGCCTCGGAAAACGTGAAACTCTCCTCGACAGGGAAGTTCTTGCGCCGCGCAACGAAGAAGGACTGCACGGCAAGCACCAACCCCATAAGCAGGCCCGGTACGATGCCGGCCAGAAAGAGCGCTCCGATCGATGTCCCCGAAATGGCGCCGTAGATCACCATTGGAATGGACGGCGGAATGATCGGACCGATCGTGGCCGACGCCGCCGTCAGCGCACCGGCGAAGGCCCGCGGATAGCGGTTGTCGCGGGTCATCATGTCGATCATCAGCTTGCCGGGACCCGCGGCGTCGGCGAGCGCGCTGCCGCTCATGCCGGCAAAGATGATGCTGACGATGATGTTCACATAGGCCAGCCCGCCGCGCACCCGGCCGACGATCAGCACGACGAAATTGAGCAATCGCGTGGAGATGCTCGATACGGTCATGACTTCGGCCGCGAATATGAACAGCGGAACGGCAAGAAGAATGAACGAGGAAAACAGGCCGTTTATCCCCTGGGCGGCCACCAGCCCGATATCCTTGCCTGTGACCAGAAGATAGGCGAATCCGCTGACGATCATGGCAAAGCCGATCGGCATGCCGATCGCGCCGGCGATCACGAAGAGGAGCAGCATGAATGCGGCGGCGACGCTCATCTCAGGGCTCCTTGTCCCAGGTGTCACGTGCGAGGCGGATCATCCGGAAAGCGGAATTGAGGATCAGCAACACCAGAAAAACACCAAACGCGCTGAACACGACCGTCATGGGCAATCGCAGCGTCGGCGATGACTGACGTCCGGTGAAAACGATGTAGTCGTAGTTTCCGTAGAGCGAGAGGAGCAGAACGACGAGGATCAATCCCGTCCCCACCAGTGCGAGAACCCGTCGCACGGGCGGACGCGCCGCGTGGTACAAGAGATCAAAGGAGACGTGCTCGCGTTCCTTGACGATTGACGCCGCGCCGACGCAGACGATCCAGACATACAGGATGCCCGCAACTTCCTGTGTCCACGACAGCGGATCGTTCAGCACGTAGCGGAAGAAAACCTGCAACACGAAAACGATGAAAAGGGCGGCAAACCCCAGAACGCAGAATATCTCGCACAGCTTGGATATCAGTGCCCAGACCGTCTTTACCACTCAGCCTGCTCCATTGCGAAGGTGAAGCCGCAGCCATCCTTGGCCGCGGCTTGTCCGAGTTTCCCCGAGTGTCGGTGACTTAGAGAGCGTTGATCCGCTCGAGCAGGCCTTCCGGCCACTCCTTGGCGTAATCGCTTTCGAGATAAACGCCCTGAACATGGCTCCGGAATGCATCGAGGTCCGGCGTCGTCACTTTCAGCCCGTTCGATTCGAGCAGGCTCGTCCCGTCCGCTTCCGTGGCGAGCGTGCCCTCGTCGACGAAGACCGCCTGGGACTTGGCCGCATCGCTGACCACGGCCTTTTCGTCATCGCTCAGTTCGTTCCAGAACGAATTGGACATGGCGAAGAAGAGCGGCGCGACCATGTGGCCGGTCAGCACGAGCTGTTCGCTGACTTCATAGAATTTGGCGGCGATCATGTCGCTGATCGGGTTTTCCAGGCCGTCGACCGTGCCGGTGGAGAGGGCAAGATAGACCTCGTCGAAAGCGATCGGCGTCGGGTTTGCGCCAAGCGCCTTGCCGAGGAACTGCCAGGTGTCGGAGCCCGGAACGCGCAGCTTGAGGCCGGCGAGATCCGCGGGCGTCTGCACGTCCTTCTCCTTGCGCAGGATGACATGGCGCGTGCCGAGATACTGAGAGCTGAGGATCGTGACATCCATTTCACTGGACACGCGGCCGCGATATTCCGTGGCGACATCGCTGTCGTCGAAGACCTTGTGCATGTGCTCGGCATCGCGAAGCAGATAGCCGGCCGTGAAGATGGAGTATTCGGGGATGTAACCGGCGATATCCTGCGGCGAGATCATGCCGACTTCGAGATTGCCGCGTTGCATGGCGGGAATTTCGGTGCCCTGATCGAAAAGAGTGGCGTTGAGATGGATTTCCACGCCCAGTGTCGGTGCATTCGCCTCGACCGTTTCCTTGAATTTCATCAGACCTTTGGCCTGCCACTCCGCCTCAGGGCTGGGCGTCGAGATCCTGATCACCTTCTTGTCCTGAGCGAAGGCCGATCCGGACAGGAAGGCCGGCGCCGCGAGGGCCGCGCCCGATGCGGCGAGAAGCGTTCTGCGTGAAATGTTGGTCTTGCTGTGCTTGCTATGTTTCACCGTATTCTCCCTTGGTTGAAACTAACCGGGACTATCCCGGCCTGCTGCTGCGGATTTCTCCTTGACCGACTCGGCAAGCAGGCGCTCCACTTCGGCGCTGTTATGGGTTCGCGCGAGTTGCTCGGCCTTGTCGGCATCGCCGCTCGCGACGGCATCCTTCAAAGCGCGATGGTCCTCCAGAAGATGATGGTAGTCGCGCGCCGTCAGCCCGATATGGGTCATCTGGAAACGGACCTGCTGGATCAGCCGCTCATGCTGCTGGATCAGCCTTCCATGGCCGGACATACCGATGACGGTCCGGTGCAGATTGAAATCCGCATCGACGATCGCCTCGCGGTTTCCCGCTTTTGCGGCCTTCTCGAGTTCGCTGAATGCTTTCGCGAGTTGGGTACGACTCGCCGGTGTGGCGCGTTCAGCAGCAAGACGCGCGCCAAGACCTTCCAGTACGGCGCGCAGCGTGTAGAGCTCCCACGCTTCATGGACCGATGCGGGCGCAACTTCCCATTTCGTGAAGGCTACCTGACAGACAAGGCCCTCCGAGGTCAGCTGCATCAGCGCGGAACGGATCGTGCCGCGGCTGACTTCGAGGTTCCGCGCCAATTCCGTCTCCAGAAGACGATGACCAGGGGGCATCATGCCGCTGACGATCTGTCGGCGGATACTGCTGGCCGCCTGGCGGTCCAGAAGCCTGTCCTGGGTTTTTAGACTTTCGAGAGCTACCATTCTTGCGCCTCTCCTTTCTGGTGATTGCAAGCAAGCGCATCGTTCATACGACACATGCTCGCGATACCAAAGAGAGACCTCAGCCCCGGTCCGCGCAATCGGCATGCATTTCCGAACTGTCCTACCGGCTTCTCCGGTCGACCGCGGTTCGGCATGGCTGCATCCCCTTTATTGCACCGTCCGGCATCCGCTGATCGGAGCCGACGTGACAATGAGAAGACACATTCAGTCAATTGTCAACAATTGATTATAGATTGACATAGGTCGGCTGAAATCGCACGTCGATTGACAAGATAGAAGATTGCTGACAATAAACTATCACGTTTCAATGAAGTGAGAGACATGGCAGCCACTGCGCGAATAGGTGTCGATATCGGCGGCACGTTCACCGACCTTGTCCTTGTCGCCGATGACGGGCGACGTCTTGCCAAGAAGGTCGCATCGACACCGGATCACCCGGAGGCGGCAGTCTTGTCGGGCGTTTCCGCGCTTCTGGACGCCGCCGAATTGAAGCCGGGCGACATTACGGCCGTTCTGCATGGCACCACGGTCGGCTCCAACGCCATTCTCCAGAAGCGTGGGGGTCGCATCGGCCTGCTGACAACGCGGGGATTCCGCGATGTGCTGGAGATCGGCAGGCTGCGCACGCCGGACATGTTCGACCTGACCTGGGACAAACCCGTGCCCCTGGTCCCGCGCCATTTGCGCTTCGAAGTGACCGAACGGATCGCGGCGGACGGGCAGGTCGTGACAGCCCTCGCCGAACAGGAACTGGAGGCGCTGTGCCACGAGTTCGCGCAGGCGCGGCTTGATACGCTGGCGCTGTGCTTTCTCAACTCATACTGCAATCCGGAGCATGAGTTGCGGGCCGAGGAAATCATCCGCGCGGCGGTGCCGGATCTGCCGGTGACCACCTCGGTCTCCATCCTTCCCGAACAGCGCGAGTATGAACGCACCTCCACGACCGCCGTGAATGCCTATGTGCTGCCGGTCATGCGAGACTATCTGATCGCGCTTCAGGAAGGCCTGCGGAAAGGCGGCGTGACCGCCCCCTTGTTCATCAGCAATTCGAACGGCGGGCTGGCCCCGGTACATGTCGCCCAGAAAAAGCCCGTCATGTTCATTTCGTCCGGCCGGGCCGCGGGTGTGGCCGGCGCCGGCCATGTCGGACGGCTCTCGGACATCGCGAATCTCGTCGCCTTCGACATGGGCGGCACCACCGCCTCGGCATCGCTCATCAAGGACGGCGAACTGACACGCACGACCGAGTACGAGTTTCGAGACGGTATCTCCACGCCAAGCCGATTCATCAAGGCGGGCGGCTATCTCATGCGCGTTCCCACGGTCGATGTCGCCGAAATCGGCAACGGCGCGGGATCCATCGCGCATGTGGATGATGGCGGCCTGATTCACGTCGGGCCGGTGTCGGCCGGCGCCAGCCCCGGACCGGCCTGCTACGGCGCGGGCGGCGACCGCCCCACACTCACCGACGCCAACCTCGTGCTGGGCTACCTGCCTGACAGGCTGGCCGGCGGAAGCATGGCGCTGTCACCCGAACTCGCGGCCGCCGCGATCGAGGAACATGTCGCGAAACCCGCCGGTCTGACCGTGATCCAGGCGGCGCTTGGCATGCGGGCAATCGCCAATTCGAACATGTCGCGCGCGATCAGGGCCGTGACCGTGGAGCGTGGGCAGGATCCGCGCGACTTCGTTCTTTTCGCCTTTGGCGGCGCCGGCCCCAACCATTCCTGCGATCTGGCCAGAAGCGTCGGCATCCGAAAGGTCGTGCTCCCGCCGGAACCCGGCGTGTTCACGGCGTCCGGCATGCTCGAGGCGGCTGTCGAATATTTCTTCATTCGCTCCTTCGCATGCGAACCCGGCGCGATAGACCTGGCCGGGCTTCGCGAAACGGCCCGGTCGCTCTCAGCGCAGGCCGAAGAGGAATTGCGGCAGGAAGGGTTCGATGCCGACGCGATCCATTTCGACTTCGAACTCGACATGCGTTTCGCCGGTCAGGATTCCGAACTTCAGGTGCCGGTCGATCCGTTCTCCGACGACCTGTCGGTCGAGGATCTGACGGCCCGCTTCCTTGCCATGTACGAAGACACCTTCGGCTACGTGTCGTCGGACGGCGTCGAAAGCGTCAACCTGCGCATGCGCGCTTTCTGGCCACTGCCCGGCACGGGCGAGCGCATGCCGGAAAAGCCCGGCGGAACCGCGCCGGAACCGGTGTCGCGGCGCGCCGTCCATTTCGAGGCCGACGCCGCGCCGGTCCTCACGCCGGTCTACGACCGCCACACGGTGACGGCTCTCGTCGAGGGGCCGGCGATCTTCGAAAGCGCGGATACGACCTTTACGATTCCGCCCGATGCCACGGCGGAACCCGACCCTTACGGCAATCTCGTGGTGACCTTCCGTGACTGACACTTCCCAAACGCCCCAGGCCGACGGCTTCACGCCCGATCCGGTCACATTCGCCGTCATCAAGTCGGCGCTCGATGCGATCGTGGACGAGATGGCCGGCACGGTCATGCGTACCGCACGCTCGCCTATCGTGCGCGACGTGCTCGACTATTCCGCGACGCTTTGCGACAGCAAGGGCCAGATCCTCAGCCAGGCCAAGACCGTTGCCCTGCATCTCGGCGCGGTGCCGGACGCGATGGAAGTCATCGTCGGGAAGTTCGGCGAGACTGCAAAAGAGGGCGATGTCTACGTTCTTAACGATCCCTATGCCGGCGGCATGCACCTGCCAGATATCTTCATGGTCAAGCCGATCTTCTTCGAAGGCCGGCTGCAGGGCTTTTCCGTCGTCGTCGCCCATCACTGCGACGTGGGCGGACGCGTACCCGGGTCCAATGCCGCCGACTCTACCGAGATCTATCAGGAAGGCGTCCGCATACCGCCGATGCGACTCTACGATGCGGGAAAGCCCAACGAGACGTTGCTGGAACTGCTGCGTACCAATGTTCGCCTGCCGGCCCTGGTGCTCGGCGACCTCGACGCCCAATATGCCACATGCCGCACCGGCGAACGCGAACTCATTCGCCTCATCGAGCGCTACGGCGAAACCGGGCTCAGGTCGTATTTCGAGGCGCTTCTCGACTATGGCGAGGTGTTGACGCGCAAATCCATCGCGGCCTGGCCGGACGGGACCTACACCTTCGAGGACGCCATAGACGGCGACGGCTTCACCACCGAGCCCATTCCCATTCGCTGCGCAATCACTGTGGCAGGCGATTCTCTCGAGATCGATTTCGCGGGCTCGTCGTCCCAGGTCCGCGGCGCGATCAACGCCACCTTCTCCTTCACGAAGTCGGCATCCTATCTCGCGGTGCGCTGCGCATTGGAGCGCGACGTTCCGAACAATGCCGGTGTCTATCGCGCCATTACCGTCAAGGCGCCGGATCATTCCATCCTCAAGCCCGACATGCCTGCGCCGGTCGCCGCCCGCGCATTGACCGGATACAGGGTCGTGGACACGGTTCTCGGCGCATTGTCGAAGATCTCCCCTGCCCGCCTGATGGCCGCGGGGGAAGGCGGCAACACGGTTCTTTCCATGGGCGGCTACGACAAGGAGACAGGCGAACCCTTCGTTCTCGTGGACATGATCAACGGCGCATGGGGCGGCCGGGCCGACAAGGACGGGGTAGAAGCGATCACCAATCCGGCGCAGAACATGTCCAACCTGCCCATCGAGACCCTTGAGAAGCGTTATCCGTTGCGCATGGAGGAATATTCCCTGCGTCCGGATTCATGCGGCGCGGGGCGCTTCCGCGGCGGGCTCGGCCTGACCCGGACCTACCGTATCCTCGTCGATGACACGATGCTGCAGGTTCGCGCCGACCGCATCGCCACCCCGCCCTATGGTATCGCCGGCGGGCTGCCCGGCAGCCTGTCGCGCAACATATTGAATCCGGACCGCGAGAACGCCGACTTGCCCGGCAAGCTGACGCGCATCGTCGACAGGGACACCGTCATCCGGCATGAACAGGCCGGCGGCGGCGGCAATGGCGACCCGTTTGACCGCTCGCCGGACGCGATCGCCTTCGACATAAGGGAAGAAAAGATCACCCGCGACTACGCCGCGCGCTTTCATGGCGTCTGTTTTGCCGCCGACGGTTCGATAGACGAGCCGGAAACGCACGAGAACCGGGCGAAAATACGCGATGCACGCGACATGAAAAAGGAGAGCGTTCAATGAGCGGAAACAAGACCGCCGTCGTCACCGGTGGTGCGAGCGGGATCGGCGAAGCGACCGTCATGCGGTTCGCTGCCGCCGGATGGACCGTGGTGATCGGAGACATCAACGTCGAGCGCGCCGGGATTGTCGCGGAGGCCGCCCGTGAAGCCGGCGCGGCTGCTGTCCACGTCATTCCGCTCGACCTGGCCGACGAAACGAGCGTGGCGGCATTCGCCGAACGCACAGATGACGAATGCGGATCCGTGGATGCGGTGGTCAATTCAGGCGGCATTCTCCAGAACGGCATCCGTTTCAACGATATGCCGGTGGACGAATTCGACGCCGTCTGGCGGATCAATGTCCGCGGCACGCTTCTGATCAACCAGGCTTTCGGCAGACGGATGACTGTGGCCGGTTCCGGCAGCATCATCAACATGTGCTCGCTGACGACCTATCGACCGTCGCCGCAGCCCGCCTATGCGCCGGCAAAAGTCGCCTTGAAATCCATGACGGAGACAATGGCCGCGGACTTCGGGCCTTCCGGCGTCCGCGTCAACGCGGTCGCGCCAGGCTATACGCTGACGCCGGCGATGAAGGCACGCATCGACGAAGGCGCGCGCGATCCGCAGGCCATCCTCGACAAATCGGCCATCAAGCGGCTCGTCGAACCCTCGGATGTCGCCGAGGCCGTGTTCTTTCTGTGCTCGGACGCCGCGTCGGCCATCACAGGCGTGGTACTGCCTGTCGATTGCGGCTGGCTCGCCTATTCGGCGTATACGTCTTACGCGTCGCAGCCGGGCTGAAACCCGAAAACCGATGCAAGAACAACCGGCCGGAAGCTCCCGGCCGGTTTATTTGTACTAGTTGAAGTTGAGATACATCGTCTTCTTCTGGAAATACCCTTCGAGACCGTATTTGCCGTCTTCGCCACCCAGGCCGCTGTCCCGCATGCCGGCATGGTGCGCCTGCACGACATCGCCCCCGGGCTTGTTGACGTAGATCTCCCCGAATCTCAGCTCGCGCGTGAGCCGCATGATGCGGCGCATGTCCTTCGTGAAGACATAGGCCGAAAGGCCGTAACGGCTTTCATTGGCCAAACGCATCGCTTCGTCGAAATCCGCGACCCGCATGATCGGCACCACCGGTCCGAACACTTCGTTCTGCATGATTTCCATGGCGTTGTTGTCGACACTCATGACGGTGGGCTGGAACCAGTGGCCCTTCGAGAACTCGCTTCCGTCCATCCGCTTGCCGCCGGTCAGGAGTTCCGCGCCCGCATCGGCGGCGGCGGCCACCATCGCCTCGACCTTTTCCAGTTCGCCGCGGCTGAACTTCGGGCCGACATCGACCAGTTGGCGCGGATCGCCGACCTTGAGCGCCTCCACCGCCTTGATGAACCGCTCGGTGAATTCGTCGGCTATCTTATCGTGGACATACATACGCTCGTTGCAGATGCAGATCTGGCCGCAATTCTCGAAGCGCGAGAGCACCGCGGCGTTCACCGCCGACGCGATATCCGCATCCTCCGCGACGACGAATGGAGCCTTTCCGCCGAGCTCGAGCCGCAGGATCTTGAGATCGTCAGCGGCGGCCCGGAAGATCGCCTTGCCCGCGCGTACGCTTCCCGTCAGCGTTACGAGACGCGTATAGGGATGCGCCACGAGCGACTGGCCGATCTCTTCGCCGAAGCCGGACACAACATTGATCACGCCCGCGGGAAAGCCGGCCTCCAGCGCCAGTTGCGCGATCTCGAAACTCGAAATCGGCGTGCCCTCATGCGACTTGACCACAACCGTGTTGCCGGCCAGAAGCGCCGGGCCGATCTTGCGACACATCAGCGCCGCCGGATAGTTCCATGCGGTCAGCGCGACCACCACGCCGTGGGCGACCTTCTGGATCCAGATCTGCTCGTTGGGATTGTCCGACGGGATGATGTCGCCGGTAACGCGGCGCGCTTCCTCGGCGGCATATGTCAAATAGAGAGCCGCACCCTCGATCTCGCCGCGTGCTTCCGCGAGCGGCTTTCCCTGCTCCGCGATGACGATCTGCGCCAGTCTTTCGCGGCTCTGGAGAATGAGGCGGGCAAGGCGCTTGAGCAGCTCCGCGCGCTCGATCGGCGGCAAGGCTTCCCAGTCGGGTTGCGCGTTCCACGCGGCCGTCAGCGCGCGATCGGCATCGGCCGCGCTGCCCCGCGGTACGGAAGCGATGATCTCCTCGGTGGCCGGGTTCTCTACCTCGATCCATTCCTTGACGGTGGAATCGACCCACTCGCCGTCGATGAAATGACGATAGCGGTCAGAACCTTTGACCAGTTCCTTCATAGCCTGCAAAACGTAAACTCCTGTATTCCGGTCGGCCCGATCCGGCGAGATACCACCGTCGGATGAAGTGCGGCATTCCAGGAAAGCTCCGGCGCCGATATGGCGCGACATGTCCCCTCCGGCGATAGCCGCTGGCCGTCCGCGCCTGTCTTCGCCAACACAATCGCCCGACCGCAGATTGCCGTCAAGAAGAATGTTGACAATTATCGATTAATCCTGTCACTTGCCCGCACCACGAACATTGTTGGAGCACACACCCGCGCGATGTCATTTCTGCCGTCATCCAGATACCTCTCGACTGCGATCGCGACGCCGGTCACACCGGCCCTGCGTCCGGATTCGGAACGCCTGATCGCCTTCGCGCGCCACCTGCTGGGCGAGGGCGTTGACGGCATCACCGTATTCGGAACGACGGGAGAAGGTCCGGAGTTTTCGGTTCGTGACCGGATGGCGACGCTGGATGCCCTGGTCTCGGCAGGCATAGCGCCCGAACGCATCACCGTCTCGGTCAGCGCGCTTGCCTTCGAGGATGCGTTGACGCTCGCCCGCCACGCAACCGGGCACGGCGTACATGGCTGCCTGCTCATGACGCCTTGCATGTTTCGCGGCGGGATTTCCGACGACGGTGTGTTCGAGTTCTATCGCCAATTCATAGAGCGGACGGGACGCGACGACCTGCGCCTTCTGCTTTATAATTTCCCGGATATTTCCGGCGTCACCATTTCTCTGCGGGTCGTGCGCCGCCTGACCGAAAAATACCCCGGTATCGTGGCCGGCCTGAAGGATAGCGGCGGCGACGCTGACCTGACCCGGCAGTACATCCTCTCCTTTGCCGAGATGGAGATCTATACAGGCAACGAAGTCGACCTGCCGGGACTGAACCCGATAGGCATCGCAGGCACCATATGCGGCCTCGCCAATATCATGCCCGGCTTCATGCGCGCCCTCGTCGATACCCGAAACAGCTATGACGGGCGGCCGATGATCGAATCGCTTCGCAACGCCGATGCGATCTTGTCGCGTTTCGCTTTCATACCCTCGGCCAAAGCGATCATCGCCGACACGATGAACGACCCGAACTGGCTGCGGGTCATGCCGCCGATGTCGCAACCCCCCGCCGTACAGCGGTCGCAAATGCTGAGCGCCTACCGGGCCTGGCAGCAATCCGCCTCCGGGCTGGTGCGAACGTCAGACGACGAGGCTTCAACAAGCAACGTGACGCCGATCAGGATCGCCTGAGCGGGCACGTTCGAGACCCACACAGAACGCGAGGATAACGCAATGCCGGACAATGCGCCGAAACTCGACACGGCCGAGATCCAAAACGCACGCCGTGAACTGGCCGCCTGCTTCAGGATGGCTGCGCGCCTTGGAATGCATGAAGGCATCTGCAACCATTTTTCGGCAGTGGTGCCCGGATATAACGAGCTCTTTCTGGTCAACCCGTATGGCTACGCCTTTTCGGAAGTCACCGCGTCGAACCTTCTGATCTGCGATTTCGAGGGCAATGTGGTGTCCGGCGACGGCGTTCCGGAACCGACGGCTTTCCACATCCACGCGCAACTTCACAAACTGAAGCCAAGCGCGCGCGTCGCGTTCCATACGCATATGCCATATGCGACCGCGCTCGCCATGATCGACGCGGAACCGCTGAACTATGCCGGCCAGACCGCCGCGCGCTTCTACAACCGCGTTGTCGTGGACGACGATTACAACGGCCTTGCACTCGACAACACCGAAGGCGCGCGGATCGCCAACGCCGTTGGCGACGCCGATATCGTCTTCATGCGCCACCACGGCGTCATGGTTCTGGCGAACAGCATCGCGGAAGCCTGGGACGATCTCTACTATCTCGAGCGCGCCTGCGAAGTGCAGGTTCTGGCCATGTCCACCGGCAAGAAGCTGATTCCGATCGACCACGATCTGGTCCGCAAGACAGGCGAGCAGATCATGAGCGAAGCGGCGGCGGGCGCCGACCTTCACCTCGCCAGCATCCAGCGCCAGCTCGATCGACTGGAGCCCGATTACCGCAATTAGTAGCGCGGCCGCAGGCCGAGAGCACACCCACATAAAGGAAGCAACCATGGCCTGGACCGGCGTATTCCCCGCAGTGACCACGAAACTGAAAGCCGATGGCAGTTTCGATCCCGACGCAATGGCGCACAGCATAGAACGGCTGATCGAGAACGGCGTCTCCGGCATGATCGTGTTGCCGATGCTCGGCGAGAACGCTTCGCTGAGCCAGAAGGAGCGCGATGAAGTGCTCGACCTGTCGGTCTCCGTCGTCGCCGGGCGCGTGCCGCTGCTCTCCGGACTGGCCGCGATTTCCACCGCCGATGCGACCTCCATGGCGAAGAACGCGGAACGGCGCGGCCTCAAGGGGCTGATGGTCTTCCCGAGCCTGGCTTACAAGACAGACAGGCGCGAAACCATCGCATGGTACGAGGCCATCGCAGCGGCAAGCAGCCTTCCGATCATGATTTACAACAACCCGATCGCCTACAAGGTCGATGTCGACGTTCCGACGCTGGAAGGCCTGCGCGCGGTCGATACGATTACCTGCATCAAGGAAGAAACCGGCGATATCCGTCGCGTGACGGACCTCTACAATGCCTTCGGGGACCGTTTTTCGGTCTTTTGCGGGGTCGACGATCTCATTCTCGAAAGCCTGGCGCTTGGCGTGACCGGCTGGGTATCGGGCATGACGAATGCCTGGCCCAAGGAGTGCGTCGAAATCTTCAACGGCGGCCGCGACGGAAAGTTCGACGCCGTACGTCCCCTCTACAGACTGATGACTCCCGCCTTCCACCTCGATACCGACGTCAAGCTGGTGCAATACATCAAGCTGGCCGAGAACATCGTTTACGGAGCTCCGGCCGGCGTACGCCCACCGCGCCTGGAAATCGAGGGCGAGGAACTCGCCCGCGTCACGGCCGTCATCGAAAAGACCGTAGCGGACCTGGCAAACTACCGGTAACTCCGAAGCGGTTCCGACGGGTATACCCACCGGCGCGGGCAACTCGCCCCGCCGGCATTCCCTAATACGCGCGGCGGCATCAGGCCTCGTCGGACACTTTGTCCGATTCCAGCCGGCCGCCATTCGCCCAGTTTTCGGGCGCAATGTCGTCGAAGACCACGGCGACCGCAGCGGCGCCGCAGCCCAGAATCTCCGAAGCCGCCCTTGTGATCGCTTGAGCGAAGTCGCGCTTTTGCTCGACGGTGCGCCCGGACAGAAGTTCCACACGTATCATCGGCATGTTTCAGTCTCCGTATTCAGTATTTTGTCGATCGATTTGACGGCATTCGAAACAGGCATTCCTCGCGGTCCGCCCTATAGCCATGCATTGATATGCCAGGGAGCGAACTCGTCGTCGCCGTATCCGAGGTCTTCGCTGCGCGTGGCTTTGCCGGAGGCGCTTTCGAGCATCAGTTGGAAGATCCGCTCTCCCATCTCCTCGAGGCTTTCCTCGCCATCGAGAAGCGTACCGCAATTGAAATCCATGTCCTCGCGCATCCGATCGAACATCGGCGTATTGGATGCGAGCTTGACGGACGGCGTCGGGCGGCAGCCGAAGCATGATCCCCTGCCTGTCGTGAACATGATGAGGTTCGCGCCAGACGCAACCTGCCCGGTCGCGGAAATGGGATCGAAACCGGGCGAGTCCATGAAGATGAGCCCCTTCTTTTCTGCCGGCTCCGCATAGTGGATCACATCCACAAGATTGGTTGTTCCACCCTTGGCCACGGCTCCCAGCGACTTTTCCAGGATCGTCGTCAATCCGCCTTCCCTGTTGCCGGGCGATGCGTTGCCGTCGAAGCCCTGCGGCTCGCGCCTGGTATAGTCCTGCCACCAGTCGATCAGCGCGATCAGCCGCTCCCCAACCTCATGGCTGACGGCGCGTTCGAGCAACAGATTTTCGGCGCCGTGTATCTCGGGCGTCTCGGCAAGGATCGCGGTGCCCCCGCATGCGACAAGGCGATCGACGGCCGCGCCAAGAGCCGGATTGGCCGTCAGGCCCGACATGCCGTCCGACCCGCCACATTGCAGGCCGACGACCAGCTCGGATGCCGGGATCGGTTCGCGTTCGGCCTTCGCCGCCTCGACCAGCATTTCCTCGACATCTGCGACACCCGCCGAGATCGCCGCGCGGGTTCCGCCGGCATCCTGGATGGAAATCGTGCGCAGCATGGGCCCCGGCACGAAGTGCTGATCCTTGAGCAACGCGCTGATCTGATTGTCTTCGCATCCAAGCCCCACCAGCAGGATACCGGCGAAGTTCGGGTGGCGCATATAGCCACCAATCGTACGACGCAGCATGTCCATGCTGGTCGAGCCGTTGGAGACACTGCAGCCGGATTTGTGGGTGAGCGGCACGACGCCATCGACGCCGGGATAAGGTTCCAGCGCTCCCGGCATGCTGAAGTGCTCCGCTATCTTCTTCGAGACCAGGCTGGAGCAGTTCACCGAGGCGATGACCCCGATGTAATTGCGGGTCCCGACCTTCCCGTTGGAGCGGCGATATCCCTGGAAGACCGGCACGCGGTCGGCATCGACAAACCGGGTGTTGCGCAGGCGTGCACCGATTTCCAGCGCGGCATGGGACGGTTCGTAACCAAGATTGTGTTCGTGCACCCAGCTGCCCGGCAGTATGTCCATACGCGCGCGCCCGATGACCAGCCCCATCCGGCGAACCTCCTCACCCGCCTTGATCGGAGCGATGGCGATCTTGTGCCCTGCCGGCGCCGCTTCGATGGCGACGAGCCCGAATCCGTCCAGCGGGTCTCCAATATCGAGAGCGTCTATGGCGATGGCGACCTGGTCGTCATGCTGCATGTGTAGGAGTCTTTTCAAGGCGGTCTCCGGCTGAGTGAAAAAGGTGAGGAAACGACGACGTCTGCCCGCCGCATGCATAGTGGGCATCAGCCGTATCTAAGCACACATACCTAATGTTAACAATGATTGTCAGCAATCATTCAAAGATTGTCGCTGAGCTTTTCACGGGCTACTTTATGAGCCGGGGCTGCGGATGCATGGCGCCCAGATGATTTTGTTTTCGCGCGCGACGAAAGGGCGATATGGAACAGGAAAAGCAACATGCGCCAATGCCTTGACGGGTCTGCCATGCTCTTTGAAGGCATGAGGATCGAGACGCTCGACGGCCTGGCACAGAGACTGCCTCAACGTGACACAATTCTTTGCCTCGGCAACGGCCCATCATCGGAAGATCCGCGCCTTGCCAATTTCGAGGACCCGATCCTGTTCCGCGTGAACTGGATTTGGTCCGAACGCGACTGGCTGAACAAACCCGATCTGGTGCTGACGGGCGATCCGGATCTTGTTGCACTCGCGAAACAGCCGGTCGTCGTCTTTCCGACACTCGAAATCGGCCAGCCAATTCTTCGAGACCACGCGGAACGAGGCCATCTGCCGAATTCCGGCTATGTATTCCTCAGCCGCTTCTGCCCGATCCTGGCAGACCTTTCAGGACCGCAGATCCCTACCAACGGCGCTCTCATGATCGCGCTTTCCGTAGCCCTCCGACCGAAACGAATCGTCATCGCCGGCATTGATCTCTACCGCCACCCACAGGGCAAGTACCCGGGCGCACCGGACGAGGCCGAGGGATATACCAGCCAGCACAGCGCTGAGATTGACCTCGCCTTGATCGACTACGCGCTTACCGATTTCTCCGGCGAAGTAACGATACTCAGTGAAAACCTGCGTAACGCTCTCGCTTCTCACCGGGACTGACAATACCGGTCTCAACGAAAGCAATGTGTAGATACATCGGCTGCGCGGTTCGACTGTTATCGACGGGCGAGGAAAACCTGCGTGAGACCAGAGCCTGCAAAGCAGCGAGCTTACGCATCAGAGCGAAGCACGATATTTTTCTCGTCGCTTCTGAAAGCACGCTTTGGATGAGAATCACTCATCCCCAGCCCGAAACCGATTTGACGGCCAGGTATTCCTCGAGCCCCCATGTACCGCCTTCTCGGCCTCCGCCCGAATGGCGAACGCCTCCGAAGGGAGAGCCGGCGCCGCGCGGCTGGCCATTCATCTCCACCATGCCGGATCGCAAGCCCATCGCCATCCGGTTTCTCCGTTCGCCATCCGCGCTCTGCACGTAATTCGTCAGGCCGTATGGCGTATCGTTGGCGATTTGCAGCGCGTGTTCCTCGTCCTCGAAGGGGATGATGGAAAGCACGGGGCCGAAAATCTCCTCGCGGGCGATCGTCATGTCGTTGGTGACGTCGGCGAATACTGTCGGCTGGACGAAGAAACCGCGGTTGAACCCAGCAGGCCGGCCGGGGCCGCCGGCCACCAGCCTCGCGCCTTCGTCCATGCCCTTTTCGATGAGTGCCTGGACGCGTTCATACTGCCGGCCGTTGACCACCGGCCCGATATGCGCGCCCTCCTCCCGCGACGGACCGACGGTCACGGTTTCTGCGACCCGGCGAGCCTTCTCGACCGCCTCTTCATAGAACGGGCGCTCCACCAGCATCCGCGTCGGCGCATTGCAGCTCTGGCCGCTGTTCATCATGCAGGCCCGAACACCGCGCTCCACCGCTTCGTCGTCCGCGTCGGCGAAGATCAGGTTGGCGCCCTTGCCGCCGAGTTCCAGCGCGACGCGCTTGAACGTGTCGGCAGCTCCCTTCAGGACGCTGGCGCCGGCACCCGTGGAACCGGTGAAGGATATCATCGTGACGTCAGGATGCTCGACGAGCCGGGCGCCCGCTGTCGCGCCGTCGCCCTGAATGAGATTGAAGACGCCTGCAGGTACTCCTGCCTCGTCGATGATCTCCGCGAGCAGCGCCGAAGACAGCGGAGCGAACTCCGACGGCTTGAGCACCATTGTGCAGCCGGCAAGCAGGGCCGGAATGACCTTGAGCGCGACCTGGCTCATCGGCCAATTCCATGGCGTGATCATGCCGACCACGCCAATCGGCTCCATCAGGATCCTGTCGTCGGGAGCATGCGGACCAAGCTGGCGGACGAACTCGAAATCCGTCATCGCGGCGAGGAAGTTTTTCATGTGCCGCAAAGCCGCAGGCGCCTGGCGCGTCCGCGCCAGATCGATCGGCGCACCCATTTCCTCGCTGATCGCCAGCGCCATCTCCTCGCTTCGCCGCGCGTAAACCTCTTGAATGCGCTCAACGACGGCGATGCGCTCTGCGGGTGCAGTCGCTGACCAGGCAGGAAAGGCCGCGTTCGCCGCAGCCACAGCGGCATCGACATCCGACGCATTCGCAAGGGAAATCGATCCCGTTGTCTGTTCGGTCGAGGGATCGACCATGACATGTTCGGCATTCGAACTCGCGGCAACCCAGCGGCCGCCGATATAGAATTCACGCAGATCGCGCACGTTACTGATCTCCTTGATGTTCGCTCGGCTTAGTTGCCCGAATTCAGGCGACGTCTTCCATTTCGGCCACCTCCGGCACAGGTGCCGCGTCGAAGATATGAATGAGGTCCGGCGCGGCACTCAGATGGATTGTCTCTCCGGGCCTGACCGCCGTTCGTCCACGGACCAGAACGCGCACGACATTGCCGGCAAGGCGAGCGGTTATCTGGGTTTCTGACCCGGTTGGCTCGACAACAGACACGGTTGCGGGCCAGCCGTTTTCGCTCAATTCGAAATGCTCGGGGCGCACGCCGACGGTGATGCGCGACCTGCCCTTGGGATCGCCCGCAGGAAGCTCGAGCCGTGTTCCATCCGAGAGGACGAGACAGGTGTTGTCGACGAGATCACCCTCCAGGAAATTCATGGGCGGTGAGCCGATGAAAGCCGCGACAAAGAGGCTCGCGGGATTGTCGTACAGTTCGAGCGGCGGGCCCTCCTGCTCGATTACCCCGCCATTCAGGACAACGACCCGATCGGCGAGCGTCATCGCCTCGATCTGATCGTGGGTCACGTAAATCGTCGTCGTCTTCAGGCGCTGGTGAAGTTCCTTGATTTCGGATCGCATCTGGACGCGCAACTTCGCGTCGAGATTGGACAAGGGCTCGTCGAACAGAAAGACGTTCGGGTCGCGAACGATCGCCCGACCCATGGCGACGCGCTGGCGCTGACCGCCGGAAAGTTGCCGCGGCTTGCGGTCGAGCAGGTGTTCCAGTCCGAGAATGCGCGCCGCTTCGGTCACGCGTTGTTCGATATCGGCGCGCGGCACCCTGCGCTGCCGCAGCGCAAAGCCCATGTTTTCGCGGACATTCTTGTGCGGATAAAGCGCGTAGTTCTGAAACACCATGGCGATATCGCGATCCTTCGGCGCGACATCGTTGACCACGCGGTCCCCGATATGGATCTCGCCGCCGGTGATGTCTTCCAGGCCAGCGATCATACGAAGAAGGGTCGACTTGCCGCATCCGGACGGGCCGACCAACGCGACGAACTCCCCGTCCTCGATATCGATGGAAACGCCGTGAAGCACCTCCACCGAACCATAGGATTTGCGTGCGTCGCGAATGTTTACGGTACCCATTGGGATCTCCTCCTTCGAAGGCCGCCGATACAAGGCGGCGGCCGGCAGGTTCAGGCCTGCCTGCGTTTGTCGATTGCCGGTATCTCGCTGATCATGCGGATCAGGAAATCGCCGGTGTTCTTTTCGTGTTGCTTGACCATTTCGGCGGCGCCCTTGAAATCGCCGGCGCGCAGCATGTCGCGAATGCTCTTATGCTCCGTCAGCGCGTCGCAGAGCCGGTGATGCTGGGGCGGAATGCCGTGCCGTTGCGCCGACATCTGGCCGTGCATGTTCTCGATCAGCTTGTGGCACCATGGCGACTGCGGGTTGTCGCAAAGAAGCTCGTGAAACTCATAGTTCTTCTGTGCAACGAGGTCGTAGTCCTTCCGGTCGAGAGCCTCCGCATAGGCCTCGATGTTCTCGTCGATCGTCGCGAGGCGCTCGGCGTCGAAATTCGGCGCTCCGAGTTCGATCGCGAGGCCGCAGACCCGACCGCGCAACGCGCTGATTTCCCGGATCTGATCGGCCCTCAACCCCTGGACGACGGCGCCAATGTGGCTCTGGATATCGAGCCACCCCTCTGAAGCGAGCCCGCGGATCGCTTCGCGGATCGGGGTTTCGCTTATTCCCAGTGCCGTCGAAACCTCGCGCGTGGTGATCCTGTCCCCCGGGCCGACGGCTCCGCTCAGGATCATGGACTGGATGTGGCGCCGGGCCATTTCCGCCTTGGTCATGTAGGTTTTCGGGTTTTCCATGGTTCGATCCAGTTCCGGTAAGAAAGGCCGATGCGGCGACTATCCCTTGGTCGCTCCATCGGCCAGACCCTTAATCAGCCACTTCTGGACCAAAAGCGCAAAGATGACGACCGGCACCACGGTGATCGTGCCGACCGCGGTGAGCGCCGCCCAATTGGCGCCGTTGACCGTATCGCCAGCGATCCCGGCGATGGCCACCGGAATGGTGGAGGCGTGCCGGTTGGTGAGAACCAGCGCGAAAAGCAGTTCCTCCCATGCGAGAATCATCGAGAAGATCAGTGTCGACAACAGGCCGGGAATGGATATCGGTACGATGATCTTGAAAAAGGCTCCGTAACGCGAACAGCCATCGATCATCGCCGATTCCTCCAATTCGCGCGGCAACGAGAGGAAGAAGCTGCGCATCAGCCACATCACATAGGGAACCAGAAACGTGCTGTAGGCGAGGATGAGGGTGATGTGCTTGTCGGTCAGACCGAGATTGCGGGCGACGAGGAACATCGGCACGGCAAGCGCGATCGGCGGAACGCCGCGCGACAGGAGAATGAGAACGCCGATGGTGGCCGCGCCGCGCAGCCTGATGCGGGCAAGCGCGTAGCCGGCCATCGTTCCCACGACGATGGATAGCAGACCGGAGCCTGTCGCCACGATGATCGTGTTGATCAGGCGCGGCACGATGTCGGCGCGCGTCATGTACTCGATATAGGCGTCGAGCGTCGGCTTGAAGAAGAATGTCGGCGGGCTGGTGAAGATATCGACCTGATCCTTGAAGGAGGTCAGGACCATCCAGTAGATCGGAAACAGGAAGACGATGCTGACGATCACGCCGCCCGCAATGCGAAGATTGTGTCCAAGCGAGCGGCGCAGACGCTTCGGTGCCGGAGTGACGATCGCGCTCAAAACAGTTCCTCCAGCTTGCGGCTGCCGCGCAGGAACAGGCCAGTCAGCACCATGGTCAAAATCAGGACAATCACGGCCATTGCCGCCGATTCGGCGAAACGCAGAGAGCGAAAAGCTTCCTCGTAAATGAACAAATTGACCACGTTGGTCGCCTTGCCCGGCCCGCCATAGGTGGCCGCCAGAACGATATCGAACATCTTCACCGCGCCGAGCCAGCGGATCACGAATGTCGCGGCGATGACCGGCACCAGCAGCGGCACCGCGACCGACCAGAGTGTCGACCACCAGTTCGCGCCATCGATCCTTGCCGCCTCGAACACATCCTTGGGAAGCGCCAGCAAGGCGGCGGTGGCGATGAGGACAATGAAGGGCGTCCACCGCCATGTGTCGATGATGATGATCGACGCCATCGCCAGCGTCGGATCGCCGAACCAGTCCAGCGGACCGATCCCGATAAAGCCCAGCCAATAGTTCATGATGCCCCAGAGCGGATCGAGGATCATCCGCCACATGCCGCCCGCCACCACCGGCGCGACGACCATGGGGATGATGAAAAGCGCCCGGACCAGGCCTCTTCCCTTCCACTCGGCGTTGATGAGAAAGGCGATGCCGAAGCCAAGGACAACCTGTAGAGGAAGGGCGATCACCAGATAGATCAGCGTCACCTCGAGGGAATCCCAGAAACGATAATCGCTCATCACCTCGCGGTAATTTTCCCAGCCGACCCATTCACCAGCGCCGAAGGTTGCGATGTCAAAGCGCGAGAAGCTGATGTCGATCGTGTAGAAGATCGGATAGGCCAGAAGGGCGATAAGGAGTACGATCGACGGCGCCATGAAGGACCAGCGCACGAAAAGGTCGCCGATCCGTCTCCGACGGCGCGGGGCGGCATTCGGTCCGGCCTGTGCTTTTTCGGATGTCATCTCTCTTTCTCCCTGCCTATCCGGCATCGCGATAGATCCTGCCGCGCGCCCGAACGGGGTCGAGCAGCGACAAGTCGCCCTGCTCCACCTTGTAGCCCTTCGGAAATGCGGGGCGCGCTTCCATTCCGATGGAAGCCATGACCCGATCGTCGCGATAGTAACAACGAGCGACCACTGACTCGATCACGCCCGCAAGATCCGCATGCCGGGTGCGAAATTCGGCAAGCCGTTTGGCCTGCTCGGCTCTCGACAGCGCCAAGATCATCCCGTCCGAAAGGTCGTTCACGACCTGCAGCGCCTTTCCCAACGCCTCCCTGTCACGATCGATGGAGCGGGTGATGTCCGCAAAAATACGCAGATCGTCTGCCCCGGGTACGCCGTACTCCACGCTCGCCGGGATCATGTGTCCCGCGACGCACAGCAGCGTCACCCTTTCGATGTCGGTCAGCGGCGCCGGAGGCTGTTTGTCGCTCATCGTCGTCATTGATGCCTCAATCGAAGAGTTCGTATATGCGCGACTTGATCTGGTCGGCGACGTAGAGCGCAACCGCCTGGATCGTGGATGTGGGATTCACGCCGCCGGACGTGACGAAAACACTCCCGTCGACGATGAAGAGGTTCTTCACGTCATGGCTCCGACCCCATTCATTCACGACGGACCGTTCCGGATCCCGTCCCATGCGCGCCGTTCCCAGAAGATGCCAGCCCGCATATGGCACCGGCGCTTTCGTTGTGATGTCGTGCGCGCCGGCTGCCTGGAGGATTTCCACACCCCGCGCGACGGAATGCTCAAGCATTTTCCTCGTGTTGTCGGACAACCGGTAGGTAATCCGCGGTGCCGGGATTCCATTGCCATCCTTCAGGTCGGGATCGAGCGTGACGCGGTTCGTCTCTTCGGGAAGGTCCTCGCATACCGACACCATTCCTGCGCTGCGCTCGAAGAGGCGCCGGAACGCGGCATGATGGCCTTCACCCCACGGCACCATTCCGTCGGCAAAGCCGTTGATCGCCGTGCGCGCCGGTCCGATACCCCGGGAAAACTGGTATGAATAGCCGCGCAGGAAATCCCGTGCCGGATCGGTCTCGTAGAACTCCATGCTCCAGACGCAAATCGGCGGGCCGCGATAACCGTCCAACCGTTCATCGAAATGGCCGCGTATCTGGGCATAGGGGTGCAGCATGAGGTTCTTGCCCACCAACCCGCTGGAATTGGCGAGCCCGTCCGGGAAGCGGCTGGAAGCGGAATTGAGCAGGATGCGCGGCGTACCGATCCCGTTGCACGCCATGATGACGATCTCGGCCGGCTGGAAGACCTCTTTGCCATCAGCGTCGAAATAATGGACCCCGGTCGCCATGTCCGCGTCATTGGTCTCGATGCGGCTGACACGGCATTTCGTGCGCACCTCGATCCGCGAGCGGATCGCCTCCGGCCAGTAGGTCACGTCGGTGCTCGCCTTGGCGCCCTGGGCGCAACCCGATCCGCATTGGCCGAGATTGATGCATGGCGCGCGGCCTTCATACTCCTCGGTGGCGATGGCGGCGTCCGACGGCCACCAATGCCAGCCGAGGCGGTTCATGGCGGTTCCGAGCACTTCGCCTGTCCGGCCCATCGCGATGGGTGGCATCACCGCTTCCTTTTGCGGATAGGCCGGATCGCCGGCCAGCCCGGAGACGCCCATCATACGGTCATTGAGCGCATAGAAAGGTTCAAGCGTGCCGTAATCCAGCGGCCAGTCTTCCGCGACGCCGTCCAGGCTTTTCACGCGGAAGTCAGACGGATGCAGCCGCGGGAAATGCGCCGCGTAGAACACGGTCCCGCCGCCGACGCCGTTGTAGTTGGCGATCTTGATCGGCGAATCGTCGTCATTGACCGGATAGTCCGCTTCCAGCGCTCGCCGGTTCGGACTGATCGCGTAGTCTTCCAGGGCCCTGGCTTCCCAGTCCGTTCCCGTGCTCGGGAAATCGTTACTCTTCGGCCAGTCGCCCTGCTCCAGGCAGACGATGCGCATGCGCGTCTCTGCGAGGCTCCAGGCCACCGCCGCGCCGGATGCTCCGGCTCCGATGATGAGAACGTCGACAGGCTCGTTCATGACACTCATGCAAGCTTGGGGTGACCAGATACGTCAGACATCGTCACACAGACAGACGCGGCACCGAAACACGTTTCGGCATACCGACATCCGGCAAGGGCGGGTATTTCGCAAGCGCCGCCTCGATCGGCTCCGTCCCCCAACCAGGCCGGTCGGGCACGACCATGTAGCCGTCCTTAATTTCAGGCACGTGGGTGAAAAGCTCACTGTCCCATGCGATCCGATCGATATCGGTTTCCATGATCCGCATGTTGGGTACGACGGCGCTGAAATGCGCGTTCATCATCGTGCACAAGTGACCGTAGAAATTGTGGCTCGCCACGTTGATTTCATGCGCCTCCGCGGCCGCAGCAATCTTGAGCGACTGCCAGACGCCGTTCCAGGGTGTGTCGATAATCGCAACATCGATTGCCTGTTCGCGGAAGAACGGCAGAAACTGCTGCAGGCCAATCAGCGTTTCGCATGACGAGATCGGGTGCCTGCTCTTGGACCGGATATAGGCCAGCGCCCTGGGATCGAGCGTGTCGATCTCAATCCAGAAGAGGTCGAGATCCTCGATCTCGCGGATCATCGAAAGGAAGCCCTCGGTCTTGCCGTTGAAATTCAGATCGAGAAGGATATCGATATCCGGACCGGCTTCCTCCCGCATGATCTGGAGGTGCTTGCGCAGATCCTTGCGCGTCTTGCGCTCGACATTGCGCCCCGGCTCGTGCGGACGGCTGAAGCCCGGCGACCAGCCTTCGATCCGGCCTTCGTCGTCATAATGGAAGATGTTCGTCTTGAGCGCCGTGAAACCCTTTTCGCCGACCTCGCGGGCGATCTGGCGGACGCCGCTTTCGTCTGTGATACCGGGCGGGAAATGTTCCGTCCGCGTGCGGTAGGATACGCAATGCGACCAGTAGACCCTGATCCTGTCGCGCACCTTGCCGCCGAGCAGGACGTGACACGGCACATCCAGCGCCTTGGCCTTGACGTCGAGGAGGGCGTTCTCGATCGCACCCAGCGCCTGACCGACCACGCCGCCCGATCCCGGCCGCGTCACGTTGCGCAGGTCTTCCCTGACATGCTCGTGATGCATCGCGCTCTGCCCGATCAGGCGATGCGCAAGTTCACCGATGACGGCGGAAACGCCGGGCGACCCGAAGTTCTCGTCATATTCGCTCCAGCCGACGATGCCATCCTCGGTGACGATCTTCAGGAAGTGGTAGTTTCGCCAGGAGTTGCTGCAAGAGAATGTCTTGACTTCGCTGACAATCGCTTTCGTCGGCATCGGGTTCCCCAGTCAAAATCGGGCACGGGCAATCCGTCCCGCAAGCGCGATGCGCGGTGCATCGCCAGGTTGGCGCCGCATTGCGTGATGCGGCCGTAAATCTGTCGGTTGAAGAGCCATCCGGCGCCTCGCCCGGATGGGGCATGGGCGCGCGGGACGCCCATGCCAGTTATGCAGCAGCCGGTTATTTCAACGCTTTTTCGATTTTTCCGGCGGCCGTATCCAATGCCTCTTCGGCACTGGCCTGTCCGGCAAGACCGCGTGCGATCTCGTCCGCCAGGATCTGCTGAGCGGCATCGGATTTCGGGCTGCGGATGCGCCACATTTTACCCTTGGCGGCCACATCGTAAGCCTGCTGCAGCGTCTCATAGACGGGTCCGAGCCAAGGTTCGGCCGGCTCGCCATTGAGCGTCGACTTGCGTGCCGGGAAAGACCCCACCAGCGAAGCGTTGATGCTCTCGCCCTCTTTGGAGGTCAGCCATTCCAGGAACGCCCAGGACGCTTCAAGCTCTTCGGTCTTCGAGCTGACGCCGGCAATCCAGATACCGCGGTGCGCGCCGGCCTGGACGTCTCCAACGGGGAGCACCTGGATACCGACCTCATCCACCGTAAGCGTCGTGGACTTCGGGTCGACAGCGGTGGACTTGTACACACTGCCCCAGTTGAACATGTTGGCGACCAAGCCCTGGCGGAAAGCCTGAAGCGATTCCGAAAAGCCATGGCCGAGCGCGCCGGGCGGCGCATAATCCAGCAGGCGCTTGTGGGTTTCCAGAGACTTCACGCCGGTCTCGTTGGCGAATGCCGGTGAACCGGACTCATCAAGCAGGCTGCCGCCATTCGCGTTGAGGATCGATTGCCAGATCGTCGGCGTCAGCGGCTCGCGAACGAAATAGGTGTCGATTGCCCAGCGGTCGTCCTTGCCGTCGCCATCAGCGTCGCGCACCAGTTTTTCGGCATCGGCGAAGAACTCGTCCCAGGTCTGCTCCGGTGTCGGCTCGGGCAATCCGGCTTCCTCGTAGAGCGTCCTGTTATAGAAGCGCAGAAGCATGTTCGAGCGCACGGGGACGGCGTACTGGACGCCCTGCCACTCGCCCGCCGCCAAAGGCGCGGCGTTGAAATCGTCCCAGTCGTAATCGTCGCCGGTCAGCGCGGCCACCTTCTCGCCCTTCAGGTCCACGAGCGCGCCGATTTCGGCAAGCTGCGGAACCCACGGATCGTCAACCAGAAGCACATCGTATTCCGGATTCGGGCTAGTGGCATCCAGCATCATCTTGGCCAGAAGCTCCGTATAGGGCACGCCGTCGAAGACAACGCGCACGTTCGGATAGGCCTTGTTGAACTCCGGGACGAGCAGCGTCTGCCAGGTGTTGGCAAAGGCCTCGTTGGCCATGATCCTGACTTCCACGGGATTGTCCGCGGTACCAAGCCCTTCCTGCGCATGCACAGAGGCCGCCGGCCCTGCCGCCAGCACCAGAGAGCCGGCCAAACCGGCCAGCATGCTCCGGCGACTCGTCAATTTTCCGATCTGCGTCTTTTTCACGATTTCCTCCTCGTTGGTCGCGATGAAATGCGATTTCTATATTCTATAGAATATGGAATCGCTCGCGCTGTCAAGAACGGGCTTCGGCGTCTCGGGGCGCGAAATCATGAGGCTTCATGGGCAACCAATTGTCGGGGCCGCATTCCCGGCAAGGTTTGGAGTCTCGATTTTCGAGTGATCCAGACTCGGTAATCTGTCCGGCTTCAGCGCCAGTGAGACAGTTTCGTCCTGACGAACGGAGGAGGATTCCGGAAAAGGTTATCTGTGGCTTACAGAATCAAAGATTGGATAAAAATGCGGGTTCTCTTAATGCCGGCACACTCGAAGGGCTGAGAGGATAGCCAAGACGAGCAGGATTTCCCTGTTATCGATTTTGCATCGTTTCACGACGTCATGAATGTGGAGCAAACCGTCATCCAAGCGCCATACCGAGAGCAATCATTCGTTCAATCGGGATGAGGGGCCATCGCCTGTTTCCCGTCGAAGGGAACATGATCGGTCCAAGTGCGCGATCTCAACCAAGGTTCGACAACCGTAGTCCCGCCTTGAAGGACCCTACACTCTCGGCATGCCCTTCGGGCGCATTTGACGTTTCTGGGCGGCGGTCCGGAATTGGGCGTTGGCCGCGCCGTAGCCGCGATAGCCGTTTCGGCGCTCGACAATCTCGAAGAAGAAGCCCTCGCCGTAATTCGGGCTGTAGAGCTGGAAATATTCGCCGTTGCCGTCGCGGTCGTACAGGATGTTGTTATCGCGCAGCCGGCTCAGGAAATCCTCCTCCAGGCCGAAACGGGCGTCGAGATCGTCATAGTAATTGGGCGAGATGACGAGCGGCTGGAAACCTTTGGCGCGCAAGGCGGTCGCGGTCGCGAAAATGTCGTCGGTCGCAAGGGCCAGATGCTGCACCGAAGAACCGAAGCTTTCGGCCAGGAAATGCCCGGCCAGCGTGCGCCTGTTCTCCACGCCGTTCAGGGTGATGCGGAGCGAGCCGTCCTCGCTCTCGATCACCTGGCTGCGCACCAGCCCCGCCGGGTCGACCACATCAACCATCGGCGACTTCTCGGTTGTGAAGATCGAGGTGTAGAAAAGCACCCAGGTCAGCATCTCTTCGTAGTTCATCGTCTGCGCGACATGATCGATCCGGGTCAGGCCGGCATCGGCGGGCTTGTCATCATCTGTGGCCGGCTCGAACTCGATCTCCCACACCCGCGCCAGATCGCTCTTTTCGTCGATGAAATGCACGATGCCGCCACCAACGCCGCGGATCGCCGGTATCTTCAGTTCGCCCGGTCCCGCCGGCTGGTCGAAGAAATTCGCGCCAAGCGCCCGCGCCCGCTCCACCGTCGCCGACGCATCCTCCACCTTCAGTCCAATATCGCAGACATTGGCGCCGTGCACGACATAGGACGAATGGGCGAAGCCCTCCCGCTCGGTGTTGATGACGATGTTGATCGCGCCCTGGCGCCACAGTTCGACATCCTTGGCGATATGACGGCCGGCACGCCGAAAACCGAGCGTGTGGAGCAGCCCGCCCAGTTCCGCTCCCTCCGTCTCGTCAGCGGCAAACTCGGCGAACTCGACGCCGTGCACGGGAATACGGTCCGGCATGTCGGGCACCGGGATTCGAATGTCCGGCTCGGCGCGGCGCACCTGATCCATCAGGTAGACCAGCGAGCGGTGGCCATCGACGGAGATCGCCTTGGGCGAACCGCCGCGGAACTGATCGTTGAAAATCTCCAGCGACAGCACACCGTCATAGCCGGTGGCGGCGACGGCGCGCATGAAGCCGGCGACGTCGAGATCGCCTTCGCCCGGCATGTTGCGGAAATGCCGGCTCCAGTAGAGCAGGTCCATGTCGATCTTCGGTGCGTCGGCGAGTTGGATGAAGAAGATGCGGTCGCCGGGGATGGAGCGGATTGTCTCGGGGTCGATCTTCTTTGCCAGGGTGTGGAAGGAATCGAGAATCAGCCCGACATTCGGATGGTCGGCGCGGCGCACGATCTCCCACGCATCGCGGTGATCGGACACATGCTTCCCCCAGGCGAGCGCCTCGTAACCGACGCGAATGCCGCGTTTCGCAGCCCGCTCGCCCAGCTCACGGAAGTCATCGGCCGCGCGGTCGATGCCGCCAAGCGAGATCGGCGAGACGTTGGAGCAGACCAGCACGAGGTCGGTGCCCAACTCTCCCATCAGGTCGAACTTGCGCTCGGCACGATCGAAGGCGCGGGCGCGTTGCGGCTCCGGCATGCCTTCGAAGTCGCGGAACGGCTGGAACAATGCGATTTCCAACCCGTGATCGCGCACCATCTGGCCAACCTCGCGCGGACCGCCGTCGAAGGCGAGGAAATCGTTCTCGAAGATCTCGATGCCGTCGAAACCGGCGGCGGCGATGGCCGCGAGTTTTTCTCGCAGGTCACCGGAGATCGAAACGGTCGCGATGGCGGTTTTCACGGCTGATCTTCGGTTTCATGGGTTTTTGCAAAAGCCTGAAATCGGCCGAGATCGACAACATCGCAGAATTCCGCGTAGCTCATTTGCCCGACGAGACCGTGGGGCGTCCCCGCGTCGGACAAATGCGCCAGCGCTTCGCGGATCGCCGCTCCGGCGGCGAACAGGGTGGTGACGGCGTAAAGGACGATCGAGAACCCCATTTCGGCCAATTCGGCGCGGGTCAATTGCGCCGCGTCGGTTCCATCGACCAGCGATACGACCTTGGGGCCATCGAGCCCCGCCGCTATCCCCTCGACCTCGCCGCGCGTCTTCACGCCATCGACAAAAGCGAGGTCCGCGCCAAGATCCCGGTAACGCCGAGCGCGATCGATCGCCGATTCGATACCTTCGGACTGGAGCGCGTCGGTGCGGCCGATGATGATCATGTCGGCGCCGATTTCGGCACGGGCGGCAACGGCCGCGGCGATACGCAGTTCGGCATCGCGCCGGGGGACTATGCGCACGCCCGCCAGTTGACCGCACCGTTTCGGGCTTTCCTGATCTTCCAGATGCAGCGCCGCCACACCGGCCTGCGCGTATTCCTCGACTGTCCGGCGCACATTGAGCGGCCCGCCGTAGCCGGTATCCGCATCCGCGATCACCGGAATTTGCACGGCGCGCACCATGGCGCGGGCGTGGTCCGCCATCTCGGTCTGCGTCATCAGCCCGAGGTCCGGCTGGCCCAACCGCATGGCCGTCGCGCCCAGGCCAGTCATATAAACCGCTCCGAAACCGGCCTGTTGAACCATTCGCGCGGTCATGCAATCGGGCGCGCCCGGTGCCGCCACCAGCTCGCCCCGCGCCAGCAGGTCTTTCAGGCGGCGCGCGCCGCCCATAAGCGTCGGTGCATTCGCGGTCATCGGGCCACCTTCTCGGATGCTTTTCGGTCGGGCCCCAGATGGCCGTCGGCCAGCGCCTTCTGATAGACGTCGGCCGTGCGTTGCACATGCGCCGCAAGCGCGGCGTCAAAGGCAGCGAAGTCCTCGCGCGCGAGCATGTCGAGCATGCTCCTGTGCTCGTTCATCGATTCCTCTCGCCGCGCCTCGTAAGGCGCGGTGATGTTGGCCCTCAAGGTGGCGATACGTCCGGCGACGAGAGCATAAGAGTCGCGCAAATAGGAATTGCCGCAATGATCGAAGGCGGCCTGATGGAAGGCGCTGTCGAGCTGGCCGTATTCGACGATTTCGCCATTCGCCAGCGCGGCCGCCATTTTTTCGACCACTGCGCTGAGCGTTTCGAGAAAACCGGTTCGATCCGTCCGCATCGCGGCGCGCGCGCCCTGCGCCTCAAGCATCTGGCGGTAGTCGCAGATCGCGGCAAGATCCTCCAGTGAGGTCTCGAAAACGAACGATCCGCGTTTGGGACGCACATTCACCAGGCCTTCACGCGAGAGAATCGCCATTGCGTCTCGTATCGGCGTCCGGGAGATCCCCATCTGCGCCACCAGACGGTCTTCCGAAATGTTCTCTCCGAGCTTGAAAGCGCCGGTCAGGATCGCGTCGCGGATCTCTTTCGCGGCGATCTCCGCCAGTGTTTTTTGTGGAGCGATCCTGCGCACATTCATACAAACGTCTCCCCTGACCTTTTCTTCCGCCGTCTGACCCATAGCACGACCGGCACGATCCAGATTATCGCGACCGTGAGGGCGAGGCCGGCCGCGATGGGGCGTTCGAAAAAACCGAGCGGCGATCCGTCGGACTTGATCAGCGACGTGACCAGATTCCGTTCGACGAGGAGCCCCATGACGATACCGAGAATGGTCGGAGCGACGGGAAAGCCATTCTCCTCCATCAAGTAAGCCAGAACGCCGAGAACGACCATGATGACGACACCGGAAGCGCTAGCGTCGATCGAATAGGAGCCGACAATGCAGAAGCCGAGGATCATCGGCGCAAGGACGAGTTTGGGAACTCGCAGAATCTGCGCCGCAAATCCAATCGCCAGCAGGCCGAGGGGAACGATGAGTATATTCGCCAGCAGGAACACCAGAAAGATGGCGGCGATCGTATCGGCGCTGGTCAGGAAGACCATGGGTCCCGGATTGAGGCCCTTGATATACAGAACACCGATGACGATCGCGGTAATGCTGTCACCCGGGATGCCGAACACCATGGCCGGCACATAGGCGCCCGACAGCGCCGAATTGTTCGCGGCGCAGGCATCGACAAGCCCTTCCTCGCTGCCGTCGCCATAGACCTCAGGTTTTTTCGAGAACTTCTTGGAGACTGCATAAGAAATCCATGACGCAATATCGGATCCCGCGCCTGGCAGGATTCCGATGATCGTCCCAATGGTGGAACTGCGCGCGAGGTTGGTCTTGTGCCGCCACAGCACACCGCCGAGGCCTCGAAACAGCGAGAACGGATTGCCGATCGGCGCGGCGGGGGGCGGAAGATCCCGATGCACGAAAGTACGGATCAATTCGGGAATGGCGAACATGCCGATAAGCGCCGGAACGAAGGCAACGCCATCAAGGAGCGAGGTCAGCCCGAAAGTGAAACGCGGCAGGCCGGAGGTCGTGTCCATGCCGACGCTGGCGATCATGAGGCCGATGCAGAGCGCGATCAGGCTCTTGAGAATCGACGCCGAGCCCAACATCACGGCGGCCGTTAGACCCAGAAGGGCCAGCCAGAAATACTCGAACGAGGTGAAATTCAGCGATACGAGAGCCAGTTCAGGTGCGGCGAAGATCAGGACGAGCGAGCCGAAAATACCGCCGATGGCCGAGGCTGTGACCGAAATGCCGAGCGCCCGGCCGACTTTGCCTGCGCGCGTCAACGCGTTGAGGTCGCTCACATAGGCAGCAGAGGCGGCGGTTCCGGGAATGCGGATCAGAGCCGCCGGAATATCCGACGCGAAGATCGCCATCGCCGCGGTAGTCACAATTGCAGCGATTGCCGGCACGGGATCCATGAAGAAGGTCAGCGGTACGAGCATCGCCGTCGCCATGGTTGCCGAAAGGCCCGGGACTGAGCCAACGAACAGGCCAAACAGGGCGCAGGAAAACATGATGAGGAACATGTTCCATGTCAGAACGAGTTCGAATGCAGCGCCGAGATGCTGGAAGATCATTACAAGATGCCTTTCAACAGCCCGGCCGGCAGAGGCACGTAGAGGAGACGCGTCATCGTCAGGTGCACCGCAAGAACGAAGACAGCAGAGGCCGCGATCCAGGTCGGGCTTCTGTACCCCGACAAGATGAACAGCGCGGTCAGAAGGACGAAACCTCCGATGGGAAAACCGACTGTTTCGAACACCATCGCGAAAGCAACCACGCCGGCGGTCGCGAGAATCGCAGCGGCAAACCGGGCCGGAAATCGCCAGCCAGGATCGATCATGACAAGTCCCATGCCGCGCTCGCGCAATCCCGTGATTGCCAGCAGGACACCGCCGGCCATGAACAGGGCACCCAGCACGCTGGGAAAGGTTCCCGGCCCGATGCTCTGACCGGGCATTTCCGGATAACTCCACGCCGTCGCCAGCACCCAAAGGCCGAAGGCGAACAAAAGCGCACCGATCACGCTGTCATGAACCTTCATGGCTATCAAACCCTCCCTAGCAACGAACGACGGCAGGGGAGGACGTGAGACCTCCCCCGCGCCTTCTTTACTGCTTGGCCAGTCCGACGGCCGCGAGGCTCTGCGCCAGCGCCTTGTCCGACGTCTCCATGAACGACTCGAACTCACCGGACGGCGTCCATTGTGTCGCGTAACCCCGATCCTTCATGAAGGCCAGATATTCGGGATCGTGGACCACCTTGTCGACAGCCTCCACCAGCTTGGCCGCAACCTCATCGGAAACGCCGGCGGGCGCAACAACCCCGCGCCAGGATCCGAGAGAGAAATCGTTGCCCGTCGCCTCCTTGAATGTCGGCAGGTCCTTTGCATCGTCGAGGCGCGCATCCGCAAAGACGGCGAGCGGCTTGATCAGCCCGGCCGACATCAGAGCAGCGGCTTCGGGCAGCGACGCCGTTGCGATCTGGACGCCTCCGGCAGCAAGGTCCTGCAAGCCGGGAGCGGCACCTTCCGAGGGAACCCATGCGACGCGCTCGACGGGCAGACCCGCCGCAAGAAGCATACCAGCCAGCGCCAGATGGTTCACACCGCCCTGCGCCGAACCGGAGGCCTTGAATTCACGATCCGGCGCCGCTTCCAGAGCTGTCAGCAGGCCCGCCATATCGTCATAAGGGGCATCGGCGCGCACGAAAATCGCGGCGGGATCGGAATTATAAAGACCGATGGGTGTGTAGGCCTTGTAGGTGAGGTCGGTCAGACCGAGCGTGTGCATCGACCCGATCTCAAGGGTGGCCACGCCGATCGTCTGGCCATCGGGAGCGGCATCCGCAATGGCCGAATGACCGATAACGCCGGACCCGCCCGTGCGATTGACCACCGGAACAGGAACTCCGAGTTCTTTTTCGAGCAGCGTGCCGATCATGCGCGCCGTGGCATCGGTGCCGCCGCCCGCGCTCCACGGCACGATCAGTGTGACCGGACCGTTCGGCCAGTCCTGCGCAACGGCCGGAGCGGCCACGCCAAGCACCACGGTTGCCGCGAGTGCCAGAATATTTCGTCTGTTGAAGCTCATGCTTTCCTCCCAGGGTTAGCCCTTCGCGACACATGTCACGACAGGGTCAGTCGAAAATCTTAGTCGGGTTGAGGGTCAGGGACGGGTCGATGCAGCGCTTGATGCGCCGCATCAACTCGATTTGGGCCTGATCGCGCGTGTGTTCGAGATAGGGCTTCTTGAGGAGCCCTATTCCGTGTTCGGCTGAAACCGTGCCGCCGAGATCGCCGACGATTTCGTAAACGATACGGCTGGCGTTCGCCAAAGGCTGGATCTTTGCGCCGGGAACCCACGCCACGATGTGGATGTTGCCGTCGCCGACATGACCGTAATGCACCGAATGGCATCCAAGCTCGTCCATCAGCGCCAGCTTGGACCGGTTCACGAATTCCTCGATCCTGCGGATCGGCAGCCCGATATCGAAGGATATGTGCGGGCCGATCACATCCGGATTGGCGAACTCGGCCGCGGCGTCGCGCGTGCCCCAGAAATCGGCCATGTCGGAGAGGTTTTGCGCGATGGCGCCGTCACCGATCACGCCACTCTCGAACATCTGCTCCAGCCATGCGCTGAAACGCGCGCCGTCGATCCCGTCGTCCAGACCCTGCATCTCGACGAGAACGACATGCGTCCCCTCGCCAATCTTTACAGGCGCCTTTGCGTTGGGCACCCGCTCGGTCGCCTGGGTCCAGTAATCGGCCCACATGACCTCGAAGGCCGAAAGGAAGGGGCCGAGATTACGGCGAGCGGTGCCGAGCAATTCGAGCACTTTGTCATAGCCAGTCACCACACACATCGCGGCGCATACGCATCCAGGTTTGGGATGCAAGCGCAGCACCGCGCGCGTAATGACGCCGAGCGTGCCTTCGGCTCCGACGAATAGCTGCTTGAGGTCGTAACCGGCGTTGTTCTTCAGCATCCGGTTGAGCATTGGCAGGACGGTTCCGTCGGGAAGTACAACTTCCAGCCCGAGCACGAGATCACGGGCCATTCCGTAGCGAATGACGCGATTTCCACCCGCGTTGGTGGAGAGATTGCCGCCGATCGCGCAGGAGCCGCGCGCGCCCAGATCTAGCGCGAAGAAGAGGCCGGCGTCATCCGCGGCCTTCTGAATGGTTTCGAGCGGCGTGCCGGCGCGCACGATCATCGTCATGCCGTCGCTATCGATACTGTCGATGCCGACCATCCTTTCCATCGAAAGACCGACACCGCCGTCAAGCGGCCGCGCCCCGCCGCACAGACCGGTCATGCCACCCTGCGGGGTCACGGCAATGCCGGCCTCATTGCAGGACCGCAGGATCAAAGCGACTTCTTCGGTTGAGGACGGCCGGAACACCGCGAAGGGCGCGGTTGCGGGAAGGAAGCTCCAGTCGGTCCGGGCGCGATCCGGAATGTCTGCTCCGGCGAGAACGGCGCCGGGACCGAGCTTCGATGCGAGACCCTCGACAAGCTTGCCGCGCGCCTGGACCTCCATCTTTTTCTCCCAATCTCTGTTATATGTAACACATAACAGAATTGAAGCGACATGCAAGACGGTGCATTGACTCGTGTGTCGGTTCGCGGATCGACGCAGGACATGAAGGAAAATTCTTGGACGAATGCGCTGACGGTGTTGAGCCGGCACGTCCGCGACGAGGTGTCAGAGATCGAGGGGATTGTTAGGCTGAGCGGGCCGGTCGTCAGGAAGCCGACGCGACGCTGAACCCACACGACGAAATGGGGCCAGCATTATGTTTAGAAAGACGGAGGATCGAGGATGCCCAAAAAGCGGCACAAGCCGTAAGAAACAGTCACCAAGCCAAGGCAGGTTAAGGCGTTTGTCGGCCGCCGGTGATCGTTTCGTCACAGTGCTCCAGCGACCATAACGGCTCGCGACAGCTATCCAATTGCATAGAGGGTGACGACGACCTTCTCCGCAAACCGGGCCCCTGAACCCACGAACAGTGTGCGGTTTACCCAGTCATAGCGGGAATCGCCGGTTTCAAGCCGCGCATGCGTTCGCATGTAGTAGTCGTCGGTCGCGACAGCCTCACCTCTTGCGAGCGCAGAAATCACTTCTGGCGGACCATGGCGATAGCCGTAATTGACGATCTCTATCGTCGCACCGTCGTTGGTTTCGATCGCGTAGCGGGTATCGAGCTCAGCGAGACCGTCGGCGAATATCGTTTGCCAGTCCGCGCCGAGGTTAAGAATGCGACCATTCAGACGCGGCCCCTGGACCGTTCCGCCGACGATCGGGATAATACGGCGCCTGCCAGCGCGCCCCATGCCCATTTCGCAGATTGGATCGAGCTCAACGGTGAGATCGCATATGTGCTCGAGTTTCGGTTCCGGGGGTTTGTTCATGAAACAGCGGCTCCATGTCGATGGTTGGCTCTATTTGCGTCTATCAATCCAACATCAGGCGTAACAACTGCAAGTATCTCGCTCTGCAGGAAAGCCGGCCAGGACATAGCCGAGACGAGCGTCAATGTTTGAGTCGTGTTCAGCGCGATTTCCTCACCGCCAGTTGTCCGGGCGCGGGACCTGGAGCACCTCCGGAACGTTCGCCGTCGGAATTTTGCCCGCTGCACTGCATCTTGTCCATCCAAAGGGCGCGCTATCTCGTGCAAACCGGGTTCGTAAGTATGCATGGAAGGCCTAAGGCATAGACAAACATGCCCATACCATGGCTAATTGCATACAGAGAGAGTCAACGGAGTGATCGTGCCAAGGCACGGCACCCCGGCTGGAGGATTGCCTCTCTCGATTGACAGGGAGGAAAACATGAAAATCAGTCAATTCATTACCGGTGTGGCAGCATTTGCGCTTTCGGCGGGCATGGCGCAGGCCCAGGAGGTCACGTTTCGTCTCGCCCACTGGGTGCCGCCTACGCATCCGATCCAGACACTCGGTATCGAGCCGTGGGTCGAGTCGATCAAGGAAGCCTCGAACGGCCGCATCGACATCACGATATTTCCGGCTCAGCAGCTCGGCGCAGCACCGGACCATTACGACATGGCCCGCGACGGTATCGCGGATATCAGCTACGTGAACCCCGGGTACCAGGCCGGCCGTTTCCCGATGTACAGCCTGATCGAAATCCCGTTCCACATGAACGACTCAATCGCCGGTGCGCAGGCCATGCATGAATGGTACGCGCCGATTGCCGAAACGGAGATGTCGGACGTCAAGTTCTGTATCGCCAATCCGCATGACCCCGGCACCATCCACTCCAGGGACCCGATCATGGTCCCGAGCGACGTCAAGGGCAAGAATGTGCGGCCGGCGCACGCGACGATGTCGCGCTTCATCAGCATGCTCGGCGGCGGCCCCGTCCAGGTGCCGGCGCCGGAAGCACGCGAGGCGATCGCCAACGGTACAGCCGATGCCATCACCTTCCCGTGGAACTCGATCTACATCTTCGGCATCGACTCGGAAACGAAGCAGCATCTCGACATGCCGTTCTACGTGTCGGCGCAGCTCCTGCTGATCAACAAGGCGAAATACGAGGGCTTGCCGGACGACCTGAAACAGGTGATCGACGACCACTGTACGCCTGAATGGTCGAAGAAGTTTTCAGCCGGATGGGCCGAGAACGAGGCGTCCGGCCGGCAGAAGATGCTCGACTCGGACGACCACACTGTGAATGTCCCGACCGCGGAGCAGGTGCAGATGTGGCGCGACGCCGCAGCACCGCTGATCGACCAGTGGAAGGAAGACGTGAAGGCTGCCGGCGGTGATCCAGACGCGATCTACCAGAGCTATCTGGACGCGCTCGACCGTCACAACGCCCGTTTCGACTAACACAGGAAAGGCCGGGGCGGCGCCAAGCCGCCCCGGCTCCGTCATCTTGTCCAGTTTACAGAATTTCCTCGAGTGGTTTTCTCTGGCCATCGAGAAGGTCGCGGGGGTGCTGATGGCCCTGATCACGGTCGTCGTCGTGGTCTCGGCGGTCAGCCGCTATATGTTCTCATTTCCGATACCCGACGCTTTCGACCTGTCGCGGCTGCTGCTTGGCGCGGCCATCATGTGGGGCTTTGCCAGCGTCGGCTACCGCGGCTCGCACATCAAGGTCGATATCATTGCGGAGTTCCTGCCGAAGAGTGTGCGCCGATGGATCGACACCTTCGCCTGGACGGTCCTGCTTATCTTCACATGCCTGCTGACGTGGAAGCTGCTCGACCGCGTGCTCAGCGCCAGCCGTAGCGGCGAGGCGACGATGGATTTGCGCATTCCGGCCTGGTGGCTGATGGCGCTGATCTGGGCGGGCGTCGCCGTCAGCATCCTGACGATTCTCGCACGCCTGATCCTGGTTGCCACCGGGCGCGGCACGCTTGACCATTTCGACGCCGTCGATACCGAAGAGAACGTCGCCGCCGAAACAGGGAAAGTCAGTCATGATTGATGGCGACCTTATCGCGGTAGCGGGTTTCCTCGCACTCTTCGCCATGATGATTCTGCGCGTGCCGATCGGCATTGCAATGGGCCTGGTCGGTATCGGCGGCTTCGCGGCCGTTGCCGGTTGGGGCCCGGCGTTGAACCTGCTGGCGCAGTCGCCGATCCGCACGGTCACAGACTTCAACCTGACGCTGATCCCGTTCTTCGTTCTGATGGGCGTGCTGGCAACAAATTCCGGCATGTCCGCAGAGCTGTTCCGGACGGGACAGTCCTGGTTCGGGGTGTTCCGCGGCGGCATGGCCCTGTCGACCATCGGTGCCTGCGCAGGTTTCGCGGCGATCTGCGGCTCTTCGGTCGCGACCGCGGCCACCATGACCAAGATCGCGTTGCCGGAAATGAAACGGGTCGGCTATCGCGACGACATCTCGACCGGCGTGATCGCTGCCGGAGGCACGCTCGGCATCCTGATTCCGCCGTCGGTCGTGCTCGCCGTCTATGGCTTCATCACAGAGCAGGATGTCGGCAAGCTCTTCATTGCCGGCATATTGCCCGGCATGCTGGCCATCATCATGTACATGCTGGCCCTTCGCATCGCCTATGCGCGCAGCCTTCCGGAAGGCACTCGGTTCGACCTTGGCGAAGCGCTTCGTTCGCTGGGCGGCGTCTGGGCCGTCATGCTGCTGTTTATCGCGATCATCGGCAGCATCTATTTTGGCGTCGCCACCGCGACCGAGGCTGCGGCGGTCGGGTCTTTCCTGACCGCCTTGATCGGCATCCTGCGCGGACGGCTGAACGCGCGGAAACTCATGGACAGCCTCGTCGAGGCGCTGCGGACATCCGTCTCGATCTACACGATCCTGATCGGCGCGATCCTGTTCGGCTATTTTCTTGCGGTGACGCAGACACCGCAGAAGATCACCAAACTTCTGACCAGCCTCGATCTCGGTGCGCACGGTACGCTTGCGCTGATCCTCGTCTTCTTCGTGCTGATGGGATGTATCCTGGACGCCATGGCGATGATCATCCTGCTCGTGCCGATCGTATATCCGGTGATCGTGCAGCTTGGCTTCGACCCGATCTGGTTCGGCGTCATCATCGTCATGACCGTCGAACTGGGACTGATCACGCCGCCGGTGGGCATGAATGTCTTCGTCATCAACTCGATCGCGCGCGATATCAGCCTGCCGACGATTTTCCGCGGTGTGCTGCCATTCGTCGGTGCGGACCTTATCCGGCTCGTGCTGTTGATCATGTTTCCCTGGATCGTTCTGTACCTGCCGACAACAATGCGATGAGGGAGGACATGAGCCGCCAACGCCGCCGATTTCCGACGATCTATTCGACCCTGATGCGGGAGAACTCCAAGGCCTTCCTGAAAGGCATGGGGCTGACGGACGAGGAGATAGAGCGCCCGCATATCGCCGTCGTGCATACGGGCGGGGACATGAGCCCATGCAACATGAACCTGCGCGACCAGGCTCAGCACATCAAGACGGGGATCTATGGCGCCGGCGGTTTTCCGCACGAGACCCCCGTCGTCTCCGTCTCCGACGGTTTGACAATGGCGCATCCGGGCATGCGGTTCTCGCTGGTGTCGCGCGAACTCATCGCCGACAGTCTCGAGACGACGATGCGCGCGCACTGCTTTGACGGCGTGATCGCCATTGGCGGTTGCGACAAGAACCTGCCCGGCCTGATGATGGGAATGCTGCGCGTCAATGCGCCGGGCGCATTCGTTTTTGGCGGGGCCGCCATGCCCGGCCGCGTCGGCGGCAAGGACGTTACGGTTCTCGACGCATTCGAAACCGTGGGCCGGATGATTGCCGGGGACGCGACCAGGGACGAACTGGAAGACTTTCAGTGCCGCAGCATCCCGACGGCCGGCTCCTGCGCAGGGCAATTCACGGCAAACACCATGGCGATGGTGGCCGAGGCATTGGGACTTTCCCCTGTTGGCCTGTCCATGATGCCGGCCGTCTATACGGACCGGCAGGGGCGGCTGCGCCAGATCGGCAAACTGGTGATGTCGGCGATTGCGGGGGATACGCCACTCCCGCGGGAGATTGTCACCCGCACCGCACTCGAAAACGCCTGCGCGCTGGTTGCCGCGACGGGCGGGTCGACAAATGCGGCGCTGCACATTCCGGCCATCGCGCATGAAGCGGGAATAGATTTCGGACTGGATGATGCGGCAAGGGTCTTTGCGAGAACCCCGCTGATCGGAAACCTGTCGCCAGGCGGCCGGTATCTCGCGCGCGACGTCTACGAGATCGGCGGTACCGGTGTGATCATCGCCGAGCTTATCCGAAGCGGCCATATCGACGGGTCCGCCTTGACGCTGACCGGCCGGACGCTCGAGGAGGAAGTTTCCGGCTCAGCTGCGCCGGATGGCGAGGTCGTGCGCGGCACCGACAATGCGATCGCACCCAATGGCGGGGTCATTGTGCTGAAAGGCAATCTCTGCCCCGAGGGTTCGCTGATCAAGGTCGCGGGCCTGAAGAAACTCCGCCACCGCGGCCCGGCCCGCGTTTTCGACGGCGAGGATGCCTGCCAGAGCGCGATCGAGAACCGGAACTACGAGCGCAGAGACGTTATCGTCGTACGCAATGAGGGGCCGAAGGGGTCTCCGGGCATGAAAGAGATGCTCGGCATCACCGCGCTTCTCTACGGCCAGGGCATGGGCGAAGAGGTCGCGCTTCTGACGGACGGACGCTTTTCAGGTGCGTCGCGCGGGCTGTGCATCGGTTATGCATGTCCGGAGGCGGCCATCGGCGGGCCTATCGCGCTTGTACGTGACGGAGACATGATCACCATCGATGCGTCTCCCGATGCCGCATCCATAACGCTGGAAGTGGACGAAGAGACGCTGGAAAGGCGACGTGCAGAACTGCCTGAACCAGATTTTCGGCGCCTGGGCGGCGTCCTGGAGAAATATGCGGCTGTCGTCGGCGGCGCCAACAGGGGCGCGGTCACACATTCCGGCGCAGTCGATACGAGCGGAGACATCGATTGACCGAACCGAACCCCTATGATCCGTGGCAAAGGACCGACCTGACGGCAAATGAACGGACCTTGCTGACCTTCATGCGCGACTGCATGCACGGCGAAGATCTTTCGCTGATCGACACGCTTGTGGCCGAGGATTACATCCAGCACACACCCGGTATCGCACAGGGCCGCGAAGGCCTGCGGCGCTACATCATGGAGGTGGCGCGCAAGAGGCCGAACCGCACGCAATGGCGCGCGGTTCAGATCTTTGCCTCCGGTGACATGGTGATCCTGCACAAACTGATCTCCAGCCACGCGATCGCCGATTTCGTCCGCTTCAACGCGGCCGGCCAAATGGCGGAGCACTGGGACGTCGTCGCGCCGCTGCCAGAGCCGGACTATGACCCCATGCGTACCTCCAAAGAAGATCTTTCAAGGTTTAGCGCCGTGTTCGATTTCGATTCCGGACGTGACTAAAAAAGAGGTGACGCGGCAAATCACTGCGCCGCGAAACGTTCGCTTTTTAAACCCAAGCGGACATTTTTCCGATGAACAGGTCTGAGATGCGAAACGATGGCCGATCAGCCTTCACGCATCTCGATGGGCGGTGCCGCGAGCATTCATGATGAGCACGCATGGCGCGTTTCAACTCAAAACGCCCTCATGCGGTTTGACGGTGAACTCTCCGAATACTGATTGACGTACCTCAGAAGCTTTCCCTATCTAAGGGCAGGAGGAAGGTATGTCACGCCCGACCGTCAATGACCTGGCGAAAGCGGCCGGTGTAAGTCTTGCAACAATCGATCGGGTGCTCAACTCTCGGCCGGGCGTTCGCGAGCAGACAATCAGGCGCGTGAATGAGGCGATCGAACGCATAGGATTCGTGCGCGATGTCACGGCGGCCAATCTTGCCCGCCAACGTCGCTACAAGTTCGCATTCGTGCTACCGGACGCGCCGGGCGAATTCGTGACGCTACTGCGCTCTGCGGTGAACGAGGCTGCCGCGGGCCCGATCGTCGACAGGATGGATCTGACCGTTGCGACGGTGCCGCCCAACGATCCCCATTTCCTCGTGAAGACCCTCCGGCGGTTGGGCGCCTCGCAGATCGACGGTATCGCGATTTTCGCGCCGGAGACCCCGCATGTGCGCGACGAGATCGCACATTTGAAGGAGAGCGGCGTCGCGGTCGTCGCGCTGGTGTCCGATCTGCCGAACACGGGCCGCGATCATTTTGTTGGCATCGACAACATCGCTGCCGGCCGCACGGCCGGGGTCCTTATGGGCCGATTCATGCGAGAAATCAGGGGATCCGTCCTTGTGCTGGCAAGCTCCATGCAGGCGCGGGCCAACGCGGAGCGGCGACTCGGTTTCGATCAGGTGATGGCGACGCAGTTTGGTGCGATCGAGGTGCTGCCATCGCTTGAAGGGCATAACGATCCGGAAACAATCAGGAGGATCATTTCCGCCGTTCTGGATAGCAGGAAAGACATCGCCGGCATCTACTCGGTGGGAACGGGAAATGGCGTGCTGGTCGATCTGCTCAAGGAAATGGGCCGCGACCAGGATCTCGTCGTTATCGGACACGAACTGACCCGGAACACACGGCGCGCGCTTGAGGACGGCGTACTCGATGCGGTGATCAACCAGGATACCGGCCACATTGCGCGCAGTGCGTTGCGGGTGTTGCGCGCGAAGACTGACGGCATAGACATCTTGTCGTCACAGGAGCGCATCCGCATAGAAATCATCATTCGCGAAAACCTCTACTGACGACCGGATTTCCAACGGATCCCGTTTTCAAACTCCGCCATGATTGACATGAGGTACGTACCTCATTTAGGATCGCATCCGGATCGAACGATCCCGCTATCGATTTGGGAGGAATAAGATGAAATCCATTGGATTGGCGTCCGTCGCCGCTGCATCCCTTGCCGTCGCCTTTTCGGGCTCCGCCAAGGCAGAAGACCTCACCCTGTGCTGGGCATCCTGGGACCCGGCGAACGCGCTTGTCGAACTCTCCAAGGATTTCGAAGCCGAATCCGGCCACTCGATGAGCTTCGAGTTCGTGCCGTGGCCGAATTTCGCCGACCGCATGCTCAACGAGCTGAACTCGGGCGGCAAGCTCTGCGACCTGATGATCGGCGACAGCCAGTGGATCGGCGGATCGGCGGAGAACGGCCATTACGTGAAGCTCAACGATTTCTTCGATGCCGAGGGCATCAAGATGGACGACTTCATCGATGCGACCGTGACCGGCTATTCCGAGTGGCCGAAGAACACGCCGAATTACTGGGCCCTGCCCGCTTTCGGTGACGTGGTAGGCTGGACCTACCGCAAGGACTGGTTCGAACGCCCCGAGCTGCAGGCCGAGTTCAAGGAAAAATACGGTCGCGATCTCGGCGTTCCGGCGACCTTCGCCGAACTGAAGGACATCACGGAGTTCTTCCAGGAGCGCGAGATCGACGGCAATACGGTCTACGGCGCCTCGATCTACACGGAACGCGGTTCCGAGGGCATCACGATGGGTGCGATGGACGTGCTCTACTCCTTCGGCTTCAAGTATGAGAACCCCGAGAAAGCCTATGACATGGAAGGCTTTGTCAACGGCCCCGGCGCGGTCGCCGGGTTGGAATACTACAAGGAACTGTATGAGTGCTGCACGCCGCCCGGCTCCTCGAACGGCTACATGTCGGAGGGCATCGACGCCTTCAAGTCGGGTCAGGTCGCGCTGCAGATGAACTTCGCCTTCACATGGCCGGGCTTTGAAAGCGACGCCAATGTCGGCAACGGCAAGACCGGCTACTTCGTCAACCCGGCGGGACCGGACGGCGAACAGTTCGCGCAGCTTGGCGGCCAGGGCATTTCGGTCGTATCATATTCCGACAAGCAGGACGCGGCGCTGGAGTACATCAAGTGGTTCGCGCAACCGGACGTACAGGCCAAGTGGTGGGAAATGGGCGGGTTCTCCTGCCTCAAGGCAGTGACGCTCGCGCCCGATTTCCCGCAGAGCCAGCCCTATGCGCAGACCTTCCTCGACTCCATGGCGATCGTGAAGGACTTCTGGGCCGAGCCGAGCTATGCGACGCTGCTGCAGGATACCCAGAAGCGCTTCCACGACTATGTCGTTGCCGGCAACGGCACCGCACAAGAGGCGCTGGACGGCCTTGTTCGCGACTGGACCGAAACATTCGAGGATGACGGCAAGCTTTAGCAGCCTGGCCGCACTCTCCCGGCGGGGCCGCCACGGCCCCGCCGCTACGACCGAACACCCTTCAGCGGAATTGGCAACATGACAGACGAAACGACCAGCCGTTCTCCGGCGGTGGCGCCGGCTGGCTTTGCGCGGAAATACAGAGGGCTTTCTGACCGGGCCGTGGCCTGGTTGTTCATCGGCCCGTCGATCTTCCTGCTGCTTGCGATCAACATCTTTCCGCTGATCTGGACGATCCGTCTCAGCCTGACGAACTACCGGGCCAACCGCACGAACGCGGATGTCGACTGGGTCGGGCTGCGCAATTACGAGCGCATCCTCACCGATCCGGATATCTGGAACTCGATGCAGGCGACAGCGCATTTCCTGATCTGGACGCTTGTCCTGCAGGTCCTGATCGGCTTCGGCCTCGCCTACCTGATCAACAAAAAGTTCAAGGGTAACGATCTCTGGACGACGATCATCGTGCTGCCGATGATGCTGAGCCCCGCCGTCGTGGGTAACTTCTGGACATTTCTCTACCAGCCCCAAATCGGCCTGTTCAATTACGTGGTCGCCTTTCTGTCGGGCGTCGATCCGTCGTCCTTCTCGATGATCGGCGACGTCAATCTCGCCCCTTGGGCGATCGTGATCGTCGACACCTGGATGTGGACGCCTTTCGTGATGCTTATCTGTCTCGCCGGACTGCGCTCGATCCCCGATTCGATCTACGAGGCAGCCGAGTGCGACCGCGCCAGCAGATGGCGGCAATTCTGGACGATCACCGTCCCCATGACGCTCCCCTTTCTCATGCTGGCCGTGCTCTTCCGCGGCATCGAGAATTTCAAGATGTTCGATCTCGTGGTGCAGCTCACCGGTGGCGGCCCGGGCAGCATCACCGAGCTGACCTCGATCAACCTGAAACGCGAAGCCTTCGAGAAATGGCGTACCGGCTATGCCAGCGCCTACGCGGTGATCCTTTTCGTCACCGTCTTCGGACTGGCGTCGATCTATGTGAAGGCCCTGAACAAGGTGAAGGAACGATGAGCTTTTCGGTCACCGAACCCTCCCGGCTTCAGAAGTCGGTGGCAGGCGCGCTGGTCGTCATCTACGCGCTGGTGACGATCATGCCGCTGGCATGGATCATCGCCACGGGCTTCAAGTCGCCCAACGACGCCATCGCCTATCCGCCCAAGGTGGTCTTCGAGCCAACGCTCGAAGGTTATGTGAACCTGTTCACCACGCGGACACGCATGTCTCCCGACGCACTGGAGGAAATCGGCCAGCCGGAAACATGGTACGACAAGATCGTGCGCCAGTACGACATGGTGATCTCCGGCCCGAGCCGCTACGGCGAACGGTTCCTGAATTCCGTCATCATCGGGTTCGGTTCGACCTTCCTGTCGGTGTTCCTCGGTACCCTGGCGGCCTATGCCTTCTCGCGCTTCAAGGTACCGCTGAAGGACGATCTGATGTTCTTCATCCTGTCGACGCGCATGATGCCGCCGATCGCGGTGGCAATTCCCATCTTCCTGATGTTCCGCCAACTCGGCCTTTCGGACACGCATCTGGGCATGATCCTGCTCTACACGGCGGTGAACCTGTCGTTGTCTGTCTGGCTGCTGAAGGGATTCATCGACGAGATCCCGGTCGAATACGAGGAAGCTGCGCTGATCGATGGCTACACGCGGTTCCAGGCATTCTACAAGGTCGTATTGCCCCAGGCGACGACGGGCATCGCATCGACGGCGATCTTCTGCCTGATCTTTGCGTGGAACGAATACGCCTTCGCGGTGCTGCTCACCTCCGGTACGGCGCAGACTGCGCCGCCCTTCATCCCGACCATCATCGGCGTCGGAAAGGACTGGCCGGCGGTCGCCGCCGGCACCACGCTCTTTCTCGTCCCCGTAATGGTTTTCACCATCCTGTTGCGCAAGCATCTGTTGCGCGGGATCACATTCGGAGCCGTTCGCAAATGACCGATTTTCTCTCCGGCCTCGCTCGCCTGCGCCGCGGCCCCTGGGAAATGCTCGCCACCGTGCTCATCGCCCTGGGCGTTGTCATGCTCATGCAGCCATTCGCGATGTGGGCCTACACATGGTCCTTCATCGTCACGCTCATCGGCACCGTGATGTTCATCATCGTCAGCCATTTCCCGGAGTAACCAGTTGGCCGAGATCGTCATACGAAATCTCCGCAAGGAATTCGGCGCGTTCGTCGCGGTGCAGGAGTCGACCTTCACCGTCGCCGACGGAGAGTTCTTCATGCTGCTCGGGCCCTCCGGCTGCGGCAAGACGACGACGTTGCGCATGATCGCCGGGCTGGAACTGCCGACCTCCGGCCAGATCCTGCTCGACGGCAAGGACGTCGCCCAGATGCGCGCCAGCGCTCGTGACATCGCCTTCGTCTTCCAGATGTTCGCGCTCTATCCGCACATGAACGTGCGCAAGAACATCTCCTATCCGCTGCTCAGCCAGGGCATGTCGCGCCGCGATGTCCGCAGCAAGGTCGAGGAGGTGGCAAGGATCCTCGATATCGAAAGCATCCTCGATCGTCCGGTGGGCGGCCTGTCGAGCGGCGACCGCCAGCGCGTGGCCCTCGGCCGCGCCATCGTCCGCCAACCGAAGGCCTTCCTCATGGACGAGCCGCTCGGCGCGCTCGATGCCGAGTTCCGCGAGCGCATGGCCGAGGAGCTTCGTGCGCTCCATGACCGCATGGGCGCGACCACCGTCTACGTCACCCACGACCAGCTCGAAGCCATGCAGATGGGCGACAAGATCGTCGTGATGAACCACGGCGTCGTCGAGCAGTGGGGCACGCCGCAGGAAATCTACGACCGGCCGGCCACCATGTTCGTGGCCAACTTCATCGGGTCGCCGCCGATGAACTTCCTGCGCTTCGAGGCAACGCTCGAACCGGGCGCCGCCACCGCCCGCCTGTCAGGCGTGGACATTCCGATCCCGCCTCTCGAATCCGGCGTGTCCGGCCGCGAACTCGTCCTCGGCGTGCGACCGGAACACGTGCGTCTCGGCACCGACGGCGCCTACCGTGGGGAAGTGATCGCCACCGAATATCTTGGAACGACGCAGATCGTGACGCTGAAATCTCCGAACGGAACCTTGCGAGTGCGCGCGCCATCGGGCCAGCCGGTTCATGTCGGCGAAAGGGTCTCGCTCGACTTCAACACCGCAACGCTTTCCCTTTTCGATGCCGGCTCGGGGCAGGCGATGAAGGTCGATCGGGCGGCCGTGCGCGCTGCGATGAAGGAGCAATCCCATGGCTGAAGTCGTTCTGTCCGGCCTTTCCAAACGCTTCGGCATGACCACCGCCGTAGACGATGTATCGATGACGATCCCCGATGGCGCCTTCGTCGTCCTGCTCGGGCCGACGGGCGCCGGCAAGACCACGACGCTTCGTCTCATCGCCGGACTTGAAAGGCCGGATGCTGGAAGCGTGTCCATAGGCAAAAACGATGTCGGCGAATATTCGCCGGCCCAGCGCAATGTTGCGATGGTCTTCCAGCAATATTCGCTCTACCCGCACATGACAGTGCGCGAGAACCTCGCCTTCCCCCTCAAATCGCCACTGATCAATGCGCCCGAGGACGAAATCGAGCGCCGTGTCAGCGAGGTCTCCTCGGCTCTCCAGATCGCGCACAAGCTCGACAACAAGGCAACCGCGCTTTCGGGCGGCGAGATGCAGCGCGTCTCGATCGGCCGGGCGCTGGTGCGCCGGCCCGACATTTTCCTGATGGACGAGCCGCTGAGTTCGCTCGACGCCAAGCTGCGCGCGGATCTCCGGCTGGAACTGAAGCGCATCCAGGCCGATCTCGGCGCGACACTTCTCTACGTCACCCACGACCAGATCGAGGCCATGACGATGGCGACCCATATCGGCGTGCTCGAGGAAGGCAGGCTGGTGCAGTTCGGTTCGCCGCGAGAGATCTACGAAAATCCGTCCAGTATCTATGTTGCCACGCGTCTCGGGCAGCCGCGCATCAACACCCTCCCCGCTGCCTTGTTCGGGGGGGCGCCGGCAGGCGCCGAATTGATCGGACTGCGCCCGGAACACATCCGCCAGGGCGAAGGCCGCGACGCCAAGGTCGTTCGCGTCGAGCACCTGGGCGACCAGACCCGCCTGCACCTTTCGCTCGAGGGCCATGCGCTGATCACGCTCACCGACCCGCACACCCCGCTCGCGTCCGGCGACACGATCGCCATTCGGCCGGACAATCCGCTTTATTTCGCCGCCGATGGCGCGCGCATACTACAAGGAGCCTGACATGCCCCAGTTCGTGAATTCGAGGGAAACGGTCGTCACCGAGGCGATCGACGGTGTCTTGCGCGGCGCCGGTGGGCGGCTGGCGCGGCTCGACGGATATCCGCATATCAAGGTCGTCGTACGCACCGACTGGGACAAGTCGAAGGTCGCGCTCGTCTCGGGTGGCGGCTCCGGCCATGAACCGGCGCATGTCGGCTTCGTCGGACAGGGTATGCTGACGGCCGCGGTCTGCGGCGATGTCTTTGCCTCTCCGTCGGTGGACGCGGTACTGGCCGCGATCCTGACGGTCACGGGCAAGGCCGGCTGCCTGCTGATCGTCAAGAACTATACCGGCGACAGGCTGAATTTCGGCCTGGCGGCCGAGCGTGCCCGGACCTTCGGTCTCAACGTCAACATGGTGATCGTCGATGACGATGTCGCGCTGCCGGAACTCCCGCAGGCGCGCGGCGTCGCGGGCACGCTTTTCGTTCACAAGATCGCCGGAGCGCTGGCCGATGCGGGCGACGACCTCGACACGGTAACGGCCGCCGCGCAGAAGGTTATCGACGGCGTCGTGTCGCTCGGCATGTCTCTCGACACCTGCACGATTCCCGGATCGCCGAAAGAAAACCGCATCCTTGAGGGCCACGCCGAACTCGGCCTGGGGATCCATGGGGAATCCGGTGTGGAACAGGTGAGTTTCGAGGGCGCCCGCAAGGCGGTCGAGACCGTCGTCGGCCGTCTCGCCTCCAATATCAAGCCCGGCCCCCACGCGCTTCTTCTCAACAATCTCGGTGGAACCACGCAGCTCGAAATGGCGATCCTCGCGGAGGAACTGGCAAAGTCCGAGATCGCGGATCAATTGCGCTGGATTGTCGGTCCCGCCGCCATGATGACCTCTCTCGACATGCAGGGATTCTCGGTCTCGCTGATGCCAATGACGAAGGATGCGGAACGCGCCCTGCTTGCTCCCGCCGCGCCCACGGCCTGGCCGGGGCTCGATCCGTTCGGCGCCATCGAGATACATCCCCTGCCTGACGGGCTGACACCGATTCAGGCCATGCCCTCGGCCAACCCGGCGCGGCGCGACCTTATCGAACGCTGCTGCGACATCCTGATTGCCGCCGAGGCGGATCTCAACGCGCTCGACGCGAGATCGGGAGACGGCGACACCGGCACCACGCTCGCAACCGCTGCGAACGCCCTCAAATCGGCGCTTGACCGGCTTCCCCTTGCCGACACGACCCAACTCTACCGCGCGATCGGCATGGAGCTGTCGCAGACGATGGGCGGCTCGTCTGGCGTCCTGCTGGCGATCTTCTTCGCGGCGGCGGGCGATGCATCGGCCGGCGGAAAAGACTGGATCGACGGACTGGCGGCCGGCCTGGAACGCATCCGTCAGGTTGGTGGAGCCAATCCGGGCGACAGAACGATGATCGACGCACTCGCCCCCGCCCTCGGCAGCCTGAAGGACGGCGTTGGCGCCGCCGCCAGATCGGCGCGCGAGGGAGCCGACTACACAGCAACCATTGCGAAGGCCAAGGCCGGCCGCGCGAGCTACATCTCCGAGGAAAAAATCCTCGGGCACAACGACCCCGGCGCTGAAGCTGTGGCGCGCTTGTTCGAGAGATTGTAGGAACCGGACGGGATGGCCTCGGGGTCGGAATTGCCAAAAAAAAAATTCAGAGCCAGATTGGCGGTTCGTCACCGGCCCACCAGTTCGGTGAGGTACGAGCTATGGCGCGGCTGTGTTGGTGCACAGGCGCTGGAGCGGTCATCAAGGCTTCTTCCAGCGATCGACCGGCCTTGAGCGGAAAGCGAGCGTTTGCAGACGCTGCGCTCGATTACCGGCCGGCGAAATCCTGCAGCACACGGATGTAGTTCGCCCGTTCATAGGCTTCGGGATTGGCGATGTTGCGGTGGCTCATTCTGCCACGAATATCGGCAAGCGAGGATAGATCGCGGGAGACGAGCCAGTCGCCAAGCCCATCGACCAGCGTTCGCATGTGATCGACGCCATGGCGCAGCAGTGCCGATGTGGTCATGACCACGTCGGCCCCGGCAAGCAGGTATTTTATCACGTCCTCGGCGCTCTCCACCCCGGTGGTCGCCGCCAGCGACGCCTTGGTCTGACCGGAAAGTACGCCGATCCACAACAGCGGCAGCCGCATCTCGTAGCCGCTCGACAATTCGATGCTGGGTGTGACTGTCAGCGTCGCCGGGTCGATGTCCGGCTCATAGAAGCGGTTGAACAGCACCAGCCCCTTCGCCCCTGCCTTGACCAGTTCGCCCGCCATGTGGCCTGGCGACGAGAAATAGGGTCCGATCTTGACCGCCACCGGGATATCGACTGCCGAACTGACCGACTGGACAACGTCCACATAGCGGGCTTCGACATCGCGGCCGCTCAACGCGAGATCGGAAGGCACGAAGAAGACGTTGAGTTCGATCGCCTTCGCGCCGGCTTCCTCGATGTCGCGGGCATAGTCGACCCAGCCGCTGTCTGTGACGCCATTGAGGCTGGCGATCACCGGCACGCTCAGCGCTTGCGTCGCCTCCTCGATCAGGGCGAGATGAGCGGATGTGTCGAAGGCGAAGGCCGTCTGTGAGGGAAAATAGCTCAGTGCCTCACCGAAGCTCTCCGCCCCCCTGTCGATCAATGCGTCGATGATCTCCTGTTCGTGCTCGATCTGCTCCTCAAAGACCGAGGGCAGGACGACCGCGCCCGCACCGCATTCTTCGAGGCGCTTCAGATTGTCGATGTCACGGTTGAGCGGGCTGGCGCTCGCCACGATGGGGCTGGGCAGTCCGATGCCGAGATAGCTGGTGGTCAGATCCATGTCCGGCTCCTCACAATTTGCGCGCCGCGCCCATGGCTTCGGACGGGTCAGGGCCTGTTTTCATCTGCGCGAATTCCTCGTAGGAGCGGTATTTGTCGCGGATCGCCTCCTGCGCTTGCGTCATCAGCATAGCGGCGTCTTCCGGCCGGCTCGCGGCCAAGGCGCTGTAGCGCAGTTCGTTATAGGCGTAGTCCTTGAACGGAAGCGTCGGCCGAGGCGAATCGAGCCGGAACGGTGCCTCGCCGACATCGCGCATCGCAGGATCGTAGCGCAGCAGCGGCCAGTAGCCGCTCGCCACCGCCTTGTCCTGTTGCGAAAGACCTTTGCGCAGATCGTAGCCATGCGCGATGCAATGGCTGTAGGCGAGAATCAGCGACGGCCCCTCCCAGGCTTCCGCCTCGCGGAACGCCTGCAGGGTCTGTTGCGGATTGGCGCCCATCGCCACCTGCGCGACATAGACATTGCCATAGGCGATCGCCTGTAGCGCGAGATCCTTGCGCGCGGTGCGCTTGCCCGCCGCGGCGAACTTGGCGATGGCGCCGAGCGGCGTCGCCTTGGATGCCTGGCCGCCCGTGTTGGAATAGACTTCGGTGTCCATCACCAGAATGTTGACGTTGCGCCCGCTTGCGAGCACGTGGTCGAGCCCGCCATAGCCGATATCGTAGGCCCAGCCGTCGCCGCCGACGATCCAGATCGACCGCCGGACCAGATGATCGACGACCGACAGCAGGTGCCCGGCCGCCATGTTGCCCTTCAGCGCCAACAGCTTCGTCTTCAACACCGCCACACGCTCGCGCTGCACGCGGATTTCCGATTCCCTGATCTGCGGCGCGTATAGAATGGCGTCCGCCAGTTCCTCGCCGATCTCCGGCGCCAACTGGCGCAGCAGGTCGTGCGCGAGCCCCAGATGCTTGTCGGCCGCGAGACGGAAGCCGAGCCCGAACTCGGCATTGTCCTCGAACAGCGAATTCGACCAGGCCGGCCCGCGCCCCTCGGCGTTTTTCGTCCATGGCGTCACAGGCAGGTTGCCGCCATAGATGGACGAACAGCCGGTGGCGTTGGCGACCATCAGCCGGTCGCCGAACAGTTGCGAGAGCAGCTTGACGTAAGGCGTTTCGCCGCAGCCGGCGCAGGCGCCGGAGAACTCGAACAGCGGCTCCAGGAACTGGACGCCACGGACATTGGCGAAATCGACGCGGGAGCGGTCGTTGATCGGCAGGCCCTCGAAGAAGGCGATGTTCTCGCGCTCCCTGTCCACAAGCCCGGCCTTGTCTTCCATGTTGATCGCCTTGACCCCCGGCTCGGCAGGGCTTTGTGCCGGGCAGGTCTCGACGCACAACCCGCATCCCGTGCAATCCTCGACATAGAATTGCAGCGAGAACTGCGCGCCGGGATAGCCGCGCGCATTGACCGGCGCCGACTTGAACGATTCCGGAGCGCCGTCCAGTTGCGCTTCGTCATAGTACTTCGCCCGGATCACGCCGTGCGGGCAGACAAAGCCGCACTGGCCGCACTGGATGCAGAGATCCTCACGCCAGACCGGCACCTCCTCGGCGACGTTGCGTTTTTCCCACGCCGCCGTGCCGGACGGAAACGTGCCGTCGACCGGCATCGCCGACACCGCGATCTCGTCGCCCAGACCCTCCATCATCCGCGCCGTGACCCGGCGCACGAAATCCGGTGCGGACGGGGGAACGATCGGCGGGCGCTCGAAATCGCTGGTCGCGCTCGCCGGCACGGTGACCTCGTGCAGACGCGCCAGCGCCCCGTCGACGGCGGCCCAGTTCTGCTCGACGATCCGCTTGCCCTTGCGGCCATAGCTCTTGGCGATGGCCTGCTTGATGGCGTCGATCGCCTCGTCGCGCGGCAGAACGCCGGAAAGCGCGAAGAAACAGGTTTGCAGAATTGTGTTGGTGCGGTTCTTCAGCCCCACCTCGCGCGCCGCCGTCGTGGCGTCGATGACATGGAACTTCAGCTTCCGCGAAATGATCTCTTGCTGCACGCTGCGCGGCAGATGGTCCCAGACCTCGTGCGGCCCGTAGGGAGAATTCAACAGGAACGTCGCACCCGGCGCGGCGAGCCGCAGTACGTCGGTCTTCTCCAGGAAGTGGAACTGGTGGCATGCGACGAAATTCGCGGAGCGGATAAGGTAGGGCGAACGGATCGGGTTCGGCCCGAACCGCAGATGCGAGACCGTCTGTGCACCGGACTTGTGAGAATCATAGACGAAATAGCCCTGGGCGTAGCGCCCGGCGTCTTCCGCGATGATCTTGACGCTGTTCTTGTTGGCGCCGACCGTGCCATCCGCGCCGAGGCCGTAGAAGACGGCGCGCACGACGTCATCCGGCTCGGTTGTGTAATTCGCATCGACCTCGAGGCTGGTGAAGGTGACGTCGTCATTGATGCCGACAGTGAAGCCGTTGCGCGGTTCCGCCTTGTCGAGTTCGTCGAACACCGCCTTGACCTGGGCCGGATCGAAATCCTTGGACGACAGGCCGTACCGCCCGCCGACAATCCTCGGCATGGACGCCCGCGCGCCCCGTGCGACTGCGTCGGCCACACCCGAGACCACATCGAGATAGAGCGGTTCGCCGCTCGCGCCCGGCTCCTTGGTGCGGTCGAGCACGGCGACAGCCTTGCAACTCGCGGGCAGCGCCGCGAGAAGGTGTTCTGCGGAAAACGGCCGGAACAGCCGGACGGCAACGAGGCCGACCTTCTCCCCATGCGCGTTGAGATCCTCTACCGTCTGGCGCACGACTTCGACGCCAGATCCCATCGCGACGATGACACGATCGGCATCGGCGGCGCCGAAATAGTCGAACAGCCGGTATTGGCGTCCGGTGAGACCGGCGAATGTCTCCATCGCTTCGGCGACGATACCGGGCGTTGCCGCGTGAAAGCGGTTGGCGGCCTCGCGCCCCTGGAAGAACACGTCCGGATTCTGCGCCGTTCCGCGCACGAACGGATGCTCGGGATCGAGCGCTCGCCCGCGATGCGCGATGACGTCATCGTCGTCGATCATCGCGCGGATCGTGGCATCCGGCACGAGCGTCACCGTGTTGACCTCGTGCGAGGTTCTGAACCCGTCGAAGAAATGCACGAACGGCACGCGTGCCTTCAGCGTTGCCGCCTGTGCGATCAGCGCCATGTCATGGGCTTCCTGCACCGAGTTCGAGGCCAGCATGGCGAAGCCAGTCGGCCGGATCGCCATCACGTCGGAATGATCGCCGAAGATCGACAGCGCCTGCGTCGCCACCGAGCGCGCCGCGACATGGAACACCGCCGGCGTCAGTTCACCGGCGATCTTGAACATGTTCGGCAGCATCAGCAGCAGGCCCTGCGACGCCGTGAAGGTCGTCGTCAGTGCGCCCGCCTGCAGCGAACCGTGCAGCGCGCCCGCGGCGCCGCCTTCGCTCTGCATTTCCTGGATGACCGGGATGTTGCCCCAGATGTTGGTAATGCCCTTCGCCGTCCACTCGTCGGCAAGCTCCGCCATCGGCGAGGACGGCGTGATCGGATAGATCGCGCAGACCTCGTTGACCCGGTAGGCGATGTGGGCGACGGCGGCGTTTCCGTCGATCGTCGCCTGTACGGCAGAGGCGTCAGCCATGGGTCGAAACCTCCGGGACCATCTCGATGGCATGGCACGGGCACTGCTCGAAGCAGGCCGCGCAGCCGGTGCATTTCGCGTAATCGTATTCATAGCGCTTGCCGGGCCCGAGCTTGATGATCGCATCTTCCGGGCACGCGGCATAGCAATTGTCGCATTCATAGCAATCGCCGCAGGAATAGCAGCGCTGTGCCTCGAACCGCGCTTCCTTGTCGCTGAAGCCAGAGACAATTTCGGCGAAACCATCGAGCCGTCCGGCAGCGTCGAGTTTCTTCTGCTTGCCCGGCTCGGCATCGGAATAAACCGGCAGATGCAGCATGTCGAAGGAGACCAGATCGGCGGCGGCCGGCTCAGCATATTTGCTGCCGCTCAGCCAGGCGTCGATATGGCGCGCCGCTCGCTTGCCGTGGCCGACCGCGATCGTCACCGATTGCTGGCTCGGCACCATGTCGCCGCCGGCGAAGACTCCGTCCGCGCCAGTCATCAGGTCGGGGCCGATCTCCACGGCGCCGTCGGGCGTGAAGCGGATTCCCGGCACGTTGGCGAGGAACCGGCTGTCGCTCTGCTGACCCAGCGCGAGCACGACCGCATCGGCGCTCAGCGTCTCGAATTCGCCGGTCGGCTGCGGCCGGCCATTCTCATCGAGCGTCATGCGCTCCACCGTCAAGTCCGCCCCCGAGATCTCCTTGATCGTGGTCAGCCATTGAATCTTGACGCCTTCCTCGATCGCTTCGTCGGCCTCGAACGCATGCGCCGGCATGTGTTCGCGATCGCGCCGGTAGACGATCAGCGCTTCTGTCGCTCCCAGCCGCTTGGCGGTCCGGGCGGCATCCATCGCCGTGTTGCCGCCGCCATACACGACGACCCGACGTCCGAGCAGTGGCGGATTGTCTGCGCTCGTCTCATGCAGCACGTCGACAGCATCGAGCACCCTCGTGGCGTCGCGCGCTGGAATCTCCACATGTTTGCCGCGGCCCGCTCCGATCGCCAGGAACACCGCATCGAATCCGCCTTCGCGCTTTTCGGACAGAAGATCGGTCACCTTGTGGTTGGTGACGATCTTCACGCCGAGCGCCACGATGCGCGCCACTTCATGCGCCAGTTCGGCGCGCGGCAGCCGATAGGCCGGAATGCCGAAATGCATCATGCCGCCGGCGACCGGGCCGGCCTCGCGAATCTCGACCGAGTGACCGAGCCTTGCGAGATGATAGGCGGCCGACAGGCCTGCCGGCCCCGCGCCGACGACCATAACCTTTTTCCCGCTCGGCGGGCGGACGGGTTCGAAAGCCCAGCCTTCTGTGGCGGCCATGTCGCCGAGGAACCGTTCGACGGCATGGATCGACACCGGCGCATCGACTTCGCCGCGGTTGCAGTTGCTTTCGCAGGGGTGGTAGCAGACCCGGCCGTGCACGGCCGGCATCGGATTCTGCGCGGTCAAGATGTCCCACGCCTCCCGGTACCGGCCGGCTTGCGCTTCAGCCAACCAGCCCCGAATGTCCTCGCCAGCCGGGCAGGCATGGCTGCACGGCGGCGTCAGAGTCACATAGTTCGGTTTTCGATTGCGCACAGGACCTGCGCCGCGCGCAAAGGTCAGATCGACTGATGGCGTGAAATCTGGTAGCTTGGTGTTCAAGTTTCCTCGCCCCTCTTCCGTCATGTGCGACCCAGTCTCGCTCGCGTCGCCCCGTTACGCGTTGATCAGCGTCAAGACCGACACGAATATATGACGGAAAGACGCGGGCGATCCGGCGCGTAGCGGCGTTGGCCAGCTGTGCCTGCGGCACAGATCGGCGCACGCCGGCGACATCCAAGGGCTACTTCATTGCCTGCGTTCACAGTCCAATTGAAGCCATACGCTTGAATCCCGTGGCCACTATTTGAACGGTGCCAAGTGCGATAATCATCTAGGACATTGAAAAAGCTGGCGCGCCTTGATGGCGAGACTTCGAACGAATTGTTCGAGGTTCTGGCCGATTGGGAACACCAACTAAAGCACCTGAGATCAAATGATTCTCAGGTGCCGCCATGTCCATAAGGCGCACCTTCAACCGAAAATCCGCTGCGACCGGCAAGAAGCGGCCCGCGCCTTTCAGCATACGGCTGAGCGACGAGGAACGCGCCCGCCTGGCTGTTGAGGCCGCAGGCGCGCCCCTCGGCGCATACATTAAGGCCAAGGCGCTAGGATCTGCCCCGCTGCGCATGCGGCGATCAGGCCTTTCCGTTCAGGACCGGAAGGCACTTGCGCAGGCACTCGCTTTGCTGGGCCGCTCGCGTCTTTCCAATAACCTCAACCAACTCGCCTATCTCGGAAATATCGGCTCGCTGCCGATGACTCCCGAAACCGAAGCTGAACTGCAAACCGCCCTGCATGATGTACGGGACATTCGCCGCCTGCTGATCAGGGCACTGGGCCTGAAAGCGGAGCCGGGCCAATGATTCTCAAGGGCTCCCAGCGCGGCAGCGGCCAGGATTTGGCGGCGCATCTGATGCGCGTTGACGATAATGAACATGTCAGCTTGCATGAACTGCGCGGCTTCGATTCCGATGATCTACGAGGCGCTTTCAAGGAAGCCGAAGCAATCAGCCGGGGCACAAACTGCCGCCAGTACCTTTTCTCTCTCAGTCTCAGCCCACCTGAAGGTGAGGTCGTCCCTGCCGAAGCTTTCGAATCCGCCATCGACCAGGTTGAAAAACGGCTCGGGCTGGAAGACCAGCCGCGCGCCATCGTCATTCATGAGAAGGAAGGACGGCGGCACGCGCACGCTGCGTGGAGCCGCATCGACGCGCAGACAATGACAGCGCGCCACCTCTCCTATTTCAAGACCAGGCTGACCGGCCTTTCACGAGAGCTGTATCTTGAACACGGCTGGCGTCTGCCGGACGGTCTTCGCAACTCAGCCGAGCGCAACCCATCGAACTTCACACTGGCCGAGTGGCAGCAAGCCAAGCGGCAAGACATCGATCCGCGCTGGCTCAAACAGACGCTTCAGGAATGCTGGGCAAGCTCGGACAGCAAGCGCGCCTTCGTAAGCAGCCTTCAAGAGAACGGCTTCCTTCTCGCACGCGGCGACCGGCGCGGCCATGTCGTTCTCGACCATCAGGGTGAGGTCTGGTCCCTCTCCCGTGTGCTCGACATCAAGGCGAAAGATGTGCGCGCCCGTCTGGGGACGGGCGAAGACCTGCCCGATGTTCAGGCGGCGCAGCGCATGATCGGCGAACGTATGACACCTGCCATTCGCCGCCATGTCACCGAAGCGCGCAAGGGTTTTGAGGACCGCGCTTCCAAGCTTGCCGAATACAAGCAGGAAATGACAACGCTGCACCGTAGGGCGCGTACTGCCCTTAGAGATCGCCAGCGTACCGAATGGGAGACCGAAACCCGCGAACGTGCGGCCCGTCTCCCAAAAGGCCTGCGCGGCCTGTGGCACCGCCTCACCGGCAAGTACCGCACAGTCAAAAAACGGAATGAAACCGAAGCCCAAGCCACTCGTGACCGGTTCGCATACGAGCGCCAGCAACTGATCGAAAAGCAACTTCAGCAGCGCCAGGTGCTCAGAGAGCGCGAACGCGAACTGCGCAAACAGCAGGCTGACCAACTCCGCGAATTGCGGCGCGATATCGGCCGCTTTCTCAAACTCACGAAATACGCACCCGACCAAGCACCATCACGCCAGCGAACGCGAGGCCACGGCCTGAGTCTGAAAAGGTAAAAAGCGATGAAGAAAGACAGCACAAATGAAATCGGAATGGGGGGCGGCATCATCGGAGGCGTATTCACGCTTTTCCTTGCCGTAACTATGGCACTGGCCATGTTGGTGTTTGCCGTTCTGAGCTTGTTAGCGGGAGTGCTCACGATGCTCTCACTGCTAGCGTGGAACGATGATCTAGAGGTCTTCGGCTACACCATAGATCGGGATGGAGCACGCTTGTTTATCGGGCGCGGAGTTATCGGCATGATCGCTCTTCCCGGATTCATCGCGTTTTGCGGCTTGCTCTATGGATTCTCGATGCCTGAAGGTTGGCCTGCCTTAATGCTCATTGGTTATGTGCTGGGGTCGGCGGGCATCGAGGTCTTTCTCCATTGCACTGGCGGATCTTCAACTCCGCTTGTCTACCAAGACCACTACGCAAATGTGTTACCACCGCCCGCGTCGCCGCCGCCCGTGCACCAGCAAGCGCTACTTCCCGCGCCACGCGGCGAACCCTTTCGCTATGCAAGCTGGGATGATGAGGAGGCGCGGCAATGAAGTTCCAGCACCTCATCGACCTTTATCAACTCTATTGGATGTTCAGATCCCATGCTCACCAGCGCCTCGCGTGGGAGGATGCGGCAGAAGCCAGAGTCGCCCGGCAACGGGCGGAAGCACAAGCCGCCGAACAGCTCAAAATGATGCTCGATGCCAATCCGAGCGGCTCCCTCGGCCATGCAAAACTCGACGATGAAGAACCCCTCAAATCGTCGGGGCTGCTGTGACCCACCCTTCCCGCACCTATCGCAATATCCGGCTCGGTCTCGAACTTGGCTTCTTTAACGGGCAGCCGCTCATCTACGATGGCACCGAACCAGTGGCCATTGATGCACAGGCCGGAAAAGGAAAGCTTACCCGGTTCCTGGGCGTGAACATTGTCTCGCCCCGGACGGCGAACAGATCGAAGATCATCCCTGATACGAAAGATGCTGAACTGGCATGGGTCTCATGGAAAACACTGGAGCGGCAAGGCTATCGCGTCCGTTTCATCAATCCGGGTCAGCTCTACGGTTACCCTTCCGAGAGCTTCAACTTCAATACGCGCCTGCTTGAAGTCGCTGCGCGGCCTGAACTGCGCCCCATCGTAGGTGAGATAGCCTATGATGCGGCCAGTTATCTGGTGCCTATCGATCCGAACCCGGCGCATCGCTGGATCGGCCAGGGCGTGCGGACCATGTTCGCGCTCTATAACAAGGTCACGGCGCTCTACCCGTCAGAGATCTGGCCATGCAATGCGGGCGGATTGTGGGATTTTTTCGGGCGCGGTGCGGGCGAGATCAGGCAAGATCTTCTGCTATGGGCGAGCGACGGTCGGATGCAGGATGACGCGGGCATGTGCCAACAGGTGGCCAGCCTGACGCAATCTCCGGATCAGTGGAATGCCTACTCTTCAACGGTCATCGAGCGGCTGCAAGGCTTTCAGCCCGGTTCTGCCGGACGCGCCGTTACTGAGCGCAACTCCTTTGATCCCGCCGACATGAAGCACGAACGCACGGCACTATTCATCATCGGGTCGGCGCGCAGTGAAACCAGCCGCACCTTTGTCGGCGCTATGACAGCGGCGGTCATAGAACGTTTCGCCGATGCGCACGGTCCGCTGAGGGCGCTCGTTATTGGCGAGGAATGGGGACAGCTCTATGTGTCGAATTTCCATGAAATCCTGACCTTGTATCGTCAGGGCGGCATAGATTTCCTTGGCGTATTCCAGAACGCGGCGGCGCAGATCGAAACTCGCTACGGCAAGGAAACAGCGCGCATTTGGAAGAAGGCCGTTGCTCACACCCTCTATCGCGGCCTGCCGGATACAGACACTCTCCGCGAAATCGAGCATCGTTCGGGCCGCACTTCGGTCATGGTGCGCGGATTCAACGTCAACAGCAATCAGGTGAACGGCTCGGGGGATAATCTGTCCGAGCAATCCCGCCCCCTCCTTCAGGTCGAGGATATCCGCGTTGCCACCGGCGGCGAGAGCGGCCTGCTTGAATCCCGCGACCATGGATACTTTACAGTGGACATGCCGAACTTTTGGGAGCGGCCGGAACTCAGCGGCTATCTCCGTGATGTGCGCGGGAAGCCCGATAAGTATGCTTGGCTTGGCAAACCGGCTACGCTTTCATCCCCTGAGCCTGCCGCCGTGTCTGGCGATTCCGATGCCGAAATGCTCGCCCTGCTGTCCGATTTGAGAGACGATACTGAACGACTCTGGAAATGAGGTTCAGCCCGGCTGAACCTCTGCCCTTCGGCGAGAACGGGGGTGCAAGCGGAAAGAGCCTTCGCGGGGAACCGGCCGTCAGGCCGGGCGGAAGGCTCTTGCAGCGCGCGGGGCAACGCCCCACTTGTTATTTTGCATCATAGCGCATGACGCACAAAAAGGCTATTGACTCCGCAAGTCCGAATCTCTATATTTCGCATCATGGCTGATGATGCAAACATTTACATAAGACTCGGCGATGCCGCCAAGGTGTCAGCAGGGTACCCCCTTCGCGGAGCGGCGGATGCGTTAGAGCCGGGAAGCACGCATCTCATCCAATTGAAAAACACTAACCCGGATGACGACATCGACTGGGCGGGCGTGTCGGCGGTTACGCTGCCGTCGAAACGTGTACCGTCATGGCTTACTGACGATGATGTTCTCTTCGCAGCGCGCGGTACGCGGACACTTGCCTACCCGCTCTCCAATGTTCCGCCAAAAACGGTTTGCGCGCCGCAATTCTTTGTCCTGAGCGTGCAAAAGCCTGAAGCGCTCTCACCGCACTTTCTGGCATGGCAGATCAATCAAAAACCCGCTCAAGACTATTTTCAGCGGAACGCGACGGGCTCCTACATTCAAAATATCCGCAGGAGTGTGTTGGAAGACCTCACCATCGCGGTGCCGCCGAAGGACAAGCAGATGATGGTTGTCGCCTTCTGGAAGGCCGCCCAGCGTGAGCGTGCCGTCCTCACGCAGCTCATCGAAAACAGAAACTCTCAACTCGAAGCACTGGCCCTCGGCCTTGCACCCAAGAACCCGGAGGCTTGACTATGAACGCACAGATTAAACAAGACGACATCAACAAAGCCGTGTGGGAGGCATGCGATACCTTCCGCGGAACTGTCGATGGCGCTGTCTACAAAGACTATATCCTGACCATGCTGTTCCTGAAATACATCAGCGATGTATGGCAGGATCACTATAATAATTACAAAAAGGAATATGGAGACGAGCCCGAGCTCATTCATGAGATGCTGAAAAACGAGCGTTTCGTTCTACCGGCATCCGCAAATTTCTATGAGCTTTACAAACATCGGCATGAGCCAGGCAACGGCGAGCGTATTGATAAGGCGCTGCATGCCATCGAAGAAGCTAACATCGCAAAACTGCGGGACGTATTCCAGGACATCAGCTTCAATTCAAACAAGCTGGGCGAGGAAGCGCAGAAGAACGAGCTACTCAGAGACCTGCTTGAGGATTTTGCCAAGGACAAGCTGAACCTCTCGCCAAGCCGAATCGGTAAGCTGGATATTATCGGCAACGCCTACGAGTTTCTGATCAAACAATTCGCGGCAGATTCCGGGCGCAAGGCTGGTGAATTTTATACACCGCCGGAAGTCTCCGAGTTGATGGCCGAATTGGTCGCACCCAAAGAGGGCGATGAGATCTGCGACCCCACCTGCGGCTCCGGTTCACTTCTGATGAAATGCGGCAAGCGCATTCAAATCCAGAACAAAGGTTCGAAGAAATACGCGCTCTACGGACAAGAAGCGATCGGCAGCACTTGGGCGCTCGCCAAGATGAACATGTTCCTGCATGGCGAGGACAATCACCGCATCGAATGGGGTGATACGATTCGCAATCCCAAACTGCTCAACAGCGAAGACAGTTTGAAGCACTTCGATGTGGTGGTCGCCAATCCGCCCTTCAGCTTGGAAAAATGGGGGCACGGCACGGCGGACACGGACAGGTTCGGTCGGTTCCGGCGCGGCGTCCCGCCGAAAACGAAAGGCGATTACGCCTTCATCCTGCACATGATCGAAACGATGAAACCCAAAACCGGACGCATGGCCGTTGTTGCCCCGCACGGCGTTTTGTTCCGGGGCTCATCGGAAGGAAAGATCAGGCAGAAGCTGGTCGAGGAGAATATGCTTGATGCGGTTATCGGCCTGCCCGAGAAGCTATTCTACGGCACAGGCATCCCGGCGGCGATCCTCGTCTTCCGCAAAAAGAAGACCGACAAGAACACGCTGTTCATCGATGCCAGCCGGGAATTCATATCCGGCAAAAATCAGAATCAGCTTTCTGAAGAGAACATCACTAAGATCGTGAAGACCTACCAGGATCGGGTGAGCGTCGACAAATACGCCTATCTCGCCACACCGGAAGAGATGGCGGAGAACGACTATAATCTGAATATCCCCCGCTACGTCGACACGTTTGAGGAGGAGGAAGAGATCGACCTGATGGCGGTACGGGCCGAACGGGTCAAGCTGAAGGCAGAACTCGCCGAACTGGAAGATCAGATGGACGGCTTCCTTAAAGAACTGGGGTATGCCGTATGAGTGAAGAGAACCAACAGGGCGAACCGAGGGGCGAGCTGATCCTCTATCAAACCGAGGATGGGCAGGCCGAGATCAATCTGCGGGCCATCGACGGCACAGTTTGGCTTACCCAGGCTGAATTGGCGGAACTCTTCGCTTCTACGCCGCAGAACATCACGCTTCACATAAAGAGCATTTATGAAGACGGTGAACTCACCGAAGAGTCAACTCGTAAGGATTTCTTACAAGTTCGATTGGAGGGTGAGCGGAACGTCGAGCGTCAGCTAAAGCATTATAATCTCGACATGATTCTCGCGGTTGGCTACCGCGTCCGGTCTCCGCGCGGCGTTCAGTTCCGCCGCTGGGCCAATACGGTTCTCAAGGAATACCTCGTCAAAGGCTTTGCCATGGATGACGCGCGGCTGAAACAGGCCGAGCGCTGGGATTACTTTGACGAATGGCTTGCGCGCATCCGGGACATCCGCGCCTCGGAAAAGCGCTTCTATCAGAAGGTCAAAGACCTCTACACGACAGCAATCGACTACGACAAAGATTCAGATGAGGCGCAGCTCTTCTTCCAGAAGGTGCAGAACAAGATGCTGTGGGCCGTTACCGGCCATACGGCCGCCGAACTGATCGCCGGACGCGCCGATCCCGACAAACCCAATATGGGCGTGATGTCCTGGAAAGGCTCAATCGTTCGCAAGGCCGATGTCACCATCGCCAAGAACTACCTCAATGCTGAAGAGATCGACGAGCTCAACCGCATCGTCACCATGTATCTCGACTACGCGGAAGACCAAGCCAAACGCCGTGCACCTGTCACCATGGCGCAATGGGCCGACAAGCTGGATTCATTCCTGTCCTTCAACGAACGCGATGTACTGACCCATGCGGGAAAGCTGCAAATGAAGGTCGCGCAGAAGCTCGCCGCAGACCGCTACGATGCATTCGACGTCAAGCGCAAAGAGGCCGACGCCCTCACTGCTGACAAACAAGATATCGAAGCCCTCGAAAACCTTGCCAAGGAAATCGAAGGCAAGAAAGGCGGTGGCAAATGATTCCACCAGATTGGAAACTCTCAACGCTTGAAGAGCTAACAGAACCATCGACACCAATCAGGTATGGGGTAGTTCAGATTGGGCCGCATGTTCCAAATGGAATCCCCATTGTTCCTATCAAGCACATCGATCGCATTGGAAGCGCAGAACTTCACCATGCTTCCCGGGACATTGAAAAGAAATACAAGAACAGCCGAGTCAAAGGCGGCGACATTCTCCTCTCTGTAAAAGGTACAATCGGTCGCGTAGGCATCGTCCCAGAGCACTTTGTGGGCAATATTGCACGTGAAATCGCCCGCATCCGACCCAACCAAAAGGTAGAGGCACGTTTTCTCGCACAACTCCTGGCGGCAGCACATACACAACGAAGAATCGAGACGGCAACGGTAGGAACAACACGGCGCGAATTCTCAATTGCTACGGTTCGAGATTTTCAAGTCGCGGTTCCTTCACGCAAAGAGCAGTGCCGTATTTCAGATATACTGACCACTTGGGATCGAGCGATTGAAGCAACTGAAAAGCTGATAGCCAACAGCGAACTGCAGAAAAGAGCGCTGATGCAGCAACTCCTCACAGGCAAAAAACGCCTGCCAGGGTTTCATAATGACTGGAAACGGAAATCGTTGGCTTCATTAGCGACGATTAAAAAAGGAACACAAAAATCCAAGGCTACTCTTCAGGATGAAGGGATATATCCAGTCATTAATGGAGGTGTTAGCCCATCTGGCTACACAGACGAGAGCAATACTGTTGCTGGTACAATTACCATCAGCGAGGGTGGTAACTCATGCGGCTACGTCAGTCTAATTCAGACTGAATTCTGGAGCGGCGGTCATTGCTACACGCTCAACGACCTTAAAATCAATCGAGACTTTTTGTTCTCTGTCCTGAAATGGCTTGAGCCTAAAATCATGCGCCTTCGTGTCGGCTCTGGTCTTCCCAACATTCAGAAGGGTGCAATTTCCCAGTTGGAAATACCTCTTCCTGAACAGGCAGAGCAGGTCGCCATCGCTGACATTATGAACGATCAGCACGCGGTGGAATCAGCCTTTCAATCTGATCTTGAAAGGTTGAAACGGGAAAAGGCAGCTCTGATGCAGCAGCTCCTTACGGGAAAGCGCCGCGTCAAGATCGGGGAGGAGGACACCGATGTTTAATACGCTTGCCAAGTTGATGCTCACAGGGACAGCGCTTGCGCCGGTCGCTCTAGTCTATGCCTGGGTACTCTACGCAGACGGTAATTGCGACTACGCGCTCTATCTTGTTGGCGCATCGGTCGCACTAGTCATCGTGATGCTCTGGCTTTTAAAATATTCCAAGACTCACCTTGAGCGCTCCCAATTCAAAGTCACGTCCATCGAGGCCGCTGACCGTGAACACATTACTTTTATACTTTTGTATCTTTCGCCGTTGTTTGCAGCAGAGTTCGGCGATTTGAATTGGAACGTACTGATCCCAACTCTGATCGTTTTCTTGCTCGTTATCAGCACGGGATATGGATACCACTTCAACCCGCTTCTTGGGCTTCTTGGTTGGCATTTTTACAAGGTCAGCACCGAAGAAGGCGTTTCCTACGTCCTGATTACAAAGAAGGAACTGCGCTCGGCCAAGCAGTGCCTCACCGTAGGGCAGCTCACCGAGTACATCGTCATTGACCTTGCCGAGAATGGAGACGCCGCATGACACTCCTCGCCTATTGCAAGAACGCGCAAGGGAACGTGGTCAAACGTATCCCGATGACCAATCCGGTGCAGCAAGACATCGAAGCGCTTTTTACGAACCAAGAAGCTAGCTTTCGCGCTAATCGACCGAACGAAGTGGCGTTTGATGGGGACTGGAACCCGGATGACGACGAATTACTGACGCTTGATGTTATGCCGGAGGCAGACGTTCTGATCCAGGCGGCAGCAGGCAATGCGCTCGCACTTCCGGTTATCGATACGGCAAACTTTGAGGCGGAAGGTATAAAGGCGATCTTTACCAGCGCCGGAAACGCTGGCGCTATGCGGCTTCGCATCCAACGCTTCACAGGACAGCAGTTACTCAATCGTCGCCGCGCTCTACTTCTTCAGAACAATAATTTCCGGGAATTGGCGGAAACCGCCTTCACGCTGGGCACTAGTCTCACCTGCGTGATTGAAAACGGCCTGATCAAATTCGACAGCTATCATAATCTGCGGGCTATCTTCGATCTAACTGTGTTCTTCGAAGAAGCAACAGATGACGACATCGACGATCTTTCTGCTCATGCGTCGCTCAACATTGCAGACCTTGATACCTTCAAGGGCGACGCCACGCAGACGATTAGAAAGCTCGTCCATAAGGTACTGAACTCCGGCGTTCTCGATCAACATACACCGCATGAGATTCAGCAGAAGGCCGCCGGTGCAGGACTGGCGCTTGCGCTCAACAACGGCGTCGTCGAAGTCCCCCAGGACAAAGCGCTGGCGCGGCAGTTCTTCCGCTTCTTGGATGACGGCCTTTACGAAGCTCCGTTGAGCGGCCAGCGGTACATGACAAACTCGAAACGGGCGATCTGAGAATGAATGAAACGCCCAACACAGCAGAACAATATTCGGCGCACATCCCTGCTCTTCAGACCCTGATCTCCTTGGGCTGGACGTTCATGTCGGCAGGGGAATGCGCCAATCTGCGTGGCGGCAACAAGGCAGTCATCCTCAAGAGCGTCCTAATTGATGAGCTCAAGAAGCGACGCTTTGAATACAAGGGGCAGACCTATCCCCTTTCCAACAACGCCATCGACCAGATCGTCCGCGATCTGTCAGCTCCGCAGATGCAGGAAGGCCTACTGACGGCAAATGAGAAGCTTTACAATGCGCTTACGCTTGGCGTGACCGTCACCGAATTTGTCGAAGGCAAGAAGCATTCAGCGACCGTCCCGATCATTAATTGGGCAAATCCGCAGGCCAACAGCCTGATCGTCACTGAAGAGTTCGAGGTTCTGGCAACCGATGGCATCCATACGCGTCGCCCGGATATAGTGTGCTTCGTGAACGGATTGCCGCTGGCAATCATCGAAGCAAAACGACCGGATTCCGGCAATCCGAACAAGTCGATGGTCGATGAGGGCATCAGTCAGTCGATCCGGAACCAAAAGCCCGACGAGATTCCCAATCTCTTTGCTTATTCGCAACTTCTCGTTTCCGTCAGCGGTACCGATGGCCGGTACGGAACGACCAAGACGCCAAAGAAATTCTGGGCGAAATGGTCTGAGGAGGAGTTCGAAGAAACGCTTTTCTCCAAGGTCAAGAATGCGCCCTTATCCGACATGGCAAAGCGCGCTCTGCTCGTGGGTAAGCCGAAAGCCGTTCAGCATCACTTCGAAAAACTCTGGTCGAAAATCCAGTTTGTCACTGACCAAGACCGCTTGCTGATCAGCTTGCTATCACCGGAACGACTTTTGGAATTCGTTCGATATTTCATCATTTTCGACCGCAAGGTTGGCAAGGTTGCCGCCCGCTACCAGCAGGCTTTCGGGATCAAGGCACTGATCGATCGGATTTCGACAACACGGCCTGATGGTGGACGCGAAGGCGGCGTCATCTGGCATACGACGGGTTCAGGCAAGAGCTTCACGATGGTCTTCCTGTGCAAAGCGCTGCTACTGCGCCAGGAACTGGCGCAGTGCCGCGTCCTTGTCGTGACCGACCGTATTGACCTCGAAAAGCAACTTGCGCGGACATTTCTTACAGGCGGCGCGATGGGAGCGTCGAACGCTACCAAAAAGGATGAAAACCGGGCCAAGGCCTCGACCGGGCGAGACCTCGCCAAACGGATCGGCAAGGGAAACGAGCGGATCATCTTCTCCATTATCAACAAGTTCGGTACCGCGTCCAAACTTCCCGAATGCTACAATCCCAGCGAGAACATTATTGTTCTGGTCGATGAAGGGCACAGAAGCCAAGACGGCGAAAACCATGAACGGATGAAAAAGGCGCTGCCTAATGCGGCCTATGTCGCGTTCACCGGCACGCCGCTTCTGAAGAACGAAAAAACGACCAATAAATTCGGGCCGATAGTGCACGCATATACGATGCAGCGCGCGGTCCAGGATGGAACGGTGACCCCCCTTCTCTATGAAGAACGCCGCCCGGTCTTGGACATCAATGCGAACGCCATTGATAACTGGTTCGACAAGATCACAGTCTCCCTGACGGATAAGCAGAAGAGCGATCTGAAAGAAAAGTATGGCAAGAAGGGCCAGCTCTACGGCTCAGCCAACCGTATCGAGCTAATCGCCTGGGACATCGCCGTCCATTTCAATGAGAACTTCAAGAAGCTCGGCAAAGATCTGAAGGGGCAACTAGCAACTGACAGCAAGCTCTCCGCCGTTCGGTACAAGAAGGCACTCGATGCGACGGGCATCGTGACCAGCGCCATCGTCATTTCCTCACCCGATACGCGGGAAGGTCACGAGGAGGTGGACGAGTCTGAATTGCCCGAAGTCCAGCAATGGTGGAAAGAAAACGTCAAAGGCGACCCTACTGAGTATGAGCGGCAGATCATAGAAGATTTCGGCGAACCTGGCCCGCCTGATATTCTTATTGTCGTCGACAAGTTGCTCACCGGCTTCGACGAGCCGAAGAACGCGGTGCTCTATATCGACAAGCCCCTCAAGCAGCACAATCTCATTCAGGCAATTGCCCGCGTAAACCGGCTGCATGATCAGAAGAAATTTGGCTTGCTGATCGACTACCGGGGCATTCTCAAAGAGCTGGATACTGCGATCACCGAGTATCGCGATCTCGCCGAACGCACACAGGGTGGCTTCGATGTCGAGGACATTGAAGGACTCTATGCCAACGTGTCGACCGAATATAAGCGTTTGCCAGCGCTTCATGCGGCGCTGTGGACTATCTTCAAGGACGTAAAGAACCGAGCAGATCGGGAACAATACCGCCAGATACTCATCCCTCATTTTAGTGCGGGCGATGGCGACGAACCTGTCGATCTCAATCAGAAGGTTCGTGAGGACTTTTACGAAGCGCTCACCGAATTCGGTATGTGTCTCAAAATCGCGCTGGGCTCCCGTGCTTTCTATGAGGACAGCTCGTTTTCGGAAGCCGATATTCAGACTTACAAAAGCGATCTTAAATTCTTCAGCGAACTGCGGCGCACGGCCAAGCAAGATGCGCAAGAGACCGTCGATTTCAGTGCATATGAGGATCAGATCAGGCGGCTGGTTGATCGCCATGTCGTTGGCGAAAGCATTAAGGATGCTGAAGGCGTCTACATCGTCAATGACCTGGGCATGAAAGAAGAACCCGAAAATTGGTCTGAAGAGAAGACGCGGAACGAAACAGACATTATTCGTTCGCGGCTGAAAAAGACGATTGAGCAGGAACTGGCCGACGATCCGTACGCCCAGTCCTATTTTTCGGAATTATTGCGCAAGGCTATCGAAGAGGCTGATGCGCTGTTCGAACACCCATTCAAGCAATATGCCCTTTTCAAGGAACTTGAAGAGCAGGTTGCTAACCGCTCGGTGTCGGGCATCCCGGAGGCGCTATTAGGCAATACCCATGCCGCCGCATATTACGGGGTTTTGAAACTTGAAACCGGCGAACGGGAGCTTTCTCAAAACGCTCTGAATGAGCTGATCGATTTGAGCCTTGCGATTGATGAGATTGTCTCCGTGGCTGTCGCTGAGAATTCTCTTAACCCGCAAAACATTGAGGCGTCGGTACGCAAGAAGACACTCCCTCTGCTTTTCAAAAGCCAAGGGCTCGATGCTGCCAAGAAAATTGTCGAACAGATCGTCGGCATCATTCGCCTCGGGCTCTCAAGGGGTAAGCTATAAGATGCAGCCCGCGATTTCTTATGGCGACAGGCGGATCGAATATACGATTTCGACAAATGCGGAACTCCGCGAGCGGGTGCGCATCCATGTGCATCCCAATGGCACCGTCGAGGTTGAAACCCCACTTGGCAAAACGGACAAGGAAATCGCTATCGCCGTCCTGAAACGGGCACGCTGGATTGACAGTAATCTAAGGCAGTTTGAGCGGCTGCGAGAGCATTCCCTTCCAAGGCAGTATGTGAGCGGCGAGACCCATTTCTATCTGGGTCGTCGTTATCAGCTCAAAGTGATCGGAGGCGTTCACGGTTCGTCATCCGTGCGCATGAAAGCCGGTCAAATCCAGGTTCAGCTTCCCTGCCCTGATCCAGCGGCGGTGAAGCGCCGCCTAAACGAATGGTACAAGTCGCGGGCGAAGCTCTATTTGCAGGATCGCCTCTGCCAGATCGCTGCGGATATATCTTGGGTTGATGTGCCGCCACCGATCAAGCTGGCAAAGATGAAAACGCAATGGGGAAGCTGCTCACCGGCAGGCCACGTCTATCTGAACCCTATGTTGATTAAGGCACCGCGTGAGTGCATCGACTATGTGATCGTGCATGAGCTTTGCCATTTACAGGAGCACAATCACAGCAAGCGCTTCTATGCGCTGCTTCACAAAGAGCTGCCGACTTGGAAGCATATCAAGGCCAAGCTCGACGGGATGGCAGAGCTTTTGCTGTCCGAGTGAATGTGGGCGGATTGGAGCACCTGTGACGTCCTAGCCATGGGGTGCCGGGGAGCTTGGAGGCTCCCTGGCTGGCGATCAATCGGCCAGTCGATCGTGCATGGCCCGGTGCAGGTGGAGAGGCATATCTCCAGGTCCTGCTCGCGGGGTTCAGGGGGTGACGATACACCCCTGATCGGGTCCAGCGCCGACGCGCTGGCGGCATCCAAACGGCGAACGGTTGGTCAGGATTGCACAAGGGCAGAAGCGCCCTTTGCTCGATGGGTGCAGGGAGAGCGAAGTCTCCTTGCGAGTGGTCAAGCGGCGATACGGTTGATGGTGCATAAGAGGTTCGATGCCTCGTGATGCGCCACGCCTGGGGGATGCAACGGGGGCGCGCAGCGGCCCCCTTGCCAAGATTGCGGGTACTACCCCGCACATCTTGCGATCAGCGCTAAGTCTGGGCCGCCGGTGGGGAAGCGGCAAACTAGCCTTCAAAAGGATCAGCCGCCGGGTTCATGCACCTATCAAAATGGCGCTTGTGATAGACGACCCTACCATTCCTCAATTTGCTTGTGACATTCAGATACACGACGGCATTGTTCTTCGTAGAGATATCAGCATTTATGACCTCTTCGGTGTTGGGATATGAGGCTATCGGCCGAGAGCGAGCGAAATCTGTATAAGCGCTGGGGAGGATGCATGCTTTACTATATGCAAATTTCCATCGATCTGCATGGATTTTTCGATGTACTCGAAGCCGCCCACTACCGGGTGGGGTTTGGGGTTGGCGGCAAGCACCGCGCCGTCAAGGGCAAACTGAAAGACCGCGCCAGCAGTGCCGGGCGATCTTTCAGTCATTCGTGCAGGGGGGGATCAGGCTTCGCTTCGTTCCCCATCAACCGGCACCAGGAAGAGGACGCCGTTGCGTGACACCAGGTCGGTCGGGATGATGTCGAGAGCGATGACAGCCCCCTTCTTGTCACCCTTTCGTGCCCAGGCTGCACCGATTTCTTTCGGGCGGGCGAGGACATCCTGTCCCTTGTCATCTTTCCCGGTGATGCGGGAGAAGGTCACGCGATAAAGCGGTTTTTCGTTTGCGGTTGTCATGTCATTTCCTTTCTGTATGGCAGCCGAACCATCCGGCCGATGCAGCGGAAAAGACCGCGCGGCATGAGCCGCGAGCGTCACGGACAACACGGGAGCGAAGCGAACGGAGCGGGCAGTCCATTGACGATTGCGGCACCGTCGGTCACGCGCATCGAAAACGGACGGAATGGCTTCGGACGCACCACCAAAGGAAACTGGCCACGCCTCGAATGCGCTACCCGGTGACAATTCACTTGCCCGGCGAAGTGGGCGGATTCAGTATCGACTTATCCAAAGAAATGAACGGGAGGCGCGCATGAAGATCAAACGATGGAGTGCGGATGATATTGAGCTTCTCCTCGGCGCACGCGTCAGCTGGAATGGCTATTCACATTGGGAGGCTGTCAGCGCGAAGGAAACCGATGAGGGCTGGATATTGATCCTCGAGAACCCGGACGGGAAATCGAGAACGCTGTCACCGGGACAGATGGCGAAAGGACCGCTTGTGCGGCGGCCACGTCAAACACTTGTCAGGAATGGCAAGCTAAGACCGATGGCGGAACTGAGAGCAGAAACCTATCGAAGCCTTCACACGCTCAGACTGACGATGCGGACCAATTACGCCTGAGCTGAACGCGATCCGCATTTGGCACCTGCTTAGAAAGCGTTGCCTTGGCCACGCCGGATTCGTGCGTTTCCTAGTTGGGAATAAAACAGCGGTAGTCCGTGTTCCAGTCACAAGGACGTAGGCCCGCACCACCACTACTCGTAATGCGTGGACATTCGCCTGACGCTCCCGCGCCGCCGCCCTGAACCCATTCATTGTCAGCCAAAGTGAAGTTGAAACCGGCATGAACGGCCGCCAGGTGCCTGTCACCTAACAATGGTAGTCTGGCTCCATAGGTGTCATAGCAATCCGTGACAGCAGTGGCATAGGTGCCGTTGCCTTCATTCGCATTCTGCATGCATCCGAGATTTGTCATCTCGGTGAAGCCAGCCGGGCAGCCACCGCCGCCCCCGCTACCAAAATAAAAGACATCCCCGTCCGTAATGTAGTCAGCTATGTCACGGGTACAGGAGGCTGTACTATTGAGATTCTGAATCCCGGAGTAGTTTTTTGTCACAGGATCAAAATTAATACGAGAGGCGTTATTAACACCAGGAAGTCCATAACGGACATATCCGCCGTCTTCACCACCATTGTATAAGATATAGGAATTGCTACCAGAACCATCACAGAGAATGACATCAGGCCAGCCTGCCATTAAAGCAGAACCTGCTCCCCCACCCCCTGAGCCGCCCATTTCGACCCAATCGGTATCGTTGCAATAATAGAGTTTGTTTTCGACGCCATCATAGCGGGTCTGACTGGCCACACCGGCGGGGCCTGTACAATCAGCGACTGCTGGTGAAGCGCCACCAAAAACCAGAAATAACAATATAAAAACGTATCTATTCATTAATGCCATTGTACATTGTTAATATTATTACAATCAACTCATAATAATATTTTAACTAAAACTTGTACCATTCGTCGCATGAGAAACGCGGCCTAAGCCGCAGTTTCCTTAGGGTCCAGACTCATTCAGACCCAGAACGCGATGAGAGTGGCAAGCGCGACAGCGGACAGGAAGTTGCGGGCGAGC
>NZ_JAINFJ010000011.1 GCF_019966595.1 Oricola indica
ACTATGCAGCTCTGGAAACCCCAGAAATGGCCGCATAGCTTATATCAACCAGCCTCCGGCAAACCCGGGGCGGTTCACTCAAGGTAAGCGTTGGGAGCGTTGGAAACTTCCTATTGACGCTTCTCAAACGGTCAGTCCACGCGGTAAGAGAGGTAACAAAAAAAGATTTCCTCGATATTCTGAAGAAAGCGCGGCAAGCTGGCTATGCATACGGTTTTGCCAACATCGTAGCTATTTGGCCTCCTGCGATGAAATTTCTTGCTGAAAACGCTCCTCCAATACACGCGTTTCTGGAGAAAATAGCGGTGAATGAAACGATAATTGAGGTGTTTAAGTTTGTCTCCAGCCTGATCGTTGGCTAGCGTGACCTTGAAACGGTTCACGCGCGAACATATAGTGAACATTGAGCGCCGCTGCTCATTTACGGAGGCTATCTTTTTCATGGATTTAGCGCGCAATAAGCAGAACATCTCTCATGCGGTGATGTCACAGCGCGCGGAAGCGCGAGATAGCCTAGATAATTTTCCGACCCCACCTTGGGCGACGCGAGCACTTCTCGAACACGTAATTGAACGAGGAGGATATGCAAGCCACCTTACATGTTTAGAGCCTGCATGTGGCGCGGGACACATGTCTAAAGTTTTAAAAGAATACTTTAAAGATGTTCGTTCTGCGGATGCGTTCGACTACGGTTACGGTCACGTTGAGGATTTTCTGAGTGTTAAGTACTCAAAAGGCTCTTGGGATTGGGTGATTACCAATCCTCCCTTTCGACTTGCGGAGGATTTTATTCTTGAAGCGCTGCCTGTCGCGAGACGAGGCGTAGCTATGCTTGTTCGAACTGTTTTCATCGAAAGCGTGGGTAGATACGAACGTATTTTTTCCCAGATTCCACCGACGTCAGTCGCGCAATTCGTTGAGCGCGTACCGATGGTGAAGGGTCGCCTCGACAGCAAGGCATCTACTGCTACTGGATACGCTTGGATTGTTTGGGATAAGAACTATGAGTCGTCATTTACACAAATGAAATGGATTCCGCCCTGCAGGAAACGATTAGAAAAAGATGGCGACTATCACGAACCGCTGTCATCCAGTTATGAAACATCTTTGGATGAAGAAACGCCTACGAAAGCGGACCTGTTGCTGTAAGTAATTTTCTGCGCGAAGCTGGGCAAACCAGCCATATCTTAATTGTCACTCGGCTTGATAATCATTTACGCTAAAACGGCCCTCTCTTGCAAAAGCTAAGGACTTAGCTTCGCTAAGCCCAAGCTTTTGCTTTCTCCCCCGCCAAGGGGGAGATAGCCGCACCGCGCCTCCCCTCGCCCCGCTTGCGGGGAGAGGGATATGCAGGCTTGCGAGCGAAGCGAGCTAGCCGGAGTTGGGTGAGGGGGAGGAACACCGAGCCATGCCCCTCATCCGGCCCTTCGGGCCACCTTCTCCCCGCGCGCGGGGAGAAGGGAGAAGCCTAGCTCTCCACCTTCAACACCTGGATGAACGCTTCCTGCGGGATTTCGACCTTGCCGAACTGGCGCATGCGCTTTTTGCCCTCTTTCTGCTTTTCGAGGAGCTTGCGCTTTCGCGTCACGTCGCCGCCGTAGCATTTGGCGGTCACGTCCTTGCGCATGGCGGAGATGGTCTCGCGGGCGACGACCTTGCCGCCGATGGCCGCCTGGATCGGGATCTTGAACATATGGCGGGGGATCAGGTCCTTCAGCTTCTCGCACATGAGGCGGCCGCGCTTTTCCGCCGCCGAGCGGTGGACCAGCATGGAGAGCGCGTCGACCGGCTCCTCGTTGACGAGGATCGACATCTTGACCAGATCGCCTTCCTTGTAACCGGACAGCTGGTAGTCGAACGAGGCGTAGCCCTTGGAGATCGACTTCAGCCGGTCGTAGAAATCGAACACGACCTCGTTGAGCGGCAATTCGTAGGAGACCATGGCGCGGGCGCCGACATAGGAGAGGTCGGTCTGGATGCCGCGGCGCTCCTGGCAGAGCTGCAGGATGGAGCCGAGATAATCGTCCGGCGTCATGATGGTCGCCTTGATCCACGGCTCCTCGATGGAGGCGATGCGCACGACATCCGGCATGTCGGCCGGGTTGTGCAGCTCGGTGACCGAGCCGTCCGTCATGGTCATGCGGTAGACGACCGAGGGGGCGGTGGCGATCAGGTCGAGGTCGAATTCGCGGCTGAGGCGCTCCTGGATGATCTCCAGGTGGAGAAGGCCGAGGAAGCCGCAACGGAAGCCGAAGCCGAGCGCGGCGGAGGTTTCCATCTCATAGGAAAACGACGCGTCGTTGAGGCGCAGCTTGCCGATGGCGGAGCGCAGATCCTCGAAATCGCCGGCATCGACCGGGAAGAGGCCGCAGAAGACCACCGGCTGGGCCGGCTTGAAGCCCGGCAGCATGGTGTCGCAGGGGCGCTTGTCCTCGGTGATGGTGTCGCCGACGCGGGTGTCGGCCACCTCCTTGATGGAGGCGGTCAGGACGCCGATCTCGCCGGGGCCAAGCTCGGGGACGACGACCAGCTTGGGCGTCAGCACGCCGACGCGGTCGACCGGGTATTTCGCGTCCGTGCCCATCATGCGGATGTTCTGGCCCTTCTTCAGCGTGCCGTCGATGACACGGACCAGCACGATGACGCCGAGATAGGCGTCGTACCACGAATCGACCAGCATGGCCTTGAGGGGGGCGGACTTGTCGCCTTCCTTGGGCGGCGGCAATTGCGTGACGATCGCCTCCAGCACCTGGTCGACCCCCTGCCCCGTCTTGGCGGAGATCAGGATGGCGTCGGAGGCGTCGAGGCCGATGACCTCCTCGATCTGCTCCTTGACGCGCTCCGGCTCGGCGGCGGGCAGGTCTGCCTTGTTGAGGACGGTGACGATCTCGTGGTCGGCGTCGATGGCCTGGTAGACATTGGCAAGCGTCTGCGCCTCGACGCCCTGCGAGGCATCGACCACGAGGAGCGAACCCTCGCAGGCGCGCAGCGAGCGCGAGACCTCGTAGGCGAAGTCGACATGGCCGGGCGTGTCGATCAGGTTGAGCACGTAGTGCTGGCCGTCCCTGGCGTCATATTCGAGGCGCACGGTGTTGGCCTTGATGGTGATACCGCGCTCGCGCTCGATATCCATCGCGTCGAGCACCTGCTCCTTCATCTCGCGCTCCTCCAGCGATCCGGTCATCTGGATCAGCCGGTCGGCGAGCGTCGACTTGCCATGGTCGATATGGGCGACGATGGAGAAATTGCGGATGTTTGAAAGCGGAGTCTCGGTCATGGCGCCCATATAGGGGGAAAGAGAGGGCGCGGGAAGCGGTGATTTTGGGGTGGGGTCGGTCGAGCGGCGAGATCAGCCGGCCGACTATCAGGCCGTTGCTCGATATTTCCGTCTTCCGCGACCGATGGCCGGACCACTTCCTCTTTGATCCGGCCCGATCAGACTATTGCGACTGCATCCGGAATCGTGGATGTATTTCGATAGCAAAGGAATCTATGTGCTTGAGCGATCGTTACATGGCGCAAATATAACGGCCTCCCTCGGCGCGGTCGCGACGGCGGCGGACTTGACCTTTTGCGGCGGCGCAGCGACATCACTCGGCGCGGCGCTGTCGGCTGTGTCGATTTACAAGTCGATGAACAAGTCTGAACAGGACCTCGCCAAGACGATGGCGCAGGCGCTGCAGGCACATATCGATGCGTCCGGACTCAGCAAAGATCGCAAAAACATCCTTGCGCAGATGCTGGACCAGTTTCCGGTGTCCGACGATGAGCTTGCGCAAGGCGACTATGTTGCCGAAACGGTTGCCGCCAATCATCGCGCTTCGGTCTGGGACGCGCAGTCCGAAACCGGAAAGGCGAAAGACCCCGCGCATCAAACGCCTCAAATACTGGACGCATACCAGTCCGCTCTCCAAGCTACGCTCGCCCCGATCCTGAGCGACCCGGCATTCGCGCCGCACCGGCAAATGCTTCTGCGCATTGGCGATCTCGAAAGAATGCTCGAAGGGACAAGCGGCTATATGCGCATGCTCGAGGCGGGCATCAACGAGAAGGCCATTACCGGGCTGGCTCGCCGTGTCGCCGAAGATGAGGGCATTGCCGATCTCGGTGCAGCCTGGAACGAACTCGAACGCGCAGTCGAAATCGCCATCGATATGCAGGCGGAGAAGGGCTATGCGTCGAATATCGACCGGTTCGTCGATGACGTGATCGAGCGCATGACGGCGCTTTCGGCCGAGGGACGCGACGACGAAGCGTCTGAGGCCGCCGACGAAGCCTTCGCCGATTGGCTGGAACGGCAGGAGCGGGAGAAGCTGGCGGCGGAGAAATTGCTGGACCAAGCGCTGCGTACCGATCTGTTGCGTCGCGATGCGAAGAAGGCGGCGATGCGCCTGTTCGACAAGGCGCAGATCGCCTTTCCGGATCAGGCGGAACGGTTCGACCAACTGCGCGTCATTCAGGACGATTGGTATGTCCGCGGGCGCGATCAGGCCTTGCTGCTCGATTTGCAGGTTTCCGCCGAACTGGCCGCGCTGGTGACTCGGGCTGCAGCAAGCCCTGAGCAAAAGGCCGCTGACTTCAACAATCAGGCGGTGGCCCTTCGAAACCTCGGCGAGCGCGCGGGTGGCGAACAGGGAATGAATTGGCTCAGACAAGCCGTCAACGCCTATGATGCCGCGCTGGACATCTTCACACGCGAGACGATGCCCGCCGACTGGGCCATGACGCAGATGAACCGAGCCGGAGCACTTTTGCGCCTCGGCGAGCGCGCAGGCGGCGAACAGGGCATGGCATGGCTGAGAGAGGCCGTCGATGCCTATGACGCCGCGCTGGAAATCCGCACCCGCGACACCATGCCCGTCCAATGGGCCATGACGCAAATGAACCGGGCCGTTGCCCTTCGAAACCTCGGCGAACGCGCGGGCGGCAAACAGGGCATCACATGGCTCACACAGGCTATCGACGCCTGTAACGCCGCGCTGGAAATCCGCGCCCGTGACACCATACCCGCCGACTGGGCCATGACGCAGATGAACCGCGCCGGAGCACTTTCGCGCCTCGGCGAACGCTCGGACGGCGAACAGGGTATGAAGTTACTCCGACAGGCCGTCGGCGCCTATGATGACGCATTGGACATTCTCACACGGGACACCGTGCCCGCGCAGTGGGCTATGACGCAGATGGACCGCGCTACTACCCTTCAAACCCTTGGCGAGCGCACGCGCGGCGAACGGGGCATGATGTTACTCCAGCAAGCCGTCGGTGCCTGCAGTGCCGCACTGGACATTCTCACACGTGACACAATGCCCGCCCAATGGGCCATGACACAGATGAACCGCGCCAATGCCCTTGCAACCTTGGGCAAACGCGCGAGCGGCGAACAGTCTATGGCGTGGCTCAGACAGGCCGTCGATGCGTATGATACCGCATTGGAAATCCGCAAACGCGACAGCATGCCCGCCGACTGGGCCACGACGCAGATGAACCGCGCCAATGCCCTTGCAACCCTCGGCGAACGCGCGGGTGGCGAACAGGGCATGACATGGCTCAGAGAGGCCGTCGATGCCTATGACGCAGCACTGGAAATCTTCGCTCATCCGGGAACAGAGCACTATGCCGACGTGGCTCGAAGCAACCGGGCAATTGCCGTGGCGGCGCTGGAACAGCTGACGGGTGGAAGTTAGAGAATTTTCGCATCGGCTCAGCCCACCGCGACCAACCCCTCATAAAGCCCTCGCAGCCTTTTCGTCATCTCGCCGTCGACCTGCGGGAACGGCTTGCCGTCGAGCGCCGCAACCGGGGTGAGGCCGCCGAAGGTGCCGGTTAGGAAGGCTTCCTGGGCGGCGTGGACGTCGACCAAAGAGAAATTGCGTTCGAAGACGGGGATTTCGTTGGCGCGGCAGAGGTCGATGACCTTCTGGCGCGTGATGCCGTTCATGCAGTAGTCGCCCGTGGAGGTCCACACCTCGCCCTTGCGCACAATGAAGAAGTTGCAGGCGTTGGTGGTGTTCACGAAGCCATGCGGGTCGAGCATCAGGCCTTCGTCGGCGCCCGCCTCCTCGGCCTGCAGGCAGGCGATGACGCAGTTGAGCTTGGAGTGGGAATTGTATTTCGGGTCCTGGCTCATCGGCAGGCCGCGCACCTGCGGCACGGTGGCGAGCGTGACGCCGCGTCGGGTTTCGGACGCGGGGGTCGAATGCTCCATGATGATGACGATCGTGGGCCCGGAGCGCGACAGGGAGGGATGCTGGAAGGGCTTCACCTTGACGCCGCGCGTGATCATCAGGCGGGCGTGGACGTGGTCGCTCATGGCGTTGGCCGCCGCCGTCTCGTTCAGCGCGGCGAGGATGCCGGCGCGGTCCATGCCGATATCGAGCGAGACCGCCTTGCAGGCCGAAAAGAGCCGGTCCATGTGGTCGTCGAAGAAGACCCAACGGCCCTCATGCAGGCGCAGCCCCTCCCACATGCCGTCGCCGAGCAGGAAGCCGGAATCATAGACCGAGACGGTGGCCTCGGCGCGCGGCTTCAGGGCGCCATCGACATAGATCAGGATGTCGTCATTGCGCGGATCGTGCTCGGCGTCGTGAGTGGTGGTGCGATGATCGGGCATCGAAAGCCTCCGGATTTCGTTTCGGGCAGTTGCAACGGAGGCCGTGCGAAGGTCAACTTGGGGCAGGAAGAATCGCCAGGAAGACGCCATGCCCACCGCCGCAGCCTATATTGGAGCCGCCATCGCCGAAATCGCCGGCTGCTATGCCTTCTGGGCCTTTTTCCGCCTCGACAAGCCGGCCTGGTGGCTGGTGCCTGGCGGGCTGTCTCTGGCGCTGTTCGCCTGGCTGCTCACGCTTGCCGACAGTTCGGCGGCCGGACGGGCCTTCGCAGCCTATGGCGGTGTCTATATCGCGAGTTCGCTGGCCTGGCTGTGGTTCGTGGAGGGAAACCGCCCGGACCGCTGGGACACGATCGGCGCGGCGATCTGCCTTGTCGGCGCGGCGGTCATTCTCGCCGGGCCACGTGCAGCCGCATGATCATTCGCGCTGCAGACGGGAGGACGACATGACCGACACGAAAATCATCGCCATGTGGTCGGGGCCGCGAAACCTCTCGACGGCGATGATGCGCGCCTTCGGAAACCGCGCCGACTGCACCGCCATGGACGAGCCGTTCTATGGCGCCTATCTGGCTGCGACGGGCGCGGACCACCCGATGAAGGAGGCGATCATAGCGTCGATGGAATGCGACCCGGACGCGGTGGCGCGGCAATGTCTCGGGCCGTTCGCGACGCCGGTCTGCTACCAGAAACACATGCCGCATCACATGATCGACGGCTTTCCGCTCGACTGGGCGGCGCGGGCGACCAATGTGTTCCTGATCCGCCATCCGCGCCGGGTGCTGGCGAGCTATGCGCGCAAGAAGCAGGGCGTGACGGAACGCGATATCGGCTACCGGCGGATGCTGGAGATCGACCGGCATGTCACGGAGATGACCGGCAAGGCGCCGGTCGTGGTGGCGTCGGAGGATATCCTCGCCGAGCCCGAGGCCGTGCTCGCCGCGCTCTGCGCGGCGGTGGGGATCGATTTCGACCCGGCCATGCTCTCCTGGGAGGCCGGGCCGCGCGCCGAAGACGGCGTGTGGGGCGTGCACTGGTACGACGCGATCTGGAAATCGACCGGGTTTTCAAAGCCGGAAAGCCTCGACCTGCCGCCGGAGCTGCCCGACCATCTGGCCAAGATCGAGGCGGAAGCGCTTCCGGCATGGGAGGCGATGGCGACGCGCAGAATCGGCGGGGGAAAGGGCGGCTCCAAAGCCTGAAGCCGCCCGATTTTTACGGCGTACCGATCAGAGGTCGCCAATCTTGAACAATTTGCGCGCGTTCTCCTCGAAGAAGGCTTTCTTGTCCTCGAGCGGGATTTCCATGGAATCGAGTTCGCCGACCTCTTCCTGCACGAACTGCCAGGGGTAATCCATCGCGTACATCATCCGGTCGGTTCCGACGGTATCCATCACGAATTTGATCGGCGGCGCCCAGCCGACACCGGATGAGGTGTAGTGGAAGTTGTCGCACAGATAGTCCCACGCGCGCCGCTTCAGCGGCTTCACGCCCGGGTGCCGGCCGGTCGAAGCGATGCGGGTGTGCATGAAATCGATCCGGTAGAGCCAATAGGGCAGCGCCTCGCCGCAATGGCCGAGAATGATCTGCAGCTTCGGGAAACGGTCGAAAATTCCCGAAATCAGCAACCGCAACGCGTGCAGTCCGGTATCGCAGGCAAACCCGTAGATCGCCGCATCCAGCGAGCGGTTCAGGAACGGCTCGATCATCTGCGGCGACGGCATGTTGGGATGCAGATAGATCGGAACATCCAGCGCCTCGGCCGCCTCGAAGACAGACCAGTATTTCTCGTCGTCAAGATAGGTGCCGAGCGTGTGGCCGTTCAGGATGCCGCCGCGCAGGCCGAGCCTGGTGACGCCGCGCTCCAGTTCCTTTGCCGAATTTTCGGTATCGAGCGGGCTGAATGCGGCGAGGCCGATATAGCGGTCCGGATGTCTCGCGATGCCCTCCGCCAACTGGTCGTTCGCTTCGATAGCCAGCGACGTCGCCGTCGCGGGATCGAAAAGCTGCACGCCGGGCGAACCGAGCGCCAGCACCTGCATGTCGATGCCGCTGGCGTCCATGTCGCCGATCCTGATCTCGTCGAGATCCTGGATACGCCGGCGGTGCCGCGTCGCCAGGTCGGACTCGCCCGCAAAGAACCCCCAGAGCTGATGAAAGCCCGGATCGTGGATTTTCTTGTCCGCAATCTCGCGAATGTAGAGATCGAGAATATTCTTCGGGATCCACGCCTCCTCGGTCGCGATCCGCTTGTAAGGCGGATTGGGATCGCGCGGCGGATTCTTCGGAAAACGGTCGCTCATGCAGCAGGCTCCTTCACTGGGGTCGGGGAAGCGCCCAGGCGCGTGAACGCCCAGACGACGGGAACAGAGATCGCCGCGATGGCGATGGCCGGAAGACTGGCCGGATCGAAGATCGCGGTGCTTGCGCCGACAATGACGGAAACAACGGCCGCGGCGAGCCGCATGCCGCCACCGCCATAGGCGCGCCTGTTGGCGAGGACTTCGGCCAGCAAGGTCCCCGCCATGGCGACGGTGACGCATGACACCGCGATCTGCAGCCAGGTTCCGTCCATCAGCAGAGCCGGGTTGAGCGCGAAGATGAAGGGCAGAAGATAGGCGACGATCGCAAGGCGGACGCCGGTCACGCCGGTTTGCCACATGTCGCTGCCGGCGATGCTGGCCGCCGAATAGGAGGCGACCGCCACCGGCGGCGTCAGCATCGACAGCAGCCCGAAATAGAGGATGAACAGATGCGCCGACATCTCGCCGATGCCCTGCCGCACCAGCGCCGGCGCGAGCAGCACGGAGACGATCACATAGACGCCCGTGGTCGGCATGCCGACGCCGAGGACGATCGCGATTCCCGCCGTCGCCAAGAGCAGCGCGCCGACCCCGCCGAGCGCGGCGACCTTGCCCAGCGCCAGCGTCAGCGCGAAGCCGAGCCCGGTGACGTTGATCGTTCCGATGATGATGCCGGCAATGGCGCAAACGAGCAGGATCGGGATCAGCGTGCTGCCGCTTTCCCTGAGGATCACCGGAATCTTTCGCAGGGCCTCGCGCGGATTGGTCAATGCGAACAGCAGGAAGGCCGCGCCCGATGAATAAAGCGCCGCCTTGCCGGGCGAATAGCCGAGATAGAACAGGAACCAGATCAGCACCGCCAACGGCGCCAGCAGCGGCCAGCTGTTGATCAGCGCATCCCTGAACCGCGGCAGAGACTCGCGCGCCTCGCCTTCGATCCCGTTGGCGGCGGCGTAGCGGTCGACCATGCGGTAGAGAAGGAAATAGTAGAACACCGCCGGCAGCAGCGCGGCGGCCACGACATCCGTGTAGGGAACCTGCAGGAACTCGGCGATCACGAAGGCCGTCGCGCCCATCACCGGCGGGGCGATCTGGCCGCCATTGGAGGCGACCGCCTCGATCGCCGCCGCATAGCGGGCGGGAAAGCCCGATTTCTTCATCATCGGGATCGTCACGACGCCCGTGGACATGACATTCGCGACCGTGGAGCCGCTCAGCGTGCCGAACAGCGACGATGCGAGAATCGCGACCTTGGCCGGACCGCCGCGGCGATGGCCCATGGTCGACAAGGCGAGATCCGTCATCGCCCGGCTGCCGCCGACGGCGTTCAGCGTCGCGCCGAACACGATGAAGCCGAGGATCTGCGTCGCGCCGACATTCATCACCAGGCCGGGGATGCCGTTGGTGTCGTTATAGATGTAGAGAATGTAGCGGGCCGGTGCGAGATAGGCGGCCTCGAAGATGCCCGGCGCCATCCAGCCGATGAAACCATAGGCGAGGAACGCCGCCGCAAGCGCCGCCAGCACGGTGCCGCACTGCCGCCGCGTCGCCTCCAGCACGCCGAGGATGGCGATGGCCGCGGGCACCCATTTTGCCGGCCCCCGATTGATCGGGTCCAGCAGCCAGGCCTCGTAGTTCCAGGCAAGCCAGCCCCATGACGCCAGCGTCGCCAGTCCGAAAATCCAGTCCAGCGCCGCCAGCCGGCCACGCAGGGGCGCGGTGATCAGCCCGACCAAGCATGCCACGCCGCAAATCACGGCGAGATACTGCTCGGTGATGATCACCCAGCCGAGTTTCCGGGGCACGTCGAGCAGCCATAGCACGCCCATCGCAGGCAGGATGGCGACAAGGATCGCGCGGAGCGTATTCGAATGTTTCACGAGCACAGACCGTTCAAGAACGGAGCCCGTGGATCCGGGCTCCGTCATGGATCAGGATGACCGTCCGCTTACTTCGCGAATGTCGCTTCCTTGGCGTCGTTCGCGTCGGTCCACATGCCCTTTTCCTTGTAGAAGGCGATTGCCGCCGGATGGAAGGGCACGGTGTTGGAGGGTTCGGCGAACTGGTCGCCCGAGCCCGAACGGATCGGCGCATAGTCCTCGCGCAATTGCGGGAACGAATCGTAGAGCGCGGTGAGGATCGCGGTCGCGTCCTCGTCGCTCAGCGACGCGGAGGTCGTCATGAACACGTCGTAACCGATGACGTTGACGGGATCGGTCACTTCCGGAAGCCGGGCGGACGGCTCGACCGTCACGATGTAGGTGCCCGGATAGAGGTTATCGACGAATTCGTCGGTCGCGTTCTCGCCGGTGATCGAAACGTAGCGGATGCCGCCCGGGATCGATGCATGCGCCTGCTGGGTGAGCGGGATGCCGACCGCGATGCTGGACGCATCCAGCGAGCCTTCCGTCAGAGCATCCATGCCCGGCCCGAGCCCGGAGACGGTGACACCGTCGACTTCGTCAAGCGCCAGGCCGCCGGCCTGTATCATCACCTGGTTGACCAGGCCGACCGCCTTGAGAGCGGAAAAGTCGGTGACGACCTTCTTGCCCTTCAGGTCCTTGATCTCGATGAGATTGTCATTGGCGCGGCTCACCATGCCGACGCGCAAGCCCCAAAGCCGCGCCAGCACGCGAAGGTCATTCTGCGGATCGGCGCCATAGTCACCGCGGAACACGCCGCCCGTGTCGATGCTGGAATTGATGCCGACCGTCACCTCGCCATTGGCGACAAGCGGCAGATAGACCGTCGAGCCGGCGAAAGGCTGCACGGTAACCTGACGCCCGAGCGCCTCCTGCAACGCAGCAGCCATGCCGCCACCGACCGTGTAGTAGAGCGACCCCTGCGGGTTCGTTCCGATCGTAATCCGGCTTTGCGCGGATGCGCCGACCGTCATCACGGCAGTCGCCGCCAAGGCGACGATCAATCCTCTAAGACCCTTGAACATGCTTCCTCCCTGCCGGGCGTATGCCCGTTTCTCCTCTTCCGAAGGGAAGCTTAGCGCGTGACGTTACGCAAGTGAACGTGCAATTGCGCCGAATATCAGCGACCGACTTCGCCCATCGCGGCTCGGGAGAAAAAAGCCGGTCATCGCACCCGGCCCGTCGTTTCCACATCCCCGTCCTCGGGAAGCAGGCGCCGTAACGCATTCGACCAAGACCTTGCCGTCTGTCTGTCTGCATTTCGTTCGCGCGGAGCATCGTTAACGAATTCTAATCGTCGCCGACCGTACAATGCCGCAGAGAGCGGCAGCATGGGCCGGCAAAGACGCCGCGCTGCCTGAAGCCTGTTACCACTCGTCGCAAGACGGGCGCGCAATACGGATACGGAATATGACATTCTGGCGAATACTCATCGGCGGGCTGGCCGTCGCCCTTGCACTCTGGATCCTCATCGGTGAGCAACTCGCCGGCGCAAGCGCCGACGCGACCATCAATGCGCGGCTGGTGACTGTCAGGAGCCCAATCGCGGGGGCGGTTTCGGCGGTCGAAAGGCCGCTTGGCTCGCCGGTTACCACGGGCGAAGTGATCGCCGGGGTGGATGATATCCATGTCGACGGAACCCGGCTGGACGACCTGAGAATGGAGGCCGGTTTCGCGGAAGCCGAAATCGCCCGACTGACACGGACGCGCGACGAGACCGAGGCGATCATCGATACTCTCGACGAACGGTCAGCGACCTATCGCGCGGCCCGGATCAGCGACATTGAGGCGCGACTTGCCTTCGCGCGCGAACGACTGGACATCCTCGAAAGCGGCGAACTGCCGGACGCGTTCGACGTCCGGCCGCCGAGAGACGCCGGCGTGCCCGGTGATGACGGGGCGCAGGCGCCGGGACTGCGCGATCTCTGGGTGAACGCCGTCAAGGAGCAGATCGCGGTGCTGCAGATCGCACTCGACACGGCCAGAGAGGGCGTCTTCCTCGGCGACGGCTACAACGATGCGCCGAATGCAGAGCAACGCGCGACCGAACTGAAGAGCCAGCTGTCGGCGGTTTCGGCCGATCTCGACGAGGCCCGATCGCGCCTCGAAATCGTCTCGGACCGACTGGACGGCGAGCAGTTGCGCGTCTCGCGCGCTGCCGGCGCCGAGCTGAAATCGCCGGTCAACGGGATTTACTGGGAAACGCTGGCCGCCGACGGAGAAGCCCTGCAGCGGGGCGACCCGGTGGCGCGGCTGCTCGACTGCGACTCCATCCTGGTCACTCTGTCCGTCACGGAATCCGTCTATCACACGCTGGCCGCCGGCGACGGCGCCGTTTTCCGGCCGCGCAACTCCGACCGCAATTTCAACGCCACGGTCGTGCGGCTCGGTGGCGCTGGGGCGGAAACCTTCTACCGAAACCTGGCCGTCGCGCCGAGCGCGCGTCACCTCGAACGCTATGACGTGGCCATTCTCGTTCCCGAACTGAACGCCGATCCCGAACTCGGATGCTCGGTCGGCCGCACGGGGCGTGTTTTCTTCGAACGGCGGCCGCTCGACTGGCTACGCCGCCTCATGGGCTGATCCGTGCCGCCTATTTTCCTCGACGAGACGACATCCAGCGTTATCGTCCTGGCGCTTGTCGCCGGCCTGTCCCTGCTGATGCCGGCCTTCGCCGACCCGAAACGGACCTTTCACCGGACAGTGCTTCTGTCGATTTCCGCCGGGCTAGCACTGCGCTACGCCTGGTGGCGCGCAACCGAGACCGTCGCGCCATTCGGCCTGACCTGGGACTGGGCGGCAAGCTGGTCGCTTCTCTTCCTCGAACTTGCCGCGATCGCGGGTTCGATCAGCGCCTTCGTGATCCTGTCGCGAACGCGGGACCGCCGCGCGGAAGTGGAAAGCAACATCGGCTGGTGGGGTGAGGCGCAAGCGCCGCGCGTGGCCATTCTCATCGCCACATATAATGAGGACCGCGAGGTGCTCGAACGCACCGTGGTCGGATCGCTCGGATTGGGCCATCCCAACACGACGGTCCATGTGCTCGACGACGGCCGGCGCGACTGGTTGCGCGACTTCTGCGCGGAACGCGGCGTGGACTATATCAGCCGCCCCGACAACCGGCATGCCAAGGCCGGAAACATGAACCACGCGCTCGGCGTGCTGGCGGACGATCCGCCCGATTTCGTCGCCGTTCTCGACGCGGACTTCGTGCCGCATCGCGGTTTCCTGAGCCGGACGCTTGCCCTGTTCCACGACGAGGCGGTGGGGCTGGTGCAGACACCGCAGCACTTTTTCAACGCAGACCCGATCCAGCACAATCTGAACCTGTCGGCCTCTTATCCGGACGAGCAACGGTTCTTCTTCGACACGATGCAGGCGTCGCGCGATGCCTGGGACATCGCCTTTTGCTGCGGCACGTCCTCCGTCGCACGGTGGGAGGCGCTGAACGAAATCGGCGGGTTTCCGACCGACAGCATCACCGAGGATTTCATGCTGACGGTCGTGCTGCAATCGCATGGCTGGCGCACGGTCTATCTCAACGAGGCGCTGACGGAGGGCCTCGCGCCCGAGGGCCTTAAGGAATACATCACGCAGCGCACGCGCTGGTGCCTCGGCATGATGCAGATCGGGCACAGTTCGGTCGGTCCGTTCTCGCGCGCCAAGATCAGGCTGCGCGACCGCTGGAGCGTGCTGGACGCGGCCGCCTACTGGCTGACCACCTTCCCGTTCCGGATCGCGGCGCTCGTCTATCCCCTACTCTACTGGTTTTTCAACCTGATCGTCGTCGATGCCAGCGTCCCCGACGTCCTGAATTATTTCGGCGCCTATTATCTCTGGACGCTTTCGGCGCTCAACCTGCTGTCGAGGGGCAATATCGTGCCCCTCATCAACGACGTAAGCCAGTTGGTCGGCGCGCCGCAGATCGCGCGGGCGGCACTGACGGGACTATTCAAACCGCACGGCCATCCGTTCAAGGTGACGGCCAAAGGCGGCGACCGCAGCAAGATGCAGGTGCAATGGCGGCTGCTCATGCCGTTCGCCATCCTGCTTGCGCTGACCGTGGTCGGGCTCACAATCGGCCTTGTTTCGGATCGCTTCGCCTTTTTCGACGCCGGCGACGGCAAGGCCGTCATCCTGTTCTGGAGCATCTACAACCTGTTCGTTCTCGCGCTCACCATTTTCACCTGTGTGGAGTTGCCGAGACAGGAACGCCATATCGCCGATGCACCGGAACGGGCGCAGTTGATCGACGGGAAGGCGCGACCCGTCTGGATCGCGAGACTGACGACGACACATGCACGCATTCGCGGGGTCGATCTGCCGGAAGGGCACCATATCAGCCTCGTCATCAACGGGATCGGGGAAGTGCCCGGCACGAGTCTCGGATCAATCCGCGACGGGTGCCGGATCCAGCTCCACACCACGCCCGAGCAGTTCGACGCCCTGCAGCTTCGGCTCTATACCGAGGACAACATTCCCGGCGTTCCCGGCGCACGGCTTGGCGCGCTCGCCATCGGGTTGGCGCGCCGTCTTGCGTTCCGCCACTAAGCGGAGGCGAACCGGTCAATCCGGTTCTTCGTGCAAGCGCGACTGGATTCTTACCAGGGCGGACGCGATCCGTGACGCCTCGCGTGAACCACGGCCCTCGGGTGGATAGACGTCCTCTCCGAGACTTATTCGCCTTGCGACTTCGGCCAACCGACTGATCGGATTTATAAAGATCGCGACAAACATCGCAGCAGCGATCGAAAACACAAGGCACGCCCCAACGACGAAGAGCAGGGCATTGAGCATGAGTTGATTGTCTTCGAAACTGTTGGCGTCAACAGGCATCCGTCCGATCAACCGCCAACCAAAACTCGGCAGATCTTCGAATACCACGTTGGGATCCACGGCCGAAAAATACTCGACACCGTCCGGCCAAGTCTCCAGCGTGGTCGTCCTTATACCAGCCATGGCGGCGCGGATTGCCGCCAGCGAAGGCCGATTTTCGGGCAAGTCGAAGGAAGCGGCGGCAACCGTGCCGTCTGTGCCCAACAGCAAGAAATCGATCGAGCGCGCAGCGGCGGATTCTGACAGATAGTCCCGGATTCGTTGGAAATTCACATAGAAAGCCACAACGCCGATGGTTGTGCCGTTCCTGTCGAAGACGGGCTTGGCGAGATCGATGTATTTGAGCGGCCCATTTTGGCCGGCCTCAACCACATTCTTCATTTGTATCGCTTCGTGCAAATCACCCGAGTAATCGGCATTCAGACCGTTTCGAAACCAAGTTTGTTCCGAGACATCCACATCTTCCAGCAATCCGCCCGACGCGACGCGCACGGTTCCGTCGGTTGTCGCATAGCCCGCCCATGAAATGCGCTGCCCGTCTCCAACGATGCCGTTGAGATAAGAGCGTGCTTCGTCTGGCGCCATACTGACAATTTTGTCTGCAAGATGCCGCAACTCGATCCAGTCCTCGTGGAGCGATCGTGCCAGATCGATTGAGATTGTCCTGGCATTCAGAGCAACTTCTTTCTCGACCGTCTTGCGCGAAATGCTGTCCAGGTAACCCGGCACGAGGTATGCGGTTATCGCAAGTAGAACAACCACGCCGCCCAACAGGCAGCCATAGACTGCCATCCTGATCGGGATCGGTTCATGTCTGCCTTTTGGCATCAATCAAACTCCAGTCGTTTCGGGTCACCGAATCGGTAATCCTTCGACTGCCTTCCTTACGGTTAATCGTATGGGTGCGACATGGGTCAAACAATGCGCCAGATCTTTGAATACGGACGGCGCCGCCGAACGGACCATCCGGGACCAGGGCAAAGTAGCCCTGTCTTCCGCGGTTCGCTCATTCGCACGCCGGATTGGCGCCTCTTTGCCCCGTTGTGTTTTCCCTCAACCGGGCTAGGGTTCAGGTTTCAAGGGACCAGTCGCGGGGGCGCAGGCATGTTCAATCCCAGCTACGTGGTCGCCGACGCGTTCGGCGCGTATCTGGAAGGGTTGTACCAGCAGCATTTTTCCGGGCGAAACCCGGAATACGCGGCCTATATCGGCGGCGCGGCGCGGCTGGTGCTGGAACGCCTCGGCAATACCGACGCGCTCTATCACAATGCCGAGCACACGATGATGGTCACGCTGGTCGGCCAGCAGATCATGCGCGGGCGGCTCGTTTCGACGGCGGTCCAGCCGGAAGACTGGCTGCACTACACGCTGGCGCTCCTGACGCATGATATCGGCTATGTGCGCGGCATATGCCGGGGTGACCAGAACGGCGTTCTCGTCGCCGGGCTCGACGGCGAGACGATCGTGCCGCCGAAAGGCGCGTCGGACGCCTATCTCACGCCCTATCACATCGAACGGGGCATGGTTTATGTGCGGGAGCGTTTCGGCGAGTCGAAATTTGTCGACGAGGAACGCCTTGCGGCGTCAATCGACTATACGCGCTTTCCGATCCCGGCGGACCAGGCCTATGCGGAAAACGACACCGAGCGCGCGCTCGTTCGCGCCGCCGATCTCATCGGCCAGTTGGGCGATCCGTTCTACTACCGGAAGATCAACGCGCTGTTTCACGAATTCGCGGAGACCGGGACCGCCGAAAAGCTCGGCTACGAGTCGCCGATCGACCTGCTGGACAAATATCCGGAATTCTTCTGGTCGCAGGTCAATCCGCATATCGGCGCGGCGCTGCGCTATCTCGAACTGACCGTGGAAGGAAAACAGTGGGTGGCGCATCTGTACCACCATGTCTTCCAGGCGAACCATCGCACGAACGATATCGGTCCGTTCCCCGGCTCAGCGCAGACCGCGCCGGCCTGACCGGAAACTCACGCGCTGGCGCTTGTCGTGACCTGATAGCCGATGCCGATCACCTGCGGCGCGGGGGCTTCGGTCTTGCCGACATGAACCGCAGCCAACAGCGTTGCCGCGAACAGGGCGGCGGGCACGAGGCTGGTCACGATGAAGAGATGGTCGTCTGTGGTGCGGGGCGTGTTGAAACGAGGCATGACGCAAATCCTTTTTCTGTTGGAACCGAAACTAGCAGGACGGGCCATCGACGCTGTGCACTCGGTCACACGGGGATCGCGCGCCCGCATCTTTTCCCGACGCGTCCCGGCCGGCACAAATGTTGCGGCGCACCACTTGTAAGGTGAGCATGCTTATAATATATCGCGCTCATGAAAAACGACCTCCGCAACAGCCTGGGCTTCCTGCTGCATGACGCGCAGCGGCTTCTGCACAAGCATTTCGAGGCGCGCGGACAGGAATACGGCCTGTCCTCGGCGCAATGGCGGCTGCTCGTGTTCCTCGTCAAGGAGGACGGCGCGGCGCAGGCGAGACTCGCCGAACTGCTCGAGATCGAGCCGATCAGCGTCTCGCGGCTGATCGACCGCATGGAGGAAGGCGGCTGGGTGGAACGGCGCGCCGACGCCAATGACAGGCGCGTGCGCATGGTTTTCGCCACCAGCAAGGCGCGCGACGCCTTCGAGAAGGTCAAGAGCGTCGCGTCGGATCTCTACGAGATCGCGCTTGCCGGGCTGTCGCCAGCCGAGCGCGAGACGCTGATGCACGCATTGAGAACGGTTTGCGACAACCTGTCGGACGGCAAGGGCGCCTGCGACGGGACGCAAAGAGGGACAGGAAGCGCAGGATGAACGCGATCACCAAGACCGAGGAAAAGACGGCGGAAGCCACGAGCGACGCCTGGGACAGGCAGGACGCCGAAACGAAGACGAAGCGCAAGACCGGTCGCAACGCGCTGATGCTGGCGCTGCCGGTCGCGCTGGTCGCCATTGGCGGCTATGTCTGGGTGACTGGCGGGCGCTACCAGGAAACGGAAAACGCGTATCTGCAGCAGCCCAAGGTTTCGATCTCGGCGGAAGCCTCCGGTCGGGTGGTCGAAACCCATGTCACGGACAATGGCGCGGTGAAGAAGGGCGACGTGCTGTTCGTCATCGACCCCGAGCCCTATCGCATCGCGCTGGAACAGGCCGAGGCCTCGCTCGCCGCGGCGCGGCTGAGCGTTGGGCAGTTGCGCGCGACCTACAGCCAGGCTGTCACCAAGCAGAAGGCGGCGCAGAACGACGTCGATTACTACCAGGCCGAACTCGACCGCCAGAACACGCTGGCGACCAAGGGCATCGCGACCAAGGCCGCGCTGGACGAAACCCGGCGCAACCTGACGGCGGCGCAGGACGCTCTGGCCTCGGCGAACGAGGCCGTGTTCGGCGCGCTGGCGGCGCTCGGCGGCGATGCCGACATCGCGACCGACGACCATCCGACCGTCAAGGCGGCGCAGGCGGCGCGTGAAAAGGCGGCCTATTCGCTGAAGCAGACCACCGTCACAGCGCCCGCCGACGGCGTTCTGGCGCAGGCCTCCTCATTCCAGGCGGGCCAGCTGGTTTCCGCCGGGACAGCGCTGTTCTCGCTGGTCGAAAACGACAGAAGCTGGGTCGAGGCGAATTTCAAGGAAACGCAACTAACCCACATGAAGGCCGGACAGGTGGCGGAGATCACCTTCGACACCTTTCCCGGCCAGCCGATCAAGGCGACGGTCGAGAGCATCGGCGCGGGCACGGGCTCGGAATTCACGCTGATCCCGGCGCAGAACGCGACCGGCAACTGGGTGAAGGTCTCGCAGCGCATCCCCGTGCGCCTGACGGTCGAGGACGCCGGCATGGCGCTTCGAACCGGCATGAGCGCGACCGTCGCAGTCGATACCGGCAAGAGCCGCGGCCTGCCCGACTTCTTCGGCACGTCGACGGCGAAAGCCGCGGAATAACCATTCCGGCGGGCGCGAACGCGCCCGTCCGGTCAACTCTCCGGTCCGTCCGTTCAGCGCCCACTGACCTCCCCCCAAGGAAGCGGGCGGGCCGGAGACCCATGGATAGACAATGACACAGGCCGCCACACCGAAGCCGGAAGACATACCGCATCGCGGGCTGATCACGATCGCCATCATGCTGGCGACGATCATGCAGGTGCTCGACACGACGATCGCCAATGTGGCGCTGCCGTCGATGACCGGCGATCTCGGCGCGTCGCGCGACACGATCACCTGGGTCCTGACCTCCTATATCGTCGCGGCCGCGATCATGACGCCGGTCACCGGCTGGCTGTCGGACCGACTGGGCTCGCGCGAGCTGTTCCTGATCACCATCGTCGGCTTCACCGTGACGTCGATGGCCTGCGGGCTGTCATGGAACCTGGAATCGATGGTCACATTCCGGGTGATGCAGGGCCTGTTCGGCGCGGCAATCGTGCCGATGTCGCAAACCTTTCTTCTCAACATCAACCCGCGCGAGCGCCACGGACAGGCCATGGCGATGTGGGGCGCGGGCATCATGGTCGGCCCGATCATCGGCCCGACACTGGGCGGATGGCTGACCGAGACGCTGAACTGGCGCTGGGTGTTCTTCATCAACCTGCCGGTCGGCATTCTCGCCTTTCTGGGCTCCGCCGCCTATTTGCCGAAAGTGCCGAGCCGGCCGCGCGGATTCGACTTCTTCGGCTTCGCCATGCTGTCGCTCGGCGTCGGCGCGCTGCAACTGATGCTCGACCGCGGCGGAGAGGTGGACTGGTTCGCCTCGCCCGAGATCTGGATTGAACTCGGCCTCGCGCTGACCGGTTTCTGGGTGTTCACCATCCATCTCCTGACCAACACGGACACCTTCATCGATCCGACGATCTTCCGCGACCGGAATTTCGTGACCGGACTTGTCTTCATCTTCGTCGTCGGGGTGATCCTGCTGGCCAGCCTCGCCCTGCTGCCGCCGATGCTCGCCAATCTGTTCGACCACTCGACCATCCTGACCGGGCTCGTCATGGCGCCGCGCGGCGTGGGCACGATGATCTCGATGCTGGTGGTCGGCCGGCTGGTGCGCGTCGTCGATGCGCGGGCGCTGGTCGTGACCGGCCTTCTCCTGACCAGCTGGTCGCTGCACATGATGACCGGCTTCACGCCGCAGATGAATGACGACTTGATCATCTGGTCGGGGGTGATCCAGGGGCTGGGCCTCGGCCTCGTCTTCGTGCCGCTGTCGACAGTGGCCTTCGCGACGCTTGCGCCGCATCACCGCACCGACGCGGCGAGCCTGTTCTCGCTGGTGCGCAATATCGGATCGTCGATCGGCATCTCGATCGTCACCGTGGCGCTGTCGCACAATCTGCAGGTCAACCACGCCGAACTGTCGACGGCGATCTCGCCCTACAATCCGGCGCTCGACGCGCTGTCGCCGGCGGCGCGCGCCGGCGATCCGACGATGCTCACGATCCTCGACGGGCTGGTGAACCAGCAGGCGCTGATGATCTCTTATGTCGACGATTTCTACCTGATGATGATCGTCACGCTGGCCGCCATCCCGCTGGCGCTGCTGCTACGCAAGCCGAAAACGGCCCCCGCCGCCGGAGCGCCCGCCGCCGCGCATGCCGAGTGAGGCCTGACGCGTTCTCCCGTCACGAAACCGTGCTATGGCGCGCGCAATCATGACGACAGGCAGGTGAAAGAGGACGCGACCCGTGAACAGCGAGGACAGGAAGCCCGGCAGGATCATCTTTCTGCATGGCGCATCGAGCAGCGGCAAATCGACGCTCGCGCGTGCATTGCAAGCAGCGATCGACGAGCCGTTCCTTCATCTGTCGATCGATCATCTTCGCGATTCGGGCGTATTGCCGCTCGCCCGATTCAAGAACAAGGATTTCGACTGGCGCGACGCGCGCGCGCCGTTCTTTGCCGGATTCCATCGCGCACTCGCGGCCTTTGCCGGGGCAGGCAACAATCTGATCGTAGAGCATATCATCGACACGCCGGGCTGGCTGGAGGACCTGGCATCGCTGTTCGCGCCGTTCGATGTCTTCTTTATCGGGCTGCATTGCGACCGCGATGAACTGATTGCCAGAGAACTGGCGCGTGGCGACCGACCGGTCGGAAGCGCGGCGAAAGACCACGACACGATCCATCTGGGCCTTCACTACGATCTGGACCTGCACAGCAAGGATGGTGTCGAGGCCAATGTGCAGAGGCTTCTCGCATCCTGGCATGCCCGCTCACCACAGTCCGCTCTTCGCAAACTGGCCGAAGCGCGCGGAAAGAAGGACGATAGCCGGATGACAAATCCTTAACTTGAAAACCCGGCGCGAATGGCGACGTAAGAGTTGACCGATATCAACGTGAAACGCTCGAAAGCGATCCAGCTTCACGACACGCCGCAGCATCGCCGAGGAAGAAGAAGCACCATGCCCGACAAGACCAGTATCGAAGCCATTGCGCGCAAGAAGGGCGGCGGCGGATTCTCGCGCGCATGGATATGGGTGGCAGCGGCCGTCGTCGTCGCGGGCGGCGCCTGGTACTGGTTCGGACAGGACAACGAGACGCGCGACGTGCGCTACATGACGCAGCCTGCGGCAATCAACGACATCATCGTCACCGTGACGGCGACCGGCACGGTCGAGCCGATCAACACGGTGGAAATCTCCAGCGAGCTGTCGGGCACGGTTCGCGCCGTCAACGCCGACTACAATGACGAGGTCAAGACCGGCGACGTGCTGGCGACGCTCGACACGGACAAGCTGGAAGCGAATGTCGAACATGCAACGGCGAGCGTGACCGCGGCCAAGGCCAATCTCGTCGAGGCCGAGGTGACGCTGGAAGAGAAGAAAAACGCCTATGACCGGGCGGTGCAGCTTTCCGAACAGGGCATTTCCTCGCAGGAAACCCTGCTGGCGAACAAGGCCGGCTATGAACGCGCCGTGGCGACGCTCGATACCGCGAAGGCGAATGTGAAAGTGGCCGAGGCCGACCTGAGACTCGCCAGGACGGACCTCGACAAGGCCTGCATCTGCTCGCCGATCGACGGCATCGTGCTCGACCGGGCGGTGGAGGTCGGCCAGATCGTCGCCGCCTCGCTGTCGGCTCCGGTGCTGTTCACGCTGGCCGAAGACCTGACACACATGAACCTGACCGTCGACATCGACGAGGCCGATATCGGCCAGGTCGGCGTCGGCAATTCCGCGACATTCACGGTCGAGGCCTATCAGGGACAGGATTTCGAAGCCGAGATCACGCAGTTGCGTTTCGCGCCGGAAACGGTCGACGGCGTCGTCACCTACAAGGGCATTCTCGACGTCACCAACGAGAACCTGCTGCTGCGCCCGGGCATGACGGCCACAGCCGAAATCACCGTCGCCGAACTCAACAATGTGCTGACGGTACCGAACGCGGCGCTGCGCTTCGCGCCGCCCGTGCAGAGGGACGACGCCAGCGGCGGAAGTTCGGGCCTCCTGGGCATGCTGATGCCGCGCCGTCCGGGCGGCGGCAGCAGCGCGGGCGGCGGGGCTCCCGACGCCGACGGGATGCGCTCGATCTGGGTGCTGCGCGACGGCGAACCGGTTGAAGCTAAGGTACGCACCGGCGCCAGCGACGGCTCGCACACGCAGATCGTCGAGGGCGGGCTGTCGGAGGGCGATCCGGTCATCACCTCGATGGATAGCGGGCAATGAGCGAGGACGTGCAGGCTCCGGTCATCGCGCTGCGCGACGTGAGCCGCGTCTATGGCGAAGGCGAGGCGGCGGTGCGCGCGCTGCGCGGCGTCGATCTCACGATCGGGCGCGGCGAGTTCGTCGCCATCATGGGGCCAAGCGGCTCGGGCAAATCGACGGCGATGAACATCATCGGCGCGCTGGATACGCCGACGGGTGGCTCCTATCGCTTCCTCGGCGCGGATGTCGGCGGTTTCGACCGCAACCAGCGCGCGCTGCTCAGGCGCGACTATCTGGGCTTCGTCTTCCAGGGCTTCAACCTGCTGGCGCGGACGCCGGCGGTGGAGAATGTCGAACTGCCGCTGATCTACAAGGGCGTCGGTCGGGCGGAACGCCGCGAGCGGGCGATCAACACGCTCAAACGCGTTGGTCTCGGGCACAGGCTCGACAAGGAGCCGTCGCAGCTTTCGGGCGGCGAACAGCAGCGCGTCGCGATCGCGCGCGCCATCGCGTCGGAGCCGGAAGTGCTTCTGGCCGACGAGCCAACCGGCAACCTCGACACGGCGCGCTCGGTGGAGATCATGAAGCTGATCTCGCGCCTCAACGACGAGGAAGGGCTGACCGTCATCATGGTCACGCATGAGCCGGACATGGCCGAATACGCAAAGCGCATCGTCCAGTTCAAGGACGGGCTGATCGAGGCCGACGCGCCGAACGACACCATCCGCAAGCCGGACATGGAGCAGCCCGATGTTCGCTGAAACCGTGCGGCAGGCGCTGCAGGCCATCCTGCGCAACGCGATGCGGTCCTTCCTGACGATCCTGGGCGTCATCATCGGCGTCGCCGCCGTCATCACCATGGTGACGATCGGACGGGGTTCGTCCGACAAGATCGAGGCCGATGTCTCGAAACTGGGCACCAATCTGCTGATCATCCGCCGCGGCGCCGGCATGGGCCCGCCATCGGCGGGGCGCTCCGCGCCGAGCTTCACGCTCAAGGATGTCGAGGCGATCAAGGCACAGATACCGGGTGTTCTCGCCGCCGCGCCCTCGAACACCTCCTCGGTCACGCTGATCTATGGCAACGAGAACCACCAGACGACCGTGACCGGAACCGACAACGATTTCCTGATCGCGCGCGACTGGGACATCGCTCTCGGGCGCGAATTCTTCTCCAGCGAGGTTTCCGGTGGCAAGACCGTTTGCATCCTCGGCGCGACGGCGCGCAGGAAGCTGTTCGGCGGCGGCGACCCGGTCGACCAGACGCTGCGGACGGAGAAATTCTCCTGCAAGGTGATCGGCGTCCTCGAGGCGAAAGGCGCGTCGAGCTTCGGCCAGGACCAGGACGACACCGTGCTGATGCCGATCAAGGCCTTCATGCGGCGCATCGCAGGCGACCAGGACGTCTCCTCGATCTATGTCGCGGCGCGGCCCGGCGCCTCGACCGACAAGGTGAAATCGGATATCGACGCGCTGCTGCGCGAGCGCAGGCGCATCGAGCCGGGCGAGGAAGACAATTTCTCGGTGATGGACACGAAGGAAATCGCGTCCATGCTGACCAGCGTGACCGGCGTGATGACGGGTCTGCTTTCGGCGGTCGCCGGCGTGAGCCTGCTCGTGGGCGGCATCGGCATCATGAACATCATGCTGGTCTCGGTGACGGAGCGCACGCGCGAAATCGGCATCAGGCTGGCCATCGGGGCGACGGAACGCCAGGTGCTGACACAGTTCCTCGTCGAGGCGATCGTATTGTCTCTCATCGGCGGACTGATCGGCATCGGGCTCGGGCTGGTTCTTGGCTATGTCGGTTCGAACTATATGAGGATCCCGTTCTCGCCGGACTGGACGATCACCATCATCGCCTTTGTCTTCTCGGCCTTTATCGGGATCGTGTTCGGCTTTTTCCCGGCGCGGCGGGCGGCGCGGCTCGATCCCATCGAGGCGCTGCGGCACGAATAGTCGGCGTTTCGGCCCGCTTGACGAAACGCGGCCGCGGGTGGACCATCTCCCCGCGCCGTCACACACAAAGAAAAGGATTCGCGATGACCAGAATCATGAAATCCGCTCTCATTGCCGCCGCGCTCATGTCGATTAGCGGCTGCGCCAACACGATCCAGGGGTTCGGCGCCGATTCCGCGAACGCCGTATCGGCCACCCAGAAGGCGACACAGGCGGTCGGGGCAGCGGCGATCAACGCGGTACAGTAGCGCCGCCGGGCCGGCCGGATCGGTCCGCCCGCCTCACCTGGCCCAGTCGCGCCGAACGCCGGGAGGCAGGCAATGCGCGTCATCATTCAGGCCCTGTTCCTGCTGATTTGGTTTGCCGGCGCGGCAGAGGCGCATTTTTCCGAAGGCGTGAAGCTGCGATCCATTGTCGTGACGCGTGACGGCGACGGCGTGACCGTCTTCGTGCGGACGCCGGCGCCGCTTCTGTTCGGCGACCTGATCGACGCGGCGCAACGGACCGGCGCGCCACCCGATACCGGCTTCATCTACAGCCGCGAACGGGCAACGGGGCCGGTCTTCCATCTGTCGCGGGACGCGATCGACGCGGACCCGGAAGGCTTTGCGGCACGGCTCGAAAACGCGCTTGCGTGGTCGCAGAACGGGCAACCGCTAAGCGCTCGGCTGGCCGGGTTCGTGTTGTACGATTTCCTTCAGGAGACGGCGTTCGACAGCGCACAAACCGCCCGCGCCGCGATCGACGCCGGCGGCGCGACAACCGACCCGCTGTTCGGCGAAGCGGTGATCGACATGCAGTTGCGGCTTAACGCGCCCGTTCCGGACGGGGCGCTGCAGGTGGTCTCGGCCCATCCGCCGATGCCGCTGGTGGAAGGGATCTCGGTCGACAATCATATCGTCGACGCGCGTGGCGCAGAGGCAATCGCCTATACGCGGCCGGGACAACTGGAAGAGCCGGCGACCATCGACGGATCGCTGGCGCGCACAGTCGCGGAATTCGTCAAGCAGGGCGTGCTGCATATCGTCGAGGGGATCGACCACGTGTTCCTGGTGGTCTGCCTGGCGCTCGGCATCGGGGCGCGGACGCGGCTTGTGTGGATCGTCACCGCCTTCACGCTCGGCCATTCGGTGACGCTGATCGCGACCTTTCTCGGCGCGACGCCACAATGGCCGTGGTTCATTCCCGCCGTGGAGACGGCAATCGCGGCGACCGTGCTGTACGCGGCGGCGGCGGCCTATTTCAGGCGGATGGATTCCGTCGCCGTGATCGCCGGCGTCGGGCTCCTCCACGGTCTCGGCTTTTCCTTCGTGCTCGGGGACATACTCGGCCGCGACGCCCCGAACCTTATTCCGGCGCTCGCCGCCTTCAATGTCGGCATCGAGATCGGGCAATTGGCGATCATCGCGGTCACGCTCGCCATGGTGGCGATCCTGACGCGGCTGTCGCGCGCAGCCACGCCCGTTTTACGCGATGCGGCGCTGGCCGGCATCGCCGCGATGTCGGCGTGGTGGGTGATCGAGAGAGGCGCGGGGTTGATCGCCTAGCGCATTTCAGGGTGCAAAAGGACCAAAATGCGCTGGCTCTCGCCTTCGGCTCGAACGCGCATTTCGATGCTGATGCTTCAATCCAAACCTGAATTGCGCTGGCGGCGCCGAAGAATCAGGACTTTGCCTTCTTCGCGCGCTTTCGCGCCGGTGCGGGCTTGGCGGCCGTCTCGACTTCTTCCTGGGCCTCGGCGTCCAGGCGAAGCTGGCGCAACCGGTCGGTCTTCTTGCGACGGGCCTTTTCTTCGGCCTCGGTGATCGAACGGGCGACGTTGTCGGTGTTCGCCTGCCGGCTCTCCATTCGCGTCGGCTTGAACAGGGTATGCTTGGTGAGATTACTCAGTTTCTTCGCTCCTTGCCGCGCCCTGATCCGCAGGTCCGGTTGAAAAACCTTCCCCGTCAGGACGGGCGTCCGGCATTCGGGATATTGCTGTTTCCGGCGATCCTGTCCTTCGTATCGCGGACGGACATGATGTCATCTTCCGTGGCGATGCGCTCGTGGCGCTCGTCGGCGCTGCGGATACGATATTGCAGGACGCTGTCGCGAGGCGGGAGAAGCGCCACGACCTCGAACTGGTCCGGCACGTTTCGGCCCATTCCGGTCACGCTGCGAAAGCAGACGATATCGCCAATGGCAAAACGGTGAACGGACATGGATGATCCCGGGCTGAAGAAGCGGGGAGAGATCCCCGCTTCGAAGTCACTCGATGCGAAAACCGGGCCGAACCGAGACGGTCGACCGGTTCGCGTGGATCAGCGTGCGACTAGGTTCGTGGCCGACGAACGGCCATCGCGGCCGGCTTCGATCTCGAAGTCGACCTTCTGACCTTCGGCGAGGCCGCTGAGACCGGCGCGTTCGATCGCGCTGACATGGACGAAGACGTCCTTGCTGCCGTCTTCCGGTTCGATAAAGCCGAAGCCCTTCTGGCCATTGTAGAATTTCACGGTACCTGTAGGCATGTAGTAAGTCCTTGAACGTAAGATGCCGCGCCGCAACAGTCGCGGACGCGATCAATATCGAAATCGGGAAAAAGATTGGCGGGTCGAGAGCCTCTGACGCCGCGAAAAGCCAAGCCTGGCCAAATAACGATACGTTTAGATGGGCCTAAATTGCGGAGAATTCAAGTCCAACCGGAAAATGACCGTCTTCCGACTCGCGGCGCGCGCCTCGGGACAGGCCTTTTGATGGGCCGGCCGCCAGGAAAATAAGGCCGGCCGGATCAGCGGTCCGGCGCGTGCCATTCCGGCGGATCGATGTCGCGCCGGCGGATGCGCAGCGCGAGACCGATGGCGACGCCGACGCCGATCGCGACGGTGAGATCTACCAGAACGGTGAGCAGCATGGTCAGGATCAGCAGCGCCCGGTCCGAGATGCGAATCGATGGCGACAGGCGGGTTCGCAGTTCCTTCACCTCGGCCATGTTCCAGGCCGTCAGCAGCAGGATGGCGGCGAGCGCCGGCATCGGCAGGTAGTTGGCGAGCGGTGCGGCGACCAGCATGAAGATGAGGATGAACAGCGCGTGCGCGATGCCGGCGACGGGCGTGCGGCCCCCGGCACGCACATTGGTCGCGGTACGGGCGATCGCGCCGGTGGCCGGCAGGCCGGCGAAAAGCGCGGACGCGGTGTTGGCGATACCCTGGGCGACGACTTCTGCATTGGGCCGGTGGCGACCGGCCACCATGCGGTCGGCGACGATGGCCGAAAGCAGCGACTCGATTCCGGCGAGGAAGGCGATGATGACCGCCGAGGGGAGCAGTTCCATCAGCCGGTCGGGCGAGAGGTCCGGCAGGCCCGGCATCGGCAGGGACGACTGGATCGCGCCGTAACGCGAACCGATCGTCTCGACGGGAAGGCCAAGCAGCCAGACGGCAAGCGAGGCGATAATCACCGCGAAGACGATGCCCGGAAGCTTCGGCCATGCCTTGCGCAGGATCACGATCAGGATGCCGGTTCCCACCGTGACCGCCAGGGCGGTCAGGCTGAACGTGTCACGCACCGCCCACATGCCTTCCAGCTTGGCGACGAATTCGGCGGGCAGATTGGCCGCGTTCAGGCCGAAGGCGTCGCGCAGCTGGCTGGCCGCGATGATGACCGCGATGCCGACGGTAAAACCGTTGATGACCGGTTCGGGCACATGGCGGATAAGATTGCCGATCCTGAGCCAGCCGGACACGATCAGGATCAGCCCGGCCATGAAGGTGGCGGTGACGAGACCGTCATAGCCATGCGTGGCGATGACGTCGTAGACGACGACGATGAAGGCGCCGGTCGGCCCGCCGATCTGCACGCGGCTGCCGCCGAGCGCCGAGATCAGGAAGCCGGCGACCACAGCCGTGACGAGGCCCGCGCCCGGCTCCGCGCCGGATGCGATGGCAATGGCGATGGACAGCGGAAGCGCGACGAGCGCGACCGTCAGCCCCGCGAAAATATCGGACATGAAGGCATCGCGACCGTAATCCCTGAGCGTCGTCAGGATCTTCGGCTGGAAAAGCGGCGCGTGCGTGTGTCTGGCTGCCGGATCGGTGTGCATGGCGAATTATGTCAATGTGGATGACCTTTCATGCGCCCTGCCACCGGCCGCCGTCAAGGGCGCGGGATGAGACGAGGCGACGCAAGCACGGCGTGATAAATCCGAACGGGCTCTTTACCATCGGCGCGTTTCGCGCTTTGCATGGGCGCCCGCGCCGCGCCATCCTTCGCGCAGGCAGACGACAACCGGACACGACATATGCCCCTCACCGCCGCCCAACGCCACAAACGCCTGCTGGAAAGGCTGTCCGAACTCGCGTGGTGGCGCGAGCGCGAGAGCATCCAGATCGGCGAATGGAGCGTCGATGGCGAGGCGATTGCCATCGGCGACACATGGCCGAAGACGGACGGCATCTTGCGGTTCGCGGCGCGTGCGCAGGCGCCGGAGCACTGGCCACTGGACGAGACGCGGCTGATCCTCAATCTCGGCGGCGAGAGCCTGGTGACCCTGCATTACGGCGATGGCGAGCGCGCTTCCTTCGGGCTCGATCCCTACCATCGCGAATTCCCGCTGCGCGACCGGCGTTTCGGGATCGGGGCGGAAGCGGTCGCCCGGCTGCCCTTCGGACAACCGGTGCGCAAGCCCGTGCTGGAGGCGGCGCGGGTGGCCTGGATCGACCGCCCGGTTCACCGGCTTCACCTGCTGTTGCGCCAGATCGCGGAAGCGACCGACGCGCTGGGCGACCACGAGGCGGTGCCGCATCTCTTCGACGCGGCGGAGACAGCGCTGCGGTCGCTCGACTGGCCGTCGGACACGGCAAACTATATCGCGCGAGTGGCGCCCTCGCCCGCGCAACAGAGCGTGTGGCTGCTGCCGGACGCGAAACCGGATCCCGACGGGCTTTCCGACGACCAGCGGTCGAGCGTGATCGACGCCCATGACGCCCTGACATCGACGCTCGCCCGGCTGAAGGAGCGGTTCCCGCCACAGGGGCGGATCGCGCTGACGGGCCACGCCCATATCGATCTCGCCTGGCTGTGGCCGTGGGACGAAACACGGCGCAAGACGCGGCGCACCTTCCACACGGTGCTGTCACTGATCGAGTCGTCTCCCGATTTCATCTTCAACCAGTCGACCGCCGCCTATTACGCCCAGCTCGAGGAGGACGATCCGAAGCTTCTTGAGGCGATCAGGAAGCAGGTCGCGGCGGGGCGCTGGGAGACGGTCGGCGGGATGTGGGTGGAGCCGGACACCAACATGCCGACGGGCGAGAGCCTGGCGCGGCAAATCCTCTACGGCCAGCGCTATTTCGAGAGGCAGTTCGGCGTGCGTCACAAGGTGTGCTGGCTACCCGACTGTTTCGGCTTCTCCGGCGCATTGCCGCAAATCCTCCGGCTCGGCGGGATCGAGCATTTCTTCACGATCAAGGTGAACTGGTCGGAGACCAACACATTCCCGCACGATCTGTTCTGGTGGGAGGGCATCGACGGATCGAAGGTGCTGGCGCACACATTCGACAATCCGATGGCCGGCTATAACGGCTTCGTGCAGCCGGATTGTTTCGTGCCGACCTGGAAGAACTTTCGCGGCAAGACCGCGCACGGGGAAACGCTGCTGGCGGTCGGTTACGGCGATGGCGGCGGCGGGGTGACGCCGGAAATGGTCGAGCGCGAGGTGCAGTTGCGGAACTTCCCGGCGCTGCCGCAGGCCCGATGGGGCCGGGTCGAATCCTTCTTCGAGCGGGCGAAGGCGGGCGAACCGGAGAGCGGCTACCCGGCATGGGCAGGCGAAATCTATCTCGAACTGCATCGCGCGACGCTGACGACGCAGAGCAATGTGAAGCGGCTTCATCGCCACGCCGAGCGCGCGCTGATCACGGCGGAGACGCTGTCCGGCCTCGCCGCCCTGCTCGGCGGACCGCAGCCGGTCAATCTCGAACTCGCCTGGCGGCTGGTGCTGAAGAACGAATTCCACGACATCCTGCCGGGATCGGGGATCGCCGAAACCGCCCGCGACGCGGAGCAGGAACTGGGCAGCGTCGTGAAACTCGCCGGCACGGCGCAGCGCGCGGCCATGTCGGCCCTCGAACGCGGCCTGCCGAGAGGCGAGATCGAAAACGCGCTGATCGTCGCCAATCCGTCGGCGAGCGCCCGCCCGTTCGACGTCACGCTGCCGGACGGGCGAACCATCGCGACGGCGGAGAGCGTGCCCGCGCTCGGCGTGACCGTGTGCGATCTCGACGCGGCGACACCAGCGGGCGGCCTGACCGTGACCGCGAACCGGCTCGAAAACGCGCATCTGAAGGCGGTCATCGGCGCGGATGGTACGATCACCAGCCTCGTGCACCGGAAGACCGGCCGCGAGGCGCTGGAGGGGCGGGGCAACCAGCTATGGATCTATCCCGCCGACAAGCCGCGCGACTGGGACGCCTGGGACATCGACGAGGACTATGCGAAGAGCGGCGAGGAACTGACCGATGTCCGCTCGATCGACATCGCGGAAGCCACGGCGCATCGCGGTGCGATCCGGGTGGTCAAGACCTGGCGCAACTCGACGATTACGCAGACCTATGTCCTGAAGGCGAACAGCCACCGCCTCGACATCGAGACCAGGATCGACTGGCACGACCGGCGCGCGCTGCTGCGCACGCTGACTCCGGTCGCGGCGCGGGCACGCGAGGCGACCTTCGAATGCGCCTTCGGCGTCGTCAAGCGGGCGACGCATGTGAACACGAGCTGGGAGGCGGCGCAATTCGAGGTGCCCGGCCACCGGTTCTGCGACCTGTCGGAGCCGGGCTTCGGCGTGGCGCTGCTGAACAACGCGAAATACGGCCACAGCGCCAAGGGCAATGTTCTGGGCCTAAGCCTTGTGCGCGGGCCGGTCTGGCCCGACCCGATGGCCGACGAGGGCGAACAGAGCTTCACCTATGCGCTTTATCCGCATCAAGGAGACTGGCATGAGGGCGGTGTGCGCGAGGAAGCCGAATGGCTGAACCAGCCGCTGGTTACCAATCTTTCGACCGGCCTTGCGCCCTATTCCGCCTCGCCGATCGCGCTGAAGGGAATTCCGGCCGCGCTGTCGGCGCTCAAGCCGGCGGAGAATGGCGACGGGCTCATCCTCCGGCTCTATGAACCGGCCGGGCGTCGGGGCGATCTCGACCTGGAATTGCCGAAAGGATGGTCGGCGAGCGGCACCGTCAACCTGCTGGAAGAGCGCATGGCGCGCGACCGGCCGCATGCGCTGATGCCGTTCGAAATCCGAAGCTGGCGGCTGACGCGGCGCTGAAACCGCGGGAACCATTCTCCGAGAACGCGAAAGCGGGTGGACCGTGGCCCACCCGCTTTCGCAAGTCTTCCGCTCGGGAGGAAACGATCAGAGGCCGGAGCCGACCGACGTCCCGATCGAGTTGAACTTCGTGTTCAGGCTCGAACCGACCGATGTCGCACCCGCAACGAGCGCGACGGAGATCAGTCCCGCGATCAGGCCGTATTCGACCGCGGTCGCGCCTGATTCATTCTTCAAAAACCGCCAAAACATGCCGCGCTCCTATGTTCCGTTTTCACAGCAATCCGCAGACGCGCTTCCGGCGCCTTCATTTCCACCATAGGGTGCAGCTCTTATATACGGCTTAAAGAACACGGTTGCCGAAGCGTTAAAATGGGCCGCGGCATTCGACGCTGTGCGAACGGGGCGTTTAGTCAGCCCGACGCGTCGCGGTAGAGCGCGGCGATCCGGCTGCGCAGGACTTTGGCGTCGTCCTTCAGCAAGCGTTTGAGGATCTTCCGGATTTCCTTGTGCAACCTGAGCGTGCGCGCGTGCATGTGAGCGCGCAGGACGGCGATTTCCGTGGCGCTGCCGACCTCGCCCGGCTCGGCCGCGATCAGTTCCGCGAGGACCGAGAGGTCGTGATCATCGCCCAGTAAATCGCCCGCCAGATCGGCGATCTCGGCGCGCGCGGCCATGACGCCCGGCCAGGCCGGCTTCAGCAACTGCATGTGCATCCAGTGATACTTGATGCGCTTTCGCAGGTCGTGCCAATCCTCCGGGTCCTCGCTCTCGCGCGCTCTTGCGAGCGCCTTGACCGCGCGGCCGTAGTTTTTCGCGGCACCGGCCGCCAGCACGTCGATGGCCTTGTCGTTGCCCTTGGGCAGGCGAAGGTCGGCAAGCGCGGCGCTGCCCTGCTCGCAGGCGAGAATGGCGGCGGTGATCCTGTCGCCGAGATCGGACTGGCCGGCCGCGATACGGTCGCGCCGCGCGGCAAGGCGGTCGCGAACCGAAATCAGGACCGCCCGGTCTTCGCCGGCCTCGCGGTCGGCGGCCATGCGATCGACAACCTCGACCAGCGAGGTCGCGTCGCGCACCGCCGACAGGGTCGAGGCGGTATCGCGAATCCGCGCATTCTCACGCGCATAGAAGTCCGGCGCGGCTTCGCGGATCAGCCTGAACAGGCCGCGCAGCCGCTTGAAACGCTTGCGCGCGTCGTGGATCGCCTGGTGACGCCCGTCCGGCTCGCTGCGCAGGATGCCGATCGCCTTGCGATACTGCAGCCCCGCAATGCGCACGACTTCATCGGTCAGCGGTTCGCCGGGTCGAATACGATAATTCATGCCAGGTCGCTCACACCTGCGCCTCCACGGGCAGGCCGTTGACCGCGAGCCGGGCATTCGACCATGCGCCGTCGCCGGTCACCTCGCGGCCGAGCCATGTCGGCAAGGCGGGCGCATCCTCCTCGGACTGCATTTCGACCTCGGCGATGACAAGACCGGCCAGCGCACCGGCATATTCGTCGACCTCCCAGACAAACCCCTCATGGCGGACGTGGTAGCGGGTCTTTTCGACCAAGCGGTCGCGATTGGCGGAAACCATCTGGCGCGCGTCTTCGAGCGGTATCTCGTATTCGAACTCGTCGCGCACCATGCGCGACAGGCCGAATTTCACGGTGAGGCGCGCCTTCCTGCCGTCGGAAATCCGCACCCGGACCGTGGTGTTGATATCGAGCGCGACATAGGCCTGGACGATATGGCGAGACGTCTCCACATCGGAGCGCCATGCATCGCTCCCGACGAGGAATTTGCGTTCGATTTCCCGGGCCATGCGGGCAGCTTCTCCGAAAGCGTTTCGCATTGCAACTTTTTCGAGGTGCGGCGTCACGACGCTTGACCTTGCGGACAGAATGGCTAAATTTAGAATAATTCTAAACTGGATTTTCCGACATGCTGCAACGCTTCCTCCTCGGTACCCGCCGCGACTTCAAAAGTCTGAGCGAACAGGAGATTCTCGCGCTCGCCATTTCCTCGGAAGAGGACGATGCGCGGATCTATCTGGCCTATGCCGACGGGCTGCGCGAGGAGTATCCGAATTCCGCCAAGATATTCGAGGCGATGGCGGAGGAAGAGACCACCCATCGCGCGCGGCTGATCGACATGCACAAGAAGCGGTTCGGCGACCGCATTCCGCTGATCCGGCGTGAGCATGTGCGCGGCTATTACGAGCGCAAGCCAGACTGGCTGGTGCGTCCGCTGGGCATCGAGACCGTGCGCGCGCAGGCCGCCCAGATGGAGCAGCAGGCGCATCGCTTCTATTTGCGCGCGGCACAGCAATGCGAGGACGCCGACACGCGCAAGCTGCTCGGCGACCTGGCGCTGGCGGAAGCCGGCCACGAGGCGACGGCCGTGCAACTTGAAACGACGCATCTGCCGGAAGACGTGCGCGAGGCAGAAGACCAGTCCGAGAAGCGGCAGTTCATCCTGACTTACGTCCAGCCGGGGCTGGCCGGCCTGATGGACGGATCGGTTTCGACGCTGGCGCCGATCTTCGCCACGGCCTTCGCGACGCAGGATCCCTGGACGACCTTTCTCGTCGGCCTGGCCGCATCGGTCGGCGCGGGCATTTCGATGGGCTTCACCGAGGTTGCCTCGGACGATGGCGTGATCTCCGGGCGCGGATCGCCGCTCAAGCGCGGTCTCGCTACCGGCATCATGACGACGGTCGGCGGGCTCGGACACGCCCTGCCCTACCTGATCCCGCATTTCTGGACCGCCACGATCATCGCGATGATCGTCGTCGTGATCGAGTTGTGGGCGATCGCATGGATCCAGAAACGTTGGATGGAAACGCCGTGGAGCCGCGCGATCTTCCAGGTCGTTCTCGGCGGCGCGCTGGTCTTCGCGGCGGGCATGGCGATCGGCAATGCGTAGCGCATTCGCAGCCGACTGAAAAAATGCCCGGAACGGCCGAAAAACGCCGGTCCGGGCGGGATTGTTCACCCAGAATTCATAGATGCGTTGTTACTGTGATCCCGGGAGGGACCGGAGGCGATTTGCCTCGGACCTGAGGATCGGACGATGCTTTTCATTTCGGTATGCGCGAAACGGCTGTCGGCATTGCGCAAATTCATATGGTCGGACTACCAGCCGGAGCGCCATTACATGCGCGGTCCCGGCCCGGCCTGCGCGAAGCGACAACTGCAAGGCTGACCGGCGACCGGCCGGGGCAAGCCCCATCTGGCGGGCAGCCTCGGCGCAGCGGTGCTGAGCCGATTTCTCGAAAAGAGCTGGATAAGGCGCCAGGCAGGAAGCCGGGCGCTGTTGTTCTCAAGCGAGGGATTGCGCCGTTTCGAGGACCTTGCGCGGCCCTGAAACCTGCTACTTGACCGAACCGACGACCGTCTGGTCGGGCATCTCGATGGACACCCAGTGGCCGGCGTGTCGGGCGGACTGGCGCTTCAGATAGGTGTAGGGCGTGTCCTTCCACAGCATGACCTTGGTGGTCAGGTTGTCGAGAACGAAATCGCCGCGATTGGTGCGCACGGTGAGAACGGCATGGCCTTCGCCATCCGGCTTGCGCACGACGGTGATCAGAAGATCGGAGGGCGACAGCCCCTCATTGATCAGCAATTGCCGCTTCAACAGGACGTAGTCCTCGCAATCGCCGGCCTGATCCGGGTAGGTCCAGACCTCTTCCTTGCCGTAGATGTCGATATCGCTCTTCGGCTCGATCACCATGTTGACGGTGGCATTGACGTTGAGGATCGCGTTCCAGGTCCGGCTGTCGAGGGCCAGCGGGCCCGTGTTGCCCTGGATGCGGTCGCATTCGTCGCGATAGATGCGGCAGAAATCATAATGGCCGATGGGCTGGGAGGTCAGACCGCCCGTCTTCATCGATCCGGACGCTTGCGCGTTTTCCGGAGCGGCCATGCCAATGGTTGCCATCATGGCAATTGCAGCGACGTATCTCAGCACCCCGACGCTCCCCTCAACGCTTACCCACAAGGTTAACGAAAGGTTAAACAGCAATGCCGGTTTTCACAACGGGGCGATTTGCATAGCTCACAACATGGTTACCAGAGCAAAGGGCGCCGTCGCCGGCGCCCTTCAAATCATTGTTTTCGCAGTATTATCAGGTCAGGCAGCGGATGTTTTCTTGCCGCTCTCGCTGGCGAAGCGCGAACGCGCGCGCATGAAGTCGAGCATGCGCGGCGCGATCTCCTTGCGGAAACGCGACCCGTTGAAGACACCGTAATGGCCGACACGCGGCTGCTCGTAATGCATCTTCATCGCGTCGGGAATCGACGGGCACAGCGCATGCGCCGCCTTGGTCTGGCCGCGGCCGGTGATGTCGTCGTTCTCGCCCTCGATGGTCAGCAGCGCGACGCGGCGGATGGCAGACGGATCGACCGGATCGCCGCGATGGGTCATCGTGCCTTCCGGCAGGGCGTGCTTGATGAAGACGGTATCGACCGTTTCGAGATAGAATTCCGCCGTCAGGTCCATGACCGCGAGATACTCGTCGTAGAAGTCGCGGTGCTTCTCGGCCGAATCGCCGTCATCGCGCACGAGATGCATGAAGAAGTCCTTCTGCGCGATCAGGTGACGGTCGAGATTCATGGTCATGAAGCCGGTCAGCTGCAGGAAGCCCGGATAGACATCGCGCATGAAGCCCGGATTGGGGAATGGCACCTTCATGACCGCGTTGCGCTCGAACCACTCGATGTCCTTCTCGCTGGCGAGATCATTGACCGCCGTGGGATTGCAGCGCGTGTCGATCGGGCCGCCCATCAGCGTCATGGAAAGCGGCACGTTCGGATCGTTGCGTCCTTCCATCAGCGCGACGGCGGCGAGGACTGGGACGGAGGGCTGGCAGACGCCGACAATATGCGTCTCGGGGCCCAGCAGGTGCAGCATCTCGATGACGTAGTCGATGTAATCGTCGAGATCGAAACGACCGTCGGAGAGCGGCACGGAGCGCGCATCGATCCAGTCGGTGATGTAAACGTCCGCTTCCGGCAGGAAGCGCTCGACAGTGCCGCGCAGCAGCGTCGCGTAATGGCCCGACATCGGCGCGACCAGCAGCACCTTGGGGTCCTGCGGGCGCGGCTCGGCCAGATTGCGCCGGAAATGGATCAGATTGCAGAACGGCTTCGACCAGACGATCTTCTCGTCGACATCGACAGTCTTGCCGTCGATATCGGTCTGCGGAAGGTCGAAGGACGGCTTGCCGTAACGGCGCGTCGTGCGCTCGAAGACCTCACACCATGCAGCGGCCGTGCGGCCGGCCCTCGTCATGGATATCGGATTGAGCGGATTGCGATAGAACAGGCGCGTCGCGTCTACGGCGGCCCGCCAGGGCTGCATGAGCGCGTGGTTCATTTCGTAGAGTTGGTAGAACATCGTCTTCCTGCCTTTTCCCGTCGCGGCCGGATCGAGGACGCGGGACGTAGCCTCCACCGCAGCGGAAGTTAACATGTAAATAGTGCGTTGCAACATCTTACACACCCTCTTCCAACGTAAGTCGCAGAAAAGATGCGGCGGTTATTCACAATTGCAGGACCATGAGGACGCGATCCCCGGGAGAAACGCCGTCCGGGACCTCCTCCAGGAAGCGCGCGCGCAATGCCGCCGACACGGTGTCGGGATCGACGGTCCGCCAGCCGCGACGCGCATAAAAGGGCGCATTGAAGGGGATATCGCGAAAAGTCGACAGGCCGATTCGGCCATATCCGGCGGCGCGGGCGTGGCCGGACACCGCGTTAAGAAGTGCCGTGCCCGCTCCCTGACGCATGACGGCCGGGTCGACGCCCAGCTCCTTGAGCCACCAGATACCGTCGACTTCGCCCGAAACGGCATAGCCGATCGGCGCGTCACCGGCATCGACAGCGACATGAACGGTGTTCGCGCGCAGGAATTCCCCGAACTCGTCGATCGGCGGCGGTTCCGCGCCGACCTCGGGATATCCGTGATCGGCAAACAGGGTCGAGGCGCGGATTTCGACGCCATGCAGGGCCGGCAGATCATCCGGGCGAAACGCCCTGACGGCGAAGCCCGGCGATTGTCTCGGACCGGTCAGCCGTCGAAACCCTCGACGATGATCATTTCGCCGTCGGCGATTTCCTTTCGGATCGCGCGGGCCGCCGTGTAAGCGGGGGAATTGTAGCAGGCGAGCGCCTTTTCGTAGCTCTCGAACTCGACAACCACGTTGCGGGAGCGTCCCTCGCCCTCGACGGCTTCGCATTTTCCGCCGCGCACGAGGAAATTCGCGCCATATTCCTTGTAGGCCGGGGCGGCGGCTGCGACATATTCCTTGTAACGCTCGGGATCATGCACGTTGACGCGTCCGATCCAGTAACCCTTGGCCATATTCCCTCCTATCCGGCGGCTCAGTCTGCCGCTTCCATTTCATCCAGTATCGCTAGTGCGGCGGCGGCCCGATCCGGCGCGGCGACGATCGGCCGGCCGACAACGAGGTGGCTCGCGCCGGCGGTGATCGCGTCACCGGGCGTGACGATGCGCTTCTGGTCTCCCGCCGCAGCGCCTGCCGGACGAATGCCGGGCGTGACGACCGCGAGATCCGGGCCGACCACCGCACGCACGGCGGCCGCCTCGGCGGCGGAGCAGACGATGCCGCCCATTCCGGCTTCGCGGGCCTGCCGCGCCCGCGTGTGGACCAGCGTGGCCGCGTCGTCCCCATATCCCGCCTCCGCGAGATCGGGATCGTCCATCGAGGTCAGGACGGTGACGCCGAGCAGGCACAGGCCGGAGCCCGACGCAGCCTCGACGGCGGCGCGCATGGCCTTCGGATAGGCGTGGATGGTGAGCATCGATACGCCGGTGCGGGCGATCGCCTCGACGCCCTTGGCGACAGTGTTGTCGATGTCGAGAAGCTTCATGTCGAGAAAGACGCGTTTTCCCGCGCGCACCAGCTCGTCGGCGAGCTGCAATCCGCCGCAAAAGGCCAGCTGGTAGCCGATTTTATAGAAAGAGACCGCCTCGCCGAGATTTTCAACGATACCCGCCGCCTCAAGCACGGTCGGCACGTCGAGCGCCACGATAAGCTGGTCACTTGCGGTGCGGTTGGTCATGCGAATCCCCCGGTTGCGCCGCGCAGTGACATGGCACAGCCGGGCCGGGGCGACAAGCAGGCCAAGATCAGCGGCCGCGACCGGGCGTGCAATGGTCGAGAAGCGAGCGGCAGGTGTTGTCGAGAATGCCGGCGGCCGTCTCGTCGGCCGGCATGCCGTCCTCGCCAAAGGCCTCGCCGGCGAAATGGATGGAGCACTGTTCGCTGACGACCTGCGTGCGCAGCGCCATCATGACCGCGCGCAGGTGGTAGAGCGCGCGAATGCCGCCGAGCCGGCCATTGGAGGCCGCGCCGAGGGCGACGGTCAGCCCCTCGAAGGGTTTGACGGCTTCGCCATCGACCTGCCGGACGCGGCTGATCCAGTCGAGCGTGTTCTTGAGCAGCGGCGGGATCGAGGCGTTGTATTCGGGGCTGGCGATGAAGGCCGCGTCATGGGCGGCGAACATGCGGGCGAGCCTGATGGCATTGTCAGGCGCACCTTTTTCCTTTTCCAGGTTCTGGTCGAGGATCGGCATCGGATAATCGGCGAGCGAGAGCATCGTCACGTCCGCGCCCTTCAGCGCCAGCACCTTCGCGGCGGCCTCGGCGAGTTGCCGATTGAAGGAGCCGGAGCGAACGGACCCGGCGAAAACAAGTACCTTCGGTATGGTCATGACCGGCGCCGATAGACCCAGACCCGCGCGGGCGGGACATTGCGGAAGTTCCAGCGCGAGCGCGTGACGGCGATGTCGGGATCGGTGACGGGCACGGGCGGGATGATGCCGTAGGAGAACTGGACGAAGGGACGGCCCGGTTCGAGCACGGAGAGCGCGGAGCGCAGCAACTGAACGCGCTTTTCCTTCTCGAAATTGAGAAGCGGCAGGCCGGAGATCACGCAGTCGAAACGGTCCGGCGCGGCATCGCCCAGACGGTCGCTGAGCGTTGCGGCGAGATCGAAGGCGTCGCCCTGCAGAAATTGCGCGCCGGGAAACCTGTCATTGAGAAGCCGGCAGAAGGCGGCGGAATATTCGACAGCTAAGAGCCGGGCGGGCGAAAGGCCGGTTTCGAGGATCGCCGAGGTGATCGCGCCCGTGCCGGGGCCAAGTTCGAGCACGGGAAGGCCGGAGGCGAGATCGATATGGGAAGCCATCATGCGCGCCGTCTCGGCGGAGGTGGGCGCGATTGCGCCGACGGAGCGCGGCGCGCGGATGACGGAACCGAGGAACCGGACCTGATCGGCAAAACGCGCCTTGACCACCGCCTTGCGCGACAGTTTCACGGGAGGTGTTTTCGAGGTGTGCGAGAGGCCCTCAGTCTCCAATATCGAAGAACTCCTTCATGCGCGAGAAGAAGCCGGTCGACTGCGGGTTGTTTTCCTTGGCGGAAATCTCGTCGAACTCCTGCAGCAGTTCCTTCTGGCGCTTGTTGAGATTCTGCGGCGTTTCCACCGATATCTGGATGTAGAGATCGCCCATCTGCGCCTGACGCAGGATCGGCATGCCCTTGCCCTTGAGGCGGAACTGGCGGCCGGACTGGGTGCCTTCCGGCACCTTCACCCGGGCATAGGCACCATCCATCGTGGCGACCTCGAACTGGCCGCCCAGGGCGGCCTTGGCCATCGAGATCGGCACCTTGCAATAAAGATCTGCGCCATCGCGCTGGAAGAACTCGTGCGGCTTGACGGAGATGAAAATGTAGAGATCGCCCGTCGGGCCACCGCGAAAGCCCGCCTCGCCCTCGCCGGACAGGCGGATGCGCGTGCCGTCCTCGATGCCGGCCGGAATGTTGACCGACAGCGAGCGCTCCTGCGTCACCCGGCCCTGGCCGTGGCAGTTGGTGCAGGGATCCTCGATGGTCTGACCGCGCCCGTTGCAGGTCGGGCAGGTGCGCTCGATCGAAAAGAAACCGGATGCGGCCCGCACGCGGCCCGCGCCGCCGCAGGTCGAGCAGGTGACCGGATCGGAGCCGGGCTTGGCGCCGGAGCCATTGCAGACCTCGCAGGTCATCGAAGAGGGAACCCGGATCTGCGCGGTCTTGCCGGCATAGGCCTCCTCGAGAGTGATTTCCATGTTGTAGCGAAGGTCGGCACCGCGTTCGCGTCCGCCGCCGCGACGCGCCCGCGCGCCGCCCATCATGTCGCCGAAAATATCCTCGAAGATATCGGAGAAGCCGCCCGCCGCGCCGAAGCCTCCGCCGCCGCCCATGCCGCCATTCTCGAATGCGGCGTGGCCGAAACGGTCATAGGCAGCCCGCTTCTGCGGGTCCTTCAGCGTCTCGTAAGCCTCGTTGACTTCCTTGAACTTCGCTTCCGCTTCGGCGTCATCGGGATTGCGATCCGGATGAAACTTCATGGCAAGCTTGCGGTAGGCGCTTTTCAACGCCTTTTCGTCGGCTCCGCGCTCAACGCCGAGTGTCTCGTAGTAATCCGCTTTCGACATTCCCGTCGCTTTTTTCGTAGGATGGTGTCAAAAATGTCCCAGCGGCATGTGCACGCGCGCATACCGTTGCGTTCACATAGGAAATACGGTGCGGCTTTGCCATAGGCAATGGCCGTAAATACCCGGGAAAAGGCCCGGATACGATGCCGAACACAGAAATTTCCAGCCAATACTGTCCGGCACTGCGCACAACGGCGCTCGCGGCGGCCTGCGCCATGCTCCTTGCGGCGCCGGTGACGGCCTCGCCGCGCGACGCGATCCTGTCCGGCGACATGAAGGCGGCGACCGCCGAAGTCGAAAAACTCTATGCCGATCACGGCCTGTCCTGGGCGGACTGGATCGAGTGGGAGATCGGACCCTTTACGACGACCTACTGGTACTACGACCACACCGAGGCCAAGATCGTTGCGGGCGACATGCCCCGCCCCGGGCAGGCGGACGCCTATTGGCAGGCCTTCTCGGACGCCCTGACGGACGGGAACTGGAAATCGTCGGGGTTCTTCTCCTCCGGCGAGGAAGCGCTGGAAATGGCACGCTTCAACCAGTGGGTGCTGGCGACGCATGAAAGCGCACACGCCATCACCTTCCGCTACGATTACGACCACACCAAGCGATACGACTATCACGTCAATTGCCGGGAATATCACGCGGACCGGCTGACGGCCGCGATCCTGCAGGACGCGGCGAAGCGCGACCCGGACATGGCGCGCTGGCGGGCGCGATATCTCGAACTCGTCACCGAGATGGGCGCTTCCATACCGGACGAATACAAGGTCACGCAGGCCGACTACGCCATGCTGGAGGCGGACTGCAAGGTGATGGACATTGACCAGCCGACGCCGGACCGGATGCAGGCCTACGCCTCGGCCTATTTCGCCCGCTACAAGGCGTTGCTGGAGGCGGATCTTCCGCCGCTGGATGCGGTGTTCGAGACGCATCTGAAGGCGCGCAACCGCGCCGAGACGGATGCGTTTCCGGTCGCGGACGAGTGGTCCGGGCACATGCTGGAGACGGTGGAGGAAAACGAGGGGGTCTATGACTACCTCTTCAACAGAGCAAAAACGCTGGAAGGGCGCGCGCAACGCGCGGCCGCCTTTGCGCCGGACGATACGCTTTATGTGGCCGAGTCCTCGTCGGACCTCGATTCAGGACAGCTCCAGATCGTTTTCGGGCCGCATGACGGGGCATTCGAGACCGTGGCAGAGACGCTGAACTGGCATCGCGAAAGCGAGGCGGTCACGCTCGTCTCGATCGCGGTCTACTCGCCGGACCTGTTCTTCGCCGCCTTCGAGGAGGAGGGATATCACAGCGCTGTGCTCCGCTTCGAGCGCGGCAGGCAAGGATGGACGCATCGTCTGCTCGCCGGTTTCGACCGGTTCGGCAAAGCGCGGGCATTCAGGGCGCCGGACGGGCGGTTGCTGCTCGCGCTTTCGGAGTACAAGTTCGAAGACCGCGAGGAGACGGACAACAGCTGGCGCGTCGCGGATTTCGATCCGGTGAGCGGAGAGAACATCTCTTTCGTGGACCTGCCGGTGGTCATACGCCACCCGGTCGGCGCCGATGACGAGATGCGGCTCTTCTTTTCCTATGCGAGCATGCTGATACGCCTCGACGAAGAGGGCAAGCTGGCGCGCGTGGCCGGCAACGGGCTGGACGGCCATGCCGACGGCGACATCGATAACGCCGAGATCAGCGGCATCAACATCTTCCAGATCAATAGCAACGGAGCGATGGTGCTGGACGAAATACCGGGCGACTATCCCAGACAGGCCATCAGGCGGCTGACGCCGCCAGTATCCAACAAATGAAAAGGGCGGCCAATGGCCGCCCTCAAGACATCTGCGTCAGACCCGATCAGGCCGACTTCTTCTGATCGTCGTCGTCGTCGATTTCCTCGAAATCGGCATCGACCACATCGTCGTCGCCCGCGGCATCCGCAGCGGCATCAGCCTCGGCGGCAGCGGTTTCCTCGGCCTGCTGGGCCTCGTACATCGCCTGACCGAGTTTCATCGAAGCCTCTGCGAGCGCCTGGGTCTTGGCGGCGATGGCCTCGCCATCCGGCGTTTCGGCGCCGACAGCTTCCTTGAGGTCGGAAAGCGCGTCCTCGATGGCCTGCTTGTCTTCCGCGGAAACCTTGTCGCCATATTCCTTCAGCGACTTCTCCGTGGAATCGATCAGGCTCTCGGCGTGGTTCCTCGCCTCGACGGCCTCGCGGCGCTTCTTGTCTTCCTCGGCATGGGACTCGGCGTCCTTGACCATCTTCTCGACTTCCTCGTCGGAGAGACCGCCGGAAGCCTGGATGCGGATCTGGTGCTCCTTGCCGGTGCCCTTGTCCTTGGCCGAGACGTTGACGATGCCGTTGGCGTCGATGTCGAAGGTGACCTCGATCTGCGGCACGCCGCGCGGCGCCGGCGGGATGCCGACGAGATCGAACTGGCCGAGCATCTTGTTGTCGGCAGCCATCTCGCGCTCGCCCTGTGCGACGCGGATCGTCACGGCGTTCTGGTTGTCCTCGGCCGTGGAGAAGGTCTGCGACTTCTTGGTCGGGATCGTCGTGTTGCGGTCGATCAGGCGGGTGAACACGCCGCCGAGCGTCTCGATGCCGAGCGACAGCGGGGTCACGTCGAGCAGCAGCACGTCCTTCACATCGCCCTGCAGGACACCGGCCTGAATGGCGGCGCCGAGCGCGACGACCTCATCCGGGTTGACGCCCTTGTGGGGTTCCTTGCCGAAGAAGTCCTTCACGGTCTGCTGGACCTTGGGCATGCGGGTCATGCCGCCGACGAGGACGACTTCGTCGATCTCGCCCGCCTTCATGCCGGCATCCTTCAACGCGGCCTTCATCGGCTCGATCGTGCGCTTGACGAGATCATCGACAAGGCTCTCGAACTTGGAGCGCGTCAGCTTCATGGTCAGGTGCTTCGGACCCGACGCATCGGCCGTGATGAAGGGCAGGTTGATCTCGGTCTGCGAACCGGAGGACAGCTCGATCTTTGCCTTCTCGGCAGCTTCCTTGAGGCGCTGCAGGGCGAGCTTGTCGTTCTTGAGATCGATGCCCTGATCCTTCTTGAACTCATTGGCAAGATATTCGACCAGACGCATGTCGAAATCCTCGCCACCGAGGAAGGTGTCGCCGTTGGTGGACTTCACCTCGAAGACGCCGTCGCCGATCTCGAGGACCGAAACGTCGAAGGTGCCGCCGCCAAGGTCGTAGACCGCGATGGTCTTGCCGTCGGTCTTGTCGAGACCGTAGGCGAGCGCGGCAGCGGTCGGCTCGTTGATGATGCGCAGGACTTCAAGGCCGGCGATCTTGCCAGCGTCCTTGGTGGCCTGACGCTGGGCGTCGTTGAAGTATGCGGGAACCGTGATGACCGCCTGCGTGACCGTCTCGCCGAGATAGCCTTCGGCGGTCTCCTTCATCTTCTGAAGAATCATGGCGGAGATCTGGCTGGGCGACTGTTTCTTGCCGCCAGCATCGATCCATGCGTCGCCATTGTCGCCCTGGACGATCTTGTAGGGAACAAGCTTCTTGTCCTTCGCCGTGACCGGATCGTCATAGCGGCGGCCGATCAGACGCTTGATCGCAAAAAGGGTGTTTTCGGGGTTGGTGACCGCCTGGCGCTTGGCCGGCTGGCCGACAAGACGCTCGCCGTCGTCCGTGAATGCAACCATGGACGGCGTCGTGCGCGCGCCCTCGGAATTCTCGATGACCTTGGCGTCCTTGCCATCCATGACGGCGACACACGAGTTCGTCGTTCCAAGGTCGATACCGATTACTTTAGCCATTTCAAAACCTCTCCTAAGCAGACCGCCCGGACCCGTTCCGGCATTCCATCAAGCGGTCCCTGTTACCGGATTAAATTCGCCTCCGCAGCGGGTGCGACGGCGTTGCGGCGTATATAAGAACCGGTTTTTGAGCCTGCAAGTCTGCTGTCGGCGCGAAATTCGGACCATTCACCGGAAAAATCCCGCTGGGTCGAACGCCTTCACAGGCCGGCGGCCCGGCCAGCCGGGCAGTTTCGGGCAAGGAAATACTGTCATTGTCATGTGACAGACACACAAGGGAGGGCGCTCCCGGCACGATGACGGCGCAATTACATTCCGTCGGCCGGACGGTTCAACCGGACGAGGCGACACAAGGCCAGCAAACGACCGGCGCAATGCCGGGCGCTCCGCCGGTCGGCCCTACCCTGACACAGCAGCAGGCCAACGAGGTTTTCGGCCTGTATCGCGACCGCCGCTACGAAGAGGCGCTCGAAAAGACCCGCGAGCTGATCGCGGTGCATTACAACCTCCCCCTCCTCCACAATCTCGCGGGCGCCATTCACAGCGCGCTCGGCCAAAGCCACCAGGCAATCGGCAGCTACAGGCGCGCGATCGCGCTTCGGCCGAATCGCCCGGAAGGCCACAACAATCTGGGCGATGCGCTCAACAGGATCGGCCGCCATGAAGAGGCGATCGGCAACCTCGCGACGGCCGTGACGCTGAAGCCCGATTTCGCGGAAGCCCACAACAATCTCGGCATCGCGCTCGCAGCGCTCGGACGCCACCGGGAAGCGGTCGGCAGTTTGCGGCGCGCGTGCGAATTGCGACCGGGTTTCGCCGAGGCGCATGCGAGGCTCGGCGATGCGCTGATGCAGTGCGGCGAGTACGAAGAGGCGGCGGACGCCTATCGGACGGCCATCGAGGCGCGGCCGAACATGGCCGAAGCCCACGCAAAGCTCGGGCGTTGCCTGATCCGGCTCGGCCGGGCGCAGGAAGGCGCGGAAGCCTGTCATCGCGCGCTGGCCATCGACAATGGCCATGTGCCGGGGTTTATCGCCCTGTCGGCGGCGCTTGAGCAGCTGGACGAGACCGGGGCCGCGATACGCTGCCTCGAACACGTCATCAGGATCGAGCCGCGAAACGTCGATGCGCATGACGCCTTTTGCGGCTTGCTGGAACGCAGCGACCTCGACAAAGACCTGCGGAATGCCGTGTCGGCGGCGCGCAAATCATGCGGCGAAGACGATCCGCGCATCCTCTACCGGATCGCGCGGCTGGCCGCGCTGGATGGCGACCACGCGACGGCGCGGCGTTGCCTGGACCGCATGCCGCCGGACAGTCTCTCGCGGGAGATGGCCGACGGGCGGCTTTCCCTGCTTGCGGAAAGCTGCGAGCGGCTCGGCGACTTCGACGCCGCCTTCAAGCACCATGCAGCGCTCAATGGGCGCCGCAACGCGCAACCGGCGGCCCGCACCGCCGACCCGGTGCGATACATGCGCGATCTGGAAGACCTCGCCGCCTCCTTCTCGGAAACGGACGGCGCACCCTGGGAGGACGTCGTGGCGGCGCATCCGCGCACGCCGGTCTTCCTTGTCGGGTTCCCGCAATCGGGCACGGACCGGCTCGGCGCGATATTGCGTGGCCATCCGGACATCGCGCTGCTGGAGAACAAGCCGATGGTCGCGCGTATGGCGCAGGCGCTTGGCGAGAGTCCCGACCGCGAGCGGCTGCAGATGCTGACCGCGGACGACATCGACTTCCTGCGCGGCGTCTATTTCGAGGAACTGGACCGGCATCTCGACCTGGAGACCGGGTACGGGACGGTGATCGACAGCCTGCCGCTCAACATGGCGAGCGCGGGCCTGATCGAGCGGGTTTTCCCCCGGGCGCGTTTCGTCATGGCGCTGCGGCACCCCTGCGATTGCGTTCTGTCCTGCTTTACCGGGGCATCCGCCACGGACGACATCATGGGGAATTTCCTCGAGCTGGAGACGGGCGCGACGCTCTATGACCGGGCGATGCGGCTGTGGACATGCTACCGCTACAGGCTCGCGCTTGCGGTCCATGAAATCCGGTATGAAGAGCTGCTGGCCAATCCGACGGACGAGACGGCGGCGCTGGCGCGCTTCCTCGGGGTCGACCCGGGCGGCACGGCGCGGGCCGTGCCCGAACCCCTTTTCGCGGACCGCGTGGGCCGCTGGGAGGATTACCGCATGCAGATCGAGCCGGTTTTCCCGCTGCTGGAATCCTGGGCCCGTCGCCAGGGCAGCTGAGCGGAGCGCGTCATGTCCGTCGACCAGACACTGCGCAAGGCGCAATCGCTTGCCCGCAAGGGCGCGACGAACGACGCCGAACAGCTTCTGCGCTCGGTTCTGGCGCGGTTCCCCAACAACCGGCGCGCGCTTGACGGTCTGAAGGCGCTGTCGCAGCCAAAGGCGCGGCACGGCGGCCCCGCCCTCACCCGCGAAACGGCAAATGCGCTGCTGGCGCTCTACCAGAAGGGCCATTTGCAGGAGGCGCTGGCGCAAGCGACCGCGCTCGCCGCGCTGCATCCGGGCGTCGCATTCCCGCACACTATCGCCGGCGCCTGCCATGCGGGTCTCGGCGCGCAGGACAAGGCGATCGCCTGCTACCGAAGGGCGCTCGACCTCTCGCCGAACTCGCCGGACATCCTGAACAATCTTGCCGCAGCGCTGACGGCAACCGGCCATCCCGGCGACGCAATCGCCCATCTCGACAAGGCGCTGACGTTCGATCCGGCCCATCCCGACGCGCTCAACAATTACGCCCATGCGCTCAACGCGCTCGACCGGCAGGAGGAGGCGCTCGCCTATCTCGACCGGGCGCTTGCGGCGCGACCGGAATTCGCCGAAGCGCTGAACAATCGCGGCAATGCCTACAGCCATCTCGGGCGTCTCGACGCGGCCGCCGCCGATTTCGAGGCCGCGCTGAGGATCAACCCGCGCCAGGCCGACGCCCACCGCAATCTGAGCATCATCAAGACCTACGCGCCCGACGATCCGCAGATCGGCGTGATGGAGACCTTGTTGGCATCCGACACCGCGACGGACCGGGCGCAGGTCCATTTCGCGCTCGCCAAGGCGCTGGACGACACCGGAGAGACCGACAAGGCCTTCGCGCATTTCGACGCCGGGAACCGGCTGCGGCGGGACGCCTTCCCAGACCCGATGCCGGACCAGAAAAAACTCTTTGCCGCGATCAAGGGGCATTTCGACAAGGACCACCCGGTCCTGCCGGCGGAGACGACGGGCAAGCGGCCGGTCTTCATTCTCGGCATGCCGCGTTCGGGGACCTCGCTCACAGAGCAGGTGCTGGCAAGCCATCCGCAGGTGCACGGCGGCGGAGAACTGCAATTCCTCCGGCAGGCCGTCCGGCCGACGCTCTCCGGCATGCGTCTCGACACGGCGGAGCCGGCGGAGATCAGGGAGCGCTATCTCGGCGCGCTTGACGGTCTCGGCGTCGCAGAACCCGTCATCACGGACAAGATGCCGCTCAATTTCCGCTGGATCGGCTTCATCGCGACAGCGCTTCCCGAGGCGACGATCATCCATGTCGCACGCGACCCGGTGGCCACGGCATGGTCGATCTACCGCACCTTCTTCCCGTCGCGCGGGCTGCAATTCAGCTTCGATCTGGACGCCATCGCGGAATATTACGGGCTTTACCGCGACCTGATGGCCTTCTGGCGAGACCGCTTCGGCGACCGGATCCACCATATCGACTACGAGGCGCTGACCGAAAACCAGGAAGCGGAAACGCGCCGGCTCCTCGACTTGTGCGGCCTCGACTGGGACCCGCGCTGACTCGCCTTCCACGAGACACGGCGCACCGTCTCGACGGCCAGCGCGGCGCAAGTCCGCCGCAGAATGTATTCGGGCAGTTCGGCTGCGTGGCGCAAATACGAAAAGCACCTCAAGCCGCTGGTCAAGGCGCTGGGTTAGCGCGTCAGCGGCCGAGCAGGATATCCAGCACCGTGCGCCCGCCGCCGTCGTTCTGGCCGACACCGACCTTGGGGCGCGGCGCGCCGGTCGATGCGGTCGGGGTGCGGTCGGGCTTCGGCGGGAAGACGTTTTGCGACATCGGGACATCCTCGCGCGGTGCGGCGGGACGCGCCGCCGGGGTGACCGTGTTCCTGCGATAGCCCGGCAGACGGGCCACGGGAACGCCCTCATGCGCCTCGACCATGAAGGCCTTCCACGCCTGTGCCGGCAGCGAGCCGCCGGTGACCTTGTTGGTCGGCGAGCCGTCGTCATTGCCGAACCAGACGCCGGTGGTCAGATTGGCGGTGTAGCCGACGAACCATGCGTCACGCGATTTCTGGCTGGTGCCGGTCTTGCCGGCGGCGGGATGGTCGAAACGGGCGGCGCGGGCCGTGCCCTCGGTGACCGTCTTCGACATCATGCGGTTCATCATGCCGGCAACGCCGGGAGAGATGGCGCGGGACATGTTGTCGGCCGTGTGCTCGTAAAGCACTTTGCCGTCGAGCGTCGTGACACGGCGGATAACATAGGGATCGGCGCGGTACCCGCCATTGGCGAAGGGCACATAGGCCGATGTCAGCTCCATCAGCGTGACTTCGGAGGTGCCCAGCGCCAGCGAGGCGTTGGGTTCCAGCTTCGAATGGATGCCCATGCGCGCGGCGGTCTTGACGACATTGCCGGCACCGACCTCCATGATGAGCTGGGCCGCGACGGAGTTCAGCGATTTCGACAGCGCCGTCTCCAGCGTCACCGGCCCCAGATACTTGCCGCCGTAATTCTCCGGTGACCATTTTCCGATCTTCACCGGCGCGTCGTTGCGCACGGAATCCGGTGTCATGCCCTGTTCCAGCGCCGTGACGTAGACGAAGGGCTTGAAGGCGGAGCCCGGCTGGCGTTTCGCCTCGGTGGAGCGATCGAACTGGGAGTTGGCATAATCGTAACCGCCGACCATGGCGCGCACCGCGCCGGTGTTGTCGATGGAGACGAGCGCGCCCTGACCGACCTTGCGGCTTTCGCCTTCCGTGGCGATCAGGTTGCGAATGGCGTTTTCGCCGAATTTCTGCAGCACGAGATCGACGGTGGTATCGACGATCACGTCCTGGCGGATCTCACCGATCAGTTCGGGCAGTTCCTCCATCACCGCGTCGGCGACATAGTTTTCCGAGCCGGTCCAGTAGGCTGCGGCACGGGTGGCGGGGCGCGTGAGGGCCGCCGTCATTTCGCTGTCGGTCACAATGCCCTGCTCGCGCATGGCGGCCAGCACGATCTGGGCGCGTTCCTCGGCCAGATGCGGATTGCGGGCGGGCGACAGCCGCGACGGCGCTTTCAGGAGACCCGCGAGAAGCGCCGCTTCCGGCAGGGTCACGTCGCGGGCGGACTTGGAGAAATAGCGCCGCGACGCCGCCTCGACGCCATAGGCTCCGGAGCCGAAATAGACCCGGTTCAGATACATTTCGAGGATCTGGTTCTTGGTGTATTTGCTCTCCAGCCAGACGGCGAGCAGCACTTCCTGCACCTTGCGGCCGACCGTGCGGTCCGGCGACAGGAACATGTTCTTGGCCAATTGCTGGGTCAGCGTGGAACCGCCCTGCACCAGCCGGCCCGCCATGACGTTGGCGACCATGGCGCGGGCGAGACCGATCGGATCGACGCCGAAATGCGAATAGAAGCGCCGGTCCTCGATGGCGACGACCGCCTGCGGGATATAGGGCGACATCTGGTGGATGCCGAGCGCCTCGCCGCCGGTGGCGCCGCGATTGGCGACCAGAGAGCCATTGACGGCGACGATCTTGACGTTGGGCGGCCGGTCCGGGATTTCCCAGGTGGTCGCGGAGGGCATCTGCGCGCCATACCAGGCGACGACCCCGGCAACAGCGACGCCGCCCCAGATGGCCATGATGAAGGACCAGTAGACGAGACCGCCGATCAGGCCGGTGAGACCCAGCCGCGCGCGGCGCGAACGGGCGGTCTTCTTCTTCGGTTTGCGCGCGCCGGACGCCTTGCGCTTGACGGCCGGCTTCTTGCGGCGCGGCGGCGCGGCGCGATCATCTTCAGTCGCCGTCAGACCGGCCGAACGCTTGCGCTTCGGCGCATCGTCGAAACGCGGTTCGACGCGGCTTTTCGGTTTCTTTCGGCTGGCCATGGGCGAAATCAGGTCCGTTACGCAAAACAGATACGGCGCCTGAACCCTAAATGCGGCGATTTAAGGCAGAGTTAAGGGACGATGAAGGGAATGGTTCGAATTGCGCTCAGGCGTGTTGCTCCATCACCGCCCGATAGGCAGGCCGTTCAGCCACCGCGCTGCACAAGCGGGCAACTTTCGAATTGGCCGCGAACAGGGCCGGTTTGTCCGACATCCACTCGGTGAGCATCGTCAGGTATATGTCCAGCGCGGTAAATCCACGCGCAAGGAAATACGGTTTCCCGGCAATGGCGCCGTCGATGATGGCGAAGAACTCGTCCAGTTGCTTCAGCGCGACAAGGCTGACGGTCTCGTTGGCCGCATCGTCGAATGTGAACTGTTCGGGATGCCATGCCCTCGAGAAAACGGGGTAGCCGCCGGTCGCCATCGCCATCAGCCAGAACAGGAAGATCGCCCGGTCCGCGTCTCCGACAGCGGGAACAAGCCCCGCCTCGGGGTGCCGTTCCCCCAGAACGAGCGCAATGGCCGCCGTCTCGCCGATGACCACGCCATCGGGCATTCGCAGGGCTGGCACCCGCATGGCCGGATTGATCTCGCGAAAGGCGCTGCCCCGATGCTCGCCGGCGGCCATGTCGACATAAACCTTCCGGTAGTCCGCGCCGATTTCTTCCAGCATCGCCTGCGGCGCGATCGCGCCGGACAGGCGTTCCCAAAAAAGCGTATACATCGCTTCCATCCTCACGCGGTGGTCGGGTCGATCATGGTCGACACTTCGATGATCCGGTTGGCGGGAAACCCGCTTTCCTCGGCATGCCTGCGGATATCGTCCTCGCTATCGGCGAGATAGACGCAGAATGTCCTGTCGCCGGCGACATAGGAATGCTGCCACTGGATCGTCGGGCCCAACCGCGCCAGCGCCTCGTTCGATTTCGCCGATGCAGCCGCAAGGTCCTGCGCGCTCATGGCGCCGACCCCGGGAATTTCACGCTCGATCACATATTTCTTCATGGCGGCCTTCTCCTTCGATCCCGGCTGCGCCTTCCAAAACAATTTCTATCGTCATGCATGGGTGCAACCTTCAACAACGCCATGATTGCAGCATGAGATCCGGATTTCAGGTCATTTTATCTCGCCTCGACGAAAGAAAATCTTTATCGTGAAGCTATGAAACTCTCTCATCTGAACGCGCTCAGGGCCTTCGAGGCCGTTCTGCGCACCGGCTCCTTCCGCGCGGCGGCGGACGAACTCGGCGTCACCACGGCCGCGGTCGGACAGCAGATCAGGGGGCTGGAGGCATTCATCGGGCGCAGCCTGTTTTCGAGGACATCGGCCGGCGCGCATCCCACAGACGATGCGGCCCGGCTCAAGGCGCGGCTGACATCCGGTTTCTCGATCATCGACGGCGTTCTTTCGGAACTGAGAGACGACGGCGCGTCCAACCGCGTCGCGATCACGCTTCCCGAATCCTTCGCGGAGAACTGGTTCACGAAGCGGATCTCGGATTTCTACAGCCGCAATTCCGCCGTCGATCTTCGCCTCAACGCCGCCAACAGGCGCATCGACCTTGCCGCAGACGGGTTCGATTTCGCCATCCGCTACAGCCCGCCGCCTGAAGACGGCCTGGATGCGGTCGATCTCTTCGGGGATTACGTGCTTCCGGTCTGCACGCCAGAGTTTCGCGAGCAATATGGATTGTCCGAGGAGACGACATCGCTGACGGCAATACCGCGCGTACATCTGGACAACAGGACGCCCGATCCGAAATGGGCCGGCTGGCGCGACTGGTGCCGGGCGTTCGACATCGCCGACGGAGACGATGGCGGCGGGGTGCGGTATTCGAAGATCAGCTCGGGGCTGCAGGCCGCAATCGCCGGCCACGGGCTGGTGCTGTGCGGTATCACCGAGGCCCATGACGCCATCGAGAGCGGGCTGCTGGTCACGCCGTTCGGCGTCGCGAACCACATGGAGACCGGCTATCGCTACCGCCTGCTGTCGGTCAGCGGACGACGGCTGAGCCCGCTTAAATCGCGGTTTCGCGACTGGGTGATCGAACAGTCCCGCTCATTCGAGCAGACGGTCGCCCGCATGTTGCAGTTGCCGGACGCAGCCCGTTAGCGCGTCACCCTTCGGCGAGCGCGTCGAGGATGCGGGCCCATGAGCGCTGGCCCTTGTGGAAGCTCTTGAGGGCGTATTTCTCATTGGGGGAATGGATGCGGTCGTCGGCGAGGCCGAAGCCGACAAGCACGGATTCCATGCCGAGCATGGTCTGGAAATCGCCGACCACGGGGATGGAGCCGCCCATGCCGATCATCACGGCCGGGTTGGGCCACTCGTCGGACAGCGCTTCCTTCGCCTTTTGCAGGACCGGGGAATCATAGGCGAGCTGGATGCCGGGCGAGCCGCCATGCTCGCGGAACGACACCGTGCAGTCGGCGGGAATGCGACTGCGCACGAATTCGCGGAAATTCTCGCGGATGGCGTCCGGGTCCTGCTTGCCGACCAGGCGAAAGGAGACCTTGGCCGACGCCTTGGCCGGGATGACCGTCTTGAAGCCCTCGCCGGTGTAGCCGCCCGTGATGCCGTTGACCTCGGCGGTCGGGCGCGCCCAGGTGAGTTCGAGCACGGAGCGGCCCTTTTCGCCGGAGGGGATCGCCAGGCCGACCTCGCCGAGGAAGGTTTCCGCCGTCTGGCCGAGGCTTTCCCACTGGTCGAGGATTTCCTTCGGCGTCTGTTCGACGCCGTCGTAGAAATTCGGGATCGTCACCTTGCCGTCGGCGTCGTGCATGTCGGCAAGGATCTTCGACAGGATATGGATCGGGTTGGCCGCCGCGCCGCCGAAATAACCCGAGTGGAGGTCGCGGTCGGCGGCCTGGACGGTGATCTCCTCGCCGACGAGACCGCGCAGGCCGGTCGAGATGGCGGGGGTACGCGCGTCCCACATCGAGGTATCGCAGACCAGCGCGTAATCGGCCTTCAATTCCTCGGCATTGGCGTCGAGGAAGGGTTTCAGCGAGCCCGAGCCGGACTCCTCCTCGCCTTCGAACAGGATGGTGACCTTGCAGGGAAGCTCGCCATGAACCTCCTTGTAGGCGCGGCAGGCTTCGACGAAGGTCATCAGCTGGCCCTTGTCGTCGGCGATGCCGCGTCCGGTGATGATCTTGGCGCCGTCGGCGCCGTCGCGCACCGCGGGCTGGAAGGGGTCGTTGTCCCACAGGTCGAGCGGGTCGACCGGCTGGACATCGTAATGGCCGTAGAAGAGCACGTGCGGCGCGTCCGGCTTGCGGCCGTCGTGATGCGCCACGACCATCGGATGGCCGGGCGTGTCGCGCAGCGAGGCGTCGAAGCCCAGCTCCGTCAACTCGGCGACCAGCCATTCGCCGGCCTCGCGGCAGGAGGCGGCATAGGCCGGATCGGTGGAGATGGACGGGATGCGGACCAGTTCGAACACCCGCATAAGGCTGTCGGCGAGGTTTTCGTCGATGCGCTTGAGGACGGGATCGAGGGGGTGGGCCGCATGCGCGCTGGTCATGGCAATCTCCGCTGGACGTCTGGGGCTGGAATCGCGGCGATTCCTGCGCGCGTCGCGGCGCAATGTAAAGTGGCGGGAAACCGGGGGCCGGAAAAAATGAAGCCGCCGTGCGGAGGTCGTGCACGGCGGCTAAGCGAAAAGGTTCTAAAAGTGGCAGCCTGGAGAGGGGGATTAGGCTGCCACCTGTCCGGATCGGCGGGGGACGGGCCTTAGCCGGACATCGGCTCAATATGCCGATTAACCAAATCTCACATATGAGTGTGGCACAAAAACGGCAGTGTCGATTCTCGAAAAACGCCGGTTATCATTGGATTTCCAGCGGATTTCTCCGGCGCGAAACGAAAAAATGGAGCCTGCCGCAATTTCGCAGGTTACATCATGCAAGAACAAGTGAGTGCGGCCGGGTCCGGATTTTGCTTGAGAAATTTCGAAGGGCGACGTTTCAAGATCGAAGAGGATTCGCTCCGTCAAAGGGATTCTCTTCGGCCGGGATATTTCGGGAATATGACATGTGTGGCATCGCAGGATTCGTAACCGGCCGTTTCGGCGCAGATGAAGCAGACACCGGCTGGCTCGATACGGTCGCCGCCGATGTAGCAGCGGCACCCGCCGGCCTCGCCGCCGTGGAGACGCTGCACGGCGCGGTCACCGCGTTGCAGGACCGGTTCGCGGAGCTGATGTCATTCCGGATGGCGGAACGGATCGCCTTCGATGCGGATTTCAAGGCCGGCGTCGCGTCCCTTGCCGACACGCTGGGCAAACAGGCGGGCGCCCTGACCGACCTGTCCAAGAAAGGACGCACGGATCTCGACCCGCTGATCGAGAGCCTGCGCGACTATGAATGGCAGTTGCGCGAGGAACTCGTCGCCCAGACGGGCGAAGCAATCGCACTCGTCGCCGAGGGCATCGACGCGGCGCGCGGCAACGCCGCGAAAGTGGCGCTTGCCGCCGAGCATGTTCTGCGGGCGATCGACCGGCTGGAGGTTCGCGGCCGCGATTCGGCCGGCATCGCCATCCAGATCCAGCTTCCCGAGAATTGCGTCGACGCGCTGCCGGGCGACCTGACGGAAGAATTCGCCAAACGGTGTTCGGCGCTGCATGCGGATCATCTCGCGGTCTATGTGCATGAAAATGGCGGCGGCACGCGGTCGCTGACCTTCGTCTACAAGACCGCCAACCTCGTCGGCCGACTGGGCGACAACGGCGCGGCGCTGCGCGCGGCGATCCGCGCCGACCGGCTTTTGTGGGCGCTTGCCGCGGACGCGACACGGGCGGGCGTTCTCTCGCATACACGCTGGGCGTCGCATGGCGTGATCTCTGTCGCCAACTGCCACCCGCACAATCCGTCGCTGGCACAGGACGAGAGTGGCCAGTCCGGCGTTTCGCTGGGCGCGATGTACGCGCTGAACGGCGACGTGGACAACCACGTGGAGCTGATCGCAGAACTGGTGACAAATCGCCAGCTCGCCATCGACCCGTCGATCACCACCGACGCCAAGATCATCCCGATCGCGCATCGCAGCGCCGGCGCGGATGCCGGCGACATGCTGGACCGGTTCCGCACCGCCGTGCGCCGCCTCGACGGCTCGATCGCGGTCGGCTGTATCGATCCCAGCCAGCCGGGCGACGCCTTTCTCGCGCAGAAGGGCTCCGGCCAGGGCCTGCATGCGGCGCGGCTCGCCGACGGCTGGATGTTCGCCTCCGAGGTCTACGGGCTGTGCAACGTGGCGCGCGCCTCCTACAACCTCGCCCGCTCGGTCGCGGGCGGTTCGGTGATCCGTCTTTCCGGCGACTCCGCACAGCCGGAAATGGTCGGCGTTTCCGACGGCACGCCGGCAGCGATCAAGCCGGAGCCGATCCAGATCTTCGCGCGCGACATCTATCGCGGCGGCTTCGAGTTCTATCTCGAAAAAGAAATCCATGATGGACCGGAAAGCGTGGCCAAGACGCTGCGCGGGCGCTACCGCCGCGACGGCGGACTGATCGCCTTCGACGAGTTGCCGACCGATATCTGGGCCTCGATGCGCAAGGCCGTCGCGCTCGGCATCAGCCGCGTCTACGTGATCGGCCAGGGCACGGCGGGCGTTGCCGCCGTCGGCATCGCGCATCTGATCGAAAAGGCGCTCGGCTACGAAAGCCGGCTCGACATTCCCGTCATCGCCCTGCGGTCCTCGGAAATGTCTGCGGAAATCGAGAGCTATGAATTCCGCAACGCGCTGGTGATCGCCGTTTCGCAGTCGGGCACCACGACCGACACGAATCGCGCCGTCGACCTCGCTCGCGAGCGCGGGGCCTCGATCCACGCCATCGTCAACCGCCGCAACTCCGATCTCGTGCGCAAGGCGGATTCGGTGCTGTTCACCTCCGACGGCCGCGACGTGGAAATGTCGGTCGCCTCGACCAAGGCGTTCTATTCGCAGCTGACGGCCGGCAAGCTGACCGCGCTTTTCCTCGCTGACGCTCTGAACACGATGACGGAGATCGAGATCGCCTACGAGATGGGCGAACTCGAACGCATGCCCCGGCTGATCGCCGAGGTTCTCGACAAGGAAGAGCAGATCGCCGAATGCGCCCGCAGTTTCGCGCCGCAGGCAAGATACTGGGCGGTGACCGGGTCCGGCGTGAACCACACGGCGGCGCTGGAAATCCGCATCAAATTGTCGGAGCTCTGCTACAAGTCGATCCCGGTCGACTACACCGAGGACAAGAAGCATATCGACCTTTCGACCGAGCCGCTGACGCTGGTCGTCGCCAACGACCTGCCCGGCGATCTCGTCGGCGACGTGGTCAAGGAAGTGGCGATCTTCAAGGCGCATAACGGCCGGCCGATCGTGTTCGCGACAGAGGGCGCGGATGCCGCAGCCTTCGCGGAATATGCGGAACGGGTGATCGCCCTGCCGAAAATCGGTGGCGATCTGGCCTTCGTGCTGGCGACGGTCGCGGGCCACATGTTCGGCTTCCACGCAGCCCGCGCCATCGACCGCGCCGCGCAACTCCTGAAGACGATCCTGGCCGATATCGGCCTTGTCGCGATGGACGATCCCGGCGCGGACCGGCAGGCGCTTCTCGACAAGCTCGACGCCTTCATCGACGAGGGTGCGGCGGGCGCGTTCAATTCCGGTCTCGGCGCGAACGATCTCGCCATGCTGGCGAAACTCTCGCGCGATCTCGGCCGCGCGAATGACGCCGCGACCGCCCGCGACGTGGCACAGGCCGCGCTCGGACCGGTGCGCCACACATTCGAGGAAACCTCGCGGCCGATCGACACGATCCGCCATCAGGCCAAGACCGTGACGGTCGGCACCAGCCGCCCGGAAGACGCGCTCTCATCGTCGATCCGCGAGGCTCTGTCGTCACTCGGCGTTGCCGACAGCCGCATGACCTTCGACAACCGCAAGGTGCTGGCGGCCGTTTCGCGGCTGATCGACGAGATCGAGTGGACGGCGCTTCTCGATGTCGACCAGACGAAGGACGGCCCGGTCGTCCGGCTGACCGGGGTGGCTCCGTCGCCTGCGATGGCGGGATACGCCCAACCGTCCAAGCCGCTCGGCGTGATCGGCTCGGCGCTCGACGACCATGCGCTGCATGCCGGCTTCCTCGGCGACGCGGCGGTGTTCGCCGTGCCGGTCAACAACGCCTCCTATTCGGAGGTCGACTCGCTGGTCTGCTTCGCCGTCAGGCTGCAGGCGCATGCCTCGCGCGATCAGAAGTCGGCGGCCATGGCGGCGCTCGGCACCTACAAGCCGGTGCTGCGCGAATGGGAGCAGAGTTTCGGCGAGGAGGCAGCCGCGGCGCTTGCCCGCCAGATCGCGCGCGAGACGCCCGAAAACGTCGTCTTCCGGCCGAAGATGCTCGACCCGTCGCTCAGCCGCGACGAACGCCAGAGCGCCTAAGGCGGCCGCTACTCGAAGACGATGCGCGGGAAATAGAACGATACGACCCAGTTGGGCGCGTCGACGACCTCGCTGATGCGCAGATCGCCGCAAACCGAGCAGAGGATATAGGCGTCCTCCGGAGCGAGGCCGCGTGCGTGCGCGAGATGATCGACCATGCCGGAGACCGCATCGCGGGCCGCCGCCATCAGATCCGGACCGATGCCTGTCGTCACGTCGTAGCCCGCCGCATCGAGATGGCGCGTCACCGGACCCGGCGTCGAAAAGCGCGGGAATGGCGGCGCGGCGCCCTTGACCAGATCGAGGGTCACGGTGATGTCCATCGCGCTTTCGATGGCCGTGCCGCAAACCTCGCCGTCGCCCTGCGCGGCATGGGTGTCGCCGACGGAGAACAACGCGCCCGCCACCTCGACCGGCAACCAGAGCTCCGTTCCCGCCGCCATGTCGCGGATGTCCATGTTGCCGCCGGTGCGGCGCGGCGGAATGATGTCGTGCCGGCCCGGTTCGGCGAGCGCCACGCCGATCGTGCCCGCGAACGGCTTGAGCGGCACGCGCGCCAGGGCGTTGAAGACCGCCGGGGCTTTCGCCGTGCGGTCATAGTTCCAGAGATGCAGGCGCGGCTCGGTGAACTGGTCGGCCAGCAGGCCGAAGCCGGGGATGATGGCGCTCCAGCCGAAGCCCGACGGGGCGAAGTCGCGAATGGTGACCTTCAGCGCGTCGCCCGGTTCCGCGCCATCGATGAAGACGGGACCGGTGACCGGATTGACGCGGCCCGGGTCCATGGTGGCGATGTCGGCGGCGGTGCTGTTCTTCGTGTAGTGCCCGTCGCCCGCGTCGCGGCATTGCAGCGTCAACGTCTCACCGGGCGCGACGGTGGTCACCGGTTTCAGCGCATTGTCCCAGCCGCAATGGCAATGGTCGGCGTGGATGGTGCGCCATGGGGCCGCGTGTCCGCTCATCGCGTCGATCCCGACCGCTTGCGCACGGCCGCCCTCTCCAGCATGTATTTTTCCGCCTCGACCATGTGGTCGCGCATGATCTCGCGCGCCCGGTCGGCGTCGCCGGCGCGGATCGCGCGCAGGAGGCGGACCTGGTAATGCAGGCCGGTCTCGCGCAGTTCGGGATGCGGCTCCTGGTAGATCTCTCGGCACACGGTCATGTCGCGCAGGAGTGAGAGCAGGAACACGGCGACGAAGCCCAGGAGGCGGTTCGGGCTGTTGCGGGCGAGTTCGGCGTGGAAATCGAGCTCGGCGAGCCGCTGGCGATATTCCTCCTCCGCCGTGGCGGGTTCGTCCTCGTAAAGCCGGATGGTCGCGCGCATCGCCTCGAAAGCCGGGACGGAGAGCGAGCCGGTGGCGGCGGACGCGGCGAGTTCCGGCTCGACCAGCTTCCGGATCGCGTAGATGTCCGCGATCGTGGGCGGTGAAAACAGGAAGAGATTGTCCAGCATGCGGATCGCATTGTCGGACGCGATCGCGGTAACGAAGATTCCGCCGCCGGGTCCGGTCTTGGAGGCGATCAGCCCCTGGAATTCGAGGATCTTGAGCGCCTCGCGCAGCGTGCCGCGCGAAACCTTGACCGCCTCCGGTTCAAGCCACTCGGAGGGCACGCGGTCGCCAGGCGACAGACCCGCCTCGACGATGCGGTCGCGGATCGCGTCTGCCGCGATATCGGGACGCTTTCGGCGGCGCGCCGGCGTCACCGACACAGGCTCAGGTCTTGGCGCGCTCTCCTCCATGCGGCGTCACTTGCTCTCGTGCGGGTGGAAACATGCGGCCCTGTGCGTCTCGTCTCCGGCCGCCCCGGCAAGCGGCGGAACCGCCCTGTTGCATTCATCCGTGTGGCGGGGGCAGCGCGCGTAGAAGGCGCATCCCGGCGGCGGATTGTAAGGATCGGGCAATTCCGTGTTGGCGTCCTCCGCGATCAGCGAGCGACGGCCGGGCGCGGGTGCCGAATTCAGCAGCAGATGCGTGTAGGGATGGCGCGGCGAACGGAAGATGGTTTTTCCCGCGCCAATCTCCACGATGCGTCCGAAATACATCACCGCGACCCGATCGCTGACGCTTTCGACCACCGAGAGATCGTGGCTGATGAAGACATAGGTCAGGCCGAACTGGTCCTTGAGACCGTCGAGGATATTGAGCACCTGCGCCTGCACTGAGACGTCGAGCGCGGACACCGGTTCGTCGAGGACGATCAGCTTCGGATCGGCGGCAAGCGCGCGGGCGATGCCGATGCGCTGCGCCTGCCCGCCGGAGAATTCATGCGGGTAGCGGTCGAGGAATTCCGGCGCGAGGTTGACGGCATCCATCAGTTCGCCGAGGCGCTTCTCGCGCGCCGGCCGGTCGAGATCGAGCAGATAGCGCAGCGGCGCTTCGAGGATGGTGCGGATGGTCTTGCGCGGATTGAGCGAGGCGACCGGGTCCTGGAAGACATATTGCACCTCGCGCGACAGGCGGCGCAGATCATGGCCGGCCTCGGCGACGAGATCGCGTCCGTCGAAGACGATGCGGCCGCCTGTCGGCGCATCGAGACCGACGATCATGCGCGCGAGCGTGGACTTGCCGCAGCCGGATTCGCCGACGACGCCCAGCGTTTCGCCCTTGCGCACCTCGATGGTGACATCCTGCACGGCGTGGACCGCCGGTTTCGGCTGCCCGAACAGGGACCGGCCGCCGCCGAAGACGCGCTCGGCCTTTTCAATGGACAGAAGCGGCGCGTCAGACATCGGCATCGTCTCCGGTGAGCGGGTGGATACAGCGCACCGTTCGCCCCTTGCCCATTTCGGTGAGTGGGATCGGCGCGGCGCGGCAATCGTCCTGCGCGCGCGGACAGCGCGCCGCGAAGGCGCATCCCACCGGCAGGTTGTTGACCACGGGCGGCCGGCCCTCGATGGCGTCGAGACGGCGTTCGGGCTCTCCGAGAACCGGAACGCAATCGATCAGCTTGGCGGTGTAGGGATGGGCCGGGGAATTGAGGATTTCCTCGGTCGTGCCGGTTTCGACGAACTTGCCGGCATACATCACGGCGACGCGGTCGCAGATCGCCGAGACGACGCCGAAATCATGGGTGATGAAGAGAATGCCCGCATTCTTTTCCTTGCGCAGCGTATCCAGCAGCGACAGCACCTGCGCCTGCACGGTGACGTCGAGCGCGGTGGTCGGTTCGTCGGCGATGATGATCTTCGCGTCGTCGGCGAGCGCCATGGCGATGCAGACGCGCTGACGCATGCCGCCGGAGAGCTCGTGCGGATAGGCCTTCAAACGTTCCGCCGGATTGGGGATGCGGACGACCTTCAGCAGGTCCGCGGCCTTGGCGGTCGCCTCGCTTTTCGACAGCGGCTGATGCGCCTGGATCGCCTCGACCAGCTGGTCGCCGACGGTGAACAGCGGATGCAGCGTCGAAAGCGGATCCTGGAAGACATGGGAGACGGCGGAGCCGCGCAATTTGCGGATTCGCTCGTCGGAGGCGGCAAACAGATCCTCGCCATCGAGCAGCGCCGCGCCACCGGCGATACGGCCGGGCGGCGTGGGGACCAGTCCCATGATCGACATCGCGGTCACCGATTTGCCGGAGCCGGATTCGCCAACAACGCCAAGGCACTCGCCCTGCCCGACGGCAAGATCGACGCCGCCGACCGCCTTGTAGATTTCGCCGCCGAAGCGGAATTCGGTCTTCAGGCCGCGCACGTCGAGGACGGTGTCCGGACGGGGCGTGACGTCCGGGACGTCCTCGCGCATGACGGCGGTGCGCGCCACGGGCCTTGTCAGCGCGCCGGATTTCAGGCGCGGGTCGAGCACGTCGCGCACGCCGTCGCCGAGCAGGTTGATGCTCATGACCAGGGCGAAGATCATCACGCCGGGGATGATCGAGACATGCGGCGCGGTGAAGAGGATCTTGCGGCCGTCGCCAAGCATCGAGCCGAGATCGGCCTGGGGCGGCTGCGCACCGAGACCAAGGAAGGAGAGGCCCGCCGTTTCGAGGATCATCCAGCCGATCGTGGTCGACATGGTGATGATGATCACCGGCAGCACGTTGGGCAGCACCTCGATGAACAGGATCTGCGCGTTCGACTTGCCCGACAGCCGCGCCGCATCGACGAATTCGCGGCGCGACAGGCCGAGCGCGATGCCGCGGATGTTGCGCGCGAAGAAGGGGATGTTGACCACGGCGATCGCGTAGAGCGCGTTCAGGAGGCCGGGGCCGAGGACGGCGACGATGGCGAGCGCCAGAAGAATGTAGGGAAAGGCCATGACCATGTCGATGCCGCGCATCAGCAGCGTATCGACGCGGCCGCCGGCATAGCCGGCGACAAGGCCGATCAGCGAGCCGAAGAAGGCGGCGATCAGCGTGGCGGAAATGCCGACCAGAAGGCTGACCTGCGTGCCCCAGAGCAGGCGCGAAAGGATGTCGCGGCCGAGCGCGTCGGTGCCGAGCAGATGGCCTTCAGCCAAGGGACGCAGCAGGCGGTCGGCGGGCGCTGTCGCGTCCGGATCCGGCAATGGCAGAAGCGGCGCGGCGAGCGCGGCCAGAACGATTAGTGCGAAAACGACCAGACCGGCGGTCGCCAGCGTGTTGTTGAGCAACAGCGACAGGCTGTCCGGGCGTCCCTTCGGCTTCTTCGCCGGCTTCTGGGCGGCGGTCGTGGCGGTCGCTTCGGCCATCAGCGCAACCTCGGATCGAGTATGGTCTGGACGACATCGGCGGCGAGGTTGAACAGCACATAGGCGCTGGCAACGACCAGAACGCCGCCCTGCACGAGCAGCAGGTCACGCGTCGAGATCGCCTTGACCAGCATCGAGCCGATGCCCGGCCACTGGAACACGGTCTCGATATAGACCGCTCCGCCGAGCACGAAGCCGGCCTGGATGCCGATCACGGGAATGACGGTGACCAATGCCGCCTTGAATGCATGCTTGTAGATGACGGTGCTTTCGGTGACGCCCTTGGCGCGGGCCGTGCGGATGAAATCCTGGCGCAGAACTTCCAGCATCGCGGTGCGGGTCAGCCGGGCGATGACGCCGGTGGCGACCACGGCGAGCGTCAGGGCCGGGAGAAAGAGGTGCTTGAGAAGATCGGGCAGATCGCCGCCGCCATAGATGGCGTACATGCCAGACGCAGGAAACCACTTCAGATTGACGGCGAAGACGAGGATCAGCAGGAGGCCGAGCCAGAAAGACGGCACGGAGATGCCGATCAGGACGACGAAGGTGATGGCCTTGTCGACCCAGGAATATTGCCGAACGGCGGAGATCACTCCGGCAATCAGGCCGAGGACGGAGCACAGGACGAGCGATGTTCCGGCGAGGATGAGCGTCGCCGAGAAGCGCTCCAGAACCTCGTCGATGACCGGGCGATTGAGCGTGTAGGAGCGGCCGAAATCGCCCTGCAGCATGTTGCCGAGCCAGATGAAGTATTGCTGCACGAGAGGTTTGTCGAGGCCAAGATCGCGGTTCAGCTTCTCGACGTTTTCCGGGGTCGCGTAGGAGCCGAGAATGGCCGTCGCCGGGTCGCCGGGGATCATCGCCATGATCAGGAAGACGATGATGGTCAGGCCGAAGATGACCGGGATCGCAGCCAGAAGGCGCTTGGCGATATAGGCCGACAAGGCGGGCTCCGCGTGAGAATGGGGGAAAGCCGCCGGCCCGCAAGCCGGCGGCTCGTCGTCGTTACTGCGGCTTCGCCACGTCCTGAAGCATCAGGAAGAAGGAAGGCTGCAGCTTGAAGTTCTCGACGCTCGCCTTGGTGACGGCGTTCTGCTTCCAGTTGGCGACGAAGACCCAGGGTGCGTCTTCCTGCACGATTTCCTGCATCTTCTTGTAGAGCTCGGCGCGTTCCCCCTGATCGGTGGCCTGGCGCGCCTTGTTGAGCAGTTCGTCGACTTCCGGATTGGAGTAGTAGCCGGAGTTGAAGCCGCCCTTGTCCGGGAAGGCCTCGGAGCGCAGCGCCAGGAAGGGCAGCGTGTCCGGATCGTTGGTCATCCAGGCCATTTCGGCCATGTCGGCCTTGCCTTCGAGACCGGGATTGACCTTGCCGAGGAAGGTATTCCACTCGTAGGTCTCGATGTTGACGTCCATGCCGACGGCTTCGAGATCGGCCTGGATGGCCGTGCCCATGGCGATCGGATCGAGCATGCCGGAGCCGCCCTCGGTGACGTAGAAGGTCACCGGTTCGCCGTCATAGCCGGCTTCCTCGAGCAGCGCCTTGGCCTTTTCCGGATCGTAGGGATAGGGCTCCAGGCTTTCATTGTAGGCCCAGTTGAAGGCCGGCGGCGTCGGTCCGTTGGCCACAGCAGCCGTGCCCTGCAGGATGTTGTCGACCAGCGCGGTCTTGTTGATCGCGTAGTTGGCCGCCTGACGCACCGCCTTGTTGGCGAACGGGCCTTCCTTGGCGTTGAGGATGAGGAACCAGACATGCGGGCCAACCTGTTCGTAGACGGTGTAGTTCGCATCGCTGCGGAACTGCTGCAGGCTGTCCGGCGGGACTTCCGGCATGACGTCGATGCCGCCGGAAAGCATCTCGGCGATGCGGGTGTTGGTGTCGGTTATCGGGCGGTAGATCACCGCTTGGAGCGGCGCGGCGCCATCCCAGTAATCCTCGTTACGGGTGACCACCACTTTCGAGTTGGCTTCCCACTCGGCGAATTTGAACGCGCCGGTGCCCGACGGGTTGCGGCCGAAATCGGCGCCATTGTCCATCACGCCCTTGGGCGAAACGATGAGGCCGGTCGCATAAGCGAGGTTCGAGAGGAAGGGCGCGTAGGGCTCCTTCAGCTTGAACTCGACCGTCGTGTCGTCAATGGCGGTCACGGTGTCGATCGAGGAGAAATAGAAGGCCAGCGGGAACGGCCCCGTGTCGTGATAGGGGTGATCCTCGTTCAGCATGCGTTCGAAGGTGAACTTGACCGCCTCCGCGTTGAACGGCGAGCCGTCGTGGAAGGACACACCCTCGCGCAGCTTGAACGTGTAAGTCAGGCCGTCATCGGAGATCGTCCAGCTTTCGGCCAGCGCGGGCTCGACTTCCAGCGTGCCGTCCTTGTAGCGCACGAGGCCGTCATACATGTTGAGCAGGATGCGGAAGTCGTTCTGCGCGGTGACCGCGGAAGGATCGAGCGACTTGGGCTCCGCGATCTGGCCTACGACCAGAACATTTGGCGGCGTTTGTGCCAGGGACGGTGAGGCGAATGCGAGCGATGCGACTGTTACCGCAGCGGCCAGAAGTCTCTTCATGGCGATCTCCATCGTTGCAGATGGGATTCAATTAATTCGGAAAATTAAAATTCATGCAAGCATTTATTATGATAAATTTTTGTGCATCCTTGATCCGTCACCTGCCCGGAAAATGGAAGGCATGCCCGTCCGCACCATGAGCCACACTGCGCCCGTCATCGATATCGACCGACTGCGTCGCCTGCTCGACGGCGTAAACGTCTTTGGATTCAACGCAGTAACCGGCGGCTACAATCGTGTCGGTTATTCCGGCGAAGACATGGCCGTGCGCGACTGGTTCGCCCGCGAGATGGGCAGTGACGGATTGCAAGTCAGCCGCGACGCGGTGAACAACCTGTTCGGACGCTTCGGACCGGAGACCGGTCCGTGCATCATGGCGGGCTCGCATCTCGACACCGTGCCGGAAGGCGGCGCCTTCGACGGATCGCTTGGCGCCTGCGTGGCGCTGGAATGCGTGCGCGCCTTGCGTGCCGCCGGCCATGTGCCGAAGACCGCCATCGTCGTCGCGGCGACGGCCGAGGAGGAAGGCCGTTTCGGCGGCATGCTCGGCTCGCAGACAATCGCGGGGCGGGTCACGCGCGACTGGATCGAGCAGGCCTCTGACGCGGATGGCGTCCGCCTGGTCGATGCGATGCGGGATCAGGGGCTCGATGCGTTCGGGGCGCTCGACGCCGGCTGGGCGCCGGGCTCGATCTCCGCGTTCCTGGAACTGCATATCGAGCAAGGACCGGTGCTCGAACATGCCGAAATCCCGCTCGGGATCGCCAATGCCGTGTCGGGCGTCTGTTTCCTGCAGGTGCGTTTCGACGGCGTGGCGAACCATTCGGGCACGACGCCGATGGAGATGCGCGCCGATGCATTCGCCGGGCTCGCGGATTTTGCCGGGACGATCACCGACACGATCGCCATTCACGGAACAGAGCAAAGCCGGATCACCATCGGCAAGGTTGAGGTCCATCCCAACCATGCGCACACGATCCCCGGCGCGGCCGAATTCTCGATCATCCTGCGCGACACGTCCGAAGAGGTGATGCTGGGCTTGCGCGACGCGGTGCGAACGAAACTCGAAACCGCTGCCGCCCGGCACGGGCTGGCGCTGTCGATCGAGGAGAAGAGCTGGCTTTCGCCCGTCGCGCTGGATGCCGAGCTGCACGCCATGTTGATGGAGGAAGCCGGCACGCTGGGCCATGCGGCGCTCGACATGCCCTCCGGCGCCGGTCATGACGCCCAGACCATGCAATCGGTCTGCCCGTCCGGTCTCGTCTTCATCCCGTCGCGCAACGGCATCAGCCACGCGCCGGAGGAATGGAGCGACTGGGCGGATATCGAAAAGGGCGCCCAGCTGATGCTGAACGCCCTCGTGCGGCTCTCGTCGTGATCTGCGAGATTACTCGCTGAGTTCCTTGTCCTCGATATCCGGCGACAGGTCCTGCTCGGCCTCGCCGGTGGGCTGGCGGGTGAAGCCCTTGACGCCCGACGTCTCCTTGAAGTCGCGCTTGATCATCACCGGGCTGACGACATAGGCGGTGATCAGTTCCGCGAGTGACCGTAGCGCGTGGGTGTGGATGCGCTCGTAACCGTGCGAGGCGTCTACGCCGAAGGTGATCAGCGCGGTGCGGACATCAGCGCCGGCCTCGATGGCGCTGGCGGAATCCGACCGGTAATATTTGAAGATGTCCTTCTGGTAACGGATCTCGTTTTCCCGGCACAGGCTCGCGAGCTTCTTGGCGAGATGATAGTCGAACGGGCCGGTCTGGTCGGCCATGCCGATGGTCACGCCGAACTCGTCGGAGTTCTGGCCCGGCGCTGTCGTGCCATTGTCGACCGTGATCATCGAGGCGATGTTGTGGGTCAGAACGGACGACGCGCCGACGCCGACCTCCTCCGCGATCGTGAACAGGAAATGGATATCGACGGGTGTCTCGACCTCCTCGTCCTGCAGCGCCTTGAGCGCCGCCAGCATCACGGCGACGCCGGCCTTGTTGTCGAGGTGACGGGACACGATGAAACCGTTGTCGAGGAATTCGGGCTGCGGATCGATGGCGATGATGTCGCCGATCTCGATGCCGAGACGTTCGATGTCGGCCTTGTCGCGCGCCAGCGCGTCTATGCGAAATTCGACGTTTTCCCAGCCGATGGGCATCTTGTCGACTTCGTCATTGTAGGTGTGGCCGGACGCCTTCAGAGGCAGGATCGTGCCGCGATAGCTGCCGCTCTCCGTGAAGACCTCGGCACGCGCGCCCTCGGCAAAACGCGCCGACCAATGCCCGATGGAAACGACTTCAAGGCGGCCATTGTCCTTGAGGTATTTGACCTGCGCGCCGAGGGTGTCGAGATGCGAGACGATGGCGCGCGCGCCCTCTTCGCGCTTGCCGGGCCGGATCGCGCGGATCGCGCCGCGCCGCGTCATTTCCACTGTCAGCCCGTGGCGTTCCAGTTCCGACGTGACGAAACGGACGATGGAATCGGTGAAGCCGGTCGGGCTGGGGATGTGCAGCATCTTCTCCAGGACCGAGAGCAGGTATTCGTGATCAATCGCCAGTCGTGACATAGGTCGACACCCCCAATTTTCTTATCGTATTCGCTTGACCGATGCAGGTACCGATAACGGAAACAGCAAGTCGATGAAACGTTCCGCCGTCGGCTGCGGTTCATGGTTGGCGAGGCCGGGGCGCTCGTTTGCCTCGATGAAGGCGTAATCGGGCCGGCTCGGCGATTTCACCATCAGGTCGATGCCTGTGACCGGAATGTCGATCGCCCGGGCAGCCTCGATGGCGGCCTCCACCAAAACCGGGTCGACGATGTCGGTCACGTCGTGGATCGTGCCGCCGGTGTGCAGGTTTGCGGTCTTGCGCACGGCGACGTGGACCTCCGGGTCGAGGACGTCGTCGAGACCGTAGCCCGCGTCGCGCACGGTGCGTTCGGTTTCCTCGTCGAGGGGTATCCGCGATTCTCCGCCCGTGGCCGCCTTGCGGCGCCGGCTTTGTGCGGCGATCAGTTCGCGGATGGTGCGCTCGCCGTCGCCGACAACCACCGGCGGACGCCGGACCGCGGCGGCGACGACACGGAAATTGATGACGATGAGGCGAAGGTCTTCGCCCTCGACATATTCCTCCAGAAGGATCGTGTCGGAGACCTGGCGGGCGGCGGCGATCGCCTTTTCGACCTCATCGAGCTCGGACAGGCCCACGGAGATACCCCGGCCCTGCTCGCCCCGCGCCGGCTTGACCACGACCTTGCCGCAGCGGCGGACGAATTCCGAAATTTCATCGGGGCTGGCGCCATCGGCAAGTTGCTCGGGCACGCGTACGCCGGCCGCCGAGACGATGCGGCGGGTCACCGACTTGTCGTCGCAGATCGACATGGCGACGGCGGATGTCAGTTCCGACAGGCTCTCGCGGCACAGGACCGAGCGGCCGCCATGAGTCAGCCGGAAGAAGCCGCCCTCGGCATCGACGACCTCGACATGGATACCGCGCCGGCGCGCCTCGTTGACGAGGATGCGGGCATAGGGATTGAGGGCCTGATCGTCGGCGGGTCCGGTGAACAGGGTCTCGTTGATCGGGTTCTTGCGCTTGACCGAGAAGAAGGAAACGCGCTGGAAACCGAGCTTCTCGTAGAGCGCGATCGCCTGCTCGTTGTCGTGCAACACCGAGAGATCGAGGAAAGCGGCGCCGCGCGTCGTGAAATACTCCGCCAACCGCCGCACCAGCGCCTCACCGATGCCCGGATGACGCGCCGAGGGATCGACGGCGAGACACCAGAGCGAGGAGCCGCGTTCCGGATCTTCGAAGGCGCGCATGTGATCGACGCCGGTCACCGTGCCGAGCACCTCGCCGGTCTTCTCGTCTTCGGCGACAAAGTAGATGATGGTGCGCGCGTCGCGCTTGGCCCAGAAGAACTCGGGCGGCACCGTGACCATGCCGCGCGCCGCATAGATGCGGTTGATCGCCTCGGCGTCTGCCTGCGAGGTCAGCCGCCGGATGAAATATCCCTTTGGTCTCTTTCTCGACGCCCGATAGCGCGACAGGTCGAGACGGTAGGTGTGGGACGGGTCGAGGAAGAGTTCCTGCGGGGCGTTGGCGAGCAGAACATGCGGATTGCGCACATAGACCGCGATATCGCGCCGGTCGGGCTGTTCGCCGCGCAGCGCCGCGATCATCGCGCCGGAGTCCTCGAAGGTCTGGGAAAAGACGAGCCTTCCCCAGCCGCAATCCAGCGCGAATTGCGGCGTCGTCTTCGTCTTGTCGCCGCCGTGGCGCGCGATCGGCGGTTTCAGGCCCTGGTCGCGCATGCGCTTCAGGCGATGCTTGTAGGCATCGCTCGTCTGCCTGGAACGCGGGCCGGAGCCGGGTTTCGAACCGTCGCTTTCCTTGCCCATGCCGGTCTTCAAACTCCGTGTGACTGGAACCACATTTCCAGTAGCGCGACCTGCCACAGCTCGGAGCCGCGCAGGGGCGTGATATGGCTCGCCGGATCGGCGAACAGCGCATCGAGGTAATCCTGCCGGAAAAGGCCGCGCTCGCGCGCCGCCTGCGACCCGAGCGCATCCCTGACCATGTCGAGATATTCGCCCTGGATATATTTGAGCTGCGGAACCGGGAAATAGCCCTTCTTGCGGTCGATCACCTCATGCGGGACGACAAGGCGGGCGGCATCCTTGAGAACGCCCTTGCCCTGGTCGTGCAGCTTGAATTCCGGCGGGATGGTCGCCGCCAGTTCGACCAGTTCGTGGTCGAGGAAGGGCACGCGGGCTTCAAGCCCCCAGGCCATGGTCATGTTGTCGACGCGCTTGACCGGGTCGTCGACCAGCATGACGTGAGAATCGAGCCGGAGCGCGCGATCGACCGAGGTCGCCGCGCCCGAGCGCAGGAGATGCTCGCGCACGAAATCGAGGCTGGCATCGGTGTCGGCCAACCAGCGGCCGTCCAGCTGCGTCTTCAGCTTTTCGTGGCTGCGGTCGAAGAACACCTTGGCATAGTCGCCGACAACATCGTTGGAATCGGCGAGCGGCGGATACCAGTGATAGCCGCCGAAGACCTCGTCGGCGCCCTGCCCGGACTGCACGACCTTGATGTGTTTCGAGACCTCGCGGCTCAACAGGAAGAATCCGATATTGTCGTAGGAGACCATCGGCTCGGACATGGCGGAGATCGTGTCGGGCAGATGGCCGATCAGATCGGCCGACGGCACGAAGATTTTGTGGTGATCGGTCCCGAACCGCTCGGCGATCAGGTCGGAATAGGTGAACTCGTCGCCCTTTTCGCCATTGGCCTCCTCGAAGCCGATGGAGAAGGTCATCAGGTCCTTCTGGCCTTCCTCGGCGAGCAGGCCGACGATCAGCGAGGAATCGACGCCGCCGGACAGGAGCACACCGACCGGCACGTCGGCCACCATGCGGCGGCGCACGGATACGCGCAGCGCCTCGAGGACGCGGTCGCGCCAGTCATTGCGGGTCAGGCCGGTGTCTTCCGAACGGCGCTGATAAGGCGGCGACCAGTAGGTGCGGTCGGTCGCCGTGCCGTCCGCCTCGATGCGCCGCGTGGTCGCCGGCGGCAGCTTGCGCACACCCTTCAGGATGGTGCGCGGCGGCGGCACGACGGCGTGGAAGCTCATGTAGTTGTGCAGCGCCTCGCGGTCGATCTCGGTATCGACGTCGCCCGCCTTGAGAAGCGCCGGCAGGAAGGAAGCGAAGCGGATCCGCTTGCCCGATTCCGAATAGTAGAGCGGCTTGATGCCGAACCGGTCGCGCGCAAGGGTCACGGCGCCGCTGTCGCGTTCGTGGATCGCGAAGGCGAACATGCCGTGGAAGCGCTCGACGCAGGCCTCGCCCCATTTGTGGAAGGCCTTGAGGACGACCTCGGTGTCGCCATGCGAGAAGAAATCGTATCCCTCGGCGATCAGCTGCTCGCGAAGCTCCGGATAGTTGTAGATGCAGCCATTGAAGACGATCGTCATGCCGAGCGCCGAATCCGTCATCGGCTGGCCGGCCTTTTCGGACAGATCGATGATCTTGAGGCGGCGATGGCCAAAGGCAACGCGACCCTGGGCGACGAGCCCGCTTCCGTCAGGCCCGCGGGGGGCCAGCATCTCGGTCATCCGCGCAACGGCGGCTGTATCTGCAAACGCACCGTCGACACGGATTTCTCCGGCAATTCCACACATATTCGGTTGTATTTCCCTCGTGATTGTTGTCACGCGGCCAAAATCGGGCGGATCGCCGGCCACGCGGGCGAAAATCGCGGCGAAGCGCGATTCATGCGGATATGTTCAATACGTAGACATCCCCGCGCAGTAAGGCAAATTTCGATAGTGCGGCGCACAATGAGAGACTTTGCCGTCGATTGCCCATACCATGCTCAGTCCGTAACATGCTCACCGGGTTATCAGGTTCCGTCATTCGATCCACGCCACTGTCGCGAAATGCAGGAGGTAAACATGAACCACCCCGTTTTGGTTCCCGGCGCCGTCGCCATCGTGACCGGAGGCGCGGCCGGTATCGGCCTCGCAGCCGCAAAGGCCTTCGCAAGCCTTGGCCTGAAGGTGGCCATCGCCGATCTCGGCGCGGAACGGCTGACCGCGGCGGAAGGCGAAATCGCGGAGGTCGCACCGCAAGGCATGGAAAGCGTCATGGCGCTGGAATGCGACGTCGGCCAAATGGACGATCTCAAGCGGCTGGAGGCCGACGTTCTGGCGCGGTTCGGGTCGATCGACGTGCTGATGAACAATGCCGGCATCCAACCCGGCAGCGCCATATTCGGGCCGGCCGAGAACTGGCGGCGCGTCATCGGCGTCAATCTGTGGGGCGTGATCAACGGCGTGCAGGCGATCGTGCCCGGCATGATCGAGCGCGGACGGCCGGGGCTTGTCATCAATACCGGGTCGAAACAGGGCATCACCACGCCGCCGGGCGACCCGGCCTACAATGTGTCGAAAGCGGGCGTGAAGGCATTCACCGAGGCTCTGCAGCACGATTTGCGCAACCGCGAGAGCTGCGCGATCTCGGCGCATCTGCTGATCCCGGGATTCGTCTTCACCGAACTGACGCGCGGCGGCAGGGCCGAGAAACCGGCCGGTGCATGGACGCCGGACCAGACGGTAGACTTCATGATGCAAAGCCTGGAAGCCGGCGACTTCTACATCCTGTGCCCGGACAATGACGTGCCGCGCAGCGTGGACGAGCGACGGATCCTGTGGGCTGCGGGCGACATCGTCGAGAACCGCCCGCCGCTGTCGCGCTGGCACCCGGATTACGACGAGGCCTTCAAGGCTTTCCTGGAGGAGAAATAGGGATCGGGCGGCGAGCCGCCGCCCTTTCCGCGTCGGGCCTAGGCCTTGGCCGCCTGGCGTTCGCCGGAGAAGATGATGAAGGCGAAGAGGATCACGCCTGCAAAGGTGATCAGCGAGCCGCCGGCCACCAGCGGTTCGTATTGCGGGTTGCCGAGCAGCAGCATGTAAAGCGCCGGGATCATGATCAGCACGCCGAGGGTGTAGACACCGTATTGCACCATCGCGAGGCGGCCTTCCGCCTTGGCCGGCGCGAGGGCGTAATACGCGCCCATGATCGCCATCGTCACCCAGCCCAGAAGATTGGCGTGAGCATGCGCGCCGGTGACGTTGTGAACGCCTGAGATCGACATCTTGAGGCCGATCGCGATCCCCACCAGGAGGAACAGGATCGCTGTCTTGAAGAAGAGTTTCGAGATTTTCGGCATGATTGGGGGTCCTTTTTTTTGATTATCGATTTGTCAGACCAGAAGGGATCAGGCCGCTTCGGCCGCCACCATCCGGTGGAAGGCCTCATTGACCCGGTCCCAGTGTTCGAGGCGTTTCATGGCCGCGAGCCAGCGCATGATATGCGGATATGGCGAAAAGTCGAAACCGATGACTTCGCCGAGGCCGACGATACCGGCACCCATGAAATCCGCGATGGTCAGCCGCCCGAGGCAGATGTAATCCGACTTCGGACCGATGAAATGCCGGTCGAGGACCGAGAGCCATTCACATGACTTTTCATAGCCCCAGGTGACGACATCGGCATTGCCGGTGTCGGTGCGCCGGCGGTGATGCGGCATGATCTGCGGGTAGACGTAGTTGAAGCCGAAGTCGCGATAGAAATTGGCGTTCAGCCAGTCCATCGCCTCGTTGACCCGCGCCCGTTCCTGCAGGTCATCCGGGTAGAGCGGCGAGTTCGTCTTCTGCGCGAGGTATTTCAGGATTGCGGAACTTTCCGTCAGGACGAAACCGTCATCGTCGAGGACCGGCACGAGGCCGTTCGGATTGACGGCAACGAAGTCAGGCGCCTTGTGCTCGCCGGTCATCAGGTCGATGACGATCTCGTCGAGCGGTATGCCGGCCTCGGCCGCGAACAGCGAGACCGGCCGCGACGTGGTGGATACCGGGTTCATATAGAGTTTCATGGGGAGCCTCCCTGGTGTTTGACCAGGGAGATCATCGGTGGACCGGTGATCGGGGACTACCGAATAAACTCCGAACGTGGTGTCCGAAATTTCCGAACAGCCATGGCGGATGGTGATCGACGCGCCGGACGGCGGGGCGCAAAAAGCGGATCGCGTAAGGCTCTAGAGTTGGATCAGGCCGGCATCGGCCAGCGCAAGGTCCCATGAGGGCGGATCGCCGAGCGCCTTGCGCAGGTGATCGATGAGCGCCTGCAACCGGGGCAGGCCGGCATTGGCGGCGGGATAAACCGCCGAAACCGAAATGGATTCCACCTCCGCGCCCAGATCGACGGTGATCAAACGGCCGGCGAGCAGATCCCGCGACACGATGAAGGTCGGGACGAGCACGATGCCGGCGCCGGCGCCGGCGACGGCGGCGCGGCCAAGTGTAACGCCATCATCGGCCTGAAACCGGCCCGTGACCCATTCGGAGCGGATGCCCTTCGCGGTCCGGAACGTCCAGTCCTGGGTCACCCGCCTGTTGCGGTAGCCGATACACTCGTGGCCGGCCAGATCGGCGGGCGACGAGGGCACGCCCCGGCGATCGCGATAATCCGGGCTGCAGACGACGACGCGGTGCGAGGACGTGATCTTGCGTGCGAGCAATGCCGAATCGGAGAGATTGCCGCCACGGATCGCGAGATCGAAACCATCCTGGACGATGTCCACCGACCTGTCCGACACGGAGAGTTCGATCGAAACAAGCGGATTTTCCTGCAGGAAATCATTGAAGACCGGGACCAGCCAATCGCCGGTCAGGGCGGCGGGGGCGGCGATGCGCAGCGAGCCGCTGATCTCGCCGCCGGCGCTCGCGACATCGTTGCGGGCGACCTCCATGGCTGTGGCAATCTCGCGGGCATGGCGCAGGAAAACCTCGCCCGCGCGCGTCAGGCTGAGACCATGGGTCGACCGGGTTATGAGCTGCGTGCCGACATCGGCCTCAAGCGCGTTCAGACGATCGCTGACCACGGAGCGCGAAAGCCGCAACCGCCCCGCTGCCGCGTTGAGGCTGCCGCAGTCGACGATCAGAACGAATGTTGCGATCAGTTCGCTTCGAATCATGCCGGATCGGGTTCCTCCCGGTGATGGGATGATCCTAACCGACAAGCTCCGGCAATCCAGTCGCATATTCGTGGCTTGCGCGGACCAGCGACCAGACGACTTCGAGTTCGGCTTCGTCGCGAGGACCGTAGAGCATCACGTTGGACGCGGCGATGCGGCCGAGCGCGACCCAGGGATGAGGTTCCGCCCAGCCCTTTTCGATCGCCTCGACCCTCGCGTGTTCGGGCAAACAGGCATGCAGGCTGCCGTCCTGCGCGGGATGGATATGCGCGAATTCCAGGCCTTTCATCACACAATCGGGGCAAACCGACGCCACCCCGTCATCGCAGGCGAAGATCGCACGCGCGCCGGGGACCGAAATCAGGCTTTGCCCGGTCTCGACGCCCGGAAGCCCGCGCATACGGTCCCACAGCCGCTCTTGCAATTCGACCGGTGCGTTCTGGTCCAACTGCCGATGCGGAATCTCGACCGATGTTTCGGGTTTCGCACCGCTGCGCCTTGCGAGGTGAATGGCCATCGGAATCTCATTCGCTGTCGTGAACTCAATTCCGGCAGTGTTCCGCGAAGGAGGTTTGGCGGCTAGAGGTGAAATACCGGACTGCCTGTTCGGAAAAACCGAACCCTGAAAGCGGCAGCCCGGATTTTCCGGGGTTCGCGCTATTCCATGTGGTAGCCGGGGGTGGAACGCATGATCTCGCGCTCCTCGTCGTCCATATCCTCCGGAATGCCCTCGAAGAGCGGGGTCGAGAGATAACGTTCGCCGGTGTCCGGCAGCATGCACAGGATGACGGAGCCCGGTTCGGCCGTCTCGGCTATCTTCATCGACACCGCGAAGGTGGAGCCGCCGGAGATGCCGGTGAAGATGCCTTCCTTCTGCGCCAGCTTGCGCGACCATGCGATGCCGTCAGGCCCCGCAACCGGGATCAGATCGTCGTAGTATTTTCCGTCGACCGCCTCCTGCAGGACAAGCGGGATGAAATCCGGCGTCCAGCCCTGGATCGGGTGCGGCTCGAAGGCGGGATGGCTGGCGGCCGGCGCGCCATCCGGCGTGCGCTCCTGCGCCGTGCCGCTCGCTATGAGCGCGGCATTGGCCGGTTCGCTGAGGATGATCTTCGTGTCGGGCCGCTCCTTGCGCAGGACGCGTCCGATGCCGGAGACCGTGCCGCCCGTGCCGTAGCCCGTGACGACGTAATCGAGCCGCCCGTCGCCGAAATCGCCGAGGATTTCGCGGGCGGTCGTCGCCTCGTGGATTTCGGCATTGGCCGACGTCTCGAACTGGGAAGCCAGGAACCAGCCGTGCTTCTCGGCCAGTTCAGCCGCCTTCTGGTACATGCCGAACCCCTTCTGGGCGCGCGGCGTGAGAACGACCTTCGCGCCGAGCATGCGCATCAGCCTGCGGCGCTCGACCGAGAAACTGTCGGCCATGGTGATGACGAGCGGATAGCCCTTGGCGGCGCAGACCATGGCGAGACCGATGCCGGTGTTGCCGCTGGTCGCCTCGACGACCGTCTGGCCCGGCTTCAGCTTGCCCTCGCGTTCCGCTGCCTCGATGATGTTGACGGCGAGACGGTCCTTGACCGAGGCGCCGGGGTTGAACGCCTCCGCCTTGACGTAGACGGTCACGTGATCCGGCGCGAGCGAGTTGATCCGGATGACGGGGGTGTCGCCGATCGTGTCGAGAACGCTTTCGTATAGCCGCCCGCGGCCACTGGTGGTTCTGAGCTTGCCGGTCATTGCTGCCTCCTCAGGCGTTTCGAGCGCCTTGCGTGTTTTTCGGGTGCGACAACTTAGCACGGTTACCGACAGGCGTGGACCGCCGTCATTCCGACAGCGCGGCTGCTGGAGGCATATTCCTCTCGATCAGGGCAAGGATCCGGAACGAAATTCCAAACGAGGCAGACCGGCGGATCAGCTTTCGGCGTATTCCGCGAGCGCGCAGAAGACGTGATAGAAGCTCGATGACGGCATGTCCGGCGCGGTCACGTGACCCTCCTCGTCGATAGCGTCGTACCACCCGCCGGGCACGGGACCGTTCAGGTAGTACGCGAACAGCACGTCGAACATGCGGCGGCGCAAGGCGGCGGCGGAACCGAGACCGCGTTTCTCGAAAGCGAGCGCCGCCTTCAGAGCCTCCGTCTGCGGCCAGAGGCGGGCATGCGGCTCGACGGCGGAACCGTCCGGCTGCAACCCGTCGGCGGCCGCCCCGGTGGCCGGGTGATGGCCGAAAGTGGCGGCGGTCGCGAAAAGCTGTCGCGCCTTGGCATCGACACCCGGAAGGGGCCGATAATCGAGAAAGCGAGAGATCAGCCATGCCCACTCGTAGTGATGGCCGGGCTCGATGCGGGCTTCGGCGGGGGTCTTGCGGCTGATCGTCCAGTCGGCGTCGAAGAATTCCGACAGCGTGCCGGTGGCGCTGTCGAAGAAATGCCGGTCGAACAGCCTGACCATCGCCTGGGCGCGGTCCAGGAACTTCTCCTCGCCCGTCGCCTCGTACCACGCCATCATCGCCTCGAGGAAATGCATGTGCGGGTTGGCGCGGCGCGGCAGCTTGCGGCCGTCCGTCTCGTAGTAGCCGCCATGGGCGTGATCGGCGAGATGCCGGTCCATGTAATCGAGGGTCCAGTCGGCCCATTCGCGCGCTTCGGGCTTTCCGGTGGCGCGGTAGAGCCAGGCCAGGCCGAACATCACGAAACAGTGGTCGTAGGTGTCGCGGGTTTCGTCGCGCACCGACCCGTCCGGATTGAACAGGTGAATCCAGCCGCCGTCGCCATGCCAGCCAGTGGTCGTCAGCGTGTGGAAGCAATGCTCCAGCACGCCATCGGCGTCACCCGGCCAGCCCATCAGCTTGGCGCGGGAAAAGCAGTAGATCTGGCGCGCCAGCACTCTCAGGCGCTTGGCTTCGTGCGGCGCCGGCTCACCATCGAATGTCAGCGCCTCGTGGACGCCGCCATGGACGCGGTCGATGCCGTGTTCGGCCCAGTAGGGCAAGGCGGTCTCGAACAGCCACGAGCGAACCGTCGATGGGTGGGTGTCGTCGCCACGCTCCTTGAAGGCCTGCGTGACATTCTTGACCAGGTGGGTGCAGTCGCGGCGCGTGACGAGGATCTTGTTGTCCTCGGCGACGACCACGAGATCCTCGACACCGGCGATCGCGACCGAGGCGCCACGAGCACGAACGAGGTTGTTGGAGGCCTGCACGGTGATGACGTCGCCGGACAACGCGTTGCCCGCGTCGTCCTTGGAGGCGCCCTCATAGAGCTGCGCCCATGATCCGAGATCGTCCCAGTCGAACATGGCGGGCACGACGCCGATATTGCCGGCTTGTTCCATGATCGCATAGTCGATGGAAAGTTTCGGCGAGGCGGCGAAGGCCTCGGGATCGAGCAAAAGTTTCGCGCCGTCGCGAACGCCCTCTTCTACGGCCTTTCGGGCGCAATCCCAGATTTCCGGCTGCAGCCGCGCATATTCATCTGCGAGCCGTCCGGCGCGAAACAGGAAAATGCCGGCGTTCCAGAGGAAATCTCCGCTCGCCAGATAGCGTTCGGCGGTGGCGTGATCCGGCTTCTCGCGGAAGCGGGTGACGCTGAACCCCTCGCCGAGCGGTTCGCCCTTCTCGATATAGCCGTACTGCGTCTCGGCGCGCGACGGCGTGATGCCGATGGTCATGATCGCGTCGGTGGCGCGCGCCTGGCGGGCCGCCGCGGCGACGGTCTTCTGGAAACCGGCAACATCGTCGATGCGCGCATCGGACGGCAGAACGATGAGGAATTCGTCAGGATCGCTTTCGACGATGGCGGCAGCAACGGCCGCCGCCGTGTCGCGGATGCAGGGTTCGAGCACCAGCACGTCCGGGCGAACCGGCGCGCGGGCGACTTCTTTCTCAAGCGCGTCGCCAAGCGCGGCGGACCCGATGACCCGGACCGGGCGAAACGCGATCTCGTCGACGGCGGGCACCATGCGCTCGATCGTGTTGACGAGCAGGCTGCGGTCATTGACCAGGGCGTGGAACTGCTTGGGCTTGTCCTCGCGCGACATCGGCCACAGGCGCGACCCCGCGCCGCCGCACAGGATGACCGGCGTGACGGCGACCGTGCCGGCTTTCTTGTTCGCGCGTTCTGAGATGTCGGCTGTTTCCCGGTTCATGGCTAAGCCCTGGATGTCGGTTCGGGACCGAATTCCCGTCGTCCCTGCCGTGCAAGGGAATCGAAAACGGCCTGCCCCCGGTTAGGGGACAGGCCGCGATTGTTTGTCAAGTGCCGCCAAAGCGGCGCGACACTTAGGCGGTCGAGCCGACCTTGGTACCGATAGCGTTGAACTTGGCGTTCAGGCTCGAACCAAGCGTCGTGGCGCCGGTGATGATGGCAACGGCGATCAGGGCAGCGATCAGACCGTATTCGATTGCGGTTGCACCGGACTCGTCTTTCATGAAGCGTGCGAACATTGTTGAGCTCCTTACTCGTTTACACAGCACACCCGTCAACACTCTGCGGGCATTGATCGGATGGCTGGACACTACACGGCTGCTCTTGCCACCCGCTTAAGGAACAGGGTTGCCAAAGCTTTAACCCGCCAAACGGGCTTTCATAGTGAACAAATCGTAGCTTTCGGCGGGTGCGTGCGGCGGCGTCCGCGCAGCCCGCTTATGGTTAAATCTTCGTTCATCATTCGCGGCGATATTGGGGCCCGAGTTTGCAAGGAGTACAGGCATGTTCATGGGCATTCGATCCGGACTGGCCGCAATGGCGGTCGCAGGCGCCCTCCTCAATATGTCGGCCGCTGTCGCCGAAGAGGATTTCCTTGCCATGAACGCCGTTCCCGAGCCCGGCATCCGCGTCGTGCTGAACCATGCCAAGATCGTCAAGCTGTCTCAGGCGGCAGCGACCGTGATCATCGGCAATCCGGAAATCGCCGACGCGACCGTACGCGACTCACAGACGCTGGTGCTGACGGGACGCGGCTTCGGACAGACCAACATGGTCATCCTCGACGTCGACGGGAACGCGATCCTCGACGAGCGCATCGCGGTCTCGCGCGAGAACGGGACGGCCCTGCGTATTTACAGGCAGGCCAATATCGAGACTCTGTCCTGCGAACCCTATTGCGAGAAAGCCTATCTGACGGAAGCCGAGGTGCAGTCCATCCGGGCCGTGCGGCTGGCAAACCGGGCGAAAGAACAAGACTGACGGCGATATCGAGATCCGGGCCCGCATTCCGGGCTCCTGCCGTAGCGGCACATTCATATTCTTAGCCGTCGCGACAACGATTCCTCAATCATTTCGGCCTATTCAGGAACGAGTATGTTCCTCGGGGTCATCATGGCGTCACGCGCGCTCAACACCATTCGGCACCTTGCCGATGCCGTCCGTGCCTTGCGTCGCGACCAGAGCGGCGCGACAGCGATCGAGTTCGCGATGCTTGCCCTGCCCTTCGCCTTCCTGTCCTTTGCGATCATCGAAACGACGGTCTCTTTCACCGCGCAACAGGTGGTCAGCAATGCCGTCGACACGATTTCGCGCGAAATCCGGACCGGCCAGCTGACGCTCGCCAACACGACAAAGAGCCAGTTCGGCCAGAAGATCTGCGACGAGATTTCCGTCATGTCGGGCAGCAAGTGCAGCGGTCTCGTCTGGGACCTGCAGTCCTACAACAGCTTCGCGGAAGTGCCCAAGGAAATCCCGCATGACGGCAATGGCGACATCGATACGACCGGGTTCAAATACGATCCCGGCATGGAAAACTCGATCGTCTCGCTGCGCGTCTTCTACAAATGGCCGGTACTGATCGATGTGATGCAATCCTCCATGTCCAACCTGCCGGACGGCAAGACGCTGCTCTATGCCTCCGTGACCTGGCAAAACGAGCCATTCTAGGACATGCGATGATGACAAAGACCCGCAGCCTCATCGCGAAATTCCGCCGCTTTACCGCAAACCGGCGCGGCGCGGCCGCGATCGAATTCGCGCTCGTCGTTCCGATGATGCTGGTGATGTATCTCGGCACGCTGGAGATTTCGGGCGCCGTCTCGATCAACAAGAAGGTGTCGCGTATCGCCGCCACGGTGGCCGACCTCGTGACCCAGCAGACGGAAACCAACAAGACCGACCTGAAGGGCATGCTGGAAATCGGCGAGTCGCTTCTGTTTCCCTATACCGCCGAGAAGCCTAGGATCACGATCACCGCGATCAATGTGAACTCCTCCTATCCGACCGGCGGCAAGGTTGCCTGGGCGCGGCGCTACAACAAGGGCACGTTCGACGACGCCGGTCTGAACAAAAACCAGAACACCTGGGTTCCCGACGACCTGCGCATCGACGGCACGTTTCTGGTGCGCGTTGACGCGGAACTCGACTATGTCCCGATCGTTCACTGGCTGATCGGCGATACGACGGGCAAGTTGAAAGACGGCGTCGGCGTGATCGAGATGAGCGAACGCTATTTCCTGCGCCCGCGTCTCGGCGCGTCCATTCCCTGCACCAACTGCTGAACCTCGCGCCGGTGCGCCGGTGCGACAGGCTAGATCCCTCACCTTGTTTCCGCCGATTGGCGATGCCATCTTCCGTGTCCGACCGGCCGATCGGCCGCATCCGGCAATGCAATCTGGCAGGCTGATCTCATGAAGCGCGCATTTCTCTTCGTCCTCGATTCCGTCGGCATCGGCGGTGCCAACGACGCCGAGGCTTTCGGCGACACGGGATCGAACACGGTCGGGCACATCATGGAGCGCGCCGCGCACGGCGAGGCCGACGAAGCGGGCCTGCGCGAAGGCCCGCTGAAACTGCCCAATCTGGCGGCGCTCGGCCTTTTCCACGCGCTCGACGCGGCCTCGGGACATCCGCTGGCCGAAGCTTCCAAGGCGCCAACCGTCACAGGTTTCTGGGGCGCGGCGGACGAAGTGTCGAACGGCAAGGACACGCCCTCCGGCCACTGGGAGATCGCCGGCGTGCCGGTGCGCTTCGACTGGGGCTATTTTCCCGACGAGATTCCCTGCTTCCCGCAGGACCTGCTCGACACGATCTACAAGGAAGCGGGCCTTAAGGGTTCACTCGGCAACAAGCATGCCTCGGGCACGGAGATCATCGCCGAGCTCGGCGAGGAGCATGTGAAGACAGGGCTGCCGATCTTCTACACGTCCGCCGATTCCGTCTTCCAGATCGCCGCGCACGAGGAAGCCTTCGGCCTGCAGCGTCTCTATGAACTGTGCGAAATGGTGCGCACCCATGTCGATGCGCTGAATATCGGCCGCGTGATCGCGCGCCCCTTCCTCGGAAGCAGCGCGGAGGATTTCGAGCGAACCGGCAATCGGCGCGACTATTCCGTCCTGCCGCCGGAACCGACGCTTCTCGACCGGCTGACCGATGCGGGCGGGCGCGTGCTCGCTGTCGGCAAGATCGGCGACATCTTCGCCCATCAGGGCATTACCAAGCTGCGCAAGGCGACCGGCAACATGGCGCTGCTCGATGCGACGCTGGAAACGATGGACGAGGCGGGCGACCGCGACCTCGTCTTCACCAATTTCGTGGATTTCGACATGCTCTACGGCCATCGGCGCAATGTCGCCGGTTATGCCGCTGCGCTGGAGGCATTCGACCGGCGGCTGCCGGAACTGACGGCGAAGCTGCGGGACGGCGACCTGATGATGATCACCGCCGACCATGGCTGCGATCCGACATGGCGCGGCACGGACCACACCCGCGAACGCGTGCCGATCATCGGCACGGGGCCGGGATTGCAGCCCGGGACGATCGGTGTCCGGCCGAGCTATGCCGACATGGGCGAAACCATCGCCGAACATCTCGGTCTCGCCGCCGGACCGCACGGGACATCGTTCCTCTCCACCATCGCCGATGCCTGAACTGCCGGAGGTCGAGACCGTTCGGCGCGGCCTGCAGCCGGCTATGGAAGGCGCGCGCATCGGCGATGTCGAGTTGCGGCGGCCCGATCTTCGCTTTCCGCTGCCTGAGGGGATGAAAGCGGCGCTGGAAGGCCGGCGGATCGTCGCGCTCGGGCGGCGCGCAAAATATCTCACCGTCGAGCTGGACGACCGGAGCGTGCTCGTCTGTCATCTCGGCATGTCCGGCTCCTTTCGCATCGAGACAGACGACGGGGCCGCGATGCCGGGGGACTTCCACCATGCGCGCGGCAAGCTGGCGGCGCATGATCACGTGGTCTTCCATCTCGCGCGCGCTGACGGTGCGGCGTGCCGCGTGATCTACAACGATCCGCGCCGCTTCGGCTTCATGTTCCTGACCGACCGAAACGGCATGGCGGAGCATCCGCATCTGAAAAATCTCGGGCTGGAGCCGACGGGAAACGCGCTGGATGGCGCGGCGCTGGCGCGGATGCTGGCCGGTCGCCGGACACCGCTGAAGGCGGCCCTGCTCGACCAAAGCGCGATCGCCGGTCTCGGCAACATCTATGTATGCGAGGCGCTGTGGCGCGCCGGACTGTCGCCCAAACGCGCGGCAGGCACGCTGGTGCGCCGCGACGGGACGCCGACGCAACGCTGCATACGCCTGGCCGATGCGATCCGCGCGGTCATCGCCGACGCCATCGCCGCCGGCGGATCGTCGCTCAGGGACTATATGCAGGCCGACGGAACTCTCGGCTATTTCCAGCATTCCTTCGCCGTGTACGACCGTGAAGGCGAAATCTGCCGCAGCGACGGATGCGGCGGGACGATACGCCGCATCGTCCAATCGGGGCGCTCGACTTTCTACTGTCCGGCGTGCCAGAAGTAGCCGGTCCAACGGCATGTCGAACGGGGAGACGAAGATGGCCTACGACACGATCCTGACAGAGAAACGCGGCGATGTGGCCCTGATCACGCTGAACCGGCCCGACGCGCTGAATGCGCTGAACTCGAAGCTCCTGGAAGAATTGCTCGACGCGGTCGGCAAATACGACAAGGACGCCAAGATCGGCGCGATGGTGATCACGGGATCGGCCAAGGCCTTCGCCGCCGGCGTCGACATCAAGGAAATGCAGTCCCACACCTATGTCGACGTCTATATGGGCGACTTCATCTCGGGTTGGGACCGGTTCGCGGCGACCCGCAAGCCGATCATCGCGGCCGTCTCCGGCTATGCGCTGGGCGGCGGATGCGAACTGGCGATGATGTGCGACTTCATCATTGCCGGCGAGGGCGCGAAATTCGGCCAGCCGGAAATCACACTCGGCGTCATGCCGGGCATGGGCGGCACGCAGCGCCTCACCCGGGCCATCGGCAAGGCCAAGGCGATGGAAATGTGCCTGACCGGTCGGCTGATGAACGCCGCCGAGGCGGAGAGCTCCGGCCTCGTGGCGCGGGTCGTGCCCGATCACGATGTCATCGAGGAAGCGATGCGCGCCGCCGGCAAGATCGCCTCCTTCTCCGCGCCGGTCGTTCTGATGACCAAGGAAACGGTCAACAGGTCGTTCGAAACGACGCTCGCCGAAGGGCTTCGCTTCGAGCGGCGGGTCTTCCATTCGATGTTTTCGCTGGAGGACCAGAAAGAGGGCATGGCCGCCTTCGCGGAGAAGCGTTCGCCGAGCTTCAAGAACCGTTGACGACCCGGTGATTTGCGCGTATAGACCGCGCACCTTGGCGGCCAACCGGTCGCCATTACGTTTTTAGCTGCCCTGACTGGCGCCAACGCCGCCGCGGGGACCCGGAAAAAAGAAAGAGGACACCATGGCCAATACAGTCTCGGCCAAGAAGGCGACGCGCAAGATCGCACGCCGCACCGCGGTGAACACGAACCGCCGCTCCCGCATCCGCTCCTTCATGCGCAAGGTCGAGGAAGCGATCGCAGCCGGCGACGCCAAGGCGGCAAGCGACGCGCTGAAAGCCGCGCAGCCGGAGATCATGCGTGCCGCTTCCAAGGGCGTGCTGCACAAGAATACGGCGTCGCGCAAGATCTCGCGCCTGGCGTCTCGCGTGAAGGCGATTGCAAGCTGATTTCCATTAGCTGGCAAAATGATTTTTTCGAGCCCGGCCCTGCCGGGCTTTTTTGTTGCCGGGCGGCGAGAAGCCACCATTTGTGGAAACCGAGTTTTGCGTTCTGGCGCAAAGCCTTAGGCGGCGACGCCCACATGAACAGGATCGCGACGGATGTCGCGAAACTGTCGCCTGATTTTCGGTCGTTTTAAAAAAACAAATAATTACAATAACTTATAATCGCATCCTCCACGTGGATAACCCCATGTGGAATCCCTCTCCCAAAATCTTACGATGAGAAATAATTAAAAAATTAGATTCCCGACGGGGGCTCTCCGGAGCCAAAATCTAAAGTCGTGGAATCACAATTGTTTAGGTTTACACAAGGCTCGAATCGCATCAGCCGACGTCCGATTTGGTCCGCTTTGGAGATTAAAAATCGGTAAACACGACTTGCTTTCGCATGCCGCTTTTCGCTATCTTGAGGCCATCAGACAAGACGCTCAAACAGACGTCGGCGCGCTTCTCCGCAGGGTTCTTTTTTCGGGATCCAGGGCGCGAAGACGGCAGGGTTTTGTCTAACGACAGGCACTTCGCCTGTCACTCCAAACGAGAACGAGAACAGCCTCGGGGACCGTCGGTTTCGCGACCGGTGAACGGTGGGGCTATGCCGTGGGGGCGCCGGGCAAGAGATAGACGACCGACAGTGGCTATTCCGCGACGGGCAACGCGGAATCGACGACCACACCCAACACATACCGATGAATACTGGCGACAGAGAGAGGGTCGATGAGATACGATAGCGGGCGCATCAGCGGACGGAACGAGGGACCGGCCAGCATACCAGCAATAATGATTGGAAAACGCGCAACACAATCGGCCTCGACTTCGATCAAGGGGGAAATTTTGAGCGACGACAAGATGGACGGGCCGGACACCACTCCAGACGATTTCGAGAACGATACTCCAAAACGAAAAGCGGCTTTCGACCGCGTGCAGCAGCGATTGCGCGCCAAGCTCGGCGCCGATGTCTACAACAGCTGGTTCGGCCGCCTGAAACTGGATTCGGTCAGCCGCAACGTGGCGCGGATGTCCGTGCCGACGGCCTTCCTGCGGTCGTGGATCAACAGCCATTATATAGACGACCTTCTGGCGCTCTGGACGGAAGAGGTTCCGCAGATCATGCAGGTCGAGATCGTTGTGCGCAGCGCGACGAAGCCTGCGCATATCCGTCCCGAGGACGCGAAGAACCCCGGCCTTGCCGCCAAGAAGACCTCCGTGCAGCCGGTCGCCCGCGCCGTATACAACCAGGACCGGGCCAAGGCGGCGCGCAGTGGCGGCTTCGCCGAGCAGAACGCCAATGGCAAGCTGATCGGCTCGCCGATCGACTCGCATTACACCTTCGACAATTTCATCGAGGGCAAGTCGAACCGCGTCAGTCTCGCCGCAGCCCGCGCGGCCGCCGACCAGGGGGCCAATTCGGCCCGTTTCAACCCCCTGTTCATCTATGCCTCGGTCGGCCTGGGCAAGACGCACCTTCTGCAGGCGATCGCCAACGGCGTGCTCGCCGACGAGCCCAAGAAGCGCGTCGTCTACCTGACCGCCGAATATTTCATGTGGCGTTTCGCCAGCGCCATTCGCGACAACAATGCGCTCCTTCTCAAGGAAACGCTGCACGATATCGACCTCCTGATCATCGACGACATGCAGTTCCTGCAGGGCAAGAAGATCCAGTCGGAGTTCTGCCACCTGATCAACACGCTGCTCGACAGCGCGCGCCAGGTGGTCGTCGCCGCCGACCGGCCGCCGCATGAACTGGAATCGCTGGATGCGCGGGTGCGATCACGCCTGCAGGGCGGCGTTGCGCTGGAAATCGGCGCGCCCGACTACGACATGCGGCTCGCCATGCTGCAGCAGCGCCTCGAAAGCGCAAAGCGGGACGATTTGACGCTGGAGATCGGCAGCGACGTTCTGGATCACGTCGCCAAGAACGTGACCTCCAGCTTCCGCGAACTGGAAGGCGCCTTCAACCAGTTGGTCTTCCGTCACTCCTTCGAGCCGGACCTTTCGATCGACCGTGTCGACGACATTCTGGGTCATCTCGTGCGCGTCGAGGACAACCGCAAGATCCGCATCGAGGACATCCAGCGCGCCGTCTCGCGCCACTACAATGTGTCGCGCACGGACATGCTGTCCAACCGGCGTACGCGGGTGATCGTCAAACCGCGCCAGATCGCCATGTATCTGGCCAAGATCATGACGCCGCGTTCGCTGCCGGAAATCGGCCGCCGCTTCGGCGGGCGTGATCACACGACGGTGTTGCACGCGGTGCGAAAGGTGGAATCGATGATCGCCGAAGACGGCCAGCTCGCCAAGGAACTCGAGCTCCTGAAGCGACTGATCGAGGAATAACAAGCGGCCCCGGCGGCGCTTCGCCGGGACTGCGCTCTTTTCCCCAATCTTTGGCCGCGCCTCGTGCGCGGCCTTTTGCTGCGCGCTTGCTTTTCGGACCGCAAACCGCCACATTCGCGGTCCGATCCGGCGGGGACCCGGCGTCGACGGATTCGCCCGAATCCGCAGCCGCGCCACCCGTCATTCCGCCGGTCCATCAGTGATTTACCCAAGCGGACAGCGAACAATGCGTGTCACAATCGAGCGAGCCAACCTGCTGAAATCCCTGAACCACGTTCACAGGGTCGTGGAGCGCCGCAATACGATACCGATCCTTTCGAACGTGCTTCTGAAAGCCGACAGTTCGGCGCTGGAAATGAAAGCGACGGACCTCGACCTCGAGATCACCGAGGCTGTGCCGGCGGTCGTCGAACAGGCCGGCGCAACGACCGTCGCAGCGCATCTTCTCTACGACATCGTGCGCAAGCTTCCCGACGGCACGGAAGTCATGCTGTCGACGGATGCCGACGGCAATTCGATGACGGTGATTTCGGGGCGCTCGAACTTCAAGCTGCAATGCCTGCCGCAGTCCGACTTCCCGGAACTGACTGCCGGCGAGTTCACGCATACGTTCCGGCTCGAATCCGGGCAGTTGCGGGCGCTGATCGACCGCACACAGTTCGCGATCTCCACCGAGGAGACGCGGTACTATCTCAATGGCATCTACATGCACACGGCCGAAAGCGACGGCGACATGGTGCTGCGCGCCGTGGCGACCGACGGACACCGGCTGGCGCGCTGCGAGACTACTGCGCCCAACGGCGCCGAACAGATGCCCGGCATCATCATCCCGCGCAAGACGGTGGGCGAGTTGCAGAAGCTCGTCGACGATCCGGATGTCGCGGTGACCGTGGAACTCTCTGACTCGAAGATTCGCTTCACCATCGGCGGCATTGTGCTGACCTCGAAACTGATCGACGGCACGTTCCCGGACTATCAGCGCGTCATACCGACCGCCAACGACAAGGACATGATGGTCGACCGGCAGACCTTCGCCTCCGCCGTCGACCGCGTCTCCACCGTTTCCAGCGAACGCGGACGTGCGGTGAAGATCGCGCTCACCGACGGCCAGATGACGCTGACCGTCAACAACCCCGATTCCGGATCGGCGACCGAGGAACTGGCGGTGGGCTACGAAGCGGAACCGATGGAGATCGGTTTCAACGCGCGCTACCTTCTCGACATCACCAACCAGATCACCGGATCGGACGTGAAGTTCACGCTTGCCGATGCCGGATCGCCGACACTGATCATCGACACGGCGGACGAGAATTCGCTCTACGTGCTGATGCCGATGCGCGTCTAGGAGCGGGATCCGCGAACCGTGGGACGATGACGCCGGAAAGCCATCTCTCCGCGCTGAAACTGACGGCGTTCCGCAACTATGCGCAGCTTTCGGTCGCGTTCCAGCCGAAGCATATCGTGCTGACCGGGCCGAACGGCGCCGGCAAGACCAATCTCATGGAAGCTGTGTCGTTCCTGTCGCCGGGCCGTGGCCTGCGCCGCGCGCAATTGGCCGACGTGGCGAAGGCCGGGACCGAGAACGGCTTCGCGATCCACGCGACGCTGGAACGCGATGGCGAAAGCTATGCGATCGGCACCGGCACCGCGTTCGGCGACGCCGGGCAGCGCCGGCTGCGCATCAACGGCACCAACGCCAAGACCGCCGACGAACTGCTCGACCTGTGCCGCATCATCTGGCTGACGCCGTCGATGGACGGGCTTTTCACCGGTCCGGCCTCGGACCGGCGGCGTTTCCTCGACCGCATGGTGCTGGCCATCGATCCGGCGCATGGCCGCCGGGCGGCGGATTACGAAAAGGCGATGCGGCAGCGAAACCGGCTGCTCGACGAGCCCGCGACCGGCCAGACGGATGCCTGGCTCGCCGCGACCGAAACGCAGCTGGCCGCGCTCGGCTCGGCGATCATCGCGGCACGGCAGGAACTGGCGGGGTTGCTCGCGGGCATCATCGATGCGCGGCGCGACGGCGATGATCCGTTTCCGACGGCCACGCTCGCGCTGGTCGGCACGATGGAGGAGGCCGCGCGCGAGGGCATGGCGGCAGGCGAAATCGAGGACCGGCTCGTCGCCGACTATCGCGACGGTCGGTATCGCGACCGGGCGGCGGGACGCACATTGTCGGGACCGCACCGCGCCGAATTCGCCATCCGCCACACGGAAAAGGACATGGAGGCAGCGCGCTGCTCGACCGGCGAACAGAAGGCGCTTCTCGTCGGGCTAGTGCTCGCCCACGCAAGCCTGACGCGCACGGTTTCCGGCATGGCGCCGATCATGCTACTCGACGAAATCGCGGCGCATCTCGATCCGGCACGCCGCGCCGCCCTGTTCGACCGCATCGACGATGTCGGCGGACAAGCCTTCATGACCGGCACCGACCGGGCGCTGTTCGATGCGCTGGCCGACCGGGCGCAGCATTTCCGGGTCGAAAACGGCGCCCTTGCGGCGGAAGCGGACCCGACATGAATGACGACAAGGCCTTGAAGCCCGACGAGATCGAGCGCTATGCGCGCCACATCATCCTGTCCGAGATCGGCGGCGCCGGCCAGCAGAAGCTGAAGAAGGCGCGCGTCCTGGTCATCGGCGCGGGCGGCCTCGGCAGCCCGGTGCTTCTCTACCTGGCGGCCGCGGGGGTCGGCACGTTGGGCGTGGTCGATGACGATGCGGTGAGCCTGTCGAACCTGCAGCGCCAGATATTGCACGGAAGCGGCGATATCGGGCGGCCCAAGACCGAGAGCGCGGCGCATGCGCTCGGCGAGGTCAATCCGCTGGTCGAAATCGTCGAACATCGCGCGCGGCTGACGGCGGACAACGCGTCCGCGATCATGAAGGACTACGACATCGTGGTCGATGGCTCGGACAATTTCGGGACGCGCTACCTCGTGGCGGACATGGCGGAGGCGCTGGCGATGCCGCTGGTCGCGGGCGCGCTCGGCCGTTTCGACGGCAGCCTGACCGTGCTTGCGCCGCACGAGACGGACGCCGAGGGCGCGCCCAATCCGCGTTACCGCGACCTGTTTCCCGAGCCGCCGCCGGACGGCACGGTGCCGACCTGCGCGGAGACCGGCATTCTCGGCGCGGTCGCTGGCGTAATCGGCACGCTGCAGGCCGTCGAGACGCTGAAACTGATCACCGGAACGGGCGAACCGCTGGTCGGAAAGCTCCTGCTTTATGACGCGCTATCGGTTCGGTTCCAGACGATGACTTACCGGCGGCGCGGGTGAGCGCCATGTCAGCGTCCGATTTCATTTTCCGCCCCTTCGAGACGATTGTCCGTCCGCTCGACATTCCCTATGAGCCGCTTCCGGCGAGCGGGCCATTCGCCCTTCTGGCGCATTTCGCGCGGATGTTTCGCGGTGTCCTGGCGGCCGTGGCCTTGCTGATGGTGACGGTCGAGGGAATCAACCTCGCCACCATCTGGGGTATCTCGTTCGCCGTCGACGGTGTCGGGGCGAAGGGCGCTTCCGCGTTCCTGTCAGAGGAATGGCCGATCCTTGCGCTTCTCGGCTTTCTCATCGTTCCCGTGGTGCCAGTGCTCATCTTTCTCGCCAACACGTTGAACTCCCAGGTCGTCGCCGTCAGCATGCCGGCGGCAATGCAGTGGCAGGGGCACAAGGCGGTCGAGCGGCAGGATCTCGCCTTCTTCCAGGACCTGTTCGCCGGGCAGGTGGCCTCGCGTATCTCGCAGGTCGCTTCGGCCGTGCAGCAGCAGATCGTCGTCGCCTTCTATTCCGTTCCGTATTTCCTGGTGCAATTCGTCGGCTCGCTCGTCCTGCTCGCCACACTGTCCTGGCCGCTTGCGATACCGGTCTTCATATGGATCGCCGCCAACGTCACCCTCGCCGTCGTCGCGGTGCCGCATTTTGCGGAACGCTCGCGCCATGCCGCCCGCGCGCGCAGCCTCGTGGTGGGTGCGATGACGGACCTCTACGCCAATATCCAGATGGTGAAGCTGTTCGCCGCCGAGGACAGCGAAGCAGGCGCGATGCGCGGCGTGATGGGCGAATCGATCCGCACCCAGCAGATGGAACGGCGCCTGCATTTGACGACCGACAGCACTGTCGTGGTTTTCAATGCGCTGCTGTTAGTCGCCAATATCGCCATCGGGTTCTGGGGCCTCGTCGCCGGTTTCGTCACGACAGGCGAATTCGTCGCCTCGATCGCCATCGTGCAGCGGCTCAGCGCGAATTCGCGCGCCTTCCTGCAGATGGGCCAGCAGATCTTCCGCGCGGTGGGCACGATCCGCGACGCCATGCCCGTGGTCACCACGCCGCCGACGATCGTCGACGCGCCGGACGCCAGGCCACTCGTTGTGAGCGAGGGCGCGGTCGAGTTCAGCGGCGTCCGGTTCGAGTACCGCGAGGGACAACGCGTCATCCGCGACCTGTCGCTGTCGATCCGGCCCAGCGAAAAGGTCGGGCTGGTCGGGCTGTCGGGCGCGGGCAAATCCACGCTGGTCAGCCTTCTGCTTCGTTTTTTCGATGTCGAGGGCGGCGCAATCCGGATCGACGGCCAGGATATCCGCGACGTGACCCAGGAGAGCCTGCGCGACAGTATCGGCGTCGTGACGCAGGATGTGTCGCTGCTCCACCGGTCGGTCGGCGACAACATTCTCTATGGCCGGCCGGAGGCGACGCACGAGGAGATGGAACACGCCACCGCGCTCGCCGAGGCGGACGGGTTCATCGCCGATCTGGAAGACGGCGAAGGCCGCACCGGCTTCGATGCCTATGTCGGCGATCGCGGGGTGAAGCTCTCGGGCGGACAGCGGCAGCGCGTCGCCATTGCACGGGTGCTTCTCAAGGACGCGCGGATCCTCGTTCTCGACGAGGCCACGTCGGCGCTCGACAGCGAGGCGGAAGCGGCGGTCCAGGACAAGCTGGCGCTGCTGATGGAAGGCAAGACCGTGATCGCGATCGCGCACCGTCTCTCGACGATCGCCAGCATGGACCGGATCGTCGTCCTCGACGAAGGCCGCATCGCCGAAGAGGGAACGCCGGCGGCGCTTCTCGAGCAGGACGGGCTGTACGCCAAATTGTGGAAGCGACAGACCGGCGGCTATATCCCGGACACGATCGACCCGGCATAGGCCATCGGTCGGGACAAAAAGACGACGCCTTCCCGACACTTGACGTTGCGGAAGCGTGGCGGTTGGATGCGGCTCCGAGCCAGTGAGGAGCATGCATGACCATTCGTCCCACCATCTACCACATCCCGGTCTGCCCGTTTTCGCAACGGCTGGAGATCTTGCTGGCACTGAAGGGCTGCACCGGCGACGTGGCGTTCAGCGTCGTCGACATTACCAAGCCACGCGACCCGGAATTGCTGAAGAAGACGCGCGGCACGACGGCCCTGCCGGTTCTGGAAACGCCCGACGGGCGCATCCTGAAGGAAAGCCTCGTCATCCTGCGCTATTTCGACGAGGTTTTTGGAACCCCGGTTCGGCGAAGCGACCCGTTCGAACATGCGGTCGAAAACATGCTGATCGCAAAGGAAGGTCCGTTCACGGCGGCGGGGTATCTCTTCGTCATGAACCAGGACCGGGCGAAACGCGACGCGTTCAACGACAAGCTGCTGGCGCTCTACCGGGACATCAACGGCTTTCTTGTGGAACACAATCCCGGCGGCACGTTTCTCTTCGACGACTTCGGACTGGCCGAGGCCGTGTTCACGCCGATGTTCATGCGGTTCTGGTTCCTCGACTATTACGAGAATTTCGAGTTGCCGTCGGGTGAGGAATACGACCGGGTGCGCAAGTGGAAGGCCGCCTGTCTGGAGCACGAGGCCGCGCAGCAGGTTTCATACGAGGAAATCGTCAAGAGCTACCACGACTATGCGCTCGGCGCGGGCAATGGCGCGCTGCCGAAAGGCCGCTCGGTCTCAAGCTTCGTCTTCACGCCTGACTGGAAGGACCGGCCCTGGCCGCCGCGCGACAAATACGATGCGGCCGCGACCGACGCGGAGCTGGGGCTGGTCTGAGGCTTACACCATCGACGGCAGGACGCGGTCCGGCGGGCGGTCGCCATCGGCCATCATGCGGATATTGATGATGACCTTTTCGCCCATCTCGATGCGGCCTTCGATGGTTGCCGAGCTCATATGTGGCGAGACGACGACCTTGCCCTTGCGGGCCAGTTCGCGCAGGCGCGGGTCGAGGGTCGGCTCGTTATCGAAGACATCGAGGCCGGCGCCGGCGATACGATCCTCCTCGATCAGCCGGATCAGCGCGTTCTCGTCGATCACGTCGCCGCGCGAGGTGTTGACGATATAGGCCGTCGGCTGGAGCAGTTCGAGCCGGCGCGCGGACAGGAGATGGAAGGTCGCCGGTGTGGACGGGCAGTTGACCGAGACGATGTCCATGTGGGCGAGCATCTGGTCGAGGCTTTCCCACCAGGTCGCGCCAAGCGCGGTCTCGATCGCCTCCGACATGCGCTGGCGATTGTGATAGTTGATCGACAGGCCGAATGCGCGGGCGCGCCGCGCCACCGCGATGCCGATGCGGCCGAGGCCGACGATGCCGAGGCGCTTGCCGGAAATTCGGCGGCCGAGCATCCATGTCGGCGACCAGCCCTGCCATTCGCCCTCACCCGTCAGCACAGCCGCGCCCTCGGTGAGCCGGCGCGGCACGGCGAGGATCAGCGCCATGGTCATGTCGGCCGTGTCCTCGTTGAGGACGTTGGGCGTGTTGGTGACAGTCAGGCCGTGGGCGTGGGCCTCCTTGACGTCGATATTGTCGACGCCGTTGCCGAAATTGGCGATCAGCTTCAGTTGCGGGCCGGCCCTGCTGATCAGCTCGGCGTCGATCCTGTCGGTGACGGTCGGCACGAGCACCTCGGCGATGCCCATCGCCTCGGCCAGTTCCTCGCGCGACATGGGCCGGTCGGTCTCGTTCAGACGCACATCGAACAATTCGCGCATCCGGACCTCGACGGCCTCCGGCAGCTTGCGCGTGATGACGACCAGCGGTTTTCGGCTCAGGGGCATTCGCACTCCCTAGGACGCACTCTTTCTTGTTCCAGCCCGGGACAAGTGTTGAGTGCTCATTAACCAATGTGGGACCAAAATAGAATTCGGCCCGTTCGCCGTTCTCTAGCAAGGCGGCCGGGCCATGACAAAGAGTTTTGCGCGCGTCCGCGACGCTCCCCTCCGCAGCACCGCGACCGCCCGGAAAATCGAAAGGCCGAGACCGCATGTATTCCCGTTTCTTCCTCTCCGCCGCGCCGAAAGCCGCCATTGCCCTCGCCATCGCGCTTGCCGCCTTCGCGACCGCCGCGCCGGCGACCGCACAGCAGACCGGTTCGATCAATCGCGGTGCGAGCGGATTGCCGCTGCCGCGTTACGTCAGCCTCAAGGCGACGAAGGTGAACATGCGCGTCGGGCCAGGGTCGGACTACTCGGTCGCCTACCGGTACCTGAAGAACGGCATTCCGATGGAGATCATCCAGGAATACGACAACTGGCGCCGGGTGCGCGATGCGGACGGCACCACGGGGTGGATCCACAGCTCGCTGCTTTCGGGCGAGCGCACGGCCATCGCTTCGCCCTGGCGCGAGGAAAATTCCCCCGACGACACGGTGATCCTCTACAACACGCCTGCCGCCGCAGCCGGCGTGGTCGCCTATCTGGAACCGGGCGTTGTCGGCAAGATCGCATCCTGCGACGGCGCCTGGTGCGAGCTGGAAGTCGGCTATGAAAGCCGCAAGCTTCGCGGCTACGTCAACCAGGCGGAACTCTGGGGCGCGTATCCGGACGAAGTCATCAAGTAGAAGAGAAAGCCCGCGGCTCAGCGCTTGCGGCGCAGCCGGATCACCACATCGATATTGGCGACTTCCATGCCCTCGGGCGGCTCGGGCAGGTTTTGAACCGAGAGGCTCGAGACAGGAACGTCGATCACCTCGCCATCCTCCTCGACATAGAAGTGATGGTGGTCGGAGGTGTTGGTGTCGAAATAGGTGCGCGAGCCCTCCACCGACAGAATGCGAAGCATGCCCGCATCGGTGAACTGGTGCAGCGTGTTGTAGACGGTCGCAAGCGAGACGGGCACGCCGGAGGCGAGCGCCTCGCCATGCAGGTCCTCGGCAGCGAGATGGCGATCACCCTGAGCGAATAACAGTTCAGCAAGCGCAACGCGTTGCCGCGTCGGCCGAAGCCCCGCGCTCTGCAGTTTGTGCCTGATCTCCACCCCAGACTCAGCCAATTCCTCGTCCAATTCCCGCATAACGTGTTTCAACTTGCGTGCAAAACAGCGAATTTTTCTGTCCCTTGCAGTGGTCTTCATATATTCGCTATGGCTTGAACGATCAATAGGCGCGGGTCCGGAGGAACCCTCCCGCGACGCCTGAAAGAACACGAAGGGAAGAAGCGGCCGATGGCTGACCAGAAATCCAGCTATACATTCGAGGAGTTGATGACCTGCGCTCGCGGCGAGATGTTCGGTCCGGGCAATGCGCAGCTGCCGGCTCCACCGATGCTCATGGTCGACCGGATCACCAATATCAGCGAGACCGGCGGCGAGAACGACAAGGGTCAGATTCGCGCGGAATTCGACATCAAACCCGATCTCTGGTTCTTCCCCTGCCACTTCATCGGCGACCCGGTGATGCCCGGCTGCCTTGGCCTCGATGCGCTCTGGCAATTGACGGGCTTTTTCCTCGGCTGGCTTGGCGAGCCCGGCAAGGGGCGCGCAATCTCGACGGGCGAGGTCAAGTTCAAGGGCATGGTCACGCCGAAGACGAAGCTGGTCAGCTACGAGATCGACTTCAAGCGCGTGATGCGCGGCCGGCTGGTGCTCGGTATCGCGGATGGCCTCGTCAAGGCCGACGGCGAAACGGTTTTTCAGGCGAAGGACTTGCGTGTCGGTCTGTTCCAAGAAAAAACGGCCTGACACAACGCAGCCTGCAGGGCCGCAGCGCCCTCCACACAAGCCAGGGAGCCTTTCATGAGACGCGTCGTCGTTACAGGGCTGGGTATCGTTTCATCCATCGGCAACAATGCCGAAGAGGTCACCGCCTCGCTGCGCGAAGCGAAATCCGGCATCAGTTTCTCTCCGGATTTCGCTGAACGCGGATTCCGCTGCCAGGTCTGGGGAGCGCCAACGCTCGACCCCAGCGAACTCGTCGACAGGCGGGCCATGCGCTTCCTGTCACAGGGCGCGGGGTGGAACCACGTCGCCATGGAACAGGCGATCGCCGATGCCGGGCTGACCACGGACACGATCACCGATGACCGGATCGGCATCATCATGGGATCGGGCGGACCGTCGACCCACACGATCGTCGAGGCCGCCGACATCACCCGCGAGAAAGGGTCTCCGAAGCGCATCGGGCCGTTCGCGGTGCCGAAGGCGATGTCGTCAACCGCATCGGCGACACTGGCGACCTGGTTCAAGATCCATGGCGTCAACTATTCCATCTCGTCGGCCTGCTCGACGTCGGCGCATTGCATCGGCAACGCCTACGAACTGATCCAGTGGGGCAAGCAGGACATGGTCTTCGCCGGCGGCCACGAGGATCTCGACTGGACGATGTCGAACCTGTTCGACGCGATGGGCGCGATGTCGTCGAAGCACAACGACACGGCCGCAACCGCCTCGCGGGCCTATGACGTGGCGCGCGACGGCTTCGTCATCGCCGGCGGCGCGGGTGTGCTGGTGCTCGAGGAACTGGAGCACGCCAAGGCGCGCGGCGCGAAGATTTATGCCGAGATCGTCGGCTACGGCGCGACCTCCGACGGTTACGACATGGTGGCCCCTTCCGGCGAAGGCGCGGTGCGCTGCATGCGCCAGGCGATGGCGACCGTCGACGGCAAGGCCGATTACATCAACACGCACGGCACCTCGACGCCCGTCGGCGACAGCCGCGAAATGGCGGCGATCCGCGAGGTCTTCGGCGAGGAGATGCCCTACATCGCCTCGACGAAATCGCTGACCGGCCACTCGCTCGGCGCGGCCGGGGCGCAGGAATCGATCTATTCGATCCTGATGATGCAGAACGGCTTTATCGGCGAGAGCGCCCATATCAGCGAACTCGATCCGGAGTTCGAAGGCATGCCGATCGTGCGCGAACGCATCGACAACGCCAAGATCGATACGGTGCTGTCCAACTCCTTCGGCTTCGGCGGCACCAACGCCACCCTGGTTTTCCAACGCCATAACGGCTGACCTGAGAGGAACTGCAAGCATGAACGGGTTAATGGCGGGAAAACGCGGCTTGATCATGGGAGTGGCCAACGACCACTCCATCGCCTGGGGAATCTCCAAGGCGCTGGCCGACCAGGGCGCCGAGATCGCGCTGACCTATCAGGGCGATGCTTTCGGCAGACGCGTGAAACCGCTGGCCGAGGAGATCGGCTCGAAACTGCTCATGCCATGCGATGTCGAGGACATCGAGAGCGTCAAAAGCGTTTTCGACACGCTGAAATCCGAATGGGGATCGATCGACTTCCTCGTTCATGCCATCGGCTTTTCGGATCGCAACGAACTCAGGGGCCGCTATCTCGACGTCACCACGCGGGCCAACTTCACGCGCACGATGGTGATTTCGGCTTATTCCTTCACCGAAGTCGCACAGCTTGCGGCACCGCTGCTCAACAAGGGCGGATCGGTGCTGACGCTGACCTATGGCGGATCGGTGCGCGTGATGCCGAACTACAATGTGATGGGTATCGCGAAAGCGGCTCTGGAGGCGATGGTGCGGTATCTGGCGGCCGATTTCGGCGAGGACGGGGTGCGCGTCAACGCGATCTCTGCGGGGCCGGTGCGGACGCTTGCGGGTGCCGGCATCGGCGACGCGCGACCGATTTTCTCATACCAGCAGCGCAATTCTCCTCTCCGTCGGACTGTCGACATCAAGGAAATCGGACAGTCGGCTCTCTATCTGCTGTCGGACATGTCCTCGGGCGTCACGGGTGAAATTCATTACGTGGATTCGGGGTACAACATCATGTCGATGCCGATGATGGACGAACTGCGCAAGCTCGACCCCAAATAGGCTGCCGCGACAGTCCAAAAAACGACTGTTAAGCAACGGCTTATTAGGGTTTGACGGGCAATCTTCGAAACGTTCGAGGTTGTCATGTCTAGTCGGTCTACCGTTGCACATTCGAGTCTTTTCCGGCTGATCACGATTTTTTCGAGCGGCTTCGGCGCCGCTTCACTCAGCCTCTGGGCGGTGATGATGAACCAGCTGGACGCTGCCGGCGCATCCGATTTCAACGCCATTTCAGCGATTATCGCCGGCCTGTCCGCACTTGCAGGGGCCGGCTGCGCACATGCCTATTTCATCGGCTCCGACGAAGCCTCGAAAGTCTACGAGGCCGCGCTCGCCACCGACTCCGCCACCGGCCTTCTTTCGCGCGAAGGTCTGGAAAAGGCCGTCACGGGCCTGGACGAATCCGGTGAGAGCCATATGCACAAGCTGATGCGCTGGATGCTCGTATCGATCGAGGTCGACACATTCCGCGACATCAATCAGGTGCATGGCGCGGAGACGGGTGACGAAATACTGCGATATATCGGCGACCGTATCCGCCGGCTGGTCGGCGATCTGGGCCCGGTGGCGCGGATCACCGGAAGCGAATTCGCCTTCGCGTTCCAGGTCAGTCATGACGAACGCGAACTGCATGCCGTGATGACGGCCGTGCTGGAAGAGATGGCCCGGCCGATCCGCCTGGGCCACCACGTGATACCGATCTTCTGCACAGCGGGCCTTGTCGAGCTTGGCCCGGAGAACCGTTCCATGGCCACCGCGCTGAGACGGACGAACCTGGCGCGCAGCAATGCGCGGGCGGGCGGGCTCGGAAACTGGGCCATCTACCATCCGGAGATGACCCGGTCAGACACCTACCGCAAATGGATCGAGAGCGAGCTTGCGAAGACTGTGCATACGCGAGATTTCGAACTGGTCTACCAGCCTCAGGTGCAGAGCATTTCGGGGGAGGTCGTCGGTTATGAGGCACTGTTGCGCTGGAACCATCCCGAGAAGGGCTACATCCCGCCCTCGGAGTTCATCTCTGTCGCCGAGAAATGCGGATTGATCGGTCAGATCGGAATGTGGGTGCTGAAACGCGTGTGCGAGGACATCGCCCGGTTCCCGCAGGATGTCACGATCGCCGTGAACGTCTCTCCGAAGCAACTGGAGTATCCGGACTTCGTCGCGCGGTTTTCAGAAGTGATGCGCGCTCACGGTGTCTCGCCGAAACGGATCGAACTGGAAGTCACCGAGAACATCCTGATCCTCGATCATTTTACCGTGCGCCGGAAGTTCCAGGAAATCCGCGATCTTGGCTGTGCGATCTCGATCGACGACTTCGGAACAGGCTATTCCAATCTCGGCTACCTGACCGAATTGCCCTTTACCAAGCTGAAACTCGACCAGTCGCTCGTGGCGCGGATCGGCGAGCACGAGAACGGCGCGGCTGTCATTTCCACGGTCGTCAATCTCGGGCATGCGCTCGGCGTCTCAGTGCTGGCCGAAGGCGTGGAAACGGAGGCGCAAAAGCTTCTCCTGGAGGCTGCCGGCTGCACGTTGATGCAAGGGTATTACTTCGGCAAACCGGTCGCAATCGAGGACACCCGCGAAGAGCACGACGAGCCCGAGAGCGTGCTAGCGTAAAGCTTCCACGACCTTGTAACCGGCTTCCACCGTTACTTCCTTCACGTGCCGGAACCCCTGCGTCAGCGCCTGCTCGTAGGGCAGCTTGCGGTTCGCGACCATCAGCAAACGACCGCCGGGCTTCAACGCCTTCGATGCCGCCGCGATGAAGGCCTTGCCAATATCCGGCTCCGACCCGCGGCCTGCATGGAAGGGCGGGTTCATGACGATCCAGTCGAAGCGGCGGTCGAGCGGTTCGGATGTCAGGTCGGCCCAATGCATTTCGAGCGTCACGTCGCCAAGGATATCCGCGAGATTGCGCCCCGCGGCCTGCAGCGAGGGATGATGCGCCTCGAAAAGCGCCAGGCTTTGCGGACGCCCATTCTCCAGCACATGCGCCGCCAGATAACCCCAGCCCGCGCCGAAATCGGCGACCGCGCCCTTGATGCGGTCATCGAAATGGCGCGCCAGCAGGATGGAGCCGGGATCGGGCCTGGTGTGGGAGAACATGCCCGGTGCGGTTTCGAAGCGGCCATCCACGGTGGCGGGCGCTGCAAACGCATCGGCGAAGGTCTCATCGCCCGGCGCGGCGAACCAGAAGACCGTGGCGTGGTGCTTGGCGAGCGAGCCTTCGATCGCGACGCGGTCTCCGGCCCATTTGCGCAAGCTGGCAATGCCGAGTGCCTTGTCGCCCGCGACGGCGATGGTGCCTCCGGGTTTCACAAGGCGGGCGGCACGCGCGAGCATCGCGTGGTTCTCGCCCTTGTGCTTGCCGGCCAGAACCAGCGCGGCAGCCAGGCTGCCATCTTGCGCATTTAGGTCGGCAGTCACGGCGAAACCGGCACGCTCCAGCGCGAGATAGTCCGGGCGGAAGCCCTGCTCGCACAAAAGCGCCGCCTTGAGTGCCGGGTCAGGCGCAGACAGCGGAACGGCGGCGTTGAGAAAAGCGACGCGCTCGCCTTCGCGCGGCGGGTCGATATCGCCGGACGACAGGGGCAGGAACAGGGTTTCGACAGCGCCGCTCATCTCGTGCCTCAAAGAAAAAACGCGGGGCAAAATGCCCCGCGTCGTTGTTCATTCCGGGATGAAAGGACCTACTCGGCCTTTTCCTCGCGCGGCTTTTCCTTGCCGGTCTCCTGATCGACGACCTTCATCGACAGGCGGACCTTGCCGCGCTCGTCGAAGCCCATCAGCTTGACGAAGACCTTGTCGCCTTCCTTGACGACGTCGGTAGTCTTGCCGACACGCTCGGGAGCGAGCTGCGAAATGTGGACGAGGCCGTCACGCGGGCCGAAGAAGTTCACGAAGGCGCCAAAATCGGCGGTCTTGACGACCGTGCCCTCGTAGATCTCGCCGACTTCCGGCTCGGCCACGATGGAGTGGATCCACTTCTTGGCCGCCTCGATCTCCTTGCCGGAGGCCGATGCGATCTTCACCGTGCCGTCGTCCTCGATGTTGATCTTCGCGCCGGTCTGCTCGACGATCTCGCGGATCACCTTGCCGCCCGAGCCGATGACGTCACGAATCTTGTCGACCGGGATCTGCAGCTGCTCGATGCGCGGGGCGAATTCGCCCAGTTCCGCACGGCTTTCCGACAGCGCCTTCGACATTTCGCCGAGGATGTGCAGGCGACCGTCCTTGGCCTGGTCGAGAGCGACGCGCATGATCTCCTCGGTGATGCCCTGGATCTTGATGTCCATCTGCAGCGAGGTCACGCCATTGGCCGAACCGGCCACCTTGAAGTCCATGTCGCCGAGATGATCCTCGTCACCGAGAATGTCGGAGAGGACGGCGAAGTCTTCGCCTTCCTTGATGAGGCCCATCGCGATGCCCGCGACCGGCGACTTCAGCGGAACGCCCGCATCCATCAGCGACAGCGAGGTGCCGCAAACGGTTGCCATCGAGGACGAGCCGTTGGACTCGGTGATCTCGGAGACGACGCGCAGCGTGTAGGGGAATTCCTCGGCGCTCGGCAGGAGCGGGTGCACCGCGCGCCATGCCAGCTTGCCGTGGCCGATCTCGCGGCGGCCCGGGGAGCCCATGCGACCTGCTTCACCGACCGAATAGGGCGGGAAGTTGTAGTGCAGCATGAAGGATTCCTTGTAGGTCCCGGTCAGCGCGTCGATGAACTGCTCGTCCTCGCCGGTGCCGAGCGTGGCGACGACGAGAGCCTGGGTTTCACCGCGGGTGAACAGGGCCGAACCGTGCGTGCGCGGCAGGATGCCGACTTCCGACACGATCGGGCGGACCGTCGAAAGATCGCGGCCGTCGATGCGGGTCTTGGTCTTGAGGATGTTTCCGCGGACCACCTTGGCCTGAAGCGACTTGAAGACCGAGCCGATCTGCTCGCCGGTCCATGCGGCTTCCTCGCCTTCGGCCGGCGCGAAATGCGCCTTCACCTTCGCCTTGGCGGCGTCGATGGCCTTGTAGCGGTCCTGCTTGTCGGTGATGGTGTAGGCTTCCGCCAGTTCCGAGGCGACGAGGCCTTCCATCTCGCCTTCGAGGGCGGAGAGATCTTCCGGCTGGAAATCGCGCGGCTCGTTGGCGGCGACTTCGGCCAGCTTGATGATGGCGTTGATGACCGGCTGCATCGAGCGATGGCCGAACATGACCGCGCCGAGCATGACATCTTCGGACAGTTCGTTGGCTTCCGACTCGACCATCAGCACGGCGTCCGTGGTGCCGGCGACGACCAGATCGAGTTCGCTTTCCTCCATCTCGTCGATATGCGGGTTGAGCACATACTCGCCGTTGATGTAGCCGACGCGCGCGCCGCCGATCGGGCCCATGAAGGGAACGCCGGAGAGCGTCAGCGCAGCGGAAGCGCCGACCATGGCGAGGACGTCCGGATCGTTTTCCAGATCATGCTGAAGAACGGTGAGGACGACCTGGGTGTCGTTCTTGTAGCCGTCGGGGAAAAGCGGGCGGATCGGGCGGTCGATCAGACGCGAGGTCAGCGTTTCCTTTTCCGACGGGCGGCCTTCACGCTTGAAGAAGCCGCCGGGGATCTTGCCGGCCGCGAAGGTCTTTTCCTGGTAGTTGACGGTCAGCGGGAAGAAATCCTGGCCGGGCTTCGGCTCCTTGGCGGAGACGACGGTGGCCAGAACGACGCTCTCGCCGTAGGTGGCGATGACCGAGCCATGCGCCTGACGGGCAACCTTGCCCGTTTCGAGAATGAGCGGGCGGCCGCCCCAGTCGATTTCGACCTTGTGATGATTGAACATGTCTTGTCCTTGTTATGCGGAACGCATCCGCTGCGTTATCGCGCGGATCGCCCCTGTCTTCGTTCTGAACGAGCGACGGGCAAGACGACAGGATGCTTGGAACGGTCTCAAGCAGCCGGCAATCCTGCCCCGAAGCTCCCTCGGGTCTGGCGGCGGCACCAATGTCCGCCGGCCGGTGTTTTCCGGTTAATGCCCCGGAATGGCAAAGACGGACCGGCAGGACCGGTCCGTCAATTTGTTAGCGGCGAATGCCGAGTTCGGAAATCAGCGTCTGATACCGTGCCACGTCGATGCGCTTCACATAGTCCAGAAGGCTGCGGCGCTGCGAAACCATCTTCAGGAGGCCACGGCGGGAATGGTTGTCCTTCTTGTGGCCCTTGAAGTGTTCGGTCAGGTTGGTGATCCGTTCGGTGAGGATCGCCACCTGGACTTCCGGCGAACCTGTGTCGCCTTCCTTGGTCGCGAATTTCTGGATAAGTTCGGCTTTGCGCTCAGGCGTAATCGACATCGTGTGTCCTTTCTATTTCGGGGCCAAGCCCCTTTTTTGTTCGGGTGAGCCGCCCTGTGCCGGGATGTCGTCCAGCAGGGGCCGTGTTTCGCATTTCGGGAATGCTGGCGCGCATATAAGCGATGAAAGGCCAAATGTCGAGGGTTTCCGGAGATACCGCTCGACATGGCGCTTCGCTGGCTAGCGCGCGCTGACGATCTTGACCTCCAGAAAATCCTCGATGCCCCAGCGGCCGCCCTCGCGGCCATTGCCGGACTGCTTGTAGCCGCCGAAGGGATGGCCGGCGGAGAAGCCGGCGCCATTGACGCGGACCATTCCGGCGCGCAGTTGCCGCGCGACGCGCTGGCCCTTTTCGGCGTCGCCCGTCGAGAGATAGGCAGCAAGGCCGTAAGGCGTGTCGTTGGCGATGGCGACAGCCTCTTCCTCGCCCTCGAAGGGGATCATGACCAGCACCGGACCGAAGACCTCCTCGCGTGCGATCGTCATCCCGTTATCCACGTCGGCGAAGACCGTCGGGCGCACATAGTAGCCGCGATTGATACCGTCGGGGCGGCCCATGCCGCCCGTGACAAGCCGCGCGCCTTCCGAAATGGCGGTCTCGATCAGGCCCTGGACCTTGTCGAACTGCGCCTGCGAGACGAGCGGGCCGATATGATCTCCATGCTCGCGCGGATTGCCGACGCCGACGGCCTCGGCGGACTGCCGGGCAAGATCGACCGCTTCTTCGTAAACCGGGCGTTCGACCAGCATGCGGGTCGGCGCATTGCAGGACTGGCCGGTGTTCTCCATGCAGTGATCGACACCGCGGCGGATGGAGCGCGGCAGGTCGGCATCGGCGAAGATGATGTTGGGCGACTTGCCGCCAAGCTCCAGCGTGACGCGCTTGACCATTTCGGCCGCGCCCCTGGAAACGGCCGTCCCGGCGCGGGTGGAGCCGGTGAACGACATCATGTCGATGTCGGGGTGGTTGGACATCGCCTCACCAACACCCGGGCCGTCGCCATTGACGAGATTGAAGACACCGGCCGGGAAACCCGCCTCGTCGACGAACTCAGCGAACAGGAGCGCCGAGAGCGGCGCGATCTCCGAGGGTTTCAGGATGCAGGTGCAGCCGGTCAGGAGCGCCGGATAGACCTTCAGCGCGATCTGGTTGATCGGCCAGTTCCACGGCGTGATGAGGCCGCAGACGCCGATCGGCTCGCGCACGATCACCTGTCCCTCGGCGAAGGGTTCTTCCCATGCGATGTGCTTCGCGCCTTCGAGGAAGCCGCTCATATGCCACGGGCCGCAGGCCGCCTGGTCGTTGGTGGCGAAATCGATCGGCGCACCCATTTCCAGCGAGATCGCCTCGCCGAGCTCGCCGATGCGGCGCTGCATGACGGCGTCGAGCTTTTCCAGCAGCGCGATGCGGGTTTCAAGCGGCGTCGCCGCCCAGGCCGGGAAAGCGCGGCGCGCGGCCGCGACGGCAGCGTCGACATCGGCTTTCGCGCCCAGCGAAATGACGGCGCAGGCCTCTTCCGTGGCCGGATCGATGACGTCGCAATCATTGGGCGCGCGCGGCGCGACCCATTTGCCGTCGATATAGAAATCCCGTTTCTCGATCATGGTGAGATCCTTTCGTTTGTTCATTTCGCTACACCAGCACAAAGCCCATGCGAGACGCTATCGGCGCAGCGATCCTGCAGGTCGCATTCTTGCGATCCCGCACGGCAGGTCAGGTCTTGATGACGCGGCGCGGCCGGAACTCGCCGCCGGCGATCTCGCCGATGGCGATCAGCCTGCCGTGTTCGAAAGCACAGGCGTCTTCGGCGGGCAGCGGCGCGTCGCGGCCGCGCAGAATCACCGGATTGCCGAGACGAATGCGATTCGCCTGATCGCCCGACATGACGACCTGCGGATAACCGTCCATCGCCTCGCCAGTATCCAGGAGAACCGGATCGAGCGCCGCGAACCGCGCCTTCAGGCGCTCCTCGACAATTTCATCCTCCTCACCTTCGGAGGCCACGGCCGCTTCGGCCTCGGCGACGGCCTTTTCCAGTTCCTCGAGCGAGACCGCGTCTTCCTCATCGAAGGGTTCGACGACCGTGCGACGCAATTCGACGACATGGCCGTAGCAACCGAGATCGCGCCCCATGTCGCGGGCGAGCGCACGGACATAGGTTCCTTTGCCGCAATCGACCTCGAAGGCGGTGCGTCCGTCTTCGTGGCTGACGATCTCCAGGCTCTCGATCTCGACCTCGCGGGCCGGGATATCGACGGCTTCGCCCTCGCGGGCGAGATCATAGGCGCGCTCGCCGGCGATCTTGATCGCCGAATAGGCCGGCGGCTTCTGCTGGATCGTGCCGGTGTAATCGCCGAGGATCGCCTCGATGGCATCGCGGGCCGGACGGTCTTCCGAGGTCTTGAGCACCTCGCCCTCGGCATCGTCGGTCGCCGTCTCCGAGCCCCACGCGACAGTGAAGCGATAGACCTTGGCGCCGTCCATCACGTAGGGCACCGTCTTGGTGGCCTCGCCGAGCGCGATCGGCAGGATGCCAGAGGCCAGCGGATCGAGCGTGCCGGCATGCCCCGCCTTCTCGGCCTTGAACAGCCATTTGATCTTCGAGACGGCGTCGGTCGACCCCATGCCGAGCGGCTTGTCGAGCACCAGCCAGCCCGATACCGGACGGCCCTTTTTCTTTCTGCGACCCATGTTTTTCCTGTCCGTTCATGCATCCGCCGGCGAAGGCGCGGCGGATTCTATATCGAGTTGCGCCGCTTGCGGGTCGGCGCGTGAAATTCTGGCGGCTTGCGGTCGATCCAGCGCAGGAAGCGCGCGACCTTCTCCTGTCGTCTCAGCGCCGCGACATCGTCGCCGAAGACGGCAAGCTCCGTGTTGGAGAAATGGCGATGCAGCGTGGCGTGGCAGATCGGATGGACGGGGACCGTGTCCCGGCCGCCGCGACTTTTCGGCACCGGGTGGTGCCATTCGACGCGGGGCCCGAGCGCCCGGTCGCACAGCCAGCAGGTTGCCGCTTCGCCCGCCCTCACTCGTTCTCGTCTCCCTCCCCGTGGTCGAGATCGCGCGCAACCTCGGGAGACCGCAGCAATTCGTCGATCTTCGAGAAATTGTCGAAGCTGGTATCGGCGCGGAAGCGGAATTGCGGCATGTATTTCATCTGGCGAAGGGACGGGCCGACGCGGCCGCGAATGAACTTCGCGTTGGCGGCGAGCGCCTTGACGACGGGGTCCATGTCCTCGCGGCCAAGCGCCGTGACATAGGCCGTGGCGATCTTGAGGTCCGGCGACATGCGCACCTCGTTGACCGAGATCACCGAGCCTTCGAGGACGGGATCGCGGACTTCGCCGCGCTGCAGGATTTCGGTGAGGGCGTGGCGAACCTGTTCGCCGACACGCAATTGGCGCTGGGACGGCCCCTTCGACTGTTCAGAACGTGACATTGGCTTACTCTGTTTTGTTCGCCCCGCGGGATCGGACCGGAGAGCGTTTGGCGCGTCATAACGCCGGTTATCGGTTTTCGCCACCCTTTGCGCCGTAAAGGAACGTCTCGGGGTCGCGGGCGGCCTCCTCCCAACCCTCGGCGAAGGCAACCATCTCGCCGGTGTCCTCGAAGGCGCGCGCGGGGATGATCAGGATATCGTCCGGCGCATCGATGAAGACGTGACGCTCGGTGCGCGTCACCGACGCGATCGTTTCGAGCGGCACCTCGGTTGTGCGGCCGTCGCGCTTCTCGCAGAGATGATCGCCCCATTCCTCCAGTTCAACATCGCATGGCGCCGGCACCAGCCGGCGGGCACGCCGCCGCAGGCGCAGATTGAAGACCAGGACGAGGACCGCGAACTGGAAGAGGAGAAGTCCTCCTCCAATCGCCCACCATCGCAGGGAGCGATCCGCACCGACGATGCTTTCCGGAAGCAGTCCCATCGCGACACCGGCCAGCATCAGCCAAAGGATGGAAAGAAATTTTCCGGTGCCCGAATAGGCGCGTGGGATCGAGACCCATGCGTAAGCGTCTTGCGGCGTCAGGCGGTAAGCAAAGGTGCGGATCGGCTGGCCGCTGTCGGGATCATCCTGCTCCACGCCTTTGCCCCCAAAAAGCGGCGGGCCGGTATCGCTACCGGCCCGACTCGGATTTCACGTCGCGCCCGGCGTCAGAGCGTCCGGGCGATTTCCTCGACGCGGAAGCACTCGATCACGTCGCCGGCACGGATGTCGTCGTAGTTCTCGAACGCCATGCCACATTCCTGACCAACCGGCACTTCCGCAACTTCGTCCTTGAAGCGCTTGAGCGTCTTCAGCTTGCCCTCGTGGATCACGACGTTGTCGCGCACGAGGCGCACGCCGGCTCCACGCTCGACCTTGCCTTCGGTGACCTGGCAACCGGCAACCTTGCCGACCTTGGTGATGTTGAACACCTCCAGGATCTCGGCATTGCCGAGGAAGGTCTCGCGACGTTCCGGCGAAAGCAGGCCGGACATGGCCGCCTTCACATCATCCAGCAGGTTGTAGATGATGTTGTAGTAGCGGATCTCGACGCCGTTGGCTTCTGCGGCTTCGCGGGCCTGCTTGTTGGCACGCACGTTGAACGCCATGATCGCGGCGCCGGTGGATTCGGCAAGCGAGACGTCGGTCTCGGTGATGCCGCCGGCGCCCGAATGGACGATGCGGGCCTGGACCTCGTCGGTGCCGAGCTTATCGAGCGCACCGAGGATCGCCTCCACGGAACCCTGCACATCGCCCTTGATGACAAGCGGGAACTCGGCCAGTTCGTTGTCGCGGGCCTGGGCCATCATCTGCTCGAGCGAACCGCGCGAGCCGGCCTGGCGGGCGACCGCCTTTTCGCGCGACACGCGCTGGCGGTACTCGGAGATTTCGCGGGCACGTGCTTCCGAATCGACCACGGCGACACGGTCACCGGCCTGCGGCGTTCCGCTGAGACCGAGGATCTCGACCGGAAGCGACGGCTCGGCTTCCTTCAACTGCTCGCCGCGATCGTTGATGATCGCGCGGACGCGGCCCGACTCGTCGCCGGCGACGACGATGTCGCCGGTCCTGAGCGTACCGGCCTGAACGAGCACGGTCGCAACCGAACCGCGGCCCTTGTCCAGCTTGGCCTCGATGACCACGCCTTCGGCCGTGCGGTTCGGATTGGCCTTGAGTTCGAGGAGTTCCGACTGCAGCAGGATCGCCTCGAGCAAGCCGTCGAGATTGGTGCCCTTGAGCGCCGAGACTTCGACATCCTGGATTTCACCACCCATGGATTCCACGAAGACCTCGTGCTGGAGCAGTTCGGTGCGCACTTTCTGCGCATCGGAGTCCGGCTTGTCGATCTTGTTGATCGCCACGATCATCGGCACGCCGGCCGCCTTGATGTGATTGATCGATTCGATCGTCTGCGGCATGACGCTGTCGTCCGCCGCGACCACGAGGATAGCGATATCGGTGGCCTGGGCACCGCGCGCGCGCATCGCCGTGAAGGCGGCGTGGCCCGGCGTGTCGAGGAAGGTGATCTTCTGACCGTCCTTCTCGACCTGATAGGCGCCGATATGCTGGGTGATGCCGCCGGCTTCGCCGGACACCACATTGGCGTTGCGGATCGCATCGAGCAGCGAGGTCTTGCCGTGGTCGACGTGACCCATGATGGTCACGACCGGCGGACGCGGCCGCATGTCGTCGGGGTTGTCCTCGACGTCGAAGATGCCTTCCTCGACATCGGCCTCGGTGACGCGCCGGACCGTATGTCCGAATTCGCCGGCGATGAGTTCGGCCAGATCGGCGTCGATCAGATCGCCGGGCTTCATCATCTGACCTTCCTTCATCAGATACTTGACCACATCGACGGCGCGTTCCGCCATGCGCTGGGCAAGTTCCTGAATGGTGATGGTCTCGGGCAGCTGCACCTCGCGGGAAATCTTCTCGCGCGGCTCGTTCGACGCCATGGAGCGCTTGAACTTCTCCTGGCGGCGACGCATGGCCGACAGCGAGCGCGAGCGCCCTTCGGCGTCGGCGCCGACATTCGACAGGGTCAGCTTGCCGCGACGGCGTTCATCCTCGCGGCGCGGCGCCGGCTTCGGCGGCGCTTCGACGGCGCGGCTGGACCGGCGCGGACCACCGCGTCCGTCGTCCGCGTCGCCCGCTGCACGGCGTCCGCTCTTGGCGGCCGCCGCGGGCTTTTCCTCTTCGGGTTCCGGCGCACGCTTGGCGGCCTCGACCTCGGCGCGTTCGCGCGCGGCCTTCTCGGCGGCAAGACGCTCTTCTTCCTCGCGCTGGCGGCGTTCGGATTCGGCACGCTCCTGCGCACGGCGCTCATCTTCCTCGGCGCGACGCTTGGCCTCTTCGGCCGCACGCTGACGATCCTCGACCTCGCGGGCCTTGGCTTCTTCCAGCGCGCGCTTGCGTGCTTCCATCTCGTTATCGGAGAGCTGGTTCAGCACAACGCCGCTGCGATCGTCGGCCGCCGGCGCGGGACGCGGGGCGGCGGGCTTCGGCGCCTCGGGCGCCGGAGCCGGTGCGGCTGCGCGTGGCTTCACGCCGGACGCAACGGAGCCGGCCGGCTTTTCGTCGGGCCGCGTAAACTTGCGCTTGCGCGTTTCGACGACAACCGACTTCGTGCGGCCGTGGCTGAAATTCTGCCGGACGGTGCTCTTGTCACCGCCGGAGCGTTTCAGCGTCAGCGTGCGTTTGCCGTCCGCGCCTGTCTTCTTGTCGTCTGTCGTATCACTCATTCCGTAGTCATGTCCTTTGCGGTCTTTTCGCTCGAACCGCCTGATCTGTCATTTTCTGCGCTGGAATGCCGGAAATGGTCGAGAAACACAAGGTGCCGCAGTGCGGCACGTCCCGGCTGTCCGTCAAGTATCGCAGCATGTATCACATTTCCCGCGCCCAATGCCAAATCCAATTCGCCCTCGGCAAAGGATTTGAACGCGGGTATATCAGGCCCTTCCATACGGCGGACGAATGTCCGGGCCTGGTCAATCTTGCGCACGCCGTCCGCAGCCGCGGACGGATCGTGCAGAACGGCGATCGCCATGCCGCTTCGCACTGCCTTTTCGACCTGAGCGTGTCCCGTGACGGCACCGCCGGCCTTGCGTGTCAGACCCAGTTGGCCGAGCGCGCGCCTAGCTATCAGATGATCGACGAGGGCGCCGAGTTCAAGATCGGCGGACACTTCCTGTTTCAGACCGCGGCGAAACAGTTTCTTCGCAACGGCCTTGTCGACGAGGTCCCGCCTGGCCGTGACCCAACAGCCACGACCCGGCAGATTGCGCTTCAGGTCAGGGACGACCGTCCCGTCGGGACCCGCCACGAAGCGGATCATGTCGTCCACGGACCCGGCCTTCCCGGTCACGATGCAGGTGCGGTCGTTCATGTCGTCCTTCTTGCCTGCGATCCCGCCCAAGTGCCGTTATCTCCGTCCGCGCGCGCATCGTTCGTCTCAGGCGTCGAAGATCACGCCGGTCGAGACCGGTGCTTCTTCCACGGCTTCCTCTTCGCCTTCGCCCTCGACTTCCTCCTCGGGGGCGCGCAGGTCCTCCTCGGTGATCCAGCCGACGGCGAGACGCGCGGCGACGACCATTTCCTCGGCATCAACGCGGCTGACGCCGAACGGCGTCAGGACGCCGTCGTGGAACGTCGTCTCGCCATCCTTGCGCTCGCGCCAGCCGACGAGGTCGTCGGAGGCGCAACCGGCGAAGTCTTCCATCGACTTGATGCCTTCCTCGCCGAGCGCGACCATCATCGCGGTGGTGATGCCGGGAACTTCGCGAATTTCGTCGGCGACGCCCAGACTCTTGCGCTTCTCGTCGTTTTCCGCCTCGATGCGGTCGAGGTGCTCGCGCGCACGGGTCTGGATCTCGGCGGCGGTTTCCTCGTCGAAGCCCTCGATGGAGGAGACTTCCTCGGCATCGACATAGGCGACTTCCTCGATCGAGGTGAAGCCTTCCGAAGCCAGCACCTGGCCGACCATCTCGTCGACATCGAGCGATTCCATGAACAGGTTCGAGCGCTCGACGAATTCCTTCTGACGGCGCGCCGATTCCTCTTCCTCGGTCAGGATGTCGATATCCCAACCGGTCAATTGCGAGGCAAGACGGACATTCTGGCCGCGGCGGCCGATGGCCAGCGACAGCTGCTCGTCCGGCACGACGACCTCGATGCGCTCGGCATCCTCGTCGAGGACGACCTTGGCGACTTCGGCCGGCTGCAGCGCGTTGACGATGAAGGACGCCGCATCGGGCTGCCAGGGAATGATGTCGATCTTCTCGCCCTGCAACTCGGCGACGACCGCCTGAACCCTGGAGCCGCGCATGCCGACGCAGGCGCCGACCGGGTCGATGGCCGAATCGCGCGAGACGACGGCGATCTTGGCGCGCGAACCGGGGTCGCGGGCGACAGACTTGATCTCGATGATGCCGTCGTAGATTTCCGGCACTTCCATCTGGAACAGCTTCGCCATGAACTGCGGATGGGTGCGCGACAGGAAGATCTGCGGGCCGCGCTGCTCGCGGCGCACGTCATAGACATAGGCGCGCACGCGGTCGCCATAGCGGTAGGTCTCGCGCGGGATCAGTTCGTCCCGGCGGATGATCGCCTCGGCGCGGCCGAGATCGACGATCACGTTGCCGTATTCGACGCGCTTGACCGATCCGTTGACGATCTCGCCAACACGGTCCTTGAACTCGTCATACTGGTTGTCGCGCTCGGCCTCGCGGACCTTCTGCACGATGACCTGCTTCGCGGACTGTGCGGCGATACGGCCGAAATCGAGCGGCGGCAGCTGTTCGGCGATGAAATCACCGGGCTGGGCGTCCGGGTTGCGGTCGCGGGCCTGCTCGATGGAAATCTGCGTCGCGGAGTCCTCGACGGTCTCGGAGACCTCCAGAAGCCGCTGCAGCTTGATCTCGCCGGTCTTGGTGTTGATATCGGCGCGGATATTGGTTTCCTGCCCGTAGCGGGACTTCGCGGCCTTCTGAATGGCATCGGCCATGGCGCCGATCACGATGTCCTTGTCGATGAGCTTCTCGCGCGCCACGGCATCGGCGATCTGAAGAAGTTCCAACCTGTTTGCACTGACAGCCATTGCGGTCTCCTGTGGGCCTTCAGTTGTCCGTATCGTCTTCGGATACGGAGTCCTCGTCTTCCAGTTCCAGTCCACGCGCCTGGCGGGCAGCCTTGTCGGCCTTCAGCGCGGCGCGGATCAATTCATCGGTCAGGATCAGCCGTGCATCGGCGATCGTGTCGAGCGGGATTTCCGCGACCATCGAATCGCCGAAGCTCGCCTTGTCGGATTCCACCGTGACGCTGTCCTGCGAAAGCCCGATGATCGTGCCGCGAAAGCGCTTGCGCCCCGCGACAATCACCGACGTGTCGATCTTCGCCATATGGCCGCTCCACCGCGCGAAATCGGACATGCGCACAAGCGGCCGGTCGATGCCGGGCGATGACACTTCGAGGTGGTAGGCCCGGTCGATCGGATCCTCGACGTCGAGCAGAGGCGAGATCATGCGCGATACGTTCTCGCAATCCTCGACGGTCATTGTGCCGTCGGCACGCTCGGCCATGATCTGGAGCGTCAGTCCGTTCATTCCGGACAGGCGGACGCGGACCAGCCGGTAACCGGCCGAATTGAGCACGGGCTCGACGATCGACGCGACGCGCGCATCCACGCCCGTCTCGCGGACGATGCGCTGTTCGTCATTTTCGATCGGCGCCAGATATGCGTCGCTCAATTTGGTGCGTTCCTCACCGCTAAAACAAAAAGAGCGGGTCCTTGCGGGCCCACCCTTGTTCAAAAGACCAAGAATTTGACTTCCATATACGCCCCGGGCGGACAAAGCGCAAGGGGCGCGATCTTTCGTGAGCACGGCAAGCCGGCGACGGGCCGAAAGGGTCCATTAACCATAATCGGCGAAAACAAACGGGCGAAACAGACCGTGCGAGTCCCATGTTCCAGCGTCTTCTGCCGCCGCTGCTCGGCGCCCTCCTCATCGCCGGTTGCGCCAGCACCCAGGCCCCGGACAAATTCCGCAAATCTTCCGAAGCTGGCGGCACCGAAGTGGCCTCCGCCTTCGTCCGGCCCGGACGGGCGCCTTTCGATGAAGTGCTACCGCGCAAGGGGCGGCTCGCCGGGCGCACCATTTCCGTTTCGAATGTCTACGACATCCGTCTGAAGCCGCGTGAAGTGATCCTGACTTTCGACGACGGGCCGGTGCCGGGGCGCACTGATTCCATTCTCAAGACGCTCGACCAGTTTGGCGTGAAGGCGACCTTCCTGATGGTTGGCCAGATGGCGAAGAACCATCCCGGGACCGTTCGCAAGGTGGCAGGCCGGGGGCATTCGATCGGCAGCCATACATGGGGCCATCCGAACCTTGCGCATATGAGCTTCGATCGCGCGGTGGCCGAGATCAAGCGCGGCGAGGATGCGATCCGGGCGGCCGGTGGTGGGCCGGTCAGGTTCTTCCGGTTCCCCTACCTCGCCGATACCAGCCGGCTTCGCTCCTACATGGCGTCGCGCGGCGTCGTGGTTCTCGATGTGGACATCGATTCCAAAGATTATTTCAAATCAGGGCCGCAACAGGTTTCGGCGCGCACCATGGCGTCGCTTCGGCGCAAGGGCGGCGGCATCATCCTGTTCCATGACCTGCAAGCGCGCACGGCTGCGATGCTGCCGGGCTTCCTCGCGGAGCTGAAGCGGAACGGATACTCGGTCGTCCATATCGTGCCGCGACGCGGACCCTTGCAGTTGGCCTCGGCCAAGTGACCGCTATTTGCGCCGAAATGTGAGATAGGCCGGCGTCCGCCCCTCGCGAAGCGCCTTGGCCTCGTAGCGCGTGCCGGGCCAGCCTTCATAGGGCGTGCGCCAGTCGGATGCGTTGCGGGCCGGCCAGTCGAAGTCCGGATGGGCGTATATGTGCCGGAGCGTCCAGTTGACATAGGTGTCGATGTCGGAGGCGAAGCGGAAGCGCGCGCCGGGCTTCAGGACGCGCGCGAAGCGATCGAGATTGACCTCGTTGACGAAGCGCCGCTTCCAGTGCCGCATCTTCGGCCACGGATCGGGATAGAGCAGGTCGATCCCGTCCAGGCACGCATCGGGCAGCCAGTCGAGCAGCTGCGTCGCGTCATCGTCGTAAAGGCGGACATTGGTCACGCCCGCATCGCCCGCAGACGCGACGAATTTCGCCATGGAATTCACGAAGGGCTCGACACCGATGAAGCCCGTTTCCGGGCTTTCGAGCGCCCGATGCAGCAGATGCTCTCCGCCGCCAAAACCGATTTCGAGGAGGACAAGCTGCGGCGCGTGGTCGAACAGGTCGGCCAGCCCCGCAGGGGCGGGTTCCGTCAGGTCGATCTTCCACGCCGGCAGAAGGCGGCCGAGTTGTTCCGCCTGGCGCGGCTTCAGCGTTTTGCCGCGGCGGCGACCGAAAAACGCCTCGGTTGCCCGGGAGCGTCGCTTCTCTTCGGTCATTTCACGCCGAGCGCGGCCTTCAGCGGCTTGACCAGGTTGGTCCTCTCCCAGGAGAAGGATCCGTCACGGCCGGGCTTGCGGCCGAAATGGCCGTAGGCTGCCGTCCTGGCGTAGATCGGCTTGTTGAGGTCGAGATGCTTGCGGATGCCGGTCGGCGAGAGGTCCATGACCTCGCGCAGGGCCGTCTCGATCGCTGCATCGTCAACCTTGCCGGTGCCGTAGGTATCGACATAGACCGACAGCGGCTGCGCGACGCCGATGGCGTAGGACAGCTGGATGTTGCACTTGTCGGCGAGCTTGGCGGCGACGACGTTCTTGGCGAGATAGCGCGCGGCATAGGCGGCGGAGCGGTCCACCTTGGTGGTGTCCTTGCCGGAGAAGGCGCCACCGCCATGCGGCGCGGCGCCGCCATAGGTGTCGACGATGATCTTGCGGCCGGTCAGGCCGGCATCGCCATCCGGGCCGCCGATGACGAACTTGCCGGTCGGGTTGATGTACCAGACACAATCATCGGCGATCGGCAGTTCGCCAAGTGCCTCGCGGATATAGGGTTCGACGACGGAGCGGACCTTCTTGTTGTCCCAGCTGTCGTCCATGTGCTGCGTGGACAGCACGATGGAGACCACCTCGGCGGCCTTGCCGTCCTTGTAGCGCACGGTGACCTGCGACTTGGCATCGGGGCCGAGCATCGCGGCATCGCCCTCGCCCGCGTGGCGGGCTTCGGCGAGCAATTCGAGGATCTTGTGGGCGTAGAAGATCGGCGCCGGCATCAGATCCGGGGTCTCGTTGCAGGCATAGCCGAACATGATGCCCTGATCGCCCGCGCCTTCCTCGCCCTGCTTGTCGGAGGCGTTGTCCACGCCCTGGGCGATATCCGCCGACTGGCCGTGCAGCAGCACGTCGATGCGGCAGGTCTTCCAGTGGAAACCGTCCTGTTCGTATCCGATGGAACGGATCGCGCGACGGGCGGCGGACCGGAATTTCGACGGATTGACCATCGGATGGCCGGTTGCGTCGGTGACGAAATTGCCGGCCTTGTCCTTCTTGAGCATGGTCTCAGGCACACGGACCTCGCCGGCGATCACAACGCGGTTGGTGGTCGCCAGGGTTTCGCAAGCCACGCGCACGCGCCACTTTTCCTCTTCGCCATGCTTGCGCGCCTCGCGATAAACCAGATCGACGATCTCGTCGGAAATCCGGTCGCACACCTTGTCGGGATGCCCCTCGGAGACGGATTCGCTGGTGAAAAGATAGTCCTGACGCGCCATGGATAAGGTCCCCGCTTTGTCAAACGCGCCAAGACCGAACGGCGGCGCAAAGTCCGCCCTCGTTAGGCAAGTGACGAATTTCGGTCAAGCAAAAAGCGGGATTCGCTTAAAGATATAAGGATAAGTGCATATCCATTGACCGCACCATTCAAGCGTCGTCGAATTCCGCCGCAAGCGCCTTGACGAGATCGATGATACGGCGGCGCACCTTGGGGTCCGAAATGCGGACGAACGCCCGGTTGAGCTGCAGTCCCTCGGCACTCGACAGGAAATTCACGACATAGGACGACGAGCTCTCATTCATGCCGCCGACTTCAGACGTCACGCTGTCGCCAGGCGCATCCTCGAAGAAGAAGGAAACCGGGACGCCAAGAATGGCGGCGATGTTCTGCAGCCGGCTGGCGCCGACGCGGTTGGTTCCCTTTTCGTATTTCTGCACCTGCTGAAAGGTGATTCCCAATTGCTCGCCGAGCTTCTCTTGGCTCATTCCCATCATCGTACGCCGCAAGCGGATACGTCCGCCAACGTGAATGTCGATCGGATTGGGTTGCTTTTTGTTCGCGGTCATTAATTGCCCTTGCCGACCAGCGGCTGTTTATCATTTTTATTTCCAAGGACCAGAGTGACGGCAGCGGAGCCGACATCACGTAGCGTAGCATAACAGCCAATTTCACGCGATTCAAAGCGCGTTAATCAACATGATTAATGCCTGAAGGTGTGCCGGAGTTCCACATACCGGCCGATGAAGGCGGCCAATGCCAGCGCCGCGATCAGGCCCCAGAACGTGAAAAGGCCCTGCCGCGCATACCAGGTCGGGGCCAGTGCCTGCGGCAGCCGCGCCTCGACGGCGCCTTGCGGGCCATAGCCCAGTGCGGCGGACTGCCGCCCAAGGGCATCGTAGATCGCCGAGACGCCGTTATTAGCCGCGCGAAGCATGGGCAGACCGTTCTCGACGGCGCGAATGCGCGCCTGATGGGCGTGCTGATAGGGTCCCGGCGTGTCGCCGTACCACGCGTCATTGGTCACGTTGACCATCACTGTCGCCGGTTCGCCTTCGGCTTCCGCTTCATAGGGGAAGATGGCTTCGTAGCAGACCGAGGGCAGGACAACGACGCCGCCGGGTAGCGACAGCGCACGCCGCCGCTCCGCCGGCGAATAGCCGCGATCGGCTGCGGCGGCGATCGCCTTCAGGCCAATGCGTTCGAGCAACGGCCGCAGCGGCAGGTATTCGCCGAAGGGCACGAGGTGCTTCTTGTCGGCGGCGTCGAAGATCACGCCGTCGCTGTCGAGCGCGAGAATGGAATTGTAGTAGGTCGGCATGCCGTCGGCCCGGTCGACCTCGCCGAGGCGGGCGGCTCCGGCGAGCAGGACCTGACCCGGCGCGAGCGCCGCCGCGATCGCCGCAACGGCCTGCGGCGCTTCCGTCAGGAGGAAGGGAACGGAGGTTTCCGGCCAGATCACGATATCGGGCGCGTCGCCCGACGGTCCCGGCTTTTCGGTCAGCGCGATCAGCATGTCGAAGATCTCGTTGCGCTTGGCCCTGTCCCACTTCTCCGACTGGTCGATCGCCGGCTGGACGATGCGCACCAGCGGCGCGCCGGCTTCCGGTTCCTTTGCATCGGCCAGCCACCAGTATCCGTAGCCGGCGTCGGCGGCGACCAGGACAACCAGCATTGCGGCGGCCAGGGCCGCGCGGCGCGCGCCCTGCGCCATCGCCGCCGGCAGAGAAAAGGCGAAAACGGCAAGCGCGTTCATGCCGAAGACGCCGAAGACGGCGGCCGGCTGCATCAGGATCGGCACGGGCATGGCGGCATAGCCGACGGCATTCCACGGAAAGCCGGTCAGGACGAAGCTGCGCAGCCACTCGGTGACACCGAAACCGAAGGCAAGCGCGGCGATCCGGCCGAGACCGTCCGACCACAGAATGCGGGCGAGGACGGCGGCCAGACCATAGAATACGGCGAGAAGCGCGGGGATCAGGGTTACCGCGAAAGGCCAGAGCCAGATGAACTCCTCGGCATCGACAAAGAGCGCATTGCCGACCCACCAGAGCCCGGCGACGAAATAGCCGAAGCCGAACAGCCAACCGGTCGCGAATGCGGGCCACGCCATGGCGATCCAGGACCGCGAGGGCCGCGCGATGGCGCCGTCGATCATCCAGACGAGGATAGGGAATGACAGGAAACAGACGACGAAGGCGTGCAACGGCGCCTGGCCGAGAACAGCCGCCGCGCCGGCACCGAACGCAAGCAGCGCGCGTTTCCAGCCGGTCATCAGCACTATGCGGTTGGCCAGACGCTCCATCAGCGGGTCCGAAGGCGAATCATCTCAGTTTGGAGACTTATCAGCCAAGCATCGCCGAAGCGATGTCACCCCGCATTTTCCGCCGACTTTAGCGCCGTTTCGGCAGTGGCGACGGGTTCGGCCTCGGGCACGGCGTCCTGCTGGGGCACCGGAAGCTCCCGTCCCTGCGGATCGCGGCGCGTCGCGCGGCGCTTGGCGCGCAGGATGCGCACGCGCTTGATGCGGCGCGGATCGGCTTCGAGGACCTGGAACTCGTAACCGGCGAAGGACGCGATGACCTCGCCGCGCACCGGAATGCGCCCGAGAAGGGAGAAGATCAGGCCGCCGATCGTATCGACATCGTCGTCCTCGGTTCGCGCGGCTTCGAGAAAGTCCTTGCCCAGCGCATCGGATAGATCTTCCAGATAGACACGCGCATCGGCGACGATGGTGCCGTTGGCGTCCTCGGTGAACAGAACTTCCTCGTCGTCGTGCTCGTCCTCGATATCGCCGACGACCATCTCGACGATGTCCTCCAGCGAGACGAGACCGTCGGTGCCGCCATATTCGTCGATGACAAGCGCCATCTGGATACGCTGCGTCTGCATGCGCGCCATCAGGTCGGCGGCAAGCATGGACGGCGGCACGAAGAGCACCTCGCGCGGCAGCTTCAGTTCCTCGATCGTCTTGTCGAGTTCGACCCTGCCGAGATCGAGTTGCGATATCGAATTGTGGCCGACCGTCGCGGTTCCGTTCTTGCGCCGGCCGCGCGGCTTTTCGCCGGCGACGCGGGTGATCGACGCGACGACGTCGCGGATGTGGACCATGCCGCGCGGATCGTCGAGCGTCTCGTCATAGACCGGCATGCGGCTGTGGCCGGATTCCTCGAACAGCTTCAGCAATTCGCCGAGCGTGGTCTTCTGGTCGACCGCGTCGATCTCGGCGCGCGGGATCATCACGTCCTCGACGCGCACCTCGCGCAGGCGGAGGATGTTGTGCAGCATCGCGCGCTCGCCCGGCGTGATCGTCTGATCCCAGACACCGTTGCCTTCCAGCGCGTCCTGCAGGTTTTCGCGAATCGTCGCGGCCGAATGCGGCCTGAAAAGGAATAACAGGCGTTGAAGGAAACCCGGCTGGCCGCGTGACTTGCCGGACCCCGTGTCGGGACTTCGGGGGTCGCCGTCGCCCGGATCTTCCGGTCTGGCGGCGTCGCTCTCGTTACTGGTCATCGGCATCGAATAGTTCATTTGTCTCAAGAATAGGGATCGGCAATGCCCATGTCAGCAAGAATCGCGCGCTCCGCGGCTTCCATCTCTTCGGCATCCGTGTCGTTTTCGTGGTCATAGCCTAAAACATGCAAAAAACCATGAACAACAAGATGACGCAGATGGTCATCGAAAGGCTTGCCTTCAAGCTCCGCTTCCGACTTCACGGTTTCGAAGGCGATGACGATATCGCCGAGCATCGGACCGGGCGGATCGCCCGGTGACAGCGGGAATGCCGGGAAGGAGAGCACGTTGGTCGGCTTGTCCTTGCCGCGCCATTGCGCATTGAGCGCGCGCATGGCCTCGTTGTCGGTGAAGACGATGGACAATTCGCTCCCGGCGTCGCCGAGGCCGAGACGGGAAACAGCGGCGTCTACCGCCCGGCGCGATAGCGCGGCCAGTTCGTCCTCGCCGGCCCAGTCGCCGGCTTCCACCCCGACATCGATGCTTATGGTCAAATGCGTCAGTCCGGATTGCGATCGTATGCGGCGACGATGCGGCCGACCAGCGGATGGCGCACCACGTCCTTCTCGTTGAAGCGCACGGTGACGATACCCGGCACGTCGTGCAGGATCTGCAGCGCCTCGACAAGGCCCGACTTCGCGCCGAGCGGAAGGTCGACCTGCGAGGGATCGCCCGTCACCATCATCACCGAGTTCTCGCCGAGACGGGTCAGGAACATCTTCATCTGCATGGATGTCGTGTTCTGGGCCTCGTCGAGGATAACGGCCGCGTTGGTCAGCGTGCGACCGCGCATGAAGGCGAGCGGCGCGATCTCGATAACGCCGGCGGCGAGCGCGCGCTCCACCTTGTCGGCGGGGATCATGTCGTACAGCGCGTCGTAGAGCGGGCGCAGATAGGGATCGACCTTTTCCTTCATGTCGCCGGGCAGGAAGCCGAGCCGCTCGCCCGCCTCGACGGCGGGACGCGACAGGATGATCCGCTCGACGACGCCGCGTTCCAGCAGCATGGCTGCATGCGCCACGGCGAGGAAGGTCTTGCCCGTGCCCGCCGGGCCGACGCCGAAGACGAGTTCGGCACGGTCGAGCGCGCGGATATAGGCATCCTGGTTCGGCGTGCGGGCGAAGACCGTCTTCTTTCGTGTCGAAATCTGCGCCACGGCAAGCTTCGCCGGCTGGCTGATCGTCGGCAGCGAGAGCTGATCGTCGGCGGCCACGGCCATGCGCAACGCGCCGTCGACATCGGAGGTGTCGGGCTCGTCGCCGCCCGCCGCCAGCCGGTCGTAGAGATAGTCGAGCGCGCGGCGCGCCTGCTCGGTCGCGGTCGGTTCGCCGCGGATCGTGACCTGGTTGCCCTTGGAGCGAACATCGACACCGAGGCGCTGCTCGATCAGCGCGAGGTTCTCGTCGAACTGCCCGTAGAGCGCGCGGGCATGGTCATTGTTGTCGAAGCTCAGAACGATATGCGCCAGATCGGAGGCGCCGGTTGCGGGATTCACCTTGGCTTCTGCGTTCAAGCCGTCTGTTCCACTTCCCTGTTGTCCGCGATCAGGCTGTTCGCGGAGACCTTGCTGATTCGCACATCAACAATGTCGCCGATTTTTCCGACATTTTCATCACAAACAACAGGCTGAAGCCAGGGAGACCGTCCGACGAGCTGTCCTGGCTCGCGACCGGGCTTTTCCAGGAGCACGGGAAGGGTCCTGCCGCATAGCCCGTTCATGAAGGCGGCCTGCTGTTGGTCGAGCAGCGCCTGAAGCGACAGAAGCCGCGCCGACTTGACGTCCTCGGCAACCTGATCGCCCATATCGGCGCCCGGCGTGCCGGGACGCGGCGAGTATTTGAACGAGAAGGTCTGGGCATAGCCGACGTCGCGGATAAGGCGCATCGTGTCCTCGAAATCGGCATCCGTCTCGCCGGGAAAGCCGACGATGAAATCGCCAGACAGGGCGATGTCGGGCCGTGCCGCGCGAATGCGATCGACAAGACGGCGATAGTCGTCGGCCGTGTGCTTGCGGTTCATCGCCTTGAGGATGCGGTCGGAGCCGGACTGCACCGGGAGATGCAAATAGGGCATCAGCGCCCCCAGATCGCGATGGGCCTCGATCAGGTCGTCATCCATGTCGCGCGGGTGGCTGGTCGTGTAGCGAAGGCGGTCGAGCCCGTCGATTTCGGCCAGTTCGCGCAGGAGCCGTCCAAGACCCCATTCGCCGCCGTCCGGTCCCTCGCCGTGCCAGGCGTTGACGTTCTGGCCGAGAAGCGTGACTTCGCGCACGCCCGCTTCGGCCAGGCGACGCGCTTCGGCAACGATCTGCGAGACGGGACGCGAGACCTCGGCGCCGCGCGTATAGGGCACGACACAGAAGGTGCAGAACTTGTCGCAGCCCTCCTGCACGGTGAGGAAGGCGGTGACGCCGCGCGCACGCACCTGCTTTTCGTCGCGCTCGGGCAGTTTCTCGAACTTGTCCTCGATGGCGTAGTCCGTCTCGACGACCTTGTCGCCGCCACGGGCGCGCGAAACCACCTGCGGCAGGCGGTGGTAGGTCTGCGGGCCGATGACGAAATCGACCACGGGCGCGCGGCGAATGATTTCCTCGCCTTCCGCCTGGGCGACGCAGCCGGCGACGCCGATCAGCATCTCGCGGCCATCGGCGCGGCGCATGTCGCGCAGTTTCCGGAGGCGGCCGAGCTCCGAATAGACCTTCTCGGCGGCTTTTTCGCGGATGTGGCAGGTGTTGAGCAGCACCATGTCCGCATCGTCCGGAGAGGCGGTTTCGACATAACCGTCCGCGCCCAGCGCATCGGCCATGCGCTGGCTGTCATAGACATTCATCTGGCAGCCATAGGTCTTGACGAAAACCTTGCGCGCATTCGCCGAAGCCGGCACGGCCTCGCGATCCTCTATCTTGACGAATTCGTTCATGGGCGCTCCTTAGCGCTTTTCGTCGCCCGTGAGAAGCGGTTCGCGACCGCGAAGAACGCCTGACGCCATCTCGCGGACGGCGTTTTCACAGGCTGCGGCGAGCGCCTTTCGATTGGCCATGTCGCCAACCGCAATCGGCTCGCCGAAACAGACGACCACATCGATGGCACCTGCCTCGAGCACGCCGGCCACGTGGGGCCCCAGTTCGACATCGCCCGGCCATGCGGCGACGGGGCGATCGAAACGGCCCATCGGCACGCCGTGCAGATGGGTGTAGACGATGGCGACCGGCTGCACGCGGACGGACTCATGGGCGACTTCGCTGCCCGGGCCGACGCCCACCGCACCGAAAAGCGCAGATTTGAAGGGCAGCAGGAAATTGCCGTCCGAGGTCGTTCCTTCCGCAAACAACACGATGGCGTCGCCGCGGGCCAGCCGCTCGCGGATCTGACCGGCCTGTTCACCCACCTTGCCGCGCCGCTCGCGTTCGATGAACAGCGTCTCCTGCAGCTTCGCCAGGATCGACACGCCCGGCCAGCCGCCGACCTCGTGCTTGGCAACGTAGGAGACCGGCGCGGCCGCGCCCAGCGCGACGATATCGAGCCAGGAAACGTGATTGGACGCGATCAGGACGCCTGCGTTTTCATGGATGGCTGGCCTGCCGATCACATTGACCCGCAATCCGAGCATCCGCGTGGCGACACGGTGCCAGACATGCGGCAGCCGGCGGCGAAGCGGATGGCCGGCACGAATGGCGGCAATCTGGATCGGAAGGAGGACAGCCGTCATCGGCACAAGGATACCGATGACGAGGGCCAGACGAATGCGCCGGATCACCCCCCGTCCTTCTCCTTTTCGTCGAGCGGCACGGCATAGAGTTCCAGCCGGTGATCGACGATGCGATATCCCAGTTCGCGGGCGATCTCCTCCTGTAACGCCTCGATGCGGGCATTGCGGAACTCGATCACATCGCCCGACTTCACGTCGATCAGGTGATCGTGGTGTTCGTCGGGGATCGGCTCGTAGCGCGCCCGGCCATCGCGGAACTCGTGCTTTTCGATGATGCCGAGATCCTCGAACAGCTTGACGGTTCGATAGACGGTGGAGATCGAGATATTGCCGTCAATGGCGACCGCGCGGCGATAGAGTTCCTCGACGTCGGGGTGGTCATAGGCGTCCTGCAGGACGCCGGCGATGACGCGGCGCTGGCCGGTCATGCGCATGCCGCGCTCGACACACAGTTCCTCCAGCGTCTTCCCGTCTTCCTCGGCCATGGGACCCACCCGGTTTCGCGATGCGCGGTAGCTAACGAAGATCGCGGCGCATGACAAGCGCGGCGGTCCGGCGCCCGGCCTTGTCGCGGTAGTAGTCCGGACGACCGCCGACCTGGAAAAATCCGAGCTTGCGGTAGAGGGCGATGGCCGGCGCATTGGTCTCGTCGACCTCGAGAAACACCGACTCGATGCGCTCGCCATGCGCCTTGCGCAGCACCGCATCCATCAGCTTGCGACCGAGGCCGTGGCCCTGCCAGTCGGGCGCGACCGTTATGGTGAGGATTTCGGCTTCGCCAGCCGCGCCGCGCGCCAGCACGAAACCGAGAACCTTCGATTTGCCCCAGGTCAGTTCGCGCGCGACGAATCCGAAGACGGTCGGCTGGCCGAGCATGTCATGGAATTCGCCATCGGTCCAAGGCCGCGAGAAGGAGACCGCATGCAGGTCGGCCATGTGGCGGGTATGCGATATGTCGAGGGGATCGACGACGACGTCGATCGGCCAGAGGCGGCCGAGGAACGGCCATCTCATGACGCCGCGCTCCCGTCTGTCGCCTCGGCGCGCGGCAGGGCAAAGCCGGCCTGTGTCTTGGCGTCGGCACCGCGCAGATAGAGCGGAACGGGCCTGCGATTCGACGCGACCGCCAGCCGGGCGACGGTTTCGACCGATCCGGTGGCGCGGTCCGCAAGGAGCAACGTCCGGTCCCCCGCGAGCGCGACGGCGGCGTTTCCGGCGAGGAGCGACACGGAGGCAGGGAGCACGGCCGGGGCATCCTCCTCGGCCACCGCTGCCGGCTCGCCCACCGGCATGCCTGCCGCATCGAAGGACTGCATGAAGATCTGGCCGCGCCCGCCGCGCACCGCAACGGTAACCGGGCCGTTTGCCTGTGCCTGAGCGTCAGCGGCAATCGCTTCCAGCGTCGTGACACCCGAAACGGGGCATCCGAGCGCAAGGCCGAAACCGCGTGCGGCAGCGACACCGACGCGAATGCCGGTGAAGGAACCCGGACCGACCGCGACGCCGACGCGGCCGAGATCGGCGTAATCGATGCCGGCGGACCGGATCACGCCTTCGACGACTTCCATCAGCTGCTCCGCATGGCCGCGGCCGATATCGCGTTCCTCTTTCGCCAGAACGCGGTCCGCTGCCGTGTCGAAGACACAGGCGGAGCAGAAATTGGCAGCGGTATCGATGGCGAGCGTCAGCATCCGGACTGGTTATTCAAGCCAGGCACGGACCGCAAGCCGCACGTTGCCGCTCGGTCATCACAGTTCGGCGAATGCGACGGCCGGTTCGAATTTGGGACGAACATCCGTCCTGACGAGGAAGGTCTTGCCGGCATGCGGATCGGCGGCGCGGGCGGCGGCGTCGAGTGTCTGCCAGGCCGAGGTCACCGCGATCAGACCATCTCCTACAAAAGCCGGGCAGGTGACCTGAACCGCCGGCATGTCGATCGTCAGGAGGCGGCTTCCATCCGGGGCGTAGCAGTCGAGCGCGCCGGCGCCGTAGCGCGCGTTCCAGATCCGGCCGTCGGCGTCCGTGGCGGCCCCGTCGAGCCCGCCCTTTCCATCAGAATGATCGTGAATGATTTCCGGTTCTCCCGCCAGCGCTCCGGTCGCGGGATCGACCGCGACCCTCATGAGCCTGTTGATCTGCGTATCGGTGAAAAAGGCAGCCGTGCCATCGGGTGAAAAGCAGATCGCGTTTGGGATGGTGACCCGGTCGTAGAGCTTTTCGACGGTGCCGCGGAAATAGCGATAGATCGCGCCCGCGCCGTCCTCGGCCTTCTTGCCCATCGTGCCAAACCAGAATGCGCCCGACGGATGCAGCCGCGCGTCGTTGGACCGGGTAACGGGATTGTCGGCCTCGACGGGCACATGCGGCGTCAGCGCACCGGTGGCGTTGTCGAGGACATACAGGCCGGTTTTCGTCAGGATGAGGTCGCGCCCGGCGTCGATCACGGCCATCGCGCTCGCCATTTCCGGCAGATCGAGCACGTTTTGCTCCCCACTCGGCAGATGCAGCGCGTAACGCCTGCATTCGGTGATGTCGAACCAGAACAGGGTCTCGCGGGCGGGATCGTAGGCCGGCCCCTCGCCGAGGCGGCAGGGCGTTTCGGACAGGATGGTGACGTCGTTCATCGTGCGGGACCTCCGGCTTCGGCCCGGGTCGCGGTCACTGGATGCCTCCATCGGCGACCAGGACCTGTGCGGTCACCATGCTCGCGGCATTGGATGCGAGGAACAGGCACGGGCCGACCATGTGCTCGGGCTGGATCGGTTCCGGGATGCATTGCCGTCCAATCATCTCCGCAAGGCCTTCCTCGGTGACCCAGAGCTCTTTCTGGCGCTCCGTCATCACCCAGCCGGGGGCAATCGCGTTGACCCGGATATTGTCCGGGCCGAGCTTGCCCGCCATGCCCTTGGTCAACCCGACGATGCCCGCCTTGGCGGTCGTGTAGGCCGGCATGTTGCCGATATTGAGCATGTAGGAAGTCGATGTGAAATTGACGATGGCACCGCCGCCCGCTTCCCGCATGCCCGGCACCACGGCCTGGATCGTGAAGAAGTGCGGCCGCAGATTGACCGCGAGATTGTTCTCCCAATAGGCCTCGTCGACATCCTCGATTTCGTGGCGGTCGTCGAGCGCGGCGTTGTTGACGAGGACGGTGACGGGCCCGTGCGCCGCGACCGCATTGTCAACAGCGGCGCGCAAGGCGGCGATGTCGCGCAGATCGGCTTTCAGGAAGAGCGGCGTGTGCGCCACATCCCCGTCGAGCCGCCCGACCAATGCCCTGGACTCCTTGTCCGCGATGTCGATGAAGGCGACCTTCGCGCCCTGACGGGCGAACCCCTCCGTCAGCGCCGCGCCGATGCCCGACCCGCCACCGGTTATCAGGACCGATGCCCCCTCAAGTTCCTCGTAGACCGGCATCGCTTCCTCCCTTCAATAACTGGTCACGGCCCGTCCACGGCAGCGAACGGGAGCCCGAAAATGCAGTTATCACAGATGGATCGGCGAGCGAAACCGCGTGCCGGATCAGGCCGCGTTGGAGGCCCGTTCCTCGGTGAGGAAGGCGTAGAGCGCCTCGGCATCCGACGTCGCGCGCAATTTGCCGATCCGCACGGGATCGCGCAGCACGCGGGCGATCCGCGACAATGCCTTGAGATGGTCGGCGCCGGCACTTTCCGGCGCCAACAGGAGGAAGACGATATCCACAGGCTGATCGTCGAGCGCTTCGAATTCGATCGGCGAATGCAGCCGCGCGAACACGCCTGCGATCCGGTCGAAATCGGGGAACTTGCCATGCGGAATGGCGATCCCCTTGCCGACACCGGTCGATCCCAGGCGCTCGCGTTGCAGAATTGTGTCAAAGACGGCGCGCGCGGAAAGGCCGGTCACTTCCGACGCCTTTTCCGCAATCGCCTGGAGAAGCTGTTTCTTGGAGCTCACCCGCAAATCCGGGACTATCGCTTCCTGCGAGACAATATCACCAAGGTTCATTCATCAATCCTTGCGGACAATCCGAGACCTGTCACGCGCCAAGGCGGCGCGTTTCGAACAAATGCGACTATGATTGCTTGATCGAGCCCGGGTCTATCCAGCCAATGTTTCCGTCGGCACGGCGGTAAACGAGATTGACATCGCCGCTGCCTGCATTGCGGAACACATATACCGGGTTGTCCTGCAGGTCCAGTTGCAATACCGCAGAAGACACAGTCAAAGTTGACAGTTGCATCGAGGTCTCGGCGACAACGACCGGCGCGTAGTCGTCCGGAACGGTCTCCTCTTCGGTCTCGGGCAATGCTTCGAGGACGCGATAGGCGTATTCCTCGTTGCGCTGGGCCGCTTCCTCGGTGTGGTGGTTCTTCAGGCGGCGCTTGTAGCGGCGCAGGCGCTTTTCGATGCGCTCGGCGGCCGCGTCGAAGCTGGCCTGCGGTTCCTGAGCCTCACCGGTGGCCTGGAGGACGACGCCGGAATCCAGATGCAGCATGCAGTCGGTGGTGAACCGCGTGCCCGACTTTTCCACAGTCACGTGACCGTTTGCGCCGCGGTCGAAATATTTGGAGAGCGCCTCGTCGATGCGATCTTCGATACGCTCGCGAAACGCGTCGCCGATATCCATGTGCTTTCCCGAAACGCGCAGACCCATTTGCCACTCCTTGTGTTTATATTTTGGGGCGGGGGTCGCCCAAACCACAGATTGGGCGAAAGATGCAAGGCTGTGAAGGCTGGTAAAGGGAAAAATGATGCCGCGCCGGTCGCGCGGTTCCTCCGCCATCAGCCATTCGCGACGGCAAGCGCCCGCTTTTCGCGACGCCGCTGCACGGATGAGGCGATATTCATGCCTTCGCGGTATTTCGCGACAGTTCGTCGCGCTATGTCGACGGCATTGCCAAGTTACTTGACGTTGATTGCAAGAGTGGTGATTTCTCGCAATCAGGCCGTCATCTCGGCGGCATAAC
>NZ_JAINFJ010000012.1 GCF_019966595.1 Oricola indica
CAGGCGCGGCATTGTTGGTGGAGTTCTCATAATGATCGCCTATCCTCACGCAAAGCCGTAATCAACTTGGCAATCCCATGTCGACCCCCTCCTTCTTGAGCATGGTCACCAGCGTATCATCCGACAGGACCGCGTCCGCGGTCTCGCGGTCGATCAGCGCGCGAATGCGCTGGCGCACGGATTCGGACGAATGACCGTCCTCGCCGCCATTGCTGGCGGCGATCGCGACTGTGAAGAAGTAGCGGAATTCCAGCATGCCGCGCGGCGTCAGCATGAACTTGTTGGCGCTGACGCGGCTGACGGTGGATTCGTGCATGCCGATCGCATCGGCGACCATTTTCATCGTCATCGGCTTCAGCGCGCTGACCCCATGGACGAAGAACCCGTCCTGCTGGCGCACGATTTCGGTCGCGACCTTGAGGATGGTGGTGGCGCGCTGGTCCAGGCTGCGTTCGAGCCATGTCGCATTCTGGAGGCATTCGCTCATGAAGAGCTTTTCGTCCGGAGAAAGGCTGGAGCGGGAAACCTTCGAATAATAGTCCCGATCGACGAGCACGCGCGGCAACGCGTCGGGATTGAGTTCGATGTGCCAGCTCTGGTCGGCGCCTTCGCGGACTTCGACGTCATAGATGATCGCCTCCATGCCCGAGGAATCGTAGGCGAGACCGGGACGCGGATCGAGCGTGCGGATTTCGGCCAGCATGTCGATCAGGTCGCCCTCGTCGACGCCGCAAATGCGCGACAGCGCCTTGAAATCGCGCCGGGCGAGCAGCGGCAGATGCTCGAGCAGGGCCGCCATGGCCGGATCGAGGCGGTCCATCCGGCGCAGTTGCAGCGCCAGGCACTCGGCGAGATCGCGGGCGAAAACGCCGGGAGGATCCATCTCCTGCAACGCGCCGAGAACGGCATCGGCGTCCTCGCGCTCGCAGCCGATGCGCGCCGAAAGTTCGTCGAGATCGGTGTCAAGATAGCCGTTCGGATCGAGCGCATCGACCAGTTCGTGGGCGATGAGGCGGTCGGGGGCGGTGCGCAAGGTCATGCTGATCTGTTCGATCAGGTGATCGCGCAACGTCAAATCCCCGGCGACGATCGCCTCAAGATCGAAATCTGTGTCCGGTCGCCCGATAACATCCGATCCCGAGCGGCCGGGCATCGCGCCGGACGGCGACTGTTTGTTTTCGGCGTGTCCGGGATCATCTGGAAAAACGTTGTCGAGCGAGGTGTCGAGCTTGTCGGCAATCGCGGTCGCGCTGACCTCCAACTGATCCATCGACCAGTCCTGCGACTGCGCATTCTCCGTCTCGACGCCGTTTTCGCGCGCCGGCGCGGGCTCCAGGTCCGGGCCGGACTCGTCGTTGCGATTGCGTTCCAGCAACGGATTGATCTCGATCTGCTCCTGCACGAAGCGGTCGAGTTCAAGTTGCGTGAATTGCAACAGCCTGATCGACTGAAGAAGCTGCGGCGTCATCACCATCGACTGGCTTTGCCGCAGATTGAGTTTGGCCGATAACGCCATCCCCGATTACCTGACCTTCCAACGCGTCACTCAACTGGCCCGAAAATTGCTTATCGCGAGCCCGCTGTCAAATGCCTAATGTGAAATGCGTTAAAGGGAGAAGCTTTCGCCGAGATACAGACGCCGCACGTCCGGGTTTGCGATGATCTCGTCCGGCGTGCCCTGGGTAAGCACCTTGCCGGCATGGATGATATAGGCGCGATCGATGAGACCGAGGGTTTCACGGACGTTGTGGTCGGTAATGAGTACCCCGATCCCGCGCTGGGTCAAGTGGCGCACAAGCTCCTGAATGTCCGAGACGGCAATCGGATCGACACCTGCGAAGGGTTCGTCGAGCAGCATGAAGGCCGGGTCGGACGCCAGGGCGCGCGCGATTTCGCAACGCCGCCGCTCGCCGCCCGAAAGGGCGATGGAGGGCGCCTTGCGCAGATGCGCGATGGAGAATTCGTCAAGCAGTTCATCCAGCTTGCGCCGGCGCTCCGCGGCGCTCTTCTCGACGACCTCGAGGACGCCCATGATATTCTTCTCGACCGTCAGGCCGCGAAAGATCGAGGCTTCCTGCGGCAGGTAGCCGATGCCGAGGCGCGCCCGCTGATACATGGGCATGCCGGTGACGTCGTTGCCGTCGATCAGGATCTGGCCGGAATCGACCGGGACGAGGCCGGTCACCATGTAGAAGCAGGTCGTCTTGCCGGCGCCGTTGGGGCCGAGCAGGCCGACCGATTCGCCGGCGCGCACGCCCATCGTCGCGCCATCCACGACCCTGCGGCCGCGATAGCTCTTCGACAGACCGCGCGCGACGAGCGTGCCCAGCATGCGGTCGGATCCGGCCGGCACGTCTTCGACGTCGAGCGGCTTGTCCGACATGCCAGCGACCGATTGCACGCCGTCACCGCGGGAACGCCCCTTGGCATCGCGCCTGCGGAAAAGATCGAGCACTGACACCGGCGGCGCCCCTAGTTGCCCTGGAGCGAACGCGGCTGGAGCAGGATGGTTGGCCGGCTACCGGCGTCGCCACAACCCTGCAGGGTCGCACGGCCCGACTGCATCGCGACAGTCAGCTTGCAGCCCGTCGCGACATTGCCGCTGTCCGACAGGGTGACCTGCTTTCCGGACAGGACGAGGACCTGGCTCGCCATGTCGAACACGCCGGAATCACCGGTGGCGACCTGCGTGCCGGACTGGATGTTGACGCCGCCCGACGCCTCTAGCTTCTCGATCTGCGAGCCGCCGGCGGTCAGCGATCCGCCCGACGCGCCTGCCGCGTAATGGATGACGAGCCTGCCCGTGCGCAGGACGGTGTCGTCCTGGGCGACGCGGACATTGCCGCTGAACACGGCGCGGCCCTGGTCTTCCAGCACCTCCAGCTTGTCGCCCTCGATCTGAACGGGACGGCTGCTGTCGATGCGCAGGCCCGTGGCACTGCTGGATTGGCTCCATGCGGCATTCGGCAGGCCGAGCGATGCTGCGAGCAGCGACGCGGCCAAGACGGCTGCCCGGCGCAAGGAGGGCTTGGTTATCATGGTCATTCCCCTGTCTGTGCGCCGGCATTGCCGGACGACTGCCCAAGCCTGCCCGCAGGCTGGAACTCGTCCGGCTGTATCACAAGTTTGACGCGGCTTTCAAAGACCAAACGCTTGCCATTGTTCTCCACGGTGAGGCGGTCCGCCTCTATGGAGGCGCCCTGCGTGGTGATGCGCACGGGATCGGGCGTGGTAAGACTGCCCGAGGCGATGTCGATATCGGCGGTGTCCATTTCGACCGTCGTGCCGTCGGTCGTCACGACGGTGATCGAATCGCGCATGGTTATCCGGTTCGCTTCGGAATCGTAGGTTCCGGCATTGGCGGAGATTCGCGCGCTCACCGTATCGTCGATCGGCACGCTGGCCTGCAGGCGCTCGAGATCGATCACGTCGCTGCCGGTGAGGTCCTGGATGGCGCGTGCGGCGCTGACCGAATAGGGCCGGTTCTCCGATGTCCGTCCGTCGAGCTTGGGATTGCTCATGACGAGCTTGCCGCCGCGAATCGCCGTCGAGGCGACATCGATGCCGGCGCCCGGCGCAATCCTGGAAATCCAGATCGCACCGATCACCACGACGAGTACGACACCCCCGATGATCGGCAGGGCGCGCTTCGCCTTGCGCACGCGACCGGAATGGGACCGGGCGACGCGATAGGCGCGCTGACGCGCCGCGTTCGGCGCGACGGCCGCGTCGCGGCTTCCCGATTTCCCGTCATGATACATCAAATGATCTCGCCAAGCCGCGCATGCGCGCTTATGTTGATTCCCGGATCGGCCCAAGAAGTGGCGATCCGATGGCAAAACGCAAGCCCGCGGCCCTTTATCGCCGCCACGAGCAGATTTCCGGGAGTATCATGTCCGACCTTTCCGCCGATGACATCATCGACCGCAGGCGTTTGCGGCGAAAACTGACATTCTGGCGTGTCGCTGCGGTCATCGTCGCGATCGCCGCCCTGTTCGCCATCGCATGGTCGTCGATGCCCGACGAGCGTTTCGGGGCGAAATCGCGCCCGCATATCGCGAAAATCAGCATTGCCGGCACGATCCTGGAGGACGAGGACCTGCTCGACCTGATCGAGAAAGCCGGCGAAAGCGAAGCGGTGAAGGGCGTGATCCTGGCCGTCGATTCGCCCGGCGGCACGACGGCGGGCGGCGAAGCGATTTTCGAAGCGGTGCGCAAGCTCGCGGCGGAGAAACCGGTCGTCAGCCAGGTCGGAACGCTCGCGGCTTCCGCCGGATACATGATCGCCTCGGCCGGCGACCATATCGTCGCGCGCAAGACCTCCATCATCGGGTCGATCGGCGTTCTCGTGCAATATCCGAACTTCGCCGAGATGCTGGACAATCTCGGTATCGACGTGCGCACCATCAAGTCGAGCCCGCTGAAAGCCGAACCGGGCATGTTCGACACCCCTCCACCGGGCGCGGAGGAGATGATGCGGCGGATGGTGCTCGACAGCTATGAGTGGTTCAAAGACCTTGTAAAAGACCGCCGGGGACTAACCGAATCCGAAATCACGGCGCTTGCCGACGGGTCCGTCTTCACGGGACGCCAGGCGCTGGAGCGCAAGCTCGTGGACGGTCTCGGCGGCGAGGAAACAGCCCAGGAATGGCTGGAATCCAAGGGGGTCGCCGAGAATCTCGACATCATCGAATGGCAGAAAGGTCAGCCGGCGACCGATCTCTTCTGGGCGCGCGCCGCGATGGAATGGATCGGATTCGACTTCACAAAAAAATCTGCCGTCGATGCGATCGCCGACCGGGTACTGCTTGACGGTCTTGTCTCCGTTTGGCACGTTGGCTCGTGAATGCCGGCATGTCCACCGGACGGAGGGGCCGCCTTGATAAAATCCGAACTCGTACAGATCATCGCCAACAGGAACCCACACCTGTTCCAGCGCGACGTGGAAAATATCGTCAATGCGGTGTTCGACGAGATCACCGACAGCCTGTCGCAGGGCAATCGCGTGGAACTGCGCGGATTTGGCGCATTCTCGGTCAAGAACCGGCCGGCGCGCGAAGGCCGCAACCCGAGAACCGGGGAAAAAGTCTCCGTCGAGGAAAAATGGGTACCCTTTTTCAAGACGGGCAAGGAACTGCGCGAGCGTCTCAACAAGTAACCGAAGCGTCGCCGGGCTTGACAGTAAGCCTCGCGTGCTGGAGTTGATGGACTCATGATCCGGCGGCTGATTTCGATCTTCATCACCATTCCGCTGGCGGTCGTGCTGATTGCGCTCGCCGTCGCCAATCGCGGCTCCGCGCCGCTGCGTTTCGATGTCTTCAATCCCGACAATCCGGCCCTGACCGTGAACGCTCCGATGTTCATCTGGCTGTTCGGGGCGGTCGCCATCGGCGTGATCGCGGGCGGCATCGGCGCCTGGTTCGCCCAGGGCAAGCACCGCAAGATGGAGCGGCGCTACAAGAAGGAAGCCGACAGCCTGCGTTACGAGGTCGAAGGCCAGAAACGCCAATCCGACACCGAGACCGCGACCGGGCGGTCTCTCGTGATGTCCCGCTAACGAGCATTTCATGCATTTCATTTCCGCCGACGATCTCGACCGGCTCTATACGTTTCCCGCCGTCATCGACGCGCTGGGCGAGGCGTTCGCGGCCGGTGTGAACGCACCGCTTCGCCATCACCACACGATCGAACACGAGGGCGGCTTGGACCAGACCCTCCTGCTGATGCCGGCCTGGAGCAAGGCCGTCACGGAAGGCCATATCGGCGTCAAGATCGCGACGGTCACGCCCGACAACGGCAAACTGTCCCTGCCCGCCGTGATGGCGTCCTACATTCTCATGGACGGCAAGACCGGAGCGCCGCAGGCTCTGATCGACGGCACGCGGCTGACCTTGTGGCGCACCTCCTGCGCCTCGGGTCTCGCTGCGCGGTATCTCGCCCCGTCCTCGCCGGAGACGCTGCTGGTCGTCGGCGCGGGCGAACTGGCGCCGTTTCTGGCGCGCGCCCATGCAAGCGTGCGCGATTACAAGCGGATCGTCGTGTGGAACCGCTCCGCCGGCAATGCCGAGAAACTTGCCGCATCGCTCATCGAGGACGGGTTCGACGCCAGCGCGACAACCGATCTCGACGATGCCGTCAGCAAGGCTGACACGATCACCGCCGCGACGCTTTCCCCGGTTCCGCTGATCAAGGGCGAATTGCTGAAGCCCGGAACCCATGTCGATCTCGTCGGTGCGTTCACGCCCAAGATGCGAGAGAGCGACGATGACTGCATTCGCCGCGCTTCCGTTTTCGTCGATACGATCGAGGGCGCGAGCAAGGAGGGCGGGGACATCGTCCAGCCGCTCGCCGCCGGGGTGATGACGGTCGACGATATCCGCGCCGATCTCCACGCGCTGACCACCGGGGCGCATTCCGGCCGGGCCTCCGACGATGAGATCACGCTGTTCAAATCGACCGGCGCGGCACTGGAAGACCTCGCCGCCGCGATCCTCGCGGCGGAACTGGCGGCGTAACAGGCCCGACAAGGCGCGTGCATGGCGTTCCCGCATCTTGGAATTGCGCCACGATTGCGCCATAGACTGCGCCATTGACGCGAGAGCCCTATCCTTGGCGAAGAACGATCCGAAGAAAAAGAACAAGTCCAGGCCACGGCCCGGTTCAGCCGCGCCCGCGCAGCGCCGGGACGGCGACGGCCGCCAAGGCGGTTTCCGGCCCCGCCCGAAACACGCCCAGCCGACCGCGAAGACCGAAGCCGCGCCGCCGCGCCCGGCGAGGACGCAGCGCAGCGGCGCTGTTCCGCGCGGCGAAGCGCCGGTGATCCTGGAGACGATGCCGGATGCGGACTACGCCCTGATCGACTGCGGCGACGGCGAAAAGCTGGAGCGCTACGGCCCCTACCGCATCGTGCGCCCGGAGGCGCAGGCGATCTGGGCGAAGAAACTGCCGCGCGCGGAATGGGACAAGGCGGACGCCGTCTTCACCGGCGATACGGACGAGGAAGGGCTTGGACGCTGGCGCTTTCCGGGTCAGCAACTCGGCGAGACATGGGAAATGGCGTTCGACGGCATTCCCTATTTCGGCCGCTTCACCTCGTTTCGCCATGTCGGGGTGTTTCCCGAGCAGGCGGCGCACTGGCGCGACATGGCGGATCGGATCGCCGCAGCGGACCGGCAGCTCAAGGTGCTCAACCTGTTCGGCTATACCGGGGTGGCCTCGCTGGTCGCGGCGAAGGCCGGCGCGCATGTGACCCATGTCGATGCGTCGAAGAAGGCGATCACCTGGGCGCGCGAAAACCAGGACCTCGCCAAGCTTTCCGACCGGCCGATCCGCTGGATCTGCGAGGACGCGCTGAAATTCGTGCAGCGCGAGGCACGGCGCGGCAATTCCTACGACATCATCCTGCTCGATCCGCCCGCCTATGGGCGCGGACCGGCTGGCGAAGTCTGGCAGTTGTTCGACAATTTGCCGGAGATGCTCGACACATGCCGCGACATTCTTTCGAAAGATGCGGTGATGATGACGCTGACGGCCTATGCCATCCGCGCATCCTTCTTCGCCATGCACGAGATGATGCGCGACGTCTTCACCGGTTATGGCCGGGCGGGGCTGATCCAGTCAGGCGAACTCATCCTGCGCGAGGACGCTGGCGACAGGGCCCTGTCGACATCGCTTTACAGCCGCTGGATCGCCGGAGACGCCCCATGAGTTCGTCCGTGCGCGCACCGGGCCGGGTGAAGGAGATCACCAGCCTCGCCAACCCGATCATCAAGGATATCCGGCTGCTGGAAAAGAAGCGGTACCGCGACGAAACCGGGCTTTTCCTCGCCGAGGGCATGAAGCTCGTCATCGACGCCATCGAATCGGCTTGGGCAATCCGCACGCTGATCTATGCGAAGGCCGGCAAAGGGTCGGACACCGTCGAGGCGCTCGCCGCGCGCTGCCTGGCGCATGGCGCGGATGTGCTGATCGTTTCCGAAAAGGTGCTCGGCGCGATCGCGCGGCGCGACAATCCGCAAATGGTCATGGGCGTCTTCGAGCAGCGCTGGACCGCGCCGGCGGCGATCAGGCCGGGCGGTAACGACACATGGATCGCGCTCGACCGGGTTCGCGATCCGGGAAATCTCGGCACGATCATCCGCACCGCCGACGCGGCCGGCGCGAAGGGCGTCATCCTTGTTGGCCAGACGACCGACCCCTTCGCCACCGAGACCGTGCGGGCGACGATGGGGTCCGTGTTCGCGATGCCGCTTTGCCGGATGAGCGAGGCCGATTTCATCGCCTTCGCAAAGTCATGGCCGGGCATGGTCGCCGGCACGCATCTGAAGGGCGCGGTCGACTACCGCAAGCCCGACTATGCAAGCGATCCGGTCCTCCTCGTCATGGGCAACGAGCAGGCGGGCATGACCGCCGAACTGGCGGATGCCTGCACGCAACTGATCAAGATCCCGCAGGCCGGACGGGCCGATTCGCTCAACCTGGCGATCGCGACCGGTGTCGCGCTGTTCGAGATCCGCCGGCACGCGCTGACCTTCGACGGAGACGACGCATGAAGAGCCTTCTGCCGGCCGCGACCGCGATCGGGCTGGTCGCCGCCGCCGACCGCATATCCAAGCTGCTCGTCGAGCAGAACATGGCCTATCAGGAAAAGATCGACCTGCTGCCGTTCTTCGCGCTCTACCGGACACACAATGAGGGCATCGCCTTCTCGCTGCTGTGGGGTCTGGGGGCGCTGCCCCTGATCGCGATCAGCCTTTTCGTGATCGCCTTCGTGCTGTGGCTGTGGCGCTCCAGCCCGGCCGACCGCATCCTGTCGCATATCGGCTTCGCGCTCGTCATCGGCGGGGCGATCGGGAACCTGATCGACCGTGCGATGTTCGGCTATGTGATCGACTATTTCCTGTTTCACACCTCGTTCTGGTCGTTTGCGGTCTTCAATCTGGCCGATGCGGCGATTACGGTGGGCGCGGGCCTGATCATCCTTGACGAGATCCTGGCCTGGCGGAACGAGAAAGCGGACGGCAAGGCCGACTGAACAGCAAGACCAACCCTGACACGGAGGACGACATGACCGACAGTTTCAAGGCGATCATGATTTCGCGCGACGAGGACAAGAAACAGTCCGTCGGCGTCGAGACCCTGACGATCGACGACCTGATGGACGGCGATGTCGTCGTCAAGGTCGAGGCGACAACGGTCAACTACAAGGACGGGCTGGCAATCACCGGCAAGTCGCCGGTCGTTCGCCACTGGCCGATGATCCCCGGCGTCGATTTTGCCGGCACGGTCGAACATTCCGACAATCCCGACTGGAAGCCGGGCGACAAGGTGATCCTGAACGGCTGGGGCACCGGCGAGACGCATTACGGCGCCTATGCGGGCAAATCGCGCGTCAAGGGCGACTGGCTGATCGCGCGGCCGGACAGCATTTCGGCGCTGGACGCGATGGCCGTCGGCACGGCGGGCTATACGGCGATGCTGTCAGTCATGGCGCTGGAACGCCACGGCATCACACCGGATCGCGGCCCCGTCGCGGTGACCGGCGCCAATGGCGGCGTTGGATCGGTCGCGATCTCGATTCTCGCCAAGCTCGGCTATCACGTCATCGCCTCGACAGGGCGGATGTCAGAGGAAGGATTCCTGAAGGATCTCGGCGCGGCCGAAGTGATCGACCGGGCGGAGCTCTCCGAACCGGGACGGCCGCTCGGCAAGGAAAGATGGGCGGCGGCGATCGATTCCGTCGGCTCGCACACGCTCGCCAACCTGCTCGCGCAGACGCAATATGGCGGCGCCGTCGCGGCCTGCGGGCTGGCACAGGGCTTCGACCTGCCGACGACCGTGATGCCTTTCATCCTGCGCGGCGTGTCGCTGCTCGGCATCGATTCGGTGATGGCGCCGAAGGCGCTGCGCGAGGAGGCGTGGGCCCGCATCGCGACCGATCTCGACGCCTCGAAGCTTGCCAGCTTGTCGACGACCATCGGCTTCGACGACGTTATCGACACCGCCCATGCGATCCTCGACGGCAAGGTTCGCGGCCGTGTGGTGATCGACATGGCGCGCTGACGAGCGAATCTGGCCATTTCGGCACGGTTCGCGAAAGTTTTAGCAATGTGGGAAACCACGTTCTAACCGCCCAGTGATATTCGGAGCCCATGGAAAAGGGCTCCACTCTGGATAAACTCAAACGGGCCGGACAACGGCTCGCCCGCTGGCTTGTGCCAACCGCGCGGACGGCCGACGCGCAGGCACGCCTGCAGGAGGATTTGCGCGCCATGCGCGCCGCACGCGAGGAGGCGGAGCGCGCGAGCCGCGCCAAGTCGCGATTCCTGGCGATGACCAGCCACGAAATCCGAACGCCGCTCAACGGGATCATCGGCATGGGCAAGCTGCTCGCCGATACCGAACTGACGCCCGAACAGCAGAATTATGTCGAGGCCGTCACCGATTCGAGTGAAGCGCTGCTGACGCTCGTCAACGACCTGATGGAGTTCGCCCGCGTCGAATCCGGCGATCTCGAACTGCATCCCCAGCAGACGGCGATCGCCCCGCTCGTCAGCGGCGTCGCCGAGTTGCTGTGCGGACGGGCCTACGCCAAGGGCATCGATTTCGGCTACTACCTCGCGCCGGACCTGCCCGTCAGCGCCACTTTCGATCCCGGGCGGTTGCGCCAGGTTCTCACCAACATCATTGGCAATGCGGTCAAGTTCACCGAGATCGGCGGCGTGTCGGTCACGGCCGGCCATCACGAGGGCATGCTGGAAATCGCCGTCGCGGATACCGGCCCCGGCATCGCGGGCGCGGACCAGGCGCGGATATTCAAGGAATTCGAGCAGGCTGCGATCGGGTTCGACCGACCCCATGAGGGCATCGGCCTCGGTCTCGCCATCTCGCGCAAGATCGTCGAAGCCGCCGGCGGCTCGATTACGCTGGACAGCCGGATTGGCGAGGGATCGCGCTTCGTTATCCGTTTTCCGGTGGGCGATCCGGAAGCCGCTTCACCCGCCCGGACGGATTTGTCCGGACGCGAGGTGGCGATCCTCAGTCCGAACACGGTGGAAGCCGGCCTGCTGCGGCAAGCGCTGCGCGATGCCGGTGCGCGGGTGACGCTGCATTCGACCCGCGACGAGGCGATCGCCGCGTGCCGCGAGAGCGGCGGCGACACGATCCTGATCGCCGACAACAGGATCGATGACGGCGCCGGCACATTTCTCGATTTCGACGGTTTTCCCGCAAGACTGATCGCGCTTATCGAGGCGGATGACCGCGGGTCGACCGGCGCTGAATTCAAGGAGGCGGGACATGCCTTCCTGACCCGTCCGGTGCGTCCGAGCACGCTGCTGCGTGTCGTTTCGAGCCAGGCCGACGCGCCGGCGGATCGGGCGCCGTCCAGGAAAAGCCCTGCCAAACCGGCGCGCCCCCCTTCCGGCCTCAACGTGCTGGTCGCTGAGGACAATCCCGTCAATGCGCTGCTGACGCTTCGGATGCTGGAGAAACTCGGGCACCGCGTGCACCACGTCGAGAACGGCAAGGCCGCTGTCGAGGCCGTACGCTCCAATCGCCAGGCTTCGCCCTTCGACATCGTATTGATGGACCTGCACATGCCCGTGATGGACGGTATCGAGGCGATCGCGGCGCTGCGGCGCGAGGAAGACGAAGGCGGCATGACGCCGGTTGGAATTATCGCTCTGACGGCGGACGTCCTGCCCGAGACGCATGTGGCTGTCATCAATGCCGGCGCCGACGGCATCCTGACGAAACCCGTCGATCCGGACGAATTCGGTGCGCGGCTCGCCCGTCTCAACAGCAAAGCGGCCTGACGCCCGCTCCTGCCGGCATCTTGTCACCGTCATTCAGTTGTCGCATTAGCTGTCTAGCGAAAACGCAATCGCCGGCCCGACGATTCGGCGCTGCCGGCGCAATTACCCTTCGTCCAGAAAAGGGTTCGGGATGACTATCGCCAATCAGCCATCTGCCACGAAACTTGCAGCGACCCCGCTCGCCGACGGTGCATCTGTCGATGCATCCCTGCTCGGGGAGATCGGTTCCCTCCAGGCGCGACTGGTGCGCGATGCGAAGGAACTGGACGCCGCGCAAAGGCTGCGGTTCCGCGTCTTTCGCGAAGAAATGGGGCCGGCCGTTTCATCCGATTGCGCCACCGCCGACCGCGACGAGGACTGTTTCGACGCCATTTGCGACCACCTGATCGTCGTGGACACGAGCCTGCCCGGCGACACGACGGACCGTATCGTCGGCACCTACCGGCTGCTGCGCGACCAGGTCGCGGAGCGCGCCGGCGGCTTCTATTCGGCCGGGGAATACGCGATCGACGCCCTGATCGCCCGTCATCGGGGAAAGCGTTTCCTCGAACTGGGCCGCTCCTGTGTGATGCCCGCCTATCGTTCGAAGCGCACGATCGAATTGTTGTGGCAGGGCATCTGGGCCTATTGCCTGCGCCACGAGATCGACGTGATGGTCGGATGCGCCTCGTTTCCGGGCGCGGATACGCAATCGCATGCGCTGCCGCTCTCCTTCCTGCACCAGCACGCCCGTGCGTCCGGTGAATGGGCTGTCGATCCGGCGACACAAGACGCCGTTGCGATGGACATTGTTCCCGAGGACGCGATCGACATGAAAGCGGCGCTTGCCGCCATGCCGCCGCTCATCAAGGGCTATCTCCGGCTCGGCGCCAAATTCGCCGACATGGCCGTGCCGGACCATGCGTTCGGAACGACCGACGTGATGGTGATCCTGCCGGTCGCAGCGATCAGCGACCGCTATGTGCGCTACTACGGCGCGGATGCAGGCCGCTTCGCGCCGGGCGCGAAGACAGCCTGACCGGCCTCAGGCGTTCGCGTTGTAGGCCGCGATTGCCGCCATGTTGACGATGTCGGCGTCCTTGGCGCCCAGCGAGACGATCTGCACCGGCTTGTTGAGCCCGACCAGCAGCGGCCCGATCACGGTCGAGCCGCCCAGTTCCTGAAGCATCTTCGTGGAAATCGACGCCGAGTGGAACGCCGGCATGACGAGCACGTTGGCCGGGGCCGAAAGCCGGCAGAACGGGTATTGCGCCATGACGTCGGCATTGAGCGCCACATCGGCCGCCATCTCACCGTCATACTCGAAATCGACGCGGCGCTTGTCGAGGATACGAACGGCCTGCTTGACCTGTTCGGAACGCTCGCTGGGCGGGTCGCCGAAGGTGGAGAAGGCGAGCAGCGCGACGCGGGGCTCGTAGCCCATGCGCCGCGCCTGGCCGGCGGCTTCCTCGGCGATATCGGCAAGCTGCTCCGCCGAGGGCATGTCATGGACGGCAGTGTCCGCGACGAGCACGGTGCGTCCGCGACACAGCGCCAGCGACATGCCGATAACCCGGTGCCCCGGACGAGCGTCGATAACCCGGCGAACGTCGGCCAGCGCCGTCGAGTAGTTGCGCGTAACGCCCGTCACCATTCCGTCGGCATCGCCGAGCGCCACCATGGCGGCAGCGAAATGGTTGCGATCATTGTTGATCAGGCGCTGGCAGTCGCGGAAGAGATAGCCCTGTCGCTGGAGCTTTTCGTACAGATAGTCGGCATAGACGCCGTTGCGCTTCGATAACCGCGCATTGATGATCTCGATATTCGGACGGTCGAGTTCGACACCGGCCTCCTTCGCCGTGTTGCGCACGAGGTCCTCGCGGCCGAGCAGGATGGCGGTGCCGAGCTGCTGGTTCACGTAGGACACGGCGGCGCGCATCATCTGCTCCTCCTCGCCTTCCGTGAACACGATGCTCTTGGGATGACGGCGGACGCGCTCGTAGATGCGCTGCAGCGTGGATGCGATCGGATCGCGCCGCGCCGACAGTTGGTTGGCATAGGCGTCGAAATCGGTGATCTCGCGCCGGGCAACGCCGGTATCCATCGCCGCTTTGGCGACGGCGACGGGGATCGCCGAGATCAGGCGAGGATCGAAGGGAACGGGAATGATGTAGCCGGGACCGAATTTCGGCCGGTTGCCGGCATAGGCCGCAGCGACATCATCCGGGACGTCTTCGCGGGCGAGGTCGGCAAGCGCCTGCGCGGCGGCGGCCTTCATCGCCTCGTTGATCTCTGTCGCGCGCACATCGAGCGCGCCGCGGAAGATATAGGGAAAGCCGAGGACGTTGTTGACCTGGTTGGGATAGTCCGACCGGCCGGTCGCCACGATGGCGTCGGACCGGATCGCGGCAACCTCTTCCGGCGTGATCTCGGGATCGGGATTGGCCATGGCGAAGATGATCGGATTGTCGGCCATGGAGCGCACCATGTCCTCGGTCAGCGCGCCCTTGACCGACAGGCCGAGAACCACATCCGCACCCTCCAGCGCGTCGGCGAGCGATCGCCGGTCCGTCCTGACCGCGTGCGCCGATTTCCACTGGTTCAGCCCTGTCGAGCGGCCCTGGTAGATGACGCCCTTGGTGTCGCACAGGATGACGTTCTCATGCGGTACGCCCATGGACTTGATGAGCTCGATACAGGCAATGGCCGCCGCGCCGGCGCCGTTGCAGACGATCTTCGCCGTCTTGAGATCGCGCCCGGTGAGATGCAGCGCATTGATCAGGCCGGCGGCCGCGATGATGGCCGTGCCGTGCTGGTCGTCATGGAAGACGGGGATATCCATCTCCTCGCGCAGGCGCTGCTCGATGATGAAACAGTCGGGCGCCTTGATGTCCTCGAGGTTGATACCGCCGAAGGACGGTCCGAGGAGACGCACGCAATTGACGAATTCGTCGATGTCCTTGGTGTCGACCTCGAGATCGATGGAGTCCACGTCGGCGAAGCGCTTGAACAGCACCGCCTTGCCTTCCATCACCGGCTTGGAAGCCAGCGCGCCGAGATCGCCGAGACCAAGGATCGCCGTGCCGTTGGAAATCACGGCGACCATGTTGCCGCGCGCCGTATAGTCGAACGCCTTGACTGGATCCTCGGCGATCGCTTTCACGGGAACGGCGACGCCCGGCGAATAGGCCAGCGACAGATCGCGCTGGGTCGCCATCGGCTTCGTGGGGGTGATCTCAAGCTTGCCGGGCCGGCCCCGCGCGTGAAAATCCAGCGCTTCCTGCTCGATGACCCGGGGGCGCGCGTCGCCACCTCCGCCTGCCGCGGATTTCGGAGATTTCGCCATGGACGTTTCCAACCGTTTTTATCGTTGTCCCAAACAAGATGGGGAGCTTGTCCTAAGGCTATTTGCCCTGCCTGTAAACGCGACTATGACTCGGAAAACCCCGGGTCACTGTTCCTGAAATGCTGACAAAGACCGCACAGACCGCCGCACCAACGCCGATGATGGCGCAATATCTGGAGATCAAGGACGCGAATCCGGATTCGCTCCTGTTCTACCGGATGGGCGATTTTTACGAGCTGTTTTTCGAGGACGCCGAGATCGCCTCGCAGGCGCTGGGCATCACGCTGACCAAGCGCGGCAAGCATCTCGATGACGACATTCCGATGTGCGGCGTGCCGGTGCATGCCGCCGACGACTACCTGCAAAAGCTGATCGGAAAAGGCTTCCGCGTCGCCGTCTGCGAACAGCTGGAGGACCCAGCCGAGGCCAAGAAGCGCGGCTCGAAGGCGGTCGTCAGACGCGACGTAACGCGGCTGGTGACGCCCGGAACGATCACCGAGGAAAAGCTGCTCGACCCGTCCGAGAGCAGCTACTTCATGGCTGTGGGGCGCACGAAATCCGGCTCCGGCCCGGAAATGGCGCTGGCCTGGATCGACATCTCGACCGGGCATTTCCGCATCGCGGCCACGGCGCCGGAGCGCCTGCTTTCCGACATTTCGCGCATCGGCCCGCGCGAGATCACGGTCGCCGACAGCGTGTTCTCCGATCCGGATTTGCGACCGGTTTTCGACCTGCTCGGTCTTGCCGTGACGCCCCTGCCCTCGGCCTTCTTCGACAGCGCGACGGCGCATGACCGTCTCGCCCGCTTCTATGGCGTGCAGACGCTCGACGGTTTCGGCGCGTTCTCGCGGGCCGAACTGGCCGCCGCGGCGGGCGCCATCGCCTATGTCGAGCGCACGCAGATTTCCGAACGGCCGGCATTGCAGCGGCCCGAGCGCGAGGATGCCGGCTCGACCCTGTTCATCGATCCGGCCACGCGGGCCAATCTGGAAATCGAACGTACATTGTCGGGGTCGCGGCAAGGCAGCCTGCTCAAGGCCATTGACCGCACCGTCACCGGGGGCGGCGCGCGACTGCTCGCCGAAAGGCTGCGCTCGCCGCTGACCGACTGCCGGGCGATCGATGCGCGACTGGATTCGGTCTCCTTCTTCCTTTCCGCCGACGACCGGCTGACCGATGGGTTGCGCGATGTCCTGAAGGGATGCCCGGACATGCCGCGCGCCCTTTCGCGGCTTTCGCTCAATCGCGGAGGCCCGCGCGACCTGCTGGCGCTCGCGCAGGGTCTGGAGGCCGCAACCGAGGCACAAAGGCTGCTGGCGTCGATCGACCTGCCGGAAGAACTGGGCGAAGCCAGCAAGTTGCTCGCGCATGCGCCGCACGCGGTCACCGAAAGTCTTTCCTCCGCGCTCGACGACGACGTGCCGCTGTTGAAGCGTGACGGCGGTTTCGTGCGTGCGGGACACAATGCGGAACTCGACGAAATGCGGGCGTTGCGCGACGAATCGCGCAAGGTGATCGCCGGACTGCAGGCACGCTATGCCGAGGAAACCGGCGTCCGGTCCCTGAAGATCAAATACAACAACGTTCTCGGCTATTTCATCGAGGTGACGGCGTTGAACGCCGATGCGCTGACCGGCACGGACGAGGCGAAAGGCCGGTTCATCCACCGGCAGACGCTCGCCAGTGCGATGCGTTTCACCACGACGGAACTCGCCGATCTCGAAAGCCGCATCGCCAACGCCGCCGACCGTGCGCTGTCGATCGAACTCGCGGTGTTCGAAAGGCTGCAAGGCGAAGTCATCGCGGCGGCCGATGCGATCCGTGGCGCGGCGCTGGCGCTGTCGGTAATCGACGTCTCGGTGGCGCTGGCGCGGCTTGCCGAAACGGAGGGCTATTGCCGTCCGAAGATTGACGACAGCCGCAATTTCGCGGTCGTCGCGGGCCGGCATCCGGTGGTCGAGCAGGCCTTGCGCAAGCAGGCCGCCAATCCTTTCGTGGCCAATGATTGCGATCTTTCGCCGAATGGCGGCGGCGAGCAGGGCGCGATCTGGCTCCTGACCGGGCCGAACATGGGCGGCAAGTCGACCTTCCTGCGCCAAAACGCGCTGATCGCGATCCTCGCCCAGACCGGCTCCTTCGTGCCGGCTGGAAGCGCGCATCTCGGCGTGGTCGACCGGCTGTTCAGCCGGGTCGGAGCATCCGACGACCTGGCGCGCGGGCGCTCAACCTTCATGGTCGAGATGGTCGAAACCGCCGCGATCCTGAACCAGGCCGGGGACCGGTCGCTGGTGATCCTCGACGAGATCGGACGCGGCACCTCGACATTCGACGGGCTTTCGATTGCCTGGGCGACGGTCGAGCACCTGCATGCGAAGAACCGCTGCCGCACGCTGTTTGCGACGCATTTCCACGAATTGACGGCGCTGGCCGAGACACTGGAAAGCCTCCACAACGTCACCATGCGGGTGAAGGAGTGGGAAGGCGACGTCGTGTTCCTGCACGAAGTGGCGAAGGGCGCCGCCGACCGGTCCTATGGCGTACAGGTCGCCAAGCTCGCCGGGCTTCCGGAAAGCGTCGTGTCACGCGCCCGCGACGTGCTCGACCAGCTGGAGGCGCAGGGCCGCGACACCAAGGCGTCGAAGCTCGTCGACGACCTGCCGCTGTTTTCAGCCGAGATCAGGCGCACCGCGCCTCAAGTGCAATCGAGCGCCGTCGAGGAGGCGCTGTGCGACCTCGTGCCCGACGAGATGACGCCGCGCGAGGCGCTCGAAACGCTCTACCGCCTCAAGGCGCTGTCGGGAAAGCGCGATTGAAGGTATGTGACAAGCGCGCGGCGTTTCGGTATGAGGCTCACAAGAGCCCCCGGACCAAGAAATGACGGCAGTCGACACCTCCCCCCAACCCGCACTCGACCTCGAAACGCTTCGATCCGACCTGATCGCGATCGCCGACCGCATGGGCGGCGACGGCGCACCGCATACGGTTCGCGCCGACGTGCTCGCGCATCTGAAAACCGTGCTGACCGCGAGCCGGCAGGAAGCGGAAAAACAACTGTTCGAGGACGGCAGCGGCATCGCCTGCGCGCAGCGCCTGTCCGACGACATGGATGTGATGATCCGCGCGATCTACGATTTCGCCATCGACAAGGTGTTCAAGGTCAACAACCTGTCGTCCGGCGAGCGGCTGGCGCTGGTCGCGGTCGGCGGTTACGGCCGCGCCACGCTGGCACCCGGCTCCGATATCGACCTGCTTTTCGTGCTGCCCTACAAGCAGACCCCGCTCGGCGAGCAGCTGGCGGAATACATTCTCTACATGCTGTGGGATCTCGGCCTGACAGTCGGGCACGCGACGCGATCGATCGACGAGTGCGTGCGCCTGTCCAAGACGGACACGACCATCTGCACCGCCATTCTCGACATGCGCTATCTCTATGGCGAGAAAGCCCTCTACGACGAGCTTAACACGCGTTTCGACACCGATGTGGTGCAGAACACGGCGTCCGGCTTCATCCAGGCGAAGCTCGCCGAACGCGACTCGCGCCACAAGCGCATGGGCGAGACACGCTACCTCGTCGAGCCGAACATCAAGGACGGCAAGGGCGGATTGCGCGACCTGCAAACGCTGTTCTGGATCGCGAAATATTTCTACCGGCTGTCCAACCGCTCCGATCTCGTCCGCAAGGGCGTGCTGAGCCGGGCCGAATACAATCTCTTCGTCAAATGCGAGGACTTCCTGTGGGCGGTGCGCTGCCACCTGCATTTCCTGACCGGCAAGGCGGAGGAACGCCTCGGCTTCGAGGTTCAGCGCAGCCTCGCGGACCGGCTCGGCTACAAGAGCCATCCGGGCCTGAAGGACGTCGAGCGCTTCATGAAGCACTACTTCCTGATCGCCAAGGATGTCGGCGACCTGACGCGCATTTTCTGCGCGGCGCTCGAGGAGGAAGAGGTCAAGAATGCACCCGGCTTCAACCGGCTGCTGCAAACGCTTCCGTTTTCCAGACGCAGCCGCAAGATCCGCGGCACCGAGGATTTCGTCGTCGAGAACAAGCGCATCAATGTCGCCGGCGACGACGTGTTCGAGAAGGATCCGGTCAACATCATCCGCATGTTCTGGTTCGCCGACCGCGACGAGCTGGATTTCCATCCCGACGCCCTGCAACTGACCCGCCGGTCGCTCAAGCTGATCCGAAAGGCGCTGCGGACAGATCCCGAAGCCAACCGGCTGTTCATGGACATCCTGACCTCGCGCCGCGATCCGGCGCTGAACCTCAGGCGCATGAACGAGGCCGGCGTTCTCGGCCGCTTCATCCCCGATTTCGGCAAGGTCGTGGCGATGATGCAGTTCAACATGTACCACCACTTCACGGTGGACGAGCACCTGATCCGCTCGGTCGACGTCTTGTCGAAGATCGAGAACGGGTCGCTCGAGGAAGATCACCCCCTCGCCTCCTCGCTGCTGCCGGACCTCGAGGATTACCGGCGCATCCTTTACACGGCGCTCTTCCTGCACGACATCGCGAAGGGGCGGCCCAAGGACCATTCGATCGCCGGCGCGGAAGTGGCGGAGAAGCTGTGCCCGAGGCTCGGCTTCACGGCGGCCGAGACCGAACTCATCGCCTGGCTGATCCGCGACCATCTGACGATGAGCACGGTCGCACAATCACGCGATCTCTCCGACCGCAAAACGATCGAGGATTTTGTCGCGACGGTGCAGACGGTGCTGCGGCTCAAGCTCCTGGTCATCCTGACGGTCTGCGACATTCGCGCGGTGGGCCCCGGTGTATGGAACGGCTGGAAAGGGCAATTGCTGCGCACGCTCTATTCGGAGACGGAACTGGCGCTGAGGGGCGGCGTTTCGGAGATCAATCGCAGGCAACGCGCGGCAATCGCGCGCGAGCACCTGCTGGAAAGCCTCTCCGACTGGCCGGAAAAGGAACGCCAGGCCTATGTCGACCAGCACTACGATAACTACCTGCTGACCGTCGATATCGAGGACCAGGTGCAGCATGCGGCGTTCATCCGCAAGGCGATGGCGGAGGACAAGAAACTCGCGACCTCGGTCTTCACGAGCCAGTTCCAGGCGATCACGGAAGTCACCGTGCTGGCACCCGACCATCCGCGCCTCCTGTCGATCATCGCGGCCGCCTGTTCGAGCGCGGGCGCGAAGATCGACGGCGCGCATGTCTTCACCACGCGCGACGGCTGGGCGCTCGACACGATCCTGATCAACCGCGAATTCACCGACGACGGCGACGAGTATCGCCGGGCCTCGCGGATCGGCAAGGTGATCGAGGACGTGCTGGCGGGCCGCGAATACGTGCCCAACATGCTGGCCCACAAGATGAAGCCGCGGCGCGGGCTGAAGGCCTTCCAGATCGAACCGGCGGTGGCGATCAAGAACACGCTGTCGAACCGTTTCTCGGTGATCGAAGTGGAGGGGCTGGACCGTCCGGGCATCCTGTCGGAGATCACCGGCGCGCTGTCCGACCTGACGCTCGATATCCGCTCGGCGCATATCACCACGTTTGGCGAGAAGGTGGTCGATACGTTCTACGTCACCGATCTGACCGGCCACAAGATCACCGACCCGGTGCGCCAGAAGCGCATCCGCAAGGTGCTGACGGACGTGCTGATGGGGCGCGGCGACGACAACCCCGTCGTGCAGGTCAGCCCCGGACTGGCGAAGTCCGGCTCCAGAAAGGCGAGCTAGGCTATGAGCCTTTTCGGCAAGTTTCTCGGCGTCGGCAGCGCGACTGCGGCGAGCCGGGTTCTGGGCTTCGCGCGCGAGGCGCTGATTGCCGCCGCACTGGGCGCTGGCCCGGTTGCCGACGCCTTCTACGCGGCGCTACGCTTTCCGAACCTGTTCCGCCGCCTGTTCGCCGAAGGAGCCTTCAACTCCGCCTTCGTTCCGATCTTCGCGAAGGAGCTGGAAACCGGCGGCAAGGACACCGCGGCGCGGTTCGCCGGCGAGGTCTTCTCCGTGCTCGCGCTCGTGTTGCTGGCATTCACGGCGGTGGCACTGGTTTTCATGCCATTCCTGACCGCGACGGTGATTGCGGCAGGCTTCCGCGACTCGCCCGACAAGTTCGACCTGACAGTGCTTTTGGCGCGCATCATGTTCCCCTATCTGGCCGCGATGTCGCTGGTCGCGATGCTGTCGGGCATCCTCAACTCGTTTCGGCGGTATTTCCTCGCGGCGCTGGCACCGGTGCTGCTCAACGTCGTTCTGATCGGCGTGCTGCTGGTGGCTCTCTACCAGGGCTGGGACGGCCCGAATATCGGCGTGGGGCTTGCCATCGGCGTCGCAATCGCCGGACTTCTGCAACTCGGACTGCTGGTCTACGGGCTCGTTCGGCTCGGTTTCCGCTTCGCGCCGCAACGGCCAAGGCTGACGCCGCAGGTGCGGCGTCTTCTCGCCCTCGCCGCGCCGGCGGCGCTGACCGGCGGGATCGTGCAGATCAACCTCGTCATCGGCCAGATCATCGCGTCGCAGCAGGACGGCGCGATCGCGCTGCTCAATTATGCCGACCGCATCTACCAGCTGCCGCTCGGGATGATCGGCATTGCTATCGGCGTGGTGTTGTTGCCGGAACTGGCGCGCGCGCTCGGCGCCGGCGAGACACGGACCGCGCTGACGTTGCAAAACCGCAGCCTGGAATTCGGGCTGGCGCTGACAGTGCCGGCGGCCGTGGCGCTGGCTCTGACGCCGGTGCCTTTCATCGCCGTCATCTACGAACGCGGCGCGTTTGCCCCCGAAACGACACAGGCCGCGGCAAGCGCACTCGCCGCCTTCGCCATCGGCCTGCCCTCCTTCGTGCTGATCAAGGTGCTGCAGCCGGCCTATTTCGCGCGCGAGGACATGAAGACGCCGATGTGGTACTCGCTCGTCTCGCTGGTGATCAATGCCGGGGGCAGCATCGCGCTGTTTCCCTCGCTCGGCCATGTCGGCATCGCCGCGGCGACAAGCCTCGCCGGCTGGGCCAATGCCGGCCTTCTCGGATGGACGCTGTGGCGGCGGGATCATTTCCGGCCCGCGCCGGAGACGCTTCGCCGCATCGGGCTCGTGCTGGTCTGCACGGCCGCGATGAGCATGGTCCTGCTCGGCTCGTGGGCGGTGATGCAGGAGCGTTTCTTCGTTTCCGGCATCCTCGTTCGCGCCGGGATCGCGGTGCTGCTGATCGCCGTCTCTATGATTGTCTATTTCGGACTGGCGATCGTGACCGGGGCGGTCGACCGCTCGATGCTGGCGCGCACGATCCGGCGGGACCGCGCGCCCGCGGCGGCCGACTGACAGCCACTTGAAGGATTGGCCGGCGCCTGCCATAAGCGCGCCGCAAGATACCCATGCAGACGGTTCTGATCTGCAACGGGGCCCTCCACCAGCTTCGGGATCACGATCATGAGCAGTTTCGAACCCCTCGTCTTTTCGGGTGTGCAGCCGACCGGCAACCTGACACTCGGCAACTATCTCGGCGCGATCCGGAAATTCGTCGCGCTGCAGGACAATTATGACTGCATCTATTGCGTCGTCGATCTTCACGCGCTGACCGTCAATCCGTCCCCGGCCGAACTGATCAACGGCACGCGGTCGATCGCGGCGGCGTATCTCGCCTCGGGCATCGACCCCGTAAAGCACATCGTGTTCAACCAGAGCCGCGTCTACCAGCACGCCGAACTGGCCTGGATCTTCAATTGCGTCGCACGCATGGGCTGGCTGAGCCGGATGACCCAGTTCAAGGAAAAGGCCGGCAAGGACCGCGAGAACGCTTCGGTCGGTCTGTTTGCCTATCCGAACCTGATGGCGGCGGACATTCTGGTCTATCGCGCGACCCATGTTCCGGTCGGCGACGACCAGAAACAGCACCTGGAACTGGCGCGCGACATCGCCCAGAAGTTCAACAACGACTATTCCGAACGGATCGGCGAACTGGGAATCGGCATACCGGTCGAGGTTGGTGACGAAACCGTCAATGGCTACCTGCCGATCACCGAACCGCTGATCGAGGGGCCGGCGACGCGCATCATGAGCCTGCGCGACGGCACCAAGAAAATGTCGAAATCCGACCCCTCCGACCTGTCGCGCATCAATTTGACCGACACGTCCGACGATATCGCCAAGAAGATTCGCAAGGCCAAGACGGACCCCGAGGCGCTGCCGAGCGACAGTGGCGGTTTCGAAGGCCGGCCCGAGGCGGAGAATCTGGTCAATATCTACGCGGCGTTGACCGGGACGAGCATGGACGCGGTTCTGAAGGATTTCGGCGGCCAGCAATTCTCGGCCTTCAAGCCGGCGCTTGCCGATCTGGCGGTCGAAAAGCTGAGCCCGATCGCCGATGAAATGCGCCGCCTGCTGGCCGATCCCGGACATATCGACGCGGTTCTGGCCGATGGCGGGGAACGCGCCTCCGTGCTCGCGGAAAAGACCATGGTGGATATCAGGCGGATCGTCGGGCTTTCCGCCTGAGGTTACGCGGCGGGCTTTCGTGCACCGCATGACGCGCCAATATCTCGGCGCTTGAAGCGGTCGCGGCGGCGTGCCATTTATCGGCCATGGTAACAAGACGACTGATCAACGAAACCGGCCATCACCGCAAGTTCATGGCGGTGATCGACGACACGCCCGAATGCGAGCGGGCGGTCCTCTATGCCGCGCGGCGCGCGCTCAAGACCAATGGTGGCGTGATCCTGCTCTATGTCATCGAGCCGGGCGACTTCCAGCACTGGCTGGGCGTCGAACAGGTCATGCGCGCCGAGGCGCTGGAAAGGGCGGAAGCGACACTTGCCAAGCACGCCGCCTTCGCGCGCGAGAAGGCGGGTATCGAGGCGGAGAACGTCATTCGCGAGGGCGTTCCGGTGGAGCAGATCCACGCATTGATCGAGGAAGACCAGGATATCGGCATTCTCGTGCTCGCCGCCGGCGAAGCCAAGGAAGGCCCCGGCCCGCTGGTCTCGTCGATCGCGGGGCGCAACGCGGCATTCCCCATTCCCGTGACCGTCGTTCCGCACAGTCTCAGCGACGAGGATATCGAGAGCCTTTCCTGACCGCGTCTGGCGCGCGTCGTGAAAAAGGCGCATGTCACTTGCTTGATATAGCCGACCATTCGGCCTATTTTAGAAACATTCCAAACTGATCGCCGGAGCGACACGATGTTCATCCAGACCGAAGCGACCCCCAATCCCGCCACGCTGAAATTCCTGCCGGGCAAGGTCGTGCTCGAAAGCGGGACCGCTGATTTCCGGGACGCGGACGAGGCATCGGCGCAATCGCCGCTGGCCGGCGTGCTGTTTTCGATCGACGGCGTCACGGGCGTCTTCTTCGGCTACGACTTCGTCACCGTCACGAAGGATGACGGGTTCGAGTGGCATCATCTGAAGCCCGCGATCCTCGCCGGGATCATGGAGCATTTCATGTCCGATGCGCCGGTCATGATGACGGACAATACCGGCATCGAAACCGCGCCGGGAGAGGAATTCTACGAAACGGACGACGAGCCGATCGTGGCCACGATCAAGGAACTGCTGGATACCCGCGTTCGCCCGGCTGTCGCCCAGGACGGTGGCGACATCACCTTCAAGGGATATCGCAAGGGCACGGTTTTCCTTCACATGAAAGGCGCCTGCGCCGGCTGTCCGTCCTCGACGGCGACGCTCAAACACGGCATCCAGAACCTGCTGCATCACTTCATTCCCGAAGTGCAGGGTGTCGAAGCCGTCTGACGAAACACAGCATCCGACAAAGAAAAAGCCGGGTTTCGAACCCGGCTTTTTTATTTCGTATCGGCCTTGCCGATCAGAGAACGATCACCTTCGCGCCCGGTTCGGCACGGTTGTAGAGATCGATAACGTCCTGGTTGATCATGCGGATGCAGCCGGACGACACATTCTTGCCGATCGACCACCATTCCGGCGAGCCGTGCAGGCGATACCCGGTATCGCCGCCCTTGTTATAGAGATAGAGCGCACGCGCACCGAGCGGGTTCATCAGGCCCGGCTCCATGCCGCCACGGTACTTGGCGAGTTCGGGCTGGCGCTTGATCATCGCGGCCGGCGGAGTCCAGGTCGGCCATGCGCGCTTGTATGCAACGCGCGCCGTGCCGGACCACGTAAAGCCCTCGCGACCGACGCCGATGCCGTAGCGCACCGCACGGTCGTCCTCGAGGATGAAATAGAGATGCTTCGCATTGGTATCGACGATGATGGTGCCGGGCTTTTCATTGCTCGGATAACGCACGATCTGGCGGCGATACTTGCGCGAAATCTTGCTCGTCGGGATCGCCGGCAGCTTGTAGGCGCCGTCAGCCTTCGACGTGTAAGCGTTGATCATCAGGTTCGAACCAGCGTCGCTGATGGTACTGCAACCAGCCAGTGCCGCACTTGCAGCCACCGCGATGGCAATGAGAATGCGTGACCCCCGCATGTCTTTCTCCCTCAAAAAGCCGCTACCGGCGTTCCAGCTTCCGCTCCGGCAACCTTGTTAGTACAGACTCACGAGCCTGTCATCTAGGACTCAATTATTGATTAACCATGAACATAAAGATGTGACATTCATCACACACCTGTAAAGCCAAAATACACGCGGATGCGCCGCTTGGCGAATCATGGCAGGTTGGCGCAATGCCCCTTATCGACCTGCATTCGAAGAACCCGCTCGAGGATGGCCGCCAGTCGGCCCGCGCCATGCGAATCCGGCGCGGCGTGCAGTTGCTGCTCGCGGAAATGGGGGCCGCGCATTTGCCGGAACTGACGCTCGCCAGCGGCCGGCGCGCCGACATCATCGCCCTGTTCAGGGACGGCTCGATCTGGATCGTGGAGATCAAGTCCTCGATCGAGGACATGAAGGCCGACAGCAAATGGCCGGACTACCGGGACTATTGCGACCGGCTGTTCTTCGCGACGCTGGAAGACGTGCCCGAGGCGATATTCCCACCCGATTGCGGCTTCATTCGCGCGGACACGCACGGCGCGGCGCTTCTCAGGGATGCGCCCGAAAACCGGCTCGCCGCCGCGCGCCGCAAGGCGGTGACGCTGCGCATCGCCCAGGCCGCGTCGCAGCGCCTCTACGCCGCTGAACTCGCGGGAATCGATCTGCCGGAATAGAAACGCGACGTCAGCGCGGCGCGCGTTTGGCCAGGATGCGCTGCAGCGTGCGGCGGTGCATGTTCAGGCGGCGCGCCGTTTCCGACACGTTGCGGTCGCACATCTCGAAGACGCGCTGGATATGTTCCCATCGCACCCGGTCCGCCGACATCGGGTTTTCCGGCGGCGCCACCTTCTCGCCCGGGCTGGCCGTCAGCGCCGCATAGACATCGTCGGCGTCGGCCGGTTTGGCAAGGTAGTCGACAGCGCCCAGCTTGACCGCGTTGACCGCCGTCGCGATGTTGCCGTAGCCGGTCAGTACGATGGCGCGCGCGTCCGGGCGTTTCGTGCGGATCGCCTCGATCACGTCGAGGCCGTTTCCGTCCTCGAGACGCATATCGACGACCGCATAGGCCGGCGGAGATTTTCTCACTTCGGCGAGGCCGCCCGAGACCGTTTCGGAGGTCGCAACAGAGAAACCGCGGCTCTCCATCGCACGGGCGAGCCGTTGCAGGAACAACCGGTCGTCATCGACGATCAGCAGGCTTGTATCCGGGCCGAGTTCGCTTGTTTCTTCCATACCCATCACCTGTCCGTTTTCCTGTTCATATAAGGTTTTTGCCGCCTTAAGCCGAGTCCTGCATTGAAGAACGCGGCCACTCCACGACGACTTCCGCGCCTTTTCCTCCGGAAAACGCATTGGAGAAGCGAATTTTCGCGCCGGAACGCTCCAAAAGCGTCTTGGCGATGAAGATGCCGAGACCGAGACCGCCGCCACCGTTGCGCGGCCGATTCGGCACCCGCGACAACCGCAGATCCGGCTCGCCGATATTATCCAGAACCTCCGGCGGAAAGCCCGGCCCGTCATCAAGGATGCGGACGCGGACCGTCTGCTCGTCCCAGGACAAGCGGATTTCGACGACTTCCTTTGCGAAGTCGACGGCGTTTTCGACCAGATTGCCGAGACCGTAGATGATACCCGGGTTGCGGCGGCAGACGGGTTCCGTGCCGGCCTTGCTCTCGATGGGCGTGGTGATCTCGATACCGAATTCACGATGCGGCGCGACGACTTCCTCGATCATGGTGCGCAGCGCCATGCGCGACAGATGCTCCTCGTCGCCGGCGCCCAGCGTGCTCAGCCGCCGAAGGATCTCGCGGCAGCGATCCGCCTGGGTGCGCAGCAGGGCAATGTCCTCGCGCAGATTTTCCAGATCGAAGGGTTCGCGCCCCATCTCCTTGGCGACCAGCGAAATGGTCGCAAGCGGTGTGCCCAGTTCATGCGCGGCGGCGGCGGCCATGCCGTCGAGCGCCGAGATGTGCTGCTCGCGCTGCAGGACGAGTTCGGTCGCCGCCAGCGCATCGGCAAGGCGCCGCGCCTCCTCGGCGACCCGATAGACATAGAAGGCCGTGAACACCAGCGCCGAGACCACGGCGACCCACATGCCGGCGACGAAGACCAGCGGAATCTGGAGTTCCGTGCCGGGATACCAAGGCAACGGCAGATGAACGAAGGCCAACGCCGTCGCAAACGCGATGGTGACCGCGGCCAGGATCGCAGTGAAACGGGGCGGCAGCGTCGTCGCCGAGATGATGACCGGAACGACAAGCAGGATGCAGAACGGGTTGGTCAGACCGCCGGTCAGCGCCAGCAGGCCCGTCAGCTGCGCGACATCGAAGACGAGCACCGCGAAGACACCGACCGGACGCAAGCGCTTGTTGGCCGGAAACAGCCGCGTCAGGGCGAGATTCAATATCGCCGCGAGCGCGATCAGGAATACGCAGGCGATCATCGGCAACTGGAACTGCAGGACGATGGCGACGAAGGTCACGGCAGCGAGCTGGCCGAATGTCGCCAGCCAGCGCGTGTTGGTTATCGTCGACAGGCGCAACCGGCGGTTGCCGTAGCCCATCCCGGTGCCGAGATCATATTCCATTTGGTGAATATACGATGCGCATTTGCGTTTTTAAATGATGGTACGAGGCGAAAGGCTCATCCGCGCGGCTTGGCGCGACGGGTCGGTTCGGCGGTGGCGGGATCCTCGGGCCAGACATGTTTCGGATAGCGCCCGCGCAGGTCGGCGCGCACGGCGGCCCATGTCCCGGTCCAGAAGCCCGGCAGGTCCTGGGTGCGCTGGATCGGCCTGTGGGCCGGCGACAGGAGTTCGAAGGTCAGCGGCACCTCGCCGCCGGCAATCGACGGGTGGGTTTTCAAGCCGAAAAGCTCCTGCACGCGGATCGCGACGACGGGCGCCGATCCGTCGGCGGGATAGTCGAGCATGATATGGCTGCCGGTCGGCGCCTCGAAGCGCGGCGGCGCGAGGTCGTTGACCCGACGCTGCATATCCGGCGGCACGCGCAGCATCAGGGCATCGCGCAGCATGCCGGCGTCGAGACCGGACAGAGACACCGCACCCTGCAGAAAAGGCGCGAGCCAGTTTTCCAGATCGTCCAGCAGCGCCGCATCGTCCATCGCCGGCCATGGCGCGCCGAGGCGCGCATGAAGCCAGGCAAGCCGGGCGCGCAATTGGGCGACATCCTTCGACCACGGCAGAAGCACCAGTCCGTGCGCACGGACGCCATCCAGAAGCGCGGCGGTCGCGGCTTCGCCGGGCTCCACCTTGCGGGTTGAGCGAGACAGGACGACCGCGCCAAGACGCTCCACCCGGCGTGCGGTCAGCCCACCCTTCTGACGGTCGAATTCGACCTGCGCGGCGGTTTCGATCCGGTCTCCCATCACGGCGCGGACCTCATCCTCGTCGACCGCGGCGGCCGCCGTGATGCGGCCTTCGCGCGCGACACCCGTCACATCGGCGACGACGACATAATCCGCGCCCGCCAGCGGCTCGGTCTCGTCCATGGCGACGCCGCGTCCGTTCGCCATGACAAAGGCTCCGTGGCGGCCGCCGCCGCGCGATTTGGCGAGCCTATCCGGATAAGCGTCCAGCAGCATCTCGCCGGCTGTCGCGGCGACATCGTTTTCCGGCAGGCCGAGCGGTACGACCGCGCGGCGCGCCATGTCGCGCAGGCGCGACATCTGCGGGGCCTTGGCGCGGATCGCAACATCGAGGCGGTGGCCGATATCAACGCCGGGCCCACCCGCGCCGCGCTCTGTAACAAGAAGAGCAAGCAGCATGCGCCGCCATGCATCGCGCGAACCGGATGCCGACGCGACCATCGCGGCAAGACGGGCGGGAAGCGCCAGTTCGCGCATGGATTGGCCTTTCGCGGTCATTCCGCCCCGTTCGTCCAGCGCGCCGAGCATCGTCAGCAGCGTCCGTGCCTCGGACAGGGCAGGAGACGGCGGGGGATCGAGGAAGCGAAGATCGGCCGGGTCGGCGACGCCCCAGGAAAGGCAGTCGAGCAGCAGGGACGTCAGGTCGGCATTGAGGATTTCGGGCGGATCGAACGCGGCGAGCGCGCGCGTTTGCTCTTCGCGCCACAGGCGGATGGCGATACCGGGCTCCGTGCGGCCGGCGCGACCGGCCCTCTGCGCGGCCCCCGCCTGGCTGACGCGCCCGGTCTCCAGCCGCGTCAGGCCCGAGCCCGGATCGAAGACCGGGCGGCGGGCAAGACCGGAGTCGATGACGACGCGCACGCCGTCGATGGTGATGGATGTTTCGGCGATGGCGGTTGCGAGCACGACCTTGCGCGTTCCGGCCTCCGGCGGGCGGATCGCGCGGTCCTGATCGGCGATATCCATCATGCCATAGAGCGGCGCGACGAAGACGTCTGCGGGAAGCCGACCGTCCAGCGCCTCGGCGACGCGGCGGATCTCGCCCTGCCCCGGCAGAAAGACCAGCAGGCTGCCGGTATCCCCGGCAATCGTCGCGCGCACGATCCGGGCGACCGCCTGCTCCACACGCTCGGTGCCCGGCCGGTCTTCATGGCGGATCTCGACGGGATAGGCGCGGCCCTGGCTTTCGATAACGGGCGCATTACCCAGCAGGCCGGCAACCCGCGCGCCGTCCAGCGTCGCCGACATGACGAGGACGCGCAGATCCTCGCGCAGCCCCTCCTGCACATCGAGGGCGAGCGCGAGGCCGAAATCGGCATCGAGGCTGCGCTCGTGGAACTCGTCGAACAGGATCGCGCCGATCCCGTCGAGCTCCGGATCGCCCGTGATGATGCGCTGAAAGACGCCCTCGGTGACGACTTCGATGCGGGTCTTCGGGCCGACACGCGTATCGAGCCGCATGCGGTATCCGACGGTCTCGCCGACCTTCTCGCCAAGGAGCTGGGCCATGCGCCGCGCGGCGGCGCGGGCGGCAAGACGGCGCGGTTCGAGGACGACGATCTTGCGCCCGGCAAGCCAGTCCTCGTCGAGCAGGGCGAGCGGCACAAGCGTCGTCTTGCCCGCACCAGGCGGCGCGACAAGAACCGCGTTGGGCGTTTTCGCCAGCGCCGATTTCAGCGAGGCAAGAACCTCGGCAACCGGCAGATCCGGAAGGTCGGGGCGCGGCATGCGGCCTATCCGATCTCGATGACGTCGCCGCCCGCCGCCGCCGCATCCGCGGCGTCATGGGTGACGAGGATCACCGGCAGGCGGGAACTTTTCGCGCGCTCGAAAACGAGGGCCCTGATCTGGTCGCGCAATTGCATATCGAGCTTGGAGAACGGCTCGTCCAGAAGCAGGAAATTCGGTTCGGCAAGCAGAACGCGGGCGAGCGCCACGCGCGCCTTCTGCCCGCCGGACAACGTGTCGGGATCGCGCTCGAAGAAGCCGTCGAGGCCGATATCGGCCAGCGCGGCTTCGGCAAGTTCGCGGCGCGCGGTCCGGCCCGTCACCGCCTCGGGGATGGCGAACACCAGATTGCCGCCGACGGACATGTGCGGGAACAGGAGCGGGTCCTGGAACAGGATGCCGGCATGGCGTTCCTGCGCGGGCAGTCGCGAGATGTCGCGCCCGCCGCAGAGGACGCGTCCGCCTCCCTTGAAAACCGGATCGAGGAAGCCACCGACAAAGGCCAGCAGGGTCGACTTTCCGGAGCCTGACGGGCCCATGACCGTCAGCGTCTCGCCCGGCATGACGTGCCGGTCGATGGACAGCAATTCGCGCTCGCCGAGGACGATGCGAACGCCTTCCAGGCGAAGGCCGGCTGTTGACGGATCCTGCAAGAAAAACTCCGGGTCGATTCAGGCGACCTTCATGGCGCGGCGATTGCGGAAAAGCAACGCCGGCACAAGCGCCGCGAGGGCAAAGCCGAGGAAGGGCAGAAGCATCTGCAGAAAGGCATAGATGCCGATGACGCGGCGGTTTCCGCCCGCGCCGAGCGCGACAGCCTCGGTCGTGATCGTCACAAGCCGTCCGGCGCCGATCAGCACCGTGGGCAGATACTGGCCGACCGAGACCGCGAAGCCGATCGCCATGGCGACAAAAACCGCGCGCGCCAGCATCGGCAGGCGAATGGCGAAGAATGTCGCGCGGCGCGACTTGCCGAGCCCGGCGGCAATCGCCTCGTAGCGGGTGTCGAAGGCGCGCCAGGGGGCGGAGAGCGACAGGAACACATATGGCAGCACAAAGACGAGATGGACGAGGACAAGCGCCGTCCATGTCGCGCCGACGCCGCCATGCGCCAGGAACAGCTTGAGCCCGAACACGAAACCCGCCTGCGGGACAAGGAGCGGCAAATAGAGAAAGAACAGCGTCCGGTTGCCGCCGGTTCGCCCGGTTTCTGCTTCGCGCGCTAGGCTGGCGACGACGATCAGCGTGGAGAGGACCGTTGCGGCGAGCCCGACCGTAATCGTCGTCATGAGCGGCCCGCCGACACGGGGCAGCGTTTTCTCCCATCCTCGCAACGACAGCATATCGGGCAAGACGTTCGGGAATTGCCAAAGGCCGGAGACGGACCAGAGCGCAAGGACGCCGAGCCCGCCGAACACGATTGCGGCCGTCAGGCCCATCAGCGCGAGCGCCACGCGCCGCACGCTTGCGTCACGGCGCAGACGCCTCCCCCGCGCGGCGAGCCGCATCAGCATGAGGCCGCCGAGCTTTTCGACGACCAGCCAGATGAGCAACGCGCCGAGCGTCACGCCGAGCTGCAGCACCGCGCCGGCAGACGCCATGAAGCGCGCCGAAAGATCGGGGTCATTCATCCATTCGACGAGACGGACCGGCAGAGGCGCGGGCGTGGTGGGACCGAGAATGACCGCCACGTCGACCGCGGAGCTGGCGAAGGCGATGACTGCGAAGACCGCGAGGCGGATCTGCCGGTAGATCGCCGGCCATGTGGCGAAGAGGAAACCCGAGACCCGGCCGTAGCCCAGCGTCGCCGACAATTGTCTCGAGGCGGTTACCGGAACCTGCGGCAGCGCCGCCAGCACCATCAGCAGCAGGAAGGGAACTTCCTTCACGATCAGCCCGGCCATCAGAGAAAGCCCGAACGTGTCGTTGACGATCAGCCAGTCCGGCGGGCGCGTCCATCCGGTCGCCCAGGGCGAGACGAGACGGGCGAGAAAGCCGGAGGGCGCAATCATGAAGGCAAGGCCAAACGCGGCGGCGGCGTGCGGCACCGCGAGGAGCGGCGAGACCAGCGACTGCATGAAGCGGAAGGTGCGTGTCTGCGACCAGCCGCCGACGAAGACGGCGACAAGCGCTGTCGAAACCGCCGCCGTCACGACACCGCATGAAAGCGCGATCAGACAGGAGCGCAGCAATCCCGGCTGGCCGAGCACGACGCGGAACGGATCGAGCGTCAGCGCGGTTCCGCCAAGCGCCGGCAGATAGCCGAAGGCAGGGATGACCGTGCCGGCCAGGCCGGCAAGGACCGGCAGTGACAGGATGGCGACGGCCAGCGCGGGCGCGAAGCGAAGCATGGCGCGCCGACCCTTTCGTCAGGCGATCAGTTGGCGACGCCGTAGCGGGCCGCCCATTCTTCCTCGATCATTGCCATCCAGGAGGGATGCGGCTCGGGCAATGCCGGGCCGAGTTCCTCGGGGCGGAGCGTCGCGATGCCGAGATCGAGCGTCTCGAAGCGGGCGCGGTCTTCGTCGTCGAGCTTGCCGATGGCAAGTACCGTCGGGTCACCCCAGACATCGGGATCCTGCTTGCGGGCCTGTGCTTGCGGCGAGAGCAGGAAATCGGCGGTGACCAGCGCGCCGCCCTTGGCGGCGGCGTTATAGGGGATCGCCACGAAATGGGTGTTCGACAGCGTGCCGCCGGAGAAGGTGAAGGACCGCACCGTGTCAGGCAGAAGATCGTTTGCAATGGCACTGGAGGCTTCGGCCGGATTGAAGGCGAAGGTGATGTCGAGTTCGCCATCGGCGAGCAACTGGCTCATCGACGGATAATCCTTCGGAAACGCCTTGGCCGAGCGCCAGAGATTGGGATGGAGCGCATCGAGATAATCGAAGAGCGGCTTGGTCAGGTCAGCGAATTCGGCCGGGTCCACGGGGTCGAGCAGTTTCGACGGATCGGCGATCTTTTCCGAAAGGACCTGCTTCAGGAAACTCGATCCAATGAAGTCCGGCGGCTGCGGATAGGAGAAGCGACCGGGATTTTCCTTTGTCCAGGCCAGCAATTCGTCGGCGGAATCGGGCAAGTCCGCCGTGTCGGTGCGGGCGCTGTCGTAGAAGAAGACCAGCTTGGCCATGCCCCAGGGCGATTCCATGCCGTCGGTCGGGATAGTGAAATCCGTTGTGATGGTCGGCTTGGTCTCGATATCGACATAGGACCAGTTCGGCAGCTGTTCCGCCCAACCCGGCCCGTAGAGCAGGCCCTGGCGCTTCATGGAGGCGAAGTTCTCGCCGTTGATCCAGATGAGATCGATCGTGCCGTCCTCGTCCTTGCCGGCGGCCTTCTCGGTGACGACCGTCGCCACGGCATTGGCGGTGTCGTCGAGCTTCACATGGACGAGCCTGACGCCGAAGCGCTCCTGCAACTCCCCGCCGACCCAGTCGATATAGGCGTTGATTGATTCCGAGCCGCCCCAGGCGTTGAAGTAGACCGTCTCTCCGCGCGCGTCGTCGAGCACGGCGCTCCAATCGGCGGCATCTATCTCGGCGGCGGCGGTCAGTCCTGTGGATGCGATCAGCGCGGCAAGCGCCGCGAGCACGGTCTTCATGTGGTCAGCCCCTCGGTGGCATTGCTCTGTGCGGCAAACCATAAGAAGAGGCGCGCCGAGGTCAATCGGCGGCACCCTACACGCTTTGTCACATTCAGGTGAGACGCGGTCTCGCTCAGTCGCGCTGGGAGATGGCGATCCTCTTGACCTGCCGTTCGGGTTGCGGGCGATCGAGATCGATGGCGAGCAGGCCGTTCTTGAGTTCAGCGCCGAGCACGCGCATGCCGTCGGCGAGCAGGAATGCCTTCTGGAACTGGCGGGAAGCGATGCCGCGATGCAGGAAATCGCGCGGTGCGTCGTCGATCTGCTTGCCGCGCACGACAAGTTGGGATTCCTCGATCGAAATTTCGAGATCGTCGATCGAGAAGCCGGCCACCGCCAGCGTGATGCGCAGCACTTCCGTGTCGTCGCGCAGGCAGCGCTCGATATTGTAGGGCGGATAGCCGTCGGAATTCTTGGCGATACGTTCGAGCGACTTCTCGATGGTTTCGAAGCCGACGAGCAGCGGGCTCGAAAACGGCGGAACGCGCGACATGGCATGTCCTTTCATACAAAGCGACACTCACGGCGAACCCGAGATGGCATTCGCCGCCGCTCCTGATATGGTCCGGCGAAATCCGGAATGCAAGCAAGCCACGACAGGACCACCATGCCCGACCGCCGCGCCATCATCATCGACACCGATCCGGGCCAGGACGACGCGCTGGCGATCCTCCTGGCGCTGGCGAGCGACGAATTCGATATACTGGGCATCACCGCCGTCGCCGGCAACGTGCCGCTGGCGCTGACCGAGACGAACACGCGCAAGATCTGCGAACTCGCCGGCAAGCCGGAAACCAGGGTTTTCGCCGGCTCCTCCCGGCCGCTGCTGCGCGATCTCGTCACGGCGGAATATGTCCACGGCAAGACCGGCCTCGACGGGCCTGACCTGCCCGAGCCGGTGATGGCGCTTCAGGCGCAGCACGGCGTCGATTTCATCGTCGAGACGCTGCGCGAACGGGCCTCGGGCGAAGTGACGCTGTGCACGCTCGGACCGCTCACCAATATCGCGCTGGCGCTGATCCGCGCGCCGGACATAGCGCCGAAGATCCGCGAGATCGTGATGATGGGCGGCGGCTTCTTCGAGGGCGGCAACGTGACGCCGACCGCCGAGTTCAACATCTATGTCGATCCGCATGCCGCCGCGACGGTGTTTGCGTCCGGCGTGCCGATCGTGATGATCCCGCTCGACTGCACCCACAAGGCGCTGACGACGCAGGCGCGTGTCGCCGCTATGCGCGCGCACGATACGCCGGTGACGCAGGCGGCGGCCGACCTGATCGATTTCTTCGAGCGATTCGACGAGGACAAATACGGCACCGACGGCGGACCGCTGCACGACCCCTGCGTCATCGCCTGGCTTCTCGCGCCGGAGCTTTTTTCCGGCCGCGACTGCAATGTCGAGATCGAGACCGGCTCCGAACTGACCATGGGCATGACGGTGGTCGACTGGTGGGGCGTGGCGGGCCGGACGAAGAACGCGCATGTGATCCGGGACATCGACGCGGACGGCTTTTTCGCGCTTCTGACCGAGCGCATCGCGCGGCTTTGACCGGGCCTGAGGCCCATCGCGTCATCCGGCCTGAAAAATCAGCCTGAATTCCGCTTTCCTGCCGCGCAAGGCCGTTGACTTGCCCCGCGGCGCACCTTAAACGGTGCGGCCTAGCCAAACCCGTGCCCAGATGGCGGAATTGGTAGACGCGCACGGTTCAGGTCCGTGTGCCGCAAGGCGTGGAGGTTCGAGTCCTCTTCTGGGCACCAATTTTTTGTTCCGGATCGTCCCGGAAAATCCAAAAAGCCCCGCGAAAGCGGGGTTTTTTGTTGGAAATTGCAGGTTTAACGTCCTTCGATGTCCAACGACGTGTGATGGCATCCGGGAAGTTTGATGGCATTCTGGAGCCATGCCATCACCCTCTCGAGTCGGATGCCATCACATGCCACTTAATGACGCTCGTATTCGCGCCTTCAAATCGGGCGACAGGCCAACCAAACACGGAGACGGCGGCGGCTTGTAGCTCATCGTCAATCCGAACGGCAGCAAGCTTTGGCGAATGGTCTATCGCTACGTAGGCAAGCAAAAGCAGCTCTCGTTCGGTGCGTGGCCGGATGTCTCGCTCGCTCAAGCTCGTGCGCAGCGGGAGGAAGCGAGAAAGCTACTCGCCGACGACATAGACCCATCCCAGAAGAAGAAGCAGGACAGGATCGCCAAAGCGGAGGCCGCCACCAACACGTTTGCGGCTTTGGCCGATGAGTTCCTCCAAAAGAATACCCGCGAGGGGAAATCTGAAGCGACGCTCAGCAAGAAGCGCTGGCTGATCGGACTGGCGCTCAAGGATCTGCAAACCAAGCCGATTGGCGAGATCAACGCTGCAGATATTCTTGTGCCACTACGTCGGGTTGAAGCGCTTGGAAACTATGAGACCGCCCGCCGGCTTCGTGCGGTGATCAGTCAGGTTTTCCGCTATGGAATTGCGACGGCCCGGGTCAGCAACGACCCCACTTTTGGACTGAGAGGTGCCATCATCGCGCCGAAGGTCATTCATCGAGCTGCGCTGACCGAGTGGGACCCGTTTGCCAAAATGATCAAGAGCATCTGGGCTTACACCGGTTCCATCGAAACAGGGACGGCGATGAAACTGATGGCATTGCTGTATCCGCGGCCGGGGGGATTGCGGCAAGCGGAATGGACAGAGTTCGATCTGGACAAGGCGACCTGGACGATCCCCGAAGAGCGAGCGAAGATGCGCCGGATTCACCGGAAGCCACTACCGCCCATGCTAATAAACATACTTTACGAACAACAACGGCATACCTGCAACCTTCGGCTCGTGTTCCCGTCGAGCACATCGCTTAAACGGCCGATAAGTGAGAACACGCTGAACCAAGCCCTGCGGCGAATGGGCTTCGAGAAACACCAAGCGACCTCCCACGGCTTTCGCGCGACCGCGTCCACGCTTCTAAACGAAAGCGGGCTATGGAACGCCGATGCAATTGAGGCCGAGCTTGCCCATGTCAGTGGCAATGAGGTCCGGCGCGCATACCACCGCGCCGTATATTGGGGGGAGCGTGTCAGGATGGCCAATTGGTGGGCAGAGAGAATAGAAGATGTATTGGACCAAATAATCTCTAATTTCTTGAATTTTCTTAATAATTTTCTATTTTTGAGTAGCTGTATCCATCATCGCTTCGGAGTTATCCACGTGTCCGGAACCGCGAAGTTTCCGATAAGCTTCCGAGGCAAGCCATTCCGTTACGACTCTCTGGAACGCCTTGTCGTTCATGAATCTCGAGAACAGCTCTTCATTCTGGTCCATGCGCTCGATGAAAAGTGCTTCGAGCAAATTTTTGAATATCAACTCAAACTTGTCGCCTGGATTGACCGTCGCTGAGACTGATCGATCCCTCGCTGATTTTCTGAAGCCGATAGTACTGCAAGCGGACCTGATCGTCGAATTGGTAAGATGGCCCGATCGCCATGTTCATCGCATCGATGACCAACTGGGCCTTGAGATTATGTCCCATGGCCCAGCCGACGATCCTGCGACAGAAGGCATCAAGAACAACTGCCAGATAGAGGAAGCCTGCCCAGGTCGGCACATAGGTGATGTCGGCGCCCCAGAACACATTCGGCTCATGCGCATAGAAGTTCCGGTCGACCAGATCGTTGGCCGGCCGCAATCGTTCGTCACGGATCGTGGTTCGAGCGGACCTGCGACGGCTGACGCCTTTCAAGCCTGCGGCTTTCATCAATCGCTCGACCCGCTTGCGACTGACAAGGACGCCGGCATCAGCCAGTTCAGCGTGCACGCGTGGAGCGCCATAGCTTTGCCTGGAGGCTTGATGGATGGTCTTGATGCGTCCGGTCAAATCACCATCGGCCACTAAACGGGCCGATGGTGATCGGCTGTTCCACGCATAGAACCCGCTGCGTGACACGCCCAAGGTCATTGCCATCGTCTCGATCGGATACACTGCCTGGTTCGCGGTCATGAATTCGAAGACCGGAACGACTTCACGTCGTTCGCTGCAAACCAGGCCGCGGCCTTTGAGAGGATGTCGCGCTCCGTTCGAAGCCGGCGGTTCTCCTTGCGCAGTCGCCGCAGTTCGTCACGCTCGGCGCTGGTCAAGCCGTCATCACACAATCCGCCATCGATCTCGGCCTGCTTGACCCAGCCATGGATCATGGCGACATACGGCTCGAACTCTCGGGCAAGGCTTTCAACACTGTGACCGGCCTTGGCCAGCGCGATGATCTGTTCCCTGAATTCCGCAGGGTGCGGGTTCCTGGTTCTCGGCATGAAAAACACTCTCTTTCACAATCGAAAAAGTGTCCATCAAACCAGGGGAACTCCAATCACCTACATCAAAACACTAGGAGGCTTCGCCTATCTGGCCGTCATCATCGATCTCTATTCCAGGCGCGTCGTCGGATGGGCAATGCAGAGCCGTCAGACGACGGACGTGGTCCTGCAGGCATTGCTGATGGCGGTATGGAGACGGAAGCAGAATAGCCGGGTGCTGATCCACTCGGATCAGGGTTCCCAGTTCACCAGCATGGACTGGGCGTCATTCCTCAGGGCTCACAACCTGGAGCACTCTATGAGCCGGCGCGGAAACCGCCATGATAACGCGGTTGCCGAGAGCTTCTTCAACCTGCTCAAGCGGGAGCGGATACTGCGCCGGACATACAAGACCCGCGTCGAGGCCAGGCAGGATGTGCTCGGCTACATCGAGATGTTCTACAACCCGAAGCGCAAGCACGTCAGGAACGGGATGCTGTCGCCCGTCGAGAACGAACGGCAGCAGACAATGAGAACCGAGGGTGTATAGAAAACTCGGGGCGATTCATAATGCCTCCGTTTAGTATTATTCCGGCACCCTGGATGGATTGCGATTTAAGGATAACGTTTCGGATTCCGCTTGACTATTATGTTGAGCAAAGGGAGTATTCTATAGCGTATGCAGCCCGTGGGAGAGGCAAGGAGACTTGGGATCGGGGACGATCTCTTACTTCATTGTCAATTGTTGCCAGATGTTCAAGAAACAATCAATAGTTTCGACCCTCTTGTCATTAGGTCTCGTGGAAGACGCTAAGCGCGTCAAAGACCATGACATCAATGAACACATCGAAGACCTGAAGGCGAAGTTGTCGAAACTCAGCGAGGGTAAAGAGGCGGCCCTTATAAAGAATGAGGTTGGGGATTCCCAGTACGACAGAATAAGGAACGACTTGGAGGCGGATTACGACAAGGCCCTGCAGCGTGCGGGCGGATTGCCGACGGGGGACGAGGCGTCTGGAGCAGGCGAAGCCGTTAAAAAGCCGGATCCGGAGAAGGCCGCCGATGAGGCCTTAGCAGTGGCTGCTAAGGGATACGAACTGAGAGCGGTTGCCGAACCGGAGAGAATTCTCGACCAGATCGATGACTATCGGAGGCGGTTTTACCCCGATGAGGATGAGAATACCTTCGAGGCCGATTTCAAGCTTCTGGAGGATTTGCCAGTTGGAGGCAATCGCGGCAAGGTCTCAGTGCAAGCTGAAATCATCGACATTCACTCCGACGGTGAGCGGCTTTCGTTCAATCTGACCAATACAGGAAGCGTTACCTCGACTCCTTTGGGGGATTTTGAAATTCCGGGACGGCTGCGACCTGCGGCCGTCAAGATACACCTGAGCGGCGACAGCGACCTCGACTACGGCGTCTATCCCGTTGCCCAGAGGGAGTTGCTGACCCTTCTTCGCGGTGTTGCGTTTGTCGAGATTGAAGCCGACAGGAACGTTGAACGCACCGCGCAAAAAATTGGCCGTTGGCTGGACGACGCGAAGATCCACGTCCTCGAGAAGCCTCTGCAGAACAAGAAGCTGGCTAATAAGGCCTGGTTTGCAGCCGCCGGATGCGTTCGCACATCCCTGCTGCTGTTGCGGCATTGGCGTACACGATTGATGAGTGAGTTGAAGGCGACCGAGACATGGCAGAGCTTCTTGGCCAGACGCGACATGGATATAGCAGAGAAAGAGCCAGACAATCTGACGGCGACGATCAAGGATATACAGGCCGATTTGGAAGCTGAAATGTCTCTCTATCAATCGGCGCTAAATATTCGATTCGATCAACGCTTCAAGGCCCTTAAAATTAGGGCCGGCAGAAAGATTTCCAACCTTGGACCGGCTCACATCGAAGAAGGAGAGATCGACGGCGACACGAAGAAAAAATCGCTCAGCATTGTCGACAGCCAGCTGAAATATATCTTCTTGGAGCAGGACATCGACAGCCTCAAAAGTTTCGGCAATGACCTTGAGGCGCGCTTTCAATCCCTATGGGATAAGTTTCTGTATCCTCGCCTCATCGAACGGCGGCTGAACGCATCGTTAGGTCAAGAATTAGATAGAAACGCGGTGGAGCGGATCGTCAATCCGGTTTCAGTCGGCCAGTTCGAGGAGATTACGCGCCGGCATCTGAACGAGTCGAAAGAGGCGGTCAGCAAAGAGCGATACTTCGGAACAACGATTAAACGACCAACCATGCTGCAGGCATTGGCCGCGACGGCGCGTGTGCCGAGCCGGCTTCTTGCGCCTTTTGCAGGGATCTTCGCCCTGACTATGATGCTTGGACTCGGTTCGTTTCGATCAGCGGTTGGCGCTGGTATGGATGGCTTGGACCTAACAACTCAGGCACTAATCTGGATCATAGCCGCGTTGATCGTGGCGTTTCTTGTGTTCGTTTACATGGACGCGAACAATCAGCGCAGTCAAGATTCTACGAAGTTTTTAGTCGATGCGAAAAAGAAGATTTCGTTAGCTCACGAGAGCGCACTTGAGGCAATTCGCAAGGAATATCACTCGGCGTTCCAGTCAAAACTTAAGAGCAGCTTGACGGACGTGCTTCGGAGGATCCGCGCGGATGTGGATATTAAAGCGCAGGAAACGAGGGCGGAATGGACAAAGCGACGCCATAGTATCCGCGAAGTCGACCAAGAGCTTCAAACGCAGCGAACGGAACTTGCTCGAATCGCGGCATCGATCGAAAAATCGGAAGAGAAACTTGGCAAATATCTCAATAATCTCAAGGCCCTCGCGGACCTGAAATCCGCGTAAGCACAGCGTCGGAGCATTCGGTGATGAAACTCGGGATCAGTGTGGATGATCTTTTTTGCATGGCCGCTTGTGACCGTGGGGGCAGCAGCACGCAGGAAGTGCCCACCAGGCGGACAGTGTTCGGACTCGGATTGAAAATGCTCCATGCCGACGGGACATATATACTGGAGAAGAAAAGCCCAGGTTTCGGGTTTGGTAATCTAGCACGCGAATTCGATGCGCTGTCCGATAATCCCAATATCCGCGAAGTTCCGAAACCGCTCGGTCTCGCTGAGGGGCTGAGATCACCCGATAGCCATGCCGACGCGGATGATATCCGTGATCCGCATACGGGATTGCCTTATCTTTCGGTCCTATTCGATGCAATCGGCAAAGAGGCAGGGCGGTTCGGTGTAGGTCCCGACCTTGATCTAGCAGTGGCAGTTCCCGGCATTGCGGCGTGCCTAACGATAGCAGAAGAGGAAAAACGAAAACCGAGGATACGCGGGTGTCACGACGCGCTCTCGCAGTGCGTCTCCTTTATGATGGATTCCAGCCCGGTTCTAACCGACTTTGAAGATGCGGGGCTGTGCGCAGGTTTCCGTAGCGTGTCTTGCGCCTGGACGGCCCACCTCCTAGGGGGCGATATACTGCGAACCGACATCGACGTCCGAGAAAGGTTGGGGGAGGAGAGAAAGAGTTTCGTCATTGTCGAGGTGCAGAACGACGGATTGCTTTTGACACCGATTTCGAGAGCACGACAAGGCAAAGACGCGGTCCTATCCCGGCCCTCGCTTTGGGTACCATTCGCATTCGCGGAATGGCTGAAAGTTAATCTGAGTGCCACCGATGAGACCGGATTCGGAGAACTAAGCGACGAGTACAAAGCCACCTATCTGGAGCGTTTCCTAGGCGGCGTTGGATTCGCGGCCGGCCCGGGAAACGGCTTCATTGAGGGGAATGAAGAAGGCTACGGTGATAAAGATGGTCCACATCCCAGGTGGCAGGAACCCGGCGTGAAATGCGAAACCGTCGGATTATTCCGCGACGGTGCTTTCACGTCGGACATCGCGAACTACCACCTCGTCGAAGATGATCTGGCTTTTCATCTGGCGCTTCAACTTCTACGAAAAATCTACGGCGATGACGAGGTTGACGAAGCTGCCATTGGGAAGGGGCTGGAACAGAGTCCAGGGATCGAGCCAGATCATTTCAAAGGCTTCATGAAGGTGTTCGATCGATGGGATGATGAAAGCACGGGCGTTAATGTCATGGATGTGGTCGGATATCGACTCACCGGCTCGTTGGCTGCTCATCCCATCCTGGGGCCGGTGATCAACAAGGCCGTTCGGATGATGCTATGGCTCCCCGAGGTGCAGCCAGATTTTGCAATTCGGAACCACGAGACTGCGACCATCGGAGAGGCTGCCGTCCTGGCGTTGAAGGCCGACCCATTGGGCAATCCGAAGGCGCCATTTTCACTGCCAAAGTCGGCAGCTCTCTGGAGTAGCGTATTGATCGAATTCTATGAAGGAGACGAACCGGGTGCAAACCTAACATACGAAGTCAAAGTCCCCGAGCTGACAGAAGAGGCGCCTTGGGCTACGGTGACAAAGTGGTTCAAGGATGTCGGCGACACGGTCGCCGCGGAAGAGCCGCTTGTGGAAATTGAAACGGACGACACGAAGTTAAATGTGTCGGCTCCTGCAGGCGGTAGGATCGAGAGTATCAATAATCCAGCCAAAGAGATCGTTCAGTCCGGTGCGTTACTCTGCGTGATCGATGGCAACATCAGTTCGAAAGTCGCCGCACCTGTGAACGCTCCCGACACTGAAGCGACGGAGAACCTTGCACTGACGCGTCGCATGATTGCCGGCAACAGGTCACTTAACCTGGGCTGTAGGATAACATTGGGCCGCCGTAGCGGTTCCGAGCCGCTGGTATGCGAGCTCGACTTCGATCTTGAAGAGCATCATGTCGACCGTACGGTAGAAGTAGAAGTTAGGATCGACCGGACCGAAAAGGCTCTCGTTGCCGGTTTGATTGATGGCCGGCCTTTTCCCGCGAAAAGTCTCGAACGGATAGGTGGCCCGGACAGCACGATCATACGGCCCGCGGCTTTTGGTGCCTTCGAGGTGTTCGTCGATGCGCGCCATGAACGTTTCGCCAGGACTAAGAGCCGCCTCAACGGTAGTGCCGACAAACCGTGGTCCGTTTTATCTGACGACACCGCCAGTGGCCAAGGCGCTCAACGCTGAATTCGCGTCCGAGCTCGGTGCCAGGCAAGGATAGTGTTACGAATGCCCGAGAACATCACAATTCCTACTGCGGATCTGATCAGCGACACGGGTGATACGCTGTTGGAGAGCGCTCGCGACGGGATCAAGAGGATTCGTGACCTGACCGCAGCCGCAAACGCTTGCCACAATACGCTGCGTTCCAAATTGGATTCGGTTCAGTCCCTAGTCGGCGGTATCGACAGTATCCTGAACCACGAAAGTGCTGATGAGGGAGGGGGGTCGGATAGTGAATTTGGCGAGATGTCGGACTTACTCAACACACTGACGGCATATTCGAATGAGGTTTTGGATGAGGAGTATCGCAAAATAATCGAGAAGGCACGTGAAGCGCCCGACCGCTTTGACGAAGCCATCGAGACTGTCGACAACCGGTCAGAGGCAGGTTTCCAGGCGATCGAGGAATTGCTGACCGAACGCAGCGAAGCGCTTCTGGCAGCTTCCGTAGAGGTCCGCGAGCGCGCCAACGAGATCGCAGCCGCGTTGGACGAAGCTGGAACGGCGCTTGTGCAAAAAATGGATGACGTTTCCGAGAAGCTTGAAGAGTTATTCGATGCTTACGAAAGCACGTCGACCGATGGAACGGCAGAAGTTGTCAACTCCATCAGCGATCGGATCGGAGACGAGATCGAATTGAGTATCGACGAGGCGGGCGGTGAAGTCTTGAAGAGCCTCGACAACGTGAATGACACGATGGAAGCAATGTTCGGCGAAGCCACGGCAGCACTTGAGGATATAAATAGCGTTTTCGAAGACGTGGTCGACATTGTCGAACCTTTAATGCCGGTTCTAGATGAAATCTCGGCGCTGACCTAAGGGAATCGTCATGGCGTTGAAAGATCAGATCGCGCGCATACAGTATGCCGAAACCGACCTTCGAGATTCGGTGGTGTCCGTGAAACAATCGCTTATTCAGCGCGTCGATCGCTATGCGGATGCAGCCCAACTCCTAAACGACGCAAATCAGCGTTTTGCGCATGGCGCATTCGTCGCGATCGAAGCGTTTGCGGAGGATGCCGCAGAGCGGCCCTTTGCTTTCAGTGACGGCGTGAGCGACCAGGTTGTAGCGCTAAATGAAACGATCACGGCTCTGGAAGGTGCTATTGATACAGCGCAAGAACAATTGGAATCCGTGGAGGAGGCTTCCGAAGCGTTCATTGAAGTTCTTGAGTCCGGCCTCGAGTCTCTCGACGATTCGCTCACCGCCGCCGGCGAAAGAACAGAGGCCGCGTTCGATCAATTCGCAACCGTATTGTTCGACGAAATGAGGGGCCTCGACGAGCGATGCCATAGCGCGATTGAATCAATAGTCAATGACGTTCAGGAGATGGTCAGCGACGAGTTGGAGGGAGTAGTCGCCTCCATCCTTTCGGGCATTCGCGAGCGGCTTGAGACTGCGCTTTCAGTCAACAGGGATGCCGTGGACTCCATCGTCGATTCTCTGCGCGAGCATATGGAAACTTCAGTGCGCGACCTCGTCGATCATGCTGACAGCACGGCAAAACAGGAGATCAAGTCGCTGGAGGGTGAGGTTCTAAAAATGCTGGAGGATCGGCTTAAGACCGAGGCCATGGCCAGCGTGACGACGACTCAGCTTAACGTACAAATCACGACGGCGCTGCAGCCTTATCTGCCGCAACTCATGGCTGCGAATGCCGTAGCTCCGGTGGTTCAGAATGCCCTCAACGTCATGCGCATGGGAATCTGAGGAATTTGGCTACGATGATGTTGAACGCTGCCATTTTAACCGTCGAAGAAGAGGCCGAACTCGGGAACCTCGCCGAGCAGGTTGCTGTCGAGTTGGAGGGTCTACGCAATACGATCTTGGAATTGAACGGTCATCTCGACGGGCTTCCGGATGATGCTGCGATCGAACAATTACACGCGGACTTGGAGACCATATACGAGGAGGGACAGGCAGCGTTCGAGGTGGCACTAGAGCAGATCAACGCCAGCATCGACAAAGTGCAGACCGCATGGAAGGCGGAATATGCTCCGCTCGCAGATTCAGTTCGTGAAGTACTGGTCGATGCTAATGATGGCTTGCAGGCGCTAGTTACCCGATTAGACGACCTAAACGAGCATGCGGATGACATGCGGGCCACCATCGATCAGTTGTCAACTGAACGCACAGAGGCATTTTCCGAGGCCAGTGAAGTAATAGAAGCCGCAACCTCTGAAGCCGAGACGGTCATTGATGATGTTTCGACAACCGCCACCGGAGTCATTGAAGAAGCCGACGAACTCCTGAGCGCGGTGAAGGAAGAAGTCGCGGAACGGTTGTCCGATATGGTGGCCTTTCTCCAAAGCGAGGCCGCAGAACCTCTTGAAACTCTGGCCGATGCGCTTGATGAGCAGTTGCTCGAACTCCGTGAAAGGATGACAGAAGCTGTTCTCATCAACGCAACCGAAGTCATCGACGAAGAATTCGTGCAAGTTTTACATAATAGAATCAAAGCGCTGGCCGAAGAAGTCATAGAGGTCGTGCGCTTACATCTCGCTGAACTCATTGAAGGTGGTGAGGAAAACAAGGCCCAGCGCGAGCAGATGGAAACGGCGATGGAGGCACTCGAAGCGGTCACCGAACCGGTTTTCTCTGCGCTGGAACATTTGCGAAGCCTAGCGGGTACGGTGGGGATAAGTATCTAATATGTCGTTCAACGATGCAAAATCCCAGTTGGAAGAAACGCTGGAAGCAATTCGTGCCCAGCGCGCGGCCGTAGATGACGTAAACAAGGAATTCGTCGAGTCTCGCGACGAGCTCAAGGCTTCGGCGCAGAACCTCATTGAGTTCTCGAATGAGGTAGGCGGTCAGCTGACTGCGGCGATCGAAAGGCTACGGAACCTTTCAGCCGATATCAATGCAGCGGACGATATCACTTCGGCAATAGCCGGTCGTATTGCCGATTGGGCCGATGACTTCCGCTCAAAACTCGACTCAATTGCCGGATCGACCGAACGGCTTGTGCCTGACTTCGAAGTCGATTCGGATCAGATCAAGGCTAATGTCGAAGAATTCGGTGCCGAACTCGCTACGCGTCGAGACAGATTCGAGACGCGCATGACGGAACAGTTGCGCGAAACAATCGGAGAGATCGAAGAAAACCTGAGCGAAGCCGCAAGCACTCTTGAGAAGAGCTATCGCGCTCTTGCCGAAGTTGTCAGCCAGATCATGGATGAAACGGGCGAACGTTTGAAGGAAGTGCTTGCGAGCAAAAAGGAAGCCATTGAGACAAACGATAAGGCGCTTGCTGACCACGCGGAACAAGTGCAGCAAGCGATGCTTGATGCGCTGCGGCGTACGATCGAAGAAACCACATCCCGCTTGACCGGTCTGTATAACCGCTCAGTAGATTTGATAGCTGACCTTAGCGCTACGGTCTCGAGATTCAAACGCATACAAACGCTTGCCCAGCAAGCAATGGATACATCGGGGATTGGTATGCGGGCCGGCACGAAGTCACTAGAAGTAGTGACAGAAACGCTGAATGCTGTCGTGTAAACACAACACCGTATACCGGTCCCGTACTCATTCGGGGAAAATCGCGGAGTGAAATGAGAAACAGTAATTAAGGGAGTACGGAAGATGAAACCGAAGAAACATTTCTTGATAATACAGGAGTTTTTACGTATCAGCGGAAGAAAGATGCAGGCACCAGCAAATAGGAAGGGATGCTCGAAACATATAACTAAACATTACAGAGCAAGTATGATGACCACATTACTTTTCTACGTATCCGCCCTGCTGCTAGTCACGACCGCAGTTCCCGCCCACGCCCAAGTTGTAATCACAGGACACGGGATCTTCTCCAACTGCACGGAAGCCTTTGAGTACCGCGATGGCCCGCTCTTCGACATGTTTGACGCCGCTTTCGCGGACTACGACAATGAGGTGGAAAACCGAATTCAAGCGACGATCAGAATGTTCGAGCAACATCGTAAGGACGCCGAATCGGCCTACGCAGCTGCCGATGCGGACCAGAAAAAGCGCATTGCTTTTACGGTTGGCAAATGGCTCTTCTTCGAAACTGTGGGCGGGATGGACGTCTCCAAGCTACCCAAATCCATCACCGATGGCTATTCGAAAGCGCAACTGAAAGTTTTCGAGGAAACGATCAACGCGAGCAACAACCTCAAGGCCGATATCGCTGCTTCCATCGCGACGGGGAATCCCCCCGACGACATACTCGCTGACCAAGCCACCAGTATTACGCTCAGCATCCTCGGGAAATACTTCGGCCCCGTTGGCGCCTTTCTTACTGGTCTTGGCGAGACGAGCGTGAATGTAGCGATCGACTATTGGCAGACTCAGCCGATCAAGGAGGTCGCCCAACAGGAGGTAGAGATCTTCGCAAAGGCGATCGAGAAAATGCATGCAAAATCGAAGGCAGAGAAGATCTCTGAGATCAACACGGTGAAGAACCAGATCGATGCGATCTGCGGAAATTAGACTAAGCCGTGTAGACAGATTCAATCAATTTGAATGCGAAAGCGAGACGAAATTTCGCCTTCCCCGTCGCCGGGCGGCCAGTTTCATTTTGGTCAAATCCTTTATGAACCGCCCCGGGTTTGCCGGAAGCTGGTCGATATAAGCTACGCGGCTATTCCTGACGTTTCCATAGCCGCATACAAGTTTGCTTCGGTCTCTGCTGGCGGCACGTTTCCGATGGGTTCCAGCAGACGGCGGTTGTTGAACCAGTCGACCCATGCGAGTGCGGCATATTCCACGACGTCGAAGCTGCGCCATGACCCACGGCGATGAATGACCTCTGCCTTGAATAGACCGTTGATCGTCTCGGCGAGCGCGTTGTTATAACCGTCGCCGACGCTGCCGACCGACGGTTCGATGCCGGCCTCGACCGGTCGCTCGGTGTATTTGATCGATAGGTATTGCGATCCGCGATCCCAGTGATGCACCAATCCCGCTCCCGGCCGTCGTTGATGAACGGCCTGTTCCAGGGCATCCAGGACGAACCCGGCGTAGGCCGTGCGGCTCACTCGCCATCCGACAATGCGGCGCGAAGGCGTCGATGACAAAGGCGACGTAGACGAAGCCCTGCCAAGTCGCGACATAGGTGAAATCACTCACCTGTTACCCGATAGGCGACGCTTGCACCGCCGTTAGGGCAAAGCATGTCCGGCGCCGGCACGCGGAACTGGCAATTCACTTTGTCCAACGGACATGGCTGGGCCTTGTCGGGAAGCGTGATCCTGGTCCTTTTGCCACGAATGACGCCTTCGAGGCCCATGTCCTTCTGAGCCTACCCAACTGAATTGATCCACCCTTATGTTTAGGAAAACGGAGGACCAACGATGGCGAACAAGCGACACAAGCCGGAAGAGATTGTCACGAAGCTACGGCAGGTTGACGTACTCGTGGGGCAAGGAATGGCCCGGATTGATGCGATCCGGGAAGTGCGCATTATGGAACAGACCTATTACCGCCCCCTCTCGGCATTTGCTGTGCAATTGCCTGCCGGGCAACGGGACGCAAGCAGTATGGCGGTATCAGACACTCCGCACTCCGATCACGTCGCTGTGGCCCATGAAAGCCAAAGGACGGCCAGAAGCGGTGAGCCTCTGGCCGTCCAAGTCACTTGAGGAACGTCACCTACGAGGCGACGATATTCCCGCGCATTTCCGGTTCAGCTTAAAGGCCGAGTTTCGGCTTGATCCAGGCCGCCTGATCGGCGATCGCCTTGTCCGCTTCGGGCGCTGTTCCGGCGAGGAAATGGAAGACGTGCTGCATTTCCGGGTAGACGTCAAACTTGATCTCGCCGCCCGCAGCTTCGACCTTGGCCACGAAGTTGCGGCTGTCATCGAGCAGCGTCTCGTCTCCGCCCACCTGGACATAGAAGGGCGGCAGACCCGAGAGATCCGCATAAAGCGGCGTCGCCAGCGGATCCTTGCGGTCGCCGTTCTCGCCGAGGAAGGTGGCCGACATGTGCTCGATCACGGCACGCTTTACGAAGTGATCCTTTTCCTCATTGGTCGTCACGGTTCCACCCGTGATTTCCATGTCGGTCCAGGGCGAAATGGGCATCGAGGCGACGGGCAGCGGCAGCCCCCGATCGCGGGCGCAAAGCAATGTGGTGATGGCCAGCGCGCCACCCGCACTGTCGCCCGTGAAGGCGATGTGCTCGGGCTTCAACCCCTGATCCAGCAGCCAGGCATAGGCGTCCGTGCAGTCGTTCACCTGACGCGGGTGCAGGCTTTCGGGCGAGCGGGTGTAATCCACGATCAGCGCCGGGCATCCGACCGCCTTCGCAATGTGGCCGAACATTTTCCGATGCGAATACATGGAGCCGACCATATAACCGCCGCCATGCGTGCAAAGCAGCGCGCGGCTCTCGTCACCGCCCTTCGGCTTTGCCCACATGCAGGGCACGCCATTCGCGACGACCTCGATATAGTCGATGCCACCGGGCTCTCCCGTCACATCGCCCCAGTGTTCGAACATCGCCCGCGTTTCCTCGAGCGTCATATCCGGGTTGTCGGCCATCGCCGAAACCCACTTCTTGTATTGTTCGCCGAGTACGACGCTTTCCTTGCTAGCCATTGAATGCCTCCTCCTGGTCAAGCCATTGGAAATGAATGGAAATATTACCGAGGCCGCGCCTCGGAACCGGTCTAGTTGTCACCCGCCCATGTGAAGGGTCCAAAGAGACCCTGCGCCATGTCCATACGGTCGCGCTCAGCGCCGCCAAGCCACATCTGCACGATCTTGTAGTCGCGCATGTATTTCTCGATGTGGCTCTCATACGCATAGCCAGCGGAACCCATCAACTGCATGGCCCGGTTGGTCACCATCATCGCCGTGTCCCCGGCAAAGGAGCGCGCGGCCGAGAACTTGGCCTTCATCTGCGCTTCCCAGGGCATGCCATACATTTCGGGACGGGTGACCTGCGCGGTGACGGAGAGGTAATACTGGCGGCTCATCTCTATCGAGCGCCACATCTCCGCCAGCGTGGCGGCAAAAAGCGAGCGTTCGCGCATCGGCTTGCCGGCGATGATGCGGTTCTGCGTCCAGTCCATGCAGGTCTCGAGTACAGCTTCGGACAGGCCCGTCAACCGCGCGGCGCCCGCGAGCCGGCCAAGCCCGATCACATAACCCTTGATGAGCTTGGAGCCCTGCCCCGGCTCGGTGTCGATCCGGTAGCGTTTGGGGATACGGACATCGCGGAACCAGATGTCTGTATTCGCCTCAGAAAAGCAGAAGCCCATCTTCTCGTAGGGCTGCGAGAACTCCAGCCCCTCGGCATCGGCGGGTACGTGGAAAATGCCCACATTGTCCTCGCCGCCGCCGGATTTGGTGATGGCGCAGACCCAGTATCCCATATGGCCCTTGAGGTGCTCGGACTGGAAATTCTCGGCCGGCCCCGCCGGACCCGGCCACAGCTTGTGGCCGTTAATCACGTAATGGTCGCCGTCCTCGCGAGCGTTGGTGTTCATCGTCTTGTAGGCCAGCGCCGGATCCTCGACATTCGCCCCGCCTGCCGGCTCCGTGATGGCGAAACAAGCGGTCCATGCATCAGGACCGGTGATCTTCGGTGCAAATTCCTCAAGCAGGTCATCGCGGCCTGCCGCAACCATGACCGAAATCGCCCAGTGCAGCTTGCCCACCTTGGTGGCGAGCCCGATGTCGGCGCGCGAGAGTTCCTCGTTGATCATCTGGCGCACAACCGGGGAGAGACCCGGCCCGCCATGCTTTTCCGGCAGGATCGCCTTGGTCACGCCGAAATCGTGCAGCTTGGCGTAAAGCCGGTGGATCGTCGCCTTGGCAAGCTTTGGATCGCGATGCCAGCCACCCTCGATATCGTGACGGTGGGGCATCAGCTCTGCGTCGACGAATTCGCGGAAATGCTCGGCAATCGCGATCTCGTCTTCGGTGCAGAATGCAAGATTGTATTTCTGGCGCGGCTCGAGAAGCTTGTAGCCTCCCGTTCCGCTCGCGCCCGGATTATGCATGCGTTCAAGCATGTTCATGATCGAACTCCTCCTCAAGCCTCAGGCAATGCGTCGTCTTTCGATCGGATGACAGCAGCGCCATCACGAATTCCGTCGACATGGTTTTCCTCACGCACCACACGCCAAGTGACCCGTTGCGTTGTGTTTTCGGTTCTTGTTTGAAAGTGTTGAATGCCGACCTGAGGTCGACCGATATATTTAAATATCCATTTATTCTTAGTGCTTCCGCTTCGGAATTTGGTCTCGCAAATATTTTATTTTACAATACATAACTTCATGACTCTCGATCAAAATCATCATGCGTTTTTCGGCTCTTGTATTGACTGTCCGAAAGTATCGCGCCCCAAGCCCTGCTTGCAACTGATTTTTCGGCGCTCTCGATTGAGTTTTGCTCACACGAACAAAGCGCCCACCTCGATTCGGATCCCCCTTGCAGCCACTCATGCGAAGCTCGTTTCACAACGATGAGCGCTCGGCGAAATCGGCACCGCGATTGTCGCCGGGCAGCACAGGACCGTAAGCCAATACTATCAGAAACAGCGTGCGTTCGCCGTCAGTGGGATCCGCCGGCGGCGGCCTGAAACCGGGTGCGCGCGGAGCGCAGCGCGCTGTCGTGGCCACCGCGCTCCAGTGCCGACAAATACCGGTCCCAGTTGCGCTGGTCGCCTTTGCGCATCCGCGAGCGGGTTCCGTAGAAGGCGATCGCATCCGCGCCGCCGGGCTCCGCATTCCACAAGGCATCGCCGGCAATCTCCCGGAACAGATCCCGTTGCGCGTGGCTGCCGCCAATCGCCTGGATCCTGTCCAGGATCTCGCTCATAACGCTCCACGTATCGGCATATTTATTTTCCCGGTAGCTGACGATGGCCTGCGCCAGCGCCCCGCCAACGTCGCGGTAGGTGGCCGCGTTGTCGTCCGGGCTCGACGCCCCGTATTTGTTCATGGCATCCGCCAGCGATCGCGCGCGTGCGCGATGGTCCGGATCCTCGCTGCTGGCCAGGGCAAGCACGAAATGGACATCGACGAAGGGCAGCATCAGCTCCTCCTCGCGCTTTGCGGCCTTGGCGCCAATCTTCTGCCAGCGATCACCGACATCGACGCCTCCGAGTTCTATCCTCAAGAGCAGCGACGCATCATTGCAGACATCCAGATCCTCGGTCGCCGCCTCGTTGAAAACATCGGCATCGAAAGCGGCCAATGCCGCTTCCGCGTCATTGTTTTCATAGTGGAACAGGGCCCGGTGCCAGGCGACATGGTAGCGAAAATTGTTCGCGGGCTTCCAGTTACCCTCCATCTCGGTGATGGCGCGTACGCCCTCGCCGAACCGGTCGGTGGCCTCGAAGACATGCGCCATGGCGTGAATGCCCCACGGGTCGTTCGGATTCCGGTCGAGCGCATCGCGCACGACACGCTCTGCCTTGTCGTACTCGCCGCTTTCCTCCAGTCCGAAGGCGTACATGCTGCCCAGGAACGAATATTCCGGGTCGGCCGGGCTCCAGAAGTCCAGCGCTCTGGCCACGCCGTCGCGGATCATCGTCGAGCGACCGGTGTAGAAATACCCGAAATGCGCCATCTTAAGCGCGAGCATGTCGCGCGGATACATCCGCGCGATCTCGTCCCAGATCGATGTCGCGCGGTCGAGTGAGCCGTTTGCCCAGGCGAGCAGTGCATTCAGATGCATGACCTCGCGTTCTTCGAGATCGGCCTTCCGCTCCAGGCCTGTCCGCGCTTCCTGCAGCGCCCGTGGAACAAGCGCGCGCGCGCCCATCAGCATCATGAAATAGCCGCGCAGGCAGTGCGCCATGGGCATTTCTGGATCGGACTTCAGGAGGTCCTTCAGATGGCCACCGGTCTTGTTGTCAAACGCGAGATACGCCAGCACCGTCCTGTCAAAGCCGCCAGCGGCATCCGGATCGGCACAGGTGAACAGCAAACCGTGATTGTTTTGCGCCTTGATCATGTTTCTCTTCCCGCTGGTGCTCAGTTGGCAAACGCCTGCATGCCGGTTATGGCCCTGCCGAGGATGAGTGCATGCATGTCGTGTGTCCCTTCATAGGTGTTTACGGATTCCAGATTCATCATGTGCCGTATGACATGATACTCGTCCGAAATTCCATTCGCGCCGAGCATGTCCCGCGCCACCCGGGCGATATCCAGCGCCTTGCCGCAATTGTTGCGCTTGACGATTGAAATGGCCTCCGGCGCGGCTTCGCCGGAATCCATCATGCGCCCGACCCGCAACGTCGCCTGCAGCCCCAGCGAGATTTCGGTCTGCATGTCGGCGAGCTTCTTCTGCACAAGCTGATTGGCGGCAAGGGGTCGACCGAATTGCTTCCGGCCCACCACATAATCACGCGCGTAATGCAAGCAAGCCTCCGCGGCGCCCATCGCACCCCATGAGATGCCATAGCGAGCCTTGTTCAGGCAGCCGAAGGGGCCGCGAAGGCCGCGTACACCGGCGAGCATGCGGTCAGAGGGCACCCTCACATTATCGAGCGCGATCATCCCTGTCAGGGAAGCGCGCAGGGAGAACTTGCCGGAGATCGTCGACGTCGTGAGGCCCGTCATGCCGCGGTCGAGAATGAAGCCGCGAATGACGTCGTCCTCGTCCTTGGCCCAGATGATGAACACATCGGCGATCGGCGCGTTGGTGATCCAGTTCTTCGCTCCACTCAAGACGTAGTCGTCGCCATCGCGAACCGCGCGGGTGCGCATCGAACCGGGATCGGAACCGTGGTCGGGTTCCGTCAATCCGAAACAGCCGACCCACTCGCCACTGGCGAGCTTCGGAAGAAACGCCTCGCGCTGAGATTCCGAGCCATATTCGTAGATCGGAAACATCACGAGACTGGACTGAACCGACACCGCCGAGCGAAATGCGCTGTCGGCCCATTCGGTCTCGCGGCCGATCAAGCCGTAGCAGACATGGTTCACGCCGGCGCAGCCGTAACCCTGCAATGTCGGACCGAGGAAGCCCAGCTCGCCAAGCTCGCGAAAGACACTGCGGTCGAACGTCTCGTGCCGGTTGGCCTCGACCACCATCGGCAGCAGGCGTTCACGGGCAAACCGGCGGGCGGCGTCCTGGATCAGCCGTTCTTCCTCGGAGAGCTGGCGTGACAGGAGAAACGGATCGTCCCACTGAAAAGGCCCGTATGTGCTCTTCCCCAAATTGCCATCTGCGTCTTTCGCGCTGTTGGGCTCGATCGTCTGTTTCTCGTGCATGCTCCTATCTTCCTCCATTCCGGCAACCGCAAGCGCCGGACCAAACCCGGCGGGCCTCCTCGGGCGACCTTGTGATTTGCAGTGCCGACCATGCGGCAGGTGACTGCCGGCCAAAGCAACAATCGGCGATTGTCCGGTTTCGTTGCGCTTGACGTCAAACGACTTTTGTCGATGCTTGATTGAGTTTTTATCAGTATAAACCGCGAAGCGGGTAGGTACGGAACCCGGTCGCGACTGCTCTTACAGGCAACGGAGACGGATCATCATGCGCGGCCGCCGCCTACCGCCACTCAACGCCATTCGGACTTTCGAGGCCGCTGCCCGTCACGGCAGTTTCCTGAAAGCCGCAAGCGAGCTCCACGTGACGCCCGGTGCGGTGAGCCGCCTGGTCAAAAGCCTTGAGGAACACCTCGATGTCGAATTGTTCACGCGTTCCCACCGCACGGTGAAACTGACGGAAGACGGCGAGACTTATGCCGCCAGCATCACACAGGCACTGGATACGATCAGCCTGGCGACGGACCGCCTCGTCCTCGGCAACCAGGCCAATGTTCTCAGCGTATGCTGCCATCCGACCGTCGCGGTACACTGGTTGCTTCCGCGCTGGGCGAATTTTCATTCCACCCATCCCGACATCCAAATCGACCTGAAAACGACGCTGATGCCGGAGTCCGTCACCATGGACGCATTCGACGTCGTAATCCGCATCGACCGGAACAGCGAACCGGAAGAAGAACAGGGCTATGTGAGCGAGCGGCTGCTCGATGTGGAATCGTTTCCAGTCTGCGCGCCCAGGACCACCGAAAAGGCGGCATTGGACACGCCCGAGGACCTGAAGAATCATGTCCTGATCCACGCCGCGCTCCGGCCTCATGACTGGAGCAGGTGGCTGGAATCCGCGGGAGTGGAGAACGTGGCGTCGGACAGGGGCCCGACCTTCGAAAGCCTTACCCTGGCCTACAATGCGGCGATTTCCGGCGCGGGTATCGCCATCGCCATTCGAACCTTCGTCGCCAATGATCTTGCGACCGGCCGCCTGATCAAGCCGTTCGACCATGTCCGCAAGTCGACAAGCGGATTCAACATGGTCTACAGCGCCGAGCGCCTTCAGAAATTCAATAAGATAAAAGCCTTCCGCGCATGGCTTCTCGAGGAACGGGCGCGGGAGATTGCGGATGAGTTGGCGCCCGGAGGGACCTGAAAGCCCGCACCGCCGGCGACTGTGCGAACATGTATCTGACACTCCGCACCCCGATCAAGCTCTCCGGAGCCTGTCAGATCTGCTAGAGCATCGAATATCCGAGGCTGTGGAAGTCAGAGGCGCAGGCACGGTTTATTACCTGGACGTTTTCCTCCGTCAGATAATGATCCAGGGGCTTCTTTTCGGAACTGTTAAGCCGCCCGCCCGTGGGCAGCGCGACATTTGCACCAACCTCGGACAGGAGACCGTTCAGATCGTCATGCAACGCTTCGAAGCGGATGATCCGATCGACCATGATGCCGCTTCCGTCCGGTGCCTCTATGAAGCCCATCTGGGACATCCGTTTGGTGTTGCTGCGCAAATAGCTGTTGAAATCCAGGCGCTGCGCTTTCTCGTGGCGATGATGCTTCGGGTTCTGACGAACATATTCATACTCCGAGACAAGCCGTTCGTATGGATTTCGGACAACGGCGAAACTCGTCGCATTGCCGTAAACATCGGCTCCGAGCGTCCGCCTGTGCCAGGCCGCCGTGGAGTGACCGGGAATATAGGCACGCATCGGATCCTGTCGCACCGGAAAATGGCGCAGCAGCCGGCGTAGCGGTGTCTTGTTACCGGGCGCCCTGTAAGGCCGCAGCAGTTCCTCGATCGCTCCACCCGCCGGTTTGGGAATATGGATAAAAATGAGATTGAGTTCGGGATAATAGGGCAAGGCTCCAATTACCTTCTGTTTGATCCAGGCGAGACCCGCAAGCCGCCGCCACCGGGCGACTGGTCACCGACTGGCTTTCGCATGCGGCGTATGGCGAACAGCCAAACCGCATTTCTGTCACTTGCCCGACTCTGCGCTGAAATCCGAAACCGCGATGGAGAAGCCGGGTGGCGTAGCAGTACGGCGACGAGAGCGCATTCGTCGCCATCCGGGATCGATATCGCCCGAATTCCAAAGCCGCAACGGTACAGATGTCCGGCAGAGTTTTCGTCGCGACATGCTGACGGACCTCACTATTAAGCCAAGGCGAGCTTCGGCCCGGCTCCCTTTCGGTGATCAGCGTGCTTCTGTCGCGCTGATAAGGAAATCTCGCGAGATATCGCGCCATTTCTGCAGCTTCGGTCTGACTTCGTCCCAGTCGGTTCCGGCCATTAGGCGGTCCGCCAAGGCATCGAAATCGCCGGAATAAAAAAGGTCCATCCCGATCGCCCTGTCCTCGAGCCCAAGGAAGCGGAGCATGTTGGTGATGCGTTCGTTTTTACCAACTCTTTTCCCGTCCTTGAGCAGTACAGCGAATGGCCTTTCCATCAGAATGGCGAATGCCATGCCATGAAAGGAGTTCGTGAGAACGAATTTCGATTTGTCGATCGCGTTCAGCCATTGTGTGGGCGTGGGATTCATCAGCCGGTTTCGCGGCATGTGCTGCGCGGCATTCGAGATGAAATCCGCTTGAAGATCCCATCCTTGTCGCGCCGAAAATCGCTCCAGAAATGCGACCGGCAGTTCCTTTGGGTTCTCCAGGCTAACGAAATAAGCCATCAGGAAAGGGCTATCATACGGCGTGTCGTCGCCTTCATCCCGCACAAGATCGATGTAATGGGTCTTTTCCATGAGGAAGACCGGATCGAGTACGAGGGTGGTGTCCTCCCGTCCCGCCCTCCGGCAAACATCGACACCCGCGGCCTCTCGCACCGAAACCTGATCGAAGCGAGCGAGTTTTTCGCGTGCCGCCAACAGCCATTCATCTGTCAGTCCGTCCCACCTCGCGCTGGCTGCATAGGCAATGCGTCTCGACGACGTTGGAACGAAGTCCAGAAAGAAGTGCGGCACCATTTTCGTCCAGATCTGGTCGCTTCCCGCAATATAGATGTCTGCCGCCGGAGGATCGTTCAGGAGATCGTTGCGCGTATAAACTCGCGCCGTGTGATCGACGTGCCTCTCGAAGAAGGTTTCGTAGGGGCGAGCACTGTCTCCTGAGGGCTTGCGCGTCTTGTGGGCGCCCTTTGCAAGCGCGATGGTCGAGTCGAGCGCGTAGAGGTAGAGATTATAGATGCTCTTAATGTATCGAATGTCGCTCAGGCTTTTGGTTCTCACCCAAAAGGGTTCGTGACCAATGTTTTTCAGATAAGCCTGAAGTGCGTAATTCTGGAAAAGGGTGCCATAATTTCCCCCGCGGTAAAGCGCCGAATAAAGAGAAATGATGGCGATTTTCATTGTCAGAACCGGCTTGAAAAGGTGCTTTTCGCAAAGTTGACGACAGAATCAAGGTGTTTGGTACGTTTCCCTGTGATCAGCCGCACCTGACGTTACGTCAGACCGGCCTCTGCCAAATCGGCAAGCACTCCATCCACAGTCGATGGACGCGTGGCCCTATGAACGATGCGATTGTCGGAAGCGGTCACGGCGTTCCAGAGAACCGGCCGGCGGCCGTTTCGGCGCCGTTCTCCATCAGGTCGGCGAGGGCCTCGGCCAGGCCGCTTTGCATGGCAGGATCGCGCGCAAGCGACGGCAGGAAGACCTCTTCGATGTCGAGATAGCCGGAGACGGTGTCTTCAAGGCTTCCGCTACGGTCCCAGATAGAGCGCAGGCGGTCGGCCATTGGGTCGCGCACGTCGATCGGCTGGCCGTCCTCGCAGGTCCCCGAGGTGTAGCGCATCCAGGCGGCGACGACGAGGAGCAGCCCCTTCGGCACGCGCCCCGCGGCAAGGTTTTCGGCGATCGAGCCCAGCAGGCGCTGCGGCAGTTTCAGCGAGCCGTCCATGGCGATCTGCCAGGTCCGATGGCGAATGCCGGGATTGGCATAGCGCTCCATCAGCTTGTCTGTGTAGGCATGCAGATCGACGCCCGGCGGCGGCGTCAGGACGGGAATGATCTCGTTTGCCCAGAGATGGCGGATGAAGCCGGCCAGCGCCGGTCGCGCCACCGCATCGGAGACGGTTTCCGCGCCTGCGAGGTAGCCAAGATAGGCAAGCGCCGAGTGGGTGCCGTTGAGGCACCGCAGTTTCATGTGCTCGTAAGGCCGGACATCGTCCGTCAGTTCGACACCGACCGCGCCGAGATCGGGTCTCGCTCCATCGACGAAGCGATCCTCGATCACCCATTGGCGAAACGGTTCATGGAAAACGGGCGCGGCGTCGTAGACCCCGGTCTGTTGGGCAAGGCGAGCGATGTCGGCATCGGTGGTGGCGGGCACGATGCGGTCCACCATCGTGCACGGAAAGCTGCATTCGGCCTCGATCCAGCCGGCCAGATCTGCATCGATGCGCCCGGCGAGTTCCAGAACGAGGCCGCGCAGCATAGCCCCGTTTTCCGGAAGGTTGTCGCAGGTCATCACCGTGAAGGGGCGCAGCCCCGCCCTTCGCCGGCGGTCGAGCGCGCGGCACAGGAAACCGATGGCGGATACCGGCTTCGCCGGATCCGCGAGGTCCGCGACAATATCGGGATGAGCGAAATCGAGCCGGCCCGTCGATGGCGCGTGACAATAACCCTTCTCGGTCACCGTGAGCGATACGATGTGCGTTTGCGGCCGCGCCATGGCGTCGAGAACCGCTTCGGGATCCTCCGGCGCGACGAGGACCGATTGCACGGCGGTGCCGACGTGAAGCGTTTCGCCTTCGGGGCCCAGTTCGCACGCGGTGTAAGCGCAGTCCTGCGGTATGAGGCGGTCGCGCAGATCCGCATGGCGCAGGCTGACGCCGACAACGCCCCAATCGCCCCCGGACTTCGCCATCGCCTCTTCGAGGTAAATCGCGCCATGGGCGCGGAAGAATGCGCCGAGGCCAAGATGGACGATACCGATTCCCAGCTGCGGCGCGTCGCCCGGTCGGTTCAGGCGCGGCAGATCATCCGGTTTCCCGCTCACAGACGATACGCCTCCTTCGCGAGGGTTGAGGTCATCTCGTGTGCCATGATTTCCGCCTCGTCCATGTCGAGCCGGCCGTCTCCGACGAGATTGGCGAGCCAGGCGCAGTCGATACGCCGCGCGACATCGTGGCGGGCGGGGATGGAACAGAAGGCGCGCGTGTCGTCGTTGAAGCCGACCGTGTTGTAGATGCCGGCGGTCTCGGTGACGATCTGGCGGAACCGCATCATGCCTTCGGCGCTGTCGTAGAACCACCAGGGTGGGCCGAGTTTAAGCGCCGGGTACACGCCGGCAAGCGGCGCCAGTTCGCGCGCGAAGACCGTCTCGTCAAGCGTAAAGAGGATGATCGTCAGGTCAGGGCGCAGGCCAACGGCGTCGAGCAGCGGCTTGAGCGCGCCGACGAAATCGGTGCGTACCGGAATGTCGAACCCCTTGTCGCGGCCGAATTTCGCCAGCACGCCCGGCGAGTGATTGCGCCAGGAGCCGGCATGGATCTGCATGACGAGCCCGTCGTCCAAGCTCATACGCGCCATTTCGGTCAGCATGTGACCGCGGAACGCATCCGCCTCGTCCGCCGAGAGATCGCCCCCGAGCGCGCGGGCGAAGAGGGCCGCCGCCTCGGCCTTCGGCAAATCCTCGGTGCGTGCCGTAGGGTGGCCATGGTCGCTTGCCGTCGCGCCATGCTCCTTAAAGAAGGCGCGGCGGACCCGGTGAGCTTCCAGATAGCCGGCCCATGTCGTCGTATCGCATCCGGTCAATTCGCCGAACTTTTCGATATTGGCGGCGAAACCGTCTGCCTCGGGGTCGATCACCGTATCCGGCCGATAGGTGGTGATGACGCGGCCGGACCAGCCGGATTCGGCGATCTTTCGGTGCCATTCGAGGTCGTCGAGCGCGCCTTCGGTGGTCGACAGCGCCTCTATGCGGAACCGTTCGAACAGCGCGCGCGGGCGGAATTCGTCCGATGTCAGGCGCTCCGAAATCGCATCGTAATAGGCATCGGCGGTCTCCGCTGAAAGGCGCTCGGTCATGCCGAACAGGGTTTCGAAGGAGTGATCGAGCCACAGCCGCGTCGGCGTGCCCCTGAACAGGTGATAGTGGCCGGCAAAGAGGCGCCAGATCGTGCGACCGTCGGTCTCCACCGGTCCGCCGTCGGCACGGGCCACACCGAGATCGGCGAGGTCGATGCCCTGCGAGCACAGCATGCGAAACACGTAGTGGTCCGGCGTGACGAAAAGCTGGGCGGGATCGGGAAAGGGTTCGTTCTCCGCAAACCAGCGCGGATCGGTATGGCCGTGCGGGCTGACGATTGGCAGGTCGGCAATGCCTTCGTAAAGGCGCCGCGCGGTCGCGCGGGTCGCCGGATCGTTCGGGAACAGCCTGTCGGGATCAAGCAGTGGCATGTCGTCTCCAATAGTGAATGATCATGACCTAACCGAAAGCGAGGTTGGGAAGCCAGAGCACGATGGACGGGAAGAACAGAAGCGTCAGCACGAGCACAAGGATCGCGGCCAGGAACGGGACCGACTCGCGGACGTAATCCTCGATGCGGCAATCGAGCAGGCTGCACACCGTGTACATCGCCACGCCGACCGGCGGCGTCATCGAACCGAGCGTGACGATGGTCATCATCAGGATGCCGAAATGCACGGGATCGACCCCGACCTTCTGAACGATGGGGACGAAAATGGGCGTCAGGAGCAGGACAAGGATCGTGCTCTCGACAAAAAGTCCCGCGACGAACAGGCTGACCAGGATAACCGCGACGATTGCGACCGGATTGGTCAGGCCCTGCAGCATGGCGCCCGCGATGGACTGCGGGACCTGCAGAAAAATGATCGCGAAACCGATCATTCCGGACATCAGGATGATCAGCATGATCAGGCCGATATCGGATATGGCGTGCCCGAAGGCGCGACCCATCTTTTCGAGTGTCAGTTCACGGTGCGCGAGCGTGCCGACCAGAACGGCATAGACCACGGCAAAGGCGCCGACCTCGGAGGGCGTGAACAGGCCGCCGCGAATGGAGACGATCAACAGGACGGGAAACAGCAAGGCCCATTTCGCCTGCCAGGTCGCGGTCCCAAGCGCGGCGGCTGTCGGCTTGGCGCTGCCCTCGACGCGATAGGACCGCTTGCGGGCAACGAGCCATGCCGTCGTCATCAGGAAGAGCATCATCAGGATGCCCGGCACAATACCGGCGAGAAACAGCCGTCCGATCGAGACCTGCCCGACATAGCCGTAGAGGATCAGGCCGATGGAGGGCGGGATGGTCGCCGTGATCAACGAGGAGAGCGCGATGACCGCCGCCGAATAGCCTTTGGAATAGCCCTGCGAAATCATTTGCGGGCCTAGGACGCGGGCTTCCATCGCGGCGTCGGCAACGGCGGACCCCGAGACGCCACCCATCAGCGTCGACAGGATGATCGAGACCTGCGCCAGACCGCCGGCCATCCAGGCGACGGCGATATGGGAGAATCTGAACAGCCGGTCGGTGATGCCGCTTTCGTTCATCAGGTGACCCGCCAGCACGAAGAAGGGCACGGCCAGAAGCGGGAAGCTCTGAGAGACCGTCGCGATCTTCTGAACGCCGATCGACATCGGCATGATGTCGGAGGTGGCGAAGAACACGAAACCGGACAGACCGATGGCAAACGCCACCGGCGCGCCGACAACCAGCAGGACGATGAAGACGAGACCGATCGCCAGCATGGTCAAAGTTCTCCCGGTGCGGCGTCCTGCCCCTGCGGGCGGGAAAGGATCAGCATCTGGCCGCCGGCGCGGTTGCGCCACGCCTCGCGCGCATTAGCGAGGATCGCCAGCGTGAGGAAAATGCAGCCCACCGGGACGGCGATCGTGACATAGGCGTAGGACAGGCCGCTATCTCCGAACTGGCGTTCGCGATTGAGCATGGTCAGCTGGTAGCCCTCCCAGGCCAGCACGCCCATGAAGGCGATGAAGATCGCCGCCAGAACAGTCTCGACGATAAGCCGGTTGCGATGGCCAGCATAGCGGATGAGCAGATCGACGCCGAGATGGGCGCGTTCGCGCATGGCGCGGGTTGCGCCGACGAAACAGAGCCAGATGAACAGGAGTTGGGCGAGGTCGACGGACCAGATCAGCGGGTGGCCGAAGAACCGCATCACCGATGCGATGAAGACGAGCACCACGATCACCGCCAGAAGGCCCGCTCCGGCCGCGAATTCGATGCGCGCGAAGAGGCGCCCCATTGTCTGTCTCCTCCCGTAAAAAGACAGGGACGGCGTGCCGCCCCTGTCCATTCGCTTCCCTGCGGATGCGGGTTCTACTCGGCAGCCATCGCGCGCAGCGTATCACGCAAATCGCCATAGCCCAGCATGTCGTAAACCCCGGCCGTCGCTTCCCGATAGGGCGTGACATCGGGAGCAGATATCTTGATGCCCTTGGCGGTCAGGTCGGCCTCGATCTGCTCAAGCGAATCGCGCGTTCCGTAGGAGGCGATATCGCCGGCTTTCAGCGCCTCGTCGCGCAGGATCGTCTGCAGATCGTCCGGCAGGGAATCGAACCATTGCGCCGAGGTCACCATGCCGGTGATCAGGTTGATGTGCCCCGTCTTGGTGATGTGGGTGATCACCTCGTCCAGCTTGGCGCCGGTGATGGCGGGGAACTGGGCCTCTGCGGCGTCGATGACATTCTGCTGCAGGGCCGAATAGACCTCGCCCCAGGGCATCGGCGTCGGTGTCGCGCCCATCGCCTTGATCGTCTCCACCCAGACGGGCGCGCCCGGCGTGCGCATGCGGACGCCTGCGAGATCTTCGGGACCGTTGATTTCCTTGTTGGTCAGAAGGTGGCGCTCACCCTGCCACCAGTTGAAGCTCAGCACCTGGTGTCCGGACGCGTCATGCAGCTTGGAAACCCAGTCTTCGAACATGTCGGACGTGACGACCTTGCGGATACCGTCATAGCCGGATGCGAGAAAAGGCGCGCCGAGGACACCGAACTCCTCCTGGAAAACGGCGAGGCGTCCGCCATCGACAATGACCGCGACCGGCGCGCCAGCGCGCGCCTGTTCGAGGACGTCCTCATCCGGGCCGAGTTGCGAGTTGGGGAACAGCTTGACTTCCAGGCGGCCGCCCGAAGCCTCGGCGACGTTGGACTGGAAAGCCTCGAGGCCCTTGTAAAGCGGGTCCGACTGCGCGAGCGCCGTGTTGACGCTGAGCGTGTAGTCGGCGGCCAGCGCGCCGCCGGCCGCAAAGGCCATCGCCGCAGCGGCAATGACGGACTTGATCTTGAAGTGTTTCATCGGTCTTCTCCTCCCTGACAACGCCGGATGCGGCGCATCTTCGTTTGACGGGAGACTAGTATGGTAGTATATCTTGAGTCAAGATGACAGTTAAACCAGACCTAGAATACAGCCTCGAATTGGGGGCGCCTCCACGCCAGGCGACCATGGGAAGCCACGTCTTCGACGTGTTGCGCCAGGCGATCGTGCAATTGAAGCTGAAGCCGGGCAACGCCGTTTCGGAAACGGAAATCGCCCGCCAACTCGGCGTTTCGCGCCAACCCGTGCGCGAGGCGATCATCAAGCTCGCCGATGCCGGACTGGTGGAGGTTCGCCCGCAGCGCGGCACCTATGTGCTGCTGATTTCGAAACGCGAGGTCGAGACCGCACGCTTCCTGCGCGAGGCGATCGAGGTGGCGATCGCGCGCAAGGCATCGGAACGGATCGACGCCAAGGCCGCGTCCGACCTCAGAGCCTGTCTCGAACACCAGAAAATCGCCGAGCAGAGCGGCGTCTACACCGAATTCCTGCGCCTCGACGAGCAGTTTCACCAGACCATCGCGCGCGCCGCGGATTGCGAAAGCGCCTGGAAAGTGCTTGAGGGACTGAAAGCCCAGATGGACCGGGTCCGGTTCCTGTCTATTCCGATGGCGACTCCGGTCGCCACGCTGATCGCCCAGCACGGCGCCATCGCCGAGGCCATCATCGCCGGCGATCCGGACAAGGCGGAAGCCGCGATGCGCGTTCATCTGCGCGAGATCTTGAAGTCGCTGCCGAAGCTTTCGGCGGAACATCCCGACCTGTTCGTGGAGTAACTGCCGGGCCACCGGCCAAGAAAGACCGCGGGGGACAAGCCGCGAGGGGAGAGGTACGGGAATGCGACGCACTTGGCGCTGGTTCGGGCCGCAGGACAGAGTGTCGGTGGACGACATGCTTCAGGCGAGCGTCGAGGGAGTCGTATCCGCCCTCCACCACGTGCCGACCGGAACGGTCTGGTCCGCCGAAGAGATTTCCAAACGCCAGGCCGAGATCGGCCGGAAGACCGATGGCAGTCCGTCCGGGCTCGCCTGGGAGGTGGTGGAAAGCCTTCCCGTATCCGAAGACATCAAGAAGCAGAGCGGCGACTGGCGCGCCCATATCGAGACCTACAAGGAAAGCCTCGCAAACCTGGCGGCGGCCGGCATCTCGACCGTCTGCTACAATTTCATGCCGGTTCTCGACTGGACCCGCACCGATCTCGCATGGCGATTGCCGACAGGCGGGACATGCATGCGGTTCGACTACGCGGATTTCGCGGCCTTCGACATCCACATCCTCAAGCGCGACGGTGCGCGCGACGACTTCCCTTCCGAGATCGCCTGTGAGGCCGACGAGCGCTTCGCCGCGATGAGCGAAGAGCGCAAGACGCAACTGGCGACGAATGTGGTTTTCGGCCTGCCCGGCGCGGCGGAACACATGACGCTGGACCAGGTGAAGACGCATCTCGGCGAATATAGCGACGTCACGCCGGAGCGGCTGCGCGCACATTTGATCGACTTCCTGTCGGAGGTCGTGCCGGTCGCGGAAAAGCTCGATATCCGTATGTGCTGCCATCCGGACGATCCGCCCTTCGGCCTCCTCGGCCTGCCGCGCGTGATGTCGACCGAGGCCGATTACCGAACGGTCCTCGAAGCCGTGCCGAGCCTGTCCAACGGCATCACGCTCTGTTCCGGTTCGCTTGGCGCACGCCCGGACAACGACCTGCCGGGGATGATGGAACGGCTCGGCGACCGGGTGCACTTCCTGCATCTGCGCAACGTGAAACGCGAGACCGAAGCGATGCGCGGCTCGTTCCACGAAGCCGAGCATCTCGGTGGAGACACGGACATGGTTGCGCTGATCGCGGCGGTGCTCGCCGAGGAATCAAAACGCCGCGCGGCGGGGCGCGCCGACCAGTCGATCCCGTTTCGCCCCGACCATGGCCAGGACATCATGGACGATCTCGGCCGCCGCGCGCAGCCCGGCTATCCGGCGATCGGCCGCATGAAGGGGCTCGCCGAATTGCGAGGCATCGTCACAGCGCTGTCGCATGACCGTTTCGGCGCCGCGCGAACGGACCGAAGCTGACGGTCAGGCCACGCGTTCGTAGACAAGCCCGGCGCTGTCGTGGAGGACGATGGGCCCACCGACATAGGCGTCGTCGATGGAGGGCGTCTTGAGAACGAGACGCCATCCCATGCCCTGAATGCCTGGAACCGGCAGCGTGAGCGGATCGAACTCGCCGGTTTCGCCACCTTCCATATGCGTTACGGTGAAGACCTGTTTGCCTTGGGGACCATGCCGAAGGCAGGAGAAAACGGTGCGCCCGTCCACCGGTCGCAGATAGTCGAACGTGTCGTTTGTTCCCAGATTGTCACGCAGCCATGAATTGGATCGCCGAAATTTGCGCAGCGCCAGCATGAAGCCTGTCTGGCTCGGATCGAGCAGCGGCAGCGAGTGGGCGACATTGCAGTATTCGTGCATGTCGTCCATCCACGCCCGCGCGATCGCCTTCAACTCGTCGGGCGTAAAGGTTTCCGGTCCCGCGAGTTTCGGTTCGACCGCATTCAGGAGACTCGAAATCTTGTCGAGGTCGTATTCGGTGACCTCCACCAGCGCCGGCAATATCTCGAAGAAGCGCACGAGTTCCTCGCGCGTCGTGAAGCCGATCTCCTTCAGGCGGCGAAAGTTGGACGGCACCGAATAGGAATACTCGTCCACCTGCCATTTCAGCGAGATCGCCTCTTCGGCGACGACCTTGACGCCATAGCGGTCATCCTGGTTGCGGATGAAACCCCAACTGGCCCGCGCCGCCGCGTTCAGGAAATCCATCGGCACGCCGGGCAAGGCCGCATAGGTGAGCATCGAGACGGCCGGATTGTCATAGGCCGTGTCGAGGATTTCCATGCGTGTCCGTCCGAGGCGGGTGTTGATGTTGAGCTTCGGATTGACCTGCGTTCCGCGGCGCAGCGTGTCATGGTTGGCAGTTCCCGAAATCCAGTTCGCCCCATATTGCGCGATCTCGCGGATTCGCCAGTATTTCGACAGCCAGAAGCCGTAGATGAACGGCGTGTTGTGGGCGAAAGTGAGCGGGCCCCACTGGAAGATGTCGTCGTCACCGAGATTCTCGATCACGGCGCGATAGGTGGAGGACAGTTCCCAGTCCTCCTGCGGCCAGGGCCGGCCATCCTCGAAAATGAACCAGGGCCGGAACCACGTGCCAGCGACTTCCTGCTCCACCTCCGTCATCTGGCGAAGATAGTCGTCGTCATGCTTGAGGGACTGGGTGTGCGGATCCCACCATTTGAAGTCCTGCGCCCCGTCGATACGCACGCCGTCTGCGCCGAAATCGACCTTGCGGCGCTGCATCTCCAGCAGGATCGCGCGAACCGCCGGATTCTTGTATTCGAGATTCTGGCCGTACATGTTCGGGCCGGCGAAGAAATGCGGATTGAGCGCGTCGAGGCCCTGATTGTCGGCATGGCCGAAGACCACGTCGAGAACCAGCATCTTCGGCTTTCCCGGGAAATTGTGCAGCACGGCGGCAAGATCGGCCAGTTCATCCGGCCGGCCGCTTTCCAGCAGCACCGGATTGACCGCGCCCATCCCCGAAATGACGACGTCATATCCCCAATTGGTCGTGTCCGGCCGTGTCAGGCCAACGGTTACGGACTGGTCCGTTCCGTCGGCCTCCTGCCAGAAATCGGGTCCGGTCTCGTAGACCGTCGTCGGCTCGACCGGCAGAAGCTGGACCGCGTCATAGCCGAGATAGAGCGCATCGCCCTGTTCCAGCGGCAGTTCCGCACGCAGGCGGTCGGACAGGCGTTCGAAATGCCGCGCGAGGCTGGCCAGCGTTCCACCCGCCGTAGCGGTGGGAACATGGATCTGCAGGATGTTGGTCGGTGGGCCGAAACGATGCGGTTCGTCGCCGGCGAGCGCCTCGTAATAGGCCCGGTCCGCGCGCGCCGCCTGCATGGTCCCCAGGTCGTAAAGCTCGGCGGGCGCCATCGTCCCGAATGGCAGCGACGCGGCCAGCGGATCGAGGATACGGTGCCAGTCGCCCGCGGCATCACGCCATGCGAGCGCATAGAAATCCCCGATTTCGTCACGCGTGCCCGCCTTGAGACCGGCGACGCTGGCGAAGGTATGGGCCTCGTAGCGCATTACCGGGAGATAGATGCGCTCGAAGGTGACGGTCTGGTGTGCGCGCGTGAGATCGATATCGCCGACCGGCGACAGGATTTCGAGAAACACGTCTCCATCGGGAACCCGATGATCGAGCAGTTCCGGTGTCCAGAATCCGAACTCGACGCGGTCACCGACCTTCTGCGCTCCGAGCCGGCGCGCGATGAGCGCTTCGGCGTCGAAGGCGGTCGGCTGCGTCGTCAGTTGCTCCCGGCACCATGCGACAAGTCGTTCTGTAGCCTCCGTATCGAGGCTGGCGCGGTCCTTCAGGGACATGGTTGTCTCCCGTGCTTTTCGGGCCGTGGAGACCCCTTTTTCCTCAGGTCTTCACATCCGGCGCGGTACGGCCGGTGTGACGTGTGATGCCGGCGATCGTATCGGCGGCGGCGATGACGTCTGCCAGGGCCTCCTGCGCGTCACGATGCATGCGCGAAGGGTCGGATTCGACGTCCTCGAGATACACACGCAACGTCGCACCAACGGTTCCCGTTCCCGACAGGCGCAAAACGATGCGCGCGCCGCCCTTAAAACCGATGCGTATGCCCTGTTTATCAGCGCGCGAGCCGTCGACGGGATCATCATAGGCGAATTCGTCCGCCGTCTCGACCGTGAGCCTCGCAAAATCCTGGCCGGGCAGATCGGCGAGTTTGCCGCGCAGTTCATCGACCAGCGCATTCGCCTTGTCGGCGTCGACGCCCTCGTAATCGTGACGCGAGTAATAGTTGCGTCCGAATTCGCGCCAGTGTTCGTCCATGATCTCGGCGACGGACTGGCGTTTGACGGCGAGGATGTTGAGCCAGAGCAGCACCGCCCATAGCCCGTCCTTCTCGCGCACATGGTCGGAGCCCGTTCCGGCGCTTTCCTCGCCGCAGATCGACACGCGACCGGCGTCGAGCAGATTGCCGAAGAACTTCCAGCCGGTCGGCGTCTCGTAGCAGTCGAGACCCTTCGCCTCGGCCACCCGATCGAGCGCGCGGCTTGTCGGCATCGAACGGGCCACGCCTTTCAATCCCTCGGAATAGCCGGGCGCAAGATGGGCATTGGCAGCCAGAACCGCGACGCTGTCGGACGGAGTCACATAGATGCCGCGCCCGACGATCATGTTGCGGTCGCCGTCGCCATCCGAGGCCGCACCGAAATCCGGCGCATCGTCGGCGAACATCACGTCCATCAGCTCCTTCGCCCAGATCGGGTTCGGATCCGGATGTCCGCCGCCGAAATCCGGCAGTGGTTCGGCATTGACGACACTGCCGGCCGGCGCGCCGAGCTTTTCCTGAAGAATCGCTGTCGCGTAGGGACCGGTCACGGCGTGCATCGAGTCGAAACGCAGGCGGAATCCCGACGCCAGCAAGGCGCGGATCGCATCGAAGTCGAACAGCGTCTCCATCAGAGCCGCATAATCGGCCACCGGATCTACGATCTCGATTTCCATACCGGCGAGGTTCGTCGTGCCAATGCGCGACAGGTCGATATCCTGCGTCTCGACGATATCGTAGGCGGTGAGCGTGCCGGTCGCGGCGAAGATGCGGTCGGTGACCTCCTCGGGCGCCGGACCGCCATTCGACATGTTGAACTTGACGCCGAAATCCTCATCCGGGCCGCCGGGATTGTGGCTGGCCGACATGATGATGCCGCCATCGGTGCCGCGCAGCCGGATCAGGTTGGAGGCGGCGGGTGTCGACAGGAGCGCGTTGCGCCCGACTATCATTTTCCTGGCGCCGGAAGCGGCCGCCATGCGCAGGATCACCTGGGCGGCGCGGTCGTTGAAGTATCGGCCGTCGCCGCCGAGGACAAGCGTCTTGCCCTCGACGCCACCGATGCCGATCCAGATCGACTGGATGAAATTCTCGAGAAAATGCGGCCCCATGAAGACATGCGTCTTCTTGCGCAAGCCGGAGGTGCCGGGTTTCTGGCCCTCGATGGGCGTCGTCTGAACAGTGATGCGTTGCATGGCTTGCCTCCTATCGGCCGGATTGTCGCATGATGTCGGCCGCGCGCGCAAAGCGCTCGTCCGACGAGAATGCCGAGGCGGGAACTGGCAGGCGCCGTCGCCAGTTCGGATGCTCGAAAACGGTGCCCGGAAGATTGGCCTGTTCCTCCAGCCCCAGAATATCCTCGGCCTGCAGCGCGACAAGCCGGGAAGCCGAACGTCCGAGGAAAGCGTGAAGCGCGTCCACGCAGCCCTCGTGATTTTCGATCGTCCGGCCAAATGCCTCAACATCGTCGTGGCGGGCGTGCCGTTCCCGCTCCGCAGCCTCACCATCCATGTGCCCGATCCTCGCGCGCCAATCGATATCGAGCCCCTTGCGCCAACCACGCCAGGTTGGAAGGTCGTGCGAGGCGAAGGATGCCAGCGTCTGGGGATCGTAGGTCGAGGAGTTCCGGAAACCACGGTCGCCCTGCCATTCGCGCTCGAAGACGGCGACGCGGCATCCGAGAATGCCGGAAGCGTCCAGATCGGCGCGCAGCCCGTCGGGAATATTGCCGAGATCCTCGCCGACGATCGATGCGCCGGCGCGCGCCGCCTCGATACGCGCGACGGCGAGCATCGCCCGTTTCGGCATCATTACATAGAGACCAGGCAGGCCTTCCGGACACCAGAAGGCGCGGTCGAATCCCAATATATGATCGATCCGCAAGAGGCCTGAAAAGCGGAATTGCTCGCGCAGCGTGTCGGCAAGAACCGCGAAGCCGCTTTGGGCGAGCGCCAGCGGCGAGAGAGGCGCGACGCCCCAGACCTGACCATCGGCGGAAAACGCGTCGGGCGGCGCACCGAGCGACACGCCGCGCGCGAAATGCTCCGGATCGGCCCAGGTTTCGGCACCCGAGGGATGAGCGCCGACCGCCAGGTCGAGATAGAGCCCGTAATGCATGCCCGCGCCATGCGCGGCGCGCTGCGCGTCGGCAAGCTGGGTTTCGGCACGCCATTGCAGCCAGGCATGAAAGCGCACGCGCTCGTCATTGGCGGCGGCGAATTCGCGAACGGCGGCCGCGTCGCGATCGCGGTACTCCTGCGGCCAGTCCGTCCAGTATGCCCCATGCACATCAGACAGCGCCTGGTGGATCGCGAAGCGTTCGAGTTCCTCGCCGCGCGCCGAGCGCCAGGCGTCGAAGGCCGGATCAGCCGGGCTGGCGAGATAGAGCGCATACGCGTCATTCAGCGCCTTGCCGCGCCGCGCGAAAGCCTCGGGATATTCGATCAGTTCGCTTTCGTCGGAAGCGCCTTCCTGACCCGTCTCGATATGCATGACGTTCAGATGGCGGCGGCTCGACGGCGCGTAGGGGCTGTAATTCAGCGGATCGTTCGGAAATCCGGCATGGACCGGATTGATGCCGAGAAAGCCCGCGCCAAGCCCGCCCAATGCGCCAGCCGCGCGCCCAAGGTCGCGATAGGTGCCGAGCCCGCCTCCGGCCTCAGGGCGCAAGCCGTAAAGCGGCAGCGTGACGCCCCAACCGCGCGGCGGCTCCGGCAGGCGGTCCGGCGCGGCCAACAAGGTAGTGACATTGTCGCCGACAAAAAGCCGGTGTCGCCCCAGGGGAAGATACCCCGGTTCAAGCCGGCCTTCCGCCCTGCCCTCGCGCAATGAACCGTCAGCGCATTCAAGCCGCCATTCGACCGCGCCATGCGTGGCAATTTCGAGGGCGGGCGCTTCGTCAGCGCGGACAACCATCCATTCGGGCAGGATGCGGCGTTGCCGCGCCTCGGAGAGTGACCGGAGTGTATCGGCGGCATCGCTATCGGTTTCGGCGGCGAGACCGAGCGCCGCAAGCACGGCGCGAATGCTGTCATCCGGCGCTTCCCGCCACTGCCCCGCGCCGTCGTGAAAACGCCAGACAAGGCCCGCGGTCTCCGCCAACGCCTCCAGCGCATCACTCATCCGGTCTTCTCCAAAACGAGAACCACGACCGACGCCGCCGACACGGAGACCTTGCCGCCATGCACCGTTTTCGGTTCAGTTTCGGGATGGGCCGTGTCGATCTGGAGGCTCCAGGTTTGTCCGGCGGGATCATCGGGAACCGTGACCTCGACATCCGGCCCTGCATTGAACACGGCAAAAACCGCCGCCTCGAGCGCCGCATAGGGCGGCGTGCCGGACGCAGTGCGCAACTCGGCGCAGACGAGGCGCAGATCCGGATCATCCCAGTCCTCGCTCGTCATCGGCGTACCGTCGGCGCGGCTCCAGAAAAGGTCTTCCTTGCCGTCCATGGCGCGTTCGCGGGCGTGCAGGAAACGCTTCTGGCGCAGAATCGGGTGCGCCTTGCGGAAGGCGATCATGCGCTTCGTGAAATCGAGAAAGGCGTCGTCGCCGTTCTCCCAGTCAATCCAGCTGATCTCGCTGTCCTGGCAATAGGCGTTGTTGTTGCCGCCCTGGCTGTGGCCGATCTCGTCGCCGGCGAGGATCATCGGCGTGCCCTGGGCGAGCAGCAGCGTCGCCATCATGTTGCGGCGGCGGCGCTCCCGCGCCGCGAGGATGCCGATGTCGTCGGTCTCCCCCTCGGCGCCGAGATTGAAGGAATAATTCTCGGAATGGCCGTCGCGATTGTCCTCGCCATTCGCCTCGTTGTGCTTGGAATTGTAGGCGACCACATCGGCGAGCGTGAAGCCGTCATGGGCCGAGACGAAATTGACCGAAGATGTCGCCGGACGTCCGGAGTGATCGAATTGCAGCGCCGACCCGGTCAGGCGATCGGCAAGGTCGGGCGCACGGCCGGGATCGCCGCGCCAGAACCGGCGAACGCCGTCCCGGAAACGGTCGTTCCATTCCATGAAGGGTGGCGGAAAAGCCCCGAGCTGATAACCGCCGGGGCCGATATCCCACGGTTCGGCGATCAGCTTGACCTTTGTCAGGACCGGGTCCTGCCGCACCGCGTCGAAGAAGGCCGCGCCGCGATCGAACCCGGAGGGCGTACGCCCGAGCGTGGAGCAGAGATCGAAGCGGAAGCCGTCGACATGCATCACCTCGACCCAGTAGCGCAGCGAATCCATGACCATGCGCAGCACCATGGGATGGTCGAGATTGAGCGTGTTTCCCGTGCCGGTGTCGTTCACGTAGTAACGCGGGTTCTGTTCCAGCCGGTAATAAGACCGGTTGTCGAGACCACGGAAGCTGAGCGTCGGTCCGAGCTCGTTGCCCTCGCCGGTGTGGTTGTAGACCACATCCATCAGCACCTCGATGCCCGCCGCGTGGAAGCGGGCGACCATGGTCTGGAACTCGGCGATGTCGCCCTCGTGCAGATAGCGCGGCTCCGGCGCGAAGAAGCCGATCGTCTGGTAGCCCCAGTAGTTGGTGAGGTTGCGCTCGACGAGGAAGCGGTCGTTGAGGAAGGCTTGCGAGGGCAGAAGCTCGATCGTCGTGATGCCGAGATCGACGAGGTAATCGAGCATCGGTTCCGAGGCGAGACCCAGGAACTTGCCGCGCGGCTGCGCATGGGGATGCAGCTGCGTCATGCCCTTCACATGCGCCTCATAGACGATCGTCTCGGCGACCGGCGTGTCCGGCGGCGCGTCGTCACCCCAGGAAAAGGCCGGATCGACGACGACGCATCGGGGCATGAATGGCGCGCTGTCGGTCTTGTCGTAGCTCAGATCGTCACGCTTGCGGCTGCTCTCGTATCCCATCAGCGCGTCCGACCATTCCGGATGGCCGGTCAGGCGCTTGGCGTAGGGATCGATCAGCAGCTTGTTGGGATTGAAACGATGCCCCTCGTCGGGGCGATACGGACCGTATGCGCGGTAGCCGTAGAGCTGTCCCGGGCGCAGGCCCGGAATGTAGCCATGCCAGACATCGCCGTCGCGTTCGGGCAGATCGAGGCGCGCAATTTCCTTCTTGCCGTCTTCCGAGAAGAGGCACAGCGTCATGCGGCTGGCGTGTTCGGAAAACACCGCGAAATTGACACCGTCGCCGTCAAAGGTCGCGCCAACGGGCGCCGGCCGGCCGGCGCAGATCGAGAAGTCTTGCGTCATGGATGCTGTCCGAGGCTTTCATAGAGCGCCGCATAGCGCGGCGCGGAGGCGGACCAGCCGACGGGGTGGCGCATCGCGCGGCGCTGCATGCGCTCCCAGGCGGGCTTGTCCGCAAAGAGGTCACATAGCCGCCCGAGCGCGTCGGCAAGCGAATCCGCTGTTACGGGGAAGAACTGGAATCCGGTCGCGACATCGGCAACCAGCGCCGCGTCATTGGCGCGGATAACCGTGTCGGCCAGCCCGCCTGTCATCGCGACGACCGGGATCGCGCCGTAGCGAAGCCCGTAAAGCTGGGTCAGGCCGCAGGGCTCGAAGCGGGACGGCACGATGACAGCGTCGCCGCCCGCCATCATGCGGTGCGACAGCGCCTCGTCATATCCGATGCGGACCGAAACCTGCGGCATGCCGTCGGCCGCGTTTCGCCACGCGGCCTCGAGCGCAGCGTCGCCCGATCCGAGCAGTGCGACCTGGCCGCCGCGCGCGACAAACGCCGGCAGCGCGTCTAGCAGCAGGTCGAGGCCCTTCTGTTCGGTCAACCGCGAGATCACGACCGCAAGCGGACCGTCGGTATGGGCGAGGCCGAACTCCTCGATGAGCATGGCGCGGTTGACCGCCTTCTTTTTCGGCGATTTGAAGGGGGAGATTTCGGGATCGGTCTGCGGGTCCCAGAAGGACTCGTCGATGCCGTTGAGAATGCCGACCAGATCGGCGCGACGACTGCGCAGGACGCCGTCGAGCCCCATGCCGAATTCCGGCAGCATCAACTCGCGCGCATAGGTCGGGCTCACCGTCGAGAGCTTGTCGGCATAGACCAGCCCCGCCTTGAGCGCATTGATCGCGCCGTAATATTCAAACCCGTCCGGCTGGAACCCCGACGGCGGCAGGCGCAGCCCTTCCAGCCGGGACGCGGGCGCCATGCCATGAAACGCGATGTTGTGAATGGTCAGCAGACTGGGAACGTGGGCCGGCGCATCCATTTCGCGCAGATAGACCGGCGCGAGCGATGCCTGCCAGTCATGCAGGTGCATGACGTCCGGCCGCCAGTCGCCGACACCCTCGGCCGCGATGGCGGCGGCGATCCAGCTCAGCGCGGCGAAGCGTTCGGGATTGTCCGGCCAGTCTTTCCCGTCGGGTCCGAGATAGATCGCGCCCTTTCGGTCATAGAGATGGGGCGCATCGAGGACCAGCAGGTCCAGCCCGGCGACCGTCGCTTCGAGCAGACGCGCCGGACCGCCCATGAGGTCGGCATCCTCGCGAACCACACGTTTTCGTTTCAGAGCGGCTATGACGGAAGGATATCCCGGCAAAAGCGTCCGAAGCTTCCACCCGGTCTCCAGCATGGCAGCGGGTAGCGCGCCCGCGACGTCGGCCAGTCCGCCAGTCTTGATCAGCGGCGCGCATTCCGACGCCACGGACAGCGCTTGCCTCATCCGGCGGCTCTCCGATCGAGCATCTGCTGGGTGATCAGGGTGATGCCGTTTTCGCTGACGCGGAACCACTTGGCGTCTTCCTCCGGATCCTCGCCGACGACGAGGCCGGTCGGGACCACGACGCCGCGGTCGATGACCACATTGCGCAACCGCGCATTTCGCTCGATGACCGCGTATGGCAGCACAACCGCATGTTCGAGGACCGAGAAGGAATTCGAATGAACTCCGGTGAACAGCAACGAGTTGCGCACTTCCGTCCCGGAGATGATACAGCCGCCGGAAACGAGGCTCGAGACGGCCGTACCGCGCCGCGCCTCCTCATCATGGACGAATTTCGCGGGGGGGACGCTCTCCGAATAGGTCCAAATCGGCCAGTTGCGGTCCCACAGGTCGAGATCGGGCGTGAAATCGGTCAGGTCGATATTCGCTTTCCAGAACGCATCGACCGTGCCGACATCGCGCCAATAGGCCGGCGCCTCGGGCGTGTGCTTGACGCAGCTTTCGGAGAAGCGGTGCGCCATGGCCTTGCCGTTCTTGACGATGTCGGGGATCAGGTCGCCACCGAAATCATGCCGCGAATTCGGATCGGCGGCATCGGCGAGCAGCAGTTCGCGCAGAAAGGGCCAGGAAAAGACATAGATGCCCATGGAGGCGAGCGCGACATCGGGATCCTCCGGCGTGCCCGGCGGGTCGGCCGGCTTTTCCAGGAAATCCGTGATGCGATCATTCGTGTCGATGGCCATCACGCCGAAGGCCGTCGCCTCCTCGCGCGGCACCGTCAGGCAGCCGACCGTGACGTCGGCGCCCGTTTCGACATGCTGGCGGATCATCACCTCGTAATCCATCTTGTAGACGTGATCGCCGGCCAGGATCAGCACATAATCCACATCGTAGCTGTCAACGATGTCGATGTTCTGCGTCACCGCGTCGGCGGTTCCCATGTACCACATGTTCTCATCGACGCGTTGTGAAGCCGGCAAAATATCGAGGTACTCATTGCGTTCCGGTCGGAAGAAGTTCCAGCCCCTCTGGCAATGCCGGATGAGCGAATGCGCCTTGTACTGGGTGGCGATCGCCATCTTGCGAATCCCGGAATTCAAGGCGTTCGAGAGGGCGAAGTCGATAATTCGGGTCTTGCCGCCAAAGTAAACGGCGGGCTTGGCGCGGCGGTCGGTCAATTCCTTTAGCCGACTACCTCTTCCGCCCGCGAGCACAAAAGCCATGCTCCTGTTCGTTAACCGGGAAATTGCCATGGTTGCGTCTCCTCCCTTGGTCACGCCTCGAATGCCAGAATAACGGTCGACAGCGGAGGCAGTGTGACACGCGCCGAGGCCGGCTGGCCGTGGTGCCCCTCGCCTGTCGCGGTCACGCCGCCCATATTGCCGCGATTTCCGCCGCCATAGATATCCGCATCGGTGTTGAGCGCCTCGCGCCACCGCCCGGCGGCGGGCAAGCCGCACAGCCAGTCCCGGCGCTCGACCGGCGTGAAATTGCAGATCGCGACAACCGGCGGATCATCGGGTCCGCCGAGGCGGATCCACGCATATATGGAATCCTCGCTCGCATTGGCTTCGATCCACTGGAAGCCGTCGCTTTCGCAATCCTTGACGTGCAGTGCGGGCGTTGCCCGGTAGAGCGTATTGAGATCGCGCACAAGGCGCTGCACACCCTGATGATTGGGATACTGCGTCAGCTCCCAGGCGACCTCGCCTTCGTGGTTCCACTCCGTCGGCTGTGCGATCTCGCAGCCCATGAAAAGAAGCTTCTTTCCCGGATGGGCCCACATGAAGCCGTAATAGGCCCGCAGATTGGCGAAGCGCTCCCACTCATCGCCCGGCATGCGCCCGAGCATCGAGCCCTTGCCGTGCACGACCTCGTCATGGCTGATCGGCAGGATGAAGTTCTCCGAAAAGGCGTAATGCAGACCGAAGGTCATCTGATGGTGATGAAACTTCCGGTGAATCGGCTCGCGCCCGATATAATCGAGCGTGTCGTTCATCCAGCCCATGTTCCACTTGTAGCCGAAACCGAGGCCGCCACTATCGACCGGGCGCGACACGCCGGGAAAGCTGGTGCTTTCCTCGGCCACGGTCATGATGCCTCCGACTTCGCCATAGACGGTGGTGTTCATGCGCTGAAGCATGGCGATGGCCTCGAGATTCTCGCGTCCGCCGTGCTTGTTGGGAACCCATTCGCCTTCCTTGCGCGAATAGTCGCGGTAGAGCATAGAGGCGACCGCATCCACGCGCAGCCCATCGACGTGATATTCCTCCAGCCAATAGAGCGCGTTGGACACCAGATAGTTGGCCACTTCGACGCGGCCGTAGTTGAAGATCAATGTGTTCCAGTCTTGATGGAACCCCTCGCGCGGGTCGGCGTGCTCGTAAAGCGCTGTGCCGTCGAAACGGCCGAGACCGTGCGGATCGGTCGGGAAATGCCCCGGCACCCAGTCGAGGATAATTCCAATATCCTTTTCATGCGCCGCCTCGACGAGGTCGCGAAATTCGTGCGGCGGACCATGGCGGATGGTCGGTGCATAGAGCCCGACGGGCTGATAGCCCCATGAACCGTCGAAAGGATACTCGCTGAGCGGCAGGAACTCGATATGGGTGAACCCCATATCATGCACATAGTCGACCAGTTCGACCGCCGCTTCCTTGTAGGAAATCATCCGGTTGTCTTCGTCGTGACGGCGTTTCCACGACCCAAGATGCACTTCGTAGACGGATATCGGCGCGGTCCGGGCGTCGCGGCCGGCGCGGTCCTCCATCCAGTTATCGTCTTTCCAGCCATAGCCCCCGATGTCGCGGACGATGGAGGCATTTTCCGGCGGGTGCTGGGACCCGAAGCCGACCGGGTCGGCCTTGAGCGGCTGTACCGTGCCGTCGGGTCCGACGATGCGATATTTGTAATGGGTCCCTTCGCCGACGCCCGGAATGAAAATCTCCCAGACACCGGTGGAGCCGCGTCGCCGCATGATATGGCGGCGGCCATCCCACCAGTTGAACTCACCCACCACGGAAACGCGTTGAGCGCTTGGCGCCCAGACCGCGAAATGCGTGCCGTTCGTGCCCTCATGCGTGATCACATGCGCGCCGAGCACCTTCCAGAGACGGCGATGGGTTCCCTCGCCGATCAGGTATTCGTCCATCTCGCCGATTACCGGTCCGAAGCGGTAGGGATCGCCGAACTCCCAGCTTTTTCCATCGGCCGAGCCGCGCAGGCGATAGGGCTCGCCGGACGGGATCTCGCCGTAGAAGACCGTCGGCGCGCCGGGAAGGGGCGAAAGTTCGACGGTGGCGGATGGTGTTTCGGCAGCCAGGGACTGCGCGCCGGGATCGTGCGCGATCAGCCAGGTCTTGCCGTCTGTTTCATGTGGCCCAAGCACGGAGAACGGATCATCATGCGTGCCGTCGGCAATGCGACGCGCCGTCTCCTCTGTGATCAGGCTTGCGATCGGTTCGGGTCTGGATTTCATGGCCTAAGGCTATCTGGCTCGCACCGAATAGCAATAGCCAAGAACGCTTAGCCGCTATGATCCGATCGGGACGGAGTGCGCCGACCAGACGTCTTGCATGTAGCCGCGGATGGTTCGGTCGGAGGAAAACCAACCGGTACGCGCCGTGTTGAGCGCCGCCATCCGCATCCAGCGTTCCTGGTCCAGATACACGCCATCGACCTCGCGCTGCTTGTCGTAATAGGACGCGAAATCGGAGCAGACGAGGAAGTAATCCGACCAGCGCAGGTTCTCCACCACGTCCGCGTAGCGGTCGGGTTCGCCGGGCGAGAAGACGCCGCTCTCGATATCGGCGATGGCGCCTGCGAGTTCCGGGCTCGCCTCGATGGCCTTGCGCGCGTGTTCATCGACCGCACGACGCTCGATGACTTCCGGTGCGGTCATGCCGAACAGGAAGAAATTGTCTGCGCCGACATGGTCGCGGATTTCGACATTGGCGCCGTCCAGCGTGCCGATGGTCAGAGCGCCGTTGAGCGCGAATTTCATGTTGCCGGTGCCCGACGCTTCCTTGCCGGCGGTCGAAATCTGTTCCGACAGGTCCGCGGCCGGAATCAGCCGCTCGGCAAGCGTGACGTTGTAGTTCGGAAGATAGGCGACCTTGAGGAGATCGGATGTCGCCGGATCGGCGTTGACGGTGCGGGCGACGTCGTTGATCAGGTGAATGATCTTCTTGGCGAAGATGTAGCCCGGCGCGGCCTTGCCGGCGAAAATCTTGACGCGCGGCGTCCAGCCGGCGTTCGGATTCTCGCGCATCGCGCGCCACAGCGCGATGGTCTCGAGGATGTTGAGATGCTGGCGCTTGTATTCGTGGATGCGCTTGATCTGGATGTCGAACATGGCATCCGGATCGAGCATGATGCCCTCGGTCTCGCGTACGAAATGCGCCAGCGCAACCTTGTTCTTCTTCTTGGCCTCGGCGTATTCGTGGCGGAAACCGGCATCCTCGACATGCGGCTCCAGCTCCGACAGCCGGTCGAGATGGCCGACCCAGTCATTGCCGATCGACTTGTCGATCAGGCCGGAAAGCGCCGGGTTGCACGACAGCAGCCAGCGCCGCGGCGTCACGCCATTGGTCTCGTTGACGATGCGGTCCGGATGCAGACGGTTCAGTTCGGAGAAGACCGTCTGCTTCATCAGGTCGGTATGCAGCGCCGACACGCCGTTGATACGGTGCGCCATGATGAAGGACAGTTCGCCCATCTTGACGTGACCATGCTCGATGGCGGTGACCTTGCGGGTCGGATTGCGGCGCGCATGCAGATCGTCGATCCGCTCGATCAGGCGAAGATGGCGCGGCAGGAGCGATCCCATCAGCCCTTCCGACCAGCGTTCCAGCGCCTCGGGCAACAGCGTGTGGTTCGTGTAGGACAGGCAGCCGCGCGCGATATCGACCGATTCCTCGAAATCGAGCCCCTTGTCGTCATGCAGCAGCCGAACGAGTTCCGGGCCGGCGATCGCCGGATGAGTGTCGTTGAGCTGGATGGCGACCTTGTGCGGCAGTTTGCGCAGGTCATCATACTCGGTCAGGAAGCGGCGAAGGATGTCGCGCAGCGAAGCGGCGGTGAAGAAGTATTCCTGCTTGAGCCGAAGCGCCTTGCCCTGCTCGGTGGTGTCGTCTGGATAAAGAACGCGCGAGATGGTGCGCGCCAAAGCCTCGGGTTCTGCCGCGGCTGCATATTCGCCGCGATTGAAGCGCTCCAGGTCGAAGATGCGCGTCGGCTTGGCGTTCCAGAGGCGCAGCGTGTTCGCCCATTTGCCCCGCCAGCCGATGATCGGCGTGTCGTGGGCGGCGGCGATGACACGCTCTTCGGGCTGCCAGACGGCCTGATCGCCGGATTCGACAACCGAACCGCCGAAGCCGATCTCGAAGGTCGCCTCGGGACGCTCGAACTCCCATGCATGCTTGCCCGACAACCAGGTCTCCGGCTCTTCGACCTGGCGTCCATCGACGAAGCGCTGGCGGAAGAGGCCGTGTTCGTAGCGGATGCCATAGCCATGGGCGGGGCAGGCGACTGTCGACAGGGAATCCAGGAAACAGGCTGCGAGGCGGCCGAGGCCACCGTTGCCGAGGGCGGCGTCCGGCTCGTTTTCCAGCACTGCCTCGAAGGAGATGCCGAGTTCCTCGAAGACTTCCTTCGACCGGTCGAGCAGGCCGAGATTGACGATCGCATCCTCCAGCAGGCGGCCGATCAGGAATTCCATCGACAGGTAGTAGACCCGTTTGTGCTGACCGGCATAGGTGGCGCGCGTGGCGTTGAACCAGGGATCGACGATCCGGTCGCGCACGGCCAGCGACAGGGCCACCCGCCAGTCATAGATATGGGCGTGGGCGGGATCCTTGCCGAGGGAATATTTGAGATGGTGCAACAGGCTGTCGCGCAAGTCGGCTTCTGTCATGGTCTGTCCCCTGCCGATAAAAGCAATGATCGGCGAAATCGGATGGAAATGGTCTTGGGAGGCCAAAGCGGTTTAAACGATTGTATCGTCAATCGTGGTTTCGACTGCAACCCGAATGATCGGCGACGGAGGCTCCATCGCGCAAAAAACTGTTTGTGAAAGCCCGGTGTTGCGCGCCCGCAACTTTTCCGCCGCCGCAACGGTTTCCATTTGCACGGAAAACGCACTAGAAGGCGGCAAAGAGACATATTCACAGAGGCGCCGCATGGCCGACAAAACGATACGATTGCACCAGGGAGACCTGTCGGACGAGGCGGCCTCGCGCTACAGCGACAGTATCGCCATCGATACCGAAACGCTCGGTCTCAACCCGCATCGCGACCGGCTGTGCGTCGTCCAGCTTTCGCCCGGCGACGGAACGGCCGATGTGGTCCAGATCGCCAAGGGCCAGAAGAAGGCGCCCAATCTCGTCAAGCTCCTGCGCGATACGAAGAAGACCAAGATCTTCCATTTCGGCCGGTTCGACATCGCCGTCCTGAAACATGCCTTCGGCGTGTCGACGTCGCCCGTCTTCTGCACCAAGATCGCCTCGCGGCTGACGCGCACCTATACCGACCGGCACGGGCTGAAGGATATCTGCCGCGAACTGCTCGGGGTCGACCTGTCCAAGCAGCAGCAATCGTCGGACTGGGCGGCGGAGCAACTGAGCGACGCGCAACTGGAATACGCGGCCTCGGACGTGCTTCACCTGCATGCGCTCATGGCCGTGCTCGAGGAACGCCTCGAGCGCGAGAACCGGACGAAGATGGCGCAGGCCTGTTTCCGCTTCCTGCCGACCCGGTCCGAGCTCGACCTTGCCGGCTGGGACGAACAGGACATCTTCTCGCACAGCTGACGCGACAATGGCCGAACCCCTTCTGATTTTCGACTGCGACGGTGTCCTGATCGACAGCGAGGTGATCTACCTCGATGTCGAATTGACCTTCCTGCGCGATCTCGGCATCTCGGTCGACTGGGCCACCTATGTGCGCGAGTTCATGGCGCTTGGACCGGCGGAATGGCGGATCAAATATGCCGGGCTCATCCTTCGGGAGACAGGCGAACCGCTGCTCGACGCCGGCTTCGAGAAGCTCAAGGCGGAATCACGCCGCCGCGTCGCCGAAGGCATGAAACCTGTCGAGGGCGCGCAGGCGATGCTGGAACGACTGACGCAGAAACGCTGCGTCGCCTCGTCGACGCAACTGGCTTTCCTGCACCGAAAGCTCGACCTCGTGGATTTCTCGCGGTTTTTCAGTAACGGCGTGTTTTCCGGCGACATGGTCGAACACGGCAAGCCCGCGCCGGACCTCTTCCTGCACGCGGCGCAGGCGATGGGTCACGAAAACAGCGACTGCATCGTCATCGAGGACAGCGCCAATGGCGTGCGCGGCGGCAAGGCGGCCGGGCATTTCGTGATCGGGTTCACCGGCGGAAGCCATTGCCGCAAGGGCCATGGCGACATGCTGGAGGAGGCTGGCGCGGATCTCGTGATCGAAAGCCACGACGCGCTTTCGGGCTGGATATCAGCCGAATTGCGGGCCGCCTGACCTCAGGCCCTGCCGGACCGGGCGAAATCTGCTTCGAGCTCGTCAGGCGAAAGGCTTCCCGGTTCGATGCCCTCGACGACGAGACGGCGGCCGAGGTCGCACAGGAACCGGTTGACCGGCACGGGCACGCCGTTCAGGCGGCCGAGCAGGACGATTTCGCCATTGAGGTAATCGGTCTCGATGGACCCGGTCCCGCGCAGGAGACTTTGTGCCGAAGACGAACCGGTTCGCTTGACGCCCTCAACCTCGACGATGCGCATCAGCTCGTCCTGGCGATAGTCATCCGAGACTGCGATGCCGGCTGCGGCCAGCACCGCCTCGGCCTCGGTGCGGGCAGCCTTTCCCAGAGCGGATTGCCGACCTTCACGCCCGCATGCGGCGTCGAGTACGTTTGTGAGATTCATCAGCAGCTTGCCGTATTTCCCGGGCATCACGTCGTCATCGGGGACGCCGGCGAAACCCGCGCCGTCGAGCGCCCGGCAGACATCCGTGACGACCTGGTCCACGCCGGACGGATAGCGCCCGATATTGAAGACACCCCGTTTCGGCGCTCCGTTGATCACGACCTCGCCCGGCCGGACATAATCCGCCGGCATCATCACCACGGCTCCGTAGACATTCTCGAACAGGCGAAGGGCGAGACGCTCGTTTTCGATGCCGTTCTGCATGCAAATGACGGGCTGACCCCGGACACCGCAAATCTGCAGCGCCTCGAGCGCGGCTTTCGTGTCTTGCGTCTTCATCGTCAGGAAGATCACGTCATTGGACCGGAATTCGATCTCCTCGGGCGACGCGACGCAGGCGAAGCGAACCACCTCGTCGCTGTCCGGCGTGCGCAACCGCAGGCCGGTGCTGCGGATTGCTTCCAGTTGGGCCCCGCGCGCGATACCGACGACCTCGCGGCCGGATTGCGCAAGGCTTGCCGCCAGTCCGCCGCCGATCGCGCCGACGCCGTAAAACACGAACCGCATTCAGATACTCCCGATTTCAATCATTTTTCCGACCCGGGCTTGGCGAAGACGCCGACCCGCGCCATCACCTCCTGCGGGATGTCGTAGGTCGACCTGAGATGGTGGTCGGTTTTCAGGCCAAGATAGTCGCGCTGGATGAACAGGACCCATGCCCGGTCGGCGGCCTCCTGGACGAGTTCGTCGCGGTCCCGGTTCGACCCGGGCGTCGCGTCATGCCGGCGCAGCGCCTCCAGCGCTTCCTCCAGCCGCCTGCCGATGCGGCCGAGAGCGGAGGCCGTTTCCTGCATGATTTCGTAGCCGAAGGCGTCGAATCCCTTGTCGGTATTGACGTTTCGGCGGGCGAGAGATCTCGGCGGGCGCATGTTCGAACTGGATCGCGATTGCTTCTGCGTCGGAAAATCGGTCCATGCGCCGCGCCCGTCAACCGCAAGGCACGAAAAAACCCGCCGGACGCTGCCGTCCGGCGGGTTCGTGTCAGCTATCGCGCGAGGCTTAGTTGCCTTCGCGGTTCTTCAGCGCAGCGCCGAGAATGTCGCCGAGCGATGCGCCGGCGTCGGTCGAACCGAACTGTGCCACGGCTTCCTTCTCCTCGGCGATTTCCAGCGCCTTGATGGAGACGGAGATGCGACGCGTCTTCTTGTCGAACTGCGTGACGCGAGCATCGACCTTCTGGCCGACGGCGAAGCGTTCCGGACGCTGTTCGTCGCGGTCACGCGACAGATCCGAGCGGCGGATGAAGCTGTCGACGTCGTGATCGACCAGTTTCACCTCGAGGCCACCATCGGTCACCGCAGTGACCTCGGCGGTCACGACCGCACCCTTGCGCAGTTCACCCGACGCGGCGGCTTCGCCGATCGCATCGCGGCCGAGCTGCTTGATGCCAAGCGAGATGCGCTCCTTCTCGACGTCGACGTCGAGAACCTGCGCCTGGACCACGTCACCCTTGTTGTAGGTTTCGATGGCCTGTTCGCCCGGCATGTTCCAGTCGAGATCGGACAGGTGAACCATGCCGTCGACATCGCCGTCCAGGCCGATGAACAGACCGAACTCGGTCTTGTTCTTGACCTCGCCCTCGACGACAGCGCCCGACGGGTGGCTGTGCGCAAAGGCTTCCCACGGATTTTCGAGCGTCTGCTTGAGGCCAAGCGAGATGCGGCGCTTCTGCGGGTCGACCTCGAGCACGACAACCTCGACTTCCTGGGAGGTCGAGAGGATCTTGCCGGGGTGCACGTTCTTCTTTGTCCAGGACATTTCGGAAACGTGGATCAGGCCCTCGATGCCCGGCTCGATCTCGACGAATGCACCGTAATCGGTGATGTTCGTGACTGTGCCGTTGATCTTCTTGCCGACCGGGTAGTTGGCGCCGATGCCGTCCCACGGATCGGCCTGAAGCTGCTTCATGCCGAGCGAGATACGGTGGGTTTCCTGGTTGATGCGGATGATCTGGACCTTGACGGTCTGGCCGATCGACAGGATTTCCGACGGGTGGTTGACGCGACGCCATGCCATGTCGGTGACATGCAGCAGGCCGTCGATGCCGCCGAGATCGACGAACGCACCGTAATCGGTGATGTTCTTGACGACGCCCTCGACCGTCTGACCCTCTTCGAGGTTCTGGACGATTTCCGAACGCTGCTCGGCGCGGCTCTCTTCGAGAACGGTCCGGCGCGAGACGACGATGTTGCCGCGGCGCTTGTCCATCTTGAGGATTTCGAAGGGCTGCGGGTTGTGCATCAGCGGGGTGACGTCACGGACAGGGCGGATATCGACCTGGGAGCGCGGCAGGAAGGCCACGGCGCCGTCGAGATCGACGGTGAAGCCGCCCTTGACCTGGTTGAAGATGACGCCTTCGACGCGCTCGCCGGCCTCGAACTTGGCTTCGAGCTTGACCCAGCTCTCTTCGCGGCGTGCTTTCTCGCGCGAGAGAACCGCTTCGCCGAGGGCGTTCTCGACGCGCTCGACATAAACTTCCACGGTGTCGCCGACATTCAGCGTACCGTCCTTGGCCCTGGCGCCGAATTCCTTCAGCGCGATACGGCCTTCGACCTTCAGGCCGACATCGACAATCGCCATGTCTTTTTCGATTGCCGTGATGACGCCCTTGACGACGGAACCTTCCGAGGTGTCGCGATCTTCAAAGGACTGTTCGAGGAGGGACGCGAAGTCCTCCTGACTGGGATTCATATCCGACATTAATACTCCTGGGAGCCCGGTATTATGCTTCGGGCAAAGCGCCGGCGGGTTGGTGTTTCGGTTCTCCAAACTGCGATCCGGCCCTGAAACGTCTCGTGGGCCAAATCCGGCGCGGTGATCGCTGTTCGGAATTTGCTAGCTGTTTTCGTTCAAAGCCGCGTCGACAAAGCGTCTCGCGGCCCGGAACGCGGCTTCTATAGTCATTTCCGACGTATCAAGCAAGTGCGCGTCCTCCGCCGGTTTCAGAGGCGAGTCGGCGCGGTTCATGTCGCGTTCGTCGCGCTTGCGGATATCGGCGAGAATGACGTCTTCCTGCGCCTGGCCGCCATTGCCAAGAATTTCGTGATAGCGACGGCGCGCGCGCACCTCCGGCGAGGCGGTCACGAAGAGCTTCACCGGCGCATCCGGACACACGACCGTGCCGATATCGCGGCCGTCGAGCACCGCGCCGTCGCCAGTGGCGGCAAAATCGCGCTGGCGATCGACGAGGATGCGCCGCACGCCGGGCATGACGGCGACTTTCGAGGCCGCCTCGCCGATCTCGTGGGCGGCGAGCACGTCGCGGTGCATGTTGGCGATATCGAATGTGCGGGCCGCCTGCATCGCCGCCGCCTCGTCATCAAGCGGCAAGCCGGTGTCGAGCATCGCTTTGGCGACGGCGCGATAGGTCAGGCCGGTATCGAGATGGCGAAAGCCGTAATAGGCCGCGAGGCGGCGCGACAGCGTGCCCTTGCCGGATGCGGCCGGCCCGTCGATGGCGATTGCAAATGTCATGGCGAGACCTCCATCCCTGCGCCCAGTCCAGTCATCAGATCGATGAATCCGGGAAAGCTGGTCGCGATCATGGAGGCGTCGTCTATGCGCGAACCGTGTTCGGCCGCAAGGCCGAAGACCAGGAAGCTCATGGCGATGCGATGGTCGAGATGCGTTTCGACGACGGCTTCCTCCGTCATTGCACCGAGGCCCTTGCCGCCGGGATGGCCGCGGACCTTCAGCCAGTCGTGTCCGGCGGAGCAGTCGACACCATTGACCTCGAGGCCGTCGGCCATGGCGGCCAGCCTGTCGCTTTCCTTGACGCGCAACTCCTCGATGCCTTCCATCACCGTCTCGCCCTCGGCGAAACTCGCGGCGACGGCGAGCACCGGATATTCGTCGATCATCGAGGGCGCGCGGTCGGACGGCACCACAACGCCCTTCAGATCCGACGACCGGACGCGCAGATCGGCGACATCCTCGCCGCCCTCGTTGCGCTCGTTCGTCACATCGATCACCGCCCCCATCTCCAGAAGGGTCGTGATGAGGCCAGTGCGAGCCGGATTCATCATCACGTTTTCGATGGTCACGTCGGAGCCATGCGTGATCAACGCCGCCACGATCGGGAAGGCGGCGGAGGACGGATCGCCGGGCACCGTGACGGTTTGGCCCGCGAGATCACGCTGCCCCTCGATCGCGATACGGCGCGCGACGGAGGAGTCCGTCTCGATTTCGATCTGCGCGCCGAAAGCCCGCAGCATGTTTTCCGTATGGTCGCGCGTCGCGACTGGTTCGACCACGGTCGTCACGCCGGGCGTGTTCAGACCTGCAAGCAGCACCGCCGACTTGACCTGGGCCGATGCGACCGGAAGCGTGTATGTCACGGGATTGGCGGCGCGCGGACCGTGAAGGGAAAGCGGCAGACGATCGCCTTCCGCCGCCTCGACCTGAACACCCATCAGACGCAGCGGTTCAAGCACGCGGCCCATCGGACGGCGCAGAAGCGAGGCGTCGCCGGTAAACCGGGTGCGCATGTCGTAGACGCCGGCCAGGCCCATGACGAGGCGAACGCCCGTGCCCGCATTGCCGAAATCGAGGGTATCCTCGGGCTCCAGAAGGCATCCGTTGCCGACCCCGTAGACGACCCATTCCTCGCCGGACTTACGAATGCCGGCGCCCATGGCGCGCATGGCGGCAGCAGTGGCCATGATGTCGTCGCCTTCGAGCAGGCCCGATATCCGGGTCTCGCCGGAGGCAAGCCCCCCAAGCATCAGCGCGCGATGGGAAACGGATTTGTCGCCGGGTATTCTCACCGCGCCGGACAGGGCGGAGGAGGTACGCGCGGAGGCGGGTTTGGCAGGGCCGGATTGTGACACGTTTGAGATTCCGGTGGCTTCGTGCGGTCGGTTTCCGCGCCTAGCACAGGATCAGACCAAAATCACCTCGCGCGGACGCTTCGGCGAAGCAAGCGCCGTATCGTCAATTGGCCTTTGACAGGCAAATTCTTTGCCGCTATGGACCGGCGACATTTTTCAGGACGAAAAGCCCCTGTTATCGCCGCCGATCCGTGCGGAACACGAGAATTCACAAGGACGCGACCGTGGCAAAACCGGAACTTGGAACCAAGCGCATCTGCCCCGAAACGGGCCGCAAATTCTATGACCTGAACAAGGACCCGATCGTCTCGCCCTATACCGGCAAGACCTATCCGCTGTCCTATTTCGAAGATACGAAATCCGAGATCATCGAGGAAAAGGCCGAGGAAGCCGAAGAGACCAAGGCAGAACCGGCCGACGAGGAAGAAGACACCGGGACCGCGGAAGTCATTTCTCTGGAGGATGCCGAGGAAGACGAGTCCGGCAAGGACGATAACCTGCCCGACCTCGGCGACAACACCGATGACGACGACCTCGATATCGACGACGACGACGATGACGACACCTTCCTCGCCGAAGACGAGGACGACGATGATGACGACGTCAGCGACATTATCGATGTCGCCGGCGGAGACGACGACGAAAGTTGACGAAAAGCGCGTCGCGGGGACTTGATCTTGCCGCGGCGCGATTGTATCTGACCGCGATCCGCAGGCTCCCCAAGCCTGCCGCGATATTGACGGGGCCATAGCTCAGCTGGGAGAGCGCCTGCATGGCATGCAGGAGGTCAGCGGTTCGATCCCGCTTGGCTCCACCAAATCCCTCCGCGGACGACTGTTTTCCCGACATTGCAATAATCAGACATCGTGGCGTCGCCGCGTGTTCGAGCGCATGCATTCCCGAAATACAATTCGGCTCACACGCTCCGGCGGTATGTACCGAGGCGTGCGCATGGCCGATCGACGGCTCAGCGGTGAGCCCGGATTATCGCGCGCGCAGAAAAAATCCGGGACATCTTCAATTTTTCGTTTCCATACTGTAACATTTCGCGAGTAAGAGTTTGCCAGCGTACGGATTTGGCCCATGCAAGACGACATGCGAGTACTTCTTCATCCCGCCCGCGCCGAGCAACTCATGATGCTGGCGGAGAAATGGCGGTGCAACTCCAGCGAAGCCGTCGAGCGGCTGATTCGCGATAGCATCGCCCAGGGCAACCTGCCGGACACGACCCCAGGGCTCGAGGTCGCGGCGTTCGGAAATCTCGTCGCCTTCAAGATCGATTTCGACCGGACTCCGCCAATGTCCTGGCAACAGGCCATGAAGATCAGCCATGCGCTCGGCCAACTCGTCAACGGCAAGAACGACGGCTTTCGGGCCGCCTACAGCGCCGAGACGAGCCTTATCTTCACGCGCACCGATGACGGTTTCGCCATCAGCTTCACCTCACCGGACAACAGGAAGACTGTGACGGTGACGACGAGCATTCTCGACGACCTCTCGCGCCAGTTCAACGCCGCGGCGATGAAGGCGCAGGCGAACAAGACCGGCCGCCCGGGAAAGCTGCCCTCGGCGGATCAATCGGCCGAAATGCGTGCCTGAGAGGTCGGATCGCGACCTCTAGCGACCCGAACCGCCGTCACGCGCGCGCAACCTCGCATAAAACACTTCCGACAGTGTCAGGAAGGCCCGGTCGACCTCGCCCGGCTCCCATCCGGCATGGATAGCCCAGTCCCGAACTGTTTCCATGTCATCGGCAAGCGCGCTGTCCGCGCGTGATGCGTCCAACGCGTTTTCGAGCATCGCGACGACCTCAGCCTCATCATGGCCGGACTTCAGCAGGTTCGAAATCAAATCCTCGAACGCGGCCATGATCGCCGCTTCGCAGTCGCGGTCACGTCCCCTGTAGGGCGCTACTTGTTTCGGCGGTGAAATCGTCATTCTTCGCGGCCGCGCAAATCCAGTTCCCTGTCGTGACTGCGAAACCGCGCGCGACAAAGCCAGATGATGCTCGCAAGATTTTGCCATTACGTAAAGTCCACCCGCCTGTCCTGGAGCGGTTTTCAAAAGGAATGACAGGGCCATTTCCGCCCTTTGCCGAGCCGCACCCTTGCCCGTTGCGATCGGCGGAGATCACACGAAACGAAAATACCCGAAAAGAAATCGTGACAAAACGATGATTTTCGCGGATAAGCGCGCTGAACACTTTCGGATCCACCGATGACGCCGCTACCGCCACGACATTTGGACATTCTGGAGATCGCCCGGCGTGACGGTCGGGTCGATGTTGAAACGCTCGCGGAACGTTTCAACGTTACGGCGCAGACAATCCGCAAGGATCTGAACGAGCTCTGCGAGGCAGACAGGCTGCAGCGCGTGCATGGCGGTGCGGTATTTCCGTCAAGCACGGTCAATCTCGCCTATCTCGCCCGGCGCGAGATCGCGGCGCCCGGCAAGACGCACATCGCCGACCGCGTCGCCAGCCTCGTGCCGGACGGGTCCTCGCTGATCCTGAATATCGGCACCACAACCGAACAGGTCGCTCATGCCCTGCGCCGGCACCGCGACCTGATGGTGGTGACCAACAACCTGAACGTCGCGATGATCCTGCACGATGCCGAGGGTGTCGACGTGGTCGTGTCCGGCGGCATGGTGCGGAAGGCCGATGGCGGCATCATCGGCGAGGCCGCGGTCGATTTGATCCGGCAGTTCAAGGTCGATTTCGCGGTCATTGGCGCCTCCGCCATTGACGAAGAGGGCACGCTGCTCGATTTCGACTACCGGGAAGTCCGGATCGCCCAGGCGATCCTGTATCAGGCGCGCAAGACGATCCTCGTCGCCGACACGACCAAGTTCGAGCGGCGCGCGCCGGTGCGGATCGGCCAGCTGACGGACATAGACATATTCATCACCGACGCGCCGCCGCCGCCTTCGATCGCGGAAATCTGCGCGGCCGCGGAGGTGGAACTCATCATAGCGGGAGATACCCATGACTGACGCCACACCGCATTACGACATCCTCGTCATAGGCGGCGGCATCAACGGCGCGGGCATCGCGCGCGACGCCGCCGGACGGGGCTTCAGCGTCTGCCTTTGCGACAAGGGAGACTTCGGCGGCGGCACGTCATCGGCATCGACCAAGCTGATCCATGGCGGTTTGCGTTATCTGGAGCATTACGAGTTCCGCCTCGTGCGCGAGGCGCTGACCGAGCGCGAAATCCTGTGGTCGATGGCACCGCATATCATCCGGCCGCTGCGCTTCATCCTGCCCTATCACTCCGGCCTGCGGCCGGCATGGCTGCTGCGCCTCGGCCTGTTTCTCTACGACAATCTCGGTGGACGAAAGCTCCTGCCGGCAACGCGGACGCTGAACCTCGAAACGGACGTAGCCGGCAAGCCCCTGAAGGACAACTTCCGGAAAGCGTTCGAATATTCCGACTGCTGGGTCGAGGATTCGCGTCTCGTGATCCTCAATCTGCGCGATGCGCAGGAGAAGGGCGCGACCATTCATGCGCGCACCGCTGCCGAGAATGCGCGGTTCGATGACGGCACATGGCATGTCACGCTGCGCGACACGGAAACGAACGCGGCGCGCGAGATCAGCGCATCGCTCGTCGTCAATGCGGCCGGTCCGTGGGTGGACGAGGTGCTCAAGCAGGTCTTCGGCCTCAACGACGCGCATAATGTGCGCCTCGTGCGCGGCAGCCATATCGTCGTGAACCGGATCTTCGACGACGATCGCCCCTATATCTTCCAGAACGCGGACGGGCGGATCGTCTTTGCGATCCCCTACGAGGAGGACTACACGCTGATCGGGACCACCGACTCGGAACAGGATGCGATTGACGGTCCGCCACGGATCACGCCCGAGGAGACATCCTATCTGTGCGCGGCGGCAAGCGAGTATTTTTCCAGCCCGGTGACGACCGACGATGTGGTGTGGACATATTCGGGCGTGCGCCCGCTTTACGACGACGGCGCATCCAAGGCGCAGGAAGCGACGCGGGACTACGTGATCCGGCGCGAGGAAACACTCGGCGGCGGCACGCTGATCAACATCTTCGGCGGCAAGATCACCACCTATCGCAGGCTCGCGGAATCGATGATGGACGAGATCGAGGAGACGATGGGTGCACGCCGCGCGGCGTGGACGAAAGGCGCTACGCTGCCCGGCGGCGACTTTCCCGTCAAAGGGTTCGGCGATCTCGTCGCCCGGCTCGGCAAAGGACGCGACGGCCTGGATGCCGCGCTCATCCGCCGGCTTGCCCGGCTCTATGGCACCGATGCGGCGGACATTATCGGCGATGCCCAAACGCCGGACGGCCTCGGGCTCGACTTCGGCCATGGCCTCCATGAAGCCGAAGTGCGGCACCTGATGGAAAAGGAGTGGGCCCGCACGGCTGACGACGTCCTGTTCCGGCGCACGCGCCTTGGTATCCGCATGAGCGAGGCGGAGCGAGAGGCGCTGGCGGACTGGATGGCAAAGGCCCGCGCGGGCGCCTAGTCTGCGATATTCCGCTCCATCAACCTGACGTAAAGGCCGGGGGCGAGGCGGTTGATCCACCAGGCGATGCGGGCCACGCGCCCGACCGGGATCATGGCGCGGCCGCGACGGACGCCATCGAGTATGACACGGGCGGCCTGATCCGAATTCATGTAGTCGATCCCGTCGGCAGCTGAGCCTGGGCGCGCGATACCGCCCGGGCGGTTTTCCGGGTTGCCGAGATTGGTGGCGACGAAGGACGGCGCTGCGATATGGACGGAAACGCCATGCGGCTTTTCCTCCGAGGCGAGCGTGCGGAAAAAGCCCTCCAGCGCGTGTTTCGACGCCGAATAGGCGGAGCGGCGATGCAATGGCGCGAAGCCGGCTACCGAGGAGATCGCCAGATGCGCGCCTCCAGCTTCGCGAACCGCGCGCAACAGCCCGGCCGCGACCTCGACCGCCCCGAAATAGTTCACGTCGAAGACCTTGCGGTGAACTTCGGCCGGCATGTCGGCGAAGAGGCCGATTTGTGTGATGCCGGCATTGTAGATCACAAGATCGATCGAGGGGCGCGAGGCGACGATCGCCGCGCAGGTCTCGCTGACCTGATCATGCTCTGTCAGGTCGCAAGGCCAGACGCCGACAGCATCGCCGAGATCCTTCGCTTTACCGAGTTCCGCACCCGGAAGGTCGAGGATCGCGACATGCCATCCTTCGCCGAGCAGACGTTGCGCCAAGGCGCGCCCGAGCCCGCCCGCGCCGCCGGTGATGACAGCCGTCTTCAAAGCCCCACCGCCTTGCGCCAGAGATCGAAGACCTCCGCACTGGTCCGTTCGGGCACGTAGCCGAATTCTGTTTTCAGTTTCGTGTTGTCGAGTACCGGACGGAACTGCAGAAAGCGCACCTGTTCCGGCCCGTAGCGCGACAGGCCGAGCGGCCGGGCGATGCCAAGAGCGAGCTTCAGCAGGCCCGGCGGCAGCCAGCGCACCCTCTTGCCAAGGGCGCGCGCCAGATCTCGGGTCCCGAGCGCTCCATCGCCCGCGACATTGAAGATACCGGGCGGCCCGTCGGTCGCGGCGCGTTTCAGGATGCGAGCGAGATCCCGTGTCCAGATGAAGACGAAGGGACTGTCGGAGCCGCGAATGCCGAGCAAGGGATCGCGCCGGAAGAGCGCCGTGATCTGGTTCTCGATGCCCTCGCCCAGTACCGTGCCGACGCGCAACACGACCTGCTCCAGCGCGGGATGGTCACACCGCGCCTCGGCCAGCATTTCCTCCACCAGCCGCTTGTGATGGGCATAGGCGAATTCCTCGTTGCCACGCAGGGTGTCTTCCTCACGCAACGGCACCGGATTATCGGCATGGTATCCGTAAGCTGCTCCTGACGAAGTTACCACGATGCGGCGCACGCCATGCGCGATGCAGGCATCGATCACCTTGCGGCTGCCTTCGACATCCACGGAATATTGGAGTTCCCGCGTCGAGCCGGTTGGCGGCGTGACGATCGAGGCGAGATGGACGACGACCTCGGGCTTCCAGTCGCCGATGACCGCGAGCGCATCATCGCCGCGCACGTCCAGCGGCCGGTATTCGACGCTTTCGGGCAGTGTCTTCGGCGGGCGAATATCCGTCGCCAGGACGTCGTCGCCATCCTGCATTTCGGCGAGCAGCGCCTGGCCGATGCCTCCGGCGGCTCCCGTGATCAGGATACGTGTCATCGCGCCGCCTCGGTACGGGCCATCAACCATGCGAGGCCGAGACCGGACACGGCGTGCCAGATGCCCCAGAAGGCCGCGACGACCGCCATGCCGCCCAATCCGTGGAAAAAGGCGAAGATCAGGATCAGGCCGAGCCCGGAATTCTGGATACCGGTCTCTATGGTGATGGCGCGGCGATCATAAGGGCTGACGCGCGCCAGCGTAGCGGTCGCAAAGCCACCGCCAAGCGCCAGCGCATTGTGCGCGATGACCAGCGCCGCGACCGCCCCGATATAGGCTAGGAAGAAGCCCCAGTTCGCGGCAAGAGCGATGACGATGAAGGCGATGAATATCACCATGGAAAGCATCTGCATCGGCCTGCGGATGCGCGCCGCGATGTCCGGATTGCGGGCGTTGAGCAGGATGCCGAGACAAAGCGGCAGGACCAGCATCAGAAAAACCGTGACGGCCACGGTCACCGGGTCAATCGCGGTTTCCTGCAGGATCTTGCGCGTCGGCGCGTAGAGGCTGCCCCACAGGCCGATATTGAAAGGTGTCATCACGATGGCGGCGACAGTGGCGATCGCTGTTATGGAAACCGACAGGGCCGTGTTGCCGCCGGCGCGGTGTGTGATGAAGTTGGAGATATTGCCACCGGGACAGGCCGCAACAAGAATCAGGCCGAGTGCGATGGACGGGCGCGGCCCGACTGCGAGAATGAACAGGAAGGTTACGACCGGCAGGACGACGAATTGCGACAGCAGGCCCGCCACAAGCGGTTTCGGCGCCCTCAGGAGCGCGTGGAAATCCGCCGGCCTCAGGTCGAGCGCGATGGAAAACATCACGATCGCCAGTATCGCATTCAGCAGCGTCAGCGAGCCGGGGCTGAAATTCAGGAGAACGGTATCGATATCGCCCGACATCACGCGGCACCCTTCAGCCTTGCGATGCGCGACGTGACGGCGTTCCTGAACGTCGCCTTGTCGACGTAATAGGCCATGCGCGGCAGATCGATATAATTCATCCCGCCGGTCGCCCGATCGAAGCCGCCTGCTTTTTCCGCATGCATCGCCTTCGCCGCCGCGGTTCCGTCGCGCAGGCCGCGTATGTAGCGCGCGACCATTTCGGCCTGCTCGTGACGGCCTTGCCAGCCGAGGCCGGATGCCTCGACCATGCCCATCAGGAACAGGTCGTCACGGTTCGGATGCATGCAGTTGAGGAAGAGATGCGGCGCATCGCCCTTCCAGTTGAGCAGGGCGTCGTCGATGAAGGGGTAATGGAGCTTGTAGCCGGTGGCGGCGAGGACCATGTCGTACTCGCCGCTCGTCCCGTCCCGGAAATGCACGGTCCGGCCATCGAAGCGCTCGATATCGGCGCGGATCCTGATGTCGCCGTGACCGGCGTGGAACAGGATCAGCGAATTGACCACCGGGTGGGATTCATAAAGCTGGTAGTCCGGTTTCGGGAAGCCGTATTTCTGCGGGTCGCCGACGAACCATTTCAGGATCATCGCGTCGACCTTGCGCTTGAGCCACATGGGGAGCTTTATCGCGCCGCCCATCGTGTCGGCCGGCTTGCCGAAGACGTATTTCGGCACGAAATAATAGCCCCGCCGCATCGACAGCTCGCATGAGACGCCGTGATGGATCGCATCGACGGCGATGTCGCAACCGGAATTGCCCGCCCCGATGACGAGAACCCGCTTGCCGTCGAACTGGCGCGGCGAGCGATACCGGCTCGAATGGATCAGTTCGCCGGTAAACTCGCCCGGAAAGTCCGGCATGTTCGGTTCGGAAAGCGTGCCGTTGGCAATCAGGACGCCCGCGAATACATCGTCATGCGTTTCGCCGGTGTTGTCGCGCCATGTCACGCGCCACCCCTCGCCATCACCGCCCAAGGGCTCGACGCGAAGGACCTCGGTCTCGAACAGGAAATGCCGCCGCAGATCGAAACGGTCGGCGAAGTTGCGGAAATAGGATTTCAGTTCGCGGTGCGACGGGTATTCGGCGACCGCGTCGTCCATCGGGAAATCGGCAAATTCCGTCATCGTCTTCGACGAGATCAGGTGCGCCGTCTCGTACATGGTCGAGCGCGGACCATCGATATCCCAGAGACCGCCAACATCCGAATGCAGTTCGAATCCCCGGAACGGGATGCCCTGCTCGACGAGCATCTTCGCCATGGCGAGGCCCATCGGGCCGGCACCGATCAGCGCGTAGCTGTCACGGTTGCGAACGCCCTCCTCCGGCGTCCGGCTTTCAGCTTGCGTCATGTTTCCTCCCCGGGCTTTCGCGTCCCGATCCAAGTCTAGTATTGAACGATCGTTCAATTTAATGCAAGCTGGATTTCATGACCGACGCCAAGGCCCCGCCGCGCAAGCGCGCTCCCTCCAAGCGCTCCCTCGAAACGCGCGCCCGCATTCTCGATGCAGCGGAAGTGCTGTTTGCCCGAGGCGGCTTCGACGGCGCATCGATGCGCGATATCGCGACGGCTGCCGATGTGCCGGTGGCGCTGGTCAATTTCCACGGCGGCGCGAAGGAGGACCTTTTCGCGACCATCGTGGCGCGGCGTGCGGACGCGTTGTCGCAACGGAGACTTGCCGCGCTTGCAACTGCAAAGGAAAAGCAATCCGCCCCTGACCTGCGCGACGTGCTCGATTGCTTCATCCGGCCCTATATCGATCTCGCCAGGACCGGCGGACCGCAATGGACCGCTTACGCAAGGCTGATCGCCCATGTTTCGGCGGATGAACGCTGGCGGCCGATCAGCGAACGCTGCTTCGACCCGACAGCGGCCCTCTTTACGGCTGAGCTCGCGAGGCTTTTCCCGGCCACCCCGCCGTGCCGGATCGCAGGGGCTTTCGTGTTCTCGATCTCGGCGATGCTTTCGCTCGCCACCTCGCGCTGGCGTATCGAAGCCATGGCCGGCGTGCCGCAGGGCGGAAATGGCGGTATCGACGACTGGGCGGATGTCCTGATCGACTTCAGCGAAGGCGGCTTCCGGTCCGTGATGGCCGGCGCCTAAACCGCCGTCTCAGGCGTCGTCGCCTTCGGCGGCGCGACGGTCGGCGGCCAATTGCGCGCTGATTTCGGCCGATACTTCGCGCACACGATTTCCGATGCGATCGACAACATCCCGCGCAGCCGACTCGTCGGCGATCGTGACGCAAAAGGTGCCGATCGGGCTGGTGCCGCCGTCGAAGATCGGCGCGGCGATGCCGGTAACGCCTGGCGTCACTTCGCCGGACGCGACGGCATAACCCCGGCGGCGGATCCGACGCAGTTCCGCCTGCACCTCGTCCAGTGTCGCGCCGAGGCCGACAGCCTCCATTTCGGACCGGTTGGCCTCGACGATGGGTGCGAGCTTGCGCCTGTTCAGGGCCGACATGACGGCGCGCGAGATCGCGCCGCGCGCCAGCGGCAGCGGACGGCCGCGCGGATAGTCGTTTTCAAGGTCCGGCGTGGCGGATTCCGATGCAACGACGAGGAGCTTGTTGCCGTACCAGCGCACGAGAAGCGCCGCGCAGGGCCAGGCCGCAGCGCAGGACTCCATGTGGGGGCGGGCATACCGTTCCAGCGTATCGGACTTGCGCACCAGGAAATCGAGTTCGACGACGCGCGGGCCGAGCGCGAAACCGCCGGTGGGCATCGATGTCACGAAGCCCGCTTCCCTCAGGATCTTGAGATAGCGATAGAGCGTCGGCCGGCTGTAGCCGAGTTCCTCCATCATTTCGTCGGGCGTCCATTCAAGACGGTCCTCGCCGAACACATCGAGCAACGCAAGGATGCGCTCGAGACTGTTCTTTCTTTCCAAGAATCGCCCCCCTTGTCGCTGCGCGCCGCATTCATCTCCGGCTTCGCGCGCATCGGAATTCCCGCGTCTTAGCGGGGAACGTCAGGCGATGAAAGGGAATGTTCAGCCAGTCCTTGGCGTCGAACAGGAGTCCCGGACGATGAGGTCGCCGTGCAAAAGTGTCGTTTCGGCGGGCACGGTGCGCCTCGGCAGATAATCGAGCAGGTGCGCCATCGCCAATTCGCCGATCTGCCCTCGCGGCTGACGGATCGTCGTCAGAGACGGGGAGATGTTGTGCGCGAAAGGTATGTCATCGAATCCGATCACCGAGAAATCGCGCGGCACGTCGTATCCGCGCGACTGCAGCGATCCGATGACGCCGATGGCCGTGCTGTCGTTGTAACAAACGAAGGCGGTCGGCAGGCTGTCGCGGATGAACAGACGCTCGATCGCTGAGCGCCCGCCCTCGCTGGTGCCATCGCCCTGGATCTTCCAGAAGGAACTCTGGTCGGAGGACTCCGACAGCGCCATGCAATATCCCCTGTAGCGGTGATCGGACGCGATTTCGCCGGAGGGTCCGGAGATGAAGGCGATCCGGCTGTGCCCGAGCGAGATGAGATATTCCGTTGCGACCTTTGCGGCGGCGACATCGTCGACGCCGACATAGGCGATGGCTTCCGGACTGACCGGGCGCAGCACCGCAACCATCGGCGGCAACGCCGCCTCGGGGTTCTTCGGCCATCCGGCAACGGGTACGTGGCCTGTAAGGAGGACGAGACCGTCGGCCATGCCCGTCGACAGGAAGCTGAGATACTTCTCCTCAAGGCCGACATCGCCCTCGGTGTTGCCGATCAGCACGCCGTAGCCGCGGCCATTGGCGACCTTCTCGAGCCCGGTTAGGATGCCCGGGAAGTTCGGATCGGAAATCGATTGCGCCAGCACCATGACCATGCGCGAGCGCTGCATGCGAAGGTTCTGCGCCATGGCGTTCGCGGTGTAGCCCGTGCGCGCGATTGCGGCCGTGACCTTCTTGCGCGTGCTTTCGGCCACTTTCTCCGGCGAACGGATGGTTCGACTGACCGTGGCGATCGAAACGCCGGCAATCTTGGCGACGTCCTCGATCGTTGCGGGCCTGAGTGGCTGGGTCTTCAAGTCTTGTGATGTCATGTGCTCGCGAACCGCGCACAAGAGGCGCCGGGAATCGGTGCCGGGAATGCGCACAATAACCAACCTTCATGGCTATGATAAGGTTCACAGGCACCAATGAAAAGGTTTACATAATTCGTGAAAAGGTTTACAGAAGATGCGCCGATTGAGGAGTCGGACTGCTTTGGGAGGAGCGCGCCGTGCTGACGACAGCCAGCGGGAACACATCTGTGCTAGCCGCCGAGCGCGTCAGCAAATCGTTCGGGAGCGTCCCCGTCCTTTTCAGCGTCTCGTTCGACATCAGAGCCGGCGAGGTCCACGCGCTGATCGGCGAAAACGGCGCCGGCAAATCCACCCTCATGAAAATTCTGTCGGGTTTCCACGACACGACGTCGGGCACGATCCGCCTCGATGGCGAAGCCCTGACCCTGCCGCCGAACGGACAGGCGGAAGCGCTGGGCATCGTGCTGATCCACCAGGAGCTCAATCTCGCCGAACAGATGACGGTCGCCGAGAATATCTATCTCGGACGCGAACTGACGAAGAACGGTTTTCTGAACCGGGCCGAGATGGCGCGACGGGTGAGCGACATGCTCGCCGAAGTCGGCCTCGACATCTCTCCCGGATCGCGCATCTCGGAGCTTTCGATCGCGCAGAAGCAGATGGTCGAAATCGTCAAGGCAATGAGCCGCAACGCCCGCGTCCTGATCATGGACGAGCCGACCGCGGTGCTTACCGAGGCGGAGACCGAACTATTCTTCAAGCAGGTCCGCAAACTCAAGGCGGGCGGAACCGCCATCGTCTTCGTCTCGCACAAGCTCCACGAGGTCAGCGAAATCGCCGACCGGGTCACAATCCTGCGCGACGGTCAGTGGATCACGACCAAACCGGCCGGCGAATTCACACTGGATAGCATGGCGCAGCTGATGGTCGGCCGCGAATTGTCGGATTTTTATCCGCCGCTCAACGAGGCCGATGTCGATGCCGACGTGGTGCTGGCGGTTCGCAATCTCTCCACGCGCAATCTGCGCGATATCTCTTTCGAGCTGCGCAAGGGCGAGGTGCTCGGTTTTTCAGGCCTGATCGGATCCGGCCGCTCCGAACTGTTCGAGGCAATCTGCTGCCTGCGGGACCGGGACAGCGGTACGGTGCTGGTCGACGGCCGGGAGACGAATTTCTCGTCCGTCGCCGAAGCCCGCGATGCGGGAATCGTCTACCTGACCAAGGATCGCAAGGAAAAGGGCCTCCTGATGGAACAGGGCATGCGGCCCAACATGACGCTGCTCGCCCTGCCAAAATTCACGCGGCATTTCATGCTCGACCGGGCCGCCGAACAGGCCGCCCTTGAGCGCGGCATCCGCCGCTTCGACATTCGTACCCGCAATCCGGACATCAAGGCGCGCGAGCTCTCCGGCGGAAACCAGCAGAAACTGCTGCTCGCCAAGATCATGGAGGCCGATCCGCGCGTCGTCATCATCGACGAACCGACACGCGGCATCGATGTCGGCACCAAGCAGCAGATCTACCACTTCATCGCTGCGCTCGCCGCCGAAGGGATGTCGGTCGTGGTGATCTCGTCGGAAATGCCGGAAATCATCGGTGTCTGCCACCGCGTCCTCGTGATGCGCTCGGGACGGATCACCGGCGAGTTGACCGGTGACGCCATCAACGAAAACGAAATCGTGCGTTACGCCGCCGGATTGAAAGAGGAAAGAACCCGTGTCTGACACCGCAGCGCCCCGGTCCGCCAGGCCCCGCATGACCGCCATCGATTTCAAGACGCTCGGCCCGGCGATGGCGCTGATCCTGCTTTGCGTCATTGGCTTCATGCTGAACCCGGCCTTCCTGAGCGAGGGCAACATCACCAACCTGCTGACCCGCTCGGCCTTTATCGGCATCATCGCCGTCGGCGCGACCTTCGTCATCACCGCAGGCGGCATCGACCTGTCCGTGGGCTCCATGGCCGCGGTGATCGCCGGCGTCATGATCATCGTGATGAACAATTCGATCGACACGTTCGGCGCCGGCGTGACGACCGTGCTGATCGGCTGCGGCTGCTCGGTCCTGCTCGGGCTCGGCGCCGGCTGGATCAATGGAACGCTGACCACCAAGGGCAAGATCGAAGCCTTCATCGTCACGCTCGGAACGATGGGCATCTTCCGGTCGCTGGTCACCTATTTTGCCGATGGCGGAACGCTGTCGCTCAATTTCGAAATCCGCACGACCTACAGGCCGGTTTACTACGACAGCTTCTTCGGCCTGCCCTTCCCGGTCTGGGTGTTCATCGCGGTCTCGATCGCCGGTTGGGTGCTGCTCAACCGCACAGCATTCGGCCGTTACTGCACCGCGATCGGCTCGAACGAGGCCGTCGCGAAATACTCCGCGATCAAGGTCGATCGCATCAAGACCTGGACCTATGTGCTGCAGGGCCTCTGCGTCGCCCTGGCAACGATCATCTATGTGCCGCGGCTCGGGTCCGCCTCCTCGTCGACGGGCGTCTTGTGGGAACTGGAAGCCATTGCAGCGGTGATCATCGGCGGAACCGTGCTGAAGGGCGGTTACGGGCGCATCGGAGGGACCATACTCGGGGCGCTGATCCTGACCACGATCGGCAATATCCTGAATTTCACCGACATGATCTCGAACTACCTGAACGGCACCATGCAGGGCCTGATCATCATCGTCGCCGTGTGGCTGCAGCGCGGCGACTGGACAAGGCGAAGTCCGCCGAAAACCTGACCAAGAATTCGCGCGTCGAACCAGGAAGCGAACCGACGTCGTGAAGAGCCGGGCGTTCCCGGAACGGGGAAGCTCACCAAAGAAAAGTCAATGGAGGAGTTAACATGAAATTGAAATCGGCCTTGATGGCCCTGGCCTTGGGCGGCGCCCTCGGTCTGGCCGGCGCGGCGAACGCGCAAGAGAAGATCAAGATCGGCGTGTCCTACCCGACGCCGACCCATGCATGGGCGGCCGGCATGAACTGGCACGCGGAGAAAGCCGAGGAACGGCTCGAGGCGCTCTATCCCGATATCGACCTGATCCTGGTCAACTCGCCCGATCCGGGCGCCCAGGCCAGCGCACTCGAAGACCTCGTTTCGGTTCACCAGATCGACGCGCTCGTCGTCCTGCCGTTCGAATCCGAGCCGCTCACCGATCCGGTTCTCAACGTCAAGAAGACCGGCGCGCTGATCACGGTCGTCGATCGCGGATTGAGCCAGCCGGGCATCGAGGACATCTACGTCGCCGGCAACAACCCGGAGATGGGCCGCGTCTCGGCGGAATACATGAAGGGCCGGCTCAAGGACGGCGACAACATCGTCATCCTGCGCGGCATCCCGACCGTGATCGACAATGAGCGCTTCGACGCGTTCATGGCCGGCATCGAAGGCTCCGGCATCAATGTCCTCGACCACAAGCACGCCAACTGGAACCGCGACGACGGTTTCGAGGTCATGCAGGACTTCCTCAGCCGCTTCCCCGATATCGACGCGGTCTGGGCGCAGGACGACGACATCGCCATTGGCGTGGTTGCCGCCCTCAAGCAGGCCGGACGTGACGGCGACGGCATGTTCGTCGTCGGCGGCGCCGGCATGAAGGAGACCATCAAGGGTATCATGGACGGCAACGAACTCGTGCCGGTCGATGTGCTTTATCCGCCGGCAATGATCGCGACGGCGATGGACGTGACGGTTGCCGCGTTCAAGTCGAACGGCCCGGTCGCCGGCCGCTACATTCTCGGTGCGACGCTGGTCACGCAGGAAAACGCCGAATCCTTCTATTTCCCGGATTCGCCCTTCTGATCCGGACCTGAAAACTGCTACTAATGTGCGGGGGAAGAGCGATCCTCCCCCGCGCACCAAACAGAGGAAAAGTTCCATGAAGACCATCAAGGGCCCGGCCCTGTTCCTTGCACAGTTCGCCGGAGACGAGGCACCGTTCAACTCCTGGGCGTCGATCACGAAATGGGCCGCCGATTGCGGCTACAAGGGCGTGCAGGTTCCGAGTTGGGACGGACGCCTGAT
>NZ_JAINFJ010000013.1:0-14948 GCF_019966595.1 Oricola indica
ACCTCCAGACGGACTTCCAGAAGCTCTGAATCTGATTTGCGTCGTTCACTCAACAGGCTGATTGGGTTTTGACCCTAACACGGTGCAGGTGACTTCCGCTGCAAACTACTCATCTGGCTCTACAGCGAGTGTCTTTGGGGTAAAACGCGGAACGCAGATTGAATTATGGATCGATGGAGCCCTTGCGGGGACTGCTGACGCAAGTAGCGTTGGTTCATTGTCGAATGCGAACGGGACAGTCACTATTGGTCGAGAGCACCCATCCGCCCCGAGTGCACTTGAGTTTTTTGGCACTATATCTATCCCACGAATTACTGCGGTCGCGCCGACGCCTGAACAATTCCGCGAAATCTACGAGGCCGAGCGCTGGCTGTTCCAGCCCGGCGCGAAGTGCCTGTTGTCCAACGCCAGTGTCGATGCGCTCGCCTACGATCCGCTGACCGACCTTCTCCACGTCGCCACGGCGGGCGGGTACGCGAAGATGAAGGGCCTGCTCGTCACCGAGAAGGACACAGAAGCAGTCTATTCCGGCCTGTACGCCACGGGTGGCTATCTGGCGCGCTTCGATGGCGGTTCCGCCGATATTGAAATCCCCAGCATCAATCTCCGCGAGGCGGCCGAAGCCGCGATGATCGGCCACAATGGCGGGCCGCCGCTGCACGATCCCGATGAGGCGGACCTGCCCGAAGTCGTGACGAAAAACGCTACGCCGACCGTCATCGGCACCATCCCGGTTCCGAAGGGCGGCGGCGGCGAATATGTGATCCGCACGGTGGCGCGCGAATATGCGGATGGCGCGGAGATGGCGGCCTATGAAGACGTCGTGATGGCGTATCGGCCGGGCGAGGGCAATGTCGCGCTTTCCGGCGCATCCACCCAGCGCATCATCCGCGAGGTGACAGCCTCGATGGCGGTGGCGATCGATGTCGACACGACCGCGCAGGCGATCCGGATCACCGCGACGGGCCTCGCGTCGAAGAACCTGCGCTGGAAACCCCACTTCAAGAGGATCGGCTGATGGACGTTTACAACGGAACCTTCGTGCGCCGCTGGACGCTCGACCATGCGACCGGCGCAATCGGTTGCTTCCATGACGCGGTCGACAGCCGCGCCATGCCGGCGGCCGACATCGCCCCGATCGAGGCGCACAACGCGATCGTCCTGGCGGCGCAGGCGGAGCTTTCGGCCTATGAGGAAGCGCTTCGGGTGACCGAGCCGGAAGAGCAGACGCAGCCGGTCTACGATCCGGAAACGGGCGAGGAGACCGGCACCGAGCCGACACCGGCGTATGAGGCCTGGACGGAAGCGCAGGCGACGATCGCCGCGACCTCCGATGACGTGAAGGCGCTCTTCGCCTGGCGGCAGGGCGAGCCGGAGAAGTTCGACGAGGAAGGCGCAGAGACCGCCGAGTGGACCGCCTGGGACACGGTGCGCCAGGCGGCGATTGCAGCCTTTGGCGACGCGCCGGTTCTGTCCGTCGATCCGGACGAGGCGGTTGCCGCGCGGATCCGCTCCGATGCGATTAACGAGGAGCGCGAGCGGCGCATCGTCGCCGGCGTCTCTGTCGACGTGACCGGCGCCGGGGCGATCCCGATCAGCGGCAAGGAAACGGATATCCGCAACCTGCAGGGCCTCGGCATGGCGGCGCTGTCGCGGATCGTTGGCGGCGACACCACGACAATCACCGTGTTCCGCGACGCCGAGAACCAGAACCACGAGCTGTTGCCGGCGCAAGTCTTCGAGCTGTGGCAAGCCTCGGCCGGCTATGTCTCGCTGCTCTATCAGGCGAGCTGGGCGCTGAAGGCGAACGACGCAGACTATCTGGACGACGCCAACTGGCCATGAGCGCCTACACCACCCATTTCGCGGTGGAGCCCGCCGGCGGGATCCTCTTCCGAATGATGGCGCCGCTCGCCTGGCATGTCGGCGCGATGGACGGGCCGATCTATGTCGTGCCGTCCGGCTTCGTCTTCGACGTCTCGATCCCGTGGCCGCTGCGCTTGGTCTTCGATGTGCGCGAGCCGCGCTATCTGAAGGCCGCCGCGTTGCACGACCACATGCTGAAGGCCGGCTGGAACCGCCTCACGGCCGCCGGCGAATTTCATGAAGCCCTGAAGGCGGACGGCGTTCCCCTGGCGCGCCGTCTCGTCATGTATCTCGCGGTTGCCCTCTGGCAATTTAGATAAGTCTCTGCCCCGTCCTTAAGCTTCCGGCTTCGCCGTCGCTGACGGGGATCACGCACACCCAACATTCAACCCGCCCGTCTGACGGGCCTTCAATGCAGGAGCGAACCTCATGACTGCACCCGTATTCGGCATGCAATTTTCCCGGCCGGCGGACGAGCCGGTCCCCGTCATCGGCGCGGACTTTTCCAAGATCCTGTGCATCGAGACCTCCGAGGATGCCACGGCAGGGACGTTCCCTCTGGATACGCCGGTGCGCTTCTCCACCGGAGATAGCGCCATGGTCGCGGCGCTTGGCACCGGCCTTCTCGCCGACCAGGTGAAGGGGATTTCCGACCAGCTCACCGGCCTCAATGCCGGGGCCGACGTGACCGTGGTGCGCGTGGCCGAAGGCGAGGACGACGCGGAAACGGCCGCCTCGATCGCGGCCGTCATCGCCACGATCACCGACATTCCATCGGCGGTCAACGCCACGCCGCGCATCGTGGTCGCCGGGCGCACCGCCTACCGGCCAGACATGGACACGATCAACCCGGTGGTCGCGGCGCTCGAGGCCAATCTCGGCAAGATTCTGGCTATCGCCCCGGTCGATGTCGATCCGACGTCCTCGGCGAACGCAATCGACGCGCGCGAGACCTTGAGCTCGGAGCGCGTCATCCCGATCGGCATCGCCGCCAAGGTCTATGAGGACGACGAGCTGGTCACGCGGCCGATGGCGCCCCGCATCGCCGGTCTGTTCGTGCGGATCGACAACGAGAACCTCGGCAAGCCGTTCGACCCGATCGCCAACCGGCCGATCTACGGCATCGCCGGCACCTCGCGGAAAATTCCGTTCTCGCTGCTCGACGGTTCCACGGAAGGCCAGCAGATGCTCGAGGCGAATGTTTCGATCGTGGTCGAGGGCGAGGTGGGCGTCGACGGCGCGGTCTCCGATGGCGGCTTCGTCTTCATCGGCACCGACAACGCCCAGACCGGCGAGCTCTGGGAGCAATTCCACCAGGTGCGCGGGACCGATTACATCGTCACCGAACTGATCGCGATCACGCGCCAGTTCCTCGGCCGCAAGATCACCGCCGATCTGGCGGAGGCCTGGATCAATTCGATCGCCTTCAAGCTGCGCGACCACAAGGCGGCCGACGACATTCTCGGCTACACGCCGGCCAACCAGATGTTCAAGGCGGATCAGAACTCGCCGGAGAACATCCGTCTCGGCACGCTGAAGCTCGACATCGGCATCGAGCCGGCGCCGGTCTTCAAGCTGGCGAACCATGAAATCCGCCGCTACCGCCCGGCCGTCGAGGGCCTGGTCAACGAGATCATCGCACGGCTGAACGCCGCGGCTTGATCTGTCCTCGCGCGTCATGCGGCTTTGATTGCCGCCTGACGCGCCGCTCCCGTCATCCATCATCCGAGAAGGAACACAGCCATGCAGTCGCTTTACCTGCTGACCGCCGTCGACGTTCGCCGCGCCACCGAGGCCGGATCGTCGCGCGCGACCACGATCGAAAAACTGACCATTCCGCCGGTGAAGTTCGCCACCGTTCCGCACAATCCGGGCGGCGGCATCGGTGCCGTCGATTACGCATTGCCCCGCCTCGAGGTCTTCGAGCCTGCCTTCATGGTCAAGGGCATCGACACGGACATTTTCCGGGGCATGGGCACGGTCGACCGCTGGACCTTCGCCGGCGCGTTTCGCGACAAGAAACTCAATCGCGTGGTCCCCGCGCGCGCGATCATCGAGGGCGCGGTCACCGAATGGGAGCCGGACGAATCCAGCCCGACAGAGTTCCTCGGCTGCAACCATGCCATTAAGGAGGTCACCCATTTCGAGTTCACGCTCGACGGGACCGAGTACTGGTATTTCGACTTCGAGGAGAGGGTGATCCGCCGCGCCGGCGTCGACCTTTTCGCCGACGTCCGTAACGCGCTGGGCGCCTAAGCCGATCCCCTTTCGTAAGCGGTAAGCCGCTGTCCGCCTAGCCGGCCTTCTGGCCGGCTTCTCAACCTGATTTCCGGAGCATGTCATGAGCGATACCGCGAAGCGGCCGAAAACGGCCAAGCATACCCTGATCGAGCCGGTCGAGGTCGACGGCAAGACTTACACCGAGCTGACCTTTCGCCGGATGAAAGCGAAGGACGCGCTTGTTGGGGAGAACGAGACCAATCCGGTGCGTGCCGGCTATCTGATCTTCGCTGCCCTGGCCGATGTTCCGGTCGAAGTGATCGAGGAACTCGACATGGAGGATCTCGAAGCGGTCGGCGAGGTGGCGGCTCCCCTGATGGGAAAGTCGGCGGCGGCGATGGCGAGGGACGCGAAGGAGAAGGCGCTTCAGTCCGCTGGCGCGACCTGATCGTTCAGGCCGCGCGGGAGCTGCACACGCCGATTGGCGACGTGAAGGAAATGGACATTGACGAGTTCCTCGCCGATGTCGGCTCGCTCGGGCGCATTGTGGCCGCAGAACGTCGTGGTCCGGGCCGGCGCTAGTCGAGAAAGCCGTGCGCCTTCGCGACGCGCTCGGTCTGACGGCAATGGGCGACCTTCTGGCTGTCCGTCATGGACTTCATCATTTCGGTGCGCCCGCCCATCATCATGTCGAGCATCGGATTGAAGCCCATGTCGTCGGCCGGGACGTTCTCGTCGATATAGGTCGAGATGGCGTCGGAATTGTAGGCGAAGCCGCAAACCGTTTCCGAAGCGAGCAGGTCGCCCAGCTCGGTCGCCGTCTGCATGCGCTCCAGGTCATCCCATGCCTGCGCCGCGGAAATACTTCCGAGCGCGAATACAACCGCAAGCAATAACCGCACAGCCGTCTCCCCATTCTGACCGGGACGGCAGCATTTACACCGGATCAATTCGCCGATGGCAACCCTGACCTCGGAACTCATCCTGTCGCTGGTCGATCGGGTGACGGCGCCGGCGCGCGCCGTGGCCGGTTCGCTCGAGCGAATGCAGGCGGCACAGCGCCGCAATGCCGAGCGGATGAACGCGACACGCCTGAAGATGGTCGATGCGACGGCGGCGGCCTTCGCGCTGGCGCGGGCCATTTCAGCGCCGACTCGCGCCGCAATGGCATTCGAGTCGGCGATGGCCGACGTGAACAAGGTCGTCGATTTCGAGGCGCCGGACGGGTTGCAGCAGATGTCGAAGGACATCCTGACCATGTCGCGGCGCATTCCCATGGCGGCGACCGGCATTGCCGATATCGTCGCGGCGGCCGGCCAGGCTGGCATGAAGGGCGGCGAACTGCTCGAATTCGCCGAGATCGCCGCAAAGGTGGGCGTGGCCTTCGATATCTCGGCCGGGTATGCAGGTGAGAGCCTTGCCAAGATCAAGACCGCGCTCGGCCTGACGGTTGCCGATACGGCGGCGCTCGCCGACGCGATCAACCATCTGTCCAACACCTCCGCCTCGGCCGCGCCGGACCTGCTCGATTTCATGCGGCGCGTCGGGTCGGTCGGCATCCAGTACGGCTTCACGGCCGAGCAGACAGCCGCGATCGGTTCGGCGATGATCGCCGCCGGCCAGACCGCCGATGTCTCGGCGACTTCGTTTCGAAACGTCGGCCGCGCACTGTCGCGGGGTGCGAGCGCCACGAAGTCGCAGAACCGGGCATTCAAGCAGCTCGGCCTCGACGCCAAGCAAGTTGCCAAGGATCTGCAGGAGGACGCGGTCGGCACGCTGCAGGACGTTGTCGCGCGGATCCGCAAGCTTCCGGAGCATTTGCGAGCGGCGGCGATCAGCGATCTCTTCGGGGACGAGGCGCGCGCGATCATGCCTCTGATCGAGAACTCCGATCTGTTGGCGCAATCGCTGGGCGCTGTCGCCGAGAAGGCGAACTTCCTCGGCTCCAGCCAGGCGGAATACGAGGTTCGGGCCAAGACCTCCGCCAACGCGATGCAGCTCTTCCGCAACCAGATGGAAGCGCTCTCGATCTCGATCGGTTCGGCGCTCCTGCCGGCGCTGGTCCAGGTCACGGCCACTGTCGGTCCGATGATCGCTGCGCTTGGCGATTTTGCGGCGGCTCATCCGGAGGTGACCGCCGCGGTCACCGGCCTTGTCGCCAGCCTGGTCGGACTGCGCATCGCGACGCTCGCCGCGCGTTACGCCTTCCTTTTCCTTCAGGGCGGAATTCTCGACGCCGGCATTGCGGCTGCCAAGGGGGCGGGCATGATCGTGGCCGCGGCGAAGCGGATCAAGCTTGCGATCGCCGCGGCCACGGTGCTGTCCTCTGTCGGTGGCGGCGGCATGTTCGTTTCGCTGGTGGCCGGGATCGGTTCCGCCTCGACGGCCATTGTCGGTTCGGCCGGCGCGATCGTTGCGGCTATCGCCGGTATCACGGCGCCGATCTGGGGCGTCATCGCTGCCGTCGCGGCACTGGCGCTGGCCATCTACAACTACTGGGAGCCAATCTCGAATTTCGTGAGCGGCTTCGCTGAAGCGATCCTGGGGGCGCTCGGGCCGGTCGTCGATGCGATTGCCGGATTTGGCGGGCGCATCGCGGCGGCCGTGGGGGAGTGGGCGACGCAGCGCGCCGTCGATCTGGCGGCCATTCTCGGCATCGACGAAGCCAGCGTCCGTGCAGCGATCGCCGCCGCTCAGGCCGAAATCGGGGCACTGGCCCGGTCGGTTGTCGATATCGTTACCGCGATCCCGTCGCAGATCGGCAACTGGGTCTCCGACCTGTTCTCGATCAATGATTACTCCGACGAGGCTGAAGCAAGCTTCAGGGACGCTGGCCGGCAGGTCGGTCAGGCGCTCGTCGACGGGGTAATCGGGGCCGTGACCGCGCTGATCGAATGGTTTCGATCTCTGCCGCAGCGGATCCTCGAGGCAATCGGGCGGATCGACATCGCCTCCCTGATCAAGTGGCCGCAACCGCCAGCCTGGCTGTCGAGGCTTTGGGGCGGAGAGGCCAAGGTCTCGGCGCCGGAAGTGGATGGCGCGCGCGCCGCCGGCGGCGCGATCGCGGGCGGCCGGACCTATCTTGTCGGCGAGCATGGCCCGGAACTGGTTACGCCGTCGCGCGCCGGATACGTGCACTCGGCGGCGTCGATGTCGGGAGCGCAACAGCGCGCAGGGCTGGTTATCGAGGAGCTGAACCTCGGGCCGATCACCATTCACGAGGCGTCCGATGCTCAGAGGATTGCCGAGGAACTCGGCCGCAAGCTTCGCGACGCGCTGAGTGGCGTCCAGGCCGACATGGAATGGGCGGTGTCCTGATGCTCTACATGCTGGGAACCCTCACGCTCGACACGCGCCCGTTCAATGCGGATGCGATGGACCGCTCGGCGGATGCGGATCTCGCCGCAAAGCCGGTGATCGGTGGGCTGGAGCCGTCCGAATTCATGGGCGAGGGGGCTGACGAGGTTACCCTGTCGGGACAATTGCTGCCCGCAAAGATCGGCGGGCTGGGCGAACTCGAGATCGCTCACCAGATGCGCCGGAGCGGCGCCCGGTTCCCGCTGATGCGTGGCGATGGTGCGCGTCTCGGGTGGTTCGCCATCACCCGGATTGCCGAAGGCCACACCAATCTGATGCGGGACGGCGTCGGCTTCACCGTGCGCCACTCTATCACGATGAAGAAGGTGCAGGCCGATACCGGAGCCGGCCAATCGATCATCTCCGGCCTGCTTTCCCTCTTCGAGGCTCTGCGATGACCGAACGTGTGATTGTGCGCGGTGAAAGCATCACCGCCGATCTGCTGCTGTTCCGCCGTTTCGGAGTCGAGGGGCAGGGGCTGATCGAGGCGCTGATGGAGCTCAATCCAGGACTGTCATCGCTCGGTCCGGTAATCCCGCTCGGAACGGAAGTCCATCTGCCCGACCTTCCGAAGCCGGCGCCATTCACGGCCCGCAAGGTCGTGACGCTCTTCGGATAGCGGCTTGCCGCTTACGAAAGAGAAAACCGGATAGCGGCTCGCCGCTTACTAGAGAGCAAATTCATGCCGTGGAAAGTGGATTGGCGCGTTCTGGTCAACGGCCAGGACATGAGCGGGGAGATGGCGCGGTTCCTGACCAGCATTTCGGTCACGGACCAGGCGGGCACGGAATCCGACAGATGTTCTCTGGCGTTCGATGATCGGGATGCGCAGCTCCGCCTGCCGGGCGACCGATCCGCGGTGGCGGTCTATCTGCAGGGTGTCCAGGTCTTCAACGGCATCGTCGACAGTGTCCGTTCAAGCGGCTCGCGCGGAAGCGGTCGTGCGATCAACGTCACTGCGAAGGGATATGACGTCAAGGGAAAGGCGAAAGAGCCTCAGTCCTTCCATTCCGATGACGCTTCGCTGAAGGACTTTCTCGGCAAGGCAGCGGAAGCGGCTGGTTTCTCTCTAAAAATTGATGACGAACTCGGCGCAATCACCCGCGATTATTGGGCCGCCGATGGCGAGAGCTTCGTTCATCTGGGCGAACGTCTTGCACGAGAGTTCTACGCAACCTTCAAGCTTCGCGGCACCGAGGCGGTCTTCGTTCCGCGCGGCAGCGACCCGGGCCTTCCGGCCATCATCGGGACGGTCGGTCGCGAGTTCAACGGCAACGTCATCTCCTGGGATATTGCGCCACTGACCGGCCGGCGCCAGTTCACCAAGGCGGAAGTTCGCTGGTTCGATCGCGAGAGTGCGTCCTTCAAGACGAAGGAGGTCGAGTTTTCGACCGATCGCGATCTGCCGGACAGCGCCAACAAGATCCGCACGACTGCCGCAGACGAAGCACAAGCCGGCGATGTTGGCGAGGCCCGGAAAAGCGAGGCGGAGCGAGAGGGCGGCGAAGGCAGTGTGGATCTGGACCTCGCCGTCGAAGCGCAGGCCGAGGCGCAATTCATCCTCACGGGCGCTCGTCCGGGTGTCGACGGCACCTATCGCATCGTCTCGGTGACACACACGGCCAACCGCTCCTCCGGCGCGACGACGAGCCTGCAGCTCAAACAACCCGCCGGCGGCGCGGGAACCGACCGCCGGTAAGTCCGGCGATTCTCCCGAACGGAAAGGAACTGTCATGACCTACACGACGGCGAATGTTCAGCGCCGGCTGAAGCAGCTCGGCTTCGATCCCGGTCCGATCGACGGCCTGCGCGGGCGCAAGACCATCTCGGCGGTGAAGGAATTCCAGCTGTCGCGCGGCCTGGTGGTTGACGGCATCGTCGGCCCGGTGACGCTGGCGCATCTGTTCGATGCCGAGAAGAAGGTCGGCACCCCGCAAACCGCGCCCGACTACACGCCCTGGATGGATCTGGCGCGGCGCAAGATGGGCCTGCATGAAGGCCGGGACAACTCGGTGCTGCGCGCCTTCCTCCGCCTCGGCAAGGGCACAATCGGCGATCCGGCGCGGATCCCGTGGTGCGGCGATTTCGTCGAGACCTGCATCGCCGTGACGCTTCCCGATGAGCCGCTGCCCGACAATCCCTATGCGGCGATCAACTGGCTGAAGTTCGGCCGCGAGGTGAAGCCGCAGCCGGGCGCCATCCTGGTCTTCTGGCGCGGTTCGCCGTCCGGATGGCAGGGGCATGTCGGCTTCTGCGTCGGTGAAGACGACACGCATTTCCATGTCCTGGGCGGCAACCAGTCGAACGCCGTGACGATCTCGCGGATCGCCAAGTCGCGTTTGCGCAAGGGCGGCTGCCGCTGGCCATCGACCGCCATGCCGGCGCGCGGCCTGCAGGTGCGCGGCGGCGGCTCCGGCATTGCCGTGACGACGAACGAGGCATGATGCGATGATCCCGTCGATCCTCCATTTTCTCGGCGTCACGCCGCAAGGCGGCGGCAAGACCGGCAAGCGCGAGGCGGCCTGGGCGTTCACGCTCATTCCGCTCGTGCTGACCTTGATGCTCGTCGGCCTCGCCGTCGCCGGCTATTTCGCCGGCGGCGACATCGAGCCGATCATCAACCTCATCTCGGCGCTTCGCGAGGTGCTGATCTTTCTGTGGACCGCGGCGGCCGGCTTTCTGACGACGGCCTACGGCCTCGAATGGCGGTCCAAGCAAAGCCCGCGCGTGCAGGAGCATGAAGCGGAGACCGACCCGCTTGGCGGCATCACGGTCCCGGACGGAGCGGTCGGATGATTGCCGTCCTGACATCCCGGATCGGGCTCGTCTCGATCGCCTTCGCGGCCGTGATCCTTTTCTATGAGGGCGTGCCGCTCGGCCCGGTGCGCTGGATCCCGGTAGTCGGTCCCGCGCTCGAGCAGATCGTCGACGGCCGTGTCGATCGGGAGCGGCGCGCCGGCGCCGAGCGCGAGCGCGATCTGTGGAAGCAGAAGCGGCAGGACCTGCTCGACAAGCAGGCTGAACAGCGCCGCGAGGCGCAGGACAAGATCGACGAGATCACCCGCCAATATCTCGATGAACGGGCGGCGCGCAGTGCGTTGGAGGAGGCGAACGCCGCCCTCGATGCCGCCCTCCAAGCCTCGGAGAAAGACGATGCTGCGAATCCTGATGCTCGCCGCGGCCCTGCCATTACTCGCGGGGTGTCCCGCGCACTCAACCAGGTGGGCCGCTGATGCGCCCGAACTGGCGCGGATCAGCCCGGCTCTGAAACTACCATGCCAGAGCGTCGCCGACATTCCCGAAAGGGCGCTGTCCGAACGCGAGGCGGCGACGTTGTGGGCGCGCGACCGAACCAGCCTCGGCGACTGCCGCGCGCGTCACGGGGCGCTCGTGACGGCCGTCAACGCGATCGAGGGGCAGGGGGCGCCGTCGCAATGATCATGCCGTTAGCGCTCGCCGCGGCGGTCATCTTCATCATGGGGTGCGGAGTCGCCTTCTTCGCCGTGCCCGGCGCATTCAGATAGGGAGGCATCTCGATGCTTGTCGCTCATGTGAGCACCTCGCTTCGGCAGACATTCCCCACCCGCGAGACGGAATGGATGCTGTCGGCAATGATGATCCACTGGTCGGTCGTTCTGGGAAGCGAGCCGAACCTGTTCGATCGAAGTCCAGCCTATGACTTCCTGGCATCCGTGATGGGGCAGGAGGCGTGGTCCACCGTCCTGTTCTGGGCCGGGCTCGCCCGCCTCGTGACGCTCGGTATCAACGGTCTGTGGCGCCGGTCGCCACATATCCGTGCGCTTGGCGCGTTCATCGGCGCCGGGTTCTGGTTTTTCGTCGCGTTGTCTTTCGTCCTGGCAGATCGAAACAGCACCGGGTTGGCAATCTACCCGTGGCTGTTTCTTGCCGACGCCATCAATATTTTCAGGGCAAGCGGCGAAGCCGGGGTCTCTGATCGGATATTCGAGAAGCGCCCGCCTGATGCCGATTCCCTATGAGATACTCACCAGCGCCGGTGTCGGCGTCATCATCCTGCTCGCAGCCATACGCCAATATTTCAACGGGCGATCCCCGAAGGTGCCGGACGGTTCCGTTCTGACCGGCATTGGCGTCGGCCTGGTCGAGCGAGACCAGGCGGAACGCGCGGTCAAAGCACTCGAGCGAATCGCCGATGCGGCAGAGCGCATGGGCGACCAGCGCCAGGCGAACATGCAGCACACGCTCGAGGAAATCGCCGAGCAGCTTCGCATGGCGAAGACATAGCCATGCCTCTCGGTCTCATCGGCTTCCTGCTCGGCGTGGCGATCGCGCTGCTGATCGTCATCCGCCCGGCATGACTTCTTCGTGCCGCCTGGTCCTCCGGGGCGGAACGATCGTCGATCGGAGGAAGGAAAGGAACATCATCATGAACGTAATGCGCGCCAAGCTCAGGGTCGCCGGCGTCTACAAGCGCGAGGACGGCAGCGAGGATCTGACGTTCTTCGCCGTGGCCAAAAACTCGGCCTATCCGGAAGACGGATCGGACGAGAACAACACCTATGCGAAGTGGTCGCCCTCGGCCGAGTTCAAGCTGCACTGCTGCAACCCTGCGCTCTATGGCCAGTTCAAGGAAGGCGAGGAATACTACGTCGACTTCACGCCGGCCGGATAAGTATCCCGCCACAAATCCGAATTTGTAGAGTAGGCTCGTCCGGCTTTCGCCGGACGGGCTTTTTTGTTGAGGTTCTGCACGAGGAATTCGTAGATGACTTTGATCGGCAAGCTCAAGTTCGGATTGGCGCCCGTCATGTTTGGGGACGTGTTGTTGTCGAGCCGGATTCCGCCGGCTGGTCCGATTTCGATGCCGGCGGTATCTGATATAAACGCAAAACTGCCCGAGGATGCGTGGGGTTTTGTAACCGGCGCGGTTCAGAAGCTGAACATCCCAAACGAAAATCTTGCGATCGCGTGGGCTGGTAGTCGCCTTCAGGCAAGGCTCGCGGTGCGCGAAATACACGAAGCCGTCATGTCCGGCGCTTCATCCTATATGGATGTCATCGACCTGCTCAGTCGTAAGCCGGAAAACGAGGTAAATGACCTTTCGCTCATCGGAGTTATCGTCAGGCCGGTCGAGAATTCTGACGGCTGCACGATGGGCCATTTTCACATCAACTGTAACAAGTACGACGTGAATGGGGTTGATCTGGATATAGCCGGTTCCGGTGAATGGCATCTGGTAGAGATGCTAAGATCTGGCCTGTTGCCGGAACTCATGGACGGCGACGATCAACAGAAACTGGACCGATCCGTACAATTCGGCAATGCACTATCAGCCTATTTGATTGGCCGCGAGACAGAGAGCGGCGAGAATTTTCCGCAGATGTGGGGCGGCGCCATTGAAACTGCCTATTTCGGTGGGCGATCGATGGTCAAGCAAGATAACGTGCTGCATCTGAACTGGCGTGTTGACCATGTTGAGGGAGACTTGGCGGAGCTGTCTCTGTGGCCGCGCTTTACCCATTACCGTTATGTCGAAAACCATCTTGTCGTATCGGTCTTGGAGATAGGCAATGATGGAAAGCTGAAAGAATCCGTGGACGTGTTCAGTCCACTGCTTCACGACTATCAGCTTCCTGAGCGGTCGAGGCTGCAGCCCTTGTTCACTCACGATGTCATCAATTGTTACGTCTCGTTTGCCACCGGTCTTTCGGATTACCCATCTCTTGTGCGGTCCAAGATTTTGCTTGGATCCGAAGAGACGGTTCGCGTCGTCCGAGACGGTGGCGTTGTGCGGCTCGAATTTGCGACCGGTTTCGTGAAAGAAGTGCGTGAATTCGTGCGCGATCACATCAATCGAGATCTGATCTGATCTCGAATGCTGCCATTGAGCCCTCCAGCTATGAAGGTGAGCGATTAGTTCGGCCGGGTAACCGGCTGAACGATAATCCCACAATCCCGCCGGCCGCATTTCGAACAGCGCAATCGGAGCGCCACACGGCGCAGCCGCATGTCCGGTCCAAAGGTTTCCTGCAGCGATTCGAGGTCGAGGATCTGGTGATGATTGCAGGGCGAGCAGACGGCCGTCACCGTGAAGCGCATGTTGATCGCCTCGCCGAGCGTATTGCCATCCTGTCCGGTATCGAGTTGGCTTGCCATCGGGCCGATCCGCGCGGGATATCCACAGACGTCGATTTCAGTGGATGATCGGGCGTTTTTGTTCCCAGTTTCCTGTTTCGTTCCGGCAATAGCGGATGCAACGGAAAATGGGAACACGTCGAAAGGGAAGCAAATCCTATCGGCCTGTCACGCCGGCACGCCGCGATTGGCAGACCAAAGATGGAGAGCCTCATGTCCGTGGAGATCATCACCGACAAAATCGACCAATTTCATATGGCGCTCGGCAAGTTCGTCGAGGCTTGGGCCGCGGCGGAATACTGCATCGACAACCTGATCCTGCTTACGGCGCCCGACCATCTGTCCAATCTGGTCTTGTTCGAAGACGATGCTGATGTGGCGAAACTCCCCTACCAGTTCACCGCCAAGATCAAACGAATTCGAAGCCGGCTCTATCCCACGCTCGAGCCGCTTCAGCGCGATAAGCTGGCACACGCGATCGATCGGCTTCAGGAACTCCAGGAGAAGCGAAACGACTATGTGCACGGTGCCGCGATCGAGCGCTACTTCTCGCAGTCAGAGATGGCGATCAAAATGGGCCGGCTCCTTCAGCCCTCGAAACGAGAGCCGGTGAGGGTCACCGCAGCGGACATCGAGGCTGCGGCCAAAGCTGTAGCCGATCTGGGGGACAGTCTATTCCGCACCTTGATGATCATCCGGGAAGGTCCCTGAGGAGGCGGAACATTCATGGTAATTTCCATGGGACTTTTGCGCCACAAATTACCATTTGAGTGCGTTTGTTCCCTTGCGGTTCTCATCTCTGTCGGCTACGGATCGCCCGAAACCGCCGCATTGTCGGGGTTCGGAGCGTAGCGCAGCCTGGTAGCGCATCTGGTTTGGGACCAGAGGGTCGCAGGTTCGAATCCTGCCGCTCCGACCAGCGGTTTCGGATGGTGAGGTCAGGTGACAAGGAGGGTGCCCGTGTCAGCCCGTATTTACAGCCCGTCGAAAACGGCCATGCAGTCCGGCAAGGCCAAGACCGGACTTTGGATCCTCGAATTCGATCGCGAAACCGCGCGCACCATCGATCCTCTGATGGGCTACACGTCGTCGGCCGATCCGCTGGCCCAGATAAGGCTGAAATTTTCGAGCCGCGATGACGCGGTCGCCTATGCCGAAAAGCATGGAATTGCCTATCGCCTGGACGAGCCCAATCAGACAAAACGGCGGGTCATGGCCTATTCGGACAATTTCAAATTCGACCGCAAGGCCCCCTGGACGCATTGATTCGCCGCGCGCTTGACGGCGATGCGCATGGTGGCAAATGATCAGCGCAACAACGGCCCCGTAGCTCAGCTGGATAGAGCACCGGCCTTCTAAGCCGATGGTCGCAGGTTCGAATCCTGCCGGGG
>NZ_JAINFJ010000013.1:15048-98447 GCF_019966595.1 Oricola indica
AACAACGGCCCCGTAGCTCAGCTGGATAGAGCACCGGCCTTCTAAGCCGATGGTCGCAGGTTCGAATCCTGCCGGGGTCGCCATCTTTTACGTATAGGGTCGGGAACAATGAATAATTTTCGGTCTACCGCAATTTTCCGTGCCCTCAGGTTTATCAAGCACAGCGTGCGCAACTTTATCAATGAGACTTCTGGAAAGCGCCCGAGAATTCCTGTCGAGGGTACTTCTAAATCGCTCCTTACGCTTGGAACAGAGTATGGCGGGTGGACATTTTCAGACGAGCCAAATCTTAAAGGAGGAACGATAGTAAGCTGCGGGGCTGGTGAAGATATATCTTTCGATGTCCTTTTTTCTGCGAAGTACGGGGCCAAGGTCATCATTGTTGATCCAACACCGCGCGCGGTTAAACATGTCAAAGAAATAATAGCGCTAATAACCGAATCTGCGCGACAAGGCACGCTTGGTTCCTTGGAGCTTTACGGCATCAAGGATTTCTCCAAAGCGGACCCAAGTAAGTTGCTCTTGCTGGAAAGGGCTCTTTGGTCGGAGCGGTGCAATCTGAAGTTATTTCCGCCCAAGAACCCAGACCACGTTTCCCACTCTGCTTTGGACTTTCAGAATGACTACAGCCAGAAGGGTGAATTTATTGAGGTTAAAGCCCTTTCGTACAATGACTTATTCGATGAATTTGACATTGATGAAGTGTCACTTTTAAAGCTCGATATTGAGGGAGCGGAGGTCGAGGTGCTGAACTCATTGTCAGAGAAAGACGCACTGCCGCTGCAAATCTGTGTTGAATATGACGAACTTCTCAAACCCAACCGTCTTGCAGCACGGCGTGTGCGGGAAACGCATGACCACCTTACTCATCTCGGCTACAGCGCAATCTATAAGGACGCGCTAGGTGTGAACTTTCTGTACATTAAGAATACATGAAAATGCTCTTTGTATTTATTTGACCTGCTACTGAATTTTCATCCAGCGGCGATTAGAGCCTCGGCCGGAGTCTGGTAACCGAGGGAGGAGCGTGGCCTCGCGGTGTTGAAACCCTCTCTCCATTCAGCGATGGCGCTGCGCGCAAGATCGATGCCGAAGAACAGGCTTTCATTCAGGAACTGTCCCGCATCCGTCCGTTGAAGCTCTCGACATAACCGATTTGCATCGGCTGGCCGCGCGCTTGACGGCGATGCGCATGGTGGCAAATGATCAGCGCAAAACAACGGCCCCGTAGCTCAGCTGGATAGAGCACCGGCCTTCTAAGCCGATGGTCGCAGGTTCGAATCCTGCCGGGGTCGCCAGTTCAAATCAGTTCAAAGAGGGCAGGGCGGCGCTGAACACCGCCCCAGTGGAAATCAGCTTTCGTCGGGGACGATGATCGGATCGTCGGTTGCCGGATCCAGGGCTTGCGCCTGCGCGGCGAGATAATCGCGTATCTCGTCGATCTTGCCGATCACGTCTTCCTCGACAGTGCCGTCCTCGCCGATGACATCGACACCCAGCAACGTCTTCGCCCAGGCGAGAAGTTCCTCGTCGACATAGGCGTCTTCGCCATATTCGGCGACACGATTGTCGTTGGCGGCAGCGCGGAGGGCGGCGATCAGCTCTTCATCCGTGATCTGGCCTTCGAGACCCGCGATCTGCGTATTCAGGGTCGTGACGTCGCCGAGAGCGGCTTCCAGTTCGACGACTTCGGCGCTCGCCGCGATCGTGGCGTCCGCGCTTCCGATCAGCGAATCGATCGCGGCGATCTCCGCCTGGAGATCAAGCGCTTCCTGGCTCGCCGGGTCCGACAGCCCGTCCAGCACCGTCTGGAGTTCGCCGCGCCGGGTTGCCAGGCCGTCAAGGCTGATACCGTCATAGGTGAACGCCGTACCGGCCGTTGTTTCATAAGGCGTGATGGACGAGAAGGTGTCGGTCAGCAACGTGGCCAAGGCCGTTTCGGCAGCCGTCAGGCGCTGTTCGGCCAATGCGAGATCGTCGACCGCGTTCTCGTAATCCACATAGGCAAGCACATAGGTCCGGATGCCCGCCATGCGCGGATCAGCGGCGTTCAGATAAGCGTGATAATTGCGCTTCAGCGAGTTGAGGCCGGCGAGCTTCGCGTTGAAATTCTTCTCCTTGGCGAGGATCGGGCGAGCCGTCGGGACGGGAAGTTCTGCAAGATTGGTGATCTTCCGGGTCTGGGGCTTCTTCGCCTTGGCGACGACGGCTTTCTTTTTCGTCGCCGCGACCGCTTTCTTGCCGGAGTTGGACGGAATGGCAGCAGTTTTGCTGGTGTCGACCTTGTTCTTTCCGAAGATGTTGCTGAACAGATTGCCGAGTCCCTTTCCGTTCCCGGAACCGTTGCCGTTCGACGACGCTGCGTTGCCCTTGGTCTTGCCCGACGCGGACGCGCTTTTGCCGTTTCCGCCGGCATTGCTGCTCTTGCCGCTGTTACCGCCGGAGTTGCCGTTGCTGCCACTATTCCCGCCGCCATTTCCGTTGCCGCCCGCATTGCTGCTCTTGGCCTCGGCTTTCGCGACGAAATCGACGCCGCCCTTGTCGAAATGGACGCCGCCAACCGCGGAAAATGCGAGGGCGGTAGTGGCGAAAAGCGCGACGGATTTCTTGGTTTTGGCGGCTGGCATCAGGTTCCCTTTCGGATGAGTCGAATCGATACCAACTAACCCTAGGGAACCTGCGGGAGGCTTAACACCTTCCCGCAGAATTTATCGGGCGCCGTAATGGTCAATTAACCTGGCGCTCCGCTGCAAAACGTGACCCGGTTTCCGTCAATTGCTGTTTGGATGGGTGACCGAGACCGGATCGCTGGCCGGAAACGTCTCCTCCAGCCCCTGTTCGAGTTCATCGTCTCGTTCCGCCCTGTTCTTCACGGCGGACTGAGCGGCTTCTTCGGCTTCTTCACGCGAAGCGAAAACGGCCGAGGAACGGCCTTCGATGACGTAGATCCAGCCGTTGTCCTGTTCTGCGATGGCGTAATCCTGCGTGCTCATGACGGACTCCTTTTGTTGTCTCTGGTCAAGAAACGCATGCGCCGGCACGAAGTTGCATCCGCAGCCGGAACCGTGAACCCCGAATTTGCCTTGGATACGCGGTGATCCCGGCAATCATGAATGGATCAGAAACGTGAAGACGGGAACCGGGTCGACCGGCGTCAGGCGGCCAATGCGGCCGCCAACGCTCCCTCGATGTCGCTCATCAAATCGGCGACATCTTCAACGCCGATATGCAAACGCATGATCGCGCCGCCGTAATCGCGCGACGCGACCGTTCTGTCCGCGAGGCTGGCATTGACGGCAAGGCTGTCATAACCGCCCCAGGAGTAGCCGAGCCCGAAAATGCGCAGCGCATCGAGGAACGCATCGGCTTGCGCCTCGCCGCCTTCGAGAACGAAGGAGAACGTGCCGCTCGAACCGCTGAAATCGCGTTTGAAGATCGCATGACCCGGATGGCTTTCGAGGCCAGGATGAAGAACCTTCACCACGCCCGGACGCCCTTCCAGCCAGCGCGCGATCTCCAGCGCCGAGGCCTCGTGGTGTTTTAGCCGCAGGCCCATGGTGCGCAGGCCTCTCAGCCCCTGATAGACGTCGTCCGGACCGGCGCATGTGCCAAGTGTGAGATAGGTATTGTATAGCTGCTCCCAGCATTTCTCGTTCGCCGACACCGTGCCGAGCAGGATATCCGAGTGGCCGCCGGGATATTTCGTGGCCGCATGGATCGAGATATCGACACCGTGATCGAGCGGCTTGAACAAGAGCGGCGTCGCCCAGGTGTTGTCGAGCATGGTGATGATCCCGTGTTCACGCGCGACAGCGGTGATCGCCGGGATGTCCTGAATTTCATAGGTGTTCGATCCCGGCGATTCGGTAAAGATCACGCGTGTGTTCGGCTTGACGAGCTTCGCGATGTCGGCGCCGATCTCCGGCTCGTAATATTCAACCTCGACACCGAGCCGCTTCAACATCGTGTCGGCGAAACGGCGCGTCGGGAAATAGATCGTATCGACGAGCAGAATGTGATCGCCCGCCGACAGGAAGGCGAGCAGCGGAACCGTGACGGCGGCCAGGCCCGACGGAACGGCGATCGTGCCGGCGCTGCCTTCCAGACTGTCGATCGCGGTGCAGAGCGCTTCCGAAGTCGGCGTGCCGCGCGTGCCATAGGTGTAGCGCAGGTTGCGTGTCCGCATGGTCTGCGCGTCGGGAAAGAGGACAGTCGAAGCGTGGACGACCGGAGGATTGACGAAGCCGTGGAAGTCGCGCGGCGCGTAGCCCGCATGCGCAAGCTTTGTGTTGATCCCCTGGCTCTTGCTATTCCCGTCGCTCATTCTGACTGTTCTCCGTATTTGTTTGGCCTGATGCGATACGCATTTCTTGCGCGAAAACAAGGAAGGCGTTACTCGCGACCGAAGATCAGCCAGAAAATTCATCCATGGGTTTGCAGCAAGCGCCGAAATCGAAAAACAATACTGCCGCAAGGGAAACCGCGCGGTCGTTGCTTTCCGTGTTCGGCCGCGGCGTGGCGACGAGCCGTCGCGTGCGTGCCCGGCTTTCGCGCCCGGTTTCGCGGGACATGCCGCCCGTCTGGACGCCGCGCCTGACCTGGATCGCGTTCGCGGCCATCTATGCCATGGTCGTCGCTGCCATCTTCGATCCCTATTTCGTCCCGTTTGCTGGCCCGCCGCACAATTTCGTTCTCGCATTCCTGCGCGGGATCACCGATGTCGCGAAATCCGGCGTCTATATTGTCTCCGCTGTCATCGTGGTCGCGATCATCGGCATGCTGAACTGGCGTGATATCCGCCACGCGACACGGCGCTCGCTCATGACCGCCTATGGCCAGGCCGCATTTATCCTCGTTTCCGTGGCAGGGCCCGGCATTCTGGTGAATGTCATCAAGCAATTCGTCGGGCGCGCTCGTCCTAGGATCGCTGACGAAGTGGGTGTCTATGCACTCGCGCCATTCGAGTTCGATCATGTTTACCAAGGGTTTCCGTCCGGCCATGCGGCGACGGCGGGATCGCTCGCGATGATCCTGATGCTTTGGCATCCGCGCGCGCGGTGGCCGGCGTTCGGGCTGCTGTTCCTGCTCGCATGCGCGCGTATTCCGGCCGGCGCTCATTATCCATCCGATGTCATTGCCGGCTTTTCCTTTGCCGCGATACTGACGCTCGTCTTGGCGCGATGGCTGGCGCGCAGACGCGCCGTTTTCCAGTTTGGCGACGACAGCCTGTTCCCCGTATTGAAAGCCTGACGCTTTTTTAGCCGCTCCAAAGCGCTGTGGTTCCAGCTAACGCGGCGACACAAAATCTTTATTTTTCCTTGACGGTGCTGGAAAATTGCCTTTGTCTTGCCGTGTGGAGGGAGGCATCGGTGACGGTTTCTTGTGAAAACGTCGCCACGCTGGGGTTATATTCATCTCGGCGAAAACCGGTGCTCGTGCCCAACTTATGTAACGTGAGCAACGAGAGGTTGAACTCAATGAAAAAACTGATGCTGACCAGTGCGCTTGGCGCGGCGGCCCTTGTAGTTACGGGTGCTGCTGCATCTGCGGCGACGCTGGACGACGTGAAGGCGAAAGGATTCGTGCAGTGCGGCGTGAGCCAGGGCCTGCCCGGATTCTCCAATCCCGATGCGGACGGCAACTGGAGTGGCCTCGACGTTGACCTTTGTCGCGGTATTGCCGCGGCGATCTTTGGCGACGGCGATGCCGTGAAGTTCACCCCGCTTTCGGCCAAGGAGCGTTTCACCGCGCTGCAGTCCGGTGAAATCGACGTTCTTTCCCGCAACACCACCTGGACCATGAGCCGCGACACGCAGCTCGGCCTGAATTTCGCGGGCGTCAACTACTATGACGGCCAGGGCTTCATGATCCGGACCTCGATGGAGATCAACTCCGCTCTGGAACTGTCTGGCGCGTCGATCTGCACCAACACCGGCACGACGACCGAGCTGAACGTCGCCGACTACTTCCGCGCCAACAACATGGACTACGAACTCGTTGCCTTTGAAAAGGCCGATGAGGTCGTGGCCGCTTACGACGCCGGCCGTTGCGACGTCTACACGACGGATGCGTCGGGCCTTTACGCGCAGCGCCTCAAGCTCACCGATCCGGGCGAGCACAAGGTCCTGCCGGAAATCATCTCCAAGGAGCCGCTTGGTCCGGTGGTTCGTCAGGGTGACGACCAGTGGTTCAACATCGTCAAGTGGGTTCACATCGCGACCGTGAACGCCGAGGAACTCGGCATCACCATGGACAATGTCGATGAGATGATGGCTGGCGACAATCCGTCGGTGAAGCGCCTCCTCGGTTCCGAGGGCGAGTTCGGTGCTGCCATCGGCCTCGACAATGACTGGGCGGCCAAGGTGATCAAGGCTGTCGGCAATTACGGCGAAATCTTCGACCGTAACGTCGGCCCCGATACGCCGCTTGGCATTGCGCGTGGCGTGAACGCGCTCTGGACCAAGGGCGGCCTGATGTACGGCCCGCCGATCCGCTAAGCGAAATCAGCCTCACCCGGCCGCCAAGCGGCCGGGTGATTTTCTTTCCGGTGGGGACATGCCATTTCAGATGGCGCGGAAAGCGGACCGACTTCTCGTTGGCTGCCATGACATGTCCGTCACCATAGCGGGTGAATAATCGAAATGGCTGTTACCGACGCAACAGGGAATGGCTCCGGCGAGAGCGCGCCGAAGGTCGCTCTTCTCAACAATCCGGAAATCAGGGGCTGGGTCTTCCAGATCATACTGGCAATTCTGGTTGTCTATCTGGCCTATACCGGATGGGCGAACATGAACGCCAACCTGCGTGCCGCGGGCATCGCATCGGGTTGGGGTTTCCTGGGTACGAATGCGGGCTTCGCGATCAGCCAGTCGCTGATCGAGTACAGCCAGGCATCCTCGACCTACGGTCGCGTCTACATCGTCGGACTGCTGAATACCCTCGCGGTTGCCTTTGTCGGCATCATCTTCGCGACGATCATCGGCTTCATCGTCGGCGTGGCGCGTCTGTCGAAGAACTGGCTCGTCAGTCGGCTTGCGACTGTCTATGTAGAGACCCTCCGCAACATCCCGCTGTTGCTGCAGATCTTCATCTGGTATTTCGGCGTCCTGCGGCTCTTGCCGCAACCGCGCCAGGGTTTCGATTTCGGGCCGCTGGGCTTGCTTAACAATCGCGGCTATTTCGCACCGAAGCCGGTTTGGGGCGAGGGCGGGATTTTCATCGTCTACGCATTCATCGCAGCCTGCGTCATTGCATGGGGCGTGGGTCGCTGGGCGCATAAGCGGCAAATGGCAACGGGTCAGATATTCCCGTCTTTCCTCTTCGGGCTTGGCGTGATCGTCCTGCTGCCCCTCGCGACATTCCTCGCGCTTGGTGCGCCGCTGACCTGGGACATTCCCGAAATGGGCGGTTTCCGTCCGAGCGGCGGCATGACGATCATTCCGGAGTACATCGCCATGCTGGTCGCGCTTTCGACCTACACGGCGTCCTTCATCGCGGAGATCGTCCGCGCCGGAATCCTGGCGGTCAACCGGGGTCAAACCGAGGCGGCCAGTGCTCTTGGCCTGCGGAACGGACCAACGCTGCGGCTGGTCATCATTCCCCAGGCGTTGCGCATCATCATTCCGCCGCTGACGAGCCAGTATCTGAACCTGACGAAGAACTCGTCCCTGGCGGTGGCGATTGCCTATCCGGAACTGACATCCGTCTTTGCCGGAACCGCCCTGAATCAGACCGGCCAGGCGGTCGAGATCATCTCGCTGACGATGCTCACTTATCTGACCATCTCGCTTGTGACCTCGCTCTTCATGAACTGGTACAACAACCGCGTCGCGCTGGTGGAGAGATAAGACGATGGCCGAAATTCACTCCGCCGCCGACATCGCCTATGTACGCCGGGAAATGCTTCCGGAGCAGGAAGCGCCCGGGAGTTCCAGAGGCGTGGTCGCATGGTTTCGCGAAAGCCTCTTTTCGTCGATACCCTACACGATCCTGACGCTTTTCTGCCTGTACCTTCTCTGGGTTATCGTCCCGCCAATCCTGAGCTTCCTGATCGGAAGTGCGGTCTGGACCGGGACAGACCGCGCTGTCTGCGCCACCGAGGCGCAGGGCGGCATCCAGCCAAATGGATGGTTCGGCGCCTGCTGGGCCTATGTCGGCGATTATGCCAACCAGTTCATTTACGGGCGTTATCCGAATGTCGAGCAATGGCGCGTCAACATCGTCGGCGTTCTCTTCTTCGGCGGACTCGCGGGCCTGCTGATCCCTTCGGTGCCTTACAAGCGCGAAAACATCATCTTCCTTTCGATCGTGTTTCCGATTGCGGCTCTCATCCTTCTGACCGGTGGCGATATCGCGGTCGACGGGCTGTATATCCCGCTTGCCGTTCTCGCGGTTCTCGCACTTGTCGTGACCTATGCGTTCGCCAAGCTCTCGGATTCGGACCCGCTGCCCGGCCTGAAAAACGTCGCCGCGCTGTTCATCGGACTGTTCGTGCTGCTTTTCATCCTGGGCTTCGACTTCGGCCTCATGCATGTCGAGACGGAAATGTGGGGCGGCTTGCTTGTGACGCTGGTCATCGCGGTGACCGGTATCGCCGCCTCGTTGCCGGTCGGCATCGCGCTGGCGCTCGGGCGGCGTTCGGCGCTTCCGATCGTGCGCTTCTTTTCCATCGTCTTCATCGAGTTCTGGCGCGGCGTGCCGCTGATCACGGTTCTCTTCATGTCCTCGGTCATGTTGCCGCTGTTCCTTCCCGAGGGCGTCAGCTTCGACAAGCTGCTGCGTGCTCTTATCGGTGTGGCGCTGTTCTCCTCGGCCTATATGGCGGAGGTCGTGCGTGGCGGCCTGCAGGCGCTGCCCAAGGGGCAATATGAGGGCGCGATGGCGCTGGGCCTGAACTGGGGCCAGATGATGCGCATGATCATCCTGCCGCAGGCGCTCAAACTCGTCATCCCGGGGATCGTCAACACTTTTATCGGCTTGTTCAAGGACACGACGCTCGTTCTGATCATCGGCCTCTTCGACTTCCTCGGACAGATCCAGTCATCCTACTCCGACCCGACATGGGCCTCGCCGGTCCAGGCAATGACGGGGTACGCCTTCGCGGCGATCATGTACTGGGTCTTCTGTTTCAGCATGTCCCGATACTCCATGTTCATGGAACGAAAGCTCGACACGGGCCACAAACGGTAAGGAACTCACGCCATGACAGCCGAAAACGCAACTGCAGAGGAAATCCGGGCAGCCGACCGCTCCAAGATGACGGTCTCGGAAACCGATGTTGCGGTCGAGATCATCGATATGCACAAGTGGTACGGTGATTTCCACGTCCTGCGCGATATCAACCTCAAGGTCATGCGTGGAGAACGCATCGTCATCGCCGGCCCGTCGGGCTCCGGCAAATCGACGATGATCCGCTGCATCAACCGGCTGGAAGAGCACCAGAAGGGTCAGATCATCGTCGATGGCAACGAACTGACCAACGATCTCAAGAAGATCGACGAGGTGCGCCGCGAGGTCGGCATGGTGTTCCAGCACTTCAACCTGTTCCCGCATCTGACGATTCTGGAAAACTGCACACTGGCGCCGATCTGGGTGCGCAAGATGCCGAAGAAGGAAGCCGATGAGCGCGCCATGCACTTCCTCGAGCGCGTCAAGATTCCCGAACAGGCGAACAAATATCCCGGCCAGCTTTCAGGCGGTCAGCAGCAGCGCGTGGCCATCGCCCGTTCGCTGTGCATGAACCCGCGCATCATGCTGTTCGACGAGCCGACGTCCGCGCTCGACCCGGAGATGATCAAGGAAGTGCTCGACACGATGGTCGGCCTCGCCGAGGAAGGCATGACCATGCTCTGCGTCACCCACGAAATGGGCTTTGCGCGCCAGGTCGCCAACCGCGTGATCTTCATGGACCAGGGCCAGATCGTCGAGCAGAACAGCCCGGACGAGTTCTTCGACAACCCGCAGCACGAGCGGACCAAGCTGTTCCTCAGCCAGATCCTGCACTAGGCGAATTTTGGATGTTCTGTGAAGAGGCCGGCGTCAAGCCGGCCTTTTTCATTCCGGAATGCGGTAGCCGTACAGCCATTCGAGATCGGTGATGAAGGATGCCGCCGGCCGCATGGAAAAATACAGATTCCGGGCGAGGCGGCCTGGACCGCTCTGGTGATAGACCCAGCGGTTGAACGCGGTACGCTTTGCGACCTCGCGCACGCGCTCGCGCCGAAGGGCCGTATAGCGCGGCAAAGCGGCGCGCGGATTGTTGGCGTCCTGCGCGATGCAGCGGCCCGCGGTGTAACCGTCCTCGATCGCCATCGCAGCGCCCTGCGCCGCGAAGGGCTCGAGGCCATGCGCCGCATCGCCGATGAGCAGCACGCGTCCGCCATGCCAGACCCGATCCGGATCGACCGAATTCAACGGCCAGACCGTCCACTTGGCTTTTTCGATCGCGTCGAAGCCTTCGAGTTCGCGAGCGCTCTTCATGAGCCGGTCAAAACTCTCCTGGTCGGCTTCCTGCGCCCATTGGCCCGGTTCCGAACGGCCTTTGGTGATGGCGACGATGTTGAGCGTGTCCTCGTTGCGCACCGGATAGGTGACGATATGGCTGTCGGGCGCCATCCATGCCGTGACCTGCGCCTTGCCGGATGTGCCGGGGCCGATCGCACGCCAGGCGATGCGCCCGGTCGGCTTGGGGCGGCCCGCGCCAATCAGGCTGTCACGGACCTTCGACCAGATGCCATCGGCGCCGATCAGGATCCGCGATTCGATGACGGTCTCGCCATCGGCCGTCGAAAACGTGGTCGTGACACGTTCTCCGCCTTCGCGCACATCCTTGACGGAATGGCCGGTCAACAGGGTCACCGACGGATGCGCTCGGGCCGCGTCGTAAAGCACGCCATGCAGCAGGGCGCGATGCGCGGTGAGGTAGGGCGCATCCATGCGCGCGAGCCACGACTTGGTGATCGGCATGTCCAGCAGGATCCGCCCGCTCGACGCATCGCCGAGACGAATCGAGGCCGGAGCGATCGCCTTTGCCTCGAGGGCATCCAGAACGCCGAGCGTACGGAGAATGCGGGTGGCATTCGGCGCGATCTGGAGGCCGGCACCCACTTCCGAAGGCCGGTCGAACGCCTCGGCGATTGTCACTTCGAGTCCATGCCGCGCAAGGGTCAACGCAGCCGTGAGGCCGGCAATGCCGGCCCCGGCGATCAGGATATGGCTTTCTTCAGTCAATTGGGAAACCTGGCTTCTGCCGGGTGATATCGATCAGGCGGCGTCTCGTGTCTCGTAGGCGCAACCGGCAGGAACAGTCTCCTCGGCGCCGAGCGACGGGTTGTGGATATAAAGCGTCGAGCAATAGGGGCAAACCTTCTCGCTTTCATCGCCCATGTCGAGAAAGACATGCGGATGGTCGAAAGGCGGCTTGGCGCCGACGCACATGAACTCCTTGACGCCGATTTCGATCTTGGCGTGTCCGGCGTCGTTCTGGAAATGGGGCGTTGCGTGACCTGCCATGGTAAGTCCTGTAATCCGTGACTATCTGTATTGCCGTTGTCGCAGTGCACACTAGCGTCTCGAAGATGGAATTGGTAGCCAGTCCCTCTGCAAAATACCCGCCATTTCAACCGAAAACCGGAAACTGACATGCCTCGCTTTCGCCACGACCAATTGGACTTCGCTTATTTCGATGAAGGCGAGCCGTCCGGCGATCCTGTGCTCCTCATTCACGGATTCGCGTCGAACAAGACCGTGAACTGGATCGGACCGGGCTGGGTAAAAACGCTCGGCGGGGCCGGTTACAGGGTCATCGCGATCGACAATCGCGGCCACGGCGAAAGCGACAAGCCGCATGAGACAGAGGCCTATGTCCCGGAAAAGATGGCGGCGGACGCCATCGCGCTTCTCGATCACCTCGAAATCGGCAGGGCTCATGTGATGGGATATTCCATGGGCGCGCGCATCGGTGCGTTCATGTCGCTTGCCGCGCCTGAAAGGGTCCGTTCCGTCGTATTCGGCGGCCTCGGAATTGGCATGGTCCACGGGGTTGGCGGATGGGAGGGCATCGCCGAAGCCTTGCTCGCGCCATCGATAGACGAGGTGACCCAGGAACGCGGGCGCGCCTTCCGCACCTTTGCAGACCAGACCGGAAGCGACCGGATCGCGCTCGCGGCCTGTATCGAGAGTTCACGCAAGAAACTGACGCCGGAACAGGTCCGCGAGATCTCCACGCCGGCGCTGATCGCGGTCGGAACGAAGGATGATATCGCGGGCTCCGCGAGCGAACTCGCCGATTTGCTGCCCGATGCGACGGTTGTCGATATTCCGGGACGCGATCATATGCTGGCTGTCGGAGACCGCGTCTACAAGCAGGCGACGCTGGACTTTTTCGGTGCCCATTAACCGCGCTTCAGTTTCATTGACGAAGAGTTGAACCGAATTCGTTTAACTCACGTAGCCGATAGGCTATCTTCCACCCTCAAAGGAAAGCTGACGGAGGCCCTCATGCCGCAGCAAAGAAAATCGACCTCTCCGGCGCAGCTTCAGGCTGTCGATCCGATCTGGTTCGCCGTGCGCCAGGATGCCGAGGCCGCCATCGCCAACGATCGGGCGCTTGGCGCGTTCATGCTGTCGACGGTGCTCAACCAGCCATCCCTAGAGGAAGCGGTCATTCACCGTATCTCCGAGCGGCTGGATCATGCCGACATCAGCGCCGATCTTCTGCGCCAGTCCTTCCGCGACATGCTGGCGTACGACCCGTCCTGGAGCGAGGTTCTTCGCGTCGACATGCAGGCTGTGTATGACCGCGATCCGGCATGCACGCGTTTCCTGGAGCCGCTGCTTTATTTCAAGGGCTTCCACGCACTCCAGACGCACCGGCTGGCGCATTGGCTCTACAAGCAGGGCCGCCTCGATTTCGCGCTCTACCTTCAAAGCCGCTCCTCGGCGGTTTTCCAGACCGACATCAATCCGGTTGCGCGGGTCGGGAAGGGGATCTTCCTCGACCACGCGACAGGGCTTGTCGTCGGCGAAACGGCGGTCATCGGGGACAATGTCTCGATTCTCCACTCGGTGACGCTGGGCGGCACCGGCAAGGAGGGCAGCGACAGGCATCCCAAGATCGGCGACGGCGTCCTGATCGGCGCGGGATCGAAGATCCTCGGCAATATCAAGGTCGGCAACAACAGCAAGGTTGCCGCCGGGTCGGTCGTCTTGAAGGATGTCCCGCCATGCAAGACCGTTGCCGGCGTTCCGGCGCGGGTCGTCGGCGATGCGGGTTGCAGCGAACCGTCCCGCGCTATGGATCAGCTCCTCGAGTCAGACTAACGATCGCGCACCGCAACGATGGTCGGTGAATGAGCGGGCGCGAGACTTGCGCCTGCACCCCAATTCGTGTTTTGCGTTGCCGCCAGCGCCTCGCAGCGCGACAACCAGCCAGGAGCTCACACGTGACATCCGAAGAACTTACGAAACTCACGCGTTTTTTCCGCAAGACCCTCGGAAACGAACAGCTTGCAGTGAAGCCGCGTCCGCGCATCGCCGATTCTGCGGAGCTTTATGTGGGGGACGAGTTTCTCGGGATCGTGACGCGTATCGAGGACGAGGGCGAGGTTTCCTACGACCTATCCATGTCGATTCTCGATTTCGATCTTGAAGACTGATTTCTAGCTGCGGGCGGCCTTCAGCAGGCCGGCCAGGAATTCCGGAAGCGCGGCATTCATCCGGCTCCAGTCGTCGAGCAGCCGCATCGGAAAACGCAATTCCGCATTGAGCGTTTCACCAATCTGGATATCGGTATCGCAGGGCGCGACGATCGTTTGCGCGGTCGCGTCCGCCTCCTGGCACCGCGCGACGAATCGGCGGCCCGTTTCCGGGTCGGCTTCGGAAAAGACGATGAACTCGTCGATATAGCCGTGCTCACGCGCCAGCAATGCGCGTTTCAGACCGTTGCCCAAATCGGTCACCGGCCCGTCCATGACATTCCGGTAGACCGTGTCGAACCGGCCGGCCATGTCCGTGCTTGTCATGCGCGGGGTCAGCGAAACGAACACGATCGAGTTGGTTTCCGGATCGATGTCGTTGAACGCCCTGGCAAGCCCGTCGTTGAATCCCGACATCGTCGGCCAGTGAATGTAGAGATCAAGGCGTTTTGCCAGCCCGGGCCGACGCTGGTCCCGGATGCGGATCATATTGGCGGGAACCGAGATCGCGTCGTTGCCGATGACGACCTCGAAACGCTGGGTCGAGAGCGTGTGGCCGGCATGAACGAGGGACCGGCCGTAAAGCTTGCCCGCGATCAGGATGGCGACGGAAAGAAGGGCCAGAATGCCGAAGGCGACAAACAGGCGAAAGGCGAGGACCGGCAGGCCCTTGCGGATATCGTATTGTTCGTCGTCGCTTACCGTTATCGCTGACATCGCACTTCCCGTGTGGCCCGATTTGGCACAACTTTTCTGGCATCGATCATGCATCACTCGACATCGTTATGGTAAACATCCGGTAAACCGGGGTGGTGTCGATGGTTGCGTTCATGGTGTTCGTCACGGGGGCGGCAGTGTCACTGGCGTTCTTTTATCTCGCGCGGGGCTTTGGCGGCTTCACGCCCGGTTTCGACAGGGACACGCTGGCACGGAACGGAATGGCGACCTCGTTTGCCGTGTTTTGCGGCGCCGGGCCTGTCCTGCTGGTGCGTGCGCTCGGATCTGCGGAACGTCCGAGCACGCTGCATACAACGCTGAATGTCACTTTTCTGACATGTCTGATCCTGCTGTGGACCGGCGCGCTGGGCGTCGTGGCGGTGGAAAGCGCGAGAGTGTTCCTGTAATCCGATGCGTCTGGCGCCCGGGCGGCGTCTCCATGATGTTTCGAAACGGTACGACAGGACACGTGATGGCAACTTACGATCTCGACGGTACGGTTCCCGATCAACAGGGAAACGGCGCGGCATTTATCGCCGAAGACGCGGCGGTGATCGGCAAGGTCACGCTGGGCGAGGATTCGAGCGTCTGGTTCGGCTGTGTCCTGCGCGGCGACAATGAGCGGATCACGGTGGGCGCGCGGTCCAATGTGCAGGAGCACACGGTCATGCATACCGACATGGGCTTCCCGCTCGATATCGGGGAGGGGTGCACGATCGGCCATCGCGCGATGCTGCACGGCTGCACGATCGGTGAAAACAGCCTGATCGGTATTGGCGCGATCGTGCTCAACGGCGCGCGGATCGGCAAGAACAGCCTCGTCGGTGCAGGCGCGCTGGTTACCGAAGGCAAGGAGTTTCCCGACAACAGTCTGATTATCGGATCGCCGGCCCGGGCCGTCCGCACCCTCGACGATGATGCCGTGGCGCGGCTGCGTGACTCCGCGGATCACTATGTCGAAAACGCCAGGCGATTCGCGGCCGGTCTGAGCCGGCAGGCTTCTGAAGACACATAAAAAAGAGCCGACCATCAAGGATGGCCGGCTCCTGACCCGGTCGTTGGGGATGGGATGGTTTGGGGACCCGACCGGGGACCTCTGAATTCGTTCCTGACTAGAAGTTCTGCGCGACGTTGCGGCGCGTATCGATGATATCGACCCACTTGCCCGCGTTCGCCGTGGACTGGCGTTTCAGGTACTGGTATCGAGTGTCTCGCCAGTCGAGGACCTTCGTGACCAGATTGTCGAGGATGAAATCGCCGCGATCCGTGCGAACGGTGAGCACCGCGTGCCCGTCTCCGTTTGGCTGAAGCACCACCGTGATCAGCAGGTTCGACGGGTGGAAGCCGGCGCGGATCAGTTCATGCCGCTTGAGCAGGACGTAGTCCTCGCAGTCGCCATACTTGACCGGATAAGACCAGATCTCTTCCTTGCCCCACATCTCGTAGTCGGTGCGCGGAGCGATCGTCGTGTTGATACGCGAATTGATCTTGATCATCGTTGACCAGGCGGCCTTCGTAAGCCGGTCCGGCGCCACGTTGCCGGTCGCCCGGCATTCGCCCGGTACCTGAAGGCAGAACTCGTAATGGCCGATTGGCTGGCTCGTGATGCGGCCGGTCTTCATCGGTGCAGCAGTCGCTACCGATATGCCGGCGATGATAACGCGGGAAGTGACCGCGCCACCCAGTCCAACCCCGCTGTTCCAGAATTTGTGCATACCATCGTCTCCCCAATGGAAGGCACAATGGCAGGAACTATTTTAGTTATCGCCAAGAACAACAGGGCGATTTGATGAAAGGAAATGCTATAATTGAATAGAAAACAGAATAAAGGAGATTTAAACTTGAGCGGTATTTATCTCAAATTTTCTTCGAATTCTCCTCTGGCGACCGGCCATGACGCCTGCCGCTGAAACGCAGCCGGAAACGGGTGCGTCGTGTCGCTAATCGAAGGTGACGGAATTTAGCTGAGATACTGCTGGAGGGTTTCGCGGCGCTGGATGACGGCGAACTCGATGGCGATACCGTCCTCGAAATGGCGCACGACCTCGCCACGCATGTTGCCGAGCGTGACTTGCGTACCGAGCGCCGGGCGGACATTGATTTCAACGGCGGCGCCCGACACGGAAAGATCGATAATGCGGCAGCGATACTGCCGACCGTCTTCGAGGGAGAGAATACCGGACGGATTGCGCGGCAGGATACGTTCGTGACGGCGATCCTCCGGGAGATCCAGTTCGTGCTTGTTGGCAAGCCATGTCAGCTGCGCGGCGAGCTTGGCTTTCTTGCGCGGTGTCGTATTGAGTTCCAGTGCGAAGCCGTCGTCGCGGACGCGCGCGACAGTGCCCTCGAGCCGGCCGATATGATCGACATAGGCAATGACCCGCTCGCCGGTCCTTGCGGTCGCGTCGGTCGCGAAGAAAGCGCTGCCGGGAGACATGTCCACTACCTGGCAACGATGCTCCGTCCGGTCGGACAGCATCAAACGGCCATGCAGCATCACCTTTACGCGTTGGTATTGGCGGCGGTCTTGGTCGGATGCGGGTTGCTGTGCGCCGAGCATTCTTCGATTGGTCCGGTTCGATAGCGAGGACGACCGGAGAATAGGGTTCTTCTGGTTAACGGCAGGTTATTGGAGCGCGCATTTGAGCGCTTGCGTTAAACTGTTTTCCGCTGCGCTATTACTTCTTTCCACCATCGACTACACGAAACGCCCGAAGCGCTCGCCTTGGCCCGATTTCACCTTTACCGGCAATGACTTGAAGATTGTGCGCGGACTCCTTGGCGTCGCTGGCGCGGCGCCGCGGAACAGGAACAGAGGGGCGATTTCGCAGCAGGGAAAGGCCGGCGAGGGGATCCATGTAACGAACTCCGCGCAACTCGAATCGCGCCGGGACGATGCCGAGCCATTCGGGCTGGGTGAAGAGACTCGCGATGCCGAGAATGCGAGTCCGTTCATCGTCGATCGGAAGAAGCGCAATCTCCATCGCCACGCCGGCGCCCGCCGAACGCAGCGCCTGGACATCGAACACGACAAGAGACCCGTTCCGCAAGACCGTGTTTAGGCCCTTTTCGATCTGCTTTGCATCGTCCGGCGCGAAGAGCTGTGCAAAGGGCGTGTCCTTCAGTTCCGCGCATCGCAACGTGCAGAGACGCGAACCGGCGAGCCGGAAAACCGGAACACCGCTCTCATCCGTCTGCAGCAGCAACACGGAGGGCAGCAGCCTTCCGAGGCCAGCCGGCGCGATCGCGGAACGGTGCGGAGCAGGCTGAGAGCCACGCACCTCGTTCCAATAATTGTACAGTTCGATCGTATCCCTGTGTCGCATTGCCGACCGTCCCCGTATTCGAAGGCCGCCGATGTGCCATTTTGGCACAGGCGAGCCCGCATCCATTGTCCCGGTTGGAAAGGCGCAAATTCCGGACCAACCGGGTTTCGGGGTCGCTGTTAGGGTTAATGATGTCTTTCGATTGCGGCGGCGTGCGCGTTTTGCGAACATGATCGTATCGGAGCCGCCGGTTCCACAGCACACACTTTTCGGATTGGGGTAGGGGACTCCACCGGGCCATTCAAGCCAAGGGCTTGAATGGCTTTCTTTTTACGCGATATCAGGGCTGACGAACGCGAAAGCAGCTCATGAACGATCCGGCCCAGACCGACGCCACCCCAAACGAAACCAGCAGCGCGAAAGCGACGGACCGGACCGGGGGATCGGTGCCAGCATTCAACCTGCACGGCTCGATCGTGCTGTTGGCCGCCATCTGCATCGCGGTGCATTTCATACGCACGATGGTGTTGTCGGATGACGAGAACACGTGGCTTCTGGTGAAGACGGCGTTTTTCCCGCTGCGCTATTCGCCTGAAGTCCTGACTTTCGATCTGCCGACGCTGATTTCGCCCGTGACCTATGCATTCCTGCATGGCGATTGGGTGCATCTGGGCGTCAACGTTGTCTGGCTCTCGATTTTCGGATCGCCGCTCGCCTACAGGATCGGCTGGCGGCGCAGCATACTGTTCTGGGTGGTGACAGCCGCAGCGGCTGCGGCGACGCATCTCGTGATCTATTTCAACGAGGCCATTCCGGTCATCGGCGCTTCGGGCGCGGTGTCCGGGTTCATGGGCGCCGCCGCGCGGTTCGGGTTGCGGGCGAACCGGCGCGAGCCGCGCCGCGGATTCGACGGGCCGTTACTGACCATCCGACAGACACTCCGCACGCCCGGCGTTCTGCCATTCCTGCTGATCTGGGTCGTCGTGAACATATTCGTCGGCGTCGATCCGTTCGGCGCGCAGGATGGCGCCGGAATCGCCTGGCAAGCGCATATCGGCGGGCTTGTGGCTGGTTTCCTGCTCGTTCCGCTCTTCGACCGGCGAAGCTGACCCAACGGGACTCTTCCTTGCAAAAACCGCAACGTCATCGCATTCTGTTTGCGGGATGAGAAGGAGTGTTCGCGATGATGGTCAGGAACATACTTGCCGAAAAAGGGTCCGAGGTCTTCACGCTGCCGCTGGCGTCCACCGGCATGGATGCGGTCAATGCGCTTGCCAAGTACAATGTGGGCGCGCTGGTAGTCGCATCGGAGGAGATGGCGATCCTGGGCATTCTTTCGGAGCGCGATATCGTACGCGCCATTCGCAGCAATGGCGTTTCCGCGCTGGAACAGCCGGTGAGCGAACTGATGACCGCGAGCGTGCAGACATGCACCGAGGATTCGACGGTCCCCGAATTGATGGAGCTGATGACGGAAGGCCGCTTCAGGCACATGCCCGTCGAACGTTCCGGCAAGCTGATCGGCGTGATTTCCATCGGCGATATCGTCAAGCGCCGGATAGAGGATATCCAGCGCGAAGCCGACGATATCCGTTCCTATATCGCTTCGGCCTGATCAGGCCATTTCGGCCAGCCGCCTCAGGTCGTGCAGCCGCGATATCGTTGCCTCATAGCCCTGGTCGATGGCTTCCGAGGCACGATGGAAGTCGGCCATGCCGATCTCCGAAAGCCTCGGATGCAGCGCGTAGTCCGGCGGGTCTCCGGCAAGACGGGCCCGCGATATCCGGTCCTGGATGATGTTGTAGGATTCCACCATCACGCCCGATATTCCAAGCCGGACAGTCTGAGCGGGTAATTTCTTGTGCGATGTCCTCGGCGTATCATCCGTCGCGCGCACATTCATCTCGGCGCGCGGAACGCCGTGCTTCACGACGCCGGACCTGCCGAAGATGTCATAGTTCAGGTTAACCGCCACCACGCGCGGCTGCTCATGCGCGCGGCAGACCGAGACCGGCACCGGATTGACCAGCGCGCCGTCGACAAGGACCTTCCCGTTGCATTCGACCGGCTCGAAAATGCCGGGCAGGGAATAGGAGGCGCGCATCGCGACGATCAGGTCGCCATGGGTCAGCCATATCTCGTGGCCGGTGGCGATTTCGGTCGCGACCGCGACGAAAGGCTTCGGCAGATCCTCGATCTGGATGTCGCGCATATGCGACTCCATTTCGCGGTTGAGGCGCATTCCGCCGAACAATCCACTGCCGGCGAACTGGATGTCGAGAAGGCCAAGCATGCGGCGGCGCGAGAGCGAACGCGCGAATTTTTCGAGTTCGTCGAGCTTTCCGGCGAGATAGCAGCCGCCGACCAGCGCGCCGATCGACGTACCGGCGATCATGTCGATCTTGATGCCGACCTCGTCCAGGGCATGGAGAACGCCGATATGCGCCCAGCCGCGGGCGGCTCCGCCACCCAGCGCAAGCGCGATACCGTGCTGCTTCCGCTCTGTTTTTGGCGGATCAGCTTCCGGGACTGGGGTGTCCTCACCGTTCTTGCGCCTGGAAAAGTTCGCTAGCTGCATGACGTGACTTCGATATTTCGAGCAACGATGCCGGGATTGTGCGACGAATTGGTGTCAAATCGGTGAAGAATAACAGGGTATCTATTTGCTGCCATAGACAGTCCCGGGGTCGAAACGGGGCGCGTCTGATTCATCGAGCACAAGCCGTGGTTTGCCATCATCCGACATCTCGACGGTCCGATAGAAGCAGCTTTTCCGGCCGGTGTGGCAATTCGCGCCGTCACCGGCGGTCTCGACTTTGAGCAACACGCAATCCTGGTCGCAATCGATCCGGATTTGCCTGACGGTCTGCATGTTGCCGGAGGTTTCGCCCTTCTTCCAGATGGATTGGCGCGAGCGCGACCAGTAATGGGCGATTCCCGTTTCGAGCGTCAGTTGCAACGCCTCGGCATTCATATGCGCGACCATCAGCACCGTGCCGTCGGCGGCATCCACCGTGACGGCTGTGATCAAACCGTCGGAGGAAAAGCGGGGGGAAAGGCGTTCGCCCGATTCAAGCTCGGCCTTGGAGCCGGGCGGCGCAAAGATGTTGTCTCGATCCTGGGTCATGCAACGCCTCTACGTTGCGATGACCCCGCGATCAAGCGCGGTCGCCGCCGCGAACCATCGAAATGAACCTGACCTGCTCCTGCGGATCGTCGCGGAAGGTGCCGGTGAATGTGGTCGTCAGCGTTGTCGAACCCTGCTTGCGGATGCCGCGCATGGCCATGCACATGTGCTCCGCCTCGATCATGACCGCCAGGCCGCGTGGCGCCAGCGCATCGTTGATCGCGGATGCTATCTGAGCCGTCATCGCTTCCTGGGTCTGCAATCTTTGCGCGAAAATTTCCACGACGCGGGCGATCTTTGAAAGGCCGAGAACCCGACCGTCGGGCAGGTAGGCGACATGCGCCTTGCCGATGATCGGAACCATGTGATGCTCGCAATGCGAGTGGAACGAAATGTCCTTGACGAGGACCATGTCGTCGTAACCCGCGACTTCCTCGAACGTCCGGCCGAGAACCTCGTTCGGGTCCATCTCGTATCCGGCGAACATCTCGCGATAGGCATTGACGACCCGGCGCGGCGTTTCGCGCAGGCCCTCGCGATCGGGATCGTCGCCGGTCCAGAGCAGCAGCGTGCGGACCGCCGCTTCGGCTTCCTCCCGCGTCGGGCGCCGGCGGGTTTCGTCCCGCTGTTCTTCTTCGGTGCCTTTCGGAACGGCGTTCACGATCGCATCCATGAAATGTGTCTCCCGTAGCTCCGGTCTGAATACGCCGGAACGAGTTGAACGGACCACTGACTTCCGATCATTCGGATTTGCCGTCGCTTGGTCAACGGCACGCGGCGTATGCCTTGTTCACGCGGCCTTGTAAAATATATATGCTTCATGAGGCGCGAAAACAGCCCCCGCGGCGGTCATGGCGCCACGGCGGAGAAAAACCCCGGAGCGGATCGTGATCGACGATATCTACAACGCCAAGATACTGGATTATGCCGGGAATATCGGACACACCGAGCGGCTGACCGATCCGGACGCGTCGGCGAAGGCGCACTCCAAGCTGTGCGGGTCTACTGTGACGATCGATCTCAAGATGGATGGCGACGTCGTTTCGGATTACGGGCAGGAGGTCAAAGCCTGCGCGCTCGGTCAGGCGTCATCCTCGATCATGGCGCGTTGCATCATCGGAGCGAGCGCGAAGGAATTGCGGGATGTTCGCGAGCAGATGATCGCCATGCTCAAGCAGGACGGGCCCGCGCCGACCGGACGGTTCGCCGACCTGCAATATCTGATGCCGGTCAAGGACTACAAGGCCCGACACGCATCGACACTGCTGGTCTTCGATGCTGTCGTCGACGCCCTCGACCAGATCGAACAGAAACGGGCGAGCGCGGCCTGACATCATGTGCGCCGACGAAACAGATCACGTCGCGCCGCGAAAGCGCCGGAGCCGCAACTGGCAAGGCCCGTGGCGCAAAACGCCGGGGCGTGTCCTCGGGACGTCGCTGATCAGGCTTTACCAGCTGACGCTGTCCGGGTTCATCGGCAACAATTGCCGCCACATGCCGACCTGTTCGGAATACGGATACGAAGCGATCGCCCGCCACGGCCTGCTGGCCGGGGGCTGGCTGACCCTGAAGCGCGTCGCGCGCTGCGGGCCCGGCGGCACATGCGGCATCGACAACGTGCCGGAAAAACTCTGACACCCCGCCGCCGTCCGGCAATCGTCGGAAAATTCCTTCCGTTTGCCCCTGCGGCAATTGTATTTTCATAACAGCCGTTTAGTTGTGGTCATGCGCACCCGCACGATGGAGCACATCGGTGACCGAGACCCACACGTCACAGAACGAGCAGGCCGGCGAGTCCTACTCCGCTGACATCTACAGCGAAGATGGCTCGATCCGCGCGGATTTCCTCGATCGCATCGATGCGCATGTGCAGGCGTCCGATGTCGAGGCGCTCGCCGACGACGTTTCCGGGCTGCACGAATCCGAACTCGGCGACCTGATCGAGACGCTGGAAAGCGATTCCCGCCGCCGCTTCGCGACATTGCTCGGCAACCGCTTCGATTTCTCCGCACTGACCGAGGTCGACGAGGCGGTGCGCCTCGACGTCATCGACGCGCTGCCCAACGAGCAGATCGCCGTCGCTCTGCAAACCCTCGATTCCGATGATGCGGTCTACATTCTGGAGGATCTGGAGGAGGAGGATCAGGCCGAGATCCTCGCCCAGCTCCCGTTCACGGAGCGCATCCGGCTTCGTCGCTCGCTCGATTATCCGGAAGACAGCGCAGGCCGGCGCATGCAGACGGAGTTCGTCGCGGTGCCGCCTTACTGGTCCGTCGGGCAGACCATCGACTATCTGCGCGACAGCGAAGACCTTCCGCATTCCTTCGCGCAGATATTCGTCATCGATCCGACCTTTCATCTCGTCGGCGCGATCGATCTTGACCGAATTCTGCGCACGCCGCGACCGAACAAGGTCGAGGAGATCATGCACGAGACGCGTCACGCTATCCCGGCCGAGATGGACCAGGAAGAAGCGGCGCAGATCTTCGAGCAATACGACCTTCTCTCCGCGGCCGTCGTCGACGAGAACGAGCGTCTTGTCGGTATCCTGACGATCGATGACGTCGTCGACGTGATCCAGGAAGAAGCCGAAGAGGATTTGAAACGCCTCGGCGGTGTCGGTGACGAGGAACTGTCCGACACCGTGATCGAGACGACGAAGTCGCGCTTCCTGTGGCTGTTGATCAATCTCGGCACCGCGGTCCTCGCTTCGGCGGTGATCGGCCTGTTCGACGCGACGATTTCGGAAATGGTGGCGCTCGCCGTCCTGATGCCGATCGTCGCCTCGATGGGTGGCAACGCCGGAACGCAGACCATGACTGTCGCCGTCCGCGCGCTGGCGACGCGTGACATCGACATTTACAACGCGTCTCGCATCATCCGGCGCGAGCTGACCGTCGGTTTCATCAATGGCGTGGTCTTCGCGGCCTTGATCGGACTTGTCTCGGCGGTCTGGTTCTCGAGCCTGTCGCTTGGCGGGGTGATTGCGGTGGCGATGGTGGTCAACATGGTCTGCGCGGCGCTTGCCGGCATTCTCATTCCGCTGCTGTTGAACCGGTTCGGTGCGGACCCGGCGATCGCGTCGAGCGTGTTCGTGACGACGGTGACCGACATCGTTGGTTTCTTTGCCTTTTTGGGGCTGGCCGCCTGGTGGTTCGGGATTTGAGCGCCGGGCAGCGCCTCGCGGAACGGGCAGATATTTGACTTTTACGTAAGGGCGCATCAATGATGGCGCTGGCTAAGTCATTGATCCCGAAGGATTCGGTGGATGAGGGACTATTACACCATAACCGAACTTACTCGCGAGTTCGGGATTTCGACACGGACCCTTCGCTTCTACGAAGACGAGGGGCTGATCCATCCGGTGCGCCGCGGACGGACGAGGCTGTTCAGGCCGGCCGACCGTCTACTCGTCAAGCAGATCCTGCGCGGCAAGCGGCTGGGATTCTCCATCGCCGAGATCCGCGAGATCATCCAGATGTACAAGGCGCCGCCGGGCGAGGTCGGCCAGTTGCGCACGATTATCAATAAGGCGGCCGAAAAGCGTGAGGAACTGCGCCAGAAGCGCAAGGATATCGAGGACACACTGGCCGAACTCGAACAGGTCGAAGAGGCCTGTCTCGGGCGCCTTGCCGAATTGCGGGTCGCGTCCTGACGACCGTCAAAACCAGCGTTTGACGCGTTTCTTGTAATCCCGGTACGCCTTGCCGAAATGGCTTTCGAGGTGTTTTTCCTCGCGCTCGATCGCCAGTTTCTGGGTCGCGTAAGCCGCGACAAAGGCCAGCGGAAAATACCAGCCAATGCCCGAAATGAGGCCCGCGCCGATCACCAGCATGGTGTTGGCCACATAGATCGGATTGCGCGTCACCGCGAAGATTCCCTTCGTCATCAGGTGATCCGACTTGCGATTGGGCAGGATCGTGGTGCGCGCGCGATACATCGTGCGCATCGCCGCGAAGTCGATCGCCAATGCGGCCAGTATCATGAATACGCCGCCCGCAAACAGCATCTCGCCCGCATTGCCTCCGAACCAGGGCAGGGGCAGCGCCCGCCCGAACAGCCACCCGGCCACCAGGGCAATCGCATAGATGATCGGCGGCCAGGGAATCCTGTTCGGCCGTTCGTAAAAGGCTTTGTTGTCAGTTGCCATTGGTGTTCGCCTCCAGCGAGCAACGGTCCGAAACGTCGGCGACACGCGGGTCCGTTGTCTGGTTGATTTCACCCGTAAACACGCGTTCGAACAAGCCTTCTTCCTTCAGGCCGGCGACCGCGCATTCGCAGAACGCTCGGCAGGTCTGTTCCGAATACTGTTCGACACAGGTCTGCGTGCAAGAGCGGATGAATGCCGCCTCGGGTTCCACCTCGGCTGGCGGGCTGACGAGGGAAAACAGATAGACGCAGGCGATCAGCACCGGCTGGTGGACGAGATAGGTGACGAGGCTGTGCCGGCCGATGAACCGAAGGGCTCTCGTGACGATGTTCCCATGCGGGGGATGGTCGGCAAGATAGACTGTCGCTCCCGTGCCGATCAGCAGGCGCCCGATCGCCATGCCCGTCAACACGGCGCCGAACCACGGAAAGACCGGCACGAAATCGTTCGATCGCGGCGGGAAAGGCGAAAGACCGATCCAGAGAAGCAGGGGATGCGAGAACAACTCCGTCTTCCCCCAGAATGGAACGGATATCCATGCAGCGGCGATCACAAAGAGGGCGATTGCCGGCAAGCGCAGGAACAGCAGGCCCAGAACGCTCGCGACCGCGATCTGGTGCAGTATGCCGAAGAACACATAAGCGCTGGGTGTCGCGATCCTCGTCGCGACGGTAATCGCAAGCGCCGCGGCGGCAACCATCGCCAGCCTCTTGCCGTATCCGCGCCAGCGAATACCCTTGCCATGCGCGAGGACGAGACTGACGCCGACAAGGATCAGGAAGCTCGAGGCGATGCTGCGCGCGAACCACTTGAGCGGCCCGGTGCCGGCCGTGCCGGGGTCGAGATAGCCGAAAAATTCGAGATCCCAGCTGAAGTGGTAGATCGCCATCGCGACGAGCGCGACGCCGCGCGCGAGGTCGATCCATTCGATCCGACGGGAAGGGCGGGTGCCTGTATCGGTCATTTTCGGATCGGGGCAATACCGTTCGTCATGCCACCAGATATCGCATGAGAAATCCGCGCTGCAAAGCGGTGCATGGTGCGCGAAAGGAGTGTATGGCGGAGACTGGCTTAGCCAATCGAAGATGTGACGATGTTCTATTACCTGTCGAAGACAATGTGGCTGCTGATCCAGCCGGTCGGACTGATCTGCCTGATCTTCGCGGGCATTATCCTCCTTCTGTTGTTCAAGCGGCCCCGCATCGCCGCGTGGCTCGCCTTTCTCGGCCTCTGCTTCGCCCTTGTCGCGACGCAAACCAATGCCGGACGTTTGCTCCTGCAGCCATTGGAGAACCGGTTCGCACGACCGGACACTCCGCCCGCTTCGGACGAGATCGCGGGAATCGTGGTCCTCGGCGGCGCTTTCGACGGTCACGTGACGCGCATCCGCGGCGGGTTCGAACTCGGCGCTTCCGGAGACCGGATGGTCGAGGCCCTGCGTCTCGCGCGGCTCTACCCGGATAAACCGGTGATCGTTTCTGGCGGCGAGGCATCGTTGATCGGCCAGACGGAAGGCGACGCAGCGATCGCGTCACGATTTTTTGCTTCGTTCGGCATCCCGTCGGAGCGTGTTGTTCTCGAGGACAAGTCCCTCAACACCCACGAGAACGCGGTGCTGTCGAAAGCCGTCATGGAGCGATACGGCGAAGGCGACTGGCTGTTGGTCACGAGCGCATTTCACATGCCGCGCTCCATTGGCGCGTTCCGCGTGCAGGGTATCGAACCGGTGCCATGGCCGGTCGACTACAAGACGGCCGGCACGGAAAGTTTTGCGGTCGGCCGTGACGACCCCACCGAGGCGCTTGTCGAAACGAACCTCGCCATCCGCGAGTGGATCGGCCTCGCGGTCTACGCGGCAACGGGGCGAATCAGCGATTTCTTCCCGCGTTGACTCCCGCCCGGTCCGGGCGAAATTGCCCGCTTTCGGGAGGATATCAGACGAAAGTGGAAGCGCGTTAGCACGCTCGATCAGCGAATTGAAATCTCGACGGAATTCGAGATCGCCCCTTTCGCCTTGCGGATGACGCATGGCTGATCCTTGGTTTTTTGCGATTGCGAAGACGGTGGGACGGGTGTAGACGGCCGCCTCCAAGAGAGAGCGCGGGCACGCCGCGCCGAACAAAAATGGGGACAACAGTGATGGATGAAAACGTCCAGAAGTCCTGCTGGGGCACCACGGCCTGGGCAGTTGCTGGTTTCGCCTGCTTCATGGTCATCGTGTACCTGATCGGGATGAATGATGTCGCCGAGGTAGCCGCTTCCTTCCCGCGGCAACCGGCTTGATCCGAACACGGATTCGAAAAAGCGCCTTGGCTGTGTCGTAACGCGGCCAAGGCGCGTCGGAACCCGGTTCGCGCCGCCGTCACAGTCTGCTAGCTTCCTGCCGTCAACAGCAGAAACGCAGATGTTCCTTTCGGTCTTCGAACTCTACAAAATCGGTATCGGTCCTTCCTCCTCGCACACGATGGGGCCGATGTCGGCCGCCGTGCGTTTTCTCGACGAGATACGGCTGGGCGAATGGCCGCGGCCGGCCGGCGCGGAAGTCGCCGGGCTTTCGGTGTCGCTGCATGGCTCGCTCGCCTTCACCGGTGTCGGCCACGCTACCGACCGCGCGGTGATCCTCGGTCTTGCAGGCTATCAGCCCGACGCGATCGACCCCGATGCGATGGACGACATCCTGGAGATGGTGAAGGCCGGAAAGTCAGTTTCGCCGCACGGGCACCCGACGTACCGCTTCGATCCGAACGAGGACCTCGTCTTCGACAGGAAGGAAGCGCTGCCGGGGCACGCCAACGGCATGGCGTTTTCCGCCCGTGACGCCGACGGCAAGATGCTGCTGCGCCGGGTCTACTACTCGATCGGCGGCGGCTTCATCGTCAGCGAAGACGAACTGGCGCGCGTCAAGGCGGAAGCCGGCAAGCCGCGCAAAGGCGACGTGCCCTATCCATTCGCGTCTGCCGACGAGATGCTGAAGATGGCGAAGAAGAGCGGATTGTCCATTTCGGCGATGAAGCGCGCCAACGAGGAAACCGGGCGCAGCCGCGCCGAGCTTGACGCTGAGCTCGATGCCGTCTGGGGCGCGATGGACGGCTGTATCGAGCGCGGTTTGCGCGGCGAGGGCATCCTGCCCGGAGGCTTGAAGGTCAAGCGGCGCGCGCGCCAGATTCACGAGAAACTGGAGGCCGACTGGCTATCCAACCGGCCGAACCCGATGCTCGCCAATGACTGGCTCGGCGCTTTCGCCATGGCGGTGAACGAGGAGAACGCTTCGGGCGGTCGCGTCGTCACCGCGCCGACCAACGGTGCGGCGGGCGTGGTGCCGGCGGTTCTAAAATACATGGTCAAGTTCCATGAACTGACCAGCCCGGACGACGTCCGCAATTTCCTGCTCACCTCGGCCGCCATCGGTGGGCTGATCAAGCACAACGCATCGATCTCCGGAGCGGAGGTCGGGTGCCAGGGTGAGGTGGGCAGTGCGGCCGCGATGGCGGCAGCCGGGCTTGCCGAAGTCCTCGGCGGTACGCCCGAGCAAGTGGAAAACGCTGCCGAGATCGCGCTCGAACATCATCTCGGCATGACTTGCGATCCGGTAGCGGGGCTCGTCCAGGTGCCGTGCATCGAGCGCAATGCCCTTGCCGCGGTAAAAGCCGTCACGGCGGCGTCGCTGGCGCTGAAGGGCGATGGCACGCATTTCGTCCCGCTCGATGCCTGTGTCGAGACCATGCGGCAAACCGGCCTCGACATGAACGAGAAATACAAGGAAACGAGCCAGGGCGGCCTCGCCGTCAACGTGGTGGAGTGCTGAACGGATCGCTTCCGCTGGTGTGCTGGCCTGTGGACGTATCGTTGCCATGCTTGACCGGCGGCGCGCGCGCAATAAACCATGTGCCATGGCCCTGAACCTGATCAAGCTTTGTGTCGGAGCAGACAGCGTTGACGATCTCCGCGCCTGGATCGATTTTCGCCTCGCCGAAAAACGCGCGGCGGGCGAGCCGGCGGAAAGCATCCATACAACTCGCATGGTGCCCAAGCGCGGCGACGAAATCATCGGTGAGGGGTCGCTGTACTGGGTGATCAAGGGGCGCGTTCAGTGCCGCCAGCGCATCACCGATATCCGGCCTTTCGTCGATGGCGAGGGGGTATCGCGGTGCCGGATCGTCCTCGATCCCGAGGTCGTGCTGACCCGCCCCCAGCCCAAGCGACCGTTCCAGGGATGGCGTTACTACAAGGCAGAGGACGTGCCGGCCGATATCAACGGCGACGACGAGGGCATGGAAACCTTGCCCGCGGACATGCGCAACGAACTCGCCGATCTTGGCCTGATCTGATCGCGCATGTATCTCATTTGCCTTGCAACCCGACGGTAAAGCGCCACATTTTCCCCATGGCCAAGTCGGTATCGAAAACACGAAGCAATAAAATCGCCGAAGCGAAATCATCGCGAGGCGACATCGCCGCATTCCTCAAGGCGGCGAAGACCGCCGGAAAATCCGCAACGGGAAACGGACGGATCGTCCTTGCGCTCGACGCAACGATGAGCCGTCAGCCGACATGGGATCTCGCCTGCTCGATTCAGGCCGAGATGTTCGAGAGCGTTTCGGATATTGGTAGCCTGCTGATGCAGCTTGTCTATTTCCGGGGGCTCGGCGAGTGCCGCGCCTCGAAATGGGCCGAGGACGGCAAGACGCTCGCTTCGATGATGTCGCGTATCGAATGCCGTGGCGGGCACACGCAAATCCTGAAAGTTTTGAAGCACACCGCGAAGGAACACTCCCGCAACCGGATCAACGCGCTCGTCTATATTGGCGATGCGATGGAGGAGAATGTCGATGACCTCGTTCAGGCCGCCGGCGAACTCGGCCTGCATGGCATTCCGGTGTTCATCTTTCAGGAAGGTCATGATCCGTCCGCGGAATACGCCTTTCGGGAAATCGCCCGGGTGACGCGCGGCGGCTGGTTCCGATTCGACCGCTCCGCCGCATCCGTTCTGTCGAAACTCCTGTCGGCAATCGCGGTCTATGCGACCGGCGGTCTCAAGGCGCTCGAAAGCCGAGGGTCGCGCGAGGACAGATTGTTGCTCGCACAGATGTCGGGCGATGGAGGCAAGAGATGACCATACTGATTCTTTTGGTCGGCATTGCCGCCTTCACGATCCTCGGCCTGTACTTCTTCGCATCGGCATCGCCGGCTCAGGTGGCGCGTACCCTGCACCTCGCGGGGCCGGCAGCGCTGGCCATACTCGGGGGCATCCTGAGTGTCGCAGGGCGCATCAGCGTCGGTGCGCCTTTGGTGATGATGGCTGTCGCCTGGTACGGCCGTCAGCGACGCCGCATCGGTCAGCAGAGGACCGGAGGACAAAAATCGACGGTGCGATCGGCCTGGCTTGAAATGGAGCTGGACCACGACAGCGGCGATATGGACGGACTGGTTCTCGTTGGCCGTTTCGAGGGGCGCAGGCTCTACGAGATGAGCGACGCGGACCTGATGGATCTCGCGGCCGACCTCAGAGACGACCGCGAAAGCGCCGAATTACTGGAGGCGTATCTTGACCGCCGAATGCCGGGCTGGCGTGACGACGCTGATCCGGACGTTGGTGCGGGGCATGGAAGCACGCATGGCACGGGCCCCATGACACATGAGGAGGCCTACAAGATCCTTGGCCTTGAACCGGGCGCGTCCGCTGTTGAGGTCCGAAAGGCGCATCGAAGCCTGATGCAGCGCGTTCACCCCGACCTCGGAGGCAATGCTTTTCTGGCGCAGCGGGTTAACGAAGCGCGCGACGTTCTTCTGCGTGATCATACTGATTGAACCCTTCGATACTCGATACACATTCAAACGGTTTCAGACGGCCCGGCCGCGCCTTACGAATTGTCGAAGGCGAGGCAGGAGTATTTGTACTTCTTGAGAGCGCTGCACGCGGACCATGCAGCCGACTTCGAGCTGAAGCCGGAGAAGCGGGCGCGGTGATAGAGAATGCCGCTCTTCTCGAACTCCTCCACGAAAGGCGAGAGGCCCTCGAGAACCGAACCAGCGCGCTCCTGTGCAGTCCGCAGGTAGTCGACGGCTTCGCCCTGACTGGGAAGTGAAGCGATCTGGATCACCCAGCCGCTGCGCGGCGCCGTGGCTGCCGTCTTGATCGTGTCAAGCGGAGCGGCGGCCGGAGCAGGGCGCGGCGCGGCAGGCTCGGCGGCATAGGCCGTCACCGTGGATGCGGCGACGGGAGTGCCGATGTCGCTGGGGCGAAGCGGGTTCACGGGAAGCGGAATATCGTCGGCGTCGAGCTGCGCGACGGTGACGGCCGCATTACCGAAATTCGTGCCGCCGCTGCGGGCGACGAGCATGCCGCGCTTGCGCTTGGAGCCCTTGTTCACATTGGCCGCCAGCAATTCCTGCATATGCGCATTGCGCGACGCGCCGGTCCGTCCGCCCATCACCACGGCGACGATGCTGCGCCCGTTCTTGTGGACCGAGGTAACGAGATTGAAGCCGGAAGCGCGGGTGTAGCCGGTCTTGATGCCGTCGACGCCGCTGACCCGACCGAGGAGCCGGTTGTGGTTGCGCATGGTGGTGCGGCCGAACTTGAAGCTCTGGACGGAGAAATATTTGAACTGCCGGGGGAAGTGCTCCTGCAACGCGATACCGAGCGTCGCCATGTCGCGCGCTGTCGTGACCTGGCGCGAATTCGGAAGACCCGATGCGTTGCGGAACGTCGTCTTGGACATCCCGAGCGCGCGCGCCTTGGCCGTCATCATTTCCGCGAAATGGCTTTCGGTTCCACCAAGATGCTCGGCGATGGCGGCGGCGGCATCGTTGGCGGACTTCGTCACCAGGGAGAGGATTACATCTTCCACGGAGACGCTTTTGCCTGCCGGCACGCCGAGCTTCGTCGGCTGCATCGAGGCGGCGTGACGCGAAAAGGTAACGCGCGTGTTCTTGGTGATCTTGCCCTGTTCCATGGCTTCGAAAACCATGTAGAGCGTCATCATCTTCGTCAGGGATGCCGGATAGCGCGGCGAATCGGCGTAACGCGAATGAAGCGTCTTGCCGGTATTCGCGTCGATGACGAAGGAAGCATATTTGGGGTTCGCCTGCGCATTGGCGCCGAACGCCACGACGAGGAAAGTTGCCACGAACAGCGCAGATATCGCTTGCGCCATGTTCTGGAGGGACAGCGACTTACTGAAAAACACTTGAGACACCCGTGGTTACGCTACATGGGGCGGCCCTGCTAACGAGCCGGAACTCATGCAACCGTACCCGGAACAGCGTTACCAAGTCGTTTATGGTGACTAGAAAGTTACTGCCGTCCGTCGAGTTTTTTTCAAATGTCCCAAAATAAAATTTGTGCGCTGCAAACTTGCCCGTTGAAAAATTGTGCAGTGCACACTATCTTGTTGGCAAGCCCGGATGAGGCCCGAAACTGATCCGAAATCCAATCGCAATCCAATTGAGGTTCGCCATGATGAATTCGTTTGAAGACGCCAGCAAGGTTGGCAAGGAAATGATGGACAACTCCCTGAAGGGCTACGCTGCCATGACCAAGGGCATGCAGGCCATCGCAACCGAAGCCGCCGACTACTCCAAGAAGTCCTACGAGGACGGCGTTGCCGTGTTCGAGAAACTGGCCGGCGCCAAGTCGCTCGAAAAGGCGATGGAAGTGCAGACCGACTACATGAAGTCGTCCTACGAGTCCTTCATCGCCGAGGCGACCAAGATGGGCGACCTCTACGCCGATCTCGCCAAGGAAGCCTACAAGCCGTTCGAAACCGCTATGGCTTCGGCTTCCAAGTAAGCGATGCATTCACTTCGCCAAAATGGCGAATGCAGGGCCCGCGTGAGCGATCACGCGGGCCTGTTTGTTTTGTGTGTAGCTATTTGTCGGCTTGCGCGGCTCCGGAGGGGGCTTAAAATCGTCACATGAATCCCTAAGTATCGAGTCCGGGCAGCCGGTCCCGGAGCTGTGAAACCGCAGGGCTAGAATGAGAAATACGCCGCAGAGAATGCAGGCCGACAAGGGCAAGGACGGCGAGGGCGTCGGGCGGGGAACCGCCGTCATCACGCGCACCAAGCCGAAGGTCAAGAAACCGAGTTTATACCGCGTACTCCTGCTGAACGACGATTACACGCCGATGGAATTCGTCGTTCACGTGCTGGAGAGGTTCTTCCAGAAAAACCGCGAACAAGCCACGCGGATCATGTTGCATGTCCACAATCACGGTGTTGGTGAGTGTGGGGTGTACACATACGAGGTGGCCGAAACCAAAGTGACGCAGGTGATGGATTTTGCCCGGCAGAACCAGCATCCGTTGCAATGCGTGATGGAGAAGAAGTAATGCCGACATTCACCGCCAGCCTCGAAAAGTCGCTTCACCAGGCGCTGACCTACGCCAATGAGCGCGAGCATGAATACGCGACGCTCGAACATCTTCTGCTTGCGCTGATCGACGATCAGGACGCCAAGTCCGTGATGGATGCATGTTCGGTCGATACCGAAGCGCTGCGCAAGACCGTCCTCGACTATGTCGACCACGAACTGGAAAACCTCGTCACCGGATATGACGAGGACGCCAAGCCGACGGCGGGTTTCCAGCGCGTCATCCAGCGCGCCGTGATCCATGTCCAGTCGTCGGGTCGCGAAGAGGTAACCGGGGCCAACGTGCTTGTCGCGATATTCGCGGAGCGCGAAAGCCATGCTGCCTATTTCCTGCAGGAGCAGGACATGACCCGCTATGATGCGGTCAATTATATCGCGCACGGGATCGCCAAGCGTCCGGGCGCGTCGGTGACCCGGCCTCCGGATGGCGCCGAGGACCAGGCCAGTACGGATGGCGCGGCGACCGAAGGCGAGGATGGCAAGAAGAAACAGCAGGACGCGCTGAGCGCCTATTGCGTGAACCTCAACGAGAAGGCGCAGAACGGCAAGATCGATCCGCTGATCGGCCGGACCGCCGAGGTCAACCGCACGATCCAGATCCTGTGCCGCCGGTCCAAGAACAACCCGCTCTATGTCGGCGACCCCGGCGTCGGAAAGACGGCGATCGCGGAAGGTCTCGCCAAACGCATTGTCGATGGCGACGTGCCGGAAGTATTGGCGGAATCCACGATCTTCTCGCTCGACATGGGCGCGCTGCTCGCCGGCACGCGCTATCGCGGGGATTTCGAGGAGCGGTTGAAGCAGGTCGTCAAGGAACTGGAAGAGACGCCGCATGCGGTCCTGTTCATCGACGAGATCCACACGGTCATCGGTGCGGGCGCAACGTCGGGTGGCGCGATGGACGCGTCCAACCTGTTGAAACCGGCGCTTTCCTCCGGCGCGATCCGATGCATCGGTTCGACCACCTACAAGGAATACCGCCAGTTCTTCGAAAAGGACCGCGCGCTGGTTCGCCGGTTCCAGAAGATCGACGTCAACGAGCCGTCGCTTGAGGATGCCATCGAGATCATGAAGGGGCTGAAGCCCTATTTCGAGGACTTCCACAAGATCAAGTACACGGACGATGCGATCAAATCGGCCGTGGAACTGTCGGCACGCTACATCAACGACCGCAAGCTGCCGGACAAGGCCATCGACGTCGTCGATGAAACCGGTGCGAGCCAGATGCTTCTTCCCGAGAACAAGCGCCGCAAGTCCATCGGCGTGAAGGAGATCGAGGCGACGATCGCGACCATGGCGCGCATTCCGCCGAAAACCGTTTCGAAGGACGACGAGGAAGTTCTCTCCAACCTCGAGAAGGAACTCAAGCGGGTCGTTTACGGCCAGGATCTGGCAATCGAATCGCTGGCGTCCGCCATCAAGCTGGCGCGCGCGGGCCTGCGCGAACCGGAGAAGCCGATCGGCTCCTACCTGTTCTCCGGCCCGACCGGCGTCGGCAAGACCGAGGTCGCCCGGCAACTGGCGATGTCGCTCGGTGTCGAACTGCTGCGCTTCGACATGTCTGAATACATGGAGCGCCACACTGTCTCGCGTCTCATCGGTGCGCCGCCCGGCTATGTCGGTTTCGACCAGGGCGGCCTGCTGACCGACGGCGTGGATCAGCATCCGCATTGCGTGTTGCTGCTCGACGAGATCGAAAAGGCGCATCCGGACCTGTTCAACATCCTGTTGCAGGTGATGGATCACGGGAAGCTGACCGACAACAACGGCAAGCAGGTCGACTTCCGCAACACGATCATCATCATGACGACCAATGCGGGCGCGTCGGAAATGGCAAAGAACGCCATCGGCTTCGGCAGTGTGAAGCGCGAGGGCGACGACGTCGAGGCAATCAACCGCCTGTTCTCGCCGGAGTTCCGCAACCGGATGGACGCGATCGTGCCCTTCGGTCCGCTTCCGGTGCCGGTCATCCATCGCGTGGTGGAGAAATTCGTCATGCAATTGGAAGCCCAGTTGTCCGACCGTGGCGTCATCTTCGACCTCTCGAAGGAAGCGATCGGCTGGCTCGCCGAACGCGGCTATGACGAGAAGATGGGCGCGCGCCCGCTCGGCCGTGTCATCCAGGAGCACATCAAGAAGCCCCTGGCCGAGGAAGTCCTGTTCGGCAAGCTGAAGAAGGGCGGCACCGTGAAGGTGACGGTCGAAAAGGACGAGATGGGCGAGGCCAAGCTGAAGCTTGAGTCGATCGCAGACGAGCCGCGCCCGAAACCGAAGAAGCAGGCCCGCAAGCCGTCCGCGAAAAAGTCGGCAACGGCCAAGGCCGCGAAGGCGCCGACCGAAGACAGCGGAGCGGACGCCGCGCCGAAGTCGAAACCGTCCGTGCCGAAAGTGCCGCGCAAATAGTGACAAGCTACCGGTAGCGAAAGAGCCATGACGGGCGGAGCGATCCGCCCGTTTTTTCGTCCGTACTATCTCGCCAACCCGCCACCGGCGTGCTAGCGCGGCATCATGCAGAAGCCACCCGAGCCTGCGGCAAGCCAGGGCACCCATTTGCTTTGGTACGCACGCGGAATGCGCAACATCATCTCGCTGCCGGCCTTCATCCTGATGAGCGCCTTTGTCGGCTTTGCCGGCTTCGCGCGAGAGAGCGGTATCGAACTCGCCCATGCGGCTTTCATGACGGCGACGATCTGGGCGTTGCCGGCACAGGTGGTTCTTATTGCGGGTATCACGGGCGGAACGACGCTCGCTGCGGTGTTCGTATCCGTCGCATTGTCGTCTGTCCGGCTGATGCCGATGGTCACGACGCTGGTCGCGGAAATCCGCTCCGAGAAGACCCGCACCATAACGCTGCTCTTTTTGTCGCATTTCATCGCGGTGACGTCCTGGGTGATGGCGTCGGAGCGGATTCATCGTGCGCCGAGGCAATTCCGCACCACCTATTTCGCCGGTTTTGCCGTCACGCTGACATCGCTGAATATCGCAATCGTCGTCCTGGTCTATGTGTTCGCGACCGGCATTCCCGTCACGGTCCTCGGCGCGCTGTTCTTCCTGACGCCGATCTATTTCCTGACCTCGCTCTGGGCGACCGCGCGGCATCGCCTCGTCAAGATCGCCATGATCGCAGGCCTGGTTCTCGGGCCGCTGTTCCATCTCGTTGCGCCCGAATTCGATCTGTTGCTCGCCGGACTGTTCGGTGGCGTGGCCGCATTCCTGTATGACCGGAAATTTCCCGGCGACACGCGGGGGAGCGCGACATGAATTTCACCGCGATCGACGCCTGGTGGTGGCCCTATCTCTTCATCCTGATCGCGGGATGGTTCGCGACAGACATCTGGCGCTATGCCGGCGTTCTTCTCGGTCGGAAGCTCGACGAGACCTCGGCGGCGTTCATGCTGGTGCGGTCGATCGCGACCGCGCTGGTCGCCGCCGTCATCGCCCGGCTCGTGATCTTTCCGTCGGGCGCGTTGGCCGAGACCGCCTTGCTGCTGCGCCTCGGTGCCGCAATCGTCGGTTTTGCCGCGTTTCTGCTTGCCGGCCAGAAGATGGCGGTAGGGATAAGCGTCGGGCTCGCGATCCTCGTTACAGGGATGCTGCTCGGCTTCTAGTGCAATTCAGGTTCAGATCGAAACATCTGCATCAAGATGCGCGTTCGAGACGAAGTCGAGAGGCAGCGCTTCTTGATTCTGCTGCAACCTGAAATGCTCTAGAGCGCTTCCAGCGCGCCGATCAGTTTCTTCGCGTTGGCCGCGAGGATGTCCTGATCTTCCATCTTGTCGACATGCTTGCGAAGCCTGACGCCTTCGGCGCACGGAATGACATGGAAATGCAGGTGGAACACGGTCTGCCCGCTGGCCGCTTCGTTGAATTGCCGGATCACCGCGCCATCGGCGTTGAAGGCCGGGATCACCGCTTTTGCGACCTTCTGGACAACGGCGATGACCTTGGCCAGTTCGTCGGGGTCGGCGTCGATCAGGTTGCGCGACGGCGCCTTCGGGATCACCAGCGCATGGCCGTCCGATTCAGGCATGACATCCATGATCGCGATGCAGTGATCGTCCTCGTAGACCTTGTGGCTCGGGATTTCCCCGCGCAGGATCTTGGCGAAAATGTTGTCCGGATCGTACTCGGCAGTCATGGCGTTTCCCCTTCGATGCGGTTTTCCTAGACCGGAGAGTGTCCGCCTTCAATGCAGTCGGGCGGTCTCAGTTCTCTTTTTTGAAAGGGCTGTGTTCCGACAGCACGCGCGAGAACTGCGCGACATCCTCGCGTTCGTGTTCCAGGTAGTCGGCGACCGCGTTGCGAAAGCCCTCATGCGGCAGGTAATGCGCCGAATGCGTTATCACCGGCATATAGCCGCGCGCGAGCTTGTGTTCGCCCTGCGCGCCCGCCTCGACGAATTCCAGCTTGTTCGCGATGGCGTATTCGATGGCCTGATAGTAGCAGATCTCGAAATGCAGGCAGGCGTGGTGCTCGATGCACCCCCAGTGGCGGCCGAACAGCGTATTGCCGCCGATAAAATTGATCGCCCCGGCCACGTAGCGCCCGTTTCGCTTCGCCATGACGAGCAGGATGTCGTCGGGCATGCGTTCGGCGATCAGCGAATAGAAAGTTCGGTTGAGATAGGGCCGTCCCCACTTGCGGCTTCCGGTGTCCGAATAAAACGCGAAGAACGCATCCATGGCGCTCTCGGTGATATCGCTTCCCGTCAGCCATTCCACCGTGATGCCATTCTCCAACGCGGTCGCGCGTTCCTTGCGGATATTCTTGCGCTTGCGCGACGAGAGCGTTTCCAGGAAGGCGTCGAAATCGGCATAGCCGGCATTGTGAAAATGAAACTGCTGGTCCGTGCGATGAAGATAACCCGCGGTTTCGAGCGCCTGTATGTCCGTTTCCGTGGCGAAGGTGACGTGCGCGGAGGAGACGCCGAGCCTGTTGGTCAGCGCCATCAATCCCTGCGCGAGCGCCTGCCGCGCTGAGGGTGCATCGATCGCGTCCGAAACGAGCAAACGCGGTCCGGTCGCGGGCGTGAAGGGAACGGAACTCTGGAGCTTCGGATAATATTCGCCGCCGGCGCGACGATAGGCGTCGGCCCAGGCGTGGTCGAACACATATTCGCCCTGGCTGTGAGACTTCAGATAACAGGGCAGGGCGGCGATAAGAGTCCCGTCCGCATCTTCCAGCGCCAGATGCTGGCCGAGCCAGCCGGTCTGCGCCGTCGCGCTACCCGAGTCCTCCAATGCGCCGAGAAAGGCGTGCGAAATGAAGGGATTATACGGTGCCGACCCTTCGCCGGGAGCCGTGCCGGACAGACGCGACCAGGCGGCTTCGCTGATCTCGGCAAAACGGTCGCGAACACGAATGACAAAGGAATCGTTTTCGTGATCGGTTCCGGGGGCGTCGCTGGATTGGGTCATACCCAAGATTTATCGCATACCGCACTGCAAACAAGAGAGGCGCTAGATATCCGGGTCAAAACCTTCAAACGTCATCTGGTCAGCATAGTCGCGCGTGGCCGCGACGTCCTCCGGCGTCCTGACCGTCCATGTGATCACGGGAAGGCCAAGCTCTTCACGCACGCGCGCCACGAACGGATTCGGTAGCGCTTTCACGTGATAGGACACGAAGGAGATGCCCTGGGCAAGAGCCTTCTCGTGCTCCACAAAGGCAGGCGTACCGATCCCTTCCGCAGTCAAGCCGAGCGGCACCGCTGAGTCGGTATCCCGGAAGGCCGAGAGGAGATCGTGTGCAAACGACATAACCGCGGCCGGGCCGGTATAACCTGCCATATCCGCGGCGACCGCGCCGGCGAGAGCAATGTTGCGCGGCCCGTTATCCTTCATCTCGACCACGACCGGAACACGGCCATCGATCAGCGCCAATGTCTCGGCCAGCGTCGGGATGAAGTCGCTTGTATCGCCCAGTTTGATCCTGCCGAGCTCTGCCGCCGTCCTTCCGGCAAGCGGTCCGGTCTGGTCGGTCAATCGATCCAGCGTCTCGTCGTGGAAAACGATTGCCACGTTGTCGGCGGATAATTGCACGTCGAGTTCGATGGCGAAGTCGCGCAGGCAGGCCGCCTCGAAAGCCGATGGCGAGTTTTCCATCCGTCCGGCGCGTTCGTCATGCAGTCCGCGATGCGCGATGGGGCGGCGTGTCAGGAACTCCGTCGAACTCACGCAGAAGCATCCGAATACCGGATGATCGCCTCGATCTCCACCGGGGCATTGAGCGGCAGGGAGGCCATGCCGACGGCGGAGCGCGCGTGGCGTCCGGCATCGCCAAGTATCTCGACGAGCAAGTCCGATGCACCGTTGGCGACCAGATGCTGCTGGGTGAAATCCGGGGTGGAGGCGACGAATACGGAAATCTTCACGATATGCTCGATCCGCTCTAGGTCTCCGAGAAGTGACTTCGCCTGGGCGAGAATGTTGATCGCACAGGCCTTCGCGGCTTCCTGGCCCGCCTCGACGTCGAGGTCACGGCCGAGCAGGCCCGTCGCGATCAATGCGCCGTCGCGAAGAGGAAGCTGACCGGAGGTATAGAGCATGTTTCCGGCGGTTACGGCAGGCAGGTAGTTTGCAGCGGGTGCGGCGGCTTCCGGCAGTGAAATTCCCAATGCGGTCAGTCGGTCGGCGATGGTCTCCGGCATTCTGGTCTCCCTTTTCGACTCGGTGCGGCGTTTACGATGTCTTGCAATTTTTGCCTCGCTTCCGCCACGAGAAAACCTATAGTCGTCGAAAATGACAGGACTTCATGATGCCGTTTGGTAATGCCAGATCCGTTGTGCTCGCAACACTTCTTCTCCCCTTGGTTTCAGCCGCTTCGACGCCCGCATCGGCGCAGTCTCTGGCGCCGCATCGCGCTGTCTATGACGTTGCCCTGATGGACGCGTCGGACCGGTCCGGCATCAGCGGGATGAATGGCAGGATCGTCTACGAGTTCCAAGGATCGGCATGCGATGGCTACACGTCGAATTTCCGGTTCGTTACGCGAATCCGGTCGGCAAGCGGCAATCGCCTGACGGACCAGCAGACCTCCACCTACGAAGACGGCAAGGGCGAGATGTTTCGCTTCCTGACCAAGTCGTTCGTCAACGAGAAACTCGATCGGGAATTGTCCGGCACCGCCGTACATGAGGATGGCAGTATCATCGTGACGCTGAGAAAGCCGCAAAACGAGGAAATCGTCCTCGGGCCTGCGATGTTTCCGAGCCAGCACATCCTCGATCTGATCGACCGGGCGCAAAAGGGCGAGACGATCTACGAAGCGGATATTTTCGATGGCTCCGAAGACGCCGACCGCGTGATGACCACAACGGTCATTATCGGCCAGGAGAAGACGGAACAGGAAGGTGACGCCGAAGCTGCCGAAGCGCTCAAGGACGATCCCTACCGAAATGTGTCGATTTCCTATTTCGACGCCTCGTCGGAAGACCATTCGGGTGAGTCGCTTCCCGAATACCAGATCGCCTTCAAGCTCTATGAAAATGGCGTAACGCGCGATCTCGTCATGGATTACGGTGACTTCGCGCTCTCCGGAAAGCTCAACAGGCTTGAAATGCTCCCCCGCCAGGAGTGCGATTGAGCCCCGGCTTATCGGGCGATCGATGCGGCCTCCTGAGGCGCCGCGCTTGCAATTGCCGCGCCAATAGGCTATCGCGCGGCGCATTCCACACACGAAGTTCGGTTTGTGCCGGGAGAAATCCGGCCTGACCACCGGTGGCGGGAAACCGCTTTTACGCTTCGTGGAGGTTAAACCGGAAAGGAAAAACGATGGCGTTGCCTGATTACAGCATGCGCCAGCTGCTTGAAGCTGGTGTTCACTTCGGTCACCAGACTCACCGCTGGAACCCGAAAATGGCCCGATACATCTTCGGTGCCCGTAACAATATTCACATTCTCGATCTGTCGCAGTCGGTGCCGCTCCTGCACCAGGCTCTGAAGGTTGTCTCCGACACCGTTGCCGGTGGCGGCCGCGTGCTGTTCGTCGGCACCAAACGCCAGGCTTCGGAAATCGTTGCCGACGCGGCGAGCCGCAGCGCGCAGTATTACGTCAATGCCCGCTGGCTCGGCGGCATGATGACCAACTGGAAGACGATCTCGAACTCGATTCAGCGCCTGCGCAAGGTCGAGGAAATCCTGTCGTCCGACGCACAGGGCTTCACCAAGAAGGAGCGCCTGAACCTCGAGCGTGAACGCGACAAACTGGATCGCGCGCTTGGCGGCATCAAGGACATGGGCGGCACGCCGGACCTGATGTTCGTGATCGACACCAACAAGGAAGCGATCGCGATTCAGGAAGCCAAGCGTCTCGGTATCCCGGTCGTCGCGATCGTCGATTCGAACTGCGATCCCGACCCGATCGACTACCCGATCCCGGGCAATGACGACGCGGCCCGCGCGATTGCGCTTTACTGCGACCTGATCGCCCGCGCGGCAATCGACGGCATTGCGCGCCAGCAGGGCGCGTCCGGCGTCGACGTTGGTGCTTCTGCCGAAGCTCCGGTCGAGCAAGCCATCGTCGAGGCACCGGCGGAAGCCACCGAAGCTGCGGAACCGCAGGCCGCACCGGCCGAGCAGACCGAAGCTCAGGCCTGATGGCTGGCGCCGCGCCCGGTTTCACGGGCGCGGTCATCAAACCGTTACATGAATCGGCGCATGGCTGGATATATCCGGCATGCGCCTCATTTCGGGCGTCGCCCGATATCGTTCGACACAAAGAGGCGAACCGATGAGCATCTCAGCATCTCTCGTAAAACAACTCCGCGACATGACCGGCGCGGGCATGATGGACTGCAAGACAGCCCTGACCGAAGCCAATGGCGACATCGATGCCGCCGTTGACTGGCTGCGCAAGAAGGGCATCGCCAAGGCGGACAAGAAGTCCGGCCGCACCGCGGCTGAAGGCCTGGTCGGCGTCGCTTCCGACGACAACGGCGCGGTCGTTGTCGAGGTCAACTCGGAAACAGACTTCGTTGCCCGCAACGAGGCCTTCCAGGATCTCGTCCGCAATGTCGCATCGTCCGCTCTCGGCACCGACGGTTCGGTCGATGCGGTCGCAGCCGCCGATTATCCGGGCGGTTCCAAGTCGAATGCCGACACCATCAAGGACGCGATCGCGACGATCGGCGAAAACATGAACCTGCGTCGTTCGGCCCGTCTCGACGGCACCGTGGCGACCTATGTGCACAACGCCGTTTCCGATGGGCTCGGCAAGCTCGGTGTGCTCGTCGCGGTGGAAACCGATGGCGACAAGGACGCCGCGCGCGCCATCGCCCGCCAGATCGCCATGCATGTGGCCGCAACAAACCCGATGGCGCTCGACGTCGCCGATCTCGATCAGGCTGCGGTCGATCGCGAGCGTGCGATTTTCGCCGATCAGGCGCGCGCCTCCGGCAAGCCGGACAACATCATCGAGAAGATGGTCGAGGGACGTCTGCGCAAGTTCTACGAGGAAGTCTGCCTCATGAAGCAGGCCTTCGTGATCAATCCCGACCTGACGGTCGAAAAGGCGCTCGCCGAGGCCGAAAAGGATATCGGTGCGCCTGCCAAGGTGACCGGCTACGTCCGCTTCGCGCTGGGTGAAGGCGTCGAGAAGGAAGAATCGGATTTTGCCGCCGAAGTGGCGGCTGCTGCCAAGGGCTGATCCGACATGCTTGCGCAATCCTCTGGATAGCGCAAAAGCGAAAAGGGCACTGCGTGACAACGCGGTGCCCTTCATGTATCGGGAGGTCACCATTCAAGCGGTTCCTTCAAAGTAGTTTCATGTCTGCTTCTCCCATTTTCAAACGCGTACTTCTCAAGGTCTCGGGCGAGGCCCTGATGGGCAATCAGGGTTTCGGAATCGACGTCGAGGTCGCCGACAGAATTGCCGGCGACATCAAGGATGCGGTCGATATGGGCGTGCAGGTCGCGGTGGTCATCGGCGGCGGCAACATCTTCCGCGGCGTGGCCGTTGCCTCCAGGGGCGGCGACCGGGTGACCGGCGACCACATGGGCATGCTGGCGACCGTCATCAATTCGCTGGCGCTGCGCACGTCGCTCGTCAAGAAGAACGTCGACGCCGTCGTGCTGTCCGCCATCGCAATGCCGCAATTATGCGAGGGATTCTCGCAGCGGAAAGCGATGAACTACATCGAGCAGGGGCGTGTGGTGATCTTTGCCGGCGGCACTGGAAATCCCTATTTCACGACGGACTCGGCCGCGGCGTTGCGCGCCGCCGAGATCGGCGCCGATGCCCTGTTCAAGGGCACTCAGGTCGACGGAATTTACTCCGCGGATCCCAAGAAGGTTCCCGATGCCGAACGATTCGCAACGATCACGCATGACGAGGTGCTTGCCCGCGGACTGTCCGTCATGGACGTCGCCGCGATCGCCTTGACGCGCGAAAATCACATTCCCATTGTCGTGTTCTCGATTCATGAAGGCGGCGGTTTCTCGCAGATATTGCGGGGAGGGGGCCGCTCGACGCTGGTCAACGAGAAACAGGCGTCTTAGGGCAGGAAAAGGACAAGAAAAATGAGCCAGAACTTCGATATCGCCGATCTGAAACGCCGCATGGAAGGCGCCATCACGGCATTCAAGGGCGATTTGGGAGGGTTGCGGACCGGACGAGCTTCCGCGTCGCTCCTCGATCCGATCATGATCGAGGCATACGGATCCCAGATGCCGATCAACCAGGTGGCGAACGTGACCGTGCCGGAACCCCGCATGCTGTCCGTTTCCGTGTGGGACAAATCGATGGTCAGCGCCGTTGAAAAGGCGATCCGCGAGTCGACGCTCGGTCTCAATCCGATGACGGACGGCACCACGGTGCGCGTACCTCTTCCCGAATTGAACGAGGAACGCCGGCGCGAACTGGTGAAGATCGCCCATCAATATGCCGAGAACGCACGCATCGCCGCCCGGCATGTGCGCCGCGATGGCATGGAAACGCTGAAGCGGCTGGAAAAAGACGGCGAGATCAGCCAGGACGAGAACCGTCAGAAGTCCGACGAGGTCCAGAAACAGACCGACCAGACGATTGCGGAAATCGACACGCTTCTGGCGGATAAAGAAAAAGAAATCATGCATGTATGAGCCGTTCTTGCGGCAATTGAAGTGGAGTGAAACCCATCGCCTTGACCGGTGACAACGAAGACCGGAACTGCCCCGTACCCAGCCATGTCGGTATCATCATGGATGGTAATGGACGGTGGGCGGCCGCGCGTGGCATGCCACGCGGCTTCGGGCACAAGGCCGGCGTGGATGCGGTTCGCAAAACGGTACGCGCCGCCGCAGAACTCGGCATTCAACATGTCACGCTCTACGCTTTTTCCTCCGAGAATTGGGCGCGGCCGGCGCAGGAAGTTCGCGATCTGCTCGGACTGATGAAGCTTTTCATCACCCGCGACCTCGCCGAATTGTGCGCCAACGGCGTGCGTATCCGCGTCATCGGAGATCGCCAGGGCCTTTCCGCCGATATCCTTGGCCTGGTCGAGACCGCGGAAATCCGCTCCCGGGACAATTCGAAACTCAATCTGAACATCGCTTTCAATTATGGCGGACGCGACGAGATCCGCCGTGCCTTCGTGAAACTGGCTGCGCAGGTCGTCGAGCAGGGGCTCGATCCCGCTTCGATCAGCGAAGCCGATATCGGAGCCGCGCTCGATACCGGCGCGCAGCCCGACCCGGATCTCCTCATCCGCACGAGCGGCGAAATGCGGCTGTCGAATTTCATGCTCTGGCAGGCCGCCTATTCGGAATTCGTCTTCCTGCCCTGCATGTGGCCCGATTTCGACAAGTCGTGGCTGGAGCAGGCGATCGACGAGTATTCGTCTCGGACCCGCCGGTATGGCGGAGTACACGACGCGAAGGACGTCGCGCTATGAGCGAACTGAAGGCGCGGATCGTCTCCGCCCTTGTCCTCGCCGCTGTCGTTTTGACGGCGACCTTGGCAGGCGGCTGGCTTTTCGCGGCCGTCGTAACAATGATCGCCGTGATCGTTTGGGCCGAATGGCTCGATATGGCATGCCCGGGCTGCGACGACCGCATTCGATTGCTTGGCGTCGTGCTGCTGGGATTGCTGTTCGTCGGGGCACTGATTCTGCCAAATGGCGGGATGGCTCTCGCATGGGCGGTCGCGACGGCGGCATTCGTGCTCGTCGCGATGGGCTTCTCAGGAGAAAGATGGTCCGTTGCCGGCTTTCTCTATTCCGGCCTCACGCTCGTCGCTCTGATCATGCTGCGCGAATCGGGCGATGCCGTTTCGGGCCTCATTGCGATCCTTTTCCTTTATGCGGTTGTCTGGGCAACCGATATCGGCGCGTATTTTGCCGGGCGCGCGATTGGCGGCCCGAAAATCTTGCCCGTTGTCTCTCCCAAGAAGACGTGGTCGGGCGGAATTGGCGGCGTTGTTTCGGCGATTTTCGCCGGCATCGTGGTGCTTGCGGTTGCCAGGGTCGGGTCTCCGGGGCTGGCCGCAATCCTCGCGGTCGTCCTGTCGGTGGTGTCGCAGATCGGCGATTTCTTCGAATCGTGGATCAAGCGGCGCGCCGGCGTGAAGGACTCCAGCCGGATTATCCCCGGTCATGGCGGATTCATGGATCGTGTCGACGGCCTCGTCTTCGCGGCAATCGCCCTGTGGGCGACGTCTCTCGCCGGCGGGGGCTTCGAGCGTCCGTCATCGGCGTTTTTCGGTGGCTGAACGCGCATTCGCGCCATGCTCCCGCCGGATTTGAATGTGTAATCGATGCAGGGTTTGGACAGGGTTTGGTGATGCTGGAATTTGTGACGGGCTTGTTTTCGACAAACGGCTTCATCCTCGGAACTCTCGTTCCGTTTCTCTTCGTTCTTCTGATCGTCGTTTTCGTCCACGAACTGGGCCATTATCTCGTTGGCCGCTGGTGCGGCATCGGAGCCAAGGTTTTCTCGGTCGGTTTCGGTCCGGAACTGGTCGGATTCAACGACCGGCGCGGAACGCGGTGGCGCCTTTCCTGGATACCGCTTGGCGGCTACGTGAAATTCGTCGGCGACATGAATGCGGCATCCGTCCCGGAAGGGCATGACGACTCGCTGACGCCGGAAGAAGAGGCGCAGGCATTCCAGAACAAGTCGGTCGGCCGCCGCGCCGCGACGGTATTTGCCGGACCTTTCGCGAATTTCGTCTTCGCGGTCGTCATCTTCACCACGATATTCTCCGTCTATGGCCGCGGCGTCGCGGACCCAGTGGTTTCGGAAGTTCGGCCCGACAGCGTTGCCGAACAGGTCGGCATCATGCCGGGCGACAAATTCGTCAGCGTGGACGGCATTGCGGTGAAGCAGTTCTCCGATGTCCAGCGCTACGTCGCCGTGCGCTGGGGCGAGCCCATCGAAATGGTCATGGAGCGCGACGGCGAATTGCTGACCTTCGAAGTCACGCCGGAGCGTCTCGAGATCGAGGACCGGTTCGGTAACAAGATGGAGCAGGGCATCATCGGTGTCCTCAATGATCGGCAGACCGGCGGGCACCGTATCGAGCGTTATGGAGTCGGCGAATCGTTCGTCATGGCGGTCAAGGAGACCGCCTTCGTGATCCAGCGCACGGGCGGCTATATCGCGGGTATATTTTCCGGACGCGAAAAGCCGGACCAGATCGGCGGGCCCATTCGTGTCGCACAGATGTCCGGACAGGTCGCGACGCTCGGATTCGTCGCTCTGTTCAATCTGGCGGCAATCCTTTCCATTTCGATCGGATTGTTGAATTTATTGCCGGTGCCTGTTCTGGACGGCGGACATCTCGTATTCTACTTTTTCGAGGCGCTGCGGGGGCGTCCAGTGCCAGAACGGACGCAGGAGTACGGTTACCGAATCGGTTTCGGTTTGATACTGGGACTGATGGTGTTTGCGACCTGGAATGATGTTTCGTCGCTGTTGGGAGGAAGCTAGTTCGGATTTTATGCGAATTGTTTACCATCGCAGAAGATCTCGCGTGACGATTTTGCCACGCAGGTCAGGTTCGTAAACGCATTTTAACGCAAACCCTTGCGTGTGAAATCAAAGCCTGTAATACGGTGAATTCAATGATTTATGTTTGTGCTACCCGATCTGGGGACGGACGCGGGAAGAGGGGAAAGAACCCAATGAAGACAGCACCACGGATGTTAAGCGCCGTTTCGGCGATTGCTCTGGCGCTGACGCCCGCAGTTGGCGGCGGAATTGCACTCACTCTTGGTTCGGTCTCTGCTGCCGAAGCGGCTGTAGCCCGCGCGATCTCTGTTCGCGGAAATCAGCGCGTCGCAAACGGCACCGTAGCGGACCTGATCGGCTTCCGGGCCGGCGCGAACTACTCTGCGGCCGATATCGATGACGCCGTGAAGAAGCTCTTCGCAACCGGCCTGTTTTCCGATGTGGATGTTTCGGTCTCCGGCGGCACGCTGGTCGTCGTTGTCTCTGAACTCTCCATCGTCAATCAGGTTATCTTCCGCGGCAACCGCAAGCAGAAGGACGATCGTCTGCGTGGCGTCGTCAGGCTTGCGCCGCGCGGGACCTTCGATCAGGCGACGCTCGACGCGGACGTGGAAGCGATTCGTGGCGCCTATGGCGCAATCGGCCGTAACGATGTGAGCGTCTATCCGGAAGTCGTCGACCTCGGCGACAACCGCGTCAATGTCGTCTTCCAGATCGACGAGGGCGGCCGCACGAAGATCACGCAGATCAATATTATCGGCAACAACGCGTTCAGCGACCGTCGTCTGCAGGGCGTGATTTCGACCAAGAAAAGCAATCCGCTTTCATGGCTGACCCGCTCCGACATCTACGACGACCAGCGTCTGGCCGCGGATGAAGAGCAGCTTCGCCGCTTCTACTTCAATCGCGGCTATGCGGATTTCCGTATCCTGTCGTCGTCGGGCGATATCGATCCGAATACCGGAAATGTCGTCGTCACGATCGAGGTTGATGAAGGCGAGCGCTACAAATTCGGCATGGTCGATATCGACAGCACCGTGAGCGGTGTCGGGTCGGAGGAACTCCGCTCGACGGTTTCGACTCGCGATGGCGCGATCTACAGCGCGGAAGACGTGGAAGACACGCTGATCGCGATGTCGGAGCGGCTTGCCACCGAAGGCTTCCCATTCGCAGAAGTGACGCCGGTCGGAAACCGCAATTTCGAGACCCGCACCATTGATGTCTCCTACGTGATCGACCAGGGCCAGCGCGCCTTTGTCGAGCGTATCGAGATCATGGGCAATGCGCGTACCCGCGACTATGTCATCCGCCGCGAGTTCGATCTCGCTGAGGGCGATGCGTTCAACCAGACTCTGCTTCGCCGCGCGCAGCGTCGACTCGAAAGGCTCGATTATTTCGAGCGGGTCGATATTACGACGCGTCCTGGATCGGCTCCCGATCGGGTTATTATCGTCGTCAATGCTGTCGACAAATCGACCGGTGAATTCGGTATCGGCGCAGGCTACACAACGGCTGGCGCAGGGTCTTCGGGTGGTGTCTCGGTCGAAGCGAGCGTTGTCGAGCGCAACTTCCTTGGCCGCGGACAAACGATTCGCATCAGCGCCGGCGGCGGTGTGGATAACCGGACCTACAACATCTCGTTCACCGAGCCGTATTTCCTCGGTTACCGGCTTGCGCTGACCGGTGCGGCTTATCGCAAGACGAAAGACTATACCGGTTACGACCTCGCATCGACAGGCGGAAGCATCAGCTTCGGGTTGCCGATCACGCATGATCTGAGCGCGAATATCGGCTACAAGTTCCAGCAGGACGAGTATTCGAATGTCACGGGCTCGATCTCGGATGTGTACGGGGTTGACGTCACTGAAGGTGGCACCTGGACTGAATCGGCGGTGTTCTACGGTCTGACCTACAACACAGTCGATAGCCCGCAGGATCCGCATGAAGGTTTGTATCTTCGTTTCGGACAGGAATTCGCGGGCGTTGGCGGCGATGCCCGCCATGTGAAATCGACGGTCTCCGGCGCGTATTACAAGACCTTGTCGGACGAGGCTGATCTGGTCGGCATGCTCAAGTTTGGCGCCGGCAATATCACCGGAATCGGGCAGGACGTGCGTTCAATCGACCACTTCCAGCTCGGCGCGAAGCATATTCGCGGCTTCGCGACAAACGGCATCGGTCCGACCGATGCTGCGGGTGACCATGTTGGCGGCAAGACCTATTTCAATGCCACTGCGGAAGCACAGTTCCCGCTGCCGGCCTTCCCGAGGGATCTCGGCCTGAAGGGTTCGGTCTTTGCGGACGCTGCGACATTGTACGGGCACGACGACACCACGAATGCGATGAACACCGCCATGGAATGGCGCGCATCTGCGGGTATCGGCCTTATATGGGACTCTCCGTTCGCGCCATTGCGGTTCGACTATGCCTGGCCGCTCATGAAAGAGCCGACGGACAAGGTGCAGAATTTCAACTTCTCCATCTCGACCGCATTCTGATAGAACGGCCCGGCAAGAAGCCGGGCCTTTTTTCTCGTGCTTGAATCACAGCCCAATTTCCATAAGCCCATTGCGGAACTGAGCGTCGCCGCCGTCGCGGAACTGTGCGGCGGACGTGTAGCAGATGGTTTGAACGGATCGACCCGGATTTCCGGTCTGTCGTCGCTGGATGATCCGCGCAACGGCTCTCTCGTTTTCGTACAGTCATCGACAAGCGCCGAGAAACTCGCGGCGCTCTCGAAAGTCGCTGCCATACTGTGCAACGAGAAGGGACTTGCCGCTCTTCCCGGTGGTCCCGCCAAGATAGTCGTATCGTCACCGCATGCGGCATTCGCCGCGATCGGCTGCCATCTGTTCCCTGACAGTCTCGGGCCGGGCCGGGCGAATGCGAGCGACGGGTTTACGACGGACTATCCCGATGCACATGTTTCCCGGCTCGCGCAAATCGAGGACGGTGTCGTCATCGGTGCCGGCGCGGTCATCGGCGATCATGTCGCTATTGGCCGCAACACGATCATCGGTTCGAACGCGGTCATAGCCGATCATTGCCAGATCGGCCGCGAATGCCGGATCGGTCCGCTTGCGGATATCCAGTATGCGTTGATCGGAAACGGCGTGATCCTTCACGGCGGGGCGCGTATCGGACAGGACGGCTTCGGCTATGTCCCGGGTCCGGAAGGTCTCCAGAAGGTGCCGCAGCTCGGTCGCGTCATCCTCCAGGACCGTGTAGAGATTGGCGCCAACGCGACGGTCGATCGTGGCGCGCTTGACGATACGGTGATTGGCGAAGGCACAAAAATAGACAATCTTGTCCAGATCGCGCACAACGTCAGGATCGGACGGCATTGTGCGATCGCGGCCCATACCGGCCTTTCGGGAAGCGTCGTCATCGGCGATGGATGCCTTCTTGGAGGTGCCGTCGGGATCGCCGATCACGTGACGATTGGTTCCGGTGTGCAGATTGCTGCGTCGTCCGGCGTGATGCATGATATTCCCGATGGCGAACGCTGGGCCGGCACTCCGGCGCGTCCTTACAAGGAGTTTTTTCGCCAGTCTGCGGCGTTGCGTAAACTTGCGGCCGCCGATAAGAAGCCGAAAAACAAGAAACAGCAGGACAGTTGATGACCGAATCCGAAGGACAGGCCGCGATCCTGGAGGCAGCCGATATTCAGGAGATCATGCAGCTGTTGCCGCATCGCTACCCGTTTTTGCTGATCGACAAGATCGTCGATATCGACGGCGAGCAGTCGGCGGTGGGCATCAAGAACGTCACGGCGAGCGAGCCGCACTTTCAGGGCCATTTTCCGAATCTGCCGATCATGCCGGGTGTTCTCATGATCGAGGGCATGGCGCAAACCGCCGCCGCAATCGGCGTTCGCGCGCGCAAGTCCGAGAAATCGGCGCTCGTGTTCTTCATGACGATCGACAATGCGAAATTTCGCCGACCGGTCGTTCCGGGGGACGTGCTGGAGTACCATGTGTCCCTGATGAAGAAGCGGGGCACGGTGTGCCGTTACGCGTGCGTGGCCAAGGTCGGCGGTGAAAAGGTCGCTGAAGCCGAACTGACCGCGAAACTGTCCTTCGATTACGGAGAGGACTGATCGTGGAAATGAGCCAGTCTCCTTCGATTCACCCGACGGCGATTGTCGAACCAGGCGCCGAACTTGGTTCCGGCGTCCGCATCGGACCGTTCTGTCATATCGGACCGCTTGCCGTTATCGGCGACAACGTGGAACTGATGAGCCATGTCGTCGTGATGGGCGATACGACGATTGGAGAAAACTGCCGCGTCTTTCCGCATGCCATTCTCGGCGCGGAGCCGCAGAATACGGCCTACAAGGGCGAGCGCACAAAGCTGGTGATCGGGCGTAATGCGACGATCCGCGAAGGCGTCACCATGCACACCGGGACTGGGTCTTCGCGGGGCATCACGACCGTTGGCGACAACTGTATGTTCCTAGCCTATTCGCATATCGCCCATGATTGCGTGCTGGGTGACAATGTCACCTTTGCAAACAATGTGATGATCGGCGGCCACGCGGTCATCGGAGACCGTGTCATCATCGGTGGTGGTGCGGGCGTTCACCAGTTTTGCCGCGTTGGACACCATTCCTTTATCGGTGGTCTCGCCGCGGTTACGAAGGATGTCATTCCCTATGCCCTGGTCATGGGCAATCGTGCGTTCCTGGCCGGTCCGAACCTTGTCGGATTGAAGCGCTCCGGTATGGACAGGTCTGAGATCAATGTCTTGCGCCGCGCCTACAAGAGCCTGTTTGCATACGAACTGGGTTCGATGCGCGAAAACGCGGCCCGATTGCTCGAAGAGCACAAGGACCTCGACTCGGTACGCGATATTGCGGAGTTCATTCTGGCGCCTGGCAATCACAAATACATGACGCCGTTGAGTGACTTTCGGGCGCGCATGGCCGACGGCGAGTGACCGATGCCAGCCGTCGCCTCCGCCAGTGACGGACGTGTCGTTATCATCGCCGGCGGCGGAAACATTCCTCTCTTCGTTGCCGAAACGCTCGCCGAGCAGGGCCGCAACCCCTTCATCGTTGCGCTCGAGGGAGAGGCCGATCCCGCCGTCTCTCGTTTCGAGCACGAATACATTCATACGTCCCACATAGGGGTGCTGCTCTCGATACTGGAGCGGGTCCGGCCGGCGGATGTGGTCATGGTGGGCAGCGCGAAACAGCGTCCAAGCCTCTGGCGCATAAGGCCGGACTGGACGACGTTCCGGCTGGCTGCGAAATTCCTTCCCAAGCTCAAATCCGGTGACGATTCTCTGTTGCGCGGCGTCGTCGAGATGATCGAAGAGGCCGGATTTCGCGTGCGGGGCGTACACGAGCTCGTTCCCGAGTTGCTCGCCTCCGAAGGCCATATCGCCGGCCCGGCTCCGACAGCGGCAGACGGGGAGAGCATCGCGACCGCGGTCAATGGAGCACTTGCTCTCGGCCGGCTTGACGCCGGTCAGGCTTGTGTTGCGATCGGCCGTCGCATCGTCGCACTCGAAGGGGCAGAGGGAACCGACCAGATGCTCTTGCGCGTCGCCGAGTTGCGAAAGGAAGGGCGTATCCCGGATCGCCGGGGTGGCGTCCTCGTCAAACTGGCAAAACCCGGCCAGGAAATCCGTGCCGACCTGCCCACGATAGGGCGCGTTACGGTGCAGAACGCCCACGCCGCGAAGCTGAAGGGCATTTGCGTGCATGCCGGTCGCGCCCTCATTTCCGATCATGACGCGACCTGTGCGAAGGCGGAGGAGCTCGGCATTTTCCTGCACGGGATCCACCCGGAAACCACTGCCGGAGGAACCGGGCGCCAATGACGGTCAGTGATACATTGGTACTCGGTATCGTCGCCGGAGAACAATCCGGCGAGAATCTTGCCATTGATCTTCTGGACTCGATCAAGACCCGGTCCGGACGCAACATCTCGCTCGTCGGTGTCGGCGGCGACCGGCTTCGGGAGAGGGGGCTCGACAGCGTGTTCGATGCGTCGGAGATCGCCATAACAGGCGTTTCCGGAGTGCTCGCCAGTCTGCCGCGCCTGTTTCTGCGCATTCGACAGACGGCGGATGCCCTGATCGCGGCGCGGCCAGACGCGATCGTGCTGATCGATAGTCCGGATTTTTCTCACCGGGTGGCACGACGCGTGAAACGCGCCCTTCCGGATACGCCGATCGTGAAGTATGTCGCGCCGTCCGTTTGGGCCTGGCGGCCGGACCGTGCGCGCAAGATGGCCGGACATATTGACCACGTCCTTGCGATCCTTCCATTCGAGCCCGAGGTCATGCAACGCCTGGGCGGACCGCCAACGCACTATGTCGGGCATCCTCTGGCATCCGACACTGAACTGGCGGATATCTGGACCAAGCGGGAGAGCCGTTCCCAACCGAACGGGAACGAGGCATTCGATCTGCTTCTCCTTCCCGGGTCGCGGGTCGGCGAGGTCAAGTCACTGATCGGCGATTTCGGGGCTGCCGTAGCGGAATTGAACCGGCGCGGACGAACGTTCCGCATCCTCATGCCGACCCTGCCGAAACTTGTCGGGTTCCTGGAAAGCGAGACTGCAAACTGGCCGGTCAAGCCGACGATCACCGTGGAGCATTCTCAAAAGTTGGATGCCTTTCGGCGCGCGGACGCGGCGCTGGCGGCGTCCGGGACCGTGATCCTCGAACTCGCGCTCGCCGGGGTGCCCGCGATCAGTTGCTATCGAACGGACGCCTTCATGAAGCCGTTCCTGCCGATGATTAAGATCTGGACCGCGGCGCTCCCGAATCTCATATGCGACCGACCGGTCGTTCCGGAGTTCCTGGACACGACGATCAGGCCCGGCATGCTTGCGCGCTGGATCGAGGAGTTGGTCGCGCCGGAAAGCCTTGCCGCGAAGCGCCAGCTCGACGCATTTCGGGATATGCGGGAACTGATGGCGACACCCGAACGTCCGGGCATTTCGGCTGCCGGCGTCGTGCTGGCGGAACTAAAGAGCAAGTCCCCGTCGCAGCAATAGAAAAGGCCGGCCATCCTTTCGGAAAGCCGGCCCAAAACGTCATGCAAGAATGCGTCAGCTGCGCTTGTTCATCGGCACGTAATCGCGTTTCGGCGCGCCGGTGTAGAGCTGGCGGGGCCGTCCGATGCGCTGGTTCGGATCCTCGATCATTTCCTTCCACTGGGCGATCCAGCCAACCGTGCGGGCGACGGAGAACAGCACCGTGAACATGTTGGTCGGGAAGCCGAGCGCACGCAGCGTGATGCCCGAATAGAAGTCGATATTCGGATACAGCTTCTTCTCGACGAAATAATCGTCGTGAAGCGCGATCTTTTCCAGTTCCATGGCGACTTCCAGCATCGGGTCGTCCTTGATGCCGAGTTCGCCAAGGACCTCATGCGTGGTCTTCTGCATGATCTTCGCGCGCGGGTCGTAGTTCTTGTAGACCCGGTGACCGAAGCCCATCAGGCGGAACGGATCGTTCTTGTCCTTCGCGCGCTCGATATATTCCGGTATACGGTCGACGCTGCCGATCTCGGCCAGCATGTTGAGCGCGGCTTCGTTGGCGCCGCCATGCGCCGGACCCCACAGGCAGGCGATGCCGGCCGCGATGCAGGCGAACGGATTTGCGCCGGAGGAGCCGGCAAGCCGCACGGTGGAGGTAGAGGCGTTCTGCTCGTGATCGGCATGCAGGATGAAGATACGGTCCATGGCGCGGGCCAGAACCGGATTCACCTCATATTCCTCGCAGGGGACCGCGAAACACATGCGCAGGAAGTTCGATGCGTAGTCGAGGTCATTCTGCGGATAAACGAAAGGCTGGCCGATGTGATATTTATAGGCCATGGCCGCGATCGTCGGCATCTTCGCGATCATGCGCATAGAGGCGACCATGCGCTGATGCGGATCGGAGATATCGGTCGAGTCGTGATAGAAGGCCGAAAGAGCGCCGACAGTGCCGCACATGACGGCCATCGGGTGTGCGTCGCGACGGAAGCCGGTGAAGAACCGGTTCATCTGCTCATGCACCATGGTGTGGCGCGTCACGCGGTAGTCGAAATCGGACTTCTGGGTCTTCGTCGGCAATTCGCCATAGAGCAGCAGGTAGCAGACTTCCAGGAAGTCGCCGTGCTCGGCCAGTTGCTCGATCGGATAGCCGCGATGAAGCAATGTGCCCTCATCGCCGTCGATGAAGGTGATTTCCGAATCGCAAGACGCGGTGGAGGTGAAACCCGGGTCGTAGGTAAACGCGCCGGTTTCCTTGTAGAGGCTGGATATGTCGATGACGTCCGGCCCGATAGAACCTTTGCGTACGGAGAAGTCATGCTCCTTACCCGAGAATGACAGTTTCGCAGTTTCCTCAGACATGATGTCTCCTTCTCAAACAAAACTTTTCACGGAAAAGACGTGAATTATTGCAATGCAGCATATTCCTGTATGAATGGTCCCGCGCTGGTTGCTACCGTATCCGCGACGCGCTGCCAAGCCAGCCTAAGGGCTTAATGCTGCGATGCATTATAAGTCTCGGAGCGCCTGTGAGAAAGCCTTTTAAGACTCGCAATCACGAATGCGCGCCAGCGATTCCTCCCGACCGAGTACGGCCAGGACATCGAAAACCCCTGGCGACGTCGCGCGGCCGGTCAGCGCCGCTCTGAGAGGCTGCGCAACCTTGCCGAGCTTGAGTTCCTCTGTTTCCGCGAAGGCACGTACAGCTGCGTCCAGCGCCTCGACGGACCATTCGCCGACAGCCTCGAGTTGCGGTCGCAGGCGGCCCAGAACCTGCCGCGCCTCGTCGGACAGGATACCGGACGCCTTTTCATCGAAGTTCAAAGGACGTTCGGCGAAAAGATAGCCCGCGCTGTCGATCAGTTCGGTCAGCGTCTTGGCGCGTTCCTTGAGGCCCGGCATCGCTGCGAGCAGTTTTGCGCGCATCTCCGGGGCCGAGAGCTTTTCGCGAATGGCTTCCGTGTTCTCGAGTTCCGGCAGAAGGGCTACGATCCGTTCGACAAGATAGGCATCGTCGGCGCCGCGGATATAGAGCCCGTTGGTGGCTTCCAGTTTGGCGAAGTCGAACCGCGCCGCGCCCTTGTTGACGTCGGTAACGTCGAACCACTCGATCATCTGCTCCGTCGACATGATCTCGTCATCGCCATGGCTCCAGCCGAGACGGGAGAGGTAGTTCCTCAATGCCTCGGGCAGATAACCCATCGCCCTGTAGGCCTCGACGCCAAGCGCGCCATGGCGCTTGGAGAGCTTCGCACCGTCGGGGCCGTGGATCAGCGGGATGTGGGCCATGTTCGGGACGTCCCAACCCATCGACTGGAAAATGATCGTCTGGCGCGCCGCATTGGTCAGGTGGTCGTCGCCGCGAATGACATGCGTGACGCCCATGTCGTGATCATCCACTACGACCGCCAGCATATAGGTCGGGTTGCCGTCGGATCGCAGGATGATGAAGTCGTCCAGATCCTTGTTCGGGAAGCGCACATCGCCCTGGACCATGTCGCGCACGACCGTTTCGCCCTCGCGTGGCGCCTTGATGCGAACCACCGGCGACACGCCTTCAGGGGCCTCCGAGGGATCGCGGTCACGCCAGCGGCCGTCATAGCGGGGCGGACGGCCTTCCGCGCGGGCCTTCTCGCGCATCTCCGTCAGCTCCTCGGCGGATGCATAGCAGTGATATGCCAAGCCTTTTTCGACCAGCTCGAGCGCAACGGCGCGATGTCTGACGGCCCGTTCGTACTGGGATATGGGCTCGCCGTCCCAATCCAGTCCGAGCCAATGCAACCCGTCCAGGATCGCCTCAACCGCTGCTTGCGACGAACGTTCGCGGTCGGTATCCTCGATCCTCAGATACATTTTGCCGCCGGTGTGTCGGGCGTAGAGCCAGTTGAACAGTGCGGTGCGTGCGCCGCCAATGTGCAGGAAACCGGTCGGGGAGGGGGCGAAACGGGTGACGACCTCGCCAGTCATGCTGTGCTCCGATTGTTTTGATTAGCGGGCCGTCAAGGCGGCCGGGTGCGGAATTCGGTGCACGTCTAACACACGCCGCGCCCAGCGCAAACAAGGCCTGTGGCGCCCGGAGCGCTCATCCGCAATGACCGGGGAAGCCAGGCACGACACGCGGACCACGACCGATGAAAGGCTGTTCTTTCGCCCAGCCGGCGAAGAGGCTGGGCAAACGGTCATTCCGGTCGTCGAAGAGGCACTGCCCGACGCCGCTAAGCCGTTCCGGCGCCCACATCTGCCCCGGCTGCCTGTGCCGACCCGTCGCAGCCTGCAACGCGCATGGCGGAGCGCCACAGAGCGCGAACGAGCCGTCGGTACGCCTTTCCTGTTTCTTCCCGTCGGACTGCTCGCGGGTATCGTTTTATATTTTCGCCTTCCGGTCGAACCGCAGCCCTGGAACCTGCCGGTCGGGCTCGTAACACTCGCGCTTATTTTGTTTGCACTGAGAGGCCAGACCGGGCCGGTGCGCATGGTGGCGGTGTTCGGCTTCGTCATCGTCGCCGGAATGTCACTGGCACAGGCGCAAACATGGTGGACGGCGACCCCGATGCTTGGCTCGGATGTCTCGACGCGCCTCACCGGTCGCATAACGGCGATGGAGGAGCGCGCGAACGGGCGGACCCGGTTCACGATCGACGTGCTCAAAACCGAGCGGCCGGCCCTCTATTATGCGCCGGATCGCGTTCGTGTGACCGCACCGGGATCGGCCGAGGGTTTCGAGGTGGGAGGCGGGATAAAAGGGCTCGTCCGACTGACGTCGCCTTCCGGCCCATTCCATCCCGGAGGCTACGATTTCGGTTTCCATGCCTTTTACGACGGCCTCGGCGCCAACGGCTTCTTTCTCGGTCATCCTGATCCGATTGAAATACCGGCGCAATCATGGGGCATGAAAAGCCTCGCAACGGCTGTCGAGCGTGCGCGCCTTGCAATCAGCCGGGAGATCCAGCGATCCGCACCGGGACGGGAAGGCGCCGTCGCCGCGGCTCTTGTGACGGGAAACAAGTCCGGCATTCCGGAAAGCGTGACCGAAGCGCTCCGCGTCTCCGGGCTGGCCCACATCCTGTCGATTTCCGGCCTCCACATGGCGCTTGTCGCCGCAACGGTGATGGCGACGTTGCGGCTGGGGTTCGCCTTCGCTCCCGAGTGGTCGGCACGCCGCCCCGTGAAAAAATATGCGGCAGCCGGTGCGCTTGCCGCTACGGGGTTCTACCTGTTCCTCGCAGGCGCCGGCGTGGCCACCCAACGGTCTTTCGCCATGCTCGCCATCATGCTGTTGGCGCTGACATTCGACCGGAACGCCGTGACCATGCGCAATCTGGCACTGGCGGGCCTGCTTGTCATGGCGATCGCACCGCATGAGGTGACGGGTCCGGGGTTCCAGATGTCGTTTGCCGCAACCGCAGCGCTGATTGCGGTCTATGGCGGCTGGCAGGATTGGACCAACAGGCGCGAGAGGCGGCAAACGGAACGAACGGAGAGGGGACCGTTCATCGCCAGTCTTGTCACCCTGTCGCGCTATGCGTTCGGAATAGCCGTGACATCGCTGGTCGCCGGGGCGGCGACCGGACTGTTTGCATCCTATCATTTCGGGCGGGTCGCGCCCTATGGCCTCCTTGCGAATCTGGCCGCCATGCCCGTCGTGACAATCCTGGTCATGCCGCTTGCGGTCGCCGCCATGGTCTTCATGCCGTTCGGCCTGCATGTCTACCTCTTCAAGGCGATGGCATGGGCTGTGGGACTGGTAATCACCATAGCCGAACGTGTCGCGGCTATGCATCCGCCGCTTGCGACCGGACAGATGCCGTCCGCGGCGCTTGGATTGCTGTCATTGGGACTTGTGGTTCTGTGCCTCCTGACAACGCGCCTGCGATGGCTGTCGCTGCCGTTCTTCGGGGCAGGGTTCATCGTCTGGTCCGCTGCGTCGCCACCGATCGCGGTCGTGTCCGAAGATGGCCGCCAGTTTGCATTGATCGCGGCGCAGGCAGATGGCGTCCGCCTGCATACCAATCGGGAGCGTCCGAATGCATTCACGATGGAGTTGTGGCATCAGGCCTATCGGGCGGCCGATTTCGTCAAACCAGATGAGTCTACGGTCATGACATGCGGTAAATCGATCTGCAGCGCACAGGCCGGCAATGCGCGTGCGTCCGCGCGAATTGGCTATATATCCGCGGCCTTCGAAGACATGAGAACGTCCAGTACGAGCCTCGAAACGCTATGCCGTGAATACGATCTGGTGATCTTCGCCAAGGCGCCGTCGCCAAAAACCTGCGCCGACGGCACGCCCGTTCTTTCCGCGCAAACGCTGGCGTTGAATGGAACGGCTGAAATCCGTCTCGCGCCCGGTGGCCAAGTCAAGATCACGCATGCGCTTCCAGGACCCGTCAGGCCATGGCTGGATCACCGCCGCTATTCGCGTGCCGCACGCGACCTTGCCGATCGGCGATAGCGTCAGTAGCGGCGAATGAGACCGACGAGCCGACCCTGCACGCGAACGCGGTCGGGTCCGAAGATACGGGTCTCGTAGGCCGGATTCGCCGCTTCGAGCGCGATCGAGGCGCCCTTGCGGCGGAAACGTTTCAGCGTCGCTTCCTCGTCGTCTACGAGTGCCACGATTATGTCGCCCGCATTGGCGGTATCGCTCTTCTTGATGATCGCCGTATCGCCGCTGAAGATACCGGCCTCGATCATCGAATCGCCCTCGACCTCAAGCGCGTAATGCTCGCCGGCGCCGATCATGTCCGGCGGAAGCGAGATCGAGCGCGTCTGGTGTTCGATGGCGGAAATCGGCACGCCGGCCGCGATCTTGCCCATGACGGGGATCGCGATCGGGCCGTCCGCATCATTTGCCTTGACGGGTCGCGGAGCCGGCTTCGGTTCGGGCGCCGGCCTTCCAAGACTTCCCTGAATGACGCTGGGGGAAAAGCCGCGCCGTTGACCCGCGCCGGGCGTCAGGCTGTCGGGCAGCCGGATTACCTCCAGAGCACGAGCGCGATTCGGAAGCCTGCGAATGAAGCCGCGCTCTTCCAGCGCGGTGATCAGGCGGTGAATTCCCGACTTCGATGCGAGGTTCAGCGCTTCCTTCATTTCGTCGAAGGATGGCGGCACGCCGGACTCCTTCAGACGCTCATTGATGAACATCAGGAGATCGAGTTGTTTGCGTGTCAGCATCGCGCCCTCGCAGAATCAAATATAAACAAACACAGAACGGACATTATCTGTTCCATATGTGTTCTGCAAGCGTTTAACAATCGTTTAAACGCTGGGCTATTTAAGCTCCAATATTTCCACCGTGTCGCCAATGGCCGCCGAAGGCGCGTGCGGCGGTCGTATGATCAGCGCGTCGGAGCGCGCGAAGGTGCTGATCATCGAGGAATCCTGAACGGGGAAGGGGGTGACGTGGAGTTCACCTGATTCGGCGCGGTATGTCGCCGCGCGCACATAATCCTCGCGGCGGTCGTTCTCCCGCATCGGTGCATCGAGAACTGCCGGCACGCGCCGTTGCGCGAAATCCCGGCCTCCGAGTTTTTCGAGAAGCGGCCGGAGAAACAGGATGGCGCAGACCATTGCCGAGACAGGATTGCCCGGCAGACCGAGAATGCGCATGTCACCAAGCCGGCCGAACATCAGCGGCTTGCCCGGGCGCATGGCGATTCGCCAGAAGTCGAGTTCCATCCCGCGTGCGACGAAAACCTTCTGGACGAGGTCGTGATCGCCGACGGATGCGCCGCCGAGGGTCACCAGTATATCGAGCTCATCGGCGACCGCGCGGTCCAGCCTGTCGGCAAGATCCGCTTCCCGATCCGCGACGATGCCGAGATCGATGGGGTCGCCTCCGGCTTCGCGCGCAAGCGCCGCGACGCCGTATGAGTTCGATGCGATGATCTGGCCCGGACCGGGCACTGAGCCAGGCAGCAGCAATTCATCGCCGGTCGCGAGAATGCCGACGCGCGGTTTTCGGATGACAGGCAGGTCAGGGTGATTGGCCGCCGCCGCGAGGCAAAGCGCCCCGGCATCGATCATAGTTCCGGCCGGAAGCACGGATTGTCCCTGTTTGAAATCGAGGCCGGCGGCGCGAATATGGCGTCCTGCCGGTTCGCTCTGGTTCGAGCGGATACGGCCATCGGCGAGAACGGTCGCGTTTTCCTGCAACATCACCGTATCGGCTCCGCCGGGCACGACGCTTCCGGTAAAGATCCGAACGGTCTGGCCGACACCGACCTTGCCTTCAAAGGGATGACCTGCAGCCGCTTCGCCGATCAGGTCGAGATCGGCAGGTGAATTTGCGATATCGGAAGCGCGCACCGCATAGCCATCCATGGCGGAAACGGCCTGCGGCGGCTGGGTGCGACGCGCCGTGATACCGGCCGCAAGAACGCGCCCGTGGGCGTCGTTCAGCGCGACAGTCTCGCTGCCGAGCGGCGCGGCATCCGCCAGTAGCCGCTCCCGGGCTTCTCCGACCGGTATCAAGGGCCCGCTCAAGGTGCGCTCCGGGTCCATTCGCCCGACTTACCGCCAGTCTTGGAGACCAGCCGGACAGGCCCGATCTCCATGCCCTTGTCGATGGCTTTCGCCATGTCGTAGATCGTCAGGCAGGCGACGGAGACCGCCGTCAGCGCCTCCATCTCGACGCCAGTCTTGCCGGTCAGCCGGGCCAGCGCCTCGACGCGAAATCCGGGCAGGGCGGGGTCCGGTTCTATCTCGACCGAAACCTTGGACAGCATCAATGGGTGGCAAAGCGGAATGAGTTCATGCGTCTTCTTGGCCGCCATGATCCCCGCGATCCGCGCCACCGAGACGACATCGCCCTTCTTGGCGTTGCCCGAAAGAATCGCATCCAGTGTCTCGGCGGTCATGCTGACATGGCCTTCGGCGACGGCTTCGCGCACCGTGTCGTCCTTGCTGGCGACATCGACCATGTTGGCCGCACCGTCAGCGCCCAGATGGGTCAGCGAGCCGGCGTCCTTTTCGGCCATCTCAGGCTGACTTCCGTTCCGCGCCGGCTTCGCCGGTCAGCAGGAGCCGTGTCGCGGCGGTGACATCGTCCTGGCGCATGAGGCTTTCTCCGACCAGGAAGGCCGAGATACCGGACCGCTCAAGACGCAGGCAATCGTCATGCGTGACAATGCCGCTTTCGCCGACGAGGAGCCTGTCCCCGGTGACCATCGAGGCGAGCCGTTCGCTGTTCGCCAGATCCACTTTGAAGGTCCGCAGATTGCGGTTGTTGACGCCGAGCAGCTTCGAGGAAAGCTTCAATGCCCGTTCCGTTTCGGCCTCGTCATGGACTTCGATCAGTGCATCCATGCCGAGTTCGAAGGCGGTATCCTCCAGCGCGCGCGCTTCGTCGTCGGAGAGCGAGGCCATGATGATGAGGATCGCGTCGGCGCCCCAACTCCTCGCTTCGTAGACCTGGTAGGGCTCGAACATGAAGTCCTTGCGAAGGGCCGGGAGCGAACACGCGTCGCGCGCGGCCGTCAGATATTCCGGCGCGCCCTGAAAGGAGGGGGTGTCCGTCAGAACCGAGAGGCACGCCGCGCCGCCGTGCTCGTAGGCCGTCGCCAATGCAGGCGGGTCGAAGTCCGGACGGATCAGGCCTTTCGAAGGGCTCGCCTTCTTGATCTCGGCGATCAGGCCAAATTCGCCGATGGCCTTGCGGGCTTGAAGGGCAGCGAGGAACCCGCGAGGCGGCCCGATGTCCGCCAGGCGCGACTTGACCTCGTTCAATGGGCAGGCCGCTTTCGCCGCTGCGATTTCCTCGCGCTTGTAGGTTTCGATTTTCTGCAGGATATCAGACACTTGTTCTACTGTCCTAAACCGTTTCGCCACGGGAGATCGCAGCGGCGCGTTCCATCACGGAGTGCGCCTTTCCGCTGTCGATCGACTCTGCCGCCTTCACCAGGCCGTCGGCGAGATCGGTGGCAAGATCGGCGACCACGAGGCCGGCGGCGGCGTTGAGGCAAGCGATGTTCCGATAGGCATTCTTCTCGCCTTCCAGAACGGCGCGCAAGGCCGCCGCATTGTGCTTCGGATCTCCGCCCTTCAGATCGTCGATCGACACACGTGGAAGGCCCAGGTCGTCCGGCGTCAGCGTAAAGGTCGATATCGCGCCATCCTTCAATTCCGCGACTTTTGTGGCGCCAGCCGTTGTCAGCTCATCGAGCCCGTCACCGTGAACCACCCAGACGTGGCTGGATCCAAGCGCCTTGAGGACTTCCGCCAACGGTTCGACCCATTGCGGCGCGAAGACGCCCACCACCTGCCGTTCGACACCGGCCGGATTGGAGAGCGGCCCGAGCAGGTTGAATATGGTGCGCGTCCCAAGCTCCACGCGGCTCGGCCCGACATGACGCATGGCCGCATGATGCATCGGCGCGAACATGAAGCCGAGGCCGCCCTCGCTGATGCACCGTCCGATGGTTTGCGGCGTGGCGTCGAGATCGAAGCCAAGTTCGCCAAGCGCTTCCGCCGAGCCCGACTTCGAGGAGAGCGAACGATTGCCGTGCTTCGCGATCGTCGCGCCCGCGCCGCAGGCGATAAAGGCGGCACAGGTCGAGACATTGTAGCTGCCCGAATTGTCGCCGCCGGTGCCGACGATGTCGATCGCGCCTTTCGGGGCGGCGACACGGGTCATCTTTTCGCGCATGACGGTGACGGCACCGGTGATTTCGTCGACAGTCTCGCCACGCACGCGCAGCGCCATGAGAAACCCGCCGATCTGGGACGGCGTCGCATTTCCGGACATCATCACGCCAAAGGCGTCGCGCGCCTCCTGTGCCGAGAGCGCTTGACCGTCGGCGACCTTGGCGATGAAGGGCTTCAGATTGTCCATGGAGCGCTCCGCTATTGCGTGCTCAATGCGCGAGCAATCGCGTTCTGGTTCACCTGAACCGTGAAAACCGTCTGCAGCTTGGCCACCATCTGGTCAAGCAAGTCATCGGCGATCGAGGACTTGATGTTGGCCGCCACGCCTTCGCCGAGCGTCTCGATTCCGCCCACCGGCTGGGAAACGCCCGTGACGCGGAAAACGTAGCGTGCATTGCCCGAAGGCGATGCGACCGATCCCTTGTGGTCGGGACCGCCGTCGAAGACTTCCGCTATCCCGCTCGCACCGAATTCGGCGTCGTTTTTGCCGCGCTGCAGGCCATATTTGTACTCGACCGTGAAACCCTCGGCTTCAGCGATTTCGGACAAGGTCTCTCCGCCGCTAAGCCGCTCGGCCAACGCATTTGCCTTTTCCTCGATACGCCGATCCGTTTCCTCGGCAATCCAGTCGGACGTCACGCGTTCGCGGACCTCGTCGAATGTCCTGTCGCGGGACGGTTCCACCTTTGTGACCTCGTACCAGAGAAAACCGGAATCGGCCGCGTTGATCGGCGGGTTTTCGGCGCCTTCCTCGGAATCGAAGGCGGCTGCGATGAGATCGGCCTGTTCGGGGATCGTCGACAGTGTTTCGCCGGACGGTGTGCGGCCCTGGGAATCGGTTGCCTCGATCGTTTGCATTTCGAGCTTCTGACGGGTCGCGGCTTCCTTCATGGTCGCGCCGCCCGCACGGGCATCTTCATAGGCGTCGTGGATATCGAGGAGCGTATCATTGGCGGTCACCAGCGCCAGTTCGCGCCGGATATCTTCGCTGACCTCCTCGAAAGGCTTGACCGTTTCCGGCGTGATGGCCGTGACGCGCACGATCACGGGGCCGAATGCGCCGTCGATGACGCCAGAGACGTCGCCGGCACGGGCAAGGTCGAACGCCGCTTCGGCGACCGCCGGATCCGGGAGGTCCGACTTCGCAAGCGTACCGAGTTGCGCGTCATCCATGGTCTTACCTGCATCGGTCACTGCGTCTTCGAACGCCTGACCGGCGAGGATGCGCTCATGGGCGGCGGCGGCGCTTGCCGCGTCGCTGAAAACAAGCTGTTCTACCGTCCGCGTCTCCGGAGTCGAATAGCGATCGATCCGTGCTTCGTAGTCGGCGCGCACGTCGTCCTCGGAAACGGAATCGAGATCCACGATGGCGTCCGGCGTGAGTGGCACATACTGGATGCCGCGATATTCCGGGGCACGGTAGGCGTTCTTGTTGGCGTCGAAATACTCTTCGAGCGTCGCATCGTCAGGTGCGGTAACGGTCTCGATCGCACCCTGGCCGACCGAGAAATACTCGACATCGCGCGTTTCGCCGCTGTGTTGCGCGAAAGCTTCGAGCATGACCTGCGGGACATCGATTCCGTCGGAGACGGCCTCGACGATCTGCTGGCGGATGGCGACTTCCTGACGGTTGCGGATATAGTCGTCCTCCCTCATACCAACGCTGCGAAGCACTTGCCGGAAGCTGTCGCGGCTGAACTGGCCGTTGACGCCCCGGAAGGCCGGATCTTCCGCGACGAGCGCGGCGAGGCGGTCCTTCGAAAGGCCGAGATTCATGAGACGGGACTGTTCGTCGAGCACGGCGCCCGCGACCATCTGGCCGAGAACCGCCTGGTCGATCCCGAACAGACGCGCCTGTTCACGCGAGATGCGCTCGCCGAGCTGGCGCGAGAAGACGGCCATCTGCCGGTCGTAGGCGAGGCGGTAATCGAGCGCCGACACCTCCGTTTGGCCGGCGGTCACAACGGCCTGACCGGCGCTTCCGCTGAGCATTTGACCGGATACGCCCCAGACGCCGAAGCTGACGAGCAGCAGGAGCAGCAGTCCCTTTGCCACCCACGACTTGGACGATTTGCGAAGACTATCAAGCATGAAGGAGAGTTCCGATTTCGATTTCCGCGCTTTTTAGGAGTGCTTGAAGGGCGACGCAAGCGCGCGCCGGGCTTTTCCTTTGCGCCCCTTGGCGTTAACAGGAACTGCAATTTCAGGAAAGGGAGAGCGATGACGCCGGGCGTGAAACCACTTGTAGCAGGCAACTGGAAGATGAATGGGACCGCGGCATCGCTCGCCGAAGTCGAAGCGGTGTGCGCCGCGCCCGCGGCGACGACATTCGAAACGCTGCTTTGCGTCCCGGCGACACTCGTCGAACGTGCCGCACGAAAAGCCGATGGATCGGCGCTGATGATCGGCGGTGAAGACTGCCATGCCAAGGAGAGCGGCGCGCATACCGGCGACGTCTCGGCGGAGATGCTGGCCGATGCCGGCGCATCGGCGGTCATCGTCGGACATTCCGAAAGGCGTACCGATCATGGCGAGACCGACGGCGAGGTCGCGGCGAAGGCCGAAGCCGCATGGCGCGCTGGATTGACCGCGATCATCTGCGTGGGCGAAACGCGCGAGGAGCGGGAAGCGGGCGACGCGGAAAGCGTCGTCGGCACGCAACTGGCCGGCTCGATACCGGACGCGATGACCGCGGCGACGACAGTGATCGCGTATGAACCGGTCTGGGCCATCGGCACCGGGCTCGTTCCATCGTCAGAGGACATCGCCGCAATGCATGCCTTCATTCGCAAGACGGTTTCGGAGCGATTTGGCGACGAGGGGGCTGCGATCCGCATCCTTTACGGCGGCTCGGTAAAACCGGGCAACGCGGCAGAAATCTTCGCGATTCCCAATGTCGATGGCGGGCTTATCGGCGGCGCGAGCTTGAAAGCGGTCGACTTTCTCGCCATCTGTGACGGAATAGGCGGCTGAAAGTCCGATTCGGCCTTCCAGTCGCGCCGATGAGGGTGTAGAGACGCGCCCGTCCAACGAAATAACCAAGACCGTCATATGCAAACCGTTCTGATTGTTATCCACCTCATGATTGTGGTCGCCCTGGTGGGCGTCGTACTGCTTCAGCGCTCCGAAGGCGGTGCGCTCGGCATGGGCGGCGGCGGCAATGGCGGTTTCATGTCGGCGCGCGGCGCGGCCGACACGCTCACGCGGACGACGTCGATCCTCGCGGCCGCGTTCTTCGCGACCTCGATCGCGCTCGGCCTTCTGGCGCGTTACGGCGAAAACCCGACCGACATTCTCGACCGGGTGCCTGCGCAAATCCAGCAGGACCAGGACGGAACGACGCCGGTTCCGACGCAGAACGGCGTTCTCGACATGCTCGGTGCGCCCGACGAGGCGCCGGCCGAAACGACGGAAACGCCGTCGGAACCGTCCGTCCCGAACAACTAACGCCAACTCAATCCATCAAGCGCCTCGTGTGGGTAAGTCCATTCGAGGCGTTTTTTTCTTTGCGTAATCCTATTCGAGGGGATATCGGTCAAAGCCCATGGCACGGTATGTATTCATAACTGGTGGCGTGGTTTCTTCCCTCGGAAAAGGCATCGCTTCCGCAGCTCTCGGCGCGGTACTGCAGGCACGCGGCTACAGCGTTCGACTGAAGAAACTCGACCCTTATCTCAACGTCGATCCGGGCACGATGTCGCCCTACCAGCACGGCGAGGTCTTCGTGACCGACGACGGCGCGGAAACGGATCTCGATCTCGGGCACTACGAGCGCTTTACGGGACGGTCGGCGAACCAGAACGACAACATCACGACCGGTCGCATCTACCAGAACATCATCGCCAAGGAACGGCGCGGCGATTATCTGGGCGCGACGGTGCAGGTGATCCCGCACGTTACCGACGAGATCAAGAATTTCGTCCTCGACGGCAATGACGGATACGACTTCGTTCTCTGCGAGATCGGCGGCACCGTCGGCGACATCGAGGCGATGCCGTTCATGGAGGCAATCCGCCAACTCGGCAACGATCTGCCGCGCGGCAACGCCGTCTACGTCCATCTGACCCTGATGCCCTATATCCCCGCCGCCGGCGAATTGAAGACGAAGCCGACCCAGCACTCGGTCAAGGAACTGCGCTCGATCGGTATCGCGCCGGATGTCCTGCTGGTGCGTGCCGACCGTCCTATTCCGGATTCGGAGCGCAAGAAGCTCTCGCTGTTCTGCAACGTGCGGGAATCCGCGGTGATCCAGGCACTCGACGTCGCCTCGATCTACGACGTACCGAAGGCCTATCACGATGAGGGGCTCGACGAGGAGGTGCTCGCCGCCTTCGGTATCGAGCCGGCCCCGCAGCCGCGTATGGCGGTCTGGGACGATGTATCCGACAGGGTGCACAATCCCGAGGGCGAGGTCACGATTGCCATCGTCGGCAAATATACCGGCCTCAAGGATGCCTACAAATCGCTGATCGAGGCGCTGCATCACGGCGGCATGGCCAATCGGGTCAAGGTGAAGCTCGAATGGATCGAATCCGAGGTGTTCGAAAGCGAAGACCCCGCGACCTATCTCGAACACGTTCACGGCATTCTCGTTCCCGGCGGCTTCGGCGAACGCGGTTCCGAGGGCAAGATTTCCGCCGCGACCTTCGCGCGCGAACGCAAGGTTCCCTATTTCGGCATCTGCTTCGGCATGCAGATGGCATGCATCGAGGCAGCTCGGTCATTGGCGGGTATCGAGCATGCGTCTTCAACCGAATTCGGCCCGGCCAAGGAACCCGTCGTCGGCCTGATGACCGAATGGCTGAAGGGCAACATGCTCGAAAAGCGTACCCAGGCCGGTGATCTGGGCGGAACCATGCGTCTGGGCGCCTACAAGGCGACGCTGCGGGAAGGGACACGTATCGCCGACATTTACGGCAAGACCGACATATCGGAGCGCCATCGCCACCGCTACGAGGTCAATATCGACTACCGGGAACGTCTGGAGGAATGCGGTCTCGTATTCTCGGGCCTCTCACCCGACGGCGTTCTGCCGGAGACGATCGAGTATCCGGACCATCCGTGGTTCATCGGCGTGCAGTATCACCCCGAACTGAAGTCGCGGCCCTTCGAACCGCATCCGCTGTTCTCGAGCTTCATCGAGGCCGCGCTGGAACAGAGCCGCCTCGTTTGATCGTCACGTGCGGCGCGCGGGTTCCGCGTCCTGCGGAAACAGCGTCACAAGATCCTCGGCGATGCGCCGGGCAGCCTCCTCGAGGGGCTTCAGATGCCGTTTCGCGAACTCTTCCGGCTCCTGGAATGCCCGCGGCCAGATCATGCTGATCGCGGCGTTGGGCTGTCCATAGACATTGATCGGCACGGCAATCGCGGCCAGTCCGTCATCCAGCATTGTTTCGCCGCGATAGACCCCGAGGCGTATGCCATAACCGCGCGCGCGCGCCTTTTCGATCTCCGGCATGAACTGTTTCAGCGTATAGCCGAAACGCGACAGGCCAATTGACATGTTGCCGGCCGTCAGACGGTCGTACTCGGCGATTTCGGAATCGGTGCGAACGGCAAGACAAGCCATTCCGGTTGCCGATCCAAACATGTTTATCCTGCGGTTGATGATGCCGCGATACATGTGAAAAGGGCTGAGCGGGCGTGTGGAATCGACGATGCGCATGCAAAGCCCGTCGAGCACATGGACATCGGACGGCCATTCCACCTCTTTTGTGAGTTCCACCGCGCGCGGCATGGCGACATCGGTCAGGCTCGCCATTTCCTGCGGGATGGGTTCGTTTGCGCCGGCCGGAAGCGCGATCGTCACGCGATACAAACCGTCGGACACCGAGCGGCGCACGAGGCGATGTTCGATCAGGGTTCCGAGCAGCCGCCTGATGGTCGATTTGGCGATATCGCAATCGCGATGCAGGTCCGCCAGCGAACTCGCGCCATTGCGCGCGAGCGATTCCAGAATGGTGATCCCGCGGTCGAGTGACCGGTTCGCCAGTTCTGTCATTCGCGTGACCCTCCGAAGCGAAAGCGTGCCACTGAGCGGCACGTTCTTCAAGGTTTGATTGTGCCGGGAAGCGTTTTCCGCATGATCGGATGTGAAGCGCGTCTGGGAGGAGCCATCGTGCGAAAACTGAAAACGCGGATAGCGGAGGTTCTGGCCGCCGTACTGGCCGCATTCGCGGTCTATATCGCCGGGTTCGGGATTTTCGACACGATCATTGTCTTCGGCGGCGTCGCGCTGGCCGGAGTGGTGATCGCCATTCTGCTCCTCGATTCAGGCGAGCGCGAGGTTGTCGATGCGCCTGTCGGGGGCGCGCCCGTCAGGACTGCCAGTCCGTTCGTCAGCGTGGCGCATTTCATTCTCCTCGCGGTCTTCGCATTCCTTGTCCTGCGCTGGATGGGGATCATGCTGGAGCAGGAAGAGTTCTTCGTCGACATCTCCCGCACAGACCTGATGGCGTCCTGGATCGCCTTTGCGATCATCGGCTATTTGACCTGGCGCCTGTTCGGCATCCCGATGGCGATCGTGTTCTTCGGTATGCTTCTTTACGCCGTCCTTCCTGATGGCCTTGGCGGAGCGGATCTCGACTGGTCCAGTGTCGCCGACCGGCAGTGGTTTACGACCGATGGCGTGTTTGGCCGCCCGCTTCAGGTCGTTGCGACCACAGTGTTGATCTTTATCGTTTATGGAGCAGTGCTGCAGGCGTCCGGCGCGGGCGATGTGCTCCTCAAGATCGCATTCGCCGCCACCGGTCGCTTCGCCGGCGGTCCGGCGCATGCCGCCATTGTCGGCTCCGCCATGTTCGGCACCATGTCGGGCGCGGCCATCGCCAATGTCGTTTCGACCGGCATCTTCACGATTCCAATCATCAAGCGCGCCGGCTTCAAGGCCAAATTCGCAGGCGCGGTCGAGGCTGCTGCATCGACTGGCGGGCAGATCATGCCGCCGGTCATGGGCGTAGTGGCCTTCATCATGGCCGACGTGACGGGAATTCCCTATCTGAAGATCGTCGTCGCGGCGCTCATTCCCGCGATCCTCTACTATGCAAGCCTGTTTATCGTCGTCCTGATCGAGTCGCGAAAACAGGGCATAGGCGCGACGCCGCCCGAAAAACGTGAGACGCTGACACGCCAGGACTGGATCGCGAGTCTCGCATTCTGGATCCCGCTCGGTGTCATCATCGCGGTCCTGCTGACCGGTCGCACGCCCCAGAATGCCGGTTTCTACGCGCTCTGCGTCGCCTCGGTCCTTTGCCTGATCCTGTTTCCACGGTTTCGGCATCCGTCCGCCTGGTGGCAGGCGCTCGTCAGCGCGGGCAAGACGGGCGCAAACCTGATGATCATCGTCACCTCGGTCGGCGTCGTAATCGGCATCGTCAACATGAGCGGGATCGGCCTTGAATTCGCCGACGCGATCCGCGCCGCGTCCGGCGGCAGCTTGCTGATCGCGCTGTTCCTCGTCATGGCGGGCTGCATCGTCATGGGAATGGGCGTGCCTTCCGTGACGGCCTATCTGATCCTGGCGCTCGTCATGGGGCCGGCGCTGGAAGGCCTCGGTATCTCGAAAATCGCCGCGCACATGTTCATGCTCTATTTCGGAGTGCTCTCGGTGATTACGCCGCCCGTCGCGCTTGCCGCCTTCGCCGCCGCGCCGATCGCCGGTGCCAAGCCGATGGAGACAGGCGTCGAGGCGGTTCGCCTGGCAATCGCCGGTTTCATTATTCCGTTCATCTTCGTCTATCACCCGGACATCCTGATCATCGACGGCTTCACCGTCACAGGTCTCGCCTGGTCGCTCGCCTGTTTCATGCTCGCGACCTGGATGATCGGCACGGCTCTCGCAGGATTCGACAAGTCGCGGCTTCCACTATGGGAAAGCGCCATTCGCCTTGCAGCGGCGGTCGCCGTCCTGACCCCGGACATCCTGTCGAGCCTCGCAGGCGGCACGCTCGCGGTGCTGCTGATCGTGCTGCATTACATCAGATCCCGGAGCGTGGAGGCGCTTCCGGAAACCACAACCCAAGGGAGGAAAACATGAAACATCTGACCCGTGCCGCATTGGCGGGCCTGGCGACGGTTGCCTTGTCGACCGGAGCATTTGCCGCCGAGAAGCTCAAGATGGCCACCATCGATCCGGGCTCTTCGGCCTATCTGGTGATGACCACCATGGCCAACATCGTCAACGACAAGCAGAGCGGTTACGAGATCACCGTCGACGCCACCGGCGCGGCGACGAAACACATGGTCGAGGTCGCGTCCGGAAAGATCGATCTCTGCATGGTCTCGCCGACCGTCTATCAGTTCATGAAGAACGGCAAGGCGATGTATTCCAAGCTGGAAAAGGCGCCGGAACTGTCGAAGAATCTCGGCCTGATCTACTGGTTCCCCTATGGCGCCTATCACGTGGTCACCTACGCCGATTCCGGCATGATGTCGCTCAAGGATATCAAGGGGAAAAAGGTCTTCCTCGGGCCTCCGGGTGGCGGCGCATGGAACACGGCCAATGCCTGGATCGAGTCGATGACCGGCTACAAGGCGGGCGAGGACTATGAAAACGTCAAGGCGTCCTGGGGTGCCGCGCTGCAGGCCTTTCAGGACCGCCAGATCGACGTCTACATCAATGGCGGCATCCCGCCCTATCCGCAGATCGAGCAGTTGGCGTTGACGTCGAAACTGCGCATTCTCGGCCCGACCAAGGCGGAGGTGGATGCCGCGACCGACGAAATGCTCGCCCCGTCACGCGGTCCGGGCCGGACGCTCGACGTGATTCCGGCCGGCATTTACGGCGATGGCGTCGTCAACAGCGAGGATGTCTACGAAGTCGGTTCGACGGTCGGTGTCGGCGTGCGCATGGATATGCCCGAAGACACGGTCTACGAGATCACCAAGGTCTTCTGGGAAAACCTGCCGGAAGTGCAGGAAACGACACCCTTCATGCGCAAGGTCACGCTCGATGGGCTGAAGAAGTCCAGCGCCATGCCACTCCATCCCGGCGCCATCAGATATTACAAGGAAATCGGTCTCGAAATTCCCGACGAAATGCAATGACTTGAAATCGCGGGGCCGGTTCAGCCGGCCCCGTCCACATGAACCAGATTTGAAACCAGCCACATATGTCCCGCAAGATTCGCAACATCCTCTTCATCATGTATGACCAGCTCCGCTTCGACTATCTGAGCTGCGCCGGCCATCCATGGCTGGAAACCCCGCACATGGATGCGCTTGCCGCGCGCGGCGTGCGTTTCTCTCGCTGTTACGTTCAATCGCCCGTCTGCGGCGCTTCGCGGATGAGTTATTACACAGGCCGCTACGTCCACAGCCACGGCGCGGCGTGGAACAACTTTCCGCTCAAGGTGGGCGAACAGACCATCGGCGATCACCTGCGCAAGCTCGGCATGCAATCCTGGCTGATCGGCAAGACGCATATGAAGGTCGACGAGGAGGGGATGGAGCGCCTCGGACTGGCCCGCGACAGCATTGTCGGCGCACGGGTCTCAGAATGCGGGTTCGACGTGTATCTGCGCGACGACGGATTGTGGAGCGAAGGGCCGGACGGCTTCTACGACTCGCGGCGTTCTCCCTACAACGAGTATCTCAAGACCAAAGGATACCCCGGCGACAATCCCTGGCACGACTTCGCCAATTCCGGCGTCACCGAAGATGGCGAGATGGCGTCCGGCTGGTTCATGAAACACGCCGACAAGCCGGCCAACATCGACAACGCGGATTCCGAGACGCCATGGCTGACGTCGCGCATGATTGATTTCCTCGCCGATCGTGAAGGCGAAGACGCTCCGTGGCTCTGTCACCTGTCATATATCAAGCCACACTGGCCCTATATCGTACCGGCGCCCTATCACGAGATGTATGGCCGCAATCAGATCCTGCCCGCGAGGAAGCATCCTGGCGAACGCGACGATCCGCACCCGGTCTATGGCACGTTTCAGGCCAACGCGATTGGACAGGCGTTCTCGCGTGATGAGGTCCGCGAAAAGGTGATCCCCGCCTATATGGGCCTGATCAAGCAATGCGACGACGAACTCGGTCGCCTGATGGCGCATCTGGAAGAAACCGGGCGTCTCGACGACACCATGATCGTTCTCACCTCCGACCACGGCGATTATCTCGGCGATCACTGGCTGGGCGAGAAGGATCTGTTCCACGAACAGTCGGTCAAGGTGCCGCTGATCGTCTACGACCCGTCGCCGGAAGCGGATGCGACACGCGGAACAGTGTGTGACGAACTGATCGAAAGCATCGATCTCGCCGCGACATTCATCGAGGCCGCCGGCGGCAAGGTGCCAGCTCATGTGGTGGAGGGTCGTTCGCTGCGGCCATTCCTGCTTGGCGAAGCGCCCGAGAACTGGCGTGATTTCGCGGTCAGCGAATATGATTACTCGGCCACCCCCATGGCCGTTAAACTGGGCCTGGAGCCGCGCGACGCACGTCTCTTCATGATTGCCGACAAGCGCTGGAAGCTGATGCATGCCGAGGGCGGCCTGCGGCCGATGCTGTTCGATCTCGAAAACGATCCCGAGGAATATCTCGATCTCGGCGACAGCCCCGACCACGCCGAAATCATCGACATGATGTATGAGCGGTTGGCGCGCTGGGCGCGCCGCATGGCGCAACGCACCGCGATCTCGGACGATACGATCAACGCGATGCGCGGCCGCTCACGGCGCAAGGGCGTGCTGCTCGGTCTCTATGATGGCGACGAGGTCGATCCGGAACTGACCGTCAAATATCGCGGTCCCGCGGGATAGGCAGCGTTACAATCCCTCGAATTCGATCACCAGGGCGGCGTGATCGCTGGCATGCGGGCGGTGATAGCCGACGCCCTCAAGTCTCTCTCCGTCAAAGCGCGCCGTATCATGACCGAGCCCCCTGCGCAGAAAACGCGGCTTTGTGTCGGGGAAGTCCGAAGCCAGCGCCGGAGAGGCGAACATCGCGTCCGGTCGCGAATAGATATCGGCCTCCTCAAGGTGGTACGACCATTGCCGGGCTTCCGGCATGCGCGCGACGAGATCGACGGAAAACCCGCCGAGCAGGGGGGCGATGGCGCGCTCGGACCGTTCCTCCCGACCCGGTTCGTTGAGATCGCCGAGGATTAGCCAATAGTCGTCATCACGACCGGCAAAGCGCTTCTCTATCAGCTCCCGGACCGCCAGCGCCTCCAGCCGCCTTGCGCGCCAGGCGATATCGGGATCCGGATAGGGCGCCTTGAAATGGCAAATGTAGAGCGTCACGGGCCCGACATCGGCACTCAGGCAGTCCCGACGGAACACCGGCTCGTCAGGATTGCGTCCCGACGGATTGTCGAGGCCGAGCAGGGACGGCGTCAACGTCGCATGGCTTTCGACCGCTTTCGGGGCGATCCGCGACATGAGCGCGACATCGAAACCGCGCCCGTCATTGCCGGGCAGGCAGTCGCGGTGGGGGTAGGGGGCGGCGCCGGTCGGCAGCAGATAGCGGTCGTGAAAGTAATCGAGCGTGTCGCGATCGAAAACCTCCTGCAGCCCGACAACATCGGCATCGGCATCGGCCAGGATTTCCGCCGTGAGGCGGCGGTCGATCATGTCGACCGCCCGCGCCGCCGGGCCTTCGGTTGCGGGTTCGTCCATGTCGCGAGCGCCTGTCAGATAGACGCCGTCATCCGTGCGGCGAAGGCGCATGTTCTGAACGTTGAAAGTCGCGATACGCATGAATCGGAAGCAATCTGATGAACCCGTACCGAACCACCGTAAATCGGACGCGCTCGGCTGGCCATATCGCGTTCGGCGCGCATTCCAATAAGCTTGCGCGATCCATGGATCGCTAAAAGTCGACGAAGATCGGCACACCGGGCTTTACGATAACCGGCAGAGCCTATTCGTCCGAATTCATATGTCGGCCAATACGTGCTAGCCTATCGCGATGAAATTGATGCTTGCCGTAATTGCGATTGCGATAGTGCTCGTCTGGGACTTCACCCAGAATGGCGGAGCCATGACTGAATCCGCCGTGCGCAGCCTGATTTCCTTTTCCAGATCTCTCGGTCTCTGATCTTTCATAGCCGCAATATCGTCGGGTAAACCGCGCTTTCGGCCAACGAAGCGCGAAGGACCGCGAAGTTGGCCGAAAAGTCGACGTCGCGCTCTGGACACGGGCGGACGAGAAACTATTGATATCAAAGGATTGAACGGACGCAGCCCGCCAAGGAGCACGACAAATGGCCGATGAAACCGTCGACGCGAAGGGGCTCAATTGCCCGATGCCGATCCTGCGCGCGAAAAAGGCGCTGAAAGGGATGGCGGCCGGCACTACGCTGGAAGTTCAGGCGACGGATCCCGGTTCGGTGAAGGATTTCGAGGCATTCTGCCGCTCGACCGGCAACGAATTGCTGGAATCCCGCCAGGACGGCAACACCTATATCTACCTGATCAAAAAAACGGGCTGACGGCGTCCAAACACACGTCGTCAGGCACAGAATTCGTCATAGAGCGCGCGGATGATTCTGCGCGTTCTCTCATCCGCCAGCGTGTAGACCATCGAGCGGCCTTCGCGGCGGCAATCGACCAGACCGTCCTCACGCAAACGCGCCAACTGTTTCGAAACGGCGGCTTGCGGAAGGCCAAGCATCGATTCCAGTTCGCCGACATTGATGCTTCCCTCGGCGAGCCTGCACAAAATGACGAGCCGTGCCGGATGGGCCAGGGATTTCAGAAACTGTGTGGTGACCGTCGCGTTTTCGAGCATCTGGCCCGAGAAGGCCTGATCGTCCGCGGCTTTCTCATCGATAGCGGTACCCATTGGCGTCACATGTCCCAAATGGCGTTGGAATTCCCGCATTATCTAGCACGCGCGAACACGAGCGCAAGACGTGCAGGTTTGCGGGCGATTTGGAAGCCTTCGCGCAAGAATACGCGATTACCTGTGGTGTCATGAGAGTTTTCGCCACAGCGGGGTCCACGGGGATATCCGTCGCATCGGCTTCATCGGCCGTTCTGCGCTGTGCCGTGCTTGTCTCTGCCTCTGTCCTGCTCGCCGCCTGCATGAACAAGAAACTCGCCGTTTATCCGGCAGATAGCCCGAAAGCGGCCTCGGTGCCGGTTGAGGCGACGCTGTCGAACATCTGGGGCGAGAGCGGGAATATCTCGCTGATCCTTCCGGACGGCGAACCCTGTTTCGGCAGATGGTCCACGACAAAGCGCCGGTTTGCCGGAATCGGGTCGAATTCGCTCTTGCAGGCCGGTGGCGAGAGCGTCGAGCGCGATGTCGCGATCGTCGGCGGCGTATCGAGTTCGCGCAACGGACAGGCATCGCTTCATTGCGATTATGGCACATCCGTGGAAATGGATTTCGTGACCCGAAGGAAAACGTCGAACGGCTCCGGGATCGCCCGCGATTCCAAAGGGAACCACTACCTGGTCATCCTCTGACGAAACGCCGCCACGGCAGGAGGCAGGGCGAGAATGGCGAAATACGAGCTGACCGCCGAGACCGTTTCCCATCTTGGCCACACGCTTCGCCGGATCCGGGCGACTGCTGATTTCGGCAACGTGAAAAAAGGCGATCGGGGCGGCTTCCTACAGGCGGAAGACAACCTCTCGCAGGACGGCGAGGCATGGATCGCCGACGAGGCGAAAGTGTTCATGAATGCCGTCGTCTCCGAGAATGCATTGATATCGGATGCGGCGATCGTCTACGGCAGCGCCCGCGTTCACGGCGCCGCGCGCATTTGCGGCAATGCCCGTATCGGCGAAGAGGCCGAAATCTATCGCAACGCGCGAATTTGCGGTCACGCCGAGGTTGCCGGTAATGCCAAGGTGTATGGCGACGTGGTGATCTCGCAAAACGCGCGGATTTCCGGAAAGGCCAAGGTCACGGAGAAGGCGCGCGTGTCGGGCGATGCGCAACTTTATCACCACGCCTGGGCGCATGGCAGCGCGCTGGTCCGGGGACATGCCCGTATCCATGATTACGCCCATATCTCGCAAAACGCGCAGGTGTCGGGCAGTGCCGAAATCTACGGCAACGCCGCGATCTACGGAAACGCCCGCATTCTTGGGACGGCGAAGATCTTCGGCCATGCGGCGATCTTCGGTGATGCGCGAGTCTCAAGGCCAGTCCCGATGGCCGTGCGAAGCGATGGCGAAACCTTCTCGCTGGTCGCCACTCCCGAGGGTCCGCGCGTGATCGGCGATTACGAATATCTCGATTTCGGGCAATCGCGCGAATACTGGACCGAGAACGCCGACGGAGAAGCGCTCTGCGCCGAAACCCTGGCCATCATCGACCATTTCGAACAGATCGCGGCAATTCTCGGCATCGACAAACCCGTGGCACCTGAATTGGGCGCTGATTGACGCGAGCTGGCTGAACGGGAGGCCCCGAATGGGGCATCGCCTCGCTGATGGCCGTTTCCGGTGCGCTCCACCTTTGGGCCGCGCTTCATCATCGCATCCGGCTTCGACTTATCGAATCGCGATGTTACTCGGCCCTGGAACGGAATATTTTTGATGAAATGTTGGTGAGCGCGCAGGGGTTCGAACCCTGGACCTACTGATTAAAAGTCAAATTCGGCTTTGCCTAAAGCACTGGAATCCAACACCAATTGTTTTTCTACTGAACTGTTTTTATTAGATAAAATTCTGATCATGTGATCGGTGGTGATCTCGACAGATATCCACTAGTGCGGTAAATCGCGTACAGAATGGGCCATTCTGTACGCAACTGGAGAGACCATGCCGAAGCAGCAAATGACGCAGATGTGGGTTGACCGTGTGTCGGTCCAGAAGCCGACCGAGTTCTTCGACACAGTCGCACAGGGCCTCGCCCTGACGGTTGGCCCGAGCGGTGTGCGCACGTGGTATGCGCAGTACACATCGCCGGTAGACGGCAAGCGCCGCCGGTCGAAACTTGGCAAGCATCCTGTCATGAACCTCCGCGCTGCCCGCGGGGCCGCTGGTGCGTTACGGTCAAAGATCGCAGAAGGCGAAGATCCCGTGCTCGCAGAGAAGCGAGCCGCTAATGGCGATACGGTCGGCGACCTTCTCGATGCCTACATGTCCAGCCGCAAATTCGCTGCGACCGGTGAGAAACATCGGGCTGAGTTCCGCCGCGCTGTAGAGCGCGATGTGCTCCCCGTCATCGGCGCTGTCGTACTGTCTAAGCTCTCTCGCAGAGACGCGCTCAAACCGGTGGAAATGGTAGCCAAGCGCGGGGCGCCCGTCGCGGCCAATCGGCTCTATGCGTACCTGCGCGCGGCCTTCGCATGGGGCGAGTCCACTGGTCACCTCGAGGTGATGCCTCTGCCCGCCAAATACGCTGAGAAGACCAAGGAGGCGCCGCGCGAGCGTGTCCTGTCCGATGACGAGCTTCGCGCCTTCTGGCGGATCACAGGCGAGGTCGGTGGTCTAACGGCCACTGCGTTGCGCCTTGTTCTGCTCACAGCCCAGCGCAGCGGTGAGGTGGCAGGAATGCGCCGCTCGGAGATTGACGACGAGGCAGCGACTTGGACAATCCCGAGCGCGCGCACAAAGAATGGGCTGGATACACTCGTCGCGCTTGGCGACATAGCGCGAGACCTGATTGGGGAGCGCTTGAGCGCCACAAATGGCGAGTATCTATTTCCGCCGGCATCCGGTGACGATGATTGCATCAAGTCGAATGTGCTCTCACAGATGGCTCGGAAGTGGCAGGCGGGGATCGAAGACAGATGGACGCCACACGACCTCCGCACGACGGCCGCAACGCGGATGAATGATCTAGGTGTCGAACCGCATGTCGTCGAGGCGATCCTGAACCACCGTAGCGGCGCGCGGGCAGGGGTAGCCGGCACATATAACCGTGCTTCCTACTTCGAGCAAAAAGGGGAAGCGGTGAGGCTCTGGGAGCGGCACCTGAAGGCATTAATGCAGATTAACTGATTTCAAATGTTCCTATCGTGTTCTCTGCGCATCTCTAACGATCACGGAGGATCACAATGGAACTGAAACGAGCAATTTCTCGCGATCAAGCCGCGGCGGCCATGGGGATATCGCCCCATACGCTCCGGCTCGACCGGCGCGGGGTGTATCCAGAGCCGTTCAAGAGCGGGAAGAGGGTGCTGTACCGCGCGGCTGACGTAAATGCATGGATCGACTCAGGCGGTACGGTGCGGCACGCTAATGGCTGATCATTCTGCCGGAGCGTCGTCCGTATCCTCGACTGCGTGGCCAGCGTCTATCATCGCCTGGCTCACATCGACTCCGTCGACATAAATCCGCGCCAACCAGCGGCCATACTTGCCTTTAGCGTCGCTGCCATCGCGCGCCTTGTACGTGCGAACAATAACGGTTTTTCCCACGATCAAAGACTCGAGGAACTCGGTTGCCGCACGACCTACCTCGCGTGTTTTCCCTTTCGGTTCGGGTGCATTAATTCCGACCATGCGGATGCGCTGACTGCGAAGCCACACATAGAACCCGAGATCAATATCCAGGTCGACGGTGTCGCCATCGACGACGCGCACGACCTCTGCTCGATAAAGATACGCTGGTTCTGTTGGGCTCGAGCGGTCGCCTGCTGTGGCGGCTGTGGTGGCGACGTACAGGGCTGATGCGGCCAAGACGTGTCTGTTCATTCGCGTCCTATCCTTCTGCAGTGATTGCTTTGTGGATGCCGCCAGCAGGTGCCAAGCTGAGGAAATCGACGAGTCTTCGATCCAGCGCAGAGGCATCGCGAAGCTCACACTCCCAGATTACTAAGACTCGCCAGCCGTCTGCTTCAAGCGCGTCGATGGAGGTCTTATCACGTTCCTTGTTTCGCGCGATTTTGGACAGCCAGTAATCAGTTCGCGTTTTCGGGATTCTGGCTCCACGTTTGCAATCATGGCCGTGCCAAAAACAGCCATGTACGAAAATGACCGCTCTTCTCTTTGGAAAAACCAAATCGGGATTGCCAGGGAGGTCGCGTCGGTGGAGTCTGAAGCGGTAGCCGAGCCGATGTGCGGCCCGGCGAACGATCATTTCCGGCTTGGTGTCTTTGGCCTTGATCAGGGCCATTTGGCGGCTTCTGTCGGGATTGATCTTGACGGACATTGCTTTGGGAACATAGCGTAAACATCTAGTCACGAATTCTGTGATACGATCACTGCGATTCGAGGGATAGTCATGATTTTGACCTTTTACGAGTTCTTCGCCGGAGGAGGCATGGTGCGCGCCGGGCTGGGGGAGGAGTGGACGTGCGCGTTCGCCAATGACTTCGACCGCAAGAAGGGCAACACCTACCTGGATAACTGGGGCAGGGGCGGGGAATTAAAGGTTCGCGATATTCGGAAGGTCGCCGCGACTGACTTGCCCGGAACCGCTGATCTCGCGTGGGCTTCCTTTCCCTGCCAAGACCTCAGTCTTGCCGGTGGCGGGGCCGGGCTACGCGGCGAGCGAAGTGGTACTTTCTATCCGTTTTGGGATGTAATGCACAGCTTGTCCGAAGAAGGCCGCTCACCTCGGATAATTGCCCTTGAGAACGTTGTTGGAACACTTACGTCACACTCAGGCAAGGACTTTACAGCAATTTGCGAGACATACTACAAATCGGGCTACAGATTTGGCGCGTTGGTGATCGATGCATCGCTGTTCGTGCCGCAATCGCGCCCACGTCTGTTCGTTATCGGCGTCAGGGACGATGTCGAAATCGACGCTAATCTAACCGCACCAACGCCGGACTCAACGTTCCACACCCGAAATCTACAGAGGGCGTACGGTTTGCTTCCCAAGCGAGTTCAACGTGACTGGTTGTGGTGGAAGTTGCCGGTGCCCCCTAAGCGCAATGTTGGCTTCGGAGACTACGTCGAGGATAATCCGGCGTGCGTCGATTGGCACACAGCTGACGAGACGGCTGCGCTGCTCGCCAAGATGACACCGATCAACCTTGCCAAAGTCGAAAAGGCGAAGCGCGCGGGGCAGCGAGTGGTCGGCACGATTTACAAAAGGACGCGCATGGGGCCAGATGGGAAGGCGGTGCGAGCAGAGGTACGGTTCGATGATGTGGCCGGATGCCTTCGCACGCCTGCCGGTGGTTCAAGCAGGCAGACAATCATCGTAGTCGATGGCGACACCGTGCGATCTCGCTTGATCTCCACACGCGAGACCGCGCGCTTGATGGGGCTCCCTGATGAGTACCACCTTCCGAGAGGGCGCAATGAGGCCTACCACCTGACAGGCGATGGCGTAGTCGTTCCTGTTGTCCGACATCTGGCGGCGCATCTCTTCGAACCGTTGCTTTGCGCTGACGACAAGGTGCAGCAGGTAGCAGCATGAGTGACGGGCCTGTTCCTTGTGAGAAAAACGAAGAGCTAGAGAAGCTCATCGTCGAATACTCGGAAGCCCTTAAGACCGAGGCACACAAACTGGGCGATCACGGACTTGAGGAGACCGAGTTCTACCGCAGCGGATTGTTTCGAGGATCTATCGAGCGTGTGCGCGGGCAGTTCTCTGCTTCAATGAGGGAAAAGCGTGAGTTCGTCGCCGCAATCCTGAATCATATGGAAGATCACGAAGCTATACGTGGTTGGGAGTCGGCTGGAGAGGCCAACCGACACGACTATTTGGTCGAACTCCTTGATGGCAGAAAAGCTGCCATCGAACTCAAGGGCTGCCTTGACGGGAACAACACCAATATCTTTGAGCGACCTCCCCATGTGCAAGAATTTGTAATATGGTCGGTTTGCACCAATCCGGGCGCTAATCCGCGGCATAATGTTTGGAGTGGCATCCATACGCGGCTGTCAGCCGAGATTATATCCCGCACTCAAATCGTGGACGGTTTGATTGTATGGGACTGGATTTGCGGCACTCTCGGCCGACCTTGTCCAAAAGTCGACACAGGGGCGTCATCTAGGACCGATATCGGCGCATACAGCGTTCCGCCGCCTTGTATATATCTGTTCCCCGGCACTGTTCCGTCGCCGCGAAACAATCCGAGTCCACCACCGCATTCGATCCAGCAAGTCGGCATTCTCCGAGCATTTCATGAGTGCTTTGGAGGAAGAGACGAGGACGTTCATTCGGTGCGCTTCGAGGTCGCTCATCGAGGCGTTGACACTGTTCGCACGACGACGATCGAGCGAAGTGGTGAGGTAGTCAGGCAATCGTCTCCGACGCCGATACAGCGTCGGTAGGCCGCCTACCTTACTACGACTTATGCCTTGGCTATGGTTGTGCTGCGAGTACACATCGTAGGCCTGGCACACACCGGCCTGCAATTCCGCCTAGCGCCGGCTTTCAAGTCGAGGCGAGCTGTCACTGTAGTCGGGCGCAGCATGCGTCTCGCGCGAACCGCAGCGTGTGCAACGAAAACGACCGGCGAGGCTCGGCACCGCGCACTCCGCCAGCAAGGGTAGGGTCGTTGAGTCGACCGACTTGGCGCGGCCGCAACGCTCGCAGTGGATCAATAGAACCCGACCAGCTGAACCGCCCCGGGTTTGCCGGAGGCTGGTTGATATAAGCTATGCGGCCATTTCTGGGGTTTCCAGAGCTGCATAGT
>NZ_JAINFJ010000014.1:0-19113 GCF_019966595.1 Oricola indica
ATCGCGGATCGTCCCGTCGGAGTGAACGATAGCGGGTTTCTCGGCGCCTTTGGCGCCGATGCGCAGAAGTTTCATGGTGATTTCCTTTAGATGGAGATGCCGCCATCGATGGCGATCGCCTGGCCCGTGATGAACCTTGCTGCATCGGATGCGAGATAGATGACAAGTTCCGCGATTTCCTCGGCCTGCGCGAGCCGGCCCATGGGTTGGCGCGCGACGAACGCCTTCATAGCGGCATCGTAGTCGCCGGTATCCTCCAGCCGCTGGCGAAGCGATGGCGTATCGACGGTTCCCGGACAGATGGCGTTGCAGCGAATGCCGTGCGTCACGTAGTCGGCGGCGATGGATTTCGTCATGCCGATCACCGCGGCCTTGGAGGCTCCGTAGGCGAACCGGTTGGGCAGGCCCTTCTCGCTGGAGACGATCGAAGCCATGTTGATGATCGCGCCGCCGCCACCTTCCAGCATCTTGGGCAACACGGCCCTTGCCATCAGGAAGCCACCGGTCGCGTTGACGAGGAACGACCGGTCCCAGTCCTCGCGGGACGTTTCCATAATGGAGCCGTTGGCGACGATGCCGGCGCAATTGAAGAGGATGTCGACGGCCGGGGCCGGGTCGACGACCCGCGCCACGGCGTCCTCGTCGGTCACGTCGAGCGCCCGCGTCTCGACCGCGCCGGAGACGTCCCGCATGGCCTGTTCGAGCGCATCCGGGTTCCGGTCGGTCGCGACCACATGCGCGCCGGCTTCGGCGAAGAGGCGGGTTGCCGCAAGGCCGATGCCGGCCGCCGCACCCGTGACGATCACTGTCTTGGTGTCAAATCGCATTGTATTTTCCAGCTTTGCAGGCGGGCGCAGCACGTCGTCCCGCCGATGATTGGACGGGGCGTCTAGCGGGAGGTGTAGCCGCCATCGACCAGAAGGACGGAGCCGGTGACGAAGCGCGCCGCGTCGGAGCACATGTAGACGCAGGCGCCGCCGATGTCGTCCGGCTCGCCAACGCGCTTCATCGGCGTCATGTCGATCCAGGCCTTCGCCATTTCGGCATCGTCGAGCCCGCCGCGCGTCATGTCCGTGGCGATATATCCCGGCGCGATCGCGTTCACCCGGATGTTCTCCTCCGCATAGTCGCTGGCGAGGCTCTTGGTGAACATGTGAACTGCCGCCTTCGAGGCGTTGTAGGCAGCCTGCGGTTGGGGGTAGTTCGAGACGAAACCCGACATGGAGCCGATATTGACGATCACGCCGGATTTCTGCTTGCGCATCGGCGTCAGGGCCGCGCGGCAGCAACGGAACACCGCGTCCAGATTGATCGTCATGAGGCGGCGATACCGTTCGTCGTCAAAATGCTCGGTATCCTCATTGTCGGCGATGCCGGCATTGTTCACGAGGATATCCAGCCGTCCGTGACGCGCGAGACAGTCCGCAACGAGCCGATCCGGCGCGGAGCTGTCCAGCAGGTCGCCTGTCATGCATTCGGCGCTCAGTCCATCTGCGCGAAACGCGTCGACGACGTCCGGACGATCCGCCGTGGCGGCCATGATCACATGTGCGCCCGCCTCGGCCAGGGCACGGGATATCCCCAATCCGATGCCGCGCGTCCCGCCTGTCACCAGTGCGATTTTTCCGTCGAGCCGGAATTTGTCCAGGATCATTTCGTTCATACTCCCTCGGTTTCGGCGGGCTGAAAGCGCTCACGCGAATGGTCTGTTGGTTCCAGGATGAAATCGGCGCACCGCTTGCCGAGCACCATCGCCAGGGCGTTGGTGTTGCCCGCAATCAGATCGGGCGGAGCCGACATGTCGCAGACGCGGAGGTTCTCGACGCCACGGACGCGAAGCCTCGAATCCAGAACGGCCGTTTCGTCGCCGTCCGCTCCCATGCGCGCCGTGCTGCAGGGGTGATAGTCGGTTTTCACGAACCGCTTGCAGTGCGCCTCCATCGACGCCTGGTCCAGCTTGTTGTCTTCCGGCGCGATCACCCTTTCGACATGCTTGCCAAGCGGCCCTTCGAGGAAAGCGCGCCTCAGGAAGCGTTGACCATCGATAACGTCGCGCATGTCATCGGGATGTTTGAGAAGGTTCGGTGAAACGACGGGCAGGTCGGCCGGATTTGCCGACCGCAGTTGCACCGTGCCGCGCGAGCGCGGCTTGCAGAGCACTGTCGTGATCGTGATCCCGCTCGCCTCCCTGATCTCGCGTCGCAGGGCGTGGTCCAGATACATGATCGGAATGCAGAAGGCCTGGATCGTCGGCGCGGCGTCGATATCGACCGGATTGATGAAAGCGCCGGCCTCGAAGCCGACCGTGTTGATCGGGCCGGTGCCGAAGAGCTTGAAATTGAGGCCGTTGCGCAACATCCGCCAGCCTTCGCCTTCGCCGAAATAGCCGTGACGGCCTTTGAACTGCGCGATCATCGGGATTTCCGGGTGGTCCACGAGGTTCCGCCCCACGCCCGGCAAGTCCACGGCAACGGGGATGTCGTGTCCGAGAAGTTCGTCTGCCGGCCCGATACCCGAAAGCATCAGCAGTTTCGGCGTGATGAGCGCGCCGGCGGCCAGAATCACGTCAGAACGGGCTCTGGCAACCTTCTCGGCGCCCGAGGCGTCGGTATAGCGGACGCCGCACGCGGTCCCGTTCTCGATCAGGACACTACCGACCCGCGAGCGGAGCGACACGGTCAGGTTCGGATTGTGGCGCAACGGATCGATATAGGCGGTGGCCGCGCTCGAGCGTTGCCCGTCTCGGTTCATGAACTGGTAGAAGCCGACACCGGTCTGGGAGGCTCCGTTGAAATCGGAATTGAACGGTACGCCAAGCTGCTGGACGCTTTGCAGGAACCAGCGCGACGCGACGTCGACATATCCCGGATCCGAGACTTTCAGTGGACCGCCCACTCCGTGCAGCTTGCCGTTCAGGCGGTTGTTGTCTTCCATGTCCCGAAAGCAGGACAGCATGGTCTCCCAGTCCCAAGAGACCGGATCCGCATTGGTCGCCAGCGCGCTGTCCCACGCCGCGTAGTCGGATGGCCGGCCGCGCATGTAGACTTGCGCGTTCACGGAGGATCCGCCGCCAAGAACATTGCCTTGCGGAATATCGTGAACCCGACCGTCGAGCTGGTCTTGCGGAGCGGTCTGATGGACCGTCATGTATTTGTTGCCCGCGATCAGCTTGAAAATGCCCGGCGGCATGTCGATCAGCGGATGCCGATGCGAATGGCCTCCCTCGATCAGAAGAACCTTGCGGTCTCCCCTGGCCACGAGTTCCGCCGCGACAACGCAGCCGGAGGCGCCGCCGCCGACGACGATATGATCGAATTCCGCTTTCATCTTAAGCCTTGTGGAAAAGGTTCTCGGGGCCGATCTCGGCTGTCGAGTTGACCCCGCAGAGACCCATCGTGGTCTCGAGTTCATGCCGGATCATCGCAAGCGCCTTGGCGACACCTTTGCGGCCGCCGGCGCCGAGGCCATAAAGCAATGCGCGCCCCATCATCACGCCGTCGGCGCCGAGGGCCAGCCCCTTGAACACGTCCTGGCCGGAGGTGAAGCCACCATCGATCAGGACTTCGCATCGTCCCGCCACCGTCGAAACGATGTTCGGCAGCACCTCGATCGTCGAGGGCGCGCCGTCCAGTTGGCGGCCGCCATGATTGGAGACGACGATCGCATCGGGACCGACATCCATCGCCAACCCGGTGTCTTCCGGTGACAGGATGCCCTTCAGGACAAGCTTGCCCTTCCAGCGTTCACGCAACCGCTTCACGTCGTCCCAGTTCAGCGTCGGGTCGAATTGCTCGTCGGTCCATTTCGACAGGCTTTTCGGACTGCTGACCTGCGAGACGTGACCATAGAGGTTGCCGAACTCCATTTTCCGGTACCGCAACATGTTCAGGCACCAGGCCGGTTTCGTTGCCAGGTTGGCGATATTGCGCAGAGTCGGTTTGGGGGGGGACGAAAGGCCGTTGTGGATGTCCTTGTTTCTCTGACCCGACATCTGCAGATCGAGGGTCAGGACCAGCGTGTTCACGCCAGCCGCTTCAACGCGGCGAATGAGTTTTTCGATGAAGTCGCGATCCCGCACCATGTAGACCTGGAACCAGAATGGCGCCGAGGCGGCGTTGGCGACGTCCTCGACCGAGGCGATGCTGACCGTGGAAAGGCAATAGGGGATGCCGGCGCCTTCGCATGCCTTGAGGACCTCGATCTCCCCGTTCGGCCAGACCATGCCCGTCAGCCCGGTTGGCGACATGCCGATCGGCAACGAGACCTTCTGGCCGAGAATGGTACTCTTGGCGGACCGGCGCGATACGTCGACCGCGACACGCTGCTTGAGGCGAATTCGCGCGAGGTCGTCGGCATTGGCGCGGTACGTGGCCTCGGTCCAGGCCCCGCCATCCACATAATCGAAGAACATCTTGGGCACGCGTCGGCGGGCGATTTTCCTCAGGTCGGAATTCGACGCCACCCGCTTCATAGCGATGACACCTCGATCGAATATCGCGTGGTCCACGATTTTCCGGCCGTAAATTCCCGGCTGCAGGCAATGCCCGCTTTCTCCAGAGGGTTCCCTGCATGCGCAGCGACCGCGGCGCCGAGATCGAAGGGCGCGGCAACCGGCTCGATGCCGATAGCCTGGAACGCGCCGTTCCACGGGCGGGGATTGCGGCCCTTGTTCGAGATCCAGAGGTTGCAGGACGGAAAGGCTTCCGCGTCCCAGCGCAGTGTTGCCGCGTAACCCTCATCGTGATTGCTCAGCACGGCACGGCCTTGCACGCCTGCGACCAGTAAAATCTCCTCGGTCGTCTCTTCGAGCGGATGGCGCGACAGGTCCACTGGCGATCCGTCCGTGTACCGCGCGGATGAGAGGGCGTCGAAAACCTGCCCCTCCGCCAGCTTCGACACGCCGGGTTCCGCCTGCACGGGGTAGGTGCAGACCCGCAGGTTTCCGTCTATTTCAAGATGCGCCGCGCCGGGGCGTTCGGGAAGGCGAAACACCGGATGGACGCCGATGGGAAGGGCGCAGTCCCTGCGCGCAACGATCTCCAGATCGAAGATGAGGCGCGCACCATCCGGATCTCCGGTGATCCGGCGCCTCACGATCTCGATCGGGTGTTCTTCCGGATAGGCGAGCTCCAGCGCGATCGCGCCATCGCCTTCGCTTGTGACCGACCATTCGAGATTGGCGCTCGGCCCGTGCAGGAAATCCCCGAGGCCGGGCTCGGCGCCCGTCTCCGGTTGCCAGGCCGGCGGAAGATCGTCGCGTGTGACCGGCATGCCAAAGGGCACGCAAGGCCACTCGCCGCGCAGTCTTTTCAACAGTTCGGGCAGTTCGGCGAACTCCGCCGATCCATCATCCTGCCATGGCGCAACAGCGAAAGGCTGCAGCTTGCGCCCGTCCGGCAAGGTGAAGGTCGCGGGCGCGCACATTGCGCCGCTCCGCAATACGCTGAACTCGCCATGTGGCCATGCAATCGTGTGTTCGTCATTCATCATGTGATTGAAATTCCGCTTGATAGTGAAGTGGCGTCAGCTTGCGAATCGATGTTCCGGAAGCCCTTGGGTCTCGGCAGCCATCGCAAAGAGGGAGCCGGCATCGGGGCTCTTGATAAAGTCATCCGAGGTGAAATCCACTGCCGCCGACGTGATGACGATCTGGTCCATTCCCTCGCCGAAAAATGCCGCCGAGGAGGGACGGCGAACGGGCATCGGAATCTCCTGAAGCAGTTCTCCCGAAGGCGATATCTTCCTGACGTTCCAGCCGTCCCACTGCGCCGACCAGATGTTCCCTTCGCAATCGATGGACAGCCCGTCGGGAAAGCCTTCGCCGCCCGAGTGATCGTACAGGACGGCGCGGTTGGAGATGCGGCCCGCTTTCGCGTCGAAGTCGTACCGATAGGTTTTGGCCGCAGTCGTGTCGTTGATGTAGAAGGTCGTTTGATCGGGACTCCAGCTCATCCCGTTCGGTAGCTCGAAATCTTCGTCCGTTGCCGTCACGGTGCCGTCCCCGCCGACCGCGAACAGCCGCCCGCCCGAGAAGCTGTCCGGTGCGTGGATGTCATCGATCATGGTTCCGACCCAAAGCCTGCCGGCGCAATCGACCCGCCCGTCATTTGCCCTGTATCGCGGCGTCTCGATCGGAAGCCGGGCGAGGGGTGAAAGTGTCCCGGACCTTGTGTTCAGCAGGCTGACATCGGCCCCGTGACAAACCGCGAGGACGCCCGGATCGTCCGTCAGTCCGATGCATCCGGGCCGGTTCGGCGTGACCCAGAGACCGGTCTGGCTCATGGATGCCGTTTCGAAGCGGGCAATCCGGCAGCGTCGGATATCCACCCAGTAAATACAGGCGAGGCGATCATCCCATACGGGGCCTTCGGCCAGGGTCGCATTGGCTTGATGCAGTAGATCCAGGTTCTCGAACATTGCCCCTCCCGAAGGTTTTCGCGCTTGCAAATTGGTATGACATCATATAACTATACATCATCCGCACCAATGAGCAACAGGCAATTCACGCACTGAGGATCGGCGCGGACCAACAGGAACGGAGGAGTTCTCATGAATCGGAATGTACTGCGGCTCGCCGGTGCGAGCGCGATCGCGCTTGGCGCCATGATTTCAACAGCGCTTGCGGAAGATGCGACGGCCCTGGCTGTTCAAACCTTCTCGGACGAAGTCTGCGAACCGGCCGATCCGGCTGCGGTTGCCGACATTCCTTCGGGCGTTTCCGGCTTTACCGGATATGACTCGGCGCCGGGCGCGTGGCTCTCGGAGCCGGAAGCAAGCGCGCTCACCGGCAAACGCGTCGCGCTGACCGTCATGGGGCTCGGTCAGCCCTACTTCCTCGCCATCTCCGGTCACTGGAAGCGTCTCGCGGAAAAATACGACTTTGAGCTTCGCGTCTTTGACGGTCGCTTCGACGCCGGCACGGTACAGCGCCTCGTCGATGACGTTATTTCCTACGCCCCCGACGCGGTTGCCTTCGCGCCGCTCGACAGCGCCGCTGCCGTTCCGCAGGTTCAGCGCATGAAGAATGAGGGCCTGACCGTCGTCACCTACAACGTGCAGCCGGCCGAAGTCGTCGCGCCGCGCGTCTTTGCCAATGACTATGACGGTCCGCGTATCGTCGGCTGCAATGCCGGTCGCTATTACAAGGCCAAGTTCGGCGATGAGCCGGCCATCATCGGCGTGGTCGATTTTCCGCAGCTGCCGCAGGTGCAGGATCGCCGAAATGGCTTTCTCTACGGCTTTTTGTCCATCGTGCCCGACGCCACGGTCGCGCAGATGGTGGATGGCGGTGCGGTCATCGATAAAGCCAATGCCGCGGCTTCCGACATGCTTCAGGCCAATCCCGAGATCAACGTGATCTTCGGGATCAACAATGACAGCTCGCTCGGCGCGCTTGCGGCGCTTCGCGCTGCCGGTTCCTACTCCAGCGACTGGGGCGTCGTCGCTTCCGTCGACGGATCGGAGCCGATCATGTCCGAGCTGGGCAGCGACGAGTCTCCGCAAAAAGCGGAAAGCGGCTACCCGCCCTACGACTTCACGATCGCGACGTTCAATCTGCTTGGCGCGGCCGTCGCCGGCGAGGCCGATGAAAACACGCAGGTTGTGGTCGGGTATCCGCCGATCGCGCCTTCCGAGGACGGCATCAAGTCCTGGCTCGATCGGCAGTATCCGCGCGATTGACGGGTCTTGTGTGCAGCGGCATTGCCGCTGCACACTCTCCGGAACCCTTTCCGAAACACTCTTCAGGAAACGTTTCTCATGGATGCCCGCACGCCTCCGTCAGCCGAAACCGCGCGAGCCGCTGACGGCGCGCTTCTTGCCGTCAGCGGGCTCTCGAAGTCCTTTCCGGGTGTCCGCGCGCTGCACAATGTCGATTTCGACCTGAAACCCGGTGAGGTTCATTGCCTGATCGGCGAGAACGGGGCCGGCAAGTCCACGCTCGTCAAGATCATCGCCGGGGTTCAGGCCCCTGATGACGGCGACATGCAGGTCAACGGCGTGACCGCAAGTTTCAGCGGCCCGCTGGATGCCCAGAACGCCGGTATCGCCTGTATCTTTCAGGAACTGACCGTCGTCGACGGTCTGACGATTGCGGAGAACATCGCGCTGGGTGACGAACCGGGTTCGTTCGGCATTTTCAAACAGTCCCAGGCCAGAAAACGCGCTGAACAGCTCCTCGCCAGCATCGGCTTCACGGATCTGCCGGTAACCCGGCTTTGCGGCAAGCTTTCGCCGGCCGAAAAACAGGCCGTCATGATCGCCAAGGCGCTGCGCCAGAATACCCGCATCATTATCATGGATGAGCCCACGTCGCCGCTGGAGGATGCCGAGGTCAGAAAGCTTTTCGACGTCATCGAGCGCCTGAAAGCCGCGGGGAAGGGGATCATCTACGTGTCGCACAAGATGCGGGAAATCGACCTGCTGGGCGACCGGATTACCGTCTTCAAGGATGGAGAGCGGGTGGCGACCCTCAATCGGGGCGAGGCGACAAGCGAGGATCTGGTCCAACTGATGGTCGGGCGGGAACTGTCGAACATGTTTCCGGCCAAGTCGCACTCGCCGGGCGACATCGCCCTGGAGGTTCGCGGACTGACCGGCCCGAGCATAACCGATGTCAGTTTCGACGTCAGGCACGGTGAAGTGCTCGGTATCGCCGGGCTCGCCGGCGCCGGACGCACCGAACTCCTGCGGTCGATCTTCGGCGCGGATATCGTCCATTCGGGAACCGTGAGCGTCGATGGCAGCCGGATCGGTGCGAATTCGGTGATCAAGGCGATCCAGGCCGGTATCGGTCTCGTTCCGGAAGAGCGCCGAAGCCAGGGCATCGTTCCGGTGCTGACGGTCGGCGACAATGCCGGAATTGTCTGGGATCAGTTTCCCGGCCAGCGTGACGGGGCATCCGACCGGACGGCGGCAGTCAGCGAGATCGTCGATCTCCTCAAGGTCAAGACCCCTTCGCTTTCCCAGCGCATCAGCACGTTGAGCGGCGGCAATCAGCAGAAGGTGGTACTTGGTAAGTGGCTGCTGACCAAGACGCAGGTCATGCTGCTGGACGAACCCACGCGCGGAATCGACGTTGGCGCCAAGCGGGAAATCTATCAAATCATCAATGACTTCGCCGAGAAGGGTCTCGCGGTCGTTCTCGTTTCCTCGGAACTGCCCGAACTTCTTGGACTTTCAGACCGCATCATTGTGATCAATGGCGGGCGCATCGTCGGCGAATTGCCCGGAGATGTCAGCGAAGAGGAAGTCATCGCGGTTTCCATGCTCCATGCCGAGCGAAAAGCCGGCACACAATCGAACGCATTCCAGGACAATTAAGATGGCAGACACAGACAGCGTGCAGACGGCAAAACCAGGTCACGGCAATAGCGGGTTTGTCAGGTTGATACGCGACGGGCACAACCTTCAAACCATAGCGACACTGATGGTGCTGACCCTGATGTGCGTGCTCTTTGCCGTTTTGAGCGACCGGTTTCTGACAGCGTCCAATTTTCAGAACATCATGCGCAACGCGGCGCCGCTGATCATTGCGAGTTGCGGCATGACGGCAGTCATGATCGCGCGCGGGCTGGACCTTTCGGTCGGCAGCGTGTTGGCGGCGGCTTCCGTGCTGGCGGCATCGTTGGCGGTGGCCGGCGTCCCGCTCTACGCGGCCTTTGTGCTGGGTATCCTGTTCGGCGGTGGCGTCGGGCTGATCAACGGGACGATTATCGCGAAGCTCTCGGTCAGTCCGATCATCGTCACGCTCGGGATGCTGAACATTGCGCGCGGTGTCGCCTATCTCATCACGCCGAGCGCAATCCTTGTCGGTCTGCCGCGCAACTGGAGCGATCTGGGAACGAGCAAGCTCGCGGGCCTTCCCATGCCGATCGTCATCGCAATCGTCGTGGCCTGCCTGTTTCACGTCATCATGAGCTACTCCACCTTTGGAAAGCGCATCTATGCGATCGGCGGCAACGAGGAGGCGGCGCGCCTCTCGGGCATCAACGTTCCGCGCGCACTTATCCTGCTTTATGTCCTGTGCGGCACGACTGCGGCGATTGCCGGTATCGTCCTGTCATCGCGCGTCGGTGCCGGGGACCCGAATATCGGGGTCGGTTTCGAGCTTCAGGTTATCGCGGCGGTTATCATCGGCGGCACGAGTCTTTCCGGAGGCGAGGGGCGTATCATCGGCACTGTCATTGGCGCGCTGATCATCGCTGTTCTCGGCAACGGACTGAACCTCGCCGGGGTTGAGCCTTTCTGGCAGTGGGTGGCGCAAGGCATCGTCCTGATTGCGGCTATCATCATCGATCGCCAGGTGCAGGACGGAATGCGGAACGTAAAGAAAGGCTGAGGGAATGACCAACTGGAAAGACAGCTCGAAACTCGCCGTTGTCACAGGCAGTGCCGGAATCGGACTGGGTGTGGCGACCCGCTTGCTGGAAGAGGGCTTCGGCGTGATTCTCTGCGGTGTCGATCCGGCGGACAACAAGACCGCGCGGGAGCGCACGGCCGGCAAGCCGATAGAGGTCGTCCAGCTCGACGTGTCCAGAGAAGGGGATGTTCGTGCGTTCGCCGCCGACATCGCCGAAAAGACATCGCGTCTGGATGCCCTTGTAAACTGCGCCGGCATTCAGCCCTATGGGACGATCGAGACCACGACACCGGAGGCCTGGCGCCACGTGATCGATGTAAACCTGAGCGGATATTTCTACATGGCGCATTTTCTCTATCCGCTGCTCAAGGCCTGCGAGACCGCATCCATCGTCAATATCGCTTCGGTGCAGGGCCACCTGAACCAGAACAACGTGCTTGCCTATGCGACCAGCAAGGGTGCGATCCATGCACTCACCCGCGCCATGGCTGTCGATTGCGCCCGCGACCGGGTTCGCGTGAACTCGATTTCCCCCGGCTCCATTCGCACGCCGCTGCTGGAATTCGCCGCGCGCGAACTGACGCCTGAAGGTGGAGACATGGAGGCCACGCTCGCGGAATTCGGCGCGTCGCATGCCGCCGGACGCGTTGGAACCGTTGAAGAGATCGGTGCAATGGTGGCATTTCTCGTCGGCCCGGAATCACAATTCTGCATAGGCGGAGATTTTTCGGTCGACGGAGGCCTGAAAGCGCAACTCGGAGTATAGTCCGGATCGCCCTTCAGGAATGGGAGGAATTGCATGCCTGAGACAAAAGCCAACTCGCAGAACCGCAGGCGACTCGGCACGTCGGATCTTCCTGCGATCATCGCCGATGAAATCCGCGGTCAGATCGTGAAAGGCAAGCTCGCTACGGGTAGCAAGCTGCCGACTGAACGCGAAATGAGCGAAAACCACGGCGTGAGCCGCGTGGTTGTCCGCGAAGCGATTGCGCGCCTGCGTCACGAAGGATTGGTCACCTCCCAGCAGGGGCGGGGTGTTTTCGTCGCATCCCCCGAAGAAAGCCGCTTTCTGACCATCGCGCAGTCCGCGCTCTCCCGTCCGGAGGACTATCAGCGCCTGTACGATGTCCGAAAAGTGCTCGAAAGCGGCACCGCGGCCCTCGCGGCGTTGCACCACGACGAAGACGATCTCGAAGAATTGCGTAGACACCTCGCGACGATGATCGGGCCCGATGTGAACCATGAGACCTATGTCGAGGCCGATATCGCCTTCCACCGAGCGATAGCGTCCGCGAGCAAGAACCCGTTCCTCGTCCTGTTCATTTCCTTTGTCGATATGAAGCTGAAGGAGAGCATCTCGGTAGCGCTGAAATCGCTCAATTTCGAGGAGACGATCGAGGTATCCGCCGAGGAGCACGACGAAATCTTCCGCTGCCTCGCTGCTCATGATCCTGAGGGCGCACGCCAGGCGATGCAATTGCATCTGGATAATTCGTCCCGAAGATTGGGGCTATAACCCAGGCATCCGAACGCGCCGAAAATCCTGCAGTCGGCATCGAGACCCCGGTCTTGTCGTTCGGATCCGGACAACCCTCCATAAGGCATTGTCAAAAAAAACCGGCTGCCCTTGTCCCTGACAGACGATCGTCTGGAAGAACGAAACGCCTCAATTATCGCCGCCATCGGCTTCCGCCCGACATCATTTCCCAAAGAGTAGCGCCAGCTTTTTACGGCATGGGGCAGGGCATTTCCGCGAAACAAAGACTGGTTGGGATTCGTCTGACAGCCCCCGGCTGACCTCCCCCAGCTGCATGATCGTACTGGCGGGATTCCGATACGACCTCGGCAATCTTCGCCTTGAAGCGCGATATCTCGGAACCGCATCATTCGCGGTAAAAAGTATGATTATTTCCGATGGGAGCTGTTGATCATGCGTGCGCTTCATGCATTTGTTGCCGTTCAGTCCACGAAACGATGGCCTGAGGGACCGTCCGGTCCGACAATGAGAGCAGTCTCTTGGGAGGAAACCAAATGCTGAAGAAATTACTTGGCCATGCGCTTGTCACGGCCTCGGCACTTCTTGTGTCCGGTGCGGCCATGGCCGCGGATTATAACTGGACGTTCCAGACGTCCGAAACCGCCGGCGAGCCGGGCTTCATCAACAAACAGAAATGGGCCGAAAGCGTCAAAGAGATGTCCGGCGGACGGATCGAGATCGAGATCCTGCCGATCGGCGCGGTTGTCCCGCACACTGACACACTCGATGCTGTCGGCTCCGGCATCCTGCAGGGCCACCTGACGGACCCGAGCTATTTCGCGGGCAAGGACCCGGCCTTCGCCATGATGGGCAACCTGGTCGGCGCGTGGAGCGATCCGTTCGAACTGCTGGGCTTCATGCAGTCGGGCGGCGGCCACGAACTTTACGCCGAACTGGTCGAACCCTACGGCGTGCACTTCATCGGTGCCGCGGCGACCGAGCCGGAAGCCTTCGTTTCCTCCAAGCCTGTGCGCACGGTCGAGGACCTCAAGGGCCTGAAGCTGCGCGCGCCCGAAGGCATGGTCTACGAGATCTTCTCCAAGGCTGGCGCGTCGCCTGTCGCGCTGCCCGGTTCCGAGGTCTTCACCGCGCTCGACAAGGGTGTCGTTGAAGCCGCCGACTATACGGTCTTCGCCACCAACCAGGCGCAGGGCATGAACGACATCGCCCACTATCCGCTCTATCCGGGCTTCCACTCGCTGCCGCTGATCGACATCTCCATGACCAAGTCGATCTGGGACGATCTGCCGGATGACCTGAAGGCGATCCTCAATGCATCCGTCGACAAGTTCATCTTCCAGCACGTCTACTCGGTGCGCAAACTCGACGCCGAAGCCGTCGCCACGGCGAAGGAAAACCCGGAGATCGAGATCATCAACTGGTCGGGCGATGAGCGGACGAAGTTCCGTCAGATCGCGCAGCAGGAGTGGGAGAACTGGGCTGGCAAGACCGAGATGACCCAGCGCTACTACGACGCGGTGGTCTCCTACCTGAAGGGCCGCAACCAGCTCTGATCCGGACAATTTGACCGGAAAAGACAAGCGCCCGGCCGGACAATCGGCCGGGCGCGGACACCTGACGGGGAGGAAACCATGTCGGACAATCCGGATCTGATCCCGGAGCCGCCGGAGGAAGACGTCGAGATTAGGAGCGGTCTCGACCGGGTTGTCGCGAATTCCGCGAAAATCCTGTCCTGGGCGATTTTCGTCGCTTTCGCGATCAGCGTCTTCGAGGTGATCGCGCGCTACGTCTTCGACAGCCCGACGATGTGGGTGCACGAATCCACGACATTCCTGATCGCCGCGATCTTCCTTGTCGGCGGCCCCATCGCGCTTGCCCGCGACAAGCACATCCGAGTGCGCATGATCTACGACACCGTGTCGCCGGCCACGCGCCGCTGGCTCGACATCGTCAACTCGATCATCGCGATGATATTTTTCGCCGGCCTCGGATACGCCGGCTGGATCCTTGCCTGGAAGGCGACGCATACGCCAACCGGCGCCATTCACTTCGAGGGGACGGGTACGGCCTGGAACCCGCCGACGCCGGCGCTGCTCAAGATCATCATCCTGTTCTGCGTCGTGCTGATGTTCGTCCAGTCGGCCACTCATCTGGTCAAGGCCATTCGCCGCGACGTCCGGCAGGAACAGGGCGGGGAACGCTGACATGGGACTTGACGCTCTCGGCATCGAGTACGGCACCTTCCTTCTCGTCGGGCTGATCTTTCTGCTGCTGGTCACCGGACAGCCGCTCGCCTGGGTGACCGGGCTCGTCGCGCTGATCTTCACCTTCGGCTGGTTCGGCGGAAATGCCCTGCCGCTCGTGACCTCGCGCATATTCGGCTTCATTACCGAATATTCGCTCGTCGCCATTCCCATGTTCATCCTGATGGCCGCCTTGCTCGACAGGTCGGGGATCGCCAAGGACCTGTTCAACGGGATGCGAATACTCGCCGGTCGTCTGCCCGGCGGCGTCGCGGTTCAAACGCTGATCGTGGCGATCCTCATGGCGGCCATGTCCGGCGTCATCGGTGGCGAGATCGTCCTGTTGGGCATTCTCGCGCTGCCGCAAATGCTGCGGCTGGGTTACGACCGCTCGCTGTCCATCGGCGTCGTCTGCGCGGGCGGTTCGCTCGGCACCATGATGCCGCCGTCGATCGTCCTGATCATCTACGGCCTCGTCGCGGGCGTCTCGATCGCCGACCTGTTCGTCGCCGCGATCACGCCGGCCATGCTGCTGCTCGGCTTCTACATTGCTTATGTGCTGGTGCGCTGCCTGAAGAACCCCGCCCTCGGTCCGCCCATGTCGGTGGAGGAGCAGGCAGAGGAGTCCGTCGGCTCCGCGCTCAAGGCGCTGGTCGCGCCGCTCTTCATCGTCATCGCGGTGCTGGGGTCGATCTATGCCGGCGTCGCCTCGATCACCGAGGCCGCGGCGCTTGGCGTCTCGTCGGTCCTGATCATTTCCGCGCTGCGCCGCGAGCTCAATATCAAGATGCTGCAGGCAAGTCTCGTCCACACGCTGGAGACTTGCGGCATGATCATCTGGATCGGCATCGCCGCCGCCGTGCTGGTCGGCGTCTACAATCTGATGGGCGGCAATCGGTTCGTGTCCGCGGCAATCCTCGGGCTCGATGCCTCGCCGGTGATCATCATCATGGTGATGATGGCGATCCTGATCGTGCTCGGCATGTTCCTCGACTGGATCGGCATCGCATTGCTGACGCTTCCGATCTTCGTGCCGATCGTCAAGCAACTCGGCTATGATCCGATCTGGTTCGGCATCCTGTTCGCGGTCAACATGCAGGTGTCCTATCTGACGCCGCCCTTTGGTCCGGCGGCCTTCTACCTGAAGAGCGTGGCGCCGCCTGACATCACCCTGAAGCACATCTACACGGCGCTGCTGCCGTTCATCGCGCTTCAGCTGCTGGTGCTGGGCATCCTGCTGTTCTATCCGCCGCTTGCCATCTGGCCGATCTAGGAGACGATCGGGTGAAGGTCGTCTCCATCACCGCGCATGTCGTCAATGCCGAGATGCGCAACTGGGTCTTCGTCAGGGTCCAGACCGACGTGCCGGGCCTACATGGCTGGGGCGAAGCGACGCTCGAATGGAAAACACGCGGCGTCGCCGGCGCGATCGAGGATCTCGCTCCGCTGGTCATCGGCAGGAATCCGCTCGATATCGAACAGGCGATCCGGGCCATGCGCAAACAGTCCTTCTGGCCGCTCGGCGCGATCGGCATGAGCGCGGTCTCCGGCATCGAACTCGCCCTGTGGGACATCGCGGGCAAGCATTTCGGCGTGCCGGTCTGGCGGCTTCTGGGCGGGCAGACCCGCGACAAGGTGCATGTCTATACCCATCTCGGTTTCGGCGACATGCGCGCCGTCTACGAGACCGACAGCGTCGATCCGCTGATCGAACGCGCACAAGAGGTGCTCGCGAAGGGGTACACCGCCTTCAAGGTTGTGATCCTGCCCTATGTTCATGCCTATGCGCCGCGCAAGGCCGTATCGCATGTGGAGCGCCTCATGGCGGGGCTGCGCGAGGCGACCGGCCCGGACACCGAGATCATGCTCGACTTTCATGGAAAACCGGGATCGGTGGCTGCCGCCATCTCGTTCATCGATGCCGTCGCCCCCTACGCGCCGATGTTCGTCGAGGAACCCGTTCAACCGGGCGATGTCCGCGGCATGAAAAGGATAACGGACCGATCGCCCGTTCCGATCGCGACGGGCGAACGCTTGATCGAGCGCGGCGAGTTCGAAGAGCATTTTCACATGCGCGCGATGGATATCGCTCAGCCCGATATCTGCCATTGCGGCGGCCTGCTGGAGGCCAAGAAGATCGCCGCCATGGCGGAAACGGCAGGCATGGGCGTCGCGCCGCACAACCCGCTCGGGCCGATCGCCGGCGCCGCGGCGCTGCATTTCGCCGTCTCCACGCCCAACCACATCATCCAGGAAGAGATGGTCGGCGCGGTGCCGTGGTATTTTGACGTGGTGCGCGGACCGATCGTCATGAAGGACGGCCACTGGCAGGTTCCGGACGCGCCGGGTCTGGGGATTGAGGTGGACGAGGACGAATGCGCCAGGCACCCGTTCGCGCCGGAAGTCTATCATACAAAGGCAGCCGTTCTTGACGACGGAACCATCGTAAACTGGTAGTTCCGCGTCACTCCGCAGCCGCTGTCAGAAACCTTCGTGCCTACTCTTGCTTCCCGTAAACGGACTCACGAAGCGCGCGCAGGGCAGCGGTGAATCCGCGAAGCGAGACCTCGGCGGTTCGTTGCGACCCGTCGAGGGCCAGCGAGGCGACCTTCAGGTCGAGCCCGCGCAGAAACCCGTCCATCACCGACTTGTCGGGATTGAACGGGGCCAGGCATCCGTTGTTCGAACAGGAGCGGAAAGGCACTTTCACGCCGCGGCGATTGTCGACCTGAAACACCACCCCCGCGGGAAGCAGCGTATCCTGCGGCGCACTGAAGATCACCAGCGCCTGCTCTTTCGCGCCTTCGCCGTGCAACTCCAAGGCCATTTTGATCGGTGCCCGGGCCTGTTCATCGGAAACGATGCGCGGGGCCATGACGCAGATGGCGAGCGGGCCGCTGTCCGACGCCGGACAGATCACCCGCCAGTCCTTGAACGCCACCTCGGTCGTTTCCGCGCGACTGCCGATCTCCGCCGGAGGCGGGTTGCCGTTTTCATCCTGTTGAGCCCATGCGGCCGCCGGCAACAGCATCATCACGAGCAAGGCGACGCCGGGTGCCGGCAACCGCTGGCTGCTGCATCGGCGTTTACTGCTTCGACAGGTCATCGATCAGCGCCTCGATTTCCTGTGGCGCAAGGTTCTTGCCCAGGATGGTATTCAGGTCGCTGCCGGCGCTGGCGACGAGGGCTTCGACGGCGGCGTCGTAGGCTGCCTGCGGATCGGCCGCATTGACCAGATCGACCGATATACCCGCCTTCCGGAATATCGCCTCGACCTCTTGCGGGGTTGGCTGCCGGTTGCCGGCTTGCGCCTTTCGCAACTCCCCCGAAACATAGGACGCATTGCGCACGGCCTCGCTTTCGTGAACCGCGACCGATTGCTCTTCGGTAACATCGTCGCCGAACCGGCCGGTCAGCACATCGGACGTCGCGCCGGCTTCCGCGACTGCAACCATGGTGCGCGCGCTGTCTCCCAGTTCCTCTCCGCGCTCCACGGCGTCAGCAATGTCGCCCATTTCCTCTGACCGAAGCTCGATATCGTTCGTAAGATCCTCCTGGACCTCCCCTCCCGTCTCGATGCTCGAACCGATTCGTGAATTGAGATCGTCGATCGCATCCTGGGCGATATCGCCGGCAAGCACGTTTGTATCCTTCAGGTTCAGTTCGCGGTCCTCTCCGGTCGTCGTTACGGCCGTTTCCACAACCCGGTTCGCCTCGTCGAGCTCGTTGGCGCCAGAGCCGGTCACCGTCACATTGCCTTCGCCAATCGTGCTCCTGACGGTCTGATCGAGTTCCGTGCTGTCACCCTGGGCGTCGGCCTTTATGAAGCCCTGTTCCTGGAAGGCTGTATCCTCCGTCGTGTCCCAGTTCTCGGCGATCTCCTGAACATCCGTCGCCGTCGCGGCAAAGCGGAAATTGAACATGTCCTGGGTTTTCGACCCTTCCAGATCGTCGCCGACCACCAGTTCCCCTGTTGTCACATCGAGCGTTCCGTCTTCGCCCGCGGCAATCTTTCCCGCGTTGAGGGTTGTCGTGCCGCCCACATTGACTGTCAGATTGCCTGTTGACGTTATGGCGCTCTGTTCACCAGCCGTCGTGTTCTCCTTCTCCGAGTGGTTCAGATCGATGTCCGCGCCGGTATCGAGTATGCCGGCGAGGTCGTAGGTCTTCAGCGAACCGTCTTTCGTCCGGGGCGTGTCGGCATCGTTGTCCGTCGAGCCTTTCGCGGAATCGTCGCCCGGAGGAGACGACGGCGCGGGCGACGATGGCCGTGGCGGAGCCGCGTTCGGTGTCGTGGTCTTGCCCGCATCGCTTGATGACGATGTCGACGTTTTCGACGATGAGTCGTCCTGTTTCGTGGTCTTGCCGGTCGAGCCTTTCGCGGGATCGTTGCCGGGAGGTGTCGCCGGCGCGGGCGACGATGGCCGTGTCGGGGCCGCGTTCGGTGTCGTGGTCTTGCCCGCATCGCTCGATGACGATGTGGATGATTTCGATGACGAGTCGTCCTGCGTCGCGGTCTTGTCTGAGGAGCCGCCCGAGCCATCGCTGTTTGTCACAGTCGGTTTGGACCCGGACAGCTCAAAACTGTATTCATCGGCAACGATTTTTTCGGAATCGGCAACGGTCGTCACCGTCAAGTCTTTCGCGACATTGACGGTATTGTCGGAACCAGTGATTTCTCCGCCCTCGATCGTGAGGTTCCCGGCGTCAATCGTGCCGGCCTCGTCGCCAAAGTCGATCGAGGCGTTTTGATGCGTCGTGTTGTCGACAGTGACGACAGATACCGACAATCCGGCTCCCGCAGACGTCGACTCGCCGGTTCGCCTGTTTTCGGTACCATTTCCGGAGGTTTCTTCCGCGGTCTGGGTGCTATCCGTATCCTTGCCGGTCGAGCCTTTCGCGGGATCGTTGCCGGGAGGTGTCGCCGGCGCAGGCGACGATGGCCGTGTCGGGGCCGCGTTCGGTGTCGTGGTCTTGCCCGCATCGCTCGATGACGATGTGGATGATTTCGA
>NZ_JAINFJ010000014.1:19213-73650 GCF_019966595.1 Oricola indica
GACGATGGCCGTGTCGGGGCCGCGTTCGGTGTCGTGGTCTTGCCCGCATCGCTCGATGACGATGTGGATGATTTCGACGACGAGTCGTCCTGTTTCGTGGTCTTGCCCGCATCGCTTGATGACGATGCGGATGTTTTCGACGACGAGTCGTCCTGCGTCGTGGTCTTGCCCGCATCGCTTGATGACGATGTGGACGATTTCGATGACGAGTCGTCTTGCGTGGTAGTCTTGTCCGTGTCGTTACCGGAGTTGCTGCTGGTCGTCTTCGACTTCTTCTGAACTTCGACTCCGACGCCGATCTCCAGCCCGAACTGGGTGGAGTCGATTGTGGATTCCGCGGACGAGACCGTCAGATCCCCTCCATTCGAATCCACGCTCCCGCCATTCGCATTGACCTGGGTTCCCTCTATCTTGATCCCGTCTCCCTTGACATTGAAACTGCCACCCGAGTTGAAGGTGCCACCCTCTTTCTCCACGATGGTGGTGTCCTCGACTTCGATCGAACCCTCGATATCAACTGTACCAAGCAGGGTGTCGACAATCCCCGGATCCTTCTTCTCGTTTTCCGTCTCACTCGAATCTTTCTCGTCCGACTTGCCGGTCGGTGCAGGCGTCGTGGTCTTGCTGCCGTCGCTTTGGCTGGAGTTCCCGCCGTTGCTTGAGTCCGAATCCGAAGACCCACCCGAGTCCTTTGTTCCCTGGCCTGTCTTGTTTGTGCCGATATCAAGGCTTAGCCCCACGCTCACATCGATATCGGTGGATTGTTTTTCGTAGGTGCTGGTCGCGGCCTCCAAGGAAACCGAGCCGCCATTTGCGGATATATCCGTCTCCTCGGTGACATTCGCCTCGCCGCCGACGATCGTTACGCCCCCATTCGTCGAGGTGACCGTCAGATTCTGCGCGTTATAGGTGGATTGGACGGCCTCGTTTGTCGTCTCGTTGGATGTCGAATACTGGACGGACGCACCGACATCGCCGCTTTGCCCCGAATTGCTCAGCCCCCCATCGACATTGTCCTGGACTTCGCTTGATCCGGCTTGCGTGCCACCGATTCCGACCTCCACGGACACGCTTTCGGATTCACGGTGGTATGTGTTCGTGGCAGTATCCAGCTTTACCTCGCCGCCGCTTAGGTTGACGTCGCCAGACTTTGCGTAAAAATCGGTCCCCTCAGACGCCAGCTTGCCGGTCTCGCCCTCGGAACCCGTTGCTGTGACTGTGATGCTGCTGTCCGGGCTCGACAATTGGGTCGTATCGGCCTCCGAGTAGCTTTCCTCGCTGGAGGAGAAAGCACCGCTCCCGGAGACGGAGAGCGCCTTCTTTCCGACAGTCACGCTGCCGCCGCCCGAGGTGGACTGTTCCTTCGTCTCGTAGGTGTTCTCTGCAGCGTTCAGGGTAACATCCTTACCGGAGATCACGACTCCTCCGCCACCGTCGACCTTGGTGCCGGTCAGACTGGTTCCACCCTGTCCGCCGTCGATCGTGACGCCGCCAGACCTGGTGGCTAGTGTTGCCGTATCCTGGTTGGTGATCTTCACATTCGGATCATCACCATCGAGTTCAGTTGAATGGCCTTCGCCTTCCAGTGATACGCTCTGGTCGACCACGTCATAGCTGGCTCGACCGCTTCCGCCGGTTTCACTTGTCGTGCGCGTATCGGTGGTTTCGGCCACTGTTACATCGACACCGGCTCTTGACTTAATCTCAATGCCCTTATCCGCCGAAAGCTCCGCCCCCTCAATCGTGATACCGTCGCCTGTGGCGCCGCTCGTGATGGTGATCTTTCCCGAGCGCGAGGTCATGTCGGAAGTCACTGCCTCTTCGTTGACAACCGTGTCGGTGGTTTCGTTGTGCTCGGCGGAAACATAGACCTCCGCGCCGGGCACGATATCGTCGATGTTCTGCGGGCTGAGTCCGTCCATCTCCGGGTCGAGATCGACATTCGTGTTTTCGCGTTCCTCTTGCGCCGCATCGGGGTCGTTTTCCTCGATCGCCGCGATGCGCCTTTTCTCGTCTTCGGCAAGCACCTTGTCCTGCACGTCGTCGATGGCTCCGCCGATCGTGCTGTAATCGACGGCCACGCCGGCCCTGACGCTTGTCTCGGATCCTTCCTGCGTGACCGTGGTGGTATCGGTCGGCGCCTCGACGGAGACGCCGTCATCGCCGTTGATCGAGATATCGCCTTCGACGTCATACACGGTGCCCCGGTCGGTCACGGTGCCCGATGCGTTGATTTCGACTTCGCCGGCCGAGATGGTGGTGGAGCGGTTCTCGGTCGCGTTGAGCGTCGTCGTGCTGGAATCGACATCCACCCCGCCTTCCACCACGAGCTCATTGGTATCGACGCTGCCTCCAAGAACCCCTGTGGTCTCTGTCGTAGTCGTCGAAAATTCCGTCTCCGTCTGGTGCGTCTCGATCGTGACGTCCTTGGAATCGATCTTCAGCTTCCCGCCGACACTGACATCGCTGCCGGTTATGGTGACGCTGGAATCGTCATCTTGGCCATCGGCTTCGTCGCCGCCATTGATGGTTAGCGAACCCTCTACATTGATATCGCTGGCGCGGGACGTTTCCTGGTAGAGCTCGTCGGTGGTCGTCTCGCTGGTGTAGACCTCGATCGAACCGCTGGCACCGGCGGAATCCTCTCCCGTTTCGTCTTCGTCGCTGGGCGCGCCCGAACGTGTCTGGCCGCCGAGTACGCTGCCCCGGTCCGTCTCCGTTTGGGTGACATCCACGGTTTCGGTCGCCGCCTCGATAGTGACGTCCCTCGACGTTATCGTCGCGTTACCGACCGATACGTCGGATCCGGAAATCCGCACGGAATCTGCTGCCTGAACCTCGCCGTTCTCGTCCACGCCGTTGCTTATCGTGACATTTTCGCCGAAATCGACGTTCGAGCCGCGCTCGGTCGTCACTGTGCCTTCGACCGTCGTTTCGCCGGTACCGAAGAGGACGATCGATCCGTCGTCTCGCTTTTCATAGATGTCCGACCGCTCGGTCGTTTCCGATACAGTCGTCGTCTCCGTCTGCGACTCGATGACGACATTGGCCGCGTTGATATCGCTATCGCCCTCGACATCCACATCGCTGCCCCTGACAGTAACCTGATTGCCGGCATTGACCGTGAGGTTCCCGCCAACGCTGAGCCCGCTACCCTCGACCTCGGTATCGACCACGACGGTACGCGTAGTCGAGCTTTCTTCTCCGAGGCCTCCGTCCGTCTGTTCGGTCGTTATTGTCGTGGACTTCTCCTCGATTCCCTCCAGAGTCACGTCCTGGGCATTCAGTTCCGTATCGCCACCGCTGCCAAGCTCGCCGCCGCTGGACACGATCTCGTCTCTCGCGGAGATCGTCAGATCGTCACGCGCGGTTATCGTCGCGGTATCGCCGACCTGGGTTTCGACGGCTTCGCCGCTCGAGTCGCGAGCGTCGGATGTCAGCGTCTTGTTGACGACCGAGCCTTCGCGGCTTTCCAGCGTGACTGAACCGCCGCTGATTTCCGCGCTCAGATTGGTGATATCGCCATCGGCCGTGATGGTGACGTCCTCGCCCGCCTCGATTCGGCCAAGCTCGTTGGTGACTTCGCCGCCCGAGTTGACCGTCAGGTCGTTGCTCGCCAGCAACGTTCCTTCATTGGTGACCGAGCCTGCGGTATCCAGCTTGATGTCTGTGGCTGCGAGAAGCGCGCCGCCGACGATCGTCGTGTCGCGGTTCGCCGCGAGATAGAGTTTGGGGGCCAATACGGTCATGCCGTCGACCTCGGTTTCGACGAGCAGAACCACGTCTTCCTGCAGATTGGCCATCTGGTCGGGCGTCAGCGCGACGCCAATGCCGATATTCAGATCGCCGCGCAGCGACTCGCCGCGCTCGAGCAGGTACTTGTATTGCTCTTCCTCGCTCCCCAGCCCCTGGGCCACGAAACGCTGACCGGTTGCGCTCAGGATCTGCTGCCGCAGGTAGAGCTGTTCATAGTAGGAATCGCCGAGGAACTGGTACTCGGCAACATTCACACCCATCTGGGCAAGGAAATCCGAAGAACCATACAGGCCGGAAACGGAGAACCGCGGATCGGTCTGGAAAACGAATTGCGCGTTGGGGTCGGGGTTTTGAACGACCAGCGGATTGTTGCTGACAAGGCTGGCGGCATCGGGTGGCGAAAGCGAGGATTCGCCCGCGGAAAGGCTCGTGCTACCCTCTCGTTGGTGCGCCCCGTTGTTGACGTTCTGGATAGACATCCCGCCGGTAACGGCCAATGTTCCGCCAGCCTCGACGGCCGACCGTATTCCGGTATTGCCGGTGTAGTGAACGGGCTGATCGATATCGTCGTAGCTTTTCAGGTACTCGTCGCCGATAATGACGCCCCCGACGGGCCCTGTTGTTGTCGAGACGTAGCTGAAACAAATCTTGCCCGGATCATAACAGGCAATTCCAAGATTGGATCCCTGCCGATACGTGACGCCATAGGTCGGCGTCGTCGTAAGGGTCTTGAAGTGACCTTCCCCGGTCCAGGAATCCCTTTCGAATTCGGCCAGCGTCGTGATCGTGTAGATTGCCTGGGATTCATTGACGAATGTCGCCAGCGGGTCGCCGCCCGTATCCGTCGGACCGCTGATTGTCACGTTCTGCGCGGCCGAGATGATGCTTGCCTTGTTGAGCGCGCTGTCCAGTACGTAAATTTCGATGTCGCCGCCGGCCAGCAACTGGCTGCGGTAGTCGGTTGGCGATTCCTCGATTGTCTGGGTCGTTTGGGTCGCGATTCGGGCGCACGTCTGGTTGACATGTTCGTCGAAATTGCCTTCGTCGAATGATCCGCATGAGTCTACGAGGTGAATCAACTGGCTACCGACAACGATAAAGTCGTCCCAGCCCGTATCGGCTATCAACACGGGGGCTCCATCGGTGACGACCGCCGGCGTGCCGGTGTTCTCGAAGACCTCCGCATAGATCGACACATTGCCGTTGAAGCTCTCGATCGAAGAATCGTAATTCCGGACGGTGCCCTGCGCCTGTGATATGTCGAGACCGCCAAGCGTGATCGGGCCTTCGATCGCGTAGAGATACGCATCGCTGGTGTTCTCGAAGCGTGTGGACGTGAGAATATCGATGCCGGAATAGGCATAGATCAGGCCATTGGTGCTGGAAACGTCCCTGTCGCCGTCTCCGGTATTTTCGATGATACCGGCAGTCAGGCTGCTCTTCGTCGAGTTGGAATTCGCGATGATGGCACCGGAATTATATATCCCCGCGAGACCGGCATTGATGACCGGCGCCAGTATCGTCGAGTCGGCATCGTTGGTCAGAATGCCGTCACCGCCAGGACCGTCGCGAAATTCGATCTCGGTGCCGGCCTGAAGCGTGCCACCGCTATTGGTGATGTGGTTCCAGCCTTCCAGGGTCAGCTTGCTTCCGGCGGCGACGAACCCGGCATTGGCGATCGTGTCCGTCGCGGTGAGGGTCACGTCGACGGATCCCTGGATGCCCTTGTCGGGCGCGGTGCTGTCGCTGTTCACGTCGATGGTGGACGCCGTGACGCTCAGCAGGCCGTCGCTCCTCAACAGCGAGTCGGAAATCTGGACAGTGTCCGCCGCCGTCGCGGTGAGGGTGGGCGCAGTCCCGCCATCGGGCGTCACCGAGCGCACGCTCGATCCGTTCAGAACCATCAGCGCCGTGCCGCTCAGCTGCAAATCGCCCTGCGATTCCAGATCGACGCCATCGATCTCGATGGGACCGCTGTCAGACGTGGCTGTCAGCGCGCCCTTCGAGCGAATCCGCGGGCGAGCGGAGGCGCCGGCATTCTTCTTGAAGACGAGCTTGCCGTCGGCCCGTATGGTCATCTCACCCGCATTGGCAGCGGCGTCGCCACGCAAACGCACCCCGACACCCGCCTCGGTGCCGATCAGTTTGATCCGGTCGGCATACATTCCGCCGAGCGCCGAGGAATCGATCCCGAATTCGGGTTTCCCATTGGGATTATCGGCCTTCGGCGTCGCGATACCGGTACCGTAGTCGTAGAGATTACGGCCCGCGGTTATGGTGAGGTTCTTGGCGTTGACCTGCCCGTTGATGATGACCGAACGGCTGACGATGTCGAAATAGTCGACCGTGCTCGCATCGAGGCCGTCTCCCTCGATTGCAACGTCTCCTCCGTCGACATCGATCGTGCCGAGTGACCCGTCGGGATTCAGAGACGGCTTTCCCGTGATGACCGTCGCGCCCGGAAATGCAAGGAAGCCGCAACCGCTGCAGGTGACGCCATTGGGATTGGCGAGGATGAAATCCGCGGCGCCGCCGACCAGTTCCTGCGGGCCGAGAAGGGACGACCGGCTGTTGCTGGTGATCTCGTTGAGGATCGTCTGCGCTTCGCCATTCGCCGAGAGATTGGGATTGGCCAGAACCGCGCCGGCCAGATCGGATGCGATCGGCGCGTCGCCGCCGTGGTTGTTGATGACCAGCCCTTCCGGACCGACATCGTATTGCGTGAAGACATTGTGGGAGAGCCCGGCCGCGTTCGGCGTGGCGATGTTCAGGACCGGCGTGTCTTCGGCTTCGCCTTCGACCACGACGGACGTGACCGACGTGTTGTTCTGCCCCGCCGGATCGATCTGGATTGTCGTCGATTGGGCAAGCGCCGGGGTCAAGGATGAGGAGCCAAGCAATGCAAGGCCGCACATCGACAGGTAACGGCCACTGAAAAATGTATTGCTCATGAAACTTTTCCCGGAGTTTCGTCGGTCAGTAATTCATGCCGAGCTTGAAATAGAAATCATTCACCGACCAATCGGTGTCGAACCCGTCCGGTCCGTAGATCGGCCGCCCGATCGCGGCGTCGAAATTCAGGTTGCCGCCGACCGCCCGAATGCCCAGAGCGCCGCCGAACAGCGTCGCGCCATCGACCACGCCGATGTCCTGCTGCTCGAAGACATGCCCGAAATCGGCAGCCAGATAGGGACGGATGCTGCCGATCATTTCGGTAAGCGTTTCATTACCGGTATCGGGCAGTATCGCGTAGATCTCGTTGCGCGAATAAAAGCCGGAAATGCCCGAAACGGACCTGTTTCGGAAACCGCGAACCGTGCTGACGCCGCCGATGGAAATCTGTTCCGTCCCCGGCAGCCGGTCGAAGGACATCTGCGCGGTCAGGTTCGAATTCGCGCCGAAAGCCATGGCGCCCGCGTCCCAAACCTTCGCGAAACTCGCGCCCGCATGGGTCAGCAGAAACGCGTCGTCGGCGCTCCCCGGAAATTCGGGATTGTTCTGCGCGCCGAACGCGGGCAGTCCGTGCGACACGCCGCCATCGACCGTGAATGTCGCGCCGGCGGCAAAGAATGTGTGCACGGCTGCGATATCCAGCACGGTGGTCACGCGACTGCTCGAGACCAGCTTCGAGCCTTCCACGTAATTCAGATTGTCCTTGCGGGTGAGGGTGCCCGTGAGCGTCGTCTTGCTCGTCTGGTCGCGTTTCAGCACCCTGGACAAGGAAAGCGTGGAGGTGTTGCCGTCGCCGTCGGTCTCGAAACTGTCGACCTCGCCCTGCAGCAGACTGGCATACTCGAAATTGCTGTAGCCTCCGGACAAGGTCCAGTATCCCCACGGCACCGAGTAATTGATGGCGTAGTTCTGGCTGAGTGCATTGTCGGAAGGCTTCTCCAGATTGCGGCCATAGGTCAGCGTCAGCTGATCGTTGAGGTGAAGGGGATTGTCGAAGACAAGCGTAGCGCTGCCCTTGATTTCGCCCGTGCCGGACGAACCGTGATTGTCGAAGTTGATGCTTCCCGACACGGGGCGGGACGGCTTGTTGTCCACGACAATGATCGACTGGCCAGCCTCTTCGCCCGGCAGCAGTCGCATCTTCGCGTTGTTCGACTGCAGCCTGTTGATCTGGTCGAGACCCTGCTCGATATCGCGAATATTCAGCAAGGTGCCCGCGAGGCCGGGAAACGACGTTCTCAAATTGACGTCTCCGGCGAGTTCGCCACGCACGATCTTGCCCGTGTAGCCCTCGATAACCTGCAGTTCGAGAGAGCCGTCGCCGAGGTCCTGCTCCGGGATGACGACACGCGATGTGATGTAGCCCTTGTCGATATAGAGGTTGGTCGTGGCGCGGACGATTTCGTTGATCTGGCCGAGGCCGATGCATCGGCCCTCGTAGGGAGCCACGATCGCTTTCTTCAGGTCTTCCGAAAGCCGGGTGGAGCCGACGATGTCGATCGTGTCGACCTCCAGGCAGTTTTCACCCGGCGGCGCCTGTTCGGCCCCGGACTGTTGCACCGGCTTCCTGCCGGGCGGACTGTACCGCAAGTCCTCATCGCGCTGCCTTCGCGCGTCTTCGAGCTGCTGCCTGCGCACCAGCTCTTCCTGCTGTTTTTGCAGGATCAACAGATCGGCCGGCGTCTGGGCTTTTGCCGGGACCGACACGACCGAGAGCAGACACACCGCCAGCATGCTGCAAGACACACGGCAACAATCGGCCTTCCCGAACCCGCTCCCGAGGTCCGAAAACCTCCTCAATCGACCTGCAGTCACGCGCCTTTTCCCCCGCACCTCTTTTCCGTCTTCGTAAATTCCGCACAATTGTTGCAGGACTATTTGATAACCGCGAGGAGCGCAGAAAGCTGCCGGTGCCACGCCGCAAGGCTGGTCCTTCAGAACAGGCCCGGTGCGACCTTGCGCACGTCCTCATGGATAAAATCGGCGCCGAAACGCCTGACCGCGAGATTGACCAGCGTCCGCAACGTGTTTTCGCGATGCGCGGGTTCCTGGAAAAGGCGCGCCGAAATGTAGCTCACGTGGCGGAGCAATCCGTCGAGTTTCTTCCGGGACAACGCCAAAGTGACACCCTTGGCGCTCAGTGAAGGGCGATCCGGGTCGGAGAAAAGCGGCTCGAACACGAAACGCGTGGCGGCATTGGCACGATACATCCTGCGCGTCGCCTCGAACAATTTGTCCCTTTCTCCGGCAGCCATGAGCACCTGGCAAAGGAGCACCAGTACATAGATATGAAACTGGGATCGCGGCGTGCACAACGCCTCGGCCTGAAGCAGATGGTTCTGCGCGATATCCATGTCGCCGACAAAGCCGCGCAGTTGCCCGGAGATCGCCAGGGACGAGGCGACGGACGTGCTTTCGCGAAGCGACCTGTCTGCGAGTTCAAGCGCCAGATCCCGATAACCCCGATCGACGAAATAGAGCAGTTTCGCCGCCATCGCCGAATATTCCGGCTGCGCTTGAACGAAGGGAAGCGCTTCCGTGACAAGGCGCTCGATCTCGGCCTCGTCCTCGGCGCATGTGTCTTTCCCGGTCCTGAACAGCCGCGGGCCGAGCAGGACGTATTTCGTATGCAGATGAGATGCGTAGAACATCTTCAGGACCGGGTCGTCAGGCGTTTCGGCCATCAGCGCCTTCAGCCGCCGGTCATTGTCGGGCCAGGGTTGGTCCTCCAGTTTCTCCGGCCGTCCCGCCACATGCATCGCCACCGGCAGCGGCATGGACATGACCGCATCGTCCGCCGACGTCTTCCAGCACTTGGCCAGAATGGCCGGAGCCAGCCGCCGGGCTTGCGAGGAAAGCTCGGCAAGCGCGGAGTTGTCGGATGGAATACGCACGCGTTCGACATGACAAATGCGCCAGTCGAGATCGTTTCGCGCGGTCAGGACGCATTCGGTGCTTTCGCCGTCCCTGAAGAAACCCAGCTGAATACTGATCTCCGGGCCAGCCGCCCTGGCTTTCTCCGGCGCCTGGTAGCTCTCCTGAAATGCCGCGAGCTTCCCGCTTCCAAGATGCTGCTGGAGTTCATTGACGAGGTAACGCGCGAACGTCCGGCCGGTCTGTTCGTGCCCTTCCAGACTTGCAAGCCCCAACAGCGGTCCGACGACGAGATGGGCTTCGCCCGCCTCCGACGCCGCCTGATCGTCCTGGAATATCCACTGATAGCCCTCGCCGTAATGGGTCGCGATGAATTTCGGCGAGCGGGCGCTGTCACGCAGCTTCCGCCTGATCCTGTTGATCACGAAATCGATATTGCGATCGCTGCTGTCCGAGCCGGTCTCGGCCATTGCGTCGAGAAGTTGGCTGCGGCTGAGGATACGGGTCGGGTTTCGAAAGAGATAGTCGAGAACTTTTCTTTCGGCCCGGGTGAAGTGCACCACGTCGCCGGATCCGAAAGTGACCGAGGCGCGGTCTTCACTGAACGCCACACTCGCGGGATCGTCGTCCCCGATCATGAGACGACCCGGAATGCCGCATCGGCATTCTTATGCGCTTTCGACAAGCAACAGCTTTGTTGGATTCCCAAAAGGCTCACGCAATATTTCGCCCGGGATAATCCATTAGAAACACAAGGATTTTCCTGCCCCGGACCTTCCCCAAGGAAAGCTAACGATGCGAGACGCGCATTGTCAATGTCGGGGCAGAAACGGCACATGCGAGAGCTTGTATCGCATGCCCGGCGTCGAAGTTCTGGCCGTCACGCGCTTCGACGACAATCCATATCCGTGGATCAACGGCGTGGTTATGCCGACAGTGTGGAGAAAGAAGTTTGGCCGGGGAAAGGTATTTTTCAGCGCACTTGGCCATGGACCCGACGAATTCGAACACGAGGCCATGCGAGAGATCCTTCGCCGCGGGCTGCTCTGGGCAAGCCGCTAGTCGAAACGGAAGCAATGCCATGTTGCGGAACTGACGTTCCGAAACTCAAAACCGTGTCCGGATGTAACCCAAAGCGGCCGTAAGGCCGCCGCCGCTCAATTCTCTCCCTATTTCGGATCCCACATCGGCCTGCGTTGGCTGATATGGCCTACGAATGTCTCAAGAAATCGAAATCGCAGCCCAGCGTCGCCGGAAGGACGCTGTCGCGGTAGAGTTTCGCGTAGCCGCGGTCGGCGGGCTTGTCGCCGGCTGCGATGGCCGGTTTTCGTGTGGCGAGTTCCGCCGGATCGACCAGCAGGTCGATGCTTTTCCGTGATGCCGAGAGGCGGATGCGATCCCCGTCCCGGACCAGCGCCAGCGGGCCGCCCACATCGGCTTCCGGCGTCACATGCAGCACGATCGTGCCGAAGGCGGTGCCGCTCATGCGCGCGTCCGAGATGCGCACCATGTCCTTGACGCCCTGGCGGGCGAGCTTTTTCGGGATCGGAAGGTATCCGGCTTCGGGCATGCCCGAAGCACTGCGCGGACCGGCATTCTGAAGCACCAGTATGTCGTCGGCGGTAACGTCGAGATCGGGATCGTCGATCCTGTTGGCGAGGTCCTCCAGCGAGGAGAACACAACGGCGCGGCCCTCGTGTTCGAGCAGGCCCGGCGTCGCCGCCGCGCGCTTGAGGATCGCGCCTTCGGGCGCCAGCGTCCCGGTCAGCGCGATCAGTCCGCCGACCGGGTTGACCGGCGAGTCCGCGGTGCGGATGAAGCTGGCGTCGATCGGGTCGGCGAGGGGACGGGCGAGCCGGTCTTCCATGGTCAGACCGGTGACATCGGCGCAGCCGGCGTTCAGCTTGCCGGCAATGCCGCGCAGCACGCCGTCGAGGCCGCCGGCGGTGTGGAAATCCTCCATGTAGCCGGAGCCGACCGGTTTCAGGTCGACCAGCACCGGCGTCTCGTCGCTGAGTGCGTTGAACCGCTCCAGATCGATATCGATGCCGAGGCGTCCGGCAATCGCCGCCAGGTGGATGACGGCGTTGGTCGAACCGGAGACGGCGAGCAACACGCGCAGGGCGTTCTCAACGGATTCCCTGGTGATCAGCTTGTCCGGCGTCGGACCGCCTGTCGTTGCCATTTTCGCGGCCAGCGCGCCCGTTTCCTCGGCCGCGCGCAGCCGGTCGGCGTGAACGGCGGGGATCGCGGCCGTGCCGGGCAGCATCATGCCAAGCGTTTCGCCGATCAGCGCCATGGTGCTGGCCGTGCCCATCACGGCGCAAGTGCCGGCGGTGACCGCGAGGCGTCCCTCGACCTGGTTGATCTCCTCGTCGTCGACCGTGCCGGCGCGGTAATTGGCCCAGAATCGGCGGCAGTCGGTACACGCGCCGAGGCGCTCGCCGCGATGGCGCCCGGTCATCATCGGCCCGGCGACGACCAATGATGCGGGCTTGCCGGCCGAAGCGGCGCCCATCAGCAGGGCCGGAACGGTCTTGTCGCAGCCACCCATCAGCACGACCGAATCCATTGGCTGGGCGCGGATCATTTCTTCGACGGCCATCGCCATCAGGTTGCGGTAGACCAGCGAGGTTGGGCTCAGGAAGACTTCGCCCAGCGAGATGACGGGGAAGGGCACCGGCAGCGCGCCGGCCGCCAGCACGCCGCGCTTCACCGCCTCCAGCATTTCCGGGAAATGCCGGTGGCAGTTGTTGAAGCCGCTTTCGGTGGTGCAGATGCCGACGATCGGCTTGTCGAGCGACGCGTCGGTGTAGCCCATCGACTTGGCGAAGGAGCGGCGCAGATAGCGCGCGAAATCCCGGTCGCCGTAATTGGTCAGGCCGTTGTCGAGTCCCTTTGGTTTCTCAGACATGGACGGCTCCACGCACCAGCTTGTGGCGAATGTATTTCGGCGTCAGGTAATCGAGAATGCCCAGCGAACCGCCCTCGCGTCCGAAGCCGCTTTCCTTGACGCCGCCGAACGGCGCTTCTGCCGTCGCGAGAAGGGTCTCGTTGACGCCGACCATGCCGGCTTCGAGCGCCTCGGCGGTCTGCGAGGCGAGCGCGCCGTCATGGGTGAAGACGTAGGACGCAAGGCCGAAGGGCGTCGAGTTGGCGCGGGCGATGACCTCGTCGAAATCGCTGAAGGCGGCGATCGGCGCAACCGGTGCGAAGGGTTCTTCGCTCATGATCGCGGCGTCGTCCGGCACGCCGGCGATCACGGTCGGCGCGAGGAAGTGGCCCTTGTCGAGCCCCTCGGGCCGTCCGCCGCCGGCCATCAGCCGGCCGCCCTTCGCCCGGGCGTCCTCTATCAGCCGCAACGCGCTGTCGAGCGCGCGCCGGCGGATCATCGGACCGGTGGTCACGCCGTCTTCCAGCCCGTCGCCGACGACCAGCTTCCGGGCATATTCGGCAAAGGCCTGTTCGAACGGTTCGCGGATCGATTCATGCACATAGAAGCGGCTCGGCGAGATGCAGACCTGGCCGCAATTGCGGAACTTGGTCGCGGCAAGCTTTTCAGCCGCGGCGACGGGATCGAAATCGGAATGCACGATGACCGGGGCGTGGCCGCCCAGCTCCAGCGTGACCTTCTTCACGCCGGCGGCGCACTGGCGCAGCACTTCCTTGCCGACCGGCACCGAGCCGGTCAGCGAGACCTTTCGGATCACCGGCGAGGCGATCAGCTTTTCGACCATCGGTACGGGATCGCCGGTCAGGATCGACAGCGCCCCGGCGGGCAGGCCGGCATCGAGCAGCGCCTGCGCCAGAACCATGCAGGAGCCGGGCGCCTCGGAGGCGGGCCGCGCGATCACCGAACAGCCGGCGGCGAGCGCGGCTGCGATCTTGCGCGCCGGCAGCAGCGCCGGGAAGTTCCAGGCCGACAGCGCTAGGCAGGGGCCGACGGGCTGGTGGATGACGCTGAGGCGTTCGTCCGCGGCACGGCCGGGGATCGTCTGGCCGTAAGTGCGCTTCGCCTCCTCGCCATACCATTCGAACTGGTCGGCCGACGCATTGATCTCGGCGCGGGCCTCGGCCAGCGGCTTGCCGGTCTCGGTGCTCATGACGCGGGCCGCGTCTTCGATGCGCTCGCGCAGCAGGTCGGCCGTGCGTCGCAGGATCGCGGCGCGGTTCCAGGCCGAAACCGACGACCAGACGCGAAAGCCCTCGGCAGCGAATTTCAGCGCGGCGGCGATGTCCGCGTCGCCTGCGGCGGGCACAGTGCCGATGCGCTCCTCGCTGACCGGGCTGAACACCTCCAGCGTGGCGTTGTCCGCCGCCGCTTTCCATTCCCCGTCGATCAGTAGGCCGTATGCCTCGTACATAGTGTCTCCCCTGGAGTTTGCCTGGCCGTTCAGACGGCCGTGTTCTGGTAGAGTTTCTGGACGTCGTCGCACCAGTTGCCGACGTTCCAGCGCCCGTAGGCGCCCATGCCGCCGCGCGGATCCGTGCCGTAATAGACCGGCACGTGAATGAGGCTGAGCCCCTTGTGGGCGTGTGCCTCGGCGAGCGCGTCCCTCAGCATTTCCGCTGTCGTGCCGCCCCACAGCGCCTTCACGCCGGTGACGGAGGCGGCCATGGCGACATAATCGACGGCGACGCTGTCGCTGGTTCGGAAGTCGCGTCCGTACTGCGCCTCCTGCAGCGAACTGATCGCCGCCATGCGACGGTTGTCGAACAGCAGGATCGTGGCGTGGACGCCGTGCTCGACGCCGTCGATGAGTACCTGCGGATTCATCATGAAGGAGCCGTCGCCGGTGAACGCCACCATGTAGCGACCCTTTCCGGCGAGCGCGCCGGCCGTGAGCGCCGACACCGCGAAGCCCATATAGGAGGCGCCGCTCTCGGTGTAGCTTTCGCCGGGGGCGTCGTCCTCGACGATCTGGAAACCGTTGGCCTGCACGTCGCCGGCATCGAACAGCTTGATCGCGGCGACGGACTTGCAGAAGTCGGCGGCGACCTTGATCGCCTGCGGCTGCGTCAAAACGGGTTCGCCCCAGACCGGATCGGCGAGCGGGCCGGCGTCGTATTGCGCGTGCTTGAAGGTCTGCCACTCGCGCTTCTTCTCGAGGCAGTCGGCGAGCCAGTCCGCCTTGTTATCCTTCGCGGCGCCGCCGTCGAGCGAGGCGCAGAGGCGTTCTGTCACCGCGCCGATGTCGCCAGTGAGCGCCACCGTGCGGTTGTAGTGCTGCACGTCTACGGGATCGGCGTTGATATTGATGACGTTTTCGACCCGCGGCCAGCCGGTGCCCGAACAGTCGCTCTGGCAAACCGCGCGGCTGCCGATGACGATCAGCAGGTCGGCCTCGTCCATGGCGTAGTTGCCGGAGATCGATCCCTTCGACCCGCCCACATGCATATTGCGCTCATCGGCGTCGGGCAGGATGCCGGTCGAGCCCGGGCTTTGCACGACCACCGCGCCGGATGCTTCCGCCAGCCGGCGGACTTGCTCGGCGAAGGGCCGGGAGCCGCCGCCTGCCTTGATGGCGACACGCGACGCCCTGGCGATCAAATCGACGGCCTCGGAGAAAACGGCCGGTTCGGCCGGGCTCTGCGGTGCGAATTCCGGGCGCAGCGGCAGCGCATCGAGCCTCAGGGTCGCCGACGCCGGCTGGGTGTTGAGCGGCAGGTTGAGATAGAAGGGGCTCGGCTTCCAGGGATGAAACACGGCGGAAGCGCCCTTGCGCAGCGCATCGCGGACCGCGCCGGGCGAATGTAGCGTGTACGACGCGCCCATCGCCGCCGTAATCTGCCCGAACAGGCCCTGGCCGGGCTTGGGCACCTGCTGCATGTTGTAGCCCTCGCCATGCGTCGTCTCGTCACCATAGATGTGATAGACGCCGACGCCGTTCGACGCGGCGGCGAGCGAGCCGGCCATGGCCTGCAGCGCACCCGGGCCGATGGACGTGACGACGGCGCATGCCTCGCCGTAGATCCAGCGCAGCGCCGTTCCCGCATGCGCCATTGCGACCTCGTTGCGGAACTGGAATGTGCGCACCAGTCCTGCGGCCTCATAGGCACGCAGCACCTCACCGAGCGCGGTCGAGCCGTGGCCGAAGATCGCGAGATAGGTCGTGACCCCCTGTCGCATGAGTCCGAGGACGAGGGCCTCGGCCATCGGAATGGTGACGGTTTCGCCGAGCGTGCCACCGGCAATCGCCGCGTCCAGCCCGCCGGCCTCGGCGAGAAAGGCAGCGCGGGCCTCGGTCGTGTCGGGGAAGGGTGCGGATGAGCTGCGTGCGTCCATGGGTCAGGCGGCCTCCCGTGGCCCGAATTCGACAGGCTTGCCGGTTTGCGCGGACTCTTCGGCGGCCAGCGCGAAACGGAGAACCTGGCGGCCCTCGTCGGCGGTAAGAACCGGTCGGCCGCCGTTCGTCAGAACGTCGATGTAATGCCGCGTCGAAAGGACGAAGCTCTCTTCCCAGCCGGTCGCGAGGTCGTGCCACGTGGTGATCTGGCCATCGCGGTAGAGCGCGACCGGTGGTGGATCGCCAAGCCGTCCATGTCCGCAATTGATCCAGATGACGCCCTTGGTGCCGGTGATCTCGACGCGATCGTCCTGGGCGTAGTGGCGGGTGATGATCTCCAGTTCCGGTGAGTAGACCACCTCGAGATTGCCGATACGTCCGCCGGAAAACCGGAAGGAGACGATCGACGGCGCGTCGAGGACGGAGCCGCTGGCGGTCTCGGTCCGGCCGATAAAGGCGTGGACGGCTTCCGGGTTGCCCATGAAGTGCCATGCGAGCGCGAATTTGTGGTGGCCGTCGTCGAAGACCAGCGGTCCGCCGCCCGAATGCGCCTTCTGCTGGCGCCAGGCATTCGCCGCTGCGGGCACCTCCCACGCGGTGGCGCTCTTGCCGGGATTGCTCTTGATGCGGATCGACAGCGGCGTGCCGATGGCGTCGGCGTCCACCAGTTCGCGCGCCTTGAGCACCGGCGGATAGAAGATGAAGTTCTCGAACACCTTGAAGGGCCGCTTTGACGCGGCGGCCACCTCGACCAGCCGGTCGGCCTCGTCCATCGACAGGCACATCGGCTTTTGCAGCGACACGGCCTTTCCGGCCTCGACTGCCTTTATCGCGGCGTCGAGGTGCAGGTGATGCGGTAGCAGAATCTCGACGAGGTCGACATCGTCGCGCGCGAGAAGCGCGTCCATGTCGTCGAGAATGGCGGCGTCGGCGCATCCCCAGGCGGCGGCGCGCGCCTCGGCCGCACCGCTGTCGCGGTCGCACAGCGCGACGATGTTCGCATCGGGATTGCGGCCGTATTCGATCGCGTGCAGGTCCGATATGCGGCCCGTGCCGACGATGCCTACGCCGATAGGCTTTCCTGCCATGAGGCGATGTCCTTTCCGTTATTGGCTGAAACCGACATGACGATCCGGCCGAGTTCCTCCAGCCGCGCGTCGTCGACACGCACGCTGGGGCCGGATACGCCGATGGCGGCGATCATGGTTCCGTTGGAGTCGTAGACCGGCCGCGCAACGCAGCGGATGCCCGGCGCGAACTCTTCGTCGTCGATGGCGTATCCGCGCTGGCGCGTGACGGCGATCTCCGCCTTGAGCCTGCCGGGCGCGGTGATGGTTGTGCGTGTATAGCTGGTCAGATCGTCCTGCGGGCGGGCGTCGCCGAAAGCCAGGAACGCCTTGCCGAGCGCCGTGCAGTGCAGCGGCGATAGCGACCCGATCGGGTGGTCGACCTTGAGCGGCAGGGTGGAATCGATCTTGTCGATGTACCAGACGCGCGATTCCACGAGGACGGCGAGATGCGCGCACTCATGCGTACGGGCGACGAGTTCCTCAAGCGCCGGGCGCCACGCCTCCTTGCAGGCGACGATGTCCTCGAGCGAGTGCTCGGAGCGGGCGGCGGGGGCGGCCTTGGCCGTCAGCCGGTAGCGGCGGCTGCCGTCCTGTTCGGCGTAACCGGCCGCGACCAGCGTCTTGAGAACATGCGCGGCATTGGACTTCTCCACACCAAGCGCGCCGGCGACATCCGTCAGCCGGACGGGATTGTCCTCGCTGCGCATGTAGTCGAGCGTGTCCAGCCCGCGGGTCAGTGATTGCAGTAGACGCATAATGGTCTGGTCCTTTTCGACGGTCTGTGACGTAAAGTTCAACATTTACATACCAAAAGTACAAGATAGTCAAACTAATGCGTCGCAGAGCGCCAATTTCGCTAAACTCGCCATATTTTACACCCATATGCAACACTTTTTGTTGACATAGGTGTTGGTTTAAGCGTGAATGCGGGCCGTATCGGCAATATGTTCAACATATACGAACTAATTCCAAGGGAGGAGCCCATGTCCATGCTTTCGAGACGCAACCTGCTCATGACGGCAATCGCCGTGCCGGCGCTGATGACGGCCGGGCCGACGCTTGCCGCGGACGGCGAAGTCACCATCTCGCATTATTTCACCGGCGAACTCGGGCTCGGTGGCCTGAAGGAGATCTTCGCCGAATTCCAGGACGAGACCGGAATCGCCGTCAAGGACAGCCCGATCGGCCACGAGGACTTCAAGACGGGCATCCTCGTGCGCGCCGCGGGCAACAATTTGCCGGACGTCTTTTCCTACTGGGCGGGCGCACGCACGCAGTTCGTGATCGATTCGGACAGCCTGCGACCGATCGACGACATGTGGAATGCCAATGGCCTTAACGACGTGGTGGCGAAATCTGTCGCCGACGGCGCGACGCTGTATGACGGCAAGCGCTACCTCGTGCCGTTCGGCTACCACTACGCGGGCATGTTCTATAACACTGCCGTGCTCGAAGAGGCCGGCATCACCGAGATGCCGGAAAGCTGGGGCGATTTCCTGGCCATGTGCGAAACGCTCAAATCGAACGGCGTCACCCCGATCGCGCTCGGCTCGAAGAACCGTTGGCCGGCGCAGTTCTGGTTCGACTACCTGATCCTGCGTACGGCTGGACCGGACTACCGCGCCAAGCTGATGGACGGCTCCGCCTCCTATGACGACGATGAGGTCAAGAAGGCGATGGCGATGTGGAAGGAGCTCATCGACAAGGGCTACTTCGTTGACAACGCCAATGCAGACACGTGGACGGACGCCTCCGACAAGGTGGCGCGCGGCGACGCGGCGATGACGCTGATGGGCACGTGGATCACCGGCTACTGGAACGGCATCGGCCTTGAGCCCGGCGGCGATTACGATTTCTTCGAATTCCCGCAGGTTGAGGCAGGCGTACCGAACGCGGTTGTCGGCCCGGTCGACGGACTGGTCATCTCGGCCAACGCCGCCAATCCGGAAGACGCGGAGAAGCTGCTCAACTTCATGATCTCCGATACGGACGTACAGGCGAAGTGGGCCGGTATCCAGGGCGCGCTCTCGGCCAACGTCAATGTCGACGACTCGGCCTATACGCCGGTCATGCAGCACGCGCTGAAGGCGGTTGCCGGAGCGGATGCCTTCGTCTTCAACTATGACCTGTCGACGCCGCCGCCGGTGGCCGAGGTCGGACTTTCCATGTTCGCACGCTTCATGGATGATCCGTCCAAGGTGGACGACATCCTGGCCCAGGCGTCCGAGGATGCCGAAAAGGCCTTCGCAGAATAATCGACAATCCGCCCGGCCGTTTCGGCGGCCGGGCATCGTTTTTGGAGAGTGCGGTCCATGGAGCGCGAAACCGGCGTCTGGCGCCTTGTCTTCCTCGCCCTGCCGCTCGGCGTTTTCACACTTCTGGTGATCTGGCCGTTGGCCAGTTCGTTCTATTATTCCTTCACCAACTGGAACGGCTTCTCGGCCGAGTACGACTATGTCGGGTTCGAGAACTTCGCCAAGCTGTGGACCGACAAGCTGTTTTTCAACGCGGCCGTGAACACGGTGATCTGGATGGTGGCGGCGATCCTGCTGCCCACGCTTCTGGGGCTCGTTCTTGCGCTGTTGATCGACAGCCGCATCCCGGGCGGATCGGTGTTCAAGTCGATCTTCTATTTCCCGATCTGCCTGTCGGCGGTCGTCGTCGGCCAGATCTGGATCTGGATCTACCAGCCCGACTGGGGGCTTCTGAACACCGCCGTCAACGCGGCTGTCGGCAGCGACCTGTCGTTCGCCTGGCTGGCAAAGCCCGGCACGGCGCTCGGCTCGGTCATCGTCGCGTGGTCGTGGCAGCAGACGGGGCTTTCCATGGTCATCTACCTGGCCGGTCTGACCTCGATTTCCGAGGACCTGCTGGAAGTTTGCGAGATCGAGGGCGCCTCGATCTGGCAGCGCATCCGCATCGTCGTCATCCCGCTTCTGACGCCGGCAACCGTTGTGGTCGTCGCGCTCTCGGTCATCAATTCGCTGAAGGGCTTCGAGATCCTCTACATCATGACCGGGGGCGGGCCGTTCAACTCCTCCGACACGCTCGCCATGCACATGTACAACGAGTCCTTCAAGAAATATCTGATGGGCTACGGCAGCGCGATCTCCGTCGTGCTGTTCCTCGTGGCGCTGACGATCATCGGCATCTATTTCCGCGAACTGAAGAAAGTCGACGAGATCTATGGCTGACGTCCACGCCATCCATCCCGCCGGCAAGGAATTCAATCCGTGGCCGGCGGTCATCTTCATCGTGCTGGTGTGCCTGGCGCTGCTGTTCCTTGCGCCGACCGCGGGTGTGTTGCTGTCGTCGATCAAGACGACACGCGAGATCGCGCTTGGCGATCTGTGGTCGATCCCCGACCGGCTTTATCTCGGCAATTTTGCCGAGGTCCTGCAGAACCCGGCGGTGCACCGGTACCTGCTCAACACGCTGATGGTGGCGATCCCGGCGACGTCGGTGTCGCTGGCGCTCGGCGTGCTGGCGGGCTACGTTTTCGCCAAGCTGCCGTTCCGCGGCTCCGAGGCGCTGTTCCTCGTCATCATCGCCGGCATGTTCTTTCCGCCGCAGGTAATCCTGATCCCGCTCTATCGCCTGTTCAACGCGGTCGGGCTGATCGACACGCTGTGGCCGGTGATCTTCGTGCACATCGCCATGGGCCTGCCGATCTGCACATTGCTGATGCGCAACTTCTTCGCCACCGTGCCGAACGCCCTGCGCGAGGCGGCGATCCTCGAGGGCGCCAACGAATGGCAGGTCCTCACCCGTGTCGCCCTGCCGCTGAGCCTGCCGGCGCTCGCCGTGCTGGCAACACTGCAATTCACCTGGATCTGGAACGACTTCCTGTGGCCGCTGATCTTCACCCAGTCCGACGAAAAGCGCACCATCATGCTCGGGCTCGTCAATCTGAAGGGCCAGTACTCCGTTGCCTGGGGCGTGCAGGGCGCATTGTCGCTGATCGCCAGTCTGCCGACGCTGATCGTCTTCCTCTTCTTCCAGCGCTACTTCATCAAGGGCATGACCATGGGTGCGGTTAAAGGATAGAAAATGGCACGTCTGACAATCGAAAACATCACCAAGTCCTTCGGCAGTGTCCAGGTCATCAACGGCGTCAATCTCGACATCGCGCATCGTGAGTTCGTGGTCTTTGTCGGGCCGTCCGGTTGCGGCAAGTCCACCATGTTGCGCATGATCGCCGGGCTGGAAACCGTCAGTGGCGGCCAGATAAGGATCGGTGACCGCGACATCACCAATGTCGCGCCGTCGAAGCGCGAGATCGCAATGGTGTTCCAGTCCTATGCGCTGTTTCCGCACCTGACGGTGGCCGAGAATATCGGTTTCGGCCTGCGGTTGGCGAAGGTCTCGCGCGAGGAGATCGACCGTCGTGTCGCCGAAGTCGCCAAGACGTTGCAACTGGAGATGCTTCTGGAGCGCAAGCCGCGGCAATTGTCCGGCGGGCAGCGCCAGCGCGTCGCCATAGGCCGTTCGATCATCCGCAATCCCAAGGTCTTTCTGTTCGATGAGCCGCTGTCGAACCTCGATGCCGCGCTGCGCGTGCAGATGCGCCTCGAAATCGCCCGGCTGCACCAGCGTCTCGACGCCACGATGGTCTATGTCACCCATGACCAGACCGAGGCGATGACGCTCGCCGACCGCATCGTGGTCTTCAATGCCGGACGCATCGAGCAGGTCGGCACGCCGATCGAGCTTTACGAAAAGCCGGCCAACACCTTCGTCGCGGGCTTCATCGGCGCACCGTCGATGAACTTCATCGAGGCGAATATCGACACGAGCCGCGGCGCGCCCGCCGCCGCCTTCGGCCCGGCCATGCTGCCGATTGAGGCGGCGAGACTGCCCGAGGGTCCGATCCGCCTTGGCGTGCGTCCGGAACATATTTCGATCGCAAGCGACGGCGAGGCCGACTTCAGCGGCACCGTCGAGATCGTCGAGAAGCTGGGCGCGGAATCGCTCGTTTATGTGCAGACCGGTTTCACGCCGGAGCCGGTTACAATGCGTGCGCCGCCGCACTTGCAGGTGAGCCCCGGCGACACGCTTCCGCTCATACTGGACCGCGCCCGCATTCACCGCTTCTCCGCCGACGGCGCCGCCTTCTGAGTTCCTGGCGGCCGGGAGCGGCCAGTCTGCTTCCTTGCGCCGGTCGTCCTTTACGGTCTTCAGCAGCCCAAACGGTTCAGGCGTTCCCGCTTAAGTCATTGATCTGGAAAGGGCCATGGCTTCGGCTGACAGCGGAAATCGAACGACTTCAGCAAAGCTGTGCGGAGAGATCATCCATCCTCGATGAGACTGTAACCGAGACCGTGGACTGTGATGATTTGTGCGCTGCTGCCCCGCAGCCGGCGGCGCAAGCGCGAAATCAGGACATCGATGGTGCGATCTCCGTAAACCCACTCCCGCCCGCAGATGGCAATGCTGATCTGCATCCGGTTGCATGGACGGCCGAGTTCCCGGATCAGGCATACAAGCAGCCGTGTCTCGGCCGGCGACAGTGTTTCCGTCCTCCCGGCAACGCTGAGCCGACGCGACCGCGCGTCGAGATGCAGCGAATCACCGACGCTAAACTGCGTTTGCTCGCGGGATTTGTGGCGTGCAGCCAGGCAGGCTTTGATGCGCGCGCTCAGAACGACGGGTTCGACCGGCTTGCAGACGTAGTCCATCGCCCCCATGCCGAGGCCGAGGACCTGGTCGTTCGGTGAATCGAGGCTCGACAAGACAATGAAGGGAGCCTTGTTCTCATCCCGTATCTGCGGGGCAAGAAGCAACCCGTCCGTGTCCGGAAGGCGCCGGTCGAGGAGCACCAGGTCGAAGTCCTTCTCGGAGAGCGCCTTGCGGGCGGATTCACCATCGGGAGCGTAGCTGAAGCGGTGACCGAGTTGGTCGACGATGTCCTCGACCATGAGCTGTGCCAGAACGTCGTCATCTACGAGGAGGATGTCGGCTGTGTTGGTCATTCCGGGTCTTTCACAATGGAGTCCAGCGAACCTGGCGCCAAGCTGTGGACCAACACCTGCGTCCGTGCCGCTTCGAGCGCGGAGGCGTCCGGCGCCTCGGCTTCGTATGCATCTTCGAGTGCGCGCAGCGCCTCCGCCAACTCGGTCAGGCCGAATATCTTGGCGCCGTTTGCCAGCTTGTGCGCCCGGCTTGCGATCGTCGGGTCTTTCGCGGCGGACGTCTCCAGAGAGAGCATTTCCCTCAACTCCGACCAGTTCTCGGCAAAGGCTTCGGCCATGCGCCGTTGCGCGGAGAGGGACAGGCCGTCGAGCAGGGCCGTGCCCACCGGCGGCCGTGTGGGGATCTGGATCGCATGCGCCAGAGCGGCCGCGTCGAGCGGTTTTTCGAGGACGGCCGTAAACATCTCCGCCTCCTCGGGCCGGTCGCGGACCACGCCGACATTGGCGCTCAGCAAGAGCACCGGTTTTCCCCGCAACGCAGGGTCTGTTCGCAGGGACCGCGCGAAATCGCTCCCCGTGCCGTCCGACAGACGATAATCGACGATGAAGTAGTCATAGGCGTCGGGATGGGCCGCACAGAGCGCTCTTGCCTGGGCGAGATCGCCCGCATGATCGACCGAGAGGCCGAGGCGCTCGAGCATGGCGCCGGTCACGAGCCCGCTGATCGGATCGTCATCCACGACAAGACAACTGGCATCGTACTGCCCGCCATGGTCGCGCGGCACGGAAGGCTGCGGAGCGGCTTCGGCAGGAACCAGCGGCAGCCGGACCTCGACCGACGCGCCGGCCGATGTATCGAGTGCCATGATCTGTCCGCCAAGTGCGTGGGTCATTCGCTGCGCAATGGCGAGCCCGAGCCCCGAACCTTCGCGCCCGGTGGCACGCGGCCGGAGTTCGGCCACGCCCTGCGCCAGCATCTCGCGGATTTCCGCGGGCAGGCCGGGCCCGTGGTCATCAATGCGGAAGCACAGCGTGTCGGCATCGGTGCGCAGGCTGACCGTCACGCCCCGGCCGTCGTCATGTCTGAGCGCGTTCCGGACCAGGTTACCGAGAACCTGTTGGGTCATCGACCAGTCGAGCAGGACTTCCCCCGTGACCTCCTCGGGCACCATGTCGAGCCGAAGCGGGACGCCCTGCTGCCGGGCGAGGATTTCCTGCATGCGAACGCAATTCGCGAGCGCGTCTCCAATGGCGATAGGCTCTGGCCTCGGTTGCGGCGACTGATGCTCGAAACGCGAGAAGCTGAGCACGTTTTCAAGTGTCGCATTGAGGCCGCGGGCCGAGACGCCTATGAGTTCGACAAGCCGTTCCGCCTCTGCCGGATCGGCCCCCTCCAGAAGATCGGCGGCTCCGAGCACGCAGTGAAGCGGGCCACGGATCTCGTGGCTCATCGCGGCGAGAAAGAGCGACATGGTATTTTCGGCATCGCGTGCGCGTTCGACCGCGCGAAGGTGCTCGGTCACGTCGTGCAGCAGGATGATCTGCCAGCGGTCCAGCTTGTATACGGTATCCTCGACGCCACGGACACGGATGTCGAAACAGCGGCTGCCGTCTTCGGTCTGTAGCCAGACCGCGCTGCGACGTTCGCTCGGGATGGCGAAAATCTCGTCGATCACCGCCTGGAGTTCGCTGCGATGCGGCTGGAGCGCGAGGCGGTAGGTGAGGCCACCGGCCTCGGACAGGCCAAGAAACGACTGCAGCGCCGCCTGATTGGCGTTCACGAGCTGACCGTCTTCGTCGGCAATGAAGACGGGGCCGCGCAGGCTCTCGATGACCCCGAAATACTGATCGCGCTCGCGGGTGAGGCGGCGAACACTGTCGCCGAGCGCGGCATCCTTCGCGCCGGTCATTGCCCAGGGGGCGAGCATGGCCTGGTCCGCCTCGTCGAAGAAGTCTTCGAGCCGGTCCGCGAGGGACGGCTGGTCCGCCGGGCCGTCGCCGGACGACCCGTCTTCGGCGCGCAGCAATGGTCCGAGATGATCGAGATAGACACGGCGGTAGAGCCTGAACAGCCCATGATTCAGCTCGAGCGGGACACCGGAATCGTGATGCCGCCAGGCGATTTCCCGCAGGGAGTCGAACCGCTCGTCGCTTCGGTAGTTGTGCCGCCCGTCGAGGCGGCCATGGCGCAGCGGGTCGGACAAATACGCCACGATGCAATCGTTGAGGCGCTCCGTCGCTTCCGTCCATGCCGCCCGCATGGAACTTGTCTGGTCGGTGAAGCCTGTCTCCAGCGCGAGCCGCACCGTTTCCTTCACCAGCGCATCGCTCTCGCGGCGCAGTGTTTCGGACAAGCGGTCAGGGGACAAGGGCATCGTCATCTCGCTGGCGTTGGGGATGCTGGCGCTTCCATCAGTATATCGAGTCGTTGGCAAGGCGCATGCCCCAATCGCGCTGTGTTTACATGCCGTTTACATCTGTTCACAGGCTGTCAGCCTCTTATCGCGCTGTTGGTGCTACGCCATGCATGGCCGATGACTCCCAGTCGGCCAGACCGGAGGCACAGACCATGACTTTGAACCGTAGATCGCTAATGAAGATCGGGGGCGGCCTCGCCCTTTTGGGCGGCGTCGGATTTCTCGTGTTGACGTCTCCCTGGACCTGGTCGGCCGTCCATCCCGCCCGCGATCTCCCCGCGGTGGAGGGCGCCGACCTCGCAAATGGACGCGCCGTCTTCGTCGCTTCGGATTGTGCCACCTGCCATGCCACGCCCGGGCAGGAGGAGGATACGATCCTGGGGGGCGGCAAGACGCTCGACACGCAGTTCGGCTTGTTCCACATGCCGAACATCTCACCTGACAAGGAACACGGAATCGGCGACTGGACGCTGGCGGAGTTCGACCGCGCGCTGCGCCAGGGTGTCGGGCCGGACGGTTTGTTACCGGACGGGCAGAACCTCTATCCCGCGTTCCCCTACACGTCCTACCAGCGGCTGACCGGCGAAGACGTCCGCGACCTCTATGCCTACATGATGACATTGTCGCCCGAAGCCGACGAGGTGCCCGAGCACGAGTTGAAGTTCCCCTTCAATATCCGCCGCGGCGTCGGCGTCTGGCGGCTTGCCTTTCTGGACGGAAAGCCGTTCGAGCCCGGTCCGGTCCCCGAAGGGGTGGACGAGGCGACCTACCATGAGGGCGCGTATCTGGTCGAAGGCGCGGGCCACTGTGCCGAATGCCATTCGCCGCGCGGCTTCATGGGGAACGTGATCGCATCGAAGCGCTATGGCGGCGGACCGAATACCGACGGCACCGGCTATTTCCCCAACATCACGCCTGACGAGACCGGAATCGGTTTCTGGTCCGCGGCGTCGATCGCGAACTATCTGCACACGGGTGTGAACCCGATCGGGCGGACTGCCGATGGGGACATGGCGGAAGTCATCGAGAATACGTCGCGGTTGCCCTTCGAAGACGTGCAAGCCATGGCGCTCTATCTCAAGCACGTCCCCGCCGTGGACAAGCCCGCGCCCGGGATGCCTGAGCCGAACTATACCGCCGAGCTGGTGATGCTCGATAACGTCATCGCGGCGGCACCCGACCTGCCGACTTCGCCCGCCTCGGACATTGCCCAGGGGGCGCAGGCCACCGTGATCGGCACCAAGGATGTCTGGCTTGACGCGGCCGACGTTGACGGCGGCTCTGAAGAGGACGGAAAGCTTCTCGGCGGCGCGCTCGCCACGGTCGCAGCCCGTGATGGGGACAAGGCCGAACTGCGGCTGAAGGGCTGGCAGATGACCGACGCTCCGTCTGTGGTCTATCAGGCGAAGGGCCAGAGGGTCATGACGGCGGTTCTCTCGGATGCGGCGATCGAGGCCGTCCAGCGTGGCGAGCCCGAGACCGATGCCGATACGGGCCAGTCCTGGGTCCCGGTCGAAGTCACGCTCTGGTCGGATGCAACCGATCTGAACGCCGATCGCGATGCGGTGTGGGACTATAGCCAGGACACATACCAGAAGGCTTGTTCCGCATGTCACGTCCTGCCGCAGAAGACTCACTTCACGGCGAACCAGTGGATCGGCACGATGAAGGCGATGCGCCGCTTCACCTCCTTCACCGATGATCAGTATCGTCTGATCCTGGCCTATGTGCAGAACCATTCGAAGGATCTCAACACGAGTGACGGAGCGGTCGAATGAACGCCGCCCTGAAATTCGCACCCGTGGCGGATCGCGACACTGACCCTGATCTCGCCTTGGTCGCGGACTGGCTCGCCCTCCAGTTTCTGACCGCGCCCGATGCGGCACGCATCGGGGCAGGGCGCTCGACCGAGGGCCAGGCCGCGCTCCGGCAGATCGGGGTGCTTCTTGACCGCCGGGACGCAGCCGAGGCGCTCTGCCACAAGCTTGCGGACGGCAGCGCGCCCGAAGTGACCGTCGCGCTCCAGCGCCGGTACACAGCACTTTTCGAAGGCATATTCCGGCAGCGCGGCCTGCCGCCCTATGCCAGTGTCTGGGACGGAACGGGTCGCCTCTACGGGCCCGCAGTCGGCCGGATGCAGGCGCTTCTTCGCGAGCTGGACCTGCATCTTGACCAGACGTGTTGCGAACCGCCTGACCATATTGCCATCCAGCTTGCCGCATTGGCCGAGGCCCTGCGGCAGGGCCGGACCGAGCTGGTTCCTGCGCTGCTCGGCGAGCTGCGCTGGGCGGTCCGGTTCGCGGCGTCCCTCACCGCGGCGGATGGCAACGGCTACTACGCGGCCGTTGCGCAATTGCTGAACGCCTTCGTCGAGAAGGCAGAACAGAATTAATCGGGCGAGGCGGGCCCGGACCGGGCTCTTGCTTCGGTTTCGATCTGAAAGGACAGGCTATGACCAATAACTCCTATAAAACACTGGACGGTCCGATGCTTTCCAAGCGGAGCTTTCTCAAGGGATCTGCCGCCGCGCTCGGCCTTGCCGGCCTGCCGCTCTTTGCACGCGGCGCTGCCGCGCAGAGCGGGACGCAGGGTGTGCTCTCCGGCTGCCACTGGGGGGTCTTCTACGGGATGGTCGAGGACGGCCGCGCGGTGGAGTTCAAGCCGTGGGAGGAAGACCCTCATCCGTCGCCGCAGCTTCCCGGCGTGATGGACTCGCTCTATTCGGAATCGCGCATCCGCTACCCCATGGTGCGGCGCGCCTGGCTCGAACAGGGTCCCGGCGCCGATCCGGATGGCCGCGGCTCGGGCGATTTCGTCCGGGTGAGCTGGGAGAAGGCAATCGAACTCGTCGCGAACGAGATCGTGCGGGTGCGTGAGACCTATGGACAACAGGCGCTTTATGCCGGCTCCTACGGCTGGAAGAGCCCCGGCAAGATCCACAATTGCCAGACCCTGCTTCGCCGGATGCTGAACCTCACCGGCAGCTACACCAACAGCTCCGGCGACTATTCCACCGGCGCGGCGCAGGTGATCTTGCCCTATGTCTCGGGCTCGCTCGAGGTCTACGAGCAGTGCACGACCTGGAACAATCTCGCGGAAAACTGCGAGCTGATGGTGTTCTGGGGCTGCAATCCGCTCAACAATTCGCAGATTTCCTGGCAGGTTGCCGATCATGGCGCCTGGCCCGGTATCGCGCGCATGAAGGAAGCCGGCACGCCGGTCCTCTGCATCGACCCGGTCCGCACCGAAACCTGCGAGGCGCTGAACGGAGAGTGGATCGCGCCGCGTCCCCAGACCGATGTCGCGATGATGCTGGGCATCGCCCATACGCTCTACGAAGAGGGGCTTCACGACCAGGCGTTTCTCGACCGCTACACGGCGGGCTTCGACAAATTCCTGCCCTACCTTCTCGGCCAGAGCGACGGCACGCCCAAGACGGCGGACTGGGCGGCCGAAATCTGCGGCCTTCCGGCGGACACGCTGCGCGATCTGGCACGGCGTTTCGCCAGCAAGCGCACGATGCTCGCGCTCGGCTATTCGACACAGCGCCAGCACCATGGCGAGCAGGTCCACTGGATGCTCATCACGCTGGCCGCGATGCTGGGGCAGATCGGCCTGCCGGGTGGCGGCTACGGGCTGAGCTACCACTATTCCTCGGGCGGCTCGCCCACCCATACCACGCCGATCCTGAAGGCCGTCGACGATGCCTCGGGGCAGACGACCGAGGGCGCGGCATGGCTGGCGGGGGGCGGTGCGGTCTCGATCCCCGTCTCGCGCTTCGTCGAGACGCTGCTCAACCCCGGCAAGACGATGCAGTTCAACGGGCACGAGATCGAGCTGCCGCTCATCAAGATGGCCTATTGGGTTGGCGGCAACCCGTTCTCGCACCAGCAGGACCGCAATGAGATGCTGCGTGCCTGGCGCGAGCTGGACACCTTCATCGTGCATGATGTGCAATGGACCGCCTCGGCGCGTCATGCCGACATCGTGCTGCCGGCAACGACCTCCTATGAGCGCAACGACATCGAGCAGGTCGGTGACTACGCCCTCAGCCACATCGTTCCGATGAAGAAGATCGTGGAGCCCGTCTTCGAGGCGCGCAGCGATTTCGACATCTTCGCCGACATCGCCGAAAAGCTCGGCCAGGGCTATGCCTACACCCAGGGGCTGACCGAAATGGACTGGGTCCGCAAGATCTACGAGGCGGCCAAGATCGAATCCCGCGCCAAGGGCATGGAGATGCCGGTCTTCGATGTCTTCTGGGACAGCAACAAGCCGCTCGCCTTCCCCGTGACGGAGGCTCAGGAGGACTTTGTCCGCCATGCCGACTTCCGTGAAGATCCGTTGCTGAATGCGCTTGGCACGGCGTCGGGCAAGTTCGAGCTCTACTCCGTGGCCATCGAGAGATACGGCTATGACGATTGTCCGCCGCATGCGACCTGGATGGAGCCGATCGAACGCCTTGGCGGTCCGACCACGAAGTACCCGCTTCACCTGGCGGCGAACCATCCGCAGATGCGGCTCCACTCGCAGCTCTGCGGCACCGTCAACCGCGAAACCTATCAGATCGCGGAGCGCGAGCCATGCTGGATGAACCCCGCGGATGCGGAGCAGCGCGGCCTGTCCGATGGTGACGTGGTGCGGGTTTTCAACGACCGCGGCCAAATGCTTGCCGGCCTGAAGATTACCGACGAGATCATGCCAGGGGTCGTTCGCATCAACGAGGGCGGCTGGTTCGATCCAGAGAATCCGCGCGAGATCGGCAGTCTCTGTGTCTATGGTGACGTCAACATCCTGACGACCGGTGTCGCCACCTCGAAACTGGCGCAGGGTAATTGCGGTCATACCGGCGTGGCGGAAGTTGAGCTCTTCGAAGGCCCGCTGCCGGAGGTGACGGTCTTCAGCCAGCCGTCGGCCTGACCTTACGTGCCATGACCAGGCTTCCGGGCCGCCACCCAGCAATTGGGGCGGGCGGCCCCGAGGCAGGTGCCGGGCGTTGCAGCTGGGGGAAATGATCGTGAAACTTGGCTATGTGATGATGGAAGGGCGCGGTGCCGCAGGTCTGATCCTGGGGGGCGTCGCAGACCGGTTGCGCAATGAAGGGATCCGGCCCTCGGGCGTTGTTCAGGCAGCCCCTGTCGGACCCGGTCAACATCCCTGCGAGACCGCCCTGCGCGTCCTGCCGGACGGTCCGCTCCTTGTCATAAACCAGAACCTGGGTCCCGGCTCGCGCGGGTGCAGGCTGGATGCGGGCGCACTCGAACAGGCGGTCGCCGAGGTTTCGGCGCGTTTCGCCGGTGCCGATGTCCTGATCATCAACAAGTTCGGCAAGCAGGAAGGCGCCGGGCGCGGCTTCTGCAGCCTGATTGTCGAAGCGCTCGATCGGGATATTCCCGTGGTTGTCGGCGTGAACGGCCTGAACCTTCCGGACTTCCTGGCCTTTGCCGGCGATTTGGCGGAACAGCTTGCCCCGGAGGAGTCCGGTATAATCCGATGGCTCCGCGAGGATCGTATGGCATTGGTCAGTTCAGGCTGATCCCTCCTGGCAGCCCCTTCTCTCGCAGGGCTTGGCGGAACCTTAGCCGCGGTCCGCGAGCAACCAGAGCCAGACTCAGGATCACGAGCTTGCGATTTGAGGGCAGCTTAGGGCCAGAAGCGGACTATTCGCTGTAATATCCGCACCTGAACTCATTGAAGTTGGGATGTAATTGCGCGGCGGCGCCGGCCATTCGGGATCGCGTCCCCGTCCACACATGCCTTGGGCAAGCAATCGCCGGACTTCGCTCGATTCAGGCGCGGTTTGCCGGCCTCAAACCGGCATCAGTGAATTCTCACGAGACACATTTGCCACGCTCGCTCGGCCGCTCAGTCGAGCTCGTCTTGTGCGGTCGCCGTAATCAGCGTCTGGACGAGTGCTATTGCGGCGGAGATCGGTTGCAGGTGGCTTTTCGATTCTGAGCCGACAAGAAGAGTCGTCTCCGCATGCCGCGCCAGCGGGCTTTCTGCGGTGTCGGTGATTGTCAGGATACGGCGACCAACGACGTCGGCATCCATCACGACTTCCACAACGGGCACCGAATAGGGCGGAAACGCGATCGCGACCAGCAGGTCCTCACGCGATATCGTCGCGATCTGGGGCCCGGCCATCCCGCCTGAAAAGTCGAGCATCGAGCAGGCCCGTTCGGCGCGCAGCAGGCCATAATGAAGGTACTCCGCGATCGGGCTCGAGCGCCGCAGCCCGGCGATATAGACATGCCGGGCGGATCTCATCATCCGGATCGCCGTCGCGAGGTCGCCCAGGTCGCAGGTTTCCGACAAATGCTTGAGCGCCTCCATATGCGCGGCGACGGAGGCGTCGAGCAGCGCCTTCGCATCGGGCGGCGGCATCTTCGCGCTGTCCTCCAGCACCTGTCCGCGCACGCCGGCCTGCCCTTCGATCAGGCGCTGGCGAAAGACCCGCTGAAACTCCGAAAAACCCTTGTAGCCGAATTCCTTGGCGAAGCGGATCAGGGTCGAGGGCTGGATCTCCAGCTCGTCGGCGATCACCTGGGTCGTGTTGAGGGCGAAGCTGTTCGGTTCCTCCAGCGAGGCGCGCGCGATGCGTTGAAGATGCGGGCTCAGCGTCGGGAAACGGTCCCGGACCCGCTGGCGCAATCCGTCGAATGTCTCGGGCGCCGCAGGCCCGTTCGCGAAACTTTTTTCGTTCATTCCGAGTGGTATAGCACGCATTCGATGTTTGTGAATGAATTTTTCATTGACATGGATTGAATAAATTTTCACACTAATTGATACGGCGTTCAATTGGCCCGCGGGAGGGGTGTCGCGCCGGTTATGGCCCGCCAGAGGCGGGTCTGCTCAAGGGAGGAAATCGATGTCCAATAAGAAATTCTCAAGGCGAAGCCTGCTGACCGGCGCGACAGCGGCTGTCGGCGGAGTCGCCGCGTTTGCGGGTCCGTGGAAACACAATCGCGCCTATGCACAGGCGTCCGACAAGCCGATCAGGATCGGCATCACGTCCGATGCGAGCGGCCAGTACGCAAACTCCGGCGCATCCGACCGGCGCGGCATGCTGATGGCCATCGACGAGGCCAACGCCAAGGGCGGCGTGCTCGGTCGCAAGATCGAGTTCCAGCATCTCGACACCGAGACCACCGCCGCGACGGGAAGCCGTGTCGCCGAGCGATTGATCACCCGCGAGGAGTGCGGGTTCCTTGTCGGAGCGGTCAGCTCCGGCGTCGCCAACGCGATCAGCCAGGTGGCCCAGCGCTACGGCGTGATCTACCTGAACACCAACTCGTCCTCGCCGACCGAAAGCGGGCAGAATTGCCATCGCGTCAAGTTCGTCTGGGACGGCAACGGCACCAACTTCGCCAAGGCAGCGGTCAAGAACTCCATCGACGCCTATGGCAAGAAGTGGATGCTGCTCACCAATGACTATGGCTGGGGCCATGACACCGCAGCCGCGACGAAGAAGCTGCTGGATCAGTATGGCGGCGAGGTGGTCGAGGAGATTCTGGTGCCGCAGGGTACCCGCGATTTCAGCGCCGCGCTCCTGAAAATCCAGCAAGCCAATCCCGACGTGGTCGCCGCGGCTGTCGGTGGCGACGACCAGGTTGCCATGCGCCAGCAGGTCGCCCAGCTCGGGATGGGCTCCAAGCCTGCCTGGATCAATAACCAGCAGGACTGGCCGGACGTCTACGGCCTGCCGGTGGACAATCTTTTCGGTGTCTTCGGCACGACCTGGTATTACGGGCTCGATCTGCCCGGCGTGAAGGAGTTCGTCGAGCGCTACCAGGCGGCCTATCCGGATACGGCGATGCGGGTTCCGGGCAATGTCTTCTACAACGGCTATATGGCGACCCGCGAACTGCTCGCCGCCATCGAGAGGGCCGACAGCACCAACAATATCGCGGTCATCAAGCAGCTTGAGGGGCACAAGATGTCCGCCGAGAGCCGCATGCAGCATCACGATGCCTGGATCGACCCCGATACGCACCAGGTGCAGCAGACGGTCTATCTGGCGACCGCGAACACCGAGATGGGCGACAACAAGGACGACATGTTCAAGGTCCTCACCCAGTCGGCCCCGGAGGAGGTACGCGACGAGGGTGCTGCCGCTGCCTGCAAGCTGGAAAGCTACGACGAGACGCCAAGCTTCGACGCCTGAGGCTTGGTGAAGAATGGTGGGCCGGCCCCTCCCGGGGCCGGTCGCGGCAACCCGACCACCGCTCTCCGGAGCGCCTGGGAATAACGCATGTACAGTCTGATACCCCATATCGTGAACGGGCTGACGCTCGGATTGCTCTTTGCGCTGATCGCGCTCGGATTCACGCTGATCGTTGGCGTCATGGAGGTCATCAACCTCGCCCATGGGGCCTTTTTCGCACTTGGCGCATATTTCGCTCTCGCCACGATCGGCGGAAGCTGGTTTGCAGGCACGGAGTTCGGCATCTGGTGGAGCAGCCTGTCGCCGGGCGCGCGATATGCCTCGGGGCTGATCTTCGGCCCTCTTTGCGCCGCCGGGGCAGGGATGATCCTCGAACTGTGTCTGCGCCCGACCTACGGCAAGGCGCCGCTCTACGGCCTGCTGCTGACCTTCGGTGCGGCGCTGGTGATCGAGGAACTCATCCGCTTGGTCTGGGGAACCGGGGAACAGAGCCTGTCGGTGCCGCAAGCGATCAACGGTGCCTTCCTGATGGGCGGGCTGATCTTCTCGAAATACAAGTTCTACGCAGCCGCATTTTCCATTCTGGCGATTTTTCTCGTCTGGCTGTTCCTGGAGAAGACGCCCTATGGCGCGATCATCAAGGCGGGCAGCCACGATAGCGAGATGGTCCGGGCCCTGGGCTTTGATCTGGGCAAGCTGCGTTTGGCCGTTTTCGCCTTCGGCGCGGCTCTTGCGGGCCTCGCGGGCGTCATCATGGCGCCGATCTGGGGGCTGCGGCCGCATATCGGCATCGATGTCGTGATCCCGGCATTTCTCATCATCGTCGTCGGCGGCGTCGGCAGCTTCTGGGGCGCGGTCGCCGCCGCCATGCTGGTCGGCCTCGCAGTCGGCATCACCGGCGCCTACGCGGCGGCCTGGTCGATGCTGTCCATGTACATTCTGCTGATCCTCGTGGTCGGCTTCCGCGCTCGCGGCCTATTCGGCCGCAAGAGCGCCCTGGAGAACTGATGATCTCGCTGTCGGATATTCCCGCCCGTGGCGGATCGCCCTTCACGCCGCCGATGTTTGTGTTCCTGCTGGCGCTCGCCACCGCGCCGTTCTGGCTCGAGGCCGTGGGGCTCTACAGCTATCTCGGCATCGAGATCACCATCTGGATTCTCTATGCGATGGGGTTCAACCTGCTGTTCGGCTATGCAGGGCTGCACTCGTTCGGACACGGCGCCTATCTCGGTGTTGGGGCTTACGCCTTCGGTCTGTTTCAAAATCATGTCGGGGTCAGCCTGTGGGGGGGGCTGCTGGCTGCCGTGCTCGCGGCGACGATCGCGGGCGCGGCGGTTGCCCTGTTCGTCGCTCACCGTCGCGGCATCTATTTCGCACTGCTGACGATCGCCTTCGGGCAGGTCTTCTGGTTCTGCGCGATCAAGCTGCGCTGGCTCACCGGGGGCGAGGACGGGCTTCTGGGCATTCCGCGGCCTGACCTCGTCATCGGCCCGCTACGGGTGAGCCTGCAGGAAAACACGTCGCTGCACTGGTTCTCGGCCGCGATCCTGGGGCTGGCAATGCTGGGGCTGTGGCGGCTGGTCAACGCGCCTTTCGGCCGCGTCCTCCAGGCGATCCGCCAGAACGAGATGCGCGCGCGCTTTGCCGGCTACGATGTCTGGCGCATCAAGTGGCTGGTGTTCACGCTTTCCGCCTCGGTAGCGGGTCTCGCCGGCGGTCTTTTCGCCATGGCGCAGGAAAGCGCCTATCCCGACGTCATGAGCCTGCACCAGTCCGGCCTGATCGTGATGATGATCCTGGTTGGCGGCGGTTTGGTCAGCTTCTGGGGGCCGGTGCTCGGCGTACTGGTCTACTTCATCGCGCGCGACATTATCGGCGGCATCACCGAAACCTGGCTGCTCTGGTTCGGGCTGATGTTCGTCGTCATGGTGATGGTGCGGCCGGAAGGGGCGGCGGGTCTCGCCCATGTCGTCCGCGCCCGGTTCGCCCGCGCGCCGGTGAAGACGCCGGTGTCCGCGCCCGCCGAGAGAAGCGCCTGAGATGCCGTTGTTCGAGGCGCGCAACATCCAGAAACGCTTCGGCGCGCGGGTCGTGCTGGAGGATGTCTCGCTCAGCGTCGAGCAAGGCGCGGTGCACGGCATCATGGGGCCGAACGGCGCCGGCAAGACCACCTGCTTCAATGTCCTGACCGGCCACTACGCCCCGGATGGTGGCACGATCCGTTTCGCCGGGCGAGATATCGCCGGGATGAAGCCGCACCGCATCGCGCGGCTAGGCGTCTCCCGGTCGTTCCAGATCATGAACCTCTTCGACGACACGGTGGTGATCGAGAACGTCATGCTGGCTCTGCCGGAGTTCCGAGCGATGACCTTCAGCCCGTCGCGCAACGTCTTCATCGACCGCGCGCTGACCGACGCCGCGCTGGAGATTCTGGCGCAGGTCGATCTTGCCGAAAAGGCGTGGGACAAGGCGGCATCGCTCTCCTACGGCCAGCGCCGGGCGCTCGAAATCGCGGTGGCTCTGGCGGCGCGTCCGAAGATCGTCTTTCTCGACGAGCCCACTTCGGGCCTTGGCGCCGAGGCAACGCGCGCACTGGCGCAGCTCGTCCGGCGCCTGCGCGAGAGCTACACGATCGTCATGATCGAGCACGACATGCGCTTCCTGTTCGAACTGGCCGACCGCATCTCGGTCATTCATTGGGGACAGGTGATCGCCGAGGACACGCCGACGGAACTGATGGCCAATAAGTGGGTCGCCCGCTCAGCGCTGGGGGAACTGGCGTGATGCTCGAGATATCCGGTATCGAAACCTTCCACGGCGAGACACAGGCCCTGTTCGGCCCGTCGCTGCGCGTCGGTGAGGCCGAGGTCGTCGCACTGCTTGGGCCGAATGGCGCGGGAAAGACGACGACGATCCGCTCGGTCCTGGGACTGTCACCACCGCGCGCCGGCCAGATCCGCTTCGACGGCGCGGACATCACGCGGATGCCGACGCATCGCATCACGCGAATGGGCGTCGGCTGGGTGCCGGACGACCGCCGCGTTTTCCCAATGCTCTCCGGCCGGCGCAACCTCGCGCTCGGCGCACGCAGGACGCGGTTTCGCGCCTGGCGGCAGGAGGAGGTGTGCGAGATATTCCCGGCGCTCGATCACCTGATGGTGCGCGACTGCGAGGCGATGTCCGGCGGCGAATTGCAGATGGTCGCGATCTCCCGCGCGCTGCTCGGCTCGCCTGGCATCGTGCTGTTCGACGAGCCGAGCCAGGGGCTCGCGCCGAAGATCGTGCAGGACGTGCTCAAGACGGTGCGGAAGATGAAGGCGGAAGGCATCGCCTCGCTGATCGTCGAACAGAACGCACTGGCCGCGCTGGAGGTGTCGGACAGGGTCTACGTCATGGATCGCGGCCGTATCGTCCACGAGGGCGACGCGCGCGAATTGCTGGACAACGCGGCTTTGCGCCGCCGGCTGATCGGGATGTGACGATGACAGCGATGCTCGAAGTAAAGGGTCTGGAGAAGGTCTACACAAGATCGGTTTTCGACCGCACGCCGACCTTCCGGCTGACCGCGGATTTCACCATCGCCGAACCGGGCATCGTCGGCATGATGGGGCCGAACGGCTCCGGCAAGACGACGCTGTTCGAACTCGTCACCGGCTCCAATGCGCCGACATCGGGCGAAGTCTCGGTGATGGGGCGCAACATTCACCGCGTGCGCACGGACCAGCGCGATCGGCTGGCGATTCATTATCACCAATCCTACCAGGTTCGTCATTTCCGGTCATGGACGCCGAACGCCCTGCTGGAAAATGCCGGATCGGACTATCCCATGCTGCATCTCTTCGACGAGCCGCAGTTCAACACGCAGGACGGCTATATCGGCTTCATGCTCGATTTCTTCCGTCGGCTGCGCGACGAGGGGCGGCTGGTGTTCCTGTGCGTCCACCCCAACGAGCGCTTCCATCTGGAGATTGTCGAGGAGATCTGCGAGCGCTTCATCTTTGTCCAGAAAGGCTCGGTCACGCCGCTGGCCTCGTATGATGACCTGCTGGCGCACGAGCCGGCGCGGGCCTATCTCGGCGATCTTCTGACGGAGCGGGCGGCATGAGCGCGTTTCGCAAGTCGGCCTACGGCGCGTCGCGCACGTCGCGGCAGGGCGGCAGCGTCCGGTTCTACGGTTACGGAACCTTCGGAGGCGCCGATGGCTGAGCCGCTGCGCGTCGCGCTGGTCGGCTGCGGGCTGATCAGCCTCTACCACCTGCGCGCCTGGAAGGCCGCGGGCGCCGAGATCGTCGCGCTGTGCGACACAGATATCGACAAGGCGAAAGCGCGTGCCGATGAATTCGGGATTTCGCGCGTCCATGCAGATGCGGGCGAGATGTTCGCGCAAGGCGGGTTCGACGCAGTCGATATCGCGGCTTCGGTCGGCGCGCACGCGCCGGTTGCCCGCATCGCCGCCGATCACGGCGTCCATATCATGTGCCAGAAACCGCTGACGGAAACGGTCGCTGAAGCCGAGGCGCTGATCGACTATGTGGGCGACCGCGTCCGCTTCATGGTGCACGAGAACTACCGCTTCCGGCCGCATTACATGACCGTTCGCCGCTGGATCGAGGAGGGCCGCATAGGCGAAATACGCCACGCGGCGATCACTTGCCGGGGGTCGGGATTGTGCCCGCGCGATGGTGCTCCGCCCTTCCTGATCGAGCGCCAGCCATATTTGACGGGCTTTCGCCGCAACCTCGTCTTCGAGACGATGATCCACCATCTCGACGTGCTGCGCTGCCTGTGCGGGCCGCTCACCGTCGTCGCGGCACGGCTCAACCGTCTCGCCGAAGGGCTGCCGGGCGAGGACACGGCGGCAATCCTGCTGTCCGGCGAGGACGGTTTCATCGCCACGGCCGACGGCTGCCTCGTTGCGCCGGGCTATCCTCAGCTTCACGGCGATCGGCTGGAGGTCATCGGCACCAAGGGCACGATCCTGATGGAGTTGAATCGCATCCATATCGTCGGTGCGGAGGGCGAGGCTGAGGAGGTCGACCTTCTCGGCCGCTACCAGGAGTGTTTCGACACGGTGATGGCGGGTTTCGTCCAGGGACTGCGCGACGGGACGCCGTTCGAGACCGATCGCCTCGACAATCTGGAGACCCTGCGACTGATGGAAAGCGTCTATGCCGCGGCTGGAGTGGAGATAGAGCAATGAACCAGCAACCCGCGAGCCTCACGCCGCGTCTCGACCCGGAGCGGATCGCCAGGCTGTTCGACATAACGGGCATGCGCGTTTTCGTACCGGGAGGCTATGGAGCGATCGGCGAGGCAACCGCCACCGCCATGGCGGCTCATGGCGCGGTGGTGACCATTGCCGGCCCGAAGATCGACAAGGCCCGGGCTCTGGCCGACCGCATCGTCGACGCGGGCGGAAAGGCTCATGGCTTCGAACTGGATGCGCGGGACATCGACTCGGTGCGAGACGCCACCTCCGAGGCCATTGGCGCCATGGGCGGCATCGACACGCTGGTGAATTGCGTTGGCATCCAGCGCGAGCAGCATCTGATGGACGTGACCGAGGATGTCTTCGACGAAGTCTACCAGACCAACCTGAAATCCGCGATGTTCCTCGCCCAGGAGACGGCGCGCGACCAGATCGCGCGCGGCAAGGGCGGACGGCAGATCCACATCCTGTCGGTCCGTTCGCAACTCGCGCTGCGCGGGCGCGGATATTCCGCCTACTGCTCCACCAAGGGCGGGCTCGCCATGCTCGTCAAGCAGCATGCGATGGAGCTTGCGCCGCACAACATCACCGTCAACGGTGTCGCCCCGACCTTCATCCAGTCGGATCGCATCCGCATGCATCTCGACAAGCCCGAGTTTCGGGATTTCATTCTCGAACGCAATCCGCTTGGCCGCATTGGCGATCCGCTGGAAGTGTGTGGCCAGGTGATCGTTTTCGCCGCCCCGGCCGGCAGCTACATGACCGGACAGATCGTCTATATCGATGGCGGGGTCACGGCTTCGCAATGACCCGGTTGCGTTCCTCCCGCTGGTTCGACGCAGACGATTTGCGCGGATTCGGCCATCGCTCCCGCCTGATGCAAATGGGCTATGCGCGCGAGGACTGGGAAGGCCGGCCCGTCATTGCCATCGTCAATACGTGGTCGGACATCAATCCCTGCCACGCCCATTTCAAGGCGCGCGTGGAAGACGTCAAGCGCGGCGTGCTGCAGGCCGGCGGCTTCCCGATCGAACTGCCGGCGTTGTCGCTGTCGGAGAACTTCGTCAAGCCGACGACCATGCTCTATCGCAATCTCCTGGCAATGGAGGCCGAGGAACTGTTGCGGTCGCATCCCGTAGACGGCGCGGTGCTGATGGGTGGCTGCGACAAGACCGGGCCGGCGCTTTTGATGGGCGCGATCAGCATGGATCTGCCGGCGATTTTCATGCCCGCCGGCCCGATGCTGCGCGGCAATCTGAAAGGCGAGGTGTTGGGCTCCGGCTCCGACACCTGGAAATACTGGGACGAGCGTCGCGCCGGACGGATCGGCCTTGCCGAATGGCAGGAGGTCGAGGCTGGCATCGCCCGGTCCTACGGACACTGCATGACCATGGGCACGGCCGCAACGATGACAGGCATCGCCGATGCGCTGGGCCTCTGCCTGACCGGCGCGTCCTCGATTCCCGCCGCTGACGCCAACCACATCCGCATGGCCGCCGCCACCGGGCGGCGTGCTGTCGAGATGGTGCATAAGGACCTGCGTCCGTCGACAGTCCTGTCGCCTGCCTCCTTTGCAAATGCGCTGCATGTCGCGATGGCGATGGGCTGTTCGACCAACGCGATCATCCATCTGATCGCATTGTCCCGGCGTGCCGGTTTTCCGTTGACCCTGGATGACTTCCACGCCGCCGGCCAACGTGTGCCGCTTCTCGCCAACATACGGCCCTCGGGCGCGACCTATCTCATGGAGGATTTCTTCTACGCCGGAGGCCTTCGCGCCCTGATGGCGAATATGGGCGATCACATAGACCCGGCGGCGCGCACCGTTACCGGCCGGACCATGGGCGAGGAGATCGAAGGCGCGGAGACATATCTGCCCGATGTCATCCGCCGGCTTGACGACCCCGTCTCCAAAGAGCCGGCCATGGCGGTCCTGCGCGGCAATCTCGCGCCCGACGGCGCTGTGATGAAGCCTTCTGCCGCCGATCCGCGTCTGTTGAAACATCGCGGTCCTGCGGTGGTGTTCGAAAGCTATGGCGAGATGAAGCAGCGTATCGACGATCCGGCGCTCGAGATCACGCCCGATCATGTGCTGATCATGCGCGGCGCCGGGCCGCAAGGCGGGCCGGGCATGCCGGAATGGGGCATGCTGCCGATCCCGAAATACCTGTTGGAACAGGGCGTGCGAGACATGCTGCGAATTTCCGATGCGCGCATGAGCGGCACCAGCTACGGCGCATGCATCCTGCATGTCGCGCCGGAAGCGCATGTCGGCGGTCCGCTCGCGCTGGTTCGAACCGGAGACACCATTTCTGTCGACACCCGCGCCGGCCGTCTCGACATGGAGGTCGATACCGACGAACTCGACCGACGCCGGGCCGGCTGGGTTCGGCCCGACCGCAAGTTCGGCCGGGGCTACGGATGGATCTACTCCGATCACGTTCTGCAGGCCGACCAGGGCTGCGACTTCGATTTCCTGGAAACCGGTTTCGGCGCTGCGGTGCCGGAACCCGAGATATTGTGACGCGAGGTAGGACCATGGCTGGCATGCAACCGAAGCTTCTGATCGGAGGCGAGTTTCGCGAAAGCGGAGGCGCGGCTCCAATTCCCGTCATCAATCCCTGCACCGAGGAGGTGTTGTGGGAACAGCCGGCCTGTTCGGGCGACGACGTCGCCGAGGCGCTGTCGCACGCCCGTCAGGCGCAGGCGGAATGGAGCAGGGTTCATGGCTGGGAGCGGGGCCGCATCCTGCGGAAGGTGGCGGAGGAAATGAGGGGCCGCACCGACGCCATTGCCCGTGCGTTGTCCCTCGAAATCGGCAGACCCTACAACCAGTCGGCTGGCGAGGTCGGCGCGGCGATTGAACAGATCGAGTGGTTCGCGGGCGAGGCGGAACGGCTCTTCGGAGAGACGATCCCGTCACGCCAGGGCGGGAGGCTGATCATCGAGCCGGAGCCTGTCGGCATCTGTGCCGCATTCACCGCCTGGAATTTTCCGGTCAACCTGCCTGTCCGCAAGATGGCGCCGGCGCTCGCCGCCGGTTGCGCCATCCTCGTCCGGCCCTCCGAGCAGGTTCCGATGACATCGACGCTCATCGCCGAGGCATTCGTCGCGGGCGGTGTGCCGGCGGGTACGGTGCAGCTTCTGCTCGGCCGTGCGGCGGATATCACCCCCGCGATCCTCGCCGCGGACGAGGTCCGCAAGATCTCGCTCACCGGTTCGACACGCGTCGGCAAGATGCTGATGGCCGAGGCCGCACAGACCGTGAAACGATGCTCGATGGAGCTGGGCGGCCATTCGCCCGTCGTCGTATGCGCGGACGCAGACGTGGAGGCCGCGGCGGTGCAGTGCGCCGGCTTCAAGTTTCGAAATGCCGGCCAGGTCTGCATCGCTCCAAACCGGTTTTATGTCGAGGAAAGCGTGGCCGACCGTTTCCTGTCCACAATGAAGGCCGAAGCCGAAAAGCTCGTGCTCGGCGACAGCCAGAACGAAGAGACCTCGATGGGTCCGCTGACGCTGGCCTCGGGCCGCGAGAAGGTCGAGCGCCTGATCGCCGACGCGCAGGAAAAGGGCGCGAGACTGGTGACCGGCGGCAGGCGGCCGGAAGGGCGCAACGCGGGATATTTCCTCCAGCCGACTGTTTTGGCCGGCGTGCCGGACGATGCGGATATCATGAGCGAGGAGCCCTTCGGTCCGGTCGCGCCTGTCGCGACTTTCGGTTCGTTTGACGATGCTATCGCGCGCGCCAATTCCACGCCCTACGGCCTCGCAGCCTATGCCTTCACCTCCAGCCAGGCGAAGGCCTCGGCGCTCTCGCGCGGCCTCCATGCCGGCATGGTCGGGATCAACACCTTCATGATCGCGCATGCCGAGGCGCCGTTTGGCGGCGTCGATCACTCCGGGATGGGCCGGGAAGGGGGGCGCGAGGCGATCCGCGACTATCAGAATACCAAGCTCAGCCACATGATGGCGGTCTGACATGGCGCCCCTGAACCCTGTTCGTCGCGTCTGGGCGGAGGGGTGCGCGGCTGTCAACGGCTGGATCGCGGTCCCGTCGGTGCTCAATGTCGAGGCGATGGCCAAGGCGCGCTGGGACGCGCTGACCGTCGACATGCAGCACGGCACGGCGGACTACGCCGATCTCCTTTCAATCCTGCCGGTGATCGAGAAATCGGGTGCCGCGCCGATCGTTCGGGTACCATGGCTGGACGAGGCTGCGATCATGCGTTCGCTGGATGCCGGCGCGCTTGGGATCATCGCGCCGATGATCGAAACGCGCGAGGACGCCGAACGCCTCGTGTCCGCATGCAACTATCCTCCGGACGGCGCGCGCAGTTTCGGCCCGGTGCGAGCGCGCTTCGCATGGGGCGACGATTATGCGCGTATCGCCAATGAGGAAGTCCTCGTCTTCGCGATGATCGAAACGAAGACCGCTGTCGCCAATCTCGATGCGATCCTGTCGGTGCCGGGGTTGTCGGGCATATATATCGGCCCAGCCGATCTCTCGCTCTCGCACGGCTTTTCGCCGGGCTTCGACCGGGAAGAGCCTGAGATGCGAACCTTGATCGCCGATATCCGGGCGCGGTCGGCAGCCGCGGGTCTCCGATGCTGCCTCCATTGCGGATCGCCCGCCTATGCGGCACGCGCTGCCGCCGCCGGAATGGATCTCGTCACCATCGGTTCCGACGCCCGCTTCGTCGAAGCCGGCGCTGCGGCCGCAGTCAAAGGGTTCAGAGACGGCGCCGGTAACAAGACATAAGCCTCTGTTTTGAAACAGCATCCGATAGAGACGCGGTTCAGTGAGCCTCGCGCCGCATCCCGTCGCGCGGGGTCAGCTATTGTCGGAGAGGAGCTTCCCGAATTCTTTTTTGCGAATCTCCATCCCTGCGAGGCGGCACAAATGCCAGGCCAGCACCTGGTTGCTGGAAAGGGCCGGTCTTCCCGTGCGGGCCTCGATCTCCTCGATGATGTCGAGAGTGCGCAGGTTCGTGCATGAGATAAAGATCGCTTCCGCAGCCGGATCGTCCATGAGGCTCACCGCCGCCTCAAGGATCGATGCAGGCGTAATGCGCGCGACAAGTGCCTCCTCGCTCGTTTCGAAGGAGCCGAAAAGAGGCGTGTCTATCCCGTTCTCGGCCAGCACCGCGCGCATCCTGGACGAAACGCTCCCGACATAGGGCGAAAGGAATGCGAGGCGGGATACGCCCAATTCCGCGCACGCGGCGATCAAGGCCGAAACCGGTTGGGTGACGGACCGTGTCGTGGTTCCGGAGCGGACGAGATCGCCGATCCGTTCAATGCCGATCACTGAGGTTCCCGAGGTGCAGCCATAGCCCACGGCGTCGAAACGGGCCGGTAGCGGCAGCAGGCGGGCGCTCGCGGAGATGTGGTGCTCCATCTCGGCCAGTGTTTCCGGCGTGACCTCATCAGCGCTCGGCACGCGTGAAACGTGCAACGTCGCTTCGGACGGGATCATCCGGCAAAACTCGTTCTCGATCGTTTCGTCGGATTGCAGGACGATCAATCCCAGCCGGGGCTCGTCGCGTTCGTTCGTCTCAAATGCGAGGCCCATATGCGGATATCCTTCGAAGTTTCAGCCGGCGTCGGGCAGATCAGTTCCTGCGGGAATATTTTTGTTCCAGCCACATCGCCGCATAGGCCGACGGGATTGACACCAACAGGAACAGCGCGCCCACCAGCGTCATCGGCTCGAGATATTTGTAGTAGCTGTTGGAATAGATATTGGCGGCGTTGAACAGCTCGACCACCGTGATCGCGGCGAGCAACGGCGTCTCCTTGAACATGGTGATCAGGTAATTCGCCAGCGGCGGGATCATCGGCGGGATGGACTGGGGAAGGACGACACGGGTCCATGTCTGCGCCATCGTGTAGTTGAGCGATTTCGCCGCTTCCCATTGGCCCTTCGGCACGTTCTCGATGCCGGCGCGAAACACTTCCGAAGTGTAGGTCGAGAAATGCAGGCCGAGGCCGATCACGCCAGCGAGGAACGGCGAAAGGAAGAGGCCGAGATCGGGAAGTACGTAGAACAGGAAATAGAGCTGCACCAGCAGCGGCGTGCGGCGGATGAATTCCGACAGCCAGTACACCGTCCAGCGCACCGCGCGGTTTTCCGACATCTTGAGAATAGCCAGGACAAGCCCCAGTGCGTAGGCGAGCGCAGCTCCGACGAATGTCGCCTGTACGGTGACGACGAGCCCCGCCATGAGGCGCGGAAAAACTTCTGCGGCGACGGCCCAATCCCAATGCATGTCAGTTTGTCCTTACGGGCGTCATGCCGCGTCGTTTCGCGATCGATTTCGCCAGCCAGTCGGTGAAGCCGACCAGGACCGAAGCGATCAGGAAATAGATGACGAGGATCAGAAGGAACGGCTCCAGGGTCATCGCGGTCTGGGACCGGATAATCTGGGCGGCGAAGGTCAGGTCGGACAGCGTGATCAGCGACGTCAGCGCGGTGAGCTTCATCAGCTCGATCAGCAGATTGCCGAAGGGCGGTATCATCATCGGCACGGCCTGTGGGATGAGGACGTAGCGATAGCGCTGATAGGATGTGTAATTCAGGGAGTGAGCGGCTTCGGACTGGCCCTTGCCGACGGACTTGATCGCGCCTCGGACGACTTCGGAACCGTAGCTGCCGAGGTTGAAGCCGCAGGCGATGACGCCGGCAAGGAAAGGCGACAGGCTGATGCCCAGAAGCGGCAGCACGTAGAACATGAAGAACATCTGCACCAGCGCGGATGTGCCGCGGAAGAACTCCAGATAGATCAGCGCCAGGGTGCGCACGATCCAGTGACGCGACAGGCGCGCGAGGCCGACGATAAAGGATATCGCCAAGGCGATGACCGCGCTGACCACGGTGAGTTCGATGGTCAGCAGGGTTCCCTTGACCAGCAGGGGATAGAATTCGACGATCAGTTCCATGCCCGCTCCGTTCGAGAGCCGCCCGGCGTCCGCGCGGCTCTCGTTTCAATTGGGAAACCGCAGATCAGTTGCCGGGGCAGAAATCGTCGCGCTTGACGCTCATCGTCGCCTCGGCGGAGAAGCCGAAAGGCTCGATGATCGAGGCGAATTCGCCACTCGCCTTGATCTCGCTGAGAGCCTTGTCGTAGGCCTCGCGGAAAGCGGTGTCCTCCGGATTGAACGCGGAACCGGCGCAGCCCATCGGGACGCCCTTGACCGGCATGACGAGTTCCAGATTGTCGTCGTCGAACTTCTCGAGAAGATCCTTGGTGCCGAGGCCGGACAGCGCGAAGACGTCGACGCGGCCCTGCTGCAGCATCTTGATGCCGCTCGGCGGATCGGTGAACACCTTGATCTGTGCGGGCTGCACACCGCGCTCGGTCGCATAAAGCTCCTCGGCGCAACCGGCGCAGGTGGTCATGGTGACCTCCGGATTGGCCGCGATATCCTCATAGGTCTTGATGTTGTGCGGATTGCCCTTGGCGACGGCGAAGGCTTCCGCGCCGCAGAGATCCGGCTCGGAATAGATGATCGCTTCGCAGCGGTTCGGCTTGATGTACAGGCCTGACGTGGCCATGTCGACGCGCCGGGCCAGAAGCGCCGGGATCATCGAGCCGTAGGGAACGACCTGGGCCCTCAGTTCCGGCACGCCCAGTTTCTTCATGACGGCGCGGGCAACTTCCGGCGCGGCGCCGGAGACGTAGCCGTCGGACTTGATGTCGCTGTATGGCGGCTCATTGGCGACCGCAACGGTCGCGTATCCCTGTTTGCGAAGCTTCTCGAGCGTGTCTTCGGCCGATGCGGACGATACCGAGAGCATCGTCACCAATACGCCGGCAAGCGTCAGTCCGAGGCGTTGTCGGGTGGAGGATTTCATCATGGTCTTTCCTTTCGGTCGGGGGCGGGAGTTACGAAACATTGATGTACTTGCTGAGAAAGGCCCGGGTTCTGGGCTCGCTCGGATCCGAGAAGATGATCTTCGGATCGCCGGATTCGACGATCTTTCCCTTGTCGAAGAACAGGACGCGATCCGCGAAATCGCGGGCGAAATTCATCTCGTGGGTGACCGTGAGCATGGTGGTGTCGGAATCGGACGCCAGTTTGCGCAGGACGGTCAGAACCTCGTCGACGAGTTCGGGATCGAGCGCCGAGGTGACCTCGTCGAAGAGCATGATCTTCGGGTCCATGGCCAGCGAGCGCGCAATGGCCACGCGCTGCTGCTGCCCGCCGGAAAGCTGGTGCGGAAAGTGATTGGCCTTGTCGCTCAGACCGACTAGGCCGAGCAGTTCCATCGCCTTGTCGCGCGCTTCGGATTTTGACGTCTTGCGGACGAGAACCTGCGGCTGCTCGATGTTCTGGACCGCGTTGAGATGCGGGAACAGGTTGAAGTGCTGGAACACCATTCCGATGTCGTTGCGCATCTTGTGGAGATGCGCCTCGCTGGCGTCGACCAGCTTTCCGTCCTTCTCCTCATGCCAGAGATAGTCGCCATTGACGACGACCTGACCCGCGCTGATCGTTTCCAGCGTCATGAGAATGCGGAGGATGGTGGTTTTTCCGGATCCGCTCGGCCCGATGAGGGCGAGTTTTTCACCGGCGGCGACTTCGAGATTGAGACTGTCCAGAACCTTCAAGCTGCCGAAGCTTTTGTGGACATTCCGGAACTCGATGATGTTGGGAACCTCAGTCAGCAGTCATGACCTTTTCAGTGGCTGCCCGGCGATACGCCACGCAAACAGGGTTACCGGAAGACGAGATCGAAGCTCTTTGACAAACCGTTCTCTCTGTGATGCTAGATCGTAGCGTAGCAAAGGAATTTGATGGTATTGTTCACTTACAATGCCGTAGATGATAAAAACCGCTATTTTTTGCGCCCCAATTGACCGGTAGTAATCAACATGGACCTATCCGCCGCAGACCAGACAATCCTCAGAATGCTGCAGGAAAATTCACGCGAGAGGCTGGAGGCCATCGCCATGGAAACCGGGCTTTCGGTTGCGACCGTGCAGCGCCGCATCCGCAATCTGAAGGCCGACGGGACGATCATGGCGGAAAGCGCGCTGATCAATCCGAAGTCGGTCGGCTATGCGATGACGTTCCTGGTTTTTGTCGAACTGGAGCACGAGCGCATAGACCAGATCGACGCGTTCCGCCGCAAGGCCCGCGCGGAACCGCAGGTGCAGCAGTGCTACTACATAACCGGTGAAGCCGACTTCGCAATCATCGCGCTCGCCAGGGACATGGAGGACTACGAACACCTGACGCACCGGCTGTTCTTCAAGGACTCCAACGTCAAGCGCTTCCGCACCTCGGTGGTCATGGACCGCACCAAGGTCGGCGCGAACGTGCCGCTATAGAAGCTGCCGTCAGGCGATGACGGGAATGGTGGCTGGCGCTGCGGTGGTCAGAAGCACCGGCCCCTCTTCGGTCAGGAGAAAGTCTTCCTCGTGCACCAGCATCCTGCCGCCGGGCAGGCCGACAGACGGCTCCAGCGTCAGCACCATGCCGGCCTGCAGCACGGTGTCGTCATTGGCGGCAAAGGACGGCCATTCGGTCAGTTGCATGCCGAGCCCATGACCCATTCGGCCAACGCCGCCTTCGCCGGGGAACTCCTTCCGGAGGATCCGCTGCATGGCATGGAAAACCTCGGCGCAGGTCGCGCCCGGACGTGATGCCTGCAGTCCGGCTTCCACCGCTTCGAGCAGCGCGTCATAGGCCTTGGCCGTCTCCTCGGAAACCGGACCGAACGCGAAATTGCGATCGAAGTCGCAAAAGTAACCGTCAAATGTCGATCCGGTGTCGAGCATGAGGATATCGCCATTCTCGACGCGCCGTGTCGAGGGTGGCGAAATGATGTTGCCATAGCCGCCGCGTCCCGCACCGCCGACAAGATAGTCGACATCGTCGATACCCGCTTCGAGACAGGCGATCTTGAAGCGCCGGAAGATCTCGATATCCGTCATGCCGACGCGCAATTGCTCCGCAAAGGATCCGAAGACGCCGGAAACGAGACCGCAGGCATGGGCGATCTTCTCGACCTCCGCCGGCGACTTCACCATGCGTAATTGCCGGATCAGGCCTGTTACGTCGGCGAAGACCGTATTCGGCAGCGAAGCACAAAGCCTGCGAAAATCCCCGAGCGGCATACGAAGATGGGTCTCCGGCCCTTCGAGAATGCCGATCCTGGCCTTTTCACCCAACACTTCGCGAAGCGTATCGGCGACGAGCGTGATGCCTTCGTCATGCGGCTGCGGCGAATCCCAACATCGCACATCGTCGAGCCAGGTTGACTCAAAGCATTCGCGCCCGATCGACGGCACGATGGCGACCGGCTTGCCGGACGCCGGGACCAGCAGGAACCAGGGCCGGGTCGGGCTCAACCAGAAGCGGGAGAGGAAGCCCGTGAAATAGCGGATTTCCGGTTCAGTCGTGAGGAGAAGTCCGTCGAAACCGGTCTCCGCCATTCGGGCCTGCGCTTCGGCAAGTCGTTGTTCGAACTCCGAAGAGGAAAATCCGCGCTGCGGAGCGCTGTCGGCGGACATGGTCTGGAGGCGGGAATCGCTCATGGGCAACTGATCTCAGGCCGGCAATCGGGTTTCGATCAGACGCGTCCAGAATTCGGCGCCTCTGGCGAGAATGTCGTCGTTGAAATCATAGCGCGGATTGTGCAGCGCGCGGCCATTTGACCCGTCCGTGCCGTTGCCAAGGAAGAAATAGGCGCCGGGACGATGCTCCAGAAAGGCCCCGAAATCGTCGGACGCCAGCAATGGCGGGCAATCGGCGTCAACCTCGTCCGCTCCGAACAAGGTCGCCGCAAGGCGCGCCACGATGTCGGCTTCGCGCGGTGTGTTGATGGTGGCCGTGAATTCGCGATTGTAGCGCACCGCGCATTCGGCGCGATGCGCGGCGGCGATGCCCGAGGCGATCCGGCGCATCGCTGCATCGATGACATCGCCTGTCTGCGGCGAATAGGATCGGGCATCTCCGGTGATCACCACCTGGCCGGGGATAACGTTGCGAACGCCGCTGGTCATGAAATCGGTCACCGAGACAACCGCACTTTCGACAGGATCCATCTCCCTGGAGACGATTGTCTGCAAGGCGCTGACCACCTGCGCGCCGGCAACGATCGGGTCGACGCCGCGATGCGGCATGGCCGCATGGGTGCCCTTGCCGGTCAGTTCGATGCGGAACGTATCCTCGCAGGCCATCACCGCTCCCGAACGAACCGCCACGCGTCCGGGGGCGAGGCCCGGCAAATTGTGGAGCGCATAGATCGCGTCGATGGGGAACCGCTCGAACAGCCCGTCGGATATCATGGCGCGCGCGCCACGCCCGTTTTCCTCGTCCGGCTGGAAGATGAACACCGCCGTTCCGTCGAAGGTTCCTTGTCTGGCGAGGTACAACGCTGCGCCAAGAAGCATGGATGCATGACCGTCATGTCCACAGGCATGCATGGTATCGGGCGTCGCCGATGCATATCCGAAATCATTCTCTTCCGGGATCGGCAAGGCGTCCATCTCGGCCCGGATGGCAATGGCGCCGCTGCCTGTCCCGCGCTGAAGCACCCCGACAATGCCGGTGCCGCCAACACCTTCGTGGACAGCGATCCCGGCCGAACGCAAATGCGCGGCGATTATGCCCGACGTCCGCTTCTCGCTGAATCCGAGTTCCGGATTGCGATGCAGGTCATGCCGCCATTCGCCCATTTGCCGACACAGGTCCTCGGGGAGACTTGCCCGTGCAGGAGTTTCCGGTGCGCGCGCCGTTTCCATGCTGAATTTGTCCTTTTCCTGCCGGTCTGCGCGGCTTAAGGGAGGCCAATTGTCTGGAGCCGATTTCCAACCGTTCAATGCAGGCCCGCCGGCCCGAGTTTGCGGACTTTGTTCGATGCGGACAAATCATAAATAGTGTTTCGGGAGTTTAATTTTCTCATTTATTGGGCAATTTTGATGTTTCTCAGTCAAGTGCGGGGCATATCTTGCCGCGAATGAAAATAGAGAATTCACCCGCGAACCACGGCGCGATACCGCGCCGATTTCGGGCCGTCCCGGACCGGCCGCTGGCCATGCTTCGGCAATGCCCGGTCTATCAACCCACGCCGCTGCGCCTCATGCCGGACCTGGCGGAGACGCTGGGCATCGGCGCGTTGTGGATCAAGGATGAGACGCGCCGCATGCGGTTGGGCAGCTTCAAGGCGCTCGGTGGCGTGTTTGCCGTCGCCCAGATGATCGAGGACGCCGCCGGAACCGCCGACCTGCTTGGCGAAAAGGCGCGCCAAGCAGCGGCGGGGATGACCTTCATCACGGCCAGCGCCGGCAATCACGGCCTGTCGGTCGCGGCCGGCGCCCGTATCTTCGGCGCGCGCGGGATCATCGTGCTGTGCAGCGCCGTCCCCGAGGGCTTTGCCAAGCGCATTCGGGAGACCGGAAGCGAGGTGCTCCGCGTCGACGGTTCCTACGAGGACAGCGTACGATATGCGATCGACGCCGCCGACCGGAATGGCTGGCTGCTGCTCGCAGATGGCTCCTGGGATGGATACACGGACCGTCCGGCCCTTGTCATGGAAGGCTATACGGTTCTCGCGGAAGAATGCCGTTCCATTCTCGAGCAGACGGGCGACTGGCCGACGCATGTCTTCCTTCAGGCCGGCGTTGGCGGATTGGCGGCGGCCATTTCCGCACATATCCGCGACCAATGGCCGGTCCAGCCCAGGATCACCATCGTCGAACCCGACGCCGCGCCCTGCCTGCTGAAAAGCATCGAAACCGGCAAGCTGACGCGCGCTGACGGCCCCGAGTCGAACATGGGCCGGCTCGACTGCAAGGATGCCTCGCTGATCGCCTTCGAGGCCCTGCGCCAGGACGCCAATGCTTTCGTGACGGTGACCGATGAAGAAGCCGAAGCTTCGGCGCGCCTGCTCGCAAGTCACGGCATTTCCACCACGCCGAGTGGGGCCGCACCGCTTGCCGCGCTCGAGAATGCCGGTCTTGGAGCGGACGCCCGCTGTCTCCTGATCGCGACGGAAGGTCCGGAGACGGCCTGACCAAACCCGCGGAACCGGACAGACATGGCGGGTTCACCACGGAGAATGGCCATGATTGACGATCGCGACGATCCAGACCCATCGACGACACTGACCGTCGGCCATTGGGGGGCATATCGCGTCCATTCCGAGAATGGGCGCCCGACACGGTTGACGCCATTCGAGGACGATCTCGAACCGTCACCGATCGGCGACGCCATGCTCGACACGCTGAGTGGCCCATGCCGGGTCTCGGCGCCGGTCGTGCGCAAGGGATGGCTGGAGGGAGATCGCGAAGCGCGCGGGCGCGACAGCTATGTCGAACTTGGCTGGGACGACGCGCTGGACCTTGTCGCCAGGGAACTCGATCGCGTGCGCACCGATCACGGGCATGAGTCGATTTATGCCGGCTCCTACGGCTGGGCGAGCGCGGGACGCTTCCATCACGCCCAAAGCCAGTTGCGCCGTTTCATGAACCTGTTCGGCGGCTGCACGACATCGAAGGATTCCTACTCCTATGCGGCAGCCGAGGTCATCCTTCCGCATATCGTCGCGCCGATGCCGTCGTTGCTGCTCGGACACACCTCCTGGAAGGCGATCGCGGAGGGCGCGAAGCTCGTCGTCGCCTTTGGCGGCATTGCGGTCCGCAATTCGCAGATGAATCCCGGTGGTACCGGGAGCCATGCGCAACAAGCGGAGATGCGTGCCGCGCGCGCCGCCGGCGTGGAGTTCGTCAATGTCAGTCCGGCGAGGGCGGATACGATGCCGGAGCTGGACGCGGACTGGTTGCCGATCCGGCCCAACACAGATGTCGCCCTGATGCTTGCACTGGCGCACACCATCATCAGCGAGGATCGCCACGATGAGGCATTCCTGAAGAGCCATTGTACGGGCTTCGACCGGTTTCTTCCCTATCTGATGGGGGCCGCGGACGGCATGCCGAAGACCGCTGACTGGGCGGAGGAAATCACCGGGCTCCCCGCCGACAAGATCGTGACGCTGGCCCGGCGAATGGCCTCCACACCGACCCTGGTCAATGCGAGCTGGTCGCTGACCCGCCAGCAGAACGGCGAGCAGGCCTATTGGATGCTCGTCGTGCTGGCGGCCATACTCGGTGGCATCGGCATCAAGGGCACCGGTTTCGGCCTCGGCCTCGGTGCCGTCAGCAGCGTCGGCAGCCACCGTGCGCATATGCCGTGGGCGGCCTTCCCGACCGGTCGCAATCCCGTTCGAAGCTTCATACCGGTCGCCCGAATTGCCGACATGCTGCTCAATCCGGGCGCGCCGTTCGACTATGATGGCGGCCATTACCGTTATCCGGATACGCGCCTCGTCTACTGGGCGGGCGGCAATCCCTTCCATCATCACCAGGACCTCAACCGGTTGCGCAGGGCGTGGGGGCGCATCGAGACGGTCATCGTCCACGAGCCGTTCTGGACGCCGCTGGCGCGCCATGCCGATATCGTCCTGCCTGCGACTGTCGGGCTGGAGCGCAACGACATCGCCGCGTCGCCGCGCGATAATTACGCATTCGCAATGAAACGCGCGGCCGATCCATACGGTCAGTCACGCAACGACCACGCAATTTTCGCCGGGATCGCCAGGCGGTTGCGCCCGAGCGGCAGCAATGAGACCGGCTTCGATGACGCGTTCACGGAAGGGAGGGGCGAAGGCGAATGGCTGCGGGCGATTTACGAGGAGTCCAGGCGAAGGGCATCGGCGAAGGGTCATGACCTTCCGGGCTTCGGGGAATTTCTCGATTCCGGGGCCATCAGGCTTGCGCCCCCGGACGAACCCGTCACGATGTTGAGCGATTTCCGCGCCTATCCGGCCGGGCATCCATTGCCGACGCCCTCCGGCCGTATCGAGATCTTTTCGGAAACGCTCGCGGGGTTCGGCCATGCCGGCCATCCGGTCTGGATCGAACCGTCGGAATGGCTGGGCTCAGAACTTTCGGCGAAATTCCCGCTGCACCTTATTTCGCATCAGCCGGAGCGCCGCCTGCATAGCCAGCTCGATCACGGCAGCCACAGCCGCGCGGGAAAGCTGCAGGGCCGCGAACCGTGCCGGATGAACCCGCAAGACGCCGCCGCCCGCAACATTGCGGAGGGCGATCTGGTGCGCCTGTTCAATGATCGCGGCGCCTGCATCAGCGCAGTCAGGCTCGATGCGGACCTGCTCCCGGGCGTCGTCATGATAGCGACCGGAGCCTGGTATGACCCCGATTGGGACACTGATCCGGAGTGCTGCAGACACGGCAATCCGAATACGCTGACACGCGATCTGCCGACATCCACCCTCGCGCAAGGCCCCAGCGCCCAGACCTGTCTGATTGAAGCAAAACGTCTGGAAACAGAACCGCCGGCTGTCACCGCGTTCGATCCACCGCAAGTGCTGGGCCGGTAAACGCGGAAAGTGAATCAGAACGGCAACTTCTGCACAACGCATTTTGGCTATTCAGAAACTGTTCCCGTGTCAGAAGCGGAAGTCCAGCGAAGGGCATTGGCGTGTCCGCTTTGGGGTGCAAAGCCGTCATTGAGAGAACGGCCACTTTCAAGGCGTTACGCAGATTGCCAGCATCTATTCGGGCATAGCCGATCGCAATTCGTCTTCGCTATTTTGCTTCGCAGAGAAGGCAATCTTTTTGAGCGCCTTCCCGCCCGACTTCCTCGGCAAAGGAAGCGGTGGTGCTGACAGGTCGAGCGGGTTTGTTGATCAGTCTTCCAGTTCGTCCCAGGCGACGGTCGTCTGCGTCTGTTCGCCGAGGCCCTCGATGCCGAGACGGATGGT
>NZ_JAINFJ010000015.1 GCF_019966595.1 Oricola indica
CGCGCAAAACATGGCCCCCCGGTCTTCACATGGTCCGCGTCGGAAGCAAAGCGCATGGGGCGGCGCGATGTCTCGCAGATGTTTGCGGCTGCGGCAGAGTTCGGCATTCGGTCCGGTCTCTCAATATCGGTGCCTGTTGGCTTCAAGAATCGGATGATTTTTACTTTGGTTACTGACCGTGCGGACCCACTCGACGCGCGGAAGGTAGATCCTGTGACCGCGGCAGTTTGCGTTGCCTTTGTTCACGCGCGGCTCGCCGGCGCAAACCAGGATGTGTCTCTAGCAACCGATATTCGTCTTTCGCCAAGAGAGGCAGAATGCCTTAGATGGTTTGCGGAAGGCGTGACAATGCCCGATATCGCGCTGTCTGTGGGCGTCTCCTATTCTTCAGTGCGCTCATATCTCGATGCGGCAACGCAGAAACTCGGAGCTGCCAATACCCGCCAGGCCGCGTCCATGGCAATACGTATTGGACTTATTTGAGAAGGACGATCCGGAACGGAATAAAGTCAGAATCGGACGATGGAAGTGTCGCATCCTAACTGGCCGAACTGTCGCATTACTAAATGGCTGCTATAAGCGCATATCGCATAAGTTTCGTTATGGAACTAAAACGGTCAGTGAAGCCCGGAGTCCGCCGGCACCTCCGGCACATGGCCCAGAATATCGACGACAATCCGCACCAGTTCGTGATGAAGCTTCAATTCGAGCAACGCCAGACGGTAGCTGTGCCTCAGATCCCCGTTCTCGCAACCTGCCGAATCCTGCTCTTCAAGCCGCTCGAACAGCGATTGAGCACAATCGACAAGCCGGCGGTTCTTGACGATGATATCAACCGCAAGGCGCGCAAGTTCGTCAGTTGTCAACTCTTCGAGGATGACACGGACCAGCCGGTCATTGATCTGACCGGGCTGAAAACTACTGATCGACGCTCGGTTCGGCATTCACGTCCCGCGGCTTGAGCCGCGGTGCGCCCCCGCGACAAGATAAGATCTCGACCCCAAGCCGGGGGTTGGAAAACCGTCTTCGACGGTCCCTGCGACCTTTAGCACCGGGGCGCCTGGACATGCGTCACAGGCCCCCGGCCGAAAGCCGAAGGATCTTGGTACCGATACGGTCGGCACCAATCCGCGAAGATGGGGTTTCCACGCCCCGGGGCGGCGCGTACCGCCCCGGGGCCTTACTATTCCATCCGGCCGCCGCATACCAGCCATGCGAACCGAATTGCAACATCATCGTGTCAAGCGACGTGCCGATCCGCCAATACGTCTTCCGTTTGCCATGACGGGCCGGCAAGGACAGTAGAAGGAAGATCGCCGACGGCGCCAAGCCGGCTGCGCAACGTATCCGTCATCTCGAAGACGCCGGCATAGGTCATGGTTTTGCCGATCCGTGTCGGCGTCCCGATGACCTCATAGGGACAGTCCGCGGCCCGGAGGATCCGCGCGATGCGGGCATCTAATATCTAGACGATATGGTCAATGCCCGCCGTTTTGGCAGACCTCGACGATGCCGCGGAGCAGCGAAGAGCTTTTTTGAACCGCAGACCCTCGCGCCGCAGGAAACGCCACACTGTGTCGTGCGATACCGTCACCCCGCGCGCCGCCAATTCCGCCTTCGGCCCGTGCAGCGACAGGTGCGGCGTCTCGCGTAGACGCTCCACAATGAAGTCGCGATACGGCTCCAGAACACGTTTGCGGTGGTCGCCTATCCTGCCGGGCTCGACAGACCCGCGCCGCCGCCGAATTGGCCCTTGCCCGATACATCGACGGCTTCTACACTCCACGTCGGCGACATTCCGCTCTAGGATACAAATCGCCGGCATTGTTCGAGGCCGATATGACCATCTCAGAGTGAAAGCCTCTCCACTAAATCCGGGCAAGTCCAATTACTCGCCCTAAACGATCGGAGGCTCATCGGGAGGATACTTCCCCGGCCGGTCAGGAGCAGGAAACTTCTACTTTCGCGAGCAACTTGCGCGCGGCCTCGGCATGAAGCCGCTCGATCATCCGACCGTTGAACGAGACCACGCCCTTGTCGGCGTTTTCCGGTTGATCGAAGAAGGAGACAATGGTTCTTGCCTCTTCAATTGCGGCCGATGACGGCGAGAACGCCGTGTTAGCCGGCTCGATCTGACCCGGATGGATCAGGGTCTTGCCATCAAAGCCGAGTAACACACCTTCGCCGCATTCGGCGGCAAAACCATCGGTATCACGGAAATCATTATAAACGCCATCCAGCACGTCGATATCGAACGCGCGGGCATGAATAACAAGCGAAGCCAGCCAATGGATGATGGTCGCACGGCCCTCGGGAAGCGGCAGCGACATCTCCTTGGCAATATCGTTGGTACCCGCGACCATGCAATCGAGACGGATCGCGCTGTCGGATCCGCACCTGGCAATATCGCCGATGTTGACGAAGGCAAGCGGCGTCTCGATCATCGCCCAGAGCGGCGTGCCGGTTGCACCGGCGTCATCGACCACGCGCCGCGCCTCGGTGAGCATGGCAGCGGTCTCCACCTTGGGCAGAAGAATTGCATCGGGCCCGGCCTCGGCGGCGGCTGCGATATCGCCCCGACCCCATTCGCTCGACAGCGAATTGACGCGAATGACCCGTTCGCGGCCGTTGGCCTCGGTGGATTTCAAATGTTCTACGATAGCCGCGCGCGCGCCTGACTTGGCGTCCGGGGCGACCGCGTCCTCCAGATCAAAAATGACGGAATCGCAAGCAAGCTGACCTGTTTTGGCCATCGCCTTTCCATTGGAACCGGGCACGTAGAGAACGGATCGGCGCGCCCTTGGCTGTCTTGTGCTCATTGTCTCACGCTTTTGTCTTATATCGGGAAATGCCCGGCTCGCCGGAAACATCGGCAACAACGCCAAGATGAACGAGATGGTTGATATGCGCGAGCGTCTCGCCAAGCGCGAAACCGATATTTGCCACCCCCTCGATCTTCGGGAACATTTTCTTCGAGAGTTCCAGCCCCGTGGAAGGCTCGGCCAGAAATTTCGCCGTGGCCTCCAGACGCTCCCGATGATGCTCGCCGAGTTGCGCGATCCGCTCCCTGATCCCGATATAGGGCGAACCGTGTGACGGCAGGATCAGCGTACCGTCCGCTACGCCGTCGAATTGCGCAAAGGAAGAGAGATAATCGCCAAGCGGATCGGCTTTCGGCAGCATTTCATAGACGGCAATGACCGGAGAAATCTTGGGCAGAAGGTGGTCGCCTGCAATCAGAATGCCGGAGTCCGGGTCGTAAAACGATGCATGTTCATGCGCATGACCGCCGGTCACGATCACCTGCCACTCACGCGAACCGAGCCGGATCCTGTCGCCGTCGCGGATTTCCGTCAGAAAGCCCGGAAGCGGCGTTGCCAGATCCATGAATTCGGCGCGGTTGCGAACCAGTTCCTCCGCATCCGCCGGCGCAAACCCGTTGCGCAGCAGATATGCGCGGTGAGCGCTATCCGAACGCGGCACATCATGCGTGTGGCTGATGCGAGCCCACATCCATTCTGTGAAGGTCCCGACGAAATCGCTGTCGAACCGCTCGACCATCCAGCCCGTCAGACCGATGTGATCAACATGCCCATGCGTGGCGACGACGCGCGTCACCTTGCGCCCGCCCATCGGACCGGCAAACAGACCGTCCCACAGCCGGTAGATCTCCGGTGTCGCACATCCGGTATCGATCACGGTCCAGCCATCGTCTTCCTCGATAAGCCAGACATTGACGTGGTTCAGCCGGAACGGCAGCGGAATCCGCGCCCACAGGATGCCCGGCGCGACTTCCGTCACCTCACCGGGCGATGGCGGCTTGCCCCAGGGATATTCGAGTGGTGTGGATTGCCCCCCAGACATCCCGCTTGCGGTACCGTTCACGCGCGGCATGGGATCAAGAGCCAATAATCGAGTTCAAGGAGAAGGTTGTCCTTCGGCATTTCCCCCGTCTGCGCGAATGAAGCGCAGGAAACATCCTTCGTGGCATATGTGCGCACGCGCAAGGCACCAACATCGGAGCGGCCGGCAACCGGGCTGCGGTCCACAATCTCGCTGGCGCAATAGACCGTGTCGCCCGCTGCCGCCGGATTGACATGGCGCCCCCCATTGATGGCGGCGACGAACGCGCCATTGCCCAGGCCGTTGAACGAAAGCGAACGGGCAAGCGAGATGACATGCCCGCCATAGACGATCCGCCGTCCGAATCGGCTGTCACGCTGGAGCACATTGTCGAAATGGCCCTTGGCCGTGTTTTGATAAAGGCGCGTCGCGATCTGGTGCTCGGCCTCCTCGATGGTCATGCCATCAATGTGGTCGATCCGCTCGCCAACCGCATAGTCCTCGAAGAAATACGGACTGCCCGCCACGGCTTGGTCATAGGCTGAGAAATCGAGACCGTCAGGCACTGTCAGCGTTTCGCCGGCAACCTCCGTAGCGGTCTCCGGCGTTACGGGATCGGGTGCCGGAGCCGAGTGATCGCGCTTGTTGACCATGACCCAGCGAATGAAGCTCAGCACGGTTGCCCCGTGCTGGTTGATGCCGGTGGATCGGACATAAACAATGCCGGTCTTGCCGCTGGAGTTCTCGCGAAGACCGATCACCTCTGACTTTGCGGTAAAGCTGTCGCCCGGCATTGCCTGTTCGAGAAACCGGCATTCGGCATAACCGAGATTGGCGACCGCATTGAGTGAGATATCCGGCACGGTCTTGCCGAAAATCACATGGAACAGCAGCAGATTGTCGATCGGCGCGCGGCTCAATCCGACCGACTGCGCGAAGGCATCCGACGACTGCACCGGAAACCGCATTCCGTAAAGCGCCGAATAAAGCGAGACGTCACCGGTCGTAATCGTACGCGGCACGGCGTGGACGATCTCCTGACCAAGCCGGAAATCCTCAAAGAAATTGCCTGAGGTGGACTTGGCCATGCTCAAAGCCCTTCGCTCGGCTTGATGCCAGCCAGTTCGGCCTGGTCGATAACCTTCTGCACGAGACGGACGGTGGCGACATCGACCATCTGACCGTCAACCTGGATCGCGCCAAGGCCCTGTTCCTGCGCCTCACGATAGGCGGCAACAGCCTCGTAGGCCTTGTCGACCTCTTCCTGCGACGGGCTGAAAACCTCCTGTGCGATGGCGACCTGGCTCGGATGAATGGCCCATTTGCCCACGGCGCCAAGCTGCTTGGCGCGTACGCATTCGGTACGGAACCAGTCTCCATCGCGGAAATTGACGAAGGGTCCGTCAACCGCATCCAACCCGTATGTCCGCGCCGCGACAATCATCTTGAAGCGCGCGTAATGCCAGATATCGCCCGGATAGCCGGAATCGCCAGCAATCGCGCGGGTATCGATGCCTTGCGATGCGGAGTAGTCGCCCATGCCGAAGATCAGCGCTTCGATACGGTCCGACGCACCGGCAATCTCATCGACGCGCATCATCGCTTCGGCTTCCTCGATCAGAAGCTCGATACCGATGCGTCGGGTAATGCCAAGCTTCATTTCGATCTGCGTCAGGAGGCGGTCGACAAAGCGCACGTCGCAGGCGTTACGAACTTTCGGCACAAGGATCGTGTCGATCTTGTCACCTGCCCCTTCGACAACCGTAATGATGTCCTCATAGGCGTAATGCGTATCGAGATCATTGATACGGACACAGCGTATCGTCGAGCCGAAATCCAGCGTGTTCAGTGCGTTGACGATCTGGCCGCGCGCTTCAACCTTGGCGTTCGGCGCAACAGCATCCTCCAGGTCGAGAAAGACGTGATCCACGCCAAGCGACGCCGCTTTCGTCATCATCTTGTCGCTCGAACCGGGAACCGCCAACTGGCACCGGCGCAATCGTTTCGGCTGCTTCGACATTCTTTGCTCCTCCACAATGACGAGCTTTGCTCGTCCTGACCCGCCCCCGCAATGGGCCGCTGCCAGTCCACAAATCAGACTTTGACAGCGCGGGATCGTTGTCGTTAAATCTAACTACCGTTCGATTTTAAGTTCGTAAACCCCTTTGGCGTTTTGCCACCATCATGAAAGGCAGCCATATGGCCTTGGTGCTTCTTGAACGTCCCGCCCCGCATGTCGCGCTTCTTCGTCTCAACCGGACGGAAGCGCGCAATGCCCTGAGCCCGGAACTTCGGGTGGAGCTTCGAGACCATTTTCTTACCTTGTCGGATGACCGCGATTGCAGGGCGATCGTCATCACCGGGAACGAAAAGGCTTTTGCCGCCGGTGCCGATATAAAGGCCATGGCCGACATCTCGCCAGCCGAGATCATGGCGCAAGACGACGAAACCAACTGGGCCGCGATCCGGCACTGCCGCAAACCCATCATAGCTGCGGTACAAGGTTACGCACTCGGAGGCGGTTGCGAACTGGCGATGTGTTGCGACCTGATCGTCGCAGGCGAAAGCGCCCGATTCGGTCAGCCAGAGGTGAAACTGGGCATCATGCCCGGTGCCGGCGGTACGCAACGCCTTGTCCGGGCCATCGGCAAGCATCGCGCCATGCGGCTGCTACTGACTGGAGCCATGATGGATGCCGACGAGGCCTTTTCCGCAGGATTGATTACCAAGGTCGTCCCTGACGAGCAGGTTGTTTCGGACGCCATTTCCATTGCCGCGGAGATCGCGGAAATGCCGCCGCTTGCTGTTTCAGAGATCAAGCAGGTGGTTCTTGCCGGCGTCGACGCGCCACTCGATACAGCCATCATGCTGGAGCGCCGAGCCGCCTATATGCTCTTCGGAACCGAGGACAAAAAGGAGGCCATGACGGCCTTTATTGAGAAAAGAACCCCCAACTTTTCAGGGCGTTAGTCAAATCACCGGTGAAACTCGTCAGCGGATGATGACAAATTTTCGAACAGGTGTTAGAGTTTTGAAATCCCAGCACCGGCAAGGTGCGGGATACGGGAGGAAAAGATGAAGACTTGCAAGAATATGCTCCACCGCATGCCGGCACTGGGTCAAGCAGGCTGACATGCTGGACATCGAGGACATTCAGCTCTCCTTCGGCGGAGTGAAGGCCCTTTCGGGCGTCACGGTCAACGCCGAGACCGGCATGATCACATCCGTGATCGGACCGAACGGCGCAGGCAAGACGAGTCTTTTCAACGTCATTTCGGGTTTTTATCGTCCCCAGAAGGGCCGCGTGACGCTGGCCGGCGAGGATATCTCGTCGCTGAAGCCGCATCAGCGCGCCTATCGCGGCATGGCCCGCACGTTTCAGAATATCGCCCTGTTCCATGGCATGACCGTCGCCGACAACATCAAGCTCGGCGCACACACACACCTCAAGAGCGGCATCCTGTCGGCTGGCCTGCGCCTGCCCTCCACCCGCAACGAGGAAGCCAACCTGGACAAGGAAGCCGACGAAATCATTGACCTGCTTGAACTCGACAAGGTCCGCAACGATCAGGTCGAGGACCTCGCCTACGGGCTTCAAAAGCGCGTCGAGATGGCCCGTGCGCTCATCATGCGCCCGAAAATCCTTCTGCTCGACGAGCCGGTGGCGGGCATGAACCGCGAGGAAAAAAGCGAAATGAGCCGCTTTGTCCTGCGGGTCAAGAATGACCTCAACACCACGGTTCTGCTAATCGAGCACGACATGAGCATGGTCATGGGCATCTCCGACGCGATCGTCGTGTTGTCGTTCGGACAACCAATCGCGTCGGGCACGCCCGACGAAGTCCGCAATAATCCCGACGTCATCAAGGCCTATCTCGGCTCTGTCGACGAAACCACGCAGAACGCGGCTTGAGGAGGACACGGTGAGCCCACTTCAGTTGTTCATCGAATACTCGATCGTCGGCATCGCGGCGGGCGGCATCTATGCCCTCATCGCGCTCGGCATCATCGTTATCTTCAAGGCATCGCATACCTTCAACTTCGCCATGGGCGAGATGATGATGTTGTCGGCCTATTTCTTTTATGCCGCCTCTGTAACTTTCGCGCTTGGCCCCGCCCTCGGCCTGATCGTCGCCATGATCGGTTCGATCATCGTTGCATTGATCATTGAGCGCGTCGCAATCCGCCCCATGCTTGGCCGCCCCTTCATCGCCGTTGTCATGGTCACATTCGGCATCGGCTCGATTCTGCGCGGCATCGTCGGCATGGTCTGGGGGCCGAACGAGGTCCAGATTCCGTCCATCCTGTCACGCTCACCCATTTTCCTTGGCGACATCTTTGTCCCGGGCAAGACCGCACGCGGCTTCGCCATTGCCGTCATCCTCGTCGTCGCCCTGATCGCGTATTTGCGCTTCTCACGCGCTGGCGTGGCATTGCGCGCAGCAGCCGAAAGCGCCACCACCGCCTATTCGATGGGTATCAACGTGCGCAATGTCGTCGCTTTCGCCTGGGTTATCGCCGCCATTACCGGCTGCATCAGCGGCGTCTTGATGGCCAACATCAATACACTAACCCCGCATCTCGGACTGGTCGCGCTCAATGTGCTGTCCGTTGTCATTCTCGGCGGCTTGAGTTCGATCAGCGGAGTTCTCGTGGCCGGGCTGATCATTGGCTGGCTTGAGGCGATCACCGGCCTCTATCTGCCGACCGAATTCCGCGAAATCACGCCATATGTGCTCGTTCTGATCGTACTCCTCGTCCGGCCGACCGGCCTGTTCGGCGCCAAGGAGGTCGAGAGAATCTGATGAGCAGTGCAATCGACCAGTCGTCCATCATGCCCGCCAAGAAAGCCAGTTACGTGACAGACAACCGCCTGTGGCTCGTTATCTTCATTGTCGCCCTCGCCGGATTGCCCTTTGCGCTGCCCGGTTACTGGATCTTTTTCGCCGGCCTGCTCGGCATCAACATCATCGCGTCCCACGGCCTGAACATCATGATGGGTTATACAGGTCTGTTGTCGCTCGGACATGGAGCGTTCGTCGGCGTCGGCGCATATACGGTTGCGATTCTCCAGACAAATTTCGACTTGCCGTTCTGGATCACCATTCCGCTGGCGGGCATCATCGCCACGGTAATCGGTATCGCTTTCGGCCTGCCGTCGCTGCGCATTCGCGGACTTTACCTGGTCATCGCCACGCTTGCCGCCCAGTTCATCCTCTACTTCATTTTCGTGCACTGGGAATCGGTAACAAACAGCGATGTCGGCCTGTCCGTCGCTCCGGCTGAAATCTTCGGCTACCAGTTCAACACCGAGACCCGGATCTACTATTTCATCCTGGCTTTCGTGATCGCCTCGACGATATTTGCGCGCAACGTCATCCGGTCGCGTGTCGGACGCGCCTTCATCGCCATTCGCGAACGCGACCTCACTGCACAGGTCCTCGGCGTCGAGATCGTCTGGTACAAGCTGCTGTCTTTCGGGCTCGGCTCTTTCTATGCCGGCATTGCGGGCGCGCTGCTCGCCTATTTCAACCGCTTTGTGAATCCCGAGCAATTCGAGCTCATGCTTTCGGTCTTTTTCCTGTCGGCGGTCATCGTCGGCGGAATGGGATCGATCCTCGGAGCAATACTTGGCGCTGTCTTTGTCACGCTCCTGCCGGAATTTCTCAGGGAGGCCTCGCTGCTTGCCGCCCATGGTCTCGGCATCGACCTTTCGTCCATCCTGACGCCCCTGCGCGAAACCATTTTCGGGCTCATCATAGTTGGCTTCCTGATCCTCGAACCGCGCGGCCTTGCCCATCTGTGGCAAAGAGCGCGCCGAAAATTCTCGCGTGCACGCGCGTGAAGAATCCTTGCCGAGCGGAGGCTGGCAAGAAACTTGGCCGCGATCGATCGATCGCAGATTGTGGAGGAAGTAATGCTCAAAAGACGTACATTTCTGAAGGCGGCAGGTACCGCAACAGCACTTAGCTCGATCGGGTTCCCCCGCCTTGCCAACGCGCAGTCGGACAACCTGAACTGGTTCGTCAACTCCGACCTGTCCGGGCCGGCAGCCTATTCCAGCGCGGCGGAAGCCGAAGGCATTCAGGATTTCGTTGACTGGATCAACGCCTCCGGTGGCGTCGGTGGCCGCCAGATCAGCCTGACCGTGAAGGACACCGGCTTCAAGCCTGCCGTCAGCGTCGCCAACTTCAACCAGGCCGTCGCCGCCGGCCGGCTGGACTACGTCTATGCCGACAGCACGGGCATGGTTCAGGCCGTTTCTCCCGAGAACAACACCACGCACAAGATCTTCATGGGCGGCGGCTCCCATGCGTCTGAACTGGCCGATCCGGGAAACTACCCCTACTACATCGTCAACGGAGCGACCTATCGCCAGCAGATGGTTGCGCTGGTCCAGCACGTCGCCGACACGCAGGGAAACGATGCAAAACTGGCAATCGTTCACTCCAGCATTTCGTTCGGGCGTGACGGAGTCGACGCTGCCGTGGCTGCAGCGGAAGAACTCGGCGTCGAGGTTGTTCTGGTCCAGCAGACCAGTTTCATTGAAACGGACGTCAGTGCCTTTGCGCTCGCCATCCGCCAGGCTCAGCCCACTCACGTGATCTTCCATGGTTATGCCATGGCTGTCTGGCCCGAGATCGTGCGCCTCGTACGCGACTACGGCATGGATGACGTGGTCTTTATGGGCACGCTTTGGCAGAACGAACGCGAAAAGATCATGGAACTCGGCGATATCGCCGATGGCCTGATCGGCGTTGCCGTCGTCAACATCCGGACCGAGGGTGCCGAAGGCGAGATGCTCAAGGTCATCGACGGCATCCAGCGGGAAAAAGACCCGAACTACACAGGCTATCTGAAGATCGGCTATGTCGACGGCTGGCTCGACGCGATGCTGGCGGCCAAGGCCACCGAAATGGTCATGGAGGCCGGTGAGGAGGTCAATGGCGACAATCTCATCAAGGCCGTGACCTCGCTTAAGGATTGGGACACGGGCGGCATCATTGAAACACCCGTGACCTTCAAGAACAATGCGATCGGCCTGGTTCGCGTGTTCGAGTGGAAGAAGGACGGCTGGGTGCCGGAACCCGTCTCCGACTGGATGCTGATGGACTAAACCGTTCCCTGTTTCTCCGGAAACCGGACAACGGCGTAACCCATTGAATTAAAAGCGCATTCTGGCTTTGCCATATCGGCGAAGCCGGAATTGCTCCAGGAAGCAACGCCATGCTTGAAATCAAGAATCTGGAAGTCGTTTATCAGGGAGTCATTCAAGCTCTCGCCGATATCAGCCTCAGCGTGCCCGAAGGCAAGATTGTGACCCTTCTGGGCGCAAACGGCGCCGGCAAGACAACGACGCTGAAGGCGATCTCCAATTTTCTGCCGCTCGAGCATGGCCGCGTCACCCAAGGATCGATCACGATCGGCGGGAAGAACATGATCAAGGCTCCGCCGCACGAAATCGTGCGGCGGGGTGTCTTCCACGTCCGGGAAGGCCGCCACGTCTTCTCCGCCCTGACCGTGGAGGAAAATCTGGTTGCCGCGACATTTGCCCATCGCGGGAAACGGTCGCGCAAGGACGCCTACGAGGAAGTCTATTCCTACTTCCCTATCCTGTCGCAACGCCGGAACCAGCACGCAGGCTACCTGTCTGGCGGCGAGCAGCAGATGCTGGCCATCGGCCGCGCGCTGGTTGCCGATCCGGATCTTATCCTGCTCGACGAACCGTCACTGGGCCTCGCACCACTGATCGTGGCCGACATTTTCGAGATCATCGCCCGCATCAATCGCGAGAAGAAGGTCTCGATGCTGCTCGTTGAGCAGAATGCGGTCATCGCGCTGAAATACGCGTCTTATGGCTACGTGCTGGAAAACGGCAGAACCGTTCTGGAAGGTACGACCGAAGACCTTTCGGCCAACGAGGACATTCAGAAATACTATCTGGGCGTCGATACGGAAGCCGCCTGACCAATATCACTGCGCACCTCCCAAGCGCATAAGAAAGGGGCCATGCCAAAACGGCAAGGGCCCCTTTTTTCATGCCATCGCAGGGCGTCGGGCTTCCTTTATGCGTCCATATGGACCCACGGCAATTTAATAAAGCGTGATGCCCATCGAACGACCGCCATCAAGCGCCAAAATCTGACCAGTGACGTTCTTCGTGCGCGGGCTCGCGAAGAAGGCGATGCCATTGGCGATATCTTCCGGCTGGCCGATTTCCTTTGTCGGCTGCTTGGCAATCAGCTCCTGCTGCCGCTCCGGCGTCAAAGAACGGAACATCTCGGTTTCGATCAGGCCCGGCGCGACGCTGTTGACCAGAATCCCCCGTCCCGCCAGATCGATGGCCATGGCGCGTGTCAGGCCGATGGAACCAGCTTTCGACGTGATGTAGGGCGCATGCGCATAACCGGCGAGATAGGCCCGAGACGCCACATTGATGATGCGCGCGCCGCGCTCCATCTGTTTTGCCGCCTCCTGTGCCATGACGAAAGAGCCGATGACATTGACCTCGTACATCTTGCGGAAGTCGTCCTCGGTCACCTCGTCGAACTTACCGTCCCAGAAAATCGCCGCGTTGTTGACCAGCACGTCGATACGGGGAAACGACGACGTCAGGGCTGCGACAGCAGCGCGGTCCGTCACCGACAAAACATGATGCTCGACCGAGTTGCTTGCAGCCCGCAGCTCGTCCGCATTGGCGGTGAGCGGATCCGGGTTCACATCGAGCATGACGACATGAAAACCGTCTTCCAGCAGTCTCTTCGTCGTTGCCAGACCGATCCCACGCCCTGCCCCGGTAACGAGAGCGACTTCCTTTTCACTTGTCATTTCCACTAACTCCTAAGCCGCATCCACAGGCAGCATGAAAGTTTCGGTCAGGCCGCCATCCACGACGAGGACGTGGCCGTTCATGTAGCTCGATGCCTTCGACACCATGAAGGCGACGACACCACCGGCCTCTTCAGGATCACCCCAGCGGCCAAGCGGAATGCGGCTCGACACGCCTTTCTCATATCCCGGCCGTGCCAGGATCGTGGTGTTGATCTCCGTCAGGAAATAGCCGGGCGCCATCATGTTGACGGTCACGCCCCTCCCGCCAAGTTCGGCAGCCATGGCCCGCGTCATGCCGGCAAGACCATGCTTGCTCGACACATAGGCGGTAACGTTCTCCCGCCCCACGACGGCAAGCGCCGAGCCGATATTGACGATGCGGCCATAACCCTTCTCGGTCATATGGCGCGCCGCCTCCCGGCAGAGCAGATAGGGCGCGCGCACATTGGTCCCCATCACCCGGTCCCAGGTCGCCGTCGTCGCTTCGGCGAGCGGCTCCCAGGCGTTAATACCGGCATTGTTGACGAGGATATCGAGGCGTCCCTCCGCCTCGGCGATTTCGTTGATTGCAGCAACGCAAGCTTCGCCATCGGACAGGTCGAACGCACGCACATCGATATCGTGCCCTTCGGCGCGCAGCTTTGCCGCCGACTCTTCGAGTTGCTCCTTGCCGCGTGCGGTAATCCAGACCTTGGCACCGGACTCGGCGATGGCCTTGGCCATTTCGTAACCGAGGCCACGCGAGGCGCCCGTCACGATGGCAACCTGCCCTTTGAGCGAAAACCGTTCCGTCATGATCGCCCCTCCCTACGCTGCAAGCTGGAATTTGAAAGAAGACGACACGCCACCATCGACATGCAGCACCTGCCCGTTGACGAATGTCGCGGCATCGGACGCCAGGAAAATCATCGCGCCGACGATCTCCTCCGGCTTGCCCCACCGTTCCATCGGCGTAACGCCGTTAATCGCGTCCATGTAGCCGGGACGCGATTGCAAATTGGCGTTGATCTCGGTCAGGAAATAGCCCGGCGCCACGCAATTGACGGTGATTTCCTCGCGGCCGAGTTCGGATGCGAGCGAGCGGGTCAGCCCGATGATCGCCGACTTCGAGGCGCAGTAAGCATGCAGCTTTGCCCGGCCAAGCGGCCCCAGAACCGAAGCCGTCGTGATGATGCGCCCGCCTCGTCCGCCGGCGCGCATGACGGCGGCGCATTCCTGCGACATGACGAACGTGCCGCGCACATTCGTGTCCATCGTGCGCTGGAAGTCCTCCTCGTCGCTGTCGAGAAGCGGCTGCCAGTTGATGATGCCGGCAATATTGGCGCAGATGTCGATGCGGCCGAGCTCTGCGGCAACATTACGAACGCCAGCGCGGACCGCATCCTCATCGGACAAATCGAGGGCGAGAACGGTTGCCTTGCCGCCCGCTTCCTCGATTTCCTGTTTGGTTTGCTGCAGTTTCTCTTCATCGCGGGCGACGGCAACGACATGCGCGCCGGCCGCGGCCATGCCCTTGGCGACAGGCTTGCCGAGACCACGACTTGCGCCGGTTACCAGTGCGACCTTGCCTTTGAGCGAAAACATCTCAAGCATGAAAACCTCCTCCTTGTTCGTCTTTTCAGCCGTACAGCTTGCGCAGACGAACCTTGTCGATCTTGCCGCTGGGCAGCTTCACGATGTCATCAACGAATGTGACGTGACGTGGCTTCTTGTAGCTGGCGATAAGCGTTCGGCAGTGGGCGATCAGCTCTTCCGCGCTGACATCCCCGCCCGGCTTGCGGACCACGACAGCCATGACCGCCTCACCGTATTTCTCGTCCGGCACGCCGATGACGGCCACTTCCGACACCGCATCGTGAGCAACGACGGCCTCCTCCACCTCGCGCGAGTAGATGTTCTCACCGCCCGAGATGATCATGTCCTTCTTGCGGTCGACCAGATAGAGGTAGCCCTCGTCATCGAGCTTGCCGATATCGCCGGTATGCACCCAGCCGTCGCGCAGCGTCTCGATGGTCGCCGCCGAGTTGTTCCAGTAGCCTTTCATCACGCCGGGGCTGGTCAGCAGGATCTCGCCGACCTCGCCGGTGGGAAGATCCACACCGTGGTCATCGACAATGCGGACATTGACGCGCGGCGATACCTGCCCGACCGATGTCAGGATCTCTCGGTCGCGATCGGTGCCGTCAGGCCGGTGCTGATGCGCCAGCAAGGTCGTACCGATCCCCTCCGTCTGGCCGAACTGGTGCTGAAACACCGGGCCAAGCATCTTCAACCCCTTCTTCAGGACCGGAAGCGGCATCGGCGCAGCGGCATAGACAATCATGCGCAGGCTGGAGAGGTCCGCCGCCTCGACCGACGGCGAATCCAGCAGCATCTGGACCATCGTCGGCGCCATATGCGTGACCGTGATCCGTTCCTTCTCGATGCACTCGACAATCGCCTGCGGATCGAAACCACGCTGCACCACAACGCTGCCGGCGCGCCAATGCTGGGCAAGCTGGATGATCTTCGCGCCGATATGGAACAGCGGCATCATGATGAGCAGCCGGTCTGCCGGCGAATTGCGCTGGTCCGAACCGAGGATTTCGGCGGCGGCGACCTGACCGGCCTGCCCCAGCATGACGCCCTTCGGTCTGCCGGTCGTCCCGGACGTATATATCAGGAAGGCGATATCGTCCGGCAATGGGCGGAAAGGCACTCCGGAACTGTCGCCGGATGCGATGAGATCCTCATAGTCGATCGCAAACTCAAGACCGGGCACGCCCTTCCCGCCAATACAAACGAAATGCTGGACGGAGGTGAGCTGCGGGCGCAGTTCGATAACGGCTTCCGCATATTCGGCATCGAAGATGAAGACCTTCGGCGAACCGTCATTGACGATATAGACCATCTCGGGCACGGCGAGCCGCCAGTTCACTGTGGCGCAGATATAGCCCGATATCTCGCAGGCGCTGTAAACCTCCTGAAACTCCAGAGAGTTCTGACTGAGAATACCGACACGGTCCTGACGGCGCATTCCGAGGCTCAGCAGGCCGCTGGCCAGCTTCGATGCCCTCGTGTGATGCTCGGCATGGGTGACGCGCTTATCGCCCCAGACGAACGCGGTTTCGTCAGGGTTTTTCCAGGCGTTGTTGTCGAGCATATCCGCAAGCGTCTGCGGGACTTTCGTGATCAAGACGGCCCCTCCCTATTCAACGGATGGGTCAAAATTCGGCTTGCGCTTGTCCCGGAAGGCCGCCAGCCCTTCCTGGAAGTCATCGCTTGCAAAGCACAACGGTTGCGCCATGGCTTCGAAGTCGAGAACGGCCTCGGCGTCGCCGCTGTAACGCAGCATCCGCTTGGTCAGCGCAGCGGCATGAGACGGCAACGCGGCCAGTCGGCGCGCCCGCTCCATCGCCTTCTCCTGCACCTGATCGTCTTCGACCACATCATCAGCCAAACCGATGTCACGGGCGTCGACGCCTGTGAAGTTGCGCGCATAAAGCAGCGCCTGACGCGCCTTGGCCATGCCGATGCGCTGAGGCAGCGTGTGCGCAATGGCAAAATCGGGCGCGAGACCAACCTTCGGGAAGGGGAAGCCGAGCGTCGCGTTTTCACTGAGCACGATGGTGTCGCACATCAGCACCAGCCCTGCGCCGGCGCCCATCGCATATCCGCGCACTTCGGCCACCATCGGCTTGTCAGCGGCAAGCAGGACGCGCGCCAGCCTGTGCGCTGAAGTCAACCGCTCGCGGCCGGCTTTCGGGTCGGTCAGCGAGTCCATGCGAGAGAGATCGCCGCCCACGGAGAAGTCCTTCAGGGACGACGTGATGATGATGACGCGGCAAGTGCGGTCCTGCAGCAGAGTTTGGAACGCGAGCAGCAACTCGCCGCGCAACGCCTCCCCCATGCCGTTGCGCGCTTCCGCATGAGACATTACGAGACGCACAATACCGCGCTCATGACGCTCCAGTTCGATAAATTCCATGCGCTCCTCCCACGGTCCATTCTCGAAGTTTCAGACTACACCAATCCAAAACCTAACACTAGTTAGAAAAAACATTTTCATATGGTTGTTCGAAACCATTCCATCGGATCGCCTGACGGCGTAATATGAATCAATAACGGTGAGCCAAATCGGAGGGGACATGGCAAAGAAACTCGCAAAATCGACAATATCGCAAAGGCGAGTTCTGGATGCCGCAGCCAAAATGTTTCGCGACTATGGCTATGCCGGAACTACAATGCGGGCAATTGCGGACGAATCTGATCTGAAAGCTGGCAGCATATACTATCACTACAAGTCGAAAGACGAGTTGATCACTGCCGTTCTCGATCTCGGCATCAATACTGTCATCAACACGGTCCAGGATGCACTGGATGCATTGCCGGAGACAGCGACGGGTCGTGAACGGATTGAAACCGCCGTGCGTGCGCACCTTTCCGCGATTATCGAGAACGGCGATTACACGCTGGCGACGCGCCGCGTTTTCGGGCAGGTTCCCGAGGCGATCCGCCTCAAGAACACCAAGCTGCGCGACAGCTATGGCGCGACTTGGCAGAACATCCTGCGCGACGCCCATGACCGCGGTGAGTTCCAAACCGGCGCCGACCTGACGCTCGCCCGCCTGTTCATCCTCGGCGCACTCAATTGGACCGTCGAATGGTACAAGCCGGGCGGACGCATGATCGACGATGTCGCCCGGGAGTTCACTTCGGTCGTCGTCGACGGCCTTGCTGGCCAACAAGGCAGCTTCGGCCTGAGTGACGTCGGCACCTGACACCTGACCAAGCGATCAATTCGACAGGTTTGGCCTGACACGATCGGGACGACGAACGCGAACGTTCGCAGGCGTGTTATCAGTCCCGACCCCTGCCAAGCAGATGGTCGGAAATGATCCGCATCTGGATCTCTGAAGTACCCTCGAAAATCTTCGTCAGGCGAGCGTCGCGCCAATGGCGTTCGACCTGATTGAGGGTCGTGTAACCGCCCCCGCCGAAAATCTGCAAGGCCTCGCTGGTCACCCGCTCTGACATCTCCGATGCGAACAGTTTGACCATCGACGCTTCCTTGTCGCAGCGCTTGCCCTGATCGATGGAATGGCAAACCGAGTACATCAGCGACCGGGCGGCCTCGATTTCGGTCGCCATGTTGGCGATCTTGAAGCGGATGGCCTGAAAGCTCGAAATTGCGTTACCGAATTGGCGCCGTTCCTGCGCATGCGCGATGGCGTCGTCCAGCGCAGCCTGCGCCAGCCCGATCGACCGCGCTGCCGTATGCGCACGCGCCGTCTCCAGACCAGCGGTGGCGAGGTAGAAGCCCCCGCCCTCTTCGCCAATCAAGTTTGCGGCCGGCACCCGGCATTTGTCGAAAGCCAGTTCCCAGGTCGTCCAGCCATGGTAGCCGATTTTCGGGATCGGGTTGCCCGACACACCTTCCGGCAATTGCCCGCGCGGCTTTTCGACCATGAAGGCGGAGATCCCGCGATGGCGCTTTTTCGGATCGACACTCGAATCGGTACGGGCAAAGACCATGATGAAATCCGCCCCGTCGGCGAAAGTGCACCAGTACTTGTTGCCGGTGATTTCCCATTCGTCGCCGACGCGCTTCGCCCGGCAGGAAATGTTGGCGACATCGGAGCCGGCATCCGGCTCTGACAGCGAGAATGCGCCAAGGAACTCACCCTGCACCATACGCGGCAGATACTCGGCTTTCTGTTCCGGCGTCATGGCTTTCAGCGAGCCGATCAGCGCATTGCCGCGCGCTATCAGCGAAGCCACGCTCATCCAGCCGCGCGCCAGCTCCTCAGCGACAAGGCAGTATTCAAAGGCGCCGAGCCCCAGACCGCCATATTCTTCCGGAATGAGAATGCCGAAATAGCCAAGCTCGGCCATCTGGTCGATCAGTTCGCGCGGAATCTCGCCCTTGATCGGGTCGAGACGGTCCGCCGTCGGCCGAACGACATCGCGCGTGAATTCACGCGCGGATTCCTGGATCATCCGGTGTTCGTCCGACAACTCAAGCATATGGCGACTCCTCAGGCGGCAATTGTCCCTGGCCGAGCGAGCGTCCGCCATCAACGACCAGAACATGTCCCGTGATGTAACGATTGTCCGGGGAGCAGAGGAACGAGACCGCCCTCGCAATGTCCTCGGGCTGGCCGATGCGGCCAAGAAGCTGGAGCGAAAGCATTTTCTGCTGCATTTCGTCCGACATGTAATGAAGCATGTCCGTATCGACGACGCCGGGCGCGATGGCGTTGATGCGGATATCGCGCGGAGAAAGGTCGATCGCCATCGCCCGCGTCAGCCCGACCACGGCGGTCTTCGAGGCCACGTAATGCCCCATGTTCGGCGCGCCCGCGAAGGAGCGCGATGCGAGATTGACGATCCGGCCGCCATTGCGCATGCGCCGCGCGCCCTCCTGCGCAACGACGAAAGTGCCGACAGTGTTGATGTCGAAGGCTTCCCGGAAGTCGTCCTCGGTCAGTTCCTCGAACGGATGCGTGTCGGTGATCGCCGCGTTGTTGATGATCACATCGATCGGCGCATATTTGTCCATCAAGGCGGCGATGGCTTCGCGGTCGCGAATATCGATGATGGCGGACTCGATATTGCCGCCCGCAGCGCGCAGCCCGTCGGCAACGTCATGAACAGCATCCAGCCGATCCAGCGCGACGACGTGATAGCCCTCGCCGACAAGCCGCTCGACAATGCCGCGGCCAATCCCCTTGGCCGCACCGGTGACGATCGCAGTTCCCAATTCGTCGCTCATGCCGCACCTGCCATTTCCATGATTTTAGAAACATTTGCGCCGCCGCCGAATGCGGTCAGCGCGCCACGCAAACCCGACGCCCGCGCGCCGAGCACCGGCTCGACCAACGCATCGAATTTCTGCGCAAGTTTGCCGCCCTGCCTGTCGAGATCACTATCTGCCAGACCGGCATCATGTGTCGCTGAATAGCGCTGACCGGCCTCAGTGGTGATCGTCACTTCGGCCTTGGCTTCGGGCAGCGTGTCGACGAATTCGATTTGCGCCATGTCGCGCAAGCGTACCAGTTCGGGATCACGCGTGAGGTCGTCGGTATAGGTCGAAATCGCTGCGGTCTCGCGTCCGGCAAGCGCCATGGCGACCGTCAGGCGTAACGAGAATTTCGCCTCCAGTCCGGTCGACGGCTTTGGCAGATTGCAGACCCGGTCGGCGACCGGCGGCACGCGCATGACAATCGACTGGATCGCATTGGACGACGCAGCGCTTTGCGAGCGGATCGCCTGCGCAGCCTCGATGGCACCATGCGTCAGGTAGCAGGCGGCGTGATACTTGAAGAGGTTGTTGGCGATGTGATGGTCGAGACCGGCCTCTTTCATCGCTTCGCCGGGATTGAAATCCACGCTCTGTGTGGCGGCCAAGCCCTGCTCGCATTCGAGCGCATCGGGGCGGCTGGTAAAGCCCTTCGCTGCCAGACGCGCCGCCATCAGGCCGTTTCGCGCCGCCATGCCTGCATGCATCGGCTTGCACATGGTGCCGAACATCGACTTCAAACCGGATGCCTTCGTCGCCGCAATGCCATAGGCAATCGCAGTCGTCTCGGCATCGAGCCCCATCAGATGCGCACAGGCCGCCGCCGCACCGACACTGCCGACCGTCGAGGTCGCATGAAAGCCGTGTCCGTAATGGCCGGGACTCATCAGCGCGCCCGTCCGGCAGGCAACGTCATAGCCGGCGACAAACGCGGCAATCACATCGTCCTGCGACGCACCGGTCTCCTCGGCAAGCGCAAGCAAACCCGGCAAGATGGCGACGGTCGGGTGGCCGATAATCGCCATGTTCACATCGTCATAATCGATAGCATGCGAGGCCGTGCCGTTGATCAGCGCCGCATTGAGCACGGATGTGCGCGACGGCGAGCCGGCCAGTGAGGCGACCGGCCTTGCGCCATCCGAAAGGACTTCCTCCGACAGGATCCTGACCGCCGGCTCGCTGAAACCCGGGATCGTCACGGCAAACCAGTCGAGAATGCACTGCCGCGCTACGGTGACCGCGGTTTCCGGCAAATCCTCGTAGCGGATCGCGCAGGCCCGCTCGGCCAGCCACCGTGTTACGGGCGGACGTTCATTCGGCGTGTTCACAGGGATCAGGCCTTCGCGTCCGGCGCGCCATATTCCTTGCGCAGCACCACCTTGTTGATCTTGCCGCTCGGCAGCTTGGGAAGATCGTCGATAAAGACGATCGACTTCGGCTTCTTGTAGCTCGCGATCTGCGTCTTCGTGTGCTCGATCAGGTCCGCCTCGCTGACGGACTGGCCCGCATTCAGAACACAGACGGCGCGCACGGTCTCGCCCCAATAGTCGTCCTTCACGCCGATGACCGCGACATCCATGATCGCCGGATGGGTGGCAATCGCCTCCTCGACCTCGCGCGAATAGATGTTCTCGCCGCCGGAAACGATCATGTCCTTCTTGCGGTCAACCAGGAACAGGAAGCCCTGCTCATCCACGTAGCCAACATCGCCGGTGTAGTACCAGCCGTCCTTCAGCGCCGCGATGGTGGCCGCGGAATTGTTCCAGTAGCCCGCCATGTGGGTCGCGGTCCGGGTCAGGATCTCGCCGGGCTGCCCGACCGGCAGTTCGTTGCCCTCTTCATCGATGATCTTGATATCGACATTCGGGGCCGCCTGGCCGATCGAACCGAGAAGCTTGACCTCCTCCGGCGTTCCATCCGGCTTGTGCTGCCGCTTGTGCAATGTCGTGCCGCCACCTTCGGTCATGCCGTAAAGCTGCAGGAAAACCGGGCCAAGCAGCTTCAGGCCGCGCTTGAGCAGCGGCACCGGCATGGGCGCAGCTGAATAGCAAACTGTGTGCAGCGACGACAGATCGCGATCCTCGATGCCCGGCACGTTCAGCATCGCCTGCACCATGGTCGGTGCCATATGCGTCATCGTCACGCGTTCGCTTTCGATGGTGTCGACGATCTCCTGCGGATTGAATCCGTAGTGCAGAACGACGGTGCCGCCACGGATATGCATGGCGAGTTGCAGGAACCTCGCCCCGACATGGAAGACCGGCATCATGAGTTGCAGCCTGTCGGACACGATGAGACCGAGTTCGGTTGCCATGAGGATCGCGACAGCGATTTCGGCACGATGGGTCCGCATCACGCCCTTCGGTCTGCCTGTCGTGCCGGACGTATAGATCAGATGCATGATCTCGTCAGGCAGAGGTCTGCTGGGCGCGCCCTCGACATCACCGGTGGCAAGAAACGTCTCGTAGTCTTCCGCCCATTCGGGAACATCGCCGCCGAAGCACAGGAAGATTTCAACGTAGTCAAGCTGATCGCGGATCTTGTCGAGGATCTCGGCGTATTGGGCTTCGAAGATCAGAACGCGCGGCGTGGAGTCGCCGATGATGAAGGCAAGCTCCGGCGCCGCCAGACGCCAGTTCAGCGTTGCCGCGATGTAGCCCGCCAGCTCGCAGGCAGCATAGGACTCCATGAACTCGATGGTGTTCTGCGACAGGATGGATACACGATCCTGGCGGCGCAGTCCGCGCTTCCACAGAGCCGAAGCAAGCCGGTTGCTCCGGTCGAGATGCGCGGAATAGGTAACCTCTCTCCCGTGATAGCTGAACGCAAGCTCATTGGGGAACTTGTATGCGTTGTTGCGCAGGATATCGCCAACTGTCTCAATCATCGTTGCTCCTCCCGTCCAATTCGCCTCAGGCTTTCGGCAGCCCCATGCGATTGGCAATGTTGTTTTTCTGAATGGCCGTCGAGCCGCCGATGATCGGCATCAGCAGCATGTCACGGACAAAGCGCTCCATGTCGAAACCCTTGGCGTAGCCATAAGCACCGAGCACCTTCTGGCAGGTCAGAACGATATCGAGACCTGTCTCGCAGACATACATCTTCGCCATGGATGTCTCCGCCGAACAGGGCAAATCGTTGTCGGCCAGCCAGCAGCCGCGATAGAGCATCAGCCGCGCCGAGGCGAGCTTGGTCTGCACGTCGGCCAGCATGTGCCGGATCGACTGATGAGAACAGATACGCTTGCCGAACTGGTTGCGTGTCTGGGAATATTCCCATGCATCATCGACTGCCTGCGCGGCAATGCCGAGCGCCATGGCCGCGACTTCCAGCTTCTCGACCTCAAGCGCCGGACCCGCAAGCTTCGACCAGCCCTGGTTCCAGCCCTCCTCGCCGCCGACAACATCCTCGATCGGGATTTCGACATTGTCGAGCGTCACGTCATTGGTGTTGAGGCCGCGCGCGCCCATCGCCGGAATGTGTGTGAGCGTCACACCCTCTGCCGTCGGCGGAATGAGCACCAGCGACAGGTTCTTGTAGCGCTCGTCAGGATCGCCGGAGCGAACCAGCGCATAGATGTAGTCAGCGCTTTCCGCACCGGAGCACCAGCGCTTGTAGCCATTGATGATGACCTTGTCGCCACGGCGCTCGGCGCGCGTCTTGACGCTGGCGAGGTCCGATCCGACATCCGGCTCGGAAAGACCGTAAGCGAACAGGATTTCGCCCGCTGCCATCTTCGGCAGGAGACGCTGTTTCTGCTCCTCGCTGCCCGACGCCAGAATGTTCATCGCGCCATAACAGGAATTCATCAGGTAGAGCGTGCCGATAACCATCGAGCGCCGCGATAGCTCCTCCACCGTAACCATCGTCGCCAGAACATCACGGCCATAGCCGCCATACTCTTCCGGAATGGTCATGCCGCAGACGCCAAGCTCCGAAATCGGCCCCATCAGGGAACGGGGAACCTTGTCCTCCTCGTCCCATTTGGCCATCATCTCGCGCGTGGCATGGCGCTCCAGCATGCGGCGGATGCTCTCGCGGAGCATGCCGATATGTTCGGGTTCGCCGAAATCCATGAAACTTCTCCTCCTGCGGTCTCCGCGCCTGGGCGCGGCCGAAAATCAAAGTCCGGTGAACTTCGGCTTCCGCTTTTCGCTAAAGGCATTGATCGCCTCCAGATGATCCTGGCTGCGATTGGTCAGAGCCTCATAGGCCATGCAGGTATCCATCATCGTGTGCGCAAGCTGCTTGAGACCGACATTGACGGCTGTCTTGGTGTACTTGATCGACTTCATCGCGCCGGCACCGATCTTCTTGGCGAAGGCATCGACGCGTTCATCGAGTTCGTCAGCCGGTACGGAATAGTTGATCAGGCCCATCGCCTCGGCATCCTTGGCCGAAACCAGATCGCCGGTCATCAGGTATTCCTTGGCCTTTGCGTAACCAATGGCCTGCGGCCAGATCACCGCGCCACCGTCGCCGGCAGCCAGACCGACGCGAACATGCGGATCGCCAAAACGGGCGTGATCGGCCGCAATAATGATGTCGCAGAACAGCGCCATCGTTGCACCAAGGCCGATGGCGTCTCCGTTCACCTTGGCAATGATGACCTTGTCGCAATCGAGAATGCCGAAAACGACCTTCTTGGCCTCGTTGATCGAGCGGTCGAACAGCTCGGTATCCTCGTACATCTGCTTCATGCCGACGATATCGCCGCCGGCGGAGAAGGCACGGCCTGCTCCGGTGAAGATCACCACGTCGATGGAGTGGTCCATGCCGAGATCGTAGAAAACGCGCGAGGCTTCCTCATGCATCTGCCAGGTCATGGCATTGAGCTGATCGGGACGGTTCATCGTCACCGTCATCGTGCGGCCTTCCTTCTCGAAGAGGAAGTATTTGTAGTTGGAATAATCGACGCTCATGAGGTCCTCCCGGTTGGGTACCCGGCATGGCCCGGGATATTTTTCTAACAATAGTTCAAAAACTGAAAGGCCGCAAGCCGACAAGGCTTCGGAATTCAGTTCAATTATCCTGTCTTGGCACCACCAGTGCATCCAGCGCGACGACGCCTTCGCCCATCGGCAACGCAATCACCGGGTTCAAATCCACGGTCTCGACATCGTCGGCATGCGCCGCGGCAAATTGCGAAATCATAACAAGCAGATCGGCCAGTGCGTTCACATCGCTTGGAGCTGCTCCGCGTGCGCCCGAAAGCATGGCCCGGCCGCGAATGCTGTCGATCATGCGCATCGCCTCTTCCCGCCCGAATGGTGCAAGACGGAAGGCAACGTCCTTCAGCACTTCGACATGGACTCCGCCAAGCCCGAACATGACCGCAGGCCCGAAGACCGGGTCTCGCGACACGCCGACAATCGTCTCGACGCCCTTGCCCGCCATCGGCGCAACCAGCACGCCCTCGATGCTTGCTTTCGGCGCATGTTCCGCCGCGCGCTGCATGAGGGTTGCATAGCCGGCTTCGACACCTGCCCTGTCGGCGACACCGACCATCACACCACCGATTTCGGTCTTGTGCTCGATATCGGGCGACACGATCTTGAGAACGACCGGATAACCGATTGCATCGGCCGCATTGCCGGCAGAAGCCGCATTCGTCGCCAGCCGCTCGTCAAGAAACGGAATACCGGCCTTGCCGAGCAGGTCCTTTGCGGCACGCTCGGATAGTGCCTGCTTGCCGATGGGAGCCGCCGGCGCAGGTGCGGCGACGCTCTCCGACTGCTCGAACGCAATAGCAAATCGTCGCAGAGCAGAAAGCGCGGCCACGGCACGGTCGGCATCCTCGAAGACAAGAAAACCGGCGCGCTCATAGTCACGCACGACCTCTTCGTCAGCGACCATCTCCAGCGCGATCAGCCGATCCGGATATTTGGCGCAGCCCTCTTCCACAGCCTTGCGCAGCGGGCCGGAAAGCGTGCGCGTATTCGGCACGGTCGAGAAAAAGCCGATCAGCGCGTCATAGCCGCCCTGATCGAGAATGACCTCGATATTGCGGGCAAGCAGGCTCATGTCGTTGAGCGCCTGCGCCGTCGTATCGACCGGATTGACCACGGTCGCATAGGGCAGAAGTTCCTGCAGCGTCTTCTGCGCATCGTCAGGCATCGGCGCGACATCGAGGCCGTAGCGCTCGGCGGCGTCGGAAATCAGCACACCGGCACCGCCGGACAAGGTGACGACGCCGAGCTTGTTGTCTTTCGGGAAAATGCCGCGCGCACAGGCATAGGCGACATCGATCTGCTCTTCCGTCGTCTGCGCCCGGTGAACACCGTATTGCTGGAACAGAGCGTCATAGATTGCATCCGATCCGGCAAGGGACGCCGTATGCGACGAGGCAGCCTTCGCGCCGATTTCCGAGCGGCCGACCTTCATCATGACCACCGGCTTGCGGTTCTTGCGCGCAAGCTCAAGCGCCTGGCGGAACCGCGCACCATCGCGCACGCCCTCGACATAGGCCATGATGACCTTGATATCATCCTGCCCTGCCATCCATTCGAGAGCCTCGGAAATGTCGATATCGGCTTCGTTTCCGGTCGTGATCCAGTAGTTGATGCCGATGCCGCGCTGGCGGGCGAGATAGGCGATATGCGAACCGTAAGCGCCGGACTGGCTGATAATGCCGAGCGGGCCGCCATGCGGCATTTCCTTGTCCAGCGACTGCGTGAACGTGCCGAAGAAGCCGAGATTGGGATTGAACAGGCCGAGACAATTCGGCCCCAGAATCCGCATGCCGCCGGCCCGTGCCGTCTGCAAAAGGCGGTTCTGGATCACAAGGCCTTCCTCACCGCTTTCCGCATAGCCCGCGGAAAAGATGACGGCTGCCTTCACGCCTTTTTCGACACAATCGGCAACGGCCTTCTCGGTCATGCTGGCCGGCACTGCCAGCAGCGCCACATCCGGTACTTCCAGCACATCGGCAAGCGAGGCATAGGCCTTGATGCCCTGAACCGTCTCCCGGTTCGGGTTGACCGGATAAAGACCGCCGGCAAAGCCGCCTTCCTTCAGGTAGCGAAGCGGACGTCCGGAAACACGGGTCGGATCGTCGGACGCGCCGAGAATGGCGACCGATCGGGGCCGGAAAAGCGCGTCGAGGCCAGTGGATGACAGATGCTTCATGTCGCCCTCAGAAATTGACGCCATTGACGAGCATGTCGCGCGCGATCGTGCGGCGCTGTATCTCGCTCGTGCCGTCGGGAATGCGCATGGACCGCGTGAAACGATAACCCGCCTCAAGCCGCAGCTCGTTAGTGAGCCCCATGCCGCCATGAACCTGAATACAGCGGTCGAAAACGCGGTTGGCCGCATCCGTGCAATGCAGCTTGACCATCGATGTTTCGGCAAGCGCCCGCTCGCCGCGCTCCAGTTTCGTGGCGCAATCGATGAGCATCGTTTCGGCAGCGTAGATATCGGCGGCACTGTCTGCGAGCAGAATTTGCACCGCCTGGTGATCACCGATCGGCACGCCGAATGTCTTGCGGACCTTCGCGTATTCGACGGCCTGCATCAGTGCCCAGCGGGCAAGCCCGATGCACGTTGCCGACAGACCGAGACGGCCATTGTTGACGCCCTTCAGCGCCACTTTCAGGCCCTGATCCACCGGCCCGAGCCTGTGACTGTCAGGCACGCGCAGCCCGTCGAAGGACAGGATGCCGATCTCAGCACCCAGATGCCCCATGATCGGAATGGTCGATACGGCCTGAAACCCCGGCCAAGCCGTTTCGATGAAGAAGCCGGTGATGCCGCCCTTGCGCTGCGCGGCCAGTTCCGGGTCGGTGACCGCGAAGATCATGGCATAGTCGGCATAGGGACCATTGGTGATCCACTGCTTCGATCCGGTAATGACCCATTCGTCGCCGTCCTTCACGGCGCGCGTCTTCATGGCAAAGACATCGGAGCCGGCATCCGGCTCGGACAGGCCGAAACAAAGCGACTTGTCGCCGCTTGCAAGCGGCGGCAGGTAGGTGTCGCGCAACTCAGGCGACAGGTTTGTCAGGATCGGTGACAAGCCGTTGGTGAATGGCGACGGGATGACGACCGGGTGCACCAGCAGCCGGTCCGGACCGGTCTTTTCAGCCAGAAGCGCATTGAGATAGACCGCCGCCAGCGGGCCAAGGCCGCTGCCGCCGATCTCTTCCGGGCCGAACATGGTGTAGAAACCGGCCTCGGAGGACTTCATCCGAACCTGACGCTTCAGCGCCTCGACCTCGGGCACATAGCGGCCCTGCTCGTCGAAAATCGTCCGCTCCGAGCCAAGAAGCGCCGCATTGGCCTTCTCGATCGGAACGACTTCCTGCTCCACAAAGCGGATCAGGCTTTCGCCGATGCTGACAATCTCTTCCGGGATGTTTTCGCTTTTCATGTCAGTCCTTGTCGAGCGTGAATTTCGGCAAGGTCAGCTCCGGCGTCACGTCGTCGTAGCGCACCGTGACACGATCGCCGATGGCGACCTGCTCGACATCGTCCGTGATGATGTTGGTCAACATCCGCGGCCCTTCGTCGAGCGCGATCATCGCGATGACATAGGGCACATCGTCGGCAAAGACCGGGCCGGCCGGCTTGCGCGCGATCGTAAACGTGTAGATCTCGCCCTTGCCGCTGACATCGGACCACTCGAGATCGTCCGAATGACAATGCGGGCAAAGCTCGCGCGGGTAGAAATGATGCTGGCCGCAGGAATTACAGCGCGGGATCGAAAGCCGGTGCTCGCGCGCGGCATCCCAGAACGGCTTCGTGCCGGGATCGATGACAGGCTGGGGCTTCTGATAGGTATCGCTCATCGCCCTCTCCTCAATGGTTCGCCAGAATCACAGTCGCGCCGGACGACAGCGTGCCGCCCGTGCCGTGAACCAGCGCCGTATTCACATTGTCGACCTGACGCTCTCCGGCCTCGCCGCGAAGCTGCCGCACCGCTTCGATGAGCAGGAACATGCCGTACATGCCCGGGTGGCAGTAAGACAGGCCGCCGCCATTCGTATTGAGTGGGAACGCACCGCCGGGTGCCGTTCGCTGACCGGAAACGAAAGCGCCACCCTCGCCCGGCTTGCAGAAACCGAGCGCCTCCAGCGTCATCAAGACGGTGATCGTGAAGGAGTCGTAGCATTCGACAAGATCGATGGCGTCATGGCTGACGCCTGCCATCTCGAAAGCGTGGCGCGAGGCGATTTCCGCCGCCGTCAGCCGCGCCAGATCTGGCATCGTACCAATCGACCAATGCGTATGGGCCTCGCCATAGCCGCGAAGATGGATCGCCTTTGCGCCATGAGCGCGGGCATTGTCCGCAGTCGTCATGACGATCGCGCCGGCGCCATCGGTCACAAGACAGCAGTCGAGCAGCTTCAGCGGGTCCGCAATCGGCATCGAGTTCATCACGTCGTAGATGGTGATCGGATCGCGTTTCGTCGCCGCCGGATTGAGCGATGCCCATTTGCGCGTTGCGACCGCGATCTCGGCAAGCTGTTCTTCCGTGGTTCCGAATTCGTGCATGTGCCGGCGCGCCGCCATGGCGTATCCGCCAACGGGCTGCGGAATGCCCCAGACATTCTCGAACTGCATGGTCAAAATGGAAGGGCGGCCGCCCAGCGTCCGGCTTCGCTCGCTGCGTTGCGTCGAGCCGTAGACGATCAGCGCGACATCGCAGTAGCCCTTCTCGATAGCCATGGCTGCGTGCGCGACATGCGCTTCGAAAGCCGAACCGCCGATATTCGTCGTATCGGCAAAGCGCGGAGCGATGCCGAGATATTCGCCAAGGGTGACAGACGGCAAAAGCCCCGGCCCCGGCACACCCCAAAGACCGGCAACAAGAAGCCCGTCCACATCGCCCATCGAAAGGCGCGCATCGTCGAGCGCCGCCTTGGCAGCACGCGCCTGCACCTGCAGGACCGACCCGCCTCCGACGACCTTTCCATCTTCGAGAGGGACGTCACCTGCCCCCACGATCACCGCTTCACGCGCCATCGCTATTCATTCTCCGCATTGATCGGTTGATAGGCATGTCCGGCCAGGATCGAGCGGTCGCCCACCCTGCAGATCAGCCGGACCTTGGCGACCTGACGGCCGTCCCGTTCACAGATTTCCTCGATTTCCCCGGTCACCTCGACCGTGTCGCCGGCATAGACCGGGGAAATAAAGGTCAGTTCGATTTCGCCGTTTTCGTCGAAAGCCCCGTCCGTCCACTGGTTCAGCATCTGCGACACGTAGGCGAGCGTCATCAGCCCGTGCGCAATGGTTTTGCCGAACGGGCCGGACCTGGCGAACTCCGGATCGACATGGATCGGATTATGATCGCCGGACGCGTTCGCATAGGCATCGATGACCGGCTGGGTGACCAGATGCGACACCAGCGGCAGCGGCGCTCCTGCATCGAATCGTGTTTCCGTTTCGCGCGCCATACTCACGGGTCTTTCCCCCAGATAGAGGTAATGCGTCCGCTCGACACCAGCTCGCCATCGGCGGCGCGCGCCTCGAAATCCGAGACGACATAAGGCCGCTCCTTGCGAACATAGGTGTCGGTTACGCGCGCCTGCAGCGAGAGCTTGTCGCCGATGCGCACGGCCCGATGGAATCGGATCGCCTGCTTGGCGTGAATGCCACCGGGCGGGCTCATGCGCGCCTTCAGCAGATCGATCAGGTAAACCGACGCGATCATCGACGGCGCGCGATCCCCGGCCTCGAAGCCGTAATCTCCGCTGTCGCCGCCGGTTGCGGCGAGAAACTCTCTCGTCGCATCCGGTCCAACTTCGAAAATCAACGGTTCGGCGGGATAAACATCACCGACCGCCACTTCCTCATAGCGGCGATATTCGGGCATCACACCGGCGTCCAGGAGAAGACGTCGCGCGACATCTCAAGCGGAATGAAGGACGTCTTCAAGGTCGGCAGCATGTGATCACGCAGGGTTTCCGGCGTCCATCCTTCCGAGCGGTGAACCGAGCGCAACGGGCGCGGCTGGCTCATCAGGAAGACCTCGTTTCCGCGAACCGCGAAGATCTGGCCGTTGACCTCAGCCGTATCCTCGCTGGCGAGGAAAACCGCAACCGGCGCGATCTTGTCCGGCGTCAGCATGCGCAGACCCTTCAGGCGCTCTTCCTGATCCGGCGTATTCGGGATCGAGCCGACCATGCGGCTCCATGCGAATGGCGAAATACAGTTCGAACGAACGTTGAAACGGGCCATGTCGAGCGCGATCGACTTGGAAAGGCCGATGATGCCCATCTTGGCGGCCGAATAGTTCGCCTGCCCCGGATTACCGACCAGACCGGACGTCGACGTCATATGGACGAAGGTGCCGCTTTCCTGCTTGCGGAAATATTCCGCTGCCGAACGGCTGACATTGTAGGTGCCGTAGAGGTGAACCTTGATGACGGCGTCCCAGTCCTCGTCGGTCATCTTGTGAAAGATGACATCGCGCAGGATGCCGGCATTGTTCACGACGATGTCGATCTTGCCGAACGTATCGACGGCGCGCGCGACCATGTCGTTGGCCGCGCCACGATCCGAAACGCTGCCGAAATCTGCAACCGCCTCGCCGCCAGCCGCCTTGATCTCGCTGACGACTTCGCCGGCAGGGCTGTCGCCCTCTTCCTCGCCTCCCAGCGACATGCCCGGATCGTTGACCACGACCTTCGCACCGTGGGCAGCCATCATGAGCGCGATTTCACGGCCAATACCGCGCCCCGCGCCGGTGACGAGCGCCACCTTGTTCTCAAGCATCAAAGTCATCTCTGCCTTTCAATCTTCAACTTAGAATTTCAATTATTTGTCGGTCGTCATGCGGTCCCGCAGTTGCTCAGACCATCCAGCGCCCGCCATCGACCACAACGGACTGGCCGGTCATGTATCGGGCGTCGTCGCTGCCAAGGAATGCGGCGACGGCTGCGATGTCCTCAGGCTCGGCAAAGTAGCCAAGCGGGATCGAGACCCGGATCTTCTCGACGATCTCATCGGAAATGCGCTCGATGACGCGGGTCTTGGTCACACCCGGACAGACCGCGTTCACATTGACCTTGAACGGTGCAAGTTCGCGCGCCAGCGAACGTGTAAAGCCGATAACGCCCATCTTGGCGGCGGCGTACTCGCTGATTCCCACCTCACCGGCCAGACCGGCATTCGACGCAACATTGACGATCTTGCCGCGCCCGGCCTCACGCATCGACGGCACGACCTGACGGGACGCCAGCAGCGTTGAGAAGAGCGAGACGTCCATCACGAAATGCCAGACATCGGAATTGGACTGGTAAAACTCCGAGGCTCGCTCGCGGGCACTCTGCCCGACATTGTTCATCAGCAGATCGATGAACCCGGCGTCCGCATAGATTTCCTTGAAGGTATCGACGAGAAAATCTTCTTTGGTGCAATCGCCAGCCTTGGTGAAAACCTTCGCACCGCCCTTGCGTGCCTCCTCGGCGACCGCCTCAAGCCCGTCGGCCTCCAGATCCATGATCGCCAGATTTGCGCCCTCGGACGCAAAACGCAGCGCGGAAGCGCGCCCGATACCGTTAGCTGCCCCGGTAACGACAGCAAGCCTACCCTCAAGACGACGCATGACATTTTCCTCCTCGAATTTCCTCCCGGTCGCGGCGTCTTCGCGCAGGCTGTCGGCCCGTTGTTTGAGCGCCACCGTCATCCGGTTCGATTAAAAACTAACAATTGTTCGAAAGTTGCGCAAGTGGATAAATCTCACCGTCATCACTGACAGGCGATCAGGAAGTTTGGATCATCCCGGTGGCGGCACAGCGGAAGCAGGGCGCGGACGGATCGTCGAGATGGCAACGCCGGTCAGCACCAGAATGACGCCGGCAGCGGATTGCAGCGTTAAAGGCTCACCGAGAAAAATCGTGCCACATCCAACGGCAACAGCCGGCACAAGGTAGTTGTTGTAGGACGTTACGGCAGGCCCTGCGCGCGACACTGTGATGAACAGGAGCAAGCTACCGGCCGCCGTGTTCCAGAGCGCGAGAACCAGCAGCGCTCCGAGAATTCCTGGCGATGGCAATGTCTGGGGAACACCATCGAAAAGCAGCGCCGCCGTCATCGTCCAGATTGCCGCCGACGTCAGCGAATACGTCGCAACAGTCACCGAGTTGTGGTGCCGAACCAGCGAGACGACGAACAGCGACGCCGAAAAGGTGATAGCCGCCCCCATGGCCGCGAGAAGCCCGCGCATGTCGTCTCCGAACGATGCGAACGCATCCAGGCCGAACAGAACGACAATACCGGCCAGTCCGACGAAAACGCCGAACAGGGCCCTGACTGTCGGATATACACCGCGAAACATGCCGAAGATCACAGTGATGACCGGCACCAGTGCCAGCGCAGTCGCCGTCACGGACGAGTCGACATACATCACCGAAGTGCTGATGAAACAGAGCGGCGCGGCGTTGGACATCAGCCCGACTAGCACAAAGGCGGCGATGTCCCGACGCGAAAGCCGCGGCAGCCTGCGCCGTGCAGCCAGGAAGCAAAGCAGGATCGATGATGCGATGAGCGTGCGAAGCGCAATCAGCGTAAATGGCGGCAAGGCCTCGACCGCGATCTTCGAAAACATGAACGACGTGCCCCATGCAAAGCTCAGCACGGCAAGCAAGCCAAACTCCGCAGCACCAAGCGTGGGGTTCTCTCCCCTCGCTCTGGCGGCAGCATCCGCGCTGGACATGGCGACGACTCCTCCTGTAGAAAACGAACATCTGTTAGATTTTTAGCGCGGTCAAGGCCGGGCGACGCAACGGGAGGAAAACTGATGACCCGACGGGTTCTCGTAACAGGCGCCACTGGAACGGTGGGCGGCGCGGCACTCCGCCAGCTCAAAGGTGACGCGGATGGTGGAAAGCTGACCGTTCTCGGCGCATCGCGGAGCGAAAAAGGCGCCGCGAAACTGCAGGACGGCGGTTTCGAGCCGGTTCACATGGATTTCGACAAGCCCGAAAGACTGCGGCCGGCCCTGCGTGGCGTGGACAGCGTGTTTCTGGTCACCGGCTACACAGTTGACATGCTGGTGCAGTCCAAGCGCCTGCTGGACGCCGCGAAAGCCGAAGGCGTAAAGCATATCGTCCATCTCGGCGCGCTTGCCGCCGACGACACGCCGCATGCGCATTTCGCCTGGCATCAAATGGTCGAGCGCACCATCGAGGCGATGGGCTTCGACTGGACGCATCTGCGGCCCAACTTCTTCATGGATACGATCTGGGAGGGCTTCCGCCGGCGCCCGGACCGGCTTGTCCACTTCATCGGGGACCGCGCCGGTTCTTTCGTCTCAGCCGATGACATGGGCGCCGTGGCAGCGGCGGCACTAAGCGACCCCGATACACATAAGGGCAAGACTTATCCGCTGGCCGTTGAAGCCATGCCCTTCGCGGAGGTTGCGAAAATCTTCTCGGAAGTCACCGGGCGATCGGTGGAATACCGCCCTCGCCCCGCGTCCAGCCTGTTCGAAACCATGACCCGGCAAGGCGCCGAACCCGTCTACGCAAAGAGTTTAGCCGAAGGAATCGCCGCCATCGAGGACGGCCAACTGCCGCTTGCCGATGCAGTCTATGATACAGTCGAGACCGTAACCGGCCGCAAAGGCATAGGCTGGAAGGAATATGCGGAAGCGCGACTGGATCAACTGCCGGCAGCCAATGCATAGCGCACTTGAAAACGGCGGCCATTCGAGCCGCCGTTTCCCGCTTGGTGCCTATTCAGGCTGCCGCCTAACCTTGTAACCTCTATAATGTCCGGCCGATCAGTTCCTTCATGATTTCGTTGGTGCCGGCATATATCCGCTGCACGCGCGCGTCGGCATAGGCACGAGTGATCGGATACTCCCACATGAAGCCATAACCGCCGTGCAATTGCAGCAGCACGTCGAGAACCTTGCCCTGCATCTCACTGGTCCAGAGCTTCACCATTGCCGCTGTTGTCGTATCGAGTTTACCATCCAGAACCAGTTCGAGACAGCGATCGAGAAAAACACGTCCAACCTGAATCTCTGTCTTCATCTCGGCCAAAGTGAATCGCGAATTCTGGAAATCCAGAACCGGTTTTCCAAAGGCCTTGCGGTTGCGTGTATAGTCGAGGGTCCACTCCAGCGCCGCCTCGCAGCAGGATATAGCCTGAATGCCGACATGCATCCGTTCCCAGGCGAGTTCCTGCATCATATAACCGAAGCCCTTGCCCTCCTCGCCGATCAGGTTGGAGGCCGGCACGCGCACCTCGTTGAAAAACAACTCCGATGTGTCCTGCGCCTTGGTGCCCAACTTCTTCAAACGACGGCCGCGCTCGAAACCTGGCCGGTCGGTTTCCACGACAATCAGGCTGATACCTTTCGCTCCCTGAGACCGATCCGTCTTGCAGGCGACCAGAAACAGATCGGCGGTCTGACCGTTGGTGATGAACGTCTTCTGGCCGGAGATGACATATTCATCGCCGTCACGCGTCGCCGTCGTACGAATCGCTTGAAGATCGGAGCCCCCGCCCGGTTCGGTCATCGCTATGCCGGCGACATAGTCCCCCGAAGTCATCTTCGGTAACCAGCGCTGCTTTTGCTCGGCCGTACCGTAATGATCGAAATAGGGAGCAACGATGTCGGAATGCAACGCAAAGCCGAGACCGGTCAAATTCAGCCGCGCCTGCTCTTCCATCAGGATAATCGAATAGCGCCGATCGGCACCGACTCCGCCTGATTCCTCTGGAATCGCCGCGCAAAGGAAACCCTGTTCGCCGGCCTTTTTCCAGGCCCAGCGAGGCACTTCCCCTTTCTCTTCCCACTCCTCGTGGTGGGGGGCGAGTTCTTCCATGAAACGTCGAACAGATTCCCTGAAGATTTCATGTTCTTCGGAAAACAGCGAGCGCGGAACCATTCGGTCATCCTCCAGAGTCCAATATGATCGATCCGGAGAACATGTAGCACGACCTCCGGCAACAATCTAACAATCGTTTGATTTTATCCGCCCACCCGGTTAGTGTCGATGCCCAGAGAGGCTAGGAGGAAACCCATGATCATCGAAAAACGCACATACACCTTCCACCCCGGCAAAGTGCAGGAGTTTCTCGAGCTTTACGAACGCGAAGGCCTCCCGCTCCACACAAAGTACCTTCCACTGGCCGGATATTTCGTTTCCGATATCGGAACGTTGAACCAGGTGATCACGATGTGGCGCTATGAATCGATGGCGGACCGGGAGGAAAAGCGCGCGGCGCTATATGCGGATCCGGAATGGACGGCTTTCGCCCCCAAGACGACGCACATGATCCAGAAAATGGAAACGACGATCCTGCGACCGACGCCTTGGTCGCCTTTGAACTGAGCCAAAGACCGCCGCAACGGGGTCGGCGCATCAGGCGATAACGCGCCTTTTCTTCAAGTCCGCAATCTCGTCGTTAGCCAAGCCCAAACGACTAAGCACTCGATCCGTGTCCTCGCCAGTAAGCGGCGCGCGTCGTGACACTCCACCGGGTGTGGCGGTCATGCGTATCGGCGAAGCCGCTATCGTGACAGGCTGTTCGGTTCCTGGATTTTCGACATCAACCAACATCTCGCGAGCGGCGATGTGCGGATCGGCATAGATATCGGCAGCGGTATTCACCGGACCAAAGGGGACACGTAGCCCCAGCGCTTCCGATATCTCGGCCTTGGTACGCGTTCTGGTCCACTCCTCGACGATCGCGACAGTTTCTTCGCGATGGGCGAGACGGTCGTTGTTGGTGGCAAATTTCGGGTCCGCCGCCAGTTCCGGCCGACCGATGATAGTGACCAGGTCAACCCAGAAACTGTCGCGCGGGCAGCCGATCGTGACCTGACCGTCCTTTGCAGTGAACACCCCGAACGGACACAAAATCGGGTGCTGGTTGCCCTCCGGGACAGGCGACTTTCCTGAATAGGAGTACTGGTAGACGATACGCTCGCACAACGCGACGACAGCATCATACATCGCGACATCCACGAACTGCCCCTGCCCCGTCCGCACGGTATGATGGTAGGCAGCGAGAATACCAAACGCGCTCATCGCTGCGGGGAAGATGTCGCCGATGCCCGGACCAAGCTTGATCGGTGTGTGCGCGTCGGGGCCGGTTATACCCATCGCGCCACCCATGGCCTGGGCGACCACGTCAAAAGCCGGTCGGTCGATATAGGGGCTGGCGCCTGTTCTGGGGTCGCCGAAACCGCGGATCGCCGCATACACCAACCTGGGATTGACCTCCGAGAGCGTTTCGTAGCCGACACCCAGCCTATCCATCACGCCCGCACGGAAATTCTCGACCAGTATGTCGGCGTCTTCGACGAGCTTTATAAGGAGGTCTTTGCCTTCGGGCGACTTGAGGTCGATACCTATGCTCATTTTGTTGCGGTTGGTGCTCTGGAAGTAACCGCCGAAATGGCGATCGGTGTCACCTTCCTGGAACGGCCCAAAGGAACGCGTTGGGTCGCCCGCAATGGGCTCGATCTTGATGACTTCGGCCCCTTGGTCTGCCAGCATCATTGTACAATACGGACCGGCGAGCATTTGCGTGAGGTCAATGACCCGGGTGCCAGCGAGAGCTCCGCCCATCTTACAGCGCCTTTTCGAGTTCCGGCAGCACGTCGAAGAGATCCGCCACCAGGCCGTAATCGGCGACCTGGAAGATCGGCGCCTCGTCGTCCTTGTTGATGGCGACGATGACCTTGGAGTCCTTCATCCCGGCCAGGTGCTGGATCGCTCCCGAGATGCCGCAGGCGATGTAGAGTTCCGGCGCCACCACCTTGCCAGTCTGGCCGACCTGCCAGTCGTTCGGCGCGTAACCGGCATCGACGGCGGCGCGCGAGGCGCCGACCGCGGCGCCCAGCTTGTCGGCGACCGGCAGGATGACTTCCTCGAACTTCTCCGCCGAACCGAGCGCGCGGCCGCCGGAGATGATGATCTTGGCGGAGGTCAGCTCCGGGCGGTCCGTTTCGGCGATCTTGTTCTCGACGAAGGAGGACAGGCCCGGATCGGCCGCGGCCGACACCGTGTCGACGGAGGCGGAACCGCCCTCTCCGGCCGCGTTGAACGAGGCCGTGCGCACGGTGATGACGTTCTTGGCGTCGGTCGCCTGCACGGTCTGGATCGCGTTGCCGGCATAGATCGGCCGCTTGAACGTGTCGGCGGACACCACCTCGATGATGTCGGAGACCTGCATCACGTCGAGCAGCGCGGCGACGCGCGGCATGATGTTCTTGCCGTTGGTCGTCGCCGGCGCGACGAAGGTGTCGTAGCCGTCGGCGAGCGAGACGATCAGCGCGGCCATCGGCTCGGCCAGGTTCTGGTCGAGCGAGGCGTCGTCGGCGAGCAGCACCTTGGCGGCACCGTCGAGCTTGGCAGCCGCGTCGGCCGCGGGCTTCGCGCCCTTGCCGGCCACCAGCACATGCACGTCGCCGCCCATTGCGGCTGCCGCGCTCATCGCCTTCGCGGTCTGGTCCGACAGGGTCTCGTTGTCGTGTTCGGCAATCAGAAGGATTGTCATTGTCTTTTTCTCCCCGTCCTTAGAGTACGCCGGCTTCGTTCTTCAGCTTGTCGACCAGTTCCGCGACGTCGGCGACTTTCACGCCGGCCTTGCGGCCTTCCGGCTCCTCGGTCTTGAGCACCTTCAGGCGCGGCGCGGTGTCGACTCCGTAATCGCCGGGGGCCTTCTCGTCGAGCGGCTTCTTCTTGGCCTTCATGATGTTCGGCAGCGAGGCGTAGCGCGGCTGGTTCAGCCGCAGGTCGGTCGTCACGATGGCCGGCATCTTGAGCTCGATGGTCTGCAGACCGCCGTCGATCTCGCGGGTCACCTTGGCGCTGTCGCCCTCGATCTTGACCTCGGAGGCGAACGTGCCCTGGCTCCAGCCCGTCAGGGCGGCGAGCATCTGGCCGGTCTGGTTGGCGTCGTCGTCGATCGCCTGTTTGCCGAGGATCACCAGCCCCGGCTGCTCATCCTCGACCACGCCCTTCAGGATCTTCGCGACGGCGAGCGGCTCGGTCACGTCGTCGGTCTTGACCAGGATGCCGCGGTCGGCGCCCATCGCCAGCGCGGTGCGGATCGTCTCCTGCGCTTGGCTCGGGCCGATCGAGACCGCGACGATCTCGGAGACCGTGCCCGCTTCCTTCAGCCGGATCGCCTCCTCGACGGCGATCTCGTCGAACGGGTTCATGCTCATCTTCACGTTCGCCAGTTCGACGCCCGAACCGTCCGCCTTCACGCGTGCCTTCACGTTATAGTCAATCACCCGCTTGACCGGGACGAGTACTTTCATTCGACCATTTCCTTTCCTGCAAATTCAGCCCACCGTTTCCGCTGGGGTTCGGGGTCATAGGTCCTTAAATCCAGACCATTCGCTTGTCCTGCAAGGCAGGCGAGAGCGGCAAGCGGAGTACAGCTGACACTGCGTAGCGCCTGCGCGCGTAACCTCATATCGTTGAATCGATCTCGTAGATCACCTTGTATTCATACGAACTCGAATCGGCAAAATGCTGCGTCCCGGAAAGACGGAAGAGCTTCGCGGACGTAACGCCGGTGAGCTTCAGCACATCAGCCAGATGAATATTCGTGTACCAGTCCCTGAATGGATCTTCCTCACCGGGTTTCGCATTCGTGAAAGCAAGCAGTCAGTGTTGCAGCGGCTTCTCCTCCAGCGTCGGAAGATTCTAACTTCTGTTAGAAAAATGCAAGTGGCTTTCTCGCTAGTTCGAATATTTTCCACATTTAGGTCAGTCAGCGCCTATTTGAACGACGGCTTGCGGCGCTCGCGGAAGGCCGCAATGCCCTCGGCAGCGTCTGCGCCCTGGAGATGACGCACAACAGCGTCGCATTCCATTTTCAAAGCATCGCTCATCGGCATATCGGAACCTTGCCGCGCCAGCCGCTTCATTTCCGACAGTCCGCTGCGTGACCGCCCTGCCAGTTCGGCGCTGTATTTCATCGCCTCTTCGTTCAGTGTGGTGTCGGTAACCACGTAATTGACAAGGCCGATGCGTTGCGCGTCTTCGGCTTCCAGCCACCTACCGGAATACATCAGGTCGAGCGCGCGACGCATGCCGATAAGGCGCGGCAGACGTTGGCTGGCACCCCAGCCCGGCAGCAGGCCAAATCGCGAATGTTGGTCGCCGAAGCGCGCGCTTTTCGCTGCGAAACACACATCTGCTGCAAGCATCAGTTCCATGCCGCCCGCAAGGCACAAGCCCTGCACCGCGACGACAACCGGCAGCGGACTTTCCTCGATCCGCGTCATTGTTCGGTGTCCGAAACTCATGAAGCGCTCGACCGCCGCCGGATCGTCCATCATGCCGGTAATTTCCTGCAAATCCGCGCCAGTGCAGAAATGCTCTCCCTCAGCGCGGATCAGGATTGCGCGCATCGAAGCGTCGGCCTCGAATGCGCCGCATGCCTGCTGGATCGCCGCGTGGGTGGCGTAGGACAGGCAGTTGAACCTGTCGGGACGGTTTAGAACAATGATCCCGACACCGTCCCGTTTCTGCACAATGACGGGTTCGCTCATTTGGCCGCGGCCTTTCGCTGCGCATATTGCAACGCCACGCGGCCAGCCTTTTCGCGCGCGATGACGAGCTTCTGGATTTGGGCGGTACCGTCGCCGATCTGAAGACCCAGAACATCGTTATAGCGCTGATGGAACGGCAGGCCATGCGTATACGCAAAGTGTCCGTGCAACAGCAGACATTGGTGCAATATTTCGCACGTCACCTTTGGAACGTACCATTTGCACATGGCAGCTTCGGTCGTGTGCGGGCGTTGCGCATCGCGTAGCGCAAGCGTATGATAGCAGAGCTGGCGCATCATGGTCAGTTGCGTTTCGGCTTCTGCAAGCGGGAAGCTCACGCCTTGATACTGCACGATCGGTGCACCGAATGCTTCACGCTCCTGCACATAGGCCCAACTTTCATCGACGGATGCCTGCCCCGGTCCGACGCATTCCAGGCCAATCAATGCGCGGCTGTAATCGAATCCAGCCATAATCGTGCCGAAGGCGCGATCCTGCTCGGCCATGATGCACTCTGCCGGCACATGCACATCATCGAAAAACAGCGAGCCACGGCCTACCGGCTTCGTGCCGATGTCGTCCAGATGCGTCCGGATGATGCCCTTGGAATTGAGATCGACAAAGAATGCACTGACCCCGCGCGAACCGCCTGCCGGGTCACCGCTGCGGGCAAACACCACGGCAGCATCTGCCTGCGTGGAAAAGCTGATCGAGGTTTTCTCGCCGTTCAACCGCCACCCATTCGCGGTCTTGTCGGCGCGCAATTTTACGCACCGGGTGGTCGAGGTCTTCCACAATCATAGACGCGTCGCCAATCATGTCCGCCGTCCTCAGCGTTCCGGTCACGTCACCGTCAACGCGCACATGCCCAGGGCCGATCAGGGCTACACCAACACGACACCGGCGACCCTGATCAGACAAGCCGCGTGGATCGGTCCCAACACAGGCATTCTGGTCGAACACATGATGCGCGACCGGCCGCATCCCAAGCAGGGATACCGATCAGCTATGGGCATTCTCTCGCTAGCTCGGCGCTACGAGCGGGGCCGGCTGGAAGCCGCTTGCGAGCGGTCGCTGACCATTAACGCCGTCACCTAATCCTCCGTCGCGGCGATCCTCAAATCCGGCCTCGACCGGGCGAAGCCCGCTGCCGAACCCATCAAGCCGACACCGCCGCACACCAAAATCCGCGGCAGATCCTACTATAAATCAACGAAAGGAACCGACCTATGCTCACACATCCCACCCTGGATCAGATGCCGGCACTCGGGCTTGGCAGGATGGCATCCGCCTATCGGGATCTGGCGGACCAGAACAACGCAAACCATCTCAGCCGCGATGAATGGCTCGGCCTCATGCTCGATCGCGAAGCGGCCATGCGCGTGGACAAACGGCGCACCAACAGACTCGCCGCCGCCAAACTGCGGTTCTCCGATGCATGCATCGAGAACATCGATTTTGCCGCCCGACGTGGCCTCGATCGGCACCACAAACCTGGAAGCTTCGCTTGGCTAGATCGATCGCCTGAATATGCACGCCTGACATGTGCTCCTCCTTCGAAAGCGCCACACCGGCGCAGATGGTATAATACGATGCCGGACGAAGGGGGCATCAACCCCAGCAGTTCAAAACCAAGTGTCCACGAAACCGGCAGCAGGCCACCCGTTTCCAGCAAACTTGCAGTTATGAGCCGGGAGAAACGAAGCTTCCCCAAATCAGGAACACACCCATCGAAATGCCGGCAAATGCGATTGCAAACAAACCGTTCCAGCGCAGTCCGATTACATCGGTACCTTTTCCTGCCGCCCCGGCCGCGATTGCGACGGTAGCAGTGACCGGAGAAATGGTCATGGCGCTACACCAGCCAGACAGTGCGGCAGCCATGAGCATCGGCTCCGGGATAGGCACCCCGGCTGCGGTCAGCGAACCGACGATGACCGTGCCCGTGATGAAAGGGTTGACGCCGACTATGCTCAAGAGCGGCATGACCAGTACGATGAGACAGGCAATAACGCCGGGTCCTGCATTGAGACCGGAAACCAGGGCCTGAACGAATTCCATCGGGATCATCTCCGCAAGCAAAAGGCCGAGGAAGCTCGTGGACGCCATAATGCAAATCTCCGAAACGGACGAAGGCAATGCGCGATAGCCGTTGATGCCCAACATCGCCGTGCTGGCACGTGGCGACGCGGCACCTGTCAGAACCGTCCACAGGACCGCGGATAAGGGCACGACGATCAGAATCGCTGCGCGTATGGGAATACCGAAAATCAATTCCCCCATCGCTGCCGAACCCGTGATAGCGAAAACAAGCCCGAGCAACATGAAGACAGCGCCGACCCCTCCGTCGCGGTTTGTCGGCGTGATCCGAGCTTTCGGCTTCGGCTCAAGAAAATCGAATATCCATCCCGTAAAAAGAAAGAGAACCATCATGCCAAGGCCATATGGCAGATAATCCACCCAGCTCATTGTCGGCATAAGAGGAATGACAAGATTCATCGCGACACCGACGGGTGACCACAACACCGTGGAAACGAAGCCGCGCATAACGGCATTCGTAATTCGCCGGGTACGGATCTCGGTAACAGCCGCATCCTCTTTCTCGCGAACGGTTCCGGCGAGAGCGATCCGCAACAGGAACTGCAGCCCGCCAACATTCAACAGAACGCCGAAAATATGTCCGCCGGCCGTGAGTAACCAGAAACGGCGGCGCGGCGGCTGATCGACAACGAAATGAGCCGCGGTTTGAACCTGCCGCGATTGTTGCGCTGCCACACGCAAGAGGGTCATCACGGCAAGCAATGCAGGCAAATAGATTGCCCGGCTCGCCGCCAGTGCAAGCGCTTCAAGTCCACCCCCGAGAACCACGAAGAAAACGGCCGCTGCAGCCGCCGCAAGGACCGTAATGCGCGAACTGGACCGCATCGCCGGCCAACCGGCGATTACGTAGACGACGATAGAAAACAGCGCGACGAGCGCCGCCATGTGATGGCCGCTGAGCGTATCGAAAAGCGTCAGCATCGCCGCGCATATTATCGCAATTGCGGAAATATGCTCGACAACTGAAATCGACCGGTCAACCGACAGCCCCGGCGGCAAGGTCATGAACTGCCCGTTTTGCTATTGAACAAGATAAACCGTTCCTGACCGTGCCCCTGCCGATAAGAAGGCGCTTGCCGGCGTGACTGCATGTCCGCCCTGGGCAATCCAACAAAATACCAGAAACGTCTCCCGGCGGTTAAACCCGTTCGATCACCATGGCTTCACCCTGCCCTATTCCAACGCAAAGACTGACAACAGCATAACGTCCGTTGCGTTCATGCAGAGCACGCGCCGCCGTCAATGCCAGCCTCGCTCCGGAGGCCCCGAGAGGATGGCCGATGGCAATTGCGCCGCCATTCGGGTTGACGCGCTCATCGTCAAACTGGAGGTCAAGGCCTTTCAGGCAGCCAAGCACCTGGGCCGCGAACGCCTCGTTGATCTCGATAATGTCCATATCGGACAATTCGAGACCGGCGCGCTGCAATGCCTTTTGAATTGATGTGATCGGCCCCAGCCCCATGACGCGCGCGGGCACGCCTACCGCTGCGGTCGAGACGACCTTTGCAAGCGGCTTGCGTCCCAATGCTTCGCAACCCGCCTTGTCGGCGACAGCAATCACGCAAGCGCCATCATTCACGCCAGACGCGTTGCCGGCCGTCACCTGACCTTCGGGGGAAATTGTCCGGAGCCCGGCAAGATCATCGGCGGTCGTGCCGGGCCTCGGATGCTCGTCCTGCTCCAATCTGAATGGCTTCCTGCCCTTGACGTCGACCGGCACGAGTTCATCGGCAAAAAATCCGCGTGCCAGAGCTGCCGCGTAGCGCTGCTGTGAGCGATAGGCATAGGCATCGGAATCCTCGCGACTGATGCCCCATTCCACCGCAACGTTCTCCGCGGTATCTGCCAGGCTGTCGTCGCCGATGCGTTCGAGCAGCGCCTTGTTGGGAAACCGCCAGCCCAGGGTCGAGTCATAGGTTTCGACCGTACGCTGATATGCTTTCGAGGGCTTGGCAGTCACATAGGGCGCCCGGCTCATGCTTTCGGCGCCCCCCGCAATGAGCAGACCGGCATCACCGCAGGAAATCATGCGCGAAGCCGCAGCCAGAGCTGCAAGTCCGCTGGCACACAGCCGGTTGACCGTATGCCCCGGCGTCTCTTCCGGCAGGCCGGCGAGCAGAAGCGCATTGCGCGCGATATTGCGGCTGTCCTCGCCACCCTGGTTGGAACATCCGAGGATGACCTCTTCCACCAGCGCCGGATCCATGCCGGTGCGCTGCATAAGTGACATGATCAGCGCGGCGGCCATGTCGTCCGGCCTGACGCTCGCGAGCGCGCCGCCATAGCGGCCAAAGGGTGTGCGCACGCCGTCGACGAGGTAAGCGGTATTTTCGGTCAACTCGGTCATAATCAAACCTTCGCGTCCGCTCCCTGCCAATAACGCTCGCGCAAGACGCGTTTCAGAACCTTGCCTGTCGGATTGCGCGGCAGTTCATCCACGAAGTCGTAGCTGCGCGGCTTGAGGTAATCGGCGAGATGGTCCGCGCAGTACGCAGTCAGTTCGTCTTCGGTCACGCTAAAGCCCGGCTTCACGCAGACCGCGGCTTTCAGGGTCTCGCCCCATTTTGGGTCCGGAACGCCAAACACGGCCACGTCCGAGACGGCAGGATGGTGCTGCAACACGTCCTCGACCTCGCTCGGATAGATGTTCTCGCCACCGCTGATCACCATGTCGTGGCGCCGGTCGACGATGTAGAGATAACCATCCTCATCGAGCCGGCCCATGTCGCCGAGCGAAAACCAGCTGCCGCGAAATGCCTGGGCCGTCTTTTCCGGGTCGTTGTAATAACCGCTGAAAAGCGTCGGTGTGCGCAGATAGATCTCTCCCACCGTTCCTGACGGCACTTCATTGCCTTCGGTGTCGAGAATGCGCACATCGATATCGCGCACCGGCCGGCCGACGCTGCGGGTCTTGTTTTTCAGTTCTTCCGATCCGATCGACGCAATGATCCGCGTTTCGGTCGCAGCGTAGAATTCCTGCAGGATCGGCCCGAAGCCTTCGAGAACGTCGTTCTTGATCTTGGTCGGCAATGGCGCACCCCCGCTGATCAGAAGCCGCATAGAACTGGTGTCGAAAGATGCGAAGTCCTCGCATTCCAGCATCATGCGAAACATGGTTGGCACGAAGAACCCGTTGGTCACCTTGTATTTCTGGATCAACTCCAGACATTCGCGCGCCTTGAAGTCTCGCATCACGATGGACGTACCACCGAGATAGATTTGCAGCTGGGCAAAATCGCGCGGTGCGGAATGCCAGAAATACCCGGGATTCAGGGAAACTTCCTCCGGCCGGAAATCATAGAGAAGCGTCTTGTAGAGATAGCCGACGGCGATTGCGCGATGGCTGACGATTGCGGCCTTGGCCCGCCCCGTCGTGCCTGAAGTATAGCCGAGATAAAGCGGCTCCTCCGGCGTGAAATCGACCTCGGGCGCGATCTCCCGGCCGGCTTCGAGGATGGTTTCGTAATTCTGTTCGCCGCCTGCCTCGTCGTCGAGAACGATCGTGCGTGCCGCAATGGTCGCCGCCATGTCCGGCTGAAGGGTTGCCAGCAACTCGGTAAATTCCGGCTCGATGAAAACGCCGGTGACCTGTGCATGTTCAAGCCGCACGGCAACTTCTGCAGCCCGCAGGCGGTGGTTGATCGGCACCATGCAGATACCGGCCAGGCCGAGCGCAAAGGAAATCTCCAGATAGCGATGGCTATTGCGGGCCAGCACGGCGATGCGGTCGCCCCTGCGATACCCGCGCGCATTCAGGGCATCGGCAAGCTTGTTTACACGTGCATGCAGTTCGCGGTGGGTCCAGCTTTTTCCCTCGAAGACGATTGCAGGCCGGTCCCGATATTGAATTGCAGTATATGCAAGCGACTTTCCAACTATCATTTGGTTTCCTTGTAAGTGTCGGAGCTTGTTGGTTTGAGCGGCGCCACCTTGTGAACGAACCGCATGCCAACCATGACCGCGACCGCGCAGACCAGCGTCAGGGCCAGGTATTCGAGGTAGTTCGTGAAATGCATTCCGAGATAGGCCGGGACAAAACAGATGCCGGTGAGCAGCAGGACCATGATCCATTGGAGTAAGAATTTCATGTTCTAACCTCCTTGGTGCGGTTCGCATTGCCCTGGCGGCGCTGACGGAATGCGACAAACGCGACCAGGGTGACCGCGGCGAGCCCGTAACGCGCATCGGGGGTGATCAGCAGCATGGCAGCGGCCGCAAGGAGCAGCCGTTCCCAGGCAGCCAGTTGGGACATGAAATAGCCCTGGATAGAGGCAGCCAGGACGATCACGCCCAGCCCCGCGGATGCAGCGGCAATACCGATTTCGAACGGTGACCCGTTCAGCAGCAGGCCCGGCGTGTAAACGAACATGAACGGAATGATGAAAGATGCGATCCCGATCTTGGACGCGGTCCAGCCGGTCGTCCAGGGACTGGAGCCGGCAATGCCGGCCGCCGCATATGTCGTCAATGCGATCGGCGGAGTGACGCCCGACAGGGCACCGAAATAGAACACGAACAGGTTCGCGGCCATTGGCGAAACGCCCATGTCGACGATTGACGGGACAACGAGCGCCGCAAGCGTGATGTAAATGATCGTCGTGGTCATGCCCATTCCGAGCACGACGCAGATGATCATCGTCATGATCAGCGCAGGCAGCATGTTGCCCTGCGACACTTCCAGAATGAGCCTGGAGAACCTGCCGGCGAGCCCCGAGAGGTCCATCGAACCAATGATCAGGCCCGCGGCGGCACAGGCGATCGCGATCGGTATCGTCGCCCTGATCGCATTCTCCAGGCCGGCGATCACGTCTGCCGGTCCGAGCCTGGTTTCGGGGCGGAACTGGATCACGACCAGCGTCACGATCAACGCTGCGACGCCGGCAACCATCGGCGTGAATCCCATGATCAGAAGCGTAATGATCGCAACAAGAGACAGCAGGAGCGGCCAGCCGCGGCGCAGAACCTTCAGGAAATCCGGAAGCTCGCTGCGCGGCATGCCCACAAGGCCCTTCTTGCCGGCCTCGAAGTGGATCATGGCAAGAAGCGAGAGAAAGTAGAGAAGCGCCGGAATCAACGCCGCCATAACCACGTCACGGTAACCGGTGCCCGGGATGTACATCGGAATGATAAATGCGGCGGCGCCCATGATTGGCGGCATGATCTGCCCCCCATTCGACGCAATGGCCTCGACCGAAGCCGCAACTCGCGCACTGAATCCCGACGACTTCATCAAAGGGATGGTGAAGGAACCGGAGGTGACCACGTTCGCGGTCGTGCTTCCAGACAGCGTCCCGTAAAGCGCGCTCGCGATTGCCGCAGCCTTGGCCGGACCGCCCCTCATGTTTCCTGTGGTGGCAATCGCAAGATCCGTGAAGAATTGTCCGGCACCGGAACGGACCAGGATCGCGCCGAACATCATGAATGCAATGATGAAGGTCGAGGCAACAGAGACCGGAATGCCGAGCATGCCGTCAGTGTCCATCGTGAGATAGGAAATGAGGGATTCATACTCGGTCGGCGCAGCATAGAAGATGCCCGGAAAACTCGGCGCAAACACGGCGTGCAGCATGAAAAAGACGGGCAGTATCACCAGCGCCATTCCGACCGTGCGGCGAATGGATTCCAGAACCAGGAGTACCAACACCGTGCCGTTGATGACGTCCCCCGGATCGGGCAGACCCGAACGCATCGCCAATCCATCGATGTCACTGATCATGTAGGTGTAGCAGCCGACAGTACCGAGGATCAGCGCAAGATCGACAAGAGAGACCAGACGCAGCGGCGCGGTCCAGCTCTTCCGGCCGAGCGGATAGAAAATAAAAGTCAGAAGCAGAAAGAGGGTTATATGCGTCAGCCTGTGGCGAAACGCTTCCGCAACACCGAAAAGTCCTCCTGCGAGATGATATATGGCGGTGGCAAAAGCCAACGTGGCGGCGGCGAATACCAACCAGCCGGGTATCGTGCGAACCGTTCCATTGAACCAGGAGTCGGCTGCATTTTCTTCCTCGTAGTGAATTGCCACTACATCCTCCCCACGCCACCGCGCATGATAAATGCCGGGACGCGCTTCAAGCAGATGGTTCACAGAGAAAGCGCGGCCGCCACGAACGTAGCGGCCGCGCCGTGACGCCTTACCAGGCGTTCTTCTTCTTCAGATAGGCGATGGCACCGTCATGGAACGGGATCGGGCCGTCCTTCAGGCTGCTCGTCGCAAGCTCGACATTCAACGAAGGGCCCCCACCCATGAATTTCTGCAGGTCAGGGTCTTCATAGATCGTCTTGGTGATTTCCTCGACCAGATCGTTCGGCATATCCGCGGAGACGAGGAAGATCGACCACATGACGGGAACCGGGAAGTCACCCTTCACGCCCTTATAGGGATCGGCCGGATACATCATCTTGGTGTAGGCGCCCTTCGGCGTGAGCGCGTCAAGCGCTTGCTCCACTTCTTCCTCAGTGTAGGGCGGGATATCGATGCCCGGCGACTCGGAAAGCTTCAGAAGCAGCGGACTGGGCACCGACCCGTAATACATGAAGGCGTCAAGGCGACGGTCCTGCATCATGTTGCCTGCGTCGTTCAAACCCAGAAACTGCATTTGTCCGCCATTGGCAGCCAGCGATTCCTCGGTGATTCCCTTGGTCTCCAGGATCTGCATGACAGCCTGGGCCGTAGACCATTCGCGTTTACCGGGGCTGACAACCTTGCCCTGAAGGTCTGCCATCGACTTGATGTTGGCGTCCTTGCGAGTAACGGCGTGGAGATACGCCGGATAGAATGTGCCGATCAGGCGGACATTCTGGTACTTCCGGTCGAAGCTGCCCTCTCCGTTCCACGCCTCAAGCGACACAGGCGTAAAGCTGAAACCCATCTGCGCCTTGCCTTCACTGACCAGCATCTGGTTCTTCTGCGAACCGCCGGGTGTGTGACTGAAAGCGATATCCGGGAACTTCTTCTGCAGCTTTTCGGAAAGCTGTGTTCCGAAAGTATGCCAGATGCCGCCGGGCGACGTGGAAACAATCTTGAAGAACTCCGGATTGTCGTCAGCGGCTGCGGCCATCTGGCTCGCCGCCCCGAATATGGCGGCGCTTAGAACGGCCGCCTTGGCAAATTGCTTTATCATGCTTTCTCCTCCACTTGGGTTGCATGCTGGGTTGAATGACTAGTTCGGTATCTAGTTCTTGTGTTTATTCCGCTGCGGCCAACGGCGCGGCGATGGTGAGTTCATCGGGGAACTCGGCCATGGCCCTTCCGCTCGCAACCTGTTCATCCCTCTGGTTGAACACTGCGACATCGAAGACGACCCAACGTCCCTTGTCCGTGATCTGCTTTTCGCTGACCGTCACTTTCGGCGTGATCGTGTCTCCGGGCTTCACCGGGCTGAGCCAACGGGTCTCAAGGCGCCGGTGATAGCCGCCGCGCGGCATCAGCCAATCGGTCAGCGTACGGGTGATCAGCGCGAAATTCTGCATGCCGTGCATGATCACGCCGCCGAAATTCGTCTTGCCGAAATCATCCGCCATGTAATTGTCGTCGAAATGAAGCGGGTTGAAATCCAGCGACGCTTCGGCGAAGCGCTTGATCGTTTCCCGGCTCGGGGTGAAGGGCGTGCCTTCGAAGCGATCCCCTTCGTTGATTTCCGAAAAATGCTGTTCGGTTGTCTTGTTCGTCATCGGTCGTTCCATTTCTTATTGAGGGCGGATGGTCCAGCCGCGGCCGGAACAAACCACGTCACCGTTCTGGTTCGTGAAAACATTGTCATGGATGACGAAGAGGCGGCCCTTGCGCATGTAGCGGTCGAGCGCCCTGCCCTGCATGGTGATCGTGTCACCGGGTCTGGCCGGAACGTTGTAGAACCAGCTCTGGCTGGCGTTGATTGTCCCGGGCGAACGCATCCAGTCTTCCGTGCCCGTGCATGCGAACATCAGGAGAATGTGAATGGTCGGCGGCGCGACAATTCCGCCATACGGCGTTTTGCGCGCATACTCTTCATCGAAATAGAGCGGATTGGTCTCGCCCATCGCTTCTGCGAAGGTGGCGATGATCTCTTTCGTCAGCGTATACGGCTTCGTATCGCGCGGCGCGCCCGGAACGATTTGATCCCATGTTTGCCGCGCTCCTGCGTCTTTCCAGAAATCGGTCTCGAATTCGCCCGTTGAAATCGCTTGCATTCCTTGTTGTCCTCTCTGATTTGAAAAGGGGTTAGGCGGCTTCGGCCGGCCCGTTTGACACCAAAAGACTGCTTTCAAGCGCAGCCTCGATTTCTGCGGCCGACAGACCAGCTTCACTCAAAATTTTTCTTCCGTGCTCACCCAGCAGGGGTGGCGGCAAGCGGAGTTCGGCAGGAGTTCGTCCATAGCGAACGGGCAGACCGATTGTCGGGACTGTTCGGCCCGAGCCGTCCGAGATCCTCGCACCCATCCCGTTTTGCTGAATCTGCGGATCCGAAAAGACTTCTGCATAGTCGAGCACGAGGCCGATCGGCACGCCCGCGCCGCCGAGCACGGAAACCCAGTGGTCGGCCGTTCTGGCGCGAAAAAGCGGAACGATAAGTTTATCGAGTTCAGTGCGGTGACGAACACGGTCGGAATTGTTCGTGAATCTTGGGTCGTGCACCCAATCTTCGGCACCCAAAGCGGAACACATCGCTTTCCAGTGCTTGTTGCTCATCACGCAGATATTGATCGGCCTGTCGGCTGTCTCATAACTATCCGTGGGGGCCGAGAAGTACGAGCCGTTGCCCACTTTCGGCGTCTGCTCGCCGGTTGCGAAATAGTTGGAAATCTGGGGCGCCTGCAGAGCGACCAGGCAGTCAACCAGCGAAAGCTCGATGAACTGGCCTTCGCCGTCACGATCGCGCGCGCGCAGGGCGGCAACAATCGCGAGCGCAGCATTCAGACCGGCAACCATGTCGGCTACCCTCTCGCCACACTTGACCGGCCGGGAGTTGGGGCCGGTGACGGCCATCAGGCCGGCCATGCCCTGGAAGATATTGTCGAGGCCGGGACGGTCGGCATAAGGCCCTGTCTGGCCAAAGCCGGAGATCGAGCAGTAAACGACTTGGGGATTGCGGGCCCGGACCGCTTCATAATCGATACCGAGCTTCTCCTTCACCCTTGGCAGGAAGTTCTCGACGACGACGTCGGCCTTCTCAGCCATTTTCAGCAGTAACGCGCCGGCCTCCGGATGCCGGAAATCGATGCACAGGCTGCGCTTGTTGCGATTGACGCTCTGATAGTAGGCTGACTCGCCATCGATACTCGGGGGGCAAAGATCCCGACTGGGATCGCCCTCCTTCGGCTCGACCTTCCAGACGTCCGCACCGAGATCAGCCAATTGCATCGTGGCAAAAGGCCCCGAAAGCACTCGGGACAGATCAAGAATGCGCACTCCTGACAGTGGCGCTCCTCCCATCGAATTGTTCTCCCTGCGAACTTTTGTTCTTAGATCGAACATATTCGACGATTGTTAGATCGGTCAACCGCCTTGACTGCCGTTTTTCAATATTTCAAACATTTGTTCGCTGAGAGCACAAAATCGGATGTAGGTGACGTGGTAGATAGTGAATCGAACGGGATCGAATCCGTTCAGGGGTTTACGCGCGGATTGGCAGTCATTCGTTGCTTTGGAGAGGACGCCGCGCGTCTGACACTTACCGATGTCGCCAAGCGGACAGGCCTGTCGCGGGCAGGCGCAAGGCGTCTGCTCTACACGCTATGCAACGAAAATTACGCAGACACCGACGGCAAGTTCTTCTGGTTGACCCCGCGCATTCTCGATCTGGGCTATTCCTATCTGTCCTCGATGGAGCTTTGGGGCTTTGCGCAGGAATATCTCGAGAAGCTCCGCGAGAGCCTGGGCGAATCGGCTTCGATTGCGGTCCTCGACGGTAATGATGTCGTCTACGTGTTGCGGGCCCAGACCAAACGGATGCTGGCATCCTATCTCGGCGTCGGAAGTCGCATTCCTGCCTATGTGGTCTCGCTTGGCCGCATTCAACTCGCCATGTTGCCCGACGCAAAGCTCGAGCAATATCTTTCCCAGGCCACCCTGGAAAAGTTCACTCCCTTCACGATCGACAACGTCGATGATCTTCGCGAGCGGCTAAAGATCGACCGCGAACGCGGATACTCGATTGTCATGAAAGAACTCGAACTCGGCATTTCCGGCGTCGCCATGCCCGTGCGCGATCGCCTTCATCGCACCATCGCGGCGATAAGCTGCAACTTCCGGCCGGATATCGGCGAGGAGCCGGCGAAGATGAAGGAAATTATCTCAAACCTTCAGCAGACCCGCGACGAGATCGAGACCGTTTTGCGCATGCGCTGAGACCCACACGACGCCGGTTAGCCCGGTCGGGTTCAGGAACCTGTACTTGCCCGGATACGGGCCGCCGTGTGCTGCAATGCCGGTAAAAGCTCTTTCACCGCCGTCGCTTCGGTGAACAGGCCTGCTGGCAGGCTGATATTGATCGCCGCGACCACATCGCCAGCCATGTCGCGGACAGGCATGGCGATACCCGCAATCGATTCGTCGAATTCCCCATCTCCCCAGCAATAGCCCTGCCTGCGGACTTTCCTGATTTCCTCGGCCAGCAATTCCTTGTCCGTTATCGTCTTGGATGTCAGTCGCCTGACCTCAGCTCTTTCCAGATAGGCGGCGAGTTCCTCATCCGACAGGCCCGACAACAAGGCCCGCCCCATCGATACGCTGTAGGCCGGCATCCTGCTGCCCAATGACGGGCTCATTGGAAGAATCCGCAGGGCGTGCTGACGCTGAAGGTACACGATGTCGTCGCCGTCAAGCACCGAAAGCGCGCATGACTGGTTCATGTTCGCACTGAGTTCCTCCAGCGCGAACTGGGCCTCCCGCCAATAAGGCAGGGTCGCCAGATAGGACAGTCCAAGCCGCAATACCCTCGGCGTCAGCCAGTATCGTTTGCCGTCGCTGCGCACCATCTCAAGATCCAGCAGCGTCAGGAGAAAGCGCCTCAAGGCGGTGCGCGGCAGGCCGGTCGTCGTGGCGAGCTGGGCCAGGGACTGGCCGTCGGTCTCAACGCTCAACGCCTCAATGACCTTCAGTCCCCGAGCGAATGTTCGCACGAAGGATTCGCTCTCCGGAGTCGCCATTTCCATCGCCTTTCTTGACGGAACTGTTCAACGCGGCCTAATATGACCGCTTAGCGGCTAAGAATAACCGCTTAGCGGTCATTTTACAAGAGAAAATTCATGATCCAGGAGGAGAGTCGAAAAATGCGTGCCAAATCCATCCGGACGGAGGTCCACAACCATCCGGTCCTGCCCGTTTCGGGAATCCGGGCGGGAGGAAAATGATGAACATCGCCGCTCCCGCCTATCTGATGCCCGTTTCCAGCCAGATCGTTCAGGCCGGACAGTTGGTCTCGGAGCCGCATCCCGACCGACTTTTCATCGACGCCCATTTCGGCACCGAGTTGCAGGAGGAGATCGACAATTTCAGGGAGGGTCACATTCACGGCGCCGTCTATGCGCAGATTCGTGACGTGTTTGCCGGCCCGGAGACACCAACGAGCGGAAGCCTTCCGCTGCCCGATATCGCCCGGCTGCAGGAGCAGATCGACGCCTGGCAAGTGGGCGTCGATACCGAGATCATTGTCTATGGTCCCTCGCCTGCCCTTGCCGCGCGCGGATGGTGGGTTCTCAAATGGGCAGGCCTAGACAATGTTCGCTTCCTTGATGGCGGCCTGCGTGCCTGGGAGTTGGCCGGCGGCGCCGTCGCGCAGGGCGATTCCCGGCCGCGCCCGGCGCGAAAATCCAGCCGCGCAAACCTGTCTCCAGGGAATTTGCCGTCGATAGACATCGACGATGTCGAACGGCTCGACGAGCGCACGATCCTGATCGATGCGCGCGATGAGACCGCCTATCTATCCGGATGCATCCCCGGGGCAATCAATCTACCGGCGTCCGACCAATGGACGCCGTCCCGCCTCATGCGGTCGTCAAGCGAGATATCGGAACTTTTCAAGAAGGCCGGTATCACACCGGGCGCCGAAGTCGTCGTCTATTGCGGCGGCGGCGTTCTGTCGGCCCTCGTCTTCATGACACTGGAAACGGTTGGCATTCAGCCACGCCTCTTTGTCGGCTCCTGGTCGCAATGGAGCAGATTTCAGGAACGCATGGCGAGTAGCGCGCCTTATCTGCGCCACCTCATCGAAAACGGAAAACAACAGCTCAAAGGGAGGCATCGGGCATGAATTCCGAAGCGAACAAGGAAGAAACGCACAGTCAACCGGCCGAACTGATCGATGTCGCAATCTGCGGCGGAGGCCCTGTTGGACTTTCGCTTGCCTATCTTCTGGGCCGCGAGGGCATTCGCGTCCGCCTGTTCGAAAAGCGGGCCGGCACGACCACCCTGCCAAAGGGCCAGTACATGCATGCCCAAACAGCCGAGCTCTACCGGCAATGGGGTATCTGGGACGAACTGGCAAACAAGGGCTGGCCAATCAACAAGTCCAATGGACAGGGCTACTATGTCAATATCGCCAGCGGTCCGGTCGCGCAGGTTCGCGCAAATATGGGAAGCGAAGAGGACTATAAGGAAAAATGGGCTCCGCTAACGCCCGTCTACCCGCGTAAAATCCCTGCCTCCGACTACGAAGCGGCGATCTGCCGCAAAGCGGAAGAATGGCCGAATGTCGACCTCAACTTCAACCGTCGCGTTACCGATATCCAGGAGGCCGACACTTATCTGGCTCTCGAGGTGCGTGACCAGAATGACGGTTCGCCAGAGACCGTAAGGGCACGATATGTCGTCGCCTGCGACGGCGCGCACAGCTTCATTCGCAACCGTATCGGCAAGGGCGAAGATAACGGGCCTGCTTTCATCAACCAGGTTCTGGTCGAATTCGAAGCGGAACTCGATCATAGCCTCGGCAAGGACGGTTTCTTTCATTCCTTCGTTCTCGATCCGCGCTATGCCGGCTGGTTCGGCAGCAAACATCCGGAAACCGGGTCATGGCGCTACAGTTTCCGGCATGATGAGGATGAGCTGCCGCATCCCGATGTGGTGCTGGCACGGATTCGCGGGGCGCTCGGCGAACCCGGCCTGCCGATCAAGGTCATTCGCACCTACCGGTTTGACTATACCACGGGGCTCCTGAGGCGCTGGCGCGAAGGCAATGTGATCTTTGCCGGCGATGCGGCCCACTGGCATTCGCCTTGGGGCGGCTTCGGTGCGAATTCGGGGATCCAGGATGCCAACAATCTCGCCTGGAAACTCAATCTCGTCATCAAGGGCGCGGCTTCGGAAGACCTGCTCGACACCTTTGAGATCGAGCGCAAGTCGAAGGCGTTGCAGACCGTGAAGTCGGCCACCTACAACTCGCTGCATTATCAGTCGATCGTACAGTCAGCGCTGGTCGGAGAGCCGCGGCTCTACACCCATGGAGAGGTCAGCGAGGCATGTCAGCAGTTCCTGCAGGAACGCATGAAGCCGCATGGCGATAATGCCGTGCTTCATACAGGCTATCAGCTCGGCACGGTTTACCGATCTGATTCCGTGATCTGCGACGGCACGACTGCGCCCGATCCGACGCTGAAAGACTATGTCGAAACGACAATCCCGGGCACCAGAGCCCCGCATGTCTGGTTGCAGACAGGGGATGGCGACACGATTTCCACAATCGACCTCTACGGTGGCCGGTTTGTTCTCGTGGCGATCGACGAAGCCGCGGCATGGCAGGAAATAGCGGCGGGCATTCGCGACACCTTCGACATCGGCCTTTCGGTCGCCGATCTGAGCGGACGGGGCGATTACCAGCCGGAAGAACCGAAGTTTTCGCGCATCTACCGGGGAGATGAAGCAGTCTCGATGGTGCTTGTCCGGCCGGACGGATACATCGCCGGGCGCTTCCGCGGCGATGTGCAACGCGACGGCCGCCGTTTTCTACACGACGCCTTCCGGCAGATACTCGGCAAGGACGCCGCTTCCGCGAAGGAAGAACTCGCTGCCTGAGTTGCCCGGGTTTTACATGACGAAGGGGCGCGGCTTGGATACCACGCCGCGCCCGACCCATGCACGTGTTATTGAAAAGTGAATCGCCGCTGTATTCATGTTCAATTGAGCGAATATAGTCAGATGTCACACCCCCTCCGCCGCCACTCATCAACAATTCAGATCCTTGTGGCGACGACCAATTCCACAGCGCCCATTTCCTCTTCGGCCCATGGTCCCTACAAAGTCGGTTCCTATGGTGATATGTGTGATGTCGGCGACCCAAAGTTGGTTGGGACCGTGAACCTCAAGATTCCGTGCCACATTGTGGTAGATCGGGCTGTCGTGATCACGGATCCATGCAGGTTTCTCTGCGATCCTTCGCGGCAGGACTATCCCGCCGCTACCGTGGCAGACTTTCTCACCGCCACTCCTAGCGCAGGACGGATTGCGTCGCGTGTTGATCTGAATGAAGCAATACGGGCATTTGTAGTGACATTGAATAATGAAACATCACAGTTTTGCCCTTCGTTTGCTGGGTTCGATCATATGGAGATGGTCGAGGTCGAATGACTAATATGGTCAATATCGATTATCATTGGAGGACTTTCAGTCATTGAAAGCGAAAACCAGTGGCAAACCGAACAACGACGCCCACGCCCTGACGTTCGCTTTCTGGATCGGGACGATGTTGGCGTCGCCGGTCCACCAGCCATTGCCTGTCGCCACGATGACATCCGGGTTAAAGAGCACGGACTGAACGATCGGCCACACGATGAGCTGCTCATAGCAGATCAAGGGCGCGATCGACGTTCCGGCAAATCTGCCGGTGGGGTTGCCGAAGAACTGCGCTGATGCGCCGCCCGAGGCCCAGGGCCGCCACATCGATATCGGCACCGGCATCCGCTCCCTATAGGAGATCCTTGCCCCTTCGCCCGTCAGCTCGATCATGACATTGTCATAGCCGCTCTCGTTGATGACAACGGCGCCGCCGGCGACGATGGCATCGAGGCCGACCAGGTTTCGGGTCCAGAGGCGCTCCGTGGTCGGCGTCCAGATCCCGAGCGCGCTTTCAGGCAGAACAACTGTGCTGGCACCATTCCCCACGGCGCGTCTGACAAGCGCGACCGTCGTCATATGCTGAGCGTAGTCGGCATGGTTTCCGGCAACCTGGTAATCGAACGCCGTATCAATTCCGACCCATCCCTCCGGCGGTTCGGGATCGGTCCAGGTGAATGAGGAAAGCGCAAAGGCCACGCCCATTGCGACACCCGCCAGCGGCCAGGCGCGTGTGGTCATAGCCGAAAGGCCAACGGCCGTGGCCGTCAGTCCTGCCCAGCCCCAGCCGGGGAAGAGCACGCCGGCCGCGGTGATCGGACTGGCCCACCCGACGATGCCGAATGGCGGCACGCTCATCAACGTCGCCGCCACCAGGTATCGCAGCGGCCGATGCCATCCAGGCTTCGGCGACCACAGCACTGTATGAACCACAACGAACAGCAGCGATGCGGCAATCCAGAGACCGAGCCCCACCCAGATATCGCTCGCATAGAAAATCGATACGCCGATGGGCAAGCCTCTCGAAGCCGCCATGAAATAAGCCATCGAAACAAGGCCGGCGACCAGGCGCGACGGCGCAAAAGCCCAGAGTGCGGGAAACAGACACGCGATCGGAAGCAGAAGCACTTCGCCGCTCCATCCGATGGCGCCGACCGCCGCAGCCGCGGCGATGAACATCACCGCGGTGAACAGGCTACGGCTCGAGGGTAAGAACCGGTTCCGCCAGGCCGAGAACTCCGCTTGCGGGGATCGGCCCGAAATATCGCGAGTCATAGGACCCCTCATAATCTGAATGAAGAAGCAGCTTGCCGGCCGGCACGACGCCGCCGGTGAAAGGCGTGAGCGCCCTGCCCACCCCGTCCACTGGCTGCAGCCCCGAACTCGGCAGGGGGCGCCCGTCGATCGTCACCGACGAACCGATCCCGATGGTCTGCCCGGGCAGCGCGACGACGGTTTTGATGAGAGGGCTGCGCCAACCGGGGCACAGGCCCGGGCGGATGTAGCCACGCTCGAAAGCCAGATCGAAGGTCGCGGTCTGCGGCGGGCAAATGAAGACCAGGTCCCCGACACGAACATCACGGTGGAGCACATGGATCCGCCAAAAACCGAGCGGATAGCTGGGCGATAAGTTCACCCGCAGTCTGGCGCCATAGCCGACAGCGAAGAGTGCGACCGGAACGGCCACGAGAGCTGCAACAATTGCGATGCGCCTGCGCCGGATCACTGTTTCAGCCTCTGGCTCTTGGTCTGCGTTTGTCGCATCGCCTCGGACTGTTTCAGGGCCTGCTGCGTGCGCTCATGGGCGGCCAACTGCTGGCCGGCGCGCATGGTCGGCCATGCGGTGCTGAGCTTTTCCCGATCGCCGGACGACATGCCTTGCGCTGCCTTGTCGAACGTCGACCCCGTCGGGTCCTGGGCTGCACTGCCGAGTAACGTACGCACGCCAAAACGCTCCGAAACCGCCTTGTTGAAGGTGTCGAGTTCGGCCTTCACCATGCGGTCGGCCAACGCAAATCCCAGCGCGGCAGGAAGGTCGTTCCTGTCGATGGCGTCGCGGACCTTTTCCATTGCCAGCGCCGCGGCCGGCGACAGGGACGGGATATCGATCGAGGTTCGCTTGCGGTGTCCTTCTTCTTCCAGCCTGTACCTGGCGGTCGCCCTCTCCCTCATGTCGAGATAGCGTTCGAGGTCCTTGCGCAGCGCCGGCACGTTGACTTCCGCCACGCGCCGGTCTTCGCGGTCCGCGCGGCTCGCCAGCAACCCTTCTCGGCCCTTGAGCGCGCCGAAGCTTGCCGCATTGCGCTCGATCTCACCCAGTCGCTGACGGGCGACGTTCGGGTCTTCGACGACGGCCTCCATGCGCATAGCCTTGAAGGCGCCTTCGGGATCCGCATAGACGAGGCGGATGCGGTCGGAGAAATTGTCCCATTGCTTTTGCAGGGCGGGATCGGATTGCAGCTTTTCGTCCGTGACGTCGGCAACCAACATTGTGAAACTGGAAATGCCCTTGACCATCGGCGCGGCCTTTCTGGTTGATTGCGGGGACTGGTGAAGCGGTCGATCGACAAGGCCGAGGCGCGCACCAGCGGCCCGAAGCCGAAGGCCGAGATCGACGAGTTTCTGTTTCTGCCGGATCGTCCATTGGACCCGGTCCCGCATCAGCGTTCGCGCGACACGCACGAGGTGCAGACCGCGATTGTTGGCGAACCGGAGCGCATGGGCGTAGAAGCGGCCGCCCGCATAGTCGAGGGTGACTTCCTTGGCGTTCTTCCGGGAGAGGAGCTTCTCGAGGCCGCCGGCGAGGTGAAAGGACCGGCTGCCATAATAGAGAGCCATGTCTTCCCGGTGGCGCGTCATCGCGACATAGGTCAGGTGCCGGTCGAGCGAGAGCGATGCCAGAACCTTCACGCGATCGACCGTCGCGCCCTGGGATTTGTGGATCGTCGTGGCATAGCCGTGATCGAGGTTGCGATAGAAGCGCTGGTCGACGATTACACGGGTTGCCCCCTCCCCGTCCCCGACCGTCGCAACGATGCGGCCCGGCGCGGCCTCGACGACCTTTGCGATCATGCCGTTCTTGACGCCGAGCGAGCCTTCGTTCTTGAGGAAAACGATCTGGTCGCCGGCGGCAAACTGCCTGGTTCCCTCTTCGGTCCTGAAGGCGTGGCCGGTTTCGATGAGGCCGCGCTCGACGAGCTTTTCACGCGCCATCGTGTTGAGCTCGCGGACATCACGGCGCAGATGCGCGAGGATCAAACTCGACTTCTCCGGATCGTAGTCCCGGTTCCAGTCGGCAATGAGGGTTTCGACCGCATCGGCTTTCAGCGTTTGCGAAATCAGCTTGCCCTTGGCGCGATACGCAGAGAGCGCTTCCGTCACCCGACCACGCGCCAGATCGAGCGACGCGGCCCGCATCCATGGTTCATTCTGACGATAGATGGTTTCGAGCTCGGCATAGCCGGTGCGTTCGACAATCGCCCGGAACGCAGCACCCGCCTCGATCGGCTGCAGCTGCTCGGCGTCACCGACAAGGATCAGTTTCGCGCCGGACCTGGTGACCGCTTCAACGAAGGTCGCCATCTGCCGGGACGAGACCATGCCCGCTTCGTCGAGAACGAAGACAGTCTTGTCATCGAGACGCCGGCGGCCCTGTTGCCAACCCAGCTCCCAGGAAGCGAGCGTGCGCGACGGGATGCCGGCTTCCTTTTCCAGACCCTCGGCCGCCTTGCCCGCAAGCGCGCCACCGACGACTTTGTAGCCGCCCAGTTCCCAGGCTTCGCGGGCGGCCTTCATCATCGTGGTCTTGCCGGCCCCTGCCCGGCCGACGACGGTTGCGATCCGCTCGGCGCCCGCCACATGCTCGATGGCCGTCCGCTGCTCGTCCGACAACCGTTCATGCCGGCCAAAGACGGCTTCCAAAACCGTCGCCCGGACTTCGAACCCGCCCTTTCCCGAAAGCCAGTCCGCGCGGCTGACCATTTCGGCCTCGAGCCTGATCATCGCCCGTGTGGTCAGCCGTGCCGGAACACGCGCGCCTGTCGCGAAGTCAATGGTCTCTTCGGCGAGCTTCAGGCATTCCGGGCTTTCCGCAATCCGCGCCAGGAGCCGCTGGAAGCTTCCGGGATCGTCGACATAGCGATGCAGGACCTTGGCGATGTCGCGCTGATTGAAAACGCTCTTTTCCGAGGTGAGAATGTCGAGCACCAGCTCGGGACGGGCCTCGATGCGCGCGGCGTTCTTTTGCCGTTGCGCCTCATGAAGGGCGAGCCGTTCGAGATCGATGGCGCTCGCCTTGGTCTCGGCCTTGCGCTGAAGCGCCTTTGCTGCAACGCCGATATGGGTGGTCGGCTCGATGTCGATACCGCGCTCGGTATAGGAGCGGCCATCGACACGGATTTCCAAACCGGCAAGGGCAAGGTGGTGGTTCTGGAGATCGAGCCATCTTTGCCGTTGCTCGAGGAATTCAGGTTTCTCACCGGACCAGAGCTTGTACTGGATTTTTCCGGT
>NZ_JAINFJ010000016.1 GCF_019966595.1 Oricola indica
GGCAAAGCCCGCCTCCGAAAAGCCGAACTCACCTATTTGCGGGGCGCGAACTTGCTTGCCGAAAAGGCGGTCAACATCCGTTCCGAAGCGCGGTCGGCTTACACGAACTACCGTGCGCGTCACGAGATTGGCTGTCATTACAAGCGTAACGTTCTGCCGTTGCGCCAGACCATCGAGCAGGAAAGCCTGCTCACCTACAACGGCATGATCACCAACACATTCGAGCTGCTCGCGGATACGCGGGCGAAGATCAACACGCTGATCATGTCGGTCAACGCCAAGCGCGACTTCTGGCTGGCCGACGCTGATCTGAACGCGGCAATTTACGGCCCGGGTTTCGGCGGCGGAAGCGGTGGTGATGCCGCGCCCGCCATGGCCGACGCCGGTGGTGCGGGACATTGATGGAGAGGATTTCAGCAATGATGAACAGACGACAGATGCTAGGCGTGGGCGCCGCCGGAGCGGCGCTCGTTTCGGCAAGAGCTTTTGCCTCGACCGCCAATCTGGGCTTGCCGGAAGCCGCGGTGATGGAAAGCCCGCTGACCCAGCCGCCGGTCGCACCTACCACCGGACCGGATTACAATCCGGTGGTCACGCTAAACGGCTGGACTCTGCCCTACCGGATGAACAACGGCGTCAAGGAATTCCACCTCGTCGCCGAACCAGTCGAACGTGAACTTGCTTCAGACATGACGGCCTATCTTTGGGGTTATAACGGTCAATCGATCGGCCCGACCATCGAGGCCGTCGAGGGTGATCGTGTTCGCATCTATGTCACGAACAAGCTGCCCGAGCACACATCCGTGCACTGGCACGGGATCATACTCCCATCGGGAATGGACGGCGTTGGCGGCCTGTCGCACCAGGCGATCCCGCCCGGCAAGACCTATATCTACGAGTTCGATCTCGTGAAATCTGGCACCTTCATGTACCACCCGCATGCCGACGAAATGGTGCAGATGGCCATGGGCATGATGGGTTTCTTCATCGTGCACCCGAAGGACCCGGCCTTCATGCCGGTAGACCGCGATTTCCTGATCATGCTCAACGCCTTCGACATCGATCCCGGCTCCTACGTGCCGAAGATCATGACGATGACGGACTTCAATCTGTGGACGTGGAACAGTCGCATCTTTCCGGATATCGACCCGCTGGTCGTTTCGCTCAATGACCGGGTCCGTGTGCGGGTGGGCAACCTGACGATGACCAACCACCCGATCCATATGCATGGCTACGATTTCGAGGTCACCTGCACCGATGGCGGCTGGGTGCGGCCAGAAGCCCGCTGGCCGGAAGTGACGATCGATATTCCGGTCGGCGCCATGCGCGCCTATGAGTTCGACGCCGTGCACCCCGGCGACTGGGCGATTCATTGCCACAAATCGCACCACACAATGAATGCCATGGGTCATGACGTGCCAACCTTTATCGGCGTCGACAAGTCGCGGGTGACTACGCAAATCCGTCGCCTGCAGCCGGAATACATGCCGATGGGCACGGCCGGGATGGCCGACATGGGCGAGATGTCCATGGAACTGCCCGACAACACAGTGCCGATGATGGCCGGTTGGGGGCCTTACGGTCCGCTTGAGATGGGCGGCATGTTCTCGGTCGTCAAAGTCCGCGAAGGGATTTCGGCCGGCGATTACGCAGATCCCGGCTGGTACGAAAGCCCGCCAGGCACCGAGGCCTATGAGTGGACGGGCGAACTGCCCGACTTCGCCTCGCAGAACAGTTCCGCAACACAGATCACGCCCGCACCGGGCGGACAGATGAATGGGCATGGTGCCCATTCGATGAAGAAGGGCTGATTGGAAATCAGCTCAACTAGGAGACATGAAATGAGACTTGCACTTTTGGCGTTGATGCTGGCGCTGAGCACACCCTACGCAATTGCCGCTGGCTCGCATGCCGGCGGCCACGGTCATGATGAGATGTCAGTCGGCATGCCGGGCGACGCCGCGAAAGTCGACCGCGCCATCGATATCGTCATGAGCGAAACCGACGATGGCGACATGGTGTTCGAGCCTGCCTCGATTTCCGTCAAAGCGGGTGAGACCATCCGCTTTGTGGTTAGGAACACCGGCGAACTGGAGCACGAGTTCGTCCTCGATACGCACGAGAAAATGATGGAGCACAAGGCGCTGATGGAGAAGTTCCCGGAGATGGAACATGACGATCCGAACGCCGTGCGCTTAATCGAGAAGACCGATGGCGAAGTGATCTGGACATTTTCCAACGCCGGCGACTTCGAGTTCGGCTGTCTGATCCCCGGCCACTACGAGTCCGGCATGAAGGGCACCGTCACGGTCGCCGCGAACTGACCTTTACCCTCTCCCTCAACCAATACACGAAGGAAGCACCCACATGAAAAAACTCATCATCACGCTCGCAGCCGCCGCGCTGGCTCTTGCGGCAAATGTCGCGTTTGCCACCGAGTACACGAAAGGTACGGTCAAGAAGATCGACATGAAATCCGGAAAAGTCACCATTATCCACGAGGAGCTGAAAAACCTCGAGATGCCGGCGATGACGATGGTCTTCTATCCGGCCGATGAAGCGATGCTCGCGAATTTGAAAGAGGGGCAATCGATTGAATTCGTCGCGGACCGTATCAATGGCAAGTTGATGGTCGTCGAGTTGAAGTAAATCGCATAGCGCGTTCGCAGGTTCGCAGGTTCGCAGGTTCGCCGGGCGCCCGCGAAGCGTCCGGCAAACAGCTATGGAGGAAGGATGGCTGGCAGAGATGTTTTCAAGAAGGCCAGACCTGTCATCATCCTGACAGGTCGCCTGCGGGGGGTGCTGCCTCGATACATATTCGCGGCAACATGGCCGGTGCTCGAACTTGTACCTTGGAAGTTCGGCATCGCTCTTCGATATCTGTGGGCAAAACGTCTAGTAAAACTCGCGGGGACAATATGGTGTTCGAAACTGGTGTGTGTGTGACCTTTTGGGAGCAGATCGAGCTTGGCGAGAACGTTTCGATTTCGATTTTGTGGCGGGTCCGCATGCGATGAAATACTGTCCCATGCACCGCGACATGATCGTTTCTGGTGTTCGTATCTTCGCCGTCGCTGAACTTGCGCCTCGTACGGTCATTGGTGCCAATTCGGTCATACGAAAGGGAACTATGAGCCAGGACTCTATGCCGGAGCGCCGGCTGTGCTCAAAAAAGCTCTGCCAACTCGAAAGGATCGATTGCCCGATCCGAAATCGGATCAAATCCAGCCGAATTGACTATCATCGGGGCTGGTTATCCGGCATCGTACGTTCGATGAGCCACTCAGAACAGAGGCAGATCGCCGCCCAGAGTGTCGCATGGACCGCGAGATTGGACGCCCGGAAGGCGGATTTTACGCCGCTCACCATGACAATGGCATCTGTTATGGAACCGATCAAAAATGCACAAAAATGAAGCAAAGCGCAATGCGGGGCCCAATCGTTTCGGGATCTCCGATGGCCGGCAGATTACCGGGGCATGTTAGCATTGGCAACAGTGTGACTGATACAAATCGAGATGCTACTACCGCAATGGATTGCCTTGGCGACTGGATAGTCAGGTGGCCTTGAGCAACAGCGAAAACGATCGAAAGGAGCCCGGCAAGTGCAGCTGCAACCGACCGGCACTGGTGGCCCGCACTCAGAGGAGCGACCCGATTTCATCGTAGACGCGTCGGGTGGCCACGGCACCTTGAGCAATGCAATGACGCTTCAACCGGAATTCCAGAGTGCCGATCGTCTGCGAGAATGCGGGCCGGATAACTAGATCCGCCTGCGCGAAACGCAGACTTGCGTGTTCGTACTGGCAGACTTCAATAGAACGCAGCATCGCCTGCAGGCCGTTCTTCGGACCAGTAGTGTTTTCGGGCTGGCTGGGGTCGACGGCGATCACAACTTCGACCCCAGTGTTCCTTGCGACGTCCACGGGGGCAATATCGGCATACGCTCCGTCCATTAGCACATGAGGACCTTTGAAAAGGGGGGGTAGCACTCCAGCCAGCGCCGCACTGGAGTAGACATAATCCGTCGCATGACCTTTGCTGAATATCACGCGTTTGCCTGACAGCATGTCCGTTGCACAAACGAATACCGGAACGCGGCCATCCTCCAGATTTTTCCCTTCGTCAGGCTTGACAGGACACCACGACCCCAAGTCTCGGTGCGTGCGCCAAAGCCCCAGCCGAAATACATGTCCCTCGCGGCAAGGAGCGCAATCCGGAGGCCCCTCAGCCTTGCAATCAAACCTGGCAGACGAAAGTCGGGCGTTGCCGGAAACCCGCTGGTGTCCATCTCAACCAATTCGTCATACCAGTTGTCGTTGAGCGCATAGGTGGCCGCGACAACCGCCCCCATCGATACGCCTACAATAGCGCTGGGGACGTAGCCTCTGGAGACCAGCGCCCTGAGAACACCCACATGTGCCAGCCCCCTAGCTCCGCCGCCGCTAAGAACAAGGGCAAAGGACTTGCAATGTTGTTGGCGTGGTTCTGTCCAACTTGTCATTGTTTGGCTCTGCCCCTGAGAATTTGCCCGCAGTTTAGCGAAATGTTGCGTGAGCCCTAGCGGCATCGTACCTTCCCGAAAGACTGACGCGCGCCATAGCCAGTGTTGCCGATTGATGGGCCATGCCCATAGCAAAGTTTCGCCACCGTTTTCACCTGTCTGTGTAACAGCCGAATCCGAGTAGCGTCTATCGATTGACGGTCTTTTTAGACAGCAAGGATTATTAGACAGGAGCTAACAATGAAGACTATGACCCTCGAGGTCCGCGGGCTGTTCGAGGAACTCGATCATCTCGCTGTCGAACGCCATCTGGCAGTGCTTCACGGCGTTCACCGAGCCGAAGCGAACCCGGCCTCGGCGAGTGTGACCGTGCGATATGACGAAACCATGATGGACGAGGAGACCCTGCGCAGAACGATCGAAAACTGCGGTTTTCATTGCGCCGGAGAGCAGCTTCCGGACCACATCTGCAAGATGGACCATAAGGATCTTGCCGGTCACAAGCCCCATGCCGCTCATGGCGCAAAGGCGCCTGCGTCTCACGAGGAAATTGCGCACGAGATGGGGCATGGCGCCGGACACGACATGGCGGCCATGGTCAAGGATATGCGTAACCGTTTCTGGGTCGCGTTGCTCTTCACCATCCCGATCTTCACCTATTCGCCGATGGGTGGGATGTTCACGCCGCCGGCGCCTCCCTTCGGCCTACGGCTGGACCTTTGGTTGTTCTTCCTTGGCAGCGCCGCGATCGTCTGGCCAAGCTGGCCGTTTTTCGTCGCCGCCTGGCGCGCGTTGAAAAACGGCACTCTCAACATGGCCGTGCTTGTGGTCCTGTCGGTCGGCACGGGATATTTCTTCAGTGTCGGATCGACCTTCTTCTTCCCCGGTGTGCAATTCTACGAGGCCGTGGCGGTTCTGCTCGTCTTCATTCTGCTTGGCCATTGGCTGGAAATGCGAGCCCGTGCGGGTGCCTCCGAGGCGATCCGTGCGCTGCTCGATCTGGCGCCGCCCATGGCCGTGGTCCTGCGGGACGGACGGGAGACCGAGGTGCCGACCGCCGAGGTTTTGGCCGGTGAGACAGTCATCATCCGCCCGGGCAACAAGATCCCCGTCGATGGCGAGGTGATCGAGGGCGAGTCGGTCGTCGACGAATCCATGCTCACGGGCGAATCCATGCCGGTCAACAAGAAACCCGGCGACCAAGTCGTGGGCGCCACGATCAACAAGACCGGCAGCTTCCGCTTCAAGGCGACGAAGGTCGGCTCGGATTCCGCACTCGCGCAGATCGTCAAGCTGGTGCAGGAGGCACAGAACTCCAAGGCGCCGTCGCAGCTTTTGGCCGACAAGGCGTCCCAATGGCTGGTGCTGATCGCGGTTATCATCGGGCTTGCGACCTTTTCGGTCTGGTTCTGGTGGATCGGCTCGCCGCTGCTCTTCGCCGTCACACTGACGATCACGGTCTTCGTGATCGCCTGTCCCGACGCGCTTGGCCTCGCCACACCGATGGCGGTGATGGTCGGCACCGGGATCGGGGCGCGAAACGGCATCCTGTTCAAGAACGCAGCTGCGCTTGAAGAGGCAACCAAGCTCGAAGTAATCGTGTTCGACAAGACCGGGACGCTGACCATGGGGCAGCCGCGTGTCGTGGACGTGGTGTCAGCCGAAGGAACGGATGCCGATACTGTCCTGCAGATGGCCGCGGCGGTGGAGCGCGGGTCCGACCACCCGCTGGCGCTGGCAATCATCGAACGCGCAGGGGGGCTGGACTTGCCCGCGACCAGCGGCTTTCTCAACATCGAGGGAAAGGGAGCGCAGGCCGAAATCGAAGGCAAACGGGTCTATCTTGGCAATCGCAGGCTGATGGATGAGCAGAAGATCGATCTCGCCGGACTTTCGGAGGCGGCGGACAAACTGAAGGGTGCGGGGCGCACGGTGGTGCATGTGGCCCGTGGCGGGCGACTTTTGGGCCTCGTGGCCATCGCCGACGCACCGCGGCCCAGTGCCAAGGCAACGGTTGCGAAGTTGCGCGAACGGGGCGTCGAGGTGGCGATGCTGACCGGCGACAACGAGGGTACAGCCAAACGCATCGCCGCGGAACTGGGCATCGATATTATCCTGGCGGATGTGCTGCCGGGCCAGAAGGCCGACAAGGTCAAGGAACTGCAGGCCCGGGGCAAGCGGGTGGGCATGGTCGGCGACGGCGTCAACGACGCTCCGGCGCTGACGCAGGCCGATGTCGGTTTTGCCATCGGTGCAGGCACCGACGTGGCTATGGAAAGCGCCGATGTGGTGCTTATGAAAAGCGACCCGCACGACGTTCTCGGCGCGATCGAGTTGTCGCGCGCCACCTTGCGTAAGATGCGCCAGAACCTGTTCTGGGCGGTGGCCTACAACGTCGTGGCGTTTCCCGCGGCGGCCGGGGTGTTCTATCCGCTCGTGGTCAGTCCCGCCGTGGCAGCGATTGCGATGTCGGGCAGTTCGGCGCTCGTGGCGGTGAACGCACTGCTCCTGAAACGCACCCGTTTGGACGGCGTCAAACAGACCGGGCAGCCGGTCACTGCTGCCGCCGGACAGCCGACCGCCGAAGCCTGAACGCCTCAAAGACGCAGGGTGTTACCAGAGAAAGGAAACAACAATGTCTGAAGCGAGAAAGATCAGGATTGCCGTGAATGGCTATGGCGTAATTGGGAAGCGCGTCGTGGACGCTGCAATGCGTCAGGACGACATGGAACTTACCGGCGTCGCAGACATTGCCACCGATTGGCGTGCCGGCGTGATTGGGGCGAAAGGTATCAGGCTCTTCGCCGCGAACAACGAAGTGGCGAAGGGCATGCGCGACGCCGGCCACGATGTCTCCGGTGTGCTCGACGACCTGCTTGCTGCATCGGATATCGTCGTCGACTGTACGCCCAAACGGGTCGCGGCCCAGAACGTGCCGCGTTACCGCGAGCTAGGGATCAAGTTCATCGTCCACGGTGGCGAAAAGCACGAGGTCACGGGCCATTCCTTCGTTGCGGACGTTAGCTATGCTACCGCGGTCGGACGGGAAAGTACGCGCGTGGTCTCGTGCAACACGACATCGATCGTACGCACGCTGGGTGCACTCAAGCGGACGGGACTTCTGAAGCGGGCGCGCGGCACACTTCTTCGCCGCGCGACAGACCCTTGGGAAAGTCATATTGGCGGCATCATGAACACGCTTGTCCCCGAGGCAGAGATCCCCAGCCACCAGGGTCCGGATGCGCAGAGCGTTGACCCGGAACTGGATGTCGTAACGATGGCCGTGAAGGTGCCTGAAACACTGGCGCACCTTCACTACTGGACCGTGCAACTCAGTCGCGCGGCCGAGAAGAACGAGATTCTGCGGGCCTTCGCGTCGTCGTCGCGGATCGCATTGATCGACATCGGTGCCGGGCTAAGTGCACTCAACTCGGTGAAGGAACTCATGGCGGACCTAGGCCGCCCACACGACAATCTCTACGAAGTTGCCCTTTGGGCCGATATGCTCAAGGTTCAGGGAAAAGAGCTTTTCTACGCCTACATGGTCGACAATCAGGCCATTGTGATCCCTGAAACGATCGACGCCATACGTGCTCTCGTCGGCACGGTAAGGGACGGAGCGGCGTCCATCGCGAAGACCGACGCGGCACTCGGAATTGGGCGATGGCCCGAATTGACGACCCGTCGATAAAAGCGGACCCTCGGGTTTCGCACGGAAAGCGCGCCTGGATCGGTCGGTTGGATCAAGCACTCGTGATCCTTGCAGGGAAGGTCGGGAAAACCGTTCGCTCAGGACCCTGACGACCGGACGAAATGCCCAACGAGCCGATCACAAGACGGTCCGAACCGGAACTGCGGTGACGGCTTCCCGAAAGATAGCTATCGTACCGGCAACCATAGAAACGTAAACGTCGAGATCACATCCATGTGCCTGTCCCAGGAAGTCAGCTTTGCAGCCAGCGCCTTTTTGGTCGTGGGTGGAACTTATGCCGTCACGCGGGCCTGGGCGATCAATCGCCGATATCTGCCGGTGGCGCTAATGCCTGTCTTCGCTGGTCTGCAGCAGTTCATGGAAGGAAACGTCTGGTGGGGCGTGAACTCCGGCGACCCGGCCACCACGCTTCTGGGCGCGCTGGGGTTCATCTTCTTCACTTGGTTCATGTGGCCCTTCTGGATCCCGCTCGCATCCTGGGTGCTGGAGCCTCCCGACAGTCGGCGTCGGCCCTGGATGGCTGCGATGTCAGTGGCCGGCCTTGCGTTCGGGCTGGCCCTCTACGTACCGCACCTGGCCAATCCGGATTGGGTTGAGGTAACGGTGAAGCAGGATTCGCTGGCTTATGAAGGCACCATGATTCTCGACTATCTGATGCCGCGCTGGATGACTTATGTGATCTATCTGTTTTTGATTATAGCGCCGCCAGCGATGTCGACTTACTACCACATGCGCTGGTTCGCGCTAACCGTCGTCGGGGTGGTCGTGGTCGACATCCTATTTCTGCGCTACGCCTATATCTCATTCTTCTGTCTGCTGGCCGGTCTTGGCACCCTGCACTTGATCTATATCATTGCGCGAAACAAGTGCGCACGCGAATGTCCTGTCCTGTTTTCTTGAGCGGCTAACCATCCGCGAGACGAAGGACACTATCGATGTGTAAATCCGCTGGCCCAGCTCTTGACCGTGGCCGCGCTGAAAGCTTGGCTCTCTCACAGACTCTTGTAACGAGCCGGAGCGCGTTTCTCGGCTTCTTGATGAAGCGGCTTGGGAATCGTGCTGACGCGGAGGATGTTCTGCAGGAATTCTGCATGCGCGTTCTGGCGCGGAAAGATCAGTTGCGCGAGGTGGATCGCATGGATGCCTGGCTCTATGCGGTGTTGCGCTCCGCGCTCAACGACCATTACCGCAAGTCGGGCAGATTCAGCCGTCTGATAGATGCTGTCGCGCTGGAGGCTCAGTCTGCTGTGGTCGCGGATGACCCTGTCGAAGACATGGACGTGATCTGTGAGTGCGTCAAAGGGTTGGTCACCGAATTGCGGCCGACCGATGCAGAATTGATCCGCCGCATAGACATCGACAACGATGATCGCGCGGCGGTGGCGGCGGAACTGGGGCTGAGACCCGGAACGCTGAATGTACGTCTTCACCGCGCCCGTGCCGCTCTGGGTGACGCGCTTCTGGCCCATTGCGGACCGTGCTGCCGTCATGGTTTTGACGATTGCTCGTGTTCACCGCCCGGGTGTGAGCATCCTGTCGAAGCGACCGATTGCCAGGTCGAAGACACCGCCTCGTAACGCGGTTCCGTAACGCTGTGCTCCGAAGGGCGTCTTCAGACCCAAGACGCTCGGGAGGATTGCATGACCAGGGAACCGGCAGAAGCGCAGGCGATCCTAGACCTGGTTTCGGATGTGCTTTGCAAGTGTCAAGGAGCGGTGCAGGCCGATGTCGGGGCACTGTCGGGAGAGTTGTTTCTCAAGGTAGACGTCGAAGGTCGGACTCTCCAGTTTGCGGCGGATGCCTTGGGGCTCACCACACATGAGCCCAGAACGATGCTCTTTCTGTTCTGGCGCCAAATGGCCGGTGCCCTCGTCGGGTCGGTGTCAGGCGCACGGTTGCCAGACGCCATTCAGACACGCGGGGACGGCGCGCCAAGGGGTCAACTCTCAATGCCCCGGATGGGGCTGGTCGTGATGCAAAGACAAAGCCGACATCGGCGAGCCCCCGCACGCATGTAACGAAAGCACGGAGCGAGCGTCTTTCCTTGTGAACCGCGCAAACAGCGTTCATCAGGAAAGGAACACGGAAATGCTCGCAACTCTCATTCTCGCTGGTGCTCTCGTTTCTGAACTGCTCGCACGCACGGCTATCGACCTGCCGCGTGATCGCCCCACAGTCAACGAGGCCGTCGTAGTCATTCCGGCAGAAACCCCGAGGCGCCCGCGCCGGCACTGAGAACAGCACTCGGACTACCGCTTGACGATCGTCGGAAGGCGCGATGACGAACTCAACCAAGATAGTTATCGTCGGGGCCGGGCCAGCCGGCCTTGCCTGCGCGATCGTTTTGGCGCGCGCCGGTCGCCAGGTGGTTGTACGTGAGTGGAAGGATCCTGTAGGCCACAGGTTCCACGACGATTTTCAGGGGCTTGAGAACTGGACCAGGGAACTGGACGTTCTCGAGGAACTGGCCGCCGCCGGGATCACCGCCGATTTTGACCATCATTCATTCGACCGCGGCACGGTATTCGGTCCGTCCGGACATCGGTATGCCGTGAAGGGTAGACGACCGCTTTTCTCTTTACTGCGGCGCGGTTCTGGCCAAGGCAAGCTCGACGCTGCGCTTCTGGCACAGGCCAGCGCCGCGGGTGTCGAGGTCCGTTTCGGCGACAGGGAGAAGACGTTCGCCGACGTGGGCGTCTTGGCCGCCGGGCCGCTCGAGGCCGGCGTGATCGCGGCAGGGCACGTTTTTGAGACAGACATGCCCGACGGGGCTTGGCCGGCGCTTGGTGACGATGTTGCGCCCGGCGGATACGCCTACCTGCTGGTTCAGGGCGGTCGGGGCACTGTGGCGAGTTGCATGTTCACAGGTTTTCGCGACCAGGCCCGTCATGTGAGGGCGGCAGAGGAGTTCTTTCGCGCCCATGCCGGTCTTGAGATGCGCAATGCCCGCGGCTTCGGCGGGTATGGCGCCTACCGATGGCCTCGTAGCGCCATGCAGGGCGTTCATCCGGTGATCGGCGAACATGCGGGCTTTCAGGACGCGCTTGCCGGCTTTGGAATACGCCATGCGATCCGCTCGGGCGTTCTGGCGGCGGAATGCCTGCTGACAGGCAACGACTATGTCGCCCGCTGGAAATCGGAACTTGGTCCGCTTTTGGAAGCAGGAATCGTCAACCGCTGGTTGTTCGGCCTGGGCGGCGAGGCCGGCATGCGCATCGCCAGCCGCAAGTTAGCTACTGGCGATGCGGGGGGCGTGCTCCGCCGTGCATATGATCTGATCACCTTCAGGCGCCTGGCGCTGCCGCTTGCCCGTCGCCGCTATCGCAAGGCTCTGGAGGACCTGAGTTGCAGCCACGTCGATTGCGATTGCGTCTGGTACCTCCATGGCGATCACGGTTCAGCGGGGGCAAATGAAAAAGCGGGAGAAACTGTATGAAACTCAAACCGCTCCTTCGCGCTTCGGGGCTAGGTCGTCGGGCTCCGCTTGCGCTCTGGCTTCTTGATGGTGCGCTGCGCAAACTCATCCCTACGGGTACGCTCGAAGTTCGATTGCCAGATGGCGAAACCAGGCGCTACGGCACGGGAACTCCCGCGATTGCGATTGTGATCCGCGACTGGCCGACACTCCGCCGGATCGCCGTCCATCCAGACCTCGCTCTCGGTGAAGCATGGATGGAAGGCGGACTGTCGGTCGAAAAGGGCGATCTCTACGGCCTGATCGCCCTTTGTCTGGAGAATTACCAGAACGTCCGTTTGCCATGGCTATGGCGTTTCCGCGACCGGCTGAGGATGACGCTCAGGCGGTTCACAATGTACAATCCTATCCCGCGGTCGCGCCGGAATGTCGCCCATCACTACGATCTGGGCGACGATCTGTACGACCTCTTTCTCGACGCCGAGCGGCAGTATTCCTGCGCCTATTTCGAGACCTCCGAAGAGAGTCTCGAGATCGCGCAGGTTCAGAAGATGCGCCACATCGCGGCCAAACTGCGCGTGCTGCCGGGACAGAAGGTGCTCGACATCGGTTCCGGCTGGGGTGGTTTGGGGATGTATCTTGCCCATGTGTCCGACGCGCAGGTGACCGGGGTCACGCTGTCGGTGGCTCAGCAGAAATACGCCACCGATCGGGCGCGGACCGATGGGCTAAATGACCGGGTCCGCTTTGATCTGCGCGACTATCGCCACCAGACTGGCCGCTTCGACCGGATCGTATCGGTCGGCATGTTCGAGCATGTCGGCGTCGGGCATTACGGCGAGTATTTTGGCACACTCGCGAACCTGCTCGATACGGACGGTGTCGCGCTAGTGCATACGATCGGGAGTGCTCGCCCGCCGCGAGCGCCTGACCCTTGGATAACAAAGTACATCTTTCCAGGCGGCTATGTTCCGTCGCTTTCGGAAATCGTCCCGGAGGTTGAACGGGCGGGTCTCGTAATCGCGGATATCGAAGTGCTCCGCCTTCACTATGCCGAAACGCTGAAATCCTGGAGGGACCGCTTCATGGCGCACTGGTCCGAGGCGGCCGCGCAATATGATGAACGCTTCTGTCGGATGTGGGAATTCTACCTCGCGTCCTGCGAAGCAGGGTTCCGCCATAACTTTCTGGTCGTGTTCCAGATCCAGCTTGCACACCGATTGGACGCTGTCCCCATGACACGGGACTATATGGAATCCACCAAAAGGCAGCTGCCCGATTTGAGCCGCGGCAGGAATGCGGATACCGTGAAGTCGAACGCGCGCAGAGAGGGCAGGGTCGCGGCCGAATGACCATCCGCAAAGCATCGCTGATCGTCTTGGTCATGTTCCTGTGGGCCGTCTGCTTCCCTCTCATCGTGGCGGGTTTTGCCTACGCCCCACATCTGACCTTCGCTTCCTTGCGGGCGTTTCTCGCCGGATCGGCGCTCGTGGCCCTCGGGATGATATTTGGCCGACCCTGGCCGCGAGGCATGCGGGTATGGCTCGCGATCGTCGGCATCGGTTTCGGGGCCACGTCGCTCGGATTTCTTGGCATGTTCATGGCCTCGGAATTCATCTTGCCCGGACTCGCCACGGTGCTGGCCAACGCGCAGCCGCTAATGGCCGCGGCGCTTGCAACCGCAGTCTTGGGCGAGAGTTTGAGTGGGCGCGGCAAGGCGGGCCTCGCCTTGGGGTTTATCGGCATCGTGCTGATTGCCGCGCCACAGTTTCAGGCACCTGCGGGGAGCGCGTTTGGGCTCGGCGCCGCTTACATCCTGCTGGCGGCCCTGGGCATCACGATCAGCAACGTCCTTATCCGCGCGCTGGCGGAGCGTGCAGATACCCTGTTGGCGATGGGAAGTCAGATGCTGATCGGTGGGGTCCCTCTCACGGTGGGTGCGTTTCTTTACGAAGAACCGATGTCGGTCACGTTCTCACCGCAGTTCGTTCTTATTCTGCTCGCGATCAGTCTCTTCGGTACATCGCTTGCCTATTGGCTGTGGAGCGAGATTCTTCGAACGACCGACCTTAGCCGCGCCAACGCCTTCGCTTTCCTGGTGCCTGGCTTCGGACTTGCCATGGGCGGCATCTTTTTCGGAGAGTCCATCGGACTTTTGACGAGTTTGGGCATCCTTGTTGCGCTTGTCGGTATCGCCATGACCAATACCGATCGTTCCGAAGCCGAACAGTCTCCGGAGTCATGCGCGAAGTAATCCGCGGCAGCCAGGAAATCAAAAAACGTGTAATGTATCCGGGTCTCGGGCGTCTTGATTATGAAGCGCTTTTGTACGCGCGCTTTGACAAAATGAGGTCCTGACATGACCAGCATCAGCAACACGCCCCGCGCCGCGCATATCCCAATTCAGGCTCTGGGCTGGAGCCTCGGCATTTTCTTCGCAATCACTTACACGATCTGCGTGGTCTTCGACTTGGCCTTTCCCGGCCAGAGCATGACCGGCCTCTGGAATCCGCTACTGCCATGGGTCGATAATATCAGCCTCGGAAACTACGTCCTCGGCGTCGCCGAAACCCTGCTTTACGGCTGGTTCGTCGCGCTGATCTTCGGCCCGTTATTCAACTTATTTGCTGAACGGAGTTCATGATGGCCACGACCGGATCCCCCAAACGGCAGCTCAAGTCGGTAGCGACTGGAGCGGCCGCTTCACCGGCCAACCAAAGCGGCCCGAAAACTGAAGAACCGAAGGCCGCGCAGGTCGAAAGACCGACCGCTGCCGCCTCGACGTATCCTCAAGACCTGTTTGAGCGCTGGGTCCTGTTCATGGACACGCTACGCGAGCGTGCCGACAACATGATCGAGCATGAGCGGCGGGGGATGCCGCCGCTTCTGGAGTTCAAGTACGAAACCCTTCTCGACGCACGCCGCTTCGAACGTCCCGCCAACTACGCGTTGCTAAGAATCACCGAAGTCGGCGACGACTGCTGGGATGATTGCGTCGACAAGGCCAAGCCGCCGGTGATCGTGGTCGACCCCCGCGCCGGCCACGGCCCCGGCATCGGTGGCTTCAAGCGCGATAGCGAGGTGGGTATCGCCATGCACGAGGGCCACCCGGTCTATTTCGTCGTGTTCTTTCCCGAACCCGAATCCGGACAGACCCTGGCCGATGTGCACCATGCGTTGCGCCGTTTCGTCGAGGAAATCGCGAGGTGTCACCCGGACCATCCACCCGTTCTCTATGGCAACTGCCAGGCGGGCTGGGCGATCACACTTCTGGCTGCTGACTGCCAGGGTCTTGCTGGTCCGATTGTCCTCAACGGCTCGCCGCTCTCGTATTGGGCCGGTGAAGCGGGAACCAACCCGATGCGAATGATGGGCGGACTTGCCGGAGGCACCTGGGCCGCGCACATGACCGCGGACCTTGGCGACGGACGTTTCGACGGCGCGTGGCTTGCGCAAAACTTCGAGAACCTGCAGCCTGAAAAGGCGATCTGGGACAAGTACGCCCACCTGTTCTCGCATATCGACAATGAGCGCGTCCGGTTCCTGGAATTCGAGCGGTGGTGGAATGGCTACTACACGCTGAGCCGCGAGGAGATCCTCGCGATCACCGAAAACCTCTTCATCGGCAACAAGCTGGAGACCGGTGAAATGCGGATCTGCGAGGGCTGCACCGCCGATTTGCGGCGAATCCAGAACCCGATCGTGATCTTTGCCTCCGAGGGCGACAACATCACCCCGCCGGCGCAGGCATTGGGCTGGATCCCGAAAGTCTATGCGGACACCGCCGCGCTTAAGGCTGCGGGGCAGCGGATCGTCTATCTCATCAACCCCCATGTCGGGCATCTCGGCATCTTCGTCTCGGCCTCGGTGGCGCGACTAGAACACCGCGCGATCCTCGAAAGCCTTGACGAGATCGAGACCCTTGGGCCCGGCCTCTACGAAATGAAGATCGACAATCCCACCGGCGATCCCGACTGCAAGAAACCGGCCTATTCGGTCAGCTTCGAGGCGCGCCACGTCTCTGACATCGGCGAGGCGCACTCCGAGGATGCGCTCAGGAACGTCGCACAGGTCTCCCGCACGGGTGAGGCGGCTTACGATCTGTTCCTGGGCCCTTGGCTAAGGGCGCTGACCACACCGCAATCGGCGGAGGCCCTGCGCGCGATGCATCCGATGCGTTGGACCCGCCTCATGTTCTCGGCGCGCTACAACCCGTGGATGGGTGCCGTGCAGGCCGTGTCCGATGCAATCCGCTCACACCGCAAGCCCCTGCCCGATGACGACCCCCAACTGAAGGCCGAACGCGAGACCATGGAGCGGATCGGGGCCAGTCTCGGGGCGATGCGTGTAGCCCGCGATCAAGCCATCGCAACCTTGTTCAAGGCACTATACGCCCCCGGCGCCTTGATCGTAGACCAAGAGAAGGAATGAGTGATGCAATGGATCTTCGACAACTGGCTGATCTTGTTGCTCGTTGGCGGGATCATGGCCATGCATCTCTTCGGTCATGGCCATGGCGGTCATGGCGGCCATGGTTGGGGAGGCCAGAGAAAGAACACCTCCAACGACCGTACCGCTCATGTGCATGACACCCGGGATGCCCGCAGCGCCGCAAACGAAGAAGCGGCGACAGCTCGCGAACAGCCGATGGATAACGGGCGGGCATGAGATGCGACGCCCGTCCGTCCTGGTCCTGAACGCGGGGTCCTCCAGCCTCAAGTTCGCCCTCTTCGAAGCCGGGCAGGGCGGCGCGCGAATTGCTGGCGGTGCGGTTACCGGTATTGGTACGGATACCGCCCAGTTCAAGTTGACTGCGACTGGCGACGCGAAAGTCGTGGAACGAGGCGACGCATTTCCGGACCATCGCGCCGCACTCGATGCCGTAGTCTCCGAGGTCAGATCTGACCGCCTTGCGGCCTTCCCGGTCGCCGTTGGTCATCGCGTCGCCCATGGCGGGCCGGATTGCGATTGCCCGGAGGAGGTCACACCGGACCTTCTCGCGCGGCTCCGGAATCTGGTGACACTCGCGCCGCTGCATCTTCCCGCCAACATCGCGGGGATCGAGGCCATCGCGGCCCTGCGCCCGGACCTGCCGCAGATCGCCTGTTTCGACACCGCGTTTCACAACGGCATGCCGCGGGTGGCGAGGATGACCGGCCTGCCGCGCGAGTTGGAAACACCCGAGCTTCGGCGCTACGGCTATCATGGGCTCAGCTATGAATACATCGTTGGTGCGCTGGCCCGGAACGGCGTCGATGTCGAGGCCGAGCGTCTGGTTGTCGCGCATCTCGGCAACGGGGCTTCACTGGCCGCCATCCGGGGTGGCAGGTCGATCGAAACCACGATGGGGTTTTCTCCGGTCTCCGGCGTGCCCATGGGGACGCGGTCCGGCGATGTCGATCCCGGTCTGATCCTGCACCTTCAGCGGGAAGCGGGAATGTCGCCGGAGGTTCTCGGGAACCTGTTGCGAACCCGGTCGGGCCTCCTCGGCCTGTCGGGGATAAGCCGCGATATGAATGTTCTTATCGAGCGCCATGACGCTGCCTCTGCCGAGGTAATCAGGTACTTCTGCTATCATGTTCGGCGCCACCTGGTCGCGCTGACCGCGCCGCTCGAAGGTCTCGATCGGCTGGTCTTCACGGGCGGCATCGGTGCCAATGCCGCACCGGTGCGCGAATTGATCTGTGCCGGGCTTGGCTATCTCGGGGTCCGTATCGACCACGAGGCCAATCTGGCGGGGAGTAGGACCATCGCCGCAGCCGGTTCGCGAGTCAACGTCGAGGTCCGCCAGACCGATGAGGAACAGGTGATCGCCGATCACGTCGCACGGCTTCGCCATGAATGCGCTTGCAAACCGAAAGTGGCGTCACGATGACAAGTCTGCAGTCACCCAAGACACTTGCCTCACTCGTTGCCCGTGCGCGCGCGAAAGGTCCCGTCCGCGTCGCTGTCGCCGATGCCGCGCAGGAGGTCGTTCTGGCCACCATGCGGCGGGCAATGCAAGAGGGGCTGGCCGAACCGCACCTGGTGGGCCCCCGGGCGGACATCGAGCCTCTGGCCGGGGCTGCGGGGCTGGGGCTCGACGCGGCTTGCCTGCATGGCAGCGGAGGGGACGCCGATGCGGCGGGAGTGGCGGTCAGGCTGGTGCGGGACGGCAAAGCCGACGTCGTGATGAAGGGCAATCTGCATACCGACGTCTTCATGCGCGTTCTTCTCGATGCGAATACCGGATTGCGTGTCCCGGATAAGCGCGTGAGCCATCTGTTCCTTCTGGAAGTGCCGGGACACGAACGGCTGATCGGTATTACCGACGCGGCCATCAATATTGCCCCAGACCTCGCTGCCAAGGCGCAGATCTGCCAGAACGCAGTGGATGCCTTCCACGCAATCGGCGTGGACGCACCCTGCGCCGCGGTCCTGTCGGCGGTCGAGACGGTGACGGCGTCCATAGGCTCCACCCTGGACGCCGCCAGCCTGACCCTGATGGCGCGGCGCGGACAGATCACAGGTGCCCTTGTCGACGGACCGCTTGCATTCGACAACGCGGTCTCGCCGCGTGCCGTGGCCGAAAAGGGCATCGTCTCGGACGTGGCGGGTCGTGCCGATATCCTGCTGGTGCCCGATCTGGTCAGCGGCAACATGCTGGCCAAGGCGCTCGAATATCTCGGCGGAGCCAAAGCCGCCGCCGTGGCGCTCGGACTCGCCGCGCCGGTGGTCCTGACGTCACGTGCGGATACCGAGGAGACGCGGATCGCGTCGCTTGCCCTGGCGTCGCTTCTCTGGCGGAGCAGCGGCGCACCAGGCGCCACCGGGATGGGCAAGGAATTGCACCGCACGCTGCGGGCGGCGCCGATGGCCGAGGCCGATTGCCACCCACTCCCTCTGACAAAGGCCAAGAAATGAGCGCCGAGAAACGAAAAAATCAGGATCGTTCGGCCGAAACCCGCGCCAGGGCATCTGGCATGTCAACCAAACCCCGGTTCGAAGACTGCTGCGATCCGCGCGAATTGCTCGATCTTACGGGCCGCAGAGGGCTGGTGATCGGTATCGCTAACGAACGCAGTCTCGCGTGGCCCGGTGCCCTGCATTTTCGACAGTCTGGGGCGGACCTGGCCATCACCTTTGTCGGCGAACGCGCCAGACCGCATGTCGCTCCGCTGGCAGACCGAGTCGATGCGCCGATTTTCCTGCCTTGCGACGTCGGACGCGCAGGCGAACTCGAAGCCGTATTCGGCGCGATACGCGATACCTGGGGGCGTCTCGACTTCGTTCTCCACGCCGTGGGAAAGGCCCGAGCCGAGGACCTGCGTGGCCGGCTGACCGATTGTTCCGCCGGGGGCTTCGCCGAGGCCATGACCGTCTCGGTCCATTCGCTCATCGCCATCGCCCGCCTGGCCGAACCGTTGATGACACACGGCGGCAGCCTGATTACCCTCAGCTATCTCGGCGCCGAGAAGGTGGTCGAACATTACAACGTGATGGGCCCGGTCAAGGCCGCACTCGAATCCACCGTCAGATATCTCGCGCACGAACTCGGGCCGAAGGGCATTCGCGTGAATGCGATCTCCGCCGGTCCGGTGGCGACGCGCGCCGCGTCCGGATTGGTCGGGTCCACCGAACTTCTGGCCGCCAGCGCGAGGATCGCGCCGCTTCGACGCAATATCGAAACCGACGACGTCGGACTGGCCGCCCTGCTTCTCGCGAGCGATTACACGGCTGCCATCACTGGCGAGACCCTGCATGTCGATGCCGGAGTGCATATCGAGGGGCCGGTCGGCAGAGGTCAGATGCAGGGAGAGACCAAACCACGGGAGCAAGAGAAATGACAGACATCGACAGAAGCACGCCCGAGCCGGGTCAAGACAACTCTCAAAGCAGACAAGATTTTCTTTACTACGCATCAGCTGGAGCGGCTGCAGCGGCCACGGGTGCCGCCGTCTGGCCCCTCATTAATTCGATGAACCCGTCTGCCGACGTTCTTAGCCTGTCGACTGTACACGTCGACTTGTCCGGTATGGAACGAGGTCAACGGATTACCGTCAGTTGGCAGGGCAGGCCCGTCTTTGTCTGGCGCCGGTCACAAGAGGCCATCGATGCCGTGCGCGCCACACCGCTTGACGCGTTGGTTGACCAGACGGACAGCGCCAGAGAAAACCCGAACCACACACAGCCGGAGCCTGTACTTGACCAAAACCGGACGGCAGACGAGGCCGGTGAATGGCTGATCGTCACCGGGATCTGCACGCATCTTGGCTGCGTCCCCGTTGGCAAGGGATCGGGAGATGCTCTGGGGAGTTCGGCGGATGGTTCTGCCCTTGTCGCGGCTCGCACTAAGACACGTCCGGACGGACCAGGAAGTGGCCTGCCCCGCGCAACCTCGACTTCCCCCGCTACACGCTCGATGACGATCTGATGTTGACGATCGGGGCATGAGACCACCAACAAACAGAAGGGACTCAGAACCATGAAGGCCAAGGACGTGATGAAAACCGGAGTCATCTCTATCCGCGACAACGGATCTGTCGACGAGGCGGTCAAGTTGATGCTGGACAACCACATCAGCGCTCTTCCTGTCCTCGACAGCGGCGCCAGACTGGTCGGACTCATCAGCGAGGGAGACCTCATTCGGCGGATGCGCGACGGCGAAACACAGCGCCGCTCGTGGTGGCTCGAGTTGTTTTCCGGCGAAGGCGACGCGCGGGACTACGTCAAAGCCCGCAGCCATAAGGTCGCCGACGTGATGACCCGCGATCTTGTCACGGTCGATGAAGACACACCGGTCAGCGAGATCGCGAAGACACTGGAAATCCGCCGAATCAAACGCGTTCCGGTCCTTCGGGACGGCAAGATCGTCGGGATTGTATCCCGCGCCGACCTCGTCCGCGCGCTGGCCCAGTCGAGGGAGGGAAAGCTGCCGTCGCCCGCGCCCGCTGACGAACCGCTACGCAGAGCGGTCGAGGCCGCGATCGCCGAAGTTCCCGGCGGATCGGTCAACCTGATCAACCTTCTGGTGGAGAACGGCAACGTCTCTGTCTGGGGCATTGCCGACAGCGATTTTGTCGAAAACGCGATCCGGGTCGCCGCCGAGAATGTTGATGGTGTTCGCTCGGTTGAAGTCCATATGGGGCGCCTGCCGGCATGGGCCTATGGGATTTGAGGTTTCTGTTGACGGTCACCTGAAACGCCGCAGGTCCAAGTTGCTGACAGATGTAAGGGCGGTACGTTGATTGTTGAATTTGTCTTGTTGTCCGTCTTGGCGCCATCAAATGCGCAGCCAGATTGCGAGAGAAGGGCAATCCGTCGCATGATGTTCACGGGTTCAGCAGCGCTTCAATGACGCTTATGCGGTCAACTGGGAAAGGGAGAATCGAATATGTTCCGAAAAACGTTAAGACCCGTTCTACATGTGGTTGGATCAGGCTTCGGTCCAGCACTAGCACAGACCTCGGGCGAAGCGCCGACAGCACCCGGATTGCTTTTGTCGAACTTCGACGCTGAACGCGGTCGCGAACTGTTCGCATCCAAGGGCTGCGTCGTTTGCCATTCCGTCAACGGGATCGGCAGTGAAGACGCACAGCCCTTCGCGGCGGAATACATGGACGAGAGGATGAGCCCCTTCGAGTTCGCGGCGCGCACGAGCCGCGGTGCACCGTACATGATCGAGTTGCAGGAAAAAGAATTGGGCGGTTAGATCCATCTGACAGGCTAGGAACTCGCGGCGATCATAGGCTTTGTGCATGACGGCGAAGAACAGGCGCACTTCAGCATGAACGATATTCCTCACGAAATCGAAGAACTTACGGCGGCTACGACGACGAGGAAGACGACGATCATTCCGAGTGACGGATAGGCGCTGAAAACCGCAACTCGAGCTGTAATGATTGCTACCTTCTGGCGTCTACAGGGTGAACCTTGAAATCCGAGGCACCCATGGAGGACGACAAATTGACCCAATCGATGAAAAGCGCCAAAGAAGTGAAGTCCGGATGCTGCTGCAGCGGTTCCACACACGCGGCGAAAGACACTGATCGCCAATCCGGCGCGGCGGCCCAGCCATCTGCGAAGCCCGAAACACCAGCAAAAAGCGGAGGCGGGTGTTGCGGGCATGGCTGAGGCGCAAAGGCAATTCTCAGCGGCTCGCTGATGGGGCAGGCTGCGAAACCGAGGCGCGCCCGCCCCATGCGCTCGCTGCCAAAACCCAATCCGCTCGGGCCCGCTTCGAGAGCGACCCGCGCACATTGCACTGACTGTTTGGAGGAAATTTGAAATGGAGACGCGCGATCACCACGGCAAACTGGAGGAAGAGCCAAGGCCTGTCGCGCCCTTCTGGAAATCCCGCGCAGGCATCTATCTGATCGTCGCGCTCGCTCTGGGCGGTCTGCTTCTCGGCTACGAGCACAGAGTTCATATCTTCGCAAGCGAGTGGGTCCTGTTTCTGCCCCTGCTGCTCTTCGTCGGGATGCATTTCTTCATGCATGGCGGTCATGGTGGCCACGGCGGGCATGGTGGTCGTGGGTCGGGAGATGACAGGTTATGACCGACACCGGTTCCTCTTACGGCCTGTGGCTGCTTGTGGTCATCAATTCGGCGGTCTTCATTCTATTCGCTTTTAGCTTTTTCAAGCCGCAGACATCGCGCGACTGGCGCAGCTTCGGTGCCTTCAGTGCCTTCATCGTCGCACTCTTTGTCGAGATGTATGGTTTTCCGCTGACGATCTTCTTCCTCTCAGGTTGGCTTCAATCCAACTGGCCGGAGATCGACTGGTTCGCGCATGACAGCGGGCATCTACCGGAGATGATGTTTGGCTGGAGGTCGAACCCACATTTCGGACCGTTCCATTTCCTGAGCTTCGCGCTGATCGGTGGAGGTTTCTGGTTGATATCGGTGGCCTGGCACCATCTCTGGAGCGCACAGCGGGCCGGGAGACTGGCCGTCACGGGTCCCTACGCCCGGATACGGCATCCACAATATCTGGGCTTCGTTCTCATAATGGCCGGATTCCTCGTGCAGTGGCCGACTCTCCTAACGCTTGCGATGTTCCCGGTTCTCGTTTGGATGTACGCACGCCTTGCAAAAAGCGAGGAGGCGGATAGCCAGGCTCGATTTGGCGAGGCCTGGGAGAGATATGCGGAAGATGTTCCGGCATTTGTGCCTCGATTGCGCAAGGTTGCCACGCAGTGAACGCGATAGTCCTGTCCCGTTCCTGCGAGGCGCAACCGAGCTTGTTTCCTCTCGGGGAACCGAAGCAATCTCCATTTTCGCTAGCGTCCGGGCGTCAGCCTGCATCTTGATCGGTGAATGAGTTTGGCATCGGGATTGGACTACGGATTTGCGAATTAAGAGCGCCGAAACCACGCAGGCGATCGGAACCGGAAATCTTGTGATCCTCGGTGGATCCGGGGATGTCAGTCAGCGGCTCATTCGGCTCCTCGCAGCCCACGCAGAATGGAAGATTTGGTCTGTTTCGAGGCGGGGCCCGGCTGTTGATACGACGCATCCAAACGTCGCCGCGATCACCCTTGACGTGGCCAGTCCCGAAGCGGCCAATTCTCTTCCCGAGGGCGCCATTTTCGTCAATCTCACGGAGGCAACGCCTCCAGAACTGGTTGCGACAATCCTCGCCAGGGGCGGCATAGTTCTCGATACGTCCGCGTCGCCAGACTATGTTGATGACCAGAACCGGGTCGCGGTCGGGAAAACCGGGCGTCTCATCACAGGCGTGGGGACTGCTCCTGGTCTCAGCACGTTGATGGGGGCAGATCTGGCAAGGGACGGGCGGGTGCGAACGCTCCGAATCGGGCTTGAGCTGGGGATGGGCCGCCACTTCGGGCAGGCGGCGGCTGAGTGGTTCTTTCGAGCCCTTGGTAAACCCTATGACGACCCGGCTACCGGCCGGGCCACATTTCCTGGCACGAACCCGTGGAGGTTCAAGTTCGCGCCTACAGAGACACCGCGAATGGCGCTCGACATAGGGTTTCCCGACGCCGGTATTTTTCCCGACGGGCGCGAGGAGTCGGTTCGACACTACCTGGCCGTCGATCCGCGCCTCGTCACGCGCCTTATTGCGGCAACACAACGGCTCGGGTTCGGACGGTGGATGGCAAGGCATTCCATAAGATTGACAAGGCTGTCCCGGTGGCTGCCTCAAATCGGGCCCACCAGAACACGTATTGCGGCCGTTGCGTTTGATCGCGATGGCAAGGAGATTGCGTCGCACCTTTTCGAAGGCGGCGATCAGGCCGATTTGACGGCCTCAATGATATTGCTGACAGTTGAGTCAATATGTTCCAGCGATGCTGGGCAGGAAGGGGGCAATTCCATCGTTGACCACTTGGATCTAGCGCAAGCAGTGCGCGGCCTGGCTCGCCACTTTCCTGAAACATTGAGCATCAACACTATCACTCGGCAAAGCCCGAACTGAGAAAAAAGAATGACGAGGCCCGCAATGAATCACGAGGACGGCGACAACTACAAGAAGAATTCCATCACGCTGGGCGGCGCGGTTGCCATGGGGACCGGCGTCATGATCGGCGCGGGAATCTTTGCCTTGACCGGGCAGATCGCCGAGCTTGCCGGGCCGCTCTTTCCCATTGCCTTTATCATCGGCGCGATCGTGACCGGGTTCAGTTCCTACAGCTACATCAAGATGTCCAACGCCTGGCCCTCGGCAGGGGGTATCGGGATGATCCTGCAGAAGTGCTACGGACCGGGGGCGGTTGCGGCGGGGGCGGCGCTTCTGATGGCGCTCAGCATGGTGATCGCCGAGAGCCTGGTCGCCCGGACTTTCGCCACGTACCTCTTGCGCGCCTTCGACATCGAGGGCGGGCCGCTTGTGCCCATCTTGGCTGTTGGAGTGATCCTTTTTGCCTTCCTCGTGAACATCGCGGGCAACCGGTCGATCGGGCTGTTCTCGATGGGCATGGCCGCAATCAAGATTGGCGGCATCGCGCTTTTCGGGGTAGCCGCCCTGTGGTCGAGCGGCTTCGGCTTCGCCGCGGCGTCGCGGGACGCGGTCGATTTTGGCGTAATGGGGTTCGTTGCCTCGGTCGCGCTTGCCATTCTCGCGTTCAAGGGGTTCACAACGATTACCAACAGCGGTGCCGAGATCACCGACCCGAACCGCAACGTGGGGCGCGCGATCATGATTTCGATTGCGCTGTGCGTAGTCGTCTATCTTCTTGTGGCCTTCGGCGTTGGGTCCAGCCTGACCATCGACGAGATCATCGCCGCCAAGGACTATTCGCTGGCCGAGGCGGCGGAACCGGCGCTGGGTCAGGCGGGCTTCCTGCTGACGGTCTTGTTGGCCGTCGTGGCGACGGCCTCGGCCGTGCTGGCCAGCGTTTTTGCCGTCTCGAGGATGCTTGCCATGTTGACGGAAATGAAGATGATCCCGCATCGCCATTTCGGTATGTCCGGTCCGATCCAGCGGCATACGCTGGTCTATACGGTGGTCATCGCTTCCTTCCTTGCCGTATTCTTCGATCTGAGCCGCATCGCGTCGCTCGGCGCGTTCTTCTACCTTATCATGGATATGGTTGTGCATTGGGGTGTCTGGCGTTTCCGGCGGGCGGAAATCTGCGCCTCTGGCGTCGTGCTTCTGGTGGCGTTCGGGGTGGACGCGATTGTTCTCGTCGCGTTTACCGCGATGAAGCTGCAGAGCGATTCGGCCATCGTCGCCTATGCGGCCCTGGCGATCCTCAGCGTGTTTCTGTTCGAACGCGCCTACCTTTCGCGCTGGCTGGCACTTCAAAATGGGTCCGCCCACAGTTGACGGATCATGTCACACAATCGGTTCGCGATGGGCGGCGAGCGGGCCTTGCAATGCTCGTCGGCCTTGCTCTAGGTTTGGTGGCCGCGAATTCGCCGCTGGCGGATACCTACGCGCTTATTCACCATCTGCCTCTGCGAGTGGGACCGGTCGCGTGGGCAATCGAAGCCCCCCTGATCGAGTGGATCAATCAGGGCCTTCTGACGGTCTTCTTCTTTCTGATTGGCATCCACACAAATCATGAGTTGACCCGAGGTACGCTGTCCGAACCCGGCGCGGCCGTGCTTCCGGCAAGTGCGGCAGTCGGCGGCATGATCGTGCCGGCAGCCATCTATCTTGGTCTTAATGCCGGAGAGACTATCGCCCTTCGTGGGTGGGCGATTCCGATTGCGACGGACATCGTTTTGGTCCTTGGTGTCCTTTCGCTATGTTCGGGTCAGGTTGGCCCTGCGATCGTCGCATTTGCTACGGCTGCAGCTATATTCGATGACCTTGGGTCGGTGGCTGTTATCGCTCTGTTCTACGGAGAGTTGGATCAGCTCTTGCCGCTTTGGATTGTGGCTGGCGGTTCGGCAGGCCTGCTTCTGCTCAATCGAACCCGAAAGGCCTCGCTCGTGCCTTACCTTTTCTTCGGCTGCGTTCTCTGGGCAGGACTGATCATGACCGGCCTCGAAGGAGCCGTTGCAGGTGCAATTGTCGGGTTTTCCCTGCCGCTTTCATCGTTTCCGTCAAAAGCAGCCGCGCGCGCCGAGCAGCGCATTTCGCCGTTTGCTCTGTTCTTTGTCGTGCCGGTCTTTACCTTCTTCAATGGTGGCATCGTGCTGGATTTTGTTCCCGCTGACCCACAGGCATGGTCTGTGGCAATCGGCATTGCAATTGCTTTGATTGTCGGAAAGCCTTTGGGAATTCTCGGCGGAACGCTTCTGGCGCTTCGCTTGCGCATCGGAACACTTCCTCCTGACACTTCGCTGCGAGACTTATTCGGGGTCGCACTGCTGGCTGGTGTCGGCTTCACTATGAGCCTGTTCATCGTCGGCGCGGCATTCGATGCAGCCCCGATTGCCGCAACGGCAAAACTCGCCGTTGTGAGCAGTTCAGCTATCGCCGCCTTACTCGGCATCCTCTCGTTCAATCTCCGCCGATCGGTCGGGCGCTAGCAACGGATGCCTCACTCCTCGTCCTCTGGCTCGACGCAAGGCTGCCAGTCCCACAGACGGTTCATCGTTGAAAAAAGGAAGGATGCTGACCAGGCAATCAGCAAGAGCCCGTTGAGGGCCTCGACACCGGCAAGAAACCGCAGATGACCGGTCGGGACGATATCTCCGATCCCGAGCGATGTGTACATGACGGTCGAGAAATATAGGTAGTCGAGCGGGTGTGCCATGTCAGACCCCTCGAAGTCACCGATCCCGAACCACGCCCCCGCAATCCAGAAGCCGCCCGCGAATAGCCCGATCTGAAACAGATGCGTGACGAACAGCAGGCTCACGATGGACAGCACGCGTGTATGCGACCGCATCGGAACAGACGCCATGCGACCTGAGCAGAAGCGCAGGGATGCCAGATGCAGATAGGCTGTGGTGACGAAGAGCGCGGCGGAAATAGCTATCGAAATTAACAACTTACGATCCGTGTATTGATACTGTTGACCGCAATATGGGTGGCGTCCCGATGCGTCTAATCAAATTAGCATCGGCAATCTTTGGACTCTAGGTACAGTTTTTCGATCATGGCCCCGATGGAGCGATTCCAGAACGTCACGTCGGAGAAACAGGCGGCAATCCTTGATGCCGCGGCGGCGGAGATCGCGACACATGGCCTGTCCGGCGCCTCGATAAATCGCGGCAGCCCGGATGAGCAAATCGTCCTTCCACCATTACTTCGAAGGCAAGTACGATCTCTATGCCGCCGTGACGCAACGGGCGCTTGACGACCTGGTTGCCGCCATGGCGCCCGGCGCACTGCCGGCTACGAGCTTGGAATATTGGGCGATGTGGGAGGCCGTGTATAGGGCGTTTCTGCAGTGCCAGTTGACAGACCACGTCCTGGCGGCCCTGAACTGGAGCGCGATCAGCGCCCGCGCCGCCGGCACGGCACACCCTGCGCTCGAGATACTGGCAGGCCAGATGCGTCGGTGGCTCGAAGCGCTGATACTGCGGGGCCAGGCGCTAGGTGCGGTGCGAACCGATTTGCCGCAGGATCTGCTTCTCGACACCACCTTCAGGCTGCTCGAGGGCGGCGACCGTTGGTTTGCAGCAACCTGGAGCGAGATGTCCGAAGCCCGCGTCGCCGCACCGCGTCGCGGATCGTCCTCCTCTTGCGCGACATGGCCGAACACAAGGGAGACTAGGAATGAGTTTCGCCATGGAGCAGGGCTTCACCGCGGACGCGACTGGTGCTGCTCGGCCACTGAAACTGGCGCTCCTCTTCTCGATCCTTGGCGAGGCTGTGGTCCTCCTCGTCTGAGGCTTCTACCTTTTCCCCGAGGGCAGCTGGTTCAACAAGGCTATGTGGACCCCGGTCTATTGCGGCGTTGGAATGGGCGGTGCATTCGGCGCGGTCGTGGTGTTTGGTCTTCTGGGCCGTGTGGATGGCTGGTGTGCGGTTGGGCTGACAGTGCTGCCGGCAACGGTGATGCTGGGGCTGTTTTGCAACACGCTGTGCCTGAGGCTTGATCTGACCTTCGGCTATTTCGGTGCCCAAGGCGCGGGCTTTCTGTTCATGCTCAATGGCATCGCTATGTCCGCCTTGGGCGGCGCCGTCCTTGGTTGTATGACATTCACCGAGCGGGGGCGGACCTTCCGGCCGCACTGGCTGAAGTGACCCGCGGCCAGCGCCTGTCCCGCCCAGCGTTCCGCCCGGTCGTGCGCGCGGCGAGATGGCAAAGGGCCGTTTCACCCGGGCCGAAATCCGCGCACTCCTCACAGACACAACAGACACATGGGCCCGGTTCGAGGGGCACACGACCGAAATCCCGTACGCAAGCAGCGCGGGTGCGCGGCTCCGGCTTCTGAATGGAGCGCTGATCATCGCCGCCATTCGGTCCGCCATCGAACGTGGCGTGGAACGTGACTATGCCATCGAACTGGTCGGCGATGCGGCCTGGATCATTTACCGTTGCTTCATGGACAATCCGGACGCGGTTGTTTGGCTGACAACCGCGCCGACGAGGAACAACAAAGGAAACCAGGTGCCCGCAAGTTCGGCGACCTGGCCGGTCAACGCGAAGATACCGGCACCGATCATCACTCCGGTCCCCATCGAAACTGCGCCAGTCAGCGATATGCTGTTTTTCTGATAGTCCGTCGTCACGCCGGAATCCTTGCTTTTGTCCTGATTGCGTTGAGATCAGGCCAGATCGATCGCTTTCTTCAGCATGTCACGCACATCTGCTGCGACAGCGTGAAGGCCAGCGTTGTCGACCGCTGCCATCGAGGCAACGGGATCGATGGCGCTTAGTTCTGTCCCGCCTTCGACGGCGCGCAGGATTACGTTACATGGAAGCATCGCACCGATCCGAGGCTCCAGACCGATGGCCTTGTGGGCCATGTTCGGGTTGCATGCACCGAGAATGCGATAACCGTCCATCTCGGCACCAATCTTCTTCTTCATCGTTTCCTTGACATCGATTTCGGTAAGTACGCCGAATCCTTGTTCCTTGAGCGCGTCACGCGTACGGGCATCTGCCTCGTCGATTGGCACGTTGGGAAGAAGACGGTCGTAGGTGTATTTCATTTCATATCCTCACGTTGACTGTGACCGGGACCGGCGGGACGGACGTTTGCGTGTGGTTCAGGCCAAATGAGCGTCTTAAGCTACCTCGAGAAGCTCGGAATCGTAGCCCGCGTCCTTGATAGCGACCTTGATATCCGAGGCCGGCAAGTCGCTGTTGATCTCCACGGTCTTGCTCGCCAGATCGCAGGCAATTTCCACATCAGGATCGGCGCTTTTCACGGTCTTTTCGATCGCCGCGACGCAATGACCGCAGCTCATTTCGGGAACGCTGAATTTCATTTTTTGGTCTCCACAGGTCTTGGATGGCTGGAAGATAGAGGTTCCACCAACTGGAGGGTCAAGCGAACTTGGCTGGTTATAAAAAAATCGCATCCCTACCCTTGACCTTCCAGTGACTGGAACAATTATTTTCCGTGAAACAATTCTGAATTGGAGACGTCGATGAACGGCAATCAGTCTGTTTCGCTTTCCATCGAAGGCATGTCGTGCGCGTCCTGTGTGGGACGGGTCGAGCGCGCGCTTTCTGGAATCGAAGGTGTCCGCGATGTTTCAGTCAATCTGGCAAACGAAACGGCCAGGTTGACGATAGAAGACCCGGATCGGCTTGCTGAGGCCGCCAACAAGCTGGACGAACTCGGTTATCCGGCACGGCGGGCAAGCGTCACGCTGAACATCGAATCGATGTCATGTGCATCCTGTGTCGGACGGGTGGATCACGCGATCGCCGCCGTGCCGGGTGTTCTCGATGTCAACGTGAATCTGGCATCCGAAACCGCTACTGTCACATATCTTGAAGGGGCGACCGGCCCCGCCGAATTCATCGCGGCGGCGGCCGAAATCGGTTATCCGGCGGAAATCGCCGAAGCTTCCAGTTCAAGCGACCGTGTGGCCCGCAAGGAGGAAGAAGCCAGAGAGATCAAGCGCCGCACCATGTTGGCGGCTGTTCTTGCCTTGCCTGTGTTCGTGATGGAGATGGGCAGCCATGTGATTCCTGGAATGCACGCATTCATCGGAGGCACGATCGGTCATCAGACCAGCTGGATTATCCAGTTCCTGCTGACCACAGCCGTGCTGCTCGGACCGGGGAGGGTGTTCTACCTCAAAGGTATCCCATCTCTCATCAAGGGGGCCCCGGACATGAACAGCCTCGTCGCGGTCGGAACTGGCGCGGCCTACATTTACTCCGTCATTGCGACATTCCTGCCCTGGCTTCTTCCGGATGCCGTTCGCGCGGTTTATTTCGAAGCCGCAGCGGTGATCGTGGTGCTGATCCTGTTGGGACGGTTCCTGGAGGCGCGGGCAAAGGGCCGTACCGGCGCAGCCATCCAGAAGCTTCTTGGCCTTCAGGTGAGAACCGCGCGCGTTCTGCGCGATGGTGAGCCGGTCGAAGTACCCATCGAGGAAATACGACTTGGCGATGTTCTCCTTGTGCGCCCGGGCGAGCGGATTGCCGTAGACGGCGAACTCGTGGAAGGCGAGAGCCACGTCGATGAGAGCATGATCACCGGGGAGCCGGTACCAGTCACCAAGGCAACTGGAGGTCCGGTAACCGGCGGCACGGTCAACGGGGCTGGAAGCTTCCGCTTCCGGGCAACGCGTGTGGGCGCCGATACGACCCTTTCCCAGATCATTCGTATGGTAGAAGAAGCGCAGGGTGCGAAGTTGCCGATCCAAGGCCTCGTCGACCGGATCACGCTCTGGTTCGTTCCTGCGGTCATGGCGATCGCTGCATTGACGGTCTTGATTTGGCTGATCTTCGGCCCCGAGCCGGCGCTGACCCTTGCGCTGGTGGCAGGCGTGTCTGTCCTCATCATCGCATGCCCCTGTGCGATGGGTCTTGCCACGCCAACGTCGATCATGGTCGGCACCGGACGCGCGGCCGAGATGGGTGTTCTGTTCCGCAAGGGCGACGCATTGCAGATCCTCAGTTCGGTCGACGTGGTCGCATTCGACAAGACCGGCACTCTCACCGAAGGTCGTCCGGAACTCGTCGACGTGATCGTGGCCGAAGGATTCGACCGCGCCGATGTGCTGGCCCGCGTCGCCATGGTCGAAGAGCAGTCGGAACACCCCATTGCCGAAGCGATCGTTCGCGGCGCGCGTCGTGAAGGAGCAGCGCGTCATGAGGTGTCGGAATTCAACTCCATGACGGGTTACGGGGTTCGCGCCCGCGTCGGAACGACCGAGGTTCTGGTTGGCGCCGACCGGCTGATGCAGCGCAAGGGCCTGGACCTGGGTGCTCTGGCCGCCGAGGAAGCGCAACTGGCCAGGCGCGGTCACACTGCCCTCTACGCCGCGATTGATGGAAAGGTGGCGGCGGTATTCGGCGTGGCGGATCCAGTGAAATCCGCAAGCGCTGCGGCCATACAGGAGTTGCACAAGCTCGGATTGAAAGTGGCTATGATCACGGGCGACAAGCCGGAGACCGCCGAAGCCATCGCAAGGGAAACCGGAATCGATCATGTGATCGCCAGAGTTCTTCCCGACGGTAAGGTCGCTGCGCTCGACGAACTACGCAGCAAGGGCCAAAGGATCGCTTTTGTCGGCGATGGCATAAACGACGCGCCAGCGCTCGCCCATGCCGATGTCGGGATCGCAATCGGAACCGGGACTGACGTCGCCATCGAATCCGCCGACGTCGTACTGATGTCAGGCGACCTTCGCGGCGTGGTCAACGCATTCGAGGTTTCCCGCCGGACGATGCGCAATATCCGCGAGAATCTTTTCTGGGCGTTCGGATACAACACTGCCCTGATCCCGGTCGCGGCCGGCGTACTATATCCGACGTTCGGTGTGCTTCTGTCACCCATTTTGGCAGCAGGCGCTATGGGACTATCTTCTGTCTTTGTGCTGACGAACGCGTTGCGGTTGCGGCGGATCGCTCCGGCAATGGATGAAAGGGCTTCGGCCCACCCAACTCCGGCGCGACTCGTGCCGGCGCCGGCCGAATGAGAAGGAAACTGACGATGAATATTGGTGATGTCTCACGAATTTCAGGCCTGCCCGCGAAGACGATACGCTACTATGAGGACATCGGCCTCATCCGGCCGCTAAGGGGCGAAAACGGCTATCGCAGTTTCCAAGACAAGGATCTGCACAAGCTGGCGTTTCTCGGCCGCGCCCGTGCATTGGGCTTCACGATCGAGGATTGTCGGAACCTGCTGGCTCTCTATGAGGATGATGGACGGGAGAGCGCTGCCGTGAAGCATATCGCCGAAGACCATTTGGCGCGGATCGACGAAAAGATCGCGCAGCTCCGTTCCATGCGGGCCACTCTCGCTGAACTCGTCAATGCTTGTGCGGGTGACCATCGTCCGGACTGCCCGATACTTAATGATCTTGGCCATGGAGATCGACCTGCAAGCGACCAATTGAAAAAGCCAGCAGGTAATTGCAGCCACTAAATCCACCTCCAATGGAGGCCGACATTTAAAAGCCTTCACCGGTCGGAAAACGGTAGGTCAGGGTCGCGTTGATAGAGATCAAGGATCGCTTCGTTTTTGCGAGTAAGCTGAAAAAAAGTAGGTTATGAAATGACCGTCAAAGCCCAAAGAGAAGCCCGATTGAGAGCGCTGCCGCGTTCGCGGTCGGTATTGTGGGCGATGATAGCAATGTTCTACGTCCTCGCGCCGTTATTCCACCAATTTAGCGAGAACATTGACACTGGTTTGCACGCGGTCATCAGCGTGAGCCATTCATATGATGGTTCCGATGGCAATCGCGTTGTACCTGCTAATTCCAAGGTATGCAGTACGGCCAGTCATTGCCTGTTACCGGCTGTTCTCCTGGCCGGATTTTCTGGCATTGACGCAGGTCGTCAGCGTCAGCACTTTATTACAAAACTTCTTCCCGATCGGCTGTTCCTGTCGTTTCCATCTCCCCCTCCAAAGTCTGCCTGAAACATAGGGTAACCCTGTCCGGCTGACGATGGCGCCAACCCGCGTGAGCGAATACTGAGCGCCACTGCGGCTCTTTCCGCAATAGCTCAAAAGTCTGCCTTGCCCCGTCGGATCTGCGATAGCGCCCGCTGAAATGCAGGACGCAGTTCGCATTCGTCGCCCCTGTCGGTTCGGACAAAGCCGAAAATGCAACAGCCCGTGCGGGCGATGCATAAGGAGCGGATAATGGAAGCAATAATATATTTTCTCGTCTGGGCCGGACTGATCCTGCTCATGATGCGGTTTGGCTGTGGCGCTCATGTAATGGGACATGGCCACAACTCTCGAACAAAGCAGTCGGAGGGAGGTAGCAATACTGATCTGCGCTGGATTGCGCCTGAAAGTGCCATTGATCCCGTGTGCGGGATCACAGTCCATACGAATGCGGCGAAGTCCGCAGTGCATGACGGGCACGTGTTCTACTTCTGCTCGCGAGAATGCCGCGAACGCTTTGAGGCGGCACCTGATACATATCTAAATCAGGAATCTGCGACCTTGGAGACAGGGGGGGCCGTTCATGGCTGACTCACGCAACTCCAGTCCGGGCTATGCGATCAGGGTCGCTCCGCAGGCGTCGAACACACCGCGTATTCCGGTCATCGCTTTCGGCATGAGCCTTGGCTTGTTTCTGGCGATCACGTTCGTCCTGTGCGTCGGCTTTGACCTCATCTTTCCGGGAATGGCGATGTACCAGACATGGCTGAAACTTCTTCCCGGATTCACCTGGTTGAGTGTCCCGAGCTTCCTGCTCGGTCTGGTCGAGGCATTTGCCTACGGCTGGTATGTCGCGCTGATTTTCGGCCCTCTCTTCAACTACTTTGCGGCACGCAGGTTCCGTTGAACACGGCCATATTAATGGAGACCAAAATGAAAACAGAAATGAAATTCGCGTTAGCGACAGCAACTCTGACTTTGCTCGGAACCGTGCCGACATTCGCGACCACCGTCTACATTCCAGAGGGGAGCGCTGGAGAAATCCTTGTTGTGGATGCCGACACCGGTTCGGTCGAGGCGCGCTGGCCAGGTTTTGAGGCTGTCCACGGTCTGGCCGGAGCACCAGGCGCACGTTACATCGTTGCGGGCAGCTATTCCGAGGTGGCGAAAGAAGAAGCAGAGGCGCCGGCGAAACCGGAAGGCGTATCGCAAGACGAACACCAAGCGCATCACGCCCCTAGGGCGGCGAGTGTCATGCCCAAAGATGCCGGAGTAAGCATTCTGACGATAGTCGAAGCAAAGACCGGCGCGGTAGTGCGCCGGATTGAGGTTCCCGGCGCCGTCCATCACGTGGCTATGTCTCCGGACGGCCGCTACGCCGCAGTGACACATCCGACCACAGACGGGATCAGTATCATCGATCTCGACACCTTGGCATTCAAAGCGTTCGTGCCGACTGGAACGAGCCCAAACTATGCCGTGTTTGCGCGCGATGGTAGATCGGTATTCGTTACGAACGCCGACAGCGGAACCACTAGTGAGGTTGACGTCGACAAGACGTTCGTCAAGCGCAATATCCTTTCCGGCGAGGCGCCGGAGCATGTTGTCATGTCGCACGATGGCAAGCGGCTCTATGTCGCCGATGCCTATGCCGGCAAGGTCCACGAGGTCATCATCTCGGACGGGAACATTTCCCGGTCTCTGGATGTCGGTGGCGAAATCCATGGGCTTGATCTGTCGGACGATGATGGGACGCTATTCGTTAGCGGCAAGCGCGACGACAAGATTGCCGCTATTGACCTGAGCAGCGGCAAAGCAAAATTCGCAGCCTTAGCTCCCGCCCCCTATCACCTGACGACAATAGCCGGGACGAACAGCCTCTACGTCTCAAGTCGCGAAGAGCCCAAGGTCTGGATCGTCGACCAGGAAAACCTCGCAGTAACGGGCGAGATCGCTGTTTCAGGTGAAGGTCACGAAATGGTGGTGCTCCCCTAAGAGCAGCCGGAAAAACGAAAGGAGACTGTCATGTACAGATATGCAACTTCAAACGCCATGACTTCAGCCCTTCTCGGTGGAGCGATCATGTTCGGCCTGGTGACCGCTTCGTTGGGCCAGGAAAGCGGCATGATGGACGACGGTATGGTGAGCCCGGGTTTGATGAATCCTCAAATGAATCCGATACGAGGCAAGCAGCTGTTCGCGAGCAAGGGATGCGTTGTGTGCCATTCGATAAACGGCGTCGGCGGCGAGGACGCTCCGGCCCTTGATGCGTCGGCGATGCCCCTACCGATGAATCCGTTCGAATTTGCCGCGCGCATGTGGCGGGGTGCAGAGGCGATGGTCGCAATGCAGCGTGACGAACTCGGTGCGCCGATCGAGCTCGACGGTAGCGAACTGGCCGACATCATTGCGTTTGTCCACGATGCCGACGTTCAGGCCGAATTCTCCGAAGAGGACATTCCCGAGCGTATCGAGGATCTGATGCACGAATCCGATGACGAGTAGACGCCATCGCGGCGGTGGCGGTGCGTAGTCCGCCATGCGGACCTTGAAACAGGAGCGAGAGGGAACGCCGGACAATCCGGCGTGAACTCCGTCCAAAGCGCAAGGAGCAATAATATGTCCGCAATAGTCTCAGATGCCGACAAGTCGGTTACCAAACGCGATTTCATTTACGTTGCAACAGGGGCGATGGTAGTCGTGGGAGTAGGGGCGTTCGCCTGGCCGTTTATCGACAGCATGAATCCCTCGGCAAGTGTACGAAGCCTCGCAACGGTCGAAATCCCGTTGGGCGACATTGAGGTCGGCCAGCGAGTGACGGTCATGTGGCGTGGCCGTCCTGTGTTTGTCGACAGACGGACGAAAGCTCAAATCGATGCGGCAGTCGCTGACGACGATGCTGATCTTATCGATCCTCAAAGCGATGCAGATCGTGTGCAGAATCCCGAGTGGCTGATCGTGGTTGGGGTGTGCACGCATCTCGGCTGCATCCCACTCGGGCAGAAGGATTCCGATCCAAGGGGCAATTGGGGTGGCTGGTACTGCCCGTGCCACGGTTCACAATACGACACGTCCGGGCGTGTAAGGCGGGGCCCTGCACCCAAGAACCTCGTCGTTCCGCCCTACGAGCTTATGGACGGCGAGAGCGTCGTTATCGGCTGATCTGAGAGAGGAGGAGACAAAGTGACAAAATCTCCCGCAAATGCTTTGCGATTTCTCGGTGCAACCGGAACAGTAACCGGATCGCGATACCTTCTCGAAGCGAACGGACGGCGAATCCTGATCGATTGCGGTTTGTTCCAAGGGTTCAAACAACTGCGCCGGCGCAATTGGCTGCCGTTCCCCGTCCGCCCCGGTTCGATCGATGCGGTACTCCTGACACATGCGCATCTCGATCACTCGGGATATCTGCCGGCGCTAGTGCGCGACGGGTTCGAGGGGCCGGTTTATTGTACGGAATCGACGGTGGAACTTTGCGGGCTCCTGCTGCCAGACAGCGGTCACCTTCAAGAAGAAGATGCAAAGTATGCCAAGCGCAAACGCTATTCGAAGCATGCCGATCCGAGGCCGCTCTACACGTTGAAGGACGCGGAAAGCGCTGTTGATAGCCTGGAGGCGAAGGAATTTGATCGCCGCTTCGACCTCGGAAACGGGATAACGGCGGAATTCGTGCCTGCAGGCCATTTGCTCGGCGCAGCGCAGATCCGGATTGAGATCGATGGCCGTTCTATTCATTTCAGCGGCGATCTCGGGCGCAACTCCGATCCGCTAATGCGCGCACCTCGGTCGTTGCGCGAAGTCGACGTCCTCATCTGCGAGTCGACCTACGGCAACCGAAAGCACGCCAACATTGATCCGAAAGCGGAATTGGCGCCGGTCATCAACCGTGTCTGCTCCCGCGGCGGCGTAATCCTAATTCCGGCTTTCGCGATCGGCCGTGCGCAGGGTGTGATGTATCACATCGCGCGGCTGCGGAAACGCGGCGAAATTCCTTATTTGCCGGTCTATTTGAACAGTCCCATGGCCGTCGATGCGACCGAAATCTATCACAATCATCACGAAGAGCATCACGTCACCTGGGACGACTGCGTTGCAATGTTTAGGCTTGCCGAACGCGTACGCTCCGTAGCGGAATCCAAGGAGCTAAACACGCGCAGGGGGCCGATGATCATAATCTCTGCAAGCGGAATGCTGAGTGGAGGTAGGGTGTTGCATCACCTCGCCAGCTTCGGCACCGACCCGAAGAATGCCATTCTGCTCTCCGGTTATCAGGCTGGCGGCACGCGTGGCGCGGCGCTCGTCGGCGGAGCCAGGACCCTGCGCATGTTCGGTCGCGAAGTCGAGATCAATGCGGAGGTGGTGCAAATGGAGAGTTTTTCCGGTCACGCCGATGTCGACGAAATCATGACCTGGCTGACTGGCGCAGCCCGTCCTCCGGCGATGACCTATCTTACGCATGGAGAACCGGATGCGGCAGATGCGTTGCGCTGGCGCATCGAGCATGAGTTGGGCTGGCACGTACGCGCACCGGAACATCTTGAACGGATCAGTCTGGACCATCCGAAATGAACCAGAGCCACAACGTTCTTCGCATTCTTAGGGCGCGCGTTGATACTTATCAGCAACCGATTGTATTTATGCGTTCGGATTGTCACGTCTGTTCCTCGGAGGGATTCTCCGCTTTGACACGTGTCAGGATAGCCTGCGGCGCTCGGTCCGTCGTTGCGACCCTCAACGTTGTTCATGACGAGGATTGGATCCCGCACGGCACCGCGCTTCTGTCGGAAGCGGCCTGGAAGGCCTTGGCACCTTCCGAAAACGCAACCGCGGCGTTCACGCATCCCGACCCTCCGCAATCCGCTTCGGCGCTGCGCGCGAAGGTGTTCGGTATAAAACTGATACAGGACGACTTCCTCTCAATCATCCGCGATGCATTGGCCGGCAATCTCTCCGATCTCGAATTGGCGGCGTTCGTCACGGCGTGCGCGGGGGATCGCCTCGACCTCGACGAGACCATCGCCTTGACGAAAGCGATGCTGGCGGTTGGCGAGCGCATCGATTGGGGCGCCGGCTATGTCCTCGACAAACATTGTGTCGGCGGATTGCCGGGCAACCGCACGACGCCAATCGTTGTGGCGATAATAGCTGCGGCGGGAAAACGAATCCCCAAGACCTCGTCGCGCGCCATCACGTCTCCGGCGGGTACTGCCGACACGATGGAAACCATGGCGCCGGTGAGCCTCAACCTCGCCGCCATGCGCAAGGTCGTCGAGAAGGAAGGCGGCTGCGTCGTCTGGGGCGGACATGTCCGACTGAGTCCCGCCGACGACGTCCTTGTTCGGGTCGAACGCCCGCTCGATTTCGACAGCGCGGGACAGCTTGTCGCCAGCGTCTTGTCGAAGAAGGCGGCTGCCGGATCGAGTCACGTACTGATCGACATTCCGGTCGGACCGACGGCGAAGATTCGCACGGACAGTAGCGCGAGCGCGCTTTCCGGCCGGTTGGCCGCGACGGCGGAAGTGCTTGGGCTGCAACTTCGCGTGGCCAGGACAGATGGCATACAGCCGGTCGGATTCGGTATTGGCCCGGCCCTCGAGGCGCGCGATGTGTTGGCCGTGCTGCGCGGCGAGCCGTTCGCGCCAAGCGACCTTCGCGAGCGCGCCGTTCTGTTGGCGGGGGCGCTCCTGGATATGGCACCCGACGGAAACGGTACCGGAAAAATGCGCGCGCATCAGTTGCTTGACAGCGGCGAGGCCCTGGCAAAGTTCATCGCCATCTGCGACGCGCAGGGAGGTTTTCGGGAACCCGGTGCCGCCGCGTATAGATTTCCGTTCCCGGCAAGCACGACCGGGAAGGTCGCGAGCATCGACAATCGCCGGTTGACAAAAGTCGCCAAACTCGCAGGTGCCCCATCGAACGCCGAAGCGGGAGTGTTTTGCCGTCTAAAGGTAGGAGATCGGGTCGACATCGGCGACAGGCTGTTTGAAATCTGCGCGAATACGCCAGGTGCGCTCGACTATGCCTTGGAGTTTGCGGCCGCCCATGACGGTATCGTCGAGGTGAGGGACGAGGAATGAAGCCCCTCCTTCTGTCCTTTCCCGATGATCGCGATCTGGCCCGCGAAATTGCGAATTGCATCGGAGCTGAAACCGGACGACTCGTCTGGCACCGCTTTCCCGATGGCGAGTCCCTGGTATCGATCGACGAGGCCGTGAAGGGGCGAGACGTCATCCTCGTCGCATCTTTAAGGCATCCGGACCGGATCGCGCTGCCATTGCGGTTCGTTGTCATGACCGCGCGAGAATTCGGAGTGCGTTCACTCGGCCTCGTTGCACCCTATCTCGCCTATATGCGCCAGGACAGGAGGTTCCATCCGGGCGAGGCAGTCAGTGCGCCTCTCTTCGCGCGTTTCCTCGAGGAAGGCGTCGATTGGCTGGTTACCGCCGACCCGCATCTGCACCGCAATCCCGATCTGTCCCGGCTCTTCGAGATTTCTACCAGGACTGTAGCGACCGCCCCGCTGATCGCCGACTGGATCAAGCAGAATGTAACTCGGCCGGTCCTCATCGGACCGGATTCGGAGAGCAAACAGTGGGTCGCAAGCATAGCGGCACGGATCGACGCGCCTTACCAGATACTCGAAAAGACGCGACGCGGTGATCGCGATGTTTCGATAAGCATTCCAGATTTCTCGCAAGCCGAAAAAGGGACGCCGGTGATCGTGGACGACATCGTGTCGTCGGGCAGAACGATGATCGAGACAGCCGGACATCTCCGGGAACTCGGTCTTCCACCCGCTATATGCGTGATTATCCATCCGGTTTTTGCCGGAAATGCCTACGAGGAACTGCTCGATGCCGGCGTGGCGTCATTGGTGAGTACCAATTCAATCGCGCATCGATCGAACGCGATTTCGATCGCCGGTCCGTTGGCATCCGCCATAGGCGAACTTTCGAATTTCCAAATCAGAAAGCACGGAGACAAGAATTGAAAATGAAATTGAACCTCCCGAAGATATTTGTTCTCGGATTCTTTGCGCTCGGAGCGGCCGTCCTACTCTCGAAATTTTTCCGGGGTGAACCCGAAACAGCGATTGTGGCCGTATCGATGCCGGAACTGTCGAGTGAAGCAAGCGTTGGTCAGATACTCTTCAACAACAACTGTGCCAGTTGCCATGGCGATCGTGCATCCGGAACGGACAAAGGGCCTCCGCTGATCCACGACATTTACAATCCGGGACATCACTCGGATGATGCGTTCTATCTGGCAGCCATGAATGGTGTGGTCCAGCATCACTGGCCATACGGCAATATGCCGAAGCAGGAGCAGGTCACGCCGGACGAGGTGGCGAAGATCGTCCAATATGTTCGCGAGTTGCAGGTCGCCAACGGTATAACGTTCAAACCGCACAACATGTGACACGACAAGGAGCGATTGCGATGACCTCCCAGCACGAGCACCATTATCACACGGCGGACGCCGAAGGCACCTCTTCGGCCGGCCAAGGCCAGTATGACGAAGTTCCGGCTGGATATAGCGGACCCGTCTATACCTGCCCAATGCACCCTCAAGTGCGCCGGACGCATTCCGGATCTTGCCCGATATGCGGCATGGGGCTGGAACTGGAATCGGCAACTATGGTTGAAGAGGGGCCGAATCCCGAACTTGTCGATTTCACTCGGCGCTTATGGATTGGCGCGGTCCTGAGTATTCCTCTCCTGATCCTGACCATGGGTCCCTTCGTCGGTCTTTCCGGCGTTCGGGAGATCTTCGGAGAACGAGCAACCTTGTGGATCGAACTTGTGCTCGGCACGCCGGTCGTTCTCTGGTCGGGTTGGCCGTTCCTTGTCCGCGGCTGGAACTCCTTCCGCACGATGAATCTGAACATGTTTAGTCTGATCGCGATGGGCGTCATGGCGGCATGGACATTCAGTGTCGTCGCCGTGCTGTTTCCAGGTATTTTCCCCGATGGCTTCCGAGATCCAGAAGGTCATGTGGGCGTTTATTTCGAAGCCGCAGCCGTCATCGTCACCTTGGTGCTCCTCGGGCAGGTGATGGAACTGCGCGCTCGTGAGGGTACCGGCAAGGCGATCCGGGCACTCCTCGATATGGCGGCAAAGACGGCCCGCGTGATACGCGACGACGGCACGGAAGAGGAAATTCCGCTCGAACATGTTGGGGTTGGCGACCGCATTCGCGTGCGTCCCGGCGACAAGGTTCCCGTGGATGGCGTGGTGGTCGATGGTCGTTCATCGATCGACGAAAGCATGATCACCGGCGAACCCGTTCCGGTCGAGAAAGTTTCAGGCGATCCAGTGACGGGCGCAACCATCAACGGCACTGGCAGCCTTATTATGGAAGCTACACGCGTCGGCGCCGACACGATGCTGAGCCAGATCGTCGAAATGGTCGCCAACGCACAACGGTCCCGGGCGCCAATCCAGAAATATGCCGACAAGGTATCCGGCTATTTCGTGCCGGCGGTGATCGCTATCGCTGTACTTGCTTTCCTGGGCTGGGCGTTTTGGGGCCCGGAACCCGCCCTTTCATATGCGCTCATCGCCGCGGTCGCGGTACTGATCATAGCCTGTCCCTGCGCCCTCGGTCTCGCCACCCCAATGTCGATCATGACGGCAACGGGACGCGGAGCTCAAGCAGGCGTGCTCATAAAGAATGCGGAGGCGCTCGAGAGGTTCGAGAAAGTTGATACGCTAATCGTCGACAAGACAGGCACGTTGACCGAAGGCAAGCCGCGATTGGTGGCGGTCCTGGCGGAGAACGGCCATGACGAGACCGAAGTGCTGCGTCTGGCGGCGTCCCTTGAACGGGGTTCGGAACACCCGCTCGCCGAAGCCATCGTAAGGGGAGCCGAAGAGCGAGGCGTGGAGATGGCCGCGGCCGGCGACTTCGAGGCCGTTACCGGCAAAGGCGTCAAGGGTACAGTGGATGGCAGAGCCGTGGCGCTCGGCAATCTCGCGATGATCCGCGAGCTTGGCCTGGAGGCGGGGGACTTGACCGAAAAAGCCAATGGCCGCCGCGATGAAGGCGAGACGGTCATGTTCGTCGTCGTCGACAATGGCGTCGCCGGACTCGTATGCGTCGCCGATCCGGTAAAAGAAACAACCCCCGACGCGCTGAAGGCTCTGCATGAACTTGGATTCCGCATCATCATGGCGACCGGAGATAACGAACGAACGGCGAAAGCCGTTGCTGCGCGCCTGGGCATTGACGAGATCCGCGCCGACGTGCTTCCCGAAGACAAGGCGCGCATCATCCAGGAATTGCAGCAGCAGGGTCGCAAGGTCGCGATGGCCGGCGACGGCGTGAACGACGCTCCGGCTCTGGCTCAGGCCGACGTGGGAATTGCGATGGGAACCGGCGCCGATGTCGCGATCGAAAGCGCTGGATTTACCTTGGTCAAAGGAAATCTCGACGGGATCGTCAGGGCCCGCCGTCTGGCCCACGGGACCATGCGCAACATACGGCAGAACCTGTTTTTCGCCCTGATCTACAATACGTTGGGCGTTCCGGTAGCTGCAGGCGTTCTCTTCCCGTTCTTCGGCATCCTGATTAGTCCGATGTTCGCCGCCTTCGCGATGAGCGCTTCTTCGATCTCTGTTGTCGTCAATTCGCTCAGACTGCGGCAACTGGATTTGAGATCCTGACGGAGTCGTTGTCCTGGTCTTGTCGGAAATCGGTCGCGGCCAAGCTTGTCGTTATTGACTCGGTTTCGGCGTGACGTCAGGGTAATTGTTCACACGGTTCCCGCGATGCCGAGCGCGAAGCGGGATGAAAAGGGAATGTGACGGGTGGACCCAGACCGGGCATCCAAATCACAGCCGACCCCGCGACTGTAGAATGGCGCGGCGCCATAACTCCCGAAAACGGGAGCGCCACTGGAGACATCCGGGAAGGCGATAGCGCCGGAAAACCGCCATGAGCCAGGAGACCTGCCATGTGAACGGACGGAGAGACGTTCAAGTTACTGAATGAGCAACACGGAGGTTGTCATGCTCGCAACACAATCTGTTTCGCTGCCGGTTTCGGCATCAGCACGTCTGACGACTGCGCTGTTCGCTGCAATATTTGGCATGGCGTTGCTTTATCTCGCTGCGTTTGCTCATTCGGACGCACTGCACAACGGCGCCCACGACACGCGCCACGCAATCGTCGCGCCCTGCCACTAAGGCGCCACGACGTAGATGTTGACCCGGGTAATTCTGGCCGCGCTTGTCGCGGGATTGCTCGCTGGTGTGTTCGCGACTGCGGCGCAATCAGTGCGGGTTATCCCGTTGATCCTCCAAGCCGAAGCTTATGAAGAGGGGGTGTCACACGCTGAGACCGAGGACGAAGTCTGGGCGCCCGAAGAAGGGTTGCAGCGGACGTTTTTTACGTTGCTCTCGAATCTCGTGACCGGTGTTGCATTCGCACTGATTTTGACGGCTATCATTCTGATATTAGACCAACCGGTGTCGCTCCGGCATGGCGCGCTTTGGGGGGCGGGCGGGTTCGCGGTTTTCGTTCTCGCCCCAAACTTCGGTCTTCCGCCTGAATTGCCCGGTATGGCGTCTGGCGATCTGACCGCAAGACAGGCCTGGTGGATCGCCACGGTCTTGCTCACTGGAGGAGGCCTACTGATTTTCGCGTTCAAGGATTCGGTTTCCTGGATGGGAGCGGGCGTAATGCTTATTGTGGCACCTCACGTATACGGTGCGCCGCAGAACCCAGCAGGTGAATCAGCCGTTCCGGCAGAACTCGCGGCAGAGTTTGCCATCGCGACCGTCGTCACCTCGGCTCTGTTCTGGCTGTTTCTTGGCGCGGTTCTTGGACAGCTTCTCTCGCGCGTGATCGAGGGCCGATCGAGTGAGCCAGGTTAGAATGCCGAGTAAGCTCTTGTCCGACCCTTGTAATGAGAAAAGGCCCAAGCGCCCTTATTCGCTCTTGCAGATCCTGCTGCACTGGCTGGTGGTAATCCTGATTTTTGAGCAATGGTACACGTCGCGCGCAATCCCTCGAACCCACAATCCTCTTCTTCCGCCGTCAGATGCCGATCTCTTGCAGCACGCGCTTCACATCTATGCCGGCATTGTTATTGGCATAGTCATGGCGCTTCGGCGCATGTTGGCATATGCGAGCTACCGTCGGCGGCCGCAAATTCGGCCGCGGTTGACGGAACGCCTGGCATCGATCGTTCACGGTGGGCTCTATTTTGCAGTGTTTTTCCAAGCCGCTACAGGCTTTGTAACGACATATCTCTGGGGCCCCGCGAGGGTTTTCCATGCGTATCTCTGGGATGTCATTCTGATACTTGCGTCTGTCCACATCGCCGCGGCCGTCTATCATCTGATACGCGGCGACGGAGTGCTCCGGCGGATGATCCCGCGGTTTCGATAATTGCGGTTGGTCAAAGCTTTTGGGGCCCTCGGTCGGATTCGAACCTCCATCTTCCCGATTACAATTCGGGTGCTCTACCAAATTGAGCTACGAGGGCTGACGCCGCGTCAATCCTCGTATCCAATCGTGAATAAACCGTTTTCATTCAGAAACTAGCGGTTCACAGGCGCGCAGAGTGCTGCGCGATCAGTTAGGCACCCTTCAGCGTGCCAAGGTTTGACAAGCGAGCTGGGGTCAGCCGTGAAGAGCTCAATCGAGACCAGAGCGACGGAAACCGCGTCTAGCCAAACAAGGGACTCGCTTTCATTGACCTTTCCGGCACTGGAACGTTTATGTGCTGCTCCTCGATCGACAAGGGAGACTGTAAATGCGCAGCATTGCGAACCAGCCTGAATTCGGAGTGGCGGTCTTTTCCTTCCTCCTACATTTCGTCTGGGAATATTTGCAGGCGCCCACCTATGCAGGCATGGCGGATTTGCCGCATTGGGAGGGCGTTAAGCTCTGCACCTCCGCGACCTTCGGCGATGTTGGCTTCGCGCTAACGGCCTTCTGGGCCACCAGCGCTCTGGCGCGGTCGCGATACTGGCTCGTCGCGCCGAGGCCCCTGCATATGCTGGTTTACATGGTCGTTGGCATCACTCTAACGGTTGGTTTCGAATTCCACTACACGCAGATCAGCATGCGCTGGACCTATTCGGACCTGATGCCGCTCGTTCCGCCCTTTGGAACCGGCCTGAGCCCGCTCCTCCAATGGTTGGTGATACCGCCGCTCGTGCTCTGGTTCACGGCAAGGCAGTTGCCGAATCGCAGCGCGCCCCTGAGTCAGTAATCTCCTTGTGTGCACACCTTTCCAAGGAAAATGGGAGAACGGGCGCCGGTGTAGGCAAGCCTTGTGAGGCTTGCCTACACCGGCGTTGAAACGCTGGGGCACCAGAATGGTCTATGCCGTGCTGCTCATGGTTTTCCCGCTTCATAGAAAACAGCCGGGCTTTCCGCTGCAGTACCGAAAAAGGCAAGAACATCGTAGCGCGCATTCGGATCGTCTCCCATGCCGAGTGAACCAGCCGGCATTCCGGGCGTTGCGATGCCGCGAATGTCCGGGGCTGTGCTGACCAGTTTGGCCAAGGCCTCTAGTGGCACGTGCCCTTCGACGACGTATTTCCGCCCGGCATCCAGCACTGCGGTGTGGCACGCCTCGAGTTCGGCGCTCACGCCCGCCTGTTTCTTGATCGCTGACAGGTCTTCGATGTCGTGGATTTTCACTACAGATCCTCCTGGCAGAAGAGCCAGAGAATAGGCGAAAACGGCGAGTGCGGCGAGCATCTTACGCATGGAATTTCGGTAGCAAAAACCTTCCTGGAAAACCAGACCGCGGGCTTCACGCGGCAGTGAAGCCCGCGGCAGGAACCGCCGTTCAGAGGGCCGGCGGTTCTTCCCCCTGGCCGACCTCAAACCAGGTGTTCATGCCCGCGGCCGCATGTTCCAGCATGTGGCAATGATAGAGCCACTTGCCGGGATTGTCGGCGACGAGCGAGACCGAAATACGCGGCTGTGCCGAACGCCTGCTGCAGTAATTCGCGTCGGTTAGGGATCATTGGGCCCGTCCTTGTCGAGAAGATAGATCGCGATGGCACGCAGGTCGTCATCGGAGAGGAAGGCCGTTCCGTCGCGCACCACCTCGCCCATCGAGCCGCCGAAGACATCACCGCCCGGGGTGATGCCGCTGCGCAATGCGTAGGCAAGACTGCTGACAGTCCAACCCCGTTCTTCGAGCTTTGCCTTGGTGATCGGCGGCGACTTTCCGCCGTCGGGCAAGCCCTCAGCCCCGTGCAAGGCGAACTCGGCCTGCCTAGCGCCCAGCAGATTGCGCGGCGTGTGACAGGCTCCGCAATGCGCCGGTCCGCGTACGATGAAGCGGCCCCGGTTCCATGCCTCGCTCTTGTCTTCGCGCGGTTCGAGCGGCCCGGTATCGAGGAACATCGCCCGCCAGGCTTTCAGAGCCGGGCGGAAGTTGAACGGAAATCGGAGATCCTGTCCAGGCGCGGATTCCGAGACCGCAGGCACCGTTTGGAACGCCGCCCACAAATCGGCGATGTCCTGGTCGGAGAACCGCGAATAGAACGGGTAGGGGAAAGCCGGGTAGTAGGGTTCGCCGTCCGGCGAGACGCCCTGCCGGACGGCCTTGGAGAATTCCTGGATCGACCAGCCGCCTATCCCGTTTACGGTGTCGGTGGTGAGGTTGGGCGAGTGGAACGTGCCGAAATCCGTCGGCAGTTTCACGCCGCCGGCCAGCGGCGCGCCTCCGTTTTCCGCGTTGGTGTGGCAGGCGATGCATCCCGACATCCGCGCAAGATACGCGCCGCGCGCCGCGTCGCCCGCGATCGATTCTAGCGCGACCGGTCGGCCGATCGGCCAGGCGTGAAGCGAGGCCGCGCCCGCCGCCGCAAGGACGGCGGCGAGCGCTCCAAGTTTGGCTATCCGTCGCATGGCTCAGTTCTTTTCGAGCCGGAACTTGGTGTGGCAGGCCGAACAGGACTGCGCGATCATATTGAACACTCCGTCCGCAGGCATTGCGGCGAGCGCGGCGGCGTCGAAACTGCCGCCCCGGCCCATCATCGGCGCTGTGCCACCCATCATGGTGTTGGCCGAACCCATCATGCCGGTTCCGCCACCCATCATGCCGCCCTGCGCTTGTCCTCCGCTTCCGGACATTAAACCGTTATCCGCGGCCAGGCCTAGGCCTTCCGATAGGGTTTCGAGTTGCGCCGCCAGCGCGGAGAACTCGTCCCAGTTTGACCAGACTTCCGCCTTGGCCTCGGAGGGTTCGCCGCCGCTTCCTTCCGGGAACAGGCCGGTCAGCGCCTCGCCGGCGTGGCGGCGGATCGTCTCCGCGCCGTCGCGGACGGCATCAGCGTTATATGGCCTCTGTGCATTATCGGGACATAGATTCACGGTAGCTATCGGGGATTCGAAGGGGCATGAGTCCGTCGGCATCGAGTTCAATGCCGTCTGACCAGACATAATCGCCGGTGAGGTTGATCCGGTCCCAGCCCAAAGGTGAAAGCTGCGAGAGTAGAGCGGGATCAATTTTCACTCCGCGACTTCCAAGTTCACTCACGGCGCGGTCGAGATAGCGGCAGTTGAACAGGATGATTGCGGCGGTGACGAGATTGAGTGCTGCCGCTCGCATTTGCTGATTTTCGATACCGCGATCCCGGAAGCGGCCGAGCCGGTGGAACGCAACCGCGCGCGCCAGACTGTTTCGCGCTTCGCCCCTTATTGAGTTCACCCGTGACAAGCTGGCGAAGCGCCGGATCCTTGAACCATCGCAATGTGAAGAGTGTGCGCTCGATACGGCCGACCTCGCGAAGGGCAGCGGCAAGGCTGTTTTGTTGCCGGTAGGCTGAGAGCTTTTTCAGGATCAGCGATGGGGTGATGGTTCGGTCGCGCATCGCCCTAATGACGCGATGAATGTCGGGCCAGTGATTGACGATCAGATCGCGGTTGAGCCTGTTCCCGAACAGCGGCGCGAGGCGTCCGTAACGCTTGGGCGGCTCGAAGGAATAGAGGCGGCGATCGGAGAGGCGCGGAATACGTGGCTCAAAATCAAGCCCGAGCAGGTCCATGACCGCAAACACGATATCGGAGACGCCGCCGCCATCGACGTGCAGCGCGGAAAGGTTGGCGTTGCTTTCGTGGCCGAGAATGCCGTCGAGGGCATGGATCGCTTCGCCGGCAGTGCCCGCGATCACGGTTTGATGGAGCGGTGCGTAGCGGTCGGTGATGGTGGTGTAGATTTTGACGATCGGGTCGCGGCCGTAATGCGCGTTGACCTGACCGCCAGCCTCCCCGGCGCCACCAAGATAATAAGCCTGCCCATCGGCAGAGGCGCGCCAGCCCTCACCGAACCAGGCCGCCATTGGTTCGGCCTGTATGGCGTCGGTCAGACAGCCGAGCGCGGCGCGAAACGTCTCTTCACGCATGTGCCACGTCTGCATGCGCAGGAGCGTGCGCCGCGATGCCACGCCGCAGACCTCAGCCATCCGTGACAGGCCGAGGTTCGTCGCTTCCGCAATCATAGCTGCGAGAAAGGATCGTTCATCGCTGGGCGGCAACCCGGTCGAGACATGACCGAAATGGCTGGTGAAACCGGTCCAACGTTCGACCTGAGACAAAACATCGGTGATGCGCGTCGTCGGCACGAGATTGTAGCAGGTCCGGACGAACTGTCTGCCATCGTCGCGTTCGGCAAGATCGGTTTTCGGCTCTTTCGGAAACCGCAGTCGGTCACCGGAAAACAGCGCGGGATCGCCGCTGGTCAGCCCCCCTGATACCTTGAGCAGCGCAGTATCCAGTTCGGCCGCGCGGGCATCGAGCCACACATGAGGATCAGGAATATCGGAGACCTGTGCCGGGACCGGATCCGTACTCGGTGAAAGCAGCGTTTCCAGAGAGCGGTGCAGTCGGGAGGTTGGCACCCAGATGTCGCCCGCCGCCAGTGCTCCAGCCAACGCGGAATAGGTCGCCAGCTCCCAATGGGTTCGGTCGATCTTGTCGTCCGTGACGACATAGCGCTGCCATCGCCGCTCGATATGCCCGAGCGGCAAGCCATCAGGGAGCGCCGTGCGCCAGTCGCCATCGAGTTCGGCCAGGATCGCCATCGCTGCACGGAGCGGCGCGGTACCCTTGCGACCCTCGAACGTGAACGCTTTCAGGAAGCGCGGCCCCGCCCGCTTGAACGTCCGATATTCTGGCCCGATTTCACTGATGGCATTATCTCGTCCCGGCCTCGTGGTTCGCCGGAGAAGAGCAGCGTCGGCATCGATCGTATCGAGCGAGGCGACCGCTGCGACCGCTGCTGCAATATCGCCGCCGGCGCGTGCGGCTTTGCTGACCGCCTCAAGCACGTCGGCGACACGGATTAATCGGTCGCGGCCCTGGTCGGCAGAAGCGGCAACCGTCTGTTCAAGGCGTTTGCGGGCACGCAGATGCGCTCGCCCGATGAGCGAGTCGAACATACCGATAGCTGTGTCAGTCAGCGTGGCCTCAAACTCGCGCAGCGTCGCCACAAGAATAACATGCCGCCGCGCCGACCCCATCTGCTGGAATGCCTGCGCGGTGTAGCGGACCCCTTCGCGCGCAAATTGCTCCATTCGGGGTTCGTATCGTCTATCGATGGCGGGCGTCCTGATGCCGCGAACCAGTGCGATCTTGTCAAGAATACCGACGAGCGAGGCAGAGGCGACGCGCGGGGTGGGTTCCCGTAGCCAGGAAAATCGGCTTTGCCTATCGTGCGTTTTCTCGGCGATAAGCGCGTCAAGTCGGCTATGGGTGGCCGGATCGAGACGATTGTCGATGTCGGCGATGATCCGGTTTTCGGCCGCGTGCATCGCTTCGGCGGCCATGCGCTCGACCACGGTGATTCCGGAAATGACTATCTTACGGAAGCGCAGTTCGTCGAGGAAGTTGCCCAACAAGACGCGTCCGTTGGTCAGGCCGACAGCTTCGGCTTCCAGCCACGCTCGAAGCGTTGCGCGCATCGGCTTGGTGAGGTCGGTGAACCCGAAACGCGCCTTGATCGCGAGAAGCTGATCGTAGCGTGTGGGCGTCCGTCGTGCGAAACCGCCGATCACTTCTGCATCGATCCCGATCTGCTCAGCGATATGGTCGAGCATGACAGCGGGCAGCAATTCGCCGCGTCGGAGATGCCTCCCCGGATAACGCAGACAGCAAAGCTGCAAAGCATAGCCAAGCCGGGTCTCAGGCGTGCGGGCGCTGTTGATGGCAGCTAGGTCGTTTACGTCCAGACTGTGATGGCGGACGACCGTCGTCTCGTCTTCGGGCAGCGCCAACAAAGCGTCGCGCTGAGGGCCGGTCATGTAAATGCGTGCTGGCATCGGTTATCCCTTTCAAAAATCACTTGCCTTTTGATACAGTTTTGCAAGAGGATTGTGAAAGGCATTGAGCCTTGATTTGCGGTCATGGTCATCCTGCTTCCGTAGACGGCCGTTTGTGAAAGGATCGAATTGAGCACCGCACCTTATTTGATCGGCTATGCTCGCGTGTCGAAGGGGGACGACCAGTCGAACGCAGCACAGTTGCGCGCGCTGACGGCAGCGGGTTGTAAACGCGTCTTCGAAGAATCCGCCAGCGGCGGGCGATGGGACCGGCCGAGGCTCCAGGAGATGATCGGCCAGCTACGGGATGGCGATGTCGTTGTTGTCTGGAAGCTCGACCGGCTTTCGCGAAGCCTGAAAGACCTGCTGCACTTGATGGAAAAGATCGAAGCGGCGGGGGCCGGCTTCCGGTCGCTGACCGAAGCGATCGACACGACGACACCGGCAGGCCGCATGATGATGCAGATGGTCGGCTCATTCGCCGAGTTCGAGCGCGCCATGATCCGCGAGCGGACTAGCGCAGGGCTAGCGCAGGCGCGGTTGGAAGGGCGGCTCGGTGGTCGGCGGCGCAAACTTGACGATAAGAAACGGCGTGAGATCGCCGAATCCGTTGTTGCGGGGCGCAAGTCCGGCGCCGAGATGGCGCGGCTCTATGACGTGAGCGAGCCAACCGTCTCAAGAATCGTTGCCGAATATCGTCAGCGGGAAGCCCATGAGGCCTTGGCATGACTTGGATCCGATGACCTCCATGGGGTGGAAAGCGGAAAGGCCGCTTTCAGCAGCCAACCCTTCCAAGCGGAAGATGTCGAACGACCTACCAATTGCAGTCGATCAAGACATGGATCGTCGGCAAAGCTGCATGGACCTCCGATCATTTCGGCGACAGGGTTTCAATGATCCGGCAATCGTCGACGATGCCGCACTCGCACTGGTCGATCATTCTGTCGAGTTCGGCCTTGAGCGCCATGAGATCAGTGATCTTCTTTTCGACCTCTGCACGATGTTCGCTAGCGATGGCATCAACTGCTGCGCAGGATTGTCCGCGATTGTCGGATAGCGTGAGAAGCGCTCTGATCTGGTCGAGCGAGAAGCCCAGGTCACGTGCCCGGCGGATAAAGCTCAGCCGGTTCAGATGGTCTGGCTCGTACGCCCGATAATTGCCTTCGGTACGCGAGGGCTCGGGCAGTAGACCGTTCTTCTCGTAAAAGCGGATCGTTTCGACCTTGGTACCGGTTTGCCTTGCAAGATGACCGATCGTCAGAATTGAAGAGTTCATTTTATGACCCTATAGCGTATACAGGGTCATGTAGGTTCTATTTGGACGTTTGTCGATCTCGATGGCTCGCCTAGTGCGCCGCTCTGGCGCTCTCCACCTCTTCACGCACCAGGTCGTGGAGTTGCTGCGGTCCGAAGGATTCCAGCGGCCTGCCATTCACGAAAAAGGTCGGTGTCTGGCGCACATTATTGCTCTGAACATCGGCCATATCCTGCTCAAGAACGGCGTCAATCTCGGCCGAGGACATCTCACGCCGTGCCTGCTCAACATCCAACCCAGCCGCCGCCACGATTTCCCAGGCTTTCTCGAGATCGGGTGCACCATGCACGGCCCATTCCGGCTGTCGCGCCAGCAGGGCTTCCAGTATCGGTTCGTATCTGTCCTGAAGACGGGCTGTTTCCAGAATCCTGACGGCTTCGTCAGATCCGTCATGGAAGGGCGCGTATCGGATGACCAGGCGCGTCTCGGCAGGGAAATTCGCCATGATCTGCTTAACGGCTGGATAGAAAGCTCGGCACGCCTCGCAGGACGGATCAAAGAATTCCACGATCGTCACCGGCGCATCCGCTGGGCCGATTACGGGTGAATGCGCCCTGACCAACGCATCACCTTGCGCCGGTGCAACGGGCTGTGCCGAGAGGCCGCCGTACCGGTCGTAGATAAAGGCACCGCCTGCAAAGACAATCAGTGCGACAAGGCCAGTGAGAAGTACGATGGACCGTCTGGTCATGTTGAACGTCTCCGGTGCGCGAGAACGAGAAGAAGAGCGATGCTCCCAAAGGCGGCGAGCGATAGGTAAGGGAGCGGCAAAATGCCAAGGACCGTCATCTCGACGCCAGAACATGACGGGCCGTCTTGTGTACAAGGCTCGATGGCTGCTGGAAGGATCCTCGCATAAAGGAGGGAGTGGAATGCAGCGATGGCGGCACCTAGGGCAGCCAGTGGAAGTCCGTACCGGGAAACGCTGGCATCACCTCGAAAGCTAGCGACAGCCAGAATGACCGCCAGCGGAAACATGAAAGCGCGCTGATGCCAGCACAGATTGCACGGCGTCTGTCCCATGACCTCACCAATGAAGAGAGCGCTGAGCGAGGCGGCAAGCGCAATGAGCCATGCCGAGAAGACGAACGCCCAGGTATTTGCAGTCGTGCCCGCCCCGGTGGTCATAGCACTCCCTTTCGCCATCGTTTCGCTTCGCTCCATTTACCTTTGCATTCAACTATTTCTGCACCCTGTACCCACTACAGGGTCAAGGCTCCTTAATGAAGTTGTACCGCGAATTTGCACGTGGATCGCAGCGCGAAATCAAATAAACGAAGTCCACTCTTGACCCTATAGTTGCTACAGGGTCTATCTGCGGTGTCACATTAAACCATCGAGGTGACACCATGGCGGCAGCGAGCCCTTACAGACTGCGTATAGAAGGCATGGACTGCGCCTCGTGCGCATTGAAAATCGAGACGGCGATGCAACGCCTGCCGGGCGTTAGCGACATCAATGTCAGCTACGCCAACGAGACGCTAGCATTGCAACTCGATGAAGACCGGACGGCCCTCGGCACTATTGAGCAAAAGATCCGAGCGCTCGGGTACACGCCAGTGATCGAGCAGGCTGAGACGAAGGGGGGGCCGCCTCGGAAGCGCATCACAGAGGCGTGGTGGAAAGGCAGCAAGGGTCGGCTTGTACTGCTGACCGGCGCACTGTTCATGCTTGCCTTCGCCATTGCGCGTATCCTGCCGGATTGGGAGCAATGGCTCTATTCAGGTGCGGCCCTGATCAGCGTTATCCCGTTCGCGCGGCGGGCGGTCGCCGGTGCGATGTCCGGCTCACCCTTCACCATCGAGACGTTGATGACGGTCGCGGCACTCGGCGCGGTCGCCATCGGCGAGGCCGAAGAAGCTGCTGTCGTGATCTTCCTGTTCGCAGTGGGCGAGCTGCTTGAAACCGTGGCGGCAGGCCGTGCGCGGGCAGGCATTGAAGCGCTGATCGATCTCGTGCCCCGGGTCGCGTTCCGCGAGCGTGATGGTGTCATTGAGCAGGTCGCTGCCGAAGAGTTGGCTATTGGTGATGTCGTCGTTGTTCGGCCTGGGGACCGTGTGCCGTCTGACGGCACGGTGATTGATGGTGCATCTGAGGTCGATGAGGCGCCCGTGACAGGCGAATCCATGCCCGTGCTTAAAGAAGCCGGCGCAAACGTCTATGCCGGCAGCATCAATGCAAATGGCGAGTTGCGAGTGTCGATCAGTCATGTCGCGGCCGACAATACCATTGCCCGCATCATCCACATGGTCGAGGAAGCTCAGGAATCAAAGGCCCCGACGGCGCGTATGATCGACCGTTTCAGCCGCTGGTATACGCCTGGCGCTATGGTCGTCGCGGCTCTGATCGTCGTGGTGCCGCCGCTCGCCTTCGGCGGTGACTGGATGACATGGGTATATCGGGGTCTTGCGACGTTGCTGATTGCTTGCCCCTGCGCGCTCGTGATTTCCACGCCGGCGGCTATTGCCTCGGGTCTTGCCGCCGGCGCGCGTCAGGGATTGCTGATTAAGGGGGGCGCGGCACTGGAAATACTCGGTAAGGTCGTAACTGTTGCCTTCGACAAGACAGGAACGCTGACGCGTGGCCATCCCCAGGTGACGGACATTGTGCCGATCAATGGGGACGAGAACGCCGTCCTTGCCATTGCAGCGGCCGTCGAGCGCAGCACCAGCCATCCTCTCGGGGTTGCAATCGTGGAGGCGGCAAAAGTGCGGGGGCTCGAACTGCCCGTCACCTTCGGGGGCGGCGTTGCCACACCCGGCAAAGCGGTCACAGCGCGGTTGAAGGACGGCTTCGCTTCGGTCGGGTCTCCCCGTCATGCCGCCGAACAGGCTGCCCTCGAAGAGAACATTGCCGAGACGATCACCACACTGGAGAGCCAGGGCAAGACGGTCGTCGTGCTTATAAAGGGCAAGACCATCGAGGGATTGATCGCGTTGCGCGACGAACCGCGCGACGACGCTATCGAAGGTGTGAAGCGGCTGACAGATCGAGGTGTGCGGCCACTGATGCTGACCGGCGACAACAAGCGCACGGCCGACGCCATTGCGGCCCATCTTGGCCTTGAGGCAAGCGCCGAATTGTTGCCCGACGCCAAGCTCGCCGAGATCGGTCGCCTCAAAGCTAATGGCCCGATCGCCATGGTGGGAGACGGTATCAATGACGCGCCGGCGCTCGCAGCCGCTTCCGTTGGCGTTGCCATGGGTGCAGGCACCGACGTTGCTCTGGAGACCGCAGATGCCGCGCTGCTCAGAAACCGGGTGACGGGTGTTGCCGATCTCATCGGGTTGTCACAGGCGACACTCGGCAATATTTGGCAAAATATCGCCATAGCGCTTGGTCTGAAGGCCGTCTTCCTCGTGACGACTCTATTCGGCATTACCACGCTCTGGATGGCGATTCTCGCCGATACGGGCGCTACGGTCCTCGTTACAGCCAATGCGCTGCGCCTGCTGACCTGGCGCGGCACCCGCGACAAATGAGCCCAAGCAGTGCGCGAAGGCAGGTCGCGGCTTCCACTTCTCGCCAAGAAAGCCGAGGTGTAATTTATGAGTAATCAGTCCAAGGGCAGTGCCACTTCATCCGAGAAGAGCGAACAATGGGCGCTCGCATGGGTGCTTGCGATCAATACGGCCCAGGCAGCCATTGTGGGGGGATTAGGGTGGTGGGCTCAGTCAACAGGATTGATGGGCTCTGCACTCGATAATCTTGGCGATGCCGGTGTCTACGCTATTAGCCTTTTCGTCGTAGGTCGCGGTTTGGCGGCGAAGGTTCGAGTTGCCCGGCTGTCGGGTATCCTTCTGATGGTTTTCGCTGGTCTTCTTCTATTTGAAGTCGGTCGTCGCTTCTTCACTGGCTCCGATCCGATAGGGCCGGTCATGATTGCCGTGGCAATCGCGAGCGCGCTTACGAATATGATCTGCATGTGGTTCCTGAATTCTCATCGGGAAGGCGGCGTGCATCTGCAAGCCTCATGGATTTTCACGACAAACGACATGCTCGTGAACTCAGCCATCGCGCTTTCGGGTCTGGCCGTAATCCTTTTCAATTCGCCCTACCCGGATCTGATCATCGGCCTGGGCGTGGTTGTTGTCGTTGTCAGAAGCGGCTTGGAAATTCTTGAAAAGGCCGGGGAAGCTGGAGAGAAAGTTAATCAACATGATTAGTTCACGAGCCCTATCCGCCGCCTTCCTTACCCTTGCGGTATTGATCTCTCCTGCCGTTGGTCACGACTTCCAAGCCGGTTCGATCACCATCAATCATCCGTGGTCGCGCGCGACTCCGCCGGTCGCGCCGGTAGCCGGCGGCTATCTGACGCTAACGAACGATGGCGGTATGGCCGACCGTCTGGTTTCGATCTCATCACCTCTGTCAGAACGGGCGGAAATCCACGAGTCGACCGTGATCGACGGGGTTGCCAGCATGAGGCCGGTGCAAAATGGCATCGAAATTGGGGCTGGCAAGACGGTCGAACTTCAACCTGGCGGTATACACATCATGTTTTTGAAGCCATCGCGTCCTTTGAAGGAAGGGGAGCGGTTTGCCGCAACACTGGTGTTCGAGCAGGCCGGTACCATCGACGTTGAGTTCGCTGTGCAGAACATGGGTGCTCGTCCGGAATTTGCGAACGAACATGACGGGCACGGAGAGGCTGTCCAATGAGCGGCGTCAAACTTTTCCGTCTTGTTGCATGGGTTGCCGTCGCCGCTGTCGGTGGGCTTTTCATCGGCTTGTCAGTGTCCAAGCCTTGGCAGCAGCAAAATGCGGCGGTCGCGTCTTCGACAGGCATCGCAGCTATCGGCGGCCCGTTCCAGCTCACATCGCATCAAGGCGGGACGATCGACAATGCCGCGCTTGCTGGAAAGCCTTATCTCGCCTTCTTCGGCTTCACCCATTGTCCCGATGTGTGTCCGACGACGCTCTACGAACTCAGCGATCTCATGAACGAGCTCGGGCCGGTGGCCGACCAGTTCAACGTACTGTTCTTCACCGTCGATCCCGAACGAGACAGCCAAGAGCTGCTGGCTCAATACATGACAGCCTTTGATGATCGCATCCTCGCATTGCGGGGAAATCGACAGGAAACGGACGCCGTGGTGAAGGCCTTTGCGGCCTACGCGCGAAAAGTGCCTCTGGAGGGGGGCGAATACACGATGGATCACACCGCAGGCGTCTACATGATGGATGCCGAGAGCCAATTCGTCGGCACGCTCGACATGCACGAGCCGCGTGAGATTCGCTTGCAGAAGCTCCGCCGTCTAGTGGGCGAGATTGGCTGATGGAGTTCTCCAGTATCGGAATGGCGACGGCTTTCGCCGCTGGCGTTATATCCTTCCTGTCGCCCTGCGTTCTGCCGCTGGTGCCGGGCTATATTTCCTACGTTGCAGGCCGCACGATTAGCCCGGACGGAATTGCGGCCGATACAGAATTCAGGGCAGCGGGCCGAACTCTCGGCCTCAGCCTCTGCTTCGTGCTCGGCTTCACGACCGTGTTTGTCATCCTTGGGGCCAGCGCCACCGTGTTGAGCCGGCTCTTGCGCATGTATCTTTTCGAAGCGAACCTGATTGGCGGAGGGATCGTTATCGTCTTCGGCCTATTCACGACCGGCCTCGTACCAATGCCCTGGCTCAATCGTGAAGCCCGGTTCCATGCCAATCCGGGCAGCGGAAGCGCTGGGGCCGCTTATCTCCTGGGTCTCGCTTTTGCGTTCGGCTGGACTCCCTGCATCGGACCAGTGCTAGGTGCGATTCTGACCCTCTCCGCTGCCAACGCCACGGTTGCAAGCGGAACGACGCTGCTCGCCGTCTATTCCCTGGGCCTTGGCCTCCCTTTCATCTTGGCGGCTTTATTCATGCGCGGGTTCATGGCGCGGATGATGTCGATGCGCCGCACCGGCCGGGTGCTCAAAATCGTCGCTGGTGGGGTGATGGTGGTGATGGGCATCGCCATGATCACCGGCCATCTCTCTAGCTTTGCAATATGGCTGCTCCAGACGTTCCCGGCCCTCGGTCGGATCGGCTAAGCCGGAGTTTAAAGGACATTCGGACATGCTCAGGCTCGGCCTTCCACTCGCCCTTGGCGGGTTTTTCATTGATCAGGCGACGAAGTGGTGGGTCATGGACCATGTTATGAATCCACCTCAGATCATTCCCGTCACCGGCTTCTTTAATCTCGTGCTCGGCTTTAACACCGGCGTGAGCTTCGGATTGTTCGGCCAGGCGCCGGTTTGGCTCCTGATGGCGTTCCCGCTCGCTATAGTCGCCGGCCTCCTTATCTGGATCCATCGAAGCGACAGCCGCCTGACGGCATCCGCCCTCGGGCTCGTGGTTGGGGGGGCGCTCGGCAATCTGCTCGACCGGCTCCGGCAGGGTGCCGTGACGGATTTCCTGGATTTTTACATCGGCAGCTATCATTGGCCCGCCTTCAATCTTGCCGACGTGGCGATTGTCTGTGGGGTAGGGCTTTTGCTGATGGAGAGCATTCTGGTAAAAGGCAAAGCAAAGGCTGCATGAACAGAAGCCCTCGCCAGCTATCCGTGAGCCATGGTTCGGAGGAAATAGACGTTCTAGTGATCGGCGCGGGTCAAGCGGGACTCGCAGCCGGCTATTATCTTGCCCGACCAGAGCTTTCATTCCAAATCGTCGATCGCCATGCCCGCGTCGGCGACAGTTGGCGCCATCGCTACGATTCCCTGACCCTGTTCACTCCGCGCGCATTTAGTTCGCTGCCTGGTCTTGCGCTCGATGGGGACCCAGAAGGCTATCCAACGCGAGACGAGTTTGCGAATTATCTCGAAACCTACGCCAGCCATTTCGACCTACCGGTGCATTCCGGAAATGGTGTGGCTCGGCTCGAACGCCGGGCCGATGAGCGGTTCGCCGCGCAACTCGACGATGGCAGGTACATAGTAGCGAAGGCAGTGATCGTCGCGACGGGTGCGTTTCAGAAACCGATAATCCCAACGATTGCTGCCGGCTTCGACAGCGCAGTCAAGCAACTAACACCGGAAAGTTATCACAATCCCAGTGATCTCCCGCTTGGCATGGTCCTTATTGTCGGAGATGGAGCAAGCGGACGCGACATCGCAGCCGAGCTGGCTTTGACCCATGAAGTGGTGCTTGCGGCTGGACGCAGCCGCCGTCTGTTTCCCGAGCGCATTCTGGGCCAGAGTACATGGTGGTGGCTGCACACATTGGGCTTGATGAGAGCAAGGCCCGAATCGACGATAGGACGCGTGATGCGGCGCGCGGACCCCTTTCCTGACAGGGATCGGAGCCTTGACGACTTGGAACGAAGGGGCGTAGCCGTCGCGAAACGCTTAGTCTCTTCACAAGACCGCCTCGCATTCTTTGCCGATGGATCGAAACGGGTGATCGATTCCGTCATCTGGTGCATCGGATATCGAGACGATAGCGCATGGCTCCAGATTCCAGGCAGTACCCGTTCCAACGGAAGCATTCTGCAAGAAGGCAGCCTTTCTCCCGTACCGGGCCTTTTTCATCTAGGACGTCCGTGGCAGCGAAATCGTGCTTCAGCCTTCGTGATGGGCGCTGGTGAAGATGCTTCCGCAGTTGTCGCCGCATGCGCGAAATTCTGCTCCGGTCGCGACGTGCCGGTATGATAGGTCGCGGTGACGTCGGCCACCTGCAGCGTCTGGTTTCAGAAGCAATGACCTGCCTCAGGGACGTCCCGGATGGCGTCGCTTGTTGCCCGACCGCGTTGGTACCGTCCAGCAGGTTCCTACCGTGAATCTATGTCCCAATAATGCACAGGGGCCAGGTGCAACCTGCATGGAAATCCAATGACGGTGGCATCATTCATCATCGGAATTTAGCCTTTTGGGGTGTCACAGGAAACCCTGATCCTCTTCAGATGCCACTTCTAGTTGGCCGTCTTTGATGCTCAGACGGTCAACCAACCAAAATGGATTTCAGTTCCGATGAACGATCAGATTGAGGCTACATTTGGTCATATCTGAATTAATCGGGGAGAATGGGCTTATTTCTCCAGGATAGAAACCGTTTTTCGTCGTTGCGTGAAAAATTTGAGGGAACGGTGAAACCTTCCAGCGCTGGAACGTCATTGATGTGGCATCCGCAAATACGGAGGTGAAGATGAGTTACAGTCGATTTTTCGCGATGATTGAACCGCCCCGGGTTTGCCGGAGGCTCCAACTCCTGAGTAGGATGGAGCATCATGAGCAAGACGACGAACAAGTAT
>NZ_JAINFJ010000017.1 GCF_019966595.1 Oricola indica
GGCGGATGTCGGCAGCCGGCACGTGGCCTTCGATCACGTAGCCATCGACGAGCGCGGTGTGACAAGAGACCATGCGCCGCGGCACGTCGTTATCGAGCTTAAACTGCGCTAGAGAGCCCATGAACATGTCTTCGCTTGTTGGTGTGAAGCCATTCTCTTCGAGGTGTTCCATCCAAAAGAGACAGCAGCCACAGCCGTTCGTCTTGTAGACCCCGATAGATGTTGTCTGTGCGTAGGCCTGCATCGCTGGAATTGCAGTGAGGGCCAGAACAGGGAGTAGCAATTTCATGGATTAGGACCTTTCGGTTGTCGTTCAAGCAATCTCGCTGCGATTTCGGTCTGCGAGAGTATGTACGCAGTGCTAGGACGTTTCAGGTTTTGCAATCTCCTTCAACGCCCGCTTTATCTTTGGCACGGCGAATTCACGCGGCTCGTGATAGTCGATCGTGGTGACGAACCGCCCCACAGCGTCAAACAAGAATACGCTGGCGGTGTGGTTCATCGTGTAATTGCCACCCTCGGTCGGCACCCGCTCGTAGCTCGCGCGAAAGCTGCGCGCGGCCGCCTCGATTTCCTCATCTTCGCCGGTCCAGCCCCGGATCGCCGAATGGAAATGGCCGACATACTCCGCCATCGCTTCAACGGTGTCGCGCTCCGGGTCGACGGTGATGAAGACCACGTTCATAACCTCGGCCTCTTCCCCTAGATCGTCCAGCCAGCCGGAGATGTCAGAAAGCGTGGTCGGGCAGACGTCGGGGCAGTAGGTGAAGCCGAAGAATACCATGGAGGGGCGCCCGACTAGGGTTCCCGGCCCGACCTCCTTTCCTTCGTGATCCGTCAGGCTGAAATCCATGGCGGAGAGGGCAATAGGCATTTGGCCTGCCGGTTCGGGCGAACCAGGTCCGTCTACCTGCCACCAGCCGATGAACAGCGCGAAGACAAGCACTCCGGCACCTGCGGCGCCGAATCCTAGAATCTTCCGTCGCCACATCAGTCGCCCGGACCGCGCGCGGCGATGCTGAGGATCGGCACTTCGACGGTCATCTCGCCTCCGTCGTCAAAAAGCAACGTCAGCGGAAAGGCCTGGCCTTCCATCATCGGCGTCTGCAACTGCATCAGCATCACGTGCAGACCGCCCGGTTCCAGCGCCACGCTCCCGCCCGGCGCGATGATGATCTCGCCGGCCGGGGTCATAGCAGTCACGCCCACGGCATTGGTGCTCGTCTCGTGGATCTCGGACATCATGGCGAGCGGCGTCGCGATACCGGTCAGCGCTACCGGCGCGTCGCCGGTGTTACGGATCGTCATGTAGGCCGCACCCGGGCGGGTTGTGCCGATGGACGCGCGGGACCACGCGCCTTCGACGACCACATCCTCTGATCCAGCCAGCGCAGGCGTCGAAGCCGCCGCCAATGACAAAAGCGCTGTCAGGCCGCCGGTGACAATCAAGGCTCTCATTCTGTTCTTACCTTTTTCTCGATTCATCTCTGCGCCGCTGCGACTTCCGCCGCCACCAGGCTCCGCAATTCGGACTCGCCGAACGGGTCGAGCGGCTTGCCATTCACGAAGAACGTCGGCGTGCGGCGAACGCCGACAGCCTCGACGTCGGCGCGGTCCTGATTCAGGATCGCCATTACTCCCGGCGCAAGCATCTGTGTGCGGGCTGCCTCCGCATCGAGGCCCGCTGTTGCTGCAATCTCCAGGATCAGGCCCGGCTCGGGTGCCCCGTGCGACGCCCATCTCGGTTGTTCCCGCAGGACAGCCTCTAGAACCGGCTCGAAGACGCCCTGCATGCGTGCGGCCTCGAGGACACGGATCGCTTCCTCCGACGCCTGGCCGTGGAAGGGCGTATAACGGATGATCACGCGAACGGCATCCCCATGCTCTGCCATGATGTCATCCACGACCGGAAAGAAGGCACGGCAGGCCTCGCAGGCGGGGTCAAAGAACTCGACGATGGTGACGGCTGCATCCTCGGGGCCGAGAACGGGCGAGTAGGGCCGGATCAGCGCATCCGACTGTTCCGGGGAGACACGCGCGGCCTCCGCCTCTGGACCGGGGCGTGTCACATACCAGGTCGCGCCGCCGAAACCGGCGACGCCAAATGCAAGAACGGAGAGGATCAGGCCGCGTCGGTTCATGAATGCATATCCTTCAGGGAGAGGGCCGAAAGCACGCCGATCAGGGTAAAGGCGGCGAGCGCCATCAGCGGGATCGGAATACCGAAGACCAACTGGTTGTCATTGGTGCAGGACGGACCGGTGGCCGCGCAGGGCTGGATGCGCTCGGGGATCAACCCTGCGTAGAGGCCCAGGTGCCAGAGCGCGACCGCGCCCCCGCCGAGCGCAAGCGCGATGCCATATCGCCCCACGCGACCGTCGTGCCACCAGAGGCCGAGCCCTAGGATGACGGGAAGCGGGAACATGAAGGCACGTTGGAACCAGCAGAGCATACAGGGTGTCTGCCCCAGCACCTCGCCGATGAAGAGCACGGTGAGCGAGGCCGTGAGAGCGATCACCCACGCCAGCCCGAGAGCCGTTTCTCCGGATATGCGGGTCATGTCGGTCAGATCCTTTCTCCCAGGTCGGCGAGGATCTCTTCTGCAGGCGTGCCGTACGCCCAGGAGTCGGCGAATCCTGCCTCGGTGTCGAAGAGGAACAGATGCGACGTGTGGCTCATTGTGTAGCCGTCGGGGGCCCCGGCCTCTTCAATGCGTTCGAAAAAGATCGGGAAGGTTTCTGAGGTCTTGGCGATTTGCTCAGGCGTGCCGGTCAACCCGATGATGCTGGCATCGAACAGAGGAACGTATTCTGCAAGAGCCTTCGGAGTGTCCCGTTCGGGATCAATCGAGATAAAGATCGGTTGGACTCTTTCGGCATCCTCGCCCAGGCCATCCATGACGGCCGACACCTCCGCAAGTGTCATAGGGCAGACATCGGGACAGTTGGTAAAGCCGAAGAAAACTAGCATCCAGCGGCCCGCAAAATCGTCTTCCGTGCGTACAATACCCTGATGATCGGTCAGTTCGAACTCCGCGACGAACGCTGGATCGGTCTCTGTTTGCGCTCTGTCGGCGCGATAGTCGGACCAGAGCAGTAGCCATCCGAACACGAGAGCTGCAATGGCCACCAGGACCCAGAGAATTTTTCTTGCCGATGCGAGGGACAATTTGGTCTGCCTAACATTAATTCTCGATTGTTCCGGCGCTTACATCCTCTAGCTGCTGTAGATTCAAGCTTGATTGTCGGGCTGCGGCAGGAGGTCACACGATCGTGACTACAATCCTTGTAATGCCGCGCCGTCAGTTCTACAGGGCTGTACGTTTCGGGGAGAGCAAATATCCTGCCGACCGAAAGTCTGGCGAAGACCGGCACGAAGATGCAAACAATCCGGTCTTGCTAGTAGATCGGGCTCACGCCGTAGCCGGACCTTATGGAGGGCGGGCAACGCCGCTCAGGGGATGGCCAACTTTACTGGCTGTCATTCATTCGCCATCGCGGCAACTTTCTCGCTCGATGCGATCCGAGAACTCCTAGATCTCCGCGACCATCCGGAACAGTCCCGCGACGAGGCCGATGCGATTGCCCGCCGTCGGGGGAGACGCTGCCCCGGCCACAGGGTTGGCGCCGTGCCTCGCGGCTTGATGCCCATAAAGCCTTCATCGTCGGGCTGATCGGTGAGCGCAAGGACATCACGCTGAAGGAGATGGTTGAGCGGCTATGGGTCGAGCGTTCGGTGCAGATCTGCCGCAGCGCCCTTGCACGAGCGCTGCGACGCTCCAGTGGACCGGGTGCGATACCTGCAATCAGAAGACCGGCATCGCCCGCGACTTCGGAACTTCTATGCGCCCGACGACTTCTAACTAAAGCATCTTGATGATTTCGAAATTCTGCACGACTGGCTCTATCGTCGCATCATCCGCCACTGGATGAACAGACGCGTCGACAGGATCTAGAACGGCCAATTGCCGCGCGTTCCGGGTCTCGCTCTAACGAAACGCAGTCATGGGGAAACAAACCATGCCACATGATCACGGCCACGCCCATATCGACCCCGCATCCGGCGATCGACGCGTCTCGATCGCTATTTGGGCGAACGGGCTTCTGACCGTTGTGCAGATCGCAGGCGGCATCCTAGCAGGCAGTCTCGCCCTGATCGCCGACGCTCTGCACAATTTCTCGGACATGGCGTCGCTGGTCATCGCCTTCGTCGCGCGCAAGATAGCAAGGCGGCCGCCGGATGAGCGCATGACTTTCGGCTACGGGCGGATCGAGATCGTTGCGGCACTGATCAATTACACGACGCTGATCCTCGTAGGCGTCTACCTGATCTACGAGGGCGGCATGCGGATGATCGATCCTCCCGAAGTCCAGGGCTGGACCGTGGTGATCCTCGGTGGTGTGGCACTCCTCGTGGACACGTTGACCGCGCTCCTGACGTACTCGATGCAGAAAGGCAGCGTGAACATCCGTGCGCTCTTCTTACACAACTTGTCAGACGCGCTTGCCTCCGTCGCGGTCATCGTCGGCGGCTCGCTGATCATCCTCTACGACATGCGGTGGGTCGATCCTGCTATCACCATCGGCATTGCGCTCTACATTCTCTACCTCGCCGTGACCGAGATCGGCGGACCAGCGCGAACCCTGATGCTGGGGAGCCCGCCAGACATCGACAACGCGGCCGTCATTGAGGCGATGCGAAGCGCCGAAGGGGTGTCCGACGTTCACCACGTGCATCTCTGGCAAATGCAGGAGCACGAAGCGGCGCTCGACTGCCACGTGGTCCTCACGGCCGACGGATGGATGCAGATCGAAGCGGTCAAGAGCGCCATGAAGAAGCGGCTAGGAGATAGTTTCGGCATCGCCCATTCCAGCCTCGAATTCGAACGCGAGGATAACGCGCACCAGAATGCCGACCTTTACGGCCATGGCGGAGCGGCACAAAAGGAGGAAAGACATGTACACCGAGACACTTAAGGATAATGACGACGTGATCGGCATCGCATGCGACGGTAAGCTTACCGAAAGAGACATGAAGTGCATTCATGCGCTATTGCACGGACGCCTTGCCGAATCGGAGAGGCTTGGCCTCGTTGTTGATCTAACGAATTTCGACGGTTATGCGGGGCTGTTCGCGGCGCTAGAGGATTTCCGAATGGACACGTCGCATAGAAATGATTTCTCCCGCATAGCCGTGATTGGTGATGAGGCGTGGATGGATTGGGGCACAAAGTTAGCTAGTACCTTAACCCGCTCCGAGATCCGCTGGTTTAGCGCCCGCGAACACGAAAATGCGGGCAACTGGGCGCGCGGTGAATAATTTGCTGATGAACTGATTTCTTCTGACGGCTCCATTTCCCCCTAAATATGCTGCTGATTGTCGTCTTCCAAGTGGTGGCGCCGACATCAGCGGTAATAAAACGACTTCGGAGACCGTTGTGGAACAAGTGCCTCGCCAAAGGTATACTCTCTGATACCACCACAAAACGGGACGGCTAGGATGAAATCAGCGGTGGGATGCACCGTAGCTGCAGCTTGGTGATTTGTTGCCGAAAGTCCTTAGAGGACCGCATTTGGTGGACCTATCGATCCTTGTCGAGCCAACGTTTCTAGCTCCATCCGCCGCCGTAGGTTCGATAGAAACGATGGGCTCCGATGTTTGCTACATTCTCCATAGCATCGGCCCAGCTGGGTCTTACATAATCCGCAAAATAGTGGGTTGCTGACGCGACGTCGGAAATGAATATTTTTCCGGCAGTGACCGCCATCGCGATTTGCTCGGCGAGTTCATACGCTGATCTATTTGCAACTTGTTCAGGAAGTCCATCGCATGCGAACGAAAACTGGCAGCGGTTCAAGACCTCGGCGTTCTGATACACAACATCACAAACCGTGTTCGGAAAGGTGGGGTTTCGGACGCGGTTCAAGATGACTTGTGCGACCGCCGCTTGACCCTTTGGAGACTCTCCTCGCGCTTCGAAGTAGATTCCGTCGGTGAGACATTTTTGCTCATCCGCCGCGAACGTCTTGGCAGGGAGAGGTTTTTGAAGCCACTCATGATCCCCCTCGATTGCCGGCGGTATGAATCTGTCCTCCTTATTTTTTGTCTTGGCGAACAGACTGTCGAATGCCGAAAGAACATAATGTTCCGGCTCGGCAGGAGCGTAAGCGGTCGCCAAAGAATCAGCGCGATCATTGGTGACCAAGTTCTTGAGGACATCCGGAACTCCGTCGTATCGATCGTGGTCGGGGGAATGAAATGCACGCGCGATTGCAATTTGGGGATCCGATGGCTCAGATTTTTCGAACTGTTGGAGCATTGGATCAGAGGGACGAAAGAAGTTCTGGTCCCGGGGTGCGAGATCGGTCAACGACCCTCTTAGTTGCAATCCGATGGGACTCGGACGTGACGTCTTTTCCATTCGGTTGATCCGCGACGCGGTGTCGGGAAACCTTCCTCCGGGTCGTAGGGGCGATGCGATTGATGCCAGGTTTAGTGCTGCGGTAGTGTGCAGAGGGCGAGCTGCCCGTGTGGGTATGGCGAGGGTCACCGTGCCCCCTATTAAAAGCAATACAGTTACATGCCCCGCGAGCTTTCGTGCCACGCTCGCTAACCGGCTCCTTGTATTGAACACGCTACCTCCGTGTGTTCGCGAGCCTCGACAATCCATCGTTAACCTTAACGAATCACTAAGAGAAGAGGCGTTCACCAGTGTGGAGTCGGTTGCAATGCCATTCCGGCAAATCCGTGACGACGATGCGGGACCTTTGGTCACTCCGCCGCAATGGAGCTGTTTCACGCTTGAGTGCGCCGTAGCGTTCAGCTGGTACATTCGTGATGAAGGAGACAACGGCAAGCTGGTGCTTCGTCGATCCATTGACACGCGAACTCACCGAAAATTAATATTTCCTTAGTATGAGGAATCGGGTGAGGAATGGACCTAAATTGTACACTACTAACTTCATTCGGAAACGTCCTGATTCTAGTGGCTGGACAAGCCGTGTCTCATGCGGCGGAATCGCAAGACTTTATGGAGGTCGGCGACCTCACGTCTCAGCCGATCGGACATTATGAACTCTGTAGGCGAATACCGGAAGAATGCGCTGCTTAGCCCTCGCACGTCCTTCCAGCGAATCTTTCTCAATGGCTCATAGACAAGCTCACGGTCACAACCGTCGAGGTCAATTGGGCCGTGAAGCCGGTTAGTGATTTGGACAATTACGGTAGCGAGGAGGTCTGGGCCTATCCGGAGGGGAGCGGCGACTGCGAAGATTACGCCCTCGAGAAAAGGAAACGTCTGAGCGGTGCGGGCCTGCCCCCCGGGAATCTACTCCTCACAGTTGTTCGGAAGCCGGACGGTGAGGGACACGCCGTCCTCACGGTACGCACCGACAATGGAGACTTCGTACTCGACAATCTGGACGACCGCGTGCGCCTGTGGCGATCTACAGATTACAAATACCTGAAGCGCCAAGACACGAAACACGCGGGACGATGGGTTACTATTCGCGTAGGACAGGAACCACTTGTAGGGGCGGTGGATTAACCTTTGCGGAAATTTCGAATTTAACCCGCGCTATAAGATCTCTCGAACTGGCCTGCTGCCGGTTTCGTGGACACCGAGATAAGGTGTTTGACGGAACTGGAGAGTTGGAATGCAGAGAAGGAAGTTCAGCCACGAGTTCAAGCTTGAGGCGGTGAGGCTGGTGAAGGACCGGGCGTTGCGGTGGCGCAGGCGGCCCGCGACCTTGATGTCTACGAGAATGTGCTGCGCAAATGGGTGCGCGAGCTATCGGGCGATCCGCAGCACGCCTATCCAGGCCATGGGCAGATGAAGCCGGACCAGCAAGAGATCGATCGGCTGCGCAAGGAAGTGGCGAAGCTGAAGGCGGAGCGCGACATCCTAAAAACGTCGCAGGGCCGTGGCCCGCCTGTGCGCGGTAGAAACACCTGCTACTCTTGGACGTGGAGGGGAGTTGCCGATGGCTTATTGGAGGCATTCGACCCCGTTAAAAAACGTGGACATGGGCCGATGCGCACTTGAGAATGGTGACGCCGCTTCGACGGTGATCCCGGTTAGGAAGATGACGGACTTGCACGACCCAGCCCCTCCTGGATGAACGGAGGAGATGCCATGATGAAGACTACCAGCGGTGACCAGCCAGCTTTGAAGATGGTCAATCCCCGGCGCTGCGGCAATCTACATTGGTTCGACCATGCATAGCCGGTCGGTCAACGTTTGGGACAATGCTGCGATGGAGAGCTTCTTCTGGTCACTGAAAACCGAGCGGACAGCCCGCAAGGTCTACAGGACGAGGGATGACGCCAGGGCCGACGTGTTCGATTACATCGAGCGCTTCTACAATCCCCGGCGACGGCACTCGACATTGGGCTATATGCCCCCCGTCGAGTTCGAGGAGAAAGCTATGTTAGCTTAACTTGGTGTCCGAAAAACCGGCAGCAGGCCACTGTCGTTTCCGGTCTAAAGGATGTAGCAGTGATGCTGCTTTGATGTCCTGAAGGCATCAGGAAGCTCGACAAAGGGGCGCCGTTGCGAACAGCACCCGGCCCGCGTTGAACGACGGCCAGATAATGCCGCCAGTAGTAAATGGTCTGTCCGGGCCGGGCATGAGAACGGTCGATGACGCGGCTGTGCTCGCAAATGATCTGACCTTCCGTGGCGACGACAATCCTCTCGGGGTAAACACGCAGGCTCACCGGCCGGTTGGTGAAGGATGCCGAAACGCTGTAGCGGCTGATCTGCACCGAACGCTCGACCCAAAGCCGCTCAACCATCTCCTTCAGCGTGATGTCCTTGCGCTCACCGATCAGCCCGACGATGAAGGCTTCATGGGCATCAAGCCGCGAGGCACGGCGCCAACCCTGTGGCCGGGGCGTCGTCTCCCCGTTCTTTGCCCTGCGATCCAGCGGATCGCGCTCGATACGCCCACTCGGAACCGTGTCGCCGCCTGCCTCGTCGATATGCCGTTGGCCGAGGCCTTCGAGACCCACGACCGAAGATCCTCGCTGAGTGCTATTCCCATCGTACACCTCCGTTGAGATGGACCTTGAATCAGAACACAATGCAGCAGTCGCCTCACAATCGATTCATCGATCGCGGCACGCGCTCTAGCCTTTTGAAGCGTGTCATTGCTTTCTGGGAACCGCAATGAATGCGGCAATTGTGCACATTGCAGAGAAAAGCCATGCGGCATATTATGTGAAGAAGCTGGAGTTAGAGATGCTTACGATTGGACAACTTGCGCGTGCGGCAGGCGTCAAGATCCCGACAATTCGATACTACGAGCAGATGGGCCTTATGGCTGTTGCCGAACGCTCGGCAGGCAACCAGAGGAGGTATGAATCGCATGATCGGGAACGCTTATCCTTCATCAAGCACGCTCGCGATCTCGGGTTCACGATCGAGGCCATCCGGGAATTGTTGGAGTTGAGCGCGCACCCCAACCAGCCATGCGTTAGCGCCGATGCGATTGCCATTCGACAACTAGCGTCTGTTCGAGGCAAGCTTGCTAGGCTGCGTCTCTTGGAGACGGAACTGGATCGCATGACGTCGCGGAGTCATGATGACCAAGTCAAAGATTGTTACGTTCTGCAGTCTCTGGCCAACCACGACCTGTGTGTGGGCGAACACTAACACATCCATCGACACCGAAGATGTTCCTCATCTAAATGGTTGTGCTATCTTCAAAGGTCGGCCACGAAGGCCTCCTGAAGAAAACATTCCTCGCGATGAATAGCGATTGGGTCGAAACTGTAAAAATTGAGTCCAAATATCACTTTCGACATCGCGCATGCTTAGCGGCTTCAGCGCCCAAAATGTCCTTTGTCCATCGGTCGGTTCACGTTCATTGAATGGCGCCGCCGCGCTGGCGCATTCATTGATCTGCTCCCCTGAATCTACCCATTCATAGGCAAGCCTTGTTCACGTTGTGGTCCATTGCGGATCGGGTTGCAAACTCGTTCGGCGTGAGCCCGTCGAGGCTCGTGCGGGGCTGGTGCAGGTTGTTGTCGATCCTCCAGTCTTCGATGATCTCGCGAGCGAGGCGGTAGCTGCGGAGCAGATGCTCGTTCAAGCATTCGTCCCTCAGGCGCCTGTTGAAGCTTTCGACAAAGCAATTGTCCGGCATGTTGTTCTCGGTGCCAGCGTTTGTTCGGTCGCCGGGTCAGGTAGGCTTGGTACATCCGGACCACGGGGCACCGGGAGCACGCAAGTGCGGGCAGGCCGTCGTATGCAGATGAACTGAGAGTTCGAGCACGTTATCTGGCCGCCCCTACGACTCGCCCGGATGCGCTGCGAGCGCGGATCCGTATTTGTCGTGTTGCCCGCTGGCTCCCTATTCGTGACCAACGATGAAGGGAACCATGCGCTTTATCGGCATGGACATACACCGCGTAGCCGCCGAAGTCGTGTCGTTGCTTGATGGCGAGATCATCAAGCTCGGTCGCGTTCAGATGCTGCGCAATAAACTTGAGGAGTTCGCCAGAAGGGAACTCACCCACGACGATCATGTTGTGATCGAGGCAACTGGGAATGCCGTGCCGTCGCCGAAGTGCTGTCGCCTTACGTCGATCGCATCGTGATCGCCAATCCCAAACAGGTGCACATGATCGCCCATACGAAGGTGAAGACCGACACGATCGACGCAACGGTCCTGGCCAAGCGCTATGCCTCGGGCTTCCTGCCGGAGGTCTGGGTCCCAGAAGGCCGAAGCGGCGTACGTCGATCTCACCTCGCGATGGCGAACTCGGCCGAAAAGTAAAAAGGCGGCGGAAAAGCCCGTTCTGTGAACAGAAGGGACTATTCAACAACATCCGTCTGCATGGGCTTTCCGGGCGCGATGTAATGCTACTGAACGCTGCGGTTCTGTTGCCAGGCAAGCATGGCGTTTGACGTCAACTCCGTGCCATCGTCGCTGACCGCCATGCAGCTGTAGCCGCGCCGTTCGGCGATCGCGTCCAGTTCGCGAGTGACTCGTTCTCCCGAGATCGAGTTGTCGACCAACGCGTCCGACACTAAGTCGAGTGACCATCTCTGGTTTGGATCCTGCGGAATGGCCATCGGCGCTCTCGTGCCCAAAGCCCGTTTGCGCTCGCCACGTTTTCGGGCCGTCAGCCGCTCTTCCTTATGAATCCGGTAGAGCCTCTTCCAGTTCACCGTGACGCCCTCCCGCTTCAAAAGTAGATGCAGGCGGCGATGCCCGCCCTATGTGTAGACTACTTTGTGATAGCGTATCGAGCATTCTGCAGCCGCAAGACGGTCGGGATGCATGAACGAATAGTCCCTCGTCCTCGCTCTTGCCAGTGAGTCAAACTAACGCGGCGACCTACGTCAGAACCCTCTTGAATCTCTAGCAGCTTGAGATTGTACGTTAGGTTGGAGTGAGACTTATCGATCGGCTGAGACGGGTAGCCCGCAAACGTCGCTCACCCTGTGCTAGCGATCAGGGAGTGACCTGTGTGTCAGTGGATGTTTTGAACGGTCATATCCTAGTGGTTGATGACCATCAGGATATTCGAGATCTGGTCGCCGGGCTGCTCGCCAAAGAAGGATATCGCGTCAGCGCAGCAGCGGATGGACGACAGATGCGTCGGCAGCTCATCGAAAGCAGCGTCGACCTTGTCGTTCTCGATCTCATGTTGCCAGGAGAGGACGGGCTCACCCTTTGTCGCGATCTCAGAGCCACGACTAATATACCAGTTGTCATGCTCACCGCGAAAGGCGACGAATTTGATCGTGTCCTCGGTCTCGAGATGGGCGCTGACGACTATCTGACAAAGCCTTTCGGCGGCAGGGAACTCGTGGCCCGAATCCGCGCGGTTCTTAGAAGGACGCGATCCGTTCACGCAGGAACGCGAAGCCAAACTGCGTGCGTGTGGCGGTTCGACCGATGGACATTCGACACAGCGACACGCTCTCTGAAGTCGACAGATGATGCGTTGCTTTCCTTGAGCACTGCCGAATTTAGCCTGCTGAAAGTATTCGTTGAGCGGCCTCAGATTGTGCTCACGCGAGATCAACTCCTCGATTTGACCCGGGGCCGTGAGTCCGAATTCATTGATCGCAGCATCGACACCCGGATCAGCAGGTTGCGGCGGAAGATCGAAGAGGATCCCCAAAACCCACAAATCCTCAAGACCGTGTGGGGCGACGGCTATGTATTTGCAGCCGACGTGTCGCGTGGATGATCGTTCTGCTCCCGAAAAGCCTGAGCGGCCGGACAGTTGCCATTCTTGTGACGGGCCTTATTGCGACACATATCGTCACCCTGCTCGTACTGTCGGAAGATCGAGTTGAGTCGCTGACGCGCACAGAAGAGCAACACATCGCCCAGCATATTGCGTCTATTGCGAATATTGTTTCAGACGTTCCAAGCGAATGGAGGGATCGGATCGTTCGTTCCTCCGATGGCCACCTGTTCAACGTCCGAATAACACAGGACAACACCAGCGATAGGCTTCAACCTATTGGCACCAGGAACAGCACGCTAGCCGACCTGTTGTTGCGACAGGTTCGACCGGGCACGGGCGAACCGATATCGGTGGACATAACCGACGCTAACCCCGGCAATACGCCGCTTGCGCCAGATGGCTGGCGCCGCTGGCTGGTTTCGCGGCTCAGTCGCCTCGCCTATGGACATGACCGCGACCAAGCTGTCCTGGTCTCGGTTCCGCTGTCAGAAGGGCAAAGGCTCAATTTCTCGACGTCGATGCCGCTGGCGTCGGCGCCTGGGTGGGAGCGACAGCTGGCGGTTACCGGTACCTTCTTGGTTATCGTACTGACGCTTTCCCTGTGGGCCATCAGGAAGATGTCGAGCCCACTGGCACTGTTTGCACACGCCGCCACCGCTTTCGCTCGGAATGTCTATGCGCCGTCCTTGCCCGAGACAGGTCCGAGTGAAGTCCGGGAAGCCGCCCGGGCGTTCAACAACATGCAGAAGCGGGTCCTTCAGACGATCGAAGGGCGGGCCCAAATGCTCGGGGCCATCTCTCACGATTTGCGTACACCGCTGACGACAATTCGACTTCGGGCGGAGAGTTTGGGCGATTCCGAGGTCCGGCATCGGATCCTCGCGGCGATCGAGGAGATGGACGCGATGCTTGCCTCCACGCTGGCTTTTGCCAGGGAGGGCACCGCGCAGGAGGAACCGCAGGCAACGGATATCGGATCCCTATTGGAGGCGATCTGCAGCGATTTTTCGGACATCGGGCACGACGTCAGCTTTGTACCTTGCGGCACAATCGTCGCTGCATGCCGCCCACTGGCTTTGAAGCGAGCGTTGTCCAATCTCATCGACAACGCGGTCAAATATGGGGAGCGCGCTCATGTGGTTGCCAAGGCCAAGGAAGGGATGATCGACATCAGCATCACCGATCAAGGTCCCGGAGTCCCGGATGAAGAGTTGGAGCGCATATTCCAACCGTTCTACCGCATTGAAAGCTCAAGGAACCGCAACACCGGCGGCGCGGGCCTTGGACTGGCCATCGCCCAGATGGCTCTGGACATGCACGGCGGATCTATCCAACTGGAAAACCGCGGCGAAGCTGGCGGTCTTTGCGTACGGGTCCTGATGCCAGTAGGGACCAACGTCGCCAATCGCGGGGCCGCCCCAAGGCATCGATCTCGCCAGCCACGCAAGTAGCCGGCTTCAATGCGCCGGTGACTGACGGATTGGAATGATCGCTTCCGCGTCAGCTGAGGGGCGACGCTTTAGAAAAGTGTTGCAGAATGTGTCAGAAGTCCTGTGCTGACAAAATCCGCCATGTCCGGGCCAGGTTGCGACGAACTCCTGTAAATTCTGTCGTGTATGTGCAGGGCAGCACCGTGGCTCTCCGTTCGGTTGTGAACAAAGGGAGATGTCGTCAGCCGTTCTCCGACGCTGTTGACCCAGCCCCCCTTTGTCTCGCCCTTTCCCCCGAAGGAGCGTCGTGGCCGCCGAAGCTGGTTCCATTTCGCGAGAGTCGACAGACGATGGATCGTAAAGAGCGCACCGTATTCGTTACGATTCTCATCAACGGACTTCTGATCCTTTTCAAGTTCTGGTTATCAGCAGCTTCCGGAAGCCTGGCCCTCCGGTCCAGCGCCATCCATTCCCTCGCGGATCTCGCGATCGGCGTATTCGTTCTGATAGGTCTGTTCCTGAGCCGTACGAAGCTGGCGGCAGCCGCGCAAAACGGGGCTCGTGCCGTGGAAAATTGGGTGGCGCTCCTTGTTTCGGCGGCGATCTTCTATGTCGGGCTGGACATTGTCGGGGAGGTCCTTGCAGGCGAACCTCCCGACTTGAGGAACCTTGGGCCTATCACCCTCGCCTCTCTCGTTACCGTCGTGGTCGCCTACGTCATAGCCCGGTACAAGCTCTATGTGGGCCGCCAGACAGATTCCCCGGCATTGATTGCCAGCGGCTACCACTCTCGAGTAGACATTTATGCGTCGATTGTCGTTGTCGCAGGCTTGGGAGGTGCCGCTCTCGGCCTGGAGAACCTGGACACGGCTGCAGCGGCCATCGTCGTCGTCATGATTTTTCTCTCTGGATTTGAGATCGCCGCTGCTGCGATCACTGCGCTGCGGCATCGTGAGCAGCTGCAAGTGGAAGCCGAGGACGCACACGGTCACCTCCCTAGCCGCGGCTGGTTTCGCATTTATGTTCCTATCGCATCGCTCGCCTTGATAGCTCTCTATTTCTTGACCGGCATCTACACGATCCAGCCTGGGGAAGTAGCGGTGGTGAGGCGCTTCGGAAAGGTGATCGAAGAGGCGGGGCCTGGAATGCACTATCGCTGGCCAAGCCCGATCGAGACCGTCGACGTGGTTGCGCTCGATCTGGTGAGACGAATCGAGACCGGCCCTCTGCAGATGCTGACGGGCGACGAGAACCTCATCTCTGTCCGGGCGAGCATTCAGTTCTCAGTCGGCGACGCTTCGGCATTCGTTCTCAGTGTATCCGCGCCGGACGACCTCGTCCTCCAGGCCGGCGTGGGAGCCCTGCGTCAGAGCGTTGGTGAGGACGCGGTTGACGCTATCCTCACGGTCGACAAGACCGCCATACAGGAAAAAGCCGTGAAGGCTGCCCAGGCGTCGCTCGACCGGAGTGCTGCGGGGATCCGGATCGTCGGCGTGCAATTGCTCGAGAGCGCGCCGCCTCCCGAAGTGGCTGATGCATTTCGCGACGTCGCGAGCGCGCGGGAAGATCGCAACACCTTCGTCAACGAGGCGCTCGCCTACCGTAACGAGGTTTTTCCGACCGCGCGCGGCGACGCCGACACTGCGCGGCAAGCTGCGCGAGCCTATGCCGCTGAAAAGCTCGCCTCATCCGCTGGAGATGCCGCGAATTTCGAATCCCGGCGACAAGCCTACGCGGCGGCGCCGGATATCACCCGCCAGCGCCTCTACCTCGAGGCCGTGGAGAAATCGCTGGCTGGCGCCAAGAAATTCGTGATGGACCCGACGATCATACCGCAATCGACGGATCTTTGGATAACACAACCGGATAAGGCTCAACTGCTGCCCCCAATGCAATAGGGACGGGCGAGGACGATTACGACATGAAACCAGTTCGAATTGCCGCTCTTGGCGTCTTGGGCCTTGCCTTCCTGGGAGCAACATTGACCCTCTATCAGGTCGACACCACCGAGTACGCGATCGTGACGCAGTTTGGGCGGCCCGTCCGCGTGCTCGGTGACCCTGGTCTCTACATCAAAGCGCCCGACCCCATTCAAAGTGTTCTCAAAATCAGCAAGCAAATTCAAGTCTACAACCTACCGAAAACGGAATTCCTGAGTAGTGACAAGAAGAACATCATGGTGGAGGCCTATGCCACCTGGCAAGTAACGGACGCGCTGGCGTTTCTGAAGAACGTCAACAGCCTGCGCGGCGCCAGCACACAGCTCAACGATATTATCAAAGCTGAGCTCGGAGCGGCATTGGGACAGGTCGAGCTCGGAAATCTCGTCACAGTCGATACCTCACAGGCGAGCCTTCCAGACACCTTGAATGCCGTGAAGGAGAGGGCTGCAGCCCGCACGGGTGCTTATGGCTTCACGGTCACAGATATCCAGCTCAAGGAGCTCACGTTCCCGGAGGCCAACCTCACAAGTGTCTTCCAGCGCATGCGCTCGGAGCGCGAGGCGATCGCGCGCCAGTTTCGCTCGGAAGGCGCAGAAGAAGCAGCCCGCATACGAGCGGAAGCCGATACAGAGAAGGCGAAGATTCTCGCCGCCGCAAGCCGCGAATCCGCCGAGATCCGTGGGGCAGCCGATGCGGAAGCGATTGCGATCTATGCGGGCTCCTTCGGCAGGGACAAGGATTTTTACCGCTTCTCCAGAACGCTCGAAGCCTACGACAAGTTCATTGATGAAGGCACGACGTTGATTTTGCCTGCCGATTCCGAACTCCTTCAGTATTTGGATCCACGAAACGCTCTGAAACTTCCTCAATCGTCGACCACGACTGCCGGATCGCCCAAGGTGACCGCGGATTCGGAGCGCGACAGATGACGGACGAGGATGTGGCAGAATCACCAAAGTCCCCTCCGGCGGCGGACGATGACAGCGGAAAAAATGTCCGCGACGTCGCGATCAAATCGAAGCTCCTTGTTCGCGCCATTGCGGAGGGTGGGCGGTTCGCATTTGCAGACTTCAAGGTCGCTCTTGGCCACCTAAGGCCCGGCCCTCTGCTTGCGGGTGCGGTGATGCTGATAGCTATCGGCTATGCTTTGACCGGCGTCTATTCGGTCGCGCCTGGAGAAGCTGCGGTTGTGCGCCGCTTTGGTGCGATTGTCCAACCCAGTGTTGAACCGGGACTCCACTATCGGCTACCGTGGCCGATCGATCGCGTGGATATCGTCGATGTTACCAGTGTCCGACGTGAGCAAGTAGGCATAAGCGCTCCCGAGGAAGAGCACATACATCCTGAACCTCCGGCGAAACTTCAGGCGCTCTCCGGCGATACCAATGTTGTCGATGTAGAAGTCATCGTGCAGTATCAGGTGCGCGAGCCAGCCAACTACATACTGAGCGTCGAATACGCTCCGTATCGCATCGTCCGAGACGCACTCCGGGCATCAGTCACCAGGCTGGTAACGCGTCTGCCGGTTGATGCATTGCTAACCAGCGGACGGCAGTCCTTGCAACAAGCCATCCGCGAGGAGACGCAATCGCGTCTGGATCAGTATCGGACCGGCCTCGTTATCGTCGGCGTTGATCTGCAGAAAGCGTTCCCTCCTGCCAACGTCGCGGATGCCTTCACAGCCGTCAATACCGCGCGCGAGGAAAAGGCCCGTCTGATCAATGAGGCACGAGGATATGCGAACAGCCTCGTCCCAGAGGCCAGAGGCCAGGCACAGCAGCTGAAGGCACAGGCTGCCGCTTACCGATCCGCCGTTCTGGCGCAGGCAAGCGGAACGGCACGCGCTTTCGATCTTCTTTGGGACGAGTATCGAAAGAACGCAGAAGCATACGGCGAAGATGTGACCCGATATCGGATGTATCTTGAGACCATCGAGAAGATCATGCCTCGAGTGCAGGTTTATGCTCTGGATACCGCGAAAGGCGGCAGCTTCAACCTGAGACTTTATGGCGCTCAGAATGGCGCACCAACAAACGGTGAGGCAGCGCGCTAGCCATGGCGGATGGTTGGCGTCAGATTTGGTCCGATTTTCGCGATAGCCTCAGAGGAAAGCCATCGAAACCGGACAGCGATCGCACGGTCGAACCTCCAGAATCGGCTGACAGCCGGGCTACGATCGCACCCGGTCCACCAATTGCCACTGCCTCGCCAAAACCTCCTGCGTCCGATCCGGCCGCAGCGAATTCGAGTCCCGATGACTCGGAGCAGCTCACCCGCCAATTGACGGAAAGCGCACCGTCGGAGACAGAATCGACGGCAGACTCAGATCAGGCTCAGCCGGCGCCAGCACGGCGACCGACACTGGGTCAGTATGTGGCGAGCATTTTCGCGATCACGACCATTCCCGCCGCGCTCGTCTTCTTCTCGTCGGACTATTTCGCCGACATGACACTCCCATCTCCTCCGGCCCCCAACGTCGTCGCGACATTCGAGGGGGGGCAGATAACCCTTGAAGACATCGAAGCTCACCTGAATGTGCTCTCGTCGTCCACCAGCAGCCCTGGTCCCATGTCGCAGGAGGCGGTTCTTGAGACGGTTGAAGATCTCGTATCCGATCAACTTATTCTCCGATGGGCAGCTAGTCGAAAGCCGGAAGCCGACGAGAGCTTCCAACATGCGATCAAACACATAAATGAAAATCTCAATCTCGAATCCTTCGCGGACCAGCTTCATACCGAGCGCATCTCAATCTCCGAGAGCAGCATCCGCGAATATTACGATAAGAACAAAGCGCGCTATGAAGGACGTAGCTTTACCGAGGTGCGCGATGAGATACGGCGGACCCTGGTTGCCGAGCAGGAACCCGCTTTTGTCGAAGACTATTTAGAGAAGCTGCGAACGAACGCATCGATCACTCGCAGTTTCGATCTCCTGGATGTACCAGCTCCGAGCCAGGAGGAGCTTGAGACCTACTACCGACAGAACATCGACCAATTCAAATTGCCACGCCGCGCCATCGTTGATGAACTGGAGTTTAGTGCATCACAATTCGGCCCGAAGGCCCAACAAGAGGCGGCCAGCGCCTTACTGGGCATCCAAGGCGGTGCAACATTCCAGGCGACAGCAGGGCGATTCTCGACGGCGCGTTTTTCATCCCGGGCGGAGGTGCCCGAAGGCAGCAAGAACCCCGATTGGGACAAAAACGTCTTCGCACTGGTTCCCGGGGAACTGGCGAGCGTGTTTCAGGCAGGCGGATCGTATTACGTCGTCCGCCTTCAGGAGGTCATGCCTGCAGGCGCAAAGAGCTTCGCCGAAGTCCGTCCGACAATCATGACAACCGTGCGCACGCAAAAGGAACAGCAATGGTTCGCGGACAACGGCGAAAAGACGCTCTTCACGATCAAGGGACAGCGCTACAGCCTTCGCGATTTCTACAAGGAATACGAGGAAGCCTCACTTCGCGACCAGTTCGAAGGGGCAGAGGGCCTCAAACGTTTGGCAAACGCGCTGATTGATCGCATGCTCCTGGTATCGGACACCTATGACAGGTTGCTCGACGTCGCAAACAAACCCCTTGCCGACGAAACGCGACTCCGTCTGCTGCGGCAAATGATGGAGCAGGAGGAGGTGGACGACCGGATCGAAGTCAGCGACGAGCAAATTCAAGCATTCTACTCCGACAATCGCGATCGCCTTGTGAGTCCTCCGAAGTCGAGAATCCGTTATGTCCGTATCGGTCTTGGCTCAAGCGAGGCGGACGTGAGTCGTGCACGCGAACGTTCAGACGAAGCCTATATGAAGCTGACCGGAGCTGTCCCGGGGCCGGACTTCGCCTCGGTGGCGCAAGAGTATTCCGAGGATGTCGAAACAGCTTCAAAGGGTGGCGAGTTCCCTGGTTGGATCGGCGAAAGCGGGGATCCCCTAAGCGAACTGATGAGCCACCCATTCCATGAAGCGATTCAAGACATGGAGCCGGGAAAAGTAGGCAAACCATTCGAGTTGGGAGGCAGCATCTACATCGTGGAAGTGACGGAACGAACTTCGCCGCAGCAGTTAACACTTGACGAGGCAAAGCCCTTTATCGAGGAGTACCTGACCAACCAACAGCATCGCTCTATGGCCGAGGAATTGCAGAGGCGGCAACTCCAAGAAGGCAAGGTGCAATTGTATCCGCAGGTTCTGGAAGAATATCTCACGCGCGCGGCCTCTCGGGACCAACCGACATAGCAGTAGCGAAGAATCTCTCAAAGCCGCTTGACCCTCTAGCTGCTATAGGTCCTATGACTTAGTCCCTGCGAGACAGGAGACATCGAGATGACCGCTGCAGCACGCCGCACCCGCTTTCGGGTTGAAGGCATGGATTGCGCAAGTTGCGCCGCCAAGATCGACAAAGCGGTCCGACGAATACCGGATGTCACAGATGTGAACGTATCGGTTGTTGCTGGCACCATGAGCGTTGAACACGGAGACAAGCTCGATCTCGACACACTGGCCCAAAAGGTCAACCGGCTAGGCTATAAGGCCACACGCCTTGGTGCGGTGAAGAAGTCGAAGGCTGCGGAGCCCGCCCAAGGTCAAGACCGAATGTCCGACCATTCGGACCATGACCACGACCACGCCGATCACGATCATTCGGACCATGACCATGCCGGCCATGCGCACGGGCCGGACGGCAAGCACGATCATGCCGACCATGACCACGATCACGCCGGACACGACCATTCCGGCCATGACCATGCAGGACATGTTCACGGGACGGATTACAAGCACGATCATGCTGATCGCGATCACGCGGGGCACAGTCATTCAGGCCAAGATCGCGCCGCGCCTGGTTACATCGAGGAGACTGCGTCGGCAGGCGCGCATCAGACCCGCTTTCGCGTCGCCGGCATGGATTGCGCGAGCTGTGCGGCAAAGATCGACACGGCAGTGCGCCGTATGCCGGATGTCACTGATGTGAAGGTATCAGTTGTTGCTGGCACCATGACCGTCACGCACGGGAGCAAGGCTGACCTCGACGAACTTGCCCGCAAGGTCACCAGCCTTGGCTACAAAGCCGCGCCGATAGGCCCTGCGGGACAAAAGCCGGCCACCGCCCCCTCAAACCATGTCCATGGGCCGGATGGTAGGCATGACCAGACACTGACAGGAAGCGGGATCACTACCGAGGCGCCTGATGCCCTGGAAGGCATGCACGGCCACGATCACGGGCCGCAGGACGGACCCTGGTGGAAAACATCTAAAGCGCAATTGACGATCATCTGCGGCATCGCGCTGGCCGTCGCCTTTGGGCTTTCGCAGGTTCTTCCGCAGACCCAGCCGTGGGGCTTCATCGTTGCAATGGCCGTCGGGCTCATACCAATTGCGCGACGCGCCTTGCTCGGTGCTGCAAACGGCAGCCCGTTCACAATCGAGACGTTGATGACGGTCGCGGCTGTGGGAGCCGTCATCATCAATGCGGCCGAAGAGGCCGCCGTCGTCGTCTTCCTGTTTCTTGTCGGTGAACTCCTTGAAGGGATAGCGACAGGCCGGGCTCGTGCGTCGATACGGGCGCTCGCAACACTGATGCCCAAGACTGCGCTCCTCGAGCGCGACGGTGCCACGCAGACGGTTCCCGCTGAAAGCCTGACGGTAGATGCTGTGGTGCTCGTTCGGCCCGGCGACCGTGTGCCCGCCGACGGCGTCGTGCTCTCCGGCGAAAGCGCGGTCGACGAGGCGCCGGTGACCGGCGAGTCGGTACCGAAGCGCAAGGAGCAGGGCGACAATGTCTTCGCCGGCACTGTGAACCAGGAAGGCGTGCTCAGGGTGCGTGTAACGGCAGCAGCGGCCGACAACACCATTTCCCGCATCATCGCATTGGTCGAGGAGGCCCAGGAGTCCAAGGCGCCGACCGAACGTTTTATCGATCGCTTCTCGAAATATTATACCCCGGGCGTAATGGTGGTGGCTGCACTGATAGCGATTTTGCCGCCGCTGCTGGCCGGCGCGGAATGGAACACCTGGATCTATCGTGGACTCGCAGTTCTCCTGATCGGATGCCCCTGCGCGCTGGTCATCTCCACGCCTGCGGCGATCGCCGCGGCGCTATCCGCCGGCGCGCGCCGTGGTCTCCTGATGAAGGGCGGAGCGGTGCTGGAGAATCTGGGCAAAGTCAACTATGTCGCGCTCGACAAAACGGGGACGCTTACCGAAGGCAAGCCGAAGGTCACCGACATCATCGGTGTGGCACGCGACGAGCGCGAGGTATTGAGGCTCGCAGCGGCCCTTGAGGCCGGATCGAGCCATCCGCTGGCGGTGGCCATCCTGGCAAGGGCGGAGGCTGACAAGGTTCCTGTCGTCGCCGCCACCGATGCCGGCGCTGTTGGCGGCAAGGGTGTGGTAGGGACAGTGGATGCGGTTAAGCTCTTTCTCGCTTCACCGCGCGCCGCGGCCGAAAAGGTCAAATTGGACCAAGGGCTGCTATCGCAAATCGCCGCGCTGAACGACGAAGGCAAGACTGTTTCGGTGCTGCTTGCCGGAACGGAGGTGGCGGGCCTCTTCGCAATACGCGACGAACCGCGAGAGGACGCCAAGACCGGTATAGCCGCATTACACGATCTTGGAGCCGAAACCGTCATGCTGACGGGCGACAATGAGCGGACGGCGAAAGCCATAGCCTCGTCGCTCGGCATGGAAGCACGCGCAGAACTGATGCCGCAGGACAAACAGAAGATCGTCGGCGAGATGCGCGCGAAGGGCAAGTTCGTGGCCAAGGTCGGTGACGGGATCAATGACGCTCCGGCGCTCGCAGCTGCTGACATTGGCATTGCCATGGGCAGCGGCACGGACGTTGCTCTGGAAACAGCCGATGCGGCCGTCTTGCATGGCCGTGTCAAGGACGTCGCCAATATGGTGGTGTTGTCGCGCCTCACCATGCGTAACATCCTCCAGAATATCACTCTCTCGCTTGGCCTGAAGGCCGTGTTCCTCGTAACCACGGTTCTCGGCGTGACCGGGCTGTGGCCCGCCATTCTTGCCGATACCGGCGCGACGGTATTGGTCACCGCCAATGCCATGCGCCTGCTCGCCTGGAAGGGGCTTCGTGAAACATGATGGCAGGCCTATGCGGCGAAGTGCGTAGTGGTCCCTATGACACGAAAGGGCGATAAAGCCGCGAAAGAAAAATAGTTGGAGGAAACCCATTGTCTTCCGGGTTCAAACTGACAGTGAAGCTCATTTGCATGTTGGCCGCGATGCTGCTTTCTACATCAGCTTTTGCACACCAATTCTCGCAAGGTGATATCAAGATTGGCCATCCGTGGTCACGGGTCACGCCGTCCGCTGCCCCGGTCGCCGGAGCCTATCTGACGGTGACAAATTCAGGGTCACAGCCCGACAGACTGACCGGCGGTTCGACTCCGATAGCTGATCGGATCGAAGTCCATCAGATGACCATGGATGACGGCATAGCCCGCATGCGTCCACTTCCCGATGGAGTCGAGATCGCTGCAGGAGCCTCGGTCGAGTTGGCGCCAGGCGGCATCCACCTTATGCTCATCAAACCCAACCAGCAGCTGATCGAAGGGAGCAGCTTCAAGGCGACATTGGAGTTCGCCCGGGCCGGGACCGTAGAGATCGAGTTTGTCGTGCAGAGAAACCCCACGGTGGAAACGGGCAGCGGCAATGAGCACGGCGGTCATACGCCGTGAGCGGACTGCGGGCCTTCCGGCTCATGGTGTGGGCCGCCATCGTGGTGCTCGGCATGTTCGTGATCGTGTCGACGCAACTATCCGGTGGCAGTCCGACCGGCGAGACTTCAAGTGGCACCGCGAAAGTCGGTGGGCCTTTCTCCTTGGTGTCGCATACCGGCGAACGCGTCGACAATCAGGCGCTGGCCGGTCGACCCTATCTGGTCTTCTTCGGATTCACCTACTGTCCCGACATTTGTCCGACGACGCTGTTCGAGCTAACGGACCTGATGACGGAGCTGGGACCTGTAGCCGACGGTTTCGAGGTTCTATTCATCACGGTCGATCCGGAGCGCGATACCCAAGAAGCCCTGGCAAGTTACATGACATCGTTCGACAGCCGGATCCTGGCGCTTCGCGGTACGGCTGCCGAGACAGATTCCGCGCTCAAGGCTTTTTCCGCCTACGCGAAAAAGGTCCCTTTGGAGGCCGGCGAGTACACGATGGATCACACCGCCGGCGTGTTCCTCATGAAATCTGATGGCAGCTTTGGCGGTATGATGGATATGCACGAGCCACGCGAGACGCGGTTGGAAAAGCTTCGTCGCATAGCAAGAGATCAAGTCACGGGTTCTTGATGGATGTTGAACAAATTGTCCAACGACGTGGTGGAGGAGCGCAATGGCTTATGGCTATTGTTCGCTTGGATGATCGCGGTAGCAGCAACGCTCACCGCCTTGTTCATTGGAGAGATCGTTGGGCAGACACCATGCAATCTCTGCTGGTTCCAGAGGATATTTATGTTTCCTCTCGCGATTATCTTGGGAATCGCGGCATTTCGGTCTGATTCCAGCATCAAATTCTATGCATTGCCACTCGTTGGATTGGGCGCGGCGATCGCATTTTTTCACACATTGATTTACTTCGGCCTTATAGAAGAAGCGATAATCCCGTGCACGCGCGCCGGACCATCTTGCGCTGGAGAAGCTATGACCATTCTCGGCAGCGTGCCCTTGCCGCTCGCTTCGTTGATTGCCTTTGCGGCAATCGGCGGGCTCCTTTTCCTGTGCCGCCCCGGAGTTTATCGATGAACCGTCGCCAGGTGATCGTCGTCTCCGCTGCCGTCGCCTCCACCATCCTCTTCGCGGGATCTGTGTTCTACTATGACCGTGTCGGTGGAAGTAGTGTCGAGGCGATCTCCGACGATGCCGGCCTCATCAGAGACTACTCGCCAGTCATCGGACCGGCCAGCGCCCCTGTCACCATCGTGGAGTTCTTCGATCCGTCATGCGAAGCCTGCCGCGCCTTCCATCCCATCGTAAAGAGCATCCTTGCACAATATCCTCAGGATGTCCGACTCGTCCTACGATACGCCGCATTCCACGATGGGTCGGACCAGGCATTAGGAATCCTTGAAGCCGCACGAAAGCAAAATCTCTTCGAACCAGTCTTGGAAGCTCTCCTGGCCGCACAGTCGGAATGGGCGCCCCATAGCGGGCCAGTCATTGACCAGGCATGGCAGGCTGCGGCCGCCGCCGGGTTGAACCTTGAACACGCGCGGCAAAAAGCCTCCTCGGACGAGGTCACCGCGGTGCTCATTCAGGAATCGAAGGACATCGATACGTGGCGCGTTGACCAGCCCCCAACGTTCTTCGTCAACGGCAGGGGCATGCAAACCTTCGGGTCACAGCAGCTCGTCGATCTTTTCGAGGGTGAAGTCAAGCTCGCTCAAGGGGCTCAATGACTCGCACGGTCCGGAGCGCCGCGTGCGAGGGTCTGCAAATCCACGGCGCACAAGAGAGGCAAAGACATTGACCCACGGCCGGCGCGTTGTAGCGATTGACGTCGCACGAGGACTGGCCATCGCAGGCGTCGTCCTGTTTCATATTGTGTGGGATCTGGAATTCACCGGCATCATCAGCGGTGTAGCACGACATCCCATCTGGCTTACTTTCGGACGAAGTCTTGCCGGAACATTCATGTTTCTTGTGGGTGTGAGTCTCGTGCTCGCACATCGCGATTCCTTTCACGTGAGAGCGTTTTACCGCCGTCTTTTCATCATCACCGCTTACGCGGTGGTCATCACGCTGGTCACCTGGTTGATTTTCCCGGAGAGCTTCATCTTTTTCGGGATTCTCCACGCAATCGCAGCCGCCACTGTTCTGGGCGTGCCGTTTCTACGCGCTAGCGTTTCGGCTTGTTTGGGCGCGGCCGGATTTGTACTGATTCTGCCGTTCGTTATGGATGCGCCGGCATTCAACACGCGGTGGCTGGCTTGGATCGGATTTGCAGAACGCTCTCCACCCAGCAACGATTTCGTCCCCATTTTCCCATGGGTCGGCGTCACGCTTCTGGGTATGGCAAGTGCAAAGCTGTTCGCAACTCGAACAAATCGAAGTTCTTTAGTCTACCACACGACGCAAGGATGGCTTACAAGGATTTTCGTCTGGATGGGGAATCGGAGCTTATTGATCTATATTATACATCAGCCGATACTACTTGGGGCAATCATCCTGCTCTCCTGGGCACTCTCTACTCAACACTGAGTGCATGATCTGTTTTGGCTAGAGGTTAGCCATCATAGGCCTAGGCTGACTTTCGGCGGTGTCGCTTTACGCTTAACCGTCAGAATGCGCTCTTTTCGGTGTCGCTTTCCATTTAATCATGAGAATTTGCTTGATAGGATTCTCAAATAAGGTGCCTTTGCGAGGCGTACCGATGTCTGCCGGCCTGTGCGGTGAGCTTCTCGGCTGCTTCGGTGAAACGGGTTATGTTGCCGCCAATCGTGTGACGGCGAAGCATGCGGAACATCCCGGGTCCGGCACTTCTACCATGGCGATGCCCGCGAGAGAGGCGCTCTCAGGCGGAGTGGCAGGATTGGTCGTGCAGGCGTGGGGAGATTCGTTCGATCCGCGACGAGGACGCGATCGAGATCGGGATTGATGGCGCCAAGGACGCGGAAGAGATAGAGCTCCTACTCGGGCGAAACGGGGGAGAATATCCGCCGCATGAGCACAAGACGGGCAATCTCGATCGATGAAGTCCAACGTAGGACACCGTGCTCGATCTCATTGTCGAGCAGCTTCTCGCCCCGAATGACCGCGCTGTGATACTGCCGGATAGGGGAGGGGACTGAGCGCCCCTCCCTGTCTTGAAGGAAGTTCCCGCAGCGAAAGCTTCTGATCCGCCAACCCATCAGTTGGTTTCGCAGCACGGGCAGGGCGCGGCTTAGCCGACGCTGGCGCCCGGATCGGGCAAGGTGAAGACCGCCTCGCTGTGGGCCTATGCCCGCTACGATACCCCTTCGGCGGCAGCGCGCCGCCAATGGTCACCTACAGGTTCGAGGACAGCCGGGGTGGCGACTGCTTCGCACGACATCTGGCAGGCTATTGCGGCATCCTACAGGCGGATGGCTATACCGCCTACAATCGGCTCGCCAAGGCCGAGAACGCCACTGACGCCGTCATACCCGCGGGTTGCTGGGGTCATGTCAGCAGGAAATTCTTCGAGCTTCATGTCGATGAGAGTTCGCCCTTCGCCACGCGCACGGTAGAGGCCATGGCGCCGCTCTGGCAGATCGAGGAGCATATCCGCGGACAAGGGCTCGACCAGCGCCACACGGTGCGCCAGGAGCGTTCGGTCGCTATCGTCCATGAATCTCTTTGAAGCCTGGGAACGCGAACTGCCGTGCCTGTCGGGCAAGTCGAAGCTCGCCGAGGCAATCCGCTATGTCATCAGCCGGCGAACGGCGCTGAAGCGCTTCCTCGCCGATGGTCGTATCGAGATCGACTCCAACATCGTCGAACGAACCATCCGACCGCATTCCATCACCAGAAAGAATGCGCTTTTCGCTGGCTCCGACGGAGGCGGCAGAACCTAGGCTACCATCACGACACTGCTGACAACAGCGAAGCTCAACGTCGTCGACCCTCATGCCTAGCTGAAGCTCACACTCGAACGTCTCGCCGCCGGCTGGCCCAATCGCAAACTTGACGCCCTCATGCCATGGAACTACGCGGCCACCCGCTGAACGGCCCGGGCTTCGCGCTTACCCTGTTCAGGGTGAACTGCTCGAACCGACGGGCAAGCTGGACGACGTCGTTGAGCACCTAACTCGCCTCGTTGACGCCGAAGCAGATATCCGCCCATAGTGGCCAGCACTACCGAACCGGTCGCTCGATAGCGCTGGCGGCATTCGACGACTGATGAAACGGTTAAGGCGATCGCTGGCCTCGACTCTCGATCCGTTGGCCCATCCCGCCGCGAAGCTGCCGCAGCGCGAGGCCACCGAGCGTGTCGACTCCCGCAAAAAACCGCCGCAACTACGCGGTCCCGAAGGCAATTGGGCAAGGCTTTGTCATGCTCGCCGGCCTCCGTCCGGCCAGCCGCTTGAACTAAATCGGGTATGCAATAGGAATAGTAATCGTTCCCGATAGCAGAGGAATGCTCAAGCCTCTTATCCCAATAGTGACAACCTATTTTCTGAGTTTCCTGGCCGCGATCGAGTTCGCTTGGTTGGAGGCGTAGCTGCCGAAATCGCGAGCTCTGCCCTCGCGTATGAGGCTGACCCAGACATTTGGATCTGTTGATGACTGGCGTTTCAGAAACTGGATTTCAGCCTCCTGCCACGGAAGGACTCTTGGTTCGACATTGTCAAGGATGAAGTCCCCCATGTCGGTAATCACGGTGAGCACGGCATGCCCCCCACCGTTTGCATCTCTTCCAACTGTCATTGAAAGAGCGCCGAGCGGAATGCCAGCTTGTTCGTTGAGGATCTTCCGCTTAAGCAGGGCGTAGTCTTCGCAGTCGCCCACGCCGTCAGGATATACCCACCGTTCTTCTACGCCAAATATCTCGGGATCGGTTCTTGGGATTATTGATGTGTTGACTTCTGAATTGACACTGACGAGCTGCTTCCAGCGATTTGGCGTCAGATTGACGCTGCTACCTTGCGCGGTTCTCTCACACCGTTCCGCATATCGTTGACAGTACTCATAGTAGCCTATCGGAATCGTCGTCGATCCGAATGTAGCCATACTCGTGGTTGCCCGTTGATCCGGATTCAGGTGAAACGCATTTGCATTAGCGGACATCGCCGAGACGCCAAGCATAAAAACAACGACTGAGAACTTCAACATAGACCATCTCCCCGTGGTTTTGGTACACGAGTAGCCTAGGAAAATTCTTCCAAGATACGTCCAATTTTCGAATGTGCATTTGAACCAAAAGCTTCATTTCGCGTAGATGAAATGTAAACTGCTTTCAGCCAAAGGTCAGCGCTTCGACTTCCATGCGCCGTTCGGCTCACGGAAAACACAGACCTTCATCGCCGGCTTGCGCAGTCACGGCCGAACCGCGCCATGGATCGTGAACGTGCCGATGAACGGCCTCATCTTCGAGACCTAGGTCGACACCCAACTGGCTCCGACGCTATCGCCAGGCGACATCGTCATTCTCGATAATGTCAGCTTTCACAAAAGCAAGAAAGCCGAGCAAATGGTCAGGTAGAAGATTCCTGGATCCTCCTCCTGCCGCCCTATAGCTCCGACCTCAAGCCCATCGAGATGGTCTTTTCCAAGCTGAAGGCGCTGCTGCGAAAGCACGCAGCCTCGATGCCATCAGCAAGGCTCTCGGAGAAATCGTGAATTTCTTCTCCGCCACCGAATGCCGAAACTTCTTCAAGGCCGCAGGCTATGAGGCCCAATAAATGGGACACGCTTCAGTATCTGAAGCGTCAGTCTTGAGAAGATCTGAATCGATGGGTAAGCCTCGTGAATGTGGGCGACGAACTTCTGATGTCCTCCGCCAGGAAACACGCGCCCTCCACGGCGGACGCCAGCGTAAGCAGATAGATCGCGGTGCCGCCGTAAAGCATCTCAAGGTTGTTATGACCAAGCCCGAGGCACACCAATCGAAACGCCGACGACAACGCCAGGTAGGCAATCGGTACGATCAAAATAAAGTACGTCAGGCGCAAGATCATAGAAAACGGGCTAGTCCAATCAGGGTCGCCTCATCATCCCACTGCCGCGCACAAGACGCCACTCAAGAGTGAGTGATTGGGTGGTGATCAATGTCGACGGAAGTTACGGACTGGTTAGCTTCTGTGCGAACATGCCTGAAACTTATCCAGTAGACGGTAACAACGAAGGTTACCAGAACACCACATATCACCCAGTTCCTACAACGTCTACTTCGGGAAAGGATCTGGGATTCTTGGGGGGTAAGGCATTCCGATGCTTCAGGCATGGCGATGGCAAAAAACTTTCCCTGTGAACGAATTAAGTCTCCCCGATGCCTAGAAAATATTCAATAGGCCGGGGAGCTTCGGTGGCTGCGGTTGTTTGACGCTTAGCGATGCCAATATAGCCGGAACCACTGCGTCAAGAGTCCGCGCGGCTCGATGTCGCGTTGCCAGATCGTTAGTCATCAAACAACCTCCTTGGTCGAGACGATCAGAGGAGCTCATTACCATGAGACATCGCTCGCAAAAAGTTTGGCCTGTGATCGCCAGTGCTGGGATATTAGTTGCTATGACAGGACTCGTAGCGTATTCACCTACTCTATACCGAATGTTTTGCGACCTGACAGGTTATGGCGGGACGGTTCAACGATCGGTCGATGGATCGATGCCGACCGCGACAAGCAACGAGACGGTCCAAGTGTTTTTCGATGCAAATGTCGCGCCGGACCTTCCCTGGGAGTTTCGCCCTGAGCAACGAAGCGTAGAGACAAAATTCGGTGTACCCACCAAGGTCTATTATTACGCAAAAAACGTTTCTAACGAGACTGTCGTCGCACGGGCGACGTTTAACGTCACACCGTATCAGACAGCTCCTTTTTTCTTCAAGATCGAATGCTTCTGTTTTACGGAAGAGAAGTTGGGGCCCGGTCAGAGTGCACGGATGCCTCTGGTTCTGTATCTCGATGAGCAGATGCTGAAAGATGAAGACGCGCGTATTTTCCGTGAAGTGACGCTGTCTTACACCTTCTTTCGACAGAAGAATCTGTCATATCAGGAAATCGAAGCGGCACGGGATCTTTCGAAAGGGTCTGACGAGACGGACCAGCGCCTGACGACGTCATCAACTCAGGAGTTTGATAATGATGCACCGAGAAGATAGCCCGATGAGCATACGGCAATCGCAATACTGGAACGGAGTTCGGTCGGATGCGACATCGGCATTCAAAACCTGGTCATGGTTCAGTCGGTCGCTATTCTTGGGCATCCTTCTGGCAGTTCTTGTCGCAGGCGGCGCGTCTGCTCACAGCTACAAACTGGGCCAAATCTCAATCGGCCACGTTTGGTCACCGCCGCCGTTGGGAGGAGTTGTCAGCATACCGGTATATGGAGCCATTCTAAATCAAGGGACGGAAAAAGCACATTTGATAGGGGCGGAAACATCCGTCGCCGAGACTGTGAGGTTCCGTGTCGATGCAGGCGGCACGGAACTTTGGCCCACCCGTATCACGCTCAGCCCAGGCAAGCCGCTGGGACTTGCCGCGTGGCGCGAGCATATCTGGATTTCAGGACTGAGGAAGCCGCTAAAGCCTGGCGACACATTTGATCTGACGCTCGATTTCGGAGAAAAGGGCAAAGTTAATACGATGGTTATCGTCGAAGAGGAGGCTGGTCACTAGACTAGTTGACGAGTTGGGTATGGCCAACTGGCGGCCCTATCGCGATTAGCATTTAGTGCGACATTCAGTAATGTTCTGTCTCTTGCAGGCAACCTCTCATTTCTGTGCTTCTTTGCTGCGAGGAAATTCGTTGGCGGAAACTTTTTTTTAACTATGATGGTTGGACTCTGCCAAGCGTTGCCGAAAAGGGCCCGCGTAGATAAATATGGTTGTCGATGATGTTCACCGCTGTCAGAATAGGGGGAGTCACGCTGGTTGCGCTCCTTTTGAGCGCGTGCGTTTCGACTGTCCTCGATGTTGACGGTAAGGCAGCCCGTGCAATCCCCGCAATGCTCGTGGCAGAAATGTCGCGCAAATCCATGTCGCCTTCCGCGCCGATCCTCGTACGGATTTTCAAGCAGGAGAGCGAACTTGAGATATGGAAACGGGATCGCAGCGGCAGATACGCCCTTCTCAAGACCTACCCGATGTGTCGCTGGTCCGGAAAGCTCGGCCCGAAAAAGCGGGACGGGGACCGCCAGGCTCCTGAAGGGTTCTATGATGTGGCCGCGGGAATGCTGAACCCGAACTCCCAGTACTATCTGTCGTTCAATCTTGGTTATCCGAACAGGCTCGAAGCAGCACTCGGCTATACAGGGGAATCGCTTATGGTGCACGGAGCGTGTTCTTCATCGGGGTGTTATGCGCTCACCGACGAAGGGGTTGCCGAAATCTACGCGGTTGCTCGTGAGGCGCTGAAAGGTGGCCAAGGGTCGTTCCAAGTCCAAGCGTTTCCGTTTCGGATGACGCCGCAGAACATGGCCAAACATAAGAACGATTCGAACTTTCCGTTCTGGACCAACCTGAAGCAAGGCTACGACATATTTGAGGTAACACGCCGGCAACCTAAGGTTTTCTATTGCGAAGGACGCTACGTCTTCGACAGGGAGCTCGAAGGTGGAGATCCACAGGACCCTTTGGCGTCATGTCCGCCAGCACTGATCGCTGCTGATCCGTTGGTCGCTGGACGGCAGCAATCCGATCGCATCGCTATGGACGATCTTCTTTCGACTGGCAATGTGCTTTCCGCACATGCCTATGCCGACGGAGGCATGCATCCGAGCTTTCGCAAAATGCTGGAACGCGGCGGGCAGTCCGCTCTCGCCAAGCGAACCTCGCTGACATCAGTGCCGATCAGCCGTCCCGATGCTGCATTGGCCGACCCTCACTCGCCGGATGAGTGATGCGATGGGACGGACACTACTCGCCTTCCTGATGCTTTGTTTCGTCGGTCTCCACGTGGCGCTGCCGACGGCTACGACCAGCGAGCAGTCCGTCACGATCGTGTCGCTAGTCGCGGGGGATGCGGTGGGCGGCAGCAATGACAACGCCGCACCTGTTTCACCCGACGCGGCAGCGAAGTGCCATGACGGGTGCAACTGGCTTGCGGAATGGCATGTACCTGACGTCGGTGGAGTACCTCGATCGCTTCCCGAGAGGCTTACGCGAGCGATCCGTCCCGGCCTCATTTCTCTGGATTTCCCACCGCCCCGATAATTTCTCGAAGCGAGAGCGCGCGAGCGTTGCGCCGATCTGGCCACGCGCCGGATCCCGCAGCGTGATGCGTGTTCCTTCCTTTCGGCTTCGCTTGCCCGGCAAGCACCGGACTTTCGATGATTTATTGCGAGTGGAACAGTGACCTCAAAAGACTTTCGTACGACTCCTTCCCGCCGACAATTTCTAGGCTTGGCTGCGGCGGCCGCTGGCGGACTGACCTTGCCCGCTTGCTCGACCACGGGAGGCTCTGGCGGGGCGCCGGCGCCCGAGAAACCCGCCATCGACCCATCCCATGTCTCCATGTATCGCGCCATGCCGGAAGAGGATTTCCCGATCCCAGCCGTTGACCTGTCAAAGCTCAAAAAGCGCTTCTACAGGCAGTTGGTCGACGACCCGACCGGTGAGCGCCCCGGTACGATCGTCGTGGATACAAGAAATTTCTTTCTCTATCTCGTCCGGCCCGGTGGCAAGGCCATGCGTTACGGCGTCGGTCTTGGCCGGCAGGGGTTCGAATGGTCGGGTGAAGGCGTGATCCAGTGGAAGCAGCGGTGGCCGAAATGGACGCCTCCAGCCGAGATGATCGCACGCCAGCCGGAGCTGGAAAAGTGGAGCGCGGAAAACGGCGGCCAGCCGCCTGGCCTCAAAAATCCGCTTGGCGCGCGAGCGCTGTACATATTCCAAAATGGCGAAGACACACTTTATCGTCTTCACGGGACACCCGAATTTTGGACCATTGGCAAGGCGGTTTCGAGCGGCTGCGTCCGGTTGGTGAATCAGGACATCATCGACTTGTACGACCGCGTCGCAACGCCGACCCCCATCATCGTTCGAACCGGAACAAATGCACTTTTCTAGCGAGAGGCCCCTTGCATCTCAAGGGGCTAGAGCTTGCACAAGATCGTCCTCAGGAAAGGATCTAAAATGAAACGCCGCAATCTGATTTTTGGCATGGCTGCGACCGGGATGGTCGCGACTTATCCCACCCACCTGTTGGCGCAACCGTCAACCGACGCGCTGCTGGCCCCGGGGCCGCTGCCGGAAAAGAGCTTCGGGCCTGAGGACGCGCCGGTTAAGATCATCGAATACGCGTCTCTGACCTGCCCCCATTGCCGCACCTTTCATGTAAATGTGTGGCCCGAGCTCAAGAAAAAATATGTCGATACGGGTCAGGTCCGCTTCATCATGCGGGAGTTTCCGTTCGATCCGCGGTCTTCGGCCGGATTCATGCTGGCGCGGTGCATGGGCGATGACAAGTGGTATCCCACCATCGATCTGCTTTACCGCACGCAGGACAATTGGGCGCGAGTTGCCGACGGGACCGAGGCGCTCAAGTCAGTGATGGGCATGACGGGGATGAGCTCCGCCGATTTCGAGAAATGCCTCACAGACCAAGAGTTGCTGGATCAGGTCTCTGCCGTTGCCGAGGCAGGCAAGTCGTTTGGAGTGGACTCGACGCCGACCTTCTTCATCAATGGCCAGATGCAAAAAGGCACACTGAGCATCGAGCGGTTCAGTGAGATTATCGATCCGCTCGTCACCGCCGCGAAACAGCAAGGAGGCGCCGATGAATAGTACGATCGGGAACCGGAGACGGAAGAATGCCGGCCTTCTTGTCCGCGCGATGATCCTGACCCTGTCCTTTCCGCTTGGATCTGCGGCTTTGGCTCAGGACACGAATATCGTCGGCCGTGTGAATGGCCAGGATATCACGGCGGACGATCTTGCCCTCGCCGAGCAGATGTACGGGCCGCAGCTCGCCCAGATGCCGCCTGATGCGAGGCGTTCCATCCTGGTCGACGCACTGATCGACATGAAGATCGTCTCAGCCGCTGCCCGTGCGGCAAACGTTACCGGGCAGGACGCCTACAAGAGGCAGCTGGCGTTTCTTGAAGATCAGACGCTGCGCGCCCTTTTCCTGGAGCAACGGGTTGAAAGAGCGGTGACCGACAGCATCGTCAGGGCTACCTATGACGAACAGGCGGCAAGGATTCCGCCGGTGACCGAGCGTCGGCTTCGCCATATCTTGCTTGACAGCGAGGGCGATGCCGTTGAGGTCATTGAGGCGCTGAAGGAGGGAAAGGCGTTCGTGGAGCTGGCGCGGGAGCACTCAGCCGACGAAGTCTCCAGGGTCAAGGGCGGAGACCTCGGCTTTGTGGCGGAAGGCCAGGTCTTGCCGGAGATCGATGCGGCGGCCGCCAATCTACAGCCTGGTGAATACACGCAGACGCCGGTTGCAAGCGCCTTCGGATTTCACGTCGTTCTGCTCGAGGAAACCCGAAATCGTCCTGCCCCGTCGTTTGAGTCCGTGGCGCCGCAGATACGACAAGCTCTGAAAGCCGCCGAGGAGAGGCGCATCATTGCTGAACTCAAGGAAGGTGCGAAGATAGAAAAGCTCGTTCCCGACGTCGCTCCTCCCCAGGGTGAGGACGGTCATGAACACTGAGCCGAAAAGAATTGATAATGGTTCCTTGGGACGGATCGACAGGCGAATGCTCGTCCTCGGAATGTTCGTGCTGCTCGCGGTGCCCGGTCAGGCCCTTGCACACACCGCAAGGCGCAAGTTCGTGCTGGAAGAACGCTTCCTGCCACAGAACGTAAGATCGCCATATGACTACCCGGCAGGAACGATCGTGGTGGTTCCACGCGAGAAGTACCTGTACCTTGTCGGTGGTGCAGGCTCTGCCCGACGATACGGGATCGGTGTCGGCAAGGCGGGACTTGCCTTTACCGGCTCCGCCGTGATCGGCAGGAAGGCAAAATGGCCGTCCTGGCGCCCGACGGACAACATGATCCGCCGCGATCCGGGGAAATATGCCCGCTATGCCGGCGGCGTGCCAGGGGGCCCTAACAACCCATTGGGATCACGGGCTCTCTACCTTTATCGTAACGGCCGCGATACGCTCTACCGAATTCACGGAACGACCGAGCCTTGGACCATCGGCAAGGCTGTTTCCAACGGCTGCATCAGGATGGTGAACGAGCATGTTGAGGATCTTTACGAGCGTGTGCCCGTAGGAGCCCAAGTCGTCGTTGTCTGATGGAAAGACCTGTCTTAGTGATCGGAGCCGGACAGGCGGGGCTCGCTGCCGGGTATCACCTGAAGAATGCCCGCGTGCCGTTTGTCATCGTCGACGGTCATCGTAGGGTCGGGGATAGCTGGCGGGAGCGATATGACTCGCTGTCGTTGTTCACATCACGCCAGTTCAGCGCCCTACCGGGACTGGACCTGGCGGGCAACCGGGAACTTTATGCGAGCCGCGACGAGTTCGCCGACTATCTTGAAGCATACGTGACACGTTTCCGACTGCCGATCCAGCTTGGTCGACGTCTGATCCGCCTCTCGAAGGCTGGAGACGGTGGATTTGAAGCTGCGTTTGACGATGGATCGCGTATCAGTGCCAGCGAGGTGATCGTCGCGACCGGAGCGTTCCAGGTCGCGCTTGTGCCAAAGGTCGCGGCGCAGTTCGGACACGAGGCGCTCCAGCTGACCACCGAAACCTACCGCAATCCGAACCAGTTGCCCGACGGTCCGGTCTTGGTGGTCGGTGATGGAGCAAGCGGGCGGGATATCGCTGTGGAAGTGCGACAAAGGCAGCCCGTCCTGCTGGCGATGGGCAAGCCTCGCAAGCTCTTTCCCGAGCGAGTGCTTGGCAAGTCCATCTGGTGGTGGCTCAACCTGTTTGGCTTGCTAAGAGCCCCCGCGGAGTCGCGGATTGGCAGAAAGCTCAGACAATCCGATGCGTTCCCTGACCGTGACCGGAGCATTGAGAGCCTAGCGAAGCGAGGCATCCGGGTGCTGCCACGTCTCATTGAAGCAAGCGGTCACGCGGCCCGGTTTGCCGACGGCACGTCGGCGGTCATCCGGACTGTCATATGGGCAGTCGGCTATCGGGACGACGCAACCTGGCTCGATATCGAAGACGCGAAAGGGCCTGACGGAGCACTCCTGCACGAAGCCGGTATCTCACCGGTGAAAGGCATCTACTTTGTTGGCCGGCCATGGCAACGCAACCGAGCATCGGCGCTGATCATGGGAGCAGGGCCGGACGGCGAGACTATTGTCGAACGATTGTTGTCGGACAGAGCGAAGCCATAGTCGTCAAGCATCGAAACATCGTCTTGAAGGTGTTACGACGCTTTTCTTCCCGTAGATGGTAGCAGTGCAATTCGTTACCGGATGATCTTCTGCTTCCATCTACGGTTGCTTGGCGCCCACTCGGAATGGATCAAGCTGCGGGAATTTCAGCAAACAGCTCGTCGAACAGCTTTTCTGCTTTGGCGGATGCTCAACCGTCCTGGCTTCATCCAGGTTGCTTGGCGCGCCTACGGCGATAAGCATGACCGTCCCTATTCCGTAGTGCGGGACACATTTTACGCAATAGACGCCTTCTTTCTCGATGGTGATGGTGCTCTGTTCATTCAGCTTGCCTTTGATCGGGAGCGCGTTTTCGGGCAGCATCCCATTTATGCTCTCGGCATTGTGGGACTTGTCAGTTGGAATGAAGGTTATGGTATCACCGGGTGAAGCAGCTACGAAGTCCGGCTCGTACACCATTGCGCCCTTCTTCCCCCTAGTTTAGCATCTGGACCTCATGATTGACACCAGTCTGTGCTCGCGCAGGTAGTGCCGCCAAGGCTGTAAAAGCCGTTGTGCCGGCCAGCATCTCGCGTATCGTGAACATATTGAGCTCCTTTATCTTTCTATTGACGTGAAATCCGTTCCCCTTCCCAACACATCGCGGTCGGGTTTTGCTTAGGTATGAGAGATGTATGGGCGTCTGCCGCCACATTCGGTTCGGAAGTCGATGTCACCTTCGGATCAACCCGAGTATGTGAAATCCGATAGACCGACGCCGGGGGCAGGTTCCACATGACGGTCCCGAGCAAACTCGCCTCCAAGCCCAGCCTCTGAAGTATGGCGTGCGCAATCGGGCACCGAGCGCCATAGGTGAATTGATAGAGATTGCCGCTCGGCCCGAGCCTGCGCGCCACGCCCTCGACGATGCGAAATATCGTACGGGTGGGCATCGAAAGGAGTGGCAACCCGCTGATAGCCGCACTGTATGTGCATCTCTCCCGACGCCCGCCGCGGACAAGCGCGCCGCATCGCCCTGGACGATGCGAGCGCCAGGAAATCGGCGTGAGAGCAAGTTGGCAAAAACTCGCGTCCAGTCCGACCAGCGTCAGTTGTTCCGGCACCAAACCACGTTTGAGGAGAGCCTCGGTGAAGACGCCGGTGCCGGGTCCGAGTTCGAGAACTGACCTCGTGTTCTGGTCGATTGCCTGTGTCATCAAGCGGGCCTGAGACGTCCCTGAAGGGAGCACCGCCCCTACCATCAGGGGGTTGGCGAGCCACTGGCGCAGGAATGTCAAACGCTGCGGTATCTGATGCATCCAGCGCCAACCTTTCTTGCCAAGCGACATGGCATGGTGTGTCGGTTGCTGCTGATCGTCGGGTGAGACAGTGAGGCCGCGTTTGCGAGGTGCCTCAATCCACGGTACCGAAATTGTATAGCAGGGTTGACGCCAAAATAGGCAGAGGATTGGTCTTCAGAGACCTCATTTCTGGCGGACCGCTTCGATCGCACCGGCTAGCGGTTCCTTACCGACGGCTCCCTCGATGATCTGATCTCCTACGACGAACGAAGGCGTCCCTGTCAGGCCGAGCCGCTGAGCCAGCGCGAGGTTTGTCGCAATGATAGCCTCGATCGCTGGTGTAGCCATTTCTTCAGACAGCTTCTTGCGATCGAGTCCCATCTCTTCGGTCAGGTCCAAGGCCCGGCTAGCGTTTATCTGTCCTTGCATTTCCATCAATCTGACATGGAAATCACGCGCGGCGGCGTCCCCAGCAACGCGCTTCACGGACAAGGCCACTTTCGCGGCCTCCACCGAGCCCGGCCCAAGAATGGGAAACTCCTTCAAGACGATCCGCAGCTTGGGATCCTCGGCGACAAGGGCCTTGACGTCAGGTGCCGCCCGCTTGCAATAGCCGCAGTTGAAGTCGAAGAATTCGACGAGTGTAGCATCCCCGTCTGGATTTCCCAGGATCACATCGTCGCTCGATCGGAACAGTGCATCAGTCTGGGCCACTATCGCTTGTGACCTGGCCTCGGCCTCAGCTGCTTGAGTCCGCTTCTCAAGCTCCGTAAGTGCTTCCTCGATGATCTCCGGGTTCTGGATGATGTATTCGCGGACGATCTTCTCGACCTCTGCTCGCTCAATCGATTGGGCATAAACCGGCGAGGCCGTTGTAAACACGGCAATGGCGTACCACCCTAGCTGACCAATGCGCGCAGCCTTCATGATTCCGTTCCTGATGGGGTGTCAGTCGAATAGTCGGCCGAGGAACGAACCGTGCCTTCGACCATGGTGTCCGCCATGACGATCGTGGTCGCTATAGTCGCGGCGGTGATCTCCGCGGCAGTCATTCGATGTATTGCGTGAGGAAGCCTGCGCACGGCCGCGACCTGCTTGCCCCTGGGCGTACTGGGCCTCTTCCGCCGCGCTCCGTTCGATTATCTTGTCGAGTTCGCCTCGGTCCAGCCACACGCCGCGGCATTTCGGGCAGTAGTCGATTTCGATACCCTGACGCTCGCTCATAACGAGGTCGACCCTGCAATGTGGACAAAGAGCCCCGGCAGCTTTGTCGGCTGGCCCATGCGAGTTAAGTAGCGTTCCTGACATCCTAATATCCACCTATTCGAGTGCACCACTGCACCCCACTAGTGGAAAGGTAGGACCTCGAGCGGGTTGAGGTTCAAGTGTTCAAATGTCGCAGCTGGTTGTTGGAAGGCGACGCCGCTAAACTGTTGCACGGTCACGATTTCACGTGTCTTTTTACATCGGCGATAGGTGTTCGAACAAGATCATCGTCCCCAAACCGAAAAGTGCAAGACCTGCAATAAGTTCGGCTAACCTGCCGAGGCGATTGCCAATCAGCCTCCCGACAAGCATGCCTCCCGAGGACATCGCGAAGGTGGCAAGCCCAATTGCTATCGCGACGATGACGATGTTGACCTGAAGGAGCGCGAGAGAGATACCCACCGCCATGGCGTCGATGCTGGTTCCGACCGCCGTCGCCATCAGGGCGGCGAGCGATCTTCCCTTGGGTGGGTTGTCCGTTGAACCCCATATTGCCGCGTAGAGCATATGAATGCCGACGCACGCGAAGAGGGCGAAGGCGATCCAATGATCGATGACGTGAGACCCGAGTTCCCTCCAGTTTTCGGGAGAGTATTGGGTTTCTAATCTGGCCTCATGCGGCCTGTTTTTCCATAGCCATCTTCATTGCGAACTCGTTGGGCGTGATGTTGCCTAGCGATGAGTGGGGTCTGTTGCGGTTGTAGTCCTCCTTCCATGCGTTGATTGCATCCCGTGCTTGGAGAAGCGACGAGAACAGGGTTTCGTTGAGGCACTCGTCACGGAAACTGCCGTTGAAACTTTCGACGAAGCCATTATCCGGCATGTTGTCCTTGGTGCCCGCGTTTGTTCGGTCGCCATGTCGGTTAGACTTGGCGCATCCGGGCCATGGGGCACCGGGAGCACGCAAGTGCGGGCAGGCCGTCGTATGCAGATGAACTGAGAGTTCGAGCACGTTATCTAGCCGCCCCTACGACTCGCCCGGATGCGCTGCGAGCGCGGATCCGTATTTGTCGTGTTGCCCGCTGGCTCCCTGTTCGTGACCAACGATGGAGGGAACCATGCGTATTATCGGCATGGATATACACCGCGTAGCCGCCGAGGTCGTGTCGTTGCTTGATGGCGAGATCGTCAAGCTCGGCCGTGTTCAGATGTTGCGCAACAAGCTGGAGGAGTTCGCTAGAAGGGAGCTCACCCATGACGATCATGTTGTGATCGAGGCAACTGGGAATGCCGCGGCCGTTGCGGAAGTGCTGTCACCCTACGTCAATCGTATCGTGATCGCCAATCCGAAGCGGGAGTGTCAGGAATTTCGTGTTTGGGCGGCCATAATGGATCCGATGGAGGTTCCTCATGGCACGACGCAAAACACCCCGCATTCCTGACGCGTTGCTGGATCAGTTGCTGGCCGGCGCCGATCCCAAGACGGCTTTCGATTCCGACGGATTGCTCGACGATCTGAAGAAGGCGCTTGCCGAGCGGGCGCTGAACGCGGAGATGGATCATCACCTGGCGGATGACGAGGCCGGCAACAGCCGCAACGGCTACGGCCGCAAAACGGTGACGACTGAGACCGGCCGAATTGAGCTGGATATCCCGCGCGACCGCCAGGCAACGTTCGATCCGCAGCTGATCGCCAAGTACCAGCGTCGCTTTCCCGGCTTCGATGAGAAGATCGTTTCGATGTACGCCCGCGGCATGAGCGCCCGCGAGATCGTCGGGCATCTTCGTGATCTCTACGGCATCGACGTCTCGCCCGATCTCGTCAGCGCTGTCACCGACGCGGTGCTGGAAGAGATCGCCGCCTGGCAGGCGCGGCCGCTCGAGCCGGTCTATCCGCTGGTGTTCTTCGATGCCTTGCGCGTGAAGGTCCGCGACGAGGGCATCGTCCGCAACAAGGCGGTCCACATTGCGCTGGGGGTTCGCGCCGACGGCGCCAAGGAGATTCTCGGCCTTTGGCTGGAGCAGAACGAAGGCGCCAAGTTCTGGCTGCGCGTCATGAACGAACTGAAGAACCGTGGAGTCGAGGATGTTCTGCTCGCCGTCGTCGATGGACTGAAAGGCTTTCCCGACGCGATCCGCGCCGTCTTTCCGGAGGCCGTGGTTCAAACCTGCATTGTCCATTTGCTGCGCCACAGCCTGGACTTCGTCTCATACAAGGACCGTAAGCCAGTCGCGGCCGCGCTGAAGGGCATCTATCGCGCCGTCGACGCTGCCGCCGGCGAGGCTGTCCTCAACGCCTTTGAAGAAGGCATCTGGGGCCGTCGATACCCGGCCATCGGCCAGAGTTGGCGGCGCGCCTGGAGCGAGGTCGTGCCGTTCTATGCCTTTCATTTCGACGTTCGCCGCATCTTGTACACGACCAACGCCATCGAGGCCCTCAACGCCAAGCTGCGGCGCGCCGTCCGCGCCAGAGGTCACTTTCCGACCGACGACGCCGCGATGAAGCTCCTTTTTCTGGTCTTGAACAGATCCGAGAAGGAGTGGAAAATGGCCCCTCGTGAATGGGTCATGGCAAAGGCTCAATTCGCCGTCTTATTCGGCGAGCGCTTCACAAAGGCCATGGCGGCCTGATGTTCAAACCGCCGCCCAAACACGAAATTCCTGACACTCCCATCCGAAGCAGGTGCACATGATAGCCCATGCGAAGGTGAAGACCGACACGATCGACGCATCCGTCCTGGCCAAGCTCTATGCCTCGGGCTTCCTGCCGGAGGTCTGGGTCCCTGACCCGGAGACACTCGCTCTGCGAAGACAAGTCACGCGACGGACACAACTGGTGCGGCAACGGTCCCGGCTGAAGAATCTGATCCAGTCCATACTTCATGCACACCTGATCCCGCCATGTCCGCACGGCAATCTCGTGGGTATCAGTGGGCGCAAATGGCTCGCCAAGCAAACACTGCCTGAAGACGAGAGGGTCGCCATTGATCGCCACCTGGCTCTGATTGGCCAGATCACCGAGGCATTGACTGTCGTCGAGGCGGATATCGCCGCGCAGGCCCTTCACGACCCCACAATCCGTCGCCTGATGACGTTGCCCGGCATCGACGTCACCGTCGCCGCAAGCGTTGCCGCAGCAATCGGCGACATCCGGCGGTTCAGCGATCCGCAGAAGCTCGTGGCCTATCTGGGCCTCAACCCGAGCGTGAGGCAGTCTGGTGAGGGGCCCGCTTATCATGGCCGCATCACAAAGCAGGGTCGTGGCCATACGCGGGGGATGCTAGTCGAAGCGGCATGGGCGGCGGCGCGCTCGCCGGGACCACTGCGCGCCTTTTACAGGCGGATCGCATCGCGTCGCGGGAAGTACATCGCGGCAGTCGCTACCGCGCGCAAGCTCGCTATGATTATCTGGCACATGCTGAGCAAGGATGCCGATTACATCTGGGCCCGGCCGGCCTTGCTCGCCCGCAAGTTCAGGACGGCCGAGCTGCGCGCCGGCCTGCCGACGAGGCACGCACGTCGAGGCACGGCTTACGACTACAACATCCCCGCCAAGCGAGCCGAGGAGAGATCCAGGGTGGAGAGGGCCGAAGCAGCGTACACCGACCTCACCTCGCGATGGCGACCCCGACCGAAGGGGAGAAAGGCGGTGGAAAAGCCCGCTCCGTGAGCAGAAGGGGCTATTCAACAACATCCGTTTGCATCGGCTTGCCGGGGGCGATGTAGTGCCATTCGACTTGAGTTTCCTGGCACCATTTGAGGATGGCCATACTGGTCATCTCCGTGCCGTTGTCCGAGACAGTTGTCCTCGGCTTCCCCCGTTTGGTGATGAGGCTTTCCTGCTCGCGGGCAAGCCTTGCGCCTGACAGGGATGTGTCTGCGACCAGGCAAAGGCATTCACGGGTGAAGTCGTCGACGACAGCCAGCACCCGAAAGCGGCGGCCATCGGTGAAGGCATCGCTGACGAAGTCTAGGCTCCAGCGCTCGTTAGGACGCGACGGCAGAGCCAGAGGGCGTCTCGTCCCCAAGGCTCGTTTGCGGCCGCTCCGCTTGCGAACCGTCAACTCTCCTCCCGATAGAGACGTCGTAGCTTCTTCAGGTTCATGACGATCCCCTGCCGGCCGAACATGACGTGGATGCGGCGATAGCCGAAACGGCGGCGCTCGGAAGCCAGCTTCTTCATCGCCTCCCGAATGGCCGCACGCTGCGATATCGCATGCTCGACCGGTCCACCGACAGAACCTCGCCCGCCCGACGCTGGCTCACCCCGTGCTGTGCACAGACATGAGTCACCGCATCCCGCTTCACATCGGGCGTCACCATTTTTTTGAAGCGACATCCTTCAGGATCGCATTGTCCAGCATGCTCTCGGCGAGAAGCTTCTTGAGTTTTGCGTTCTCATCTTCCAGGGCCTTCGGCTTGCGCGCGTCGGACACCTCCATGCCGCCATACTTTGCCTTGTATTTGTAGAAGGCTGCATCCGAGATGCCGTGCTTGCGGCAGACATCGGCTGTCTTCGCGCCCGCCTCCTGCTCCTTCAATATCCCGATAATCTGTTCTTCCGTGAACGCTTAATTCGTCCGCCTCCGTGTCGTGGCAGACTCTACCAAAATCTGGAGGAAGTTTGGGGGGCTCAGGTCAAGATCTTTCCGACCTCCAATATATAGAGTGCACCAGAGCCTTCCGAGAACGGCAGCAAACACTAGGAAGAATCCGAGAAACTCGATCAGGCTGTAGCCCAGCGTTTCAAAGCCTTCCGGCTGCGTTGCGATAAGTATCGTCAGCCAGGCTGGTGCCAACAGCCACATTACAAAAGTTCTCTTACGCTCGACTGGGGATTTCGTACCAATAGTCCCTAACAATGATCTAACTCCACCCCCCGCCAAATGTGCGTAAAAAAATATGAGAACCGATTTGGGTCATGCGCTCCATGGAGCGAGCCCAACGCGGGCTGACGTAGGTGGCGTAGTAATGGGTCGATGACGCCACCTCGGGTAAGAATATCTTCCCGCCCGTGACTGCCATGGCCACGTCCTTAGCTAGACGATACGCCCGTCGATCTGTAATGACATCCGGAATGCCGTCGCAGGCAAAGGAAAACTGGCATTTGTTGATCCAGCTGTCATTTTGATAAACTACGTCGCAGGCGCTTGCTGGATATGCAGGGTTGCGCACCCGATTGAGAATGACTTGCGCGACAGCGGCCTGCCCCCTCACCTCTTCGCCCCGAGCCTCGAAAAAAATTGCGGTGGCAAGGCACTTTTGCTCGGCTGTCGAGAAGACGGATTCCGGTAAAGGCTGCTTCATCCAATCGTGGTCACCTTCCATAGTGGGCGGAACGAAGCGACCGGCTGTCTCGTCGGTGCCGAGTAAAGCCGCGAAGGCATTGGAAGACGCATGGAATTCATCCTTTGGGGCGTAGGCCGTGGCCAGGATGTCGGCGCCATCGTTGTTGACCAGGTCGGCGAGCGCCGCCGGCACACCGGCCAGACGGTCGTCTGCTGGGCTATGAAACGTAGACAGGCCCGCCACCATTTCGGGATCTGCCTGTTTTGAAAAGCCCCGCAGAAAGTATGACGCGTCGGTCCCCGACGAAAGTAGCCGCGAAGCCAACGCCTGTTCTCCAACGGCGGTCTCCAGGTTTTTCCGATACGCTACGCTGACCAGACGTGGTTTCTTCGCTTCTTCAACCACCCGCTGGGACGTGGAAGAAACCTCTCGATCCGCCCGCAAATTGACCCGTTGACCGCCGAGCACCAGATCCAGGTTTTCGTCATCGCCAGGAATAGCGGCACTGGGCAGCCGGAGATCCTTCACATGAGAGCAGGTGTCGGCCTGCTCGACATATACCGCCCAGCGATCCGGCATGGGAGCGATTCCCAACTCGGATTTGGTGCCCTGGATCCCCGTGGGCGATGCGAAGCCGAACACGAACCAACTTGCGCCGAGAATCGCGAGCACACGCCGATGGCCGTTCGATGATCGTCGCTCGAAAGCGGCTTTCGGTTTGGACCGCAATATCTCATTCTCCGGATGCCCCACGCAGAAGGAGAATCGATTGTTAACCTTGATGTAAAGTTAACTCTACTGCGACTGCGCGTCGCAATGTCACGGCAGGCTTATCCAGGCTCCCATTGAACCTCATGTCGCTTGAGCATTTATACCGACACACAAATGGGGTGAATCGGGGATTGCAGTCGACAGAGGAAGGACGACAGCCTTGGCGATCGATGTCTCAGCCGTCGGACTTCTCACGGCCATTTTGGCGGGTGCCATATCATTCGTTTCACCATGCGTTCTCCCGCTCGTGCCGGGCTATCTTTCGTTCGTATCCAGCGGCGTCGATCCTGCGTCCAAGCGGCTCGCCGATCGCATCAAGGTTGTCTGGTCAGCGCTATTTTTCATAGCCGGGTTCTCCACCGTCTTCGTGATGCTTGGGCTTGGCGCACAGGCGTTCGGCGGCATTCTCCTGCGGTATAGTGTCGAGGCAAATCTCCTTGGTGGGGCGCTGCTCATCTGTTTCGGCCTTGTGATGACAGGACTGATCAAGATACCGGCGCTCCTTAGAGATTTCAGACTGCCGGGGCCGCAGACGATATCGGGCCCAGTCGGGGCCTATACGCTTGGACTTACATTCGCGTTTGGATGGACGCCGTGCATTGGCCCGGTGCTCGGCTCGATCCTTACCCTTGCGGCGGTATCTGCCGGAAGCGGTGCAGTTCTCCTCGCAGCCTATAGCGTCGGGCTAGGAATCCCCTTTTTGATAGTTGCGGTCGCCTTCAGCAGCGTCGCGGCCGGGTTCAAGCGCATGCGATATGCCGGCCATATCCTCAACGTGCTTGCCGGCGGCATCATGATCGCTATGGGAATATTGATGATGACAGGCCGTCTCTCGCTGATCGCATTCTGGCTGCTCGAGCGCTTTCCGGGCCTGGGCTACATCGGTTAGCCCGGTGCGGCACCATCCACGACGAACTGGAACCGATCCGATTTCGCGGATCAAGTGGCGCTATCGTTACTGCGTCACCATTGCAGTCACGATGGGCGGCCTGAGCGGTCTGGGGTTCGCACCCTATTTCGTCTTTCCTCTCGCATATTTGGGTCTTGCCGCGTTCGCCTTTCTGACACGCCACAGCCCAAGCGTCCTGGCTGCATTCGTCGCAGGATGGGCCTTCGGCCTGTGTCAATTCATCGTTGGCCTGAGCTGGATCACCGAGAGCTTCGCGGTCGAAGCCGAACAATTTGGAATGCTGGCCTGGCCCGCGGTGACAGCTCTTTCGGCGTTGCTGGCTTTGTTTCCGGCATCCGCGGCTATGACTGCTCGCTATCTCGGCGGATCGGGACCAGGTACATTCTTTGTCCTCCCGGCCACGTGGTCCATCGCGGAGATGGCCCGCGGCGCCATACTGACGGGGTTCCCCTGGAATCTCATTGGATACGCATGGGGATTCAGCGATGAAGTTCTTCAGGCCATTTCGGTCACGGGCATCTATGGCCTCGGGCTTCTGACAGTTCTCCTGGCGGTCTTGCCACTCCTGATCACCGAGAAGTGCAAGCTGGGCCGTCGGTCCGCGGCACTCCTTCTGATCCTGGTGCCAACGATCGCTTTCGCCGCTCTATGGACTGGCGGGGCGATGCGCCTGGCCGCGGCCGACATCGGGGAAAATGGACAACGCCTTCGGATCGTCCAGCCGAACATCCCGCAAAACCAGAAATGGGAGGCTGGCCAAGCGAACGCAATCCTCGACAAACTTCTGGCGCTCAGTACGTCCGGTGAAAGCGATCGGCCACGCTACGTAGTCTGGCCCGAAACGGCGTATCCTGTCCTGTTTGAAGCTGGTCGCAACATCCATCCAGCCCTCACCGCCAGCGTACCGACCGGGGGCCTGCTTCTCTTCGGGGCGGTCAGGGAAGCTCCTGCGCGTCGCGCTGATGATCCTGCCCTGCTGAACAGCGTTCTCGCACTCGATGAGATGGGGGGCGTCGTTGCAGCCTACGACAAGAGGCGATTGGTGCCCTTCGGTGAATTCACCCCTTTCAAGAGGGTTCTCGGCGCCATGAAAATGACTGTCGGCGATATCGACTACATTCCGGGTGAGAGCAGCGCACCGATCCAGCTTGTCGGATTGCCCGCCGCGAGGGTCTTGATCTGCTATGAGGCAATATTTCCACGTTCGGGCGACGACCGAGCAGGGTGGATCCTGAACATCACGAATGACGCGTGGTTTGGCATGTCCGCGGGACCCTACCAGCATTTCCTTGCCGCGCGAGCGAGGACGCTTGAGGCGGGTCTGCCGCTCATCCGGGTGGCCAACAGCGGTGTCAGCGCGATCGTCGACAGCTATGGTCGGGTGAGGGAGATGCTTCCCCTGAACGTCAGCGGGGTTATTAATGGTCCATTACCCGCACCAGCGCCTACTGAGACACTATTCCGCCGCGCCGGAAACATTCCGGTCGTAGTGTCCATAGCGCTGCTCATTGCCGTTGGCGCGGTCACCCGACGACGATCACGGCAAACCGCAGGAGTTGCTGTGGCCCCTAGTGAACGGAGCTGACCAGCGGCGTGTCCCCGTCTCGTATCGAAACCCATCGACCGGTATGATCGATCGCTTGTCGCTTCAGGTAGGTGTATCCGGTTTCATCCCAGTTCAAAACCGTGTCAGTGAGATTGTCGAGAACAATGTCTCCCCCGTCGGTTCGAACGGTCAGCACCGCATGCCCATCGCCGTTCGGGCGTCGCAGCACAGTCAGGAGCAGGTTGGATGCTGAGATGCCGTCTTCCATCAGGACGCGGCGCTTCGCTAGCGCATAGTCCTCGCAGTCCCCCGCATCTACGGGATAGGTCCAGTATTCTTCCTTGCCATACAGCTCGAGGTCGCTTTTCGGCTTAATGGCCTGATTCATGGTGACCGTGAGCTTCTTCAGACGCCCGAGGAGCTCCGTCGACATCTTCAGCGGCGTCACGTCGCGGGTGCGAATTGAGCATTCTGAAGCGTTGCGCTTGCAGAACTCATAGTGTCCGATCGGTTGCGATGTGAGGCTTCCTGTCATCATCGCGGACGGGTGGGCCCATGCACTGCCGGCGCTAAACGTCCAAGCGGCCACCGCACATAAAGCAGCGATCGACTTTCGAGTGGTCACTCCCCGATCCCCCGTCCGATTTTAACCGATATTACCGAACCCTTAACGGCTCGTGCGGCCCGCGTCCATTATGGGCGGGCCACGACTTCGTGAAGTGTCGATCCATGCCCCTAGCTTTCCACAGGAAGCTGCCGGCCGGAAATTGAAGCTCAAGCAGCTAGAGCGACGAAGCTCTCATTCCCTAACGTGACGGAGGATGACCGTGAAGCGATCCGCAAATTCAACTCGAGTGCTCCTCGGTCTCGCTTGCGTGGCGTTCGCGTTCTCGATCGATCAACTGTCCAAGCTTGCAGTCGTCGAGATTATCATGCAACCGCCAAGAGATATTTATATAACTGCATTTCTCAATATTGTGCTTTCTTACAATACGGGGATCAGCTTCGGAATCCTGTCCGGTTATTTTTCCAGCTCTCCCTCTTCGCTGTCATTCCTGACATCGCTCGTAGTCGGGTTTCTATTTGTTTGGATGCTTTATGCAAAGACCAACGGCCATACCATGGCGCTGGGACTAATAACGGGAGGTGCGAGCGGGAATATCTACGACCGAATGCGGCAAGGCGCTGTTACTGATTTCATCGATCTTCATTTAGGTGCCTGGCATTGGCCGACATTCAATACTGCTGATATCGCGATTGTCGTTGGAGCGGCAATTTTGATTGCTGATTCTTTCCGCTCCGCACCCGGGCGACCTGCGGGATGAGGCTGTTGCGCACTACGATTGGGGTCGAACGCTTGTGCGACAGCTCACGCCGCCCTGATGGTCAGTGATGAGATGCAAACCTGAATCCAAAGTCAGTGCGCTATGAACCAGCAGATTTCGTTGCTCTTCAGCATTTCTGTGGTTACGCCCCCAAAGACGCGTTCGGCGAGTGAGTTGCGTCCGAAAACGCCAGTCACAATCAGGTCGGATCCCTCCCTACCGGCCTGATCAAGCAAGCTTGAGCACGCGTCTCCTGCGGTGTTGGAAACGTGCAAATATTGCGCCTTTGCGCCATGGGAACGCAGGTGCGTCGCAACAGCATCGAGCCGTTCGCTCGAAACCTCATCGCCGACCCCGACGACGGAAACACTTTCGGCGCGGACAAGCAGAGGGAGGGCATCATGAGCCGCGCGTCGGGCTTGCGCGGTGTCCTTCCAAGCGACCAGAATGCGGGGGAAGCGAGCGTTCGCAACCGAGCGCCCCAGGCGCAGCACGGGCACGCCGGAACCAAGGGCGACGTGAGCCGGGTTCGGCAACACGCTTTCGTCTTCATCGGATGAATCCGTGATCAGTAAGTCTGCGGTCAGGAGGTGCGCTTTCATTGCAGCGGTAGGTTCGCCAATTCCCGAACACCAGTGGACCTGCTCAGATTCGGCGCCTAACACCTTGTCGACGATGTTCCGACTGGTTACCAACATGCGTTCCATCAATCTGGTCTGCTCTTCGGCCTAGAATACGTTCGGAGCCAAGACATCCTTCATCGACGTTTTCGGCCATGCGTAGGAAGCGACGAAAACTCTGGCGTCGAATGCCTTGGCCATCTCGCGTACGAATTTGAGTGTCCTGGTTAGGTTGCTCCGCGGACATGCATCGACAACGATTTCGCGGAAGTCCGTCACGGTAGAGCTCCTATGGCCTGTTCACCAAACATGCTCATTGGTCTGCTGGCTTGCGTTCCCCACCCTGTCTAGAAGCGCCGCCAGGTTTCCGCGCAGTTGCGGACAGCACCGCTTCGGTGATCGAGTTGGGCAACCTTCGAGGTGTCTCGATTAACCCCAGCACCGGCATCGCCACCAAAAAAAAGCCGAAATAGATGCCCGTCGATAGCTGCATCAACACGACATATATGCCATCTGCCGGTTTGGCTCCGAGCCATCCCAAAAAAAGGGCATTCGCAGCAAACATCCACAGAGATACCTTATACCATGGGCGATACACTGCGGATCGAACTTTCGATGTGTCAAGCCATGGCACGAAGAAGAGCACCGCGATTGCTCCAAACATTGCCAGGACACCCCCCAGCTTAGAGTCGATCGGTCCGATGTTGAACGTCACGGCGCGGAGGATCGCATAGAATGGAAGAAAGTACCATTCCGGGACGATCTTCGCCGGCGTCTTGAGAGAGTCGGCCTCAACGTAGTTGTCTGGGTGCCCTAAGTAGTTTGGTATGTAAAAGACGAAATACGCGAACACTATTAGAAACACTATGGCTCCAAATGCATCCTTCACGGTTGCGTATGGCGTAAATGGCAGGGTATCTGTCTCGTGCTTGACTTCGATGCCTGTCGGATTGGTTTGACCCGTAACGTGCAACGCCCAGACATGGAGCACCACAACACCTGCAATCATGAACGGAAGCAGATAATGCAGTGCGAAAAATCGGTTCAGTGTGGGATTATCGACAGCGAAACCGCCGAGAAGCAGTTGCTGTATCCACTCTCCCACAAGGGGTATCGCCGTGAAGAAGCCGGTGATGACGGTAGCGCCCCAGAAACTCATCTGGCCCCACGGAAGCACGTACCCCATGAACGCCGCCGCCATCATCAGCAGGTATATGATGCAGCCCAATATCCAGAGAAGCTCGCGAGGTGCTTTGTATGACCCGTAGTATAGCCCTCGGAATATGTGGATGTAGACTGCGATAAAGAAGAACGATGCGCCATTTGAATGGAGATACCGGAGCAGCCACCCCGAATTGACGTCGCGCATGATATTCTCAACGGAGTTGAATGCGGTCGCCGTGTTCGCGCTGTAGTGCATGGCGAGGACAACACCCGTGAGGATCTGAAGGCCGAGCATCAGAGTCAGTATACCACCAAGCGTGTAAAGATAATTGAGATTGCGAGGGACTGGATAGGAGATAAAGGAGCCGTGGATCAACCGGGGAAGCGGCATTCGCGCATCGATCCATCGCCCAAGCCCTGTTTTAGGGATATACACTGATGGCGCTCGCGGCATCTACTTCGCTCTCGGCTGTCGATTGAATCATAGTGCTCCTCCATAACATCTCAGGTTGATTGAGGTTCAACCTCGGTTGCCGCCGTTTACATGCGACAAAATGGCTGCCTGATGACAGATATCCGGGAGTCGCAGTATCGCGCGACCGCAACTATCAAAGGAACCTAGCCGGATTACTAGCGCGGCAGATCGCTAGGCCACACACTCATGAACGGGTAGCGATGCGCGGCGAAGAGTGATCCAAGCTTCGAGAGGAGTTAGCGATGTCTCAATGCCGCTACGAGCTGACCAATTTCGAATGGTCGATCATTGAACCGTTGCTTCCAGACAATCCCCGTGGCCGCGGGTCGATGATCGTAAAATGCTGAACGGCATTTACTGGCGGTTGCGGACAGGCTCGCCCTTGGCCGATATCCCCGAGCGCTGCAATCCGCCTATGGATCGGAAATGATGAGTCTGCGTCATGGACAAATGGGGCGATTCCGAGGTTTTTCCCCGGTAGCTATTGACCCTCTAGGAGCCTCAGGTTTCAGATTGGGCACCATCGTCGTGCAGAGGAATTATTGATGGGTATGGCTAGCATTCTTGAGTTCAGGATCAAGGGAAGAAATAACGCCCTTTGCGCCGGTACAATCAAGAGGGTGTTGCGGATGCTGCGCAGCGTTGAGCGAGTAAAGGGCTCCTTAGTGGACAACACCGCTCACTGAAAGTCGACATAAAGCGATGAGCCCGGCAGTATCTGTCGACGGAATTGGTCGTTTCGCCGGGGAGCGCGATCTGCGCGCCCGGGCCATAGCTTCGTCAAGCACCTAAGGAGCGAACCGGATGATGATATCGTGCTTCGCCTGTGGCCTGTCGATTGATTGCAGCTCTGGTTATGCAAACAGCACCGCGAATACAACGTCGAGGTCAAGATGGTGTTTTTCGCTGGCCTTTTTGCTTGCCGTTATACAGCAAGCTGGTGCGTAGTTCGGCGATTCCGGATAAAGAGTTGTCGCAACTGCTGGCAATGGCGTCATTTGCAGGTCTAATAACGCCTAAGTTCCGTCGGGCCTCTCGGTGTCGAACGGTAGGTAGAACCCACCCTCCAAAAATTGATGCTTTCAAGATCACGGGCTTATGAAGAAATCACGAACGGACGATGCTAATGAGGGTCTCGATTCTCACTTTCATTGGCAAGTTGATCGCTTTGTTTAGCAGTAATCCACCTGCGACGCTGCGGTCGAACGTGCCTTCGGTGAATGTGATAACTCAGTATGATCTACGACCGATCGTGGAAGACCGGTTCCGACCAGTGAGCGATGAATTTTCTAAAGGGCAGTCTACTGAATGTATTATCGCGCAGATCGGAAACGAACCGCCTCTGTTGGTTGGGGCCAGATCTAAAACTATTGATCGGCGCGACGTATCAGCTCGATGGTTGAGTGGTACATTCCTTACAGGTATTACCTCCAGCATGTTGATGGGAACGGCCTTGTTCGCTGCTTTCGACAACCGCGAACTAGTGGTGGCGGCGCCCGAACTCCTCGGTTCAGAACGATCTGCGACGAATTCCGATGGACCGGTTGCCAAAAAGACAAATCGGCTGAACCCTACACGTGCCCGGAAGAATTCATCGGAGAGGCGCCGGATTGATGTGTCGACGATCACAAAGTTTGGCGATGTCGATGTGATCGCGATGAAGCCTTTCGTGCAGATGAAAATGTCCCTAGCCACAGGCCACGCCGCTGATAACACTTACCCTCCTTTTGATCCTTTGATGATATTTGCCGAGGAGGAGCCAGCGAAGAACACTTCGTTCGGCGGTGCCATTTATGGTGCGAATGTCGATAGCGTTGTCCGGCTGAGAACAGTAGATTTTCCGCTCGAACCCGCTGATTTTGATACTACAAGCGCACCTTCTTCCGAGGACGTCGAAATCGTGGTGCGCGGGCTCTCCAACTCTATCAGTCTCGGCAACGTGGAAATTGCGCCCCTCCACTACACCAGTCCCGAGCGCGTTGTCGTCGGCGGCGACTCGGCAGCCTTCGATGCGAGTGCCAGTGTCCGGATCGTGGAACAGAACGTGTCGATCGCCAAGCAAACTATTAGGGTAGCTCAAAAATCGAGCTATTCGGAAGATATTCTTACTGTTCAGTCAGTCCGCGGAATAGCTGAAGTATTTGAAGAGGGAGGCTATGTCGGGCTTGTCTCAGAAGACTTAATTGAAGCGCTTGTCGAAACGCTCGGCACCGCGACTCTGCAAGCGGGCGATCTCATGAGATTGGGAATCGAGTCGCGGGGCCGGACCGGCCAAGCTGTTCGCGCCAGCGTGTACAGAGGAGGTAAACACGTGGGGACGGTAGCACTTGATGACAGGAGGCAATATGTCCGCGGCTATGAGCCCGAGCCCAACTCCGCCTTGTCTGAGGTATTTCAGGGCCGCAGCAGGCATCTGGCAAAAACGCCGGTTCAGGCGCCAACCCTATATGACGGAATCTACAGCGCCAGCCTCTCCCATGGGTTGACGGATCCGATCACGCGTCAACTTGTACAACTGCTTTCCCCCAATGTCGATTTTCGAGCACCTACCGATCTGGGTGACCAGATTGAAGTCTTATACTCCCAGCCTGATGAGAACGACAGGGCTACGAGCAATTCTCGGCTGTTATATGTCGAAGCGAGGATTGGCGGTAACACTCACCGTTTCTATCGTTTTCAGATGGCTGATGGTACCGTTGAATATTTCGATGAAAAAGGACGCGCTACCCGTCAATTTTTGCTAAGAAATCCTATTCCCTCCGGCCGGTTCACATCAGGTTTCGGCAACCGACGCCATCCTATACTCGGATATGTACGTCCACATACTGGAGTCGACTGGGCTGCACCGAGAGGCACACCAATTATTGCGCCTGGAGACGGAACTGTTGATCGTGCCGGATGGAATGGCGGTTACGGGCGCCAAACCGTTATCCGCCACGCCAATGGCTACCAGACCACTTTCAACCACCAAAGCAAATTTGCAGACGGTGTGGTTCCCGGAGCACGCGTTTACCAAGGTCAGATTATCGGATATGCAGGATCAACCGGTCAATCGACTGGAAATCACCTTCACTATGAACTTATCATAAACGGAAAGAAAGTTGACCCGATGCGCGTCCGCCTTCCATCGCGAAGAGGGCTCACAGGGTCCGAATTGACGGCATTCCTTGTCGAGAGAAGGCGAATTGACAGCTTGCTGGAAGACGAGAAATCGCTCAGCCCCTACACAACGATCGACAGTCAAAATCTCTAGGCTGTAGTGACACTTTGAGCTTTGGGGATTCCCGGAGATCGCCAAATCAGACTCAACAGTGGCTTTTGGTTGTCAGCGATGGATGGCGAGGTTCTTCGCGACGATCAATGGGAAAAGATCAATCTGTTGTCAGGTGGCGGGCGCGGTCGGTTGCGCGCTGGCGTGATTTGCCTGAGGAGCGGTTCAGTCCCTATCAAATGGCCAAACAGCTTTATTACAGGTGGCTTGAGCAGGGCGTGCTCGATCAATTATTCGAGGCAATTGAATCCGATCCCAATCTGGAATGGCGGGTAATTGATGCCACCGTCACGAAGCCCAGGCTCTGGGCCGCTCGCGGGGCGGTTTACCGTCGCTCCGGTATCGGCGAGGATCGCGATCCAGAGACCGGTGACGCCAATCACAGAAGTGATGAGGAACACTGCCTTGAGCCCGAGGGCTGTGGTAATGTTCTGACTAGAGCGTTTTCCGATCATTCTGGGTCATATCCGCACGATCTGAAGTAGTTGTCGCATTCGTCAGGCTGGAAGATGT
>NZ_JAINFJ010000018.1 GCF_019966595.1 Oricola indica
GTCGCCCGCGACACCATCTTCCGATTCGAACTAAACCTGCGCGAGTCGCTGATCCTAGGCATCGTCGGTGCGGGCGGTATCGGGTTCTACATCCAGACCTATGTGCGCTCATTCCAGTACGACAAGGCGGCGAGCGTCACACTTGCCGTTATCGGCTTGGTAGTCGCGATTGAAGCGATCAATATCACGCTCCAGCGACGATTTTGCTGACACGGGTTGAAGTGGTCCCGGTTTTCCGGACAGTTTGGCGGCTGAGTTAAGGTGTATCCGGGTTGGGTTTCATGCCGTCAGTTTCTCATCTCGACCGTGCCAGTATGCGTCCGTGGGCGTTCTGCGTTCAAATGCGGGCGTTCGGTATTGTAGAAGTTTATCCAATCGCGGATGACGCTAAGGGCCTTGAAGCCGTCGGTCAGTTCTTCGAGATAGATCGCTTCCTGCTTCAGGGATCGCCAGAGCCTTTCGATGAAGATGTTGTCCATGCAACGTTCGCGTCCATCCATTGAGATGCGCGCGCCAGCATCGGTCAGCGCGGAGACCCAGGCCGATCCGGTGAACTGCGACCTTTGATCTGTATTCATGATCTCGGGCGTGCCGAAGCGGACAAGGACCTCCTTCAGCGCCTCGATGCAGAAGTCGGCATGCATTGTGTTCGACGGCCGCCTAATGCGGTTGGCTGGTTTTCGGCCGCTTGCACATCGCCTCAAGGCCCATGATCCGCATTAGGCGGCCGTCGAACACGATGCGAGCCGATGCGGATGCCGTCACGGCGCAGATATGCCGCGATCTGTCGGCTGCCGAAGAAGGGATACTTCGTGAAGGCCTTGTCGATCGCCGTAATCTCCACCAGCGTTTCGTCGTCGATCCCGATCGGGGCGTAGTAGAAGGTTGATCGGCTCAGCTTCACCAGCCGGCATTGCTGGCTGACGGTCAAGCAGGGATGATCCCGCACGATCATCGATTTCTTCTCGACCGGGCTCATCGCTTGAGCCCTTGCGACAAAAATCATTCTCGACGGCCAGCCTTCCGATCTTGGCGTGCAGTTCTTTCACCTCCGCCTCGCTCAGGCCTTCCGGTTGGCCACCTCGCGCAAACACATCCGCTATGCCCTCAACAGCCTGTCGCTTCCAAGTGCTGACCTAGTTCGGATGAACCTGATGCTTGGCGGCAAACTCCTGGATCGTTTTGTCGCCGCGCCACGCTTCGAGCGCGATCTTCGCTTTGAACTGATCTGAAAACTTCCGGCGTTCCGCCATCTCGTATCCCTCCAAAAGGTTTGGGATACACCTTAACTGCCTGTCCGAATTTCCGGGACCACTTCAGCCCTACATGCTGGGCGCGCCCCTTGGCAGTAGGTCATCACCCTTCGTCAGTCAGGACACGGCTTTCGCGATGAAGAAAATCTATATGGCGACGGCGGAGAGCGGGATGTTTGGTCCGATGAAAATGGGCTGATTTTCGGCTCAGATTCGTTAAGGTAAGGCGATATCGGGCGGAGCCAAAGCTCCGCCCGAGCGGCTCACCCGAGAGCCGCCATCTGCAGTTCAGCCGCCTTGCGATCGACCGTCTGGCCAGGATTTTCGACCTGGCGTTGGAAGGGCTTCCACGCTTCGCCGACGACTTCTTCATAGGCGGTCACGACGCCCTCGGCCGCACAGCGGAGCGCATGGGCCTGAATGCCCATGTCGGCCGCGAATTCGCGCTTGCGTTGAGCATTGCTGTCGAACCCGACAGGACCGTCGAGATCCTCGTCGCGGGTATCGTTGGCCGACTTCGCAGTCGCGTCCCGAGCTTCCGAGACCGCGCGGGAGTAGAACTGGCCGGCGCCATGAGCGGAACCGACATAGGAGCCGACGATGCGCTGCAGGTGGATCTGCATGGCGCGGTCGCCGAGGCCTTCGTTCAGGGACTCGGCCGTGTCGACGATGATCTGGTGGTGGAGATCGCGGATACCGTCGCTGTCGATGACGGGAAGGCCGAAACTTTCGGAGATGAGGGAGGCCTGGGCGCTGTCGGGGCAGGCGAGCCGGACCATTTCGAGGGAAGCGCCCTTGCGGAGCTGGACGATCTTGCCGGATTGACGGGACGGACGAGCGTTGGTGGTCATGTGAGGTCCTTTCCTTTACGGTTTGACCGAAGGCTCGAGCCGGCCCCTGCCGGCCCTCCCTTCGGGCGCGGGCAAAAGAAACCGGCGGAAAGACGGGGGCTTCAGGGTCCGCACGGACCAAGACGAGCGAACCTGTCCTGCGGGCCAGCAGGGCTTATCAAGCCCTCGCGCAGTCCCGCGGGGCCGGTTTGGCGAGGATGGTGCGTGCGGCCGCTCCGCGGCGCGTCAGCGGCCTTGAAGGCTCTGGCCGCCGGTTTACGACCGCGACCAGAACCGAAGGGAGGCCGGCAGGGGTGGCTTTCCACCGGCGCCCAATGTGAAGGAAATGACCGTGGCCCGGGGCATACGCTCCTGCCGTCACAATAGGGCTTGCGCATCCGCTTTGGCAGTCGGCCCGTTGCGGGTGGTCTTTGCCCTGACGGCGCAAGTCGCGCGCTCCTGTCGCATGAGCTTTCGACTAAGGGCATCGATTTCACCGCGCCGCTCGAAGCTCAACTGGTCGACGCAGGCCCTGAACATGGTTTCATCCGACCGCGTCCAGCGCGATCCCCCGCGGGGATGTCTTCGGGCCTTCGCCTTGGCTGTCGTGGTCATGCGTTCCGCCCTGGCCGATATCTGGCGTTCGATCAGTTCGAGATGCGCCTTCGTCTGGCGGTGCGCTGCTTCCATCCGAGAGAGTAGGGCTATTCTCCCGGAGACACTCACGCCGCCCTCCCTGCATCGGGTGCCGGCGAAGTGACATCCTGCAGTTCGGCTTCGGGATAGCCGTGCCTGGTGAGCCAGTCTTCGGCGGCGCTAGGGTTTGCGGCGAGATGAACGAGCTCACCCAGCTCGCCCGGCCGGCTCATGACAAGGACCGAACCGGGTTCAGGCAGCTTCCGCACGGTGAATGTGCGCGGCGAATTCACATCGAAGGTCTTGTGGACGCGCATGACGATCGTCCCATTCGACCCGTAATCGCCCTCATGCAGGGTGAAGGAAGCGGGGATCGTGTGCGTGCCGCGCTCGACGGCGGCACGTTTGCAAATCAGCCGACCGGCCCCATTGCGGTTTTTCCAGTCGGCAAGTTTCCTGCGGTGACGCTCTGGCGGGCGCGGCGTTCCGTCGGAATAGCGGATGATCGCACCGAGCGGTGCAGTGTCGAAGATCAGTTGCGCGGACATGTGTGATGCCCTCCTGTTGGACTGATTGGAAACGAAAACGCCGCCGGACGAAGCCGGCGGCGTGAAATGCGTTCGGAAGGAAGAAGACCGCTATTCGGCGGCTTCGCGGAAACCTTCGGAGACGGCATCCGGGTCGATGTCGCCCTCCTCCGGATCCTCGACGGAGCCATCGGGGTCTCCGGCGTCTTCGTCCTCGACGATCTCGTTGTGGGCCTTCCAGTCGGCGAGTTCGTTGGCGTCTGGCGCGAACAGCGCCGACCCATGGACGAAGCGTTCCTCCTGGAAGTGTTCGACGAGCGCTGCGCGGGTGTCGCGAACCTTGTTACGCGGCAGGACCGACGTGTCCGTGCAAGCAGCCTCGAGAGCCTGCCGGGACAGGCACAGAAGGAACTCCTCTGTCCCCATATTGGGCAGGAAGCTGTCGGCTCCGACGACGCTGCCGGCGATCCGCGAGACGATGCCGCTGTTCGACATGTTGCGGCGGCACGACAGCACTTCGATCAGCACCGAGCGGACCGCGACGCGGAGCGTGTCCTGGTCGAAGGCGAGATTGCCGGTTTCATCGACGAGCATCGCGGCATGGGGCGCGATCTGGCTGCGGAACGACCCCGTATTGCCTGACCCGCTATCGACGCGGACATTCTGACCGGCAAAGGCAATGACGAGCAGCGCCATCAGCGTGTCGTCCTCGATCGGTGCGCGTTGAAGCGCTTCGTGCAGCGCGTCGGTGCGGAAATCGCCGATCATGTCCTGCCCCTTCTGGGTGACATCGGGGCGCTGCGCCGGCGCGACGGCGCCGCCATCCCCACCCTTGCCTTTCGCCGTGTTCGGCTCGGGCATCCGGTAGACGACCGACTGCACCTTGCCCTCACGGTCGAGATACATGGCCGTATGGTCGGACTTCTTGGGCTTGCCGTAGACGCGCTCTGCCTTCTTCGGCAATTCCGGCTGCCCCCAATTGTTGGACTCGGTGATCATGCCGTTCTTGGGCAGATTGTTGGTCATCCACTCCTGCTGGGCGCCAAGGAAAGCCTCGACATCGGTTGTATAGCGGCTGTCCTCGTCCGCCGGGGCAAAGAGGTCCTCGACCCAAGCGATGCCGTAGGCCTGCGCCAGCTCGTCGTCGAAGCTGGCGTCGCGCGCATACATGCGGGTCTTGGAGAGGCCGTTGGCGACCGACCACCAGGTCGTGGTCTCGTTCTTCTTAGGCTTGTGGGCCTTCCAGACCTCCTTCTGCTCGGCAATCGAGGCGGCGGCGATCGTCCTGAGCTGCCGCTCGTCCGGCATGTCGCCCTTCGCCATCTGGTCGAGCATGGCGGGAAGCACATTGGCGAGAAGCCGGAGCTTCTTGATTTGGCGGACCGATAGGGACAGCGCAGCGGCGATGCCTTCCTCGGTCCATCCGAGCGCGACCAGCCGCTCGATGGCGCGCCACTGATCGACCGGATTGAGCGGTTCGCGGGCGATGTTCTCGACCATGGAGCGCATGGCGCCGCCATCCTCGGCCGGATCGGTCACGATGACCTCGATCTCCTCGAGCTCTGCCGCGATGGCGCCCCTGGTGCGGCGATGACCGGCCTGGATGATGAAACCATTGCCGCCGTCGGCTTCGGGAGAAACCACGGGCGGCTGGATGATGCCGACGGCCTTTATGGTCGCGGCAAGCAGCGCATCGCCCTGCGGCGTGGACTTGGACTTGCGGGCGTCGTCGGGATTGTCCTTCAGCGCGCGCGGGTCGATCTTGATGATATGCATGGGAAGCTCCTGTTCACGGTTGTGGGTCCGGCATGCCGCCGGCTCCCTTTCTCGTCTTCTTCTCGAAGACATCCCCGGGACCGCGGAGCGGGCGGACCGGTGCAACTGCGGCCGAGCGTCCCTGCCCGGCCGGACGAGCGGGGCTCACAAAGCCCTGCGAAGGACGACGGGCCGGGATGGCGCAGGCGGCGGTTGAGCGCCAGCGTCTCCGGTCCAACCGATCTGCGACCGGTCCCCCTCCCGTTCTTTTCTTCCTTAGGCCGCCTCCATGGCTTTCTTCCCCTCCTTCAGCACCTCATCCGCCAGATCGGCCTCGATGGCATCGAGCTGCCGGCGTTTGTCGGCAAGCTCGTGCTCAAAGCCGAATTCCCCGCCCTGGCGGGACTGGTAGGACGCCAACCGGCGCTTGGCGTCGTCGAGCCGGAAGCGGTAGTGCGACCGCTCGTCCTCGAAACCTGCGAGGATATGCTCGATGCGAGAGACCGCGCCGAGCGGCGTGACGGTCAGGGCGAGATCGATGTCGGTTTCCGCGCCGGTTCGTGCGAGCGCGACGTCATACTGGAATTCGTCGTTGCCGAAGCGCTGGCCGGAGAAGACGAGATCGAAGCCGCCAATCCTGGCGATGGTCTTTTCGTCTTCCTCCCGCAGATGCACGAGCGTCATGATTTCCTTCATCAGGGCGCGGCCGGCGGGCTTGCGCTCGGAGAAGGATTGTTGGCCGACCGTCATGGTGAAAGCATCGCCGGCGGTCGGAATCCTGCGCTCGATATCCTTGCCGATCTCAGCAATGCGCCGCGTATCATGGTCGATGTCGCGCTCGGCATTGCGGATCTGGCGGCGAACGGCAAAGAGATCGTCGCGATGCGCCGCGCGCAAGCGTTCGAGCCGGGCAATGTCAGCTTCCAGCCCCGCCTTCTGCATCAGGCGCTGATCGCCGGAGGCAATGGCCTTGGCCATGGCGAACTGGTTGGCCTGGCCCTCGCCGAGATCCTCGAGCCGGCGCACGGAGGTGTCGCCGGAGAGCGCGGCGGCGATGAACCGGGCCTTGCGCTCATTGTTCTGCCACATCTGCGCGTCCATCGAGCCTTCGGTGGCATAGGCGAAGATGTCGATCTCGTCGTGCTGATTGCCCTGCCGTTCGATGCGGCCCTCCCGCTGTTCGATCTGGGAGGGCAGCCAGGGTACGTCGAGATGGTGGAGCGCCTTGAGGCGAAGCTGCGCGTTGACACCAGTGCCCATCGTCTCGGACGACCCGATCAGGAAGCGGACCTTGCCGGCATTGACGTCGGCAAAGAGCCGGTGCTTCGCCTCGGTCTTCTTGTAATCCTGCATGAAGGCAATCTCGGAGGCCGGAACGCCGAGCCTGACGAGCTCGTCGCGGATCCAGCGATAGGCGGAGAAGCCGCGCGATTTCTCGACGCTGATCGTCCCGAGATCGGAGAAGATCATCTGCGCTGCGCCGGGCAGATCGAAGGGTTTTCCGTCGCGGCTCAGATATTCGTTCTGACCCGTCTCGCGCCAGATGCGGAAGCTGTTCTCGATCAGCTTGTTGAGCTTGTTGTCGGGCTCATTATCATTGTCGGGATCGACCAGCCGAAGATCGATCGCCGCATGGCGTCCGTCGGTGATGACGGAAAGCAGTATGTCGTCACCGGGCTGGGCCGGTCCCTCGCGCTTTTCAATGGCCTTGATGCGTGCCTCGAGGACCTGCTGATAAAGCTTGAAGTCGTCGGTCGGCTTGGCGGTGACGATCTGCCGCTTGCCCGTCGAGACGGCGGGGATTTTCACATATTGCTTCAGGTCCTCAGGCAGCACGACATCGGCGAAGGAGCGGAACATGGCGATCAGTTCCGGCACGTTGACGAAGGTGGCAAAGCGCGAGACGGGCTTGTATTTGCCCGACGGCTGCAGTTCGAGTTCGGTCGCCACATCGCCAAAGGTCGAGGCCCAGGCATCGAACTCGTGCAGGCCGCGTTCCTTCAGCGCATCGAATCCGAGGAAGCGCTGCACCGAGAACATTTCGCCGAGCGTATTGGTGATCGGCGTGCCCGACGCCAGCACGAGCGCGCGGCCCGGGTTCTTTGTTTCGATGAACCGGGATTTCACATAGAGGTCCCACGCGCGCTGCGAGCCGTTCGGATCGACGCCTTTCAGCGTCGACATGTTGGTGGCGAAGGAGAGTTTTCTGAACTCCTGCGCCTCGTCGACGATGATCTGATCAACGCCGATCTCGGAAATCGTCAGGAGATCGTCCTTGACCGTCGCCAGCGATTCCAGCCGGTCCCGCATTCCCTCTTTCAGCCGCTCGAGCCGCTTGCGCGACACCCGGTCGTCGCTCTCGACCCGGGTGAGCAGCTCCTCGTAGAGCGCAAGCTCATCCTCGATCATCTGCTTCTCGAAGGTGGCGGGGACGGCGATGAACTTGAAGGCGGAATGGGTGATGATGATCGCGTCCCAGTTGGCTGTCGCGGCGCGCGACAGGAAGCGATGGCGCTTGTCTTTGGTGAAGTTCGTCTCGTCAGCGACCAGAATGCGGGCCGTCGGATAGAGCGCCAGGAATTCGCGGGCGGCCTGCGCCAGGCAATGGCCGGGCACGACCAGCATGGCCTTCGAGATCAGGCCGAGCCGGCGTTGCTCCATGATGGCGGCCGCCATGGTCATGGTCTTGCCGGCGCCGACGGCGTGGGCGAGATAAGTCGCGCCCGACGAGATGATCCGCCAGATGCCGCGTTTCTGGTGGCCATAAAGAACAAAGGCGCCTGAGGCGCCCGGAAGTTTCAGATGGTCCCCGTTGAAGGATCGGGGCGCTATGTTATTGAAGGTATCGTTATAGACCCGTGCCAGCCGGTCGGTGCGGTCGGGATCGGACCAGACCCATGTCTGGAAAGCGGTCTTGATCTTGGTGAGCTTCTCCTTGGCCGCCTCGGTGTCGACGACATTAAGGACCCGGCGCTCGCTGTCGCCGTCTTTCACTGTATCGAAGATCTGCGGGATACGGCTGTTGAGGGCATCGGCGAGCAGTTCGCCGGCATGCCGCCTCTTCGTGCCCCATTCCGAGGTTCCCTCCGCGCGGTAGGCCAGCATTCGCGCATCGACCGTCCAGGAGGCGAGCTCCGGCATGTGTCGGATCGTGATGTCCGTGCCCATCGTCTCCTTGACGAAGTCGACGACATCTGAAGCGGGAATCCACGGGGCACCGAGCCGTGCGGTGATCTCGGACGGGCTGAGATCGGCCGGCTGTACGGCTTCGAGCGCCTCGACATTGCGGCTGTAGGCCGGGTCGAGCTCGGCGGCGGCCTCGGCGATCGCCAGCTTGTCGCGCACCGGACCGGAGAGATAGGCGTCGGACATTTGCCAGGAGCCGTCGGCGGGATCGCGGTAGATCGCGCTGCCGAGTTCCTCGATGACGGTTTCGCTGTCTTCGTGCAGCAGCTCGGCAATATGGTCGGGATCGACATGGCCCCGCTCGCTGAGGACGACGGCAAGGGCATCGGCGGCATTCGTGATGACCGGAGGTGCCGGCGGCGCGATCACGCGCTCGGTAAAGATCGGCCCGGGCTTCGCGGTATCCGTATTGAGGTCGTAGTTCTCGATGGAGGCGACCAGCCAGCAATCGGGATCGTCGAGGAAAGGCTGCAGGTTGGGGCGGCGATGTGTTTCGCGGGTCTCCCCCGACGCATCGTTCTCCGTGATCGACACCCTGGTATGATTAATCGGCCCGAAATCCCGCACGAAGCTCGACCAGGCGATGCGGAGCTTGACCTGAAGGTCCCGCCATGGCTGATCGGTCTCCTGGGCCTTGAGAACCGCGCGCACCGCGTCGCGCACCGGGATCAGCTTCCTGACGATGTTGATCTGCTTTTCCGAAAACCCCTCACCGGACCGTCCTTTGCGGACGGGAACCGGAGCGGGCTGGCCGTCGAGCACCTGCATCAAGCCCCTCGACGTATCGAAGACGAAGCTGCCCTCGCGGACATGTGCATCCTCGGGTCTGACGGCATCGGTCAGGCTCGTCCCAAGTTCGAGTTCGACATCGATGTCGGCGGGCTCACCGTCATAAATGGCGTCCGGAAGAGAGAGAATGGCATCTTCCAGGTCAGCTTCGAGATCGCCCTCACCCGGCAGGCAGGTGTAGGTCTCGCCGAAGGGACCGGATGTGGTCGCGTGGCGGCCGGGCACATGGTCTGAATGCTCTGCGAACCAGCGGTTGACGCGGATGGCCTCGCTGTCTTCGGTGGCGGGAACGACCTCCGCAAGGTCCAGCCAGCTCGCGTCGCCCTGCGGCTGACCCGGCTTGCGCTTTCGGAAGAACAGGATGTCGACGATCACATCCGTGCCGGCATCGGCGCGAAAACTGCCTTCGGGCAGACGGATCGCGGCGATAAGATCGGCCGAGTTGGCGATGTGTTCGCGCGCCGTGGGGTCCGCCTTGTCCATCGTCCCGGACGAGGTGACGAAGGCGGCCAGCGCGCCGGGTTTCAAAAGATCGATCGACCGGGCGATGAAATAGTCATGCAGACGCAGACCCATCGACCGGTAGGCGCGATCGGACCTTACGGTCCGGTCAGAAAACGGCGGATTGCCGATCGCCAGATCGAAATGCGCCGGCAGGTCGGTGCGCGCGAAATCACCCTCGATGATGCGGGCGACCGGCTGAAGGAGGCGGGCGATCCGCGCGGTAACCGGATCGAGCTCGACACCGGTCACGAAGGCGGCTTCACGAAGCGCCTCCGGCATCAGGGCCGGAAACAACCCCGTGCCGATGCCCGGTTCGAGGACGCGGCCGCCGCGCCAGCCGAGCCGTTCGAGACCCTTCCAGATCGCCCGGATAATGAACTCCGGCGTGAAATGAGCATATTGCGTGCAGCGGGCGAGCGAGGCGTAATCGGCCTCGGTCACGGCCTCCTGCAGCTCTTCGCCGAGGTCTTCCCATCCCTTGCGGAACCCCTCCTCCCCGGGCCGGGTGAAGATCGCATTGGCGAGATCGGACGCGCCGAATCCGGTGAACCGGATGAGGCGCGCCTGCTCCTCCCGCGTCGCGGGCCGGTGCTCGGCCGCGATCGCCGCGGCAAGGGCAATCGCTTCGAGATTGTCGCGTGCGCGGGCTTTCCAACCCTTGGCCAACGAACGGCTTCCGGAAAGATGAAAGTTGCTGCCGCGCTCGGTGGCTTCGGCGGCCTGTCGGTTCTTGAACCGGTTGGCCGGTGCCGCCGGCGGCGGAACATCTTTGTCGGGTTCGATTGCCGGACCGTCGGCAAAGGCGGTAACGCCAAGGCCGAGCCCCGAGGACAAGGCTGAGCTATCGAACATATCGAGAGTGAAAGGATCGTGGTCGGACATAGTGATGTCTCCTGTGATGCGGGCGCACGAAGCCGCGCCGCCGGGAGACCCGGCAGCGTCAATGACGTGCGGATTTGAGAAAGGGGTTAGCGGGTGATCAGCGAGAACGAGATGTCGTTCTCGGTGAGCTGGATGCCGAGATGGGTGATCCCGAAGCTGCGGTTGAAGCTCGGAACCAGTAGATCGGCATCGATGAACTCGATGCCGTCATCGCCGCCGAAATGCCGGCGCTTGTAATCCCACCAGTCGGTATCGCCCTTCGGATGGCATTCGGTCGAATAGACCACGAGTGGTTTCTGGCCCTCGGCGAGCTTGCCGTTGGAGATGATGTAGACGCCCTCGTCGCCAACGAGCCAGAAGCCGGGCTTCTCGCCCTCTCCCGGACGAGTGCCGTAATAGGGATTGCGGAAACCGCCATTGGCCGCGGCATCCTCTTCGCCGCGCGCGATGACCTTGCGCACCGCAAGAATCGGAAATGTGAACATGGCCCACCTCACGCGGCTTGCGCGCGCGGCAGGTAGCGCAGATGCACCGGCAGCTTTTCCGAGATCTGCTGATCGGTGAGGCTCTCGAGCAGTTCGAACCGCGTGCCCGGCTTGCCATAGACGATGACAGTCCGCTTGCCGCGATGCTCGGGCCGGAATTCGGCGCCGGCATAGCCGCGATACTTGTCGTGCGTAGCGCTCCAGATGTGCTCGATCCGCTCTTCGCGGGTCATCGCCTTGTCCGGCCGGCGCTCCCGCTCGACGATGGCGTCGCGCATCTCATAGGGCGAGCGCGGATCGGACAGATCGCAATAGGCGTGGAAGTACCGGGTCACGCCGTTGATGCTGAGCGTATAGAAGACGCTGGTGATATTGCCGGTGAGGAATTCGCGCATTGCGAACATCTCGCCGCGCATCCAGAGCGGCGGCAGGATTTCCAGCATATAGTCATGCTGGGCTTGCGCGATTTCAAACCACTCGCCGGCGTAAAGCTTGGCTCCGTCGGTCTGCCAGCGGTCGGGTCGCTGCGCATGGCGGTCGAATAATCTGAACATCTGATGGCGGTCGGCGATTCCGAAATGGATCTTACGGATGGGAGAGGTCATGGCGGGCTCCTTTGGGGCCTGTCCCGGGCTGGAGCGCGGCGCACCCTCATCGGCATCACCATCTTCTTCAGCCCTTCCGGACCCCTCCCCGCGGCCGCCTCTCCGTCCGGCCGGGTCAAGGGCCGGCGTCAGCCGGGCGGAGCTTCACCCTTGAGGCGGACGGCGGGCATGCGGCAGCCATCCCTCTTCTCCTCCCTTCCATCCTTCTTTCGTCTTCTTGCCTTCAGATCCTCGTTCCAGTCCTCCAGCTCCGGCCGCAACCGCACGAACCCGCAACCGGCATCGGCGGCGAGCGCCTCGAGCCGCGCGGCAAAGGTCTCCCCTTGCGCATTATTGTCGGTGGCCGCGACCAGGAGGGCGTCTGCCCGAATGGCGAGATCGAGCAAAGCCTCGGAGCTCGCCGGCGACCAGCCGCCTCCGGTGCTGAGATAGAGCGTATCGGGCCTCAGCCCCTCGAGCGCGCCGAGACTCATCGCGTCGATCGCCGCCTCGGCAACGCAAAGTCGCGGCCCATCGACGGGCCCGAGCCGGAAAAGCACTTTCGCACCACCGGTCGCAAAACCGCGCCAGTCCGGCCCGCGCTCTTCCCATCCGGTCACGGCGCCCGTGCGATCGCGATGCGCCGCCCACATGCTGCCCCGGGGGCCTTCGCGCAGGATAGCCTGGGTGATGGCAGATCTCAGAATCGCTTCGGGAATGTCACGCTCATCGCGCAGATAGCGCCATGTGGCTGATCCGCGCCAAGGCTTGCGCCGCGCGTTCCAGCGTTCGGGGATGGTCAGGTCGGGCGCGCGCTCGCGCGATTGCCGCTTCCATTCCGGTTCTGAAGGAACGAAGCCGACCAGGTCGGCGACGACATAGAGCGCGGCCGCGAAGGGTAGGCCGTCGAGGTGTTCTACGAGGCGAAAGACGTCGCCCTTGGCCTCCGAGAGGGGATCGAACCACCCTTGGCCGTCATGGATGACGATGATGATGTCGTCGCCGCGGCGGTATTTGACCGCGCGGCGCGTGCTTTCCTTCACGTCGACGGCAAAGCCAGCCGTTTCCAGCACGGCGCCGCAGGCGACCTTTCCCCTCAGCTCTTCCAGGTCTGCTTTTTCCATTCTCTTTTCCGCGTCCTGCGCGGTCCTCTTTCCGGGTTTTGCGCCCTCACTTTTCGGGGCGAAACCCGGAGGCCGCGAAGAGCAAGGCAGGACAAGGGCGCTTCTGGCAAGCCGGCATTTGTGCCGGGTCGCATGTTTCGGGGCCAAAAGCGGCGTCCGCTTCCCTTGCCGGCCGCCGCGCGCAAGCGGCACCAGGAGTCTTCCCGTTGCTCTGCAATCCTTCCGTCCGCCCCCGCGTCAGGGATGGAAGCCCGGATGGGGGAAGACCGCTTGCGGGCTTCAGCTTTGCCAACAGCCCGGCCCGCAGGGCGACGCCCAGCCTCATCAGCCCGATCGGGCACGAGACTCTGCTTCTGACACACACCCGATATGATTGCAGCTAAGTTGCCGTACAATCGAAAAGAAGGTCGAACACTTGGAGGGGCGCTTCGATGTGGAAAACAATACTTGCAACGATTCCTGCAATCCTCGTTCTGTCCGGCGCGACTTTTGCTCAGGAGTTTCATCGGGTCACAGTGATGGCCTTCAACGTCGAAAACCTGTTCGACACCGAGGATGACCCCGCCAATACCGGCGACGACACTTATCTTCCCTTGAGTGTCAAACAGGCGGATCCCGATCATGAGGCCAACTGTAGGGCCAACAACGACATCGACTTCTATGCCGAGCAGTGCATCAATCTCGACTGGAGCGAAACGGTTCTCGACCGGAAGATCGGCGCCCTTGCCGGCGTGATCGCGGCCGCGGCACCCTTTCCCGATATTCTGATCATGCCGGAAACCGAAAACCCGGTGATCGTCTCGCGTCTGAACGATGCGTTGCCTGCTATCCGGCGTTATCAGACCCTGGTCCAACTCGACTCGACCTCGGTGACGAGCGACCGGGGTATCGACGTGGCGATCGCCAGCCGGCTGCCGCTGGCGGCCCCGGCGACGGCGCACCCCGTCGACTTTGGTGACGATACCGAGCTTTGCCGGGGCACGCGGGATATCATTGAGGCACCCCTCACTCTGCCGGACGGCAAGACGCTGCATGTCTTCGGCGTTCACCTGCCTTCCGGCGGCAATCCGTTCATCTGCCGCGAACATGCGCTGCGGACGCTCAACGAGGTGCGCAATGCTCTCCCTTCGGATGCGCTGGCGATCGCCGGCGGCGACTTCAATCTCAATTGCTCCGAAACGCAGGGCGACCTCTTCGAACGTGCTGTGCGCTTCGGCAAATGGGGCGTCCCGCCCGAGGTGATGGCCGGATGCGCGGAGCCCGGGACGAACAAGCATCGGGAGCGCAGTTTCGGAACCTGGTTCACCTGGTCGTTTCTCGACTTCTTTCTGGTGACCGAGAACATGCTGGCGGAGCAACGCTCGATGTCGGGATGGTTTGCCAATCTCGGCTCGTTCCGAACGGTCGTTGTAAGTGGTGAGCAACTCGAAGCAAGCGGAGAGGGCTTCGTATCGACAAAGCGGTTCGACCCGGTGGCGGGAACGGGCGTCTCCGATCACTGGCCGGTGATGATCGATCTCTTGTCCAGGTGAGCCAGGTGATGGCGCCGAACAGGTCGCGCGCCACCAGAGCGGCAACATGCCAACCGCCAACAAGCCGGGCGCTCGAAAGTGGCTTGAACGAACATTTCGGGGAGACGCGATATGGATACGGATTTTCGGGTGGCAGGCACGAATGAGAACGCGCCGTTTTCACTGACGATCCATCGTGGCGACGGGATGCTGCTCTTGGCCATGGATTGGAAGGTGGGCCGACCGCCGGCAGACTTCGCGGGGTTCGCGATTCAATATCGCGAGCCCGACAAGGATTTCTTCAAGAACGTCCGCAATCGCATCGGTTTTCCGGGCCAGGTCGTGCCGGCATCAGGCATCAAGACGGTCGACGCACCGATCCAGAAATTCCGCTGGGTCCACTTTCCCTTCAATGCCGATCTGGAGGGAAAATTTCGCTACCGTATCACTGCGATGTTTATGGGGCCGGACGGCACGCTGAAAGAAGGCGAGGCGCAGGAGGCCGAGCTTGCCCTGATGCGGGAGACGATCCCTGGCAAGCTTAATGTCGCCTTCACCCGCGGCTTCGTCTCCTCGCAAGCATTTGTCCGCAACTTTGCGGCCGGAGGACCCCTGATCTCACTGGTTCCACCGTTCGGGGACGAAGGACTGGAGTTTGTCCCAACCCATGCCGAACCGGAGCGGGCCTATGCCTGGATGGGGTTCGAAGCGCGCAAAGAAACGCTCGCGCTTCTGGACCAGGCCAAGGACGCCGGCGCCGAAGTCCGGGTCATCGCCTACGATATGAACTTGCCAGAGGTTCTTGAGCGCCTGGAAGCCCTTGGGACCAAGCTGAAAATCATCATTGACGATTCGGCCCGGACGAAAGGTCATGGGCGTCCGGACTCGCCGGAAACGAAGGCGGCCGAGCGCCTGAAACTCACCGCCGGCGCGTCCAATGTCAAACGCCAGCATATGTCAAATCTGCAGCACCAGAAATCGATCGCGGTTCGCGGCGGCGGTCTGGAAAGCGTCGTCTACGGATCGACCAATCTGAGCTGGCGCGGCCTGTTCGTGCAGTCGAACAACAGTTTCGTGGTACACGGCACGAAAGCGGTCGACGACTATTTCGATGCCTTCGAGACCTATTTCACCGCAAAGAACGGCGGAGCATTCCGGAAGTCAGCAAGTTCCGCCAACTGGTTCGATCTGGGTCTTGAAGGGATCGATGCCAAGGTCGCCTTCTCGCCGCACAACGACGAACACGGCAAGCTCGAAGAGATCGCTGCTGATATCGATGCTGCGCAATCAAGCGTCTTCTTCTCACTCGCCTTCCTCGGTCAGATGACGAAGGGCCCTATCGGGCCGGCACTCGGTCGCGCCCTTGAGCGCCCGAACGTTCACGTGATGGGGATCGCGGACGGAAGGATCAGGGAGGGCAATCTTGGTCTCGATGTATTGACGCCTGATAACAAACGGAGACTGGTTAGGCCGGAGGCTCTCACACGGGATGTGCCGCCGCCGTTCTCGACGGAGCCGAGCGGTCTTTCCGGCATTGACGGCAAAGGGCGAGGGACTCGGATGCATCACAAGTTCGTCGTCGTCGATTTCGACAGGCCGACAGCTTGTGTCTATCTCGGCTCCTACAATTTCTCCGAACCCGCCGACGATGAAAACGGCGAAAATCTCGTGGTCATTCGCGATCGGACGGTTGCGACAAGCTACATGATCGAAGCGCTACGCATGTACGATCACTATATCTTCCGGGTTGCGACCTCGGGTAGCCACGGCGAGCCAAAGCCGCTTGAACTGAAGCTCCCTCCCGAACCTGGCAAGGCGGCCTGGTTCGACCGCGACTGGACCGATCCCGTTCGGACCCGCGACAGAGTGCTCTTTTCGTCGACTGGCTGAGGGCAAAATGAAGTGGAGTCGTCGCCGCATTCATGAGGTCGCCCGGAAGGTGGAAGATTAGTTGACTCCAAACATCGTTCCACCTTCTTGCGTAATCGCTGGCAGTTTGAACAGGACGATTGTCTCCGCCCCGGTTCTGGACCGTAAAATGAAGCGCCCCTGGGCGAGTATTTCCTCGTCTTCAAACGACAAGCGCCGCTCCCACCTTTCAAGGTAGCTATTATCCTCGGTGATTTGGGCCAATGCCCATCGTTTGAAGTCCTCGGTGTAGCTCGTACCGTCGGAAACGGAAGTGCCGCTCGGTATTGTGCAACACTCCGCAGTTACCCGACCTCCGGCATATTTGATTTTCGGCATCGAACCGACTGGACAGATCAGTTCGCCGGTCAGTGGTGGGGGAAAGGGCATGCGATTAGACATCGGTTTTCCTCACGATGATCGTTCCGTTTTCTTCGCGTACTCTGTAGTTCGGGAAATTGCCCGTTCTTGCCAATGTTCCTAGGCCCTGAAGCGCAAATATGACGTCGGGGACGATTACCTTACGTTCGCTCAAAGGAGCTGCGAGCTCGGCGGGCGAGAACCCCTCAAATTTCAGAAAGTAGTCGTCAGCGAGAAACCGGGCGGTTTCCTGAAAACCTGCTCCTGGCTGAACAATGAAGGCAAGCTGGTCTTCAAAGGCGATGACGACGCGGAACTGATAGAAGATGTAAATTCCCGCGCCGATCAGCAGGACACCAACGACAAATCCGCCGATCGCAAGATAGTCGTCCACACGGGCCGTTTCCGCCGAACAATTCCCGAAAATGGAATCAAATGCGAGTTGAAGCAGAAGGTAGATCGCTGGCGATCCGGCGACCAAGGTGGCGCCAGCACGCACCAGCGTCGCCGAAAAGCGATGCGCTGCGTTTCCGCGGAGCAGTTTCCAGATTCTGATGATCAGCTCGATTCCAGATCGCCAGACTTCCCCCGTTTGGCTCACGATTTGCCCTCCTCGAGCGTTCGTGGTGATTTGTAGCTATCCGACAAAGCCAATCCAACATGTGGAAACTGGCTCTTAAGTTGAACTACCAGAAATCTCTCAACTACCTGTGGGTCTATTGTCTCCACAATTACCGATAGAATACTCGAGGGTCGATTAGAACATTGCTTGCGGGTCGACCAAAGTTTTTCTTTGGGAAGCCACTCATAAACAGGCTATCGAAAATCCCGTGTTTTCACCCTGATCTCGTCGATGTGGCCATAGGGGTCGAACATGTCGCGCGGCTTGGCGACCCCGCGCGGATCGGGCGCCGGCGACCCATGATGAAACTCATCGCCACGCCCGTGCGGCAGCGGAAAGGCCTCCGTTCGGCTTCCAACACTGGCAAGCTCTGACGAGAGATCGATCAACTCCCGGGCAACGATATGGACCACCTCTCCTTCCCGCTGGACCCGGCCCCTGACGCCAAGCATGCCGGACCCAAGCACGGTCCGCCGGTATTTCTCGAAGACCTTGGACCAGACGACGAGATTGGCGACGGTCGTTTCGTCCTCGAGGGTGATGAACATGACGCCCTTGGCCGAACCCGGCCGCTGGCGCACCAGGACGAGGCCCGCGACATTGACCCATCTGCCATCACGCAAGGAAACGGCTTCCGCACAGGTCACGAAGCGGCGCCGGGTCAGGTCCGACCGAAGGAAAGACACCGGGTGCCGGCGCAGGCTCAGACCCACATGCCCGTAATCCTCGACGACTTCCCGGCCCGCCTCCATTGGCTTTAGGGAAACCGCCGGTTCGGACTGCTCGGGAACGATACCGGCCTCGCGATTGGCGGCGGCGGCGAAGAGCGGCAGCGGTTCGTCGCGCAACGCCTTGATCGCCCAGAGCGCCTCGCGCCGGGCAAGTCCGAGCGATGGCCGGAAGGCATCGGCTTCTGCGAGTTCGACCAGGGCGGCGGCCGGAACGCCGGCGCGACGCCAGAGATCATCGACCGAAGCAAAATCACTATCCTCCCGACAGGAGACAAGCCGGGCAGCCTCGGCGTTGCCGAGCCCTTTCACCAGACGCAGACCGAGCCGCACGGCAAAGCGGCTGTCGTCATCATCGATGGGCTCCAGCGTGCAGTCCCACCGGCTGGCATTGATGCAGACGGGACGGACCTCGACACCATGATCGCGCGCGTCGCGCACGATCTGGGCGGGTGCGTAAAAGCCCATCGGCTGGGCATTCAAGAGGCCGCAGCAAAAGGCATCCGGATGCCAGCATTTCATCCAGGAGGAGGCATAGGCGATCAGCGCAAAAGACGCCGCGTGGCTTTCGGGAAAACCATAGGAACCGAAACCCTCGAGTTGCTTGAAGGTGCGTTCCGCGAACTCCCGGTCATAGCCATTGCCGACCATGCCCTCGATCAGCTTGGTGCCGAACTTCGAGACCCCGCCGGTGTGCTTGAAGGTCGCCATGGCGCGGCGGAGCTGATCGGCCTCGCCGGCGGTAAAGCCCGCGCATTCGATCGCGACGCGCATGGCCTGTTCCTGAAACAACGGCACGCCAAGCGTCTTTCCGAGAACAGCTTCGAGCTCGGGCTTTGGAAAGGTCACCTCTTCCTTGCCTTCCCGCCGGCGCAGATAGGGATGCACCATGTCGCCCTGGATCGGGCCGGGCCGGACAATGGCGACCTCGATGACGAGATCGTAGAAGGTCCGCGGCTTGATGCGCGGCAACATCGCCATCTGGGCGCGGCTTTCGATCTGGAAGGTGCCAAGCGTGTCGGCCTTGCGGATCATCGCATAGGTGCGCGGATCCTCGGCAGGGATCGTGGCGAGGTCCAAACGGATATCCTTGTGCGCGGCCAGAAGATCGAAGGCACGACGCATGCAGGAGAGCATGCCGAGCGCCAGGACATCGACCTTCATGAATTTCAGAACATCGATGTCGTCCTTGTCCCACTCGATGACCTGCCGGTCCTCCATGGCCGCGGGCTCGATCGGCACCAGTTCGTCAAGCCGGTCATGGGTCAGAACGAAGCCGCCCGGATGTTGGGAGAGATGGCGCGGCGTGCCTACAAGCTGGTGCGCCAGCTCCATGGCGAGCCGCAGCCGCCGGTCGCTCATGTTGAGATTCAGTTCTTCCGCGTGCTTTTGCTCAACGCCTTCTGACCAGCCCCAGACCTGCGATGAGAGCGTCTTGGTGAGGTCCTCGGTCAGGCCGAGCGCCTTGCCGACGTCTCGGAGCGCCCCCTTGGATCGGTAACGGATGACGGTCGAACAGAGTGCCGCTCGCTCGCGGCCATAGGTCTGGTAGACCCATTGGATCACTTCCTCGCGCCGTTCATGCTCGAAGTCGACATCGATGTCGGGCGGCTCGCGCCGCTCCTCCGACACGAAACGTTCGAAGAGCAGGTCGTTGCGGTCGGGATCGACAGAGGTCACACCAAGGACGTAGCAGACGGCCGAGTTGGCGGCCGATCCCCTGCCCTGACAGAGAATGTCCTTTGAGCGGGCGAAGCGGACAATCGCGTTCACCGTGAGGAAATACGGCGCATACTCGAGCTTCTCGATCAGCGCCAGCTCGTGATTGAGATTGGCCCGCACCTTGTCGGGCAGGCCTTCGGGGTAACGCTCGGCAGCGCCTTCCCATGTCAACTTTTCGAGCGCCTGCTGCGGGGAGAGGTCGGGAAAGAGCTTTTCCTCCGGATACTGATAGGCCAGCTCATCGAGCGAGAACCTGCAGCGCTCCGTGATCTCGATGGTGCGAGCGAGCGCCTCGGGGTAGCGCTCGAACAGGCGGTGCATCTCCTCCGGCGGTTTCAGATAGCGGTCGGCGAAACGCTCGCGGCGATGGCCGAGTTCGTCGATGGTGACATTGTACCGGATGGCGGTGACGACATCCTGCATGAGCTGCCGGCCTACCTCGTGGAAGAGCACGTCATTGGTGACGACGGTCGGGACCCGCGCCGCCGCCGCCAGGTTCGAGAGCTGCCAGAGGCGGAGCTGATCATTGGGACGCCGGCGCAGTGTCAGCGCCAGATAGTCGCGGTCGCCGAACGCCTCCCGCAGACGCCGCAGATGCAGCGCACAGTCATCATCGGCGCGGTCCGGGACGAGGATCGCGATCAGCCCTTCCCCGTAAGCCACAAGGTCATCCCATTCAAGATGACACTTGCCCTTCCCTGCGCGGCTTTTGCCGAGCGACAGCAAACGGCAAAGTCGGGCATAAGCCGCCCGGTCGGTCGGATAGACCAGGACCGGCAGAGCGTCGGCGAGATCGAGGCGACAGCCGACGACCAGCCGGACACCGGTCTGCCGGGAGGCTTCGAGCGCACGCACGGCACCGGCGAGCGAATTGCGATCAACTACGCCGAGTGCCTCGATGCCGAGTTCGGTGGCACGCGCGAAGAGCTCGTCGCAACTGCTCGCCCCGCGCAGAAACGAAAAATGGGTGGTCACCTGCAGCTCGGTATAGCGCGGTCCGGTCATCCGAAGATCCCGTGCAGGAACCAGCGTTGCGAACCGCTGTCCTCATGCTCGCCGTCTCCGGAGCGGAAGAGCCAGTAGCGTTCGCCCGCCTCGTCCTCGACCCGGAAATAGTCCCGGACCGTCGTCAGTTCGGCATCGCGTTTCCACCACTCGCCGCGGATCCGTTCCGGGCCATCGGCGCGGCGGACCCGGCGCCGCACGCCGCGCCAGGTGAACCAGACGGGCGGATGGTCGGGCAGAAGCGCCATGGTCTCGACGGGCTCGGGCCGGGGCAGGAGCCGCGGTGGCCGGGGCCAGTCGCCCTCCCAGGTCAGGCCTGTCTCCGGCGCCAGCGGCGGAATGCGCGCGACGGACCGTTCCGGTACATCGCTTTGCACCGGCGTGAACCGGCAAAGCATCCGATCGCCGACCCGGTTGGCGAGCACATCGACGAGGTCGGAGACATCGGCTTCGGGTTCCTCGACCAGGGAGGAGATCCTCTGTTTTTCGCGCACTGGCTCGGTCTGGATGGCGATCAGCACCATGATCTCGATCCCGAAGCCCGGATCGACGGTTTCCAGCTTGTCGCGGAAGAGCCGGGTCAGTCGCTTGGGATCCCACACCGGCTGGGCCATGCCGATCCGCACGTATTGCATGGTGTTGTCGACCCGATGGAACAGGAGATCGAGCCGCCGCGCGCCAAGCCCGGCTTTCTCGAGTTCAGCGCAAAGAGCATCGACCAGTTTGGCGATATAGCGGGCGATGGTTTCGGCGGCGCCGATCGGCTCCCCGAAAACCTTGCGCGCCTCGATCAGCTCCGGAGACCGGACGGGATCGACCGGCTCGGCGATCCGGCCGAGTGTCTGGTCCAGCCTTCGGCCGATCTCCGGGCCGAACCGCAGCGCCAGAGGCGCGCGCGGCTGCTCGAGGAGCTCGCCCACCGTCTCGAAACCGAGGGTGATCAGGCCGGATACCGTTCCGGGATCGAGCCGGAGCGTCTGCAGCGGCAGGGTCCGAAGCATGGCTTCACCCTCGCCGGGCGGAACGATGATGGCCGGCCGGGCGACAAACCGGGCCGCGGCATGGGCCGCGCCCCAGGTATCGGCGACCGCGGCGCGGGCTTCGACGCCGGAAGCGGCAAAACGCTTGATCATATCGGCAAGCATGGTCGACTCTCCGCCATGCAGATGATCGGCGCCGGTCGTATCGATGACCAGCCCGTCCGGCGGGTCGGCCATGACGACAGGCGAAATCCGCTGCAGCGCCCAGAGCGCCAGCTTGGTCAGACCCTCGGCCTCGGCGACAGGATCGCAATCGGCAATGATCAGTCCGGGCACCAGGGCCTGCGCCTTGGTGACGGCCATGCCGATGCGCACGCCAAGCTGTTCGGCATTGGCATCGAGAGCAGTGATCAGACGGCGGCGGCCGGTCCGTCCGGCCATGACGAGCGGCGCATCAGCCGGAGGCGATGCGTCGCCCGATTTCCTTCTGAGGCGATCCGTGGGCCACCTCGGAAGGAAGAGCGAGACGACCCGTGTCATCACACGCCTCCACTTCAAAATCTTCACTTTCGCCGGCGCGGCATCGGATGAGTTCGACCAGCCAGTGGGCCCGGCCGAGACCCGGCACCGGCAGGGGCCGCGAGGGCAGGACGGAGACCCGCCAGCGGGTGACGCTGGCGGTCGGTTGCCCGAAATCACCGGCCTCGGTCTGCCGGCGCCACCGGCGCAGCGCCAGGCCGATCGTGTTGGAGCTCTCGGCCGCCAATTGCAGGCGGCGCGAGGCGGTCATCGAGAGGCGCGCGGTTTCGGCGACAACGGCGCCGAGCCCGCCATGGCGCAATCCTTCCTCGAAACAGGCCAGCAACGCCTTTTCGTCGCCGGCTTCGACGTGAATCACCCGGTCGGGCGCCAGCCCGGCCTGGGCGATCGCCGGCGCGAACAGATCGGGCCGCGTGACCACCCAAAGCACCTTGCCCTTGGTGCGTGCCGCGATCCCGGCGGTAAACAGCGCGGCCGCCGCCCCATCCACGGCGTCATTGCCGCCGCCCGCCACCTCATGCAGACACCCAAGACCCAGCCCTCCTCCCGGAAGCCTTCGGTCAATGTCGGTCAGGCCGAAGGGCAGAACCGAGCGCGCACGTCCCCCCGGACCTTCGAGATGCGCGATGCGCTCTCGAAGCTCGGCGATAGCGGGACTGACCGAATGGCTCGGCATGGTGCGGAAAGGTCTCCTTTAAGGCTTTGCAACGGCTCAAATCTCCGGTATGTTCATTATTTGTTCTCTTTCCGGTTTTGAGTCAATCGGACTCTTTGACGGCCTCAGGCCACCTTGACCGGCAGAAAACACCGATGCGTGGGACGCGCATCGTTGATTCCCAAGGGTTTGAGGCGGGACGGATGAGCGCAGCGCATCTGGAAAAATTGAACGACAATCAGCGGGCCGCGGTTCTGCACGGCATCGATTTGCCCGATGGCGGCATCGGCGGGCCGTTGCTGATTATCGCCGGCGCGGGCTCCGGGAAAACCAATACACTCGCCCACCGTGTAGCCCAGCTCGTGATCTCCGGGGCCGATCCGCGGCGCATTCTCCTGATGACCTTTTCGCGCCGTGCGGCTGCCGAAATGGGAAAACGGGTCGAGCGCATCTGCGCGAAAGCACTTGGCGACAAGGCCGGGATCATGGCGGACGGCCTTGCCTGGTCGGGCACGTTTCACGGGATCGGCGCGCGGCTGCTCAGGGAATACGCGATCGAGCTCGGCCTCGATCCGCAATTCACGATCCACGACCGCGAGGACTCGGCCGACCTGATGAACCTCGCCCGGCACGATCTGGGCTTCTCGAAGACGGAAAACCGGTTCCCCGCTAAGGGCACCTGCCTTTCCATCTATTCGCGCACCGTCAATGCCGAGGCGCCGTTGGATGAAATCCTGAGGGCAAACTTCCCGTGGTGTGCCGCGTGGGAGAAAGAGTTGAAGGACCTGTTCGCATCCTATGTCGAGGCCAAGCAGATCCAGAACGTTCTCGATTACGACGATCTGCTCCTCTACTGGGCGCAGACCATGGGCGATCCGGCGCTTGCCGATGAGATCGGCGGACGTTGGGATCATGTCCTCGTCGACGAATATCAGGATACCAATCGGCTGCAGTCGTCGATCCTGATGGCGCTCAAGCTCGGCGGGCGTGGTCTGACTGTCGTCGGCGACGACGCCCAAGCGATCTATTCGTTCCGCGCCGCCACGGTGCGCAACATCCTCGACTTCCCGAATGAATTCTCACCGAAGGCCGACGTGATCACACTCGACCGCAATTACCGGTCGACGCAGCCGATCCTCACCGCCGCCAACGGCGTCATTGGTCTCGCCCAGGAGCGATACACCAAAGATCTCTGGACCGAGCGCGCCTCCAACGAAAAGCCACGACTGGTGACGGTCCGCGATGAAGGCGACCAGGCACGTTTCGTCGCTGACGAAGTTATCGATAATCGTGAAGGCGGCATGCGGCTGAAGGACCAGGCCGTTCTGTTCCGGGCAAGCCATCACAGCGGCCCGCTGGAGGTGGAACTGACCCGCCGCAACATTCCCTTCGTCAAATTCGGCGGCCTGAAATTCCTCGATTCCGCCCATGTGAAGGACATGCTGGCGGGCCTTCGCTTTGCCCAGAACATGCGCGATCGCGTGGCCGGGTTCCGGTTGATGCAGCTCCTGCCGGGTGTCGGTCCGGCCTCGGCTCAAACAGCCCTCGATGCGGTTGCTGAGACAACCGATCCCGTTGAGACGCTGGCCGCCCTGCCCGCGCCGTCGCGCGCCGCAGCCGACTGGCCGGGTCTGGTGTCGTTGATTGCGGACCTCCGCACCGCCAACATGGGCTGGCCGGCAGAAATCGGCCGGATCAGGGCTTGGTACGAGCCACATCTGGAGCGCATCCACGAAGATTTCGAGATGCGACGCGCGGACCTCCTGCAGCTCGAGGACATCGCGGCCGGCTACCCGTCGCGCGAACGGTTCCTGACCGAGCTGACGCTCGATCCTCCGGATGCGACCTCCGGCCAGGCCGGCGTGCCGCTGCTCGACGAGGACTATTTGATCCTTTCCACCATCCATTCCGCCAACGGCCAGGAGTGGCGCTCGGTCTTCGTCCTCAACACGGTCGACGGCTGCATTCCCTCCGACCTAGGCGTCGGTACGACAGACGAGATCGAGGAGGAACGGAGATTGCTCTACGTGGCGATGACGCGGGCGAAGGACAGTCTCAATCTTGTCGTTCCGCAGCGCTTCTTCACCCATGGACAGTCTTCGACCGGCGACCGGCATGTCTATGCCTCGCGGACACGGTTCATTCCCGCTATGTTGTTGCAGTTTTTCGAGAATAGGACTTGGCCGGTGGTCGCGCCGGGTCAGGCAACCAATGCCGGTCCGCGGCAGATGCGCCTCGATGTCGGGGCGCGCATGCGCGGGATGTGGCGCTAACGGGAGAAGGATTTGTGCAATCTCTATAATCTGACGACGACGCGGGACGCGGTTGTCGAGTTCACCAGGGCCATGGCCGACAAGGCCGGCTGGAACGAGCCCTCCTTGAACGTCTATCCCAACACGCTGGCGCCGATCGTCCGTGTTGGCGATGACGGCAATCGCGAGATCGTCAGCGCGACCTGGGGCATGCCGACGCCGCCGGCCTTCGTCAAAGGCAAGGCCGACCGCGGGGTGACCAATATCCGCAACGTCGGATCGCCGCATTGGCGGCGCTGGCTCGGACCGACAAGCCGTTGCGTCGTCCCGTTCACCTCATTCGCGGAACCCGATCCCGCGAGCAAGGTGGAAGGCGGGCGCGTGCCGAACGCCTGGTTCGCGCAGAACGCAGATCGGCCATTGATGTTCTTCGCCGGTTTCTGGACGCCCTGGAAGGGTGTGCGGAAGGTCCGTGACGGCGAGCAGGAATATGAGCTCTATGGGTTCCTGACGACGACACCCAATGAAATTGTCAAACCCATCCACGAAAAGGCCATGCCGGCGATCCTGACGACGCCGGAAGAGGTCGATCTCTGGCTCACCGGGGAATGGGCGGACGTCAAACATCTGCAGCGTCCGCTGCCCGGCAACATGCTGGTCATTGTGGAGCCCCCGGCCAATCCCCAAGGATGACGATCTGCTGCTCTGAGGCCATGCCGCACCATGTTGAATGATGACGAAGACAGAGGCGGGCATGAGCGGGAGAGCGAAGGGATCGACGCCGTCGTCCCGGTCCGCAAGATACTGCACGTCGACATGGACGCGTTCTATGCGTCAGTCGAGCAGCGCGACAATCCGGAGCTGAGAGGAAAGCCGGTCGCCGTTGGCGGGTCGGCGGCCCGAGGCGTCGTCGCGGCCGCAAGCTACGAGGCACGGGCATTCGGTGTGCGCTCTGCCCTGCCCTCGGTCACGGCAAAGCGCCGTTGCCCGGAGCTGATATTCGTGAAGCCGCGCTTCGATGTCTACCGGGCGGTCTCGGCGCAAATCCATGAGATATTCGCCGAGCATACCGATCTGATTGAACCCCTCTCCCTCGATGAGGCCTATCTCGACGTCACCGAAAACAAGCAGGATATCGAGTTCGCTACCGAGATCGCGACGATCATTCGCGCCCGCATCAAGGAAGTGACCGGGCTAAATGCGTCTGCAGGAATCTCCTACTGCAAGTTCCTGGCGAAGCTGGCGAGTGACCTCAACAAGCCGAACGGCCAGGCCGTCATAACACCAAAGAACGGACCAGCCTTTGTTGCCGATCTCGCGGTGAAGAAGTTCCACGGCGTTGGACCCGCAACGGCCGAGAAGATGCAACGGCTGGGCATCGTCACCGGCGCCGATTTACGGAAGAAATCACTCACCTTCCTGCGCGACAATTTCGGGAAGTCGGGAACCTGGTACTATCGGATTTCGCGGGGTATCGACGAGAGACCTGTTCAGCCAGACCGGCAACGGAAATCGATCGGGGCCGAAGACACCTTCGCCGCTGACATCTTCGATCTTGAGATGGCAAAGGCCGAGTTGGGGCCACTTGCCGAGAAAGTCTGGCGCCACGCTGAAAACAAGCAGATCAGCGGACGCACCGTCACGCTGAAGGTGAAATATGCAGACTTCCAGCAGATCACCCGGAGCCGGACGTCAGCCAACTTAATTAGGGACCAGGATGAACTGTTGGGCATCTCCGGAGCGCTCCTGGACGGCGTGTTTCCCGTGGCAAAAGGAATACGTCTTTTGGGCGTCTCACTATCGTCTCTCAGCGAAAGCGATCTTGGACCGACGAGAGATCAATTGGCGCTATTTTGAGTGCTCGGGGACGAAGTTCGTATCGCGTAGAACGGATTATCGAAGGACCGGCCGAGGCTGTTCAAGTCTTTCCTGTGAACAGGGATCGATACCCTTCGAAGCTGTGGCAGCGATAGCCTAACTCTCCATGAGGATGCTTCTCCGCCCAGAACAGAACCTCAGCCGTTGGAACGACGAGCGAGGTCTGCGCCTAGCTGTTGATGGTTTCCTGTAGCTTCTCAATCGTGGAAAGGATTTCGTCGAGCGATGGCGGTGTGTCGTCGAACATCATCGGCGCCATTTCGCGATAGTCGGCTCTGAGAGCCTTTAGCCGCGCCTCACTAGGCATCAGCAACAACGTTCCCGGTCGCGCTGTCTCGTAACTGGCCCAACCTGAGCGAAAGAAGGTGGCCTTGTGCTTTGCCACTGTGGCCAGGAGTTCAAGATCAGCTGCGGCGGCCCTGCCCTCATCGGAACCGAATAGCATGGCGAGATCGTAATAGTGTCGCGAGAAATATTGCGGCGTTGGCGACTCGGCCGGACGATTGGCCTCCGCGTGCAAGGCGGTCGCCTTCTCCCAGAAGGTTCTCCGCGCCGAAAGTACCGTGACGGTCGTATCCGGGTCCTCGAAGAAGTCAGGGAAATCCTCTGCTGCGTAGGGCCGAATGACCTTCTTTTCTGCAGGCCATGGATCACCCCGCGCGCCGAGTTCCAGCTTCACCCGCGGCGTGATGTAGGCCATCCCTTGATACTCTGAGGCAGGCAGCGCGATCGGGTAGTGAAAGTTCAATGTCTGCGCGTCAGCCTCATCGATTGAAAGCGACCACTCCTCTTTTTGTGGCTCGCCAAGTTCATCGACGATCGCCGCGCGAAGTGCCGGAAGCAGTTTGTGAGCGATGTGTTTCTCCACATCGCCCACAAGATCATCAATGAGCCGCTCTGCCTTCTTCCGGCTGAGCCCTTCTTTTTCCGGATCGCGGTCACCTGTGTAGCCGAGATCGGCCCGATCGAACGACAAGTCGATGTCCTCCGAAAAGCGCCTGATGATCCCGAAGGCCTTGGAGAGAGAAGTACCACCCTTGAAGACCAGGCTCGCCGCCGCATTCTGCGGAAGACCGAACAGGCGTCTCAAGGTCCAGCAGACCCAGAAGTCCTTCTCGATGATCGTGTTAGCGACGCCACGGCCGGCGCCCGTTTCTCCAAAGAGCGCGGCCCGATCGCTTGCTGGCAGGAGAGCAACCTTATCCATTCACTGCATCCGCCGGTGTGTTGCCGATCGAAATCAGTGTAGGCCGCATCCAAGCGGGAGCCTGAACTGCGTTGGAGACAAGCACCTTCTTGTCACTGGCCGACAGCCGGCCCACGGCAACCCGAGCCACGTCATCAGCTCGTACCGGCCCGACATGGCGAAGGGCCTGGACAACTGTCCCGGCAGGACTGCCCGGTGCGATCAGATGCTTGGGTGAAGCGTGCCGCAGATCGACCACGCGCTTACCAAGAACGATCCGGCGTGAAGGCCCGTCCGTCAAATACAGGCTCTTCGCGGGAACCTGTGCCGACAGCCCAAGCGCATTGGCAGCGTGCGCGCCGGCAATTTGCGCCCGCGAACCGGTCTCCCGCGCCAGCGCGCGCGCGACATCATCAGGCGCGGGTGAAAGCGGGCCCAGCTTCGGATGGATTTTTGGATAGTCGTAGAGACCGCGCGCCAGTCGGCGCAGCTTTCCGCGCTTGACCAACCGGGAAAGGGCTTGGTCGACAGCCGCGCGTGCCGCCACATCAAGGAAGTCTTGCGGCGTGAACACGCTCCCACGCCCACTGCCGCGGGCGCGTCGCATGATCTGATCAGGAACTGATGTGGTCGTGCTTTTCATGTGTCAGAAAATAGTGCATTCTTTTCTGACGTTCAAGAGCCATGTTCAACATCTTCAAACGGAGCAATTTGAGTGACTGACGCTGAACGATTAACGAGCGGCTTTGTGCAGGCACTTCGAGAAGGCCCCTTCAGGATCGCCCCCCGAACGCAGTCACGAACTGTTAGCGACAATGGGAGGCGAGCCGTGGGTCCTGGAGATTATCGATGGACCGGTGAATTTCGAGGTGTTTCCGAGAGACTGGGAGATTGAGGGCACGGATGCTGCACGATTGAGCCTTTGGGCCGTGAACACCGCATCCCTGCTCATGGCGATGCATTCGGCCGCCCGGTCATCCGACCAAAAACATGGCTAGGGACTTTTCTTGCCGAACCACCCACAAGTTCATTCGCAAAGTGTCCGCCGGCTATAGCGCATTGCCGCTCGTCTGTATGGAGGCACCACAGAAATGCGAAAAGGGAGTGCATCTCACGGACCTCGCTACTTGGAAAGGCGCCGGGCCGCTTGCGCGGAAAGACTGAACTGCCTTGCGCTATAGGCTGACCTTGATCGATAGGAACGGCCTCGAGATCCTCTTAGACTGTACTATGGGCACCCGCAAACCCTGCAGAAGTGCTCGGTAAATTCACCCCGCGCAAATCACTAGATTCTACGGCAGGACGGAAAATATTCTCTGTTTATTGCCATGTTGCGAACGCGCTCCCCTTGCCGAGCCTATGGATAATTTCCCATAGTAGTTGGAGCGAATCATCGCAGGGGGCAATCGTGGGACAATCAGGCTTACGTACAGTGATCGCCGACGATCTTCCGGACGTCACACAGGTGGTACGCTCGGATTTGCGAGCGATCTTCAGTCGTGTCCTCGCCGAAGCCGGGCTCAGCCAAACGCGTGCGGCGAAGGTTTGCTTCACCGACCAGCCAACGCTTTCGAAGATTTTGTCGGGTCGAAGTGACAGCGTAAGCACCGATCAGCTGCTGCGGTGGCTTGTGCAGCTTGGATGCACAGTGGAGATAAGCGTGCAGTCACCAACCACTCCAAAGGCCGGCGCGATCAGGGCGACGTTCCATGAATGAGCATCTCCCGCAAATCGCAATTGCCGACGCTAACGAGCGTTGGCCGATCTACATGGACAACCATGCCACAACCTTTGTTGACCCCCGGGTTCTGGAAGTAGCTGTCCGGATGATGGTCGAGGACTTCGGGAATGCGAACGGCGTTGAGAACGTCCATGGCGAGCAGGCCGCCTATGCGGTGTCACAAGCTAAAGATTTCGTCGCGAGGGTTGTATCAGCTGAGTGCGAAGACGTTCATTTCACATCTGGTTCGACTGAGGCAGTCCAACTTGCCATCGCACATGCAATCGCGATGCACCCAGAGCCCCTGCGCATTGCGATGTCGCGAGTCGAACACAAGGCGGTGATTGATACCGTCTTGCGAGCCGAACGGATGGGTATTGTCCAGAAATCCTGGATCTCGGTGGACGACAAGGCCCGGCTGGATTGGTCGAGCATGGAAGAGGTGCTCTCAGAAGGGGTCGACTTGGTCTGCATGATGGCGGCAAACAACGAAGTCGGAACGATCTACCCAGTGCCGCAAATCGCCAAGGCATGTCACGATCATGGAGCAGCTATTCTGGTAGATGCCACCCAAGCAATCGGCCGTATGGCATTCGACATCGGCGACGATGTTCTCGACTACATCGCTTTGAGTGGACACAAGGTCTATGGGCCGAAGGGGATTGGTGCTCTCGTTGCTCCCAGGTTTGATCGGTCACAGGTTTTCGGCCTGCAGGGCGCGCACAACCCGACACCCAACGTCGCAGGAATCGTGGCAATGGGGCGCGCTTGCGAGATCATGGAACTTGAAGGAGTTCAGGAGAGCGCTCGGCTCAAGCAACTGCGCGATCATTTGCAGGAGCGCCTGCTTGCCATGGTGCCAGGCGTGGTGATCAACGGCGACGTGACCAATCGCCTTCCTCATAACCTGCATTTTTCCGTACCGGGTGCACCTAACGACGTAGTCCTTGCAAGGCTCAGGGGCAGACTTTCGGTCTCCACAGGATCGGCATGCAACACCGGGGCACAGGAGCCTTCCCACGTTTTGCAGGCGATGGGATTACCGGATGCACTGCTAGAAAGCTGCCTTCGGATCGGTCTTGGCCGATCGACCGACATGAACGACGTCGAGGCCGCGGCGGCATTGATCGCTGATGCGGTGCACGATGTGCGTGCGAGTTTCTCTGGAGCGACCCATGCTTGACTTAGCCCTGTCCGAGGGACACCCAACTTACCGGTTTTCTGGGCATGAGACCTTTGCTTGCCGTTATGCTTGGCTTCCGAAGGCCCATCGCGCGATCAGGACCGATCCCCATATCTTCTTCAATGAAGACGCCGCAATGGTCGAATTGGGCATCGGCAAGAACATGGTCCGGGCGCTGCGTTTCTGGGTGGACGCCATGGGCGTGGCGCGGCCAACTGCCGACCGGACCCACGCCATCACAGATTTAGGAAATGCGATTTTCGGGGGCGATGGCTGCGATCCGTTCCTCGAAGAAACCAAGACGCTTTGGCTGCTGCACTGGACCCTTTCCTCTGCCGCCGCGCCCGCCCTGTTTGCCTGGAATTACCTCCTGGGCTCGTGGCCCTATCCGGAATTTTCCCGGTCAGAGGCGCTGACCGCGTTCCTCAGGCAATCACAACGTCTAGGCTATACCCATTCGAGTGTCACACTGAGCCAGCATCTGGATGTCTTTCTGCACACCTATCAATCTGCGCGAAGCGCGCGTGTTGGCATCGAAGACTCCCTTGACGGCCCTTTCGTTGAGTTGCGCCTTCTCCAGCAGACTGGGGAACGTCGAAGCGATACGGGTCGATGGGAGCCGGTCTACGCGTTTCGACGGGAACCCAAGCCGGAGATATCGAACGATCTCTTTGCCTATGCGCTGCTGGACTATTGGGATCGTGTTGCTCCGGCGGAAAAGACGATGCTCGTCAGGACCGTCGTTTCGGCACCGGGCGCGCCTGGACAGGCCTTCAAGCTTCCCGAAGAAGACGTTCGCTCGCGCTTGGAGACACTCTCTCGCGACGGAACATATGGTTTCAGCTATCGCCCCTCTGCCATCCAGGGATTGTTGACCCGCGAGTCGATGATCAAGGCGAACGCAAGAGCAGTCTATCAGGGATTGCCAAGTTGATTACGGCTTTGCGTGAGGATAGGCGATCATTATGAGAACTCCACCAACAATGCCGCGCCTG
>NZ_JAINFJ010000019.1 GCF_019966595.1 Oricola indica
GCGTCAATGGGCGCATTGCTAAGCCGCAGAAATCGTTCCCAAAAATAGCCTTTAGTTCCATAAGCAATATTATGCGAATCCGATTTTCCATTCTAGGTCAACGCGTCAGATGAGCTGAGTTTCGGTTCGATGCGATTCGACTAATCGCGCTATCGCCGAGACTAAACTAGATGCACATTTCTGAAATCATGCCAGCATTGACTGACTGATACCAGCCCTTTAACCCTGCGCGAAAAGCCGACTACGCCGCGTCGAGTACCAAGCAAGGGCAAAATGGGTAGTTGCTCCATGACATATTGGTCTGTGTACCGATAAAGGCGAACGCGGTCAGCATCACTTATGGTGCTCGCAGCCTTGTCGAGCAATGCATCGAGATGGTAGTCACGCAAATAACCCGCGTTGAAGCCCTCCGGGGCCGCATTGCGGCTATGCAATATCTGGCCGAGCCAGAGATCGCTCGACATCGCCCAGCTCATCTCGCTGAAGCCGATGTCAGCTGCCATTCCCCTCCCCCATTCATTGCAATAATCGACCCAGTCTTCATGCAACGATATTTTCAGTCCGATGCCCACCGCCGCAAGATCTCGTTCAAGCTGAGCAAAAATGGCACCCGGATTGAGTTGCGCAGATCCGGCGCGAGCGCCAATGACACGCATCGTCAAGCCATCGCCAACGCCTGCATCTTCTAGCAAAGCGCGCGCGCGTTCCGGGTCATGGGGATAGCGCTCCTCGGCTTCTGGATCATGGGACGGTGAGCCGGGCGGCAATGTGCTGATCGCCGGCGTCGATGCGTCGGGAAACAGTTGAGAGAGAGCCTCCCGATCAATAGCGTGTCCGATCGCATGGCGGACCCTGATGTCGGCCATCTGCGGATGCCGCAGGTTAAAAACCAGATACCAGATATAAGGCGGTGAAAATTCGGGGATCGTGATCCCGGCAGATTGCAGATGCGACAAATCTGCGCCTTCAAGGCTGTAAGCCATATCCACTTCGCCCTCGGCCAGTGCCCGCACGCGATCGTCCAGATTGCGATAGGGCACAAAGCGGATGCCGGCCAGTCTTGGCCGGGACCCCCAATAGGCATCATTGCGGATCAATTCCACGCCCGGCCCGTCCGGCGTGTCGAAACGTCGATGAAAGCAAAAGGCGCCCGTCCCGGGTGCTGTTTCATCGGCGCATCCCTCGGCGCCAAACTGCTTCAAGGCAAGCGGACTGACCAGAGACTGGGCACCGGGCGCATCCTCCTGGGTCATGTAACGCAGGAAATCCGGTGCCGACTCATTGAGCAGAATTTCAACCGTCAGGGGATCGATGGCCTCGATCTTGGCGATCATGTTCGCCGCCGTTCGGTTCAGCCCGGCTGCCTCGGGTGAAAACACCCACGAACTCGGGTCACAAAACCTGGCATAATTGAGAGCCACAGCCTCGGCATCAAGCGGTGCGCCATCGTGAAAGCGGACACCCGGCCGCAAACGGAAGACGAAGCGGCGCGCGTCGCTCGAAACCTCACAGCTTTCGGCCAGACGGGGCACGATCCTGGTGGGCTGGCCGGCAAAGGCAGGCTCTGTCTCGAAATCGTCCTCCACCAGACTTTCATGGGTTTGCTGCACGACACGGCCGGTGTTCCAGCCGCCAAACGATCGCGGGGGATCGATGGTATCGACCTCCCAGTCAAGACCCACACGCAGCACTTGTTGTTCATCCATCCGCAACTGCCTTTTCATTTGGCTCAGGTGGCAAATAGCCGGCCATGGTCCTGCGCATGTCGCATCGCAGCGATCTCGATGGCAGCCACCGCGCTGCAGTCCATGTCCTCGAGGCTCGAAGACAGTGCGAGTTCGCTCGCCTTCAAGATGTCCGGAGCGAGGCCGGCCAGCATGGCCTGAGAGGCCGCGGCAGGCAGAACATCCAGACGCACTGCCGCCGAAAGAATCATGGTCGCAACGCCACGCACTTCCATCAGAACGGTTGACCGTCGGGAAATGCCGCAAGCGGCAGCCGTAGCTGCGGTGATCACCGCAAGATGGCCGGGCGTGCGTTCGGCTAGAACAGCCGCCGCGTAGGTGTTAAGCAGGGAATTGTCACAAAGACGCGGCACAAGGGCGGCGAGGCGGCGGCCGCATCTTCGCGAGGCCGTCTGTGCGGGGGCCGTCAACTTCAAACAGTCGAGGCGCTCGTCCACACTGATCAGCCGGGCTTCGGTCCCCGACCGTTGAGCATCATGGGCCAGCGCGGCGGCGGCCCCATCGCCGCGGGCACAACCCTGGATGAGCGCCGAGACCACGACCTCCCGCAACCTTTCCGCGTCGGGAACCCGGCCGTCGCGCAACATACGTTCCAGTCCCAGCGCGTGCGCATGACGTCCGATCGGCAGCGCGGAATCCGCCAACTGCAGCATGGTCAGCATGGCCCCGCCATCCGCCAGCAAGTCACGCGAGGCAAACCCGTTCATCGCCTCAGCTTTCGTGCAGATACCGCCCGCCGACATGCGCATGATGATGCGCCCGGCCCAGACCTGCCCCGAGGGGCGGTGCCCTTGTGGCGAAGGGATCATCCACAAATCGGATGCGTGACGGATCTATTCCGTACGCCAGTAGCGGACGGGCTGCCAACTGCGGTGTTTCGGTGACTTGCACGACGATTTCTCCATCCCGCAATTCCACGGCAGCGTGGCGATTGCCCAGCGCGTGGCCGATGCAGAACACCTCGCTGGCATCGATTCCCGAAAGGCTGACGATCATCACCGGTTCGGGTTTGCGCACCACCGTCAATATGCGGGCGCCGTCATCGTGCAGCACCAGGCCATCCGCCAGCCAGCTCGGGGACTTAAGGTCGATGCCGATATCCGTTCCCAGTTCGCTTCTGGCACGAAGGCGACGACGCCCGGCATCGGCTGCCGCGATCCAGATCTGGTCCTTCGGCCGGTCGGAGAAGACAGTATCGCTGACATGACCAAGAATATCGCTGACAATGATCATCATGAACCTCCTTTCATTTTCGCAGCACGGGAGCCGGGCGATCGCGCATCTGTCGCCTTGCGATGTCCCAAGCGGCATGGCCGGCAAGCCGCAAAGCGGTGGCGTCATCGGCAAGAAATCGGGCCACGACACCGTGACCCGAAGCCAGTGGAGCCGCACCGCCAAAAATGCCCTCGATGGCCTCGAACCCAGCGGCAATCTTCTGGCCCAACGTAGCGTGATCCGGGCAATCACCCAAAACGAACACTGTGCCCACATAGCCTTCATCACCTAAGGCACCCGCAGACCACGGATCGGCTTCGGACGGGCAGAAGTGTGCGGCATCGACGAGGATAGGACGACCGTCTATCGACACCTCAAGGCGTAAAGAGACGAGTGCGTAGTCATGACGCTCGCCCCGCGCCACCCGTCCTGGTGCCATCAAATCCATTATGATCGCCCCGGCATCGCCCTTCATTTCGAGGCGCGTGATCTGCTGGTGGTGCGCGCGCCCGTGAGGAATGATCATGTCCGGAATGACTTCGATAAAGGCTTCGGAACCGACAGATATGCAGGTCTCCTGAACAGATGGCGCCGTGCCGTTCAACCGTGTCGCGGTCGGCGTGGAAAGGCACAGCTCGGCCCCCTCATCGAGCGCGATCTCAAGCCGTAATTTGTCACCGCCGAAAATCGACCCCGCTGCGTTTTGAACGTAGATCAATGCCGTGTTTTCGCCGGCCATCGGCAACACTGCCGTGGTCGTCAACGGATAACTTTGCCGCCGGGCGGAAAGACGGGTCCGCTGCCGACCGTCACGCTTCAAGCGCAGCGATAAATACCCTTCGTTCATCAGGCGGCTCGTCCAAACAGCGTGCCCCGCGCGATCTCGTCGAACACGCCGCGCACCCCGTCATTGTCTCGCAAATTGGTAAACAGTGAGGGCCGGTCCGGGCGGGCTCGCGCGACATCTGCGCGTATGCGATCGAGGTCGGCATCGACATGGCAGGCCAGGTCGATCTTGTTGACGATCAAAAGATCAGCACGCAGCACGCCAAGGCCACGCTTGCGCGGAATGTCGTCCCCCGCTGCCACGTCGATGACGAAAGCCCACCAATCCACCAGTTCGCTGGAAAAGGTCGCGGCGAGATTGTCGCCGCCGCTTTCGATCATGATGAGATCGGGTGCAAAACGGGCTTCGAGATATTCCACCGCCTCGATATTGACCGAGGGGTCTTCGCGGATCGCGGTATGGGGACACGCCCCGCTTTCAACGCCCAGCACGCGCTCGGGGTCGATCAATCCGGAGCGGCGTACCCGTTCGGAATCCTCCAGCGTGACCAGATCATTGGTGATCACAGCCACCGATACGCCCTCGCCTTGGAAGATCGGCAACAGGCGTTCAACAAGGCGCGTCTTTCCGCATCCCACGGGACCGCCAATTCCTATACGCACCGCCATTTCGCGCCCTCCGTTTTCATTTCAACATATAGCCCTGGCCGAGCGCGACACGAATTGCCGCCCTGCTCTGTGCCAGCACGCCGTCGATCCTCACCTCAAAGCTTTCGGGGTCGACTTCGATATCAGGTACCGCGTTGTTGAGGCACATATCAAGCTTGCTCAGGGCACGGGTATCGCTGACTCGGGCCAATCGGGCGCGCAGATCAAGCCGGGCGGCAATCCCGTTTTCGATGGCCCCCGGGGCCACAAACCGCAGCCCAAGGCTTTGTGGCGCGCGGCCGAAACTGCCCCACATCGGGCGATAGCGCACGGGTTCGCAAGCCATCAATGACGCATTTGCCTCACCCAAAGGTGCCCAGACCGGGAACCCCGCCTTCATGACCAGTTCGGGTTTGACCCCGAAGCTGTCTGGACGCCAGAAGACCAGATCAGCCAATTTGCCGCTCTCCACTGAACCGACCTCTTGATCGATGCCGAACATCCTGGCGGGATTGATCGTAAATTTGGCGATGTATCGCCGGATACGGTAATTATCGGCCCCGGAGCCTTTGTCCTCCTCCAGGGTGCCGCGCAAATCGCGCATCTGATCGGCCAGTTGCCACGTTCGGGCGATCGTCTCGCCAATGCGGCCCATCCCCTGGCTGTCCGAGCCGATCGCACTGATCGCGCCGATATCATGAAGGATATCCTCTGCACCTATGGTTTCACGCCGGATTCGGCTTTCCGCGAACGCGACGTCTTCAGGCAGGCGCGGATTAAGGTGATGACTGGTCATCGCCATGTCGAAGTGTTCGTCGAACGTGTTGATCGTGAAAGGGTTCGTTGGATTGGTGGACGAGGGAAGAACATTTTCACGCCCGCAGATTCGGATAATGTCCGGGGCATGGCCGCCGCCCGCACCTTCCACGTGATAAGCGTGGATGCCCCGGTCCCCGATGGTCCGCATGGTGTGTTCGATAAAGCCGGACTCGTTCAGGGTATCGCTGTGCAGTTGAATTTGTCCCCCGCCGATCTCGGCTGCTTTCAGCGCGGCATCGATCACCGCAGGGCTTGCGCCCCAATCCTCGTGAATTTTCAGTCCGGCAGCGCCCGAGGCAAGCTGCTCGAGCAGCGGTTCGACACGGTGCGACGCCGCCTTTCCGATAAAACCGAAATTCATCGGAAAGGCCTCGGCCGCCTGCAGCATCAGACCCAGATTGGTGGTCCCGGTCGAGGCGATCGGCACGGTGGTTGGCCCCAGCCCCCCACCCATCATGGTGGTCATGCCCGAACAAAACGCCTCTTCCACCTGCCCCGGATCGATGAAATGTACATGGCAGTCGATCCCCCCCGCAGTTACGATCAGCCCCTCTGCAGCGCGGACATCGGTGTTCACACCCACTGTCAGACCGGGCGTAACGCCACCCATGATGTTAGGATCGCCGGCCTTGCCGATCCCCGCGATGCGGCCGTTCGAAATGCCGATATCGGCTTTGAATATGCCGGCGACGGTATCGATGATCAGTGCGTTGGTGATGACAAGGTCGAGAATGCCCTGGGATGAAGTCTGCGCCCCATCGCAGCCCGTGCCCCCACGCAGGGTTTTGCCGGCGCCAAACACCAATTCGTCGCCGCCGGCGCACAGGTCCCGTTCCACTCTCGCCCACAACCCCGTGTCACCGAGCCGAACACGATCGCCCGTCGTCGGACCATAAAGCTCGATATAACGATTGCGGTCGATACTGCATGCCATGGTCACGCCTTCATGAATTCTGCGAGGCGCTGCATAGCGGCCTCGCGCGTGTCGACATCGTCCAGCGGACCGTCCACCAGTCCGGCCAATCCGTGCACGATCCGGGCGCCGCCAAATGCCACCAGGTCGACATCGCGGGTGTCGCCGGGCTCGAAGCGCAGGGTTGTCGCCGATGGAATGTCGAGCCGAAATCCATAGGCGCTCTGCCGGTCGAACTTGAGCGCCGGATTGACTTCGAAAAAATGATAGTGAGACCCGACCTGGATCGGCCTGTCCGCAACGCTGCTGACGCGCAGGCGCAGCACCGGCCGCCCCTGATTGACCAGAACCGGCGCCTCCCCGGTTTGCCAGCGCGCGGGCGCCTCTGTGGCGGCCTGCGGCCGGTCACCCGGTCCGATGGGATCGTGCACACAGACAAGCTTCTGACCATCCGGAAACAACGCTTCCACCATCACGACCTGGAGCCTTTCGGCAACGCCGTGCATAACATCGTCCTCCGTCAGCCTCGAGGCACCCAATTCCACCATCTGCGCAACCGTTCCGCCTTGCCGGGCGCCCTCGCAGATGGCATCGGCGATCAAGGCACGCGCTTCGGGTTCGCTCAAAGGCAAGCCCTTTTGTTGGCGCGACCGCGCAAGCGTAGCGGCTTGATGCAGGATCAACCGGTCGATCTCACGTGGAAAAAGACGCATCGTCTAGACCGCCAGATGGGCGGCAAGGCGATCGCCTTCGCCAAGTTCCTGCGGTGTACCGCGCTCGACAATCTCGCCCAGTTTCATCATGGCGACCTGATCGGCCACAGATAGGGCAAAGCTCAAATGCTGCTCGACCAGCAAAACCGCGATACCGAGTTCATCCCGGGCACGGATCAGCGCCTCAGCCATGCGGTTGACCATTGTCGGCTGCAGGCCTTCACTGATTTCATCGACCAGCACGATCTTCGGTTGGGCGATCAGGACGCGCGACATCAAAAGCATTTTCTGCTCGCCACCCGATAAGGTTCCCGCACTTTGGCGCAGCCTTTCGATCATGCGTGGAAAAACCGCCTCGATTTCGGGAAGTCGCTGCCGGAACAGCCGGTCGGAAATCACGCCCAGCCGCAGATTGTCTTCCACTGTCAGGTCGGGAAACAGCGTATGCTCCTGAGGCGCATGGGCAACGCCGGCGCGCACCATCCGGTTGGGTCCGACATTGGTCATATCCTCTTCGCCAAACATGATACGGCCGCTCATCGGGCGCACGAAACCCATTATGGTCTTGAGCAGCGTAGACTTGCCCATCCCGTTCTTGCCCAGAACAGCGACAATGCGCGCCCGGTCGACTTCAAGCGAGATGTCATGCAGCACGGCTGCGGAACCGTAACCGCTGGTCAGGTCGTTTAGACAAAGCAAGGGAGAACTCATTCAGCGGCCTCCACCTGATGCCCGGCATAAACCGATTTGACCAGTTCCGACGAGACGACCTCGTCAACGGACCCTTCCATGAGGATCTCGCCCTGGTGCAGCACCACGACCCGGTCGCTGATCTCTCTGACGAAATCCAGATCGTGTTCGATCAGCACGATGCATAAGGCATATTCACGCGTCAGGCGGCTGAGAACCTTGCCGATGACCGCACGCTCGGCATGGGTGAGACCGGCCGTGGGCTCATCGAGCAGAAGGACCGATGGTTCGGACGCCAGAACCATCGCAAGTTCCAGCCCGCGCTTCATGCCATGAGAGAGGTTTTTGGTCTGCTCCGTCAGTCTTTGATCGAGTCCCGTGGCGCTGAGGATATCAAGCGCCGGCTGAGAGAGCGCCAGGTTCGTCTTGTTTCGAAACAATTGCGCCCCATCGAGGCGATACCGCGCAAGCATAAGGCACTCCGCGATCGTGAGACTGTCAAACAGGCTGGTGTTTTGAAAGCTGCGGCCGACACCGTGTTCCACGACCTTGTGCGGCGAAGCGCGGCCGATATCGTTTCCGTTGATCTTGACCATGCCGTCGCTGCGCTCATTGCCATCGCTGATGCAGCGCATCAATGTCGTCTTGCCCGCACCATTGGGCCCGATGATTCCCAGAAGTTGGCTCGCACGCGCGGTCATCGTGACATCGGTCAGCACATGCAGGCTGCCATAACGGCGCGACAATTGCTCGATCAGCAGAGGCGGCGTGTCGATGCTTGCCCTCTGTCCCAGACGGCTGTCGGAATCGAGCGCCAACGTGCGCTCAAGCACAAATGGCCTGGATTTGGGCCGGACATAACGCCAGAGGCCGGTACACAGTGGCGCAAACCCGCGGGGCAACAACACGATCACCGTGACAAAGACGACGCCGATCAACAATTGCCACAAGAAGGGCAGCGTGCCCGAAAGCCAAGAGGATGTGGTTTCGATGCCAATCGCGGCGACGACGGGCCCAAACAGGGTTCCGCGTCCGCCCAGCGCCGTCCAGATCAAGAATTCCGTGCCAAGCTGAAACCCTGCCAGTTCCGGCGCCACCACGTTTGAAAAAGCTGCATAGCCGAAACCTGCGGCCGCTGTGACGATGGCCGCAGCAATCATAAGAGCGGTTTTGATGCGCGAGACAGGGATCCCCAGATATGCGCAGCGCAACTCGTTTTCGCGGATCGCGATCATGACGCGTCCAAAATCGCTCCGCACCAAAAGCCATCCCCCCGCCGTGGTCAGCACAAGGAAGACACCGGCGATCCAGAGCCAGACTTCCAGGCTCCAATAATAGGTCGGGAAGCCTGAGAGGCCGCTGGAGGAACCCGTGAAAGTGCCCGCCGAAAAGATCACCTGGGTGAGAATGATGGGCAGCGCCAGGGTCATGATCGAGGCATAAAGCGGCGAGGAACCGTGGAAGAAGGCCAACCAGCCTGTCGCGCCTGCAACAAGGGCTGCGGCGATCAATCCGATGGCGAGCGCGCCCAGCGCCCAGCCGGGGCCGAATCCATAATGTGTGAAGACCAGCCCACAGGCATAAGCGCCGATGCCAAAAAATGCCGACTGTCCGAACGTCAGAATCCCGACCCAGCCCCAAATGATGTCGACTGTCATCACCACCGCCGCCAGAAACAGCGTTCTAATCAGGATGCTGGTCAGGTAAATATCGAGAAAAAACGGCGCGATCGCTACGACGGCCAGTCCGATCAAAGACCCGATGAACGCGCGGCGAAAGCGGGAAGTGGCCCAGGTTCTGTCGTCACCCACGGCTGAAACCTTTCGGATTGATGCGCAAAACCAGTGCAGCGATGACCACGATGGTCATCCCGCCCAAAATGGGATTGGCATAGGTACTGACGACGACTTGCGCGCCGCCAAGAATGAGGGAAGCCACAAACAGGCTCGGAAAGGAGACCCCCGATATCAACACCAGCATGAAGCTGTTCACCAACCAGGGCAGGCCCATATTTGGATCGACCGATAATAGCGGCGTGATCAGGGCGCCCGCGGCGCAAGCCAGTGCGGCGCCGATGCCGAACGTCCATGCGCGCACGCGCGTACTGTCGATGCCAAGGCCACGCGCCAGGGTTTCATCCATGATGACTGCGCGCGCATTCAGGCCGAAACGCGTCAATTTCAACAATGCGCTCATCGCAATCACCAGCAAGACGGCGACAATTGCGACCACAAGTCGATATGCGGAATAATCCACGCCAAGCAATTCGGTCGTGCCGGCCAGAGGCGTGGGAACAAACTGTACGCCGCGCCCGAACCCCAGCGTGATCAACTGACCGATCACGATGCCCAATCCCCATGTGGCCAGAATCGCATCCAGCGGACGGTCATAAAGCGGCCGTACGATCAACCGCTCGACCACCAATCCGCCAACGAATCCGAAAATCGCGGCTGCCGGAATCGACAGCCAGGGCGAATAGCCCGCGGCACTGACCGAATAGGCGGTGTAGCCGCCGACCGTCAAAAATGCGCCATGGGCGAAATTGATGAGCTTCATCACCCCAAGGATGATCAGCAACCCGGACGAAACCACAAACAGGATTCCGGCCGTGGTTAAAATATCGAGGGCGAGAACGGCCATTTTGCACTTTCAGTTGAAAAGGCGAGGCGCGGAACAGGCTCCGCGCCTCGCACGGGTCACTCTGCGAATTGCGGGCACTGCTCACCCGGATCGACATTTTCAAAAGAGTTGATCACCGAGACCGAACCATCGCCCTGGATTTGACCCAGATACATCGTCAGCGGCGCATGGCGTTGCTTGTCCATGGTGATCGAGCCACGCGGTCCCTCGACCGTGACCTCGCTCAAGGCTTCGACCACCGGTTCGGCATCCGTCGTACCGGCTTGCTCCACCGCCATGGCATAGGCGAGAATCGCTTCATATTGGGGCACGGAAAGTTCGTTCGGAGTTTCGGTGTCATCCCCGAATTTGGCTCTCAGTGCTTCACGAAACTCCGCATTGGCCTTTGAATCGATGCCGGTGATGTAGGAAGCGGCGATGTAGATGCCCTCGGCGTCCGAACCCATGCTCGCAGCCGTACCTTCATCGACGGCATAATTGCCATAGGGAATGTTGACACCCGAGGTCCGCAACTGCTTGGTCAGGGTCACGTTCGGCGCCCCGCCCGCCGTTGAGGTGATGAGGGCATCGGGGTTGGCGGAACGCAGTTGCGAGATGATCGCTGTCCAGTCCGAGCCATCCATGGGCAGATATTCTTCACCCACGACCTCGCCGCCATTGGCTTCCACATATTCGCGTGTGAACTCCAGCATCCCACGCCCGAAAGCATAATCGCTGCCAATCAGGAAAAATGATTTGGCACCCAATTCGTTCATGAACTGGTCGACGATGGGTGCGACCTGCTGTTCGGGCACCCAGGCATTGATGTGCATCCATGGTGAACAGGATTTGCCCTCGTAAAACGAGGTGTAGATGTAAGGGATCTGGCCCCGGTTGACGATCGGCAGTCCCGCATTGCGGGCAGCACTGGTCTCCATTGCGACAATTGCATCGACCCTATGCTGGAACACGAGGCTGTCATAAGCTCTTTGCGCCCCCTGAGCGCCCGACTCGTCATCGGCGATGATCAGTTCCAGTTCACGGCCCAGAACGCCGCCATGCGCGTTGATTTGCTCGACGGCCAGTTCAGAAGCCTGCACAACCGAGGGGGCGACGACGCTGTTGGCACCGCTCAGCCCGACTGGAATGCCGATTTTGATGGTTTCCTGCGCCTGTGCCGACATGCTCAGAAGGCCCAGGCCAAGTCCAAAAACAAGATGGGGAATTTTCATTTTTTCTCTCCTTTGAAGGGTGATGCGTTGAAAGTTGGAGTTTCCGTGCCGAAAGGGCCCGAATAGACGTCGGTGCGCCTGTCATGGATCGGATGATTGGTGCCATTCCAGGTCTGGGCGCGGCGGGCGGCGGACAGGTCGAGCCGCGCCGATACGATTTCCTCCTCGGTGCCGCTTGCGGGCCCCGAGACGGGCCAGCCGGTATGGCTGACGATCAGGCTGTGGCCGATGAAGGACTGGTTGCGTTCGACGCCCACGCGGTCGGCGCAGGCGATCGCCATCACATTGCTGTGCGCGGCGGCCATATGCAGCACGTTGGCCATGGGCTGCTGGTCCGTGCTCTGCCCCGGAATCGGCACCCAGTTGGTGGGCACGCACATAAGGTCGGCGCCCGCGAGCGCTGCAAGCCGGAAAGTTTCGGGAAACCAGCCATCATAACAGATCGCCACGCCGATCCGGCCATGGGGCGTGTCGAAAACCGGCACGCCGAGATTGCCCGGTTCGAACCACAGCTTTTCATCCGCCCAGAGATGCAGCTTGCGATAAACGCCGAGCACGCCTTCAGGCCCGATCACGACCGCGGTGTTATAGAGGTGCTCGCCGTCGCGCTCGGTGATCCCGGATATGAGGAACAGTTTTCTGCGTGTCGCGATCTCGCCCCAGAACCGGGTGCTCTGGCCCTCGGGAACCGGCTCAGCCAAGGCCAATGCCTCCTCACGGTTTTCGAACACATACCCGGTGTTGGCCAGTTCCGGCAAAACCACGATTTCAGCACCGCTATCCGCCGCCTGTTCGATCAAGGCGCCGGAGCGGGCGAGATTGTCGGCCACCGCCCCAAAGCGGGGCTCGAACTGGATGCAGGCAATATCCACAGCCTCGATTGGAATTTCAGTCATAACTTCGTTTTCAGCGTCCAAAACGCAAAAAGCCTCCGTCCATCGCCCCGTGGTCGGGTGCGGTATGGAACAGAGGCTTGCCAGCCAGTTGTCTAGTGAAAGCGGCCTGCCGGGCGCTTGTCAGAACCGTAGCGGCTTGTATTTGCCGCTGTCAACCAGAATGGTGAAAAATATATCGATCTAGAACTTTGCCTGAAATTTAGGCAGTCTATGCCCTCTTCGACAAATCCTTCAGTATATCCTGCGCGCCGATGATGCTCGCAGCCACATCTGCCATGGGGATGCGCTGCCGCGTGGCTTGAGAGCGGATGCTTTCAAATGCGTCGGATTCGGGCACATCCTGCAACGCAGCAAGAATACGGGCGGCTTTCGAAATGTCGCGTTGCGCCTTGATCGTGATTTCGAGTTTGCGAACCTTGGCTTCAAGCCGCTGATGGTAGCCATGAAGCCAGCAAGCTAGGCTCAGCGTCGACAGAATGCCCGCCGGCCGAAGCGGCTTGACCAGGACCCCGTGAACGCCGGCGTCGAGCAGCGCCTTGACGGTGACGGGGTCTTCATATTCCAGCATGGCGATGAGAACGGGAGCATTTTCCTCGACCGACCAACTCTTGACGGGTTGAAATCGATGGTCGAGGTCCATGATCACCATCTCCATTCCCTGCGGCGGCGCATCGGGCATGGGCCATATGGGTGAAACCTGACAGCCGATGCGACGAAGCTGATTGACCAGCAGATCTCGCTCCCGATCAGCGGCATGAATCACCGAAACTTTCAGGCCGCGCAGCATCGACGTCATGTCAATACCCTCCCATCATGGTCGCGCTGTCCGCATTCCGTCGCGGTGCGATCGGTGAATTGGCGAGGTAGGGGTCGGGCTGAATCAGTTCGGTTGCCGACCACAGAACATCGAACGCGCCCTTGGCGTTCGCTCGGCCGATCCTTGGCGTCAGCCAAGTATGATTATTGTCGGGATCGATCATCACGCGTCCCTCCGGTGCGTCGAAGGTCATACCATGTACGGCCTGAAGCAGGTCATCGGCCTGGGCGGACTGGGTCAGCTCAAGTGCGGCGCCAAATATAAGCGTCTGCGCATAGGAGGCTGCAGCCCAACCGCTGGCAGGAACATCATCGCCAAAGCTTGTTCGAAAACTCGCGAGAAAAGCCTCGTTTTCATCGATGCCCAACGAGCTGAAATAGGAGGCGGCCGTGATGATGCCTTCGGCGCGATCCGGCCCGATGCGCCAAAGCTCGGATTCGGTGAGCGATATGCTGCCGATGGGCCGCCGTCCATCGAGGTCGAGGCCGGAATCTTGATACATGCGTGCGAACTCCTGCCCTGCCTCACCCACCAGCGTGGAGAAAACGAAATCGGGCTCGAGCCTGCGGATATCAAACATGATTCGTTGCAGATCACTGCGGGACGCGACGACCGGGACATAGCTCTCCCCCACAATCTGCCCGCCGCGTACATCGATCAGATCCCGCATCACCCGATTGGTTTCGCGCGGGAAAACATAATCACATCCGGCCAGGTAGCCTCGCCCGCCATGTTCCGCCACCAGGTAATCGGCGAGCGGAAAGATCAGTTGGTTAGCTACCGGCCCGGCATAAAGGATGTTGGGAGAATATTCGAACCCCTCATAGCTTGCGGGATACCATAGCAGCCCATTGCGGCGCTCCACCGAGCGCGAGACGATCTTGCGCGTATCCGACGTGTGGCAGCCGAAAATGATCGAGACATTCTCGGCCGTCATCAAGCTCTCCGCATGCTCTCTGAACGCACCCAGATCGCCAGCGGGATTGTGCTCCACCACCTCGACCTGCCGGCCCATGATCCCGCCATCACGGTTGAGCTTGGCCACCGCCAATTGCACGCCGCGTGCGTGTTCGCTTTCGGGTAAACCGGTCGACCCGCTGAGAGAAAAAAGGGCGCCGATCCGCCAAGGTTTATGCATTTGTCATTTCGATTTCTTCCTCATAGCCGCACTTCGCGCATAAAAAGTATGATCAAGCCCCCCGCTATCGCAAGTAAAATTGTCCAGCATATAGCCAACCTATTAAAATGCCTAATTAGTAGGCATTTTATTGCTGCCGCCTGTCAGTCCCTACTAAACTGTCGGTCATCGACAGAGCGTTCCCCAAAACGCTCGTAAAAAGCTTCCAGCAAGGATGATAAAATGGTTGAAAAAGAGGATGTTCGAGTAGGTGCTTGAAAATTACGATTTTGCGACAGGATGGACCTGAATGGGCGGCACACGGTCTAGGAACTCGCGACAAATTAATGCGCCGCGGAATAGTCGTTCGTTAAGCAAGTTATGTTCACATCGCACCCGAAGGCGCGATCATCGAAAACATCTTTATGTATAAGGTTCTTCGTACCTGTATTCTATGAAAGGTTGATCAGGATGCAGAGTATTCAATGCGTTCTGTAGCGTGCATGATGACACTCCCCACCTTCAGATTAAGCCTAACCTGATCGCGATTGAAGCAGCCTGCCGACTGTTGGCGGCGCCGAGCTTGCGGGTCGCCTCGTCGAGGTAAGAGCGTACCGAGCGGTAGCCAATTCCAAGTGTCTCTGCGATGTCCGGCATGGACATGCCGTCTGCGAACCATCGCAAGCATTCGGCCTCTCGCGGCGATAAATGGATGTCCGTTGCCAGGGCGGCATCCTGTGTCGCTGCGCCGAGGCGGGAATGTACGGAGGCGACGGCGATCGCAGCGGTTACAGGGTCCGGGTCTTCGCTGACGTGTACTTCAGCTTTGTCGGAAGCAAGAGTGAATACCATGCGGTACTTGAAGCCAAACGGGACAGATACCGACAGCCCTGAACGAATGCCAAAACTCTCTGCATCCTTGTAGAACCGGCTCACATCACGCCGACCCACGCGTTTCGCATCCATAGACGACCACAAGAAGATCGGAGGGCCATGCTTGGCCGTGGTAACAACAGGGTCAACCCGCAGATAATTGCGCTGCACATAAAGATCTTGCCATTCTTTCGGATAGTTTGAGACCGCAAAGCTCTCCTGTCCGCGCAAATTTAAGTAAGCGAAATAGTCGAAACCGGCATCCTCAGTGAAATTCCGCAATGCCCGACGCGCCGCGCGCTCTTCAAGCGGAAGCGAAAGCGTATCGATCAAGTGCAAAAAAAGCTCATTCAATATAACTAAATTCCGATAGTGTGAGGCGCAGTAGACCACAACCTCCATAGGGCCTAGGAACGAGGACCTCCGACCTCAGATTCATTGATATGCTCTGGGAAAAACGATGTCCTGATCAACAAGGACGTTGAAGCGATAGCCTGGCCGAATTTCGAGGGTCGGCTGGACGTTGAGATTTTTGGATACAGTTTGCTCAGAAATCTGGCCAAATGTCTCTGCGAATGACCTCCGCGCCGCATCGGTCGAGCTGTTGCCATTCAGCGAATTGCCCTGATCCTCCGGCAGCAGCATTTCCGTCCCGGCACCAATCAAAGCCACCAGGATCGCAGACCCGAATGTCTGCAAATAATGATTGTCGACTTTGTCCCGGAAGCCGCCATAGCCGGCGGCATCCGTGCCGGCCATGCCGCCGATCTGAAGGGTTGATCCGTTCGGGAAGATGATGTCGGTCCAGATGACCAGCACCCTGTTCTGCCCAAACGACACCTCCGAATCGTAGCGGCCGAAGAGTTTTGCGCCCTGCGGGATCAAAAGCCGGTGGCCTGTCGCACTGTCATAGACGTTCTGCGAAACCTGCGCCGTGATGCGGCCGGGAAGATCGGAGTTGATGCCGGTAACAAGCGTGGCCGGAATGACCGATCCGCGTTTGAGCTCGAACGGGGACATCTGCGGCACCACCGAATTCGGCAAGTAGCCGAGATCGGCGATGTCCTGATTGAAGAACTCGCGTTTCGCCGTCTGGCCGTTCGGATCGGCGTTCTGCTGACCAATCCCCGCCTGCAGCGCGGCACTGTAGAGATCGAGAGCACTCGTCCCGCGATTGATCGTGGCACCTGGCTGCGGTGTTGCCGCCAGCGTCGTGTCGCTGCCGGTCTCAAGTCCCTTCAGGTTGATGGCGATCGGCGAATTCGCGGCTGCCTCGTCCGCCTGAAGGCTCGCCATTTGCTGCCGGTTGTACTCACGAAGCATCTGCTCATCGAATTCACGCTGCAGCCTCGCCCGCCAGACTTCTTCGGATTCAAGCGCCGGCGCCGGCGGGACTACGGCTTCCTCTTCATCCGGCTCGAACGGATTGCGGGCCGGTTCAGGTTCGGCAGCTGGAACGGGCTGCAACTGCACGGCCGGCTGCGGTTCACCGATGATCCCGTCAGGAACACCCTGTTTGAGCCGTTCCGCATCATTGGAGGCCGGCTGCGCCGATGAGGGCTCGATCTGACCGTCGCCGAAGCGCAGACCCCGCGATGACAGGCCATAGAAGATCACGGCGAAGAAGATGACCACGAGCGCGATCGCCAGGATGATGGGGACACGGTTCAACCGCCTGATCTTCGGCCCCTGCGATGTCCCACCAAGTTTGAGCGATTCCGTCATGTCGTCTCACCCGGTCCGCGCTGCATCACCGAAAGTGGGCTGGCCGGTGTCGCACCCTCGGCAGTGACCGTATACATGCGCGTCAGTTCGGCCTTCCGGGTCGAGAGCCGCACCAGAACGCCGCCTTCGTACGGATCGGCGACATAGGCGAGCGGTTCCGTGATCGCTCCGCCAGTCTCCTGATCGGTAACGACGGCATAGCCCCAGCCTCGAAGCGACGCCTCGAGCGCGGCGCCAAAGACGGAGCCGTCCGAACGAAGCGCGATCGTCGTGCGGCCCGGCCCGATTTGTTCGGCGAGCTTGGCCACCATATCCTCGCTTATGGCGCCGGCGCTGTCCGGCGTCAGTTCGGCCGTGGCGCTGCTGCTCACAAGAGCTGCGCCGCCCATGGTCTGACATCCCGCCAGCATAGCGAGACAGGTGACGACGACGAACGTCCGGAGGATGGAAACGAGTGAGGTCATCCCCTACCCTCCCCGCCGGATCGTGATCTTCTGTTGCCGGCCGCCGACGCCGGACACCAGGATCGCGCGGTCGATGTTGAAATCGACGACCATCATCGAACCGTTCATGCGATAGTTGACGATCCGGTTCTCGCCACCGGAGACAACGAATAGTACCGGTGCGTCCTGCCCGGAGAGCGATGAGGGGAACTGGATGTAGGTCTTCGTCCCATCGCTGTAGATCCGCGTCGGCCGCCAGCGGGCGGACCCGCTCATATGGAAGCCAAAATCCAGTTGCTCGGCCGGCACCCCTGCCCCAGGCACGACGCTCGCCTCGATCCGTGCATTGATCTCCGCGAAGCGTGCACTGATGTCCTCGGGATATTCGAACCCGACCCGCGCCATGTAATCGCGATGATGGGACTTGAGCTGGATATGATAGGTCCGCCGCGATGTGGTGACGACCATCGAGGTCACGAGGCCCGCTTCGGATGGCTTGACGATCAGGTGAACCGCCTGGGCGTTCGGTGCGCCCGAGGTTGCCGGCTCGACCTTCCAGCGCACTGTGTCGCCCAGGAGGACGTCGCGGACGATTTCGCCGGGCTGCAATTCGATGTCGCAGACCTGCAACGGCGAGCAGACCACCGAGGGCTGGATCTCGCCAAACAGGAAGATCACCTTGCCGTCCGACCCGCGCGCAACGACGCCCGGTCCGTGCTGCCATTGCGCCGAGAGCTCGGTGCCGCGCATTTCGTTCCCGCTCAATTGTTGCGCTGAGCCCGGCGAAGCAGCTAGGACTGCCCAAACGGCCGCGCACAGGATGATTCCGCGGTTCGTGTTCTTCTTCATTCAATTTCCTCCGCGGCACTCACAACTGCGCCGTCCAGTCAAAATCCTTCAGGTAAAGGCCAATCGGGTTGAGGCGGATGACCGCCTCGTCCTGGGGCGGTGTCAGGGTCACCGTCGCAATGCCGCGGAACCGCCGTGTGGCGATCTCCTTGCCCTGCCGGTCGCGCTCATATTCCGTCCAGTCGATCTGGTAGCTCTGATTGGACAGCGGAACGATGTTGTTGACCTCGATCGCCACCGTCTTTTCGCGCGCGCGATCGAAGGGCGAGTTGCTCCGGAACCAGGCATTCACCTTCTCGGTCGCCGGATCGGACGACCTGAGATGGGCGTAGGCGCGGTCGATATATTGTTTCTGGACGACGGTATCGGGCGTCACTGAGCGGAAATTGGAAATGAAGCTCCCGAGCGTTGCCCGCACCACCCGGGGGTCGGCATATTCGATCTGTTGCGGGTATCCGGCTGTCGCAGCCGTGCCGAGCTTGTCGACCTCGATGATGTACGGCACAAGTTTGACCTGCGTGCTCTGATAGAGCGCATAGGAAAAGCCGATCACCGCCATCAGCATGCCGGTGATGCCGACGATGCGCCACGATGCCGCCGCCTTCGCGTAAGAACCGTAGCGCTCGTTCCACTCCATGCGGGCGGCGATATAGGGATTGTCAATCGTTTGTTTCCGGGCCATGCCTCACCTCAAACCTTGTCGTCGCTCGAGGGGCGGCGCGTGGGCCGGCTTTGAGACTGATCGAGTTTTGCGTTGGCGAGGCCAAGCGTGGATGCCCCCCATGTTCCCGGCACGCCAATCGCCTTGTCGCGGGCGGCGGAGGCCGCCGCGCCACCGGCGGCGCCGACACCCGTTGCCATCCCCTTGAGCGCGGCGGCGCCGAAGGAACTCCCGGAGGCCCTGGCGTCGGAATAGGCGGCTCCTCCCGCCCGTGCACCGCCCACCGCGAGCGCGGCGCCGCCGGCGGCAAAGCTCGCGGCCTGACCGCCATGGCGGATGACTTCCATGCCACTGGTCACCGAGACGCCCTGGACCATCCCTTGAATGATATTGGGCACGTACATGGCGATCACAAAGACAACGACCGAGATGCCGGCGATGGCGAGAGTCGCCAGGAACTCGTCCCCACCCGTCGGCGAATTGGCGAGATCGATTAGGACCTCGGAACCGATCCGCGCGATCATCACCAGCGCCATCAGCTTCATGCCGACCGAAAAGGCATAGACGAGATACCGGACGGAGAAGTCCTTGGTGAATGAGCTGCCCCCGAGCCCCAGCATGATCATGCCGGCGAGCAGGCCCACATACATCTCGGCCATCACGGCAACAAAGATCGCCGCGACCAGGCTGAAGGAGACCACGACGATGACCATGGCGAACACGGCGGCGATCGCGAGCGCATTGTCCTCGAACAAGCCGAACTGGGCCTTGCTCGACATCTCGCTGGCGACCTGCAGCCCGGCATTGAAGACATTGGCCGGCGAAGCCGAACCGCCGCCGGCGCCAATCTGGAAGAGGCTATCGACCACGGCCTTTGTGAGGTCTGGCCCCTGCTCCAGAATGAAGACGAAGAGCCCGATGAACATGATGCGGCGCACCAGCTCGGCAAACCAGGTGTCGAGCGACGCCGCCGCAATCGCCAGCCACACCGCCGCGATCCCGACCTCGATGCCGGCAAGAATCCAGAACAGCGACCGCGCCGCATTGAGGATCGTCGTTTGCCAGCCCTGTGCGGCATTGGCGATCTCGTTCTCAAGCGTCGTCAGCAAAAATCCGTCCTGCGCCAGCGCGGGACCGGCAAAGGCCAGGAAGCCGAGTGCAGAGAGGGCAACTCTAGTTGTCGGCCGCGCCATCGGCTCCCCCGTTCCCCGGCCCGTCTTCCGGGGCATTCCAGCGGGGCTTCATTTCCTGTCCGGACGACGTGTCGAACCTCTGGGACGTTGGCGCCGGCCTTGCTGCCTGACCTGCATCGTCAGATGGGCGAATGGCGATCCAGACCGTGACGGCGGCGATCACGACCACGACCACAGTGGCAATGATGATCAGAGTCCTGTTCACCAGCGTGGCTCCATGGTCTGCCCGCCCGAGGTCGATGGTGCGGTCGAGTTGAAGAATTCCTCCCGGCGATTTTGCGCGAGGTCTCTGGCCGCCTGTTCGGACTGGTACCAGGTGCCCATCATCGTAACCTGCTGGGAGACAAGGCCACGCAGCTTCTGGGCCTGGGCCACTTGCTGTGCCGCGATCTCATGGCCGACCTGCAGCGCCTGCATCTGGCCCAATGAGCTTTCCGAGATGGACCGCAACTGGCTCATTGTTGCCTCTTCCGAACTGAACTGTTCGGCCGTCAGGCCAGCCGCCCGCAGCGTCGAGGCAATCGTGTCGCGATTGGTGTCTGACCAGTCCTGGTAGCTGGATGAGAAGGTCTGGCCATTGGCAAGGCCGGACTTGAAATCGGCAAAGCTCGCGAAGCGCTGTCGTAGTACGTCATCGACATTGCCCATCGAAAACGCGATCCCCTGCCCCTGATTGACCAGGCTTTGCAGGCGCATGAGATCGCTTTCGACCTGGCCCCAGATATGATTGGGCAGGGTCAGCGTGTTCTGCAGCATGTTCTCGTAGATCTTGAGCTGGTTCTGGATTTGCTCCGCCAACTGCGTGATCTGCGTGATCTGGTTCTGCACCTGCTCGGCAGACGACCCGACCAGGCTGACCAGTTCGGTATTGTTGAGGATCTGGGTCCACTCTGTCGCGCCGCCGAGGCCACCGACGCCGGCCTGTGCGTTCGAAAACGTCGAGATCGACATGAGTGCGGCAACTGCAATCCTAGCTGTCCGTAAGAACGTGTCTGGCATCATCCACTCCCCTTTCTTCCAGCCAATGGCTGGGCCAATCGGCACCGTGCGATTGCCGGAGCTCGTCAATGCGTTTCAGATTGTCTTTGGAAGAGGCGCCGACGAAGGCGAGCGCGACCGGACCAAGCGCCATGTCGAACAGGCGGCGACCTTCCGGAGATGCGACGTAGTATTCTCGCTTCGGAACCGCGGTCGCGACGATCTCGATCTGCCGCTCGTTAAAGCCGATGCGCTCATAGAACTCGCGAGTGCCCGGTTCACGCGCCGCGCCGTTCGGCAGACATATCTTGGTCGGGCAGCTTTCCTTCAGGACGTCGATAATGCCCGACTGCTCGGCATCGGAGATCGACTGCGTGGCCATGATGACGGCGCCGTTCGCCTTGCGCAGAACTTTGAGCCATTCCCTGATCTTGTCGCGGAACATCGGATGGCCGAGCATGAGCCAGGCTTCGTCGAGAATGATCAGGCTGGGCGCGCCGGTCAGACGCTTTTCGATCCTGCGGAACAGATAAAGAAGCACGGGCACGAGATTGCGCTCGCCCATATTCATCAGCTCCTCGGCCTCGAAGGTCTGGAATGTGCCGAGGCGCAGCCCGTCCTCTTCGGCATCCAGAAGCTGTCCCATCGGCCCATCGACCGTGTAGTGCTGGAGCGCGTCCTTGATGTCGCGCATCTGCACGCCGCTGACGAAATCGGAAAGAGAACGTCCACGGGCGGAGGCCATCAGCCCGATCTGGCGCGCAATGGCGTTGCGATGATCCGGCGTGATCGTCACACCCTGAATGGCGATCAGCGTCTCGACCCATTCGCTTGCCCACGCCCGATCCGCCTCCGTCTCAAGTTCGGCGAGCGGACAGAAAGCAAGGGCTGCTTCCCCCTCCCCTGCCCCGATCTCGTAGTGGTCTCCGCCGGCGGCGATTGTGAGCGGGTAGAGCGACTTGCCCTTGTCGAAGGCAAAGATTTGAGCGTGTTCATAGCGCCGGAACTGCGCCGCGATCAGCGCCAACAGTGTCGACTTGCCGGACCCCGTCGGTCCGAAAATCAGCGTGTGGCCGACATCGTCGACGTGAAGGTTCAACCGGAAGGGAGAGCTGCCGCTGGCGACCTGCATCAGCGGCGGGGCATTGGGCGAGTAGAACGGGCAAGGTGCGGTCGCGCTGCCGGCCCAGACGGAATTGGCCGGGATGAGGTCGGCGAGATTGCGGGTGTTGATCAGGGGTTCCCTGACATTCGCGTACCAGTTGCCGGGCAGGCTGCCGAGAAAGGCCTCCGTAGCGTTGAGGGTCTCGATGCGGGCGCCAAAGCCCTCGGCCTGTATCAGGCGCCGGACGGCCTCGGCCTGGTCCTGCAGGCGGGTGTCATCGGTATCGAACATAACGATGACCGGCGTGTAATAGCCATAGGCGACCAATTGCGAGGAGGCTTCGGCGATCGCGTCCTCGGTTTCGGCGACCATGGTCAGCGCGTCCTGGTCGACGGCGCGGCTTTGTGTCTGGAAGAGCTGGTCGAAGAAGGGCCTGACCTTTTGCTGCCACTTCTTTCGGGTGCGTTCGAGCTTCTGCCGGGCCTCCTGGTCATCGAGGAACACGAACCGGCTGGACCAGCGATAGGTGAGCGGCATCAAATCGAGTGTGTTGAGGATCCCCGGCCAGCTTTCCGCCGGGAACCCGTCGATCCCGACGACGGCGAGGAACCGCCCATCGACCATCGGCGAAAGACCGTGGTGAAACTCGGCCGTTGCCAGCCAGTCGAGATACATCGGGATTGCCGGCAGGCGCACAGGGTGGCTTTCGCCGACAATGCAGAAGCGGATGAACTGGAAGAGCTCGTCATAACGCGCTTCGTCGCCGGTCTCAGGATCGATGACCGTGCGCGTCACCATGCGGCGGATCATCAGCACATTGCCGAGATATTGCTCGACTTCGCGGATCGAGGTCTTGAACGAGATCAGAACGCCGTCGGCATAGGTCTCGGTCCGGCTCGCCTCGTCTGAATAGACGTAGCGCGCCATGGCTGAGCGCCGCGGCTCCGGAGGCCGGTAGGTCAGGATGAGGGCGTGCTGGCTCTCGTAATGGCCGCGCTCTGCCATGAAATGCGCACGCCGCTGCTCGTCGATCGCGCGGGTGACGGGATCGGGAAAGTGGCAGGCCTCGCGCGCAGGATAGGCGGTCGTCGGCACGCGAACCGCCTCGACCTGGATCATCCAGCCTGATCCCAGCCGTCCAATAATGGCATTGATCTGGCGCGAGACCTCGTTGCGCTCGATATTGGTCGAGCTTTCGCTGTCCGGCCCCGCGAAGTACCAGCCCGCCATCAGCGAGCCGTCCTTCAACAGGATAACGCCATCGTCGACCAGGCCCGCATAGGGCAGCAGGTCGGAGAAGGACGGTTTGGAATCCCGGAACTGGCGAAGCGCGACCATGGCGGATCAGTACCTCCGCCAGGGTGATGAAGTCGGATGATAGGATGGCCGATAGCCGATGTGGCGCAGGTAGACCTGGCGCATCATCGGATCGGCCTTCGCCATGATGCGCAGGACGCCGACCACAGCGATCCAGATGGCAAGCCCCAGCAGCACCGAGTACCAGGTCAGCACCACGAACATCAGGATCACCGTTGCCAATCCCGTAAGAAGCACGAGCTCGCGGTCGGCCCCCATCAGATGGTTCGGCCGGGACAGGGCGCGGTGGATCCGCGAGTGAACGAGGGGAGCGACGGATTCAGCCATCGCTCCCCTCCCCCGCCGCACTCAGGTCCGCCTGACCAGGGAGGGCAATCGAGGCACCCGAGGCGCCGAACAGGCCGACAATCTGTGTCGCGCCGAGCAGGATGCCGGCGACGAGCACCACATACATCAGGCGTCGCGCGAAATCGTTCAGCTCGCCGCCAAAGATCAGCATGCCGCCAGCGACAGCGACCGCGGCGAGCGCGATGAAGCCGGCCACCGGCCCGGTGATCGATTCCTGGATCTGTTGCAGCGGGCCTTCCCACGGCAGGCCGCCGCCTGAACTGGCGAGCGCCGGTGTGGCGACTGCCACCAACAGCACGACGAGTAAAAATCTCAGGATTGGTATAGGTGAAGTCTTAGGCGGCATGGCTGTCCTCGTCGATTTGGGAATGATGATCGGTCTCGTAGCGGTCGCCGGCGTACTGATGGACGCGCATGACGTCGCGCACGCGCCGACCAGTCGCGGTCCGTTCGATGGAGATGACGAGGTCAACGGCCTCCCCTATGACTTCACGCATGGGCTGCTGGCTGACCTCGGCCGTCAGCTGTTCGAGCCGGCGCAAGGCGGAATGTGCACTATTGGCGTGGATCGTCGTGATGCCGCCCGGGTGCCCGGTGTTCCACGCCTTGAGCAGCGTCAGCGCCGCGCCGTCGCGGACCTCGCCGACAATGATGCGATCTGGCCTGAGGCGCATGGTGCTTTTCAGGAGCCGTGCCATGTCGACGGTGTCGGATGTGTGCAGAGCGACGGCATTCTCGGCGGCGCATTGGATTTCGGCGGTGTCCTCAAGGATCAGAAGCCGGTGCGCTGGCGTGTCCGCGACAATCTCGGCAATGACCGCATTCGCGAGCGTGGTCTTGCCCGAACCGGTCCCGCCCGACACGACGATGTTGAGGCGGTCGCGAACCGCCTGGCGCACGATCGAGGCCTGCAGTTTTGTCATGATGCCGGCCGACACATAGTCGGCTAAAGGGATGAGGCGCGATGCCCGGCGCCGGATCGTGAAGCTCGGAGCACTGACCACCGGTGGGAGCAATCCCTCGAAGCGATGCCCGCCGATCGGCAGTTCGCCTGAGATGATCGGCCTGTCTTCATCGGCCTCGGTCTGCAGCGCGTGGGCAACGCTGCCAATGATGATCTCGGCCGCGCCCGGGACCAGCTCCCCAACGGCTTCGATCCCCTCCCCCAGCCGCTCGACAAACAACCGACCGTCGGGATTCAACATCACCTCGACGACGTCGGCATCCTCGAGCGCAGCGCAGATTACGTCGCCGAGCGCATCGCGCAGCTTGCGGATCAGCCGTGACCGGGAGGACGACGCAGTCATAACGCTCCTCCTCTCGGTGCAATCCGGGCACCATCGTTACGACCAAACAAGGTTTGCATTGCATCCGCCGCTGCTACTCAAAGGTGAGTTGCGGCTTTTGCCGCATGAGGCGGAATCGGTCATCCCGGCAGTTCTGCCGGGGTCGCGCCTTGATTGGTGCTGGAACGGTTTCTGTCTGGGGCTTTGAGGCGACTCACTTTGCTGAGTCGGGTTCGAAATTGGCCGATTTCTGCGGATTTTTTGCGCGAGTTGGTTTCTCGGATTTGTCGCCATGCGTCAGTGCCGGCAAAACTGCCGGGGAAATTCCAGGAGACATTCAGGCCCATGGGTTCTGTAAAGCACTGAAAAACATATAAAAAGCGGAAAAGTTACGACCGAGCTCTCTAGGAGGGCTATGGATTGTTAAGAGTTCATTAACCAAAAACGGCTGGACGCAAGCCCAGAATCGTGAATGGTGTACATCGGGTTATACGCAGAATAACACCCCTAACCCGATAGGGATAAATGCACCAGATGATTGCGACGTCGCACGTTCAGAGCGGACCAGAGACACCGGAAGAGAAGATCATGCGACACGCTGGCCTCCTCTCAGGTCAGCTCCAATCGATTCGGGAACGGATGTATCCCCCGGAAGCACAGAAGTCGCTCAGGCGTTTGATGACCCACGAGGTATCAAAACTGACGACCATACCCGAGCCTACCCTACGATCATTGTCAAATGAGGGAAAGGGTCCGGTACCGGATCGGCTCGACAACAACTATCGGGTCTATACACTCGACCAGGTCAATGAACTGCGCCGCTTGTTTGCTGAACAAAAGCCGGCAGATGCGCTTCGATATCTTCCTCGCCGCCGGCCAAACGAGCATCTGCAGATCCTCGGCGTCATTAACTTCAAAGGCGGTAGCGCCAAAACGACGACTGCTGCGCATTTGGCTCACTACCTGGCCCTTCAGGGTTACCGGGTTTTGGCGATTGACCTTGATCCACAGGCATCCCTATCCGCGATGTTCGGCGCCCAGCCGGAAATGGATGTTGGTGAGAACGAGACCATTTACGCGGCTCTTCGCTATGGCTCGGAGCGCCGGCCAATGCGGGAGATCGTCCGCAAGACTTACTTTCCCGGCATTGATCTCGTTCCTGGCAACATCGAGGTTATGGAATACGAGCACGAGACGCCTCACGTACTTGCCAACAAGTCAGCCTCTCGAGAAACCATCTTCTTTGAACGCCTCCGGCTCGCAATTGGAGAAGTTGAGGACAACTATGATGTGGTTGTTCTTGATACCCCCCCTTCCCTCGGGTTCCTGACCCTCGGTGCCATTTATGCAGCAACGGGCATTATCGTGACCGTGCATCCAGCAATGCTGGATGTCATGTCGATGAGCCAGTTTCTCCTGATGATGGACGGACTCATAGGCGCCATTCGTGCGGAAGGCGGAGAGCTCAAGCAGGATTTTTTCCACTACCTGATTACACGGCACGACCCCAATGACCAACCTCAGGCTCAGGTCGTGTCTATGTTGCGCCATTTGTTCGCCGAAGACGTGCTTGCTCCGACCGCGGTCGAAAGCACGGCGATTGAGAGCGCGGGACTGGCCAAGAGGACGCTCTATGAGCTGGAGTCTGGGAACGTCGGCAGGGATACTTTCCGGCGTGCCAAAGATTCGATCGACGCTGTGAATGATCGGATACTCGAACTTGTTCGCCAGAGTTGGGGTCGGACATGACGAAGAAACCCAATTCAAAATCAATTATCGCCAACTTCGGAGCGCTATCTTCGGCTGCGCCCGACGAACCGGAACAGGCGACGGACATTCAGAAAGCACCTCAGAGAACGTCGCCAAGGGTCGGTGCAGGAATTATTGGGGCTACACAGCGTTCTTTGGCTGAAATTCGCGAGGAACGGGATAGGCTCCTTGCCCTCGTCGAAAGTGGCGGCGCGATCCAGGAAATTAGCCCCGACCTTATTGAGCCCTCACCTTTCCCGGACCGGCTTGAGGATGACGACGAAAGCTTCGAGGAATTTAAGAAGCGCTTCGACGCTGAGGGTCAAAAGGTTCCCGTTCAGCTAAGGCCCCATCCTTTGGACGATGGGAAGTACCAGGTCATATTTGGCCACAGACGGTGGAGGGCGGCGAGAGAACTCGGTCGGAGCCTCAAGGCCGTCGTTACGACATTGACGGACTCTGAGCTCGTCATCGCGCAGGGCATTGAGAATTCCGATCGGCAAGATCTCACGTGGATCGAACGCGCTCTGTTTGCTATGCGTATGGATGAACAGGGCATCAAACCGCGTGATATTAAGGCTGCGCTCTCAATTGATGACGCAGAACTAGCGAGACTTCGCCAAGTTCACCGCTCTGTTCCAATCGATATCATTGAGTCAATTGGGCGGGCGCCGAAGATCGGGCGACCGCGTTGGGTATCGTTTGCCCAAGCAGTTCAGAAGGACAGCAAGGCAGTGGCACGTGTTCGAGAAACCTTGTCAGCTGACAAGGTCTTTTCGTCGGATGAACGATTTCAGGCCGCGCTTACCTCTGCTCTCGATCAGACTGCGGCAGAAAGCAACCAGACCGAATTGGACCTGCGTGACGCTGCAGGCGCCGTTCTGGCTAAGGCTACTTTTCGCGATCGGGACATACGGCTGAAGCTGTCCAAAGACAGCGCCGATGCCTTCGGTGAGTTCATGCAGACGGAATTACCAAAACTGGTTGAGCGCTTCCACAGTGATGGCGGCGACTCATGAGATCGGCGAGAAACCCTGTCAGCTGACAAGGTTGATCGGCGGTGCCGCGTCGCGGCTTGACTAGAGGTGAATGGAAAGAAAGGACCTACGGCAAAAAGAAAAAGGCCCCCGAAACGACATCCCGGAAGCCCTTCTCATTGGTTTAGCAGCTAGAGAATCGCACTTCCGAGAATCACAGTCAAGGCTCTTTTGAGCCGTGAGCGCCTTTTCGGCGAGCAGTTTTCTATTGCCTAGCGATAGGTGAAAGAAAATGCAGACGCATATCAC
>NZ_JAINFJ010000001.1 GCF_019966595.1 Oricola indica
ACATCTTCCAGCCTGACGAATGCGACAACTACTTCAGATCGTGCGGATATGACCCAGAATGATCGGAAAACGCTCTAATCAAGCCAAGCACATCAGTAAAGTCTGCAACTTGCTACAAGTTACAGTCGGACGGGTGCTTCAAGGACACGAAAGCGCTGAGGAATTAAGTTTGGACGACCGATCCAAACGCTTGAAAACAAAACTCAGTGAATTGGCTCAAGACAAGTCACGCCCGAACAACGCGCTTTATGCCGAAACGTTGCTTTTACTTCACCGATTTAATGAGGCTGCGCTAAGTGGCGAGCAAGAATTTGATGAGATATGGATAGGACTCTCCAACATTATAGATAGAGCTCGCGGGCTTGGAGAGTATCCTGCAGAGATGTTGGATTCTGTGCTCGAGGTTCTTTCACCATTGGGAGCAGATAGCGAAGCACTTGACGATCTCATTGAGAAACTGGCTGAATTTATGGCCGACCGCAGCAGAGATCTTCAAGCTGGCCGCGCCTATCTCAATCGCGGTTTACGCAAACTCGAAGCTGAAAAACCCGTGGCTGCAATCAAATTTCTCGGGCGAGCTGTTGTCAATTTGATGAAGGACGAGAGCAAGGAAGATCAGCACCGTGCACTCTATTGCTTAGCCGTTGCCTACAAGGAGGCTGGTCTTTTATGGGCTGCCAGGGGTGCAGCTATGGGGGCCGTTGCCCAAATTTGCACGATCGCCGAAACTGACGGGGAGACCCCAGCCGAACTGATACCGACCCTCAATCTCTTTACGATGATTGCTCTCCAGTTGGGGCATGTCACTGATTTCCTAAATGGAATTCAATTTCTGATTGCCGCTCATCAGTCTCTGCCTCTTGATGACGATAGCCGTGAGAGACTTTCGGATAAGCTTCAGGAATTTGATCGGCTCTTCGCTTGTTTTTTGGTTTCGGTCTCTAATGACCAAATTAGTCGGCTAGTATCATTTCCTGATATATTAGATGAGCTCCAGCTTTTCACCGCACGAATGACAATCTTGTATAGGCTTGGTTATCTTGATCTTCTGAAAAATGACGGATCGATCCCTGACCATACAAGTGATGATGAAATCCATGAGATGATGTCAATACTCGCGTCTCAACCAGCTTCCCGTGATCTCCCAAAAAAAGTGGTGCTGCTAGATGACGAACATTATTACCTCGAAACCAGAATCATGGGCATAAATATTCGAGTCTCATCGCCAAGGAACGTGGAGGGCTTTCTTCTTGCCGAGGCTCACGTTTCGTTTGCGGAAGCATTCTACTCCACGCTACTGAATGCCGGTGTATATCCACATCGCGAAAATCTCAATGTTGATATTGTCCAGGGCGCTGACTTGGATAAAGCGCGCATACGCTACAGCGATGTGGCTGGAACTTTAACGGTGACTCTGCCCCATTCTTGGAACCCGAATGAAGTTGACAGTCATTCGGAGCTTAACCAACACCTCGTTAATTTCGGCTGCGAAGTGCTCGTAAAATGTTTTGCGCTGCCTGATCCTCAAGAAATGCTTGAAACGTTGATTGGGATAGAGAGAGGATTGGAGCGTGCTACTTTGTTCTGCCGCACTGGTAATACTCGCAATAGATTCCTCGGCAGTCCCGTCAGTAGGGTCGCCGACTGGACATATTTGATAGAGCGCGAGTATCCGCTCAAGGACGATGCACCGAGCATAACCCCGAAAGGGTCGGCAGATAAAAAGTTTGATACCGAGAAAAACGACTTTTCATTCGGGGAGCTAAACAACCACAGGGATTTAGCCGTCAGCTCAATTATTAATCAGTCGCTTTGGGACAAGGCGGGCTGGCAAGGCATGATGTTCGGGATTAGTTCGCCCGTCATGCCCCCATTCTTGGGACTCGTTTTTGACAATGAGGAAGTGGCCAAAGCGATTTTCACTGAGTGGCAGAAGCGGTTTGGCCGCGACGATAGTAACGACGAGATTCGTATTAGCTTGATCAAAGGAATTGATAAAAAAAATCCGTTTTACTACCGGGGATGTATTAGTCGCGACATGGATTTGACGGCAAAGAGCGATTTCCGACAATTCGTAACAGTTGCTCGAATGACGGTCATGACGGTTCAAGAACATACCAATTTGGATATGTTTTCAAACGTATTTGGCTCAGTAGGTTCTTATTATCTTATCCCTGCCGTGCTTGACAACAAAGGGAAACCTCAGATCTTTCTCGACCATTCGATTTTGAAACATAAACTGCATATACGTCACGCATGGGAAATCGGTTGCAACGATATGGACTCGATGGCTGTCACCCCAAGAGATGATGTTATCATCCCGGAAGGGGAAACGAGCCCCCCTGTACATGAATTAATGGAGTGGCGTAGGAAAATGGAGAAAAAGCAAGTTTCAAACGGGCAGGCTACGCATCGTACAGGATAATAAGCTAGTCCAATATTTAACGAACACCCGAGGCTTGTGACCTATTGACTTACCCGATGAGCATTGCGCTTCGCATGCTCGATAATCTTCTTCTTGGATTTCGTCTTGCGCTTCACGTTCACAGCAGCGGCGCTGATGCTCGTTGAGATGTGCGAAGCGTAGTATTTCTCGATCATCTCCACGCTGGTGCGGCAGTTCTTGGCGATCTGGTAGATGTCCGCGCCTTCCATCAGCCTCAGGCAGATGTAGGTGTGCCGAAGGCTGTAGGCCGTCCGGCGGTTGCCCTCCCGGTCGAATTTCAGCTCCTCCTCCGCCAGCGCGTTGTTCAACATGATGACGTGGTTGCCGGGAAACAGCGGATCCTCAGGCCGGGGCATGTTGCGGCGTAGCAGCCGCTCAAATGGCATCACAGCGCCCGGCGTGCTCTTGCAATAACCCACACCGCGTTTTCCGCGCACCTGAATGACGAGGATGGTCTCGCCCGTTTCCTCATCCTCCACAATCTCAACATCCCGGTACTGCAGCCGGTTGGCTTCGTCCGGGCGCAGGCCCGTATTGGCCATGAAGAGAACGTAGTCATGCAGCTGTTCAGCCTGCCATGACCAACGTTTGCCCTTGTGCTTCTCCACGCGGTTCCGCGTGGCCGTATAGAGCTTCTTGTACTCCTCGGGAGCGAACCAGGCCCGGTGCGAGATCTTCTCGGCGTGTTTGTAGGGCATGGAGAGGTCCGGCAGGTGCGTCAGCCAACCGTGCCGGATGGCGGTTTTGAGCACTTGGCGCAGCACCACGATTTCCTGATGCATGGTGTTCTTGGCTGGCGGCTTGCCGGTCGGCGAAGTCTGGTGCCGCATGATGCGGTATTCCTGCACTTTGCCTGCCGTCACCTCGGACAGCCCCATGTCGCCAAAGAAGGGGAGCAGATACAGCCTCAGACGGCGCTCGTTGCCGTCCACATAGGTGCGGTTGCGCTGGCCGCCGGTAATGACGTCATATTCGTCCAGATAGCGGCGGGCCGCTTCCCGGAACGTTTTCTCATCGCGCAGCGCGCCGCCTTTCTGTTTGGCCCGCAAACGGAAGTACCAGTCCTCGGCAAATTCCTTCGCCAGGGCCAGGCTTTCCTCGCCGGTCGAAACCCGGCGGTGCTTGCCTTGCAGGTAGGTGGAGCATTGCCACTTCCTGGTTTCGGGCCGCCGGTACACCCGCACCTTGCCGCCCATAATCGTGTGTTTTTCCATCGGAGGATTCCTTGTCCTTTACCCATGGAAATTATACCAAACTGTGCACGTGTTGTGCACGCCTGAATCGGCAAAAAATGATTAGAAAAGTAACGTTAAGTTATTGAATTTATGGTGCTCAAGGCGGGATTCGAACCCGCACTGGAAGGATTTTAAGTCCCTTGCGTCTACCAGTTCCGCCAAGGGGGCCCGCGACAAGCGCTAGCCGAGCGCGGCGGGACGATCAAGCGCAAAGGCTGTGGAGGCCGCGAGCACTGGCCGTTCAATCCCGCTTCACAACGCCCGCTCCGCCGCCTAAAACAGCCGCACCACCGGAGCGCGCGCATGCCAACCGAATCGAAAGAAGAAACCGGCCTTTCCATCGTCACCGCCGGCATGGTCGTGATCGGCGACGAGATTCTGTCCGGCCGCATTCGCGAGAAGAATTCCGGGCACCTCGCCGCGGTCATGACCGCCATCGGCATCGACCTGAAGGAAATCCGGATCGTTGGCGACGACGAAGCCGCGATCATCGCGGCGGTCAATGCGCTGCGCGAACGCTTTACCTATGTCTTCACCTCCGGCGGCATCGGCCCGACCCATGACGACATCACCGCCGACGCCATCTCCAAGGCCTTCGGCCTGCCCTGCGATCACGACGCGGCCGCGATGCAACTGCTTGGCGAGTTCTACGCCGGGCGAAACATCGAGTTCACCGACGCGCGCAAGCGCATGGCCCGCATGCCGGAGGGCGCGGGCCATATCGACAATCCGGTCTCTGTCGCGCCCGGCTTCGTTATCGGCAATGTGCATGTCATGGCGGGCGTCCCGGCCGTCTTCCAGGCCATGCTGGACAATGTCGTGCCGACCCTGCGCACCGGCCGCGTTCTGCTCTCGCGCTCCGTCCACTGCCCGTTCGGCGAGGGAACGATCGGCGAACCGCTGGCCCGGATCCAGGACGACTATCCCGACATCGCGATCGGCTCCTATCCGAAACACGATTCAGGCCGTTTCTGGACCGAGATCGTGCTGCGCGGCGGCGACGAGGCGCGCCTCGAGGAAGCCGAAGCTGCAGTCTCGGCGCTGGTTGCGGAATTAAGCGCCTGACCACGTCATCGCGCATGGCGGCGCGCTGCGCCCGTCCGGAAATCACGCTCTCCACAACTTCATGCCCCGCCGCGACCGGCGGCGAACTTGCCGTGCATTCCCAATCCGGCTAAATCCGGTTTCCACATTCCAAACGACACGATCGGACCACCGGCATGTCCCTGCCCGAAAAAGCCTTCCCCGTCTCCTGGGATCAGTTTCACCGCGACGCGCGCGCGCTCGCCTGGCGCATCGCCGGCACCGGCAATGGCTGGAAAGCGATCGTCTGCATCACACGCGGCGGCCTCGTCCCGGCGGCGATCATCGCCCGCGAACTGGGCATCCGCATCATCGAAACGGTCTGCGTCGCCTCTTATCACGACTACACGACGCAGGGTGACATCGAGGTCCTCAAGGAAGTCGACGCCAACCTGCTCGTCAATGACGGCGAAGGCATCCTGATCGTCGACGACCTGACCGACACCGGCAAGACGGCCGGCCTCGTGCGCGCCATGCTTCCCAAGGCGCATTTCGCAACGGTCTACGCCAAGCCGAAAGGCCGTCCGCTGGTCGACACCTTCGTCACCGAGGTTTCGCAGGACACCTGGATCTACTTCCCCTGGGATCTCGGCTTCACCTACCAGGAGCCGATCGCCGAAGGCCACAAGGGCTAGCCAAGGACTGTTGCCAGACGGCAACATTTTTCCCCGAAATCCCCTGACCAACTGCCCAAACGGGCAATTTTGGCTCCCCGCGGGCTGCGAAGCTTACGTATAGTCATCGCAGTGCAGTTTTGGGTCGGGGGACCGCATGCATCGCAGACCGTTTGCCATCCCTTTGATGGCGCTTGCCGCTTGTGCCTTTTCCTGGGCGGGAACGACAGTCGACGCGGTTGCGCTGTCTACCGGTTGCGCCGCATTGCCCGACACGCGCACGGAAACCGCCAGCACCTCGATCGGCGGCCATGTGTTTTCCGTCACCGGTACGTTCGAGACGGGCGAAACGGTTACCTTCACCCAGTCCGGCCATCCGCTTTATTCCTGGCAGATATCCTTCAACAGCTTCGACAGCGGCAGCAACCCGGCCGCGAACGGCTCGATCCTCAACGCCAGTCCCGGCAGCGTCCCCGCAAGCGCCGAATATACGATCGCGCAGGACGGCTATCACGATTTCTACCAGTTTTTTCAGACCTATGATTCATCCGGCGGGTTTCCCGATTCCACAGTAACCGTCACCTGCACCGAGGCGTCCGGGGGCGGGGGTGGTGACGGAAGCGGCGACGGATCCGGAGACGGCACCGGCGATGGAACCGGAGGCGGAACAGGCGGCGGAGATGGTGGCGGGACGAGTTCCGAGGAACGGGCGGCACGCGAGGCTGACGCGATCGCCGACATCCTGCTCTCGAAGGAAAAGACGACCTCCGACCTGTATTCCGGCTTCGATCGCGATGCTGTCGATGAAGTTCTGCCGGATGGTGGACAAGATCGCGGGCCAGGCGGTCTGTCCGTTCCCATCGATGAGCGCGCGCCATCCGTAGGGACCGTGGCGCGTCCCGATGGCCGGACGGAAAAGATCGACCTCGGCATACTGATACCGGACGCCAGAATACGCGCTGCCTCGCTGCTTCAGGAAATCACCAGGATTGACGATCTGCTTGCCGGCGACACGGTTTTATCCATCCGTGCCGAGCTTTGGAACAGGCGCATCGCGCTCATCGAGGAGATGAAGCGCGTCATCGAAGATAGCATGTGGGAGCAAATGATATGGCTTGAATTCCAGCACAAGTACATTCGTGCACGCGCCGAAGCCTTGAAATCCAGGATCGACCGAAACGCATATATCTCCCGCGTGCCCTTCGATGACGTCCCCGAGACAGACCTGAACCCGAATGCTGCACGAGAGAGAGACGAAGCCTATCTGAAGCAGTTGCAGGAACAGGACGAGGCCCTGCAAGACACGATCAGAAACCTGCGGATCGACGAAAACTTCCTGCTCAACAAGCTTCGTAACGCCGCCGGTCAGGCTCCGCAGGTCGATCCGATCAGGGACGAACTGGTGAACGGCCAGGTGCCGCTGACCTATGCCCCCGAGACTGCGCCGACGTCACCAATGGACATTTTCATGGACGGGAGCGATCAGTCCGCCCGGTTCGCCATGCGTTTTAACGGCATCGACTCCTATCGCGCGCTATCCTCCAACCGTCGATTGTCGAGCTGGATCGCGGGCGGTATCACGCTGTTCGACGACGGCTCGGCAATCGGGCGCCAGGGCGCGGAAGGAAGCATTGGCACGGGTATCGCCTATCGCCTCGCGCCTCAAACCGCGATTTCCTCGGTATTCAAGCTGCGGTTCGGCTCCCTCGACACGACCGGCATCGACCGCGAGAACGACTACACCGCGGCCGGCATATCGGTGTCGCTGACACGTCGCATGGGGACTGGCCTGAAGGCGTCCGTTTCCATCTCGCACGATCATGCATGGATTGAAACGCGATCGTCAGGCACAACGGGGCGCTATGACGCGGGAAAGACCGCACTCTCGGCTCGCCTCTCTGGAAGAATCAACGCGTCCGGCGGGATCGTAATCCGCCCCTCCGCCGAACTCGGCTACGCGTGGAGCCAGAGAGCCGGATACACCGACAGCAGCAGTAGCGTAGTCCCTGGCAGCCGAAACGAGACGGCCACAGCTTCCGCCGGCCTGGAAATCGAGCGAACCTTCCTCTCCCTCCAGGGGCCTGTGAGGAGCTGGACGCCGTTTGGCGGTGCAAAGCTGCACCATGATTTCGACAATGCGAGTTCATTGGCAGTGGGCAGCACGGTCGTCGAGGATGCATCGACGCGAGCGACGTTCACCGCGGGAATGCGCGCGATGTTCCGCAACGACATGAGCATCGACAGCCGGATTGTCTTCGGAACCGGTTTCGATGGCGGGATGAATTCGATGTCGCTGAACCTGAAGCTAAGGCAACAGTTCTGAAGTCCCGACACAAAAAAGGGCCCGCAAGCGGGCCCTTTTTTGTTCGACTGGAGTTCGAACGTCAGAGTGTGTTCAGGTTGATCCCGACCGTGATCGCGCCGATCGGCTGACCGGTTTCGTCGGCGACCGTCATCGACACCTGGCTCTGCAGCATCTGCGTCGACTCGTCCTTCTCGGCTTCATCGACGAAGATCGCCGCGGCGTCGCCCGACCCGTAGGTCTTCTGGAATTTTCCTTCGTCGCCCTGCCAGTAATCGGAGGTGACGTCCGACTGGCCCACATTGAGGCCTTTCGAATCCATCACGAAGATTTCGGTGATGACGCCGTTCGAGCCCATCTGCTTCTCGCGCAGATAGTCCGACAGAGAATTGGCGAGCACCGTGTCGATCAGCGTCATGTCGCCGCCATCGACGCCGGCGCGCCATTTCTGGTCGAGCGAGTCGATATCGGCCTGCGCCAGGCCGGAGTTGGCCTCGTTCTGCGCCTTGATCGCAGCGACGACAGCCGCGTCGGACAGCCAGGGCTTGATGTTGGCGTTGGCGTAGTCGGTAACCGCCGGAATGTGTTCGCCGGATGCCATCGAGGCATTGACGGCAAAGGTCATGGCGGTGGCGGCAAGCGCGGCCTTAAGGATCGTGGTCTTCATGCTTACTCCTAACTTTTCGATTGCATGATTTGGATAGATGCTGTGATCAGAAGTCTTCCCAGTCGCCGGGCGCCGCGGCGAGCGCGGTGTTGCCGACAATCGCCGGGGCCGCTGACCGCCTCGGTTTGGCAACCTGCGGGCTGCTCGCCGGTACGGCGCGAGGCGCTGGCGCCACAAGGTTTTCGGCGATCGCGAAGCGGGAAATGATCTTGTTCAGCCGGGCGCCCTGCGCGCGCAGCTCCTGGCAGGCCGCGTTGGTCTCCTCGACCATCGCCGCGTTTTGCTGGGTGGCCTGGTCCATGCTGACGACGGCGGTATTGATCTCGTCGAGACCGGTCGACTGTTCGCGGTAGCCGCCGATAATCGTTTCGATGCGCGTCGTGATCTCGTTGACCTGCCCCTCGATGCCGAGCAGCGATTCCGCGGTCTGGTTGACGAGCTTTACGCCGCTCTCGACTTCCTTGCCGGATTCGCCGATGAGCTTTGATATCTCCTTGGCCGCGTTGGCGGACCGCTGGGCCAGTTCGCGGACTTCGTGAGCGACCACGGCAAAGCCCTGCCCCGCCTCGCCCGCACGCGCCGCCTCGACGCCGGCATTCAGCGCCAGGAGGTTTGTCTGGAAGGCGATTTCGTCGATCACGGAAATGATCTGGCCGATCTGCGAGGACGATTTCTGGATCCGGTCCATGGCGGTGATGGCCTCGCGGACCACGGTCGCGGAGCTGGCGGCGTCCTGCTTCGTCTTGGTGACGAGCGATCCCGCCTCGGCCGCACGGTCGGAGGATTCCTTGACGGTCGACGTCATCTCGTGAAGCGCTGCCGCCGTCTCCTCCAGCGAAGCTGCGGTCTGTTCAGTCCGGCTGGCGAGCGTGTCGGCGGAATTGGCCAGTTCGACCGAGCCTGAATCGACTTCGCGCGAAGCGTTCTTCACATCGGCAAGCGTTGCCGAGACGGAATCGACCATACGGTTGAAATCGGTGACGAGCGTCTCGAAATCCGGGCCGAGATCGTCGAGGTGGCACGTGAAATCGCCATCGGCCAGCTTTGCGAGCGCGGCGGCGACTTCGCCCACGGCGCGCGACTGCGCTTCCGCTGCGGCGACGGTGCGCTTCGAGTTCTCCGCGCGCTCGGCCTCGAAGCCCTGGCGCTGCTCGTCGGCAAGACGGCTCTCCTCTTGCTTGGCGATGAACTCGCCGCGGAACGTTTCCAGCGACCTGGCCACGAAGCCGATCTCGTCGCCCTTGTGCTGGTAAGGCACTTCGGATTCGAAATCGCCCTCCTGCATGCGGCCGATGCTGTGCGACATCGCGTTGAGCGGCGTCGCGATCAGACGGCGCATGATGAGCAAGAGAAGCCCGAACGCGGCGACCACGAGAACGCTCTGGATCGCGAACAGCATGACCGCGTTCCATTCGGCGGTCGCGTAGATCGGCGCGGTGGTCCAGACCGTGACGACCTCGCCGCTTTGTTGGCCGGCAGCGTTCTTCGGCAGAACCACGGTGACGGCAGCGACACCATCTCCGAGATGGTCGCCCGTCCCCTCGCCTTCGGCAGCGGCCTGTTCGGCGAGAGCGGCGATTTCGGCTGCGCTCAGCAGCGCATCGGCGCCGTCACGGGTCCAAGAATCGACGATCTCGTTGTCGCGATTGAAGGCGGCGAATTGCACGAGATTGAGCGAGGGGTCGTCGCGGTAGAGCGCGTAGGAATCCTGCACGACTTCCGCCTTGCCCCATTTGATGCCGCCGGCGGCGAGCGACGCGAACTGTTCGGTATCGCGGGTCCATTTGTCGACAGCGGCCGCCACGGATGTGCGGATTTCCGTTGTCCAGGTATAGCCGGCCAAAGCGGCGATCCCGCACAGGTTCACGACAATCATGAAGATGGCGATTTTCGCGGTCAGCGACATGTTATTGAGTTTGTTGAGCATGAACCTGCAAGCCCTTCGTACCGGCAAGCTCGACGCGAAGCGATATCGCGGAGCGGCCGGACAATACGGTCCGGAAACATGCACACGCCGGATTTGGCGCTCATGCCAAGGGTCGGTTCTACCGTTCGTGCCGGCTTACTAAACAGCACCCAACTTAAGACCATGTAAAAATGGCTGCGGAAAATATCATGTAGTCGCGATTAGATGTTTACCCACCTTTTGCCCAACGGCGAAGGTGCAGTTTCAGAGGCTGTCAATGGCGATCCGGCGAGACCGATCGCGATCGCCGGCAGTCAGGCGCAGAGCGACATGCCGGGTTAGAGAGCGTGAATTCCGACAGTTATGCCGATGCTCTCCACAACAAGGCTTGCCGGCGCCCCGCCATCGGGAACCGATTCGGCCTCGCGCACGCCTCCTCCGTAGCGCATATGCCCGAAATCGCGTCCAACAACGGCACCTGCCGCGCGGCGAGAAAATTTCTTTTTTGAAGCGTGCCCCGGCGATCTCGCGGCTGGGCATGTCGTGAAGTCCGGGGAAACCCCGGTATTTGACTTATCCCCGGCTTCCACACTTCCACACACAACATATTGCGTTAATGCATTTGCGGAATCCTAGCTCTTGACCGGGTCCCCCGAGTCGCTTTTTATGAACGGAGCGTGACAGGAGTCGCGATGCCGGAATGTTGTTTTTCAGCCGGCGATCTCAGGTTTTGTTCAGGTTTTCGGCCTTGCGGGCGGGTGTTTCACATTCACCGCGAGCCAGGGAAATTGCGTGCGTGCAGGGGGTCCGGTCAATCGGTCGAAAGGATGTGCAAAGGGGAAGTTAACGCTATATTTAGTGTTTGCGTCCAACTTTGACACAACATAAGGTGACCCTTCCAGACGGAATCGGGATACCGAAAAAACCGGGTGGCAATCATTAGTAGTCAGTGTTGAGAGCGAATTTCCGAGCGTTTTCGGGAAGTTCGCATCAGCGGAGTGGGACGGGCGGTCACAGGCGGCCCGAAAAGGAATTCGTGTGCCGTGGACACGGCTTTGGCCAAACGGACAGGCACACTATATATAGAGGGACGAAGGTTAAACGAGATGCGCATAGAACGCCGGTTTACCAAAGAAGGTCAGTCACCCTACGCCGAAATCGCCTTCCGCAAGGCGACGAGCGAGATCAAGAACCCGAACGGCTCGATCGTTTTCCGTCTGGAAGACATCGACGTGCCATCGCAGTTCAGCCAGGTGGCGGCCGACATCCTCGCGCAGAAATATTTCCGCAAGGCGGGCGTGCCCGCGCGGCTGAAGAAGATCGAGGAAAATTCCGTTCCTTCGTGGCTGTGGCGCTCCGTGCCCGACGAGGCCGCTCTGGCCGAACTGCCCGAGGACGAGCGCTTCGGCTCCGAGACCGATGCGCGGCAGGTCTTCGACCGCCTCGCCGGCACCTGGACCTATTGGGGCTGGAAAGGCGGCTATTTCGACGGCGAGGAAGACGCCCGCGCCTTCTTCGACGAGCTTTGCTACATGCTCGCCACCCAGCGCGTCGCCCCGAACTCGCCGCAGTGGTTCAACACCGGCCTGCACTGGGCCTACGGCATCGACGGCCCCGGCCAGGGCCATTTCTATGTCGATCCCTTCACCGGCAAGCTGAAAAAGTCCGATTCCGCCTACGAGCATCCGCAGCCGCATGCCTGCTTCATCCAGTCGGTCGGCGACGACCTCGTCAATGACGGCGGCATCATGGATTTGTGGGTGCGTGAGGCGCGCCTGTTCAAATACGGCTCCGGCACCGGCTCCAACTTCTCCGAACTGCGCGGCGAAGGCGAGAAACTCTCCGGCGGCGGCAAGTCGTCGGGCCTGATGTCCTTCCTGAAGATCGGCGACCGCGCCGCCGGCGCCATCAAGTCGGGCGGCACCACGCGCCGCGCGGCCAAGATGGTCGTCGTTGACATCGATCACCCGGACATCGAGCAATATATCGACTGGAAGGTGAACGAAGAGCAGAAGGTCGCCGCCCTCGTCACCGGCTCCAAGACCGTCCGCAAACACATGACCGCCGTCATGAAAGCCTGCGTCAATTGCGAGGCCGACAATGACGACTGCTACGATCCGAAGCTGAACACCGCCCTCAAGCGCGAGATCAAGGCGGCGAAAAAGGCAATGGTTCCAGAGAATTACATCAAGCGTGTGATTCAGTTTGCGAAGCAGGGCTACACCGACATCGAGTTCAAGACCTACGACACGGACTGGGATTCGGAAGCCTATCTGACCGTCTCCGGCCAGAACTCCAACAACTCCATTTCGGTCAAGGACGAGTTCCTGCGCGCGGTCGAATCCGACGGCGAGTGGAACCTGATGAACCGCCGCGACGGCAAGGTCGCCAAGACGGTCAAGGCGAAGGAACTGTGGGAGCGCGTCGGCTACGCCGCATGGGCCTCCGCCGATCCGGGCATCCATTTCAACACGACGATGAACGACTGGCACACCTGCCCCGCCGAGGGCCGGATCCGGGCGTCCAACCCGTGCTCGGAATACATGTTCCTCGACGACACGGCCTGCAACCTGGCCTCGATCAACCTGCTGCAGTACCGCGACGTGGCGACCGGCAAGTTCGACATCGACCGCTACGAGCATACCGTGCGCCTGTGGACCGTCGTGCTGGAAGTGTCCGTCATGATGGCGCAGTTCCCGTCCAGGCGCATCGCGGAACTCTCCTACAAATACCGCACGCTCGGCCTCGGCTACGCCAATATCGGCGGCCTGCTGATGACCTCCGGCATTCCCTACGACTCGGACGAGGGCCGCGCCATCTGTGGTGCGCTGACCGCCGTCATGACCGGCGTCGCCTATGCGACCTCGGCCGAAATGGCCGGCGAGCTTGGCCCCTTCCCCGGCTACAAGCCGAACGCCAGGAACATGCTGCGCGTGATGAAGAACCACCGCCGCGCGGCCTATGGCGAGGCGCAGGGCTATGAGGCGCTGGCCGTCAATCCCGTGCCGCTCAAGGCCGAGGACTGCCCGGACCAGGAGATGATCACGCATGCCAGGGCCGCCTGGGACAAGGCAATCGCGCTTGGCGAGAAGAACGGCTACCGCAACGCCCAGGCCACCGTCATCGCGCCGACCGGCACGATCGGCCTCGTCATGGATTGCGACACGACCGGCATCGAGCCCGACTTCGCGCTGGTGAAGTTCAAGAAGCTCGCCGGCGGCGGCTACTTCAAGATCATCAACCGCGCCGTGCCGGAAGCGCTGCGCACGCTGGGTTATTCCGAGCACGAGATCGCCGAGATCGAGGCTTACGCCGTCGGCCACGGCACGCTCGACCAGGCGCCGGCCATCAACCCCGGTTCGCTGCGGGCCAAGGGCTTCGGCGAAGAGACGATCGACACGATCAACAAGGCGCTGAAATCCGCCTTCGACATCAAGTTCGTCTTCAACCGCTGGACGGTCGGCGACGAGCAGATGGCGAAGTTCGAGGTTCCGGAGGAAAAGCTCTCCGACCCGGCCTTCGACCTGCTGACGCATGTCGGCTTCTCCAAGGCCGACATCGAGGCCGCCAACATCCACATCTGCGGCGCGATGACGCTGGAAGGCGCACCGCACCTGAAGGAAGAGGACTACGCCGTCTTCGACTGCGCCAATCCCTGCGGCAAGATCGGCAAGCGCTACCTCTCGGTCGACAGCCACATCCGCATGATGGCCGCCGCCCAGCCCTTCATCTCGGGCGCGATCTCCAAGACGATCAACATGCCCAACGACGCCACGGTGGACGACTGCAAGCAGGCCTACATGCTGTCCTGGAAGCTGGCGCTGAAAGCCAACGCCCTCTACCGCGACGGTTCCAAGCTCTCGCAGCCGCTCAACGCCTCGCTGATCGAGGACGAGGAGGACGAGGACGATCTGATCGAGGCGATCATCGAGGCCCCGGCCGCCGCCCGCGCGGCGGAAGTGTCCGAGCGCATCGTCGAGCGGATCATCGAGAAGGTGTCGCGCGAACAGGAAAAGCTGCCGACGCGGCGCAAGGGCTACACCCAGAAGGCCAAGATCGGCGGGCACACCGTGTTCCTGCGGACCGGCGAATATGATGACGGCCGTCTCGGCGAGATCTTCCTCGACATGAACAAGGAAGGCTCGACGCTCCGCGCGCTGATCAACAACTTCGCCATCTCGGTGTCGCTCGGCCTGCAATATGGCGTGCCGCTCGAGGAATATGTCGACGCCTTCGTCTTCACCAAGTTCGAGCCGGCCGGCATGGTCCAGGGCAACGACGCCATCAAGTCGGCGACGTCGATCCTCGACTATGTCTTCCGCGAACTGGCGGTCTCCTATCTCGGCCGCCACGACCTCGCCCATGTCGACCAGTCGGAATTCGACTCCACGCCGCTCGGCCGGGGCATTTCCGAAGGCAAGACTCAGCCCGTCTCGACCGGCTGGACACGCGGCCACAAGCTGTCGGTCGTCTCCGGCAAATCCGACGCCCCGGCGGGCTCGGCCGGCGGCACGCCCGCCCGCGCCGCCGCGCCGAAGGCATCGAACGTCAACCGGGTGACCGCCGTGGCGGCCGCCTCGGCCAAGACCTCGCTGGCGACCGCCGCCAAGCCGGTGGGCGAACTCTTCGAGGAAGCCTCCGCCTTCAAGCGGGACTACGCCGACCGCCAGGCCGACTTCCAGACGGAGACCGAAGCGGACGCCGCGGCCGACCAGGCCAAGGCCGAAGCCACCGGCCTCTCGCCGCTCGCGGAAAAGGAAGCCACCATCGACGCGAAGAAGCTGGAAGCGGACCGCCGCATGAAGGCGATGATGCAAGGCTACACCGGCGACATGTGCCCGGAATGCTCGAACTTCACCATGGTGCGGAACGGGACGTGTTTGAAGTGCGATACGTGTGGGAGCACGTCAGGGTGTAGTTGAGGCCCGGAGGGACTCAGCCCCCCCAAGCAAACGTTTACGGCCCGGTCGAAAGATCGGGCCGTTGCGATTCGCCCATACTTGGCCTTTGGGCAGTTAACGACAATAAAGACGAAGCGCTTTAGCAAGCGGACATCTGTGTAGAAGCTGTGGAAAAAGAATATATCCACAGCAAAAACCAAAAAAAGCTTGCCGCGGAAAACGGACTAGATATTGTATCCAGCCAAAGAGGGAACGCCACATATTGAGGCAAAAATACCCTGTGTTACTGATGAAGCGATTCTTGGTCTAGGTCAAGTTCGCCTGTGGACAACCTAGTCAGCGAAAAAGGAATGGACTCGAAACCGTCAATCGGAAAGCATCAAAAAGAAAGGCGGCATGACTCCTACATCACGCCGCCTTCGGAACAGCCAAGGCGGACCCGCCGCCCTTGCGTCCATGTGCTTTGGTAAGCGTGGGCATGCTGGGCCGCAGACTAATGGATGTCAAGCGCGACGAATTGCGTGGACGTCGAGTGATGCGGGAGAAAGGATGCGCGCAATATGCCTCAACTGGTACGCTACCACTGCCTGAATTGTGGCCATGAATTTCAGACCCAAGTCCTGACAAAAGACGAAGCTCGCGATGCAGAACTTCGCCGGCAGCCTTTGTCTTCCGTTCATTGCCCGAACTGCAATCGCACCGACCTCCGTCGCGAGTAACAACGCAAACATGCAGCGCTCCGCTCGTTCGGAGCGCTGCTACGAGAAACACAATCATGAAGATATTCGTAAGTTCCATCATTACTGGATACGAAGATCGTAGGGCGGCAGTATTTGAGGCCGTGGAAACGCTCAGTCACGAAATAATTCGGGCGGAAGATTTCGGAGTATCGACTTCGTCCCCGAGGGTCGCCTGCCTTCAGGGAGTCAGGGACGCAGATCTTGTCGTATTAATCGTAGGCGAAAGATACGGCTATCCGCAACAATCTGGGCTTTCAGCAACACACGAAGAATTCAGAGAAGCGAAAGAATCAAAAGAAATAATCGCTCTAATCGAGGAGGATGTTCAACGCGATTCAGCGCAGGCGGCATTCTTGAAGGAAGTTCAGGACTGGCAAGGTGGTGTGTTTACCGAGAATTTCAGATCTCCAGACGATCTAAGACGCAAAGTCACAAGGTTCCTGCACAAACGCGAAATTGACGCCGCCCGTGGGTCGGTCGACAACGAGGCCTTAGAAAGCAGAGTTCAAACAATACTATCTGACGAGGAGCGAAACTGGAGCGGAGGCGACCCGAAACTGGTGGTCGCTTTCGTAGGAGGCCCTCCGGCCAATCTTCTTCGACCCGCCGAACTTCAGAGTGAGGAGTTGGACCAGTTTTTGTCTGGCGCATCTATTCTTGGTAAACACGCGATACTATCGCGAGCTGCCGGAATCCAAACCAGAGTGGTTTCAAACTTTATCGAAGCATATCAAGAAAACGGAAGTATCAGATTGTTTGCCGACGGGGCGTTGAGAATTCGAACGCCTTTGCCGAGGAATTCAAACCTCGGTGCCATAATTGAAGAAGATGTCAACGAACTATTGAACAAATCCCTGCGAATGGCGAACCTAGTTTTTTCTCATGTTGACGAAACGGAACGCCTCCGGGCATTCGCTTTGGCAGCTAAAATTGAAGACTCCGGTTATTCCGCTTGGCGATCCCGCGAAGAAGAGCGACGAAGCCCCAATTCCATGACAATGAATCGTGCATGGGGAGAGAAAAAAGACGCGCCAGTTTTTTGGCACCACCAACAATTTCCAGAGCAAAACTGCGTACTGCGTCATCAAATATCGCTGAAGACCTGACCATACTATTGAGGCAACAGGCGACGTCATAGCGTAACGGCTAAGGAAGCTGAGGGCAACATCTAGGAAGCGGTCCGCGTCTATCTCGACAGCTTGAATGACGACGGTATCCCGACCTTTGTGGCTGAATACGTAGACGAATAGGGCGCACCCCGTCCGTCATCCTCGGGCTTGCCCAGAGGATGACGCATCTGGGGGACGTAAAGCGCCAATCGCCGAAATCCGCGACCGGCTGGCAAACAACGCAAGCCAATCCGTCCAATCGCCAACGTCCGAGACTTGCCTCAAAGCCCATCCCCTCCTCCGTCATCCTCGGGCTTGACCCGAGGACCCATTCCGTGGTGCCCGCGCCGCGCCCGGAGATGCAGAACGGTCACCACCCCATTCCGCCGTATAGCTCCCTCCAGTCGGGGTTCATGGATTCGATCAGCTCGATCTTCCACTGTCGCCGCCAGCGCTTAAGCGACTTCTCGCGCTGGATCGCGTCGGTGATGTCATCATATTCCTCGTACCAGACGAGCCGGAAAGCGCCATATTGGGAGGCAAAGTCCTTCTTGTTGATGCGTTGCTTGTGGTCGCACACACGTTGTGACAGGTCCGCAGTGACGCCGATATAGATCGTGCCGCCCTTCTTGCTCGCCAGCATGTAGACATAACCGCCCATCGTTCTAGCTTCGCGGAATGGGTCCTCGGGTGTGGAGGCCGAAAAGCAAACGATCCAGTGAATCGTTTGCCGGCCGGAACGCGAGGATGACGGCGGGTGGGATCGGCGTCGCGGCTAATCGCACACGTGTGCCCCCCGGGAACCCCTCCGCCTCCCCGAACATTCTCCGTTCGAGACCCACGAACCCAGGAGGCTTCCCATGAACTGGCATCTGCCCCGCAAGTACCGCGACCATCTCCCGGACCGCGACACGTTCGCCGACTACCTGCCGTCCCGCTCCAACCTACCCTCGCTTGGCCTGTTCGACCGCCGCCGCCAAAACACCGAAACGACGATCGCCATCGGCGTCGGCGCGGCCGCGCTGATCGGCCTGTGCGCCGGGGCCTGGCTCATCTCGCGCGACAAGGCGCTTGAGAGGAATGACATGGAGAAGTTCCTCAAGGGCCGCTCCGGCTTCGGCCACGGCAACAAGTAAGCCTGAGTGGCTATCGCGCCATCAATGCACTGATCCGAGCCTTCTGGAATACCCCCACCCTTCATCCCTCCCCACAAGGGGGAGGGAATGCGTGGGCATCGCGCACAAGCACTCCCACATCGAGCCATGCTCAACACGAAGAGCTTAGCTGGACGGTGCAGGTGAAAGCGCGATTTTCATGTCCTCCCTCCCCCTTGTGGGGAGGGATACAGGGTGGGGGTCGTCGCGACGCGACCAGTGAAGGACTCTTTTAGGACAGGGACTTAACCCCCTGTACGCCTTTCCATCCACGAAACCTTATCCACCGCCCGGAAACCGCCGTTACCCTTCTTCCGCCCGCAACAACGGAAAAGGACGCATGGACTGGACGCTGGCCATCGACCGCAACCGCGCGATCCTGCTGCGCATCGTCGCCATGCTCGCGGCGATGGCAGAGATGGCGGACGGCGCGATGCCGGAAACCTTGCCGCGCCATCGCCACATCGCGGTACGGCGCATCCTGCGCGCGGCCGAATCCGCACTGCGCCGGCTGATCGTCATCGCCGCGCGCCGGATCGCCGACATCCCGCCGCCGGTCGGCGTCCACATGTACGGGCTGGGCGGTGGCGAAACGGGGAGCAAGCCGTCCCGCAAGGCAGCCGGCGGCAGCGCCGATACGCCGGTTCCGCCCTTCCCTCTCACCGACCCGGTGAAGCGGTTTTCCTTCGCCCCGCCGCCGCGGTCGCCGAAAAGCTTCCCGCGCATCACCGTCATCGGCCTGTCCGAACCGACGCCGGTGCCCGCCGGCTGGTATCGGTATCCCGACGACGAAATCGACGCGCGGCCGCTCTGCCGGCGCATCCTGTCGATGGGCCGCGCGCTCTGCGATATCGGCGCGGAGGCCCGCCGCCTCGCCCGCCTGCAGCAACGGCGCGACCGGACAAACGCGAAAGCCGTCCGCCGCTCGCCCATACGGGTCGGCCCGCCGCCCGGCCGCCGCGCGCGACGGAACCACGAGATCGACGAAGTCCTGGCGGATCTTCACGGGCTCGCCATGGGCGCCCTGTCGCCCGATAGTTCATGACGCGGCGGCATATCGCCGTTTGCACGGACGTCGCCGCGTCGCGCGGTCGGCGGGCGCAGCCTATGCGGCCGCCAGCGCCTGCCCGATCAGATAGGCCGCCGTGAACAGCACGATCACGGTGCCCATGAAGGTGGCGAGGTATTTGGGCGTGGGTTCGGGCGGGTTGAGCGCTTCCCAGATGGATGCGAGTTTTTCCTGCAAGGCTCTCAACGCAAAACCTCAGGCTTCATTTCCGGTCCACCCTTGCATCTGGCCCCTGCCCGCGCAATGTCCAGAGATCGCCGAAAACGCGACCGAAACGGCGCGCGAGCGCGCGGAACCGCTTCCCCACGCCACGCCATCGCGCTACAGCGTCCCCATGAGTTCTCCCGACACTACCGAGTCCCCCTCCTCCACGCCGCGCGGCATCGCGCTGATGACGGTGGCCATGTTGACGATCCCCGCCGTCGACGGCATCGCCAAATATCTGAGCGCCGACTATTCGCCGCTTTTCGTCGCCTGGGCGCGCTATGCCGTCGCCTGCCTCGCCGTGCTGCCCGTAGCCGTGGCGATGCACGGAAAGCAGGTCTTCCCGCGCCGCGACCGGCCCGCCCATGCGCTGCGCACGCTGTTCCTGGTCTCATCGATGACGCTCTATTTCCTAGCCATCGCGCGCATCGAGCTGGCGACGGCGATCACCGCCTTCTTCGTCGGGCCGATCGTCGCCGTCGTGCTGTCCGTCGCCTTCTTCGGGGAGCGGCTGACATGGCGAAAGGGGCTGAGCCTTGCGCTCGGCTTTGTCGGCGCGCTGATCATGCTGAGACCCGGCGGCGCGGTCGATCCCGGCCTGCTCATGGCGTTCGGGGCGGGCGTCTTCTTCGCGCTCTACATGATCGCGACGCGGCTCGCCTCGCGCCAGAGCGACCCGATCCGCACGCTCGCCTTCCAGTGCGTCTTCGGCGCGCTGCTGCTGACGCCCCAGGCGCTCTTCGCCTGGTCGACGCCGGCGGTCGGCGACCTGCTGCTGTTTGCCGGGCTGGGCCTGTTCTCGGCCGCCAGCCACATCCTGTCGATCACCGCTTTCCGCTATGCCGACACGACGACCCTGTCGCCGCTTGTCTATGTGGAACTGATCGGTACGGCGACCATCGGTTATCTCGCCTTCCGCGAGGTACCGGGGCTGGCGACGATCGTCGGCGCCGCCTTCATCGTCGCCGCCGGACTTGTCCTGCTGCAGCGCCGCGCCAGGGTGTAACGGAAGGGAAATCCGCCACATGCAGCCATGGATAGAAATCGACACCGCGACCGTGCCCGGAGACGGCCAGAAACTGCGGCTGATCCAGCGCGGCGACGAATTCTCCATCATGACCGGCCCGACGGCGCTGATGAACAGCCGCATGTTCGGGTCCGAGGAGGCGCTGGCCCGGCTTGCCCGCGAGAGGGTCGGCGACCGCACGCCGCCAAAGATCCTGATCGGCGGCCTCGGCATGGGCTTCACGCTGCGCGCCGCCTTGTCGGAGTTCGGAAGTGATGCACGGATCACTGTCGCCGAACTGGTTCCGGCGGTTGTCGAATGGGCGCGCGGACCGCTTGCCGGGCTGTTCGAGGGCAGCCTCGACGACGCACGCGTCACCGTGCATGTCGGCGACGTCGCAGAGGCGATCTCGAAGGGCGGATGGGATGCGATCCTGCTCGACGTCGACAATGGCCCCGAGGGCCTGACCCGCGACGAAAACGACGCGCTTTACGGCCTGGAGGGCCTGGCGCTCGCCCGGCGCGCGCTCAATCCGAAGGGCATTCTTGCCGTCTGGTCGTCCCACAAGAGCCCGGCTTTCACCAAGCGGCTCCGTCAGTCGGGCTATGCGGTCGAGGAGGTGACGGCGCGGGCGCGCGGCAAGCGCGGCGCCCGGCATGTCATATGGATCGCGACGAAATAGGTTCGGCGGCAGGACACCCCGCCGCCACGCTTGGCAGGTTTGCCTAGCGCTGCCGGGCCTTGCGCGCCGCGTAACGTTCGTCGCGCTTCGCCTTCATTGCGGCGGCATCCGCGACAGCGCGCTCGATGCGGCTCGCTTCCTCGGCCTCGCGTGCGAGCCGGTCCGCATTCGCGGCCAACTCGGCGGCTTCCGCTGCGGCCGCGGCTTCGGCCTCTTTGCGCTCTTTCTCCTCGAGAGCCAGGCGCTCGCGCTCGGCTCTACGCTCTTCGCGGGCCTCGGCAATCGCCGCACGTTCGGCGCGCCTTGCGGCCACCTGCGGATCGTCCGGCCCCGGAGCGGCCTTGAATTTCTCCAGAAGTTTCTTCTTGGCGTCCGCCGCATCCTGCCGGCGATCCGAAAAATTCTTGTGTACCTGATTTGTCAAATGGAATTCGTCCCTTGTTGAAATGAGGCCTGAACCGGCCCAATGCGCGGCGACCCCGCGCACACATAGACAACTGGCGTTCGAAAAGCGACACCGCAACCCCCGCCGCCATTTCCGCCCGGCTTATTTCCGCGGCCTTACACCGCCTTCGCCACCCGGCTCTCGCGCCAGACGATGAACGCGCCGCTGGCGATGATCACCGCCGCGCCGACCCATGTCATCGCGTCGGGGATCTCGTTCCAGAACAGCCAGCCCATCAGCGTTGCCCAGATCAGGGCGGTGTAATCGAATGGCGCGACGACCGCCGCCGGGGCAAACCGGAAGGCCTGTGTCATCATGGTGATGCCGGCCGTGCCGACCACCGCGATACCGACGAACAGCCAGAGGTCCTCCAGACGCAACGGCGTCCAGACGAAGGGCATCACCAGCGCGCTGAGCAGCGTCCCCGCCCCCGTGAGATAGAACATCAGCGTCCAGACGGTTTCGCGCTGGTCGACCCAGCGGGCGCTGATCATCAGCACCGCGTAGAGAAGCGCCGTGAGAACGGGAAGAAGCGACGCGGCCTGGAAGGTCGATGCGCCCGGCCGGACGACGATCAGCACGCCGAGGAAACCGACCAGCACCGCCGACCAGCGCCGCCAGCCGACATGCTCCTTCAGCACCAGCGCCGACAGCGCCGTGATGAAGACAGGCGCGGCGAAGATCAGCACCGTTGCCTCCGCGAGGCCAAGATAGGACAGGCTGGTGAAGAACAGCGTCGCCGCGGCAATCCAGATCGTCCCCCGCACCAGATGGGCGGCGGGCCGCGTGGTGCGCAAGGCCGCCGTTCCGCCCATTTTCCAGGCGATCAGGGCCGCGACGGGCAGCGCGATGAGATTTCGGATGAACAGGATCTGGATCGGCAGGTAATCCGCCGTCAGCGTCTTGGCAAAGGCGTCATTGGCGCTGAGGCATGCGACGCCGGCCACCATGAGCGCGATCCCGGCGGCGGCCTTCGGACGCGTGTCTTCCAATCCCTTCTGCATCGCCTGCTCCTCCGCCAGCGGGCAACCAAGTGTCGCCCGCTCCGGTCACAAGCCAGAGCGATTTCACCATTGCAAGCCCTGCCGACGGGCGTCACGGATCGCAGGAGACGGCATTGCCCGGATAGCCCGGCGCGGGACGGCGAAAGAATTTCCCGATGCGCCTGAAGAATTTGCGGATCGCGACCTCGCGCAAGGCGGGGGCCACCAGCCGCGCCTCGTCCATCAGCCTATCCCGCTCCATCGAAGAGAGCGCGGAAAGGTCGTAACCCGACTCGGCATATTTGCGGATCGTCTTCATCGCCAATCGTCCCGTTGCGTGTCGCAAAGGGTGATATCAGCGTGACATCATCAGAAAAAATGAATTATAGAGATGATATGGTTCTCAATTAGAGATTTAAGAATGGAACTCTCGGACCTTCGCATCTTCCGCGCCGTCGCCCGCGAAGGCGGCATCACGCGCGCCGCCGAGAAGCTGAACCGCGTCCAGTCCAACGTGACGACCCGCATTCGCCAGTTCGAGGAGAAGCTAGGCGTCGAGCTGTTCCTGCGCGAGGGCAAGCGACTGAAGCTGTCGCCGGCCGGCATCACGCTACTCACCTATGCGGACCGCATGCTCGATCTCGCGACCGAGGCGCAAACCGCCGTCACCGACCGCCTGCCACGCGGTCCGCTGCGGCTCGGATCGATGGAAAGCGCGGCCGCCGTGCGCCTTCCCGCCGCGCTGGCCGAATTCGGACGCCGCTTTCCCGACGTGACCATAGAATTGCGCACCGGCAACACGCTGGAACTGGCCAACGCCCTGATGGCCGGCGAGATCGACGCCGCCTTTGCCGGCGAGCCTCTGCCCGACGGGCCGTTCGACATGCTTACCGCCTATGTCGAGGACCTCGCCATCGTCACCGCGAAGGGCATAACGCTCGACGGACCGCCCGGAAGCCCGTCACGCGTGATGCTGGCCTTCGAGCATGGCTGCGCCCACCGCAAGCGGCTGGAGGACTGGTTCGCGTCGCGCGACGTTATGCCCGAGCGCATCGTCGAACTGGGCTCCTACCACGCGATGCTCGGCTGCGTGGCCGTCGGCATGGGCGTCGCGCTGCTGCCGGCGGCGGTCATTCCCACGGTTCCGGCCGGCGACGCGCTGCAAATCCACAGCCTGTCCCCGGGCAAGGACCGCGCGCGGACCCTGCTCGCGTGGCGCAAGGGCGTCTCCTCGCCCAATGTCGAAGCGCTGGTGTCGCTCTACGAGCACGACCGCACCGCTTGACGCCGATGCGGCTTGCAAACCCGCCGCCGCCGCGACAGATAGGATATATGACCGAAGCCGCCGATCCCTTCGTCCATCACCCGGTCCTGCGCAGCAGGATCATCGAGCCGGAGAAATCCCGCTTCCGCACCTTCGAACCCTCGGACCTCGACGCTGAAATGAAGGCGCGCGGGATGCCGGACAACTGGCGCTACAGTGATGAGGACCGCGAGGCGCTTCGCAAGGCGGCGCTGGCCGGACGCGAGGGCCAGGATATCTGGGTATTCGCCTACGGATCGTTGATGTGGAATCCGGCCTTCCTGTTCGCAGAGGTGCGTCATGGCCGCATCGAAGGATACGCCCGGTCCTTCTGCCTTTACGATGTCCGCGGCGGCCGCGGAACGCCGGAGCGCCCGGGTCTGATGGCGGCGCTCGACACGGGAGACCACTGCGACGGGCTGGTCTTCCGCATCGCTGCCGACCTCGTCGAGGCCGAAAGCCGCATCCTTTTCAAGCGCGAAATGCTGATGGGGTCCTACGTGCCGGAATTCGTCGGCTGCGAAACCAGGGCCGGCACGGTCGAGGCGCTCGCCTTCGTCGCCAATCATGACACGCCGCAGATCCGCACCGACATTGCGCACGAGGACAAGGTCCGCTTCATCGCCAGCGGGTCCGGCCGGCTCGGCACCAGCCGGGAATATCTCGAAAACCTCGCCGACCATTTCGAGGCGCTGGACATCGACGACGAGGAGGTGTTCGGCCTGCTGAAAGACGTCCGCGCCTGGCGCGAGGGACCGGAAACGGCGCCCGACGGCCGTTAACTGTCCACAGCCTCGCGCGACCCGTCACACTTGCGCCATCGACTTCGCCAATCTGACCGCATGCTTATAACCTACGCCATCGGCGACATTCACGGACGGTCCGACCTTCTCGACGCGCTGCTGGAGGCGATCCGCATCGATGCATCCAAGCGCGGCGCACGCACGCAGATCGTCTTTCTCGGCGACGTGATCGATCGCGGTCCGCACAGCAGGCAGGCGATGGAGCGCGTTCTGGAAACCATCGAGACCCATCCGGGATCGGCGCTTGTCCTTGGCAATCACGAGGAATTCCTGCTGCGCTTCCTGGACGACGTGGTGCATCGCGAGACGGTTGCGCGGCACTGGTTCGCCAATGGCGGGCTCGCCACCATCGCCTCCTACGGTTTCAGCGAGCGCGACGGCATCGACACGATCGCGGAGGGCCTCTCTACCGGGTTCCCAACCCACATCGCGGCCTTGCGTGCCGCTGACTGGAGCATCGAGACGGACAGCCATGTCTTCGTTCATGGCGGCATCGATCCCGCCCTGCCTCTCGACCGGCAGGACCCGGTGACCACACGCTGGATCCGCCACGAATTCCTGGAATTTCAGGGACCGCTGGAAAAGATTGTCGTCCACGGACATACGCCCACCGACAGCTTCCTGCCGGAGGTCCACGGAAACCGCATCGCGGTCGATACCGGCGCGTTCGGCTCCGGCCACCTGACCTGCGCAGTGCTGGCAAGTGACGCCCCGCCCAGATTTCTGGCGACCGACGACAGCGGCCGCCGGATCGCAACCGGCGAAGTCAGACCGCTGGATTTCCGGAAGTGATGGTCTCAGGTCGTGAAACGACCCGAACCGCGTGTTGCAACGCCGCAGACCAGCTCCGGATGGTGAACAAGTCCGCAGCGCCGCACCATGCGCCGCGATGCCTCGTTGGAGGTGGAAACGAGCTCATGAACGCTTGCCGCGCCGAGGTCGTCCACAGCCTCCAGCAGCATCATCGCGTTGACGATGAGCCCGAGACGACGCCCGCGATGCGATGGGGCGACGGCGACAAGACCGCCCCAGGCACAGGCTGAATGCGGGCTGTGACGATTATGCGGAAAATAGGCGTAAGCCGTGGCCGCGATGTCCCCGCCGGGCGTGAGGATGACAGTCAGCGCCGAGCGTCCATGCAACCCGGCAAGCATCGCGCCCGAAAAAGGGGCGATGCCGTTCTCGACCAGGAAATCCTGAACGCGGCCGATCGTGCTGGCTTCCTGCCGGAGCGAACGATCGAGCGGGACGAAACCGGGTGGAAGGGTCAGATCGAGCTGTGCCAGCGCGCTTCGGATCGCAGGCGCTTCGGCCTGAAAGACATTCCACGTGTCGAACCGGCAATCCCGTGCTTCGAGCCGGGCTTCGATTGCCGGAACGTCTGCCGCCGGGATCATTCGCATCCCGAACACGCCATCTTCTTCGAGATGGCCGAAAACCGTCTCCCAGCCGAGCCGGTCCGGATTATCCGTGCCAATGAGACGCCCGGTCTGGCAGGCGCCGGGCGTACTTCGCGTCCAGTCCGCGAGTGCATCGACTTTTTCCTGGAGCACAATCTGGTGCGCCGTGCCGCGATAGCATTTCATCCGATTGCCTCACCTAACGTAAGGCAGGATACCCCGGTACGCCCTTCCCGCAACCCGCTGGCGCTTTTCTTCATGCGCCATACCGATTTCGCATGGCTGCATTGCGACTTCTCCATCTGCAAAATGATGCGCTGCAGCATCATATTCCGCTCAACGAAAGGAGAATTTCCATGGCCAAGAATCGTTTTGCCAAAGCCCTCAGCCGCTTCGCCCATTCCTTCGGCGCGCCGACGCGCGAGAGAGCCGAAGAGCGCTACCTTGAAGGCTCCGCATCGATCTACGATCTGGAACGCCGTATGCAGGAAATCGACCGCGGCAAGTTCCGCAACTTCTGATCGCGCGACACCGGGCGCTCCCGCGGCACCTCCAGCGCGGGGCGCGCTCTTGCGATTTGCGAAACGGCCAAGACGTGGCAGGTTTGCCCGCATGGTCCGTTTCGCTTTCCTTCTTTCCCTTCTTCTCCCGGCATTCGCCGCATCAGCCGACACGCTCGACCGTTTTGCCGGCCGCTATCTCGGCTGCGCGGTTTCCGGCGGTGAGCTGGTGCCGATCGAAACGACGCTTGTCGCGACCGTTGACGGGCTCGCCGGCAAATATGTCTTCATCGAATCCACCGGCCGGCGGGTCGCCGGCGCGATCACACCGGCAGATCGGCAATCCGCAGATCCCGTCACGGTCATCTGGAGCGACGTCTATGGCGAGGGGCCGGCCGTTTTCACCTTCGCTGACGACGGCTCGCGTTTCGACGGCTACTGGATGAGTGGCGGCGGCACGGACCGTTTCTCCTGGAACGGCGTACGATCCGGTTCGGGCAAGCATATCCCGGATTGTCGCGTTCCGGTGAGCTGAATTTCCTCCAGGTCGCAAACGAAACAGCGCATGTCACCTGGCGACGCGACCCATGACCGGCAGGAATGTCAGGGATGCCGAAATCGCGCTGGTGCAACACGCCCTTCGGGCGTACCGGGCGATCACAATCAAAATGAAGACGGGATCTCCATCATGAACAACCACGGCATCTTCGCCGCCTATTCCGGCATGCTCGACATCGCCTCCCGGCGCGAAGCCGGCGCGGTTTCGCCGGCGCCTCGCAAGCGGCGCGGCCTGGCCGCACGCCTGTTCCGCTTCCGCTGAGCAGACGGCATGAACATCGACGCCTGACGGGGCGCTCCGGAAACGGGGCGCCCCGTTTGCTTTGCAGGACCGGCGTTCGGTGATCCGAATTTCGCGTGCGGCGTAAGAAGAATCGGTGTTAGTCTTGGCGGCGTCACGCAGTCGTGAACGAACGTTGCTTGCGAAAGCAGCCCGAAAGGTGGAGCGTTCGTTCAGGGTCTGCGCATGACGCGGAATGCAAATTCGCGTCATGCTCCCACCGCAACGGACAACAGGCAAAGGAGATAGCCGTCATGTCCAGTCGCCCCACCCTGCTGCTCGATCTCGCCCGGCTGATGATCAAGCAGGCCAAGCTTCTCAAGTCCCAGGGCCTGTTTGCCGAAGCGCGTTCCATGGCGCGCCGCGCGATCGAACTGAACCATGTCGGCCACGCCTCCGCGCGGCTCGAGCCGGTTCCGGTGCGTACAAGACGCCGTCGCTGACACGGTAAATCCCGGTTTCCGTCGCGGCGCGTAACAAGTTTCGCGCAAGCAAGATATGGCCTACTTCTTCTCGCCCCCGAAATGTGTCGGGATGTCATGAAGAAGTAGACATGATGGTCGAACAGCAACAAAAGCTCGAACGGATTGCTTTTGCGATCCAGGAACAAGCCTTCCTGCTGCGCAGGGCCGGCAAGATCGCCCAAGCCTGCGGAATGGAAAACAGGGCCGCCGAGTTGCGGACCCTGAGCAGGATCCGCCCATCAGGCGAAGCGGCCAGCCTCGACCTCAGGGCTGCCTGAAACCGCATCTCATCAACTATTCGCAGAGACGACGATCAGTCGTCGTCCTCGAGCATTTCCTTGACGGTCGTCGCCAATTGCTTGAGCGAGAACGGCTTCGGCAGGAATCCGAACTTGGCTCCTTCGGGAAGGTTCTTCGAGAACGCATCCTCGGCATAGCCCGACACGAAGATGAACTTGATATCGGGATGCGTCTTGCGCAGTTCCGTGAGAAGCGTCGGGCCGTCCATTTCCGGCATGACCACGTCGGAGACGACGATATCGACCTTGCCGTCCAGTTCTTCCATCAGTTCCAGCGCCTCGACGCCGCTTGACGCCTCGTGCACGGTGTAACCGCGTGACGTGAGCGCACGGACACCGCCCATGCGCACCGCGTCCTCGTCCTCGACGAGAAGCACTGTCGCGGTGCCTGACAGATCGCGCTTGCGCTCCGTCTCCGGCGTTTCCGCCTTCGGGGCGGGCAACTCGCTTTCAGCAGGAATATGGCGCGGCAGGAAAATCCGGAACGTCGTCCCCTCGCCGATCTCGGAATCGGCATAGATGAAACCACCGGTCTGCTTGATGATCCCGTAGACCATGGACAGGCCGAGCCCCGTGCCCTTGCCGACCTCCTTGGTGGTGAAGAAGGGCTCGAAGATCTTTTCCAGCACGTCGGGCGCGATGCCGGTGCCGCTATCCGCCACCTCGATCAGCACATAGTCGCCCGCTTCGAAACCGCGATAGCCGAACTCGGTGCAATTCGCGGTATCGACATTGCGCGTACGGATATGCAGATCGCCACCCTCCGGCATCGCATCGCGCGCATTGACCGCAAGATTGACGATCACCTGTTCGAACTGACCGAGATCGGCCTTCACCGGCCACAGGTCTCGGCCGTGTTCGATGTGTAGATGTACGGAATTGCCCACGAGGCGCGACAGCAGCATGCGCAGATCGGCAAGCACGTCGGTGAGAGCGAGCACCTCGGGACGCAAAGTCTGCCGGCGCGAAAACGCCAGGAGCTGACGCACCAGCGATGCGGCCCGGTTGGCGTTCTGCTTGATGTTCATGATGTCCGGGAAAGACGGGTCGGAGGGCCGGTGGCTGGTCAGCAGCAGGTCGGAGGCCATGATGATGGCCGTGAGCACGTTGTTGAAATCGTGCGCGATGCCGCCCGCCAGCTGCCCAACGGCCTGCATCTTCTGGCTTTGCGCCATCTGGCCCTCGAGCGCCTTTTGTTCGGTCGTGTCCATCGCATAGACGATGGCCGCTTCCTCGGTCGCGGGACCTTCCGCATTGCCGCCATGCCCGGCGACCGCATTCACGAAGACCCGCAAATGGCGCTCGTCGGCATCGGGATCGATCACTGTGTCGAAAGGCTCGATCTTCGCCTGATTCGCGCAGGCTGCGGCGAACGCCTTCTCGAACCGCTCCACCGAATCGCCCTGCAGCAATTCGCGGAAGCGGATGCGCCCGTCGACCGCGTCGGCGTCCGTGACGGAGCCGAACAGGTTCATGAAGGGCGCATTTGTGCGCAGCAGCCGGCCATCATTGTCCAGCGCGGCAATCGCCATCGGCGTGGAATTGAAGAAGCGCGTGAAACGGACTTCCGAGCGCCGCAGATCGTCGGCGGCCTCGCCCAGTTCCGAACGGTTCAGGACGATGGTGCGCGTCGAACCGGTTCCGCCTTCACGGTCGGCGTGAACCCTGTGGATAAGTTGCACCGGCAGGCTGACGCCATCCATCCGGGTAAGCTCGATGTCGATGGTCGAGGTACGCACCGTGCCCGGCTCGGCCCGCACGGCGTTGAGCATCGCCACGCCGTCGCCGGTAACGAGATCGGAAAGGGAGACCGAGCCCGGCGCGAAGGCTGCCAGGTCCATACCCAGCCAGCCAGCCAGTGTCGCGTTGACATACTGGATGCGGCCCTGCGCGTCTGCGGAAAAAAAGCCCGCCGGGGCCTGGTCGAGATAATCGATCGCCTTTTGCAGCTCCAGGAAGGTCTGTTCCTGATCGTCGCGTTCGGCCGTGATATCGGCGAGCCGCCAGATGCGGAACGGTTCGCCACGGCCCTTGCGGGCCATCAGCCGTACCGACACCCTGTACCAATGCGCGCCGCCGTCGCGTGCACCAAGACCGTTCGGCAAGCGGAACTCCTCATCGGCCTCGACACCCCTGATCAGGCTGTTCGCGAGCCGATAGACGGCATTGGCGGCATCGTCGTGGCGCGACAGGATCGACTCCGGCGACTGCAGGTCTTCCGCGCCGGACGCGCCGATCATCTCCTCATAGGCCGTATTCGAGTAGAGGATGCTGCCCTTCTCATCGAGGATGCAGATCCCGTCGGCCATCGAATCGGCATAGGCGCGGCCGAAATCCTCGGCACTATCGTTTTGCGCGAATTCCACGAACCCGATGGCGGATGCGAAAAGGTAGAAAACGCCGACCATGGCAAGCAGGCCGAGCATGACGAGAAGGAAGGTCTCGTTGAGATTCTCGCGGTAGAAGAACAGAAACGCGGCGGCGCCCAGAGAAGCGACGCCAAGGATCAGAAGCCGAACCGCAGCACTCGGCCGGGGTCCCATCTGACCAAGCGCCCTGTATTCACTTGCCATGGCGGTGTTGCCGGCTCGCGCCGTATCCCTCGAATCGCCGCATTAGACTGGTTTGAATCACAAACATCCACAGGGCGAAAGTCCTGCCCGTAAAATTTGTCATTCGGGTTTGTCGTTGCTAACACCTTCGATGTATCAGGCAGCCAAATCGCGCCGGACAGGGAAGAGGACATTCAATGACTGCATGGCTGACGCAATTGCTCGGCGAGCAAGCAGCGACCTACACGCTCTATTTCCTTGGCGCTCTGGCTGTTCTCATTCTCCTGTGGGTGGCCTGGTTCTGGACCCGCCGCGTCGCCGGCGGCGTTTTCGTCGAGGGCGGACGAAATCGCCGGCCGCGACTCGGCATCGTCGATGCGACCGCCGTCGATAACCAGAGGCGAATCGTTCTGGTGCGCCGCGATGATGTCGAGCATCTGGTGATGATCGGCGGTGAGAACGATCTCGTGATCGAAACCAATATCGCCAAGGTGCCCGCGGAAGCAGGCCAGCCCTTATCGGCAAAGGAACAGCGCCGCGCGCGTGAAGCCGCGCAAACGGCGCGCCGCCAGCCGTCGCGTGAAGCGCCCGCGCGCGAAACCGCTCACCGTCCGGCACCGCCGGCTACTCCGCCTCAGCCAAGACGCGAGGCGCCGCCCGCCAATCCGCCGAAAATGACCCCGGCCGCCGTGCTGGCGTCCACGCCGGCCTATCAGCGACGCGAGCCCACACCTGTGGCGGCACCTGCCCCGCCGCCGCCCGCCCCGCGCCCGGAGCCTGCCGCCGAAAGCGTTGCGCCGCGCGAGACCGTGCAGCCGACACTTCGCGAGCCGGAAACCGCCGCTTCACTCGCCACATTCCGAAAGCAGGAAGAGCCCGCCGCACCGGTCTTCGAGCCCGGGCCTGTCGAGGCAGATGCCCCGCAACCTCCGGCCGCGCCCGAACCGTTCGAGCCGCCCGAGCCTCCACAGCGGGTGGCTGCGGCCACCATGCGCCCGGCAATGGAGCAAGAGCCGGTGATGCCATCCCCTGAACCGGAAAAACCGGCCGACACACCGGCGACAACCCCGGAGACGACGGCTGAAGACGTGGCGCCTGCCGAATCGGAAGCGGAACCGGTTGTGCCACCGCTTTCCGTGCTGACCTCGCTCGACGAGGCGGAATCGGAAGCGCCTGCCGACGAAACCGACGAAAATGCTCCGATGATCGCGTCGGTGGAAACCGGTAACGACGAACCGGAAGCGGTCGAGTCCCGGGAAACGGCCCCCGAACCCGAAGCGCCGATCGTCTTTCCGCAGCGTTTTGCGCTTTCGGCGGATGTCGAGCGCTCCGAGGAGCCCCCGGTCGAGACCGTGAGCGAAGCGGCGCCCGAGCCGGAGCCGGTCGCCGCAGATGAGACCGAAGAGCCTGTTCAGGCATCGGACGACGAGGCCGAAAAAGCCGAAGGCGCGGAAAAAGAAGAGGATTCATCGCCCTCCCCGAGCAATGAATCCCTGGAAGACGAGATGCATCGTCTGCTCGCGCAACTGACGCGCAGAAGCTGACAGGGAAAGACATTCGGGAAATGAGAAAGGGCGGGACCGAGGTCCCGCCCTTTGTTCGTCAATCATGGATGCGATGCGCAACCCGTCAGTCGTCGCGATAGACCTTTTCGCGGCGCTCATGACGTTCCTGCGCCTCCAGCGACAGCGTGGCGATCGGACGCGCGTCCAGCCGCTTGACGCCGATCGGCTCGCCGGTCTCCTCGCAATAGCCGTAGGTGCCTTCGTCGATGCGCTGAAGCGCAAGATCGATCTTGTTGATAAGTTTTCGCTGACGGTCTCGCGCCCTCAATTCGATGGCGCGATCGGTCTCGGACGAAGCCCGGTCCGCAAGGTCGGGATGATTGGAGTTTTCGGTCTGCATGTGGTCGAGCGTTTCACGCGCTTCGCGCAGTATATCGTTCTTCCAGGCCAGCAGTTTCTTGCGGAAATAGGCGCGCTGCCTTTCATTCATGAAAGGCTCGTCTTCGGCCGGTATATAGTCAGCAGGGACTTCTTTGGGTGCCACTGATTCACTCCCAGCATGATACCTTTGCGCGCTCTATAATCGCACCGCGCCCTAGCGGCAAGTTCCGTTTCACGCAATTCGCAACGAAGTGATAAACGCCTAGGAATCCCTTGAATTGCGAATGCGAATGGATAGCAAACAGCGCGCATGGAGACGGAGGCTAGCCTTGCCACGAACGTATGATTTGCGCTTGCCGACGCCGCAGGGTAATCGCATCGCATCGTGGCATCTGGGAGTTACGAATTGAGCCGCCTTTTCTTGTTTCGTCATGGAAAAGCAGCCTGGGCGGAGCCCGGCATGCGCGATTTCGACCGCAAGCTGGACGAACAGGGGATCGAGGAAGCCACCACCATGGGGCGCCTGATGGCGGCGCGCCACCTCGTACCGGACGTGGTGATCTGTTCGACGGCCGCGCGCGCGGTCGAGACCCTGCAAGCGCTCAGCACCTCGCTGCATCTCGATGATGCAACCCGCTACGACCAGAACCTCTATGCGACCGATGCACCCGGATATCTGGAAATCGCCGCGGCGACCGGCTCCGACGGAGACGTGATGCTGGTCGGGCACAATCCGATGCTCGAGGATGCCGCTCTCGCCTTGTCGCGCGAGGGCGACGAAGCAGCACTTGACGATCTGCATATGGGCTTTCGCACCGCGGCGCTCGCGGTAATCCGCTTCGAGGGAAACGCCTTCGATTTCACGACGAAAACCGGATTTCTCGAAACCTATCTGACGCCGACCGACGCCTGATCGGCACCGCGCCCTTTTGCACCGACACCGTCAGCACCTATATCGGTTCCTGACGGCACGACGCCGGACAAGGGGAAGACGTGGCAAATCTGGTTTCGCTCGGCGATGAAGCGCTTATCGCCCTCGACACGATCGCGGAAAGGGCGGCGGGCGTATTCGCGCCCAATGTCCGGATTGGCGTGACCGGACTGTCGCGGGCCGGAAAGACGGTGTTCATCACCGCGCTCGTGCACAATCTCATCCATGGCGGGCGGCTGCCGCTCTTCAACCTCGCGCATTCCAATCGGCTGGCGCGCGCCTATCTCGAACCGCAGCCGGACGACGGCGTGCCGCGATTTGCCTATGAGAACCACGTCAACGATCTCGTCGAGAACAGGATATGGCCGGATTCCACCCGCGCGATCTCCGAATTGCGGCTGACGCTGGAATACGAGTCCGCGAGCGGCTGGAACCGCCTGTTCCCCAGCGGCAAGCTGACCATCGACATCGTCGACTATCCGGGCGAATGGCTGCTGGACCTGCCGCTGCTCGCCAAGTCCTATGCCGAGTTCTCCGCCGAGGCGCTCGACCTCGCACGGTCCGGCAGTCGCGCGGCGCTCTCGCGTGAGTTCTTCGAATTGGCCGATCCGCTTGAGCCGGACCGCCCTGCCAACGAAACGACCGCGCAAAACCTCGCCGAAGCCTACAAGCGCTACATGCAGGCCAGTCGCCAGGACAATCTGGCGCTCTCGACCCTGCCGCCCGGACGCTTCCTGATGCCCGGCGACCTCGACGGGTCGCCAGCCCTCACCTTTGCGCCTTTACCGAATCTCGTTTCGAAACCGTCTCAGGGCTCGCTCCAGGCGATGATGGAGCGGCGTTTCGATTCCTACAAATCACTGGTCGTCAAACCGTTCTTCCGCCACCACGTCGCGCGGCTGGACCGGCAGATCGTGCTGATCGACGCGATGCAGGCGATGAATGCCGGCGCCGAGGCGGTGCATGATCTCGAAAGGGCGCTCGGCGACATCATGTCCTGTTTCCGGCCCGGTGGGCACTACTTCCTGACGGGCCTCTGGCAACGCAACATCGACCGGATCCTGGTCGCGGCCACCAAGGCGGACCATCTGCACCACGAAGACCACCCGAAAATGGAGGCCATCGTGCGCCGCCTCGTCCAGCGCTCGATCGCGAAGGCCGGCATGAAGGGCGCGCGCGTGGAATCGCTGGCGCTCGCCGCCGTCCGCGCCACCCGGGAGGCAACCGTCAAGGAGGGCAAGGACCGCCTTCCCGTCATTGTCGGAACCCCGATCGCCGGCGAGACCATCGATGGCGAGACATTCGACGGGAAAACCGAAACAGCCATATTTCCCGGAGACTTGCCCGACGAACCTGATTCGATTTTCGAGGAACGAGAACCGTCGGCGCAGGGTCTTCATCGCTTTGTCCGGTTCCTGCCGCCGAAACTCGAACGCGACGCCGAGGGCCTGACGCTGTCGCTGCCGCATATCCGCCTCGACAAGGCGCTTCAATTCCTGATCGGGGACCGCGTGACATGAGCGACGACACCAACCGCCGCAAACCGCGTGCCTTCGCCGTCGAGCCGGAGACGCCGGCTCCCGAGCCGCAAACCGCGGCGCCGCGCAGACCGCGTGCCATCGCGCCCGGTCCGGCGCTCGAAATGGAGGCCGACGACTTCTTCGAGCGCGAGGCGATGGTGGCCGACCGGTCCGTTGCCGAGGAGGTTGACCGGAAAAGGCGCGGATTGTCGCTCGCCTCGCTGGCCATCGCCGCAATCGGCCTGTTCGCCAGCCTCGCAGCCGGGCTGTGGATCGATTCGGTCGTCCGGGCGCTTTTCGAACGCAACGAATGGCTGGGATGGCTGTCCCTGGGTGTGGCCGCCCTCCTCGCGCTGGCCGTCGCGGGGATCGTCATTCGCGAAGTCGCGGCCGTATGGCGGCTGCGTTCGGTCGACCACCTGCGAAAGGAACTGGAAGAGGCGCTCGCCGGCATCGATGACAAGCGGCTGTCGCGAGCGACCCGCCAGCTCGTCCAGTTCATGGCCTCCAATCCTAAGAGTTCGGCCGGACGGTCCGTGCTTGCGCAGCAGAAGGGCGAGATACTCGACGCTGCGGATTATTATGCGCTCGCCGAGAACGAGTTGTTTCGCAGCCTCGATCGCGATGCCTTCCTGCTCGTCAACGGTGCTGCAAAGCGCGTGTCCGTCGTCACGGCGGTCAGCCCGCGGGCTTTTCTCGACGTGCTCTACGTCCTCTACGAGAATTTCCGGCTCGTCCGGCGGCTCGGCGAACTCTATGACGGCCGCACCGGCGCATTCGGCAACCTGGGCCTTCTGCGCAAGGTCCTCAGCCATCTCGCGGTCACCGGCGTCGCAAGCTTCGGCGACGGCCTCGTGCAACAGGTCATCGGCCACGGCGTTGCGTCGCGGCTGTCCGCGAGGCTTGGCGAAGGCGTGCTGAACGGACTGATGACCGCGCGGGTCGGCCTCGCCGCGATGGAGGTCAGCCGCCCTGCCCCCTTCCACGCCGTCAATCGGCCAAGACTGTCCTCGGTTCTCGCGACGCTGACCGCATCGCGCGACGACAATGCCGACAAGGCCGGCGACACGGTGTAATACTTCGTGAGTTAAACAAGTCGTGCACTGGCGCGATTTGCAAAGTATGTGTTAACCATTCCGGCCAATGATGCGCTGATCGCAATGCCGACCACGAGAGCCGCCTGCCATGCTTCTACGTTCAATGGCCGTTTCCTGCCTTGCCATGCTTCCGCTCGCGGCGCTTGACGCGCCTGCCGATGCGAGCGAGCGCGAGCAGCGGTTCTTCCGTCAAATCGAGGGCAAGTGGCGCGGACCCGGCGAGATCGTCGCCGGCAAGTACAAGGGCACCAAGTTCACCTGTGAATTTTCCGGGCTGACGCCGAACAACAAGCTCGGCATGACCCTCGACGGCGGCTGCCGCGTGGGACTGTTCTCCCAAAAGATGAAGGCGACGGTCAAACGCAAGGGCCGCGGCTACACCGGCAGCTTCCTCGACGGAGCACGGGGCGAAGGTCTCGATGTGATCGCCGGGACAGTCACGTCGGACCGGGCTGTGCTGACACTCAAGCGCAACCAGCTGGACGGCGCGATGCTCGCCCGCCTCGCGTCCAAGGACCAGCTCAACATCACCGTGTCCGTCACGGTCGGAGAAGCGCTCGTTCCGGTGATCGGAATGAAGCTGGACCGAATCGATTCGGTAGCGGTCGGCTCCGTCCGCTAGGCGCAGCGCCGTCTACCGGTTTCCCAGCTCGATTTCAGTCACTTCCAGCCCTTCGTCGCGGAAGGTCTTCGCGTGATCGCGAATCGTCCGGCCGGCCAACATGACATCGCCGGCGATGTCGGCGAGCGGAACCATGACGAATGCCCGTTCAACCATCCGGGGATGCGGGATCGTCAGATTTTCGAGCGAAACCGGCTCGTCTCCATAGAGCAATATGTCGATGTCGAGCGTACGCGGTCCCCAGCGGGTCATCCTGATCCGCCCGAGCTCACGCTCGGTGCGCAGCACGAGATCGAGAAGGTCTGGAGCCGAAAGCCCCGTTTCGACAGCCGCGCAGGCATTCAGGAACCAGTCCTGCTCGACAGGCCCCCATGGCGGCGTCTTGTAGACTCGCGAAAAGGCAGTGACGCGGCATTCGGGATCGGCATCGAGCTTCCGGAGCGCATCGCGCATCGACCGGGCGACATCGCCGACATTGCCGCCCAGCCCGAGATAGGCGGTGACTGCCTCAGCCATCGGACCGGGCTTCATGCACGACACGCACCTCGACATGATCGAGAACGCCAGGCACCGGCGCGTTCGGTTTGCGAACGGTAATGTCGGCGGTGACGATCTGCGGAAACCGCCGGCAAAGCGCCTTTGCGATCTCCAGCGCGATGGCCTCGATCAGGAACCGGCGTTCGCCCGTGACGATTTTCTCGATCTCCTGGAAAGCGACGCCGTAATCCACCGTCCCTTCGATACTGTCCTTTTCGAGCGCATCGCCGGGATCGACGGTCAGGACGGCATCGACATAAAAGCGTTGGCCGAGAAACTCCTCCTGCTCGAACACGCCGTGACGCGCGAAGAACGCGCAGTTCATCATCCTGATCTGGTACATCACGCGGAAATTTCCCGTTTGCAGGCGCTCATCGCGCGGGCCGTTGCGCAATCATAGCATCCGCGACGACAAGCGCATCGTGATTGATCGCGACATCGTGCACGCGAAAGACGGCGGCGCCGGCCGCCCGAAGCAACGCAGTCGTCGCCGCGGTTCCCGCATCGCGCTCGGCCGCGTCGCGCCCCGTGGCATGGCCGATGAAGCGCTTTCGGCTCGTGCCGACCAGGATCGGGTAGCCAAGCGCATGCAGTTCCGCGAACCGGGCCATCAATGTAAAGTTTTCCGCCGGGTCCTTCGCGAAACCAAAGCCGGGATCGAGCACGATCTGCGCATCGTCGATGCCGGCCTTTGCGGCAATCTCCAGCGAGGTCTCGAAAAAGGCGACCTGATCCTCGATGACATCCGGCAGCTTTTCGCGTTCGCGACCCGTATGCATGATGCAAAGCCCCGCCCCGGTCGCCGCCGCGACACGGGCGATATCGGGCTCGCGCTGCAGCCCCCACACGTCATTGACGATATGCGCGCCTGCGAGGACGGCCTTTTCCGCGGTTTCGGCACGGTAGGTGTCGATCGACAGCACCGCATCCGGCAAGGCCTCGGTAACCGCCGCAATGGCCGGCAAGACGCGGGCCTGTTCGGTCTCTCCATCGACAGGATCACCGCCGGGCCGCGTGCTTTCGCCACCGATGTCGAGAATGGCCGCGCCGCCTTCGGCCATCGCCGCCGCATGCGCCACGACATCCTCGACGCCCTCGAAACGGCCGCCGTCGGAAAAGCTGTCCGGCGTGACGTTGAGAATGCCCATCAACACGCCCGCCGGCCCGAGCGTCAGCTCTCGGCCATGCGCGAGCGCCCACCGGTGCGGGGAAAAGACGTCATTTCGGGGAGGTGTCACGGGCTGCCCGGTGGTCGCGGACCCGGTCAGGCCTGCTGCTCAGGGACGTGGACGACGAGGCCGTCCAGCTCATCCGTCATCTTGATCTGGCAGGAAAGACGCGAAACCGGCTTCGGCTCGAAGGCGAAATCCAGCATGTCCTCTTCCATAACGTCGGGCTTTCCGACAGTCTCGGTCCAGCTATCGTCCACATAGACATGACAAGTCGCACAGGCACAGGCACCGCCGCATTCCGCCTCGATACCCGGAACGCTGTTCTTCACGGCATTTTCCATGACCGTCGAACCGGTCTCGGCATCAATTTCAAAACGGGTGCCGTCAAACGCGACAACGGTCAACTTCGGCATCATGCTCTCCGGATGGGTCAACGGGCGATAATGGTGATAATGCCGCGACTTAACCGGACAACCGGCAAAGTCAACCGGCAGGCGCCGGAATGAGCCTGAAATGCCTTCAAGCGGTCGATTTGCCGCGATTGCGGATTAACGCAGCAGCGAGGCGATATAGTCGCGAACGGTTTCGACTTCCCTCAGGAGAGCCGTTACCGGAGCGGTATTGTCCGGGTCGCTTTCGATCAGCATCGCCTGATCCGCAAGTCCGAAAGCGCCGATCGCGCGTGCCGCACCCTTGAGCGTGTGCGCCTGGCGTTTTCGGAAATCGCAGTCGGACGAGGAGCGCAGATCGTTGCCGAGAATCGCGGCCTGCTTGGCGAAAAGTCGCAGAACCTCCTCCTCGAGCGCACGATCGCCACCGGTCTGGCGCGCGAGAAAAACGAGATCCACCGGCCTGTGTTCCCCGCGCAGTTCGCAGGGTGTGTCCGGCGGGGCGAAAATTGGAGCGGTGTTCATAACCATTCATTTCCCCTGTTGACCCTTTCACGATGATGTCACCCAAAGATGGCCGAGGAGTTAACCACTTCCGTGATTACAAAGACGTGCGGGACAGTCGATGGCCCTTTCGACCGGCGTTAACTTTATCTTTAAACTTTTGCGGATTGGGCCAATCGCGAGTTCCAATTGGAAAAGTGTCCCGTTACGATACGGGTTCACATCAGGACACATCGTGACCACAGTTGTGCCCTGTTTCAGTGTGAGTGACGGGTCTCTGATCGGACCCGGCGGCATTGCGCCGGAAATAGTATTTGAGTGAGGCGGGAATGGCTGTGAACAAAAACGCTGCAAATATCGATCGCGATATGGAAGCGGCGCTTGAGGAGGCTCTGGAAGCGGGTCTGGACGACGAGATCGCACTCGACGACGAATTGTCGCTCGACGATTTCGAAAATCAGGTCGCGGCCGCCGCCAGCGAGCTTGCCGAGGAGAACAAGCAGTCCTCTTCCAAATCGGGACAATCGAAGCCGGCGCAATCCAAGTCGGCTCCGGCCAAATCGCCCGCGGCAAAGGCGCCCCCTGCCAAATCGGCGCCGCCAAAGCCGGAATCCCGTGCTCCGCAGATGCGCGCGCCTGCTCCGAAGGCCAAGACGGATGCACCGAAGCGCCGTGCCGAGACCCCTTCCTTCAATCCCGCGAATGACGACGACACGCAGCGCGATTACGCCGCGATCCTGTCGCGTCTTCGCAATGGCCCGTCGGGACGGCCGCATCTTACTGCGATCATCGTAAGCGTCTTGTGGGCGATCGCCGGTCTGCTGCTCGCACAGAGCATGTACGATTCCGGCGTCGCGGCGATCTTCACGCCGGACGGCCTGCGCAATTCGCCGGGCGCCGTCGCCCTTCTCGTCTCGATCATTGTGCCGATCCTCGGTTTCTTCGCGATTTCCTCGATGGTGCGGCGGACGCAGGAAATGCGCTTCACCGCCCATTCCATGAGCGAAATCGCCCTGCGCCTAGCCGAGCCTGAAACGCTTGCGCAGGAACGCATCGTCACAGTCGGCCAGGCTGTGCGCCGCGAAGTCGCCGCCATGGGCGAAGGCATCGAACGCACCATCGCGCGCGCCAGCGAACTCGAAGCGCTGATGCAGTCGGAGGTTTCCGAGCTCGAACGCGCCTATACCGACAACGAAGCGCGCGTGCGCTCCCTGCTTACCGACCTCGGCGACGAGCGCGAGGGTATCGTCACCCACGCGGAACGGCTGCGTGCCTCCATCGCCGGTGCGCATGAGCAGCTGCGCGACGAACTGACAGGGTCGGCGGACTTCATTCGCGACAATGTCCGCAACGCCTCGACCCAGCTGACCATGTCCCTCAATGAGGCAGGCCAGTCGCTCATCGGCCGCATGGATCAGTCCAGCAAGGCGGTCAACGAGACCATCGCCGCGCGCCTCGACGAGGTTTCCAACCGTATCTCCAATTCCGGCGAGGCCTTCGCCAGCCTGATCGACATGCGCATCGCCAATCTGAGCGAGCAGACCGACGAGGCCTCAAGCCGCCTCGCGGAATCGCTGGAATCGCGCGCAACCGGCCTCGTGACGCTGCTTTCCAGCACCGCGACGAACATGACGGACGAGTTTGACCAGCGCATGGCAAGCCTGGAGGAGACCTTCAACTCCCGCGGCAAGCACCTGCTCGACGACTTCGAAACCCGCGTGCAGGCGATCAATCACGGCACCGAGAAGCTCAATTCGGCACTCGACGCCCGCGCCCGCCAGATCAACGAGACGCTTCTGGAGCGCACCCGCGCCATCGCCGAGACCTATGCTCACGGCAATGCGCAGGCCGGTGTCATCGCCGACAAGGCGCGCCAGGCCTTCACCGAGCAGACCGAGTCCATGGAAACGTCGCTGTCGGCGATCCTGGAAGAGAAGTCGACCGCATTCGCCGACAAGCTGACCGCGATCACCTCCGGCACCGCCGATGCGATCGAGCTCAAGACGGGCGACTTCCTCGGCCGTCTCGACGAGAAGACGACCGCGATCTACGGCGCCGTCGGTCACACCACCGAAAAGCTCTCGGCGGCCGTCGATCTGGAAACGGCCCGCATCGGCGAGACACTGGATTCGCGCACGCAGGCCCTCACCGACGAACTCGGCCGCAAGGTCGAGGAATTCAGCGGTACGCTCGACTCGCGCTCCGACGAATTCGCGCGCACGGCGACGCAGTTCGGCCAGGCCTTCGACGCCCAGGCGGAACTGCTCATCGACCGCGTCAGCGGCTACTCCTCGCAGCTGACCGAGGCTCTGGACGAGAAGGCGCAGATGCTCAACAGCAGCGCTTCGTCGTTCCGTGAATCGATCGAGGCACAGGTGGAGTCGGTCGCGGCAAGGCTGCATGAACGCGCGGCCGAGTTCGAAGCCAACACGGCCCGCTTCGACCAGAACATCATCGGCCTCACCGACACGCTCGGCAATCGCCTTCAGGAAGGCACGGCACAGTTCGAGGCCACAGCACAGCAGGTCGATCGCAATATCGGCACCTTGACCGAGAACCTGTCCGAGCGCCTGCTCCAGCACAATTCGCTGTTCGAGGACAAGACGGCGCAGATCGGCGAGAACATCGGTTCGCTGACCGAAAACCTGTCCGAGCGGCTGATGCAGCACACGGCGCTGTTCGAGGACAAGACCGCACAGATTGGCGAGAACATCGGCTCGATGACCGAGAACATGTCCGAGCGTCTGATGCAGCAAACGGCGCTGCTCGAGGACAAGACCGCGCAGATCGGCGAGAACATCGGTTCGCTGACCGAGAACATGTCCGAGCGGTTGATGCAGCACACGGCAATGTTCGAGGACAAGACCGCACAGATCGGCGAGAATATCGGTTCGCTGACCGAGAGCATGTCCGAGCGGTTGATGCAGCACACGGCAATGTTCGAGGACAAATCGGCGGTCTTTGGCGAAAGCGTTGGCGCTCTGGCCGACCGTCTGGCCGAACACCTGTCGGAAAACACGGGCAAGCTCACCTCCGTCCTGGAGGAGAAGACCGCGTTCCTCGACACCTCGCTGGACGAGAAGACCCTGCGTCTCACCGAATCGCTGAGCCAGCGTTCGAGCGACCTCGTTGCGGAAATCTCGAGCGCGACCAATGCGCTGGAAACAGCGATGAACGAGAGCAATGCGCGTCTGGAAGCTCTTCTGAGCGACAAGGCCGGCGGGCTTCAGGCGGCAGTCGAGGAGCGCACCAACTCCGCGATCGTTGCGCTGTCGCGCAGCACCGAGGCGCTGGAAGCCCTGTTCGAGCAGAACACCGGCATCGTCGACGAGCGCGCGGAAACGATGCGCAAGGCGCTCTCGCTCGGTATCGAGAACGTCCGCAAGACGCTGGAAGACAGCGCCGGCCTCGTTGCGCGCACGCTGCGTGACAGTGTCGCCGTTGCCCGTGTCGAACTCGAAGAAGAAGCTGCCAAGGTCGGCGAAAACATCAACACCCATGGCCGGGACTTCTCCTCGCAGCTCGCCAAGCAACTTGCCGACAACCAGGCGAGGATCGCCGAGGAACTGGCAGCCAACGAACAGCGCCTGTCCAGCCAGGCGGAACTGATCCGCAACCAGGCCGAGGAAATGCTCGAGTCCTTCCAGACCCGCGCCAACGACGCCACCAAGGGTATCGGCGGCTCGACCGAGGAAGCCCTATCCTCCTTCGTCGAACGCACCCAGGAGATGTCGGAGCTGCTCTCTTCTCATACGAAGGGGCTCGAGGATCTCATCGAGAACTCGACGCGGCCGCTGCTCGAACGCCTCACCGGCGACGGGTCCAAGCTTGCCGAACAGCTCGAACAGGCGACCACCGCGGCCACCGAACGCCTCAAGGCCGAAAATGCGGCGCTCATCACCGCGATCGCGCGCCGCACGGCCGACACGGTCTCTGCCGTGGAACAGGCCCAGAGCGGCCTGATCGAGAATGTCGACAACCTGATCAATCGCCTGACGTCTTCGAGCTCAAATCTCGGCGAACTGATCTCGCAGGCCGCGAACAATCTCGGCCAGCTCGACGGCCGGCTCGTGGAGACGACGACGGACTTCGCCGACAAGGCGAACCGTGCTGCCGATTCCATCGCCAACTCGGTCAACGTTCTCGACAACAACATGGGCAAGCTTGGCGAAGTGTCCGGCAAGACACTGGAAGAAGTCGCTTCCATCGCCGCGCGCTTCGAGGAGCATGGCAAGGTTCTCGCCTCCGCCTCGGAACTCCTGAACACCGCGCAGTCGGGCGTTTCCGGCAAGCTGGAAGAACGCCGCGAAGCGCTCGAAGCATTGTCTACGGGACTGGTCGGCAAGTCCGAGGAAATCGAGAAGCTGATGCGCTCCTTCGAATCGGTCGTGACCGAAGCCTTCGGCAAGGCCGAGGAGCGGACACGCAAATCCGCCGACGAACTCACGGCCAAGCTGCGCGAAGCTGCCCAGGAAGCCGAAGGGACGGCGCGCTCCTCCGCGGCATCAGTATCTGAGAACGTGTCCGAAATCGTCGAATCCGCGCTCAAGCGCTTCGAGGAGGCGACAACGGACATGCGCCGCGTCGCCGGCGAAATGAGCAAGGATCTCAGCGTGACCCGCGAGGAAGTCCGCAAGGGCATCTTCGAACTGCCCGAGGAAACGCGTGAATCGACCGGCGCGATGCGCCGTGCGGTCTCCGAGCAGATCAATGCGCTCAAGGAACTGTCGCGGATCGTCGAGAGCTCCGGACGTGCCTTCGATGTCGGCGGTGGCGGTGCGGAAAAGGCGGCAAAGCGCCCGGCTCCGCAACCGGCTCCCGCTCCGGCGCCCGCCCCTGCTCCGGCTCGCCAGGCCGCTCCGGCCGCTGCCGTGGCGACCGCTCCGGCTCCGGCCAAGCCGCAACAGCCGGCAGCAGCGCCGCAGCAGCGCCAGCAGCCGGCAACGGCGAAAGCCGCCGCTCCGGCCCAGTCCGCGCAGCTGCGCGGCAGCCATGGTGCGACGGAAAGCGCCCCGGCCCGCAATGAACAGGCGGGCACGGACAAGGGCGAACAGTCCGGCGGTTGGGTGAGCGATCTGCTGCGCCGCGCCTCCAAGGAGGATCAGCCGGCACCGCGCGCACCACAGCGCGTGGACCAGCCGCGTGAACCGCTGCATGCCGTCGAATCGCTGAACTCGCTTTCGGTCGATATCGCCCGTGCGATCGACCATGATGCGGCGATCGAACTGTGGGAACGCTATCGCCGTGGAGAGCGCAACATCTTCACGCGCCGGCTCTACACGCTGAAGGGCCAGCAGACCTTTGACGAGATCAAGCGCAAATACGAAAGCGACAGCACCTTCCGTGCATCGGTCGACCGCTATGTCGGCGATTTCGAGAAGCTGCTGCGCGACATCGCCAAGAACGACCGCGACAACATGATGACGCAGACCTATCTGTCCTCCGATACGGGCAAGGTCTACACCATGCTGGCGCATGCGGCGGGCAAGCTGAAATAAGCGCCGTCACGGTCTCTGGAAAAGAAAACCGCCGGGTCAGATTGACCCGGCGGTTTTGTTTTATCTGCCGTTGAACGGAGGAAGAGGTATCAGAGACGCGCGGTGACCCAGGCCACGATGTCGCGCGTAACGCTCTCGAAGGCCCGGTCGATGGCCGCGATGTAGGACGCGTTGTCCGATCCACCGGCGACGACCCGTTCCTCGAAAATTCGCTCGCTCGCGACGACGCCATTCCGGTCGTTGAGGATTTTCACGGCGATGGCGACATGCGCGGTGTTCGAGGCGGAATTGATGCCGAACGAGCGAATTTCCGTGACGATCTGGTAGTCGATCGCCAGCCCTTGCCCCGGAAGCCCGACGCCCTTGAAACGGTCCGAATTCTGGAACGCCTGCGCCAACCGGACCTGCACGAGGCGCGGCAGCCGGTCGCTCCACTGGGAGCGGCCGAGATAGCGGATCGTCAGCGGATCGGTCTGGACGACGATATTCTGGGAATCCAGCGCCTTGAGCGCCTGCGGTTCGGCCACGAGAATCTGCGTACCGCGCCGCACGGGCGAGGCCTTGCTGATCGTCGGGACACCGAGTTCGTAGGTGTCGTCGCTCGGCATGACGCCGCCAATCGCGGCGCAGCCGCCAAGTATGAAGGGCAACAGGGCCAGATGTCCGGTGCGCATCAGTCTCATGGCGTCGTCCTACACAACACGTTTCGCCGCCCCGGTCCTGCCCGGCGCCCGATCAATCGACATCTGGTTTGATACCGCTCCGTCATCGACTGTCAACGCCTCGTCCGGCCGTTATAGGTTTTCACGTCACCGTCTCCGCCGAAGATCAGACGCTGCGGATTGCGTTCGAGATCGGTGATCGCTCGTTCGATCCGGCCGACCGAGCGTCTCGTCTCGTTGACCAGCGACTGCACGTCACGCAGCCCCTGCCCGGAAAACCGCTCCAGCCCGGCCGACACCGAATTGACCCGTGTGTTCAGCGTCTCCGCGACCTCGCGGAACGCTTCAAGCGTCTTGCGCGTCTCGGCCATCAGCGATTCACCCTCGTCGGACCCCAGCAGACCGTCAGCCTTCGCGAGAATGCCATCCACGCGCACCGATGCCGCGTTGAGCCGCTCCGCCATTTGCTGCGTGTTCGAGATGATCGCCTGGATATCTTCCTGGCGGTCGCCGATCCCCTCGGTCACTTTCTCGAACTCGGCAAGCGAGGCGCGCGCCGACTTTCCGGCCTCGGCCATATTCTGCAGCGCGGATGTGATATCTTCGGGCGGCACCGCTGCCAGCACCGTGTCCAGCCTGTCGAACGTTCCGCTGATACGGCCTCCGACACCTTCAAGATCGGTGGCGACGGCCGCGACCTTGTCGGCGACCTCCTGGAACTGGCCGGAAACGCCGTTCAGGTTTTCGGTGAACCCGTCGACATTGTCGACGATCGAGGACAGCTTGTCAGGATCGATCGCCGCAAGCAGGTTCTCGACGCCTTGCAAGGTGCCGTCCAGCTTGCCCGAGACATCGGCCAAAGCCTCGCCGACCCCGCCAACACCCTTGAGAAACGAGTCGATCTCGTCGGCATTGTTCTTCAACGCTTCACTGAAGGCGGCCGCATTCTCAAGTGTCTTGTTGAGCGGGTTCTGCGCGCCGCCGACGATCGACTCGAGGCTGCTGAGAACGCGATCGGTGCGCGTGAAAATGTCCTGCGCGGTCGCGAGCAGATTGTTGACGGCGGACGGATCGGCCCGGATGGTCGCGACCTTTCCCTGCTGTTCGGCCAGTTCGAAGATACTCGTTTCCGACTGGTCTCCGCCCTCGAATTCGATATGGGCGATGCCGGTGAGGCCCGTGAAGCCGAGGACCGCCTTGGTAGCGCGCGAAATCGGCAGATCGCGGCTGACGACGGTGCGCGCGATGACGAGCCGAGGATTGGTCTCGTCGAAGCTCAAACCGGTTACCTTGCCGACATCGATGCCGTTGAACTTCACAAGGCTGCCGACGCCCAGACCCGTTACCGAGCCTTCGATGACAACATCGAGCCGGGCGGTATCGCCTCCGGTATCGACGCGGGCCACCCAGTAGACGATCGCGAAACCCGCCAGGAAGACGAGAAGCGTGAAAGCACCGACGGTAACGTAATTTGCCTTGGTTTCCATGTGTCAGACGCCCGCCCCAGCTGCGGCTTTCTTATCGGTGGTTGCAATGCGCCGTGCCCGCTTTCCGCGAAAATAGGACTTCACCCAAGGGTCTTCGCTTTTCAGCATATCCTCGATGGTCCCGACGACAAGAACCTTCTTGCCGCCCAGCACTGCGATCCGGTCAGCGACCGTGAAAAGGCTGTCGAGATCGTGCGTCACCATATAGACGGTCAGGCCGAGCGTGTCGCGCAGCTTTGCGATCAATTCGTCGAATTCGGCCGCCCCGACAGGATCGAGCCCCGACGTCGGCTCGTCCAGAAAAACGATATCCGGATCGAGCGCCAGCGCCCTCGCAAGCGCCGCGCGCTTGATCATCCCGCCCGACAGTTCGGAGGGATATTTGTCCGCGGCATTGCGCGCCAGTCCAACCAGTTCGATTTTCAACAATGCGAGTTCGTCCATCAGCGCCTTCGGCAATGAGAGATACTCGCGCATTGGCACCTGGATGTTTTCCTTGACCGTCAGCGACGAAAAAAGAGCCCCATGCTGGAAAAGCACGCCCATGCGCATATCCACCTGGATACGTTCTTCGTCTTTGATCTTGTCGAGATCACGGCCCAGGATGGTAATCCGGCCGTCCTGCTTGCGATTCAGGCCGAGAATCGTGCGCAGCAACACCGATTTGCCCGTTCCGGACGCGCCGACGAATCCGAGGATTTCCCCACGATAGACATCGAGGTCGAGTTCGTGCAACACGACATGCCGCCCGAACTGGACGTGGATATCGCGCACCTCGATGATCGGGGTCTGGTCCACCATCAGAAGTCGATCGCCGCGTAGAAGATTGCGAACGCCCCGTCGACGACGATGACAACGAAGATCGACTTCACCACCGACGCGGTCACCCTTTCGCCAAGCGATTCGGCGCTGCCCCCAACCTTCATCCCCTCCACGGAGGCGATGATTCCGATGATGAAGGCCATGAAGGGCGCCTTGATGAAACCGGCAAAGACCGTCGAAAGGTCAATGGCGTCGCGCACGCGGGTTATAAAAGCGTCGGGCGAGATCCCCGAATAGGCCTTGGCGACAAACATCGCGCCACCCAACGCCGCGATATCGGAGATGACCGTCAGCAACGGCAGCGCGATGCCGAGCGCCACGAGCCGCGGGAAGACCAGCACGCCCACCGGATTGAGCCCGATGACCGTCAGGGCATCGATTTCCTCGCGCATCTTCATCGAGCCGATCTCGGCCGTGATCGCGCTGCCCGATCGGCCGGCGATCATGATGGCGGTCAAGAGAACGCCGATCTCGCGAAGGACGAGAATACCGACGAGATCGACGACGAAGATCTCGGCGCCGAAATAGCGAAGCTGAAACGCGCCCTGCTGCGCGATGATGGCGCCAATGATGGTCGACATCAGCGCGATGATCGGAATGGCGCGCACGCCGGTCCTGTCAAGCTGATTGACGACAGCGGCGATCGAAAGGCCGCTGCCGTGACCGAGTTTCATTTGCGATCCGCGAACCGCCGCGCCAACCATGTGCAGCGCCATCAGCATGTCGTCGCGAAACCGGAACACGCCCTGCCCGGTTCCGACCAGCAGCCGCGTTATCCATGAGTCGCGGCTCTCGCCCTCATCCGGTTCGGAGAGGTCTTCCATCGCCGTGCGAACGGCTTCCAGCAACACTTCGTGCGACGCACGAACACCCTCGAGCGAGGCAGACCCGCCTTTTTCCCGAATCGCCAGCGCCAGCCGGTAGATCAGCCATGCACCGGCGGTATCCAGATAGGTGATGCCGGACAAATCGAGGGCAACATCACCGGATGACCGGTTTTCGTGACGGCGCATATCCGCATCGACGAACGACACCGTATGGGTCGCCCACTGCCCTGCGAGGACAAGACGCGTTTGGCCATTTTCCGACCGCGCTTCGACGGTCGCAACCTGCGGCGACGCACCGCCTTCGCCAATTTCCCTGTGTAACGTATCCGCCATCACGCTATTAATATCCTTGCCGTCGCACCGAGTCTGCGGCGTACGGGCCACATCAACGGAATAATAACGGCGCTGCCGGCAAACGGGTGTATGATGCAAAACAGCAAATGCAGCGTCGATGCATGGACGGAACGATACCCGATCGACGGGCAGTTCCGCATTTCGAGGAATAGCAAGACCGAGGCGGAAGTGGTCGTTTGCCGCATATCGTCCGACGAGAGGTCGGGCTATGGCGAGTGCGTTCCATATCCGCGCTACGGTGAGACGACGGAATCGGTTCTCGACGCGATCAACAATGCGGCGAAGCAACTCGGCGGCGATATCGGCCATGATCGCCTGCAGGAAGCGCTGCCGCCCGGCGCGGCGCGCAATGCGCTCGACTGCGCACTCTGGGACCTCCAGGCCAAGATCAGCGGACGCCATGTCCATTCGCTTGTCTGCCGGCTGCCGCCCCGCCCGGTGGAAACCGCTTTCACCGTGTCGCTCGACACGCCGGACGCGATGGCCAATGTCGCGCGAGGCGTCTCCTCCCGCCCGCTGCTGAAGATCAAGCTCGGCGGAAAGGACGACATCGCGATCATGCATGCGGTCGCCGCCGCCGCGCCACGCAGCCGCATCATCGCCGACGCCAACGAGGCATGGCCCCCCGACACGCTGCCCGAACTGATGCGCGAGGCCGCGCGCGTCCGCATCGCGCTGATCGAGCAACCGCTTCCTGCCGGCAAAGACGAGTTGCTCGCCGAAATTCCGCATCCGATCCCGATCTGCGCGGATGAAAGCGCGCACATCGTCGATGACCTCGAAGCGTTGAGAGACCGCTACGACACGGTCAACATCAAGCTCGACAAGACGGGCGGCCTGACGGAGGCGGTGCGTATGCGCGAGCGGGCCCGCGAACTGGGCTTCGGCGTGATGGTCGGCTGCATGGTCGGCACATCGCTGTCGATGGCGCCGGCCGTGCTGCTGGCGCAGGACGCGGATTATATCGACCTCGACGGCCCGCTTCTCCTCGCCCGTGACCGCATGCCCGCGCTTTCCTATTCGGGAAACATGGTCTCGCCGCCGCGTGCCGAACTGTGGGGTTGAAAATCCAATGAATTCGGACCCGGATTGACCTTTCGGCAGCTTCTCGCGCGCCCTATAAGAAACCGAGAACGGGAGATAGCTACATGGACATGGGACTCAAGGGCCGCAAGGCGATCGTTTGCGCGTCGAGCCGGGGGCTCGGCAAGGGATGCGCCGCCGCGTTGGCGGATGAAGGCGTCGATCTTGTGATCAACGGCCGCAACCCCGACGCGACCAACGCCACGGCAGACGAATTGCGCGCGCGCGGTGTCGAGGTCGCGGTCGTGCTCGGCGACGTGTCGGACCCCGCGACGCAGGACGCGTTGCTCGCCGCATGCCCGGAACCGGATATCCTGGTCAACAACAACGCCGGGCCGAAACTGCGCGATTTCAGGGAACTCGACCGCGAGGCGATCCTCGCCGGCGTGACGCAGAACATGGTCACCCCGATAGAGCTTATCCAGAAGGTTCTCGACGGCATGGCCGAACGCAAGTTCGGACGCATCGTCAACATCACGTCGATGTCCGTCTACTCGCCGATCGCCGGCCTCGACCTGTCCTCGGGAGCGCGTGCCGGGCTCACTTCGTTCCTCGCCAGCATCTCCCGCTCGGCAATCGACCGGAACGTCACCATCAACGCGATCCTTCCCGGCAAGTTCGACACCGACCGCATTCGCGCCGGGCTTGAATTCGGCGCCAAGAAGTCAGGAAGCAGCATCGAAGCGGAGCGCGAACGGCAGGAACACGCGATCCCCGCGGGACGCTTCGGCACACCGGAGGAATTCGGACGCACCTGCGCGTTTCTCTGCTCGGCCCACGCCGGATATATCACCGGCCAGAATATCAAGCTCGACGGCGGCCTGTTCGCCAGCGCATTCTAGGCGCGGTCGATATAGGAATGGCGAAAGGGACCGGCATGCAGCAGGAAACGACTCCGGATCAGGCCGGTGAAGCAAAGGCGAGCCTCGAAGAGGCCGCGCTGTTCTACCACCAGTATCCGCGCCCCGGAAAGCTGGAGATCCAGGCGACCAAGCCACTGGGCAACCAGCGCGACCTCGCACTTGCCTATTCGCCGGGCGTCGCGGCCCCGTGCCTCGCCATTGCCGACGATCCCGGCAAGGCGGCGGACTACACCGCGCGCAGCAATCTCGTCGCGGTCGTCTCGAACGGCTCCGCCGTGCTTGGCCTCGGCAATATCGGCCCCCTCGCCTCCAAGCCGGTGATGGAGGGCAAGGCCGTCCTGTTCAAGAAATTCGCCGGGATCGATGTCTTCGACATCGAAATCGATGCGATCACCGTCGACACGATGGTTTCGGTCACCGCAGCGCTCGAACCGACCTTCGGCGGCATCAATCTGGAAGACATCAAGGCGCCGGAATGCTTCGAGGTCGAGGCGCAACTGCGCGAGAAAATGAACATCCCGGTGTTCCACGACGACCAGCACGGCACCGCCATCATTGTCGCCGCCGCGATCATGAACGGGCTGGAACTGGCCGGAAAGCCGATCGAAACGGCAAAGATCGTCACGTCGGGCGCGGGCGCAGCCGCCCTCGCATGCCTCAACCTGCTGGTTTCTCTCGGCGCGAAACGCGAGAACATCTGGGTCTGCGATATCGAGGGCCTCGTCTATGAAGGCCGCGAGACGCTGATGGACCGGTGGAAATCGGTCTATGCGCAGAAAACGGACAAGCGGAAACTGACCGATGTCATTCCCGGCGCGGATGTGTTCCTCGGCCTGTCGGCCGCCGGCGTCCTGAAGCCGGAATGTCTCAAGGAAATGGCGGATCAGCCGCTGATCATGGCGCTGGCCAACCCCGTGCCGGAAATCATGCCCGATGTGGCGCGAGAGGCGCGTCCGGATGCGATGATCTGCACGGGCAGGTCCGATTTTCCCAATCAGGTCAACAACGTATTGTGTTTTCCTTACATCTTCCGGGGCGCACTCGATGCCGGGGCGACCACGATCAACGAGGAGATGAAGGTCGCCGTCGTGCAGGCTATCGCCCAATTGGCCCGCGAGGAGCCATCCGATGTGGCCGCTCGCGCCTATTCCGGGGAGACGCCGGTCTTCGGGCCGGATTACCTGATCCCCTCGCCGTTCGATCCGCGGCTGATCCTTCGCATCGCGCCGGCGGTGGCCAAAGCCGCGCATGACAGCGGGGTCGCGCTGCGTCCGATCGAGGACATGGACGCCTATATCGACCGGCTGAACCGCTTCGTCTTCCTTTCCGGCCTCGTGATGAAGCCAATCTTCGCCGCCGCCCAGACGGCGGCCGACAAGCGCGTCGTCTATGCCGACGGCGAGGACGAACGCGTGCTGCGCGCCGCCCAGGTCGTACTGGAAGACCGGATTGCCAAACCGATCCTGATCGGACGTCCCGACGTGGTGGAAACCCGCCTCAAGCGGTTTGGCCTCAAGATCAGGCCCGGACGGGATTTCGAACTGATCAACCCTGAAAACGATCCGCGCTATCGCGACTACGTCGATCACCTCGTCCAGACCGTCGGTCGCCGTGGCGTCACGCCGGACGCGGCGCGAACGCTGGTGCGCACCAATTCGACGGTCATCGCCGCCATCGCGCTGCTGCGCGGCGAGGCAGACGCGATGATCTGCGGTCTGGAAGGCCGCTACGACCGGCATCTGCGCCATGTTCGCCTGATAGTCGGCATGGAAAAGGGCGCGCAGGACCTCTCCGCGCTATCGATGCTGATCTCGCAGCGCGGCGTCACCTTCTTCACCGACACCTACGTGACCGTCGATCCGAGCGCAGAGGAACTGGCCGAGATGACGGTGCTGGCCGCGCGCGAAATCGCGCGTTTCGGCATCGAACCCAAAGCGGCACTGTTGTCGCATTCGAATTTCGGATCCCGCGACTCGCAATCGGCGATGAAGATGCGCGAAGCGACCGCATTGCTGCACAAGATGGCGCCGGATCTCTGCGTCGATGGCGAAATGCACGCCGATTCTGCGCTCGACGCCCGGTTGCGCGAACGCGTCTATCCGAACTCGGTTCTCGACGGCGAAGCGAATCTCCTGGTCTTCCCCAATCTGGATTCCGCCAATATCTCACTCAACGCCGTGAAATCGATGACCGACGCGCTGCATGTCGGACCGATCCTGCTCGGGACCGCCAAGCCGGCCCACATTCTGACCCCGTCGGTCACGTCGCGCGGCGTGGTCAACATGACCGCGATCGCCGTCGTGGAAGCGGCGCAGAAGGAAACCTCCGAGGTGTCCGGGGCGCAGACCTCCGCATTAGCCGCCCGTTAAGCCTGCCACGATGGAGTATCGCAAATTCTGGCGGGCTTAACCGGCTGCGCCACATTTGACGTGTAAGCTGGCCGTCGAAGGGACTCCTTTGGGGAGTGGACGCGGGTGACGGAACAAATCAGATCGAGCCGGATTGCAGCCATCTCCGGGCGAGTTCGGCTGTTTGCCATGTGCCTCGCCGGTCTCGCGGCGATCGCGGCCACGCCGGTGTCGGCCGACGTCTGCGCGGATTTGCGCGCGCAATTGCGCGACGCATCCAGGCCCGGTCCGGGAACCTCGGCGCAAGCGCGACGCTATGCCGAAGCGGCGATCCGCCAATCGGCCGAAATCGACAAGACAATCGCAATCCAGCGCTCCAACGGATGCTTCCGCGATCCCGGAGCGGCCTGCCAGTCGCTCAATCGTACCATCCAGAAGATGCGAGCCAATCTCGACTCGCTGGAGAGGCAACGCGACCGGCTTTCCGGACGGATCAACAGATCGCGGGTGCGCGCCATCGAGGCACGCATGGCCCGCTTCCGCTGCGACGAACCGCAACGCCTCGCCAGCCGAGAACCGCAAGAGCGCAGGGTGACCGTCATCCCGCCAAGCATGGACAGGAATGACCGCAGGACCAAGATCATCGTGCGTGAAGGCATCGGCCGCCAGCGCCTCTACGATCCGCAAGCTGCGCCGCAGGCCCTGCCGGAAGACCAGGCGGCGGTCGCACCCGACGACCCGAATGCCGTTACCCTGCCCTACATGCCCGGAACGTTCCGAACCCTGTGCGTGCGGACCTGCGACGGCTACTACTTCCCGGTATCGTTTTCGACCGGCTTCGATTTCCTCCAGCGCGACGCGCAGACCTGTCAGGCGATGTGCCCGGCGACGGAAGCGAAGCTGTTCTTCCACCGTGTGCCGGACCAGGAAAGCGAAGAGATGATCTCGCTGCAGGGGCGGCCTTACACCGCGCTGCCCAACGCGTTCCTCTATCGCGAACAGCGCACCGACACCGCCGATCCCGCCTGCACCTGCGGCACGCCGCAAACGATCGCGCGCACGCCGGAAGAAGAACTTCCCGACTCCGGCGGAACACGGCTCAGCGCAATCCCGACGCCGCTCGACAAGCCCGAGATGATGCCTGAGACAGATATCGAAACGGCGGACACAGCTGTCCCCGGACCTGAAGAAGAGCCTGACCTCGCGGCGGATGGTGAGCGAAAAGCCGTCGAGGAAGCGAGCGCCGATACTGTCGAGGACCCCGCAAACACGCGCAAACGCGTCAGGGTCGTCGGGCCAGAATTCCTTCCCGCCCCAGAAGCGGCAACAGATCCGCAATCTCAGGACCTGACGAGCGACCGGTAAGGGCGATGCGCAGGGGCATGAAGAGCGCCCTGCCCTTGCGGCCGCTTTGCGCCTTCGCCGCCACCGTCCATGCCCCCCATGTCGAGGCGTCGATTTCGCCTTCCGGCAGCAGGTCGAATGCGGCGCGCGCATAGTCGAGATCGTCGCCTTCCAGCGCCGCCTGATCGTCAGGACCGACCGTCAGGATCCGCCACCATTCGGCAGCGTCCGGCACCTTCTCGATATTGGCGCGAACGACGGTCCAGAATGCCTCGGCGCGCGGATCGGCCGTATCGACACCGGCCGCAGCCAGCCGCTCGGATGCCGCCGAAAACGGCAATTCATGGACAATCTGCCGATTGAGGACATCGAGTTCCGCCGGATCGAACTTCGCAGCCGACTTCGAGCAGCTTGCGAGATCGAAGGTCGAGGCCATCGTCTCCAGCGAAGGCGCGGCGGCCACTGCGGCCGATGTGCCGATCAGGACCGCGAGCGATGCGACCGACATGGGCTCGTAACCATCCTCCTGCAGGGCCTTGATCGAAAGGGCGCCGGAGCGCTTCGACAGGCCTTCGCCCGACGCCGTCGTCAGCAGATTGTGATGGCCGAAGGCCGGCGCTGTCGCGCCAAGCGCCTCGAAAAGCGCGATTTGCGCGCCCGTATTGGTCACATGGTCGTCGCCGCGAATGACATGCGTCACACCGAGATCGATGTCATCGACGACGGAAGGCAGCGTGTAGAGATAGGTCCCGTCTTCACGGATCAGCACCGGGTCGGACATGGACGCGAGATCGACGGTCTGCCGACCGCGCACGACATCGTCCCAATGCACCTCCGTGCGGCGCGTCGAAAACGGATCGCCGTCGAAATTCGGCAGGAGGAAGCGCCAGTGCGGCTTGCGACCCTCCGCCTCGAAGGCGGATTTCTCGGCATCGGTCAGCTTGAGCGCTTCGCGGCCATAGACCGGCGGCAGCTTGCGCGACAGGCGGATCTTGCGCCGCCGTTCCAGCTCCTCTGAGGTCTCGTAGCAGGGATAGAGCAGACCGGCCTGCTTGAGGGTCTCCACGGCCGCGTCATGCGCCGTGCCGCGTTTCGACTGATAGGCGACGACATGCGGATGAACGCCCAGCCATTCGAGATCGGCCGCGATCTGGTCGGCATATTCCTGCCTGGAGCGCGCCGTGTCGGTGTCGTCGAAGCGCAGGATGAAGCGCCCTTCGTGTTGCAACGCGTACAGCCAGTTGAACAGCGCGGTGCGGACATTGCCGATATGGATATTGCCGGTGGGCGACGGCGCGAAACGAACGGTAACAGGCATGCGGCGGGGCTTTCGGGTCTGGGTTCGAGGCAGCGGTTAACCTTCGGCGCGCCTCATTGCAAGTTGTCCGCGCTGCGGATGCGAAGCTGGCGCGATACGGTGAACAGCACCACGCTCGCCGCGAGGCAATAGACACCCATCGCGAAGATCTGCGCCGGATAGGGAACGCCGAAGTCGATGAGCGCGCCGGTCAGCCCCGGTCCGACCGCCGTGGCGAACACCATGAAGGCGACGATCAGCGATCGGATGGAGCCGAGATGCTTCGTCCCGTAGACCTCGGGCCAGAGTGCGCCGATGAGCGTGGTCGAAAACCCGTAGGAGATGCCGAGCAGCGCCATGAAGACGAATGGCGCCCAGGCAGCCGGCGTAACCGCCAGCACGAGACACGCCGCACTGAGCGGCAACAGGAAGCTCGGCAGCAGGGAGACGGCCGAGAAACGGTCGATCAGCGCGCCGCAAACCAGCGCGAAGATGATCGTCATCAACGACATGAAGGCAAAGGACGCGGCGAATGTGTCGAGCGACCAGCCGCGCAATTCCACCAGATAGACCTGGTGAAAGAAGATTGTCGTGCCGATGAACGGCGGCGCCAGGATACCGATCAGCATGAGCCAGAACGCGCGGTCGCGGATCACTTCGCCACGCGTCCAGTCGCGTGCGGCAGTGACTTTCGGCTCAGGGTCGGACGAGCGCGGTTCGCGTTCCTGCCGGTAGAGCAAGGCGATCAGCGGCATGGCGACGACGACGAGCAAGCCGGCTCCCGCGACCCAGCTCATGCGCCAGCCGATCGCTCCGGCGACGATCACGAAAATGAAGGGGAATACCGCCTCGCCGGCATTCTGGCCCAGTGCGACGATCGAGATGGCGCGGCCGCGATTGGCGGAAAACCAGCGCCCGGTGGCCGTCATGGCGTTTTGCGTCATCATGCCCTGTCCGAACAGGCGCAGGAAATAGATCACGCAAACCAGCACGACGAGGTGTTGCGACAGCGCCATCGCCACGGACCCTATCGCCAGCATGGGCACGATGATCAGGGTTACCTGCATCGGCGAGAAACGGTCGACCATCCGCCCGACCCAGGTCAGCGAGAACGCGCTGGCCAGCGTCGCGAGCATGTAGATCATGCCGAATTCGCCATGCGACAGGTCGTATTCGGACCGGATTTCGCCGGCCGACAGCGAGATGAAATAGGTCTGCCCGAAGGCCGAGAAAAGCGTCAGCAGAAATCCGCCCGCGAGCCAGCGGGCGTTGCCGATCAGGAAGTTCAGAAACTGCATTGTCCAACCTGGAAATCGAAAAGCCGGAATTGGACGTCGCCGTCATTGTACGCCCGGCAACCCCGCCTTAGAATGAGTCTAAAATGTTTAAATGCGGCCCTTATGCTTGAACACAAACACACCGCGGAGGCAATCCGCGCGCGCCTCGCCGACGGCACGAGACCCAATTATCTGCGCGATTTCATCTATGGCGGCATCGACGGCGCAGTGACGACCTTCGCAATCGTCGCCGGCGTGGTCGGCGCGTCCCTGTCTGCCAACGTAGTCATCATCCTCGGTCTCGCCAATCTCCTGGCCGACGGATTGTCGATGGCGGCCAGCAATTATTCCGGAACGAAGACCGAGATCGACGACCGCAATCGGCTTCGCGCGATGGAAATTCGGCATATCGCCGAGGATCCGGACGGAGAGCGCGAGGAAATTCGCCAGATCCTCGCGTTGAAAGGACTGGAAGGCGAAACACTGGAACACGCTGTCGAGGCCATCACATCCGATCGCGAGCGCTGGATCGCGATGATGCTGGCCGATGAACACGGACAGAGTGGCGCGCTGCGCGATCCGATGAAATCGGCTGTCTCGACATTCCTGGCCTTCCTCGCCTGCGGCGCGGTGCCCCTTCTGCCCTATCTCCTGCTGCCGACAGACCAGGCCATGCCGGTTGCGCTGACGATGACCTCGATCGTGTTCTTCGCCATCGGATCGATCAAGAGCCGCTGGTCCGTAACGCGCTGGTGGACATCCGGACTGGAGACCCTGATCATTGGGCTTGGCGCAGCCACCGCCGCCTTTCTGATCGGTTACATGCTGCGCGACCTTGCTATCGCCTGACGCCGTTTTCCGGTGCCTGATCAGGATGTTGAGGCAGAAACCGGAATCGGAATGCGAGCCGCGACACGCGCCTTCACCACACGCGCCAGGAACAGCATCGCGACCGCGGCGGCGATGGCGTACCACCCCATCGCGGCGACCATGCCCGGAAAGCCGATACCGCGATCGATCAGCCAGCCGCTGAGACCCGGCCCCAGCGCGGTGGAAAACACCATGATCGAGGTAACGACCGATTTGATCGCGCCCAAGTGGCGCGTGCCATAGAGTTCCGGCCAGATCGCGCCAAAGGCCGAGGCATAGAAGCCGAATGCCGTCCCCATGCCCGCCATGAAGATCAGGATCGCCCAGGACGGCGCCGCATATCCGACCGTCAGGTTTGCGATCGCAACGAAAACCAGCATTGCAGGCAGCAAGACCACCGATCCGAACCGGTCGATCACATAACCCGCCACCAGGGTCGCGGCGATGGCGAAGACGGAGAGCACGGGCGTCGATCCGGCGAATTGACCAAGTGCCCATCCGCGCAGCTCGGTCAGATAGACCTGATGGAAGAACACCGTGGTGCCGATCACCGGCGGCGCGAGCAGGCCCAGCATCAGCGCCCAGAAGAGCGGATCGCGCATCGCCTGTCCGCGTGTCCATTGTGCGCCGTGGTCGTCGCCGCGCAGTTCGGCCGCATGCGGCTCGCGCGGCACACGCATGAGCAGATAGATCGCCGGAAGCACCAGCACGACAAAGAACGCCGCATTGACCAGCCAACCACCACGCCAGCCGATGAGCGCGGCGATGGCGACGAAGCTGACCGGCATGACGCTCTCGCCCAGTTGATGGCCGAGCGCCGCCGTCGAGACCGCTTTCCCCCGGGTTGCCGAAAACCAGCGCCCCATGGCGGTCATCGCGGAATGCGCCATCAGCCCCTGCCCGAACATGCGAAGCCCCGTCAGCGCCAGGAAAAGGACGGCCAGATTGCGCGCGAATGCAAGCGCGACCATCGAGAGGGCAAGGCCGACGATCACCAGTCCGGCGTAACGCTCGATCCGCATCGTATCGACGAAGCGCCCGGCAAACGGGATCATCGCAGCGCTGGACAGCGTCGCCCACATGTAGAGCCAGCCGAAATCGCCGTGGGAAAGGCCCAGCTCCGTGCGGATACCGCCGCTCGACAGCGCGATATAGAAGGTCTGGCCGTAGCTCGAAAACAAGGTCAGCAGAAATCCGCCGGCAAGCCAGCGGGCATTGTCACGGAGGAAAACAGGAAGTCTCATCGGCTCAACGCTCTTCCGCATAGCGCTCGATCAGCGCGACTGCATTGGCTACGCCATGCTCGGCACGGATCTCCTCGCCGATCCGCGCGGCGGTTTCCGCGATTTCCTTCGAGCCGGTCGCTTCGCGAAGCGCACGGGCCAGCTTTGCGGCAGTCAGTTTTTTCTGCCCGAGCGGCTTCGGCCCGGCGCCGATCTCGTGGACGAGACCTCCCCAGAATGGCTGGTCGGCGAAAAACGGCACGATAACCGTAGGCTTGCCGGCGCGAAGCCCCGCCGCCGTTGTGCCCGCCCCGCCGTGGTGAACGACCGCCGCCATGCGCGGCAGAAGCCACGCATGTGGCGCCTCGTCAATCTGGAGGATCGTGTCCGGCAGTTCCCCGGTCTTCAGACCGCCCCACCCGCTCGCGATGACCCCGCGAAGGCCCGCTTTCTGCAGAGCATCGACGACGATATGCGCGAGGCGTTGCGGATCGCGCCCGGCCATCGAACCGAATCCGATATAGACCGGCGGCGGCCCCGCTTCGAGGAAGGCGGTCAGTTGCGAGGGTGGGGTCCAGTCCTTTTCGGCATCGAGAAACCAGTAGCCCGTGACATGGGCGCTATCGGGCCAGTCGGCGGGGCGCGGCAGCACCGCCTCGCTGTGGCCGTGCAGAATCGGGATGTCCGAGCCGTCCGACATCCTGCGCATGTCGAAAGAACGGGCCGGCGGCAGGTCCAGACGCTTGCGGAAGTCGCGGGTATATCGCCCCAGGACACGGTTGGTAATGAACAGGATCGGCCAATAGCTCGCCCTGTTGTACCAGCCGCCGAGTTTCCAGTCCGGGAGGACGGTGAAGCGGAAGGCCCGGGTCGGCAGGAACATCGGTATCGGGGTTGCATGAACGCAGGGAATGCCGAGTTTCTCGGCGATATGCGGCGCGGCAACCGCCTTCGAATGATAGACGATGATATCGGGCCCGAAGTCGCGCGCGACCTCCCAGCTTTGCGCCATCAGCGCCCGCTGCATCGGCGCGACCTGGCGCGACATCTCGATGCTGCTCTTGACGACCTGAACGATGCTGCTGCCCTTCTCGAGCAGGTCTTTTCCCTTGTCGGTGTCGATGATGGCGAGCAGATCGTCGCTCATATGGCCGTAGCGCAACCCGTGCGCCTCGACGAACGCCCTGAACCGCTCGCTCGTGGCGAGGACGACCTCGTGTCCGCGTTCCTTCAGACCCAGCGCGAGCGCCAGATAGGGCTGCACATCGCCGCGCGATCCATAGGTTATTATCAGCGCTTTCATATGCGCTCCCGTCCGGCCCTCGCCCGCGCGAAAACCTATGTCCGGTCGCGGAACCGGTTGGTGATCGGATAGCGGCGGTCGCGGCCGAAATTCTTGCGCGTGATCTTCACGCCCGGCGCGGACTGCCGACGCTTGTATTCTGCGATATAAAGCAGATGCTCGATCCGGTGCACGAGCTCACGGTCGTGACCCCGCGCGACGATGTCGTCGACGGCCATCTCATGTTCGACAAGGCATTCGAGAATATCGTCGAGCACCGGATAGGGCGGCAGCGAATCCTGGTCGGTCTGATCGGGGCGCAGCTCGGCAGACGGCTCCTTGTCGATGATGTTCTGCGGGATCACCATGCCGGTCGGCCCCAGCGCGCCCGGCGGCGTGTGGGCATTGCGCCAGCGCGCCAGTGCGTAGACCTGCATCTTGTAGAGGTCCTTGATCGGGTTGAAGCCGCCATTCATGTCGCCATAGAGCGTCGCGTAACCGACGCTCATCTCGGACTTGTTGCCGGTGGTCACGACCATCGAGCCGAACTTGTTGGAGACCGCCATCAGGATCGTGCCGCGCGTGCGGCTCTGCAGGTTCTCCTCGGTGACGCCCTCATTCGTGCCGTGGAACAGGTCCGAAAGGGAACTCATGAAACCTTCGACCGGCTGCTTGATCGGCACGACATCGTAGCGGCACCCGAGCATCTGCGCACAAATCTCGGCGTCGGCAAGCGACTCCGACGAGGTGTATTTGTAGGGCAGCATGATCGCGTGCAGCCGCTCCTCGCCGAGCGCATCGACCGCCAGCGCGGCGCAAATCGCGGAGTCTATGCCGCCGGACAGGCCGAGAACCACGCTCTTGAAGCCGTTCTTGTTGACGTAGTCGCGCAGCCCCAGCATGCAGGCGCGATAGTCCGCCTCCTCGCCTTCCGGAATCCGCGACATCGGCCCCTCGTCGCAATACCAGCTCTCCTCGCCGCGCCGCCAGGTCGTCACGGTCACCTGGTCCTCGAACTGGCTCATCTGAAAAGCGAGCTTGCGGTCCGCGTTGAAGGCGAAACTTGCGCCGTCGAAGACGAGTTCATCCTGCCCGCCAAGCTGGTTGGCATAGAGGACCGGCAGATCGCTCTCGATAACCTGCCTGATAACGACCTGGTGACGAACGTCGATCTTGCCCCGGTAATAGGGCGACCCGTTCGGCACGAGGAGGATCTCAGCGCCGCTCTCGGCCAGTGTCTCGCAAACACCGAGGTCGCCCCAGATATCCTCGCAGACCGGAATGCCGAGCCGCACCCCGCGAAAGTCGACCGGGCCGGGCATCGGGCCCGCCTGAAAGACGCGTTTCTCGTCGAACTCGCCATAATTGGGCAGGTCGACCTTGTGGCGTTCGGCGATAACCTTGCCGCCGTCCAGCACCATGATCGAGTTGTGCCGCAAATCGCCCCGCGCCAGGGGCACGCCCATGACGACGCCCGGCCCGCCATCGGCGGTATCGCCGGCGAGATCCTCGACGGCTTTCTCGCAGGCGGCGAGGAAGGCCGGCTTCATGACGAGATCTTCCGGCGGATAGCCGGCGATGAACAGTTCGGTGAAGAAGACGAGATCGGCGCCGTGTCGGGCCGCGTCGGCGCGAGCCTCGCGTGCAAGGGCGAGGTTTCCGGCAATATCGCCGACAGTCGGGTTCAACTGCGCGACAGCGATACGGAGAATGTCAGGAGCGGTGTTCATGCGCGAGCATTAGCGCGCACAGATGGTCGAGGCAATCGCGTTCGACTCATGCAGCCGAGACGCTCGCCGCCCGGGATTTAATCATCCCGGGCATGCGAAAAAAATCTGGATCAGCGGCCGCGTGCGGGACGCTTGCGGCCCGGCAGCAGGCCTTCGCGCTGCGCCAGCTTGCGTGCGGCCTTGCGGTTGCGGCGAACGGCTTCGCCTTTTTCGCGCGCACGCTTCTCGGACGGCTTTTCATAGGCGCGACGCGATTTCATCTCGCGGAAAACGCCTTCGCGCTGCAGTTTCTTCTTGAGCACCCGAAGTGCCTGGTCGACGTTGTTGTCTCTAACGAGAACTTGCAATGGCTTCCTCATTCGGTTCGTGTTCGGGCACTGCGACGAGCGCAATGCCAAGATGTTTCCGCCGTTCGCCGCAAGATCAGCGGCCTGTGGCTGGCAACAGGAGAATCGCCTGATGACGACGCGCGCATGACGCTAAACCGCGCTTGTGAGCAAAACGGTATAGTTCCGTTTTACGGAAACGACCCGAGACCTGTAAGGTTTTCGGATGTCGGCGCGACGATCCGATTCAGCATTTCAGCCGAACCGGTTGACGCGTATATAACGTCGCTTGCCGCGAAATGCCACGCCTGCCGGAAAAAAACACGAACCGCCGAAAGGGCGCGGAAACGAGTGCAGCCGGCGCGCGTCGAAAGCGTAAGCGGGGGCAATGCCGAAGACGGCACCCGCCTCTCCGGCTTGGCGATCCTGCGCTGACTTACGCCATGCCGGAAAAAAACACTCGCCAGCTATGTTGGTCGATGTGTTAAATTTAATCGACAGCCCCTTGGAACATTGCGTAAATCGCCGCGAGGGACTGCTTTTTTGGAATTCTGTAATGTACCGCCTTTTTTATGTCAGTTCGGCCCGTCCGGACATGCAATCAATCGATATCGATACGCTTGTGAACGCCGCGTCGATGAAGAACCCGTCGCTCGGAATTACGGGCGCGCTCGGCTATGACGGCAAGCGTTTCGCCCAGATCCTTGAAGGGGCGAAAGAGGATGTTCTCGCGCTGATGGATGTCATCCGGTCCGACAATCGCCATTCCGGCATCGTCGTCATGGACGAAAAGTCGGTCGAGGGCCGTGTTTACGACGGTTGGGGATTGAAGCAATTGGACGGACTGATTTTCGAGCACTTCGAAAGCGCCATGGCCGAGGCATGACGATTACATCAGTCCGAGCTTGGCCTCTCCACGATCCAGAATCACCGGAACGATCAGGTCTTCCTCGTCTTCGAGGTGCCTGAGCAGCATCGCGACGAGGTCTTCGGTGTCCTTCGCATAGGCATCGGCGGCGTAGCGCGCCGCGTCACGCCCTTCACCGAGCTTGCCGAGAAAGCCGTTGGCGCCATGTGCGTTCCGCTCCAGCGCGTCGTGAATGACGTGATGGTCGTTGTCCAGCAGATCGAAACCGCGCTTCAACCCGGATTCCGCACGCGTGAAAACGGGGAAATAGTGCATGTCCTCGATCTGGTGATGCCCGTGCAACTGCTGCAGGAAGAATTGCAGCCTCGGCACGAAGAAGGACGCGAAGGGCTGCGCCTCGAGTTGCCCTTCCCTGTAGTCGGAGACTGACTGGGTGAGCATGCCGCCCAGTTCGCGGAACATGTCGTGGCGCTGCAGCCAGAACTGCGCCATGCCGCCGAGATTCTCGTGCGCCTGCCACTGATCGCGCGGATAGCGCTCCAGGAGATAACGCAAATCTTCGGGCAGGCCGGAACGGTGGCCGAGCAGGAGTTGGGGATCGATATCGCTCATGACCGCCTATTTGCCTGCCCGCGCCACCGCTTCAAGGGGCATTAGTGAAAGAACCAGGAATCCCAGGCGAAATATCCGTATTGCCGCGAGTGGTGCGCCCGTTCCGGCTTCGGCGCATCACCGGCCGCGCCATAGGCGAAGAACAATGGCAGGAGATGCTCGTCGGTCGGGTGATTGTCGGCAATGAAAGGCGCGCGGGCCCGCCAGTCAAGGATCGCCTCCGTATCGCCCTTCGCGAACTGCTCGGCGAACCATTCGGTAAACGCCTCGATCTTGCCCGGAAGCTCCGGGTCGGGATCGCGGCCATAACGGATCGACGCGAAAACCGCCCGCAGATTATGCGTGATGTGGCCGGAACCGAGAAGGAGGATCCCCTCCGCGCGCAAAGGCGCCAGCGCCTTGCCGAGCGCAAAGTGATAGGCAGCGTCGCGGTTCGGGTCGATGGACAACTGGACGACCGGGATATCGGCATCGGGCCAGGCGAGGATCAGCGGATTCCAGGCACCATGATCGTAGCCGCGCTCAGGCGCGATACGTGGATTGAGGCCCGCATCCGCGAGGATCTGGGCGATCCGCATGCCGAGTTCAGGCTCGCCCGGCGCCGGATAGACCTTTTCGTAAAGCTCCTGCTGGAAACCGCCGAAGTCGTAGATCATGCCGGGGTTGGGATCGGTCACGACGACCGGTCCATCGGTCTCGAAATGCGCCGACACCATGACGATCGCCTTCGGCTTCGGAACGAGCGAGCCGAGCGATTTCAGGAAATCGTGCGCTTCGGACGGTTCAATGACGACATTCGGTCCGCCATGGGACACGAAAACACTGGGCATTGCAGACATCGTCAGTCTCCTTTGCAATGGAGATAGTATGGTCCGCCACGCGATGCGAGTGGACAATCGGCGACTTTGCGTTCAACAAATGAGAACAAGTGATCAGCGCTGCGGGAACTGCGGCAGGCCGTCGCCGATATCGTAATAATCGCCCTTGTCGGCGACATGGATGTGATGGCCGGCCACAAGGCCCGTTGGCTTGTCGAACGAACCCGCCATGATCGCGGTCCTGTCGCTGTCATTGGCCTTCCAGAACAAGAGAGACCCGCAGGTCTTGCAGAAGCCGCGCCGAGCCGTATCCGAAGCGGCGTACCAGGTCAGGTTTTCGGAGCCGGTGACGGTCAGTTGATCGTCGTCGCACGCCGTGGCGGCGACGAAATGACCCGTCTGGCGTCGACATTGTTCGCAATGACAGAAATGAACAGCGCGGACCGGACCGTTCACAGAATAGGTCACCGCCCCACAGTGACAGCGACCGCTCCGCTTTTCCATTTCGATCTCCCCGAATGAAAACGGGGACGATCATGGACCGTCCCCGCTCAAATCGATTGCCGCCACGCGACGTGCGGTTGTCGCAGCTTATGCGTTGACCGCGATACGGTTGTCACCATTGCCGTTGCTGCGGCCCTGCTTGAGGTTTTCCGCGATCAGGAAAGCCAGTTCCAGCGCCTGGTCGGCGTTGAGGCGCGGGTCGCAATGGGTGTGGTAACGGTCGGACAACTCTTCCTCCGACACGGCACGCGCGCCGCCGGTGCATTCGGTGACGTTCTTGCCGGTCATCTCGACATGGATACCGCCGGGATAGGTGCCCTCGGCGCGGTGGACGTCGAAGAAGCTTTCCACTTCCGACAGGATCCGCTCGAACGGACGCGTCTTGTAGCGATTGGCCGTGATCGTGTTGCCGTGCATCGGATCGCAGGACCACACAACCTTCTTGCCTTCGCGTTCGACGGCGCGGATCAGGCGCGGCAGGTGCTCTTCGACCTTGTCATGTCCGAAACGTGCGATCAGCGTCAGACGGCCCGGTTCGTTCGTCGGATTGAGAATGTCGATCAAGTTGATCAGGTCGTCAGCCTGCAGCGACGGCCCGCATTTCAGCCCGATCGGGTTCTTGATGCCGCGGCAGAACTCGACATGCGCATGGTCGGCCTGACGGGTGCGGTCACCGATCCAGATCATGTGGCCGGAAGTCGCGTACCAGTCGCCCGACGTCGAATCCACGCGGGTCAGCGCTTCCTCGTAGCCGAGCAGCAGCGCTTCATGGCTGGTGTAGAAATCCGTCTCGCGCAGCTTGGCGTAGTTTTCCGAGGTAATGCCGACGGAGCGCATGAAGTCCATCGTCTCGGAGATGCGATCGGCCAGCGCCTCGTAGCGTTCACCCTGCGGGCTTTCGCCGACGAAGCCCATCATCCACTGATGGACGTTTTCGAGATTGGCGAAACCGCCCTGCGCGAAAGCGCGCAACAGGTTCAGCGTCGCCGCCGACTGGCGATACGCCATTTCCTGGCGGTTCGGATCGGGAATGCGCGACTCCGGCGTGAAGTCGATGCCATTGATGATATCGCCCCGGTATGACGGCAGTTCCGCGCCGTCCTGCTTCTCGATATCCGAGGAGCGCGGCTTGGCGAACTGGCCTGCGATGCGGCCGACCTTGACCACCGGCTTGGAGCCGCCGAAGGTCAGAACGACGGCCATCTGGAGGAAGACACGGAAGAAGTCGCGGATATTGTCGGCGCCATGTTCGGCGAAGCTCTCGGCGCAGTCACCGCCCTGCAGCAGAAAACTCCTGCCCTCACAGACTTCGGCCAGCTGTCTCTTGAGCGCACGCGCCTCACCTGCAAATACGAGCGGCGGATAGGTCCGCAGACGGGCCTCGACCTCTTCCAGCACATTGGCGTCCGGATAGGCCGGGACCTGCAGGATCGGCTTTGCTCTCCAACTGTCAGGTGTCCACGTCGTTGCCATTTTACTCACTCGCATTCGATTTAACGGGTTGCCGACGGCGGCAGCACAATATCTGGCTGCTCCGCCGTCGCGCCCCTATACGGGAAAGTAATCGGCGATTCCAGCCTGTATGTCGGGGAAACGTCCTTGGGGGGTCAGGCCGGTTCGCGGTATTTCACACCATGCGCGGCAAGGGCATCGTCGATTAGCGCGCGCTGTTCTTCGCTCAGCGTCACGCTGCGCATGTAACGCGGTATGTCGCGATCGCGAATGATCGGCGTGTCGTCGAATGCATGCGTGTCGGCGATGAAATCCTTCACAGCCTCCGCGCCATACTCGAAAAGATAGCCTTGCAGGACCGCGTCGAGATAGCTCTGCAGGATGGCATGGCCGGTGCCCGCGGCGATCTCCTGCTTGCCCTCGTAAATATAGACAGGCACGTCGAACGCGATGTCGGTGGCGACCGTAATCCTGTCCATTCCGACGACGCGGCGGTGATAATTGAATTCGCGCTCATCCAGCGCGGGAAGGTTTTCCAGCCGATCGAAGACCAAGAGGCCCGGCAGGACATGCTCGGGGTCGTTCTCCGCCCTGACACTCAGAAGCGAGATTGGATCGTCGGTGTGCTCCGGACGGCCCTGCCAATGCCGGCGCCAGCCGCGAACCGAAGCCCTCACCGCGCCGAAGATCGCGGTTCGGTGGGTGTCTCGGTTGACCAGCGAGCCATAGCCGAAATAGGCGAAGACCGCGCCATCGGCGGCAGCCCGGTGAAGATTGTCGATTTGCTCGGGACTCATGATGTTCGGTCGGGGTTTCACTCCCCCAGACATAAGGCCCTCACCCCGGCCGGTTCAAGGGGCCGCGTCAGTCGACGCGGCTTCCGTTTCTGACCCGGTAGGTCGGCGCATACATCGTCACCAGTTCCTCCGCCGCGGTGGGATGAACCGCCATCGTCGCGTCGAAAACGTCCTTGGTGCAGCGCGCCTTGAGCGAGATGCCCAGCAATTGCGCCATTTCGCCGGCGCCCGGTCCGATCACATGCGCGCCAACGACAATGCGGCTTTCTGCATCGACAATCAGCTTCATCAGCATCTTCTCGTCGCGGCCGGCCAGGATGTTGTGCATCGGCCGGAAGCTCGCGCGATAGACCTCCAGTTCCGAATACCGCTCCGCCGCGGCCGATTCCGTCAGGCCTACCGTGCCGATTTCCGGCTGCGAGAACACGGCCGTCGCGACAGTGTCGTAGTCCGGCACGGTCGGATTGTCCTTGAAGGCGGTTTCCAGGAAACACATCGCCTCGTGAATGGCGACCGGCGTCAGCTGCATCCGGTTCGTCACGTCGCCGACCGCCCAGATATTCTCGACCGATGTGCGCGAGTAATTGTCGACAACAATCGCACCCCGGACGTCGAGTTCGACACCGGCATGGCGCATGCCGAGATTCTCGGTGTTCGGAACGCGGCCGATCGCCAGCATGATCTGATCGACGGCGATCGCCTCCCCGCCTGACAGATGCGCGTCCAGCCGGCCATCCGGCCGTTTCTCGACCTTTTCCAGGATCTGGTGACAGACGACCTTGATGCCCTTGGCGATCATCGTTTCCTGAAGATGGTCGCGCAGATCCTCGTCGAAGCCGCCAAGGATCTTCTGGCCGCGATAGACGAGCGTCGTATCGACGCCGAGCCCGTGGAAGATGTTGGCGAATTCGACGGCGATGTAACCGCCGCCCTCGACGATGACCGCCTTCGGCAATTCCTCCAGATGGAAGGCGCCGTTCGACGAGATGCAGTATTCGTGACCGGGCAGCGCATCATGCAGATTGGGGCGGCCGCCGACCGCGACAAGGATCTGGTCCGCTGTGACGGTCTCGCCGGTCGCCTCCAGCAGCACCTCGTGCGGCGATACAAGCTTCGCGCGGGTCTCGTGGATGGTGACGCCGTTCCCTTCCAGCCCCTTGCGATAAAGGCCCTCCAGACGGGCGATTTCCGCATCCTTGGCCGCAATCAGGGTCGGCCAGTCGAACGCGGTCTCGCCGACGCTCCAGCCATAGCCGGGAGCATCCTCGAAATGCTCGGAGAACTGGGACGCATAAACGAAGAGCTTTTTCGGCACGCATCCGCGAATCACGCAGGTCCCGCCCATGCGGTATTCCTCGGCGAGGCCGACACGCTTGCCCATCGCGCCGGCGAGCCGCGCCGCGCGTACGCCGCCGGAACCCCCGCCGATAACAAAGAGGTCGTAGTCGTACTGCGTCATGAACCGCGTCTCCAGATGAATGTCGCCTCGTATCGGACGGGCCATCGCTTAGAGGATCGGGCGAAAAAACAAAAGGCCCGGCACAATGGCCGGGCCCAAAACACTCATGCGAACGGCAATCAGTTCTGCGTGGCGCCGTTCGTCGTGTCCGGCGCGGCGGTGTCGGTGTTGGCCCGCAGCCCTGCCGAGTTCAGCGACTTGGAAACGCTTTCGAGAAGATCGCGCTCGATACCGCGTTTCCAGATGCCCGCCGCATTGTTGATTTCACGCGCCGCGATCGGGCCGTTCTGCAAGAGTTTCTTGCCGGCCTCCGAATTGTAGAACTCGGTGATCGCGTTCAGTTCGTCTTCGCTGAAGGCAGCGGCATAAATACGGGCGGCCTCGTTTTCGAGGTCGGCGCGCCGCGCGGCCAGTTTGAACGCTTCCTCGTCGACGGTCTCGGTGATCGCGACTTCGAGATCGAGATTGCTGGCGATCAGGCGCGCCTTGAGCTGCTCTGCGGCGGCCGGAAGGATCGCGTCATAGGCGTCGGTCGCATCGACGGCCGCGACAGCCGCGCGGGCGGCGGCGAAATGCGATTCGGAAATGTCCTGCGCCAGCGCCGCGGGCGACATGGCCACCGCGAGCGCAAGTCCGGCAACGGCATTGCGGAAAGTCTTGACTGCCAGAAACTTCATGATCTCGATCTACTCCAATTCCCCAGTATGATTGTGCGAGCGATTGCGCGCCGTCAATCGGCCGGCGCTTCAAGCGTGCGTACAGAATCCTTCCCGGCGACGACGGCAAGCGACGTCATGCCGATGAACATGCCGTGCTCCACGACGCCCGGGATCGCAAATAACGCGTCGGACAAAGCCTTTGGGTCCGAAATGTGGCCGAATGATGCGTCCAGGATGAAGTGTCCGCCATCCGTTTCGTAGGGTTGCCCGTCGCGAACACGCAAGCGCAACTGGCCTGAATAGCCAAGGCCCGCATAGGCTTCGGCGATATCCTGGCGCGTCGCCTCGAGCCCGAACGGATTGATCTCGATCGGCAGCGGAAACGCGCCGAGCGCCGGGACGAGTTTGCTCTCGTCCGCGATGACGATGAATTTCGCCGACGCGTGGGCGACGATCTTCTCGCGCAGCAGCGCGCCGCCTCCGCCCTTCGTCAGGTTCAGGCCCGGGTCGATTTCGTCCGCCCCGTCGATGCACAGGTCGAGACGCGGCGTGTCGTCCAGCGTGGTCAGCGGAACGCCAAGTTCGAGACAGAGACGCGCCGTACGCTCCGATGTCGGCACACCGGTGACCTTGAAACCGTCGCCGACCTTTTCGGCGAGCAGATGGACGAATGCCTCCGCCGTGCTGCCCGTTCCGATGCCGAGCTTCATGCCGTTCTCGACATGCGACAATGCGGTCTGCGCCGCGGCGATTTTCAGCTGGTCCTGTGACATATACAGGCTTTTCCCCGATTGAGCCGGGACCGGTTATCATGCCGCCGCCCCCTCGCCAACCTGCAATCGCCCCCTTCCCCGGCGCATTGGCGTTGCAATGCGGGTCCTGCCGCACTAACCCGGACGCCGGACAACCCGAACGGAGCAATCGATGAAACCGCCGATCATCGTGTTCGATCTCGACGGAACGCTGGTGGATACCGCGCCCGACCTGCTTGCCAGCATGAACCATGCGTTGAAGCATGTCGGCCTCGGGCCGATCGCCGATGAGGGATTCAGCAAATATGTCGGCCAGGGCGCCCGCGTCATGCTGGAACGGGCCTACGAGACATCCGGCCAGGTGCCCGCGCCCGAGACGCTCGATGAACTGATGGGCCATTTCCTCGACTACTATCAGGACACCATGCCGGGCCTGTCTCGCCCCTACGAGCATGTGCTCGACGCGATAGGCGCTTTCCGCGCCGAGGGTTATATCGCGGCAGTGTGCACCAACAAGATCGAGGCCAATGCCGTGCGCCTTCTCGAGGCGCTGGAAATCGACGGGCTGTTCTCCGCGATCTGCGGACAGGACACTTTCCCCGTCCGAAAACCAGACCCGGCACATCTGACCGGTACGATCGCCAAGGCCGGCGGCGATTCCGCAAGAGCGCTCATGGTCGGCGACAGCGAGACAGACATCCGCACCGCGCAAGCAGCCCGAATTCCGGTCGTCGCGGTGGATTTCGGATATACGGACCGCCATGTCAGCGCATTCGGCCCGGACACGGTGATTTCGCACTATCGCGAGCTCGATCCGGCACTCGCCGAAAGCCTTCTCGACCGGCGCGACGCGACCAGTTGACTTTCCTTCACGGCGGAGACTATATCCGCGCTTCCACGCAGGGTCAGGGCGATTAGCTCAGCGGGAGAGCACTGCCTTCACACGGCAGGGGTCGCTGGTTCAATCCCAGCATCGCCCACCATAATCTGACTGGTTTCAAGTTCCTGTCATTACGACAAGCGGCCATTGCCTCGGGAGATGCCGAGAGGCATGGAGCAATTAACGCCCACGCAGTTCCGGCTACCTCGTAATGTGCTTGACCGCCCACATCACGGCTTCTTCGATACGGGCCTTGGCGCGGCGCGTTTCATCGGATTCTCCGAGTTCGTCGATCAACTCCAAGAACTCCTGCCCCTGCTCCTTGATCCGGTAGATCGTCTGGTTTTCGGCTTCCGACAGGGAGCGATAGTACATGCCGACGCGGTCGGAAGTGGCTGCATTGCTTTTCATTGTGAAAACCCATTTTGACCCAAGACTTGGCTTGATATCCGGAAGAGTAAAAAAAAATCCTAACGGAACATCGTGACATTGTCGGTGCAGCAGCATTTTTGCCTGCCGGCAGGCCCAATCCCTCCTAACCCTTCATTAGCCTTGGTTCACGCCAATTGCTGCGCTGCAGCGGACTTTAACGAAGTCGCCACCGGTTGTGCGGCAGAGTGCCGGTCACAATTGGGGATTGTATGAATGGCCTTTCGGAGCCGCGCGTTTCTTTTATCCGTTTTCCTGTTCATCACCACCGGCTCGGCGGGCGCATCGGAACTCTCGATTTCGGAACTGGCGTCGCGGCTGGATTCGGTATGGATTCTGGTGGCCGCGGCCCTGGTGCTGCTGATGCAGATTGGCTTCCTGCTGCTGGAAGCCGGCGCGGTTCGCACCAAGAACGCAATCAACGTCGCCCAGAAAAACCTTCTCGACCTCGCATTCGCCGTCCTCGCATTCTTCTTCGTCGGCTTCATGATCGGATTCGGTCCGTCGCATCACGTGATCGGGATCGGCTTCGATACGAACATGCTGTTCCTTCGCAACATCACGCCACACGACGCGATTTTCTTCGTATTCCAGGTGATGTTCTGCGGCACCGCGGCGACGATCATCGCCGGCGCGGTGGCCGAACGCATGAAGCTGAGCGTCTACGTGGTCATCAGCTTCCTGACCGCGGCGATCATCTATCCTGTTTTCGTGCACTGGGCCTGGGGCACCGCGCGCGGCGCCGATACCGGGGCGTGGCTCGCCAATCTCGGCTTTGTCGATTTCGCCGGTTCGACGGTGGTTCACGGGACCGGCGCCTGGATCGCCCTGGCGGCGTGTCTCGTTCTCCGTCCGCGCGAGGGACGTTTCGACCCTCACGGCAATCCGGTCCGTTTCACCGGTCACAGCCCGGTGCTCTCCGCCGCCGGCACATTGATGCTCTTCGTCGGCTGGATCGGCTTCAACGGCGGCTCGACGCTAACCGCTTCGCCGGAAGTCGCCGGCATCGTGCTCAATACCATTCTTGCGGGCGCCGCCGGCGCTGGCGCCGCCTATGCATATTTCCACTATGTCGAGCGGGCAGCTTTCCCCGAACGCGCCACGAACGGCATGATCGGCGGTCTCGTGGCGATCACCGCCGGCTGCCACCTGCTGGATCCAATGTCGGCGGTCTTTGTCGGCCTTGCCGGCGGGTTGATCACCAGCCGGGCCAATATGTTGCTGGAAAATCGCTTCAAGGTGGACGACGCGGTCGGCGCGGTCGGCGCGCATGGATTTGCCGGGGTTTTCGGTACGCTTGCGTTGGCGCTTCTGGCGCCCGAAGCCGATTTGCCGGCGGCATCTCGCGGCGCGCAATTCCTCGTGCAGTTGCTCGGCATCGCGGTCAACTTCGCCTGGGCCTTCGGTATCGGGTTCGTCCTCGTGAAGCTCCTGAACAAACTCACCGCCGTCCGCGTCGATCGGAAAACGGAAATCCAGGGGCTGAACTACGGCGAACATGAAGCGCTGATCGGTACGGCCCATGTCGAGGAAGCGATGCGGTCGCTCGTCACCGGCGACGCCGATCTCTCCGTACGCCTGGAATCGCGCCATGGCGACGACGCCAAGGAACTTGCCGACGTCTTCAACGATCTGATGGACAATCTCCAGCAGGCCGAAAGCCGCCGCCAACAAGAAACCGAGATCCGCCGCTCCGAAGAGGAAGCGAACCGCATGGCGGCATTCGCCGACGCGACGTTCGAGGCGATCATTCTTGCAAGCGACCATCAGGTCATCGACGCCAATTCGGCCGCCACCAAGCTGTTCGGCCTCGCGGAAGGCGAATTGCGGGGGCGTTCGGTCAAGAGCCTGTTTCCCGCCATTGACTGGCCCGGCGCGCGCGCCCACCTCGAGGACGATACGGAGCGCCCCGCGGAAACAAACATTCGGCCGGTGGAAGGCGAAAAGGTTCCCGTCGAATTTCGCTGCCGCAATATCGATTACTCGGGCCGCCAGACCCAGGTCCTCGCATTCGCCGATCTGCGGGAACGCAAGAAGGCCGAGGCGCGCATCTATCATCTGGCCATGCACGATCCGCTGACCGATCTGCCGAACCGCGCGCATTTCAACCAGCGTCTGCGCCAGCTCATGGAACGCATCGCGATCGATGGCGGGGCGACGGCGCTGCTGCTGATCGATCTCGACCAGTTCAAGAACATCAACGACCTGCACGGCCATCCATCCGGCGATGCGGTCATCGTCGCGGTCGCCGAACGACTGCGCGCCGCGGCCGGACCGGGCGATTGCGTTGCAAGGCTCGGCGGCGACGAATTTGCCTTCGTGCAGGCAAGCATCGATTTCCCCAATCAGGCGGCGGACCTCGCGCACCGGCTGCTCCACGCGATCTCCGAACCGGTCCTGCTGCCGACCGGAGACACGATCCGGCCCGGCGCCAGCGTCGGCGTCGCGATAGCCCCGCGCGACGCAGAAGACGCCGAAGTGCTGTTCCAGCATTGCGACGTCAGCCTCTATGCCGCCAAGAACAACGGCCGCAACACCTATGCGGTCTACGAGCCCGGCATGGGCGAAGAGCTGCGCAACCGCCAGAAACTCGAGGAAGACCTCAAGATCGCGGTCGATGAGGAACAGTTCGAACTCCACTTCCAACCGCGCGTCGATATCGCAACCGGATCGATCGTCTCCTACGAGGCGCTGCTGCGCTGGGAGCACCCGGTCAAGGGGCGGATATCACCGGCGGATTTCATTCCAGTCGCAGAACAATCCAACATCATCGTCGGCCTCGGCGAATACGTCCTGAGAAAGGCATGCGAGACCGCAGCCGCCGAATTTGGCGAAGCCAATGTCAGCGTGAATGTCAGCCCGCGGCAGTTCCAGGGCAAGGGATTTTCCGACACGGTCCGCCGAGTCCTCGACGCGACGGGACTTGCAGCCTCGAAACTCGAACTGGAAGTCACCGAAGGTCTCTTCATCGACAATGCCGACCGCGCGGTAACCGTTCTGACGGAGCTGAAGGCAATGGGCGTTCTGATCGCGCTGGACGATTTCGGCTCCGGATATTCCTCGCTCAGCTACGTCAACCGATTCCCTTTCGACACGATCAAGATCGACCAGTCCTTCATTCGCGAGATGAACGAGGCGTCCAACGCGCTGCACATCATCGACACGATCATGCGGTTGTCGGCGGGGCTGGGCATGTCGGTCGTCGCCGAGGGCGTCGAGAAAATCGAACAGCTCGAGCGGCTGGTGGCGATGGGCTGCACGGAGATCCAGGGCTTTCTCGTCTCCTGCGCGATGCCGATTTCGGAATTGCCGCGCACGGTTCCCGAGAATGTCCTGCGGATCCTCGAGGCCCCCGCCTTCGAAAACGGAACCATGGCGGAATCGCTCGGCGAGATCGGCGCCCTCATGCGCGAAGCTGCCAAAACGACAAACACGGTCAAACGCCGGGCCTGACGGGCGTCTCCTGCAGTCGGGCGGCGCAGAAAATACAGCCGCCAAACCACGATGATTCACGTTTCGTGTATGCATCGCGCTCCTTTCGCTTGCCGATCGTCAATTCGGCGACAGGAGAGAAAAAGCTTGATAATCCGCGATAGATAAGGGAATCATCGGGTCTCTGGGAGGAGATACGAAACGGCCGAAGCGGCTATTTTGTATACTTCGTTACACGCGAAGATTATGGGAGGAGGCATGACGACATTCACATATCGTTTTCGGCCTCCGCTCACCGAGCCGGCCGCGCGCGGCGCAAAGCCGCCAAGGCACGAGCGCCAGATCATCGACGGCATGCTCTATGAAAAGGATGTCGCGGTAACGCTGCCGGATGGCGTGACGATCCATGTGGATGTCTTTCGGCCCGAAACGGGCATCGCCGCACCGTTGATCGCCTGGGGACCTTACGGCAAGCACGGCCACACGCGCTATTCCGTCAACTTCCCGAAGGCGGAAGTCCACGACCACCTGATTTCGGACTACACGGCCTTCGAGGCCCCCGATCCTGTCTACTGGATCCGGCACGGCTATGCGGTCATCAACCCGGACCCGCGCGGCACCTGGCATTCTGAAGGCCGGGCGACCTACCTCTCGCCCGAGGAGGCACGCGATTTTGCGGCGCTGATCGAATGGGCCGGCACACAGCCATGGTCGAACGGCAAGGTCGGCCTGTCCGGCGTTTCCTATCTGACCTCGTCGCAATGGCGTGTCGCAGAACTGAACCCGCCGCATCTTGCCGCGATCAATCCGTGGGAAGGCTGGAGCGACACCTATCGCGAAGTCGTGCGCCATGGCGGCATTCCGGAAACCTCGTTCTGGGACTATCTGCCCGGCCGCTGGGGGCATTCCGTCACCGAGATCGAGGACCTGAGGCTGGAAACAGCCGAACGCCCGTTGTTCGACGCCTATTGGGACAGCAAGCGCGCGAAGCTGGACCGTATCGAGGTTCCGGCTTTCGTCTGCGCGAGCTGGACCGACCAGGCGCTGCATACGCGCGGAACGCTGGAAGGCTTTCGGCGCATCTCCTCGGACCGTAAATGGCTCTACGTCCATGGCCGCAAGAAATGGGCCCATTACTACGAGCCGCGCTGCGTCGAGATGCAGCGCGCCTTCTTCGACCATTTCCTGCAGGGCAAGGAGACCGAAATCGCCGCCTGGCCACCGGTTCGCTACGAACTGCGTGAGAAATACTATCAGGGCGCCGAATTGCCGGCCCGGCAATGGCCTATCGAGGACACGCAATACAGGTCCCTCCATCTCGCCCCGGGCGCGCTTCAGAACGAACCCGGTGAGGATGCGACGGTCTCCTACGACCCGACCGCCGGCGAAAGCCTCGTCTTCGATCATCGCTTCGACGAACCGGTGGATCTGGTCGGCCATATGGCGCTGAGGCTCTGGGTCTCGGTTGACGCGGGCGACGACATGGACATTTTCGTTGCCATCCAGAAACTCGATGCCGATGGTAATGTCGTGCCCTTCGCCTATTACGCCCAGTTCGAGGACGGACCGGTCGCTCTCGGCTGGCTACGCGTCTCGCATCGCGAACTCGATCCGGACGAATCCGAACCGCACATGCCGGTCCTTGCCCATCGGCGCGAGCAGAAGCTGACTGTGGGCGAGATCGTACCGGTCGACATCGAGATCTGGCCTTCGGGTACGCATTTCGACGCAGGCGAAGGCCTGAGGCTCGTCGTCCAGGGAGCCGACATCTACGATTATCCCAAGCCGAGCGTCCATGCCCGGCACGAGGAAACGCTGAATACCGGCCGCCAGAATATCCACATGGGAAAGAGCCGGCCGTCCCGGCTCCTGATCCCGGTCATCAACCCGTCGCGTGATCTGGATAATTGACGCGACAAAGGCGTAAGCTAAGTTCTGAATTCGACATTCATGTCAGGGAGGAAAGCATGAAAAAGACAGTTACAGCCCTTCTCACGGCCGCCGCGACGCTGCTGTGCGGAGCGGCATTCGCCCAGGAAACCGTCAAGATCGGCGTTATCAACGCCTATTCCGGCCAGTTCGCCGATCCCGGCGCGCAGCTCGACGCGGGCATCACGCTCTACATGCAGCAGCATGGCGACACCGTTGCCGGCAAGAAGATCGAGATCATCCGCAAGGACGTCGGCGGCATCGCGCCCGACGTCGCCAAGCGTCTCGCCGAGGAACTCATCGTGCGCGACAAGGTGGACATCCTCGCCGGCGCCCTTCTGACGCCGAACGCGCTCGCCATGGGCGACGTCTCGGCCGAGGCCGAGAAGTTCATGGTCGTCATGAACGCGACCACCCCCGTGATCATCACCAAGTCGCCCTACATGATCCGGACCTCGGCGACCGCGAGCCAGATCAACGGCAATTTCGGCACCTGGATCGCCAATCAGGGCGTCAAGCAGGTCTACACGATGGTGACCGACTACGGCCCGGGCATCGGCTCAGGCACCGCCTTCGAGGAAGCCTTCAAGGCGGCAGGCGGCGAGATCGTCGGCCAGGACCGAACTCCGGTCGTCAATCCGGACTTCTCGCCCTTCGTTCAGCGCGTGGCCGAAGCCGATCCGGAAGCGCTCTATGTCTGGGTTCCGGGCGGAACGCAGCCGCCGGCCCTCGCCAAGGCGCTTGCCGAACGCGGCATCACGCCGGAAAACACCAAGATCTACGGCCAGGGCGAACTGACCGACGATGCCGCGCTTGAAGCGCTCGGCGAGACCGCGCTCGGCATCATCACGGCCTATCACTACAACGTCCACCGCGACGATGCGATGAACGACGAGTTCGTCGAAGCGTACCGCGCAGCCAATGATGGTCGCGATCCCGACATCTACTCCATCGGCGCTTATGACGGCATGGCCGCGATCTACAAGGCACTCGAGGCAACCGGTGGCGATGCATCCGGCGAGGCGCTGATCAACGCAGCCAAGGGTATGACCTGGGACAGCCCGCGCGGCCCGATCGGCATCGACGCGGAAACCGGCGACGTCGTGCAGACGATCTGGATCCGCGAAGTCCAGATGGTCGACGGCAAGCCGGCCAACGTCATCATCGACCAGGTCGAAAACGCCAAGTAATCAACACGACACCGGACCGGCGCGGTCTTTCCGCGCCGGTCATTTCCCGGAAAATTAGATGTCCACGCTGATCGCGGTCCTGTTTGACGGCTTTTCCTACGGAATGCTCCTGTTCCTTCTGTCCGTCGGACTGTCGGTGACACTCGGCCTGATGAACTTCACGAATCTCGCGCACGGCGCCTTCGCCATGCTTGGCGGATATGTGACCTATGCGCTGGTCGAAAGCGCCGGCTGGCCCTTTCTGGCAACCCTGCCCCTGGCTTTCCTCGCGACCGCACTCATCGCCGCCGTCTTCGAGGCGGTGCTGTTCCGGCGCATCTACAAATCGGGCGAACTCAACCAGGTCCTGCTGACGATCGGTGTCGTGTTCGCGTCCTACGCGGTCGCGGCATTCTTCTTCGGCACCGTCCATCACTCGGTCGACCTGCCGGACTATCTGAAGGGTTTCGTCGAGATCGGCGACCTGAAGCTGCCGGCCTATCGTATCTTTCTCGTCATCGTCGCACTCGCCGTGACTGCCGGACTGATCCTGTTTCTCGAATTCACGCGTTTCGGCGCGATGGTCCGCGCGGCCGTCGACAATGACAAGGTGGCCGGCGGACTGGGATTGAATATCAATGCGATTTTCGCGCTCACTTTCGCGCTTGGCAGCGGCCTCGCCGGTCTCGGCGGCGCGCTTGCCATCGACATCCTGTTCATCGATCCGAATTTCGGCTTCCACATACTGGTGCCGGTCCTGATCGTCGTGTCGATCGGCGGCCTCGGCTCGATCTGGGGCAGTTTTCTCGCCGCCGCAGCGCTGGGGATCTTCGACGTCGCCGGGAAGTTCCTGTTCCCGGACTTCGGCCCCTTCCTGATCTACCTGTTCATGGTCGTGATCCTGTTCTTCAGGCCGAACGGCTTTTTTGCGAGACGCTAGGCCATGGACCCGAAAAGCTGGATCAGGGCAAAAGCCCGCATCTCACCCTACGAGGCGATTTTCTGGATCGCGGCGGCAGTCATTCCTTTCGTTTTCTTCGAGAACTATCTGTCGCTGGCAGCTTCCGTTGCCGTCACCGCACTGTTCTGCATCTCGCTGGACATGATCCTCGGCTATGCCGGCATCATCTCGCTCGGCCACGCCGCCTTTTTCGGGATCGGCGCCTATACGGCGGGAATTCTCTCGGCGAGAGGTTGGGGCGAACCGATCTCGGGCCTCCTGCTGGCCGCAGCGGTCACGGCGGCTGTCGGCTACATCGTCAGCTTCATGATCGTACGCGTCCAGCATCTCGCGCTGCTGATGATCACGCTTGGCCTTTCCTTCCTGCTCGCCGAACTCGCGATCTCCTTCGACCAGTTCACCGGCGGCTCCGACGGCCTTCAGGGCATCGACACATGGAAGCTCCTCGGCATCTGGAAATTCTCGCTCTGGGGCCACACGGCCTATGCCTACGCGCTGGCGACGCTGTTCGTTTTGTTCCTCCTGGCGCGTCGCATCGTGCATTCGCCCTTCGGGCTGACGCTGGAAGCGATCCGCGAAAACCCGGTTCGCACGACCGCACTGGGCGCGCCGAACCACGCCCATTTGCGGAAGATCTTCACCATCGCCGCGGCTTTCGCAGGCGTGGCGGGTGCCCTGCTCGCACAGATTTCCGAGACCGTGTCGCCGGAGGCGCTCGGTTTCCAGCGATCCGCCGAGATCGCGGTCATGCTGATCCTTGGCGGCACCGGACGGCTTTACGGCGCGATCCTCGGCGCGATCATCTTCATGATCGCCCGTGACCAGATTTCCGGCTTCTACCTGCAATACTGGTACTTCTGGATCGGGTTGATCCTGATCCTGGTGGTCCTGTTCCTGCCGCGCGGCATTCTTGGCGGGCTGGAACGCCTCGCCCGGTTGGGGAGGCGCGCATGAACAGCCTCGAAACCCGCAACCTGAACAAGGCCTTCGGCAAGCTGGTGGTCGCCGACAACGTCTCGCTTGCCCTGCCGCAGGGCGCGCGCCATGCACTGATCGGCCCGAATGGCGCCGGCAAGACGACACTGATCAACCTCATCACCGGCGCGTTACGCCCGGATACGGGCAGCGTGCAATTGAACGGCGAGGACATCACGTCCTTGTTGCCGGATGCGCGCGTCAAGCGCGGGCTCGGACGCACCTTCCAGATCAACACGCTTTTTCCGCAACTGACGCCCCTCGAATCCGCGACCATGGCGATCTGCGAACGCGACGCGCTCTCGGGCCACTGGCTCTCGCCGCTGGCGAAACATGGTGCGGCCATCGACGAGGCCTACGACCTTCTCGGCCGAGTCGGGCTGGCGGACGCCGCGACCAAGCCGACCCGCGACCTCGCCTATGGCCAGCAGCGCCTGCTCGAAATCGCGCTGGCGCTGGCCTCCAGTCCGAAAGTGCTGCTGCTCGACGAACCGGCGGCCGGTGTTCCGAAATCCGAAAGCGCCGCCCTGTTCGAGGTGATCGCCGGCCTGCCTGAGGACATCTCGGTCCTGTTCATCGAGCACGACATGAATCTCGTCTTCTCCTTTGCCACCTCCATCACCGTACTCGTCCAGGGCGCGATCCTGACGGAAGGTCCGCCTGACCAGATCGCGCACGATCCGCAGGTCCGCGAAATCTATCTTGGAGGCGCGCATCATGGCTGAAGCGCTGCTTGAACTGCGCGACGTGCGCGCCGGATATGGCGACGCGGTGGTGCTCGACGGCGTGTCGTTTTCGGTCTCCGAAAATGCCGGCGTGGCGCTGCTCGGGCGCAATGGCGTCGGAAAGTCGACCCTGATCCAGACCGTCATGGGCTTCACCCAGTTCCTGTCCGGTTCGATCCTGTGGCGCGGTCGGGAGATCCAGACGGTCAAGCCGCATCTGCGTGCCCGCATGGGGCTCGGCTGGGTGCCGCAGGAACGCGACATCTTCCGCTCGCTGACGGTCGAGGAGAACCTGACGGTCGTCGCGCGCCCGGGCCCCTGGGACGTGAAGAAGGTCTACGACCTCTTCCCCCGCCTCAAGGAGCGTCGAGAGAACAAGGGCAACCAGCTTTCAGGCGGTGAGCAGCAGATGCTCGCCATCGGACGCACGCTGATGACCAATCCGGCCATGTTGCTTCTGGATGAGCCTCTGGAGGGCCTCGCACCGATCATCGTGGAGGAACTCGGCGATGCGATCGGGCGCATGGTGCGCGAAGCCGGCATGACGCTCATGCTGGTGGAACAGCACGCGGAAGTGACCCTCGGCATGACCGACGAGGCGATCATCCTGGAGCGTGGCCGGATCGTCCACCAGGCCGCCTCGAAAGACCTTCTCGCCGACCACGCAACGCTGGACCGGTATATCGGTCTCAATATCGGCGACTGACACGGAGATTTGGCTATGGATTCGAGAACGGTTGGCGCGTCGGGCCTCAAGGTTTCGACGGTCGGCATCGGCTGCAACAATTTCGGCGGACGGCTCGACGAGGCGGCATCGACGAAGGTCATCCACGCCGCGCTCGACAATGGGATCACCCTGTTCGACAATGCCGACGCCTATCCGCTGAACAATCACGGGCGTGCCGAGGAAATCCTCGGCCGCGCACTGGAGGGACGTCATGACGAGGCGGTCGTCGCCTCGAAATTCGGCTACGACCCGGGCACCGACGGCTCCCGGCACTGCATCATCCGCTCCGTGGAGGCGAGCCTCAAGCGTCTGCGCACCGACCATATCGATCTCTACCAGTTCCACCTGCCGAACCCCGACACGCCGCTCGAGGAGACGCTGCGCGCCCTCGACGATCTTATCCGCGCCGGCAAGGTGCGTTATGTCGGCTCGTCGCAGTTTGCGCCGTGGCAGATCGTCGAAGCCCAATTCGTTGCGCGGGAGCTCGGTGTCGAGCGTTTCATCTCGACGCAGGCCCAATACAGCCTTATCGAGCGCGACGTTGAAAAGGACCTTCTCCCCGTTTGCGAGAAATACGGCGTCGGCCTGTTGCCGTTCTTCCCGCTGGCAAGCGGCATCCTTTCGGGCAAATACGCCCCCGGAAAAGCCGTGCCGGATGGCACCCGGCTGTCCGGCGGATCGCGCCTGGCGGGCATCTTCCTCAACGACCGAAATCTCGAGATCGCCGGCAAACTCTCCACCGTTGCGGAAGAGTTGGGTGGCGAATTGATCGATCTCGCTTTCGCCTATCTGCTCGCATCCCCGGTGGTGCCCAGCGTGATCGCCGGCGCGAGTACGCCCGAACAGGTCGCGCGCAATGCCCGCGCCGCCGCATTCGAGCTTTCGGAAGACGGCCTCGCCGCCATCCGCGCCGCGCTGAGCTGACAGCAAAACGCCGGACTTCGGCCTTCGCGGCATTGCCATCACTCGTCAGTGCGATATGAGACGGGCCGAAGTGTTTATCAAATCAGGGACAAGAACATGGCAGACGGCCTATTTCCGCTGGGTGAAACAGACACGCCGTGGCGCAAGCTGACGGACAAGCATGTTTCGGTCGATACATTTCGCGGCGAGGAAGTCCTGGTGGTCGAACCTGAGGGCATGCGGCTCCTGTCGGAGGCCGCTTTCGCCGATATCAACCACCTGCTGCGCCCCGGCCACCTGAAGCAACTCGCCTCGATCCTCGATGATCCGGAAGCCACCGAAAACGACCGTTTCGTCGCTTACGACCTGCTGAAAAACGCCAATATCGCCGCGGGCGGCGTGCTGCCCATGTGTCAGGACACCGGCACCGCCATCGTCATGGGCAAGAAGGGTCGCCGCGTCTGGACCGACGGCACCGACAGCGATGCGCTGTCGAAAGGCGTGCTCGACGCCTACGAGAAAAAGAACCTGCGTTACTCGCAGCTCGCGCCGCTGTCGATGTTCGAGGAGAAGAACACCAAGAACAACCTGCCGGCACAGATCGATATCTACGAAGAAGGCGACGACGCCTACAAGTTCCTGTTCATCGCCAAGGGCGGCGGATCGGCCAACAAGACGTTCCTCTTCCAGGGTACGCCGTCGCTCCTGACGCATGACCGCATGGTCGAGTTCCTGAAGGAAAAGATCCTGACGCTCGGCACCGCCGCCTGCCCGCCCTACCACCTCGCCATCGTCATTGGCGGCACTTCGGCGGAGATGAACCTGAAGACGGTCAAGCTGGCCTCCACGCGTTATCTCGACACGCTGCCGACCGAAGGGTCGGAAGACGGTCACGCATTCCGCGATCTCGAAATGGAAGCGGAAATCCACAAGGCGACACAGGCGACCGGTGTCGGCGCGCAGTTCGGCGGCAAATATTTCTGCCACGACGTGCGCGTCATCCGCCTGCCCCGCCACGGCGCGTCCCTGCCGATCGGCATTGGCGTGTCATGCTCGGCGGACCGCCAGGCACTCGGCAAGATCACGAAGGACGGTATCTTCATCGAGCAGCTTGAGACCGACCCGTCGAAATACATGCCCGAGATCGACGAGGATGCGCTGTCGGCACATGTGGTGAAGATCGACCTGAACCAGCCGATGACTCAAATTCTGAGCGAATTGTCGAAACACCCTGTAAAGACTCGTCTTTCGCTGACCGGCTCGATCATCGTCGCGCGCGATCTCGCCCACTCGAAAATCCGCGCCCGCCTCGAAGCCGGCGAACCCATGCCGGACTATTTCAAGAACCACCCGATATACTATGCCGGCCCGGCCAAGACGCCGGAAGGCTATGCGTCCGGTTCCTTCGGGCCGACGACGGCCGGCCGCATGGACTCCTATGTGGACCAGTTCCAGTCCTTCGGCGGATCGATGGTTATGCTCGCCAAGGGCAACCGCTCGCGTCAAGTGCGCGACGCTTGCGAGCGTCATGGCGGCTTCTATCTCGGCTCGATCGGCGGCCCAGCCGCACGCCTCGCACAGGACTGCATCAGGAAGGTCGAGGTGGTGGAGTATCCGGAACTCGGCATGGAGGCGATCTGGAAAATCGAGGTCGAGAACTTCCCGGCCTTCATCGTCGTCGATGACAAGGGGAACGATTTCTTCAAGGAACTGAACCTCGGATAGATGTCTGGCCACTGCAGAGCCGTCTCACCGCCAATAATGTCGCGAGAAATTTCATGAAGACGCTCTTTTTGTCGATTATTTGCCTGCTCCTCGCGGGGTCTGTGGCGCAAGCGGAAACCACGGGTTGGCTGAGCGGTACGGATGCGTATCGCACATGGAAGAATGCCAAGGGCCCGGACATGACGCTGATGGCGATCCAGTGCCGTGACAGCGGCAAGAAAACCCTGAAGATACGCGATCTGGAGTTTCGGCTGACCATGAAGACGGGCGGCCAGAGGTATCGCTACCTGTGGGCCGTCGGATCCGATTTCAAGCCGACCCAACGCAAGGCGCTCAAGGAAGGCTACCGGCAGGTCAGCCTGTCGTCGTTCCGGCGCAAGTCCGGGCTTCTGGTCCAATGCGGCGTCTGGCACAAGAAATAGCCGGCAATGTCGCCTCGCGCCGCATAGATCGCATTCCGTTAATCTTTCCGAGAGAAGCGGCCGCCGCTGACGTTCACGTTACTTGACCCCTGCCGTATCACGGGCCAACCTTTTTCACTGGGGTACCCGGAATACAGGCAGGAGAGACCGAATGAGATCAGCCATTATCACGGGACTGGCCGCATTGGCCGTTGCGTTCGCCGGCATACCGGCCAAAGCCGACGTGCAATTGCACGAATTGCTGTTCAAGCCGAAAGCCGAACGCCAGCAGTATCTTCAGGAAAACCGCCCGACATCCTATCGGCGGTCGGACAAGTCACCCATCCGGCGCAAGATGATCAACTTCGACGGCTACGCCGTCGGCACGATCGTCATCGATACGTCGGACAGGCGGCTTTACCACGTCACCAAGCCCGGTCGCGCGATGGCCTATGGCGTCGGCGTCGGCCGCCAGGGTTTCACATGGACCGGCAAGAACCGGATCTCCCGCAAGGCCGAGTGGCCGGGCTGGACACCGCCGGCCTCGATGCGTGCCCGCGAAAAGGCCAAGGGGCGTATCCTGCCCGCCTACATGCCCGGCGGCCCCAACAATCCGCTCGGCGCGCGCGCGCTCTACATCGGATCCACGCTCTACCGCATCCACGGCACGAACCAGCCCTGGACCATCGGCCAGGCGATGTCGTCGGGCTGTATTCGCATGGCAAACGAAGACGTGAAACACCTTTACAATCGGGTCGGCGTCGGCACGCGTGTCGTGGTGCGGCGCTAGCCGCTACCACATGGTTTTCTCGGCGCGTCCGGCCCATTCCCGATCATAGGTATCGGCATCGAACGCGCCTTCGGACCGTTCTTTCAGGATGTCGCCCGCCGTCGGAATGTCGGCGGGATCGACATGGTGCTTCGGGTCCCACAGCTTTGCCCGCAACACCGCACGCCCGCACTGCGTGTAGATCTCGTTGACCGTCACGACGACCGCGGAGCGCGGCTGCTTGCCGGCCTTTTCGAAGCTTGCGAGAAGCTCCGGATCGGCGGTCACGATCGCCGTGCCGTTCATCCGGATCGTGGTATGCGAGCCGGGTATCAGGAAAAGAAGGCCGACGCGCGGATCGCGAACGATATTGCGCAGGCTGTCGATGCGATCGTTTCCCCGCCGGTCGGGGATGACCAGCGTCTTGTCATCGACAATGCGGAACAGACCGCCGAGTTCGCCGCGCGGCGAACAATCGAGTCCCTCCGGCCCGGCTGACGCGAGCGCGAAAAAGGGCGATGCCTCAAGGAAGCGCCGGTATTGCGGCGTGATCCTGTCGGAAACCTTCAGCAACGACGCTTCGCCCGGCACGCCGTAGAGGCTCTCCAGTTCCTCGATCGAGGTCACCGCGCGGTATGCGTTCATCTCGTCATTCCCTTTTCCTCGAGTTCCGCCAGATAGGCCGCCCAGAGCGCGTCCTTTTCGCGGCCGAGTCGCGCGAGATAGGACCACGTGTAGATGCCACTGTCATGACGGTCGTCGAAGACGATGCGAACCGCGTAGTTTCCGACCGGGACCATCTCGGAAATCGTCACGTCCTGCTTGCCGCCCACCGTGACGCGTTGCTCGGGCGAATGGCCCTGCACTTCCGCGGATGGCGACAGAACGCGCAGCATTTCCGCGTCCAGATCGAAACTTTCGCCTGAATTGAAAGTCACTTTCAGCGTCCTGCGGTCCCGTGAAACCCGCAATTCAGTCGGCCAAACCGTCGTATCCGGCATCGTGCCAATCCCGTTTCGTTCGTTGCTGATCTTGACGCGACCGGCTATGGCATCAACATACGTTGGAAACAACCGAAAGCGTGCCTGTTCCATGCGAGACGATATCGCCTTGCCGACCCTGCCGACGATGACCGACCCCTTCGGGCGTGACATCACCTATCTGCGTGTCTCTGTGACGGACAGGTGCGATTTCCGCTGCACCTATTGCATGTCGGAACACATGACCTTCCTGCCCAAGAAGGACCTCCTGACGCTGGAGGAACTGGACAGGCTGTGCACCGTGTTCATCGAGAAGGGCGTTCGCAGGCTGCGCCTGACCGGCGGCGAACCGCTGGTGCGCAAGAACATCATGCACCTTGTCGAGCAACTCGGCCGGCACCTGAAAACGGGCGCCCTCGAGGAACTGACGCTGACCACCAACGGCTCGCAACTCACGAAGCACGCGAAGGATCTCTATCGCCACGGCGTGCGCCGCATCAACGTGTCGATCGACACGCTCGATGCCGGCAAGTTCAAGCAGGTGACGCGCTGGGGCGACCTGTCCCGCGTTCTCGACGGGCTCAAGGCCGCACAGGATGCCGGCCTGAAAATCAAGCTCAACGCCGTCGCGCTGAAGGATTTCAACGACACCGAAATCCCCGACATGATCCGCTGGGCGCATGGCCAGGACATGGACATGACGGTGATCGAGACCATGCCGATGGGCGAGATCGAGGAGGATCGCACGGACCGCTATCTGCCGTTGTCCGAACTGCGCGCCGATCTTGCGCGTCAGTTCACGCTGACCGACATCCCCTACAAGACCGGCGGCCCGGCGCGTTATGTCGAAGTGGCTGAAACCGGTGGCCGTCTCGGCTTCATCACGCCGATGACGCACAATTTCTGCGAGAGCTGCAACCGCGTCCGGCTGACCTGTACGGGAACGCTCTACATGTGCCTCGGTCAGGACGATGCGGCGGATTTGCGCGAGCCGCTTCGCGCATCGGAAGGCAACGAACTCCTGTCGGATGCCATCGACAAGGCGATCGGGCGCAAGCCAAAGGGACATGATTTCGTTATCGACCGCGGCACGAAGCGCCCTGCTGTGTCTCGCCACATGAGCGTGACGGGCGGCTGAACCGTGAAACGCGCGGCGTGCATTGCAACGCTGTTCTCCACGCTCACGCTTTCCGCGCAGGCGGACTCCCTGACCTATGTGAACGACCGCTTCGGAACGCGGATCACCTTTCCGGTCGATGTCTTCGATGCAATCGACCCGCCGCCGGTCAATGGCGACGGACGGCGTTTCCGCTCCTCCGACGGTGCGGAACTGGCGGCCTACGGCCAGTTCAATGCGCTCGATCTGACGCCCCAATCGCTCATCGACCGGGAAAAAGAGAACGCGTCCGAACGCGGACGCACGATCACCTATTCGGCCTCCGGCGCGGACTGGGCAGTCGTTTCCGGCATCGAGAACGGCAATACGTTCTACGAGCGCCATGAATTCACCGACGGCGTCATCCACTCCATGGAAATGAAATATCCGCGGCTCGCCTCGGCGCTATACGACCAGTTGACCGGGCAGATCGCGAACACGCTGGACGGTCCGCAATGAGGATGCGGCGCATAGGCGCGGGCGCGACCTTGCTTGCCTGCCTCGCCGCGCCATCGCACGCGGATGGGACACTGCCGGAGTTGTCTCCTGAGGAATTGATCGAACTCGCGAAATCGACCTATCGGGGCGAGAGCTGCTGGTGGGAACGGGTCGAGGAAGATATCGGCGAAATCCGGTCGTGGGAAATCTCTTTCCGCTATGATTACGAGGAGGAGGACGGTCCGGACCGCGCCGTGCGGCTCTACCAGCTTCCCTGCTTTTACGGGGCCTACAATTTCAGCTCGATCTGGTTCATGGAGACCGAACTCGACGGGCTAGGCCCGGTGCATTTCGCAACGCCTGAACTCGATATCGACTATGCCGATGACGAGAGCGCCGTCGTCGAAAAGCTCACCGTCCTCGGGTTCACCGCGGTGTCGTCCCTGTTCAACGCCTGGTACGACGAGGACACGCAGACCATCTCCAGCTTCTCGAAATGGCGCGGGATCGCGGATGCCGCCTCCTCCGGGACATGGACATTCCATGACGGGCGGTTCGTGCTCACGGAGTATCAGGCCGATGCGAGTTATGATGGTGAAATCAATCCGGTGACTGTATACAAAGCGACGCGCCCCTGAGCGCGCCACGCCACTCTCATTCGCCGTCCGGACACTTTCATGGCCATCTCGACAAGCTTGCGCGCATCGTTGCTGATGGCCGCGTCCATGGCCGGCTTCACCTTCAACGACGCCCTGATCAAGTCGCTCGGCGGCGCCTATGGCGCCGGCCAGGTCATGTTGGTGCGCGGCGCGATCATGCTTCTGTTTCTGACGGTTTACATACGCGTGGCGCGCGTGCCGGTTCCACTCAAAAAGGCGATGACCCGTGCCATGGCTTTGCGGACCATAGGGGAGGCTCTGGGCACGGTCCTCTTCCTCTACGCCCTTTTCCACATGCCCTTCGCCAATGTCTCGGCAGTGCTGCAGGCCCTCCCGCTGGCGGTGACGCTCGGCGCGGCGCTCTTCTTGCGTGAACGGGTCGGCATCCGCCGGCTGTCGGCGATCGTCGTCGGCTTCCTCGGCGTCCTTCTGATCATCAGGCCCGGCATGGAAGGTTTCAACATCTACGCCCTCGCGGTTCTGGGCACGGTGCTGTTCGCCACAATCCGCGACCTTGCCACGCGCCGCCTGCCCGCGGGTGTTCCGTCGATTGTCTTCTCGCTCCTGACCACGGTCGCCGTGTCGACGATGGGCGCGGTCATGATGTTCGGCGGGGATGGCTGGCGGCCGATGTCGCTTTCGGCGGTCATGACCCTGGCGGGCTCCGCTACGTTCCTGTTCATGGGCTACCAGTGCATCATCCTTGCGATGCGGATCGGGGAAATCGCAACAGTCGCACCGTTCCGCTACACCGGTCTGCTCTGGGCCATCCTTCTCGGCATAGTTTTCTTCGGGGAAATTCCGGACGCACTGACGCTTCTCGGCGGTTCCATAATCGTCGCGAGCGGGCTTTATGCGCTTTATCGCGAGCGGGTGGTCTCGCGTCGTGCCGCATCCGCCAACATCTCGGCCGCCTCCCCGCCCCCGGCGCGCGGAACCTGATCCAGGCCGGCCACGGCGATTTCGCATATCTGCGCTTCCGACTTCGCATGCCTGAGGCCCGGAAATCCTCCTATTGAAGCACCATATGCGTGCTGCAGCGCAGCATGCGCTTGACGGGAAATACAAACAGCCGCGCAAAGCGGAGAAGAAGAGAACAGAAAATGTCCACGAAAAAGAACACGAAAACGCCGTTCGAACCGACCGAGTTCGAAACCATCATCGCTCGCGCACGCCGCGACCGCGATGCCCACATCCGAAACATGTTCGGCGCGATCTTCCGCCGCTGATCGTACTTGCCCCGCCCGTATCGGCGGGGACCGGTCCGGCCAGTTGCGCCGTGACGCGTTGTGCCGCTTGCGCTATGGATGGGCATCCTTCTACTGCCCTCATTCCGGCGAACCGGCTCCATGGTATCGAAAATCTCACGCGGCGGGGCGACACCCGAAGCCGCCTCGCCCGCCGATTCGGCCGCAATCGATGCGGCCAATTTGAAGGCCGTGATTTTCCTGTCGGTCTCGATGGCGCTGTTCGCCCTCGATGACATGTTCATCAAGCTGGCCTCGGCCGATATCGGCGTCGGCCAGATCCTGACCGTCCAGGCCCTACTGTCGATCCTCTATTTCGGCTATCTGGCCCGCCGGCGCGGGCATCGAATCTCGCGTGCGGCGTTGATCTCTCCGGCGATCGTCACGCGCCACATTGGCGACGCCACGGGCGCGGTCTGCTTCGTGATCGCGCTGTCCCTGATGCCGATCAGCAATGCCTCCGCCATCCTCCAGGCCGCCCCGCTTGCGGTCACGCTTGGCGCGGCCGTCTTCCTGCGCGAGGCCGTGGGCTGGCGGCGATGGACGGCGATCGGCGTCGGCTTTGCCGGCGTTCTCCTTGTCATCCGCCCCGGCATGGACGGCTTCAATTCCGCTTCGCTTTTCGCGGTCGCGGCCGTGATCGGATTGACCATGCGCGATCTGGGAACGCGTGCCGTGCCGCACTCGATTTCGACCGAGGTGGTCGCGCTTGTGGCAAGTGTTGTCATCCTCGTGGCGGCGATCGTGCTGCAAACGGTCATGTCGCCCTGGCGGATGATGTCATGGCCGGTCACGGGCCTCGTCCTGTCAGCATCGGTTTGCGGCATCTTCGGCATCCATCTCATCACCAGCGCGCTGCGCCTGGGAGAGGTTTCCCTGATCGCGCCGTTCCGATATGTCCGTATCGTGATGGCAATCGGGATCGGGATGGTTGTTTTCGGCGAGAGGCCGGATATGTATACAATCCTCGGTACAGGCCTGATCGTTTTAAGCGGCCTCTACACGCTCTACCGCGAACAATACTTAAAACATCGAAGAACGCGCATTTCATGAATCGCCATACACCCGCTCCTCCCGACATGCAGCATGATGAATGGACAGGACCGCGTCCCGCGCTGGTGACGCTGATCCTGCTCGCGGCGGTCAGCCCATTGGCGATCAACCTGTTCGTACCCTCGATGCCGAGCATCGCCGCGGATCTGGGCGCGCCATATGCGACCGTCCAGCTCGGTCTTTCGCTCTATCTGATCATGATGGCGATGCTGCAACTGGTGATCGGCCCGCTTTCGGACATTTATGGCCGACGACCGGTGATCTATGCCGGTCTCGTCCTGTTCCTGATCGGAACGGCGCTTTGCGTGTTTTCGCAGTCGGCCACGGTGTTTCTCGCAGGCCGGGTCATCCAGTCGGCGAGCGTCACCGGAATGGTGCTCTCGCGGGCGATCGTGAGGGATGTCTATCCGCGCGAAAAGGCGGCGAGCGCGATGGGCTACATGGTCATGGGCATGGCCGTCGCACCGATGATCGGACCCGCAATCGGCGGCCAGATCGACGAATTGTTCGGCTGGCGCATGTCTTTCGTCGCGCTCGGCCTTTTCGGCGCCGCCGCGATAATCGCCGGCATGATCTCGCTGCCCGAGACGAACCGCTATCGCGGCACGTCGCTGCGCGCGCAAGTCGAGAGCTATCGCAAGCTTGGACGCCTTCCGGCCTTTTGGCTCTACGCTCTCTCCGCAGGTTTTACATCGGCGTCATTCTTCGCATTTCTCGGCGGCGGCCCGGCCGTGTCCAGCGTCTATCTCGGCCTCAGTCCCTCGGATTACGGCCTCTATTTCGCGTTTTGCGCATTGGGCTATTCCATCGGCAATTTCCTGACCGGCCGCTATTCCGAGCGGCACGGCCTCGAACGGATGATGGTCGAAGGCGTGGTCGTGTCTCTCGCTGGCCCGTTGATCACGATCATCCTGTTTTCCGTCGGAATCGAGCATCCCGTCGCCTTTTTCCTGCCGTTGGCCCTCGTCGGGTTCGGCAACGGCATGACGCTGCCGAATGCGACCGCGGCTGCAATCAGCCTGCAGCCGGAATCGGCCGGAGCGGCTTCCGGACTGCTCGGCGCATTGCAGATCGGCGTCGGCGCGGTCGCGTCCGTCATCGCCGGGATCATCGTGGGAACCGACGCGCAGCCGATACCGCTCTGCCTGTTCCTGCTGGCCTGCGGGTTCCTCGCAATCGTCCTTACGCTGGCCGCCGTGCGCAGCAATCCACGCGGCTGATCCAGGCCGTTGCGGCGATCGATCGAAGCAAGCATAGTCCGCCCATGTCCGGTCCCGCTCCGCAACCCATCGTCGGCGTCGTCCTCGCGGGCGGCCTGTCCCGGCGCATGGGCGGGACCGACAAGACGCTGATCTCCCTCGGCGGAAAGCCGATGATCGGCCACGTTCTGGAGCGCCTCGCGCCGCAGGTTGCGGATGTCGCGATCAACGCAAATGGCGATACGGATCGTTTTGCGCCATTCGGCGTCCCGGTGATCGAGGACTCCATACAGGGCTACAAGGGGCCGCTTGCCGGAATCCTGACGGCGATGAGATGGGCGCGACAGGCCCATCGGGACACGCACGTGGTTACCGCAGCCGCAGACACGCCCTTCTTTCCCGCCGATCTCGTTTCGCGTTTCAGACAATGCGCGACCGGACCGGAGACGATTGCCATGGCAACCTCCGGCAGCGGGCGTCATCCGGTGTTCGCCTTGTGGCCGACATGCCTCGCGGAGGACCTTGAATCCTGGCTCAAAGAAACCGATACGCTAAAGGTCACCATGTGGACTCGGCGACATGAATGCGTGGATTGCAACTTCGCGGCATACGGCGATGGAAGCGACCCGTTCTTCAACGTCAACACGCCGGACGATCTCGCCGAGGCGGAGACGATCTTGAGGGGAAAGGCCCAATGAAGGCCGGGCATCGTGTCATCGGAATCATCGGCTGGAAGAACTCCGGAAAGACCCGGATGGTCGCCGCGCTGGTCGCCGAACTGAACTGGCGCGGGTGGGCTGTTTCGACGATCAAGCATGCACATCACGACTTCGATATCGACCACGAGGGAACCGACAGCTGGACCCACCGTAAATCCGGCGCACGCGAAGTCGCCATCGTATCCGGCCGTCGCTGGGCGCTGATGCACGAGAACTCAGCCGACGATGACGAACCGCCGCTCGCCGACATGCTGAACCGCCTCTCCCCCTGCGATATCGTGCTGATCGAGGGATACAAGCGCGAAGCGCATGCAAAGATCGAGATCCGCAGGACCAGCGCCGCCGATAATGCGCCGCTCTCATCGGGCGATGAGACGATCGTCGCCGTGGTCAGCGACGACCCGGACGCAACGGCCGGCGACCTCCCGGTCTTCGGCCACGACGCGGTTTCCGACGTCGCCGATTTCATCGAGCGGCAAACCGGCCTGGACAGGAGATGAAGACCGGCATGGCAATCAGGCCCCATAATCCGCGCGACCCGTTCGGTGGTTACGCCCCGACGACGATCATCCTGCACTGGACGACGGCGGTTTTCGTCATCGCGCTCTATGTCGTCCACGGACGCAATGCGAGCACGCATATCGGCCTTGGGCTCATTGCCGCGCCGTTCCTTCTCTGGCGTGTCACGCGCCGCTTCAAGCGCGGCTTTGCCCGCATCTCGGACCTGTCGGCAGCCTTCAACGTGACATCCCGCGTCACCATGTTCGCGCTATTGGTCTGCGTCCTTGCGCTCGCCGTGACCGGCCTGCTGTTGCCGATGCTCCGGGGCGACGCTTATCTGATCTTCGACTGGACGAGCTTCACCGTGCCCTTCCCGATCATGCCGGAGGCGGCAATGATCGCCGAAACAGTCCATTCCATTGCGGGCCATTCCTGCATGTTGCTCGCGGGATTCCATATCATCGACGGGCTCACGCACCACTTCTTCGACAAGGACAATGTCCTGGTGCGCATTCTCAGGCCGGCTAAAAACGGCAAGTGACAAACCGGTTTGGATGCCGGATTTGCGGGAATTTTTAGTGTTGCAATTCGCGCAAAAACAGTGGGAGTATCTTTCCTCATGCCCGGCAATTTCCGCCGGGCCCAGCATCAGTCGCGGAAAGACCGCGCACAAGGACCACGTGTTGAAGAGGAAGAACAACATGCGTTTCACCAAAGGCTTGATGGCTGCGGCCGCGACACTGGCGTTGACCGTCGGCGCCGCGCAGGCCCAGGACATGATGAAGATCAAGATCGGCACGGAAGGCGCCTACCCGCCCTTCAACAATCTTGAGGCCGACGGCTCGCTGGTCGGATTCGACATCGACATTGCCAAGGCGCTTTGCGCCGAAATGAACGCGGAATGCGAATTCGTCACCCAGGACTGGGACGGCATCATTCCGGCGCTTCTCGCCGGCAAGTTCGACGCCATCATCGCCTCCATGTCGATCACCGAGGAGCGCAAGGAAAGCGTCGACTTCACCAACAAGTACTACAACACCCCGCCGGCGATCGCCGTGCCGAAGGACAGCGACATCACCGAAGCCTCCGATGCGGGCCTTGCGGGCAAGATGATCGGCGCGCAATCCTCGACCACCCACTCCAACTATGCCGAGGAAAAGCTCTCCTCCGCCGAGTTGAAGCTTTACCCGACCCCGGACGAATACAAGCTCGACATCGCGTCCGGCCGCATCGATGCCGTGATCGATGACGTGATCGTGCTGTCGGAATGGCTCAAGTCCGATGATGGCGACTGCTGCAAGCTGTTGGCGACCCTGCCGATCGATCCGGTGATCAACGGCGAAGGCGCCGGTATCGCCATTCGCAAGGGCGAGGACGAGCTTCGCGAGGCGTTCAACGCCGCCATCGATGCGATCCGCGCCAACGGCACCTACAAGGAAATCAACGATCAGTATTTCGACGTCGACGTCTACGGCGACTGATTTCCACTGACGAACCGGCCGGGCAGCGCATGCGCTGTCCGGTCGCATTCCCGGCTCCCCCGGGGCCGGACGGGACAGACAAGCGGGGCGGATGGACAACTACCTGACGTTGCTCAGCTTCGGCGACCAGGGCTGGGGCGACGAGATCGCCTGGGGCGTCCTGATCACGGTATCGCTTGCACTGGCGACCCTGCCCGTCGGCCTGTTCATCGGCTTCATGATCGCGGTCGCCAAGCAGAGCGAGGAATGGACGCTCCGCACCGCCGCCGACATCTACACCACGATCTTCCGCGGCCTTCCCGAACTGCTCACGCTGTTCCTCGTCTATTTCGGCCTGCAAATCGGCATCCAGCAATTGCTGAAGGCCGTCGGCCTCGGCGGCGCGATCGAAATCAACACCTTCTTCGCCGGCGTCATCGCGCTTGCGCTGGTGTTCTCCTCCTACGCCAGCGAAGTGTTCCTGTCCGCGTTCCGCGCCATTCCGAAGGGCCAGTACGAGGGCGGCTACGCGCTGGGCCTTCGCCGCGGCAGGGTCATGCGCTCCATCATCGTGCCACAACTGATCCGCATCGCCCTGCCCGGCCTCGGCAATCTCTGGATGATCCTGATCAAGGATACGGCGCTCGTTTCCGCGATCGGCCTCACCGACATTCTGCGCCAGACCGGCGTTGCCGCGCGCGTGACCAAGGAGGCCTTCCTTTTCTTCGGCCTCGCCTTCCTGCTCTATCTGGTCCTCGCCCTGATCTCCTCTATCGGCCTCAACAGGCTTGAAGCCTATGGCAAACGCGGAGAACAGGTCCGATGAGTGTCGCCGACACGCTGATAAAGGCCCAACCCGCGCCACCCGACCGTGCGAAGCGCTGGACGACGGCGCGTATCTCCGGAACGATCCTCGTCATGTTCTGGGTCGCCGCGGCGATCGGGCTCGTCCTCTATCTCTACTCGGCGTGGGACATCGCCAAGATCGAGCGCTACGGCCCGAAATTCCTGTCCGGCCTGTGGACCACCCTGTCGCTGGTCGGCGTATCCATCGCGATCGGCGCGGTGATTTCCCTGCCCGTCGCGCTCGGCCGGGTGTCGAAAAACCCCGTCATCAGCCGCATTGCCTTCGCATATGTCTACGTGTTCCGCGGAACGCCGCTGATCGCCCAGCTCTTCCTGATTTATTACGGCCTCGGCTCCTTCCGCCCGCAACTGGAGGCGGTCGGCCTGTGGCTTTTCTTCCGCGACGCCTGGAATTGCGCCCTGTTCGCGTTTTCCCTGAACACCTCTGCCTACCAGGCGGAAATCCTGCGCGGCGCCATCGACAGCGTGCCGCGCGGCCAATGGGAAGGCGCCGCCGCACTTGGGCTGAACCGATTGCAGGCTTTCTGGAAAGTCATCCTGCCGCAGGCCCTGATCGTCGCCCTGCGCCCTTACGGCAACGAGATCATACTGATGATCAAGGGTTCCGCCATCGTCGCCCTCGTCACCGTGTTCGACCTGATGGGCGAGACGCGGCGCGCCTTCTCGCGCACCTATGACTTCCAGGCCTATATCTGGGCTGCGGTCTTCTATTTCTGCATCGTCGAAGCGCTGCGCAATGTCTGGAACTTGCTGGAAGCGCGTCTGACGCGGCACCTCAAGCGCTAGCCACTGCCCTGCCGCGCCTCGGCATGGCGGCGAAGCCACGAGACGAAGGCTTTCAGCGACGGACGCATCGCGCCGCGACGAGTCACGATGTAATAGCCGGAGCCAGGCCGGGCATCTTCGAACAGCAACCGCAGGCTCCCCGCTTCGATCTCGGCCTCGAGGAACGCGCGCGCCGAAGCGGTGATCCCGTCGCCGCGCCGCAGACCGTCGAGCACGAGATAGCCCGGCAGATGCGTGATATCGAGCTTGCCGGTGGCGATCACGCCCTGCCGCTCCAGCCAGAGCGACAATTCGTTGGTGCCCAGTTCCTGCATCCAGGGATAGTCCACCAGTTGCTCGGGATCGGTGAACTGCCGGTCCCCGACCAGCGAGCGAGCAGCAACGATCGCGAATGTGGTCGGCAACAACAATTCCGCGTCGAGACCGGGCCAGTTGCCGTCACCGAAGCGGATGGCCACATCGACCCCGCCGGGCGCGAGTTCGACGAGTTCGGCCGTCGGATTGAGCATCAATTCGATGTCGGGATGCTGCAGGCGGAAGTCGGAGATGCGGGGCATCAGCCAGCTGACCGCAAATGCGGGCGTCATCGTCACCTGCAGCGGCCGCCCCGACCCGGTTTCCGACAATGCATCGACGGCGGAGCGAATGCCGGAAAACGCTTCTTCGAGGCTCTTCGCCAGATCCTGCCCTTCCGGTGTCAGCGCGACGCCGCGCCCGTGCCGCACCACCAGCGAGACGCCGAGATGCGCTTCCAGCGCCCTGACCTGCTGGCTGACGGCGGCGTGACTGACATTCAGCATCCGCCCCGCTTGAGAGAGGTTCAGCGTGTCGGTAACGGCCGAAAAAGCCTTCAGTCCATTCAGCGATGGAATTCCGCGCCAATCCATATGAAAGCCAGCCTTACATATCGCTTATATTTGTGACTGGCATATGCGCCAATTTCAGTCAATCTGGCCTCATGAAAATCTGACATATGGAAAATCCAATGCTGAACGTGATCGCAAACTCCCTGATGACTGCAGCGCGCACGCCAAACATCGACACCCAAACAACGACGGCACGGACGGAACGCGATATCGCGAACGAGGCGCACCGAGAGAAAGTGACTGCCTTTCTCGCACTCGCGCGGACGCCGGCCGACAGCCACATGAACGGTTGAATCGATCCACGAAGAAACAGCGGCAAGGGATTCTCCTGAAACCGGATTCGCCGTTTGATCGTCGCGCCTGATAGGCTATGTCACGCGCAAACGATCGAAAGGGAACCGGATATGGCAAAAGCGGCGTTCATCGGCCTCGGCGTGATGGGATATCACATGGCGGGCCACCTCGCGACGAAGGGCGGTCACGACGTCACGGTCTACAACCGCACCGAGGCGAAGGCGCAGAAATGGGTCGAGGAGTTCGGCGGCACGATGGCCCCGACCCCGAAAGCGGCCGCCGAAGACGCCGATTTCGTCTTCTCCTGCGTCGGCAATGACGACGACCTGCGCTCGGTTACGATCGGCGAAGACGGCGCGTTCGAAGGCATGAAGTCCGGAGCCATCTTCATCGACAACACCACCGCTTCCGCCGACGTGGCGCGCGAGTTGCGCGCAGCCGCCGACAAGGGCGGGTTCGGCTTTATCGACGCACCGGTTTCCGGCGGCGAAGCCGGCGCGGTCAATGGCGTCCTGACCGTGATGTGCGGCGGCGACGAAGACGTGTTCGAGCGCGCCAGGCCGGCGATCGAGGCCTTTGCGCGCATGGTCGGCCTCATGGGACCGACCGGCGCGGGCCAGTTGACCAAGATGGTCAACCAGATCTGCATTGCAGGCTTGGTCCAGGGCCTGTCGGAGGGCATCAATTTCGGCCTCAAGGCCGGGCTCGACATGCACAAGGTCATCGACGTCATCTCCAAGGGCGCGGCAGGCTCCTGGCAGATGGAAAACCGCCACAAGACCATGATCGCGGGCGAGTACCAACATGGCTTCGCGGTCGACTGGATGCGCAAGGACCTCGCCATCGTGCTCTCCGAAGCAAACAACAATGGCGCGGCGCTCCCGGTGACGGCCCTGGTCGACCAGTTCTACAAGGATATCCAGTCCATGGGCGGCCGGCGTTGGGACACGTCATCGCTGTTGGCGCGACTGCAAAAGATCGATGGCGACTCCTGAGCCTTCCCCGGACTGGACGGCCGAACAGGCAATCGCCCATCTGCGGACACTCGCTTCGCAATACAACGTCGACGGCATGTCCCGTTTCGGGATCGAGACATCCAATGCGCTTGGCGTCTCGAACGCCGTCCTGCGACCGCTTGCGCGGAAACTGAAGCGCAATCACCCACGCGCGCTTGAACTTTGGGACTCGGGAATCCGCGAGGCGCGGCTTCTGGCGCTGTTCTCCGACGAACCGAAGAAGGTGACCGCCGACCGGGCGCGCGCCATGGCCGCCGAATTCGCCTCCTGGGAAATCGTAGACCATTCCGCCGACCTGTTCTGCGACGCGGGACTGGTCGACGAACTCATTCCCGAATTCGCGGCGGATGAGCGCGAATTCGTCCGCCGGGCGGCCTTCGCGATGATGGCCTGGGGATCGGTCCACCTGAAAAAACGCCCCGATGACGACATCATCGCCTGGCTGCCGCTGATCGAGGCCCATTCGGAAGATGGGCGCAACTTCGTCAAGAAGGCGGTCAACTGGGCGTTACGCCAGATCGGCAAGCGCTCCGTCACCTGCCACACGCCCGCACTGGCTCTGGCGGAAAAACTCGCGGTTTCCGAGGACAGGACAGCCCGCTGGATCGGCAAGGACGCGGTTAAGGAGCTGACAGCACAAAAGACGCTGGACCGGCTTGCCGAAAAGAAAGGCCGGGGGCATTCTCGGCAGGTCCGCTCCCCGGGTAGATCGACATGACCGCAAATCGCCGCAGCCTCGCAACCGGACTGTTTGCCGCGTCATTTGCGATATGCTGCGCAAGCGCGAACGCGGCGACGATCACATGGGAGCAGCTGAAGACGGCGTGGCAAGACGCGGCCGAAGAGATCGAACTCGCGGGATTTCTTCTTCCCGTGGATTACGAAGGCGACAAGGTCTACCAGTTCATGTTGTTGCCTTGGGCGGGTGCTTGTTCTCACATGCCGCCGCCCCCGCCCGAACAGGTCGTGCTGGTCACGCCGGAGAAGCCGATCCGCATCGAGCGCACCTATGAGCCGGTGTCCGTGTCCGGCCGGCTCAGAAAGGCCCATGATATTTCGCAGCTTTTCATTCTCGACGGCGTTGTCCGTGTCGAGTCCGGATACCGGCTCCGCGCCGCAAGTGTCCGGCACGCCGATGTGCAAGAACCGGCGACTGCGCCCGCCTCGCGAATGCCCTGGAAGTTCCTCGACAAATGAAGACCGCGCGGCAACCGCAGGGTCGGCGCGCGGTCGAAACCTGAAGAGCAGAGGCTGGCTTACTCGGCCGCTTCCTCGATGATCTCGGTCAGCAGATCGTTGACCTGATCGCGTTCACCGCCTGCCGGCAGAGAACGGAACCCGACGGTAACCGTGCCTTCCATGCTCGCATCCTCGTAGATGAAGACGACATAGGGGCAATAGGCGATGTCGCCGATATCGCCTTCCATCACCTTGCGCGAGACGACGGCCGAACAGAAGGTGAAGAACTCTGCATCCTTGTAGAGTTCCTTCGTCGCGCCGACGTCACCGGCCGTGCGTTTCAGCATGTCGCCGATAAGGCCGTGATAGTCGATCGTGTAGCCCCGATTGACGATGCCGTCCTGCACCGCCTGCGTGACATCGCCGAATTCAGCTTCGGTCTGACGTGTAACCACATCGTCACCCGCCGCCCATGACGGAGCGACAAGCGCTCCCGCGATCAGTGCGGCCGCGCCGAATGAAAGTACCCGTTGTTTAAGCATGATCGCTCCTCCTGTTGATATATGTCGAATACCATATGTATGGACCCGCTCATTGACGGAGGTCAAACGCAAAGCGTCACGGCTTGTCGAGCACCATGTAGTCGAGAGGCAGTTCGGTCGTGTATTTGATCCGCTCCATGGCGAATGTCGACGAGACGTCGCGGATCTCGATCTTGGCGATCAGCTTCTGATAGAAGGCGTCATAGGCCGCAATATCGGGTACGACGACGCGCAACAGGTAATCGATATCGCCGCTCATGCGATAGAACTCGACGACTTCCGGAAACTCCCCGATCACTTCCGAAAAACGCTTCAACCATTCCATCGAATGGGAATTGGTGCGGATCGACACGAAGACCGTGACCCGTCCGTTCACCTTCTCCGGGTTGAGCAGCGCGACCCGCTTGCGGATAACGCCGTCCTCCTCGAGCTTCTGGATGCGACGCCAGCAAGGCGTCGTCGACAGCCCGACTTTCTTCGCCAGATCGGCGACAGCAATGGTGGAGTCTTCCTGAAGGAGGCGCAGAATGCGCCGGTCGATCTTGTCCATACATTCACTCTTTGGAATATTATTGCGTGAACTTACCGAATTCCAGTCGCATAAAGAAAAATATTCCGCAAGCATCGACCTGACACATTCACGCGATCAGGCGCGCCACCTCCCCGCGCAGGACAGGCAGCAATTCCGTCTCGAACCACGGGTTTTTCTTCAGCCAGGCATTGTTCCGCCAGGACGGGTGCGGCAGCGGCAGGATGCGGTACCGCCCCTCGCCCAGACTGTCGTGAACGGCGCGCCAGTTCATCACCGTTTCAGTGAGTGTCGCGCCGGCCTGCGCTCCCATGTGATAGGTCTGCGCATAGCGGCCTACTGCGAGCACCAGTTCGACCTGCGGCATCACGGCGAAGAGCCGGTCGTGCCAGGTGACGCGGCATTCGCGGCGCGGCGGCAGATCGCCGCCCTTGGCGTCGAGGCCGGGAAAACAGAAACCCATCGGAACGATCGCGACACGGTCATGATCGTAGAACAGGTCCTCCCCGATCCCCATCCAGTCGCGCAAGCGCACGCCCGAAGGGTCGGTAAACGGCCGGCCCGAACTGTGTACCCGCGTACCGGGCGCCTGGCCGGAAATGCAGATCCGCGCCCGCGAAGACGGCACACAGACCGGGTTCGGCTCATGCGGCAGACGCTTCCCGCGTTCCGGTTCGTCCCGGCATATCCGGCAGGCCCGGATTTCCTTCAACAGCGCATCGAGCGTTTGGCTCATGCCTCGTAGCTTGGCCTCTGACGCATGGCGGCATACCAACGATGGAAATTTTCCAGTTCATCCGGAATGCGGATACGCGCAGGTTTACAGAAATCGGCAGCGACGACAGCCGAGATGTCCGCGACCGAAATCGCATCGCCCGCAATGAAAGGGCGCACCGCCAGTTCCGCGTCGAGAAATTCGGCGAACTCGAGCGCCTTGGGTTTGTTCGCCTCGCCCCATTCGGCAACTTGCGGAAGCTCCCACTCGCGCATCGCCGGATGGATGTGGCGGAAAGCCTGCGCGACGGGGAACATGAAATGAAGCTCGACGCGGCGCTGCCACATCTCCACCTCGGCCTGGCCGAACGCACCGGTTCCGAACAGCGGCGGTTCGGGACACAAGGTCTCGAAATAGCGGCAGATCGCGATCGACTCCGTCAGCACGCGCCCATCGCCAAGTTCCAGCACCGGAAGGCGTTTCAGGGGATTGCGAGTGGCGACCTCCGGATCACGATGGCCCAATGCGCCCATATCCACAGGCACGAGCGGAACCGAAATCCCCTTCTCGGCGAGATAGATACGCACGCGACGTGGATTGGGCGCTCGCCCGCCATCGAAAAGCGTGTGGTCGGAAAAATCATGCTGGGTCATTCGGTCTCCTCGCCCCGGTTATCAAACAGGCCGGACAATAGCCTGTTATACAGCCGCATCGCCAAGCTGGCAGGCCCGATATCGGCCATCGCCCCATGGACGGCACGCCAGTCGGACGGCATGTCGAACGACCCGGCCCAGAGGCCGATCTTCTCGCGCGACGCCAGATTCTGTTCACCGGCATAGTCGCCATAGGCAACGGCCCATCCGGCGCGCACCATGGCGGAGTTGATGTCCGTCTCTCCAGCAACGCACCGTGCGAGCAACCGCCCGTAGCGGTCTCTTTCATTGCCCCGACAGGTTACATTTCCCTCACGCGTCAATTCGGCCAGATAGAGCCCTGCCGCCTGACCGCACGCGGATACCACTCCTTCGATGCGACAGGTCTGCCCGGTTTCCGGCGCATCGATACCGGCGAGCCGGATACGCTCTCCCGCGATGCGGAGCGTGTCCCCGTCGATCACTCTCACCTGCCCCGCGATCGTTCGCATCGACGACTCGTCGAGAATCGCCGCCGCCAGTGCAACTACTGCAAACAGCAAAACGACGCCCAAGAGCTCGAAGAAACGCCGCACAGACGAGCGGCGCATGCCTCTTTCTCTAGCACGCAGGCGCATGGACAATTCCGGTTTTGAAGGAAGTTTTTAAGGTTTTGGAAATAATCTTCATTCACCGGTCCGGGATGCGCCTGACGGAAGTGTAACGCGTAAACATTTGAAACCATGAGCCAATCGCCGTCGGAACTCCCCGACAAGATTATTGTCGACCGGCGAAAGTCGTATCGCAACAGCGATGTTCGCATCGCCGTTCGCAAGACGCGCGACCGTTTGGCCGAACAAGGCATCTCCGATCCGGATTACGATCGCGATTTGCTGACGCTTTATGCGCGCGCAGTTCAGTCGGGTACGCTGGCCATCGTCCTGCTGATCGTACTGACCGGTTTCTTCAGCATCACATACGGCTTTTCCGGCGCAATCCTTATCTGGTCAGTCGTCGCCTCGCTGCTCTATGTGGGGCTCGGCCTGCTCGGTCGAAAGTACCTTTCGCGCAAACAGGCCAGGGAGACCCATCGCAAGTGGGTCGCGGCCTTCGCCGCCCTGCATCTTCTGCTTGGCGCCTGTTGGTCATGGTTCGCCTTTTTTGGCTGCGACACCTGCTCGAACAACGAAGACCTGATGTTCAAGGCGATCGCGATACTGGTTGCGATGGCTGCGAGCGCCACGATCAACTACAATCTGCGCTGGTCGGTCGTCACCGAGTTCGGCATGCCGGTCGTCGCCTTCGCGATCGCTCATGACGGCATTTTCGAACCGACGGCAATCGCCGCATCGGCTGGATTGCTCGCCGCGCTGCTGTTTTTCTCCTTCATCGCGATCCGTCTTCGCCGCGCCAGCCTGGCGACACTCAGCTTCCGAAGCGAGAACAACGCGCTCGTCGCCGAATTGGAGATGGCCCGATCGATCTCCGAAGAGGCACGCCGACGCGCCGAGGATGCGAACCTCGCCAAGTCGCGTTTCCTCGCATCGATGAGCCACGAGTTGCGCACGCCGCTGAACGCCATTCTCGGCTTTTCGGAGGTGATGGCTAAAGAAGTGCTCGGACCGATGGAAAACCAGAACTACCGGTCCTACGCCACCGACATCAACCAGTCCGGCCAGCACCTGCTCAAGCTGATCAACGAGATCCTCGACCTGAGCCGGATCGAGGCCGGCAAGCAGGAGCTTATCGAGGAGCCGCTGCTCCTGACCGAGATCATGGAAGACTGCATCGGCATGGTTCGCATGAAGTCGAAACAGAAGAACATCCGCATCGAACACGCATACGAGCCCGGCCTGCCGCGTCTGCTTGCCGACGAGCGGTCCATCCGACAGGTCGCCCTCAACCTGCTTTCCAACGCGGTCAAGTTCACGCCCTCAGGCGGCCATATCCAGGTCAAGACCGGCTGGACGGCTTCCGGCGGTCAGTATGTGTCGGTCAAGGACAACGGCCCGGGCATTCCGGAATCCGAAATCCCGGTCGTGCTGTCGGCCTTCGGCCAGGGTTCGATCGCGATCAAGAGCGCGGAACAGGGCACCGGTCTCGGCCTGCCGATCGTGCAGGCTTTGATGGCGATGCATGACGGCACGTTCAAGCTGAAATCCAAGCTGCGCGAAGGAACCGAAGCGCTCGCGATCTTCCCTGCGGAACGCGTCATGGACGAATTGCCCGCCGCGCCGGTTTCCGACAAGGCCGAGCGACGCGCGCGTTCCACGCGGCCGGCCGAAAAACGCCGGGCTGCTGCAGGCTCCGCCTGATCCGCCAGTAGCGGCTTATTCGGCGTCCTTGCCGCTGACACCCGCCTGATCGAATGTCGCCATTCCCGAATGGCACAGCGCCGCGGACTTGACGATCCCGGCGGCAAGCGCCGCGCCCGACCCCTCACCCAGCCTCATGCCGAGCGAAAGCAACGGTTCCTTGCCGATTTTCGCGAGCGCGGCGGCGTGCGCCGGCTCGGCCGAGACATGCCCTGCAAGGCAATGATCCAGCGCGTTGGGGTTGAGAGCATGCAGCACGGCCGCGGCCGCTGTCGCGACATAGCCGTCGATGATCACCGGAATACGTTCCATGCGCGCGGCAAGGATCGCCCCGGCCATGGCGGCGACTTCGCGACCGCCGAGACGGCGCAACACCTCCAGCGGGTCCTTCAGATGCGCCTTGTGCAGCGCGACAGCGCAGCTGACGGCGTCGATCTTGCGCGTCAGGACATCACCCGCCGAACCGGTGCCCGGCCCCACCCAGTCGGCAGCTTCGCCTCCATAAAGACCGTGAAACATCGCGGCGGCGATCGTGGTGTTTCCAATCCCCATCTCACCGATACAGAGCAGATCGGTGCCGCCCGCGATTGCCTCCATGCCGAAGGCCATGGTCGCCGCGCAGGTTTTTTCGTCCATCGCGGCTTCCTTGGTGATGTCGGCGGTCGGATAATCGAGAGCCAGATCGAAAACCTTGAGCCCGAGATCGTGCGCGATGCAGATCTGGTTGACGGCTGCGCCGCCGGCGGCAAAATTCTGCACCATCTGCATGGTCACGCTCTGCGGAAAAGGCGCGACACCCTGCTCGACAACACCGTGATTGCCGGCGAACACCGCAACAAGCGGTCGCGTGACGGCCGGCGGCCGCCCCGTCCATGCCGCGAGCCATTCGGCAATGCTCTCCAGTCTGCCGAGCGCGCCGGCCGGCTTGGTCAACTGGACGTCGCGCTCGCGCACCGCGGCGACGGCCGCCTCGTCCGGGCCGGGCAATGCCTCGATCAGATTGCGAATATCGTCGAAAGGTAGACCGCTCGTCACGTCATGCTCCGTTGGGATTGCTGTGGCACGTGTAATGCCCTTGCCCTATACACGACGGCGCACTGCAAGCGACACCAGCTCGCCGAAACGCGAAGGAATTTTCCATGCCGGACATCCGGGACCACGCGACCGCCCTTGTGGGGGAGATCATGCGCGCTGTCGCCTTCCTCAGCCGTCTTCCCGTTTCCGCACGCTATTTCGACAATGCGCCCGACAACGGCATGCGCGAGGAGACGCGCGCCTTCCCGCTCGCCGGGGTACTGATCGCGGCCGCGCCCGCCTTGCTGCTGGTCTTTCTCGAGTCGCTTGGAATGACGGCCTTCATGGCGGCTGCCTATGCAACCCTCGCGCTTGTGGCAGTGACCGGCGCGCTGCACGAGGACGGACTCGCCGATGTCGCGGACGGCTTTGCGGGCGGACACGCCAAGGCCGCGCGCCTCGAGATCATGAAGGATTCACGCATCGGCACCTATGGCGCGATCGCCATTGCCGGAAGCCTGCTCCTGCGCGTGGCCGGCCTCGCGGCGATCACGGCAGCGCATGGCGCATTTTTCGCAGGGCTCTCGATGATCGCCATCGCGGCCTGCTCGCGCGCCGCGATGGTCTGGTTCTGGGCAAGCCTGCCGAACGCGCGCGGAAGCGGAGTGGCACACGATGCCGGCGCACCTGGCGAACGCGCCGTGAGCACCGCCGCGGTCCTTGGTCTCGTCATCTTCGCGGTGCTGGCGACGATGACGACAGGCATCGTCAACGCCGCCGCCGCGCTGCTTCTGGCCCTTGTGGCCCTTCAGGGATTTTCGCGCCTGTGCAAACGCCTGATCGGCGGCAACACCGGCGATACGCTTGGCGCGTGCCAGCAAATCGTCGAGATCGCCCTGCTGACAGGTCTTGCCCTCGGCGTTTCGATCCCCACCTGAGAATATCGGAAACCGCCGGGAGCGTCATGGAATCGCCCTGCATACTGGTCTGCTCGATCGATCTGAAAACCGGCTATTGCTTCGGATGCGGACGCACGCGCGACGAAATCGCCCAGTGGACGCTGTACCCGCCGGAAAAGCGCCGCGATATCATGGCAGAACTGGCCGGGCGGCTGGAGACGGTGGAACGCAAGCCGCGCCGCGAAACACGCCGCAAGAGGATTGCCCGCGAACGCGCGGATAATCCGTCCGGAGAAAGTTGAGCAATGAACGCCTTCGCATTCGTCATCTTCGGCATTCTCGGCGCTGCGCTGCTGATCCTCGTCTTCAACGGCAATGATGGCACGATCGGCCCGATGACCGACGACCAGTTCGCCGGTACGGTCTATCTCGGCCTGCTTGGAACGGTGATTGCCGCGGCGCTGTTCGCCTCCGGCCAGCGCTTCGGCGCCATGGCGCGCCAGGCCGGCATCTGGATCGCTGTCCTCGTCATGCTGGTCGTCGGCTACGAATACCGCTTCGAACTGCAGGAAACGGCAAGCCGGGTCACCTCCGGCCTGTTGCCGGGCAAGCCGGTGACGATGGAAGACGTCAATGGCGACCTGTCGGTCACCGTGAACAGAAGCGGCCGCCATTTCGAGGTTCTCGGCATCGTCAATGGCGAGCGGCAACCCTTCATGATCGACACCGGCGCTTCGACCGTCGTGCTGACGGAAACGAACGCGCGCAAGGCCGGCTACGATCCCGACACGCTCGACTTCCGGATCCCGGTCTCGACGGCGAACGGCGTGACCATGGCGGCGCGCATCTCGGATGTGGAGATCGTGATTGGCGGGATCGGGCGGCAGAACATGATCGCGTTGGTTGCCCGTGACAATCAGCTCGCCTCGAACCTACTCGGCATGAACTTCCTCGACACGTTGTCGTCCTTCGAGTTCCAGCGCGACCGCATGATCCTGCGGAACTGACCCGACCTACAGCACGCTGTAGAAGAACCGCGCCGCGACCACGAACATGAAGATGCCGAAACTCACCTCGAGCTGACGCTTCTTCAGCCCGTGCGCCAGACGCACGCCGAGCGGCGCGACCAAAAGCGTGATCGGGATGATCAGCGCAACAGCGAGCCAGTTGACGAAGCCCGTCGAGAGAAACGGAAGCCCCGCCTCGCCCCATCCGGCCCAGATCGAACCGATAAAACCGGGAATGGATATCAGCACACCAACACCCGCCGACGTGGCCACCGCCTGGTGGATAGGCCGGTTGAAAAGCGTCATGAAGGTGTTGTTGAGCACGCCGCCGCCGATGCCCATCAGCGTCGACAGGAAACCGATGATCGCGCCGATACCGAAGCGTGCGATACCGGTCGGCAGATCGTCGCCGATCCGCCAGCCCGGCCGGTTCAGGATCAGGCGAAGCCCGACGAGAATCGAGATGACCGCGAAGACGATGCGCAAGCCGCTGCCCGATATCGATGCGAAAACAAGCGTGGCGAGCAGCACGCCGGTCGGAATCGCGAAGACGTAGCTCTTCAGCAGCTCCATATCGACCGCGCCTTTGGCTCGATGCGACAGGAAGGATCGGATGGAGGTTGGAACGATGATGGCGAGCGAAGTGCCGACCGACAGATGCATGCGCAGCGAATCCTCGACACCGACAATGCCGAAGACCTGGTAGAAGATCGGCACCAGAACAGCACCGCCTCCGATGCCGAAAAGGCCCGCGAGGACGCCGGCCACCAGCCCCGCACCGGCGAGAGCCAGCACCAGCCCCGCCACTTCCATGATCGTCACGTCACCCATTCCGGAACTCGCCCCCGCAGCCAGAAATACGGCCAAGAATACTGCCAGATGACCGGTTTCAGGGAGCTTGGCAAGCCACGGCGCCGTCAGGCCGCCGCACGTTGAACCGCGGTGATCTTTTCCAGCGCGTCGCGCAAAACCTGACCGTCCGCACCCGGCAGAACGGCTTGCGTCGAAAGGTGCTGGCGCCAGCCTCGCGCGCCGGGCATGCCGTGGAACAGTCCGACCATATGGCGCGTCACTTGGTTCGCCTTTCCGCCCGCGGCGACATGCCGATCGATATAGTCGGCCATCGTCAGTACGACGGAGTGCAGATCGACCGAAGCGCCGGCTTCGCCGTAAATCGTGCTGTCCACGTCGCTCAGCAGACCCGGGTTGTGATAGGCCGCGCGGCCCAGCATGACGCCGTCAACATGCCGGAGATGCTCGACGGCCTGATTCAAATCCTGAATACCGCCATTTATCCCGATGAAAAGGCTGGGATAATCGGCCTTCAGGCGATAGACGAGGTTATAGTCCAGCGGCGGGATATCCCGGTTCTCCTTCGGGCTCAAACCTTCCAGCCATGCCTTGCGGGCGTGCACCCAGATCGCATCCGTCCCCGCATCGGCGACCTGGCGCGCCAGATCGAACAAGGCCGTTTCCGGGTCCTGCTCATCGACGCCGATACGGCATTTAACGGTCACCTGCTGCCCTGCCGGCGCGGCCTCTTTCATCGCCTCGACACAACGAGCGACAAGCGCCGGCTGCAACATCAGGCAGGCGCCGAATGTTCCCGACTGGACACGATCCGACGGACAGCCGACATTGAGATTGACCTCGTCATAGCCGAAACTCGCCGCGATCCTCACCGCTTCCGCCAGCTTCTCCGGATCGCTGCCACCCAGCTGCAGCGCCACCGGATGCTCGGCCGCGTCATAACCGAGCAGGCGCTCCCGAACGCCATGGATCACCGCATCCGCCACGACCATCTCGGTATAAAGCAACGCCCGCCGCGTAAGCTGGCGATGAAAATAGCGACAATGCCGATCGGTCCAATCCATCATGGGCGCGATGGCGAGACGCTGGGATGCGCTAATCGGCGATTTCCTTTCGTCTTCCAATACTCAGTCCATATCTCTGATTTTTGCCGACGCCTCGTATCGGTTAATTTCGTGCCTGTTTGCTTGGAAAGCACAACACAAGGTATTCCCCTATGGGCTACCTCGCAAAGACGGGTCTGTAGCATGGCTTGCACAGATTGTCATAAAGCGCGGCGGTGTGATCGTTCTGCCCGAAAACAAGAGATTCGATCGACGGCCAATGCCTGAGACCGGCGCGGTCAATCCGGCGCGCTTGTAGCCACGCTCAAATGCGGGGTAAGCGGGATCGATGTCCCGACGCTCTCAGACGCGACAGGTCTCTACATCCGGCATGCTGCCGGTTTTTGGGGAGGACTGCTGCGGCATCCAAATCGATGCGCCTGTCGAAGACAGCCACGGTGATCGCCATGGCCGAGGCCGCTCAGGCCAAGAGCCTCAACGGTTCTTCCATGGCGTTGGCGAAACTGTCGAGAAAGGCCACCGCGGCTTCGTCGGGCAACACATCGGGATCGGCACAGAGGAGAGCCGCAAGCGCTTCACCGCCCGCAAGCGTGTTGAGCCGAAGCCGAAGGGCCCGTCCCGGCAACAACGGCATGAGCACGGGCGAGACCCGACCAGCCTCAAGGAACTGGACCGAGAGAAGCGCCTCGGCCTCGGCATCATCTCGCTCGCTGTCGAGCGCCTCTAGGCGTGCCTGCCTCTGAACCCCGACAGAGTGATCACGGGACATTGCAAGGCGTATCTGCCGACCACCGGTTTCAAGCGCCAGATCGCGGTTGGCCATGGCGTCGGACAAGTCGAGTTCGGCCAACGCCCGCCCCGCCGCGCGCAAAGCGATATCCTCGATCGACAACGCCAGGCCCGCTGCATCGACATCATCGATGAACCGACGCAGCGCGGTGAGATCTATCTGCGCCGCAAAGGCTGAAGGAATACGCGCGGGCCCGGGCCCAGCGGTTCTTACAGCCGGTTCATCAGGCGCGTTCAGCACATCGGCGGCAACAATCCGACCGAATGGGCCGGTGCCGATGATCGCGTCGAGCGCCAGCGAACGCTCCTTCGCGAGCTTGCGCGCATAGGGCGAGGCTTTCTGCCGCACAACCGCAGGAATCATGCCGAAATCCCGCCGATTCGACCACCCATCGGAATGACCTGACCAACCTCGGCTTCGATTGAAGTGACCTTGCCCGAGACCGGAGCCTCGATCTCGACCACCGCCTTGTCGGTCTCGATTTCAGCGACGAGTTCGCCACTGGTTACCGTATCGCCAAGCCCCTTGACCCAACGAACCAGCGTGCCTTCGCTGACCGTGAGATCCCCGAACGGCATCAGGATGTCTTCCTCTCCGTCCTTCCCGGCGGCTGCCGGCGCGGGAGTTTCCGGAGCCGCCGACGGGGGAGCCGAGGGCGAAGCGATCGGCGCAGGCGCAGGCGCGGGCGCCGCAACCGGACGACCGCTCCCCTGCCCCATCCAGTGATCGGGCACCGGTGGCAGGCCATCGACTATGCCTTGCGCCGCCTCGATGATCCGCTCCGCGTTGACCAGCATCGCCTGCTCGAGAACCGGCGCAAAGGGATGCGAAACCGGCAGCGTGTGAAGCCGTCCCGGCGGCGCATCCAACTCGTCGAAGGCCAGTTCGTTGATCGCCTGGGCGATTTCGCCACCCATGCCGCACATGGCCCAGGCTTCGTCCACGACTAGCAGACGGTGGGTCTTGCGAACGCTCTCCACCACGGCATAGATATCGAAGGGCACGATCGTGCGAGGATCGATGATCTCTGCCTCGATCCCAGCTGCGGCCAGCGTTTCGGCCGCCTTCATCGCCTGACCAACCAGCTGTCCGCTGGCGACAATGGTGATGTCCTGGCCGGCGCGCGCGATCCGCGCGACGCCAAAGGGGACGTAGTGCTCGCCCTCGGGAACTTCCCCCTTCGATGCGTAAAGCGCCTTGGGCTCCAGCATGACGACCGGGTCCGAAGCACGCAGCGCGGTCTTCATCAGTCCCTTTGCGTCGGCCGGATTCGAGGGCACGCACACGATCAGCCCAGGCATTTGTGCGAAGATCGGATGGTAAGCACCGCTGTGGTGCGGACCCGAACTGCGCAAAGCACCCGCCCCGGCGCGCAACACGAAAGGCGCGTTCATGCCGCCATTCGACATGTATCGCAGCTTGGCACCCTGCAACAGGATCTGCCCCGCCGCCTCGAAAGCAAAATCGGCAAACATCACGTCGGACACGGTCCGCGCACCGATGGCAGAAGCGCCGATGGCCGCCGCCGTAAAGGCCTGTTCCGAGATCGGAGTATCGATCATGCGTTCGGCACCGAACTCGGCCCAGAGATTCTTGGTGTGGGCAAAGCTGCCGCCCCGCTCGCCGGTGCCCTCGCCAAAATAGAGAATGGCGTCATTGGCGCGCATCTCCTCGGCGATGCCGTCACGCACAGCTTCCAGCCATCCCTGCACGCGGCTCGCGCCGGCGGCGGGCGCGGCCAGCGCAACGGGCGGGTTGATTGGCTCGGCAAAGACATGGCGGCGGACCGACGCCGGATCCGGCATCGGCGAACGACGCGCGAATTCCAGCGCCTCGTCGATGATCTCGTCAATCCGCGTCTCGATATCCGTCAGTTCCTGCACACTCGCAATGCGGTATTCCTCGACCAGCTTCTTGCGGAACCGGTCGATGGGATCGCGCGCCTTCCATTCGTCGATCTCCTCCTGCGAGCGGTAAGTGCCGGCAACGGGATCGCCTTCATGGTGACCGACCGTGCGATAGGTACGCGTTTCGATCAGCGTGGGCCCCTTGCCCGAGCGTGCGCGTTGCGTCGCCTCGGCCATCACCGTCCAGACGGCAAACACATCGTTCCCGTCAACCGAAACGCCGGGCATGCCATAGCTTGCGGCCTTGCTGGCAATGTCGGTGTTCAACGTCGTTTCGCTTAGGGGCGTCGCTGTCGCGTAGAGGTTGTTTTCACAAACGAAGATCGTCGGAGCCCGTTGGATCGCCGCAAAATTCAGCGCCTCGTGGAAGGCACCGTGATTGCTGGCCCCGTCGCCGAAAAAGGTGACGCCGATCGCATCTGTTCCAAGGGCTCGCGCGCCAAGGCCGATACCGACAGCCTGACCGATGCCGGCGCCGACGACACCGTTGGTGCCGAATAGCCCGACGCTGCGATCGTAAAGGTGCATCGTGCCGCCACGACCGCCGCAGATACCGTCGACCTTGCCGAAAAGCTCCGCCATGACGCCGGCCGGATCAGCGCCCTTGGCCAGCGCGTGCCCATGACCTCGATGGGTGGATGTCACCCAGTCACTGTGTTGAAGATGCGCACAAACGCCGACCGCACTGGCCTCTTGTCCAAGATAGAGGTGCAGGAAGCCCGGCGTTTCGCCCTTGCGGCATGCAGCCTGCGCGACAGTCTCGAACTTGCGCAAGAGCACCATCTTCTCAAACAAACCAAGCATTGTGGATGCAGCCGGCAAATTCGCCTGGCTTCCATTCCGCGACTGAGCCGCACGTGAACTCTGGTCCAAGTTTCCTCCTTCGACGATCAGGCCTCGCCTATCTCTCGAAACTCACATAGTAGTATAATAGCATAATGGCAATTCGGAAATTTCCACGGGCGAAGCGAACGGACGCAGCATCGCTTGACCTGGCCCGATCCATTCATGATAATATACTATTATAATTTAATGTCGAGAATGGAAGCCCCATGACATCCGAACAGGCTGCGGCGAGGTACAACGCCCGGAGGTTGCCGACCTCAGCCAATGCAACTCAGCGAGACGCGGGTTCAGCGCCGGTAAGGGCGGCTGATGTGGCTCGCGCGCTAACACTGACCTCCCAGCGCCGCGTCGCCGCCGATCCCCGGTTCGGCATCCGGCACACGGCGCCCGCCGCGGTCGTTGTCGTCAATACCGGCGACGACCGCGGCACCCCGCGCAACTCGGCAAAAAGGTGATGGCATCAGGCGATCGCGAATGGGCGGAGCTGGAAGGCACCGACTGAAATAGGCGGCAAGACAACGCCGCGACAAGGGAGAAAAAATGAAGTTCCTGCGCTATGGCCCTAAGGGCGACGAACGGCCAGCAATGCTTGACGCTGCGGGCAATATGCGCGACCTGGCGGAGCATTGCGACGACATCGACGGGGCAATGTTGGCCAATCTCGACCGCTTCGGATCGCTCGATCCAGCCAGCCTGCCGCTGGTCGAGGGCAATCCCAGGATCGGGCCCTGCGTAGCGGAGACCGGGAAATTCATGTGTATCGGTCTCAACTATGCCGACCACGCCGCCGAAGGCAATCTCGCGGTCCCGCCCGAGCCGGTATTGTTCATGAAAGCCACGTCGAGCATTTCCGGACCCGACGACCCGATTGTCCTGCCGCGTGGCTCGGAGAAAACGGATTGGGAGGTCGAGCTCGGAGTCGTGATCGGGCGCGCGGCAAAATATGTCACCGAAGCTGAGGCGCTCGATCATGTCGCCGGGTTCTGTCTGATCAACGATGTTTCCGAACGCAGCTATCAGTCTGACCGGGCAGGCCAATGGACGAAGGGAAAAAGTTGCGACAGCTTTGGCCCGATCGGCCCCTGGCTCGTGACACCGGACGAGATTGGCGATCCGCAGGATCTGGCACTCTGGCTTTCGGTCAATGGCGAGACGATGCAAAACGGCAGCACGCGCAACATGATCTACGGGGTGCGGTTCCTGATTTCCTATCTCAGCACCTTCTTCACGCTCCATCCCGGGGACATAATCACGACCGGCACGCCGGCGGGCGTCGGCCTCGGAATGACGCCGCCGCGCTATCTGAAAGCGGGTGATATCGTAGAGCTGGGAATCGACGGGCTCGGTCGACAAAGGCAAGTGGTCACCGCTGAATAATTCGGCGAACTAGGGAGGGCATGATGCAGATCGATCTGGAAGGAAGGGTCGCGATCGTCACCGGTGCGGCGGGGGCGATAGGCCGCGCGATATCGCGGCGACTGGCCGACAATGGCGCGCGCGTGGTGATCGCCGATATCGACTTCGCCGGCGCCGAGGCTTTCGCTGCCACCCTGCCCCGCGCGATGGCCTGCCACATCGACATCGCCGATGAGGCGTCCGTCGCCTCGGGCGTTGCCGCCATACTCGACCACTTCGGCCAGATCGACATTCTGGTGAACAATGCCGGCATCAACACCCATGCGCATCGGGTCAATATCGACGTCTTCCCGCGCGCGGAATGGGACAGGATTCTGCGGGTCGATCTGGATGGCACCTATCTGATGAGCAAGGCTGCACTGGCGCCAATGCTGGCGCGGGGGGCGGGCGGACGGATTATCAACATCGCCTCGGTGGTCGGCCTCGCCGCGATGCGCCTGCAAAGCCCTTTCGTGGCAGCGAAAGCCGGGCTCATCCACCTGACACGGTCGATGGCGCTGGAACTGGCGCCGCAAGGTGTGCTGGTAAACGCGATCGCGCCCGGCTCTGTTCTGTCCGAAGGCACACGCGCCCTGTTTTACAGCGAGGACGGCTCCTTCGCCGGGCGCACCGCCGAATTCATGGCCCAGGTGCCGATGGGCCGTCCCGGCACGCCGGAAGAGATCGCCGAGCCCGTGCTTTTCCTGGCTTCTCCGGCTGCGGCCTATGTGAACGGCCAGACGCTCACCGTTGATGGCGGATGGACCGCAGGATATCCGATATGAGGACCGAAATGCGAATCGAGCTTGATGGCAAACTGGTGGCCATGACGGGTGTGGTGACGCGCGTAACCGAAGCTTTGGGCGAAGCGCTGTCTGCGAACGGCGCGACGGTCGCCCGAGATCACACGGAATTACCCGACATCCTGATCGTCGCCCTCCCCCTCATTCCGGATGGCGGCTTCGACTGGTCGGAACTGCATGCACAGGCGCGGGAAACGGGCCTGGCCATGAAGGCCCGTGGTTCCGGTCGTATCGTCTTTCTGATGTCGGCCATGGCGGCCATTCCGATGCGGCGGCATCCGGACTATTCGGTCGAGATGGCCGCCGTTCTGGCCGCTCTGCGAGGCCTTGCCATGTCGCTCGCACCGGAGGTGGTTGTGAACGGGATAGGAGCCGGCACAATCGGCGACCCGGCCTGCGCCGGCGACACGGTGATGATAGGCCACACCCCGATTGGCCGTGCGGGAACAATCGACGACATCTGTAATGCGGCCCTGTTCCTGTGCGATCCGCTCAACAGCTATCTGAACGGACAATTGCTTCCCGTCGATGGCGGATGGAGTGTCGGCTATGGCCGCAGCTTCTGACCGTCTCTGTCCTCCACAGCGGCTGAAGGCACGACCCACCTCGCGGTCGCGCCCTACCCGTCTGTTCAAGGCAGCAGTCTGGCAAGCAGGCCGCCGTCGGCTCGAACCGCGCTTCCGGTCACGAAACTCGACGCGTCGGAAAGCAGGAAGGCGATGACAGCCGCAATCTCGGACGGTTCCGCGATCCTGCCGATCTTGTCCTGCGAGAAGCTGAGGCCAACCGCTTCCGCGCCGCCGGCCTCGTCCAACCCGTCCAGTGTCATGCGCGTGGCAACCGAGCCGACAATGACCGAATTGACCCGGATCCGGTCGCACGCATAGTCCAGCGCCATCTGTCGCGACAACGCGGCAATCGCCCCCTTGGTCGCGGCGTAGGCCGGCACGCCGGGCACGGTCGCTTCGGCGTGAACCGAGGCAATGTTGACAACGGAACCGCCACCCGCCGCGCGCAACAGGGGCAAGGTGGCCCGGCAGACCCGGAAGACGGCGGTCAGATTCACGGCAAGTGTCCTGTCCCATTCTTCGTCGGAAAGTTCCTCGAGCCGCTTTCCGGTCGGGTATATCCCCGCGGCATTGACTACACCGTCAAGCCCGCCGAAGGCATCGGTTGCTGCAGCAACGGCGGCGCGAACATCCGCGTCGCGCGTCAGATCGGCTTCGTGAAACAGGAAGGACCCGTCGTCCAACTCGGACGCCAGCGCACGACCGGCGGCACCGTCAAGCCCCACCGCTGCAACCTGAGCATCATTTTCGAGCAGATGCCGGCAGGTCGCCGCACCGATACCGGTGGCACCTCCGGTCACAAGGATGCGCTTGCCAGCCAGCAAGACTCAGGCCTCCATGGCCATGGCCAGATTTCGGGCCTGCGCCTCAGCCACTTCGCGCATAACACGCTCCTCATCGCCCTCACCGCGCCGGAACTCGCCAACGATTTCGCCATCGGCGACGGTCAGACAACGATCGCACAGCCCGATCAATTCCTCCAGCTCCGAAGATACGATCAGAAGCGCCACACCCTTGCCGGCCAACTCGACGATCAACCGATAGATCTCGGCGCGCGTCGCGGCGTCGACCCCCTTGGACGGCTCGTCCAGCAGCAGGATGCGCGGCGTCCGCATCAGAACGCGTGCAAAAAGGAGCTTCTGTTGATTGCCCCCGGAAAGCTGCGCGACCGAGGACGTGGCAGACGGCGCCTTGACGGACAGCTCGCGCATCGCCCTCTCGATCTCCGCCATCTCGCGATCGGCATCGACGAAGAAGTTGGAGGAGACTGCGGAAAGATTGCCGATCGTGATATTCATGCCCACCGGCAGGTTAAACAAAAGCCCGTCATGTTTGCGGTCCTCCGTCAGGAGAGCGATGCCGGCAGCACGCGCGTCCCTTGGCGATGCGATCCGGATCGGAGTGCCATCGACCTTGATCGTGCCAGTGGCTGGCACGCGGCCATAAATCCCATGCAGGATTTCGCTCCGCCCCGAACCGAGCAATCCGGCAAGGCCGACGATCTCGCCGGCGGCAACGTGGAAGGACACATCGCGCGCGCCATAAATGGCGCCGGTATGCCCGGGTACGTTCAAACCCACCACCTCCAGCATTTTGTGTTCCGTCGGCTCATCGGTCCGCTCGGGGAACAATTGCTGCAAGCGGCGGCCCGACATCGCGAAGATGAACTTGTCCTGATCGAACTCGGCACGGTCGAATTCATCACCGACCCGCCCATCGCGCAACACCGTGGCATGGTCACACAGGTCCAGCACTTCGGGAAGCCGGTGAGTGATGTAAATGATGGTCTTGCCCTGGGCCTTGAGCCGGCGAAGGACCGCGAACAGCGCGGTAACTTCCTGACCGGACAGCGACGATGTCGGTTCGTCCAGCATAAGCACGTCAGGATTGGCAGAGATGGTGCGCGCGATCATCACCAGATGACGCTGCGCCCCGGTGAGCGAGGCGACTATGGCGCGCGGATTGATGGCGATGCCCATTTCGGAGAAGATCTCGCGCGTTTTCTCGAGCACGAGAGGACGGTTCACACCAATCCCGCCAACGCCCATATGCCCGGCGAAGACATTCTCCGCGACGGTCAGCTGATCCAGAACCTCGATTTCCTGCGGAACATAGCCAATGCCCGCGCCACGAGCGTCATCGGGCGAGCGAAAGGCGCAGGGCTTGCCGGAAAGCAGAAGTTCGCCTTCGTAGGCACCGGCGCGATAGACACCGTTCATGATCTTGACCAGCGTCGACTTGCCGGCACCGTTCTGACCCAGAAGCGCGTGAATGTCGCCTCGACGAACCTTCAGGTCCACGCCGCGCAGAGCCTGGACTCCAGCGAAGGATTTGCAGATGGCACGGGTTTCGATGGCGTAGTCGGCACTCACGGCATTCTCCTTGGGCCAATCCGGGCGGAGAGACCCCGCCCGGAAGACCGGCTTACTGACCCGCGCGGTCCAGCATTTCGTAATAGGGCTGCAGGTCATCCGCGGTGATGACCGGCGCCGGGAGCGGGTTCAGGTAGTCGACCTCCTCACCCTGCGCCAGGCGGCCAAGCAGTTCCGCTACAAGCGCACTTTCCTCGTAGAGCGGTTGGGCGACAAGGCCGTAGGCCTCACCGTCGCGCACCAGATCGAGGTTCTGGCGAATGTAGTCCATGCCGATGATGACCAGATCCCGGTCTGCCTTCCGCGACGCGGATGCCCAGGTCTGGATCGAGTTGCCCGTCGTGCCGAACGCCGCCGCGACATCCGGGTTCGCAAGCAACATCGCCACGGCCTTGGATTCCGCGGCCGACGGATCGAAGCCTTCCATCTCGGTTGGCAGGACAACAATGTCCGGGAAATGCTCGGCAATCGTGGCCCGAAACGCGTCCGACATCGTGTTCTCGGTATCGTTCGATGCGCCTTGCGTCAGCGCGACGGTTCCCTTGCCGCCAAGCTGTTCGCCGATTGCCATCGCGGCATTGTAACCGGCATTGGAGATATCCTCGCCGATGGCGGCGGCAAGGCCGGGAACCGAGCCCTCTTCCGGCAGAACATGCCACGTCACGACAGGCAGGCCCTCGCCGGCCAGATCCGTCATGTAGGAATAGACTGCCGGGTCGGGACCATAGACGCCGACTGCATCGTATTCGGTCCGCGCCAATGCGGCTTCGGCGAGCGGGATCGTCGCTGCGACGTCCCAGTTGGTTGCGCTCGGGTCGCCGACGACTTCGCACTCATATTCCAGTTCAGCGCATTTCTCTAGAAATCCGGCCTGCATCAGGCGATGAACCGGATGGCCGCGCATCGGCTGCACCCACAGCAGGCGCACGGTATCATCTGCAACGGCCGGCGCGACCAGCCCCAGACCGGATACCAACAGTACTCCGGTCAGTGCGGTTCGACCGAACACACCGGGCAGTCCCTTGAATTTCAACATGATGTCTCCTCTCTATTGTCGCCGCCCGTTTCTCGAGCGGTCGTACCCACGCAAACCCAATGGGCTGCGCCTCCTTCTTGGGAAGCGGCGTCAGCCGCCTATCCCGCGTTACCGCTCGCCAGATAGCGGCGCCGCAGAATGTCCAGCCCAACCGCCAGCACCATGATCACGCCCACCGCGATCTGCTGCCAGTTGGCATCGACACCGATAATGACCAGCCCACTTTGGACGACGCGCAGCAGCAGGATTCCGATAACCCCGCCAACCACGGTACCCGCCCCGCCGAACAGCGAGACCCCGCCAACCACCACACCGGCGATAACCACAAGCTCCCAGCCCGAACCAACCGTTGTCGTCGCGGTTGACATGTCGGCCATGACAAACATCCCCGCGACCGCGGCCAATGCGCCAACCGTCATGAAGGAGGCAATCTTGTAGCGGTCGGTGTTGATACCGACGAGCCTCGCAACCTCCTTGTTGCCACCGGTCGCATACAGATTGCGGCCGACCGCGGTTCTGCGCAGCACCGTGTCCGCGACGATCAGAGCCATGATGAAAAAGGCAAAACTCCAGCCAAGGCCAAAACCAAGATTGGTACGGCCAATGGCGGTAACCGCTTCCGGGAGCGGATAGACGGGGTAGCCACCGGTTACGACCTGAATGAGCCCCTGGCCCACAAACAGGACGCCCAGGGTCTGGATGAAAGCCGGGATACCCAGCTTGACCACGACCAGCCCGTTGACCAGGCCCAGGAGAAGTCCCACGCCGACGCCGCCAAGGAGCGCGATCGGCACCGGCAACGCCAAAGCCGTCATCAGCTTGGCTGCCACCACTGCGGAAAGGCCCGCTACCGAGCCGACAGAAAGGTCGAACTCACCGGAAACCATCAGAACCGTCTGCCCGATGGCTATGATGCCAACGAACGAGACCACATTGAGAATCGCACGAACATTGCGAGCCGACATGAAAGCGGGCTCGATCATCCAGAAAAAGCCGGCCAGCAAGACCAGCGCTGCGATCACGCCGACCTCACCTCCGGTGACCAGACGCATCGTGATTTTACGCAAAGCTGAACTCTGTGCGCCCGGCATCAAAGCCCCATCGGCCTCGGCCATCCGCTTCTCCCTTTTGCACGTACCACGCCGAAGCACAGTCCTCCAATTTGTGGGTTGTTAGCACACTTCGGCATTGTAGTATACTATTATAATCGCTTATTGAGGTTTCGCTGTGCATTTTTCCGGATAAGCCCCGGTCGCGTTGGACGGCGACGGTAAACCATTATCAACAATGGGAGATTTGATGTGGAAGATTCCCTGATCGCCGAATTGCAGGCAACCCTGGGCAAAGATTCGGTACGAACCGGAGATATGATTCCCTCGCGAAACTGGGCTGATGCGGCCGGTCTGCCGCCCACTGCCCCGGCGGCCCTGATTCTTCCGCGCAGCAGCGCCGAGGTATCCGCCGCTCTGACCCTTTGCAATGACCATGGACGGCCGGTGGTTCCACAGGGCGGCATGACCGGACTTGCAGGCGGCGCGCATCCTCTCGAGGGTGAGATCGCGATTTCGCTCGAACGCATGGTCGGCATAGTGGAAATCGACTTGCTGGGCGGCACGATCACGGCGCTGGCAGGAACACCGTTGCAGATGGCGCAGGAGGCGGCAAACGATGCAGGCCTGCTGCTTGGTGTCGATCTGGGCGCACGCGGCAGTTGCACCGTCGGCGGCACGGTCGCGACCAATGCCGGCGGAAATCAGGTGCTACGCTATGGCATGACGCGCGCCAATGTACGCGGACTGGAGGTGGTATTGGCCGACGGACGCATCGTCAGCACGCCCGGAAAGATGCTCAAGAACAACACCGGCTATGACTGGACCCAGATTTTCATCGGATCGGAAGGAACGCTTGGCATCGTGACGCAGGTCACATTTGCCCTGCATCCATTGCCGCAATCGATCGATTCCGCCTTGGTCAGAGTTGCCGATACGGCCGCCGCGCTGAAACTTCTCGGCGAATTGGGCAAACGATTGCCTGCCGGCCTTCTCGTCTTCGAGGCGATGTGGCGGGAGTTCTATGACATCGCTACCGGCACTATGGGCCTGACAGCCCCGGTCCCCGCCGGTGACGGGGTTTTCCTTCTGATCGAAGCGCCTGGCACCGGCGATGACGGCTTCATCGAAGCCCTATCGACCAACCTCGAGACTGGTCTGGTTCTCGACGCCGTGATTGCACAATCAGATGCCGAACGCGCGAGTTTCTGGAGTCTGCGCGAGTCGGTTTACGAACACGGTCGGCACTTCCCGCCCATGATCGGCTTCGATATCTCGATTCCGCTTGAGCGGATGGAAGCCGCGGTCGAGGCCCTTCGACACAGAATCGGCGAAACCTTTCCCGGCGTGCCATGGGTGGTTTTCGGCCATCTGGCCGACTGCAATCTTCACGTCAATGTCATGCCCGAACAGTCCGGACCGGAGACACGGAAGACCGTCTCGGACACTGTTTATGGTGTCGTGGCGGATTTCGGTGGCTCGGTTTCGGCCGAGCACGGGATCGGCAGGCTGAAGCAGCCTTATCTGGATCTCACCCGATCACCGAACGAAATTGCCTTGATGGCCGATATCAAGCGAATGCTCGATCCGGGCAGCATCCTGAATCCCGGGCGTATTCTCGCCGCCGGGTAGATCTGGAAAAACCGGCTGGGACTCGGGCATCGACAGTGGCAATGTCGGCCACATGGTCGCCTTCCGAGCCAGCTTGTCTTGGGGTGGCGCCATCACTAGACTGCGTGTCTACAGCTCACCGACAATCCCGATTGCCCGCCGTGCCCCCAACCGAAGACCAGCAGCCTATTCGCGGCACCGCATCCTTCTCAAAATTCGTCCGCGTCCTGCAGTTTGTTGCCGATGCCCCGGGCCGGGTCAGCGTCACCGATATCGCGCAGGCCACCGGCATACCCCGCCCCTCCGCGCATCGCATCGTCTCGGCGCTGCTGCAGGAAGGGATGCTGGCGGAACAGGCCGGCATGCGCGGTCTGGCGCTTGGATCACGGCTCATCAGCCTCGCCTACCGAAGTTGGGACGAGCTTGAACTGCGCAGGGTAGCGCGACCCCATATCGAGAAGCTGAACCAACAGCTTGACGAGACCGTCCATCTCGCGATCAACGCCGGTTCGGAAATGGTCTATGTGGACAAGCTGGAAAGCCGCCGGGCGGTGCGAATGACCTCAAGGCTTGGAACCCGCGTATCGCTGCACGCCAGCGCGGTCGGCAAGGCCTGGCTCGCCGCGCAGCCGGTGGACCGGCAACACGAACTGACCGCCGGCCTCACGCTTTCGTCCTTCACGCCGCATACCATTACCGATCACCAGAAGCTCGATGCCGAAATCGCGCTGACGCGCGAACGTTCATACGCCCTCGACTTGCAGGAAAGCGAACTCGACATCTGCTGCTACGGGAAGGCGATCGTCGGTTCGGGCCAAGTGCTTGGGTGTGTCAGTCTCAGCCTTCCACGCTATCGCTTCGACGAGCTCGCCCCGGAAACCGCGCTAACCGCCATCGAAAACTGCGTCTCGGGTATCGCTCAGGACATGAGTCGGCAGCTGGGGCTTTAGCGCATCGCTCAATAGGTCGCCCGACCGCCGGAAAGGTCGAACACCGCACCGGTGTTGAAGGTGCAGGAGTCGGAACACAACCACAGCACCATCTCGGCCACTTCGTCCGGCTCCCCCAGACGGCCAAGCGGCGATTTGGCGATCATCGTGTCGACATGCTCCTTGCTCATCTGCTCCAGCAAGCTGGTCCTGACCGCAGCCGGAGCAATCGCGTTCACCAGAATCCCGCTGCCCGCAAGCTCCTTGCCCCACGATTTGGTCAAGGCCAGCACGGCTGCCTTGCTTGCGCTGTAGGGCCCGGCATTGGGCGTGCCTTCTTTACCGGCCAGTGAGGCGATATTGACGATGCGCCCGCCGGATCCGTTTCTCAGCGCCGGCAACAGGCTCCGCGTCACATGGAACACGCCGCCGAGATTGACATCCATGATGCGCTGCCAGGCGTCGAGAGGGTACTCCTCGAGACTGGCCGTGGGGCCGGCGTAACCGGCATTGTTGACCAGAATGTCGATCTTCGGATGGCGCCGCAGGGTCTCCGCGGCCGCGTTTGCCGTGGACACGGGGTCGGATACATCAACAGCGATGGCCTGCTCTTTAGGCAGGCCGCCGGGGTCGAGGTCCCAGACAATCACGGTCGCGCCACACGATCGCAATTGCGTAGCGATCGCCGCACCGATGCCGGTGCCCCCACCCGTGATCACCGCAACACGGCCCGAGAAGTCATAGCTTGCGCGATTTTCCATCAAAACGTCCTGAGTGAGTGTCGGATGCCGAACCGGCCCAATTCGCAAAATTGGGCCTATTGATTACGGCTAATATCCACATTATGATAATCATGTCTACATATTGGACATCATTATTGGATCGTTTTTGATCCGCTCGAGGAGATGCCATGAGCCAGAGCAAAGCAGTCCCCGGCGAAAACGCCGAGGCTACGCAGAAAACCATGCCTTATCAGTTCGACCAGCCGCGCGAGATGCGGCCGGATCTGGTCGTCCCATCCGCCGTTCCCGATGATGAAAGGGTCTGGGTGCCACAATCCGAGAATGTCTGGTTCCGCCCGCTCTGCCTGAATGTGTCGGCCGGTTATTGGATGAACCTGTTGCGCGTGAGACGCTCTGGCGTGCTCAGCCGCCATCGTCACCCTGCCCCGGTTCATGGCTATGTGATCAAAGGGAGCTGGCGCTATCTTGAGCATGACTGGATCGCGACCGAAGGCGGCTACGTGTTCGAGCCACCTGGCGACACCCACACATTGGTCGTCGATGAAGACGTCGAGGAGATGATCACGCTCTTCAACGTGAACGGCTGCATGTACTACGTCGACCCTTGGGGCAAAAACATCGGCTACGAAGATGTCTTCACCAAAATCGACATGTGCCGAGCCCACTACGATTCCATTGGATTGGGCGCGGATTTTGTCGATCAATTCATCCGTTGATGCAAGGCGAACAAACATCGCTTCGCGACAGCTGACGCCGTAAGCGCCGCTGTCGCAGCGGCTTCGGACGTCCGCTCGGTCCACACGGCCGAGCGGATAAGGAGGGATGCGGCGACGGAGCGGAGGTCCCCTCCGCGGAGGCCGTCAGCTTTCTTCGAGAGGGATGTCGTAGGAAAGGACGAAATGTTCCGACGGCGCGGCGGTAATCGTCACCTCCACCGCGCGCTGTTTGTCCGTGAGGTAGACCATCTCGGTCGACATCAGCGGGCTACCGGCAGCGACACCCAACTCGCGCGCTTGCGCTTTGCTTGCCACCTCGGCGCGAGCCGTAACCAGGACTCGCTCGATCCGTATGCTCAGGCAACGTTGCAGGTTTCGGAAAACCAGTTTGTCGGTGAAATCCGACACCTTCATCTTCTCGCCGATGTCAGGCGGGAAAAAGGTGGTGATCAGTGTCTTGATCTGGCCGTCTTTGGACAGGTGGCCGCGCAGACACCAGCCCGCCTCGCCCGGCGCGAGGCCAAAATGCGCCTCTGCCAGCGGACTTTTCTCCAGCGCGTAGGAATTGATAACCAGAACCGTACCGCTGGTCGACGCCACGAGATCTTCCAGCGATTCATACCGCGTTCCGGCCCGCACAGTCGGGCTCTTTGCCGTCACCTTGGCCGGTTTGGCCGAGCGTTTCTGGATCAATCCGAGGTCTTCCAGCTCGCGAAGAGCCCGTCGCACCGTGATAAGACTCACGCCGAGATGCGCCTCAATCTCCGCTTCCTTGGGCAGGTCGGTTCCGACCTCGATGTCGCCCCGGACGATCATTCCGCGAATCAGATCAGCCAGCTGCTGATAGAGTGGCCCGTCCTCTCGCGAGAGCTTGTTACGCGGAAAACGGTCGATGATTGAAGCGGCGGAGACCATTCTTTACCTGCTCGGATATCTGAATCTCTTCAGCTATTATCATACTTGCTTGGCTTATGTGTAACCAGCGCCGCTGTTTTCACACGCAACCTTAGTCGCGCCAGTCGCGTGGGCGTCCGCTCCGGTGCCTCGCATAGGTTCAGGCGAAGCCATGTGCCGATCCGTAGACCTACCCCTCGAAAGCCGGGAGCGGTAACCCTTTCACGCCGACGTCCAGCGCGAACAGTCCACCCGGACTGGTCTGCCCCTTCAGTTCCTCCATCGGACGCTTCAGCACCGCGGTCGTGACATAGAGCACGTCCAGGTCCGGCCCGCCGAATTCGCAGCAGGTGGGGAGATCGGTCGGCATGGTGATACTTGCCATCCGGATACCGTCGGGATCGTACCGATCGACCCGGCCTTTGAACGGAATGGTCACCCAGTAACACCCTTCCGCGTCGACCGTGGTGCCATCCGCGATGTCGCCGGGTTCGGTAAACTCGATGAAGGTCCGCCCGTTTTCGATCTCGCCTGTGGCGGCGTCGAAGTCGTAGACATTCACAACCGGCGTATGGCTGTCCGAGAAATACATCCGGGTGCTATCGGGGCTCCAGGCAAGCCCGTTGGAGCAGCCAATGCCATCGATCATCCGGTGCACGGTCAAGTCGGTATCCATCCGGTAAAGCGACCCGATGAATTCCAGCTCCTTGCCCGGAGCTTCGAACATCGTACCAGACCAAAAGCGCCCCTGACGGTCGGGCTTTCCGTCATTGAACCTTGTGTCGGGAAGATGGGATTCGGGGTCGGCGACAGCGGTGAATTCAGCGGTCTCCGGATCGAAGAAATAGAAGCCGGAGCGCATTGTCAGAACAAGCCCGCCGGATTTCCGCAGGCCTATGCAGCCCGGATATTCGGGTGTCTCCCAACTGTCGGTTCGGCCGCTTGCCGGATTGGTGCGAAAAATGCGCTGTCCCCAAATGTCGATCCACCACAGGACAGCCGCGTCGGGATCCCAGATTGTAGCTTCGCCCAACTGCGCGCCCGCGTCGTGGATGCAGGTGATTTCCACCATCACTTGGCTCCTTGTGTTTTACGGCGGCCGAACAGAGCCGCCCATGTAGCACTTACGCCATCGCTGCTCAGCGCGACGGTAATCAGGATCACGGCGCCATAGACGACCTGAAGCGCTCCGCTGGAGAGGTTCAGGGCCGGCAGGAGGCCGGTGAGGATGGTCAGCACCAGCGCGCCCGCGACTGTGCCAACGTAGTGGCCCGTTCCACCGAGGATCGACGCCCCGCCGATGGCCGCCGCCGCCACGGAGGTGAAGAGGTACGGGTCGCCCATGCCGAGATAGGCCTGGCCCGAATAGCCAGTCATCAGCATCCCGGCAAAGGCTGCCGTCATGCCCGAGCCCACATAGGTCAGGATCTTGGTGCGGCGTGTCGGGACACCCGAGAACTCGGCCACGGTCTCATTGCCGCCGAGAGCGTAGAGGTGACGCCCGAATGACATCTTGGACAAGAGCACCGTCGCTGCCACGCCCAGCACCGCCCAGATCACGACGATCACGGGGACCTGGCCGAGCTGCCCGACGGCGAGGAACCGGATGGCGTCGGGCGCGAGCGGTGTCGGCGAGCCGCCCGTAAAGACCAGGATCAGCCCTTGCAGCATCACGTTCGTTGCCAAGGTCATGATGATCGCCGGCACTCCGAAATAGGCCACACCGACACCGTTGAACAATCCTATACCACCGCCCAGGGCGAGCATCAGCGGCATGACCCAGAGCAGCGGCAGGTTCTCGGACGCGCAGAGCATGGTCATCAGGATCGCGGCCGTATTCAGAACCCAGGGGATCGACAGATCGATGCCCGCCCCGATGATGACGAAGGTCTGGCCCAGCGCCACAATGCCGACGAAGGCGGCGAGAACCAGGGTCGCCCTTATATTGGCCGCGGACAAGAATCCCGGTGAGAAAGCCGCTGTAACGAGGAGTAGGAGCACCACCGCGCCGTAAGCCAGCAGGACAGCGCGATTGCGGACAAGAAAACCGTTCATTGCGCTTGCCCTTTCGCGGTCTTCTCTGTCAGCGAACTGGTCAGGACCGCGACCAGAAGGATCATGCCCGAGAGCACCGGCTGCCAATGGCTGGAGATGCGCAAGGCGAAGACCAGACTGCCAATCAGGATCAGGATGAAGGCACCGACAACCGTGCCCATGAGGCCGCCACGCCCGCCGAAAAGGCTGACCCCACCGATCACCGCCGCGGCAACCGAGGGAAGGATGTAGTCTTTGCCGATGATGGGCGAGCCTCCCCCTGTCTGCGTCGTCAGGTAAAGCGCGCCGGCAGCGGCAAAAAATCCGGAAAGCCCGTAGGCGGCGATGTCCACCCGCATGATCGACACACCGGACAGGAATGCCGATTTCTCGCTCGATCCGGTGGCCCGGATCGTCGTACCCAGCCGAGTGGATTTGAACCAGAACCAAAAGCCGATCAGGGCGATCATCATCCAGACCGGCCCGGCGAGACCCAGCAATTCGCTGTAGCCGAATCCGATCCACCAATCGGGAACCGATCCGCCATCGGTCGGCAGGATGATCATCGCCACTCCGCTGAGAACCGACCATGTCGCCAGTGTCACCAGAAAGGGCTGGAGCTGCAGAGAGTTGATCATGACGCCGTTGGCCGCTCCGATCAGGAAGCCAAGTAACAGGATTGCCGAGGACCAAAGGACGATGTTGACGGGATCAGTGCCAAACTGGGTGGCCGCGATCACCGTTCCGAGGCTGACCATGCCGCCGACGGAAAGGTCGATGCCGCCGCGAAGGATCACGATTGTCTGTCCAGTGGCAACAAGGATCAGTGTCATTGCCGAGCCGGTCACAAGGTTCAGCTCGTCTATGGAGAACACGCCGCGCTGCAGCGACGCATACGTCGCCAGAATCGCCACGAGCATGACGCAGGCGGTCAGGAACGGTGCCTTGTCCAGAAGGTAGTTGCGCAGGCTGGTACTCATGTCAGGTATCCTTCTCGAGGACGGCAGCGCGCAAAATTGCTTCCTCGGATATCGCGCTGCGGTCCAGCAGTGCCGCGACATGGCCGGCGCGCAGAACCATGACACGGTCGCAGACATGGACCAGTTCCGGCATGTCGCTGGAATGAAACAGGATGGCGTAGCCCTGTGCGGCAAGGTCGCGCATGAGCTGAAAGATCTCGCTCTTGGTGCCCACATCGACACCCCGGGTCGGGTCGTAAAGCAGGAGAACCCGCGCTTCGGTCAGGAGCATCTTGCCGAAAACCACTTTCTGCTGATTGCCGCCCGAGAGCGTTCCCGCCTCCTGCTCTGGCGTTTCGACCTTGATCGAAAGGAGATCGACCATCTCGCGCACCAGAGCCGCTTCGCGTTTCGAATCGACAAGACCGCACCACGTCATGCGGCGCTGTACGGAAAGGGTCAGGTTTTCGCGAACACTCATCGAGTTGAGGAGCCCCTGCCCGCCGCGATCCTCGGGCACGAGCGCGATGCCGTCTCGCCCCGAGAGCGCCTGGTTGGGAGAGTTGAACCGAGCGGCCCGGCCCCAAAGTTCGACCTCGCCGGTGGACCGACTGGCCCCGAAGAGAGACTGGAACAATTCGCGGTGCCCGTGGCCCTGCAGGCCTCCGACACCCAGAACTTCGCCTTCGCGCAACTCGAAACCGACGCCGCGCAGACGCGAGCCGCATTCGAGGTTCGAAACCTTCAGCGCGATCCGGCCCGTGGTCGTGTCGTGGCGCTCGGGATAGAGCCGGTCCATCTGCCGGCCAATCATTTGCGCCACGATTTCGTCATCGCTGACCTCGTCGGTGACGTGGGTCGCAACGGTTGATCCGTTCCGAAAGATGGTCATGCGGTCGGCGATCGAACGTACCTCGCCCATACGGTGCGAGATGAAAATGACAAGGAGCCCTTCTTCCGCCAGCTTGCGCGTGAGCTTCAGCAACCACTCCGTTTCTTTCGCGGGCAGCGCGGACGTTGCTTCGTCCAATATGAGAACACGCGTGGACTTGGCCAATCCCTTGGCAATCTCGACGATTTGTTGTTCCGCCAGAGTCAGGCGACGCACGTCGCGATCCGCCTGAATAGGTGGAAACTCGTACTTCTCGAACAAATCCAGTGTTTTGCGCCTGAGTTCACGCCTGTCGGCCGCACCCCACCAACGGCGAGGCTCACGGCGAAACCAGATATTCTCCTCCACGGTCAGGTCCGGGATCAGCGACAACTCCTGGAAAACCGCCGTGACTCCGGTGGTCTCCGCATCGTCGGGATTGGCTGGATTGTAGTGAGCGCCGTCGAACAGCACGTCTCCACCATCATGCGCCACCGCACCGGCCAGAATCTGGATGAAAGTCGACTTGCCGGCTCCGTTTTCGCCGATCAGGGCGTGCACTTCACCCGCCCTTGCCGAAAAGGATGCCTGTTCGAGCGCGACAATGCCGCCATAACGCTTTGTCAGGCCACTGACTTCGATGAGGTCCATGGGCACTTCTGCACTGTTGACTGTGGGTGAAAACTCCCTTCCCGGCGTACGAGGCGCCGGGAAGGGAAGCAAGGTGCCGTTCAGTTGGTTCCGGCGGCTTCCTCTGCCGTGATCTCGACCCATTCGGGCGAAATCGGCATGCCAAGCCCGGGCGGCTGGTCGGGAAAGGCGTTAACGCCGACTTCCAGCTTCTCCATGGGCTGGTCCGGATGCAACTTCGAGGGCACCGGGTTGTTCGTCAGCATCGGCCCCTTGAAGGTGATCACACGCTCCTCGGGACGGACGCCGGTATCGAGGATTTCGACCGCCAGCTTGATTGCCTCGGCCGAAAGATAGGCAGGGTTCGACATCAGGATACAGTTGGCCCCCTCGGTCGTCGCACAGGCCAGCGCCGAAGTGTTGTAGGAACCGCCCACGATTGGCACCAATGGACGCCCGGCGTTCTGAAGCGCCTGAAGCGCGCCTGCGCCATAACCCTGCGTCAGGATGCCATCGATCTGCGGATTGGCGGCAAGCAGCGCCGCGACACCTGCCTGTTCGGGCCCGAGAGCGTAATCACCATTGAAATAGCCGACAATCTCGATGCCGGGATATCCCTCAAGTACACTCTCGAAACCACCCTGCAATTGCGCGGAGATTGGCGCTCCGGCCAAGCCGCGGTCGACGATCACCTTCCCTTCGCCGCCAATCTGCTCGGCCAGCCATTCGGCGGTCACCTCCGCGATCACATCCCAGTCGGAGGCGAGCGCATAAGCGCAATCCTCTGTCACCACCTGGTCGAAGCTGATAACCAGAATACCGGCCGCGCAGGCCTTGCGGATGGTCGGGTTCAGACCCTCGGCCGAGGCCGAATCGATCAGGATGGCATCCGGCCGCGCCCGTATCATGTTGTTCAACGACGTGATCTGCGTCTGAACCGCATTCTCGACGTTCTCGATGCGCAAATTCACCCGGCCAGCCAGTGGCGGCTTGTCAATGACGGCCTCGGCCGAGCGCAGCATTTGCTGACGCCAGTCGTTTCCGACGAAGTTGTTCGATAGGAAGATTTCGTAGGTGGGTTCGTCGGCGGCAATTGCGGACCCCGCGCCGGCAACTCCCAGCATAAGCGCGAGCGCCAGTGCGCCCTGTTTTCGAAAAATAGGCAATAACATGGATTCTCCTCCCGATTCCGATGTCGATGTCGATGTCGATGTCGATAAATGCAGTTTCGCCGCGTTGCGCGCAGCGAGAGTCCGGTCCTCCTCAACGTAATCTCAACGTCATGTCACACTCCGGATCCGTCCAGAGCGTCCCTTTATGATTATACTAGTATACTCTTATGTCAATCTTCTGGATGCCGGACCTTTGGGACAGACGGACACCGCCGAAAGTCGTCCGAGCCCACCGGCACTTCCGCGCCGACGATCCGCAGTGCTGGGATTTCATGATGATGTGATCATCTGAGGCGAAATCGTGAGGGCTACGATGTTGACGGAGCCGAAGGGGTTTCTCGGCCAGCAACAGCCCTGCTCTTCCTCAATTCCAGTACGCCAGATCATTTTGAACTTGGTCTTCTGCCGGGAGCATTGGGGCAGCTCAGCGACGCTCTGCCAATGGAGGCCGAAGTCCGGTCAGGGCAAGCTCAGCTGTTCGCGACGAATTGCTGTCAGACGGAAATTTCGTCGCCTTCACCTAGAGGACAGGGCCAATCGTGGCGATTACATTGTTCCAGATGCGCCGATACGCAGGCCATGCGGCGACCAGACCAAGGGTTACGGGATCCGATTGGAGGATGTAGTCCTCCTGGCGGTCGCGCACGGCGCGGGTCACGCCCTGATCCTGCAGCAGGATGTTGTTTTCATAGTTCAGATCGAAGCTGCGAATATCGAGGTTCGATGATCCGATGAGACACACCTTGCCGTCCAGTGTCAGCGTTTTGGCGTGCAGGAGACCACCTTTGAACTCATGGATCTCGCATCCGGCCGACAGCAGTTTGCGATAATAGCTCCGGCTCGCAGCCGCGACGATCCAGCTATCGTTCACCTTGGGAAAGATAAGCGTCACCGCCACCCCGCGATGCGCCGCGGAACACAAGGCTTCGAGCACCGTCGCATCCGGCACGAAATACGGGGTTGATAGCGTCAGACTGTCTCGCGCGCACGAGATGAGGGCAGCAAAGAGCTGAGGCGTGGCACCCCGGCGCTCGGTTGGACCGTCCCCCATCACCTGCGCGGGAAACCCGTCTTCGACCGGGCTCGCACTCACGGTGAAATCATCGAGCGTGTCGCCGGTTGCCTGCATCCAGTCGCTGATGAACAGCAATTCGTTCTGCGCGACGATGGCGCCTTCGAACCGCAGCATGATATCGACCCAGGGGGCATATTTGGCTTTGACACGAAATTCCGGGTCGGCGGAGTTTCGGCTACCGCAATAGGTGATCTTGCTGTCTATGACCGTGATCTTGCGGTGATTGCGCAGATCGATGCGACTCTTCAGCAGCGTGCGGACCGGATTATCCAGCGGCAGGGCCACAGCCATCTGCACCCCCACATCTTTCATCTGTTGCCAAAGTGGCGACTTGATCAAAGCGCGCGATCCCAGGCCGTCCGCCATTGCCCGACAGGTGACCCCGCGCTCTGCGGCGCGGATCAAGGCGTGCGCGATGTCCGTTCCGGTCCGGTCGTCCAACCAGATGTAATAGAGCACCTGAACATGGCTTTGCGCAGCGTCGATATCCGCGATCAGGCGCGCATTCGTTTCGGCCGCGTCGGCCATCAATTCGGCACGATTTCCGGCAACCGGATGGAATCCGTTGATCGAACCCGCATATCGAAACGCCGGCTTGTAGAATGGATCGATCAGTCGTTCTGTATCCTCCGGCGCTCCCATCAGGTGGGACGCATGGGCGCGGATCTGATCGAAAATTTCCCTGTGTCGCTTGTCCGCATGGCTCCCAAGGTCGATTTCGCCAAACAAAAAATAGACGACGCTGCCGATATAGGGCAGCACCACCAGAACAACGAACCACGCAAGCCGCGCCTGCGGGGAAAGATCATCCCGCAACAAGATGCGGAATGTGAAAGCGATGATGATCAGCAAATGAAGGGCGAGCAGCAGCGTCGCCATCATGCGGTCTCCGTGAATGCAATCCCGCTCACCATGGGCGGATGATCCGGTATACGTAGCGCAAGAAAGGATCGATGGACATGCGCCGCGAAGGTGAGCGACGCCGTCGCCTTCGAGATACACGGCGAGACCGGCTGCGATGCAAGGGGTGCCGCTGTCGCCACGCCCCTCGCCCGCACCTTGGTCAATATCGCGATCCTATCGAAGGAAATTGTCGCGCAGAAGCGAGACGACCTCGCGCGCACGGCCATCGAGTACGGCCTTGACGCCGAACAGCGTGGTCGAGGCAACCTGACCAGCCTCCACCTTGGGTGGCATGACCAGCTCCATCCGGTTCACGCGCACATCAAGGATGGCCGGACCGTCGGCAGCGAGCCATTGTGTCATCGCCGCCTCCAGGTCGTTTGCATTCTCGACACTCCAGCCTTGCAGCCCGCAAACCTCGGCCAGCTTTGCGAAATCGGGGTTTTCCAACCCGGTAAAACTGTCGAGCAAGCCTTCGACCCTCTGCTCCATCTCTACAAAGCCGAGGGAACCGTTGTTGTAGATCAGTATCTTGACCGGCAGTTTCTCCTGCTTGAGCGTCAGCAGGTCGCCCATCAGCATGGTCATGCCGCCGTCGCCGCTCATCGAGATGATCTGACGGCCGGGATAGGCAGCCGCCACCCCCATGGCCTGCGGATAGGCATTGGCCATCGTGCCGTGCAGCAGGCTGGTCAGGAAACGCCTCTTGCCGTTCGCCGTCAGATGGCGCAGCAGCCACACCATGGGCGATCCGCCATCGGCGGTGAAGACCGCATCCTTAGCCGCCAGACGGTCGAGCGTTCGGGTGACGAATTGCGGGTGGATCAGCGACGGATCGCTTTCCTCGGCCTCGTCCTCATAGCCTTCGAGGTCCTTCTTCCACCGCTTGCGCGCGGCCTCCAGATGCGAGGTGTCGTCCTTCTGGTCCAGCCGGTCGAGCAGCGCGTCGATGGTCGGACCGACATCGCCGACAAGGCCCATCCCAACCGGCGCGCGCCGTCCGATATGCGCCGGGTCGCGGTCGACCTGGATGATCTTGTCCGAGCCCGGATAAAACTGCGTGTAGGCGAAATCCGTGCCCAGGCAGAGCATCACATCGGCCGCGTCCACGGCTTCGACACCCGCCTTGTTGCCCAGGATGCCGATCATGCCGACATTGTAGTCATTGTCGGGCTCGATGAATTCCTTCGAGCGGCTGGTGTGGGCGATCGGCGCGGCAAGTTTCCGGGCCAATGCCACAAGCTGGGGCTTGGCCTCGCGGGCGCCGATCCCGGCATAAAGCGTGACGGTTCCCGCCGAATTGAGCCGCTCGGCGAGCGCGTCGAGCTCTTCGTCGGCGGGACGCAGGCGCGACTTCGGGCGATGGACGGACCAGGCAAGGTCATCTTTCGTATCTTCCTCGAACATGTCGCCATTGACGATGACGACCGCAACGCCGCCCTTGGTCAGCGCTGCCTGCGCGGCCTGCACGGTGATGCGGCGCGCCTGATCGGGATGAGAGATATATTCGCAGAACACGCTGTGCTGCTCGTAGATCTTGCGCTGGTCCACCTCTTGCGGGAATCCCAGCCCGACCTCGGGGCGCGCCACGTCCGAAGCGATGAGAACGACCGGAGCGCCGTTGCGGTGGCTCTCGAAAAGCCCGTTGACGAAGTGCAGCGATCCCGGTCCACAGGTGCCCGCGCAAACAGCCAGTTCGCCGGTGAAATAGGCCTCGCCGCCCGCAGCCAGCCCGCCCGCTTCTTCGTGGCGCACATGCACCCAGCGAAGGTCGGACCGGCGCACCGCATCGGTAAAGTGATTGATGGTGTCGCCCACGATGCCCCAGCAGCGCTTTGCGCCTGCCTCGACAAGGGCGTCCACGACGATATCGGAAACCTTGGTCATCTCTTCTGTCCTTCCAGAATGCTTTGTTTATCTCGACCGTGCCCGGGCAAGGTCGATGGCGGGACGGAAACTCTCCGCCTGCGCCGCGCGCCAGAAATCGGCGTAAATCGTGTCGTCCGGCGCATCGAGAAGCGCACCTTCGGGGAGGAAGGGATGAACCTGATCCATCGGCACGGCCTTTTCAGGCCCGCTGCGATGCATCAGATGGTGCGGCTCCAACTCGCCGGGATGGTTCAGTCCGGCGGACGCAACGATCTCCATCAAGGCATCGACAGTCTTGTCGTGAAACCGGGCAGACCGTTCGCCCTGGACCTCCGGCACCAGACCCCGCTGCCGGCCCGGGTCCTGAGCGGTGACACCGGTGGGACACGTGCCGAGGTGGCAGCGTTGGGCCTGGATGCAGCCGACCGAAAACATGAAGGCGCGCGCCGCGTTACACCAATCGGCGCCCTGCGCGATGTTTCGTGCCAGCCCCATGCCGGAATAGACTTTACCGCTGGCCGCCAGCCTGATCCGTGATTTGACACCTGCACCCACGAGTGCGTTGCGCATCAGGATCAACCCTTCGGACAGAGGCATACCGACCCAGTCGGACAGTTCGAGCGGCGCCGCGCCCGTACCGCCCTCGCCGCCGTCGACAACGATGAAATCGGGATGGATTCCCGTTTCGATGATTGCCTTCATGATGGCGAAAGGTTCGTGCGGCTGCCCGATGCAAAGCTTCAGTCCTACGGGCTTGCCTCCGGACAACTCGCGCATCTTCGCGGCAAACTCGAGCATCTCGATTGGCGTGGAAAAGGCGGAGTGGCCGCGCGGCGAAAGGCAATCCTGATGGGCGGGAACCTGCCGGATATTTGCGATTTCCTCGGTCACCTTGGCGGCGGGTAAAAGGCCCCCATGGCCCGGCTTCGCTCCCTGGCTCAGCTTGATCTCGGTCATCTTGACCTCGTCGCGCTGCGCGGTTTCGGCGAACTTGCCGGGATCGAAATTGCCGTCCTTGTCGCGTGCTCCGAAATAGCCTGACCCGAGCTCCCACACGATGTCGCCACCGTTTTCGAGGTGATAGGGCGAGAGCCCTCCTTCCCCCGTATCGTGATAGTATCCGCCCTTTCTGGCGCCCAGGTTCAGGGCGCGTACGGCATTGGCCGAAAGAGCCCCAAAGCTCATGGCGGATATGTTCAGAACCGACGCCGAGTAAGGCTTGCTGCATTGATCGGAGCCGACATCCACACGAGGTGACTTGACCGGGTCCCTGGTGGGCGCGATGGAGTGCCCGACCCAGTGATAGGTGTCTTCTTCGGTGTTGCGCTCTGTTCCGAAAGGCTGCGTGTCGGTCTGCCCCTCGGCGCGGGCATGAACAAGTCGCCGAGCGGCAAGGGAAAAGGGCGTTCCGCCAAGATCGTCCTCGACGATATAGCTGTGAAGATAGGGGCGCAGGTCATAGAACAGCCACCTGATCCGGCCCGCGACGGGATAATTGCGGGTGATCGTCCAGCGCGACTGAAAGACATCGTAAAGCCCGAGCGCCACGACAAGCGCCATTGCCAGACCGATCCAGAACCATCCGAGGGCTAGGGAAACCACAGCCAGGACCGCCGCGACGATCGGCACCACCGCCCGTTTGGACATGTCGAGAAGGCTCATCAGGCTGTTGTTCATGGGGGCTTTATTCCTGTCCTGCAATCAATGCGATAACGCCAAGGTCGGCCAAATGATCCAAGGCCGGCCTTGTTTGAGTTTTTCTGCAATCTTACTTTTTTGTGATGTCCGTGCTCGAGGCGTCGTTTTCGCGCTCCGGCAATTCCTTGATCAGGACATTCTGATAGGCATAGGGAATCTCGATCCCTTCCGCATCGAACCGTTTCTTCACCGCTTCGAGCACTTCATTCCTGACCCCGGCCGCAACACCGGAATCCGCGCACCACACGCGCAGGCTGAAATCGACGCTCGAGGCGCCCAGATTGGTGACCGGACAGCTGACGACTTCTTCAATATCGGAAATTCCCGATGCAATCTCCAGGATCAGCGCGCGCGCGGTATCGATATCGGAATCGTAGCTGACCGAGATCGGAATCATCGCCATGGTCCGCAGTTCCCGCGCTGACAGATTGACCATGGTCGCGCTCGATATCGAAGAATTGGAGATGATTACCCGGCGATTGTCGTAGGTTTTCAGGATCGTGTAGCCGAGCGACACGTCCTCCACGATGCCGGTTTCCACGCCGGTCGGCGCGCTGATCTGCAATTTGTCGCCGAGCCGGAACGGGCGATAAAAAATCAGACTGAAGCCCGCCACGAAATTCGACAAGGTCGATTGCGCGGCCAGGCCGAAAACCACCGAAGCAACCGAAACGCTCGCCAGCAGCGCGGTGGCAAGACGGTCAAGGGCCGGGATCATGTGCGCATAAAGCATGAAGATCAGGATCCAGACGAAGGCGCTCGCGACTTTCGAAAGGAACGCAATCGCCATGCGGTCGAGGCGATTATCGTGGTCGCGCTCTACGATCACATGGATCATCCGTTTGAGAATGTGTGACAGCAGCAGACCGCCGATCCAGAACAACGCCAGGATGATCAGGGCGCCCGACCAAGTGTCGGGACGCAGATGCATCGCCCAGCCCTGCACGATTTCCCGGTTCATCCATTTCTCCTTGCGCGATGAGGGTTTATCCGCGGACACACTACAGCAGCAGGCGCAACCTTCCAGTGCGGTGTGCGCGTCCTTGAGAACAGAGCCATGACATGGCCTTCAGGGCCTCCGCCAGAGACCTGTCCGCTGAAGGGACGGCTTGGCGGTATCCAGGCATAGACAAGATCAATGCTGCGGGCCCGCCATCTTGGACGGCGGGTTTTCTCGTTTCCACAGAAGGACTTGGCGAACTTGTCGCACATGTAAGGTTTCCGAAAAGCTGGTGCAGGAGAGCGCGCCTAGATGTTTTTGCAACGACACGAATTGCAGCATCCAGGGAACCACCGACATGGCCTCGAAAGAACTGAACGCGCTGGTATTGCAGGGAGGCGGAGCGCTCGGTGCCTATCAGTCCGGCGCATTCGCGGCCCTGGACGAGGCCGGGTTTTCCTTCGACTGGATCGCAGGCATTTCGATCGGTGCGATCAACGCGGCACTTATCTGCGGAAACCGCAAGGAAGACCGCGTCGCCGCGCTGGAGACCTTCTGGGACAGGATCACGTCGAACCTGCCGCTATCGGCACCTTTCTGGACACCCGCCGGACGCCGCGCCTTTTCCGAACTCGCCGCGGCCGAGGTGACGATGGCGGGTGCACCGGGCTTCTTCAGGCCGTGGCCGCCCACCGCGTTCTGGCCGTTCGGTTCCGCGCCGGCCTTGAGCTTCTACGACACAGCCCCGCTCGAGACGACGCTGAACGAGCTGGTCGATTTCGACCTTCTCAATGACACGGGACCGCGCCTGTGTGTCGGCTCCACAGACGTCGAGACCGGGAACTTCAGGTATTTCGACAGCCGCACCACGCGGATCGACGCCCGCCACATCATGGCCAGCGGCGCCCTGCCCCCGGGCTTTCCGCCGGTGGAAATCGACGGGCGCTACTACTGGGACGGCGGCCTCGTGTCGAACACCCCTCTGCAATACGTCATGGAACAGGTCGAGGGCGACCAGCCACTGTGTGTGTTCCAGGTCGATCTTTTCAATGCGCGGGGCGAACTTCCAAAGGATGTCATCGGCGTACAGCAGCGCGAAAAGGACATCCGCTATTCCAGCCGGACCCGCCTGACCACGGATAGGTACCGCCAGTTGCACGCACTGCAAGCCGCGGCCGCGCGACTTGAAGCGAAACTGCCTGACGCGCTGAAGGACGACCCCGATCTGGCACTGCTGCGCCGGGCCGGCCCGTCCTGCCCGGTCACGCTGGTCCACCTGATCCACCGCAAACAAGGCTTCGAGGGCAGCGGCAAGGACTACGAGTTCTCGCGCCAGTCGAAGTCCGACCACTGGGCCGCAGGGATCAGGGACGTCACCCGCACACTCTCTCACAAGTCCTGGAAATCACGCCGCGTGGGGGCTGACGGCCTGCACGTCTTCGATCTCGGAACACCTGAAGACCAAGGAGTCTCAAAATGAACGCCCATGACCTCGTCGCCAACGCCTTCGCAATGCCGGTCACCAGCCCGTCCTATCCCAAAGGGCCGTACCGCTTCGTCAATCGCGAATTCCTGACGATCACCTACCGCACCGACATGGACGCCCTGCGCCGGGTCGTGCCCGAACCGCTGCAGGTCACCGAGCCGCTGGTGAAGTACGAATTCATCCGCATGCCCGACAGCACCGGTTTCGGCGATTACACCGAAAGCGGCCAGGTGATCCCGGTCACGCTGGATGGCGTCGCAGGCGGCTACCTCCACTCGATGTTTCTCAACGACGACGCCCCGATCGCCGGAGGCCGCGAAATCTGGGGCTTCCCCAAGAAGCTCGCCGATCCGGCCCTGAGGGTCGAGAAGGACACGCTGGTCGGCACGCTCGACGTGGGCTCGGTGCGGGTCGCGACCGGCACGATGGGCTACAAGCACCGCGAGCTGGACCACGACACCGTGCTGAAGGGCTTCGATGCGCCGAACTTCATGCTCAAGGTCATTCCGCACGTCGATTGCACGCCACGGATCTGCGAACTCGTGCGCTACTACACCAAGGACGTGACGCTGAAAGGCGCCTGGGAAGGCCCGGCGGGCCTTGAGCTGCACCAACACGCGCTGGCCCCGGTGGCCGATCTGCCGGTGTTGGAGGTCGTATCCGCCGTCCACCTGCTGACCGACCTGACCCTCGGCCTCGGCGAAGTCGTTCACGACTACCTCGCCTGACCCCCAATTCGACCATCGACAAGGAGACAAGACCATGAACCTCAAGGACAAAGTCTGCATCATCACCGGCGCCGCAAGCGGCATCGGACACGGTATCGCCAAGCGCTATGTGGCCGACGGCGCGAAGGTCGTCATCGCCGACCTGAAGCTGGACGCAGCTCAGAAAGCCGCCGACGAATTGACCGCCCAGGGGCCAGGCGAAGCCATGGCCGTCGAGATGGATGTCACCGACGAGGCACAGGTCAATGCCGGTGTCGCCAAGGTGGTCGAAAACTGGGGCAAGATCGACGTACTGGTGTCCAACGCCGGGATCCAGATCGTGCACCCGCTGGAGGATTTTCCCTTCGACCAGTGGAAGAAGCTCCTGGCAATCCATCTCGACGGGGCCTTCCTGACGTCGAAGGCCGTGATGCCGCACATGCAGAAGGCCGGCTCGGGTTCGATCATCTTCATGGGCTCTGTCCATTCCAAGGAAGCGAGCCCTCTCAAATCCGCCTATGTCACGGCGAAACACGGCCTGCTCGGGCTCGCCCGCGTCATCTCGAAGGAAGGCGCGAAGCACGGCATCCGCGCCAACGTCATCTGCCCCGGCTTCGTCAAGACGCCGCTGGTGGAAAAGCAGATCCCCGAGCAGGCGCACGATCTGGGCATCTCCGAGGAGGAGGTCGTCAACAAGATCATGCTGGGCGAGACCGTGGACCAGGAATTCACGACCATCGAGGACGTGGCCGAGGTCGCCCATGTCTTCGCCGCCTTCCCCACCAACGCGCTCACCGGCCAGTCGCTGGTCGTCAGTCACGGCTGGTACATGAACTGACCGCCTGAACGGCAAAGGGTGGACGGCCTCGATACCTCTCACGACCCGTCCACCCGACACCCACACAACCTTGAAAAGGAGAATACCATGTCAGAACTGATCGTCATCGGGTACGAAACACCCGAAAAGGCCGAAGAGGCCCGCACCGAACTGATGACCATGACCCGGGAATACCTGGTCGATGTGGCCGACGCGGTCGTCGCCGTGGCGGACCAAAAAGGCAACGTCAAGCTCAACCAGATGGTCAACATGTGGACCGCCGGGGCCACCGGCGGAGCGTTTTGGGGCTTGCTGATCGGAATGATCTTCTTCAATCCGCTTCTGGGCGTCGCCGTGGGTGCCGGGGCGGGTGCGCTTTCGGGCGCGCTCACCGATTACGGGATCAATGACGGCTTCATGAAGGACGTGGCCGGTGTCCTGCAACCGGGTCAGGCCGCGCTGTTCATGATGGTGCGGGCCAATGCGTCCGACAAGGTCATCGAGCGGCTGGGCGAACATGGCGGCCAGGTGCTGCGCACCAACCTCGACAGAGATGCCGAAAACCATCTGAGGAAGGCCTTCGACGACGCGCACAAGGCCGAGGTCGTCGCATCCGCGCCGGGACAGCAATGACCACGGTCTTCTTCATCCAGCCGCTTCTGGCGCTGATCGCGGGTGTCCTGATCCTGATCGTTCCGAGTATCCTCAACTACGTGATCGCCGCCTATCTGATCCTTATCGGATTGGCCGGACTGTTCCCGCATTTCCTTGGCGCCTGAGCGCCGGATCATTTGACTGCGGACCCCTCTGATCGGGGTCCGCACCCGTTCCATCAGGACCCGTCATGAAACATCTCAAGCCGATTATTCTCGTAGTCGCAGTCGTCGCCGTTGGCGGCGGATTGTGGCTGTGGTGGCAGCACGAACGCATCCACCCTTCGACAGACGACGCCTATCTCAAGGCCAATGTACTGACCATCGCGCCGCAAGTCGGCGGCAGGATCGAAAAGGTCGCGGTGTCCGAAAACCAGCACGTGAAGGCAGGCGATCTGCTGTTCCGGATCGAGACCGACGATCTGGAGGCATCGGTCGAGGCCGCACAGGCCGGTTATGAAACCGCTCTGCAGCAAACCGGCGCGGCAATCACCGACCTGTCCTCGGTTTCCGCCAAGGTCGATAGCGCACGGGCCGCCCTTACCGATGCGCAGAGCAATTATGATCGGACGGCGAAGCTGTTCAAGAAGGGCGACGTCGCTCAGGCTGCGCTGGATCAGGCCACCACGACGCGCGATCAGGCCAAGGCTGCGCTCGACACCGCACAAGCCGCGCTCGCGGCGGCGCGCGAACGCGCCGGAACGCCCGGCGACGACAATCCCACGGTGCGCGCCGCAAAGGCGCAGCTGACCCTCGCGAGGATCAACCTTGCACGGGCGAAGGTGACGGCCCCGGTGTCGGGCTGGATCGCCAATCTCGACTTGAGGCCGGGCGCGGTGGTCGCTCCCGACAAGCCCCTCTTTTCGCTGGTCGAGGACGGGTCATGGTGGATTGATGCGAATTTCAAGGAAACCGACCTTGCACGTCTGCGCCCCGGCCAGCCGGTGAAGATCGGCATCGACATGTATCCGGGCTTGTCGCTTGACGGAACGGTCGAGAGCCTTGGTGCCGGCTCGGGCGCGGTCTTTTCGCTGCTGCCGCCGCAAAATGCGAGCGGCAACTGGGTCAAGGTCACGCAGCGCTTTCCGGTCCGCATAGGTCTCGATAGCCTTCCAGACGACCCCGCGATGCAGTTGCGCATCGGCGCAAGCACCAGCGCGACCGTCGACACTTCCGGCCTGGACAGCGCAAAATGAGCGACGCCTCTGCCCCGGGCAATCCAACCCCGGACGCGGTGCGCTGGACCATCGTGCTGGCCGTCGTCCTGACGGCTGTGCTCGAAGTGCTCGACAGCACCATCGTCAACGTGGCGCTGCCCCAGATCCAGGCCGCCTTCGGCATCACCAACGACCAGACGGTCTGGATCCTCACCAGCTACATCGTCGCCTCGGTGGTGGTCATGCCGCTCACCGGCTTTTTTGTTCGCATGATCGGAGGGCGGCGGCTGATCATCTCCGCTATCGTCGGCTTCGCCGCGTTCTCGGCACTTTGCGGGCTTTCGTGGAGTGTCGAGATCATGGTTGCCTGCCGCCTTGGGCAAGGCATCTTCGGCGCCTTCCTGATCCCCTTGTCGCAGTCGATCCTCTTCGAAAGCTTCCCGAAAGAGAAACGCGGGCAGGCCATGGCGTTTTTCGGCCTGGGCGTGGTTGTCGCGCCGGTGCTGGGGCCGACACTCGGTGCGCTGTTGACCGAGTATTTCTCGTGGCGTGCCGTCTTCTACGTGAACCTGCCGATCGCTGCTTTCGCGCTGGCCATGATGTCCGGAGAGCTCAAGTCAGAGGACACGAAGCGGATCAAGGTGGACTGGGCCGGGCTGGCGCTGATGGTGGGCGCGATAGGCTGCCTTCAACTGATGCTGGACCTGGGAGAAAGCCGCGACTGGTTCGCCTCAAGGCTCATCCAGGTGGCTGCGATCACGATGATCGCTTGCGCCGCGACTTTCGTTCTGCGCGGGTGGGGCAAAAAGGACAATATCATTGACCTCTCGCTCTTCCGTGACCGCAGCTTTGCCGGGGCGAATATGGCGATCATGGGCTTCGGCGTGGCGATGTTCGGGTCCATCGCGATCCTGCCGCTGTTTGTACAGGGCCTGCTGGGCTATCCGGTTCTGGATGCGGGATTCCTTTTCATCCCGCGCGGGATCGCGGGAGGCATTTCCATGGTCCTGACCGGTTCGGTACTGGTCACGCGCTTCGATCCACGAAAAATCCTGTTTGTGGGGCTAATCCTGACGGGATCGGGCAATATCCTTCTGGGCCTTCTCAACCTCAATGCCGGGTTCTGGGATCTGGCGTGGCCCGGCATCGTCTCGGGCCTTGGCATGGGGCTGTTTTTCGTGCCGATGTCGACCCTAGCCTTCCAGAACATCGGGCCGGATCGGCAGGACGAGGCCTCGGGCATCTACGGGGTGACGCGCTCGCTTGGCTCATCGATCGGTATCGCTCTGGTCGGCTGGCAGGTCGCCAGCCGGATGCAGTACCACTACGCGACACTGGCCTCGGGTATCACGCCTTTCGACGCGGCTGCCCGATCCTGGCTTGCGCCGCTGAACCTCGACCCGTCCTCGGCCGAGGGCGCCGCGCAGATCGCCGGGCAGGTCCAGCAACAGGCCAGCCTGCTGGCGTTTCAGGACGCCTTCCTGCTGACCGGGATCGCGGCCTTTCTGATGCTGCCCGTGGTGCTGATCCTGCAACGGCCGGCCGCGAATGCCGCCCCGGCCATGGCGCACTGAGGGAGCGGGCTACATCCGGGTGGCGAGGTTGCCCATGATCCACAGCGTACCGAACGCCATGATCGCCAGCAGCAGCACGGTGAACAGGATCAGCTGCAGATCCTCGCGTTTCTGACGCGACAGATTGATGTGCAGGAAAAACCGCAGATGCACGACGATCTGCGCCACGGCGAGGACCGCAATCGTGATCGCCAGCGCCCTGCCCTGCATCAGCCGCCAGTGCACAAGCCCGAAGGGGATGAGGGTCAGCGTCAGCGCCAGCCCGAAGCCCGCAAGGTAAAGCCGCGCTTCGCTGCGATGGTCGGGATCGGTCATGGCATCAGCCCTCCGAGATAGACGATGGAGAAGATCGCGACCCAGATCAGGTCGAGGAAGTGCCAGAAGAGCCCCAGCCTCAGCAATCGCGTCTTGACGACCGGGATCAAACCCAGCACCGCCATCTGCACCAGCATCACCACGATCCACAGACAGCCTATGGCCACATGCAGCCCGTGAAGCGGCACAAGGCCCCAGAAGGCCGACCAGAAACCGCTGCGCTGCGGCACCGCGCCAACCTCGATCATATGCGCGAAGTCGCGCAGCTCCATCACAAGGAATCCGAGACCCAGGAGCAGCGACACGCCAAGCCAGACCGCGATCGCTCTGCGCCCGTGCTCATGCCGCATCGCCAGCGTGGCGAAGCCGAAGGTCAGGCTGCTGGTGAGCAGGATCATGGTCTGGATAAAAACGCTGCGCAGGTCGAAGGCATCGGCCGGACCGGGGCCGCCCGCCATGCCCATCGGGTTGGCGACCGTGAGATAGGAGGCAAAGACCAGCCCGAAGATCACCAGATCGCTCATCAGGAAAATCCAGAACCCGAAGACGATCGTTTCCGCCCCTTCATGCGCGGCGCCGTGCCGTGTGCCGAGGTTCAGTCCGGGATGAAGGTTCGGGGTGCTCATTGCGCAGCCTCCAACCGTCCGGGCTGTTCGAGAACGGCGCGGCCCAAATTGCGTTCATGGGTTTCTTCGAGCCGGTCCACCGCCGGAGCGGCCTCGATCCGTGCAAGCCAGGCGCGATGTTCCGCGGCGATTTCGGCGGCGGGGATGACATGCCTGGCATTGACACGGAAGGTGCGACCGATCAGGGCGAGGATCATCGCCGCGAAGGACAAGATCGCCAGCCACCAGATCCAGAAGACCAAAGCCAGCCCCAGCAAGGTCGCGCAGACGCAGACGATCATGCCGATGGCGGTGTTGTCCGGCATCTCGATGTCTTCGTACTGGCCCGGGGCTCTATAGGCGCGGCCGTCCGCCTTGGCCTCGGCAAAGTCGTCGCGCGCGCAGACCTGCGGCAGCACCGCGAAATTATAGGCAGGTGGCGGAGCCGGGATGGACCACTCCAGCGACCGCCCGTTCCATGGATCGCCAAGCGGTACCGCCAGCTGGTCGCGTTTGCGGATGCTGATCCATAGCTGGACTGCAATGCAGCCGAGCGCAGACACGATCAGCGCCGCGCCGAAGAGCGCCAGCCACATCATGGGCTGGAATGCGGGATCGCTGAAGGTCACCGACCGGCGCGGCATGCCCTGAAGTCCCAGCCAGTAGAGCGGCAGGAAGGTGAACGAAAACCCGGCGATCCATAACAGCGCGGCGGCCCTGCCCCAGCCTTCGTGCAGGCGAAAGCCGAAGGCCTTGGGAAACCAGTAGTGATACCCCGCCAAGAGCCCGAACAGCACGCCGGGAATGATCACGTTGTGGAAGTGCGCCACGAGGAACAGCGTATTGTGCACCTGAAAGCTGATCACCGGATTGGCCAGCATGACGCCGGTGAGGCCGCCGACCACGAATAGGTAGAAGAACCCGGTCGCGTAGATCATCGGCACCGTCATGCGGACCCGTCCGCGAAAGAGGGTCGCCATCCAGTTGTAGACTTTGATGCCGGTGGGCACCGCAATGGCCATCGAGGCGATGCCGAAGGCGACGTTGATGCTGGCGCTCTGCCCCATGGTGAAGAAGTGATGCAGCCAGACGCAGAAGCTGAGCACTGCGATCGACATGGTTGCATAGACCATCGACATGTAGCCGTAGATCCGCTTGCCCGAGAAGGTCGAGATGACTTCGGAGAAAATGCCGTAGCAGGGGATGACCAGCAGATAGACCTCGGGGTGGCCAAACAACCAGAACAGGTTGACGTAATTCATCATGTTGCCGCCGAGATCATTCGTGAAGAAATGAAAGTCGAGATACCGGTCGGCAGCCAGCATCAGTGCCGCCACGGTCAGCGGGGGCAGCGCGAAAACCATGATGATCGAGGTGCAGATGACGGTCCAGCAGAAGATCGGCATGCGCAAAAAATCCATACCGGGCGCGCGTTCCTTGTAAATCGTTACGGCGAAATTGATTCCCGACAGCGTTGTGCCGATGCCTGCAAGGACGATGGCCCAGATCCAGTAGTCCGGCCCGGGACCGGGCTGGAAATCCCCGCCGGTGTAAGGCGGGTAATTGGCCCAGCCGCCGGTGGAGAATTCACCCAGCACAAGGGAGATCATCACCAGCGCCGCCCCCGTCGCCGTCAGGCCGAGGCTGATCTGGTTCATCACCGGGAATGCCATGTCCCGCGCCCCGATCTGGAGCGGCATGACGTAGTTGATCACGCCGGCGATGAACGGCATCGCGACGAAGAAGATCATGATGGTGCCGTGGGTGCTGAACAGTTCGGAGAAGTGATCCGGCGCAAGGAAACCGCCATGCAGGCCGAACGCCTGCTGGGTTCGCATCAGCGCGCCCTCGATGACGCCGCGCGCCAGCATGATCAGCGCCAGTGCGCAGTACATAATGCCGATCCGCTTGTGATCGACGCTCGTCAGCCAGTCGCGCCAGAGTGGCTTCCAGAGGCGGAACCAGGTCAGAAGGATGACCGCGGCGAGCCCCCCAACGATCACCAGCATTGCTGCCCCCGCCCCGATCAACTCGCTGCCGGTCGGGTTCTCGATGGCCCGCCAGATGGACAGGGAGGAGAGGTCGAGACGACCCAGGATCGCGTTGCTCATCGGTCTTGCTCCCCTGTCGCGGCCTGCGGGTCATAGCCGATCGCGCCGGGCTGGGCGGACGGCGGCACGGGCGTTCCATGCATGTAGCGGTGCAGGACGGTCTTGAAGAGATCGTCCTCGACCGTCGCGAAATGGATGACGCCCGCGGGCAGTGTCTGCGCATCAAGCCGCTTCTGCGCCTCAGCCCCGGTCGAGGCTTCGGCAACCACGGCATAGCTATCGGAAGTCAGCGGCTGACCACCCGCCCTGACCTTGGCAACCCACGCGTCGAAGGCGGCCTGCGTCATCGCGATGGCCTGAAACTTCTGGGCCGGAAACCCGGTGCCGTTGAACTGGGTGTTCTCGCCCTCGAAGCGCCCGGGCGCGTCGGCAAGGAGGTGCAGCTTCGTACGCATGCCGGGCATGGCATAGATCTGCCCCGCCAGCGCCGGGATCATGAAGGACTGCATGACCGTGTCGGTCGTCAGGTCGAGCGCGACAGACGTCTTCTCCGGAATGGCCAGTTCATTGACCGTGGCGATGCCGAGATCGGGATAGATGAACAGCCATTTCCAGTCGAGGCCAACGACCTCGACGCGAAGCGGCGGATTGTCGGACGCGATGGGCTTATAGGGGTCGAGCGCGTGGGTGGTGCGATAGAGCTGCGTCGACAGAACCGCCACGATGACCAGCGGCACACCCCACATGAGCACCTCCAGCAGCCAAGACCTGTCCCAGTCCGGTGTGTAGCGCGCGTTGCGGTTTCGGTACCGGTAGCGCCACAGGAAGACGGGCACGAGCATGAAGACAGGCAGGATCGCGATCATCGTCCAACCGAGGATCTTGATCAGCTCCGCGCGTTGCGCCGCCGCAATGGGCCCGCCCGGCAACAGGAACGTGTCCTGCGTCCCGCTGCACGCAGAAAGGGCAAGGCAGCCTGCTAACGAGACAATCCTGGATAGGTGCCGGAATTTCATCGCTTTTCGTCCTGCTGCCTCGCCTCGGCAGACCTCTCGGAACGCCGTTCGGCGGAGTGCCAACCTGCTCGACCAAACACAGGCAATTGCTGGACGGTTTCCGGTTCATTGGCAAGGCCAGGGATCCGCGATCCGCAAAGACCGATGCCAAAGCCGATTACCACAGCGATGACATGACCCCCGTCCGCAAGCGGATCCGGCGCGATCGCATATTTCGCCGCCACGAAGCCAAGGACAGCGATCAGCCCGAATACACCTTTCCGCGTTGAGGCGACCAAGACCCCGATCAACCCAAACCCTCCCATAGACATGCCGACATCCGTGACCCCCTTGAGCGCAGCGAGGCCGGGGATCAGGGCTACGGTGGCCAGCAGGATCACGGTCGCGGTGATATCGATGCCAAAGAACAGCCCGGCGGTGCGCCAACTGCCCCACAGCCATTCCGCGGCACCGATCACGATGGCCGCGAAGAGAAGTTGGCGCAGCAACATCGGCAGATCGTGCGAGAGGAAGATGGCGGTGGCAAATCGCAACGGATCGCCGCCGCGGATGGCGTCCACGCTAATGCCCCATGTGGCGAGCGCATCGGGATCGATTTGCCCTGAAAACGTCCCGGCAAGCGCATTGGCCACCAGCATCACCGCGAGAAAGGCGAGCGTGAACGGCAGCCATCGGATCACCTTCGCGCCTGTCCGGGAGGCATGGGTCTCGGATTTGACGTTCATCCGCAGACTTCCCTACTTCATCAGGCCGCGAAGCCCGCCGGAGACCAGCACGTTGACCTCATAGAGGATTCTCGGCGCGGCCAGTCCGCCCGGGCAAGCGAGGTAGTTCGGCGACCAGACCGGGTCGAACTTTTCCTTGTAGGCCCGCAGCCCCTCGAACCGGTAGAAATGCTCGCCATGCTCGTAGATGAAGCCGCCGATGCGGTTCCACAATGGCGCAAGCTTGCGGTTCTGGACGCCTGCGAAGGGTGCTGCCCCCAGCGAGGCCCAGCGAAAGCCCGCGGCCGCGCCCCAGAGCATCATTTCGGCAAACAACGCATCCATGGCGAAATGCGGCGCGTCGGGCAGATAGCGCATGAGATCGAGCGAGAGTTCGTGCCGATTGGCCCCCTGGAACAGATTGGCAAAGGCGACGATCCGGCCCTCTGGATCGCGCAACACGGCCACGTCGAAATTGCGCATGTAGTCCTCTGTGAAGGCCCCGAGGGAAAAGCCTTTCTCCTCACCCTGTTTGCGCGCGAGCCAGGCATCGGAGATGGCTCGCAAATCCGGCAGGATCGGGTCCAGCTCGACGCGCGGGATCACCTCGAAGACAAAGCCGTCGCGCCCGGCACGATTGCGCGCCTGCCGTAGATCCTTGCGTTTTGATCCATCGAGCGTGAAGCCTTGCAGATTCACCCGCGCGACCTCGCCGATCTTGAGGATCGATAGCCCCAGATCGAGATAGGTCGGCAGGTAGTCCGGCGATACCGCGTAGAACGCCACCCGCTTGCCGGCCCGATAGGCGCGTTCCCGCAGCGCCCAGATCAGGGCTTCTCCAGCTTTCCTGTCGCCAACGGGATCGCCATTGGCGATCAACGATGTGCCCGTGTCCGCATAGGCGATGAAGGCGGTTTCATCGTCCGACACAAGGAACTGCTTGTCCCCGGTCAGGGCAATATTGGCTTCGGTGTCCTCGCTTTGCGCCACCAGCTGTTTCACAACATCGGGGATCTCGCGCGTCTCGCGAACCGCTGGACGGTGGTTGATGAGCGAGTTGACCACCACCACGACCAGAACGATCGCCATAACCAGGCTGGCCCGCAGAAACCGCGAAGCATCGCCGTTCCAGCTGAACTGCCACCACAGGGCGTTCCGGTACTCGACATGGTCATAGGCGAAGAACCCGATCCAAAGGATCGCCGCGGCCAGCACGAGGATGCTGAGGATCCACCGTCGATCCAGTCGAAAGAGCGAAACTTCTTCGGCGCGATAGAAGGCGGGGCGAAGAAGCCCCAATGTCACGAGCGTTGCGGCCATGGACACGGCTTCGACCCAGTCCAGCCCCTTGGCCAATGATGCGACAAAACCGACGCCAATAAGCGCCATGGCAAACAGCCACGCGCGGTATAGCTTGCGGTAGAGCCCCGCCGCCACGACGACGAGCAAAGCGCCCGCGAGGCTTCCGGCAAGATGAGAGGCTTCGATAACGCCCAGCGGAACGACGTCGCGCAGGATATCCAGCCGGCTGCCTTCGGCAGGCAAGTTTCCGGAGACCAGCAGGACGATGCCGGCAAGCATGGCGAGCGCTGACGCAAGGATCGGCACCACGGGTTTCAGGGCACGCCAAAGGACACTCGATGTAACCTGAAGCCGTCCCCTGTTGGCCAGTGCAGCAGCGATGGCGAGGCCGAACGCTGAGACCGCGAATGGGAGGACGGTGTAGATCAGGCGATAGAGCAGCAGCGAGGCCAGAACATCCGAGCGACCGGAGGCACCGAACCCGGCGATGATGGTCGCTTCGAACGCGCCCAGCCCGCCGGGCGCGTGACTGAGGATCCCGAGCCCGACCGCAGCAATGAAAACCGTCGCGAACACGGCTATATTCGGCACAAGGTCGGGCGGCATCAGCACATAGAGCGTCAGGGCCGCACCTGAAACGTCGAGGATACCCGCCAGCGTCAGACCGGCAGCCTGCGCTGCCCCCGGCAGATCGACACTGTATTCGCCCGATTTCACCTGCCTTTTGCCCGAGGCCAACCAGAGCAGATACCCGCCGAACCCGGCAAGCAGGACAAGTCCAAGCGAGGTCTCGAGCGCAGGTGGAACATTGATGACCGCGCTCAACCCGGCAGGGTGAAGCGCCAGCAGCGCTCCGAACCCCAGGACCAGCGCGGACACGAAGCCCGACCACGAAATCGCGACAATCGCGGTGATCTTGACCAGATCCAGCCCGAACGCGGAATAGACCCGATAGCGAACGGCCGTACCCGTCAGATACGAAACCCCGAGCAAGCCGGATATCGCATAGCCCGCAGCCCCGGCGATCATCGATACCCGCGCGGGCATCCTGCCCGGAGCGACGGCGCGCATCGCAAGAAAATCGTAGGCTGCGATGCCGACGAAGCTCAGTGCGGTGCAGGCTAGCGCGGCAAGAAGCACAGCCGGTTGCGCTGCCGCGATGTCGGCTTTCACGTCGACCCACCGCACATGGCTGGCCAGCTTGTGCAGCACGAACACCGCAAGGATGCCGATGATGACGGGAACCGCGATCTTGACTGCCGGGTGTTCGAACGCGCGGATCACCCGGGACAGTCTTGTCGGCGTCTCGGCGGCGGCCATCGACGCGTTCCTGGCGAAGGGCGATCGCTGGAGCTCTTCTTTTGCGGAATTTCCGCTGAATTCGCGTCCGGTCTTGGCGTTCATGTCAATTCTCGGCCCATGCCGATTTTGACAACATGACAAGAGAAAGGCCGGTCGAGAGAAAGTTCAAACCCAACATCAGGCCCAGCGTCCAGCTTGCAGTCCAGGGCCAACCAAACAGGATCACGATGCCGGCGACGAAGGAACACAGGCCGCTGAACACGAGCCACCCCCAGTTTGAGACATGCGCGCTGCTGCGTAGCCCGAAGAGGATGGAGAGAACACCTTCCATCAGGAAAGACAGCATCATCAGGACGGTTAGCGCAGCGATGCCCGCCAGCGGAAACAGGACAAGTGCGACACCGAGAACAAACAGAAGTCCAAATGCCGCGGCACCGTAGCGCCATTCCGGCGCGGGCCGAATTGCCCACGAAAACCAGAGGCCGACAGCCCCCCACAGGGTCAGCATCCACGCCACCAGAAGCTCTGCCCCGAAGGTTGCGACGGAAGGCAGTAGAATGGCGAGCACTCCAAGCACCGCAAGGATGATGCCGACCAGGCCCAAATGTTTGAAGCCTGCCCGACCGGCATCCGGAGGCAACGCGATTTTCAGATCGTTCGGATGAGTTTGCATTGGTGTTTCTCCGTTGCGCCCGCAACGTTCCATCGGGCACGAGAAAGCACTACGCGCGCGCCATCGCCCGAAACTCACGCGAATCTTACATCCATGCAAAGAACGCCGTTTCGCTGGCACAAGGGGGCAGATTTTCGTTAGATGGCCGCAAGGAGTTGGACGCCGATGAAAATCATTCTCGCCGAAGACGATGCCAAGATGGCCGACTACATCGTCGCCGGCCTGTCCGAACACGGCCATTCCGTCGATCACGTCGCCGATGGAAGGGACGCGCTCAGCTATTGCCTCTATAACGACTGCGATCTGGCGATCCTCGACCGCATGCTGCCGGGAATGGACGGGCTGTCGGTGCTGAAGGCGCTCAGGGCCTCGAAGAAATCCATCCCGGTTCTTTTCCTGACAGCGCTCGGACAGGTCGATGACCGTGTCGAAGGTCTCGCGGCAGGCAGCGACGACTACCTCACCAAACCGTTCCACTTCTCCGAACTTGTCGCCCGCATCGATGCGATCGTCCGCCGCAAGACCGAGACATCCGCCGATGCAGTCCTGAAGGTGCACGACCTGACACTCGATCTTCTGTCACGCACCGCCATGCGCCAGGGCACCGTGATCGAGCTGCACAACAAGGAATTCACCATCCTGGAAATCCTCATGCGCAATGCCGGCCGGGTCGTGACCCGCACATTGCTGCTGGAGCGGGTGTGGAACTTCAATTTCGAGCCCAACACCACAGTCGTCGAGACGCATATGAGCCGATTGCGCGCCAAGATCGACAAGCCGTTCGGCACACCGCTGATCCACACGATCCGCAATACAGGGTATTCGATGCATGGACCGCGGTGACGTCCTTTCAGGCGCCGCGTTTTCGGCGGTCCTGCGATCCGCTTTCGCGTTCGTTGTCGTGCTCGTGCTGGGTGGCTGGGCGGCGCTGGTCTATGTCGAGCGCAGCCTCATCGCCGAACTCGGCGACGATGTGCAGCAGCGCTGGAACATCATCGCTACCGACCACGCGAACGAAGGCAGGAGCCACGTGACCGCGACGATCGAGAAGGTCGCGCGCGTTTCAACGAACGGGCATCACGCCGCGGCCCTTTTCGGGCCGGAAGACGATGTCATCGCCGGAAACCTTCTGACACGGCCGGAGGGCCAGGGCCTGCAGGTCGGCCCTTTGGACCATGCCCTCGCCTCGCCGGACGATATCAGCCATGAATACGTCTATGTTTCCGGCCCGCTGGGTGACGGCGTCCTCGTCATCGGACAACGTCTCGACCTGCTCGACCGCACGAAAGTCCTGATCTTCCGAACCCTGGCATTGAGCGGATTCCTTATCGTGCTGACGATGCTGTCGTTCGGGTATTTTCTCAGCAACAAGAGCCTCCGGCGATTGCGGGACATCGAAACCGCCTTGTCGAAAGCCAGCGACGGGGACATGGCGGCCCGGATTTCCGATGACGGCGGATCGACGCAAATCGACCGGATCGCACGGGAGATCAACCTGCATCTGGACCGGCTGTCGCGGATGATCGCCACAACGCGCAACACGGCCGCCGCCACCGCGCACGATCTGAAATCGCCGCTGGGCCGCGCCTATCTCTCGCTCGGGAAAGCCATGGAGATGGTGGACCGGGACGAAGATCCATCCGAAGCCCTCGCCGACACGCAGGACGAGCTTGAGAACATGCGCGTCATCTTCGAATCGTACCTGCAACTGTCCCGGATCGAAGCAACCGGGGAAGAACATCTGACCGCCCATGTCGATCTGAAAGCCCTGACAGCCGAATTGACAGAGACCTTCGCCCTGATTGCGGAGGATGAGGACCAGAGCTTGTCGTTCGAGACAGATGCCGGGCAGGACTACGGGGTCACGGGCGACGCCCAGATGCTGCAGCAGTTGGTGGTAAACCTGCTACAGAACGCGGTCACCCACGGCGCCGCCGGCAACAGGATCGAGGCGAAACTGCGCCGGACGGACGGACACATACGGCTCACGGTGGCCGATACGGGACCCGGAATTCCCGATGACGCGAAGCAGCGCGTTTTCGAACCCTTCCACCGACTCGATCCCAGTCGGACAAAACCGGGAAGCGGTTTGGGTCTGGCCCTCGTGCAGGCGATTGTCGAGAAACATGGGGGAAGCGTCACGCTCAAGGACAACCATCCAGGCCTGATCGTCGAGGTAACCCTGCCGGTCGCTTCAAACCAGCAGTCGTCTGAAACTTGAGACCATTTGCGCGACTGTCGATCGGCACAGGCCCGAAAGCGCGGCTCAGCCGTCTCCCTCGACTTCTTCCTTGAACTTCGTGAAGAACTGGCCAGCCAGCTTGTTGGCTGTGGAACTGATCAGGCGGCTGCCGAGCTGGGCGATCTTGCCGCCGACATCGGCTTTCGCCGTGTAGCGCAATATGGTCGCGTCGCCGTCTTCCTCCAGTTCGACGTCCGCGCCGCCCTTGGCGAAACCGGCGACGCCGCCGCTCCCCTCGCCGGCCAGCGAGAACCGCTCCGGCGCCTGGCTCTTGTCCAGTGTCACCTTGCCGCCGAACTTCGCTTTCACCGGCCCGACCTTCAGCGTCACCTTCGCTTCCAGTTCGTCATCCGCGTTCTTCTCGAGTTCCTCGCAGCCGGGAATGCAGGCCTTGAGAACCTCCGGATCGTTCAATGCCTCATAGACGCGGTCGCGCGGGGCTTCGATCCGGATTTCGTCTTTCATTTCCATGGGCTGGTTCCTCGATTTTCCACGGCGGGACCGGCCTTGTAGCACAGTCACCCGCACATGTTTAACCACTGAAATCTCCGGCCGGAAAAACAGCGCCTTCCGGCGCACCGGTATTCGTCCCGATTGAGCGCGCGGCCGCTCCGCTGGTGCGATCCGACCGTCATTTTGCATTCGGCAGAAAACCGGATATGGGCTGGGGCGCATCATTCCGCCGTCCCAACTGCCCGAAACGGATCCCATGACCGACAGCTCCGATCGCCTCGTCTTTGCCATCGACCTGGCCCGCAGGGCCGCCGAACTCGGCCTTTCGCATTTCCGCTCACTCGACACGCTGACCATCGAAAGCAAGGGTCATCAGGACCTCGTTTCCAATGCGGACAGGGACGTCGAGACTTTCGTGCGCGGAGAAATAGCCAAGGCCTATCCCGAAGACGGGATCGTCGGCGAAGAGCATGCGCCGGTCGCCGGCACCAGCGGCCGCGTCTGGGTGATCGACCCGATTGACGGAACCGCGAATTTCGTGCGCGGCATCCCGGCCTGGTGCGTTGTTCTGGCCTGCGCGAAAGAAGGCGTGACGGAAATCGGCGTGATCTGCGAGCCATGCTCCGGCGAGACATTCTGGGCGGAACGCGGCAAGGGCGCGTTCGTCAACGGCAAGCCGATACGCACGACCGCCGCCAGTTCGCTCTCGGAAGGATCCGTGGCGATCGGCTTCGCCGCCGTCCGACAGGAAACGGCACCCGCGATCCAGGCGATCACCGATCTTCTCGCACAAGGTGGCGTGTTCTTCCGCAATGCGTCAGGCGCGCTGATGCTCGCCTATGTCGCCGGGGGCCGTCTGCTCGGCTATATCGAACAGCACATGAATTCCTGGGACTGCATCGCCGGCCTGCTGATGATCGAGGAGGCTGGCGGCCGGATCATGCCGACGGACCCGGCCACCGTCGTCACGGAGGGAACCGTCGTGATCGCAGGCGGAGCGAATGTCTATCCGCATCTGGAAACCATTGCGCGCGACGCCTACGGATTGTGACCGGTCACACCGGCTCCTTCAAGCGCTCGATCGCCTGTGGCACCTGCGTTAGATCGTCGATGACGACATCCGCGCCAAGCTCGTCGACGGGCACGGTCGTGTAGCCGCCACGTACCGCGATCGACGCCATCGGAGCCGCTTTCGCCGCCTCGATGTCGGCCGGGCTGTCGCCGACCATCAGTGCCCTATGCGCGCCAAAACCGAGTAACTCGAGCGCATGTAGCAGCATGTCCGGCGCCGGCTTGCGCGCGGGGCCGGTATCGCCGCCAACGATCGCGTGGACCGAACCGCCGAGCCCGAAATGCTCAACGATCGTACGCGCAAACCCTTCCGGCTTGTTGGTGACGACCGCGATCTTCACGCCGGCCCGCGCATAGGCCGTGACCAGCATCTCGGCACCGGGCATCAGCGTGGTTTCGTTTGTGAGGTGCTTGCCATAGATCCCCATCATGCGATCCGTCATGGCGGAGAGCGTATCGCCTTCGAGTACGATGTCGCGGGCGGCAAAGGCCCTCTCGACCAGTTTGCGCACGCCGTTTCCGATCATCATGCGCACCTCGTCGACCGAAAGGGCGTCCTTGCCTTCGGTGGCGAGGAGGTCGTTGACCGCCGCCGCGATGTCCGGCACCGAGTCGATCAGCGTCCCGTCGAGATCGAACAATACGACCTGCGGCCAGCCGCATCGGTCGCCGCCCTGCGCGAAGTGCGAGCTCATGCCGTTTCCTTCCACTTGATCGAACAGCCCATGGACGGGATTTGCTCGCGCGGCCCCTCGCCCGTCTCGGCGACCCCGCGCATTGCCTCGAAAAGATCGCGGCGCAGGTCGGCATCGCCAGCTTTGTTGCGCGAAGCATCGAGCCGGCCGCGATATTGCAGCTCCATATCACTGTTGAAGCCGAAGAAGTCCGGCGTGCAAACCGCCTCATAGGCCCGCGCAACGGATTGGTCCTCGTCATGCAGATACGGGAAGGAGAAGGCGTGCACGGCGGCAAAGTCTTTCATCCGCTCAAAGGAATCGGCCGGATAGGCGTCGGCGTCATTGGAATTGATTGCGACGAAGCCGATACCGAGCGCCTCGAGATCGCGCGCATCGCGCACGACACGGTCGATCACCGCTTTCACATAGGGGCAGTGATTGCAGATGAAGGCGACCACCAGCCCGTTCGGCCCGGCGCAATCGAAAATCGAGAAGGGTCGGCCTTCCGTGCTCATCAGCCGCGCATCGACGGCCTTCCAACCAAAATCGCAAATCGGTGGAACCGAGGCCATTCAAACGCTCCTTGTCCGTCAGGCGGCGGCGCGGACCGCACCGTCGGCAGCTTCGCGGATCGCCTTGATGTTCGCGGCATAAGCCGCCACCTCGCCGCCTTTGAAGACGGCAGATCCGGCCACCAGCACATTGGCGCCGGCGGCAGCGACCAGCGGCGCGGTCTGTGGCGTCACGCCGCCATCGATCTCGATATCGATCGGCCTGTCGCCGATCATGTCCTTGATCCGCCGGGTCTTCTCGACAACCGACGGTATGAAGGCCTGCCCGCCAAAACCCGGGTTAACCGTCATCAGCAGGACGAGATCCAGCCGGTCCAGCACATATTCGATCACGTTTTCCGGCGTCGACGGATTGAGCGACACGCCGGCCTTCTTGCCCAGATCGCGGATCGCCTGAAGCGACCGGTCCAGATGTTTCGTCGCCTCCGCGTGAACGGTGATAATGTCGCATCCGGCATCGGCGAACGCGCCTAGAAACGGATCGCAGGGTTCGATCATCAGGTGGCAGTCGAACACCTTGTCGGTCCGGTCGCGCACGGCCTTGATGATCGGCGGACCGAAGGTGATGTTGGGAACGTAATGCCCGTCCATGACATCGAGATGAATCCAGTCCGCGCCGGCGCGCACGACCGCCTCGATCTCGTCGCCGAGCTTCGAGAAGTCGGACGAAAGCACCGACGGTGCAATGAGGGTTTTGGATGCCATGGCGAAGGTCCTCCGATCGGGATTGCCTACCTGGTGAGGTTGGCAAAAAGGCTTGGCAGTTTGTCCGGCAGGCGTTCCACCTGGCGGCTGATTGTATAGTTGTTCAACCCGAATATGCGCGCGACATATCGATCCGCCTCCGGATCCAGTGTCAGGCAATAGCTCGATATTCCCAATCGTTGTAACTCGGCCATCGCTTTTTCGCGTCCATCCTCAGATATTGCAGGGCGCGTTCGTCGCTATAGGCCGTTTCAGGCAAACAATGCCCGCGACATCGGTGACGTGCTCGAACGGAGACCGTCGATCACGTCGAAATGATGCCTGTCAGGCTCCTCGACGCACTCGGTCGCCAGGCCTAGGCCACGCCATACATTGGCGAGCAGTGCATTCTGGCGCACAAACTCCGACCGCTCGCCCGCGCCAACCCAGCAGATAACCGGCACATCGACCACCGGTTCCAGCAACGCCGGGCTTTCCGCCCTCGCCTCCGCCGCATCCAGCCCGATCGTGTCGTTCAACTGCGTCCGCATCATCGGTCTCAGATCATGCACGCCCGAGATCGGCATGACCCGGTCGATACGATCCAGAACAGTGTCCGGAAGGCCTGTTCCGCCACATAGCAACCGGGCGACGATCTGCCCGCCGGCGGAATGCCCCGCCAGCCGGATCGGCCCGTCGATCCGCGCCGATGCCAAGGCGACCGCGCGCGAAATGGATTGGGCGATCTCGCGGACATGCACCTCGGGACAGAGCGGATAGGACGGCATGGCCACCGCCCAGCCGCACGCCAACGCGCCCGCTGCAAAATGCGACCATGTCGACTTGTCGAACCGTATCCAGAAACCGCCGTGCACGAAGACGAAGAGTCCCCTGGGCGTTTCGTCCGGCATGAACAGGTCCATGGTTTCGCGCGGGTGTTCGCCATAGGCGATGTCCGTGGTCGACTTCTTCGCGGCCAGTCGCCGAAAGTCTTCCGCCGGCCCGGTCCAGGCATCCGGCCAGCGTTCACCACCGGCGATGTTCGGACCATTGGCGTAGGCGTTATCCCAATCCTCGACACGAAACAAAGTCATCGATACGGCCTCCTCACACGCCGAGATAGCGGGCGGTCACATCGTGCGTCAGGTCACCGGTCGCACCGGCCCACACGCTCTCACCCTTTTCCAGAACCACGCAACGGTCGGCGACGGAAGCGAGTTCGCGGATAGACTTGTCAACGACGAGGATCGACAGCCCTGCCGATTTCAGGTCGCGAATCGCCGCCCAGATTTCTTGCCGCACGACCGGGGCAAGCCCTTCTGTCGCCTCGTCCAGGATTAACAGCCGCGGATTGGTCATCAAAGCGCGGCCGATCGCGAGCATCTGCTGCTCACCGCCGGAGAGCAGCCCTGCCTTTTGAGACAGACGCTCGCCCAATCGAGGAAACAGCCGCGTCACCGCGGCGATGTCCCATGGTCCGGATCGCGCTGCAGAAACAAGGTTCTCCTCGACGCTCAGCGGGGCGAAACACCGCCGCCCTTCGGGCACGAGGCCTATCCCCGCGCGCGCGACGCGGTGCGAAGCCAGCGGGCCGAGGTCCCTGCCCGAAAAGCGGATCGAGCCGTCGCTATGGCGCAGCATGCGCATGATGGTGCGGATGGTCGTCGTCTTGCCCATGCCGTTGCGCCCCATCAGCGCAACCGCCTCGCCTTCGCCGACCTGAAGATCGACACCGAACAGAGCCTGGGATTCGCCGTAGAAGGCGGTGACGCGGGACAATTCCAGGAGCGCGCTCATGCGTCGTCTCCCAGATAAGCGCTCTGCACCTCGGCATTCGCGCGGATTTCATCGACCGTGCCGGTCGCGATGATGCGCCCGTAAACAAGAACCGAGATCCGGTCGGCCAGCGTGAAGACGGCGTCCATATCGTGTTCCACGAGCAGGATCGGCGCCTCATGGCGCAGGTCGGAAAGGATCGCGGTCATCTCCTGCGACCCCTCCGGCCCGAGCCCCGCCATCGGTTCATCGAGCAGGAAGACGCGAGGTTCCATCGCCAGCGCCATCGCCAGCTCGAGGCGACGCCTTTCGCCATGCGACAGGATCGAAGCCGGTACGTTCTCCCGGCCCGAAAGGCCCACGCGCTCCATGAAAGCGCGTGCCGGCCCGGTCAGCGCCGCATCGCCAAGTGCCGGACGAAGGAAACGAAAGGTCGCGCCGCTCGCGCCCTGAACCGCGAGGACGACATTCTGCAGCGCCGTGAATTCCGGTGCGACGGAGGAAACCTGGAAGGTCCGCGCCAGACCGCGCCGCGCCCGCGCCACCGACCCTTCGCCGGCCAGGTCGCGCCCGGAAAACAGTATGGCGCCGGCATCCGGGTGTAACTCCCCGCATATCTGCTTGATCAAGGTCGACTTCCCGGCCCCGTTTGGACCGATCAACGCATGAATCTCGCCCGGACGAAGATCGAAATCGATACCGTCGCTGACCGTGAGCGCGCCGAACCGTTTCGTCAGCTTGCGAATTTCGAGGACCGGATCAGTCACGATGCGGCCTCCTTGTCAGGACGCCGATCAGCCCGCCATGGGCGAAGAGCACGACGAGGAGAAGCAGGAGCCCGAGCAGAAACTGCCAGTACTCGCTGACGCTGCCGAGTTCGTGTTCCAGCAGGATGAACAGCGCCGCGCCTGCTAGAGGCCCGAAATGCCGGCCCACACCACCCAGGATGACGAAGACCATGATCTCGCCCGATGTCTGCCAGGACAACATCGACGGACTGACAAAGCGGTTCAGATCGGCATAGAGCGCGCCGGCAAGCCCGGTGATCATGCCGGAGATGACGAATGCCACGAGACGCAGGCGATAGGGATCGATCCCGACGGCGCGCACTCGCTCGACATTCTGCCGGGCGCCTTGCAGCGCAAGGCCGAAGCGCGAGCGCGACAGCACGACAGAAACCAGAACAGCCAGCAGGAAGCAGGCGAAGGCGACGGCGAAGAATTGCAGCGGATCGAGCGTGTTCAGTCCGGGAAACTTGTCGCGGACATAGATCGGCAACCCGTCCTCGCCGCCATAGGCCGGCCAGGAGACCGCGAAATAGAAGACCATTTGCGCGAAGGCGAGCGTGATCATGATGAAATAGACGCCGCTCGTGCGCAGGCTGAGCGCGCCGATCACCAGCGCCGCGATCCCGGAGGCGGCAAGCGCGACCGGCCAGATGATCAGCATCTGCTGCGTGCCACCGATCGCGAAAGGCCATGTCATGAGCGGCGTGTAGCTCTGCGCGTGGCTGGCGAGGATGCCAGCCGCATAACCGCCGATTCCGAAAAAGGCGGCATGGCCGAATGACACCAGCCCGCCATAGCCAAGCGCGATGTTGAGGCCGACGCCCGCCATCGCGAAGATCGCCACCTTGGTCGCCAGCGTGATGATGAAGGGCTCGCCTGCCGCTTGGGCTACCAGCGGCACTGCGACGAGGATCGCGACAAGCGCGGTGTTGACCGTCGTTTCGCGAAACATCAGGTGCCCGCCCCGTAGAGCCCGCCGGGCCGCACCACGAGCACAAGCGCCATCAGGATGTAAATCAGCATGGAGGCCAGCGCCGAACCGACGGCGGTCGCATCCGATGCGTTCATGAAGGCTCCGAAGAAGACCGGAAGAAGGAAACGCCCGAGCGTATCCGTGATACCGACGAGGAGCGCACCGATGAAGGCGCCCTTGATCGAGCCGATACCGCCGATGACGATGACAACGAAAGCCAGGATCAGCACAGGTTCGCCCATGCCGACCTGCACAGACTGGATCGTGCCGACCAGCCCTCCCGCAAAGCCGGCAAGCGCCGCACCGAGCGCGAAAACGGCCGTGTAGAGCAGTTTGATATCGACGCCCAGCGCGGCGATCATCTCCCGGTCCGCCTCGCCCGCCCTGATCTGGATTCCCAGCCGCGTCCGGCCAATCAGCAGGAAGAGCAGGATCGCAACGCCGATGCCGGCAACGATGATGGCCAGCCGGTAGAGCGGATATTGAACCCCGCCCGGCAGCGCCACAGCGCCAGAGAGAATTTCGGGCACATCAAGATAGAGCGGGAACGAGCCGAACAGCCAGCGCGTGCCTTCGGAGAACATCAGGATCAGCGCGAATGTCGCAAGCACCTGATCGAGGTGATCGCGACGGTAGAGCCTACGGATCACGACGATCTCCATGATCGCGCCGGCAAGCGCCGCGGCGACGAGGCTCGCCACGAGACCCAGCCAGAAGGAGCCTGTGGCGGTCGCAACCGCCGCGCAGGCAAAAGCGCCGACCATGTAGAGGGAACCGTGGGCGAGATTGATCAGCCCCATGACGCCGAAGATCAGCGTCAATCCCGCCGCCATGAGGAAAAGCATGACGCCGAATTGCAGCCCGTTGAGAGCCTGTTCGATTAAAAGGGCTGCGCTCACGGCGACGCCGTCCCGGGGGCTGGAATGCGGTAGCGGGCCGGCGAACCGGCCCGCGCCATGTCAATCACATCTTGCAGTCGCCGACATAGGCGTTGTCGCGATCGGTCATCGCGGTGGCGACGATCTTGTTGGTCAGGATGTCACCTTCCTTGACCACTTCGCGCACATAGATGTCCTGGATCGGATGGTGGTTGGAGGCAAAGGAGAACTTGCCGCGAACCGAGTCGAAATCGGCTTCCTCGAGCGCTTTCTGGAAGGCATCGGCATCGGAGACGGACGCCTTGTCCAGTGCGGAGAGCATCAGGTTGGCCGTATCGTATCCATAGGATGAATAGACAGAAGGCAGCCGGCCATATTCGGCCTGGTAGCTTTCCACGAATGCCTTGTTGGCCTCGTTGTCGATGTCCTTCGACCAGTTTGCGGTGTTCTTGACGCCGAGCGCCGCGTCGCCGACCGCCTGAAGGATGTTCTGGTCGAACGAGAAAGCCGGCCCGATCAACGGCGTGTCGACACCCGACTGAGCGTATTGCTTCATGAAGGCGATGCCCATGCCGCCCGGCAGGAAGAAGAATACGCCATCGGCGCCGGAAGCGCGGATCTGTGCGATTTCGGCGGCATAGTCGGTCTGGCCGAGCTGCGTGTAGATCTCGCCGGCCAGTTCACCGTCATAGAAGCGCTTGAAGCCGGACAGCGAATCCTTGCCCGCCGGATAGTTCGGCGCGAGGATGAACATGTTCTTGTAGCCGGCTTCCTTGGCATAGGCGCCGGCGGCTTCGTGCAGATTGTCGTTCTGATAGGAAATCGAGAAGTAATGCGCGTCGCATCCCGGACCGGCCAGTTGCGACGGAGCGGCGTTGACGGACAGATAGAATTTCCCCTGTGCCACCGCTGCGGGAACGACCGCCATGGCGAGGTTCGACCAGATGATGCCGGTCAGGATATCGACCTTGTCCGACTGGATCATCTTGTCGGCGAGCTGAACCGCGACATCTGGCTTCTGCTGGTCGTCCTCGATGACGACCTCGACGTCGGAATTGCCGGAATTCTTGATCGCCAGCATGAAACCGTCGCGCGCATCGATGCCGAGGCTGGCACCACCGCCCGAAAGGGTCGTGATCATGCCGACCTTGACCGGTTCCGCGTAGGCGGCCGTCGTCGCCGCCAACATCGCCACTGCGGCCAGTGTGCTCTTTATCATTTTCATGTGTTGCCTCCCGGTTGTGATTTGAAGCGGAAACGGCGGCCCTTGGGGGACCGCCGTCAGAACGCCTTGAATGTGAGTGTCGTCAGCGAGCGCGAGATGCCCTCGATGTCGAGAATGTGGTCGTTGATATATTTGCCGACATCCTCGTCACTTGGAATGTACAGCTTCATCAGCAGGTCATAGTCGCCGCTTGTCGAATAGAGCTCTGACGCGATCTCGCGCTCATAGACCCTGTCGGCGACCTCGTAGGCCTTGCCCGGACGACACCGCAACTGAACAAATACGCAATTCATGGAACGTTCCCCTGACGTGGCCCGGCGCGGACAGGCTGTGCTTGGCCCTATCCTTGAAGATTGAAATCACAAAAGCAACCGAGAAGTTTCAAGCTTGAAGCATTTTTCCTCGAACGGATTGCCTGCCTAGTCGAAGACGATCGACGGGGCGGACTGCGCCGTCGCGCCGATGCGCTCCTGAACCGTGCGGGCGATATCGCGATAGACCGCCGCATGCGGGCTCTCCGGATCGGAAACGACGATGGGCGTGCCTGCGTCGGATTTCTCGCGAATATCCATCGTCAGCGGCACCTCGCCGAGGAACGGCACACCCAGACGCTCCGCTTCCTTGCCCGCACCACCATGGCTGAAGATGTCGTGGCGCGATCCGCAGTCGGGACAGATGAAATAGCTCATGTTCTCGATGATGCCGAGCACCGGAACCTCGACCTTGCGGAACATGTTGAGGCCCTTGCGGGCGTCGATAAGCGCAAGATCCTGCGGGGTCGAGACGATGACGGCCCCGGCAAGCGGCACATTCTGCGCCATGGTCAGCTGCGCATCGCCCGTGCCGGGCGGCATGTCGACCACCAGCACGTCGAGTTCGCCCCACTCGACTTCCTTCAACATCTGGTTGAGCGCCGACATCACCATCGGCCCGCGCCAGATCATCGGCGTATCCTCTTCAACGAGGAAGCCCATGGACATCACCTTGAGCCCGTAATTCTCCATAGGCTTGAGCGTCCTGCCGTCAACGGTGGTCGGCTTGCCGGAAATTCCCATCAGGCGCGGCATGGAGGGACCGTAGATATCGGCGTCGAGGATACCGATCTTGAGACCGAGACCGCTCAATGCAAGGGCAAGATTGACGGCAGTCGTCGACTTGCCGACCCCGCCCTTCCCCGAAGCGACCGCGATGATCGACCGGATGCCCGGAACGCCGGCTGGCTTGCGCAGCCCGCCCTGCGGCGGCGCCTGTCGCGCCGGCTGTGGCGCAGGTTGCGGCTGCGGATTGGGCGTGCCGGCCTTCTTTGCGGCGGTCAGAACCACGCCGGCCTTCTCGACACCGTCGATACCGAGCACCGCCTTCTCGGCGGCTTCGCGCAGCGGTTCGAGTTCTTCGGCCCTTTCGGCGGGAACGGTAATGGAGAAAAAGACTTTCGAACCGGCGATGACGATCTCGGAGACAAGCCCCAGATCCACGACGTTGCCGTCCAGATCAGGCCCCTTGACCCGCCGCAGTTGCTCCAGAACGTGATCCTTGCTGATAGCCAAAGTCTTCCCCTTCGATTGCGTCTCTCGTTCGCAAATAGGCGATTTGCGATGACGTTCCAATGGGGTGGCCGCGGTTGTTGAATCAAAATCGCAACCGCGGCGCGGATCAGGAGACCGTCGGCTTGCCGGCAAGTCCCGCCATGAAGCTCTTCGGCGTGACGATCCCCGCCCGTGTGCCGGACCGGGTCACGAGCAGCGGTTCGTCGTTCGACAGGAACATGTCCATGATTTCCGCGACGGCCGTGTCATGGGCAACCGAGCGCGCATCTTCCGGCAGATCGCCGTCGATCATCACGTCTTCGGCACACAACACGCCAAGCGGATTCATGTGCGCGACGAAATCGGCGACATATTCGTTTGCCGGATTCCGGATAATCTCCTGCGGCGTGCCGCATTGCACGATGCGTCCGCCTTCCATGATCGCGATCCGTCCGCCCAGCTTGAACGCCTCGTCGAGGTCGTGGCTGACGAATACGATCGTGCGCTTCAGATTGGCCTGGAGTTCGAGCAGTTCGTCCTGCAGGCGCGTGCGGATCAGCGGATCGAGTGCCGAGAATGGCTCGTCCATGAGCAGGATCGGCGCTTCCGTGGCGAATGCCCGCGCAAGCCCGACACGCTGCTGCATGCCGCCCGACAATTCGGAAACCTTGTGATCGGCCCAGTCGCTCAGACCGACGAGATCGAGCTGCGCGCGCGCCTTCTCCTCGCGTTCGCGCTTTACCATGCCGTCGAGTTCGAGACCGAAAGCGACATTGTCCAGAACATCGCGCCATGGCAGCAGGCCGAATTGCTGGAACACCATGGCGACGCGGTGAAGCCGCATGTCGCGCAGTGTCGCGGCATTGGCTTCGGTGATGTTGGTCATCCCCTCGCCGTCATTGATCAGCACCGAGCCGCGCACAACCTTGTTCAGCCCGTTGACCGCCCGAAGAAGCGTGGATTTTCCGGAACCGGAAAGCCCCATCAGCACGAGGATTTCGCCTTCCTCCACCTCGATGGAACAGTTGTGCACGCCCAGCACCTGACCGGTTTCCTGCTGGATTTCGGCGCGGTCCTTGCCCTCGTCCATCATCGGCAAAGCGGATTTCGGGTCCGAACCGAAGACGATGCTCACATTGTCGAAAACAACAGCCTTGCTCATGTCCGGTCCTTTCCGAGATGCAGCATCCGGTCGAGAATGATAGCGACGACGACGATGATGAAGCCGCTCTCGAAACCGAGCGCGGTGTTGACCTGGCCGAGCGCGCGCATCACCGGCACGCCGAGACCGTTGGCGCCGACAAGCGCCGCGATCACCACCATCGACAGCGACAGCATGATGGTCTGGTTCAGACCCGCCATGATCTGTGGCAGCGCATAGGGCAACTCCACCTTTACCAGCTTCTGCCATCCCTTGGCACCGAAGGCCTCGGCCGCCTCGAGCAGCGGCGTCGGTGTCGAGGACACGCCAAGATAGGTCAGGCGGATAGGAGCCGGCAGAACGAAGATCACGGTTGCGAGAAGGCCCGGCACCATGCCGACGCCGAAGAAGACGATCGCCGGGATGAGGTAGACGAAGGTCGGCAGCGTCTGCATCAGGTCGAGCAACGGCTGGAGGAACTGGTAAAGCCGGGGCCGGTGCGCCGCCGCGATCCCGATCGGAACGCCGATCGCCATGCAGACGAGGCAGGAGGACAGAACCAGCGTCAGGCTCTCCGTCATCTCCTCCCAATAATCCTGGTTGATGATGAACAGGAAGCCGAGAAAGACGAGCAGGCAGATTTTCCAGCTGCGCTGCAAATACCAGGTGAGCCCGACGAAAACGGCCACGATGATCAGCGGATGGGGCGACTGAAGAACCCAGAGAATCCCGTCGATCAGGCGTTCCATCCATTCCGCCAGTCCGTCGAAAAACCAGGCGCCATGGTGCTGGAGCCAGTCAAACACGGATTTCGCGGTCTTGCCGACCGGAATCTTGTGGTCAGTCAACCATTCCATTCAGTACCCCTCCGATGTCGCGGCGATCATGTTCCGCGCCAGCCGCAGATGGCGGGCGCGGGCCGATGGTTTTACGCAATGCGTTCGAAATCAATCCGAAGTCTCGGGATTCGCGAATCCCGCAATGAAAAAGGCCGGGCTTTTTCAAGCCCGGCCCGTTAGTTTCAGAGGCCGAAGGCGGACTTCACCGCAGGAAGCCCCGGCTCCCCGTCCTTGGTCGTCACGCCGTCGAGCCAGCCGTCGAGGACGTCCGGATTTGCCTTCATCCAGGCAAGCGACGCGTCGTCGGCATCCTCGCCATCGTCGAGGATCGCACCCATGATCTCGTTTTCCATCGGAAGCGAGAACTTGAGATTGGTCAGGAGCTTGCCGACATTCGGGCATTCCTCGGTGTAGCCCTTGCGGGTCGTGGTGTAGACCACACCTTCGCCGCCGAAGAAGTCTTCGCCGCCCGGAAGGTATTTCAGGTCGAAATTGGCGTTCATCGGGTGCGGTTCCCAGCCGAGGAACACGACAGGCTCTTTCTTGTCATAGGCGCGAGCGACCTGCGCGAGCATGCCCTGCTCCGAGCTTTCGACGATCTCGAAGTCCTTGAGGTCGAACTTGTTCTCCTCGGTCAGGCTGACCAGGTAGCCATTGCCCTCGTTGCCCGGCTCGATGCCGTAGATCTTTTCGTCGAGTTCGTCGGCGAATTTGTGAATGTCCGCATAGCTCTTCAGGCCGGCTTCCCATGCATAGGTCGGCGTTGCGAGCGTGTATTTCGTGCCTTCGAGATTGACGGCGACCTGTTCGATTTCGCCACTGTCGAGATACGGCTTGATCGCGGCGTTCTGCGCCGGAATCCAGTTGCCGAGGAAGACGTCCACATCGTCCTTTTCCAGCGATGCGAAGGTGACCGGAACCGACAGGACCTTAACATCGACTTCATAGCCGAGCGCTTCGAGAACCTGCTTGGTGGCCGCCGTCGTGGTGGTGATGTCGGTCCAGCCGACATCCGAGAACACGACCTCGTCGCATGCGGCAAGCGCTGTCCCGGAGGATGCGACGAGCGCGATCGCCCCGGTCAATGTGCTTTTCAAAATGCTCATCTGTTACTCCTGATAGCTGGTGATAACTGGCGGTTTTTATTGATTGACGGATCAATTAAAAAACAATTAGGGATGGATGGCAAGTGAGGATTGGAGAGTGCGGTGCCCAAGGTCGGTATGGAACCAATTCGCAGGGACGCGCTGGTCAGCGCGACCATTGCCGAAATCGGGGCATCTGGTTCGCTTGAGGTGACGGTCAGCGCCATTGCGCGCCGCGCCGGCGTATCGCCCGCCCTCGCCCATCACTACTTCGGCTCCAAGGAACAGATCTTCCTCGCCGCCATGCGGCGCATCCTGTCGGACTTCGGCTCGGATGTGCAGAACCGGTTGAAATCGCAGACCGATCCGGTCCAGCGACTGCACGCGATTATCGCCGCCAGTTTCGGACCCGACCAGTTCGACCGCGAGATCGTCGCGGCCTGGCTCGCCTTCTATGTCCAGGCGCAGAAATCGCCGGAGGCGGCGCGGCTCCTCAGGATTTACGCCCGGCGCCTCGACTCCAATCTCGTCTACAACCTCCGCAAACTCGTCGATGAGGATACCGCCCGGCGCATCGCCCAGGGCCTGTCGTCCATGATCGACGGCTTCTATATCCGCCACGCTTTGCAAGACCACGTGCCCGATCGCATGGGAACCATGCGCCTCGTTTGCGAATATCTCGAGATGTGCCTGAACAGGGAGACGCGAAAGTGACCTCCGCACCGAATATCCTGATCCTGATGGTCGACCAGTTGAACGGAACCTTGTTCCCGGACGGTCCCGCCGACTGGCTGCATGTGCCCAATCTGCGCAAGCTGGCGGATCGTTCTGTCCGCTTCGCCAATGCCTATACCGGCTCTCCGCTCTGCGCGCCCGGCCGCGCCAGCTTCATGGCCGGCCAGTTGCCGCGCCGCACCCGCGTCTATGACAATGCCGCAGAATTCCAGTCCGACATTCCGACCTATGCGCATCACCTTCGCCGCGCCGGCTACCAGACCTGCCTCTCCGGCAAGATGCATTTCGTCGGTCCCGACCAGTTGCATGGTTTCGAGGAGCGCCTGACAACCGACGTCTACCCGGCCGACTTCGGCTGGACACCGGACTATCGCAAGCCGGGAGAGCGCATCGACTGGTGGTATCACAACATGGGCTCGGTCACCGGCGCAGGCGTCGCTGAGATCACCAACCAGCTCGAATATGACGACGAGGTCGCCTATCACGCAACGCGCAAGGTCTATGATCTGGCACGCGGGCGTGACGAACGGCCATGGATGCTCACCGTCTCGTTCACACATCCGCACGACCCCTATGTCGCGCGGCGCAAATATTGGGACCTGTACGAGGATTGCGAACATCTCGACCCGGTCGTCCCGTCGATCCCCTACGAGGAACAGGACGATCACTCGAAGCGGATCTTCGACGCCAATGACTGGCGCAGTTTCACCATCACCGACGAGAATATCCGGCGTTCGCGCCGCGCCTATTTCGCCAACATCTCCTATCTCGACGACAAGATCGGCGAAATCCTGGAGGCGCTGGAAACCACGCACCAGGCCGACAACACGATCATCCTGTTCGTGTCCGACCATGGCGACATGCTGGGCGAACGCGGCCTCTGGTTCAAGATGAGCTTCTTCGAGGGCTCGTCGCGCGTGCCGCTGATGATCGCAGCACCCGGCGTCTCGCCGGCCCGCGTTACCGAGCCTGTCAGCACGATGGACGTTACGCCGACCGTCTGCGATCTCGCCGGCATCGACATTGCCGAAATCATGCCCTGGACGGATGGCGAAACGCTCGTGCCCGCAATGAACGGGACCAAACGCGAAACGCCCGTACGCATCGAATATGCCGCCGAAGGCTCCTACGCCCCGCTCGTCTGCATCCGCGAAGGCAAGTGGAAATACACCCATTGCGAACTGGACGAGCCACAGCTCTTCGATCTCGAAGCCGATCCGCATGAATTGACGAACCTCGCGCACGCCCCCGACCATGCCGAAACGGCCTCCGAATTCGCCCGGAAAGCCGGCCGGTTCTGGGACATGGCGGCCTTCGACGCGGAGGTGCGCCAGAGCCAGGCGCGGCGATGGGTCGTCTATGAGGCCCTGCGCAACGGGGCCTATTATCCCTGGGACTACCAGCCGCTACAAAAGGCGTCCGAACGCTATATGCGCAATCACATGGACCTGAACGTTCTTGAAGAAAGCCAGCGCTTTCCGCGGGGGGACTGACATGCTGACGGTTTACGGACGTGCCACCTCGTCCAATGTACAAACGGTCATGTGGACGATTGCCGAACTTGGCCTCGATTGCGAAAGGCTCGATTACGGCGGTGCCTTCGGCGGCAACGACACACCGGAATTCCTCGCAATGAACCCGAACGGCCTGGTGCCGGTCGTCATCGACGGAGACGGACCTCCGCTCTGGGAGAGCCCGGCAGTTCTTCGCTATCTCGCAGCCCGGTACGGCGACGAACAATTCTGGCCAGCCGACCCAGCGCTACGCGCGAGCCAGGATATCTGGGCGGAATGGACCAAGACGACCTTTTACCCGACGCTGATTGGACAGGTCTTCGGGCCTCTCGTCCGCCTGCGACCAGAACAGCGCAATGAGCAACAAATCGGAGCCGGGGTAGAGGGGCTCAAGCCACTGGCCCGCATGCTGGACAATCGCCTCACCGGCACTGCCTTCATCGGCGGCGATGCGCCATCCTTCGCCGACATGATGACCGGCCACCTTCTGTATCGCTACTACACCCTGCCGATCGACCGTGCTGAAACGCCGGCGCTCGATACCTACTATACGCGCCTTCATGCACGCGAGGCTTATCGCCAGCATGTCATGGTATCCTACGAATCCCTGAGACCGAGCTCATGAAATACCAGCCTCCCGCTTCCCATTTCATCGACGGTAATCCGGTTGAAGACACAACTGGCCGCCCGATCGACGTCATCTATCCCGCGACCGGCGAAACGATCGCGACCATTCACTCGGCAACCGACACCGTCATAAGTCAGGCGCTCGAAAGCGCCGTGCGAGCGCAAGCCGAATGGGCGGCGCGGTCGCCGACCGAGCGCGGCCGCGTGCTGCGCCGCGCCGCCGACATCATGCGCGACCGTAACCGCGAGCTCTCGGAAATCGAGACGCACGACACCGGCAAGCCCTTGCAGGAAACGCTTGTCGCCGACGCCATGTCGGGTGCCGACGCGCTGGAATATTTCGGCGGCATTACGCCGACCATTGGTGGCGAGACCGTCGAACTGGGCGGTGATTTCGCCTATACCCGCCGCGAACCGCTTGGCGTATGCGTTGGGATCGGTGCGTGGAACTACCCGATCCAGATCGCGTCGTGGAAGGCTGCGCCTGCGCTCGCCTGTGGCAACGCGATGATCTTCAAGCCATCGGAAATGACGCCGCTGTCGGCCCTGAAACTGGCAGAGATTCTGATCGACGCCGGCGCGCCCGCCGGTCTGCTCAACGTCGTCCAGGGCTATGGCGATGTCGGCGCGGCGCTGACGACCGATCCGCGCGTCGCCAAGGTGTCGCTGACGGGCTCTGTGCCCACCGGCCGCAAGGTCTATGCGAGTGCGGCTGAGGGCTTGCGTCATGTCACCATGGAGCTCGGCGGCAAGTCGCCCCTGATCGTCTTCGAGGATGCCGATATCGAGAACGCCATCGGCGGCGCGATGCTCGGCAACTTCTATTCGACGGGCCAGATCTGCTCGAACGGGACCCGCGTCTTCGTGCATCGCGCGATCCGCGACCGCTTCGTTGAACGTCTGGTCGAACGCACCCGCTCGATCGTCATCGGCGATCCGATGGACGAAGCCGTGCAGCTGGGACCGATGGTCTCGGCCACACAGCGCGAGAAAGTGATGGGTTATGTGGAAACCGGAAAGACCGAAGGCGCGACGCTGGAAATCGGCGGCGGCATTCCCTCCATCCAGGGTTTCGAGAACGGATACTTCATCGAACCGGCGGTTTTCACCGGCGTCACGGACGACATGACCATCGCGAAAGAGGAAATCTTCGGGCCGGTCATGTCGGTGCTTGATTTCGAGGACGATGACGAGGTGATCGCGCGCGCCAACGCGACCGAATTCGGCCTTGCTGCGGGCGTCTTCACCGCCAACATGACGCGGGCCCACAAGGCGGTTGCACGGCTGCTGGCCGGCACCTGCTGGATCAATACCTACAATCTGACGCCTGCCGGCATGCCCTTCGGTGGTGTCAAGGCCTCCGGCTTCGGGCGCGAGAACGCGGCCGCCGCGATCGACGCCTACAGCCAGGTCAAGAGCGTCTATGTCGGTCTCGAACCGGTCGACAGCCCTTACTGACGGAACGGGAATGCCATGGAAGCGGATTACATCATCATCGGCTCCGGCTCGGCCGGTTCGGCCATGGCGTACCGCCTGACCGAGGACGGCAAGCATTCCGTCATCGTCGTCGAGGCCGGTGGGACGGACGCCGGCCCCTTCATCCAGATGCCGGGCGCCCTCTCCTACCCGATGAACATGAAGCGGTACGACTGGGGATACCAGTCTGAACCGGAACCGCATCTCGGCGGGCGCAGGCTGGCCACACCGCGCGGCCATGTCATCGGCGGATCGTCCTCGATCAATGGCATGGTCTATGTGCGCGGCCATGCGCGCGATTACGACCACTGGGCTGAAAGCGGGGCGGCCGGCTGGGCCTATGCCGACGTGCTGCCCTATTTCAAGCGGCTGGAAAACTGGCACGACGGCGGCCATGGCGGAGATCCGTCCTGGCGCGGAAAATCCGGCCCTCTGCATGTCACCCGGGGCAAGCGCGACAATCCCCTCTTCCACGCATTCGTCGAGGCTGGCAAGCAAGCCGGTTTCGAGATCACGCCAGACTACAATGGCGAGAAACAGGAAGGGTTCGGCCCGATGGAGCAGACGGTCTGGAAAGGCCGCCGCTGGTCCACCGCCAATGCCTATCTGAAGCCGGCACTGAAGCGTCAGAACTGCACGCTCGTGCGCGCCTTCGCGCGGCGAGTGGTCGTCGAGAACGGTCGCGTGACCGGCGTCGAGATCGAACGCGGTGGACAGGTCGAGACCCTCACCGCGCGCAATGAAGTCATAGTCGCAGCCTCCTCGATCAATACGCCGAAGATCCTGCTGCTGTCGGGCATCGGTCCTGCAGCGCAATTGGCCGAACACGGCATCGACATGGTCGCCAATCGTCCGGGCGTCGGCGAGAACCTGCAGGACCACCTCGAACTCTATATCCAGCAGGCCAGCACCCAGCCGATCACGCTCTACAAATACTGGAACCTGTTCGGCAAGGCATGGGTCGGGGCGCTGTGGCTTCTTACCAAGAACGGACCCGGTGCGTCCAACCAGTTCGAGAGCGCGGCTTTCCTGCGCTCGAAACCCGGCGTCGACTATCCCGACATCCAGTATCACTTCCTGCCGATCGCTGTGCGCTACGATGGCAAGGCGGCGGCGGAAGGTCACGGTTTCCAGGCGCATGTCGGGCCGATGCGCTCACCCTCGCGCGGCAGCGTCACGTTGCGTTCATCGGACCCCAAGCAACCGCCGAAAATCGTGTTCAACTATATGAGCCATGAACAGGACTGGTCGGATTTCCGTCACTGCATCCGCCTGACACGGGAAGTTTTCGGTCAGGCGGCGTTCGATCCCTATCGCGGCAAGGAAATCCAGCCTGGGGCATCGCTCCAGTCGGACGAGGAACTGAATGGTTTCATCCGCGAGCACGCGGAAAGCGCCTATCACCCCTGCGGGACGGCGCGGATGGGCCGGGCGGACGATCCCATGGCGGTGGTCGATCCGGAATGCCGGGTGATCGGCGTCGAGGGCCTGCGGGTCGCCGACTCCTCGATCTTCCCGCGCATCACCAACGGCAATCTCAACGCGCCATCGATCCTTGTCGGTGAAAAGGCGTCGGACCATATTCTCGGCCGAACGCCCCTGCCCCCGGAAAATTCCGAACCCTGGATCAATCCGCGCTGGCAGACGTCGGACCGCTGACGCGGCTCGAACAACTCTGCGTCAGGCAGCTTCCATGTTCTCCTGAACGGTGTCGAACAGTGTCTTCAGGTCAAGGAAGCAGACCATGTCGTCACCGACCGGCACGATGCCGCGGGTCAGCGCCTTTTCTTCCGCGCTCATCACGTCCGGCACCGGCTGCATTTCTTCCGGCTTGACGGTGACCATGTCGGACACGCTGTCGACCAGGATGCCGACGCCGCGATCGCCCTCGTCGATCACGATGATGGCGCTCTGTTCGGTCGGCTGGATCGCAGGCAGACCGAGGCGAAGCGCCATGTCGACCACCGGAATGACCTTGCCGCGCAGATTGATGAAGCCCAGCACGTAATCCGGAGAATGCGGCAGCGGCGTCGCCTTCTGCCAGACCCGGATTTCCTTTACCGCCATGATATCAAGGCAGAAAACCTGGTCCGAAAGGCGGAACGAAATGATCTTCAGGATCGGTTCCGACGTGTTCATATTGCTATCTCTCATCAAAATTCTTCCCATTCGTCAGGATTGGTAGCGAGGTTGGACTTGGCGTTGAACGCCCGCGCAATGTTTCCGACCATCGCCCGCGCAGGCGATGCGACGGTCCGTGCCGCTTCCCCGGCAGGCACAGGCCGCGGGGCGGATGCGACCTTCGGCTGCCCCCCGAGACGGAAAGTGGCGATCTTGGATTTCATGTCGCCGGCTTCGTCGGAAAGCCTGTGGGTCAGCGCGTTTGTTTCCTCGACCATGGCGGCGTTTTTCTGCGTCACCTGATCGAGCTGATTGATCGAGTTGGAAATGTCCTTGATGCCGGTCGATTGCTCGCTCGCGGCCGTGGCGATCGACTGGATGCGGTCGTTGACATCATTCACCTTCTCGGAAATTTCCGAAAGCGCCGCACCGGTGCGGTTGACGAGTTCGACGCCGGTGGAAACCTCGCGGCCCGACTTTGTAATCAGGTCCTTGATCTCCTTGGCGGCGCCCGCCGAACGCTGCGCGAGTTCGCGCACTTCCTGCGCGACAACGGCAAAGCCCTTGCCCGCCTCGCCCGCCCGCGCGGCCTCGACACCGGCGTTGAGGGCCAGCAGGTTCGTCTGGAAGGCGATCTCGTCGATCACGTTGATGATGTTGGAGATTTCGCCCGAAGCCTGCTCGATCTGTCCCATCGCGGACACCGCATCAGCGACGATCTTGCTGGAGGACTCCGTCTCGGCCTTTGTCGAGGCGACCTTTTCGCTGGCCTCACGGGCCATCTCGGCCGCGCTGGTGACCGTGGCCGCAATTTCCTCGACAGCGGCGGAGGTCTCTTCGAGCGAAGCCGCCTGCTGTTCGGTGCGCCGCGACAGCTCGTCAACGGAGCTGCGCATTTCAACCGCGCCGCTTTCGATAACCTCGGTGTTGTCGCGCACGTCCTCGAGCGTCTCGCGAAGCTTCGCGATGGCCGAGTTGAAGTCCATCCGAATCGTGTCGAGGCTTTCGATGAACGGAGATTCGATGCGCACGGAGAGGTCACCCTCCGCCACACGCTGCAGGCCCTCGCCAAGACGGCTGACGACTTCATCGACACGGGCCGCTTCTTCCCGGCGCGTCTCGTCGTTCTGCTGGCGCTCCGTCTCGGTCATCGAGCGGCTCTCCTCGGCCTCCCGCTCGACGCGCTGCTTGGCGAGCGCGTTCTCGCGGAAGATTTCAAGCGCACGCGCCATCGCACCGATTTCGTTCTTCGCTTCCGTGTGCGGGACTTCGATATCCAGTTTGCCCTCGGCCAGCGCCTGTGCCGTCTCCGTCAAACGCGGGATCGGCCGCAGGATCGCACGCGACAGAAACGCCATTGCGATGATGGCGGCGACAAGTACGGCAAGCGATGCAATCGCAAGCGCCGACGACATCTCACCTGCCAGGGCCGTGATCACCGACTTCTGCACTCCGGCATAGAGGATGCCCGTGACATCGCCGGACGGCGAGAAGATCGGCTGATAAATGGTGAAATAGGGTGTTCCCAGAATGACCGCCTCGCCGCGGAAGGTCTCGCCCCTGGTGACGACCGGATAGACCGCGCCACTCTGACCGAGTTGCGTGCCGACCGCGCGGTTGCCGTCCGGCTTCACGATATTGGTCGTGCGGCGCCAGAAATCTTGGCTTTCCGCGTCCCAGGCAAAAACCGTCGCCGTTTCGCCGGTCATGCGGCCGACGCTGTCGATCATGTCATGGGTTGCGAAGGATTGCGGGATTTCCTCCATGACGATGCGGTCGACATTGCCGTCCGCCGCCCAGGTCACTGTCGTCCCCGGAATGTCGCGTTCGGCGATCGTTGCGGCGACGCGGAGGCTCGCATCCTGCCGGTGAACGGCTTCGCTGGCGATACGATCCGAGACGATCATGTAGACGGCGGCCGATACCGCCAGCAATGAGAGGACGATGATGAAACCGGTCGATGCGGTGACGATACGGACAAGGCCGAAACGGGAAAGGAAACTCATGAATTCCTCTTGATACACTTCGATGACATGAAGGCAGACCGACGTCTTCGGCAGCGGGCGGGACGAAGTCCCCGCGTGAATGCGAGCGCCGGAAATGCAGATCAGAGGAATTTGCGGGGTGCCGTTTCCGCGACCTGTAGCGCCAAGCTGACGAAACGACATCATGTCGATACATCCCGAAGGATGCCGTGGCGTAAATTGCCCGCCCCACTACGCCGCAGAAACGATAAAATTATCTTAATCGGGATATCCGCAATATCGCCGCCCCACCGGGCCAAACCCGGCGGTTTTCAAGGCGACCTGCGACGTAACGTACGCGACGGCATGCCTACTTGGCGAATACCACCGTCTTGTGCCCATTCAGCATCACCCGCCGCTCCAGATGCAGCTTGACGGCACGGGCGAGCACGCGGCTTTCGATGTCACGCCCGGTCGCGACGAAATCGTCGGGTGTCATGGCATGAGTGACACGTTCGGTTTCCTGCTCGATGATCGGTCCCTCGTCGAGATCCGGTGTCACGTAGTGAGCGGTCGCGCCGATCAGCTTCACGCCGCGCTCATGTGCCTGATGATAGGGCCGCGCGCCCTTGAAGCTCGGCAGGAAGGAATGGTGGATGTTGATCGCCGATCCGAAAAGTCGGTTGGACGTCTCGTTCGACAGGATCTGCATGTAGCGCGCCAGAACGACCAGTTCGGCGCCGGTTTCCTTGACCAGTGCGAGCAACTTGCTTTCCTGCTCGGCCTTGTTTTCCTTCGTCACCTTCCAGCAGTGATAGGGAATGCCCTCGATCTCGGCGGTCTGCCGCGAATCCTCGTGGTTCGACACAATGGCGACGACCTCGGCCGGAAGCCAGCCGACACGGATCTGGTAGAGAATATGCAGCATTGCATGGTCGGATTTGGAGACCATGACGATGACCTTCGGACGCTCGGCCAGATCCGAGACCGAAACCTTCATGTCGAAGCGTTGCGAGGTCGGCCGCAAGGCGCGCTCTATCGCCGCAAGATCGACTCCTTCCGGCGCCATGAGGGCGATGCGCAGGAAAAACCGGTTTGTGGTCCGGTCCCAGAACTGGTTCGATTCGGCGATGTTCGCGCCAGCCGCCGCGAGTTCGGTGGTCACCGCCGCGACGATGCCCGGCCGATCTTCACAGGTCAGCGTGACGACGAAATGGTGCGCAGACATGGCTTCTCACTTTCCGGCTTGCTTGAACTGGCAGCATGCGAAGCGGATTGCTCGCGTGCGAGGCCGATGATCGGATGACGGCATTTCCATACGCGTTTCGCGCTCGGATTCGCAAGCGAACCCATTCAACTTTCTTATAATATGAGATGGCCGTCGAGTTTCTGACGTAAAATTACCCGTCTTTTTTACAATTTTTTCCCAAGTTTTTGCAATGTGAATTGCGCTAGAACCCGTAGACCGCGGCTTTTGAGGAATCCGACGGCAAACGGTTGGTGACATCCGGCCGGAAAAAGGCTTGAAATAGGCTGACGGGATCGACTGGGAGGTGTTTTCCAAATCCGAATTGAGATTCGGCAGCGCCATGCTCGCCGCGCCTGCAATCGATCACCGACTAGAACACCCATAAGAGGAGGATACACATGAAAACTCTGAAACTGGCGGGTGCTGCCGTACTCGGCGCCGCTATCGCACTTGCGGGCACGTCCCTGGCATCCGCCTAGGAATTCACCTTCAAGCTTCACCAAATGCTCCCGGCCACGGCGCCGGCACAGACCCGCATGCTCGAGCCCTGGGTAAAGCAGGTCGAGGAAAACTCCGGCGGTCGCGTGAAGATCGAGATCTACCCGGCGATGACCCTCGGCGGCACCCCGCCCGAACTGGTACAGCAGGCGCGTGACGGCGTGGTCGATCTCATCTGGACCGTTAACGGCTACACGCCGGGCCAGTTCCCGCGTACCGAGGTCTTCGAACTGCCGGGCGTATTTCTGAACGACATCAAGGCAGCCAACCTCGCCATGTACGACATGTTCGAGGACAGCCTGAAGGACGACTACAAGGGCCTCGAGGTTATGTGGCTCCACGTCCATGCTGGCCAGGCGATCATGTCGGTCGACAAGGAGATCCGTTCTCCCGCGGACACCGAGGGTCTCAAGATCCGTATCCCGAACCGCACCGGCGCGTGGGTGATCGAGGCGCTTGGCGCATCGGCGCTTGCGATGCCTGTTCCGGAAGTGCCCAGCGCGCTTTCCAAGAAGGTCGTCGACGCGACACTGCTTCCCTGGGAAATCATCCCGGTGATCAAGGCTCAGGAGCAGATCGACTACTTCATCGAAGGCCATGACGAGACGCGTTTCGGTACCACCACTTTCCAAGTGTCCATGAACCAGGCACGCTGGAACAGCCTGCCGGACGACATCAAGAAAGCGTTCCGCGACGCATCGGGCCGCGACTGGTGGGGTAAGGTCGCCGAGGCATGGCGCGCCGGCGACGACTTCGGCATCAAGATGGCTACGGATGCGGGCAAGACCCACATCATGCTAACCGAAGAGGAAACGCAGGTGTTTCTCGACACGCTCGTTCCGGTGCAGGAACGCTGGATCGAGGAAGTCAACGGCAAGGGCATCGACGGCGCCGGTCTCGTGGCCAAGGCCAAGGAACTGATCGCCAAGAACGCCGAATAGGAACGATATGGCATCCAATGTCGAATCCGGGACGAGGCTTCACAGCCTCGTCCTTCGCTTGTCCACCGGCTGGGCGATCCTCGGAGGATTTGTTCTGCTGGCCGTCGTTGTTTTCAACGTCGCATCCGTGGTCGCCGCTGCGGTCATGAACAAGTCGCTGCCGGGCGACTTCGAAATCACGGAACTCGGCGTTGCCATCGCCGCATTCGCTTTCCTTCCCTACTGCCAGATCGCCGGGCTCAACGTCACCGCCGACATTTTCACGGCCGCTGCGTCGCGCTTCTGGCTTGCGGTCTTCTCGCTGCTCGGCGCACTGGTGGCCCTGGGTTTCGGTGGGCTGCTGCTCTGGCGCATGTATTACGGCATGCTCGACCAGCGCACATACGAGACCTCGACGGCAATATTGCAGATACCGCTGTGGTGGGCATACGGCGCATGCCTGCTCTCGCTTGCCCTGCTGGTTCTCGCCAGCTTCGCATCGGTGGTCAATTCCCTGAACGCCATGGTCAAGGACTAGCACGATGGACCCCATCACTCTCGGCGTCACGGGCCTCATCGTTCTCATCGCACTGATTGCGATCCGAATTCCGATCGCCTACGCCATGATCCTTGTCGGCGGCGTCGGGGTCATGCTCATCAACGGCCCGCTGCTCGTCCTGAGCCAGTTGAAGACGCTCGGCTGGGGCGTGTTCTCCAATTACGGGCTCTCGGTCGTCCCCATGTTCGTACTGATGGGTGCGCTAGCCTCACGCGCCGGTCTCAGCCAGGCGCTGTTTCGCGGCGCCAATGCATGGCTCGGATGGATGCGCGGCGGCACGGCAATGGCCGCCATTGCAGGCTGCGCGGGCTTTGGCGCGGTCTGCGGCTCGTCACTGGCCACCGCGTCCACGATGGGCAAGGTCGCCCTGCCCGAGTTGCGGCGCTTCAACTATTCCGGCGCCTTGGCAACCGGATCGCTGGCCGCCGGCGGCGTGCTCGGCATCCTGATCCCGCCTTCGGTGGTGTTGATCATCTATGCGCTGATCGTCGAAGCGAACATCGTGACCATGTTCGCTGCGGCAATGCTGCCCGGCCTGCTCGCGGTCGTCCTGTTCATCCTGACGATTGCGATCTACGTCGCCATCAAGCCGGACGCCGGACCACGTCACACTGGCGTCAATGTCGGCGAGTTCAGGGACGCCACAATCGGACTGATCCCGGTCATGATCATCTTCGGTCTTGTCCTCGGCGGCATCTATGGCGGCTTCTTCAATCCGACGCCAGCCGCGGCGGTGGGCGTGGCGCTGGTCTGGATCTATGGTATCTTCACGCGCACGATCGGCATCCGCGAACTCATGGACTCCCTCAAGGAGACGGCCGGCACGACTGGCATGATCTATCTGATCCTGCTCGGCGCGGAACTGATGAAGATTTTCATGAGCCGCATCGGCCTGCCGCAGGCAACCGCCGAATGGATGGTCAATTCCGGTTTCGAGCCGATGGTCGTGCTCATCCTGTTGCTCCTGGCTTTGATCCTGCTCGGCTGCCTGATGGACAGCCTTTCGATGATTCTTCTTGTCATCCCTTTCTTCTGGCCGGTGCTGCTGGAGTTGAATGGCGGCATCTATCAGGGCGCGGAAGGCGCTGGCTTTGGAATGAGCTCCGAGGAGTTGAAGATATGGTTCGGCATCCTCGCACTCATCGTTGTCGAACTGGGGCTTATTACGCCTCCAGTGGGTATGAACGTCTTCGTTATCTCCGCCTTGGCAAAAGACACGCCCATGAGTGAAACTTTTAAGGGTGTTATGCCATTCTTCGCCGCGGAAATGATCCGGGTGGCCATTCTTCTGGCTTTCCCGGCAATAACGCTCTGGTTGCCACGGCTTCTGAGCGGATAACGAAGAAACAGGACCGAGGTTGAACGAATGAAGCACACTGCTTCGGGTGACATTACGGCTGGCGGTGCGATTTTCACGCGCCTGAAAGCCCTCGGCGTCGACTACGTCTTCGCCAATTCAGGCACGGATTTTCCACCGATCATCGAGGGGCTGGCCGAGGCCGCCGCCAAGGATATCGACCTGCCGAAGGCGCTCATTATCCCGCACGAGCACGCGGCGCTCGGCATGGCGCATGGCTACTACCTGATGAGCGGCAAGGCGCAGGCCGTCATGCTGCACACCAATGTCGGCCTTTCGAACGGCGCGACCGGTGCCATCAACGCCGCCTGCGAACAGATCCCGATGCTGCTGATGTCCGGCCGCACGCCGGTGACGGAGGCGGACCGTTTCGGTGCACGGACGGTACCGATCGGCTGGGGTCAGGAAATGCGCGACCAGACCGCTCTGGTGCGCGAGTCCTGCAAGTGGGACTACGAACTGAAGTTCCCCGAGCAGATCGCCGGCCTGCTCGACCGCGCGCACTCCATCGCCAACTCGACGCCGAAGGGTCCGGTCTATCTGTCGCTGCCGCGCGAGACATTGTGCGAGCCGACACCTCGCGACGGCCTTGAAGGGCCGACGACGATCCAGCCGGTCACAGGCGCCGCCAATCCCGCCGATATCGCAACCGCCGCAAAGTGGCTTGCCGAAGCGAAGAACCCGCTCGTCATCGCGCAACGCGGCGCGGGCGACCGCAAGAGCTTCAAGGCCTTCGCGAAATGGGCGGAGGACTGGGGCATTGCCGTCTGTTCATGGTGGGCGACGCATCTCGCGATCGCGACCGACCATCCCTGCCATGTCGGCGCCGACCCGGGGCCTTGGATGGAGAAGGCGGATGTCGTCGTGGTGCTCAACTGCATCGCCCCCTGGTGGCCCGACAAGCACAAGCTCAACGAGGGTGCAAAAGTCATCAATATCGGTCCGGATCCCGTTTTCAGCCGTTTCCCGGTCCGCAATTTCCCCTCCGATCTCACGATTGCGGGTGAAACTTCGTTGACTGTTCCGGCACTGATCGACGCCATGGAGGAGCTTCGGCGCGACGACAGCGCGATCGCCGCCCGCCGCCAGCATCTTGCGGCGGCTTCGAAGCATAATCGCGAAACGCTCGCCGAAAAGGCGACATCGGACACGGCACGCGGCATCACCAAGGCCCATGTCAGCCATTGCCTCGGCGAGGCGCTGGACGGCATCAAGTCGAGCGTCTTTTCCGAACTCGGGACGTCGCTCGGCACACTGAAACGCACCGACCACAATTCGTGGTTCCAGGAGCCGCACTCCGGCGGCCTCGGATGGAGTTTTCCCGCGGCGCTGGGCGCCCAGCTTGCCGAACCGGACCGCGTCTGCGTCGCCACGATGGGCGACGGTTCCTACATGTTCTCCAACCCCACGGCCTGCCACCAGATCGCCGAGGCGCTCGAACTGCCCGTGCTGATCATCATCCTCAACAACGAGGAATGGGGCGCCGTGCGTGCTTCGGTCACCGGCATGTATCCGAGCGGCTTTGCCTCGCGCGCCAATGAAATGCCGCTGACGGCCCTGAAACCCTCGCCCGACTTCACCAACACCGCTGCAGCCAGCCGCGCGTGGGCGCGCAAGGTCACCGACCCTGCGGAGCTTCCGAAGGTTCTGGAACAGGCGCTGAAGGTCGTGCGTGAAAACCGGCGCACAGCACTACTCGACGTGCGTGTCCTGCCGGACTGAAACAGCCAAATAAAAAACGCCGGGTCGAAACCCGGCGTTCTTCAATTCGATCCAGCAGCCTTAGAAGACCGGCGGGAACGGCCGTCCGCCGCGATCGAGCGTGATCCAGCGCGTTTCGGTGAATGTCTCCATCGACCACCTGCCGCCATGCTTACCCGAACCGGATGCCTTGAAGCCACCGAACGGGACATGCGGCTCGTCGTTCACGGGCGAGCAGTTGACGTGGCAGTTGCCCGTATCGAGACCGTTGACGATCGCAAGCGCCCTTCCCTCGTCCTCGGACATCACGCCGGCCGTCAGGCCGTATTCGCTGTCATTGGCGAGCCGCACCGCTTCCTCGTCGCTCGAGACCTTGAAGATCGAGCAGACCGGACCGAATGTTTCTTCCTGGTACATCAGCATGTCCGGCGTCACATTGGCGAACACCGTCGGGCTGATGAAGCGCCCGTCGATATCGCCACCGGCGAGCACGGTCGCACCCTTGGCCTTGGCGTCGTCGAAATGGCGCTTGATCCTTTCGGCGGCGCGGTCGTTGATAACCGGGCCGAGGATGTTTTCCTTCTGCGTCGTTTCGCCGACCGTCAGTTTCTTCACGCGCGGAATGAACTTCTCGATGAAGTCGTCATAGACATCCTCGTGAACGATCAGGCGTTCGATCGACATGCAGATCTGCCCCTGGTGCATGAACGAACCGAAATTCGCCGCCTGTACCGCGCGCTCCATGTCCGCATCGTCGCACACGATCATCGAGTTCTTGCCGCCGAGCTCCACGCAGCACTTCTTCAGATGTGCGCCGGCCTTGGCCGAAACCAGCCGACCGACAGCCGTCGATCCGGTGAACGATATGCCCTTCACCAGCGGGTTCTCGATCAGTTCGTCTCCGACCGCGGCGACGCTTTCGCGCGAACAAGTGACGACATTGAGCACGCCCTTCGGCAGGCCGGCTTCCTCGAAAATCTCGGCCCAGAGCAGGCCGCCGATATAGGGCGTGTCCTCTGACGGCTTGAGCACGATCGTGTTACCGGCGACCAGCGGGAACAGCATGCCGCGACCGGTCAGGATAAGCGGGAAGTTCCAGGGGCTGATCACGGATACGACACCCATCGGACGCCGGACAGCCATGGACAGCTTTCCGTATTCCGACGGCATGACATCGCCGATCGAGCCGTAATTGGCAGCTGCGGCAGCCGGGAAGAGTTCGGCCGTGTAGCCGGTCTCGAACATCGCCTTGCCGAACCAGCCACCGCCCTCGGCCATCACCGCCTCGGCGATTTCCTGGCGGCGTTTCTCGAAGATCTCGCCGGCTTTGATCAGGAGATGCGAACGCTGGTTGAACGGCATGGCCGCCCACTCGGGAAACGCCTCATGCGCCGCCTCGATCGCTTTCCTCGTGTCCTCGACCGAAGCATCCGGGACATTCGCCCAGATCGATCCATCCGAAGGGTTGTAGTCAGGGAAGGTCTCCGACTTGGTCGTCCAGCCGCCTCCGATATACATTCCATCCATTACGCGAGCCATCTCGTTCTCCATTCCTGGTTTCGTCGAATAATTATCGCATCGCCTTTTCGGCGAGTTTCTCGGCCTTTCGGGCCAATTTTGCAGCTTTCTTTGCAAGCTTCTTTCGCTTGCCCTTCAGCTTGATCTTCCTGCCGTCGCCGTTGATATCCGGTGATATCGGATTGGCGTCCCGGACGGCGCTCACGTGGTTCTTCTGGATCGCCTCCGCGCGCCTCACGAAGTCGGCAACCGGAAGGTCGGGCGCGACCGGAGCGGAAACATGAACAGCGCCAGAAGGCGCGGATGGCCTCGGAGCAGACTGCTTCGAAACCGGGACGGACTGGATCACTACGCGATTGGCTTCGACATACGCACGCTGGCGGCGCACTGCCTTGTCGGCGAAATCCGCCGCCCGCCTGCTGAGTTCACTGGCCTGGCTGGACATGATGATCGGTTTTCCCCCCGTCTCCAATTGTTGTGCGGCCGGATGACCATGCCCGTTGGCGTGGCCTTTCGAGCGCTCGCGAAGCGTCACGACATGATTGCGCTGTATGCGTGTCGCGCGCTCCACCAATGTCGCAACGGAGTCGTCCTCTGCGTCATTGAGCAAACCGATATCGGCGATGTCGTAGCGCGCTGGCGGCATTGTGGGTGCGGATGCCGCACCTCCGAGATACGCCGCCTGAACCGCCGGATCGCGGATCAGTTCGGCGCCCGTACCCTCGCCCGTGATGTGCCCGTTCTCGATCAGGTATCCACGGTCCGCGATAGCGAGGCTCTGCTTGGCGTTCTGTTCGACCAGAAGGATCCCGACGCCGGTTTCGCGCACCGCCTTCAGAGACTTGAACAGATCCTTGGTCAGCAAAGGCGACAGGCCGAGCGACGGCTCGTCCAGCATGAGGATAGACGGATTGGACATCAGCGCGCGGCCGATGGCGACCATCTGCTGCTCGCCGCCGCTCATGGTCCGTGCGATCTGGGAACGGCGTTCGCCAAGGCGCGGAAACAGTCGCAGGATCTCCTCGCGGCGTTTCGCCTCGTGCTTGCGCGCCTGCGGGCCGTATGCGCCGAGTTGCAGGTTCTCGGCCACTGTCATCTCGCCGAAGATGCCCCGGCCTTCCGGCACCAGGGCCAGCCCCGCCTCCACGATCCTGTGCGGCTTGGCATTGGTGATCTCTTCGCCATCGACGAGAATTTGCGTACCGCCGCTCGCGGTCACCAGGCCACCGATGGCTTTCAGAAGCGAACTCTTGCCCGCGCCGTTTGCGCCGAGGATCACACAGATTTCACCCTTCGCGACGCGGATGGACACGTTTTCGAGTGCCCGGTGCGCGCCGTAGGAGACGGACAGTCCTCGGACTTCAAGCATCGTCGGCTCCCAGATATGCCGTGACGACCTCGGGCTGGTTCAGGACGTCATGCACCGAACCGTCCGCGATTTTCACGCCGCTGGACATCACGACACAGCGGTCGCAGAGCGAGCGGATCGCATCCATGACGTGCTCCACCATGATGATCGTACGTCCGTCCTCGCGCAGGTCGCGGATGAGTTCGATGCCGATCTTGAGTTCGCTCGGATTGAGACCGGCGAGCCATTCGTCAAGCAGGAGAAGACGCGGATTGGATGCCAGCGCCCGCGCCAGTTCAAGCCGCTTTTGGTCGATATAGGTCATCGATCCGGTCGGCGCGGAACCACGCCCGCCGAGACCGACCCGCTCCAGCAGGACTTCCGCCTCGCGGTAGGCATCGTCGCCCCAGGCGCGAATATGGCCGAACACCGCGCCCGCGATCACATTCTCCACCGCGCTCAGCGACGGCAGGATGCGCACGAGCTGGAAGGTCCGCGCAACGCCGCGCTGCGAAATCTTGTGCGCCGGCAAGCCGGATATCGCCTCTCCGTCGAGACGGATTGTCCCGGACGTCGGTTTCAGCGCGCCGGAGATGAGGTTCATCATGGTCGTCTTGCCGGAGCCGTTCGGCCCGATCAGGCCAATCAGTTCGCTTTGCTTGACCGTGAAATCGACATCGTTGATGGCGACGAGGCCGCCGAACGCCTTGCGAACCGTCTCGACCGAAAGAAGCGCCCTGCCCGTCATTCCGCCGCCTCCGGCACTGGCGCCACCGTGCCCGCCTTGCCGGCACGAGGCTTACGAAAATCCTCGATCAGCCCGATCACGCCGCGCGGCAGGAAGTAGACGATAGCCATGAAGGCGACGCCGATCAGGAGGCTGGTGTGGTTAGGGAAACTCGACGAGATCCTGTCGAACAGGATCGTGAAGGGAATTACCCCGAGCAACGGCGCCCAAAGCCGGCCGGTCCCGCCGAGCAGCGCCATGATCACCACCTGGAACGAGATCACCGGATTGAAGGCGGATGGCGGTTCGACATAGGCGAAACGCGGCGCGAGGATTGCACCGGTAATGCCGATGAACGCGCCGGAGACCATGAACAGGATGACCTTGGAGCGGGCGACGTCGATGCCGACATGGCGCGCAACCGTCTCGTCATTGCCGATGATCCGCATGGCAAAACCCAGCCGCGAACGGTTGATCAGCCATCCGGTCGCATAAACGATCGCGGCCAGTGCGAGCAGCATCCAGAAGATGTGCTTCTCCGTCATGTCCGTGAAGACATAGAGACCGACCGACGTGGTGAAATTGGTCTGCAGCCACGTCACGACCTGGCGCACGAGTTCCGCAAGGCCAAGCGTGAAGATCACGAAGTACACGCCGGACAAGCGCAGCGTCGCCACCCCGACGAGCCCGGCCAGGATGGCAGCCGCAATGCCCGCGATCGCCAGCAGGAGCGGGAATGGCAGGCTGTCGATACCCAGCCCAACCGTATAGGTGCCGATCCCGAAAAACGCAGCCGTGGCCAGCGAAATGTAATGCGTTGGTCCGGAAAACAACGTCCACGCGGTGCAAAGCACGGCGTACATGGCGATGTTGACCGAGAGCGAGAGGTAATAACCGTCATCGACGAGCGGAATCGCAGCCGCAGCGCCAAAACCAAGCAGGGCGAAGGCAGCGACACGCTGTTCCTTTTCGCTGAACCGGGTCATGCTGTCTGCCTTCCGAAGATACCCTGCGGACGGATCAGCAGCACAATGATGAAAAGCGTATAAGTCGCCGCCAGCGTCAGGCCGGGGTCGATCAGGCTTGCAACCGCTGTTTCCGCGAGGCCAAGCAGCAAAGCAGCCAGGACCGCACCGCGCACGTCACCCACTCCGCCCATGATCACGATGATCAGCGCCTTCATGGTGAAGATCACGCCCATCGACGAGTTGAAGGTGTAGAAAGTCGACAACAGCGCGCCACCAGCGGCCGTCAGAGCGCCACCCAGCGCGAAGGCGAAGGCCGAAGCGCGCGGCACATTGATGGCGACAAGGCTCGCGGAAGACGGGCTGACCGAGACCGCGCGGATCGCCGTGCCGTAACGCGTCCGGTAGAGGAAGAGGTAGAGACCGGCGGCGATCACAACGGCGGCGCCCAGCGCAACGATGCGGTTGAGCCCGTAATTGGCGCCAAGGATGCGCACCGGCTCGGACAGGAAATTGTAGGAGAAATAGCTGCCGCCGAAGACCAGCAGCATCACGCCCTGCATGATGAACATAAGCCCGAAGGTCGCGAGGATGCTGTCGACTTCCAGTTGACCTCGGTTCTTCGCGCGGTCGACCAGCGGCTTCATCGCGTAGACATAGATCAGCCAGTTGAGCAGGAAGGCCGCCGGCGCGATGATGGCGATGCCGATCACGGGATTGATCGATGCGGCCGTGTAGAGCCAGAACGCGCAGAAACACGCCAGGACGAGGTTTTCTCCGTTGGCGAGATTCATGATCCGGGCGACGCCGTATTGCAGCGTCAGCCCGAGCGCTATCAGCGCATAGGTGCCTCCCAGCACCGTTCCCGTGATCAGAATATCCATGGCAGAATTCTATTCGTTTTCGCCGGTGCGGCGAAGGCCGCACCGGTTTTGTGGTTAAGCGGAATGCTTACTTCCAGCCCGACTTGACGATCGGTTCGGCTTCGCCGCCCGCGCCCTTCGACGCGATGCCCTGGAATGCGCCGTCCTGCCACTGGCCGACGGTCCAGAAGCTGCGGATGACGTTGTTGTCGAACTTCCACTCACCCATGATCGTGTCGAAGGTGCCGCTCTTCAGAGCCTCGATGACAGCCGCCTTGTCGATCGAGCCGGCAGCCGTGATCGCCTGTTCGAGGGCTTCAAGGCTGGCATACTGCACAGGGCTCGCCCAGAAATCGGGCGCGACGCCCGTGACTTCTTCCTGACGCTTCGCGAAGTCCTGATAGGCTTCGGTGGACGCGTTCACGCCGCCGACACCCATGACGCCGTTCGCCGCCGCGCCGTTGGCTCCGGCAAATGCCGGGAACGCGGTCGCGACACCGGTGTAGAAAACCTTCACCGGCATTTCGGCGATCGCGGCCTGCTTGGTCAGGCCGAATGTGTCGGCCGGATAGGAGAAAGCAACAAAGCTGTCCGGGCCGGCATTCATCGCGCTGGAGATGATCGGCGCGAAGTCCTGCTGCTGCAGCGGATAGGACGTCTCGTAGACGATATCGAAACCGGCTTCCTCGAATGCCGGCTTGCCGGCATTGGCCAGTTCGATGCCGAAGGCGTCGGCGACATTGACGACCGCGACCTTCTCGTTGATCTGGCCCGCATCCTTCATCTTCTTCATGACATCGACCAGCGAGGTCGCCATGCCTTCGGAAGTGCCCAGCGTCCAGAAGCTGTTGGGCCAGCGCGCGGCGAACTCGTCCACGCCGTCGGTCACGGCCGTCACCGCGATGTGCGGATAGCCGTATTTTGCGATCAGCGGCGCGGTGGCGAGGTTGATGCCGGTTCCGTAGGGCGGGATGATGAAGTCGACCTTGTCCACCGTCGCGAGTCGCTGGATGTTCTTGATCGCTTCCTCGTTGGAGGTGCGGTCGTCATATTCGATGAGTTCGACCTTCATCTTTTCGCCGCCAACATCGATGCCGCCGCGCTCATTGACATCATGCACCCAGAGTTGGATGGCCGGCCAGTAGGTCACGGCCGATCCGCCCGCCAACGGGCCGGTCTTCGGCGCACTCGCGCCGATGGTGATCGTGCCTTCGGCGAGAGCCGGTCCCGCCAGCACAGCGCCGGCAAGAAGAGATGCCGCGAAGGTCTTGATAAGAGTTCTGCGTTCCATTGGTTCCTCCCTTGAGAACGTCGGTTTCATTCCACCCGGTCCGATCCGGTCAGATCGGATACTGGGCCCTCCCGTTCTGGATCGTGATCCAGCGCAGTTCCGTGAATTCCTCGATCCCGGCCTTACCGCCGAAACGGCCGTAGCCGGATGCCTTGACCCCGCCGAACGGCATTTGCGGTTCGTCATGGATGGTCGCGGAGTTGATGTGGCAAATACCGGTTTCGAGCCTCTGTGCGACCGCGAGCGCCCGCGAGACATCGCGGCTGAAAACCGCAGCCGAAAGGCCATATTCAGTGTCGTTCGCAACCGAAATCGCTTCTTCGTCGCCGCTGACGCGGATGATCGAGGCGATCGGCCCGAAGCTTTCCTCGTGATACACGCGCATGGCGGGCGAGACATTGTCGAGAATGGCCGGATCGACGAAGACGCCTTCCTGCCGGCCGCCGGTCACCAGCGTGGCACCTTTCATCGATGCGTCGTTGATCAGCCCCTTGACGCGTTGCGCTGCCTGTTCGGTGATCATGGCGCCCAGCACGCAGTCCGGATTGCGCGGGTCGCTGGCGCGGATAGCGTCGGCGCGTGCGCGAAATTTCTCCACGAATTCGTCGGCAATGCTCTCGTCGATGACGACGCGCTCGGTCGACATGCAGATCTGGCCCTGATGAAAGAACGCGCCGAACACTGCCGCATCGACAGCCGCGTCGATATCCGCATCGTCGAGCACGATCAGCGGGGCCTTGCCGCCAAGTTCCAGAAGGCAGCGCTTCAGGTGGCGCGCTGCTTTCTCAGCGATCATCCGGCCAACGCGCGTCGACCCCGTGAAATTGACCCGGCGGACCGCCGGATGCGCGATCAGCGCCTCGACAATGTCCGGCGCCTTGGCGGGCGCCGAGTGGATGACGTTAACGCAGCCCTTCGGCAGCCCCGCCTCGTTCAGGACCTCGCCGAGAAGGCCATGCGTGCGCGGACAAAGCTCGGAGGCCTTCATGACCACCGTGTTTCCGCAGGCGAGCGGCATCGCGACACTGCGCGTCGACAGGATGACCGGGGCGTTCCAGGGCGCCATAGAGAAGACGACGCCGCAAGGCTGGCGGACGGCCATGGCAAAGGAGCCCGGCTTGTCGGCCGGTATGACCTCCCCCGTCACCTGCGTCGCCATAGACGCCGCTTCCTTGAGGATATTGGCCGACAGGCGGCAATTGAACTGCGCCCATCCGGCCGTCCCACCGGTTTCCGAAATGACCGCCTCGACGAAATCGTCCGTGCGCGCGATCAGCCGATCAGCCGCGTTGAAGAGGATGTCGCGACGCTCGCTCGGCGGCGTCTGCGACCATCCGGGGAAAGCACGGGCGGCAGCGTTCGCGGCCCGCGCGGCATCGTCCGTGCTTGCGGCGGAAGCGCGTGTGGTGACCTCGTGCGAAACCGGGTCGAGACGTTCGAAGGTCTCGCCGCCGGTCGCAGAGACCGCGTTGCTGTCTATCAGGAGCGCCGTTTCCAGCATTCCTCCTCCCTTGATGCCTTTTTCGTCCGACAAATCGGCCGGTTCTTTGTGGGCGCGCTCATCTGACACGCCGCAATTCAGGCTTGAAAGAAAAGATAACGCGGATGCGGCGAAAGGAAATGCGGATTATTGGTCGATTATTGCGTATTTTTGGTCTAGATTGACTTCGAAATCCGAAAACGGAAAAGCGGTTAATGGCCAGCGAACTCCCGCATTTCACCAAGCTGCCGATCTATGTCAGTCGCCTTGAAAGCGGTCTTCAGAGGCGCATCGAGACGCTCAAGCGCGGCGTCGGTGAAAAGGCGCATATCCTGTTCCTTCTGGCAGACGGCGACGCCCGGATTGAGGGACGCGGATCCGAAACGGCGCTATCCGGCCCTTCCATAGCATGGCGACAGGCCGCCGGAGATTTTCGCCTCGTCATGGAGGCCGGTTCAGCCGGCTTCATTGCCGAGATCGCGGAGGAAACGCTCGTGCGCTCGATCGGAGACTTCTTCGAGTCGGCCGCCCTGCACGCGCTTTTCGACAGCGACTGGACACGCTCCTTCGAGGAAGACCGCAGCGCGCATGACGCCGTCCGCCGGCATCTGGACAGCATTCTTGACGACGTGACCACGCCGCAGGCGGCAACGGGCATGATGATCGTCGCACATCTGCGGATCATCCTCGTCACCATCCTTCGGGCATCCGGCATCGACGAGGTCGCCAGTTTCACCCACGGCAACAACGCCCATTACCTGCAACGCTTTCGCCAGTTGCTGGAAGCGGGCTTCCGCGCACATCACCCGGTCGGCCACTATGCTCAGGAACTCGGGATCACCCATGACCGCCTCCACGCCATCTGCGTGCGCGAGCTTGACAAGACACCGAAATCGCTGATCGCGGAGCGGCTGGCCCGCGAAGCCGCGCTCGGTCTCGAACGCTCCACGCTCTCCATCAAGCAGTTGAGCTATTCGCTCGGCTTTCGCGATCCGGCGCATTTTTCCAACTTCTTTCGCCGGATGACCGGTCTGCCACCCGGCCGTTTCCGCAAGATGATGGCCGTTGTCACGCCTGACAGCGGCGACTTCTCGCCGCCGAGCTTCGCCGACTGGCCGTGAGCGGAAGTGCATGTGGTCCGATCCCGCAATAGCTGTTGCGGGAGGCCGCAAGCGTGGTAACAAGCGCTCATATCAGAACAAAATCTTGCATGGGGAGAATCCGATGACCGCAGCCAAACCGCCCTTCCGCGCCGACCATGTCGGCAGCCTGCTACGCCCGGACTCGGTCAAGGCCGCGCGCAAGAAGTTCTACGAGGACCATTCGATCACCGCCGACGAGCTCAAGGCCGTCGAGGACGAGGCGGTCAAGGACGTGATCGCCATGCAGGAGGAAGTCGGCCTGCTCGCTGTCACGGACGGCGAAATGCGCCGCTCCTTCTGGCACTACGATTTCATGGGCGCACTGACCGGTCTGGATCTCGACGAACGCGACGAAGGTGTGCAGTTCGCCGGCGTAAAACTGCGTCCGATCTATCCGACCATCACGCAGAAGCTGGACTTTCCTGCCGATCACCCGATGATCGAGCACTTCAAGTTCGTGGCGCAAAACACCCGCGTGACTCCCAAAATTTCGATCCCCGGTCCTTCCTGCTGCCATTTCCGCACGGCGGTCGAGGATATCCATCCGGCCGAATACAAGGACCCGCAGGTTCTGTTCGACGATCTCGCCGCGACCTACAAGAAAGCCGTCGGCGCCTTTTATGACGCGGGCTGCCGTTATCTGCAGATGGACGACATCTTCTTTGCCTATCTGTGCGATCCGAAGCACCGCGCAGCCAAGGTGGAAGCCGGCCAGGATCCGGACTGGCTGATCGAGCGTTACGCCTGGATGCTGCGCGAAGCGATCAAGGACCGGCCCGACGACATGGTGATCGGCATGCATATGTGCCGCGGCAACTTCCGCTCGACCCATGCCGCCGAAGGCGCTTACGATCAGGCCGCAGAGGCGATCTTCTCGACCGGCGTCGACATCTTCTTCATGGAATACGACACCGACCGCGCCGGCGGCCTGGAACCGCTGAAACTGCTGCCGAAGGGCAAGCAGCGCGTCCTGCCCGGCTTCATCACGACCAAGACGGCGGATCTGGAAAGCATGGACTGGCTGAAGCAGAAGTTCGAGGAAGCCTCGAAATATGCAGATATCGACCAGCTGGGCATTGCTCCGCAATGCGGCTTCGCGTCCACCGAGGAAGGCAACGCGATCACACCGGACGACCAGCGCCGCAAGCTGGAACTGGTCGTGAAAACCGCCGAAGAGATCTGGGGCGGCGTCGACGCCTGATACCCTGCTGGGAAACGAACAAAAGGCGCGGCGTCTATCGGACGCCGCGCCTTTTTCAACTGTAACAGTCTTTGTCGGTCGCGCCGGTCAGCCGGCGCTCAGCACCGCCGCCGCTATGGACATGTTGTTCCGATTCTCGAGGAACGCCGAGAGCAGGCCCATATCGACCCGGTCCCGTCCGCCTTTCTTGGCGGCATAGAGACGCTGGTCCGCGGCCTGGAACAACTCGTCGTAACTCGTCGCACGATCATAGGTGACCCCGCCGATACTCACGGACAGGCCATAGGAATCGCCTTCCGGGCGAAAATCGATATCGCGCACGCCCAACCTGATGCGCTCGGCGACGCTCTCCGCCTGATGCGGCTCGGAATTGGGCAGGAAGATGCCGAACTCCTCTCCCCCGATGCGTCCGACCAGGTCTTTTTCTCGCAATTGGGACATAAGCGTATCGGCGATCGATTTGAGGGCCTCGTCGCCGGCGGTATGCCCGAGTCGGTCATTGACCAGCTTGAAGTGGTCCGCATCGACCACCAGAAAAGCGCCCGAGGGCATCGGATCGTGGGTGTTGACGGATTCAAGGTAGGCATCGACCAGCATGGTAAATGCGCCACGATTGAGGATACGTGTCAGGCTGTCCGTCGACGCCAGGAGTTCCAGTTCCCGGCGCGCCAAATTCAGCTGGCGTATCTTGGACATGAAGAAATACAGAATCGGCACGGCCAGAAAGGTCGGCAGGAAAAAATCGACCAACAAGGTCCGTTGCAGCGTCCAGCCCGACAATTCCTTCAGATTCGGATAATCGACGATAAACGTGGCCGCGATGCAAAAGAGCGTCCCGACGATCGTAACCGCGTAAACACTCCTGCGCTTTGTCGAGGTAAACGCGTTTTTCATCAGACTCCAGACACCTGTTTGACGGGATCGGAACTCGCATACCGATAGATCATCCCATCCTACATGCCTACGCGCAGGAAATAGTTGATGGATCAAAGGTGGAAGAAATTACGCTGCGGAATGGTAAACGATTGGTTCACATCCATGCCGTCACGCCGGGCTATGTGCCACTGGCATCGAGCCCCGATATGAAGGCGCGCATGACGGCTACGAGCGCATCGGGCTGCTCCACGCACGGAATATGGCCGGCGTCCTCGATCACTTCGTAGCGCGCAGCGGGGATACGTTTCGCCATATCGAGCACCAGCTCGGGCGGAGTCGAGCCGTCTTCTTCGCCAACGACGCAAAGGGTCGGAACGCCGATCTGCCTTGCCTGATCGGTATAGTCGCAATCGCGCAGCGCCGCGCAGGTCCCGGCATATCCGGCGGCGGGCGAGCGCGTCAGCATGTTGCGGTATCCGATGAACTCGGCGTTGTCCGGACGGCGGAACGCCGGCGTGAACCAGCGTTCGAGAATGCCGTCGGCAAGTGCGGCGATACCGTCTTCTTCGACAGTGCGAATGCGCGCATTCCAGCTGTCCGCGTCACCGATCTTCGGCGCAGTGTCGCACAGGATCAACGCCCGGACGAGGTCCTTGCGTCTTGCATAGAGCCCCTGCGCGATGACGCCCCCGACTGACAATCCGCAAATAATGGCATCCCGGACCTGGAGATGATCGAGCAGCGCCTCGAGATCGGACACGTGATCGTCCATATCGTAGGGTGTTTCACCGATATCCGATAGGCCGTGGCCGCGCTTGTCATAGGTCAGGATGGCATAATCGCCGGCCAGCCGAACGATGACGTCGCGCCAGATGCGAAAATCCGTACCCAGCGAATTTGCAAAAACCAGCGTCGGCTTGCCCTTCGGCGCACCGATCGTCTGGTAGTGAATTGCGATACCGTTGAGAAAGGCGAACTGCACCGGACTTAGCTCCCGTTTCGAACAAACGCATCCTTATCGGAACGCATGTCGAAGATGCAAACACCCGGTATCCGTTCACGCCGCGCCGAGACCGGACGTCAGTTGCAGTAGAGACCGTTCAGCGTCCGCAGAACGGATTCAACCTCCTGCCCCTTCAGGGAATAGAAGATGGTCTGCGCGTCGCGCCGCGTTTTGACCAGATCGGAGTCCCTGAGTTTCTTGAGATGATGCGAGATGGCGGGCTGGGTAAGCCCGGTATCGTCAGCGAGGCTGCAGACGCTTCGTTCGCCGTCGGTCAGCAGACACAAAATCTTCAGCCGCTGGTGATGAGCCATCATCTCCAGCAGTTTCGAGGCATCGAAGATCTTGTCTTCCAGAGCCGTAATGTCCATTTTATATTCACGCTCTTGCATATTTGTAATCGTAAATATATGTGAGGTGTCGGCGCTTAGCAAGTCGGGAACCGCGGACATTCGGTTGGCGCGAATCGGGCTGCGAACGCCATATGACGAACAAGGATAATACGAACCGACATGGAAACGGAATTCACCCCCATTCTGGCCATCGTCGGCGGTGTGCTGATCGGTATCGCTTCAGTCCTGCTGATGGCCCTGCACGGACGTATCGCCGGGATGACCGGCATCGTCGGCGGCGTACTGCCGCCGTTCTCGAGCGACTGGACCTGGCGCGCGGCCTTTCTCGCCGGCGCGGTTCTGGCACCTGCAGTGTTGGTGGCCGCTGGCTATGAAATCCCCTTCGACGTCCCGCCGTCCACGCTTGCCCTGATCGTTGGCGGCCTCATCGTCGGCTTCGGCGCGACGCTCGGTTCGGGCTGCACGAGCGGCCACGGCGTTTGCGGCATGGCCCGGGTTTCGCCGCGTTCGATCGTTGCGACCGGCGTCTTCATGGCCTCGACTTTCGCCACGGTCTACGTGGTTCGTCATGTCCTGGGAGGCGCGTGACCATGCGTCTTTTTTCGGCACTCGTCATCGGCGCGATCTTCGGGCTCGGCATCGCCATTTCCGGCATGGCCAACCCCGCCAAGGTTCTGAATTTCTTCGATATCGCCGGCACATGGGACCCGAGCCTGTTGCTCGTCATGGTCGGCGCTCTCGTCACCACGGCAATCGGCTATCGCATCGTTTTCCGCCGCATGCCCGCCCCCCTCTACGAGCGGGCTTACAACGTGCCGGGCAACCGCACGATAGACGCCCGCCTGATCGGCGGCGCGGCGATCTTCGGCATTGGCTGGGGCATCACCGGGTTTTGCCCCGGAGGCGCGATCCCAGCGCTGGGGCTTGCAGAGCCGGAAACCTTCATATTCATGGCCGCCATGGTCGCCGGCATCCTGGCCGCGCGCTTCCTTCAGGTGACCGTTTTGAAAACCGCGACGATCTGACGACGTCGCACCGCATCAGGAAAAGGAGACCACTATGTCGAATTATCCCGTGAACATGGACATCAAGCCCGAAGTCCAGGCCTTCTTCGACCCGGCAACCAACACGATCAGCTACATCGTCAAGGATCCGGACAGCAATGCCTGCGCAATCGTCGATTCCGTCATGGACATCGACTACGCCGCCGGCCGCATTACCTACGATCACGCCGACGAGCTGATCAACTACGTCACGGCGAACGACCTTGAGCTCGAATGGATCATCGAGACCCATGTCCACGCCGACCATCTCTCGGCCGCGCCCTATATCCAGCAGAAGCTCGGCGGCAAGATCGGCATCGGCGACAAGATCATGGTCGTGCAGGACACCTTCGGAAAGGTGTTCAACGAGGGCACGGAATTTCAGCGTGACGGATCGCAGTTCGACGCCCTGTTCAAGGACGGCGACACCTACACGATCGGAAACCTGCAGGCCTTCGCCATCTACACGCCGGGCCACACTCCGGCCTGCATGACCCATGTGATGGGCGATGCCGCCTTTGTCGGCGACACGCTCTTCATGCCGGATGGCGGTTCGGCCCGTGCCGACTTCCCCGGTGGTGACGCCGCGACCCTCTACGATTCCATCCAGAAAGTTCTGGCCCTTCCCGACGAGATGCGACTGTTCATGTGCCACGACTACGGACCGAACGGTCGCGAGATCGAGTGGGAGACCTCGGTTGGAGAAGAGAAAGCGCAGAATATCCATGTCGGCGGCGGCAAGTCGAAAGAGGAGTTCGTCGAGATGCGGACCAAACGCGACGCCACGCTTTCCATGCCGAGGCTCATCATACCGTCGCTGCAGGTCAACATGCGCGCCGGCGAGGTGCCGAAGGACAAGGACGGCCGTCCGATGCTAAAGGTCCCGGTCAACGCACTCTAAGGCGAGGATTTCTCCGATGGATGTCAGGAAACTGGACGACAGGCTCGCGGTCAGCCCGCAGATCGCGCTCGACGACGTAAAAGCGATCGCCGGGCTCGGCTACCAGACGCTGGTCTGCAACCGCCCCGATGGCGAGGATGCGGGCCAGCCGGAATTCGAGCAGATCGCCGCCGCTGCGCGCGCCGCGGGCATGGAAACCGTATTCCTGCCCGTGACCTCGGCGACCATGGGCATAGAAGCGGCCCGCCAGTTCGCCGATATCCTCGCCGCAAGCGAAGGCCCCGTCTTCGCCTACTGCCGCACCGGCACGCGCTGCACGATGCTCTGGACGATTTCCGGCGTTCTCGCCGGAACGCCGAAAGAGGAACTGAGAGACGCCGCAGCGCGCAACGGGTACGACATGACCAACCTCCTGGAAAGCCTGCCCGGCTGAAAGCCAGACCGATGAACGTCAAACTGCCCCCGGCGATCACGCGCCGGATTCCGATCCTCGATTGGGGACGGAGCTACGACCGCAATGCCTTCACGAACGACTCGCTGGCCGCCGTGATCGTGACGATCATGCTGATCCCGCAGTCGCTGGCTTATGCCCTGCTCGCAGGCCTGCCGGCACAGATGGGCATTTATGCCTCGATCCTGCCGATCGTCCTCTATGCCATCTTCGGCACCAGCCGGGCGCTTGCTGTCGGCCCCGTGGCGGTTGTGTCCCTGATGACGGCGACCGCCGTGGGCAATATCGCCCAGACCGGGACACCGGAATACATCGCCGCCGCGATCACGCTGGCCTTCCTGTCCGGCCTGTTCCTGCTCGGCCTTGGCATCTTCCGGCTCGGCTTTCTCGCCAATTTCCTCTCACATCCGGTCATCGCCGGCTTCATCACCGCTTCGGGGATGATTATCGCCGCAAGCCAGCTCAAGCATATTCTCGGTGTCAGCGCATCGGGCCACAACCTGCTCGAGCTTCTCGTTTCGCTCGCCGAACACCTGGGCGACATCAACTGGATTACGCTGGTTATCGGCGTCTTCGCGACAGCAACGCTGTTCTGGGTCAGGAAGGGTCTGAAGCCCCTGCTGATCGCCAGGGGCATGAAGCCCCGTCTTGCCGATGTCGCCGCGAAGTCCGGCCCCGTCGCCGTGGTCGCCGTGACGACCCTGGTCACCTGGCTGTTCTCGCTGGACGAGTACGGCGTGCGCACCGTCGGCGCGGTTCCCCAGGGCCTGCCGCCCCTCACCGCACCGTCCTTCTCGCCCGACATGTGGGCGAGCCTGGTCGGTTCGGCGGTCCTGATCTCGATCATCGGGTTCGTGGAATCGGTCTCCGTCGCCCAGACGCTTGCCGCGAGAAAGCGCCAACGCATCGATCCCGACCAGGAACTGATCGGCCTCGGCATGGCGAATATTGGCGGCGCATTCACCGGCGGGTATCCGGTCACCGGCGGCTTCGCCCGTTCGGTCGTCAATTTCGACGCCGGAGCCGAAACGCCCGCCGCCGGCGCCTTCACCGCGCTCGGCCTTCTGATGGCCTCGCTGTTCCTGACTCCCCTTCTCTACTATCTGCCGCAGGCAACGCTCGCCGCGACGATCATCGTCGCCGTGCTCTCGCTGGTCGATTTCTCCATCCTCAAGAAGACCTGGGCCTATTCACGCGCCGATTTCGCCGCGGTCTCCGCGACGATCCTCGCCACGCTGCTGATCGGCGTGGAGATCGGCGTGACCGCGGGCGTGGCGCTGTCGATCCTGATCCATCTTTATCGCAGCTCGAAACCGCACATGGCTGTTGTCGGCCAGGTTCCCGGCACGGAACACTATCGCAATGTGCTGCGCCACGAGGTCATCACCGATGATCGCATCCTGACCGTACGCGTCGATGAAAGCCTCTATTTCGCCAATGCGCGCTACCTCGAAGACCGGATCTACGACATGGTGGCGCAGCGGCCGAAACTGAAACACGTGATCCTGATGTGCCCGGCGGTCAACGCCATCGACATGAGCGCGCTGGAATCTCTGGAAGCGATCAACGAGCGCCTGAAATCGCTCGGCGTCCAGTTCCACATGAGCGAGGTCAAAGGACCTGTCATGGATAGGCTGAAGCGCTGCGATTTCTTCAACCACCTGAACGGCAAGGTCTTTCTGAGCCAGCACCAGGCGGTCCGCAGCCTGACCGACGGGCCGGATGAGACACCGCAAGCCGCCTGAGCGAGACCTCGCACGGTATCAGAACCAAGGCAAAACGGCCGCGCGATGCGCGGCCTTTTCGGTTCGGTGCCATCGGTATCAGCCGAACATGTCGGACGTGATACCCGCATACCAGCCGATCGATTCCTCGTAGGTCGCCTTGCGGGTCTCCTCGTCCTCGCCGGTCTGGCTGATGAAGGAGGACGTCGATGCAATCTGGCCGTCCTGCGGCGCATATTGCGCACCGACCTTCACGCCGTCATCACTCTCGATAAGGCTCCAGCAGGTATTGGAATATTTCGCCGGGAACACCTTGGCATCGATCAGGTCGCCGCGAATGTTCATCGCCGCCACCTTGGCCTGACTGTTGGCGGAGAAGCCCGATTTGGGCATCGCGCCAGCGATCGACGCATCGCCGATGACGAAGATGCTGTCATCCTCCGTGGAACGCATCGATGCCGCGTCGATCGGACAGAAACCGCTGTCGTTGGTCAGTCCCGCCTCGGCGGCGATCATGCCCGCTTTTTGCGCTGGGATGATATTGAGCAAATCGCCCTTGAACGTGTCCAGCCCGGTTTCGACCGTGCCCGCCTCCACATCCACGCTCTCGATGCCGCCATGAACGGTCGGGCCGTACCACTCGATCATACCGGGATAGTACTTCGCCCAGCCTTCCTCGAAGAGGCCCTGCTTGGAGAACTTGTCCTTCGGATCGAGGACGATGATCTTCGCATCGACGCCCTTCGATTTCAGCACATGCGCCATCATCGAAACGCGCTCATACGGGCCAGGCGGGCAACGATACGGATTGGGCGGTGCCACCATGACGATCTGCTGGCCATTGCCGATCGCGTCGAGCTTTTCCTTCAGAAGCTGCGTTTGCGGCCCGGCCTTCCACGCATGCGGCGCGATCGCGGCGGCTTCCTCCGAATAGCCCTCCACTGAGTCCCAGATCAGGTCGATACCCGGCGAGACGACCAGCCGGTCATAGGGAATGGTCGCGCCATCGGCCATCTGCACGGTCTTCGCATCCCGATCGACGCCGACGGCCATGCCGGTGACCTTTGTGATCCCGTAATCGGACTGCAGCTTGTCATAGGAATGCGTGATCGACCCGAAGTCGCGATAGCCTCCCAGATAGAGATTGGAGAAGAAGCAGGTGGTGAACTGGTCGGAATCGTCGATCAGCGTCACATCGATAGCGCCCTCCGAGTCCTTGGCAAGGTAGCGCGCCGCGGTGGCGCCGCCCGCTCCGCCGCCAATCACGACGACCTTGGGTTTGTCCTGCGCCCGCAGATAGGTCGGCATGGCGAAGGTCGCCGCACCGGCTCCCATCAACAGGCCTAAACGCCGTCTGGTAATCCGTGTCATGAGAATTCCTCCCTTTTCTGGCCCTAGAGCCCTTGCAGTTATTGCGGTTCCAGTTCCGAAAAATACGCCGCCAGCGCGGCGATCTCTTCATTGGCCAGATTGTTGACCCGAAGCTTCATGACTTCGTTGCTGCGCACATTGGTCTTGTATTCAAACAGCGCGGTCACGAAGTAGTCGCGCGGCAGCCCGACGATGGACGGAATACCGTCAGCGTGACCGCTGGCCTGGTGGCAGGTCACGCATTCTCCGGCGAGATATTCGCCGTATTCCGGATCGCCCTCCATCGCCAGAACGATGTCGGCAAAACTGCTCGGCGCATGCGCTTCTTCGGCCTTGTCCTCGACGACCGCCCCGGGGACGCTCACCGAGACATTGGCAAGCCAGCCGATAAGAGTCTCGCGGTCCTCGGCATCGCCCATCCCGCGATAGGACATGCGGTTGCCCTTGATGAAGTCGCGCGGCTTGGCGAGATAGGAATCGAGCGCTTCGCGGTCCCAGGCAAGTCCCGCCTCGCCTGCTTCGCGCATCGCCGTGGAATATTTGAAGCCGTCCATCGTTCCCGCCACGCGGCCGATGATGCCGTCGAGATGCGGGCCGATCTTGTGGCGGGCGCCCTCGCCCACCTCGTGGCAGGTCTTGCATTGGGAAAAAAGGCGCTCGCCGGCCGCATAGGGCGTTTCTTCGGCGAGCGCCAGGGAGGAAGTCGTCATGAACGCCGCGCACAGCAACCCGATCGCGAGCAAACAGGCGACGGCATTCCGATTGTCTAATCCATTCCGCATCGGCTTCCTCCCAGAGCCGGTGCGCATATCGAACGGTGTTACCTAGTCGATTGCGCCACCCGTATTTTCTTCCTCGCTGTCCGGCGTCACATCCAGCACGCGTGCGCGCATGGTGATCCCCACCGGATCCGGCTTGCAGTCGGTCATGCACGGCTCCGACTTGTCGGCGTAGTGCGCTTCCTGCTCCCGGTCGTCAGGGATGAAGTTCTCTTCGTTCGGCAGATGGATGTCGGTGAAGTTCTCGTTGGAGAGCTCGAACTCCTCGTCTTCCACGATATCGTTCAGATAGAGCAGATACGCCGTAATGGCATAGACATCGTCATCCGAAAGCGACCGCGCATTGCCGAAGGGCATGGCCCGGCGGACATAGTCGTAAACCGTCGAGAGATAGGGCCAATAGGAGCCGATCGTCTTTTCCGGACGGTCATCGGTCAACGTGTCCTGGCCACCCGCGAGCACCGGCCAGCGGCCGACCGCCTCGCCGAAATCACCATGGCACACCGCGCAATTGTCTGTGTAGAGCACTTCGCCATCGGCGACCGTACCCGAGCCGACCGGCAATCCGACACCATCGGGACGGATGTCCATATCCCATGCGGCCACTTCGTCTTCCGTGGCGGCCCGACCCAGCTTGAACGCGCCGTCATGCTCGGGAAGCGGCATATCAGCCGCGAGCGCAGGCTTGTCGGCCATCGCGGTCTCGACCTCGGCCTCTTCCATTTCGGCCTCGGCGCTACCGAGGCTCGATGCCATCTTCTCGTCGAAGGTCTTGAGATATTCGATCACATTGGCGACGTCGGCCGATTTGCGCAGGCCCGCGAATGCCATTCTCGATCCCTTGACGAAATCCCGTGGCTTGACGAGGTACTGCGTCAGCGTCTGCTCGTCCCAGCTGATCCCGGATTCGCCAGCGGCTACCATGGCGGCCGAATACTTGAAGCCGTCGACCGTGCCGGCCTGACGCCCGAAAAGATCGTTGAGATGGGGACCAACCCGGCTCTTCGCGCCCTCGCCAACGGAATGGCATGCGGCGCATTTGCGGAACACCTTCTCGCCATCGGCCACGTCTGCCGCATGCGCAGCGACCGGGACGGCCAGAACAGCGGTGGCGAGAAGCCCTGACTTAAGAAACTTCAACATTCTCGACTGCTCCGTCAGCTTTGACATGCCAGGTCTGGATGCCGTTGTTGTGATAGATGGAGTTCTCGCCGCGGGCAGCGCGCAGCTCATTCTTGGTCGGCTGAATGAAGCCGGCCTCGTCCATCGCGCGGGACTGGATCAGCATGTCCGACCCATCCCACTGGAAGTCGTAATAGAAACGGTGAAGCGCCTTCGACAAAGACGGCCCGTCGACACGCGCCTCGTGCCAGTTGCGGCCGCCGTCGAGCGAAACGTCCACGCGCTTGATCCGGCCGTTTCCGGACCATGCGAGACCGCTGATCACCGTCTGGCCGCGCCCGTGGGTAATCGGTGCCTGCGGGCTCGGAGTGGTGATCACGGACTTGACGTCCATGAGCCATGTGTGTCGGCGCGCCTTCCCGTTTGCCAGGAGGTCCGTGTATTTGGAGGTTTCCTCGCGCTGCGCCCATGGCTCGTCGCCGACTTCGAGGCGGCGCAGCCATTTGACCCACATGTTGCCTTCCCAGCCCGGAACCACCAGACGCACCGGATAGCCCTGCTCGGCGCGGAGCGCTTCGCCGTTCATCTTGAAGGCGACGAGGCAGTCGTCCAGCGCCTTTTCGATCGGGATCGAGCGGGTCATCGCAGCTGCGTCCGCGCCTTCGGCCAACACCCATTTGCCGCTGGTTTTGACGCCCGCTTCCTCGAGGAGATATTTCAGCGGTACGCCGGTGTAGACCACGCAGTGAACCATGCCATGCGTGAACTGGCAGCCATTGAGCTGCGCGCCGCGCCATTCCATGCCCGAATTGGCGGCGCATTCCAGGAAGTAGACCCGGTTTTCACGCGGGAAGCGCATCAGATCCTGCATGGTGAAGACGAGCGGCGTATCCACCAGGCCGTTGATCATCAGGCGATGGTCCGCCGGATCGATGATCGCCGTGCCGCCATGATGGCGCTCGAAGCACAATCCGTTCGGCGTAATGATGCCATCGAGTTCGTGCAGCGGCGTGAAGTTGATCGAGGACACCGGATCGGCGGTCAGCCACGGCACGTCGCGCCGAACGACATGAGACTCGAATTCCGACGGCATTCCGTAGGGCGCCGCATCGACGCCGTCGCCGAGATATCGGTTCCAGTCCTGAACCTCGGTAATGACCGGGTCGCCGGCGGCACGCGCCGCGCCGGCTGTCGCAAGAGCAGCACCGCCTGCGATGCCCGCCTGCAGGAAACGTCGCCGCGAAGCGGCTGCGCCATCCATGGTTTCTTTGGTCTTCTTGCTCACACGTTCCTCCCGGATCGCTGACATATTCAATTATATCTATGTATCAGGAAAAAACCATTCTGTCGAATGCATGTTTCCCGCAATCAGGCCTCGACGATGACCGAGGTATTTTCCTGAATCTGCACGACGGGGTTCTTTTCCAGGTAGCTTTCCACCACATCCCAAATCGCCGGACCTTCCGTGTCTTCGTTGACGGAAGCCCAGCCGGCAACGGCATATTCCTTGCCCGGTTCGATCGCCTCTCCCGTCGCGAGCAGCGTCATGTCCGAGATGCGTGATCCCATCTGTTCGTGAATATCGATCCGGTAGCCCATGCCGCCGATCCGCACCATGTCGCCGCCCTGCTGGTAGTAGGGATCGGTGTTGAACAGATTGTCGGCGACATCTTCGATGATGTCCTTGATCAGCGAACCGGTCATCATGGAGCGATAGGCGGAGGGGTAGGTCATGGAGGTCGCGTTGTGCAGGTCCTCCACGGTGATTGTCTGACCCGGCAGCAGGCTCGTGCCCCATCGGAAGCCCGGCGACAAAGCGATGTCCGCGTCGCGTTCAGCCAGCAGCGCATCGCAGATCAGGTCGTCGAAGGTGCCGTTGAAATTGCCGCGGCGATAGAGCAACGATTCCGTCGTGCCGAGTTCGCGCGAAAGCTCCGCTTCGTAGGGCGCGCGCACCTTGTCGATCAGCGCGCCGATTTCGGCATCAGGCGTGATCACGTCGGAGAAGATCGGGATGAGCCGGTACTTGTAGCCCTGCACCGCACCGTCACGCACGTCGAGATCGACGCGTGAAACGAACTTTCCGTTGGAGCCCGAGGCGATCACCAGCGTGTTGTTGACGATCACCGGCTCCGGCAGCGCGTCGTGGGTGTGCCCGGTGAGGATGACGTCGATACCTTCCACGCGCGACGCCAGCTTGCGATCGACGTCGAAACCGTTGTGCGACAGCAGGACCACAACATCGGCCCCCTCCTCGCGCGCGGCGGCAACATTCGCCGCGACGTCTTCCTCGCGGATTCCGAACGACCAGTTCGGGAACATCCAGCGCGGATTGGCAATCGGCGTGTAGGGGAAAGCCTGGCCGACGACGGCGACGCGCACGCCACCCTTGTCGAACATCCGGTAGGCTTCGAATGCCGGTTCGTTCCATTCGGCGTCGTAGATATTACCGCCGAGGAAGGCGAAGGGAAGGCTCTCCACCAGTTCCGTCACGCGGTCCGCCCCGTAGGTGAATTCCCAGTGACCGGTCATCGCGTCGGGCCGAAGCGCGTTCATCACTTCGACCATATCGGCGCCTTCGGTCTGCAGCGAGGTATAGGACCCCTGCCACGTGTCGCCGCCATCGAGCAGCAGGCAATTGTCGTCGCCGCGCTCGGCGCGGATCCGCTTGATCACGGTCGCGACACGATCCATGCCGCCCATCTTGCCGTAGGTCCTGGCGAGCGAAACGAAATCTTCCGAGGTCAGCGCATAGGCATGCGGCGTACCCGGCTCGATATTGTAGAGCTTGAGGAAATCGGCGCCGGTCACGTGTGGCGGAAGCCCGGTGACCTCTCCGACGCCGAGATTGATCGACGGCTCGCGGAAATAGAGCGGTTTCAGCTGCGCGTGAATGTCCGTGATGTGGATCAGCGTGACATTGCCCGTCGCGTCGAAGGAGAGCAGTTCGTCTTCGGTAAGCGCCTGCTGCGCCATCGCCCGCGACCACTGCCCGGTCATTCCCGGTCCGGCGACTGCGGCCGCTGCGACGGATGCCATGAGAAATTCGCGACGTGAAAACATGCCAGTCCAACTCCAGACAACAGTTATCCGTCCGGCCGCCAGCCGGTGAACAACGATGATTTAGAATGAGCGGGCCGGGATCATGGATCCCGGCCGGTTCAGGGCCATGCGCCTACTGGCGCACCGCCGGCGTTTCGACCGAGAGTCCGGTGCCGCGCCAGGTCACGTAGACCTCGAGCGCCATGAGTTCGTCCGAGAATGCGGCCGGGAATTCGGCGCGCGTATCACGGATACATCCACGGAAACGGTTGTGGATCGAGACCAGGCTCGCCTGTTTGAGGCGGTAGGTCGGAAATCCGTTTGCGTTACCCTGGCTGAGATGGTCGGCGCGGATATAGTAGCCGTTGTAGTTCTCGTGACACGTCGCGCAGGACAGGTTCAGCTGACCCGTGCGCGTGTAGTAGAGTTCCTCACCCTTCTCCCACCAGCTCTGCATTTCGCCTTCAGCGAGATCGAGGGAAACCGGCTGACCAAGCGACTGATGCTTGATGAACGCCGTCAAAGGTTTCTGGCCGCCCTTGTCGAAAGCATAGGGCTCGGCGCCCATGTTCTCTTCGCGACACTTGTTGATCTGCAGCTCGATATTGATCGGGCGTCCGCTATCCGCATCCCATTTGGGATAATGCGCACCGATGCCGGCCATGGATTCTGAAGCGTCTCCGTGGCAGGTCGCACAGGATTTGCCCTCGGTGCCCTCGACGGTATTCCAGATGTCCTGGCCTTCCTCGACATAGAGCATGGCGGGGTTCTCGAACGTGTCCGCCTCGAGCGCCCGTGTTTCCTTGGTGCGGTAGTGCCAGCCGGAGATGACTTCATCGAGCGGATGGCCCTCGACGGATTCCGTCCGGGTCGTCATCTCGATTTCACCATCGATGACCAGCTGTTCATCGACAGGCCCGCCAGCAAAGGCCGTTGCGCTGAGCGCACATCCCATCGCGATTGCGGCTGCTGTTACAAGATATTGATGCTTCAAAGGTTTTCCTCCCGGCCAGGGTGTTCCGGCCTGCCCTCCCGCGCAGGCCGAGCGCTTTAGTTGAGCGCGATTTCCTTTTCCTCGGTGTAGACGGATCCGTCGTCGTCCACCCAGGTGAACTTGAACGTTCCGGCTTCACCGACCTTGGCCGTGAACTCCAGATAGGGGTTCGCGGACACGGCCGGCTCGATGTCGCAGGAGAACACCGTCTGGCCGTTGAATTCGCATGTGAACGTGTTGATGATCTGCCGCGGAATGGGATTGCCGTCGCCATCCTTGCGCTGACCCGATTCCATCGGGTGGCTGATCAACGTCTTGATTGTGATGACCTCACCCGCAGAAGCGGACTTGGGCACTTTGACGCGTGGTTTAACAGATGCCATTTCTTTTAACCTCCGGTCTCGATCAGCCGCCGCAGCCGCCGATGGTCACCTTGACTTCTTTTTTGTCCATGAACACCTGACCCGTGCTCGTTTTCGCGACCGCGATCACGTTCTGGGTCTTCGCCAGCCGCATGCGCGTCGTGGCCGAGGCCTCACCGCTCATCGGCGTGAAATTGAAGGTGATCACGTCGGGGCTGGGATTGCCGTCCGCATAGATCGCCACCGACTCCACGTAGTCGTCAGCCGTCATCGGGCTTTCGACCGAAACGGAAACGGGGACCGTATTGCCGTTCTCTGCGATTTCGGGGGCATCGAGCGTGATCGTGCCCGTTGCCGGCTCCGTGCCGCCAGCGAATTCCATGACCTTGGCCATGGCATCCTCAGCAGTCGCCGAAGCGGGACCCGAGCGCATTCCGGCGACAACCCCGATGGCTGCGCCCACCGAAAGGGTGAGCATGGAACGCCGTGTTATTGTCATTACTGTCTCCTTCCTTGGAAGATCATTCCTTGAGCGTCGCCAGGTAGGCGACAACATCCTCGACCTGCTGGGCTGTCAGGATCGTCTTGCCGACGAGGTCCTCGCGCACGTGAACGCCGACATCCAGCGAGTAGAAACCGGGCATGATCGTCTCGTCCGAGAAGATCGCCTTCGAATTCACAACGATCGCGCGAAGCTCCTCGGTCGACCAACGGTCGCCAACACCATCGAGCTCCGGACCGACTTCGCCATGAAAGAGCTGCTCGCTCTGATCGCTGACGGCGTGGCACGCGAGGCAATTGCCGAGCTTGCGGTCGGCGAATGTCGCACGACCGGCCATCGCGTCACCCGGTTGCCCGGTCAGCGATTCGGTAACCACGCCATCCTCGATGGCGACGTCGCCCGGAGCCGTCTCGCTATAGGCCACGGCGGTGGTCGCGACGATTGCCGCACCCGCTGCAAGCCATTTCCTTGTACTGAAAACCATGGGCAGTCGTTCCTCCTCCTTTGGGGCTCCCCTCCACAGGCGCCCCCATCCCAAGCGTCGCGGGTTCACCGCACACCACTCTGAATGCGCACGCTATCCAAAACGCTTGCGGCAATCAATGGATGAATATGATTATTTGAATGTTTGTTATTCGACATTCGTCGCTATTCCACATCCAGCGACTTGATCGGGGTTTCTCCCGAACCTCGCCCGCCCAAAAGCCGCGCCATATTCCATTTGGCGATCACTGATTGGCTTGGGATGCGTCGCCATGTTTTTCACGCCAGCGACGATTGTAATAGGTCTGAAAGCTCTCTTCGCCTTCGTAGCCCTTGTCGTTCACCCAGACGAACATCTCAAGAAAAGTACCCTTCTTGAATGCACCGGGCATCATGGCAACGGCAGCCTGACCGGCATCCATGTCCTCAGGCGGGTCTTCGGGCATGAACAGAACCGTCGGCGTGAAGAGCAATCGCCACTTCTTGGCGGCCTCTTTCTCGGTCAGCACGTCGCCGTCGGTATCCGTGACCTCCTCGGCACCGTGCATGTTGTACTGCACGACCATGAAGTGCTCCTTGATGTAATCGCTGACCTCCGGGTCCGCGAGGACAACCTCATGAACTTCCTTGCAGTAGATGCATCCACGCTGCTCCACAATGATCGCCAGACGCTTGCCGTTTTCCTTCGCGGTCTGAATATCCTCGGCGATATCCTTGAAGGTCAGAGAGAACCAGGGTTGCTTGTGCAGTCCGTCATCGCCGATCTCGACGGCCATTGCCGGCGTGGCAACGGCCATCATCAGCATTGCGACAAAAGCAATCATGCGTTTCATGGTCTCGTCTCCTATCCGATGGTTGAGAATACCGGGAACGTGTCGAGAAGCCATTGGGCGATTCTCGACATCTGACCGGTCATGAACAACAGCCCCGTGATCACCAGCAGCACGCCCATCGCCTTTTCGACGGTTGCCATGTGCCGCTTGAAGCGGTTCGCCCAGCCGATGAACCGGCTGGCGAAAACCGCGGCGAGAACGAAGGGAAGACCGATGCCCAGCGAGTAGACCGCCAGCAGGCCGGCACCGCGCCAGATCGTGTCCTCGGCCCCCGCGATGAACAGGATCGCGGCCAGCACCGGGCCGACGCAAGGGGTCCAGCCGAATGCGAAAGCCAGCCCCATGATATACGCACCGATGAAACCCGCCGGCTTGTTGCGCACATCGACGCGCGCTTCGCGATACAGAAAGGCAATCCTGAACACGCCAAGGAAATGCAGCCCCATCACGAGGATGATGACGCCAGCCACGATCGACAGCATGTTGAAATACTGCGCGATCGTCTGCCCGACGATGCTCGCCGTCGCCCCCAGCGCGACGAATACGGTGCTGAAACCGATGACGAATGCGATGGCGGACCAGATGATCCGACGCGCGCGATCGCGCTCCAGTTCTTCGCTCTGCAGATCGGAAAAGCTGACGCCCGCCAGATAGGCGAGGTATGGCGGCACGATCGGCAGCACGCAGGGCGAAACAAACGACAACAGGCCCGCCAAAAAGGCGGCGCCAAAACCGATATCGAACACGTATTTCTCCTCCCCCGTCGCCATCTGGACAAGCGGGCTGTAAAACATGCACACAATGCTATATGTATATGAGCAATGGCAAGCCCGCGGAGCAGGGAAAATGCAAATACGCAATTCAATACTGGCGTTGCTGGCGGCGATACCGCTTACAGTGGCGGCCGCGATACCGGCGAACGCGGCCGAACTCATCATGTTCGAGCAGGCTGGTTGCTCATGGTGCGCGCGGTGGAACGCCGAGATCGGCCCGGCCTATCCAAAGACGGAGGAAGGACAGATCGCGCCGCTGCGCCGCGTCGACATTCACAAGAAGCTACCGGACGATCTCGCCGGTATTCGCGTCGAGCGCTTCACCCCGACCTTCGTGCTGGTCGACAATGGCGTGGAAATCGGGCGAATGCGCGGTTATACGGGTGACGAGTTTTTCTGGTATCTGCTCGGAGAGATGTTGCAGAAGCTCGATCGGCCTCCGGCCGGTTGAGAAATCCACGCGTTCCGGCTGCGGGATTGCATGTGGAACGGTGGAGGTTTCGAGTTATATATACCGGATTCGATATCTGAAGATCGGAAACGAAAATGCCACTGCCGAAGTTCAACCCGGAAATGCCAATCGCCGACGCCGACGCCCTCATCGAGCAGGCGCGACAGGCGAGCGATCTGCTCAAGGCGCTGTCCCATGAGACCCGGCTGCTGATCCTCTGCATCTTGTCGGAGGGCGAAAAATCCGTTTCCGAACTCGAGGAAATTCTGTCCATGCCGCAGGCGGCAGTGTCACAGCAACTGGCACGGCTGCGGTTCGACAGGCTCGTCAATACGCGGCGCGAAGGACGCATGATCTATTACAGCGTCGCCGGCGAGGAAGTCTCGTCGGTCGTCGAGACACTCTACGAACTATTCTGCCGTCCGGTGCGCAGCTAGGAAACCGGAAGTAACCGACCGGGCGCGTGCTGCGGCTTGCTTGCCAAGCTTCGCCAAAACAGGCAGTTTCACCACAACGATGCGCCGGCAAGAAGCGCGGGAGGAGTTGGAATGTTTCTGCTCGATAGCGCGTGGGCGCTGCCGATCTCTGGTGTATTGATAGGCACCGTCGTGGGTTACGTCGCCAGACGCAACCACTTCTGCACCATGTCCGCACTGGAGCGTCACTGGTTTGCCGGCGACAGCACCGGTTTGCGATCCTGGGCACTGGCGGGCGCGGTCGCGCTGGTCCTCACGCAGATCATGCAGGCGCTTGGCTGGATCAACATCTCGCAGAGCTTCTACCTGACCGAGCCCCTGCCCGTGGCCGGCGCCATCATCGGCGGGATCATGTTCGGATTCGGCATGGCGCTTGTCGGCACCTGCGGTTTCGGCGCGATTATCAGGCTGGGCGGCGGCAGCATGCGTGCACTCGTCGTGCTGACCGGCATCGCGCTGGCCGCACTGGCCGCACAGCGCGGTCTCCTCGGCCATGTAAGGGTCGGCCTTCTCGACCGCTTTTCGATCGATCTCGGCAGCGTCGGAGGCCAATCGCTGGGCGCCCTGCTTTCCCATTATACCGGTCTGGATCTGACCCTGGCGACGGCCGCGGTGGTTGCGGCCGCCCTGTTCTACTGGATCTTCCGCGACCCCCGGTTCCGCCGCGACCGCGAGAAGCTCGTATCGGGCGTCGTCATCGGCACCGGTATCGCCGGCGGGTGGTTTGTGACCTCGACCTATTCCGGTCGCCTCTTCCAGCCGGTCCAGATCGAGGCCGGATCCTTCGTCATGCCGCTCGGCGACGCCATGCTTCAGATCATCACGGTCACGGGAACACTGCCGGATTACGGCGTCGGCCTCGTCGCCGGCGTCCTGATTGGCGCGACCCTGCGCGCATGGCGCTCGCGCGATATGCGTTGGGAAGCCTGTGACGACGCGCGCGAATTGAGCCGCCATCTCGTGGGGGCTTTCCTGATGGGTACCGGCGGTGTCTTCGCGCTCGGCTGCACCATCGGACAGGGCGTCAGCGCCGTATCCGTCATGGCGCTTTCCGCGCCGCTTGCGCTGGCCGGCATTGCCTTCGGCGCGCGTATGGGCCTCGCCTATCTGCTGGAGGGGACGCCCTTCGCATTCATGCGCCGTCACGGCCGGCATAGCCAGCCGGCCGAGTAACGCCACTCACACGGCTTCTACGACGCCACGAAACGGTAGCCCGTGCCGTCTTTTTCGACATGGCCGATTCCACCTTCCGGCAGGTGGAAACCGACAATGCGGCTCTGGTCTCCGGCCAGCCGATCGAGAAGGGCGACACGCGTTGCAACCCCGGTTTCCGTGTCCTGATCGGAGCCCGAAGGCCACTCCGGATGCGCAAACGAGATGATCGAGTTCGTCGCCGCGTCGCCGATCACATGCACGCTTTCGCTGCCGTCATGGATCGCGAAGGACGTATGTCCCGGCGTATGCCCGCGCGTATCCACCGCCTCGATTCCCGGCAAGACCTCGTCGCCCCAATTGAAGAACTGGATGACGTCTTCCAGCGCCGAAAGCCGGTTTTGCGCGCCAACGACGAAGCTCTTCCTGGCTTCCGGCATCGCATCGAGCGTGTCGTCGGCCCGCCAGTAGTCCCATTCGACCTGGTTGATGTAGTAGTTCGCCTCCGGGAAGACGAACTCGTCGAAATCGTCGAGCAGGCCCCAGATATGGTCCGGATGGGCGTGGGTAAACAGCACGTCGGTCACGTCTTCCGGCGCGATTCCGGCCGCGTCGATATTGTCGAGGATCTTGCCCGCGCTCGGCATGAAGTTCGGCCCCGAACCGACATCGAAGAGAACGACCCGGTCGCCATCCTTGAGGATCGTCACGTTACAGTCGGGCTCGACCGCGCCGCCTGCGCCCTGCCCGGCCGCTTCGAGCAAGGCCACCAGTTCGTCCTGCGGCACGTCCGGAAACACGAAATCCAGCGGCAGGACGAGGTTTCCGTCGCTGACGGTGGTCACCGTCTTCGCGCCGAGCGCGATATCGGCGACGGCGCGCGTGCTCAATCCCGGTATGAGCGGCAAGGCAGCCGTCGCGCCGATCAGTGCCATCGCGTCACGACGCGTCAAATCCTTCATATTCATCGTAGTCCTCCCGCGTTTCAAATATTGTCGTATTTGAATATATGCGAACCTGCTTGATCAAGGTCAACGCCTGAACCCGCTAATTCGGTCATCCATTCGCGGGAGGAAATGCCCATGGAAATGTTGGCGAACGGACTGATCGCAATCATAGACCGCATCGGCGAGAACTGGACGCTAGCGCTTGGTGGCGGCCTGATCGGCGCCCTTTTCGGCGCTTTCGCCCAGCAGAGCCGCTTTTGCCTGCGTGCCGCCACGGTGGAATTCTCGCGCGGCAAGATCGGCGAGAAAGTCACCATCTGGCTCATTGTGTTCACCGCGGCTGTCGCCGGGACGCAGGCGCTCGCCGCCCTCGGTCTCCTGGCGACAACCGAGGCCAGGCAGATCGCCTCGCCGCAAAGCCTCTCGGGCGCGGCGCTCGGCGGCCTCCTGTTCGGCAGCGGCATGGTATTGGCGCGCGGCTGCGCCAGCCGCCTCCTCGTCCTGTCCGCCACCGGAAATCTGCGCTCGCTTCTTTCCGGCCTCGTCTTCGCCGTCGTCGCGCAGGCCAGCCTGCGCGGCTTCCTGTCGCCCGTGCGCGAAACGCTTGCACGGCCGCTGACGACCGTATCGACCGGCGGCAACGACCTGCTTGTGATGACAGGCCTGAACACGACCCAGGCAGCATCCGCCGGAGCGATCGCCCTTATCCTCGCGGTGATTACCGCCACATGGAGCCGCGCCGGCGCGTGGCGTACTTTCGCTGCATTCCTCGTCGGACTGATGGTGCCGCTTGCATGGCTGTTCACGCACACCATGCGCGGTATCGTCTTCGAGCCGATCCAGATGAACGCCCTGACATTCACCGGTCCGTCTGCCGACACGCTGATGCTTTTCCTGACGCCGCCCGGATCGATGATCGATTTCGAGGTTGGGCTGGTGCCCGGCGTGTTCGCTGGCTCTTTCCTCGCTGCATGGCTGACCGGACAGTTGAAGCTGCAGGGCTTTCATGACGGCGCGTCGATGCGGCGCTATCTGCTGGGTGCGGCGATGATGGGTTTCGGCGGCATGCTAGCCGGCGGCTGCGCGGTCGGAGCCGGCGTCACCGGAGCCTCGGTCTTCGCGCTGACGGCATGGATCACGCTGTTTTCCATGTGGCTGTCGGCCGGCGTGACCGATTGGCTGATCGACCGCCGATACGAGGAAGCAGCCCCCGCGACGCCTCCCTTCGGCGTTCCCGCAGCAGAATAGAAGCTACGCCACCGCCCTTGCGAGTGCGCACTGGGACCACAGGTCGCAGAGCGCTGTGGCGAGGTGATCGATGTCGGCCTGGGTGTGCAGCGGCGTCGGCGTGATCCTCAGCCGTTCCGTCTTCACCGGGACCGTCGGGTAGTTGATCGGCTGCACATAGATCCCGTAGCTGTCGAGCAGGATGTCGGAGATCCACTTGCACTTCTTCGCATCGCCCACCATCACCGGCACGATATGCGACGGGTTGGGCATGTGCGGGATACCACGCGCGTCCAGCGCAGCGCGCACCTTGGCCACATTGGCCTTGTGCATCTCGCGTTCCGCCCGGCTTTCCTTCAAATGCCGGATCGACGCCGTCGCGCCGGCGGCAAGCGAAGGCGGAAGCGCCGTGGTGAAGATGAAGCCCGAGGCAAACGAACGCACGAAGTCGATCAGGTTCGACGAACCCGTGATGTAGCCGCCCATCACGCCGAAGGCCTTGCCGAGCGTGCCCTCGATCACCGTCAGACGGTCCATCAGGCCCTCGCGCTCGGCCACACCGCCGCCGCGCGGACCGTACATACCGACCGCATGCACCTCGTCGAGATAGGTCATCGCATTGTGCTTCTCGGCGACCGAGCAGATCTCCGCGATCGGCGCGATGTCGCCATCCATCGAATAGACGCTCTCGAAGGCCACCAGCTTCGGCGCCGCCGGATCGTCCTGGCTCATCAGCCGGTCGAGGTCCTTCCAGTCATTGTGCTTGAAAATGCGCTTTTCGCAGCGCGAATGACGGATGCCCTCGATCATCGAGGCGTGGTTCAGCGCGTCCGAATAGACGATGATGCCGGGGATCTTCGAGGCCAGCGTGCCGAGCGCCGCCCAGTTGGAGACATAGCCGCTCGTGAAGATCAGCGCCGCTTCCTTGCCGTGCAGGTCGGCCAGTTCGCGTTCCAGCATGACATGGTAGTGGTTGGTGCCGGAAATGTTGCGCGTGCCGCCCGCGCCGGTGCCGCATTTGTCGATCGCCTCGTGCATCGCCGCCACGACCCTGTCGTTCTGGCCCATGCCGAGATAGTCGTTCGAGCACCAGACCGTCACGTCCTGCTTCGAGCCGTCCGCGCGATACCGCGTCGCCTTCGGGAACTCACCCGCATGCCGCTCGAGATCCGCAAAAACTCGGTAGTTCCCGTCATCACGCAACGACGAAAGACGGTCGGTGAAAAAGTCCTCGAAATGCATAGAGTTTTCCCTATATGTCTCGGGAAAATGCGATACAGCTCCACGTGCGTCAACCGGGATTCGTTGCTGCACCGCACCCTTTACCTGGAACCAGACGCCGCTTCGCCTTGAATCAATCCGGCAGGTTGCACCGGCAAACCCTTGTTTCCGAAGCTGACTTCCTGTCAGGACGCGCCTTCCGGCACATAGGAGAAATGCGAGAACCGCGCTTCCTTGCCCTGCCCGGTCATGTCCATCGCGAACATGCCGACGAATGCGCCGGTGAAAGACCCGTGGCCGCCGCGCCCGCCCTCATCGGAGATAATCGCAGCATTGAGCTTTGGCCCGATCGGCTGCCACTCGCCGCCCGGCTGCTTCCAGAAGAACTGCTGCAAAGCGTGATCGACCTCGACCTTCATCCCGATCGGACCGTCCGGACAGGGAAGAGGCTTGTCGAGAGCATAGGTCAGCGCTCCGTCCGGAAAATCGCCCAGGCATGAGACGACCGAAAGCGACCGCCCCTGCCCCGGCTCGTCGGTGACCAGAAGCATGTGAAACTTGAAGCGGTTGTAATAGGTCGTGAGCCCCGCCGCCTGCTGATAGGTCGTCGGCTCGAACTCGACTTCAGTCTCGGCGGTATAGACGAAATGCTCTTGCCGCCGCGCGACGAGCGACTGCTCGAACCAGCTGCCCATGCTCTCGCGACCGAACAGGCTGAGCGAGCCATTGTTGATCCGGTAAAGCTTTTCCGTATCCGGCGACCGCAGCCATTGAAATTCCGGCGGCAACTGACCGCCCGTGAAATCGGTGTGATAGGCGACAGGCGGGTTCGGCTCGACATCGGCGAGACCCGGCAGTTCCGTCCGCACAAGCATGCCGCCGCCTTCCAGATAGAGCCAGTCGTCCTCGCCCCATGCGACACGCTCGATACCGGTCTCGCGTCCGAGCGGACAGAAGCGGCCCGTCCCGTCCGGCCCCGGAATGGGCCGACCCATCAGGAACGTGTGGTAGAATTGCCCGTCATGCGTCTCGACATACTGACCATGCCCGGTCTTCTGGATCGGATGATCCGGCGCATCCGCCGCGCACATGAGATACTTGTTCGGATGGTCCTCGTACGGCCCCCAGATGGAGCGCGAACGCGCCATCGTCACGGCATGGTCGTAGACTGTGCCCCCCTCCGCGGTGGTCAGGTAATACCAGCCATTGCGCTTGAAGATGTGCGGCGCCTCGGTCAGCCCGCGTGACGTCCCGAGATAGACGTTTTTCACCGGGCCGAAGAGCCCCTTTTCCGGCGACCACTCCTGCAGGAGAATTCCGTCGAAGCTTGAATTCTCGGGATTTCCGCCAGTTCCGGGACCGCGATAGTTCCACTGCATGTTCATGAAATACTTGCGGCCGTCGTCGTCATGATAAAGTGACGGGTCGAAGCCGGAATTGTTGACGTACCAGGGGTCGGACCAATCGCCGTCAATGGTCTCGCAGGTGGTGATGTAGTTCGGCGCATCCTTGAAATTGCCGTCATAGCGCTTGACGTCGGTATAGACGAGCCAGAAGCGGCCATCGGCATGCGACAGGCACGGCGCCCAGATGCCGCAGCTATCGGGATTGCCGCGCATATCGAGCAGCCCTTTGCGGGCGAGCGGGCGCGAGACAAGCGTCCAGTTCACGAGATCGCGCGAGTGATGAATCTGAACACCGGGATACCACTCGAATGTGGAGGTCGCGATGAAGTAATCCTCACCAACGCGGCAGATCGACGGATCCGGATTGAAACCGGGCAGGATCGGGTTGCGGATCATCGCTCTGCTGCACCTTTCTGCTGCTCTGCGGATTGCGCCCAGAGATTGATGTTTTCCTCATCGGCATATTTGTCGATCTCCGCGAGTTCTTCCGCCGAAAACTCCAGGTTGGAGACCGCGCCGACGCAATCGATCACCTGGCCCGGCCGCGATGCGCCGATCAGAGCCGTGGTGATGCCGCCGTCGCGCAACACCCAGGCCAGCGCCATCTGCGCCAGCGTCTGGCCACGCCGCCCGGCGATCTCGTCGAGCTTTCGGATATGGTGAAGTGCCTGCTCGTTGAGAAACTCGGTCTTCAGCGACTTGCCTTGCGCGGCCCGGCTGTCTTCAGGGATACCTTTCAGGTACTTGTTCGTCAGCATGCCCTGGGCAAGCGGCGTGAAGGCGATCGATCCGATACCCAGTTCCTGCAGCGTATCCTTCAGACCGTCTCGCTCCACCCAGCGGTTGAGCATGTTGTAGGACGGCTGGTGGATCACGCAGGGCGTGCCCAGCTCCTCGAGAATCGCGACCGCTTCGCGCGTCCGCTCGGAATTGTAGGAGGATATCCCGGCATAGAGCGCCTTGCCGGACCGGACGATCTGGTCGAGCGCGCCCATGGTTTCCTCAAGCGGCGTATCCGGATCGAAGCGGTGCGAATAGAAGATGTCGACATAGTCGAGCCCCATCCGCTTCAGAGACTGGTCGCAGGAGGCGATTAGGTATTTCCGGCTACCCCATTCGCCATACGGCCCCGGCCACATCATGTAGCCGGCCTTCGACGAGATGATCAGTTCGTCGCGATAGCCCCGTAGATCGGTCTTCAGCAACTCGCCCATCGCCTCCTCGGCGCTGCCGGCGGGAGGACCGTAATTGTTGGCGAGATCGAAATGGGTGATGCCGTGATCGAAGGCGGTCTGGACGATGGCGCGCTTTGTATCGTGCGGTGTGTCGTGGCCAAAATTGTGCCACAGGCCGAGCGAGATCGCCGGCAGCTTCAGGCCGGAATTCCCGCAGCGGCGGTAAACCATTGTCTCGTAGCGGTTTTCGGCGGGCACATAGGTCATGGCGTTTCCCTGGAATCCTGTTGGCGTTTGACAGGCGCGCCCGCTTGGCCACGCCACGCGGGCATCAACCCATCAGTTTTCGGGCATCATCCGGCGACAAGGCTTCCGGACGCGCGCATGTGGTCGTCATCTCGACGAAACCGCCGGTCTCACCCGATTTGAGGATCGAAGTCATCACATCGACCGCATGGATGGCAAGGTCGAGCGAACAGCGATGCGCACGGCCATCGACGATCGCCTGCGCCATGTCAGCGAGACCGGCCGTCCGGTAGTTCGCCCGGGCGCCGCCGGGATGCTCTTCATTTGCAACGCCGAACGGATGTTCCCAGGCTTCCAGCGGCGCGATCTTCCCGTCACGACCGGCATGTTCGACCACGCCGCCGAAGAAATTCGGATCGGGCACGAAAAGCGAGCCTTCGAGGCCGTAGAGTTCCATATTCGCATGGCGGTGCGCCCACACGTCCCAACTCGCCGACAGTGTGATCGTCGCTCCGTTTTCGAACTCCAGAAGCGCATGGATGTTGGTCGGTGTCCCGACCGGGATTTCCTCGCCCTTGCGCGGGTTGGAGAGGATCGTGCGCGTCGGCGTCGCCGAAGAAGTCAGCGCGCCCACCCGTTTCACCGGACCGATCAGCTGAATCAGGTTTGTGATGTAGTAGGGCCCGATATCGAGCACCGGACCGGCACCCGGCATGAAGAAGAAATCGGGGTTCGGATGCCAGTGTTCCATGCCATGCGACATGACATGGCATGTACCCGCAACGACCTCGCCGATCAGCCCTTCATCGATACGCGCCCGCGCCAGCTGATGCGCGCCGCCAAGGAAGGTGTCAGGCGCAGACCCGACCCGCAGGCCCTTCTCGTCGGCCAGCGTTCGCAGGGCTTTGCCCTCTTCCAGCGAGAGAACCAGCGGCTTCTCGGAATAAGCGTGCTTGCCCGCATCGAGGATCGACTTCGTCACCGTGAAATGCGCATCCGGGATGGTCAGGTTGACGACGACGTCGATCTCCTTTGAGGCGAGAAGTTCGGCGACATCCATCGCGATGACGCCGTACTCGTCGGCACGCGCCTTCGCGGCCCCGATATTGAGATCCGCCACGGCGCGGATTTCCAGCGCCTTGAACAGCGGAGCAAGGCGCAGATAGGACGTCGAGATATTGCCGCATCCGATGATGCCGACACGAAGCTTGTTCATGAGAGATTTCCTCAAAGGGTACGGGCGGTTTCAATCGAGCGACGCGCGAAACGCTCGTGATCGCTCGGATTGTCGTGCTCCATGACGAACCAGCGAGCGCCCGTCTCGCGCAGCGCGGCCATGATCGCCGGCCAGTCCATGACGCCATGGCCGACATCGGCCCAGCCGTCCTCGTCGGTGCATTCGCCCTGCGGCGCGATGTCCTTGACATGGACCGCGGCGATGCGCCCGGCATATTTATCGATCCATGCGAGCGGATCCTGCCCGCCCCGCACCACCCAGGCGACATCCAGTTCCAGCGCAAGGTCCGGATCGCCCGCGAGGATCAGGTCAAGCGGCATCTCGCCGGTCCCGGTCGCCGCGAACTCGAAATCATGATTGTGCCAGCCGAAGGTCAGTCCGGCATCGCGAAACGGCGCGGCGGCCGCGGATAGCTCTTCGCCCAGCGCACGCCAGCCGGCCGCATCCGCCGGGCGCTGGTCCGGCGCGATGAATGGCGCGAAAACACCCTGTATGCCGAGCGCCCCGGCGATATCCAGCACGCGTTGAGGTTCGTCGCGTATCATGTCGAGGCCGAAATGCCCGGTCGGCATGGACAGCCCGCTCGCCGCGAGACCCGCCTTCAGGTCGTCGAGCGCATCTCTGTCCGCGAACAACGCGCCATACCCCTCAACCTGCTTGTAACCGAGCCGGCCCAGCATTCCGAGGGTCTCGGAAAGCGGCGGAAAATTTCTGGAGCTGTAGAGCTGGTAGGAAAACTCGGTCATCGCAACATCCCTGGAATAGGCTCAACTGAGCCAGTGGTCGTAATCGGAAACGAGGAGATGGAGCGGATCGGCGTCCTCCTCGACAGTGGAGAACCGGCCGATCGGCTCGCGGAAAATATTGTCGGTCCGGTCGTCATTGACGTTGGAGACCTCGCCGATGAGCACCTTGCCGCCCTCGCCCCAGAAGGCATGCCAGGTGTCCGGCTCCAGCGTCACGCTCTCGCCCGGCGCCAGTTTGAGCAACCCGCCTGCCGGCAGGCTGCGAATCGTCCCGTCGGTGAACACCCGCACCGCGTCGCTGTCGCTGATAGACCCGTCCGGGTTCGCCTTGAACAATTCGAGGACAAGCGTTCCGCCGCCCTTGTTGATGATGTCCTCGGTCTTGAGATTGTGACGATGCATCGGCGAGATCTGGTTCTCGCCGGAGATCATGATCTTCTCGGCATAGAGCATGCCCCGGCCCGCATCGACATTCGCGTTGTTGCCGTTGCGAACCGTGAACAGGAACAGACCCAGTTCCTCGAACCGGCCCTGACCGTAATCCGTGATGTCCCATCCCATGCAATGATCGCGGATGCGGGCGCTGTCGCTCGCCACGCGTGCTTTCAGTTCGTCGGGCGACCAGTATGCAAAAGGCGGCATGACATAGCCGAAGGAACGGATGAAGGCGTCGCTTTCGCGGATGATGTCGTTGATGACCGAGCGTTTCATGATGGACCACATGTTGCAGAGTGGAGATCGCGGACGGTGAAAGCCGGTTTTGCGCCGGCGAACTCGGGCGTGAAGGCGATCTCTGCTTCGTGTCCGGGGAAAAGCGTGAAGGCGTTGTCGGAGAAACGGCCCGGGATGTCCGCCTCGATCGAAACGAAGAAGGCGGGCTTTTCCGCACGGAGTTTTAGACGCCATACGGCATCCTCGCAATGCGCCTCGACACCTATGCGACAGCCGATGAACTCGCTGTCCTTCAGGCTGTCCGCCGCCGCCTCGGACATGGAGCGGGCGTGACCGTCATTGGACAGCGCCCAAAGGCCCGATAAATCCGGCGATACCACCGCCGGACGCGGCGGTGCGACAGGTGTCACATGTGCATTCATGACGGCAGCGCGTCCTACATGCGGTTTTCGGTTTGCTTGTCGAAGATCGAGGCCAGCGACAGGTTGAAGCCGAGGCGAACTTTCTCGCCGGGCGAAAAGCGGCGTGAAGAATCGACGCGCGCCGAAAGCGTCTGCCCGGCAAAGGTGATCCAGACCAGGCTGTCGGCACCCATCGGTTCGTCCAGATCAACAGTCCCGGGATATATCGCCGACGCGGACTCCTGGTCCTCTGGCACGATTTCCACGTGTTCCGGGCGGACACCGAACACCGCCTCGGCCTCAGGCCTGATCGCGTTGTCAGCCACATAGCCGTCCAGCGGAATTTCGTTTTCTCCGATCCGGAAGACGTGCCCGTCGCCTTTGGCGACGATATCGCCGTCGAGGAAACTCATCGAGGGCGAACCGATGAAGCCGGCGACATAGAGATTGCTCGGCCGATTGTAGATCGTATGCGGGTCGGCGAGTTGCTGGATGACGCCGCCCTTCATCACGGCGATGCGGTCTGCAAGCGTCAGCGCCTCGATCTGGTCGTGCGTGACGTAGATCATCGTGTTGTGGGCGAGCTTCTGGTGCAGCCGCTTGAGCTCGACGCGCAGTTCAGACCGAAGCTTGGCATCGAGATTGGAGAGCGGTTCGTCGAAAAGGAAAACGCCGGCTTCCCGCACCAGCGCGCGGCCAATGGCCACGCGCTGGCGCTGCCCCCCCGAAAGATGTGCGGGCTTGCGCTGAAGATAGGGTTCGATCTGCAGCATCTTCGCCGCGCGATCGACGCGTTCGCGAATTTCGGCGCGCGGAACGCCCTGGTTCTTCAACCCGAAGCTCAGATTGCCCTCGACCGTCATTTGCGGATAAAGCGCGTAGGACTGGAACACCATGCCGATGCCCCGGTCCTTCGGCTGCTCCCACGTCACGTTCTTCCCATTGATGAAGATCTGCCCATCGGACACGTCCAACAGGCCGGCGATGCAGTTGAGCAAGGTCGATTTCCCGCAGCCCGACGGCCCCAGAAGGACGAGGAATTCGCCTTCGCCGACATCGAGATTGAGTTTCTCCAGGACGCGGACAGCCCCGAAATTCAGGCTTACATCGCGGATGGATACGCTATGCATTGCAATCAACCTTTCACGGCGCCGGCGGCGATACCGCGGACGAACAGCTTGCCGGACACGAAATAGATGACGAGAGGAACGAGGCCGGTCAGCAGCGTCGCCGCCATGTTGACGTTGTACTCCTTCACCCCCTGCACCGAGTTGACGATGTTGTTGAGCTGAACGGTCATCGGCCAGAAGTCCGGCTTGGTGTAGACCGTGCCAAAGAGGAAGTCGTTCCAGATGCCGGTGACCTGGATGATCATCGCGACAACGAAGATCGGCAGGCTCATCGGCAGCATGATCCGGAAATAGATGCCCCAATAGCCGGCGCCGTCGACGCGAGCAGCCTTGAACAATTCCTCGGGCAGCGAGGTGAAGTAGTTCCGGAACAGCAGCGTCAGGATAGGCATCCCGAACACCGAGTGCACGATCACCAGACCCGTCAGCGACCCGTAGAGGCCGATTTCCCGCAGAATGATCACGACCGGATAGAGCATCACCTGATAGGGGATGAACGCGCCGAAGATCAGGATCGTGAAGAAGAAATTGTCGCCCTTGAAGCGCCAATTGGCGAGGCCGTAGCCGTTAACGGAGGCGATCGCGATCGATACAATCACGGAAGGAATGGTGATCCGGACGGAGTTCCAGAATCCCCTGCTCAGCCCGTCGCAATTCAGCCCCGTACAGGCCTCGCCCCACGCCTTGACCCAAGGCTGGAAAGTGATCTCCAGCGGCGGCGAAAAGACATTGCCGACGCGGATCTCGGGCATGCCCTTCAGCGAGGTGACCACCATCACGTAAAGCGGCAGCAGATAGTAGATCGATACGACGATCAGCGTGCCGTAGAGCATGATGTTGCGGCGCGAGAGCGCGCGCACCGGCCGCGGACCGCGCGGACCGTCGTCGGTACGGGTTTCCTCGGGCAAGCCGATCGACGCGGCGGCCGTAGCGGTGGCGATATCAGTCATTTTTCCGGCCCCCGAATTCCATCATGGCCCACGGCACGACCACAACCAGGACCGCGAGCAGCATCATCGTCGATGCGGCGAAGGCCTGGCCGAGATTCTGGGCGCGGAACATGTAGTCGTAGACGTATTTGGCGGGCATTTCGGTCGCCAGCCCGGGGCCGCCGCTGGTTTGCGCGACCACGAGGTCGTAGACCCGGATGATACCACTGGTGATCAGCACCAGCGCCGTAATGAAGACAGGCCGCAACATCGGGATGATAATGAACAGATAGGTCTTCCATGTCGGAATGCCGTCGATCCGCGCCGCCTTCCAGATTTCCTCGTCAATGCCGCGAAGCCCGGCGAGCATCAGCACCATCACGAGCCCCGAGCCCTGCCATAGCGCGGCGAGCATGACGCCGAAGATCGCGAGATCAGCATTGTAGAGCGGGTCGAAAGCAAAGTTTTCCCAGCCGAGATCGCGCACGATCCCCTGAATGCCGAATTCGGGATTGAGCAGCCACTGCCAAACCAGACCCGTCACGATAAAGGACAGCGCGAAGGGATAGAGCATGATGGTCCGGAACGTGTTCTCGAACCGAATCTTCTGGTCCATCAGGGCAGCCAGAAGGAAGCCGATAACGAAACTGAGGACCAGCATCGAGAGGCCGTAGACCGCCAGATTCTCGATCGAGACGATCCAGCGATTGGTGTTCCAGAGCCGTTCATACTGGTCGAGGCCGACCCATTCCAGCTTTGGCAGCAGCTTGGATTTCGTGAACGAATAGACGACCGTCCAGCCTGTCCCTCCGATGAAGACCACCATCGCGGTCAGGATCATCGGAATCGCTGCGATCTTCGCCGTCTTGTTGCGAAAAAGCTGGTTCGGGCGTCCCGAAGCCATGCGCATTCCCCGTGCGTTCTTATTGGCCGGCTGGATGCCGGCCCGCCATTGCGGCAGGTCGGCACGATACGTGTCTGAGCGGATCAGTCAGCGCTGGCGATAATTTCGGCGAAACGCTCCTGCGCGTCTTCCGGCGTGATCGATGCGTCGGCGAAGAACTCCGCGAACAGATCGTTGATCTGCGACGTCGTGTCCGGCGTGAGCAGCTGGTTGGTATCCGGCACCAGCTTGTTTTCGGACAGCAGTTTCAGGCCCTTCTGCATGCAATCATTGGCGGTCGACATATCGATGTCGCCACGAACCGGCAGCGAGCCCTTCTTCAGGTTGAAGGCAACCTGCACGTCAGGCTTCAGAAGAAGCGCTGCGAGTTCGGCCTGCGCCGCCGATTTCTCCTCGTCGTCCAGGACCGGGAAGTAGAACGCGTCACCGCCCGTGCCGAGAACTTCAGTCACGCCCAGACCGGGAAGGCAAGAATACTCGGTGCCCGCCTTCTGATCGGCGACGGAAAATTCGCCCTGTGCCCAGTCACCCATGATCTGACCGCCGGCCTTGCCGGTGATCACGAGGTTGGTCGCCTCGTTCCAGGACTGGACGGTCGAGCCCTCCGACATTTCGCGCGCATCGGCAGCAGCCTTGAACACGCGGGCAACCTCAGGACCAGCCGCGACTTCGGCGTCCTTGTCGCCATAGACCTTGTTGAAGATCTCGACGGGAACGAGAGACGACATGAGAACGTTGAAAAGACCGCTCTGCTGCCAGCTTTGCTGACCCACAGCCATCGGAAGAATACCCTTCTCCCTGAGAGCCGGAGCGGCGGCGACGAACTCATCCCAATTGGTCGGGACCGGAACGCCGGCGTCCTCATAGGCTTTGTGAGAAAGCCACAGCCACTGCCAGGAGTGGATATTGACGGGGGTGCAGTAGATGCGTCCATCAACGGTGCAGCCGTCGAGCAGCGACGGCGGATTGACCTTTTCCTTCCAGCCTTCGGCTTCGGCGATATCGGTCAGATCGCGCAGCAGACCGGCCTCGATCAGATCCTCCGCCTGACGTCCGTGGTTGAACTGGAAAGCGCCCATCGGATCGCCGCCGGTGATGCGACTGACCATGATGGCGCGGGCCTGCTCTCCCGGGCCGGCGAAGGCGGCATCGACCCATTTGTTGCCGGTCGCATCGAAAGCCTTGGCAAACTCCCCAACGGCAGCTGCTTCGCCGCCACTGGTCCACCAGTGCATGACCTCAAGATCTGTTGCGTGAGCGGTGGCGGCCGGCAAAACCGCCGACACGGCCAACGCCGCAATTGTTGAACGAAGACGCATGTTTTCCTCCCTGCGAACTGTAACGTTGCAGTGGAACTGTATGGCAAGGATTTTTCCCGCGCAACAGGGTCTGCAAAATTTTATTCGAGCATCAAAAAAATACGAAAATGATCGCGAAAACCCGGAATACATGGATCTTTGTCAATGAACTCGAGGGCAAACCTGAGGAGGACACCCGCCTTCGGCAACGCAATATCTCTTTTTGCGCTGCAGCAAACTTTAACGTTTGTGTCAACCGACGCATGTTTGTTGAAACCACACTGCCGACAGGCCTATAGTCCCCCCGAGTCTAAGGGGCGGAACCGGAATGGCGCTAAAAACAAAAGGGAAACAGAGCGAAGCGGCGGACCCCGCGTCCGGCCCGCCGACACTGAAGTCCATCGCATTCATGACCGGTTACTCGATCACCACCGTTTCGCGCGCGCTCAAGGATGCGCCGGATATCGGTGAGGAGGCCAAGAAACGGGTGCGGCTGGTGGCCAAGCAGATCGGCTACCGTCCGAACCGCGCGGGCGTGCGCCTGAGAACCGGCAAGACGAACGTGATCAGCCTCGTTCTCAACACCCAGGAAGAGGTCATGGGGCTGACATCCCAGATGGTTCTCGGCATTTCCGACGTGCTGCGCGGCACGCCTTACCATCTCGTCGTAACGCCCTACTCCCTGGAAAACGATTCCATGGAGCCAATGCGCTACATCGTCGAGACGGGCTCCGCCGACGGCGTCATCCTGTCGCGCATCGAAATGCAGGACCGACGCGTGCGCTATCTTTCCGAGCACGGCATGCCGTTCGCCACCCATGGCCGCACGGACATGGGCATCGATCACCCCTGGCATGACTTCGACAATGAGCGCTTTGGCCATGACGCCGCCAACATGCTGGCGGAGCGGGGTGTCAAGCGTGCGACTCTGATCGGGCCGCCGGACAATCTAACCTATGCGCGCCACATGAAGACTGGCTTTGCCACCGGCCTCCGCGAGAATGGAATGCAGCAGGTCGCGCTCGACACGGTCACCGTCGACGACACGCTCGATACGATACAGGCCGGCGTGTACGAAATCATGCGCGGACCCGGACGGCCCGATGGCATCGTCTGCGGCAGCGGCGGCGCCGCTATCGCCGCTTCTGCCGGCGTCGAACAGGCAGGCCTTTCGCTCGGTCGGGATGTGCAGCTCGTTTCCAAGCAGCACACCAACATCCTCAAGCGGTTCCGCAAGGATATCGACGTCATCAACGAGGATGTCCGCCAGGGCGGCCGCGATTTGGCGACCTGCGTGATTCGCTCGATCGAGGGCGTTCCGGCCGACGAACTCCACTTCCTGTCCTATCCGGACGATCCAGCGGAAATGCCGGGCGTGCCCCTGGCCCTGCCGAAAGTCGCTGTCTAGAAACGGCGCATCCGGCGGTCGACGCGTTCAAGGAAATTTTGGCGCGACTGCGGCGTCGAGACATCCATGAGGTAATGCGCCAGGAACAGCGTCTTACAGCGCTTCGCGAACAGCGCGCGCATGCCGCGCAGCAGCGTGCGCTTGCCCGGATGGCCGACCACGTAGGACCACCAGCGCGGCGCACCGCAGGTGGTCACCACGCCAAGCTTGCGGATGTGTGTCATCAGCGGCGTGATGCGCTTGGTGTCGGGCGAAATGGCGAAGGTGATCTCCGGTGTCCACACACGGTCGAGCCAGCCTTTCAGCATCGCCGGCAAACCGTACCACCATGTCGGATAGACGAATACCAGCCCCTCTGCCCAGGCGAGATGCTCGGCATGGTCGGGGGCCGGATGCTGGTCCTTTTGCATCTCGTTGTAGCAGCGACGTTCCTCGCATCCCATCACGGGATTGAAACCTTCCGCGTAGAGATCGATCAGACGCGTCTCGTTGCCGCTTTCGGCCAGCGCCTTCATTACCGTGTCCTTCAAGGCCGCGCCAAAGCTCTCGGGAACCGGATGACAGAAAATAACCAGTATGCGCATCAGAAAGCGTCCATCGCCTTTTCCACGCGACCGATGAAGCGCGTGCGCGTCTCGTCGGTCGAGCGGTTCATGTCGTAATGGGCGAGATAGTCGAACGGCGCGCCCGGCTTGACGATCACGCGGAGCACGCGATTAACGGCCTTGCGCGGCGGGTCTCCAACGAGGAAGGCACGCAGCCGGTTACCGCCATAGGTCGTCACCACGCCGACCTTGCGAATATTGTGCAGGCACGGACTTGCCTTGCCGTCCCTCATTTCGAACGACACGCCCGGCAGGAAAACGCGGTCGAAAAAACCCTTCAGGATCGCCGGATAGCCGAAATTCCAGACCGGATAGCTCATCACCAGCGCCTCGGCCGCGCGCAGCCGTTCCACATACCCCTTGACCGACTCGGTATTGGGCCCGATCTCGTGGTAGTTGAGCCGCTCATCGCGCGTCAGCCGCGGATCGAAATCTTCGGCGTATAGATCGCAGTCGTCGACATCGTGCCCGCTCGCGGTGAGCCGGTCTACGATCCGCCGGTGCAGATGCCCGTTATAGCTTTCGGCGACGGGATGCGCATGCAGGACCAGAACGCGCATTGACTTACCCCGCCTTCTGCAAACCTTTGAACAGCCACACCTCTCCAGTGTTGAAGTCGTAATCCGGGTTCTCCCAGGCGATCATCTTGCCCGGATTGAGAAGACCTTTCGGATCGGCCTCGCGCTTGAATGCAAGCTGGATTTCGTCGGTCTGTTTCATCCCGCCCTCTTCAAGCGTATAGCGATGCGGATTGAAGATCGGCGCGCCTTCGCGATTGAAGATCTCTATTATCTCGTCCAGCCGCTCTTCGCTGGTAAACCGCACCATCGGCAGGCCGAAACAGGTGATGTCGCCGTCGAACCGCACGAACTCCAGGTGATCGATGAGCTCGCCCTTGAACATGCGGTGGAGCTTCTCGACCAGCGCAAGCTGGTTCGGGAACGGATAGAGCACCTGGAGATAGGTGATCGCCGGTTCGATGCGCAGCCCGCGCAATGTCGTGTGGTTCCAGGCGAGTTCATAGGCCAGGGGCAGGCCCCGCAACTCTTCCTCGTCCAGTTCGGCGCGGTTGAAGGCGACCCGGCCACCCTCGCGCGCCGTGAAGGCCAGAAAGGCGTCGAGCGACTGCGGCGCGACCATGCAGATGACGACATTGTCGCCTTCTTCGAGAAACTTCCGGTGCCGCTTGAAATAATCGAACGGCGCCGGCGCGGATACGACGGTATTCAGCTTGAGAAGGACGCCGTCGAGCCGGCCGAGCGTATTGGCATAGGTCGCAGCCTCCAGGAAATCGTCGAAGGCCACGATCACATCGACCCAGTCATAGGCGGCGGTCAGCGGCAACTCCACCTCGGTGATAATGCCGTTCGTGCCATAGGCATGAGTGACCTTGTGCAGATCTGCGCCCGTGAGTTCGAGCACCCGCGGCTCTTCCTCCATCGTCACCACGCGCAGCCGGATGACATTTCCGAAATCGCGCAACCCGCCCCAGCGCGTCGACCCGATGCCGCCGGAACCGCCGGCGATGAAACCGCCGACAGTGGCGGTATGCGCTGTGGAGGGATGCATGCGCATTTCCTGGCCGGAATGCTCGCGCGCGGCCGCATCCAGCTTGGCGCATATGACGCCCGGGCCGACAACGGCCCTTCCCGGCGCGATCTCCTTGATCTCGTCCATGTCGGCCAACGACAGGACCACGCCGCCCGACAGCGGCATCGCCTGGCCGTAATTTCCCGTGCCCGTGCCGCGCGGCGTTACCGGCACGCCGTGCTTGTAACAGGCCTTGAGAACCTGAATGACCTCGCCCTCGGTCTTCGGCGATACGATCAGGTCGCCGGTCACATGGTCCAGCCGCTCCTTCAGGACCGGCGAATACCAGTAGAAATCGCGGCTTTTCTGCTGAACGATCTTCTCGTTGTCCTCGACCTTGATGCCCTCGATATCCGCCCTGAACGCTTGCAAATCAGTCATCGTCTACTCCATCAAATGGTCAAGTTCGTCGTAGGCCGGCAGCGCCCGGTCGATCACCGCGCCGTCACGCACCACGATGCGTCCGCTTTCCGGCCGGGACAGGACCTCGGTCCAACTGCGACCTTCACAGATCACGAAGTCCGCCGGCCCGCCCTCGGCGAGTCTGCCGTAGTTCTCGTCCAGCCCCATCGCCCGCGCCGGATTGGCGAATACCGACTTCGGCCAGTCGGCGACCGGATGGTCGAACTGAATGGTGCGCGTCGCCATGCGGTAGACCTCCACCATGTCGAGATCGCCATAGGCGTAGAATGGATCGCGGGTGTTGTCGGAGGCAACGCAGACATTGATGCCCCGCGCCTTCATCTCGTGCAACAGCGTCACGCCGCGCCAGCGCGGTGTCGTGCCATCGGAGCGCCGGTCCTGCAGGTACATGTTGCACATGGGAAGCGACACGACCGAGATGTTGCAATCCGCCACGGCGTCCAGCGTGCGCAGAACCTCGTCATCGGGCTGGCGCGCCAGCGAGCAGCAATGACCGATCAGGATGCGGTCTTCATATCCATGCCGCTTGGCCGCTTCGGCTATCTTTCGAAGCGATACGGCTTCGAGAGCATCTGTCTCGTCGGCATGGAAATCGAGCTGCAGTTGATTCTCGATGGCCGCGCGGAACACCATGTCGAGCAATTCATCCAGGTCCGGCACCATGAAGGTCACCGCGCCGAGCACGCCGCCGGCATTCCTGACCCGGTCGACAAGCGTCTTGAACCACGCTTCGTCGCGCCCGGTGTCGATGCCGAAAAGGCAGGCTGCCTGCAAATCTATGCGCCCCGCCCATCGCTCGCGCATGGCTTCGAAAACCGGCCACGAGATTGTTTCCTGCGGCGGCAGGGAATCGAGATGGGTACGGATGGCCTTGGTGCCGTAGGCGTAGGCGCATTTCAGCGCGAACTCCATGCGCGCCTCGATATCCTCGGCGCTCCAATTGGCGGCGCGGTCCGCACCCACCGCCTCCAGTGCGCCGGGAAAGGACCCGTCAGGATTGGGCTGGCGCGGCCAGATATGGCCTTTGTCGAGATGGGTGTGGCAATCGACGAAGGCCGGCATCACGACGCGGCGGCGCAGGTCGTTTTGCGCCCCTTCGCTCGCCGCCCCCGATGGCACGATCCTAGTGATGCGATCGTTCTCGACCGTCAGGTCGTAAAGCCCGAAGCCTTCCGCGTCATGCCGGCTGGCGTCTCCATCAACCCACGAGTCATGCAAATGCACCCGATGCAGCGAAAATCCCGTTCCTGTGCGAACAATCGACCCACCAGACATCAATGCTCCTGTGTTAGCGCGCTTTCATGCCAACGGCGCAGGATGCGGTTGGAAATGAATGTAAGCACGAGAAAGATCACAATGCCGGTAAAGGAGATCAGGATCAGCGCGGCGAAGAGACGCGGGGCGTTGAGCCGGTAACCGGCCTCGATGATGCGGCTGGCAAGCCCGGAAGACTGGCCGGATGCACCGGCAACGAATTCTGCAACGACCGCGCCGATCAGAGCCAGCCCGCCGGCAATCTTCAACCCGCCGAGAAAATACGGCATCGATGCCGGCAGCCGCAGATGCCAAAGCGTTTGCCAACGCGTTGCGCCATTGAGCTTGAACAGGTCGAGCAGGTTCCGATCGACCGAGTTCAAACCCAGCGTGGTATTCGACAGGATCGGGAAAAAGGCGACGATCCAGGCGCATAGCAGGAGCTTGGTGGTCTGGTTGTCGACATAGATGTTGATCAGCGGGAAGATCGCCACGATCGGCGTCACCTGAAGCACGACCGCGAAGGGAAAGAAGCTCATCTCCACCCATTTCGACTGGGTGAACAGCACCGAAAGCCCGACGCCGCCCGCAACCGCGAGAGCCAGTGAGAGGAAGGTGATCTTCAGCGTGTTCACCAGCGAGGAGAACAGCAGGCCGCGATCCTCGATAAGCGTTGCCAGCACCTCGCCCGGCCGCGGCAGGATATAGCGCGGGATCTCGTTCCAGACGCAGATCCGGTCCCACATGAAGATCGCGACACACATGATCAGGATCGGCAACAGCCATTTGCCGGTCTTTTCCATCTTGCGCTGACGCGCGCGCCGCATTTCCTCGGCGTCGACCATGACCGCTGCGTCGCCCTGCATCTCAGTGGAGGACATGATCGTCGCCCCCCTCGCCCTCTATGCCCATCGCCGAACGCAGCAACGACGAGGCCTTGCGGGTCAGATGCGCATAGTCTTCCGACGTGCGGAACGTCTCGTCGCGCGGATAAGGCGCGTCCACCTCCATCTCGCCGAAGACGCGGCCCGGATGCGCGGCCATGACGACGATGCGGTTCGACAGGAACACGCTTTCGAACACGGAATGGGTCACGAAAATCACCGTAAAGCGCTCACGCTCCCAAAGAGCCAGCAGGTCGCTGTTGAGCTGGAAACGCGTAATCTCGTCAAGCGCAGCAAAGGGCTCGTCCATCAGCAGCACCCGCGGCCGTGTCACCAGACCGCGTGCAATCGAGACGCGCATCTTCATGCCGCCTGACAATTCGCGCGGGACGGCATTCTCGAAACCGCTCAGATTGACCTGCGCCAGCACATCCTCGACCTGCGTCTTCGCCTCGGCACGCGAAACACCCTGCAGGCGCAGCGGCAGCCAGACATTGTCGAAGACAGACGCCCACGGCATCAGCGTCGGCTCCTGGAAAACGAAGCCGATATCGGCCTTTCCCATCGCCGGCCCGCGCCAGTCGAGCACGCCCGAAGTCGGCGACGACAGCCCGGCGATAAGCCGCAAGGCCGTCGACTTGCCGCAGCCTGACGGCCCGAGCAGGCTCAGGAAGTCGCCCTGGTTGATCGTCATATCGACATCGCGCAAGGCGACGACATCGTTTCCGAAAACTTTTCCGACGGACCGCAGAATAAGCTGCGGTCCGTCGGTTTTTGCCTTGTCGGCAGTTTGCATGTCCACGCGGAAATGCCTTTCGAAGATTACTTCTTCAGGTCCAGGCCGACGCCCTTGTTCACGAATTCCAGCGTGTAGGACTTCTCGATATCGATGCCCGCATCCATGACGCCAGAATCGACCATTTTCTGGTAGAAGTCGGCGATCCGCTCGGCTGTCATCGCGCCGATGCCCATCTCTTCCGTATCGCCGGAATCGACGATGCCATATTCCTTGAGTTTCTCGATCGAAAAAGCGATCTGCTCGTCGGTCATGTCCGGATTGTCTTTCTTGATCATCTCGTTGGCGGCAGCGTTGTCGCCATAAAGGTAGTTGTACCAGCCCTTCGACGAGGCATCGATGAAGCACTGCACAACCTCGGGACGCTCATCGATCGTCGCCTGCATGGTCTCGACCGTCGTGGAATAGGTGCTGAAACCGAAATCGGCGAGCAGGAACAGGTTCGGCACGAACCCGCCTTCACGCTCCACCGCGAAGGGCTCGGAGGTGATATAGCCCTGCTGAACAGACTTCGGGTTGGCGATGAACGGCGCCGGGTTGAACGTGTACGGAATGCGCTTCGACTCATCAAAGCCGAAATCCTTGACCATCCACTGATAGAACGTCTGGAAACCCTCGTCGCCGAGGATGAACTGTTCGGCGTTCTTCAGCTCTTCCCAGGTATCGAGCCCCTCGCCGGGGTGGCTCATCAGAACCTGCGGCTCCTTCTGGAAGTGCGCGGCGACGACCTTGAGCGGAATGTCCTGCTCGACAGCCGAGAAGGCCTGCAGCATGTTGCCGCCCATGTAGAAGTCGATCTTTCCGGCCAGCATCAGCGGACGGCCGGAGACCTGCGGTCCGCCGGGCATGATCTCGACTTCGAGCCCGCATTCCTCGTAGGAACCATCAGCGACAGCCTGATAGTAACCGCCATGTTCCGCTTGGGCGAGCCAATTGGTGCCGAAAGTGACCTTTTCCAGGGCGAAGGCCTGGGTTGAGAAAACGGCCGCAAGGGCAGTGGTGATCAATAGAACTCGTTTCACGTTCACACCTCTATTAGTTGGACGCACAGCCGGTTAGCCACGCTTTTTGAACCTCGGCAATTGATGCAAGTGATATGCCAGCCATGCGACAGCGCAGACCGTTCAGTTTCCGCTTCTTTCCCGCAAAGCCTCCCTTTCACAAGCCCAGTTTTATCGCATCCTGCTTAAAAAAACAGCACGCTTGAGTTTGCGGGTGCGCTTTGCATTATGAGCGGCGAATCTGACCGGAGACCAACGTGTTCAACCATCTGACTCCAGCCGGCATCCGGCCCCCCTTTGCGAAATACAGCCACGGCGTGGAAATCCCCGAAGGCATGCGGCTGGTCCTGTGTTCCGGCCAGCTCGGCATCGATGCCGACGACGTCATACCGGCAGACACCGGGGCCCAGGCGCGCCTCTGCTTCTCCAATATCGAAGCGATCCTGAAAGAGGCCGGTTTGGGACTTTCCGATATCGTGCGCATCAATGCCTATGTCACCGGACGAGACCATCTCAAACCCTACATGGCCGTGCGCGACGAATTGTTTTCCGAGCCGGCTCCCGCCTCCACGCTGATGATCGTTTCGGGCTTCGCTCGCGAGGAATTCACCGTCGAAATCGAGGCAATTGCCGCCGGACCGGCGAGGACGGAATGATGACGAAACGTTTCTGGTGGGGCGACTTCACTTCACGCGAGTTCGAGAACCTCGATCCCGACGGGGCGATTGCCGTGTTGCCGATCGCAGCAACCGAGCAGCATGGCCCGCATCTGCCCGTCTCGACCGACCACGCCATCATGGCCGGGATGCTGGAAACTGTCTTTCCGCTGATGCCGGACGGGATCGACATGCGGGTCCTGCCGATCCAGTCGGTCGGTAAGTCCAACGAACATATCCGCTCGCCCGGCACGCTGACCATTTCGGCGACCACGCTCATCGACCACTGGTGCGACCTTGGCGCCTCGGTTGCCCGCGCCGGCATCCGCAAGCTCGTGATCGTCAATTCGCATGGCGGCAACGAGGAAATCATGGGCATCGTCGCCCGCGAATTGCGCGTGCGTCACGACATGATGGTCGCCAAGACATCATGGATGCGTTTTGGCGTGCCGGAAGGTCTCTATGGCGATTACGAGCGGAAATACGGCATCCATGGTGGCGACGTCGAAACGTCGCTGATGCTGCATTTCACGCCCGATACGGTGCAAATTGACAAGGCCGAGGACTTCACCTCGCGCGTCGCAGACGCACAGAAGCAGTTTACCCATATCGCCCACACCGGCCCGAACGCCTTCGCCTGGATCGCCCAGGACGTGAATCCCTCCGGCGCGGTCGGCGAAGCTGCCCAAGCGACCGGAGAAAAGGGCCGCCTGACCGCCGAACACCAAGCGAAGGGATTCGCCGAACTGATCGACGACATGGCGAAAGCGAAACTCGCCGACTGGATCGTCGCGAACGACTAAGTAGCTGCGTTCGCCGCCTCGCCCGCCAGATCGTCGATGATCGGGCAGTCCGGCCGCCCGTCGCCGTGGCAATGCTTCGCCAGGGTCGCGAGCGTGTCGCGCAGCGATTGCAAATCGGCGATCTTGCGGTCGATCTCCGTCACCTTTTCGAGAGCGACCGCCTTCACGTCCGCGCTCGCCCGGTTCTTGTCGTCGTAGAGCGAGAGCAGCAGCCGACACTCGTCGATGGTGAAGCCAAGGCTGCGCGACCTTTGCAGGAAACGCAGCCTGTGCACGTCGTTTTCCGAGTAGTCGCGATAGCCGTTTTCGGCGCGCGACGGGGTGACGAGGCCGATTTCCTCGTAATAGCGGATGGTCTTGGGTGGCAGGTTTGCCTGATCGGCGGCCGTTCCGATGTTCATGCGGCTCTCCCTAGAGTTTCAACGTCCGCAGCCGAAGCGCGTTCGAGATGACCGAGACCGACGACAGGCTCATCGCGGCCGCCGCGATCATCGGCGACAACAGCGTCCCGGTCAGCGGATAGAGGATGCCTGCCGCCACCGGCACGCCGATCGAGTTATAGGCAAAGGCGAAGAACAGGTTCTGCTTGATGTTGGCAAGCGTCGATTGCGCCAGTTTCCGCGCCTTGGCGATGCCCTGCAGGTCTCCCTTCAGAAGCGTGATGCCGGCGCTTTCCATCGCCACGTCGGCGCCGGTGCCCATCGCGATGCCGACATGCGCTGCGGCCAGCGCGGGCGCGTCGTTGATGCCGTCGCCGGCCATGGCGACACTCCTGCCCGCGGCCTGCAACTCCTCGACCAGTGCTTTCTTGTCTTCCGGCAGCACGCCGGCGCGCACTTCGTCGATGCCCAGTTGCGCGGCCACAGCCTTCGCCGTGCGTTCGTTGTCGCCTGTCGCCATGATGACCCGCAGGCCCGCTTCGTGCAGCGCCCTGATCGCGCCGGCAGTGCTCTCCTTGACCGGATCGGCAACTGCCACCATGCCCGCAACCTTGCCGCCGACAGCGACCAGCATGACGGTTTTTCCCTCGCCGCGAAGCCTGTCGGCCTCATCCGCCGCGACGTCCGCATCGATACCCTCGGCCTCCATCATCGCACCATTGCCGAGCGCGACAGCCTCGCCTGAAACAGTGCCCTTGACGCCCTTGCCGGTGACAGCGTCGAAATCCGTCGCGGAGCCGACTGTGACGCCGCGTTCCTCGGCGCCCGCGATAATTGCCTCGGCGAGCGGATGCTCGGACCCCTTCTCGAGCGCCGCCGCGAGCGAGAGGATCGCCGTCTCGTTGTGTTCCCCGAGCGCCAGGACGTCGGTCAGCTTCGGCTTGCCCTCGGTCAGAGTGCCGGTCTTGTCGACGATTACCGTATCCACCTTCGCCATGCGCTCGAGCGCTTCCGCATCCTTGACCAGCACGCCGGCCTGCGCGCCGCGTCCGGTCGCCGTCATGATCGACATCGGCGTCGCGAGGCCCAATGCGCAAGGACACGCGATGATCAGCACCGAGACCGCGGAAACGATGGCGAAAACAAAAGCCGGCTGCGGCCCCAGGAACAGCCATGCCAGAAAGGCGATGACCGCGACCGACACAACCGTCGGGACGAACCAAGACGCCACGCGATCCGCGAGCCCCTGGATGGGTGCACGCGAGCGCTGCGCCGAGGCGACCATTTCGACGATATGGGCAAGCATCGTGTCCTCGCCGACCTTGTCCGCCACGACAACCAGCGTGCCGTTCTTGTTGAGCGTACCGCCAGTGACTTTGTCGCCCTCGCCTTTCTCGATTGGGACCGGCTCACCGGTGATCATGCTCTCATCGACCGAGGACCGGCCTTCCTTAACCACGGCATCGACCGGAACGCTTTCGCCCGGCCGCACGCGCATGAGGTCGCCTTCGATGATGTTTTCCAGCGGCGCGTCATATTCCTCACCGTCCGGCGTGATCCGCCGCGCCGTCTTGGGCGCGAGGTCGAGCAACGCCTTGATCGCATCCCCCGTGCGCTCACGTGCTCTCAGTTCTAGGACCTGTCCGACAAAGACGAGCGCGATGATCACCACGGCTGCTTCGAAATAGACCGGTACATGCCCCCCTTCCATGCGCATGGTCTCAGGGAAGAGGCCCGGAGCGAAAGTCGCTACGACGGAATAGGTATAGGCTGCCGCCACGCCCAGCATGATGAGCGTCCACATGTTGAAATTGCGCGTGACGATGGACGTCCAGCCGCGATGGAAGAACGGTCGCGCCGCCCATAACACGACCGGGGTCGCGAGCATGAACTCGAGATAGACGGCGATCTGCTCGCCGATCCAGTCACGCACCGGCAGGCCGATCATCGGCCCCATGGTCAGGACCAGCAGCGGAATCGCCGCGCCGGCACTGCCCCAGAGCCGGCGGGTGAAATCGATCAGTTCCGTGTTCGGGCCTTCGGACACGCCGCTCATCGGCTCCAGCGCCATGCCGCAGATCGGGCAGGTTCCCGGCCCCTCCTGAACGATCTCGGGATCCATCGGGCACGTGTAAAGCGCGTTCTTCTTCTCGGCCTTTTTCTTCTTCTTGTTATTGCCCGAGAGAAAGAAATACGGGTCGGCTTCGAAGCGGTCGTGGCACTTCGGATTGCAGAAATGGTACTCCTCGCCCTTGTATGTCAGCGAGGGTTTTCCCGCATTGAGCTTCACCGTCATGCCGCAAACCGGATCGATTGCGGTTTCGCCCTCGACGGCTTTGCTCTCCGACTTATCCTCGGCCGTGTGAGATCCGCAGCAACTGCCGTCGGATTTGTGCTCGTGATGATCGTGGTCCCGATGGTCCATTTTTCAAACCTTCCAGTCTTGGTAATCCCGAGATAGGGCTTCCAGTTACTGGAAGGTCAAGAAACTTCTGCCGGACATTCCTTTTTAAGCCATTCTCAGCACCGGCCCGTCGAGCAACGCCATGATTTCCCCGAAATATCCGCCCGAGCGGGCGGGCCGTGTCGGATCCGAAGTGATGGCGACCGCAAGGTCCCTTTCGCGATGCGCCGCGATAACCTGGCCGCCATAGCCGCGTGCCAGCGCATATCCGCTATCGGTCAGGAACCATCCATAGCCGTAGCCCATGCCCGAAAACGGAGAAACGGCGCGCGCTTGCAGCGAAGCGTCAATCCAGTCTTGCGCGATGACCTGCTCGCCTTCGAATCGGCCGCCGTCGCGAATCATGACCGCGATCTTCAACATGCCGCGAGGCGTCAACGCCATCTCGTTTCCGCCGAGATAATATCCCTGCGGATCGCGCGTCCATGGCGGCACCTCGATTCCGAGCGGTGCGCCAAGGCGTTCGCGCGCGAGCGTGAGCAGGCTCTTTCCCGTGACTTCCGCCAGAACTGCTCCGAGCACATGAAATGAGCCCGTCGAATAAAGCATCCGGCCGCCGGGCTCGGCGACGAATGGCCGGGTCAGCTGGTCGGCGATCCAGTCTCGCGAGGCGATCCACCGGCCATAGTTCGGCCCGGAGGTGCGCTCCAGCCCGGCGCGCAGGGACACAAGATCCTCAACCGTGATCTCTTCGACGCCCTCGGTGGCATTCGCGGGCACGAGACCCGGCGCAATTTCGCCGAGCGTTGCAGTGACGCTTTCGATCTCACCACGGGTGAGCGCGGTCCCGAGGAGCAGAGCAACGATGGATTTCGAACAGGACTTGATGTTTGCGACACGGTCGAGCCCCGGTCCGCGCGGTGCGGCGGCGAATAAGAGCTCGCCGCCGATCTGGACCTGGATCGAGTGCAACTGGTCGAGACGCCCGATCGCGCTCTTGATGTCGTCGTCCTGCGCCATCGCCTTCGACACGAGGGAGGAGGCGGTACCGGCGAGCAGGCCGGCAGTGAAACTGCGTCGTGTAATCATCGCCTTTATGTAGTGCGACGGCGCCGGCGATTCACCAGCAGATCGCGTCCTCCATGGCCGCGAGTTCTTCCACGTCCTTTGTGGCACTCAGCTAACGCCACCGGCCCGGCCTGCCGCACCTGCCACATCCTCCGTAACACCTGCCAATTCCTCCAGATCGACCTGTTTTCCAATGTACGGTACCGCGAAGCCTGATAAGCTTTGCGTTCAGGAGAAAACCATGAATGTCTTGCCCCTCCTCGAGATGAGCAACCGCTACCTCCTTGATCGTGAGAGGGAAAATCTGGAACTGCCACCCGGCATGTCCATTCTCCGCCGGCACGAAAGGAGCAGTATCGAAGCCCAGGTCTACGAGCCCGTCATGTGCCTGATCCTTCAGGGCAGCAAAGTGACATCCATTGGCGACCAGACCGTCGAACTCAATCCGGGCGACGCCTTGCTGGTGAGCCATGAATTGCCCGTCGTGTCCCGGATCACCCGCGCGAGCGAAAACGAACCCTATCTCGCGCTTATCCTTCGGCTCGATCCGGGGCTGTTGCGGAGTCTTTATGAACAGGTCGCCGATGCGCCCGAGTCCATCTCCAGCAGTGCGCGTTCGCTCGCCGCAGGTCCGGTCGACCCGGCATGGATAGCGCCGCTGACCCGGTATTTCGAATTGATGGCCAACCCTCTGGACGCGAAGGTGCTTGGTCCTTCCATCCGGCGCGAGATCCACTATCGCCTCCTGCTCTCGCCGATCGGTGGGATGCTGCGAAACCTCCTCGTCGCGGACAGCCATGCCAGCCGGATCGCCAAGGCCATCCGCAAAGTGCGCAGCGATTTCCGGACGCCACTCAGCGTGCCGGACCTGGCGAAGACGGCCGGCATGAGCCCGTCGTCTTTCCACGAGCACTTCAAGTCCGTGACCGGAACGACGCCATTGCAATACCAGAAGGATCTCCGCCTGATCGAGGCGAAGACATTGCTCGCCGGACAGCGCTCGGTTTCCGAAGCGGCCTTCGCCGTGGGCTACGAAAGCCCGACCCATTTCAGCCGGGACTATTCGAGGAAATACGGCGTGGCCCCGAGCCGGCATGCGGGTGTCGCCATTCTTGAGCAGGTGTCCGCTGCCTAGTCGACCGGTTGTGACAAATGAATGCGCTGGAGCGGACGGACCTGTCCCATGGCAACAGCATTACGTGAGGTAGTCACAGTTTGGCGCGCGTTCCCGAAAAGTGCTAGTCTCCCGCTCCGATTCATTGGCGGGGAGCAAGACGATGCGGGACACTGAAGGGCTGTCGGCCTATCGCTGGACTATTGTGTTCGCATCCGCGCTCATCCTTGCGATCGCAATGGGGTCGATCGTCAACGGCATGTCGGCCTATATCGTGCCGATCGAGGACGCCTATGGCTGGGACAGGGGCGATATTGCCCTGATCAACGTGGCGGGAATCATCGGGCTCGCGGCAGGCGGACTGATCATGGGACCGCAGGCCGACAAGCGCGGAACGCGCCCGGTCGTGTTGTTTGGCGCAGTCGCGATCGGCATCTGTTATCTCGCGGCGTCCTTCGCCACCGCGCTGTGGCAGTTCTACCTGCTGATGTTCTGTGCCGGATTCTTCGGCGCAGCAGCCATCTTCCCGCCGATCATGGCATCGATCGGCAACTGGTTTCCGATCGGCGCCGGCCTCGCAATCGGCCTCGCCTCGGGCGGACAGGCGCTGGGTCAGGGCGGCGTGCCATTCGCCTCGTCGTTCCTCATCAAGAGTTTCGGGATCAGTGGCGCGCTCGCGGTGACCGGGGCCGTCATGCTCGCCGTTCTCATTCCTTTGGCCCTGCTTCTCCGGCAGCCGCCGGCATTATCCACCAGAAGCGCTGCGGCGCGGGCGGCGGAAGACAGGACATACCCGCCGGCAAAGCTTGTCATCCCCGCGATGTGCGCGGCGATCCTCCTGTGCTGCACCTGCATGTCGGTACCCCTGATGCACCTCGTCCCGCTTTGCCAGGACAAGGGCTTTTCGGCCGACGAAGCGGGAAGCGTCATCTTCCTGATGCTAATGGTCGCCATTGCAGGCCGCGTCGCCTTCGGCAAGCTGGCCGATATCATCGGCGCGCTCCCCGCCTACATGACCGCCACGGCCTGGATGGGCCTGCTCGTCTACGGCTTCATGTGGATGGAAAGCCTCTCCGGATTCTACGTCTACGCCGCGCTTTATGGCTTCGGCTATGCCGGGGTCATGACGGGTGTTCTCGTCTCGATCGCTTCTCTCACACACCCGTCACGGCGCGCGTCGGCGATGGCGATCGTCTCGCTGTTCGGTTGGCTCGGCCATGCGAATGGCGGCTACCTCGGCGGCTACCTTTACGACCTGACAGGCGGCTATTCCCTCGCCTACTCGATCGCAGCCTATGCCGCCGCGCTCAACCTTCTTGTGGTCGGCACGCTTTATATCAGGACGCGCGGCCCCAGGATGAGAGCGCTGAACGCGTGATTTAGGTCCTACACTGTCAGATGCCGCCGCACGTCCGGCTGGTCGAGGCTTTCGGCCGGACCCTCATGGACGATCTCGCCACGATCCATGATGTAGACCTTGTCAGCCAGTTCGCGGCAAAAATCGAGATATTGCTCGACCAGCAGGATCGAGATGCCCTTCTCGTCGCGAAGATACTGAAGCGCCCTGCCAATATCCTTGATGATCGACGGCTGGATGCCTTCGGTGGGTTCATCAAGGACGAGGACCTTGGGCCGGGTGACCAGCGCGCGGCCGATGGCCAATTGCTGCTGTTGGCCGCCGGACAGGTCGCCGCCGCGCCGCGACAGCATCGACTTGAGGATCGGGAAGAGCTCGAACACGTCGTCCGGAACGTTGCGTTCCTTGCGCGGAAGACGGGCATAACCCGTTTCGAGATTTTCCTTCACGGTTAGGAGCGGGAAGATTTCGCGTCCCTGTGGCACATAGGCGATCCCCCTGCCCGCGCGTGCATGCGGCGCGCCGGTGAGCTTTTCGCTGTCCAGCGCGATTTCACCCGTACGGATCGGCTGATGGCCCATCACTGCCCGCAAGAGCGACGACTTGCCGACGCCGTTTCGGCCGAGGACGCAGGTGATCTTGCCGGACTCGGCCTTGGCGGAGACGCTCCGCAGCGCCTGGGCGGCGCCATAGTAGAGGTCGATATTGGAGACGGTCAGTGCGGTCATCAGCGCCCCAGATAGCTTTCGATCACGCGTTCGTCCGCGCTGACATGGTCGAGCGAGCCTTCCGCCAGAACCGAGCCTTCGGCCAGCACGGTCACCTTGACGTCGAGATCGCGAATGAAGGTCATGTCGTGCTCGACGACGATCACCGCCTTCTCACCGGCGATTTCGCGCAGCAGCTTGGCGGTTTCTATGGTCTCGGCATCGGTCATGCCGGCAACGGGTTCATCGACGAGAAGAAGCTTGGGATCCTGCGCCAGCAACATGCCGATCTCCAGCCACTGCTTCTGGCCGTGCGACAGGTCGGCGGCGAGTTCCGAGCGGCGGTGCCCGAGACGGATCGTCTCCAGGATCTCGTCGATGCGTTCCTTCTGCTCCGAGGAAGTGTCGGTGAACAGCGTGGCGAAGATGCCGTGGTCGCGTTTCAGCGCCAGTTCCAGATTGTCCTCGACCGTATGGCTTTCGAAGACCGTCGGTTTCTGGAACTTGCGGCCGATTCCGAGCAACGCGATGGCGGATTCATCGTGACGCGTCAGGTCGATATCGCCCTCGAACAGGACCGTTCCCGAGTCGGGTCGCGTCTTGCCGGTGATGATATCCATCATTGTCGTCTTGCCGGCGCCGTTCGGGCCGATGATCGCCCGCATCTCGCCATGCTCGACGGTCAGCGACAATTCGTTGATCGCCTTGAAGCCGTCGAAAGAAACGGAAACACCGTCGAGATAGAGCAGCGACTTGGTGAGCTTCTCGGTCATTCCGCCGCCTCCGTTCCCGGCTGCAGGGTCTCTTCGGCGCGGTCGGCCTCGCGGCCGCTCCTGAGACGCGTCCAGCCTTCATTGAAGAGCCCGACAATGCCCTTGGGCAGGAACAGCGTGGTCGCCACGAACAACGCGCCGAGCGCGAAGAGCCAGAACTCCGGGAAAGCGGCGGTGAAATAACTCTTGCCGAAATTGACCGCCACTGCGCCAATGATCGGACCGATCAGTGTTCCGCGTCCCCCGACCGCCGTCCAGATAACGACCTCGATGGAGTTGGCGGGTGCGAACTCGCCCGGATTGATGATGCCGACCTGCGGCACATAGAGCGCTCCGGCGATGCCCGCGATCATCGCCGAGACGACAAAAGCGAACAGCTTGATGTGCTCGACACGGTAGCCGATGAAACGGGTGCGGCTTTCCGCATCGCGCACACTGACCAGCACCTTGCCGTAGCGCGAATTGACGATTCCCGAACACAGGACAAAGGCGATCGCCAGCCCGATCGCGGTCGCGGCAAACAGCGCGGCGCGGGTCTCCTGCGCCTGCACGGAGTATCCGAGAATGTCCTTGAAGTCTGTCAGGCCGTTATTGCCGCCAAAACCCATCTCGTTTCGGAAGAAGGCGAGCAGCAGCGCGTAGGTCATGGCCTGCGTGATGATCGACAGGTAGACGCCGTTGACGCGGCTTCGAAAGGCAAACCAGCCGAACACGAAAGCGAGCAGTCCCGGCACGAACAGCACCATCAGCATGGCGAACCAGAACATGTCGAAACCGAACCAGAACCACGGCAGTTCCTTCCAGTTCAGGAACACCATGAAGTCGGGAAGGATCGGGTGGCCGTAGACGCCGCGGGTGCCGATCTGGCGCATCAGATACATGCCCATCGCGTAGCCGCCGAGCGCGAAGAACGCGCCGTGGCCTAGCGAGAGAATGCCGCAATAGCCCCAGACGAGATCGAGCGCGAGCGCCAGCATGGCATAGCAGAGATACTTGCCGAACAGCGCCATGATGTGTGTCGGCACATGCAGCGGGTGGTTGATCGGCAGCATGGCGTTCGACAGCGGCACAAGCACGGCCACCGCAAGCAGCGCCAGTGCGACCCAGATCGCCTTCTTGTCGAGCGCGCGGAAAAGGAACCCGGTGATCATGTCTCGACCGACCTCCCCTTGAGCGCGAACAGGCCGCGCGGACGTTTCTGGATGAACAGGATGATGAAGACGAGAATGAAGATCTTGGCCAGCACGGCGCCCGCATAGGGTTCGAGGAACTTGTTGGCGACACCCAGCGTCAACGCGCCGACCAGCGTGCCCCAAAGATTGCCGACCCCGCCGAAGACGACGACCATGAAGCTGTCGATGATGTAGCCCTGGCCAAGGTTCGGCGAGACATTGTCGATCTGGCTCAGCGCCACCCCGGCGATACCGGCAATGCCGGAGCCGAGCGCGAATGTGAACGCATCGACCCAGGGCGTTGCGATCCCCATCGAGGACGCCATCGGGCGGTTCTGCGTCACCGCGCGCATCTGCAGGCCGAAACGGGTCCGCTTCAGGACGATGAGCAGGATCGCAAAGACCACCAGCGAGAACACGACGATCCACAGCCGGTTCGTGGTGATCAGGATTTCTCCGACCTCGAAGGAACCCGACATCCAGGACGGGTTGCCCACTTCGCGATTGGTCGGCCCGAAGATCGTGCGAACGGTCTGCTGCAGGATCAGCGATACGCCCCACGTCGCCAGCAGAGTCTCAAGCGGACGGCCATAGAGGAAGCGGATGACGCCGCGTTCCAACACAAACCCGGCGGTGCCGGCGACAAGAAAGGCGAGCGGCAGCGCGATGGCCAGCGAATAATCGAACATGCCGGGCGCGGAGTTGCGGATCACTTCCTGGACGACGAAGGTCGTGTAGGCGCCGAGCATGACCATCTCGCCATGCGCCATGTTGATCACGCCCATCACGCCGAAGGTGATCGCCAGCCCGATCGCAGCGAGCAAAAGCACGGAACCCAGCGAAATACCGTACCAGATGTTCTGGCCGGCGGCCCAGAACATCAATCGCTCCTCGACCGAGGCGATCGCGGTTTTGGCGGCTTCCGCGACGGTCGCGATATCGCTGTTTGAGACAGTGGTCAGGATCGGCAGGACATCGCGCCCGCCGCGTGTTTCGAGGATATCGACCGCTTCGAGTTTTTCGGCTTCGCTCATATCGGAGTCGAGAACGGCGGCGGCGCGTGCATCGATGAAGGCCTGCCGCACCCGGTCGTCCTGCTCCTCGGCGATGACAGCGTCGAGCGTTTCGATGATGTCCTCGTCGGGCCGCGAGAAGATCGTCTCGGCGGCTTGCATTCGAATCTTCGGGTCTTTCGCGCGCAATGTCAGGCCGGACACGACATCGGCGATCATCCGGCGGATGGAGTTCTTGATCTTGATTTTGCGAAGATCGTCTTCGGTGGCGGTACCGACCACCTCGAGCGTCAGCGGGTCGAGCAATTGGACATTATCGTCCTTGCCGCGGATGACGAAGACCTCGCCATCGCTCTCGCGCACCATCACCTGGCCTTCGGAGAGCTCGTTCAGCGCCGTCGCGGCGGCGGGATCGCCAAGACCTGCGATCTCCTCGATTACGGCCTCGGTTTCGGAAAACTTGGTGGCCTCGGCGAACTTGGCGATAGCGGCGCGCAGTTCCGCCTCGTCGGCGCGAACCGGTCCCGTGACAGCCATGATCATGGCCAGCAGGCCGGTGAGAAATAGGATCAGCCGCATTGTCGGTCTGGCGCGCCCAATAAGAATTTGTCGGAAAGAACGGGAAGCCGGCGAACCGGCTTCCCGCAGCGAGGGTGTCTTAGGAGGAAGAGCCCAGGCATTTTTCGGTTTCGGTATTGTAGTTACCGCATTTCAGCTCGATCCAGTCGGACTTGAGCGGCTTGGATTCCGGCAGGAAGTCGGACCATGCATCGCCCGGAACGAGATCTTCGGTCTCGGAAACCACTTCGAACTGACCGTCATCCTGGATTTCGCCGATCAGCACCGGCTTTGTGATGTGGTGGTTCGGAAGCATTACCGAGGTCCCGCCCGTGAGGTTCGGGGTCTCGATGCCCGGCAGCGCGTCGATGACGGCGTCGGCGTCGGTGGTGCCGGCAGCCTCGACCGCCTTAACCCACATGTTGAAGCCGATATAATGGGCTTCCATCGGGTCGTTGGTCACGCGATCGTCGCCCATGCGCGCCTTCCAGGTCGCGATGAACTCTTCGTTCTCCGGCGTATCGACGGACTGGAAGTAGTTCCAGGCGGCAAGGTGGCCGACCAGCGGACCGGTGTCGAGACCGGCAAGCTCTTCCTCGCCGACCGAGAAGGCGACGACGGGAATGTCGGAAGCTTCGATGCCCTGGTTGCCCAGTTCCTTGTAGAACGGCACGTTGGCGTCGCCGTTGATGGTCGAGACGACGGCGGTTTTCTTGCCGGCCGAGCCGAATGCCTTGATGTCGGCCACGATCGTCTGCCAGTCGGAATGACCGAACGGCGTGTAGTTGATCATGATGTCTTCTTCAGCAACGCCCTTGTCCTTGAGATAGGCCTCGAGGATCTTGTTGGTCGTACGCGGATAGACGTAGTCGGTACCGGCGAGAACCCAGCGCTCGACGCCTTCTTCTTCCATCAGGTAGTCGACGGCCGGAATGGCCTGCTGGTTCGGAGCGGCGCCTGTGTAGAAGACGTTGCGCTGCGATTCTTCGCCCTCGTACTGGACGGGGTAGAACAGGATCGAGTTCAGCTCTTCAAAGACCGGAAGAACGGATTTGCGCGACACGGAGGTCCAGCAGCCGAACACCACGTCGACGCCGTCGCCGGTGATCAGTTCACGTGCCTTTTCGGCGAAAAGCGGCCAGTCCGAAGCCGGATCGACGACGACCGCTTCAAGCTGCTTGCCGAGCAAGCCACCCTTCTTGTTCTGCTCGTCGATGAGCATTTCCATGACGTCCTTGAGGGTCGTCTCGGAAATCGCCATCGTTCCCGACAGCGAGTGTAGAATGCCGACCTTGATCGTGTCTTCCTGGGCCGTGGCCGCGTTCACCAGCGCCGAGGCTGCGAGCGCGGCGCCCGCTAAGGCACCGGTCAGCGTTTTTCGAAAAAAATTCATAGGAGGCTCCCTGACAATTGATAACGCTTGGTAAAGAGCAATCGTCGTGCCAACACCCAAAAAAGCCTCTCGAGAGAATACATTCCTCTTATATTTCAATATCTTATAGAGACAATTCGATTCACATCATCAAGCGACGCGAGATCTCGGTCACTGCACCGCAAAGCGGCAACCGACGCATGCAATGCTCAATAAATATGCAAATTCGTCATATGCATAATAATTGATCTGTTGCTGCTAGGCGATATCTTGCCGCCGCGATCCCTATTTCGCGTTACGTCGCGCTGCGGCGAGCGCCTGGCTTAATATCTCGGGATCGCCGATCTGGCTTGCCAGGATCAGGATCAGGCGCGCATCCATGCGCAGGCATTGCTCGAAAGTCAGCCCCTCATGCGCCTCCATGAGCGCCTCGCAAAAGGCTTCATAGTTGCTTCCGAGGCGGTCCCTCAGAAGATCGCGCTTTTCGCTCATCGTCCATTCCGCTGCGTTCCGGCTTTCGGAAGAAATCTAACACCAAACACCCGACGCCGTCACACACCCCACAGCGTGCGGGCGGTGACGGAGTCGTCGATGCGATGCAACCGACCCCCGGGAATGCGAAATTTCAAATCATCCTGTGCGCTTGCCGGCCAGCTTCACCGCCGCCTCGACGATCCCCGCCGCAGACGGAAGCGTCGCCGCATAGGCGGGACCCGTCGCGATGAAGCTGTCTTCGGCAGTCACGCGCGCGAAGGATTCGACGCCGGCTTCCGCCATGAGCGCCATCAGCGCCTCTGATTGCGAGCCCGTGCGCCGGCACTCGTCGACGATCAGCACGTGGGGGCAATCGGCCGCCGCCTCCAGGATTGCCTCGCCCGGCAGCGGCGCGAGCCAACGCATGTCGACGATGCGCGCCTCTATTCCATGCGCCTCGACCAGCCGTTCCACCGCCTGGTGCGCAAGGTAGCAGCCATTGCCATAGGTAACGATCGCAAGATGGTCGCCATGGCCCTCCACCGCTACCTCGCCAAGCGGGATACGCTTGTCAGGAGCGGGATAATGGCGCATCCACAGCCCGTCCTTTTCTCCATGCAGGTCGCGCATCGGATAGAGCGCAATCGGCTCAACGAAGACACAGACGCGCTGTTCCTCGCGCGCAAGCCGCACGCATTCGCGCAGCATCATCGCTGCATCGGCACCGTTCGACGGACAGGCGACGATCAGGCCCGGTATGTCGCGCAGAACGGCAAGGGAATTGTCGTTGTGGAAGTGACCGCCAAACCCCTTCTGGTAACCGAGCCCGGCGATCCGGACGACCATCGGGTTGGTATACTGCCCGTCCGAGAAGAAGGACAGCGTCGCCGCCTCGCCCCGCAACTGGTCTTCCGCATTGTGCAGATAGGCCAGGAACTGGATTTCCGGGATCGGCAGAATGCCGTTATGCGCCATGCCGATGGACAGACCGAGGATCGACTGCTCGTCAAGCAAAGTATCGATGACCCGGTGGCGTCCGAACCGCTCCATGAGTTTCTGGGTAACGCCGTAAACGCCGCCCTTCGCGCCGACATCCTCTCCTGCCAGGACGATCTCGCCATGTTCGAGCATCAGGTCGGTCAACGCCCAGTTGATCAACCGGGCCATGGGCTGCGGCTGTTCGAGAGCCCTGAGGTCGCCGCCAAAGGCCCGCTCGCGCGCCGCTTCCGATGGGCCGTTGGTCGGCTTGCATATTCGTTTCGGGGGAACGAGGCTCGCCATCACGTCGCCGGCCGCCTTCAGCCGTGGACGATCGACGGCGAATTCCATTTCCGCCTCGCAGGCCGTCTCGATGCCCTTGTAGATGTCAACGGCATCATCGGGCGCGAGAAAGCCCGCTGCCGAAAGCAGACTCGCCGTGTGAACCAGAGGGTCGTTGTCTTCGGCTTGCTCGATCTCCGATTTCGGCCTGTAGGCCGCCTCGACGTCGGAGCCCGCATGGCCGAACAGGCGTACGGTCTTCACGTGCAGGAACACCGGCTGACGTCTGGTGCGTGCGAACTCCGCTGCCTCGAGCGCTGTGGCATAGGTATCGAAGATGTCGAGGCCGTTGCAGGCGAAATAGGCAAGCCCGGCGCGGTTGGAGAAATTCGCGGTGATCCAGTCCGTCGGCGTACGCACGGAAATGCCGATACCGTTGTCCTCGCAGACGAACATGAGCGGCAGCGGCACCGACTGGTATGCCGTCCAGGCTGCCGCGTTGAACGCGCCTTGCGCAGTCGAGTGATTGGCAGATGCGTCTCCGAAGGAGCACATGACCACCGAGTCCTGAGGCAAGGCCGCATGCTCCGGCCGCAGGCGCTTCGCGAGGCCGACGGAATAGGCCGCGCCCACCGCTTTCGGCAGATGGCTGGCGATCGTCGATGTCTGCGGCGGAATGGAAAGCGCCTTCGAACCCAGCACCTTGTGCCGCCCGCCCGAGATCGGATCCTCCACCGAACAGGCAAAGCTCAGCAGCATGTCACGGATCGGATTCTGCCCGTCGACCTGACCGGCCCGCTCCACCTGAAACGCTCCGTCGCGGTAATGCAGAAAGGCCATGTCCGTCGGGCGCAAAGCGGCTGCGACCGCCGCCATTCCCTCATGGCCGGACGAACCTATCGTGTAATAGCCCTGCCCCGCCTTCTGCATTCTGCGGCCCATCCGGTCGAGATGCCGTGACGTGCATTGCGAGCGGAAGATGCCGATGGCGCTTTCGCGATCCATCGGCAGTTCGTTCGGCAGGTCCGCGACGGGCAGGTCGCCAGCCGTCACGCGCTCAAGGAAGCGCTTGTGGACAAGTTCCGCGCGATCCATGAAACGCCCCTAGAAAAAAGCCTGCAAACCCGTCTGGGCACGGCCGAGGATAAGGGCATGAACGTCATGCGCGCCCTCATAGGTGTTGACCGTCTCGAGGTTGGCCATGTGGCGAAACACCTGGAATTCCTCGGAAATGCCGTTGCCGCCATGCATGTCGCGGGCATGACGCGCGATATCCAGCGCCTTGCCGCAATTGTTGCGCTTGATGAGCGAAATCATCTCTGGCGCGGCCCTCGCCTCCTCCATCAGGCGTCCGACGCGGAGCGCCGCCTGCAGGCCGAGTGAGATTTCCGTCTGCATGTCGGCGAGCTTCTTCTGGAACAATTGCGTCTGCGCCAGCGGCTTGCCGAACTGCTTGCGGTCGAGACCATATTGGCGCGCCGCATGCCAGCAGAACTCGGCAGCGCCCATCGCCCCCCAGGCGATGCCGTAACGCGCCCGGTTGAGACATCCGAACGGGCCTTTGAGCCCCTCGACATTCGGCAGGAGTGCATCTTCGCCGACCTCGACCCCCTCCATCACGACCTCGCCGGTCACGGATGCCCGCAGGCTCAGCTTGCCCGCGATCTTAGGCGCAGAAAGCCCCTTCATGCCCTTCTCCAGCACGAAGCCGCGAATCTTGCCGCCATGTGCCTCCGACTTCGCCCAGACGACGAACACGTCGGCGATCGGGCTGTTCGAGATCCACATCTTCGAGCCGTTCAGCACATATCCGCCGTCGGTCTTCTTCGCGGTCGTCTTCATGCCGCCCGGATCGGACCCCGCATCTGGCTCGGTCAGCCCGAAGCAGCCGATCCATTCGCCGGAAGCCAGCTTCGGCAGGTACTTCTTGCGCTGTTCCTCGGTCCCGTAGGCCTGGATCGGATACATGACCAGCGAGGACTGCACGCTCATCATCGAGCGGTAGCCGCTATCGACGCGCTCGATCTCGCGCGCGACCAACCCGTAGGCGACATAGCCAGCGCCCGCCCCGCCGTAGTCGTCGGGAACGGTGACGCCGAGCAGCCCGGTTTCCCCCATCTCGGCGAAGACTTCCGGTTCGACGCGCTCCTCGCGATATGCGGCGATAACGCGCGGCTGCAGCTTCTCCTGTGCATAGGCCGCCGCCGTGTCGCGGATCAGCCGTTCCTCGTCGTTCAACTGGTCATCCAGAAGGAACGGATCCTCCCAGGAAAACGAGCCGAGTTCCGGCGTTGTCGTATCGCCCATGACATCCCTTTCTTATTCGTTCTTGTCGGCAGATGCGGCGCACAAAAGCAATGCCAGTGCGGACTGTCAATCAGCGTTGCGCCGTTAGGCCGCGTCTCGGTTCGTCAGCTTCTGGTTGAGCAGGAAGCGTGCGAACAGCGGCAGGCTCGCCGCACCGAGAGCCCGCGCATCGGCGCCCACCACACCGCTGCGTATTTCGGGCTTTTCCAGGCCGGTCATATCCAGCTTCTCAAGCTCGTCGCTGATTGCATCGACAAGCCTCAGGCGAACGTCGACGGGGAGCCAGCCATCGACGACAATCGCCGAAAAATCGATCAATGAACATGCCGAGGCGATCGCATGCGCCAGCCCCGCCGCGGCGGACGCGATCCAGTCGTCGAGAATGCCGGCGTTCACCTGCCAATTTTCCGTGCCCTCCCAGAGCGAACTCGTTTCGAGCCCCTGTACGGCAAGCTGTTTTTCGAGTTCCGACAGGCTTGCGACCTCGATCAGCTGGCAAACCTTGCCGTCCCGGCCGACGACGGGCATCGGGCCAAGCGCGCCCGAGTTCCCGCCGGGGCCCGTATAGAGCGCACGGTTGAGAACGACGCCACCGCCAATGAAATAGCCGACATAGAAATAAAGGTAGTCGTCCGGCGTGTTCGCCACGCCGAATGCGATCTCTGCCGCGCAAGCGGATGACGCGTCGTTTTCGAGATAAACGGGAAACGCATACATGGAAGCGATTTCGCTGCGGATATCGGCATCCCGCCAATCGGCCATTGCTTCGTCGGGCACGCCCAGCGCCCGGGTCCAATTCCAAAGATAAAAGGGCATCGCGATACCGAGCCCGGCGATCCGCGACAACGCGTCCGAATCGAGCCGGCTGATCAGAGCCCCAATCGCGTCGTGTGCAAACTGAATGGCCTGATCGGGTTTCGGATAGCGGTGCGTCCTGGCCGAGCGGTGAATGACCTCGCCCAGAAAATTCATCAACACCAGTTCCATGCTTCGCCGGCCGATCTTCAGCCCCAACGAATAGGCCCCTTCGGGATTGAGAGACAGGGGGATCGATGGCTGGCCGATACGCCCGCGTTGCGGTTCCCCGCGTATCACCAGCCCGTCGGCTTCGAGACGGCGCATGATCACCGAAATGGTCTGAGCGGAAAGACCGGTCAGACGCGTCAGATCGGATTTCGCCAAGGCACCGCTCCGCCGAATAAGCGTGAGGATCAGCTTTTCGTTATAGGCGCGCATGCCGCTCTGATTCGTGCCGCGCATCTGTACGGCACCGCCGCCAGGCGGATCGTCGCGCTCCTCAGTCTGGACCATGCCCCTGCCCCGGATTCCGAATCGGACGGCATGACATACACGGATTCAACGTCAAAAGCTTACTCCTCCCCCGTCCAGAATGGCCGCGACCGCTCGCATCTGTCAATAATTAAATCACAGTGAATTAGTTATTGACACGCGAAATCGCCTGTAGTTCCCTATGGAACGTCCGGGAGGAGAGACCGCATTGGATCTCACCGGAGCCGACTCCGCCATGCGCGGCGGAGACATCAAACTGGGAGGATTACACGTGAAGAAGACCCTTATTACGACTGCGATCGCGACCCTCGCACTCGGCGCGGCTTTCGCCTCGCCGGCAAGTGCGCAGGACAAGATCGGCGCATGCCTGATCACCAAGACCGACACCAACCCGTTCTTCGTGAAGATGAAGGAAGGCGCTACCGCCAAGGCCGAGGAACTCGGCATCGACCTGAAGAGCTTCGCCGGCAAGATCGACGGCGACCATGAAACCCAGGTCGCAGCCATCGAGACCTGCATCGCCGACGGCGCCAAGGGCATCCTGCTGACTGCGTCCGACACTTCGTCGATCGTCTCGTCCGTGCAACAGGCCCGAGACGCCGGTCTCCTCGTGATCGCGCTCGACACCCCGCTCGACCCGATCGACGCGGCCGACATGACCTTCGCCACGGACAACTTCAAGGCGGGCGAACTGATCGGTCAATGGGCCGCCGCCAAGCTCGGCGACGACGCGGCCAACGCCAAGATCGGCATGCTCGATCTCGCCGTCAGCCAGCCGACCGTTGGCGTGCTGCGCGACCAGGGCTTCATGCAGGGCTTCGGCATCGATCTCGGCGACCCGAACAAGTGGGGCGACGAAACGGATGAGCGCATCGTTGGCCATGACGTGACCCAGGGCAACGAGGAAGGCGGCCGCACGGCGATGGAAAACCTGCTGGCGACCGACCCGATGATCAACGTCGTCTACACGATCAACGAGCCGGCGGCGGCCGGTGCCTATGAGGCGCTGAAGTCGATCGGTCGCGAGAACGACGTTCTGATCGTTTCCGTGGACGGCGGTTGCCCCGGTGTCCAGAACGTCGCCGATGGCGTCATCGGCGCGACTTCGCAGCAATACCCGCTGCTGATGGCCTCCAAGGGCATCGAGGCGATTGCCGCCTGGGCGAAGGACGGCTCCAAGCCGGAGCCGACAGAGGGCAAGGACTTCTTCGACACCGGCGTATCGCTGGTCACCGACCAGCCGGTGGACGGCGTGCCCTCCATCTCGGTCAAGGAAGGCATGGACCTTTGCTGGGGCTGATCGCCCGCACTTGATCCCGTCCCGCCATTGGCGGCACAATGCAACACTGGAAGCGCGGGCTCCGGCCCGCCTTCCATCAGGCGCATGTCCGGCCTGAATGGGCCGGCATAATGGAGGAGATTGCGCCCATGTCGGACAATGTCACGACGAAGGACAATTACGAGTCCGCCAGCAACCGCGAGGAAAAACTTGCCGAATTCGAGGGCAGCAAACGCGGCCTGATCGGCAACCTGCAACACTGGTTGCACCAGACGCCGGCGGCAGTGCCGCTGATCGTGCTGATCGCTTCGATCCTGATCTTCGGCGTATTGATCGGCGACCGCTTCTTTTCGCCGTTTGCGCTGACCCTCGTCCTGCAGCAAGTGCAGATTGTCGGCATCGTCGCCGCCGCGCAGAGCCTCGTCATTCTGACGGCCGGCATCGACCTGTCAGTCGGCGCTATCACGGTGTTCTCCTCGGTCATCATGGGCCAGTTCGCCTTCCGCTACGGGCTTCCGCCATCTGTCGCGGTGGTCTGCGGCCTGATTTTCGGCACACTCTGCGGCGCGCTCAACGGCTTTCTGGTCGCGCGCGTCAAGCTGCCGCCCTTCATCGTCACGCTCGGCACCTGGCAGATCATCCTCGCCTCCAACTATCTCTATTCCGCCAACGAGACGATCCGCGCCCAGGAGATCGAGGCCGAGGCCCCTCTCCTGCAATTGATGGGCACGAAGTTCCAGATCGGCGGCGCAGTCCTGACCCTCGGCGTCATCTTCATGATCGTGCTGATGCTCGTCCTCGCCTGGGTCCTGCGCCACACCGCATGGGGCCGGCATGTCTACGCCGTCGGCGACGACCCGGAAGCAGCACAGCTCTCCGGCGTCAACGTCAAGGCAACGCTTATGTCGGTCTATGCGCTGGCCGGACTGATCTGCGCCTTTGCGGGCTGGGCCCTGATCGGCCGCATCGGCTCGGTGTCTCCAACCTCGGCCTATGAGGCCAACATCGAATCCATCACCGCCGTGGTGATCGGCGGCATATCGCTCTTCGGCGGGCGCGGCTCGATCCTCGGCGCATTGTTCGGCGCGCTGATCGTCGGCGTCTTCTCGCTCGGCTTGCGCCTGCTCGGCGCGGATGCGCAATGGACCTATTTCTTCATCGGCGTGCTGATCATCGCCGCCGTCGCCGTCGACCAGTGGATCAGAAAGGTATCGGCATGAGCGAACCCATCCTCAAGGGCCGCGGCCTGACCAAGCGCTACGGCCGCGTCACCGCCCTCGACCGTTGCGACTTCGATCTGATGCCGGGCGAGATCCTGGCAGTGATCGGCGACAACGGCGCCGGCAAGTCGACATTGATCAAGGCCATTTCCGGCGCCGTGACGCCGGAAGAAGGCGACATCTGGATGAATGGCGAAAAACTGCGCTTCACCTCGCCGAGCGAGGCGCGCGAGGCGGGCATAGAAACCGTCTACCAGACGCTCGCCATGTCCCCGGCCCTGTCGATCACCGACAACATGTTCATGGGCCGCGAATTGCGTAAACCGGGTGTCATGGGCAAATGGTTCCGCCAGCTGGACCGGCCCGCCATGGAGAAATTCGCCCGCGACAAGCTGACCGAGCTGGGCTTGATGACGATCCAGAACATCAACCAGGCCGTCGAGACGCTCTCCGGCGGCCAGCGCCAGGGCGTGGCAGTCGCGCGCGCGGCGGCCTTCGGCTCCAAGGTCATCATTCTCGACGAGCCGACCGCCGCCCTTGGCGTGAAGGAATCGCGCCGCGTGCTCGAACTGATCCAGGACGTGAAGTCGCGCGGCATTCCGATCATCCTGATCTCGCACAACATGCCGCACGTCTTCGAGGTCGCCGACCGCATCCATGTCCACCGGCTCGGCAAACGGCTCTGCGTGATCAATCCGAAGGACTACACCATGTCCGACGCGGTCGCCTTCATGACGGGCGCGAAGGAGCCGCCGGAGGAACTGGCGGCAGCCTGAATCGATTTGCGGGGATAAGGCCGCAACACATTGCTATCCCACGAAAAAGGGCCGCGTGAGCGGCCCTTTCCTTGTCGGTTCCGTGTCGGCGCTTCTTACAGCGCTTCGTCTGTGATCGCGTGCGTCCAGGCGCCGTCGTCGGGCTCCTTGGTGATCGCCGGGTTGTCCGGCGAAACAGCCGACAACAGGGTATCCACCGTCTGCTGGTAATCCGCCGGATCGAGCGCACCATCGGTGCCGGCCGTCAGCTTGGCGATTTCGCCCATCATGTAGACCTGATGCTCAAGGGTCTGCGCGCCGGTCTCGTCGTTTTCGACGACGATTTCAGCGGCTTCTTCCGGGTTTTGCTCCGCGTATTTCCAGCCCTTCATCGAGGCCCGGACGAAACGGGTCATCTTGTCGACGAATTCCGGATCGTCGAGATTGTCCTCGAGCACGTAAAGACCGTCCTCGAGCATGCCGATGCCTTCATCGAGATAGTTGAAGGTGACAAGGTCATCCTCCGAAATGCCGGCATCGAGAACCTGGCCGTACTCGTTGTAGGTCATGACGCTGATGCAGTCAGCCTGCTTCTGCAGAAGCGGATCGACATTGAAGGCCTGCTTGAGCACTTCGACGCCGTCATCGCCGCCTTCGGTCGGAATGCCGAGCTTCGCCATCCAGGCGTAGAACGGATACTCGTTGCCGAAGAACCAGACACCGAGCGTATGGCCCGGAAAGTCCTCGGGGCTTTCGATGCCGGTTTCCTTGAGGCAGGTCAGCTGCAGGCCGCCCGACTTGAAGGGCTGGGCGATGTTCACCAGCGGAATACCGCGCTCGCGCGCAGCCAGCCCCGCCGCCATCCAGGTGGTGATCACATCCGCGCCACCGCCGGCGATCACCTGCTCGGGCGCGATGTCCGGACCGCCCGGCTTGATCGTCACGTCGAGGTCTTCCTCTTCGTAGAAACCCTTGTCCTTGGCGACATAGTAGCCTGCGAACTGGGCCTGGGTGACCCATTTGAGCTGCAGCGTCACCTCGTCCGCCGCCTGCGCCGCCGTAACCAGCGCCAGCGACGCCGCGGTTGCGGCAATTGTCTTCATGAATCTCATAACAACACTCTCCTTGTTTTCGCCTGAAGTTACCGACCCGTGCGCTGCGACGGATGCCAGAAGGTCATTCGCCGTTCGATCAGTGCCACGATGCCATAGAGCACCGTGCCGGACACAGCCGCCACGGCGATTTCAGCCCAGACCATATCGATCCCGAGCCGCCCCACCTCGGTGGAGATTCGAAAACCCATGCCCTGTGTCGGCGAACCGAAATATTCGGCAACGATCGCGCCGATCAGGGCAAGAGTGGAACAGATCTTCAGTCCGTTGAAGATGAACGGCAGTGCGGCGGGAAGCCTCAGCTTCGCCAGCGTCTGCCCGTGACTGGCGCTGTAGGTGCGCATCAGGTCCCGCTGCATCCGGTCGGTCGCCTGCAATCCGGCCAGCGTGTTGACCAGCATCGGGAAGAACACCATCACCACGACCACCGCCGCCTTCGAATGCCAGTCGAAACCGAACCACATGACCATGATCGGCGCGACACCGACGATCGGCAGCGCGGCGACGAAATTGGCGACCGGAAGCAATCCCTTTTTGAGAAAGTCGGACCGGTCGATGGCGATCGCCGCGGCAACGCCGGCGAGCGCGCCCATGATCATTCCGGTCAATGCGCCCTTCACGACGGTCTGCAGCCAGTCCGCGAAAAGCGTGCCGGTCGAGTTGGCCATCGCCTCGCCGATATCGGTCGGCGCCGGCAGGATGGCCGGCGGAATGTTAAAGGCGTGGACCGAGATCTCCCAGAGAATGAGAACGAGGATGCCAAAGCCGAGCGGATAGAAGACGCGAAGCGCGCGGTCGATGATCATGCGCTCTGCCCTCCCATCGCCCGCGACGCGACCCGTTCGATGCCGCCGACGACCCAGATCAGCATCGCGGCGAGGATGGCTGCCGCGAACAGCGCCGACCACATGATCATCGGATTGCCGAATTGCGAGCCGATCAGCATGCGCGCGCCGAGCCCGGAAATCGCGCCGGTCGGCAATTCGCCGACGATGGCCCCGACGAGGCTGGCCGCCACCGCGATTTTCAGCGACGCGAAGAAGAACGGCATCGAGGCCGGAAGGCGCAGCTTCCAGAACACCTGGTTCTTCGTCGCGCCATAGGTGCGCAGCAGGTCGAGTTGCATCGCATCCGGGCTGGTCAGTCCCTTCACCATCGAGACCAGCACCGGGAAGAAGGACAGGTAGCCGGCGATAATCGCCTTCGGCACCATAAGGCTCTCCGCGCCCAATGCGTTGGTCAGGATCACGATCATCGGCGCCAGCGCGACGACGGGTATGGTTTGTGAAATGATCGCCCATGGCATCAGTGTCAGATCGGCGGTGCGGCTGAGGACGATCAGAATCGCCAGCGCCACGCCTCCGATGATCCCGAGCGCAAAACCCCAGAGCGTCGCCTGTAGCGTGATGAAACCGTGATAGACGAGGCTGCGCTTCGATGTGACCGCCTTGTCGAAGATGCCGTCATAGAGCTCGACGGCGACCTGGTGCGGCGCGGGAACGACCGGTCGCGACTGGTTCATCGTCCCGGCGATCTGTTCGGACAGGCTGGGCGTCTCGCCGGCGCGGGCCGCTTGGTCCATCACCCAGGCACGGTTCATCGTGAAGGAGGCCACATACCAGATCGCGAAGATGGCGAGGACGACAGTGAGGATCGGGACCACGCGATTCATGCGGCAGCCCTCCCCCAGCGCGGCATGCGCGGACTGCAAGCCGCGATGACCGCCTCCGCGTCCTCGCGCGATATCCCGCGCGCAACAATTACTGGATAGGGCGTGGCGTGAATCTTCAGCGCCGTTTGCGGGATGCGCCGGCCGTTGACCTTTCTCGTCACCATGGGGTCGTCTGGCACCCAGAACATGCCCGTTGTCGTCTCCGCAGGCATACGCTGCGTCGGGCCTATCAGCCCGAGAATCTTGTGCGAAACCGCGACCTCCTTCGGAGAGACGCGGATGACGATGCGGCCGAACAGCTTCCACAGGATGAAGATGACGCCAAAGGCCTCTGCCGCGACCCATGCAGTAAGCCACACCATGAAAAAGGCGCCCGTATTTCCATTGTCGAGCTCGACCATAAGCATCAGGGCCGCGAACAAGCCGCCGAAGGTCCAGAAAGCGAGGACCAGCGTCGCGACGATCGCTGAGGATATGCCGCCTTCAGGCGCTATGATCACTGTCGTAACCCCCTGCCCGTGCCGTACCCGCGTTCTGCGGGAAAGCCGCTGTGTGGCTCCCAATCAAACATCCTCATAGCTGTGCCCCGCCCGCAATCCCTCGCGTACGCGATGGGCGATGGCGAGAAATTCGGGCGTTTCGCGAATATCAAGCGGCCGGTCCGGCCCGAGATCGCAGTCGATGACATCGTGGATGCGCCCGGGCCGCGGGCTCATCACCACGATCCGCGTCGACAGGAACACCGCCTCCGGGATCGAGTGCGTCACGAAGCCGATCGTCTTTTCCGTGCGCGCCCACAGTTCCAGAAGCTGTTCGTTCAGGTGATCGCGGACGATCTCGTCCAGCGCACCGAACGGCTCGTCCATCAACAGGATGTCCGCGTCGAAGGACAGCGCGCGGGCAATCGAGGCGCGCTGCTGCATCCCGCCCGACAGTTGCCAAGGATATTTCTGGCCGAAACCGGACAGATCGACCATTTCCAGCACCTTCTCGACGCGGGAATCCTGCTCGGCCTTCGGATAGCCCATGATCTCCAGCGGCAGCTTGACGTTGCCGGCGATGGTGCGCCACGGATAAAGCCCCGCCGCCTGGAACACGTAGCCATAGGCGCGCGCCTTGCGCGCCTCGTCGGGCGTCATACCGTTGACCATGATCGAGCCGCCCGTCGGCTCCTCCAGCGCCGCAATGGTCCGCAGGAAGGTCGTCTTGCCGCAGCCGGACGGCCCGATGAAGGACACGAACTCACCCTTGAAGATGTCGAGATTGATATCCGAAAGGGCGTGCACCGGACCGTCGCCGGTCTGGAAGGTCAGGTCGACCGACTTCGCCGAAATGACAGGCACGCGGTTCTTGCTCTCGGAATTCACTGACAGATTACCCCGGTTGGTCTCGACAAATTACACTCCGCTCGCCGGTATGCCGGTCCGTTCGACCGGACGCGGGGCGACCAGTTCCTTCCAGGTCGACAGCGCCTTGTTGACCGCCTGATAGGGCTCGCGCTTGACGAACTTGCCGTGGCCGGGCTCCGCCTGCAGCTTGCCATCGTCGACGACCACCTTGCCACGCGACAGCACGTAGCGCGGAAGCCCCTTCACATGCTTGCCCTCGAACACGTTGTAATCGATGGCCGACACTTGGCTCTTGGCGCTGATCGTCTTTTCCTTCTCCGGATCGAGCACAAGGATATCCGCGTCCGCGCCGACAAGGATCGCGCCCTTCTTCGGATACATGTTCAGGATCTTGGCGATATTCGTCGATGTCACCGCGACGAACTCGTTCGGCGTCAGCCGGCCGGTGCTGACGCCATAGGTCCACAGCATCGGGATACGATCCTCGAGACCGCCGGTGCCGTTGGGGATCTTGGTGAAGTCACCCACACCGTAGCGCTTCTGCTCGGTCGTGAACGCGCAATGGTCGGTGGCGACAACCTGCAGCGACCCGGATTGCAGGCCGGCCCACAGCGAATCCTGATGCATCTTGTTGCGGAAAGGCGGGCTCATCACCCGGCGCGCCGAATGATCCCAGTCCTTGTTGAAATATTCGCTCTCGTCGAGCGTCAGGTGCTGGATCAGCGGCTCGCCATAGACACGCATGCCCTTCTGGCGCGCCCGGCGGATCGCCTCGTGCGACTGCTCGCATGAGGTGTGCACGACATAGAGCGGCACGCCGGCCATGTCGGCGATCATGATGGCGCGGTTGGTCGCCTCGCCTTCCACTTCCGGCGGTCGCGAATAGGCATGGCCCTCCGGCCCGTTATTGCCCTCGGCCATGAGCTTCGCCTGCATCTGCGCAACGACATCGCCGTTCTCCGCGTGGACCAGCGGCATCGCGCCGAGTTCGGCACAGCGCTGGAAGGAGGCGTAGAGCTCGTCGTCATTGACCATCAGCGCGCCCTTGTAGGCGAGGAAGTGCTTGAAGGTGTTGATGCCCTTTTCCTTCACCACGGTCTCCATCTCGTTGAAGACCTGCTCGCCCCACCAGGTGATCGCCATGTGGAAGGAATAGTCGCAATTCGCCTGGGTCGACTTGTTGTCCCAGCGCTGGATCGCGTCGAGCAGCGATTGCTCCGGGTTCGGCAGGCAGAAATCGACCACCATGGTCGTGCCGCCGGCCAGCGCCGCGCGCGTACCGCTGTCGAAATCGTCGGAGGAATAGGTGCCCATAAAGGGCATTTCGAGATGCACATGCGGATCGACGCCGCCCGGCATGACATAGCACCCGGTCGCGTCCAGTTCGTCGCCGCCGGACAGGTTCGGCCCGATCTCGATGATGACGCCGTCCTCGATCTTCACATCGGCCTTGTAGGTCAGGTCGGCGGTGACGACGGTTCCGTTCTTGATGATGGTGGGCATTCGGGCCTCCGGTTCTTCAGTTTAGCTTGTCTGCACCATTTGTCGGGCGGGCATTGGAATGTGAGCTCTGGTTGCGCTCACACTATCATTCCCCTTCCCGTTCGATTTCAACGCCATCGAAAAATTCACGTCCCGCCGTATCGACACATGTCCCGATCAGGGCCGTCTCGTCCCGACGGCTCCAAAGATAGGCGACGGGTTCGCCCTCCAGGTCGAGTGTCAGCGCCTCGGCTGGCCCGGCACTGACGCCCACCCAGTTCGCCCGGTATCCGCTTCCGTCGCTTCGAATATCGAGAATGCCGCCATCGCCGATACCCGCGCGCGAGCCGATCGTGCGTTCTGCCCACCGACCGTTTTCCGTGGACAGCCAGAACTCCTGCCCGTCCTGTTCGATCAGGACGGGACCGGACCTGGACCAGATGAGGGTGTGCGACTGCCGGCAGTAGAGGTCCGCCGCGCCGGCGGGGACCGTAGCCGCAGCCAGCGCCGCTGCGGCGCACACCGTGGTCTTGCCGACGGTCTCAATCTGCATAATCGGCCCCCTCGCGGTCGAGGATGTGTTTCATTTCGTCGAAATGGGCGAATTCGGCGTCCTTGTAGACTTCCCATTCGGCAGCGGTCGCCTCTGCGATCTCGTCGGACATGATCGCCAGTTCGCGGCCGGTCTGATAGGCCAGAACGAGTTGCCGTGCGGCCCTTTCCAGATGATACATGGCATCGAATGCCTCAGCGACAGTGGGCGCGACAGTCGTCACGCCGTGATTGCCCATCATCACCTGACGATGGTTGCCGATCGTCGTGGCGATCCGTTCGCCTTCAGCCTGCTCGGTGGCGATACCTCCGAAATTAAGATCATAGGCGATGCGCTTGTAAAACCGTGCCGTCACCTGGTCGATCGGGTAAATCGTCGGGTCTTTCAACGTCGCCAGCGTCGTGGCGTAGGGCGGATGCAGGTGCAGCGCCACACGGGCATGCGGAAGGTTTCGGTGAATGGCCGAATGGATCGACCATGCCGATGGATCGGGCGCGTCCGGCCGGTTCATCGTCTCCGGATCGTCGGCATCGACCAGCAGAAGCTCCGACGCCTTCGCCATCGAGAAATGCTTCCAGCGCCGGTTGACGAGAAACTTCTTTCCGTCGGCCGACACTGCGGCTGAAAAGTGGTTGGCGACACCCTCATGCCAGTCGTTGCGCGCCGCCAACCGCAAGGCAGCCGCCAAATCGACGCGCAATTGCCGCTCGTCGGCGTCACCAGGTGATACGACGTTCATGTCCGTCAACAAATCACTCCACGATCTCCGCCGTCTCGACGACCGCGTGGAACAGCACGTCGGCCCCTGCCCGCGCCCATTCCAGCGAGATGTCTTCGGCCTCGTTATGGCTCAACCCGTCCACGCAGGGGCACATGACCATTGAGGTCGGCGCAACGCGGTTGATCCAGCAGGCGTCGTGGCCCGCGCCGGAGATGATGTCGCGATGCGAATAGCCGAGCCGGTCGGCCGCGTCCCGCACGGCTTTCACGCAATCCGCGTCGAACTCCACTGGGTCGAAACCACCGACCTTCTCGAACTCGATGCCGAGCCCCATCTCGTCGCAGATTTCCTTCGCGCCGATCTTCAGCCGCTCTTCCATGTCGGTGATGACGGCAAGGTCCGGCGAGCGGAAGTCGACGGTGAAGACGACCTTGCCCGGGATAACGTTGCGCGAGTTCGGATAGACGTCGATATGGCCCGCCGCGCCGACCGCATGCGGCGCGTGGCTCCAGGCGATCTCATCGACGAGTTGCAGCACCTTCGCCATGCCGAGACCCGCATTCTTGCGCATCGGCATCGGCGTCGATCCGGTATGCGCATCCTTGCCGGTGATGGTCACCTGCGTCCAGGACAGACCCTGACCGTGCGTCACGACGCCAATATCCTTCCCTTCGGCCTCGAGGATCGGCCCCTGCTCGATATGCAATTCGAAGAAGGCCTTCATCTTGTCCTTGCGCGAACCGACCTCTTCGTCGCCCTTCCAGCCGATGCGTTCCAGCTCGTCGCCAAACTTCTTGCCCTTGGCGTCCTCGCGGTCATAGGCCCAGTCCTGCTCGTGGATGCCGGCGAAAACGCCCGACGCGAGCATGGCCGGCGCGAAGCGCGTACCTTCCTCATTCGTCCAGTTGGTGACGATGATCGGATGCTTGGTCTTTATGCCGAGATCGTTCAGCGTGCGCACGATTTCGAGCCCGGCGAGCACACCAAGAACGCCGTCATATTTGCCGCCGGTCGGCTGCGTGTCGAGGTGACTGCCGACATAGACGGGCAGCGCATCGGGATCGGTCCCTTCGCGCGTCATGAACATGTTGCCCATGGTGTCGACGCCCATGGTGCAACCGGCATCCTCGCACCACTTCTGGAAAAGCTTGCGGCCCTCGCCGTCCTCGTCGGTCACCGTCTGGCGGTTGTTGCCGCCGGCGACGCCGGGGCCGATCTTCGCCATTTCCATCAGCGAGTCCCACAGCCGGTCCCCGTTGATCCTGAGATTTTCGCCCGGTGCCGCCATGGTATTACGTCCCTTCTGTCTCGCTTACTTCATGGAGGGGAACGTGAAGATCGCCCCCTCGTGGATATCGTCCGGCCAGCGCGTGGTGACCGTTTTCAGCCGCGTGTAGAACCGCACGCCCTCCGATCCGTAGATCGAGTGGTCGCCGAACAAAGAACGCTTCCAGCCGCCGAAGGAATGATAGGCCACCGGCACCGGGATCGGTACATTGACGCCGACCATACCGACCTCGATCCGGTCCGCGAAATCGCGCGCCGCATCTCCGTTGCGCGTGAAGATCGCCGTGCCGTTGCCGTATTCATGCTTGTCGATCATCTCGACCGCATCCTCGTAGGAATTCGTCCTGACGACGGAGAGAACGGGACCGAAGATTTCTTCCCTGTAAATGCGCATGTCGGTGGTGACACGGTCGAACAGTGTGCCGCCGACGAAATAACCGTCCTCGTAGCCTTGCAGCGAGAAACCCCGGCCGTCGACGACAAGGTCCGCGCCTTCCTCGACGCCGGCGTCGATATAACCGAGCACCCGCTGCTGCGCCTGCTTCGTCACCAGCGGACCCATCTCTGCACCCGGATCTGTCGAGGGGCCGATTTTCAGCGCCTCGACACGAGGCTTCAGCGCGGCGACCAGCTTGTCGGCGGTTTCCTCACCCACCGGAACCGCAACCGAGATCGCCATGCAGCGCTCGCCGGCGGACCCATAGCCGGCGCCCATCAGCGCATCGGCCGCCTTTTCGATATCGGCGTCCGGCAGCACGACCATGTGGTTCTTGGCTCCACCCAGTGCCTGCACGCGTTTTCCAGCCGACGTGCCACGGGAATAGACATATTCGGCAATCGGCGTGGAACCGACGAAAGACACCGCCTTGATATCCGGATGATCGAGGATCGCGTCGACCACTTCCTTGTCGCCATGGACGACATTCAGCACGCCATCCGGGAAGCCGGCCTGCTTGAAAAGATCGTAGACCAGCATCGGCGCGGACGGATCGCGCTCGGACGGCTTGAGGATGAAGGTGTTCCCGCAGGCGACCGCGACGGGATACATCCACATCGGCACCATTGCGGGAAAGTTGAACGGCGTGATGCCCGCAACGACGCCGAGCGGCTGCCGATCTGCATAGGAGTCGATCGCCGGGCCGACATTGCGGGAAAACTCGCCCTTCAGCAGATGCGGAATGCCGCAGGCGAACTCGACGACCTCGATGCCGCGCGCCACTTCGCCGAGCGCGTCGGGATGGGTCTTGCCATGTTCCTTCGAGATCGCGCGGGCGATGTCGTCGGCATGGGCGTCGAGCAGTTCCTTGAACTTGAACATGTAGCGCGCGCGCTTGAGCGGCGGCGTGTCCCGCCATGCCGGCAGTGCGGCTTTCGCGGCCGCCACCGCCTCGTCCAGCTCGGATACGGTCGAAAGCGGCAGAACCGCGCTCTCCTCGCCCGTCGCCGGATTGAACACAGGCTGCGTTCGCGTCGATGCCGAACGAACCAGGCTACCGTTTATTGCGTTGCTGATGATCTCCATCGGCTTCTCCCCCCGCTCTCTTCAGTCGATCGCCTTCAGGACATCGCGGAGCGTGCCGATGAGTTCGTCGATCTGCGCCTCGCTGATGATCAGCGGCGGCGACATGGCGATGATGTCGCCGGTCGTGCGGATCATGATGCCGCGCTCATAGGCCTCCAGGAAGGCGGAGAAGGCGCGCTTGGTCGGCTGGCCGGCGATCGGTTCGAGCTCGACGGCGCCGATCAGGCCGAGATTGCGGATATCGATGACATGCGGGCAGTCCTTCAGCGAATGCACCGCGTCCTCCCAATAGGAGGCGAGATCGGCCGCGCGCGTCAGAAGCCCTTCCTCTTCATAGGTGTCGAGCGTGCCCAGCGCCGCCGCGCAGGCCAGCGGATGCGCCGAATAGGTGTAGCCGTGGAACAGTTCGATCATGTTCTCCGGCCCGGTCATGAAGGCGTTGTAGATGTCGGAGGAACAGAACACCGCGCCCATCGGCACGACACCGCTGGTGATCCCCTTGGCCGTCGTGATCAGGTCCGGCACGACATCGAAATAGTCGGTCGCGAACGGCGTGCCGAGACGCCCGAAGCCGGTGATGACCTCGTCGAAGATCAGGAGGATGCCGTGCTTGTCGCAGATCTCGCGCAGCTTCCTGAGATAGCCTTTCGGCGGGATCAGAACGCCGGTGGAGCCGGCGACCGGCTCGACGATCACGGCCGCGATGGTCGACGGGTCGTGCAGGTTGATCACGGAGATCAGGTCGTCGGCGAATTCCGCGCCATGTTCCGGCTCGCCCCGGGTGAAGGCGTTGCGCGCGATGTCATGGGTGTGGCGGATATGATCGACGCCGGTCAGCATGGTGCCGAATGTGCGCCGGTTGGCGACGATGCCGCCGACCGAGATGCCGCCGAACCCGACGCCGTGATAGCCCCGCTCCCGGCCGATCAGGCGCGTGCGCGTGCCCTGGCCGATCTGGCGCTGATAGGCGAGCGCGATCTTCAGCGCGGTGTCGACGCTTTCGGAGCCGGAATTGGTGAAGAAGACATGGTCGAGCGGCTTCGGCAGTTTGGCGGCCAGCCGCGCGGCCAGTTCGAAGGCCTTGGGATGGCCCATCTGGAAGGCGGGCGCATAGTCGAGCTCGGCGGCCTGCTTCTGGATCGCCTCGACGATCTTCGGCCGGCCGTGACCGGCATTGCAGCACCACAGCCCCGCCGTCCCATCCAGCACCTTGCGGCCGTCAGACGTCGTGTAGTGCATGTCCTGCGCGCCAACCAGCATGCGCGGGTTCGACTTGAACTGCCGGTTCGCCGTGAACGGCATCCAGAACGCTTCAAGATTGTTCGGCGCTACATTTCTTTCCGACATCACTGCACCACCTTGCCGCTGGTTCCGATTTCCCGTTTTTCTTCCGTCGCGCTATGCGATCCGACGGAAAACTTGACCAAAATCAGAAAGTTTCGCACATTGCTTGACCGTTTGGTCAAATCGGACGCTAAAAGAGCTTTCACAGCCGGTCAAGTGGCATTACCATCGCACGGAACGCCCGCGTCACGGAAAGAAAAGAAGGCGCCCTTGTCTCCCAAGAAATCAGGCACCGCCAAGGAAGCCAAGCCGCTTTCGCGTATCCAGGAAGCCAATCGAAAGGCCATTCTCGACGCCGCGCTCGATGTGTTCGCCAAATCCGGTTTCCGGGGCGCGACGATCGACGAGATCGCCGGCAAGGCGGGCATGTCGAAGCCCAACCTGCTCTACTATTTCAAGAGCAAGCGGGCGATCTACCAGCAGGTTCTCGAACAGACGCTGTCCGAATGGCTGACCCCGTTCGCCGAACTCGATCCGAACGGTGATCCAGTGGAAGAACTGCGGCGTTACATCACAGCCAAGCTGAAGATGTCGGAGAGCAATCCCAACGCCTCCAAACTGTTCGCCAACGAGGTCATTCACGGCGCACCTGTGATCAGCGACTTCCTCACGACGTCGCTGAAGGCATTGGTCGACGAAAAGGCGAAGGTGATCCGCAAATGGGTCGGCGAAGGCAAGCTCGCGCCGATCGACCCCTATCACCTGATCTTCACCATCTGGGCAACGACCCAGCATTACGCGGATTTCGACGTCCAGATCAGGGCCGTCATCGGCACACAGGCGGGCAAGCCCGGCTTCCACGAACAGGCCGCCCAGGCCGTGCTCTCGATCATTCTTCACGGCATCAAGCCGCGTTAGACGTCGTCGGGATCGTCCAGCTCCGGATAATGCCGGAAAATGCCCGTCTCATTGAAGGCCTGACGGCGGTCGCTCGCCAGATAGCCGGACAGTTCGGGCATTTGCCCGACCGCCTTCGCGATAGCGGCGATATGCGGGTAGTCGCCGATATGCCGAGCCATGGCCTTCGGGAAGGCGTAATCCAGCCCGGCGAAGACGTGGAAGAGCGACAGGTCCGCATAGGTGACGGCGTCGCCGACCATGTGATCCTGCCCGTGCGGATTGCGCCGGACCACGGTTTCGAACCAGCCGAGGAATTTCGGTATGCGCTCCGTCCGAAAATGCTCGGCGCGGCGCAGCGCCTCCGGCTTCTGGTCCTCGTAATAGAGACCCGAACCGACCGGGTGATGCGTGTCGTGAACCTCGTTGACGAAATCCATGATGGTCAGCTGTATCTGGTGAAGCCACAGCCTTTCGGCCTCGTCCTGCGGTGCAAGCCCCAGTTTCGGTCCGAGGTGATGCAGGATCAGCGCCGCCTGGCCGATAACGAGATCGCCGTCGCGCAAATAGGGCGGCGCGAAGGACGGGGTCGCGATGTCCCGATCCTCGCCGAAGCCGCCGTGATCCTCATAATCGGCGCCGGCATATTCCAATGCGAGACGGACGAATTCCCCTCGCCCCGGCAATCCGGGCCAGTAGTAGAGTTTGTAAGCCATGCAGCGAAATTGGGACGTTTCCGGCCGGCCCGTCAAGGCCGGGCCGGAAATCCTGTGCCCGACGTGGCGTCGCTATTCCGCAGCTTCCTTCGCCCAGACGGCCGGGTTGTTCGGGTGCGTCGTCCAGTTGGCGTAGTCCGGATCGACCGGCTTCTTGGTGCGCGGATCGACGCCGGAAATCGGCTCCATGGAGATGCAGCCCTCGACCGGACAGACATTGACGCACAGGTTGCAGCCGACACACTCCTCTTCGATCACCTCGAAGTGGCGCTTGCCGTCCACCATGTTGGTGATCGCCTGGTGCGACGTGTCCTCGCAGGCGATGTGGCAGCGGCCGCACTTGATGCAGGCCTCCTGGTCAATTTTCGCCTTGGTGACGTAGTTCAGGTTGAGATACTGCCAATCAGTGACGTTCGGGACCGCCTTGCCACGGAAATCCTCGATCGTCTCGAAGCCCTTCTCATCCATGTAATTCTCAAGGCCTGCAATCATTTCCTGCACGACCTTGAATCCATATGTCATCGCCGCGGTGCAGACCTGGACGGTGCCGCAGCCGAGCGCGATGAATTCGGCGGCGTCGCGCCATGTCGTCACGCCACCGATGCCGGAAATCGGAAGTCCATGCGTCTCCGGATTACGCGCAATCTCGGATACCATGGACAGGGCGATCGGCTTGACCGCAGGCCCGCAATAGCCGCCATGCGACCCCTTGCCGTCGATGGTAGGCTCGGGCGCGAAGCTGTCGAGATCGACCGCGGTGATCGAGTTGATTGTGTTGATCAGACTGACAGCATCGGCACCACCGCGCATGGCCGCTTCCGCGGGACGGCGGATGTCGGTGATGTTCGGCGTCAGCTTCACGATCACCGGCATGTCCGTGTGCTGCTTGCACCATTCGGCGACCATCTGGATATATTCCGGCACCTGGCCAACAGCCGCGCCCATGCCCCGCTCGCTCATGCCGTGCGGACAGCCGAAATTCAGCTCCACCCCGTCGGCGCCCGTCTCAGCGACGCGGCCGAGGATCTTCTTCCACGGTTCTTCTTCGCAAGGCACCATCAGCGAGACGACGACCGCCCGGTCGGGCCAGTTCTTCTTGGTCGCCTTGATCTCCTCGAGATTGATCTCGAGGTCGCGGTCGGTGATCAGCTCGATATTGTTGAGCCCGAGCAGGCGGCGGTCGGCGCCCCAGATCGCGCCATAGCGCGGTCCGTTGACATTGACCACCGGCGGTCCCGCCTCGCCCAGCGTCTTCCACACGACGCCGCCCCAGCCCGCCTCGAAGGCACGCTCGACATTATACTGCTTGTCGGTCGGCGGCGCGGAGGCCAGCCAGAACGGGTTCGGCGACTTGATACCGAGGAAATTCGTCGAAAGGTCTGCCATGTCGCGTCCTCCTGTCAGGCGCTCAATGCACTGTGAATGCTCTCGGCCGCATCGCGGCCCTGCGACACGGCGGTCACCGTCAGGTCATCGCCGGCATTGACGCAGTCGCCGCCTGCCCAGACCTTCGCCATGGACGTCCGGCCCTCTTCATCGACCGCGATACGCCCGCCGTCGAGCGCGATCGTCTCGCCGGAGCCATTCAGGCTGTCCGGCACGAAAGCCTGGCCGATCGCCTTCATCACCTCGTCGCAGGCGATGGTGACGGTTTCGCCGCCCCGGTCGAAGGTTATGCCCGCAACCGTGCCACCCTCGACAATCATCGATTTCGGAGTCATCCCGTAACGGATCGAGACGCCGCGCACCTTGGCGATTTCCTGCTCGTATTCCGACGCCTTCATGCGCTCTTTCGGGCCGCGATAGCAGATCGTCACCTCGTCCGCACCTAATGCCCTGGCCTGCACGGCGGCATCGACCGCGGTCATGCCGCCGCCAATGACGACCACACGCCGGCCGACCGGAACGGTGGAGACGTCGGATGCCTGGCGCAAATCGCCGATCCACGAGACCGCGTCGAGACTGCCATCCGCATCGGCGCCATCGATGGAAAGCGCATTGACACCCGCGAGCCCCATGCCAAGGAAGACCGCGTCATAGTCGGCGGAAAGCTGCGACAGCGAAATCTCCGCGCCGAGCGCCTTTTCGTAGTGCATCGTGATGCCGCCAATGGCGGTAATGTAATCGACTTCCGCCTGTGCGAAGCCGTCCGGCGTCTTGTAGCTGGCGATGCCGTACTCGTTCAGGCCACCCGCCTTGGGATGCGCCTCGTAAACGTCGACATCATGCCCCTTCACCGCCAGGCGATGCGCGCAGGCCAGCCCCGCCGGCCCGGCCCCGACCACCGCGACGCGCTTACCGGTCGAAGGCGCGCGGGTGAAGAACTGCTTTTCAGCCGCCATGGCCGCATCGGTCGCGAAGCGCTGCAGCAGGCCGATCTTCACCGGCTTGCCTTCCGCCGTTTCGCGCACGCAGACTTCCTCGCAGAGCGTCTCCGTCGGACAGACGCGGGCGCACATGCCGCCGAAGATGTTCTGCTCGAAGATCGTCTTCGCCGCGCCGAGCGGATTGCCCGTCGATATCTCGCGAATGAACATCGGTATGTCGATCGATGTCGGACACGCCTCCATACAAGGCGCGTCGTAACAGAAATAGCACCGGTCGGCCTCGACATGCGCTTCGTGCCCGTCAAGCGGTGGATGCAGATCCGAAAACAGATCGGAATAGGCATCCGGATCGAGACGACCGGCCTTTACGTCACGGGCCTGTTGATCGGCATTCATGCGGCACTCCCTCCACATCGCGTTGCCCTGCCGCCCATCGGGCGACGTCATCGAAAAAAAAGATGACCGAATTTTATCAAAAGGTCAAATTTGAAAATCGCGACGTAAAATACCTGTCACAGCTTGATGCGACTCTCGCGCGAGTGCGCTGTCCGCACAGGCGAAACTCTGCGCAAGCCTTGCCTGAATCGGCGAAGCGGGCGAAGGTCGCCGACATTCCCCGATACGTCGAATTTTCCGAGTCGAACCCAATGACGATCTACACCAACAAGACCCATGACCAGCTTTCCGTCGGCATGGAGGCAGAGATCAAGCGCCTTTGCCGCGCCGAGGACTTCTTCATCTTCGCCAACTCCTCCGGCAACCACAATCCGGTGCACCTCCCGCACGAGGACCACACGGGCGACGGGCTGGAGGACGAACCCAAGGCGCCGTCCATGTGGGTGGCCTCGCTGTTTTCCGCCGTGCTGGGCAATTTCCTCCCCGGCCCCGGCTCGCTCTACAAGCAGCAGACCCTGCGCTTCCTCGGCCGCGCGGAGGCCGGCGAGGAACTGACCATCAAGGTTCGCATCACCGAGCTTCGGCCAGACCGGATCGCCTGTTTCGACACATGGGTCGAGGGCCCGGACGGCCGCCGAATCGTCGAGGGCGAGGCCGAGGTCATCGCGCCCGAAAAGCAGGTCACTTTCAACGACGAGGATCTTCCCGGCCTGACGATCCGTCGCCATGTCCATTTCGACAGGCTTCTCGACCTTTCGGAACCACTGGAGGCGATTCCGACAGCCGTCGTCGCTCCGGAGGAGGAGCAGGCCCTGTCCGGCGCGCTGCTTGCCGCCGAACACACGCTGATACATCCGATCCTGATCGGCGACCGCGAAAAGATTGCAGACGTCGCAAAGAAACTGGGCGCCGACCTGACGGGAATCGAACTGATCGATGAACCCGATCATGATCGCGCCGCCGCGCTGGCCGTTCACCTCGTTCACGAGGGCCGCGCCAAGGCGGTCATGAAGGGCCATCTTCACACCGACCAATTGCTGCGCCACGTCATCAAGAAGGACGGCGGGTTGCGCACGGCGCGGCGCCTCAGCCATGTCTTCGTCATGGATGTGCCCGGCCTCGACCAGCTCCTGATGGTAACCGATGCGGCGATCAACATCGCGCCAAGCCTCGAAGAAAAGGTCGACATTACCCAGAACGCAATCGACCTCGCGCGATCCCTCGGCATCGAGGAGCCCAAGGTCGGCGTTCTATCGGCCGTTGAAACCGTAAACCCAAAGATCCCGTCGACCATCGACGCCGCCGTCCTTTCCAAGATGGCCGAGCGCGGCCAGATCAAGGGCGGCATCGTCGACGGGCCGCTCGCCATGGACAACGCCGTCGATGTCGAGGCCGCCAGAACCAAGGGCATCAAGTCGCTTGTGGCCGGTCATGCCGACATCCTCGTCGTTCCGAACATGGAAGCCGGCAACATGCTGGCGAAGGAACTGACCTTCGTCGCCCATGCCGAGGCCGCCGGCGTGGTAATGGGCGCGCTTTGTCCGATCATCCTGACCAGCCGCGCCGATGACGACAAGGCTCGACTCGCCTCCTGCGCCGTCGCCGCGCTTTTTCATGAGTGGAGAAAGAAGCCGTGACCGGCGCGATACTCACGATCAACGCCGGTTCCTCCTCCATCAAGTTCTCGATCTATGCGCCCGGCACGGACCCTGTCGAGAAGATGCGCGGCCAGGTCGAGAATATCGGTGGCGACGCCCGATTGAGCATCGAAGCCGACGGCCGGGACAAGCACCGCTACGAGATCGGAAAAGCCGATCACAAGCGGGCGCTCGCGGCAATCCTCGACCATGCCGATGACGGGCTGGATGGCGGCGTCGCAGGCGTCGGCCACCGCATCGTCCACGGCGGCACCGATTTCACCGAGCCCGCCCGGCTGGACGAAGCGACGATTGCCGCGCTGACTAACCTGGAGCCCCTCGCCCCGCTGCATCAGCCGCACAACCTCGCCGCGGTCCATGCGGCCATCGAGGCTTTTCCGGACGCTGTGCAGATCGCCTGTTTCGACACGGCTTTTCACCGGGCGCATCCGTGGGTGCACGACACTTTCGGCCTGCCTCGCGAATGGTATGATCGCGGCGTTCGCCGCTACGGCTTCCATGGCCTGTCCTACGATTACGTTTCCAGCGAAGTTGCCCGCGTCGCGCCCGAGCTTCGCGACGCACGCGTGGTCATCGCCCACCTCGGAAACGGCGCGTCCATGTGCGCCCTGCGCGGCGGCGCCAGCGTGACTTCAACCATGGGCTTCACGACGCTCGACGGCCTGCCGATGGGAACGCGCTGCGGCCAGATCGATCCGGGCGTCCTGCTCTACATGCTCGAACACGAAAAGATGACGCCGGACGCGCTCACCGACCTGCTGTACAGGAGGAGCGGTCTGAAAGGCCTGTCCGGCCTCACTCACGACATGCGTGAGCTCGAAGCTTCCAGCGCGCCCGAAGCACGGCAGGCCATCGAATATTTCGTCGCGGGCATCCGTCAGGAGCTGGGCGGCCTCGCCGCTGTGCTCGGCGGGCTCGACGCCCTCGTCTTCACCGGCGGAATAGGCGAACACTCGGCCCATGTTCGCCGCAAGGTTTGCGAGAACATGGACTGGCTTGGCATCGAGATCGACAAGGCGAAAAACGCGGATAACGCAATGGAGTTGGGGACCGGTCAAACCCGCGTCATGGTCATTCCCACGGACGAAGAACGCGTGATCGCCCGAGCGGTCAATACTGCGCTGACAGGCAGCTCCTGAGACCCGCAAAACGACGAGACCAACGCATTTCCACGACGGTCTCAAGCAGTGTCCGTAATGCCTCGCCGCTTCTAGAAATGGAAAACGGCGGCGACGCTTCCGGTTCCGCCGGTCTTTTTAAGCGATCCAAAATCGTCGATGTCCTCGAGCAGGTTCTCGGTCAGCGAGATGCCGTACTCACCGCGAACGCTGACACCGTCGGCAACGAAAGTCTCGACGCCGCCACCGAATTCGTAGGCATTGACCGAGAATGTCTCGCGCTCGGTGATTCCACCGTCGCTGATTTCACCATACATGTGGTTGCGCGAGTAGCCGCCATAACCGAAAATCAACGTCGAGGGATTGACCAGAACGCCGGCGCGAAGACGGGCGTTCGCCGCCCATTCGGTGCCGACGCTGAACCTTCCGATAGCGACGCCACCAATATCCGCGTTGACCTCGAAATTGATGGTCGAGGCGCTCACACCGCCTTCGACACCGACGACGAAGCGGGAGCCAACCTGATGGTTGTAACCCACGAAGCCACCACCCATCAGTCCATTGGAACCGAAACCGTCGAACACGCCACCGACATCCGGGTCGCCAACAGAAAGTTCCGTGTTACCCATATCATGTCCGCCCCGCAAACCACCGAAGAAACCAGTCCAGCTCTCCGGCGCATTGACGAAAACCGTCTCAACCGGCGACGGAGCGCCGAAGCCGTATACCAGCGACACCTTCGCCGTGCCGATGATGGGGGTGACGTCGAGTTCGAGATCGTCGAACGTGAAGCTCTGCTGCGTGAGATAACTCGCGACATACTCGAAACGGCCACGCAGATTGCCGCCGAGAACGGTTTCCACGCCGAGGCTGCCGAGCGCCACGCCGTAGAAGAACTCTTCGTCCGAGTCCGACAGTACACCACCGCCATCGTCGACATAATAGCTGCCAACACCATGCGCGACGGTCAGACCGATGGAACTGAACACCAGCGTCTCGGGATTTACGAGGTAACCCGCGCGCGCTGAAGCCGTCGCAAGCCAGTCGGTTTTCAACTGACCTCGCGCGATCACGTTGGGCTCGTAGTAGGAAATACTGCTCGTAATGTCCGACCAGTGACCGCCGATCTGGCCGCCGATAAGGAAGCCGTTATCAAGCAGGTGGTCGTATCCGACGAACATTCCCCCGGAAATCCCGTCGGCACCCCAACCATCTACCGTGATGGAGTCATCCAGCTCGCTCAGGCCAATCTGGTTGTTCGCGATACTATGGGCAATTTCCGCTCCGACATAAAAACCACCGAAATTCGTCTCCGTGCCCGGAACGAACACGTCATCGGCGGCACGCGCACCGGATATCCCCTGCGTGACCGCTATAACCGCCGCGAATGAAAGCACGTCGAAAATACGCATAGGATACGCCCTCCTCAGGGCCCGTACGTCCGCGGGCCCTCTACCTTACCTTGCGTAAATCATACATCCTGATTCGACAACAGTCTCCTAACGAACCGGTCGCCTCGAACCGTGACGGTCCGCCGTCAAGCATTCGCGGCCAGCAGTGCCGCATTGCCGCCGGCGGCGGTCGTGTCGATGCAGACGTGACGCTCAATGATGAGGCGCTCCGACGGGTCCGGTTCGGTGACCAGCGGTATCAGCGGCCCCGTACGCTTCGCCAGCGCCTTGCGCGCGGCGCGGGTGTCCGCCGGGTCGCTCCACAGCATCACGGCATCGAAACCGGTCAGTGTTGTCAAATCCTCGCGGTCGAGGAAAAACGGGATCGCGTCTCCACCGCTTGCGTCAGCCGTCACGATCAGCGCCACGCAGCCCTGCGCGCGCGCAACTTCTGCCTGCCGTTCTGCGTCGGCCGGGTCCGGGCCGAGACACAACACGGTGCCTCGCGCATAGGTCGAAAGGCGATTGGACTCGCCGGTTACACCGGGCATGGCCAGCGTCGACAGCGCCGCCTCCCGGGCCGGCTTCAGCTGATCGAGCCGGCTTTGAACGGCAAGCGGATCGGCTGGCGTTGCCCTGGTCGGCGTGCCGGTACGCGCCTCGGCCTGCACGAAGCGCGAGAGGTAATTCGGCCCGCCTGCCTTCGGACCGGTGCCCGAAAGCCCCTCGCCCCCGAAAGGCTGCGACGCAACGACAGCGCCGATCTGGTTGCGGTTGACGTAAAGGTTACCGGCCTTGACGCGAGATGTCAGATGCTCGACCCGGTCGTCGATGCGGCTGTGCAGCCCGAAAGTCAGGCCATATCCGGTGGCATTGATGTCGCCGATCACGCGGTCGATTTCCGGAGCCCGGAAGGTCGCGACGTGAAGGACAGGACCAAAAATCTCTTGCTCCAAATCGCCGATCCCGTCGACACGAATGACCGTCGGAGCAACAAATGTGCCCTCATCCGGCGTCTCAAGTTCCTTGAGCAAGCGATTCTCGTTACGCGCCTTTTCGATATGCGCGACGATCCCCTGTTTCGCCTCCTCGTCAATCACGGGGCCGGTATCGGTCGACAGCGACCACGGATTACCCGGCTTCAGCTCGTCCATCGCGCCGAACAGCATTTCCAGCATGCCCTCGGCTACGTCCTCCTGAACGTAGAGGATCCGAAGCGCCGAACAGCGCTGCCCGGCCGACTGGAACGCCGACGCGACGATGTCGCGCACCGCCTGTTCCGGCAGAGCGGTGGAATCGACGATCATAGCGTTGAGCCCGCCAGTCTCCGCGATCAACGGTGCATCCGGTGCGAGATGCTGCGCCATGGACCGATTGATCGCCTGCGCAGTCTCCGTCGAGCCAGTGAAGCAGACCCCGCCGATGCGCGGATCGGAGGTCAGCGCCGCGCCGACGACAGCGCCATCGCCTGGTAGCAATTGCAGGACATCGCGGGGCACGCCGGCGTCGTGCATCAGTTGGACGGCGCGCGCCGCGACAAGCGGTGTCTGTTCGGCCGGTTTCGCCAGCACTCCGTTTCCGGCGGCCAGCGCGGCTGCGATCTGGCCGGTGAAGATCGCCAGCGGGAAATTCCATGGCGATATGCAGGCGAAAAGCCCGCGCGGTTGCGCGTCTCCGAGCCCCTCGGCCTGGTTCGCGTAGTATCTCAGGAAATCCGCCGCCTCGCGCAACTCTCCCACGGCATCGAGTTGCGTCTTGCCGGCCTCGCGCGCCAGAAGCGCGAAGAGCGGCCCGAAATTCTCCTCATAGAGGTCGGCGACACGGCGCAATGTCTGCGCCCGCTTTTCCGCCGGGCAGTCGGACCAGTCGCGCGCCCAATCGAGCGCATTGCGTACGTCTTTCAGTTCGGCATCAACGACCGACCCGACGACGTCGCCCGGATCGGCCGGATTGAAGACCTCGCGTGTCTCGCCCTTGCCGCGTCCGCCGGACAGCATCGGTCCGGCCTCGAAGCGCTCGGTGCGCAACGGTGATCGCGCCGCCTCGATTGTTTCGAGATCGTCGCGATTGCGCAGATCGAACCCTTTGGAATTTCCGCGCACCGGCTCGAACACCGCCGCCGGCTTTCGAATATGCGGATTGGACGTCGGATCCTCGGCCCATTCGGCAAACGGATCGGCAACGATCTCCGCGACCGGAACATCCGCGTCGACGATCTGGTTGACGAAGGACGAATTTGCGCCGTTCTCCAGCAGCCGGCGCACGAGATAGGCAAGCAGGTCCCGATGCGCACCGACCGGCGCATAGATCCGGCACTTCGTCTTCTCGCCATTGAGCACGATACGGTGCAGCGCCTCGCCCATGCCGTGCAGGCGCTGGAATTCGAAACTGTCCCGGTCCCTGGCCATCTCCAGGATCGCCGCCACGCTGTGCGCATTATGCGTCGCGAATTGCGGATAAATCCGGTCTGTCATGTCGAGCAGCTTCTTCGCGCAGCAGATATAGGACACATCGCTTGCCGCCTTGCGGGTGAAGACCGGGAAATCGGTGACACCGTCGATCTGCGCGCGCTTGATTTCGGTGTCCCAATAGGCGCCCTTGACGAGCCGCACCATGATCTTCCTGTCGAGCTTTTCGGCCAGCGCATACAGCCAGTCGAGCACCGCCGGCGCGCGCTTGCCATAGGCCTGCACGACCACGCCAAACCCGTCCCAGCCCACCAGCCGCTCGTCGGCCAGCACTTTCTCGATCACGTCGAGCGACAGGTCCAGCCGGTCGGCCTCCTCCGCATCGATGTTGAACCCCATCTCCGCCATCGCGGCCATCGCGGCGAGGTCGGCGACGCGCGGCGCGAGTTCCTCCATGGCGCGCGCCTCCTGCCCGAGCTCATAGCGCGGATGAAGCGCCGACAGCTTTACCGAAATTCCGGGATTGCGCCTGATGTCGTCATGAACGCAGCGCGCTGCGATCGCCTGGATCGCGCCGGAATAGGCCTCGAAATAGTCCTCGGCGTCGCCAGCCGTCAGTGCTGCCTCGCCCAGCATGTCGTAGGAATAGCTGTAGCCCTTCGCCTCCATCGCCGCGCCGCGCTGCATGGCTGCCTGGATCGTCTCGCCGAGAACGAACTGGCTGCCGAGTTCGCGCATCGCCTGACGCACCGCCGTCCGGATGACAGGCTCCCCGAGCCGTTTCACGGCGCCCCGCAAGAGCCCGGCCATGCCTTGCTGCTTGCGATCACCGTCGAGCACCTTGCCGGTCAGCATAAGGGCCCATGTCGAGGCGTTGACGAGCGACGAGTTCGAGTGGCCGAGATGCCGGCCCCATTGCGACGGCGCGATCTTGTCCTCGATCAGGTCGTCGATGGTCGCCGCGTCGGGCACGCGCAACAGCGCTTCGGCGAGGCACATCAGCGCGATGCCTTCCTCCGTCGATAGCCCGTATTCAGCCAGGAACACTTCCATGAGGCCGGGCCGATCCTCCGAGCGGATCGCCTCGACCAGCTTCGCTGCGCGCGAAACGGCCTTCTCGCGTGACGACGCATCGGGCGCAGCGCAAGCGATCAGCCCCTCGAGAAGGCCGGCCTCGTCGGCGCGATGCGCCGCGCGCATGGTCTTGCGGATGGAGTGAAGGGCTTCGTTTGGCATCAGGACCTCCGGCACGAAACGCTGTCAGGTCATGCTATCATTGACCGCGAAGGCATTTTTCCCCAGATTTGAGAAATATCGGGCAAGTATCCCGAAATTTTCTTCATCTGAGGGCAAAATGAAAGAATCAGGCCACCCCGAAGATCAACTGGACCGCTACGACAGGCGCATCATCGCGGTTCTGGAGGCGGAAGGCCGCCTGCCGGTCACCGAATTGTCGCGGCGCGTCGGACTTTCGAAAAGCCCCTGCCAGGTCCGCCTCAAGCGGCTGATCGACGAGGGATACATTCTCGGATTCCGCGCCGTCCTCGACATGGCGAAGATCGGTCGCGAGCATGTCGCGTTCACCGAGGTCAAACTGTCCGACACGACGGAAAAGGCGCTCGCCGCCTTCAACACCGCGGTCAAGCAAATCCCGGAAGTCGAGCAGTGCCACATGATTGCCGGCCCGTTCGACTTCCTGCTGAAGGTGCGCACGCGCGACATTACCGCCTATCGCCGCATTCTGGGCGAAACCATTTCCGCCCTGCCGCATGTCTCCAACACCTCGACATATGTCTCGATGCAGGCGGTGAAGGACGGGCCAGTGGGCGAATTTCCACAGTGATGCCATTCGCCAGTCACGATTGAACTCGCCGGAGCCTCGCGCTAGCAGTTTAGCCCGACCTCTTTCGCGGAACGAATATGCGTACCCAGATCTGCATTATCGGCGGCGGCCCGGCCGGCCTTTTCCTCTCACATGTGCTGCATGCGGCGGGGATCGACAGCGTCATCGTCGAAAAGCAGACCAAAAAGCATGTGCTCGGCCGCATCCGCGCCGGCGTACTTGAACACGGCACCGTCGAACTGCTGCGCCAATACGGCCTCTCCGGGCGCATGGACCGTGACGGCATGCCGAAGGACGGCACGCGCATCATCTGGCAGGGCAAGGACGATTTCTTCATCGACACGATGCGCTGGACCGGAAAGCGGATGATGATCTGGGGCCAGACCCAGATCACCGAGGATCTCTATGCCGCACGGGAGCGCGATGGCGCGGCGATCGTCTTCGAAGCCGCGAACACGACGCTGCACGACATCACCGGATCGCCCTCCGTAACCTATGAAAAGGACGGCATCACCCACCGGGTCGACTGCGATTTCGTCATTGGCTGCGACGGGTTCCACGGACCGAGCCGGATGGCGATCCCGGCCGATATCCGCCGGGAATACGAGCGCATCTACCCGTTCGGATGGCTCGGCATCATGGTCGAGCGCCCGCCGCTGAAGGAACTCGTCTACGACTATCACACGGACGGCTTCGCCATGGCGTCGCGCCGCAATCCGATGCTCAGCCGCTACTATGTGCAGGTCCCCGCCGCAGACAAGGTCGAGGAATGGTCCGATGACCGGTTCTGGGACGCGTTCCTCGGTCGTGTACCGGAACATATGGCGCGGCAGGTCCAGACCGGACCGTCGATCGAGAAATCGATCGCGCCGCTTCGCTCCTTCGTTTCCGAACCGATGCGCTGGGGCAAATTGTTCCTGGCTGGCGATGCCGCCCATATCGTGCCGCCAACCGGCGCCAAGGGGCTCAATCTCGCCTTCTCGGACGTCTTCTATCTGAGCCGCGCGCTGATCACCCACTACGACGAGGGCAGCGATCACTATCTCGACTGCTATTCGGAGATGGCGTTGCGCCGGATTTGGGCTGCCGAAAACATCTCCTGGAAACTGACGAAACTCCTCCACGTCTTTCCGGACGAGGATCCTTTCGACCAGAAGATCCGCCAGAACGATTACGACCTGCTGCTGGCATCCGAGGAAGTGCAACAGGCGCTCGCATACGAATATATCGGCTTGCCCTTCGAGGACTGACAGCGCCGCAAACCAGCGTCAGGCGCCGATGACAGCCATCTCGCCGATATCGAAGCGCTCTTTCAGGAGCGACAGGAACGCCCGTCCCGCCATTTCGATCTCACCGGAATTGTCGATCTCGACCACGTGGCCGATATCCGGCAGCTTCTCTGCGCTGCGTGCAAGACGCTTTTCAATTTCCTCGGCCGTCTCGCGACCGCGTCCGGCAAGCCGCTCGGCCAGCACATGCCGATCCACTGTCAGGCTGACCACCAGCAGGTTCGAGAAGGCCCTCTCTATGTCGGGGAGCGCCCGTCTCGACCCGTTGCCGATCACGATCCCGCCCGTCTCAAAATGACGAAGGGCCACCGCCGGAATACCGTAGCGCAGGCCATGCGCTTCCCACGTGACGGCGAATGCCCCTGCGTTCTCCTGCGCAGCGAATGTCTCACGGTCGAGAGAGTCGTGATCTTCTGTAGAACCATCCGCATCGCGTGTGACGGCCCTGCGCGCGAACAGAATGTCGTCGATGGGCTCCAGCCGCGGCTTCAGCCAGGAAATCAGCGTGTCCTTGCCGGCCCCGCTCGGGCCGACAATGGCAATGAAACAGCCCTGCCCCGCAAACATCGCCCCTCCCTGCCGTCAGGCGACCCTTTTTCCGTCTCGCCAAACGCCGCGCACGACCGGAACATCTTCCGGATGATCCGGATCATGATGGACGCGAACGAGATCCGCGCGCTTGTCGATGGCGATCTCGCCGCGGTCGGTCAATCCGACGGTCTCGGCCGGCGTCTTGGTGACCATGCGCAGCGCCTGAGGAAGACCGAGCGTATCGACATCGCGCGCGATCACGAAGACGGAGTGCAACAGGCTGAACGGAATATAGTCCGAGGACAGAACGTCGAGAATTCCGTGGCGCGCCAGGTCGATCGCGGCGACATTGCCGGAATGCGAACCGCCGCGTACGATGTTCGGCGCACCCATGAGGACGCTCATGCCGGCCTCGTGCGATGCCTTCGCCGCCTCGATGGAGGTCGGAAACTCCGCGAGCTTCACGCCGAGCCGGATGGCATCATCGACATGCTCGAGCGTTGCGTCGTCATGCGAGGCGACGGTAATCCCCATCGCGTGGCAATGCTCTGCAATCTCGTCGCGGTGCTTGTCCGAATAGCGCGCGGATTCCGCCTGCCGCCGCTTGATGAAATCCTCGAACTCGGCGTCGGTCAGACCGCGCTTTTTCTTGTAGTAGAGGATGTATTTGTCCATCGTCTGGAACTGCCGCTGGCCGGGCGCATGGTCCATAAGCGAAGCCAGTCCGACGAGATCCTCATCGCGGAATTCATCCAGTTCGTCGATCACGTTATGCGCGGAAACCTCGCAGCGCAGGTGGATGCGGTGTTCGGCGCGCAGCCGTCCCGCCGCCTGCCCCGCCTTGAGCGCGTCGGCCAGCCGGCGCATTTCGCCCTTCTCGTAGCCATTGTCCTCGTCGCTGCCCATCCGGAAGCAATCGAACACGGTGGTGATGCCGGATGTCGCGATCTGCGCGTCATAGGCCTGGACGGAGGCCATCAGGCTCCACGCCACGCCGGGACGCGGGCTGTAGTGGGTTTCGAGGTGGTCGGTGTGCAATTCGACAAGACCGGGCGTCAGGTAGTCGCCCTCCAGATCGTGCGCCGGCACGCTGGAGCGGCCCGGCTGGATATCGGCGATCCGGCCGTCGCGCACGACCACCGTTCCGTCGATCACCTCGTCGGCGAGGATGACATGCGTATTGGTGAAAATCTCTTCGGTCCCCGCGCCGGCGAAGGCCGACGCGCCGCGTATCTCGTTCATCAAAAAAGCTTTCCGGTGGACATCGTCATTCCTTGGACGCCGGCTCGACCAGCCGCGAGCGAAGCGCATTCGAGATATTGTCGAAAACAAAGACGACAATGAGGATGAGTATCACCATATAGGCGACATTTTCCCAGTCCGAATTGGTGCGCATCGCTTCCCACAGTTTAAGGCCGATACCGCCGGCCCCGACCGCGCCGATGATGGTCGCCGAGCGCGTGTTGGATTCCCAGAAATAGAGCGCCTGCGAAATGAAAACCGGCAGCACCTGCGGCACGACGCCGAAGCGCTGAACGGCCGCGGGCGACGCGCCAACCGACCGCACGCCTTCGCGTTGCTTGTCGTCGATATTCTCCAGCGCCTCGGAATAGAGCTTACCGAACGTGCCGGTGTCGGTGAAGAAGATCGCCGAGATGCCGGCCAGCGGCCCCGGCCCGAACGCGCGCGTGAAGAACAGCGCCCAGATCAGCATGTCGACGGAGCGCAGGAAATCGAAGAACCGCTTCAGGATCTGGTTGACGAAGCGGTTCGGCGTGATGTTGCGCGCCGCCATGAAGGACAGCGGAAAGGCGATCGTCACGGCAAACAGCGTGCCGACAAATGCCATGACGATGGTCTGCAGCAGCTTGATCCAGACATCGCCATGCTGCCACTCGGCATTGTTGACGATATTGTCCCACATCACCGCGAGATTGGACCGGTCCGGATCGATGCGCTCGCCGGAAAAGGCCAGCGCCATCACCTCGGGAAAGGTCTTGCCCCAATAGGGCGACCGCGTGTCGAACCAGAAATTCTCCCAGCCGAGGAACCGCCGGTTCACCTTGACCTCGTACCAGCGCACTTCCGCGCGGCCGGCAAAACCGAAATAGGCGATGACCTTCTCGCCCTCGCCCTTCTGCAAGGCCCAGGAGGGCAGATCGCCGACCGGGAACACCTTCTCGTTCTTGCGGTCGATCGTCAGGACCACCGTCTCGCCGGAGCGCGTCAGCCGGATCTCGTCCGCGGTGATCTGAACCTTCGCGGTCGAGGAAATTTCCACCGTCGCTTCGGCGATGCCCTCGCGGGTTTCGGTCACGACGCTCGTGCCGCCGCCCGCATCCGCGCTGCTGCCCATGCTGGATGCATCCGAACTCGGCGACATGAAACTGTTCATGAGACCGCTGCCGCCCGTATTGGTGGCGTCCGAGGACGGAGACATGAAACTGCCGCCGACCCCAGCCCCGCCGGTGCTGGCGGGCTTCGAATCGCTGGTGTCGGTCCCTTCGACCGAAACCGTCACGAGGCCGCGCTCGGTCGTGATCCAGGACGGATCCGGATTCTCGCCGAGCGGCGAGAAACGCGGATAGGTGATCTCGATATCGCCGGTCTTGTATTCGACATCCGGCCGCACTTCGTAGGACACCCAGTCGGCCAGATAGGCGCCGGCGATGTTCCAGTTGCCGTTCGAAATGACCGAACCGATGGAGAAGAACCACCACGCATAGACGGTGTAGAGCGCCAGCACCACGACAGCGATCGGATAGGCGAAACGCTTGAAGAAGGGCTGGCGAAAGGCGTCCGGGTGACGCCGTTCGATATCCTCGATCTGGTCTGCGGTCAGCGTCGTCATGGTCAGCGTCCGAATTCGAAGGCCTGCTTGCCGACGAGCTTCTTGCGCAACCAGGCCGAAAGCTGGTCCACGCAGATGATCGTGACGAACAGGAGAAGGATGATGGCGAGCGTCTTGGCCTCGTGGCCGCGGCTGATCGAAAGCCTCAGCGCCTCGCCGATGCCGCCGGCGCCAACCGCGCCGAGAATGGTCGAGGCGCGCACATTGATCTCGAGGCGGAGCAGGAAATAGCTGATGAAGTTCGGCATGACCTGCGGCACGATGCCGAACCAGACGCGCTCGAACCAGTTTCCGCCCACCGCGCGCAGGCCCTCGTCGGGCTTCATGTCGGCGTTTTCGACGACCTCGAAGAACATCTTGCCGAGCGCGCCGATCGTGTGGATCGCCACCGCGATCATCGCCGGGATTGGCCCCAGCGAGAAAATCGCCAGGAAGAAGCCCGCAATGACGATTTCGGGAAAGGCGCGCAGGATTTCCATGAGGCGGCGCACAACAAAGCGCAGCCAGCGCGACCCCGTCAGGTTCTTCGCCGCGATGAAGCTGAAGATGAAGCCGAACGTGAAGCCGATCAACGTCGCGAACACCGCGATGTTCAGCGTTTCCAGCATCTTGTAGAAATATTCCGGAACGTAGAGGTTCTCGGTGATGTAGACCCGGCCGACCGGGTAATTGTACTGCAGACTGCCGGTGTCGTAGGGGCTCGGCAGGTCGAACAGGGCGCGCCAGACTTCCCACCCGTCACGCGGGATCAGGTCGCCGACGAAATCGAAGAAATGCGGCAGGCGATCGAAAAACTTGCCCGCATTGGTCTCGTTGGCGAACCACAGCGACGCGACCAGCGCGATCGCCAGAGCGACAAGTCCGCCGATGGTGTAGAGTCGCCTGGTGGCGTTGAGGTCGCGCCAGTGACGCTCGACGTCATAACGCCCGTCCCCGCTCACATAGGCGCCATGCGCGGATGCATCTGTCACGGCCATCGATCAGATCCGAAAGAGGAAAAAGCCGCCGCGGCCCGGAAGCCGCGGCGATCGGGAAGGTCGTGGACCTTACGAGCCGATCTTCGCCTTGCGAGCGGCGATGATGGTCTCATAGAAGGACTGGTCGACGTCGACGAAGCCCTTGTAGTCGCCGCCCTGGATGGCGGAGAAACAAGCCGGATCGGATTCCGGAAGCGCCTTCATCCAGGAGATGAACTTGGCGCGGACGTCCTGGTCGAGCTTGTTCGAAACGACGATCGGGCCGTTCGGGATCAGCGGAGACTTCCAGACTTCGACAACGTCGTTCATGTCCAGAAGGCCCTTGTCGACCATCTTGCGGATGTTGCCCGAGGTGTAGCCGTCGGCATAGTCGCCAACGCCCGACGACCAGGTCACGGCGCCGTCGAAATTACCCTTCAGCATCTCCAGAACGACGTTCTCGTGGCCGCCGCCGAAACCGGTTTCACCGAAATAGTCCTCGACCTTCGCACCAAGCTGAGCCGGCAGGGCGACAGCCGGGACGAGGTAGCCGGAGGTGGAGTCCGGATCGGCGAAGCCGAGCTTCTTGCCCTTCATGTCTTCCAGCGTATTGATGCTGGAATCCTTGCGGGCGAGCATGATGGAATAATAGCCGGTCGCACCGTCGGTCTGAACCGTGGTCAGGACCGGATCGACCGCGTCCGGATCGGTCAAATAGACCTTGGCGTAACCGGAAGCGCCGAGCTCGGCGTAATCGAGCGTGCCGCCGAGCAGGCCCTGGATCGTGCCGTCATAGTCGGCAGCCGGGAACAGCTTGACTTCCTTGACGCCGATGGCTTCCGGAAGCTGGTCGACCAGGCACTGGAAGTTGCGCAGGCGGTCGGCTTCGTTTTCACCGCCGAGGATGCCGATACGGAACACGTCCTGTGCCTGTGCGGAAACGGAACCGGTCGCGATGGCGGCGACAGCGGCGGTTGCGAGAAGGAGTTTCTTGAGCATTTCGTCTCTCCTGTTTGGGGCAAGCCCCCGATTGATGGTCGTTCGAAAAACGCATCCGCGCGACGCGACCGACATCGCGCGAAATCCTTGTCTCTCCGTCAGGGCCGCGCAGCGGCCACTTCCGGTTCGGGTTTGGGCGTGACCTTGTCGCGGCCCGCACCGAAGCTCGTCGAGGTGACCGCCTCCGAGAACGCCTCCTCCAGCGCATCCGCGCCGTAGATGCGCCGCGCGGCGGCTTCGGTCAGATCGTCTGGCGTACCGTCGAACACCACCTCGCCGCCCGACATGCCGATGATGCGCTCGCAATAGGCGCGCGCGGTGTCGAGCGTGTGCAGATTGGTGATGACGGTGATGCCGTCGCTCTGGTTGATGTCGCGCAGCGACTGCATGACGATCTGCGCGTTGCGCGGATCGAGCGAGGCGATCGGCTCGTCTGCCAGGATCACCTTCGGCTGCTGCATCAGCGCGCGCGCGATGGCGACGCGCTGCTGCTGGCCGCCCGAAAGCGTGCCGGCCCTCTGCATGGCAGTCTTCGCGATATCGAGGCGCTCCAGCGAGGCGATCGCCATGGCGCGTTCCTCGCGAGTGAACATGTTCAGAATGCTCGACAGTGTCGAGCGATGGTTCAGCCGGCCAAGAAGCACATTGGTCAGCACGTCGATGCGCGGCACCAGGTTGAACTGCTGGAAGATCATCGCGCAGTCGCGCTGCCAGTTGCGCAGCGTCTGTCCCGAAATCGACGATACTTCCGCGCCCTCGAAAACGATCCGGCCCTCGGACGGGTCGATCAGGCGATTGATCATGCGAAGAAGGGTCGATTTGCCGGCGCCCGATGCTCCGATGACGCCGACCATCTGGCCGGAGGGGATCGTCAGGGAGACGGACTTGACGGCCGCATTGGCGCCGAAACGGCGAGTCACATTCGTGATTTCGAGCACTGGCGAACCCCGCGTTCCGACTGTTCCATCCGGGGGTCTAAGCGGCTTGGATCACCGCAAAATGTCAGTTCGATATCAATTGCGTGACACTGTACGGTCGCTTGTGGACGAACTTCAGCCCGCCCTTTTTCGCGGCATTCCGGGCTTTTCCGGGTGATCGACAGACAGAGGCACAGCCGGATGTCATCCGACTGTCAACAAAATCGGCGGATCAGGCAGTTACGCTGCGGAAATGATTCAGGTGGATTCGTATTTTTCCAGAAATTCCTCGATATCGAGGCTCCGGAAATCGTCCAGCGAAGCGCGCAGCGCCGCGTGCTCCCAGTCCCACCAGGCCAGCGCCTGAAGTCGCTCGGCGATAGCTTTGGGAAAGCGTTCGCGGATCGGTCTTGCCGGCACGCCGCCGACGATTGTGTAGGGCGCCACGTCCTTCGAGACGACGGCCCCGGCCCCGATCGCCGCGCCGTCGCCGATGGTCACACCCGGAAGCACGGTCGAACCGTGGCCGAACCAGGTGTCGTGGCCAACGGTCACCATGTTCTCGCGCCGCCATTCGAAGAACTGCTCCTCGTTGGAGGCATCCGCCCAGTAGTCGCCCGCACGATAGGTGAAATGATGCAGCGTCGGCCGCCACGTCGGATGGTTGGTCGCGTTGAAACGCACATTCGATGCGATATTGGCGAATTTGCCGATCCGTGCGCACCAGGCGCTGCAGTCCTGCATCATATAGGAATAGTCGCCGAGTGCCGTCTCGTGCACGCGGCAACGTTCGGCGATTTCGGTATAGCGACCGAGCGCCGAGCCCGTCACCTCGGCGGTCGGGTGAACCAGCGGTTCTTCGGAGAGCCTGGTCACGCGGCCTTCGCCGCCGCGAATTGCGTCACGTCGATGACCGCGTCGGCAACCTCGTCGCGCACGTCCTGATCGTGGAAAATGCCGAGAAGCGCGACATGCGCCGCCTTCTTCTCCGAGATCATGTCGATCACCACCTGCCGGTTTTTCGCATCGAGCGAAGCCGTCGGCTCGTCGAGAAGCAGAACCGGGTGATCCGTGATGAAGCCGCGCGCGATGTTCACACGCTGCTGCTCGCCGCCGGAGAAGGTCGCTGGCGGCAAATCCCATAGCGTTTCGGGCAGGTTCAGCCGCGAAAACAGCTCCGCCGCCCGGTCGCGCGCCGCCTGAGGATCGGCGCCTCGCTGGACCAGCGGCTCGGCCGCGACGTCGAGTGCGGAAACTCGCGGCACGACGCGCAGGAACTGGCTGACATAGCCGATCGTGTCGCGCCGCACCGCCAGGACAGTTCGCGGGTCGGCGCTGGCAAGATCGACGTAGTCACCGGCGTGCTTGATCAGGATCTGACCGCGCTCGACGCCATAATTGCCGTAGAGCATCTTCAGAATGGAGCTCTTCCCTGCACCCGACGGACCGCCGAGCACGGCGCACGCACCCGCCTTCAGCGAGAAATCGACATGCTCGACCACCGGGATAACGATCCCGCCGCGCAGATGCATAACGAAGCTTTTGGAAACATCGGAAACGACGACAGGCGTGGGCATCGTTGCGCTCCTTCTCAGACTTGCAGGATCGAGGACACGAGGAGTTGCGTGTATGGCGCGCGCGGATCGTCCAGCACCCGGTCGGTCAGTCCGGTCTCCACCACCTTCCCGTCCTTCATCACCATCATGCGATGCGACAGCAGGCGGGCGACCGCGAGATCGTGGGTGACGACAACGACCGCGAGGCCGAGATCGTTGACGAGACCGCGCAGAAGGTCGAGCAGGCGCGCCTGGACCGAGACGTCGAGACCGCCGGTCGGCTCGTCCATGAAGACGAGACGCGGCCCGGTGACGAGATTGCGCGCGATCTGCAGCCGCTGGCGCATGCCGCCCGAAAAGGAGCGCGGCTGGTCGTCGATGCGATCCTCGGTAATCTCGACGCGGCCGAGCCAGTCGGCCGCCGTCTCGCGAATGTTCCCGTAGTGGCGCTCGCCGACGGCCATCAGCCGCTCCCCCACATTGGCGCCTGCCGAGACACTCATCCGCAAACCGTCGGCCGGGTTCTGGTGCACGAAACCCCAGTCGGTGCGCATCAGGAAACGCCGTTCCGCCTCGCCCATCCGGTAGAGATCGCGGAACTGGCCGTCGCGCATGCGATAGCTGACGGTGCCGGCGGTCGGCATCAGGCGCGTGGAGATGCAGTTCAGCAGCGTCGTCTTGCCCGAGCCGGATTCGCCAACGATGGCGAGTACCTCGCCTGGCCACAATTCGAAGCTGACATCCTGGCATCCGATCCGGCTGCCGTAGAACTTCGAAACCCCGCTGACGCGCAGGAGCGGTTCGTCACTCATTCTGCCGCCTCCATCGCTTCGCCGGAGAGATGGCCGCGATGGCCCTCGGCTCGGCGCTCTTCGCAAAAATCGGTATCGGAACAAACGAACATCCGCCCGCCCCGATCGTCGAGGATCACCTCGTCGAGATAGACGCCATGCGCACCGCACAGCGCGCACGGCTCCTCGAATGTCTGGATCTCGAACGGATAGTCCTCGAAATCGAGGCTGACGACATTCGTATGCGGTGGCACGGCATAGATGCGCTTCTCGCGCCCCGCCCCGAACAGCTGAAGAGCATCCGACATGTGCATCTTCGGATTGTCGAATTTCGGCGTCGGCGACGGGTCCATCACGTAGCGTCCTTCAACCTTGACCGGATAGGCATAGGTGGTGGCGATATGGCCGTTGCGGGCGATGTCCTCGTAGAGCTTCACATGCATCAGCCCATACTCGGCAAGCGCGTGCATCTTGCGCGTTTCGGTCTCGCGCGGTTCGAGGAACCGCAAAGGTTCGGGGATCGGCACCTGGTAGACGAGGATTTGGCCTTCCGTGAGTTTTTCCTCGGGGATCCGGTGGCGCGTCTGGATGATTGTCGCCTCGCCGGTCCTAGTCGTCGTCTCGACATCGGCAACCTTGGCGAAGAAGGCGCGGATCGAAACAGCATTGGTGGTATCGTCCGCGCCCTGGTCGATGACCTTGAGCGTATCGTCCGGGCCGATGATCGAGGCCGTCACCTGCACGCCGCCCGTACCCCAGCCATAGGGCATCGGCATCTCACGGCTGGCGAACGGCACCTGGTAACCCGGAATGGCGATCCCCTTGAGGATCGCGCGCCGGATCATCCGCTTGGTCTGCTCGTCGAGATAGGCGAAATTGTAACTCGCCAACCCGTCCTCGATTTCGGTCTCCAATGTCATTCCGCCGCCTCCGGCATGGCCTCGTCTCCGCCCTGTTTGCGCGCATGTTCGCCCCGCATGCGGCGCACCAGATCCAGTTCGGCCTGAAAATCGACATAGTGCGGCAGCTTCAGATGCTCGACGAAGCCCGTCGCCTGGACGTTGTCGGAATGCGAGATCACGAATTCCTCGTCCTGCGCCGGCGCGAACTTGTCCTCGCCGAGTTCATCGGCGCGCAGCGCCCGGTCGCATAGGGCCACCGCCATCGCCTTGCGCTCCGACTGTCCGAAGACCAGCCCGTAGCCGCGCGTGAATTGCGGCGGCGCCTTGGCCGATCCCTTGAACTGGTTGACCATCTGGCACTCGGTAACGCGGATGCGCCCGAGTGAAACCGTCAGACCCAGTTCAGGCATCCTGTATTCGACCTCCACTTCGCCGATGCGGATTTCACCGACGAAGGGATGCGAGCGGGCATAGCCGCGCTGTGTCGAGTAACCGAGCGCAAGCAGGAACCCCTCGTCGCCCCGCGCCAGCGCCTGCAGCCGTGTATCGCGGCCCATCGGAAATTCCATCGGCGTGCGCGTCAGGTCGCCGATCTCCTCGCCTCCGGTCTCGCCGTCGGCTTCGATCAGCCCTTCCTGCGCCAGGATGTCGGACACCCGCATCGCCGGAACGCCGTCGCCCTCGCGCGCTTCCGGGTCGTCCGGCGCATCGTCGCCGGCGAGGGACGGATCGAGCAGTCTGTGCGTGTAGTCGAAGGTCGGCCCAAGCATCTGGCCGCCCGGCAAATCCTTGTAGGTCGCCGAGACACGCCGCTCGACCTGCATCGCGCCGGTATCGATCGGCTCGGAATATCCGAAGCGCGGCAGCGTCGTACGATAGGCGCGCAGCAGGAAGATCGCCTCAATCAAGTCGCCCCGCGCCTGCTTGATCGCCAAAGCCGCGAGTTCGCGGTCGTAAACCGAGCCTTCGGCCATCACCCGGTCGCAGGCCAGCGCAAGCTGTTCGGCGATCTGGCCGAGTGTCAGAGACGGCAGAGAACGGTCGCCCCGCCGCCGGTCGGCGAGCAGTCGGTGCGCATTGCGAATGGCGGCCTCGCCGCCCTTGACCGCGACATACATGGCTAGGCCTCCCCGTTCCCGATCCGCGTGGTGCGTGGCAGGCAGGCGATCGCATCCGGAGCGGCGAGAACGAGATCGAGCCCGCGCGGATAGAGATCGTTGATCGCCTGCCACTGCATCTCGAAATGGCCCGGCAATGGGCGCGGCGCGATGCTGTTCGTCGTCCTGATGCCCGGGCCGGAAAGCCTCAGCACCGGACCATCGGACAAAGATGCCATCTGCAGGATTACCGTCGTCGAACGATCCGGATACTCCTGCGTACCGAGCGCGAAGCCGGTCAGCGGCGGCAGGTGTGCCGGGTTGGACGCAATCGCGAAAACGGCATCGGACGGCATCTGCGCGAGCGGCGCGCCCGTATGGAAAGCGAGCCAGCCCGCAACGGCCTCGTTCTTCGCCATTTCCGCTTCGAGCCAGACCGGCGTGTCGCCATCGGCCAGTGTTAGCGCCACTGCGGCGGCGGCAGCGTTCAGCGGCGCCGGCGGGCTGATGCCCGCGTCTATCGGGAGTACCGAGCCGGGCCGCGCCATCGCGTCCATCACAGCGCGAAACACCGATTGCGACGCGAAAACCGGATCGGCGAAACCGCCTTCGACGATATGTGCCGTTGCCATCAGTCTTCTCCGCGAACCATGGTGAAGAAATCGACCTTCGTGGCCGCCGTCTCCGCCTTGCGCTTCGCATCGCGTTCGGCGAGCGCGGCGGTCAGCGGCGTAACGATCTCCTGGTCGATTTTCGAAGCCATTTCATTGTCTTGCGCCAGCGCGTCGAGAATCGCGATCAGCTTGGCCTTGAGCCTGTCGCGCCCCAGCGTCACGGCGTGACCGACCGCACCATTGTCCAGGCGTACGGTGGCGCGGGTCGCGGTCGCCTCGCCGAAGTTGAACGGGGAGCCGCCACCGCCGATACGCCCGCGCAGCGCGATCAGCCCGGTTTCTGGGCCGCGCACCATCTCGCAGGCCGGGTCGATCCCGAGCCCGTTCCACAGCGTCAGCAAATCCTTCCCGTCGGCCAGCGCCAACGCGGACAGCCTTTGCGCGCGCGTCTCCTCCACCGAATTGTCCGTCATCGCATTCATGGTCCGGTTTCGCATCTATATTTGTCTATTGATATAGACAACTAAACATATTAGACACCTAGCCGTCTGCGGTGACAAGAGTGTGACAGGATGCGCGAAAAGGATTGCAGGATTTGACAGGTGCACTGCTCGAACGGAAATCCGGCGTGGCGCTTTGGCGTCAGATCGCGGATCTGATCCGCTCCGATATCGCCACCGGAAGCGCCGCCAAGAACGACCGCCTCCCCCCGGAAATGGAACTGGCTGGGCGCTACGGCGTCAATCGCCACACGGTGCGCGCCGCCATCGCCGCGCTCGAGCAGGAAGGCGTGCTGCGCTCCGAGCAGGGTCGCGGCACCTTTATCCGCCGCCGCAAGCGGCTGAGCTATCCGATCGCCAAACGCACGCGCTTTTCCGCCGGTCTGGGAACGCAGGCTGGAACGACGCGCACGCGCCTGCTCCAAAGCGGCGAAGACGCTGCATCGCAAACGGTTTCGGAAAACCTCGATATCGCTCCGGATACGCCGGTCATTCGGCTCGATACGGTCAGTGAGGCCGATGGCGTGCCAGTCTCACGCGCAACCTCATGGTTCGACGCCAACCGGTTCGCAGGAATCGACAAGGCTTTCGAAGAGCATGCTTCCATCACCAGGGCGCTCGCCGCCTGCGGCGTGACGGACTATGTGCGCAAATCGACCGTCATCGAAGCGCGTCACGCCTCGACCGAGGATATCGACCTGTTGCGCCTGTCGGCCGGCGCCATCGTCCTGGTCACCCGCGCGGTCAACGCCGACGCCGACGGCCGCCCGATCCAGTATTCGGAAACGCGCTTCGCCGCCGACCGCGTGGAACTGAAGATCGAGACCGACTGACCTACCCCTTTCGCCAGGGCGGTGTTTCCTTCGCAAAAAACGCGGCAATCCCTGCCTGCGCTTCCCCGGTTTCCCAGCGGTCCGCCAGCGCGTTTGCGGTCATCTCCGCCTGTTCCGCCGGATCGGGACCGGCAAGCTTGCGCGCCAGCGCCTTGGCGTCAGCGACGGCGCCCGGCGCGCAAGAAAGGAAAGCCGTCGCCTCTTCCTCCACGGCGGCGTCCAGTTCCCCATCCGGCGCGACCCGTGCGACCAGCCCGCAGCGCAATCCGAAGTCCGGCTCAAAGGGCTTGGCGCTGAAGAAGACCTGTCGTGAGAAAGCCGGGCCCAGCTTGGAGACCACAAAGGGTCCGATCGTCGCGGGAATCAACCCAAGACGCGTTTCGGTCAGCGCGAATTTCGCATTACCCGCCGCAACGACGATATCCGACACGGCCATCAACCCAAGGCCGCCGCCATAGGCAGCCCCCTGAACGCGCGCGATGACCGGCTTCGACAGCGCGTTCCATGCGCCGAGCATGCCGGCGAGCGCCCGCGCCTCCGCCATTTTGCCCGCGCGGTCCTTCCCCGCCTGCTCGCGCATCCAGCCAAGATCGCCACCGGCGCAGAACGTCTTCCCCTCGCCGGCAAGGATGATGGCGCGGATAGCGGCATTGCCGGCAAGCTCCACGGCCGCCTTCGTCAGCTCGGCGATCATTCGGGCATTCATCGCATTGTGCTTGTCCGGTCGGGCAAGCGTGACCGTCGCAATGCCGCGTGCATCCGTTTCCACCCGGATCGTCTCGTATCCCATCACGTCACTCCCTCGCAGGCACCGTGGCGATCTCTTTCGCGAGATAAGCTTCTGCCGCCGCCAGATTGTCCATGTCGATGCCGGTCTCCCAGCCATCCGCCGCCAGCATATCAGCAAGCGCTGTGGTCGAGACATTGCCCTTGGCGCCCGGCGCATAGGGACACCCGCCGAGTCCGCCAACGGCGCTGTCGAAGGTCCTGAGCCCGAGACCGAGGCTGGCCCGTACATTGTCGAGCGCCCGGTTGTTGGTATCGTGGAAATGACCGGCAAGACGGTCGGCCGGAACAGCCTCCAGCACCGCCTCGAGCATGGCCGCGACCGTGTCTGGCGTACCGTGGCCGATCGTGTCACCAAGTGAAATCTCGTAGCACCCCATTTCCGACAGCCGTGCCGCCACGTCGCGCACCGCTTCCGGGAGTATCGCGCCCTCATAGGGGCAAGAGACAACACAGGAGACATAGCCGCGCACCGGAATGGCCGCGCGCTGGGCGGCCTCCACGATCGGCATGAACCGTTCAAGGCTTTCGGCGATGGAACAATTGATATTCTTCTGGCTGAACGTCTCCGAGGCCGCGCCGAAGATCGCCACCTCGTCCGCCTTCGCGGCGACGGCGCGCTCGAACCCCTTGAGGTTCGGCGTCAGAGCCGCATAGCTGATGCCCGGCCTGCGCCTGATTCCGGCGAGAACCGCCTCCGCGTCCGCCAGTTGAGGCACCCATTTCGGCGAGACGAAACTCGTCGCCTCGATCCTGTCGAACCCGGCGTCGGACAGGAGATCGATCAGTGCGATCTTCTTGTCCGTCGGGATCACGGCCTTTTCGTTCTGCAACCCGTCACGCGGGCCGACCTCGTAGATACGCACCCGGCTCACGCCGGCACGTCCCATACGGGATAGAAGTCGCGGTCGAACAGCTTCGGATCACCATCGTTCGGAAGCGACGCCTTGAAAGCCGGCCGCGCGGTTATGCGGCCATACCAGTCTCCGACATGAGGGAAATCGTCCAGCGATGCGTAATGCGTCCCCATGAAGACGGCCTGCCCGACCGCGATGTCCACAGCGGAAAAACCGGAGGAAAGCAGATACCCGCGCCTCTCGCCGGGTTCGGACAAGCGCGCCTCGATCGCCGCGAAACACTTCTTCAGTCGCGCCGCCTCGAGCTTCATCACGATCGGAGACCGCATGCTGTCCTCGTAGAGCGCAACATGCTGCTGCGTCAGCGCGGCGGTATGCTGGCTAATCGTCTCCGCGAAATGCAGCCATGTCAGCCACTCGGCGCGCTCGGGATCGCCCGGAAGACGGCCCAGACCGGCATCGGGAAAGCGCTCGCACAGATATTCCATCATCGCGCCGCTCTCGAACATGGTGGCGCCGTCGATTTCGAGCGCCGGAACGCGCCCGGCGGGCGACACCGCCAGATAGTCCGGCTTGCGCAATGTCTTGTCGAACGAATGGACGACAAGTTCGAATGGCACGCCGAGTTCGTTGAGCAGCCACAGCACCCGCATGGACCGCGTTTCATGGCAATGATGCAGCCGGATCAAGATCCGGTCTCCTCGAAACGCAGCAGAACCGCGCCGCCATCCACGGTCTCGCCCTCGGCGCAGAAGATTTCCGCCACCAGCCCGGCGCGCGGGGCGGTCAGGCTTGTCTCCATCTTCATCGCTTCCAGGACGACCAGTTTGTCGCCCTTGTCCACGGCGACGCCTTCACGCGCGGTCACCGCGCGCACGATACCCGTCATCGGCGCGAGTATCGCATCGCCAAGATCGCCGTGATGCGCGGCGACAGCAAGCGGGTCGGGCATCAGCAGGTCATGCGCCACGCCGTCCATCAGGATCGATATCTCCGTGCCCTCGATCCCACGCCAGACTGCGATATTGGCCTCGATCATTGCTCCGGTGGCCCCGGTCCGCGCGGAAACCTTCGTGCCTTCGCGCACGATGCCACGCAGCCGCACGGTCTCTGCGCCCCCCTCAAGCACGACCGAACCGTCGCCTGGAAGGAGAAGCCGGCGCTTCAGTTCCTCGCCCCCGTGCATGAAACGAACGGGGTGCGATGCGTCGCCCCACAAGCGCCAACCGGCAAAGCGCGCGGCCGGATCGAGCTCAAGCGCCGTCACCGCAGCCAGCGCGATCGCGGCCTCGGTCAGCGGTTCGGACACGATCAGTGCAGAATTTTCCCGGTCGATCAGGCCCGTATCCACCTCGCCCCGCGCAAAGCCTTCATGTGAGGCCAGCGTCGCGAGAAACGCCGCATTGGTCACCGTTCCCGCCACATGCGTTCCGCGCAGTGCCGTGCCGAGTTTCGAAAGGGCCTCGTCACGCGTTTCGCCGTGGGTGATCACCTTGGCGATCATCGGATCGTAGAAGGGGGTGATCGCGTCGCCGGAGCGCACGCCGGCATCGTTGCGCGCATTTTGGTCGAAGGCCAGGTGATGCAGCGTCCCCGTTGCCGGCAGGAAGCCGTTCGCCGGGTCTTCCGCATAAAGCCGCGCCTCGAATGCATGTCCGCTGATCGCGATATCGCCCTGGGAAAGCGGCAGTGTCTCACCCGCTGCTACGCGCAGTTGCCATTCGACGAGGTCCTGTCCCGTGATAGCTTCAGTCACCGGATGCTCGACCTGCAGCCGCGTGTTCATTTCCATGAACCAGAAGCCGTCCGACCGAAGCGGCCCCGAGCCGTCGGCGATGAACTCGATCGTGCCGGCGCCCGAATAGTTGATCGCCTGCGCTGCCTTGACGGCCGCCTCGGTCATCGCGGCGCGAACGTCATCGGTCATGCCCGGCGCGGGCGCTTCCTCGATCACTTTCTGGTGGCGGCGCTGCAGCGAGCAGTCGCGCTCGAAAAGATGGACGACATTGCCGTGACTGTCGCCGAAGACCTGCACCTCGATATGGCGCGGTGTGGCGACGTATTTCTCGACCAGGACTCGGTCGTCGCCGAAGGCGGATTTCGCCTCCCGCTTCGCGGCCCCTAACGCATCCTTGAACGCCCTCTGATCGTCGACCTTGCGCATACCTTTGCCGCCGCCGCCCGCACGCGCCTTTATGAGCACCGGATAGCCGATCTCATTGGCCTTGGCGGCCAGCACGACGACCTCCTGTGCTTCGCCGTGATAGCCGGGCACCACCGGCACGCCGGCTTTCTCCATCAGGCGTTTGGCGGCGTCCTTCAGGCCCATGGCGCGGATCGAATCCGCAGAAGGCCCGACGAAGACGAGCCCAGCCGCCTCGACCGCCTCCACAAATTCCGGGTTTTCCGAAAGAAAGCCGTAGCCCGGATGGATCGCCTCGGCGCCGGTCCGTTTCGCTGCCGCGATGATCGCATTCGCGTCGAGATAGCTATCGGTTGCCGGTGCCGGCCCGATCCGCACGGCTTCGTCGGCCAGCTCGACATGCAGCGCGCGCGCATCCGCATCCGAGAAGACTGCCACCGTCTTCACGCCGAGCCGGCGCGCCGTCGCAATGATCCGGCAGGCGATTTCGCCGCGATTGGCGATAAGCAACTTCGAGAAAGGCGGTTTCATGCAGTCGGTTTATCGTGCCGGCGGAGCGGAGCAAAGCCGCAAATTCATCCGTCGGTGTCCGGTTGCGGTCAGAGCCGGGCGATCGCGGCGCGATGCAGATCGGCCGAGGCTGCGCTGAAACAGCAAAAGGTCACGCTTTCGATGGAAACGTGATGCTCCAGCACATCGGCAACCGTACGCACGGCGATCTGGGCCGCTGGCTCCGCCGGATAGCCGTAGACACCGGTCGAGATCGCCGGAAAAGCGATTGTCACGCAGTCATTTGCGGCAGCGAGTTGAATCGAATTGCGATAGCAGGCGGCAAGCAGTTCCGCCTCCCCCTCATCGCCACCGCGCCAGACCGGACCGACAGTGTGGATGACGAACCGCGCCGGAAGATCGTAACCGCCGGTGATCCTCGCCTCGCCTGTCGGGCAACCCCCGAGCGTGCGGCATACGGCGAGCAGCTCCGGCCCCGCCGCGCGGTGGATCGCCCCGTCCACGCCACCCCCGCCGAGAAGTGAGGAATTGGCGGCGTTGACGATAGCATCGACGGTGAGCGTCGTAATGTCGCCCTGGTATACGGACAGACGGTCGGCTCCACTCATCATGCGATCCTTCTCCGCTTGAGACTCCCCCGACCTTTCGGTATGGACCGACAAGCCTCGCGCGGAAAGCTCCACCAAATGACGTTTCGTATACTCGCCCCCGATCTGCGACGCCCCCGCGACATGTTGATCGTTGGAATATGCGTTGTCATGACCCTGTATGTCATCTTTCCGGAGGTTTTGGGCGACGGAAAGACCAAAGACTTCCCGCTCTGGTTCAGGGTCGGTCAGACTGTGATCTCCGGTGGACCGCTCTACGACTCGCCCGACTTTCTTTACACGCCATTTGCAGCGATCCTGCTGGCGCCCATCACTGTATTCGGCAAGATACCTTTCTATCTTTTGCTGCTCCTGGCGAACTCGCTGGTGCTCTGGATGGCGGTTATCCTTTCGCAAAAGCTGGCCCAGGGCGATCGCTCGATGCCGCAATGGGCCAATCTTGTTCCCATACTAATCACCGCCCCCTTGGCGATCGAAAATTTCGATCTCGGCCAGCCCAATATCATCCTGCTCCTTGCCATGCTGATCGGTTTCTACGCCCTTCAGCGTGACCGGCCGGTTCTGTCCGGCGCGGCTTTCGCATTCGCCGTGGCGGTGAAGGTCTTTCCGATTGCAGTGCTGCCCTATCTCATCTGGCGCAGGCACTGGCGCGCGACAGCCAGCCTTTCCATCTTTCTCGTAGTCTTCCTCGTCGCAATTCCCTCTCCGATCCGGGGCGTCGAACGGAACCTCGACGAATTGAACACATGGGCTGTTGCGATGGTCGGCTCAGAGGACGGTTTCGGCCAGCGGGAATCGCAGAACTGGTCGTGGAAAAACGCGTCGATTTATGCCCTGACGCACCGCATCGTCCGCCCGATCAACTATTTCGCGGTCTCTGAGGGTTCCGAGCCTGCCTACATGAACCTGTTCGAACTCAGCTATGATCAGGCAAATCTCGTCGTGCTTGCAGTGGCCGCCCTTCTGGGGCTTGCATTCGTGGCTGTCATGGTCCCGCGACGGCACATGAATCCGAGGGCGTATGCCGACGAGATAGCGATATTGATTTGCCTGATGACGATCGTCTCACCTCTGGCGCGTACCTACTATTTCGTCTGGCTGCTCTTCCCCCTGACGGTCCTCGTGCAGCGGATTGTGGACGACGGCCGGCCGAAGTTTCGTCAAATGGGGTTCGCCGCGCTTGGCGCGATCGGGCTGCTGACGATACTCGCAGTGTTCAAGTCGGCGCAGGCTTACGGGGTCAACACGATTTCCACTTTGCTTCTCGCAGCAGCGCTGGCAGTCTTCATGCGCAGGCCCGATCCGGAGATCGATAGCAGCTCCCGCGTGTGCGTCACATCCTGAACACGCCGAACGTCGTCTCCTCCACGGGCGCATTGAGCGCCGCCTTCAGGCTCAGCGCCACCACGTCGCGCGTTTTGCGTGGATCGATGATGCCGTCGTCCCACAGCCGCGCCGAGGCGTAGAGCGGGTGCGACTGGCGCTCGAACATTTCGAGTGTCGGCCGCTTGAACTCGGCTTCCTCTTCCGCCGACCATGTGCCGCCCTTCGCCTCGATACCCGCGCGGCGCACATTGGCCAGCACGCCTGCCGCCTGCGCCCCGCCCATCACCGAGATGCGGGCATTCGGCCACATCCAAAGGAAACGCGGCGAATAGGCCCTGCCGCACATGCCGTAATTGCCGGCGCCATAGGAGCCGCCGATGATCACGGTCACCTTCGGTACGGCCGCCGTCGAGACAGCCGCCACCAGCTTCGCTCCATCTCGCGCGATGCCGCCGGCCTCGTATTTCGAGCCGACCATGAAGCCCGTGATGTTCTGCAGAAAGAGCAGCGGAATCTTGCGCTGGCAGCACAGCTCGATGAAATGCGCGCCCTTCAGCGAGCTTTCGGAAAACAACACGCCATTGTTCGCGAGGATCCCGACCGGCACGCCATCGATATGGGCAAAGCCGGTGACCAGCGTCGTGCCGTAGCGCGGCTTGAACTCGGAGAACTCCGATCCGTCAACGATCCGCGCGATCACTTCGCGGACGTCGTAAGGCGTTTTCGTATCGGCCGGAACGATACCCATGATGTCGTCCGCCGGATAAGCCGGTTCGCACGGGGCCGCAAGCGCGACGGACGGCGCGGGCGCCGGACCGAGGTTGCCGACGATCTCGCGCGCCAGCGCAAGCGCGTGGTCATCGTTTTCCGCGAGATAATCGGCGACGCCGGACAGCCGCGTATGCGTATCGCCGCCGCCCAGGGTCTCGGCATCGACCACCTCGCCTGTCGCTTCCTTCACCAGAGGCGGACCGGCAAGGAAGATTGTGCCCTGGTTCTTCACGATGATGGTCTGGTCGCTCATCGCCGGCACATAGGCGCCGCCCGCCGTGCACGACCCCATGACCACCGCGATCTGCGCGATGCCCTTCGCGCTCATGCGCGCCTGGTTGAAGAAGATACGGCCGAAATGGTCCTTGTCGGGGAAGACCTCATCCTGGTTCGGAAGGTTCGCGCCGCCGCTATCGACCAGGTAGATGCAGGGTAGCCTGTTCTCCTCGGCGATTTCCTGGGCGCGCAGATGCTTCTTGACCGTCAGGGGAAAATAGGTGCCCCCTTTCACCGTCGCGTCGTTGACGAGGATCATGCAGTCACGACCGGCGATACGGCCGATTCCTGCGATCGCGCCCGCAGAGGGAATGTCGTCCTCATAGACGCCGCTCGCCGCGAAAAGCCCGACCTCCAGGAAGGGAGAACCCGGATCGAGCAACCCGGCGAGCCGGTCGCGCGGTAACAGCTTTCCGCGCTTGACGTGACGTTCGCGCGAGGCTTCCGAGCCACCGCGCATGATCCGCGCCGCCTCCGCCGCGATCGCCTCATACTGCGCTTCCATCGCCGCGCGGTTGGCGGCGAATTCCGGCGACGCATGGGCGACGGTGGACTGGATGACGGTCATGGCAGATATCTTCCCCCGGTTTTCTCCGCTTTAGCAGGCGCCGCCAGCCGACGGCTAGCCCGGAAAATGACACGAACGATCAGCAAAGCCGACTCATCGATACTCGGGATTGGGATGGTCGAACCGCCGGCCGTCATTCCATTCGGGGACCGAATTGCCCTCCGCCGGAATACCGCCCGCGTCAGCGAGCATCTTCGCCATGTGCATCAGGTTCCAGGTCATGAAGGTCAGGTTGCGCTTCGTGAAGTCGTTGTCGAAACCGGCGCGACCGCCATCCTCCATCTCGTCGCCATAGGACGGTCCCGGCCCTGCCTCGCCGATCCAGCCGCAATCGGCCTGCGGCGGGATCGTGTAGCCGACATGCGCCATCGCGTATTGGCAGGTCATCGCCGCATGCTTGATGCCGTCCTCGTTGCCGGTGACGATGCAACCGCCGGTCTTGCCGTAGAAGATGTACTGGCCCTTGTCGTTGCGCTGGCCGGAATGGGCATAGAGCCGCTCGATGATGACGCGACAGATCGAACTCTCCTCGCCGAGCCAAAGCGGCGTCCCGATGACGAGGATGTCGGCTTCCGCCACCTTGGGCCAGAAGACGTCCGGCCAGTCATCGACCTTTGCGCCATGCTCGCGCATGTCGGGATAGACCCCGAATGCGATGGCGTGATCAGCGGCGCGCAGATAGGAAACCTCGACCCCGTTCGCCTCCATGATCGCCATCGAATCGCGCATCAGCGTCTCGGTGTGCGATTGGCCCTGCGCACTCGATTTCAGCGTGCAGTTGATGAACAGCGCCTTTATCCCGTTGAAATTGTCTCCGGCCATTTTCGGCTCCTTCTCATTCGAAATCCTCCGAGCGCATGGCCCAGTCATCGAGAAGGATAGTGCGTTCCGCCGCCAAGTCCCGCAGACACGCAGCCTGCCATTCAGCGGAGGCGGAACCGGAATATTGGTAGAAGAAAGCGCCGGTGGCGTTGCATTGCGCGTCCCGATAGGTCGCCCATGCCGCCTGGGCTGCCTCGGTTTCGGCGACAATATCCGGCTTGGACCGGGCGCGAAGGACATCCAGCCTACCTTCGCCGACGCGCATCCAGGCATCCGCCTCGCGAAGCATGCAATCGGCGGCGCTCCCGGGACCTTCGGCACGGCCGCAATCATCGGAGACTGTTCCGATGCACTCATGAGCCGTCATCGAAACATCGCCGCCTGCACGGCTCAGGCAGCTTTCGATCTGCCCGATATCGCGACTCTCGGCGACCTCCGCCGCTGCCGGCGCGACAAAGAAGAAGGCGAAGAAAACCAGTCGCCTCACTTCGTCTCCTCGAAGAGCTCCCGTCCGATCAGCATGCGCCGGATTTCGCTGGTCCCCGCGCCGATCTCGTAGAGCTTCGCGTCGCGCAGCAGCCGGCCGGCCGGGTAATCGTTGATATAGCCGTTTCCGCCGAGGCACTGGATCGCGTCGAGCGCCACCTGCGTCGCCTTCTCGGCCGCATAGAGAATGCAGCCGGCGGAATCCTGCCGGCTTGTCTCGCCGCGATCGCAGGCCGCCGCCACGGCGTAGACATAGGCGCGGCACGCATTCATCGTCGTATACATATCGGCAAGCTTGCCCTGCATGAGCTGGAAGGTACCGATCGGCTTGCCGAACTGCTCGCGCTCGTGGACATAGGGCACCACCACATCGAGCGCGGCGGCCATGATGCCGACCGGCCCCGCCGCCAACACCACACGTTCGTAGTCGAGCCCGGACATCAGCACATTGACGCCCTTGCCCTCCTCGCCGAGCACGTTCTCGAACGGCACCTCGCAATCCTCGAAGACCAGTTCGCATGTGTTGGAGCCGCGCATGCCGAGCTTGTCGAGCTTCTGCGCCGTGGAAAAACCAGCCATCTCCTTTTCGATCAGAAATGCGGTGATTCCGCGTGAACCCGCGTCGGGATCGGTCTTGGCGTAGACGATCAGCGTCGAAGCATCCGGCCCGTTGGTTATCCACATCTTGTTGCCGTTGAGCACATAACGGTCGTTTCGCTTCTCGGCCCTTAGCTTCATCGACACGACATCGGAGCCCGCGCCAGGCTCGCTCATCGCCAGCGAACCGACATGCTCACCGGAAATCAGCTTCGGCAGGTATTTCGCCTTCTGCTCCGGCGTACCCCAGCGGCGCAACTGGTTGACGCAGAGATTGGAATGCGCGCCGTAGGAAAGCCCGACCGAGGCCGACGCCCGGCTGACCTCCTCAACCGCAACGCAATGGGCGAGATAGCCCATCGCCGCGCCGCCATCTTCCTCAGGCACCGTGATACCGTGCAAGCCGAGCGCACCCATCTTTTCCCATAGATCCATCGGAAAATCGTTGCTTGCATCGATTTCGGCGGCGCGCGGCGCGATCTCCTCGGCGGCGAAGCGGCGCACCATCTCGCGCAGCGCCTCGATCTCCTCGCCCAATCCGAAACGCATCGTGTGATCGAACATTGCCAGTCCTCCCTGTCACGCCATTTGCATACCGCAAGCGGCCAAAGGCAAGCCTTGCCAAAGTCACATTTCGGGGGGCGTAGTGTCGCGACTGGAAGGAGATCCCCGATGAGAAAAACTTTCGCCGCCGCAACCGCACTCGCGCTCGTGCATTCATTCCCGGTTCATGCCCAGGAGGCGGCCGACGCCGTCGCGCCCGAAGGCGGAGCCACGGGGTTCATCTCCGTCACCTCCGAGAAGATCCGCGACGCGCAGGACGCCAAGGCCGCAGGCAAGCCGGTCGAAGCGAAGAATTGGATGGTCGCCGCCGCCAACCCGCTGGCAGTCGAGGCCGGTGCGAAGGTCCTTGCGAATGGCGGCTCGGCCGCCGACGCCATGGTCGCAGTCCAGTCCGTCCTCGGCCTTGTCGAACCGCAATCGTCGGGCATGGGCGGCGGCGCTTTCCTTGTCTGGTACGACGCGAAATCCGGCGAGGTCACGACCCTGGACGGGCGCGAAACCGCTCCCCTGGAAGCCACGCCGACCCTGTTCCAGGACGAAAACGGCGATCCGCTGAAATTCTTCGATGCTGTCGTCGGCGGCCGTTCCGTCGGCACGCCGGGCACGCCGATGCTGATGGAGGAAGCCTGGAAGCGCTGGGGCAAGGCCGAATGGTCGGACCTCTTTACCGACGCGATCACGCTCGCCGACCGGGGATTCGAGGTCTCTCCGCGACTGGCAAGCCTTGTCGCCGCCGACACGGACCGCTTGTCGCGTTTCGCCACGACAGCGAACTACTTCATGCCGGGCGGACGCCCTCTCGAAGCCGGTATGCGGCTCCAGAACACGGCTTATGCCGACACGCTGCGCACCTTCGCAGAAGGAGGCGCGGATGCATTCTATTCGGGCGCTATCGCCGAGGCCATCGTCGACACGGTTCGCAATGCCGAGGGCAATCCGGGCGTCCTTTCGCTCAAGGACTTCGCCACCTATTCGGTGAAGGAGCGCGACGCCATCTGCGCACCATACCTGCAATATGATGTCTGCGGCATGGGACCGCCCTCCTCCGGCGCGCTGACGGTCGGCCAGATCCTCGGAATTGTCGGAAATTTCGCCATCGACGATCCGAAGGACGCGGACACTTGGCGGATGATCGGCGACGCATCGCGTCTCGCCTTCGCGGATCGCGGCCGGTACATGGCCGACAGCGATTTCGTGCCGATGCCGGTGAAAGGGCTCATCGATCCGGCCTATCTGGAAGAGCGCGCCGGCATGATCGAGGGCGATCGCATGGATCCCGGCAAGGCGCTGGAGAGCGCCGAGCCCGGCATGCCCGCCTTCGACCACGCCATGCTGCTCGGAGACGATCAGTCGATCGAGTATCCGTCTACCAGCCACATCTCCATCGTCGACGCGGCAGGCAATGTCCTGTCGATGACGACGACGATCGAGAACGGCTTCGGCTCGCGGCTGATGACCAATGGCTTCCTGCTCAACAACGAACTGACGGACTTCTCGTTCGCCACTCAGGACGACGGCAAGCCCATCGCCAACCGCTTAGAACCGGGCAAGCGGCCGCGCTCCTCGATGTCCCCCACCATCGTCATGCACGAGGGTAACCCCGTTCTGGCCATCGGTTCACCGGGAGGCAGCCGCATCATCGGCTATGTCGCGCAGGCGATCCTGGCGCATCTGACCTGGGGCATGGATGTCCAGCAGGCGGTGTCCATGCCGCATGCGCTAAACCGCTTCGGCACCTTCGATCTCGAGGAAGGCACCGATATCGCGACGTTGCAGCCAGCCCTGGAAGGGCTCGGCTACAAGGTTTCGGTCCGCGAACTCAATTCCGGACTGCACGCGATTTCCATCGGACCTGACGGCCTGAGGGGCGGGGCGGACCCGCGCCGCGAGGGCATCGCGCTCGGCGAGTGAGATCAGAACTCGTCCCAGTCGGCGTCGGCGCCCTGCGCCAGCGCCGCATTGCCCTTGAAGCCGAACGCGTTCGACACCGACTTGGCGAGCTTGCGCGCCGGCGATTCCGCCGGCGGCGTCGTTCTGGCGGTGGCCTCCGCGGGAACAAACGCGCTTTTCGAAACCCCGGACAGCGTGAACGCGCCGATCATCCCGGATAGCTCGGAGACATCTCCGGCGAGATTGTGCGCGACGGCGGTGGTCTCCTCGACCATCGCGGCGTTCTTCTGTGTAACCTGATCGATCTGGCCGACCGCGGCATTGATGCCCTCGACACCGGCAAGCTGTTCCTTGGTCGCGCGGGCGATGCCACCGATACGGTCGTTGATGTCCGTGACGTTCTGCGTGATCTCGGAGAGTGCCATGGCGACGGCCCCGACCAGTTCGACGCCGTTTTTCACCTCGCTTCCCGACCGGGTGATCAGGCCCCTGATCTCCTTGGCGGCTGCGGCGGACCGCTGGGCCAGTTCGCGAACCTCTTGAGCGACCACGGCAAAACCCTGACCGGCCTCGCCTGCCCGCGCCGCCTCGACACCGGCGTTGAGCGCCAGGAGATTGGTCTGGAACGCGATGTCATCGATCACGTTGATGATGCTGGCGATTTCGACGCTGGCGGATTCGATCCCCTTCATCGCATCCGCCGCCTTGGCGACGACGCCGGCCGACCGGTCCGAGTGATCCTTGGTCGAATTGGCGATATCGGCGGCCTCGTTGGCGCTGCCCGCCGTTTCCTTGATCGTGGCTGTGATTTCCTCGAGCGTCGAGGAGGTCTCCTCGAGCGCGGCGGCCTGCTGCTCGGTGCGTCGCGACAACTCGTCGGCAGCGGAGCGCACTTCAGCCGAATTGTTGTCGATCGATCCCGACTTCTCGCGGATCCGCCGCAGCGTGTCGTTGAGGTTCGAGACCGATGCGTTGAAGTTCACCCGCAGACCGTCGAGGCTTTCCATGAAGGGCTCGTCCAGCGACACGGCGAGATCGCCGTCGGCCAGACGAGACAGGCCGCCTCCGAGCGCATCGACGGCCTCTTTCATGCGGCGCTGTTCCTCGGCCTTTAGCGCCTCGCGCTCCGCACGTTCCTTTTCGGACATCGAGCGATTGGCCTCGGCTTCGGATTCCAGCTGCTGCTTTTCGACCGCCGCGTCGCGGAAAACAGCGACCGAACGGACCATGTCGCCGATTTCGTCGTGCCGGTCCTGTCCGTCGAGTTCGATCGCGGTGTCGCCGTCGGCGAGCCGCTTCATTTCGCCGACAAGCGCGCCGATCGGTCGGCTCAGTGTGCGCGAAAACCATGTGCTGAACGCCAGCGCGCCGAGAAGAAGCACGAGCGCCGCCGCGAGCACCGCATTGCGCATCGACGTCACGCCCTGCATGACCTCGGCGCGGTCGATGATCGCCGCGACGGACCACCCCGAATCCATGAAATCGGCCTTCGCGATCGACAGATCGGCCGTCATGTCGCGATAGCCCTGTATCTCCGCATTCAGCACGCCGTCATATCCAAGCGCCGCAAGGCCCGGAATATCCAGTTTCTGCGTCAGCGCCTCGTTCTCGTCCGTGTGCATGGCGTCCGAAATGAACACGCCGTCGCGGTTCAGCAGCACGGTCTCGCCGGTTTCGCCCAGACCGGTCACGTTCTCCAGAACATTGCGAATGAGATCGACGGGCAGTTCAAAAGCGATAACGCCGATCTTGTTGCCGTTATCCATGACCGGAGCCGCCACGAAACTCGCCGGCTCACCCTGCGCGGGCGCGTAGGCCGCGAAATCGGCGAAGGCGAAATCTCCCGGCGCCTCCGCCCCGGCCGCCTTTGAATAGACCGTGCCGAGGCCCGTATCCTTCCATTCGCCGGTCAGGAGGTTGGTGGCGTAGTCCGCCTGCTTGGAAACCGAGTAGACGAGATTGCCGTCCAGATCGATCAGGAAGATGTCCGAATATCCGAACTCGTGCTGGCGCTCGCGCAGGGACGGATGGAACAGATTGTGGACCGCGTCATAGGCATCGCCGTTGCCGGCATTGTCGAGAAGGTCCTTCTCGCCGACACCATTGGGATTCTCGGTTATATAGCGGCGTTGCATCTCCTCCTGCGCCGCGTCGCCGGAAACGTTCCACGCCGCGATGAACGAATTCAGAGCAGACAGCGTGTTCTTCGAAGACGCCTGCGTGCGCAGGTCGTGCAACACGCCGCGCAGATGCACCTCGAGTTCGTTGCGGCGGCCGTCTGCGACCGCATTCAGCTTCGCCTGCGCCTCCTGACGCACGGTTCCCGATGCGATAAGCAGGCTGGCGGAACTGGCAACACCGATGGAGACGACTGTGAGAACGGCCGCGGCAAGCGGCAATTTGCGCGAAATCAGCATGGAAACAAACTCCGGTCCTGAGCAGGAAGACATGCCGAACCGGCGGGGGTCTGCGGGTGTCATACCCGCACGGCCAAGAGCCATGGTGATTGGGCAAACTACCGGGCCTCATTTAAGACACGGTTAACCTTTGGTAAGCGGATACTTTCCGATGTGGGCTCAGGCCCCCAGCGTGCGTTCCAGGCAGGAAAGCCAGTTGTCACGCGCGAGCTTGGCCAGAAGTGCATCGTCATAGCCGTGTTCACGCAACGCAACGAAAAGCGCCTGCACACCGGTGACGTCGCCGATCGGGTTCGGCACGAGGCAGCCATCGAAATCCGACCCGAGGCCGACATGCTCCTCACCCAGATGCTCGATCAGGTAGTCGGCGTGGCGGAGCAACTCGTCCCAGCCCATGTCGGCGTCGAACTTGCCGTCCTCGCGCAAGTAGAACGTCGCGAAATTGAGCCCGACGAGCCCGCCCGTCTCACGGATCCGCGCCAGTTGCCGGTCGGTCAGGTTGCGCGGCGAGGCGCAAAGCTTGTGCGCATTGGAATGCGTCGCCACAAGCGGTGCGTCCGACAGCGCGGCGACATCGTCAAAACCCGCCTCGTTCATGTGCGAGAGGTCGATCAGGATACCAAGCTCGTTGCACAGGCGCACGAGATCCTTGCCCGCCTCGGTCAGCCCGGGGCCGATATCGGGATCGGCAGGGAAGCGCATCGGGACACCATGGCCGAAGACGGTCGGCCGGCTCCAGACCGGCCCGAGCGAACGCAGCCCGATCTCGTGGAACAGGTAGAGCGCGTCGAGGTCTTCGCCGATCGGCTCCGCGCCCTCCATGTGCAGGACACCGGCGATCTTGCCCTCGGCCATCGCGCCGCGAATTTCGCCCGCGCTACGGCAGACGGCGAAATCGTCCGGGGCTTCGCGCGCCATCCAGTGCAGCAGTCCCGCCTGTTTGAGGGCGACCGGTTGCGCCGCCTCATGCGTCATCAGTGGCGGCAGCGGAACGCCCTGCGACGAGGCCGCCATCTGCGAGGCGAGATCGCGGCGCGGCCCCTTGGCGGGTGACGGCACGAAGATTGCAAACAGCCCGCCGGCAAAGCCGCCCTCGCGCATCCGGGCAAGGTCCAGATGGCCCTTCTCGCGCGGTCCGCGCCAGACATCGGCGCGCGGCGCCTCCGCCATCATCAGGCGAACAAGGAAATCATTGTGGCCGTCGAAGAAGGAAATCCGGTTTGACACGATCAACGCTCGGGGAAATTGACCGGAGAAGCCTTTAGGCAGGAGAAGAACGCAAACGAACCCGGCCAACGCCGGACGCAGGCGTTACCGCCAGCCGCCGCCCTTGGTCCTGAAGAAAATGTGGTCGCCGATGTTTGCCATCTTGACCATGGAACTCGCCCAGCGCGGACGAACATAATTGGCGAAATAATGGGTCGATGACCCGACCTCGGACACATAGGTTTCGCCGGTCGTAACAGCCATGGCGATCCTTGCGGCGCGCTCGTATGCGCTTTTCCGCCCAACCCGCTCGGCGACACCGTCGCAGGCGAAGGAGAACTGGCAGCGATTGCGCTGCTGGGCGTTCTGGTAGACGACGCCGCAAACCGTATTGGGATAGGCGGGGTTCCGAACGCGGTTCAAGACGACCTGGGCCACGGCGGCCTGGCCCTTGGCGGATTCGCCTCTCGCCTCGAAATAGACGGCGGTCGCCAGACACCGCTGCTGTTCTGCGGAGTAGGTGCTGGCTGGAAGCGGCCGGCGCATCCAGGCGTGATCGCCCTTGCCCAATGGTTTGGGCAGCGGAGAAAGCATGGCGAGCGGAGACCAGACGACCTTCTTCGGATTGTAGGGCGCATAGGCAACCGCACCGGAACTGACCTGCCCATCGGTGACGAGGCCGCTCCGCGCCGGAGCCAGACCGGCGAAACGCTCGCTGGCGACCGACTGGATACCCGGAAGCGCTGCCACCTGTATATCCGCACCATCGATCCGCGGTCCGTAGCTTCGGTTTATCGACCAGTAACGACCGGTCTTGCCTTTGATCGGCTCGGCGTCCCAAGCACTCTCGTCGTCGGTGAACAGATCGGCGGGACGAAGTCTTTCCTCGTCGAGTTGCAGCCGCATCTTTGCGAGTTGCACCTCGAGCGCCCTCAATTCAGGCGATGTTCTCTGATCCTCGCGCGGCGAAAACCGCGCCTGGAAGGTGTCGGTCAGCGGGATTGTCCAGTCACGCGTAGAATGTTCGGGAAGCGCGGCCTGGGTCGGAAGCGACAGGTTGGCGAACATCGCGATCAGCGGCAGCGCCACGATCCGAAGTCCCCGACCTTCTTTGCGATGGCTATTTTCCCCGCCAGAAAACAGCACGTCCCCTCCAATCCTTATGGATAGCTTTTTACCAATCCTAACAAACCCTTAAGCCTGTAAAAAGACCTGAAGGGCGAGAATGCGGCAAAAGCGAGGCAAATCGGGCCAAATTGGCCGCAATTGCGGTCAATTCCCGTTAACCTCCGTAATCTGGCCAGCTCAGACCCAGGTGGGCGCACGCAAAACGAATCATCTTGGCAATCCCGGCTGACGGCGTTCAAAGCATGTCAATCCGGCTTCACGGTCCAAAGGATCATCGGGCATCTGCCTGGGAGCGAATGTGACGCCCCGGCGGGCCGGCCGGGACCATCAGTAACATGTTTGTCGCCTAAATTACCCCATAGGCGGCGAAACGCCGCGACCCGGCTATGCGGACTGGATAAGAAATCCGTCGAAATAGGCGGCCAGTTCGCCATGCGCATCCAGCGGCAGCACATGCGCGATATACTGGTCGGGACGCACGATCACCATGCAGCCGCTCGCCCTGTCGATGCCGCGCATATCGAAAATGTCCCCTGCCCTTGGATCGGCGCAGAACATCTTCTCGAAATCGACCAGCCCGTAGCGGCCCTTGCGCGGCCTGAGGAACGCCGGCATCTCTTCGATGGAGAGTTGCCGATAGGGCTGCTGGAAGACGGCACGCACATCGATGAGCGAATCTGGATCGGCGCCGGAAGGCGTGTATTTCTGGATCGGCGATCCGGGATCGTCCGCAAGGAAATCGCACAGGCCGCGGATTTTCGAGTACTCGCCGGCCGGGGCCTCCGCGCCCGAAAAGGCGAACACGCGCCAACGACCGTCCGCTTCGACCACGTGGCCGAGATGCATCGGCTTGGCGTCTCCGAGTCGGATGACCGGTGCGGAGTGAAACCGGGTGCCGACCGCGAACCCCTTTGCGAGGTCCTGGTGCGTGGATGCGCCCGTCAGGACGGACGGCGCATAGACGGTTGCCGTGCCTGCCGTATAGCGCCCGTGCTGGACGAAATATTTCTGTACTTCCGCCGGATCGACACCATCGGGATTGTCGGCCGATTTGGTCGGCGCACTCAGCATCCGGGCCCAGCGGCTGTCGAAGTCGATCAGATCCTGCGCGATGGCCTTCCGCTCCGCCGTATAGCTGTGCAGCAGGTCCGGGCCGGCCTTGCCATGAAGCACATGGGCGAGTTTCCAGCCGAGGTTGAACGTGTCCTGCATGGAAACATTCATGCCCTGCCCCGCCTTCGGGCTGTGGGTGTGGCAGGCATCGCCGGCAATGAACACGCGCGGAAGGCGGGTGTCGATATCCTCCGCCGGAACATCATCGAACTTGTCGCAGATGCGGTGACCGATCTCGTAGACCGACCACCAGGCGATCTCCTTCACGTCGAGCGTGTAAGGGCTGAAAACACGGTTTGCCGCGTCGATCAGATATTCCGAGGTGATGTTGCGATTGGCGACGCGCTCGTCCTCGGCCAATTCGTCGAGTTCCACATAGACGCGGAAAAGGTAGCCGCCCTCGCGTGGGATGAGAACGATCGAACCTCCTTCGGCCGACTGGATCAGCGACTTCATGCGCACATCCGGGAAATCGGTGACGGCGAGTATGTCCATCACGCCCCACGCCTGGTTGGCCGCCTCGCCCTTGAGCGACCGGCCGATCGAGGCGCGCACCGCGCTGCGCGCGCCGTCGCAGCCGACGACATATTTCGCCTTTACGGTCTCGATCTCGCCCTTGTGGGCGTCATCCGTCCGCTCGATGCGCACGCTCACCGGATAGTCGCCGGCATCGGCAGCGGTATCGACCGAGAGATCGAGCAGCTTGCGCGAGTAATTCGGCTCCAGCCGGTTCGGCGAATTTTGCATGATCTCCAGATAGGCGTCGTGAACGCGCGCCTGGTTCAACACGACATGGGGAAACTCGGACAACCCGTCCTCGACATCCTGGATCCGGTCGGAACGCGAAATATGCGCGCGGTTCGCCTCGTCGGGCCGCCAGAAGGTCGTCTCGCTGATCCAGCAGGCTTCGCGGGCGACGCTGTGGGCAAAGCCGAAGGCCTGGAACATCTCCATCGTCCTGCAGGCAATCCCGTCGGCCTGGCCATGCGTCAGCCGTGCGTCCTTCTGCTCGACGATCCGCGTCCGGATATCGGGAAACTTCGAAAGCTGCGCGGCGAGCGTCAGCCCGGCCGGGCCGCAGCCGACGATCAGGACATCCACCTCCTCGGGAAGCATGTCGGTATTGGCCAGCGCCGAAATGTCTTCCGACTGGCTCGAGACCTCCGGATCACCCGTCGTGAAACCGTTCAAGTGAAATTGCATGGCCGTCTGTCTCCTCCAACCGCTGCCGCCCGCGATGAGCCGCCCATGGGCATCGCGTTAGTTGATAAGTATACTTATCATATGTTGACTGTCAATATGCCGTGGCCGTGCGATTACGGTCCGGAGCGCCGGCGGAATGCCCAGAATCCGGCTGCGCAGGAAAAAATTTTCGCAAAAGTGAAACTCGATCGCCGCGGTCTTCGTCCCTTGAAGCGCAACGTCCAAACAGGAGGATATACTCATGAAGAAATTTCTTATTGCTCTCGCCGCGACCGGTATCATGTCGTCTTCGGCTTTCGCGATGGATCATGCGCTCAAGGTCGAAGGCATGGATCAGGATGTCTCCGGCGGAACGGTGACCGCGTCAAAGATCATGGCTGACAGCAATGGTTGGCTGGTCGTGCACCGCACCGGCGACGACATGAAGCCCGGCCCGGTGGTCGGTCATGCTCCGCTGAAGGCCGGAGAGAACACCGATGTCGCAGCGATCCTCACGGAGGAAGTGAAGTCCGGCGAAAAGCTGATGCTCATGCTGCATGGCGAGGATGGCGGCACGCAGACCGGAATCTTCGAATATACGCTGGGCGCGAAGGAAGATGGCCCGGTGAAGGTCGACGGCAAACTCGTCATGACCGTCGTCACCGCCCAGTAAGCTCTCCTTCCCTTTCGAGAGCGGAAAGCCGCCCGTGGCCGACACGGGCGGCTTTTTTTGTCAGGCAGGCGGGTGTCAGTCGGGATGGATGTCGCGCGGGGTACAACCGGCCGCGAGGACGATGGTTACGCGGTCGATATCGGCCTCGAGGCCGCGCTCGGCGAGCCATGCCTGCTGGAGGGTGTAGGCGTCCGGTTCCTGGGCCGCCGGACAGTACCAGTGTCGAGCGATCTGGCGGTGATGCACCAGCTCGTGGAGCAGCACCGACACGTCGAGCGCGTCTTTGCGCGACCACGGCGCGATCAGGTAGATTCTGCCGGCCTCGGGATCGTAGAGTCCGCGCGTGCGCGAACCGAAGCTGCTCGCCACCGAGGGGTTCATGGCAATTGTAATCGGATCGGCGATCTCGATCGCCAGCGGCGCTGGGTTTCGCGGATAGTCGCTGTTGGCGTCGAGCCAGTCATCGAGGACACCCGCGAGATCGTCGAGAGAGCCGGCGTCACGCCAGGCGGGATCGGGATCGGGCACGCCGGTGTTTTCGAAGCCGGCGGCCGGGAGAATGAGCGTCAGCAAAACGGCAAACGCCGCCGCCGCGCCGGCAAAGTGCCGTTGCGTCATTTTCGCCTCCGAATTGTGGCCGATTGGACGCGTTCATGCTAGGTTCGGGAGACGAGGAAGGTCAAAAGACCTTTGTTCAACGACGCGTGAAAAGGATTCAGCCAGGGAGCACAGATGGGCCGCCGCTTTCCGCCATTCGCCGCCGTGCGCGCCTTCGAGGCGACGGCCAGACGGCTGAGCGTCAAGGACGCGGCAGACGAGCTCTGCGTCACGCCTTCCGCGGTCAGCCACCAGATCCGGGCGCTGGAGGAATTCCTCGACACCGCGCTTTTCGAGCGCAGGGGCAACCGGCTGAACCTGACATTCACCGGCCGGGCCTATGTCGGCAAGCTAACGGCGCTGCTTGATGCGCTGGACGAGACCACACGCGAATTGAACGACGCCGAAAGCGAATTGCGCGTCCTGTGCACGCCCGGTTTCGCGGCGCGCTGGCTGGTGCCCCGGCTGAACCGCCTGCCCTTCGGAAACGCGATCCGGCTCCGGGTCTCGGAAGGCGCGCCGGACACGGATTTCGGCCGCAACGACGCCGACGTGGTGATCCACTGGGGCGGCGCGCCGGTCGACGGGCTCATCGTCGAACCCTTCATGGCCTCCAACCGCTTTCCCGTCGCCTCGCCGGAACTGATCCGGCGCGAGGGGCTGGAAACGCCGCGCGACCTGCTGGGCGTCACACTCATCCACGACGAGGTGATGGACGCCTGGGACGAGTGGTTCCGCCTTGCCGGCATGACCGTGCCCTCGATGCCGCGCGGACCGCGCTTCCCTCATTGCGAAATCGCGACGACGGCGGCCGAACGCAGCCAGGGCGTGTCGCTTGCCTATGAGGCAATGGTGGCCGACACGCTGGCCCACGGCAGCCTCGTGCGGCTGTTCGACACGGTGACCATGCCGGTCACGCTCTACGCGGTCGCCTACCCCGAAAACCGCGCCACCCACCCGCGCATTCGCGCCTTCCGGGACTGGATCTTCGCCGAGGCCGACGCCGCCCGGGTTCTGCCGCGAGAAAGCGTCGAGCCGGCCTGACGCCTTCGCGCGGAGACCGCGCGCCGACGCCCCGCACGCCTTCCGGACGCCGGATTTCTAGGACAACGCTGTCTTGTGCGTCAGGATATGTCGGAGCGCGCAACCGCGTAACGCCGCCGCACAAACAAAAAAAGCGGGCCAAAAGCCCGCTTCCCTCGTTCCCCGAGACTTGCATGGCGCCAGTACTTCCGTGGTCACCAGGCTATCAATCGGAAATGAACCAACCTCGCCCGCAAACCTCACAACCTATCTGGAAGGAGCCTTACACAGCGGCAGCCGGTTAAGGCGTAGATGGGGATGGCGGGAGCGGGATTCAAGGGTCGGGCGACTGCAAGACCTTGATGGACCTCCGCGTCGGTTCCGCTTCACTCTCCACCCGTCTCCCCGCGGCATGCACCAAGGAAGCGGCCAAGCGGCTCGCCAACGCCTTCGAGCGGGATCACGCGGGCCTCCTCGCCAGCGATACCGTATGCGAGCGTTTCCGCCCCCGCCAGCGCGGCCCAGAACCCGTCTTCCATGCCGATCCTCGTCTCCACGCCGGCATATTCGCTGCTCTGGATCGATACCGTGCCGGACAGATCGGCCGCGTAGTCGCCGGCTTCGATGCGGATGCCGGCCGCCTCCCCGTCCTCGCGCTCCCCGAAAGAGAGGGCGAGCATCACGGTGGCTCCGGCCTCCACACTGCCGGGCTCGCAGGTGACGTTCAGCGCCCAAGCATCGGTTTCGGGAATGCCGAAGGTCAGCACCTGGTCCCGACCGCCGTCGTCATTGTCGAACGCATAATGCTGCCACTCGGCGTCGCTCATGCCAGCCTCGGAAGGCGCGGCCTCCCCTCCTTCCCCCCAGGGACAAGTCCGTGCAAAGGCGGCCAAAGCCACCCACGAACCTTTCAACGGCAGTTCCACGGCTGCGTCGCCAAGCGCGATGCGCACCATCCGACCGGCCCGCAAGGCTTGGACCAGCGGATCCGACGGTTTCAGCGCGATCCTGGGTACGTGTCCGATCATCCCCCAGAGTTCGAACTCCGGCATATAGGAGAACGGCTCTCCATCGACAGTGAAGACGATCTCGCGCGGCTCCGCGTCTTCGGCAGGAGCCTCCTCCAGCGCCTGGAACGGCACATATAGGGTCGCCGGCACGCCGGCCGCCTCGCAACGGACAAGAAGGCCCATATCCTCCTCGCAATCCGTGCAATCGGTGACGGTGGCTTCCGCCCCGGTTCCCGTCACGCTCCATCGTTCGGTGCGCGCGGACGCGGGAAGCGTGATGGCCGCAATCGCGATCATGGCGAGTATCTGTCGGACGAACATGCCTGTCTCCTGTCTGAACGGCGCGGACTGCGCCCTGAGCCGGTTTCGTGTCGCCCGGCAGATTTTCACCGCAAAGCTGTATGCCCGCTGAACGGCCATAATTCGTGGGATTGGAGGTTCCCTCGCCTACCAGACTGACTTTCCGAGAATGACGCTTTCGAGATCCATGCGGATCTCTCCCACGACCGACGCCACATCCTCGCCGTCGACGCGGACCATGCCGAAATTTGCCCGGTAATCGCTGGGCGCCACGCCAAGCCGGCGCGCGAAGGCCCGGCGCAACGTCTTCGCGGTGCCGAACCCGCTCTTCGTCGCGATCGCCTGAATGGGCAGATCAGACGTTTCGAGGAGCCGGCGCGCGACGTTCAGCCTTACGTCCTCGATATAGCGGAAGATCGTCGTGTTGGTGACTTCCTTGAAACGTCGTTCCAGCGACCGCTCGCTCATCGCAGCGTAGCTGGCGAGCTTGCCGATCGAGTAGTCCAGGCCCGGGTTTTCCCAGATATACAGTTGCACCCGACGAATCCTGGCATCCTCGGTGGCGTCGGCCATGAGATGCGTGCTGAACTGGGTCTGGCCGCTCTGGCGGCGCAGGACAAGCACCATGAAGCGCGCGACGTCGAGCGCCAGCTGGCGACCGTGGTCCTCCTCGATCAGGGCCAGTGCGAGATCGATGCCGGCAAGCATGCCGGCAGAGGTCCAGAACTTGCCCGAATTGACGAAGATCGCATCGGAATCGACCTGGCCGGCGATGTTCTCATCCGCCTCCAGGCGCATCGCCTCCAGCCAGTGGGTCGCAATGCGGTGGCCATCGGTGACGCCCGACGCCAGCAACACCGTCGACCCGGTGCACACCGACCCCATGCGGTCGCAGCGCGGCTCCAGCTTGCGGATCCAGCCGGTGATCTCCTCGTTCTCGGAGGCGGCGAAACAACCCGGGCCGCCCGCGACCAGCAGAAGGTCGAGATTTTTCGGCAGGTTCTCGCAGCTGCAGGTCGGCTCTATCCGCAGGAAGCTTCCCGCCACCTCCACCGGCCTCCCGTCGACGGAGACGGTGATCGGCCGGTAGAGCGGCCGGCCCGTGAGAAAGTTGGCGACTCCGAATGGCTCCAGCGGCCCGCAGACGTCAACGGAAGCGACATGATCATAGACCAGCATCGCAACATAGCGCGTGGCTAAAGGCAGTACCTCGCGCTTCATGAGATTGCACTCATAGCCAACATTTCCCCGGTTTCCCGCCCGAACGCGGTGCCGCAAGGAAAGCCGATTGAGGCGTTCGGGACAAGAGGACCCATATCGCCAAATACGGAACCATCACCGCCAAACGTCCAATTGGCGTCCGGCGAGGCTTTTATCCGTGACCCGGTACTTTCATAAGACCATCGAAGGGGCAACCTGAAACGATCCGGACAGTGAAATCCGGAACTGGAGATGCTTTCATGAATATCAATTCGTGCGGCATGCTGGGCAAGATTTGCTTTGGCGTGCTCTTCACACTGAGCACTGTTTCGACATCTTACGCCGTCGACAAGAAGCAGGCGGATGTTGTCGTCAGCAACAAGACCGGCAAAACCATCCTTAGCGTTACCGTCGCCCACAAATACAGCGACGAATACGAGCATCAGCTGGATTGGCCAGGCGTCCTCGCTGACGGTGCAAAAACTTCGGGACAACCCGTCACCTACAATACCGGGTTCGGTACGACCGGGAGAGACTGGTGGTATGTTTCGTGGGTCTATACCGACAGCTCGACAATCTACTATTCCGATCCGAACAATTTTCGCGGCGCAATCGACTTCATGGAAAAAGCGAGCAAGATCGCAATTCCCGTAGGCACATCCATCGCGGCAACCGTTTTCGGCGCGGTTTGCACTGCCAGCACCGCTGGAGCATGCGGTCCGGCCGCAACGGCTGCAGTCGTTACGACCATGGCCGCCGCGAGCGCGACCATCGCCTCGGCAGCGGCTGGCGAGTTGCTCGCGAATGGCGGTACCAAAGGCTTCAAGCAGCACATTCTCAGGGATGACGATGCCGGCAAGACGGTCACGATCGAACTTCAGAAGAACAACCAGATCCTGATCACGTCGCCGTCGGGAGATTCGCGCACTGTGTACGCCTCCAAGCCGACCGAAAGCACGCCGTCGCAACTCGAGGCGATCAACGCCGCGATAAGTGATTTCAAGGCGAAAAAGGCACCTGACCTCTCCGGAACCTGGGATTCCAGTTACGGCCCCATCAATTTCGCCAACAACACCTATTACGACGGCGACGGATATATCGAACTCAAGGGTTACGACTGGGATGAAGGTCGCCAGGCCGTCGTCATTTGGGGTGCATACGGGAAGACCAAGCAGAAATACGATCCCACGACGAGCGGTGTCTTCACCTGGTATTTCAAGGACAAGTGCAGTTTTTCGGGCACCTGGAGCAAGCTTATCCCGGAGTTTGTAAAAACGAAGTCGGGTGGCCTGATGCAGAAGACAACCCCGTGGACCGGCAAGAACCCGAACTGCTGATGACATAATGCTACAGCAGGGCTGCGCCCCTGCCATGGCCGCGACGCTCGCCGTCGCGGCCCGTTGCTGTCCAGCCCGCGGCTACGGCTGCGAAAATCACGATCCCGGAGATCCGCATGACGACCAGAATCCGCCTCAAGCGCGGGCTCATCGCCCTGTGCCTTACGTTCACGGCCCTGTGGAGCGGCGCCCTGAAGCAGGCAAGCGCCAGCAGCTCCGGCAATGTCTGGGCATTCACCACGGACGGCACCCACGCGCTGCTTTCGGTCCGGCATGTGCGGAGCTTCCTGAATTCGCCGGAGGGCACGAGTGTCGTCCTGATGACCGCGCGGTGCAATCGGGACGCACCGGAGCCGGAGGTGACAGTCCTGCTCCGCCTCGACGTGCGGGCCAATGCCCAGCCGCGAGAGGAACTGTTTGTCAAGGCAAGGCGCGATAGCGCCCTTTCGGTCATGGGCACTTATGACCGGGACGCATCCTATGACGCGGGCGAAAACCGCGCCCGCTACCGCTTCATGCTCAACACCCGTTCCGACTTTTTCGCGGAACTGATCTCCCCCACGACCCGGTTCAAGCCGACCGTGGACGCGGCCAGGTGGGGCGGCGGCTTCGATCTGTCGGCCTCCATACAATCGGACAGGCAGGACATCGCGGACTTTGTCGAAACCTGCAACCGGTACCGTCAAGCATCCGAAACCGCCTCGGTGCGCCCAGGCGCAAGCGACGTCTGCGCCAACGTACTCAAGGGGCCCAACCAGTTCGCCAACAATACGGCGCGTTCCTATCGCGACGAGACCGTCGGCCGCGTCTGCGGCAGGAACGGGCAATCGACGGAACCCGCGATCTGCATGCATTTCGTGGTGAGTGGCCGGTTCCCCAGTAATCTCGACGGTTCAGCCAACTGGACGGTCGACGACGCAGCCCGGTTGTGCAGCAACTCCAACAATGCGGAGGCCCGGCTTACCTGTTTCCGCCAGCAGCTCGCGCTGGGCGCGACACAGGCGCAGGCCATCGCGGCCTGCAGCGACGTTGGCTGATCACGCCGAAGGGGAACCGCGCGCCTACCTGTTCCGCCTCAGCCCCTCCACCTGCGCCAGCACCGCATTCGCCGCTTCCAGCACGTTCGATCCGGGGCCGAAGATCTCCGCCACGCCGGCAGCCCTTAGCTCCGCATAGTCCTGTTCCGGGATGACGCCGCCGCAGACGACCTTGATGTCGCCGGCATCAATGGCCTTCAGGCGGTCGATCAGTTCCGGCACCAGCGTCAGGTGGCCGGCGGCGAGAGAGGAGACACCGACGACGTCGACGCCCATGGCCTTGGCCTTCTCGGCTACCTCCTCCGGCGTCTCGAACATGTCCGACAGATCGACCGTGAAGCCCATGTCGGCAAAGGCCGTGGCGATGACCTTGGCGCCGCGGTCATGGCCGTCCTGGCCCATCTTGGCGACGAGGATATGCGGCTTTCGGCCCATCGTCTTCGCCACCTCGGCGAGGCGCGCCTGGATGGCCTCGTATTCGGTATCGCCGCGATAGGCCTCGCCATAGACGCCGGAAATGACGCGGGTCGTGGCGTGGAAGCGTGCGAAGGCGCTCTCCATCGCGTCGGAAATCTCGCCCAGCGTCGCGCGGGCGCGCGCGGCCTCCACAGCTGCCTCCAGCAGATTGCCCTTGCCTGACGCGGCGACGGCCTGAAGGTTTTGCAGGGCGCTCTCGGCGGCGCTCTGGTTGCGCGTCTCGCGCACCTTCTTCAGCTTGGCGATCTGCGAGGCGCGAACCTTGGTGATGTCGATGGCGAGAATATCGACCTTGTCCGGATCGGCGGGGCGGAAGCGGTTGACGCCGACGATTACCTCTTCGCCCTTGTCGACGCGTGCCTGGCGCCGCGCGGCGGCCTCCTCGATGCGCAGCTTTGGCAGCCCCTCCTCAACGGCCTTGGTCATGCCGCCATGCGCCTCGACCTCCTGAATCAGTTCCCAGGCCTTGTCGGCGAGGTCCTTCGTCAGCGCCTCGACATAATAGGACCCGCCGAGCGGATCGACGACATTGGCGACGCCGGTCTCGTGTTCGAGGATCAGCTGCGTGTTACGTGCAATGCGGGCGGAGAAATCCGTCGGCAGTGCCATCGCCTCGTCGAAGGAATTGGTGTGCAGCGACTGCGTGCCGCCGAGGATCGCGGCAAGCGCCTCATAGGCGGTGCGCACGATGTTGTTGTAGGGATCCTGCTCGGTGAGCGAGACGCCCGAAGTCTGGCAATGGGTGCGCAGCATCTTGGAGCGGTCGGACTTCGCGCCGAAATCCGTCATGATCTTCGCCCAGAGCTGGCGCGCGGCGCGCAGCTTGGAGGCCTCCATGAAGAAGTTCATGCCGATGCCGAAGAAGAAGGACAACCGGCCGGCAAACGCGTCGACATCGAGGCCGCGCGAGGTGGCGGCGCGGACATATTCCATGCCGTCGGCCAGGGTATAGGCAAGCTCCTGCGCCAGCGTCGCCCCGGCCTCCTGCATGTGGTAGCCGCTGATCGAAATGGAGTTGAACTTCGGCATCTCGCGCGCCGTGTAGTCGATGATGTCCGCGACGATGCGCATCGACGGTTCGGGCGGGTAGATATAGGTATTGCGGACCATGAACTCCTTGAGGATGTCGTTCTGGACCGTGCCTGTGAGCTGCGCCTTGTCGACGCCCTGCTCCTCGCCGGCGACGATGAACATGGCGAGCACCGGAATGATCGCGCCGTTCATGGTCATCGAGACCGACATTTCGGCCAACGGGATGCCCTCGAACAGGATCTTCATGTCCTCGACACTGTCGATCGCAACGCCCGCCTTGCCGACATCGCCGGAAACGCGCGGATGGTCCGAGTCGTAACCGCGGTGGGTCGCGAGGTCGAAGGCGACGGAGAGGCCCTTCTGGCCGGCGGCGAGGTTACGCCGGTAGAAGGCGTTGGACTCTTCCGCAGTCGAGAAGCCCGCATATTGCCGGATCGTCCACGGCCGTCCGGCATACATGGTGCCCTTCACACCGCGTGTGAACGGCGCGAAGCCGGGTAACTCATCAGCAGCGCCCTCCGGCACGTCCTCCGCCGTGTAGAGCGGATGGACGGTGATGCCCTCCGGCGTATTCCAGTCCAATTCGGACGGGTCGCGGCCCTTGAGTTCCTTCGAGGCGAGATCCAGCCAATCGCGTTTTGTCCTGCTCATCTCTCAAACTCCATGATCACCGCATCGACCGCCAGCGAGGCACCGACCTCGACGGGAATCTTCGCCACCTTGCCGGCTTTCTCCGCGCGCAGCACGTTTTCCATCTTCATCGCCTCGATGATGGCGAGTGTCTGGCCTTCCTGCACTTCCTCGCCTTCCGCGACATTGATCGCGACGACGAGGCCCGGCATCGGGCAGAGCAGCAGGTTGGACGTGTCGGGCGCCTGCTTTTCCGGCATCATCGCAGCGAGCTTCGCCACATGCGGCGGCAGGACGGAGACCTTCAAATCCGCGCCGCGATAGCGCACACGGAACCCGCCGGCGACCTGGCCGATCTTCATCGCCGCGATCTCGCGCCAATGGCCTTCCTGGTCGGTCTCGGCGAAAATCGTCGCCACGCGGTCACCCGGCCGCCAGGCGATCTGGTAGGCGCGCGCCTCGCTCTCGTCGGCGAAGGACAGCCAGACCGGCGTGCCCCACTCTCCGTTCGGCGGGGCCGTGAGGCTTTCCTCGTCGTAGAAGCCGCGTGTGGCCTCGTTGTCGACCGCGATCTCGAATTCTTCCTCCCCCGCGCGCACCACGAAGGGCGTTTCCGACGGCCCGTATTTCGCCCCCTTCTCCATGCGTCCGGTGATGAAGGACGCACGCCGGTCGGCGATCCACTGCGCCATGACGGCTGTGGAGGCGACGAGACGCAGATTGTCGGCGGACAGCGCCGCGCCGGAAAATCCGTCCGGATACTCCTCCGCGATGAAGGCCGTGGTGATCGCGCCCTCACGGAATCGCGGATGGTCCATCACCGCCGAAAGGAACGGCAGGTTGTGACCGATGCCCTCGACCTCGAAGGCGTCCAGCGATTCCGCCATCGCCTCCACCGCCTCGTCGCGCGACGGTGCCCATGTGCACAGCTTTGCGATCATCGGGTCGTAGAACATCGAGATCTCGCCGCCCTCATAGACGCCGGTATCGTTGCGCACGATCACTCCGTCGAAGCGGGTGCCCTCGACGGGCGGGCGATAGCGCGTCAGCCGGCCGATCGACGGCAGGAAGTTGCGATACGGATCCTCTGCATAGAGCCGGCTCTCGATCGCCCAGCCCTTCAGCTTGATATCGTCCTGAGTGATCGAGAGGCGTTCGCCCGCGGCGACACGGATCATCTGCTCGACGAGATCGACGCCGGTGATCAACTCGGTAACGGGATGCTCCACCTGCAGGCGGGTGTTCATCTCGAGGAAGTAGAAGTTGCGGTCCTTGTCGACGATGAACTCAACCGTGCCCGCCGACGCATAGCCGACAGCCTTGGCCAGCGCGACGGCCTGCTCGCCCATGGCCATGCGGGTTTCAGCGTCGAGAAATGGCGACGGCGCTTCCTCGATGACCTTCTGGTTGCGGCGCTGGATCGAGCATTCCCGCTCGCCGAGATAGACCGCGTTGCCGTGCGAGTCGGCCAACACCTGGATTTCGATATGGCGCGGCTCGGTGACGAATTTCTCGATGAAGATCCGGTCGTCGCCGAAGGAGGACGCGGCCTCCGATTTCGAGCGGTCGAAGCCCTCTCGCGCCTCGGCGTCGTTCCAGGCGATGCGCATGCCCTTGCCGCCGCCGCCGGCCGACGCCTTGATCATGACGGGATAGCCGATCTCCGACGCGATCTTCACGGCATGCTCAGCGTCGTCGATCAGCCCCATATAGCCGGGCACGGTGGACACACCCGCCTCGTCCGCGATCTTCTTCGAGGTGATCTTGTCGCCCATCGCCTCGATCGCGCCCACCGGGGGCCCGATGAAGGTGATGCCCTCGGCCTTCAGCCGCTCGGCGAATTCCGCACGTTCGGACAGAAACCCGTAACCAGGATGCACCGCATCCGCGCCCGTTTCCTTGCAGGCCGCGATGATCTTGTCGATCACGAGGTAGCTCTGGCTTGCCGCAGGCGGGCCAATAAAGACCTTCTCGTCCGCCATCTCGACATGCAGCGCGTTGGCGTCCGCTTCGGAATGAACGGCGACGGTGGCGATGCCGAGACGCTTGGCCGTCTTGAAGACACGGCAGGCGATCTCGCCACGGTTGGCAACAAGGATCTTGGAAAACACTTTTATCCACCCATTCGATTGGTATTTCCGCCGGATCGTCAGCCGAAGCCGTATCCGGCTACGACGACGACAAGCACATGGACCGCCATGTATATGACCGCGAGAGAACCGAGCGTGTAGAACGTCGCCCTGACCTCGTGGGATTGTTTGGTCGCGTAGGCGGCGGCATGGCATGCCCGCGCCAGAACGAAACCGTACATCAGTATTTGCGCCAGAAGCAGTGGCGGCTCCGTCAGCGCGAACAGGAGACCGATTGCCAGAAATGCCGGAATATTCTCGAGATCGTTGCGATGCATGCGCCGCGAGCGGTCGACGTAATCATCGATATCGAGCTGTTCCGGACGGGGCGCCCTGTTGAGCGGGCCGGGCCTTAGGTCCTCGGGGCTGGCCAGGCCCGAATTGCTCTTCATCATGCGATAGACAGTCATCCAGCCCTGCCCCATGAGCTTCAGCACGGCAAGCGACGCGCTGATCGCATAAACCTGCATGGCCGGATTGCTGGACTCGAGCACGCTCACACCTCCAGCACATCCGCGAAAGCCTCGGGGAAATTCGCCCGGGCCACGTCTTCGTCGATTTGCAGCAGCGCTTCATAAGAGGCTGGATCGAAAGGTTTTTCGGCCGGCACGACCTCGCGGCCAAACAGCAGCGACAGTCGCCCGGCGTCGAGATTGCCGCGCTCGAAGGGTTCGCTGCCGAACTGGTGCCACAGCGAATGCAGGAAGGCGGTATCGGCCAGCTTTTCGATCGGAAGGGCGTCTCGCTTGCGCTCGCGGCGCACGATCGGCGTCACGCCCTTCGGATTGGCCCGCCGGATGGTGAACTGATAGCCGGTGCCCGGCAGGCCGGAGGGAAATCCGCGATGCTTCGTCATGTTGGGGAGCTTGGGCATCAGACCAGGCTCCCTTTCTTCCTTCTCCCCGCCTGCGGGGAGAAGGTGGCCCGAAGGATCGGATGAGGGGCCAGCGCCGGATCAGCCCCCCTCGCCCAGCTGCGGCTAACGCTCGTCACTCCGCGACCTCCAGCTTGTCCTGCGTCTTCGTCTCGAAATCCGACGCGTCATGGCGTTCGTGCAGTTGCGTCGCCTTGTCGCCCATCGCCTTGTTGACCATCTTGCCCCGCTTCACGGCTGGACGCGCATCGATCATCTTCATCCACCGCACAACATTCTCGTAGGAGTGGACCTGCAGGAATTCGCCGGACTCGTAGGCCCCGCCCTCGACCAGCCTGCCGTACCAGGGGAAGATCAGAATATCGGCGATCGTGTACTCGTCGCCAGCGATGAACTCGTTGTTCGCCAACTGCTTGTCGAGCACGTCGAGCTGGCGCTTCACCTCCATGGAGAAACGGTCGATCGCATACTTAATCTTCATCGGCGCATAGGCATAGAAATGGCCGAAGCCGCCGCCGAGATAAGGCGCCGCGCCCATCTGCCAGAACGCCCAGTTCATCGTCTCGGCGCGCTTGCGAACATCGGTCGGCAGGAACGCGCCGAATTTTTCCGCCAGGTAGAACAGGATCGAGCCGGACTCGAACAGCCGCACGGGCTCACCGCCACCCTTCGGCGCGTGGTCCATCATGGCCGGGATCTTGGAGTTCGGGTTGATATCGACGAAGCCCGAACCGAACTGGTCGCCCTCGTTGATCTTGATCAGCCAGGCATCGTACTCGGCGTCGGAATGGCCGGCGGCGAGCAGTTCCTCCAGCATGATGCCGACCTTGACACCGTTCGGCGTGGCCAGCGAGTAGAGCTGGTGCGGATGCTTGCCGACCGGAAGCTCCCGCTCGAACTGCGCGCCTGCGGTCGGCTTGTTGATCGAAGCGAACGCGCCGCCGGACGAGGTGTCTTCCCAAACCTTCGGCGGAACGTAGCCGGCGGGAAAATTGTTCTCGGGCGGGAATTTGTTGTCGTCACTCATGAGACCAGTGCTTTCTTGAGTTTGAAAATTGGAACGATGCGAAGAATATCGCACCTTTCCATATGGTCCCTCTCAGCCTGACTAAAAGACTGCACACATCGTTCAGACTTCCGCGCCCCACTTGTGGCGAGGCCATCTGCGGCGTGAATATGAGAGTCTCTCGCCACGCCCCTTCCCTCACAACGGAATGTTGTCGTGCTTCTTGACCGGCGCGGTCACCTGCTTGCCCTTCAGCATCTCGAAGGCCTTCGCCACGCGCCGCCGTGTTGAGTGGGGCATGATGACCTCGTCGATGAAGCCGCGCTCGGCGGCGACGAAGGGATTGGCGAAGCGATCCTCATATTCCTTCGTGCGCGCGGCGATCTTGTCCGGGTCGCCGAGTTCGGAACGGTAGAGGATCTCGGTCGCGCCCTTGGCGCCCATCACCGCGATCTGCGCGGTCGGCCAGGCATAGTTGACGTCGGCGCGAATATGCTTGGAAGCCATCACGTCATAGGCGCCGCCATAGGCCTTGCGGGTGATGACGGTCACCTTCGGCACGGTCGCCTGGGCGTAGGCGAAGAGGAGCTTCGCACCGTGCTTGATGATGCCGCCATACTCCTGTGCGACGCCCGGCAGGAAGCCCGGCACATCGACAAAGGTGAGGATCGGGATGTTGAAGGCGTCGCAGAACCGCACGAAGCGGCCAGCCTTCTTGGATGCGTCGATGTCGAGGCAGCCTGCCAGCACCATCGGCTGGTTGGCGACGACGCCGACAGTCGAGCCGTTCAGCCGGATGAAACCGCAGAGGATATTGCCCGCATGGTCCTTCTGGATCTCGAAGAACGAGCCTTCATCGGCGACGCGCGTGACAACCTCGTGCATGTCGTAGGGTTTGTTGGCGTTGTCCGGCACAAGCGTGTCGAGCGCCGTCTCGATGCGGTCGCCCGGATCGGCGGTCGGGATCAGCGGCGGCGTCTCGCGGTTGGAGGACGGCAGGAAGTCGAACATGCGGCGCACTTCCAGAAGCGCCTCCACATCGTTCTCGTAGGCCCCGTCGGCGACCGACGATTTCCGTGAATGGGTCGATGCGCCGCCCAGTTCCTCCGCCGTGACGATCTCGTTGGTGACGGTCTTCACCACGTCAGGACCGGTGACGAACATGTAGCTCGTGTCCTTCACCATGAAGATGAAGTCGGTCATCGCCGGCGAATAGACCGCGCCGCCCGCGCACGGCCCCATGATGACGGAAATCTGCGGAATGACGCCTGAGGCCTGCGCGTTGCGCCAGAACACCTCGGCATAGCCGCCCAGCGAGGCGACACCTTCCTGGATACGCGCACCGCCGCTGTCATTGAGCCCGATGATCGGCACGCCGTTCTGTATGGCGAGGTCCATCACCTTGCAGATCTTCTCGGCATGGGTCTCCGACAGCGAGCCGCCGAAGACGGTGAAATCCTGGCTGAAGACGTAGCAGGGCCGGCCGTTGATCGTGCCCCAGCCGGTCACGACGCCATCGCCCGAGATCTTTTGTTCGGCCATGCCGAAATCGGTGCAGCGATGGGTCTTGTAGGTGTCGTATTCCTCGAAAGAACCCTCGTCGAGCAGCACATCCAGCCGCTCGCGCGCCGTCAGCTTGCCCTTGGCATGCTGGGCGTCGATGCGCCGTTGCCCGCCGCCGAGACGCGCTGCGGCGCGATGCTGCTCGAGCTGTTCCAGAATATCCTGCATGAAGTGTCCTCCGAATGGCACCGATTAGGCTGAAAACAGCCTGTCGGGCTAGGGTTGAAAAAGCAAGCAAGTGGATTTAGTAAAAAATCAAATAGCAAACTGCGAAATTGCAAACATGCGCGCACGCAAGGTATTCGCCGGTCGCAAGATCCGCACCATCCGACAGGGCCACGGGCTGACGCAACAGGCCTTCGCCGCGCAGCTTGGCATCTCGACCTCCTATCTCAACCAGCTGGAAAACAACCAGCGCCACGTCACCGCGCCGGTTCTGCTGGCATTGGCCGACGTTTTCGCCGTCGATATCAAGGACCTGTCGGGCAATGAGGACGACAGGCTTCTGGCCGATCTCGCCGAAGCCCTCGCCGACCCGATGTTCTCGGGAGAGCCGCCGCCCTCGCCCGACCTGAAGCTGGTGGTGCAGAACGCGCCATCTGTCGCGCATGCCTTCCTGTCGATGCACCAGGCGCTGCGGCGCGCCGGCGAGCGGCTGGCGGAACTGGACGACACGCTGGAACGCACAGGCGCGCAGTCCGACCCGACGCCCTATGAGGAGGTGCGGGACTTCTTCCACTACCTGGACAATTACGTCGACTGGCTCGACCGTGCGGCGGAAGACCTGGCCGGCCAACTGCGCGGTGCGATCTCGGCACGCGCCCTGGCGGAGCATATCGAGCGCGAACACGGCGTGCGCGTGGTCATCGGCGGCGACGCGGCGCGAACCGGCGGGCTGAGGCGCTACGACGCGCAGGCGCGCGTGCTATCGCTCAACCCGCGCTCGTCGAACGCGACGCAAGGCTTCCAGATCGCGCACCAGATGGCGCTGATCGCCCATTCCGACGCCATCGACGAGATTGTGCGCAAGGCCGATTTCCGCTCCGCCGATGCCGGGGCGATCTGCCGGATCGGGCTCGCCAACTATTTCGCCGGCGCGGCGGTTCTGCCCTATGCCGCCTTTATGGAAGCCGCACGGGAACTGCGCCACGACCTCGAATTGCTGGCGGAACGCTTCGGCGCGTCGCTCGAGCAGGTGGCGCATCGCCTGTCGACGCTGCAAAGGCCGGGGCTGAAGGGCGTGCCCTTCTTCTTCGCCCGCGTCGACCAGGCCGGAAACATCACCAAACGCCATTCGGCGACCAAGCTGCAATTCGCGCGTTTCGGCTCGGCCTGTCCGCTCTGGAACGTGCATTCGGCTTTCGAGACGCCGAACCGGATCATCAGGCAATTGGCGGAAACCCCTGACGGGATTCGCTATTTGTGCCTCGCGACGACGGTGACGAAGCCCGGCGGCGGCTATCGCGCCCCGGTGCAACGCTACGCGCTGGCTCTCGGCTGCGAGGTGCGCCATGCCTCCGAACTGGTCTATGCCGACGATCTCGACATCGTCCGCGATGAGGCATTCGAGCCGATCGGCATTTCGTGCCGCATCTGCGAGCGCCACAACTGCCACCAGCGCGCTGTCCCGCCGCTCAAGCACAAGCTGACGGTGGACGAACAGGCGCGCGACACGGTGCCTTACGGGTTCGAGTAGGGCATCTCCCCTTCGCCGGCCGCCAGCGGAATAGTGAGACCGACCGATGTCCCCGACCCGGTCCGGTTCAAGAGTTCGAGCGCGTAGCCGTGACGCCGCGCAAGTTCGACCACGATCGCCAGCCCATATCCCTCTCCGTCACTGACAGTCAGCGCGGAAGCGAGCCGCGCCCCTCGTCCGCAGGCCGTTTCGAATTCCTCCGGCGTCAGGCCCGGGCCAGTATCGTGGAGTTCGATCCGCACGGTGTCGCCACGGCGGCGCACGCCCAGAAGCACCTTTCCCGACGGCGTGTACTTGATACTGTTCGACACCAGGTTGGAGAAGATGCGCATGATGGCCAGCGGCTGGATCCGCACCGCGACGCTGGTCGGAACGTACTGGAACAACAAACCCTTGGCCTTCGCGTCCGGGAGAAACATCTCGTAGACGCTGCCCAGGATTTCGCCGAGCTTCATGTCGGCAACGGTTTCCTCGGGACCGTCTGATCCCTGATCCTCAAGATGACCGGCGACCAGCGACTCCAGATAGTCGAAACTGTCATAGACGTCGCTGTAGGATGTCCCCGACATCTGTTTTCTGTCGTTCATGATACCCTGCACCGCCAGCCGCAATGCGCGGAGCGGCTGGCGAATATCGTGGACCGTATTCTCCATGAGGCGTTGATGCTTGCTGGAGGTTTCAAGCGCCAGTTCGTAGCGCGCCTCCAGATTGCGGAGGCGCGTGTTCATGTCGAGATTGCGCTCAGCCTGTTCCAAGCTCAGGCGAAGTGCTTTCTGGCGCTCCTGGCGCAGTTGGTTGAAGCGGTCCACGATCGCGAGCCCCAACATGACCGCGTCGAAGAGCATGACGACGCGCATGCTGTCGTACTGGAACTCCTGCGAGACTTCGACGCCGAACCAGTGCCGAGCCATCATCAGCGCCGCGGAAATCGTCGCGCCCAGCCAGGCGAAGACGTAAAACCGGACCTGTTTGAAACGATGGCGCGCGGCAAGCAACGCCGCGACGCAGAACAGCCCGACCGCGAACAATACCACCAGGATGAGAGACTTCTTGATGAAACGCGGATCGCCGAAGAGACCGCCCGCCATCATGGTCGCGGTTACCACGATGACCGTAATAAGAAGCTTGTCGACAATCGGATGGTACTTGGGCGTATTCAGGAAGATGCGGGCAAAGACAGCCCCAAACACCGCGTAGGAGCCGCCGGTGACGACCGACGCGTAGCTGTTGAAGGCAGGAAAGTCCGGCCACAGGTACTGGAAGGCCACGCCGTCGGAGTGCATGAGATAAAGCAGCGTCGCGCCAGCGTAAGCGATATAGGCCGGAAAGATCGGGTGACCGAGGACCGCCCAGGCCATCAACGCCGCGACAATCAGGATGATCATCATGCCGTAGAAGATGAACTGCTTGGCGGCGTTGCGTGTCGATATCTCGTTAAAGCTGGAAGCCGTCTCAATCGCCAGAGGCAAGTTGGTCGAGCCCTCGGTCCAGAAGCGGACATAGACCGTTGCCCTGTTCCCGGGCGCGAGCATCATCGGCACGACGACTTCCGGATAGGCGATCGGACGCGTCGTAAACGGCGAGTCGATGTCCTGCGCCAGGGCATGGATCGGCACTCCGTCCGCGCCAAGGATGTAGACGTGGAAAATTTGCTTGAAGTTCTCCTTGAAATAGAGACGCCAGTCAGTGGTCGTTTCAGTTGCGTTTTCGAGCCTCAGGCGTAGCCATACGACAGCGTCGGAATAACCGAGATCGGCCACACGGGTGGTAATCGGCCTGAAGTCGCTGGCCCGGGCGCCCGCAGCATCGCCGACGTGCAGCGTATGGTCTTCGTCGAGCAGCAGATCGATGCTCCGGGCGACGGTGTCGGCATCGACGGGACCGTCGAGAACAAGGGTCCGGTCCTGCGCGTGCGCGCCCGATGGCTGGCACAGCACACCCAGACATGCGAAAAGAACGGCCACGAGCACCGCGAACCGGCGCTCACCACGTTTCGGGGGAGACGCCGTATTTCGACGAAAATTGTCATTGCCGACGATCATGCACTGACCGTCGACGGCACCCGTTCGGTGATCGAATCCATGCACGGTTACGAGGTCGTTGGCATTGCCGCCAACGGGATCGAGGCGATCTCGTTGATCAAGCGCCTGTCGCCCGATTGCGCCCTGCTGGATCTGGTCATGCCCGGCGCCTCCGGGCTCGAAGTTCTGATCGAGGCGCGCCGCTGGAGCCCGCGAACCAAGGTCGCCATTGTAACCGGAAGCCCTGCCGCCAACGCGTTGCGCCAACTCGTCGATGCAGGCGCCGCGGGCATCTTTCTCAAGACCGGCCCCGTCGGGGAACTGATCGCCGGCCTGCGCGATATCGTGGCCGGCCGCAATTTCGTCAGCGCGGACGCGAGCCGCTACATCGACGAGCACCAGGCGCGCGAAAGGCTTACCGGCCGTGAGATCGAGGTATTGCAGTGCATTGCGCGGGGCCTTTCCAACAAAGGCATCGCGGAGCGCCTCGGCATAAGCCCGAAAACGGTCGACAACCATCGCACGAACCTGATGCGCAAACTCGACGTACATTCCACGGCCACCCTGTTGGTTCGCGCCATACGTGACGGTCTTATCGACGTTTAATGTGCGGCACTTCTTCGAAGCGATCAAATCAGGGGCATCGTACACGCGTCGTTAGGTAGCCGGGATGGTGCCGCCTCCTGGTTTGAGAAGCCCGCCGGAACACTCGGTCCGGCGGGCATAGAGGCAAATCGGGTCTTAGTCATTCATCGTCACGTTACCGAACGGCCCGTTCCAGACGAAGCTGCGCGACGATGTGACCGTCACAGAATATCCTCCGGACCTGTAGGTGTTGCCGCTTGTGTAGCGATAGTTCTGCGAGAAGTTGCGACCGGTCTTGGAATCGACGCGAATGATCTCGCCCGAGCGCGCCACGAAAGCCCGGATGTTCTTCCCGCTACCGTCGCGCCCGCTGTAGAAGGACGACGCCTGCAGCAGGATGCTCGGCCCTGAAGGCTGCGGAGCGGGCGCAGGGCCCGGCGACGGCGACGGACCGCCGCCCGGAGGCGGATAGCCACCGTTTTCCGGCACGGTCACGGTGCATCCGGCAAGCGCGAAAGCGCCGATCATGGCGATGATGGTAGTGCGTCTGATATGTCTGATTTGCATGGTGAAGGGTCCTCGCTTGATACGCGGCGGACTATGCGGATGCCACTTCGGCACCGCCATGGGGTGAATCCCTCAATTGCCACGAGGCCTTCGAGCCGATCGGCATATCGTGTCGTATCTGCAAGAGGATGGATTGCCACCAGCATGCCGTGCCTCCTCCGAAGCAACGGATGGCAGCGACAGCAAGAGACCGCGACGACAGGGACTACGAGATCCGAACGCCCTGCTGCTCAAGCATCTTCTGCACCTGGCCGAGATCGACGTCCGCGAAATCCTTGCTATTCTTCACTGACCATGCCGCTGCAACCCCGCCGCCCTGCCCGGCCACGGCGCAGCATGCCATGTTGCGCGTCGCCGCATGCGCAATGCGGTCGCCGCCGATGGCGCGGCCGGCGACGATCAGGTTTTTCACGCCCTTCGGCAGCATCGAGCGGTAGGGAATGTGCATGTAGCGGCCCGTCGTCGGCAGGATCAGGACGCCGTAGCCGTCGATGAATTCCGGATAGATGCCGATCGTATCGTCGAAGCGGCCCTCGCCGCGCGCATCCGCCTCCGTCATGTTGTAATGCGCATCGATCTTGCGGGTGTCGCGGATGCCGATGGACATGCCGAAATTGCGCAGCCGAATGCCCTCGCAGCCTGGCGTGTAGTGCCGCAGCGCCTTGATGGCGTGCATCGCCTGCTTCCGGCCCTCGATCTCGAAACGGGTCATCGACGCAGGGTCCGTTCCGTCGCAACCGGCCAGATGGACAAGGTTCATGTAGGTCATCTCGCCGTGATCGTGGACCGCACCCCAGGTGCCGCCAATCGTGTTGAGATGCGCCGGGATGATGCCGTCGCGGATCGCCTGTGCAAAGGGCTTGCCGAGGAAGGGCGAATACATCTCGTCCTCCTTGCCGTCGGTCTCGACCTGCCATTCGCCCGTCGACCAGTCGGCATAGGTCTGCGGGTCGGCCTTCACGCCCGCCATGAACGCGGCCTTGTCGACGCCCGCGACATGGAACATCACGCTCGCTGCCTGCATTTCCTCGACAGGGGTCTTGAAGGTCGGCGCGCCTGCGCGGTGGGCGACATCGGCATCGCCCGTCGCATCGATGACGCGTTTGGCGAGGATGGCCTCGCGGCCGGCCTTCGACTCGACGATGACGCCGACGATCGCATCGTCCTCCATGATCGGCGCAACGAACTGGCGGTGGAGCATCGGGTGTATACCCGCTTCCTCGACCAGAGCGTCTGCGACGAGTTTGAAGCCCTCGCTGTCGAGTTCGTAGGAGAGCGACTGGCTTTCCGGTACCGCCGCGCCCATTGCCTTAGCCCGCTCCTCGAATTCCCATCCGATCCCGCCGGCCTCGACGGTTTTCTCATGGCGATACCAGGCGAACCCTTCCACTCCAACCACGGTGATGTTGCCGCCGAAACAGCCGAACCTTTCCAGCAGTGTCACCTCGACCCCGCAACGCGCCGCGGCCAGCGCGGCAGCCAGCCCGCCCGGGCCGGACCCGACGACAAGCACGTCGGTGCGATGCACCACCGGCGTTTCACGGGCGGGTTCGCTGATCGTGGACTGGCTCATTCTCGTCTCCCGGCGACCTGAAGAATTCCGCCCGTCTAGGGGGCCGGCCTGCCGCTGTCGAGAGCGGATCCCGAAATCGGCCCCACCGATGGCGTTTCAAAGCGGAAAGGGATAAGCCGGACTTGCATGACCCACCCCAACGTGCCCGTCGCGACAGCCGAACCGCCGCAATCCAGCAATACCCTGCTCGGGATCGGGCTGATGGCGCTCGGCTTCCTGTTTTTCTCACTCACGGACGCGACGGCGAAGTACCTGACCGAGGACTTTTCGGCATTCCAGATCGCGTGGTTCCGCCAGTTCGGATTGTTGAGCGTCGCATTGTGGTTTCTGGCAAGGCGCGGCCTGCCGGTTCTCCGCACCAGACGTCCGGTGCTGCAGGTCCTGCGCGGCTCGGCCGCCGCATTGTCCGCAACCGGCTTCATCTTCGCGGTCAGCTACGTTCCCCTGACCGACGCGGTCGCGGTGAGCTTCATTGCGCCGTTCGCCGTCACGATCCTTGCAGCCGTCGTGCTGCGCGAAACGGTCGGAATCCGGCGCTGGACCGCGGTGACGATAGGCTTCATCGGAACGCTGATCGTGATCCGGCCGGGGCTCGGCCTGTTTCATCCCGCGATCTTCGTGGTCCTCGGCGCGGCCTGCCTGTTCGCTGCGCGCCAGATCATGTCACGCCTTCTCGGTCCCGTGGACCAGACCGTCACGACCATCATCTACACCGCGATCAGCAGCGTCGCTTTGCTGACCATACCGATGCTCTTCATCTGGCAGACGCCCACGAGCTTCCAGCAGGTGTTCCTGATTGTCCTTCTCGCGTGTACCGCGGGAACCGGCGAGGTCCTTATCATTCGCGCGCTCGAACTCGCCGAGGCGGCGACCCTCGCGCCGCTGCAATACACGATGATCATCTGGAGCACGGGGCTGAGCTGGCTGATCTTTTCGCAGCTGCCGGACGGCTGGACCCTGCTCGGTGCCGCCATCATCATGGCGTCCGGCATCTATACGTTGCACCGCGAGAGATTGAAGGCGCGGCAGCGAAAGCCATAGCGCGCAATCGAGGCGCTACGGCAGGATTACCAGCTTTCCTCGGACTTCGCCCGCTCCGGTCCGCCGCAGTGCGTCCGGTACGGCGGAAAGCGGCAGCACATCCTCCAGATGGGGCACAATCCTTCCCTCCACGGCCATCCGCGCCACGCGGGCTGTCAGGTCACGGCCGGACGGAACGAGCAACATACCGAGGGACTTGTCCCTCAATCGATAGAGCGGATTCGCAGAAAGCAGCGACAGCAACACGCCCACCTCCCCGCCGACGGCCCGATAGCTGCCGCCCGGAGCGAGCGCCCGCGCGATCCGGGCCGGGCCGCGCGTGGCGACCATGTCGAGGACCCGGTCCCATCGCTCGCCGGTCTCCGTGAAGTCCGTCTCCCGAAAGTCGATCACCGCATCCGCGCCGAGCGACGACAGCCAGCCGATCTTGCCCTTGTTGTCGACCGCGGTGACCCACGCGCCAGCGGCCTTCGCCAGTTGCAGCGCCATAGTGCCCGAGCCGCCACCCGCACCATTGATCAGGACATTCGCGCCAGCCGCCAGATCGCGAGTACCCCAGACCGCGATGCCGCCCGCCTGCGGCAAGCAGGCCGCGACCTCGTCGGACAGATCGTCGGGTGCTTCGATCATGTGGTCGGCGGACACGCAGGCATATTCCGCGAAACCGCCGCGCGTCATGACGAAATCGCCCATGATCCGCTGCCCCGGCTCGAAACCGGTGACGCCCGGACCAAGCCGGTCGATCACCCCGACGATATCCGAGCCCAGCACCGATCGCTTCGGTCGCCGCAAGCCGCCCACCATGCGGGCATAGAACGGCGAGCCGGTCAGATATTCCCAGTCAGACAGATTGACCGCGCAGGCGAGCACCCGCACCCGCACCTCACCCTTTCCCGGTTCGGGAACGGGGATATCGGCAAGCGCAAGCTCATCCGGCCCGCCATATCGATGATGCACGATCGCTTTCATTCCGGATCCCGTTCAACCAGGCTTTGCCCGCGAAGATTGATGTCGAATGCCATCATCTTAATGACGTTAGGGCAACCGGCGAACGGTCAAAGCGGCTTTTCGTCGCCTTCCTCGTCCAGAATGCGCTCCGCCGCACCGTCGAGGTCCTGATACTGGCCGGTTTTCATGGACCAGAGAAAGGCGCCGAGACCGAGCGCTCCGAGCGCAAGCGCAAGCGGGATGAGATAGATCAGGACATTCATGCCAGCGCCTCCCTGCTCTCATCGGCGGTCTCTTTTGACCGCTTGAAGGTCGGCAGCAGGCTGCCGCCGCGCGCCAGGCGCATCGAGTTCGTCACCACCACGATGGAGGAGCCGGACATTGCCAGCGCCGCGATCAACGGCGTGACGAAGCCGGAAACGGCGAGCGGCACCGCGATGATGTTGTACAGCACCGCAAGGCCGAAATTCTGCCGCACCAGCTTGCCGGCCTTGATGGAAATCTCGCGGGCGAAGGGAACCGACATCATCGTGTCGCGGGTGAAGACGAAATCGGCGGCCATGCGGCCGATATCGGACGCCGAGGCAGGCGCCATGGAAACATGGCCCGCCGCCAGCGCGGGCGCGTCGTTCAGCCCGTCGCCAACCATCATCACGCGGTGGCCCTCGGACTGCAGCGCCTTGATGCGGGCGATCTTGGCCGCCGGTGTCGCATGGGCGCGGAACGCCTCGATCCCGACACGACCGGCGATCTCGCGCACCGCCGCAACGCTGTCGCCGGAAAGTAGCTCGATACCCATGCCCTGCTCGCCAAGCGCGTAGACTGCTTCGGGTGTGCCCTCGCGCAACGCTTCGGACAGCGTAAAGCCGGAAGCGGCCCCGCCTTCGCGTGCAAAGGCCAACCCGCTTCCGGTTACGGCGTCCCCCGCCGTATTCGCGATTTCTCCGACCCAGTCGGCGCGGCCGAGCCGCACCACGGTGCCGTCCAGAACACCCTGCACGCCGAAGCCCGGAACTTCCTTGATCTCGGACAAATCGGCAGCCGGCTCATCACCGAAATATGCGGCGATGGCGCGCGACGCCGGGTGGATAGAATGAAGCGCCAGCGCCTTCGCGGCCGATATGTCGGCCTCCGCAATCCCCGCCTCGGCGATGCGCGGTGTGCCGGTGGTCAGCGTGCCCGTCTTGTCGAAGACGGCGGTATCCGCCTCCGCGAGGCGTTCCAGCGCGGAGCCGTCCTTCATCAGTATGCCCTGCCGGAACAGGCGCGCCGCCCCGATGACGTGGACAACCGGCACGGCAAGGCCGAGCGCGCAAGGACAGGTGATGATCAGCACCGAGATCGCCGTGTAGAGCGAAGCGTGCCAGTCGCCTTTGGTGGCGATCATCCAGCCGAGGAAAGCGAACAGCGCGAGAAGATGCACCGCCGGCGCGTAGATCCGCGCCGCGCGGTCGGCGATGCGCACATAGCGCCCGCGTCCGTTCTCTGCCGCCTCCATCATCTGCATGACTTCGGCGATGAAGGATTCGTCCGCCTTGCGGGTGACCGTGATGTCGATCGGCCCCGTCAGGTTCAAGGTGCCGGCCTCGACATCGGTGTTGAGCGCGACGGAAACCGGCGCACTTTCGCCGGTGACCAGCGACCTGTCGAGGTCGCTCGCGCCCTTGACGATGCGGCCGTCGGCGGGGATCCGCTCACCCGGGGCTACGCGCAGAACCATGCCCGGTTCGATCTCGTCGACCGGCACATAGGTGAGCGTGCCTCCCGCTCCGACCACGGACCCGCCTCGCGCGGTCATCCGCGACAGACCAAGAACGGCGGAGCGCGCGTGATCGCGCATCAGCTGATCGAGATAGCGGCCGATCAGCAGGAAGAACAACAGCGTTACCGCCGCGTCGAAATAGGCTTCCGCGCCACCCGTCACGCTTTCATAGACGCTCATGGCGAGAGCCAGGATCACCGCGAGCGAGATCGGCACGTCCATGTTGAGGCGACGCGCGGCAAGCGCCCTGTAAGCCGAAGCAAAAAACACCTGCCCTGAATAGGCGACGACCGGAATGGCGATCAGGCCGGAAACCAGGTGGAACAGGTCCCGCGTCGCGCCCGATGCGCCGGACCAGACCGAGACCGAGAGTAGCATGATGTTGCCGGCGGCAAATCCCGCGACGGCGAGTGATTTCAAAAGGCGGTCAGCCTTGCGCCGTTCATCGGAATTCCCGAGATCGCCGAGATCGACCGGCGTCGCCGCATAGCCAAGCTGGTCGAGCCGCGCGAGGACGAAATCGGGCGAACGGTCAGGCCCGTCGAGAATGACGGTGACGCGGCGCAGCGACAGGTTGACCCGCGCCGAAACGATACCCTCGAGCCCGTTCAGCCCGCGTTCGATCGCCGAGATGCAGGCACCGCAATGGATGTCGGGCACCGAGAGGACATAGCGGACCGTGCCGTCGTCTTCCGCGTGACCGGCGCGCTGCAACTCCTCGACACGGTTGAAATCGCGGATGCCTGCGGAGCACATCGCATTGTCGACTCCGAGATCTCCGCCGCAACAGCTTCCCGCCATCGTTTGCTACTCCTTGACGAGGAACCGGATCGAGTGGGTCCATACCTCGCCCTTCGGTCCGGTCACCGAGAGATCCACGTTCCAGATGCCGGAATCGAGCATGACATCACCCGCATAGCGCGCACCGCCCTCGGCAAGCAGCGTCACTGTCTTGTCGTTGCGGTCCTGCACGGGATGCCCAATCAGCGCCGTGACAACCGCGTCACGGATCGCGATGCCCTCGTCGTCGGTCAGATCGAGCGAAAAGACGCCGTTCTCATACGATGTACTGGCGGACCAGCCGAGCGCCGCCTGGCGCCGCTTTTCCGCCGTCACGTCGTTGAAACGCTGGCTCTCCACATAGGAGTTCTTGACGACGAGACCGGTCCAGCTGGAATTGGCGTAATAGGCCAGCGTGAGATTGACGCTGATGATGGTGCCGAAGAACAGGAACAGCACGCCAAGCATGTGCCAGCCCGTGAAATGTTTAAGCCCGAGGATTCTCTCGATCGTGGTCATTCTTCAGGGGCCTCGAAAACAGCGTCATAGGTGTCCGACTCGAAGGACTGCTTGTCCTCGGCGATGAAGTGGAAGCCGGTCTGGCCTTCCGTGACAAACTGCGTCGGCTGCGAGACGAAGACACGCAGCGAACGGAGCTTGTCCGGTTCGACCGGGATCGCGTAGGAAACGCCATCCGGCTGGTCGAGTCCGTTGATGCTCATCGTAGCACCCGGCAGCCCTTCGAGCGACAGGAAGATCACGCGGGGCTCGGGTATCATATTCAGCAGCTTGACCGTGAAGCCGTTGCGGATCGAGCCGTCGGAGAGCGTCACGAAGACCGGATTGCGGTCGTGCTGCACGTTGACTTCCAGCCGGTCGCGGCTGAGCAGCGCATAGAGCATGACGACGCCGATCAACGCCCAGGCCCCGATGTAGATCAGCGAACGGACGCGGAAGATGATCTTCCAGTTGAAGTGACGGACCCGGTCGTCGAACTTGCCGTCCGCGTCGCGCACCCGTGACGGGTCGATCGCGCCGGTTTCCGGATCGGTGGCGATGGCCATGTTGTGGTTGTATTCGTGCAGCGTCGCATAGGAGATCAACCCCCGCTCGCGGCCTGTCTTGTCCATGATGTTGTCGCAGGCGTCGATGCACAGCGCACAGGTGATGCATTCCAGCTGCTGGCCATCGCGGATATCGATGCCCATCGGGCAGACAGCGACGCAGGCGTTGCAGTCGACGCAATCGCCGACAACCTTGCCCTCGGCGGCCGCCTTCTTGGCATGGCGCGAACGCGGTTCGCCGCGCCAGTCATTGTAGGTGACGACGAGCGAATCCTCGTCGAGCATGGCCGCCTGGATGCGCGGCCACGGGCACATGTAGATGCAGACCTGCTCGCGCATCAGCCCGCCGAAAACATAAGTCGTCCCGGTCAGCACGGCCACGGTCGAATAGGCGACGAACGGCGCCTGGAAGGTCACGAAATCACGCAGGAGCGTCGGAGCGTCGGCGAAATAGAAGATCCATGCGCCGCCCGTCGCGACCGAGATGACGATGAATGTCGCGTGGGTGGCGACGATCTTGCGCACCTTCTCGAACGACCAGGGCGCATTGGCGAGGCGCATGCGCGCGTTGCGGTCGCCCTGCCAGAAGCGTTCCACCGCGACGAAGAGATCGGTCCAGACCGTCTGCGGGCAGGTGTAGCCGCACCAGGCGCGCCCGACGATGGAGGTCACGAGGAAAAGACCGACGCCCGCCATGACAAGAAGGCCCGCGACATAGAAGAATTCCTGCGGCCAGATTTCGACGAAGAAGGCGTAGAAGCGGCGATTCGCCATGTCGATCAGGATCGCCTGGTCCGGCGCATGTTCGCCGCGGTCCCAACGGATCCAGGGAGTGACATAATAGATGCCGAGCGTGATCAGCATGATGATCCACTTCAGCTTGCGGAAATTGCCTTCCGCGCGCTTCGGGAAAATCTGCTTGCGCGCGGCATAAAGCGGCTGCGCCTTCTGCTTCGCGCCAACATTAACAGCCTCGACGTCGAGGCGTTCGACCGTGGCGTTCTTGTCGGATGTTTCAGGCACGGCGGTATGTTCGTTCATGGTTCTTTTCCAAATGGATGGCCGACAATGCCGTTTCCGCTTGCCGAACTTCCTTGACCTGCATCAAGGATAGATGAGAACCGCTCTAAAAAATGCATATGCCCTGCAGCTTTTGGCCGCAGGGCATGTCTTGCAGTCGTGAACGGCCTTACTGGCCGCCGCCGAGTCCGTGTACGAAGACCGCCAGTTGCTTGACCGTGGTCTCGCCGAGACGGTCGCCCCAGGCCGGCATAACGCCTTGGCGCGGATTGGTAACCTGGGCAACGATGTCGGCATGGGTGCCGCCATAGAGCCAGATCGCATCCGACAGGCTCGGAGCACCGACCTCGGCCATGCCCTCGCCCTGCTCGCCATGGCAGAAGCCGCAGTTTTCCTCGAAGACGACCTGACCACGCTCGGCATTGGCCTCCTCGTAGTCCTGCCCGGAGAGCTTGCGGACATACCAGGCGACATCGACGATCGCGTCACGCTCCAGCAGTTCGTCGCGCCCGAAGGCCGGCATCTCGGAGATGCGCGTGTCCTCGTCAGCCTCGTAACGCACACCATGCATCAGCGTTGTGTAGATGTCGTCGATGGTGCCGCCCCAGATCCAGGCATCGTCATTGAGGTTCGGATAACCCGGACCGCCCTGCGCGCCGGAGCCGTGGCACTGCTCGCAATAGACCTTGAAGGTCGATGCACCGCCGGCCGTGGCGAACTGCACGAGGTCAGGATCCGCGCTGACTTCCGCGATGTCGGTCGCGGCGAGCTTGTCCAGGTAGACCGCCTGGGAGGCCTTGGCGGCGGCAACGTCCTGATGCAGGTCGGCGCGGCTCGACCAGCCGAGCACGCCGGCCGTCGCGCCGGTGATGCCCGGCCACGCCGGATAGGCGATGGTGTAGCCGATCGTCCAGATGATCGTGGCGTAGAAGGTCCACAGCCACCACCGAGGCAGAGGATTGTTCAGTTCCTTGATTCCGTCCCACTCGTGACCCGTGGTCTCGACGCCGGAGACTTCATCGATTTCCTTTTTGTCGGCCATTGATCAGTCCTCCTTGAAGGGGATGCGGGCCGCATCTTCACTGGATTTTCTTGCACCTGGACGCATGATCCACACGACGACCGCGAGGAAGATCGCGAACATGTAGACCAAGCCCCAACTGTCGGCGAAAGCGCGCATGGAGTGATAGTCGAGTTCCATTTTCGCCCCCTACCGGAAGTTTTCTTCGGGTTCATAGACCGAGAAGTCGACCAGCGTGCCGAGCATCTGCAGATAGGCCACAAGGGCGTCCATCTCCGTCAGCGTCGTCGGGTCGCCGTCGAAATCGCCGAGCACGGCCTTCGGATACCGCTCCTCGACGCCCGACCAATCCGCATCGGGATCGGCCTGCGCCATCAGATCGGCCTCGGCGTTCTCCACCATCTCGTCGGAATAAGGCACTCCGACACGACGGTTGGCGATCAGGTGACCGGACACGTTCTCGATCTTGAGTTCCGTGTTGGCGAGGAACTCGTAGGAGGGCATGACCGATTCCGGCACCACCGACTGCGGGTGGATAAGGTGCTCGACATGCCACTCGTTGGAGTAGCGCCCGCCGACCCGGGCCAGATCAGGCCCGGTTCGCTTGGAACCCCACTGGAACGGGTGGTCGAACATCGACTCCGCCGCGAGGCTGTAATGGCCGTAGCGCTCGACCTCGTCGCGGAACGGGCGGATCATCTGGCTGTGGCAGAGGTAGCAACCCTCGCGCACATAGATGTTCCGGCCGGCCAGTTCGAGCGGCGAGTAGGGCCGCATCCCCTCCACTTTCTCGATTGTGTTCTCGAGGTAGAAGAGCGGGGCGATCTCGACGATCCCGCCGACCGTCACCACCGCGAAGGAGGCGACGAACAGGAGCGAGACGTTCTTTTCGAGTATTTGGTGTTTATCAATAAGACCCATTTTCTCAGCTCCTTATTCCGCCGGTGCCAGCGCTTCCGGCTGCTCGGCGCCCATGGGCACCTCGGACCGGACATCGCCGCGGATGGTCTTGTAGATGTTGAAAGCCATCACCAGCGCACCCGTGAGGTACAGCAGGCCGCCAACCATGCGCAGCACGTAGTACGGATGCATGGCCGCGATGGACTCGGCGAAGGAGTAGACCAAGTAGCCCTGATCGTCGTACTCGCGCCACATCAGGCCCTGCATGATGCCCGACACCCACATGACGGCCGCGTAGACGACGATGCCGAGGGTAGCGAGCCAGAAGTGCCAGTTGACGAGCCGCAGGCTGTAGAGGCGCTGACGGTTCCAGAGTTTCGGCGTGAGGTAGTAGATCGCGCCGAACGAGATCATGCCGACCCAGCCGAGCGCACCGGAATGCACGTGACCGATGGTCCAGTCCGTGTAGTGGCTCAGCGAGTTGACCGCCTTGATCGACATCATCGGCCCCTCGAAGGTCGACATGCCGTAGAAGGCGACCGAGATCACCAGCATGCGCAGGATCGGGTCCGTACGCAGCTTGTCCCATGCGCCCGAAAGCGTCATCAGGCCGTTGATCATGCCGCCCCAGGAGGGCATCCACAGCATGATCGAGAACACCATGCCGAGCGTCTGCGCCCAGTCCGGCAGAGCCGTGTAGTGCAGGTGGTGCGGACCGGCCCAGATGTAGAGGAAGATCAGCGCCCAGAAGTGGATGATCGACAGACGGTAGGAGTAGACCGGACGGCCTGCCTGCTTCGGCACGAAATAATACATCATTCCGAGGAAGCCAGCAGTCAGGAAGAAGCCCACCGCGTTGTGGCCGTACCACCACTGCGTCAAGGCGTCCTGAACGCCCGAGAAGGCGGAGTAGCTCTTGGCGCCCAGAAGCGAGACCGGCATCGACAGGTTGTTGACGATGTGCAGCATCGCGATCGTCACGATGAAGGCGAGATAGAACCAGTTCGCCACATAGATATGCGGCTCCTTGCGCTTGAAGATCGTCCCCATGAACACGATCAGATAAGCGACCCAGACCACGGTGAGCCAGAGATCGACGTACCATTCCGGCTCCGCGTATTCGCGCCCTTCGGTGATGCCGAGAAGATAGCCGGTAGCCGCCATCACGATGAACAGCTGGTATCCCCAGAAGACGAACCAGGCGAGACCGCCGCCGAACAGGCGTGCGCGCGTGGTCCGCTGGACGACATAGAAGGAGGTTGCGATCAGCGCGTTACCGCCAAAGGCGAAGATGACCGCCGATGTGTGCAGCGGACGCATCCGACCGAAATTGAACCAAGGCTCGATATTGAGCTCCGGCCAGGCCAGCTGCGAGGCCACGACGACGCCGACCAGAAAGCCCACGATGCCCCAGAACAGCGTGATGACCGTGCCGTAGCGGATCACCCCGTCCATGTAGCCGGACGTATCGACCGGAGCGGCAGCAGCCGCAGAAAACTTCATGTTCCGCAACATCACGATCGTCGCGATGGCGAGAACGAAAAACACGACCCAGGCATGCGTTTGGAACGCCGCATCCTGGGCGAATGCCGCGCCGAGCAAGGCGAGGAAAGCTCCCAGCCCTACCAGCGCGGTCGCTAAGCTATTATTCATGGGTAAGACCCCCTTCGGACATGCGTATTGGTCAGTTACGGCTGTCCCGGCCGTCCGACCCCCTTTTCGCACCTTGGTTATGTCTACGGTTCGTGTCCAGCCGCCTTGACCTGGATCAATGCAGCAACGCCGACTGACAAGCGATGTTGGCCGACAGCTAACGACGTCCCGCGAGAAAAGCGATGATGAAATTCGAAGAATCCAGCTCCGAAGACAATATTATCGTGCTGCCCAAAGCTGTCGCGGCCAATATCAAAATGGTCTGCTCCACAATGCTTACCCATCACGAGGAACAGATCGCGCTGTGCCGCAAGCTCGAGGAAATCGCCGACGAGCTGCCGGAAATTTCCGACACGCAGATGTGCCTCAGATTGGCGCGGCAGATCCATCCGATGATTCGCAGCGCGCATGACTACGAGGAAAAAACCCTGTTCCCGATGCTGATGACGATCGAAAACCTCGACGACTCGCTGAAGTCCACGGTCGAGCGGCTTCGTTACGAGCACTGGGAGGACGAGAGCTTCGCCGACGAGGTCGCCGACGCGCTGATTCGATTCGTCACCGACAAGGCATCCTCGAACGCCGAAACGCTCGCCTACATGCTGCGGGGCTTTTTCGAGGGCCTGCGCCGCCACATCGCCTTCGAGCGCGAACACATCGTTCCGCTTCTTTGCAAGCGGAAGGTTGCTCACTGATGGACGCTGAAACGATCCTCGCAAGCCAGCGCGGCAGCGTGCCGCGCTATACGAGCTATCCCACCGCACCGCATTTCACGGATCAGGATGGGCTGACGATCGCGCGCTCGCGCATCGAATCGCTGCCCGATGACGAGGCCATCTCGCTCTACCTGCATGTTCCGTTCTGCGACCGGCTGTGCTGGTTCTGCGGCTGTCACACGAAACACACACTCAAATACGCGCCGGTCGAGGCCTATCTCGGCGCGTTGATCAAGGAAATGGCGACCGTGCGGGCAACCGCGGGCCGTCGTCTCCGGCTGGCGCAGGTGCATCTCGGCGGGGGGTCTCCGAGCATGCTGCGCCAGCCGGATTTTATCCGCCTTTCCAGCGCCTTGCGCAGGGAATTCGAAGTCGATGACGACACCGAAATCAGCGTCGAGATCGACCCTTCGGACGTAACCGAAGAAACGCTTGAGGGGCTTGTCGCACTTGGCGTAACGCGTGCCAGTGTCGGCGTGCAGGATTTCTCGGAAGCCGTGCAGGAAGCGATCAACCGGCCGCAGACCTTCGAGCAGACGCGCGACGTGATCACCGCGCTGCGCGCCACCGGTATCCATTCGCTGAATATCGACGCGCTGTACGGCTTGCCGTTGCAGACCGAGGAACGTCTCGTCTCGACGATCGACCAGGTCCTGTCGCTTGCGCCGGACCGCATCGCGCTGTTCGGCTACGCCCACGTGCCGTGGCTGAAGAAGCATCAGACGCTGATCAGGGACGAAGACCTGCCCGGCACGATGGAGCGATTCCACCATGCGGCCCTGGCCGCCGACCGCATCGCCGCGGCCGGCTATGACCGCATCGGCATCGACCATTTCGCCAAGCCCGGCGACACGATGGGAATCGCGGCGCGCGAAGGCCGCCTCTTCCGCAATTTCCAGGGCTACACCACCGATGCCTGCCGGACGCTGATCGGCCTCGGCGCATCGTCGATCAGTTCATATGGCGATGCCTATGTGCAGAACATCGTGCCGACGAGCCAGTACGAGAAAACCGTCCTCGACGGCAGGCTCTCGGCGATGCGCGGCGTCAAGCTCACCCTGGACGACCGGATTCGCGCCTACATAATCGAACGCCTGATGTGCGATTTCGCCTTCTCGTTCGATGCGCTGGAGGAGAAGTTCGGATACGCCGCCCGGCCTTATATCGCCGAGGCGCGGCTGGTGGCGGCCAATGACCGGTTCGGCCTGTGCGACGCCTCGTCCAACCGCTTCGCGATTCGCGACGAGGCCCGCGCCTTCACCCGGATCGTGGCGAGCTTCTTCGACGCCTATCTGGACAATGGAACGGTTCGCTATTCGAAGGCAGTCTAGCGCGGTGCCCTGCCCCGTCGGAAAGCCGTATCAGGATTCGATTTCGCAGGCCGAGCGCAGCCGCTCGAGATCCGGAACCACGACGGTGCGATTGTTTTCCACCTGAATCACGCCCGCCTTGCGAAGCTTGGTGATCTGGCGGCTGACAGTCTCGATCGTCAGGCCGAGGAAATCGGCGATATCGGAGCGTTTCAGCGGCAATTCGAACTCGATCGAGCCTTCATGCACGTCGATTTCCGGGTCGATATGCGAAGCGATCAGGAACAGGAAGCTGGCGACCTTTTCCGACGCGGACTTGCGGCCAAGTGTCAGCATCCAGTCGCGCGCCTCGTCGAGTTCGTCGAGCGCCTGTTCATGCAACTTGTGCTCGAGATCCGGCGATTCGCGGATCATGTCCTCCATGACCGATCTGGGGAACGAACAGACACGTACATCGGTGGCCGCATCGGCGATCACGTTGCTCTGGTCACGAAAGGGCCGGCCCATGAAATCCGGGGCGAATTGCAGGCCGACGATCTGCTGGCGTCCATCGGCGAGAAGCTTGGAGAGCTTAACCACGCCGCGCAGGATGTTCGAGTAGCGGTGCACATCCTCGCCGGCCGACAGCAACTCATTGCCGCTCTGGTAGCTGTATTGCTTGGTGTATTTGTTCAGCTTGGTCAGCTGTTCAGGGGTCAGCGCCCCGCAAATACCCTTGTGGCGCGCCTCGCAGGCCCGGCAGATCGCCGGGATATCCGAATTGTGAATGTCCTTACGCGCTGTGTTCATCTCGTCCGGTTCTCCACCGCGAATGCCTTAGTATCGGCAACCTTGTGTTGCGCGCACACGATACGGTCAAGAGCCGCCCATGCAAGCAAAGGCGACTCTTGCATATTTCTTATTCGGAAAAAATGCCGCAGCGACCGCAAGATGTCGCAGTGGTGGCAGCGGGGCTCCGACCGAAGGCTAGGAAAGAGCCCCCGGACCGGGTACCGCGTTGGGCGGGTTCTTGCCGGCGATGATCATGCCGAGCATGTCATCCTCGGTCACCTCATCCACCTTCACCGTGCCGACCAACTGCCCGTTTTTCATGACGTTTGCCCGATCGCACAGATTCTTCACCTGATGGATATCGTGGTCGATCAGGAAGATGCCGATACCATCGCGCTTCAACTCCTGGATCAGGTCGGCAACCATCTTGGTCTCGTGCGGTCCGAGCGCCGCGGTCGGCTCGTCCATGATCAGGATCTTGGCGTTGAAATAAACCGCCCGCGCGATAGCGACCGATTGTCGCTGACCGCCGGACAACCCCGAAACCGGCGTGGAAAAACGGCGGAAATTGGGATTGAGGCGGTGCATGATGGTGCGCGTTTCCGCCTCCATCGCATTGTCGTCGAGCATCCCGGTCGCGCTGACGATTTCACGGCCGAGAAAAAGGTTCGAGGCCGCGTCGAGATTATCGGCCAGCGCAAGCGTCTGGTAGATGGTCTCGATGTTGTAACGGCGCGCGTCGCGCGGGTTATTGATAACCGCCTTTTCCCCATTGATGTAGATCTCGCCGCCATCGCGCTGGATCGCGCCGGAAAGCATCTTCATGAGGACCGATTTGCCTGCGCCGTTGTGACCGAGGACGCCGACGACTTCGCCTGGATTGACGTCGATCGTCACGTGATCGACGGCCTTGATGCCGCCGAAGGTTTTCTGCATGTCGCGCAGTTCGACGAGGGGCGTACCGTTGCTGCTCATATTTTCGCCCCCGTACGCCTGCGATAAATGATGTCGATCAGCACCGCCACGACAAGGACCGCGCCGACGACGATGTTCTGGAACGGAGCATCGACACCAACCATGGCCATGCCGGATTGGAGCGACTGCATGATCAGGGCGCCCAGTATGGCGCCGTGAATTGTTCCCAGCCCGCCCGACAGCGCAGTACCGCCAATGACGGCCGCCGCGATGACGCGCAGTTCGTCCAGCGTACCGATGTCGTTGGAATGGAAGGACAGGCGCGCCGAGGCGACGACACCCGCCAGCGCGCACAGAGCGCCCATGATGGCGAAGACCTTGACCGTCAGAAGCCGGGTGTTGATGCCAGACAGTTCCGCGGCATCGGGATTGCCGCCAGTCGCAAAAATGTATCGCCCGAGCCTGGTCCGCTGCGCCACGACCGTCATCATGACCGCCACGGCGATGAGCAGAAGCACGGAGATCGGCAATCCGTATCCGGAGGTATAGCCCTCCGGCATGGTTTCGCCGCGCGCCTCGAAGATGCGCTCGAGACGCGGCGTGGGCACCTGATAGGCGTTCAGAATCGCTACGAAACCGAGGATGGCGACCGAAACGAGCGCTGCGAGCAGGACCTCGGCCCAGAGCGGCTTGACCGGGAATTCATGCGCGATCTTGTTCGCGCGCCCCCGCCACATCGCATAGATGGAGAAAACGACGGCAACGATGCCGAAGATCCAGCTCCATGTCGGGCCGAGCGTTCCGTCGATACCACCGAAAAGCGTGAAGTTCTCGTCCAGCGGACCGATCGTCTGGCCCGTCGTCAGGTACCAGGCGACGTTCCGCCAGACCAGCAGACCGCCCAGCGTCACGATAAAGGCCGGAACGCCGAGATAGCCGACGATATAACCGTGAAACGCCCCAATCAGCGTTCCGGTCAGAACACCGACGAGAATCGCGATCGGCGCGGTCGCGGGATGATTGAGGCCGAGGCCGAGCCATTCGGGCGTCACGACCGTCTGGGTCATGGCCATCATGGCGGAACAGGTCGCCAGCAGCGAACCCACCGACAGGTCGATGTGGCGCGTCACGATGATGAAGACCATGCCGGTCGCCATGATGGCGACGGAGGCGGTCTGGATCGTCAGGTTGAATACGTTGCGCGGCGTCAGGAACCGGCCGTCGAAGAGACCGCCCGTCAAGAGATTGAAGATCAGGCAGATTACAACGAATGCGCCAATCATGCCGAGCAGGCGCGTATCGAGTTCGAGAGCGGCGAAGAAGTTGCGCGGTTTGGCCTGCGCACTCGCTGCGGGGGACGTGTCGGTCATGGCCTATTCCAGCTGCATGTGTCGAGACGTCCCCATCCGCAAACCGGATGGGGACGTCAGTCTAGCACTGTTTACATGTAACAGACGGAATAGGTCAGTTACAGGGGGACGGACCGTTCTCGACGCCCTGGCAGAGGTCTTCCTTGGAAATCCAGCCGGCATCGACGACAACGTCGAGGTTGTCGGCGGTCACCGGTACCGGAGCCAGGAACTTCGCGGTCATGGTCGTGCCGGAAGGCGAGGTCCATTCAGCCGCACCGTCGATATCGGCCATCGCCGTGCCATCGGCCAGCTGTGCGGCAATCTCGCCGGCAGCCTTGCCGAGTTCACGGGCGTCTTTCCAGACGCTGACCGTCTGGGTGCCCTTGGCGACACGGTTGAGAGCCGCATGGTCGCCGTCCTGTCCCGATACCGGGATGCCTTCCATGCCCTGCGCGGTCAGCGCAGCGACAACGCCGCCGGCGGTGCCGTCGTTGGAGGCAACCACCGCATCGACATTGTTGTCCTGCGCGGTCAGGATCTGCTCCATGTTGCGCTGGGCGTTGGCCGGAAGCCAGCCGTCGGTGTAGGCCTCACCGACGATGGTGATGTCACCGGCGTCGATCGCGTCCTGAAGGATTTCCTGCTGTCCGCCGCGAAGGAAGTCCGCGTTCGGATCGGTCGGCGACCCCTTGATCATGACGTAATTGCCGGTCGGCTGCGCCGCGAAGACAGCACGCGCCTGCATGCGGCCCACCTCGACGTTGTCGAAGGTCAGGTAGAATGCACGATCGTCTTCGATCAGGCGGTCATAGGCGATGACCGGAACGCCCTCGTCCGCAGCGGCCTGAACGGCCGGAATGATAGCCTGGGTATCCTGCGCCAACACGATCAACGCATCGACACCCTGCGCCATCAAGCTCTCCACGTCGGAAAGTTGCTTGGCCGAGGACGACTGGGCGTCTGCGGAAATATAGGTGTCGCCATTCGCTTCGATGGCGCCCTTCATTGCGGCTTCGTCGGTCTTCCAGCGTTCTTCCTGGAAATTCGACCATGACACGCCGATTGTCTTGCCTTCGGCCCAGGCGGAACCCGCCATGGCAACCGACATCACTGCGCCCGCTAGGAGCGCGCTCGTAAACTTCTTCATAATTACCTCCCGGTGCATCGAAATGCAGGTACAAGGGTCGGATCACAGATCCGCGCCCCGTTTGCGAAGCCCTTTAATTCAAGCCTCAAAAAAAATCGTGACTCAAAACAGCTTGCGTGTCAACATGAACCAAAGTGGAATAACTTATTGCAATGCAATAATTTTTTGCATTGCAACCGGGCATGGGAGGAGGAAGCCGGTACGATGACCACGGTTCTCCGTTCCGACGACATGCGCAGGCGCAACCGTAATCTGATCATGGAAATCGTGCGTCGCAAGGGTGCGATCAGCCGCAGTGCGATAGCCCAGACCGCCGCCCTGAGCCCGGCCACCGTATCAACGATCTCCAACGATCTGATCGCCGAGGGCGTCCTCGTCGCGCAAGGCAACGGGTCGGCCGCCAGCAGCGGGCGCGGCCGTCCGAGCGTGCACCTGTCGATCAACCCGGAATTTCGCCATGCCGTGTTGATCATCCTGAAGATCGGCGCGCTCAACGTCTCGATCATCGACTACGCCGGCGCTGTCGTCGCCCACCAGGACTTCCATATCGACATGGCCAATATCCGGGCGGAGGAATTCCGCCGCACGCTGATCGCCGAGGTTCGCCAGACCTGGGACACATCCGGCCTCGACGAAGCCCAGCTCGCGCGTATTTCCGTCGCCATCCAGGGCACGACCGACACTGCCGGCGTCCACATGCTCCGCTCGCCCATGACGCCCTTGACCGACGTGCCGATCGGCCCTTGGCTGGAAGAGGCCTTTGGCGCGCCCGTTCGCCTTGCCAATGACTGCGACCTGATCGCCCGCGCGCTCAACTGGCGCGATCCGGAACGCTATTCGGACAATTTCGCCGCGATCCTGCTGGCGCACGGCGTCGGCATGGGCCTTTTCCTGCGCGGCCAGATCATCAACGGTACCAAATCGTCGGGTACGGAATTCGGCCATATGCTCCACCGCCCGGACGGAGCGCTGTGCCGTTGCGGGTCGCGCGGTTGCATCGAGGCGAATGCCGGCGATTATGCGATCCTGCGCCGATATCGGGGCGACCCGGCGGACAGCGCCCCCGCGAGCCGTGTCTCCGCTAGGGAAATCGCCGCAATCGCCGAAGCCGGCCGCGCCGGCAACGAGCGCGCGCTGGACGCACTGGCTGCAGCAGGGCGCGCGCTGGGATCGGGCCTTGCCGGCATTTACGCCCTGGTCGATCCGTTCCGCATCGCCTTCGTCGGACACGGCGCCGCAGCCTTCAGCCTTATGGAACCCGCACTGCGTCAAACACTGGAGAACTCCAATGCAAGAGCTGCCAGGGATGTCCCCATCGACCTATTTCCCGACGAGATGCCGCTGGTTCGCGAGGGCTGCTGCATCGACGCGCTGTCGGATATCGATGCGCGCCAGGCCGCCAAGGTCAATGACTTTGCCCGGGCTTGAGGCCAGACGCCGGCTCGCTGCGATCCTCGCGGCGCTCGCCTGCGGCGTAGCCGCGCCCGCCATGGCCGACGACGTGCCTTGGGCCGAGCGCGCCATCACCGAACATGTGGACCAGTCGGCACTGAAAGGAACGCTCGACCGCGAAACGCTTCTCGACCTGATCGACAAGGGCGAGAAACTGTTCACCGCAAAGTTCACCGAACTCGACGGCGCGGGACGCAAGATGGCGACCCAGGCGATCATCCCGACCAAGCGCAAGAGAGCGCCCGATGCCGCGTTCCAGCGCATCGCCGGCATGGACGCGAATGCGTGTTCGAGTTGCCACAGCCAACCCGTCATCGGCGGTGCGGGCGACTTCACGGTCAACGTCTTCGTCAATGAGGGCTTTACCAACGCCGATTTCGACACGGTCGATCCGCAGTTCTCCAACGAGCGCAACACCAATCACCTTATGGGCGCCGGGCTCGTTGAGCTGGTGGCGCGCGAGATGTCTGACGACCTTCAGGCGATCCGGCGCGACGCACTGAAGAAAGCCCTCGAAGCCGGTGAGCCAGTGACGGCCGCGCTTGTCAGCAAGGGCGTCTCATTCGGCAAGATCACAGCAGAACCGGACGGCATCCTGGACATATCCGGGATCGACGGTGTCGATACCGACCTCGTGATCCGCCCCTTCTCGCAGAAGGGCGTGATGACATCCCTGCGCCAGTTCGCCGTCAATGCAATGAACCAGCACCACGGCATGCAGGCCGAGGAGCGGTTCGGCGCGCGCTGGACCGGCGAGGACGATTTCGACGAGGACGGCCATGCCGGCGAACTGACCGACGGAGACATCTCGGCGCTGGTTGCCTGGCAGGCGACCCTGCCGCCGCCGATCCGCGTGACACCGCAGAACGAGGCGTGGCGGAACGCCGCCGATGCGGGGTCAGCAACCTTCGACGCCATCGGCTGCAACAGTTGCCATATCCGCGCCCTGCCCCTGTCGAGCCTCGAATTCGCCGATCCCGGACCGCTCGACGCGGCAGGCACGCTGCGCGACGGCGAGATCGAGGGCGCTGTCTACGACCTCGCGCTGACCGAATGGGCCGAGACGCTGGAGCGCGACGCCGACGGCAACTATCTCGTGCCGCTATTCGGCGACCTGAAGCGCCACGTCATGACCGACCGGCAGGTCGCCGCGCTCGGCAATGAATTGCTGGCGCAGCGCTTCGTCGAGCGCAACCAGTTCCAGACCGCCGAATTGTGGGGCATCGGCTCGACCGCGCCCTATGGCCATCGCGGCGACTTCACGACGCTGGACGGCGTGATCCGCGCGCATGGTGGCGCGGCGCGGCCCGCCCGCGACGCCTATCTTGACCTCGCCGATACGGAACGCAGCGCACTCGTCGCCTTCCTCAAGACACTGGAGATCCCGCAATGACCCGCACGCTTCTCCTGTCCACCCTTCTGGCTGCCCTGTTCGCGACGCCGCTGGCCGCACAGGACGCGCCTCCCACCCTTTCCATGGACATTCCGGTCATGGTCGAGGAGGCGGCGGCCGCCGGCATCGACCACAGCTATACCGGGCCGTGGGAGTATTTCGTCGGCGGTGGCGCGGCGGCCTTCGACTGCAATGGCGACCGCCTTCCCGACCTTGCCGTGGCGGGCGGCACCTCGAAAGCCAGCCTCTATGTCAATCGCAGCGCGATCCGCGGCGAGCTCGCCTTCGAGGAAAAGAAGGACGCCCTGCCCGACGACACGCGCGACAAGGTGACCGGCCTCTATACGCTCGACATCGACAATGACGGCCATCGCGATCTCGTCATGCTGCGCGTTGGCGAGAACATCATTTTGAAGGGCGGCCCCGACTGCAGTTTCACGGAAGCCAACCGCGCATTCGCCTTCGACGGCGGACGCGCATGGTCGACGGCGTTTGCCGCGACCTTCGAGCCGCATCTGCCCTTCCCGACGCTCGCTTTCGGCAATTATGTTGATCGCTCCGCGCCGGGCTCTCCCTGGGGCACCTGCCACGACAACGTGCTGCTGCGCCCGCAAGGCGCGGGCGGCGAACGGCCGGACTATTCGGAGCCGAACGTACTGACGCCGGGCTACTGCGCCCTCTCGATGATCTTCACCGACTGGAACCGCTCCGGCGAACCGGCGCTGCGCGTCACCAATGACCGGCAATATTACCGCGAAGGCCAGGAACAGCTCTGGCGCGTTTCGCCGGACCGCCCGCCGCGCCCCTATCGGCGTGCTGACGGCTGGCGGCGCGTGCAGATATGGGGCATGGGCATCGCCGAAGCGGATCTGAACGCCGACGGCTATCCAGAATACGCGCTGACTTCGATGGGCGACACCAAGCTGCAGACCCTGGATGACGAGGCCGAGGCGGACCGCCCGGTTTACCGCGACATCGCCTTTGACGAGGGTGCGACCGCGCACCGGCCCTATACGGGCGACGATCTGAAACCCTCGACCGGCTGGCATGCCGAATTCGACGATTTCAACAATGACGGGCGGCTCGACCTGTTCATCGCCAAGGGCAATGTGCAGCAGATGCCGGACTTCGCGGCCTTCGATCCGGACAATCTTCTGCTCGGCAATGCCGGCGGCGGGTTCTCGGAAGCCGGCGACAAGGCGGGCATCGCCCTGCCCCGGCGCGGACGCGGCGCAGCTGTGGCCGATTTCAACCTGGACGGCATGCTGGACCTCGCCGTAGTCAATCGCGAGGCGCCGATGAGCCTGTTCCGCAATGCCGGCGCGCGCACCGCAGACGGCAGCGCGCGGCAGACCGGCAACTGGCTGCAGATCGAATTGCGTCAGGACGGCATCAACCGTGACGCCATCGGCGCGACGGTCACGGTCAAGTCGGGCAACGAAACCCGCACCCGCAAGGTGCATGTCGGCGGCGGCCACGCCTCCGGCTCGGCAGGCTTCATCCATGTCGGCACCGGCGTTGCAGAGCGCGCGCAGATCCGCGTGCAATGGCCCGACGGCGAATGGAGCGCACCGTTCCGGGTCTTCGCCAACAATTTCGTTGTCATCGAACGCGGCGCGGCGCAGGCGCAATACTGGTATCCGCCGGAATAGGCACGGTAGACGTTCAGCCGTCAGCCCCGGTCCAGCACCTCGACGGCAAGAATAGTCGGCATGTGGCGGGCGATTTCCTGCCATGTCTCGCCTTCGTCGGCGGTGGCGAAGACCGATCCCGAATTGGTGCCGAAATAGACACCGGCGGGATCGCGGCGGTCGCCGCCCATCGCCTGGCGCAGAACCGTGAAATAGCAGGCTTCCTGCGGCAGGCCCTTGCGCATGTCCTGCCATGTCTGGCCGCCGTCGCGCGAACGCCAGACCGCCGCCGCCGCATCCGGCGGGAAGCGGCCCTCCATGTCGCCATTGAGCGGCAGCGTGAAGATGGTTTCGGGATCGCGCGGATGGACGCGGATCGGGAAGCCGAAGGTCGACGGCAAGCCCGCCGTGATGTCGTCCCAGCTTCGCCCGCCATCGGTGGACCGCCAGACGCCATGATGGTTCTGCTGATAGAGCAGGTCGCCGTCGCCTGGCGCGCGCATCATGTTATGAACGCAGTGCCCGATATCGCCGTCGCGCGGCGCGGCGGGATGATCGTGATGGGCGCATGACTCGGCATTGGACAGCCGATTGCGGCGCTCCCACGACGTGCCGCCATCCTCGGTAGCGAAGACGCCGGCCGCCGAGATGCCGATCCACATCTTGGCCGGATCGGACGGATCGGAGACGATTGTGTGCAGCACCAGCCCGGCCGCGCCGGGGCTCCAGGAGTCGGCCGTGGGGTGATTGGCCAGCCCTTCCAGATGGTCCCAGGTTCTGCCGCCATCCTTGGAGGCAAGCAGGCGAGCCGGCTTCGTGCCCGCATAGAGCGTGCCATGCGCGTAATGCAGCGACCAGATCTGCGAGAACTTGTCCTCGAAGGGTGGCGGCGTGTCGGTCCAACCGATCATCGCCGCGAATTCCGGATCGTTGGCGGCCCACTCGTCCATGGTGCCCTTGGTGAGCTTTGTCAGCTCCCAGGTCTCGCCGCCATCCTCGGAGCGCCAGACACCCGCGCCGTGCCAATCCCCACCGCCCCCGGCCCATAGCGTGCCGGTCTCCGGGTCGCCGATGACATGGTTGATCGGCCAACCGCCGCAATGCGGCCCCGTGACCGACCAACCGGAGCGATCCGCGCCGCCCGAAACAAGAAATGCACCCTTCGTGGTTCCGACCAGAACCGTAACCGTGCCATCCGCCATGCACCTGACCCTCCGCGACGGAAGGAGCGTATCGCAAGATAGATTGATGTCAACGTAATTTCAGTCTCCGATCTCTGTGTCACGCGCAACGCGCCTATATCCGCCCGACGCCGGACAAATCACCCGGCGCTATGTCAGCGCCAACCGAGCGCCGGGGCGACATGGGTCAGGATCGCCTCGATGACATGGGCGTTGTAGTCGACGCCGAGCATGTTCGGCACGGTGAGGAGCAGCGTATCCGCCTCGGCGATTGCCTCGTCGCCCTTCAACTGCTCGATGAGCCGGTCCGGCTCGTCGGCATAGCTGCGGCCGAAGATTGCCCGCATGTCCTGATCGATGTAGCCGATCTGGTCGCTGTCCTTGCCGCCCCTGCCGAAATACATGCGGTCCATATCGTTCATAAGAGCGAAGATAGACCGGCTGACGGAAACGCGCGGCGTGCGGGCATGCCCCGCTTCCTGCCATGCGGCACGATAGGCGCGAATCTGCTTTGCCTGCTGAACGTGGAAAGGTTCTCCCGTCTCGTCGACCTTGAGCGTGGAGCTTTGCAAATGCATGCCGAGTTTCGCCGCCCACACGGCGGTCGCGTCGGAGGCGGCGCCCCACCAGATGCGCTCCCGCAACCCTTCCGAATGGGGCTCCAGCCTCAGCAGGCCGGGCGGATTGGGGAACATCGGGTTCGGATTGGGCTGGGCGAAACCCTTTCCGCTCAGATGCTCGAGAAAGATCTCGGCATGGCGGCGGGCCAACTCGGCGTGGGTCTCCCCCTCGCCCGGCTCGTATCCGAAATAACGCCATCCATCGATCACCTGTTCGGGCGAACCGCGGCTGATGCCGAGTTGCAGCCGACCGCCGGCGATCAGATCGGCCGCACCGGCATCCTCGACCATGTAGAGCGGGTTTTCGTAGCGCATGTCGATCACGCCGGTGCCGATCTCGATCTTCGAGGTCCGCGCGCCGACGGCGGCGAGAAGTGGAAAGGGCGAGCCGAGCTGGCGCGCGAAATGGTGGACGCGGAAATAGGCCCCGTCGAGACCCAGTTCCTCGGCGGCGACCGCCAGGTCGATCGATTGCAGCAGGGCGTCGGATGCGGTGCGCACCGGCGCGCCACTGTCGGGCGACCAGTGGCCGAAGGAAAGAAAGCCGATCGATTTCATGATTGCGTAACTCCAGCAAACGGGCGCGCCGACAAGGCGCGTTGTTGCTCGTTACCTAGGTAGCCGCCTCGGCGACACGCAAGGGAGACAGATCGTTCAGCAAAAGAACGGCCTTCAACCGCCCGCCGGAATGCCGAGCAGGGCGACCGCGAAGGCGACCGCCGCCAGTGTTCCGAACAGGGCGACCCTGCCCTGCTCGCCTCGTCTGCGCGCCACGAACACCGCGACCATGCATTGCATCGCGTAGAACAGCGCGAAGGCGCGCGACGCCAGCGCGACGATTGAAACCACGTCGGTGGCCCAGATCACCAGCAACGAGACAGCGCCGATCAGGACATAGGCATGGCGCGCATTGACGTATTTGTGCGTCGTTTCCGAAATCAGACCGCTTCCGCCGATGGAATCAGCGACCGCCGCGCTGAACTGGCTGGCGATCGCCCCGCCCGCGACCACGAAGGGCAGCCAGGGCGAGACATTTCCGACGACCTCGATAAAGGCCGCCACGTCGGTGCTCGACGTGAACAGCGGATAGAGCGGCACGGCCAGGATGAAGAACGCCAGATAGACCAGCGACGAGGAAATCTGCGCGCGCCGCATCGCGGAGATCCTTGTATCGGCATCATAGAGATCGCCCATGAACCGCGTCGTCTCGAAGCCCTGCACGATGATCAGCAGCCCCATCAGGAAGCGCAGCGTGTCCCAGTCGAATGTGTGTTTTTCCTGGAGCGCCGCCGTCCAGCTGTAGTCGGACGGCAGGGCCAGCCCGAAGATGAGGAGCGAAACCAGCAGCGCGGTGATTGCGGCCAGATTGGCGCTGACGGTGAAGGTCTCGGCCTTTTCGACGCCATGCAGCCCGCGCACCGCGCCGACGAGGCAGATTGCGGAGACGATGACGGTGGCGACGACCTTGCCCAGATTCGGATCAGTATATCCGAGCAACTTCATGCCGAAGGCCGCCAGCAGCACGAGATAGTAGGACACGGAGATGAAATAGGCGCCGATCAGGACGATCTGCGATACCGTCTCGACGGACTTGATGACGTGGCCGGGCTTCGCGCCATCGAGAAGCGGTTCGGCGTAGCGGATATTGTAGCGGATCGCGCCGCCGATCAGGTAGGCGAGCCCGGTCAGGCCCAGCACCGCGGCAATCGCCCAGACGCCAATCGCGCTGGCCATCAGCGGCACGGACACAAGGAATCCGCTGCCGATGATCGACGCCAGCGGCGTCACCGTCGCCGCCCAGCCGGTATTGCCGCGAACGCGCGGAGTGATGAGAATGACGAAAACCGCGACCAGCGTGCAGCCCATCGCGATGTCGAGAAAGTTCATCGTGTCACTCCCGGCGCCGGACTTCCCTGGTGTCGAATCGTAGAGTTTGGATTAACGGACGGACAAGGCGATGGACACCATTGCACGCCCGCACAAAAAAGGTGGACGCGAAAACGCCCACCCTCGAAACTCTCGCCAAGTCAAAAGGTTGCGCCCGCCGGATGATTCGATGCCGCAACCGCGTTCAGGATCACTTCTTGCCCGGCGTGCCGTCGAACTTCTTTTCAAGCGAGTCCCAGCAGTCGATATAGTCGTCCTGCAGGGGCGCTTCCTTTGCCGCGAATTCTGTCAGGTGCTGCGGAAAACGCGTCTCGAACATGAAGCTCATCGTGTTGTCGAGCTTTTCCGGCTTCAGGTCGGAATTCGACGCTTTCTCGAAGGCATCGCGGTCCGGCCCGTGCGGCAGCATCATGTTGTGCAGACTGATGCCGCCCGGCACGAAGCCCTGCGGCTTGGCGTCGTATTGGCCGTAAATGTTGCCCATCAGTTCCGACATGATGTTCTTGTGGTACCAGGGCGGACGGAACGTGTCCTCCATCACCATCCAGCGCTCGCGGAACAGCACGAAATCGATATTGGCCGTGCCCGGCACGCCGGACGGCGCGGTCAGCACCGTGAAGATCGACGGATCCGGGTGATCGAACAGGATCGAGCCGATCGGGCAGTAATTGCGCATGTCGTATTTCACCGGCGCGTAATTGCCGTGCCAGGCAACCACGTCGAGCGGCGAATGACCAATCTTCGTGACGTGGAACTGGCCGCACCACTTGATGGTCAGCGTGGACGGAACTTCGCGATCCTCATAGGCGGCTACCGGCGTCTTGAAGTCGCGGCGGTTGGCCATGCAGTTCGCGCCGATCGGGCCCCTGCCCGGCAGTTCAAACTTCTGGCCGTAATTCTCGCAGACGAAACCGCGCGCCGGCCCGTCGACCAGCTCGACACGATAAACCAGTCCGCGCGGGATGATCGCGATCTCCTTCGGCTCCAGCTCGATGACGCCGAGCTCGGTGCAAAAGCGCAGGCGCCCTTCCTGCGGTACGACCAGGAGTTCGGAATCGGCCGAGTAGAAATACTCGTCCACCATCGATTCGGTGACGAGATAGATGTGGCTCGCCATACCGACCTGGGTATTGACGTCGCCGGCCGTGGTCATCGTGCGCATGCCAGTCAGCCAGTTGAACGACTCGTCGCCATGGGGAACGGGGTCCCAGCGATACTGGCCAAGCGAGATCACGTCCGGATCGACGTTTGGCGCCGATTTCCAGTAGGACAGGTCGATCTTCTCGTAACGGCCGGAATGCTTCACCGAGGGGCGGATGCGGTAACACCATGTCCGCTCGTTCTGGTGGCTCGGCGCAGTGAAGGCCGTGCCCGACAGTTGTTCGCCGTAAAGCCCGTAATTGCACTTCTGCGGCGAATTCATGCCTTGCGGCAGCGCGCCGGGCAGTGCTTCGGTCTCGAAATCATTGCCGAATCCCGGCATGTATTGCAGGTCGTTGGCGCCGGCCTTCTGACCGGTTGCAGTTTCGGGTGCCTTGTCGAGCATGAGTATCCTCCTCGCCGGGTTTTCGAATTGGCGTAAAGGTAATGGTTGCATTTGTAACCATCAACGATGCCACACGACCGATTCCGCGCAGCCGAAATCAGCGTTCACGACAATCATATAGGCGAAATTTTGCGGTCTGCAGCCATCCTACAACCCTCCCGCAAGCCTCGCGCGATAACCTTTCGTTAACCATCCTTAACGTAGTCATTCTGGAAACGGAAAATTAACCAAGATGACCGAAGTGTTGACCGCTCCGCAGCCGATACGCCTCAAGGGCCGCTCTTTCCTGGCGCTGGTTCTCAGCCCGGAAATGCCCTTCGGAGACTGGCTGATGCGGCTCGACGATCTCGCGGAACGGTCAGCCGGTTTCTTCCTTCAGCGCCCCATTGTCCTCGATCTCGACGGACTGGACGTGGACCGCGAGCAATTGCGCGATCTTCTTGAACGGCTGGACGAGCGAAACGTGCGAATCATGGGGATCGAAGGCGCGCGGCCTTCCATCCTGGGACCCGACACGCCGCCGGCCATGTCGGGCGGACGTCCGGCCTCCGATATCGAGGCGCCGGAAACCGACAAACGCGCGGCGGCCACGACGAACGCGAAGCCCGCGGCGCCGGAATGGAAGCCCGGACGCTCGGTCCCCTCCATCATCGTGTCGGAACCCGTGCGTTCCGGGCAGTCTTTGATGTTCGAAGGCGACATCACAGTGGTCGGGTCGGTCTCGTCGGGCGCGGAAATCGTCGCCGGCGGTTCGATCCATATCTACGGAACGCTGCGCGGACGCGCGGCGGCCGGCTCGATGGGCGACACCTCGGCGCGCATCTTCTGTTCGAAGCTCGAGGCGGAACTCGTCGCGATCGCCGGCCTCTACAAGACATCCGAGGACATGCAGCCCGAGCTGCGCGGAAAATCCGTGCAGTTCTGGCTCAAGGACGATGCGTTACTGGCGGAAAAACTAGGCTGAACCGGCACCTGGCCGGGAAAAAGGGAGACAGGAATGGGAAAGGCGATAGTCGTGACGTCCGGCAAGGGCGGAGTCGGCAAGACAACGACAACGGCGGCACTCGGTGCGGCGCTGGCGCAGCGTGGCGAGAAGGTCGTGGTGGTGGATTTCGATGTCGGCCTGCGCAATCTCGACCTCGTCATGGGTGCGGAACGGCGCGTCGTCTACGACCTGATCAACGTCATCCATGGAGAGGCCAAGCTGCAACAGGCCTTGATCCGCGACAAGCGGCTAGAGACGCTCTACCTGCTGCCCGCCTCGCAGACCCGCGACAAGGACAAGCTGACGCCCGAAGGCGTCGAACAGGTGATTTCCGCACTGAAGAAGAATTTCGACTGGGTCATCTGCGACAGCCCGGCCGGCATCGAACGCGGCCCGACCATGGCGATGCGCCATGCCGATATCGCGATCATCGTCACCAATCCAGAAGTCTCCTCGGTGCGCGATTCGGACCGTATCATCGGCCTGCTCGACGCCAAGACGGTCAAGGCGGAACGCGGCGAGCGCGTGGAAAAGCACCTGCTCGTGACGCGTTACGACCCGGCGCGCGCCGAAGCCGGCGACATGCTGCAGGTCGACGACGTTCTCGAGATCCTGTCGATCCCGCTTCTCGGCATCATCCCCGAAAGCACCGACGTGCTGCGCGCGTCCAATCTCGGCACGCCGGTCACGCTGGCCGACAAGCAGAGCGAGACGGCACAGGCCTATTTCGAAGCTGCGCGACGGCTCACGGGCGAGATCATTCCGGTCACCATCCCGAGCGACCGGCGGAGCTTCTTCGGCAAATTCTTCGGAAGGAAAGCCGCATGAATATCCTCAGGCTCTTTCGCAAGCCGAAATCGGCTTCGACTGCGCGCGACCGATTGCAGGTGCTGCTCGCCCACGAACGGGCTTCGGTGGGCGGCAACGATCTCGTGGGCCTGCTCAGGGACGAAATCCTCGCCGTCATTTCCAAACACGTGCAGGTCGACAGCAACAAGGTCTATGTGAAGATGGAGCGCGGGGCACAGGTCTCGACGCTCGAGGTCGATGTGCAAATCCCATTCGACACTGGCGTCAAGGCGGCCTGAGGCCGCCTACGCCACCTTCCGCCAGCGCTCCTCGCGCACGAATTTCATCAATTCCTCGGACGGCATCGGCATTGCGAAGGCATAGCCCTGCAAGGCGTCGCAGCCCAGATCACGCAATATCCTGGCGTGTTCCACGCTCTCCACGCCCTCGGCTATGACCTTCACGCCGAGCGACTGGCCGATATCGATGATCGAGGCGACGAGACGGCGCTGGCTATCGGAGTCGACGATCGGCGTGATCAGCCGGCGATCGATCTTCAGCCGCGACGGACGCAGGTGAATCAGGCTGATGATCGACGCGTAGCCGGTGCCGAAATCGTCCAGTTCGATGTCGATGCCAAGACCCTTCAGCCGTTCGATATTGTCCGCGATCGTGTCGTTGCCCTCATCGAGGAAGATCGATTCCAGCAATTCGAACGATAGCGTGTTCGGTTCGATCGCGAGCCCGTCGAGCCGCGTAATCAGATCGACGTCCTGCAACTGGCCCGCCGACACGTTGACGGACATTTTCGGGATCGAGATACCGGCCGCTTCCCAGCGTTTCGACTGCCAAAGCGTCTGTTCCAGGATCGTGCGGTCGATCAGCGGCACGACATTGAGCTCGTCGGCAATCTTGAGGAACACTTCCGGCGCCAACACGCCCTCACGGGGATGCTCCCAGCGCGCAAGCGCCTCGACGCCCACGATTTCAAGGCTTTTTGCGTCGAACTGCGGCTGGAACCAGGGCAGGAATTCCTGCCGTTCGAGACCGTTCAGAATATCGTCGGCGACGCTCTTGTTGCGCACGATCTCGGCCTTCAGCGCGGCGGAGAAGAACTCGAAGCGGTTGCGGCCGTTGCTCTTGGCCCGGTAAAGCGCGATGTCCGCGTCGATCAGCAGCCGCCGACCGTAATCGCTCGCGCTGTCATCGGCCATTGCGACACCGATACTCACGCCGAAACGGCATTCGTGTCCCTCATAGGGAACCGGCTGGCGCATTTGTTCGATGATGCGGCCGGCAAGCACCGATAGATGTGCCTCGTCAGTCGGCGTCGTCGTCGCGATGACGAACTCGTCGCCGCCGATCCGCGCGACGAAGTCTTCGGACCGCGTGTTTGCCCGCAGGACCCTGGCGGCATGGACCAGCATGGCGTCTCCCGCCGCATGGCCCAGCGTGTCGTTGATCTGTTTGAAGCGGTCCAGATCGATATGCAGCAGCGCCGTGGCCTTCGGCCCGGCGCGCCCGTTGAGAAGCCGCTCGTCGAGGAAACGCCGGTTCGGCAGACCGGTCAGGCTGTCATGCAGCGAATTGCGCTCCATTTGCGCACGCGCATCTTCCAGTTCGCGGTTACGTATCTCGGCATTCTGCTTGGCGATCAGAAGGCGGGTCTTGAGTTCGAAATCCGCCGAGACGTCCCAGTTGACGCCAACGATGTAGCGCTGTCCGCCAATATCATTGTGCACGGCTCCAATGGCCCTGATCCAGCGTGTCATGCCATTGGCCAGAAGCACACGGAACTCTGACGCATACCGACCGCCCGCTTCGATCGCCTCCCTGAACTCCTCTTCCGCCTGTTCGCGATCTTCGGGGTGAAGGGCTTTCGACCAGTAGTCGTATTCGTTCGCATCGACTTCCGGGGGAACGCCGTAGAGTTCCTTCATCCGATCGTCCCATTTCATCTCGCGCGTATCAAGATTGAGTTCCCAGATGCCGATCCGCGACGTATCCAGAGCGAGTTTAAGGCGGCGCGAGAGCTTTTGAAGCTGGTCCTGACGCCGACCCAGTTCGCGAATGTGCGAACGCCTCTGGTCATAGAGATGCCCGGCGATGGAGATCGGGAGTACAACAAGCAGGCCAGCGATCACAGTGAAGAGACGAAGCTGCCAGACACCATCCGGCACATCCGACCAGCCGCCTTTCGGCACCGCGGCGAGCCGCCAGCGGCCGCTCGGCAACGAGACCTCGGACAAGACCGGATCGTTCTCGAAAATCGCTTCGTCCCCGAAGAAGACGGTGCCATCCGTCGCAGCCGCATCCCTGCCTGAAATGGCGATCTCGATCGAAAGATCGGGGTCGAGCAGTCCGCTGTCAGCATAGAGGCGGTCCACATCAACAACTGCAGAGACGAGGCCCCAAAGCATTGAATTGCCCTCGACGTCCTCGGTAAAGACCGGGAACCTGCCGATGAAGCCGCGCCCGCCCTGCAGGAGATTTACCGGACCGGCAAGGATCATCTCGCCGGAGTCGACGGCGCGGAGGGCCGCCTCGCGCTGCAACTCGTTGTTCCTGTAATCCAGACCGATCGCCTTTTCGTTCCCTTCGATCGGATGCATCAGGCTGATGACCAGATCGGGCGCCGCCGCGATGTTTCGGAGTTGAGAGTGCGAGCCTATCAGGCTGTCCGCGATGCGACTGAATCGCCGTTGGTCGATGTCGGGCTGCGTCGCGATGACCGCGACGAGGCCGCGCACGAGCTGGATATTGCTGTTGATGTTGCCCTCGAGCCTGGCACGGACGAGACCCAGTTGCTCATTGACGTCGGCGCGGAGCCGCTGATGGTGGACGATGCGGTTCTGATATTCCGCGAACATCCCGGTCGCTATCGTAACGAAGAGCGCGATCCCGCCGGCGACGATGCTGGGCCGCCAAAAAAGCTGGCCATTGCTGGATCGGTTCATCAAATTCAACGGCATCAAGTCCCGCGATCATCGGTCTCGGCGCGCATTCACCGGGACCCGAATTCAAGATTCAGGCCAGTCTAGACATGAAATCTGAAACAAATGACTAAGGGGAAGCCCCGATCATTCAGGGAATTAGAACGCTTTGAAGTGCCGCAATCGCCGAACAACGCGCATATCACACGGCATCGAAATCGAGCACCAGTTTGCCGGAAGCGGGTCTGGACTGACAGGCCAACACATAGCCCGCCTCCGTTTCCCACGGCTCGAGCGCGTAATTGACATCCATCTCGGCGGAACCCTCGATGACCTTGCAGCGGCAAGTGGCGCACATGCCACCGGCACAGGAATAGGGCAGATCGAGCCCCTTGGCCGCTGCCGCATCGACGATCCGCTTCGACGGATCGTCATAGGAGAAGCTTTTCGACACACCGTCGAGCACGACCTCGACCGTGACACCCTTTTCCGCCGCGTCCCGCGCAGCCTTCGAGGCCGCCCGTGGCACGCCATCGGTGGTAAAGCGCTCGAAATGAATACGAGCCCTGTCGGCGCCGAGCGTTTCCAGCGCTTGCGCCGCCTCGTCGATCAGTTCGCCCGGCCCGCAAATATAGATACCATCGGCTTCAACCGGCCGGATCAGACCCGCACGTGCCAGCTTTGAAAGCCGTTCCGCATCGATGCGTCCGTTGAACAGGGGCACGTCCTGCGTCTCGCGGCTGAGAACATGAACGGTGCGAAAACGATCGAGGAAGCGGTCTTTCAGGTCTTCCAGTTCCTCCCGGAACATGATCGACGCCGTCTCGCGGTTTCCGTAGACCAGCGTCACCTCGCTCGCGAGCTCGCCTTCAAGCGTTGAGCGGATGATCGAAAGGATCGGCGTTATGCCTGAACCGGCGGCGATCATGAGGTAGTCATGCGCGCCGCCCTCGCTGACATCGACCGCGAAACGGCCTTGCGGCGGCATCACCTGGATGATGTCGCCGGCACTCAGCCGGTCGTTGACGAAAGCGGAGAAGACGCCACCATCGACCTTTTTGACGCCAACGCGCAGGCGGCCTTCGTTCAGGCCCGAACAGATCGAATAGGACCGGCGCACATCCTGTCCGCCGATCGTCGCACGCAATGTCAGATGCTGGCCCGGCCGGTAGCGGAAGGAGTCACGCAATCCCTCGGGCACATCGAATGCGATGCAGACGGAATCGGCTGTCTCGCGCGTTACATCGGCGACGGAAAGATCATGGAATTGCAGCGACATGGGACTGTCTTCTCAGATGCACTTGAAATAGTCGAACGGCTCCAGGCAGGCCTCGCAGCGGTAATGCGCCTTGCAGGGCGTCGAGCCGAATTCGGAGATACGGGCGGTATCGGTCGAGCCGCAGCGCGGGCACGCGACCTCGGTTTCGCCGAACAGCGCGCGGATCGTTCCCGAAGCCTGAACCGGCGGCGCGATACCGTATTTGCGAAGCTTTTCCCGCGCCGCCTCGCCGATCCATTCGGTCGTCCATGCCGGCGACATGACGCGCTCGACACGCGCCTCGAACCCGGCCCGCCTCAGGGCCGCCTCGACCGACAGCTCAATCGCCAGCGTCGCCGGACAGCCGGAATAGGTCGGCGTCACCCGGGCGATCGCAACGCCCTTGTCGTCGATCTCGACGGACCGCAGGATCCCGAGATCCGCAACCGTCACGCAGGGCACTTCCGGGTCCGGCACGGAAGCCGCCGCGTTCCATGCCTTCCTTTGAAGGACGGCACGATCCATGGTGGCCTCCGTCACCATGTCATGCCCGGATAGGCGCGCTGTATGTATTGCAGGTCGGCGAGCAGATAGCCCATTTCCTCGCCATGCCGGCCCCTGCGGCCGCCGGTCTGTTGCCACGCCTGCGCATCGGGCACGTCCAGCGTCGCTTCCGTGAAGACCTCCGCAATAACCCGCTCCCATCCGGCTTTCAGCATTGCCGGGTCGGGAGCAACACCCGCGCCCGCGAGGGCATCGGTCACCGAATCCGTCTCGAACAATTCCCCGGTGTAAGACCACAAAGCATCAACGGCAGCAGCCATGCGGCGCGAACTTTCCTGCGTGCCGTCACCGAGACGGATGGTCCACTCGGCGGCATGCCGGACATGATAGTCCGCCTCCTTGACAGCCTTGGCGGCGATGGCGGCCAACGTCTCGTCGGCCGAGCCGACCGCCTCGCGCCACCACGCCTGCATGTAGACCGAGAAGAACAGCTGGCGCGCGATCGTGTGGGCGAAATCGCCATTCGGGCGCTCGACAAGCAACACATTGCGGTATTCGCGCTCGAGGCGAAGATAGGCAAGCTGATCCTCGTCGCGGCCCCTGCCCTCGATTTCGCCGGCATATGTGTAGAGAGCACGCGACTGGCCGATCAGATCCAGCGCGATGTTCGGCAGCGCCAGATCCTCCTCCAGCATCGGCGCGTGGCCGCACCATTCCGAAACACGGTGCCCCAGGATCAAGTGATCGTCGGCAAGTCGCAGCAAAAGCTCGAACAGGTCTTCTTTCATGGCTGCGTCCGTCACATGTGCCCCACATCGTCGGGAATGTCGTAGAAAGTGGGGTGCCGGTAGATCTTGTCGGCGGTCGGCTCGAACAGCGCATCCTTGTCCTTCGGATCGGAGGCCGTGATCTCGGCAGACGGCACGACCCAGATCGACGTGCCCTCGCCACGCCGCGTATAGACGTCGCGCGCTGCCTGTAGCGCCATTTCGGCGTCCGCCGCGTGCAGCGATCCGCAATGGCGATGCGCGAGGCCGTTACGTGGCCGAATGAAGACTTCCCAGAGGGGCGTTTCGTTGGTCATGGGGTCACTCCGCCGCGATCTTTGCGGCCTGCTTGCGGGCCTTGCGCTTGGCGGCGTAGGCGTTGGCCGCCTCGCGCACCCACGCGCCTTCCTCATGCGCCTTGCGGCGCGCTTCCAGCCGTTCCCGGTTCATGGGACCATTGCCCTTCACCACCCGCCAGAACTCATCCCAGTCGATCGGACCAATGTCGTAGCCCTGCTTTTCCTCGTTCCACCGGCACTCGGGATCGGGAACCTTCAGGCCGATGAACTCCGCCTGCGGAACGGTCGCGTTGACGAATTTCTGGCGCAGCTCGTCATTGGTGAAGCGCTTGATCTTCCACTTCGCCGACTGGTCGCCATGCACGCTGTCGCCGTCATGCGGGCCGAACATCATCAGCGACGGCCACCACCAGCGGTCGAGCGCATCCTGCGCCATCTCCTTCTGCGCGTCGGTTCCGCGCGCCAGCGTCATCATGATCTCGTAGCCCTGGCGCTGATGGAAACTCTCTTCCTTGCACACCCGGATCATGGCCCGCGCATAGGGCCCATAGGAACAGCGGCACAGCGGAATCTGGTTCATGATCGCCGCCCCGTCGACCAGCCAGCCAATGGCGCCGATATCGGCCCAGGTGAGAGTCGGATAGTTGAAGATGGAGGAGTATTTCGCCTTGCCGGCAAGCAATTCCTCACTCATCTGCTCGCGCGTGACACCGAGCGTTTCCGCAGCCGAATAGAGATAGAGCCCGTGCCCTCCCTCGTCCTGCACCTTGGCGAGCAATGCCGCCTTGCGACGCAGCGTCGGCGCGCGAGTGATCCAGTTTCCCTCCGGCAGCATGCCGACGATCTCGGAATGGGCATGCTGGCCGATCTGGCGGATCAGCGTGCGGCGGTAGCCTTCCGGCATGTCGTCTGTCGGCTCGATCTTCTCCTCGGCGTCAATTCGTTCCTGAAACCGCGCGAGAAAAGCCTCGTCCTCCTCCGTCGAGGTTTGCGCCCCGATCAGTCCCTGGCTGTACATCGCTCCTCCGGTCGATTGTGATGGCCGACATTAATATGTGACAGAATTTTTCTATCACAACTCTATTTCGTAACACAACAGCAAAGGACGCCCGATTGGGCTAAGCGAAGCGAACGAGATCAGTGCGACCGTACGCTCCACCGGCAAGCGCATGACCTGCGAGCAAGCCGATATCGCGATCTGCGGACAGGGTGAAAAACCGTGGTAACGTCGATAATGTCACCTGATTACATGGAAGACTGAAGTCGCGGCCTAATCGCGGCCCTCGCGGATCGCCTGCAAGCGATCCTTCACATCCGTTTCCCAGCTTGCGAACACCTCGCGCACGCGGGCGATATAGGCCTCGTTTTCCTCAACAGGCACGCCGACCTGATAAACATCAGCGACCGAGACCATCGCCTCGCGATCCTTTTCGTTGAACGCGTCAACCATCTTCTGCGCGGCCGAAGGCTCGATGCCGAGCGCCACGAAGGCCGAACGGCCCATGCGCAAAGTTCCGTCATAGGTCTCGCGGATGATGTCCCGACAGCCATGGGCCCAAAGATCGTAGACATGATCGCGATCCGTCGCCCGCGCCATCACGTGAAGATGCGGATAGTTGGCAACCGCGTATTTTACGAGTTCCGAGATCTGCTCGCGATCGTCGATCGCGACGATCAGCAACTTCGCCTCGGCGATGCCCGCCGCATGCAACAGGTCGGGACGTGTCGCGTCACCATAATGGTGGCGAACGCCGAACCGCGCCATCGCATCGAGACGTTTTGTCGAGTAGTCGATCACCACGGAATCGAAACCGCCGACCCGCAGGATCCGGTTCAACAACCCGCCGACCCGGCCCGCCCCGGCGATGATGATCCGGCGGCCTTCCGGCATCGTGTCGGGCTCACGCTCCTCCGTCGCGAAATAGCGCGGTGCGATCAACTGTTCGTACAAAATGAACAGGAGCGGCGTCAGCAGCATCGACAGGGCAACGATCAGGAGCAGTCGCCCCGCCAGTTCGTCCGGGATGACGCCGTTCGAGACCGTGAAGGAAAGCAGCACGAAGCCGAATTCGCCCGCCTGCGCCAGCCCGAGAGCGAAGAGCCACTTGTCCGCGCCCTTCACCCTGAAGACGTATCCGAGAGCGAGCAGCACCGCGACCTTGACGAGGATCAGGCCGAGGGTCAGTCCGACGATCGGCAGGAAATTGGCAAACAGAAGTCCGAAATCGATGCCCGCGCCCACCGTCATGAAGAAGAGGCCGAGCAGCAGCCCGCGAAACGGATCGACGTCGCTTTCCAGTTCGTGCTTGTAGGGCGAGTTGGCAAGGAGAACGCCGGCGATGAAAGTGCCCAGCGCCGGCGACACGCCCACAAGCGACATCAGCAGCGCGATACCGATGACGAGAAGCAGCGCGCCCGCCGTGAACAGTTCGCGCAGCTGGGCGGCCGCGATGAAGCGGAAGATCGGCGAAACGAGATAGCTTCCGCCGACGACAACCACGCCGATCGCGCCGAGGGTGACAAGCGCCGTCTGCCAGCCATTGAGGCCATCGACCAGGCTGAGCGAACCGCCGTGGCCGCCCGCCTCCGCGCTCGCGCCCTGATGCAGAGCTTCGACCAGTTCGGGCATGGCGAGCAGCGGAATGAAGGCCAGCATCGGGATAACGGCAATGTCCTGCATCAACAGGACCGAGAACGAGGACTGCCCGCCGTCGGATCGCATGAGGCCTTTCTCGTTCAGGGTCTGGAGCACGATCGCGGTCGACGACAGTGCGAGGATCATGCCGACGGTGAGTGCGACCGTCCATGACAGGCCGAACGCCATGGCGATCCCCATCACGGCAAGCGCGGTCAGGACCACCTGCCCGCCGCCCAAACCGAGAAGCCGGGCACGCATCGACCACAACATTTTCGGTTCGAGCTCGAGGCCGACGAGAAACAGCATCATCACAACGCCGAACTCCGCGAAGTGCTGGATCGACACCACATCGACATGGAGAAGGGCCAGCACCGGACTGATCGCGATGCCGGCGATCAGGTAGCCAAGCACAGAACCGAGTGCGAGCCGCGACGCGATGGGCACGGTCACCACGCCGGCGACGAGGAAGATAAACGCAAGAAGAAGGAAATCAGTCATGTCGCCGCTCCGCCATGGGCACTTCGTCGGCGGAGACTAGCGAGAGGTCAGTCGATTGGGAACTGTCCGGTGAAACCGTATTAAGCTTCCGCGGAACCGCCGAACCGTGCCGCAAAGGCTTGCGGATCGCTTTGCGGCGGAAGCCCGATCTCGTCGAGCCATCTTTCGCTGGCGCCAGCCAGCTTTCCATAGACGGCGCCAAGCCGCACCCGGCCCTCGAGCGCCGGCCAGGACGGCGGCAGCAATTCCACCGGTAAAGCCGGCGCGCGCAGCACGATACGCCGCCACTCGTGAATGACGAGCGTTCTGAGCGCCATCGCATCCAAGGGTCCGGGCTGCTGCCCGGCGTCCAGCGCGGCCGCCAGCGGTTTGAGTGTGTCGATGAAAATTCCCACGGCTTCCGCGACCCCGTCGAGATTCCAGAATTTGTACGCGTCGCCCGGCGCGCTTCCCGGCTGGCCCTTGATGACGAGATAGTTGCCGAGATTGTCAGGCAACGGACGCGCGCCAACGCTTTCCGGCCTGATCCACGTGCCGTTGCGCGAAGCAAATCCGGCGGTCCTCAGGTCCGCCCCGGCGGCGTCATCGCCAACCATCGGAACGACCACGGTCCAGCGGCCGTCCCATTTCGGCGGTCCCGGCGCATAGATTCGCTGGGTCGCCTCGTCGAAAGCGCGCCGGCCGCTCCGGTCGAGGCTGTAATGGCTGAGACGGCCCTGCCGCTCGCGAATTACCCAACCTTCCGAGGCCAGCCGCGACAGGGCGGTGCGGACAGCGCCCGATTCGATGCCCAGGCGACCCATGATCTCCTGCAACGATTGCAGCGGAATGCTGCCGCCGCGCGGCACGATCGAATCCCCGAAAACGGTGATGATAACGGACCAGACGCGCAAGCGGTTTTGCCCGCGCAGTCCGTCCAGGATCGTGTCCCAATTCTCTCGTATGTCCTGCATGCTCCCACCGGATCGCTTCGCGCGGAAGGGATACAGCGACTTGGCAGCAATGAGCAACGCCCTGCGGGCGTTTGATCGGCCCGTCAGCCGTTCCGGTAGGCATTCATGGTGTGCAACTCATAGGTTGCAACGGTTTCGCCGTCCTGATTGGCGACGACTACATGCCAGCGCACCTCGCCATAGCTGTCGGTGCGCTTCGTCTTGCGCTTGACCGTGAGCGTCACGCGAATCGAATCGCCCGGCGATACCGGTTTCTGGAAGCTCAACCCGTCGAGACCGACATTGGCAAGAACCGGGCCCGGCGACGGTTCCACGAACAGGCCCGCCGCGAAAGACAAGAGCAAATAGCCGTGCGCGACCCGGCCGGGGAAGAACGGATTGGCCTTCGCCGCCTCCTCGTCCATGTGGGCGTAGAAAGTGTCGCCGGTGAATTGGGCGAAATGCTCGATGTCCTCCAGCGTGATCACGCGGGATTGCGTATGCAGCGTGTCGCCGATGGCGAGATCCTCGAAATGCCGCCGGAAGGGATGGGTTTCGGTCTCCACCGTCTTTGAGCCCGGCACGTAGACCCCGGTAATCGCGGTCAGCATGTCCGGGCTGCCCTGCACCGCCGTGCGCTGCATGTAATGCATCACGCCGCGCACGCCGCCCATTTCCTCGCCGCCGCCGGCCCTGCCCGGCCCGCCATGCGTCATGTGTGGCAGGGGCGAACCGTGCCCTGTCGCCTCGCCCATGGAATCGCGATCGTTGATATAGATGCGGCCGTGCCATGCACCGGCTCCCGATGTCACGGCGCGCGCGACTTCCGGATCATGCGAGATCAGCGACATGACGAGGCTGCCGCCGCCCCGATTGGCAAGCGCCACTGCGTCGTCCAGCGTATCGTAGCCCATGACCGTCGAGACCGGACCGAAGGCTTCCGTGTCATGAACGGCCGACGCGCCGGACGGGTCGGTGCAATGAAACAGCATCGGCGGCACGAACGCGCCTTTCTCCATATCCGCGCCCTCGACGGTAAAAGATGCCGGATCGCCGAACACGCAATGGGCTTCCGTCGCGATCGTCGCGACCTTTTCGAGAACGTCGCGGAGCTGCGCCTGCGAGGCAAGCGGCCCCATGCGCACGCCCTCCAGCGCCGGATCGCCGATGACGGTCTTTTCCAGCTTCGCACGGATCGCCGCGATGACGTCGTCCTCGAAAGCGCGCGGCGCGATGATGCGACGAATGGCCGTGCATTTCTGCCCGGCCTTGACGGTCATCTCCTTGACCGCCTCCTTGACGAAGAGGTCGAACTCCGGCGTGCCCGGCGCCGCATCCGGTCCGAGAATCGAGGCGTTGAGGCTGTCCTGCTCGGCGATGAAACGGATCGAGTGACGCAGGATGTGCGGGCTGGAGCGCAGCATCAGCGCCGTTTGAGCGGATCCGGTAAAGGAGACGACATCCTGCGGCGTCAGCCGGTCAAGCAGATCGCCCGTCCCCCCGGCGATGAACTGCACCGCGCCCTCGGGCAGGATGCCGCTCTCGACGATCATGCGGAAGCAGGCTTCGGCAACATAGCTCGTGGCCGTCGCCGGCTTGACGATGGCGGGAACGCCCGCCAGCAGCGTCGGGGCGAGCTTTTCCAGCATGCCCCAGACAGGAAAGTTGAAGGCGTTGATGTGCACCGCCGCGCCGTGCAGCGGCATCGCCACATGGTGGCCGAGAAAGGTGCCGTTTCGCGACAACTGCTCGACATTGCCGTCGAGATAGACATGCCCGTCGGGCATTTCGCGCCGCCCCTTGGAAGCGAAGACGAAGAGCGTGCCGATACCGCCATCGATGTCGATCCAGCTGTCGGCCTTCGTGCAGCCCGCATGCAGCGACAGGTCATAAAGCGCTTGTTTGCGTTCGCCGAGCCAGCCGGCCAGCGCCTTGAGCATGCGAGCCCGGTCATGGAAGGTCAGTGCGCGAAGATTGGGGCCGCCAACGCCCCGCGCATGGTCGAGCATTGCCTGGAAATCGAGCGCCGACCCCGCTTTGGCGACATCCTCGCCAGTGACCGCCGAGGCGATCGTGCGGGCTTCCTCGCCCGGTCCGATCCAGCGGCCCGCGGCGAAGCTTTCCAGCGACAAGGCGGTCATGACGCATTCCTCCCTCTGCGTATCCTCAAACAATATTGACCGACCGGTCGGTTTATGCAACGGTTTTCTCGACGATCCGAATTCCTGGGAGGCGAAGGCGTGAGCGAAACGATCCTGACAGAAAGCCGTGACGGCTGGTTGGAAATCACCCTCAACCGGCCCGACCGGCGCAATGCGCTGAACGAGGAGATGCATCTCGCCCTGCGCGCGGCGCTCGAAGCCGCGGCCAGTGACGAAGACTGCCGGGCGATCCTTCTGACCGGCACCGGCAAGGGATTTTGCGCCGGACAGGATCTCGGCGACCGCGACCCGCGCAAGCTGGGCGGTCCGCCGGATCTTTCAGACACGATCAACCGCTTCTACAATCCGCTTGTCCGGCTGATCCGTTCCACGCCGAAGCCAATCGTCTGCGCCGTAAACGGCGTCGCGGCAGGCGCCGGCGCCAACATCGCGCTGGCCTGCGACATCGTGCTGGCCGCCGACTCCGCCTCCTTCATCCAGGCCTTCTCGAAGATCGGCCTGATCCCGGATGCCGGCGGATCGTGGATGCTCACCCGTCTACTCGGTGAGGCGCGCGCCAAGGGTCTTGCGTTGACCGGAGAGCCCCTGCCCGCCGCAAGGGCCGCCGAATGGGGCCTGATCTGGAAAGCGGTTTCCGACGACAAATTGATGGACGAGGCACGTGCATTGGCCGCCTCCTTCTCCAAGGGACCGACCGCCGGCTATGCGCTGACCAAGGAACTGATCCACGCCGCATCCAGCAACGCGCTGGACTCCCATCTGGAGATGGAGGCGGACTATCAGGGCCGCGCCGGCCGCACGCCGGACTATGCCGAGGGCGTCATCGCCTTCTTCGACAAGCGCCCTCCGAACTTCACCGGCAGGGAATGACGGCCATGGCAATCAGCGACCAGCAGCGCGCGGAAAAAAGCGCCGAGGCCATGTGGGCGAATGACAACGCGACAGCCTGGTTCGGCATGACGCTCGATGCCGTCGGGCCGGGCTCGGCAACCATGTCGATGACCGTGAAGCAGGAGCAGGCCAATGGCCACGGCATCTGCCATGGCGGCGTGATCTTCGCGCTGGCCGACTCGGCCTTCGCCTTTGCCTGCAATTCCTACAACAGGGTCACCGTCGCCCAGTCGAACACGATCACCTATGTCGCGCCGGCCAAGGCCGGCGACAAACTGGTCGCCGATGCGAGGGAGGTCGCGCGGTCGGGCCGGTCCGGGACTTGGGATGTGACTGTCACCAATGGGGACGGCGCGGTGATCGCCCTGTTTCGCGGGCTCGCCCGCACGATCAGCGGCACGCTTTTCGAGGAAGAATGAGACCAACGCCCGGGAGGAGACCGAGCCATGAAAGACATTGCGCCTGCCCGCCACGAGCTCGACCCGATCGAGATCGCGTCACGCGACGAAATCGCCGCGCTGCAGCTCGAACGTATGCAATGGTCGCTGCGCCACGCCTATGACAACGTGCCCTTCTATTCCGACGCCTTCGACAAGGCGGGCGTTCACCCGGACGACCTGAAGGACCTGTCGGACCTCGCGAAATTCCCCTTCACGGTGAAGCAGGACCTGCGAAACAACTACCCGTTCGGCATGTTCGCTGTGCCACGCGAAAAGGTGGCGCGCATCCACGGATCGTCGGGCACGACCGGCAAACCGACCGTCGTCGGCTACACGCGAAACGACATCGACAACTGGGCGACGGTCGTCGCGCGGTCCATGCGCGCCTCGGGCACCCGGCCCGGTGACGTCGTGCATGTCTCCTACGGGTACGGGTTGTTCACCGGCGGCCTCGGCGCGCATTACGGGGCCGAAAAGCTTGGCTGCACCGTAATCCCGGTCTCCGGCGGCATGACCGCCCGGCAGGTCACGCTGATCGAGGATTTCGGGGCGTCGACCATCATGGTCACGCCATCCTACATGCTGTCGATCCTCGACGAGTATCGCGCGCAGGGGCTCGATCCGCGCAACTCCCCGCTGCAGGTCGGCATCTTCGGCGCCGAACCCTGGACCAACGCCATGCGCCAGGAAATCGAGCAGGCCTTCGACATGCATGCCGTCGATATCTACGGCCTGTCGGAAGTGATCGGCCCCGGCGTCGCCAATGAATGCGTGGAGACCAAGGACGGGCTGCATATCTGGGAGGACCATTTCTACCCGGAGGTGATCGACCCGGTGACCGGCGAGGTTCTTCCCGACGGCGAGAAGGGCGAACTGGTCTTCACCTCGCTGACCAAGGAGGCCTTCCCGATCATCCGCTACCGCACCCGCGACCTGACACGGCTGATGCCGGGCACGGCGCGCAGCATGCGGCGGATGGAGAAGATCACCGGCCGCTCCGACGACATGATGATCATCCGCGGCGTCAACGTCTTTCCGACGCAGATAGAGGAGCAGATCCTGAAGGTGCCGGCGCTGGCGCCGCATTTCCAGATCGAGCTGACCCGAGAGGGCCGCATGGACGAGATGACCGTGCATGTGGAAGCGCTCGCCGACCATGCCGACGAGATCGCGCGGGCATACGCCGCCGCTGATCTCGCCGAGCGCATCAAGCAAGTGATCGGCATTTCAGCCCGAATCGACGTGACTACGCCCGAACGCGTCGCCCGCAGCCAGGGTAAGGCGCAGCGCATCCTCGATTCGAGACCGAAGGATTAGAGCCAAGGTGGCCCGCACAATCGCCAAGGATCATGACGAGAAACGCGCCGCCCTGCTGGCAACGGCGGCCCGGTTCTTCGCCGAGACCGGATATGACCGCGCCTCGATGAACGAACTGGCCAAGGCCTGCGGAGTCTCCAAGGCGCTGATTTATCACTATTACGAAAGCAAGGACGCGCTGCTTTTCGACATCCTCGACACGCATCTGTCCGAGCTTCTGGAGGCAGTCGAGGCGATTCCGCCCGCGCCCGATCCGCAGGCCGCGCTTTTCGCTCTCACCGAAACCATCCTAGCCGCCTATCGCGACGCCGACGCCGAACACAAGGTTCAACTCGACGCGCTTGGCACCCTTCCCGAGGAAAGCCGCAAGGCCCTCAAGGCGATCCAGCGCCGGCTCGTCGAGATCATGGCGGAGACGATTCGCGCCACGCAGCCGGAACTGTTCGCACGCAGGAGCGACCTGTTGAAACCGGTCGCCATGTCTGCCTTCGGCATGTTGAACTGGTTCTACATGTGGTACCGCGAGGGCTCCGGCCTCGGACGCGAGGCCTATGCCGAACTCGTCGCCGATCTCATTCTCGGCGGCCTCGACCGGATCGCGCAGGGTAAGGCGCAGACGCTGGAGATTACGAATTGACATCCCCCGTAACCGTATCGATCGCCGATGGCGTCGCACTCGTGACCATCGACAATCCGCCTGTCAACGCGCTCTCTCAGGCGGTGCGACAGGGGATAGAAGACGCGGTGAACGCGATCGACGCTGATCAAAATGTCGACGCGGCGGTGCTGACATGCGCCGGGCGCACCTTCGTCGCGGGCGCGGACATCAAGGAATTCGGGCAGCCGCCGCAACAGCCCTACCTGCCCGACGTGCTGTCGACCGTCGAGGCATCGCGCGTGCCCTGGGTCGCCGCGATCAACGGTTCGGCGCTGGGCGGCGGGCTGGAACTGGCGATGAGCTGCCACGCCCGCATCGCCGCGCCCGGTGCGAAAATGGGCCTGCCGGAGGTCAATCTCGGCCTCGTGCCCGGCGCCGGCGGCAATATCCGCCTGCCCCGCCTCGTCCCGCTTGAAACGGCGATCACGATGGTGACGACCGGCAAGCCGATCGGCGCAAATGACGCATTGGAAAACGGGCTGATCGACCGCATTGCCGAGGACGATCTCGTTGCCGACGCAAGGGCTTACGCCGCGGACCTGATTCAATCCGGCAAGCCCACTCCCGTGTCCGAGCGCCCGCCCAAAGAAACGCCCGAAAAGGAATTCTGGTCCGACCGCGAAAAGGCGCTTGCCGCGAAATCCCGTGGACAGGCCTCTCCCGTCGAGGCTTTACAGGCGTTGCGCGATGGCATCGAGCTTCCCGTACCGGAGGCCGCCGAAGCCGAGCGGGACCGTTTCCTCCGGCTGCGCGGAAGCGAGCAGGCGGCGGCGCTGCGCTACATGTTCTTCGCCGAGCGCAACACCGGACGCCCGGACGACATGCGCGATGTCGAACCGCTCCCCCTGAAACGGACAGGCGTGGTCGGCGGCGGCACGATGGGCGCGGGCATCGCGACCGCGATGCTGCTTGCTGGCCTCAGAGTCGATCTCGCCGAACGCGACGCGGACGCGGCGGAAAACGCGCGTGACCGGGTCGCAGGACTGCTCGACGGCAGTCGCAAGCGCGGACTTCTCTCGGATGCCGCCTATACCGATGCGCTGTCGCGCTTCACCGCCCACGAATCTTTCGAAGGGCTGGCCGAATGTGACCTCGTCATCGAGGCCGTATTCGAGGACATGGCGGTCAAGAAGGACGTTTTCTCCGAGCTCGATCGCATCTGCCGCAAGGATGCGGTGCTTGCCTCCAACACGTCCTATCTCGACATCAACGAGATGGCGCGTGCAACCGGCGATCCGACCCGTGTGTTGGGGCTGCATTTCTTCTCGCCGGCCCACATCATGAAGTTGCTGGAACTCGTGCGCACCGACGACGTGTCGCCGAAGGCGCTTGCTACCGGCTTCGCGCTGGCGAAGACGTTGCGCAAGATCCCGGTTCTGTCCGGTGTCTGCGACGGGTTCATCGGCAACCGAATCATGTCGGCCTATCGCCGCGAATGCGACTTCATCCTGGAGGAAGGCGCCCTGCCGCATGAGGTCGACGCGGCCATGCAGGGCTACGGTTTCGCCATGGGCATCTACGCGGTGCAGGATATGTCCGGCCTCGACATCGCCTGGGCGACGCGCAAGCGCCGCGCGCCGACCCGGCCGGCTGAGGAGCGCTATTCCCGCATCGCGGATCGTATCTGCGAACTCGGCCGATTCGGCCGCAAGACCGGCTCCGGCTGGTACGCTTATCCCGAAGGCGCAAAATCGGGCCGGCCGGACCCAGTGGTCGAGCAGATAATCCTCGAGGAAAGCGAACGGCTGGGCATCGAGCGGAAACAACTCTCCTCCGACGAGATCATCGACCGGATCCTGTCCACGATGCAGGCCGAGGCTCGCGCCGTGCTCGATGAAGGCATCGCGCTGAAGCCATCCGATATCGACGTGACGCTGGTCAACGGCTTCGGCTTCCCGCGCCATCGCGGCGGGCCGATGTTCGCCGCCGGCTACAGGGACTGAATGGACGCCATCCACCCAAGTCCCGTCTCGGTGCCATTGCGCGGGCGATATTCCGCGCCGAGATAGCCGTCATACCCCATCGCGGCCAGCGCGCCCGCAATCCAGGGATAGTTCAGTTCACCCTCGTCCGGTTCGGCGCGCGACGGCGCGGCGGCAATCTGGATGTGGCCAATCATCGGCAGATGGGTTTCGAGGCGACGGACCAGATCCCCCTGCCCGACCTGGATGTGATAGCAATCCGCCATGATCTTCAGATTGGCGCGCCCGACCGCGGAGACGGTTTCGGCCGCCTGCTCCACGGCAGCGACGTGGTAGCCCGGCGCATCGCGCCGGTTGATCGGCTCGATCAGGATCGTGATATCGCCGGCGGTGGCGCAGGCGAATTCGAGATTGGCGCGGTAGACCGCTTCCGCCTCGGCCCCGCCGCCGGATTTTCCCGCCATCGCGTGAACCGCCGAACATCCGATCGCCCTCGCATAGGCGACCGCCTGCTCGATCGCCGCCCGTGCCTCGGCCTCGCGTCCGGGCATGGCGCACAGGCCAAAATCGCCTCGCTCCATATCGCCCCTGACCGTGTTGAGCCCGATCATGGGCAGACCCGTCTCGTCGAGTGCGGCCCCCACCGCGTTCGGCGATACGTCAAACGGCCAATGGCACTCCACGGCATCGAACCCGGCCTCCGCCGCCGCGCGGATGGCGTCCAGCAGCGAAAGTTCCGTCCAAAGGAACCCAAGATTTGCCGAGAGCTTCACCCAGGCGCTCAGACGTAGCGGTTGACGACGTTCTCCAGATATTCCTGGCGGCCGGAAACCGGATCGGGATTGATGTCCGCCTTACGGACCCATTCCTCGATCTCCCCGAGCGTGAAGCCGCCGTCCAGCATCTTCTTGGCTTCCGGAATATTCCAGTGCTTGTAGCGATCCTCGACGAAATCGGTCAGCACACCGTCCTCGACCATCTTCGCCGCCGCCTTGAGGCCCCGCGCGCAGATATCCATGCCGCCGATGTGAGCGTGCAGGAGATCTTCCGCGTCGAGCGACTGGCGGCGCAGCTTGGCGTCGAAATTGGTTCCGCCGGTGGTGAAGCCACCACCCTTGAGGATCGCGTAATAGGCAAGAGCGACTTCCGGCGTGTTGTTCGGGAACTGGTCGGTGTCCCAGCCGGACTGGTAGTCGTTGCGGTTCATGTCGATGGAACCGAAAATGCCGAGCGCCTGCGCCAGCTCCAGTTCGTGCTCGAATGAGTGGCCCGCAAGGATCGCATGGCCTTGCTCGATATTGACCTTCACCTCGTTTTCGAGCCCGTGGCGCTTCAGGAAGCCGTAGACCGTCGCGACGTCGTAGTCGTACTGGTGCTTTGTCGGCTCCTGCGGCTTCGGCTCGATCAGGATCGTGCCCTCGAAGCCGATCTTGTGCTTGTACTCGACGACGAGGTTCAGGAAGCGGCCGAGCTGCTGGTCTTCGCGCTTGAGGTCGGTATTGAGCAGCGTTTCGTAACCCTCACGACCGCCCCACAGAACGTAATTCGCGCCGCCGAGCTTGTGCGTGGCGTCCATGCAAGTTTTCACGGTCGCCGCGGCAAAGGCGAAGACGTCCGGGTTCGGGTTGGTCGCCGCGCCGGACATGTAGCGTCGGTGGCTGAAAAGGTTGGCTGTGCCCCAGAGGAGGTTCACGCCCGTCTGCGCCTGTTTTTCGGCGAAATAATCGACGATTTCCTCGAGATTCTTCGTGTTCTCGGCGAAGTTCGATCCTTCCGGCCGCACGTCCGCGTCATGGAAACAGTAGAACGGATTGCCGAGCAGCGAGAACATCTCGAAGGCGACATCGGCCTTGAGCTTTGCGCGCTCCATGGAATCCTGCGGATACCATGGCCGGTCGAAAGTGCGGCCGCCGAACGGGTCACCCCCCTCCCAGGCAAAGGAATGCCAGTAGGCGACGGCAAAGCGGAGATGGTCCTCCAGCCGCTTTCCCATCACGACCTCGTCCGGGTCGTAGTGGCGGAAGGCGAGCGGATTGGCGCTGTCCGGTCCTTCGTATTCGATCTTCGTGATGTCGCCGAAAAAGCCGGTGCTCATGTCATGACTCCCTTTATGGCCGGATAGAGCGCCTTGTAGCGCGCATGGGCATCGCCATACGCCGCCGAAAGGCCGCTTTCAGGTTCGTGAACGCGTTGGATGTCGGGCGGCGTGCAGACGGCTGCCGGATCGGCGCCTTCGGCTGCCATCAGGCCAAGCCGGGCGGCACCGAAAGCCGCACCGAAATCGCCATCTGCGGGAACTTGCACGGGAACGCCGAGCACCGTCGCCAGCAGCTTCAGCCAATAGGCCGAGCGCGAGCCGCCTCCGACCGCCGTGACGCTGTCGAGCGAGGTGCCCGCCGCCTGCAGGGCTTCAAGGCAATCGCGGAAAGCGAAGCTGACCCCTTCCAGGACAGAACGCGTCAGCGCGTTCCGGTCGCTTTCATGGCCAACGCCGACAAAGGCCCCGCGAATGGAGGCGTCGTTATGCGGCGTGCGCTCGCCGCCGAGATACGGCAGGAAGATCACGCCGGACGGCGCGTCGAGGCTCTCTCCCAGCGCATCCGTCATGTCCGCCGCATCAATACCGGTGATTTTTTCATACCAGTTGAGCGAATCCGTCGCTGACAGGATCACGCCCATCTGGTGCCACGTGTTCGGCAACGCATGGCAGAAAGCGTGAACCGCGCTTTCCGCGTTCGGCAGATAGGCGTTGTTGGCGGCGAACAACACACCCGACGTTCCGAGCGAAGCGAAGGCGGAGCCATCATGGATCGTCCCCATGCCGATCGCGGCGGCTGCATTGTCGCCCGCCCCTCCGGCGACCGTGATTCCCGCATTCATGCCGAAACGCGTCGCGATTTCCGCGCGCAACTGTCCGCCTGCTTCGCTCCCCTCGACGAGCGACGGCATGGCGTCCTCCGAGAGGTCCGTCGCAGAGAGAAGGTCTGCCGACCATGCCCTCGCGCCGGTATCGAGCCAGCTCGTTCCGGCCGAATCGGACATTTCGGAAATGTGCTCGCCAGTCAGCCAGAGGCGCAGATAATCCTTCGGCAACAGCACCTTGCGGACTTTAGCGAAAATTTCGGGTTCGTTGTTCTTGACCCAGACCAGCTTGGGCGCGGTGAAGCCCGGAAAGACGATGTTGCCGGTGATCGAACGAAAGCGCGGATCGGAATCGAGTGCTGCGGCTTCCGCGTGGGAGCGCACATCGTTCCACATGATGCAGGGCCGGAGCACGGTGTCGTCACCGTCAAGCAGCGTCGCGCCATGCATGTGACCCGACAGGCCTATACCGCGCACGGCCGCCATTTCGGCGGCATGGTCGCGCTTCAGTTCGGACAGCGCCTGTTCCGTGGCCGCGATCCAGTCGGCGGGATCCTGCTCCGACCAGCCGTGATGCGGCCGCGACAGATCCACCTCGGCGGAAGCCGAATCCACGATTCGCTGATCATGATCGATGAGAAGCGCCTTGACGCTCGACGTGCCGAGGTCGATTCCGAGATACATTGTTTCCTCCCCGGCGCGGTTTCGCGACGTCCGGCCATTCAAACGGGTCGCATTCTTTTTTTCAAGGTGTAAAATAAATCAGGTTTCGCCATGCATCGCTCGGCGATGCCCAATTATTAGGCAATGGCAGATCAAAACACCGCTTTGCACATTAAGCTTGCGATTCCGCGCCATTTTTTCCACGATGGCGCCGGGTCGTCCGACCCGTTGACCCGCACCGCCAGAGCCTGTTTCGGGGGAATTGATGCAGCTGACACCGCGCGAAAAAGACAAACTCCTCATCGCCATGGCGGCCGAGGTCGCCCGCAAGAGGCTGGCGAGAGGCGTCAAGCTCAACCATCCGGAATCCATCGCCCTGATTACCGATTTCGTGGTGGAAGGCGCCCGGGACGGCCGCTCCGTTGCCGACCTCATGGAAGCGGGCGCGCATGTCATCACCAGGGACCAGGTGATGGATGGCATCCCAGAGATGATCCACGACATCCAGGTCGAGGCGACATTTCCGGACGGGACCAAGCTCGTCACCGTTCACGAGCCGATCCGGTAGGCCGATGTACGGACCGAGGAGCCTTTGACAGTGCATCAGCACGCCACCATCGCCCGCGCCGTCGCCTACGCCGCAAAGGCGCATGACGGCATCGTGCGCGAGGACAGGGGCGACGCCTATTTCAACCACCTCGCGGAAGTGGCGGCGATGTGCGCCGAACTGGAGCCGTTCGACCCGGTTCTGGTAGCCGCCTGCTACCTGCATGATGCGATCGAGGATACCAATGTCACGGAAGCCGATATCCGCGCAGAGTTCGGCGACGAGATCTCGGAACTGGTGATGGATGTGACCGACCCGCCGGGCCTCAAGGGCAAGGCACGCCGCGAGCGCCAGGTCACCCACACCGCCGGGGCCGGCCCGCGCGTCAAGAGGTTGAAGCTCGCGGACAAGACGTCGAATGTCGAGGAACTGATCGGCCTGCCGGCCAGGCGGTTCCACGCCGGCCCCAACGCCAGATACCTGAAATGGGCGCGTCGCGTCGTCGATGTCTGCCGTGGCATCGAGCCAAAGCTTGAAGCCCGGTTCGATGCATCCGCCTCCCGGCTCGAAACCGAAATCAAGACCGCAGTCAAGAAATCGAAGGCCGCCTGAGCGCCAACCGAAAGGACAACTCGATGAAACGCCTCCTTGTCGCAACCGCCCTGCTCGTAGCTTCCGCCGCGCCGGCATTCGCCCATCTCGATCCGGGCGAGCACGGTTCGCTGGCCTCCGGCTTCTCGCATCCGCTGTTCGGCGTGGATCATATCCTCGCCATGGTGGCCGTCGGCCTGTGGGCCGCGCTGATCGGCGGGCGGGCCATCTGGGCCGTGCCGGTGACCTTCGTCACGCTGATGGCGGCAGGCTTCGCGGCATCCTTCGTCGGTCTGCCGCTGCCCTATGTCGAGCCGGTGATCCTTGCCTCCATCGTCGCTTTCGGACTGTTGATCGCGCTCGCCGCGCCCATCCCTGTCGAATGGGTGCTTGGAGTGACGGGCTTCTTTGCGGTGTTCCACGGCTACGCGCATGGCTCCGAACTCGGATCTGCCGGCGCGCTCGCCTTCGGTGCCGGCTTCGTCGTCGCCACCTCGCTGCTGCATCTTGCCGGCGTCGGTGTCGGCATCGGGCTTATGCGGCTGTTCGAAGGCCCGAAAGGCCGCATCGCGCTACGGGTCGCCGGCGGCGCGACCGCCGCTTACGGCCTTGCTCTTGCAGTCGCAGGTTAGGAGACGTCCATGATCCCCGGAGAAATCATCACCGCCGAAGGCGACATCACGCTCAACGAGGATGCGCCGACCGTCACGCTGAAGGTCGCCAACACCGGCGACCGCCCGGTCCAGGTCGGTTCGCACTATCATTTCTTCGAGACCAATCCGTCGCTCGATTTCGACCGCGAAAAGGCGCGCGGCATGCGGCTCGACATCGCGTCGGGCACCGCGGTGCGCTTCGAGCCCGGCCAGGAACGTGACGTGACTCTCGTGCCGCTCACCGGCGACCGCACCGTCTACGGCTTCCGGCGCGAGGTGATGGGCAAGCTATGATTGCCGTCCGCATCCAGTCCGAAAGGACACCCGGATGAAGGTCTACATCCACGGCGGTTTTCACAAGACCGCGACCAGTTCGATTCAGAAACTGCTGACGGAAAACGCACCGCTCGCGCCGAGCGGCTACCGATTTTATGTCTATAGTGAACATCCGCTAGTCCAGGACCTCTACAAGCGTCTGTTGTTTTACTGGCGCGTGCCGAGCAGCCTCGCGCTCAGACGCGTGCGTACCGGTCTCGAACTGCTGCGCGAGGACATGGTAAGCCATGAAACAAAGACGGCGATCGTCTCTTTCGAGAGCTTGTGCGGTCAGCTTCCAAATCACAGGAATACCGCAAGCATATTCCCGCATGCGAACACAATCCTGAAGGAGGTCGCGGACGTTTTCGCCGCCGATGAGCCCGTCTTCATGTTCTCGACGCGCAACGCGCGTTCCTGGATCGAGAGCCTGTATTACCATCGTGTGCGCAGCCGCGGCACCCGCATGAAGCTGGAGGATTTCGCGGCCATCGAGAAATACCGCACTCTAGACTGGGAGAATCTGGTCGATGAAGTGATGAATGACATTCAAGCGCCCTGTCATGTCGTGGCGATGGAGGACGATCTCAAATCGCCGCTGGGGCCGGGAAGCGCCATCCTGTCGATCATCAGCCCCGACGGAAAATTGACGGCAAACTGGAAACCGGTCGAGCGACGCAAGCCGAGACCGGACAGCCGCGTAATCGAACTCGGGGAGCGCTGGTGGATGATGCTGCTTCCCCGCTTCCTGCGGAGAAGGATCATGCGGACCTACATGCGCCGGCTGAAGCGAGGCGATGGAATGGCAACACTGAACGCGCGGAGTAGCTGAGGTTGATGCAAGGCGGCAATCAGATCGACAGACCGTTCCGCCGCGTGCGACGCGCGATGCAGCGCGTCCCGACATGGCTGTCCATGGTATTGGTTTCGATCCCGGCGGCCGCCCACGCACAGGACTGGGATTGCGCCGACGCCGACAATCTGCCGCAACAGGGCATGAACTACTGCGCCTACCAGGAATGGCAGGAAACCGATGCCACGTTGAACGCGATCTGGCCGGATGTGCGCGCCCGGATGGCGGCAATGGACGCGGAAAGCAGCGAGCATTTTCCCGAACAGGCGAATGGCGCGGAGAACCTGCTCAAGGCGCAGCGCGCCTGGATCGACTATCGCGACGGTCAATGCGAGGCGGAGGGCGCGCAATTCGCGGGCGGCTCGATCAGGCCCCTGATCACCTTTTCCTGCAAGGCGACGATGACGCAAAGGCGCATCGAAGAGCTGCGCGGGCTTATGGAGACCTACTGATGCCGAAACCGGCGCAGCGACAATCCAAAAAGTCCGTGCGGACGCCGATACCGACACGGTCGATACGATCGACCGTCATGCCGCAACCCTACCGCTCTGTGAAACCGTTGACTTCGAGCACCACGACTCCACCGACGGGTTTGACACTTGCGATGAACGCGTCGTTCACATGCGACTGACACTCCACTGACGAAAGAGGGACGAAATCCATGCCCGCCAAGATTTCCCGCGCCGCCTATGCCGACATGTTCGGCCCGACAACCGGCGACAAGGTTCGCCTCGCCGACACCGAACTCTTCATTGAGGTCGAGGACGATTTCACCGTCTATGGCGAGGAAGTGAAGTTCGGTGGCGGCAAGGTCATCCGCGACGGCATGGGCCAGAGCCAGACGACACGCATGAACGGCGCGGTCGATACTGTCATCACCAATGCGCTGGTTGTCGATCACACCGGCATCTACAAGGCCGATATCGGCCTGAAGGATGGGCGCATCCATTCGATCGGCAAGGCGGGCAATCCCGACACCCAGCCCGGGATCGACATCATCATCGGGCCCGGCACGGAGGCGATTGCCGGCGAAGGCAAGATTCTGACCGCCGGCGGCTTCGACGCACATATTCACTACATCTGCCCGCAGCAGATCGAGGAAGCGCTGATGAGCGGGCTGACCACCATGCTTGGCGGCGGCACCGGCCCGGCTCACGGCACGCTGGCCACCACCTGCACACCCGGCCCCTGGCATATCGGCCGCATGATTCAGTCCGCGGACGCCTTCCCCATGAACCTGGCCTTCTCGGGCAAGGGCAATGCGGCCCTGCCCGGCGCGCTCAAGGAGATGATCGTCGGCGGCGCCTGCTCGCTGAAGCTGCACGAGGATTGGGGCACGACGCCCGGCGCAATCCACAACTGCCTGTCGGTCGCCGACGATTACGACGTGCAGGTGATGATCCATACCGACACGCTCAACGAGAGCGGGTTCGTCGAATCGACCGTCGAGGCCATCGCGGGACGCACGATCCACGCCTTCCACACGGAGGGCGCCGGCGGCGGCCATGCGCCGGACATCATAAAGGTCTGCGGACTGTCCAACATCATCCCGTCATCAACCAACCCGACGCGTCCCTACACGGTCAACACGGTGGACGAGCATCTCGACATGCTGATGGTCTGCCACCACCTCGACGCCCAGATCCCCGAAGACGTCGCCTTTGCGGAAAGTCGAATCCGCAAGGAAACCATCGCGGCTGAAGACATCCTGCACGACATGGGCGCGTTCTCGATCATCGCGTCGGACAGCCAGGCGATGGGCCGCGTCGGCGAGGTCATCATCCGCACCTGGCAGACCGCCGACAAGATGAAGCGCCAGCGCGGTCGCCTGCCCGAGGAAAGCGGCCAGAACGACAATTTCCGCGTGCGCCGCTACATCGCAAAATACACCATCAACCCGGCCATCGCGCATGGTATGTCGGCCGAAATCGGCTCCATCGAGGTCGGCAAGCGCGCCGACCTGGTACTCTGGAACCCCGCCTTCTTCGGCGCGAAGCCCGACATGGTGCTGATCGGCGGGTCCATTGCCGCCGCACCCATGGGCGATCCGAACGCCTCGATCCCGACGCCGCAGCCGGTGCATTACCGCTACATGTTCGGCGCCTACGGAAAGGCGCTGACCAATTCCTCCGTCGTGTTCACCTCCAACGCGGCGCTGGATGCCGGTCTTGGCGACATGCTGGGCATCGACAAGGAGCTGGTGGCGGTGGAAAACACCCGCAGCGGCATTTCCAAGGCATCGATGGTGCTCAACGACCTGACCCCGGAGATCGAGGTCGATCCCGAGACATACGAAGTGCGCGCCAATGGCGAATTGCTGACCTGCGAACCGGCAACGGAACTGCCGATGGCACAGCGGTATTTCCTGTTCTAGTGCAATTCAGTTTTTTGGATTGAAACATCAGCAGCGGGACGCCCATTCGAGCCGAAGGCGAGAGGCAGCGCATTCGATTCTGTAGCAACCTAGAATGCACTAGATCGGCATTTCTGCCCAGAAGCCCGCAGGACGGGCCAGTAACGCCACCGGCCGGTCTCTCCATGTGGCTATCGTAAGGTTTCGCCATGTCGAAACACCGCGCAGTCTGGCAATTGCACTCAGGAGTCCGATCGCGGATAATCTTTCCCGGAGCGACGCTAGATGATCTTTCACAATCACCGGGCCATCGATCTCCGTCCGGGCAAAGCCGCAGGAACTTCTATCGGAAAAATGTTGCAGGCTTTCTTGGTCTCCGCCGGAGATAGGCAACCGAGGAGGAAAATGCTCTCTTGATCGCAACCGACTGCGGATCCGTCCCGACTGACAGGTCAGCGAACGGCACTTCGACCACGGAAAAGGCCCTGGGTGGGAACGAAGTGACCACTCCGTGCGCGGTTTCATCATGACAATCCGCTTCGTGACCCGGAAGGATCTGCTCACGCGCCACGACGTGCTCGCCGCATATATGCGCTCATGGCAAGCGGCCATGTACGACCCGGAACCGCATCTGGTTGCCGCCGGAGACCACGCGTGGCTTGGCGACGACGCTGAAGAGCCTGTGGTTCTGTCGGCGGAACAGGCGGACGCAATGAATGGAGAAACCATCGCCTCCTTCATGGCGCTTTGCGACGAATTTCAGGGCGAACCTCCGCGCCTCGACTACGCGGGCCGCCTCGTCGCCGAAACAGACTCTTCATCCTTCGAAGACTTCACCGACCGGATCGGAGGGCTTTTCTCCGACTTTGCGCAAAGGGTCGGCTGGAACCATATCCTGCTGATCACAGAAGCCAGACGGCCGCTGCTGGCGCGCGAGCTGGACCATCCACCGGCCGCCGCGGCCGCCAACGCGCTCATCGAGCTCGGCTTCACCCGCGCATTCGATGGAGGCATCGTCTGCGACCCCAACGATCTGAGCCGGCTGCTGCCACATTTCTTCCGCATCGCGCGTGCGGACGGGTCCGCGCCGGCGATGCTGATGACCGCGCAAGGCTCACGCGCCGTCGCAACACCCTGCAAATACGGCAATCTCCATTTCGAGATCTATGACCCGGTTGAACGGGACGCGATCGCCGAGGCACTGGGAAAATCAGGCTTCCTTCTCGCACCCGACGGAGAGTGCGTGGAACGCTTTTCCCGTGATGGCACTATCGAAGGGCGCTCCTTCCGGATTTGAGTCACGTCAATTCCGGCGCCGCCACATTCTGTCACTAGATAAGCAGCGTAAACGAACCAAGGAGGTCCTCATGTCGGATATCAAGCTCAACAACAATGGCTGGCTGGTGATCGCCGATGGCGAAAAGGCGCTGTTCCTGCGCAATGACGGCGACGAGAAATTTCCCAATCTCACCGTCTTCCGCGAATTCGAACACGAAAATCCCGCCACCCGCGAACAGGGCACCGACAAGCCGGGCCGGTTGAATGACGGCGGCGGCTCGCATCGCAGCGCAGTTCAGGAGACCGACTGGCACCGGATCGAAAAGGACCGCTTCGCGCATGAAATCGCCGATCGTCTCTACAAGCACGCCCACAAGGGCAGCTTCTCCGAGATCGTCCTTGTCGCCGCGCCGGCGGTCCTCGGCGAATTGCGCAAGGAGATGCACAAGGAGGTTCAGGCCAAGATCGTCGCCGATGTATCCAAGGACCTGACCGGCCATCCCGTCCACGAGATCGAAAAGCTGGTGCTGGGCTGAACCGCGCGCGAGACGCGCCATCCCTTCCGGCCAATGGTTGCCGTCACGCCTCCAGTCTATGGCGTGACGGCACGTCGGCCACGTCGTGTGTGGCGACGATCGTATTGCTGATCCTGCTCGTGCCCTGGTCGTTTCGGCGCGGGCGAACTGCGCATTTGCGGCAGAGCTGAAGCGACCCATCCAAATATGCATGGCAGCCACGCCGCTGACGCATTTGTTGCAGCGCAACAATGCGCCTATGTTCGACACAGGCAATATTCCGGAGGGCCATCATGACCGTAAAATCCCGCACTTTCTTCTCGTCGTTCGGCAACGCCGTTTCAGGCCTCGTCAATTCCGTGGCTGTCGCCCGCGAAATGAATGGCCTTTACGACACGCCCGAAGCCGTATTCCGCGCACGCGGCACCACCCGCGATGCGGCGATGCGCGCAGCGATGAAGCGCCTCTGATCGACGCCATGACGCAGGGCGGGAAAATTCCCGCCCGTTGCCTGTCCGGCGCTGGCGTATGACCGGAAATCCGGTGTAGTCTCAGCGCCATGCCGACCGCCTCCTCCGTCACCAGACATTTCCACGATCCCGCCGACACCATCACGCTGGACGAGACCGCGCGTCATCGCCGGCGCATGAAGATGGTCTCCGACAACGGGATCGAATTCCTCCTCGACCTTGCCGAGGCGCGCCTGCTGCGCCATGGCGATGGGCTCCTGCTCGATGACGGCCGGGTAATCGAGGTCCACGCCGAACCGGAAGCGCTCTACGAAGTGCGCGCAAGCGACGCCCGACACCTGCTGGCGCTCGCCTGGCAGATCGGCAATCGCCACCTCGCCGCCCAGATCTTCCCCGACCGCATCCTGATTCGCCACGATCACGTGATCCGCGAAATGCTGGAAGGGCTCGGCGCATCGGTCGCAGAAACCAGCGCACCGTTCGATCCCGAAGGTGGCGCCTATGGAGGAGCTCACGCCGCCCACGACCATGGCGACGGCCATCATCACCATCATGACCACTGACCGCCTCCTCGCGGATGATCGAAAGCTCGCGCATGCCCCCGATTCCGATCTTCAATTACCTGTTGCTCGGCGCGGCGATCGCCGCTGAAGTCGTCGCGACAACCGCGCTTGTGCGCACCGAGAGTTTCACACGGCTCTGGCCGAGCGTGATCACCATCGTCTTCTACGCCCTGTCTTTCTGGCTCCTGTCCTTTCCAATCCGGGTCATTCCCGCAGGCATCGTCTACGCGATCTGGTCGGGCGCGGGCATTGTCCTGATCACCCTGGCGGCCTGGCTGGCGCTCGGCCAGAAGCTTGATTTTCCCGCCATCATCGGGCTTTGCCTGATCATCGCCGGCGTGGTCGTGATCCATATCTTCTCGGGTTCCGTGGAGCACTGACCTGACCGAGGAAAACCGAGGAACAGGAGACCGCTCATGAAGATCTTCGCCCCCGAAACACGCCACAATTCAAAGCGCCACGAGAGGCTCTATGCGGCCTATGAACTCGCATTCACGATCATCGAATTTTTGGCCGGCCTGCTGTTTCTCATCGGCTCCTGGATGTTCTTCTACGCGGCATGGCAAGACCCCGCGATCTGGTGCTTCGTCGTTGGTTCAGCATTTTTCGTCATCGGGCCTTCGCTGAAGCTGGCACGCGAACTGCACTATGCGATGATCGGAGATCTGGCCGACCTCGCCAAGAGAGTCGAGCAGTGACCGGCGCGCCAGCCCACCTGCTACGCCTGATGTCGTGGCTCTCCCCGGTTTTCCCGACCGGCGCTTATGCCTACTCCGCCGCACTCGAACAGGCCGTCGCCGAAGGCAATGTCACCGACGCGCAGTCGCTGCAAAATTGGCTAACGGCGTTGCTCGACGCCGGGCCGCAATGGAACGATGCGGTTTTCTTCGCGGCAGCGTGGCGCGCCGCACGCGACGAGGCGACAATAGCCGAGACCGCCGCCCTCGCCCGTGCCATGACCGGATCGGCGGAACGCCACCGCGAGACGATCGACCAGGGAACGGGCTTCCTAGAAGCCGCCGCCAACTGGTTTGAAGAAGATGAATTGCCGCCGCGCGGAACGCCGCTTTGCGTCGCAGTCGGCGTCGCCTGCGGCCGGGACGGGATCGCGTTGGGCGACGCGACGCAGGCCTTCCTGCACGCCTTCGTCGCCAACCAGTTGCAGGTCGCGATCCGCTTGTCCGTCACCGGCCAGCGCGGCGCGGCGAAGCTGCTGGCGGAGCTGGAGCCGGTCATCGCGCGAGTCGCAAAGCGTGCCGCATCGTCAACGCTGGACGATCTTGGCAGCAGCACGGTTTTGGCAGACATTGCGGCCATGAAACACGAAACACTTTCATCAAGGCTGTTCCTGTCATGACCACCTCCCCCAACGGCCCGTTGCGCGTCGGCATCGGCGGCCCCGTCGGTTCCGGCAAGACGACGCTGACCGCCGAACTCTGCAAGGCCATGCGCGACACCTATTCCGTGGGCGTCGTCACCAACGATATCTACACGGCGGAAGACGCCGAGGCCCTGACCCGCATGCAGGCTCTGCCGGCCGAGCGGATCGAAGGCGTGGAGACCGGCGGCTGCCCGCACACGGCGATCCGCGAGGACGCCTCGATCAATCTGCGCGCCATCGAAAGGCTGCGCGAGCGCGTGCCCGACCTCGACATCGTCTTCATCGAATCCGGCGGCGACAATCTCGCCGCAACCTTCTCTCCGGATCTGGCCGACCTGTCGCTCTACGTGATTTCCGTATGCCAGGGCGACGACATTCCGCGAAAGGGCGGTCCCGCGATCACGCGTTCCGATCTGCTGATCATCAACAAGGCCGATCTTGCGCCCTATGTCGGCGCCGACCTGGAGCGGATGCGACGCGACGCAGAGGCTGGCCGCGCCGACAAGCCTTTCCTGTTCACCGATCTGAAACACGCAAGCGGTGTGAGCGAGATCGTCGACTTCGTCACCGCGCAGGGCGGCCTGTGACGTTCGATCTCGATAACTTTCTCGCCTACCGGCTCGATCGCCTTTCGGATGCGGTCAGCCGGCATTTCCAGCCGGTCTATCGCGACCAGCACGGCATGACCCGCCCGGAATGGCAGGTTCTCGCGCATCTGGGAGAAGCGGAAACGCTGACGGCTCGCGAGATCGTGCGCCGAACAGGGTTGCACAAAACCAAGGTCTCGCGCGCCGTCACGGCGCTTGAAAGCCGCCGCTGGCTGGAGCGCGACCGGGATGACGCCGACCGCAGGATCGAGCATCTGACGCTCACCCGGACCGGCCGAAAAGGCTATGAAGCGCTGACCGCATTATTGAAAGCGCGCGAGGATGAATTGCTGGCACGGCTCGACAGCGGCGAACTCGAGACGGTCAATGCGGCTTTGCGGATCCTGGACCGGATGGCAAGGCCGAAGCGCTGAACGTCACCGGGACGACAAGGTCCGTCCCACCGCGTCCTTCCAGCCGGCATATTTCCGTGACCGTTCGTCTTTGGCCATCTTCGGCGCGAACTGGCGCTCCAGCGCCCAGCTCTCGGCGAATTCGGCGCGATCCGGCCAGACACCGGCATATGAGCCGGCGAGCCAGGCCGCTCCCAGCGCCGTTGTCTCAAGCACCTTCGGCCGGTCGACCGGCGCGTCGAGAATGTCGGCGAGGCACTGCATCGTCCAATCGGAGACGACCATGCCGCCATCGACGCGCAACGTCGTCGAGGCATGGTCCGGCGCATCCCAGTCGTCATGCATCGCCTCAAGCAGATCGCGCGTCTGGTAGCAAACCGCCTCCAGCGTCGCCTTGGCGATCTCGTTCGGGCCGGTGCCGCGCGTGAGGCCGAACAGCGCGCCGCGCGCATTGGCGTCCCAGTGCGGCGCACCCAGTCCGACGAAGGCCGGCACTAGATAAACGTCCTGCTCGGGGTCGGCCTTCTCCGCCATCGCGCCGCTTTCGGCCGCGCTTTCGATGATACCGAGCCCGTCGCGCAGCCATTGCACCGAGGCGCCCGCCATGAAGATCGAGCCTTCCAGCGCATAGGTCGTCTCGCCGTTCAGGCGATAGGCGATGGTGGTGAGCATACGGTTCTTCGAGGCGACGCGATCGGTGCCGGTGTTGAGCAGAGCGAAGCAGCCGGTCCCATAGGTCGACTTGAACATACCCGGCTCGAAACAGGCCTGGCCAATGGTCGCCGCCTGCTGGTCGCCCGCCACACCATAAACCGGGATCTCCGCACCGAGAATGTCGGCCGTCGCGGTTCCGAAATCGGCAGCGCAATCGAGCACCTCGGGCAGGATCGCGCGGGGAATGCGCAGGATGGACAGCAGTTCTTCGTCCCAATTCTCTTCATCGATATTAAAGATCAGCGTGCGCGCCGCGTTCGTCGCGTCCGTGACATGGCGCGCGCCGCCGGTCAGCCGCCAGATCAGAAAGGTATCGATGGTGCCGAACGCGATTTCGCCGGCCTCGGCGCGTGCCCTGAGCCCGTCGACATTGTCGAGCAGCCAGGCGATCTTGGTGCCGGAGAAATACGGATCGAGCAGCAGCCCGGTTTTCGCCGTGAACTCGGCCTCGTGGCCCTTCGCCTTCAGATCGTCGCAGAAGTCGGCGGTGCGCCGGTCCTGCCAGACGATGGCGCGATGGACGGGTTCGCCGGTCGCCCTGTCCCAGAGCGCCACTGTCTCGCGCTGATTTGTGATGCCGATAGCAGCGATGTCGGACGCCGCGATGCCCGCATCGGCGATCGCCGCGCGGCAGGTCGCGGCCACGCTTTGCCAGATGTCCTCCAACTCGTGTTCCACCCAGCCGGACTTCGGAAAGTGCTGCGGGAATTCCTTCTGGCCAACGCCCGCGATCTTCTGATCGCCGTCGAAGATGATCGCGCGCGACGATGTCGTGCCCTGATCGATGGCCAGAATGTAGCCGCCCATGTTCCGATTCCTCCCGTCCGTGAATGGTGCGGGAATTCCAATCAGATAGCCGGCATGACTTCAACCCGCTTCGGGCGCTTTCCCGTCGCTGGACAGCAGCCAGCGGCAAATCGCGAAGGCCGCCGCCGCACCGATGAACTGCATGACGATGAAGAGAGGCATGTCGGCCGGGCGGATGCCGGCGAATGTGTCTGAAAAGGCCCGCGCGACGGTCACCGCAGGGTTGGCGAAGGATGTCGAGGCGGTGAACCAGTAGGCCGCCGTGATATAGAGCCCGACCGCCATCGGGACCGATTTCGGGCTGGCCTTCAGCGTCGCGAATATCGTGAAGACAAGGCCGAAAGTGGCGATGAATTCCGCAAACCACTGCGCCCCACCAGTGCGCATCTTGGTTGACGCCTGGAAGACGATTTCGCCGAACATCAGATGCGCCGCCCACACGCCGGTGAGCCCGCCCGCCACCTGCATGGCGATATAGAGCAAGCTGTCGCGCGCCGCGATCTCGCGGCGCAGCCAGAAGGCGAAGGTCACCGCCGGGTTGAAATGCGCGCCGGAAATCGGCCCGAGCATCGTGATCAGGACAACGAGGATCGCGCCCGTCGGGATCGTGTTGCCGAGAAGCGCGATGGCGACGTTTCCGCCAGCCAGCCGCTCGGCCATGATTCCTGATCCGACAACCGTCGCCAGAAGAAAGGCGGTGCCGATGAATTCGGCAGCGAGTTTGCGCGAAGCGTCCATGGCGGCCCGTCCAATATATCAATAATTCTTGAATTATCGATGTATCTGGTGAGCGTCAACACTCCACGCGGTCAGCTTTCGGACTGAACGACGCGGACCTCGATCTCCAGTTCGTATCCGCCGCCCGAAGCCGCCCAGTGATCGCGGATCGCCTGTTGCACCGCGGCCAGGCGTTCCTCCGGGAGATCGATCGCCTCGCGATGCGCGAAATAGGTCAGCCGAACGACGGAGGGCTCACGCGCAAGAAGCGAGATCAGGCGGGTGATCCCCTCTTCCAGTTCGGCGTCGGGCACCGCCTCGTTTCGAAGGAAAGCGGCCGCGTTCAGATCGACGCGCACCACCCGCGCCGACGCGACACCGAAAGAAACGGTATTGCTCGAACCCGGCTGGAGGCGAAGCGATACCGGATTGGACGTGACTGCGTGATAGCCCTCCTCCAGCGTCGCCTCGTCGAGTTCGAACCGTTCCTCGAGATTTGCGAGCCGAGACACGGGAAGGCAGGGCGAAGTGAAGCCGCCCTTCAACCCGGTGGTCAGGATACGTCCGCCATCGAGGGCGATCCGCACGCCGGATACTCGCGCCTCGGTCGGGTCGGCGACGCCGTTCCGGTTCTTGTCCTCGTAGACGAGGAGCGAAATGCCCGCACAGGAGCTTTGCTGGATCTCACCGGTCTTCACCGCGGCCGTGGAAGGCGGCAGGAGCGGGATCAGCGTTTCCGGGTCGGCGATCTGCGCCGTATTCACCTGATAGCCGCGCAGCGACGCCTCGCGGATTTCACCGAGATAGCGCAGCGACACGCTGCCCCGCGCCGGAACCTCGAGCGTGCCGAAATCGATCCTCTGCTCGTCCTGAACGATGTCGATCACCTTTCGATCGATGAACACGCTACCCGGCACCAGCGCCGTATCTTCCGCCAGCAAGGCGCGCAGCCGCACCGAGAGCGGCCTCGTGCTGCGATTGCTGACCGTGATCGTGTAATCGACCTGGTCGCCGACGCTCGCTTCTGTCGTACTCGGCGTATGCGCCAGCGAGATGAGGCGCCGCTCGACGCCCTGTAGCGGCGGAATCTCGACATCCAGCGCGGTGATGTCCGTTATGGTTCGGCCGTCCACTTTTCCGACCGCCGTCACCGTCGCCGTGATCTCGCTGCCGGCCTCGACATTCGAGCGCTGGAGAAGTTGACCGGCGGCAAAACGCCAGGTCTCGCCACGATCCAGAATACCGGGATTTTCGACATCGCCGCCACTGTAGCCAGGCGGATCGGAGGGCGCGAAGGTTTCCGCCCCCTGTTTCAGTTCCAGCGTCAGCCTGACTCCGGTGAGCCCGACATTGCCGTCATTGCTGACCGCGATGATGAAGCCGATCCTGTCACCCTCCGGCAAACCCGGCGCGCTGTCCCCGCCGATCGCCGCCTCGACCTCGACATGCATGGATGCGACGCCCGGCTCCACGCTGGTGGAAACCTGCGCACCGCCCGACTGGACCGACGCGCCGTCATGAACGCCGGACGCCACCGCGCTGTTGATGATGTCGGCAGCCACAGGCCTGGCAATAATGGACATGCACAGGCAGAGCGCGAACCCGATCCGAAACGGTCGTTTCGGGCGCTTCCTGTTCTTTTTGATTGAAAGTCGCCGGTTCACAGCCGCGCCTGCCGGTCATGCATTGCAGTCTATTGAGCCTCGAATTCCGCCTGCGTCACGGTATGGACGTGGGTGAAGACAACTGCACCGCCCGGCCCCAGATTGTCGTAGACGCCTTGTGTTTCGGGCAAATCGGAATTGACCGCCAGCGCATCCTCACTCGCAACCTCGACGGCGAAAGGATCGATGCCGTCGGCCGGCGAACCGGCGGAGGTCAACGTCTTGCCGCTGAGCTTGACCGTCACGCCGACATCCGCGACCGCGACGTTTCCGACATTTTCCACCCGGTATTTGTAGGTGATCCTGTCACCCGTTTCGGCGCCCTCGCCTTCGTTGCCCTCGGCCTTTTCCATGTCGCTCGACGAGCTGATCGCCAGCTTCGGGTTGGCCGCGACGACAATGTTGCCGGGCTCGGCGCGGGCGGAAACGCTCTGCTCAGCAGACTTGCCCATCGCGCCGCTTCGAACGGAAATGCCGTCGCCCGCCGCTGCGCCATACACATCCGCGCTGGTCAGGGCATAGGTCGTCGTGAAGGTCGCCGATTCGCCGGTCGCGATATCCGCGCTCGACGGAGAGAAACTGGCCGGTTCGAGCTGGATCGCGTTGCCCGCGATCGTCAGCGTCGCGCCATCGACGATCACCGTCTGCACCGGGAAATTGCCTTCGTTGGAGACCGACACGGTCACCGATACGATATCGCCGGCATCCGCGTTTTCGCTGTCGCGTCCCTTGGAGACATCGAGATCAATGCTCTGCGACGCCGAGAGCGCCGGTCGCGGCGCTTCGAGATCGGTCGTTTCGGTCACTGTGTCGGATTCGACCGCCTGGCCGCCGGCAGTTCCGCCTGCGGTCACCTCACTCGTCAATTGCGCGGCAGCCGTGCCGGGCAAGGCAATCGCGAGCAGCAGCGATGCGGCAAACGCCGTCGCCAATCCCGTCGAGGTCTTTTCGGCGTGGCGCGGTGTTTCGCTTCCGTTTGTGCGGCTCATGGTGGCAATCCTCCCCTCGATTTTGTTCACCCGGCTGGTTCGATGCCCGGCATGCTCACCGGACCCGCGAACAATAGGGCGAGCGGCTTCGCCATGTCACCCAAAACATGGTGAAACATTATCAATCCTTTGGAGAAGATCGGTAACGCTCGGTGAAGCGCACAGGCCCGAGGCCGGCTCAGGCAGGCGCCAGCGCTTCCTTGCGGCGCTCGAGACCAAGCAGGAAACCGATACCGTCGTTCGGCCGTGCCAGATCGTCGATCGAATGGCTGGCAAGAACGCCGAAGAATGCGTTCAGCGCCTCGCGCAGCGCCGCCGAAAGCTTGCAGGTCTCGACCAGCGGACAATCGCTGTCCTCGCGCTCGAAACATTCGGCCATGGAGAAACTGTCCTCCGTCAGGCGAACAACGTCGAGAAGCGTGATGTCGCTGGCTTTGCGCGCCAGTCGGATACCGCCATTGCGCCCGCGAACGGTCTCGATCACCCCGCCTTCGGCCAGAGGCTGCAGAATCTTGAACAAAAACGGCTCCGACACGCCATATGCCTTCGCGATCTCGGCAACGCGGCTCAGTTCTCCGTCCTTCACCGCACAATACATGAGAATGCGGAAGGCGTAGTTGGTCTGTTTCGTCAGGCGCATGGATCGTCTCCGTTACGTAACATCATATAGACCCTAGTCTGGAACGATTCCAGATAAACCTCACCTTTCCAGTTAAGTTTTTTTCTTGACAGTCTCCGCGCGTTCCAACAGATAAACATGACAACGAGTGTCATATAAAAACGGGAGCCCCTCATGACGTTGCGCATGCGCATCCTCACCGCCGTTCTTTCAACCTCCGTCGCGCTTCCGGTCGCATCGGCCGCGCTGGCGGAGGGCGAGGTCAACCTCTACTCGTCGCGTCACTACGACACAGACGAGAAGCTCTATTCCGACTTCGAGAAAGAGACCGGCATCCAGGTTAATCGGATCGAGGGCAATGCGGACGAGCTGATCGAACGGCTCAAGGCGGAAGGCGCCAACAGCCCGGCGGACGTGCTCATCACGGTCGATGCCGGCCGCATCTGGCGCGCCGCCGACGCCGACCTGCTCTCGCCGGTTGAAAGCGATATCCTGGAAGAACGCATCCCCGCCGAGTTGCAGCATCCGGACAATCTCTGGTTCGGCTTCTCCACGCGCGCGCGCATAATCTTCTACGCCAAGGACCGCGTCAGCGAGCCGCCGCAGACCTATGCCGACCTCGCCGATCCGAAATACAAGGGCCAGATCTGCATTCGCTCCGCGACCAACATCTACAATCTCTCGCTGCTCGCCTCGCGCATCGCTGAAAACGGTCCGGAGGAAGCGGAAGCCTGGGTCGAGGGCCTCAAGAACAACCTCGCCCGCCAGCCGCAGGGTGGCGACACGGACCAGCTCAGGGGCCTTGTTTCCGGCGAATGCGACATCGCCGTCGCCAACACCTATTATTTCGCGCGTGCACTGCGCATCGAGGTCGATGGGCTGAGCGAGGGAACCGACGGGATCGGCTGGGTCTTCCCCGACCAGGACGGCAATGGCACGCATGTGAATGTCTCTGCGGCCGGCGTGCTGACGAACGCGCCAAACCGCGACAACGCAATCCGGTTCCTCGAATATCTCTCCTCCGATTCGGCGCAGGAGTATTTCGCGTCCGGCAATGACGAGTATCCGGTCGTCGAGGGTGTCGGGCTGTCGGCTTCGGTCACCCAGCTCGGCACGTTCAAGCGCGACGACCTGAACCTGCATGCGCTCGGTGAATTCCAGACCGAGGCGCAGAACATCTTCAACACAGTCGGCTTCAAGTAAGACGCCGAAACCGTCTGAATCAAACTCTTCGCGAACCGCCTGAGGCCATTGGTTTCAGGCGGTTTTTTCATTGCGCGGCGGTTACCGGGGACTGGTCTCCCGAACCGGCCGGACGCGGGCCGGAAAACGGCGTACGCGGCCGCGTCAGCATGCGGGTCTGCTGTGTCTGGGCAATGGTCCGGCACAGCAGGATCACCGGCAGGAGACCGAAGGCGACGATGACCAGCGACGGTACTGCCGCCTGTGCCAGGCGCTCGTCGGAGGCGAGCCTATGTGCCTGCACGGCCAACGTGTCGAAATTGAACGGGCGCAGGATCAGCGTCGCCGGCAGTTCCTTCATCGTATCGACGAAGACGATCAGCACGGCTGTCAGAAGGCTCGCGCGCATCAGCGGCAGGTGAATGCGCAGCAGCATGCCAAGTGTGCCGGAGCCGAGCGTACGCGCCACGGCGTCGACATTCGGCCTGATCTGGCTGATGCCCGTATCGAATGCCGACAAGGCCGCGGCCATGAAACGCACGATATAAGTCATCACCAGAAGCGCGATCGAGCCGGTGAAGAGAAGCCCGGTCGAGATGTCGAAATGCTCGCGCATGAAGGCGTCGATCGTGTTGTCGAGCCGCGCGAAAGGCACCAGCAGCCCGACGGCGATCACTGATCCGGGCAGCGCATAGCCGATACCCGACAAGGTCTTGGTGATCGCGGCCGCCCTGCCCGGCGCCAGCCGGACGCGATAACCGACGATCACCGCGCCGATCACCGTCAGGATGGCGGCGACGCCGGCAAGGGTCAGGGAATTGATCGTGAAATCGAGATAGCGCGCCTCGAACGGGTTCTGCCCGGAGGAGACCGCCATTTCGAACAATACGATCAGCGGGATAACGAACCCCGCCATGACCGGGATCAGGCAAGCCAGGATCGCCGCCATCGCCCGCCATCCTGAAAGATAATGCAGCGTCATGGCCTCGTTGCGATTGCCGGCCTGATGGTGCTTGGCCCCGCCGCGCTGGCTGGATTCCAGAACGACCAGAAAGAGCGCCGCCAGCATTAGACAGAAGGCAAGCTGCGAGGCCGCCGCGCGGTCCCCCATGGAAAACCAGGCCTGGTAGATGCCTGTCGCGAATGTCTGAACGCCGAAATGAGCGACCGTGCCGAAATCCGCAATGGTCTCCATCAGCGCCAGGATCGTGCCACCGGCAATAGCAGGTCGCGCCACGGGCAGGCTCACCCGAAGAAAGGCGCTCCACGGGCCGTGTCCCATCGTGCGCGCAGCGAAATAGGCCGTCGGCGACTGCCGCAGAAACGCCGCCCGCGCCAGCAGGTAGACATAGGGATAGAGCACGAAGATCAACATCAGCGCCGCACCCTGCAGCGAGCGGATTTCCGGGAACCAGTAATCGCGCGGTCCCCAGCCAGTTAACGCCCTGAGCGCAGTCTGCACGGGACCCGGATGATCGAGCAGGTCGGTATAGGCGTAAGCCAGCACGTAGCCGGGAAAGGCCAGCGGCAACGCGAGCACAATCTCGAGGATCCGACTACCCGGAAAGCGGCACATCGTGACCAGCCAGGCCGCCCCGGTTCCCGTCGCCGCTGTGCCGATCGCGACCAGCAGCGAGAGCTGGATCGTATTCCAGATATAGCGGGGCATCACCGTTTCCCAGAGCCCCGACCACGTCTCGAGCGTGCCGCCGAGCGCGGTCACGCCGACAGCGGCGATCGGGACGATGCACAGTCCCGCGCCGATCCAGGCGAGCGTTTTCAGGGGAAATTGGAACACGGCCGGTGTCGATAGCCCGATTTGGTTGGGTCTGGATAAAGTGGAGTATGTCAAACAGGTTTTGAGGTCAATCGCGACCCGGCGTCGCGTTTGGACATGGAGATTTCTCAAATCCGCATGTCCAAACCGGATTCGCTACCGCAAAATCCATTCCACAAGCAGGAAACACGTGGAGGTATGGCATGGACCAGCGGCTGACGGATGCGGATCTGTCCCGTGTTCTCCAACCCGTGGCGACGGCGAACGGGCTGTCGAACCGGCACTATATCGATCCGGCATGGTTCGAAGCCGACAGGGAACGTGTATTTTTCGACAATTGGGCCGGCATAGGCTTCGCCAAGGACGTTCCCGAGAATGGCGATGCCAAACCGCTGACCTTCCTCGGTCAGCCACTCGTCATCATCCGTGGCCGCGACGGCAATGTAAGGGTATTCCAGAATATCTGCCGCCATCGCGGCATGATCCTGGTGCGCGAACCGGGGCGCATTCGCGGCGCCATCCGATGCGCATACCATTCCTGGTGCTACGACCTCGACGGCGCGTTGAAAGCGACCCCGCATGTCGGCGGACCGGGCCATAATGCCCATGAGGCCATCTGCCGCGACGAACTGGGCCTGATCGAAGTGCGTTCGCATGTCTGGCGCGACGTGGTCTTCGTCAACATTTCCGGCGATGCGCTACCCTTCGAAGAAGCACATTCGAAGGCGATCGACCGCTGGAAAGAATTTGAAATGCCGCTTCATCATTCCGGCGCCGATTCCGGCTTCGCGCTCGATGTCGCCACCAACTGGAAACTCGCCGTCGAGAACTACTGCGAGAGCTACCACCTGCCATGGGTGCATCCCGGCCTGAACAGCTATTCCCGGCTCGAGGATCACTATCACATCGAAGAACCGGGCGCGTTTTCCGGCCAGGGCACGATGGTTTACCGGCAGATGGCGGGCGAGAACGGCCAGGTTTTCGGCGACGCTCCGAAACTGAGCCCGAAATGGGACACAGCCGCCGAATACATCGCACTCTACCCGAACGTGCTGTTTGGCGTGCATCGCGACCATTCCTTCGCGATCCTGCTGGAACCGATCTCGGTCGATCGGACAATCGAGCATGTCGAGATCTACTATCACGACGAGGCATCGGTCGGGCCCGGCTACCAAGCCTTGCGCAACCGCAATACGACGCAGTGGAAAGAAGTCTTCGAAGAAGATGTCTTCGTCGTCGAAGGCATGCAGCAGGGACGGCACGCGGTCGATTTCGACGGCGGGCGCTTTTCGCCCGTCATGGACAGCCCGACCCACATGTTCCACCACTGGGTCGCCACCCAACTGACCCGGTAACGCGATGCCGCATCCCGCGCTCGGCGATCTCGACACAGCCCTCCTCGCCGCGCACGCGGCGCAGGACGGACCGCGTCTCGCACAGCTCTACGGAGAAGCGGCGGACCTACTGAGTGCGGCCGGCGACGCCGATGCGGCCTGTTTCTTCTGGACGCAGGCCTATGTGTTCGCGCTCGAAGCGGGCGCACAAGAGGCCGACCATTTCGGTGGCCTGCTGCGCGAACGCGCAAGGCTTTGATACAAGAAGGCTAGGCGAAACGGCGCTTGCCGACAGGCTCGATGGGATACATCGAATGCACTTCGAAAGGCGCGCCGGTTTCGCGTTCGACGAAGATAGCCAGATGATCGATCTCCAGCGGCTCGGACAGGACGTGGCTGAAGTGCCTGTCCAGCGCCGCATGGAGGCGCGGCCTGTCGTCCGGCTCCACATGGCCCGTCAACGTCATATGGAAGCGGAAGTCGTCGAAGACGTAAGGGTAGCCCCAGTTCTGCAGGTTGCGCAGTTGAGAGGTCGATAGACGTTCGGGATCCCGCCGCTGGAATTCCTTCTCGGTCAGCGGCGCGCGAAGCTTGTCGAAAACCGCGACCACCCTGCCGGCGAACTCGTCGAGCGCCCGGTTCGGTTCCTCGGGCACGATCGCGAAGAAACCGCCGAGCCGCGCGACCGCGACACGGTCGATCGTCACCGGTTCGACATCCTCGGCGAATGTCCGCACGGCCGCGGACAGGTCGGCCTCGGTGTAACCGTCGGCGAGCCGGAACGGCGCTTTTAGCGTGCCATGGAACCCGTAGCGGCGCGGAACAGCGGTGAAATAGGCCAGTTCACCCAGCGCGAGGCCCGTACGCTCGGCATGCGGCAGGGTCAGCCCGGAAAAGGCATCGCGCCCGAGCCAGCTCGACGCGGCGCGCGTCAGCGGGTGATCCCTTGGTGGCGTAAAGTAGATGGCGTAGCGCATGGCTGCGAATCAGGCTCCTGAATCGGTTCGATCCTGCTACGCCAACCTTGTGACAACCATGCGAAATTTCGCAGGCTTATTTATCCGGCGTAATATTCGGGCCGAAATCGACTGTCAGACCGCTTCCGTTTCGTATTCCAGCAATTCGGGCCGCTCTCCGTCGGCGAGCCGTTCATTGATGTCATCCACGATTCCGACAAGATCGGCCACCGAGCCGATCACATAGTCCGCACCGGCATCGGTCAGCCGCTTGGCAGCGGCATTGGCGAGATCGAGCCTTTCGCGGGCCGGGAGCGCCGCGAACGCCTCCTCCGCCATTCCCATCTCGTTGCCCGTCTCGCTGATTCCGACGGTCCAGGCACCGGCTGCCTTGCCTTCCATCAGCCCGGGTATCGTATCGTCGACCTTGATGATCGCGGATGCGGGATAGACGCCGAGCGAAACCATGGCTTGATACATCGCCAGCGGCGAAGGGCGCGACTCCGAAACATCGTCCGCGCAAACGACCACATCCGCCTCGAAGCCCTGCGCCCGCGCGACCGAGATGACCGGCTCCATGATGTCGCGCGAATAACCGGTAGTGCTGCCGATCGCGATGCCGCGTTCGCGCAACGTCCGGCAGACCTTTGGAACGCCGCTGATCAGCTTGCCGCGTTCGCTGGCAATATGACGGTTCAGCGTTCGAAACCGCTCGTGCAGCCCTTCAGCGTCGCTTTCCTGGAACTCCGCGCCGCCGCGGCCATCGGACCAGGCGCGCGCGACACGCGGCTTCGCGCCGATTGCGCGGATATGGTCGAGTTTGCCGAGCCCCATATCGGCGCGAACGTCCTCGACCGGTATTGCGATACCGGATTCCTCGAAGACCCGCTGCAAGGCGAGCACCGGCGCCAGCGAGCCGAAATCGACCAGCGTCCCGGCCCAATCGAAGATCACAGCCTTTACATGCATGATGACCGACCGCCTGCCCCACTTCGGTTGCTCCTATTCTACCGCCGCAGATGACATTCATACGACAGTGGAAAACCATCGGCGAACCAGACTGAAAACACGAGCGAAATGGCCATGCAAGAAAGCACTTCGGCACAAATCCGTCATCGCGCGCCGGGCATTCTTGCCAAGCCGGGTCGGCCATGCTGTATCGCGCCGACAAATCGTCTCGACCAGCGAGCAGGAACATGACCCGTATCGTCTCCATTGGCGAAAGCATGATCGAACTGTCCGGCCGCGAAGGCACGACATGGCGGCAGGGCTTCGCCGGCGACACGCTCAACACGCTGTGGTATCTGCGCGCACTCTCGCCGCAATCGGCGGAGACCGACTATGTGTCCGCCTTCGGCGACGACCCCTTCTCGCGCGAGCAGATCGCCTTTCTGCGTCATTACGGCATAGGCATCGCCAACAGCCCGGTCATCCCGGGGCGCGTTCCGGGCCTCTACGCCATCACGCTGGATGCGCATGGCGAACGCTCCTTCACCTACTGGCGCGAAAGCGCCGCCGCCCGCTGTCTCGCCGACGATCGAGACGCGCTTACGGAGAGCCTCCATGGCGCGGGCCTGATCTATTTTTCCGGTATAACGCTCGCGATCCTCGCCGAACGCGCCCGCGACGATCTCCTCTCCATCATCGAGTCCGCCCGGTCTCGCGATTCGGTCGTCGCCTTCGACCCCAACTACCGGCCGCGACTGTGGGCCGATATCGGCGCGGCCAGAACGGCGATCAATGCCGGCTATGCGGTCTCGTCCATCGTTCTGCCGACCTTTGACGACGAACAGGCCCTGTTTGGCGATGCGTCACCCGGCGAAACGGTCGAACGAATTCGCCATCAGGGTCCGGGCGAGATCGTCGTCAAGTCGGGTGGAGACGCCGCGCTCGTCGCGGTCGATCTCAGGACCGAGCCGGTTGCGCCGCCGCGATCCGTCGAACCCCTCGACACGACGGGTGCTGGTGACAGCTTCAACGGCGCCTATCTCGCCGCGCGGCTGGCCGGGCGCGACGCAAGCGAGGCCGCGCTTTTCGGACACACGGTCGCAGCGAAGGTGATCCGCCACTACGGCGCCCTGATGCCGATGGATTCGCTCGCCGAGTTACGCTTCTAGCGTTTCGAGAACCTGTAGACGCTCGCCTGCTCGCGGATTTCACCCGGCCGCAGAACGGCGCTCGGATAGTCCGGCCGGTTCGGCGCGTCCGGCCATATCTGCGTTTCGAGACACATGCCGGCGTGATTGCCGTAAATGCGCCCGCCGAGACCGGGGACGGTCATTTGCATGGACGGGGCGGTGAACCATTGCAGGCCCGGCTCCGCCGTCGTGACGGTCATGGAAACGCCGGAGCGCGGCGCGTGCAACTCTGCCACCTGCCGCACCCTGCCCTCCGCGTCATTCAGACAGAAATTGTGATCGTAGTCGGCGGCGGCTCCATAAGCATCGACGCGCTTCATGTCGCGAAAATCAAACCGTGTCCCCTCGACCGGAATCGGCGCACCGAGTGGAATGAGGGTTTCATCCACAGGCAGATAGCGGTCTGCCCCGATCGCGATCTCGTGGCCGGTGACGGGGCCGGCGCCCCCGTCCTCCAGGTTGAAATAGCTGTGATGAGCCATCGCACAAACCGTCGGCGCATCGGTCTCGGCGGTAAGCGTAACGCACAACTCGCCTTCCCCGGCCAGTTCGTAGCGGCAGCGCGCCGTCACCGCACCCGGAAATCCCATATCGCCATCCACGCTTTCGAGACGCAGGACCACATGGCTTTGCCCGTGGTCCTCGATTGTCCACAGCCGCTCGGAAAAACCACGCGACCCGCCATGCAGGCAATGACCGTGGTCGTTCGAGTCGAGCCGGTATTCCGCGCCGTCGAGCGTAAACCGCGCTCCGGCGATCCGGTTGGCGAAGCGCCCCGCAGTCGCGCCGAAATAGGGCGAATGGGTCTCGTAGTCCTCGATTCGGTCGAATCCGAGCACGAGAGGCGCATCATGACCGTCGAGAAAAAGGCTCTGGATTGCCGCACCCCGCGTGATGACCTGCGCGGTCAGGCCGCCCCCCGCAATCGCAACCCGATGCACCGGTTCGCCACTCGCCAGACTTCCCCAGACTTCCACCAAAACCCGTCCTCCGACTCATCTTCGCCTTGTCTACGACGGGTCGCGACGCGAAACCACATTCATTTTCGCCTCAGGGTTGCAAGTGTCGGCGACTACGGCCTTTTCCTTGACGCTCAAACACGCTAGAGAGCGCCGAGAACGAATGACACGGCGCCACTTCCTCCCCGGCCGGGCGCCTGCAAGCGAAGGACCCTACAGTGTCAACCACATTCGACAAAGTCGCCGACATCATCGCAGACACGAGCGAAATCGAACGCGAGTCGATCACCCCGGAAAGCCACACGATCGACGATCTCGGCATCGACAGCCTGGATTTCCTCGATATCGTCTTCGCCATCGACAAGGAATTCGGCATCAAGATTCCGCTCGAACAGTGGACCCAGGATGTCAATGACGGCAAGGTTGCGACCGAAGAGTATTTCGTCCTGAAGAACCTTTGCGCCAAGATCGACGAACTCGTGGCCGCCAAGGCCGCCTGACGCCCCGTTTCCCGCGAGAAGCAACCGATGTCCAGCCCAGACGACGTCGTCATCACAGGCATTGGCCTGCTCACCTCGCTTGGCGAGGGGGCGGACGCCAATTGGGAAGCGCTATGCGCGTTCGACGCCCCGACGATCGATAGCGAGCGTTTCGCGCCCTATACCGTCCATCCGGTCCCCGAGGTCGACTGGTCTCAGCAGATCGCCAAGCGTGGCGATCAGCGCCAGATGGAAGCCTGGCAGCGCATCGGCACATACACGGCCGGCCTCGCGCTGGAGGATGCCGGAATCAAGGGCAACGAAGCGCTTTGCGCCACGATGGACCTCGTGGTCGCCGCAGGCGGTGGCGAACGCGATGTGGATGTCGATACGATCATCCTTGGCCGGATCGCGGCCGGAGAGACGGACACCGGCACCATCATCAACGAGGTGCTGACCAGTGAACTGCGTCCAACGCTGTTCCTGGCCCAGCTATCCAACCTGCTCGCGGGCAATATCTCCATCGTCCACAAGGTCACGGGGTCCTCGCGCACCTTCATGGGCGAGGAAGGCTCGGGCATCTCCGCCATCCAGTCCGCCGCAGCCCGCATACGCTCGGGTCAGAGCACGCATCTGCTTGTCGGCGGCGCCTACAACACCGAACATCCCGACATGCTGCTCAGCTACGAACTCGGCCACTACCTGATGCGTGATCCATGGCGTCCGGTGTGGCAGCGCGCGCGGAGCGAAGGCGGCGGTGTCGTGACGGGGTCCGGCGGCGCCTTCCTGACGCTGGAAAGCCGCGCCCATGCGCAAGCACGCGGCGCGCGGATCTATGCCGCAATAGGAGATGTCGCGGCGGACCTCGGGCCGACGGATTCGGCGGAAACCCGCAAGCGGCTGGACCGGCTCGCCGGAGAGACCGCAATCGCCGACGCCGATATGATCGTTTCGGCCGCCTCCGGCAGCCACGCGCGCACTGCCGACGAGAAAGCCTTTCTTTCGGAAAGCCTGCCGGACACCCCGGTACGCGGCGTCTCGACGGCGACGGGCCATCTGTGCGAGGCGCAGTTTCCGCTTGCCGTCGCGCTTGCCGCCCTTTCGCTGTCGAAGGGCGAGGCAATTCCCGTTCTCGACGACAGTTTCGAAGCGAAGACAAGCGACGCGCCGAAATCGATCGGCGTGGTCACGGTCGGTTTCGACGCGGCCGAAGGCATGGCGATTGTGACCAAAGCCGACGGAGCCGGCGCATGACCAGAACACTCGATCATGCCGGACGGCCAATCGTCGCGATAACCGGCGCGGGCGTCGTCTCGTCGCTTGGGGCGGGCAAGGACGAAAACTGGTCGAAACTGACAGACGGCCAATCCGGCATTCACGCCATCAGCCGGTTCCCGACCGAACATCTTCGCACCAAGATCGCCGGGACGGTCGATTTCATGACCCCGCCGGAGGCAGGTTCGACGGCGCTGACATATGCCCTCGCCGAGGCCGCCGTCCTCGAGGCGATCGGGGAATCGGGGCTTTCCGCCGACGATTTCGGCGGCCCGCTGTTTCTGGCCGCACCACCCGTCGAACTGGAATGGCGACAGCGCCTTGCGCTCGACAGCGAAGGCGCCAAGGCGGGTGGCGGCGAAGCCGGTTACGACCGCATGCTTCTGGCCGCCCGGACCGGCGTGCACGAGGAATTCTTCCGCTCCGGTCAATTCGGCACGGTCGCGGGTCGGCTGCAACGCCGCATCGGCTCACGCGGCCTGCCGATCACCCTGTCGACCGCCTGCGCCTCCGGCGCGACGGCCATACAGCTCGGTGCGGAGGCGATTCGCCGCGGCGAGGCCGAGCGCGTCGTATCCGTCGGCACGGACGGCTCGGTGACCGCGGAGGCGCTCATCCGCTTCTCGCTCCTCTCCGCCCTTTCGACCCAGAACGACGTGCCGGAAAAAGCCTCCAAACCGTTCTCGAAGGATCGCGACGGCTTCGTCATGGCCGAGGGCGCAGGCGCTTTCGTGATGGAATCGCTGGAAAGCGCAAAAGCGCGCGGCGCCACGATTCTCGGCATCCTGGAAGGGTGCGGCGAATGGGCCGACGACTTCCATCGCACCCGTTCTAAACCGGACGGGTCGCCGGCCATCGCCGCCGTGCGCGCCGCGCTCGACGATGCAGGGGTCGCGACCGACGATATCGACTACATCAACGCCCATGGCACCTCGACGCCGGAAAACGACAAGATGGAAAGTCTGTCGCTATCGACGGTCTTCGGCGACGCAATGGCGTCGATCCCGATCTCTTCCAACAAGTCGATGATCGGACACACCCTGACGGCCGCCGGCGCAATCGAGGCGGTGTTCTCGCTGATGACCATCCGCACGGGCACGCTTCCGCCGACCATCAACCACCTCAATCCCGATCCGGCGATCGAACTCGACGTGGTGCCGAACGCGAAGCGGGAGGCGAAGGTCGGGCGTGTCCTGTCGAATTCCTTCGGTTTCGGCGGCCAGAACACCTGCCTTGTCATAGCGGCTGAACCCGCTTAAGCCACCGCCATCAAAAGGCTCGGGAAGGAACTGCCATGCGGGCATTGCAGCTCGTGGAAGATCGCAAGCTCGTCGAAGCGGATTTGCCGCCGCCGCCACCACCCGGCATCGGCGAGGTCACCGTGCGGATATCCAAGGTCGCGCTCAATCACATCGACGTTTGGGGCTGGCGTGGAATGGCCTTCGCCAAGCGCAAGATGCCGCTCGTCATCGGTGCGGAAGCATCGGGCTATGTCGATACGATCGGCCATGGCGTGGCCGGTCTGAAACCGGGCCAGCTCGTTTCGATCTTCGGCGCCCATACCTGCGGCCTGTGCGGCCCCTGTAAGGAAGGGCGCGACAATCTATGCGAGAACGTCGCGGGCGTGCACGGCTTCCATCTCGACGGGTTCGCCCAGGAGATGATCAACCTGCCCGCACGCAACCTCGTCCCCGCCCCTCCCGGCGTCGATGAGACAGGTGCCGCGCTTGCGCCGATCACGTTCGGCACGGTCGAGCATATGCTGTTCGACAATGCGGCGCTTCAGCCCGGCGAAACCGTCCTGGTGCATGCCGGCGGTTCGGGCATCGGCACGGCGGCGATCCAGCTTGCCAGGAAGATGGGTTGCACTGTCATCACGACCGTCGGATCGGACGCCAAGATCGAGCCGGCGAAAGCACTCGGCGCCGACCACGTGATCAACTATCGCGAAGACCGGTTCGAGGGCGTCGTGCGCAAGCTGACGAAGAAGAAGGGCGTCGATGTCGTCTTCGAACATGTCGGCGCGGATACCTGGGCCGGCTCCATGCTGTCGCTGAAGCGTGGCGGCCGACTGGTCACCTGCGGCTCGACCTCCGGCGTTTCGACGCAGATGAACCTGATGATGCTTTTTCAGCAGCAGTTCCGCATCATCGGGTCCTTCGGCTGCCGCATGGAGAACATGGCGAACGCCATGCAAAAGATGGCGCGCGGCATCGTCCATCCCGTTGTCGATACCGAGGTCGATTTCGACGGCATAGCGGCTGCGCTGGCGCGAATGGAAACCCGAGACGTCTTCGGAAAGATCGTCCTCAAGGTCGGATAGCGGAGTGCCGATGAGGAAATCCGTTCTAGGCGCGCTGAAGGTTCTTGCCCGCGTCCGGTACTGGCTGGTCGCGCAACTGGTATTCGCCCTGCTCGCCATCGCACGGCTTCTGCCGGCGCGCCAGGCCATCATGGTCGGTGCAGAACTAGGCCAACTCCTCGGCCCGATCAGCGGCCGCCACGGATTGGTACTGGAAAACCTGCGCCTGGCCTTTCCAGAAAAGAGCGAAGCCGAGATTCGGGATATTGCGCGCAAATCGTGGCGCAGTCTTTTCCGGCTCGGCGCGGAATATGCCTATCTGGAATCCCTGATCGACTACGATCCGGAAAGGCCGGGGGAAGGCCTGATCGAGGTCAAGGGAGAGGAGATCTTCAGGCGCCTTCACGAGCGCAACGAACCCTGCATCTTCTTCTCGGCCCATACCGGAAACTTCGAATTGCTGACGGTCTGTGCGGCGACCTATGGCCTGGATGTCACGGCGTTGTTCCGCCCGCCCAACAATCCCTACGTCGCCAAACGCCTCCTTGCGGCGCGTCGAACGGCCATGGGACATCTCGTTCCCTCAAAGGCCGGTGCCGCCTGGGGGTTGGCGCGCGCACTCGACAAGGGCGGAAGCGTGGGCGTGCTGGTCGATCAGAAATTCGATCGCGGCGTCCCGGGCACGTTTTTCGGCCGCCCCGTGAAGACCAATCCACTGCTCCCAAAACTGGCGCGCCAATACGACGTGCCCGTTTATCCGGCCCGGTGCATCCGCCTCCCCGGAGGCCGCTTTCGTGTCGAGCTCGAGGAAGCGATCGAACTGCCACGCAATGAGCAGGGGGAGATCGATATCAATGCCTCAGCCCAGTTGCTCAACGATATCGTCGAACGCTGGGTGCGCGAATATCCGGACCAGTGGCTGTGGGCGCACCGTCGCTGGACCATCCGTGAAGCATCACGATCGAGATCGACGGGCAAGAAAAAGGCCGGCTGAACAGCCGGCCTCGTCCGTGACATTCGTCGATCTGCTCAGTGCGTAATGACGACGCGCATGTTGCGTGGGCCAACCTGCTTGGTCAGCTGGTAGAGCTTGCGGGCATTGCCGGTATCCAGACGAATGCAGCCATGCGATGCCGGCCGGCCGAGCGCATTCACCGCATTCGTGCCGTGGATGGCATATCCGCCATAGAAAAAGATCGAATAAGGCATCGGCGACATGTTGTATTTGCGCGAGTGCCACATCTTGTGCATGCGCGTCGGGCTCCACTTGCCCGTAGGCGTGCGGTAGCCTTTGCGCGCGGTGCTGACCCGCCAGTTGTAAAGCGTCCGCCCGTCTTTCTTGACGGTCATGGTTTGCCTGGAAATATCGACATGCGCGACGAGGCGGTTCGCCAGACTGGCAGTTGCCCCCGACACGACGACTGCGGCCGCAAGGACCACGCTCGCGAGAAAACGTTTCACTCGACTTACTCCTATACTCCGAAGACTGCCGCCCCTGTAGCGAACACTAGCCTTCCTTTACCCCTCGGTCAAAATAACAGTGGGAGTGTAATAAAAGGTTACCCAGTGCAACATGCCGAAGAACTCGGCGATCCGGCGCGAAAAGCAAGAAAGCCGCGAACGATACCGCGGCTTTCTTTTTCGAATATCCACCCGGCGTCAGAAGACCTGGCTGGTCTTGGGCGTTTCCATGGTCGCGCCGTTGCGATCCTCTTCGAACAAGGATCCGGTGCCGAACGCCGCGCGCAGACCGATCAGGAACGAGTGCCCGGTGACGTTTTCGTCCTCGACATCGACATTGTCGAGCTGATAGCGCCCCCACACCGAAAAGGGCGAATTGTCGAAGCGCTTCTCGGCCTCGAGCCCCACGGTGAAGATACGCGCCCCATCGCCACCATCGGAGATCCGGGTAAAGGCGAGTTCACCTTCGAATCTGAGATTCTCGGTGTGGAAGTAGCGCGCCTCGCCGCGAATGCCCCAAGTATCCGCGCCTTCGCCATCGACTATGTACTGACCGTAATAGGCCTGTCCGTAATAGGTCATGTTGCCGCGATAGATCTGGAATTCGGGACCGACGCGGTAGGAATAGGCGTCTCCATCCAGGTCGTCGAAATCGAGCCAGTCGATCGCAGCGAAGCCGCCGACGGCATAGGCCGCCGGGTCACGCCAGTAGACATGGACCCCGCCGCCATAAGCCGCAAGCGTATCGCCTTCCATGGAAGCGCCGTTGTAGCGCGCATCGAACTGACCGTTCCAGCGCGGGCCGAACCGAGAATTGAGCGTTCCGCTGAAATTGTAGACGGTCGCCGTCTCGGACTCGTCGCCATCGGTGGCGATCAATGCCCCGACGGATGCCCCGACGCTGCCGGAAGTATCGGAGGCACCCGGCTGCTGGTAATAGATTCGATCCGTCGGGTCGGCCGCCAGGGCCGGAGTAGCCAGAACGGACGCCAGCAGGCCCGTTACAAGTCTTTTCATGATGTGATCCCCATTTTGCTTGAATGCAAGCGACACGCAGCAGCCCTGATGCCCCACAGCGGCAACCTCGGAATCGATTATGTCGCTCGAGCAAGATTTTTCAATCGGAAAATATAAATCCAAACCGAAAAACGGTGCATCGACGCCACGTTCCCGGGAGATAGGGCGCGACGGGCGCAGGAACGGCCCGGCAGGCATCGCATGTCGGTGCTCTCGACATCCGTTCCGAGCGAATCGGGTCGCACCTTGCCCCGCCGCCCAAACTGATGATGAATGGCCGCATGAAACCGCTACAGGAATCGATCGCGAAGAGGGAAGACGAGCTTGTCGCGCTGACCCGCGACCTCATCCGCTTCCCGACAGTCAATCCGCCCGGCGAAGCCTATACGCCCTGCGCGGAATATCTCGGCGCACGGCTGGCGAAATCGGGTTTTGAGATCGAATATGTGCGCGGCGAAGGCGAGCCGGGCGATACGGACCGCTATCCGCGCACCAATGTCGTCGCGCGCCGCGCGGGCAGGCGCCCCGGACCATGCGTCCATTTCAATTCGCATATCGACGTGGTCGAGGCGGGCGACGGCTGGACGGTGGATCCTTTCGAGGGCGTCGTGCGCGATGGCCGTGTCTATGGGCGGGGCGCATGCGACATGAAGGGCGGGCTCGCCGCCTCGGTCATCGCCGTCGAGGCATTCATCGAGCAATATCCCGATTATGCCGGCGCCATTGAGATATCCGGCACGGTCGACGAGGAATCCGGCGGCTTCGGTGGCGTCGCCCACCTCGCGCGAAAGGGCTATTTCTCGAAGCCGCGCGTCGACCACGTCATCATTCCGGAACCGCTCAACAAGGACCGCGTCTGTCTCGGCCATCGCGGCGTGTGGTGGGCGGAGATCGAGACAAAGGGCGAGATCGCCCATGGTTCCATGCCGTTCCTCGGCGACTGCGCCGTCCGGCACATGGGCGCCCTGCTCGCCGCCTTCGAGGAAAAGCTGTTTCCCGCCCTCGACGCCAAGCAGACCCGCATGCCCGTCGTTCCGGAAGGCGCGCGCCGCTCGACGATGAACATCAACGCCATTCATGGCGGCCAGACCGACGACTACACCGGCCTGCCCTCCCCCAACGTTCCAGATTCCTGCCGCCTGACAATCGACCGCCGGTTCCTGCTCGAGGAGGCGATCTCCGAGGTCAAGGGAGAGGTTCTCGCCATATTGGACGACCTGAAAGCGACACGGCCGAATTTCGACTACACGATCAGCGACATCATGGAGGTGATGCCGCTCATGACGGAGAAGGACGCGCCTGTGGCGACGGCCGTCGCGCACGGCATCCAGACGATCTTCGACCGCGAGCCGGACTACGTCATTTCGCCCGGCACATACGATCAGAAGCACATCGCCCGGCTCGGCCATCTTTACGATTGCGTCGCCTACGGGCCCGGAATTCTCGACCTCGCGCACCGGCCCGACGAATGGGTCGGCATCGCCGACATGGTGCAATCGGCGCAGGTCATGGCGCTGGCGCTCGAGGAGCTTCTCGGATTGGCTTCAGAATAGTCCAATAAAAGGAAAAATCCGTAACTTATCAGTTGCTTGGCCTGCCTCTTCTTGCGCAAAAGTCAGCGACCGAATAGACAAAGCCGACTCCAGTCCAACGAAAGCAATGCTTTGTCGGCAACTCGCGAAGCCTCATCCATAACCGTCCCCGGCCTACGCGCGCGAAAGGGCGGCGAGCCCATCGTCTGCACGACGGCATACACGACACCGATGGCGGAAATCGCGGACCGGCACTGCGATCTTGTCCTTGTGGGTGACAGCGTCGGCATGGTCCTTCACGGGCTCCAGTCCACGACGGAAGTGACCCTCGAAATGATGATCATGCACGGCAAGGCCGCGCGCCGGGGCGTGAAGCAGGCGCTCCTGGTCATCGACATGCCGTTCGGCAGTTACGAGGAAACACCCGAGCAGGCTTTCCGCAACGCATCGACCATCATTCGCGAAACCGGCGCGGACGCGGTGAAGCTGGAGGGCGGGGTTCACATCGCGGAGACGATCGCGTTTCTGGTCCGCCGGGGCATTCCGGTCATGGCGCATGTCGGCCTCACACCGCAATCCGTCAACGTCTTCGGAGGATACCGGACCCAGGGACAGGGAGAGGATTCCCGGCGCGTTCTCGAGGACGCTGTCGCCGTCACGCGAGCCGGCGCGTTTTCCATCGTATTGGAGAAGATACCGGCAAGCCTCGCCGACGAGATCACCGGGGCGATCGACATTCCGACGATCGGGATCGGCGCGTCGACCGGTTGCGACGGCCAAGTCCTCGTAATCGACGACCTGCTCGGAATGTTCACGGCATTCAAGCCGAAATTCGTCAAGCGTTACGCGACTTTGGGTGAAGCGGCGGACAAGGCGCTTGCGGCATACGCCCAAGAGGTGCGTGAGCGCAGCTTCCCGGCGCCCGAGCACGTGTTTCCCGACAAGACATCGCCCGCTGGAGACCACGACACGTGAAGCCGGAGATCGTCCGCAGCCGCGCCGATTTGCGCGCGCAAGCCACAGCATGGCGCAAGGACGGCCTCCGGATCGGAGCCGTACCGACCATGGGCGCGCTGCATGAGGGGCATTTGAGCCTGGTTCGCCGCGCAGCCGCCGAGTGCGATAGGGTCATCGTCACGCTGTTCGTCAATCCAAAACAGTTCAACGACCAGAACGACCTCCAGAAGTACCCACGCACCGAGGAAGACGACCGCACGCTGCTGGAAGAAATCGGGCCGGATATCCTTTACGCGCCGGACGTCAAAGAGATCTATCCTGCGGGTTTCGCGACAACCATATCAGTTTCCGGGATCACCGATTCCCTGTGCGGCAGCTTTCGACCCGGTCATTTCGACGGCGTCGCGACCGTCGTCTGCAAACTGTTCCTGCAAACGGGCGCGGATTGCGCCTATTTCGGCGAAAAGGACTATCAGCAGCTTCAGGTCGTGCGCCGCATGGCATCCGACCTGGACATTCCGATCGACGTGATCGGCTGTCCGACGATCCGCGAGGCGGATGGCCTCGCCATGTCCTCGCGAAATCGCCTTCTGTCGCCCGAGGGACGCGAAAAGGCCGTCGCGCTGCCGCGCGCGCTCGTGCAGACGGCCGAGGCGATCTCCCGGGGAGCGAACCCGCAGGATTCAATCGAGGCGGCAATAGGATTGCTGGAAACATCCGGCTTCGCATCCGTCGAATATCTGGAACTGCGCGGCGCCGACGACCTCGCCCCAATCACGACGCTGGACCGCCCAGCGCGGCTTCTTGCCGCCGCAAAAATGGACGATGTCCGCCTGATCGACAACGTGCCGGTGTTGCCCGGAACATAACCATTTCGGCTTTCCGCCGGCCCGACAGACAGTGCCGCGTTCCGGCAAGGCGACCGCGACGGCACATTCGATTGCTGACAAGCCGCCCGTGTCCTGTATAAATCCGGAAGCGATACTCGGGAGGTTCGTACATGAAAGCCAAGACCACTACCCTTCTCGCCGGTGCGGCGCTTGCGCTCGCACTCACGACATCGGCCTTTGCCGCACGCACGGACCTGACGCTGGCGATCCAGCTGGAACCGCCACATCTCGACCCGACGGCGGGCGCGGCCGGCGCGATCGACGACATCGTCTACCAGAACATTTTCCAGGGCCTGACGCGCATCGGCCCCGACGGAGCGGTTCTGCCCTCGCTCGCCGAGAGCTGGACCGTGTCCGATGACGGCCTGACCTACACTTTCACGCTCCAGGACGGCGTCACCTTCCATGACGGCACCGCGCTCGATGCCGGCGACGTGGTCTTCACGCTCGACCGCGCCCGCGCGGACGACTCCACTAACGCGCAGAAGGCGCTGTTTTCGGCGATCGACACGGTCGAGGCCGTCGACGATCTGACGGTCAAGGTGACGCTGAGCCAGCCGCAGGGATCGTTCCTCTACAATCTGGGCTGGGGCGACGCGGTGATCGTCGCGCCGGAATCGGCCGAGACCAACAAGGAAAAACCGGTCGGCACCGGTCCGTTCAAATTCGAGACCTGGGCACAGGGATCGTCCGCGACACTGGTCAAAAACCCGGACTACTGGGGTGAAGCGGTGGCGCTCGACAAGGTCACCTATCGCTTCATCTCCGACCCGGCCGCCGCCACCGCCGCGCTGCTTGCCGGCGACATCCAGGCCTTCCCGTCCTTCCCCGCACCGGAGGCGGTCGTGCAGTTCGAGGGCGATCCGCGCTTCGCTGTCGTCATAGGCTCCACCGAGGGAGAAACGGTCCTCTCGACGAACAATGGTAAGGAACCCTTCGACAAACTGGAAGTCCGTCAGGCCATCGCGCATGCGCTCGACCGCCAGGCGATCATCGACGGCGCGATGTTCGGTTTCGGCACGCCGATCGGAACGCATTTCGCGCCGCATAACCCGGCCTATGTCGAACTCGTCGAAACCTACCGCTACAATCCGGAAAAATCGAAGGAGCTGCTCGCCGCGGCCGGCTATCCGGACGGCTTCAAGGCGACGCTGAAATTGCCGCCGCCGGCCTATGCACGGCGCGGCGGCGAGATCATCGCCGCCCAGTTGCGCGATGTCGGCATCGATCTGGAGATTATCCCTGTCGAATGGGCCCAGTGGCTCGACCAGGTTTTCAAGGGCAAGGACTACGACCTGTCCATCGTCTCGCATACCGAGCCGAACGACATCGGCATCTATGCCCGCGACGACTATTATTTCGACTACCACTCCGACGAGTTCAACGCCGTGATGGCCGAACTCGACGCCACCTCGGACGAGGATGCGCGCTATGCGCTACTGCGGAAGGCGCAGGAAATCATTGCCAGTGACGCGGTCAACGGCTTCCTGTTCGAGCTTCCCAAGATCGGCATCTGGGACGCCAAGCTGGAGGGTCTGTGGCACAATGCGCCCTTGCAGGCCAACGACCTGTCCGCCGTCCACTGGACCGAATAGGACCGGCGCCATTCAGAAACCCGGGCGGGCAGTCGGTGCCCGCCTTTTTCTTTGTCCCGGCGACCGCTAATCTCCGCTCATGCTGTCCTACGCGCTGCGCCGCATCCTCATCGTCCTGATCACGCTTCTCGCGGCGAGCGTCATCGTCTTCGCGGTTCTGGAGATCGTGCCCGGCGACCCGGCCCGGCTGATGCTCGGCATGAACGCGACCGAGGACGCGATCGCCGCGCTGCGCCAGCAAATGGGCCTCGACCAGCCGCTCATACCTCGCTACTTCACCTGGATCGGCGGCCTGCTGACCGGTGATTTCGGCCGGTCCTACACCTATTCCGTGCCCGTCATCGATCTCGTCCGCGACCGCCTCGTCGTATCGCTGCCGCTCGCCCTGATGGCGCTGTTCCTGTCGACGGCCATCGCGCTGCCCGTCGGCATCTTCTCCGCCGCGCGCCGCGGAACGGCGGCCGACACCGGCGTCATGGCGGCGACCCAGCTCGGCATCGCCATTCCCAATTTCTGGTTCGCGCTGTTGCTGGTCTATGTCTTCGCGGTCGCGTTGCGCTGGGTTCCGGCCGGCGGCTTTCCCGGCTGGGACGCCGGCCTTTGGACCGCGCTCTCCGCCCTGCTCCTGCCGGCCATCGCGCTGGCCCTGCCCCAGGCCGCTATCCTCGCGCGCGTCACCCGCTCCGCCCTCCTCGACGTGATGAGCGAGGACTATATCCGCACCGCCCGCGCCAAGGGCCTGCCGGCCAACGCGGTGTTGTGGCGGCATGCGCTGCGCAATGCGCTGATCCCGGTCCTGACGATCCTCGGCCTGCAATTCTCCTTCCTGCTGGCCGGCACGATCATCATCGAAAACGTGTTCTACCTGCCCGGCCTCGGCCGCCTCGTGTTCCAGGCGATCACCCAGCGCGACCTGATCGTCGTGGAAAGCGTCGTCGTCCTGCTGGTAGCCACCGTCGTAATCGTCAATTTCCTTGTCGATCTCGCCTATGCCTGGGCGGATCCGCGCCTGAGGCGGCGCTGACATGGCGAATGGCGGTATCGAAGGCGAACTGGTCGCCACCGAGCACGAGGACTGGCGGCGGTTCATCCGCAAGGCGCTCGCCAATCGCTCCTTCCTGGCCGGCGCGGTCATCACCCTGTTCGTCATTGCCGTCGCGCTGGTCTCCGCCATTTGGACGCCCTACGATGTGACGAAACTGGTAATCGCAGACCGGTTGCAGGGCCTCTCCTCAACACACCTTCTGGGCACCGACCATTTCGGCCGAGACATCCTGTCGATGATCATGGTCGGCTCACGCAATTCCATCGCCGTCGCGCTGATCGCGGTCGGTATCGGCATTGCCGTCGGTGTCCCGCTCGGAACTTATGCCGCGGCGAAACGCGGTGTGGTGGACGAGGTGCTGATGCGAGCCTCCGACATCGTCTTCGCCTTTCCCGCGCTGTTGTCCGCGGTGATGATCACCGCGATCTTCGGACCCGGCGCGATCAATGCGATCATCGCCATCGGCATCTTCAACATCCCCGTCTTCGCCCGCGTCGCGCGCGGCGGCGCATTGGCGCTGTGGCCGCGCGAATTCATCCTTGCCGCCCGTGCGTCGGGCAAGCGCGCCGGGCTGATCACGGTGCAGCACATCGTGCCGAACATCGCCAATCTGCTGCTCGTCCAGGGCACGATCCAGTTCTCGCTCGGCATTCTCGCCGAAGCCGGCCTTTCCTATGTCGGCCTCGGCACGCAGCCGCCCGCGCCAAGCTGGGGACGCATGCTGTTCGAGGCGCAGACCATGATGACCATCGCACCCCACATGGCCATCGTGCCGGGCTTTGCGATCATCATCACCGTGCTTGGGCTGAACCTGCTCGGCGACGGATTGCGGGACGTGCTCGATCCCAGATTGCGGCGTCAGCGATGAGCGCACCCGTCCTCGACATCGCCAATCTGTCGCTGACTATCGGCAATACACCGATCCTCAGGGACATCGACCTGACGGTGAAAGCCGGCGAGGTGGTCGGTCTCGTCGGAGAATCGGGGTCGGGCAAGTCGATGACCGCTCAGGCGGTGATGCGACTCTTGCCACACGCGGCGCGACCCGCCGGACGCATCGGCTTCAACGGCGAGGATTTGCTGACCGCCTCCGAGGAACGCATGTGCGAATTGCGCGGCGACGATATCGGCATGGTCTTCCAGGAACCGATGACCGCGCTCAATCCGGTCAAGACCATCGGGGAGCAGGTTGCCGAAGGCATACGGTTCCACCGCCGCGTAAGCCGCGCGGAGGCCGAGGCCCGCGCCCGCGACATGCTCGAGCGTGTGGGCCTGCCGCATAGCCGGTTTCCGCTTTCGCGCTATCCGCACGAACTGTCCGGCGGCCAGCGCCAGCGCGTTGTCATCGCTATCGCCTGCGCGCTGCATCCGAAGCTGCTGATCGCCGACGAACCCACGACGGCGCTCGACGTCGTCCTGCAGAAACAGATCCTCGACCTGCTGCGTAGCCTCGTCGAGGAAAACGGCATGGGGTTGGTCCTGATCAGCCACGACCTCGGCGTCGTCGCCGACATGGCCGACCGCATCACGATCCTGCGCCACGGCGCCGTGCAGGAGGCCGGGGAAACCGCCACTGTGCTGCGCGAGCAGAAGCACCCCTACACGAAGCGCCTTGCCGAAGCCTCCGTTCACGTACCGGCCTGGGCGAACGCACAAACAGCGCCCGATGGCGACAATCGCCTGCTCGAACTGGAGGATGTGGCACGCCATTTTCCGGGCCATCGCACCGGGTTCTTCTCGCGCGGCGAACCAGTGCGCGCGGTAGACGGGGTCTCGTTTTCTATCCGCTCCGGCCATTCGGTTGCGCTGGTCGGGCAGTCGGGCTGCGGCAAGTCCACGCTGGCGCGCATGATCCTCGCCCTCGACCGCCCGACATCGGGCGCAATTCGTTTCGATGGAATGGAGACCTCGTCTTTGGACGAGCACGCCCTGCGACCGGCGCGCCGTGAGATGCAGGTCGTTTTTCAGGACCCTTACGGCTCCTTCAACCCGCGCCAGAAAGTCCTCTCGTCGGTCGCAGAACCGCTGCATCTGATGGATGAACGGATGGGACGGTCAGAGAAGCGGGACCGGGTGACGGAAGCACTGGTCGAAGTCGGCATGCAGTCCTCCGACATGGACAAATACCCGCACGAATTTTCCGGCGGCCAGCGCCAGCGGCTCGCCATCGCGCGCGCCATCATCACCCGGCCGAAACTGGTCGTCGCCGACGAGCCGGTCTCCGCGCTCGACGTGTCGATCCGCGCCCAGATTCTCGACCTCTTCGCCAAGCTGAACGACGATCTCGGCCTCGCCTTCCTGTTCATCACCCATGACCTGACAGTCGCGCGCGCCATCACGCATGATGTGCTGGTGATGGATCACGGAAAGATCGTGGAGACGGGGCGAACGGGTGATGTGCTCGACCGTCCAGCCTCGGAAGTCACGCAACGCCTGATCGCAGCCGCGCCCGACCTGAAGCGCGCCATCGAACGGCGCTCTAAGAAAATCACATGAGAATGGCGAGTATCGCCACCAGAACCGCCAGAATCGTCATGCTTCGCCAGAAGACCGCGATTGCCACGCCAATATCCTTTTCGGACACGAAGTGCCGGCCCGCGACGTTGAGATAGGGATCGTCGGTGATTTCGCCGCCATAACTGCGCGGCCCGCCAAGCGCCACGCCCGTCGCCGCAGCCATGGCGCTTTCCGGCCAGCCGGCATTGGGCGAACGGTGCAGCCGCGCATCGCGAAAGGTCACCGCGAAAGTCCGGCGCGCCCGTTTCAGCCCGCGCAGGCTTCCATCGGCAATGGCGATGAGGATGCCGGAAAGCCGCGCCGGAATCCAGTTGACGACATCGTCCAGCTTCGCGGCAGCGCGCCCGAAGGCGAGATAGCGTTCATTGCGGTGCCCGATCATCGAATCCGCCGTATTGATGAGCTTGTAGGCGAACAGGCCGGGCAAGCCGAACAGCGCGTACCAGAAGGCCGGCGCGATCACGCCGTCAGAGGCGTTTTCCGCCAAACTCTCGATGCTTGCCCGCGCAACGCCAGAGTCGTCGAGCGTTTCCGGATCGCGTCCGACGATCTGCGACACGGCGTTCCGGCCGCCTTCAAGCCCCTCTTCGCGCAATGCCGTCTGCACGGCACGCACATGCACGACGAGCGATTTCTGCGCCAGCAGGACCATCACCACAAGCGTCTCGATGACGAGACCGGCTACCCCGGTCCAGCCAAGCAGCAGGTCGAGCCAGCGCCCGACGACGACGGCGAATGCCACCAGAAGGAATGTGATCAGGAAACCGGCGCGCGCACGGGCCGAACCCGAACTCTCCTCATTGTTGAAATTGCGCTCGAAAAGATCGATCAGCTTGCCGAACCACACGACTGGATGGGGCACACGGGACCACAGCCAGTCGGGATCGCCGATCAGGCGGTCCAGAATGAGTGCAATGAGCAATATGGCAAGGCTGCTGGCTTCCAACATTACCGGGGGTTCTGCATGGCCACAGCCGTTTCGGCAAGAGCGGAATCGAGCCGGGCGAATTCATGGTCCATCCCCGGCAATCCGAAGCGCATCCACTCGGCATCGTGCTCGAACTCCCGAACAAGGATATGGCGACGTCCCAGGGCATCCGCGACCCGTCCCGCCGCCGCATGACGCACGGTGACGAACAGGCCGGTACGCCCGATGAGGGTGAAACCGTGCCGTTCCAGCATCGCGGCCAGGCGCGCGCTGTCGGTTTCAAGCCGCGACCGTGTGTCGGCGATCCAATCCCGATCGCGGAATGCGCGCGCACCGATTGCGAGCGCCGGACCCGGCACGGCCCATGGCCCGATCATTGTCTGCAGCGCGGCGATCACGTCAGGGTCTCCAATCGCGAAGCCTAGCCGTACGCCAGCAAGGCCGAAGAACTTGCCGAAGGAGCGCAGCACCATGAGACCTCGCCCGCCGGTCCGGGAAACGAGGGAATGCTCCGGCGCGACGTCGGCGAACGCCTCATCGACAACGGCGACGCGACGGCCGGAGGCGAAAGTCAGGATCGCATCCGCCGGCCACGTCCGCCCGTCCGGGTTGTTCGGCTGGCCGACGACGAGCAGGTCCGCTGCATCGGAATCGTCGGACAAGCCGCCGGGCGTCGCGACCGAGACGCCAGTCATGCGGAACACGCCGGCATACTCTCCATAGGTTGGCGAGACGATCGATACCCGGTCGAGATAATTGAACAGAAGGGGAAGCCACTGGATGATCGCCTGCGTACCGGGCGCGGCGAGGATTCCGGCCTCTTGAGGAATGCCGTAATACTCCCGCGCCGCCTGCAGGCAGTCTTCCATCAGGCTCTCGTCGGGAAGACGCTGCCAGATAGAGGGGTCCATCTCGGGAACCGGATAGGCGACGGGATTGATTCCGGTCGACAGATCGAGCCAGTCACCCCGCTCGCCGCCATATGTCGCGATGGCGCGGTCCAGCGCGCCGCCATGCCGGATCGTTTCCATCAGTCCGCCCTGTCGATTACGTGCATATAGGACCCGCAGACGGAGCCGCGCCGAAGTCCCACCTCGCCAAGGTCATCGCCGCGCGCGTCGCGGACGGCAAACAGACGCTCGCCCTCGCCTTCCGAGACGAGCGACGAATAATGAAACTCGTGCGCGGTGAGCGGCAGGGCCCATGGCGAGCCGCCAAGCGGCTGCAACCGGCGGTAGCCGAGATGGCGCTTGCGCTGCGCATAGCTGGTTACGACCGGCAACAATCCGGCCATGGCATGTCTTTCGCCGTCGGCGTCGATCAGCCCCTCGCCGAGCACCATGTAACCACCGCATTCCCCATAGACCGGCTTGCCGTGATTGGCCGCCATGCGCAGCCCGTCGAGACATGTCGTCGCCGCCGCAATCCGGCCGGCATGCAGTTCCGGATAGCCCCCCGGCAGGAAGACCGCGTCTGTATCCGGCTCAGGCCCTTCGTCGGCGAGCGGCGAGAAGAAGGAAAGCTGCGCCCCCTGCCGCTGCCAGCCGGTCAGGAGATGCGGATAGGCAAAGGCGAACGCCTCGTCGCGCGCGGCCGCGATCCTCTGGCCGAGCGGCGGCAGTTCGGCGGCGTCGCGCGGTTCGTTCGGCTCCGTGGCGAGCGCCATGAGCGCGTCCATGTCGCAATTGTCTCCAACCATCGACGCGGCCCGGGCGATGAAATCTCCCAGCGCCTCGTGTTCTCCGGCCTGTACCAGCCCGAGATGGCGCGACGGCAGGCTCAGCGCGCTGTCTCCCGGGACAGCGCCGAAGACACGGATGTCTGCCTCTTCCAGTGCCCCGCGGAGCATCGTCTCATGGCGCGGGCTGCCGACACGGTTGATGATGACACCCGCAAACGGCACGTCGGGGCGATGATCGCGATAGCCTTTCACCAGAGCCGCAACGGAGTGCGCCATGCGCGACGCGTCGATGACGAGGATCACGGGCAGCCGCAGCGCCGCCGCGAGGTCCGCCGCGCTTCCCGTCCCGTCCGCCGCCCCGTCGTAGAGCCCCATCATGGCCTCCACCACCGCGATGTCGCCGGAGCCGAGAAAACGCCGGGACAAAGACCGCAGCAGCGCCGGACGCATCGCCCAGGGATCGAGATTGACGCAGTCCTTGCCGGTCGCCGCAGCGTGGAAGGCCGGATCGATATAGTCCGGCCCGGCCTTGGCCGAGACGGCATGCAGGCCGCGGTCACGCAGCGCGCGCAGCAGCCCGAGCGTCACCGTCGTCTTGCCCGAGCCGGAATGCGGCGCGGCGACGAGAAATCCTCTCATGCCGAGCGGTCCTTCGACCGATGGCCGAGAGGATCGCTCTGCAGCACACGACCGTCATTCAACGCGCCTAGCCAGTCAAGCGCCGCGCGCATGCGCACGACCTCGCCGACGACAACGATGGCCGGCGGCGAAAGACCCGCGCCCGCCACGTCCGCTTCTGCGCGCGCAAGCGTCGTTTCGAGCACCTGCTGCTGCGCCGTCGTCGCGTTGCAGACAAAGGCCATCGGCTCCTCCGGCGACCGCCCCTCGGCGATCAGACGCGCGGAGATCGTGCCGATATGTTTCATGGCCATATACATGACGATGACCGGAGACCCCCGCGCCACGCCTGCCCAGTCGATCGCGTCTGGCATGACGCCGGTCGCGTCATGTCCGGTCAGGAAGGTGACATTGTGGTTGGTCTCGCGATGCGTAACCGGGATACCGGCATAGGCAAGCCCGCCGATTCCCGCCGTCACGCCGGGCACGATGCGAAAGGGTACGCCATGCTCGACCAGCGTCAGCGCCTCCTCGCCGCCACGACCGAACACGAAGGGATCGCCGCCCTTCAAGCGCAGGACGCGCTTGCCCGCCCTGGCCAGTTCGACAAGGCGCAGCGAGATATCCCGCTGTTTCGGCGACGGCTTGCCGCCGCGCTTTCCGGCATATTCGAGCACAGCACCCGGCCCGGCCAGCGCCAGGCACTCGGCATTGACCAGCGCGTCATGCACGATCACGTCGGCCTGTTTCAGCGCGTTCACCGCATGAAGCGTCAAAAGGCCGGGATCGCCCGGCCCCGCGCCCACGAGCCAGACATGGCCAGCCTCGAACCGGGGCAATCCGTCCATGACCTCCATGCTCACGCTCTCGTTCCTTCCCGCTTTCGCGCCGTCATTCCGTCACCTATAAGACCGCCATGGTCACGGGCAAAGCCGAAATCGGTGCGACATCCCGCAAGCCGGGCGGACCGCTCCGGCGCGGCTGGACGACGGGCGCCTGCGCAACCGCCGCCACCAAGGCCGCGCTCACCGCGCTTCTGACCGGCCGGTTTCCCGACCCTGTCTGCATAACCCTGCCAAAGGGCGAGACGCCCGCCTTCCCGCTGGCGCACGAGACGCTCGGCGAGAATTTCGCAGAGGTCGGCATCGTCAAGGATGCCGGAGACGATCCGGATGTCACGCATGGCGCGACCATAATCGCCCGCATCTCGCGCGCTGCGCCTGGAACCGGCATCTCTTTTCGCGCTGGCGACGGCGTCGGCATGGTGACAAAGGCAGGCCTCCCCATCCCGCCGGGCGATCCGGCGATCAATCCGGTTCCACGACAGTTGATGACGGCCGAGGTGGAGGCGCTTTGCGCGGAACACGGGATCGCCCCGGATATCGAGATTACAATCTCGGTGCCGGGCGGCGACGCCCTCGCCGCCAAGACCTGGAACCCGCGCCTCGGCATTCTCGGCGGCATCTCGATCCTCGGCACGACCGGCATCGTGCACCCCTTTTCGTGCTCGGCCTGGATCCACTCCATTCATCGCGGCATCGATGTCGCCCGCGCGGAAGGCCTCGACCACGTGCTCGGCGCGACCGGTTCGACATCCGAAGCGGCAGCGCAGGCGATCTACGGTCTGCCGGAGACCGCATTGCTCGATATGGGTGACTTCGCGGGCGGGCTACTGAAATATCTGCGCGCCCACCCGGTGCCGAAGCTGACGATTGCCGGCGGTTTCGCCAAGCTGACAAAACTGGCGCAAGGCGCGCTGGACCTGCATTCGGGCCGCAGCCAGGTCGACATGGACTTCCTCCTGGCCGAGGCGCTGAACGCCGGACTGGATCCGGCGCAAGGCGCGCGGATTCAATCTGCCAATACAGCACAGGAAGTCCTTGAACTGGCAACGGAAAACGACATCGACCTCGCCGCCCCTATCGCGGAACGGGCACGCGCAACCGCGCTTGAAACGCTTCGCGGCGCGCCTGTCGCGGTGGAGGTCATCGTCACCGACCGCAAGGGCAACATCCTCGCGAGGACGGATTTCGCATGACGGAGACGATCCTGATCCTTGGCGGAACGAAGGAGGCTGCTGCACTAGCGGCGGATCTGATCCGCGATCATCCGGACTGGCGCGTGGTGACCTCGCTTGCAGGGCGCACGCGCGAGCCAAAGCCGGTCGCGGGCGAGGTCCGCATCGGCGGCTTCGGCGGCGCGGAGGGTCTGGCGGATTATATGCGCGCGCAACATGTGACGCGGCTGATCGACGCCACCCACCCTTTCGCGACGACTATTTCGCAAAACGCGAAGCGCGCAGCGCAACAAGCCGGTGTGCGGCTCGAAACGCGCATGCGCCCGCCATGGAGGCGGGAGCCCGGCGACAAATGGATCGAGGTCGCATCGCTGGAGGAAGCGCGCGACGCGATTCCAGCGGGGTCACGCGTTCTGCTGGCGCTCGGCCGACAGCATATCGCTCCATTCGCCGACCGCCCGGATGTGCATTTCGTCGTCCGCATGGTCGATCCGCCGGAAACGCCGCTTGCCCTGCCCGATCATGACCTGGTCATCGGGCTGCCCGGCGCGGTTGCAAAGGAGGAAGCAGCCCTTCTCATAAAACATCGCGTGACCCACATCGTCTGCCGCAATTCCGGCGGCAGCGGCGCATACGCGAAGATCGAGGCCGCACGCGCTCTCGGCCTGCCGGTGATCATGGTCAACCGTCAGGAAACGTGATCGGTGGCTGGCGGCTCAACCCCGCGCACCCGCTTGCCGATTTTCCGGCGATCCGCTAGCGCTGATGCATCGGCAATCGGACGACACGGGATGAAGCGTAAATTCGCATTCATGGTCATGGCGCTTTTTCTCGGAGGATGCGCTTCCGGGCCGGAATTGCTCCCGCTGGTGACAGGCGCGACAGCCCCACTGGTGACCGAGGATATCTTTGTCGCCACCGCACGCGCGCCGAGCGACGATCCGCTCGTGGTGTATTCCGGAGGCCGCTCCGACGTCCTCGGTTTCGCCGAGATCACGGTCTCCGTTCCGCCCGAGCGCGAGGCGGGAACGCTGCCGATGCCCACGCGCAAGCCGGATTTCTCCCGCCAGTTCGCCGCCGTCGCGGTCGACCGGGATCTGACGGCGCCCGGATTCGTTTCGCGGCTCGATGAGCGTCTGCTCGAATTCTCGCCCGGTGAAAGGACTGCATTCGTCTTCGTTCACGGGTTCAACACCGACTTCGCCGAAGGCGTCTACCGGCAGGCGCAGTTTCTGCACGACTACAAGATCGACGCCGCGGCCGTGAATTTCTCCTGGCCGTCCGCCGGCAAGACGCCGCTCTATCTCTACGACCGCGACAGCGCCCAGTTCGCGCGCGGCAGCCTCGTCAAGACGCTGCGTCTCCTCGCCGGCAGCAAGGCCGACCGGATCATCATCCTGGGTCATTCGATGGGGGCGCTCCTGACGATGGAGGCCCTGCACGAGATCTCGATCTCCGGCGACAAGGCGCTGCTCCGCCGCATCGACGCCGTTCTGCTTGCCGCGCCGGATATCGACGTCGATGTCTTCTGGCAGCAGGTATCGCAAATCGACCCGATGCCCTCTTCCTTCGCGGTGATGGTCTCCAGCAAGGACCGCGCTCTCAACCTTTCAAACCGCGTTCGCGGCGGCCATCCGCGCGTCGGCGAAGGTGTCGACATCGACGCGCTCCGCAAGAACGGGATCGCGGTAATCGACCTTTCGGAACAGGGTGCCGGCCGCCGTTCGCTGAACCACAGCACATTCGCATCCTCTCCCGTCCTGATCGACCTTGCGCAGAGCAGACTTCTCGGGCGCGATTCGCTGAACAGCGAAACCTCCATTGACACAGCGCTCGGCAATCTCAGCGATCTTCTGGCGGGTGTCGTGTATCTTCCGGCGAAGGCTGCGGGCGTCCGCTGATACCGCCAACCGAGGATTGCAGTTCCGCGGTCAGCCAATCGCGAAATCGCGTCACATGCGGGTTTCCGCGCGCCGTCTCGCCGGTGACGAACCAGTAGGATTCGCCGGTCGGATAGCGGTCGGGAAACGGCGCGACCGCCTGGCCCGAGGCGAGCGCATAGCTCGCCAGCGGCTCCCATGCGAGAAAGACGCCCTGCCCGGCGATCGCCGCATCGAGGCCAAGTGCACCGTCGGAATAAACCGGCCCCTCGCCGAGGATCGACGCGTCCAGCCCGTTCGGCTTCAGCCAGACATCCCATTCGAACATCGCATATCGATCGCGAATGATCGGCACATTTGCCAGGTCCGACGGCTTTTTCAGGCTTTGCGCGAGTCGTGGATTGCAGACCGGAAAGACCTCCTGGTCCAGCATCCACTCGGCCTTCACGCCCGGATACTTCCCCCTGCCGACGCGAATGCAGGCATCGACATCGGCTGTGTTGGGATCGACCAGACCGACATCGGCGTCGATACGGACGCGAATGTCCGGATCGACTTTGCGGAATCCGTCGAGCTTCCAGACAAGCCATTTCGAGGCGAAGATCGGGGCGATCGAGATCGTCAGGACGCCATGCGCGCGGCGCTCCGCCAGCGCCACCCCGCGCGACAGTTCGCGCATACCGGCGGTCAGTCTTTCGCAGACCTCCGCACCGAGCGGCGTCAGGCGCAACCCCTTCGCCTCGCGCGAGAACAGCGACCGGCCGAGCGCCTCCTCGGCGCGCTGGACCTGCTGGCTGACAGCGCCCGGCGTCACGCCAAGCTCATCCGCGGCCGCCGCGAGATTGCCCAACCTGCCGACGGCCTCCACCGCACGCAGGCTCGTCAGATGCACCCTGTTCAAGTTTCTCATTTTAGTTTTTCTAAAGCATAATGGAGAAGATGTCGATTTCCTCGCATGATCTTCAGGCGCATAACGCCAGGCATGATGAAGCTTATCTACATACTTACCCACTGGCGACGGGCACCGCGAGCGGCCAACATAACCACCTACGGAAGTGATCCGCTTTCGCATCCGGCAATCCGAGGCATGAGCCCGGATGAGCTCGCGGACCTGCCTTTCGGCACCGCGCGAAACAGAAAAGCCTGACGGCCCCGGCCGTCAGGGCATGACAGGAGAACGCGGTTTTCCGTGACCGGCTCTGGTCTCCGCGAAAAATTCGATGTAGGTAGCGCTGCGGCGCTTAGCCGCCGGCGCGGCCATTACCCACACACTCGATTTTCTTTTTTCGGAGGCTCTCATGCAGCCCGGATTTTTGCGTTCGGCTATCGTCCTAGGCCTGCTTGCCTGGGTCGGCCCGTTCGCCATCGATATGTATCTGCCCGCCCTGCCGGTCATTGCGGACGATCTGGAAACCACCATCGCGGCGACCCAGACGACACTGACCGCCTATTTCATCGCCTTCGGCGTGGCCCAGCTCGTCTATGGCCCGCTGGCGGACTGGATTGGCCGCAAGGCACCGATCTTTATCGGTCTGGGGATTTTCATCGTCGGCTCGCTTGCCTGTGCCTGGGCACCCACGATCGGATGGCTCGCCGCCGGCCGCTTCGTCCAGGCGATGGGCGCCGCGACGGTCATGGTCGTGCCCCGCGCCATCGTCCGCGATCTCTATACCGGCAGTCAGGCGACGCGCATGATGGCACTGATCATGCTGGTGATCTCCGTTTCGCCAATGCTCGCGCCGCTTGCCGGCTCCGGACTGATCGCGCTGTCGGGCTGGCGGCTGATCTTCGAGGTGCTAGCGGGCGCCGCGATATTGTCGATGATCCTGACCGCGACGCAGTTGCCCGAAACCCTGCCCGCCGAAAAGCGCGTGCCGGTGCGCCCGCGCCTGCTGCTCGCCGGCATGCGCACTTTGCTGACGGATCCAAAATTCATCGGCCTGACATTGATCGGCGGATTTGGCATGGCGAGTTTCTTCGTCTTCCTGTCGACCGCCTCCTTTGTCTATACCTGCCAGTACGGGTTGAGTTCCGTGCAATTCAGCCTCGCCTTCGCGGTCAATGCCATCGGCTTCTTCGGCGCGTCGCAGGTCGCACCGACGCTCGGCGACCGGTTCGGCATGGCCCGCATGATCCTGATCGCCACCAGCGGCTTCGCGATTACCGCGATGATACTGCTTGCGCTGACGCTGGCCGGACAGGATTCGCTCGCCGTCCTGATGGGCATGCTCTTCATCGGTTACGCGTTTTTCGGTCTCGTCATGGCCCCCGTCATGGTCATGGCGCTGGACGACCACGGCGACAAGGCAGGTCTCGCCTCCTCGCTCGGCGGCACGCTGCAGATGGTGTCCGGCGGCGTCATGATCGTCGCGACCGCTCCGTTCTTCGACGGCACGTCACTGCCCATGGTGGCTTCCATCGCGCTCTGCGCAGTCGTAGCGGCAACGCTGGCGGTCGTCACGCTGCGCGCCGCGCCGCAAACCGGCGCCCCCGCCTGATCGTGAGGCGCGACTGAATGAGCGCATTCGAACTGGCGGCCCTCGCCGCGGCAATGACATGGGCATTCTCGGCGGTTATCGCCGCCGGGCCGTCCTCCCAGCTTGGTGCGATCGCCTTCAACCGGATACGCATGGCGATCGTGCTGGTGATGCTGGCGATGTTCGTGGCGGCCACCGGCGGCTGGCGCACGCTTCAGCCTGAGCATCTCCTGCCGCTGGCGCTGTCCGGCTTCATCGGCATCTTTCTTGGCGACACCTGCCTGTTCCTGACCATGAACCGGATGGGCCCGCGCCGCTCGAACATCCTGTTCTCGACCAACGCGCCCTTTTCGGCCGTCCTCGGCTGGCTGTTTCTCGGCGAAACCATCGTTGCCCAGAAGATCGTCGGCATCGCCATCGTCTTCGCGGGCGTGATCCTCGCCATCGTCTTCGGCAAACGCCGCTCGCAACTCGACACGTGGGAATCGGTCAAGGGATCGCTCGCCGTCGGCGTTACCCTCGGCCTCGCGGCGGCCCTGTGCCAGTCGGTGGGTTCGCTGATCGCACGGCCGGTCATGGAGACCGGGGTCGATCCGGCATCGGCTTCCGCGCTGCGCGTGATGGTCGCCGTGGTCTGCCTTTCGCTGCTGATGGCGACCGGCATCAGGCAGGTTCAGGCCAAGGCGAAACTGACGATGCGCACCGCCGTGCTGATCGGCGTTTCCGGCATCGCCGCCATGGGAATCGGCATGACGCTGGTGCTCTTCGCACTATCCGGCGGCAAGGTCGGCATCGTCGCGACGCTGTCGGCGACCACGCCCGCATGGATCCTGCCGCTGATCTGGATCAGGACCGGCGAACGTCCGGCGGCGATGGCTTGGCTCGGCGCACTCCTCGTGATCGCCGGTTCCAGCCTGATCTTCGCCGCCTGAAAACCGCTCGGCCCTACTTGTCCTGCTCGCGATAGTGATTGTCGATATAGGAGACGGTGTGCTCGAAATCGCGAGCGAGCGCATCCATGTCGCGCTTGACCTCTTCCTTGATGGCGTCCCACGCCGAGCCTTCCTCGCCCGGCAGCCGTTCCTTCACTGCGCCGGCCTGCGCCTGCATGGAATCGATCCGCGCGCGGTGTTCTGCCGGCACGCGCTCGTCGGTGCGGAACTCAGCCGCCTTGGCGGCGACCCGGTGCTGCAGCTCTTCCATTTTCTCGCGCAGTTCCGCGACGGTTTCCTTGATGGTCATGATGATACTCCTTTCATGAGGATGGGAAACGCCTTGAGACCGCTTCCGATCCGGTCTGGGCCACCTTCGATGGCGAGCTTCTCAAAATCGGCGCGATAGCGCATGCCGAACCGCACATCGTCCCATGCCGCGCCCGGCCACGATCTAGGCGCTCAAGATGTCGACAATGCGCCAGACCTCCAATGACACCCGTCAATCGCACTCAACCCGCCTTTTTCTTCCCACGGTTGCGCAGCACATGCGAGAAGTCCGAATTGTAGAGATCCGAATCCCGGAATTCGGCCTCGCCGAACACCTTGCCGACGAAGATCAGCGCGGTGCGGGTGATCTTGGCCTCGCGAACATGCTCGCGCATTTCGGCGAGCGTGGTGCGGATATAAAGTTCATCCGGCCATGTCGCGCGATAGGCGATCACGACGGGACAATCCGCCCCGTAATAGGGCTCCAGCGATCTGCGGACATAGTCGAGATTGCGGATCGACAGGTGGATGGCGAGCGTCGCGCCCGATCGGCCAAGCACCTCCAGTTGCTCGCCCTCGGGCATGGATGACGCCTTCATGCCGGTGCGGGTGACGATGATCGTCTGCGCGATCTCCGGCAGGGTCAGTTCCGTCTTCAATTTAGCCGCCGCGCCCGCGAAGGCCGGAACGCCCGGCACCACCTCGTAGTCGATGCCGAGCGCATCGAGGCGGCGCATCTGTTCGGCGACGGCGCCGTAAATCGACGGGTCACCCGAATGCACCCGCGCCACGTCCTGTCCAGCCTCGTGGGCGATCCGCATTTCCTCGACAATCTGGTCGAGATGCATCGGCGCGGTGTCCATGACCTTCGCATCCGCCGGCGCTGCCTGCACGATCTCCTCGGGAACCAGCGAACCGGCGTAAAGGCAGACAGGGCAGCGCTCGATCAGGCGAAGCCCGCGCACCGTGATCAGGTCCGGCGCGCCCGGTCCGGCACCGATGAAATAGACGGTCATTCCACTGTTCCCATTCTTGTGCCGGTCTTCCCGGAATAGCCGCGTGATGTGTAGACCCAGCGCTTGCCATCACCAGTCGCCACCGTCCGGCTGTCGGAAGAGCCGACGACGACGACCGTGAGCATGTCGACATCATCGACATTCAACGCACCGAGCGGCACGATGCGTACCTGCTCACCTTCGCGCCCCAGATTGGTGGCGAGGATGACCGGCGTCTCCGCCGGACGGTGCTTCAGCAATTCGTCACGTGCCCAGGCAAGCTGGGTGCGGCGCTTGCGCGAGACCGGATTGTAGAAGGCGACGACGAAATCGCCCTCGCCCGCCGCGCGCACACGGCGCTGGATGTCCTCCCAAGGCGTTAGCAGGTCCGACAGCGAGATCGTGCAGAAATCGTGCCCGAGCGGCGCGCCGGCCCGCGCGGCAGCGGCCTGAAGCGCGGAAATACCCGGCGAGACCTGGATCGCGATGCGACGCGCCGCATCGCTCACGCCTTTCTTGTCGATCAGCTCGAAGACCAGCGTCGCCATGGCGTAGATGCCGGCATCGCCCGAGCAGACCAGCGCGACATCCTTGCCCTCGCCGGCCAGTTCCATGGCGTGGCGAACGCGGTCCTCCTCCTTGCCGAGATCGAAATCGTGTCGTTTCCGCCCCGTCGCGAGTGAGCCCAGAAGGTCGAGATAAAGCGAATAGCCGACGAGATCGGTCGCTGCACCGACCATGCGGCTGACTTCCGGTGAGCGCCACCCCTCCGAACCCGGCCCGATGCCGACGACATAGAGCGTGCCCCGTGCCCGGCCCGGCAAATCATCGGCGAGCAGAGGTTGCGGCGCGCGCGCGACCGCACATGTGGCGCGTGCGAATTTCTTCTTTTCGACGATCAGTTCGCCCTGGGGCCCGACAGCCGCCAGCGCCGCGCCTTCGGCCACGCCGTGGCAGCCGACCTCGGCGAAAACGACATCCGAGGGATTGGCGAGGCGTGGGGTTTCGGCCTCGAGAGCCGCGGCGTCGAAGAACCGGGCCGGAACGCCCAATTGGCTTGCGACGTGATGAACGGCCGCTTCGTCCGCCTTCAGGTCGAGCGAACAGACGACGCCCACCGCCTGCTCGGCAAGCCCGGCATCGGCCAGCGTTTCACGCACGAGTGCCCAGGCTTCCTCCGGATCGCAGCCGCGTTCGCAGCCAAGTCCCAATGCTAGACGGCTCGGGTGGTAGACCAGTTCGCGGTCGCCGGGCACACGGAGCCGGTCGGTCACGCTGAGCGTCACCTCGCCATTGCCCGCCAGCGGCAGGCCGCTGCCGGATAGCCATTGCGCTTCGCCGTCCAGCACGGCGTCCGCGCCGGCGAGCAGGTCAGCCATCACGTCTTTCGCGGCATCCGGATTGGCGAGCGCATACCCCTCGGGCGGCGCGTCCAGAGCGACCCCGAAGCGCAGGTCGCCGGCTGTCGTCACCGCCGCCATGCCGCCAAGCGCGAAGGCTATCTCCTCGGCCATGCGGTTCGCGCCATGATGGCCGCCAAGCAGCGGAACGGATGCATGCCCATCCTCGGCGACAGCGATCACCGGCGGCTCCTCGCGCTTGGCCGCCAGGAGCGGCGCAAGAATGCGGATGACCGCGCCCGACGCCATCACAGCGACGATCGGCACGCGATCGAGGAACAACGCCTGCATATGCGCTTTCGTATCGTCGAACAGCACGACGCCATCCGCGGGCGCCACACGCCGACGTGCCGCGTGGATCACCCCGCCGGTCGTGTTGCGGATGGTCTCGGCGACAGGCATCGCCGCATCGCTCAGGATGACGATGGCGGGCGACAGGGGTTCAGCGGACATCGAGGGGCTTTCCGGCAGGAAGCGCGCGGATCCAGTCCTCCGCGCCCTTGTAGATCAGGATCATCGAGAAATAGGGTGCGGTGTCGACCGTAGCGGATTCAAGCGGCAGGATTTTTTCCTCCGGCAGGCTTACGCGTTCGCAATAGCCCGCGTCGGTCAGCAGGCCCATCCTTTCGATCACGGAACGGATACGCGCAAAGTGACGCCCGACCTTCATGATCGCGACTGCGTCCGCCGCGACGATGCGGGCTTCCATCTCGGCGTCCGGCAAGGGTCCGGGGATGACCGTCAGGACATCGTTGCGCGCGGCGATCGGCCGCCGCAGCGCCGCAGCCGAGGCCATGACGGAGGAAACACCGGGAACGATCTCGGTCGGATAATCCCCGCCGAGCCGTTCGAAGAGGTACATGAAGGAGCCGTAGAAGAAGGGGTCGCCTTCGCACAGGACCGCCACGTCGTGACCCTTATCGAGATGCGCCGCGATTTCGCTTGCCGCTTCGTCATAGATTTCAGCCGCCGGGAAACGCTGCGTGCGCATCGGCACAACGATCGGAATCTCGTGCTGGAAGGGTGAGAGCGTTTCGGCAACGATGGCGCGCGCGAAACTCTCGCCGCTGTCAGGCGCTGGATAGGCGACGACCGGCACTTCCTTCAGGATGCGATGCGCTTTCAGCGTCAGCAGTTCCGGATCGCCCGGCCCGACGCCGAGCCCGTATAGTGTGCCCGTCATGATTGCTTGACCCATGCCCACTGGACGACGGCCATCGAGGGCTTCCACCCCTTGAAAGGGCCGACCGGCTCGGCCGTTTCCACCGCGACGCGCTGCAATTCGCCGCCGAGTTCCTCAAAGGCCGACAAAAGGACCGCCTCGCTTTCCAGCGTCACCGCATGGGCGACGAGCCTGCCATGCGGTTTCAGCGCATCAATGCACGCCGCGATCGTTTCGCGGGAAATGCCGCCACCGATGAACACCGCATCGGGCGCCGGCAGGCCGGCAAGCGCGTCCGGAGCGGTCCCTTCGACAAGTTTCAACTTCGGAGCGCCGAGCCGAAGCGCGTTTTCCTCGGCCATGGCGCGGCGTTTTTCCTGCGGCTCGATGCCGATTGCGCGCGCCTCGCGGCCGGCGCGCATCCATTCGATGGCAACCGAGCCGCAACCGCAGCCGAGATCCCATAATACGCCGTCGCGCACCGGCACCAACTTGGATAGCGCCAGCGCGCGCTGGGTGCGCTTGGTGATCTTGCCGTCATGGACGAAGGCATCGTCCGGCAGGCCGGTGCGCGGCAGGATTTGAGCGTCCGGGCCCGCGACGCATTCGACGGCCAATACGTGGAAATCAGGCACCTCGATGGTCCAGCCTTCGGCGACGCCCTCGAAGCGAGCCTCGTTCGGTCCGCCAAGCGCGGCCAGAACGGTCAGCTTCGACGGCCCGTAGCCGCGCTCTGTCAGGAGCTTCGCGACAGTCTCCGGCGATGTCCGGTCCTTGGTCAGAAGCAGCATCCGTACGCCGGGGGCAAACCACGGCACGATCTGTTCGGCAGCGCGGCCATGCACGGTCAGTGTCTCGACATCGGCGAGCGACCAGCCCATGCGGCAGGAGGCGAACTGGAACGCCGACAATTGCGGATGAAAAACAATCTCCTCGCGCGGGATGCCCTTGAGCATTCTCGCGCCGACGGAGAACCACAGCGGATCGCCCGTCACCAGCACGACCACCCGCCTGCCCTTGTGCCGCCTGATCTCGTCGATCATCGCGTCGAAGGGCGACGGCCATGCGATCCGCTCCGCGGCAACGTTCGGCGCCAGCGAATGATGCCGGTCTCCGCCGACGATCACCTCGGCCTGTTCGACGAGCCGCCGTCCCTCGGCCGACAAGCCGGCCATGCCGTCCTCGCCTATGCCAATGATATGCAGCCATGGCGCGGTCATGTCTGGTTGCCTCCGGCAAGGGCGTTCAAGGCAGCGGCTGCAATGGCCGATCCGCCACGCCGACCGCGCACGGTGATGAATGGTACCTCAGGTCGATGCGCGATCAGCGCTTCCTTGCTCTCGACCGCGCCGACGAACCCGACCGGGCAGCCGATGATCAGCGCCGGTGCCGCCGCGCCGCGCTCCAGCATCTCGAGCAGGTGGAAAAGGGCCGTCGGTGCGTTGCCGATCACCACGACGCTGCCGGCAATGCGGCCTTCGAGCACCTCGATCCCGCCGGCGGAAACGGTCGAGCCGATTTCTTTGGCCGTTGCGCGAGCAGACTCACTGCCAACCTCGCACAGCACCGCATTGTCCTTCCCGAGCCGGCTGCGGATGATGCCGCGCCGAACCATCTCGACGTCACATATGATCGCCGCGCCCTCGGCAAGCGCGCGCCTTCCGGCCTCCGCCGCGCCCGGCGAAATCACGATATCGTCGGCAAGATCGGTCATGCCGCAGGCGTGGATCATGCGGATGGCGACAGCGCGCTCATCCGCGCGGAAGCGCGCAAGCTCCGCCTCGCGCTCGATGGTGGCGAAGCTCTCGCGATAGATCGCCGCCGGGTCGCGCAGATAGTCCAGCATCGGAAGGCTTCAGCCCCTGCTTTTTTCCATGCTCTTCGGCCCGAGCGGGTGAGCGGCATGCGGATAGGGGTGATGATGGTGGTGATGCTCGTGCCCGTGATCATGGTCGTGATCGTGGCTGTGCACCGGCGTCCACTCGATGCCGTGTTCCTTGCAGAAAGCCTCGTCGCGGCAATCGCCATTGCAATCGCCCGCGCAGGGACAATTCTCCGGCGCGCCACCGACACCCTCGACATGGTGGTGATGGCTTTCCTGCGCCTGACCGACCTCGGCCTCGAAGCCGAGCACCTGCTCGCGATATTTGCACATCTGGCAGTTCATGTTGTTTGCGCCGTCGAGGATCTCGCGCACGCGATCGACGAAGGTTTCGATCACCAGATCGTGGTCGTTGAGATAGGGCGCCTTGACGAAATCGATCTCTGGATGCTCGGCCGCCACCTCGTCGGTTTGCGAATAGATCCGCTTCACCAGAACGCCGGTGAACAGGAAATAGGGAAACACGACGATACGCCGATAGCCGAGCTTCGCGGCATGCTGGAGCGCCGGCTTGACGAGCGGGAACGTGACGCCCGAATAGGCAGTCTCCGCCCAGCCGAAGCCGAGGCCTTCCCAGAGCATCCGCATGACTTTCGCGACGTTGGAATTGGCGTCCGGGTCGGATGCGCCACGTCCGACGACGACCAGCATGGTCTCCTCCATCGGCACGTCGCTCTCGCAGGCGTCGAGCGCCTCCCTGACACGCTCGCCCGCCGCGCGGATCATCTTCAGATCGATACCGAGCTCGCGGCCGTAATCGATTCTGACGTCAGGGTTTTTCGCCTGGTAGCTGTTGAGCACGGAAGGCAGGTCGTTCTTGGCGTGGCCGGCGGCGAACAGCATGCCCGGCACCGCGAGGATATGGTCGACGCCCTTCTCCTTCAGCGCATCCAGCCCCTTGTGCAGGACGGGATTGGCGAATTCCAGATAGCCATAATCGACCGGCCATTGCGGAAAGCGTTCACGCAGCCGAAGCGCCAGCTTGGAGAACTCCCCGACCGCGTTCTGATTACGGCTGCCATGGCCGCAGACCATGATGCCGTAGCGCGGTGCGCCCGAAATACCTTTGAGCATGTCTCAGGCCTCTGCCGGTGTTTCGTCGCCCGCCGCATCCTCGGCTTGCGTCTCGTCTTCCTTGCGCTCGGCGTCTTTCTTCTTGCCAAGCGTCGATACGGCAACCGCGATCGCGGCGGCGGCGCCAGCGGCGGCCAGCCCGATCCAGTGGCTGTGGCCCGCGACCTCGCCGACATGGCCCAGATGCGCGGAAGCGGGCGTCGCGGCGAGTGACGCCAATAGAACGGCAAGGCCCGTTGCAGATTTCATGATTCTCGTCCTCAAGGTCCGGTTTTCCGTTATCGCCAAATGCGCGGCTTCCGGCGTGACGCCGGCAAATGCCAGGACCTAGCGGCAGTTCTGCTGCGACACCCCCGGTTTGGGTCGGCTGCAACGGACACCTCTCGGCCCCGAACGCGTCGAGGCACTGCCGATAACGAGGCGCACCCTAGGCGTCCGGCCCGGCAGGGTCAATTCGATGCGCGACCTTCGAAACGGAAATTGCGACGCCGATCAGCTCCGGCGTATTTCGGTGATGTCGAAACCCAGCAAATCGGCGATGCGCGCCAGGAAGCGTTCCTCGCGCCGGTCGATCTCGCTGTCGGCCTCCGCGATCGCGATCATGCGGTCGAGAAGACGCTGCCGCCGCTCCATCGGCAGCTCGGCAAAGACCGCGGCAGCCTGGGCGGGAGACGTCTCGTAGGCGAAATCCTGCATGTATTCATAGACGCCGTCCATGGCGTCCGGGTCGAGGCCGAAACTGTCCCGGCAGATCCGCTTGAAGATGTCGAGTTCGCCCTGCCTGACTTCACCGTCGGCGAGGATGACCTTGAACAGCAGCAACAATTCCGCGGTCAGGGCCGGGTCGTTGGCGACGAGCCGAACCACCTTTTCCTTTTCCAGCCGCGATTTCAAAGCTTCAAGCCAGGCAAATGCCATCGATCCGCGCCTCCCTGCGCCCGGCCAGACTACCCTGAGTCGCCGCTTGCGCAAATCGCGGCTCTGTGGTCTAGCGCCGAAGGAAAATCACCATGTTCGAATTCCCGTCCGAAATCGTCGCGCTCCTCGTCCTCGCCGCCTTCCTGGCGGGGTTTGTCGATTCCATAGCCGGCGGCGGCGGGCTCGTTACAATCCCAGCGCTCCTGCTGGCCGGCGCACCGCCTGTCTACGCGCTCGGCACCAACAAGCTGCAGGGCATGTTCGGCGCGGCGTCGGCGACCTGGAGCTATGCGCGCCACGGCCATGTCGACCTGAAAACGCAGGCGCTTCCGGCCCTGCTCGCCTTTGCCGGGAGCATCCTCGGCGCGCTGACCGCCACCGTACTGCCCGGCCGGATATTCGGCGCAGTATTGCCTGTCCTGCTGGTCGCGATCGCCATCTATTTCCTGCTGCGTCCCGGCCTCGACGATATCGATCGTGCCCGGCGAATGAGCCCGGCCCTATTCGGCTTCACCATCGTTCCGCTGATCGGTTTCTATGACGGGCTGTTCGGCCCCGGCACGGGTTCATTCTTCATGCTGGCTTTCGTGGCGCTCGCCGGTTACGGCTTGCTGCGATCCACTGCCCATACCAAGCTTCTGAATCTCGCTTCCAATGTCGGCGGGCTCGTGCTGTTCGCCGTCGCCGGCGCGGTTTTCTGGAAGATCGGCCTGATCATGGGCGCCGCGCAGTTCGCGGGCGCGCAGGTCGGTTCGCGCGTGGCGATGAAAGGCGGCGCACGCATCATCAAGCCGCTGCTCGTGATCACCTGCCTCGCGCTGGCGGTCAAACTGGTCAGCGATCCCACTCACCCGCTGAGGCTCTGGCTGGGCCTCTAGGTCAGGCCTTCTTCAGGGCGTCCGTTCCGTAATAGGCAAGAAACATGTCGACGCCGCTGTCCACCGCGCGGGCGATGAGTTCCTCGTCGGGCGGCGCGTCCAGCGCGCCGAAGATGCACTTGCGGGTCAAACCGCCCGAACACAGGGCGAAAAACTGCTGCGCGGCCAGTTCGCCGTCGGGAATGTCGAGAGTTCCGGCCTCGGTCTGCCTGTCGAAATAGGCGACCAGATGCCCCTTCCCCGAATCGGGACCGGTATCGAAGAAAAGCTTGCCGAGTTCGGGCATGCGCTCGGTAATGCCGATCACCATCCTTTGCACGCGCGTCAGCTGCTTCGACGTCAACAGGGTCGCGAGCGCCATCCCGTAGCGCATCAACGTTTCGCGAACGGTGCCTCGCTCGTTGAGCGTCTCCGTAAGCATGGCGAGCTTCGTCCGGCGCTCGCGTTCGATGAGCGCGCCGAAGAGATCTTCCTTGTTCTCGAAATATACATAGATCGTACCCTTCGAGACGCCGGCCTCGCGGGTGATATCGTTCATGCTCGCCCCGTCGAAACCAACTCGCAGGAAGACGCTCCGCGCGCCGTCGAGAATCTGCTGGCGCTTCGCCGGATCCTGCCCGGCCACCCGGCGGCTCGGCGCACTGCCAGCGGCATGCATGGCTTTCTTCAGGCTTTCAGCGCTTTTCAACGATGTCGGCATTCGGTCCTCGACAAGAATCGAACCACGCGGTTCGATTTCCACTTGATATGGCGCGCGCATGCATTTATGTCAATTCGAACCGAACGGTTCGGTTCAATTTAATCACTGAGTAGGCACCCATGTCCGTTTCAGGATCAGCCAACAGCGAAGAAACGACTGCGAAATCCGGCACCGAGACGTCGCGGACGGCCGAGGTGAAGACCTTCCCGCACGACGCCGCGCGCGAGACCGAAGCCGCGAAAGGCGATACCGCTCCGCAAACGCCCAAACGCGGCGGGCGGCGACGCGTGGTGCTCGCCGGGGTCGCGCTCCTGGCGCTCGCGGCAGGCGGCTGGTACGGCCAGGAATGGTGGACCGTCGGGCGCTTCATCGAATCGACCGACAATGCCTATGTCGGCGGCGACATCGCCACCATCGCACCGAAGGTGTCCGGTTACGTCGATACGGTCAATGTCACCGCCAACCAGTATGTGAAGGCCGGCGACCCGCTCGTCACGCTCGACGACGGCGACTACCGCATCGCGGCCGACCAGGCGAAAGCCCAGATCGCAACACAGAAACTCACACTCGACCGCATCGACGCCCAGATCGCGGGCGCGCAAGCCGCCCTCGCCCAGGCGGAAGCGCAACAGGAAGCGGTCGCCGCCGCGGAGACAAACGCCCGCGCCGCGCTCGACCGGGCGAAGGCGCTCAACGCCAAAGGCCATGCGACCGGCGCGGCGCTCGACTCCGCCGAAACCGCCTGGGAACAGGCAAAGGCGAACCTTTCCGGCGCTTCGGCCGGCATCCAGTCCGCCAACGCCAATATCGCGGTGCTTCGTGCCCAAAGGGCCGAGGCCGAGAGCGCACTGACCTCCATGCAACTCGCCGCCGACAAGGCGGACCGCGATCTCTCCTTCACCGTGCTGCGCGCACCCTATGACGGCATGATCGGCAATCTCGACGTACAGGAAGGCGACCTCGTCACCACCGGCAGACGGCTTGCGGCGCTGGTTCCGTCGAGCGGGCTCTATGTCGACGCCAATTTCAAGGAAACCCAGCTCGCTCGCATCGAACCCGGCGAGAAAGTCGCCATCCATGTCGATGCCTATGAGGACGAGCCGATCGAGGGCACGGTCGTTTCGATCTCACCGGCGACCGGCTCGATCTTCTCGCTGCTGCCGCCCAACAACGCCACCGGCAACTTCACGAAGGTCGTGCAGCGCGTGCCCGTGCGGATCGCCCTGCCCGCCGAAGCCGTGGAGCAAGGCCGGCTGCGCGCAGGCCTCAGCGTGGTCGTCGATATCGATACGCGCACGGGCGGCCACGCCGTCGAAACGGTCTCCGCAGAGTAGAACAGGTCATGGCCGACGCGACCTACAGCGATGTTCCTGGCGCCCCCGCCGAGGAGCGCATCGATCCGCGCCGGCTGATCGCTTTCGTCGCGATGGTTTTCGGCATGTTCATGGCGATCCTCGATATCCAGATCGTCTCGGCATCGCTCGCTGAAATCCAGGCCGGGCTCAACGCGGGCGCTGACGAAATCTCCTGGGTGCAAACCAGCTATCTGATTGCCGAGGTGATCATGATCCCGCTGTCGGGCACGCTGGCGCGCATCCTGTCGACCCGCATCCTGTTCACCGTCTCGGCCGCCGGCTTTACCGCCGCCAGCGTACTGGCCGCGACGGCGACGAACATCGATCAGATGATCGTCTATCGCGCGATCCAGGGCTTTATCGGCGGCGGCATGATCCCGTCCGTTTTTGCCGCGGCCTACACGATCTTTCCCCGTTCGAAACAGGCGATCATCGCGCCCGTGATCGGCCTCGTCGCAACGCTTGCGCCCACGATCGGCCCCACCGTCGGCGGTTATCTTTCGAGCTACTTCTCCTGGCACTGGCTGTTCCTGATCAATCTCGGCCCCGGCGTGGTCGTCGCCGCGCTTGCCTGGTTGCTGATCGATTTCGACGAGCCGGAATTCAACCTCGCCAAGTCCTTCGACTGGCTCGGCTTTATCGGCATGGCCGTGTTCCTCGGCGCGCTCGAATTCGTCCTGGAGGAAGGCCCCGCCAATGACTGGCTGGCCGACGAGACGATTCTGATCTTCTCGATCGTCATGACGATCGGTGCGATCCTTTTCTTCTATCGCGCCTTCACCGCGAGCTTCCCGGTCGTCGATCTCGGTGCTTTTCGAAACATCAATTTTGCCTTCGGTTCGGTCTTTTCGTTCGTCATGGGGATCGGCCTTTACGGCCTGACCTATCTCTACCCGCTCTATCTCGGCCGTATTCGCGGCTACGATTCGCTCATGATCGGCGAGACGGTTTTTGTCACAGGTATCGCCATGTTCCTGTGTGCGCCGATGTCCGGTGCCCTGTCGGCCAGGGTCGATCCGCGCATCATGCTGCTACTCGGTTTCCTGGGGTTCGGGGTGAGCACATGGATGCTGACGCCGATCGACGCGGAATGGGATTTCTGGGAACTGTTCTTGCCACAGATCATTCGCGGGGCGTCGCTGATGTTCTGCATGGTGACCATCACGAATCTCGCGCTGGGCACCCTGCCCGTCGACCGGCTGAAAAGCGCATCCGGTCTGTTCAACCTGACCCGCAATCTTGGCGGCGCGGTCGGCCTCGCCGCCATCACGACACTGCTCTCGGACCGCTCCGACCTGCATTATGCGCGCATCGCCGAAACCGTGACATCGGCAAACCGCACCGCGGTGGAAACGCTCGACAATCTGGCGGCGAATTTCGATGCGAGCGGCCTGTCTGGAGCTGACGCCGCGCTCAACCAGCTAACCGGGATGGTTCAACAGCAGGCATGGGTGATGGCCTTCGCCGACGTGTCGTGGATACTGACAATGCTGTTCGCCGGTCTTGCACTCGGTGCGCTGGCGATGAAGAAACCACCGTCAGGCGGCGCGCCCGCCGGGCACTGACTGGGTCTAGGCGAGACCGCGACGGCCGAACGGCTTGGCGCTTTGGGGGCGCTGACGCCGATCCCGGCCGTCCCAATCCGGTTTCTTGACCTTGGCCAGCGCAAGATCGTCGGCTTCGGTTGCATCGAAGCCGAACTCGTCGGCCCGCCTGACCTCCAGCGACACATGCGGCGTATCGATCTCCGGCGTGGAATCGAGATGGCGCACGATCATGATATCGCCCTTGCCCGGCGCATAGGTCGCCAGATGCGGCAGGTAACGTCCCTCTGAATGGCAACGCGCCACAAAGCAGTGCAACGTCCGCATCACCCAATCGACCGGGACCGGTGCTTCCTCCAGCACGACTTCGCAGCCGAGCAGGTCGGCCGCGCCGCGTGTCGAGCCGCCAACGGTGCGCACGCCGTCGATCATCCGGTTGCTCGAAAACGGCGTCACCTTGACAAAGATCTCGACTGGCTCGGTCTCCAGTTCCCTGAGGAACGGTCCGGGCTTGAAAAGCATCTCGCTGTGTTTCCAATGGATCGCGAGCGGTAGGTCTGTCCGGCAAATCGCCGCCGCGGCACGCCCTGCCAAAGTGCTGCGCGTGAAGCTCGTATTGACGGCGCGCATGCCAAGCGCATTGGCGACCGCATCATATTCGGCTTCGACCGCGATCTGGATATGCGCCGTATGATTGCGCACCGCCTCCTCGGCCTCCGGAAAGGTACGGTGGAGCATCGGCCAGTCCAGCGCCTCGAAATAGACCGAAGCGGGCCTTGTATCCTTGCTCGCCTCGATGGCGACCGCGCAACCGCCGGCCATGAAGGAGAGAAACCGCGTGGAACCGGCGGCATGATCCCGAATATCGGAGACTGCGGCATTGGGCCCGATTGCCTGTTCGAGGCGCGCCACGAAATCCGCCGCGTCCAGCCGGGGCATGTCGGCATAGAGCAACGTGCATTCGGTGGCCGTTTCCAGGCCGGCGTTCTTCATCCGGGCTACAAAGTTCATGTCCGCTCCATCCCTGCGCGTTGGGGCAGAGCTTCATAAGGTAAGCGAGCAGGATGACCGGATGGTTAAGGCAAGCCCGTCAATTGTCTCGGCAAGACCCCCAAAATTTTGGGGATCGAACCCTTGGCGCATCGATGGCCGCCGCTATCTTCGAAACAACCCAGGCCTGGAGAAATTCGACGATGGACATGGCTTTCGCGCTCTTTTCCGCAGCCTGCTGCCTGGCGGTCGCAACCATCATCTGGAGGTCCGATCGGCACCCGCAAAGTCCGATCTGGCCACCCGTGAAATTCGGCTGGAAAGCGCGGATCGTGACCTGGAGCGTCACGGCTGCGGCGATCGGCTCCGCCTATCTGGCGGGCCGCCTTGGCTGGAACGGCTGGGACTGGCCCGGCTGGGTTCGCTGGGGCATTGGATTTCCGCTCGCTTTTGCTTCAAGCTCGGCAAGCTCCTATGCGATCGTGAAGCTGGGCCTCGACCAGTCGATGGGCGCAGATCGGGGCCTTGTCACCGACGGCCCCTTCGCGCTTGTCCGCAATCCCACCTATCTCTCCAATCTGGCGCTTTGCCTCGGCTGGACGCTGCTCGCCGCGTCATGGCCGGCGGCAATCGCGGCGGGATCGCTCGCAGCCCTCTACATCTTCGCGGTCCCCTGCGAGGAACGCTGGCTCGCCCGCACTTATGGCGAGCCCTACGCCGACTATCGCGCGCGCGTGAAACGCTGGGGACTGTAGGGCGCGGGATCGCAGAACGGCGTCTCGCCGGTCATCATCTGCGCGGTCAGTTCGCCGGTCGCGGGCCCGAGCGTGAAACCGTGATGGGCATGACCGAAATGCAGCCACAGGCCCGCCATGCCCGGAGCCGGTCCGACGACCGGCAGCATGTCCGGAAAGACCGGGCGCGAGCCGAGCCAAGGCTCCTCGTCGACGCTCTCGCCCAGCGGGAACAACTCGCGCGCCTGCGGCAACACCCGGCGCAATTGCACCGGCGTCTTGGGCGCGTCCTGGCGCGCAAACTCGGCGCCCGAGGTCAGCCGGATACCGCGCGCCATCGGCGCCATGACATATCCGACATCAGTATCGAGAACCGGTCGCGACAGATAGGCGTTACCCTCGGCCGCGAAGTGCTGGTGGTAGCCGCGCTTGACGCCCATCGGCAGTTTCAGGCCCGCCTCGTCCATCATGCGCTTCGACCACGGGCCGAGCGTCACCGCCACCTGTTCGGCCGACAGTTCCGGCCCCGTCGTCGCCACCGACCACTTGCCGTCTCGCCGCGCAATGCCCGTGATCTCGGCCTGGATGAACGTGCCGCCGAGTTTTTCGAACAGACCCGCATAGGATTTGACCAGCGCGCCGGGATCGCTGCACGTCCACGGATCGCGGTAATGCAGCGCGCCCTCGAGTTTCGCCTTTTCCAGATGCGGCTCCAGATCGCCCAGTTCCTGCATGGTGATCATGGCGGCATCGATGCCGAGTTCGCGCAGTTCGCGGGCTTCCGTCTCTGCCCCGGCAATCCCGGCGGTTTCGCGAAACAGGCGGATCCAGCCACGCTTGGCGACGAGCGCCGACGAGCCCGCCTCGTCCATCAGCGCCTGGTGCGCCTCCAGGCAATGCGCGAAGATCGGAATATTGGCGGCAAGCGTGCGTCGGGCGCTGTCCTTGTTCGAGGACATGAAATATCGCCACAGGAACGGCGCGACCGCCGGCAGCGACGAGAAGTGATAATCCGCATCGGTGCGCAGCTTGAGCGCAACCTCGATGATCGAGCGAAGATCGCGCGGGAAAAGATAGGGGTGAATGCCCTCGCGCTGGATGATGCCCGCATTGCCGTAGCTCGTCTCCTCGCCCGGCTCCCGCCGGTCGACCAGCGTGACCGATACGCCTCTCTTCAGAAGGTGGATCGCCGTCGCGACCCCCGCCATGCCAGCTCCCAGGACCAGTGCGTCATTCGCCATGTCAGTACTCGATCCCGATCTGCGCCTTGATGCCGGAGCGGAACGGATGCTTGACCAGTTCCATCTCGGTCACGAGATCGGCCGCCTCCATAAGCTCTTCCGAGGCGTTGCGGCCGGTCAGGACGACATGGGTCATCTCGGGCTTCTCGCTCTTGAGAAACTCGACCACTTCAGCCGTGTCGATGTAGTCGTAGCGAAGCGCGATGTTGATCTCGTCGAGCAGCACCATCGTGTTGCTCGCGTCGCGGATCAGTTCCTTGGCCTTCTCCCAGGCGGCTTTCGCCATCTCGATGTCGCGCTCCTTGTTCTGGGTTTCCCAGGTGAAGCCCTCGCCCATCGTGTGGAAGGAGCAAATGTCGGAAAAATGCGTTTCGATCAGGTTGCGTTCGCCGGTTTCCATACCGCCCTTGATGAACTGTACGACAGCGCATTTTCGGCCATGGGCAATATGGCGGAAGATCATGCCGAACGCCGCCGTCGACTTGCCCTTGCCCTTGCCGGTATGGACGATGACAAGGCCTTTTTCCTCGGTCTTGGTGGCCATGATCTTGTCACGCGCCGCCTTCTTCTTCGCCATCTTGGCTGCGTGGCGTTCGCTGTCATCGTTCATTGATCAGTCTCCGTCGCGTCGAAAGTCTTCGAGAACCAGATGCGCTGCGGCCGGCCGCCAACCGTCGGCAGGCGACCGATTTCCGCATATCCGCATTTCACATAGAAGCCCGGCGCCTGGAAATCGAACGTGTCGACATAGACCCCGGCGAGGCCGCGTCTCCGGGCTTCCGCCTCGGCTTCCTCTATTAGTTTCCGCCCCACGCCGAGCGAACGCGCCTGCTGCGACACGGCGAGAAACTTCACATAGAGCCAGCCCTGCAACGTCTCTGCGTTGAGGCCGCCAAGGAAGCCGCCATCGCCGTCGCTCGCACGCAGGTTGACGCCATCCTCCTCGAAGGGCTTGCCAAGTGCCCGTGCTGCTTCGTCCAGCGTTTCAAGGACCTCGCTGACAAAGGCGCCGGTATCGCCGGTGACCGGCTCGATCATGACGCTCACGACCGGACCTCCCCGAGCGTCTTCGCGAACCACACGCGTTGCGGATGATCGCCAACCGCCGGAAGGCGGCCGATCTCCTCGTAGCCCATCTTCGCGTAGAACGCCGGCGCCTGGAAAGCATAGGTGTCGAGGTAGACGCCAGACAGACCTTCCGAGCGCGCGTGCTCCTCGGCCTTTGCAAGGAGCTTGCCGCCAACGCCGCGTTTGCGCGCTTCCGGCGCAAGCGCCAGCAGCTTGACGAAGAACCATCCAAGCTGGCCCCATCCATATATCCCGCCGAGAAACGTCCCGTCGCTGTCCCTCGCCTCGAAACCGACGGCCTGCGGATTGAACGGGTGGCCGAGCGCCTCCGCCCCCTCGTCAAGCAGGCGGTCGAGCCTGAGTTGCAACTCGGCCGCGTTCTCCGTGGTCCTGATTTCGGTCATGCCCGCGCATTGTCCTCGACGATTTCATTCAGCACGAACATCGCTGAATTGCTCTTCGGCGTCCACAGCCCCCGCTCGATCGCCTCGCGCATTCTGTCGGCGATTTCGCGCAACGCATCCGGGTTCTTCTCCGCGATGAACGCGCGCACGTCATCGTCCATCAGGAATGCCTGATAGACCGCCTCGAAATGGTGGTCGCGTACCGCGCCAGTCGTCGCGGCAAAAGCGAACATGTAGTCGACCGTGGCCGCCATCTCGAAAGCGCCCTTGTAGTTGTGCCGCATTACACCGGCGATCCATTTTGGATTGACCACGCGTGCCCGCACAACACGGCCGATCTCCTCCTCCAGCGTGCGAACCACCGGCTTTTCCGGCCGTGAATGGTCGTTGTGGTAGATTGCCGGCTTCTCGCCCTTCAGCGTCTCGACCGCCGCGGTCATGCCACCCTCGAACTGGTAGTAATCGTCGGAATCGAGCAGATCGTGCTCGCGATTGTCCTGGTTTTGAACGACCGCCTGCATGCCTTTCAGCCGCTCTTCGAACAAACCCCGCTCGGCGCTGCCTTCGGCCTGCGCGCCATAGGCATAACCGCCCCATACCAGATAGGCCTCCGCGAGGTCGGCCCGATCTCCCCAACCCTTCTCGTCGATCAACGCCTGCAAGCCCGCGCCATAAGACCCCGGCTTCGAGCCAAAGACACGATAGCCCGCTCGCCGCGCCGCCGTTTCCGCATCCTCGCCGTCTTCCGCCAACCGAAGGGCTTCCGCGCGCATTCTTGCCGCAACCGGATTGTCGCCTTCATCTTCATCCAGTGCGCCGATTGCCCGAACCGCCTTGTCGAACAACGCGATCTGGTCGGGGAAGGCATCACGGAAGAATCCGGAGATGCGCAGCGTCACGTCAACGCGCGGCCGGCCGAGCTTCGCGACGGGGATCACCTCAAAACCCGTCACCCGCCTGGAAATCCCGTCCCAGACCGGCTTAGCGCCGATCAGCGCCATGGCCTGCGCGATGTCGTCGCCGCCGGTGCGCATGTTGGAGGTGCCCCATGCCGTCAGCCCGAAGGAAACCGGCCATTCGCCGTGATCCTGCGTGTAGCGCGTCACCAGCAATTCGGCGGATTTGCGCCCCAGTTCCCATGCGGTCTCGGTGGGCACCGCGCGGCTGTCGACGGAGTAGAAATTGCGCCCGGTCGGCAGCACGTCCGGCCGCCCGCGCGTCGGCGCGCCTGACGGCCCCGGCTCGACGAACCGCCCGGCAAGCGCCTGCATCAACCCCTCGATTTCCGCCTTGCCGCAGGTTTCGACCGAAGGTCGCAGCCGCTTGTCGATCCCGTCCAGAACCGTTCGCGTGCAGACCCAACCGTCGGGGCATTCGGTCTCGCATCCGACCAGCTTCGCGGCCAGCAATTCGACCCGCTCCACCGTGTCGCCCACTGTTCGCCAGGGGTCGTCCGAAACGGCTTCCAGGATGGTCGGCGTCGGGCCCGTCCAGGGCGCGCCCATCGAACAATCGAGCGGATCGAAATCAAGGGCGAGATCCGCCGCGATCGCCCGCTGGAGGCTCTGGTCCTCGCCTTCGCCAAGCCCGCGCGGCACACGCGCCAGCGCGGTGACGAGATCGGTCAGCAGCCGTCCTTCCGGTGCGCGGCCGAAAATGTGCAGCCCGTCGCGAATCTGCATCTCCTTCAGGTCACACAGATAAGCGTCGAGCTTTTCGAGCGCAGTGTCAGCCTCGTCGCTTTCTGCGATCCCGGCATCGTGATCGAGGCCGATATCGCGCACCAGATCGAGAATGCGGACCTTCAGCACTTTCAGCCGTCGCGGATCACCACCGGCCGCTTCGTAATATTCGTCGACCAGCGCTTCGAGATCCTTCAGCGGGCCATAGCTTTCGGCGCGCGTCAGCGGCGGGGTCAAATGATCGATGATGACGGCCGATGTCCGCCGCTTGGCCTGCGTCCCCTCGCCCGGATCGTTGACGATGAAAGGATAGACATGCGGCAGCGGGCCAAACACAGCCTCCGGCCAGCATGTCTCCGACAGCGCCAGCGCCTTTCCGGGCAACCATTCGAGATTGCCGTGCTTTCCCATGTGGACCACCGCGTCGGCACCGTAGACGTCGCGCAGGTAGCCATAGAAGGCGAGATAGCCATGCGGCGGAACGAGGTCCGGCGAATGGTAGGTTTCTTTCGGATCGATGTTGTAGCCACGCGCAGGCTGGATGCCGACCAGCGTATCGCCGAACCGCGCCAGCGGCAGCGCGAAGACATCGTCTCGGAAGAACGGATCATGTTCCGGCGCGCCCCACCGTTCGGCCACCTGCGCCTGAATCGCTTTCGGAAGCGTCGCGAGGAAAGCCTTGTAATGACTCAGCGAAATCGTCTCGCGAATTTCGCGCACATCGGAGATCGCGTTGGTCGGCCCCTTCTTCAGATGATCGATCAGCTCGTCGCCGTCCGCCGGGATATCGCTCACCGGCAAGCCCGCTCCGGCCATGGCGCGAAGCGTCTCGATGGTTCCTGCTGGCGTATCGAGTCCGACACCGTTGGCCAGACGTCCGTCGCGGTTCGGATAGTTGGCGAGCACGAGGGCCACGCGTTTCTCCGCTGCCGGTTTGCGCCTGAGACGCACCCAGCGCGCCGCCAGTTCCGCAACGAATTCCACCCGGTCGGCGACCGGCTCATGCGTGACGATGTTGCACTCGGTGCGCTCGTCCCAGGCGCTCGCGCTCTTGAACGAAACCGCCCGCGACAGCACCCTCCCATCGACCTCCGGCAGCGCGACGTTCATCGCAAGGTCGCGTGCATTGAGCCCCTGCGGAGACGTTTCCCAGACCGCGCGCGGCGAGCTCGACAGGACCACCTGGATGACCGGCGAACCGTCGCGCTCAAGCACCGTCGGGGTCCGGTCCGCGCCCGGCGCGGACACCGCGAAGCCGGTCGCGTTCAACACGACGTCCGGCCGATGCGTATAGAACAGCGCCTCGACCGTCGCGGCCGAGACCGGGTCCTTCAGGCTGGAGACATAGACCGGCAGCACTGCGAGGCCTTTGTCACCGAGCGCCCTCGCCAGCACCTCGACCGGTGCGGTCTGCCCCGACTGCACGAGCGCGCGATAGAAAACGATGGCGACGGTGCCCGCCTCGCCTGCCGTCTTCTCGCCGAACACACCAGCCTTGAGCAATGGCGCCGCTTCGGCCTCGATGGCACGCCCGGCGAGTATATCGCCGCAGGCATCGAGAAAGCCGCGCGCATTCTCCGCGCCGCCCTCGATCAGGAAACGCCACAGCATTTCACAATATTCAGCGTCCAGCGTGCAAAAGCGCGACAGGCCCGGATCGGGCTTGTCGTCACCGGGAAGCACCGCGAGTTTCACGCCCTGCGCCACCGCCGCCGCGTGGATCGCCTCCAGCCCGTATGGCCAGTAGCCGGCGCCGCCGAGGATGCGAATGACGATCAGCCCAGCGTGCCGCCCGGTTCGCTCCACCCAGCTATCGACCGACATCGGGTGCTTGAGCTGCAACAGGTTGACGAGGCGCAGGCTCGGCCCCGCCGGCGAATGCGCCTTCGCAAGGCTTGCCAGTTCCGTGTCGGCAGCAGACAGGACGCAGATATCGCCCGGCTTCTGGCCGAGATCGATCGCCTCGCCGTCACCGTCCGAAATCGATCCCTTCTGTGCCAGCAGCAGATGCATCAGTACACCGCCCCGCCCACCGGTAACGCGCTTGTGTGTTGCCTTCCGTAGGGCTCCCGTCGAAACTCAACCGAAAAGTTGAATTTACTCAATGACGGAGGGGAACGATCATGGGTGAAATTACGATGGGTGTGAGCTGGCTCGGCATTATCGCCGGTGCGATCGTGGCGTTTCTCGCCGGCTGGCTGTGGTTCTCGCCGATGCTGTTCGGCAAGACATGGGCCGCCGGTCACGGCGTCGAGCTCGGCACGGCGCAGTCCATGCCGGTCGGCGCAATGGTCACGCAGGCAATCGGCCTGCTGCTTCTGTCCTGGTTCGTCGGCGTCATGGCGGCCGGAGGCCACTTGATGACCTTCATCCTCGCGGTTGTCGCCTTTTGCGCCTTGCAGGCGTCGGGCGGCATGTTCACCAGGAAATCCGGCACAGTCATCGCCATCGACGTCGGCTACTGGCTGGTCGCCGCCGTGATCATGTTCATCGCCCAGGCGATATTCTGACGCCGCGACCGCCATCGTCTTAGCCGACCGCATCGGCGATGGCCGCGCCGATTGCCGTCTGGTCGATGTCGTGCAGGCCGATGACCACCAGTCTGGTTGATCTCGTCTCATCGTCCCGCCAGGGGCGGTCGAAATAGGTCTCAATGCGCTGGCCGACAGCCTGCACCACAAGCCGCATCGGCTTGCCCGGCACGTCGCAGAACCCCTTCAGGCGCAGCACGTCGTGATGCGCGATGATTTCTTTCAGGCCCGCAACGAAGGCGGCAGGGTCCGAGATGGACCCGGTCTCGGCGACGAAGCTCTCGAATTCGTCGTGATCGTGGTCGTGATCCTCGCCGTTTTCATGTTCCATCTCGTGATGCGACTTGCGCAGGGCGATCTGGTCTTCCGTCGCAGAGTCCATTCCGAGCAGCACGTCGGCGGGCAGACGGCCATGCGTGGCGTGGATTATGTTCAGCGCGCGGTCGGTCTGTCCGGCGACACTCGCCTTTACCGCCTCCAAGCGAGCATCGTCGATCAGGTCGGCCTTGTTGAGCACGACCATGTCGGCGGCGCGGATCTGGTCCTCGAACAGTTCCTCCAGCGGGCTTTCGTGATCGAGCGCCTCGTCAGCGGCGCGCTGCGCCTCCAACCGGTCGTGATCTTCGGCGAAACGCCCCTCCGACACCGCCGCGGCATCGACAACCGTCACCACACCGTCGACCGTCACCGCCGTCTTGATCTCCGGCCAGTTGAAGGCCGCCACAAGCGGCTGCGGCAATGCCAGGCCCGACGTCTCGATGACGATGTGGTCCGGCCGGTTCTCGCGCTCGAGCAGCTTCGTCATGGTCGGAATGAAATCATCGGCGACCGTGCAGCAGATGCAGCCATTGTTGAGTTCGACGATGTCGTCCTCGCCGCAAGTCTCGATGCCGCACCCTTTCAGCACCTCGCCATCGACGCCAAGGTCGCCGAATTCATTGATGATCAGCGCGATCTTTCGCCCGCCGGCATTCTCCAACAGATTGCGGATCATCGTGGTCTTGCCGGCGCCGAGAAATCCGGTGATCACGGTGGCGGGGATCTTCGATTGCATGGTGTTATCCCTTCATTTTCAGCGGCAGGCCTGCCGCGACGAAATAAACTGTGTCCGCCGAGGCGGCGATGTCCTGGTGCAGCCGGCCCGCATGGTCGCGGAACGCGCGCGCCATCGCGTTTTCCGGCACGATTCCGAGCCCGACCTCGTTGGAGACCAGCACGACCGGGCTTTCGATGCCGTCGAGCACGGCGCACAGCCGCGCGCTTCGCGCCGCGATATCGGCTCCGGCCATCATCAGATTTGTGACCCAAAGGGTCAGGCAATCGACCAGCAACGCCCGGCCCGGCTGCGCCTCGCGCGCAAGCGCGCCCTCGAGATCGTCCGGTTCCTCGACCGTGATCCAATCCGGCCCGCGCCGCGCCCTGTGGTGGTCGATACGCTCTCGCATCTCGTCGTCATGGACCTGCCCCGTCGCCAGATAGACGGGAGCGAGGCCACTCGCCTCGACCAGCCGCTCCGCAAAGGCCGACTTGCCCGAGCGCGCGCCGCCGAGGACCAGCGTCACGCCTGCAAGCGCTCCAAAGGCAGTATCTGTCGGCATGGAACGGCTCCCGTTCGCTCACGCGGGTATCCCGTTCAGACCTCAGGCCTCCCCCATGACGCCGCATCCGGCTTGAGACCCGGTCCGTTCGGGAGCTCCCCGCCCCATCGGCACGTCGTCATGGCAGGTCTCCTGGCTCATGGCGTTTGATTCGGCCCCTTGCCTTCCCGGATGTCTCCAGTGGCGCTCCGGATTGACCGGAGCAGCGGGCGCCGCGCCATTCTACAGTCGCGGGGTCGGCTGTGATGTGGACGCCCTGCTTGGGTCCGTCCGTCACATTCCCTCTTCGTCCCGCGCCGCTCGACCGGAGCGGGAACCATGACACGGCCAGTTAGGCCGCGCGGACATCGCAAGTCAATCGCGATTGCGACAAGGCCGGTCGCCGAAAGTCGCAACGAATTTACCGAACGTTAACCAGCCTTGTTACGATTTGTCGGGAAAAGCAGGACGAGACTACGCATGGCGGCCCATCCCGTCTAAACAGGCCCATATTCAAATTCATTTTCATTTTGCAAGGCATCGATGCTGGACCGCATATTCATCCCCCGCGATCTCCGCGCCTCGCTGCGCAAAACGTTGCTTTGGTCCCTCATCGTAGCCTTCCTCGCCGCTATCGTTACCCAAGTGATGTATGGCCACTATTTCCCTGAAATATATGCGAGATTCGGCCATCGCCTTCTGGTCTACGGCTTCCTCGTGACGCTGATTGTCGCAATGCCTTTCATTGCGATCTTCTTTTCCATGACGATGCGACTGAGCACGATGAACAGCCAGCTCAAGGAAATTGCACGGCGCGACGGACTGACGGGGCTGCTCAATCGCACGGCGCTGGAAAAGATCGTGCGCGACCGGTCCGGGGAGCCCCGCGAGGCGGGCGCCGATGACGATGCGCTGATCCTGATCGACATCGACCACTTCAAGACGATCAACGACACGCATGGTCACGCAGCGGGCGATCATGTCCTGCGCATGGTCGCGGTATGCATCGTCGGAAACGTGTTCGAGCGTGACCACGTTGCACGCATCGGTGGTGAGGAATTCGCGGTCTATTTGCTCGGCGCGGGCCCGACCGGCGCCGTGGAAGCGGCAGAGCGGATCCGCACGGCACTGGAGGAAAACAAGTCCTACTTCGAGGGCAAGGTCATTCGCGTGACCGCTTCCATCGGCGGAGCGCTGTATCCGCAGGAGGCCGATTTCGGGGCGATCTTCCAGGGCGCCGATTTCGCGCTCTACCGGGCCAAGCGCGGTGGCCGCAACCAATGCGAGTTCAACGGCTTGCCGGGGATCTGGCACACACCCGAGGAAAAATCCGGCCTCGACGATTCCGACGCCGCCTGAGGCCAGCGCTACCGCGCCGCCTGCAAGATCGCCTCCACGTCGAGATGGCGCTCCATCTCCCCCGCAATTTCGTCGAGCGCGGCTTCGACGCGGCTGCGATGGTCGCCACCGTCGGAGACGACGCCAAGGCTATCAAGCCAGGCCGCCCGGAAAGCGCCGCTATCGAACAGACCATGCAGATAGGTGCCGAAAATGCGGCCATCCGCAGAGACCGCGCCATCCGGCTTGCCGTCGATCAGCGCGGCCGGGCGCGCGCAATCCGGCCCCGCGGTCACGCCGAGATGGATCTCGTAACCCGTGAGGTCGACACCGAAAACCGGTGAGCGCGCCGAAACGGTTTCGACCCTTTTTTCGGGCGCCATTTCCGTCACTACATCGAGCAGGCCGAGCCCTTCCGTTTCCCTGATGTCGCCCTCGATACCGAGCGGATCGCGGACCTGCTTGCCGAGCATCTGGTATCCGCCGCACACGCCAACCACCTGACCGCCACGCGCGACATGGGCAGAGATCTCCCGGTGCCACCCGTTTTCCCGGAAGCGGATGAGATCCGCGATCGTCGATTTCGAACCGGGAATGACGATCGCAGCCGCATCTGCCGGGATGCGCTCTCCGGCACGCACCATGACGACATCGACACCCGGTTCTCCAACCAGGGGGTCGAGGTCATCGAAATTGGCGACACGGTCGAGTATCGGTACGGCGATCTTCGCCCCGCCTCCCGAGATCGCGGCCATCCGCTCAAGCGCCACCGAATCTTCGGCCGGAAGCCGTCCCGCCTGTTTCAGCCACGGAAGGACACCGAATGACCGCCAGCCCGTATGGCGCGTGATTGCCGTCAACCCGTCATCGAACAGGCTGACATCACCGCGAAACTTGTTGATCAGGAATCCCGCGATCATGGCGCGATCGGTCTCGGGCAGGATCGCATGCGTGCCGACCAGCGACGCGATTACCCCGCCCCGGTCAATGTCGCCAACCAGGATCACCGGAACGTCGGCCGCCGTCGCGAACCCCATATTGGCAATATCGCCCGCGCGCAGATTGACCTCGGCGGGTGACCCAGCCCCCTCGGCGATCACGACATCCGCGCCGGCACGGATGCGCTCGTAGCTTTCGAGCACCGCGCCGAGAAGCTCCGGCTTGAGTTTCTGGTAATCCCGGCCCCGGGCCGCGCCCCGCACCCTGCCATGCACCACGACCTGACTGCCGGTCTCGCTTTGCGGCTTGAGGAGCACCGGGTTCATGTCGACGGATGGCGGCACCCGGCAGGCCAGCGCCTGCAGCCACTGCGCTCGGCCGATCTCCCCGCCATCTTCGGCGACGGCGGCATTGTTGGACATGTTCTGCGGCTTGAACGGACGCACGGAAAGGCCGCGATTGGTCAACAGCCGGCACAGGCCGGCGACCAGCACAGTCTTGCCGACATCTGAACCCGTCCCCTGAAACATGATGGCCCTGGTCATGCGCCACTCGCTACCGGAACGCGGTCGCGCTGGAAAGGCACGTTTGCGGCCCGGCCCTTCCTACTTGCGCCGATAGGCGACGAGACTGGCCGGCGCGAGCACGACTGTCAGCAGGACCGGTGCGATCAGCGCCAGCAGGATCTGCTGGAAGGTCACGCCACCGCCCATCAGGCCGCGCAATGCCGTCGTAATGAAGGAAATCGGATTATGATCGACGAAGGCCCGCAGCCAGTCCGGCATCGTCTCCGGCTCGACCATGATGTTGGACGCGAAGACCAGCGGAAAGATCAGCGTGAAGCCGATCGTCATCACCGTCATCGGCGTGCGGATCAGCAATCCCATCAGGATGAAGACCCAACCAAAGCCGAAGCCCACGGCGAAAAGCAGCAAAAAGGCGCCGATCACGCCGAACACGCCCGCTTCGGCCCGATAACCCAACATCAGTCCAATCGCGAGAATGATGGAACCGGCGATAAAATGGCGCAGCACGTCGCCGACCATGAGGCCGGCAAACGGCGCGAGCGGCCAGATGGGCAGCGACCGAAATCGCTCGAAGAGCCCTTTGCCCAGATCCGTGCTCAACCCCATGCCCGAATAGACCGAGTTGAAAACCACCGTCTGCACGAGGATACCCGGCAGGAAGAACTGAAGATAATTGTCCGTCGATCCCGCCAGCGCTCCACCGAACACGAAGGTGAAGAGGAGCGTGAACATGATCGGCGTCATGATCAGGTCGAAAAGCTGTTCGGGAACATGTTTGAACTTCAGGATCGCGCGCCAGCCGAAGACAAGCGCGTTCGACATGCCGCCGGGACGCGCCGGCCGCTCGACATGTTTCAGCGTCGCGGGCGTGATGTCATTCATGATGCCTGCTCCTTTTCCGGCTCCGCCGGATCACCGGTCAGCGCGAAGAACACCTCGTCGAGACTGGGAGTGCCCATCGAGAAATCGGTTACGGCGATACCGTCCGCCATCAGTGCGGCGACAGCTTCGTTCGCGGCCTTCGGCGTATCGGCCATAATGGACAGCGCGCCGCCCTCGACATTTCGTTTCGGCGGATGGCCGAGCTTCGCCTCCAGCAACGCCGACGCGCGGTCGATATCCGATGCGTCGCCAAGCGCCACATGAAGGAAACCCGAGCCGATCGTCGCCTTGAGCTCGCGGCTGGTCCCCTCGGCGATCTTCCGGCCGCGGTCGATCACCGCGATACGCGCCGCCAACTGGTCCGCTTCCTCCAGATACTGCGTCGTCAAAAGGATGGTGACGCCCGAACGCGCAAGGTCCCGGATCATTCGCCAAACACCCTGCCGGGCCACGGGGTCGAGCCCTGTCGTGGGTTCGTCGAGAAAAAGCACGCCGGGCGTTACGATCAGGGACGCCGCGATATCCAGCCGTCTCCGCATGCCGCCGGAATAGTCTTTCACCTGCTTGTTCGCGGCATCCGACAGGTTGAATGCCTCGAGCAGGTCCCTCGCCCGACCGGTTGCCTGACGGCCCCGGAATCCCCACAGCCGCGCCAGAAGAAGCAGGTTTTCCCGGCCTGTCAGATCCTCGTCGAGTGACGCAAACTGGCCGGTCAAGGCAATCGAAGACCGGACAGCGTCCGCTTCGTCACGCAGATCGTGACCCATCACCGTCGCCTTGCCTTCGTCCGGCGCGATCAGGGTCGCAAGCATGCGGATCAACGTCGTCTTTCCCGCCCCGTTCGGCCCGAGTACCGCGAAAATCATGCCGCGCGGAACGTCGAGATCGATTCCGGCAACCGCCTGCAGCTTTCCGAATGTCTTGACGAGGCCACGCGCGGAGATCGCGAGCGCGGCGGTGCCGCGGGGGTCCGTCGTGTCTGGAGAATTCATGCCGGAGTTTCCGCATCCATAGAAAAAAGCCGTGTGCCGGCCGCTCGTGGGGCGAGCCTATAGTCCATCCCGGCAGCCCTGCCGAGGCGGTCGCGTAAAATCTTTCGTGAACGGGATGCCATCACCAAAACCGCAGGCAACGCGGACGTCACATGCGGTCACCGGAAATCCGGTATCTGGAGTCCGCCAAAAACGCGGCGGAAGAACGAGGCTCCGGTACGCAGTACCTTCTCCGGAGATCGAGGCGTCTTGTCGCTCGCCTCGACCCGGACATTACGGGCAACAGGGTTACCACGAGGTTATTGAGACCTTAAGCAAATCTAAATCCGGCATTTTTCTCAATTAACAAACGCACATTTCGAACCATGGGGCGGCCCCGCGCCCGCATGCGCCCCGTCATCGCGGCGTTTTCGCCAACACGCGCCGTTCATCTTAAGTGCGAATAAGGCTGGTTCGCGCGAATATATTGGGTATTGATGGGCAAGGGAGAGGTCCGGGAACCAAAGTCGCATGCACCAGGGTTTCATCAGGAAAATCGGATTGGCATCCGTCGCAGTTCTGGCAGTGGCCGCCTGCACATCGACGCAGACGCGCGTCACGACGACCTATTACAGCATCGCCGGCGCCACCGGCGCGGATCTCGATCGCGAGATTGCATCCAAGGGGCCACTCAAGGGACACGCTCTGGCGTCCGCGGCGATCAAGTTCGTACCGGTCGCAGTTTCCTATGACGAGACCGACAAGGGCTGCGCCTACCGGCAGGCGAAATTCCGCATCGAAGCCAACCTGACACTGCCGCGCTGGCGCGACCACATGCGAAGCTCGGATCCCGAACTGCGCATCGCCTGGAGACATCTTTCGGCCTATGCCCGCGAGCACGAGGAACAGCACGTCGCCATCGCGGAGGAATACGCCCAAAAGATCGGCGAGGAACTCGAAGCCCTGTCGCCGAAATCGAGTTGCGACGCGCTGGACAAGGCCGCCCAGCGCGTTCTCAAGCGCAACCGCAACGCCCACAACCGGGCGCAGCTCGCCTTCGACGCAGCCGAACAGAAACGCTTGTCCGCCCTGTTCGACTGACGCCTTTTCAGGCTCTTAGCGCAGTTCCTTCGCCGCGAGATCGAACCCGGCGCGAACCCGTTCTGCCGCCATGTCGATCGTGGCCTTCGTCCAGATCAGCGGCGGGGACATGATCATGGTGTCCATCACGGCGCGCATCATCAGCCCGTTCGCGATGGCATGGTCGCGGATCACGACGGGCGCGGAACCTTCCGGCTGGAAGCGCTCGCGCGTGTCGCGATCCTTCACCACCTCGATCGCTGCCAGCAGGCCGAATGTGCGTATCTCGCCGACCATCGGATGGTCGCCCAGGGCTGCGGTGAGCGCCTCGCGCAGATAGGGGCCGGTCTCGTCGCGAACGCGGTCGATCAGACCCTCGCGCGCGATGATCTCGATATTCTTCAACGCCACGGCGCAGGCCACCGGGTGCCCGGAATAGGTGTAGCCGTGATTGAACTCGCCGCCCTTTTCCACCAATGTCGAGGCGATCCGGTCGCCGACAAGAAGCGCAGAAAGCGGCTGGTAGCCCGAAGTGAGCCCTTTCGCGGTCGTCATCGTATCGGGCTTGATGCCCATCGACTGCGCCGCGAACCACTCGCCCGTGCGTCCATAGCCGGTGATCACCTCGTCGAGCATCAGCAGCACATCGTATTTTTCGCAGATGCGCTGGATCTCCGGCCAGTAGCTCTCCGGCGGAATCTTGACGCCGCCGGCACCCTGGATCGGCTCGCCGATGAAAGCGGCGACATTCTCGGGCCCGGCCTCGATGATCGCATCCTCGACCGCCTTCGCCGCGCGCAAGCCGAAATCGTGCTCGCTCTCGCCCGGCTCCGCCAGTTCGTACGCATAAGGGCACATGACGTGGCGGATGTTCGGCACCGCGCCATGGAGCTGTTCGTGCATCGCCGTCATGCCGCCGAGCGAAGTCCCGGCAATGGTCGACCCGTGATAGGCCCAGTTGCGCGAGATCACGATGTTCTTTTCCGGCTTGCCTTCCAGCGCCCAGTAATGGCGCACGAGACGCAAGGCGGTGTCGTTGGATTCGGAACCGGACGAGCCATAGAAGACCTGGTTGATATGGTCAGGCGCGATCTCGGCGAGTTTCTGCGCGAGAAGCGAAGGCGTCGGCGTCGTGCAGCGGAAGAAGGAATTGTAATAAGGCAGTTCCCGCATCTGCTCGGCGGCGGCCTCCACCAGTTCCTCGCGGCCATAACCGGCATTGACGCACCAAAGGCCGGCCATGCCGTCGAGGATCTCGTTGCCCTCCGAATCATAGACGAACGGACCGTCGGCACGTGTGATCACACGCGTCCCTGCTTCGCGCAGGTCCTTGTGGTCGGTGAAGGGATGAAGGTGATGCGCATTGTCGATCGCCCGCAGCTGATCGACCGAATAGTTCTGATAGGTCATGAATTTCTCCTGATTGGACGGATGACACGCCTGCCGGCGCCTGGGTCGCGGTCAGGAGACAGAATGGGGCGAATAGCCTATTCGGGCGCAAAGCAGCAGCAGTTCCGCATGAAGCGTGCGCGGTGACGGGTTCGGGTTCATGCAGGGAAATTAGCAGGCCCTTGCCGCCTTGCAAGCACCGCGATTGGAGGACCGACGGGAAACGCCGGGCATAAGCCTCGATACCACCGTCCGGACGCTTCCCGATTCGCGATTTCCTCGGCTTGATTCACGATCCTCCACCACTGGCGTCAACGATCCGCCGGTCGAGACCGCGCGGTAGCGGCGGCCGCTGCTCGATTCCGAAAACCTCCGATCGATTCCGGAAATCGCCCGACGATTCCGAAATCCGCGCGGCCAGCCGGCCGCCGATCCCCCACTTGTGAGCAACGACGCCGCGACCTCCCGGCGCAAGGAAAGAAAGGATAGTTCGATGAACACCGGAACCCGCACAATGCAAATCGCCGCAGCCGCATTTCTGGGCCTCGCAACGTCAACCGCCGCCATTGCGCCGGCCTTCGCGGAAGAGGCTAAGAACCCGGAACAGGTCATGATCGACACCCGCACGACCGGCTCGGTTCCCGTCGCCAGCCGCAACTGCGATCCGACCGACCCGAAGGCCGGCATTGTCTGCCGCGTGACCCACGGGGAGAATCAGCCGCACTTCCCGTCCGCGCCGATCAACCCGGCTTTCGGATTCTGATTTCCATATCCGCGCCGCCGGCAGCTTTTCGCGCGCCGGCGGATCGCCTATCTATGGGCTCATGGAACAGCAAGCCATCCCCATAGCGCTGATAGCGGACTACGCCCTTCGCGGCGGGGCAACCGGCATCACCTTGCTGATGGCCGGCTTTCTCCTCGCCACGCGGCCGCTGCGAGAGGTCACCGTCTTCGGTGCGCTCTTCGCACTCGGCGCGGGCGTCTACGCCATGTTGTCGGTCGAGCCGCTTCAGGACATGCTCGGCCCCGCCTTCGTACCGCTCAAGCTCCTCGCGATGCTGTCGCCGGCTTTTTTCTGGCTGTTCATCATGGCGCTGTTCGATGACGAATTCGCGTTCAGGACATGGATGGCCGCGCCACCAGTCGCGATCGCTGCCCTCTTCCTTGTCTGCTTCCCCTTTCCGGCGACGGAACGGGCATCGAAGCTTGCGCATGTGGCCATCGTGCTCGCGCTCATGGTGCATATATTGCGCATGACCCGCTGCAATCTGCGTGACGATCTCGTGGCGGCGCGGCGTCAGTTCACCGGTATCGTCGTCTTTCTCGTGCCGCTGGTCTGCCTCGCGATCGGCGTGATCGAGGTCTACGAGCTTTTCAACCTGCGCGGCGGTTTCGCGTCGCCCGCCATTGCTGCGATGCTGCTCTGTGTGAGCGCGGCCTTCGCTTTCGGTATCGCCGGCATTCGCAAATCGCTTTTCCCCCAGCCGGTCGCGTCGGCCCCACAGCCGAATGGCACGAATTCGGCAGCCGACCGGTTCGATCTGGCACGGCTGGAAAAGCTCATGAACGAGGGCATCTATCTCAATTCCGGCCTGACCATCGGCGAATTGGCGAACCGCATGAACATGCCGGAACACCGCCTGCGCCGCCTGATCAACAAGGGCCTCGGCTACCGCAACTTCGCCGCCTTCATCAACGATCACCGCATCGAGGAGGCGCGCCGCCGGCTTTCCGAGCCCGAAACCGCGCGCGAGCAGATCACCAGCCTGGCTTTCGATCTGGGGTATTCCTCGCTCGCGCCGTTCAACCGCGCTTTCCGCGAACGCATCGGCATGAGCCCGTCGCAATACAGGGAAAAGGCGCTCGCGACCTCCTGAGTGCCGCGCCCAGCGCATTGACTGGCGCGCTCGGGAATGGTTGGAGTTCGCCGGTCTTTTCCAACGGGCTCTCGATGCGGCAGCGTTTCCTCGCCTTGTGTTCCATACTCGACACCGTCGCCAGCGTCGTCTGCGGGCTGGCAGCGATCGTGCTGGTTTCCGCCGTACTGGCGATCGTAGTGCTGCGCTACGGCTTTGGCACCGGCTTCATCGAACTTCAGGAACTGGCGGGCTACGCCTTCGCCGTGCTGCTGGTGTTCTCCGTGCCGGTCTGCCTCGCCCGCGACGGCCATGTCCGCGTCGAGATCGTCTCCGAGGCGCTCGGCGACCGCTATGTCGCCTGGGCGGATCGTGTCGCGCTCGTGCTTTTCCTGATCCCCGCATTCGGGCTGATCGTCTGGGCCTACTGGCCGGAACTCGCTTATAGCTGGCAGATCCGCGAGGGATCGATCGAAACCGGCGGCCTCGGCGGGCTGTTCCTCGTCAAGACGGCTTTGCCGGTCGCCGCGACGCTGACCATTCTCCAGGGCATCGCCGCCGTGCTGCGCCCGCGCCCGGCCAGGGAACTGCTCGGGTGACGGCGCACGAGATCTTTCTCGCCCTGATGGTCCTCGGCCTGTTCGCGGGGATCCTTAGCGGCATTCCGGCGATGCTGGCCATCGCGGGCGTCCCGCTGGTGACCGCCGTGATCGGCCACCTTTTCGGCGCGTTCGATCTCGGCTTCCTGTCCTTCTTCCCGGCGCGCGTCTGGGGCATCATGTCGAACAACCTGCTGATGGCGGTGCCGCTTTTCGTCCTGATGGGCGTCCTGCTCGAACGCGCCCGCCTCGCCGAGGACATGCTGGGCGTCCTCGCGCGCATGATGGGTGGCAGCACGCGCGGCATGGGCCTGTCCGTCCTGTTCTTCTCGGCCATGATCGCGGCGGCGACGGGGATCATCGGGGCGACCGTCGTCATGCTGGTGCTGGTCGGCCTCAAGCCGATGCTCGACGCCGGCATCTCGAAACGCCAGGCAAGCGGGCTGATCTGCGCGTCGGGCACGCTTGGCCAGATCATACCGCCCTCGATCCTGCTCGTGTTGCTTGGCGACCAGATCGGCAACACCTATCTGGAAGCCCAGCAGAAAGCGGGCAATTTCGCGCCGCAGCCGGTCTCCGTCGGCGACCTGTTCGCGGGCGCCTTGATCCCGGGCCTCGTCCTGGTCGGGCTTTACGCGCTCTATCTCTTCTTTGCGCTGCGCCCGCGCGCCGATGCGCCGCCGCGCCCGCAAGCCGAACGCGTTTCCCGCGCCGAGATCGCCACCACCTTCCTGCCGCCGATGCTGCTGATCCTCGCCGTCCTCGGATCGATCCTCGGCGGCATCGCAACCGCCACCGAAGCCGCCGGCCTCGGCGCAATCGGCGCCATGCTGCTGGCCGCCTTCAAGGCCGCGCCGCACCGCGCGGAACGGATTCTGATTGTGGCGACGGGCCTAGCCGCCTTCGCGCTCGTCGCGCTTCAGGTCGCGGGGCTCGGCCGCAATACCGGTAACGGCTTCGCGGGGCTGTTCGCCGTCGCCGCAGGCGGACTGATCGCCATCGGCACGCTGGCCGCCGCAGTCCGGCTGTGGCGCAAGGACACGCTCCGCTCGGCGCTGATGGAAACCATCAAGATTTCCGGCATGGTGTTCGGCATCGTCATCGCGGCTTCGCTTCTGTCGCTGGTCTTCCGCGGCTTCGGCGGCGATCACCTTGTTACCGAACTGATCGGCCACCTGCCCGGCGGCCATTTCGCGGCGCTCGCGATCATCATGCTGCTGGTCTTCTTCCTCGGCTTCATTTTGGAAGCCGTCGAGATCATCTATGTCGTGGTGCCCCTTCTCGGACCGGCCGTGCTCGGAACCGATATTTCGCCCGTCTGGTTCGGCGTTCTGATGGCGATGAACCTGCAGACATCCTTCCTGACGCCACCCTTCGGCTTCGCGCTGTTTTACTTCCGCTCCGCCGCGCCGCGCAGCATCACCACGGTCGATATCTACCGTGGCGTCATCCCATTCGTGATCCTGCAATTGATCGCGCTCGCCATCCTTGCGGCGTTTCCGGAGCTTGCCACATGGCTGCCGCATGTGATCTTTGGCTAGAAAATCCAACCAACCTCAGGGAGGCATCATGAAACGCAGAACATTCCTGACCAGCGGCGCAGGCATCGCCGCGGCATCCACGCTCGCGGCCCCCGCCATCGCGCAGGGCAAGGTCCAGTGGAACATGGCTTCGGCCTTTCCCAAGGCGGCGCCGGGCGTCGGAACCAACGTCACGCGCTTCGCGGAACTCGTCGGCCAGATGTCCGACGGCCGCCTGGAACTGACCGTCTACGGCGCCGGCGAACTCGTGCCGCCCTTCGGCGTCGAAGATGCCGTGCAGCAGGGCAACGTGCCGGTCGGCCATGGCCCGACCTACTACGCCGCCGGCAAGAACCCCGCGCTGCACTGGTATACCGGCGTGCCATTCGGCATGACCTCGAACGAGCAGTTCGCCTGGATCAAGTGGGGCGGCGGCCAGGAAATCTGGAACGACATCTACGCCCAGCGCAACCTCACGCCGTTTTATTGCGGCAACTCCAACACCCAGTCCGGCGGCTGGTTCAAGAATCGCATCGAAAGCCTCGACGATCTCAAGGGGCTGAACATGCGCATCGCAGGACTCGGTGGCGAGATGCTGCGCAAGCTCGGCGTCAACGCCGTTCTGATGCCGCCGACGGAGATCTTCCAGGCCCTGCAGTCCGGCACGATCGACGCCGCAGAATGGGTCGGCCCGATGCTCGACCAGGCTTTCGGCCTGCAGAAGATCACGAACCTTTGCTACGTGCCGGCCTATGCCGAGCCGGGCGCCGGCGTCGCGGTCGTCTTCAACTCCGATGCCTGGGCCGAACTGCCGGCCGATCTCCAGGCAATCTGCGAAGCGGCGTCCTACGCAGCAGCGCTCGAGATGCATGCCCAGTTCGACTACTTCAACGCCCAGGCGATGCAGCAATTGAAGGACGGCGGCGTCGAATTCCTGAACTTCCCCGAAGAAGTGGTCACCGCGATGCGCGGCGCATGGGAGGAAGTCAAGGAAGAGCTCAAGGGCCAGAACGCCGACGTGGCGACCGTGGTGGAAAGCTACGACGCCTTCCTCGGCCAGGCCATCGCCTACAGCGCGGCGATGACCGAACCGATGCTCGCCGGCCGCGCCTGACCGCGCCGACAACGCGAAACAACGTCCTCCCGGCCTGCCGGGAGGACGCTTTCGTTTATACGCGCAAAGCCTTCCACTCCCCGTCCGGATCGATGAAAGGCAATCATTCCTCTGGACATTGAAGGGACCGACCCTATCTATCTTGACAACGTCAAGCAGGAGGAGAGCAACATGCCGGACAAGAAGACAGTCCTTCTGACCGGAGCTTCAGGTTTCATCGCCAAGCATATCGCGCTGCAATTGCTCGAGGCGGGATACACGGTGCGCGGCTCGCTGCGCTCGATGAACCGCGCCGGTGAAGTCACGGACGCGGTCCGTCCGCATCTGACCGACCCGGCCGGACTGGACGAGCGGCTGACCTTCGTCGAACTCGATCTCCTTTCCGACAAGGGATGGGACGAGGCACTGCAAGGCGTCGATACGCTGGTGCACACCGCATCCCCCTTTCCCATCAGCCAGCCCCGCGACGAAAACGACCTGATCCGCCCCGCCGTCGACGGAACGCTGCGCGCCCTGCGCGCCGCGAAGGCCGCCGGCGTGAACCGCGTGATCCTCACATCCTCGATCGTATCCGTTTTGGAACAGGACGGCGTGCCTGACGGCAAGCTTTTCGACGAAAGCGACTGGTCGGATGTCGAGAGCCCCTCCATCTCGGCCTATTCGAAATCGAAAACGCTTGCCGAACGGGCCGCCTGGGACTTCGTGCGCGACGAGGCGCCGGAGATTCAACTGACGGTCATCAATCCCGGCATGGTCCTTGGCCCGCCCCTCGACCGGCATTTCGGGTCTTCACTCGGCCTGCTGCAGCGGCTCGTCGGATCGAAGGACCCGGCGCTCCCCAACATCGGACTCCTGTGTGTCGATGTCCGTGACATCGCGGCCATGCATGTCCGCGCGATCGGCAAGGAGGACAGCATCGGCCATCGATTTATCGGCTCGGCCGGCTTTCTCTGGATGCCGGAAATCGCGGAAGTCGTCGCGGCACAATTCCCCGACCGCAAGATCGTCACCCGGCGCGCGCCGAACTGGCTGGTTCGCCTGCTCGGCCTGTTCGACAATGAGATAAAAGCCGCCGTGCCGTTGCTCGGCCGCAAGCGCTTCGTCGACAATGCGCGGGCAAAAGAAGTCCTCGGTATGGAGTTCATTCCCGCCGACGAGGCGGTTCGCGCGGGCGCGGCCTACCTAGTCGAAAACGATCTGGTTTGAGCCGTCAGCCGCGCCGGCGGCCGCCCCGACGCTCCCTGCGCGGCGCATCCGCGCCTTCGCTCGCCGACTTGTTCTTCAGCGGCCCGATCTTCGCCACGACCTCGTCGAGCGTCGGCCGCGCGCCTTGTTGGTGTTGGTCCAGCGCCACGCGCATCGCCTTGAGATGGTCGCATGACGTGCCGCAACAGCCACCGATGATCTTCGCGCCCGCATCGATGGCCAGATGCACGTAATCCGCCATCAGTTCCGGCGTGCCGGAATAGACGATCTTCTCGCCCTGAAACTGCGGGATGCCGCAATTGCCCTTCACGATCAGCGTGGCCTCCGGATTGGCTTCGCTCATGTCGAGCAGCGAGGACAGGATATCCGGCGCGCCGACGCCGCAATTCGCACCGAGCGCGACCGGCTGTTCCGGTTCGGTCGCCGTGACGCCGAAAATGTCCTTCGGCGAAAGGCCCATCATGGTCTTGCCGGCGGTGTCGAAGGAGCCGGTGAAGGTGTAGGGCATGCCGGCCGCGATCGCGCCTTCCGCCGCCGCACGGATTTCGTCGGGCGAGGACATGGTCTCGATCCATGCGACATCCGCGCCGCCATCCTTCAGACCCACGATCTGCTCGCGGAACGCTTCCACCGCATCCTCGAATGTGAGCGAACCGAGCGGCACCAGCAATTCGCCCGTCGGTCCGACGGACCCGGCGACGATGACCTTGCGTCCGGCCTTGTCGGCCACGCCACGCGCAAGCTCCGCCGCTTTCCTGTTCAGTTCGTAGACCCGGTCCTGCGCGTCATGCAGCTTCAGCCGGTAACGCGTGCCGCCAAAGGAGTTGGTCAGGATGATATCCGAGCCGGCATCGACGAAGCCCTGATGCAGGTCGCGGATCTTTTCCGGCTGGTCCGTGTTCCAGAGTTCCGGCGCCTCGCCCGCCGCGAGCCCCATGTCGAAGAGATTGGTCCCCATCGCGCCATCGGCGAGAAGCGCGCCCTTTTCGGCGATGAGATCGGAAAGCGGATTGGACATGAAAGCCACCTTTGCTAGAACACATAACGATATAAAGAACCCGTTATATGTATGCAATGCCGAATTGTTGCCGGACCGGGATCGCGATGTTGTCAGTGCTTGTCGAGGTCGTCGCCGGACACGAGATTGTGGCTCTCCCATTTCTCCTCGGGAATCTCCTCGCCAAGCTGGAAGGCGAAGGCCGCAACCTCTTCGAGATCGGGCGTGACGGTGCATTCGAAGGCGAGGTTGAACCAGTGGCCGCCATTGCGCACCGCCGCGCCGGGAGCCTTGGCCGCCGCCGCGCCAACGCGCACATCGTCCATCGCATAGGAGACGATCAGGTCCGGCCTGAAGGTGTCGTCCAGCGCGGCGACCTGCTCCAGCGCCTCGATATTGCACAATTGCAGCAAGCGCTCGTCGGACTGCATCATCGGCAGCGCGGCTTTCGCCTCCGCGCTTCGCGGGTCATTCAGCGCCTTCGCGGACAGGAACCGCTTCGCGACATACATGCCGTCTTCCCTTAGGGCGAGCCCAGCTGGCAGAGCCCGCTCGGGAACCGGGGGCGGCGCGGCGCTGTCCGGCTGCAGCCAGTCCGGCGCGGGTAGGTCTGGCGGACCGGAGGGAACGGCCATGGCGGGCTCCGGCAAGACCGGGACCGGCGGCGCGAGAGCGGCCTCGAAATCGCGCGCATCGATCATCTCGACATCGACGCGGCGTTCCGGCGCCTTGCGGATCGCTTGCGGCTGCATCAGCAAAACCGCCACCGCGAGCAGCGCCACATGCAAAGCAATGGAGAGCACAATCGCGCGCCGCGGAGACCCTGCCCGCGCAGGCTGGTCGATACGCATAGACAACTCGGCCGCCCCAGGCGCCAAGCCGTCATTCGCCTTCGCCGGAAGCGCGCCATCACCGCTGCAGCCATCCACCATGAAATGAGGATTGAAACAGCGCGACGGCGGAAACAAGGCAGGTTTTGACGCCCGGCCAATTGGCCGCATAGCGCTGGCTTCGGCGCGCCAGATTGGCTACGATTCCCTGTTAGTCTCAACTGCCGACCGCACATGTCCGATCCCACGCCGCCAGACCCGAAGCCGCAACCAAGCATGATCAGCCGGCAGGCCGCGCGGTTCCTGCAACGGCTGCGCGATCTTGAAAGACGCCCGTTGCGGCAACTGGTCGGGTTCCAGGCTCGTCGCGTGGAGGAACTGGTGCGCCACGCGCGCCGCAACGTGCCCTTCTACGCAAACCGTTTCGATGCTGCCTTCGACGCCGAGGACCATCTGGATCTTTCGCGTTGGCTCGACGTGCCGATTCTCGATCGCGCCACGGCACAGGCGAATTCCGAGGCGCTCAAGGCCAGGGAAACGCCGGCCGATGCAGGGACAGCCAGACCCGACAGAACGACCGGCTCCAGCGGCACGCCGTTCTTCTTCGAGAAGAGCCAGGCAACGCAGGTCGCCGATGCCGCCCACGCGATGCGCCTGTTCCAGGATCACGGCCTGGATACAGACGGCCGTCTCTGCGACATGCGGATCGACTATCTCGGCGTCGCCGCCTATCCGGAAGGCAGGTCGCTGCCCGACTGGTCCTACGGGCTCGGCTCCGGCGACTATGCGATGCTCGACATCAACACGCCGCTCGCCGACCAGGTCGAGTGGTTGGTCAGGCGCCAGCCGCGTAACCTTTTCACCTGGGCGACCAATGCGCGCGAGATCGCACTGGAACTGGAACGGATCGGCGAGACATTGCCGCTGACCGGCCTCATGACGAGCGCCGAGCGCTGCACGCCGGGCGTGAGAGCGGATTGTGCGCGGGTTTTCGGTGTCGAGCCGGTGGATTTCCTCAGTTCGCGCGAGATCGGCATCGTGCTTTTCGCCTGCAACGAGGCGCCGGTCTATCACCTTGCCGCCGAGAGCGCATTCATCGAGGTCATTGCCGACGACGGACGGCCCGCGCGCGCCGGAGAGACCGGCCAGATCGTGGCCACGGGTTTCTTCAATTTCCACATGCCGCTGATCCGTTACGCGACCGGCGATTATATCACGCTGAGCGAGCAACCCTGCGCCTGCGGTCGGTCGCTTCCGGCGGTCAGCGCCATCGACGGCCGCGCGCGCAACCGCTTCACCCGGTCGAACGGTGACAAGCTGTTTCCGAAGCTGCCGGAGAGCGAACTCGACGCTCGGTTCGGGCCGGGCCGGTGGCAGGTCGTTCAAACCGGTATCGGGGCGATCGAGGTGCATGTCGAGACCGAGGACGCTGGTCAAACGCCGGCGGAAGACGCGAGTCTTGCTCCGCTCATCTCCGAATCCCTCGGCGAGACAGTCGAAGTAAAAATCCGCTCAAAAGAAAAACGGCCGGACAAGTCCGGCCGCCGAAAACACGAGCAATTCAGAAGCGAATGCCTCTGACGCTTGGCTATTCTATTGGTCCTTCCTTCCCTTTCTCCATGAAGTCGCCGCTACAGGGATAGCCGTAGAAAGCTCCATCATCGTAGGCGGGGATCTCGTCGCCTTCATCATCCAGGCAGGAAATCACGCTGCCCAGATCGTCGCGGAAGTCCGGATCATCCTCGCGGTGACGGCGGATGAGGCTCTTGGAGTCGCCGAAATACATCTTGAAGCCGCCGAAGATCGACTGGTAGCCGTTCTCGCCGAAATCAGCCTCGGCATAGACCGCGTAGCCCGCCGACGGCGTCGAACGGAACTGATACTCGGCACCCGTCGTCAGCATGTGCCCGACTTCCGGCGCGTAGTGGTGACCGATCTTCAGCTTCAGGTCTTCCATCGCGTAGAAAGACAATTCCGCATAGGAGAAGAGTTCGTTGTCGACGTCGCCGAATTCGGAGCCGATCAGGCCCGACAGGGTCACGTTGCCGGCATAATATTCGCCCTCGATACCGACACGATAGGCATCGACGCCGTTCCAGTGCGTCCAGCTTGCATAGCCGCCGAACAACGCGACGTCCGGGTCGCGCCAGAACAGGTGAGCCGCACCATGGCCGAACACGCTGCCGTCATAACTGCCAACCGCGCCGTCAAGCTGCAGTCCGTAGGAATAGGCGATCGGAATCGACACCGCGCCGCGCACCTTGAACACCGTCTCGATGTCGCCGCTGCTAAAGGGGATCCCGCCAAGATTATAGCCGGGCTCGGCGCCACCGCCGGAAACATCCAGTTTCCAGTTCACCTTGGAGACCGCCGGATCGGCCGAAGCCTCGCCCGGTGCAAACGCGATTGCGCCTGTAACGCCAACCAAAGCGGCGAGTGTTGCGGTCAATGCCGTGCTGCCTAAGAGATGGCGACGCGATGCCATGACAAATCCCCTCTGATGATACGAACCGTCTCGGAATCCTACCCCTACGTAACGTCACCCGCAAGAAACCGGATAGCAACGAACCGGGGCACCGGCGAGTTTTGCCGCGCCTTCGGCAAAAAAGTCACACATACCGCATGACGCAACGGAACCATTACTGCGAATGCGGCTGGATATTCTCTTCGAGGAAATCCATCGTACGGCCCCAGGCCAGCTTTGCGGCATCCGGATGGTAGCTTGCTCGCTCGTCGCAATTGAAGCCGTGGCCCGCGCCTTCATAGACGAAGATTTCGCAGTCCGGGCGTTTTTCGTGGACCGTGTCCACATTGCTCATCGGGATGCCCTGGTCCTCGGAGCCGTAATGCAATTGCACCGGGCAGCGCGGCGCTTCGTCGGCGAAATCGGCGATCCGCCCGCCGTAGAAACCGACAGCCGCCGAAAAACCGTCCAGCCGGGCAGCGGCAAGATAGGCCAGCGATCCGCCGAGACAGAAACCGACAATGCCCGTCTCGCCCGCCCCGGCAAGCGCGACCCGCGCCGCCTCGATATCGAGAAGGAATGCGTCCCAGTCGGGAGATTTCAGGAAGCCGCGCGCGCGCTCGACCTCCTCGGGCGAATAGCCGGATTCGAAATCACGCTCGACACGGTCGAAAAGCGCCGGGGCGATTGCCGCATAGCCCGCCTCGGCGAGGCGGTCGCAAACCGACCGGATATGCGAATTGACGCCGAAAATCTCCTGGATGACGACTATCCCGCCAAGCGGCACGCTCGCGGGATCGGCGCGATAGGCGCCCAGTTCGAATTCATCGGACGCTGTCAGGGTGATGGACGGCATGTTTCTTCCTCGCTTACGGCTCGCCGATGTCCTGATAGGGCAAGCTGGCGGTCCGGTCCAGCAGCAAGCTCAGGCCGGCAGCCGGATCACGCCGTAGCGGGCATAGTCGCGATGAAGGGATTCGAAGTCGAGCGTACCGCCGCACGCGACGGTTGCTTCGCGCAACACCTGCTCCAGGTCGCCGCGCGGTTCGACATGGAACTTTGACAGCCAGGCGACGAGCGCTGCACGGAACCAATGGGGCAACCGGTCTTGTCCGCCGAAGTCGACCACGTGAAGGCTTCCGCCGGGCGCCAGATGCGCCAGGGCCTCCGAAACCGCCGCCCGCCATGGCGGAATCATCGACAGCGCATAAGAGATGAAAACGCGGTCGAAGGAGGCGATGCCGAACATCGCTCGCGGATCGAAATCGGTCGCGTCGCCCTGCGCCAGAACAATGCGCTCGACGAGACCCGCCTTCTCGATATTGCGGCGCGCCTGCTTGAGCATTTCCGCCGAAATATCAAAGCCGTAGAATCGCGCATTCGGATATCGCTTCGCAGCGACGATCAGGTTGCGGCCCGTGCCGCAGGCCGATTCCAGAACCGTCACTCCCTCGCCCGCGTCGAGATCGTCGAGAAGCCGGTCGCGGCCGAGCAGATAGTATTTGCGCGTCAAGTCGTAGACATGGCGTTGTCGGCGATAGATCGCATCCATCAGTCCGCCATGCGTCTGCGACGGAGTCTCCACTTGCACGTTCCGCATCGCTTGCGCCATCCGCCTAGCCGTCGAGCGTATAGAGATGGAAACCGCCGTAAATGGCGGAGCGGTCTACGCGCGTCCATGCGGCGGATTGCTCCGCATGGTAGGTCCAGCGACCGAGAACCCGGTCGTCGACACGGCCCGGCAGGATGGTCGGAAGACCGGCGGTACGGAAAATCACGCGTGCGCCCGGCGCCGCCGTGCGGGTGATCTGCGACCACAGATCGTTCAACTGCCGATCCGTCATCCAGTCGACCGCGTCGAGCAGCGAGTAGCCGTGTTTCGAGCCCGCCGGCATTTCTGCGAGGAGATCGATCAGCGAGCGGTTCTCGATCGTCGCGCGCTCGGCATGCTGCTTCAGCGCGGCGAAATTCCCGGCTTTCAGATAGGGCGGCACCGGCCCGTTCTCGCCATAGGCGCGGTTGACCGCCTGCCAGGCGAAATAGTTTTCGGATAGCGGGAAGTCGCAGAACAGCGACCGCGTCCGTTCCTTCAACACGGCCAGCATGTCCCCGCCGGCAGCCCCGGCAAGCGCATCATATTGCTGCGGCGGAATGCCGAGGCCGATCAGCGTCGCCTTGTTCCCGGCGAGCCACTTGACGACCCGCGTGTCGAACACCGGCGCCAGATTGGCCTCGAACCAGGCCGTCTGCTCTTCCATCGACCGGCATTGCAGGTAGGTGCGCAGATCGACACCCGAGAGCCGCGCCAGCACATGCGCCATGCCGATGAACCGCCCGAGCATGCCATACTGGTAAAAGCCGCGCTCGAACATGTCGATGCGACGGCCGGCAAGACCGCGCCGCGCATTCCAGTAGTCGACTGTCGCCGTGTCGCAGAGCGGCGCCACAAGCCGGTCGAACAATTCCGCATTGCCCTTCCGGTCGGCATGGCCGAACAGCGAGTAGAACTGGCCATGATCCGGTAGCGCCCGCGCAGCGGCCAGCTTCATGCGATTGAGGGCGACATGCGCCGGCGACAGGTCGACCGCCGTGATCGACGCCGGCCCGGCGGTCAGGTAGCTCATCAAATTGCAGCCACCCGACGCGATGCAGACGAGATGATGGTCAGGCTGGATGTCCAGCGCCGCCATATCCACCTCCGGATCCTCCCAGATCTGTGGGTAGACGAGGCCGTTGAAGGCATTGGAAAAAATGCGTTCCAGAAGTCCCGTCTTCGACAGGGCCGCGTTCTGGTGAACGGCAGCGCCGAGTTGTTCTTTGACGGTCAGCGCGTCGCTCATCGTGTCTTGCTTTCCTGTTGGGACACTTAGGCCGCGGTTTTTTGCGGCTTGGCCTTTTCCGCCGGTGCCGGCAATGCGGTTTGCAGTTTCGGCCGGCTGCGCTCGCGCACGGTCGCAGACCAGTCGACCAGCCGCAGCGTGCCGTCGAAATCCTCGGTGATCGCCGTGCAGCTTTCGACCCAGTCGCCGGTATTGACGTAGCGGATGCCATTCATCTCGGTTAGCGCGGCATGGTGGATGTGGCCGCAAACCACGCCGTCGACGCCGGATTTCGCCGCCTCTGCGACGAGGATCGACTCATAGGCTCCGATGAAATTGACCGCCTGCTTGACGCGCAGCTTGGCCCATTTGGAAAGCGACCAGTACTGCCCGCCCCAGAGTCTGCGCAGCCAGTTGAACCAGAAGTTCACCGCCAGCGCGACCGTATAGGCCGCGTCACCGACATGGGCGAGCCATCTGGCGTTGACGACGACCATATCGAACTGGTCGCCATGGATGATGAGCAGCTTCTTGCCGTCGGCGGTCTCGTGAATATCGCGGTCCCTGACCTCGATGCCGCCGAAATGCGTGCCGAGATAATGCCGCATGATCTCGTCGTGATTGCCCGGCACATAGATGATCTCGGCGCCCTTGCGCGCCTTGCGCAGAAGCTTCTGCACCACGTCATTATGCGCCTGCGGCCAGTACCAGCCGCGCTTCAGCCGCCAGCCGTCGAAGATGTCACCGACTAGGTAGATCCGCTCGGCATCATACTCGCGCAGGAAATCGAGCAGCATGTCAGCCCGGCATCCACGCGTGCCGAGATGGATATCGGACAGAAAGAGAGTGCGGAATCGCTTTTCCTGGACCATGTCGTCGGGCTCGTGCGTCTGCATGAAATCCCAATTCCAGAGTCGCGTGTCAGGCATGTGACAGCCGGGTCGCAAGCCTGTGCTGTCTGGTCGCAGAAGACGCCCTGTTTCGCACGCACGCCCGCCACGATATGACTTTAAGCATGACCGACGCGCCGCTTCGGGTGACGGCAACGGCCCGGGCGGGTAATCTTCGACCCCAAAGCGGAGACGCCACGTGACGACGACAGACTGCCATGCGGCCGACATCGATGCCTGCCTGGAGACGCTCGAGTCATCGGCAGGCGGGCTGGAGTCCGCCGAGGCCGCCGCTCGCCTGGAAACGCACGGCCCCAATCGCCTGCCTCAACCGCCGAGACAGAACGTGGTGCTGCGTTTCCTCGCCCACTTCCACAACATCCTGATCTACGTGCTGATCGGCTCTGCCGTCATCACCATGGCGATGCAGCACTTCGTGGACATGGCGGTGATCCTCGCGGTCGTGATCGCCAATGCGGTGATCGGCTTCATCCAGGAAGGCCGGGCCGAGAAGGCGATGGAGTCCATACGCGGCATGCTCGCGCCGCACGCCGCCGTTCTGCGCGACGGCGAGCGCAAGAGCATACCGGCCGAAGAACTCGTGCCGGGCGACATTGTGCTGCTGGAAGCCGGCGACAAGGTGCCTGCCGACCTGCGGCTGATACGCGCCAGCGGCCTGCAGATCCAGGAGGCGATTCTCACAGGCGAATCCGTTCCCTCGGACAAGTCCACCGCTCCCGTCGCGCAGGACGCGGCGCTCGGCGATCGCTCCTCGATGGCCTATAGCGGCACGATGGTGACCGCGGGTCAGGGGCGCGGCCTCGTGGTCTCGACCGGCGCCGCGACGGAGATCGGCCGTATCAGCAGCCTGCTCGCCACGGTGGAGGTTCTGACGACACCGCTGGTGCGCCAGATGAACGTCTTCGCCAAATGGCTGACGCTCCTGATCCTGCTGATCGCCGCCGTCCTGCTCGCCTTCGGCTATTTCGTCGAGCATTACGAATTCACCGAGATGTTCATGGCCGTGGTCGGCCTGTCGGTCGCAGCCATCCCGGAAGGCCTGCCTGCCGTGCTGACGATCACGCTCGCCGTCGGCGTCCAGGCGATGGCCCGGCGCAATGCCATCGTGCGCAGGCTTCCGGCGATCGAGACGCTCGGCTCCGTATCCGTCATTTGCACGGACAAGACCGGCACGCTGACCCGCAACGAGATGATGGTCGCCTCCGTCGCGGTGACCGGCCACTTCTTCTCCTTCGACGGCAGCGGCTACGACCCTGAAGGATCAGTCTGGCTCGCTGACAACCGCGTCAACGGGCGCGACCACCTGCACCTCGCCGAACTGGCCCGCGCCGCCGCCTCCTGCAACGACGCGTCCCTGCACAGCCGCGAGGGATTCTGGACCGTCGAGGGCGATCCGATGGAGGGTGCCCTGCTGGCGCTCGCCGGCAAGGTGGGTGTCGATGTCCGCAGGGAGCTGTCGGCACGCACCCGCACCGACCAGATACCCTTCGATTCTCGCCACAAATTCATGGCGACCCTGCACCACGATCATCCCGGCCATGCCGACATATTTGTCAAGGGCGCGCCGGAACAGGTGCTTGCCATGTGCGCCGAACAGCGCGGCGCATCGGGGAACGGAGAAGCACTCGACGAGGCTTACTGGACCGAAACCGCCGACAACATGGCCGTACAGGGCCAGCGGGTTCTCGCAATCGCGACGCGGGAGGTCGAACGGGAACAGACCGCCGTCGGCTTCGCCGATGTCGAAGGAGGCCTCGTCCTTGTCGGTCTGGTCGGCCTGATCGACCCGCCACGCACGGAATCGATCGAGGCCGTGGCCGAATGCCGGCGAGCGGGAATCCGGGTCAAGATGATCACCGGCGACCATGCAGGAACGGCCGCGGCGATCGGAAGGCTGATCGGCCTCGAAAACCCCGACGATGTTCTGACCGGCCGACAACTGGATGAAATGGACGATGCGGAACTCGCCGCTGCGGTTTCCTCCGTGGATATCTTCGCGCGCACCACGCCCGAGCACAAATTGCGACTCGTCATGGCGCTTCAATCCAAGGGCATCACGGTCGCGATGACGGGAGATGGCGTCAACGACGCACCGGCACTGAAACGCGCCGATGCGGGCATCGCCATGGGCCGCAAGGGCAGTGAAGCCGCCAAGGAAGCGGCCGAACTGGTGCTCGCCGACGACAATTTCGCCTCCATCGTGGCCGCCGTGCGCGAGGGCCGAACTGTCTACGACAACATCAAGAAGGTGATCAGCTGGACCCTGCCGACCAATGCCGGCGAAGCGATCACCATCGTCGTCGCCCTGCTGTTCGGCATGACGCTGCCGATCACGCCTGTCCAAATTCTCTGGGTCAACCTTATCACGGCGATCACGCTCGGCATGGCGCTCGCCTTCGAGCCGACGGAGGAGAACACGATGCGCCGGCCACCGCGCCCGCGCGACGAACCGCTGCTGACCGGCCAGATGGCATGGCAGATCGTGCTGGTCTCGGGACTGTTCTTCGCCGGCGTCTTCGGCATCTATGCCTATGCGATCGACCGGGGCCACTCGATCGAACTGGCCCGCACCATGGCGCTCAACACGCTGGTGGTGATGGAAATCGCCTATCTGTTCTTCATCCGCAACATCTACGGGACCTCGCTCACGTGGCAGGCCGTGAAAGGCACGCGCTTCGTCTGGGGCACCGTGGTCACCGTCACCGCCGCCCAGTTCGCGATGACCTATCTGGGCCCGTTGCAACGCATCTTCGCGACGGAGGCAGTGCCGTTCTTCGACGGGGTCCTCGTTGTCGGGATCGGCGTGCTATTGTTCGCCATCATCGAGGTGGAGAAACAGCTTCGGCTAAGCATCGCCGGGAGGGCCCGAGCCCACAATGACGGAAAACAAGACCAAACCGACTGACGCAAGCGCCGCGGATTTTCTCGCCGCGGTCGAACCGGCCCGCAAACGCGACGATGCGTTGGCGCTCGATCGTCTGTTCCGGCGCGTCACCGGCTGGCAGCCCCGCCTCTGGGGACCGTCGATGATTGGATATGGCGCATATCACTATGTCTATGACAGCGGGAGGGAGGGCGATTTCCTCGCCACCGGCTTCAGCCCGCGCAAGACGAGCCTCGTCGTCTACATCATGCCCGGTTACGCAGATTTCGGCGACATCCTCGCCCGCCTCGGCAAGCACAAGCTCGGCAAATCATGCCTGTATTTCAACAAGCTGGCCGACATCGATGAATCGGTTCTCGAGGAGTTGATCCGCGCCGGTCTCGACGACCTCGCGTCACGGTGGCCGGTCAGCCCGTCATAAACCGGCCGCCCCGGCGCCACGCCATCAACGAAGGATAAAGGCACACCGGTGCATGGTGTACGCCGTTTCATGACCGCCCAGCGTCAAACGGCAGATTTCGATGCCCGCATGCCCCATCACCACCGGAATGACCGCCGCCATCCTGGCGGTGCTGTCCTTATGCGCCCCGCCAGCGCATGCCGCCGGTGCGCCCGACCTGCCCCCAGTTCCGCAGGCGCTACGCGACCTTGTAGAAAGCGGAAAATCCGGGCCGCGAAAAACGGTCCTTCCGCTCGGGGATTCGATCACCGACATGCAGAGAACCCGGCGCGCGGCCTGGGGCGGCTATCGCCGGCAGATGGCGAACGATCACGTCTTTGCCGCGCTTTTTCGCTTCACCGGCGCATTCGGAGACGACCTTCACGCCGTCAGCCCGTCGCCGGAACCGCCGGCGATGCCCGCCGACCAGCGCGACCACTGCGGCTGGAGCGGCGCAACGCTCGACGGCTGGAACGGCCCACGGACTTCCATCATCGAGAATTTCCGCTATTGCCTCGCCGCCGGACCCGAACCGGATTTCGTGCTGCTGCATGGCGGAACCAACGATCTGTGGGATCCGGTCCTCCGTCCCGATGCTGAACCGCCGGAAATCCGCGGGCAGCGCGTCGCCGAACGCACAATCGAGCTTGTTCGCGAAATTCTGATGACAACAGACGCGACCGTCCTCCTCGCGCAACTGATTCCGATGACCGGCGAGGCGCGGGCCTTCGACACCAATGTGGTCGCATATAACGAGGCGCTGGAAACGGGCATCGACGCCCTGAGATCGGCACCCGACGGCGGCGGAATGTGGACCGAACGCGTCGTTCTCGTCGACATGCATGCCGCGATCCTCGACTGGACGCGCGATGCGCCGGAAACGGCGTTGCCCGACGGTATCCATCCCAATGTCTGGGGAAGCCGGATCATGGCACGGAAGTGGCTTTCGGCTCTCTACGACCAATATGGCGAAACCGCTCCGAAACGCTGATCACTTTTGGCGCGCGTCGCGGTCAATGCCGATGGCTTTCCGGAATTCAAAGACGCCCGACGCTGACCCTTTTCTGCTGCGCCAGGCAACGCGCGATCACCGGCCTTTTGGACGCCAGAGCGATGCATCGGCCAACCGCCGGAAACCGCTCGACCAGCTGTTCCGGCGTCACATGCCAGGTGGAGTTCATCAGGACGAAGATGTCGGCGAGGCTGAACCGCTCGCCGAGGTGATAGGGGCCGTTGGCAGCAAGGTGCGCCTCGACCGGCTGCCAGCACTCGATGATCCGTTCGGCCGCACGCGCCCTGATACGCGGCCTGTCGCCGGGATCGGCAGACCAGCGCTCGGGATAATAGAACGGCTTGTAGGCCTCCTGCAGCGTCACGGCCAGATAGAACAGCCAGCGCAAGAATGTGCCGCGATCCGGGTCCATCACGGCGGGCGCGATCTCTTCCAGTCCATGACGTTCAGCGAGATAGAGCGAGATTGCCGCGGATTCCGTGAGGATCGCGCCATCCGGCAATTCCAGGGCGGGCACCCTGCCCGCCGGATTGATCGCCAGATAATCGGGCTTGCCATGCTCACCCTTGGTGGTGTCGATCCGCACCAGCTCATAGGCCAGCCCGGCTTCCTCCAGCACCGCCTGCGGGGCGAAACTTGCCGTCCCCTCTGCCCAGTAGAGACGGTACATCGCTATCCCCGCATGCGCTCGCCACCCGGATCGAACGGCGGTTCGACGGCGATCCGCGCCGGACAGCGCACGCCCAGGATCTCGATTTCGAACAGCCCCTCCTCCGCCGTATCGGCCAGCGCGGCCGGCACGTAGCCCTGCGCCATCGACAGACCGACCCCATGGGCGTAACCGCCGGACGTCACCCAGCCGACTACGCGCCAGTCGCCATCGACGATTTGCTTCATGCCCGGATGCTCGAATTCGTTGTTGTCGGCGTCGAAGCGCTTCGGTCCGGCGGCATGCGGCGGGTCGATGGTCCCGTAATCCGTATCGCCAACCTTCGCCCAAACCGGCTCGTCATGCATCACGTCGGCCGTGCCCGCCTCGATGACGAAGGAGACGCGGCGACGCTTCGGCCCGTCGGCCTTTTCCGCTGCAGCCTGTTCCCAGCCGATGAAATCGTTCTTCGACAGTTTCACGAACCGGTCCATGGCGCCCTCATAAGGCCCGTAGATCGGACGAAGCTCGTGGCCCCAGGTCGGGAAGTTCTTTTCAAGCCGCATCGACAGCAATGCCCGCATGCCGAAATCGCGGATGCCGAATTCTTCGCCGGCCTGCTTGATCGCCGCATAGACCAGCCGCTCATAGGTCGGCGACATCCAGATTTCATAGCCGAGATCGCCGGTATAGGAGATGCGGTTGACCATGCAGGGCGCGCCGCCGACCGCCATCTCGCGGTAGTCCATGAAGCGGAAGGCGTCGTTCGACACGTCCTCGTCGGTCAGCTTCTCCAGCACCGCGCGCGATTTCGGCCCGGCGATGGTCAGCCCGACCAGCGTCTGGTCGAAGCGATGGATCGCGACGGAGCGGTCCTCAGGCAGGTGCCGCTCGAACCAGCGCATGTGATAGATCTGCGCCGCCGACGATCCCCAGATCATGAACCGGTCCTCGCCGGCCTTGGCGATGGTGAAATCACCGATCAGCTTGCCGAATTCGTTCAGCATCGGCGTGAGCACGAGCCGACCGGTCTTCGGCATGACATTGGTCATCAGCCGGTTGAGGAAATCCTCCGCCCCCGGTCCGCTCACCTCGTATTTGGCGAAATTGGCGATCTCGGAGACACCGACCGTCTCGCGCACCGCCTTCACCTCTTCGCCCACATGCTTGAAATCATTGGACCTGTGGAAGGAGATGACGTCATGCGCCTCTTCCTTCGACGGCGCAAACCACAAAGGCGTTTCCAGCGCCCAACTGTCGCCCATCACGGCATTGTTCTCGATCATCGTGTCGTAGAGCGGCGTGGTCTGATGCGGGCGGGCTGCCGGCAGTTCCTCATTGGGATAGCGAATACGGAAACGCCGCGAATAGTTCTCGCGCACCTTGGCATTGGTGTAGCGCAGCGTCGCCCACTCGCCGAACCGCGCGACGTCCATGCCCCAGACATCCGCGCCCGGATCGCCCGTCGTCATCCAGTTCGCAAGCGTCAGCCCGACGCCCCCGCCCTGCGAGAAACCGGCCATCACCGCGCAGGCCGACCAGAAATTCGTCAGCCCGCGAACGGGGCCGACCAGCGGATTGCCGTCGGGCGCGAAGGTGAAGGGGCCATTGATGATCTGCTTGATGCCGGCCCGCTCATAGGGCGGAAAATGCTTGAAGCCGATCTCCAGCGACGGCGCGATGCGCTCGATATCGGGCTGCAGCAATTCATGGCCGAAATCCCACGGCGTAACCTTCGGCGACCACGGCACGCAGGCCTGCTCATAGGTGCCGAGCAGCATGCCCTGCCGCTCCTGCCGGGTGTAGATCTCGCCGCGAAAGTCCATCGCGTGGATCAGTTCGCGCCCATAGGTCTCGTTGAACTCGATGACCTCGGGCATATCCTCGGTCAGGAGATACATGTGCTCCATGGCGAGCAGCGGCAGTTCGAGCCCGACCATGCGGCCGACCTCGCGCGCCCAAAGCCCGCCGGCATTGACGACATGCTCGCATCTGACCGTGCCCTGCTCGGTCACCACATTCCAGGTGCCGTCGGGGTCCTGGGTGAGCTCCTTCACCGGATTGCGCAGCACGATCTCCGCGCCCAGAACGCGCGCGGCGCGGGCATAGGCGTGCGTGGTTCCGGACGGGTCGAGATGGCCTTCCACCGGGTCCCACAGTGCGCCGACGAAATTGCTCTCGTCCATCAGCGGGAACATCGCCTTTGCCTCGGATGGCGTGATCAGTTCGGTCTGCATGCCGAGATGCCGGCCCTTGGCATGCAGGGTGCGCAGGAAATCCATACGCTCCGGGCTTTCCGCCAGCATCACGCCGCCCGTCAGGTGCAGCCCGCAGGGCTGGCCGGAAATCTCTTCGAGTTCCTTGTAGAGCCCGACCGTATAGGCCTGGAGCTTGGCGACGTTCGGATCGCCGTTCAGCGTGTGAAAACCGCCGGCCGCGTGCCACGATGAACCGGACGTCAATTCCGACCGCTCGATCAGCATGATGTCGGTCCATCCCGCCTTGGCGAGGTGATACAGCACCGAACACCCGACGACACCGCCCCCGATGACGACCACACGCGTATTGGTTTTCATTGCAATCCCCTGCTGTTCCAATCCACTACGCCAACAGGCTTTCCTCGAAGGGAAAGCGTGACAGCAATTCGATACCGGTGTCGGTGACGAGGATCTGCTGTTCGAGCTTGACGCCCTCGCCCTTGCCCTCCTCGCCGATGAAACTCTCGACGCAGAGCGTCATGCCCGGCTCGATCACGCCGTCATAGCCCGCGTCGGCGAAGTCGCCGCGATGGTAGAGATAGGGGTATTCCCCGGTCATCCCGCAGCCATGCGCGGAGAGGTAATAGCGGTGGGCGTGATATTTTTCCGGGATGTCCCAGGCGGCCTCGGCATAGTCCCGGAATGTCATGCCGGGCCGGATGATGCCCATATTGTGGTGCACCTGCTCGTGGGCCGTCTTGTAGAGCTCGCGCTGCGTCTCGCTCGGCTTGCCGGGTCCGGCGTGGAACGTGCGCGAGAAGTCGGAATAGTATCCGTGGCAGCCGACCACGTCGGTATCGAGCGCGATCAGCTCATTTTCGCCGATCACCTTCGAACCCGACTCCTGGAACCAGGGATTCGTTCGCCCGCCGGAGTTCAGAAGCCGCGTTTCCACGTAGTCGCCGCCCTGGGCGATTACCGCTTGGTGCAGCACCGACCACAACGCGTTTTCCGTCAGGCCCGGCCGGATCGCCTCGCGCAGCCGCGCCACGCCGACCTCCGTCGCGCGCAGCGAGGCGTTCACGCATTTCATCTCTTCCGCCGACTTGATGGCGCGCGCCAGTTCCACTGGCTGCTGAGCATCGACGATCTCGAAGCCCTCTCCGCCAAGCGCGATGGCGACACCGGCATTGATGCGCTCGATGCCGATTTTCTCGCCCGGGCCGACCAGTTCCCTGAGCAGTGCCCCCATCGCGCGCGCCCATGCCTTTTCGCGCTCGGCGATGTGCTCCCCGGCGGCAACGAAACTCGCCGTCATCGACGGGCGCACCTCATCGACCGTTTCGAAACCCTCGCCCAGATGCTCCGCGCCGGTGAATTCGTGCAGGATCGAGCGATCCTGCGTCAGCACCAGGTATCGCGATGGCTGGTTGCGCGAAGTGAAGACCTGCATGTTGCGGGTGCCGGTGGCATATCGGATGTTGACGGCATCCGTCAGCACAAGCGCCGCGATACCGAACTCCGCCATCTTGGCACGCACGCGGCCCTGCCGGTAGGTGCGCACGGCAACGAGATCGATTTCCGCGTCTGTGGTTTCCGTGTCGAGCAATGCGATCCCGTCCAGATCGCTGCGCTCCGCATGCCAGTCGAACATTGTCATGGTCAAAAATCCGTCGGCGCCCCGCCTTCGCGCTTGCGCTTTTCCACGAAGGCCTCGAGTTCCTCGCGAATGCCCTCATCAATCGGCGGTTCCTCGTATTCGGCGAGGATCTGCTTGCAGACCTTGTTGGCCCGCTCCACGGTCGTCACTGCGCCGCGATCCTCCCAGTTCTCGAAGTTCGACCAGTCCGACAGGAAGGGCGAATAGAATGCCGTCTCGTAGCGGTCCTGCGTGTGCTGGATTCCGAAGAAGTGCCCACCGGGCCCGACCTCGCGGATCGCATCGACCGCGATATCATCCGACCCCGTGGTCAGCGGCTCGAAATAGGAGATGAACTGCTGCAGGACTTCGCAATCCATGACGAACTTCTCGTAGGAGGCACAAAGACCGCCCTCCAGCCAGCCGGCCGCGTGGTACACCATGTTGGTGCCCGACGTGACGGCCGCCCACATCGACATCATGGATTCCCATGTCGCCTGATTGTCCGGCGTGTTGGCCGCGCAGGTGTTGGATGACCGCAGCGGCAGCTCGTAGAACCGCGCCATCTGGCCGGTGATCTGCGTCGCCCGAACATAGTCCGGCGTGCCGAAGGCAGGCGCGCCGGTTTTCATGTCGACATTGGAGGTAAACGTCCCGATGCCGACCCCGACCCCGGGCTTGATCCACTGCAGCAACGCGATCGCAGCCAGTGCCTCCGCAATGGACTGCGTCACCGCACCGACCATGGTCACTGGCGCCATCGCGCCGGCCAGAGTGAACGGCGTAACGATGGTCGGCTGGCCGCGCCGGGCAAGCCGCATGGCGCCGTCGAGCATCGGCCAGTCATGCTTCAGCGGCGAGGTCGAGTTGATGTTGGTATACATATGCGGCGCGGCGTCGAACGCCTCATGCGAGAGCCCGCCCGCGATACGCACCATCTCGATGACGTCTTCCATACGTTCGGTGCCCAGCGCGTAGGCATGCGCCACCTTGTCGGTCAGCGTCAGCTTGTCGAAAAGGCAGTCGAGATGGCGGATGGATGGGTGGATGTCGATCGGTTCGACCGGGTAACCGCCTGCGAAATGGATGCAATTGAAATATTGCAGCAGTTTGAGCAGTTCGCGGTAGTCGTGCCGGTTGCCGCTGCGGCGGCCGCGCTCGATATCGGAGCAGTTGGGCGGCGAGGAAATGTTGCCGAATACCATGTGCCTGCCGCCGATGGTGATCGCCCTGTCCGGGTTGCGCGGCGTCAGCGTGAATTCCCGCGGAGCCTTGCCGAGCATTTCCACGACGAAGTCTCGGTCCATGCGCACATTCTCGCCATCGATAGTGCAGCCGGCCTCTCGAAGCCGTTCGATGGCTTCGGGATGGAGAAACTCGATGCCGATCTCTTCGAGCACCCGCATCGCCCCGTCATGGATCGCGGCGACGCCCTCGGGCGGAAGCGGCTCGGTCGGCCGGTCCGTGTTGATCACATCGGTCCAGGGCAACTGCCGGATCGCCGCACCGCCGCGCCGCGTGTTCCCGGCGCGTCCGCCCCGCTTGCGCAGTCGGGCCGGCGCTTCGTCGGGCACCGCCTCGGCAACAGCCTCGGTGACGAGCATGTCGCTCGTCATCTCTGGCTCGGGCGGCGGATCTTTCGGCATGCGCTTCTCCGGCGGGTCAAAGCGCCATCACAGCATATTCTCAGAACGCGGACGCAAGAAATCCGACCGCGACAACGGGTTAAACGACATCACCCTGAGTTAACGGACCGAGATCGCCATCACCTATCGGGAACATCCCCATCCATCCTCCTCGGTCGAACCCCTTATTTTTTCCGGGACAACCGACACGTGAGGCAACGAAAGGAGAATTTTGTTCTCCTGCATCGATGTCCACCGACAGTAAACCGGTAATCTCCACTGTGCCGAAACGCGACACACGGAAATATCTTTCATCGCTCGATCCGCGAATACAGTTTTGAACGGCGGCAGGAATTTGCTAGCAGGATATCGGGCAAACTGGGGGAGCGGGCCGAAAAGGCCGCGCGCGAGGAGAATGGCAGCGGATTCGCATGCACGAATCGAACTGACCACAGGTTACGTCTACATACTGAGCTGCCCGGAAGCGCCCGGCAGCGTGAAGGTCGGCTCGACCAGTCGCGAAGTCGGCAAGTATCGCTACGAGCATTTCGATTCAACGGAGCCGATCCCCTGCAAGGTGGAGTTCGCCGTCCATGTCCCCGACCGGCACGAGGTCGAAAAGAACCTGCTGCTGAAGCTTGCGCCCAAGCGCCTGTCACGCGAATCCAATCGCTTCGCGATCGACCCGGAAGAGGCAATCGCCGCCGCCGTTCAACTGATCGGGTACGACTACACAAACGCCCAGATCACCGGCGTGATCTTCCGCAAGCATGTCGACATGCTCAAGAAGATGGAGAGGGATTTCCGCAGCCGTCACAAGAGCTTCACCATCCTGAATGGCGAACTCGGCGACCTGCAGAAAAAGATACGCCGCTACCAGCAGCAATTCGGCGACAAGGACGCGACCATCGCGCGGCAGGAGGACCTAATCGGCGAATTGCAGGTGCAGGGCATGGCGCTGGAAGCCCGTTGCCGCAAGACGAGGCTCGTCGCGATCGGCGCCGGCGGCCTTGCCCTGTTGTGCGCCACGCTTGCCCTGGTGTCGCTCGCCGGCTGGATCTGACGCTCAGGTCGAAAACGGCGTCCCCGCCCCGGCGGCGCGGATCGCTTTCAAGGCATGTGTCGCGATCGCGGTGTCCTGCGCACCCGTGCCGGTCAGGTCGCTGATGGTGACCGCATCGGCCGACGGGCGGCCCGCCACTTTTCCGGCGACGACATCCCCCAGTTCCGGCGGCGTCCCGCGCGACCACACTCCGGCCTCGACAGCCGAGCGCAACTCGCCGAGCTTTTGGCACTGGCTCACCCGATCGCAGACATAGAGATCGGCTGCGCCAAGCGCCGCCGGGTCGATCTCGTTCTTGCCGGCCTGGTCGGAGCCCATCGCGGTCACATGCAGACCGGGATGCAGCCACTGCGCCTTCAGAACCGGCTCGCGCGCCGGCGTCGTCGTAACGACGAGTTGGCTTTCCGCGACCAGCCGCGCCGGATCGTCCACCGCTTCCGCCGTCACGGGCAGCATCCGCGCGATGTCTTCCGCGCAGGCTTTCGCCTTCTCCCCGTCTCGCCCCCAGACCAGAACACGGGAAAAAGGCCGAACCAGATGGGCCGCAGCGATTTGCAAGCGCGCCTGCACGCCGGTGCCGATCACACCCGCCGTCTCCACTGTCTCCGGTGCCATGTAGTTCGCCGCCACCGCGCCCGCGGCCGCCGTGCGCACATCGGTCAGGTAGCCATTGTCGAGAAACAGCGCATCGACCAGCCCCGTCTTCGCGGAGAACAGCATCATAAGCCCGTTCAGGCTGGACAGCCCCAGCTTCGGATTGTCGAAAAAGCCCGGGCTGACCTTGATCGCGAACCCGTCAAAGCCCGGAATATAGGCGGTCTTGACGTCGACCTCGCCATTGGCGGCCTCAAGCTCCATCGAAAGGATCGACGGCATCACGACCTCACCAGTCGCCAGGGCCGCGAATGCGCGCTCGACCGTCTCGACTGCTGCGAGATCCAGTTTCACAGCCTGTCTGAGATCCGCCTCCGTGGCGATCAGCACCTCATGCGCCATAGGTCTTGCCCCGCACCACCGTGTTGCCCAGCGTGACATCCTCGCCATTCACGATCCGCGTGAAGACCGACATATCGAGATTGCGTCCGGTCACGACAGTCGCCACCGGCCCGGAAAATGATGGAAGCTTGCCCGCCAGCATCGCCGCAAGGCCCACCACCGATCCGCCCTCGGCGACGATCCTGTCTTCATAGTAAAGGGTTTGCATGGCTGCGTAGATCTCCTCCTCGCTTACGAGCACCGTCTCGTCGAGGTGATCGCGGCAAAGCGAAAACGAGAGCCGGTTTTTCATCCCGATTCCGCCGCCAAGCGAGTCCGCCAGGCTCTCGACCTCCGTCACCTCGACCGGATGACCGGCCCGGATCGACTCGTGCATTGCCGCGCCCCGATCCATGGAAATCCCGATCACGCGGATGTCCGGCCGGATCGTCTTCGCGGCGAGCGCGATCCCGCCGGCGAGCCCGCCGCCCGAGAGCGGCACAAGGATCGCCTCCAGATCGGGCCGCGCGGAGAGCAATTCGAGGCCGATGGTCCCCTGCCCGGCGATCACGAACGGATCGTCGAACGGCGATATCTCGGCAAGACCTTCCGTCTCGCACAGACGCAGGCTTTCCGATTGCGCATCGTCCTGGCTGGTGCCGGCGATGTGAACCTCGGCGCCGAGCGCACGGATACCGTCCACCTTGGCCTTCGGCACCATGGACGACATGCACACCACGGCGCGCATGCCGCGCTGCGCCGCCGCAAAGGCGACTCCGCGACCGTGATTGCCGGTCGAACAGCAGGTCACGCCGGCCACGTCCTCGGCGAGATTGGCGATCGCGTTCACCGCGCCACGCAGCTTGAACGCGCCGATCGGCTGGGCGATTTCCAGCTTGAGAAGGAACTCCTGCCCGCACCGCACCGACATGAAAGGCGAAGGCACAAGCGGCGTGTCGGCGGCGATCCCGGCAATGGTGTTTTGCGCGGCAAGGATATCGGCAAGCGTCAGGTTCATCCGCCGAATGGCACATGGCCGGACGGGACAAGTCAATGCCGCGGCTCGATTTCCCGCGCGACGAGCACCGATTTTCTCTCGCCAGCCCAGAAAATCCGGCGTAGAGCCGAACCGAGGACAACGCCATGGAAAACGAGACCTTTTCGATCCTGCTGACCGCCTGGCTCATGCTGGTCGTCGCCATCGCTGCGCCTGGCCCGAACCTTGTCGCGACGGCATCGACCGCGCTCGGCCACGGCCGCAAGGCTGGACTGCTGGTGGTGGCCGGTGTCGCGACCGGAACGTTCATCTGGTCGCTCGCCTCCGCATTCGGCGTCGCGGCGGTCTTCACCGTCTTTCCGCCGGCCTTCGTGGCGCTGAAACTCGCGGGCGGGTCCTATCTGGTCTATCTCGGCTTTCGCTCGCTGCGCGCGGCATGGCGCAACACGCCGGGCGCAATCCGGCCGGATACGCGCCGGCTCTCGCCCCTCGCCTCCTATGCGCGCGGCCTCGGCATTTGCCTGATGAACCCGAAGTCGGCGCTGTTCTGGGCATCGATCTCGGTCTTCGTCGTCTCCTCGAAGGCCTCGCCTCTCACGATCATCGAGTTCTGCATTGCCGCCGGCCTGTCATCCTTCACGATCTACGGCCTCTACGCCGTCCTGTTCTCCTCGCACGGGGCGCAGGCGCTTTACCGCCGCGCCACACGCTGGATCGAGGCCGCTTTCGGCGCCTTCTTCTTCATGGTCGGTGTTCGGCTCGTCACCGCCTGACCGGCCGTCAGGCAAAGGCGGAGACGAGCGGCCGGATCACCAGATGCGGCTCGCCGTCACTGGTCCGCGAAGGCGAAACGCCGGTATCGTCGACCGTTCCGTGAACACGTTGGCGGAAAGCCGAGAAACTGTCGAAGGTCACGACATCCACCGCCTCTTCGAGGTGAAGCGTCACGCGGTAGTGGCTGCCGCCGCCGATCAGTTCCACGGCGAGCACTTCGGCGGCGAAGGGCTGCTTGAGATAGGTGCCGCTCACGATGTCGCCCACCTGGATGGAGAATGGCGGTTCATTCGACAATCGGGCGACGGCGGTGTTCCAGTCGCGATAGCCGATTTCGGCGGCCACGCGTTCCAGCGCCTGTCCATAGCTGATCTTGACGCCGTTCGCGTTCATCGCCTTGCGAAGCGCCTTGGCGCGCTGCTTGGCCTCGTCGATGGTCCGGGGACGCCCAAGAGAAGTCTCTGGCATGATTGCAGTTCCGTTCTGCTCATGCGGTCATGGAATGCGGGGCTCACATTGCCGCAGGACCGCGTTGCAACGGGTCTGCTCGAAGACCGGCCTGCGCCGGGAGGCTTCACCATCGGATAACCGGTGAGCGGCGGGCGCCTCGTGCCCTGCGCGGTCAAATACGGCAACCGGCAAGCGAGGTCAACGAAAAGAAAAAACGCCCGGCGCAGGAGGCAAACGCCGGGCGTGAGTATGGATCAGCGGTCAAGGCTCTCCGCCAATCCGACCAACCGCAGAAACTCGCTGCGGTAACCGAAGGGATCCTCGCCGCGCGCGCCGGCCGCGAGGTCCCTGATCTCGTCCCATGAATAGTCCGCCACCGCGTCCGTATCCCGGAGCTTCTGGCCGAAGGCCGCCACGGCGATCGAGAAGCGCGCATCCGTCGAGAGCGATGCGAGCCGCGCCCGGTCGAATTCATGCCCGATCGGCGTCGTCATCAGGTGGCTCTGTGTTTCGTCCGGCAGCTTGTAGCGCAGTTTCAGGAACGCATATTCGCCGGACGACGCATCCGTATCGGCGGCAGGCTTTTCGGCCGATCCGTAGCGCAACGGATCGTTTTGCACCGCCGGGCTGCCGACCGGCGTGATCTCGTAGATCGCCGTGACGGAATGGCCCGAGCCGATATCGCCGGCGTCGACGCGATCATTGTTGAAGTCCTCGCGCTTCAGCGCCCTCGTCTCGTAGCCGATCAACCGGTACTCGGCGACGGTCTGCGGATTGAACTCGACCTGGATTTTCACGTCCTTGGCGATCGGGAAAAGCGTCGAGCCCGCCTCTTCCACCAGCGTCTTCTGCGCCTCGGCCAGCGTATCGATATAGGCCGCCGTGCCGTTGCCGTTCTGGGCGAGGACCTGCATGAGCTGGTCGTTGTAATTGCCCTTGCCGAAACCGAAGACCGACAGGAAGATGCCGTCGTCGCGGCGGTCCTCGATCATCCGTTTCAATTCCTCGTCGGACGTCGCGCCGACATTGAAGTCGCCGTCGGTCGCCAGCATGACGCGGTTGACGCCACCCTCGATACGCGCCTCACGGGCAAGCCTGTAGGCTTCCTCGATTCCCGCTGCCCCGGCGGTCGTTCCGCCCGGCTCCAGCGTATCGATGGCATGCAGGATCTTATCGCGCTCCGACGCGCTGGTCGGTTCGAGAACCGTGCCGGCATTGCCCGCATAGGTGACGATGGAGATCGTGTCGCGCTCGTCCAGCTTGTCGAGCAACAGGCGGAACCCGCTCTTGAGAAGCGGCAGCTTGTCCGCTTCGTCCATCGATCCCGAAACGTCGATCAGGAAAACGAGGTTCGCCGCAGGGCGATTTTCGGGCTCGATGTCGAAGCCCTGAATGCCGATATGCATCAGCTTCGTGTCCGGGTTCCACGGGGTCGGCGAGACCGAGACATTGACCCCGAACGGCGCGCTGCGGTTCTCGGGAAGCGGATAGGCATAGTTGAAGTAGTTGATCAGCTCTTCGACGCGAACGCTGTCCGGATCGGGCAGCCGGCCTTCCATGATGGCCCGGCGGACCACCGAGTATGACGCGGTATCGACATCGATCGAGAAGGTCGAGACGGGATCTTCGAGAACGGCGCGGACGCTGCTGGTCTCGTATGTCTCGAACCGGTCGCGGCGCAGACGTTCCATGCCCGGCGCGATCTTGGCGGAGCCGTCGCCGACAAGCGTGCGCTTGGCAAAGGACGGCGCCGTCGGCATCGGAGCCGGCAGAGCCTCTCCAAGCACGATTGCCGCGTCGCTTTCCTCGGCCTCGCGATAGGCACCCGACGCCTGGTTGCGCCCCAGCACCATCGTGTCGTCCAGGCTCGGCGGGACCCCTTGCGCGAAGTCGACCGGGGCCGTGTCGGTGAAACCGGGGCGGTATCCCTCGTTCATCACCGCGAAGGCGAGGTAACCGGCAAGCGGAACCGCCAGAATCCCGGCGATTGCCGTGCCGGACATCAGCCGGCCCTTCGTCATTGCTGTCATTGTCGTGCTCCATGACCGTTGCAGTATGGTCATTAGACGGGAGCCGGCGGTCGATCCTTGGGTGCCCGCAGATTTTTTTTCGGCGTCGAAGGCAGACAGCGCCTCGCGCATGGCGGCATCGCGCTTGCCCGCATCCGGCTGAGGCGCCGGAACCTTCTTGAGAATGTCGAGATCGAATTCATCTGTCATGACACTTCATCCTCGGGCTTTTGCATGATCGCCCTCAGTTTCTTTTTCGCCTCGTGAATGTGAAACGACACGGTTCCTTCCGAGACGCCCATCACGCCCGCGGCCTCGTCGTGGCTCAGCCCTTCGCCATGCACCAGAAGCACGGCGTCGCGCTGGCGTTCGGGAAGGGAGCCGACAGCCGACCAGAGACGTGTGGCCGGATCGCCATCGGCTCCCTCGCCCCCCTGCGCGTCGACCATGGCCTGCACGGCGTAGGCCTCGACGCGCCGGCGCTCCGAAGCGCGGGCCCGCTGGCGATCCCGCACCGTGTTGAGCACGATGCGGTAAAGCCAGGACGGAAACGATGCCTCGGCGCGCCATCCGGAAATCGCGCGCGCAAGCTTGATGGAAACGTCCTGCGCTATGTCGTCCGCATCCGCCGCGTCGCCGCACCACCGCCAGGCAATCCGATGGATCGTGGCGTAGTGCCGTTCGAGCAGGCAGGCGAAAGCCTCGCGGTCGCCATTGCTCGCGCGTGCGGCAAGCGCCTGATCTCCGTCGCCGGCAATCGCGCCCGTATGTGAAACGACATCCGCTTGCATCGTCATCATCGCCCTTAAGACGGTGCGTTATCGGCGATCCTTGGGTCGGCGCAAAACTTTTTTATTGGCCGTCGAGACCGCGCAGGCGCGCCGTCATGTGAAAGGCGGTTTGCGCAGCGCCATATGGGCGGCCGACCGGACAGGCAGCCCGCGCAAGGCAACCGGCATCGCGACAGGCGCCGCCGGAAGAAAGATACCCGCCGCACGCGGCAACGTCGAACGCGGCCTCGGTGACGGCACCTGCCGGACAGGCATTCATGCAAGGTTTTCCGTCACATAGGGCGCAGACATGAATCGGATTGGCAGGCGGATGAACCGGAATATCGACATCGAACAGCAGCGCGCCGCGATAGGCGTGCCAGAGGCCGAACTCCGGATGCATCAGAATGCCGAGCGGCGACGGTTTCAGACCTTCTGCCCGAATCGCCCATTGCTGAAAGGGAAGCCAGGGTTTCTCGAAAGGAAATACCGCGCGCGCGCCGAAACGGGCGGCGACCGGTTCGATCACCGCGCGCGACCACGTATCGAGCGGATCATCCGGCGGTACGTCCAGCGCCGCGAGCCATGCGCGGAAATGCGGCCAGATGCTGCCGCCTCCATGACCGACGAGAATGACGCTGCGCGCCGGCATGTCCCCCAACGCGGGCGGTGCGGTGTCCGCCTCGGTGAATGCGAACCCGCCGCGACGGATAAGGCCATGCGCCGCGAGCACGGCGTCGAGTTCGTCGATCCGAACGTCTTCGGTCATTCCGCGTCGCGCCGGCCGACGCGCCAGACTTCGTCGTGGATGATGTCGGCCACTTTAGCCCGGCCGTCCACGGGCTTCTTTCAACTGAACGCGTCGGGCATCGATTCCTTGCGCTGACGGATGAAGTCCTGCAGCGCCTCGTCGATGGCCGGGTCGAGATCGGGGGCCTGGTAGCTGTCCAGCCACTGTCGCGCCAGCGCGTTGGCCCGCTGGTCGGCCGATTTGCGCCCCTCGATATCCCACTGCTCGAAGGAATTGTTGTCGGCGATCAGCGAGCGGTAGAAGGCGTTCTCGAAATTGGCCCGCGTGTGATCGCAGCCGAGATAGTGACTTCCGGGTCCGACTTCGCGAATCGCATCCAGCGCCTGGCCGTTTGCGCTCATGTCGATGCCCTCCGCAAAGCGCTGCTGCATGCCGAGTTGGTCGACGTCGATCATGAACTTCTCATAGGAGGCGACGAGGCCGCCTTCCAGCCACCCGGCGGAGTGCAGGGCGAAATTCGTGCCGGCGAGCAGCGTCATGTTCAAGGTCGTCGCACTTTCATGCGCCGCCTGCGCGTCCGGGATCTTCGAGCCGCACAGCGAACCGCCCGTTCTGAATGGCAGTCCGAGACGCCGCGCCAGCTGGGCGGCACCGTAGGAAACGAGAGACGGTTCCGGCGTGCCGAAAGTCGGCGCACCCGACTGCATCGAGATCGAGGCGGCGAACGTGCCGAACAGGACCGGCGCGCCCGGCCGTACGAGCTGCGTGAACGCGGCGCCCGCGAGCACCTCGGCCAGCACCTGCGTCAGCGTGCCGGCGATGGTCACCGGGCTCATGGCGCCGGCGAGGATGAAGGGCGAGATGATGCAGGCCTGGTTGTGGCGCGCATAGACCTTGGCCGCGCCCAGCATCGTGTCGTCGAACACCATCGGCGAGTTGGCGTTGATGAGGTTGGTGACGACCGTGTTGTTCTCGACGTAATCGTCGCCGAACAGGATCTTGCACATCGCCACGGTGTCTTCTGCGCGCTCCGGCGCGGTCACCGACCCCATGAAGGGTTTGTCCGAATAGCGGATGTGGCTGTAGACCATGTCGAGATGGCGCTTGTTGACCGGAATGTCGACCGGTTCGCACACCGTCCCGCCCGAATGGTGCATGGACGGCGCCATGTAGGCCAGCTTCACGAAATTGCGGAAATCCTCGATGGTCGCGTAGCGGCGCTCGCCGTCGAGGTCGCGCACGAAGGGCGGCCCGTAGACCGGCGCAAAGACGGTCGCGTCTCCGCCGATCTGAACGTTCCGCTCCGGGTTGCGGGCATGCTGGGTGAAGACGGAGGGCGCGGTCTTGAGCAGGTCCCGGCACAAACCCTTCGGAAAATGGATGCGCTGGCCCTTGATGTCCGCGCCGGCGTCCTTCCAGAGCTTCAGCGCTTCCTCGTCATCGCGGAACTCGATTCCGATTTCCTCGAGGACCATGTCGGCATTCGCCTCGATGGTCGAGATCGCTTCCTCGTCGAGCACCTCGTAAACCGGCACACGCCGCGTGATGTTCGGCATCGCCGGCGAACGCTGGCCGCCGCTGCGCGCCGCCCGCCTTGCGGCCGCTCCGCCCGATGCGCGCCGCCCGCCCCGTCCGCGTGCGCCTTCCGCACCCGACTGGTCCGTTTCCGTTGCCGAATCTGACATGGTCTCACCCTGAAAACACTGCGTGCCGGAACCGCCGGCCCCGGCTTGTGAGGATCGACAATGATGGCGAGTGGTGATTCAGGCCCTTCAATTCGCGGCAGGCTTTGACGCTGCCGCGACAATGAGCCATCTTGCGCATCGCGGGAACACGAAATCGATCCGGTCGCAAAAGCATTTGAGGCCGTCGCATTTGAAGCGCTTTTTTTATGATTTCCGATTCAAAATCCTGTTAAACCTCGGCAGGCACTGCCGCGTCTCACGCTATCGGGAAATTATCGCACATGTCCGACGATGAAATCATCCTCTCCGAATTGTCCGACGACGAACTCGTCCAGCAGATGCATGACGATCTGTATGACGGTCTGAGGGAGGAAATCGTCGAGGCGACACAGATCCTGCTGGATCGTGGCTGGGCGCCCTATGAGGTGCTGACCGAAGCGCTCGTCGAGGGCATGCGTATCGTCGGTGAAGACTTCCGTGACGGTATCCTGTTCGTGCCGGAAGTGCTGCTGTCGGCCAACGCGATGAAGGCGGGCATGAACATCCTGCGTCCGCTGCTCGTCGAAACCGGCGCCCCGAAGCTCGGCAAGATGGTGATCGGAACCGTCAAGGGCGACATTCACGACATCGGCAAGAACCTCGTCGGCATGATGATGGAAGGCGCCGGCTTCGATGTCGTCGATCTCGGCATCAACAATCCGGTCGAGAACTATCTCGAGGCTATCGAGCGCGAAGAGCCCGACATCGTCGGCATGTCCGCTCTTCTGACGACCACCATGCCCTACATGAAGGTCGTCATCGACACGCTGAAGGAAAAGGGAATTCGCGAAGACCTGATCGTCCTGGTCGGTGGCGCGCCGCTGAACGAGGAGTTCGGCAAAGCCGTCGGCGCCGACGCCTATTGCCGCGACGCCGCGGTCGCCGTCGAGACCGCGAAAGAGTTCATGAAGCGCAAGCACAACAGCCACGTAACCGCCTGATCGCGAATTTTCTTTTCGAATTCGAAAGCCCGGATTTCCAGTCCGGGCTTTTTGCTTGCGGCCGATAGCGAGACGCTGTTGAAGGCAACGATGCCAGCCCAATCGGATATCGATTCCAACGGTGAAACCGGGGTCCGGAGCGCCCTGCTCCTGATCGCCGTGTTCCTCGCGCTGCGACTCCTGATCTCCTGGATTTTTCCGGCAACCAACGACGAAGCCTATGCCATCACCGTATCGCGTGACTGGTCGCTTTCCTATTTCGACCACCCGCCCGTCGCCTTCACGCTCGCCCGCCTGATGGCATGGTTGACGGGCACGGAAAGCGTGGCCGTCATCCGCCTGCCCTTCATCTTCGCCGGCGCGGTCAGCGGGTGGCTGATCTGGGATATCACCCGTCTCGCCTATGGCCGCTCCGCCGCCTTCTGGGCGCTCGCCTGGTACAGTGTCGCGCCGTTCTTCTTCATCTCCGCCGGCCATTTCGTCGTGCCCGACGGGCCGTTGAACCTCGCCCTCCTGGCGACGCTACGCCTTGTGCTGCCGGATCTTCTGGCGCCGGGTGCGAAATTGCGGACAGGCCGGTGGCTTTCCGCCGGGCTGTTTTTTGCGCTGGCGCTGGCTTCCAAATACCAGGCAGCCCTGTTCGGTCTTTCGGCCCTTATCTTCCTGATCGCGAGCCCCGCGCATCGCCGTTTGCTCGCATCGCCGACCCTCTGGGCAACACTGGCGATCGCAATGCTGGGACTCGTTCCGACGCTCGTCTGGAACGCGTCTCATGACTGGATCTCTATCACATTCCAGGCGGGACGCGCTTCTGCCGATTCAGGAATTCTCCATCCGGTGAACTTCCTGTCGGTTTTGGGCGGCCAGATTATCTATCTCCTGCCTGGCACCTGGCTGGTGATCCTGACCGCATCGTTAGGCGGCCTCATTCGGCCTGAACGGACCGCGGATCGGCTCTTCGCCTGGTTTGCAATCGTGCCGCCCGCCCTTTTTCTCGCCATTGCGCTTCTGTCGCGCGATTCACTGGCGCACTGGGCGATGAGCGGCTTCATGTTCGGCTTTCCTCTCGCCGGGCGCTGGACGGCGAACAATGTCGACCGATTCCGCGGATTGATCCTGTTCACATTTCGCGCCGCCTGCGCGCTGGTTCCGGCAGTCGCGCTGATAGTCGCGCTCCAGAGCCGTTACTCGTTTGCCGGAAGGGTCATTCCCGGTTTGCCGCAAAATTGGGAAATCGGCAGGGAACTGCAGGACTGGACGGCGCTCGCCGAGGCGTGGCCGAAACTTGGCGCGCCTTCGGCGGTTATCGTCAAGAGCTGGGTGTTCGGCGCCAAGGCAGGCCATGCCCTCGGCCCAACCATCGACGTGATCCCTCTCTCCGATCCGCGGCATTTCCAGTATCTTGAAACGGGTGCGCACGACACGGCCATTGCCGTTCTGCCAGCCCGTGCCGGCGATGACGAAAGCGTGCTCCGCGACTATGTAAGATTGCTGGAGAATGCCGGCTATCGTCCGACCGGAGCTCCGACGGTCATAAGCCAGATGACCGGAAGCCGTCCGCAATTCGAGCTTCTCGTCATTCCCGTCGAAAAACAGTGAGCCGGGCGACGCCTTCTAGGTGTCGCGCCAGGTAACGAGCTTTGTCACCGCATAGTTGAACACCGCGCTCATCAGTGCGCCCGCGAAGCCCGCCAGCGCCGCCGACCAGTCCCATTCGAACAGGCGGACCGAGATCGACACATTGGCGAGCGCGCCGATACCGCAGATGATGTAGAAAGTCAGAAGGCCGGTCACGAAACGCCATCCGGTGAGCTTGCGATGCGCGTAGGTGACCTCATTGTTGAAGGCGAAGTTCGAGGTCATCGCCGCGAAGGTGGCGACGATCTGAGCAGTCGCGAAACCGACGCCAAAACTGGCATTCAACAGCAGCAGTGTCGCCATGTGCACGAACAGGCCGGTAAAACCGACAAGCCCGTAGAGTAGGAATTTTACCGGTATGAACCCGCCTGTGTAGCGCGAGATCAACAGACCGAGAAACTGCACCGTCACCAGAAAGCCCAGCTTGCTCTCGCCCTCGATTCGCTCGCGAAACTGGAACGGCACCTCGCGGATCTTCAGATCGTGTCCGAAGCGGCTGACGATATCGAACAGGATCTTGAACCCGTCGCGCGACACGACCCGCGCGGCCCTGTCGGCGACATCGCGCGTCATCATGAAGAAGCCGCTCATCGGGTCGGTCGTGTAGGCGCCGGTGATCCGGTTGGCGAGCGCGGTGGCCAGTTCGCTGCCCTTGGCCCGCGACTTCTTGACGAAGCCCGAGGATGCCGCGCCACCATCGACATATCGGCTGCCGATCACCAGATCGGCGCCGTCGCGAATTTCGGCGAGCATGACGGGCAGACGCGTCTCGTCGTGCTGCATGTCCGCGTCCATGACGACGACGACCGGCGCGTTGGCCGCCATCATGCCCTCGATACAGGCACCCGACAGGCCACGCCGGTTGATCCGCTTCACGCATCGCACATAGGGTTTCTCGCGACCGATCGAACGCGTCACGTCAGCCGTGCCGTCCGGGCTGTCGTCATCGACGACGATGACCTCAAACGGAGTGTCCCCCATGACCGCCGCGATCTTGTCGACGATCAGAGGTATGTTCTTCGCCTCGTTGAAGGCAGGCAGTATGACTGAAAGTTCCGGCGCTTTCATTCCCGTCCCCAAGGAATTTGAAACCCGTGTGCGGCTTGTTGGTGTTCTGCGCGATAGAAAACCGCGCTTATCCACACTATGTCATGCCGGTATTGAAGAAAACTGAACGCCTCATGGACGCAGACGGACAAAAAGTCAGGGTGATAGCTTGCGGCATGATCGCGCGCGAGATTCTGGAAGTGTGCCGGATCAACGGCCTCGACCACATTTCGCTCACCTGCCTGCCGGCCGAATACCACAATCATCCGGAAAATATCGCGCCGGAGACCGACAAGGCCATACGCAAGGCGCGGGCCGAGGGCTACGAGCACATCTTCGTCGGCTACGCCGATTGCGGCACCGGCGGCATGCTCGACAAGGTCTGCGCGGAACATGGCGTCAGTCGCATCGCCGGGCCGCACTGTTTCTCCTTCTATATCGGCAACGACACCTTCGAGGCGGCGGACGGGGACTACCTCACGACCTTCTTCGTCACCGATTTCCTCGCCCGCCATTTCGAGGCGTTTCTGGTGAAGCCGCTTGGCCTCGACCGGCATCCCGAATTGCGCGAGATGTATTTCGGCAATTATCAAAGAGTGCTCTACATCGCGCAGACGGACGATCCCGCCCTGACCGAAAAGGCCCGCGCAGCCGCAGAATTCCTCGGCCTGCCCTTCGAGCGCCAACTGACCGGATACGGCGATCTGGCCCCGGCTTTGCAGCAGGCCGGCCGGCTGGTAAAAGCGCCACAATCGTAAACCAAATCGTCGCAATTGCCGGTTATCGTCATGAACCTGACGTATACCCGCGCCATGAGCGTCCTCGAAGGCGGTTGAAAAGATGTTGCAGCAGACTCCGGAACAATTCGAACCGGTTGAAGCTCCGCATTCCTATTGCCGTCCGCGCCCGCTCTCCCAGGTCCTGAGCGAACTCGCCGAAGAGGAACATGGCGAGGTTTCTGTCCGCCGCATCCGCGACGCGCTGGCCGACCGCTCCTTTGCGACTTTCCTGGTCTTTACCGCAGCCATCAACCTGCTGCCGTTCCCGCCCGGATCGACCGTGCTGCTCGGTGTGCCGATCGTGCTCGTCGCTTTCCAGATGGTGATCGGCTATCCGACTGTCTGGCTGCCGCGCTTCTTCCTGAATCGCTCGCTCAGCCACAAGGCGTTTCATCGCATGTCCACCTGGCTGATCCCGTTCCTGCGCCGCATGGAAAACTGGGTGCGACCGCGCTACTGGCCGTTCCCGAACGCCAAGAGTGCCGAGAAGGTGGTCGGCCTGATCGCCCTCGTCTACGCCATCGCGGTCGTCATACCGATTCCCTTCGGAAACTGGCTGCCGGCGCTCGCCGTGTTCATCTGCGGAATTGCCCTGTCGGAGCGCGACGGCTTCTGGCTGGCCGTCGGCACCATCACCGGCGTTGTGGCGATCTGCATCATGATCGGCGTGGTGCTCGTCGCGCACGCCTTCGCCCACTCCTGGTTGCTCTAGACGCCGCCGGCCTTCGCTGTCGCTTTTGAATTGCCGCGCGTCGTCGCGTAACAAGCCGTCCATGCCCGCTTGCGGCATTGCTTGTTCCCGACACGGAGGGCCATCGTGGCTGACAAAATCATCGTCTACTGGCGCGACATTCCTGCTCAGGTGATTATTCGCCGACGGCGCGAGACCGCGAAACGCGAATTGCCGCTGCGCTTCACCGAAGCCATCGACATGTGCGCGATGCGCGTCGGTGCGCGCGACAGCGACGCCTATCTGGCGGAATGGCGCAAGGGCGACCCGATTGCCGTCGGCGACGACCTCGAGGCCGAAGCCGACAAGGCGATGAACGAGATCGAGACCGTTTACGACAAGGACCGGTTGTTGATGCTGGTGCGCAACGAGGGATTTGAGAAGGAACCCGCGCAATGAATGCAGTTTCCATGGAAAAGGGCGCCGCGCCGAAGAGAATCGCCGCGTCCATCGAGGTTTCGCCGAAACAGGCGGCCGAATCGCCCGACCTGCCGGGGCTGTTTCCCGCCGGCGTGCGCGTCTACATCACCGATGTCGGCACCGACACCAATGCGACGCTCGTTTCCGCCGCGAAGCGGGTTCACGACCTTGGCTACACGCCGGTGCCGCATTTCGCGTCGCGCCGCCTGACCACGAAGGCCGCCCTCGAAGACCGCATCAAGGCGATGGCCGAGGAAGCCGGCGTCCATGACGTGCTGGTCATCGGCGGCGGGCTGGAAAAGCAGGCCGGAGACTTCTCGTCCACCATGGAAGTGCTGGAAACCGGGTTTTTCGACAAATACGGCGTGACCGAGATGGGCGTCGCCGGACACCCCGAGGGCAGCCCGGATTTCTCGCCGGAAGTCGCGGTCGAAGCGCTCCGGCTCAAGAAATCCTTCGGCGAACGCACCGATGCGCGCATCCGCATCGTCACGCAGTTCGGTTTCGACGGCCAGAAATTCGTCGACTGGGCCGAGAGCCTTCGCGACCACGGCATCGATCTGCCGGTCCATCTCGGCGTCGCCGGCCCGGCCAAGATCACCACGCTTGTCAAATATGCGGCCATGTGCGGCGTCGGCAACTCGCTCGAGTTCTTCAAGCGCAACACCCGTTCGCTCGCCATGCTGGCGACCAGCCATTCGCCGGAAGGCGTCGTCGGACCGATCGAGAAGCATGCGCTCGCCACGCCCGGCACGGCCATCAAGCAGATTCACGTCTTCCCCTTCGGCGGCATCAAAAAAGCCTCGCAGTGGCTTGAAGAACGCGGCACATGGGATATAAAGACATCTTTATATCCTTCTATGAACTCCAAATCGTAGGAACATCCATAAATGGCTCGCACCATCGTCGCCTCGGCCACCCGGGAAATCGTCATCGGTTTCGACCAGCCCTTTTGCGTCATCGGCGAACGCATCAACCCGACCGGCCGCAAGAAACTCGCGGCCGAAATGGTCGAGGGCAATTTCGAAACGGTGAAGGCCGACGCGCTGGCACAGGTCGCCGCCGGCGCGACGATGCTTGACGTGAATGCGGGCGTCACCGCCGTCGATCCGAACGCCACCGAGCCCGCCCTGCTCGTCAAGACGCTGGAAATGGTGCAGGAACTGGTCGACGTTCCGCTCTCGATCGACTCCTCCGTCACCTCCGCCATCGAGGCCGCGCTGAAGGTCGCCAAGGGCCGCCCGCTGGTCAATTCGGTGACCGGTGAGGAGGAAAAGCTCGAGGCCATCCTGCCGCTGATCAAGAAATACGATGTCCCGGTCGTCGCCATCTCCAATGACGAGACCGGCATCTCGACTGACCCGGACGTGCGCTTCGCCGTCGCCAAGAAGATCGTCGAGCGCGCCGCCGATTACGGCATCAAGGCCGAGGACATCGTGGTCGATCCGCTCGTCATGCCGATCGGCGCAATGGGCACCGCCGGCCAGCAGGTCTTCAAGCTGCTCTACCGCCTGCGCAACGAACTCGGCGTCAACACCACCTGCGGCCTGTCCAACATCTCTTTCGGCCTGCCGCATCGCCACGGCATCAACGCCGCCTTCATCCCGATGGTGATCGCGTCCGGCATGACGTCGGCGATCATGAACCCCTGCCGTCCGCAGGAAATGGAGATGGTCCACGCCGCCAACGTGCTGAACGGCACCGACCCGGATTGCGGAAACTGGATCATGACCTATCGCGACCATCAGCCCTCCGCGAGCGGTGCGGCGGCTCCGGCGCCTGCACGTGCGGCCGGCGGACGCCGCGGCGGACGCGCCGCGCGAACCGGCGCCGGCGCCTGACGGGAGCCCATGGCCGACCCCCTCATTCTCTTCATGCCCTCGGGAAGGCGCGGACGCTTTCCCGAGGGCACGACCGTTCTGGAAGCTGCCCGGCAGCTCGGCGTCTATGTCGAGAGCGTGTGCGGCGGACGCGGCATATGCGGGCGCTGCCAGATCGAGGTGCAGGAAGGCCAATTCGCCAAGCATGGCATCACCTCGGCAAACGACCATCTTTCCCCCTTCGGCGCGAAGGAAAAGCGCTACGCTGAAAAACGCGACCTGAAGGCCGGCCGCCGCCTCTCCTGCTCCGCGACGATCACCGGCGATCTCGTCATCGACATCCCGCAGGATGTGCAGATCAACGCGCAGATCGTCCGCAAGGCGGCCGACACGCGTGTCTTCGAGCGCAAACCTGCCGCCCAGCTCTGTTATGTCGAGGTCGAGGAACCGGACATGCACGCCCCGCTCGGCGATCTCGACCGCCTCCTTGCGGCGTTGGAGCGCGACTGGGGTTTCTCCGATGTCCTGGTCGACCAGTATCTTTACCCGCAGGTGCAAGCCATTCTTCGCAAAGGGAAATGGGGCGTTACCGCCGCGATCTACAAGGATGAGGAAACGGCCCAGGCCAACCTGATCGCCCTGTGGCCCGGCCTGCACAACGAGGCGTGGGGTATCGCCTGCGACATCGGCTCGACGACCATCGCCATGCATCTGGTCTCGTTGCTGTCGGGTCAGGTGATCGCTTCGGCCGGCACATCCAATCCGCAGATCCGTTTCGGCGAGGATCTGATGAGCCGCGTCTCCTACGTGATGATGAATCCGGACGGGCGCGAAGCGATGACGAAGGCCGTGCGCGAGGCGGTGGACGGACTGATCGGCAAGGTCTGCGACGAATCGGGCGCGAACCGCACCGACATCCTCGACGCCGTCTTCGTCGGCAATCCGATCATGCATCACCTTTTCCTCGGCATCGACCCGACCGAGCTCGGCGGCGCGCCCTTCGCGCTCGCCGTCTCCGGCGCGGTCCACACATGGGCCGGGCAACTGGCGCTCGATGCAAATCCGGGTTGCCGCGTCTATGTTATCCCGTGCATCGCCGGCCATGTCGGCGCGGACGCAGCCGCCGCGACCCTCGCCGAAGGCCCGCACCGGCAGGACGACATGATGCTCCTGGTCGATGTCGGCACCAATGCCGAGATCGTGCTCGGCAATTCGTCCCGCGTCGTCGCCGCCTCCTCGCCGACAGGTCCGGCCTTCGAGGGCGCGGAGATTTCATCGGGTCAGCGCGCGGCGCCCGGCGCCATTGAGCGCGTGCGCATCGACCCGGAGACGCTCGAACCGCGCTTCAAGGTGATCGGAAGCGATCTCTGGTCGAACGAGGATGGCTTCGACGAGGCCGTCGCGCAGACGCGCGTCACCGGCATATGCGGGTCCGGCATCATCGAGGTCGTCGCCGAGATGTATCTGGCCGGCGTGATTTCGGAGGACGGGGTAATCGACGGTGCCCTCGCCGCGAAATCGCCGCGCATCATCGAGAACGGACGCACCTTCTCCTACGTGCTGAATGACGGCGATCCACTGATCTCGGTCACGCAAAACGACGTCCGCGCCATCCAGCTTGCAAAGGCGGCGCTATATGCGGGCATCAAGCTCCTGATGGACAAGCAGGGTGTCGACCATGTCGATGCCATCCGTTTCGCCGGCGCGTTCGGCTCCTTCATTGATCCGAAATACGCCATGGTGCTGGGCCTGATCCCCGATTGCGACCTTTCGAATGTGTCGGCGGTCGGCAATGCAGCCGGCACCGGCGCGCGCATGGCGCTGGTTAATCGCGATTTCCGCCGCGAAATCGAGCGGACCGTGCGCAAGATCGAGAAGATCGAGACAGCGCTGGAGCCGAAATTCCAGGACCATTTCGTCGCCGCGATGGCACTGCCCAACAAGGTCGATCCGTTCCCCGAACTGGCAAAGGCCGTCACGCTGCCGGAGCGCAAGACGCTCGCCGCCAATGAGGACGGCAGCAGCCCCGGACGCCGTCGAAGACGCGAAGGCGGCCGGCGCGCGCGAAACTGAATCAGCCTGATTTCGATCTATCCTTTCTGCGACACAGCTGAATGTCGCAGAAAAGCGATTTCGTGTCGCAACTTTCTGCGCGTCGAACCTGCATGACCATCATAGGGGAATGATCGAGCCGTCCATGAGGGTGCGTTATCCCGGTTGGTCCCAAACGACCGGAAGACGCTCTGATAATAGCTGGCCCGTTCCCGCAAAACGGTGTGTCCAAACCGCCGTAGGAACGATCCGGACGCGAAATGGCTGCTCCGTGTGAACACGAACTTGCATGGAGTGAACAATGATCCCCTTTTCGGACCACCAATCCGGCGATTTGCCGGCAAACGGCAGGATCCCGGCGTGACCGGCGGCGGCGACTGCTTTCAAACCCTCCCGATTTTTTCGCGGCCCAACGGACGGCAGCTCTGCCGGTTTTTGTTGACCGCACCCGATATGGCTGGTTCTTTGTCATGAAAACGACATTTCATGTTGTGGCAGGCAACAGGAGCGAGGTTGGCCCGATGACGAACGCACCGACGCTGCCGAAGACAGTCGTCTTCTACCTCCAGCCGGAATTCACGATGATCGCCTTTTCCGCGGCGGTCGAGCCTCTGCGCGGCGCCAATCGCGTCCTCGGCTACGAAGCCTATGCCTGGCGTCTGGCCAGCAAGACAGGCGAGCCCGTCACTGCATCGAACGGCGTGCAGGTTGCCGTCGACACCTCCATCGAGGAGGAGCGCAAGCTGATGCTCGGCCAGCACAGGCCGTCCATCGTCTTCGTTTGCGGCGGTCTCAATATCGAGCGCAACCACTCCAAGTCGCTCTCGGCATGGCTGCGCGAGGAGCACAATCGCGGCGTCAAGATCGGCGCGCTGTGCACCGCCGCCCACACGCTCGGCGCGGCCGGCCTGCTCAACAACAAGCGCTGCGCCATCCACTGGGAAAACCTGCCCGGTTTCCAGGAAGCCTTCCCGCAGGTCAGCGTTTTCTCCGATCTCTTCGAGATCGACGGCAGCATCTATACCTGCGCCGGGGGAACGGCAGCACTCGACATGATGCTGAAGATCATCAGCGACGATTTCGACGACGCAACAGTGAACCGCATCTGCGAGCTGGTCCTGACCGACCGCGTGCGCAATCCGACCGACCGCCAGCGCCTGCCGCTGCGTGCGCGTCTCGGTGTGCAGAACGCCAAGGTTCTGACGATCATCGAACTGATGGAAGCCAATCTGTCGGAGCCGTTGTCGCTGGTCGAGATCGCCGACCATGTCGGCCTGTCGCGCCGGCAGATCGAGCGCCTGTTCCGCCAGGAAATGGGCCGGTCTCCCGCGCGCTACTATCTCGAAATCCGGCTCGACCGCGCCCGTCATCTGCTGATCCAGTCGTCCATGCCGGTCGTCGAGGTGGCGATTGCCTGCGGCTTCGTGTCCGCCTCGCACTTCTCCAAATGCTACCGCGAGGTCTACGCCAAGTCGCCGCAGCAGGAACGCGCCGACCGCAAGCAGCTTATGGTCGCCTGATCCGGATTACCGATCGAAATCGTCGAACTGCCAGCCGCGCTGCTGCCAGATCTTCTCACCGATCAGGCAGTCATAGGGTTCCTCGAGAATAAACTGCGCCGGCACGACGCGCGGCGCGGCTTCTTCCACCTGTCCGATCTCCATGACCAGCTTGCGACGCACGGCCTCCGCGAACTGGTCCCAGTCATTGACGGGCACCATGAAGGCCCCCGGCCCGCCGATGACGCATTTCGTATAGTAGCGGTCCAGATCATCGATATGGAACTGCTGGGCGAAGCCGTCCCGCGTCATCATCGGCAATCCGTTGATCGTGATACCCTTCGCGACCGCCTCGTCCCGCGCCTCGGTCACCGGAACACCCTGATTGTTCGGACCGTCGCCGGAAATGTCGATCACCCGCCGGTCGGCAAGCAGCGGCGCCGTTTCCAGAAGCCCCGTCGCATGATGGATCGCGCCGGAAATCGACGTCCGCCGTTCGCCGAAACTGCGCGTGGCGAGGAGTTCGGCCGCGACCGCATCCGCATCGGCCTGGCTCTCGATGATCGTCCAGCCGATGATTTCGTTGGCATGGACGTTCGCCGCCCATTCGAAAAGCGTGATCGCGATGCGCCGGTAAGCGCCCTGCCCGATGGCGCGAACCACCTGTGGACTGGAAATCGCTGCGGCGTATCCTTCGCGCTGGATGCGCAGTTCCTCGTAGGACATCGAGCGCGACACATCGACGGCCAGCACCAGCGCGACATCGACACGCTCCTGGGCACGGACCGGTGCGCCGAAAAGCGTAACGAGAGCGGCGACCATCGCCGGGACTGCGACACGGAAAGCCATGCGAGGATGATACGTCAAACGCGAGAAAGCGAAACGCGCCATTTCGCCTCGCTGGTTCACATATTCGTCAGCGTCGCCACAAAGGACCCGGATTTGCTCTGGTCCACCCGGTGAAACCAATCTAGGAAAAGCCGCGCTGACGCCCGTCCGTGCATCGAAAAATCTTCAGGACACGCATCATGTCCCGCCGCGACGACCCCGCATTCAACCGCGTGATGGATGGCATCTACGCCTCCTTCATGAACCGCAAGGCGCTGGTTGAGGGAAAGCACGACCGCGAAATTCGCGATCCGCGGATCATTCTGGACATTGCCGGGAAGCTCTCGCTGCTCCCCGATCCCGCGAAGGTCATCCGGATTACCGGCAGCAAGGGCAAGGGAACGACATCGCGCATGATCGCCCACATCCTGCGCGAAGCGACCGGCGCTGATATCGGCCTGTTCGTGTCGCCCGAAGAGATCGATCACAACGACCGGATACGGATCAACGGCGTGCCCGCGAGTGTTGCGGACTTCATGGCGGCATATGCGGCGATCGAGCCGGCGCTGGAAGCCGCCGAAGAAAGCCTCGAAGGCACAAGCTACCTGTCGCCCTACGGCATCTTCCTGTTGATGGCGCTGCACCATTTTCGCGAACGCGGCGCGGACTATCTCGTTCTGGAATGCGGCCGTGGCGCCGAGTTCGACGAGACCGGCAACATTCCATCCGCGGTATCGGTCGTCACCTCGATCCTGCTGGAGCATCCGGCGAGCCTCGGCCCCACCCTGGCCGATGTCGCCCGCAGCAAGCTCTTCGCCGGATCGAACGCTGACATCCTGATATGCGACGAAGACACCCGAAGGTGGAACGACCAGCTGAATATCGTGGAGCCGGAGAAGGTCGTCGCGATTCCCGCGCCGGCGGAAGGCGGACACTTCCCCGTTTGGCTGGAAATGGACAAGGCGCTGGCGCGCGCCGCCGCCGATGCGTTTCTCGGCCGCCAAACGTCGCGGGATATCACGCTGGACGACAAATCGGCGGCGTTCGGCATCCTGCGTGATGGCACGACACGCTGTTATTTCGACGCCTGTGTCAGCGCGTCGTCCATCGACAAGACATTCGCGTCCCGGCTGATCGGCGAGACGACCCCGGTAATTCTCGCATCCCTTCCCGACGACAAGGACACTGACGCCATCAGGGACTTCTTCGCCGGTGAGAAAGGCACCGCCTATTACGAAGTCGCCCTCTCTGGCACGCGCGGCTACCTCCACTACGACAACGCCAAGGCGGCGGGGCGCGTGGAAGACGAGATTCATTACGAGGACGCGCAAGGTCTCAAAGCCCTCGCAGACCGGCTGCGCGCGCGACACGGCACCGACACGATCTATTGCCTCGGCACGCAGACCTATATCCGCCTCGTCAAGATGGCCTTCGCCGGCGGTTGATCCGCCGGCCAGACATCGTCAGCTGCGCGGTTTCAGGTTTTCCGGGTCGTAGAGCGGCTTGTAGCCCACAGCGGCCACTTCGACGGGATAGGTCTCGCCGAAATACTCCACACTGAGCTTGCGCCCTTCCTCGCACCACGCATGCGGCAGATAGGCGAGCGCGATGTTCTTGTCGATGCTCGGGCCGTAGACGACCGAGGTCGTGAAGGAGCGGCGGCCGAGTTCGTCGATTAGCGTCTCGCCGGTTGCGGGATCCATCACCGGCATGACGCCGACCGGGTAACGGGCAACACCCGTCGAATCGACATTGTCCGTCATGACCAGCGTGCAAAGCATTGCCGGCTGGTGGTCGCGCGCGCGATATTCCAGATGCTTGGCCTTGCCCCGGAAATCCGCTTCCTTGACCTTCGGACGCGCCAGATCAGCCTCGTAGAGATTGTACTCGGTCAGGAGATCGGCGTTTTGCAGGCGCAGGCTTTTCTCCAGCCGGCGCGAATTGGCGTAGGTCTCGACACCGAACGCCATGATGCCGGCAGCCTGAAGCGCATCCCAGACCGCAAGGCCGTCCTCATAGGCCATATGCAGTTCCCAGCCCTGCTCGCCGACATAGGAAATCCGGAAACCCGTAACGTCCTTGCCCGCGATCCGCAGCGGCTTGATCGCCGCAAAGGGGAAGTTCTCCGGTGAAATGGACTCCGGGTCCTCGACGACCTTCTTCAGCGTCTCGCGCGCATTGGGTCCCCACACACCGATCGTCACATTCTTCTCGGTGACGTCCGTGATGGTGACGTCGAAGCCTTTTTCCTCGGCCACGCGGCGCATGTAGTGGAAATCACGCGGCCCTGCATCCGCGCCATCGATCACCCGGCAGCGGTCCTCCATGCGAAGGACGGTCAGGTCGGCGCGCACCATGCCCTCATCGTCGAGGAAATGGGTATAGATGCCCTTGCCGACCATGTGGTCGCCGCCGATCCGCGCCGCGCAGATCCATTCCATCAGCGCGACATGATCCGGTCCGGAAACATCGTAGATCGCGAAATGCGACAGATTCACCATGCCGCAATCCTCGCTCATGGCGAGGTGTTCGGCATTGGAGACGCGCCAGAAATGGCGGTTGTCCCATTCGTTCTCGCGCACCGGCACCCGGTCGCCATATTTCTCCAGCAGATGCTCGTTCGCCGCATAGCCATGCGCGCGCTCCCAGCCGCCGATCTCCATGAAATACCCGCCCAGTTCCTTCTCGCGCTCATAGAAGGGCGAGGTACGGATGTTGCGCCCCTTGGAGTAAGGCTCGCGCGGATGCACCGCCGGATTGTAGATCTTGAAGGCGCTCTCGTAGCAGCGATCGTGGATGAACTGCTCTTCCATCTGGTGCGGGTAGAAGCGCGAATAGTCGATCGCGTGATGGTCGATCTCCGTGCGCCCGTCGGTCATCCAGTCGGCAAGCAACTTGGCCATGCCGGGGCCGTCCTTGACCCAGATGGCGACCGCATACCACAGGCCCCTCACCTTCTGGCTTTCGCCGATCGACGGCCCGCCATCGGTGGTGACCTGCAGCAGGCCGTTGAAGGAATGGCTCTCCCGGTAACCGAGTTCGCCGAGGATCGGCGTCAATTCCATCGCGCGTTCCAGCGGCTCGATGATCTGCTCCATCTCGAGATCGCGCTGCGAGGGCGACAGGCGCGCCTGTTCCTTCTCCAGGATGTCGCGCGGATGGCAGAGCCGCGGATCTTTCTCCTCGTAATAACCCCACTCGATCTGCCCGCCTTCCGGCGTTTTCGGATCGCCGGTGTCGCGCATATAGGCGGAGTTGCCCTGGTCGCGCAGCAAGGGGAAACCGATATCCTTGCCGGTGCCGGCGAACTCGTCATACGGCCCGAAGAAGGTCAGCGGATGATCGACCGGCATGACCGGAAGGTCCTCTCCCGCCATTTCCGCGATCAGGCGGCCCCACAGGCCTGCGCAGACGACGACATGGTCGGCCATGATCGTGCCGCGATGCGTCTTCACGCCCTTGATGCGGCCACCCTCGATCACGAGGCTCTGCGCCGGCGTGTTGGCGAAGGACTGAAGCTTGCCGCTGGCCACCGCCTCATCGACCAGTTCGCCCGCGACCGTCTGCGAACGCGGAGAGACGAGGCCGGCATCCGGGTCCCACATGCCGCCCTGCACCATGCTTTCCTCGACCAGCGGGAATTTCGCCTTGATCTCCGCTGCATCGACCAGCCGTGCACCCGTGCCGAACGCCTTGGCGGACCCTACCTTGCGCTTGATCTCGTCCATGCGACCATCGTCGCCGATACGCGCGATCTCGAAGCCGCCGACCTTGGAATAGCGCCCGCGCTTCATGAAGAAGTCGATGGAATAGAGCGTCGTCCAGCAAGACAGGAAGTCGTGGCTCGTCGCGTAGCAGAAGTCGGAGGCGTGGCTGGTCGAACCGATGTCGGTCGGGATCGACGACTTGTCGATGCCGACGATGTCGTCCCAGCCACGCTCGATCAGGTGATGGGCGACCGACGCGCCAACGATACCGCCCAGGCCGATGATTACGACCTTCGCCTTTTCAGGAAAACTTGCCATTGCCCGCGACTCCGGAATGAGATTTCGGGCAGACTATAAGACCGCCACGCAGCGCGATTGCAGCCTGTTTGCGACATGCGGCGATGACGCCGCGACCAGCATCGGAAACTCCGTGCCCGGCAACGGTTCCGACGACGCCTCGCGCGCCGTCAGAAGGCTGCTTCCAGGCCCGCCTCAGCGAAGCGAGAAGTCGCTGAAAGGCCCATTGGGGATGCGGAAGCGCAACTGGCCGAGAGCGCCGACAAGAGTCAGGCAGAAGACCAGCAGATAGGCGAAGTGGAAGCGGGTGTCGAACAGCGGAAACACGGCAAATTTGGCGGCCACGGCCAGCAAGGTGGCGACGAGGATGACGGATTCGCGGCGCGTGGTTTCGACATTGTGCTGAATCATTTGCCACCAGATCGCTGTGCCGACGATCAACACGCCCAGCCACTCGTTCTCGACGAGGGAACGCACCAGCGCCCGGATCACCGACTGCAGGTAGACCGCGACCGAAAACGGCGGATGAAAATTCTCGAGCGTGCCGACATATTCGACATGAGTGAACCACATCTGCACCCACCAGCCGGGATGTCCGGCGGCATGGGTTATCGGAACATAGACAGCCGCCGCGCCCGCAAACGCCGCCACCACGCCCCAGGAAATGGAACGCATATAGACCGCCACCACCATCAGTACGCCAATATAGGCGAGATGGTCCGGACGAACGAGAAAAGCGAGGAACAGGAGGAAGCCCGTCAGCGCTTCGCGGCGATGCAGGAAAGCGAGCATTCCGCCAGCGAAGAAGACGGCGGAATAGAGGTCCGGCGTGCCCAGGCGCGCCATCTCGCCGAATCCCGACAGCATCAGCGCGGCCAGCGCCAGCGGCGCGAGTTGTAACGCGTGACGCGACCACAACCAGACGATCGCTATCGCGCCGACAGCCAACGCGGAAAGAACCGATATGAGCCGGATGGCGGTCAGCGAATCCACGAAGCCCGACATTGTGCGGATCGTTTCGATATAGAGCCATTTGACCTTGTAGAAGCCGAGCATGGTCACGAAGGCATCCGGGTCGGCATATTGGCGAACCCGGTAGTCGCGATCCTCGGTCAGCACCGTGAATTCGCCCGGTGCGATCGCGTCGCGAACGGTGCCGTAGGCGTGGTCATGCAAAACCTGCGCGCTCATGCCGGGCGTCTCGTGGGCGCTCGCCAGATAGGCGAAGATGTCCCAGTTCGTCTTCGGATAGACGATGCCGACAGCCGCGACGACCAGCGTGAACGTGGCGATCAGGATCGCGCCGAACAGGGCCGATTGCGACGACCATATCCGCGCGGCGCGTCCGCCCGAAGCGAGCAGGAGACGATCCGTCCTTGCGATCAATGTGTTCATGCTTCCGTCCTCCGCGCCGTTTGACTGGCGTGGTTCCAAGTGAACTGGCTTTCGACGAAGTCCTTCACGATCGCGACGATCCCGCGACCGGGCAACCTGTCGAGCGTATCGACATGGTCACCGCCTCCGCACATGGTCCGGGAGCGAACGCATTCGTTATCTCCCCGCGACGAAAATACGCCGCAGGATGGGAGGAATCGGTGAAATGGATTGGTTAACAGACCGGAAAACCACGAAAAGCCGGCGGCCTGGTTGACCGCCGGTAAATGGATTTCGTCAAATTCGAACGGAAATCGGTTCTATTCGACGACCGCCTCGCCGTTGACGATGTCGACCGCTTCCTCGCCGCCAAGCGCGGCACGGTCTCCGCTGGGCAGCGTCAGGAAGCAGCCATCATCGCACAATTTGACCGTTTCACCGGCCGCGATGGCGAACTCCGTCTTGACGCCACCCTCGGTGACGACGATCGTCTGGCTCGCATCATCCTTGTTGGTCAGCGAAGCCGCGCCGGCGGCGCTGCATGCCGCCAGAATGGCAGCGAAAGCGACCGGCAGTCTTGTCTTGTTTTCAGAACGACGCCGCATGGCATCGCCTCCTTTCTTGCTTGCGGCTTTCGCCGCGACTTGCCGATCTTATACGAATTCCGGCCTGAACCGAAACTGAACGCCTATTCGTCGCGGTACCCGGTCGGGCTGGTCTCGATCGGGCCGAACGCGTCTCCGGTTTCTGCGACGACGTCCTCCTTGCCCATCACCCGCAAATTGACGTCGCGCTGCGGGAACGGAATCTCGATACCGGCCGCCTTGAACCGCTCGTGGATCGCGAAACGGATCTCCGTACCGACCGTCAACATGAAGTTGATGTCGGCCAGATAGACCCGCAAATCGAAATCGAGAGACGACTCGCCGAAATTGACGAACACCACATACGGCTCCGGGTTGGACAAGACGCGCGGATGGTCCTCGGCGATCGACATCAGGATCTCGCGCACCTGGTTCGGATCGGAATTGTAGGAAACGCCGACGGCCACTTCGACGCGGCCCAGCGTGTTGTGGTGCGTCCAGTTGCCGACCGAGGCGTTGATGAGATCGGAATTGGGCAGGATCACCGACTTGCGCTGGAACGTCTCGATTTCCGTGGCGCGAACATTGATCGCCTTCACCGTGCCGGAGATGCCGCCCGCCTCGATCCAGTCCCCCACCTTGAACGGACGTTCCGCGAGCAGGATCAGTCCGGATACGAAATTGGAGACGATGTTCTGCAGCCCGAAGCCGATGCCGAGCGACAGCGCGCCGGCAACGAGCGCCAGTTGCGACAGGTCGATCCCGGCGGCCGCGACCCCGACCAGCGCCGCCAATGTCACGCCGACATAGCCGATGCCCGTACGCACCGAGTTGCGCACGCCCGCATCGACGCGGCTGCGTTCCAGAACGTCCCGGTCGAGCCAGCGCTGGAATAGCTTGGTCAGCCAGAAACCGACGATGAAGACCACGATACCGGCAAGGATCCCCGTGATCGAGATCGAGATCGAGCCGACCGAGAACTCCGTGACCGTACCGAGCATCCAGCTGCGGATATCGCCCCACTTGAAGCCCCAGAGAAGCAGCAGCACCGGGATGCCGATGACGAGCAATGTCAGGGTCAGCAGGACACCGAGGACGAGGCCCAGCTGGTCGATCGCGGTTTCGGACATCTCCAGCTGGACGTGCAGACGCTTGCCCAGACGCGAATGGACCAGCGCCTTCTCGCGCGACAGCGCATGCGCGGCGAGATGGCCGAGATAGATCGTGGCGGCGACCGCGCCGGTGATGACGATCTGCTTGGAAACGAAATCCGCAAAGCCGATATAGCCGGCCGAAACCGCGATGATCAGTGCAGTTCCAGTCACCCACAACAGGAAGCGCAGCCAGCCCGGCCATGGTCGGTCCGGCGCACCGTCCTCGCCCGCGAAGGGGCGAACGGACGCGATCGCCAGCATGACAAGCCCGACGACGAAACTGCTTATCAGGCTCTTGGCGATGGTAATAGGCAGGGATTCACCAACGATTTTCAGGATCTGCGTGATCACATCGTCGGCGATGATGGTCACCGCCATTACAAGCACGAGCAGCTTCAGGAGCACCGCCGCGTGGTCCGTGACGGCAACAAGACGCCATTGCGAAAGCCTCGGAGCGAGGACCGCCTCGGACAGCTGCCAGATCAGGTAAATCACGCCCACGCCAAGGAAGACGGCCACCAGGATCTGGCCGATATCGTCACGCAGCACCGAGAAATGGTTGTAGAGTGCATAGACGAGCACCAGGAACAGCCAGACACCGGCGGCCGGCATGAGCGTTCCCAGGAAGCCGACGATCAGGCGGGAAAAATAGCCGGGCTCCACGGCCTCCGGATCGCGCCGCAGCAACCGCCCCAGATACCGTCGCGCAAACACAAGGAAAAGCAGCGCCGCCATGACCGAAAGCGCGGTCGCCGCGACCATCGATCCGGACTTGTAGCGCCATGCGAAATTGACCCAGGAGCCGATCTTGTTCGCGAAGACCGCGTACCGGTCGCGGATGTCGTCGATCAATTCCTGGCCGAAGGCGGCGGAAATGTCCGAGCGGCGCGACAGCGTGGTGGTGAACAATTCGCGGCGCGCCTCGCTGATGTCGTTGCTGAGCGTATTCGCCCGGACCGACAGGTCTTCCAGTTGCCCGATCAGCGTATTGATCAGCGCACGCTCTTCCAGCAGCGCTGCGCGCTGTTCCTGCAGCACCTGCGGTTCGGCCCCCTGCTCGATTTCGGGGCCGAGTTGCTCCAGCCGGATGCGGATTTCAGACAGACGCGGCGAGAGTTCAACACCGGTCGCAAGCACCGACTCCGAAAGGGTTTGCAGTCGCGTGGAGAGATCGACGAGCTTGCCATCGTCTTCCAGCACATTCCGGAATTCTTCGGAAATCTGCGTCAGTTCGCGCTCATAGGCCGACACGTCACTGGCCGCGCCTTCATGCGTCTGCGAAACGGCGGGCCATGAAGCCAGCAGCGCGAACGTGACGAGCAGAAATCTAAGGGCCGTATTCATCGGGCGGCTGATAACATGAATTGAAACTGCCGAAGAACAGATTTCCGCATCGTAACCTTAATGGCGCGGCCGGCTCGTCGCGATATCGTTAATGTGTGGCGAAAAATTGCCATGCACATCGAAGCGCCGCAGGTTAGGATCGACCACCGAGAAAATGATTGAAATGTCGCGTCCAACATCGCAAGGACACAGTGAAAACGGGATCATCGGCACCGACCGAAGCCATCAGTACGGGCGGATCGGTCGAGGCGCGAATCATGCCACAGCAATCGGCCCCGATGGCGGATCGAACATGAAAAACAGAAGGTCGCGAAGGTAATGGCGGAGTATTCTGCCTGGCAGGTTCTCCGGAACGCGGTGACCGGAAACACCGGCTGGAAACCCGCCTGGCGCAAACCGGAACCGAAACCGCAATACGACGTCGTCATCATCGGCGGCGGCGGTCACGGATTGTCCACCGCCTACTACCTTGCCGCCAATCACGGCCTGACCAATGTCGCCGTCTGCGAGAAGGGCTGGCTCGGATCGGGCAATATCGGCCGCAACACGACGATCGTGCGCTCGAACTACCTCCTCGAAGGCAACACGCCCTTTTACGAACACTCGATGAAGCTCTGGGAAAATCTCAGCCATGAGCTGAACTACAATGTGATGTTCTCCCAGCGCGGCATCATCAATCTGTGCCATACGCCCGCGCAAATGGACGACGCGGCGCGGCGCGGCAATGCGATGCAGCTTATGGGCGCCGACTCCCGGATGGTCATGCCGGACGAGTTGGCCCGGCGCATTCCCGGGCTCGATCTCTCGGCAAATGCCCGCTTTCCTGTGCTTGGCGGGCTGGAACAACCGCGGGCAGGCACGGCCCGCCATGACGCGGTCGCCTGGGGCTATGCGCGCGGCGCGGACCGGCGCGGCGTCGACATTCTGGAAAATTGCGAGGTCACCGGCTTCCTGCGCGATGGAGACCGGGTGACCGGCGTCATGACGTCACGCGGCGAGATCCGGGCCAAGAAGGTCGCCGTCTGCGTGGCCGGCTCGACCGGCGCCGTCATGAAGCTCGCCGGCATCGACACGCTGCCGATCGAGAGCCATGTCCTGCAGGCTTTCGTGACCGAGGCGCTGAAGCCGATGGTCGATACGGTGGTCACCTTCGGCGGCGGTCATCTCTACCTCTCGCAGTCGGACAAGGGCGGGCTCGTCTTCGGCGGCGACATCGACGGCTACAATACCTACGCCCAGCGCGGAAACCTGCCGATCGTCGAGGACGTCATGTCGGAGGCCGTCGCGCTGTTTCCCGCCGCCGCGAAGGTTCGGCTTTTGAGGTCGTGGGGCGGCATCATGGACATGTCCATGGACGGCTCGCCGATCATCACGACAGGGCCCCTGCCCGGCATGTATCTCAATTGCGGCTGGTGCTATGGCGGCTTCAAGGCGACCCCGGCGTCCGGCTGGTGTTTCGCCCACACGATCGCGAAGAACGAGCCGCATCCGCTCAACGCCGCCTATTCGCTCGACCGGTTCCACCGCGGCTATGTCATCGACGAGAAGGGCCAGGGCGCGACGCCCTGGAAGCATTGAGGCATGATCATCACTTGCCCGCATTGCGGCCCCCGCGACCTCGCCGAATTCACCTATCAAGGCGACGCGACCCTGAGCCGGCCCGAGCCCGCATCGACCGATCAGGAGGCCTGGAACGCCTATGTCTATGACCGGGCCAACCCCGCCGGCGAGCACCGCGAATACTGGCAGCACGCCGGTGGCTGCCGCAAGTTTCTCGTCGTCACGCGAAACACGCTGACGCACGCCATTTCCGGCGTCGAATTCGCGCCTGCGACCGGGTCCTCGCGGAGGAAGCGATCGTGACGTCGCACCGCATTTCGACTGGCGGCCGCATCGACCGTGACAAACCGGTCGCCTTCACCTTCGATGGCAAACGCTATTCCGGCTTCGAGGGCGACACGCTCGCCTCCGCGCTGCTTGCCAGCGGCGTCAGGCTGTTCGGCCGCTCGTTCAAATACCACCGCCCGCGCGGCCTGCTGGCAGCGGGATACGAGGAGCCGAACGCGCTCGTCACCGTGACGACCGACGGCGCGCGCGAGCCGAACATCCGCGCGACTGAACTGGAAATCCACGACGGGCTCGTCGCCGAAAGCCAGAACCGCTTTCCATCGCTTGCCTATGATCTGATGGCCGTTAACGGCCTGGCGGGAAAGGTCTTCAGCGCGGGCTTTTACTACAAGACCTTCATGGGACCCGTGATCGGACCGCTGAAGGGCACCCGCTTCTGGATGTTCTGCGAGACATTCATTCGCCGCGCGGCGGGTCTCGGCGCGGCGGGAACGACCCCCGACCCATCCCGCTACGAACGCATGAACGCCTTTTGCGACGTGCTGGTCGTCGGCTCCGGCCCTTCCGGCCTGGAAGCCGCCCGCAAGGCCGCGGCAGACGGCAAGCGCGTCATCCTGTGCGAAACCGCTGCAAGCTTCGGCGGCACCGCAAACTGGTCCGGCAAGGATGGCGAGATGTTCGCCGATACGGTGCTGTCCGGCCTGAAATCCGAACCAAATGTCCAGTTGCTGAACCGGACGACTGTCTGGGGCTATTACGACGGCAACACGCTGGCCGCGCTGGAGCGTGTGACGGACCATGTCGGTCGCCCGCGCGCCGGGAAACCGCGCCATCGCCATTGGGTCATCCGCGCCGGCCATGTCGTCATCGCCACGGGCGCGCTCGAACGCGGCTTCGTCTTTCCGGGCAATGACCGCCCCGGCGTCATGCTCGCCGATTCGGCGCAGCGTTTCGCCTGCGAATACGGCGCGCTGCCCGGCAGGCGGATGGTGGTCTTCGCCAACAATGACAGCGCCTACCAGGCCGCCGCGCGGCTGCGGGAACGCGGCGCCGAGATTGTCGCCATTGTCGATGTGAGGCCAACCGTCGGCGACTGGGCGCAATCGCTCGCGGCCGAAGCCGGCGCGGAAACCATCCCCGCCCACGCAGTCACTGGCACCTCCGGTGGAAAAAGCCTGACCGGCGTCACGATACGCGGGTTCGACGCGGAAACCGGAAACCTGTCGGGATCGAAGCGGCGCATCGCCTGCGACACGCTGCTGGTATCCGGAGGCTGGTCGCCGGTGCTCCACCTCGCCTCGCAGGCCGGCGCGAAACCGGTATGGAGCGACAAGCTGCACGCCTTCCTGCCGCCGGAAAGTGATGGCGCATGGGAAGCGGTCGGTTCCGCCGCCGGCGAAGGCATCGAACCGCCGGAGCCGGTTTTCGAGATCGCCGCGACGGGCGGCAAGGCCTTCGTCGATTTCCAGCACGATGTCACCGCTGACGATGTCCGCCTGGCGCATCGCGAGGGCTTCCAGTCGGTCGAACACCTGAAACGCTACACGACGCTCGGCATGGCGACGGACCAGGGCAAGACGGCCAATGTGCCAGGCATGGCGATCATGGCCGCCGCGCTCGGCAAGCCGATACCGGAAGTCGGCACAACGCGGTTCCGCCCGCCCTTCACCGGCGCATCGCTCGGCGCGCTCGCCGCCGAACGCTACGGAGACCTGCGCCCCGAACGCCTGACGCCGATGCATGATCAGCACGTCGCGGCGGGCGCGAACATGTATGCCGCCGGGCTGTGGTTCCGGCCCGAAAGCTATAACCGGCCGGGCGAAACCGTCGAGGAAGCCTATGTTCGCGAGGCGCGCAACGTGCGCCGCAATGTCGGCATCGTCGATGTCTCGACACTCGGCAAGATCGACATCCAGGGGCCCGATGCGGGCGAATTCCTCAACCGCGTCTACACCAACAATTTCGGGAGTTTGCCGGTCAACAAGGCTCGCTACGGGCTGATGCTGCGCGAGGACGGCTTCGCGCTCGATGACGGAACGACCTGGCGGCTGTCCGAAGACCGCTTCCTGATGACGACCACCACCGCCAATGCCGGGCGCGTCATGCAGCATATGGAGTTCTATCTCGAATGCGTCTGGCCGGATTTGCGGGTCAATCTGACCTCGGTCACCGACCAATGGGCCGGCGCGGCCGTCTCGGGCCCGAAAAGCCGCGACGTCCTGGCCGCCTGCGTCAAGCTCACCAAGGTCGACAATGACACGCTGCCCTTCATGGGCATCGTACACGGCAAGATCGCCGGCGCTCCGGTCATGATCTGCCGCCTCTCCTTCTCAGGCGAGCGGGCCTATGAGGTCTATTGCGGCGCGCATCACGGACCGCATGTCTGGGACGCCTTGATGAACGCCGGTGCGTCGCACGACATCCAGCCTTACGGCCTCGAAGCGCTTGGCACGCTTCGCATCGAGAAAGGCCACGTGACCGGCGCCGAGATCGACGGCCGAACGACGGCGCGCGATCTGCATCTCGACTGGATGCTGTCGAAGAAGAAGCCCTTCATCGGGTCCGCGATGATGGATCGCGAGGGCCTGACCGATCCACGGCGCTGGACACTGGTCGGCGTGATCTCGCTTTCCGGCGAGAAACTGCGCGGCGGCAGCCATATCGTCGACGGCCCGGCCGAAAAGCCCGGGCGAAGCCTCGGCCACATCACCGCAATGTGCTACTCGCCGCTCTACGGCAAATATATCGGGCTGGCGCTGGTCGAAAACGGCGTCGCCCGTATCGGCACACGTGGCTTCGCCACCGACCCGGCCCGGTCTAAGACGCATATCCCGGTCGAGTTCGTGAACCACGTCTTCTACGACCCCAAGGGAGGACGAATGCATGGCTAAGCAGCGTCCGGGTTTCATCGCCGATCCCGTCATGCGGGCACGCGCCGTTTCGCCGCTGGCCGGCCACATCGAGACCGGCCAATTCGGCGTCGCCGTCGGACAGAGCCCGTCCGTGCGCCTTGGTGAGCGTTTCGGCCTGTCGATCGCGGAAGTCACGGCCTGGAAAGGGCGCGAGAGCAAATGTCGCGCGGCGATCAAGGCCACTGCCAGCGCCGCCCTCAAGGTCGCGCCGGGAAGCGGCTCTGTAAAAACCGCGGCCGGCGCCTTCAACATCGCGCCCATGCGGTGGCTGGTCTCCGGCGAAAGCCCCGAACTGGTCGCCAACCTGGCTGACGCCGTGAGTGAAGACGGCACGGTGACCGATCTCAGCCATGGCCGCACGGTCATCCGGGTGGATGGGGAGAAAAGCCGGTGGGTTCTGGCAAAGCTGTTTGCGGTGGATCTTTCCGATGCGGCGATGCCGAGGGGCAATGGCCTGGCAACTGCCCATCACGACATCTTCGCGCAAATCCAGCGTGTCGGCGCGGATGCGTTCGACGTCTATGTCTTCCGCTCTTTCGCGCGGTCGTTCTGGCACCTTCTGTGCCGCTCCGCGGAGGAGGCCGGCTACCGGGTCGATTGACCCGGGAGCGCCTTCCCTTCTCGTCCGGTCCCGTTGTTCTTCTTGTTCGGCCGGCCCTGTACTTGACCCAGATTTAGGCGTTCCCGCGCCGGTGCGCTGTGACGCCTGACACAATGCTCGCAGCCACCGCGCGATCGTCGCCGAGGGTCTGCAGCAGGAACAATTCCTCCGAAAGCGTCTCGATCGTCTCCGCCCTTAGCGCCATTGCCGGGTTGGAGGCACTGTCGAGCACGACGAAATCGGCCTCATAGCCCGGCGCAAGCCTGCCGATCCGGTCTTCCATGCCGAGCGCCGCGGCATTGCCGAGCGTCGCCTGGTAGAAAGAGCGCAGCGGGTGATAGCGCTGCCCCTGCAGATTGAGCACCTTGTAGCCCTCGTCGAGCGTGCGCAGCATCGACCAGTTCGTGCCGCCGCCGATATCGGTCGCCACGGCATGGCGCGTCGCCGGCGTGGTCCCGCGCATCTTGTCGAGGTCGAAAAGACCGGAACCGAGAAAGAGGTTCGATGTCGGGCAGAACACGGCGACAGACCCGCTTTCCGCCATCCGCTCCATCTCGCGCGGACCCTGATGGATACAGTGGCCGAACAGCGTCTTCGGGCCGAGCAGCCCGTAATGATCGTAGATGTCCGTGTAATCCTTCGACCACGGAAAAAGCTCTGCGACCGTCTCGATCTCGCGGTGGTTCTCCGACAAATGCGTCTGCACCAGGCATTCGGGATGCTCGCGCACCAACGCGCCCGCCATCTCCATCTGTGCCTCGGTCGAGGTCAGCGCAAAACGCGGCGTCACGGCGACCTCGACACGGTCCTTGCCGTGCCATTGGGCGATCAGCGCATTGGTGTCGTCATAACCCGATTGCGGCGTGTCGGTGAGCGGCTCCGGCGCGTTGCGGTCCATCATCACCTTGCCGGCGATCATGCGCATGCCACGCGAGACGGCCGCACCGAGAAGCGCGTCCACCGAGCCCTTGTGCACCGAGCCATAGGCGATCGCGGTCGTTGTGCCGTGGGCGAGCAGCATCGAGAGGAACCGGTCCGCCATGCGCCCGGCATGCGCCGGATCGGCGTATTTCTGCTCCTCGACGAATGTGTAGGTGTTCAGCCATTCAAGCAGGCTGCCCGCATAAGAGGCGACGACCTGACCCTGCGGAAAATGGATATGGCAATCGACGAAACCCGGCAGGATCAGATGCGGGCGATGATCCACATAGTCGTCGCTGCGATAGTCCGCCGGCAGCTCGCTCCAGTCGCCCGACCAGGCGATCGTTCCGTCCGCGACGGCGATCGCGCCATCCTCGATGTAATGAAACGCTGTCGTGTCGTCGCCGCCGGCCGGTTCCCGCTCGAACCAGAGAAGCCGGCCGCGAAAGAGGGCCGTCGCGCTCACGAATCGCCGCGCCCGCGATACCACCGCACGAGCGCCGCGCGCTCTTCCGGCGGAATATCCGTCACGTTGCCCGGCGGCATGGCGTGGCTGACGCCAGCCTGCAGATAGATTTCGCGGGCGTGGTTGGCGATCCGGGCGTCGGTATCGAGCATGACCCGCTTGGGTGCCCAGTGAATGCCTTCCCACACCGGTTCGGCCGCATGGCACATCGAACAGCGCGACAGCACGACATCGCGCGCCTCGTCGAACCCCGCCGACGCCATCATCCGTTCCGCCCCCGGCGTCGCCAGTTCAGCGTCCTCGTCGACTTGGCGCATCGGGTTAGTCGACAGCCAGATGATGAACACGAAGATGACCGCCGTCAGAAGCCAGGTCCAGTTCGGCGTGCCTTTGCGGGCGTGTTTGGTGTTGAAATAATGCCGGATCAGCACGCCCATGATGAACACCAGCGACGCAATCACCCAGTTATAGGGCGTCGCGAAAGCCAGCGGGTAGTGGTTCGACAGCATCAGGAAGATGACGGGCAGCGTCAGGTAGTTGTTGTGCAGGGAGCGCTGCTTGGCCTGCTTGCCGAGCAGCGGATCGGGCGTCTCGCCCGCCTTCAGCGCCGCGACCACCTTGGTCTGGTTCGGAATGATGATGAAGAACACATTGGCGCTCATGATCGTCGCCGTAAAGGCGCCCAGATGCACGAATGTCGCGCGGCCAGTAAACAGATGCGTGTAACCCCACGCCATGAAGACCAGCAGAACGTAGAGCAGCAGCATCAGGCCGGTATCGCTCTTGCCCAGCGGCGACTTGCAGAGAAAGTCGTAGACGATCCAGCCGACCGTCAGCGATGCGAGAGAGATCACGATCGCGCCCCAGGCCGGGACGTCGAGCACGTTGCGGTCGATCAGGTAGAGTTCCGCGCCGGCGTAATAGAGCATCGCCATCAGCAACGCGCCGGACATCCAGGTGGCATAGGATTCCCACTTGAACCAGGTCAGGTGCTCCGGCATCGCGGCGGGCGCCACGAGGTACTTCTGGATATGGTAGAAACCGCCGCCATGGACCTGCCATTCCTCGCCATACACGCCGTCCGGAAGGCCCGGCCTTTGCGTCAGGCCCAGATCGAGGGCGATGAAATAAAATGACGAACCGATCCAGGCAATCGCGGTCACGACGTGAAGCCAGCGTGCGGCGAATGTCAGCCAGTCCCAGGCAATGGCGAAATCGAGCAAGGCAGTGTCCCCTGTAACGCCATTACCATGCCGATCAGGGGCTTAAAGGCAAGTCTTAAGTGCAGCGCAGCATGAATGCTGCGCTGCATTTTTCCGGTTTCGTCAGGCCGCGAGCCGACGCTCTTCGTGGCGGCCTTCCTCGATTTCCTCGATGATCTTCGCGACAAAGGCATCGAGGTCCTTGGGCGAGCGTGACGTCACGATGCCGCCGTCGGCGACCACCTCCGCGTCCCGCCAGTTCGCGCCGGCATTGACGAGGTCGGTCTTGATGGAATGGTACGAGGTCATGTCGCGCCCCTCGACCGCCCCCGCCTCGGCGAGAAGCCACGGGCCGTGACAGATCGCGGCGACGACCTTGCCGCTCTTCAGGAAAGTCTTGACGATCGCCATGGCGTCGGTGTCGACGCGCAGTATGTCCGGGTTGATCTGGCCGCCCGGAAGGACGAGCGCATCGTATTCGGAGAGGTCGGCGTCGGCCGCGGCCAGATCGGCATCGACCGTTTCGCCCCAGTCGCCATTGTCCCAGCTCTTGATGGCGCGCTTCTCGGGCGCCGCGACATCGACGATCGCGCCCGCGAGTTTCAGCTTCTGCAAGGGCACGAAAAGCTCCGATTTCTCGAAACCGTCGGTCGCGAGGATAAGAACTCTGGATTCGGTAATCTTGGGCATTGTCAGTCTCCATTTCGGTTGGTGACATCGACCCAATGCGAAGGATGGACTTCCGTTCCCTCACGTTTCGCTACGGCGCTGAAGGCAGGGAAACCGCGCCGAGATTGACATTGCGCAAGGCGCATACGAAATCAGAAGGGCTATCGAAAACAGCCAACGGAATGGAGATCGAATCGGTGTGCCGCCTGTATGCGATGCGCGCGAGCGAACCGACAAAGGTCGAGTGCAGTCTCGTGCTCGCGCAGAACGCCCTCATGCAGCAAAGCCAGGGGGACGCGGAAGGCTTGGTGCACGGCCACGGCTGGGGCGTCGCCGATTATCGCGAAACCGTTCCGATGATCGAGAAACAGACCTGGGCAGCCTATCACGGCGAACACTTCCGCAAGACGGCGGCACGCGTCTATGCGCACACCGTCGTGGCCCACGTCCGACAGGCGACTGTCGGCGGCACGGCGCTGGAAAACACCCATCCCTTTCAGAACGGACGCTGGGTCTTCGCCCATAACGGCACGGTGCCCAATTTCGACCGCGTGCGCGACCTGATGATCGACCACATCGATCCGCTGCTGCGAAACGACATCAAGGGCATCACCGACAGCGAGCATGTCTTCTACTACCTGCTGACGAGGATCATGCGCCATCCTGACCAGCCGCTGCACGAGGTCGTCGGGCGCGCCCTGCGGCAGATCATCGACTGGTCCCATTCCGTCGATCCCAACGAAGAGGTCGGCCTGAACATTGTCCTGACGGACGGCGACCGGCTGGTCGGTTCGCGCTACAATCGCACGCTCTGGCATCTGGTGAAGACCGATGTCGCCGTCTGCGGCGTCTGCGGCCGCACGCATGTGCAACACGATACCGGCGCCGATTACCGTGCGGTCGAAATTGCCTCTGAGCCGATCAGCGGCGAGAATTGGCAGTCATTCGCCAATGGCGTCGTCTACGCCATCGACAAGGATCTTCATTTCCGCATCGATCCCCTGCCGGCACGGGCGGGTGCGGTCGCGGCGTGAACGATCGCGGCGCTTGACTGAAATCAAGGGAACGAAACGGCCGGAAGCTAGTTTCGCTTCAAGACACGCGGCAAGTGGAGGAATTCATGGCCGAAATTGCAATCGACAGCGTTGAACTCGAAGCCTTGATCCTGCGAATGCGCGTGCTCATGGCCCGCGAAGAGACCGATGTCTCCGACCCGGGCGGCAACCCGTCCGACGACGAGGTGCCCGCCGCCCTTCAGGAACTGTCCGGCGACCTCACCCGCACCGAACTCGTCCAGGAAATCGAAAGCCTCAATGACGACCAGCAGGACGCGCTGGTGACGCTCTACTGGATCGGTCGCGGCGATGCCGAGCCGCAGGAATGGGACGCGACGATCGCGCTCGCCCGCCAGCGGCACGAGGGATCGACGGCCGAATACCTGCTTTCCCACCCGCTGGTCCCCGACCAGATCGAGGAAGGCTGGGAGAAGATGCGCGAATCCGGCGAGCTAGACTGAGGTCGCCGCCGCGCGAGCAGCCCTGCGTTCGGCATTGATGTTGAGCAGGTTGCCGGCAAGGATCACCGCACCACCCAGGAAGACCGTCAGTTCGAGCGGCTCGCCATAGATCAGCATGCCGAGCACGGCGATGAATGGCAGGCGCAGGAACTCCATCGGCGCGACCACCGAGGCCGGCGCATGCGACAGCGCCGATGTCAGGCAATAATGAGCCGTCAGGCCGGCTACGCCGACAACGACGATCCATGGCACGAGCGCGGCCGAGAACATGGTCATCCCGCCCGGCGCGGCGAGCGCGAAGCCCATCACCGTCTGGCTCGCCGTCATCCAGAAGATGACGCACAGGGTCGTGTCGGTGCGCATCAGCTTCTTCGTGAAAAGCGTGTTCAGCGCAAATCCGACCGCGGCTCCAAGCCCGGCGAAATGGCCAGCCTCCAGCGGAGCGACACCCGGGCGCGCCACGATCAGCACGCCGATGAAACCCAGCAGGGCACCGACCGCCCTCGCCCGCGTCATCCTCTCGCCAAGCAGCAGCGGCGCCAAAAGAGCGACCCAGATCGGGTTTGTGAATTCGAGGGCAACGAGCTGGGCAAGCGGAATGACCGCGACGCCGTAGAACCAGAGATTCTGCCCGGTAAAATGAAAGACGTTGCGCAGGATGTGCAGCCCCGCCTTCTGCGTCTTCACCTGCGAGAACCCGCGCTTCGAAAACGAGATGACGACACAGATCAGGACGAAACCGATCACCGAGCGGTAGGCCATCAGTTCGAACGTGTCGAGTTCGGCCTGGATCTCGCGGCCCGAGATGGCCATTGACGCGAATGAGAGGATCGCGCCGCCCATCCACATGGCGGCCGTCATCGGTGAAGAGGAAGAAGAAGAACTCATGGTCGCTCGTGATTAGTCGAGCGCGCCACGATCACCAAGCGGAAAACGCTGTTCCCTTGCGGTACCGGAACAAAGTCTTGCCGACCGTCGGGATGTCGATCCCGCTACTCCGCGGCGGTGCCGAGCGGATAGCCGGCAAGCGCCATCCCGCGCGCCGCCGTCAGCCAGGCGATCCACGCCTCCATGCCCTCGCCGCTGCGCGCGGAAACCTGCAGGACCTTGATCGACGGATTGACCTTGCGGGCATTCGCAATTGTTTCGGCAACGTCGAAATCGAGATGCGGCAACAGATCGGACTTGTTGAGCAGGACAAGGTCGGAAGCCGCGAACATGTCAGGATACTTGAGTGGCTTGTCCTCGCCCTCGGTCACGGACAGGATTGCGACCTTGTGCGCTTCGCCGAGATCGAACGCCGCCGGGCAGACGAGATTGCCGACATTCTCGATAAACACGACCGAGCCCTCGGAGGGCGCGAGGCGCTCCACCGCGTGACCGACCATATGCGCATCGAGATGGCAGCCCTTGCCCGTATTGATCTGCACGGCCGGCGCGCCCGTTGCGCGGATGCGGTCGGCGTCGTTCGACGTCTGCTGATCACCCTCGACGACGTAGCTTTTCAGCCGCCCGCCCAGCATCCCGATGGTCTTGACCAGCAGCGCCGTCTTGCCGGATCCGGGGCTCGAAACGAGATTCAGCGCCAGAATGCCGCGCTCGGCGAAAAACGAACGGTTTTCAGCGGCATAGGCATTGTTCTTGGCAAGGATGTCGAGTTCCAGCGCGATCGTGCGGCTGTCCTCCGCATGACTTTGGCCGTGATCATGATCGTGGTGGTGGCCATGCGCCGCGCCCTCGATCCGGGCGCCGTCGCCGCCGCATCCGCAGGTGGTACACATCAATTCACCTCCAGTTCCCTGATCCGGAATTCCTCGCCGCGCGTCACCTTGCGGTGATGCGACCCGCACATCGGGCACGGATCGTAGCGCTCGGCGATCGCACTGGTTGCGCCGCAGTCGAGACACTCTGCCAGAGCCTCGGTCTCGATGATATCCAGCGTCGCGTCTTCGGCGAGGCTCCCGCGCATCACGACATCGAAGCCGAAACGCAGCGCTTCCGGCTCCACGCAGGAGAGCGATCCGATCTCGACGCTGACCCGCGTCACCTTCTCGAAATTCTGCGCGAGCGCCTGTTCCTTCAATATGCCGAGAATGTTCTCGCAAAGCGACATCTCATGCATCGCACTGTCCGATCAAGCCGCGCCCGTCACGGTCCGGACAGGCTGTTGCCATCCGCTCGTGACGGAATCCGTCTCGCCATACCATTGCAGGAAGAAAGCTTCGGCAAGATCGAGATTGCTCCGCGCCGTCTCGCTCAGCCCTTCCTTCACCTCGCCGAACTCCCGGCCCGCAATACCCAGCAGATAGGCTTCGGGTTCGCTGTCATAAAGCGTCTTCGCCAAAGCGAGCACGGTGGCGGGCGTGAGGCTGTGGCTCGTCAGCGTTCCCGCACCCGCCCGGACTTCTGCGAAATCATACGCGCCTTCGGCCTCCAGCGACGCATCGACGAAAACGACTTTGTCCGCCTCGGACACCGCCAGCGCATGATCGACGGTCAACTGGTAGTCTATATCCACCGACAGGCCCGGGAGACCGGCGCTTTCGATGCGGTCGGCGAAAGCCGGGCCCAGCCCGTCATCGCCCCGTCCGCTGTTTCCATAGCCGATCAGCAGCACCACCATCTCCTCACGCGGCCTGCGCGCGGCTATCGACCAGCGCGCCGTCGGCGTCGAACAGTTCTATCTGCAAGGGCATCTGCCCGAGCGCATGGGTTGCGCAGGAAAGGCACGGGTCATAGGCGCGGATCGCCACCTCGACATGGTTCAGCATGCCCTCGGTGATCTGCTCGTGCCCCGACAGGTGTTTGACAGCCACGTCCTTGACCGCCTTGTTCATCGCGTCGTTGTTGTGCGTCGTCGAAACGATGAGATTGCAATAGGTTACCTGGTCGTTCTCATCCACCTGGTAGTGGTGAATGAGGTTGCCGCGCGGGGCCTCTATGACGCCGACACCTTCCTCGCGACGGTCTCCCTTCGCCTGCAGGTCGGTTCCCTGAAGGTCCGGATCATGCAGGAGTTCCCTGATCTTCTCGACGCAGTGCACCACCTCGATCATCCGCGCCCAGTGATTGTTCAGCGCGGCATTGTTCGGTGCGCCGCCCGTTACCGCCTTCAATTCCTTGTGCGCCTCATTGGCGAGCGGCGTGTCGATGAAGCTTGCTGTGTTCATGCGCGCCAGCGGCCCGACACGATACCAGCCCTTTTCGGCGCCGAGATCGCGAATGAAGGGGAACTTCATGTAGGACCACGACCGCACATCCTCGACGATCTTCTCGTGATAGCGGCTGTATTCCAGCTGGTCGAAGATGACATCGCCCTGCGGATCGAGGGCGCGCAGATTGCCGTGATAGAGATCCAGCGCTCCGTCGCCCTCGCGCACGATGGACATGAAATTCGAGGGGAACGACGCAAAATTGTCCACGATGTCCGCATGATCGAGGCTGTAGCCGCGGGCGAGCGCCAGAGCGTCGAGCGCCCATTCTTCCATGTCGGCGATCGTCTTCAGGAAGGCGTCGCGGGTTTCGATCGGCAGGTTCCGGTTGATTCCCCCGGGGATCGCCCCTGTGCCGTGGATCTTCTTGCCGGCCGTCGCCTCGATGATCTCCTGGCCGAATTTCCGCATAAGGACCGCGCGGCGGCCAAGCTCCGGGTTCTCCTTGATGACCTCGAAGATGTTGCGCTTTTCGGCCGGCGCGCCGAAGCCGAACAGCAGATCGGGCGCTGACAGGTGAAAGAAATGCAGCACGTGGCTCTGCATCACCTGGCCGTAATGCATCAGCCGGCGCATCTTTTCCGCCGTCGGCGGCAATTCGTCGACGCCGCAGATGACATCCATCGCCTTGGCAGCTGCGAGATGGTGGCTGACCGGGCAGATGCCGCACAGGCGCTGCACGATGACCGGCACCTCCCAGAGCAGGCGGCCGCGAATGAAGCGTTCGAAACCGCGAAACTCGACGATATGCAGGCGCGCCTCGTCGACATTGTTGTCGCGGTCGAGATGGATCGTCACCTTGCCGTGCCCCTCGACGCGGGTCACAGGCGAAATCTCGATCAGTCTGGGTTCGGCCATGTCGCGCCGCTCCAATCAGTCAAATTTGATATGCATGCGGTCGAAACCGTGGAATTTGCCCGCGAGCAGGCTCGTCAGCGTCTCGTAGATGACATCGCCGGTCGGCGCGCAACCGGGAATCTGGTAATCGATCTCGACCACTTCCGAGCACGGATAAACCTCGTCGAGCAGCAGCGGCAGCGCCGGGTCGTTCGGGATGTCGTGCGTCGTATTGCGGATGTAGCGGCCGGTTATATACGCCTCCTCGAGGCACTCCCGCAAAGGCGCATCGGAATGCATGATGGCGTTGCGCATCACCGGCAGGCCACCCATGATCGCGCATTGGCCGATGGCGATCAGCACGTCGCAATTGCGCCGGAAATCGCGCAGGACATGCACGTTTTCCTCGTTGCAGCAGCCACCCTCGATGATGCCGATGTCGCAGCGCTGCGTGAACCGCTTGATATCGGTCAGCGGCGACCGGTCGATCTCGACAAGCTTCATCAGTTCGATGAGCCGCTCGTCGATGTCGAGGATCGCCATGTGGCAGCCGAAGCATCCGGCGAGCGAAGTCGTCGCGATACGGGCTTTTCTGGGTTCAGCCACGGCGCTTCCCCTCGATCTCGTAGCCGATCAGGCCCTTGTCGAATTCGCGTTCACCGATCGGCGTCACGAAGCCGACCCGCTTGCGGATGATGCAGCCGACCGGGCAGACCTCGTCCGACATCGCGTGATCGGCGGCATCCGCATCCGTATGGGCGAGATCTTCGCCATTGACCGCGACGCGGCGGTGAATGCCGCGCCCGACATAGCCGAACACGCCCTTGCCATCGACGTCCTTCGAAGCCCGGATGCACCGTCCGCAGCTGATGCAGCGATTGGTGTCGAGCGCGATATCGGGGTGCGACGCATCGACGGCGCGGCAGGGTTCCAGATAGGGAAACCGCGTCGGGTCGACCATCTCCAGCCGGTAGGCCATGGCCTGCAACTCGCAATTGCCGCTGGCTTCGCAGATCGGGCAGAGATGATTGCCTTCGTGAAACAGCATCTCCACCAGATCGCGCCGCATTTTGTTCACATGCGTGTTTTCGTTTTCGACCGCGATTCCGGCCGCGGCGGGCTGCGTGCAGGCGGCGACGCTGCGCCCGTTCGCCTTGACCGTACAGACCCGGCAGCCGCCCTGATGGCGCAATCCCTCGTGGTCGCACAGGCGCGGAATGTAGATGCCCGCCTCGTCGGCAGCCTCCATGATCGTCTGGCCGGGCTTCGCCGTGATTTCGACGCCGTCGATCGTGAATGTGATGTCCTGATCGCTCACTTCGAAAAATCCCTGTCGTAGATGTAGGAGCGGCGCTTCGCCAGTTTGCGCGCGCCTTCGATGGCCGACTGGATATCGAATGTCGCCCGGATCCGGTCCTTCGACGGTTTGACCATCGCGGAATAGACGAGGGGAAAGTTTTCGAGCGTGGTCAGGATCGGGTTGGGCGAAGTCATGCCGAGCCCACAGCGGCTGGTCTCGATGATCGTGCCCGACAGGTCCTTGAGGTAATCGATGTCCTCCGGATTGGCGAGGCCCTTGCGGAACTTGCCGATCGCCTTTTGCAGGAACACGTTGCCGACCCGGCACGGCGTGCAGTAGCCGCAGCTCTCATGTACGAAAAAGGACATGTAGTATTCGACGATCTCCAGCACGTTCCGCTCGCCGGAAAAGACGATCACCGCCCCGCCGGTCGCAAGGTCGTCGAAGGTCAGCCGGCGATGGAAGCTGTCGCGGGCGATCATGGTTCCGGACGGCCCGCCGACCTGCACCGCCGCCGCGTCTTCGCCGCCGACCATCTCCAGCAATTCGCGAACCTCGAGACCGTAAGGCAATTCGTAGATGCCTGGATTGAGGCAATCGCCGGACACGCTGAAAAGCTTGGTACCGTGGCTGCCCTCCTCGCCCATGTCGAAGAACCATTGCGCGCCGCGATCGAGAATCCGGGCCGCATGGCAGAAGGTCTCGACATTGTTGACGACGGTCGGAAAGCCGAGATAGCCGCGATTGACAGGGAAAGGCGGCCGCGTCTTCGGTTCGCCGGGCAGCCCCTCGCATGAACTGATCAGCGCGCCTTCCTCGCCGCATATATAGGCCCCCGCGCCCATCTGGACGCGCAGGTCGAAATCGAACCCGTCGATGCCGAGGATATTCGCGCCCAGCAGACCGCGCGCACGGCGATCCGCGAGGACCTCTTCGATCAGTTCGCGCAGATAGACATATTCGCCGCGGAGATAGATGATCCCCTCGCGCGCGCCGACGGCCCGTGCGGCGATGGTCATGCCCTCGACCAGCAGATGCGGCCGCTCGGTCAGCAGGACACGATCCTTGAAGGTTCCGGGCTCGCCCTCGTCCGCATTGCACAGGACGTAGCGCTTCTCCGCCGGTTCGCTCGCCGCGAAGCGCCATTTGCGCCCCGTCGTGAAGCCGGCCCCGCCGCAGCCGCGCAAGCCGCTTGCCTCGATCGTGTCGATGATCTGCGCCGGCGCCATGTCGAGCGCCTTTTTCAGTCCGGCGCTGTCGGGCACGGGACCAAGCAGAACAGCGCCCGCATGGCGAATATTATTCTCCACCTGCTCTGTTGCCCGCGCATGCGGCGTCAATTCGGAAAAACGCTCCGAGACGATCTCTTCCGGCGGCGTGCCGGCCTTGAGCGCCTGCGCCCATTGCCGGGCGCGCTCGGGGGTCAGGCTCGTCACCACGACGTCGTTGACCATCGCGGCCGGAGCCTGGTCGCACAGGCCGATACAGGGCGTGTATTCCAGCGAGAACGCACCGTCGCCGGAGGTCTCGCCCATCCCGATGCCCAGTTCCTGCTCGAAAATACCCGCGACCTCGGCAAGCCCGGCAAAGCGGTCGACAATGTCGTCGCACAGCCTGATCGTCACGCGGCCTTTCGGCGTTTGCGACAGGAACGAATAGAAGCTCGCCACGCCCTCGACCTCGATCCTCGAGAGACCGGTCTGGCGGGCGACGGTCTCCATCACCTTCGGCGAAATCCAGCGAAACCGGTCCTGCACCTCGCGCAGGATATCGAGCATGCGATGCCGGTCATTGGCGTAGGTTTCGCAGATCGCGACGATCTGTTCTTCCGGTATCGACGGGACGGAAACGGTCGGGCCGGCCGGGTCGCCTGATTGAGCGGCTGTGGACATGCTATCTCCGCTGCTCGGCTCGCAAGCATTCGGCACATGTCAGGTCAATGAGCCGTGCCGGTCCATCCAAGATGAAACTGGCCACTTTGCTCGCTGACATGATCGGCTTACTCGCTGAAAATGGCTGGATCGATGGTGCGGTACTGGGCACAGTTCACACCGTTATCGGAAATACTTCAAGCCTCGACGGAAACAATTGCCTCCGCCGGGTGACTCACGGCGGATGCTATCGCGGGGATGGAAAGCACGTATTGATATGCGTCAATCCGACGCATCAGCCTTGGTCAGGCGCTTTGCGTGACCGGCCGGATCTTGTCCCTGGCCTCGATCACCAGCGCGTCGAGTCCCTCGCCGCCCTGGGCATAAAGGTCGAACAATTGCGCGCGCATGCGCGGTTCCCAAAAGTTGTTGATATGGTCTGCGACGCCCGCCACGCCTTCGTCATGCGGCTTCGACCGGAAGAAGGTGGCGATCTGGTTGGCCATGCGGACGAGCTTGTCAGGCGACATCGGCGATTTCTCCGTTGGTGATACGCGACGGATGCGTGAAGATCTCGTGGTCCTCGCCGCGCACAATGGCGACGAGCGTGACATTCGATTGCTCGGCCGTACGCACAGCGAGCGCCGTCGGCGCGGATATCGCGAGCACGATCGGTGACCCGATCGCGACGGTTTTCTGGATCATCTCCACAGAGACGCGGCTGGTCAGAAGCACCGCGCCCTGCCCGCCATCGATACCGTTGCGCGCCAGAGCGCCGGCCAGCTTGTCCAACGCATTGTGCCGCCCGACATCCTCGCGTGCGACCGCAAGACCGGTCCGCGGGCTCCAGAAACCGGCCGCATGGACCGCGCCGGTCTCGGCGTTCATGGCCTGGACCTTCGTCAATGCCGCCATCGCGCCGGCAATATCGGCTGCGGCGAGCGTGAAGTCGCTCGTGACGACGCCGCGCGGCTTTACCGCTTCCTCGATGCTTTCGACCCCGCACAGCCCGCATCCGACGGGACCCGCCATTGCGCGTCGGCGTTTCGCCAGGCGTTCACCGATTTCCTCGGTCACGCGGATCTGCAGGTCTATGCCGTCATCGGATTCAACGGCCTCGATCGTCTCGATATCGGCGGGCGTCGCGACGATCTCCTCGTTGAGAGAAAAGCCGACAGCGAAATCTTCAAGGTCCGATGGGGTCGCCATCATCACGGCTTGCGTCACGCCATTGTAACTGAGTGCCACCGGCGTTTCCTCCGCCAGCATGCGCGGGCCGGACCCGGCGCGCCCCGCGCGCCGGAATTGCCGTTCGAAGGATCGCAGGGAACGAATCGGCATCGCCTACTCGGCCGGCTCCGCATGGACGATGCGCCGCGCCTGCTTTGCCTGCTCCTCGTATTCGACCTGCCACTCCGTTGGCCCATTGGAAGGCGTCACCTGCACAGCAGTCACCTTGTATTCCGGGCAATTGGTCGCCCAATCCGAATAGTCGGTTGTGATGACGTTGGCCTGCGTGCCCGGATGGTGGAACGTCGTGTAGACGACACCCGGCGCGACGCGATCGGTGATCAGCGCGCGAAGCGAGGTCTCCCCCGCCCGGCTGGCGAGCCGCACATAGTCGCCGTCGCGGATGCCGCGCTGTTCGGCGTCATGCGGGTGGATTTCGAGCCGGTCCTCGTCATGCCAGACGCTGTTCGGCGTGCGCCGCGTCTGCGCGCCGACATTGTATTGCGACAGGATGCGGCCCGTGGTCAGCAACAACGGGAAACGCGGGCCGGTGCGTTCGTCCGTCGCCACATATTCGGTGACGATGAACTTGCCCTTGCCGCGCACGAAGCCGTCGACATGCATGACCGGCGAGCCTTCGGGGTTGGCGTCGTTGCAGGGCCACTGCACCGAGCCCTTTTCCTCCAGCAAGTCGTAGGTGACGTTGGCGAAGCTCGGCGTCGTCGCCGCGATCTCTTCCATCACCTGGCTCGGATGGGTGTAGGTCCAGTTCGCGCCCATCGCGTTTGCGAGAAGCTGCGTGACCTCCCAGTCGGCATAGCCGTTCTTCGGGCTCATCACCTTGCGGACGCGGTTGATGCGCCGCTCCGCATTGGTGAACGTGCCGTCCTTCTCCAGGAAGGTCGATCCCGGCAGGAAGACATGCGCGTAGTTGGCGGTCTCGTTGAGGAAGAGGTCGTGAACGATCACGCATTCCATCGCTGCGAGGCCGGCGGCGACATGGTGTGTGTCCGGATCGGACTGGAGAATGTCCTCGCCCTGGATGTAGATGCCCTTGAACGTGCCATCGACGGCCGCGTCGAGCATGTTCGGAATGCGCAGGCCCGGCTCCGGGTCGATCTCCACGCCCCACAGGCTCTCGAAGATTTCGCGGACTTCCGGCAGCTTCACATGGCGATAGCCTGGCAGTTCGTGCGGGAAGGAACCCATGTCGCAGGAGCCCTGCACGTTGTTCTGGCCGCGCAACGGGTTCACGCCGACGCCCGGCCGGCCGATATTGCCGGTGAGCATGGCGAGATTGGCGATCGCCATCACCGTGGTCGAGCCCTGGCTGTGCTCGGTCACGCCCAGGCCGTAATAGATCGCGCCATTGCCGCCGGTTGCGAACAGCCGCGCTGCGGCGCGCAGTTCCCCGGCCGGAACGCCGGTATAGGCTTCGGTCGCTTCCGGCGAGTGCTTCTCGTCGGAGACGAATTCGGCATAGTCCTGGAACTCGTCCCAGTCGCAGCGCTCGCGGATAAACGCCTCGTCCATCAGCCCTTCGGTGACGATCACATGCGACAGAGCGGTCATGACAGCGACATTCGTGCCGGGCTTAAGCGGCAGGTGATGCGATGCCGCGACATGCGGCGTGCGCACGAGGTCGATACGGCGCGGGTCGATGACGATCAGCTTCGCGCCCTCGCGCAGGCGCTTCTTCAGACGGCTGCCGAAGACCGGATGGCCGTCCGTCGGGTTCGCGCCGACGACGATGACGACATCGGTATGCTCGACCGAGTCGAAGTCCTGCGTGCCGGCCGAGGTTCCGAAAGCCTGGCCGAGGCCGTAGCCGGTCGGCGAATGGCAGACGCGGGCGCAGGTGTCGGTGTTGTTGTTGCCGAAGACCGCACGCGTCAGCTTCTGGACGAGAAAGGTCTCCTCGTTCGTGCAGCGCGACGAGGTGATCACGCCGATGGAATTCTTTCCGTAGTCTTTTTGCAGGCTTTTCAGCTTGTTGGCCGTAAAGCTCAATGCTTCTTCCCAGGACACCTCGCGCCACGGCTCGTCGATGGTCTCGCGGATCATCGGGTTGAGGATGCGGTCCTTGTGATTGGCGTAGCCCCAGGCGAAACGGCCCTTGACGCAGCTGTGGCCACGGTTCGCCTTTCCGTCCTTGTAGGGCACCATGCGCACCAGTTCCTCGCCGCGCATTTCCGCCTTGAACGAGCAGCCGACGCCGCAATATGCGCAGGTCGTGACGACCGAATGCTCCGGCTGGCCGATCTCGATGACGGACTTCTCGGTCAGCGTCGCGGTCGGGCAGGCCTGCACACAAGCGCCGCAGGAGACGCATTCCGACGACAGGAAATCCTCATGCATCCCCGGCGACACACGGCTGTCGAAGCCCCTGCCCTCGATGGTCAGAGCAAAGGTGCCCTGCACTTCCTCGCAGGCGCGCACGCAGCGCGAGCAGACGATGCATTTCGACGGATCATAGGTGAAATACGGGTTCGACTCGTCCTTCGGCATCCAGCGCATGTTGGGCTGGTCGCCATTGCGGGTCTGAACGTGATTATCGCCCTCATAGCCGTAGCGCACGTCGCGCAGGCCGACCGCGCCGGCCATGTCCTGCAATTCACAGTCGCCATTGGCGGCACAGGTCAGGCAGTCGAGCGGGTGATCTGAGATATAGAGCTCCATCACGCCGCGCCGCAGGCCCTTCAACTGCTCGGTCTGGGTATGGACGACCATGCCGTCGGCAACCGGCGTCGTGCAGGACGAAGGCGTGCCGCGCCGTCCCTCGATCTCGACAAGACACATGCGGCACGAGCCGAACGCATCGACCATGTCGGTGGCGCAGAGTTTCGGGATCTGGATACCCGCCTCCATCGAGGCGCGCATGACGGAGGTGCCTTCGGGCACCGTCACCTCGAAACCGTCGACCGTCAGCGTGACGGTTTTTTCGGTTCGGGAAGCGGGTGTGCCGAAATCGGTCTCTTGGATCAGGCGCATGGTCTCACTCCGCGGCTTGCAGGAAAGGGTTCTTGCGGAAATCGTCCGGGAAATGCGTCAGCGCGCTCATCACCGGATAGGGCGTGAAGCCGCCGAGCGCGCAGAGCGACCCGAACTTCATCGTGTTGCAGAGGTCCTCGACCAGCGCGATGTTCTTCTCCGGCTCGATGCCCTGCATGATCTTTTCGACGGTCTCCGCCCCGCGCACCGCGCCGATGCGGCATGGCGTGCACTTGCCGCAGCTCTCGATGGCGCAGAACTCGAAGGCGAAACGCGCCTGTTTCATCATGTCGGCGGTGTCGTCGAAGACGGTGATGCCGGCATGGCCGATTAGCCCGTCCTTTCCCGCGAACGCCTCGTAGTCGAACGGCGTGTCGAACATCTCGCGCGGAAAATAAGCGCCGAGCGGTCCGCCCACCTGCACCGCCTTGACCGGACGACCGGTCGCCGTGCCGCCGCCGATCACGTCGACGATTTCGCCAAGCGTCAGGCCGAAGGCCGTTTCGTAGAGCCCGCCATGCTTCACATTGCCGGCGATCTGGATCGGGATCGTGCCGCGCGACCGACCCATGCCGAAATCGCGATAATATTCCGCGCCCTTGTCGAGAATGACCGGCACAGAAGCGAGCGAAATGACATTGTTGACGACTGTCGGTCGCGCCATGAACCCTTCATGGGCGGGCAGCGGTGGCTTGGCGCGCACCACGCCGCGCTTGCCTTCCAGCGAATTGAGAAGCGAGGTCTCCTCGCCGCAGACATAAGCGCCCGCACCGACCCGCACCTCGATATCGAACGCCTTGCCGGAACCGAGTACCGACACACCGAGCACGCCCTTTTCGCGGGCGATCCCGATCGCGGAATTCATGATGCGGATCGCATCCGGATATTCCGAGCGCAGATAGATGTAGCCCTTGGTCGCCGCCGTCGCGAGGCCGGCAATCGCCATGCCCTCGATCAACACGAAAGGATCGCCCTCCATGATCATCCGGTCGGCGAAGGTCCCGCTGTCGCCCTCGTCGGCATTGCAGACGATGTATTTCTGAGGACCGGCTGCATCGAGCACGGTCTTCCACTTGATGCCGGTCGGGAACCCTGCCCCGCCACGTCCGCGCAGGCCGGAGTCGGTGACCGTCTGCACGATGTCGGAGGCGGTCATGGCGACGGCCTTGTGCAGGCCCGTCAGCCCGCCATGCGCTTCATAGTCTTCCAGCGAAAGCGGATCGACGATGCCGCACCGCGCGAAGGTCAGGCGCGTCTGGTTTTTCAGGAACGGAATCTCGCCCGGATCGCCGAGCGAAAGGGCATGATCGTCGCCGGAAAGGAAATCCGCGTCGAACAGCGATGCGACGTCACCCGCCGCGACCGGTCCGTAGGCCATGCGTCCCGCGTCGGTCGCGACCTCGACCATCGGCTCAAGCCAATAAAGCCCGCGCGACCCGTTGCGCACGATGGCGATTTCGGCGCCGCGTTTGGTGGCTTCATCCGCAAGGGCTTGTGCGACGTCGTCCGCGCCGAGCGCCAATGCGCCGGAATCGCCGGGTATGTAGACCGTGACCGTCATGATCTCACCTCGGAGGAGATAGCGTCGATGCGCGCTTCGTCGACCCGGCCGACAACCTTGCCGTCAACCATCGCCGCCGGCGCGCAGGCGCACAGACCGAGGCAGTAGACGGCTTCGAGCGTCACCGAGCCGTCCGGCGCGGTCTGTCCGAAATCCACCTTGAAGCGGCCCTTCGCGTGTTCCGCGATGCGGTCACCGCCCATCGATTGGCAGGCTTCCGCCCGGCAGATTTTCACCGTGTGGCGGCCGGCAGGCTGCTCCCGGAAATCGTGATAGAAGCTCATCACGCCATGCACCTCGGCACGGCTAAGATTGAGCTTCTTCGCGATGACCGGCAATGCGTCCTGCGGGACGCACCCGAACTCCTCCTGCACCGCATGCAGGATCGGAAGCAAAGGTCCTTCGAGATCAACAAGTTCGTCGACGATCGCCGCAACGCGATCGCCGCTGAAGTCGGGCGACAGGTTCGATACCATGTCGTTCCTCCGATAGTGGCCGCTGGACGCCAGAATGGCAGAAATCCCCATTCGGGATCAATAATGGATTTCCGTCGCTTGATAGGAGTTTTCTATTAAGCGTCCTTCAATCGACCGGCGACCGTCGAGGCGCATTTCAGCAGCGCTTCGATGACCGGCGTGCGCGGCTCGCGCTCGTCTGCGACCGCGCCAATCATCTGGATCGCATCGGGCTCGGACAGCGGTATCGCCCGGATCGTTCCCGCCTCGTTGAAGATCGCCGCCACTTTGGCCGGCAGGATCGAGGACCACACGCCACCGAGCACATGCGAGACAAGCGCGATCATGGAATCGGACTCGAGCACAGGCTTCGCCTCGACGCCGACTTCCTCGAAATAATGATTGATGATGCGGCGATTCTGCATGTCGGGCGTCAGCAGGCAGAGCGGCGTTTGGCTGACCTCGCTCCACGTCACCGTCGGCCGATCCGCGAAGAGTTCGGGAACGGCGGTCACGAACATGTAGCGTTCTTCGTAAAGGGGGACGACCGAAACGCGACCCAGTGGCTCGTTGGCGAGATAGGTGATGCCGACATCGACTTCGAGATTGTCGATCAGTTCGAGGATTTCGGCCGAAGTTCGCGACAACACCATGAAGGTGACGCTGGGATGCAGCGCATGAAACGCCGCCGTCAGCTCGCGCACCATCGGCAAAGCCGTCGGGATCGCCGCGATGCGAACGCGCCCGAGCAGCCCGTGCCGCGCGGCGCGGATTTCCATGCGCATGGCGCGCGCGTCGCCGACGATCCGCCGGGCCCAGTCACGCACACGCTCGCCTTCCGGCGTCAGCCCCTGGTAGCGCGATCCGCGCTGCACGAGCTTGACGCCAAGCTGGTCCTCCAGCTGCTTGATGGAAGCCGACAGCGTCGGCTGACTGACATTGCAGGCTTGGGCCGCCTTGCCGAAATGCTGCTCGCGCGCGAGCGCCAGGAAGAATTCAAGCTTGTCGATCATGGCGCGGGACCGCCTTTCGGTTCACGCCGACCTATCGCAAATCGAAAAGCCCGCCGCAACGACGGTTGTCAGGCGTAGAGCCCGCGAAGTGCCGTCGTCGCGCCGCCTGCCCGATCAGCCGGCGTTCCCGGCGATCCATGTCGCATTGGCGTTGATGCCGCCGAGCGGGAAGAAATGCGCCTTGGCGATCAGGCTGTCGGGATGGTCAGCGGCATAGGCGGCAAGATCGGACACGACCTCTGTCGGCTCGTAGGGAAGCAACAGCTTCGAGACATCCATCGCCCGTTTCTGCAACACCTTGAGCGACGGTCCGACGCCGCAGGCGACCGCATATTTCAGCAGGGTCTGCAGCTTTGCGGGTCCGGCGATCCCGACATGGATCGGCAGGGTGATGCCCTCGTCGCGAAGCCGCTCTGCCCATGCAATGACCGGACGGGCGTCAAAAGCGAACTGCGTGACGATCGCCATCTCGGCATCGGTCTTTTCGGACCATGCCTGCTTCCAGCGCAAAGCCGCATCGACCTCACGGGTCGAGCCGTCCGGATCGATATCCCGGTTGCCTTCCGGATGTCCCGCGACATGCAAACGCTTGAAACCATGCGTGTCGAACAGACCGGTCTCGATCAGCCCGATGGAACTGTCGAACGCGCCATAGGGCTTTTCCACGCCGCCGGCGAGCAGCAGCGCCTGCTCGACGCCAGCCTCGCCGCGATAGCGTGCGATCCAGTCCTCAAGCGTCGCCCGATCCTGGATGATGCGTGCGGGAAAATGCGGCATGACGGCAAAGCCGTCGCCTGCAAGCCTCTTCGCCGTATCGACCATATCCTCGATCGGCGTGCCCTCGATATGCGCGATGTAGACCCGCGTGCCAGCCGGCAGCAGCGCCTTGAAATCGGAAACCTTGGCGGCCGTGCGCGGCATCACCTCGATGGAAAAGCCGTCGAGAAAATTCCCAAGCGGATAAGCCGACGCCGCCTTCTCTGACTTTCCACGATTCAGGATGTTGAGCATGGCCGTGTCTCCTCCACACAAATCAGCGAATGTGTACACACAGAGCTTCGCGCCATGCAGAAGCTCTTATAAAGAGCCATATAGCGCAGTTTTTCTCATAATGCGAGAATTTTTGTATACATAGCCTTGGCAATAGCCCGCGACCGACGAAAAAAGGCGGCGCCGAAGCGCCGCCTTTCCCGTCCCGGCCTGAAGCCGGGCAAATTTCTGTTCCGAGGCCGTCAGGACTGCTTGGTGCGCCAGCTGTCCGCATAGTTTTCGCGGGCTTCGGCAGCATAAGGCGTCGGCGACACGCGAACACGGATCTCGGTCTGCTGGTGTTCTTCGGTCGAGGTCTTGCCGGTCGTTTCCGGTTCGCCCCATTTCATGGTCAGGACATCGCCAACTTCGACGGACTGATCCACCACGCCCAGCGACAGCAGGCAGCGCTCGTTGAACGAGTAACCGTTGAACATCGACATGCCGACCATTTTGTCGCCCTGCATGACCATGTCGGCCGAGGAGGAGGCGTAGTTGGGCTGCGGGAAGTCGATCCACTTGTAGGGCGTACCCTGCTCGAAGGCCGACGCGATGACCTTCAGCACGTCCTCCTTGTTCCACTCGAAGGTGACCTTCTTGCGGTTGGAGGCAGAGCCTTTCATCTTCACCAGGGCGTCCTTGCCGATGAAGTCGTCTTTCTTCCAGCCGATGTAGAAGTCGTAGCCCAGTTCGAACGGGTTGACGTAGTAGTCTTCGATGTTGTCCGAAACGAACGAACCACCGATAGCGCCCGCTGCCTCGTACATGTCAGCGCCCAGCCATTCGCGATAGTCGGCCACCATGCCGTCGCCGGTATAGATGCCCGGCAGCGGAGACGGAATCCAGCCGGACTCCAGCGTGTTGGTCGAATAGGCGCGGCTGCCGCACTGAACGAGATTCACACCGGCATCCTTCGCCGCCTGCATAATCGTCGAGTGAATGTAGTCCTTGTCCTTGTAGGGACCCCAGACTTCGAGACCCGGCGCGCCGGACATGCCGTGGCGCAGCGCCTGAACGCGCTTGGAGCCGATATTGATCCAGTCGACGTGGAAGAACTTGATCTCCGGGATCGGTCCGCCGTTCATCTTCTCGAAGATCTTCGGCGCGTCCGGACCCTGGATCTGGAAGCGATAATGCTCGCGCAGCACGCGCTCACCCTCGGGGCGCGACGGCGAACGCGGATCGTACCGCAGACGAACGTTCCACTTGCCCCAGGAGGCAGAGAACATCAGCCAGTTCGACGTCGGCGCGCGGCCGACAAGGATGTATTTGTCTTCACGCTCGCGGAAAATGATGTGATCGCCGATCACATGCCCTGCCGGCGTCACGGGCACATAGTGCTTGGCGCGGTTCAGGTTGAAGTTCGAGAACGAGTTGATGCCGTGATAGGCAAGAAACTCGGTCGCCTGCGGTCCTTCGACGATTAACTCGTCCATGTGGTGCGACTGGTCGAAGAGAACCGCGGAATCGCGCCATGCGCGCTGTTCGTCGCGCCAGTTTGAAAACTCCGGCGCAACGACCGGGTATACATACATACCGATTTTGGAGTCGCGCAGCATCTGAACCGGATTGCCGGATTCCTTCATTGCTGCGGCCAGTGACGAATTCGACATTTGCATTCCTCCCGTCTGTGAAGCTGTCGTGTATACATTCTGTGCCGGATACGACGCGTCGTTGCAAGCAAATTCCGCTTGCCTGCGCCGATTCGTCTCTCCTTCAGGGGTCGGGAAACCGAAACGGCGAAATGTCATCGTGACAATGATTGCGTTGCCGCCACATGGCCTCGCGCCTAGAAGCGGGACAACCATCGACACCAATCAGCGGTCAGCGATAATCCCATGTCCCGATCGCCAAGCAAGGGCATCGCCTTCGCCTTCATATGCCTAGCGATCCTCGCGGTGATGCCGATCCTGGCGGATTCCCGCCCAGCTGGTGCCGACGGGCTGACATTCTCGATCTGGCTGACCTTCTGGCAGCTGCTCGCGGGCTTGCCTCTGTTCATCGCAGAGACCCGCAGCGGAAAGGCCGTTCCGACCGGGCGGTTGAGCGGACGGACAACGGCCGTCGCCCTTCTGACCGGCGCGATCTTCGGCTTGTCGACCTACATGTATGTGGTCGCCGCGAGACAGGCCGGGCCGGTCAGCATGGTCATCGCCCTGCAATCCTACCCTCTCTTCGCCATCCTCATCGAGGCGATCTTCCTGGGAAAACGAAAGACACGCACCGAATTGGGCTTCACGGCGCTGCTGCTCGCCGCCCTCTTCTACCTGACGACCGAAGGCACGTTCCGCATCACCGACATTTCCTGGTGGTCGGCCTATGCGCTCTGCATTCCGCTGCTCTGGAGCATCGCGCATATCCTGTTGCGGCAGATACTCGCCGAGACGGATATCACGCCGAACCAGGTGACCGTATCGCGGCTGGTCATCTCCGGCGTGTTCATGCTGGCCGTCTACGCGCTTGTGGGCGCGCCGGGCACACTGGTCGCGTCCATGACCGATTTCGCGTTCCAGCGCGCCGCGCTGCTGCTTGGCGTCGCCTATTACCTCGAACTGGTCCTTTGGTTCCACGCCATGCGCCACATCGACGTTTCTGTGGCGAGTTCCGTCACGGTGCCGACGCCAGCCGTCACGATGTTGATAACAGTGCTGGTGCTCGGCGGAACCGTGGAAACCTACCAGGTTCTGGCGATGATCGTGATCGGGGTCGCGCTCTACGGCCTGCTGCTTGCCGGCAAGCGGGCGCGGACCGCACCCTAACCCCTCAGGCGACGACGAGGGCAAGCCCCGGCACACGCTCGATCAGGCTGCGGTCTTCCAGCAGGACATATTCGATATTGCGCCGCGCGATCCGCGCATGCTCGCGCGCGAGCGCTTCGGCGCGCGCGCCTTCGCGTGCCGCGATCGCCTGGACAATGGCGCGATGCTGTTCCTGCGCGATGTTGAGCGAACGGCGGAAGGCGGCGATGTCGGTCTTGTCGGGCAGGAAGGCGGAGGGCGAAGCAAACGGCAGGCGCGCCGCACGCTCGACTTCCTTCTCGACGATCTTGCTGCCCGAAAGCGCCGCCAGCTCCGCATGGAAACGGGCGTTCAGCTCGGAATAGGCCTCGAACTCGACCTCACCCGGATTGGCGCCGAAAACGCCGTCCAGCTCCTTCACGACCGCCTGGATCGAGGCCATCGCCTCGGGCTTGACCCCACGCTCCGCCGCCAGCCGCGCCGCCGTACCCTCAAGCACGCCGCGTATCTCGATGGCGTCGATAACGTCGGCGAAGGAGAACTGCCGCACCACGAAACCGCCGCTGCGGGCGCGCTCGAGCAGGCCTTCTTCGGCAAGCCGCGACATCGCATCGCGCAGCGGAGTCCGCGAGATTTCCAACTCCTCGGCCAAGGGCACTTCGTACAGGCGCGTCCCACCCGGCAGCTCGCCGCCGAGGATCTTCTTGCGCAACTCGATGACCGTACGCGTCGCATGCGTCTTGCTGGCTGCCTGCTTCATGATCTTGCGGCCCATGTATACATTTTCGTTATTAAGCACGTATTTCGGTGCCGATGGCAACCACGGGTTTCCCAACGGTCAGCGGAACCGCGCGATCCACGTCGAGATGGCCGCGACGACCTCATCCGGCCGCTCCACCGGCGCAAAATGCCCCGCATCCTCGATGATGGCGATTTCGCTGTCGGGCACGGCCGCGGCGATTTCCTCATGCTGCGCAATCGGGCTCCAGCCATCCTGCGACGCGGCGATCAGAAGAACGGGGCAGCGGATTTCACCCAGATAGGCGCTGGCGTTGGGCCGGCCCAAAAGGGCGCGCATCTGGCGTTCATGCATGTCCGCATCCGCCCGCAGGACCATCGCCCGCAATGCCCCCATCACCGTTTCGTCCGAAACGCGGGCGGGATCGACCATCGGCGGAAGCCATGTGTCGGCCAGTTTCTCCATGCTCTCATGGCCGAGATCGATCATCGCCTGGCGCTTGGCGTCCTCGCCCTCGCGCCGGGGGTGATGTCCTGTATTGGCGAGGACGAGACCGGCGATCCGCTCCGGCGCCTGATGCGCCATTTCCATGGCGATACGCCCTCCCATGGAGTGGCCGACGGCGATAAGCGGGCCGTCCGTCGCACCAAGCAGATCGCGCGCCATGCCGTCGATTGACGTTCCCTGCCGCAGATCGGCTTTATGGATGGCGAAATCGGCCGACAGGGCGTCCGCAACCGGCTGCCAGACGATATCGTCGGACAGCAGTCCGGGGATCAGTACAACGGTGGTCATGGATGGTCTTCCTGGATCGGTTCGCTCAATCGGCCCGACCCAATACACGGACGCGCCCGGAGAGGAAACCGTTACGCCGTCCGTTCCGTCTCAACACACGGTGCGGAAACGCTCCACGCACATATCCAGCACGTCGCCGGGATCGCGCAGCCACCAGTTGTTCGCGGAGAAGATCTCGACCTCGCAAAGCCCGTCATAACCGGCCGCCTCGACCGCACCCCGCAGCGCCTTCAGGTCGGCGACGCCATCGCCCATCATGCCCCGGTCGAGCAGCACGTCACGCGTTTCCGCCAGCCAGTCGCAGAGATGATAGCCGAAGATCCGGCTCTTGCCCGCGCGCAGCAATTCGTCGGGCAGCGAGGTGTCCCACCACACATGGTAGACATCGATGGCGACGCCGACGGCAGGATGCGCGATCGCGTCGCACAGATCGACGGCATCGCGCAGCGTGACGAGACAGGACCTGTCGCCGCCATAGACCGGATGAAGCGGCTCCAGCGCCAGCCGAACATTGCGTTCGGCCGCATAGGACGCGGCCTCGGCGACATGGTCGGCGACCAGCTTCAGGCTTTCCGCCATGCCGCGCGTGCCCGGCTCCACACCCCCGGTGACGATCGTCAGTACCGGAGCGCCCAGCCCCGCCGCCATGTCTATGGACGCGCGGAAATCGTCCATGATCGCCGCCCGTGTCGGCAACGCCAAGGGGCCGGTCAGAAAGGGCGTCCGGCAAAGCCCGACAACCTGCATGCCGGAGGCGCGCACGCGCTCACCGATCTCCACCGCCCGGTCGCCGATCTCTCGGCGCCAGAACACGATACCGCCGAAGCCGCGTTCCGCGCAGGCGTCGATCACCTTCTCGACCGGCCAGCCGGCGCCCTGCCCGTCCACATTGTGCCCGAGCGTCGCCGTGTTCAGCGCCAGCATGGAATGATCGTTGGAGAAATCCCGCATCGGACCGGGTCAGGCGCCGTAGACGGCGAGCAGCTTGCGCATGCGATCCGCCGCGCGTTCCGCGTCCGCCAGCAGTCCGCACTGGTCGGCCAGCCGGAACACCTCCACGAAATAGGGCAATGGCCGCATCGCCTGCGCTCCGTTCAGCATCACGAAATGGTCCTGGAAGCCATTGAGCCAGGCCAGGAAAACCACGCCGGTCTTGTAGTATTGCGTGGGCGCGCGGAAAATCAGGCGCGCGAGCGGGACGGTCGGATCGAGCGTTTCGCGGAACGCGGCGGCGTCGCCAGCGGACAATCTGGAAATCGCGTGGGCGGCAGCCGGCGCGAGCGGGTCGAAAATCCCGAGCAGCGCATGCGAGAAGCCCTCCGCGTCGCCTTCGATCAACTCCGGATAGTTGAAATCGTCGCCCGTATACATCTTGACGCCGGCCGGCAGTCTCCGGCGCATCAGGATTTCCTTGTCCTTGTCGAGCAGGGAAATCTTGATGCCGTCCACCTTGTCGATATTCTCGGAAATGATGGAAAGGCAGGTCTCGAGCGCGCTCTCGAAACGGTCGGTGCCCCAATAGCCTTTCAGCGCGGGGTCGAACATGTCGCCGAGCCAATGCAGGATGACCGGCTCGTCGCACCGCGCCAGCGCGTCGCGATAGACGGAAATGTAGTCCTCCGGCGATGTCGCGACTTTCGCCAGCGCCCGGCTGGCCATCAGGATCAGGCGGCCGCCGACGGCCTGGATCGCCTCGATCTGCTCGAAATAGGCGCGCCGCACATCGTCGAGATCGCGTGCATCGGATGCCGCCAGTTGATCGGTGCCGCAGCCGTTGAAGACGAGCGCGTCGGGCAGTTCGGCCTTGGTGCGGCGGATCAGGTCCAGCGCACCGGGCCAGTCGAGCCCCATGCCGCGCTGGGCGGTATCCATGGCTTCCGCGATACCGAGACCGAGCGAGTCGAGATGACGACGGAAGGCCATCGTCGCCTCCCAGTCCACGGTCGCAGGCCCCGACGGATCGTTGGCCGTGAACGGGTCCGCGACGACATGCGCGGCCGAAAAGACAGTGCGTGCGGCGTCCGGCCCGAGTGTCGCGGTCGGAACGGACTTGCCGCTCATCGCATATTCGACGGTGGCGCCGGTTTCGTCCGGCAGCATGATTTTCATGACGTCCTCCTCAGAAACGCGACACGAGCATGCCGCCATCGGCCGAAATGACGTGGCCGGTCGTATAGGGCAGTCCGCCGCTGGCAAGCGTCGCCATGATCGCGCCCATGTCCTCCGGTTTGCCGACACGCGGCAGAAGCGTGATCCCTTCTTCAGCGACCCGGCGCTTGTAATCCTCGATCACCGGTCCCGTCATGTCGGTTTCGATCAGGCCGGGCTGAATGTCGTAGACCGAGATATTCTCGCGCCCGAGCCGGACCGCGAATGTCTTGGCGATCATCGCGGCCGCCGCCTTGGAAACGCAATATTCCGCGCGCGGCTCGGCGACCGCATTGGCATTGGACGAGGTAACGTTGATCAGGCTGTAGAAACGGCCGTCGGAACGGTCTCGCGCAACCACGCGGCGTGCAAAGGCCTGGCTCAGGAAGAACTGGGCCTTGGCGTTGATCGCCATGCAGCGGTCGTAGCTTTCCTCGGTCACGTCGAGCGGGTCGCCCCGGCTCAAGACCGAGACGCCGGCATTGTTCACCAGCGTCGACAACGGCCCGACGACAGCTTCCGCGCTGTCGAGCATCGCATCGTGTACGGAAAGGTCGGAGACGTCGCCCGCCACCTTCGCGACCGGCACGTCAAGCGCCGCGATGCTGTCGGCAGCGCGCGCGAGTTCGTCGTCGTCGAAAGGCCCGTTGACCGCGACGGCAAAGCCCCGTTCGGCAAGCGCGCGCGCGGCAGCGAGGCCGATGCCCCGGCTCGATCCGGTCACAAATGCGGCTTGTCGGCTGCTCGTCATGCCTGGGCTCCGTGCTTCAACAGTTCACGCGCGATGATCATGCGCTGAATCTGGTTCGTGCCCTCGTAGATTTGCGTGATCTTGGCGTCGCGGTACAGTCTTTCGACCTCGAAACCGCGAATATAGCCGCTGCCGCCGAAAACCTGCACCGCATCGGCGGTCCGCGCGACGGCCATGTCGCCCGCGAAACACTTGGCGATCGAGCACGCCTTGGTGGCGTCCTGTCCGGCATCGATCTTCGACGCCGCGCTGAGAACCAGCAGCCGCGCCGCCTCGATATCCTTGGCCATGTCGGCGAGAAGCCACTGCACGCCCTGGAATTCCGAGATGGCCTTGCCGAACTGCTTGCGCTGGCGCGCGTAGTCCACGGCGGCCTCCAGGCCCGCCTGTCCGATGCCCACGGCGAGCGACGCGATACCCACGCGCCCCTTGTCGAGCACGCTCATCATCATGTGAAAACCGCGCCCCTCCTCGCCGAGAAGCGCATCCGGCCCGAGCCGCACATTGTCGAAGGTCAGCGCGCCGACCTGGCTCGCCCGCTGCCCCATCTTGTGTTCCTTCGGTCCGCGCGACACGCCGTCCGCATTGAGATCGACGATAAAGATGGAAAAGCCGCGATGACCCGCCTCGCGGTCGGTGCGCGCCAGCACGAAACCGACATCGGCAACCGGCGCGTTATGGATCCAGATCTTGCCGCCGTTGAGGACCCAGCCCTCGCCGTCGCGCACCGCGGATGTCCGAATTCCCGATACGTCGGTGCCTGCTTCCGGCTCGGTGATGCAATAGGCGACCTTGGTCTGCGCACGCATGGCCGGCCCAAGCCAGCGCTCGCGCTGCGCCACCGTTCCGTGGCGCACGAGCAGCGTCGAAATCAGTTCGACCAGGCCGCACTGATCGGCCACGGATGCATATCCGCGCGACAATTCTTCCATCACCAGCGCATAGGTCACGGTGTCGAAGCCCGGCCCTCCATGCTCTTCCGGAACGCCGATACCGAACAGGCCGAGTTCGCCCATTTGCTCGTAAAGATCGGCGGGAAACCGCTCTTCACGGTCGAGTTCTTCCGCCATCGGCCTGATCACGTCCTCGGCGAATTGCCGGGCCATGTCGCGTACCTGTTGCTGGGTTTCCGAGATGAACATGCGCTGATCCGTATGTAACTAACTGGTTACTCCCATACATGCGCCGGACACTCTGGTCAAGCGTGGAGCGGCGACGGCGCAGTCTCGCGCGCAATCGCGCAGAGCGGCTTGCGCGGCCCGTTCGATGCGTCTATAAATAACCAAATAGTTACTTATTGGAGGAGTTACATGAAACCGTCGGACAAGCGCAAATTCGGAAGGGTCGACCTTGAGGTGACGACATTCGCCTTCGGCACCGCGCCGATCGGCAACATCTTTCGTGAAATCGACGACAAGACCGCCGACGGGATGATCCAGCAGGCATGGGATGCCGGCGTCCGCTTCTACGATACGGCCCCGATGTACGGCCACGGCCTGTCCGAACATCGCCTCGGCCACTCCCTGCGCTGGAAGAACCGCGACGACTACGTTCTCGCCTCGAAGGTCGGCCGCATCCTCAAGCCGAAGAAGCGCTCCGAGATCGATTTCGCGCCCTGGGTCAACGCCGGCGCCTTCGAAATGATCTTCGATTATTCCTATGACGGCACGATGCGCGCCTTCGAGGATTCGCTGCAGCGCCTGGGCCTTGAGCGGATGGACATGTGCTTCATCCACGACATCGACCGCTTTACCCGTGGCGACGATCAGCCTGAAGTCTTCAAGCAGGCGATGGACGGTGCCTGGAAGGCGCTGGAGAAGCTCCGCGACGAAGGCGTCGTCAAGGCAATCGGCGTCGGCGTCAACGAATGGGAAGTCTGCCACGAAGCCCTGAAGCAGCGCGACTTCGACTGCTTCCTGCTCGCCGGCCGCTACACCCTGCTGGAGCAGGAATCCCTCGATTCCTTCCTGCCGCTTTGCGAGGAACGCAACGCGGCAGTCGTCGTCGGCGGCGGCTTCAACTCCGGTATCCTCGCAACGGGAGCGGTGGAAGGCGCGAAATACAACTACGCGCCGGCGCCCGCCGACATCATGGACAAGGTGAGGAAGATCGAGGCCGTCTGCGCCGAGCACAACGTCCCGCTGCCCGCCGCCGCGCTGCAATTCGTCGTCGCCCATCCGGCCGTGCCCGCCTTCTGCGCCGGCACCCGCAACGAGGAACAGCTCAGGAAAAACCTCGACTGGTTCAGCCATCCGATCCCGTCCGAGTTCTGGGCCGACCTCAAGTCCAAGGGACTTCTGCGCGAGGACGCGCCGACACCCGCATGACCGACACCGTCTCCTCCCCGCATGGGCGCCGTCTTGCCGACGGCGTCCATGCATTCGGGACGCTCCGCGAAGGCGACTGGTACGAGACGCCCTCGCGTGCTGTCACGGCAGCACACATCGACACATTCGCCGAGCTGACCGGCGACCGCTTCGAAATCCACATGACCGACGATGCCGCACGAAAGCACGGATTTTCTGGCCGCGTCGCGCATGGACTTCTCGTCCAGTCGCTCGTCGATGGGCTCAAGAACCAGTCCACGGTCACGTTCCAGGCCATCGCTTCGCTGGGATGGACATGGCGCTTTACCGGGCCGGTCCATATCGGCGACACGATCTCGGCAACCATCAGGCTCGCAGGGAAACGCACCACGTCCGGTTCCGGACGCGGTATCCTGTTTCTCGATTTCGAGGTCCGCAACCAGGACGGCCTGATCGTGCAGGCCGGTGAAAACCAGTTGCTGGTCAGCCTGGATTAGTCGGGCAATTCCATATCGAAGACGGTCACGCCCTCGATCCCATCCACAGTGTGCTCCACGAGACGCCCCCCAACGGCCTGGTGTTCCGGGTCGATGAGATAGGCATCGCGCGCCGCCGTGTCCGTGAAGTCGAACCAGAACGCATCGTGGTTGCCGCGGATCAGGTCCGTCTCGACGCTGACATTCGCCACCGCACGAAAGTCGAGCACGCCCTCAATATGGCCCCGAAGGCCGTCGAGCGCGTCGAAGAGAGCCAGCTTGGTGTCGTCCGATACATCGGCACGAAAGCGCAGCATCACGAAGTGTCTGATCACGTCTGGAATTCCTTTTCGGTTCAGCCGATACGTTGTTCGGTCTCGGGATCGAAGGCGACCGCCTTCTCCATGTTGATGGCAAAGGGGAAGGTCTCGCCGGCGCGCACATCCACGTCGGCCCGAAAGCGTCCGGTCACCTCCTTGCCGCCAAGATGGCTGACGACGAAGGTGTCGGAGCCCGCCGGCTCGGTGACTTCCACCCGCGCCTCGATGCGGTGGATCGCCTTGCTGTTGCGGTCCGCGCCGTCCTCGTCGGTAATCGCCTCGGGGCGGATGCCCAGAATGATGTCGCGACCCTCATGCCCGGCCATGGACCGCTCCTGCGCGAATGGCAGCGTGGCCGAGGTGCCGTCGGCAAGCGCGACCTTGGCCACTGCCTCGCCATTCTCCGTGGTGACCTTCGCCGGAAACAGGTTCATCGACGGAGAGCCCATGAAGCCGGCAACGAAGATATTGGCCGGATTGTCGTAGATTTCCTTCGGCGTGCCGAGTTGCTGCACATGGCCCCCGAACATCACGGCGATGCGCGTCGACAGCGTCAGCGCCTCGATCTGGTCATGCGTCACATAGACGATCGTCGTGCCGAGCTTCTGGTGCAGCTTCTTGATCTCGGTGCGCATGTCGACGCGCAGCTTGGCGTCGAGATTGGACAGCGGTTCGTCGAACAGGAAGACGTCCGGATCGCGCACCAGCGCCCGGCCCATGGCGACGCGCTGGCGCTGGCCGCCGGACAATTGTCCGGGCTTGCGGTCGAGCAGATGGCTGATCTGCAGCAGGTCGGCGACCTGCGAAACCGCCTTGTCGCGTTCGGCTTTCGGGATCCCGTGCATCTCCAGGCCGAAGGCCATGTTCTGCCCGACATTCATGTTCGGGTAGAGCGCGTAGGACTGGAACACCATCGCGATGTTGCGGTCGGCGGGGCGCACCCCGTTCATCGAGCGCCCCTTGATGGCGATATCGCCGCTGGTCACCTCCTCGAGGCCTGCGATCATGTTGAGAAGCGTGGACTTGCCGCAGCCCGACGGCCCGACGAGAACGAGGAACTCGCCCTCCTCCACCGCGATGTCGGTCTCATGCAGGACCTTGACCGCGCCGTAGGACTTCGTTGCGTTTCTGATCTCGAGAAATCCCATGGTCTTACCCTTTTACCGAGCCGGCCATCAGGCCGCGCACGAAGTAGCGGCCGGCGACGACATAGACGAGCAGCGTCGGCAGCGCCGCCATGATCGCGCCGGCGAAATGGACATTGTATTCCTTCACCCCGGTCGAGGACTGGACGAGGTTGTTGAGCGCCACCGTCATCGGCTGGCTGTCGAAATCCGAGAACGACGCGCCGAACAGGAAGTCGTTCCAGATATTGGTGAACTGCCAGATGATGCAGACGACCGCGATCGGCCCGGAGGACGGCAGCATGATGCGCCGGAAGATCGTGAAGAAACCCGCCCCGTCGATCATCGCGGCGCGTACCAGTTCGGTCGGAAACTGCTGGTAGTAGTTGCGGAAATAGAGCGTCGAGAAGCCGATGCCGTAGACGAGGTGCACGAAAACGAGGCCGGGCACCGTGCCGGCGAGACCCATCAGGCCGAGCATGCGCGCCATCGGGATCAGCACCATCTGGAACGGAATGAAGCAGCCGAACAGCAGCAGGCCGAAGACGATCGTGTCTCCCCTGAAGCGCCACTTGGTCAGGACGTAGCCGTTCAGCGCGCCAAGCACCGTCGAGATGGCGACGGCGGGAACGACCATCAGGATCGAATTGAGAAAGTAGGGCTTCAGGCCGGTCGCGGCCACGCCGATCTGCGCCGTCGACCAGGCGCTGGCCCATGGCGCGATCGTCCACTCGCTCGGCAGGGACATCATGCCGCCCGCCTGGATCTCGGACAACGGCTTCAGCGAATTGACCACCATCACGTAGAGCGGCAGCAGGTAGTAAAGGCAGAAGATCGCGAGCAGCGTGTAGATCACGAAACGTGATCCCGCGCCCGTCCGCACGACTTGGGAGGAAGCGTTCGACGCCATCACTTCTTCTCCCTGAGTTCGGACCAGATATAGGGCACCATGATCGCCGCAATCGACATCAGCATGATCGTCGCCGAGGCCGCGCCGATGCCCATCTGGTTGCGCGTGAACGTGTAGGAATACATGAACGTCGCGGGCAGCTCTGTCGCCGTACCAGGTCCGCCGCCGGTCAGCGCGATGACGAGATCGTAGGACTTGATCGCCATATGCGCGAGCACCACGAAGGCGGACATGAAGGCCGGCCGCAACTGCGGGATGACGATGCGCCGGTAAAGCGCCCAGTTGGACGCGCCGTCGATCTGCGCCGCCTTCAGAACCTCGTTGTCGATGCCGCGCAGGCCGGCAAGGAACATCGCCATGACGAAGCCGGAGGTCTGCCAGACAGCGGCGATGACGATGGTATAGATCGCCATTTCGCGATCCTTGATCCACTCGAAAGTGAAGCTCTCCCAGCCCCATGACTGGACCACGGCCTGCAGGCCGATACCCGGATCGAGGAACCACTTCCACGCCGTACCGGTAACGATGAAGGACAGCGCCATCGGGTAGAGATAGACGGTGCGAATGAAGCCTTCGGCGCGGATCTTCTGGTCCAGCAGGATCGCCAGTGCCAGGCCGAGCGCGCAGCAGATGATGATGTAGAGCGATCCGAAGATCAGCACATTGTCGATCGCGATGCCCCAGGCACGCAGCGAAAAGAGCTTCCAGTAATTCTCCCAGCCGACGAGACCGTAGCTCGGCAAAATCCGGCTGTCGGTGAACGACAGGTAGAAGGTGAAAAGGATGAAGCCGTAGACGAAGACAAGCACGATGGCGAGGCTGGGGCTCAGCACGATCTTCGGCAGGGCGTCGCGCAGCCAGTCGTCGGCCCGCCGGCTCGTAACATTCGACGACATGTAAATCCTCCCGGCGGAGAAGGGCGCGGAAACGCCCTTCCCCGTATTGCGGTTACTGCGCCAGTTCGACGGCGGAGACGAGTTCGGAGACGGCCGTCTCGGAATCGTACTCGCCATTGAAGTGAGCCGTGATCACATCATACATCGCATTCTTGACCGATGCAGGATTGGCGTGACCATGCGCCATCGAGCCAAAAAGGTTGCCCGAGGACGAGGCGGCCGCGAGGTCTTTCATGCCCTGCTTGCCGCAAGCGTCGAAGTCCGTATCCGGCACGTCGACGCGCGCGGGCACCGAGCCCTTGACCACGTTGAAGGCCGACTGGAAGGACGGCGACATGATCGCCTTCGCCAGGGCGGCCTGTTCAGCCGATGGCTTGTCGCCCTGCTTGAACAGCGCGAACTGGTCGGAGTTGAAAGTCACCTGCTCCTGCGTACCCGGGAAACGGAAGCACAGGAAATCCTCGCCCGGCGTCTTGCCGGCATTGAGGAACTCGCCCTTCGCCCAGTCGCCCATGAACTGGAAAGCGGCCTCGTCATTGATCACCATCGCCGATGCGAGGTTCCAGTCACGCCCGGAGAAGTTGTCGTCGACGAAGGAGCGGATGACGGTCATCCGGTCGAAGGCTTCCTTCATCGTGTCGGAACCGAGCGCCTCGGTGTCGAGATCGATGAAGGCACTCTTGTAGAAGTCCGGACCGCCGGTCGCCATGACGACGGCGTCGAAGATGGTCGCGTCCTGCCAGGCCTGTCCGCCATGGGCGACCGCGACCTTGCCGGAATCCTTGACCTTCTGCATGGCCGCGACGAGTTCGTCCCAGGTCGTCGGCTGTGCGATGCCGAGATCGTCGAGGATGCCCTTGTTGGCCCAGACCCAGTTGGTCGAATGGACGTTGACCGGCGCCGCGACCCACTGGCCCTCATACTTGGAGAATTTCTGCAGCGCCTCCGGCACGACACCGTCCCAGCCTTCCTCGGCCGCCACGTCGTTCAGATTGGCGAGAGCGCCCTGCTTGGCCCAGTCGGTGATGTCGAAACCGAGCATCTGCACCGCCGTCGGGGCGTTGCCCGCCGTGACGCGTGCGCGCAGCACGGTCATAGCCTGCGTGCCGCCGCCGCCGGCAACCGGCATGTCCTGCCAGCCGATACCCTGGCCTTCGAGGTCTTTCTTCAAAACGTTCAACGCCGCGGCCTCCCCGCCCGACGTCCACCAATGCAAGACTTCGACATCGCCCGCGCGCGCGGCGGTCGCCGAAATCGTCATGGCCGCCAGGCAGGTCGCCGCAGCCAGCTTGCGTGAAAACTTCATCTCATTCTCCCTTGTCATATGGCGCATTGCGCGCTGGCACTATAGATTGCAACGTTTTCATTGGCAAGAATTTTGTAACCAGATGGTGCGTTGCACAACATTATATCAAGCCACTGTTTTTAAAGAATTTATTATTGATGCACCGCGAAACAATCTGAGCAATTGAACCACTCGTTGCAAATCTGAAACGTTACAAATATGGTATGTGAAACCGAAAACCGGATGTCCCGCCCGTGAAACGCGAACCGAAGCCGACCCTGAAAACCCTCGCCCTCGAAACGGGGCTTGCGGTGACGACCGTGTCGCGGGCGCTCAAGGGCGCGCCGGAAATCGCGAAGGGCACGCGCGATCGGGTCCAGCGCGCCGCAAAGGCGATCGGCTACGTGCCGGACAGGGCCGCCCAGCGCCTGCGCACCGGCCGCACCAATGTCATCAGCTTCCTGCTCGAACCGCATGACGAGATGCTCAGCTTCGGCACGATGATGATCGCGGGGATCATGGAATCGCTGGAAAACACCTCATTCCATCTGGTGGTCACCCCGCAATTCGAGAAATCGGATCCGCTCGGCACGGTCGACAACATCATTCGCAACAGGCTCGCCGACGGGGTCATCTTCTGCAGGACCACCCCGCTCGACATCCGGGTCAGAATGCTGCTCGAGGCGGATTACCCCTTCATCTGCCACGGCCGGACGGAACTGGCGACGCCGCATCCCTTCGTGGACTTCGACAATTTCGAGTTCGCTCTCGATGCCGCGACCCGGCTCGCCCGACAGGGCTGCAAGAAGCTGGCGCTGCTGAATGCGCGGCAGCCCTTCACCTTCTCGCAGCATCTGATGCACGGCTTCATGACCGCGGTGCGCGAGAGCGGTGTCAGTCACGTTCTGCCCGAGAACGTCTCGATCGACAGCGCGCCCGAAGCGGTGCGCGACACCGCCATGACCTGCATTCGCGAACAGGGCGTCGATGGCTTCGTCTGCGCCGGTGAATCCTCGGCCATGGCCGTAATCGCGGCGGTTTCCGACTGCGGATTGCGCGTTAACGAGGATATCGGAATGGTCGCCAAGCAGACGACCCCGCTGTTCGGGCAGATCCGTCCGCAAATCGACACGATCTATGAGGATCTGACCGCCGCCGGGCGACAGCTCGGCACGCTGCTCCTTCGTCGCATCGAAGGCGCGCCTGTCTCGGAACTGCAACGGCTCGAACACGGCGAGCACCGTTATCGGGACTGAAGGTCAGTCCTTCGACTTCTTCCCGAAATCGGCCGGACGCTTTTCGCGAAAGGCGGAAATGCCCTCGCGCAATTCCGCCGAATTCGCCGCCAGCATGCCGGCAAGCGCTTCGCCAACACGCCCGACTTCCTCGCCTTCGGCCATGTTGACGAGCATCTTCGTCGTCTCGGTCGCGAGCGGCCCACGCTTGGCCACGGTGGAGGCGATGGCGCGCGCCATGGAAAGCCCCTCGCCTTTTTTGGCGACCTGATCGACCAGCCCCAGTCGCAGCGCCTCTTCCGCCGCGAAAACCTCGCCGAACAGCGCCATGCGCCGAACGAGTTGGCTGCCGAAGCGGCGAACGGCGCGCTGCGTGCCGGACCAGCCGGGAATGATGCCAAGCCCTGTCTCCGGCTGGCCGATCTTCACATGCACCTCGGCGATCCGGAGGTCGGCGCAAGCCGCAAGCTCCAGCCCACCGCCGAGCGCGTGCCCGTTCAGCACCGCGATCACCGGCTGGCGCAACCGCGCCAGGCGATCGAAGGCCTCGTGCCCTTCCCGAACCCAGAAACGCCCAAAATCCTCGGGCGGTTCGCCACTCCAGGCTTCGATGTCGCCACCCGCCGAAAAAGCCTTGCCCTCGGCACCCGTCAGGATCACGGCGCGGATATCGTCGCGGCGCTCGATCCGGCGGCAGGCATCGGCCAGCGCCTCGACCATGGCGGCGTCGAGCGCGTTCAGCTTGTCCGCGCGCGAAACCGTCAGCACGGCCACCGGCGCGTCGAATTCCAGCCGGATACGCGGATCACCCTGATCGGACGTCGTTTCCATCAACGGAACCTGGCGCCCATCTTCTCAGGATTGAACAGGAATTCCGGCATCGTCTTGAGATTCGGCGAAACCTTCAGCGCGAAACCCGCCTTGTCGAGGATATCGGTCTGGATATCCATGCCCGGCGCGATCTCCGTGACCGTGACGCCCTCCGGCAGAAGCTTCATGACGCATCGCTCGGTCACATAGGTGACATCCTGCCCGCGTTCACGCGCGCGCTTGCCGGAGAACGAGACCTGCTCCAGTTCGCCCGACTCCACCAGCTTGACCACCTTGCCTTCCTTCTCGATCTTCAACTTGCCGTCCTCGACGGCGAGCTTCGCGCCGGCATTGAAGTAGCCGGAGAAGACAATTTTAGCGGCGCGTGTCGTGATGTCCACGAATCCGCCGGCGCCCGCCGTGACATGCGGCCTGAAGGCGAGCTTGGAGACGTTCACCGACCCGTCGGCGTCGATCTGAAGGAACGAAAGCAGCGACGCATCGAAACCGCCTGCCTGGAAGTAAGTGAACTGCTGCGGCGAGGCGACGAAGGCCTCGGCGTTGGAAGAGCAGCCGAACTTGAAGTCCAGCAGCGGAATGCCGCCGACCGCGCCCTGCTCGATCACCCAGGTGACGTCGCCATGATGGCCTTCCTCGAGGAAGATGCGCGGCACGTTTGCGGAGATACCGAAGCCGATATTGACCGCCCAGCCGGGCTGCAGCTCCAGCGCGACACGGCGCGCCATGACCTTGGCGGCGTCGAATTCCGGCGTACGGAACGTGTCGAGCGGCCGGAACAACTCACCGGAGATCGCCGGGTCGTAGGACGTCGCCGTGGTCTGGAGCTGGTCCTGCGCCTCCACGATATAGTCGACGAGAATTCCCGGCACCCGTACGTCGTGCGGGCGCAGCGATCCGGACTGCGCGATGCGCTTGACCTGGGCGATCACCTTGCCGCCGCAATTATGCGCCGCAAGCGCCAGTTCCATCGCGCCGAGATAGGCGCCCTCGTGTTCGAATGTCAGATTGCCCCGCTCGTCGGCGGTCGAGGCACGGATGATCGCCACGTCGGGCTTGATCGACGGGAAATAGAGCCATTCCTCGCCCTCGAAATCCATCCGGCGCACGATCGCCTTCTCGCGCGCACGCTCGTTCATGGCGCAACCGTCCTGATCCGGATCGACAAAGGTACCGAGCCCGACCTTGGTGATGACGCCCGGCCGCATGCCGGCCGCCTCGCGCATGATGTCGAAAACGATACCGCTCGGCACGTTGTAGGCCGCGACGCTCTCGTCGAGGATCATCTGCCAGATTTTCGGGGGCTCGCTGGAAGACGGCCCGGACGGATAGGACCCGCCGATGATCGTGTCGATCAGCCCGTCCTGGGCGAGGTGGTCGATCCCTTTCGTGCCGAACATGTCGCCCGCAGCGATGGGGTGGATCGTGGTCAGGCCCCGCGGATGACTTTCCTCGGCATAGCGAGCACCGATGGCCTCGAGCACCAGATCGGGACAGCACAGCCCGCTCGACGAATTGACCGCGACAATCGCGCCGTCGGCGATTACCGCAGCGGCCTCCGAGGCCGTCCTGATTTTTGATCCCGTCACCGTTTCAACTCCGGCTCGTTAAGTAACTAATTAGTTATATATGTGCCACCGTCGCGCTTCGTGGTCAACAGCGCAATCTGGAATTCACAATGCTGCCATCTCCTCCCGCCATGGCTTGGCGCGGCACAATGGACAACGCCGAAACGCTTGCCAAGGCGGAATCAATATCGCTATAAGTAACTGAATGGTTATTTACGGTTGGATGCCGAAAGGCCGCCGACATGAAGGGAGGACATCCATGAATATCTATTTCCAGAAGACCCACCAACGCTCCTTCGGAACCTATCCGCTGGAAGGCGAGGTGCTGATGAACGCGATCGCCGCGGCGGCCGAAACCGGTTACCGCGCATTCGACACCGCGCAAATGTACGGCAATGAAGCCGAAACCGGCGAAGCCCTCGCAGCGACCGGAATCGCGCGCGACGAACTCTGCGTCACGACCAAGGTTCACCCGGATAATTTCGGCGAAGCGGACTTCATGAAGTCGGTCGAACAGAGCCTGAAATCCCTGCGCATGGACTATGTCGATGCGTTGCTCGTCCACTGGCCCCCGGTCGGCGGCGATATCGCCCCGTCGCTCCGCTTGCTCCAGCAGGCGCTCGAACGCGGCCTGACGCGCAATATCGGTATCTCGAACTACACCGCGCAGATGATGCGCGATGCGAAATCCATCGTCGATGCGCCGCTGGTCACCAACCAGGTCGAGTTCCACCCCCTGCTCGACCAGAGCATCCTGCTGCGCGCGGCAAGCGAGACAGGCATTCCGCTCGCATCCTATTCTTCCGTCGCGCGTGGCGAGGTCTTCAAGTACCCGCAATTCGAGGAGATCGGCCGCGGCTATGGCAAGACGGCCGGACAGGTCGTGCTGCGCTGGATCCTGCAGAAGGGCGTTTCCGCCAACACGATGTCGACCAAGCCGGAAAACATCCGCGCCAATTTCGACATCATGGACTTCACCCTGTCCAGCATCGACATGGACCGCATCGACGCGCTGAACGCCACGAACTACCGGATCGTCGGCAAGGACCTCGTGCCATGGGCGCCGGACTGGGATTGAGTCATATCGTGACGCCGGCCTTCGGGCCGGCGTTTTCGTGAGATCGCGGCTTACCGGTTGCCGCGCACCAGATCCGATGCCTTCTCGCCGATCATGATGGTCGGCGCATTGGTGTTCGAACCGATCAGGCTGGGCATGACGGAGGAATCGCAGATGCGGATGCCTTCCAGCCCCCTCACCCGCAGTTCCGGATCGACGACGGCCATCTCGTCCACGCCCATCTTGCAGGTGCAGGTCGGATGATAGGACGTGCGCCCGTATTGGCGGGCATAGGCCTCGAAATCCGCCTGGCTCTGCACATCGTCATCCGGCAGGTGCATGCGCTTGATATACTTCTGCAGCGACGGTTGCCGGAAGATCTCGCGGCTGATGCGGACCCCTTCGGCCGATGTCTTCAGATCGTCAGGCTCGGCGAGGAAATTCGGATCGACGATCGGATTGGCCGCCGGATCGGACGATCGCAGCTTGACCGTGCCCCGGCTCTTCGGCCTGAGCGTGTAGGAATTGAGCGTGATGCCCGAGCCGGAAGCAACGCTTTCAACGCCCTCTTCCGCCCCTGCCCCCGCCAGGAAATGGAACTGCAGATCCGGCATGGGCGCATCGCTGTCGGCATACCAGAACGCCCCGCCCTCGACGACGTTCGATGTCACCGGCCCCGTACGGAACAGCGCATATTGCAGCCCCGCCCAGGCCATCCAGTGAAGCTTGTTGTATTTGTCGAGGCTGTGCGGCCCGTTCAGTTCCGCAACGATGTCGATGCCGAAATGGTCGGTCAGGTTCTCGCCCACGCCGGGCAGGTCGTGGACGACATCGATCCCGAGCGCGCGCAGGTCGTCGGCCGGCCCGATGCCTGACAGCATCATGATCTTCGGCGTTCCGATGGCGCCGGACGTCACCAGGATCTCGCTGTCGGCGCGCGCCGTGCGGATCTGGCCGTTCTGGGCATATTCCACCCCGATAGCGCGATTGCCCTCGAAGAGAATTCGCGTGACGAGACAACCCGTCTCGACGGTCAGGTTCTTGCGATGAAGGACCGGGCGCAAATAGCCAACGGCCGCGGAGCAACGCCGCGCATTGCGGATCGTCGTCTGGTAGATACCCGCGCCTTCCTGGACCTTGCCGTTGAAGTCCGCATTGTAGGGCATGCCGTATTCCTGGCAGGCCTGCACGAAAGCGCGCGCCGTCTTCTGCGGATCGGGCAGGTTGGACACCCCGAGCGGCCCGTCCGTGCCGTGCCAGTCGCCCGACAGGATCGTGTTGCCTTCGGAGCGCAGGAAATAGGGCTGCACCTCTTCGAACGACCAGCCCTTGCAGCCTTCCTCGTTCGCCCAGCGGTCGTAATCCGCCGGATTGCCGCGGGTGAAGATCTCGGCGTTGATCGAGCTTCCCCCGCCAATCACCTTCGCCTGCGCATAGGGGATTTCGCGGTTGTTGGCGTGTTTCTGCGGCGCCGTGGTCAGGCCCCATGTCAACGGCCCGGACGTCATCTTCGCGAAGCCGACGGGCATGTGGATAAAGGGATTGGAATCCTTGCCGCCGGCCTCCAGCATCAGGACGCGAACAGCCTCGTTCTCGCTCAGGCGGGCGGCGAGCACGCAGCCCGCCGAGCCGCCGCCGACGATTACGTAATCATAACCGCCTGCCGCCATCACGACACCCAGGGATCGCGCTTGCCGATCTCGATATGGACCGACTTGATCTGCGTATACTCCTCGACGCCGTAGACGCCGGCCTCACGCCCCCAGCCCGACTGCTTGAATCCGCCAATAGGCAGTTCCGGCCCGCCGGACAGCGTCGTGTTGACCCAGAAACGCCCCGCGCGCACCCGGCGGGTGACGTTGAGCGCCTTGTCGATATTCTTCGTCCAGACGCTCGCCGCCAGGCCGTAGACCGTGTCGTTGGCGATGGCGATGGCCTCTTCCTCGGTGTCGAACGGCATGACCGAAAGGACCGGTCCGAAGATCTCGTCGCGCGCGATCGCCATGTCGCCGGTCACATCGCCGAAGACGGTCGGCGCGATATACTGGCCGCGCCCGAAATCGAGCTGCTCGCCGCCGCAGACGACCCGGGCCCCCTGCTCGCGTCCCTTGGTGATGTAATCCATGATGGTCTTGTTTTGCGCCGGCGTGGTGATCGCACCGACCTGCGTTGCCGGATCGAGCGGATCGCCGACCTTGATCTTCTCGAATTTCGAGGCGACGAGTTGCTCGAACTCCTGCGCCACGGACCGCTCGACGATCAGCCGGCTGCCGGACACGCAGCATTGGCCGGTGTTGAAACCGATCCCGAAGGCGACGCCGTCGGCCGCATCTTCCAGATCGGCGTCGGCGAAAACGATCTGCGGGTTCTTGCCGCCCAGTTCGAGGCCGAGCTTCTTGAAGTTGCCGGCCGCCGCCTGCACGCAGCTTCGTCCGACCGCCGTCGAACCGGTGAACGACACCATGTCGATATCGAGATGCTCGGTCATCGCCTGGCCGATGGTCGAGCCCGAGCCGGTGACGACATTGAAGACGCCGTCCGGAACGCCGGCTTCCTGCAGCACCTCGCCGAGCAGCAGCGTCGTCGCCGACGTCACCTCGGAGGGCTTGGCGACGATGGTGCAGCCGGCAGCAAGGATATAGGGCACCCGCTCGCACAGGATCAGGAACGGGAAGTTCCAGGGCGTGATCAGCCCGACAACGCCGATCGGCTCGCGCGTGACGAGGCCGAACATGCCGTCGCCGAGATTGTTGAACGCATCGCCATGCAGCGCCCGGGCTGCGCCCGCCGCATATTCGAACATGCCCGCCGTGCCATCGACTTCCGAGCGCGCCTGGGCGATCGGCTTGCCGTTCTCCAGCGTTTCCCAATAGGCGATCTCGTCGGCGCGCCGGCGGATGATCTGCGCCACCCGCAACAGCACATTGGCCCGCTCGACCGCCGGAATGCGCGACCACCGCCCGTCCTCGAACGCCTCGCGCGCCGCCGCGACCGCCATGTCGAGATCGGCCGGGGTGCATTTGACGACCTTGCTCACCGGCACGTCATGGGCGGGGCTTGACCGTTCGAAGACCTCGCGGTCGCCCGCGGCGATCCACTGGCCCCCGACAAGGAAACCGAATTCCCGCGGCTCGGCGGGAAGCGAAAGGGCGGGTGCGTTCTTGTCCATGTGTCTACTCCTGCATACCTGACCGGCATCTAATTAACTGTATGGTTCGCATGCTGCGGGCGCCAGTCCGGATCGCCGCCGGGCGCCTTATTCTCCGACAGCGCTCATGACCCGCACCTTCAACGGCGTGGCCTGCGCGGCTTCCATTTTCGGCGCCCATTCCGCAAACCAGGGCTGCGCCAGATGGCGATCGAGATCCGATTGCGAGTTCCAGATTTCGATGATGGTCATGCGGCTATTGTTTTCGGTTTCGCGCCAGAGTTCGTAACGAAGGCACCCTTCTTCGGCCCGCGAGCGTGAGATGAACTCACGCTCGAACATTGCCGCAAAGGAATCCGCTTCATCCGGCTTGACGTCGAGTTCGACCAGAAGTCTGGCATGTGTCATGATCGCCTCCTACGACGCCAGTTCCCAGAACCGGTTGTACTGCGCATTGAGCGGATGGCATTCCTTGCGGCCGTCCATGTAGTAGCCGACCCATTCCGCCAGCCGCCTTCCCGCTCTGCGGCACGATTCGATGGCGTGGTCTTCACGCGGCTCACCGGCGACGACGGCGCCGTAATGCAGGCTCTCCTTCTTCGCCACGTAATCCGTGATCCCGAACACGAAATACCCCATGTTCAGCATCATGGTGGAAAGCGCCTGGCAGGCCAACTCGCCGCCACCGCCGAGACTGCCCGCCGATGTGAAGGGCACGGCGAACTTGCCGTCCGTCTTGAACCAGATATCCGGCGTCCGGTCGTCCCACCATTTCTTCATGCGCCAGGAGACGCCGCCGAGATGGGTCGGGCAGCCGATCGCGATACCGTCGGCCCAGAACACGTCCTCGACCTTCGCGTCATCGACGAAGCGAACGCGCAACTCCATTCCGCCCACCGATTCCGCGCCTTCACGAACGAAAGGCACCATCGTTTCGGTGAAACGACGGTCGCTATCGGTATCGTATATGATCAGAATTTTCCCCATTGCACCCCTCCACTTTAAGTAACTGTTTATTTACTTTATGGCAGAATTCCCAACCTGCCGCAATCCCGTTGCGCACCACACGATGAAGCGAAACGGGCCCGCCCGCTATCGCGCCTAAATGACAATCTGTGTCTTCAGGTCTCCCGGCCGCGCCGCAAGGCTGTCGAAGGCATCCTGGATCGACGCCAACGGATAGGCGGCGCTGGTGAAGGCATCGACCTTGAAACGACCATGCGAGAGCAACGTCAGCGCATCGTGCATGTCCTCGCCCATGCCCGCGACGGAGCCCTTGATCGAGTTCTCGCGAAGGATCGTGTCGAGGATATTGACCGCGACAGTATCGTCGGGCCCAGTCAGGCCGAACGCCGCGACATGCCCACCCGGCCGGATCAGTTCGAAGGCCTGCTTGTAGAGCGCCGGCAGGCCGACACTTTCGATGACGACATCCGCGCCGCGCCCGCCGGTCCACTCGCGCACCGTCGCCCCGACCGCCGCCGGATCGGTGATCACAACGTCAGCACCCGCCGCCCGCGCCATGGCGGCGCGCTCTTCCGACAGTTCGACGACGATGATAGGGGCCGCGCCGACCAGCCGCATCATCTGGATATGCAGATTGCCGATCGGCCCCGCGCCGAGAATGACGACCGATTGCCCGAAAGAAACGCCCGCCTTGCGCGCCGCGCGAACGACGCAGGCCACCGGCTCAACGAGGGCGAGCAATTCGAATCCGGCGCTTTCCGGCGCCGGGATGACCAGCCGCGCGGGCACCGACACATACTCCGCGAAAGCCCCGTCCCGGGTGATGCCGACCTGCTGCATCTCGGCGCAGTTGAGGATCTCGTTGCGCCGGCAGTAATAGCAATGACCGCAACCGATATTGATATCCGCGATCACCTTCGCGCCGACCGAGAGATGGCTGACGTCGCTGCCGACCGTGGCGACCGTTCCGGCAAACTCGTGGCCGGGCACCAGCGGCAGCTTGTCGGCGGCATAGTGACCGTTGAAGATATGGATGTCGGTTCCGCAGATCCCGCAGCGCTCGACCTTGATCAGCGCATCGCCCGGGCCGACTTGCGGCAGGGGCACATCCTTCACCTCGAATCGTCCGGGCTCGGCGAGGACAGCGGCTTTCATCGTATCCATCGCAGCCTCCCTATTTGACGATCCGCATCTTGCTGCGGTCGATGGTCAGCGCGATCGCGGCGATCAGCACGAGGCCGAACACCATCTGCTGCTGCGTGGCGTCGATCTCGAAATACAGCATGCTGGAGCGGATGACCGCGACGATCAGCGTGCCGATCAGCGTGTTGACCACACCGCCGACGCCGCCGGTGAGCGGCGTTCCGCCGACAAGCACCGCCACGATGGCCGGCAGAAGGAAGCCATTGGCGATCGTCGGCGATCCGCCCGACAGTTTCACCGAGAACAGCAGCCCGGCGATCGCGGCGAGCATGCCGGACAGTGCGAACGCCATGATCTTGACCCGCGCGACATTGATACCGGACGCCACCGCCGCAGGCTCTCCGGCGCCGACCGCCTTGAGCGCGCGCCCGAAGGTCGTCCGGTTCTGCAGGAACACCGCCGCGAGCACGAGCACGCCGCCGACGAAAATCTCGTGGGGAATGCCGAAGGAGTTGCCGACCATCCAGCCGAAGGACGCGTCGCGCATTTCCGCGTTCATGTAGAGCGCACGCTGGCCGGAAAGATACTGGCCCGCCGAATAGGCGATGCCGCCCACGGCCAACGTCGAGACGAAGGAGGGAACCAGCAGACGGGTCGTCACGAAGCCCGAAAGCGCGCCCAGCCCCAGCCCGGCGACGACGCATATCAGCGCCGCCCCGACACCGAACACCGGCAGCGCAACGGTCGCGATGACCGTCGTCATATTGGCCACCGACTGCGCCGAAAGATCGATGCCGCCGATATAGATCGCGAAGGTCATGCCGAGCGCCATGATGAACAGCGGCACGATGTCGGCGGCCATGTTGATCAAATTGTGCGGCCGCAGGAAGTTCGCATCCGCCATCCCGACAATGGCGACCAGCAGTACAAGCGTGATCCAGGGCAGATGAGTTTTGATGCGTTCGAAGCTCATGACATCCCTCAGATCATGTAGTGAACGAGGTCGTAGAGCGACGGCTTCGACCCGGGAGTGCAATCGAAGCGTTTCTGGACCTCGCCGTCCTTCAGGACGATGATTGTGTGCGACAGGCCGATCGCTTCCTCGAGCGTGTCGGCGACGAGCACGATCCCGACGCCAGCCTCGGACATGTCGCGGATCATCTCGTAGACATCCTCCTTGGCGCCGATGTCGAGACCGCGCGTCGGATGGTCGAGAAGCATGATGTCGGATCCGCCGGAGCGCCATTTCGCCAGCACGACCTTCTGCTGGTTACCGCCCGACAGACCGCCGCAATCCTTGTGCTCGGATGGCGTCTTGATCGCCAGCTTGGAGATCCAGTCGCGCGCCAGCTTCTTTTCCTCACCGATCCGCAACACGCCGGAGCGCGAATAATTGCCCATCTGCGAGAGCGTCATGTTCTCGTAGACGTTCAGGCCGCCGACGATGCCCTCGATCTTGCGTTCGCGCGGCACATAGCCGACGCCATGCGCGACACCCGCCTGCGCGCTGAAGCGCCTGATCTGCTCGCCCTTGATCGCCAGCGTTCCCGCCGTCGGCGTTTCGAGGCCGAAGATCGTGCGCAGGATCGCCTCTCGGCCCGATCCTTCCGTGCCGACGAGGCAAAGCACCTCGCCCGGATGTAGCTCGAAGGAAAGGCCGGAATAGCGCGGCGGCACTCCGAGCCCGTCCGCCTTCACCAGCGTCTTGTCGGCTTGATACGGCTTCTGGCGCTGCTCGCGGTAATATTCCTTGTTGACCTCGCGGCCGACCATCTTGTGCTGGATCGCATCGACATCCGCATTGTCTGTTTCCACCACATCGACCACCGCGCCATCCTTCATCACATAGATCCGGTCGCTCAGATCGATCACCTCGTCGAGGCGATGCGAAACGAAGATGAAGGACGCGCGAGAGCGAAGTTCCCGCACCAGCTTGAAGAGAAGTTCCACCTCCTCCTTCGACAGCACCGATGTCGGTTCGTCGAGCAGGATGACCAGGTCGCCGTCGATGCGTTCCTCGAGCGTCAGCACCTTGGCGAGTTCGACCAGCTGGCGCTGCGCGAAGGACAATTTCGAGGTCACGGTCGCCGGATCGATGTCGAGCTTGACCTTCTGCAACTGCATGCGCGCCGCGCTGGCCATCGCCTTCCAGTTGATGACGCCCATCTTCACGAATTGCTGTTCGTAACCGAGGAAGATGTTCTCCATCACCGTCAGGTTGGTGATCAGCGACTGTTCCTGGAACACCATGCCGATGCCGTGTTCCATGGCCTGGCGAGGGTTCTGGAACCGCACCGTCTTGCCGTCGATCGTGATGGCGCCGTCATCGGGCTGATAGGCGCCGAAGATGACCTTCATCAGCGTCGATTTGCCGGCGCCGTTTTCGCCGACGAGACCGACGATCTCGCCTCTTCCGATTTTGAAATCCACGGTCTTGAGCGCGTGAACGCCCGGGAATTTCTTTTCGACCTTTCGCAGTTCGTACATTGTCCGGCCCCTACTTCACGAAGGTCACGGACTTGCGGTCGGTGGACAGCACCACCGCAATGATGACGAGGATGCCGAGCACGCCGTCCTGCACGTATCCGGGCAGGCCGATGACGACCATGCCGTTATTGATCACGTTGACGATCAGCACGCCGACCAGCGTGTTCCAGACCCCGCCGATGCCGCCCCACAGCGCCGTGCCGCCAACGACCACCGAGGTGATGGAAACGAACATGAAATTGTTGCCCGTCGCGGTCTCGGCGATACCGATCCGACCGACGGCCAGCAGCGCGCCGACGGCATAGAACATGCCGGCGAGCGTGAAACCCATAAGCCGGACGCGATTCACGTTGAGGCCGGATGAGTGGGCGAGTTCCTCACCGCCGCCGACGGCGTAGAAATTGCGCCCCAGCGTCGTGCGGCTCTGGATGAACCAGGCGATCAGCAGGAAGCCGAGCGCGACATAGACCATGATCGGGAAATTCAGGAACCGGACCGTCAGGAGAGAGCGGAACAGCTCGTCCTCGACGCGGATGCGGTCGCCGCCAGTCAGCAACAGCGCGAAGCCGGTGCCGACGAACCCCATGGCGAGGCTCGCCATGAAGGAAGGTATTCGCAGCTTCACATGCACCAGCCCGTTGATCAGCCCGACCGCGGCTCCAACGACGAGCGCCAGCGGCAGCGCCAGCCAGGCGTAACTCGCCAGGGTCCCGCCCATGGCGATGAAGGCGAATGCGAATGCCACCGCGCAGACCGAGACCGTTCCCTCCATGGAGAGGTCGATCGATCCCATGATGATGATGAAGGTCACGCCAAGCGCGATCATCAGGGCCGGCGCCGAGCTGATGCCGATGCGCGCAAAATTGCGCACCGAAAAGAAGCGGGGCTCCATCAGGGCGAAGAAAAGGACCAGGACGATCAGGACGATGACGGGAGCCCATTTTACGAGGGCGTCCCGGGTCAGGTAGCTGCGCACGCTTTCCTCCAGGGCGTAGCAAGAAACAATCGGCCCGAGATGCCGGCTTGCGGATCCCGGGCGAAGCGGCCACCTGTCGCGGCGGCCGCCCGGGAGATCATTTGTACATGATCTGGCCGCCAGCCGGACCCCAGAAGTCGGTCCAGTCGTAGGTCGGCACGCTCTCGATGTAGTTCTTCTTGAACTCCACCGCGTCGTCTGGCGTGATCAGGATGGTCGGGCCGTAGAACTCGCGATGCTCATGGGGCTCTTCCGACGGTTTGAAGGCGCCGGTCGCCGCGTGATAGGCGAGCGAGGCCGTGATGCCGCCACCCCAATGCGGGTTGGTGAAGACGGTTGCGAGGATCTCGCCCTTGGCGACCAGTTCGACCGCCTGCGGGTTGCCGTCATAGGTGACGATCGGGATCGACATGCCCTCGGCGCGCAGCGCTTCGAGAACGCCGTAGCCGATCGTGTCGTTGGCGCAATGCACGCCCTTGATCTCGTCGCCGTAGCGCGTGAGGAAGGACGACATGATCTGGTTGGCTTTCTGCGTGTCCCAGTCGGCCGGCTGCGCGTCCAGAAGCTCGACATCCGGATAATCCTTCAGCGCGTTCTTCAGCCCGTTCAGGCGCTCGATGGCCGGGTTGTTCGACGCGATGCCGCCGAGATGGACGATACCGCCCTTGCCGCCGATCGCGTCCAGCAGGATGCGCGCGGTCTGCTCGGCAGGCCCCTCGTCCGACCAGGTCATGTGGCTGACGTAGTTGTCGCCGAAATCCCAGGGATGCAGGTCGTCGGTCTTGTTCCAGATCGTGGAGACATAGCCGCCGGCTCCCGCGACCGCCTCGACGATCGGACGGCAGTTCGGCGCATCGTTCGTGTCGATGGCAAGCGCCAGTTCGCCGTTCGTCTTGGCGAGAAGCGCCTTGACGTCGGCCAGAGACTTCTCCGACGACCCTTCATTGATCAGGTGCGTAAGCGCGTCCTTCGACTTGCCGAGGCTTTCCACGAAGGCCTCGCCGCCCGAAACGATCTCGTTCCAGTACGGGTTCGTGCGGTTACGGTAGCTCCACGCGATCGTCGGATCGCTGTAGGCCGCCCGCGCCACGCCCGGACCGAACGCACCAAGTGCCGCCACGCCGCCCATTCCATAGGCGGAAGCCAGCAGGAAATTACGCCGATTGAGCGTTTCGCGCTCGATGAATTTCTTGATGAATGACATGCCTCACTCCCTTGAGTTGACCGCCGGGACGCCTTGGTCCGGCTTGATCTCCGCTCCCGGAAAAACAATTTCCGCGTCATCCGGGGCTGTTCGTTAATGCACTATCTAGTTACTTATGTCCAGAAGATTTTGTATCCTGTCCCGAACCGCGCACGGCAAGGCTCGTGAAGCACGCGACAAATTGCTATGTAACCATCTGGTTAGTAATGTTATCGAGAGCCGAAGGCCTCCGGGAGGTGGGGCCGAAAATCGGGAAAAACAGACGGGGACAAAGCCGCGAAACTTCCCAAATCGAGAAAAACCGGGGTATTTTGCCCATACGGCCCGAGGAGACCCAATGACCAGCGCCCCGAAAGCAAAGCCGAAAGCGCGCGATGCCGACGCGACACAGAAGCGGATTCTCTCCGCCGCCAAGAAGGAGTTCGCCAAGAGCGGCCTCGGTGGCGCGCGCGTCGATGTGATCGCCGAACGCGCCAAAGCCAACAAGCGCATGATCTATCACTATTTCAACTCCAAGGAGGAGTTGTTCCAGCGGGTCCTCGAAGACGCCTACAGCGACATCCGCACCGCCGAGCAGAAGCTCGACCTCGATCACATGGATCCGAAGGCGGCGCTCGAAACGCTCGTCAGGTTCACCTGGGACTACTATCTGAAGAACCCGGAATTCATCACGCTGGTCAACAGCGAAAACCTCCACAAGGCGAAGCACCTCAAGAAATCCGAACTGGTCCACCAGTTGAGCCAGCGTTTCGTCGACATGGTCGCCCGGCTGCTCGAACGCGGCGAAAAGGAGGGCGTGTTCCGCTCCGGCATCGACGCCGTCCAGCTCAACATCACCATCGCGGCGATCGGCTACTACTATCTCACCAACCGCTTCACCGGCACGATCATCTACGAACGCGACCTGATGAGCCCGGAAGCTCTCGACGAACGCCTGCGGTTCAACATGGAAACGATCATGCGGCTTGTCTGCGCCGATTGACCTCGTTAGTCCGGGAAGCGATGCTCCACACACCCGGTCGCGGATGCGACGCTTGAGCGAGGAATGAGTTGACCGCTTCGATTGTTATTCTCGGCGTCTTCGTCGCCGATGCCTGTTTTCGCGCCGACCGTCCGCCGAATATGGGCGAAACGCTGCTCGGCAACAGTTTCGCGCTCGGCCCCGGCGGCAAGGGATCGAACCAGGCCGTGGCTACCGCGCGCGCCGGGGGCGATGCGCGCTTCCTGACCAGGCTCGGCCGCGACACTTTCGCCGAAATGGCGCTGAAGACCTGGGCGGATGCAGGCGTAACGCCGGTCATCACGCAGCATGACGACGCCTACACCGGCGCGGCCTATATCTTCGTCGAGGAAGCCACCGGCGACAATGCGATCATCATCTGTCCCGGCGTCGCGCAAACGATCTCGCCGGCCGATATCGACACTTGGTCACAGGAGATTACCTCGGCGCGCGTGTTCATGACCCAGCTCGAACAGCCCATGGACGCGGCCTTCCACGCCCTGCGCGTGGCGCGCGAGGGTAGCACCACGACGATCCTCAATCCGGCCCCGGCCGCCAGCCTGCCGGATGGCATGCTGGGCTATTGCGACTACGTAACGCCGAACGAGACCGAGGCGGAAGGCCTGACCGGGATCGCCGTAACGTCGCTCGACGACGCCCGCCGCGCCGCCGACGGCCTGATGGCGGCCGGCGCGGGCGCAGCCATCATCACGCTCGGCGCACGCGGCGCGCTCTATCACGACGGCGAACGCTCGGTGCATGTTCCGGCCTTCGATGCCGGACCTGTCCACGAGACGACGGGGGCCGGCGACGCCTTCAACGGCGCCTTCGCAACGGCTCTGGCGCGCGGCGATGATCCGGTCGATGCCGTGCGGTTCGGATCGGCGGCGGCAGGCCTGTCCGTCACACGGCCCGGCGCGGCCAATTCCATGCCGATGCGCGAAGAGATCGAGGCACTGCTGGCGCGTTAGCGCCGGCTCAGGGTTCGAGGATCGTCGATCCCGTCGTCTTCCTGGCTTCGAGCGCGCGGTGCGCGTCGCCTGCCTGCTCGAGCGGGAAACGCTGATCGACCCGGACATGGATGTCGCCGGCGACCACCTTGTCGAAGACATGGCGCGCCATCGCCTGGCATGTATCGGCGTCGGCGATGTGTGTGAAAAGCGTCGACCGGGTGAGCTTCAGCGATCCCTTCGCGGCGAGATCGAGCAGGCTGACCGGCGGTACCGGTCCGGACGCGTTGCCGAACGAGATCATCATGCCGAGCGGCCGCAGGCAGTCGAGCGAATCGGTGAACGTATCCTTCCCGACGCCGTCCATGACGACATCGACACCACGCCCGCCGGTCAGTTCGCGCACCCGTTCCTTGAAATCCTCGGTGCGGTAGTTGATGCAGTGGCTCGCGCCGTTTTCGAGCGCCATCCGGCATTTCTCCTCCGAGCCCGCAGTGCCGATCAGCGTGATCCCTTCCGATTTCGCCCACTGGCAGGCAATCGTGCCGACCCCGCCGGCAGCCGCGTGGAACAGTACCGTGTCGCCGGCGGAAAGCGGCGTCGTGCGGTGGAACATGTACTCCACCGTCATCCCCTTCAACATCAGCGCGGCGGCATCCTCGAAGGTGACGCCATCGGGAAGCGGGCAAACATGCGATGCGGGCATGATGCGCGCGTCGCAATAGGCGCCGGGCGGTTGTGCGGCATAGGCGGCGCGGTCGCCGGGCTTGAGATGCTCCACACCCGCGCCCACGGCCTCGACCGTGCCCGCGCCCTCCATGCCGATCGCCGCCGGTAACTCCATCGGGTAAAGCCCGGTGCGATGATAGACGTCGATGAAGTTGACCCCGCAGGCCGTATGCGTGATCAGGATTTCGCCGGGCCCCGGCTCGCCCAGTTCCCGCTCGACGAGTTTCAGCTTCTCCGGTCCGCCGGTTTCCTCGATGACGATCGTCCTGGCTTTCATGCCGATCTCCTCCAATTTGAGTGTTGCGGGGAAACTAGCGGATTTCCCGCCCGGAGAAAGCCCGGAAGCTTTTTCTTGCCGCTCACCCGTTCCCCTTCGTAAAACATGGCCCTGAAACCGCCGCGGTCGATGGCGGGTCAAGCACGGCGGGAAGCCCATGGAACCTTTCATTTTCAACACGACGAAATCGATCGTCTTCCGGCCCGGCGCGGCGGCGGAACTGGCTCAAATCGCCGGGAGCCTTGTCGGCAGGACATGCCTGTTCGTCACCGATCCCGGTTTGCGCGGCCTCGGCCTTTGTGATCCCGCCATCGCCTCGCTCGAGAAAGCCGGCATCGCGGTGACGGTCTTTGACCAAGTGGAAGCTGATCCGAGCCTCGCGACACTCATGGACGCTGTCGAGGCGGGTCGCGAGAATGGCGTCACGGGCGTTGTCGGTTTCGGCGGCGGCTCGTCGCTCGACATCGCCAAGCTATCCGCCCTCCTGCTCGGCTCGGGCGAAGATATCGACGGCGCATGGGGCGTCGGCAATGCGAAGGGCCCTCGCCTGCCGCTGGTGCTCGTGCCGACCACTGCCGGCACCGGATCGGAGGTCACGCCGGTCTCCATCATCACCGTCGGCGCGGAGGAAAAACGTGGCGTCTCCTCGCCCGTCATCCTGCCCGACATCGCCGTGCTCGACGCCGACCTGACCCTCGGTCTGCCGCCCGCGATTACCGCGGCAACGGGCGTCGACGCCATGGTCCACGCCATCGAGGCCTATGCCTCGAAGAGCGCCAACAACAATCCGCTGTCGAAGCTTCTGGCCCGCGAGGCGCTGCGCCTACTCGGCGCAAACATCGAAACGGCGGTATCGACCGGCGGCAATGTCGAAGCGCGCGGCGCGATGCTTCTCGGCTCGATGCTCGCCGGTCAGGCCTTCGCAAATTCGCCGGTCGCCGCCGTCCATGCGCTGGCCTATCCGATCGGCGGCACGTTCCATGTTCCGCACGGCCTGTCCAACGCGCTTGTGCTGCCGCATGTGCTGCGCTTCAACGCACCCGCCGCCGCGTCGCTCTATGCCGAGATCGCCCATGACGCCTTTCCGCATCTGGAACGGGAGACGGGCGACCAGGCGCTGTGCGCCGATTTCATCGAGGAACTTGCCGGCCTGTCGAAACGGCTCGGCATGCAGACGCGTCTGCGCGAGGTTTCGATACCGGAGGATGCGCTGCCCAGGATGGCCGCCGATGCGATGCTGCAGCAGCGCCTGTTGGTCAACAATCCGCGCGAACTGTCCGAGGCGGACGCGCTCACGATCTACAAGGCGGCATGGTGATGAGCGACCGCCCGACCCCATCCACGCGCGGCGACTACCGGGAATTCCGCACCATCCACACCCGCTGGATGGACAACGACATGTATGGCCACATGAACAATGTGGTTCACTACTCGCTGTTCGACACGGCGGTGAATGGCTGGCTGATCGAAAACGGCGTACTCGATCCGCATGCCGGCGAGACGATCGGCCTGGTCGTCGAAACCGGCTGCCGTTATTTCGCGGAGATGGCGTTTCCCGACATCGTGACGGCGGGCATCCGCGTCGCGCGGCTCGGCACGAGTTCCGTGCGCTACGAAATAGGCCTTTTCCGCAATGACGAAGACACGGCCTCGGCGGAAGGTTTCTTCGTCCATGTCTATGTCGATGCCGCGACCCGCAGGCCCGCGCCCGTCGACGACGCACGTCGCGAGGTGCTTGCCCGGCTTGTGCCGAACGCCTGAAACCTATAGCGGAGAACGGGTTACCGCGCCCGCATAGTCCACGGCCCCGTACCCGCCACACCGAGCGGAAAGCCGGACCGGCCGCGACGACGATGCGCCGGCAACGCCCCTGACAAAAACAAAACAAACTGGAAACACATCAGATGGCCGAAGAGAGACTATATCGCGCACCGGATGGCGGCCTGCCGCCGCAATCCGCATTGATGACCGGACGCGCGGTCTTTTCGGATGCCTATGCCGTCATCCCGCGCGGCGTCATGAGCAGCATCGTGACAAGCAAACTGCCGTTCTGGGACAAGACCGAGGTCTGGATTCTCGCGCGCCCGCTCAGCGGCTTCGCCGAGACCTTCGCGCAATATCTGGTTCAGACGCAGCCGGGTGGCGGAAGCAAGACGCCGGAACCCGATCCCGGTGCCGAGGCGGTGCTGTTCGTTCTCGATGGGGAACTGTCCCTCACGATCGAGGGACAGGAGCACGCATTGACCGGCGGCGGTTACGCCTACCTGCCCGCCGGATGCCGCTGGAGCGTGGTCAACCGGGGCAGCGAACCCGTCAACTTTCACTGGATCAGGAAGTCCTATGAAGCGGTCGAGGGGCTGGACGCGCCGGAACCTTTCGTCGCCAACGACAAGGATATCGAGGTCGATCCGATGCCGGGTGCGAAGGGCGCATGGGGAACCACGCGCTTCGTCGATCCGGAGGATCTGCGCCACGATATGCACGTCAATATCGTCACCATTCGCCCCGGCGGCGTGATCCCCTTCGAGGAAACCCATGTCATGGAGCACGGCCTCTATGTGCTGGAGGGAAAGGCCGTCTACAAGCTCAACCGGGACTGGGTCGAGGTGGAGGCCGGAGACTTCATGTGGCTGCGCGCCTTCTGCCCGCAGGCCTGCTATGCCGGCGGCACGGGACCATTCCGCTACCTCCTCTACAAGGACGTCAACCGGCACCCGAAATTGCGTCTCTAGCAGCTCAGGCACATGTCAGCCTCGTAGACAGAGCGAGAATCGCTTGGGCGAAGCGCTGTTTTCCGCTCGCCCCCTCAATCGAGGATCATGTCCGCGGCCTTTTCGGCGATCATCGTCACCGGCGCATGCGTGTTGCCGGAGACGATGGTCGGCATGATCGATGCATCCGCGACGCGCAGTCCCGCGATCCCGTGAACCCTTAGCCGGTCATCGACAACGGCCATTGGATCGGATCCCATCCTGGCGGTTCCGACCGGGTGGAAGATCGTCGTGGCGATGTCGCCCGCGGCTCTCGCCAGATCCTCGTCACTGGATATCGCGGCCCCCGGTTTGATCTCCGACGGCGCGTAGGTGGCCATGCGACGGGTCGCCATCAGTTGGCGGGCATGGCGAATGGAATCGGCCGCCACGCGGCGGTCCGTCTGCGTCGACAGGTAATTGGGCTTGATCGCCGGCGCTTCGCGGAAATCCGCGCTCGCGACATGGCATGTCCCGCGGCTTTCCGGCCGCAGATTGCACACCGAGACGGTGATCGCCGGGAAGGCATGCAGGGGTTCTCCGAACGTGTCGAGCGACAGTGGCTGGACGTGATATTCTATGTTCGCCGTTTCGAAGGACGGATCGGATTTCGTGAAGATGCCGAGCTGGCTCGGCGCCATCGCCATCGGCCCGGAACGCCTGAGCAGGTATTCGAGCCCGATCCGCGCCTGCCCGAACCGGCTCTGCGACATCTCGTTGAGTGTCCGGGCGCCCGAAATCCGGAAGATGGTGCGAATCTGCAGATGATCCTGCAGGTTTTCGCCGACGCCCGGCAATTCGTGAACAACCTCAATTCCGTGCTGCCTCAGCACGTCGGCGGGGCCAAGTCCCGAAAGCTGCAATATCTGCGGCGTTCCGATCGCGCCGGCGGCCATGACGACTTCGCGCCGGACCGCGATCCGCTTCGTTTCGCCATTCTGCGAGAAGACGAGACCGCTCACCCGCCTGCCGTCGAGGACCAGCCGCTCGACATGCGCATTCGTTTCGACGCGCAGATTGGGGCGTTTGCGCGCCGGTTCGAGAAACGCCTTGCGCGCGTTCCAGCGCACGCCGCCCTTTTGGGTCACCGGGAAATAGCCGGCCCCTTCATTGTCACCCCTGTTGAAATCCTCGGTCCGCGCGATTCCGATCTCCTCGGCCGCATCGCAAACGGCTTCCAGAATCGGCCAGTTCAGGCGCTGCTTCTCGACCCGCATTTCGCCGTCGACACCATGGAAATCGTCGGCCGGGCCGTAGTGACGTTCGGACTTGCGGAACCAGGGCAGCACGTCGTCCCAGCCCCAGCCCGTATTGCCCATTTGCCGCCACTGGTCGTAGTCGCGCGCCTGGCCGCGCATGTAGATCATGCCGTTGATCGACGAGCAGCCACCGAGCAGCTTGCCGCGCGGATAATTCAGCGCGCGCCCGTTCAACCCGTCTTCCGGCTGCGTCTTGTAGCACCAGTCGGTGGCGGGATTGCCCATGCAATAGAGATAGCCCACAGGCACATGAACCCAGAAACGGTTGTCGGAACCGCCTGCTTCCAGCAGCAGCACCTTGTTGGCCGGATCGGCGCTCAGCCGGTTGGCCAGCACGCACCCCGCCGACCCCGCACCGACGACAACGAAGTCATATTCGTCAACGGAAATTGCCTGGCCAACCATCGAACCTCCTCCAGATCGCAAACCGGCCAATGCAGCCTACACCGCGCGTGAACTGGAAAACCACCGCTTTTCGTCACCGCCGGAGGCCATGAAGGCGATGGATTTTTTCCTGCCGAAACCGGCTTGCATGTGTCGGTTCACACCGGGTGCTGGGGAGTTGACAATTCTTGTAGATTTATATCTTATATAAGACATAGTGATTGCATTTCCGGAGGTTCCTTCAGCCGACCATTGAGGAAAAGAGGAGCTCTGCTGCACGGCGCTTCGTGATCGTCACGACGGGCAGCGCCATGCATGAGGCCCCGATCCTAGCGCCATGGCCGATGCGTCCCGACGCATCGTTTCGCGATGGGAACAGCCGATCCGGAGACCGAAGTATCTCGACATCATCAAACGGTTGCGCCGCCGAATACGGGCCGCAAACCGTATCGCATCATGACAGGGAGGAGACTGAACCATGAAGCATAGCAAGAAGACCGGTGCCGCAACGGCGTCGTCCATCAGCCGCAGGCGTTTCCTGACGCAGGGCTCATCGACGCTCTGCACGGCAGCACTCATCAGCGGCGGCGTTCTCACGTCGTCCCGGCGGGCGTGGTCGGCGCCGAAGATCAAGATGCGCCTGAGCATCTCCACCAAGCGTGGCTGGCACTCGACCGACGCGGCGTTTTCGTATTTCCCGGATCTGGTCAAGGAAATGACCAACGGCGAAATGGAAATCCAGCCCTTTGCCGGCGGGTCGCTCGGCGGCGTCGATGTCCCGGGAACGGAGGGCTGCGTCAACGGTCTGTGGGAGTTCGCAACCTGCGCCGCGACCAACTTCTCCAACTTCACCAGTGCCTTTCGCGCGACGGAACTGCCCTACATCTTCCTCACGAAAGAAGACACCTACCGCGCGATCGACGGCGCGCCGGGCCAGTACATTTCCGGCGAGGTCGAGAAGGTCGGTCTGAAGCTGCTGCAGGTCCACGACTACGGGTTCCGCAACTACTTCAACAATGTCCGCCCGGTTCACACGCCGGCCGACATGAAGGGTCAGAAGGTCCGCACCTCCTACAGCCCGATCGAGATCGCGATCATCGAGTCGCAGGGCGCCAACCCGACGCCGGTGTCCTGGGCCGAGGTGATCCCGTCGCTGGCGCAGGGCGTCGTCGACGGCACGGGCAATGCCGACGATCTCATCCAGGCGTCCGGCCAGTACGAGGTTCTCAAATACGCGACCGAGACCAAGTACATGTACACCTACAACAACCTCGTCATGAACAAGGACGCCTATGACGGCCTTCCGGCCGACTTCCAGAACGTCATCGACGAAGCCAGCCGCCAGACCGTCGCCTGGCAGCGCGAACAGGCGACCCAGGCGGTCGAAGAGGCCTGGAAGATCATGGGCGAGAAAGGCATTGAGCGCTACACGCCGACCGCCGAGGAAATGGATCTCTTCGTCAAGGCGACCAAGCCGGTTTGGGACAACAATGTGAAGGAAGGCGAGGCCGACCCGGCGCTCGTCAAACAGATCCTCGAGATGCAGGACCGTTCCATCGACGAGATTTTCAAGGGATAACAATCTCGTACACGGCGACTTCAAGGTCGGGCTTCACGCCCGGCCTTTGAGTCGGCGTCGATGAAATGCGGCCGTTGTCGGGGCAACATCACGCCCTCCGGCCGGAAAAACGGAACGGATTTATGGGCAGTCTGACAACGGCAATCGTCGGCCTCGCCGACGTCTTCGATGTATGGACGCGGCGTCTGATCGTCATCCTCATGGCGGCGATCACGGTCACCGTCATTGCAAATGTCTTCTTTCGCTACGTCATCAACTTCTCGATCATCTGGTCGGAAGAGTTCAGCGTCTATTCCCTGATCTGGGCGTCATTCCTCGGCGCGGCCGTCGCGTTTCGCGAAAAGGCGCATGTCGCCTTTACCGTCGTGGTCAGCGCCTTCGGCAGAAACAACCGCCACCGGATCACGATCCTGAACAATATCGTCGTCATCGTCTTTCTGGGGATCATGACCTATTTCGGCGCGGACCTCGCGATCTCCAACTGGGCGCAGCAGACCCCTGCCCTGCGCATCAGCAAGGGCATCCCCTACATGGCGATCCCGGTCAGCGGTGTCCTGATGATGCTACAGGTCGCCCGCATCATACTGCTGCAGATCCGGTCCGGTCCGCGCGATGACGATGAAATCCAGCACCATCCCGGCGAAACGCCGGCGCTTTAACCCTCTCGGAGACCCGCCATGGCTTTGATGCTCGGGCTATTCGCAATCACCCTGATGGCCGGAATTCCGATCGCCGTATGCCTCGGGCTGGCCAGCCTCGTGATGATCTTCATCCAGGGCTTCCCGCCGATGGTGTTCGCGCAGAAACTCTTCATCGCGCAGCAATCGTCGCTGTTGCTGGCGATCCCGCTCTTCATCCTCGCCGGCGAACTGATGCGCCCGGCCGGGATCATGGAAGAGATGCTGAAATTCATCAATCTGCTGGTCGGCCGCTTCCGCGGATCGCTGGGTTACGTCAATGTCCTGGGAAGCATGGTCTTTTCCGGGACCAGCGGCTCGGCCGTGGCGGATGCGAGCGCGACGGGAGGCATCATGATCCCGATGATCTCGCGCGAATACAAGGATCCAAGCTTCGCGGCCTGCCTGACCGGCGCGTCTTCCACCGTCGGCCCGATCATTCCGCCGAGCATTCCGATGATCTTCTATGCGCTGCTCGGAAATGTCTCTGTCATCGGGCTATTCATCGCCGGCGTCGTTCCCGGCCTGATCATCGGGATCGGGCTACTCGTCATGAGCGGCATCTACAGCCACCGACGCAAGCATCCGGTGACGGAGGTGAAGACCAGCTTCGCCGAACTTCGCCGCAGTTTCCTGCGCAGCCTTCCGATCCTGCTGATGCCGATCATCGTGATCGGCGGCATCGTCGGCGGCATATTCACCGCGACGGAGGCCGCGGCGATCGCCGTCCTCTATGTTTTCCTCGCCGGCTTCCTGCTGACCCGCAAACTCAAAATATCGGACCTCGTGCCTGCCTTCATCAACACGGCCGTGCTGATGAGCGTGGTCTTCCTCATCCTGAGCACCTCCACCGTCGTCGCCTTCGAACTGACCGTTCTTGGCATCCCGGATGCGGTGGCGAACTGGTTCCTCGAATTCACTTCGAACAAATGGGTTTTCCTGATTTGCGCGACCGCGTTCTTCCTCGCGATCGGAATGATCCTGGAGCCGATACCGGCAATGATCATGCTCGTGCCGATTTTCGAGCCGGTCGCCATGAGCTACGGCCTCCATCCCATCCATTTCGGCTTTGTCGTGGTGCTCAACCTGGTGATCGGGCTCCTGACCCCGCCGGTCGGCCCGACCCTCTACATCACCGGCGGCATCGCCAATGTCTCCATCGAGCGCATGTCGAAGGACATCCTGCCCTGGGTCGGCTTCCTGATCCTCGTCCTCCTGCTTACCGTCTTCGTGCCGGAAGTCGTCCTGTGGTTGCCCGGCCTGATGGGGTATGTCTGATGTCCGGAGCGGAGGAGGCATGACTGGCAAAGGCGAAGACTGGCTTGCCCTGACACGGGAAGAGGCGATCGACCCCGGTCTGCCAATCTGCGATCCACACCATCACCTGTGGAACCGCGCGGACGACAACCACGCCTATCCCCACTACCTGCTCGACGAATTGCTGCGCGACACCGCGTCCGGGCACAATATCGCCAAGACGGTCTTCATCGAGTGCGGGTCGCATTACCGGGATAGCGGGCCGGAAAACCTGCGTCCGGCCGGCGAGACCGAGTTTGTCGAGGCAATTGCGAAAGAAAGCGAACGGCGGCACGCAATCGACGGCTCGGCCATCGTGGCCGGAATCGTCGGATACGCCGAATTCAGGCAGGGCGAAGCCGTGCGTGCGCTGCTCGAGGCGCATCTGGAGGCAAGCCCCACGCGCTTTCGCGGCATCCGTCAGATCGCCGCCTGGGACACCAATAGCGAGTTGTGGCATCGCAATCCGGTCCCGCCCGGACTGCTGCTGGACGCAGACTTTCGCCGCGGTTTCGCCTGTCTCGCCGGATACGGCCTGAGCTACGAGGCGTGGCTCTATCACCACCAGCTGCCGGACCTGCTCGATCTGGCGCGGAGTTTCCCCGACACCACCATCATCCTCAACCATATCGGCGGGCCGCTCGGGGTCGGTGCCTTCGCGACTTTGCGCGAAGGCGTCTTCAACTACTGGAAACACTATATCAGCAGGCTGGCCGAATGCCCGAACGTGGTGGTGAAACTCGGCGGCCTCGGCATGCCGATCGGAGGTTTCGACTGGCACACCCGCCCCGCTCCGCCCTCATCCGGCGAACTCGCCGAAACGATGCGACCCTATTTCCTGTGGTGCCTCGAAACCTTCGGCACCGAACGCTGCATGTTCGAGAGCAATTTCCCCGTCGACAAGGAATCCTGTTCCTATGTGACGATCTGGAACGCCTTCAAGCGCATCGTCGAGGGGTTTTCGGCCGACGAGAAGGCCAGGCTGTTTCACGACAACGCCGTCAGAACCTACCGGCTCGATTAAAATAGTAGGAAACGCCGCGGCGGCCGCCGAGGACCGGTGGTGGCCAGATAGAGAGGCGCGCGGGATCGCAAAGACCCCGCGCGCAAGCCATTAGGCGAAGGACCAGCGCTCCATCCAGCGCTCGCCATCAACGTCGTAGTTCGACGCCATGTCGCCATGCACGATCTTGTCCGAATTCGCGAAGACGAAGTTCGCGAACATCGGCAGGATCGACCCGCCATCCATCGTGACGAGTTCCTGCATCTCGTAATACATCGCGCGGCGCTTGTCCTCGTCGAGTTCGGCGCGCGCCGACACGAGAAGCTCGTTGAAGCGATCGTTGGACCACTTGGTCTCGTTCCAGGCCGCACCGTCGGCATAGGCCGTGGAGAAGATCTGGTCCTCGGTCGGCCGACCGCCCCAATAGACCGCGCAGAACGGGTCCTTGAGCCAGATATCCGCCCAGTAGCCGTCATTCGGCACGCGGTTCACATCGATGGTGATGCCCGCCGACTTGGCCGAGTTCTGGTACAGGACCGCCGTATCCACGGCGCCCGGGAACGCGGCATCGGCCGCGGAAAGCCGCACGCTGAGACTGTCGAGCCCGGCTTCCTTGAGGTAGAACTTCGCCTTGTCCGGATCGAACTCGATCTGCGGGAGATCCGGGTTGTGGAAGCGATAGCTCGGTCCGATCGGGTTGTCGTTGCCGACGGTGCCGTGGCCGAACAGGATCTTGTCGACGATTTCCTCGCGATTGATCGAATGCTTCAGCGCCATCCGCACATTCACGTCGTCGAACGGCGCCGTGTTGGTGTGCGCGGCAAAGGTGTAATATTGCGGTCCCGCCACCGAATTGATCTCGATGCCCGGCTTGCGCCCGAGCAAACCGACCGTCTTGAGATCGAGCTTGTCGATGGAATGGACGTCTCCGGAAACAAGCGCCGTGGTGCGCGCATTCAGGTCGACGATGGAGAGCATCTCGACGGCTTCAAAGAAGCCGCGCTCGTCGGTCCAGTCTTCGGTATGGCGCTCGAAGCGCGCGACGACGCCCGGATTGAACTCGACCAGCTTGTAGGGGCCGCAGCCATCCTTGGCCTGCCAGTCCACCTTGCCGTCCTTCGCGGGAAGAATCGCGAGATGGTAGTCGGTGAAGACGAAGGGGAAGTCGGCATTGCCGCTTTCGAGATCGAAGATGACCGTGTCATCGCCCTCAGTGCGGATGCCGGTGATGCCCGCAACGATCGGTGCGGCCGCGGACGTCGTATCCTCTCCGCGGTGGTGATTGATCGAAACGACGACGTCTTCGAGCGTCAGCGGCTTGCCGGAATGAAACACGACGCCCTTGCGGATCTTGAAGCTCCACGACTTCGCGTCCGGGCTCGCTTCCCAGCTTTCGGCGAGAGACGGTTCGACCGAGCCGTCGGTGCCGACGCCCGTCAGGAAGCCGTGCATGCCGTAGGAAAGCGCGACCGTGAAGCCGTTGATAAACGTGCCCGGATCGAGCGTGTCGTTGCTCTGCCCGTGGCCCTTCGCGACGCGGATCGTGCCGCCGCGTTTCTGGGCGCGCGCAGGCTGCATGCCGAGGCCCGTGGCCGCAAGGCCGGTGAGTGCCACGCCGCCGGCGAGCACCGTACGGCGCGTCGGCCCATGCTTGAGAGTTGGATTGCTTGACGTGTTCATGATTTCTCCCTGATTTCGGCGATCGAAAGATGCGGGCGGCCCGCCACGAAATGTGCGTGCCGCCTGACTTTTGTCTCGCTGCGACAGGAGGGTAGAATATTCTTGTCGCGATTGGAATGGTTTCATCCAGCCAGTCCGGCACAACCCATCCGGGTGGGACGCGCGCGCGATTTCCACCATCGATCGGAACCATATTCGAGATTTGCGTTGTCATCTGAACCGTTTGCCACAGGAATCACGTCCTTTCGCGTCGCCTCCTCCGACGAAGATCGGCGCCGCACACCGTGAAAAGCCGGAATTTTCCGGCGTATCTTGAAGCGAAGCAAATTCTGGAACTACGAGACAGTTACATGTTTCACCACTGGAGAATTACATACAGCACTTCAAAACAACTTTTATACCTTGTCGCAAATGCCATTGAAAAACGCCGCCTTTTGGGGGTGGATCAGTCGCCGACTTCGTGTTTTGCTAAATGCATGTCGTAAACAGGCTTTCGTCAATTCGGTGAGCGGGTGACGCTCTTGATTGGGAAACCACACGTTTATGACCAAAGATACGATGTGATTTAGGGAGAACACATGTCGAAAAAGAACCAGAATCTTATCGACCGGATCGCCGAGGAAGCCCGCAAGGGTCGAATTTCGCGCCGGGATTTCATGCATTATTCGGTTGCCGCCGGTCTTACGGCGTCGACTGCGACAGGCCTCTGGACCACCAGTGCCGCAGCTCAACCCAAGAGCGGCGGCACTTTTCGTTGGGGCATCCATGACGGCAACACCTCCGACACCCACGACCCGGGCACCTATCTGACCCGCGTCATGATCTTCCTCGCCCATACCCATCGTTCCTATCTGACGATGATCAATGGCGACGGCTCGCTCGGACCGGATCTGGCCGACAGCTGGGAAGCGTCCGAAGACGCTTCGGAGTGGACCTTCAAACTGACCGAGAACGCCAGCTTCCACAGCGGCAAGAAGGTCACGGCGGACGATGTCATCGCCTCGCTCAACCACCATCGCGGCGACGATACCACTTCGGCGGCCAAAGCGCTTTTGACCGACGTGACCGACATCACCAAGGACGGCGACTATGTCGTCAAGGTCGCGCTGAGCCGCGGCAATGCGGACTTCCCGTGGCTGATGACCGACTATCATCTGGCGATCTGTCCGGCCAATGACGACGGCACGATCGACTGGAAATCGGGCGATGGCTCCGGTCCCTACAAGATCGACAATGGCGAGTTCGGCGTACAGTTCAGCCTGAGCCGGCATGACGGCTGGCATCGCGAAGGCGCGTATTTCGACAAGGTCGAGATGATCACGCTCAACGATCCGAACGCCCGCCAGACCGCGCTCGTCACCGGCGACGTCGATTCCGTGTCGCAGGTCGATCTGAAGACGATGGCGCTGCTGCAGCGTGATCCGAACATCAACGTGCTCAACGTCCCGTCCGCGGGTGCGATCACCATGCCGATGTTCTGCGACACCGCGCCCTTCGACAATGTCGACGTCCGCAACGCGCTGAAACTTTCGATCGATCGCGACGATATTATCGAGAAGATCCTGTTCGGCGCCGCGACGAAGGGCAACGACTTCCACCATTCGCCGGCACAGCCCTACTGGCCCGACGACATTCCGCAGCGTGAATACGATCCGGACCAGGCCAAGTCGCTGCTCAAGAAGGCGGGCGCCGAAGGCCTCACCGTCAGCATTTCGACAGCCGACAGCGTCAGCGCCGGCGCTGTCGACATGGCGGTGCTTTACGCCGAGCAGGCAAAGGCCGCGGGCATCACCATCAATGTGGTGCGCGAGCCAAACGACGGATACTACTCCGATGTCTGGCTCAAGAAGCCGTTCTGCCTTGTCTCCTGGGGCGCGCGCCCGACGCCGGACGTGATGTACACGCTGGCCTACAAGGACGACGCCGCGTGGAACGAGTCCCATTGGCAGAACGAGCGTTTCAACGAGCTTCTGCTTCAGGCGAAGTCGGAACTTGACGACACGCTGCGTGCCGAGATGTACCGCGAAATGGCGATGCTGGCCCGCGACGACGGCGGCACGATCATTCCGTTCTTCAACAACTTCGTCTACGGCGCTCGCGCCAATGTCGGAACACCGGAAAACCTGGCGGCAAGCTGGGAAAGCGACGGCGCGCGCGCGGCGAGCCGCTGGTGGTTCAACGACTGACAAGCTACGGCCCGGCGCGACGACGCGCCGGGCCGACCCGCTTGTGGCCGATCCGGGAAAACAGTTTCAGCAGGGTCATGAGCAGACGCATTGCGGCGGCTATCCGTCCGTCATGCGATCGAATAGAGTATAACCGGCAAACTCAGCCGGAAATTATGTCTGGAGGGACAGATGGGGGATTTGACTAGCCTGGTCTTTAAGCGACTGGGGCTGGGATTGTTAACGCTTTTGGTCGTTTCAATCCTGATCTTCTTCGCGGTCGAACTCTTGCCCGGAGACATCGCGCAAGCGGTTCTGGGACAAGGCGCGACGGAAGAAACCGTAAACGCCATGCGCCAGCAGCTTGGCCTCGACCGCCCTGCCCCCGTGCGCTACCTCGATTGGCTTGCCGGCGCTGTTCAGGGTGATTTCGGCGTCTCCCTGGTTTCCGGAGACCGGGTCAGCTCCGCCATCAGCGAACGTTTCATCAACACGCTGTTCCTCGCCGCCTACGCGGCGGCCATCGCCGTTCCGATATCGATCGTTCTCGGCGTTGTCGTCGCCCTGCTTCGCAATACGCTTTTCGATCGCGTCGCGAACGTGCTGACCCTGACGTCGATCTCGTCGCCGGAGTTCTTCCTCGGCTACATCCTGATCCTCTACCTCTCGGTGAAGACCGGCATGTTCCCGGCTCTCGCCAGTCTGAAGAGCGATATGGGCTTTTTCGAACTTCTGCACCGAACGTTCCTGCCGGCGCTCACGCTCGTGCTCGTGGTGACCGCGCACATGATGCGCATGACCCGTGCCGCGATCATCAACCTTTTGGCGTCACCCTATATCGAGATGGCCCGGCTCAAGGGCACGCCGCCCTGGAAGGTTATCGTCAGACACGCCCTGCCGAACGCCTGGGCGCCCATTATCAACGTCGTGGCGCTGAACCTGGCCTATCTCATCACGGGTGTCGTGCTCGTGGAAGTCGTGTTCGTCTATCCTGGGATCGGCCAGCTTCTGGTCGACGCGGTCGCCAAGCGCGATTTCCCGATCGTGCAGGCCTGCTGCCTGATTTTCGCGGCGACGTTCATTCTTTTGAACCTTATGGCGGATGTCGGGGCAATCCTGACGAACCCGCGTCTGCGGCATCCGAAGTGAGGGCGGCGAAATGAGCATTTTTGTTATTGGATACTACGCTGCGCTGATCGCGGCCTCCTGCCTCGCGGCCTACTACAAGAAGCATGGTGCCTTCATGCTTCTGTTCTCGCTGACGCTCGTGTCGTTCATTATCGGCATCATCGGCGGCGTTCCGGCACTTCGCGCGGTCACCACCTTCGCCGGCGCACTGGCTCTGGCGGCGGGCACGTCCTACGCCTTCAAGGAGTTCCTGATCCTGATCTCGAAACCGGCGCTGGCCAAGGAGCTTCGCACGGCCCCGCTGACCGCCTCGTTCGGCATGTTCGTGATCTTCACCTATGCGATCGCCGCCATCTTCGCCCCGTGGATCGCGCCGCATGGCGAATCCGAGGTCATCTCCTCGGCATTCGCACCGCCGGACGAGAACATGCTTCTCGGCGCTGACCAGCTTGGACGCGATATCTTCAGCCGTATCATTTACGGCGCGCGAAACTCCGTCGGGCTCGCGCTCGTTGCAACGCTCCTCGCCTTCTTCATGGGCGCGTTCGCCGGGCTGATGGCAGCGGTCAAGGGCGGCTGGTTCGACCAGCTGATGGGCCGCCTCGCCGACGTCATCATGTCGATTCCCTCGCTCATCTTCGCGCTGCTCATGCTGTCGATCTTCGGCACCAATCTCGGTGTGATCGTGATCGTCGTGGCGGTTATCTACTCGCCCCGCGTGTTCCGCCTCACCCGCGCCGTCGCCGGCAACATCGTCGTGATGGATTACATCGAGGCGGCAAAGCTGCGCGGTGAAGGAGACTGGTACCTGATCCGACGGGAAATCCTGCCGAATTCCACGGCGCCTCTGGTGGCCGAGTTCGGTCTAGAATTCTGCTTCGTGTTCCTGCTGATCGCCGGTCTGAGCTTCCTCGGCCTCGGCATCCAGCCGCCGACCGCCGACTGGGGGTCGATGGTGCGCGAGAATGCGACGCTGATCTCGTTCGGCGACATCACACCCCTGATCCCCGCGGCAGCGATCGCCTTGCTGACGGTCGCCGTGAACTTCGTGGTCGACTGGATGCTGTTCCGGTCCTCTGGCCTGAAGGAGCAATAAGATGACCAAATTTTCCGACAAGGATGTCCTTCTCGAGATCCGGGACCTGAAAATCGAGGGCTACTCGGACGAGACCTGGGTACCCATCATCAAGGGCGTGGATCTGACGCTGCACCGCGGCGAAGTGATGGGGCTGATCGGCGAATCCGGTGCCGGCAAGTCAACGATCGGCGCTGCCGCCATGGGCTATGCCCGTGACGGCACGCGGATCTCCGACGGCTCCATCGAGTTCGACGGCATGGAACTGACAACGGCGACCGAGTCGGAAAGGCGCGCCCTTCGCGGCTCCCGGATCGCTTATGTGGCCCAGTCGGCCGCCGCGTCGTTCAACCCCGCGCACAAGATCATCGACCAGCACACCGAAGCGCCGGTCCACTACCGGATCCAGAAACGGATGGAAGCGCAGGAAGACGCGATGGAGCTCTATGAGCGCCTGCGTCTGCCCAACCCGCAGGAAATCGGCTTCCGCTACCCGCACCAGGTGTCGGGCGGCCAGCTTCAGCGGGCGATGACCGCCATGGCGATGGCCTGCCGGCCCGACCTGATCATTTTCGACGAGCCGACGACCGCGCTCGACGTGACGACGCAGATCGAGGTTCTGGCCGCAATCCGCGACATCGTCGACCAGTTCAACACGGCGGCGATCTACATCACGCACGACCTGGCGGTCGTCGCGCAGATGGCCGACACGATCAAGGTGCTGCTCCGCGGCGAGGAAGTCGAGGAGGCTCCGACGGAGCAGATGCTCGACAACCCGCAGGAAGACTACACCAAGAGCCTGTGGGCGGTGCGCAGCTTCCAGCGGCCGCAGAAGTCGCGCCCTACCGACGGCACATTGCCGGTCATTTCGGTCAAGAATGTCGATGCGGCCTATACGGGCGGCGTCAAGGTTCTCGACGATGTCTCGTTCGACGTCTATCCGGGCATGACCGTGGCCGTCGTCGGCGAATCCGGCTCGGGCAAATCGACCACCGCGCGCGTGATTACCGGCCTGCTTCCGCCGTCGAGCGGCGAAGTCCTGTTCAAGGGCGAACCGCTGCCGCCGCGCTACCAGGACCGCAAGCGCGACCAGCTCCGCCAGGCGCAGATGATCTACCAGATGGCCGATACCGCCTTGAATCCCAAGGTGCGGATCAACGAGATCATCGGGCGGCCCGCGCAGTTCTATTCAGGTCTCAGGGGACAGGCGCTCAAGCAGAGGGTCGATGAACTGCTCGACCTGATCGAACTCGAGCCCGCGAAGTTCTACAACCGCTATCCGCCGGAACTTTCGGGCGGCCAGAAACAGCGTATCGGCATAGCCCGGGCGCTTGCGGCCGAACCGGATTTCATCATCTGCGACGAGGTGACCAGCGCACTCGACCAGCTGGTGGCGGAAGGCATCCTGAAGCTTCTCGACAGGCTCCAGAAGGAACTCGGCCTCGCCTATATGTTCATCACCCACGATCTCGCGACCGTGCGTTCAATCGCCGACGAAGTCGTCGTGATGCAGAACGGCAAGGTGGTCGAACAGGGGCCGAAGGAAGAGATGTTCACGCCGCCGCATCATCCTTACACCGACCTGCTTCTCTCGTCGGTGCCGGAGATGGACCCGAACTGGCTGACCACCCTGCTCGAAGAGCGCGGTGTCGACAACATCGGAGACGCCGCGGACGTTTGACGTCCGCGGTGCCGGAATTCGTTCGGTAAAGTGGGATTGATCCGGCCGCTTCGGCGGCCGGCAAATCACATGATGGCCATTGCCGTGCCGGCCATCGTTCCAACGATGGCGAGATACACGATGGCCAATGCAGGCAGACTCCCACTGCGGTTGCGATATTCGCGGATAAGATCGTCGCGTGTCAGCATTTCAATCTCCTACCGGCTCGGGAATGGGAGGTCATCGTTCTCCCCGGCACCTATGCCATTCAAATCGCCATTTCAAGCATAATTCCGGGAAAAACTATGCGCATTCAGTAAAGCTGGGTTGCGCATGGTGAACCCCTCTCGCCAACACGTATCACACAGGCGTTAATATTGCCTTCATGCAATGGCCCCGCGGCCGGAACCGCTTGGCTTAAGTATTTGTTTCATTGAACAAATGCGCCTGTCCCGGATCGAAACCCAGCGCGATATCGGTGCCCAGTTCAAGCGGCCGGTCTTCGGCCAAAGCCGCGACGATGCGCCCGCCCCGCGTCAGTTCGACATTGACGACGGTTTCGGTGCCCAGCCGTTCCACCAGCGCGACCTTGCCGTGCAGTGCGCCCGCATGGGTGTCGGGCGCCACGGAAAGGTATTGCGGACGAATCCCCAGCTTCGCTTTCGAATTGGCGGTAAAGGCCTCGCCCACCCCCGGCAGCTTGACCGGATCGAGCGCCGGCGCCTTCACGGTCACACCATCGGCGGATTGGTCCAGCACCTCGACATCCATGAAATTCATCGCGGGAGAGCCGATGAAACCGGCAACGAAGAGGTTCGCCGGATTGTGATAGAGATCCATCGGCGCGCCGATCTGCTGCACGATCCCGTCGCGCAGCACAACGATCTTGTCCGCCAGCGTCATCGCCTCGACCTGGTCATGCGTGACATAGACCATCGTGGCACTCAAATGCTTGTGCAGCTTGCCGATCTCCATACGCATGTCCATCCGCAGCGCGGCGTCGAGATTGGACAGCGGTTCGTCGAACAGGAAGACCTCGGGATCGCGCACGATCGCACGGCCGATGGCGACGCGCTGGCGTTGCCCACCGGACAATTGCGACGGCCGGCGGTCGAGCAGATGCTCCATCTGGAGAATGCGCGCCGCTTCCAGCGCCTTGCGATCCTTCTCTTCCTTCGAGGCGCCGGCGATGGTCAGGCCGAAGGCGACGTTCTCGCGCACCGACATGTGCGGAAAGATCGCGTATGTCTGGAAGACCATCGCGATCCCGCGATCCTTCGGCTGTACGTCGTTGACCACCCGGCCGCCGATTTCCAGCGTTCCCGACGTGATATCCTCCAGCCCGGCGATCATGCGCAGCAAGGTCGATTTCCCGCAGCCCGACGGCCCGACGAAGACGACGAATTCGCCGTCCTCGATCTCGATGTCGACGCCCTTGATGACCTCGACATTGCCGTAGCTCTTGCGCACCTGTTTCAGCGATACGTCCGCCATGACTTCCTCCTCAGGCCGCCGGACCGGCCGGCGAGACCACTTTCAACAATCCGTCTTCGTCGATGATGACCGGCTCCGGATCCATGATATGGCCGACGAAGCCCTTGCCCTCCGGGCGGTCGGCAAAACCCATGATCATCATGCCCGTATCGGTATGAACGATTCGCGCGGCGTAGCGCCGGCATGGCCGCGCGCCGTCGAGAAACGGGCCGGGCGCGATCCGCCAGGGCCCGCGCGGATCGTCGGCTATCAGGTAATGCGTTCCCGTGACCGGACCGCCCGGCGTGGCCTCCGCCTGGTCCTTGGAAAAATGCTCCGCCGCCGTACAGAACAGGCAGTACCACCGGCCATTCTTTTCGAAGACCTCCGGCACCTCCAACTGGCCGAAACCGCCGATGAAGACCGGCTCCTGCAATGTCCATTGATGGAGATCGGGCGAAGTGGCGAAACCGATCGCGCCACCGCCATTCGGCTCCGCGATGCCGGGAGCGCGCGCGGTGAAATACATCAGCCACCCGTCTCCCGCCGGATCGCGCATCACCCACGGGTCACGCATCGCGCGGTCGTGCCAGAATCCCTGCGCGTGATCGACCTCATAGGCCTCCGCCGTCGGTCCGGCCAAGTCGAGGCACAGGCCGTCGCCAACCCGTTTCCAGCTGTGCAAATCCCGCGACGTAGCATGACCGATGCGCTGGATCAGGCCGTCCTCGGCATGACAGGTGCCGGTGTAGAACAGGTGCCAAAGCCCTTCATCGTCGCGCACGACCGAGCCCGTCCATGTCGTGTAATCGTCCCAGGCCGGCCTGTCCGCCGGGGCGAAACAGGTGCCCAGATGCGACCAGTTCGACAGGTCCGTGCTGGTCGCATGGCCCTGGCTGACATTCCAGTGCCGCAAATCCGGGTCTTCGAGCGCCTTGTCCGCCTGCAGGAAGAAGGCGTGCCAGCTATCGCCGTCGCGAACATACCAGCTGTCCCAGATCCACTTGTCGTCGAGCGCCAAAACCATGATTGAACGTGTTTCCTTTCGGGTAAGCGTCAGCCCTTGACGCCGGTCGATGCGATCGAGGCGATAAAGGCGCGTTGAAGGACGAGATAGAACGCCAGCACCGGTATGGTGATCACCGAGAGATAGGCCATCACCTCGCCCCAGGCGACGTTGAGCTGGAAGAAATAGCCGAGCCCGACCATGATCGGCCGGTGCGCCTCGTCCTGGACGACGATCAGCGGCCACAAATATTGCTCGTTATACATCTTCAGCGATTTCAGGATCGCCGCGGTCGCCAGCACCGGGCCGGACAGCGGCATCACCACACGGCGATAGATTTGCCACCACGACGCCCCCTCTGCACGCGCCGCTTCGATCAGTTCGCGCGGCAAGTCCTTGAAAAACTGCACAAAGAGAAAGACCGTCAGCGCATCCGCGATCCACGGCACGATCTGCACGTGATAGGTGTTCAGCCAGCCGAACTCGATCCCCTCCATGCCGACCCATGGCAGCCGCGACACCCACAAAAGAAGCGGAATGGCGATCGTCTCGAACGGAATGATCAGCGTCGCCAGAATAACCGAAAGGACGATGCCGTTCCCCTTCCAGTTGAGATAGGTGAACGAGAACGCCGCCAACGAACACAAGAACAGCGATGCGCAGACGGTCACCAAGGTGATGAAAATCGAATTGAAGACGAACAGGCCGATCGGCGCGCGCCGGAAGGCCGCCGCATAGTTTTCGAGACTGATGTCGCCGACCGGCAGGAAGGCGCGCAACGACGAGGTGTCGCTGAGAAGTTGCGCCGTCGGCTTGAGCGACGAAACCAGCATGAACACCAGCGGGAACATGAAGACGAGCGCGACCAGGATCAGGACCAGATAGCGCACGGCCAGCCGCAGGCCGTGATTGTCCTGTGTAACGATAGCCATTACGCCTTCTCCCGCGTCAGATAGCGCTGCAGCAGCGAGATGGCGAGAACGACCAGGAACAGGATCACCGAGATCGTCGATCCGCCTGAAATGTCCTGCTTGCCATAGCCGCGTTCGACGGCCTGGAAGACCAGCGTCTGTGTGGAATCGAGCGGACCGCCATTGGTCATCACATCGACCTGCGCAAAGACCGCGAAGGACTGCATGGTGATGACGATCAGCACGAGAACCGCCGTGTTGCGCAGCCCCGGCCATGTCACGTAGCGGAATGCCTGCCACTTCGACGCGCCCTCGATCTCGGCCGCCTCGTAGAGCGTCGGCGAGATGGTCTGAAGCCCGGACAGCCAGATCACCATGTGGAACCCGACCGCCTGCCAGATCGACATGGCGATGATCGACCCCAGCGCCGTGTCGGTGTTGCCGAGCCAGTCCACCGGCTCGAACAATCCGAAGGTCAGCCCTTGCAGGATATTGTTCAACAGCCCGTCATTGCCGTCATAGATGAAGCGCCAAAGCAGCGAAACGACCACGATCGACACCACGACCGGCATGAAAAAAACCGTTCGGAAGACATTGATTCCACGCAGTTTCTGATTGATCAGCAGTGCCAGGCAAAGCGCCAGCCCGCCCTGCACGGGCGCCACGACGAACACGAAGGTCAGCGTGTTGACCAGCGCCTTCATGAAAATCACGTCGCCGGCGATCACCACCCGCGCATTGTCGCCCGATTGCCATCGAAACCATTCGCGCATGCCGCGATACTGCGGATAGTCGTCGCTGCGCGTGATGGTGCGCACGCGCGGATACTCCGGCTGCCCTTCCTCGTCGCGCAAGATATTGCCGCCGTCATCGCGCTCCGGTTCGAGCGTGATCACGGCAAGCCCGAGCAGGCTCTCATAGTTCTCGAAGCCGACATATTCGGTCGGATTGGGCGAGATCAGCCGCTGGTTCGTCAGGGAAAATCCGAAGGCGAGGAAGAACGGCACGATGATGAAAAGCGCGATCAGACCGACCGCCGGCAGCGCGAACAGCCAGCCCGTGCGGTTCGATGTCGTCAGTTTCGATGCCATGACCGTCCTCCGCGCTTGAAAGTCAGGCGGACCGCGTGGGAAACGCGGCCCGCCATCGCATCGGCTTAGTGGCCGTAGCCGCTGTTCTTCTCGATGTCGGCGTCGATCTCGTCGACGGCGGCATCCAGCGTGTCGGCCACGTCAGCGCCATTGGCGATGTCCGCGAGCGTCTTCGTGAAGACCTTGGACTGAACCACGTAGCCCGGCGTCACCGGACGCAGGACGGCCTGCTCCTCGGAAAGCGCGAAGAATGCTTCGAGCGGTCCGCCCTCCGCGTAGTTCTTGGTCATCTTGGCGGCGCTCGGCGTGGACGGGATCAGGCCGATCGCGTCGGAGAACGCGGCGAGATACTCGTCCTGCAGCGCGAACTCGATGAACTGTGCCGCGCCGTCCGCATGTTCGGAGGTCGCCGAGATGCCGAACTGCCAGGAACCGCCGCCGATCTTGTTGCCCTCGCCGAAATCGGGCGCCGGCAGGAAGACGACGTCATCGACTTCGTCGAGCGTCGCCACCGCGCGCCAGTTGCCGTTCCACTGGAAGGCGAAATCGCCCTCGATGAAGCCGCGCTGCTGGTCGGCCGGGTCCTCGCTGGTGCCGGGCGCATAGCCTTCTGTGAACAGCGACTGCCACCATTCGCCGAATGCCAGTCCGGCATCGCCGTTCAGCACGCCCTCGGCGGTCTGGTAGGTCTCGCGATCGACGATGCCGCCGCCATAGGACCACAGGAACGGCGCGAAGGCATACGGATACCATTCGCCCTGGTCGTTCATGCCGAGATCGAGGGCGAACTTGTAGTTTCCGCTGTCCTTGGCCGCCTTGAGCGCGGCCATGAACTCATCGCCGGTCCAAGGCTCGTCCAGCGTCGGACGGCGCAGGCCAAGCTCTTCGAGGGTCGACTCGCGGGCATAGAGCGCCACGGCGGCATCCCAAAGGCCGATGGAATAGAGCTTGCCGTCCCAGTAGCCCTTGGTGCCCGGCAGGAAGTCCGCGATTGCGCTCTCGTCGATAGGAAGCGGCTGCATATAGCCGGACCAAGCCCAGTTCGGCATGATCGGCCCATCGACATCGATGATGTCGGGAAGGTTGCCGGCCAGCGCCGCCGCGACGATGGAGTCGTTGTAGGATCCCTGCGGGAAGCTCTCCAGAACGACTTCCCAGTCTTCCTGGCTGGCATTGAAGTCGTCGACGATCTGGTTGATCAGCTTCGATTCCACCTCGTTGCCGGCGCCGTGATACCACATGCTCAATTCGGTCTGTGCGAGCGCCGCGTGCGACAGCGACACGGATGCGAGCAATGCGGTGGCGAAAATGGATGTCTTTCTCATGAGTACTCCTCCTCGGTGACAGAAACGGGAAATCATCCCGCAGAGGCGCGTTCGTCTCTCACGGTGACCGATTGGCGCCAGACAACCGGACCGCTGATCAGTGGCGGGGAATCCGGTTCGACCGGCCCCTCCGTGCGCAGGCGCTGCAGCAGCATTCGCGCTGCCGTCTCGCCCATTGCCTGATAGGGAAGCACCGCCGTCGTGAGCGGCGGATAAAGCGTTTCGGAAATAAGCTTGTAGTCGTCAAAGCCGGCGACTGAGATGTCGTCGGGGACCGCGATGCCCCGGCTGCGCAGGATGCCGTAGACCTGCAGCGCCATGCGGTCATTGCCACAGCACAGGACCGTCGGCGGCTCCTCCAACTGCATCATCCGGTCGATGGCCTCACCGATCAGGACGTTTTCGCGCGGTCCGCTGTGATGCAGGCCGGCCGCGACCACCAGTGCCGGATCATAGGCAATCCCGGCTTCCTCCAGCGCGTCGCGATAGCCCGCATTGCGCAAACCGCAAGCGACGAGGTCCTCCGGCAGCGTCAGGAACCCGATACGGCGGTGGCCGGCCTCGATCAGCCGCGCGACCAGCGCGCGCTGACCGAGCCGGTCGTCCGGGAGGACGCAGGGTGTCCCCGTCTTGTCGAAGCAGTTGACGAGGATCATGGTTTCGCCCCGCGCGCTGTCCGGCAGGACGACTTCGCGGTGGTAATCGGCAACGTAGATCAGCCCCTCGACGCGATGCTGCGCGAAGGTGCGCGTCAATTCGCCGATCTTCGCCGGATCGCCGCCGGTATCCGAGATAAGCAGCGTCAGGCCGGCTTCGGCGAGGACCCGCTGGATCCCCTGCACGATAATCAGGTCCGGAAGGCCGGAGGATTCGGGCGATGACGGGCTGGTGCTGATGGCGCCGGTGATCAGGCCGACAAGGCCGGTCTTGTTGGAGCGCATGGCGCGCGCCGCGCGGGATGGCACATAGCCGAGCTCGCCCATTGCAGCTTTGACGGCGTCGCGCGTACGCACATTGACCGGCGCGTCTCCATTCATGACGCGCGACACGGTCTTCGGCGATACGCCGGCCTTCCTGGCAACATCATAGATGGTCGCCAAACGCTCCTCCCGTTCATCCATCGGCCTTATGACACCGATGTCATGACATCGGTGTCATAGCGAAAGCAAAATCGAATTGCAAGCGTACGGAGTTCCCGTCGGGCCCGTGAAAGTCAGAGAAAGCGCCGGAGAGCCTGCCCGGTCGGCAGGAATCGAAAAGGATCAGCAGATGCGCGGAAGCTGCTCGCCGACCAGCATGTCGACGATGCGGCCTCCGCCGAACAGCGTCTGCATCACCACGATGCGCGGATGGCTATCGACGGCCTTGCCGATGATCGTAGCATCGCGGCCCGCCGGCGTCGAGCGCATCGCGGCGAGCACAGCATCGACCTTCTCCGGCGGCGCAAAAAGCACCAGCGTGCCTTCATTGGCGAGGTAGAGCGGGTCGAGACCCAGGATCTCGCAAACCCCTTTCACCTCCGCGCGCAACGGAATGCCGGCCTCGTCGATCTCGATACCGATACCGGCAGCATCCGCGATCTCGTTGAGCGCCGAGGCCAGCCCGCCGCGCGTCGCGTCACGGGCGCAGCGCACATCTGGCGCCACCGCGATGACGGCTTCCATCAACGCGTTGAGCGGCCGGCAATCGGACTCGATTTCGGCCGACAACGCCATGTCGCCGCGTGCCGCCAGGATTGCCGCCCCGTGATCGCCGAGCACGCCATTGACGATCGCGACATCGCCCGGACGCACATTGCGCGCCGCGAGATCGCGGCCCGCCGGAATGACCCCGACACCCGACGTGGTGACGAAGAGCTTGTCCGCCGATCCCCTGCCGACCACCTTCGTGTCGCCGGTGACGATGCGTACCCCCGCCTCGTCCGCCGCCGCCCGCATCGACGCCACGACCCGGCGCAGCAGCGAAATCTCGACACCTTCCTCGATGATGAAGGCCGCGGACAGCCAGAGCGGTTTCGCCCCGCCAACGGCAAGATCGTTGACCGTCCCGCACACGGCAATCTTGCCGATGTCGCCACCCGGAAACTCGATCGGATCGACGACGAAACTGTCGGTGGTAAAGGCCAGCGTCGCGCCATCCTCGCGCAGGGCCGCGTCGGTCAGCCGGGCCTGATCCTCCATATCCGCCGGTTCGAAGACAGAGGTGAAAACATCCTCGATCAGGTCGCGCATGGCCTTGCCGCCACCACCATGGGCCAGCGTGATCGTGTCCGCCTTGAGCTTGCGGCCGGCGCGGGCGGTCGCCAGGCCGGATTGCAGCGTCATTGCGCCGCCTCGAGCCGGGCGCCGCCATACTGGTAATAGGCCGCGCATGCGCCCTCGGACGAAACCATCAACGCGCCCAGCGGCGTTTCCGGCGTGCACCCGGCGCCGAATTGCGGGCACTGCAACGGCTTGATGCGGCCGGTCATCACGTCACCGCAACGGCACCCTTCCGGCTCCTCGACCGACCGGCCCGATGCGCCGTAGCCGATGCCGAATTTCCGCTCCGCGTCGAAAGCGGCATATTTTTCCCGGATCTTCAGCCCCGAAGCGTCGATCTCGCCCAGCCCGCGCCATTCGAAGCGATCGCGCTTCTCGTAGACATCGTCGCAAGCGGCGATGCTGGCGGGATTGCCCTCGTCCGGCACGACACGCGCATACTGGTTCTCTACCTCGGCCCGCCCGTCGCGAATCTGCTCGAGAACCATGAGAACGGATTGCAGCAGGTCGAGCGGCTCGAACCCCGCGACGACGATCGGCTTGCCATAGTCCCGCGCGATGAAATCATACGGGCGAACCCCGATCACCATGGAGACATGACCCGGACCGACGAAACCGTCGAGCCTCATCTCCGGATCGTCGAGCAGCGCCTTGATCGGCGGCGGCACGGTGATGTGGTTGCAGAACACCGTGAAGTTCTCCAAGCCCTCGCTCGCCGCCTGCTGGATCGAGAACGCCGTCGACGGCGTGGTCGTCTCGAAGCCGAGACCGAAGAACACAACCTCGCGGGCAGGGTTGCGCCGCGCAAGTTCCAGCGCGTCGAGCGGCGAATAGACCATGCGGATATCGCAGCCATCGGCCTTGGCCTGCATCAGCGATTTCCGGGTGCCCGGCACGCGCATCGCATCGCCGAAAGTGCACAGGATGACACCCGGTTGCTCCGCGATCTGGACGCATTCGTCGACCCGGCTCATCGGCAGCACACAGACCGGACATCCCGGCCCGTGGATGAACTCGATACCCGGCGGGGTCAGTTTGTCGAGCCCGTAGCGGAAAATCGCGTGCGTATGACCGCCGCATATCTCCATGATGTGGAGCGGCTTGTCCGCCGTCGCGCCGATCGCGTCGGTGATCGCCTCGATCTTCGCGAGAAGCCCCCTCGCCGCCACCGGATCGCGGAATTCGTCCGCATATTTCATTCGGCGGCCTCCGGCGTGTCGCCGGCAAGCATCGCTTCGGACGCCATCATCGCGTCGATCTCTTCCTGCGCCTCGCCGAACATGCGCAGCACTTCCAGAGTCTTCGCCGCCTCCTCTTCGTCGATGCGGCTCATCGCGAAGCCGACATGGACCAGCGTCCACACGCCGACGAGGTCCTCCATCGCGTCATCCTCGATGATCGGCGCGACATTGACCTCGCGCCGGACACCCGACACGTCGACAACCGCCAGCTTGCGGTCGGCATCAGAAATCTCAACGATCAGTCCGGGAATTCCGAGGCACATGAGCCTTCTCCTGTTCGGACAACATGGCGACTGCGACGGCGGCCTGACCAAGCGACAGCCCGCCATCATTGGCCGGCACTTTCGAATGGCTGATCACGTGAAGACCCGCGTCCTTCAGGCCGTCCTCCACCAGTGTTAACAGGATCGCATTCTGAAAACACCCGCCGGAAAGCGCGACTGTGCCGATTTCCGTCCCGGTTGCGAGTTGTTTGGCCATGGCGATGATCGCCTTGGCCAGGCCGCGATGAAACCGCGCCGAGATGATGCCGACCGGCGTGCCCGACGCGAGATCGCCGAGCATGGCGCGCCATACAGCGGCCGGATCGATCTGCGGAAGGCCTTTCTCGCCACGCGGCGCGATCGCAAACGGATAGGCGTATCCGGCCTCTTCATCCATCGCCGCCGGGTCGAGCGCTGCCTCGAACAGTATCGCCGCCTGCCCCTCATAGTCCTGCCGCTCCGGGCACAATCCGACAAGCGCGGCCGCGGCATCGAACAGCCGGCCGCAGGATGACGACAACGGACTGTTGGTGCCGGTCCGTATCATCGCGTCCAGCGTGTCGCGCGGCTTGGCGTCCAGCGTTGCGAAGACATCGAGGCGGGCAAACTGGCCGGCGAACGCGGCCCAGCCCATGCCCGCCATGATCTGTGCGTAAAGATTGCGCCAGGGTTCGCGGACGGCTGCGGTGCCGCCCGGCAGGGCCACGGGCTTCAGAGACGCAAGGCGTTCATGGCCGCGATAGGTGCAGGCGAGAAACTCGCCGCCCCACATCGTGCCGTCATCGCCCAGCCCGAGACCGTCCATCGCGATCCCGAGCACCGCCCCCGCATCGAGCGGCAGACCGTTTTCCGCCATGCAGGCGGCGATATGGGCGTGATGGTGCTGAACCTCGATCACTTGGCCATCGCCTGCCATCGCATGGCCGCGCTTGGTCGAGAGATAGTCGGGATGGCTATCGACCGCGAAGACCGTCGGCGTGTGCTCGTAGAGGTCTCCGTAGAGCGCCAGATTGTGCTCCACATCGGCGTGGACCGCCGCATTCTCGAGATCGCCCATGTGCTGGCTCACCACCGCCTGCCCGTCCTTGATCAGGCAGAACGTGTTTTTCAGTTCCGAGCCGAGCGCCAGCACCTGGACCGTATCGTCGAACCCGTCCGGCAGTGCGATCGGCTTCGGCGCATACCCCCGTGCACGGCGCAGCATGCGAGGTTTGCCCGCGACCACGACGGCGACGCTGTCGTCGATCCGATTGGCGATATCGCGGTTATGCATGAGCGCAAGGCCCGCCACGCCCGCAAGCCTCTTTCGTGCGTCGTCATTGGCGGTGCATTGCGGCTCGCCGGAAATATTGCCGGAAGTCATCACGACCGGGCGATCCATCTCCTGCAGCATCAGATGATGCATCGGCGTGTGGGGCAGCATGAAACCGAGCCGGTCCAGCCCCGGCGCCACCGCGTCGGGCAAAGTCCCGCCCCGCGCCCGAAGCAGCACGACCGGCGCGGCGGGCGACATCAGAAGCGCTTCCTCCTCCGCGCCGACATGCGCATGGCGCCGGATGACATCGGGATCCCGCGCCATCATCGCAAATGCCCTGCTTTTCCGCCTCTTTCTCTCGCGCAGAAGCGCAACTACATCGGCCCGCGTGGCGTCGCAGGCGAGATGGAACCCGCCAATCCCTTTCACCGCCACGATCCGGCCTTCCAGGATCGCATCGCAGGCGGCTCCCAGAGCGTCCTCCGTTTCGAGCCTTTCACCAGGCACTGCGTGGTCGCCCAACCGTTCGATCCAGACTTCCGGCCCACAGACCGCACACGCGATCGGCTGGGCATGAAACCGCCGGTCGGCCGGATCCCCATATTCGGCCGCGCATGTTTCGCACATCGAAAAGTCGCGCATGGTCGTACGAGCACGATCATAGGGCGCACCCCGGACGATGGAAAAGCGTGGGCCGCAATTGGTGCAGTTGGTGAAGGGATAACGAAAGCGATGCGCGCGCGGATCGCGAATTTCCTCGAGGCAATCCGGACAGGTCGCGGCGTCGGGCGTGACGCTCGATCGCATCCGACCGCTTGCCGACGACAGGATATCGAAGCCCGCCGGCGCGGGCCCGGAGATCGGCGTCCGTTCAAGCGCCTCGATTTCGGCAAGGGCCGGCAGCTCCGCCCTCAGACGCTCGACAAACACGGCGCGGCCTTCGCCCCACAGGCGGATTTCCACACCATCGCCCGTATTGCGCACATCGCCGGCAAGGCCCAGTTCACGCGCCAGCCGCCATACGGCGGGCCGGAAACCGACGCCCTGTACCTGCCCCCGGATGACCAGACGTTCACCCGTCATGCCAGATCCCGCCGCCACGACATGTCGCGGCGTGAGAGGCTTTCGTTTTCGAAAGGCGCGGATGGCAATTCACGATCAGTGTCCCGTCCGTCGAGATGTCGATGACGGCATACTCTGTCGTCTTGATGCCCGAATTATGATGGGAGTTTTCGACCGGTCAAGCGCGGACCATCCGCCCGCAAGGCCCGACGTCCGGAGCAAATTCGAAGGGCGCAGGGTCCATATTGGAATTCGCGCGCGCCTCCCGCTTCGCCTCAAGCAGCCTGTTCCGCGACAGAATGAAGGATGTGGCGCCCCACATTGCGGATGTCGCGCTCGCCGCAGAACGCCATGGTCAGATCCAGTTCATTGCGGATAATCTCAAGCGCACGTCTGACGCCAGCCTCGCCGCCAGCGCCGAGCCCGTAGAGCCAGGAACGGCCGATATATGTGCCCTTGGCGCCGAGTGCGAGCGCCCGCAGCACGTCTTGTCCGGAAGAGATACCGCCGTCGAAATGCACCTCGACACGGTCTCCGACAGCGTCAACGATGGACTGCAGAACCGAGATCGATGATGGCGCGCCGTCAAGCTGGCGACCGCCATGGTTGGAGACGACGATCGCATCGGCGCCGTTTTCCGCCGCCATTCGTGCGTCATCGGCGTTCATGATGCCCTTGAGTATCAACTTGCGCGGCCACTTGTTCCGGATGCGGGCGATCTTTCCCCAGTTCAGTTCCGGGTCGAACTGTTCCGCGGTCCATGACGAAAGCGACGACAAATCGCTCACATTCTTCGCATGACCGACAATGTTGCCGAATGACCGGTTGCGTGTCCGAAGCATGTCCACGCACCAGCGTGGTCTGCTCGCCATCTGCAGAAAGCTGCTCAAACCGAGTTTCGGCGGCGCGCCGAGCCCGTTACGGATGTCCTTGTGTCGCTGGCCGAGGATCTGGAGATCAAGGGTCAGCACCAGCGCGTCGCATCCCGCAGCATCGGCGCGCTCGATCAGGTTATCGACGAAATCGAGGTCGCGCATCACATAGAGCTGGAACCAGAACGGTGCATCCGTGGCCGCCGCAACCGCCTCGATCGAACAGATGCTCATGGTCGAAAGCGTGAAAGGAACACCGAAGCGGGCGGCAGCGCGCGCGCCGAGAATCTCGCCGTCAGCGTGCTGCATGCCCGTCAGCCCGGTCGGAGCGAGCGCGACGGGCATGGAAACGTCCCTTCCCGCCATCTCGCTCCGCGTCGTGCGGTTCGACAGATCGACGGCCACCCGCTGCTCGAACAGGATCGACCCGAGATCGTCACTATTCGCCCGGTAGGTACCCTCCGTCCACGATCCGCTGTCCGCATAGTCGAAAAACATGCGCGGCACCCTGGCGCGCGCCATGTCCTTCAGGTCGGCAATCGTCAGCGCCTGATCCAGCCTCATGTGACAGCCCTAGATTTTCGCGTCCCACGCGACGGTCGTTTGCGTCTGTTCGCCGAGGCCTTCGATGCCGAGACGGATGGTCTGGCCTGCTTTTAGATAGACCGGCGGTGTCTGCCCCATGCCGACGCCCGGGGGGGTGCCCGTCGAGATGATGTCTCCCGGATGCAGGCTCATGAACTGCGACAGGTAGCTGACGAGATGCGCCACGCCGAACACCATCGTGCGCGTCGAGCCGTCCTGGTAGCGGTGTCTGTCGACCTCCAGCCACATGGCGAGGTTCTGGGGATCGGCGATTTCGTCCCGTGTCACCAGCCATGGGCCGATCGGGCCGAAACTGTCGGCGCTCTTGCCCTTGACCCACTGGCCCGCCCGCTCGATCTGGAAGGCGCGTTCGGAGACATCGTTGACGAGGCAGTAGCCGGCCACATGGTCCATCGCCGCGTCCTCGCCGATGTAACGGGCCGCCTTGCCGATCACGATGCCGAGTTCGACCTCCCAGTCGGTCTTTTCGCTGCCCTTGGGGATAATGACAGGATCGTTCGGTCCGGTGATCGCGCTGGTCGCCTTGAAGAAGATGATCGGCTCCTCGGGCACCGCCATGCCGCTTTCGGCGGCATGATCGGCATAGTTCAGGCCGATGCAGATGAACTTGCCGACATGGCCGACACAGGGCCCGATGCGGCTGTCCGCATCGAGCACGGGCAGTGCGGCGGGATCGGCCGCGGCGATTGTCGCCAGCCCCTCATCGGTCAGGGCATCGCCGGAGATATCGTCAACGACGGAGGACAGGTCGCGGATCGTCCCGTCGGAATGAACGATGGCGGGTTTCTCGGCGCCTTTGGCGCCGATGCGCAGAAGTTTCATGAGGTTCTATCCTAATGGAATTCAGTAAGTCGCCCGGCCGCCGGACAGATCGAAGACCGCGCCGGTGGTGTAAGAGTTCTCCCGCGACAGCAGCCAGGCCACCATTGACGCGACTTCGTCGAGTTCGAGGAAACGAGCGCGCGGGATTTTCGACAGCATGTAGTCGATATGCTGTTGTGACATCTGGTCGAAAATGCGCGTGCGCGCGGCCGCTGGCGTGATGCAGTTGACGGCAATATCCTGCCCCGCCAATTCCTTGCCCAGTGACTTGGTCAGCCCGATCACGCCGGCCTTCGAGGCCGAATAGGCCGAAGCATTTGGATTGCCCTCCTTGCCGGCGATCGACGCAATGTTGACGATGCGCCCATAACCGCGCGCGATCATGCCCGGGAGGACCACCCGGTTGATGTGAAACGTGCCGATCAGGTTGATGTCCACAATCTTGCGCCATTCGACCGGATCATAGTCCTGCAACGTCGCGTTGCTGCCCGCGATCCCGGCAGAATTCACCAGCAGCGAAACCGGGCCGGTTTCCGCCTCCACTTCGGCATGGATGCGTTCCAGCGCGGGGAGATCGGTAATGTCGCCGCATTTCGCGGTCGCGGCCCCTCCGAGGCTTGCCGCCGCTTCACCGGCCAGCTTCTCGTCCATGTCGAGCAGCACAACCCTGGCCCCGCTGTCGACGATGCGTTTCGAGACAGCGAAACCGATCCCCTGCGCGCCTCCGGTGACGATTGCGACCTGGCCGGAAAGATCAATTCTGTTCATCCTGTCGTTCCTTATGCAGCGGCGGCTGGTGCGGAAGCGCCCTGCAGCCGTCCGACAAGCGCCCGCAGCTCATCCAGATCGAACGCATTCAGCCTGAGGCCATTCTCGCGAACATGCGTGCTGCCGATCACGCCGCGATCGAAAAGGATCTGCTTTTCGCAAGCAATGAAGAACTCGAGCGACTGGTCCTCGAACCACAGCAGCGGCATCATGTTCTCGAAGATGTCACGCGCACCGTCGAGATTGCCTGCCGCAAAATTACGGTACAGTTCGACGAACCGGTCCACGACCGCCACGCCCGGCATCACCGCCCATGCGCCGCGTCGGAAAGCATCGACCGTGTAGATGCCGCCATTGCCCGACATGCAGCGCAGCGCGCCGCCGGTCGCTTCCTGCAATTCGTCGATGCGACGTACCGGCACCGGGCATTCCACCTTCGAATATTTCAGATTCGGGATGCGTCGCGTCAGATCGATCAGGAATTCGGTGGAGACCGAAACACCCGTCGTCCGCGGCGCGTCCTGATACATGACCGGGATCGAGACTTCACCGGCGATCGCTTCCAGGAACTTTGCAAAACGCTCGCCCTGCGGCGGCACTCGGCCGGGCGGAAACAGGATCAGCGCATCGGCACCCTTTTCCTCCGCCAGCCTCGCCATTTCCTGTGCGCCTTTGACCGAATCCTCGATAACACCGATAGCAGTGTGCGCGCGTCCCTTGGCAGCGTTCATGAAGGTGTCGAGCGTTTCGATCTTCTCGCTTGGCGTCAGCTTCGTCGGCTCGCTGTTCATCGCGAAGATCGACAGGCTCCGGCATCCCTTGTCGATGGCGTAATCGACGATGTTAACCAGACCTTCGTGGTCCACATCGCCATTGTCCTTGAACGGCGTGTTGAGCACCGGGCAAACGCCCTGGAAAGGTTCGTCCATTTCATTCTCCTTGTATGGTTTAAAGCAGTTGGCCGCCGTCGACATGGATCACCTGACCGGTGATGAAGGCGGCGTGGTCCGAAGCCAGGAACGTCGCGATGCCCGCCAAATCGTCAGGTATGCCGATACGGCCCATTGGTGTGCGCGAAACGATCGTGTCGTGGCGATCCGGATCGGAGAGCGCCGTCTCGGTCATGTTTGTGCGGATCGTGCCCGGCGCGACGGAATTCGCGGTGATCCCGTAGCTTGCCAGTTCAAGGGCGAGACCGCGCGTAAGCATGTCCATTCCCGCCTTCGACACGCAGTAATGCGTCCGGCGCGGCTCGGCGCGCCGGCCGGAAATCGAGGAAATGTTGATGATCCGGCCGCCTTTGCCGCGACGTACGAGCGATTGCGCCGTCAACTGCGCGCACAACATTGCCGCCTTCAGGTTGACGTTGAGCATGCGGTCCCATTCGGACTCTTCCAGCGTCAGGAAGTCGACATAGGAAACGATGCCGGCATTGTTGACGAGGATGTCGACGCCGCCCTTCTCCTGATCGAGTTCGGCAAAGAGGGTGCGGATCGCCTCCGTGTTCCCCGCATCGAGCGCGAAAGCCTCCGCGGAGCGGCCCCGCGCCCGCGCATCTTCCACGAAGCCGGCCGCATCGTTCGCTTGACTCAGATAGGTGATGAAGACCCGTGCGCCGGCATCCAGCATGGATTTCGCGATCGCCCGCCCGATGCCCGATGAACCGCCGGTCACCAGCACGGTCTTGCCCGAAAGATCGATCAGCATGATTGCGCTCCCGTTCCGTTGATTTGCCGCGCGGCATCGAGATCGTGGCTTGGCAGCACGATGCCGTCGAAATCCGAAAGCAGGTCGATCACTGCCCGTGACTCCTCGGGCGACGACGTCAGCCCGATCGCGGTTTTCCGCCTGAGATTGTCCAGCAGGAAGATCGCGTCGCCGGGCATGATCACGCGCCCGGCATCCGTTTCACATTCGACCATGATGCTTCCCGGCGTATGACCGCCGACATGGCGGGTACGTACGCCCGGCAGCGGTTCGGCGCTGTCCGGCAGCAGCGAAAGGCGATCCGCGGGCAATGCCTCGAGGAACGCCAGCGCTCCTGCAAGCTGCGGCAGAGCGGCCCGTGCGCCTTCGCCCCGCGCCCAGCCCCATTCCCGCTCGCCGACAAAGAAGCGCGCTCGTCCGAAAACATCCACATTCGACGCATGGTCGTAGTGAAGATGCGTCAGGATGACCGCGTCTATATCGTCGGGCGAAAGGCCGGCCGACGCCAGTTGCGCCTGAATTGGCCGCCGGCCCGCAGCCTGCCATGAGCGTCCATTGGTCTTCACTGTCGCGTTGATGACCCCGAAATCGCTGATCCCGGTATCCACCAGCGCGGTGAAGTCCGGTGCCCTGAGCAGCCAGCAGAAACAGCCGATGGGTCGCAGCGTCGAGGGCGCGCCGCCCTCGAACAGCACGGCCTCGCTCGCCTCGATCTCGGCGAAGGACAGGGGAGTAATTTCGCAGGTCATCGCACGATCAGTCCGACTCGACCTTGAAGCGCTGGATATGACCGGGCTTGTAGGCGTATTTCTCGATGATTTCGTCGGTGATGTGGATGCCGAGACCGGGGCTGTCCGGCACGATCAGATTGCCGTCCACCATCTCGATCGGCTCCACCAGAAGGTCTTCCCGCAGACCATTGGCGATCTGCTGGTATTCGCAGATCAGCGCGTTCGGGATTGCCGCGAGAAGATGCAGGTGCGCGGTCAGCGAAGCGCCCGTGCGGAAGACATGCGGCGCAATCGGCTTGCCATAGAGCGCCGCGTATTCGGCAATGCGCTTCACCTCGCTGATGCCGCCGGCATGGGTCACGTCCGGCTGCAGGATATCGACAGCGTTCGCATCGACCAGCGCCTTGAACTCGTAGATCGAGCAGCCGTTCTCGCCGCCCGCTACCGGGACCGCGCTGGCCGCGCGCACTTGCGCATAGCTGTCGATCTCGTCGGTCCGCACCGGCTCCTCGAGGAAAAACAGGTCGATTTCAGCGAGCGCCTTGGTAACCTCGATTGCTTCCAGGACGGTCCACGGTTCGGGCACGTAGCCCTGCCCCGCGTCTAGCATTACATCCATGTCCGGCCCTGCGGCCTCGCGTGTCGCGCGAGCGATCTCGACGTCCCTCTTCGCGGAAATGCCGCCCCGAACCTTCACGGCCGTAAAGCCGCGCTCGCGATAACTCGCCACTTCTTCCTTCAGCGATTCAAGCGGTTGGGTCATGCCGCCGCTGGCATAGGCGCGGATCCGATCGCGATGCTTGCCGCCGAGCAGGCTGTGCACCGGTACACCGAGCGCCTTGCCCTTCAGGTCCCAGAGCGCGTTCTCGATGCCGCTGATAACGCCCATCGCGAGGCCGCGACGGCCCCAATTCGCGCCGAGTTTGTAGAGCTTGCGCTGCAGGACCTCGATCTCGAACGGGTCCTTGCCGATCAGCATCGGCGAAATCGAGTCGCAGATCGCCTTGGCGGCTTCCGGCAGATAATGACCCGTGCCCATCTCGCCGAGACCGTAGACGCCCTTGTCGGTGAAGACCTGCACCAGCGTGCTGTTCCACACCCGAACCTCGCCGCCGGACCAGCCCCACACCTCGTCATCGGTGTAGACCTGCGAAAGAAGGATCGGGCGAACCTCTGTGATTTTCATGTGATCAATTCTCCATAAGGGAAGTGTGTGCGCGAGGCTTGGGAAGATCTCCCGCGTCGGAAATGCGTGAATGCCCCTCGATCCAGCCGAGATTCATCGGAAACGTGACCGTCTCCCCCGCATCGAGCGTGTAGTGAACGCCCCTCTTCACGGCCTCGGCGAGACCGTAAGCCGGGTAGCTGGTGAAGGGTTCGAGCGCGAAGATGTTGCCGGTCCCGAACCAGGGATATCCGTACGAGCCGCGAAAATTCTGCCAGTACCAGAGATACGGCAACTGCGCCGCCGGCCAGCGCATGTAGAGCCCGCAGGCCTGCCGACGGTTCATCAGGGCGAACCAGCCGTCATTGCCGTGCAAGTAGATCATGTCGCAGTTCTCGGTGGTCCCGGAGCGCGGTATCCGCGATCCATCGACCTGTGCTCCGCCGGCCGTTTCCAGCGATGGCCAGGCGAAGTCGCCACCGACAGGAAACATGTTCCGGCGCATGCCCGGTTGCCGGGCATCGGGATCGAGTACGGAGCCCGTATTCGTTTCCGCACGCGTCGCCGCGACATCGAGCGCCCAGTCGCCGTCTCCATAGCGCTCGGCATCAAAAGTCAGGTGCTGCCCCCACATGAAATCCATCGACTGGCGCGATGTATTGGTCACCGTTTCGACCACGTCGAAGACCGGGTCTCCGTCTCGCAGCCGGACCGTGCGAACAAGGCTGAACGGCGTCTGCGACGTTGCCGCCTCGAATGACACGCTCAGGCTGTCGCCGTCATTGGAACACTCCGTAACACGCCAATCGAGCCGCCATCCCTCGCCCATCATCTCGTGGGCCGCGCCATCATGGCTGCAGGCACTGCCGCCATTGGGAAAGACCGATTGCCAGCCGCCGGCGAAGCCGTTGACGAAGGCGGAACCGGCCGGTGTCGCCGAAGGCGGAAAACCGTGGCGGTCGGCCATGCGCTCGGGCATGTGCCCGAACACCTCGAAGTCTCTCGGCTTGTAACAGGCCGAGACGATCTCCGCCCCGCGTTCCGGCATCACCGAAACCCGCCAGTGCTCGTTCTCCAGAATGGAGAGCCGGAAGCCCTTGTAGGTGAAATCACCATTGAATCTGAGGGCATTGGCGCCGCTGTGAAACATCTCCCCGCCCCTACCGAATGAACACGCTGGGCAGGTAGGTGACGGTCTGCGGCACGAAGGCGATCAAAGCCATCACGATGATGAAGATCGGAATCATCGGCGCGATATGCCGGCTCGTCCGTGCAAGCCCCGTTCCCGCGAGCGAACTGGTGAGGAAGAGCAGCACGCCGACCGGAGGCGTGATGCCGCCCAGATTGAGCGCAATCACCATAAGGACGCCGAACTGCACCGGATCGAACCCCACGGCGGCTCCAATCGGCGCCAGCACCGGCACCAGGATAATGATGATCACCATCGTCTCGATCACGCAGCCAAGAATGATCAGCATGCCGACGATCAGTCCCAGAATGGCGAACTTGTTCGAGGAAATGGAAAACAGGAAGCCGCGCATCGCTGCAGGAACCTGCTCGATGGCCATGATGTAGGAGAAGATCGCTGCAAACGAGATCACGAGCAGCACCGATGCCGTGACGACCGCCGATTTGACGAAGATTTCCTTCAGCTCCCCAAGCGGCAATTCGCGATAGACGAAAGCGCTGATGACGAAGGCGTAGATCGCCGCGACAGCGCCCGCCTCGGTCGCCGTGAAGACGCCAGCCAGGATACCGCCGACGATCAGCACCGGTGTCAGTAGCGCCCAGAACGCGGACCGGAAGCTGCGCCACAACTCGCCGAAGCTCGCGGACGGCTCAACCGGATAGTTCTCCTTCTTTGCGTAGAAATAGGAGTAGATCATCAGTCCAAGGCCGATCAGGACGCCCGGGACGATGCCACCCACGAACAGCGCACCGATCGATACGCCGGTGAGGCTGCCATAGACGATCATCAGCATGCTTGGCGGAATGATCATGCCGATCGAGCCTGCCGCAGCGATCAGTGCGGCCGAGAAAGCGGGGTTGAATCCCTTCTGGCGCATCGACGGGATCAGCACCGACCCGACAGCGGACGCATCCGCGACGCCAGACCCCGAAATGCCCGCGAAGATCATGCTGGTGACGATCGCAACCTGCGCAAGGCCGCCGCGAATGGCGCCGACAAGCGAGTTGGCGAAATTCACGATGCGCAGCGAAATGCCGCCCGCTTCCATGCAGATGCCTGCGAAAACGAAGAATGGGACGGCCAGAAAGGGGAAACTGTCGATCCCGCCGATCATCTTCTGGGCGACCACGAAACCGGGCTGCCCGGAGAAGAACAGGAAGGTGCCCGCCCCGGCAACACCGATGGCGAAGACGATCGGCAAGCCGATCAGCGTGAGCAGGAAGAACAGTCCAAAGAGAGGAAACAGCATGACGGTTACGCCTCTTCGCGTCCGTCGAGGACGGCGATAATGCGGTCAATGGTGACGACGATCATGAACGTCATTCCGAGCGGAACAGCGCCGTAGACGATGGCCTGCGGCAGTTCGAGCGCCGGCGTGATCTGTGTCATCGTCAGCGAGACGATCTTCACGCCGAAGAACAGCGCAGCCGAAAGAAAGGCCAGGATGATCACGTTGATGCCAACGAGCGCGGCGACATGCAGCTTCGCAGGCAGGGACCGGTAGGTATCGAAGGCCGAGAAAGCCTTGCGCTGAACGGCAAGAGACCCCGAAAGGAACACGATATAGAACAGGAGGATCTTGGAGACCTCCTCCGCCCAGGCGACCGAGTCATTGAGAAAGAAGCGATTGAAAACCTGAATGCCCGTCAGGCCGATCAAGATCGCAAACAGGATCGCAACGATCCATTCCACTGCGGCGACCACCGCAGAAGCGAACGAATGAAACCAGGTCATTTCCGAATTCCTTGAACGAGTTTCCCGATTGCCCGGCACGCAGCGATCTGATGCGTGCCGGGCGGCTCCGGGAGGAGCTTATTCGACCGCTGCGATCTTTCCGAGCAGTTCGCCGCTTTCGTACTGGGCGCCGAGCTCTTCATAGACGGGCTGGACGGCCTGCTTGATCTTTTCGCGCTCGGCATCCGAGACCTCGACGACTTCCACACCGTCGGCCTTCATGGCCTCGACCGCATCGGCATTGGCCTTGACGACCTTGTCGAACAGGGCGTCGGATGCCTCTTGCGCCGCCTCGAGAACAGCAGCCTGATGCTCCGGGCTCAGACGTTCGAACGCCGCTTTGTTCATCGCCACCAGGATCGGCGGAGACTGGTGCTGGGTCAGGGAGAAGTACTTGGTCACCTCGGTGAACTTCTGCGCCAGCATCGATTCGGGAGACCCCTCGACCGCCTGCACGACGCCGGACTGCAGCGCTGTGTAGATTTCACCGAAATTGATCGGCGTCGGGTTGGCGCCGAGCGCCTCGAAGGTCTTCACGAAGATCGGCACTTCCGGAACGCGGATCTTCAGGCCCTTGAAGCTTTCCAGCGTATCGACCGGCGCATCGGCGGTCAGCGTGCTGCGCAAGCCGTAGGCGAAATAGGCGAGAAACTTGAGCCCCTTCTCGTCGAACATCTCATCGACCGCGCCGCGCAGATCGCCGTTGAAGACTTTCTGCTGGTGGTCCATGTCGCGATAGAGGAAGGGCAACTCGAACGTGCCGAGCTTCGGATTGATGATCGCCCAGCCGGCGGCGCCGGTCAGCGAGATGTCGTGCGAGCCGAGCGTCGCGCCTTCCAGCAGTTCACGCTCGTTGCCGAGCTGACCATCCGGGAAGATTTTCACTTCGACCGCGCCGTTTGTCTTGTCTGCGACCCGCTCGGCGAAGTCCACCACACCGAGGTGAGACGAGAAAGATGTGTTGAACACATGCGCCGCGCGGATGGTGACATCCGCTGCTGACGCAGGGGCGACAACACCTCCAATATGCGCGAGTGCCGCTATGCAGGTTGCTGCGAGTAGCTGTTTCATTGGCGAAAACCTCCCGTTCGCTCGTTAGCCAGGCTCGGGCACGATCGGGAACTCCGGTCGAACATCCGAACAATTGCACATTCCCATGCCGGCCGAACCACGCCGGCCACAAACATCGGAAGCGCATAATTCGAAATCGCATAATATGGACGACATGTCCATAGTTTGAGAAACAAAATTCAGCCTCCATTCATTCCGCGCATGCTAGGGCTCCACATGAAGGCGCGATGGGGGATGGAGAAATGCAGCAAATGCACGGACTCTGGAAGCTACGGCAGCAATTTCAACATCATGAAACGACTGGCTGACATTTGGTCAAAGCTTCCATATTATGCCACTCTCGGGAAACATCGGGGCAAGTCCGATTCCGTGAAGACTGTGAAAACGACCATAGCCACCTGCCGAGGCATTCGACGTGAGCAAGGAATCGAGCAAAACCACGAAACAGGATCGGGAAGTCCCCGGTGTTGCGCTTCTATACAAGGCATTCCGCGTCATGGATGCCGTCGCCGAATCGAGGACGCCGCCACGCATCACCGATCTGCTTGCGGCGACCGATCTTTCCAAGGGCACGCTATACCGTCTTCTTCAGGCGCTGGTCGATCGCCGGTATCTGCGCCACGACCCGTCCGACCAGTCCTATCTGCTGGGCACGAAGCTCTTCGATCTGGCGCATACGGTCTGGGAGAGCTTCGACCTGAGAAGCGCGGCCTCCAGTGAACTGATCGCCTTGCGCGACCGTCTGGGCGAAACGACAAGGCTCTCCGTGCTGGACGGCTATGAGGTGCTTTATATCGACCAGGTCGACGCGACGAGCGAGCTCAGGGTTGCCAGCGCGGTCGGCAGCCGCGCCCCGGCGCATGCGAGTTCCGCCGGCAAGGCCATGCTCAGCAAGCTGGAGCCGGTTCAAAGCTCCGAAATTCTCTCCCGCCTCGACCTCGAGCAACTCACGCCGTCGACGATCACGGATGAGATGGAGCTGCGGCGCCACATCGACCTCGTGACTGCGAGAGGCTACGCCACGTCGATGGAGGAGCGGGTCCAGGGTATCGCCTCGGTATCCGCACCTATCCTTGACGCGAGCAACCGGCCGGTCGGGGCACTGACCGTGACAGGTCCCTCGTTCCGGCTGGACTGGGACAAGCTGGACGCCATCGGCAGGGACCTCATCGACGCCGCGCGCCGCATTGCCGGCAATGCCGGCATGTACACCCAGCCCTTCTCCGTCTCGACACCGCCGCGCCCGAAGGAGAGCATTCCCGACGAGGTGTCCTGCGCATACGAGACCCGGGCCATCCAGGGCGAAGGCCCGCTCTGGGTTCCCGAACAGAACGCGCTCTATTGGGTGAACATCCTCGAACCTTCGCTCAACATCTTCAGCCCCGATCTCCAGCACAACAAGGTCGTCCGCTTCCCTTGCATGCTGAGCGCCGTCGCGCACACGAAGACCGACCGCATGATCGTCGCGACACAGAAGGGCGTTCAGATGCTCGACCTCCAGTCGCACCAACTGACGCCCTTCTCCGATCCCGAACCACGTCTGAGTTCGAACCGGCTGAACGACGCAAAGGTCGATCGCGCGGGGCGCCTGTGGGTGGGCAGCATGGCCATCGACGGAACGCCCGGCCACGGAAGCCTCTACTGTATCACCGGAGACGGGTCCGCAGTCGCGGTCGATACGGGCTTCGCAATCAGCAACGGCATCGCCTGGTCCCCTGACGACAAGCTGATGTACTTCATCGATTCTGGCCGAAACCAGGTGTTCCGCTACGAGTTCGACCTGGCAACCGGCGAAATCGGCCGAAGGGACATCCTTATCGAGGTCCCGCAGGAAGCAGGCCGTCTGGGCGGGCTGACAGTGGATCGCGACGGCTTTCTGTGGATCGCGCATTACGATGGCTGGGCGATCAATCGCTATCAGCCGGACGGAAAGATCGACAGACGTATTCCCCTGCCGGTGCCCCGCCCCACAAGTTGCATCTTCGGAGGCCCCGACCTTCAGGATCTGTTCGTCACCTCCGCACGCATCCGCCTCTCGTCGCAACGGCTCAGCGAAGCGCCGCTATCCGGCTCGTTGTTCAGGATTCGCACGGAGTCCAGCGGCATCGCCGAGACGCCCTTCGAGATCAACTGACGTCTTCATCGCAGCCGCCGCCCGCTTGCAATGCTGACGAGTCTGGCGATTAGAGGAGGCAGAGCGCGCTTGCCCCGACAGCTGAGAAACGAGGAAACGAGCTAACGAGTGCAGGCGTTCTCCGGGTCAGGAAAGGCCTGCTCCGGCGCGCCGCTTTCGATCACTTTTCCACTTCGCCCGCCGATCGCGCTTAGCGTGTCGAAACCCAATTACGTGCTGGTGTCGGAATAACAAGTGCAGGATTAGCGGGTCGATCGGCCAGATTCCGGACAGGAACGCATTGACTGGCAGGGCGACGAGCCAGTTCCGGGCGTTGTAGAGGTAAACGTTGCGGAACGGGACGAACTCAAAGTCGACTTCGATGGGCGCGTGGCGGCAGCGGATGCTGAAATTGCCCGCCTTCACAAAGAGAAGACCGAGGAACGATCCGCGCCGATCTGATCCGGCCGGGCGTCAAGAAAACGCTGCTGCGCGGCGCGGCGCTATTTCGGCAGGGCCGTAAATTCGAGGTGAAACCGTCAGACGATGGTGACGGCAACACCGTACTCGTTCATAGCGACTTTGGGCTAGTGTCCGTCAGCGATGCGGTCGGTGCATTTCTCGACAATGACGAGGGAGCGGTTTTGCGGGGCACGGAGAAGGTCCGCCCTACTGAGGGGACGTTTACGGCGATGATACGTCTCTAGCCGAAATCGCGTGTGCCCGGCCTTATCGTCCCAAGACCAGTTCCGGTTTTGACCACTCGGGGCGGATTACGCCACTTTAAAATTCTTGGCCAAATAGTCGGCCGAAATCGGACTTGCGATGATACGAGCATCGTTTCACGAGCTTCGCTTACCTCAACCTCTGTTCCGATCTTATAGCGGCCCGGCACTTCATCGTCTGGGACAAACTGGTTGATCTCAAATCTCCGCTCTTCACGATGCACGCTCCACTGTCGATATTGCTCACTCACGCGCTCGCCCATTGAAGGATCCTTAAAATATATATTCTGACTTGAATTAAGTATCTGCAGTTGGTTGAAAGCATCTAAATCCTCCGTGTTGTCTATTTCTACAAACATCCCACTCTTTCCTGGGATTGTGTAGACAAATCCATCATAGCAAAGGAACAATTTATCCGGGCTCAGCGGCAAAACAAAAATGGCGCCGGAATTCGTTAGCCCAAAATTCGTCCTATTATTCTCCCTGATGTGATATCTATTTGTAATAACGGCAGGATCATCTGATGTATAAAATTCATAAGGAGTATTATTGCGAACTATCACCATTTTCAAGTCATCTAAGATATCGTGCTTCTCGATAAAAATGGACATAGAAATCGCTATTATCTCCTCCTTTGTTAAAAGCGGAGGTCTTTCCATTTTATCGACATCTCTAAAAACAACGTCAGCCATCTCGCGATTTGACTGACCTGTTCTTTTTAGAGCTTGCTCTGTCCTCAGGAACTGTATGAACATAAAGCTACGTAAATCGCGAAGGTAGCCTTTCTCAAATACAGAATCCCCAAGCTCTAAAGAACGAATTATCGTGGCGTATCTACCTTCGATAGAATTAAAAGCCTTCTCAATATTTCTGTCTTTGCCATAGAAATAATTCTTAGAGCACTGACCTGATACGGAAGCGTTATTAATTACGCGCCGGGAACGAATATTAAAAATATTAATTGAGTTGGCCTCCCCATTTAAACTAAAAGGTTTGAAATGAGCTTTGGGAACGAAGTGCTGGTTCTTCAGATAGGCCATTGGCGATTCTTAACTTCCAGCGCTTAGGTGCCGCAAGTCGCCCTCTAGGGAACGAACGCCAATTTTCGTTATATTACTATTTCGCAAATAATGAGTATGGACGTCCGTCCATACAAATTATTGATTCTTTTGAAGAAATTGGTGGGTGAGCACGGGCTCGAACCGTGGACCCGCTGATTAAGAGTCAGCTGCTCTACCATCTGAGCTACACACCCGCCGGAGCGCGCTATCTAGTCTTGCTTCGGCCGTTTGTAAAGGGCCTTAGAGCGTCAGTGTTCCCTCGGCGACCCTGACGGCATGGCCGCCGATCCGCGCGGCGTGGATCGCCCCGCCGCGACCGTCGATCTCGAGGCGGATCTGCGACGGTCGTCCCATCTCCACGCCCTGTTCGATCAAGAACGCGGAGGGGCCTTCCGCCAGCCCATCGAAATGCGCGATCACCCCGGCGAAATTGGCCACGGCGGATCCGGTGGCCGGATCCTCGGCAAGCCCCATCTCCGGCGCGAACATGCGCGCATGGAAGGCGCAGTCGTGGCGGATCGTCTCGCGGCAATAGGCGTAGAGTGATGCCTTGTGTCCGTCCACCGCCGGCGCGATATCGAGCCATGTGGCCGGATCGATCCGTATCCGCTCGGCGACACCCAGCCCCGCCAGCGGCACGAAGACGAAGCTGTTGCCCGCCGACCAGACGCTGACATGGTGGTTCTCGAAGCCGATTTCGTCGGCATCAATGCCGAGCGCCAGCGCGACCGCCGCCTTGTCGATCTCGAAGGGCAGCTGTCGGGGCAAGGCCGGCAGGTCGAATTCCGCATAGGGGATGTCATCCATGCGCAGCGCGCAGCGGACCGGACCGATCGCCTCCTCCAGCACCATCAGCCGCCGGTCGCCGGCATCGTCAGACGCCTCGGACCCGAGCGCGATCGCCGCGCCGACCGTCGGGTGCCCGGCGAACGGCAATTCGCGCCCCGGCGTGAAGATGCGCAGCCGCGCCGCATGCGCCGGATTATCCGCCGGGCCGATGAAAACCGTCTCGGACAGGTTGAACTCGCGCGCGATCGCCTGCATCGCCGTGTCGTCGAGCCCCTCGGCATCGAAGACCACGGCCAGCGGGTTGCCCGCCAGTGCATGGTCCGTGAAGACATCGTAGATTGCGTAGCGCCTTGCCATGCGATTCTCCCTGAAGCTGCCTATCCGCTACAGGAAAATGCCGCGTTTTCGAAGTGCCAATCGGCCAGCATGCGCGCATAGGGCTTGAGCAGGTCCGCGCCCTCGCCACCGGCCCGCACGGCGATCGCGGTTTCGAGTTCATCGTCGCCCGTCCGCGCCTGGTGACGCCGCATGAGATCGAGGCAGGCATCGAAATCGCCCGGCAGCCGGCTGCGCCGCGCAACGTGGAAGGCCCCCCGGTCGGCCACCACCGTATACGCGCCTTCGGCCATGCTCTCGTCGAAGACGAGGCCCGTCTCCTCGGCCAATTCGCGCGCGATGTTGCTGGTCACGTCGAACCCGCCATCGACGATATCTTCCGCATCGAAGGAGCCCGCCGGAAAATAGACCGCGCCGGCATTGGCCGTGTGAGCCGCCATGCGCACCGCGAAAAGCGCGCCATCCGCCGTCATCGGCAGCGATGTCCCCGTCACATGCACTGCCTCCGGCGGGCGGCCGTGGTCGCGCCAGTGGAGAAAGGTCGCGAAATCCGTGCGTCGTCCCCGCCCGGAGAACACGCTCCCGCCGACCGACACCTCCTCGAACATGAAGAACGGCCCGTTCCACAGCCGCGAATTGGCGGCCTTGCAATCGGCCCAATAGGCGTCGATCGCCGCGCGGTTTCGCGCCTCATAGGAGAGCCTTCCGCCTTCAACCGCCAGGCGCACCGTTTCCGGCCTCAAGATCCCGCTTTGCATTCTCGCCACCCTTTCCAGATCGCCGGAGCCTCCATAGCCGATGCGTAAGACTGACGCACCCGCGCCGAAGCGACATTGATTTTGATCTGGATCAATTTATATGCGCAATCTCTTATATAAACAAAACCGAATATACAAACTGGAGGTTCGACCATGTCGTTATCGAAAGCAGCCCCGGCACCGTACAATCCGCTTTATTTCCTCGCCGCGCTCGGCGCTGGCGGATTGGCCGTGTCGTTCTTCATGTACATCATGTGGATGACGCCCCATGCGGGTCAGCCCATCCCGTCCTTTTCCACCCTGATGGCCGCGTTCCAGACTGGTTCGCTCGCCATGCAGGCACTCATCGCGGTTTCCCTTGCCGGCATCGTGGTCTTTTCCGTGCTGCATGTGCGCCTGCTCGTCTGGAACTTCTCGCGCTACAACGCGTGGAAACAGACCGAAGCCGCGCAAAAGCTGCGCACGGGCAATGCCGAAACCCAGCTGATGTCGATCCCGCTGACGCTGGCGATGAGCGTCAATGTGGGCTTCATCATCGGCGCGGTCTTCGTTCCGGGCCTCTGGGGAATCGTGGAATTCCTGTTCCCGGCCGCGCTGCTCGCCTTCGCCCTGATCGGCGTCTACGCGCTGCGTCTCTTCGCGGACTTCATGAGCCGTGTGCTGGTCGATGGCGGTTTTCATTGCGCCAACAACAACTCGCTGGCCACCATGCTGTCGGTCTTCGCCTTCGCCATGATCGGCGTCGGGTTTTCCGCCGCCACGGCCATGAGCCACAATCCCGTCACCTCCGTGGTCGGCTTCATGGGCGCGAGCTTTTTCCTCGTCGCCGCCGTGCTGTTCGCCGCGATCTTCATGGTCATGGGCTTCCGCTCGATGATGGAGCATCGCGCCAACCCGGAAACCGTCCCGACGCTGTGGATCATCATCCCCTTCGTCACGGTGGTCGGCATCGCCGTCTATCGCATGAAGATGGCGCTGGAGCACAATTTCGGCGCCGAATGGGCTGCCGGAGACAAATTCGCCATGCTCGCGACCCTGTTCTCGATCCAGCTCGTCTTCGGCCTTGTCGGCTTCGCGGTGATGAAGCGCGCCCGTTACTTCGAGCAGTATGTCTCCGGCGAAAAGCGGTCTTCCGGCGCCTTCACCCTGATCTGCCCCGGCGTCGCGCTGTTCGTCTTCGCCAACTTCCTGATCAATGCGGGCCTTCTCGGCATCGGCGTGATGGACAAGTTCTCGGTCGCCTATTTCGTCGCCTATGCCCCGCTGGTCGTCCTGCAGGCGCTGACCATCAAGGTCTTCTTCCAGCTGAGCGGCAAGCTGATCACGACCGAGCGGCACGACGACACCGCGGCGCTTGCACCGGCCGAATAAGGCGTCCTTTTCAATCCCTGGCACGGACGCCGGAAGGGTCGCGGTTATCGCCGCGGCCCTTTTTCGCATCGCGTCGCCGGCCTTACGCCGCGCGTATCAGCCCGGCCAGCCGCGAGATCCCCGTATCAATCATCTCGTCCGAGGCGCAGGAAAACGAAAGCCTGATCGTGTTCGCGCCGGAGCCATCGGCGAAGAAGGCGCTTCCGGGAACGAAAGCCACGCCTGCGCTGTCCAGCGACCGGACGAGCAGTGCCGCGCCGTCCATCCCCGCAGGCAGGGTGAGCCAGATGAACATGCCGCCTTCCGGCTTCGTCCATTCGACACCGTCGGGCATTTCGCGCGCCAGCGCCGCCAGCATCCGGTCGCGCCGCGCCGCATAGACGGAGCGCGCCTGTGCGACCTGTTCGTCGAAAACGGTCCGGGCCACCAGGTCGACCGCCGCCTGGTTGAGAGTCGCCGTATGCAACCCACCCGCCTGGACGAGGATCACCAGCCGCGACACGATCTCGCGGGACGCGCAGACCCAACCGACGCGCAGGCCCGGCGACAGCGTCTTCGAGAACGAGCCGCAATAGAGCGTCCGGCAAGCGTCGATATCGCCCTTGCGCGCGATCTCCAGCGCCAGCATCGGCGGGATCGCATCGCCGTCATAGCGAAGCGCCTGGTAGGCCCCGTCCTCGATCACCGCGATGTCCAGCGCGTCGGCAAGGTCGAGCACCCGTTCGCGCTGCTCGTGCGTCATCGTCTCGCCGGTCGGGTTGGCGAAGTCCGGCGACATATAGGCGAATTTCACCGCGCCGCCCTGCTCCGCCGCGCGGTCGGCATAATCCTGCGCGTCGCGATTGGCCATCGGCTCCAGCCGGTCGTAGGTCGGCTCGTAGGCATTGAAGGCCTGCAAGGCGCCGAGATAGGTCGGCCATGTGACCAGCGCCGTGTCGCCCGGCGACAGGAACAGCTTGCCGAGATAGTCGAGCGCCTGCTGCGATCCGGCTGTGATCAGGATGTTCTCGGGGCCGCAATCGACGCCGATGCGCCCCATCTCGCCCGCGATCCACGCGCGCAGGCCGGCATGGCCCTCGCTCGGCGAATATTGCAGCGCCGATTTCGCCGCGTCGCCGGCAAGGGCCGCGTCGAAGGCCTGCCGGAAATCGTCGGCCGGAAACAGCGCCGCATCCGGAATTCCGCCCGCAAACGAGATGATGTCCGGCCGGTCGAGCAGCTTCAGCAACTCGCGGATCTCGGACGCCTTCATGCGGGTTTCGCGCGCGGCGAAGCGGAAATGTTGCGTCACGGCCCTGTCTCCTGAGGTGGGGAGGCGACCATGCGCTTTCACGCAATATATGTCAACATTGCTGACCTATATTTCGCACGGGTTTCCGGCGCAACAACGCCACAATTCTGCGAGACACGGACGGCAACCGAACACAAAAGGGCAACCAAATGAAACGCACCAAATCGCTGATCCTGTCCGCCGCGCTGGCGACCGGTCTCGCCGCTCCCGCAATGGCAGGCGCGCGGGTCGAACTCGGCATGTTGGACTGCACGGTCGAGGGTGGCGTCAATCTCGTGCTAGCCTCGACCAGCAATCTCCAATGCACCTTCACCCCGGCATCGACAGCGCGGACGCCCGAGACATATACGGGAACCATCGAGAAATACGGCCTCGATCTCGGCACGACGGAGAATGCGGTACTCCGCTGGGCGGTCGTCGCCCCCGCGGTGAACGGTTACGCGCCTGGCGCCCTTGCCGGCAATTATGGCGGCGCGACCGCCTCGGCCTCCTTCGTCGTCGGCCTTGGTGCGAACGTGCTCGTCGGCGGTCTGGAAAAATCCTTCGCGCTGCAGCCGGTCAGCCTTCAGTCGCAGCAGGGCATCAACATCGCCGTCGGCGTCGCCGCGCTGCGTCTGAACGCAGTCACCAACTGACGCCGCAAAACCGTCGCGCGATCAGCCTTCCGGGCCGAGCGCCAGCGGCGCTGGATCGACACCGAGATAGTCGCACAGGCATTCGACCACGAACCCGTGGTCGTCACGCTGCGGGATACCGGACACGGTGACCGTGCCGACAATGCCCGTTCCCTTGATATGGATCGGGAAGCAGCCGCCATGCGGCGCCATCTCGATCGGCAACACGCCGCGATCCTCGTCGAGCGTCGATCCGCTCGCAGCGAGTTCGCGTCCGACCCGGTAGGAGCATTTGTGGTAGCGCATCACCACATTGATCTTGCGCCTGACCCATTCCGGATTGTCCGGCGCCGTGCCCGGGAGCGCGGTATAGAACAGCGGCCGTCCGGCGACACGGATGTCGATAACCAGCGGCAATCCCTTCTCGACCGCGCGCGACCGCATCAGCGAGCCCAGCCTCCACGCATCCTCGTCGCTCATCGCGTCGAACCGCAGCGCCTCCTCCTGGCGTTTCAGCATCTCGATATCGTCGGCAATCGTCATGGCAAACCTTCCGGGCAGGCATTGAGATCGAAAAAGGGCCGCGGATCGCTCCACGGCCCCGTCTGTTAGCACTCAGGCCACGCTTCGCGCGAGACCTAGTTCTTTTCCTTGTCGACCAGCGCGTTCGACTTGATCCACGGCATCATGCCGCGCAGCTTTTCGCCGACCTGCTCGATCGGGTGCTCGTCATTGAGGCGGCGGGTGGCCTTGAAGCGTGCCGCGCCCGAATGCCATTCCTGCATCCACTCCGAGGTGAAGCGGCCGGACTGGATGTCCTTGAGGACGCGCTTCATCTCGGCCTTGGTGTCTTCGGTGATGATGCGCGGACCCGACATGTACTCGCCCCACTCGGCCGTGTTGGAGATCGAGTAGTTCATGTTGGCGATGCCGCCCTCGTAGATGAGGTCGACGATCAGCTTCACTTCGTGCAGGCACTCGAAATAGGCCATTTCCGGCGCATAGCCGGCTTCCACCAGCGTCTCGAAGCCGGCGCGGATCAGTTCGACCAGACCGCCGCACAGGACAACCTGCTCGCCGAACAAATCGGTCTCGCATTCTTCGCGGAAGTTGGTTTCGATGATGCCGGAGCGGCCGCCGCCGACGCCGCAGGCATAGGAAAGCGCGAGGTCATGCGCATTGCCGGATGCGTCCTGATGGACGGCGATCAGGCACGGCACGCCGCCGCCCTTCTGGTATTCGCCGCGCACGGTGTGGCCGGGGCCCTTCGGTGCGATCATGACGACGTCGACCGACGACTTCGGCTCGATCAGGCCGAAATGGACATTCAGGCCATGCGCGAAGGCGATCGCCGCACCGTCGCGGATGTTCGCCGCGATATGCTCCTTGTAGATGCCTGCCTGCAATTCGTCCGGCGTTGCCATCATCATCAGGTCGGCCCAGCCGGCGGCTTCCGCCACGGACATGACCTTGAAGCCATCGGCCTCGGCCTTCTTCGCGGTCGCCGAGCCTTCGCGCAGCGCAACGGCCACGTTCTGTGCACCGGAGTCCTTCAGGTTCAGCGCGTGCGCGCGGCCCTGTGATCCGTAGCCGATAATGGCCACATTCTTCGACTTGATGAGATTAAGATCGGCGTCGCGATCGTAATAGACACGCATGATCGGTTCCTTCCCTTGACGTGTTCAGTTTGTATTCGGGTTAGTCTCCTCCGCGACCCCGTAGAGCCGCCAGAACTGGTCGACGGCACGCGCCGCCTGGGTATCGAGCGCCGACGCATCGGCGATCAGCGGCACGGCGTCGCCGAGCAGCATGCGCACATGCATGTCGCCGACGATCAGGCCGTAAAGCGCATTGAACGCCGCGTCGCGATTGTCGAACGCGATCAGCCCAGCGTCGCGGCCGGCATCCAGCAGGCGCATGGCGCGGTTTTCGATGGCGCGGCGTCCGCGCTCGATCAGCAACCCGCCGAGTTGCGCGCCTTCGCGCCCCGCCTCGCCGATCGACAGCCGGTTGAGGGCAAGCGAAGTCGGCCCGGACAGCACGGTCAGCAGATCGCTGGCGAAGCCGGCGAGTTGGTGGCGAAACTCCTCCGCGCTCGGCTTGACCCGCGGCAATGCCGCGATCCGCACTTTCGATGCCTGATAGGTGATCATCGCCTCGAGCAGGCCGTTGCGGTCGCCGAACCACTTGTAGAGGCTTTCCTTCGAGCAATTCGCGGCCCGCGCCAGCCGCGCGGTTGTCAGCCCCTTGTCGCCACCCTCGACAAGCAGCGCCAGCGCCGCTTGCAGCACGTCCGTCTGGCGCGGGCCGAAGCTCTCCGCGCCGTCGTCGGCTGAAGTCGTTTCCATGGTTTTCGGAGCAAGCATACGCGGCAATCCAAACAAGTACCGTACGGTACGGTTCGGGTCATTTACAGCCGCAGACTGCCGCCGTCAAGCGCCCCGTGCGATGTGATGGATGTCAGTTGTCCTCGTCGAGACCGGGCGCGATCGGCGGCGTGTCTTCGCCGAAATCGAGACGGCCAGACGCAGCCTTGGCCTCTTCCTCGTCCTTCATGGCTTTCAGCCGCTTGGCGATCCGCTCCCTGGCCTCTTCGGCCTTGCGCCGCAATTGCTCATGGACTTCCGGATCATCGCTCGACGCGGCATGGCCGGCATGCGAATGCACGGCTCCATCCTCGCCCGGCAGGTTGGATATGGTGTGGGGCAGGATAACCGGCCGAAGCGGCTCGCTGTCCGAGAACAGGTCATCCGTTTCGCGATGGTTTTCCGCCGGAACCGCATCGTTTTCCGGCGGCGCCGCCGTTTCGGCGACAGGTTCCTCTTGCCCGGCGAAGGCGCCGTCGGCCGCGTCCAGCTCTGCCGGTTCGGGGTCGGCCTCGAAATCCTGTGGCCTGTCGTCGAACGCCACATCCGGCGCATCGTCGATGGCGTCAGCCATCATTGCCGGTGCATCGTCGTCCTCACCGAAAACGGGAGCCTGCTCGTCCGTCTCCGCAACCGCGTCGTCGCGATCGACATCGTCTTCGGACTGATTATCCTGCGCCGCTTGCCCGGCAACTTCGTAGTTCTCGCGCTCGGCGGCTTCATGCTCGGCCGCCTCATGCTCTTCACGTTCCGCGGCTTCACGCTCCGCGAGCCGCCGCGCCAGTTCGGCCTTCTCGGCCTCTTCCTGCTTGCGCTCGAGCCTCTCGAGAATCGCGGTACTGCGCTCGCGCAGTACCTCTTGTTGCTCGGTCTCGGCGCCGTGCGCGGTCGCGTGTTCGATGCGCTCACGAGGCGCGCCGCGAGAAAATAGGCGCTGTAGCATGGCGATCTCCTTGGATTCGCGGCCAAAGCCTACCCGCAAATGGTGAACGGGTTCTTTCCGTTGCGGCAAGGTTTCGCAGGGCATGCGAAGTCAGATTGACTTGCAATGCTGCTTGGATAAGAACCGCCAATGATCGCAAATCTCGTACTCGGCACGCTGATCATTTCGCTGACGGTCGTCATTCACACTTTCGGCCTCATCTGGGTCACGCATGGCATGAACTGGCTGACCAGCAAGCTGCGCATCGATGGGCGCCGCAGCCGCCTGCTCGCCATGAACACGGTCGTCATCGGAATCTTCGCCGTTCTCACGGTCGAAGTGTGGCTATGGGCGGTTTGCTATTTCGCGCTCGGCGTTTTCGGCGACTTCGAAACCGCGCTTTACTTCTCCACGGCAACCTTCTCCACGGTCGGCTATGGCGATGTCATCACGAGCCAGGAATGGCGCATGCTGGCGGCGCTCGAGAGCGTCAATGGTTTCCTGCTGATCGGCTGGTCGACCGCCTATCTCATCGCGGCGAGCATGCGCGTCGGCCCGTTCAAGGCCGGTGAACACTTTTGAGCTATCGGCCCAGCGCGCCGAGAAACCGCGTCACGGCGCCGGCCATCCCGTATTCGAGCGCGTCAGCCGTCAGCCCGTGACCGATGGAAACTTCGGCAAGCGCCGGCAGCCTTTTCGCCAGCGCCGGCAAATTCTCGACCGTCAGGTCGTGGCCGGCATTGACGCCGAGGCCCAGATCATGCGCCGCATCCGCCGTCCGGCCGAGAACTTCGACAAGCGCAGCGGCCTTTTTGGGGTCCTCATGGCAGGCGCCGTAAGGCCCGGTATAGAGTTCGATGCGATCGGCGCCGGTGGCTTTCGCCGCGCCGAGTTGTTCGGCATCCGCGTCCGGGTCGCAAAACAGCGACACGCGCGCGCCTGATTTCTTGAGCCGAGCGACGATCGCTTTCAGCATGTCGAGATTGGCGACGAAATCCCATCCGTGATCGGAGGTCGGCTGCTCCGGATCGTCAGGCACGAGGGTCACCTGCTCCGGTTCCGTCCTCTCGACAAGCGCGAGGAAATCGCCGCTCGGATAGCCTTCGATGTTGAACTCCGCATCCGGAAACTCGTCATCGATCAGCGCCCGGATGTCCGGCAGGTCGGTGAAGCGGATATGGCGTTGGTCCGGCCGCGGATGCACGGTGAGACCATGCGCGCCGGCTTCAAGCGCAATGCGTCCGAGGCCGGTCACGCTCGGCCATGGCAGGTCGCGCCGGTTCCGCAGCATCGCGATGGCGTTCAGATTGACGGACAATTTGGCAGGCATGGCATTCTCACCCGATCGGTCGAACAGGCGAGGCGTATGTCATCCGTTCAGGATTTGGAAGACATACGCGCCCGCTAAATTGTCTCCGGTTCAATCCCGGCAGAGCGATCGCGTCAGGCGACCGCGATCAGTCCGAACAGCAGCGCCAGAGCCAGAACGACCAGGACGATGAAGATCAGGACTCGCGCCAGGGTCCCGGCAACACCGGCAACGCCGTGAAAACCGAGCAGGCTGGCAATGGCCGCGACGATGAGAAGGATCAGAATCCATTTGAGCATGATCGACGTCTCCGTTTCTGTCGCGATATGGAACGCCGCTGCTCGGTATTCGTTGCATTCGCACGCTACGAGAAAAATTGGAGGAATGCGCCACCGCGCATGGAAGCCTGTCAAACCGCTGCAACAATCCCGCGCTCTATCGCCCCCCATGCTGACGCTGTCGATCCTCGATTCGCTAAGCCTTCCGGGCTCCGAAAGCCGCCCCAACGAGGACCAGTTGGGATGGACGGCGCAATGCGCCTTCGTCATCGACGGGGCGACCGGCCTCGGCCCGGATTTCGTCGTTGGTCGCCACGACAGCGATGCCGCCTGGCTCGCCACCTTCGCGAAGGTCCATTTCGAGGAAATGATCATGCCGGGCCGCGCCATGGCGGATATCGTCCGCTCCACCAATGCGCTCGCCCGCAGGATCGTCGCTTTCGCGGCCAAGGGGCGCGACATGCCGGCCTGGAACCTTCCGATCGCGGGGTTCCAGATGATCCGGATCGAGGAAAACAGGATCGTCACCCACGGGCTGGGCGATTGCACACTCTTTCTCACCGACGGTGACGGCGTTACCGTTGCCCACAGCGCCCTGCCCGGCAATGCCGATCTGGAACGCGAGGCCGCCCGCGCGGTCATCGAAAGGTGCGGAGGCCTGTCGAACCTCCCCCGGCTCATCGACGATCCGGCCCTCCTCGCCCGCGAGAGGTCGCTGCGCGGCACCTTCAACACGCCCTCAGGCCCCGTCTGGACGCTCGGCTCCGTGCCGCAAGCCGCCGATCACCTGGTCTCCGCGCCCCTGCCGGATCGCCTGCCCATGACCGGCCTTCTGTGCACCGACGGCTTCGCCGCTCTGGCATCGAATTACGGGATATTCGAACCGGACGAGTTCATCAGGGCCGCGAAACGCGATGGCCTGTCGGTGCTCGGTTCGCGTCTCCGCAATATCGAGCGCCGCGAGGACCCCGACGGGCGGCTTCACCCGCGCATGAAGCCGAGCGATGACGCGACGGCGGTGCTGTTCGAGATTTCCGCGCCGCTTGGCACGTAAAAAAAGGGCTCAGTGTCCCCTGCCGCCCCTGCGCATCTCGTCCAGGTCCTTCTGGTACATCTGCGGGGAAGTGGCCTTTTCGCTTCCGCGCATCTTCCTGTACGCGAATACGATCAGGCAGATGATGATCAGCGCCACCCAGATGAATGCCGCGTGCACCAGGAACTGGAGGCCGAAGGAACCCGCAACCGGTGTCGAGGCGTCAGGTGTCTGCACGACGGCCGAAGGGCCAGTCGCCTGCAACAGGAGGCCGGAAAAGGTTGCGAACGCGGACACGGGTACCTTCAACTCTAAGTAGATCTGCGCTGGCGGACCTATATGATGAAAGAATTGTAAATCACTTAACGATGGTCAGTGAATTTGCAGCACGTGTGATGCCCGTGTAGAGCCAGCGGCTTCTCATGTCCCGAAACGCAAAGCTCTCGTCGAACAGCACGATGTCGTCCCACTGCGAGCCCTGCGCCTTGTGCACGGTAAGCGCGTAACCATAGTCGAAATCGTCGTAGCGCTTCTTGGTCTGCCAGGGGATATCGTCCTCCGGCGCGTCGAATGACGCCTTGAGCAGCTTGATCTTGGCGACTCCGCGATCCGTGTCGCCGTCGTCGGGCGAGACCAGCAGGTTGATGCCCGGCTTCACCGTTTCCTTCGACGCCGTCATCACCTTCCAGAGCGAACCGTTGAGCAGCCCCTTCGCCGGGTCGTTGCGCAGGCAGACCCGCTTGTCGCCGGCCTGCGGATAGGTCGCGGTAAAATCCTTCAGTTGGCGAAGCCGCTGATTGTAGCGCCGGCGCGTCCGGTTGATGCCGACAAGCACCTGGTCGGCGGCGAGAACCAGGTCCGCATCGACATCGCCCTTCGCGATGATCTGCGTCGTCCCGTAATCGCCATGCATGATCTCCTTGCCGGCGCGCACATCCATGGCCAGCCGGATGATCGGGTTTTCCGCCGCTTGCCTGTGGATTTCGGTAAGCAGGAAATCGGGCTCCGCCTCCGTGAAGAAACCGCCGCCCGAGATTGGCGGCAACTGCCCCGGATCGCCCAGAACCAGGATCGGCGTGCCGAAGCTCATCAGGTCGCGCCCGAGGTTCTCGTCCACCATCGAGCATTCGTCGACGATCACCAGCTTCGCCTTGGCGATGTCGCTTTGGCGATTGAGCGAGAATGTCGGCGACATAGAGGTCTTGCCGGTGGTCTCGTCCGAGATCGCCTCTTCGCCGCGCGGCCGGTAGATCAGAGAGTGGATCGTCTTGGCGTTCGACGCGCCTTTCGAGCGCAGCACCTGCGCCGCCTTGCCGGTGAACGCCGCGAACTGCACATGCCCGTCGACATGTTCGGCGAAATGGCGCGCCAGCGTGGTCTTGCCGGTGCCGGCATAGCCGAACAGCCGGAACAATTGCCGGTCGCCGTTCTTGAGCCACTGCGCCACCGCGTTGAGCGCGTCGTCTTGCTGCGGGGAGAATTTCATGGCGTTGGCTGTACCGGATTCGTTCCGGCGCCGCCATAGCGTTCCGTCGGGCAGCGGCATTTACATTCCAAAGCCGCTGACTTGTGATCTTCATCGCCCCCTGCCAGTTTGGCGGCCGCATCAAATGCAGCCGCGAAAACGGGACCCGGACAGGTGAAATGGAAGGCTTTACCGCATCGACATTCGGCGAGTTGAACGCTGCCGACTACGACCAATTGCACGATCCCGGCACGACCGCGGAAACGGTCGCGCTGATCTCGGAGCTTGCCGGCGAAGGCGCGATCCTGGAACTCGCCATCGGCACAGGTCGCATCGCCCTGCCGCTGGCTGCAAAAGGCCACAAGGTCTCCGGAATCGAGGGTTCGCCCGAGATGGTCGAGATCATGCGCGGCAAGCCCGGCGGCGACGCGATCGATGTTGCCATTGGCGATATTGCCGACGTCGATATCGATGGCCCGTTCGACCATGCCTTTCTGGTGTTCAACACCCTGTTCAACCTGCAGACGCAGGAAGACCAGATCCGCTGTTTTCACAACACGGCCAAATGCTTGGCACCGGGTGGTACATTTCTGGTTGAAACCTTCGTACCGGATCTTTCCTGGTTCAGGGACGGCCAGCGGACGACGACGAGAAGGCTCGACATGTCATCGGTCTGGATCGAGGCGGCATTGCACGATCCGGTCCGTCAGCTTCTCGAAATGCAGCGGATCAGGATTACTGAGGAAGGCATGCAACTGATCCCCTTGCCGATGCGCTACGCATGGCCGAGCGAGATCGATCTGATGGCGCGGCTGGCCGGCATGACGCTCGACCACCGCTGGGGCGGATGGGACCGCCGCCCCTTCGATGCATCCAGCACGATGCATGTCTCGGTCTATCGGAAAGCCGGCGCTGACGAGTGACCGATTTAGGCGCCATTAAAGAAAGGTAAGACCGGTGAAGCCCGGCACGGCCTGTCAGGCCGTGCGGATTTTGTATTGGCGGGGAATGTCCCTTGTCACGTCCGCCCAGGCCGAGACCTTCATCCGCGTCTGGTGCGCCTCGAATGCGGTCTGGTCGGCAAAGATCTCGGAGACCAGGAACCGCCCCGTCACATCCGGGCAGGCCGTGACGCTGAAATAGCGGCAGCCCGGCTCCTCGCGGGTCAGTTCGATATGGTCCGGCAACGCCGCCGAAACCGCCGCGAGGCGCTCTTCCGGCACATCGATATGACCGTCGAGCAGAATCTCGCCGGGGTTCGGCTCCGGGCGAACGGACACGTCCACTCTACATCCCTTCCGGGCCGCGCGTCATCGCGGCGACGCCCGTGCGGCAGACCTCGACGAGACCGAGCGGCGCCATGATCGCGATGAACTGCTCGATCGTCGATGTCCGCCCGCGCACCTCGAAGATGAAATGCTCGATATTGGCGTCGATGACGGTGGCCTTGAAGGCGTCGGCAAGCCGCAGCGCCTCGACGCGGTGTTCGCCGGAACCGGCCACCTTGACCAGCGCCAGCTCGCGCTCGAGCGGCTTTTCGTGGCCGAGCTCATGCGCCACGACGGTCAGGTCGACAACGCGGTGCACCGGAACGATACGCTCGAGCTGCGCCTTGATCTGCTCGAGGACATGCGGCGTGCCCCGCGTCACGATGGTGATACGCGAAATGTGCTTCTCGTGCTCGGTCTCGGAGACCGTCAGGCTTTCGATATTGTAGCCGCGGCCCGAAAACAGACCGATCACGCGGGCCAGCACACCCGGCTCGTTGTCAACAACGACCGACAGCGTATGCGTTTCGGGGCGCTCGGTTTCCTTGGCGATGAAATAGGCCGATCCGGTGGCCTGGTGGCGTGCATTCATGGATGGCTCTCCTGAGGCATGGGTGTCTTCGCAGACGGTTTGATACGCGCCACCAAAAGGGCGCAGAAAATGACGGCGAGTGCCGCGAGCGCATTGAGGCCCGGACGTTCGCCGAGAAAGATGACGGCGAGCATGACGCCGGCAATCGGGATCAGCAGGTTGATCTGGCCGAAGAAGGTCGCGCCCTGCCGGCGAATGATCGTGACCATGACAAGCGCGCCGGCGGCAGACGAGATGACACCCAGCCCAGCAAGGGCGAACACGACATGCGCCGAAAGGCTCGTCGGGATCGGCGCATCGAACAGGAACACCATCGGCACCAGGATCGCGAGCGTCCACAGCGAGATATAGGCGATCAGCGCCATCGGCGGATGGCGCACGAGCTGCTTGGTCGAAAGCGCGTTGACGGCATAGGCGAACGCCGCGCCGAGAACGGCCAGCTGCCGGATCAGGTCCTCGCCGAACCCGGCCTGCAATTGCGGCCAGAACAGGATCCCGAGGCCGATCAGGCCAAGGATGACGCCGCCGACCTTCGGCAGGCTCATCTTCTCGTCAGGGGTCAGGAAATGCGCCATGACCAGCACGGTCAGCGGCATCGAGCCCATCAGGATCGAGGCCAGGCCGCTGTCGATCACCTCGACGCCCCAATTGATCAGCGTGAACGGCACGACGGTGCCCGCCAGCGCGCAGATGATCATGAACAGATGATCCCGCGCCGTGGGCACGAACCAGCGCCGCGCACCGATCGCGAACCCGACCAGCAGCACCGCCGCGATCGACTGGCGCGCCAGCGTGATCGTGACCGGCGCGACTTCGGCGACCGCGATTTTCGACCACAGGAACGCCGCGCCCCACATCAGCGCGAGCGCGATGAGCAGCGTGTAGTCGAAAAGGCCGGGCGGGGATTTCTGCATGGGCTCCGAAAGGCGCTCAGACGAGCGCCTTTCCTTCCGCGTCGATGGCGTTCGCCACGGCTTCGTCGGTCGCCTCGTCCGGCAGCAGCATCTCGTTATGCGCCTTGCCCGACGGAATCATCGGGAAGCAGTTGGCGAGATTGGCCACGCGGCAATCGAAGATCACCGGCTTGTCGGACGCGATCATCGCGTCGATCGCATCGTCCAGCTCGTCCGGCTTCTCCGCGCGCATGCCCACGCAGCCATAGGCCTCTGCCAGCTTGACGAAGTCCGGCAGCGCTTCCGTGTAGGAGTTCGACAGCCGGTTGCCATGCAGCAATTGCTGCCACTGGCGCACCATGCCCATATACTGGTTGTTCAGGATGAAGATCTTGATCGGCGCATTGTGCTGCACCGCCGCCGACATTTCCTGGATCGTCATCAGCACCGAGGCGTCCCCGGCGATATCCACGACCAGGGCGTCGGGATGCGCGATCTGGACGCCGAGCGCCGCCGGCAGCCCGTACCCCATCGTGCCGAGCCCGCCCGAGGTCATCCAGTGGTTCGGCTCCTCGAAGCCGAAGAACTGCGCCGCCCACATCTGGTGCTGGCCGACCTCCGTGGTGATGAAGGTCTCCTTGCCCGCCCGCTGCGATGCTTCGTAGAGCCGCTGGATCGCATATTGCGGCATGATCACGTCCTTGTTCGGCGAATAGGCCAGCGAGTTGCGCGCCCTCCACTTGGAAATCTGCGCCCACCAGCTGTCGAGCGCAGCCTTGTCGCCAGCGCCAGACGAGGCGCGCCAGATGCGGACCATGTCCTCGAGCACCCGCGCGACATCGCCGATGATGCCGATATCGACATGGATCACCTTGTTGATCGAGGAGGGATCGATGTCGATGTGGATTTTCCGGGCGTTCGGCGCGAACTTGTCGATCCGGCCGGTGATGCGGTCGTCGAAACGCGCGCCGATATTGATCATGACATCGCAGTCATGCATCGCCATATTGGCTTCGTAAGTGCCGTGCATGCCCAGCATGCCGAGCCAGTTCTCCCCGCTCGCCGGGTAGGAGCCGAGACCCATCAGCGTCGAGGTAATGGGAAATCCGGTCAAATCGACCAGTTCGCGCAGCAGCCGGCTCGCCTCCGGGCCGGAATTGACCACCCCGCCGCCCGAATAGATGATCGGCCGTTTCGCGGATGCCAGCATCTCGACCGCCGCCTCGATCATCTGCTCGTCGCCGGAGAGTTTCGGCTGGTAGCTCAGCCGCATCTCGGCGACTTCCGGCGACTGGTAGATACCTGTCGCGAACTGCACGTCCTTCGGAATGTCGACGACGACGGGGCCGGGCCGGCCGGTCGTCGCGACGCGAAACGCCTCGTGCAGCACGCGCGCCAGATCGTTAACATCCTTGACCAGCCAGTTGTGCTTCGTACAGGGCCGCGTAATGCCGACCGTGTCGCATTCCTGGAAGGCGTCGGAGCCGATCAGAGTCGTCGGAACCTGGCCGGTGATGCAGACAAGCGGGATGGAATCCATCAGCGCATCCTGCAGCGGCGTCACCGCATTGGTCGCGCCGGGGCCGGAGGTCACGAGCATGACGCCCGGCTTGCCGGTCGAGCGTGCATAGCCTTCGGCTGCGTGGCCCGCGCCCTGCTCATGGCGCACCAGGATGTGCCGCACGTCGTCCTGCTGGAAAATCTCGTCATAGATCGGAAGGACGGCGCCGCCCGGATAGCCGAAAATATGCTCGACCCCGTTATCCTTCAGCGCCTGGATCACCATCTCGGCGCCGGTCATTTCCCGTTGTTCGCCCGCCTTGGCATTCGCATTCATGTTCCTGTTCCCGTCTTCGGCGTCTCGCCACCTTGTCGCTTTGGAGACCTAATGATGTTTTTGGAGAGGGGGTGCAATAAAAAAGGCCCCCTCAGGAGCCTTGTGTCTTCCGCGCATGGGTGCATTCGCCGGGCGATTACATCGCCCTGCCCATACGCGGTCGTACTACGAGAATGATCTTCGTCATCGCGCGGACAATATGTCCGCCGCCAATTGCAGTCAAGTACACCTTCCTGCGTAGCCATTCCTTAACTTCGATCCGCGACTATGCGCCCTCCAGGAGGCGGGACCAACCATCATGGAAAACACGCCGGTCGAAGCCGGATTAGGGCTCACCGAAAATACCCACGTTGCGAAGCGCAATCGCACCGAGGGTTTCGTCGTGTCCTGCGACGGCACGCATGCGGTCATCGCGGCCCTCGCCGGCAAGGGCGACAGCGCCAGTGAGGACTACTGGGCGGTCGGCCAGCTGATCACCATCCGCGTCGGCGACAACCGCACTGTCGGCATGCTCTTCAAGGTCGACACCAGTTCCGGCACCTGGAACAAGGACGATCCCAACATGATCCACATTCACGTGGAGCTTGTCGGCGAAATCGTCGAGGATGACCGTGGCCGGGCGCGTTTCACCGGCGGCATCTCCTCCTATCCGCATCTCGGCGCGGTCGCGCACCGCATTCGCATCGGCGACCTCGCGGCGATCTACGAGAACAGCGACGAACGCGCGATCCCGATCGGGTTCCTGTCCCAGAACAACGAGATTCCGGCGCTGATCTCCATCGACAGCCTGATTTCCCGCCACTTCGCCGTTGTCGGCACCACCGGCGTCGGCAAATCGACCGCCGTGACCCTGCTTCTGCGCAAGATCGTCGAGACCCGTCCCGATGTGCGCATCCTGATCCTCGATCCGCACAACGAATTCTCCTCCGCCTTCCCCGACCTCGCGATCACCATCAACGACACGGCGCTCGACCTGCCGTTCTGGCTGTTCCGGCTGGAGGAGTTCGCGGAGGTCCTGTTCCGCGGCAGGCCGCCCATCCCGGAAGAGGTCGATGCGCTGCGCGAGCTGATCCCGCTCGCCAAGATGCAGTTCAAGGGCAACGGTCAGCCGAGCCTGCGCAAGACCCATGATTCCACGGCCGTGACCTCCGATACGCCTGTTCCCTATCGTATTTCCGACCTGATGAACCTGATCGAGGATCGCATAGGCATGCTCGACGGCCGTGTCGAACGCCCGTTCCTCAAGGCGCTGAAGAGCCGCATCGACGCCGCCGTCAACGATCCGCGCTACCGCTTCATGTTCGCCAACAAGACGATCGAGGACAACATCACCGAGGTGATCTCGACGATCTTCCGCGTACCCGCCAACGGCAGGCCGATCACGGCCTTCCAGATGAGCGGCATGCCGTCGGAAATCGTCAACTCGGTCGCGTCGGTTCTGTGCCGCCTCGCCTTCGATCTCGCCATCTGGTCGAAATCGCAGATCCAGACGCTCGTCGTCTGCGAGGAAGCCCACCGCTATATCCCGACCGACAAGTCCGCCGGCTTCGCGCCGACCCGTGCGGCAATCGCCCGCATCGCCAAGGAAGGCCGTAAATACGGCGTCTATCTCGGCATCGTCTCGCAACGCCCCGGCGAACTGGACGAAACCATCCTGTCCCAGTGCAACACCTTCTTTTCCATGCGTCTCGGCAACGAGCGCGACCAGGAAATCATGCGCAAGGCCATCGCCGGTTCGTCCCGCTCCGCGATCAATTTCCTGCCCTCTTTGGCAAACCGCGAGGCCATCGCATTCGGTCAGGGCGTCTCGACGCCGATGCGCATGACCTTCGAGAAGGTCACCGCGGCGCAGTTGCCGGGCAACCATCTCATGGATGAACAGGTCGCCGTTCAAAACGGCGAGGCAACGGTCGATGTCGGCGACGTGATCCAGAAGATGCGTTTCCCGCGTGGCATGCATGGCGGGCCGGACGAGATCTACGACAACTTCGCCGCCGTCAACCAGCCGCTCGGCGATGCGCCCGCATCGGAACAGCGGCCGACGCTCCACGCGCCCGGCGTGGCGCCCTCGGGCGCGACGGAACCGGAACCGCACGACCCGACGAACCGCAGGACAATTCCGGATCGCGAAGAACTCGCGCGCCTGTTCACCGAGGAAGGGTCGCTGCATGGCGGCCGCGACCGGTTCACAAGGCCCGTGCCTGCCGAGGCACCGAAGCCCGCTCCATCGTCATCGGGTGGCGGATCGGCCCGCGATCTCGTCAACCGCTTCCGCAAGTAGCGACACGCCCGCAACGGGCCTGCACACCACCGCACCTTTGTTCGAGGCCGCTTCTATCCGGCGTAAGTATTTCGGGCGGGATAAATCAGGCGCAGACGCGGTTGCGGCCGCCGCGCTTGGCTTCGTAAAGGTTTTCGTCGGCGCGCTTGTAGAGCGCGGAGCCGGTCTCCTCGCCGTCCCACAGCGCGATACCTACGCTGATCGTGATCTTCAGCCGGACATTGCCGCCGAGATTGAACACCAGGTTCGAGACCGCCAGCCGCAGCCGGTTCGCCATCTTGTCGAGTTCGGCGATCCCGACATTCGGCGCGACCACCGCGAACTCCTCGCCGCCGATTCGCGCGGCGATATCGTGATGGCGCGTATAGTCCCTGATGGTGTTCGCCAGCCCCTTGATCACCTCGTCCCCGACATCGTGACCATGCGTGTCGTTGATCGATTTGAAGTGGTCGATATCGAGGATCATGATGCCCAGCGGGCGTCCGATCCGGGAGAACTCCTCCATGTACTGGGCGAGCGCGTCGTCGAAATAGCGACGGTTCTGAAGCCCGGTCATCGGATCCGTGAGCGCCGCACGCTGGAAGGTGTGGGTCTTCATGGTCAGCGACTCGGCGATCTGCCGCCAGTGGACGTGTTCGCGCGCCTGTTTGCGGATCAGCGGGTAGAAGTGAAAAAGGCCGACGACGATCGCCGCGCACAGCAATCCAAGCTGCACGCGCAGCGCCACCATGCCGAGAGCCATGTCGCTGTCTTCAGCGCCGCCTACCGCGCCAAACACCACATCGTTCGCCCAGAAGGCACAGGCCGCCGCACCGATCAGCAGCAGCAAATACCCCATGAAGGACATTTCGGAACGATGGAAGCGCATTGCACCCAGCCAAGTGTTTCTGGCGAAGAAATACTTGGCGCGGGTTGCATGCCCGTTAAACGCGTCGGTTTAGTAAGTCTTACATATACACGGAATACTTTATCCGCCGACCGGTCACGGCTCCGTCACCGTCTTCCATCCGTCGCCTAACTGATTGCGAAACCATGTCATTTGCCGTTTGGCATATTGGCGCGTCGCGGTTTTCGCCAGAACGAGGGCGTCCTCAATCGGGATTCGGCCCTCCTGAACGCCTGAAAATTCTCGCACGCCGATTGCTTTCATGGCCGGCATGGCCGGATCGAGGCCCAATTCCAGCAAGGCCCGCGCCTCCTCCAGCGCGCCTTCCCCGACCATCCGGTCGAGCCTGCGCTCGATGTTCCGGTAGAGGATTTCACGCGCCGGCATCACCACGATCCGTTCCGCGCGGCTAACATCGATAAGGGGTTCGCCGGCTTCCGCCTGCCAGTCGAGTATCGACCGGCCCGACGCTTCGCGTACTTCCAGTGCCCGCACGATACGCTGACCGTCTCCGGGACCGATCGACATCGCGGCCTTTGGGTCCTCCTGCCGCAACATGCTGTGCAGTTTCTCCGCGCCTTCCTCCGCCAGCCGGTCGCGCCAGCGCGCCCTGACCGGGTCCGGTATGTCGGGCATCGGCGAAAGCCCCTGCGTCAGCGCGCGGAAATAGAGGCCCGTCCCGCCGGCAAAGACGAGCGTCCGACCAGCGACCTCCGGATCGGCGATCACGGCCCGCACATCCTCAAGCCAGCGTCCGGTCGAATAGGCCTCATTCGGCGCGACATGCCCGTAGAGGCGATGCGGCGCACGCGCGAGGTCTTCATCCGATGGCCGCGCGGTCAGAACCCGCAGCACATCATAGACCTGCATGGAGTCCGTGTTGACGATCACCCCGCCGGTTTCCGCCGCTTTTTGCAGCGCGAGCGCCGACTTGCCGCTCGCCGTCGGCCCGGCTATCAACACCGCGCGCGGATACCGGTCCTCGCTCGCCAATTCCTTCACTCCATCGCGATTGCGCCTCTGCCCCCATGAACACCATCGTCACCCTGATTGCCAATCCCGACAAAGGCACGCTCGACGACGATGCGGTCGCCGCCGTCGCCGCGCTGCTGCCCGAAACCGAAATCGTCTGGCTGGCGGAAGCGCATGTCGCCGACATCCGCTCTCCCGTGCCGCTCGCCGATGCCGACAGGACCGCGCTTGCCGCGAATATCGCCGGCATGTTCGAAGAAACGCCCGTCGATGCCGCCATACAGGTCATCGCGCCCGATGCGCGCCGCAAGAAGATCCTGATCGCCGACATGGACTCCACCATGATCCAGCAGGAATGCGTCGACGAACTGGCGGACGAGGCCGGTGTCGGAGATTATGTCGCCTCGATCACCGCCCGCGCCATGAACGGTGAGATCGGTTTCGAGGGCGCGCTGCGCGAGCGCGTCGGCCTTCTCAAGGACCTGCCGGTTTCCGTCATCGACCATGTCATCGCGACGCGTATCAGGCTGATGCCGGGCGGACGCGAACTCGTCGCCACCATGAAGGCGAATGGCGCCTGGTGCGCGCTCGTCTCCGGCGGCTTCGTCGATTTCACCAGCCGCATCGCGGAACAGATCGGCTTTCAGGAAAACCGCGCCAATCGGCTCGCGCAGGCCGACGGAAAGCTCACCGGCGAGGTCGTCGAACCCATCCTCGGCCGTCAGGCCAAGGCCGATGCCCTGATGGAAATATCCGGTCGGCTCGGGCTCGAACCGGCGGACGCCATCGCGGTCGGCGACGGCGCGAACGACCTGTCCATGCTCGGCCTCGCTGGCACCGGCGTCGCGCTGCACGCCAAGCCCGCGGTCGCCGCCCAGGCGGATATCCGCATCGACCACAACGACCTGACCGCCCTCCTCTATATCCAGGGCTATCGCCGCGACGAGTTCGCGCGGTGAGACCGATCGAGACGCAGCGGCTCGTCATGCGTCCGTGGGAGGAGCGCGACCGTGACCTCTTTTTCGAGATCAATTCCGATCCCGAGGTGATGGAGTACTTCCCCTTCCGCCGCACGCGCGAGGAGGCGGACGCGTTCCTCGACAAGCTGTTGAAGGACCAGGAGGAAGGGATCGTCTTTCCGGCCCTGGAATTGCGGGAAACCGGCCAGTGCATCGGCTTCTGCGGCCTGCATGTCGGCGACGTCGAACCGCATTTCCCGCCGGGAACGGTGGAAATCGGCTGGCGGCTGGCCAAGCCCTTCTGGGGCCGGGGCTATGTGACCGAAGCGGCGCTCGCCGCGCTCGAATACGGATTTTCAGAGTTGGACCTGCCGGAGATCGTCTCCTTCGCCGTGCATGACAACCACCGCTCGACCGCCGTGATGGAGCGAATCGGCTTGAAGCGCGATGCGGCCAGCGATTTCGACTATGTGAAGATCCCCGACACCCATCCCGATCTCAAGCGCCACGTCTGCTATCGCATCACTGCGCGGGACTGGCAGAAGCGCTAGACCGAGCGGGTCAGGCCGCCATCGATGCGCAGGTTCTGGCCGGTCATGTAGCCGCCATCCTCGGACGCAAGCCACGAAACAAGCGACGACACCTCACCGGCCCGGCCGTAACGGCCAAGCGGAATACGCGCACGCCGCTCGTCGGTTTCCGGCAGGCTGTCGATAAAGCCCGGCAGGACATTGTTCATGCGGATATTGTCGCCGGCATATTTGTCGGCAAAGAGCTTCGTAAACGATGCGAGCCCCGCCCTGAAGACGCCGGAGGTCGGGAACAGCGGATCGGGCTCGAAGACCGCGAAAGTCGAGATATTGATGATCGATCCGCCGCCCTGCGCCTGCATCAGCGGCGTAACCAGCCGCGTCGGCCGAATGACGTTGAGCAGGTAGACATCGAGGCCCTTGTGCCAGTCCTCGTCCGTCAGTTCGAGCACCGGTCCCTTCGGCCCGTGACCGGCCGAATTCACCAGCACGTCGATACGGCCCCAGCGCTCCATCGCGCCATCGACAAGGGCCTTGAGATCATCGAGCGACTGGTTCGATCCGGTAACGCCAAATCCGTCGAGGCTTTCGGCGAGCGCCTCGCCCTTGCCCGACGACGACAGGATCGCGACCTTGAAGCCGTCCGAGGCGAGACGACGTGCCGCGTCCGCGCCCATTCCGCTGCCGCCCGCCGTGACGAGCGCGACTTTCTGCGTGTTCATGGCCTGCCCCCTTGTCGTATCTTGCCCGGACCTCAGTCGATCCGGATCGTGACGAAGCGCAACTCGCCGGTCTTCGCCGCCAGCATCAGAAGCGCATTGCGCCGGTCGTCCGCCTTGAGCTTGTCGATGGCCTCGACCACCTCCTGCGGCGTGGACACCACTTCCTGGGCAATTTCCACGATCGTTTCACCGGGCTGGATGCCTTTCTCCGCCGCTGCCGAATCCTGTGCGACCTCCATCACCACCACGCCGCGCTCGACGCTTTCGTCGATGTCCTGCGCCTCGCGCACCGTTTCGTCCAGTTCGGCAAGCGTCATGCCGAACATCTCGATCGTCGCCGGCATGTCGGCCGCCTGATCCTCGTCATCCGTCGCGTCCGGCGCCATGGCGAGTTCTTCGCTGTCTTCCAGCCGGCCGAGCGTTACCTTGACGGTCTTGCGCTCGCCCTTGCGGATCACCACGACATCGACTTCCTGGCCCACCGGCGTATCGGCGACGATGCGCGGCAATTCGCGTGTCGTCGCAATCGGCCGGCCATTGAATTCGATGATGACGTCGCCCGGTTCGATCGAGCCGTCATCGACAGGTCCGCCCTTGATGACGCCCGCCACCAGCGCGCCATCCGCGCGGTCCATGCCGAGGCTTTCGGCGATCTCGTCCGTCACGGTCTGGATGCGCACGCCCAGCCAGCCGCGCCGCGTCTCGCCGAACTCGATCAGCTGGTCGATGACGTTCCGCGCCAGTTCGGCCGGCACCGAGAAACCGATGCCGATCGACCCGCCCGACGGCGAAATGATCGCCGTGTTGATGCCGATGACCTCGCCCTGCATGTTGAACAGAGGGCCGCCGGAATTGCCGCGGTTGATCGCGGCGTCGGTCTGGATGAAGTTGTCGTAAGGCCCGGAATTGATGTCGCGGCCGATGGCCGACACAATACCCAGCGTCACCGTCCCGCCGAGGCCGAACGGGTTGCCAATCGCCAGCACCCAGTCGCCGACCCGCGCAGTTTCCGAATCGCCGAACGAAACGGCCTTCAGCTCCTTGTCGCCCGGATCGATCCGCAGAACGGCGATGTCGGTCTTCTGGTCGCGGCCGATAATCTCGGCCTCGATCTTGGTCCCGTCATTGAAGTTGACGCTGACCTCGTCGGCATCCTCGATGACGTGATTGTTGGTGATGATGATGCCCTCGGCATCGATCACAAAGCCCGAGCCGAGCGACTGCACCTGGCGCGAACGCGGCGGCCCTCCTTCCGGCTGCTGGTCGAAGAATTCGTCGAAGAACTCCTGGAAAGGCGACCCCTCCGGCAATTGCGGGCGCGGGACGTTGCGGTCATCGCCGCCGACGGTCTGCGAGGTCGAGATATTGACGACGGAATCGATGAGCCGCGCCGACAGGTCCGCCACGGAAGCCGGGCCTTCCTGCGCACGGGCGTTCATCGCCATGCCGCCGGGCAGAACGGCGGCGCCCGCCGTGATCGCCAGCGACAGGGCGAAAACGCCGGCCATGCGCGCCGGCTTCAGGACCATAGTATCGAATGCCATCGGGTTGCCTCCATGGAATACCGCTTGTGCGGCAGCGCGATTGCCGCCTTGTCTGCGGCGAAACATAAAGCCCGCCGCGTCCCGCACAACAGGACAGTCACGCATAAGTGACAAGCGTGGCCGCTTTGTGAAAATCGTGATCTCACAGGAAATGCGCGAGCCATATCACCACAAGCCCGAGAAGGGCCGCGGTCACCCCGGCGCGACGCAGGATTTCGTCCGGCGTTTCCAGCAGGATCGCGGCCATGCGCTTGGCGAAACCGGGCACGCCGCCATAAAGAAAGCCCTCGATCACAAGCATGAGACCGAGGGCTGTCAGAAATATCGTCATGTCACGTCGGCACTATTGTGCGGGCGCGGACGGAGCGGGAGCGACCGCGGGCGGCGTTCCCGTCGCATTCTTGAAGTAGCGGAAGAACTCCGAATTCGGCGACAGGACCATGGTCGTGTCCGAATTCTCCATCGCCCGCTGATAGGCAGCCATCGAGCGATAGAATTCGAAGAACTCCGGATCGCGGTTGAAGGCCTCGGCGAAGACGCGGTTACGTTCCGCATCGCCCTCGCCTCGAAGGATCTCCGACTCGCGTTGCGCTTCGGCGACGATCTCGATGACCTGGCGATCCGCCACGGCGCGAATGCGGCTGGCCGTTTCACGACCGCGCGCACGGATGCGCTCGGCTTCGGCAAGGCGCTCCGCCTTCATGCGGTCGAAGGTCTGCTGCGAGACTTCCGCCGTCAGGTCGGTCCGCACGATACGCACATCCTCGACCGTCAGGCCGAGCGACTGCGCGTCGGGACGGATCAGGTCGCGCACTTCGCGCATCATCTCGGTCCGTTCGTCCGAAAGCGCCGCTTCGAAGGAGCGCAGGCCGTAGGTCCGGCGCAGCGCCGCGTCGAAACGCGTGCGAAGACGCGCGGCGGCCGAGTTGAGATCGCCCGAGACGGTTTCGCGGAACCTGCGCGCATCCGTGATCTTGAAGGTCAGGAAGGCATCGACCTCGTAGAAACGGCCGCCGGAAACCTGCACCGGGGGCTGGTCGCTGAGATCGAGCCGCAACACGCGGTCCTCGATGATCTGCACCGTGTCGAAACCGGCAAAGGCGAAGGGCGCCTTGAAGTAGAGGCCCGGCTCGGTCTTCACGTCCTGGATTTCACCGAAACGCAGCACGATCGCCTGCTGGCGTTCATTGACCACGAAAATTGAGGCGTAGACCCCGATCAGCACGATCGCGATCAGGATGCCGAGCAATGTGAGACGGTTGCTGTTCATTACTGTGCGTCTCCGGTCGTGGTGGTCGTTCGACGGCTCTGGACTTCAGGCAGCGGCAGATAGGGCACGACGCCCTGGTTTTCGCCGTCTTCGTCGAGAATGACCTTGTTGGAATCGGCGAGAACGCGTTCCATCGTTTCCAGATAGAGGCGCTTGCGCGTCACGTCGGGCGCGGCCTGGTACTGTTCGTGGATCGAGATGAAGCGCTGCGCCTCACCTTCGGCTTCCTGCACGACACGCGTTGCATAAGCGGATGCGTCCTCTCGGATCTGCGCCGCCTCGCCTCGGGCCTGACCGAGTTTCTGGTTCGAGTACTGGTTCGCTTCTTCGCGGAACTGGTCCTCGTTCTGCTCGGCGCGCTGAACTTCCTCGAAGGCGTCGGCCACTTCACGCGGCGGTGCCGCATCCTCGATGGACACCGTGTTCACCTGGATGCCCGCGCCGTATTCGTCGAGCGTCGCCTGCATCGAGGATCGAACCTCGTCGGCGATCGCCGCACGGTTGTCGCGGAAGACGTCCTGCGCCGGACGGCGGCCGACGATTTCGCGCATTGCGCTTTCGGACACCTGGCGGACCATCTCGTCGGGCGAAGCCACGTTGAACAGATAGGCCGCCGGGTCGATCACCGAGTAGAGAACGGCGAACTGCACATCGACGATGTTCTGGTCGCCGGACAGCATCAGGCCGGAATCCTGCCGCGCGCCGCCGGCGCCGATGGCGATCTGCTTCTCGACGATCTGAACCTTCTCGACGGTTTCGATCGGCCACCAATGGAAGTGAAGTCCAGGTCCGGACAATTCCGTCTTCGGCTTGCCGAACAACAGTTCGACCGCGCGTTCGTCGGTGTCGACCTGGTAGAATGACTGAACGCCATAGAGGATCAGGAGGCCGATAGCGATCAGGCCGAAGAGAGCCGGGCTCGCGCCGCCCCCGCCGGGCAGCGCCCGTTTCAGCCGATCCTGGCCCTTCTTGATGATTTCCTCGAGATCCGGCGGCTGTCCGCCGGGACGCTGCGGTCCACGCGGGCCTTGCGGTCCCTGGCCCCAAGGGCCACCGCCATTGCCGCCATTATTGCCACCGCCGCCCCAAGGGCCGCCGCCTCCGCCGTTCTGATTGCTCCAGGGCATTCATATCCTCTCAAATGGCAAACAACCGCCGGATGACGCATCCGACGGCGTACTCATTGACCTGTTATAGGAATGCGCAAAGGTGCTTTCAACGCGCATTGTGGCTTTTTGCTTTGCTTTCAAACGCTTTGGCGCACCGAAGCGGTTGAAACCGCAGCCGTGTTGTCTCTCGGACAAGATAGATCTAGGTTTTGTCAAAATCGTTCGGTAGTGCCGCGTGCGCCAGTTTCAGTTCGTCATCGCCATCGCCCTTGCGGCGCTTCTTGCCGGTTTCATGACCTGGCAGATGGTCTATCGTTCGGCGTTCAGGGAACTGGCGGATGTCCAGCGTGCCGACCTCGTGCTGGCCCGCCAGTCGCTGGGCAGCGAAATCGAGCGTTTCCGAAATCTGCCGCGTGTCTTGCGCCATGACGAACGCCTGCGCGCCCTCGTCGACGACCCCGGCGCGTCCGGCCGCGCCGCGCTGGTCAACACCTTCCTCGCCACCATTCGCGACCAGACGAATGCCGACGAACTGTTCCTGCTCGACGACACCGGCCTGACCATTGCCGCCTCCAACCATGACACGCCGCTGACCTTTGTCGGCCAGAACTACCGCTTCCGCCCGTATTTCCGCGATGCGATGGAGACCGGCAGGGGCCAGTTCTACGCCGTCGGCGCGACAACAGGTCGCCCCGGCTATTTCCTGTCCTCTCGCATCGATGGCGAGAGCGAGACCGGCGTCATCGTCGTCAAGGTCGACATGACGACCTTCGCCGCCTCGTGGCACGACAACGCGCCCGGCACCGCTCTGATGGACCGCGACGGCGTCGTCTTTCTGTCCGGCGATCCGGACTGGCAGTACCGCCCCTTAACCGCCCTTTCCGGCGAGGCGCGCGGACGCATCGAGGCCAGCCGCAAATATACCGGCATCGAGCTGCAGGCCGCAAAGCCGCTCTATTCGCCGGATCTCGGCCGCGAAGCGCTCGACAAGGGCCGTGTTGTCGCCGGCGACACGATGCTGTCGCTCCTGCCCGTCGGAGAAAACGGCTGGACCCTGATCGGGCGCGCGCAACTCGCGCCGGTCACTCGCTCCGCGCTGACCGGCGCGGTTCTGGCCGGCGCCGCCGCGCTTCTGCTTGCCGGCATTCTCGTTATTATGCGCCAACGCCAGTCGATCCTGCGCATGAAGCTCGACCGCAACGCCGAGCTGGAAGCCAAGGTTGCCGACCGGACGGCCGAACTTGCCCAGGAAATCGAGGAGCGCAAACGCACCGAGGAGGAACTGCGCGACGCACAGGAAAGCCTCGTCCAATCCGCCAAGCTCGCCGCGCTTGGCCGCATGTCGGCGGCGATCGTCCACGAGGTTTCACAACCGCTTGCCGCCATGGACATGACGCTCGCGACGGCAGGCGTGCATACGAAGTCCGGCGACACCGCCCGCACCGCGTCCGCCCTCGATCACGCCCGCGAGACCGTTCGCCGCATGCAACGCATGGTCAAACACCTGAAGACCTTCGCAAGGCGCGACGCCGGCCAACTCTCCGATGTCGATATCCAGTCCTGCATCGAGGGCGCGATCGCCCTCGCCGAACCGCGCCGCAGGGCCGTCGACGCCGAAATCGAAATCGGCGCGCGGGCGGAGGATATTTTCGTGCGCGCCGGACCGGTCCGCCTGGAACAGGTCTTCCTCAATGTCCTGATCAACGCGTTCGACGCCGTGGACGGCCGCACCGAGAGACGCGTCACGGTCAACACCGAGACCGGTGACGGCACGGTGACCATACGCATTGCCGACACGGGCGTCGGAATCGCGTCGGACGATCTCGCCCGCATAGCGGAACCGTTTTTCTCCACCAAGGAAACCGGGGAAGGCCTTGGCCTCGGCCTGTCGATCTCGACCTCGATCATCGAGGATTTCGGCGGCACGCTGCGCATTGAGAGCGAGCCTGACAAGGGCACGGCGGTGCTGATCCGCCTTCCCGCAACGCCGGCCGCCCGGACCGGGGCTCCGGTCGAAACGGAAGCTGTCCCGGCATGAGCGACACGCGCATCCTCTTCGTGGACGACGAGGCCGAGGTCCGCCGCTCGGCCACCGAATGGCTGACGCTCTCCGGCTTTTCGGTCGAAACGGCGGCCGACGTCGCCGAGGCCAGGGCGAAACTCTCCCGCGAAAGCGCCGACATCGTCGTCACCGACATCCGCATGCCCGGCGAGGACGGAATATCCCTCCTTCACCATGTGACGGAAAGCCATGCCGGCATCCCGGTCATCCTGCTGACCGGCCACGGCGATGTCTCCATGGCGGTCTCCGCCATGCGCGACGGCGCCTATGATTTTCTCGAAAAGCCCTATGACGCGGATCATCTCGTAGCCGTCCTGCGCAATGCCGGCGAGAAAAGCCGCCTGTCGCGCGAACTCGCCCGCCTGCGCGCACAGTTGGCCGGCGCGTCCGGCCTCGACAATCGCATGATCGGCGAAAGCGACGCGATGCGGCGCATGAAAGACCGTCTGATGCAACTTGCCGGTCACGATATCGACGTCCTGATCCACGGAGAGACCGGCACCGGCAAGGAGGTGGCCGCGCACCTGCTGCACGATTTGGGGCCGCGCGCCGCGAAACCCTTCGTAGCCATCAACTGCGCGGCGATCCCGGAATCGATCTTCGAGAGCGAACTTTTCGGCCACGCCAAGGGCGCCTTCACCGGCGCCGACAGCGCCCGCGAGGGCCGCCTCGTCTACGCCAATGGCGGCACCGTCTTTCTCGACGAGATCGAATCCATGCCGCTCGCCCTTCAGACCCGGCTGCTGCGCGTCATCCAGGAACGCGAGGTCGAGGTGCTCGGCCACAACGCGCCGCGCCCGCTCGACGTGCGTTTCGTCGCCGCGACGAAATCCGACCTCAAGGCGCTGGGCGAGAAAGGCGAATTCCGCTCCGACCTCTACTACCGCCTTGCCGCCTCCGAACTGAGCCTGCCGCCGCTGCGCGACCGCGGTGACGACGTCATAGCCCTGTTCGGCCATTTTACTGCCGAGGAAGCTGCGCGCAGCGGCCTTTCCCCGAGACCCTTGCCGGATGCCGTGCTGAGCGCCCTGCTCGCCCATGACTGGCCGGGCAATGTGCGCGAATTGAAGTCCCTCGCGACCCGCTTCGCCCTCGGCCTCTCCGACGGCATACCCGGCCGCACCGAAGTGCCCGAGGGCGGCGCGCCAGGCCTCGCCGAAACCATGGCGCGGATCGAAAGTGGCATCATCCGCCGCGCGCTCAGGGAGGCCGGCGGCAACCAGGCCGAGGCGGCCCGCCGCCTGCAGATTCCCCGCCGCACGCTCGGCGAAAAGATAGACCGGCTGGGCATTCGCGAAGACGGCGAAACCTGAGGCGATTGCGGCGGTTTTTTGCCGCTGCGCCACTGCCGGGTGGCGGAAAACCGCCGCTTTCCTTCGCGCCGCAACAAAGCGGTGTCCCGCAAGCCTTTGAAATCCTTGCATGTGGACAGGTCGGGAAGATCTGGCACATGGTTTGCATTTGGTTGCGCACGGCTACCGCCGAAACGATGTCATTTTGGGAGGAAACCATGACAACGACCACCAGACGCACGATTCTGTCCGCCGCTGCCGCCCTGGCCCTCGCCACGACGGTAGGCTTCAATGCCCAGGCGCAGGAGCCGCGCAATTACATCCTCGCCACCGCCTCGACCGGCGGCACCTATTATCCCGTCGGCGTCGCCATCTCGACGCTCACCAAGGTCAAGCTCGAGCCGAAGCAGAAACTCGGCATGTCGGCGATTTCCTCCGCCGGCTCGGGCGAAAACGTCAAGCTGCTGCGCGACGGCGAGGCCCAGTTCGCCATTATGCAGGGTCTCTACGGCTACTATGCGCGCACCGGCACGGGTCCGATCGAGTCCGAAGGCCCGCAGGAAAACCTGCGCTCGGTCTCAATGCTCTGGCAGAATGTCGAGCACTTCGTGATCCGCTCGGAATTCGCGGAAACCGGCTCCATCGAGGACATGGCCGCGCTCAAGGGCAAGACCATGGCGCTCGGCTCGCAGAATTCCGGAACGATCGGCTCCAACCGCACGATCCTGTCCGGTTTCGGCATCGACATCGATAATGATTACGACCTTCTCTACGGCGGTTACGGGCCGGCGGCGGAAGCCGTGCAGAATGGCCAGGCAGCCGGCATGGGCACACCCGCCGGCGTTCCGGTCAGCGCGGTCACGCAGCTCTTTTCGACCGCCGGAGACGACGTCACCCTGCTCTCCTTCTCGCCCGAGCAGATCGTCACCGCCAATGGCGACCGCGACCTGTGGACGGAATACCTCATCCCCGGCGGCACCTATCCGGGCCTCGATGAGGACGTGACCACGATCGCCCAGCCGAACTTCCTCGCGACATCGGCAGACCTGCCCGAAGAGGACGTCTACGAGATCACCAAGACGATGTACGAGAACCTCGCCTTCCTCCAGGCGATCCACCCGGCCACCAAGGCCATGGCGCTCGAAAAGGCGATTGCCGGTCTGCCGCTGCCGCTGCATCCGGGCGCGCTGCGCTACTACGAGGAAGCCGGCCTCGACATTCCGGACCGTCTGCGGCCGTAACCGCGACTGACTTCGGGGCCGCCGCGCGCGGCCCCTTTTCACCCCTTTCCTTCTCCGCGCCGGGAGGATGTCCATGCGCGCCGAAACCTTGACGCAGACCGGCTCGCCGGGACTGAACCGCCACGGATTATCTCTCGTGACGCTTGTCGTCGCGGTCGTCATCTCTGTCGTTCATATCTGGATGAACTCTTTCGGCAGCGTCGCCGTCCTCACCCAGAACGGCTTCCATTTCGCCGGTTTCGTCCTGCTGTGCGTGCTCGTCTCGCCGATCGCGCCGGCAGCCTGGGCCAAACGGCCCGCCATACGCATTCTGGACATCGCCTTCGGTGCCGCCGTCGCGGCAGCGGCGATCTATGTCATCAATGCCGAGAGCGCCATCTATGATCGCGGCGTGCGGCTGATCTGGAGCGACTGGCTGGCCGGGATCCTGTGCATTCTCGGCGTGCTGGAATTCACCCGCCGCACGACGGGCTGGATCATCCCCGTCCTGATCCTCCTCGCCATCACCTATGTCACCTGGTGGGGCCAGTATGTGCCCGGCGTCTTCCGCTTCCGCGGCCTGCATGCGGAAACCGTCCTGTTCCGCTCGCTCTATGGCGACGACGCCATGTTCGGCTCGATCGCCCGCATCTCCTCGACCTATGTCTTCATGTTCATCCTGTTCGGCGCCTTCCTGCTGAAATCCGGCGCGGGCGAATTCATTGTCGATATCTCGCGCGCGGTCGCCGGCAGGATGACCGGCGGCCCGGGCTTCGTTGCAGTGCTGTCGAGCGGCCTGACCGGCACGATCTCCGGCTCCGCCGTCGCCAACACCGCCTCGACGGGCGTGATCACGATCCCGCTGATGAAACGTGCCGGCTTTCCCGCCACATTCGCGGGCGGCGTCGAGGCGGCCTCCTCGACCGGAGGCCAGCTGATGCCGCCGATCATGGGCGCCGGCGCCTTCGTGATGGCGAACTTCACCCAGATTCCCTACACGACCATCGTCACGGTCTCTATCCTGCCGGCGATCCTCTATTTCCTGACCGTTGGCTTCTTCGTGCGCATCGAGGCGAAACGGTCCGAGGCGACGGCGCTCGCCGACGAGGACGGGCCGGGTCTATGGACCGTCTTCCGCAATGGCGGTCCGTCCTTCGTCATTCCGGTCGCCCTGCTGATCTTCCTCCTGGTACGCGGCTTCACGCCCACCTATGCGGCCGGCTACGCCATTCTCGCCTGTATCGTCGCCTCCTGGCTGACGCCGAACCGCATGGGTCCGGTTCGAATCATCGAGGCGCTGGAACTTGGCGCGCGCAACATGATCATGACCGCAATCCTGCTGGTTGGCGTCGGCCTCATCGTCAACGTCATCACCACCGCCGGCATCGGCAACACCTTCTCGCTGATGATCTCGTCATGGTCGCAGGGCAACCTCCTGCTCGCGCTTGTCCTCGTGGCGCTCGCCTCGCTGGTTCTCGGCATGGGCCTGCCCGTCACGGCCGCCTATATCGTACTCGGAACCCTGTCTGCTCCGGCGCTCTACCAGTTGATCCTGCAGTCACAGCTCGCCGACATCCTGGCGTCCGGCCAATTGCCGGAAACCGCCAAGGCGATCTTCATGCTGGCTGCGCCGGAAAAGATGGCCGCCCTCGCCGGGCCTATGCCGATGGCCGAAGCCCGGGCAATGATTGAGGCCTTGCCCGTCGAAAGCCTGTCGATGCTCTACGACCAGGCCTTCCCGGCCGCCGTCCTCGCGGGGGCGCTCCTCTCGGCGCACATGATCATCTTCTGGCTGAGCCAGGACTCCAACGTCACGCCGCCGGTTTGCCTCGCCGCCTTCACGGGTGCGGCGATTGCCGGAAGCCCGCCGATGAAGACGGGTTTCGCGGCCTGGAAGATCGCCAAGGGGCTCTACTTCGTGCCGCTCCTGTTCGCCTACACGCCGTTTCTGTCCGGCGACTGGTCGCAGATGCTCTACATCTTCGGCTTCGCCGTCTTCGGGCTGTGGGCAGTGGCGGCCGCCATCGAGGGCTACTGGGAAAACCGCATGAACATCGCCGAGCGTATCGTCACGCTGGCCGTCGGCGCGGCCCTGATGTGGCCTGCACCGCACTGGGTGAATTTCACCGCACTGGCCGGATTTGCCGTGGTGTTCGGGTGGAACATCGCGAAGGGACGCCGTCAGGCAGCGCGGGCCTGATCCCGGAAAGTCCTAGTCGGGCAGTCCGGCCTTGCGAAACCCGTCGGCGAACAGCTCCCGATAGTCCGGATCCTGGATCGAGGCCGTCTCGAGCAGAGCCGTGACTGTCGCCGACCGCCCGAGCGCCTCGTATTCCATTGCCATCCACTCCGCGTCGTCGACCATATCCATCTGGCCGTAGGTGGCGATCAGGAACCGGTAGGGATAGGGCGCGGTCGGGTTGCGATCGCGCGCCACCGTCAATGCCGTCTCCGCCTTCTTGTAGTCGCCAAGGAAATAGGCGGCCATGCCTTCCGCCAGATAGTACCAGTAGGGCGCGAGCGGATTGCGCTGAAACCCTTCCGCGATCAGCGGCAACGCCTCGTCCGCGCGCCCATCGAAGATATAGGTGTTGGCGAGGAACATATAGGCGTCGACATAGTTCGGATCGAGCTCGATAGCCCGCCGGAACTCCGAAATCGCCGTTTCGAAATCCGGTGAAAAGCTGCGCGTATGGAGCCGACCGAGCGCGAAATGCGCGAATGGGAGGCTGTCGTCCATGCTGACCGCGCGGCGGGCGTAATCCAGCGCCTTGTCGACTGCGGGTCCGATTGGATCGACCCAGCGGTTCTCCGCTCGGAAACTGTAGACTTGGGAAAGATGGGCATACGGCAGCGCGAATTCCGGATCGAGCCGCACCGCTTCCTGCAACGCCGCTTCCGCGTCCCGGTTCGTTTCCCGCGTATAGAGGTTCTCAAGTTCCCTGCCGCGCAGATAGGCATCGTATGCCGCGGCGTTCCGGGTCCCGTATATGCCGAGCCTTTCGCGCTCCGCCTTGGAGAGCCGGACCGTCAGGACGGTCATCAGGCTGTTGAGCAGCTTTTCCTGGAACGCGAAGATGTCCTCAGTCGATCCGTCATAGCGTTCCGCCCAGGCGTTCTCGCCCGTCTCTCCATCGACCAGGGCCGCGGAGACCCGCAATGCCGCGCCATTACGCCGCACGCTGCCCTCCAGCACGTAGTCGGCGTCGAGAATGTCGGCGACTTCGCGGATATCCATCGCGTCAGCGTCCAGAGAAAAGGACGCGCCACGCGAAACGACCCTGAGATCGGAGACCTTTGACAAGCCGACAATGAGATCTTCCGCCACGCCAGTTGCGAAATAGGCTTGCGCCTCGTCTCCACTTGCATTGGCGAACGGCAGCACCGCGATGGTCCGCACGACGCTTTCGGGCACCGGGCGCATCACCCACCATGTGGCGATCGCGACGACCAGCAATGACATGGTGCCGGCCAACGCGGCAACGATCCGGGGGCTGCGACGCGGCGCCATCGGCGTCTCGCCAGGCTTGTCATCCGCGCCGGCAAGATCCAGCCGATAGCCCTTCTTGGGAATGGTCTTCAGAAGCTTCGACGTCTGCGGGCCGAGCGCGCGCCGTATCTCGGAAATGCACTGGACCAGGCTATCGTCTGTCACGAACGTATCGTGCCAGACCGTCTTCATCAGGTGGTCCTTGGTGACGACGCCACCGGCATTCTCCAAGAGGACCGAAAGCACGGTCGCCGTCTGCGGCCGAAGCACGGTCGTCTGGCCGTTTTCGTCGGTCAATTCGTTGGCGTCCCTGTCGAACCGGAACGGCCCGATACCCGCCACCGGACGCGAATTCGTCATTCTTTCGGGCCGCTTTCGTGACTTTCGGCATGCATTTCCCGCTCGATCTTACCCGCGCCTCGGCGGTTCACAAACCGAAATCGGAACAGCTCGGCGGACGGCGAATTGGCAGAGAGGAGAACTGGAAATGAAAAGCCTTATCAATTCATTGGCAATCTGCATCGCACTGACGGGCATGGCGCATGCGAGCGACGAACCCGCGCCGCAGGACGGAACGCTTGTCCTTGCGAATTCCTGTGAAGCGGCGCCACAGTCCGAAAGCACCCGGCCGGACCGCTTTTCGAGGGCTGCGGAACTGGCCCGGCTCGAATGCGCGAAACCGGACTGGTCCTGGGAAGATTGAGCCAGTGAAAATGCCCGCCGGTTTCCCGGCGGGCATCATGTCTCGGGAGGGAGACCTAGACGTTTTCGAGAATGATGTGCCCGACGGCCGTGTTCGATGCCGGCACGTGGTAGTGGCGGTGAACTTCCTTCACCTCGTCGTTCAGCGCACCGCGCATAACGTGCCACATCACCATCTCGACGCCTTCCGAGCCCGCCTCGCGCAGATATTCCACATGCGGCGTCTTGCTCAGCCCCACCGGATCGGCGGTCAACCGGTCGAGAAAGGCCTTGTCCCATTCCGGATTGATCAGGCCGGCGCGCTTGTACTGCAGTTGGTGGCTCATGCCGCCCGTGCCGAAGATCATCACGTTCAGGTCTTCGTCGAAGCTCTCGATCGCCTTGCGCACCGCCTTGCCGAGGTTGAAGCAGCGATTTCCGGTCGGCGCGGGGTACTGGACCACGTTGACGGCGAGCGGGATGACAAGCGACGGCCATTCGTCGTCGGGGCCGTGCTCGCCGAACATGACCGACAACGGCACGGTCAGGCCGTGGTCGACATCCATCTCGTTCATGATGGTCAGGTCGAATTCGTCGAGGATCAGCGACTGCGCGATGTGGCTGGCCAGCTTCTGATGGTTCTTGACCACCGGCACCGGACGCGGGCCCCATCCTTCGTCGGCCGGCTGGAACTCCGCCGCGCAGCCGAGCGCGAAGGTCGGAATGCAGGAGGCGTCGAAGGCCGTGCAATGGTCGTTGTAGACAAGGAAGATCACGTCGGGCGTGTTTTCCTTCATCCACTCGCGCGACTTCTCGAAACCGGCGAAAACGGGCTGCCAGTAGGGCTGGTCGGTGATGTGGGTGTCCATCGCCACGCCGATGGCGGGCACGTGCGAACAACCGACGCCTGCGGTAATACGGGCCATTATTCTTCTTCTCCCCATTCCTTCTTGTAGCGGTTGCCCTCGATCGGGCGGCCGCCATGCAGCATCATGTCGCGATAGGCCTCGACGCCCATGCCGGTCATAAGCCCGGCGAGGTTCTGGAAGTTGATGCCGTGATAGGCGGCGAGCTTCGCCGTGTAGTAGATGTTCCCGCCCAGTTCGAGCATGCGGTTCCAGTCCTGGTCGCGCACGGCCTGTTTCTGTTCCTCCGTCATCGGGAACTTGGCGAGATGGGCCTCCGGATCCGCCGTGTAGGCGTCGCGGCCCTTCTGCTTGCCGAGCGAGATGCAGAACTGGTTCAGGTGATACCCTTCGCGCGAGCGGTCCGCATCGAACACGAAGGTCCCTGGAATGTCCTCGTAATCCTTGTCCATGGTCGGCGGATATCTCCCTGTTGTCCGGCGCGTTGCTATCCGATCATATTATCAATCTAAAGCGAAAACGGGCGATACAAGAGCACCCGCCCATTCAAACTCTCACCCTGCGATAATATTGCGCTATAGATGCCATAGAAGAAGGCACGAAAGCCCCCGGGTTTCGGCGGCTTCGGTCAGCGAACCGGCTAATTTGCCGTCAAACTTCGTCGAAGCGAGCGTGCCTCATGTTCACGGCTCTTTGTTGGAGCTTGAATAAAGCCCGTACGCCCGACTTCAATGTCTGCATTGCGTCCCGAGTTGGGCAACTGGCGCACAGGGGCGCTTGGTCGCTTCGAGCCCAAAGTGACGATCGCTTCACTGTTTACGAAGGTCCGTTTCAGTGACAAATCTTATGTTATCTGGGTCAGACGATACTTCCGACAGGCATCACAGTGTCACCACGATCTTCGCCGCCGACACACCGTTTTTTTGGCGTTCAAACGCTGACTGAATAGCGCCCAGGCCGTGGCCCACGACCAGAGGAGGCGGTGCGGCGACGAGGCGACCGGTCTCCAGGGCTTCGGGCAGAAACCGCTCATAGATCGCCGGGCCGAGGTCGGTATCCATCAGGGCCGAACCCCAGATCGTGCTCGTACGCACACCGTTTCGCTTTGCCGCTATCCACATGCCGCCAATGCCAACGACCATTTTCGGCACCATCTTGGTCATCATCGTCCAGACATTCGGGCGGTCGGGCATCGCGTCTATGTCGATCGGAAAGGTTGCGATCGCCATCCTGGAATTGCCCTCGGTCGCACCCAAAACAGCAATGCAAGCCTGGGTCGACCCAGCGCCGATCGCCACGGCACCTGCCATCTCATGCCCCTGAAGCGCGCGCGTCACGCGTTCTGATGCGTCATCGCCGTGGTAATCATGGACCTCGGCGGCCCCCAGCTCCTTCAGATACGCGAAGTTGTGTGGCGACGCCGTGGTCACGACCCGGTATCCTGCGGCCTTCGCGAGTTGGATCGCGTTACAACCCACGCTCGTCGATCCGCCCCAGACCAGCACTGTCTGGTCTTTGTCAGACGGATCGGATGTCGGCAGATCCAGTCCCAGTTGATCCGTCCCGAACAGGCCGCAGGCCGCGGTGGAAAGGGCAAGAGGAAGCACCGCTGCCGTCTCGAATGACATTGCGGTCGGGATCGGCGAAGCCATGTGCGCCATCACGTTTGTATAAAGCTGAAACGCGGACTCAGAGGCCTTGTTGCGCACCTTCTCCATCCCGGTTGCGTGCCCGACCACCCGGTCGCCGACGTGGAACCGGGTCACATCCGGTCCGACGGCGACGACCTCTCCCGCCAGATCGAACCCCAATATCATCGGGTATTTTAGCCATCCGTAGAGTGCGTCGCCCATCTTTTGCTTGAAGCGGTCGATGGGATTGATTGCGACAACCCGGTTGCGCACTTGGATCTGGCCGGGTTCGGGCGGGACAATGGGTGCGTCCGCGACGGCCAGCGGGGCGAACGCGGCATTGAGCCAAGCGGCAGAGTTCGATGACATGGGGTTTTCCTATCAGTGATAGGCTAAATGCCTATCGTTGATAGGCTCTTTTTGCAAGAGGTTTCCAGGCTGCTATAAGGTCACTCCAGCAATCGCAGACATGAGTCCCCAGGCATGCCACCAAAAGTTTCAAGCACCGACAGCCCGTCCCGTCGGGAGGAGATTCTGCGCGTGGCAAGTGCGCTGTTCGGCCAGCATGGCGTGCAGGCTGTGACCACCCGCCAGATCGCGCAGGAGGTTGGTATTTCGCAGCCTTCGATTTATGCACATTTCCCGTCTATTCAGATGATACAGGAGGAAGTCGGCGCGCGGGCTTTCGCGCTCCTGGAGCAGGCGATTACGTCATCGATGGACGACAGCCCCGAGGCGCAATTGCGCAACGCCATTCGCGGCTATCTTGATTTTGGAATGGCCAACCCGGAGGCCTACAGGATCGCTTTCATGTTGGAGCATGGCGCGACGACCCAGAAAGCGGGTCAGGGAATTGCCGAAGCGTTCGCGCTTGAGAGTCATCCCGGGCCACGTGCATTCGGACATCTGGCGCGCATTGTCGCCCTTAATCGTCCAGACTTGTCCGAGCAGGCTGTCCAGACCAGATCACAGTGCCTTTGGGCAGCACTTCACGGTCTTGTCGCGCTGATCCTCGCCCGCCCTCTTTTTCCATGGGTGAAGCAGGACGCGTTGCTGAAAGAGCAAGCTCGGCTGGCCTTCAACATGGTTTTTGATTGAACGATGGATTGGTTGCTGCCGCGAGTAGCCTGCGATTCATGAGTTCATGACCCGGTGCAACAGAGCGACTGCCGCCAGCGGTCATCGGCTTTCGCCCATTTGTGCGTACACCCCCAAACAAAATTGACCTTGTCAGGTGACGAACCGCATCGCGTGGACGTCACGCTCGCCGGCTGGGGTCTTTTGTCCTTGCCGATTCACTGGACCCGACAAGCCGGATCGCGCTTGCCGGGTCTCCATATCGAGCGGGAATTGTTGCGTGCCTGAATCGACCTCAGCTCTGGGCGCGTGGAGCCGGATTGCTCTTGTGTGATGGCGCCTTGATGAAGCGCTTTTCATCGCCATGAGCATCCCGATCGACATCTTTTCGGCCGGGCCTGGAGGAGAACGCTTCCTCCAGCTCCGCGATATTCGCGCTATGAAACACGCGGCAGCTGGATAGTGCGTTCAGGGCGGGCAAGAAGAACATTGCGGGTCCTTTCCGTTTGAATCAGGGATGATGAAACCGGCGTTCGGAGTGTCGCGCGTTCAGCCCGGCACCCGCCGGCGAGAAAGCGTAATCATCAGGCCTTCGTAGCGTTTGATTTCATCCTTCAGGCGCAGCCGGCGGCGCTTGAGCTTCTTGAGTATCAAGCTGTCGCGCCAGGACTGCTTCTGCTCCGCCGAAACCTGTTCATCGATTTGGCGATGGCGGGTCCTCAGAGCTGCAATGCGCGCCGCGATCGCGGAACGACTGAGACGTTTGTTGGTCATGATCGTAACTCCTTCCAATCTGTTTCACTGATGTCGGGGACGGGATTTCGGCTTTCGAAATCGCTCCGTCCCCGAACGTGCCTTCGCATGCCTGTTGGTCGAACGCGGCTCACGCCGCCATCATTGTCGCGCCGGCTATCTCGAGCTCGATCTCCGCGACCAGCCGGTCCGGCAGGGCGAGAGCCCTGGACAGTCTCTCCAGGTGCGCCCTCTCAAGCGGATGATCGGGATCGATCGCGGAACGCGACACGATATAGATCTCGCTCGCCTGTTCGATCCCATTCGCATGGCTGGCGATGGTCAGGGCGTCCGGCGGGTTCTGAAGCGCTTCGAAGATCGCAGCCTTGTCGGCCGCGTCCAGCGGCAGTTTCCCGACCGCGTCGAAGATTTTCTTCTGCTCGCTTTGGTCGACATGACCGTCCGCATGCGCCGCCGAAATCATCGCCTCGATAAGAACGAGCTGGAAAGGCTTCCCGTTGCGGGCTTCCTTGCCCGACGGATCGAAGCTTTCCGGCGGGAGCGCGGGTGCATGGCGGTTGCCGCTGCCATGGGCGTCGTTGGTTGCGCCGGATTGCCCCTGCCATCGCTGGTAGGCGCTGTAGGCGACCGCTCCGAGCGCCGCGGCTCCACCGACTGCGGCTGCGCCTGTCGCGACCTTGCCGGCGCTCTTTCGCAGCTTTTTGTTGCCCGCAACCAGTCCGACAAGACCGCCGGCCGCAAGCCCGCCGACAAGGCCGCCGGGAATGCCTTTGGACGCAACGGCGGGACCCGCCGGCGCATCGTTCCCCGCGGAATGGCCTCCGAGAAACTGGTCGAGCACTTGATTGAGGTTCATGGCGACGCTCTCCTTCACGTTCGCGTTGTCTACGTGAACTGATTTGGGATCTCGCATCGGAATGTTCGAATAGACGATCAGCGAATTTCCGATAGAAACTCTCTATCGAAATTGCCGGATCCGGCCCCATATGGACGATCACGGCCATTGGGCTTCGCAGGAAGGGAGAACGACGATGACAACGCTGAGGCAATTGAACTATCTCGTCGCCCTGTCGCAGGAGTTGCACTTTCGGCGTGCGGCCGAACGCATGCACGTCACCCAGCCGACCCTCAGCGCGCAAATCCAGGAACTGGAACGCCATTTGAACGCCCCTCTGGTCGAAAGGGGAACGTCCCGTGTCATGCTGACCCCGCTTGGTCGCGAGATAGCGGATCGTGCGCGTCGGATTATCGCCGAGGTGCAGGACATCGTTGATCTTGCAGCATCGTCGCAGCATGGTTTCGATGGCACGATCAGACTTGGTGTGCCGCCGACGCTCGGCCCCTATCTCTTGCCGCACATCGTGTCGGACCTTCATTCGAAATATCCGCGATTGAAGCTCTATGTCCGCGAAGGAAAGCCTGCGGAGCTTCAGGAAGAGCTTCACACGGGCGCGTTCGATCTCGTCATTTCGCCGCTGCCGATCCAGCACGCCGATTTCGAAGTCGAGCGTCTTTTTCGCGAACCGCTGCAGTTGGCTGTGGCGGATGACCATCCTCTCGCCCGGAAGGGAAAGATTCAGCGCTCCGATCTCGTGGGCCAGCATGTGTTGGCGATCGAGAGGGGTCATCATCTTCACGAACAGGTCAGTCAGCTATGCGACGATCTGGATGCCGTCCTGTTGCGAGACTACGAGGGAACGAGCCTCGACACGATCAGACTGATGGCCGGGATGGGTGTCGGTATCGCGTTCTTGCCGGCGATGTATGTTCGCTCGGAAATCGCAAGCCGTCGCGGCCTCACGGTTTTGGACATCGGTGTGCCCAATCTCTATCGGCAGATCGGTCTGACCTGGCGTAGGCGATCCGTGCATGCGCCCTTGTTCAAGGAATTCGCCGAACTCATTCGCGCCACTGCTGAAGACCGGCTGCCCGAGGTCACCGTCATTCGTTAGGTGCCGCGTCCGGGACGACGCCAACCGGTCAATCCGATTTCCGCCAGAAGCTGACGCACACGATTGGAACAGCCGGGAGCGATAGAGAAAAACTATTGGTAGGCTGTGCATTTTCGATTGGTATTCCAGCCTGACAAAGCCGATCTATCGCCGGGTGTGAAGCAGAGGTTTCGAAATGCACAGAGACGAACTGGAAATCCGGACACGCGATCAATTGAACGCGCGGCGCAATTACTTTCTCGGGGTTTGGGCAGGAACCCAGCTCGGTCTCCAGCATCGCGAACTCGACGAGTATATCGAGGAAGTGATGTTGTCCGATTTCGAAGAGCCTGGCCCCTTCGACATCCTCGGAAAGGTCCAAGCCGATCTCGCAAACGCCGGCATCGATCTCGAGAGTGGCGATTTGCTGAACCGCTTCAAGAACATAGAGCAAAACGTCCGACGAGAGTTGCTTTCGACCGACTAGCCCGTCGTGGCAGTCGAAACGATTGCCCGAGGCTGCGGCAAAGCCCCTTTATAAACAATCGGCCCTGACCGGCGCGCGGCATATCTCGCACGCGCACAGGTTCATTCTTCTGCGAGCTCGGCGATTTGATGCGTCTTCGAAGAGACGTGTTCGGTCGAACTCGATGGATGCGCGGCCGAATGCCCAGCCTTTCCCAATGCAACTCCCGACACACCTGTCGGCGCGGACACATGACTCATGGATAGCATCTTCAGCCTTGCCATCGCCAACCTGCTGACGCCGATGGTTCTGTTCTTCGGACTCGGTTTGCTGGCGGGAGCATTGCGATCGGACCTCACGCTGCCGGAAGCTGTCAGCAAGGGCATTTCGCTCTATCTGATGCTGGCAATCGGCTTCAAAGGCGGCGCGGAACTCGGCTCCAGCGGGCTGACCGGCAGCATACTCACCGCCATGTTTGCAGCGGTCATGCTGAGCTTCGTCATGCCGGCGATCGCCTTCTTCCTGTTGCGCATGATGACCCGTCTCGGCACGGTCGATCGTGCCGCCATCTCGGCTCATTACGGATCGATCAGCGTTGTCACATTTGTTGCCGCGGCCGGGTTCCTGACCTACGAGGGCGTAGCCTATGGCGGCTTCATGGTTGCGCTGATGGCGCTGATGGAAACACCGGCGATCGTCTCGGGTCTGGCGCTGGCAAGGCTCGGCCATTCGGAGCCCGGAGCGCAAAAAACGCCCCTGATGACGCGCAAGGTCGCGCATGAGATTTTCCTGAGCGGCAGCATCGTCCTGCTGATGGGCAGCTTCGCGATTGGATGGATCACCGGCCACGACGGCATGGAAATCATGGCTCCGGTGATCGATGATCCCTTCAAGGCAGTCCTGGCCGTCTTCCTGCTGGACATGGGTTTGCTTGTCGGAAGAAGGATCGGCGACTTCGCGTCGGTCGGCGCTTCGCTGATCGCATTCGGCATTCTCATGCCGATCGTCGGCGCGTTTCTCGGCTTCCTGTCCGCATTGGCGATCGGGATGGAGAGCGGAGACGCCATGCTTCTGATGGTGTTGGCGGCGAGCGCTTCCTACATCGTCGTGCCGGCGGCGATGAGACTATCCCTGCCGCAGGCAAATCCGGCGATCTATGTCACCCTGTCGCTCGCGGTCACGTTTCCGTTCAACCTCGTCGTCGGTATTCCTCTCTATTTCTCAATCGCTCAGACTTTTCTCGGAAACTGAACACCGGTGCGCGACATGAAACAGCTCCATGCGAAAAAGAAGATCGAAATCATCATCGAACAGATCATGGCCGACAAGGTCATCGAGACGCTCGAGAAAGCCGGAGCCAAAGGCTACAGCATCGTCCGGAAAGTGTCGGGAAAAGGCAACCGGGGCATTCGCCGGGGAGGTCCGCTCCCCGATGTCTTCGGCAATGTGATGATCGTGGCCATCGTTTCCGAACCGGTCGCCGAGGAGTTGCTCCGTGTCGCTGACGGAATGCTCAGGGATACCGCCGGAATCGTCTATGTTTCCGATGTCCAGGTCTTGCGGGCGGATCACTTTTGACCGGCAGCCAGGAGCTTGACGCTCCTGAAATTCGCTGGCCTATCGATCGGGAACCGTTCGGGCAGAGCGCAGGCATTCGACCTGCGGCGCGGTTTCCGGTCCTATTCGGACCGCCGCTCATAGGTGACGAACCGCATGGCGTGGGTGTCTCTTTCGCCGGCCGGACACGCCTCTTCTTCCACGATTTCCCAGACAGCGGGATCGATCTCGGGAAAATGCGTGTCGCCCTCCACCTCGGCCTCCACATGGGTCACGTAGAGCAGGTCGGCGATGGCAAGCGCCTGGGCGTAGATTTCGCCGCCGCCAATCACGAAGATTTCATCCGCGAGCGGCGCTTCGGGATCGTTCGGGTCCGGTTCGGCGCTTTCGAGATGCGCCGTGGCGAGTTCGATCGCCGCATCGAGCGATCCGACCCGCATGACCCCGTCCGCCGACCAGTCGAAATTGCGCGTGACCGCGATGTTCAGGCGTCCCGGCAGCGGCTTGCCGATGCTCTCCTGGGTCTTGCGTCCCATGATGACCGGCGCGCCCATGGTCAGCTGCTTGAACCGCTTGAGATCCGACGACAGGTGCCACGGCATGTCCCCGTCACGACCGATCACCCCGTTCCTGGAAACGGCGACGATGACCGACAGGATCGGATGCAGAACGCTCATCCTTCCGGAGCCACGATGAACAACAGATCGAGATCGCGTTCCGGCACGAAACCGTCGAGATCCATCTCGAAAGTGGTCGGGCCCGTCTTGGTCACGCCCTCGCCGCAGAACGAGACGAGATTGTCGGTCGAGCCCTTGTCGACGATCAGCCGGAAAGTGCCGATCGGCCCGAGCCAGTTGGCCCCCGTCGACAGCACATAGGACAGCCACCGCTCCGAATAGTGGCCGCCATCGTCGGTTTCCGTCGCCGCGCGCTTGCGCACCGCCGACATGAAACCGGAATCGACGCAGTATTTGTTCGCGTAATAGGGATGCGGCTCGGTGCGCGTCCCGTCGCCGAGCACATACGTCCCCGCCGCGCCGCCAACGGCCGGCGTGTAGCGGTGTTCCACCGCGACCTCACGCCCCACCGGAAACGTCATCCGCCACCAATAGGCGGATTTCAGGGTCCACGCGGCAACCACCATCGGACGCTCGGCGCCGCCGAGATCGCCCTCGATGGTCACGATCCCCCAGGCTTCGAGATCCCTGAGCGCGTCATCCGACAGATGCCCGACATCCAGCCCCTGGTAAGCACCGATCGGCGCGACCGGCAGGCCGGCTTCGATAACCCTGTCCGTCACGTCCACGCCCGCCACCATGGCGCGCTGCTGCAATTCGGGCCTGATCGCCGTCCCGTCCACGGTCACGGTGAAGCCGAGGAAATTGTCCTCGAAATTCGGGATCGCGACCTCCCAATAGGGGCTCACCTCGAGATCGGGCATCGGAAAGGCAACGACGGTCTCGACATCGTGGTCGCTGCGGTTGCGAAAGACGTAGTCGACCCGCACCTCGTCCATGGAAATATAGAGGATTTCGCTTTCCATCGCGATGTCGCGGGTCTGCGCGAGCACGAGTCCGCCCGCGCCGATTTCCGCGGTTGAGTCGTTCGCCATGCCCGGAACGATCGCCGCCGCGAGGAATGCAACCGACAGGATCGCCGAACGAATCGTCACACCGCCACCGGCGCCTTGATATGCGGATGCGGCTCGTAACCGACGATCTCGAAATCCTCGAAGGTGAAATCGGTCAGTTCATTCACCTTGCGCCCGATCTTGAGGAAGGGGAGCGGCCGCGGCGCGCGCGAAAGCTGCGTCTCGGCCTGTTCGAAATGGTTGGAGTAGATATGCGCGTCGCCAAGCGTGTGAACGAAATCGCCCACCTCGTAACCGGTCACCTCGGCCAGCATGTGCGTCAGCAGCGCATAGGAAGCGATGTTGAACGGCACGCCGAGGAAGATGTCCGCAGACCGCTGGTAGAGCTGGCAGGAAAGCTTGCCGTCGGCGACATAGAACTGGAACAGGCAGTGGCATGGCGGCAGCGCCATATCGTCGACCAGCGCGGGGTTCCACGCCGAGACGATATGCCGGCGCGAATAGGGATTGGTCCGGATCCCCTCCACCAGATTCTTGATCTGGTCGACATGCCCGCCATCCGGCTTCGGCCATGACCGCCACTGATAACCGTAAACCGGCCCCAGATCACCGTTTTCGTCGGCCCATTCGTCCCAGATCGAAACGCCGTTCTCCTTCAGCCAGCCGATATTGGTGTCGCCTTTCAGGAACCACAGCAATTCATAGACGATGGAGCGGATATGCAGTTTCTTCGTCGTCAGCAGCGGAAAGCCTTCCGACAGGTCGAAACGCATCTGGTAGCCGAAGACGGAGCGTGTGCCGGTGCCGGTCCGGTCGCCCCGGTCGGTGCCGCTGCCCATCACATGTTCAAGAAGATCGAGATACTGTTTCATGCGTTCAATTTCGCACGATTCCACCATTTGCGTCCATCGCGGCGAAACGAGGCTCACAAATAAGATCGGGCCTTGCCGGTTTCGGCAAAGCCCGTGCAGATATTGCCGCCAGCGCTCAGAGATCGCTGAGCTTGCCCATGTGTTTTGCGACCAGATAGTAGAAGGTGACGCGGTTCTTGTTCCGGTCGCCGCTCATTTCCTCGCAAACCTTCGCGATGATCTCGTCCGCGCCGGCCGCGTTGCTGGCGCCCAGTTTCTTTTCGCACCATTTCTCGCGCACCCGCGCGAGTTCGCTCGGGTCCGAACAGGAGACGAGAGAGGCATCGCGGCTGCGCAGGGCAATGCCGAGATGCTTGACGATCCTGGACACCTTTTCCTCGTCGGCCCCGGCGTCATAGCGCCTGACATCATCGAGATATTCGCTCATCCGGTATTTCCTTCCCTGCCACACGCTGTTTGACTTCGAACGAAGGTCCAACGCCCCGATCGGACCTTGCGATACTTCGGCGCGATCATGTTCGCGACGCGTCTTGTAAAGTCAAGCCGACCCTTTGAAATCGCTTCGGGAACAGCTATATGCATGGGTGCCGGGCAACCGGCTATGACAATAAACTGGCGATGCAATAAGCCATTCGGACCCGGGGGCGGTACCCGGCGCCTCCACCACAAGCGGTTCACGCGAACCGTTTTTGATGGGGGCGAAACAGGATCGACGAGGGTGTAAAGATCGTTCTTTTGTTCGGCATGATACCACCGTTATCGGGTCAATCTAGTAGTTGCAAACGACAACTATGCTGAGGCACGTCTCGCTGCCTAATGGCGGTTCGACAGCTTCGAATTAAGTCCTAGGGGCTAGCACCTCTAGGCGGGGTCCGGAGGCACCTGGCAACAGAAGCCTCCACTTCCATACCCTTCTCTCGGCTTTCCAGCGGCGTCTGCCTCTTGACCTGCCGCCGCGAAAAAAGCACATCATGACTTCCACGCTTCCCCGAGGGCCGGACGACGAGCAATGACCGAAGACATGATCCGCTATGACATTCTGGTGCAGAATGCCCTGCGTGGCGTGATCCGCAAGGTTCTGACCGAAGTCGGCAAGACCGGTTTGCCCGGGAATCACCACTTCTTCATCACCTTCGTCACCACCGCGCCGGGCGTGAAAGTCTCCAACCGGATGCGCGAGCAGTATCCCGAGCAGATGACGATCGTGCTCCAGCACCAGTTCTGGGACCTTGAAGTGACCGAAACGGCCTTCAGCGTCGGCCTGTCCTTCTCCGACGTGCCGGAAAAGCTGCATGTGCCCTATTCCGCCATTCGCGGCTTCTACGATCCATCGGTGAATTTCGAGCTCGAATTCGATGTCGAAAACGCCGATGCGCCGATCGACGTCCTGCCGGCCGCCAATCCGGAGGATCAGGTCGCGGAGATAACGCCCGAAGCCCATGCGGCGGAAGGCGAAGGCGACCAGGAAGAGGCAACGCCCGCGGGCGGCGCCGATGTGGTCTCGCTCGATTCCTTCAGGAAGAACAAATAGCGCGAAGGGCGCTTCATGCCCGTCCGCAAACACTCCGTCAGCATTTCAGGACACCGCACGAGCTTCTCGATCGAGGAGGAGTTCCTGGCACTTCTCAAGCGCGCCGCCGAACAGGACGGACGTTCGCTTGCCGCGCTCATCGCCGAAATCGACGAGGAAAGGCCGCGCGATTCGAACCTGTCGTCGGCCCTGCGCGTCCATGCGCTCGACCTGGCGCTTCAGGGACGGTTTACGAGTTGATGGCGGCGAGGTGTCTGGCGAATTCCGGCGTCGCCATCAGCGCCTTGCACCGCGCGAAGCGACCGTCGGCATAGGCGCGGAAATCCTCGGCCGGATTGTTGTTGGCAAGCTGGATCAGCCCCCAAAGCGTCCACAGCAGGTCGCACATCGCCTTGTAGATCACCATGCGGCCATGTTCGCGCGGCGGCACTTCGCCCTCGAAATAGGCGACGAGCATTTCCTCGTCCTGCACATCGCTAAAGCCGCCCTCCACCGACAGGTCGCCGAGATCCCACATCGGATCGTTCATGCCGGAATACTCCCAGTCGACGATCCACATGCGGTCGTTGGTGTCGAGAAAGTTCTCGCACAGCGGGTCGCAATGGCATGGCGCGAGCGGAGCCGGATTGACGGCCAGCGCCTCGCGCACCGCTTCGGCCTCGCGGACGACATCGTGATAGCCGTCCGGCAGCGCCACGTCCTTGGTCGAGAGAATGCCGAGATACTCGTCGATCATCGAGAACAGTTCGAATCGAAAGGGAAACACCGCCGTCGAGAGATGCAGCGCGCGAAACACCTCGCCAGCGCGCGCCGGCGCGCCGTCCCGGGTTTGGAACCATTCCGGCGTCATGGTCACCGCGCCCTCGACGAAACGGGTCACCATGACCCCGGTCTTTTCGTCGAAATAATGCATCCGGGGGCTGACGCCGGCCAGCGCCGCGGCGCGCGCGGCGGCGGCCTCGTTGCCCCGGTCGATATATTCTTCGGTGCCCTTGCCGGGAATGCGCAGGCAGTAATCGCCGACGCGATAGACGAGATTGGTCAAACCGCCGAGACGCTGTGGTTCACCGGCGTCCGCGAGCAGCGGAATACCAGCGATGATTGTGCGCGCCTCGTCGATTTCTGCCGTCATGCCTTCAAACGCTCCATTCTCGCATCATAGAGGCAGCGTGGACCGCGCACCGCCTCATATGCCTTGCCGAACGCCTCGATCTGAAACGCCCCCTCGCCGGCCAGTTCCACGGGCAGATAGCCGAAGCCGATCGTCTTGCCCAGGTGATGACCGTAGCCCGCGCTCGAAAGCGAACCGACTGCCTTCCCCTCAAGTAGCACGGTTTCGCCGCCGAGAAACGGTGCGAAACCCTGTAGTGCGAATGTTACGAGGCGTCGCGTTACACCGGCTTGCTTCGCCTTGGCAAGCGCTTCCCTGCCGATGAAGTCGCCTTTGTCCAGCGCGACGGCAAATCCGAGCCCCGCCTCGAAGGGCGTGGTCTCTGGCGTGATGTCGGCCGACCAGTACAGATACCCCTTCTCGAGCCGGCAGCTTTCGATGGCGCGGTAACCGGCATCGGCGATGCCGTGCGGCTCGCCGGCGGCCTTCAGCGTCTCATAGACATGCGCCGCATAGTCCTGCGGCACGTAGAGCTCCCAGCCCAGTTCGCCGACATAGCCGACCCGTACCGCAAGCGCGCGCGCCAGCCCGATCTCGATCTCGCGCGCGGCGAGGAACGGAAAAGCCTCGTTCGACAGATCGTCCTCGCAGACCGACTGCAGCACGTCCCGCGCTTTCGGCCCGCAAATGTTGATCACCGAATAGGCGTTCGTTACGTCGCGCATCGCGACGCCGTCGGGCAAATGGCGGCGCATCCAGGCGCTGTCGCGCACGCCGAAGCCCGCGCCCGTCACCATCAGGAACCGGCCCGGACCGGCGTGAACGAAGGTCAGATCCGCCTCGACACCGCCTGTCTCGTTGCAGAGCTGCGTGTAGAAGGCCTTGCCCGGTTCACCCGCAAGATCGCCGGCGGCGATGGCGTTCAACGCCGCCTGCGCGCCCGCTCCGGTGATCTCGAATTTCGAGAAGGACGACTGGTCGATCAGCGCCACCCGCTCGCGGATCGCTTTGGCTTCCTCACCGACGGCATCGAACCAGCCCGGCTTGCCTTCGAAACTCGGCGTCTCGGTTGATGTCGTGCCCGGCAGCGCGAACCAGTTCGGCCGCTCCCAGCCGAATTTCGAGCCGAACTGCGCGCCCGAAGCCGCAAGGTTGGCATGCAGCGCTGACCGCCGCAGCCCCCGGCCGGCGTGGCTTTCCTCGCCCGGCCAGTGGATCTTGTAATAGGAGCCGTAGGCCTCGACGGCGCGTTCCTCGAGATATTTCGCCTGGGCGTGAGGCGCGCCGAAGCGGCGAACATCGAAGGCCCAGAGGTCGAGGCCTGGATCGCCATGCATGATCCAGTTGCACATGGCCTCGCCCGCCCCGCCGGATGCGGCGATACCGGCGGTGAACCCGCAGGCGACGTAGAAGTTATCGAGTTCCGGCGCCAGCCCCATGATCGGCTCGCCGTCGGCGGAAACGGGAATGGGCCCGTTGATGATCGTGCGGATACCGATCTCGTTGAGCACTGGAAGCCGTTCGGCCGCCGGCAGCGCGAACAGTTCCAGCCGGTCCATATTGGCGGGAAACAGTTGGCGGCCGAAATCGAACGGCGCGCGCTGGCCCCAGCAGCCGGGCGTTCCGTCCTCCCAGCCGCCGATCGCAAACGCGCCGCCCACATCCGGTTTCAGGTAAAAATTCTTGTCCGGGTCGCGCAGCGTCGGCAGGTCGTCGCCATAGTCGAGACCCTTCTCGGTGACGAAATACTGGTGTTCCACCACGCCCGCCGCAAGCGCGACGCCAGCCATCTCGCCAATCCGCTTGGCCCACAGTCCGGCGCAATTCACCAGCACGTCGCAGCCGATCGTGCCATGATCGGTGACCACGCCCACCGCGCGCCGGTTCTCGATCACGATGTCCTCGACCTGCACGCCTTCCTCGATGCGCGCGCCGTTTTGCCGGGCGGCATATGCCATCGCCTGCGTCAGCGCATAGGGATCGATATAGCCGTCCGACGGAATGAAGGCCGCGCCCACAACGCCGTCCGGGTCGACATAGGGGAACTTGTCGCGCGCTTCCGACGCGCTCAGGCTGTGGCACTCGAAGCCGAAGCTCTTGGCGAGCTGCATCGAGCGCCGGATTTCGCTCCAGCGCGGCTGGCTCGACGCCAATCGCAACGATCCGACCTTCTTCCAGTCGGTCGCCTGGCCGGTCTCCGCTTCGAGCCGGTCGAACACGGCCACGGAATTCTGCATCAGCTGCGTCAGCGATTTCTTGCCGCGCAACTGCCCGACAAGTCCTGCTGCATGCCATGTGCAGCCATGGGTGATCTGCGCCTTTTCGAGGACGAGCACGTCCTTTTCCCCGGCGCGGGCGAGATGATAGGCAAGCGAGCAGCCGATAGCGCCACCGCCAATGATGACGATGCGCGCATGGCGATCCGGATTGAACGACATGATGTCAGGCTTTCACACGGGAGTTTGAAGGATCGAAGAACGGGTCCATGCCGATGGTCGCAGGGAAGCGTTCATTGGCCACCACGAGTTCGTAGGAGCCCGATTCGAGGAAATCGTCGCTGACGCCGTCGGCATTGCGCACATAGCCGTAGCCGACGCTCTTGCCGATCGTGTAGCCGTAGCCGCCCGAAGTCAGGTAGCCGACCGTCTCGCCGTCGCGCAGGATCGTCTCGCGTCCGACCAGCACGACATCCGGATCGTCCAGCGTGAACCCGGCGAGCCGCTTCGTCAGCGCCTGACCGGCCTTCGCCTCCAGCGCCTTGCGGCCCATGAAATCGGTGTTCTTGCGCAGCTTCACCGCCCAGCCGAGCCCCGCCTCGAAGGGCGTGTCATTCGGCGTGATGTCCGATGACCACGCGCGGTAGCCCTTCTCCAGCCGCAGGCTTTCCAGCGCCCGGTAGCCGATGGGCCGGATATTGTCCGCTTCGCCGGCCGCCATCAGCGCGTCGAAAATCTCGCCGGTCGCGCCAATCGGCACATGCAGTTCCCAGCCGAGTTCGCCGACATAGGTCACGCGAAGCGCCCGCACCGTGTAGCCGGCGATGTCGATCTCGCGCACATGCGCGAAGGGAAACGCCGCATGGGACACGTCGGCGTCGGTCACCTTGGCCAGCACGTCGCGCGCCTTCGGACCCATCAGCGACAGCGTGCCCCATTCCTCCGTGATATCCGTGAGCGTCGCGTCGCAATCGGCCGGGATATGGTCGGCGATCCAGGCGGCGTCATGGGTGCGGAAGCCCGTGCCAGTGACGATGTAGAACCTGTCTTCGGCCAGTCGCGCCACGGTCAGGTCGGCCTCGATGCCGCCCCGGCTGTTCAGCAGCTGCGTGTAGGTCAGCCGGCCGACCGGCTTCGACACGTCGTTGGCGCAGATCCAGTCGAGCGCCTTCTGTGCGTCCGGGCCGGTGAGTTCGTATTTGGCGAAGGACGACTGGTCGAAGATGCCGACATGCTCGCGCACATGCGCGTGTTCGTCGCCAACCGGGCCGAACCAGTTCTGCCGGCCCATCGAATAGACGTCTTCCGCCTCCATGCCCTCCGGCGCGAACCAGTTCGGCCGTTCCCAGCCGAGCTTGGAACCGAACACCGCGCGATACCCCTTGAGGCGGTCGTAGAGCGGCGAAACGATGCGCGGTCGCCCGCTCTCGTATTCGGCATGCGGAAAACCGATTTCGTAATGCTTGCCATAGGCTTCGAGCGTCCGGTCGCAGACCCACTGCCGGTCGCGGTGCATCTCCGAAAACCGCCTGATGTCCACGACCCAGAGATCGAGCGGCGCCTCGTCGGTCATCGTCCATTCGGCGAGCACCCAGCCCGCGCCGCCGCCCGCCGCGATGCCGAAGGCGTTGAAGCCCGCGCCGACATACATGTTGGCGCATTCCGGCGCGGTGCCGAGGATGAAATTGCCGTCCGGCGTGAAGCTCTCCGGGCCGTTGATCATCTGCTTGACGCCGCTTTCCGCCAGCGCCGGAATCCGGGCCATCGCCTGTTCCATATGCTGTTCGAAATGGTCGAAATCGTCGTCGAACAGCCGGAATTCCCAATCGTTCGGCACGTCGCCGGTCGTCCAGGGTTGCGGGTTCGGTTCGTAGCCGCCCATCACCAGCCCGCCGACTTCCTCCTTGAAATAGGTGCGCCGGTCGGGATCGCGGATCGTCGGCGCATCGGTGGCAAGCCCCGGGATCGGCTCGGTGATGATGTATTGGTGCTTCACCGGCTGCAGCGGAACATTGATGCCGGCCATCTCGCCGACCTGCCGCGCCCACTGGCCGGCGCAATTGACCACCTTCTCGCAGGCGATCTCGCCCTTGTCCGTCTTCACGGAGACGATCCGGTCGCCCTCCATCCCGAAACCCGTCACGCGGACATTCTCGTGGATCTTCGCGCCATGCATGCGCGCGCCCTTGGCGAGCGACTGGGTGATGTCGGACGGGCTCGCCTGCCCGTCGGTCGGCAGCCAGCTGGCACCGACGAGATCGGACGTGTCCATCAGCGGCCACATCGCCTTGACCTCGTCGGGCGAAAGCAAATGCATCTCCATGTCGAAGGAGCGCGCCGTCGTCGCCAGCCGCCGGTATTCCGTCCAGCGGTCCTCATTAGTGGCGAGCCGCAGGCAGCCGCTCATCTTCCAGCCCGTGGCGAGACCCGTCTCCGCATCGAGGCGCTTGTAGAGGTCGACCGAATATTTCAGCACCCGCGTGATCGAGGCGGACGAGCGCAACTGGCCGACGAGACCTGCCGCATGCCACGTCGAGCCGGAGGTCAGCGCCCCCTGCTCCAGAAGCACGACTTCGGCCTTGTGGTCTTTCGCCAGGTGATAGGCGGTGGAGCAGCCGATGATGCCGCCGCCAATGACGACGATCTGCGCGTGCTGGGGTAGCGTCATGATCCGGTCTTTCCGTGTTTGGAGCGATAGCGGTCGAGCGCGGCGGAGAGCCGGTCGAGGTTTTCGCGCGCATAGTCGGCATAGTTTGCGCCGGGCGCGCTGAGATGAAGATGGGACACCATGGCCCACATCGCCTCGCGCAGAAGCGAGGCGCATTGCATGGCGTCGAAGGAGCGCATCAGCGCACTGTCCGGCGCGTGGCCGAAATAGGTCGTGAGCAATGCGGCAGCGGCGTCCTCGTCCATGCCGGAATTGGACGCAGCGCCGGCAAGATCGAACATCGCCGTCGAGAAGCCGGCATATTCGAAATCGATCAGCCACAGCCTCTCGCCGTCATCGAGAAAATTCCCCGGCAGCAGGTCGTTATGTCCGAAGACGATCGGCAGCGGCGCCTGTGCGGCTTCCAGTTCGGCGGCCAGCTCCAGATATCCCGGAAGCTCCGGCGTGAACGCACTGCCGCCCGCCTCGATCGTGCGGGCATAGTCGCGGATCACGTGGAACGCCCAGAACATGAAGCCCGGCCCGGTGATTTCGGCCGGCATCTTGGTGTGGAAATCATGCAGCAGCCGCGCGATCCGCTCGGGCTGGGCGCGCATGTCGGCTTCCGTCCATGTCCGCGCGTCGAGGAATTGCGAAACCATCACGCCCGGCGCGGCATATTCCACCTTCGGCGCGAAACCGGCCGCATGCGCCGCCCGCGCACAGGCGATCTCGCGCTCGCGGATGACATGGTGGAAGATGTAATCCTTGCCGAACCGCACGACATGCCGGCCCGCGCCGTCCGTCACCAGCCAGCTCTCGTTCGACAATCCGCCCGTCAGCGGTTCCATCTCGACGCTGCCGGTCCAGCACGGCAGCGCGGCCACGCGGTCTGACACGCTCATGAAGGCTCCTCCGCAATCCCGAGCCGCGCCCGCGCCCGCGCCGCGCCCGCCGAGATCAGCCGGTCCGCGATGATCGCGATAAAGGCAACCGCCAGGCCGGCGACGAGACCGCGTCCCGGATCGGCCTTGGTCAGCGCGATATAGACCTCCTGTCCGAGATCGCGCGTGCCGACCAGCGCGGTGATCACAAGCATCGAGAGCGCGAACATGATCGTCTGGTTCACGCCCAGCATGATCTCCGGCAGCGCGAGCTTCAGCTTGATGCGCGTGAGCAATTGCCACTCGGTGCAGCCCATCGCCTTGCCGGCCTCGACGAGGCGCGGATCGACCCGATTGATGCCGAGCACCGTGTAGCGGATCGCCGGCGCGACCGCATAGGCGACGACCGCGATCATCGCCGTGAAGTCGCCGACGCGAAACAGCATCACCGCCGGCATCAGGTAGACGAAGGACGGCAGCGTCTGCAGCGTGTCGATCGCAAGCTTCACCCAGCGCCACAACCGGTCGCGCTCGGCGGAGAGAATTCCCACCGGAATGCCGATCAGCCCGGCGAACATCACGGAAATCCCGCACAGATAGACCGTGATCATCGCCTTTTCCCACTGGCCGGTCGCGGCGATCAGCGCGGCGAGCGCAGCGACGAGCAGCGCCAGCTTCGGCCCGCGCAACAGGAAACCGGCAAACGCCAGCAGCGCCACGACGCCGGCCCAGGGCAGGCTTAAGAGGAACCGTTTGAACGGCACCAGCAACTGGATCAGCAGCGTGTTCTTGATCGCTTCCAGCGTGTCGAAGAAATTGACGTTGATCCATTCCACGACGCGCGACCAGAAGGTCCCGGTCGAAACCTGCAGCGCTTCCGGATAGGCCTGGATGGCGGGAACAAAAAGGCCGGCGACGCCCGTAAGGACCACGAAACCGAGCGCCGCCAGCAAATAGGGATGACGCGCCATGAAACCGCGCGCCTGCGTTTCATCGGTCGCCGCATTGCGGTTGGCAAAGGCCTGGCTCAGCCGGTCGAGCGCGATCGCCAGCGCCACGATGGCCAGCCCCGCCTCCAGTCCCGCGCCGAAATCCAGCCGCCGCAACGCCGCCAGCACGTCATAACCGAGCCCGCCCGCGCCGATCATCGAGGCGATGATCACCATGTTCAGCGACAGCATGATCACCTGGTTGACGCCAACCATCAGGCTTTCCTTGGCAGTCGGCACCAGCACCCGCCATGTCATCTGGCGGCGCGTGCATCCGATCATGTTGCCGAGATCGCGCACTTCGGAAGGCACCTGGCGCAGCGCCAGCATGGTCACGCGCGTCATCGGCGGCATGGCGTAGATCAGGGTCGCGACCACCGCCGCCGTCGCGCCGAAGCCGAACAGGAACAGGATCGGCACGAGATAGGCGAAGACCGGGATCGTCTGCATCAGGTCGAGGATCGGCAGCAGCGCCCGCTCCAGCCAGCGCCAGCGATAGGCGGCGATGCCGAGCAGCAATCCGCCGACGACGCCGAGCGGCACCGCGACGAGGATCGAGGCAAGCGTCACCATGGCGCTCGTCCACTGTCCGAACACGGCGATGAACAGGAAGCACAGCGCGACGATCAGCGCGAGCCGGCGTCCGCCCGCATAAAGCCCCATCAGCGTCACGATCGCCGTCACCGCGATCCACGAAATCGGCGGCAGCAGTTGCACGGCGCTGGAGCCAGGTCCGCTCATCAGGCCCGAGGCGAGAAGGCTCAGCGCCACCTTGTAGGGGAAGTCGATGACCGCCGCGATGAAGCGCGTCAGGTCGGTGAAGGTGAACAGGCCGAATGTCGCGTCATTGAGCAGCCACTTGGTGAAATCGCTGATCCAGCGCGCCGCCGGGATAATCTGCTTCTTGGGATACTCGAACGCCCAGGGCGCGATATCCTCGCCGAACTTCCAGAAGAGGATGAAGGCGGCGAGCGCCAGCACGAAGACAACGAGGCCTCGCCACGCCGTGGTCGTCGTCACGCTGCCCGACCGGGTTGCCGCCACATCCGCCATCGGTCAGCCCCGCATCATCAGCTCGATAACGTCGTCGCGCCGCAGGACGCCGATCGTCTCGCCGCTCTCGCCGGTCACCCGCAGCCGTTCCGCCCCCTGGAGGAAAAGGGGCGCCGCCTCGGCGATCGTCGCCCGGGCGGAAACCGCGGCCTCGGGCGCATCGCCGTCGTCCCGGGTCATGACGGATCCGGCGCGCACCACCTTGGCCCGCGGCACGGCGCGGGTGAACTCCTCGACATACTCGGTCGCCGGGTTGAGCACGATATCCTCCGGCGTCCCGGCCTGGACGATCTCGCCGTCCTTCATGATCGCGATCCGGTCCGCCAGGCGGATGGCCTCGTCGAAATCATGCGTGATGAAAACAATGGTCTTCCTGAGCACCGATTGCAGGCGGATGAATTCGTCCTGCATCTCGCGGCGGATCAGCGGGTCGAGCGCCGAGAACGGCTCGTCCAGGAACCACAGTTCCGGCTCGACGGCGAGCGAACGGGCGATACCGACGCGCTGTTGCTGGCCGCCGGACAATTGCCGGGGATAGGAATCCTCGCGGCCGGTCAGCCCGACCAGCGAAATCATCTTTCGGGCGCGGTCCTCGCGCGTCGCGCGGTCGACCCCCTGCACTTCCAGCGGGAAGGCGACATTGGCGAGCACCGTCATGTGCGGCAGCAGCGCGAAATGCTGGAACACCATGCCCATCTTGTGGCGGCGGATTTCAATCATCCGCTTTTCGTCGGCCGCCAGCAGGTTCTCGCCGTGAAAGAGGATTTCCCCGGCGGTTGGCTCGACGAGGCGCGAGAGACAGCGCACCAGCGTCGACTTGCCGGAGCCCGAAAGCCCCATGATGACGAAGATTTCGCCCTCGTTGACGCTCAGGCTGACATTGCGCGCCGCGCTGACCAGCCCCTCGGTGGAGATTTGTTCCAGCGTCGGGTTGCCGCCGGTTTTTTCCAGGAACTCATGGGCGCCCTGCCCGAAAAGTTTCCAGATATTGCGGCATACCAGTTTGGCTTCCGGCGGCGACATTCAAGGCCTCGGCAGATCGAAGGAATTGCGGATGAGAAGCCACCGCCCTTTCGGGCGGCGGCCTTCGGTGTACGGTCGGATACGGGCCCTTACTGGCCGATCCAGCCTTTCCAGCGGTCTTCGTTGTCCGCCATCCAGCTGTCGACGACATCGTCGATGGACTCGCCGTCGAGATCGACGTCGGTAATCATCGCGCCCATCTCGTCATTGTCGATCGTGAATGCCTTGATCGCCTCATAGGCGCCGGGCCATTTGTCCTTCACGCCGGCCCAGCCGACCTTCCAGATCTCGCCGAACGGCTTGCCGCAGTCATAGGCCATGTCGGGATTGGAGCCCCAGGCCGGGTCGTTGTAGCAATCGGCGGTGTATTCGGGAAACTCCACCCACTCGCCTTCGTACTTCGCCGGAGCCCAGTGCGGTGCATAGACCCAGAGCAGCACCGGAGCCTCGCGCTGATAGGCGCTTTCCAGTTCCGCGAACAGCGCGGCGTCGGTGCCGGCATGGATCACCTCGAAGGGCAGGTCCAGCGCTTCGACGCGCTCGTCGTCAAAGCCGCCCCAAGTCACCGGACCGCCGAGATAACGGCCCTTCGGCGCGGTTTCGGCCGTCGAGAAGGCCTCGGCGCATTCCTCGGTCTTCAGCGCTTCCCAGTTGGGAAGACCGGGGCACTTTTCCTTCATGTAGATCGGGTACCACCACTCTTCCTTGGCCTTCATGCCGGTCGGGCCGAAATTCTCGACCTTGCCGGTAGCCGTCGCGGCGTCCATCGCCTCGCGACCGGTGGTTTCCCACATTTCCATGGCGACATGCAGGTCGCCGGTTTCCAGTCCCGCGAACTGGGCCAGGTAGTCGGCCTGGACATATTCGACATTGTAGCCGGCCTTCTGCAGCACCTCGCCCATCAGCTGGGTCGTGATCAGCTGGCCTGTCCAGTCATGCAGCGTCAGCTTGATCGGATCGGAGGATTCCTGCGCCGATGCGGGAAAAGCCGCCGCCGTCAGCGCAAAGGCCGAGACCGCGAGGCCGGCCAGTACCGTCTTCGTCTTGCGTTGAGTTGCTTTCATGTCGAGCTCCCTGTTCACCCTGTTTCCGGGACCCGTGATGATCGCAATTGGCAGGCCGAACGATGTCGGCGATTGCAGCACACCCTAGTCCTGACCAAAATTACGCGTGAGATTTCGGGTTCTGTCAATCGCGTTGTGTGGTATTTTGTGATTTTTATGCCCGGTTTTGTGGAAATGCCTGTAAAATCGGCGAGACATGCCCAAGCCGTGGGCAGGAATCGGAGTTGAAAGCCATGCTTTCCAAGCGCCACCAGCAAATCCTGCGCATCCTCAACGAGGAGGGAACGGTCACGATCTCCTCCCTCGCGGCGCGTCTCGACGTCTCGCTCGAAACGGTCCGCCGTGACGTCAAGCCGCTGACCGAGAACGGCTCCGTCCTCAAGATCCATGGCGCGGTCGGCCTTGCCGGCCAGATCGGCGAGGCCCCCTTTGAGCGCCGCATGCGCGAAAACGCCGTCGCCAAGCAAACGATCGCCCGCCATCTGGCCTCGACCATCCACAATGGCGAATCCGTCATGCTCGACACCGGCACGACGACGAGCTTTGTCGCCCGCGAACTGACCGGCCACCGCCGCCTCACCGTGGTCACCAATTCCTCGGACATCGCCCGCACGCTGGCGACGGTAAACGGCAATCGCGTCTACATGGCCGGCGGCGAGTTGCGCAGCGATTCCGGCGCCGCCTTCGGCAATTCCGCCATCGACTTCATCACCCGCTTCACGGTCGCCCACGCCGTCATCTCCGCTGGCGCGCTCGATGCCGGCGGCGTGATGGATTTCGATCTCGAGGAATCCGAATTCGCCCGGCGCGTTCTGGCCTGCGGCGAGCGCAAGGTCGTCGTCTCCGACGGCTCCAAATTCGGCCGCAGGGGCCTCGTCTCCGTCTGCCGGTTCGACGCGGTCAGCGAACTGATCACCGACCGCGATCCACCGGAAGAGATCGCCGACGCGCTCGAAGCCGCCGGCACGACCCTCACGGTCGCAGGCGCCTCCAGCCAGAAGAGCTAGGGTCGGGGCTCATTATTGATGCAGTGCAATTGTCACTGCACCAGCTGTCGCAGCCAAACCCGTAGTCCGGAAAATGCGCCTGTATTGCGGCACGGACCGAAGGTGCGTTTCGCTTCGGGCGAAAACAAACTGAGGCGCTACTAAAAAACAGACACCCGGAGGGAGGCGTCTTTTCCTGCGATGACAGCAATGGACTGGTCGGGGTGTATTCAGCCGAAGCGGGGCTTTTTGATATCTTCCCAGGTCTCTTGTCAGACCTGAATTCCAAACCGGCAATTGCCATCGACTACGAAAACGCAGCGTTCCCATAAACCACGGGCTACCGAACCTGAAAGATATGCCCTCCGACTGGTGTGGCAGCGGCGAGCTTGTTCCTGAGTAAGCGCAAGATCTGCGGTGGGTAAGAAGCCGTCTTGAAACTGGTTCCGGGACGGATGGCCGGGAATAGCCCGCAATGCTTCTGCGCCGCGATCAGTCCCAGAAGCCATGGATCGAACCGATCATACATCGATATTTGCGCATCAGAGATTGTGTGTTCCCGAACTGAAGTTTGGGCAACTGGAACCAAATGTCTTACGCGTCCTCCAGAAAGTAACTGAGCTGTTCCAGGAAACCAAACTTGCGCATCATTGCATCACCTTCTGGCGTGCGGCTGATCTCGCGCATCTTTTCGAGGTCATGCACTTCGCCGACGACAGCGGCCTGATTGGCATTTTGCGGGTCGCGCAGAAATCTCAATTTGCCAGTGGCGCTGCCGAAGAGCTCTTTGTGAGCAACGTGGAATTCTTCGAGCTCAGCTCCGACAGGAATGTGGGAGACTCGGGTTACGGATACGAGCAGTGTCATGATTTGTCCTATCAATCGTCAGATTTACCGGCCCCTTGCTGGGCTTACTGCAGGTTGGCATGCCCCGGGTTTATGTGAATATATATGCATTATGCGTTTTATAGTTTTATGAGATCGAACAATGATTGACCAACTCAGAACCATGGCGATCTTTCAGACGGTTGCCGAACATGGATCGTTTCGACAGGCCGCAAAACAACTGCATCTGTCGCCGTCAGTCATCAGCCATCATGTGTCCAAACTCGAAGAAACACTGGGTGTGCCGCTGCTGTATCGCTCAACGCGGCGCATGTCGCTGACCGACGCGGGGGCCGAACTGTTGGCGGCCAGCCAGCGCATGACCGCTGCTGCCATAGATGGTCTTTCAGCCGTCGAGCGGCGCGCATCCCAGCCAACCGGAACACTGACAATCGCAGCCCCGACGCCGTTCGCGCACAGCCCCTACGTCGAGGCGTTCACACGATTTTCGCAGGCCTATCCCGGCGTACATTTGTCAGTGCAGCTCGAAGACAAGCCGGTCCAGTTGGAGGGATCCAATATCGACGTCGCCATTCGGGGGCGCACTCACGACCTTGACGACAGCAGCTACAAGGCGCGCAAGCTCGGCAATGTCCAGTTCTGTGTCTTTGCTGCGCCATCCTATGTAGCCGGGCGCTCGACGCCGCAATCCATGGAGGACTTGGCCGACTGGGACTGGATACAAAGTCTTCCGATATCGTGGACCGCCTACGCAACCCTGGCTGATGGCAAGGTTCCCGAACGGTCCCCTCGGATCGTGGTGACCTGCAACAATTTCTCAATGGCTCGGAAATTCGTCGATGAGGGACTTGGGTTTATGATCGAAACCTATCCGCTCGTTGCCGATGATTTCCGCGCCGGACGTCTCGTGCAACTGGTGCCTCGGGTCAAGTTGCGCCCCATCGACGCTTACGCGATCTACCCGGCCAATAGCCCCAAGAATGGGCTTGCTCATCTGTTTGTCGATTTCATGATGGATCAGTCATGGACCATAGAACACGGTTTCGGCGTCAGGTGATCGATCCGGGCCGAACAACGAAAGCCGCCATTCAAACCGCCAGGCTGAGAGGCGGCTTTGCCCGCATTGCTGACTTACGCGGTCGATTGATTGGTTTCAGTGGTTCTGCCGAAAGCGGTCATCGGCATTCGTCCATTTATGAGTACACTTCCCGGTGCAATTCAGGTCTAGATCGAAACCTCTGCATCAAAAGGCGCGTTCGGGCCACAGGCGAAAGGCGGCGCATTCGGATTCTGTTACGACCGGAAATACCCTAGTTGTCTGCGCCGGGTTCGGGGGAGCCATTGCCGCGCCGCGCGCTTGATCGCGTGAAACCGCCTCGAGCGAGCCGTCTCGCAGCCTCCTCGGCCGCCTGCGTGCGCATGGTGGCCGGATCGAGCACCACGCGCAGCGGTTCGCCCGCATCGACGGGATGCATGCGTGCGTCGTCCTGCCCGTCCTCCGCCGCCTCTTTGGCCTTCTCTTCCCGCAGCTTCGCGAGATAATCGAGCAGCAGGACCTCGCGCCGAAGCCTCTGCTTTTCCAGCAGCCGCGCCTGCAGCGCCTCGACCCGCGCCTGCTCGCGCTCCAGCGCGCGTTGCGTCAGATAACCGGTCAGCGGGTCGAAATCGCGCGTGACGTCGAAACCGCCCTCCTCCGCCGACGAGAAGGCCAGCGCGATTTCCGGCTGCGGCCCGGCGGCGGCCTCCTCTCCGGGATCGAAGCTCAGCCGCGCATCGCCCGCGATCGTGCCGGCGACGATATCCATCGCGGCATTGAGGTTGACGGAAAAATCCCCGACCCGCGCGCTCGCATTCGACAGGCGGATTTCACCGCCCGAAACCGAGACCGCATAATCGGCCGGCGGCAGCACCGTTTCGCCGGTCAGGAGCGTTTCGCGGGCAACTCCGCGCATCTGCTCCACGGTCATGTCGTAGCCGACCATGTCGGCCTCCGCGATCAGGTCCGCGAAACCGTCCGCATTGACCCCTCCGACCGTCAATTGCCCGGTCGACAGAACGCCCGAGCCGGTCAGCGAGTCGAGCAGCGCGGAATTGCTGCGGCCGGTTCCGGTCAGTTGCAGCGCCAGGCCGGTCGTCCCGGCCATCACCCGGCCGACTTCCGGCGCGAGCTGCGCAACCGACAGGTCGCCCGCCGTCAATTGCGCGTTGAGCAAGGTCAGCCCGCCATCGTTGCGCAGCGAGATCAACCCGCCAAACGTGCCGCCGCCATAACTCGCCGTGACGTCCCTGAAGGCCATCTCGTTGTCGCGATAGACGAAGGTGCCGGACACGGCCTTCACGGTCGCCTCGCTGGTCGGGAAGGTCACCTCGCCGGCGGCCAGCCCGACCTCGATATCGTGGCGCGGCAGGATCGGCGGCCCGAATTCACGCTCCAGCGCATCCTCCGGGTCCGCGACACGGATCGCGGCGGCCGGGTCGCCCGTAATGATGGCGAAGAACGGACCGGCATCGACGAATTCCAGCGCCAGATCCCCGCGCACGACGGGGATCTCGTCCGGCATGGATAATGTCAGGTCGCCGGTGATCCGGCTTGCATTGAGCACCGCATCGATCTCGCGCAGCACCGTCTTGCCGCTGCGCTGCGAGATCGCGGCGGAAATGTCCGCCGTCGTGCCGAGCCCGGTCCCGGGAAAGGCATAGCCGAGCGTCAGCAGCCAAGGTTCGATATCGTTCGCCTCGATTTGCAGCTGGCCCGTGAACCCGCTCGACAGGATGTCGGTCGTCAAAACGCCGTCGAGATCCGCCACCATGTCGCCGCTGGTCAGCGTGAACGCCGATTTCATCCCGTCGAACAGGCTGCCGTCGATCCGCGCCGAAACGGCGAGCGGCCCGGGGCTCTCGACCGTGTGCGTCGTCAGCCCGGCCTGCGCGAACAACCGCTCCGCCGCCTCGTTTTCCAGCGAGGCGTTGAGGAAAACCGAAGCCTTTTCGGGATCGCGCATGTCGCCCTTGGCCGTGCTGGTCACCGAGAGTTCGGTTCCGCCGGTCGAACCCGAAACGGACAGGCTCGCTTCTCCGACGAGCGAGGCCTGTCGCGCCACCGTGCCGACGATATCGAGCCGCGTATCCGCAAAGGCGCGAGCGTCCCCCGCCGCGATCTCGCGCAGCCGGGCAAGCGCATCGATATCGGGGAAGCGTTCGGCCAATCCCTCGATCAGCCGGTTGCCGTCCGGCGCGACGATGGTCGCATCGACGCCCGACCCGAGCGCCTCGTTGCGCCGGTCGAGGCTCGCCGTCGCGGAGATCGACGCGCCGAAAAGCCCGGTCACGGACAGGCGGTCGATTTCCGTCTTCAAATCGCGCGACCGGATCGACGCGTCGAGCGTATCCAGCTTGATGCCGCGAATGTCCGGGGCGACGAGGTTGAGCGAGATGTCGAGGTCGTGGTCGGCATAGCGTGCCGCGCCGTCGCCGCCGACGAACATCGCCGACAGGGCTTCCAGCGCATCGAAGTCCAGCTCCTCGCCCCGCAGCGAGAGGTCCAGCGTCGCCCGCCGCGACGGGTCCGAGATGCGTTCGAGCCGCCCTCCGAGCCGTGCCGGTCCGAGGATCACCTCGAGATTGTCCACCGTCTGGCGGTTGGGCTCGAAGGAGACATCGGCCGCGAAGCCCGCATTGGGCAACCGCCGGATCGCCTCGTCGGCGGCCCCGGTCAGCCATGTCGCGAGGCCGGAAGGCTGGCGCGACGCGACGACCAGCGATCCCGCGAAACGCGCCGCCTCCTCGTCATTGCCGGCGTCCGGCAATTGCAGGACCCCATCGGCCTCGACCGTCGTTCGCCCGGGCAATTGCGCCTCGAATCCGGTGACCTTCCACCGCCGCCGGCCGTCCCCTTCCTCCGTGTCGTCCGGCGAGGCCACGAGCTTGATGTCGCGGATCGTCGTGCCGCCCGCGATGATCGCCGGCAGGTCGACGTCGAGACTGCCCGGAACCGGCGGAAAAGGCAGCGCGGCGACGATCGATTCGATGCGCGCCAGCCGCTCGGCAAAGGTCAGGCCGGCCGCGCTTTCCTCCTCGGCGGCCGCCGTATCCGGAAGCGTGACCTGGTTGCCCGTCACCTCGACATGGTAGCGCGGGTTCGCGCCGCCCGTGATACCGGCCGCACCGGTGATCACATAGGGATCGGCGACCGGTCCGAACTCGCCGCGATATTCCTCCACCTCGACGCCGCGTGGCGAGGCGGCGAACTTGCCCTCCACCTCGTACCGCTTCTCGGAACCGCCCGAGAGTGGCCGCACCACGAAGGTTCCGTTATAGGGCGCGGCCGAGGCGACCTCCGGTTCCGCGACACGCCCATCGACGGACAATTCGATGCCCTGGCGCTCCATTTCCAGCACTGTGCGCAGCGAAAAGCCTTCGCGTGACAACCCGCCGGTGGTGACCCGGAAGGCCAACGGCGTGGTCTTCATCCATCCGCTGCCGTCGAGTCGGTAAGGCCCGAGCAGGCTGTCGGCCGAGACAGACGCGTTGATGCCGTCCATCGCCCAGTCGCGCCCGTCGATCTCGTCGCGCAGCGTGATCGACCCGTTGATGATCGAGGCATTCTCGAGCACGACCCGCGTCGGGCTCACCGGCCCGGTCGATGGCAGGGTCCAGTCCGGCAACCCGCGCTCGTCGATGGACATCTCGACCACCGGATTGACCAGTCGCATGTCGAAGATCAGCAATTCGCCGCTCAGGAACGGCGCCAGCTCGGCATCCATCGAAAAACGGTCGGCCGTTGCGAGCGGCTTTTCCGGATCGCCGACGCGCACATCCTCGAAAGTGACGGAGGGAAACGGCAGCAGCCGCGCCTTCGCCTCGCCGGACACGGTCACCTTCTGGCCGAGAATGCGTGTCGCTTCCTTTTCGAAATCGGCGCGATAGGCGTCCCAGTCGATAAAATACGGCCCCACCAGCGCCGCGATCAGCGCCAGAACCAGAAGACTACCCAAAATGACTAAAAGCCGCGCCAGTTGCCTGCTCCCTGGGGCCGAGCCGCATCACCCGGCCGGGCACGACCGGTGACTGCCCTTGCGCATGATGCGCCACTCGGCGTCAAGATCAAGGGTTACGAAGCCCGCAACCCTACAACGTGACAATCTTCCCCGGATTCATGATGTTATCGGGATCGAGCGCACGCTTGATCGACCGCATCACGTCCAGTGCGCCGCCCAGTTCCAGTTCCAGGAACTTCATCTTTCCCTGGCCGATTCCGTGCTCGCCCGTGCAGGTTCCGCCCATCGACAGCGCCCTGATGTTCAGCCGCTCGACGAAATTCTCCAGCGCCTCGATTTCCTTCGGATCTGTGTCGTCGACCAGCACCGAGACGTGGAAATTGCCGTCGCCCGCATGACCGACGATCGGCGCGATCAGCCCGGCTTCCTCGATATCGGCCTCGGTCTCGGAGATGCAGTCGGCAAGCCGCGAGATCGGCACGCAAACATCGGTCGCCACCGCCTTGGCGCCGGGGCGCAGTTGCAGGCACGACCAGTAGGCGTCATGCCGCGCCTGCCAGAGCCGCGCGCGTTCCTCCTCGCGCGTCGACCAGATGAAACCGGAACTGCCGAGCTCCTCGGCGATCTCGCCGAACGTCTCCGCCTGTTCCTTCACGCCCGCATCGGTGCCGTGGAACTCGACGAAGAGGCAAGGCGATACCGGCAGATCCAGCTTCGAATAGTCGACCATCGCCTTCATCTGCAATTCGTTCACCAGTTCGATCCGCGCCACCGGCAGGCCCATCTGGATCGTCATGATCACGGCATGCGTCGCCGCGTCCAGCGTCGGGAACGGACAGACACCCGACGAGATCGCCTGCGGAATGCCCTGAAGGCGCAGCGTCAGCGAGGTGATGACGCCGAGCGTGCCTTCGGATCCCACCATCAGCCGGGTCAGGTCGTAGCCGGCCGAGCTCTTCTTGGCGCGCTTCGCCGTGGTGATCTTGCGGCCGTTCGGCATGATGACATCCATCGCCATGACGTTCTCGCGCATGGTCCCGTAGCGCACCGCATTGGTTCCGGAGGCGCGTGTCGCGGCCATCCCGCCAATGCTGGCGTCGGCACCGGGGTCGATGGGGAAGAACAGGCCCGTGTCGCGCAGATAATCGTTCAGCTGCTTGCGCGTGATGCCCGGTTCGACCACGCAATCCAGATCCTCGGCATTCACCTGGATCACCCGGTTCATCCGGCTGAAATCGATGGAGATGCCGCCCGCCGGCGCGTTCACGTGGCCTTCCAGCGACGTACCGGTTCCAAACGGCACGATCGGCACCTTGTGCTGCGCGCAGACTTCCACAATGGCCTGCGCCTCCTCCGCGTTATCGACGAAGACCACGCCGTCCGGCAATTGCGAGGGAATGTAGGTGGTTGTGTGCGAATGCTGGCGGCGCAGCGCCTCGCCTGCCGAAAACCGCTCGCCGAAACGCTGCTTCAATATGTCGAGCGCAAGGGCGATGCCGCTTTCGTTGCGTTCGGCCGGCTTGATATCATTGAGGGCCACGTATTCCTCCCGACAGTCGATGTGCCGCGTCGCCCGTCACGGGGCATGATAGCGCGGAATGTGTTTCTAGGTCCGACCCGCGATGCGCGCAACGGCGCCGTCACGCATAGTGGTTCGAGATCACCGCCTCGGCGATTTCCGATGTGTCGATCACGCCAACGATGTTCTCGGTGCGCGGCACCACACCCGGCCCCGCGACCACGATCGCATAAGACCGGTTTCGCTGGTTCATGCGGGTGATCACCGAGTTCAGGATATGGGTCTGCGACGCGATCACATAGTCGCTCGACATGATCTCGCGTAGCGTCTGATGCGCGCGCCGGTCCGCCATGTAGGGGATCGTGCCGAACCGGACGAAACCGGCAATGCGCCCCTCGTCCTCGACGATCACGTGGATCGGTCCATCCATCTCCGCGGGCAGCGCCTTGAGCGCGTCCGACACGGTCATGTCGATCGGCAGAACGATGAAATTCGTCGCCATCAATTCCTTTGCCTGGCGCACGAGATACATGTTCGTGTGCCGGATCTGCGGTATCGGCCGGCCGCGATGGCGCAGCTTGATCGTGTAGATATTGTCGGCGATCAGCCAGCGCCGCACCCCGAGCGCGATCCCGACCGCCAGGACCAGCGGCACGATGACATTGTAGTCCCGCGTCATCTCGAAGATCATCACGATGGCGGTCATCGACGCGCCCGTCGCGCCGCCGACCAGCGCGCCCATGCCCACCAGCGCGAATTCCGCCGGCGCAAAGCCGCGATCCGGGAAAAGCGTCATCCCGATGACCCCGACGGCGCCGCCGAGCGCCGCGCCGATGAACAGCGACGGCGAAAACACGCCGCCCGAAGCCCCCGCGCCAAGGCTGACCGAGGTTGCGAAGATCTTGGCCGCCAGCAGAAGCAGCAGCAGCGCCAGCGTGTAGGGCTGGTCGTTCAGGATGTCCTGGATCGTCGCGTAACCGACGCCATAGGTGTGATACTGGCCGGTGACCAGGAAGAAGCCGTATCCGAGAACGCCGATCATCAGCATGCCGATGATGTTCTGGGTGTATTCGTTGCCGGGCAGCTTCGGGAACGTGTCCTCGCACCAGGCAAGCGAACGGATGAACGCCCAGGAGGCGATGCCGGCAAGCGCGCCAAGCACGGCGAATGCGATCAGCTGGACGAAATCCACGGCCTGGTGCACTTCGAGGTTGGCCAGCGGCACGATGAAGGCAGGGTCGAGACCGAAGGCGATCCGTCCGGCATAGGTGGCCGTCGCGGTCGCCACCACGACCGGCAGGAAGGTCCGCGTCGAGACTTCGGGCAGCAGCATCTCGACCGCGAAAAGCACGCCGCCGAGAGGCGTATTGAACGTCGCGGCGATACCGGCCCCCGCGCCGGCCGAAAGAAGGGTGATCTTCTCCCATCGCGCCAGTCTGAGCATGCGCGCCACGGTCGAACCGAACGATGCGCCGATCTGGATGATCGGTCCCTCGCGGCCGACCGATGCGCCACTGCCGATGGAGATGGCCGAGGCGAGCGACTTCACGATGGCCACCACGCCGCGCACATTGCCCTTGGCATGGTAGATCGCGAACATCACCTCGGGAACGCCGTGCCCCTTTGCTTCGGGCGCAAACGTCTTCACCAGCCAGACGACGATCAGCCCGCCGACAACCGGCGCGAGGATGATCGCGGGGCCGAACGGGCTCGGCGCATCGAACAGATTGGCGTCATAGACCGTCGAAAAACGCCCGTAGAAGAAGAGGTTGTGAACGACCGAGATCAGAATTCGGAAAACCACCGCACCCGCCGCTGCGACCAGTCCGATCGCAAAGGCGATCATGCAAAGGAGCGGCAGGGAGACGATCCGCGATTCATGGGGAGGCAGATCGGTGGAGGTCGTGCTGAGTTGCAGACGGTCTAACAGGGGCATGGTGCCGTTTTCTTCGTTTCTTGTTACGGCCGAAAGCGGTCGAAAGTGAGAGAACCGTCTGCGCTAAACGCTGAAATCGGCAGGAATGCGCCGGCGGAGCCCATGGAAAGCCCTCTCCTGAACCGCGCGACGGCGAAAATCAAGGCGCGGCGGGCATATCGCCTGCGGATCGCCCGACGCGACCGCTTCATTCCCGCCGTGAAGCGCTCTACTATGGCGCCGCATTCGCAACTTCACGCTTACGGAGTCGGCCGCGGCGGTACCATGTCAGACACGCCTTCACCCCTGCGCCGCCTGCTGGCAATGCTCCAGACGGGCTTCTCGGCGGCCCTGTCCGAGATGACGACGAACCTGCGCGATTTCACCGGCCGCCGCCTGCCCGCGGTCTGGCTTCTTTCGGTGATCATCGGGCTGGTCGTCGCGATTGCGGCCGTGCTCTTCCGCGAGGCCATAGGGCTCGTCCAGTTGCTGTGGCTCGGCACCACGTCGGAATCGGTGGTCAGCGCCGCCGCCGGCATTCCGAAGATCGTCATCTTCGCCGCACCGGTCGTCGGCGGCCTCGTCGTCGGCATATTGCTGCAGACGATCCAGTCGAAACAGCGAACCTTCAGCGTCGCGGATGTCATGGAGGCCCGAGTCCTCGGCGAGCGGGGTCTCCCCTTCTGGCCTGGTATCTCGTCGGCCCTCATAACCGCCCTATCGCTCGGCTCCGGCGCCAGCGCGGGCCGCGAAGGGCCTGTCGTCCATCTCGGCGCGACCCTTGGCTCGACCCTGTGCAGCCGGCTGCACCTGCCGGATTCCGCGCGCCGCGTCCTGCTCGCCTGCGGCGTCGCCAGCGCGGTCTCTGCCTCGTTCAACGCCCCGATCGCCGGGATGATCTTCGCCCACGAAGTCGTGCTCGGCCACTATGCGCTGTCGGCCATCGTGCCCATCGTGCTTTCCTCGGTTGTCGGCACGCTCGTCACCCGCTTCTGGTTCGGCGATGTCGCGGCCTTCATCATCCCGGATCACCAGATCACCTCCTACTGGGAGTTCCCGGCCTTCGCGCTTCTCGGCGTCACCTGCGCCATCGTCGCGATCCTGTTGCAGTTCTCGCTCGTCGCGACGGACTGGGTCGCGCGCCACATCAACATGGCGACATGGGTGCGTCCCGTCGTCGGCGGAGCGGGCGTTGGCGCGATCGCCGTGGTGTTTCCCGAAGTGCTCGGCGTCGGCTACGAAACGACCGACGACGCGCTGAACAACAATCTTCCGCTTCGAATGATGCTGATGCTGCTCGTCGCCAAGACCGCGGCGACCGCGATCACGCTTGCCTCGCGGTTCGGCGGCGGCATCTTCTCGCCGTCGCTCTATCTCGGCGCCATGGCTGGCGGCAGTTTCGGGCTCATCGCCGCCTCGGCGTTCCCGGAACTGGCCTCCAGCGAAGGGCTCTACTCGATCCTCGGCATGGGCGCCGTCGCCGCCGCCGTTCTCGGCGCACCATTCTCCACCATCATGATCGTGTTCGAACTGACGGGCGGCTATGCGCTGTCGATCGCGCTGCTGCTCACCGTCGCCATCGCCTATGGCATCAACCAGGCGGTTCATGCCCATTCCTATTTCCAGTGGCAGCTCGAGATGCGTGGCCTTTTCGTCAGCGAGGGACCGCACCGCGCCCTCACCCGCTCACGCCGCGTGATGGATTTCATGGATCCGCTCGATCCCGATGCGGAACCGGAACAGTACGATACCGAATCCGGCACACCCACGCTGAAGCGATCCGACACGCTGGAAGTTGCGCTGCGCCTGTTCGACAAGGGCGGGCATGCGCGCCTGCCTGTCATCGACGACAGGGAGCCCGAAAAGATCGTCGGCTGGGCGACCCAGGTGCGCGCGCTGCGCTATTTCAACAAGGCTCTCATAGACGCTTCGGTCGAAGAGCACAGATAAGCCCGGCCGGCCCAAAGCCGCGCTTGGTTAACGCGTGGTTCATCTGTTTCGGCGACTCTGCATACACCGCGTGCTGAAGTTGTGGTTCGGCGCGCCTGCAACTTTTGGATTGCGGCAGGGTAGTGATGAACAACGGATCGCGAACTGACACGGCGGCCCTCCTTCCGGAAGGCGCGACCCTCGACGACTACAAGAATATCGTTTCGGGCTCCGCCGGGTGGATCTGGGTCACCGACAAGGACCATCGCTTTACCTTCATGTCCGGTGACGTGGAGGAAATCACCGGCGTTTCCCCGGAGGAGATGATCGGAAGATCGCGCCGGGACATCTTCCTCAACCATACGAAAAACAAGGAAAAATCCGAAGCGCATCTCGAGGTGCTGGAACGCCGGGAACCTTTTCGCGACTTCATCTACGAATTCGTCGATCCGCGCGGCCAGGAACACTGGATTTCCGTCTCCGGCCATCCGGTCTTTGGAGAGAACGGCGAATTCGAAGGCTATCGCGGAACGGGAAACGACCTCAGCGACATCATCTCCATGCTCGAGGAAATGAAGCGCGCGCGCGACGAGACGCGCCGCCTGACCCAGATCATCGAGGCCAGCCTCGACGCGATCGGCTCCGGCGTCGTGATCTATGACGAAAAAGACAGACTACTCTACACCAACCGAGCGATGCACGATCTCTATCCGGGCGTAGCAGACATGCTCGTTCCCGGCGCCGAACTGTCGACGGTCATGCGCGCCTCCATCCTGCGCGAGGTCTACGCCACGAATCTGAAGGCCGAGAATCTGTCGGAAGCGGAACTCGACGAGGAAATAGCCGACCGCGTCGCCAAACATCACAAGACCCATTTTGAGATTGTTGAACAGCTGCGCGACGGACGCTGGTGCAAGATCGACAACCGCCGCCTCGAAAGCGGAATTTTCATCGGTATACGCACCGACATCACCGCCGAAAAGGATCACGAACTCCAGTTGGAGACGGCTCAAACTCAGACCGAGAAATCCTTCCGGCTTCTGCAGACAGTCCTCGACAATGTGCCGATAGGCATCGTCGTCTATGACGACAAGGACCGCTTCCTGCTCTCAAATCGCCGGTTGCAGGAAGACCAGCCGCTTCTCGGTCCCGCCATGCGGCCCGGCCAACCGCTCTCGGCGGCGGTCGATCTGGCGCATGCCAAGGAACTGTGGCGTGACAGCGAAGATCCCGAGATCGACATGCTGCACGACACCAATCCGTCGGAGTGGAAACGGCGCAAGCTGGATGAGTATCATCAGCACCGGTTTGAATCGCTGCGCCGCGCCCGTTCCGGCAACTGGCACAAGGTCGTCAACATCAGAACCGAAGACAACATGCTGATCGGCCTCAGGATGGATGTCACGGAACTGAAGGACCAGCAGATCGCGCTTGCCGAGCGCGTCCGCGAGAACGAACTCTACCAGAACATCATCGAGGCCATCCCCGCCGCGATCTACGCCAAGACCCCCGATCTCCGGCTGATCTACGCCAATTCCGGATGGGAGAAATTCGCCGGCGTCACGGTCGCCGAAAGCATGGGCAAGACCGATCTGGAGGTCTTCGGCGAATCCGGTCGGGAATACATGCAAGCCGACCGGAAGGTGCTGGAAACCGGCGAGGTTCAGCAACTCGAGGAAATCGGCGTCGGCGAAGACGGTTCGCCGCAATACCGCCTTGCACGCAAATCGAAGGCCGTCGGCTCGGACGGGTCGGTCTATGTCGTCGGCATCACGACCGACATCAACGAGATGAAGGCGCGCGAGAACGAAGCCATCGCCGCCCGCACCAAGGCCGAGCTCGGCCAGAGCATCCTCGACCGGCTCTCAAGCCCGGTTCTCGTGAAGGATACCGACGGCGTCTGCGTCATCGCCAACAAGGCGTTCGCCGAACTTCACAGCCTGTCGGTCGACCAGATCGTCGGCAAGAGAGCCATCGACATCGTCGGGCCGCAAAACGCCAACCAGGCCACGATGTTCGAGGACGAGGTCATGAAGACCGGCACGACCTTCGCGCATGAGCACGACATCCGGCGCGCCGACGGCACGGTCTTCGCGGCCAAGGCTTTCAAGTCGCGCGAACAACTGGCCGACGGCAAGAACTACCTCGTCATCCGCATCGAGGATATTTCCAAGTTCAAGGAACGTGAAAAGGCGCTCCGCGACGCCCAGATCAAGGCCGAGAACGCCGACCGCGCCAAGTCGGAATTCCTCGCCAATATGAGCCACGAGATCCGCACGCCGATGAACGGCGTTCTCGGCATGGCGGAATTGTTGACCGCCACCGATCTCGACAGCAAGCAGCGCACTTTTGCCGATGTCATCATCAAGTCGGGCAACGCCCTCCTGACGATCATCAACGACATACTCGACTTCTCGAAGATCGATGCCGGCCAGATGGAGCTCGATCCGCAACCCTTCGAACTGCGCGAGGCCGTCACAGACGTCGCCACGCTGATGACCGCACGCGCGCAGCAGAAAGATATAGAGATGATCGTTCGCGTCGACCCGGCGATCCACGACGCCTATGTCGGCGACGTCGGTCGGCTGCGCCAGGTCATCACCAACTTCGTCTCGAACGCGGTCAAGTTCACAGAGTTGGGCCACGTGCTGATCAACGTGGACGCCGTCGATCTCGGCGACGAGGCGAAACTGACCTTCCGGATCACCGATACCGGGATCGGTATCCCGGAAGACAAGATTGCGACGGTCTTCGAGAAATTCTCGCAGGTCGACGGCTCGTCCACCCGCCGCCACGAGGGCACCGGTCTGGGGCTCGCCATCTCGTCTTCCATCATCAGCCTGATGGGTGGGGAATACGGCGTCGAAAGCAAGATCGATGAAGGCTCGACCTTCTGGTTCTCGATCACGCTTCCCAAACACGGCGAAATCAGCCGTCCGGAACTTCCCTCGACCGATGTGACCGGCGCGCGCGTCCTGATCGTCGACGACAACTCGGTGAACCGCTCCATCCTGATGGAGCAGATGAACGCCTGGCGGTTCGACAGCTGCGCGGTCGGTTCCGGCATCGAGGCACTGCAGGTCCTGCGCGAGGCGAAACGCCTCGACGCGCCCTTCGAATGTATCGTGCTCGACTATCAGATGCCGGGCATGAACGGCACCGACGTCGCGGCCGCGATCCGCTCCGACAGCCGCCTGAGCGACACGCCGATCGTCATATTGACCTCGGTCGACAATGGCGTTTCGCCGGACGAGATCCGCCGCCTGCGCATTCACAAGAACCTGATGAAGCCGGCACGATCGTCGCATCTGTTCGATGCGATGGTGAACTCCATCGTCTCTTCGGAACGGACCCGCGATTCCCAGACCGCGAATGCACCCTCGCCCGCGGCAATCGCCCCGGAAGAGGTACCGGAAACGGCAAGCACGCGCCCGCTTCGGGAAAACCCCGCGCTTGAGCCAGCCCCCGGCGGCCCCGTCGCGCAGGCGAAGGACGCGGAACCGGAAGCGACCGATTTCGCGCTCGATGTCCTTATTGCCGAGGACAACGAGGTCAACCAGCTCGTCTTCTCGCAAATCCTGCTTGATTCCGGCTTCTCCTTCGAGATCGTCGGCGACGGCAGGCAGGCCGTCGACACCAGCGCCCGCAAGCCGCCGCGCCTTATCCTGATGGATGTCTCCATGCCGGAACTCAACGGGTTGGAGGCGACGGAAATCATCCGCAAGCGCGAAGAGCTGAACGGCCGCAGGACGCCGATCGTCGGCGTCACGGCGCATGCGCTCAAGGGTGACCGCGAGAAGTGTCTGGAAGCGGGAATGGACGATTACCTGTCCAAGCCGATCAGCCCCGACACCCTGCTGGCCAAGGTCAATGAGTGGCTCTCCAGCAGCCACTTCAGGGCACACAACCTTTAAGGCATCGCATCGTCTTCCCGACTGATGCGGTTTCGTGCGCCTCCTGCCTGTGGACCGTGCGCAAACCGGTTTCCGTCCGGCCCGCGAATCCTCTATCGAGGGGTGGGCCGGCGTCTCTGCCGGCTGTCCTCGAACCATCACCGCAGCGAGCCCGGCCTTGAAAGTCGACATCGACATGGGAACGACCGCCACGCATGACGCGGCGAAGCTCGATATCGAGGAACTGCTGGCTACACGCCTGCTCGTCCAGGGCAATTCCGGATCCGGCAAATCGCATCTGCTGCGCCGTCTGCTCGAACAGTCGGCCAAATGGGTCCAGCAGGTCGTCGTCGATCCGGAAGGCGATTTCGTCACGCTGGCCGACGCCTTCGGCCATATCGTCGTCGATGCAGACCGGTCCGAGGGCGAACTGATCGGCATCGCCAACCGCATCCGCCAGCACCGCGTCTCCTGCGTGCTGACGCTGGAAGGCCTCGAGATCGACGACCAGATGCGCGCCGCCGCGACATTCCTGAACGCGCTGTTCGACGCGGACCGCGAATTCTGGTTCCCGGTCCTCGTCGTGGTCGATGAAGCGCAGATGTTCGCGCCCGCCGCCGGCGGAGAAGTCGCCGAAGACGCGCGCCGCGCATCGCTCGGCGCGATGACCAACCTGATGTGCCGCGGCCGCAAGCGCGGGCTTGCCGGCGTGATCGCCACGCAGCGCCTCGCCAAGCTCGCCAAGAACGTCGCGGCGGAAGCCTCCAACTTCCTGATGGGGCGCACCTTCCTCGACATCGACATGGCCCGCGCCGCCGATCTTCTCGGCATGGACCGCCGCCAGGCCGAGCAGTTCCGCGATCTTCAGCGCGGCTCCTTCGTCGCGCTCGGGCCCGCCATGTCGCGTCGCCCGCTCAAGGTCACGATCGGCCCGGTCGAGACCGGCGCGCGCTCGTCGAGCCCCAAGCTGATGCCGCTTCCCGACGCGCCGCAGGACGTCGAAGACCTGATCTTCACGCCGGCTCCCGAGGATTTCGCCCGGCCTCCCGTCACGCGCCGCGCCGCGCCACAACCGCGCGCGACGACCGACATCATGGAGGACCTCGCGCACGCCGCGTCAGTCCAGCAGGCCGAACCGGAAGCCGAAACGCCCGGACGCCGCCCGCCGATGGACGCCGAGGAACTTGAGGTTTGGATCGCCGAGACGCTCGCCGCCATCACGGCCAGCGCGGAGTCCGCCTTCCGCTCCGACTCCGAACTATATCAGGATTTCCTGATGCGCGGCCGTATGCGCCGCATCGCCGGCGCGCCGCTCTCCATGGGGGAATTTCGCTTGCGCCTTGCCGTTGCGCGCTCGGGCGTCGACGAGGAAACGGCCTCCGGCGAAGCCTGGCAGACGGCGCTGTCGCTCGCCACGGGCGTGACCGACGATCTCCAGGGCGTCTTCCTGATGCTGGCGAAAACCGCGATCACCGCCGGGCCCTGCCCTTCCGACGCGGAGATCGCCCGCGCCTACGGCACCCATTCCGCGCGCCGCGCACGACGCTTCCTCGACTGGTTCGAGGAACAGGGCCTGATCGTCCTGCACCAGGACCACACCGGCAAACGCATCGCCGCCTTCCCCGACCTCGACGCCCAGACAACCGGCGGCAACGCCGACGCACCGCTCAGCGACGGAAACGGGCGGGTGGAAGCGGCGGAGTAGCGATTATCGACGCGGCGAGAGGAAGCCGCGCTGCCTCACTCGGTGATTTCCACCCCACCGCCTTCGGAGCCATCCAGAAACCGGACGCCGCGCGATTCCAGTATAAGCCGGAAGCGCCGGACGATCTCGGGCAGCGCGCCCTCATTGCCGTTCTCGAAGCGCGTTACTTCCAACCCTGACACATCCGCCAGGCGCGCCAGTTCGCGCACCGACATCACGATACCCGCCCGCGCCATCCGGCACTGGGCTGGCGTGATCAATTCATCCTCGCCCACGGACAGGGTCTCCAACCCTGCCCAGTCGAAGCTCTGCCGGCTGCCGCGTCTTCTCGTCATGGGTGTTCCGGCGTCGCCTCGGCATCATCCTCCGTTTCGGGGCTGAGATCGCGTGCGGAGATGAAGGTGTAGAACATCGGCACGACGAACAGCGTGAACATCGTTCCGATGAGAATGCCCGAAAAGATGACCAGCCCCATCGAGTTGCGCGCGGCCGCGCCGGCGCCCGACGACAGGATGAGCGGCACGACGCCGAGCGACATGGCCGCCGTGGTCATCAGGATGGGCCGCAGCCTGACTTTCGCCGAGGCGATGATCGCATCCAGGCGCGACAGGCCGTTATGCGTCCGCTGCTGGTTGGCGAATTCCACCAGCAGGATGCCGTGCTTGGTGATCAGTCCGATCAGCGTGATCAGACCGATCTGGGTATAGATGTTCAGCGTGCCGAGGCCGAGATTCAGAGGCACGATCGCACCGAAGATCGACAGCGGCACCGCCATCATGATGATCAGCGGGTCGCGGAAACTCTCGAACTGCGCCGCCAGCACCAGATAGATGACGACCACCGCCATCGCGAAGGCGATCAGGATCGTGTTCCCCTGCTCCTTCTCCAGCCGCGACTGGCCGGAATAATCCACGAAGAACCCGTCCGGCAGCGCCGCCAGGGCAATCTCCTCGATCGCCTGCAGGCCGTCGCCCGTGGTCACGCCGGGAAGCGGCAGCGCCGAGATCGTCGCGGAATTGAGCTGGTTGAACTGTTCGATGGAGGCCGGCGACGCCGCCGTGGAGACCGAGGTCACCGCCGACAACGGCACCATCTCGCCGGTCGCGCTCCGCACGAAGAAATCGCCGAGGCTTTCCGGGTTCTCCCGATATTCGCGCGGCACCTGCGTGATCACGTCATAACTGTTGGAATCGCGATCGAACTGGGCGACCGCGCCGCCGCCGACAAGGACGCCGAGCGTCGTGCCGACCTGGCTCGCGGGGATGTTGAGCGCCGCCGCGCGTTCCCGATCCACCGACACCGTCACCTGCGGCGCGTCGAAGGCGAGCGAGTTCTGCACGACGATGAACCGTCCGGATGCTTGCGCCTTCTGGCGGATTTCCTCCGCCACCTCGTAGACCAGGCTGGGATCGCCGGTCGACTGGATCACCACGGAGATCGGCAGCCCGCCGCCCGCGCCCGGCAGGGACGGCGGCGCGAAGACCAGCGCCTGAACCCCGGTGATCGAGGACAGCCGCGCCTGGATGTCCCCCTGTATTTCCTTTTGCGACCGGTCGCGTTCGCTCCAGTCGTCGAATGCCCAGACGGCGATGCCGCTATTCGTCTGGCCGCCGAAACCGACGATCGAGAAACTGGCGTCGAGCTCGGGCAGGTCCTTCGTCTTCTCCCGCATCTCGTCCACATAGACCGTCGTGTAGTCGCTCGTCGCATAGCGCGGCGCCGTGATCAGCGAAAACAGCGCGCCGCGATCTTCCTCGGGCGCGAGCTCGGTCGACGTCTTCACGAACAGGAAGCCGGTCAGCGTCACCAGCGCGATGACGATCATCAGCGTCACCGGCCGGTATTTCAGCGACCCGGAGACCAGCTTTTCGTAAAAGTTCTCCAGCCGTTCGAACGTCCGGTCGACAACGGCCTGGAAGCGGCTTTCCCCGTCATGCGCCAACAGCCGTGCGCTCATCGACGGCGTGATCGTCAGCGCCACGATGCCCGAGATCACAACCGCGCCCGCCAGCGTGAAGGCGAACTCCTTGAACAGCGAACCGGTCAGCCCGCCGGTAAAGGCGAGCGGCGCGAACACGGCGGCCAGGGTCAGCGTCATGGCGACGACCGCGCCCGATATTTCGCTCATGCCCTTAAAGGCCGCTTTTCGCGCGGTCATCCCCTCCTCGATATGGCGGTGGATGTTCTCCACCACCACGATCGCGTCGTCGACGACGAGGCCGATCGCCAGAACCATGGCGAGCAGTGACAGGAGGTTGATCGAATAGCCCATGCCGAGAAGCAGCCCGCAGGCGCCGATCAGCGAGAGCGGAATCGTCACGATCGGCATCAGCACCGAGCGGAATGAACCGAGGAAGAGCAGGATGACCACCACGACGATGGCGACCGCCTCGCCGATTGTCTTGAAGACCTCCTCGATCGACGCGCTGATGGCCTCGGTCGCGTTGTAGACGAGGTTCATCTCCATGCCTTGCGGCAGCGTCGCCTGGATGGCCGGCAATTCGGCGATGACCGCGTCCGCCGTGTCGAGCGGGTTCGCGGCGGGGGTCGGGAAAATGCCGATGAACGTGCCGGGTTCGCCGTTGAAATTGACCACCATGTCGGTGCTCTCGGCGGCGAGTTCGACATCCGCCACGTCGCGCAGCCGGACGAGTTCGTCGCCGCTGGACCGCAACGGCAGCGAACCGAACGCCTCCGGCGTCCTGAGCGTCGTTTCCGTCGTGATCGAATAGGTGACGTATTCGTTCTTGGTCTTGCCCGGCGCGGACAGGAAGTTCGCCTGGTTGATCGCGCCGACGACCTCCGCCGCCGTGACCCCGCGCGCCGCGAGGCGTATCGGGTCGATCCAGACGCGCATCGAGTAGTTCGCCGCGCCCATCACCTGCACCTCGGCGACGCCCTCGATGGTCGACATGCGCGGCCGGATGACGCGCTCGATATATTCGGTGAGCTGTTCCGCCGACATGTTCGGGTTCTGCATCGCGATATACATGATCGCGAATTGCTGGCCCGTGCCCTTGACGATGGTCGGGTCCTTCGCATCCGAGGGCAACTGCCCGCGGACCTGCTGGACCTTCGACATCACTTCCGTCAGCGCCACGTCCGGATTGGAGCCGAGCTTCATCTGGACCGTGACGACGCTGGCCGACGGCCGGCTCTGCGAGGTCACGTAGTCGATATTCTCGGTGGTCGCGACAGCGGCGGCGATCGGCGACGTCACGAAGCCCTGGATCAGCTCCGGCGACGCGCCCGGATAGACGGTGGTCACCGTGATGACGGTTTCCTCGACCTCCGGATACTCGCGCACCGCCAGGTTGAAGATGCCCTGGAAACCGAGCAGCAGGATCAGGATGCCGAAGACGGTCGCAAGAACCGGCCGCCGGATGAAGAGCGCGGAAATGTTCATTGCGCGCTGTCCTTCGCCCCGTCGGGCTGCACGGAGTTGTTGATCGTCACGCGGGCGCCGTTGGACAACCGGTTCTGCCCGGCATTGACCACCTCGTCACCGCCCGTCAGACCGTCGAGGATTTCCACGGTGCCGTCGGAGCGCCGTCCCGGCTTCACGAAGACCTGCTCGACCGTCAGCGTCGGCTCGGCATCGGAATCCCCTTCGGCCTCGACCGATTTGATCCGGAAGACAAAGTCGCCATAGAGGCTGGCGACAAGCGCCGTCTGCGGGATGACGATCACGTCGTCCTCGACCGGAAGGCCGACGCGCACGCGCACGAACTGGCCCGGGTTCAGGCGTCCGTCGGGATTGGTGATTTCGGCGCGCACAGAAACGAGCCGGGTGGCCGGATTGATCTTGGGATCGATACCCGTGATCTTTCCCGTGAAGGGCAGATCGTCTTCGCTGAGTCCGATGCGCACCGGCTGGTCGATCGCCAGCAATTCGAACTGCTGCTCGGGAACGGTGAAATTCGCGTTCATCGTCTCGAGGTCCTGCAGCGTGGCGACGACCTGGCCGGGCGAAATATACTGGCCGATATCGATCTGCGGGATACCGATGGTCCCGCCGAAGGGCGCGCGCAACTGCTTCTGGTTCAGCACCGCCTGCAGTTTCGTCACCTGCGATGTCGAAGCCGTCGCGGCCGCCTGCGCGGTTTCCAGCGTCGATTGCGAGCCAACGCCCCGCTCCTGGAGTTCGCGCGCACGCACGAGGGCCTGCTCGTTCAGGCTCAGCTGGGATTTCGCCGACGCGAGATCGGCCTGCTGCACCTCGTCGTCGAGCCGAACCAGGAGGTCTCCCTCGGAGACCGTCGCATTGGCCTCGAACTGGATTTCCTTGACCACGCCGGGCACTTCCATCGTCAGGTCGACGCCGTTTGCCGCGTTGACCGTTCCGATCGCGCGGATCGCCGGCTCCCAGGACACGGACTGGACCTCGGTCGTCGAAACCGCGACCGGCGGCTGCTGCATGTTGGCGAAGAAATCCTCGATCGCCTGATCGCGGAAGAGGTTGAACCCCACCAGTCCGCCGCAAATCACGACGAGCAGAATGAAGGCGATGATGAATCTCTTGATCATGAACGGGGTCCGTTGTCGTTCGTTGGACGGCGGCAGCACCCATCCAGCTGGAAAGGCAGTTGCGGTCCGGGACAGTTTACTGTACCGTCTGGACGGTAAAGTCAATGGGAGGTCGCAGATGGCGCGTGGAGAATCATCGCGCGAGAAGATCCTGACGGCGGCCTCGGAACTGGCCATGAGCGATGGCGCCGCGCATCTCTCGCTGGACTCGGTCGCCGCCCGCGCCGGCGTGTCCAAGGGTGGCCTGCTCTACAATTTCCCCAACAAGGCGGCGCTGATGCGTGCCCTCGTCGAGCGTTTTCTGGATGAATTTCGCGCCGAGCTGGACGAAAAGGCCGACCGGTTGCAGGGAAACGATTTCGCGGCGCGTTACATGGATCAGGTCGTCAGGACGCTGGACGAGAAATCGCCGCCGTCATCGGGCCTTCTGGCCGCGCTGGCCGAGGATCCGTGCCTGCTGGCGCCGGTCAAGACGTTCAACCGCGAGCTTCTCGACCGGATGCTCCAGGAAACGCCCGATCCCGGCGCGGTGCTCACCCTGTTCCTCGTTCTGGAGGGCATGAGAGCCCAGCAGGTCTTCGGAACCGCCATTCTCGGCGAGGAGGAACGCCGCCTCGTTCTCGATAAGATCGCATCGATGATAGGAGCGGCGTAAGCCACCTACCCCGGTCGCTGATCGAACGTCTCCACCGCCTCCAGATGCTCGTCCCAATTCGCCTTGTCGGCAAAGAAGATGTGCCCGTCCGGCTTTATGTCGACCGGCGTGTCGAGGCAGCCCGCCGGCACGACCACGGCCTCCTCGCGCGCACGCGGCATCGGCGAGCCGCAATCCGCACAAAACGCCTTCATGAAGCGCGTGCCGGGCACCTCGAACAGCTTCACCTTCTCCTCGCCGGAAAGCCATGTCAGCTTGCCATTAAAGGAGAACAGGTTCGACGCATGCGCCGTCCCGGAAAACTTCCGGCAGCGGCTGCAATGGCACAGAAAGAACTTGTCGAAATCCCCGTCGATCTCGAACGCCACCGCGCCGCAAAGGCACGAGCCGGAATGTTTATGGGTCATGTCTGTCTCCTTCCATGCGGGCTCTCGCCGGAACAACCACTCCGGAAACCGTTTAAACGGTCGGGTCGTATCGCGCAGCACCAAATCGCGGTCGCGGTCGCGTCTTTTCACGCAACAATGAAACTTACATGATATTGACAACACCTCTTTCATGTATCATTTGAAGTTCCATGAATCTCCGAACGACATCATCCCTTTCACGAACCGCTGGAACCGACATGACCGCACCGAGCGAATCCGAAACCTTCTGGGAAGACCTTTACCGCGACGCCTCTCCCGAAACCTCCGGCCGCCCCTCCACTGTCCTCGTGCGATATGCCCAGGAAAGAACGCCGGGCCGCGCGCTTGAACTGGGTTGCGGCAAGGGCGACGATGCCGTCTGGCTCGGCGGGCGCGGCTGGACCGTCACCGCCGTCGACGTTTCGGCGACCGTCCTTGGCTTCGCCCGCGCCAATGCCGAACGCGCCGGTGTCGCCGACCGCGTCACCTTCGCCCGACACGACCTGTCGCAGACATTCCCGCAAGGCGAATTCGACATGGTCTACGCAATGTTCCTGGAATCGCCGGTCGAATTCGGCCGCGCCAACGCGCTGCGGCAGGCGGCTTCGGCACTCGTGCCGGGCGGCCTCTTGCTGGTCGCGACCCACGGCTCCGCCCTGCCCTGGCGTTCCGGCAACCCCGACCACGTCTTCTCCACGGCAGACGAAATCCTCGCCGGCATGGCGCTGGACATGTCAGGCTGGACCACGGTTCAGGTCGGCCCGCTCACGCGGCAGGCGACCGGCCCGGAGGGCCAGACCGCCGAGGTGATCGACAACCTGATCGTCCTGGAACGGCGCTGAACCGCGCTCACACGTCCTTCGCCTGCTCCCTGAGCACGTATTTCTGGATCTTCCCCGTCGAGGTCTTCGGCAGTTCCGAAAACACCACGTGCCGCGGGCATTTGTAGTGGGCGATCAGGTTGCGGCAGTGGGCGATGATGTCGTCCGCTGAGGCATCCTTGCCCGGTTTCAGTTCGACGAAGGCGCAGGGCGTCTCGCCCCACTTCTCGTCCGGCCGCGCCACAACGGCAACCGCCGCCACGGAAGGGTGCTTGTAGATCGTGTCCTCCACCTCGATCGAGGAGATGTTCTCGCCGCCGGAAATGATGATGTCCTTGGACCTGTCCTTCAGCTGGATATAGCCGTCCTCGTGCATCACGCCGAGATCGCCGGAATGGAACCAGCCGCCGCGAAAGGCTTCGTCGGTGGCCGACGGGTTCTTCAGGTAACCCTTCATCACGATATTGCCGCGGAACATCACCTCGCCCAGCGTCTCGCCGTCGGCGGGCACCTTTTCCATCGTTTCCGGGTCCATCACGGTCACGTCTTCCAGCGCCGTGTAGCGCACGCCCTGGCGCGCCTTTCGCGCCGCCTTGTGCGGACCGTCGAGCAGGTTCCACTGCGCATGCCACTCATTGACCACCGCCGGCCCGTAGGTTTCGGTCAGCCCGTAGAGATGGGTCACCTCGAAGCCCGCATCCGCCATGCCCGACAGCACGCTTTCCGGCGGCGGCGCGGCGGCGGTGTTGAAGGTCACGGTCTGCGGGAAGTCGCGCTTGTCCTCGTCCGCTGCGTTGATCAGCAGCGACATGACGATCGGCGCACCGCAAAGATGCGTCACGCCATGGTCGGAGATCGCGTCATACATCGCGCCTGCGCGCACCCAGCGAAGGCACACATGCGTGCCCGCCTGCACGGCCAGCGTCCACGGAAAGCACCAGCCATTGCAGTGGAACATCGGCAGCGTCCACAGATAGACCGGGTGCTTCGCCATGCCGGACGCGATGACATTGGCATAGCCCATAAGCGCCGCGCCGCGATGATGATAGACCACACCCTTCGGATTTCCGGTCGTCCCCGACGTGTAGTTGAGCGAGATCGCGTCCCATTCGTCGGCCGGCATCTGCCAGGCAAATTCCGCATCGCCGTCGGCGATGAACGCCTCGTATTCGAGGGGTCCGATCATCGGCCCCTTCGGGAACGGCGCGTCATCAGGGTAATCCGGATCGTCGTAATTGATGACGATCGGATCGGCTTCCGCCCGCTTCAGCGCGGCGGCCATCACATCGGCGAATTCGCGATCGACCAGCACCACCTTCGCCTCGCCATGGTCGAGCTGGAACGCGATGATGTCGGCGTCGAGCCGCGTATTGATCGACAGCAGAACCGCGCCCGCCATCGGTATCCCGTGATGGGCTTCCAGCATGGCCGGCGTGTTGGACAGCATCGCCGCCACCGTGTCGCCGCGCTGAACGCCCGCCTTTTGCAGCGCCGAGGCCAGCTTGCGTGACCGTGCGTAGAAATCGGCATAGGTCCTGCGCAGCGAACCGTGAATGATCGCGACATGGTCCGGAAACACGGCCGCCGCCCGCTCCAGATGCTTGAGCGGTGTCAGCGGCTGGTAATTGGCCGCGTTGCGTTCCAGCCCCTCGCCATAGATCGTGCCTTCCATCTTTCTCCTCCCGATGGTGACAATATGCGAAGCGCCGTTCTACTGCGCCGCCTCCCCCGCGTCATTATCGCTTTTGTTTTCGCCCCGGCAACCGCGTAAAAATACGGCCAAAGAGGGCGTCGCTATCGGAAGATCGCCGCGTAGCGGGGCGCGAAGAACTTGGTGAACATCTTCACTTCCGGCCGCCGGTAGGCGTCCGGCGAGACGAGCATCAGGTGCTGGGCCGACAATTCCTCCGGCGGCTCGAAACAGCGGATCAGCGTTCCCGCCTTTTCTTCCCCCTCCACCAGCCGCAGGTTCCTGATGCCAAGAGCGCGGCCGGACCTCACCGCCGCGTCCATCAGCTCGATTTCGCTGTATCTTTGCAACCGGTCCGGCGAAACGTGGCGCAGCATCCATTCCTCGAGCCGTTTTAATAAGCCCGTGCGATCGGATGTCACGAAGCAATGACCCTTCATGTCTTCGGGTGACTTCGGCAGACCATGTTTCGCCGCATAGGCCGGCGCACCGTAAACCGAGAAGCGCGCGGTGCTGATATGCCGGCAGATCAGTTCCGGTTCGGGCGGTTCCCCAAGGATGCGAAGGGCGATGTCCGCCTCGCCCGCCATGAGATCCAGCGTTTTCGCGCTGGGCAGGAACTCGAACTGGATGTCCGGATGCATCGCCATGTAGGCGGTAAAGATGTCCGACACACGCGGCGAGAAATTGCCGGAATACGCGGTAATCCGGATAAGGCGCGGTTGTGACAAATCGTGCGCCCTGTCCGCCAGCGCCTCGGCCGCCGTCTCCAGCGCCTCCGCGAGTGGCAGCAGCGTCCGTGCGGCATCGGTCGGACGAAAACCGCGATTATCGCGCTCGAAAAGTGTCAGCCCGAACACATGCTCCAGCGCTTCGATGCGCCGCGCGACCGTCGGCTGCGCGACGCCGAGCGCGTTCGACGCGGCGAGCGTCGATCCCTTCCGACACACTGCCAGGAACACACGCACATCCGACCAGTTCTGGAAGCCGTTCTTCATTTTTGAAGAACAGCACAACGCCGACAATTCTTCCAGCACCAAGTGTCGCAACGTAACCTTCCCGTCATCCAATACGGAAAAAAGGATCCAGGCCATGACGACGATAACGCTCTTCCCCGGCATTCGACATATCGCGGACGTGATCCTCGCCCGTTTCACCCCGTCGAGGCCGACCCTCCCCGTTAAGGCAGCAGCCCCGGAGACCGGAACCGAGCGGCGCGAGGCGATGGAGGAAATGCTGCTTGCATACCCGGCTTGCTGCGCCAGCGAATTTGGAATGCAGTGGATGTATATCAACTACCGTCGGGGCTGATCTCCAGGCGCGTAACGGGGACCGTTCACCCGCAGCGTCTCGCCGCCTTCAACGGCGCGCGGCGCTTGTCCCTGTCCAGCACACCGCGACGCTCCACCGCAGCATGGAAATCCGGATAGCTGCCCGAACAGGCCGCAAACAGGCGCTCGAAATCCGACACGAGATCGTTACAGACGGCGGTCGCGTCACCACGAGAATACGCCCGACCGGTTCCATCACATACTATTTCAGCACGGGCGAAATATGTGCCCGGCCGAAAAAGGAACGTGTTCGGCTTCGACGCCGTTGTGGACCCAATGGCGCACCCTCCAGTCGCCATAACAGAGGAGATTGTCATGAAACGCACACTTTTGACTTCGACCGCATTCATCGCCCTGATCGCCGCCCCGCTGGCGCCGGCATTCGCACAGGACCAGGCCCCGGCCGACAAGCCGGCTGTCATCCTGCCGGGCGACGACGTGAATTCGATGGACACGGACACCATGGGGTCCGACACCGGTGAAACCATGACCGGCGAAGCGCCGGCCGAAGAGGTCGCGCCTGCTGCCGAAACCACCGAGATGGCCGAAGCCGACGATTCGATGTTCTTCATCTACGAGGAAGACAACCAGTATCGCTCGACCAAGCTCGTCGGCCACACCGTCATCAACGGCCAGGACGAGACGCTGGGCGACATCAACGACCTCGTCGTTTCCGCCGACGGTCAGCTGGAAGGCGTCATCATCGGCGTCGGCGGCTTCCTCGGCATCGGCGAAAAGGATGTCGGCGTTCGCTTCGACGCCCTGTCGATTTCCGAGAACGCGGAAGCCGGCGACATGAATCTTGTCCTCGACACCACGCGCGAGGAACTGGAAGCCGCTCCCTCTTTCGTGACGAAGGAAGAGCAGGCCGCCAATGAACAGCGCAAGAAGACGATCGAGGAACTCGGCACCGATTCGGGCATGACCGGCGCGATCGCGCCCGTCGATCCGAATGCGACCGAGCCGGCAGCGCCTGCCGCGCCGGCCGAATAACCGGTCATTCCAAACGAGAAGGGCGGCCCCAACGGCCGCCCTTTTTCATGTCCCGCAACGGCGCGCCGCTTTGAGAGCGGCCAGCCTTTTTGTCTTGTCCAGCGCACCGATCCGCCGGACAGCCTCGTAGAATTTCGGATAATCGCCCGAGCAGGCCTCGAACAGCTCGACGAATGCCGGCACGAGGTCGTTATAGACGGCGGTCGCCGCCAGCTTGGCGTTGTTGATCGGCGCGTCGAACCACCCATCGTAGCCCGCATATCCGCCCCATCGCCCGTCCCGCAAACGCCGGTAGCGCGCCCGCAGCCTGTCGATGGCGTCCGCCTTCGCGGCGCGCTTTTCCTCCGCGCTGTCCGCGCCGCGATAAATCCCGATCAGCTCGGTCCGCGTCTCGGCGATCAGATCCAGGAAATCCGCCTCGCGCTTCAGCTCCGCCTCGTAGCGCCCCAAAGCGGCCGCATCCCCCCTGTCCTTCAGCCACTTCCTGACCCCGCTCGTTTCCACCGTGACCGCGAAGGCCTCGTTGAAGGCGGTGTCGTTGCGCACATAGAACCGCTGATGCGCCAGTTCGTGAAAGACCAGCGCCACCAGAAACGCCTCGTCGCGGCGAAACATCGTGTTGAGCAGCGGATCGCTGAACCAGCCGAGCGTCGAATAGGCAGTGATGCCTGTGACATGGACATCCATGCCCTCGTCCCGCACATCCTTCGCGAATTCGATCGCCGCGTCCCGCGAGAAATAGCCGCGATAGGGCACGCAGCCGAAAACCGGGAAACACCATGTCTGCGGAACCAGCGAGAATTCCGGTGCGGCGAACACCGCCCACGTCACCGCATCGCGGCCCGTATCGACATAGCTCCGGTAGCTGGCGTTGTCGGGCAGCGCGAGTTCGTCCGTCGCATAGCGGCGGATATCGCTTGCCAGCGCCATCTCCGCGCGCAGTTCCGCCGGCTGCGACGGATCGTCGACGAGCTTTGCGACCGGCTGCCGGGCCGAGAGCATCTCCAGATGCCCGTTCACCGACTGCGCGTAATAGGAGATGCCGGTACAGCCGCTGAGCCCCGCAACCAGCACCGCCGCCACCGCAAATCGAACAAACACGCCCATCATGTTTCGCCCATAGCACGGCTTGCGAGACGCCGCAGGCCATTTCCGCGAAACCCGGCGCCGAAAAAACCTGCGCGCCCACTCGGGCCATTCCTGTTCCGTTCTGGTCTTTCTGCCCCGAATCACTACATTCCGTGTCAATGAGCGATCCTTTCGACGACATTCCCTTCGGCGACGAGCCCCCGCGCCCGGTCGGCGAGCCTTCCGGCCTCGCCGCGCGCGCCATGCAGGCCCGCCGGCCGGCGCAGCCGCCCGACTATCTCGACGGCCTCAATGACGAGCAGCGCCGCGCCGTCGAAACCACCGAGGGCCCTGTCCTCGTGCTGGCCGGCGCCGGCACCGGCAAGACCCGCGTGCTGACCACCCGCATCGCGCATATCCTGTCGCTCCGCCTCGCCTGGCCCGGCCAGATCCTCGCCGTCACCTTCACCAACAAGGCCGCCCGCGAGATGAAGGAGCGCATCGGCTTCCTCGTCGGCGAGGCCGTCGAGGGCATGCCCTGGCTCGGCACGTTCCACTCCATCGGCGTGAAGATCCTGCGCCGCCACGCCGAACTGGCCGGCCTGCGGTCGGATTTCACCATTCTCGACACCGACGACCAGATCCGCCTGATCAAGCAGGTCATCCAGGCCGAGGGCCTCGACGACAAGCGCTGGGCGCCGCGCACCTTCGCGCAGATGATCGACGGCTGGAAGAACAAGGGCTACGGCCCGAAGGATATCCCCGAGGGCGACGCCCGCGCCTTCGCCAACGGCAAGGGCCGCGAACTCTTCACCGCCTATCAGGACCGCCTCAAGACGCTGAACGCCTGCGATTTCGGCGACCTCCTGTGCCACCCGATCCGCATCTTCCGCGACAATCCGGACGTGCTGGCCGAGTATCACAACAAGTTCAGATACATCCTGGTCGACGAGTATCAGGACACCAACACCGCCCAGTACATGTGGCTCCGCCTGCTGGCGCAGAGGCCGAAGTCCCGGGCCGAAGGCCCGCAAGGCCGACCGGCCGCCGCGCCCGTTGGCGCGCCCTCGCGGAGCGAGCCGCGCAGCGGCGACAGCGTGAGCGAAAATGAAGGCTTCGCGGAAGCCTCTTTCCCCGGCGATTACCCGCCCCCCGCCGCAGGCGGCAAGGGCGACCGCCCGCCGGCCGGTCAGGCCGCCCCCGCGGAGGCCAGCGAGCGGAGCGAGCGCACGGCCGCGAGCGAAAACAAGATCAACATCTGCTGCGTCGGCGACGACGACCAGTCGATCTATGGCTGGCGCGGCGCGGAGGTCGACAACATCCTGCGCTTCGAGAAGGATTTTCCGGGCGCCGCCGTCATCCGCCTCGAACGCAACTACCGCTCGACCGAGCACATCCTCGGCGCCGCCTCGCACCTCATCGCCCACAATGAGGGCCGCCTCGGCAAGACGCTGTTCACCGAGATATCCGACCCGGATCACACCAGGGTGCAGGTCCACGCCGCCTGGGATTCCGAGGAGGAGGCCCGCGCCGTCGGCGAGGAGATTGAGGCCGCGCAGACCAAGGGCCACCGGCTTAACGACATGGCCATCCTCGTGCGCGCCTCCTTCCAGATGCGCGAATTCGAGGACCGCTTCGTCACGCTCGGCCTGAACTACCGCGTCATCGGCGGCCCGCGCTTCTACGAGCGTATGGAGATCCGCGACGCCATGGCCTATCTGCGCGTCGTGGCGCAGCCGGCCGACGACCTCGCCTTCGAGCGCATCGTCAACACGCCCAAGCGCGGCCTTGGCGATGCGAGCGTGCGCATGGTGCACGACCACGCCCGCAAGCAGGGCATTCCCATGCTCGAAGCCGCGCGGGAAATCGTCCAGACCGAGGAAATGAAGCCGAAGCCGCGCGCCGCCCTGCGCGAACTGGTCGAGCATTTCGGCCGCTGGCAGGAGCGGCTGGAGAACACGGCGCACCACCTGCTCGCCGAGGAGATCCTCGACGAGAGCGGCTACACCGCCATGTGGCAGAACGATCGCTCGGCCGATGCGCCGGGCCGGCTGGAAAACCTCAAGGAACTGGTCCGTTCCATGGAGGAGTTCGAGAGCCTGCGCTCCTTCCTGGAGCATGTCTCGCTCGTCATGGATGCCGAGCAGAACGAGGACATGGACGCCGTCTCCATCATGACGCTGCACGCCGCCAAGGGGCTGGAGTTCGAGACCGTCTTCCTGCCCGGCTGGGAGGAAGGCCTGTTCCCGCACCAGCGCGCCCTGGACGAGGGCGGTCGCTCCGGCCTGGAGGAAGAACGCCGCCTCGCCTATGTCGGCCTCACCCGCGCCAAGCGCAACTGCCACATCTGGTTCGTCTCCAACCGCCGCATCCACGGCCTGTGGCAATCCACCGTGCCCTCGCGCTTTCTCGATGAATTGCCGGCCAACCATTGCGATGTGGCCGAACCGTCATCCAACTATGGCGGCTACGGCTCCTATGGCGCGTCGCGCTTCGACAAGGCCGATCCCTTCACCGTCAACCGCTCCTCGCCCGGCTGGCAGCGCGCCCGGCAAAACCGCAACGCCGGCACCGCGCAAAACTGGGGTTCGCGCTCCGGCGTCGGCGTCGAACGCATCGGCTATGGCGAGACCGACTCGGGCTACGGCGCCGGCCGCAAATCGGTCAAGGGCCGCACCATAGAGGGCGAACTCGTCGCCAAATCCGTCTCCGACACCCCCTCCGACTTCACGACAGGCGACCGCGTCTTCCACATGAAGTTCGGCAACGGCAACGTTGTGGCCGTGGAAGGCAACAAGCTGACGGTGGATTTCGACAAGGCCGGGCAGAAACGCGTGCTTGACGGGTTTGTGGAGCGGGTGTGACCAACTACCGCGACACGTCCCCACCCGCCGTCATCCCTGTGCTTGTCACAGGGACCCATTCCAGAGACCGCCGCGCCACCCGCCCGAAATAACCATCACGCCCGCCGAACGCCCCCCGACCGCCCTCACCACAACAACCGCCGCAGGTCGTTCCAGTCGGGATTACTCTCCTCGATCAGATTGACACGCCATTGGCGCGGCCACTTCTTGATCGTCTTCTCGCGCCGGATCGCCTCGGTGATCTCGTCATACTCCTGAAACCAGACCAGCCGTTTCACGCCATATTTCGCCGTGAACTTCGAGCCATGGCCGATCTCGTGCTCGTAAACGCGCCGCGCCAGATCGCTTGTGACGCCGGTATAAAGCGTCCCGCCCTTCTTGGATGCCAGAATGTAGACATAGCCCACGCGCCCCATCCGTCGACGTTAGCGGAATGGATCCCTGTGACAAGCACAGGGATGACGGTAGGGAGAGACAAAAATCGTCGAGGGCACCCCGTGCGCCGTATCGAATTCGGCGATGGCAAAGTGGTCGAGGTGGACGGCAACTAGCTGACAATCGATTTCAACAACGCCTGCCAGAAGCGGTTCTGGACGGGTATATGGAAGGGGCTGAGCCCCACAACCGGCACGGTAAGACCTATTACATGTCGACCGGCTATTTGCCATACAATCCCATATCTTATGTAATATTTCCAGAGTGGACTCGCCTACAATTAAGTTGTATTGTTATCGGGAAGAGACGAAGAGGGGTATGATGGCGGGATACAAGGATTCAATTTCAAAAATTGATCAGATCACAGATGCCTGTAAAGCTAATTATAGCAATTTTACAGATAAGCACTTTATGATCCATAATGTTTTATATGAAAAATTTACTTTTATGACACTGCAGAATGTCCCCGGCGTACAACCAGCAGTTATAAATGACGATATACCTATTTTTCATATACAGAACTCTGAGAAGGACGAAATTGAATTTTGGAATCCTGAAGAAGACATATTAAATCATATTAGAAGCATGGCAGAAAATTCATTACCAAATATCATCAACACGGACGGGATAAGAATAAAAGTTAATCTCAACAAAGTGAAGCCTTGGAAAAGAAATCCAATGCTATCTTTTTTCCCAGCAAAATACGGAAATCAGTTTGATGAATTTGAAATTAATAATTGCGTCAGACTGAGCGATATAAACATCGAAGAAAATTACATTAAAGTACAGATTAGCAATTATATAGAGAATGTAATTTGCCATAAATTTTGCGATTTAAAATTCAAATATAAGGGATCAGATGTAGATTTTCGAAATCTATCTAACGATGGGAAGGCATTTATCCCCTATAGGAATTCTCTTCTATCTAATACAATTGGGATTGCGTGTCTCTTTTTGGATAGTGATAATTATCCGATTTTTGTCGATAGGGATCCGGATCGCGTGGCTTCAATAGACCACGGAGGCCTGCACTGCACATCCTCTGGCGTACTTGAATGGGATGATCTTTATTTTGATGGAAGGAATAAATCATCAATGGGAATTTCCTTCGCCATGCAGAGAGAGATACAGGCAGAATTAGGCCTTTTTCCTACGGAATATGAAATCTCTTGCGTAGGGCTTTCGAGAGAATTGGTAAGAGCAGGAAAGCCTCAGTTTTTTTTCTTGGCGAAGTTTCCCGGCACGTCTCAAGATTTTATCGATACCCATCTAGAGAGAAGAGATTTCGCGAAGGAGTCTCACGAGTTCAAGATAAAAAAGGGCCGTTTTTATACTAAACATAGACCAGAAAAGATTCGTGGAATGGGCAGAATATCAGAAATGAATAGTGACAATATATATGCTTTTAGAAACAAGCTTACATATGAAGGGTATGCAAGTCTATATTTCGCAAATATGGCATTTAATAAAAAGAAATAAAAATGGAAAAAATTTTTGGAAAATACAGACCGAAACTTAAAATCGTATCATTGCTCATTATTACTGTAATATACTTTTTTATGATTGCATTTGAAGAATGGTACATAAATTGTATCGTATTACCTGCCCTATCTCTGGCTTTGATGCTTTTAGCAATAGATATCATCTATATATTTAGAAATGATGAATTTAACAGCAATTTTATAAATAGAGACAGCCAAAGCGGTCCTGATGAGATTGTATTTCGGAAGGCGACGCTATACGATATACTTGTTGAGATAATCGTATTGGTCATCTTGGCGCTTCTTATATATTCTGTAATTATATCAAAGTTCGCAATGTTACCGGGCTGCAATGATGTGGTGCTTCCTTATGAAGTGATATTTAGCACGCTTAGGATAGAAGACATGAGCGCGGAGAAAGAGGGGTGCCTCAGGCCCTGGGCGCAATACCTTAACACCGTAATTTGGGCATATGTAGCAATATCGGCCATTTTTGCTGCAATATTTACATTATATAAAAAATAGACTGCATGTATCAAAATGAATGTTGGTTCTTGCGCTCCGTTTTTCTGACTTATCCACCGCCCCGCAACCGCGACACGCTCCTGCGCATCGTCACGGTGCCCTTCATCTATGCCGGTCTCGACGAGGGCCGCACGGACGCGGTGCCGGCCTTTCCGCATGATGCTCCCTGCCCTGGAGTTGGAGCCGCCGGCAAGCCCCGCGGTTCGGGCGGGCGTCGGGTCAAGAATTCAGACACCGGTGCTTGTGCAGAAGCGCACAGCCCGAATGTAACGGACAGGTCATCCTTGCCGTATCCACAAAGGAGGATCGGAAGATGAAATCCCTATCGAATATCGCAGTATCATCTGTTCTGCTGGTTTCGGCAGTTACCTTCAATCCGGCCATTGCAAGCGCCGATTCAAGCCTGATACTCGTCCAGGCGCAAAGCAATACCCAGATCATCAATGGAAATTCGGCGAGTCAGCGCAGCGGAGGTGCTTCAAATACCTTCAAGGCAGGTCGGGTCGGCACGAAACGGGTCTGCTGCACGAACTATGACCACGTAAACAAATATTCCGGATGTGCGACATTCCACGCAGACCAGTGCCCCAATTACGCGCGTTTCACACCGGCGCCAGAGTAATCGGCTCTGTCGCGAATTGTCGTGCGGGCCTGAACCGCAAAACCGAAACGGGGGCTCCTGGATCGGAGCCCTCGAAGAAGCCCGAAATCACGCAAACCCGGCAAGACTTATCCACCAGCCCGCCACCTCCCCCTACCCTTGCGCCACAATCGCCGCTCAAACCCAAACTTTCCACCGGCCCGCAGCCATCGACCGCAACTGCGCCGCGCTCCTCCGCGCCGATACAGCGCCACACGCTGGCTGAAGGGTGACGGCGAGCAGCGATGCTCACGTCCTCCCTCCCCCTTGTGGGGAGGGATACAGGGTGGGGGTCGTCGCGAAGCGACACACAAAGATCCTTCGTGAAAACAGCGCCTTATAAGGAAAGCGCAGGACGACGCGCCAACGTCTCATCCACCGCCCCGCCACCTCCCCCTACCCTTGCGCCATGACCACCGCGCGAGCCCACACTTTCGACTGGCCCGGAGCCATCGCCCGCAACCGCGATGCGCTCCTGCGCATCGTCGCGGTGCTGTTCATCTATGCCGGGCTGGACGTGGGCGGCGCGGACGAGGTGCCGCGCCGGGTCTGGCGCAGGATCATCCGCCTGTTGCGCCCGGCCGAGGCCGCTGCCCGCCGGCTGATCGTCATCGCGGCGCGCGGCATCGAGGTCCCGCCTCCGAAACCCGGCGCGCAAAAAGCGCCCGCGCCTGTCATGCGGGCAACCGGTTGCGTGACCGTTCTCGAAAATGTCGATTTCGGTCTCGCCCGCGCAAGACCGGCCGAGCCTGCCGCCAATCCAGAGAAATCCGCGCCCGCCATTCCCGCCTTCCGGCTGACCGATCCGCCCCGCCGCTTCGATGTGCGGGGCTGGCACGGCCTGCGCCCCTTCCCGCAAGACGGGTTCATGCGTGCCGACCCGGACGAGGAGGTGAGCGCCCGCGCGCTTTGCCGCCGCATTCAGGCGCTGAAACGCGCGCTGGACGATATTGACGGCCACGCGAAGCGCCTCGCTCGCCGGCGCGCCCGCCGCGATGCCGGTCTGCGCGGTCCCCGGCACCGCCCGTTTCTGCGGCGCGGCCTTCCGCCCGGCCATCGCAAACGCCCGGCAAACGAGGCCGACGATATCCTGCGCGAATGCCATGCGCTGGCGTGTCAGGCGGCGATGCCGCTGAACACGTCGTGACCGGGTGCCCGCCCGCGACACCCACGCCAAGGCGCTTGCGGACGGAACAACCGGCGCGCGGGGCCGATCGCGCGCGCCCTGCCCCTTTTCCTTACCGATTTGTAACTGGGCCTGCCGCGTTTCCGCCCCTATCCTGCCATGGTCCGAAACGCATCCGGAGGTCTCCCATGCGCTTCTACCTGCTCGTTCTGGCCGTTGCCGTGGCCGGCATTGCGGCGAATTCAGCGCTGGCCCGGCAGCCTTTGAAGAACGATCCGCGCCGCCCGGTCGAAAAGATCGCCGCCGATCTGGACATTGCGCCCGGCCAGTTCGTCGCCTGCTTTTCCAATGTGAACCCGGCCCCGCAAGGCTCCCGCGCGTCCGGCGCGCGCGAAACCGCCAACAAGGCGATCCTGCTTCCCTGCCTCCAGGCCGCCAATCCCGCGATCTCCAACACCCGCCTCGACGCGGTGATGGACAAATACCGGCCCGAGGGCCGCGTCGCGGGGAATTGAAGGGCTGGTGCAGCTCAAGTTGCTATGGAAAAAATGCACTAGCCGTAGCGTTCGACGAAATTCCTGAGAATGCGCGCGCCCGCCTGCGGGTCGCCCCGCCGCGCCGCCGCCGTCAGTTGCTCCGCGTCGCCGGGGTCGAAATAGCCCTTCTCGCGATAGATGCGGATGCGCAGCGCGAAGACCTCTCCATCGGCTTCCGGGTGGAACTGCGTCGCATAGACATTCTCGCCGAAGCGGATCATCTGGAACGGGCAGGCATCGCCCGCCACCAGATGCACACAGCCCTCCGGCAGGTCCTGCACCGCTTCCTTGTGGCCGACAAAGGCGTCGAACGGCCCGTCGATCCCCGAAAGCAGCGGATCGGCCCGCCCGGCCTCGGTCGCCGTCGCGCGCACCACCGAAACCGGCTCGCCGAAGCGGTCCTTCGAGACACGCCCGCCCAAATGATGCGCCAGGATGCCGATACCGTAGCAGCAGCCGAGAAACGGCACGTCGCCCCCGGTGATCGCCGGCATCAGGCTCATCACCTCGTCCTCGATATGCTTTTCCAGCGGGCTCTTGTCCTCCGGCGCGTCGGACACGCAGCCCGGCCCGCCGCCAACGATCACGCCGGCATAGTCGGCAAGGTCGATCGCCGGCAGTTCCTCGCGCTCCAGCCGGATGCGCCGCGCCCGGTCCTCGCTCAGCCCGCCCTTGTGCAGGATGGCGCGGAACTCGTCGTCGGAGGCCTCCGCCTCGGGGCGCAATTGCAGGATCAGGAACGGTTTCATGGGGCCCGCCTTGGAAGGAACGCCGCGCTTAATGAGCCAATCGCCCGCGTGCGTCAAACGCGCATGCGGATTCGCTTTTCACCGAACGCCGCGCCCGCGCAAAGGAATTCCTCTGCGCGCCGCCAATTGAGCTTCGCCATCTTATCCACCGGTCTCGGCGAGAGCGATAATGGCGCCAGCCCGGATTGCGTCCGGCACCGGGCGGTTAGAACGGGAAAGGCGGCCCGCATGGCCAGGATCGCACAGCTTGAAGACAACGTCTTCGTCGCCGCGCAGCTCACGGCGGACGATTTCGCGGACATCGCCGCGCGCGGCATCCGCACCATCGTCAACAACCGCCCCGACGGCGAGGCCGACGACCAGTTGCCGAGCGAGGAAGCCGAAGTCGCCGCATTGCGCTACGGCCTCGTCTATCGCCACCTGCCCGTGACCAATCACGACGTCACCGAGGACGAGCCCGTCGCCGCGCAGGCGAAGGCGCTCCGCGATCTTCCCGGCCCGGTCCTGTTCTATTGCCGCTCCGGCAATCGCTCCACCATCCTGTGGGCGCAGGCCTCCGCCGCCCGCCTCGGCACCGACACGGTTCTGCAGCGCGCCGCGCAGGCCGGCTACCAGCTCGAGGAACTGCGCGAGTTCATCGACGATCACGCGGCGTCCATCGCCGCCTGACAGACGCCGGATTGACACGCCCCGTCTTGTAAATTTTTTACAATTTTACTGCCCGTTACACCGCGCCGCAACATTTCGACACGAATTGCGGCGCTGTTTTGCGCGATTTTCGTGACTCTCGCCGGTCTCCGCTGCATTGCGGCATGACAGATTTTTACAAATCGACGAGAGGAACCCGAAATGTCATACACCCAGGATATCCAGCAAGCCCGCAATCTGATCGCCGATCGCGGCAACAGCTGGGACGCCATCGATGCCGAGGCGGTTGCCCGCATGCGCGCCCAGAACAAGTTCAAGACCGGCCTCGACATCGCCCGCTACACGGCGAAGATCATGCGCGAGGACATGGCGGCCTACGACGCCGATCCGGCCAATTACACCCAGTCGCTGGGCTGCTGGCACGGCTTCATCGGGCAGCAGAAGATGATCTCCATCAAGAAGCATTTCGGCTCCACCAAGCGCCGCTATCTCTACCTGTCCGGCTGGATGGTCGCCGCGCTGCGTTCCGAGTTCGGTCCGCTGCCGGACCAGTCCATGCATGAAAAGACCTCCGTGCCCGCGCTGATCGAGGAACTCTACACCTTCCTGCGCCAGGCGGATTCGCGCGAGCTCAACCTGCTCTTCCGCGACCTCGATGCCGCCCGCGATGCCGGCGACGCCAACAAGGCGGCCGAGATCCAGCACAGAATTGACAATCACGAGACCCACATCGTGCCGATCATCGCCGATATCGATGCCGGCTTCGGGAACGCCGAGGCGACCTACCTGCTCGCCAAGAAGATGATCGAGGCCGGCGCCTGCGCGCTGCAGATCGAAAACCAGGTGTCCGACGAGAAGCAGTGCGGCCACCAGGACGGCAAGGTCACCGTGCCCCACGAGGATTTCCTCGCCAAGGTCCGCGCCTGCCGCTACGCCTTCCTCGAACTTGGCGTCGATGACGGCATCATCGTCACGCGGACCGATTCGCTCGGCGCGGGCCTGACCAAGCAGATCGCCTATTCCAGCGAAGCCGGCGATCTCGGCGACCAGTATAACGCCTTCCTCGACTGCGAGGAGATCTCGGCCGACGAGCTTCGCTCCTCCGATGTCGTCATCAAGCGCGACGGCAAGCTGCTGCGTCCGAAGCGCCTGCCCTCCAACCTGTTCCAGTTCCGGCCCGGAACCGGCGAGGACCGCTGCGTGCTCGATTCGATCACCTCGCTGCAGAACGGCGCGGACCTGATCTGGATCGAGACCGAGAAGCCACATATCGGCCAGATCGGCGGCATGATGAACCGCATCCGCGAAGTCGTCCCGAACGCCAAGCTGGTCTACAACAACTCGCCGTCCTTCAACTGGACCCTGAACTTCCGCCAGCAGGTCTACGATGCCTGGGAGGCAGAGGGCCGCGACGTGTCCGCTTACGACCGCGCAACGCTGATGAGCGCCGCCTATGACGGGTCGGAACTGGCCGCCGAAGCCGACGAGCGCATCCGTACCTTCCAGCGCGACGCGGCGCGTGATGCCGGCATCTTCCACCACCTCATCACCCTGCCGACCTACCACACGGCCGCCCTGTCGACCGACAACCTGGCAAAGGAGTATTTCGGCGAGGAAGGCATGCTCGGCTACGTCAAGAACGTCCAGCGCGCCGAGATCCGCCAGGGCATCGCCTGCGTCAAGCACCAGAACATGGCAGGCTCCGACATCGGCGACGATCACAAGGAGTGGTTCGCGGGCGAAGCGGCGCTCAAGGCCAGCGGCAAGGACAACACGATGAACCAGTTCGCCGCCTGACCCGGCGATCCTTGGAGGAGGAGAAAAGGCGGGCTTCGGCCCGCCTTTTTACGTCAAGACCGGAGAAGCACCCTCATCGCAAGGGCCGGCTGCCGCCAAATATCCACCGCGCGATGGGTTGGCGTAAGGTGCGTGTGTCACAAAAGGTTCAAACGGCGCGGCCAAGGAATGTCGGCACGCCCGGTACCGGGCGGATCAGAAGGACGAGGATGCAATGACGATGGATACGGGTCCCCACGACGACGTTCAGGATTGGCTGGAGGCGGAACTGGCCGACACGCTCGACGAAGATTTCGAGCTGGAGATTTCCGAGCCCGCATTGTCGATGGAACTGCGCAAGATCTACAACAAGGCGCATCCCGCGCAGATCGACCGCAAGGTCTATTTCCGCGAGCTGATTCGCCTGCAATCCGAACTGATCAAGCTGCAGGACTGGGTTGCCCATAGCGGCGAGCGTATCGTCGTCCTGTTCGAGGGCCGCGATTCCGCCGGCAAGGGTGGCGTCATCAAGCGCATCACCCAGCGGCTCAATCCGCGCATCTGCCGGGTTGTCGCCCTGCCCGCGCCGACCGATCGCGAAAAGACGCAGTGGTATTTCCAGCGCTATGTCCCGCATCTGCCGGCTGCCGGCGAGATCGTTCTGTTCGACCGTTCCTGGTACAACCGCGCCGGTGTCGAGCGCGTCATGGGCTTCGCAAACCCGGACCAAGTCGAGCAATTTTTCGACGACGTCCCCGAATTCGAGCGCATGCTGGTGCGAAACGGCACCCGCCTCGTCAAATACTGGTTCTCCATCACCGACGAGGAACAGCAGATGCGCTTCCTCATGCGCATCCACGATCCGATGAAGCAGTGGAAACTGTCGCCAATGGACCTGCAATCGCGCGTGCGCTGGGAGCAATACACCAAGGCCAAGGAGGAGATGTTCGCGCGCACCAACATTCCCGAAGCCCCGTGGTACATCGTCGAGGGCAACGACAAGAAGCGCGCGCGCCTCAACTGCATCGACCACCTGTTGAACCTGATTCCCTACGAACCTGTACCGCACGACGATATCGAACTGCCGGAACGCGTGTTCAATCCGGAATACGAACGCGCCGTTCTGCCGCCGGAACTCTACGTGCCGAGCAAGTACTGATCCTACTGACCGCGCACGGCATCGGCCTCGCGCGGCATGATTACATTGAGCCCGCCCGGCGCGATCCGTACCTCGACCGGGCTGCTCATCTTGACGAGTTCGCCGTCGATTGCGGCCTTCACCGAACGCCTTCGCGTCAGACGAAGATGCGTCGCCGTGAAAACCTCCATCTGCGGCATGCCCGCCCAGGTGCCGACCGGTATCCGGGCCGCGATTGCCGCCAGCTCCGCCGGCTTGCGCGCATGAGCGATATAGACGCCGAGCTCGCCGGTATCGACACGGTCGGCATAGGGCAGATGCCCTTCCCCGTAAGGATTGTTTGAAATGGCCAACACGGACGTCACGATGGCCCGCCCCGATTCGTCGCCATTCTCCATCCGGATCCGCACCCGCGGAGGACGCAGGATCGCCCGCGAGAGCGACCGCATGCCGCCAATCAGCTTGCCGAGGCGGGAGCCGAATTTCTGGCGGTCGCGTTCCTCGATCATCTCCGGATGCAACCCGAGCGAGAATTCGTGGATGAAGGGACGGTCGTTCGCAAAGGCGATATCGACCGCTTTCGGTTCGCCGGCCGCAAGCGCTGCGATCGCGGGTTCGATGTCGAGCGGGATACCGAGCGAGCGCGCGAACAGGTTCATGTTGCCGCCGGGCAGGATGGCGAGCGCCTTGTCTGTCTTGTGGATGATGCCGGCTGCCGCCGAGATCGTGCCGTCACCGCCACCCGCCAGCACGGCATCGGTATTTTTCGCCTCGCAGGCTTCGGTCAACGCCTCGCCCATCTCCGCTCCATGGTGGAAGCCGATCGAGATGGAGTGGCCTTTTTCGGTGAACCGTTCGCGCAGAGAATCGGCAAGCCGGTCCCTGTCGACTGTTTTCAGCGTCGAGGCATCGGGATTGATCACTGCGGCGAAATGCATGGCGGTGAAACGACCTCTCTCTTTTCTCCGGCTGTGGCGCTGCGAGTATAAATGGGGCGCTCGACCAAATCGCCAAAGCCCGGCGGTGATAACGGCCCCGATATACGGGTTGTCCCGGCGCGCTGTAATCGCCTACAATTAATTGTATGATTTTTCGGGCACTGTCTTTCGAACGCGTCAGACGACGTCCGGTTGCGTGTCATTGGGGGAATAATCTGTAATGTATCGCGTGTTGGTCGCGCCCGATTTCGTCGTGGCGCCATCGAATCCCGACTTTCCGCCCGCCATTCTGGAAGCCATGAAGAAAGCATGCGCTGACACCGGGAGCAATTACATATCCTTCTGGGCCCAGGTCGGCGGCGGCGGAATTGCCTCCAACATCATCGTGACGACCTACCCTGAGAAATGGCTGGAACGCTATACAGAGCGCAACTATGCGCAGATCGACCCAGTCATCGCGAAGGGACTCGAATCGGTCAGCGCCGTGATCTTCGACCACCGTCATCCGGACAATGTCGAACTCGCCGAGCTGGCCGAAGGCGCGATCGCGCATGATATCGGCCTCTACACCATCGGCATGCCCGTCCACATCGGCAAGAACATCCGCTCCGTGACGACCTTCGCCACCGATGTCGATGTCACCAACGCCCGCGACGAGGCCAGCGGCCTGATGGCAAAATTCCGGGAACATTCCCATATCATCGCGCTGACCGTCACCGAACAGTTCCTGAAGAACGATCCGCCCAAGGTCGACCTCACGGACCGCGAGATCGAGGTTCTCTATTGGGGCGCGCAGGGCAAGACCGACAAGCAGATCGGCGAAATTCTGAAAATCTCGCGCTGGACGGTCATCGCCCACCTCCAGAGCGCGAAGACGAAGCTGCATGTGTCCAACAAGTCGGCGGCGATTGCTCGCGCGCTGGAGTTGAAATTGTTAAGTCGATACGATCAGAAGTTGTAATTCGACTCTGCCTTCGCTAAGACGGACTCCGGCTCGGACCGGAGGCGTCGATGATCATCCATGTGGAAATGCATGACCGCGCGGACCATGCGCGCGAAGTGGCTGGCTATTACCGTTTGCGCAGGACGGTGTTCCATGACCGGCTTGGCTGGGATGTGGAGGTCCAGGGTGACGAAGAGCGCGATTGCCTCGACGACATGCCCTGCACCTACGCGCTTTCCGTCGATGAAAACGGCCAGGTGAATGCGGGAATCCGGCTGATTCCGACCACGCAGACGACGCTGCTGGATCTCGCCTTCGACGGCCTCGTGCCGGAGGACTTCGATTTCCACTCACCCACGATCTGGGAACTCTCGCGGTTCTGCGTCGATAGCGCGGCGGCAGCGGAACGCCTGCCGGTCGGACTTGGCATGGCGACGCTGGAACTGTCTCTGGCCAATCTCGACTACGCGCTGCGCAACGGTATCACCCACTACATCATCGTCACCGAACGCCGGATGTACGAACTGACCCGCGTCTTCAGCCTCGGCTTCGAGCTTCTCGGCAGCCGCACAATCGACGGTTGTGACGTCGTGTGCGGCCTCATCTCGATCGATGAACGCGCGCGCGCCGCCTCCGAGCGGCTACGCTGCGTCATGCAGGCGCAACGCACTTCTTGTACAGATGCCACGTCGCGTGTCCGAGCACCGGAAGCGTCACGATCAGACCCAGAAACATTGGCAGCGAAGACACGATCACCGCAAGCGTGACGAACACGCCCCAGCCGAGCATGGGAACCGGGTTGGACGTCACGGATTTGACGCTGGTGATCATCGCGGTCACGAAATCGGATTCGCGGTCGAGAAGCAGCGGGATCGAGACCACCGTGATGGAAAAGAGCACCATCGCCAGGATGGCGCCGACGACGTGACCGACCGCGAGGAACGTCCAGCCCTGCGGCGTCGTGAATACGACCTCGATGAAACGGTCGAGTGTCGAGAAGGACGAACGCGACAGGATGATCGCGACGAGAAGGCGCACCTGGTACATCCAGACCCAGAACACGAAAAGCATGACGAACGCCATCCAGGCCAGTTCGCGCTGGCGTTGCAGCCAGACCACGCCGAGAATTTCGCCCCATGACAGGGGCTTCCCCGCCTCCAGCCGCCGGCTGACCTCGTAGAGCCCGACCGCCACGAATGGTCCGACCAGCGGAAAGCCGATTGCCACCGGATAGATCATCCACGGGATGTCCCATGTCGTCAGCGAAAGGGCGATGATGATGCCGCCAAGCGCGAAGACCCCGCCGAAGAACAGCCCGAACAATGGCGCGCGCAAGAAATCCGACAGGCCGGCTTTCAGGACCTCCGCAATGTCGCCGACGGCGATCGTGTTGACCGTCGGCATGGCCGGCGGCCGCCGTGCTGCGCTCTCCGCGTTGTTTTCATTCGTCATGATTTGTCCTCCCGTCACAGACTGCGACACATTGTAACGCGCGGCAATTGTGCTCATTGACGCAAGTCAACATGGCAGCCCAATTCGGTCCGATTGGATTGACGGCCCGAATGCGCTAGAACGCCACCATGAACGACAGGATGACCCTTCGACCGCAACAGGCGCGTGGCACCGAAACGCGCGCTATCATCGTGGCGTCCGCGATTGCCGCCGTGATCGGCGCAGTCGGCGTCGCCGGATGGCTCGCAAATGGCGATACGCTGTTCTGGTCGATGCTGCAGGCCGGCCTGGCCTGGTGCCTTTGATCCGGCGCAGCGAAGCCGCGCCAAAATGACCGGATGAAATTCCGACCCATTTCCCCTAATTGGAACCCGATAACAATGAGAGGTCCATCATGCGTGCGATAATCGCTGGTCTCGTCGTCGTGCTCGCCGTCGTCGGCGCATGGCTGGGATACGAGATCTACCGTCAGGGATCGGGCGGATCCGGCGAACCCTACGGTGTCGCCTTCAACCTCATTGACCAGGACGGTGAGCCGATCAGCGAGCAGGCCTTTCGCGGCCACCCGACCGCGATCTTCTTCGGCTTCACCCATTGCCCGGAAATCTGCCCGACCACGCTTTACGAGATGAGCAACTGGTTCGATACGCTCGGCGAGGACGGCAAGGACATCGAGGCGTATTTCATCACCATCGACCCGGAACGCGACACGCCCGAAATTCTAGGCGGATATGTATCGAGCGTGACCGACCGCGTACGCGGTATTACCGGTGATCCCGACGCCGTCAGAGAGATGGCGCGCGGCTTCAACATCTATTTCAAACGCATCGACATGGATGACGGCGACTATACGATGGACCACACCGCCTCCGTCATCCTGCTCGACAGCGAGGGGCGCTTCCGCAAGACGATCGCCTTCGGCGAAGATACCGAGACCGCCATCCAGAAACTGCGCGATCTCGCGGAAACCTGACGCAGCGCGATCCAGGCCCTTGCCCCACCGGGTACAATGGCAATATGACCGTGTGACCCGCTCAGGACGCGAGAAAACATGGAAGATCTGGCCGCCAAACTGGCCTTTATCGGCGTGGCCGGTATCGGCGCCCAATGGCTCGCATGGCGACTGCAATTGCCGGCGATCGTTCTGCTTCTCGCCGCCGGCTTCCTCGCCGGTCCGGTCACCGGGTTCATCGTGCCGGCACAGGATTTCGGCGACATCTACCAGCCGGTCGTCGGGCTGGCTGTCGCGATCATCCTGTTCGAGGGCGGGCTGACACTCAACTTCACGGAAATCCGCGAAACCTCCACCGCCGTCCGACGAATCATCCTGATTGCCGGTCCTTTGACATGGCTCGGCGCGGCATGCGCCGGTCACTATATCGGCGGTCTCGTCTGGCCGGTCGCGATCATTCTCGGCGCGATCCTTATAGTCACCGGCCCGACGGTCATCATGCCGCTGCTCCGTTCGTCGGCCCTGAAGTCCCGGCCCGCCTCGCTGCTGCGCTGGGAAGCGATCGTCAACGACCCGATCGGGGCGCTGGCGGCGGTCATATCCTTCGAGGTGTTCCTCGCCTTTCACGGCGGTCACGACTCCGACAATCTGCTGCTGACGATTATCGTCGCGTTTGTCTTCGCGATCGTTGCCGGCATCGGCGCGGGCCAGTTGCTGATCTGGGCCTTCATACGCGGCCATGTTCCCGAGTACCTCAAGGCGCCGGTTCTTCTGGCGTCCGTGCTGGGCGTCTTCGCCGTCTCCAACCTGATTCTGGAAGAATCGGGCCTCCTCACCGTCACGATCATGGGCATCCGGATGGCCAATTCGCGGCTTGCCTCGCTGTCGGAACTGCGCCGCTTCAAGGAAACGATCACCGTCCTGCTCGTCTCCGGCCTCTTTGTCCTCCTGACCGCCGCGCTCGAATGGTCGGTCATCCGGGCGCTCGACTGGCGGGCCGTGGGTTTCGTCGCCGCCCTCCTCCTCGTGATCCGGCCGGCTGCGATCTTCGTCGCGACGATCGGCGGCGGTCTGACCTGGCAGGAGCGCCTGCTGACGGCCTGGATCGCGCCGCGCGGCATCGTCGCGGTGGCTGTCGCCAGCCTGTTCGGCTCGCTCCTGTTTCAGGCATCCGTCCCCGATGGCGAACGCATGGTGGCGCTGACCTTCGCGGTGGTGGTCGCGACCATCGTGCTTCACGGTTTCTCGCTCGCGCCGCTCGCGCGTATCCTGGGCCTGCGCATGGCGGAGAAGCCCGGCGTGCTGATCGTCGGCGGATCGCGCTGGGCAACCGCATTCGCGTCGAAGCTGAAGGACATGGAAGTGCCCGTGACCATCGCCGACGCCAACTGGAACCACCTCAGCGATGCCCGCCAGGCCGGCCTTGATACCCATTACGGCGAGACCCTGTCCGAGCACGCCCACCATCATCTGGCCATCGGCCGGTTCAACGCGCTTGTCGCGGCGACCGACAACGACGCCTACAATGCCCTCGTCTGTACCAATTTCGGCCCCGAGATCGGTCGCAACAATGTCTACGAGATCGGAGTCTCGCGCGAACAGCCCGACCGGCGCGCCCTTCGCTTCACCATCGGCGGACGGCAGCTCTTCAAGCCTGGTCTGGGCCTGCGCGACCTGCGTGAAAAACATGCGGCGGGCTGGACCTTTCAGTCGACGCGCCTGACCGACGAATTCGACTACGACGCCTATCTCGCCAGCAGCCCCGAAGAGGGGCGCGTGATCCTGTGGCGCAAGCCCGACGGCGCGCTCGTCTTCGAAACGAATTCCGACGGCGAAAAGGCGCAGGAGGACGACGTGATTCTGAGGTTTGCCCCGCCCGACGCAGCCGAAACACGCCAAAAAGAACGCGCCAAAATGGCCGAATCCGAAAGAAAGCCCGAATGACGCAAATCCGCCTGTATCTGACCGCCGAGAAGCTTGAGGCGGAAAGGATCTTCGACCTGCTCGAACGGGAATTCGAGGATGACGGCCTCGCGCTGGCCAATATGGAGATCGACGAACCACGCCAGATCTACGAGGTGTCCGTCTACGCGCATGGCGACGAGGATGCGGTTTCGGATATCGAGGCGCGCATGGCCAACCGCCTCGGATCGGATGGTTTCGGTTTGGAGATCGCACGCGAGGTGCTCCCCGATATCGACTGGGTCGCCAAGTCGCTGGAAGGATTGAAGCCGGTGCGCGCCGGGCGTTTCCTCGTACATGGGCGCCACGACCGCGACGCGGTGCGCGCCAACGACATCGCTGTCGAGATCGAGGCCGGGCAGGCCTTCGGCACTGGCCACCACGGCACGACGGCGGGCTGTCTGATCATGCTGGAACGGCTCATCCGGACCCGTTATCCGGCCAACCTGCTCGACCTTGGCACCGGCAGCGGCGTGCTGGCCATCGCAGCGGCCAAACTCGCCAAGTGCCCGATACTCGCAACGGATATCGATCCGGTCGCGACGAAGGTCGCGGTCATGAATGCGAGGCTCAACGGAGAGGCGGGCCTGATCCGATTCGAGACGACCGCCGGCCTGTCCGGCCGCGCCTTCATCGAGGAGGGGCCGTTCGATCTCGTCGTCGCCAACATCCTTGCGCGGCCGCTGATGCGCATGGCGCCGGAAATCGAACGCAATCTGGCCCGGGGCGGCCGTGTCGTGCTGTCTGGCATCCTGGCGACGCAGCGCCAGATGGTGCTGGCCGGCTTCCGCTCGGCCGGGCTGTATCACCGCGAAACGATCTGGCGCGACGAATGGGTCACGATGTATCTCGATCGCGGCTGAAACGAAAAAGGGCGGCTCGTGGCCGCCCTTGTCGCATCGACGATGCGGATATTCAGAACGGATAGAAGGCGGTCGGACGGCGGCGGAGTTCCGCGCGGTCGTAACCATGCGCTTCGAGCGTCTTGTCATCGAGCATCAGCAGCGCGCCGTTGACATAAGACGAAGCCTGGCGTGCGCGTGCGTTAACCATGGCGTCGAAGGCGTTGTGGAACATGCCTTTTTTCGATTTGACGGTCATTTGGGGTCTCCTGATTGAATCGGTAACGCACCGACAAGGTCAATATGGGCGCCTGCGGCAAATGTGACCACGGCCAATATGGCAAGGCAGCCATGCGTCCTTCGCATATGCGAAATGAAATGATGCGCCGCAGCATGCGCCGAAATGCGTCGCGCCGGATTGATCCGCTTTAGGCCAGCGCATAACGTCCGCCCGGCGAATCCGAACCAGAGGCCCGGCGATGTTCCAGAAATTTACCGAAAAGAGCGATCCGTCGATGGGCAAGGCCCGGGTTGCCGCCCTGCGCGCCCGGATGGCGGAAGAAGGTCTCGACGCCTTCCTCGTTCCGCATGCCGACGAACACCAGAACGAGTATCTGCCGGAACGCGCCGAGCGCCTGGCATGGCTGACCGGCTTCACCGGCTCCGCCGGCGCGGCCATTATCCTTCAGGACGAAGCCCATGTGTTCACGGATGGCCGTTACACGCTACAGGTCCGCGCCCAGACGGACCCGGCCGTCTTCACGCCGCAGGACCTCATGGCCAACCCGCCGCATCAATGGCTCGCCGAAAACCTGAAGCCCGGCATGCGCATCGGGTTCGATCCGTGGCTGCACACCGTCCAGGGCGCGAAACAGCTCGCAACCGCCTGTTCCAGCGCGGACGCCGGTCTGGTGCCGGTCGAACGCAACCTCGTGGACGCCATCCGCAACGACCTGCCGGCCCAGCCGCTCGAACCCGTCGCCATCCATCCCTTCGAATTTGCCGGCGAAACGCCCCGCGACAAGATCGGCCGCATCGCCGATGCGGTGCGCGACGAGAAGGCCGATGCGGCCATACTCACCGATCCGGCCTCGATCTGCTGGCTGTTCAACATTCGCGGCAACGACGTCTCGCACACGCCCCTGGCGCTCGCCTTCGCCATCCTGCCTGTCGAGGGCGATCCGGTGCTCTTCATCGACAAGCGCAAGCTGCCCATCCGCACGGAAGCCTATCTCACGCAACTGGCGACGTTGCGCCCGCCGTCAGAATTCGACGACGGGCTGCGTGAACTGGGCGCGAAAGGCGGCGCGGTGCTGATCGACCCGGCTCTCACCGCCCGCAAGATCGCCGACGAGTTGCAGGACGCCGGCGCCCGCCTTGTCGAAGCTTCCGATCCCGTGCGCCTGCCCCGGGCCTGCAAGAATGCCGCAGAGCAGGCCGGCGCGCGCAATGCCCAGCGCCGCGACGGCGCCGCCATGGCCGCCTTTCTCGCCTGGATCGACAATCAGCAGCCGGAGGAACTCGACGAGATCGCCGTGGTGAGCGCGCTCGAGGAATTTCGCCGCGAAACCGGCGAGCGCCTCGCCATGCCGCTCGCGGAGATATCGTTCGACACGATCTGCGGCGCCGGCCCGAACGGCGCCATCGTCCATTACAGGGTCACCGAGAAGACCAATCGCAAGCTGGCGACCGGCGAGTTATTGCTGGTCGATTCCGGCGCGCAATACCATGACGGCACGACCGACATCACCCGCGTGATCCCGCTCGGCGAACCATCGGCGGAGTATTCCCGCCACTTCACGCTGGTGCTGAAGGGCATGATCGCCATCACGCTGGCCCGTTTTCCCGCGGGAACGCGCGGCGTCGACATCGATGTGCTGGCGCGCAACGCGCTCTGGCAGGCCGGGCTCGATTACGCCCACGGCACCGGCCATGGCGTCGGCTCATTCCTTGGCGTTCATGAAGGCCCGCAGAACATTTCCCGTCGCGGCACGCAGGCGCTGCTGCCCGGCATGATCGTTTCCAACGAACCCGGATATTACAAGCCCGCCTCGCATGGCATTCGCATCGAGAATCTGGTGCTGGTCCAGCCCGCCGAAATCCCGCAGGGCGGAGAGATCGCCGTGCATTCCTTCGAGACGCTCACGCTGTGCCCGATCGACCGTCGACTGATCGACATCTCGCTCCTGTCCGAGGCGGAGCTCGACTGGCTGAACGCCTACCACGCCCGTGTGCTGGAGGAAGTGAGCCCCCTGCTCGAGGATCCGGTTGTCAGGTCATGGCTGCAGACGATGACGTCTCCGATCAGCCGATAAGGGCCCGGAACGCCAGCACCGCCGCCCATCCGATGACGAAAACCGCCATGCCGGGCAGGTAGAAGGCGGCGAGCGCGCAGACGATGACGGTCGCCGTCTCGGCCGGGCCGGTGAACACCGCCGCCGGGGCGACCAGCGTCGTCAGGACCGCGGCGGGCACCGCGTTCAGCGCCGCCTCGACACGCGGATGGATCGTCTTGAACCGCGACAGGATGAGATGGCCGCCGATCCGGGTGAGATAGGTGGCGAGCGCGCCGGCCAGCACGATCCAGGTTATCGTGGAAAATTCCATCGTCTACTCCACCGCCTCGCCCGCCGGTTTCGCGCCGATGACCGCCGCCACGGCGACACCACACAGCGCGCCGATCGAGACATGCCAGGGCGAGCCGACCAGCACATATGCGATGATCGAGCCGACGGCGCTGGCCGCCACCACCGGCAGCCAGTTGGCGCGCCTGCGGAACCCCATAACGAGGCCGAGGAAATAGATCGGCAAAAGAAAATCGACGCCATAGGCCGCCGGATTGTCCACCATTTTGCCGAAGGTCGCGCCAAGCCATCCTTCCACGATCCATGTCGTGTAGAATGTGAGCCCGCCGGCCATATACCAGGCGAATGTCAGCGGCCTGCCGGATTCGACACGCTTTTCCGACTCGGCGAATTGCGGATCGACCAGGAAAAAGAACGCGACATAGCGCTGAAGCGCCGACCATGCGCGCATCTGCCGACCGATGACGGCCGAATAGAGAACGTGCCGGAAATTCACGGCGAAGATCGACAGGACGATCAGCCACGGGGCGATCTTGTCGCCGAACAGGTCGATGCCGACCATCTGGCTCGCCCCGGCGAAGATCGTGGCGCTCATCAGCACCGTCTCGCCAACCGTGAAATTGTTGTCCACAGCGAGCGCGCCGAACAGAAGCCCAAAGGGCGCGGCAGCCAGCATCGCCGGCAAGACCGCACGAATGCCTGCGGCTATGTCCCGTCTTGCGTTCATGGTGATCAACTCCGCGAGCGGTATAGGTCAACATTACTGACGCGTCACGGAAAGAATTGTCAGGGAGACAACGACGGCGGGCCGCCGGAGCAAAAAACGCCATCATTGGGCTGGACGACGCCGCTTTTGCATCATCATCGAACCCTGTTTTGGCGTAATCTGAACGCGTGCCATCGGCGTGCCGCGGGTCACGCCATCCAGTTTCACTACGCGGGAGACGTCTCGTGACTGCCGAACTCCAAACGCCCGCATCTCCGCTGCTCGCGGAAGATACCGACCTGTTCTACCTGCTGCGCGAATTCGAAACCGCCTATCGCTATGCGCCGACCGGCGGAAGCGCCCCGATCCGCGCCCATATGCGCATGGTGCGCGAACGGCTCGCGAAGATCATGAAGGCAAATCCGCCGATAAGGTTGACCGAGCCGGCAACCTTGCCGGTGACCAGCCATCTGGGACGCGCGCTCGACAATGGCGAACGCGAGCCGACCGAGGTCTTCGTGCGCACGACGGCCAAGATGGCGCCGCGTCTGCGCTGGGAATATGGCTACGAGAACCTCCGGCCGGCATTGGCCCGAAAATACGGTTACGCCGATATTCTCGGCCCCGCCGGCCACGTGGCGGCCTCGGACCTTGTCCTGGGTTTCGTCCTCTTCGCACCCGGATGCGTCTACCCGTCCCATCGCCACGACGGCGTCACCGAGAGCTACACCATCCTTTCCGGAGCCGTTTCGGAGAACGATCTCGGCGTCTTCCGGCCGCCATCCATGATCTTCAATGCCGCCGGCACGACGCACACGATCAGGACGTCGATTCACGAACCCGCCCTTCTCGCCTATGCCTGGACGGGCACACCCGAGGCGATAACCGGGCACACCATGAAGTTCACCCGCGCCAGGAGGAAATAGCCGGGAAAGGCTACAGCGCCTCGACGCGGCGAAACCACTCGTCCTCGTCGATCACCTCGATGCCGAACTCCTGCGCCTTGGCGAGCTTCGACCCCGCGCCGGGACCGGCAACGACGAGATCCGTCTTCTTCGACACGGAGCCTGACGCTTTCGCGCCCAGACGCTCCGCCATGGCCTTCGCCTCGTCGCGCGACATGCGCTCCAGCGAGCCGGTGAATACGATCGTCTTGCCGGAGAACGCGGTATCGGATTGCGGCTTCTCGGCTTCTTCCACCGTCAGTTCGCCGATCAGCTTGTCGATCATGTCGCGATTGTGCGGCTCCGAGAAATAGCGCGCCACCGCGTCGATCACCGCGCCGCCGACATCCTCCAGCGCGTCCATCTCCTCGCGCGCCGGCTCGTCGCCTTCTGCGATCTTCAGTGAAGCCTCCTCGAATGCGCCCCAGTCGCCATAGGACCGCGCGAGCGTCCGCGCCGTCGATTCGCCCACATGCCGGATACCGAGCGCATAGATCAGCCGTTCGAGCGGGATCGTGCGCCGCTCCTCGATGGCATCGAACAGTTTCTGCGCCGAGACCTCGCCATAACCGTCGCGGTTCTTCAGCTTGGTTAGCGCGCTCTCGTCGCGTTTCGCCAATGTGAAGATGTCCGCCGGGGTCCTGATCTCGAGCCCGCTCTCGTCATCGAAAAAATATTCGATCTGCTTGTCGCCCAGCCCCTCGATGTCGAAGGCGCGGCGCGACACGAAATGCTTCAGGTGCTCCTTGCGCTGGAACGGACAGGCGAACTCACCGGAGCACCGCCGCACCACGCTTTCCTCGCCGCTCGCATTGGTCTCGCGCACCACGGGCGTTTCGAGCGGGCACGGGCAGGTCGCCGGAAAGGCAAATTCGGTCGCGTCTTCCGGCCGCTTCTCTTCCACGAAGCCGAGGATCTGCGGAATGACGTCTCCCGCCCGCTGCACGATCACCGTGTCGCCGATCTTAACGCCAAGACGCTCGATCTCCTCGGCATTGTGCAGTGTCGCGTTCTCGACCACCACGCCGCCCACAGTCACCGGCTCCAGCCGCGCGACCGGCGTGATCGCGCCGGTACGGCCGACCTGGATATCGATGGCGTTCAATGTCGTCATCGCCTTTTCGGCGGGAAACTTGTGCGCAATCGCCCAGCGCGGGCTGCGCGAAACGAAGCCGAGACGCTCCTGCAGTTTCAGATCGTCTACCTTGTAGACGACGCCGTCGATATCGTAGGCGAGTTCGCCCCGCTCCATCTCGATGGCGTGATAATGCTCGAGGAGTTCCTCAACATTCTCAAAGACTGCCATTAACGGATTGGTAACAAAGCCGAATTCTTGTAGCGCCTCGACCATTCCCATCTGCGTGTCGGACGGCATGTCCGAAACCTCGCCCCAGGCATAGGCGAAGAACTTCAACGCCCGGCCGGCAGTGATGGAAGAGTCCAGCTGGCGCAGCGAGCCGGCCGCCGTGTTGCGCGGATTGACATAGGTCTGCTTGCCCGCCGCCGCCTGCCTTTCATTCAGCTCGGCAAAATCCTCCTTGGTCATGTAGACCTCGCCGCGCACCTCCATGACGGCGGGCGGGTTTCCCTTCAGCCGGTTCGGAATGTCGGAAATCGTCCGGGCATTCGCCGTCACGTTTTCGCCGGTCGTACCGTCGCCGCGCGTCGCCGCATAGACGAGCGCGCCCTCTTCGTAGCGCAGCGAAAGCGAAAGCCCGTCGATCTTCGGCTCGGCGGTCAGCCTGAGCGGTATATCCTCTCCAAGCTTGAGGAAGCGGCGCACCCGCGCCGCGAAGTCCCGCACATCGTCGTCGGAGAACGCATTGTCGAGCGACAGCATCGGAATGCGATGGCGGATCTTTTCGAACTTTTCGGAGACGGCCGCGCCGACCTTTTCGCTCGGCGAGTCAGCGCGCTTCAGGTCCGGAAAGCGCGCCTCGATGGCGAAGTTGCGCTGCTTCAGCGCATCGTATTCCGCATCCGAAATCGTCGGCGCGTCCTCGCGGTGATAGCGCGCGTCATGCTCCGCGATCACGGCGGCCAGCCGCGCCAGCTCGGCGGCTGCTTCGTCCTGATTCAATTTCTCAACAGGTGTAAGCTTGTTGTCAGCCATGCCGCCTATCCGACTCATATCCAAGCGGAATTTAGCGGCGAACCTTCAGCGGGCAAACCGCTTTCGCCGCAATCCGTGAACTCTGCTGTCAGCCGGCTTTCAGAAGCTGCGAGGCGGCTGCCCGCGCCTCGTCCGTGATCGTCGCGCCGGCCAGCATACGCGCGATTTCCTCGCGCCGTTCGTCATCGCCCATGCAGGCGACCGAGGTGACCACCTGCTCGCCATGCGACGGGGCCTTGGCGATCAGGAAGTGCGACGCGGCGCGCGCGGCGACCTGCGGCGCATGGGTCACCGAAAGCACCTGCACGGTCTCCGACAGCCTGCGCAGCCGCGACCCGATCGCATCCGCCACGGCGCCGCCCACACCGGTGTCGATCTCGTCGAAGACGAGCGTCGGCGCGGAGCCGCGATCGGCGAGCGCCACTTTCAGCGCGAGCAGGAAACGCGACAGCTCTCCGCCCGAGGCGACCTTCATCATCGGCCCGGCCCGTGTCCCGGGATTGGTGCGCACCCAGAACTCGATCCGGTCGATGCCCTCTTCGGAGCGTTGTTCGGCATCGCTGGCCATCTCCACGATGAACTCGGCGCGTTCCAGCTTCAGGTCTGGAAGCTCGGCCATCACCGCCGCGACGAGTTCGTCGCGCGTGCCGAGGCGCGCCTGGGACAGCGCCGCCGCCGCCCGGTCATAGACCTCGCGTGTCTCCTCAGCCGCCTTTTCCAGTTCGCCGAGCCGGCTTTCGCCGGCATCGAGATCGGCAAGCTGGTCGGCGAAATCGATGGCGAGCGCCGGCAGGTCGTCCACCGCGACATTGAACTTCCGCGAGGCGGCACGAAGCGCAAAGAGACGCTCCTCGATCGCTTCCAGTTCGCGCGGATCGAATTCCGACGTGTTGACCGCAACCTCGATGCGAGCCTGCGCATCGGCAAGATGGTCGAGCGCCGAGCCGAGCGCGGTGTTGACGTCGTCGAGCAGACCCGGCGCTTCTTCCGCCTTGCGTTCCAGCCGCCGCAACAGGCTTGCGATATGCGGCACGGGCGACGCCTGTCCCGACAGCACGTCATGCGCTTCGTTGAGGTCGCCGGCGATCTTTTCGGCGCGCATCATCTGCGCACGCTTTTCGGCCAGCCCCTCTTCCTCGCCCGGTTCCGGTGCAAGCTTGGACAATTCCTCATGCGACGCGCGCAGGTAATCCGCCTCGCGCGCCGTTTCCTCCACACGCGCGCGATGCACCGCCAGCGCCTTCTCGGCCGCTTTCCAGGACCGAAAAAGCGAACCGACATGCGCCACTTCAGATTTGAGGCCGCCAAACGCATCGAGAAGATCGCGGTGGGTCGCCGCATCGACCAGGGCCCGGTCGTCATGCTGGCCGTGGATCTCGACCAGCGCGCGACCTATCGACTTGAGGAGCCCGGCACTTGCCGGCTGGTCGTTGACGAACCCCCGGGTCCGCCCGTCATCCGACTGCATGCGTCTCAGGATCACCGGTTCGCTCGCCTCGGCGTCGATACCGCTTTCTTCCAACAATGCGCGGACGGGATGGGTCGGTGCGAGGTCGAACAGCGCCGTGACCTGGCCGTGCTTCGCGCCATGGCGCACCAGCGAGGCGTCACCGCGCGCGCCGAGCGCCAGAGACAGCGCATCGAGCAGGATCGACTTGCCCGCACCGGTTTCGCCGGTCAGGACGGAAAGCCCCTTGGAGAAATCGATATCGAGAGTCTCGATCAGTACGATGTCGCGGATCGAGAGCTGTGACAGCATGACCGCTCAGTTTCCCCCGGCCCGCTTGCCTCAGCTACCGAAGATTTTGCTGGCGCGCGAAATCCAGGAATTGGTGTTCTCACGCGGCTCCACGCCACCGCTCTGCAGCAATGCGTAGGAATCGGAGTACCACTGGCTGTCCGGGAAGTTGTGGCCAAGCACCGCGGCCGCCGTCTGCGCCTCGGAAACAAGGCCCATGGAGAGATAGGTCTCGACCAGGCGGGCCAGTGCTTCTTCGACGTGACGCGTATTGGAATAATCCTCGACCACCGTGCGGAAGCGATTGACCGCACCGGGGTATTCGCGGCGTTCGAGATAGTAACGCCCGATCTGCATTTCCTTGCCGGCGAGCTGGTCGCGGGCGGCGCGCATCTTTTCCTTCGCGTCCTCGACATAGATCGAATCGGGATAGCGCTCGATCAGCTCGTTGAAGTTCTGCATCGCCAGCACCGTGTCGCGCTGGTCCCGAGTCACTTCGGGCATCTGCGCGAAATAGGACAGGCCGATAATATACTGGGCGTAGGCCGCGTCTTCGTCGGTCGGATAGAGGTTCACGAACCGCCGCGCCGCCTGCACCGCATCGTCATATGCGCCCATCTTGTAGGAACTGAAAGCGCCCATGACATTCGCCTTGCGGGCGAATTCCGAATAGGGATGCTGCCGGTCGACCGCCTCGAACTTGCGCGCCGCCTCGCGGTACTTGCCGTTGTTCATATTGGCGAGCGCCTGGTTGTAGAGCACGTCGGCCGGCTCGATCGTGTCGACATAGGCCTGCAGGTCCACACCCTTGTCCTTGCTTGCGCAAGCGCCGATCAGTCCGGCACAGGCCGCCACCGTCGCGACACGAACGAGATTTCGGCTGGTTCGCATTGCATTTCCCGCAGACAAGGTCGTCATATTCATCTTCCCGTATTCGCGGCTGGCGGTTGGAAGCCGCTCGCGAGATCGTCCATTACCGTGTCGCAATTCGACCGGCAACGCCGTGCGGCCAGAATGTCGCGATTTTGTGGCGCGGCGTCAATCACCACGTCCTTCACTGCAATCAGTTGCGATGCGTTGTGAAAATGGCACGCTGCTCGGGATCAGAGCACCCAGGGTGCGTGCATCTGTGCCTGTGCCGCCGCGACGGCAACGAAATCGCCGGAGAAAACACGTTCGCGTTTTTCCGGCGTTTCAACGATTTCGAAGGCTGTACGGTCCGTCAGCAGCGCCTTGAGCGCCGCCGCATTGAGGCGGTGCCCGCCACGATAGGACGAATAGCACCCGATGAATTGCGCGCCGGCAAGGGCGAGATCGCCAATGGCGTCGAGCGTCTTGTGGCGGACGAACTCGTCGCGGAAACGCAGCCCTTCCGGATTGATGACGGCATGGTCGTCGCTGATGACCACGGAATTCTCGAGAGAGGACCCGAGCGCATGGCCGGACGCCCAAAGCCGCTCGACATCCTTCATGAAACCGAATGTGCGGGCATTGGCGAGTTCACCCCGGAACACGTCGCCATTGACGTCGGACTTGAATTCCTGTCGGCCGATCAGCGGGCTGTCGAAATCGATCACGACCTCGAAACGCGTTCCCATATGCGGCTTGAACTCTGCCCACGATCCGCCGATCTCGACGCGGACCGTCTTCTTCACGCGGACATAGCGACGCTTCACCGCATGGTGCGTGATGCCCGCCTCGTCGATGGCTTCGATGAAAACGCGGCTCGATCCGTCCATCACCGGCACTTCGTTGCCGTCGATCTCGACCACCACATTGTCCAGGCCGGTCGCCCAGAAGGCGGCCATGAGATGCTCGACAGTCGCGACATGCACGCCGGAGGGATCGCCCAGCATCGTACACAGGTCCGTCGCGCCGACCTGACCGGCCACCGCGGTCAGTTCCGCGACCGATCCGTCCTCATAAATTCGCCTGAATTTGACACCAGTGTTCGGGGCAGCAGGGAGAAGCCTGATTGAAACCTGTTCACCGCTGTGGACAGCGACGCCGGACAAATCTGCCTTTTCGCAGAGTGTGGCTTGGTATCCTTGCAACTTGGTCCCCATTGGCCTTTCCGCTGAAGCACCAACGAAAACGCGATGCTCTTTGGCGTAATGCACGAACCGCCTGCGGCTTCCACCAGGCTGGTTCTCCCCTCTGCGGGGACATTATCCGTGACTCGCCCCTCGGACCAAATCACGCTTTTTTACTAATTGTTACCTAGTTTACAATTTGCGAACCTAAAAGAAAACCCTTTTATTTCAGTGCCTTAAATGACAAGAGCGAGCCGTTTTCGACGGCCCGCTCTTTCACTTCGTTACATTCGTTGAGGCTCAGTTGGCCTGCCGGCGCAGAAACGCGGGAATCTCCAGCTGATCGTCTTCCGAAGCAGCCCCGCCATGTGTCTGCTGACGGCCCTGATCGTCGAGCTGTCCGCGCCGCGGAGCATAGAGCTGGGCATCCTGGGAAAGCTGACGACGGGGCTCCGCCTGGCCATGATCGAGCCCGGGATCGGCCGGACGCAACTTCGGCGCCGCAGCCGGTTTCTCATCGCGGGAAAGACCATGGGTCAGGCGCTTGAGCAGACCGATCGGACCGCGATCGTCCTCCTCGCCGGCATGGCTGTGCGTCGAATGCGAATCGACTTCCGCCTGAACCATCGGCGGGAAATCCTCGACGCGCGGCATCCGCGGCGATTCGCTCATCTGCGTTTCCACCGGCTGCGGCCGCGCGGGCGCGGCATGAGCGGCGGGTGCTGGAGCCTGAGCGGCAGGCGCGGCCTGTGCGGCTGCAATCGGCGCGGTTGCCGGTGCCGCCCGCATCGGCTGCTGCGCGCTGGTGAAGAGACGGCTCTGCGGCTTGAAGTCCGGAGCGGGAGCAGCCGGTGCCGCGGCAGCTTTCTGCTCGAAGGCCGACATGTCGCGCTCGGCCTCGCGAATCACTTCGCTGACCTCTTGTTCCTGCATCGCCGGCCGGGGCGCGGGCGCCGTGGCCTGAGGCGCCGGAGACGGTGCCGCTGCGCGCGGTGCGGTCGACGAAGGCGCCGGTGTCGAAGACGGCGCTGCCGCAGGGCGGGCCGCGGGAGCGGAGACGGCGCGCGGCTGGGCGCGAAGTTCCGTATCCGGGCGGCTCGATGCGGCAGGCTGCGCCTCGATGCCGGTCGCGACGACCGACACGCGGATGATGCCCTCGAGCGATTCGTCGAAGGTCGCACCGAGAATGATGTTGGCGTCCTGATCCACTTCTTCGCGGATGCGGGTTGCGGCTTCGTCCACCTCGAACAGGGTCATGTCGCGACCGCCCGTGATCGAGATCAGTAGGCCCTGCGCGCCCTTCATCGAGGTTTCGTCGAGCAGCGGGTTGGCGATCGCGGCTTCGGCGGCGGTCATGGCCCGGCCCTCGCCGGATGCCTCGCCGGTCCCCATCATCGCCTTGCCCATCTCGCGCATCACCGAACGCACGTCGGCGAAGTCGAGGTTGATGAGGCCTTCCTTGACCATCAGGTCGGTGATGCAGGCGACGCCGGAATAGAGAACCTGGTCGGCCATGCCGAAGGCGTCCGCGAAGGTCGTCTTGTCGTTGGCGATGCGGAACAGGTTCTGGTTCGGAATGACGATCAGCGTATCGACGTTCTGCTGCAGCTCCTCGATGCCGGCATCAGCCGTGCGCATGCGGCGCTGGCCTTCGAAATGGAACGGCTTGGTGACGACGCCGACAGTCAGGATGCCCTTGGCGCGCGCCGCACTGGCAACGACCGGAGCCGCGCCCGTGCCCGTGCCGCCGCCCATGCCGGCGGTGACGAAGCACATATGGGTGCCGTTCAGATGATCGTTGATCTCGTCGATGCATTCCTCGGCGGCCGAGCGTCCGATATCCGGCTGCGATCCCGCGCCGAGACCTTCGGTAACACCGAGCCCGAGCTGGACGATCCGCTCCGCCTTGTTCATGGACAGAGCCTGCGCGTCCGTGTTGGCGACCACGAAGTCGACGCCCTCCAGGCCGGCATTGATCATGTTGTTGACGGCGTTTCCGCCACCGCCACCAACGCCGAAGACCGTTATACGCGGCTTCAACTCAGTGATATCCGGCTTTTGAAGATTGATCGTCATGGTTTCCATCCTTTCTGATGCCGGATGCGCCGCCACATCCGAACGCGGGCCGCCCCGCGATTCCTTTAAAAACTGTCCCTTAGCCACTGGGTCATGCGTCCCAATGGCCCGTCGGTCCCCGTGCCCGCCATGCGGAACGGGTGCCCGAATTTCATCGTGCTGTGGTCGTTTTTGGCCACCTGCGGATAAATCATCAGCCCCGCCGCCGCCGCGAAGGCCGGCCCCTTGGCCGCTGCCGGCAGACCGCTGACGCCGAGAGGACGTCCGATCCGCACATTGCGCCCGAGAATACGCCGCGCCAGTTCCGGCATGCCGGTCAGTTGCGCCGCGCCGCCCGTCAGGACGACGCGTTTGCCCACAACGCTGGAATAGCCGGATTTGTTGATGCGATCGCGCAGCATCTCAAGGGTCTCCTCGACACGTGCGGCGATTATACGGTTGAGGAGGCTGCGCGGGACTTGCGTCGCGTAACCGCTGTCCTCGTCGCCGATCGCCGGCACCTGGATGACGTCGCGTTCGTCGGCCGGCCCCGCAAGCGCCGAGCCCTGCATGACCTTCAGCCTTTCGGCATCGTCGAGCCGGCAGGAAAAGCCGCGTGCGATGTCCATCGTCACATGATGTCCGCCAACCGGGATGCTGTCTGCATGGATGAAGGCGCGCTCGGCGAAAATCGCCACGGATGTCGTGCCCGCACCCATGTCGACACAGGCGCAGCCGAGGTCGAGTTCGTCGTCGACAAGCGCGGCAAGCCCGCTCGCATAGGGCGTGGCAACCATGGCCTCGACGCTCAGATGCGCCCGGTTCACGCACATTTCCACGTTGCGCAGCGGTGCGGCGTCGGCGGTCAGGACATGCATGTTGAGCGTCAGCTCGCGCCCGACCATGCCGCGCGGATCGACAATGCCGCGCTCGCCGTCGAGCACGTGGTCGACGGGAAGCATGTGCAGGACGGTGCGATCGACATTGGATGCGCGCGCCACGCCGGCCTTCAGGACCTTCGCGATATCCGATTTCGAGATCGGCCGGTTCTCGTCGAGTTCGATCGACGCGCTGGAAACATGGCTCGAAAGCCGCCCGGCGCTGACATTGACGATCATCGAATCGACCGTCAGACCGGCCATGCGCTCCGCCGCGTCCACCGCGTGGCGCACCGACTGCTCGGCGGCGTCGAGATCGTTGATCAGGCCCGATTTCACGCCATGCGACTTGGTGTGGCCGATGCCGATCACCTCCGGCGCATGCGTGCGGCCGTGCAGGTACTGTCCACCCTCGTTGGGCACCATGCGCGCGATGATGCAGGCCGTCTTGGCGCTACCGATATCGAGCACCGTGACGACGGCGGTCCGCCGTGGCTTTTTCTGTTCGGGAGCGCGGGGCTTGGTTGGCATCAGATGCTGCTCCGCTTCGCGGCCTTGATGGCCTTTTCACGCGCCTTCAGCGCAGCCTCGCGGCGCGCCATGGCGTTCTCGGTCAGCGCAACGGTCGTGCGATCGGCGAGCCGGAGATCGATGGAGGCGATATCGCGCGACAGGATCTGCGTGCCCGCATCCATGACGAGCAGCCGCTCGACCGCCTTTTCGGGCTGTTCGGCAGGCAGCTTCACGGTGATACCGTTCGCCAGCCGGACATCCCAGCGGCGCTCGCCCACATGGATCAGCGCCTTCACCTTGCCGGCAACAGCGGGATAATCCGAAAGCAGTTCCATGAAGGAGGCTGCGGAAGTCGCCGCGCCAGGTCCGACGACCAGCGGCAGATTGTTGAAGCCATATCCGGAATAGGCGGCGATCACCCGCCCGTCGCGTTCGATCAGCGACAGCGCGTCACCGGACTGCCAGATCGCGAAGGCCTGGCGTTCGTCGATGCGGATTTCCAGCTTGCCCGGATAGACCTTGCGGACTTCGGCCCGCTCGACCCAGGGCAGATCCTGAAGTGATTCGCGCGCATCACGCACGTCGAGCAGGGCAAGCGAAGTTGCTTCGCCGAGGCCCAGCGCGTCGATCACGGCGACTTCGGACGTATTCACCTGGCCGGAAATCTCGACTTCCTGCACCGCGAATCCCAGCGATGCCGTCACCGTGTTGGCGACCGCGCCGAACTGACCGCCCGCCACCGAACCATAAAGGGCAGTCGCAGCGAAGAGCGAAACGAGACCCACCGCTTCCGCGTAACGCGGAACCGTGATGTCACCGGCGAAAATCTTGGAAAACAGGCGGGCGGGCCGGCGCAGGAGCCGAGGCACGACGAAACGGCCTTCGCCTTCGCTGCCATCCGGCGCGACGCGGCCCTTTCCCCTGCTTTTCCCGTTCAACGCAAACAAGATGCGTCCTCCACCATCCAACTCAAGAGCTCCCCGAAGGAGTGCCCGGCATGTTCAGCCAGTTCGGGAACCAGCGACGTCGCCGTCATCCCCGGTTGGGTGTTGATCTCCAGCCAGATGACCTCTCCGTTCTTGGAAAACCGGTCGTCGTAGCGGAAGTCGGAACGGGTCACGCCCCGGCACCCGAAGGCCTGATGTGCTTTGAGTGCCAGCTTGGTTATTGTTTGGTAAATATTTGGTGAAATTTCTGCCGGACACACATGATTTGATCCCCCGGCGACGTATTTGGAATCGTAATCGTAGAACTGATGTCCCTGCGGGACGATCTCGGTCACGCCGAGCGCGACGTCGCCCATCACCGCGCAGGTCAGCTCGCGCCCGTGAACGTACCGTTCCACCATCACCCGGTCGCCGTATTTCCACTCCGGTGAGGTAAGGATCTGTGGCGGATGCGGCTGGTCCTCCTTGACGATCACGACCCCGAAACTGGACCCTTCCGAAACCGGCTTGACCACATAGGGCGGTTTGAGCGGATGGGTCGACGCGAAGTCGTGCCGGTTCATGACCTTCGATTCGGCCAACGGGATGCCGACGGATTTCGCCACCCGCTTGGCCATCTCCTTGTCCATCGTCACGGCTGCCGAAAGGACGCCGGAATGGGTGTAGGGAATTTCCAGATATTCGAGGATGCCCTGGATCTTGCCGTCTTCACCGAAGGGACCGTGTAGCGCGTTGAAGGCGACGTCCGGCCTGAGTTCCGCAAGACGCGTGGCGACGTCGCGGTCGACATCGACGCGGGTGACCGTATAGCCGCACCTCTCCAGCTCGTCGGCGCAGGCCGTGCCGGACATCAGGCTGACGGGTCGTTCGGACGAGAACCCACCCATCAGGACTGCGACGTGCTTCGGCTTGCGATCGTTCATGTTTCCCTTTCCTTCCCGCTCGGCGACGGCATGAATCCGCACGGCGTCGCGTGCCGGGATTACGCGAACAGATGGACGCGCACAGCGTCCGAATCAGCCGATCATGGGACTGAACCGAAAAGAATCAGAGGTTTGATTCGCTGGCAAGAGCAGCGGCCAAAAAACCGAGAGTCAGCTTGATGTGACCGCAGTCTGTTCTGGCGGTTTCGGGCGCAGCATGAGGAAGCGCAAATTCATCGAAACGGCCGCAAAAGCCAGCCCGCCGGCAAGACCGGTCCACACCCCGGCGCCGCCTAGATCGAACACGAAACCGAGCACGTAGGCCAACGGAAACCCGATGCCCCAGTAGCACAGGATCGCCAGCAGCATCGGCACGCGCGTGTCCTTCAGCCCGCGCAACAGCCCCGTGCCGACGGCCTGGGCATTGTCGAAGAGCTGGAATACGCCCGCGATGACCAGCAGCGGCACGGCATAGGCGATCACGTCCGCCGCCTTCGCTTCGGTATTGTCGAGGAACAGCGAAATCAGTGGCGCCGGAAGCGTCCAGAACACCAGCCCGCTCATCGTCGCGAAGGCCAGGCATATGCCCATCGCCGAAACGGCCGCGCGATTGAGCCCGAGCGCGTCGCCGCGCCCGAACGCCCGCCCGATCCGCACGGTCGCCGCCTGCGACATGCCAAGCGGCACCATGAAGGCGATGGAGGAAAGCTGCATGGCGATGCCGTGCGCCGCCAGCGCCACGACGCCGAGCCAGCCCATCATCACCGAGGTAAAGACGAACAGCATCACCTCCGCGAGAATGGTGATCGAGATTGGAACGCCCATGCGCAGCACGTCCCGGAGATCCGGCCAGTCCGGCCGCCAGAAACGGGCGAATATCTCGTACTCGGCCGCTTTCCGGTCGGTGACGACATGCGCGGCGAGCACCGCGAAGGTCAGCGCGGTGGTGCCGAGCGAGGCGATCGCAGCGCCGCGCACGCCCATTTCCGGCGCGCCCCAGTTGCCGAAGATCAGCAGCCAGTTGAGAAACCCGTTCAACAGCGCGCCGGCGACCGTCGACCAGAAGATGATACGCGGCCGCTCGACCGCCGACAGGAATGCGCGCAGCCCCTGCGCGGCCAGCGCCGGAAGCATCGCCCATTGGGCGATTCGCATGTAATCCCCCGCCAGCGCCGCGACGTCGGCCTCCTGCCCTAGCGCCAGAAGGATCGCCTCGGCATACCAGAGCAGCGGCATGACCAGCGCCGAATAGGCGATGGCCACCCACAGGCCCATACGCACGGCGCGTCGCACGCCGCGCGTGTCGCCCTTGCCCTCCGCCTGAGCGGCGATCGGCAGCACCGCCTGGCTGAAGCCCGAACCGAAAATCATCACCACGAAGAAGAACGGCGTCGCCAGCACGCTGGCCGCAAGCGCTTCCACCGAATACCAGCCGAGCATGATCGTGTCGGTTGTATTGATCAGCATCAGCCCGATCTGCGACCCGACCAGCGGAACGCCCAGCGCAAGCGTCGCGCGCAAATGCCCGATGCGCCCCATGGGCGCAGCGGTCTCGCTCCGGAGTTCGCCGCCAGACGGTTTGGAATCGACAGTAAGGGTCATCGCCGCGCTATGCCCGATTTCGGACGACGGCGCCACGCAAATCCTCGCCGCCGGCGCAACATGTCCGAAGTTCCGGACGGTTAACCATCCCGCTTCGAGCTTTCTTAAGCCGCCTCGTTTACAACCGTCGATACGCGACCTAGCGCCTTCCGGCGGCATGATACCGCCCTGTGGCCCGGCATCGATCCGGGATGTTTTCCTTCAAGCGAGACCCGTTCGACCGCGCATCTGCATGCGCGATGTCCGGATCTCCTGACGGAAACGGGCGAAACGGGTCACGTGGGGAAAAGGGGTTGGAATGTCAGGCGATATCGATCTGCGGAAAGAGACGGGCACCGCGCGCCGAAAGGGCGGCTGGCGGGATTCCGGCCGCGTGACGATCTTCCGCGACAATGCGCCGAACGGGGTGATCCGATGCTCGATTTCATGAGACCGGCGCCGGTGAAACCGGACACACCGAAGTCGGAGAACGCCGAGTTCAAGGCGGCGGAGGCTCTCGCCGCCAAGGCGATGCTGCTCGCCAACACCTATCAGACGCCGCCGGTGCCGAAGACCTACGAGGTCTGGTACTCCTACGCCTCCGGCATTCCGGAGGCGGTCGCCCGCAAGATCAACAAGATCCTCGAAAAAGGCGGCTCGCTCGGGACCTATGAACTCGACCAGGTTCACCTGGAACATCTTTCCGCGACCGAGCAGGAACGCCGGCATCAGGATGCCGTTAGCTACCATCTCGACCGCGAAATGGACGAGATCGCGAAGCTGGTGCAGGCGCATCTTTCGTCCAGCGACAGCTATTCCGGTTCATTGACGAAGATGGCCGGCAACCTGTCGGCGAATTCATCGCCTTCGCAGGTCCGGAGCGCAATCGAACTCCTGCTTCGTGAAAACGCCCGGATGCGGTCCGAAACGTCGGCGCTCAACGAATGCCTCACCAAGTCGCGCGCGCAAGTTCGAAGACTGCGCTCCAGCCTCGAGAAATCGCGCGAGAAGGAATTGCGCGATCCGATGACCAATCTCGCCAACCGGCGCTTCTTCGAAACGCGCCTCGCCCAGGAGGTGGTCGAAGCGGAGAAAAGCAAGGCGCCCATGTGCCTCGTTCTGCTCGACATCGACCATTTCAAGGTCATCAACGATACGCATGGCCATCTCGTGGGCGACGACGTGCTGCGCTATTTCGCCACGATCCTGATGGCCAACGTCAAGGGACGCGATCTCGCGGCGCGCTATGGCGGCGAGGAATTCGCGCTGATCTTGCCGGCGAGACAGGCCGACAGTGCTCGCACGCTCTGCAAGCACATCATGCACCAGCTCGACAAATCGCGCCTCGTCCTCTCCCAGGGCAAGAAGCCGATCGGCAAGCTCACCGCCTCCTTTGGCGTTGCGACATTCCGCGCGGGCGACGATCCGGAGCAGCTGTTGACGCGCGCCGACGAAAAGCTCTACGAAGCCAAGAAATCGGGCCGCAACCGCATCGTCTGCGACTCCTGACCCTTTTCCGACATTCCTGCCTGTGAACTCCGGGGACACCGGGGATAAGCACGATTCGCCGCTCGACACGTCGCGCGATCGGGAGAAGACTGTCTTTACTGCGGCCCGGACAAGGAAATTACCTGCCGAGCAGCGAAATCCGGACCGGATCCAGCCGCAGCCCAATCGTGAAGCCGCGAAGGCCCGCAAGGGCGATCTTCAGGTCGTAGCGGTGGGGCGTATCGGAGACGGTTTCGGCCGGAGCCGGTGCGGCCGGTAAGGTGGCGAACGGCGGTTTGTACCGTAACGCCAACGCGGTCGGGAAGCCTTCGGGCTTTTGGACAGCGGGCCCGATAGGTTCCTTGCGGACCTCAGGGACAAACATCGGTCGGGACGTCGGTGAATGACGTTGTGATGCCTTCGGGCCAGCGTTTTTGACCGGAATACCCGAGCTGATGCAGGGAGGCGGCGACCGAGGTCACCGCCTTCTTGCATATGGGGCAACCGAAATGCGCCCTAGAGCATCCGGCCCATGAATTCCTGGACTTCCTGTCCCGGCCTGAACAGGCCGATCCGCTTGATCTCCCATTCCAGACGGATGCCCGAGGTCTCCAGGACTTCCGCGCGCACCGTCTCGCCCAGCGTTTCGAGATCGTGGCTCGTCGCCGTGCCGGTATTGATCATGAAGTTGCAATGCATCGGGCTCATCTGGGCGCCGCCGATCATCAGCCCGCGGCAACCCGCCTTGTCGACTTCCTTCCAGGCCGAGGTGCCTTCCGGATTCTTGAAGGTCGATCCGCCCGTCTTCTCCTTGACCGGCTGCACTGTCTCGCGGTGGTGCTGAACCGCGTCCATCTCCGCCTTTATGACGGCCTCGTCTTCCGGATAGCCTTCGAAAAGCGCACCGGTGAAGATCAGATCCTTCGGCGCACCGGAATGGCGGTAGGAATAACCCATCGCCTCATTCGACAGCGTATGCCTGTTGCCCTGGCGGTCGACCGCATAAACCTCGACGACACGCTCTCGCGTCTCGCCGCCATTTGCACCGGCATTCATGCGCAACGCACCGCCGATGGAGCCCGGAATTCCGTGGTAGAACGAGAAACCCGAAAGCGACTGCGACAGCGCGAACGCGGCGAGCCTTTTATCCGGGAGCGCCGCGCCGGCCAGTATCCGATTGCCATCCTGCAAAGCGACCTGCCCGAAACCTTTCGCCGAAAGCCGGATCACGACACCCGGGATACCGCCGTCGCGCACGAGCAGGTTCGAGCCAACACCGACGACGGTGAACGGCACGTCGGCGGGCAGCACCTTGAGGAATTCCGCCAGATCGTCCGCATCCGCAGGCTGGAACAGCAGCTCGGCGGGCCCGCCGGTGCGAAACCATGTAATCTGGTCCATCGGCGCATTCGGCGTCAGCCGGCCGCGAATACCGTCGAGACGGTCCGAAAGGCGCTCGAGCAGGAGATTTCCGTCGATCGCCGTCATGAGACCGGTTCGCCTCCAAGCTCCTTCGGAAGCGCGTAGGCCCACTGTGTGATGTTGCCGGCGCCGAGGAAGATCACGAAATCACCGGCCTTCGCGACATCGCGAATGATCGGCGCGATGGCCTCCGGTCCGTCGATGGCACGCGCGTCGCGGTGTCCGCCCGCCTTCATGCGCGACACCAGTTCGGCCGAGCCGATCCCGTCGATCGGCTGTTCGCCCGCCGCATAGACCGGTGCGACGAGCACCGTGTCGGCCTCGTTGAAACAGGACGCGAAATCGTCGAACAGGTCGCGCAGGCGCGTGTAGCGGTGCGGCTGCATGACCGCGACTACCCGGCCCTCGCCGGCGGCGTCGCGCGCCGCATGCAGCACGGCCTTGATCTCGACCGGATGGTGACCGTAATCGTCGAAGATGCGCACGCCGTCCCACGTTCCCGTCGGCGTGAAGCGCCGCTTGACCCCGCCAAACGACAGCAGCCCGCGCTTGATCGCCTCGGCGTCCATGCCGAGTTCGTGCGCCACGGCGATCGCCGCCGTCGCGTTGGAAACATTGTGCCGGCCCGGCATCGGCAGCCGCAACTCGTCGATTTCCGTTACCGCGCCGGTCTTGCGGTCGCGGATCGTCACGTCGAACACGGAAACCGCGCCATCCATGCGATGGCCCGAAAAGCGCACATCCGCCTGCGGATTCTCGCCATAGGTCACGATACGCCGGTCGACGATGCGCGAGGTCAGCGCCTGCACCTCGGGATGATCGATGCACATCACGCCATAGCCGTAGAAAGGCACGTTCTCGACGAACTGCCTAAACGCGTCGCGCACCTTGTCGAACGAACCGTAATGGTCGAGATGCTCCGGATCGATATTGGTGACCACCGCGACGTCGGCGGGAAGCTTCAGGAAGGTGCCGTCGCTCTCGTCGGCTTCGACCACCATCCACTCGCCTTCGCCCATGCGGGCATTGGTGCCATAGGCGTTGATGATACCGCCATTGATCACGGTCGGATCGAGCCCGCCCGCCTCCAGCAGCGTCGCCACCATGGAGGTGGTCGTCGTCTTGCCATGCGTGCCGCCGATCGCGACCGCGTTGCGGAACCGCATGATCTCGGCCAGCATCTCGGCGCGCCTCACGATGGGCAGCACCCGCTCGCGCGCCGCGACCAGTTCGGCATTGTCCGGCTTGATCGCCGTCGAGACCACGACCACTTCCGCCGCGCCGAGATTGTCGGCGGAATGCCCGATGAAGACCTCGATACCCTTCGCTTTGAGCCGCTGCACATTGGCGTTGTCGGACTGGTCGGAACCCTGCACCTCGTAACCGAGATTGTGCAGCACCTCCGCGATACCGCTCATGCCGATGCCGCCAATTCCGACGAAATGCACAAGGCCGATATTCTGCGGCATCTTCATGGGAAACTGTCCTGCTTTGCTGTCTTAGCCGGCCTTGAATTCAGCCGCTGTCCGGCCCGAGGCAATAGCCTCTACAAGGTCCGCAAGCAAGGCGGTGGCCTCCGGCTTGCCGGCCTTGCGGGCGGCTTCCGCCATGGCGTCGAGCCGGTCCGGATCGTCCAGAAGCTCCTCCAGCAGCGCCGCGACGGAGGCGGCGTCCAGATCCTGTTCGCGGCGCACAAGCGCTCCGCCGGCAGCCTCCAGCGCCGCCGCGTTGGCGGCCTGATCGTGGTCGAGCGCATGCGGATAGGGAACGAAGACCGCCGGCCGGCCGATGGCCGCGATCTCGGAGACGGTGGATGCGCCGGACCGCGACATGACGAGATGCGCGCCGGCGATCCGCTCCGGCAGATCGGAGAAGAAGGAAGAAACCTCCGCCTTGACGCCGAGTTCCGCGTAGCGCGCCCTTGCGCGTTCCTCGTCTTCCGGCCGTGCCTGCTGGGTTACCTCGAGACGCGACCGGATGTCCTCGCCCATCAGGGCCACCGCTTCCGGCAGCGTATCGGAAAAGAACCGCGCGCCCTGGCTGCCGCCGAAGACAACGAGCCGAAGCTTACCCCCGCGCTGCGGCGTCTCGAACGGTGTCTGAGACGCGGCGATAACCGCCGGACGCACCGGATTGCCCGTCTCGACGATCCTGTCCGCCAAAGGCCCTTCGGCTTTCAGGAAGCCGCCGGCAATCGCCGTCACCCGGCGCGACAGCATCTTGTTGGCCCGGCCCATCACCGCGTTCTGTTCGTGGATCACGGTGGGAAACGCCCCTGTCGCCGACCATAGCGGCGGCACGGTCGGATAACCTCCGAACCCGACCACGGCCTTCGGCTTGAGGAATTTCAGCAACGCGCTCGACTGGCGCATGCCCTTGAACAGCGTCCACGCCGCGCCGATCAACCGGACCGGGTTCTTGCCCGACGGCGTCGCCGAATGGATGACGTGCAGCTTGTCCTCGGGAAAGCGGTCCGCATAGCGCGTCGCGCGCGAATCCGTCGCCAGCGGCACGGACCAGCCGCGCGCCTTCAATTCATGCGCCAGCGCTTCCGCCGGAAACAGATGGCCGCCGGTCCCGCCGGCCGAGATCAGGATCGTGCCTCGTGATTTCGCCATTGCCCGACCTACGCCGCCGGCTGGAAATGCGATGAGGCGTGGAACTGCACGCGCCCTGCCCGGCTTTCCGGACGGCGACGTGTCAACGCCAGCAGCATGCCCGCCGTCAGCGCGACCGCGAGCATCGACGAACCGCCATAGGAAACGAAGGGCAGCGTCATACCCTTGGCGGGCATCAGTTGCAGGTTCACCGCGATATTGATCGTCGACTGGAAGCCGATCAGCACGGCCAGCCCGCTCACGGCGAAACGCTGGAACGGGTCCTGGTCGCGCATCGCCCGCGACAGCGCGCGCAGCACGATGAAGGCAAAGACCCCGACCAGTACGGCGCACAAGAGGATGCCGAATTCCTCGGCCAGCACGGAGAAAACGAAGTCGGTGTGGCTGTCCGGCAGGATGCGCTTGACGGTGCCCTCGCCCGGCCCCTGGCCGAACCATCCACCGCGGATGATCGCCTCGCGGCCGGTATCGACCTGGTATGTGTCGCCCTCGCCGGTCAGGAACCGGTTGATGCGCGCGGCCACGTGCGGGAAGACGAAATAGGCGCCCACCATGCCCGATGCGGCAACGCCGCCAAGCACCACGATCCACAGCCACGACAGGCCGGCGATGAAGAACATCGCGCCCCAGGTTCCCGCCAGAAGGACCGTCTGGCCGAGGTCGGGTTGTGCGATCAGGAGAACCGACATCGCCGCGAACAGGATCATGGCGATCAGGCTTCCCGGAATTTCCGGCCGGCGCTTGGATTCCGCGAACAGCCACGCGCACAGAATGACGAAGGCCGGTTTCATGAACTCCGAAGGCTGCAGCGACAACCCGGCGATACGCACCCAGCGCCGCGATCCCTTGACCTCGACACCGAAGAACAGCGCCATCACCATCAGCGCCACCGAGATGATGAGCACGACGAGCGCCAGCCGCCGGATCTGGCGCGGATCGAGGAAGGAGACCCCGATCATCAGCGCGACCGCGGGCGCGAGGAACAGCGCGTGCCGCTCCACGAAGTGATAGGCGTCGAGCCCGATACGTTCGGCAACGGCCGGGCTGGCCGCAAAGGACAGGACGACACCGAAGCCGATCAACACGATGAACGCGGCGAGGAACCAGCGGTCGATCGTCCACCACCATTCCGCCACGGCGCTGCGGTCGCTGCGATTATACATTATGCATCGTCCCCCGTTTGCCCTGTCGGTAAAGTACCCATCCCCTTCAATGCCATGACGGCATTAACAAAGGCTTCACCACGTTTTTCGAAGTTCCTGAACTGGTCGAAGCTGGCCGCCGCGGGCGCGAGCAACACCACCGGCTCGCCCTCCAGCGCATCGGCCGCGTCGGCGGAAGCATGGGCCACCGCGACATCCATCGTGCCCGATATCTCGTAGGGCACGGCCTCGCCCAGCGTTGCCGCGAATTGCGGCGCGGCGTCGCCGATCAGATAGGCCTTGGCGATCCGCCCGAACAATGGCCGAAGCGACTCGATCCCGCCTTCCTTGGGCAGGCCGCCGGCGATCCAGTGGATCCCGTTGAAGCTCGAAAGCGACTTTGCGGCGGCATCCGCATTGGTCGCCTTGGAATCGTTGACGAAGCTGACTTGGCCCCGCCGCGCCACGATCTGCATCCGGTGCGCCAGCCCCGGAAAACTGTCGAGCCCGGCCTTGATCTCGCTTTCGCCGAGCCCCAGCGCCCGGCATGCCGCAGCGGCGGCCAGCGCGTTCTGCAAATTGTGGTCGCCGCGCAGCGACGGCGCGTCGGACAGATCGAGCGATGCGCCGTTGGTCACCGAAATCGTCTCGATGCGCGCCTGGTCGTCCTCAAGCCCGATCGCGATCCGCCGACACCAGTCATCGTCGATGCCGCAAACCGCATAATCGCTTGCCTGCAACAGCCGCGCCTTGATCGCGGCATAGCGCTCCATCGTGCCATGGCGGTCGAGATGATCCGGCGAGAGATTGAGCAGGATACCGATGCTCGGATCGAGCGAAGGCGCGAGATCGATCTGGTAAGACGAACACTCCACGACGTGGTGACGATGCGCCGCCGGCGGCTCCAGTTCGAGGATCGGCGTGCCGATATTGCCGCCAAGCTGGACGTCGCGGCCCGCCTCGCGAAGGATATGCGCGATCAGCGCCGTCGTCGTCGACTTGCCGTTGGTGCCCGTGATCGCGACGAAAGGCGATTTCGGCGCCAGCGCGCGGCGTTCGCGACAGAACAGCTCGACATCGCCGATCACTTCCGTATTCGACGCATGCGCCAGATCGACCGACCAGTGCGGCTTGGGATGGGTCAGCGGCACACCCGGCGCGAGAACGAGGCTGTCGACCGACGCCCAGTCCAGCGCATGCAGATCGCCGACCGGTATCCCGTCCGCCTCGGCCTTTTCCACCGTGCCCGGATTGTCGTCCCAGCAGGTCACCTCGCCTCCGCCGGCGATCAGTGCGCGGGCGGTCGAGAGCCCCGAGCCGCCGAGGCCGAACAGCGCGATACGCTTGCCTTTGGCTGTGGTGACCGGGATCATCTGAGCTTCAACGTCGACAGGCCGATCAGCGCGAGAATAACCGCGATGATCCAGAAACGGATGACGATCTGGCTCTCCGTCCACCCCTTCTTCTCGTAGTGGTGGTGGATCGGCGCCATCAGGAAGACGCGCCGGCCCGTCGCCTTGAAATAGGCGACCTGGACGATCACCGACATCGCCTCGACCACGAACAGCCCGCCGATGATCGCCATGACGATCTCGTGCTTGGTGGCGACGGCCACGGTGCCGATCAAGCCACCCAGCGCCAGCGAACCGGTGTCGCCCATGAAGATCGCCGCCGGCGGCGCATTGAACCACAGGAAGCCCAGCCCGGCCCCGATAACCGCGCCGAGAATGACGGACAATTCGCCGGTGCCCGGCACGAAATGGATCTGGAGATATTCGGCGAAGATGGCGTTACCCGACAGATAGGCGATCACGCCGAAGGAGGACGCCGCGATCATGATCGGCACGATGGCCAGTCCGTCGAGCCCGTCCGTCAGGTTGACCGCATTGCCCGCGCCCACGACCACGAAGGCGCCGAACGGAATGAAGAACCAGCCGAGATTGATGATCCAGTCCTTGAAGAAGGGAAAGGTCAGGCTCGACGAGAACGGCGAATCGCCGGTCTTCATGATCAGGAAGGTCGCCGCGCCCGCGATCACGAACTCGAGCGCGAGACGCGCCTTGCCGGAAAAGCCCTTGTCGCTCTGTTTGGTGACCTTGAGATAGTCGTCGTAAAGGCCGATCAGGCCGAATCCCAGCGTGACCAGCAACACGACCCAGACATAGAGGCTGGTCAGGTTGCCCCACAGAAGCGTCGATCCGACGATGCCGCACAGCATCATCAGCCCGCCCATGGTCGGCGTACCCGCCTTCTTGAAATGGGTCTGCGGCCCGTCGGCGCGGATCGGCTGGCCCTTGCCCTGGCGGATACGCAGTGACGCTATGATCCGCGGCCCGAACAGGAAGACGATGAAGGCCGAGGTGATCAGCGAACCGCCGGTCCTGAATGTCAGGTACCGGAACAGGTTGAATATCTGAAAGTGATCGGAGAATTCCGTCAGCCAGTAAAACATGTCGCCAATCCCTCTCCCGGCCTGCCGGACGATATCCCCTAACCCGCCGCTTGCGGGTATTTCTCCAGAAATGCCTTCACGATACGCGAAAACCCGATCCCGTTCGACGACTTGACCATGATCACGTCGCCGGGCTGCGGCGACGCGACGAGCGCGCCGGTCAGATCATCCGCGGACGCCTCGTATTCGCAATGCATGTCGTTCGGCAATGCGTCCGCCAGCACCCTGATCTCCGGCCCGGCCAGATAGAGCCGATCGATGGCAGCCGCCGAGACCGCGTCCGCGAGGCCGGCATGCAGGTCGCGCGAATGGTCGCCCAGTTCGAGCATGTCGCCGAGAACCGCGATACGCCGGCCGCCATCCTCGACCGGCGCGGAAGCCAGCACGTCCAGCGCCGCCTGCATCGAGGCCGGGTTGGCGTTGTAGCTCTCGTCGATCAGCGTAAAATATCCGGCGCCGACCTGCAGCCGGTGGCGCTGCCCGCGCCCCTTTTCCGACTGCAGCGTCCCGAGCGCCTCGCAGACCGTTCCCAGGTCCGCACCGGCCAGCTTCGCCGCGCCGAGCACGGCCAGAACGTTCTGGACCATGTGCCGGCCCGGAACGGGAAGCTGAAACGATACTTCGTCTTTGAAAACCTTGGCCGTCACCGCCGTGCCACCATCGGAATATTTCGCGTTGATGAGCCGGACATTGGCGCGGTCATGCGCCCCGAATCCATGCACATTGGGCACGCCGGCCTGCTTTGCGAGCTTCTGCAGCAGCCCGAAATGCGCGTCGTCGCGATTGAGCAGCGCGTGGCCGTCCGAGGTCAAGCCGGCAAAGATCTCCGCCTTGGCATGCGCGATCTCCTTGAGGTCCTTGAAATGACCGAGATGCGCCGCCGCGATCAGTGTGATGATAGCGATATGCGGACGCACCATCTTCACCAAAGGCGTGATCTCGCCGGGATGGTTCATGCCGATCTCGAACACGCCGAAATCCGTCGCCGCCGGCATGCGCGCCAAAGTCAGGGGCACGCCCCAGTGATTGTTGAACGAGGCCGCCGACGCATGCACCGTGCCCGAAGGCGCAAGCACGTGGCGAAGCGCTTCCTTTGTCGTCGTCTTTCCCGCCGAGCCGGTCACCGCGATGATCCGCGCCTTGGTGCGCGCCCGCGCGGCCATGCCGAGCCGCCCCAGCGCCTCCAGCACGTCGCCGACCACCATCATCGGCACGGTCAGCCGGCCGAGCGCCGGAAGCTTGTTCTCCGAGATCACCAGCACCGATGCGCCCGCCGCAGCCGCAGCCGTGGCGAAATTGTGCCCGTCGAAATTGTCGCCCTTGATGGCGAAGAACGCATCGCCGGGCTTCAGCGTCCGGCTGTCGATGGAAATCCCCGTGACGGCCGCCGGCATCTCGTGCACCGGGCGCGCGCCCATGGCATCGACCATGTCCTGTCCCGTCCACAACGGTTCGTCCGCGATGAGGTCCGCCGCTTCGCTCACGCCGCAGCTCCATCGATAGCCGCCCGCGCTTCCTCATGATCGGAGAAGTGGGTCTTCACGCCGTTCACGTCCTGGCCGGTCTCGTGGCCCTTGCCGGCGATGATCAGCGTGTCGCCGCGTTTCAGAGACGCCACCGCCGTGCGGATCGCCTCGCGCCGGTCGCCGATCTCGATGGCGCCGGGCGCCGCCGCCATGATCTGCGCGCGGATCGTGGCCGGAACCTCGGAACGCGGATTGTCGTCCGTGACATAGACCCGGTCCGCCAGCCGGCTGGCGATTTCGCCCATGATGGGACGCTTGCCCGCATCGCGGTCGCCGCCCGCGCCGAACACGACCACCACCTCGCCCGAGGTGAACGGGCGGACCGACAGCAGCACCTGTTCGAGCGCCTCCGGCTTATGCGCATAATCCACATAGATCAGCGCGCCGTTGCCGGTGTTGGCGACGAGTTCGAGCCGGCCCGGCGCGCCTTCGAGCTTTTCCAGCGCCTCGAAGGCGACGGCCGGCGCAACGCCGGTCGCAATCGCGAGACCGGCCGAAACCAGCGCGTTGGAAACCTGGAAATCGCCCGCCAGCGGCAGCTCGACCCGATAGGTCTCCCCGGCATGCGTGACCTCGATCACCTGCCGGTAGCGCTCGTGTTCGACCCGCTTGAGGGAAATGAACGCGCCCTTGCGCCCGACGGTGAGAACCTCGAGCCCGGCTCCGGCCGCCGCATCGCATGCCGCCTGCGAGAACGCATCGTCCGCGAAGATCACGGCCGGGCTGCCCTTGGCCAGGAGCGTATCGAACAGCCGCATCTTGGCGGCGAGATAATCCTCGACCGTGGGATGGTAGTCCATGTGATCGCGGCCGAGATTCGTGAACGCGCCGGCGGCGAGCGTCACGCCGTCCAGCCTGCGCTGCACCAGACCGTGGCTCGATGCTTCCATCGCCACATGGGTCGTTCCGGCTTCCGCGAGATCGTGCAGGATCGTGTGTAGTACCACCGGGTCCGGCGTCGTCAGCGACGCATCGATGGTCACTTTCGGGGAGGCGACGCCTGTCGTGCCAAGGCTCGCAGCACTGTGACCGGCATGGGCGTAGATCTGACGAGTGAAGGAGGCGACGGAGGTCTTGCCGGCGGTGCCGGTCACCGCAACGACTGTTTCCGGCTGCGGTGCATGGAGTTGCGCGGCGATCAGCGCCAGCGCGCGGCGCGGATCGTCCGCTCGGATGACGGGAATGCCGAGAACGCCGACATCGGCATCCGGTCCGCACAGCACCGCCACGGCCCCTGCGTCCGCCGCCGATTTCGCATAGGCCGCGCCGTCGGCCTTGACGCCGGTGACGGCGACGAACAGGTCACCCGGCGCAACCTTGCGCGAATCCGCGGTCACACCCGTAATCTCGACATCGATCGGCGACGCTGCCGGGTTCGCGAATGTTACCCCGTCCAGTTCCTGCAATCGCATGGGTCGCCCTGATCTTCCCCGATTCGTTTCCCTTGCCTGTTTAAACGTCAATACGACACGAGCAAGGCGTCTTTGCCATCGCCGAATTCCGGCGTGATGCCGAGAAGCGGTGCGGAACGGCGAATAATCGCGCCGGCGGTCGGTGCCGCGTTAGACGCCGCCGTCGCCCCTTGCCCGGAACCTGGCACGGGTTTCGGCTCGTCCACCACCACCAGCACGACATATTTCGGATCGTTGATGGGGAAGGAGGCGAGATAGGCGTTGAACCGCTTGTTGCCGACATAGCGGCCGTTGATGACCTTCTCCGCCGTACCGGTCTTGCCGCCAACTCCATAGCCTTCCACCAGCGCCTGCCGGCCCGAGCCGTGCGCGCCGTTGAGATCGTAAAGCTCGCGCATGTACCGGCTCGTCTGCTCCGAGATCACGCGCTTGGCGATCGCGGCCGCCTGCTCCTCGCTGCGCGGCAGGAAAGTCGGCGGGATGAGCCAGCCGCCATTCATCAGCGCGGCCGCAGCCACGGCCGTGTTGAGCGGCGTCGTGGCGACGCCGTGGCCGAAGGAGATCGTCATCGAGTTGATCTTCTTCCATTCATTCGGCTGGGTCGGCGTCGCGACTTCCGGCAGTTCGGTTTCGAGTCGGCTCAACAGGCCGAGCCGTGTCAGGAATTCCCTGTGCCCCTCGATGCCAACCATGTCGGCCTCGCGCGCCGAGCCGACATTCGACGAATATTTGAAGATTTCGGGCACGGTCAGCGAGCTGCCCTTGTTGTGGAATTCCTTGATCGTATAGCCGCTGACCCGGAACGGCCTTGTGTCGACCCGCGAGTCGATATTCACCACGCCGGTGTCCAGCGCCATGGCGGTCGTGAAGCTCTTGAAGGTCGATCCCATCTCGAACACGCCGCCCGACATGCGGTTCAGCCGGTCCTTGTCGAGCGCGTTGTAGGGATTGTTCGGGTCGTAATCCGGCAGCGACGCCATCGCCACCACCTCGCCGGTGCGTGCATTGAGCACCACCGCGCCGGCCGCGATCGCCTGATAGCGTTCGAGCGCCTGGTTCAGCTCGTCGCGCACCGCATATTGCACACGCGCATCCAGCGAGAGCTTGACCGGCGGCAGATCCGTCGTGATGTCGAGGCCGAGATCCTGCATTGTGCCGAGACCCTGGTCATCGACATATTTCTCGAGCCCCGCGATCCCCGCATTGTCGATATTGACGAGACCGAGAATATGCGAGGCCAGCGGCCCGCCCGGATAAAAACGGCGTTTCTCGGTGCGGAAGCCGAGGCCGGGGATACCGAGCGCCAGCACATCGGCCTGCTGGCGCGGCGTCAGTTCCCGGCGCAGCCATACGAAACCCGCGCCCGACGACAATTTGCGATGCCAATCGCGGTAATCCACGTCGGGCAGCACCGACGACAGCGCTTCGACGGCCTCGTCCGCATCGACGATGCGGCGCGGCTCGCCAAACAGCGAGGCGACATGGATATCCGTCGCCAGAACGTCGCCATTGACGTCGACGATGTCCGGGCGCGAGGCGAGGCTGCGGTCCGTCACCGCGTAGTGACGCCCGCTCTCCACATCCGCCAGCCCGTACTGCACCAGCCGCGCGCCGATCGCGCCGTAGACGGCGAGGAAACACGCGATCGCGATCCCGGTGCGCGAGCGCACCTGCGCGGCGCTGTCCCTGGGACGCGGCTTCAGGCCGGCAAGCGATAACGCCATGTCAGTTGCCCCCCACGCTGCCGGTCGTCATCGTGTCGGGCATCTCGCCCGCGATGATGTCGGCGATTCCGTCGCCTGCCGGTATTTCCGGGGCCGCCGGAAGTTCCTGGGGATGCACGATCTGCCGCGGCTGGGTCTGCAGGAGCTGCAGTTCCTCGGCATAGAGGTCAGAAAGCTTTTTCAGCCGCGAGGGCTGGCTCAGATAGGCCCAGTCCGCCTCCAGCAGGTCGATCGTCTCCTGTTCCAGCGTGATCCGCCGCTCCAGTTCCTCGATCTGCGCGACATTGCGTTCGGCGCTGTGCTTGACCGCATAGGTCCACGTCGCCGCGCCCAGCATCACCACCACGAGAACGATGTTGACGATCCGCATCATGATGTCCGTCTCCGTGTCTCGCTTTCGCCCGAAGGCCAGGGAAGGTTGGGCAGGGCGAACAGCGCCATGTCTGCCATCGGAGCCGGCGCATCCGTGCGAATGCCGGCGCGCAGTTTCGCCGAGCGGGCCCGCGGGTTGCGCTCCGCCTCGGTCTCCGACGCCTTGACCATCGCCCGGCCCGCGACGCGGAACGTTTCCGGTTTCGCCGAGACTTCGGGCATGTGGCGCGATCCGCCGGAGCCGCCCGTCCGCTCCTGGAAGAAGCGCTTTACGATGCGGTCTTCCAGCGAGTGGAAAGTGACGACCGCAAGCCGTCCGCCCGGCTTCAGAATGCCTTCCGCCGCAAACAGCGCACGCCCGAGTTCGCCGAGTTCGTCATTGACGAAGATGCGCAATCCCTGGAACGTCCGCGTCGCCGGATGGATCTTGTCCTTCGGTCCGCGACCGACCGCCTTTTCGACAATTCTTGCGAGATGCGCCGTCGTCTCGATCGGGCCGGCCTCCCGCTCCCGTTCGATGGCGCGCGCCACGCGGCTGGCATGGCGTTCCTCGCCAAGAATGCCGACAATCCGGATCAGGTCGGAAACCGCGAATGTGTTGACTACGTCGGCCGCGCTCACACCCGACTGCGCCATGCGCATGTCGAGCGGCCCGTCCTTCCGGAAGGAAAAGCCGCGCTCCGCCTGGTCGATCTGCATGGAGGAAACGCCGATATCGAGCACGACGCCATCGACGCTCGCCGCGGCGAAATGTTCGCCCATCTGCGAGAACGGCGCGTGGATCAGCTCCAGCCGCCCTTCGTACTCGCCAAGCATCGCGGCCGCGTCCCGGATGACGTCCGGGTCCCGGTCGAAACCGGTGACGCGCGCGCCACGGTCAAGCAGTGCGCGGGAATAGCCGCCCGCACCGAACGTGCCGTCGATAATATGTTCGCCGTCGGCCGGCGCCAGCGCGGCGACGACCTCGTCGAGCATGACAGGAATATGAGGCGCCTCGGCGGTCAAGCCTGCGCCTCGCGCTGCGCGCGCAGCCGTGCCCGCACTTCCTCGCGATACGCGCGGAAGGTTTCCGGCTTCCACATCTGGAAGAAATGTCCGCGTCCCACGAAGGCGACCTCGTCCGTGATCCCGGTATGCTCGCGAATGAAGTCCGTCACGCTGATCCGGCCCTCCCCGTCGGGTTTCAGGAACGCGCCATCCCCGTGAAAGAAGATCGACATGTCGTCGGATGAGCGCAGAAACGGATCGTCCTGCGCCAGCCGCTCCTCGTAGCGTTCCAGCAGGTCTGTTCCGCCGGTGTCGATCGCCGGCATGTCGATGGCCTGCAGTGCGTAAAGCTCCCCCAAGCCACGCCGCTGCAGAACCGTGCGAAACAGGGCGGGCACGGAGACGCGCCCCTTGGAGTCCACCCTGTTCACTGCATTTGACAGAAACCGGTCCACGCGAAACACCCGCCGCTTCCGTCCCGCTGAAGGCCCGTCCCAAAGCCATCGACAAAGACTTTCCGTTCACCGAGCCGCGCAAGGCGGTTTGACCTCGCGCCGACCGTCCAGAAGTGCCGTGTAAAGGGCAAATGGCGCTGCCGGAGACGACAGTCCCCGTTTCGCCCGCCCCTTGCGAGCGGCGTGCAATTCCTGGTGAGGAAGGCGTTCCTGCCCGGCTCGAAATTTGTGCTTATGGGATAACATGGGTCAACTTGGGAATCAATGGGATCAAGGGACACATTCCGCATTCGCAGCCAATTGCGCGCGCAATGCGGGCATTGGTCATTATGCTGGGATTAACCTTAAGGAACGGTTGAAATGTCTGAAGCGCGTGAAGCCGGCCTCCCCGCTGTCTTCCGTATCGGAGAAGATCAATCCGTCAGCGCCCGCCGTCCCCGCGCGGCGATTTCTGACTGGACGAAAGCCGCGAAAAGCTCGACGCGGGGATTTGCGGACGAAGGACCGTAATGGACGATCGACATCTCGACCGCTTCGGCGCGATAGGCAGGCAGAACGATCTCAAGGCTGCCATCGGCCAGTCCGCCTTCGACGAGAAACCGAGGCAGCAGGGCAATTCCGCCGCCGCCAAGAACAATGGCATGTATTGTCTTTGGATCATTGGCGACTATTCGGCACTCGACCTGGAGGGCAACGGCCCCGTCCGGCCCGTCAAACCTTCGGGTTTGATGCTTTGGGTATCCGACGAAGCAATGGGCGCCCAGAGTCTCGAGGCTGTCAGGGCTTCCCTTTGTTTCGAGATAACTGCGGGCAGCGACAAGCAATTGCGGCTCGACCCCCAGCGAGCGGCGAACGAGGCTGCTGTCCGTTAATTTTCCGATCCGGACGGCCATGTCGAAACCGCCGGCGATCAGGTCCTGCACATCGTTTGAGACGACGAATTCCAGTTCGATACCCGGGTGGCGGCGCGCGAAACGGCCAACGGCCGGGCCGATCAGTTCGGCGGCGAAAGCAAATGGCAGGCTGATCCGCAGTTTGCCTTGCGGGTGTTCCCGGTCGGTGTCTATCGCCGCCATCGCTTCTTCCACCACTGCGACCATCCGCGAAGCGTCGACAGCCAGACGTCGGCCGCTCTCGGTCAAACGGCTCTTGCGCGTGTTGCGCACGACAAGCTGGAGCCCGAGATTTTTTTCCAAAGCCGCGATGTGCTCGCTAACGGTGGAAGATGGCAGGTTCAGCCGCCTCGCCGCGCCCGCGAAACTGCCGGTTTCCGCCAAGGCGGCGAAGGTCACCAGATGATTGAGATTGCGGTACATTGGCCGGATTTCCGGATTGTGACTTCAATATTAGCCTATGGAATTCGGAATTCAGGATGGCATCTTCCACTCAACAGTCAATGAGCGGGCCACCTTCCTGCTGCGGAAGCACCTCAATTTCTCATTCCCGAACTATCCGGATTTTTCGCCGAAACCGAAGTGGAGTTATTGTCATGCACTCAATCAACACCCTTACGCCCCAAAACAGCGCCTTGTGTCTCATCGACCATCAACCCTGGGTGGCGTTTCCGATAAATTCGATCAGCCCAGAGCACCTCACCAACAATGTCCTCGCCTTGGCGAAGGCGGCCAAGGCCCTGGAAATACCGACAATCCTGACGACGATAAACGGCGAAAACGGTCCGTTGAGGGACCCGCTGCTGCAGGGCATCGGCGCGCTTTGGCCGGACACGCTGCCAATCGACAGGACCAATACGAATGCGTGGTCAGACCCGGCATTTGTGTCCGCAGTGGAGAAAACCGGACGCAAGAAACTTGTTATGGCCGGTCTCTGGACCGAGGTCTGCCTGGCGCAGACTGCGATCTCCGCACTTGCGGCCGGCTATGAGGTCTTTTTCGTGTCGGACGCCTCCGGCGGCTTGAGCCCGGAGGCGCATGAACGGGCCTGCCAGCGGATGATCCAGGCCGGCGCGGTACCGATGACCTGGTTCGCGACAGCCGCCGAATGGTGCCCTGACAACACCGCGCCGGAATATCAGCGAATGTATCCGATCACGCTGGCGCATGGTGGCGGCGTCGGTTGGGCCGTTGAGTACATCATGGCCAATCTCCCGCAAACGGGAGACCGAGCATGACCGACAGGCCCAAGCTGGGCGTAATCGTGTCCTCCGCACGCGAGGGACGTTTCGCCGACAAGATGCTCGCATGGGTCAGAAAACGCCTTGATGCGGACGGTCGGTTCGAGATTGAGATCATCGATCCGCTCGAATACCGGGTCACGCTGTGGCATGGCGACATGCAAGCCGAGGACATGTCGCGGCTGAAGCTCACGCTCGAAGCCTGCGAGGCTTTTGTCGTTATCGCCGCCGAGTACAATCACAGCTTCCCCGCGGCAGTGAAATCGCTGATAGATGCCGGGAAGACCGAGTGGGAAGCAAAGCCTGTCGCGTTTGTTTCCTATGGCGGGGTTTCCGGTGGTCTTCGGTCGGTCGAAGCCCTCAGGCTGGTGTTCGCCGAATTGCATGCGGTGACATTGCGCGACACCGTCAGCATGGCAATGCCGTTCCAGCGCATGAGCGAGACCGGCGAACTCGCGGACGGAGAAATGGCGGATCAGGCGTTCGCTGTCATGCTTAACCGACTGGAGTGGTGGACATCGGCGCTATCGGCAGCGCGGTCTGCAACGCCATATTCCCTGTCCGCCGGGGACCGCTCCGCGTGAGGATGCTCCGACGCCGAAGTAAAATACCAGCCGGCCTGTAAGCCGGGTTCTGTACGGCGTGAGCCGTGACGGCCATTCCTCTGGGACGGACATTGCTGTCCGCCTCAAGCAACCTACCCGGACGGCGCTCCGGAAACAGAGCCGGGCCGAAGCCCTGTGCCATCCCTATTCGGTCTTGCTCCCGGTGGGGTTTGCCATGCCATGCCTGTCACCAGCCATGCGGTGGGCTCTTACCCCACCCTTTCACCCTTGCCCCGCCTGTTTTTGCGCCCGGTTACGGCGAAAAAGGCAGACGGGGCGGTTTGCTTTCTGTGGCACTTTCCCTAGGGTCGCCCCCGCCGGACGTTATCCGGCACCGTGTCTCCATGGAGCCCGGACTTTCCTCGCCCGCCGCCTTTCGGCATTGGTCGGGCGCGGCCGTCCGGCCGGCTGGTCCGCCCCGTCTATTGGCGAAAGCGGCGCTTGGCAAGGCGCGACCGTCTACGCAGCCTGTCTTGCCCGGCGCGCCGGCTTGATCCGCCGCACGGCGAGCAACGCGACGACGATGGCCAGATAGATGATCGGTTCCGGCGGCCATGCCTTGACCAGCAGAAGGTAATGCAACGCGCCTGCGAGCACGGCCGGATAGACAAGCCGGTGCAGCTTGCGCCAGCCCATGGAACCGAGCTTGCGGATCGAGAAGCGGTTCGACGTCGCCGCGAGCGGCACCAACATCAGGAAGGCAGCCATGCCGATGGTGATATAGGGCCGCTTGATGATGTCCTTGCCGATCTCGCTCCAGAAGAACTGCTTGTCGAGCGCCAGATAGACCGAGAGATGCAGCACCACATAGATGAAGGCGACGAGACCGAAGGCGCGGCGGTACTTGACCAGATTGATCCGTCCGAAGCGCAGCAATGGCGTCACCGCGAGGCCGAGGATCAGGAAGCGCAGCGCCCACTCGCCGAGCCCGTTTTCGAGCACGCGCAGCGGGTCCGCGCCGAGCGCATTGGAAAATGCCCGCACGAAAAGATCGACGGCCGGCAGGAGGCCGAGCGGATAGACGGCCCATTCGGGCGCCGCGGTCCAGAGTTTCGATTGCGCCATCGGGTCAGAAGTATTTCTTCAAGTCCATGCCGTCATAGAGCGACGCAACCTGTTCGCCATAGCCGTTGAACATCTGCGTCTCGATGCGCGAGGAAAACAGGCCACCGCCGATGCGGCGTTCGCTTGCCTGGCTCCAGCGCGGATGGTCCACGGTCGGGTTCACATTGGAGTAGAAGCCGTATTCGCGCGGATTCTGGAGGTTCCAGGTCGCCGGCGGCTCCTCCTCGGTGAACTTGATCGAGACGATCGACTTGATGCTCTTGAAGCCGTATTTCCACGGCACGACCAGCCGCACCGGCGCGCCGTTCTGGTTCGGCAGCACCTCGCCATGCAGGCCCACCGCAAGGATCGTCAGGGGATGCATCGCCTCGTCAAGGCGCAAACCCTCGACATAGGGCCATGGCAGGATCGGGAAGGTGGAGCTTTGCCCGCGCATTTCCTCCGGCCGCACCAGGGTCTCGAACGCGACATATTTCGCGCTTCCCTGCACGTCGAATTTCTCCAGCACGCTGGAAAGCGGAATGCCGACCCAGGGCACCACCATCGACCACGCCTCGACGCAGCGCAGCCGGTAGATGCGGTCTTCCAGCGTATATTGCGTCAGCAGGTCCTCGATATCGATCGCGCCGGGATTGTTGACCATCCCGCCGACCTCGATCGTCCACGGGCGCGTCGTCAGCTTGTCCGCATATTTCGCCGGGTCGCCCTTGCCGGTGCCGAATTCGTAGAAATTGCAGTAGCCCGAAATGTCGTCGAGCGAATTGGGCGTCTCGTCGGTCGAAAACGGACCGGCGACGGTCTTCAGCATCTCTCCCGCCTGTGCCCGGACAGGAGCGCCGGCTGCGGCAACGGCCAGACCGGCCGCGCCGGCCATGAAGGCGCGGCGGTTGAGAATGGCATGTTTTGGCGTGATCTCGGACGCCGGCGGAACGGGGAAACGATATGCGGGCAACTGTGCCTCCTCACGGCATGATTGGCATATGCTTGCTATATCACGCGGCTTCTGGGGCCGGTTTCACATGTTCCGGCGCGGGAATCACACCTTCTTGAGCAGCGCGTCAACTGCGCCCGCCTGTCAGCCCGCTTTCGGCATGCGCACGCCCTCGGGCGTGACGATCGCATCCATCGGAACGTCATGCGGTTGCGGAAAGATGGTTGCGATGCGCGCGCAGGCGTAGCCGACACCGATCGCCAGCGGCTTTCGCGCCATCGCGGCAAATGTGCGGTCGAAGAAGCCGCCTCCATAGCCGAGGCGAAACAGGTCGTCATCGAAACCGACGACCGGCGCGAGCACGATATCCGGCACGACCTCACGTCCCGCATTCGGAACCGGGATGTTCCAGACACCCTTTTCCAGTGCCTCGCCTGGCTTCCAGCTTCGGAAGACGAGCGGTTGTCCCTTGGCGATCACGACGGGAAGAGCGGCCTCGCCGCCTTGCGTCCGGACGCGATCCATCAGCGGCCGCAGATCCGGTTCGCCGCGAAACGGCCAGTAGAAGCTGACGATACGGCCGGAAAAATCTCCGGCGAGTTCCGCCACGCGCTCGGCGATGGTCGCGGACCATTGCCGCCGCTCATCCGCCGAACACGCAAGCCGCGCCGCGATCAGCCGTTCCCGTTCCGACTTGCGCCAGCGCGCGACGTCCCGGCGCTGTTCCGCATCGACCGGAGTGAAGCCGCCGTCATACCCTTCCGCCAGTTCATGCGCCATGCAGGGCGGTGAGGCGAATGTGGCCGGATTGTCGTCATCGTGATTCATGGCGAACCTCCCGGGGCCAGTGTAGCCCTTCGGGATAGCCCTCCGCCACAATCCGCGCCGGAATCCGGCGCGATCGCGCCGCGCGTCATTCGTCGTCGAGATTGTCCTCGGCCTCGGTCACCGGGATCGCATAGGCGCCCGACAGCCAACGGTTGAGGTCGATATCCTTGCAGCGCTGCGAGCAGAAGGGATAGGTCTCGCGCTTCGATTCCTTGCCGCATTCCGGGCATTTGCGCTTTGGCCGGAGCGGTTCGATCTTGGCACTCATCGCTCGGTCAGGCCCCGCTCTGCTGCCAGCGCAGATGCAGCTTGTAGCCTTCTCCGCCAAGCAGGGCGGAGGTCTCGTAGAGCGGCAGGCCGACAACATTGGTGTAGGAGCCGACGAGCCGCACAACGAAAGTCCCGGCAAGGCCCTGAATGGCGTATCCGCCCGCCTTGTCGCGCCATTCGCCCGACGACTGGTAGGCCTCGCGCTCCTCAGAGGAGAGCCGCTTGAAGCGCACCCGCGTCTCGACGATCTTCTGGCGGATCTTGCCTTTCGGCGTGATCAGGCAGAGCCCGGTATAGACCTTGTGGTTTCGGCCGGAGAGCAGGCGAAGACACTGACGCGCGTCTTCGGCCAGTTCCGCTTTCGGCAGGATCAGCCGGCCGACCGCCACAACCGTGTCGGCGGCAAGCACGAAACAGTCGTGGTGGCTGTCATTTTCGCGCAGGTGCTCGAACGCCTTTTCGGCCTTCGTGCGGCTCAGGCGGCGCGCCAACGATCGCGGATGTTCCGACTTGAGCGGCGTTTCGTCGATATTGGTCGGCAGAAGCCGGTCGGGCTCGATGCCCGCCTGGTTCAGCAGTTCGACCCGCCGAGGCGATCCCGATGCCAGAACAAGTTTCTGTTGCACGCTCATGGTCTCGGAATACCCTGTTCCGCAACGCCGCCGGTCTTGCCGCGCGCGGGCGCCGGACGGACGTTACTTGAAACGATAGGTGATACGGCCCTTGGTCAGGTCGTAGGGTGTCATTTCGACGAGGACCTTGTCGCCGGCGAGCACGCGGATGCGGTTCTTGCGCATCTTGCCAGCCGTGTGGGCAATGATTTCGTGTTCGTTTTCCAGTTTCACGCGGAACGTGGCATTCGGCAGCAATTCCGTCACCACGCCGGGAAATTCAAGAACTTCTTCTTTCGCCATTCGGTCTCTTTTCTTCCAATGCAAAAAAGGCTGGCGTTCGGGCGCAGCCTGTTGTTCGGCCATCTCTTATCGTGTCGATCGGAAACCGACAACCGTTTAATGCCCGCAAACCCCGGTGGTTCCGCGCCTATCCGCGCCAGTGCAGCACGCAGACGAGGGTGAAAAGCCGCCGCGCCGTATCGAAATCCATGTCCAGCTTGCCGGCCAGGCGGTCCATCAGCGTCTGCGATCCGTCGTTGTGAACGCCGCGCCGCGCCATGTCGATCGTCTCGATCTGCCCCGGCGTCGACATCTTGATCGCCTCGTAATAGCTGTCGCAGATCATGTAATAATCCTTGATGATCCGCCGGAACGGACCAAGCGCAAGAATATGCGTCGCGACTTTGTCGCCGTCCTCGCGCGTCACGTCGAAGACCAGGCGCCCTTCCATGATCGAGAGCGAAAGCTTGTAGGGACCGCCGGTCTCGTCACCGACCGGCTGGAACCTGTTTTCCTCCAGCAGGTCGAAGATCGCGACGGCGCGCTCATGCTCGACATCCGGCGTCGACCGTCCGATCGATTCGTCGAGGACGACATCGACCAGTCGCGAATTTGACCCGAATGTTTCGTCGCTCGCCATCGCTGCAACACGATCCTCAGAGATTGAGCCGGATGGAGACCGAGCGGCCATGCGCGTCCAGCCCCTCGGCTTCGGCCAACGCGATCGCAGCCGGCGCCAGTTCGCGCAACTGGTCAGGACCCAGTTGCAGCAACGAGGTCCGCTTGACGAAATCCAGAACCGAAAGCCCGGACGAGAACCGCGCCGAGCGGGCCGTCGGCAGGACGTGGTTCGATCCGCCGACATAGTCTCCGATGACCTCCGGCGTGTAGCGTCCGATGAAGATCGCGCCTGCGTTGCGCACCTTGTCGACCGCGGCTTCCGCTGTCTCGAAAGCCAGTTCGAGATGCTCCGGCGCGATCCGGTTGGCAATGGAGAAGGCCGTGTCGCCGTCGATCCGGTCGACTTCGATCACCGCGCCGAAATCGCGCCAGCTCGCCGCCGCCGTCTCAGCACGCGGCAGGGTCTTCAACTGGTTGTCCACGGCCTCGGCCACCCGCGTGCCGAAATCCGCGTCGTCCGTGATCAGGATCGACTGCGCCGAGGTGTCGTGTTCGGCCTGCGCCAGAAGGTCGGCGGCGATCCAGTCCGGATCGTTCTCGCCATCGGCCATGACAAGCACTTCCGACGGCCCGGCGATCATGTCGATGCCGACCGTGCCAAAAACCCGCCGTTTGGCGGCAGCGACAAAGGCGTTGCCCGGCCCGACGATCTTCGCCACCGGCGCGATCGTTTCCGTGCCATAGGCGAGCGCGGCCACGGCCTGCGCTCCGCCAATACGATAGATCTCGCTCACCCCGGCCAGATGCGCGGCGACCAGAACAAGCGGGTTGAGCGTGCCGTTCGGCGACGGCACCACCATCGCGATGCGCTCCACCCCCGCGACAACCGCCGGAATGGCGTTCATCAGTACGGAACTCGGATAAGACGCCGTACCGCCCGGCACATAGAGGCCGACGGCCTCCACAGCAGTCCAGCGCGAGCCGAGCTTCACGCCGATCGGATCGACATAGACATCGTCCTTCGGCATCTGGCGCTCGTGATGCGAACGGATGCGGTCGCGCGCCAGACGCAGCGCCTCGACCACCGAGGGATCGGCCAACTCAAGCGCCGCCGAAATCTCATCCTCGCCGACTCGCATCGACGTCTCAGTCAGATCGAGCCGGTCGAACTTGGCGGTGTATTCGATGACAGCCGCGTCGCCGCGCGCGCGAACGTCGTCCAGGATGGCGCGAACGGTCGCATCGACGTCTTCGGACACTTCCCGCTTGGTTGCGAGAAGCGCCTTGAAACGGGATTCGAAATCCGGGTCGCCTGATTTGAGAAAGAGCGGCACTTTGGTTCTCCGCCGGGTCAGTTCGCGGGATGGCGCGGTTTGAAACGCGTCTCCCATGCGGCGCCGAGGTCCTCGAGTTGCGCCTCGACGCATTCGACGTCGAGCTGGATCAGCGGGCCGTCCGCGAAGACGAGTTCGATGGTTCCGGCCGGCGCGTCGGTTTCGGCGAATTGGATGGCCAGCAGCGACAGCACCTGGTCGGGGTCATTCCGCTTTATGCCGGATGTGCGGACTTTCAGGACACGCGCAAACGACAGCACCGACTGGCGGCGTTCATAGCTGTCCTTGCCGCCCGATTGCCGTCCTGCCGCATCCCACGCGAAACGGTTGACGACCAGCGTGAACCGCTTTTCGCGGGGCCGATAGTCCAGTGCTTCGAATTTCGTCACGGAATCCTGAACCTGCGCCGAAACGACGGCGAGGTCTTCCGCATCCAGGGCCATCAGTCTGAGCCGGTCCATCGTCCTTGCAACCAGGGTTTTTCAACAGGCGCGCGCCGCCATATCGCAGTGCTGATACGGCTTTCCATGGTGCAACGCAACCGGACCGGACAGGCGTTTCTCGCCTTGTGGCGTCCGTCAGCTCGAAATGCGGTCGATATCCGCGCCGCAGGCCTGCAGCTTGGCTTCCAGCCGCTCGAAACCCCTGTCGAGATGGTAGACGCGATTGACCGTCGTTTCGCCCTGCGCAGCAAGCCCGGCGATCACCAGCGACACCGAGGCCCGCAGGTCGGTCGCCATGACCGGAGCGCCCTTGAGCACCGGCACGCCGCGGATCGTCGCGGTCTGGCCGTCGAGCGAAATATCCGCGCCGAGACGGGCCAGTTCCTGCACATGCATGAAACGGTTCTCGAAAATCGTCTCGGTGATGTGGGAGGTGCCGTTGGCCATGGTCATCAGCCCCATGAGCTGCGCCTGAAGGTCCGTCGGGAAGCCCGGATAGGGATCGGTGCGCACATTGACCGGCATCAGCCCGTTGCCGTTGCGATAGACGCGGACGCCCTCTTCCGTGTCCGTGATCTCGATGCCTGCCTTGCGCAAGGCGTCCAGCGCGCTTTCCAGAAGGTCCGCCCGCGCGCCTTTCAGCACCACGTCGCCGCCGGTCATGCCGACCGCCATCGCATAGGTGCCGGTCTCGATACGGTCCGGGATCACGCGGTGGCGCGCGCCCGACAGCGAAGTGACGCCGGTGATGCGGATTTCATCGGTTCCCGCACCCTCGATCTTCGCGCCCATCGCGTTCAGGCAATCGGCCAGATTGACGACTTCCGGCTCGCGGGCCGGGTTTTCGATGATCGTGTCGCCCTTGGCGAGCGATGCCGCCATCAGCGCCACATGCGTTGCGCCGACCGAAACCTTCGGGAACCGGTAGCGCGCGCCGATCAGGCCGTTCTTCGCCTTGGCGTGGACATAGCCGTTCTCGATCTCGATATCGGCGCCAAGCGCCTCCAGCGAATCGATGAAGAGATCGACAGGGCGCGTGCCGATGGCGCAGCCGCCCGGCAGCGAAACCCGCGCCTCGCCCATGCGCGCCAGAAGCGGCCCGATCACCCAGAAGCTGGCCCGCATCTTGGAGACGAGTTCGTAGGGCGCGGTGATATCGACGATGTTGCGCGCCGTGAAATGCACGGTCCGCGCGTAATCCGACGCCTCCGCCTGGCGGCGGCCGGTTACGGAATAATCGACGCCATGGTTCGACAGGATGCGGATCAGCGATTCCACATCGGCCAGATGCGGCACGTTTTCCAGCGTCAGCGTGTCGTCGGTGAGCAGGCTCGCGATCATCAGCGGCAAGCTCGCATTCTTGGCTCCGGAAATCGGAATGACGCCGTTGAGCGCATTGCCGCCCCTGATCCTGATCTGGTCCATGTCTGCTGTTCCCAATCCCCTCGGGCGGCTGCCGTCCCCGGGCGGGACGGCACGTCGTGGCCGATTATGCGGTGGCGAGCGTTTAACGCATCGTCATGGCCGCTTCAAGGCGGCGGGCCGTCAGGTCGCCGGTCGCTCCGCCCAGCCGGCGAAGATGCGCTCCAGATAGACGACGGCGTAATAAAGAACGATGCCCAGGACGGCGAGCGCGATCAGCACCGCGAACATCAGCGGATAGTTCGAGTTGGTTTGCGCCGACAGGAACAGCGCGCCAAGGCCGCGCCCGTGCGGCGAGACGATCTCGACCAGGTTCGTGCCGATGAAGGCCAGCGTCACCGCCACCTTCAACGCGCCGAAGAACTCCGGCAGCGTCTTCGGCAAAGCGATCTTGGTGAAGATCGTGTAGCGCGACGCGCCGAGCGAACGCAGGATGTCGCGATATTCCGGCTCCAGTGTCGACAGGCCGATGCCCACCGAAACGGCGATCGGGAAGAACGAGATCATGAAAGCCATCATCACGGTGTTGAAATTGTGCTGCCCGATGAACAGCAGCGCCAGCACCGGCACAAGCGTCGCCTTAGGAATGGCGTTGAAGCCGACCAGCAGCGGATAGAGCGCGTCGCGCGCGATCCGCGAAAAGCCCATGACCATGCCGAGCAGGGTGCCGGCGAGAACCGCGATGATGAGGCCGGCGACCGTGCGCCACAGCGTCTGCCAGCTGCCGATCAGGAACAGTTCCCAGAATCGCGAATACGCCTTGGGCAGATCCGACGGCGAGGCCATCACGTAGTCCGGCCAGCCATTGGCCCAGACCAGCAGTTCCCACAGCGCGAGGAAGATGACGATGGCGGCAATCGGCACGCCGATCTTGTGCAGGGCGGTTTTCATGCCGCGTCCTCCCCGGCGCGCCCCTGCGCGATGCGAATCTGGTCACGCAGCGTGTGCAGCATGTCGGAACATTCCGGTGTATAGAGCCCGTCCAGCACCCGCTCGCCGGGATATTGCACGTCGAGCACATATTGCGTCGTCGCCGGCCTGCCGGACAGCACGATCACCTGATCGCCGAGAAAGACGCTCTCGCGCAAATCATGCGTGATCAGCACGCAGGTGAAGGGTTCCTTCTCGCGCAGCTGGTGCATGGTCTGCCACAGATCCTCGCGGGTAAACGCGTCGAGCGCGCCAAACGGCTCGTCCATGATCAGCACGTCCGGCTTGTGGACGATGGCGCGGCACAGCGATGCGCGCTGGCGCATGCCGCCCGACAGTTCCGACGGGCGCTTGTCCTCGAACCCCTCGAGCCCGACCAGCGTCAGCAACTCGTGTGCGCGGGCTTCGCGATCCTTCTTCGGCATCGACGGCGCGACGATTTCCAGCGGCAGGATCACATTGTGCAGGATGGTGCGCCATTCCAGCAGCACCGGGTTCTGGAACGCCATGCCGACGGTCTTGCGCGGCCCCTTGACCAGTTCGCCATGCAGCCAGACCTCGCCCTTGTCCGGCTTCATCAGCCCGGCGATCAGGCGCGTCAGCGTGGACTTGCCGCAACCCGACGGCCCCACGACGGCGCAGAACTCGCCCTCCGGCACGGCGATATCGAGATTGTCCAGCACCGGGAGCGGCCCGAGCGGCGTTTTGTAGGCGTGCGTCACGCCTTTGATTTCGATGAGATTGGTCACCCGCGCCCCCAGGGAAAAGTCCGCCCGCCGGGTCGGCGGGCGGACAAGGCATTACTGCAGCATGAAGGGCTCTTCCGGCAGGTACGAACTGTCGAAATAGAGCGCTGCATCCGGTTCGTTGACGAACTCGTAGACCGACTTGGTCTGTTCGATCGACTTGGCCATGCGGTCGGCGTCGATGCCGCCGAAGCCGTTTTCCTTGACCCAGTCGGTCAAGACATTGTCCCTGATCGAGAGCGACAGGCGCTCGGTCTCCAGCGCCTCGTCGGCGGCCGGGTTGCGCGACATCAGCGGCTTCACGGCGGCGGCCGGGTCGGCGATGGCGTCCTTCCAGCCCATGGCGACGGCCTTCACGAAGCCCTTCACGAGTTCCGGGTTCTCCGCCGCGTAATCGGTGTTGACCAGGATCGCGTTACCGTAAAGCGACACGCCGTAATCCGACATCAGCAGCACGGTCTGGTCTTCCATCGGCACGCCGAGGCGCATGACATTGAGCGTCGAGGTGAAGGAATAGCCGGTCACGGCCGCCACCTTGCCTTCGGCGAGCATCGGCTCGCGGGTCGGGAAGCCGACCGGCTCGACGGTGATCTTCGACATGTCGAGATCGTTCTCTGCGGCGAAGATCGGGAACTGCGCCCATGCGCCATCCGGCGGCGGCGCGCCCAGAACCTTGCCTTCCAGGTCCTTCGGCGTCTCGACGCCCATGTCCTTGCGGCCGACCACAGCGAAGGGCGGCTTGTCGTAGATCATCATGATCGCCGTGACCGGAGCGCCCGGGTTCTGGTCGAGGAAGCGCATCAGCGAATTGATATCGGCGAGGCCGAACGGGAACGCGCCGGTGGCGACTTTCGGAATGGCGTCGAGCGAGCCCTTGCCCTCGGAAATCTCCACCGCGAGGCCTTCGTCGCCGAAATAGCCCTTGTCGATGGCGATCAGATAAGGCGCCGCCGGCCCCTCGAATTTCCAGTCGAGCGCGAACGGAGCCTTCTCCTGCGCGCCGGCCTGCGAAACGGCGGCTGCGAGCAGCGCCGCCGCGATGAACATCTTCTTGAACACGTCAATCTCCCTTGCATCGTGATTGATGCTGCGGCGCACATCGAAGCGCATGATCAATTTTTGATCAAGTGGGAAAATTGTCCAATTATTGCGCGGACATGCCCTGACCGTGTCCGCGGGACACTTTCAGTCGCTTTTTCCACCGCCACCCGGCGCGCCATCTTCCGGCGACGCCTTTTCGACAGGCCCCTGTCCCGCCGCATCGATCCCCTCGGCGCGGTCATCCGCATCGCCCGCCCGCTTGGCGCGCGCCTGCGCCTTGCGCCGCGCCAGATTGGCGCGAAGCTGTTTTGCGAGACGGTCCTTCTTCGGATCATTCGGCGGATTTTGCGTCATCCATCCCATATGGCGCAAAACGCCGCCCCGGCAAAGCCCCCGCAAGGCCCGGACATGCGTAACCCGGACAACCAATATTGCCGGTGATTACGCCTTGCACTCGCAAAACGCTTGTGGCAGAAGCCGCTCACGATTTTCCGGATACGCTGCCGTAGCTCAGGGGTAGAGCACTCCCTTGGTAAGGGAGAGGCCGAGAGTTCGAATCTCTCCGGCAGCACCATTCCGATCCCATTGAAATCTGTTGACTATCAAAGGCTTACGCTCCGCGTGGCGTCGTCGATCGCGGTCCGACCGATGGCGGGGAAAGCCCGTAGTGTCCTCATGCGCGGCGATCGTTATCACTGACGTCAGTCAGCGGCGCTCGAACGAAAGATGGTGCGCAGCCCGTTCGACGGCGTGGTCACGGAAAGGCTGATGGCCGAAGGCGAACTCTACAACGAACAGGAGCCGATCCTGACGCTCGCCAGCATCGATCCGCTCGATATCGAGACTTTCCTGCCGTCCGAGCAACTGACCGAGGTGGAGCCGGGCGAAACCGTTTCGGTCCTGCTGGAAACCGGTGGCGAGGCCAGCGCCAGGGTCACCGTGATCGACCCGTTCCTCGACGGCGCCACCGGGACATTCGGTGTCCGGCTCACGCTCGACAATCCCGACGGCGCCATCCTCGCCGGCCAGCGCTGCACGGTCGAATTCGGGCCCTCCGCCGGAAATTGACCTCCGGTTCCTGTCGCTTGTCCATCACCGGCTCTTCCGAATGACCGGTCGAAGCCCCCCGGAACATCCCGCCATCGACAACATCGCGTCGAGTGCGTAGTAAGCAGCCGCGTTGTCGATGCCCGAGGCGCGCGACAATCCTGACAAGGGTGCAAGTGCCGTCGGCATTGCCCGGGTCCCGAAGGGGTGAACCGGCGCACCCACCGGTTTAAATGCATATGCGCGGTTACGGCGAAGACGAATGATCATCGACAGGAAAACCTCTCCATTTCTGATCTACAGCGAGGATCCGCTGATCCTCGCCCTGCAGAAGATATCGGAGAACAAGAGCGGCTTCGTCGTCGCCGTTTCGGAGAAGGGCCGCGCGATTGGCGTGCTGACCGACGGCGACGTGCGGCGCTGGCTGTCCAGCGCTGACAAGCTCGACCTGAACGTCCCCGTCGGCCTCGTCGCCAACCGGGAATTCGTCACCCTGCCCGTCACGGCAAGCCCGGAGGAGATCGCGGCCAGGCTGGACAGTCGCGTCCGCGTCATTCCGCTGACCGACGAGGCCGGACACCTGATCGCGATCGCCCGGCAGGGACAGGACCAGTTCCGCATCGGCGCGCGGAAGATCGGCGATGCCGAACCCGCCTATATCATCGCCGAGATCGGCAACAATCATAATGGCGACGTCGAACTGGCGAAGCGGCTGGTCGATATCGCGGTGAGCGCGGGCGCGGATTGCGCCAAGTTCCAGATGCGCGACATGGAGGCCCTCTACGGCTCGGGCCGCGGCACGGCGGGCGCCTCGCACGATCTGGGCGCGCAATACACGCTCGACCTGCTCGCGAAATACAATCTGAGCCGTGACGACATGTTCCGGCTCTTCGATCACTGCCGCGCGGTCGGCATCGAACCGCTCTGCACGCCCTGGGACGAGCCGAGCCTGGACGCGCTGGAGAGCTACGGGCTCGAAGGCTACAAGGTCGCCTCGGCCGACCTCACCAATCACGGCTTCCTGACTGTGCTGGCCGAAACCGGAAAGCCGCTGATCTGCTCGACCGGCATGGCGACCGAGATCGAGATCGTCGACACCGTCCGGCTGCTCCGTGCAAACAGCGCGTCCTATGCGCTGCTGCACTGCAATTCGACCTACCCCACGCCCTACAAGGATGTGAATCTGCGATATATTCCCCGGCTGGCGAAGATCGGCGACTGCACGGTCGGCTATTCCGGGCACGAAAGGGGATGGATCGTTCCGCTCGCCGCGATCGCCTTCGGCGCGCGCATCATCGAGAAACACATCTCGGTCGACCGCTCCATGGAAGGCAACGATCACAAGGTGTCGCTCCTGCCCGACGAACTCGCCGAGATGGTTCGCTCCATACGGGCGATCGAGGAAGCAACCGGCCAGCCCGCCGAGCGCGAACTGACCCAGGGCGAAATGATGAACCGCGAGGTCCTGGCGAAATCGCTCTATGCGAGCAGCGCCATCGAGGCCGGGACCGTCATCACCGACGACCTGATCGAGGTTCGAAGCCCCGGCCAGGGCCTACAGCCCAACTACCGCGCCGACCTGATCGGCCGCAGGGCGAACCGGGCGATTGCGCCGGGAACGCCGTTCTTCAGGACCGACCTCGAGGACGTCGATGTTTCCGCCCGCGATTTCCATTTCGACAGGCCTTGGGGCATCCCCGTCCGCTGGCACGATTACCGGGAAATCCTTGAAGTCTCGAACCCCGACCTTCTCGAGTACCACCTGTCCTACAAGGACATGGAGGAATCGTTGGAAAACTGGTTCGACGACGTTCTCGACATCGACCTGACGGTCCACGCACCGGAACTGTTCTCCGGTGACCATATCCTCGACCTCGCCTCCGAGGACGAGGCGTATCGGTCCCGCTCGATCCGTGAACTTCAGCGTGTGTGCGACCTCACCCGCAAGCTGGCGGCCTGGCACGGGAAATCCGGCACTCCGCTCATCATCGCCAATCTTGGCGGCTTCACCACGAGCGGCTTTCGCCCCCTGTCCGAGCGCACCCGCCTTTACGCGCTCATCGAGGAAAGCCTCGCCCAGATCGACGCCACCGGCGTCGAGATCATCCCGCAGACCATGCCGCCCTTTCCCTGGCATTTCGGCGGACAGAGCCATCACAATCTGTTCGTCGATCCGGATGAGATCGCCGACTTCTGCGCGCGCACCGGCATGCGGGTCTGCTTCGACATCTCTCACTCGCAACTCGCCTGCAACCATTTCAAATGGTCGATGATCGACTTCACCCGTAAGGTCGGTCCGCATACGGCGCATCTCCACATCGCCGATGCGAAGGGGATCGACGGCGAAGGTCTGCAGGTGGGCGACGGCACGATGGATCTGAAGCCCATTTGCGACGTGCTCAATGAAACCTGCGCCGAGGCGAGTTTCGTCCCCGAGGTCTGGCAGGGCCACAAGAACAATGGCGCCGGCTTCTGGTACGCACTGAACAAGCTTGAGCCATGGCTCGGCCAATCGGCGGATTCCGGGTCGTGACCATGCGCATCGTCCCCGATCTTTGCTGGGGGCTCACTCTCGGCCGCGGAGGATCGAGGGGCCTGCCCCGCAAGAATGTCCGGGAACTGGGCGGCCATCCGCTGATCGCCTGGGCCGTTGCGGTCGGCAAGCTCGCCGGCGGCGTTGACCGCGTTCTCTGCTCCACCGACGATGCCGAAATCGCACGGGCCGCCGCCGACGCGGGAGCCGACGTGCCGTTTCGCCGCCCTTCCAGCGCGGCGGGCAGCGCCGCCACGGATATGGACGTTTTCTCTCACCTCATCGAATGGCATGCCGAACGCGGCGCCGATCTGCCCGAATTCTTCGTGCAATTGCGCCCGACGACACCGTTCCGCGAGCCGGAATGGATCGACCGCGCGATTGCCCGGATGAAGGCGGACAGAAGCATCACATGCATGCGCTCCGTCACGCCGACGCCGATAACGCCCTACAAGATGTGGCGCAGCGCCGATGGTGACCGGCTCATGCCCGCGATGGAACTCCCGGGCGTAAACGAGGCCTATAATCTTCCGCGCCAGTCACTGCCGGAAATCCTCTGGCATACCGGCCAGATCGACGTCATTCGCACCGAGACGCTTCTCGGCGGATCGATGACCGGCGCGAACATTCACGCGCTGCACCTGCCGTTGGAAACGGCGATCGATATCGACGGACCGGACGACTTCCACCTTGCCGAGATCAAGTTCCGCGAAACGATGCCGGCAGCCCTCGGGGCGTATCTCGCAACGGCCGAGCCGGGACGAAACGATTTCGCATAATCGCCGGAGAATGCGCTCAGGCGGACGCACCGATACCCTTCAGGAGTGTCTCGACCCGGAGCCGCGGCATACCGAAGGCGAAGATATCCTCCAGGCGCTCGAATTCGTCCGGAACATATGACAGTTCCTCGACCTTGACCGCGAAGTCCAAAACCCGATCCACCGGTTCGCTGTGTGCGAGGAAGTCTTCCACGCCCGAAGCCGCAAGCGCATCGAACGCCACCGAATTGGGCGCATTGGCATAGGCGGCGGTCCCGAAATGGATCGCCTTGCGGCCGCGAAGAAGCGCCTCGAACCCTGCCGTGCCCGTGATGCACGCCGTGCAGTCGGTCATCTCCTGCAATTCGCGTGAGGGAACGTCCAGCCCGACCAGTTGCACTTTCGGGATGCTCGCCAGCCACTTGTAATAATCTTTCGGCCTGAAATTCGTGTTCGCCCGCGTCCCGGCCGAGAACATGCTCGTGTGTTCCTTGACATAGATCGCCGAGCCTTCGGGAAGCGTGTCGGAAAGCGCCTTGACCGCGTGAATCTGGTTCACATAGCGGCCGCCAAGCGGCATCGTGGTCAGTTCGGGCTGATAGTGAAGCGGGAAAAAAACCGAAACCCCGTTGACCGGAGCGGGATCCAGCGGCGTGCAATAGCGTTTGTAGCGGCTCTTCAGCAGCCGCTTGAAAACGAAACCGCTCTGCGAAATATCCGCAATCTTCTTCAGCTTTTCCGGCCTGAACGGATGCCCCTCGGTTCTTAGTCTTCTCAGCTTTTTCCTGAAGTTGGGCCGGTATTTCAGATAGCCCGGTTTGTAGGTCCGGGTCCCGTGGATGACCTTGTCCACTTCGGCCTGCGACGCGGTGGACAACGTCCCTTCGCCGCCCGCCATGTGCAGCGGAATGATGGCCGGTGCGGGCAAGCCATCCTCGCCGATGATCGGACCGTCATAGCGCGTTGCGGCGATCCGGGCATGGAAGAACGCGCCGTTCCGGGTCAGCATGATCGGGATGTTCTCGTGCAACGCGATCCGGTACAGCATGTACTCCAGACCGGATTCGGGTTGGTTCACGAACATGACGATATCCGGCCGGTGCTTCGCGATGATCTGCTCCGCGCGCGAGAAATCGTGAAGCGCCCGCGTCATCGTCGCGATGCTTCCCCCTTCATACGGGCCGTACCGGTCGAAAACCGGCAGATAGGTCGCGGGATCCCCGGCGATCTCGGTGAACCGCTTCAGATCGAGTTTTTCGTCCCAGGTTATGTCGTATCTGTAGGATGCCCAGGCGTAGTGTTCGGCCTGTTCGAACGTCTTTCGGATAGTGCCCCGCTGAGAGAGATGCGACGCAATGGCGGGCACTGCGATGTCATATCCATCCAGAGCGCCTCGAAGACGGACGAGCTCTTCGGAAGGCAACATGGCAAAGCTCAGAATTGCATTCTTCATTGATTGTTGCTTCCAACTGGTAGCGAGCCGACTCATCGGCGAGCGGCCTCATTTCACGGGTCAGGAACGCTTGTTAGTGCATAGCCGGCATCGGGTCCATCGGGGCGATGGAAATCGGGAACCGGCAGGCGGCCTTCGCCAAATGCCCATGCGCCAAGCCGCCTCCGGCCAACCCGCCGGAACGTCATGAGTGAAGGAAACCTGCTTCGCCGGGCGAGCTCAGCCAGGCACTGATCGTCACGTTCACGGCCTTGTCGCACAACCCTCGAACACAAGATGATTGCAAAGCGTATGCTGCGCTCGAATTCTGTGATCATCCGCGCCCCGGATCGCAACTTGAGAAACACAATCCCCTCCACCTGATTTCCACTCTTTATATACAAAAGCCAATCACCTTGACATTTGTATAATCCCCCTCCTATGGTCGGTGATCGAAGGGAGTGAGGCAGGTGGACAATCGCAAATCGACACAGGACGTCGCGCTGGGCATACGCCGTCGCGTTTTCGAGCATTCGATGCGCAACAATGGTGGCTATCTGAGCCAGGCCTGCTCGGCCGCCGAACAGCTCGCCTTTCTCTATAACGAGGCGCTCAATCTCGGCGACCCGACACTGCCGGCGATCCCGAAACCCTTCGCGGGCGTTCCGCGCGCGGGCAATGACGAATATGTCACCGGCGCCGGCTACAACGGTCCTTTCGAGCCGCAATACGACCGCCTGTTCATCGCGCCCGCCCATTATGCGCTCGTCGCCTACGCCACCCTGATCGAGACCGGGCGCATGGCGCCGGAGGGCCTCGAGATGTTCAACCGGGACGGCTCCTCCGTCGAGATGATCGGCGCGGAACATTCGCCGGGCATGGAAGTCCACAACGGCACGCTCGGCATCGGCCTGTCGACCGGAGCCGGCCTCGCCTGGGGCCGCAAGCGCCGCGGCGAAACCGGAAAGGTCTGCGTGTTCATGTCGGACGGCGAAGTCCAGGAAGGCCAGACTTGGGAAGCCGTGCAGGCCGCCGCCCACCACGGCATCGACAATCTCTGGGCCCTGATGGACGTCAACGACCAGCAATGCGACGGCGCGATGGACAGCGTGATGGATGTGCGCGACATCGCCGCCAAGTTCCGGACCTTCGGCGCGGTCTGTGTCGAGGTGGATGCCCACGATCTCGACGCACTGCGCCAGGCCAAGGCCGAGCCGCATGAGGGCCAGCCCCTGATCATATTGGCGCGGTCTTCGCCCACACACGGCATGTCCTTCCTGCAGCGACGCTTCCCCCGTCTTCATTACGTCCGCTTCAAGACGACCGAGGAACGCGACGAAATGAATGCGGCGATCGCCGAAGAACTCGGCATCCAGCCGGTCGAACTGGAGGCGCACTGACATGGTCGAGATGGTCAACCGCCCCTATGCCGGTGCCTTCGAGAAATTCGCCGTCGCCAATCCGGATGTGCTCTGCCTGTCGGCCGACCTGACATCCTCCTGCGAGATCGACGGGTTCCGCGACCGCCATCCGGAGCAGTTCCTGTCGCTCGGCATGGCGGAACAGAACATGATGAGCTTTGCCGGCGGCCTCGGCCTCGCCGGCTTCCGGCCTTTCCTTCACTCCTTCGGCGTCTTCCTCTACCGGCGCCCTTATGACCAGCTCATGGCGTCGGTCGCCTATCCGCGCCGCAAGGTCCGCCTCATGGGCTTCCTGCCCGGCATCACCACGCCCGGCGGCATGACCCATCAGGCGATCGAGGATGTCGCGGTCATGCGTTCGATTCCGAACATGACGATCCTGGAAACCGGTGACGCGACAGAGGTCGAGAGCATTTGCGAGGCCGCCGATTCCATCGACGGACCGGTCTATTGCCGCGTCCTGCGGGGCTCCGTGCCGCGCCTTTTCGACACGCCGATCGAGGTCGGCCGGATGCGCGAACTGGCCATGGGCGAAGACGTCCTCGTCGTGACCTCCGGCATCGCGACCGAAGAGGCGCTGCGTGCACGCGACGCCCTGTCCGGCGCGGGCGTCTCGATCCGCCATCTGCACATCAACACTATAAAGCCGTTCGATCCGCAGCCGCTGCTCGATCACATCGCCTCGGTGAAGAAGGGTGTCGTGGTCCTTGAGAACCACGTCATCGACGGCGGCGTCGGTTCGCTCGTCGCCGAGATCATGGCGGAAAACGCCGTCGGAAAGCCGCTCGTGCGCCTCGGCCTGCGCGACACCTACGCCCATGGCGGTTCGCGAGCCTACCTGATGAAGCATTACGGGCTCGACGCCGCCGCGCTCGTTGCCGGTATCGAGAAGATCATCGGCGCCAAGACCGGCATTACCGAAGACGCGCTGGCCGTCGCCCGCGTCGATGCGGTCCACTCCGCCGTCAAGGCCGAGGCGCTCTGACGCCATGGAGCGCTTCACCGTCAGCTACCGGATCTTCGCCGGGTCCGAGAAGGAGGCCCGCGAACGCGCCGAAGGCATCGCCCTCGAACAGACCGTCGAAATCCCGGGCGACATCGTGCCCGAGGGTTATATCCGCGAGGAGATCGTCGGCCGGATCGAGCGCATCGAGGACGCCGGGCCCGGCATATACGACACGGCGATATCCTATAGCCCGGACAGCGCGGGGAATGATATCGTCCAATTGCTCAACGTGATCTTCGGCAATTCGTCGATCCAGAAGGGCATCAAGGTCACCGGTTTTGCCCCCGGCGCGACGATCGCCGAACGGTTTTCCGGACCGCGCTTCGGCATCGAGGGCGTCCGCCGCCTCGCCAACCGGCCGAAGGGCGGCCTGATCTCGCCGGTCATCAAGCCGATGGGCTCGACCGCCGACGAACTCGCCGAAATCGCCTATCGATGCGCGTTCGGCGGCGCCGATATCGTCAAGGACGACCACGGCCTCGCCAACCAGGCGATGGCGCCGTTTCGCGAGCGCGTCGAGAAGGTCTCCGCCGCCGTCGCGAAAGCCAACAACGAGACCGGAGGCTCGTCACTCTATTTCCCGAACCTCGCGGGTCCCGGCAGCGACATTGTCGCCAATGCGCGCTTCGCGAAACAATGCGGCGCCGGTGGCGTGCTGCTGATGCCGGGCCTTCACGGCTTCGGCGCGGTTCATGAACTGGCAGGCGACGCGGATTTCGGCCTGCCCGTCATGACCCATCCGAGCTTCCTCGGCCCCTATGTGTTGTCGGAAGACACTGGCTTCACCCACGCCATGATGTTCGGCGTCCTGCAGCGCCTCGCCGGCTCCGATATCTCGGTCTTCCCCAATGTCGGCGGCCGTTTCGGCTTTTCCGCCGACGAATGCCGCTCGATCGCGGAAGCCTGCCGCGCGCCGGACGGCATCGGCAAGCCGATGTTCCCGAGCCCGGGCGGCGGCATGAGCGTCGAACGGGCCGGCGACATGGTGTCCATGTATGGCGAAGACGTCGTCTACCTGCTTGGCGGGAGTCTTCTCCGCTACGGCGACCGTATCGCCGAGGGCGTACGCGCCATGCGCGAAGCCGTGGACGCGGCCTAGAAAATCACGCCCTTGCGCAGCACGAAACAGCCAAACGGGCGCGCCTCGGTCGTGGCGACGACGGCATAGGCCGTGCGCGCATGCTGGTAGAAATCCTGCCGCTCGATTCCCTTGACCGCCGAGCCCTCCGGCTTCTCGCTGTCGATGACCGCCAGCGCCTCGCGATGCACGTCGCCAAGCTCGTCGGGTGAATTGTCGATCTCCATGCGCAGCGCGCAATAATCGGTAAAGCCGTCCAGCGGCATCAGCCCGGTGATCAGCCGTATCGCCTCCGGCGCATCGATGGCGGGCAACCGCACCACCGCGCCATGGACGGTATGCACCGCCGTGGACTCGGCCGGGTAGTTCGCATCGACGATGACGATTTCGTCGCCATGTCCCATCCGCATCAGGCAATCCATGAGATCGGGCGTGATGCGCGGATCGATGGTTTTCAGCATGTGTCTCGCCTCCTTCGTGCAAAGGGCCGCACGATGGCGGCCCCTTTTCTTTTCGTCCTCGGTGCCTTTGCCGGCTCAGCGCGCCGGCAGCGGCATCCAGTCGGTCATGGCGACATCCGCATGGGCGAACTGCGGCATCTTGGCCGAAAGATCCTGCATGTTCTTGATGTCGTTCTCGTTGAGGAAATCCTGCGTGATCAGCGTCGGCGGAACCACGACCTGTGCGCCCGGATCGCCGCCCGTCAGCATGATGGCGAGCGCGCGCACGGAAACCTCGCCCACGACGGCGGGGTTCGTCGCCACGGTCGCGGCCCAGGCGCTGTCCGGCTCGCGCATCGCGGAGATGTCGGCGGTCGAGACGTCTGCCGAATAGATTTTCACGTCCTGCGAGAGACCCGCCTCGTCGACGGCGATCTTCACGCCCTTGGCGAACTCGTCATAAGGCGCGAAAAACACCGAGATGCCCGGATTGGCCTGCAGCACGGAGCGAGCCTGGTTGGCGTTGGAGTTGGCGATCGGGTTGTCCAGGGTCCCCATCTGGGCGACTTCGACGATACCCGGATTGGCTTCCTTCACTTCTTCCCAGGCGACGTGGCGACGGTCGAGCGGCGCGATACCCGGAACATAGACATAGCCGGCTTCCCACTCGGTGCCGTTGTCCTTGATGGCCTGCTCCAGCGCCAGCTTGCCGAGCAGGTAGTCCGACTGCTCGATCTGCGGGATCGCCTCGTTCTCGACATTCACGTCGAAGGCGACGACCTTGATGCCCGCATCGACGGCGCGCTGAGCCGCTTCCTTCATGGATTCGGTCAGGCCGTGCTGGATGACGATGCCGTCAACGCCGAGCGCGATTGCCTGGTCGACCATGTCGGCCTGGAGTGCTGCGTCCTGGCGGCTGTCGAAGACGCGCAGATCGACACCCAGCGCCTCGGCCTGGGACTCGACGCCCGACAGATAAGCCTGGAAGAAGTCGCCGGTCGAAAGATAACGCACCAGCGCGATCTTCACCTCGCCCGGATTGTCGAGCGGCGCGGGCATGTCCGCCGCGCGGACCGAAAGCCCGGTCGCGGCGACAGTCAGCCCGGCCATCATGGCCATGGCGGTTCTGCGGATGATTTTCATGTCATTTCCTCCCGTTGATATTTGACTGCGTGTTAGTGCCCTCCGGCTTTCCGGCCGGACAGCGAAAAGGTGAAGACCAGGGCGACCACGAGCACCGCGCCCTTGACGAAATCCTGCGTGTAATAAGGCGCATTCATCATGGTCAGGCCCTGCAGCAGGATCCCGACGAACAGCGCGCCCATCGCGGTTCCGAAGGCGTTCGGCTTGGCCGCGCCCAGCACCGCGAAACCGATCAGCGCCGCCGCCACCGCGTCCAGCAGCAGGTTCGTGCCCGACGCGATGTCGCCGCGGCCGAGCCGCGCGGCAAGCAGCATGCCGCCCACCGAGGCGAGCACGCCGGAAAACATGTAGGCGACGATCTTGTAGGCGTTGACATTGGTGCCCGTCAGGCTCGCCGCGCGTTCGTTCGAGCCGATCGCATACATCAGTCGCCCATGCCGGGTCAGTTCGAGGAAGCCCCACACGAGGACCCCGATGACCAGCAGGAACACGACCGAGATCGGCAGGAGATTTTCCAGCACGAGATCGAAGCGGTGCCGGCCCATCTGCAGGAAGAAGGGCGAGAAGGTGCCGTTGGCCGTCGAGCCGTCCGGCAGCGTCATGCCGGTCGCGATGGAGCGGCCTTCGGTCGGAATGCGCTGCAACCCGACCAGCAGGAACATCATGCCGAGCGTCGCCAGCAGGTCCGGCACCTTCGTCTTGACGATCAGCACGCCGTTGATGAAGCCGATGACCGCGCCCATGACGAGACAGGCGACGATGGCGACAAAGGCCGACTGTTCGAGCACCACCATCACATAGGCCGACAGCATCATCGACGAGGTGGCGACCGAACCGATGGACAGGTCGAACCCGCCGACGACCAGCGTAAACGTCACGCCAAGCGCGAGGATGCCGGTGATCGCCACCGACTGGAAGATGAAGACCGCGCTGCGCGGGCTCGAGAAGCCGTCGGCGGCAAGGCTGAAGAAGATCACCAGCCCGACCAGCAGACCGATGAAGCCGAAACGGATGGCGAAATCGATGGCGTTCCTCGACTGTGCGCCGTCCTTGCGGGCCGGCTTGCCCTCCTGCGCCACGGTTGCGTCCTTCTCGTTCAATGTCATGGTCATGCGGCCTGCACAGTCTGGTTTGCGGCCGCGAAACCGGCGACCGCGGTCAGGATGTCGTTCGGGTTGACGTTCTCGTTGCGGAACTCCGCCACGACGGCGTGTTCGGAGAACACGATGATGCGGTCGGCGATTTCCAGAGCCTCGTCCAACTCGGCCACCATCACCAGCGTCGCGCGATTGCCCGCCGTCTCTCGGATCTTGTGGCCGATGTCGCGCCGGGCGCGAATGTCGACGCCCTGAAACGGTTCGTCGAGCACCAGCAGCCGGCATTGCTGCGCGAGCCAGCGCGCCAGCATCACCTTCTGCTGGTTGCCGCCGGAAAGCGTCGAGATGTCGTCGCGCTCGCTCTGGCAGACGATCGACAGCGCGTCGATCATATCCCGCGCCTTCGCCCGCTCCGCGCCGCGATTGACGAAGGACAGCCCGGCATAGCGGCGCAGGAAAGGCACCGTCATGTTGCGGGTGATGTCGAAGTCGCGGATGACCGCGTTGTTGGCGCGATCCTTCGGCGACATGAATACGCCCCGCGCGACCGCCTCGCCCGGCGATTTCGGCCGATACGCCTGCCCGTCGAGGCGAATTGACCCGGCATGGACCGGATGCAGGCCGAAAAGCGCCTGCGCCAGCGCCGTCTTGCCGCTGCCGAGCAGCCCGGTGACCACGACGATCTCGTTTTCGCGCAGCGTCAGCGAGAAACTCTTCGCCGTCGGGATAAGCCGGATATCGCTCAGTTCGGCAACGGCCTTTCCTTGCTCGGGGACGACGATGCCGACATCGGTCATGCGATGCCCCAGCATCGCGTTCACCGCGCCTTCATAGTCCAGGTTCTCGCCCTCGAACACGCCGGAGATCTCGCCGTCGCGCATCGAGACGATCCGGTCCGCGATGCGGCGGATGTCGGACATGCGGTGCGAGATGTAGAGCACGGCCACGCCCTCGGCGCGCATCCGCTCGATATAGCTGAACAGCCTTTCCGCCTCCGAGGCGGAGAGCGACGAGGTCGGCTCGTCGAGGATCAGAAGCTTGGGATCATGCGACAGCGCGCGCGCGATGGCGATCAACTGCCGGTCCGCGATGCTGTAGTCGGAAACCGGTCGGCGCACATTGACCGGCAGGTCCATGCGCCGCGCAATGTCCTCCGCCGCCTTGAACAGTTTCGACCGTTTCAGCAGGAAACCGTAGGAATTCTCGGCCAGCCGGTCGATCATGAGATTGGAGGCGACATCGAGGTCGGGGATCACGCCGTCATTGATGTTCTGATGCACTGTGACGATGCCGGCGCGGATCGCATCGGCAGGTGTCTCCGGGCGGAATTCCGAACCGCTCAGCCGGATCGTCCCGCTGTCCTTGGAATGCACGCCGCTGAGAATCTTGACGAGGGTCGACTTGCCGGCGCCGTTCGCGCCCATGAGCACGGTCACGGTTCCTGCCGGCAGATCGAGCGTGATATCTTTCAGGACGCGGTTGTCCCCAAAGGCTTTCTCGACCCTGTCGATACGGCATGCGGCTTCTTGCATTGTCTCCTCCCGAGACGATGAAAACAGGCTACATGACAAAAGTCAATGGATATTGACAACTGCATGAATTGACTTCACGCTGTGGTCAAAAGGCGCGCTTCGGCCGCCGGGAAATGGGAGGAATGCACGCGATGGGCTCGCAATACGAACCCCTCACACCCGAGACGCTTGGCGGCAGGCTGGCGCAGATCGGAGCGATTACGGACCGGCTCGGAACCGACCCGTCATCATGGACCGTCCGCGAGGTTGGCGACGGCAATCTCAACCTCGTCTTCATCGTCGAGGGCGGCGGCGACAGCGTCATCGTCAAGCAGGCCCTGCCCTATGTGCGCCTCGTCGGCGACAGCTGGCCGCTGCCGTTGAAGCGCGCCTTCTTCGAATATCACGCGCTGACCCGCCAGGCCGCGCGCGACCCGGGCAGCGTGCCGGAAATCTTCCACTTCGACGAGGAGCAGGCGCTCATCGTCATGGAGCGCCTTCACCCGCACATCATCCTGCGCCAGCAGATGATGGCCGGCGAGAAGGTGAAGGATCTCGGCAAGGTGCTCGGCGCTTTCGCCGCGCGCACCGCCTTTCGCGGCTCCGACCTTTCCATGTCGGCGCCCGACCGCAAGGCTGATGTCGCGCTCTTCGCCGGCAATGTCGAACTCTGCGACATCACCGAGAACCTCGTTTTCACCGATCCCTATTTCGACGCGGAACTGAACCGCCATACCCCGGAACTCGACGGAATCGTCGCGGAACTGCGCGCCGACATCGACCTGAAAATCGCCGCCCAGCATCTCAAGCGCGCCTTTGCCGCGCGCTCGGAAACGCTTTGCCACGGCGACCTGCATACCGGCTCGGCAATGGTGACCGCCGACGAGGTGCGGGTGATCGACCCGGAATTCGCCTTCTACGGACCGCTGGGCTTCGATGTCGGGATGCTGATCGGCAACTACCTGATGGCCTATTACGCCATGCCCGGCCATATCGCCGACGAGGCGGCGCGGTCCGACTACAAGGACTGGCTTCTCGACGTCGTCGCGGAGACCTGGGAGACGTTCCGCGAGGAGTTCTCGACCCTGTGGCGCACCGAACGCAACGGCATGCTCTATCCCGCGGCGCTCTACGAGGATCAGGGCCAGGGCTTCGCCGCCGAACAGGCGCTGCAGGAACTCCTGCACGAGATTTTCTGCGACCTGCTTGGCTTCGCCGGTGTTGAAATGCACCGCCGCATCCTCGGGCTCGCGCATATCGCCGAGCTTGACGAGATCGAGGACACGGCGCTGCGCGCCGCATGCGAAACGAAGGCGCTGAGGCTCGGACGGCACCTGGCCGTGAACCGGGCCGGCTTCGCCGGCATGGACGCGGTGATCGCCATGGCGCGCGCAATCGACGAGGGAGACGGACGATGAAGGTTGACGGCACGCATTACCGCGCGATCTGGCGCGACGCCGACACGGGCGAGGTGATGATCCTCGATCAGCGCTGGCTGCCGCACAACTTCCACGTCGTGCCGCTGAAATCGCTGGACGAATTCGCGGTCGCCATCCGCGACATGTGGGTGCGCGGCGCGCCGCTGATCGGCGCGACGGCCGCCTATGGCGTGGCGGTCGAGATGGCGCGCGACGCTTCCGACGCCTCGCTCGACAATGCGTGGGACGTGCTGCACGAGACCCGCCCGACCGCCATCAACCTGCGCTGGGCGCTCGACGACATGCGCGAAAGGCTGCGCGGCACGCCCGAAGCCGATCGGCCCGCGCTCGCCATGAAGCGCGCGGGCGAAATCGCCGACGAGGATGTCGAGACGAACCGCATGATCGGCGTGCACGGTCTCGAGATCATCCGCGAGATCGCGAAGACCAAGAAACCGGGCGAGCCCGTCAACATCCTCACCCACTGCAACGCCGGCTGGGTTGCGACCGTCGACTGGGGCACCGCGACCTCGCCGATCTACCATGCCGTCGAGGCGGGTATTCCGGTTCATGTCTGGGTGGACGAGACGCGCCCGCGCAACCAGGGTGCCCAATTGACCGCGTGGGAACTCAACAGCCACGGCATCCCGCACCATCTCGTGGTCGACAATGCCGGCGGCCACCTGATGCAGCACGGCCAGGTCGATCTCGTCATCGTGGGCACCGACCGGACCACCGCGCGCGGCGACGTCTGCAACAAGATCGGCACCTATCTGAAGGCGCTTGCCGCCCGGGACAACGGCATCCCCTTCTACGTCGCCCTGCCCTCGACCACGATCGACTGGACCGTGGATGACGGCGTCAAGGAAATCCCGATCGAGAACCGCCACGAAAGCGAGGTCACCCGGGTCTTCGGCAAGCTGGAGGACGGCTCGGTCACCTCGGTGCAGATTTCGCCCGACGGCACGCCGGGCGAGAACCCGGCCTTCGACGTCACGCCCGCGCGCCTCGTAACCGGGCTGATCACAGAGCGCGGCGTTGCGGCGGCAAGCCGCGAAGGTCTCCTCGGCCTGTTCCCGGAACGTCAGACGACGGCCGCCTGATCGCGCGTCAGGCGGCTTCGGCCGCCGCCATGTCGAGCAGGCGGCGCGCCGCGCTCTGCCCAGTCACCAGATGCGTGACATAGCCGCCACGGATCGCGGAGATCATCGGCACAACCTTTTCCTCGCCGAGCGACACGAGCATACCCATTTCCTTGCCGCGCAGGTCTTCGAGGTCGACGCCCATCATACGCTCGTCGAGAGGGCCGGGCAGCGGATTGCCCGCCGCATCGATGAACCGGCCGCACAAAACCCCGGCCGCGCCGTGATCGACATACCAGTCCAGTTCCTCCGGCGTGGAGACCCCGCTGGAGACGATATGGCTGTCATGGTCGCAGGACCCGACCGCGAACAGCGACTTGTTGCAGGTCCGCGTCGCCTCGAGCTGCGCCGCGATGATCGGCTCCTTGCGCAGCACCGTCGCCACCTCCGCCGCGCTCAACACGGCCGGCACATGCAGGTTGAGGCATTTCGCGCCAAGCTTGCGCGCGACATTGGAGGAACACACCTCGGCGGAAAAGCCGTAGGGCGTCGACATCGATCCGACCAGCTGCAGCACCGTCAGGCCGGGAATGACCACTTCCTCGATATTCTCGGCGATGTCGTAGATGGTCTTGCCCCAGGCGACACCGAGCCGATCCCCCGGCGCGACGAGGGAGGGCAGCCAGTCGGCGGCGCCGCGCGTCACCCGCGCGAACTGCTCGTCAGGCCCGCCGGTTCCGTCCGGCAGGACATAGGCCGCGCGCAGCCCGAAGACGCTGCACAATTCGCAGGCCAGGCGATGATTGGTGAAGGCTTCCGGCGCAAGCGAGATGTGGATGAAGCCGCGCTCGCGCGCTTCCTGCAGGTAGTTGACCACCGTCGCGCGCGACACTTTGAGGCGGTTGGCGATCTCGTTCTGGTTCAGGCCGTCATGGTAGTAGAGCCATGCGGCCTCGACCACGATATCCTCGCCGCTGATCTGCCCCGAAGCCCTTCTTGTCGATATCGACGGCATCGTCAAAACCTCGCTTTTTCAATATTTGACATATGGCGCTGACATTTGTCAAAAAGGATCGCTGACCGAGGAGGACGAAACATCATGCGGCACAATCTGTGGAATGACGAAAAGGCATCGCAATTCACGGCGGTCGCGAGCGATACGCCCGCCGACCAGGCGCTTGCCCTCAGGGTCTATTCCTCCCGCCTCATCGGCTCCGACCCCGATCTCGTCATGCATGGCGGCGGCAACACCTCGGTCAAGGTGACCCGCCGCAACATCCACGGCGATGAAATCCGGGTCCTCCACGTCAAGGGAAGCGGCTGGGATCTCGACACAATCGAGGCCCCCGGCCTGCCGGGCGTCGCGATGGACCCGCTGATGCGGCTGCGCACCCTCGACAGCCTCTCCGACGAGGACATGGTCAATATCCAGCGCTCGAACCTGCTCGATTCCTCCGCGCCCAATCCGTCCGTCGAAACGCTTCTGCATGCCTATCTGCCGCATACCTTCGTCGATCACACCCACGCCACCGCCTTTCTCGCCCTCGCCAACCTTCCCGAAGCCGAGGACGCCATCCGCGAGATCTTCGGCGAAAAGGCTGCCATCGTTCCCTACATCATGCCGGGCTTCGCACTGGCGAAGAAGGCCGCCGAAATCTTCGAGGCCGATCCGTCCGTCGAATGCATGGTGCTGCTCAACCACGGCCATTTCACCTTTGGCGAGACGGCGAAGGAAAGCTACGACCGGGTCATCGACCACACCAACCGGGTCGAGGAATGGCTCGCCGGGCGGACCGGCGGACGCACCTTTTCCTGCACGGTCGGACGCAATCGTCCGGCGACGGCGGACGTCCTGCCCACGCTGCGCGGCGCGATCGGCGCGGCGCGGCGCGACCATGCCGGCGCGGGCACCGCCCTGCCGGTGGTCGATTTGCGCACGAGCGCCACGATCGCCGAGTTCCTGGAACGCGGCGATCTGGCCGAACTGTCCGGGCGCGGCGTCGCGTCGCCCGACCATGTCATCCGCACCAAGGGCCGCCCGCTGGTTCTCAGGCAGGACCGGCTCGACGCCAACGCCATCGCCATCGCGGCGGCGGTGGCCGAATACACGGACGCCTACAAGGCCTATTTCTCCAGCCAGTCGAAGCGCATCGGCGGCGGCAAGACCATGCTCGACCCCTCGCCCAACGTCGCCTGGATCGAAGGCGCCGGCATCGCGGGCATCGGAAAGGATGCGGCCGCGGCCGCCGCGGCCGCCGACATCGCCGAGCAGACCGTCGAGGTCATGACGCTTGGCGAGGCGGCAGGAGGTTTCCACCCGATCGAGACGGACGACCTCTTCGACATGGAATACTGGTCGCTGGAACAGGCCAAGCTGGCGAAATCGAAACCGAAAGCCTTCGGCGGACGGGTCGTGATGGTTACGGGCGGCGGCGGCGCTATCGGCCTCGCCACGGCGAAGGCCTTTGCCGATCTCGGTGCCGACATCGCCCTCGTGGACTACAGCGCCGAGGCGCTGGACAAGGCCGTCGCCACGCTCGGCGGCTCCGCCTTCCCCGTCCAGGTTGACCTGACATCGACGAACGGGCCTGCCGATGCGGTTGCCCGCACGGCCGGGCGGTTCGGCGGGCTCGATATCGTCGTGTCCAATGCCGGCGCGGCGCTTCAGGGCATGATCTGCGATCTCGACGAGGCGGAGTTCCGGCGCAGCTTCGAACTCAATTTCTTCTCGCACTTCGCGCTCGCGCGCGCCGCCGTCGATGTGTTTCGCACGCAGGGCGCGGGCGGGCAGTTGCTGTTCAACGTCTCCAAGCAGGCGGTCAATCCGGGAAAGGGCTTCGGCGCCTACGGTCTGCCGAAGGCCGCGACCTTCTTTCTGGTGCGGCAACTCGCTTTGGAACTGGGATCGGAAGGCGTCCGGGTCAACGGCGTCAATGCTGACAGGATCCGCTCCGGTCTCCTGACCGACGATTTCATCGTCAAGCGCGCCGAGGCGCGCGGCGTGAGCGTGGACGACTATATGGCCGGGAACCTGCTTCACGCCGAGGTCGAGGCGCGCCACGTGGCAGACGCCTTCGTCGCACTGGCCCGCGCAGAGCGGACCACCGCGCATGTCATGACGGTCGATGGCGGCAATATCGAAGCGGCCCTGCGCTAAAGGAGGAGCGGCCCGGCTAAACCGGGCCGCAAACGGTTCCGCTCAGCTCTCGTCTTCGACAGCCGCATCCGGGCTGTTCTTCGAGACGCTTTCCGCGCAGCCAATCGCGTTGCGCTTGTCGGTATAGGTTTCCGACCGCACCATCGTTTCGCCATTCGAGGCAACGAAGCGGTTGTAGAACTGCCCGTCCTTCGAGCCGGCGATTTCCCAACGATAGCCGGAGCCTTCCTCCTCTTTCGTCAGGTCGACGATCGGTGCGCCCGGCGTGTTCTTCTTCATCGAGTCGATGCAGTTCTGGGCGCTCGACTTCGACTTGTAGCTCTCAGACCAGACCATGATCTCGGAGTTGTACAGGAACTGGACGCCGAACTGGCCCCCTTTGCGTTCCACGATCTTGAACTTGTGGGGCATGCATTTCTCCTCAATGAATTTCGGACGGCCAGATTAGGTGAGTCGCCCGGTTCGGCAAGTCATTACGGCCATGTTCCTTGCCCAAGTCCACGAAATTCTTCGAAAAAGCGGCCGATCTCGATACTGCCAAGCTTTGGGCAGCGATTTGCCGCCACGGAACCAAACGCCGGTTTCAAGGATCGCCGAAGACCATTATGGTTGCGCGACGTACCGCGATGAGTCATTCGCCGTCCGCAAGGAGAAAAAGCATTCTGAAGTTTTTCGATTTCAACGACCCGTTTTTCAAGCCGCTCTGGATCAGGATCGCGGTGGTCGTCGCGCCGGCGCTCTGGGCCGGGGTCGAACTGATGACCGGCCAGACCTTCTGGGGCGTTCTGTTTCTCGCCATCTCGGCCCTGGCGTTCCACGGACTGTTCATCGCCTTCAACCCGCGCGAGCCGGAGACGGCCCCGGACAAGGAAGCGGACTGACCGGACGCGCAACCTTTGATCGCCCTGGCGCAGACGGCAGGCTCTAGGCCGCGTTGCCCCGCATCCAGCGGTGGACGAAGGCCAGTTTCTCGCGGATGACCGGTGTGAGCACGAAGGGATAGATATCCTGGAGCCCTATCGAGCGATTGACGTGATTGAGCGCGATGCCGAGCCCCGCGCCAATCGTGATCAGCCGCTCGGAATCGGACTCATCATAGGCGTCGTAATCCGGGCCCGTGACGTCCCGGTTCGAGAGGCCCGCAGCCGCGAAACTGTCGGTGATGTCGGTCAGATGCAGCAGATGCGCAAAGGTCTCGGCCCAGTCCTCGTGGGGATGGCTCGACGCATAGGGGCTGACATGGTTCTGGTTCCAGTCCGACGGCGGCCCATCGCGATAATGCCGCTCGAGCGCCTCCGAATAGTCCATCGTTTCGTCGCCGAACAGCATTCGGAACCGCTCGGTGAAGCCATATTGCGGGGCGAGCCGCTTGAAGAAGAAGAAATGACCGAGTTCGTGGCGGTAATGGCCGATCATCGTGCGCAGCCTTTCGCCGAGATCGGAGCGCCTTTGCGAGCGCTCGACTTCGTCGGCCTCCGCGACATTGATCGTCACCACCCCGTCCGCATGTCCCATCGTGACGGGAACGCTGCCATGCGTGGTGCTTTCCGAAAGAAGATGAAACTCCGGTCTCGGGCCGTCATCCGACGAGGTGAACCAGCCCCAGCGCGCGAGATTGGCAAGCACCCAGCGCTTCGCATGTTCGCTTTCGGCCCACAATGCGCTGTTCTCGCCTTGGAACGTGTCCGGGATCACCGTCGTCATCTCGCAGGACCGGCAAAGCGCGCCGTCGGAGGGAACCGCCCAATTGCAAGAGATCTTGTCCCTGTTGGCGCAACCCGCCGACAGCGGCACGAAGAGGTCGGCGTCGGGATCGAAGGCGACCGCCGCTCCACAGCCGCAAAAAAGGCTCTCGAAGGCGATCAATTCCCCGCAGACAGGGCAATTATGGATTTTCAAGATCGTTCTCCTGTCGCCGGACCCGGATGGTCCGGCCTTGCGTCGGTCACCGCCATGCGGTCCACACGCCACGCATAACACGGCGAGAGGCCTGACGGTTCCCTTTCGTCTGCGTTTCGCGAATAAGCGCTTTCCCGTCATTCGGCGGCACGGTAACAAGAAGCATGACCGGTCCACGGCGCATGCCTGCCCACTCCGCACCGCAGCTTATCGTTTTTTCCGATCTCGACGGCACGCTGCTCGACCACGAGACCTATTCCTTCGATCCCGCCCGCCCCGCGCTCAGCGAACTCGCAAATCTCGGCATCCCGCTTGTCCTCGCCAGTTCGAAGACCGCTGCCGAAATCGCCGATCTGCGCGCAGAGATGGGCTTCGCGCATTGCCCCGCGATCGTCGAAAACGGCGCCGGCATCCTCGAACCCGAAGGACAGGATGGAGGAGAGGACGACGACACTGTCCATCGCCGGCTGCGCACCGCGCTCGACGCCCTGCCCGCCGATCTGCGCGACGCCTATACCGGCTTTTCCGACTGGTCCGTCGAAGACGTGGCCGCGCGGACGGGGCTCGCGCCCGACGCCGCGAAAAAGGCCGCCGCACGGCGCTTCTCCGAACCGGGCCTGTGGACGGGCACCGAGGCCGGGCGCGCCCGGTTCGAGGCCGAACTTGAAAAAAGCGGCATCACGGCGCGTCAGGGCGGCCGCTACCTCACCCTCTCCTTCGGCGCCACCAAGGCCGCGCGCATGCGCGAGATCGCGAGCCGCTACGCATCGGACGGCGACCTCCCGCGCATGATCGCGCTGGGCGATGCGCCGAACGACATCGAAATGCTCGAAACGGCGGATATCGGCGTGATCGTAACAAATCCGCACGGCGCGGCGCTTCCCGCGCTGTCGGGCGAGGCCGAAGGACGAATTCGCCGCACCGCAAAATCCGGTCCGACCGGTTGGAACGAATCCGTTCTGCGGATAATTGATGAGATGCGGACATCCAGCGGAGCGCGATAACGACATGGCGGACTTTCACCAGAACGGCCACGTGGCCACGCTTCACAATCTTCGCGCCGACAATACCGGCACGCTGGAACGCGAACTGGAGGTTCTGTCGGCACACCGCAAGATCACCCTGATCCTGCCGTCCCTGTTTTCTGAACTGGAAGGCCCGGCGCTTGCCAATATTGTCGAGGAACTCTCCGGCGCGCGCTTCATCTCCAACATCGTCATCGGCCTCGACCGCGCCAACGAGGCGGAATACCGCCACGCCCGCGAGTTCTTCTCGGTCCTGCCGCAGCCGCATTCAATCCTTTGGAACGACGGCCCGCGCCTCAAGGCGATCGACACAAGGCTCAAGGAAGCCGGCCTTTCGCCGGAGGAGCCCGGCAAGGGACGCAATGTCTGGTACTGCATCGGCTACACGCTCGCGCGGCGCGATTCCGACGTTGTCGCGCTGCATGACTGCGACATCGTCACCTATTCGCGCGAAATGCTGGCGCGGCTGATCTATCCCGTCGCCAACCCGGCCTTTTCCTACCTCTTCTGCAAGGGTTTCTACGCGCGCTATGCCGGCGGCAAGATGAACGGCCGGGTCAACCGGCTGCTGGTCACACCGCTGCTGCTGTCGCTGGCCAAGACCGTCGGCCATCGCGACTACCTGACCTATCTCGCCGCCTTCCGTTACCCGCTCGCCGGCGAGTTCGCCATGCGCACGGCGATCCTGCCGGATATCCGCATTCCATCCGACTGGGGGCTGGAGATCGGCGTCCTGTCGGAAGTCTGGCGCAATCTGTCGACCCGCCTCGTCTGCCAGGTGGAGATCGCCGACGCCTACGATCACAAGCACCAGCCGCTGTCGCAGGAAGACCCGCAAAAGGGCCTGTCGCGCATGTCGATCGACATCTGCAAGGCGCTGTACCGCAAGCTCGCCACCGACGGCACGATCTTCAGCCAGGAGACCTTCCGCACCATCAAGGCGACCTACTACCGCGAGGCGCTGGACATGATCGAGGCCTATTACAACGACGCCCGCATGAACGGTCTCCACATCGACCGCCATACGGAGGAACGCGCCGTCGAGCTCTTTGCCTCCAACATCGTCGAGGCCGGCCAGACCTTCCTCGACAATCCGATGGAAACGCCCTTCATTCCCAACTGGAGCCGCGTCCAGGCCGCCGACCCCGACCTGATGCGCGACCTCGTCGAGGCTGTGAAGGCGGACGACGCGGAATTCGGCTGAGGCCGCCGACACAGTTCCAGACCGACGCGTTTCGTCCCCGGCATCGCCAAAGGACCCTCATGACACGCAAACCCTACCGCGACGATCCGGATTGGTGGAAGTCATCCGCCATCTATCAGATCTATCCGCGCAGCTTCTGCGACTCGAACGCAGACGGGATCGGCGACATCCCGGGCATCATCTCGAAACTCGATTATCTCGCGGATCTCGGCATCGGCGCGATCTGGCTGTCCCCGGTCTACACATCGCCGATGGAGGACAATGGCTATGACATCGCCGATTATCGCGACATAGCGCCGGAATTCGGCACGCTGGCCGACATGGACAGGCTGATCGCCGCGGCCGCTCAGCGCCGTATCGGCATCGTCATGGATCTCGTGGTCAATCACACCTCCAGCGACCACGAATGGTTTGCCGAGGCGCGGTCCTCCCGCGAAAGCCCGAAACGCGACTACTATATCTGGCGCGACCCCGCCCCCGATGGCGGCCCGCCCAACACGCTACGCTCCTATTTCGGAGGGTCCGCCTGGGCGTTGGACGAAGCGACCGGCCAGTACTATCTGCATCTGTTCGCGCCGGGCCAGCCGGATCTCAACTGGGAAAATCCGGACCTGCGCGCCGAGATATACGCCATGATGAACTGGTGGCTCGACCGCGGCATCGCCGGCTTTCGGATGGACGTGATCGACCTGATCGGCAAGGAGCCCGACCGTCAGATCCTCAACAACGGCCCGCGCCTGCACGACTATCTGAAGGAAATGCACCGGGAAACGCTGGCGGGTCGCAACGTGCTCGCCGTCGGAGAGACCTGGGAAGCGACACCTGAAATGGGCGTCCTCTTTTCGGGCCGCTCCAGCAACGAATTGTCCATGGTCTTCCAGTTCCAGCATGTCACCTGCTTCTGGGGCGAAGCGGGCAAATGGGATCCGAAACCCTTCGATCTCGTGGTCTTCAAGAAGGCCCTGAACGATTGGCAGCGCGCACTCGCATCCGATGGCTGGAACTCGCTGTTCATCTCGAACCACGACCTGCCCCGTGCCGTATCGCGCTACGGCGATGCCACGGACCACTGGCGCGAGTCGGCCACGGCGCTCGCCACGGTCAACCACCTGATGCGCGGCACACCCTATGTCTATCAGGGCGAGGAAATCGGCATGACGAATGCCGGTTTCACCGCGATCGACCAGTATCGCGATGTCGAAACGTTGAATCACTACGAGGAAACGGTTGCGGCAGGCGGAGACCCGAAGGCCTTTCTGGCCGGCGCCGCCGCCAATGGCCGCGACAACGCCCGCACGCCGATGCAATGGACCGCGGCAAAGAACGCCGGCTTCACGGCCGGTGTTCCGTGGATCGAGGTGAACGCGAACCACGCGACGATCAATGTCGAGGCGCAGATCGGCGACGAGAAATCCGTTCTGGCGCACTACCGCACGCTGATCGCTCTTCGGCAGAGCCACAAGGTCATATCTCTGGGCGACTACATCCCCTTCCTCGAAGACGATCCTCGATTGTTCGTCTTCGAGCGGCGTCTTGATGACACGCGCCTTGTCGTCGTCTGCAATTTCTCCGGCGAACCGACGGAGTTTGCGGTTCCGCCGGACCTGGAGACTTCGGGAGAATGTGTCGTTTTCAACCACACGCCACGCGACCGGGTCGCGGGCACGATGCATCTCGCGCCGTGGGAAGCCTTCGCGGTTCTCGCCTGAGGCCTATCCCCGGTTCGAGATCCACCGGCACTGATAGGGCGCGAAGATGATGTCACCGCGCGCGGGGTCGATCGCCTCGCCCGACAGCAGGTCCTTCCATGCCATGCCGGTGATCAGGTTGATCGACACCGCCGGGATGGAGATTTCCTCGTTGGTGACATTGTGGATCGCGAAGATCGACTGGTCGCGGTCGAGGCTCTGGCGCCAGAAGCCGAACAGCTTGTCACCGAATTGCAGCGTGAACTGCGTCGCATTCGGATGGAACGCCGACTGGCCCGCGCGCAGGATAATCCGGCGCTTCAGTTCCGCCAGCACGCGCGCATGCGTCGTGTCCGGATCGTCCAGCAGGCCGCGCAATTCCTCGTAATCCCAGCGCTTCCGGTTGATCGCCCTATTGTGCCCGGTCTTTTCCACGCCCTCGTGGTCGTTGCCGGTGCCCAGCAGCGAATGCACGTAGAATGCCGGAATGCCTTCCAATCCCATCATGATGGTCTGGCTGGCGATGAACCGTTCGAACTGCCATTCGTCGGGCCCGTCGACCGTTCCCTTCATCGCCTCGTAATAGGCGATGTTGAGTTCGTAGGCCCGGCGCGTCCCGTCAGGCATGGCGCGCATCGAGACCAGACCGCCGAAACGCTGCACCGTGGCGATCACGCTGTCGATCTCGTCCTCGGACAACAGGCCCTCCGCCGGCCGCATGCCGATCCCGTCATGCGAGGCGCTGAAATTCAGATAGGCACAGCCAAGCTGCGCCGGCGGCATCGCCATCTGCCAGGTGTTGAGATAGCGCGAGGTGCCGTTCAGCAGCGCATGCAGCATCAAAGGCGGCAGCGAGAAATTGTAGATCGCATGCGCCTCGTTGCGGTTGCCGAAATAGGAGAGGTTCTCGGCATTCGGCACATTCGTCTCCGTCAGGAGCACGATGCGTTCCTCGGCATAGTCGCACAACAGCCGCATCAGCCGCACGATGGCATGGGTCTGCGGCAGATGGATGCAACTCGTGCCGATTTCCTTCCAGACGAAGGCGACAGCATCGAGCCGAACGATGCGCACGCCATTGGCCACATGCAGGCGCATGATCCGGATCATGTCGACCAGCACGTCCGGGTTGGCGTAATTCAGGTCGATCTGGTCATAGGAGAAGGTGCACCAGACATGGCGCTTGCCGTTCGGCGTTTCGACCTCGCGCAGCAGGTCATGGGCGCGCGGACGCACCACGCTGCGGAGATCGTCCTCGGGCGACGCCTCGAAGAAATAGCGGTCATAGGGCTCGTGGCCCTGCAGATATTCGTTGAACCACTTCGACTGCGCCGACATGTGGTTGAGCACGAGATCCGACATCAGCCGGAAATGCTCGCCGATGCGGTTCACGTCGGCCCAGTCGCCGAGCGCAGAATTCACCTGCTCGTAATCGGTGACCGCGAAGCCGTCATCCGAGGTGAAGGGAAAGAACGGCAGGATGTGAACGCCGGTGATCGCGTCGGCGAGATAGCGGCGAAGGAAATCGTGCAGCAGGTCGAGCGGCTTGTGCTGGCCGTCGATCACCGTGTTGCCATAGGTGATGACCACGGAGTCCTTCTGCGACCACAACGTGTTGCCCGGCGGACGGACGCGTTGACGCGGCCCGCGACCGTCGGGCCAGAAGGCCTCGATGATCCTCCGCGCCAGATGCGCGGCATCCTCGTCCGGATAGATTTCCTTGACGAGCGACACCAATCGCGCCCGCAACTGCGAATTGACAGCGATCATCCGTCCCGCAAACCCTGGTGTCGCACTGCACAAAAATCCATCGTGCCCTGATTTTGACCTCGAACGCAAGAGCGGTTTGAAAAAGGCAAAACAAATCGATTTAAAGACAACCTGACTTGCTCTAACATTGCGGTCACGAAACGAGGAGGTCGACATGCATCTGGGTATCCTGACCGGCGGCGGAGACGTTCCGGGCTTGAACTCCGCCATCAAGGCCGTGGTGAACGAGGCGTTCGCCCGCGGCTGGACAGTCACCGGCTTCCGCTGCGGCTGGGCCGGTCCCGTCGAGACCGATCCGCTCGATCTCGAAGCCACCGCCGCCCACCGGCAGGAACTGACGCCGGAATTCGTGCGGTCGATCAACCGCTCGGGCGGCACGATCCTGCATTCGTCGCGCACCCGTCCGTCGCGCATGAAGGCCGCCGATCTGCCCGGCCACGTGAAGAAGACGGCCCCGCACGCCGATGAGGGCTATGTCGACGCGACCGATCATGTCCTGTCGGTGATCGATGCGCTGAAGATCGATGTCCTGATCGCGATCGGCGGCGACGACACGCTCTCCTACGCCGCCGAACTGCACGAGCGCGGCGCGCCGACCATGTGCATCCCGAAGACCATGGACAATGACGTCTTCGGCACCGACTACTGCATCGGCTTTTCCACCTGCGTCACCCGCTCCGTCGAGATGATCGCCAATCTGCGCACCACGGCGGGAAGCCATGAGCGTTTCCTGATCGTCGAGATGTTCGGCCGCAATTGCGGCATGTCGGCGCTCGGCGCCGGTTACCTCTCCGACGCGGACCGCACGCTCATCGCCGAGGTTCCGTTCGAGATGGAGCGGCTGGCCGAATTGCTGTCGCGCGACCGCGCGGCCAACCCCTCCAATTACACGGTCTGCATCGTCTCCGAAGGCGCGATGGAGAGCGGCGGCCGTATCATCGAGAAGGGCGAGGCCGACGCCTATGGCCACAAGAAACTCGGCGGCATCGGTGAACATATCGGCGTCAGCCTCAAGGATCTGACCGGCACCGACATGATGATCCAGAATCTCGGTTATCTGCTGCGCTCCGGCCCGCCGGACGCCGTTGACCTGACCGTCGCCAAGAATTTCGGCACCATGGCCGTCCACCTGATCGAGGAAGGCCGCACCGGCCTGATGATGTCCATCCGCGACGGCCACTACACAACCCAGCCCGCCAACATCTCCACGCAGGGCGAACACCGGGTCAATGTCGCATCGATGTATGATCCGGAAAATTACCGGCCGAAGATTTCGAAGGTCGAGGGCTCGACGCTCTATCTGCGATAGAGCGCGGTCACGCCTCGCCGATCACGTGATGGCATTCGAAGACCAATGGCTCGATCGGTGATCCGTCATTGGTCGCCGCGTGTTCGCCGAATGTGTTGAAGCCGGCCGGTATGACGGTGCCGACCTGCGCCACGTCGAGGAATATGTGCTTGGCATTTTCGGGTGAGCGCTCGAACCAGTTCGGATTGTCGAATGTGCCGCCAAACACGCCGGCGACAGCGGGAAACCGCTCGAAGGTCATGAACAGCTTCGTCCCGCAATTCTCGCAGAAATGGATATGGACTATCTTGCCGCTGCCCTCGGAACGATGATCATAGGTCCTCGGCTTTCCGGAGGTCACGGCAAATGCGTCCTTGTCGAAGATCGGTTCGACGAGATAGGCGCCTCCCGTGCCCCGCTGACAGAACCTGCAATGACAAAAGGTCACCCGCATCGGTTCGGTTGAGACGGCATAAGAAACCATTCCGCACAGGCAACGGCCGTTTTCTGTGGTCATCATGGAACTCCTTGGTTGGCTGATGAGCGTAGCGGAAATTCGGCGACCGACCTAGCGTCCATTCAACGAAACAAAGCGCCCATTCGAAACCGAAGAGGCGCCTTTTTCATCGTCGATGAGGCAGGGATCATGCGGCATTGCCTGCAAGCAGCATCGCTCCAACGAGGTAGCAAATCGCGGCGCCTGCGGACCCTGCGGTGCGAAAATGGTTCAGAGCCGTCCAGCGCTGCCCGTAATGGGCCCAGTATCCAAACCCCGCACTCTCCGTCAGTTCCAGCGCGTCGAGACGCTTGTTCATCGGCACATTGCCGGCCGCGGTCACTGCGAAAACGCCGAGAATGTAAAGCGCCGCGCCGGCGACCAGCCAGGCACCCGCCGCGCCGGTGGCCGAAACCGCGCCATAAGCCGCGATGGCGAGCGAGACCGGCACCATGCCGAGCAGCAGCACCATGAAAACCGAGCGGTAGACCTTGCGGTTGATCTCCTGCATCGCCTCCATGCCGGCCACTGGTGCCGAAGCGACAAGCGAACGCATCACGAAGTCCGAAAACGTCAGGAAGACGCCCGCGACGAGCCCCGTGGCGACCGACGCCGCCGCGAGCACCCAGGGAATGATCTGTTCGAACATTGTTCTGTCCTTTCCTGTGGTTGACGTCAGTTGGAGATGCCGACGGCGCGGCGCATATAGGTCGCGTCGCAAAGCTGCCGGGTGAGGAATGCAGCGATATCGGCGCGCGGGATCGTCAGTTTCAGCGAGCGCAGCTCCGGGCCGAAATTCTCCCGGAAACCGCCTCGCGCCGGACCGTCCGCGAAAGCGCTCGGGCGCACGATGGTCCAGTCGAGCCCGCTGGCGCGCACCAGCTTTTCCTGCAGTTCGTGATCGAGGAAGACCGGCCGCAGCAGCAGGCCGAACATGATCCGTTTCCAGAAGAAGTTCAGGTTGCTCCAGCTCTCATGCGCGCCCAGCGTCGACTGGCAGATCAGCCGGCGCACGCCATGCGCATGCATCGCCTGAATGACGTTCATCGTGCCCTGCGAACGGATCACGCTTCTGCGCGACATTCCCGCGCCCAGCGTGATCACCACCGCATCATGACCGCGCACCGCATCCGATACCGAGGCCGGATCCAGCGCGTTGCCCGCGAACAACCCCAGTTTCGGATCGTCGATCCCAAGCGATCCCGGCCGACGGGCAAAGGCCGTGACCTCGTGCCCCTCCTTCAACATGGTTTCGACGGCGAGCCTTCCGATCGTGCCGGTGGCTCCGAAGACGATGACTTTCATGATCCTGTCCTTTCCGGATTTTTCCAAGCTTGACACCGTGTCAAGTTGACATGGCGTCAATTAGAGTTACCTTGACACCATGTCAAGTGAAAAACCCGATACGAGAACCCGCATCCTCGATTCCGCCTGGAAACTTCTGGAATCCGGCACTGGCGGCGAGGTCCGTATGTCGGATATCGCCCGCGCCGCCGGCATCAGCCGCCAGGCGCTGTATCTCCATTTTCCAAAAAGGGCCGAACTGCTGGTCGCGACGACCCTGCATGTCGATGCGGTCAAGAACGTCGATGCCCGGCTCGCCGCGAGCCGCGCCGCAACCGGCGGCGTCGAACGCCTCGACGCGTTCATCGAGGCCTGGGGTAACTACATCCCCGAGATCTACGGTGTCGGAAGGGCGCTGATGGCCATGCAGGAGACCGACGCGGAAGCCCGCCACGCCTGGGAAAGCCGCATGCAGGCCGTGCGCGAAGGATGCGAGGCCGCCGTCAGGGCGCTCGAACGCGATGGCGTTCTGTCACCGGACCATCCGGGCGAACGCGCGACGGACCTGCTGTGGACGCTTCTGTCGGTGCGCAACTGGGAACAGCTCGTTCGCCAGTGCGGCTGGACGCAGAAAGACTATGTCGAAGCAATGAAACGGACCGCCCGCCAGACCCTTGTGCGGCAGGCATGACCAGTCAGGCGGCGGTCGGGCCATAGACGGTTACCGGACCTTCCACGCCGCGCAGCTCCACCTCGCCCAGCGCCGTGAGCCCGCGTTTCGAAAGCCCCGCCGCCGTCGGGCCGATCAGCATTTTCTGGCCCATTTTCTTTGTCTCGCCCTCCAGCCGGGAGGTCGTGTTGATGGTCGGGCCGATCGCGGTGTAGTCGACACGCTGTTCGGTCCCCATATTGCCGACGGAGCAGACGCCGGACTCGATCGCCGCAACGCATTCGATCGCCGGCAGGCCCTGCGCCTCGAGTTGCGGGTTGGAGGCCGCGACGGACGCGATGATCGCCTGCGCGCAATCGATCGCCCGGTCGGCATGGTCGGACACCTCCAGCGGTGCGTTCCAGAAGGCCAGCACCGCATCGCCCATGAACTTGTCCACGGTGCCTTCCCGCGCGAAGATCTCGCGGCTGGCGATTGCGAGGAAGTGGTTTACCACGGTGACGGCCTTTTCCGCGCCGAGCTGGCCGGACATCGCCGTGAAGCCGCGCATGTCGACGAGCATGGCCGTGATCTCGCGGTCCTCGACCTTCAGGGCCGCGGCCGTATCGGTCTCGGCAAGGCGCTTGACCACTTCCGGCGACAGGAACTGCGAGAACTGTTTCTGCAGCACGCCGCGCCGCCGCTCGGCCTCGCGGTAGAGCATATATCCGCCCGCCGCGCCCATGATCAGCAATCCGGCCGCCGGCTGGACACCGTCGAGCAGCAGGTTGCGCGAAGCGTAAGCGACCGCCCCGACGGCCACCGGCGCAAGAATGACAGGGCCGGAAAACAAAACGGCGAGGAACGGCCGCCGCGAAAAGGCGGTCAGGATGATCAGCAGCGCCAGCGCCCCGCCCACAAACAGGCCACGCTCGATCCAGCGGGCATGCGGCGCCTCGAACAGGTAGCGGCCGTTCAGCATTTGCGCCAGCAGCAGGGCATGGATGTCGGCGCCAAGCCGGTGCCCGCCGCGTGCGGTCAGGTGATATTGGTCGACGCCGGCGACATCGACCGCAAGCACTACGACCCGTCCGGCAAGCGCGTCCGACGGGCCGTTTTCGAGCAGGTCCTTCGCCGAGACATGCGGCACGCGCACAGTCGTATCGACGATGCGAATGCGTCCGTCCTCGCCGAGCGGCACGGTGGCACCGCCCGCGCGCACCGCGTCGGTCGCCACGCCCTCCAGCCGCAGCGTGTAGCTCGCCTCGCCCTGCGCGACCCGCAGCAGATCCAGGGCAAGCGTCGGCCACAGCCTCACGTCGGTTCCGTCACGTGTCTCCGCCCAGACCAGCGGCACGTGGCGGATCACGCCGTCACGCCCGGGAAGCGTGCGCACGATGCCGAGACCGGCCGATGCGTCGGCAAATGCCGGCAGCGGCGCGATGCCGCCCTGCACCGCGGCCGCCGCATTCGGATCGAGCCCGACCACCGTCCACCCCGCCTTGCTCTCGATGTCGAGCGGCCCGGCATTCGGGTCGAGCGACATGGCGAGCACCGACGGTGCGCGCAGCAGCGCCTCGGCAAGCGCCGCGTCGCTGGCGTCACCATCCGGCCCGCCCTGCGGTTCCGAGAAGAAGAGGTCGAGACCGACCGCCGCGACACCGCTCTGCGTGATCGCATCGACCACTTCTGCCACCTGCCGGCGCGGCCACGGCCATCGCCCGTAAGCGCGCAGGCTCGCCTCGTCGATTGTCACCACAGCGACCTGAGAGAAATCGAGAGGGATTGGCGCGGACGCCTGATAAAGATCGTAGGTTTTTTCGCGAAGCGTGGAAAACGTGTCGTTGAGCGCGACATGCCCCGCAACCATGATCGCTGACAAGGCTGCAAAGGACGCAAGAAGCCGGCTCAGCGTGGCATTTCGGGGCCGTGTGGATTTTCTTTCAGCCATGCCACGCGTTCGGAGTCGACGGGCCAACCTGAAACAGGACCGACCAGCCGTGTTTCTCGATCAGTAAGTAATGATATAACACTCGTCATATTCGGGGTCGCAATCGTCCCTGCCGCCGCCCGACGCGCCTCCCCCCAGCGGATCTCTGCCCTGGGTGTTTGTGCCCGGTCGCGGAAGCCCCCCATTATCCGATTTGCATGAGGCGCTTGCATTCGCGCTGGCACAATTCGCCTGGTCGTAGTTGCCGCCCGAAGAGGTCCCGCCGCCCTGTCCGGCCGGCGGCACCAATTGCCCGCCCGACTGTGTGTTGCGCGTGATGGTCAGTGTCTCTCCGTCGCTGACGCAGGACATGCCGGGATTGGTCACCGTACGCGTCTCGTCGCCGACCGTGCATTTCATGATACCACCACGCAGCGTAGTGATCGTCTCGCCATTGTTGCCATTGCCGTCGCCCTCGTCGACATAGGTGTCGACGATACCGCCGCGCACGACGAGAACGATATGCGGAGTGCGGACCTCGGAGCGTCCGCGCTTGGAGATCTGCCCGCCATAGATGCGCGCGAGACCGTTCGTCTGCCGCAACCGGATCGTACCGTTGCGGCGCGACGGATCGTAGACGAACTCATCGATGGTCAGAACCGCGTTCGGGCCCATCCGGGCCGTCGATTCGTCCTTGAAAACGATAACGCCGGAACCGGTGGCGTTTGCCGCCAGCTGGTCGCCGAGCGCAATGCCCGTACCATCGGTGACCCGCGCGCCGCCGCGCATGACCGTGGACTGTTCCATCGTCATGGTTCCGACGTCCTGGGCCTGCGCGCTCGCGACCGAGACCATGCAGACCGCGCCGGCCAGAAGATATTTGGTTGTTCCGAGCATCTGTTCGCCCTCAATTGATCTGGAAGGTCAGACCGCCCTTGACGCCCCAATACGCGCTACTGCGATCGAAGCTAACCGTCGAGTTCGTGTAGTCCGCCTCGCCGTAATAGACGCCGAAATCGAGGATCGTGTCTGTGCGAACCTGCACGGTGTGATTCCAGAACACCTCCCAGGCCTCCCGGTCGACGAGGCTCGCATTGGCGAAGAAGTCGACAAGCGAAGCGTAGTCGAGAACCTCGCCGTTGGTGTAGCGCACACCGCCCTCATGCACCCAGCTACGCCCGTCCTCGAACACCCACAAAAGATGCGACACGGAAGCGCCGACTTCATAGCCGCTGGTTTCGAAGTCGAAATCGCTTATGAAATCGAAGGCTTCCGGCGATGTCCCCCATTCGTAATAACCGTTCGCATAGAGGCCGAGCGCGATGCCGGCGGCGATGCGATATTCGCCCTGCACACCATAGGTCAGGCGATGATCGGTGTAATAATTCTGCGAACTGCCGAGCCAGCCGTAATCGACGAACGCCCACAACTGGCTTTCCACGCTGGGCCGCACCGATATCTGAGCCTTGGCCCCGTAGGTGTTGATCTGGCGGATACTGTTCTGCCGGTCGAATTCGGCATAGGCCGTCAGGTCCACCCTCAACGTATCGACGATATCCGGCAGGCCCTTCGAATAGGTCGTGTAGGCGCGTCCCTTGAACTGATCGAACTGGTCGTAATTGTTGTCGAAATCGGGATCGCCGACATTGCGGATGTACCGGATCATGCCGCCGAACCGGATCTCGTCGCTCGATGCGGTGTACAGATCCCGGATCACGACGCCGCTGATCGAACCATAGGGGACGGTTCCAGACCCATCGTTCTTGTCCGGACCGAGAAACGTGTCGACCGTTTCGGTGACATTCTTGTAATCGACACCGCCCGAAATCGTGAAAATATACTCCCAGCCCGACTGCGCGCGGTCGATCTTGGCCTTGAGCGCCTCGATCTCCTTCTCGAAAGCTTCCCAGCCGGCCGTCAGCAATGCCTGCTCGATATGGGCCGCGGCGAGATCGTAAGAGGAAATCTGGTAGTAGATCCGGGCCAGCGCGATACGCGCGCCGATATCGGCGGGATTGCGCAGAATCACTTCTTCCAGCGTCGATAGCGCCTGGTCGTACTGCCCCTGATTGACCGCTTCGACCACGAACCGGTCGAGCGCCGTCCGGCTGCCGATGTCGGTGACCCGCAGGTCGAATGCATTGTTATAGGACGCTTCGTCGGCCGCGGCAGGTGCGCCTGCAAGGACGGCCGGCGTCAAAAGCAGGACCAATCGTCCCGCCGCCACACTGTTTCGTACCCGCCTCATACGTCGCATCCGCCCTCTCGCATGCATGACCTGCGAGTTTATAAACGGTTAAATCGCAAAGACTCCAGTGCAAATCGGCAACAATCGTTCCTCAACGGCAAGAAAAAGGCACGAAAAATACGCCGGCGCGCAGTTACGCCGGCGAATTGCACAAATTAACGGCAGTTCGCGCAGAATCGCTGGATGCGGCCGCAGGCGTCCTCGAGCAGCTCTTCCGACGTCGCATAGGAGATTCGGAAATTCGGGCCGAGGCCGAACGGCTCGCCATGCACGGCCGCCACGCCTTCGCTTTCCAGCAGTTCCGTCACGAAGTCCTGGTCGTTCTGCATCACCTTGCCCGACGGCGCTTCCTTGCCCATCAGGCCGGCAACCGACGGATAGACATAGAACGCGCCTTCCGGCGTCGGGCATTCGATGCCGGAGGCCTGGTTGAGCATCGAGACCACGAGGTCGCGGCGGCCCTGGAAGATCGCCTTGTTCCGCGCGATGAAATCCTGCGGTCCGTTCAGCGCCTCGACGGAGGCCCACTGCGCGATCGAGCAGGCGCCCGATGTCTGCTGGCTCTGGATCATGTCCATCGCCTTGATGATCTCCATCGGCCCGGCCGCATAGCCGATCCGCCAGCCGGTCATCGCATAGGCCTTCGACACGCCGTTCATGGTCAGCGTGCGGTCCATCAGCCCCGGCTCGACCTGCGCCGGCGTGACGAACTCGAAATCGTCGTAGACGAGGTGCTCGTACATGTCGTCGGTCAGCAGCCAGACATGGGGATGGCGCATCAGAACGTCGGTGATCGCCTTCATCTCGTCGCGGTTATAGGCCGCGCCCGACGGGTTCGAGGGCGAGTTGAAGATCAGCCATTTGGTCTTCGGCGTGATCGCTGCCTCGAGCGCCTCGGCAGTCAGCTTGAACTGGTTTTCCAGCGTCGTCGGCGCAGGGACCGGCGTGCCGCCGCACAGCAGCACCATTTCCGGGTAGGAAACCCAGAACGGCGCCGGGATCACCACCTCGTCGCCCGGGTTCATCGTCGCCATCAGCGCGTTGAACAGGATCTGCTTGCCGCCGGTGCCGACGATGGTCTGCGTCCACTCGTAGTCGAGGCCGTTCTCGCGCTTGAACTTCGCCGCGATCGCCTTGCGCAAATCCGGGATGCCCGAGACCGGCGTATATTTCGTCTCGCCGCGATTGATCGCCTCGATCGCCGCTTTCTTGATGTTGTCCGGCGTATCGAAATCGGGTTCGCCCGCGCCGAGGCTGATCACGTCCCGGCCCTGGGCCTTCAGTTCCCGTGCCTTTTGGGCCACGGCGATCGTGGCGGAGGGTTTCACGCGGGAAAGGGTGTCGGCGAGGAAGGCCATTTCGATGTCTCCTGGGATGTTGTGCGGTCCGGTTCCGCATCGCGCGTGCTATCTGCGCTATTGATCGAAAATTCGCAAGCGTTGCGGCGGCTTCGCAAACGCGCTAACCCTTCGTTAACCATAAATTCATCGCTTCGGGGGCAATTTCGGGCGTGGTGGACGAAGGAGACGGAAGCCTTGCCGGAAACGCCGGAGTTTCGCATCGAGAAAAGTCCGGACGGAACATGGGTCGGCGATTATGCCGGTCATGTCCTGCGCACCGCGTTTCAGCCGATCTTCCGATTCGAGAAGGGCCGCCTCGCACCCATCGCCTGCGAAGCGCTGCTGCGCGTGTCGCGCGATGGCAACCCGGTGCTCACCGACACCTTCTTCACGTCGCTCGACAAGCCGGCCTTCGAGGCGCTGGAACCGCAACTGCGCAGCCTGCACATCCGCAACGCCTGTCATATCCCGTCCTCCGAGCGGCGACTGTTCCTGAATTTCGACCCGCGTATTCCAGAGCATCCCGCCCGCTTCGAGGCGGCCCTGCGCACCCTCGGCGCGGAATTGCGCGCCGCCGGGATTTCGCCGGCCGACGTCGTTTGCGAAATCACCGAAGCGGAGACGCAGAACAACGCCGCGCTCACCCATTTCGCCTATGAACTGCGCGCCCGCGGCTACATGCTGGCCGTCGATGATTTTGGAACCCGCGCCTCGCGCCAGCAGCGCATCGCGGCCATCGCGCCCGACATCGTCAAGTTCGACGGACGCATGGTCAAAAGACTTCTGTCCAATCCGGCGGGCGCCGCGACGCTGCGCATGATGGTTTCCGAGTTCCACAAGCAAGGCATCCATTCCGTCCTCGAAGGCCTTGAGGCCCTGTGGGAAATCGGCCCGGCCGAAAGCACGGGCGCGCCCATGGTCCAGGGCTACGCCCTCGCCGCGCCACGCATCGTGAGTACGGATTTCTCCAACTGGATCGCCCAGTTCCGGCCGCAGCCCGAAGCCCCCGCTGTCCGGATGGTCAAGACCTTCCGCTGAAAGACATAGAGATGCTGACGCTTTATTCGATGCCGAGCTCCGGCAACTCTTACAAGGTGCGCCTTCTGCTCGCCTTCCTCGGAACGCCCTACGACCATATCGGCGGCGAATACGGCAGCGGCCTGACCGACAGCGATGCGTTCCGCGCACTCAACCCGGCCGGCAAGCTGCCGCTGCTGAAGCTGGAAGACGGCCGCCTGATCGCCGAATCCAACGCCATTCTCCTCTATCTCGCACGCGGCACGCGCTTCCTGCCGGACGACGCCTACGAGCAGGCCCTCTGCCACCAGTGGATGTTCTTCGAGCAGAACAGCCACGAGACCAGCATCGCCGTTCGGGCCGCCATCCTCACCTATCCGCAACGCGCCCATCTGCGCACGCCGGACAGGCTCGACCCGCTGCTTGAAAGCGGAAACCGCGCCCTGTCGATCATGGAAGCCCAACTCGAGAAAACGCCGTTCCTGACCGGCGACGCGCCGACCGTCGCCGACATCTCGCTCTACGGCTACACGCACAGTGCCGAAAAGGGCGGCTTCGATATGCAGCGCTTTCCCGCCGTCAATGCGTGGCTGGACCGGATCGCGGCCGAGCCCGGCCATGTGCCGCTCGCCTTCGTCCCGGGCGCGGCATAAAGGTTTCGTTAATCGATTTCTTCAAATTGCCACAAAATCTCCCGGTGGCCGCCCATTTGTCTCCGTGAACCGGCCCGAATCCCAGCCGAATTTGCGATGGCGCACGCAATCGCGTTCGCAAGCGGGACCGGAGAGGACACGACATGTTTACGGCACTTCGCAAATCGAGCCTCCAGAGCAGGAGCCATTCGCTCAGATCAACCGCGCTTTTGATGGCGGTGCTGGTTCTCGCCAATGTCGTCGCCATTCTCGGTCTCGGCGCGGCCGCTCAGGCCGGAGACTTCCCGGACGCGCTGCGCTACGCCCCGATGACATGGGAGAAGAAGGCGCCGGTCATGCACCAGGCGCCGCAGTCCGAAACCGCCGCCGCAACGAATGCCGCATCGGCCGTCCGCCCATTGCTGCGCGACGAGATCGGCACGGCGACATCAGCGACGGCACGCAATTTCGTCGAGATCCGCAGCGAGGCCTCGCCGAGCACGAAAGCGGTCGCGCTGTCGGCCGAGCGCCATCATCGTTTCCTGCTGATTGCGCTGATGAGCGCGGCGCTCGCCACCATGGCCGGCGTCAGCGCGCTGATGTTCCGAAGCCTCGCCCGCGAGATATCGGAAACCGAGCGCAGACGCCGTTCCTGGTGAAACCACCCTTGGCTCGCCGGATTGCCTACCTAAGTAATCCGGTATGACCCATTACCGTTTGCCAGTAACCCTTTTTGCTCTTGCGGTGGCCGTCTTTCCGGCCGCCGCTGACACCCACGTCGAAAAGACCGACAAGGTCGATATCTCCGCCACGGTGGTCGCCGACGGTCTGTCGCATCCCTGGGGCATGGACATCCTGCCCGACGGCGCATTGCTCGTGACCGAACGCGAGGGCCGTTTGCGCATCGCACGCGACGGCGAACTGTCCGAACCGGCCACCGGCCTGCCGGAGATCGCGGCCGAGGGACAGGGCGGGCTTCTCGATATCGCCCTCGCCCCGGATTTCGCCGATACCGCCGAGGTCTATTTCACCTTCTCCGAACCGGGACCGGGTGGCGCCGGCACCGCATTGGGCCGCGCGGTCCTGGAAGACTGGGACAGCCCCGCCCCGCGCCTCTCCGGCGTCGAGACGATCTTCTCGATGGCGAAGAAAACCGGCACCGGCCACCACTTCGGCTCCCGCATCGTCTTTGCCGGCGACGGCACGGTCTTCGTGACGACCGGCGACCGCGGCGAGTCCGAACGCGCGCAGGATCTCTCCGACCACGCCGGCGCCGTACTCCGCGTCAATCGCGACGGCTCGATACCCGAAGACAACCCCTATGCCGGCGATGAAGCCGCCGCGCCGGAAATCTGGTCGAAAGGCCACCGCAACCTGCAGGGCGCGGCGCTCGATCCGCAAACCGGCGCATTGTGGACCGTCGAACACGGCGCGCGTGGCGGCGACGAGATCAACCGGCCCGAAGCCGGCAAGAATTACGGCTGGCCCGTGATTTCCTACGGCCGCCACTATTCCGGCGCCGAGATCGGTGTCGGAACCGAGGCCCCCGGCTACGAACAGCCGCAATATTACTGGGATCCCTCCATCGCGCCGTCCGGCATGGCGGTCTATCAGGGTGAAATGTTTCCCGAATGGAATGGCGACCTTCTGGTCGGCGCGCTGAAATACCGGATGCTCGTCCACCTCGACCGCGACGAAAGCGGCGCGATCACCGGCGAGGAGCGCTTGCTGGAGGGCGCGTTCGGCCGCGTCCGAGATGTCACCGTCGCGCCGGACGGATCGATCTATCTATTGACCGACGAGGATCCGGGCGCGATCGTCCGGGTCACCCGCGACTGACGCGTGCGCAAGATAATGCTGACCATTCTGATAGCTTTCGCGGCGCTCGTCGCCATTCTTGTCGCGTTCTTCCTTGTCTACGGCCGCGCCGAGACATGGCGGCTTGTCGCCGGCGATCCGGATCTCGGCCAGTTCGACCGTTCGGCGCCGGCCCGCTCCGAACAACCCAATGACGCCCTGTTCTGCACCCCCGGCCTTTGCGAAGGCGTGCCGGTCGACCGGGAGCTTCCCGAATATGCCATGCCGCCCGGTGAACTGATCGAGAGGATCGTGGCGGCGATGGATGAAATCGCCCCTGTCGCGGAGCGCGTCGACGATGGTGGCGACCCCGCACAGGCCCGTTTCGTCACCTATACCGAGGCGCTGCGCTTTCCGGACACGAATTCCTTCGAGGCCGTCCCGCTCGGCGACGGGCGCACCGGCCTCGTCGCCTATGCCCGCGCCCAGCTCGGCAAATCGGACGTCGGCAACAACCGCAAACGCCTCGAAGCCATCGTCTCGCGGATCGACCGCTAAGTCACTCCGGCGGCCAGAGTGCCGGCCAGTTTTCCGGTCCGCCCGCCGGGTCGCCGTCGCAATCGCCCTTTGCGCGCGATTCCGTGAGAATGAAGACATGGCCCTTCGTCCACTCGCGCCATGTCCAGCGGTTGTAGACGCCGCAATCGCCAAGCCCGCGCCCCTTGAAGAAGCCGGACAGTTCCTGCTTGTCCTGATCCCAGGAGATGTTCCAGGCCACGTTGTCGGTCGAGGGGCCTTCCTCCGTCATCACCGGCAACGGAACCATGCGCAGGCTCGAACCGATCCGTTCCCAGAAGGCGTAGGGCTGGTTGTAGGCGCCGCCCATGCCGCAGGGCAGGCCGATCAGCCATGTATCGCCGCCGGAATGCGCCTCGAAGCCGCCGAGATTTGCGAAAAGCTCATCGTCCATCGCGCCGCATGCGGCGTCCGGACTGTCGCGGAACTCGCCGCGCAGCTGGAACGGGAGATCGGATATCGCCGCGATCGCGCGCACCGGCGCGCCCTGATCGCCCGGAGCGGCACCCTCGGCCTGGATGGCGTCTTCGCGCCCGACGCGCCCCTGCACCTCGTCCATGAAAATCAGCCCGGCAACGAAGCCGGACAGCGAGAAGGACGAGCCTGTGTCGAGGCCGCGCGAACGATAGGTGACCCGCAATTCGCGCCCGGCTTTCGCCTCCGCGATCAGTGCGGATATCTGCTCCTCGTCGTCGAAAATATACTCGTAGACGGCTGCCCGGTACGAAAGGTCGGATACCGGGATTTGCAGCACGGTCCGCCCGTCAATGGATATGCCGACGCTCGACCCTGCGGTCAGCGTCTCACGCACGCCGAGAACGAGGCGCACCGGCGCTTCCGGCCGCGCCGTGCGCCGGAAAATCACCGTGTAGACTTCCGATTGCGCGTTGTAGGCCGACACGTCGCAGGTCAGCCCGTCCGTGCAGCTCACCGATATGTCGCGAATGCGCTTGAACTGGCTTGCGGATGCCGTGCCCGCGATCGCCGCCCATCCGGCGACAAGAAGAACGGCAAACAGCGCGCGCCCAAGTCGGGGCCGCAAACCGTTCCGGGAATACGCTCGCATGGATATCCTTTTTCGAACCGCGTTTGACGAGCCATACCTATAGCAGCCCCCGCTCCCGGAAAAGGCCGGAGCGACGTTTTGTCTATGCGGAGATCGCCTCGCGCTCCGGCATATCCGCCTGCGCGGCGCCGGGTTCGGAACCCGACATTCGGGTGCCGAGCAGGATCGCCTGGTGGCGTGCATATTCGGATTTGGCGGCATCTGCATCGAGTGGCCGCGACAGGAAATAACCCTGAACGGCGTCGACGCCGATCTTGCTGAGCGCACTGAGCTGTTCGCCCGTCTCGATACCCTCCGCGACGACCTTCATGCCGTATTCCCGCGCCATGCTCACCAGCATCCGCACCATCGTACCGGCGCGCGGGTCGAGTTCGATACCGTCGACGAAGAACTTGTCGATCTTCAGGATCGCGGCGCCGAGCCCCTGGATGGCGACGAGGCCGTTATGGCCTGTCCCCGCATCGTCGATGGCGATGACCACGCCATTCACCCGCAAGGCCTCGATGCGCCGACGCGCTGTGCGCACGTCGCCGATCTCTTCGCGTTCGGTGATTTCGATCACCACGCATGACGGTTCCAGTCGCGCCCGGCGCAGCAGATTGGCGAACCGGTTCGCGAAAGCCTCGTCGACGACCTGCGAAGGCGATGCGTTGAACGAGAACGTCAGGTTCGGAGCCTCTTCGATGAGATCTCCCATCGCCTCGGCGGTCTGGAACACGAGCGTTTCGAGCAGAAGGTCGGAATGGCCGCCGGTCTCGATCATCGGCACGAAGACCGACGGTGACACGAAGGAGCCGTCCGGCTGCGGCCAGCGCGCGAGCACCTCGAAGCCCGTCATTTCGCCGCTTTCGATGTCGTAGATCGGCTGGAAGTGCGGCACGATCTCGCCACGCGACAAAGCGCTCCCGATCCTGCTCGAAATATTGGAGGGCGACATCAGTCCGCGCGCGATCAGATAGGCAAGGACGATGGCGAGCACGGATTCCACGGCCAGCGTCGCCGGATTGCGCTGTGCGTTCAGCGCCTCCAGCAACACGATCGGCACATGAATGCGAACCGTGAACGGATATCGCTGCGATCGCACCTCGAACATCTCGGTCGCGCCGCCGATTTCCCAGCGCGTGCCTTCGAATTTGCCGATCGTTCGCCCGTTGTTCAACGACAGCCGGACTGCCCCGTTCTCGCGCAAGACCGGCGGCAATACGTCGAAAAACATCGCCTCGGTGTTCACCAGCGCCGCCGCCGAGGTCGTCTCGTCGAAAAACCAGGACACGGCCAGCGCCGGGGTACCGTCCAGACGCAGCGGATTGAGCACGATACTCGAATTGCGGGCCTGCAAGCCGTCGATCGGATTGAAATAGTTGCGTGTCAGCGTCTGGCTGTGCGTGGCGACAGAGCACACGCTGCCGTTGCGCGCCGTGAGGATGTCCGTGATCGACCCGGAGCGGAAGACGGCGTCGTTGAGCGCCACCATGGCTTCGGTGCTGCAGTCGACATGCCCCTTCTCGTAAAGTTCGCCAAGCCTGATGACCGCGTAATCGGTTGCGATCTCGGCGCGGGCCAGCGTGCTCTCGGCGAGAGCGGCCACGCTCTGGTGCTTGAAAGTGGTCGCGATCTGCCGATGAACGAAATCGGCAGCGGCCAGGAACAGTCCTGCAAGCATCACGGTGAGGATCAGAATCCGCACCCGTCGCGAGATATATTTGGACAATTGCGTCGCCATTCGCCACACGCTAGCAAATTCTGGTTTACCGTTTCTTGCCCGGATTCGCGTGTTTGCGCGTATCCGCATCATCTCGTGACAATCCCATGAACCGCGCCACAGCCAACCTCCTGCTCCTGATAACCGGCGCGATCTGGGGCGGTGGATTCGTCGCGCAGGCGACCGCGATGGAAACCATGGGACCTGTGCTGTTCACCGGCATACGGTTCCTCGCCGCCGCGCTCGCGGTCCTGCCATTCGCGGCGCTGGAAGCACGCCGTGCGAAGGCGCCACTCCTGCCGGACGCTGGCCAGTGGAAACGCTATTCGCTGCTCGGCATGCTGCTGTTCTCGTCGCTCGCCGCCCAGCAGGTCGGGCTTCTGACGACAAGCGTCACCAATTCGGGCTTCCTCACCGGGCTCTATGTCGTGCTCACGCCGATACTCGGTGTCGTTCTGTGGCGCTTCTGGCCGCATCCCGTGATCTGGCCGGCGGCACTGCTCGCGCTCGGCGGCATCTGGCTGTTGTCCGGCGGCAAGCCGACGGGCCTTACGGCCGGCGACTGGTGGACGATCCTGTGCGCCGGTCTCTGGGCCTGCCATGTCCAGTTTCTGGGCCGCTTCGTCTCCGGCGCGCGGCCGCTGCAGCTTGCCTGCACCCAGTTCTTCGTCTGCGGTGTCGCCGGCACCGCGCTGGCATTCGCCATCGAACCGGTCGGACTGTCGATGATCCGGGAGTCGGCCGGCGAGATTCTCTTTGCCGGCGTTCTGTCCGGCGGCCTCGCCTTCACGCTGCAGGCGATCGCCCAGCGTCACACCACCGCGCCGCAGGCGGCGATCTTCATGTCCTCGGAGGCGCTGTTTGCCGCGTTCTTCGGCGCGCTTCTTCTCGGCGAGCGCATCGGCCCGGCCGGTTTCGCCGGCTGCGCGCTGATCTTCGTCGCCATGCTCTCCGTCGAAATCGTCCCGATGATGCGAACGCCGAAACGGGCGGCCTGAGCCGCCCGCCCCTTTGCGATTACAACAACTGCCCGCCGGACACCTCGATGCGCTGACCGGTCATCCAGCCATTCTCGGCGGCGATCAGGCTCGATATCGCGCCGCCGATGTCGTCCGGCAGGCCGGCACGGCCCATCGCCGTCGTCGATGCGACCATCTGGTTGACCTGCGGATTGTCGCGTACCGCACCGCCCCCGAAATCCGTCTCGATCGCGCCCGGCGCTACCGTGTTGACGGCGATGCCGCGCGGTCCCAGCTCGAGCGCGAGGTAGCGCGTGAACACCTCCACGGCCCCCTTCATCGTTGCATAGGCGCCGTAGCCCGGCAGGGCGAAACGCGCCAGACCGGACGAGATATTGACGATCCGTCCGCCATCCACCATCAGCGGCAGCAGGGCCTGGGTGAGAAAGAAGACACCCTTCACATGGACGTTCATCAGCGCGTCGAATTCGGCCTCCGTCGTCTCCGCGATCGGATTGTGCGACCCGGTCCCGGCATTGTTGACGAGGATGTCGATCGTGTCGCGGCCCCAGATCTCCCCAAGCGCCGCCTTCAAGGCGTCGATGAAACCGGGAAAACGGGAAATATCCGACGTGTCGAGTTGCAGCGCGACGGCTTTCCGCCCGAGCGCCTCGATCTCCGCGACGGCGCTCTCGGCCTGTTCGCGAGAGGAATTGTAGGTCACGACGCAATCGATACCCTTGCGGGCGAGATGGATCGCGGTGTTGCGGCCCAGCCCCCGGCTGCCGCCGGTGATCAGGGCGATTTTCGTTTCGGTGGTCATGCTTGTCTCCTGTGTCCACGTGTCGTCTTGGGACAGTACGGAGCTAGCGATCCGTCGCCGAAACTGCCTGCCGGTTTCTCCGAAGAACATGCCTGATCCTCCGGGATGCCCGCCTGCGTGGCGCAGACCGGCCGCGACAGCGCTTCTCACCAAGTGTAACCGCGATCAAATCGACCGGTCGCCGTGTGCCGCGTGACCGCTCGAAGCCCCGTCGGAAGGAAGGACGGATGCCCGCGCGCCACAATTTCACCGCGCCAGGTGCCGCTCGTTCTGGGACAGGACGGTGCGGATGCGCCGACTGTGGCTGAATTCGGGCAATACGGCCCGATTATGTCATTGTTTTCAGTTATTTATCGACACGCTTCGTGATTTGAATTCGGTCACTTCCGGCGTCTAGTTCGGCCCGTCGCCGCGGTTTGATCCAAGCCCCCCTCCCTACCAGCCCGGATCGGTCGCGGCGACAAAGCCAACAGAAATGGGAAAGGATCCCGAGCATGAAGAAAATCGTCACAGCCATTCTCGCCGGCGTCGCCATGACGGCGACAGCATTCGCGTCGTTCGCCGGCGAAGGCGAGGGCGTCATTGCCAGCGTCGACGCCGAGACCCGCACCATTGTGCTTCAGGACGGCTCCACTTGGACCGCCGCCGATGATGTCGATCTCGCCGCGCTGGCGCCCGGCGATGCGATCAAGGTCGTTTACGAAGACGGCACCACGGTGCTGACGTCGGTCGAAAAGACCGCGATGTAGGCGCCCGGCCGGCCGGTCCCTCTCCGGTCCGCCAGCAGGGATGGCGCGCCTCCTGCCGGGCGTCGCCATCCCGTCTTCGGCCGGACCGCGATATCGATCGCGGCGTTTTCGCGGCGAATTCGAGACTTTTTCAAGCCACTGTTTTCAAACGTAAATTCAATTGCAAAGCGCTCCGAACAGCGCTAGTGACTTTTTGGCCCGGCAGCGCCGTCCACATCGACGTGCCTCCTGAGACCGGGTTTGTTTTCACGGAAAACCGAAATGAGAAAAGCTCTCATCGCCATGGTCGCGACGCTTGCCGCGACCGTCTCCCTTCATGCCGCCGAAATGCAGGCCGTCGTCGAAGCCGTCGATTATGATGCCAACGCAGTAACCCTCGATGACGGCGAGACCCTGATCGTCGCCGAAGGCGTCGACTATTCCTCGATCACCGAAGGCGATCTCGTCAACATCGTCGTCGACGACAATTCGGGCGAAATCACCGAGATCGTGTTCGCGGACTGACCCCGCGCTTCGCCACGACCGGCCGGACCCCGTGTCCGGCCGTTTCGTTCAGATCGACGTTTTCGTTACCGCTGTTTCGGGATCGCCCGTATTCGGCGTCCCCGCCGGTTCGATGATGAGGATTTCGGTCTCCTCCTCCGCCACCGGGCGGTGCTCCACCCCTTTCGGCACGACGAAAAGCTCCCCCGGGCCCAGCGTTACGCTACCGTCCCGCATCTCGATGCGAAGCCGCCCTTTCAGGACGAGGAAGAAATCGTCCGTGTCGGGATGCGAGTGCCAGACGAACTCGCCCTTCGCCTTCACCACCATCAGGTCATGGCCGTTGAACCCGCCGACGATCTTCGGCGACCAGTGCTCGGTAAACTGCGACAGTTTGTCCACGAGATTGACCGGAGGAACCATCATTCGTCTCCCTGAACCAGCGGCCAGACTTCGACAACCCCATGCGCCACCGCACATGGCACGCCCGGGATCTTCTCGGCCTCGATCACCGCGAATCCGGCATCGTCGCCGTATCCGATCGTAATGAGTTCGGACATGGTCCGCTCCTTTGCGTTTACGTCAATATCGCCCGGGGACGACCGCCCTGTCACGCTCAGGGCTGAACCGGCGTCTCCGCCATGCCCAGATGCAGATGCGTTCCCTCATACGGATTGGCGCGCGCGACCGCCTCGTCGATCTCGACGCCGAGACCCGGCGTGTCCGGGATCACCGTGTAGCCGTTCTCGACCTTCAGCGGGACTTTCAGCAACTCGGCGTGAAACCCGCCCCAGTCCTTGATCGCTTCCAGGATCAGGAAATTCGGAGTCGAGGCGGCAAGCTGGATATTCGCGGCGGCGACCACCGGCCCGCAATAACAATGCGGCGCGACAAGAGCGTGATGCACCTCCGCGATGGCCGCGATCTTTTTCGTTTCCCAGATACCGCCGGACCGGCCGCAATTGGGCTGGACGATCTGCGCCGCCCCAAGCGCCAGCAGCCGCTGGAATTCGTATTTCGTCGTCAGCCGTTCGCCGGTCGCCACCGGGATCGAGGTCTTCGCCGCGAATTCCGCCATCGCCTCCGGCATGTCCGGGGGCACCGGCTCCTCGAACCACAGCGGATCGCAGGCCTCGATCGCCCTCGCCATCCGCGCCGCGCCCGACGGAGTGAACTGGCCATGCGTGCCGAACAATATGTCGGCCCGCGTGCCGACAGCCTCGCGCACCGCTTTCATCATCGCGGCGGAGCGCTCGATATCGGTCAGCAGCGGCTGGTGCGGATCATGGATCGTATACGGCCCGGCCGGATCGAATTTCACCGCCGTGAAGCCCTGCTCCACCCAATGGACCGCGTTCTCCGCCGCGAGGTCCGGATCGTTGTAGACAGTCTTCCCGCTCGCCTCGTCAGGATAGATCGGCCCGTCGGCAGGGTAGAGATAGGTGTAGGAGCGCAACGCCTCGTGCACACGCCCGCCGATCAGCGCATGGACCGGCTTGCCCGCCTCCTTGCCGACGATGTCCCAGCAGGCCATCTCCAGCGCCGAATAGCACGCCATCATCGAAAGGTCCGGCCGCTGCGTGAAACCGGACGAATAGCAGCGCCGGAAGAACGCTTCGATGTCGTGCGGATCGTGGCCGGCGAGATGCCGCGCGGCGACATCCTCGATCGCCGCCGCCATCACCTTCGGCCCGAAGGTCGCCCCATAGGCCTCGCCCCAGCCGGTCACGCCACCGTCGCTCGTCAGCTTGACGAACAGAAAATACCGCCCGCCCGCCGCGCCCTCCGGCGTCCCGACGATGAAGGTCTCGACGTCCTTGATCTGCATGAAATCCTCCGCTGCGCGAATGCGCCGGTAATGACGACCGACTAGAACACCACCACATTGCGCAGCGCTTCGCCACGCTTCGTGCTGTCGATCGCCGCGTTGATGTCGTCGAGCGCGAACCGACCGGTCACCAGCTCGTCCAGCTTCAGGCGTCCCGCCTTGTAGAGCGAGACCAGATAGGGGATATCGCGCGATACCCGCGCAGAGCCCATCTTGGAGCCGATGATGCGCTGGTTCCAGGCGGCCAGCAGCCCCGGATCGAATTCGCCCATCACGCCCGACGGCGGCATGCCGACGATGACGATCGAGCCGTTCTTGGTGATGTATTGCGACGCGCCGTCGATCGCGGATTTCGCGCCGACCGTAACGAAGACATAATCGACGCCGCGCCCGCCCGTCGCCGTCATCAGGATGTCGCGGACATCGCCATGCGCCGGGTTGAGCGCCAGCGTCGCGCCGAAGCGCTTCGCGGCGTCGAGCTTGTCGTCGGCAAGATCGATCGCCGCGATGATCCGCGCACCGGCGGCCAGCGCGCCCTGCACCGCGTTCAGCCCGACCCCACCGCAGCCGATCACCGCGACATTGGCCCCGGCCGGAATCCGCGCCGTGTTGGTGACCGCCCCGAAACCGGTGATCACGCCGCAGGCGAGCAGCGAGGCGGCATCGAAGGCGATATCCTTCGGGATCACCGCGATCTGGCTTTTTTCCACCACCACCTTTTCGGCGAACGCGCCGGTGCGCAGCCCGTGCACGAGCGGCGCGCCGCCCTGCGTCGCAATCGGGGAGCGCCGGTCGAGCGGAAACACCTCCTCGCACAACACCTGGTCGCCGCCCGCGCAATAGGGGCACTGGCCGCAGGAGCGGATCAGCGTCACCACGGCGTGGTCGCCGGGCTGCACGCCCTTCACGCCCGCGCCCACCGTTTCCACGACACCGGCCGCCTCGTGACCGAGGACCATCGGCAATTCGCCGCCCCAGCCGCCCTCGGCGAAGATGATGTCGGAATGACAGATGGCGCAGGCTTTCACCGCCACCTTCACCTCGCCCGGCCCGGGATCGGCGAGCGTCACGCTCTCGATCGACAGCGGCGCATTGAAGTCGCGGCAAACCGCCGCTCGAATGGTCTCTGGCATGGAGGCAAATCCGGTTGAACGTCCGGAAACGCTAGTGCCCGCCCGGTCCCGCCGTCCTTATTTGCGGCGACATCGTCTGTCGGCTTTGTGATGCTGACGGAAAATCATGCCATCGATCGGGTCTTGCGCACAGCCATATCGAGACCGTCATGCACGAGGTCCACCAGGCCGGCGTCGCGCATCGCGACAAGCCCCGCCGCGGTCGTCCCGGCATAATCGATCATCTCCTGAACATGATCGTGCGGCGTCTTTCCGCCATCGTGCAGCATCGTGCCGCCCGACAGGAAAAGCTGCCGGATCGCCTTCAGCGCGATGTCGGGCTCGATCCCGGACCGGACCGCATAGGAGACCATGGCGTCCGCGAACAGCGCCACGAATCCCGGCACCGGTCCGGTCAACGCCGTGAAGCACTCGATCTGGCCTTCGTCGGCGACCGCATCGCTGGCGCCGCAAGCGGACAGCAATCCGCCGACCGTCGCGCGATCCGCTTCCGTGACGGCGTCAGAACCGATCCAGGGCGAATAGGCCAGACCATGTTCCGCCGCGGGGCTGCTCATCGCCCTCACGACACGCGACGAACCGGTGAAATCGGACAATTGCGCCCGGCTGACGCCGGCCATCACCGATATCACCAGCGTGTCGGCGGCATTCATCCCGAGCGACCCGGCTTGCGCGGGCGGCACCGCCAGCAGGATCGTGTCGCAGGCATCGGCCAGAACCTGATTGCTCGCGACCGCGCCGACGCCGGGCCAGGTTTCGAGCCCCGCAGGCAGGCCGGACCGGTTGGACACCACGAGCGAATCGGGAGCGACATACCCGCTCGAAAGCAGCCGCCGCGCGATCGCGCCTCCGAGCATTCCCGTTCCGCCGACGATGCCGAGCGCTTTCCGATCTGCCATGCACGCCTCCAAATTACGTAACGTAATAAGCTAATCACATCGCGCGCGGGGTGAAAACCGCGTGTGGCCCGGCTGTTGCGTCCGGGCGGCTTTTGGCCTTCAAGTGGCCCTCGGGATTTGCTGAAAGGAATTGCGCCGCCATGGTCGACGAGACTGCCGCCCCGCGCGGGGAACTGACACTCAGAACGCTTGCCATGCCGGGCGACACCAACGCCGCCGGCGACATTTTCGGCGGCTGGGTGATGGCGCAGATGGATTTGGCCTCCGGCATTCGCGGTGCCGAGGTGGCAGGCGGGCGTATCGTGACCGCCGCGGTCAACGAGATGTCCTTCGCCATGCCGGTGAAGGTCGGCGACACGCTGTGCGTCTACACCGAGGTCGAGAAGATCGGCCGCACCTCGATGATCCTGCTGATCGAGGCCTGGGCGCAGCGCTACCTGTCGCATGTCATGGAAAAGGTCACCGACGCGCGCTTCGTCATGGTCGCGCTCGACGCCGAGGGCAAGCCGACCCCGATCCCACGCTAGGCGAAGCCGGTCATGAACCACACCGCCATCCTCCTGCCCGGCATAATCACGCCTGCCAAGATCACCTACCGGTATCTGCTGCCGGCATTCGGCGGCGCGGCATCCGTGATCACGCGCGACCTCGCCATTTACGACAAGGGCGCACCGCCGCCCGATTACAGCTTCGACATGGAGATCGACGCCATTCTGCGAACGGCCGACGATGCCGGGCTGGACCGTTTCCATCTCGGCGGGTTTTCCGGCGGCGGCGCGATTTCCACCGCCTTCGCGGCGCAGCATCCGGACCGCCTCGCAAGCCTCGTCCTGATGGAACCCGCCTGGCTCGGCAATGAGGGCCAGACGGACGACGAGATCGCCGTGCGCGACGCGATCCGCGCGACGGAAGACCTGCCCTACGCACAATCGCTTGCCGCATTTGCCCGGCTCAACGTCGCCGATGATGTCGAACTTCCTGCCCCGCCGCAGGGCGACCCGCCCGCGTGGATGGAGCACCGCCCGGCCGGCATTTTCGCGATCGGCCCGGCCTGCCGGAACCATAGCCTCGACCTCGACGCGCTGCGCAGCCTTGCCTGCCCCGTGCTCTACATGCGCGGCGCCCGTTCCAACCCGTCAATGTATCTGCGTATCCAGGAACGCGCCGCGAAGATCTTCCCCGATTTCACCATCGAGATCTTCGAGGACCGCCACCATTTCGACCCGCCGCATCGCTCGGAACCGGAGCGCACGGCAGAACTGCTGCTGGAATTCTGGAAGAACGCCGAGGCCCGGCTTCCCGCCTGAGCCGCTTCAGATGTCGCCGAGCGCGCGATGCGCCAGGACCATGACATAGCCGGCGAGGATCGCGTCGAGGATCTCGATAAGTCCGAGCAGCAGCGGTATCGGATCGGGCGACACCGGAAACACGTGCCCGAGATCGAGCAGCACCACGAAGATGTAGCCCCACGATACGGCGATCGCGATCCGCGCCGCCAGCCGGGAGCCCCGGCGCAACACAATGCCCGCCCCGATCGCGGCGAGGCCGAGCGCGATCAGGAAGACGTTGAAACCCCAGAAGACGGCGCCGCCGAGATGGGAAAAGTCGCGGGTTTCGACCGGTCCGCCCGGCACCAGCGTAATAAAACTTGCGACAAGGATGAGAAGAAGCGTCGAGGCACGTTTGCCCGCGCCTTCGTCAAATGCGCGTCCCGCCATCGAATGAACTTGCGACATGGCCGCCTCCTTTATTATGACTGACCAGCCGGTCATAAACATATCCTTGCATGACCCGCAAGTCAGAATTAAGCCTTTGTCGAAAGGCTCTTTGAGTGAGCCGAGAAAAAAGGTAAGCGCAGATGCCCAAGATCGTCGACCGCCAGCTTATGCAGGACACGATCCTCGATGCGGCGATGCGAACCTTCGCGCGCAAGGGATACCACGCCGCAACGATTGGCGACGTCGCGCTTGAAGCAGGGCTCGGCAAGGGCACGCTCTACCTCTATTTCAAAAGCAAGGAAGCAATGACCGAGGCGATGGCGGATCGCCATTTCACCGCCTTGTCGCAGCGTTGGATGGATGACGGCGAATGCGCCACGCTGGACGACTTCCTGGAATCGTTGCGAAGCCTCGCCGACATCCCCGCCGAACACGCGCAGTTCATACCGGTCTTCTTCGAGATTTTCGGCCCGAGCTTCGCTTCGCAGACCTTCGCCACCAGGGTCGAGAGCTTCTTCGACCGGCTGGGCCGTCATTTCGCGGCCCGGATCGCCGGACTGCAGGACAAGGGCGAGATCGCCCCGCATCATGATCCCGCCAGCCTCGGACGCGCGCTTGCCTCCATGCTCGACGGGTTGATCCTTCATCGCGGCCTGTTCGCGATTTCCGCGAAGCGGCAAAAAGCGATGATCAAGGAAGTCCTGCGCCTCTTCGACGATGGCCTTCGGGCGAACCGGCCCTGATCGAAACGCCTGGAAGAGACTTCCTAGCCGAAGCGCCGCCTGGCCTCCAGCGCCAGCCCGATGCCCACGCTGCCGAACCGGTCGCCCTCGACGACCGCCGCCTGCGGCACCGCTTCGAGCAGGGCTTGCCGCACGACCGGCACCGCCGTCGTGCCGCCGGTCAGGAAGATCGCGGAGACAGCCTCCGGCCCCAGCCCGGCATCCGCGAGCGTCCCGTCCAGCGCGCGCCGGATCGCGCGCGTTTCGGCGGCAATGATGGCGTCGAACTCGGCCCGGTCGATTTCCACGCCCAAGCCGTTCTCGATCACATCGAGCCCGATCCGCGCTGTCGGCGCATCGGTCAGCCCGATCTTCGCCGCCTCGACCTCCAGCGCCAGCTTGTGCCCGAGACGCTCCTCCAGCACATGCTGCAGACGTTCGATCAGGTGCGGGCTGTTCGACAGCCTGAGATAATCCTTCACCTCGCGCAGGATTGCCCGGTCGTAGAGGAGATGGATTCGCTGCCATGTGCTGAGCGAGACGAAGACGTGACGCGGGATGGTGATCAGCCCGTCGCCGAAATCCCGCCGGAGGCGGCTGTCGAGCCCCAGTTCCGGCATCACCTTCCTCAAATTCGCCAGCCGGTCCAGATCGGTGCCGCCGACATGGACACCGCCGGTCGCCAATATGTCGTCGCCCCTGTCTGTCCGCGTCCGTCCGGACGGTGAAATCCGCACCACCGAGAAATCCGACGTGCCGCCGCCGAGATCGGCGATCAGCGCGATTTCTTCGCGTTCCACCGTCTGCTCGTAGTCGAGCGCGGCGGCAATCGGCTCGTATTGGAACGCGACGTCCCGGAACCCGGCGGCATGGAAGATCCGTTCGAGCGTCTGCTCCGCCTGCCTGTCGGCCTTGCTGTCGTCATCGACGAAATGGACCGGCCGTCCGGCGACGACCGTATCGATCTCCGTTCCGCGAAACTCCTCCGCCGTGGTTTTGATCGACCGGATGAAACCGGCGATGATGTCGGAAAAGGCGACGCGCTTGCCCGCGATATAGGTCGAGTCGTCCTCGAGGCTGGTTCCAAGGATGCTCTTCAGCGCCCGCATGAACCGCCCCTCGGCGTCGCCCACATAGCCGTCGATGGCGCTACGGCCGTATTTCCGCGAACCGGTCTCGAAATCGAAGAACACCGCGCTCGGCAGGTCGAACCGGCCATCCTCGAGCGGCACAAGAACCGGCTCCACGCCATCGACGAATGCAGCCGTGCTGTTGGACGTGCCGAAATCCACGCCAATCGCGGTCGTCTTCATGAAAGAAGCTCTTCGTGTCGGTTTCAGGGAAGCGGGCCAATGGCCCCGAAGCGGACGGTGTTAAGGCCGCCCTTGCGACAGGGTCAAGGCGGCGGGCCGAAAAATTTCCCACCCGCCGGAATTGCGCCATTTTGGCGAAACAATGTGGATCGACAGCCGCCGACGACGAAGCGTCGGAACATTCCGCGACAATCATGCAATAATAAGACGCGTGATTCGCGTTGCGATCTAACGGGGCAAACCGACATGGCCTATTCACCGCGCCGCACTTCCAGCGCCCGAGACAAGGCGGAGGCGCTGTTCAAAGCTGCGACCAAGAAACCTTCCGAAGCGACGGAAGAGCCGCGAAAGACTGCGGTTCCAGCCGCGCGGGAGAGCGTAACCCTGCGCATCGACCACGATGTGCTGGAACATTTCCAGGACCAGGGTCCGGGCTGGCAGGACCGCATCAACAGGGCGCTCCGCAAGGCCGCCGGCCTGTAGCGCAATTCACGTCTGGATCGAGATATTTCGCGTTCGAGCCGAAGGCGAGAAGCAGCGCATCCTGATTCCGTTGCGAACTGAAATGCGCCCTTCAAATCTAAAACGCACCGGCGATTGCCGCCGGCGCGTCTTTGAGAGGTCTCCGGTCGGGATCAGCCGGCCATCAGATAGAGCCCGCTGACTGCCGTCAGGCCGCCCAGCACTCGGGCCAGCAAATGGGCGCGGCGGTCGCTTTCGCCGAAGATACGCGACAAAGCGAAACCGAGCCCGAGGCCGATCGCATGCAGGATCGCCGTGGCGATCGCGAAACCCGCCGCATAGCCCAATTCGCCCGCCGTGCCGATTTCACCGCCATGCGCATGGCCATGAAACAACGCGAAAACGCCGACCACGACAGCGGCCGGACCGGCCGGCAGCTTCACCGCGACGGCGACCAGAAGTCCAAGCGCGACGACCGAGGCGAGGATTGCCGGCTCGACGAAGGGCAGCGGAACACCGGCAAGCGCCAGCGCGAAGCCCACAAGCATCGTGCCGACGAATGCGGCAGGTACAATCCAGATCGCCCTCCCGCCGATCATCCACGCCCACAATCCGACGGCGACCATGGCAAGGATGTGATCGGCGCCGAACATCGGATGCGAGAAGCCGGCGGAGAACGAGCCGTGCTCGTCGGGATTGAGATGGGCGAAGGCGGGCGCGGCTGCGGAAAGCAGGAACGCGAGCGCGAGCGAAATGCGCTTCATGGGGTGATCCTTTCTTGGGTTTATCGGCGCCCCGAAATGGGTCGCGCCTTGGAAGCACCCCGACATAGTCGCGATTCGGGCGTCCTGACAACGTAACCCGGCGGCACCCGATGCGGTCAGTGCGGCCCTTCGCCTGAGTAGTTCTCCGCCAGTACCAGACGGTAGCTGTGGATCGGCAGGCCGAAGCGCTCGATCGTGAATTCGCGCACGGTCGTCACCCGCTCGAAGACGGCGGTCACGAGTTCGTCTTCCGGCAGATAATCGTCGACCAGAACCAGCGCGTCCCTGCCCTTGTAGTCGGCCGGGTTCCACCAGAAATCGAACTGGTCGTTGCGCAATCCGATCTTCAGGACGTCTGTCCGCTTGCCGGCGAAGGAAAGCAGCGACGCGGTGCGGTAGTCCGTCGTCATGACCATGTCGACGCCGATGAACCGCTCTTCCTCCGCGACGATCGCCGCGATTTCCTCCAGCCCGAAGGAGATGTCGTTGTCGCGCAAGTCACCGCCATTGAGCTTGTAGGACGGGTAGACGACCTGTCCGAGCACGATCCAGGCGCTCATGCCGATGCCGAAAAGGGCGTGAATGGAGAATTCGGCGCGGCTGCGCAGGAAGAAGACCATCACCGGCAGCGCGAAGAGATAGGCCGTCAGGTTCCAGTAGGACAGGATCGTGTTGGAGGCGCACAGCAACACGAACACCGCCGTCGAGACGACCAGAACCCAGCGCCCGACAGCCTCGAACGGTGTGCGGATCGCGCCGCTGCCCGTCCCGAAACGTACCAGCGCCAGGACGATGACCGGCGACAGCATCATGGAAGAGGAGATCACGAAGTCGCGCAGATTGCCGGCGAAACCGCCATGGACCGACTGACCGATCCGGCTTTCCAGATTGTAGTGAAAACTCGGCCAGTCATGCGCCACGTTCCAGGCGATCACCGGCGCCTGCATCGCCATCGACAGCGCAGCGCCCGCCCACAGATGCGGCGAAGCCAGCAACGGGCGGCCTTTCGCAGAAACCACCACCCAGACGGCGAAGCCGAGCCCGATGAAGACGGCGTTGTATTTCGTCAGCCCCGCAAGCCCGAGCGCCACGCAACCCGCGTAATAAAACCGCCAGATCCTTTTGCCGTCGCCAAGCCCCTCGATGAACAGCGCCCAGAAATGCGCCGCCACAAGCCCGAAGAAGATCAGCAGGTGATCCTGGTGCGCAAGCGACTGGAAGCGCATCAGGATCGGCATCGACAACCACACGACCAGGCCGGCGAGGAAGGCGCGTGGTGCATCTTCGCGGCCGGCGAGCCGCCTCGACCAGAACCACAGGATCCACAGGCTTCCGGCAAAGCTCAGAAGGGTCGTCGCACGCAAGGCGAACAGGTTCCATCCGAACAGAGAGGCCGAAAGCCCCTGCAGCCATGCGGCCAGCGGCGGATGATCGTAATAGGACCAGTCGAGATGCTGGCCCCAGAGCCAGTAATAGGCCTCGTCGGCAGTCGGCGCCGCAGCGAACACCTGCACGCCTTTCAATGCCAGAAGCGGCAGAAGCAGCACAACGAGCCAGCGCGTCGTCGGCAAAACGGCGTCGAGGCCCGGTTGCCGCGCCGCCACGCCCGCGCCGGAGAAACGGCCGGCTTCGAGCCACTGCCGGGTTCGCGCCTCGCCCATGACTATTGCGGCCCCGCGCCCGAATAATTCTCGGCACGGATCAGCCGGTAGCGCATGATCTCGGTGCCGAAACGCTCGACCGCGAAGGTCGCCACCGTTTCGGTGCGCTCGAAAACCGTGTCGATCAGCTCCGTTTCCGGAAAGGCGTCATAGGCGATCACCAGCGCGTCCTCGCCCTTGTGCGCCGCCGGATCGAACCAGAAATCCCACATGTCGCGGCGCGGTCCCAGATGCACGATATCCGTGCGCTGCCCGTGCAGCGACAGGAGTGACGCGGCCAGATAGTCCGTCGTCACCAGCATGTCCGGCGCGTATTCCGCCTCCGCCGCCTCCAGTTCGTCCAGCATCGCCGGCGCGGCGAACAGGATATTCTCGTCGTGACGGCCCGGCGGCTGGGTCAGCGTTACGACCGGCATCACCGTCGAGGTGAACAGCAAAGAGCCGCCATAGAGCACGCCCCACAGGACATGCAGCCGAAACTCCATCGCGCTGCGCAGCAGGAACGGCGCGATGGCCAGAGGCAGCAGGTAGGACGTCACGTTCCAGTAATGCGCCACCGGCGTCACGAAACAGAGCGCGTACCAGGCAAGCGTGCCGGTTAGGAACACGGCCACGGCCGGCCCCCGCAACGCGGCTCCGATTCCCTCCGCGCCGCGTATGAGAAAACGCAGCATCGCGAACATCAGCACCGGCGAAACCACGAGCAGGCTCTGCATCGTGAAGCGGTAGAGATGCGCGCCGGGCGTCGTCGCCTCGAAGCCGATCCGGTCATGCGCGTAGAACCGGAAGGACGGCCAGCCATGGCTCCAGTTCCACCCGATCACCGGCGCCAGCATCGCGACGGTCACCAGCGCCGCCAGCCAGAGGTGCTTGTCGGCCAGCCATCTCGCCCGGTCGCGCCGCGACAGGATCCAGACCGCAAGTCCCGCCGCCACGAAGACGGCGTTGTATTTCGACAGCGCCGCGAAACCGAGCGCGACGGCGCAAAGATAGAGCAGCGCATAGCGCGGCCGGCCGATGTCCCGGCTTTCGGCGAACAGGACGAAGAAATGCAGCGCCGCCAGCGAAAAGACGATCAGCAGGTGATCGTGGATCGCGAGGCTTTGATAGACCAGCATCAGCGGCGAGGCGAGCCAGATGGCGACGCCGGTCAGGAAGGCCCGCATCCGCAGGAAGGGCGGCGTCAGCCGCCCGCACCAGTACCAGAGGATGGCGAGCGTTCCGGCGAATGTCGGCAGCGTGGCGAGCCGGGCCGGAACGATCCCGTCGCCGAACAGGAAGCTTGTCAGCGCGTGCAGCCAGCCGCCGAGCGGCGGATGGTCGTAATAGGACCAGCCGGGATGCTGCCCCCACAGCCAGTAATAGCCTTCGTCGGGAAGCGGCATCGCAAACAGCAGTGCGGCCACCTTCATCGCAATCAGCACGGCAAGCACGACGGCGAGAACGCCTCCGCGCGGCAGAACCGCATGCAGGTCGTGCTTGGCAAACACCGCGCCGCCCCGCCGCCGGGGCACGCCTGCGCTGCCGTATCCGATATCCGTCGCCATGCCTATTGCGGTCCCTCGCCCGAGTAGTTTTGCGCATGAACCAGCCAGTAGCGCTGGATCTCGTAGCCATGGCGGACGATCGTGAATTCGCGGATCACCTCGGTGCGCTCGAACACCTTGTCGATCAGCTCCGTCTCCGGGAACCGGTCATAGGCCAGCACCACGGCGTCCTCGCCCTTGTGGAGAGACGGGTCCCACCAGAAATCCCACATGTCCTCGCGCTTGCCGAGCGAGGCGATATCGGTGCGCTTCGTCGTCAGCGCCAGCAGCGACGCGGTCCGGTAGTCCGTCGTCAGCACCATATCCGCGCCGAGCCGCTGTTCCTCCTCCTCGACGATCGCCGCGATTTCCGGCAGGCCGTGCGAGATGTTGAAATCGCTGACCGACCGGCCGGTGATCAGCGTCAGCGGAAAGAAGGTGGAGTTGAACAGCGCCATCGCCGAGAACGCGATGCCCCAGAACACATGCAGCCGCACTTCCATCGCCGAGCGCATGAACAGCAGCGCCACCGGCAGGAAGAAGACCAGCGACACGACGTTCCAGTAATAGAGGACGGATGTCGAAAACCCGAGCGCCAGGAACACGATGGTCGGGATCGCGAAACCGAACCGGCCGATCCCCTGCAGCGCCGCCGCCGGTCCGTCGACGCGCCGCCCGAAGACGAAGCGCATCAGCGCCACGAACAGCACCGGCGAGAACAGCAGCACGTAATTCTTGGAAAAGGAGAAGATGCGTTCGGCGGCGGTGGCATGATGCGTGTCGCCGATCCGGTCATGCAGATTGTACTGGAAGGACGGCCAGTTATTGACCTCGTTCCAGTAGATCACCGGCGCCTGCATCGCGACGGCGAGCGCCCCGCCGGCCCACAGATGCGGGCTTTTCAGAAGCCCGCGCCCTTTCGGCGTCGCGATCACCCAGGCCGCGAAGGAAAGTCCGATGAAGACACCGCTATATTTCGACAGCCCTGCCAGCCCGACCGCCACACAGCCCGCATAGAGCCAGCGGAACCGGGGCCCCTCGGCCGCGTCCATCGACAGCACGAAAAGGCCGAGGAAATGCGCAGCAAGCACCCCGAAACAGATCAGCAAATGGTCGTGAAAGGCGATCGACTGGAAATTCATCAGCCACGGCGAGGCGAGCCACACGCAGGCGGCCGCCAGCAGCGCGTCCGGGCCGCGCATTGCGGGCGTCAGCCGCCGCGTCCACCAGGCCAGAACCGCCATCGTCACCGCGAAACTGACCAGCGTCGCCAGCCTGATGCCGAGAAGCCCGTCGCCGAAGATCGCGCTGGCCGCCCCGTTCACCCAGCCGCCGAGCGGCGGATGATCGTAATAGGACCAGTCCGGAAACTTGCCCCACAGCCAGTAATAGCCCTCGTCGGCCAACGGCACGGCGAGGAACACATTGACCAGCTTCAGGACAACCAGCGCCGCGAAAGCGGGATAGAGAAAGCGCCGCGCCGGAACGATGTCCGCGCCGATTGCGCCCGTCGGCGCGGCCCGCGCCGGCCGTTCGTCTTCGACCGCGTCGGGATATGGCTGCGCGAAATCCGTCATGTTGCCTTTTCCGGTTCGGCCCGTGGCCGGATCTGTCAGTGGCAGGCCACGCTGCGGCGTTGCTTCAGGTCGAGATGGAAATGATCGGCATGGGCGCGGTTGTAGCCGGGACCCAGCACCGTGCCGAAACGCCCGCAGGCCTCGCCGCGCACCTTGCGCAGGAAGCTGCGCTCGCGGAAGGCGAAGGGCCCCGGCCGGTGCACGGAGATCAGCCTGCCGTTCTTCAGCTTGATCGCGCCGATATCCAGCGCATTGCCCTTGGAGTGTTCCGACATGGAACGCGACCCGGCGATCTTGCGGCAGGAATAGGAGGACATCTGGCGCACTTCGGCGATACCCGAGAGGTAGCGCGTGCGCGCAGCCGGCGCGAGATCGCGCTGCGCCCACAGCGCGGCTTCGACGGCCATGGCGCAATTGAGCTTCGCCGCCGGCTTGAGCGCGATCGTACGGCCGAGCGACCTCACCTCGACGGGATAGTCGATGCCGCAGGATTCGGAATCACGGATACGCGGGATGTCGCGGAAGCTCACGCCGAGGCGCTTCAACTGCTGGCGGCACTGCACTTCCTCGGCCGGCATGAAGTTCCCGGCCCCGCCGCCGAACAGCGGTTTCGTGACATTCGGAAAGCCGAAGACCGGCTGTGCCATCGCCTGCTGCGGCTGCGCCATGGCCTGTTGCGTCTGCACCACCGGTTGAGGCGCATCGACCTGCGCGACCGGCACCGCCGCTGTCGGCGACGGGTCCGCATAGGGAACCAGCAGGTCGGGCATGAGGCAGCCGCTCAGCAGCGCGCTGCACACGGTCAAGGCGGCCAGTCCCGCCAAAGGGGTCCTTCGCATTGTGTCCATCCATCCGGTTTGTCCCGAACGAATGGTAAGCGGGGGCGGTAAACAAGCCTTTCGAAAACGCCGTTAACGCGCGGTTAACGGCGATGTTTTCCGGGTCCCGGCTTACAGCGGAAGGTAGGCGAGATCGTTTGCCGGCGTCAGCGTGGCCACGGCGCGGGTCGTGCCGAGCGAGATGCGGACGGCGTCCGGTCCCAGTTCGGCGTAGCGCGCCGGGAGGTAAACCGGAGCAAAAAACGGGCTGTCGTTGCCGGAAGGCGTGACGACCAGTTCGTCGATCGAGCCGTCCGGATTGACGAAGGCGTCGGAAACGTAGCCAAGCATGATCCCGTCCGCGCTGATCACTTCCATGCCCATCCAGGCATCGTTCATCTCGTGATTGTCGTCGCCGAACACCCCGTCGAGAACGCCGAAACGGTTCTGCTCCGGTTCGGCATAGGCGACGAGGTAGGAGCCGTCCGCTTCGGCCTCGAGAGGCATGGCGGAGGGCTGGGTCGCCGAGAACAGCGCCGTTGCGGCGAACAGCGTGGCAGCGGCGGCGGCCAGCGCAACGGCGCGGCGCAGGCCCCTGGCTTCGGCAGCCGAGCGGCGGGTTGAGGATTCGTAGGTGAAAGTTCCGAAAGTAACGTTGGTGTTTGTCATGGTGCTCTACGGTGATCCCTGTCACCGCCTCCTTGACCATGAAACTACCCGCCTGCCCCGCCGGGCGATGTGCACTCCGTCACAGCACCGCTTTGGCGCCCGTTCACGCCTTCGGGCCCGCTGAAAAGGCACCGGCCGCTCAGGCGGCCAGTTCGTTGCCCTTGGCCTGCTCGACACGGTTTCGGCCGGCGTTCTTGGCGCGGTAGAGCGCGGTATCGGCCTCCTCGAAGGCGGCCCAGAAGCCCTTGCCGGTTTCCTCGACAACCACATATCCGATGCTGACCGTCACCTTGAGATTGATGCCGCTCACCTCGATCGTGTTGCTCTCGATCCCTTCCCGGATACGGTCCGCGATCACCGCCGTGCGTTGTTCGTCGCATCCCGGCAGCACCAGCGCGATCTCCTCGCCGCCATAGCGCACGACGAGATCGTCCTCGCGGGCATAGTCGGAGATGATGCGTGAGACGTCCTTGAGAACCTTGTCGCCATTGGCATGGCCGAACGTGTCGTTGATCGACTTGAAGCGGTCGATGTCGATGATCATGATCGCGTAGCGGCCCTTGTCCTGGATACCGCTTTCGGCAAGCTCCGGCCCCCTGGCGTCGAAGACACGGCGGTTCGACAGCCCGGTCAGCGGATCGATCGACGTGTCGCGTACCAGCGCCTTCTCGCGATGCAGCTGCAGCCGGATCTTGTTCAGCGACTCGGCGGAAACCAGCACGCCGACGAAATTCACCCCGATAAACGGCAGCGCCACGCGCTGGAACACCTCGATCGCGAGGGGCATCGGCAGCAGGAACAGGCTGATCAGGGAAAGCGATGACGCGAGACCGATCACCGAAAGCCCGACGAAGCTGTATCCGCGCCGCTTGGCGTGAAAATGTGCGATGACGAGACTGACCATCGCGGAAATGGCGATCCCCGCGAATCCCGCCTCCATGCCGATGCCGCCCTGCAGGAAGCGCAGGAACCCGGCCGTTCCGGCCGTCGCCAGCACCGCCGGCCATCCGCCGAAGGGCGCGGCGAGCACGAGAAAGACATGGCGAAGATCGAAGGTGATGCCGGGCGTGAAATGCAGGGGAAACGTCATCGAGACCGCCGCGCCCAGCGCGAAGGTCATGGACGTCGCAAAGACTTCCGCCCGCTGCGACGTGCAGCGCGTAAGGGCCAATTCATGCAGCCTGACCGCGAACGCGACCACACCGAGCCCTTGAAGGAAAGCCGAACAAGCCGCTATTCCGTCCATAAACATCCCCGGTTCGTTTCGGGCAGATTGGGGTCGGGACGCTTGCCATAGTGTTAATTCTTGTAGTCGCCCGCCGCGCCGCTCGGAATATCCTTAACACCGATATAACGCCGCCCCTCAAGAATTGCCCCACAAGGAAGCGGGTATGCGGGGCATGCCGACTGTCCCCCCGATTGACGCCCCTCGTCGCGCCGAATAGACCCGCCAGCAGCGCCGGCGTTCCGGCATGCTCCCGAATCCGGATCCTGTCCCATGCTCATGCGCATCGCGCCCGTCGTCTTCGTGCTGTTGTGGTCGACCGGCTTCATCGGCTCGAAACTCGGCGCCGACGATGCCGAGCCGTTCACCTTTCTGGCGCTGCGCTTCCTGATCGTCCTTGCCCTGCTGGCCCCGGTGCTGGTCGTCTCGGGCCGCCGGGCGCGCGGATGGAACGAGCGGGGACATGCCGTCGTCGTCGGCATGCTGATCCACGGCGCCTATCTCGGCGGCGTCTTCTGGGCGATCCGCCTCGGCATGCCTGCGGGCGTCGCCGCGCTGATCGTCTCGCTGCAGCCGGTCCTGACATCGCTTTTGTCCGCGCCGCTTCTCGGCGAGAAACTTTCGGCCCGCCACTGGACGGGACTGGCGCTGGGCCTTGCCGGCGCGGTGCTCATCCTCGAACCGGGTCTCGCCAGCGCGATGGAGGCTAACAGCGGCATTACCCCGGCCACCGTCGCCGCTTGCGCCTGTGCCCTGCTCGGCATCACCGCCGGCACGATCTACCAGAAGCGCTTCGCCACCGGCACCGATCTCGTCGTCGGCACGGTCTGGCAATATGCCGGCGCGTTGCTGCTGGTCGGCGCCGGATCGCTGATGCTGGAAACGCGCATTATCCACTGGACACCGAAATTCATCTTCGCGCTGTCCTGGCTGGTTCTGGTCCTGTCGATCGGCGCGATCTCTCTGCTGATGCTGCTGATCCGCCAGAGTGCGGTGGCGAGCGTTTCGGGCCTGTTCTATCTCGTCCCCGCCGTCACCTCGGTCATTGCCTACTTTCTGTTCGGCGAGACGCTGGGCCCGATCCAGCTCGCCGGCCTGCTTCTGGCGACACTCGCCGTGCTGATGATTTCCGGCGTCCGCTGGCCGCAGAGATACAGGGCCTGATTCAATCCATCCTGAACGGCGCTAGACCGCCGAATTGATGCGGATTCTCCGCCAGCGCGCCTCGATTGCCGAATAGGCGGCGAACGCGACGAGCCCCGCGCCCGTCGCGGCGAGCAGCCATGCGCCGCCGGGGAGCGACTGCACGTAGGACAGCGCCTCCTCCAGACCCGGATGCTCCCCGGAATCCTCCGCATTCACGAAACGCAGCAGGAACAGGAAGGAAATCACCGCGAACACGAAACCCCGCGCCGTCAGGCCGACGATCGAGATCGGATCGATGATCGCCATCGCCTGCGGCCCGGCATCGAACCGGTCGGCATATTTCCTTTTGAAGGCCTTCCAGAAATGTGCGCAGGCAACGCCGAACACCACGATGGCGAGCCCGAGCGAGACGCTTCTCTGCCCGATCGCGCCATCGACGAAATCCGCGACCGTCGATCCGCTCCCCCCGCCGCCGGAACCGCCCGCGAAGACGCCGAGCAGGGACAGCGCATAGATCGCGATGGTGGCGTAGGTGAAGGCGCTGACCAGCAGTCCGGCGCGGATCGCCAGCCCCTTCGGCCCGATGCCGTGTCCGTCCGTGTCGAGAAGCGCCTGCACCGCCCGCCACGCGACATAGCCGGCCAGCCCGGCCACCATGAGCCAGACGATGATCTCGCCGAAAGGCTGCTCGAAGAGGGTCCGCAACGCGTCCCGCGACCCTTTCTTCTCGACGCTGCCGACGGCCGAAAGGAAGGCGAAAACGCCGATGATCAGATAGACGAGCGCCCGCGCCGCATAGCCCATGCGCGCGAGCGGTTCGATCCATGGCTTGGCCTTGTGCACGGGCGCTCCTGTCATGTCCTGGAATGGCCGAGCGCGTCGCGGTCGCCGCGTCTGCGCGAGAGATAATGTGCCGCGAGCCAGCAGAGGCTCGCCCAGCCGACGCCCAGCGACCAACCGGCGAGCACGTCGCTCGGCCAGTGGACACCGAGATAGACCCGGCTCGACCCGATGACGATGGCGATCGCGAAGGCGGCGCAGACCATGAAGACGCGCACGGAATGACGCGGAACGAACCGCACGGCCACCGCCGCCAGCGTCAGGTAGAACAGCATTCCCACCATCGCATGCGCGCTGGGGAAGCTCGACGTGAAGGTCCGGTCCATATGGTCGACGAGGTCGGGCCGCGCGCGCTCGAAACCGAGCTTCAGCACGGAGGACAGCGCCGCGCCGCCGCTCAGGCCAATGGCGAGAAACAGCGCCGCCGCCCAGTTGCGCATCAGCGCCAGCACGCTCAGCGTCAGCACCGACACCGTCACGAGGATCGGATAGCCGCCCAGCGCGGTCAGCTCCGCGGCCGTCTCCTCGAACCATGCCGGCCCCCACGCGTCTGAGGGATCGGACGCGTCGCGCAGCGAAAGCAGGATGCTCCGGTCGAAGGAGTCCGTCCAGCCATTGCGCACCGCGACAGCCGTCAGCGCGAACACCAGCACGCTTCCGGCCACGATCGACCAGAGCACGGCGAGCGGCGGATGGGTGTGATTTGGATCGAGCCGGCTGCGAAGGCCGTCGCGCGTGGCGCGCGCCTCGCGCCCGTGGGCGGTTTCGACGGTTTGCGTGTGTGTCATCCTGAACGCAACGGCGGCGCGGCCGTTCGGTTCCTTTGCGTCAGCCGCAATCCCGCGCCTCCTGACACCCTGCTGTCAGCATCCCGGCACGATGTTCCCGTTTTCCCCTTCCCATCGCGCACGCCATTTCCCATATTGGCCCCATGGCCAGACAAGAGAAGAAAACGGGCAAGCCTTCCGGCTTCGAGGAAGCGCCTCAGGCGGAATTCGAGGGCGCGCCGCTCGGCGGCAGCGTCGAGGACTGGGTGAAGCAGCTCGAAGCCGAAGCCGAGCGCGACGCCCGCGCGCAGGAAACCCGCGAGATCCGCTCCAAGGCCGGCAAGCACCGCCGCAGGGCGGAGAATGCGGCAGCCTCCGAAAAGGCGGATGGCGGTAGCGAACGTCCCGGCCCGAAGGGCCGCAAGGCCGACCGGCCGTCCGAGCCTTCGCGAGGTAAAAACAAACAGGACCGCACCTACACGGTCGGCGACAAGCGCACCGGCGGCGGCGTCTCCATCGGCGGCACCAACGATCCGCGCGAGCGCGCCGCGGCCGGCCTCAACCCGGTCGCCGGCCTCGATGTCAGCCTGGAGGAAGCCACGCAGCTCGCCTCCACCACCGGCGTCACCGCCACGGTGGAATCCCTCAAGGCGCTGATCGATTCGGGCAATCCGCTGTTCAAGGACGGCCAGATGTGGGTGCCGCACCGCCCCGAGCGGCCGGAGAAATCCGAGGGCGGCATCGAGATCGTCATGAAGTCGGCCTACGAGCCGGCGGGCGACCAGCCGACCGCGATTCGCGATCTCGTCTCCGGCCTCAGGGACGACGACCGCACACAGACCCTGCTCGGCGTCACCGGCTCCGGCAAGACCTTCACCATGGCGAAGGTCATCGAGGAGACGCAGCGCCCGGCGCTCATCCTCGCGCCCAACAAGACGCTGGCCGCCCAGCTCTATGGCGAGTTCAAGTCCTTCTTCCCGGACAACGCGGTCGAGTATTTCGTCTCCTATTACGACTACTACCAGCCGGAGGCCTACGTCCCGCGCACGGACACCTATATCGAGAAGGAATCCTCGATCAACGAGCAGATCGACCGCATGCGCCACTCGGCGACGCGCGCCCTTCTCGAACGCGACGACGTCATCATCGTCGCCTCGGTTTCCTGCATCTACGGTATCGGCTCGGTCGAGACCTACACGGCGATGACCTTCCAGATGTCGATCGGCGACCGCATCGACCAGCGCCAGCTCCTCGCCGATCTCGTCGCCCAGCAATACAAGCGCGCCGACATCAATTTCGTGCGCGGCACCTTCCGCGTGAAGGGCGACACGATCGACATCTTCCCCGCCCACCTTGAGGACCGCGCCTGGCGCATCTCGCTGTTCGGCGACGAGATCGAGTCGATCGACGAGTTCGACCCGCTGACGGGAAAGAAGAACGACTCGCTGAAAAGCGTGAAGATCTACGCCAACTCGCACTATGTCACCCCGCGCCCGACGCTCAACCAGGCGACCAAGTCGATCAAGGAAGAGCTGAAGCAGCGCCTCGAGGAGCTCAACAAGGCCGGCCGCCTGCTGGAGGCGCAGCGCCTCGAACAGCGCACGCAATACGACCTCGAAATGCTGGAAGCCACCGGCTCCTGCGCCGGCATCGAGAACTATTCGCGCTACCTGACCGGCCGCAATCCCGGCGAGCCGCCGCCCACCCTGTTCGAATATGTCCCCGACAACGCCATCGTCTTCATCGACGAGAGCCACGTCACCATTCCGCAGATCGGCGGCATGTATCGCGGCGACTTCCGCCGCAAGGCGACGCTGGCCGAATACGGCTTCCGCCTGCCCTCCTGCATGGACAACCGCCCGCTGCGCTTCGAGGAATGGGACGCCATGCGCCCGCAAACTGTGGCCGTCTCCGCCACGCCGGGCAACTGGGAGCTGGAGCAGTCCGGCGGCGTCTTCGCCGAGCAGGTCATCCGCCCCACCGGCCTGATCGACCCGCCTGTCGAGGTGCGCGGCGCCAAGACCCAGGTCGACGACGTGCTCGACGAGATCCACCAGACCACCCGGGCCGGCTACCGCACGCTGGTCACCGTGCTCACCAAGCGCATGGCCGAGGACCTGACGGAATATCTGCACGAGCAGGGCGTCAAGGTCCGCTACATGCACTCCGACATCGACACGCTGGAGCGCATCGAGATCATCCGCGACCTGCGCCTCGGTGCCTTCGACGTGCTGGTCGGCATCAACCTGCTGCGCGAGGGCCTCGACATTCCCGAATGCGGCTTCGTCGCCATTCTCGACGCCGACAAGGAGGGCTTCCTGCGCTCCGAGACCTCGCTGGTGCAGACCATCGGCCGCGCCGCGCGCAATGTCGACGGCAAGGTCATCCTCTATGCCGACCACATCACCGGCTCCATGGAACGCGCCATGGAGGAGACCACGCGCCGCCGCGAGAAGCAGCTCGCCTATAACGAGGAACACGGCATCACGCCGCAATCGGTCAAGGCCAACATCGCCGACATTCTCGACTCGGTCTACGAGCGCGACCATGTCCGCGCCGACATCACCGGGGCAAAGGGTGGGGCGAAGGACCAGGGCGCGCTCATCGGCAACAATCTGGAGGCGCACATCAAGGCGCTGGAAACCCAGATGCGCGACGCCGCCGCCGACCTCGACTTCGAAACCGCCGCGCGCCTCCGCGACGAGATCAAGCGCCTGCGCGAAACCGAGCTCGCCGTCATGGACGACGCCCTGGCGCGCGACACCGGCATCGAGAACACCAAGGCATCCCGCAAGGAAGCCGCCTCCCGCCCAAAGGGCGGCAAGCGCGCCTCCACCCCGCCGCCGTCATCCCCGGGTTCATCCCGGGGACCCATTCCTGAGACAGACGCGCCACCCTCGAACTTCCGAAAACCCGACCTAGACGAAATGGGATCGGACGGCGTCAGCTACTTCCGCAAGAACACCCTCGACGAAATGACCGTCGGCCGCACCGAGAAGCCCGTGGGCACGGGCAAGCAGCCACAAAAACCCGGCGAGGTGCCGTCAATGGGGGATGACAACAACGCCAAACCCATCAAGCGCCACAAGATCGGCGTCGGCTCCTACGAAGACCCCGCCGACGAACGCGCCCGCAAGCGCAAGCCGGGCAAGACGGGAAGGCCGGGGCGGTAGCTCCCTATCTCCCCCCTTGTGGGGGAGAAAGTGATTTCCTGGGCTTGGCTTGCCAAGTCCTTGGAAATCACAAGAGAGGGGCAATGCGCAATAAGCGCAGAACAGCCGCCCCTCGCCCGAAGCCCGCGATGAGCCAAGCCATCGAACTAGGTCGTCATCCTCCGACTCTCCCCGCCTCCATGGTCCTCGCCCCCTACCTCCGTCATCCTCGGGCTTGACCCGAGGATCCACGGCTGAGGGACTCGCATATCTGGAACCAGATAAAGACCGTTCCAGCCTGCCATCGTTGTCTAGGTCAATGATGCAGCCGTTGCCTGCCATACGGCTCCGCGCCTCCTGGCCGTGGATCCTCGGGTCAAGCCCGAGGATGACGGAGAATGGAGATGCTCTTCATTAAATGGAGCACACCAGAGCACGTCGCCGCGCTGCGCTATAGGGTCGGCGTCGGCTGCTACGAGGATAAGGACCGGCTTGCTAAGCGGGTCAAATTAATACAGTGAATCGATTTCAGGTCCGAAAGCCGACGAACGCGCCTGCAAGCCAAGAAGACCGCAAAAGCAACCTCCTGCAGAGTCGCCCTCGGATTTTCCCAAATACTAGCGAAACGACATCGTGGTTGGTCTATATTTCTGCAACTGCAACTATGCTTTGCTTAAATAATTCACAATGAATCATTCAGGGCATCGTGCATGATTTCCCGATAACCAATAAGCTTTTCAACCGAAATACGAGTCTTTAAGATAAGATCTCTATATGACCAATCATGATTCTCTAGTATTTCTAAAACGTTACTTTGACGCCCAACCAATGTATCTATCTTTGAAAAATCCCCCTTCGATGTTTTTCTGATTTTTGTAACAAACTCACCCCATTTAACACTTGAGTCCGCCAATATATTAAGCACATAAGGATTTCTAACAAAACATTCGAAAGCAGACCAAGCAATCTCATAAACATTAAGCACATCTTTTAAGCCATGGCTATTTTCCTGCGCGATACGAATAGCTTCAATAAAGCATTCTTTTCGTCGTGTATTCACAGATTGAAAATAGTCACTGAGTTCGTGTGCACCTATTGCCGCATTCAGAACTTGGCCGCCTTTCACGTATGTATCGACCGCCCCTTGAATTTCACCGGCAGAATACCGGTCGGTACCAAGATTGAAATACGCATGACCAATATCCGCAAATCTTTGAGCATCTATTTTTTCATCTAGAGCTTTTTCACAAAGTTCGATAACCCCAGCCCAATCACCTTTAAGCTGTCGGCACTCGATCCAAAGTGGAAGCAATTCTACTCGGTCACATGACTTCTCCCGAGCACGGCGGAAAGCAGCATCGGCTTTGTCCAATTCAGGCGGAGATAACCTAAGGCAAGCACGCCCATACATACACTCAAGGTCGCGCTGAAGACCGGCCGCCCCCGATTTACTCTTTAATTTATCAATGTATTCGAACGCTTTCTCATACTCTTCCAACTTCCAAAAAGAAACGATTCTACCAATGGCAATGCTTACTTCTTCGACCCTCGCTCGCTTCTCCGCGCGAATTTCCTTCGATCTTTTTTCGATACGACGGGGATCATCGATTTTCGGCTTTACAAGATCATAGAGGAGGCTTGAGTTGCTAGGAGCGGAAAACTCTCGCCCTCCTGACGTCACACTCGGATCTCTTTCGAGAAGGTGATAGTCAGACAACCTACCTATTTCGGTGACCATTGTTCGCTCCGCAATCCCCGTCACCGCTACAAGCTCTTCTAGAGAACAGGGGCTAAGTAGTAATAACGCATATAGAACCCTCAATTGTCCCGGCGCGAGTTGATCTATCTCTTTCTTGAATGCGAAATCTCTTACATCCTCGCCTTCTGCGTTTTCCCAGTAATTCAGCGCTTTATCTAAAGCCACACCCCCTGCAACCAAACGCAATATCGAGCTCGAGAATAACGGCGATCCAAGAGAAAATCTGTGAAAATTCTTAAATAATTTCGATCCCCGTGTAAGCTCAAATTTAATATTATATTGATTATACGCATGTTTTAAGAAGGCATAAAAATCACCTTCTGAAAAACCTCGCAGTTCATGATATTGAGATACAGACGCCCCCAAACGTAATCTGGCCGTCGCAATACAACGCGACGAGTTTCCACCCGAAATAGAAAGACCATGAAACACCAAACTTAAATTAGAAAATATATCTAGCTGAGTATCGTGCTCAAGAGAGTCCAAATCATCAACAACAACTAGACTAGGAGTAACATTTAAAGCTGCATTTAGTTCAATTAAGTACCTTGACCTACTCCACTCTTCATCGAAATCAGATTCTATATATCCGCATGATATCAGTATTTTTTTATAAAGATCATTTTCGCTTGAAAACCTGTTTTCATATGAGCTTTCTATAGAATATAGACTATTATAAAAAGCGTCAAAATTATTCTTTTTTGCACTTAGCCAAATAATCCTTTCGATATTTCCAGGCGATTGATTTACTACTTCTTCTACAAATTCTCTAACAAGTGTCGTCTTCCCGACACCTCCAACGCCAGCAACAAGTCTTGTATTGTTAAAGGTGTCTAGTAACCATCTCCAAAGTTTATCTAACTCCGCCCTACGCCCGATAAACTGTGTAAAACTTTTGTCTCTAACTGGAAGATTGTGATCTACTATCTTTGCGATTGATCCAATTTTTTGCCCTGAGACAAGCCGCATGAGCGCATCACCAATTGCAGGCTCCGATGAATCGCCATTCCGGTAATATATATCATTTTGTTTATAACAATTTCTACCTTTCGATGATTTTTTAGAATTTGCTTTAAAAGCTATTGGCGCCTGATTAGCAACCCTTGGAGGTATAAACAGTACACCTAACAAAAAATCTTTTACCGTTTGCTTATAGTAAGTAAATGGAATTTCCTCATTTGTGTCAGTTTTTAAACGCGAACAAATATCATCAAGAGGAAATTCTTCAGAAAGACCAATTATTTTTTTACTAGAGTCATCGACTCCAAATATAATATACCCGCCCTCGGTGTTGAAAAAAGAAACTATATCTTTTACTAAATCGCATATTTTATATTTGTAGTCATCATCAGATTTGTTTAATTTCTTTAACCCGATTTCCCCCTTGTAATCCCAGAGAGCATCCTCGTGCAGGAAGAAGTGATCGCCATTATACATAAGTTCAATTATCGAATTGTCACACCTCTCGGAACTTATAAGGATCGCGACCTCGTCCCTCATTTGCCGTAGTGATCTCATCGGTAGTCCATCTTAATAAACTCAAAACCGCGGGGGATAAGCCGGTGCCCTGTAGTATTATTAGCAAACTAAACCGGTCATGCCAAACTCGGTCGCCAAAATGTTGCCCGATATGATCAGGCATAGCCTGAAACCGATCCGCCCCTCCACCCAAAAATCCCATCCACCGCCCGCCACCCACCCTTACCCTCCCCCGGATGACGCACCCGCAACCCCTCGGCTGGACCCCGGCGATCACGCGCAACCGCACGGCGCTTCTGCGCATCGTGACGACGCTGTTCTTCATGGCCGGGCTGGACGGGGGCGGCGCGGATGAGGTGCCGCGCCGGGTCTGGCGGCGGATCATGCGGCTGTTGCGCCCGGCCGAATCCGCCGTCCGTCGGCTGATCGTCGTCGCCGCGAGCAGGCTCGACATCGAGGCCCCGAAGCCCCGCCCGGAAAAAGAGGGTCCCGCGCCACGAGACGAAGACGCCGCCAGGCCGCGCGCCGCGATGCCCCGCAGACCCGCCTTTTGCCTGACCGACCCGCCCCGCCGCTTCGACACGCTGCGATGGGAGGGTCTTCGCCCCTTCCCGGAGGAGGGTGTCGCCCCGGCCGATCCGGACGAGGATGTGAACGCCACCGGCATCTGCCGCCGCGTGCTGGCGCTCAAACGCGCGCTGGACGATCTCGATGGCCACGCGAAACGGCTCGCCCGCCACGAGGCGCGGCGCGCGTTGACGTCCCTGGCTTCAAAGCAGACACAGGGCGGGTACCAAAGACATAGACGACCGCTCCGCCTCGGCCGCCCGCCGGGCCACTGCCGGCGACCCTCTCAGGAAATCGACGATATTCTTCGTGAGTGCCACACGATGGCGCTCAATGCCCGGCGGCTCGACACGTCGTGATCCCCGCACCTATGGCGCTGCCGCTTGATCCGTCTTCGCGCCCAGGGCACGGAGCCGAATACGCGCGCCTATACGCCTGCGCCGGCCTGTCCGGACACCCGCCGCCCGCCAAAGTTTCCCCTATGGCACCCCTGCCCGTTTCCGCTGTAGTCTCGCCGCCGTCACAACAGGAGACGCCCCCATGACAAACCGCATTGCCAGTTTCGCCGTCGCTCTCGCCTGCCTCGCCATGCTGCCCGCCGGCGCGGCGCTTGCCGCCGACCACACGGTCACCATCAGCGGCTTCGCCTTCCAGCCGGCCGCGATCACCGTTGCCGCCGGCGACACGATCACCTTCGTCAACGAGGACGGCGCGCCGCACACCGCCACGGCGGGCGACGGCAGCTTCGACACCGGCCGCCTCAACAAGGGCGACTCCGCCTCGGTGACGGTCGCGTCCGCCGGCGCGATCGACTACACGTGCAATTTCCATTCGAGCATGAAGGGCACGGTCACGGTCCAGTAACAGGACAGGCGGGCAAGGGCGCGCGCAAGGGACGCGCCGCCCTGCCTTGCACTCCCCTCTCCATCGACCTACTTCCACTCCATGGACACCCTCCCCCCGCAATTCGTCGAGATCGTGGAAGCCGTGCGCGAGATCTATGTCGCGCAGTTTTCGGAAACCGTGGCCGGTTTTTCCGAGGAGACGCATGTGGTCGAGCCGGTTCTGCTCGACTCCGAGGGCGACATCGCGACCGAGGGTCCGCTGCGGCTGCCCTACCGGGCCGACTACGCCTCGCTGGAGACCGGCAAGCTGGAATCCTTCACCGCGCCGCGCGAGATCCGCTTTGACACATTTTCCTTCACGCTCGGCCCCACCGAGATCGTCGTCGCGCCCTTTGCATGGGATTATGCCGAGCTGCGCGTTGCCGGCGACTGGGACCCGCTCGCCACGCGGCTCTTCACCGACTGGCACCGCCGCGCCTTCGGCGACGAGGAGGCGGAGGACAATATCGAGTTGCAGCACGTCATCCACACGGCCACCACGCCCGAGGTGACGGAGGCCGGCTATGCCTTCGAGGCCGATTTCGGGACCGCCCCCGCCTCCACCATGAGCGACCTCCTCCTCGCCCTCCTCGCCAACGCCCCCGACCGCATCGAGATCGGCATGCGGGAGAAGGATGGCGTCCTGGAGGACGAGAAACCGCAGGCCTGACGGATCGAGGTGGCAAGAATAGAGGGGCGTCCCATCAGCGAACCTGCCGGACAGCGGCTTGCCGCTTACGAAGGAGAAAACTTGAAGCTTAAGGATGGGACAACCAGGGGCCCATCAGCGAGCGAAGCGAAGCTTAAGGATGGGACAAAAAAACAGCCCGGCGAGATGCCGGGCTTTTGTGAGTTCCGCGTCGGGTCAGCTGTTGTCGGCGTTCGGAACCATCGGGGCCTCGGAAGGCAGCGTGTCCATGGCGGCGAGCTGCTTGGCGCATTCGGCCGCGACACCCCGGACACCCTCGTCGACACCGGCCACGGTCGACCATCCGCCCTCTTCGATGAAGTCGTCGCGGTCCCAGGCCTTGGCTTCCTTCAGCTTGGCCAATTGCATGTTGGCATTCGGTGCGGCGGCGAACTGGTTGACGCAGATCGATGCGACCACCTGCACGCCGGCGTCGCGCGCGGCCTTGTCGGACATTTCCTGTGCCGTACCGCCCGTAACCCAGCCGGCAAAGCCGAAGCCGACAATCGCGAGCGCGATCGCTCCAGCCGCCGCGCCGGTCAGCGCGGGTTTCATCCACTCGGGAATCTGCATTGAATATCCAATCTTTGAAAACGGCGCGCGTCATCGCGCGCTCTGCGTGCATCCTATCACAATAAACAACCAACGGTAAAAATTCGCGAGCGGCCTGACATTCCGCCCGGGGTTGACCGCATGCGCCATTCGGTAAAGGTGGCGAGCAAGGCCGGTTTTGCGCCGGCGAGAGAGACCCTGCATGACGAAACGCCTCGGCCTTATTCTATTGCTGCTCCTTCCCGCCCTGTCCGCGCAGGCGGATATTCGGGGCAAGGAGGTCGTGAACGCCTATGCTGTCTCCGGCGCGACCGGTCGCGCGCTCTACGCTTCCATCGGCGAGCGCGGCCCGAAAGTCGGCGTTGCCCGCGCCATCGCCCACACCACCTTCGATCTCAAATGGGGCCGCGATTATGTCCGCGAGGGAACCGCCTGCGTCCTAGCCGCCGCCCGGCCGTTCCTGACCATCACCTATACTCTGCCACAGCCCTCCGGAAATCTGCCACCCGCCGTCGCCGCGCGCTGGCGCGTCTTCATCGCCGGCATTCGCGCCCACGAGGCCGTGCATGGCGAATACATCCGCGCCATGGCGCAGGAGATCTACGACACGACCGTCGGTTTCCGGCAGGAGAACGATCCCGGTTGCAAGGCGATCCGCCAGTCGATCCAGACCCCGCTCAAGCAGGCCTATGCCCGCTACAAGGCCCGCAACCGCGCCTTCGAGGAAGCCGAAATGGCCCGCAACGGGCCCATCCACCACCTGATCCTGGACCTGATCCAATAAGCCCCGTAGCCGCTCACTCTTCCGGTTCGGTGGTGAACATCAGCGGATAGCCGTATTTCTGGCCGTATTCGCTGGCCCGCTTCGCCTTGGTTTCCGCAACGTCGCGCTGATAAACCGCGACGACGCAGACGCCGCGCTGGTGCGCGGTGATCATCACCTTGTAGGCGCGGTCCTCGCCCATGCCGAATTCGGCCTTGAGCACCATGCAGACGAAGTCGCGCGGCGTGTAGTCGTCATTGATCAGGATGACCTTGTGCAGCTTCGGCCGCTCGACCTTGGGCTTTGTCGTGGTTTTCGGGTTCTTGACCGGGCTTTCCACCATGCGTCCCTCCTGCAAGGGTTCCGGGGGCGGCGAAAACCCATCATAGCGCCATGCGGTCGGCTTGAAAACGGCCCGCCTGTCCGCCGTCAGCCTTCCCCGCCGGTCACCGTCAATCCCAGCACCCGCCAGCTCTGCATGCCGCCGCGATAATAGAAGATCCGCTCGGCGGGATAGCCGGCCGCGATCATCGCCCGGATCGCCGTCGGCGACTGGCCGCACCACAGCCCGTTGCAGAACAGCGCAACGCGCCTGGCGTTCGTGCAGTCCCAGCCGTCGAAATCCGGCTCGCACCCAAGATCGGAAAGCCGGTCGCCCACCTGCGTATAGGGCAGGCTGATCGCGCCGGGGATCGACCCGCCCGCGAACCAGTCGACCGTGCGGCTGTCGACCACCAGCGCCTCCGGATCCTTCAGCATGGCGATCAGTTCGAGTTCGCCGATCGTCGTCACGCCCTCGGCCGGCGTCATCGGCTGGATGCAGAAGGGCGGGCAGGCGCGCGAGGTCTTGGCGAAATCGCCGGTGATCTCGTGATCCTGGTCCTGGATGCGGCTGATCTCGACCGGACCATCGGCGGTCTCCACCATCACGCTCGGCATGTCGCGCGCGATGCCCACCTTCAATTCCTCTGCCTGGCCGCGCGCCGTATAGCCGAGCACCATGGCAACGGCGGCGAAAAGCAGAGTCCTGATCATGTTGTCCTCCCGGTCACGATATCCTCCACGCTGCCCGGTCAGCACGGGCCGGGCTTCACCACCCGCGCGCCCTCGGCGCCGGCAACGCAGTCGTTTGAATAGGTCGAATACTGCCCCGCGCGCACCGCGCAGACCGGCTGGTAGATCTGCGGGCAGATACGGTCCGGCTTGGGCTGTTCGCAGGCGCCCGGCGAAAAGGCGTCGTAGCCCTCGGTGCTCGCCACGCAGGCATTCGGGAACGTTTTGCGTTCCGCCCCGCGCCGCGCGCAGACCGGTTGGTAGACCTTCGGGCAATATTGCGGATCGGCGGGTTGCGGCGCGACCGTCGCCTCGCATCCGGCCAATGCCAGCGCGGCTGTCGCCACCGCCGCAGCCATGACCACACTCCTCAAAACGCCCGCCGGATTACGCATCGCCGTCTCCCGATTTGAGACCGAACTCTAGGATGCTTCGCCCGTTCTGTCACGGCTGACGCGTGCATATATGCGAGAATATGCAACCGTTTCACGGCCCACTTCACAAAAGTTTTGCTTTACTTCCGGACCCGGATGACGCAACGATTTTTCCGTTCGGGCAATTTGCGAACAACGGAAGTCGGAAATACCGCGCACCGGCACGCTGAAGAACAAGCCGGGCGCCTCCTGAAAGGGCGGCGCGAGAACTGGTTCCTTTCCATGCATTCGAGAACTGCCTGCCCTGACCGCCCGCATGATGCGTGCGGCGATTTTTACGCGGCAGAATGGGCAGCCGCTTATGCGAACGGAAAAGGATCCGATTCAATGGCACAGACTGGTACTGTGAAATTCTTCAACAATGACAAGGGCTTCGGCTTCATCAAGCCGGACGACGGCGGCGCGGACATCTTTGTCCACATCTCCGCTCTGCAGGCCTCGGGCCTGATGTCCCTGACCGAAAACCAGAAAGTTTCCTTCGACACCGAGCCGGATCGTCGCGGCAAGGGCCCGAAGGCCGTCAATCTTCAGCTCGCTGAATAGTCCGACATCGACGGCGTAAAATCGCCGTCTTTGCGGAACAGTCTTGCAAGGCGCGGACCGGTCACCGGTTCGCGCCTTTTGCTTGGCCGCGTCCCGGCGGCGCGCCGAAAGCAACCGTGAAGGGCCGTTCAGGCTGCGTTCAGCTTGGCCGCGCCATTATCGGCGTCACGTGTTCGGGCGTCGTATGACCGCCCGCCGGAAAACCGGGCCGCCAGGATGGGCACACCCCGGTTGGGAACGACGCGAACGGAGCAGAAAACATGAAACGGACATTCAAGACATCAGCGCTGAAATCCCTGATCGCCGCGGGAACGCTCGCGACCGCCGCGCTTTCGCCGCTCGCCGCAGCGCCCGCCGCTGCCGATGGCTGGCACAAGGGCAATTCGGCGCGCCATTACGATCGCCGCGGCAACAATTGCGTTTATCGCCACGGCAAGCGCATCTGCGGCCCGCGCGGCGGATGGCACAATCCCCGCCCGGTCCATCGCGACAATGGCGATGCGGCGGCCGCCGCGATCCTCGGCATCGCCGGTATCGCGATCATCGCCGGCGCGCTGTCGGAAGCCAATAATCCGGCCCCGCGCGATCACTATGTCGCGCCGGACGCCTACCCGCCCGCACCGTCCCGCGGACCGAACGTCATCACCTACGAGTCCTCGCTCGAGCCCTGGACGGTCGGCTGGTACGAATGGTGCGACGAGCGCTACCGCTCGTTCAACCCGAAGACCGGCACCTATCGCGGCTATGACGGGCTGGATCATTTCTGCGTCCCCAAGTGACCTCCAGGGACGTTAAAGGAAAGGCCCGGCCGGCATCCGCTGCCGGGCCTTTGTCATTCGAGTTGGGCGTTCGGCGGCGAATGCGCCGCACGGCCCATGCTCCCGGCCTTCAAAGGCGGCTAGAACCCGGATTTGGCCCGAACCTAGCCGCCGATACCGACGGAGCAACGATGTGGAAGAAAGCCCCCCGCCAACATGGCGACGCTAGCACGTTACTTTACGTAAAGCGCATGAATAATGCCAAATATCAAAATTAATTAGACGGCTATCGGATCGGCCGCTTCCGCGCCACAAGACGGCGCCAGCAACCGAAGACCTTCAGGTCAGGAACGGGTTGGTTTTCCGTTCCTCGCCGATCTGGCCGCCCGGCCCGTGCCCGCAGATGAATCCGATATTGTCGCCCAGCGGAAACAGCTTGGTCTTGATCGACGCGATCAGCGTCGCGTGGTCGCCGCCCGGCAGGTCAGTCCGGCCGATCGAACCGCGAAACAGCACGTCGCCGACATGGGCGAAACCCGCCGTCCGGTTGTAGAAGACGACATGGCCCGGCGCGTGACCGGGGCAATGCAGCACCTCGAACTCGTGCCCGGCGAAAGAGACCGTCTCGCCCTCCTCCAGCCAGCGGTCCGGCGTCACGTTGCGGACCTTGTCATCGAGGCCGAACATGCGCGCCTGGGCCTCCAGTCCGTCAAGCAGCATCTTGTCGTCCTTGTGCGGACCGATGATCTCGACACCCAGAGCCTCCTTGAGATCCATCGCGCCGCCGGCATGGTCGATATGGCCATGCGTCAGCCAGATCGCATCGACCGTGATGCCGTTCTTGTCCAGCGCCTCGCGGATATGATCGACGTCCCCGCCCGGATCGACCACGACGCCGTGCTTTGTCTCCGAATCGAACAGCACAGTGCAGTTCTGCTGGAATGCGGTGACCGGGATGATCAGCGCGTTGAGCGTCGCCGCCATGGGAATTTCCTCGTTTCCGGATTGTCGTGCCCGCTACCTGCGACTTATCCGCCGCAACTTCAAGGCCAATGGAAAAGGGCGGCCACTCGAGCCGCCCCTGATACCTTGCCGCCGATCCGTCGGATTTATTCCGCGGCTTCCGCGCGCGGATGAACCGCTTCGGTATAGTCGTTCATCAACGTGGACGCGATCTCGCCGACCTCGAATGAGTACGGCCCGATCTCCGAAACCGGCGTGACTTCCGCCGCCGTGCCGGTGAGGAAGCACTGTTCGAAGCCTTCCATCTCTTCCGGCATGATCACGCGTTCCACCACCTCGTAGCCGCGTTTCCTGGCGAGGCCGATCACCGTGCGCCGGGTGATCCCGTCGAGGAAACAGTCCGGTGTCGGCGTGTGGATCACGCCGTCCTTGACGAAGAACACATTGGCGCCCGTCGCCTCCGCGACCTGGCCGCGCCAGTCGAGCATCAGCGCATCGGCATAGCCCTTCGCCTCGGCCGCATGCTTGGACAGCGTGCAGATCATGTAAAGGCCCGCCGCCTTGGATTTCGACGGCGCCGTGCGCGGGTCGGGACGGCGATACTCGGCGAGGTCGAGGCGGATGCCCTTCAATTTCTGGGCCGGGTCGAAATAGGACGGCCACTGCCAGATCGCGATCGCCAGATTGATGCGGTTCTGCTGCGCCGACACGCCCATCATCTCCGAACCGCGCCAGGCGATCGGACGAACATAGGCATCGGTAAAGCCCTGCTTGTGCAGCAGGTCGATACAGGCCTGGTCGATCTCCTCGACCGAATAGGGAATCTTGAAACCGAGCAGCCGGGCCGATTCATGCAGCCGCTCTGTGTGCTCGGTCAGCTTGAAAATCTCGCCGCCATAGGCACGTTCGCCCTCGAACACCGCGCTCGCATAATGCAGGCCATGGGTCAGGACGTGAATCTTGGCGTCCTTCCACGGCACGAATTCGCCATTCATCCAGATATGGCCGTCCAGCTGATCAAAAGGCACTCCAGCCATGGGAAACTCCGTTCTTCCGCCGTGATCTTTTGTTTTGCGTCTTGTTTTGAGGGACAGTATGAACCCGTTTGGGCGCAACAACCATGAAAAACCGGATCGCGGTTCTTTTCAAATGCTGCGCGGTACATGCCGCACCCTTGAAAGAAATTACTCGTCGTTGCAATTTATGTCAACATAGCTGACATATAACGATGCCTTCCCGTTCCCTCCGGCCAACTTCCGCGATGAAACCGAAAACCGACCCCCTTCCCGCATCCGAACTGATCGAGCTCCTGTTCTTCGCCTATCGGGACTTCATCTCCGATCCGGACACGATCCTCGGCGAAATCGGCTTCGGGCGCGCGCATCACCGGGTGCTGCATTTCGTGGACCGCAAACCCGGCCTGACCGTCGCCGAACTTCTCGATCTCCTGAAGATCACCAAGCAGAGCCTTGCCCGGGTTCTCAAGCAGTTGGTGGATGCCGGCCACGTGGCGCAGAAGCCGGGGCCGGAGGATCGCCGGCAACGCGAACTCTACCTGACGGACACCGGAAAGACGCTGATCCGCGAACTGCGGGAGCCACAGTCTCGCCGCATAGTGGCGGCATTGGAGCGGTCGGGCTGCGCGGAGGAGGAAATCGCGAAGTTTCTGCTGGCCATGGCGACCGAGGACGCAAAAACCCAGATCGCCATGCTGTCCGCGGCACAACGCGAAGCCGGTCCGACCCGGAAACCGGAAGGTACCGGAACGGCCGCGAGCGAGGATGAATGAACGAAAACGCAGATTCCGGCATCACAGATGATGCCCCCCACATCCTGATCGTCGACGACGACACCCGAATTCGCACATTGCTGACGGAATTTCTGTGCCAGAACGGCTACCGCGTCACCAGCGCGGCCACCGCCGAGGAAGCGCGCCGCAAGATCGCCGGCCTCGAATTCGATCTCCTGGTTCTCGACGTGATGATGCCCGGCGAGAGCGGCGTGTCGCTGGCGCGCAACCTGCGCAAGGACGACAGCCAGGTGCCGATCCTGATGCTGACCGCCCGCTCGGACACCGAACAGCGCATCGAAGGCCTGGAAGCCGGCGCCGACGACTATCTTCCCAAGCCGTTCGACCCGCGCGAACTGCTTTTGCGGGTCGGCAATATCGTCAGGCGCGGCGCGCCCGCCTCCCAGCCCAAGATCGAGCAGATTGTCTTCGGCCCCTTCACCTTCGTGATCGGACGCCGCGAACTGAAGCGCAATGGCGAACTGGTTCATCTGACCGACCGCGAGCAGGAGATCATGGTCCGGTTCGCGGAAAATGCAGGCGACACGATTCCGCGCCACGAGATGTTCGCCGAAGGCGCAGGCATCGGCGAGCGCACCATCGATGTGCAGATCAACCGCCTGCGCCGCAAGATCGAAGCGGATCCGGCCAATCCCCGTTATCTTCAAACCGTCCGTGGAATAGGCTACCGTCTCTCCATCGAATAACGAAACGGAACGGGTCGATCCCGTTCGAATGACAGACGGGCGGCATGGCCACGGCAGACCTCGGCGAAAACCGGGTGAAGAGATCGCGCAGGCGCACAATGGCGCTACGCGTGCGTCGGCTTGTGCGCAATTCCTCAATCCAGTTGCGGCGCTTCCTCGGACGTTTCACCGGGTCGATGCCGCGCGGCCTCTATGCGCGCTCGCTGATCATCATCATCGCCCCGATGGTTCTGCTGCAGTCGGTCGTGGCCTTCGTGTTCATGGAGCGCCACTGGCAGACGGTCACCCAGCGCCTGTCGACCGCCGTGACGCGCGATATCGCGGCGATCATCGACATCATCGAGACCTATCCGCATGACGCGGAATACGAGGATGTCATCCGCATGGCGCGCGAGCGTCTCGCGCTGAACGTCGCCATCCTGCCGCCCGATCCGCTTCCCGCGCCCGCGCCGAAACCGTTCTTTTCGATTCTCGACCGCATTCTTTCGGAAGAAATCACCCGGCAGATCGGCAGACCCTTCTGGATCGACACGGTCGGCAACTCCAATCTCGTCGAAATCCGCATCCTGATGGAGGGCAAGGTGCTCCGGGTGCTGGCGCGGCGCAGCCAGGCCTACGCGTCCAACACGCATATCTTCCTGCTCTGGATGGTGGGGACGTCGCTCGTTCTTCTGTTCATCGCGATCCTGTTCCTGCGCAACCAGATCAGGCCGATCCAGAAACTCGCGGAGGCGGCCGAGAGTTTCGGCAAGGGACGCCCCCTGCCCGCCGATTTCCGCCCGCGCGGCGCCATCGAGGTCCGCCGCGCCAGCCTCGCCTTCATCCAGATGCGCGAACGCATCGAAAAGCAGATCGAGCAGCGCACGACCATGCTGAGCGGCGTCAGCCACGACCTGCGCACCATCCTGACGCGCTTCAAGCTGCAACTCGCGCTCTCCGGCGACAAGAAGGTCAACGAGGCGCTCGAAAAGGACGTCGCCGACATGCAGTCCATGCTGGAGGGCTACCTGTCCTTCGCCAAGGGCGACGCGAAGGAGGAGACAGAGGAACTCGACCTCAACGAGGTTCTCGACAAGATCCGCGCCGACGGAAAACTCTCCGGCAACACCGTCAAGACCAGCCTCATCGGCCGTCCGGATATCGTCGTGCGGCCCGGCGCCTTCTTGCGGCTTGTCACCAACCTGACCTCCAACGCTTTCCGCTACGCCGACCATGTCGATATCGTCGCCCGCAATTCAAAGGGCCGGCTGACCCTGACCATCGACGACAACGGACCCGGCATTCCCGAGGACCGGCGCGAGGATGTGTTCCGCCCCTTCTTCCGGCTCGACGAGGCGAGGAACCTGAACGAGAGCGGGACGGGCCTTGGTCTTTCAATCGCCCGCGACATCGCGCGCGGCCATGGCGGCGACATCGAACTCGACGACAGCCCGATGGGCGGCCTGCGTGCCGTCCTCCGCCTGCCGGTCTGAAGGAACCCTGATGCGCAGCACAAAGGTCATCCATGTCGTTTCCTGCCATGCCGAGGGCGAGGTGGGAGACGTCATCGTCGGCGGTGTCGCGCCGCCGCCAGGCGACACGGTCTGGGACCAGCGCAGATGGATCGCCGAGGACGAGACCTTGCGCAATTTCGTCCTGAACGAACCGCGCGGCGGGGTGTTCCGCCATGTGAACCTGCTCGTGCCCCCGAAGCATCCCGAGGCGCAGGCCGCGTGGATCATCATGGAGCCGGAAGACACGCCGCCCATGTCCGGCTCGAACTCCATCTGCGTCGCCACGGTGCTGCTCGACACCGGCATCGTCGCGATGCGGGAGCCGGTGACGGACATGGTGCTCGAGGCGCCGGGCGGCCTCGTGCGCGTCCGCGCCGACTGCGCGAACGGCAAGGCGGAACGGATCACGGTGGAGAACCTGCCCGCTTTCGTCGGCCTTGCCGGCGTGCCTCTCGAGGTCGCCGGCCTCGGCACGATCACGGTGGACACGGCGTTCGGTGGCGACAGCTTCGTGGTTGTCGACGCGGATGCCCTGGGATTATCGCTCGAACCCGCCGAGGCGCGCCATCTCGCCGAACTCGGCGTCCGGATCACCAACGCCGCCAATGACCGCTACGCCTTCGCCCATCCGGAACGCGCAGACTGGAAGCATCATTCCTTCTGCCTGTTCGCCGGCCCGATCGAACGCCGGGGTTCGTCGCTGAGGGCCAAATCGGTCGTGTCGATCCAGCCGGGCAAGCTCGACCGCTCGCCGACCGGCACCGCCGTCTCGGCCCGCATGGCGCTTCTTCACGCGCAAGGCGAGATGACGGAGGCGGACAGCTTCACCGGCGTTTCGATCATCGGCTCGGAATTCGAGGGGCGCATTCTCGGCACCACCCGCGTCGGCGACCTGCCGGCCATCCGCCCGCAGATCAGCGGACGCGCATGGATCACCGGCACCCATCAGCACATGCTGGACCCGGACGATCCCTGGCCCGCAGGCTACCGTGTCGCCGACACATGGCCGGGCCACGGGGAAGACAGAAAAAAGCAGGCCTAGAGAAGCCGCTTGCCGTTCGGCACGGTGTGGCCCGGTCCGGCCAGCACGACCGCGCCGTTCTCGTCGTGGAAACCGAGTGTCAGCACTTCCGAGCGGATCGGGCCGATCTGGCGCGGCGGGAAATTGACGACCGCCATCACCTGGCGGCCGATCAGCTCTTCCGGCTTGTAGTGCTCGGTGATCTGCGCCGACGATTTCTTCACGCCGATCTCGGGACCGAAATCGATCATCATCTTGATCGCCGGCTTGCGCGCCTCCGGAAACGGCTCGGCCTCGACGATCGTGCCGGTCCGGATATCGACCCGCAGATAATCGTCGAAACCTATCTCAGGCGCGAGCGCCTCGAGATCCTGTGCCATCCATCATCTCCCTCAGGCTTCGCCCTGGGTCTCGAACATCGTGCTTTCCAGCGCTTCCTTCGCGGTCGCGCCCGACCACAGAACGAACTGGAACGCCTGGTAGTAGGCTTCGCAGGTTTCGATGGCGCTCGACAGCATCACCTCGACCTGGGCCTCCGTCGGCTCCGCGCCGCCGGCCAGCAGAAGCGAGTGACGGAACATCACGGCACCCTCCTTCTCCCAGAGGTCGAAATGCCCCATCAAAAGCTGCTCGTTGATCAGCGACAGCAGCCGCATCAGCTCGACGAAGCGGCTTTCATGGACCTTGACGTCGAAGCCGCAGGCGAAATGCAGCGACTCGAAGTCCTCCATCCATGCATAGGAGATGTGGTAGTTGGTCCAGTGCCCCGCGACCGCCACGGCGATCTCGTCGTCGCCGGTCCGTTCGAAATTCCAGTCATTCACGTGAGCGACCTGCTCGATCACATCGACGGGATGCGCGGCACGGTAATAATCAAGCTCAATCAGGCTCATTGCCAATCCTATTTTCGTTTCCCGCCCGAAGGCGGCGCTTTCAAAACCGGTTCAAGAGACGCGACACGGTTACGATGAAGGCGAACGAGTGCTGCAACGGACTGACGCGGCTGCGCTTACTTTCATTCGCATGGTACGAATCACTCAATAATTTCAGTCTATTGATCCGTGAGTCGCGGAAAAGCCCCCCCAACCCAAATCAGGTGTGGATAGGTTTCGGCGCGCGATTCCGGGGAGTCATTAACCGACTCTTAATCCTCGATTTTTTCGATGATTAAGAGGCGAAAAAAAATCACTGTGAATTTTAATTAAAGGCTCTGCCGCGGCCTATTTGGCGGAATCGGCGAGTTTTTTCTCGAGTTCGGCGATACGCTTTGCCAGCGCTTCGTTCTCGTCGCGCGCCTTGATGGCCATCTCGCGCACGGCGTCGAACTCCTCGCGCTGGACGAGATCCATGCCGGCCAGGAACTTCTCCGCCTGGTGCTGGAAGGCTGTTTCCACCTCGCGGCGCATGCCTTGCGCGGTGCCGGCCATGTCGGTCATCAGGCGGGCAAAATCGTCCATAAACTTGTTCGGGCCAGTTGTCATGGCGGCTACTCCCGTGTTCAAGACAATAGGTATTGCCGCGCCCGGCGCATTGCAAGCCGGCGAAAGCATGACCGCCATTTCGTCCGGCAGAACGCCCGCCAAAGAGAAACTGGATCCGATGTTTTCCCCTGCATTGAGCCAACTCGCCATCGCCTTCCCGGACATCGATCCGATCATCGTGCAATTCGGCCCGCTCGCCATCCGCTGGTACTCGCTCGCCTATATCGTCGGCATCGTGCTCGGCTGGCTCTATGCCCGCAGGATCGTCCGCAATGAACGGATTTGGGGCGGCAAGGCCCCGGTTTCCGTTCCCGACCTGGACGATTTCCTGCTCTGGGCGACCATCGGCATCATCGTCGGCGGACGGCTGGGCTTCGTGCTGTTCTACGACCTGCCTCTCTATCTGGAGGAACCGTCCCGCATTCTCCAGACTTGGCAGGGCGGCATGTCCTTCCACGGCGGTCTGATCGGCACGACGGTCGCCATGTTCGCCTTCGCATGGCGGCGCGGCCTGCCGGTCTGGAGCCTGATCGACATCGTCTCCGCCGTCGTGCCGATCGGCCTGTTCTTCGGGCGGGTCGCCAATTTCATCAATTCGGAGCTGTGGGGCCGCCCGAGCGACGTGCCCTGGGCCGTCGTCTTCCCCACGGGGGGCGACATCGCCCGCCATCCGAGCCAGCTTTACGAGGCGGCGCTGGAAGGCCTTGTCCTGCTGCTCGTCTTGCGCCTGTGCACCCACACCTTTCTGAAGCTGAGATCGCCACGTTTCGTCACCGGCGTCTTCATCGCCGGCTATGGCGCGGCGCGTACCTTCGTCGAGTTCTACCGCGAACCCGACTTCCAGATCGGCTACCTCTATGGCGGCTGGCTGACCATGGGCATGGTGCTGTCGATCCCGATGATCCTTCTCGGCCTCGCGCTCGTCGCCACAGCGAGAAAACCCGCCGCGCAATGAGCACCGATCTCGCGACCCGGATACGCCGCCTGATCCGCGCATCGGGGCCGATCCCCGTCTCGGACTACATGGCGACCTGCCTGTTCGACCCGCAGGGCGGTTATTATGCGACGCATGAGCCCTTCGGCGCGGAGGGGGATTTCGTCACCGCGCCAGAGATCAGCCAGATGTTCGGCGAAATCGTCGGCGCGTGGCTCGTTCATGCCTGGCGCAGCCTCGGTCGCCCCGCCCCTTTCCTGCTGGCCGAGATGGGGCCCGGACGCGGCACGCTGATGCGCGACATCCTGCGCACCGCCCGCATCGATCCGGCATTCATGGAGGCCGCCCGGCTTCACCTGATCGAGACCAGCCCGCGCCTGCGCGCAATCCAGCGCGAAACACTCGGGCCCCACGCCGCGCAATGTGAATGGCATGACGACCTCGCCTCCCTGCCCCACGCGCCGCTTTTCCTCGTCGCCAACGAATTGTTCGACGCCGTGCCCGTGCGCCAGATCGTCAAGACGGGCGGGACATGGCGCGAAAGGCTGGTCGGCCTCGATGACGCGGAGGGCTTCGCCTTCGTCGCGGGCGCGCCGCTGGCCGATCTGTCGATCCTGCCCGATGGAGCCGACACGGCGCGGGACGGTGCGATCTTCGAGTTCGCACCCGCCCGCGAAGCGATCGCCGCGCGGATCGGCGCGCAGCTGAAAGACCACGGAGGCACCGCACTGATCGTGGATTACGGCCACACCCGGTCCGGCTTCGCGGATACGCTGCAAGCCCTGCGCGCGCATCGCTATGTCCCGGTCTTCGAGACGCCCGGCCGCGCCGACATCACCAGCCATGTCGATTTTCAGGCGATCGCCGACGCCGCGAAGATGGCCGGTGCGCATGCCATGCCCGCGATGATGCAGGGCGATTTCCTCCTGTCGCTCGGGCTCGCGGAAAGGGCTGGCGCTCTGGGCCGCGACAAGGACGAATCGACGCAAGCGGCCATCCGCACCGCCGCCACGCGGCTCGCCGGAACCGGCGAAGGCGAAATGGGCAGCCTGTTCAAGGTCTTGTGCCTGACGGGCGAACCGGCGACCCTGCCGCCCTTCGGGTAAGCGCGCGCATTCGTCTTGTTGACATGGTCATGAAGCTGAAACAGGGTGCCTGCGGCGGAGCAAGCATAATCCATGAACGATGAAACCCGGGACGCGGTGCGACCGATCCGATCCGAACGTCTGTCCGGCATTCCCAATGTCCGGCACGGGTTTTTCACCCGCGAGGGCGGCGTTTCGCAGGGGATCTATGCCGGCCTGAATGTCGGCCTTGGCTCCGATGACGACCCCTCACTGATTCGCGAAAATCGCGAGCGCGTCGCCGGCTGGCTTGGCCGGCCGGGTCAGCCGCTGTCGACGCCGCACCAGGTTCATTCGCCCGATGTGGTGACAATCTCCGAACCGATACCCGAAGACGCCCGCCCGAAGGCGGATGCGGTCGTCACCGCGACGCCGGGCGTTGTCGTCGGCGTCCTGACCGCCGATTGCGGGCCGATCCTGTTCGCCGACGACGCCGGCAAGGTCGTCGCCGCAGCCCATGCCGGCTGGAAGGGCGCGCTGGGCGGCGTGATCGAGAACACGGTCGACGCGATGGTCGAGGCCGGGGCGCAACGCGACGCCATACGCGCCGTGCTCGGACCGTCCATCTCCGGCGAAAACTACGAGGTCGGGCCCGAATTCGAGGCGCGATTCCGCGCCGCAGACGCGGCGAACGCGCAGTTCTTCACACCTTCCGGGCGCGAAGGGCATTTCATGTTCGACCTTCCCGCCTATACGATCATGCGGTTGCGCAACGCGGGCGTCGATGCGGACCAGATCGGCCGTTGCACCTATTCGGACGAGACCCTGTTCTATTCGTATCGGCGGACAACACACCGCCGCGAGCCCGACTACGGGCGCCAGATATCCGCAATTGTGTTGAGTAACTGACTGACTTCGCTTCACGGCATGAGGAGACGCCTTATGGCACTGCATTTTGACGAGCAGGAATTCGAGGACCGCAAAACGCGCCTTCTTGGAGAGATGAAAGCCGCGAAGCTGGATGCCATTCTGCTCTTCGCACAGGAGAGCATGTATTGGCTGACCGGCTACGACACGTTCGGCTTCTGCTTCTTCCAGTGCATGATCGTGGAAAAATCCGGCGACGTGTCGCTGCTGACCCGCTCCGCCGATCTGCGCCAGGCCCGTCACACCTCCAATGTCGAGACCATCGTCGTGTGGGAGGACCGCGCCCAGGCCAATCCCGCGCGCGAATTGCGCGATCTTCTGTCCGACCGCGACCTTCTGGGCGCGCGCATCGGCATCGAATACGACACGCAGGGCCTGACCGCATTCAACGGACGGCGCGTCGATGACGCGCTCAGCACCTTCGCCACGCTGGAGGACGCATCGCGCATCGTTCCCAACCTGCGCGCGGTGAAATCCGAGGCGGAAATCAAATATGTGCGCAAGGCCGGCAAGCTCGCCGACGACGCCCTGACCGCCGCGCTGCCGCTCATCAAGCAGGGCACGGACGAAAGCGCCATTCTCGCCGCCATGCAGGGCGCGGTCTTCGAGGGCGGCGGCGACTATCCCGGCAATGAGTTCATCATCGGCTCGGGCGAGGACGCCCTCCTCTGCCGCTACAAGTCGGGCCGGCGCAAACTGACCAAGAACGACCAGCTCACGCTCGAATGGGCCGGCGTCTACCGCCACTACCATGTCGCGATGATGCGCACCGCGCTGACGGGCAAACCCTCCGAGCGCCATCTCGAGCTCTACGAAGCCGCGAAAAGCGCGCTTCTGGCCTGTGAGGAGGCGATGGTTCCGGGCAACACTTTCGGCGACGTTTTCGACGCCCACGCCAAGGCAATGGCGGCCGCCGACCTGACCCGTCACCGGCTGAACGCCTGCGGCTATTCGCTCGGCGCGCGTTTCACGCCCTCATGGATGGACCGGCCTATGTTCTACGCCGCCAATCCCGCTATCATCGAGCCGAACATGGTGCTGTTCGCCCACATGATCATCGCGGATTCGGAGAGCGGTACGGCCATGACGCTCGGCCAGACCTACCTGACCACGGAAAATTCGCCTGAATGCCTTTCCCGCCACAACCTTGATTTGATTGTCGGTTAGGGTAAAGGGATCAGGGACAGGGAAAACAGCGCGTAAAGCGCGTGAAAGGGGCTGAATGACGGGGATCCTGCCACGACTGGCCGGCATCATGTGCCTGCTGTTCATCGTCGCCGGCTGCACCGGCGCGGACAGCACGTTCGGGTTCGGCAAGCAGCAAAACGACCAGGAAGCCACCTCGAACGCCGAGTTCCCCCAGCTTTCCGATCCCGGCGCGCCGGGGACAACGCCCGGCACGGCCCAGCCCGCCGCCGGACCCGTATCCGCCCGTGTCTATTTCGCGCCCGTCGTCGGCGCTCCGGTCGAACTGATCCAGGCGATGTCGCGTCGGCTCGTCACCGTCGGCTCGGCCAATGGCGTTAGCCTGGTCGCGGCCGGCACGCCCGGCATGACGCACGAGATCAAGGGCTATTTCTCCGCCTTTACCGAAAACGGGGCGACAACCGTCATCCATGTCTGGGACGTGGTTTCGCCGAGCGGCCAGCGCGTCCATCGTATCCAGGGGCAGGAATCGGTTCCCGGCGCGACGTCCGACCCATGGGCATCCGTCACGCCGGAGGCCATGGAAGCGATCGCCGACAAGATCATGGCGCAGTATGTCCTCTGGCTTCGGAGCGCCGCCCAGCCCGCGCCGCAACCACCCGCGTGAGCGGGCTGAAAACAATCTCTCCGCTTTTTTGCGGTGCGAAACCGCACACACGCCTTGCAATGCAAGGCCATGGCTGTAAAACCCGCGCCAAGTTATCCACAGATCGCACCGGCAGGGCGCAATGAAACTGTTTGCTGGCAACTCCAATCGCCAACTCGCTGAGAATGTTGCCAAGTATCTGGGGATGAGCGTCGGCCGCGCCAGCGTTCGCCGCTTCGCCGACGAGGAAATCTTCGTCGAGATCCAGGAAAACGTCCGCGGCGAAGACGTCTTCATCCTGCAGTCCACGTCATACCCCGCAAACGATCACCTGATGGAACTGCTCATCATGATCGATGCGTTCCGCCGCTCCTCGGCGCGCCGGATCACAGCCGTCCTGCCCTATTTCGGCTATGCCCGTCAGGACCGCCGCACCTCCGGCCGCACGCCGATCTCGGCAAAGCTGGTCGCCAACCTGATCACCCGCTCCGGCGCGGACCGCGTTCTCACGCTCGACCTGCATGCCGGCCAGATCCAGGGTTTCTTCGATATTCCGACCGACAACCTCTATGCCGTCCCGGTCATGGCCCGCGACATCCGCGCCCGTTACAAGGACCTGTCGAGCGTAATGGTCGTCTCGCCCGACGTCGGCGGCGTGGTGCGCGCGCGCGCCCTGTCGAAACGGCTCGACGACACGCTGCTCGCCATCGTCGACAAGCGCCGCGAACGGCCCGGCGAATCGGAAGTGATGAACGTCATCGGCGACATCGAGGGCAAGGCCTGCTTCCTGATCGACGACATCATCGATTCCGGCGGCACGCTGTGCAACGCCGCCGATGCGCTGCTCGCAAAGGGCGCAAAGAGCGTCACCGCCTATATTACGCATGGCGTCCTGTCCGGCGGCGCGGTCAACCGCATCATGGGATCGAAGCTGACCGAGCTTGTCATCACCGATTCCATCCAGCCGACCGCCGCCGTCGAATCCGCGCCCAATATCCGCGTCCTGTCGGTCACCGACCTGATCGGCGAGGCCATCGCGCGCACATCGCACGAACAATCGGTCTCCTCCCTGTTCGACTGATCAGCGAAACGCCTGTACCGCGAGCCCGGCAAGCGACGCTGCCGCCAGCACGACGAGCATATTCGCCCTGAACCGGACCAGCGCGACGCCCGCCGCAAGCGCGATCGCCAGGGCGAAGACATCGAGCTGCGACACGTCCGGCGACGGCAGATGGACCGGCCCGAAGCGCCATTCCGGATAATCGCCGAACAGCACATGCAGGCCGAACCAGACGGCGAGGTTCGCGATCACGCCGACCACGGCCGCGGTGATGGCCGCCAGCCCGGCGGCGAGCCAGCGCACATGGCGCAGCGCCTCGACATGCGGCGCACCGGCGAAGATCCACAGGAAGCATGGCGCAAAGGTGAAGAAGGCGGCGACAAGCCCGCCAAGCAGCCCGCCCGTCAGCGGGCCGAGCCCCTCGATACCCGCCCCGGCGAGGAACCCGACGAAAACGAGCACGAGGACCAGCGGGCCGAGCGTCGTTTCGGCCAGCCCGAGCCCCGCCAGCATCTCGTCCGGCCGCAGCCAGCCGAATTGCTCGACCGCCTGCTGGCCGACATAGGCCAGAACGGCATAGGCGCCGCCGAAGGTCACCACCGCGGTCTTGGAAAAGAACAATGCGGCATCGGCCAGCACATGCCCCTGCCCGAAGGCGGCAAGAAGCGCTGCGAGCGGCACCAGCCAGATCCCGAGCCATGTCAGCGTCGTGCGGAGTGTCGCGCCGAGTGGGGCACGCTCGGGCAGCATTGCCCCTTCGGCAGTTGCCGTCTTGATTGCGTCCGGCCTGAAACGGGTCAGCGCAATGCCACCGAGCGCCGCGCCAATCACGATCAGCGGGAACGGCGCCTTCAGGAACGCGATGGCGACGAAGGCGGTGACCGCGACACCCCACATCAACCGGGTCGCCAGCGCCCGTTTCGACACCTTGACGAGGGCATCGGCCACAACCGCCAGAACCGCCGCCTGGAGGCCGAAGAGAAGTCCGGTCACCACCGGCACGTCGCCATACAGGACGAAGGCCGCCGAAAGGGTCAGCATCATCGCAAGGCCCGGCAGGATGAACAGCAGGCCGGCGACAAGCCCACCACGCACGCCATGCATCAGCCAGCCCGCATAGGTGGCGAGTTGCATCGCCTCGGGGCCCGGAAGCAGCATGCAGAAATTCAGCGCATGCAGGAAACGCGGCTCGTCGAGCCACTTTTTCTCCTCGACGAGAACCCGGTGCATCACAGAGATCTGCGCCGCCGGACCGCCAAACGACAGAAGACCGATCCGCGCGAAGGCCCTTGCGGCCTCGCCGGCGCTGACATGCGGGTGTTTTCCTTCCGGCGTGACGATCATGCGTTTCCCGTTTCCGGTACTCCTGTCGCCACAACGCATGACAGGAGGATGACCCTGAAGCGCTTCAGCGCCGCGCGCCGAACGCGCCGGCCGCCGCCTCCACGATCCGCCCGACATCGTTGGCCGAGACGTCCAGATGCGTGACGAGGCGGATGAGCGGGGCGCGGCCACCCATCAGCACGCCCGCTTCGGTCATCGCCGCCTTGAAAGCACCGAACCGGTCCGGCGACAGCCTCAGGAACACCATGTTGGTCCCGGTTTCGGGATAGTCCGCTTCAAGCCCCTCGATCCCGGACAAGCCCTCCGCGAGCGCGCGCGCATTGGCATGATCCTCGGCCAGCCGCTCGACATGGTGGTCGAGCGCGTAGAGCCCACCGGCGGCGAGGATCCCAGCCTGGCGCATGCCACCGCCCAGCATCTTGCGAATGCGCCGCGCGCGATGGATGAAATCGACCGGTCCGCTCAAAACCGAGCCGACCGGCGCGCCGAGCCCTTTCGACAGGCACAGCGACACCGTGTCGAACGGCGCGGCAAGATCGGCCGGCGCCAGACCCGACGCCACCGACGCGTTCATCAGCCGCGCGCCGTCGAGATGGACCGCAAGACCGTTCTCGCGCGCGACCTCGGCGATACGCACGATCTCCGCCTGGTCCTGAACGCGGCCGTTCCATGTGTTTTCGAGGCTCACCAGGCGCGAGAGCGGGAAATGGATATCGTCGGGATCCTTGATCGCCGCCGCGACCGCCTGCGCGGTCAATCCGCCATTGGCGTCCCCGTCGAGCGGCGTCAGGATCGCGCCTCCGAGCGCCGACGACCCGCCCGCCTCGTATTTGCAGACATGGTATTCGCGCCCGGTGATGATCTCCTCCCCGCGGGCGCAATGCGTCAGCAGCGCGAGCAGGTTGCTCTGGGTCCCGGACGGCACAAAAAGGGCGGCCTCCTTGCCGAGCAGCGACGCGACGCGCTTCTCCAGCGCGGCGACGCTCGGATCTTCGCCATAAACATCGTCGCCGACCTCCGCCTCCGCCATCGCCGCGCGCATCGCGGGAACGGGGCGAGTCACGGTATCGCTACGCAGGTCGATCACGCTGTTTCGGCCCTGCGTGTCCTTCTGGCTGGCCATGTCCCCATACATGCGGCACACATCCTTTCTCGTCGTCTGGCCATTGTGCTGCACCGGTTCGTCGCGCGATACAAGCACAGCGTCGTGTCACGACGCCGGAACGACCGCCCGCATCTTGCAACCCGGCCATGTTTCCACTATAGCGCCCCCATCCGCGCAGACACCCTTGGAGGCAGCGCGGCAAGGCCGGGCGACCGGCTTTGGTTTTTCCGGCAACAGAAAAACACTCCAGATTACGTCCTCGAAAGGAAATGCCATGAGCGAAGCATACGTGCTCAAGGCCGAGGCGCGCGAACGGGTCGGTAAGGGGTCCGCCCGGGCAATTCGGCGCAACGGTAAAATTCCCGCTGTCATCTATGGTGACAACAAGGAGCCCCTCTCCATCACGCTTCCCTACAAGGAAGTGGCGATGAAAATCCACGGCGGCGGCTTTATGACCACGCTGGCGGAAATCGAAATCGACGGCAAGAAACACCGCGTCCTGCCCAAGGCCTATGACCTTGAGCCGGTTCGCGACTTCATTATCCATGTCGACTTCCTGCGAATCTCCGCGAAGACCGAGGTGACCGTCAACATTCCGGTTCACTTCATCAACGAGGATGACTGCCCCGGCATCACCAGAGGCGGCGTGCTCAACACGGTTCGCCACGAGGTGGAAGTCACCTGCCCGGCCAGCGATATCCCGGAATACTTCTCGGCCGATCTCACGGGTCTCGAACTCGGCGACGCGATCAAGATCTCCTCGATCGCGCTTCCCGAGAACGTCCATCCGACGATCACCGACCGCGACTTCACCATCGCCACCATCGCCACACCTGCTGGCCTGAAGAGCGAAGAGGACGAAGCGGAAGACGAGGCGGCACCGGATGAGGTCGCAGTCGTCGGCGAGGAAGAAACCGAAGAGGAAGGCGGGGAGTAATAACACCCCCCGCCCGGCCTATCGGAGCCGGCTGACCCATGCTTGTCATCGCAGGCCTAGGCAATCCGGGACCGAAATACGCCGCGAACCGGCACAATATCGGCTTCATGGCGGCGGACGCGATCGTTCGCCGCCATGCGTCTTTCAGCCCCTGGCAGAAGAAGTTCAACGCCGAGATCAGCGAAGGCCGGCTCGAAGGCGAGAAGGTTCTTGTGATCAAGCCGCTGACCTTCATGAACAATTCCGGCCAGGCCGTCGGCGAGGCACTCCGCTTCTACAAGCTCGGTCCCGAGGACCTCGTCGTGCTCTACGACGAACTCGACCTGGCGCCCGGCAAGGTACGCATCAAGACGGGCGGCGGCTCCGGCGGCCATAACGGCATCCGGTCCATCGACGCGCATTGCGGCAAGGACTACCGGCGCGTCCGCCTCGGTATCGGCCACCCGGGATCGAAGGAACGCGTGCACGGCTACGTGCTGGGAGATTTCGCAAAGGCCGACCAGGCGTGGCTCGATACGCTGCTGGACACTGTCGGCGAACATGCCGGAATGATCGTCAGGGGCGACAATTCCGGGTTCATGAACAAGACCGCGCTCGCGCTGGGAGACGACATGGCCGCACGAAAGAAGAAGCCGGCGGAGACCGCGAAGCCCGCTGGAAAGCAGAGCCATATCCGCCAGGCGCGTCAGCAGACGCCGCAGGCGCCCGCAAGCGGGCCGATGGCGGACATGCTGAACAAGTTGCTGGGGAAAAAGGACTGACCTGATGGGTTTCAAATGCGGCATTGTCGGCCTGCCGAATGTCGGCAAGTCGACGCTTTTCAACGCGCTGACGAAGACGGCGGCCGCCCAGGCCGCGAACTATCCCTTCTGCACGATCGAGCCGAATACCGGCGAGGTCGCCGTGCCGGACGAGCGATTGTCGAAGATCGCCGCCGCCACGAAATCGAAGGAGATCATCCCGACCCGCATCAATTTCGTCGATATCGCGGGCCTCGTGCGCGGTGCCTCCAAGGGCGAAGGTCTCGGCAACCAGTTCCTCGCCAATATCCGCGAGGTCGACGCCATCGTGCACGTGCTGCGCTGTTTCGAGGATGACGACATCACCCATGTCGAAGGCCGCATCGACCCGGTCTCGGACGCGGAGACGGTCGAGACGGAGCTCATGCTGGCCGACCTTGACAGCCTCGAGCGCCGCATCGTGCAGATCCGCAAGCGCGCCACCGGCAAGGACAAGGAAGCGACGACGATCCTTCCGGTCATGGAACAGGCGCTGGCGCTGCTGCAGGACTCCAAGCCCGTCCGCGTGATGCTCGACGGTATCGCAGCCGAGGACCTCGCCATCCTGAAAAGCCTGAACCTGCTGACCTCCAAGCCGGTTCTCTATGTCTGCAACGTCGCCGAGGATGATGCCGCGACCGGAAACGAGCACTCTCAGGCCGTCGACAAAATGGCCGCCGAGCAGGGTGGACGCACCGTCGTTATCTCGGCCGCGATCGAGGCGGAGATAGCCCAACTCGACGACGCCGAGGCACGCGAATACATGGAGGCGATGGGACTGGAAGAGCCGGGTCTCGACCGCCTGATCCGCGAAGGCTACCGGCTGCTCGACCTGCTGACCTTCTTCACCGCCGGGCCGAAGGAAACCCGCGCATGGACCGTGAAGAAGGGCGCCAAGGCGCCGCAGGCCGCGGGCGTCATCCACACCGATTTCGAAAAGGGTTTCATCCGCGCCCAGACCATTGCCTATGACGACTATGTATCGCTCGGCGGCGAGGTCGCGGCCAAGGAAGCCGGCAAGGCCCGCGACGAGGGCAAGGAATACCTCGTTCAGGACGGCGACGTGATGCTGTTCAAGTTCAACGTCTGAGTGTCAGGCGCGGCTGCCTGCCGCGCCTGCATGAATGCCGAGCAAGGCGGACGGCGAAAGCCGTCAGGCCTTCTTGGTGCTGCAGGTATTGATGCCGAGCAGCGTGTAGGGCGGACACCAGCCGAGCGCGGCCGTCGCCAGAAGCACGATACCGACGATGAGGGCGATCCAGCCCAGCACGCCCGTTACCGTGCCCATGAAAAACAGAGCGACCAGAATGACTCCGGCAATGGCGCGGATGGCACGGTCTGTGCCGCCCATATTGTTCTTGAACATTTCGCTATCCTCTCGATGGCGGTTTCTGTGCAGACAGGAAAGCACATTTCGCGGGCGCCGTCGGTGACCATGTCACCGAAGGCCGCATTTCTATTCGTCAGGCCCACCCGCGACCCGTCGCAACGCATCGGGCGACACGATCCGCACCACGCCGCGTTCCGGCAAGACGATGCCTCTTGCTGACAGTGCCTCCAGCCGGCGCGAGACGACCTCACGCGCCGAGCCGATCGCCGAGGCGATCTCGGCATGCGTCGCCTTCACCTCGCCGTCCTTTCCAGCGCGCGCGAGCAGCCATTGCGCGAGCCGGCGCTCCACCCGTACAAAGGCAACCATCTCGAGGAACTGCGTCATTTCGCCGAGCCGGTCGGCGAAGGCGCGAAAGACAAAGCGACGGAATTTCTCCGACGTAGCCATCAGCGTGTCGAACATGGACGGCGGGACGACGACGGCGACCACGTCCGTGTCGGCGATCGCCTCGCCCGTATAGCTCTGCGCGCCCAGGAGACCGAGCGTCGTCTGGACGCATGTTTCGCCCGGATCGACCGAATAGAGCAGCAATTCGCGCCCGGTCCGGCTGTTGAGGAAGACGTTCACCCTGCCCGAGATGATCAGCACGAAGCCGAACGGCGCGTCGCCGGGGCGAAACAGCACCGTGCCGGCCTTGAAGAGCTGCGGCGCCAGCGTGTCGAGCGCCTGGCCGGCCGAAGCCTCGAAAATGTTCTGATAGGCTGTTCCGGCGATCCAGTCTGCCACGGCTTTCCTCCTGACCAGGCGCTCCGCCTCAATCCAGCAGGACCCGGCGGGCACCGGAAAAATACTGCCTGCGCACGAGGACCGCGATGACGAAAGATGTCGTTACGATAAGCGCCCAGGGCCCGAGAAACCAGCCGAGATAGGCAAGTCCGAAGAAGATCGCCCGCATGCCCGCGGTGAAATGGCGGCTGGCGATGATGTTCATTTCGGCGGCCCTCAGCGCCGCCGTTCGCCGCTCGTCATACGAGGAGTCCTGCGTGTGACGCACGCCGCCGATCAGGATCGAGCAGTAGTTGAACAGCCGGTAGGCCCAGCCGAACTTGAAGAAGGCGTAGACGAAGATCGTCGTCAGGCCGAACACCTTGATTTCGTACACGCCGCGCGAAACCGCCTCGGTGAACGGGATGTCGCGATAGATCTGCAGCACCGCGTCTGCAGAGCTGAGCAGCGCCAGACAGCCGCCGATCGCCAGGATCGAAGCCGACCCGAAATAGGCCGAGCCCTGTTGCAAGCCGGTGACGATCGCCGTGTCGATCATCCGCAGATCGCGCTCCACCAGCGTCATCATCCACTCGCGGCGACGGATGGCCATCAGACCGGAGAGGCTGGTTTTACGCCAGCCGGAATAATCGACCAGCGCCTCGAAGGCGAGCCACGCAACAATGAAAAAGCCGAGCGCGACAAGGTCGCTTGCTGTGATGATGGAGAAGATCGCGTCCATGGCTCCAGCGGGCAAGGCGCTAGTCGCCCTCGAACTCGATCAGGGTTTGGACCGGCACGCCGAGCGCCTCGATCTTGCTGCGCCCGCCGAGATCGGGCAGATCAATCACGAAACAGGCCGCCACGACCTCCGCGCCCATCTGTTGCAGCAGCTTGACCGCACCTTCGGCCGTTCCGCCCGTGGCGATCAGATCATCCACGAGAATGACCCGCTCGCCCTGCTTGACCGCATCCTTGTGCATCTCCATTTCGTCGACGCCGTATTCGAGGCTGTAGGCGATGCGCACCGTCTCGTGCGGCAGCTTGCCTTTCTTGCGGATCGGCACGAAGCCCGCCGACAATTGGTGCGACATCGCTCCGCCGAGAATGAAGCCCCGCGCCTCGACGCCGGCGATCTTGTCGATCTTGGTGCCGGCATAGGGATGAACCATTTCGTCGATCGAGCGACGGAACGCCCGGGCATCGCCCAGAAGCGTGGTGATATCCCGAAACATGACTCCCGGTTTCGGATAATCCGGGATCGTGCGGATTGCCGCTTCGAGAGTGTCACGCAAGCTCATTTTGTGCCTTTCCGTCCGCACCGATACAAATCGCTGCGGATCATGTCCTTATACAGGGCAAAAGAAAAGGGCGCTCGAGCGCCCTTTTCGCAATCGGAATTCCCGCTTTCGTCAGTGATCGACGCGCGACCATACCTGCTTCTTGGCGAGGTACAGGAACGCCGCGAAGATGATGAGGAAGAGCATCACCCGGAAGCCCATTTCCTTGCGCTCGGTCATGTGCGGCTCGGCCGCCCACATCAGGAACGCAGCGACATCCTTCGCTTCCTGCTCGATCGTCGCGGGCGTGCCGTCGTCATACTCGACATCGTCGCCATAGAGCGGCTGCGCCATTGCGAGCGCCACGCCCGAACCGAAATGCGGGTTGTAATAGAGCCCGTCCGGAACAACGACATGCTCAGCCGGCTCTTCGCCATAGCCCGTCAGCAGCGAATAGATGTAGTCCGGGCCGCCCTCCGCATATTGCGTGAACACGTCGAAGACGAACAGCGGGAAACCGCGCTCGACGCCGCGTGCCTTGGCAATCAGCGAGAAGTCCGGCGGAATCGCGCCATTGTTGGCGACCTTGGCCTGTTCCTCGTTCTCGTAGGGGCTCGGGAAATAATCCGTCGGAAGGCCCGGACGCGTGAACATCTCGCCGTCCGCATTCGGTCCGTCCTCGACATCGTAACCGGCCGCGATGGCGTCCACTTCCTCTTCGGAATAGCCAAGCTCGTGGAAGTCGCGGAAGGCAACGCGCTTGAGCGAATGGCAGGCCGAGCAGACATTGGCATAGACCTTGAAGCCGCGCTGCAGCTGGCCCTTGTCGTATTTGCCGAACGGCCCCGCGAAGCTCCAGTCCTGCTCCACCGGCTTCTTCAGCGGATAGTGGACCGTGTGCTGTTCGCCTTCCTCTTCCGCCGCATTGGCACCGGGCAGGACGAGCGCCATGGCGAGCGCCGCAGCGCCGATCGTGGCAATGACATGTTTCATTGTTCTGTTCCCGTAAGTTTGCGCCACGCGGCTCATCCCCTCGTTTCCGGCGATGCGGCGGTTCCGCTCGCGACCTGCTGGGCGCCGCTCTTGCGGTTGCGCTCCAGCACCGCCTCGGTGATCGAATTCGGCAGCCTGCGCGGCGTTTCGATCAGGCCGAGGACCGGCAGAATGATCAGGAAGAAGACGAAGTAGTAGAGCGTCGCGATCTGCGCCATCATGGTGTAGACGCCTTCGGCCGGCTTCGAGCCCAGCCATCCGAGGAAGATGGCGTTGGCGACGAAGATCCAGAAGAACAGCTTGTACCACGGACGATAGACCGCCGAGCGCACCTTGGACGTGTCGAGCCAGGGCATGATGAACAAGAGCGCGATCGAACCGAACATGACGAGCACGCCGCCAAGCTTGGAGTCGATCGGGCCGACATTGAAGGTGATGGCGCGCAGCATCGCGTAGAACGGCAGGAAGTACCATTCGGGCACGATATGCGCCGGCGTCACCAGCGGGTTGGCTTCGATGTAGTTGTCCGGGTGGCCCAGATAGTTCGGCAGGTAGAAGACGAAGTAGGCGAACACGACGAAGAAGACCATCATCGCGAACGCGTCCTTGATGGTCGCGTAAGGCGTGAAGGCCACCGTGTCCGTCTTGGATTTCACCTCGATGCCGGTCGGGTTCGTCTGGCCGGTCACATGCAGCGCCCAGACGTGCAGGATAACGACACCCGCGATCATGAAGGGCAGCAGGTAGTGCAGCGAGAAGAACCGGTTGAGCGTCGGATCGCCGACCGCGTAACCGCCGAGAAGCAGTTCCTGGATCGGCTGGCCGACCACCGGGAAGGCGGTGAAGAAGCCGGTGATAACGGTAGCGCCCCAGAAGGACATCTGTCCCCAAGGCAGCACGTAGCCCATGAAGCCGGTCGCCATCATCAGCAGGTAGATGATGCAGCCGAGGATCCAGAGCAGTTCGCGCGGCGCCTTGTAGGAGCCGTAATACATGCCGCGGAACATGTGCAGATAGACCGCGACGAAGAAGAAGGATGCGCCGTTGGAGTGCATGTAGCGCAACAGCCAGCCATGGTTCACGTCGCGCATGATGTTTTCGACGCTCGTGAAGGCCAGGCCGGTCGAGGCGACGTAATGCATCGCCAGCACGACACCGGTCAGGATCTGCGAGATCAGCATGAAAGAGAGAATGCCGCCGAACGTATAGGCGTAATTCAGGTTGCGCGGCACGGGATAGGCGACGAACGAGTCGTACATCATCCGCGGCAGCGGCATGCGGGCATCGACCCATTTGCCGATACCCGAGGTCGGCGTGTAGGTGCCGTGTGCTTCGTAAGTGCTCATGCTCGGGCTCCTATACGGTGTCTGTGCCGATGGTCAGCGTCGAAGCGTCTGCGAAGACGTGCGGCGGCTGTGGCAGGTTGATCGGCGCAGGTCCGCGCAGGATGCGGCCGGTGAAGTCGAACACCGAGCCGTGGCAGGGGCAGTTCCACCCATCGGCGCCCGTATCGACCACCTTGGGAATGCAGCCCAGATGCGTGCAGTTCGCGGCGACGACGACCCAGTCCTTGGTGGCTTCGTCGGCCGGACCGCCAATGCGCGGTTCCGCCGGTGCCGGATCCTTGAGGTCGCTCTCGGGCAGTTCGGTAACCGCGCCGATCTCCGCCTCGGTCAGGCGGCGCACGAAATACGGCTTGCCGCGCCAGGTCACGATGATGGCCGCACCGGGCTCGATGGACGAAATGTCGATATCGACAGGCTGGCCGGCCGCGCGGACAGCCGCGTCCGGGCGCATCTGGTCGATAAAGGGCCAGGCGAGACCCGCCGCGCCGACCACACCGAGCATCCCGGTGGCGACGTAGATGAAGTCGCGGCGCGTTGTCTCATCAGCGGTGATTGTTTCTTCGCTCACAGGAGCATTCCTTTCCGGTACAGTCACTGTGTCTGCGGGCGGTCAGGACAGGCACAGGCAAGTGCCCGCGCCCGCAGCCACGTCCCCCGCGATCCCTTATTTCGGAAGGACGCGCTTGTCCAGCCTCGACCATCGGATGATGGCAACATGTCGCGCTGTTTTTTCGTGGAAAAGCGGGCTTATTCCGCAGCTTCGCCGAGTGCAAGAAAACCGCCGGACTGCCGCGCCCACAGCCGGGCATAGAGGCCGTCCGGGCGCTTCACAAGCTGGGCGTGCGTTCCCATCTCGACGATTTCGCCGCGATCCATGACGATCAGGCGGTCCATCGCGGCGATCGTCGAAAGACGGTGCGCGATGGCGACGACCGTCTTGCCGGCCATCAGGCCCTGCAGATTTTCCTGGATCGCCGCCTCGATATCCGAATCGAGCGCCGAGGTCGCTTCGTCGAGGATCAGGATCGGCGCGTCCTTGAGCATCACCCGGGCAATCGCCACGCGCTGACGCTGGCCGCCCGACAGTTTGATGCCGCGTTCGCCGACATGCGCGTCATAGCCGCGCCGGCCCTTCGGGTCCTCGACGCCCATGATGAATTCATGCGCGTGGGCCTTCTTCGCCGCCTCGACGATCTCCGCTTCGGTTGCGCCCAGTTTTCCATAGGAAATGTTCTCGCGCAGCGAGCGATGCATCAGCGACGGCTCCTGGCTGACGACGCCGAACTGCTCGCGCAGCGATCCCTGGGTGAGGTCGCGAATGTCGTGATCGTCGAGCAGGATGCGCCCGCTCTCCACGTCGTAGAGACGCAACAGCAGGTTGACGAAGGTCGATTTCCCCGCCCCCGACGGACCGACCAGCCCGACCTTCTCGCCCGGCTCGATCTCCACGGTCAGGCCGTCGAACAATTCGCCATTCTTCTTGCCGTAATGGAACTGCACCTTGTCGAAACGGATGCGGCCGGACGATTTCGGCATCTCGATCGCGTCGGACCGGTCGCGAATCGACGGCACGACGGAGACGGTCTCCGTCGCATCCTGGACGGTCGAATAGGCGCGGATCAGGCCATTGATGTTGAACATCATCCAGCCCGACATCTGGTTGAGCCGGAAAACGAGACCCATCGTCGCCGCGATTGCGCCGGTCGAAAGCGCACCGTTCATCCACGAGGAGATGGCCAGCGCGGCCACGCCCGTCATCATGAAGCCGTTGAGCAGCGCCACCGAGGCGCGCACGGTCGTGATCATCCGCGTCAGATGCGTCACCGCGCTCAGATAATTGGTGAGCGCCGACCGGATACCACCATGCTCGCGCTGGCGGCTGTCGAACAGCTTGACCGACAGGATATTGGTGAAGATGTCCACCATGCGCCCGTTGAGCACGGCGCGCTCGTTGGCGTTCTCCTTGCCGGCGCGGCGCAGGCGCGGCAGCAGGAAGCGGATGATCGCCGCATAGCCCATGCCCCACACCGCCACGACCACGCCCATGCGCCAGTCGAGCGTGGTCAAGATCGTGGTGGTCAGGATGACGAATGTCAGGAACGACCACATCGCCTGCAGCGACGTGACGATAAAATCGCCCGTCGATTCGCCCGCCTGCATGATCTTGGTCGCGATGCGGCCGGCGAAATCGTTCTGGTAGAAGGTGTAGGGCTGCTCGATCACACGGCGAAAGGCCTGCCAGCGGATCATCGTGTAGAAGCGCGGCACGATCACCTGCTGCTCGATCACCGCCGAGCCGATCATCACGACGGCGCGCACGACCAGTAGCAGCGCCGCAAGCCCCGCGAGCTGGTGCCAGTGGTCGCGGAGCAGCGCTTCCGGCGACGTGTTGTCGAGAATGTCGATCAGCCAGCCGACCGACCAGTAGAGCGCCGCGTCCACTCCGCCGACCAGCCCGCCAACGACCAGCAGGATGATGAAGGGCCACCGCGCCTGGTTGGCGAAATAGAGGATGAAGCCCCACGCCGTCTGCGGCAGCAATTCGCGCCCCGGATCGGAAAACGGGTCGACGAAGCGTTCCACCCGGTTCCAGACCGGGTGGTCCATGTCACGATAGCGCGTGTCCGGCTCCTGCCCGGGCCTGTAACGATTGCTCATTCCGCAGCGACAGCCTCTGTTGCATCGATGAAGCCGCCGGACTGGCGCGCCCACAATTGCGCGTAGATCCCTTCCGACCCGGCAAGAGCCTCATGCGTGCCCTCTTCGACGATATGCCCCTTGTCGAGCACCACCAGCCGGTCGAGGCTGGAGATCGTGGATAGCCGGTGCGCGATCGCGATCACTGTCTTTCCTTCCATGAGGGCATAAAGGTTGTCCTGGATCGCCGCCTCCACTTCGGAATCGAGCGCGGACGTGGCCTCGTCGAGCACGAGGATCGGGGCATTTTTCAGGAAGACCCGCGCGATCGCGATGCGCTGACGCTGGCCGCCCGAAAGTTTCACGCCTCTCTCGCCGACATGCGCGTCATAGCCGGTCCGGCCCTGAAGATCGACGAGATCGAGGATATAGTCATGCGCATTGGCCCGCTTGGCCGCCGCGACGATTTCCTCCTCGGTGGCGTCCGGCTTGCCGTAGGCGATGTTGTCGCGCACGGACCGGTGCAGGAGCGAGGTGTCCTGGGTCACGACGCCGATCTGCGAGCGCAGGGAATCCTGCGTCACGCCGGCAATGTCCTGGCCGTCGATCAGGATCTGACCGCCCTCGAGATCGTAGAGGCGCAAAAGCACGTTCATCAGCGTTGATTTACCCGCGCCGGACCGTCCGACAAGGCCCACCTTCTCTCCGGGCGCCACAGACAGGCTCAGATCCTCGATCACGCCGCCATCCTTTCCGTAGTGAAAGCGGATGTTTTCGAAGTCGATCCGGCCTTCCTTGACGACCAGCGTCTTGGCGTCCGGCGCGTCGGACACGATGCGCGGACGCGCGATCGTGCCCATGCCGTCCTGCGCCATGCCGATATTCTCGAACAGGCCCGCCAGTTCCCACATGACCCAGTGCGCCATGCCTTCCAGCCGCAGCACCAGCCCGATGGCGACCGCCAGCGCGCCGACGCTGGCCGAACCGGCCGTCCAGGAGACGATGCCGATGGCACCGACGGAGAACAGTAGCAGCGAGTTCGACACGTCGAGCCCGGTGTTCAGCATGGTGACGTAGCGCATCTGCGGATGAACGGTTTGCAGGAAGTCGTCCATCGCATCGCGCGCATAGGTCTCCTCGCGTCCGGCATGGGCGAACAGCTTCACCGTCATGATATTGGTGTAGCTGTCGACGATCCGCCCGGTCATCGACGAACGGGCATTGGACTGCAGCTCCGAGATCGCCCGCATTTTCGGCAGGAAATGGCGCAGCAGGACTACATAGAAGACCAGCCACACCACGAAGGGCAGCATCATCCAGACATCGAGCGACCCGACCAGCAGCAACGCGCCGGTGAAATAGACCGCCACATAGATGAAGACGTCGAGGATCTTGACCACCGTCTCGCGAACGCCGAGCGCGGCCTGCATCATCTTGGTCGCCACGCGGCCCGCAAACTCGTCCTGGTAGAAGGAGAAGCTCTGGCCGAGCAGGTAGCGATGCGCCTTCCAGCGGATGATCATCGGGTAGTTGCCGAAGATCGTCTGGTGCATGATGAATGTATGGCCGAGGCTGAGCAGCGGCAGGAGGACGAGAATCACCGCCCCCATCCAGAACAGCGTCCAGCCTTCATCCGCGAGGAAAGTCGCGCGGTCGGCACTGGCGAGCCAATCGACGATGTTGCCGAGGAATCCGAACAGCGCGACCTGCACCGCGGATATCCCGGCGATCAACACCGACGTGATCGCCAGCCAGGGCCAGATGCCCTTGGTGTAATGCCAGCAGAAGGCAAGCAGGGTCGACGGCGGCTGCTCGGGCTGCTCGGCGGGAAAGGGGTCGATTCTGTTTTCAAACCACGAGAACATGGCGGACCTCATGAAAAGCGATATGGCGACGAACAAAGGTTCGGCGAGAATGACGGGATGCGCGACAGCGCGGAACGGCGTGACGGGCCCGGCACCGGCAAAGCCGGGAATGCGGACGCGAAAACAATGAACTCAGAGCAATGGGGCATGACCGTAAACCGTTCTGGTGGAACCAAAACCGGCGGTCACGAAAGAATTCACAGGCTGTGTTCGAACCGCTGGCTTGTCAGGCGAGAATGACGCTGGGCGTCCGTGGACGCAGCAGATCGCCTGTGGGGAGCGCGACGCGCGCATGCATTGGAATGTATTCCATCGTCGCCTCCTTGGCTTGCGGTTGAAGATCGCTACTTATACCGAGCGGTCCGCCAAGACTAGTGCGGATCGGCAACACCGCGCCGCTCCTGCCAGCCACTGACGCCAGATGACCGACACGCCGACACTTCACATCGCCCTCTACCAGCCGGACATTCCGGGCAATACCGGCGCGATCCTGCGGCTGGCCGCCTGCCTCGGCGCGGCGGTGCATGTCATCGAGCCCGCCGGCTTCGACCTCTCCGACCGCGCCCTGAAACGTGCCGGCATGGACTATCTCGAAATGGCGACAATGCACCGGCATCTCAACTGGGAGGCTTTCGACGCCTGGCGCACGACGGAGAACCGGCGGCTTGTCCTGCTGACGACGCAGGCGTCGGCGCCCTACACGGCGCATGAGTTCCGCGATTACGACATTCTTCTCTTCGGCCGCGAAAGCGTCGGCGTACCGGACGCCGTCCATGACGCGGCGGACATCCGCCTGACGATCCCCATGGCCGAAGGCGCGCGCTCCATCAATCTCGCCCTCTCGGCGGCAATGGTCGCCGGCGAGGCCATGCGGCAACTCGCCTGGCAACCCTGACCGCGATCACGCGGCCTGCCGCTTCGGACGGCGCATCGCGAGCCCGTCGCGCATGTTCAGGCCGAGCAGCGCGATGTTCGACGCGCCGGCGACCAGTTCCACCGCCTGCACGACCATGAATGCCGTGTCGAATTCGCCCTGCCCCGCCTTCATGGCGAGAAAGATGGCGCTCGGCACGAGCACGAGGATGCCCGTCGCCGCGATGATCTTCATACGCGTCCTTTTGCGCGCAACGACCGGGCCGCGCCATTTCGCGCCGAGCGAAAAGCCGGTTCCCCCAGCGACCGCCATGGCCGGAACGAGGATCGCGAGCCCGTAGAGAACGCCGGTCTTGACCGCGGCGATCTGCGCCGCAGAGCCGAACAATTCGCTGGCCACCGTCGATGTCCAGAACAGGGTGATGGTCGCCAGGGCGAGTGCGCCCGCGACGGCGTGAATGCGTTTCTTCATGTCAGCCTCCATTTGCATAGCTTGCTATGTAAATAATATTGAATAGCCTGCTATGCAATGCTATCCACCGACATGGATTTCAAAAAAGATGCGTCGGCCGGCTACCTCGCCAACCACATGGCGCGGCTTTTCGCGCTCGCCCTGCACGACCGCATCCGCCCGTTGGGCCTCGCCCCGGCCCAGTTCATGACGCTTCTGGAATTGTGGGAAGATGACGGCCTGACCCAGAAAGACCTCGTCCAGCGCCTCGACGTCGAACAGGCGACCATGGCCAACACGCTGAAACGCATGGAGCGCGACGGCCTGATCACGCGCACCGAAAACCCCGAAGACCGCCGCGCCCAACTGGTCCGCCTGACGCCGAAGGCGAAAGCCCTGCAGGAGGACGCAACAAGCGCCGCGACAGGGGTCAACGAAGAAGCGCTGTCAGCCCTTTCCCCCGAAGAGCGCCAGGCCTTCGTCTCGTTGATGAGCCGGGTGATCGGGGCATTGCAGGATTAGAATCGTATAAGGGGTTTTTCTTCGTCGCCGATGAGAAGCCGAACATTGAAGCGAACGCCTTTCACGGACCAGCCAAGATGCAGCTTGGGCGCGCGATTGCCCTACCTGCGCCAATCGGCGAAAACACCGACCGGGCTCCTGTCTTGGCAGGTCAGCCCTTCCCCATCTCCGCGCGCATGTCGCGATGCGGGATGCCCGCCTCCGGATACTCGTCAGAGCACACGGCAAAGCCCAGCCGCTCGTAAAAGGGCACGGCGTGCACCTGGCTGGACAGGAAGAAGTGGCGGCCGCTGTTTTCGTCGGTTGCGGCGAGGTCGGCCATCATGAACCGCATTAGCGCCGCGCCGACATTGCGGCCGCGCGCAGCCTTGAGAACCGCGACGCGCTGGAACTTGTAGCAATCGTCAAGCACGCGCACCCGGGCGGTGCCGACGGCGCGGCCGCCGGCCTCGGCAAGGTAGTGGATGCAGTCGTCGTCGAGCCCGTCGCGCTCGAGTTCGGCGTCGACATTCTGTTCGCCGATGAAAACCGCCTCGCGGATGGCGAAGCAGGCGGCGAGGTCGTCGCGCGTCACGGCGCGCCGGCAGGTCGTGTGCATGTCTGTCATGGATGATCTTCTGTCAGTCGGCGGTCGGCAGGCGCCGCATGGTGAATTCGATAACGTCGCCATCCAGCACGCGCCAGCTTTCGACCTGCGTCCAGTAGGCGGCTTTCGGGTACTGATCGAACCATTCGCGGGCCTTGCGGCGGGCGTCGGGGCGATAAAGGCGGTAGGTTTCGCGCACAAAGCTGTCGGATCGCGATGTCGAGATTTCGCGGCTTCTCGCGAGCTGGCGGCCGACGGCCTTTCGCGGCGGTTTGGGTGGAAGCATGATTCTGTTCCCCGCAATGGCTCAAGTTTAGATCGTGCCGCCCGGCTGTCAATTCCGACGTGCAAGAGCGAATCGCGGGCTTGGAATCGATCTCGCGAATCGTTAACCCGGGACAAGTCCGTGACCGCGCCGAATCGAGAGTCCGCCATGCAGCAAAGACCCGACTTGCCGACAGGCTTGCCGGACGACATCGAGGAAAAGATGGCGGCGGCCAGCGCGTGGTTCGGAGAATTGCGCGATGAGATCTGCGCCGCCTTCGAGGCCATCGAGGACGATCTTTCCGGACCCTTCGCCGACTACGCGCCCGGCCGCTTCGAGCGCCGGCCGTGGCAACGCGACAACGGTGCGGGCGGCGGCGGTATCATGTCGATGCTGTATGGCCGCGTCTTCGAGAAGGTCGGCGTGCACACCTCGACCGTCCATGGCGAGTTCTCGCCCGAATTCCGCAAGCAGATCCCCGGCGCCGAGGCCGATCCCCGATTCTGGGCTTCCGGCATCTCGCTGATCGCCCATCCGCAGAACCCGAACGTTCCCGCCGTTCACATGAACACCCGCATGGTCGTCACGACGAGTTGGTGGTTCGGCGGTGGCGCGGACCTGACGCCGGTGCTCGACCGCCGCCGCACCCAGGACGACGCCGACACGGTCGCCTTCCACAAATCCTTCGAGCTGACCTGCTCGAAACACCCCGTCGCCGACTATCCGAAATACAAGCAGTGGTGCGACGATTATTTCTACCTGCCGCATCGCGACGAGCCGCGCGGCACGGGCGGCATCTTCTACGACTGGCAGCATTCGGCGGACGAAGCCGGCGGCTGGGAGGCCGATTTCGCCTTCACGCAGGATGTCGGACGCACCTTCCTGATCCTCTACCCGCATCTGGTACGCAAGAATTTCAACGAGCCCTGGAGCGACGAGGACCGCGAGGAACAACTCGTGCGCCGCGGCCGCTATGTCGAGTTCAACCTGCTTTACGACCGCGGCACGATCTTCGGCCTGAAGACCGGCGGCAATGTCGACTCCATCCTCTCTTCCATGCCGCCCGCCGTGAGGTGGCCGTAAGAAACGGCCTTGACGCACATCAATGCGCCCGACCGGCACATTGGCGTCAACTTTGCGCGGTACCGACAAGGTTCCAGAGCATGGAGGAGAAACACCATGAAACAGTACGAATGCATCGTTCCGGGCTGTTCCTGGCAGACCCATTCCGAGGAAGAGGCGGAAATCGTCCGCCGCGCCGCCGAACACCTGCGCAGCGCGCATGACGGCATGACGGTCCGCGAATCGACCGTCGATCAGATCAAGGCGCACATTCGCGAGGCCGACACGGCGTCATCCTGACAGCTGCCGTGCCGCATCGAGCAGGGTTTCGCGATCCAGGCGGAACCCGCTCTCGATCCAGCGATCCTCGAGATCCCGCAGGGCCCGGCCCATCTCCGGGCCTTGCTTGAAGCCGATTTTGGCCATGTCCGCGCCCGACAGCGGAAATGTCGGCCGCGACCAGTTCTCCGCAAAGCGCAGCGACCGGACCTGTCCGGCGACAACGTCCAGCCATGCGGCGTTCTCGTTCGCCTTGCTGCGCGCCAGGGCGAGCGCCAGCTTCAGCCGGTCCAGCACCGCGCCGGGTTTGCTTCGATAAAGCAGCTTCGCCAGCACCCCTTCCGAAATCTCCGGCGCGATCTCCGGCGCCTCCGCCCAGTCGATCAGGCGGTCGCGATCCGCATTGGCGAGTTTCCAGCGCGCCGCGACAGCCGCCGCACTTTCCGCCCGGTGCGGGATGATCGAGGCCAGCCGCAACAGCGGATCAACCTTCCAGCCGAACGCCTCTTCCGCTCCGATCAGCCCGGGCAGCGCGTCGGTTCCCCATTTCTCCGATTCCGGCAAGACCCGGCTCAACACGCCCGCCTGCCGCATCCACAGGATGGCCCGCGACGGATCGGGCGCTTCCAGAAGCCGGCGCATCTCCGTCCAGACCCGTTCGGCCGACAGTCCATCCAGACCGTCCTTCAGCCGGGCGCAGGCCAGGAGCCCATGCGAATCCGGCCGGCCGTGGCCGTACCATGCGAAGAACCGGAAAAACCGGAGGATGCGCAGATAATCCTCGCGAATGCGCTCCTCCGGCTCGCCGATGAAACGGATCGCCCTCGCCTCGATATCCGCAAGCCCGCCGACCGGATCGACGATCCGCCCGTCCGCCTCGCAGTAGAGCGCGTTGACCGTGAAATCGCGTCGCCGGGCATCCCCGTCCCAGTCGCGGCCGAACCGCACCTTCGCGCGCCGCCCGTCGGTCTCGACATCCTCGCGCAGCGTGGTCGCCTCGAAACCGCGATGGTCCGCAACGATGATGACCGTTCCATGCTCGATGCCGGTCGGCACGATGCGCATTCCCGCCGCTTCGGCGCGTCGCACCGTCTCTTCGGGCACGCAGGTCGTTGCGATGTCCACATCGCCGATCGGCTGGTCCAGCAGGTGGTTGCGCACCGCCCCGCCGACCACCCGCGCTTCCTCTCCGTCACCGCCGAGGATCGCCAGGATCTTCTGCAGCACCGGATCGCGAAGCCAGTCGGCCTCGATCCTCGCTTCACTCACCGGAATAGAGCCTTTCATACATCAGCCGGATGATACCGGCCGTCACGCCCCAGATGTACCAGTCGCCATAGGGCATCTCGAAATAGTGGCGCATGTGCCCGGCGACGATCCGGCTGCCCTGCGCATGGTTGGCTTCGTCCATCAGGAAGGAAAGCGGCACCTCGAAGACCGCGTCCACCTCGTGCGGGTTGGGCCGCAACTCGAAACCGGGCTTCAGTACCGACAGGATCGGATAGATCCGGAAACCCGACCCGGCCATGTAGTCCGGCAATCGGCCGACGATCTCGACATGCTCCGCGCCAATGCCCGTTTCTTCCTCGCATTCGCGCAGCGCCGCCGTCTCCGCGTTGCCATCCCCGGGGTCGATCCGTCCGCCGGGAAAGGCGATCTGGCCGGAATGCGTGCGCAGTGCCGCCGAGCGCTTGGTCAGAAGCACGGTCGGTGCGGCCGAATGGTCGATAACCGGGATCAGCACCGCGGCGTCGCGGAACGGCCTTGTGCGCAATTCCTCGGTGATCCCCGGATTGAGATGATGATCACCGAAATCGTCCGCATCGGCATGCCAGCCGCGCGAAGCGGCCCGCGCGCGAAACTCGCCGACCGTGAAGTCCCGCCCGATCGAGGCCGTTCCGCCTGCCGTCACCGGATCGCCCTTTCGAGGTCCTCGGCCGGCATCACCGAGAATGTCGCCCCGCCCGAGCGGATGGCGAACACGTCACGCCCGTCGATTTCGATCGTCTCGCCCAGTTCGACGAGATCGTACATGACAGCGCGGCTGACCAGCGCCTCCAGCCGGCCGCGCACATGCAGATAGGGCTTGAGCCCGTCGCTGCCCTCTTCCTCCTCGAAACGGATCGGATGGTCCGGCCCCGCCTCGACCACGTCGCCGACATTGGTACGAAACGTCAGCGCCTGGTGCGGCCCGCGATTGTCCACATGCATCTCGACGGCGAGGAACGGCGCGTCGTCCACCGTGATCTCGATCTTTTCGACCGGCGTGACGAGATAGGTCTTGCCGTCCTCGTCCTTGCGCAGCACCGTCGAGAACAGCCGCACAAGCGGCATGCGCCCGATCGGCGTGCCGAGATAGAACCAAGTCCCGTCGGCGGCGATGCGCATGTCGATGGCGCCGCAATTGTCCGGATGCCACTTTTCGACGGGCGGCAGGCCCTTCGAGCCCTGCACCGCACGGGACAACAATGCCTGCAGGCCGGAGATGTCTCCGGTCCCTTCTTCCGCCTTGCCCTCGCCTGATTTGGTCATTTCTCTCATCATTTGGATAAATCGGCGTGGAAAAACCGTCCAACTCACGAATTAGTCAGTCGATAGCGGCTTGTCAGCACCCCACACTGAATTACCTTTGAATTCGGCCCCGACTTTCCGGCCTACAGATGGAGACGCGCATGAGCACCCAGAGTTCCGGCGAAACGCTGACCGAATCCGAGGTGATCGCCGAAGCCGAACAGGCGCTGGACGGCATCAAGGCGATGCGGGCGGAGATCGGCAAGGTGATCTTCGGCCAGGAAACGGTTGTCGAGAACGCCATCGTCGCGATCCTTTCGGGCGGCCACGCGCTGCTCGTCGGCGTGCCCGGCCTCGCCAAGACCAAGCTGGTCGACACGCTCGGCACCGTGCTCGGCATTTCCGCCGGGCGCATTCAGTTCACGCCCGACCTGATGCCCTCCGACATTCTCGGCTCCGAGGTGCTCGAACAGACCGAGGACGGCAAGCGCTCTTTCCGCTTCGTGCGCGGCCCGATCTTCACCCAGTTGCTGATGGCCGACGAGATCAACCGCGCCAGCCCGCGTACACAGTCCGCGCTGCTGCAGGCGATGCAGGAATATCACGTGACCTTCGGCGGCGAACGCCATGACCTGCCGCAGCCCTTCCACGTACTGGCGACCCAGAACCCGCTCGAACAGGAAGGCACCTACCCGCTGCCCGAAGCGCAGCTCGACCGGTTCCTGCTTCAAATCGATGTGGACTATCCCTCGCTGGACGCCGAGCGGCAGATCCTGCTGGAGACGACCGGCACGCGCGACCAACACGCAAGCGCGGTCTTCACCGCCGACAAGCTGTTGGCGCTGCAACAGCTCGTGCGCCGCATGCCCGTACCCGAAAGCGTGGTCGACGCGATCCTCGACCTGGTGCGCTCGGCGCGCCCCGGTACCGGACACGCGGCGACGGATGCCCATGTCGCCTGGGGACCGGGACCGCGCGCCAGCCAGGCGCTGATGCTGTGCTCGCGCGCCCGCGCGCTCTACGACGGCCGGTTCGCGCCTTCGGTGGACGACGTCAAGGCGCTCGCCGAACCGATCCTGCAGCACCGCATGGCGCTTACTTTCGCGGCCCGCGCCGAAGGCGTCAGCGTGCGCGACGTGATCTCCGATCTCGTCAAGTCGCTGGACCGGGCCTGACCGCATGGCGACAGTCGGCACGCGCCACACTCCCGAAGATCGCAGCGACGCGCTGGCGCGCGCACGGCTTCGTGCCGCGCTGGTTCCCGACCTGCTAATCGAGGCACGGCGCATCGTGTCGACGGTCATCGCCGGCTGGCATGGCCGCCGCAAGCGCGGCATCGGCGAAACCTTCTGGCAGTTCCGGCCCTATGTCGCCGGCGAAACGCTGGCGAAGATCGACTGGCGGCGCTCCGCGCGCGACGACCACACCTATGTGCGCGACATGGAATGGGAGGCCGCCCACACGGTCTGGCTTTGGGCCGATCCGAGCCCGTCCATGTTGTTCAAGTCGCGCAGCGCCACGGTCTCCAAGGAGTCCCGCGCCCTCGTCCTGACGCTCGCGCTTGCCGAACTTCTCTCGCGTTCCGGCGAGCGGATCGGCTATCCCGGTCTGCTCAAGCCCGTCGCGGCGCGCAACGGCGCCGAACGCCTCGCCATGGCGCTTGCCAGCTCGCATGCCATGGCGCTGCCCGACCGGCCGCAGCTCGACATGGTCCAGCGCCACAGCGACGTGGTTCTGGTCAGCGACTTCCTCGATCCGCCGGAGGAAACGCTGGCGTTTCTCGACAGCATCGCCAAACGCGGCACGCGCATGCACCTGCTCGAAGTCGCGGACCCGGCGGAGGAAGTGTTTCCCTATGCCGGCCGCACCGAGTTCGAGGATCCGGAAACCGGCGTCCGCCTGACCGCCGGCCGCGCGGAGAACTGGGGCGAAGCGTACAAGACGATCTACCACGCCCGCCGCGAGGCGCTGCGCGACTATTGCCGCAAGCTCGACTGGAGCTACGCCGTCAACCGGACCGACCGCCTGGCCTCCGAGGCGCTGGTCGCCTTGCATGGCAGGCTGACGGGCCAGCCATCCACGGTTCCCGCAAGGGGAGCCGCATGATGATCGGAGCCGCGTGATGTTCGGATTGCCGCTCACCTTCGCTGCCCCCGCCATCCTGTTCGGACTGGTGGCGCTGCCGGTGATCTGGTGGCTGCTGCGGCTGACCCCGCCGAAACCGAAGACCGAGATTTTCCCGCCTCTGCGCCTGCTGGCCAAGGTCATCAAGCATGAGGAGACGCCGGCCCGCAGCCCGTGGTGGCTGACCCTGCTACGTCTTCTGATGGCGACGCTGGTGATCCTCGCCCTGGCGCGCCCGGTGCTCAATCCCACGGCCGATATCACGGGCGGCGAAGGGCCCCTGGCCCTGCTGATCGACAATGGCTGGTCGACGGGCGCGGATTGGGATGAGCGGATCGCGATGGCGACGCAACTCGTCGAAAAAGCCGGGGATGCCGGCCGGCCGGTGGCGCTCGCCTACACGGTCGCGCCCGGCAATGCCGACGTGACACTGACAAATGCCGCCGATCTTTTGCCCGCGCTCGCCGCGGCGACACCGCTGGCCGCCAAGCCCGACAGAACCGCTGCCGTGGCGCGGCTCGCCGCTGCGCTGGAGGATGCACAGCAGGGCGCGACGATCGCCTGGCTGTCCGACGGATTGAGCACGGAAAATGACGAGGAGACCGTCGCGTCAATCGATGCGCTCGAACCGACCGAGGTGCTGGTTTTCGATGGCGGCATCGACGGGCTGCGCGCCATTCGCGGGATCGACAACACGCCCACCAGCTTCGACGTCCATGTCCAGGCGCCCGACGGCCTTGCCGCCGGCACGGACCCTGTTTCCGTCTCCGCGTTCGACGAGAAGGGCCGGCTTCTCGCCGAGAACGCCGCCCTGTTCGCCGACGGAAGCGCCGAGACGGTCGTGCGCTTCGATGTGCCGTTCGAATTGCGCAACGATTTCGCGACGCTGCGACTGTCCGGCCAGCAGCAATCCGGCGGGGTCTGGCTTGTCGACGAGAACGCGCGGCGTCGCAGGGTCGGCCTGATCACGGGCCAGGCAGGCGATCTCGACCAGCCGCTTCTTTCGCCGCTGTTTTACATCCAGCGCGCGCTGCAGCCCTATGCCGACCTCGTCGAGGCGGAGACAGGCGATCTCGCTGTCGATGTGCCCGCGCTGATCGAGCAGGGCCCGGCGATGATCGTCATGGCCGATATCGGCGTCCTGCCCGAGGCCGCCTCGCGCAGTCTCGTGCAATGGGTGGATGAGGGCGGAACGCTTGTCCGCTTCGCCGGTCCGAGGCTTGCGGCAACGGCCGGCGACGACACGCTTCTGCCTGTCGATCTGCGCATCGGCGAACGTTCGCTCGGCGGGTCGCTGTCCTGGACCGAACCGCAACCCGTCGCCCCCTTCCCGCCCGGCGGCCCCTTTGGCGGCCTCGACGCGCCGCGCGAAGTCTCGGTCAACCGGCAGGTGCTCGCCGAACCGGATCTGGATCTCGTCTCGCGCACCTGGGCCAATCTCGCCGACGGCACGCCGCTGGTGACGGGAACTTCGCGTGGCAAGGGAACCATAGTGCTCTTCCACGTCACCGCCGAAGCGACATGGTCGAACCTGCCGATCTCGGGCAGTTTCGTCGAGATGCTGCGCCGTATCGCCAACCTGTCCCGCAACACCGGCACGGTGCAGACCGGCAATTCCGGCGTCCAGGGCGAAGCTTTGCCGCCGTATCGCATTCTCGGCGCCGACGGTGAACTGACGGCTCCCCCCGCCCATGTCCGGCCGCTCGACGCGGAAGCCGCGGCCGCGGCCGCCAGCTACGAACATCCGGCCGGGCTTTACGGCACGGCGGACGGCTTCGTCGCCCGCAACGTGCTGAGCGAAGACGACACACTCGTGCCGCTCGGTACGCCTGAATTCCAGGCGACGACCGCCTCTTTCGGCTATGCGATGGGAGAGGAAAGCGACCTGCGCGGCTCGCTCTTCCTGATCGCTCTGGCCCTCTTGGCGTTGGACACGCTCGCCGTCCTCTGGATCAATGGCCGTCTCCCGTTTTCAGGAAAAGGCCGCATCGGCGCGCGGCAGGCCGCGCCCGCGGCGGTCGCGCTTGCCCTGATCGCCGTCGCCGTGACATTCGCCGGCCCTGCCCTCGCGCAGGACAACGGCCCGCCCGCCGGGGACGAACGGCCCGGAGACGCGGAGATCATCGATATCCTGGAGACCACGCGGATCGGCTACATTCTGACCGGCAACCCGCAGACCGACGAGATCACCGAGGCCGGCCTGTCCGGCCTGACGCGGTTCCTGCAAAGCCGCACGGCGCTCGAGCCTGCGCCGCCTGTCGGGCTCGACCTCGAAACCGACGAACTCGCCTTCTATGCGCTGATCTACTATCCGCTCGACACGACCGCCGAGATGCCGAGCGAGGCCGCAATCTCCCGGCTCGACGCCTTCATGCAGGGCGGCGGCACGGTGTTGTTCGACACGCGCGACCAGTTGACCGCTTCCTTTTCCGGTGCCGCCGCCTCGCCGGAAAACCAGCGCCTGCGCGATATCCTGCGCGGCCTGAACATCCCGCCGCTGGAGCCCGTTCCCCCGGACCATGTGCTGACCAAGGCCTTCTACATCCTCGACCGTTTTCCCGGCCGCTATGACGGCTCGCCGCTCTGGGTGGAAGCCCCGACGACGCAGGAAGCCCTCGAAGGCCGGCCCGTGCGCAGCGGCGACGGCGTGAGCCCGATCATGATCACCGGCAATGATTTCGCCGGCGCATGGGCGCTCGACGAGAGCGGCCGGCCGATCTATCCGACCATGTCCGCCGATCCGCTGCAGCGCATCTACGCCTTCCGCGCCGGGGTCAACATCATGATGTACATGCTGACCGGCAACTACAAGGCCGACCAGGTCCACGTGCCGGCGCTGCTCGAACGGTTGGGACAATAGGCCATGATGACCCTGTCGCTCGATTTCGCTCCGCTCACCGCATGGTGGCTGCTCGCGCTCGTCTGCCTGCCCGTCGCAGCGCTCGTCGCATGGGCGCTGCTGTCGCGCACCCGCGGCGCGCTTCTCAGGGCCGGTGCCGGCGCCGCCCTTGCCCTCGCCATCGCCAATCCGGTGATCAACGAGGAGGAACGCGCGCCGCTTTCCACCGTGGTGCCGCTGATCGTCGATCGCAGCCAGAGCCAGAAACTCACCGACCGGGTCGAGACGACCGACGCCGCGCTGCAGGCGCTGCGCGACCGCCTCGAACGCTTTCCGCAATTCGAGGTCCGCGAAGTCGAGGCCGGAAACTCGGAAGGCGGCGGCGCGGAGACCGAAACGCGCCTGTTCGACGCACTCGCCTCGGCGATCCGCGACGTGCCTCCGGCCCGCATCGGCGGCGCCATCATGATCACCGACGGGCAGGTTCACGACGTGCCCACGGGCGAAGAGACGGGACTGCCCCCGAACGTGCCGCTGCACGCGTTGACCACCGGCCGCGAGGACGAATTCGACCGCAAAATCGAGTTCACCCAGGCGCCGCGCTTTTCGATTACCGGACAGCCGGTCGCGATGACCTATCACGTCGTCGATTCGGGCGCGGGTGACGAAAGCGGCGCGGTGGAAGTGCAGATCTTCCTCAATGGCGAGCTCGTGGCCACCGACATCGCCATCCCGGGACAGGAAACGCCGCTCGACCTCAGCCTCGACCGCGCGGGCGCGAACATCATCGAACTCGCCGTGGACGAACTGCCCGGCGAACTGACGCTTGCCAACAACCGCGCCGTCGCCGAAATGCAGGGTATCCGCGAGAATTTGCGCGTCCTGCTCGTCTCCGGCGAACCGCATTCCGGCGAGCGCACCTGGCGCAACCTCCTGAAATCCGACGCCTCGGTCGATCTCGTCCACTTCACGATCCTGCGCCCGCCCGAAAAGCAGGACGGCACGCCGATCAACGAACTCTCGCTGATCGCCTTTCCGACGCGCGAGCTTTTCGTCGAGAAGATCGAGGATTTCGACCTGATCATCTTCGACCGCTATCAGTACCGCAACGTCCTGCCGTCGCTCTATTACGACTACATCGCCGAATATGTGCGCGGCGGCGGCGCCCTGCTGGTCGCGGCCGGCCCGGAATATGCGGGCGAGAACTCCATCGCCAACACGCCGCTCGTCACCGCGCTTCCCGCCAAGCCGACCGGCGTCGTCACGGCACAGGGCTATTTCCCGCGCATTTCAGACGAGGGCCGCCGCCATCCGGTCACCCGCGATCTGGAAGGCGGACAGGCCGAGCCGCCCAATTGGGGCCGCTGGTTCCGCACCATCGATGTCGAAACGCCCGACGGCGTCATCGCGATGAACGGTGCGGACAACCGGCCGCTTCTGGTCCTCAACCGCTTCGGCGAGGGCCGCGTCGGCATGATCCTCTCCGATCAAGGCTGGCTGTGGGCGCGCGGCTTCGAGGGCGGTGGACCGCATGTGGGTCTCTATCGCCGCATGGCGCACTGGCTGATGAAGGAGCCGGAACTGGAGGAGGAAGCCCTCACCGCATCGACGGACGGGCAGACCCTGACGATCAGGCGACAAACCATGGAAGACGAGGTCGCACCGGCGCGGCTGCGCTCGCCGAGCGGCGTCGAAACCGAGGTCGATTTCCAGAACCAGGGCAACGGCATCTTCACCGCCCGCATCGAGGCGGACGAGGTCGGGCTCTACGAGATCACGCAGGGCGATTTCTCGACGCTCGCCCATGCCGGCCCCGTCGATGCACCGGAATTCCGCTCCATGATCTCGACCACCGAGATCCTCGAACCGGTGGCCGAAGCCAGCCGGGGCAGCATTCGCCGGCTGGCCGATGCGAGCGACGCGCTGCGCGTGCCCACCATTCTCCCCGTCCGCGCCAACGGCACGGCCTTCGGCGGAGACTGGATCGGCCTGCGCACGACCGGCGAGACCGAACTCCTCGGCGTCACCCGCTACTCGCTGTTCAGCGGGTTCCTGGGTCTGGCGCTTCTGTTGCTGGTACTCTCCGGCATGTGGCTGCGCGAGGGACGATAGAGCCGGCTTCTTTGCCGCATTGCGCTTCCGCGCTCGATGGTGTTTTCATCGATTCTATTGACCTAACGGAAGGCGAGGCCGCGATGACACATACCCTGACCGACAACGCGCGGATGCGCGCCAGCTTCGTTCGACTGTCGGCGACCGCGATTCTTGCAGCCGCTCTTGCCGCAACCGGACCGGTATCGGCCATCGCGCAGGGAATGGGCCATGGCGGCATGCAGCATCACGGCGCCGATGGCACGGGCCACGACGAAGTCACCATGCCGGGCCTGCGCGGCCTCGACGCAACGCCACGCGAAAGCGCCGAACTCGCCGAAATGTTCCGCAATTTCCCGGATATCTCGCGCGAAGTCGTAGAGCTCCCGAACGGAATCCGCACAGTGACCTTCTCGCAGGACGAAGACCTGATGGCTGTCATCGCAAGCCATGTCGTCGGCATGATTACCCGTGTGGAAGAACGCCGGGACCCGCAGATATTCATCCAGAGCCCGACACTCGACATCTTTTTCGAACGCGCGGACCGGATCGAGACGCAAATCGACATGACGGACGAGGGCATCGTCGTCATACAGACCTCCGACGACCCGGAGGTCGTGGCCGCCCTGCACACCCATGCGGGCGAGGTCTCGGCAATGGCGGATCGCGGCATGGCCGCGGTCCACGAGATGATGATGCAACGCGCCGGCAACTGAAGTAGGGAAAGCGGCACGCTGCACGGCTTCGGTATTCTGCCCGCCCGCTAAAACGGCGCGGCCTCCGGCGATGCCTGGATCGGCCTGCGCACCACTGGCGAGACCGAGCTCCGTGGCGTCACACGCTACTCGCTGTTCTCCGGCCTTCTCGGGCTGGCGCTTCTGCTGCTCATTCTGTCGAGGGCCTGGTTCAGGGAAGCGCGGCAGCCACATCTGACCTTCAACCTGTCTGAAGGTCCGCTCAGCGGACGGAGCTGCCGTCGGCTGCTCACCTATGTTAATGCAAATGTTGGCAGGACTGGTCGAGGAGGAAACGATGTCTCCGGCGTTTGGGCGGATCGTGATCTACACCGGAAAGATCGACCACATGGCAGAGTTCTACGCGCGCCACTTCGGTTTTCGGTAGTGCGCTCGATGACGGATCGAATTGTAAAGTTGGTTCCGCAAACTTCAGGCGCGACGATCCTTTTGCATCCCGCAGCTTCGAAACAAAGAGGAAGCCAAGTCCTCGTGAAGCTCGTATTCGACGTCGAGGTGTTCTGTGCTGTCGTAAAAGCCAATGGGTTAGAATTCGGAAAGATTCATCAGGCCGACGGATACAGTCTTGCCAACGCCAAGGACCCGTCCAAGAACTCCATTCAGGTATCTAGCCGAGCCTTTGTCACATCATGATTGGGCTCCAACCCGCCGTCCCGCGACACGGTCTCGAAGCGACCGGCCACCGGCCTTGTGGAATATACGGTGGCCGCCTCGGCCACGAAGTGCTAAGCGGCTCGGCAGGTTCCCCGCATCGACAACCCATGGATCGCAGAATGTCCCGCCTGACACCCGAAGGCAGCAAAATCGCAGCCGAGATAGCCCAGCGCCACGGCGTCTCCTCCGGCGCGGTCGAGACGCTTCTCGTCGCCCTGGCCAACGGCCATGGCGTGCAGGCGCAATTCGACCATCCGGACCTTGGCGGCATGGGGCAATGGTCGCGGGGCGGGATGACCATGGTCGGCGACATGTTCAACAATGCGCTGAAGGCAAAGGTCGATGCGCTGTGCGCCGAACTCTCGCAAGTCCTGTCGGAAAGCCAGGTTTTCGCGGCCGCGGAGCGTCCGGCAAGCTCGCAGAGCCAGTATCAGGGAAGCGGCACCAGCTTTTTCGTCGCCGGATCGGGCTTCGGTGGAAACTGGTGGCCGGCCGAGCTCGGCGCGCCGTCCTCGACAGGCGCCCAGAACGACATGCGCTATGCGGTCTTCCCACAAACCCGCCGCCTGGCGATCCAGGTCGCCGGTCATGTCGAGATTTTCGATACCGCGGATCACAGGATTACCGGCGTGTCGCAGCAGCAAAGCGGCGATCAGTCGCTGACCTTCGTCAGCCAGAACGGACTGGTGAAAGTCGCCGATTTGACGCGGATACCGGCCAACCCAGGCAGTGAGCCCGACGCCGTCAAACAGCCCGGCTCCTCACCGGAGACGCCAGCGGCCGGAGAGCAAGCCGCCGATATATCGCCCTCGCCCGCCCCGGCATCCGTAAGGCCGTCTCCGACAATGCAAGATACGGCTTCCTTGGCCAAATCCGCCGAGCCACAGCCCTCGTCGTCCTCCACATCCTCGGAAGAGATCATCTCGCTGATCCGCAAGCTCGCCGAGCTCAGGGAAAGCGGCATTCTCACGGATGCCGAATTCGAGGCAAAGAAGGCCGAGTTGCTGGCGCGGCTGTAGCGCACCGATTTCAAGACTGTCCCGGCATCGGGCCCCTACTTGAATATCGCCGCATAAATTGGCGCGAAGAACTTCGTGAAGTCCTTGACCTCCGGCCGCCTATAGGCAACCGGAGTCGACGACCGGGCACATCGTCTTAGACAAGAACCTTTGGTCGGTATCGCCGCCGCCTGACCCGGCAAAGCGCGCGGACGTGGCAAGGCAGAGCACCTCCTCCACCTGGCAATCCGCCCTCTTGTATCCCACATAGGACTTCCCTGGATTGTCCTCGGAGCGCGTCAGAACCCCATGTCCACCGGCCAGATCATCCTGCTTTTGCTCCTGGTCCTCGCTGCGGGCGCTTACGTCTTCAGGGGCTGGTCGAAACGGCAGCGGCGCAAGCGGCTTCTCGCCTCAGAACTGTCCGGCCACCAGCGCGCCATCATCGAAAAATCTGTGCCGCTGGTGCGCCGCCTACCGCCGGACTTGCGCAGGAAGCTCGAAGGCAAGATCAGCCTCTTCCTCGACCAGATCCGCTTCGTCGGCTGCAACGGTCTCGACGTGACCGAGGAGATGCGCCTGTCGATCGCGGCGCAGGCCTGCCTGCTCGTCGCGAACACCAACACCTGGTACCGCAACCTCTACACGATCCTCATTTATCCGGACGCTTTCACCTCGCGACGGATGGAGCAGGACGGCTATGTGGTGACGGAGCGCCAGACTGCGCGCCTGGGCGAGAGCTGGTCACGCGGCCCGGTCATCCTGTCCTGGACCGACGTGGAAGACGGCGCCGCCGACGCCCATGACGGCCACAATGTCGTGTTTCACGAATTCGCCCATCAGGTGGACGACCTCTCGGGCCACACAAACGCCATCCCCGTCCTGAGCAAAGGGCAGAGTTTTCGCGACTGGGAACATGCCTTCGTCGATGCTTTCGACAGACATGTCCGCAACGTGGAACGCGGACACCGAACGCTGTTCGACGCCTATGGCGCGACCAGCCACGTCGAATTCTTCGCCGTTGCCGTCGAGGTCTTCTTCGAAAAGCCGTTTGAAATGAAAAGCGAGGAGGCGGACGTCTACGAGCAACTGGCGAGCCTCTTCAGGCTCGATCCGGCCAGTTGGGGTTAGGCACGAGGCTTTTCCGCCCAGCGCACCATCCCACCAAGAGTCTCGCTCACGTCCGGCTGAAGCGCGCAGACGAGGAACCGCGCCGGATCGACCGGTCCGGGCATCTGCACCTTGCCCCGCGGCAAGGTCTCGAAGCCGAACGGCCAGTAATAGGGCTTGTCGCCGACGAGCAGGATATAGCCCGCGCCGGCTTCCCGCGCGGCGGCCACGGCCCGGCGCAGCAGCGCCTTGCCGATCCCCTTGCCCTTGAGCCGTTCCTGCACCGCCAGCGGTCCGAGCAGCAGACCCCGCGCGCCCGTTCCCGCCGTTTCGATCCATGTCAGGCGCACCGAGCCGAGCAGCGCGCCGTCGCCCTCGTCGAGTGCCACGAAGGACAGCGCCGGATCGTGCGGTCCCTGCTCGCGCACGCGAAAGGCCGCGCGGCTGTAGCGTCCGGGCCCGAAGGCTTCGGCGTGAAGGAGATCGATGGCGGATTGGTGGTCGCCCGTTTCGGGCGCGATGGCAAAGGCGGTCATGTTAACACCAGGCAGATACGACGATGGACAAGCGGATTGGGCCGAAGGCGGCGGTGCCGTCCCGGTTCATCGTCGGAAGAAAATTGCCCTGATCGCGGTGTTCATTCATGCCGCGTAGCACTCCGCCTCGCCCCGGTCCATCTGTTTTTTCGCCCGGAATCCCGACGATTTGGAACGGTGACGCATTGTTTGACGTTTGACACCTGACGGCGCGCCAATCGCGAATTAGATGGCGGGTGAACGCAAAGGAGCACGACATGGGCCTTCTGGTCGACGGAAAATGGCATACCGACTGGTACGACACCGAATCCACCGGCGGGCGGTTCGTCCGCAAGGAATCGCAATTTCGCAACTGGATCACGGCGGACGGCGCACCCGGCCCGACGGGTGAAGGCGGCTTTCAGGCGGAAGCCGACCGCTATCATCTTTACGTCTCGCTGGCCTGCCCCTGGGCGCATCGCGCGCTGATCTTCCGCAAGCTGAAGAAGCTGGATGACCTGATACCCGTATCGGTGGTCTCGCATTTCATGGGCGATGAGGGCTGGACCTTCGACCAGTCGGAGGGCTCGACGGGCGACGCACTGCACGGCGTTGAGTTTCTGCGCGATGTCTATCTGCGCGCCGAGCCGAAATATAGCGGTCGCGTCACAGTGCCGGTGCTCTGGGACAGGAAACGCGAGACGATCGTCTCCAACGAATCCGCCGAGATCATCCGCATGTTCAACACCGCCTTCAACGACCTGACCGGCGACACGACGGATTTCTATCCCGAAGACCTGCACGACGAGATCGAGGCGGTGAACGCGTTCGTCTATCCGAACGTGAACAACGGCGTCTATCGGTCCGGTTTCGCGACGACACAGGAAGCCTATGAGGAAGCGGTCGGCGATGTCTTCGATGCTCTCGATCGGCTGGAAGACCGCCTGTCACACCAGCGTTATCTCGCCGGCGACCGCATCACGGAGGCCGACTGGCGGCTTTTCACGACGCTGGTGCGCTTCGATCCGGTCTATGTCGGCCACTTCAAGTGCAATCTGCGCAGGATTGTCGACTATCCGAACATCTCGAATTACACGCGCGACCTGTTCCAGGTGCCCGGCGTCGCCGAGACGGTGGACCTCGACCACATCAAGAAGCACTACTATCGCAGCCACGAGACCATCAACCCGACCCGGATCGTCCCGGCCGGACCGGAGATCGACTATTCCGCGCCGCATGATCGCGACCGGTTTTCCAAGTCACCAGAAGGGATCGGGGACGACACCGTGGTCGAGTTCGCGGATGCGCGCCGCCGATGAGGCGGTGATCGCATCGGGCAGATCATGAAGATCGAAAAACTCGGCGGCGACGATTTCGCGGTCTCGCGACTTCGGCGCCGTCTGCCTGACATTGCGGCAATGGTAGACGACGACGTGGTCGCGCCGCGTGACCCGGTTGTTGAAATGGACCGAACAGAGCCGGGGCGGGTCGACAATGACCGCGTTGGCTTCTTCGCGCAATTCCTTGGCAAGCGCGTCGATCACGGTTTCCCCGCTGTCGACGCCGCCGCCAGGCAGGTGCCAGCCGGGAACATATGTATGCTTGACCAGCAATATGCGTCCATCGGCGTCGAAGGCCAGCGCCCGCACGCCGAGCGTCATCGGCCGGCTGACGAGAAACCAGGCGTGAAACAGCCGCGCTTTCAGATCGGGTTTCATCCTTGCACCGCGAATCCTTCGAATCTGGCGGTTGTATTCCGCGTATCCTGCCTTACGAAAGAGCCATGGCATACACGCTGACACATATTTCCGACGTTCATTTGGGGCCGCTGCCCGACGTGCGCACCGTCGATCTCCTGTCGAAGCGCATCACCGGCTATGTGAACTGGAAGCGAAACCGCGCCGCGCATATGGAAAGCGGGACGCTGAAGCGGTTGCTGGCGTCCATGAAGGGGCTTGCACCGGACCATGTCGCCGTGACCGGCGATCTGACGAATCTCGCGCTCGACGCCGAGATCGTCAACGCAGCTGTCTGGCTTCGGGAACTGGGTTCGCCGGAGAACGTCTCCGTGGTGCCAGGCAACCACGACGCCTATGTGCCCGGCGCGCTGTCCAAGGCCGTGACCGCCTGGAAAACCTACATGACGACGGAAGCGCCGGACGCGCCGACGACGCGCAACGGATTCCCCTTCCTGCGCGAGCGGGGTCCGCTTGGCGTGATCGGCGTCAACAGCGCCGTCGCGACCGCTCCGTTCATGGCCTCGGGCATCTTCACCCGCACGCAGGCCGAAGGACTGGCCTCGGTTCTCGATATGGCCCGGGAAAAGGGTTTGTTCCGCGTCGTGCTGATCCACCATCCGCCGGTGCGCCGCGCGGCATCGCCGCAAAAGCGGCTCTACGGCATCAGGCTGTTCCAGTCGGTCATCCGCCGCCACGGCGCGGAACTCGTCCTGCATGGCCACACCCATGTGCCGCAACGCCACTGGATCGATGCGCCGGACGGCAAACAGGTGCCCGTGATCGGCGTGCCAGCCGGCGGCCAGGCGCCCGGAGGCCGCAAGCCCGCCGCCGCGTTCAACCACTTTGAAATCGACGGCGAGCCCGGTGACTGGCGTTGCACCCTGAAAGAATATTCCGTGGCCGGAAAGGTTGGCGCCACCACCGTGACCGAGCGCCGGGTGCTCCACGGACCGGAGACCGATTCCGGCTCTAGTTCTGGACCAGCAGGTTCTGGAAGGCGAGAAGCAGCGCGCCTGCGCCAATAACGACGCCGAGCAGGACCCATACGACCGCATTCGCGATCGACTGCGCCGATCCCATGAAGGACTTCGAAGGTTCCGGCTCCGCGTGGCCCGCCCTGGCCGGCTCCGAAGTCTTCGCCGGCTCCGGCGCGTGTTCGGCGGGCTTGAGCGAAACGGTTTCGCCCTCGACACGGCGGTCCCGTTCCGCGGCCTCGCGGCGCAAGGCTGCAAGCTCGCGCTCGATCCGGTCGAGCGGCCGTTCCGACCCCGAGGCCGGGCGATCCGTGTCGTCGGGTTCCGGCGCGCGCCCAGTCGCCAGTTCGCGATAGGACGTCACGTCTCCCGACATGGCGAGGTCGCGCTCGTGAATGCGTTCGGCAACATAGGCCACGATCCGCTCCGCGACGATCGAGCGGTCGGCAGACTCCCCGAGGACCACACGGCCGAGACGCGTGTCGCGCACGAAACGATAGGTGCGCCGATCCGGTCCCATCATCACATGCGCGGTCGCATCGATCCAGAAACGCGGCTGCAGACCGGAGGTGAGCGCGAAGTCGAAACGGTCGTCATCCGGCGGCACATCCGCGATCACCGGCGCGAGATCCTCCGCGAGCAATTCCAGCCGGGTGCGCGTCGCCTCGCGCATTTCCACGACGACATCGCCACGGTCGGCCGCGGCGATTTTCATCTGCCGCACCGCATCCACCAGTCTGGTCGTCACCGGATGATCCGGCTTGTCCCGATCGTGACTCATGCACCGCTCCGAAGGGGTCGTGTTCATGATTTGTTAACAATAATCCGCGCCGCACGCGACTCTTTTTGCGGCGACAGGGAGACCCGGTCAGAACGCCCGGTCTTCTGCCCGTTCGTCGGACAAGGCGGCCAGAAATGCATCCGTCACCACCTCGCGCGCTTCGTGAAGCAGCATGTGGCCCGCACCCTCGATGCGGCGCAATGCGAAACCGTCCGGCAGGTCCCGGCTTTGGGTCACGGGCAGGACGGGATCCTCCGTCCCCCACAACACCCGCACCGGACATTCGATTGCCGCGAGGCTCTCGCGCGGCAATTCGCCCTGCCGGTCGTCGCGCGTGATCATCTCCGCGATTGCGGTCAGCTCGCCGACAAGCGCCTGGTCCCGGCGTTCCTCTTCGAGCGCGGCGAGGTCAGTCTCCGGCGCCTCCGCACCCGGCGCCACCATTCTGGACAGCGCATCGCGCAATTCCTCCCGCGAACGCGCGCGGGCGAATTGCCTGAGCGTCGCCGCCGCGATCTCAGGACCGAAACCGCCCGGTGCGACAAGCGTCAGGGACTTCACGCGACCAGGCGCTTTCATGGCGATCAGGCACGCGACCGCCCCGCCCATGGAAAACCCGCCGAGATGAAAGTGCTCTATCCCAAGCCGGTCCAGAGTCGAAAGGACCGCATCCGCACCCGCGCGCGGATGGCGCTTGCCGCCAACCCCGACAGAGCCGCCATGCCCCGGCAGGTCGGGAAGGACGAGCCGCGCGAACCTGCCAAGATCGTCGAGAACCGGGTCGAAGGAGTGGCCCGACCCGCCAAAGCCGTGCAGCAGGACAAGCGTCTCGCCGCTTTCAATGCCAACCTGCCGTGCGGAAAGAACGATATCCGCGTCGGCGCGCGCCGCCCTACCCGTCATCGGCGCTGGAAACCGGCGCACCGGCATCACGAAGGGCGGTTACCAGTTTCACGGCCGCGGTCTTCGGCATGAGCCGCGAATAGTGGGAAAGCGGATCGTCGAAGAATCCGTCATCGCCGTGCATTGCTTCCGCGAGCATTTTCTTGCGCAGTTCTTCATTGCCAACGAGCCAGGCCGCGATCAGGCGCGCGGCGCAATAATGCGAACGGTCATGTCCCACGAGGTTGCGCGAACTGGCCAGCACGAGATCGGTCCTGCCCTCCTGAAAGGCTGACACGAACAGGGCGTAGTCCCACCATGTCGGATGAACCGGCGACGCATTCACCGCGCGTTCGAGCACATCGACCGCCTTCGCGAAGTCACCGGTCGCGATCAGCGTATTGGCGTAACTCGACGCGATTCCCAGATCATACGGGTTTAGCACATTGCCCTTGCGAACTTCGTCAAGCGCGGCGCCGATCTCGCCGGAGACCTGCAATGCCCACGCCAGGGACCGATGTGCTTCCGCCGAACTCGGCGCCAGTTCGATGGCCCGCCGACCGTAGACGATGGCGTCGTCCAGACTGGCGTTTTCCGGATAATCATACCGGTCCGTTACGGTCTCGACCGTCAGTGAGGCCAGATTGGAGTAAAGAAGGGTCGAATTGACGTGCTTCGCCAGGAGGTTCTGCTGACAGTCATACGCCGCGCGATGCCGCTGGGCGCTCTGCTCGTGGAAATAGGTCGCCGAGAGCACGAGGCACTCGGTCAGTGGATTGAGCCGCCCCTCGGACTCGAGAAAGGCATAGATGACGCCGCCGACAGGCAGGAAGCGGCTGGAAATGCGCGACACGTGCTCGGCCGTGGCATCCGCATCCAGCCCGCCGGGAACCTGGTCCGTTGCAATGAGGATGCCGCTTTCGCTGTGATAGAGCTGGATATTGTGCGAACGCGTGCCCGCCGGGACAGCCCGCATGTAGAAATCTGACTGGGGAACATCGACGGTCGGCGACCGGTCGGTCGTGTAGACGATGCTCCCGAAGCGCGGCAGCGCGTCCTCGAACGCCGCCCGGAGCGCGGGGTCGAAATCCGCGGCCACCGAGACCGACGGCAGATAGACGCTTGGAGAAGCGGCCGGCAGCTCGGCGACCTCGGAGGCGACCGCAGGCGCCGCTCCGGGATCGGCAACCGTGCGATTGCCCAACAGCATCATCGCCAAATTGCCGCAGAGCAGCACGAGGATCGCGATCCGCGCGGCCCAGACCAATTGAGAGTCGTCCGCAAACCGGCCTCTGGCCGCGCTTTCCGCGCCCTCGGCGGACCCTCCGGGAACCGGCGTCGCCACGCGGCGAACCAGGCCACCGCTTTCGGGCTGTTCTTGCCGTTTCAGCTCATAGGCAGGGACGTAGGAGCCGCGCGGAACGCTGATCTGGATATCGTTCTCCGCGCCCTCGGCGGCATAGTAGGTATCGATCAGGTCGCGCAGGCGCCCGGCCTGCACCCGTACCACCGCGTCGGTGGACGGATCGAAACTGTCCTGGCGGTCGAAGACATCGAGCGCGATGGCGAAGCCCTTGAGGCGGTCGGCCTCGCCCTCGAGGTCCTTTTCGACGATGTATTTGAGCAGTTCGCGAGACCGCTCGGAGCGGGAAAACGTCTCGCTTCCGAGGATTCGGTCGAGCTCCTCCCGGATCGCGGCGGGCTCGATCTGGTCGATCTGGACGGTCGCCGTCAAGTGTCCCGGCCTCTGGGTTTCATTGAAAGGTTCGTTAAGTGACTGTACGTCAGCATACTACTACAAAATATAGCCTATAAAAAACACCCATACGCAATTAGTCTTAATACTATGGCGGCGTGCCGGGGCTTTTTTTTAGCCCGGCACACCGACCTGGTCGACGAAAAATGCCCTATCCGGCCGCCAGCTTGCGGTTCACCGCCGCGATGATCGCCTCCAGCGAAGCGCCGACGATATTCTTGTTGATCGCCGCCCCGAAGACGCGCTCGCCGTCGATATCGATCTCCATGTAACAGATCGCCGCAGCGTCCGAGCCGCGTTGCAGCGAGTGCTCGGCATAGTCGATCACCGAGATCTTGCGGCCGAGATGTTTCGACAGCGCGTCGAGGAACCCGTCGATCGGGCCGGTGCCGCGCCCGTCGATGGTGATTTTCTCATTGCCGTCGACGATCACAGCCTTGACGGTCCGCATCGCGCCGTCCTCGCCTTCCGCCGCGCTCGAATGGCTGACGAAGCGCAGCCGCCGGTCGGGAATCTCGACATAAGTCGACAGGAATTCGCGGTGGATGCGCTCCGAGGTCAGTTCGCGCCCCTCGGCGTCGGTGATCTTCTGGATCACGTCGCGGAATTCGACCTGCAGGCTGCGCGGCAGGTGAAGCCCGTGATCGGCCTCCAGGATATAGGCGATGCCGCCCTTGCCCGATTGCGAGTTGATGCGGATGATCGCCTCATAGGTGCGCCCCACATCGGCCGGGTCGATGGGCAGGTACGGCACCTCCCACATTTCCTTCTTGTGCTCGCGCACCGCCTTCATGCCCTTGTTGATCGCGTCCTGGTGCGAGCCGGAAAACGCCGTGTAGACCAGTTCGCCGACATAAGGATGCCGCTCCGGGATCGCCAGCTGGTTGCAATGCTCGTAGACGTCGCGGATCTTGTTGATGTCGTGGATGTCCAGCTTCGGGTCCAGCCCCTGCGTGAACATGTTGAGCGCCAGCGTCACCAGATCGACATTGCCCGTGCGCTCGCCATTGCCGAACAGAGTGCCCTCGACACGGTCGGCGCCGGCCATCAGGCCCAGTTCGGTCGCCGCGATGCCCGTGCCGCGGTCATTGTGCGGATGCAGCGAGACGATCAGGTTCTCGCGATTGTCGAGATTGCGGCACATCCACTCGATCTGGTCGGCATGGATGTTCGGCGTGGACATCTCCACCGTCGCCGGCAGGTTGATGATCAGCTTGTTGTCCGGCGTCGGTTTCACGATCTCGGCGACCGCGTTGCAGATTTCCAACGCGACTTCCAGTTCCGTGCCGGTGAAGCTCTCCGGCGAATACTGGAAGCGATAGCCGCCGCCGGCTTTTTCGGCCATGTCCATGATCATCTTGGCCGCGTCAGTGGCGATCGTCTTGATCCCCGCCACGTCCTTGTTGAACACCACGCGGCGCTGCAATTCGGAGGTCGAATTGTAGAAATGGACGATCGGATTCCTCGTCCCCTCCAGCGCCTCGAACGTGCGCGTGATCAGCTCCGGCCGGCACTGCACCAGAACCTGCAGCGACACGTCGTCGGGGACATTGCCCTCCTCCACGCACCAGCGCGCGAAGTCGAAATCGGTTTGCGAGGCCGACGGGAAGCCGATCTCGATTTCCTTGAAACCCATTTCGAGCAGCATGCGGAACATGCGCGTCTTGCGCTCCGGCCCCATCGGGTCGATCAGCGCCTGATTGCCGTCGCGCAGATCGACCGAGCACCAGATCGGCGCTTTGTCGATGGACTTCGACGGCCATGTGCGGTCGGGCAGGTCGACCGGCGGATACGGGCGGTATTTGCGGGAGGCTTCCGGCATGCCGCGCACAATGGCGGCTTTGGCTTCGGCGTGAACAGTCATCGCTTTGTCTTCTCTTGTCCTGTTCGCGTCTCGCGCCGCGTTTGGTCGCGAAAAAGCGAGAGCGAAGCCCTCATGGGGCAATCATATCGGGATGTAAAGGTTTTGGAGAGGAGCTCAGCCGACAGGCCCACCCGGCCGCCGGGCGCCCCTCAAAGGACCCGGCAACCGCCGATAAGAAGGAGGGGAAGAACGCGCGGAAGCAGCCCGGCCGAGATGGCGGGTGCGATGCGGATATGGTCGCGCTGCGTGTTCATGGGGTAGAGAGATACAGCCGGGGGGATGCGGAGGTCAAGTAGGGAGGAGGATGGCGGGTTTCCGAATGGTCTGGCGGCAAGTCCGGCATTGCCCCACATCGGGTGCGGCGTCGCTTCCGGCCCAAAACAGACTTTTAGCTCAAGCGTAGCGGATGTCGCCTCCAGTCTTCCATTGCGGAATCCGCGAAGGTCATAAACCACTGCATCGATCGACAGGTCCACATTTCGAACTCAACGGAACCGTGACAACCAGGTTCCGTTTTGTATTCCTTGTCTCGTGGTTCACTTCAGCGCAACTCGTTTACGACAGCTTTGGCAATCGCGATGTCTTGCACCCCAACACCGGTCAGATCGACGAAGGTTATCTGGTCGGCAGAACAACGTCCCTTTGTTGGATCGGCGATAGCGGAGCCCAGCTCCAGCGGTTTGTCATCTGCAATGGACTTGGCTCTTCGGGCCTGAAACACTTCTCCTCTTGAATGACTTTGCTTCAGGCTGTCAGCTATCACAATATCAGCCATGGCAAGAACATCCGGCGCAACTTCGTTCTTCTCCGGCGTGTCGGAGCCCATTGCGGTGATATGCGTGCCGGGCCTTATCATCTCTGCTGTCAGGAGAGGGTGCTCCGAAGGCGTTGTGGTCACGATCAGACGGGCGTGTTTGCAAAGCTGATCCAACGACTGTGAGATCACGACCTCGAATCCCATTGCCGTGATATCCTCTGCGGCCTTTTTGGCCGAGTTTGCATCTCGCGCCCAGAGATACAGTCTCCGGCAGTCTGTGACACGGCGCAAGTAATCCGCCTGCATTCGGGCCTGCACCCCGCTGCCCACGATTCCGATATACTCCAGTCCGCGAGGTGCAAAATGTTGCGCGCAAACGGCACCGGCTGCCGCGGTGCGATGATTGGTCAGTTCTCCCTCCTCGAGGAGTACGCAGTCCACCATTCCGGTCTTCTGGCTAAACACCAGCATGCACCCGCCAAAAGGGGGCAAACCGATCCTCGGATTGTGAAAGAAGCCGGTCGCTACCTTGACCACAAAGACATCATCACCGCGGATCGCACCATATTTGATGTGCATCTCGCCGGCGTTTTCCGGAAAGAGAAGCTCCCCAACCGGGGGCACATCGACCTTTCCTTCGGAGTATGCAACGAAGCCATCGCCGATTTCTTTAACGATATCAATGTTCGGGAGGACCGCTTCGATCTCCGACAGGCTGTACACTCTCGTCATGTCTCTGCCCTCAGCAAGCGTCGTTGGTCTGCTTGGAAAGCTTAAATCTAGCGAACCGACCAAATGGGTCGCTGTGAAAATGCGACACCTTGGTTGCTGCCCAGGAAACTATCGATTGGATGATCTGCAGGTTTCCAATAATCACAGACCAACTCATGTCTTTGCGCTCTGAGGAACCCTGATATGGCTTTGCCTGTTCGATTGTTTTCCGGCCAGGTTTCGGATTTCGACCTCAAGCTCATCCGAACCTTTCGGGCTGTGGCGGAGTGCGGCGGTTACGCCTTGGCCGAGATCGAGCTCGGAACCACCAAGTCCGCGATCAGCAAGCAGATAGCAGATCTGGAACTTCGGCTGGGTGTCACGCTCTGTCACCGGGGGCGCTCCGGGTTCGCGCTGACCGATGAAGGGCAGTTTGTCTATGACAAGAGCACTGGCCTGCTCAGTGCGCTCGAGGGATTTCGATCCGATCTCAACGCCTTGCAGAAGACGCCAAGCGGGATTCTGCACATCGGCTGCATCGACTCTATCATAACAAGCCAGTGTTCGCCCCTCATTGGAGCGCTCTCCCGATTTGCGGAAGATTATCCGGATGTGGAGATCAGAATGCTCAACGCATCCGCGGCTGAGATCGATCAGGGCGTGTCAGTCAAACGCCTGCATATCGGTGTATCGACCAATCGAGGAAAGATCAGAGGGACGCAGTCACTCCCCTTGTTCACGGAACATGGCCATATCTATTGCGGCTCATCCCACCCATTGTTTGACGTGGCCGACACTGAGATTTCGCTGAAGCATCTGAGCAGCCAACGCTTTGCGCAGCATGTCTATTCCGAGGCCGAGTTGCGCGATGATGAAAAGATCGGTCTCACGCCCTCTGCCATTGGCCATTTTACCGAGAATATTGCCGCGCTCATTCTGACAGGCGGATTCATCGGCTTTCTTCCGGATCATTACGCGCGGAGCTGGGTTGACACGGGACAGATGCGGCCCTTGCTTGGCGATAGGATCAAGAAGACCACAGACATCCGAATTCTGTACCACATGGAGACAGCCGGCACGCCGCTGGTCTCGGCTTTCCTTCAAGCCGTTCGCGACAGCTCTTTCGAAAAAGATGTCGTGTCATCATAGTTTCGGAAGGTTTCCGGGCCGTCACCTCAGCTTTCCATTTTCGGCAATGCATTGCGTCGCTTTATCGTGGAAGCTGCAGCAAGGGGCACGCACAAGCGGGACCTCGCCCGCCATCCGGAGTTCCAAATGACGCTCGATACGGCCTTTCGACTTGGACCAGCATCAATTTTCCCGCCTGCCGACCGACATGTCTATCTTGATGCCGCCTCGGTTGGCCTGAGCCACAAGGGTGGCGCCGCCGCAATATCCGCCTGGCAGTACGCACTTGCAGAGGAAGGGACAATAGCCTTCGACGAACAGGCGGAAGTCGAGTGCCTGGACAATCTCAACGCGGCGACAGCGCGCCTGTTCAATGCGACAGTCGATGACATCGCGGTGGCCTCAAGCGAAACGGTGTTGATGCAGTCACTGGCCTGGGCGGTGATGCCCGAAGCCGGGAGCAAGATCATCGCCACCGACATCACGCATCCGTCGACCATTTACCCATGGATACGCGTTGCCGATCATACCGGTGCATCGGTGCATTGGGTGCGCGCTGATGAAACGCAGAGCATCGACCCCGATGCGTTGGAAGCTGCAATCGATGACGCGACCTCTGTCGTTTGTCTCAGCCAGGTCGAGTACGGCACGGGGCAGAAATACGATCTCAAACGATTTGCCGAGAAAGCGCACAGACATGGCGCGATCCTGGTTGTCGATGCCACGCAAGCCGCGGGTCAGGTTCCCGTCGACGCCGCAACGGGTGTCGATGCGGTTGCGACCTCCACCTACAAATGGCTGTGCGGCCCTTTTGGCACGGGCATGATGTATGTGTCGCCAAAGTTGCAAGAGCTCACGCCGGGCATTCTGGGTTGGCGCAGTCACAAGGACATGTGGGATTTTCAGGCAGACCGGCTCGAGTTGCCGGGCAATGCCAAACGCTATGAATTCGGGACCATGGCCTATGGGACGGCTTTCGGCGCGACAGAATCCATCCGCCATCTGCTTGAGACAGGGATCGACAAGGTCGTCGCACATAATCGCCGCATCTCGAAACACCTCATCGCCGGGCTGAATGCGTTGGGCGCTGAAGTGCTCGGGCCGAAATCCGACGCGGACCGCTCCGCGACCGTCGCTGCGCGCTTTCCAGGCAAGAACAGCCGCGATTTCGCCAAAACCCTGAAAGACGCCAATGTCATCGCGTCTTTGCGGCGCGATTTCATCCGTTTCTCACCGCATTACTACAACAACATCGACGATATTGATCGGGGATTATCCGCGATCGAGGCCGCGCTGTGATTATCGGCGCGGTTTGACCGATAGGAAAGCAAGACATGTCGGATCCACTTACCGTAGCGCCAAGATCAGGCTGCAAGACCTTCTGCCATTTTCCGCTGGAGCTCGACCTCGATGCGCTCCAGGCTGACGTCGCCATCCTGGGATTGCCCTACGGACGCCCTTACACGATGGAGGAAGTGACGAACGACCAGTCGAACGCACCAACCGCCGTCCGGCAGGTCTCCGACATTGCCTGCGAAGGTCTGGAACGTTGGGATTTCGATCTGGGCGGCACGCTTTTCGATGGTCAGGATATCCGTGTGATCGACTGCGGCGATGTCCCCGCCATCCCGCGAGATCTCGATGCGCACTATCTTCGCGCCGAGGCTGCAGTCCGCAAAATCCTGGCGGCCGGCGCTTTGCCAATCTCGATCGGAGGAGATCATGGCGTTCCGATCCCGGTATTCAGGGCCTTTGAAGATCACGGGCCTATACACGTGATACAGATCGACGCCCATCTCGATTGGCGCGATCACCTGAATGGCGAAACGGAAGGCTATTCAAGCCCGATGCGCCGGGCCTCGGAAATGCCGCACGTCGACCGGATTTTCCAGATTGGACTGCGCTGCCAGGGAAGCGCGCGCAAAGAGGAATTTGAGGCTGCACAAGCGTATGGCGCAGACCTGACGACAGCCCATGAGCTTCACGACAAAGGCATGGACGCAGTCCTTGCGCGGATACCGGATGGCGAACGGTATTATATCACAGTCGACGCAGACGGGATGGAGCCCGGGGTGATGCCGGGTGTCCTCGTGCCCGCACCCGGAGGCGTAACCTATACCCAGATGCACAAGCTCATCCATGGCCTGGTGAACAAAGGCAAAGTTGTCGGCATGGACATCGTCGAAATCACCCCGAGCAAGGATGTCAACGAAATCACATCCATTACGGCTGGCCGACTTATAACGAACCTGATCGGTGCATCAGTACGTGCCGGCTATTTCCGATCCCAAACCGCGTAGTCAATATCGCCGTTCATTCGCAATCCCTTGTTGCGCGCAGTTTGATGACGGGTTTTCGGAGAGGATCAATCGGCGGCAATCCGACTTTGCCTTTGAAGTTCCTCTTTCACTCCCCCGCCCGCACAGCGGGAATACTGACCTCGAAGCAGGTCAGGTCTTCGTCCGAGGTCACCTCGATATGTCCGCCATGGGCCGAGACGATCTCCGAGGTGATGAACAAGCCGAGCCCGAGACCCTGCGGGCTTGCGTGTTTTCCGCCCTTGAAGAACGGCCGGAACAGGTTTTCGCGGCTCACATCGGGTATCGGCGTGCCCTTGTTGCACACGGTGATCGTCAATTGGCCGTCCCGGTTGTCGGCATCGACCGTGATCGGCTCGTCATGCGCGCCATGCATCACGGCGTTGCCCAGGAGGTTCGACAGAACCTGCATCATCCGGGGGGCGTCGCAGTAGATTTCACCGTCGATGTCGGTCTCGACCTCTATCCGGGCGTCCTCGAACGCGACCTGTATCTCGTGGACGACCTCCGATATCCGCTTGCCGAGATCGTTGTGCGATCTGCGGTCGAGCCCGATCCCGTCGCCGAGGCGCACCCGCGCGAAATCCATCATGTTGGCGATCAGTTCCGACATGCGCGCGGTGCTGGTCTGCATGAGCCGCAGCGTCTCGCGCGCCCGCTCGCTCTGCTCCTCGCGCGACAGCAGCCGCACCCCCGCGATCAGCGAACCCAGCGGATTGCGCAGATCATGTCCGAGGACGGCGAGAAACTGTTCCCTGAGGCTCGCCTCTTCGCGCTGCTCGGCGATGATCCGCTCGCGTTCCTTTTCCTCGGTCTTGTCGCGCACCGTACAATAGAAGAAATCGCCTTCCGGAACCGCCACCCAGGAAAACCAGCGGAAAGAACCGTCCCTGGCACGATAGCGGTTCTCGAAGCGGAATACGGGCTTGCCCGACTTCACCTTCTCGAAGGCCGTCATGGAGCGATCGACGTCGTCCGGGTGCAGGAAGGTCAGATAGGGAACCCCGATCATCTCGGCTTCCGTCCAGCCGAGCGTCGCCTTCCAGGCCGGGTTCACCGCAGCGAAGCAGCCCTGGCGATCCAGGATACATAACGGATCGGGCGTGACCCTCCATGTTTGCGACGCTACGTGGCTTTCGTCCATTGCTCTTTCCCCTGGCAAGCAGGCCCCGTCAAAGCACAGTTCCCGACCGGTGTGTAGCTTTCCCGTTCGGACCAGCCGGCGGAACTTCCCGCGCAAAGAGGATACCCGCCCCGCCGGCGAAAGCGAAGCCGGCACCCGGTCGATGAAACCCTCACGGAATGCCGCGACATGACGCTGACGGTCGGGCGGCGAGACGCGCCCGGGCTCAAGGCCGGGGTCTGCGCATTACAGCCGAACCCTGATCCCGTGCGCCTTTTCGCCCTGCGGCTCGACATGGATGGCGATGGAAGCGCCCGGCACGAAATCGCGGATCGCATCCTCCAGCCGGTCGCAGATGTCATGCGCGTCGCCCACGCTCATCGTTTCCGGCACGACGAGGTGGAAATCGATAAAGGTCGCCGGGCCGGCGACGCGGGTGCGCAAATCGTGCACGTCGATCGAGCCTTCGGCGTTCGCCGCGATGATTTCCTTGATGCGCGCCTCGTCGGCGGGCTCCACCGCGCGATCCATCAGCGCATCGACCGAGGAGGCGATCACCTTCCAGCCCTGCCACATGATGTTGATCGCCACGGCAATCGCGAGCAACGGGTCGAGGATCGCATAGCCGGTGAGAAGCGCAAGGACGAGCCCGGCGAACACGCCGACCGAGGTGACCACGTCCGACAGGATGTGACGGCCGTCGGCAACCAGCGCCGGCGACCGCTTCTCCCGGCCCCTGCGGATCAGGAGAGTGGCCCAGCCGGCATTGATCGCCGAGGCCAGCATGTTGACGCCGAGGCCGAGCCCCGGCGTTTCCGGCAGCTGCGGTTCGCGAAGCGCCGGGATCGCCTGCTGGATGATCAGCAACGCGGCGATGGCGATCAGCACGCCTTCGACCACGGCCGAGAAATACTCCGCCTTGTGATGGCCGAACTGGTGGTCGGCGTCGGCAGGGCGCTGCGCATAGGACACCGCCACGAAGGCGATCACGGCGGCGATGACGTTGACGGTCGATTCCAGCCCGTCGGACAGAAGCGCCACCGACCCGGTGAGATACCAGGCGACGAGCTTCAGGCCCATCACGCCGACGGCGACGGCGATGGACCACGCCGCCAGCCGCTTCACGGCCGGATCGAACTGTATCATCGGCCCTACGCGCCCGCCGCCGTCAGGCAGCCGCGTCCCGTTTTCGTTTGTCCTTCGTGTCGACCAGATGCGCCACCACGTTCTCGATCATCCGCATGCCGGCATTCTGGCCGAGCGTCATGATCGATTCCGGATGGAACTGCACCGCCGCGACCGGTTCGGTTCGGTGCTCGATGCCCATCACCACGCCGTCATCCGTTTCCGCCGTGACGACGAATTCGTCCGGCAGCCGCGACGGATCGGCGAAGATCGAATGGTAGCGGCCGACCGTGACATTGCTTGGCAGGCCAGAGAAGACCTTGCCGGGATGGTTGACCCGAATGCGCGACGGCTTTCCGTGCATCGGCAGGTTCATCTGCCTGAGATTGCCGCCATAGGCCTCGGTCAGCGCCTGCAAGCCGAGACAAACGCCGAAGATCGGCAGGTCGCGATCGCGCGCCTTTCGGATCGTCGCCTTGCAGTCGAAATCCGACGGCATGCCCGGTCCGGGCGACAGCACCACGAGATCGGGCTTGTAGTCGTCGAAGGCCTTTTCGGGAACGGGCGAACGCACCGTGCGCACCTCCGCGCCGGTCTGCCGGAAGTAGTTCGCCAGCGTGTGGACGAAACTGTCCTCGTGATCGACCAGCAGGATCTTCACGCCGACGCCGACCTTCGCCGCCTCGCGCTTGGTCGATGCGGCGTTGCCCTTCTTGGCGTCGCGTATCGCCGCCAGCATCGCCGAGGCCTTCAGTTCGGTCTCGGCCTCCTCGTCTTCGGGCACGGAATCGAACAGCAGCGTCGCGCCTGCCCGCACCGAGGCGACACCATCGCGCACATGGATGGTCCGCAGCGTCAGGCCGGTGTTCATGTCGCCATCGAACTTCACGATGCCGATCGCCCCGCCATACCAGGCGCGCGGGCTCTTCTCGTTGTTCTCGATGAAGCGCATCGCCCACAGTTTCGGCGCGCCCGTCACGGTCACCGCCCACGCATGGGTCAGGAAGCCGTCAAAGGCATCCATCCCGTCGCGCAACCGTCCCTCGACATGATCGACCGTGTGGATCAGCCGGGAATACATCTCGATCTGGCGCCGCCCGATCACCCGCACCGTTCCGGGCTCGCAGACCCGCGACTTGTCGTTGCGATCGACGTCGGAACACATGGTCAGTTCCGACTCGTCCTTCTTGGAATTGAGCAGCTTGAGGATCTGCTCGGAATCGGAGATCGCATCCTCGCCGCGCTGGATGGTGCCGGAAATCGGGCAGGTCTCGATGCGTCGGCCGGTCACGCGAACGAACATTTCGGGCGACGCGCCGATCAGGAACTCGTTGCGCGCGAGATTCATGAAGAAGGAATAGGGCGCCGGATTGGTTTCCTTCAGCCGCCGCGCGATCGCCGACGGCGCGGACTCGCAACGCTCGTGGAAAATCTGGCCGGGCACGACCTCGAACAGGTCGCCGCGTGCGAAGCTCTCCTTGGCCTTCTCGACCAGCCGCGCATATTCGCCCGGTTCGTGATCGCCGCGCGGGGGGATGGTCTCCGACTTGGCGAAGGGCTGCGGCGCGACGGTTTCGTCGAGGCCTTCGGTCGAAATCTCGCCGTCGGAAAACTCGTACCGGTCGATCCACGCTTTCGCGGAGTGGTTGTCGACGACAAGGATTTCGTCGGGAAAGAAAAGCGCAAGGTCGCGCTGCGCGGTATCGCGATCGAGCTTCTGCTGGATCGGATCGAACTGGAAGGCGATGTCGTAGCCGAAGGCGCCGTAGAGCGCGAGATCGTTCTCGTCCGGGCTGTGGAAGTGATCGACGATGGCGCGCAACGCCGAAAACACGCTCGCCGCCCGCGTGCGGTCCTCTTCCATGACCACGGCCGCCGGTTCGGCGATCCGGACCTTCAGAACACCATCCGACGGCGTCAGTTCGGCGATGTGCTCGGCCCCTGTGAGCGCCTTCTCGATCATCGCCAGCAATGGCTTGCCACGCTCGCTCAGCGCCTCGATCGTCATCTCGCGCTGGTGCGAGGAGATCAGAACCGGCGGATTGACGATGGCCGTGTCCCAACGGGTATAGCGCCCCGGATACTCGTAATTGGAGGACAGGATCACACCCGGCTGGGTGTCCAGCATGTCCGTGTAGTCGGAGATCGCGGTCCGGTAATCGGCGTCGCGGCGATATCGCCTCACCGTCACGCCACCCCGCGTGACATAAGTCAGATCGGGTTCGGCTTTGGCCTTGTCGCGGTCCGACCGTTCAATTCCTGTCATTGTCCTGTCCTCTTATCCGCGCCAGACAGCAAAAAACCGCCAGCGCATTCTGCACTTGGCGGTTCCGATTTCTGACACGCAGCCGTGGACCAGCACCGCCTAGGAGCGGAGCCACCACCAGAGATTCTTCGTTGCGCTGCAGTTCGTCATGGCCGCAAACTAGTCCGGTGCGCTTGTCTGCGCAATGCATATTTTGCGCGGGTTTTCGTCGCAAGGGGAGCCTTTCGGCCACTGCCACGTTATCGCTGCATGACAGATCAGCCCACAGCCCGTTCCACCGCGCCTTTTCTTTCTGTTCTCCTTGCGAGCACCGTTTTGGGCGTATACCCCGCAACCGCTCAGGATCAGGGAAAATCCCACCTGTTCGATCCGGAGCCGATGAATTCGGTATCCGCCAACGAAGCGCCCGATCCGGGCGCCGAGGCCATATCCGCCGAAACGATCAACGCCGCGCAGTTTACCGGCGAAGCCCTTCCGGACGGGCAATCCGCGATCACCGCCAAGATACAGATTCTGCTTGATCGCGGCGGCGTATCGCCCGGCGTCATCGACGGCTATGCGGGCGAAAACGTCGACAGGGCCATCCGCGCCTTCGAGGAGATCAACGGGCTTCCGGTCGACGGCGTCATGGATCAGGACGTCTGGCAGGCGCTACAGGCCCACGGTGGAGAGGCCGTCAGTCCCTACCAGATAACCGTCGAAGATGTTTCGGGAATCGTGCCGCCCCTACCCGAGGATTACAGGGAATTGGCCAAGCTGGACTGGCTTGGCTACGAATCCGCGGCGGAACTGCTCGCCGAGCGTTTCCACATGGATATCGAGTTCCTGGAGACGCTCAATCCCGGCATCGATTTTGCCCAGCCCGGCACGACCATCCTGGCGGCCAATCCCGGCGCCAACGCGGAAACGGAAGTCGCGCGGATCGTCGCCAACAAGTCGCGCGAACGCCTGCAGGTCTACGATTCGACCGGGCGGCTGATGCTCTCCTATCCGGTGACGATCGGCAGCAGCGACACGCCTTCCCCCGCCGGAACGCACGAAGTGCTCGGCGTCGCCACCGATCCGACCTACTCCTACCGGCCTGACGAGAACTTCCAGCAGGGCGACAACAATGAGCAGCTGACGATTCCGCCCGGGCCAAACGGTCCCGTCGGCAGCACCTGGATCGACCTGTCGGAACCGACATATGGAATCCACGGAACGCCGGATCCCGCACTGATCGGCAAGACGGCCTCGCATGGCTGCTTGCGTCTGACGAACTGGGATGCCAACGAACTGGCAATGCTCGTCGCGAACGGAACACCTGTGGAATTTGTCGACTGATCCTCCATGCGCATTGTCTGGATAACGCTGCTCATTCCGTTCGTTCTCGCGGCAAGCGACGTGCCCGGCGTCGTGCCCCTGCCAGTGGAAAAACCGGAACAGACGGCGGCCGAAGATGCCCCTTCCCGCGAGAAGGCGGTCGATAAGAAGGATACCGCAAAAGAACAGACCGCGCCCGAACCGTCGGAGCCCGTCGATCCGCCGCCACCCGCGCCGGACGAAGCGGCACTGGCCGCCTGCGAAGCGCAATTGAAAGCCCTTGGAACCGTCTTCAAACGGCAGGACGCGGTGGACGGGCCTGGTATTTGCGGGCTCCCGGCGAGCTACTCGGTCGACGAGATCGTGCGCGGCATCTCGGTCGCGCCGACTACGCAGATGCGCTGCCGCACCGTCCTTGCCACCGCACGGTGGATCGACGAGGTGGTCATCCCCGCAGCCAAGGTTCTGGGCGACGATGTTCGGCTGACGGGTATCCGCCAGGCCTCGACCTATGTCTGCCGGACCCGCAACAGCCAGCCGGGCGCGAAGATCTCCGAACATGCGCGCGGCAACGCCGTCGATGTGCGCCAGTTCGAGTTCGATGGCCACGATCCGATGCCGATCCAGCCGCAACAGCGAAAAGGATCGCCCGAGGAAGCATTCCAGAAGGCCGTGCGCGCGGGCGCATGCCTGCACTTCACCACAGTCCTCGGCCCGGGGTCGGACGCGTTCCATGACGACCATCTGCATATGGATCTCGCCCAAAGGCGAAGTGGCTATCGGCTCTGTCAGTAATCCCGCGTTTTCGAGTTCTGCCCATCCGACGCGTTTGACGGGCGTCAACGCACTTTCACAATCGCGGTGTTAGCTGCCCGGCATACTCTTCTCCATATCAAGCGAGGGTGTGATCCAATGGATACGCAGGACGACAAGGGCACGAAGAAAACCTTCACCGAGGAAATCGAGATTGCCGGCGACCAGCTGATCGAAAAGATCAAGGCGATCGTCCAGGAAGGCAATGTCCGTCAGCTTCGCCTCAAGGCGTCGGATGGCGATATCGTTCTCGAAACGCCCCTCACGATCGGCGTCGTCGCCGGCGGCGTGATGGCGCTGGCCGCGCCGTGGCTTGCCGTTCTTGGCGTGATTGCCGCAATGGTGACGCATGTTACGGTCGAGGTGGTGCGCGAGATCGACGAGGACGAAGCGGACGACAAGCCGTCCGAATCCTGATCGCCTGCCATTCGGGCCGCGGCGCTCGGAGCGAGCAAGATGGAAAAAACGGAACACGACAAGGCGGGAGGCGTGGCGGTCGACGCTTCATCTCAACTGGCGCGCATCGAGGCGTGCCGCGACCTGCTCTACCAGCGCAAGCAGGAGATCGAGGCCGACTGCGCGGCGATCCTCGCCGACTGGGCGCCGGAAATCGGGCGCGAGTCCTTTCGCGCGGCTGCGGAAAACCTCGCTTTCTATCTCGCCGCCCGACAACGCGACCTCGTCGAGCTCCAGGCCGATTTGTCCGCCCTCGGGCTCTCTTCGCTCGGACGCTCCGAATCCCATCCCCGGCAGACGCTCGCCTCCGTCGCCGCCACGCTCGACGGCTTGACGGGACGACCCGCGCAATGGCCCACGCCGGAGGAACTGTCCGCCGGACTGGACCACATCACCCGCGACCAGAACCTGTTTTTCGGTGACTACCCCGGCGGACGCCACACCCGCATCATGGTGACGGTGCCCGAAGAGGGAGCCGACGACCCGGGCCTTGTCACCGAGCTGATCGAGGCCGGCGCGAGCTGCTTTCGCATCAATTGCGCCCATGACGGCCCGCGCGAATGGGGGCGGATGATCGCCAATATCCGTGAAACCGCGCAAAAGGCCGGACGAACCTGCCCGGTGATCATGGATATTGCGGGCCCGAAATGCCGGATCGAGACAATCGACATGGCAGGGCGCAAGCGTGTCTTCCGTGGCGACCGTTTTCACCTGCTGACCGCACCCGCCACATCGCACAACGATCTGCCCGCAATCACGATCAGTTTTCCGAACATCGTTTCGCGCATCCAGCCCGGCACGCTGATCTGGATCGACGACGGCAAGATCGGCGCGAAGGTCATTGAAACCGTCGACGACGGCGTCCTGCTCGAAGTGACCGTCGCACGCGACAAGGGCGAAAAGCTGAAACTGGAAAAAGGCGTGAACTTTCCGAGCCTCGATCTCGATCTTCCGCTGCTTTCGAAAAAGGATATCGGCGATATCGCGTTTGTGGCCGACCATGCCGATGTGGTCGGCTGTTCCTTCGTCCAGCGCCCGGAGGACATCCGCCTGCTCGTCGCGGAACTGAACAGGCATCGCGGCAACCGCCCGCCGCAGCCGCTGCTTCTCAAGGTCGAGACGGGGCTGGCCGTGCGCAACCTGCCGCGGCTGATCGTGCAGGCCGGCGCCAGCCAGCCGGTCGCGGTGATGATCGCGCGCGGCGACCTTGCGATGGAAATCGGCACCGAACGCCTGTCGGAGGTCCAGGAGGAAATCCTCTGGCTGTGCGAAGCGGCGCACGTGCCCTCGGTCTGGGCGACGCAGGTGCTCGAGACGTTGATCAAGACCGGAGCCCCCTCGCGTGCCGAAGTCACGGACGCGGCGATGGGCCAGCGCGCCGAATGCGTGATGCTGAACAAGGGTCCCTATGCCGCCGAGACGATCCGTTTTCTCGCCGGCATCCTGCGCCGCATGGGCCGACACCAGTTCAAAAAGACCGCGCGGCTCTCGGCGCTGACCTCATGGCATGGACCGCAGCCGCTGAACGACACATGAAAAAGGGGCGCCCGAACAGGCGCCCCTAAACGTAACTCCGATCCGAAACGCGATCAGAACAGGCCTTCGACATTGCCCTCGTCGTTGAGCCGGATCACCTCGGCGGCCGGTTTGCGCGGCAGGCCGGGCATGGTCATGATCTCACCGCAGATCGCGACAATGAAGCCGGCGCCCGCCGACAGCCGCACCTCGCGCACCGGCACGGAATGTCCGGTCGGCGCGCCGCGCAGGTTCGGGTCGGTCGAGAACGAGTATTGCGTCTTGGCCATGCAGACGGGCAGATGGCCATAGCCCTCGGCTTCCCATGTCTTCAGCTGGTCGCGCACCTTCTTGTCCGCGATGACCTGATCGGCATGGTAGATACGCTTGGCGACGGTCTCGATCTTCTGGAACAAGCCCATCTCGTCGGGATAGAGCGGCGAGAAGTTCGCCGCGCCGCTTTCGGCGAGCGACACGACCTTGTTCGCCAGTTCCTCGATGCCTTCGGATCCCTTCGCCCAGTGCTTGCACAGGATCGCTTCCGCGCCCTGCTGGGCAACGTAATCCTTCACCGCCTGGATTTCCGCTTCGGTGTCGGAGACGAAATGGTTGATCGCGACGACGACGGGAACGCCGAAGCCCTTGGTGTTGGCGATGTGGCGACCGAGATTGGGGCAACCTTTCTGGACAGCCTCGACATTCTCCTCGCCGAGATCGGCCTTCGCGACGCCGCCGTTCATCTTCATCGCGCGCACCGTCGCGACGATCACGGCGGCTGCCGGTTTCAGGCCGGCCTTGCGGCACTTGATGTCGAAGAACTTCTCGGCACCGAGATCTGCGCCGAAGCCGGCTTCGGTCACCACGTAATCGGCCAGTTTCAGCGCCGTCGTGGTCGCGATCACCGAGTTACAGCCATGCGCGATATTCGCGAAGGGGCCGCCATGGACGAAGGCCGGATTGTTTTCCAGCGTCTGCACGAGGTTCGGCTGCATCGCGTCCTTCAGCAGCACGGTCATCGCGCCGTCGGCCCCGATGTCCCGGCAATAGATCGGCGTGCGGTCGCGGCGATAGGCGACGACGATATCGCCGAGACGCTTCTGCAGGTCGGCCAGGTCCTTGGCGAGGCACAGGATCGCCATGACTTCCGAGGCGACCGTGATGTCGAACCCGGTCTGGCGCGGAAAGCCGTTGGCGACGCCGCCAAGCGAAACGACCGTATCGCGCAGAGCGCGGTCGTTCATGTCCATCACGCGGCGCCAGCTCACGCGGCGCTCGTCGATTGCCAGTTCGTTGCCCCAGTAGATGTGGTTGTCGATCATCGCCGACAGCAGGTTGTGGGCCGACGTGATGGCGTGGAAGTCACCCGTGAAGTGCAGGTTCATGTCCTCCATGGGCACGACCTGGGCGTAGCCGCCGCCGGCCGCGCCGCCCTTCATGCCGAAATTCGGACCGAGCGAGGCTTCGCGGATGCAGATCGCCGTCTTCTTGCCGATGCGGTTGAGGCCATCGCCAAGACCGACGGTGGTGGTCGTCTTGCCCTCGCCCGCGGGCGTCGGGTTGATGGCCGTAACGAGGATCAGCTTTCCGTCTTCGCGATCCTTCACGGAGGCGATGAAGTCGGCGGAGACCTTCGCCTTGTCATGGCCGTAGGGAAGCAGGTGTTCTGACGGGATGTCCAGCTTCGCCCCGATCTCCTGGATCGGTTTCTTGTCAGCGGCGCGGGCGATTTCGATGTCGGTCTTGAATTCGGCCATGGTGCTCTCCGATTGGTCCTCCCGGCAGGGGCAACACTGCCGCAGCGCGTGTATACACGCAGACGGGTAAGGCTACGCAATCGCAATTCAGCCGTTCATTGCGCGGTTTGCGACACGCGGCATGACGCAAGACCACTGGCGGCTTTTTCAGCGCCTGTCGGGCACGCCGACCAGAATGAAAGGCGCCCAATAGGCCGGATGCGTCCAAGCCGGATTTTCCGGCGCATCGAGCATCGAGAGAATGGCCTGGCGATGCGCCTCTGCGGCGCGCATTGGCGGCGCTTCGGCGCGCAACCTGAACAGGTCGGTCATCAGTTGCACGGCCGAGTGACTCTCCACCGGCCAATGACTGACCATCAGCGCACGCGCGCCGGCATAGAGGAAGGCCTGCGCAAGGCCGGACAATGGCTCCGCACCCGGTTTCGCGCCAAGCGCGGTGTTGCAGGCGGAAAGAACGACCCAATCCGCCGCGAGCCGCAATTGCGCAATCTCGGATGCGGTCAGAAATCCGTCCTCGCCCCCGCCCGCCGTCAGCGCCAGCGCCGGCTCCGCGAGCGGCGCGCGGTCGGTCCCGGCGATATCGCCCGCGACGAGCCCGTGGGTGGCGAAATAGAGGACGCGATAATCCTCCAGATCCATTGCCTTGAGTGCCGCCTCGCTCGCATCGGCACCGAGCCGGATGCCGTCCGACGCGTCGAGGGCGGAAACAACGGCGGCCGCCTCGTCGGCGGTCTCCGGCAGCGGCCGCAGCGCACCACGCAGCGCGGATGGCGCCGTATTGCCGGTACCGGCGAAGACCGGATCGGCAAAGGCAAGCACCGGCAGCGCCGGTTGCCGCACACTGCCCAGGCCGGCCGTCCGCAGCGCGGACGTCGATGGCAGGACCGTGATCGCGAAACGCCGCACCAGCCATTCGGGCTGCGCAGTGTCGTCGGCGGGCATGGAAGCGACGAGAAGACCTGGCGGGATCGCCGTCACCGGTCCGCGCAGATCGAAATAGACATGGCTCTTGCCGGCGAGGTCCTGCTCGGCCGGGCCGAGCAACGTCCGATAGAGCCAGTGCGCGGCGTCTAAGGGAAAGGCCGCCGGGTCAACCTTGTCTTTCTGGCGCGAGCGAGCCGCTCGGACGTTGAGTTCCAGGTTCACCGATGAACGAATGGCTTCGACGGCAGCCGCGATATTCGAAGGGGGCGTGTCGATCGAGTACCAGAAGCCGGAATCCCGCGTGAGAACCAGCGCCATGGGAATGCCGACCTGCGATCCGGTTTCCAGGATGACAAGCGCCTCATCCTCACCCAGCAGGGACTGGATTTCCGCCTTGGAAAGCGATGAATTGCCAGTTACGGCGGCAAGCGAGGGATACTCCGCATCCATGCGCTGCCTGATCGCGTTCCGGCTTTCCTCCAGCTGCTTGAGGCGTTCCCGCAACGCTGTTTCGGCAAGACGATCGCGTTCATTCGCAGGCACCGACAGGGCGGCAGCCAGGGTCTTGCGGACGAGCGAAATCGCGGTCTCCGCATCCGAGACGTCTCGCAGCACAGACGCCGCCTCTCCGGTTCCCGCGGCAAGGCGGCGGTTGAGCAAAGCCTGCGCCCGCGCGGCGCCTTTCAAATGGGCGACCTGCAAATAGTCCAGCACACCTTCGCCGGCGCGCGCGCTGTCCCAGACGCCGTCGCGCGCCGCAAGCGCCAGCGCGTAAAGATAGAAATCGCCGCGTGGAAGCGCATCGTTTTCAAGCGTCCGCCCGAATACGTCCAGCGATTCCTCCAGCCTGCCGGTTTTTGCGAGGAACATACCGAGAAGGTCCCGTGCCTCCAGCAAAAACCGCTCCTGCGGACTGCGATCGACGGCATAAATCGCCTCGACTTCGCGCAGCAACGCGATGCCCCTCTCGGCGCGAACCGGATCTCCTCCATTGCCGAAATCGGCAAGCGCCATGAATTTCGCAAAATCGGCCCAATGCGAACTGTCCCGCCCATAGACGTCCTCGATACGGGACAGATACGGAGCGACGAGGTCTTCGAGCAGGTCGAGGCGTTCCAGGTACCAAAGCGCTCGTGCCTTCGTCGCCACCGCCGTGAGGACGTCGGGCGCCATATCCGGATGCTTCAACACGCTATAAAGATCGAGATAGACGGCGATCGCGTCATTCAGTGGGCCGAGCGCCTCTTCGGGTTTTCCCGAATCGTTCAGGAGAACGCCAAATTCGCTGAGCGCCGTCGCATGGATCTGCCGCTGCCAATTGCCGGGCGACCGGGCCGTCGCCTCTATAATCCGCGTGAAGTGGGTCCGCGATGTCTCGAACTGCCCTAGGAATTGCGCAGCCCGCGCCATTTGAAGCCGGATGGCCAGCGCTGCGAAATGGTCCATGCCGAACCTTTTCTCGGCCTCCACCAGCATGTCGGCGCCGAGCGACTGTGCCTCTTCCGCATGTCCGGACTGAACCGTCGCCTGAACGAGCAGGTTGAAGATCCGCCAAAGCAGGAGGTCGTCGGGATCAAGCTGCCGGTTGGCACGCGGCGCAATGCTCCGCGCCATTTGAAGTGCCTCTTCGAACCGGCTCTGGCGGATCGTCGCATCGGCAATCAGCCATTCGACTTCCAGCGCCTGCGCGGAATCGCGCCCGAAGCTCTCCACGACCATCGTATGGAGTTGCCGAGCCGTAAGCTCGACCTGGCGATGGTCGCCAAAACCGACCTGCATCGCGAGCAGCGAATCCGCGACTTCGCGAAACTCGGCCTCGGTCAGGCGATCATCGGAACCAGCCGGCACGGCCGGCTCCTGCCCGAATGCCGGCGTACCCCAGAGGGCCAGCCCGGCAAAGAGCAAAAGCCACCGGGCGGCACGACCGAAACCCACCCGACCCTACCGGTCGAGAATGTCGCGCATCTCGACCAGGTTGGAGCGCACGCGCAACAGGTAGAAGCCCATCGTCGCCAGATGCGACGGCATGATCCAGCTCGATTCATTGCCGTTCGAGATGATGAAGGGATGCATGTCGAGCGAGGCGTGCAACTGGTCCTCGGTGCGATCCCAGACAGCGCTCAAACGGCGGTCGTCATAGACGCCCCTGAAATCGGCCTGGGTGGCCTCCAGGACCCCGTAATAGGCATAAAGCTGCCCGTAAGTGAACCAGAACCGGTCGTCGGCGCGCGGGTCGAACCAGCCGAGATTGCTCGCCTCCATTTGCTGGCGCAGGATATCCGAAGTCGAACCGATATCGCCGGTGATCCGGTCGAGAAACTGCATCAGATTGTCGGTGCGTCCGTCGAACTGGCCTTCGCAATTCGAAAGTTCGGTGTTGAACCCGTCGAGCGCCCGCATCGCTTCGCGCTGACGTTCCGCTGTCGTCGGCTGCACGAAGGGCGGTGTGAAGGTCAGCCACCAGGCGTCGTCGATATAGGCCATCGCCTGGCGGGCATCCTGCAGGTTCTGGTTGATCTGCGACGTACCGCGAACGCGGCCCAGGCGGTCGACAAGTTCGACGGTCGTGCGCCGGACGACCTGGTTCACGCCCAACTGGAACGCAGCCTTGTTGTCGAGGAACGGCGTGTTCTTCCACTCGATGCCGAAGAGTCCCGCCTTCGACAACGGATGCTGCGGCACCCAGTAATTCTCGTTGACGTTGAAGTCGATCAGGTCGCGCGTCACCTGGACGATCGCCGAAGGCGCGCATTGCGTCGACGAGCCTTCGGGCATCGGCTCGCCCGGCGTCACGGTCGCATTGGCGAGATCGTACCGGGCGACATAGTCCGGATTCCAGTTCACCCAGCGCTCGGCAATCCAGATGAAGTGTCCATAACCGACCACGATGGCGATCAGGATCAGGAAAACCGGGATCTTCACGAACCAGCCGCGCCCGCGCAGCCAGTTCCTGAACGCGATGAAGGGCCATAGCAGCCACGCCACGAAATGCCCGATCCCGCGACCGATCATTTCGAAAAGGCGGGTGAAAAAGGCGATGATCGGATCGAGCATGGCTACCCCTCAGGAAGGTCAGAGACCGTAGAGCCGCTTCCTGAAAGCGGCCTTGTCGGTCAAATAGGTGTTCTTCAGGGTCTCCACAACGTGCTGGCGGAAAGCGTCGTCATAGCCCGTGTAGTCAGCGTAGAAGCCCTGCTTGTTGAAAACATAACGCGAAACGAAATCGTCGGGGACGAATTCTGTGATCAGCCGGTTCACCAGCCAGGCGTCCTTGTGCTCCGGACGTGCCCGCGCCAGCAAAAAGCGGAACCGATCGGGAATGCGCCCGATATCGACCCGGCCCGTCTGGGCGATCTCGCGCTTGATCGCGTTGAGGAACGGATAGGTCCCCTCCTCATTGATCAGTCCGGCATTGCGATGCATCCAGGTCTGAAGCCAGACTGCGTCCATTCCGGAGTAGTCCGCGTCGGGATCGGATTTCCGCAACAGCGCCCGGATCGCCATCTCGGCACGGTGTTCGAGCAGGCCCGAGGTCTCCAGCCACGAGGCGCGCGGCGGGTCGAGACGCCCGGTCTCGGCGAGAAACCGGAAGATGCGCGCCTGATCGCGGATCGACAGATAGCTGACCTGCCACGGCCGCGATCGCCGGAAACCGGGCGCGTCGGGATCGCAGATCACCGTGGTCATCTTCTCGTCGTTGAAGATGTAGCAACCGCCGAAATGGCTGGTCCAGAACGCGTCGTGGCGGAACACGACCTGGTCGGGCACCAGCCTGTTCTCGCGGATATCGCCGGCAACCTTGGCAAGATCGACCATGCGCTCCAGCATGGCGTCGTCGCGCCAGGCCTCCGGCTCGGTCTTCAGACGGTCGACCAGCGACCGCAGGGTCGCGGCCTTGCCGAGCACGTCGTCGGCCGACAGCACCTTGAATTCCACCTGCTCGATGGACAGCAGGTCCTCGACGTCCCGGACCGTGGACACGTTGTCCTCGATCTCGCCATAGATCACGTCCTTGATCGTCAGGGCCTGGATCGCGCGCGAGTTGGAATTGTAGAACTCGTAGACGAGCGCTTCGGTATTCGAAAAACAGGTGTGAACCACCGGCAGGGTCGACTGCGCCGGCGTGAGGATGATGAAGCGGCGATTGACGCCGTTCGGGTCGAGATAGTTCGGATCATCGAGTTCATCGGCGATCTGCGGCGAGAAGCCGGTCTTGTCGATGTCGAACCGCTCCAGCACCGTTGCCGGCAGACCGAACGCCTTCAGCGCCTTGTTGTAGCGCTCGACCAGATGCGGCTGCGTCACCGTCAGCAGCCGCCCGTAGATCAGTTCGTTGTCGTAAAGGCGTTTCATGCGCCGTTCCACAGCCCCTTCGACTTCAGGTCGGCGATTTCGCGAGCGGCGCGTTCGCGCAGCCGCTCGTTGCGGATCATCGTCTCGACGGCGGCCGCGTCGGACTTGTCGGTGTAGCGGAACTCGGAGTCGGCGTAGCGATTGATCTCCTGCATCACCATCGACATCGTGAACGGTCCGCGCAGTTCCTCGATCATCGCTTTCTTGTCGTCGTAGGACTTGTGCAGGAAGACTTCGGGCGTTTCGAACCACTCGTCGGGGAGGTCGATATCCATCGCCCGCATCTTGATCGCATCGGTGATGTTCTTGATCGCACGGCCGGTGAAACGCGGCTCCGCCATCTTGATGCGATGCAGATAATCGCCGACATCGGCCATGGTTTTCGGTTCGCCGCGTTCTTCCAGGAAGCGCTCATAGACCGCGAGCAACCCGTCCTCCTTCGGCCTGTCATGGCCTTCATAGGCGGCCGCAACCGCCTTCTTGATGACCTGCGCCGCGTAGAGATCGTGATCGCCAAGCGGGATCGCGTGGTTCTTGCCCGCCAGCAGCACGAAGATATCGACATAGTCGTCCTCGGTCTGCGGTCCATCGACCAGCCAGCGCGCGCCCGCCCGCTGACGCAAGGCGTCATCGACATTTTCGGGATAGTTGGAAAACATGCCGAAGGAGCAGTTGCCGCGCACGACGGTGGTGGCGCCGGCGAAGCTCTCCATCAGGACGGCGGTCACCTCGTGCTGGCCGGCGGATGCCCGGTCGTCGGACCGCTTCGCCGCCACCTGGTCGATATCGTCGACCGTGCCGAAGCCGATCGCCTTCGGGTTGACGATCGTGTTGACGAACTCCTTGCAGTTCTGGCCCGACTTGCCCTGGTAGGAAGAGATCTGGTCGACGCCGAAATTCTCGTAGTGGAACGGATAACCGGCGATCGTGCAGTAGTCGTTGATCATCCCGGCGATCATCTGGATCAGGATCGTCTTGCCGGTGCCCGGCGCGCCATCGCCGATGAAAGTGAACAGGAAGCCGCCGAGTTCCACGAAGGGATTGAGCTGTCTGTCGAAATCATAGGCGACCAGCATTTTGGCCAGCTTCGTCGCCTGGTATTTGGCGATGTGGTTGCCGATGATCTCGTTCGGCTTCTTGAATTGCATCACCAGCGGCTTGCGGCGCTGGCCCGGCGCGACATCGAACCCGTCGAGCGTGAAATCGTCCGCCTCGATGCGGATATGGCTGTCCTCGAAAGAGCCAAGCCCGGTGAACCGCCCGCGCCGGCCGAGCAGCCCGTCGACGGCGACCCGCGCGAACGCCTTGGCCCGCTGCAGCATGACGGTTTCGTCCGCCGCGCCTTCGATCGATTTCGCCAGTCCCGCGACCATCGATTTCAGCGCGTCCTGCGCGGTGTCGAACAGGAATTCCGGCTCGTCCGGATCGTTGACCGGCTCCGTGCCGCCATCGAGCATCTGCAGCAGATAGGCGGCGAGCGTGAAGGCGGAGACATAGGCGGCCGCGTTGACCAGCGTCTTGAAGCGTACCGCCTCGTCGCCCTGCAGCGGCGCGGACAGGTTGCGCGCCTGAAGGCTCTCAAGGTCGGTCTGGCGGGCGAAAACATCGGCGACAGCCAGCGCCACCGCGATGCCGCGCCGGGTTCGGTAGAGAAGATTGTGCTGCACCGGGGTGAGCATCTGGTCGTCCGGCCGCACGGCCGCGATCTGGCGCGTCAGTTCGACTTCGCGCGTGCGCTTCATGCCGCCGGTCGAAACGGTGGAAACGAAGCGTCGCCCGGTGCCGGCCAGCGCCGTGTCGGACTTTCCGCCGGTATCCTCCATCACGATGATGCGCGTGACGAAAGACTGCGCCGTGGCGCGGTGTTTCGCGATGTCGTCCTCGTCGATGCGGGTCAGCCCGATATCCATCCGCTATTCCTCGTCACGCCGGGCTGTCCGGTCGTCCTTTCGCAAACCTGCATTCGTCTTGACTGCATTCGTCTTGCCTGCGTCGTCTTCCTTGTCGACCGGACTTGCCGCGAAACGCCCTTTCTCGAAGACCGGCGGCGCGCAGCGCACGGGCTCGCCATACATCAGGAGATCGAGTTCGCATTTGTCACACATCGCTGATCACCTCGCCGCCGGAGATGATATGCGTCTGGTAGCCCGCGAAAACGGCCTCGGTTTCGCCGGCAGCGTAAAGGGCCTGGTAGGCTTCGTGCGGAATGAGCGCGTGCTTCTCATAGGCCGAGACGCCCATGCGCGCGGCGTCGAGATCGTCTGTCTCGATGTGGAATTCCTCGCGCGCCGGTTCCGACGACCATATCCCCTTGCGGGCAGGCTTTTCCGACTTTGAATAGATGTCCTGGATGGTCCAGGTCAGCAGCCAGGCATTGGCAGGGTTGGCGACCTTTTCGAGAACATCGTTGACCCGCTTGTTGTGTTCCGTGATGCCTGCCGAATAGAACGGCCCGAGCACGATGCGGCGCAGCTGCTTGGGATGCAGCTCGTCGAAATCGCGATCCATGTTTGTGGCGATCGTCGAAGGCGACAGCGAATAGGCCGAATTGCGCTCCGCGAAGGCGTCGAATTCGCGCGCCAGTTTCGGATTGAGCAGGCCACCGACCGGCAGCGGAATCTCCACCGACGTGTCGAGCTTGCCGTCTTCGGTGACCAGCATCTTGACAATGTCAGGTGAAGAATCCTCGATCATGGCCGTATAGACCAGCGGCAGGTTCGACACGCCGTCGAAGGCGCCCCAATGAACGAGATAAAAGGGGCGCATCGTCTTCGGATTGACCGAGACCTTGATGGTTTCCGGCAGGACCAGCGGCGAAAACACATGCCCCTCCTGCACATGTTCCAGATAGAGCCGTTCGGCCATCGATTGCTGCAGGTCGCGCGGGAACGCCTTGTGGCGCAGGATGAAGTCCGCCATTTCCTCGCGCAGCGCGTCGGGCGCCGGAATCTCCGCCAGCCGCGCCTTGGCGGTCATCCGGTCGTTTTCGAGCTCCAAAACATTCTGGAAGACCGGAAACCCGCTTTCCGCGCGCGAGATGCGAAACGATTTCGCGTAGTCCAGATGATGCCGCCAGCAGGTGAATGACGCCTCCAGCCGCTCGACATACTCGGTGACGGCCTGTGCGACCAGGCCGTGTTTGTAGAGCGGCGAGCGGTCGTCGCGCAGGAAGACGTCCAAGCCTTCCAGCGCCGCGTGGATCGACGCGAAATACCGATCGACGGGTGAATCATCCGGCATCCTCGTCATCGTCGCTCAGCCGCCCCCCGGTTCGGCTCGGCGCCTACTGGCGCACATAGTCCGCGGCGTCGTGCTGTTTCATCACCGCATCGAAGCGCCGCGCGAAGGCGTCGTCGGCGAGCTTCTTGCGCCGCTGGATATCCGCGGTGGCGACCATGTTCTTCTCGTGCATTTCGAGAAGGTCGCCGATGTGCTTCTGCGCCGCCGCGCCGATGCCGGCCATGGTCGTTTCGGCGGCGTTGTCGACCTGGCTGCCAAGCGTGTTGATCTTGTGGGCGACGTCCTGCTGGGCGGCGGTCTTGAGCGAATCCTCCAGCGATTTGTAGAGGACGATGCGCTGTTCGGTGTCGATCGTCAGCTTGTTGATCAGCGTCTGCTGCGCCGCGATCTGGTTGTTCAGCGAATCGACGAAGGTCTGGAACATCGAGGTGTAGCGTTCCAGCGTCTGGCTCTCGGCCAGAAGGGTCTGCTCCTTGGCCTGCATCTCGTTGTACTCGGTCGCCAGCTTCGAGCGCTCGCCTTCGAGTTCGGTGCGGTCCTTCTGGTTGGTGGTCGCCGCGACGCGGTTTTCCATGTCCAACAGCATCGGGTTGAGTTCCTCGATGCGCTTCTGTGTCGCCTCAAGCTCCAACATGGTGGACTTGCGCCGCTCGATGACCGTGCGCAGGCTTTCCTCCGAGGTCGAGTAGCGCTGGTCGAGGATCTGCTTCTGGCTGGTGAGGATGCCGACGATCGTGTCGGACTTGGCAAGGAGTTCCTGCAGATTGCCGGCAAGCGACATGTTGCGCACGCGTTCCGACCGCATGCGCTGCATGCGCTGCTTGGAGAACATCCCGACAAGCTTCTCGAAACCGCTGTAGGATTTCATGCTCTCGAATTCGGAGCCGAAAACGTTGGTCGCGTCCTCGAGGCCGATGATCAGGTCGGCGATATTGCCTTCCATAACCTGCTGTTGCTTGAGCACGTCCTGGATACGTGCGTTCTCGATGTCGAAATCGGCATCGCCGATGGCCTGGTCGGCCTTGGCGAATTTCTCCAGAACGATTCCCGATTGCTCGATCTTCGAGCGCATGTCGTCGACGACCTGCTTCGTTTTCTCGATCTCGGCGTCAAAATTCTGCAAGGTCGCCATGAAAGCTGTCTCCTTCGGCCAGGCGGGTCGTCCGTAGCGTAAGTTGCGGACGCTTTCGGTATAGACCGTGAGGATTACGTTTTGAAGTATGGCGCTTGCAAGGCGAAATCGGTGTGAAACCGCCAAATTACTGTCAGGCGGCGCGTTGTCCCGCCGCAGCGCTTCCAAGCGGCTCCGAGAGGAGTTCTTCCATGAAGACGCTCATCAGTTGCGACCGTCCGTCGACGCCCGCCTTGGCGTATATGCGCGCGCACTGCGCCCGCACCGTGCCGGTGGCCGTCCCGCGGATCGACGCGATCGCCTCATTGTCCAGTCCCTTGAGCAGCAGAAGCGCGACGTCCCGCTCGGCGTCGGACAACCCCCAATCGGAAAAGAACCGGTCGATGACGGACTGCATCTCGCCGCGCGCGGCGCGAATGCCGATCTCCATGGACGCATTGCGCTGCAGGAGCCGACGCAACTCCATGAGCAGGAAACCGGTTCCGAAGACCAGCACGACGGCCGCGATGGCCTCGATCATCAGATGAAAGGACTCCTGGCTTCCCAACGCCTCGAAATCGGCGATGACATCCGCCGCGAAGAATACCGCGCACATCATGTTTGCCACGATGAGAACGGCGAGCACGTAAGCCCGCCGTTTGCCTGTCGTCTCGTTCATTCCACTTCCCGGTCTACCGGGACCCTCTTGCGACCGTCGATCATCGCCCGCACCAGCGGCACGCCGCTCAACCAGCTATCGGCGACCACACCGACAAGGTGCAGGACCACCGAGATCATGAGCCAGGTGAACGCCGCCTCGTGAGCCTCCTCGACCCATTCCAGACCGAAGAACCGTATGGTCCCCATCATGATGCCCGTGGCGCAGAGGACAAGGACCGTTGCCCAGATGTTATACACCATAAGCGCACCCAGGGGATTGTGCGAAAGATGCAGAACATTGCGCGCCGTTATCGTGTCGCGAATATGGCGCAGCGCGGCGAAGGGATTGGGCGGGAAGGCGGAGAACCGCGCATGACGCGGCCCGACAATCCCCCAGACAAGCCGCAGCACCACGAGGCCGAGCGCGGCGTAACCGACATATTCATGCAGCTTGCTCTCGTCCTCGGTCACGAAGCCGTTGAGGACAATCGTGGCGACAAGCGACCAGTGGATCAGCCGGACGAGCGGATCCCAGACCGGGATGGCACGGATGCCGGCTTCGCCGGCACCCTCCAGTTCATGAGCGCTCATGACCGGCTCAATTCATCGACAGCTTGGCGATCTTGCCCGTCGCCGCATCGACATAGACCTCGCCCATTGTCTTGTCCTTGACGAAATAGACCTCGATCATGCCGTCCTCCATCTCGCCCTTGCGGACTTCGTAGCCCAACGAGGCAAGCGACGCCTTGACCTCGTCCATGCTCTTGCCGAGTTCCGCACCCATCGACAGTTCCGCCGCGAAGGCAGGCAGGGCGACGAAGATAGCGGCGGTGGTGAGAATGAGTTTGCGCACGGGATAACTCCTTGTGTTCCGTTGTGCTGCGCCGCGGCCAATCCGGCAGCGCATGTCGGGGAGTTCATCGCTTTGTGGGGTGTTTGAAATCGGCCGCAGGCTTATTGGACGGCAATAAGCCCGCGCTTACGGCAGGACGCCTACTGTTTCGCGAAGCCGACCAGATCTTCCGCCTGCACGCGGCCCATCTCTTCTTCCCAGTGCCGGCGGCAAAGCGAGACATAGGCGTCCTTGCCAATGGCGACCTGATCGCCGTCGCGCGCGACCTTTCCGTCCGGCCCGATCCGCACGACCATCGTCGCCTTCCGGCCGCAGCGGCAAATCGTGCGCACCTCGCGCATCTCGTCGGCCAGCGCCAGAAGCGCCTGTGACCCGGAAAAGAGATTGCCCTGGAAATCCGTCCGCAGCCCGTAGCACATCACCGGAATACCGAGCCGGTCGCAAACCCTGGCGAGCTGCCAGACCTGCTCTTCCTGCAGAAACTGCGCCTCGTCGATGAAGACGCAATGGGTCGTCTTGGATGCATGATGCTCGCGGACGCGCTCAAACAGGTCGTCGCCGTCGCGGAACATCTCCGCATCCGATTCCAGCCCGACGCGCGACGATATGTAGCCGAGATCGGCTTCCTTCCGGTAATGGCCCGCGACGAAAAGCAGCGTGTGCATGCCCCGCTCGCGGTAGTTGAAGGATGCCTGCAACAGCATGGTCGATTTGCCGGCATTCATCGTCGCGTAATGAAAATAGAGTTTCGCCATCGGCCGCGTCCCGACTGCCTTTCGCTGTCCCGAATTCGATGACATAACCGCAATCGGCGCAAGCGGCCATGCGCCGGACCATCCAATCAACAGATGAAGGACCGAAAGTCATGGACGCAGACGACAAGCCCAAGAAAATCGTGCTGGAGACCGACGCGGAAGCAGTCCGCCTGGCGCGAGACCTTGTCGCGACCGCTCGTCACGGAGCACTGGCCGTTTACAATCACGAGACAGGATTTCCCGGCGCGAGCCGCGTCGCGCTCGCCACGGATATGGACGGAACCCCGATCATTCTCGTCTCCTCGCTATCCGGACATACCAGGCCGATGCTGGAGGACCCGCGCACATCGCTTCTCGTCGGCGCGATGGGAAAGGGCGACCCGCTCGCCCATCCACGGATCACGCTGTTCACGAAAGCCCGCAGGATCGAACGCGATACCGATGAGGGCAAGCGGGTGCGCCGGCGCTACCTCGCCCGCCAGCCAAAGGCTTCCCTCTATGCCGATTTCGGCGACTTCGCCTTTTTCCGGCTGGAGATCCAGGGTTCGAGCATGAATGGCGGTTTCGGCAAGGCTTACGAACTGACACCCGGGGACTTCGCGCTGAAGGGCGATGTCGATGGCGTCTCGGCCATGGAAGAAAGCGCTGTCGCCCACATGAACGAGGATCACCGCGAGGCGGTCGATCTTTATGCACGCGTCATCGGCAGAGCCGAGGCCGGATCATGGCGCATCGCGGCCCTCGATTCGGAAGGAATGGACCTTGTCGCCGGCGACAAGACCTGCCGGGTCTGGTATCCCGCGCCGCTCGAAAACGCATCCGAACTGCGCGGCATGCTTGCCCGTATGGCGGCCGAGGCGCGCGAGGAAATCGGAGCGTTTCAATGACGGCACTGTCCGTACGACACCAGCGTTTCCAGACGCTGCACAAACGGGGATGCTTCGTTATCCCCAATCCCTGGGATGCCGGGTCGGCCCGTGTAATGGCCGCGCTCGGAGCCCAGGCGCTCGCGACGACCAGCGCCGGCTTCGCCTTCACGCTCGGTCGGCCCGACATGGGAAGCATCACCCGCGACGAGGCTCTCGCCCATGCCGAGACGATCGTCGCGGCGACGGGCCTCCCGGTAAGCGGCGACTTCGAGAACGGCTTCGCCGACACGCCGGACGACGTCGCCGAGACGATCCGGCTCGCCGGCGAAATCGGATTATCGGGGTGTTCCATCGAAGACACGATGATGTCTGAGGGCAATCCCGCCTATCCGCTCGATATCGCGGTCGAGCGGGTCCGCGCGGCCGCCGCCGCCGCGCGGGCGCTGGGCCGACCATTCGTGTTCTGCGCGCGTGCCGACGGCGTGATGAACGGCGCCTATGATGTCGAGGAAGCGATCCGGCGCATCCAGGCCTTCGAGAAAGCCGGCGCCGATCTCCTCTACGTGCCGCTGCCGCCCAACATCGAGGCGCTGGCCAAGATCGTCAAAAGCGTCTCCAAGCCGGTCAACGCGCTCGCCGCGGGCCGCTTCGCCAAATATTCCAGGGCCGATTTCGAGGCGGCGGGCGTGCGCCGGATCAGTGTCGGGTCGGCGCTCGCACGCGCTACACACAAGATCCTGATCGACGCGACAACCGCTATGCTGGACGAAGGTGACTTCACGCCCCTCCAGAAAGCCGCCTCGGGCAAGGCCGTCGATTTCATGCTGCAAGCCGGCGGCGATGTCGGCTGATGTGACCACAATCCGCATCGAGGATCCCGACGATCCGAGAATTGCGATCTACCGCGACATTCGCGAACGCGACCTGATCCGTCGTCAGGGGCATTTCATCGCCGAAGGCAGGACCGTTCTTCAGGTTCTCGTCGATCAGAATCGCTTTCCCGTGCATTCGCTGCTGGTGCTGGAAAACAGGCTAGCCGGCCTTTCCGGTTTGCTGGATACGCTCCCGGCAGACGTTCCCGTCTATTGCGCGACACAGCCGGTCCTGGACGCCATTGCCGGTTTCCACATGCATCGCGGCATCCTCGCCATCGCGAACATTCCCGGCGATACGGCTGAACTGCCCAACGAAATGCCGGCCGACTGGAAGACACTCCTGTTGCTGTCGGCGATCTCCAACCACGACAACATGGGCGCGATCTTTCGCAACGCCGCGGCCTTCGGCGTCGATGCGGTGTTGCTCGATCCACAATGCTGCGACCCGCTCTACCGCAAGGCGGTGCGCGTCTCCGTCGGCGGTGTCCTGCGGGTGCCGTTTCACAGGATCGCATCGATGGAAGCCGGGATCGAAGCGCTGTCGACGGGCGGCTTTTCCATCGCCGCGCTATCGCCGGCGGGCCGGACCGATATCGCCGAATGGCAACCGGCGGAACGCCAGGCGCTGGTTCTCGGCAGCGAGGGCCCCGGCCTTGCGGAAGAATGGTTGCAGCGGCTGGAAACGCTTTCCATCGCCATGGCGCCGGGCTTCGACAGCCTGAATGTCGCCACCGCCGGCGCGGTCGCGCTGCATCGCCGTTTTTCCCGGTAGATCCGCCCGTCAGGCGGTGGAGCGCTGGCCGTTGGCGCTACGCTGGAGCGCCTTGATGCGTTCGGCGAGGCTGACGATATCGCCGCTCGAAGCGGAAGGCTTTTCCTGATCAAGAAGGACGTGGATGCGCGAATCCGGACCTTCGAGCCGGGCCGCCATGGCGACGACTTCGGCCGCCAGATCGTTGAGCTTCTCGCGCAGGATCGCGTCGCCCTCGCCGGAGCCGGACGATGCGCCCAGATTGGCAACGGCAAGCTCGACTTTCATGGAATCGCGTTCCAGTTCAAGCGCGTTCGCTGCGGCAACCTGCTTCGCAAGCTTGGCTTCCAGTTCCTCGATCGTCTCGGACGGGTCCCTGCCCTCGAATGCCGCTGTCATCTCCTCAATGCGAGACGACATCCGTTCGATCTCTTCCTCAAGCTCCGCCTTGGCCTTTTCGGCCATGTCGACACGGCCCTGCAGTTTCACCAGCTCCGCGTCATCGGTGCCGGACCGCTCGCGCAGTTCCTTCATGTCCGCTTCGCGTTTCTTGAGCTTTTCCTCGAGCGCCGCGACCTTGGCGTTGCTCAGTTCGAGCTTGGCCTCGGCCTTGGCGACCCGACGGCTTTCGCTCGCCAGCATGTCGCCAACCGCCTGGCCGTCGGTGTTCGAGTCCTGCACCTCGCGTTTCAGGTTCTTGCCGGAAGCTTTCAGTTCGGCGATCGTTTCATAGAGGGTCTCCATCTGCGTCTCGCGCTCGCCAAGATCGTCGCGGGTAGTCTGGAGCTGGGAGGAAACCTCGCGCAACTGCGCCGCGCGGTCCTCGCGAAGACGCGTCGCCGCCTTCAATTCGCTCGTGCGGATATCGAGCTCCGTGCGCGCGGATTCCAGAAGCACCGAAAGCTCGGACAATTCGGTCACGCGCTCATGCAGTTTTTCGGTCAGTTCGGCCGTCTCGCGTTCGCGTGCGGCGCTGCGGGCCATTGCATCGGCCAGCGACGACTCCAGCGCCTTGATACGACCGCTCTGCTCTTCGACCAGCACTTTCTCGCTGGTTCCATGCTCGCGAGTGTCCTTGAGCCGCAGTTCCATGCGCCGCATGGCCATCGCGTGCTCGGCGCGCAGGGCATCCTTTTCCGCATTCAGCTCATTGACGGTCAGCGGCAAAGCCGCTTCGATCCGCTTGCGCGTCAAATAGACAGCGCGCCGCCATATGGCCGGCGCGACCATAAGGGCCAGAAGCGCGGCGGCAAGAAAACCAAGCGCGAATATGAGGGCCGACTGGAACAAAATCCGTTTTCCTTGCGCGGAAAGCTAGCATCTGCCACGGAAACTTCCAATAATCCAGCCCCGGCGGGCCATCAGGCCCACCGGAATTGACCCGTGGTCAATCGATCAGAACGGGTTCCATGTCGGCATCGGCGTCACTTTCAGATAGCCGATGGACACGCCGAGACGCGCACCGACCCCGGTACGCACCGGTACGAGCAGCACATTGCCGCGCCTCAGGACGTTGAAGCCGACACCGGCCACGAGATAGGCCGAGCCGGCCACGCCGCCATAGCGGCCGTAAAGTCCGGAGACGCTCTGAAGGTCATAGACCAGCATCATCGTGCGGTTGCCGTCGGCACCGAAGTCCCAGCCGACCGAAGGCCCCTGCCAGAAGACTGTGTGGTCTCCGGCGTTCTTGGTGTAGAGCGTGCCTTCACCATAAGTCAGGCCGCCGACGAATGCGCCGCCCCCTTCCTGGCCAAGGACGTAGCCATTCGGCAATCCGTACCTGGAGAAGATCTGTTCGATGACGGAGGCGATGCCACCGGAGGTCGCACCGAAGAAATTGTGCCCGGCATCGACAACTTCCTCGGCCGTGTAGGTGTCGCTGGCCTGCGCGCGCGCCTTCAGCGGCGTCATCGCGGCCACGAATACGAGCGCGAACGCCATCAGGACCGCAAGCAGGTGCGCAAGGCGCGCGCTGCGGACGTTCGGGGTCGTCTCGGAATAAGGGGTCATGACGGTTCCTTCCAACGCTGTTTGCGTTGCAACGCCGCTGTCCTTGTCTTCCGCCTTTACCTGTTTCGCCGTGCGGTCCGTGACCCGGACTCTCCTGCGGCACATCCAGCAATACGCTGCCAGGGTTTACGCACTGTTAAGGCCTTTTTTCACCGCACCGGCCGCACCTGTCGGAAACGGCGGAAAATGCGGCATTCTTGCCTGTCCGGAACGGGCGGTGATAGGCATTTCGGGGTATTATCAATCGATTCGTTCGCCGCATCCCGGAGCCCCCCAATGACGTCCATCTTCACGCTGACGCCTTCCGACCTCGCCTCGCTGCTCTGCAGCAAGGTCTGCCATGACATCATCTCGCCGGTCGGCGCCATCAACAACGGCCTGGAATTGCTCGAGGAAGGCGGCGCGGACGAAGCCGCGATGGACCTGATCAAGACGAGCGCGCGCAACGCGTCGTCGCGGCTGCAATTCGCCCGCATCGCCTTCGGCGCGGCCGGGTCGGCCGGCGTCCAGATCGATACCGGCGATGCCGAGGCGGTGGCGCGGGAATATATGCGCGGCGAAAAGCCGGAATTTTCCTGGACGGGCGATCGCGCCTATCTGCCGAAAAACAAGGTGAAGTTGCTGCTTAACCTCATCCTCGTCGCAAACGGATCGATCCCGCGCGGCGGTACGCTCGACGTCACGCTCGCCAACCTCGAGGAATCGCCGGTCTTCCGCCTGACCGTCGCCGGCAAGCTCCTGCGCGTCAGCGCGAAATTCGACGAACTGTACACGGCAGCCAAATACGGCGCACCGCCGGATGAGCCGGTCGATGCCCATTCGGTGCAGGCTTACTACACGCTGCTTCTGGCCAAAGAGGCGGATATGAGCATCGAAGTCGACGAGAACGAAGAACGGATCGTCTTCACAGCCTCTTAATTGACGACGTTTCCGACCGGTTAACGACACGAAATAAATTTGCCACGACGATTTTGAGCTTCCTTCAGGCCTCTCCGGTATGGTGCGGGGAGATGCCCGGATTGACGGGAATGTGGAAGAGGAATCGTGGCATGTCGCGTTGTTTGATCGTTGATGGTTCGAATGTCGTCCGCAAGGTCGCAAAACGGATTCTCGCATCGACCGAAAGTGTCGTGAGCGAAGCCGAAAGCGGCAGCGACGGTCTAGGCGTCTTCGCCGCCGAATTGCCGGACGTCGTGATGGTCGATGGAAACTTGCAGGATATGGAAGTGGCCGATTTCGTCCGCCATGTCCGCACGATGCACGAAACGCGGCAACCGAGAATCATCGTGATGATGACCGAGATGAACTTGGCGCTGATGACAAAGGCCAAGCGCGCCGGCGCGGACGACTATCTGTTGAAGCCGTTCGATCGCCCGCAGCTGACCCGTTGTCTGCACGAGTTCGAAAGCGCAGCCTGAACTGGACCTGGCTGCTCCCAAGACGGGACGAAAAAGCCCGGTCGAAAGACCGGGCTTTTTCAATTTCAGACCATGTGTCGAAAAACGCGTCAGGCGCTTTCGGCCATCGAAACCTGATCCGGTTCGCGCAGGACATAGCCGCGCCCCCAGACTGTCTCGATGTAATTGATCCCGCCGGATGCTGCGTCGAGCTTCTTGCGCAGCTTGCAGATGAAGACGTCGATGATCTTCAGCTCCGGCTCGTCCATGCCGCCATAAAGGTGGTTGAGGAACATTTCCTTGGTCAGCGTGGTGCCCTTGCGCAGCGAGAGCAGCTCCAGCATCTGGTATTCCTTGCCGGTCAGGTGCACGCGCTGGCCGCCGACTTCGACGGTCTTGGCATCCAGGTTGACCACAAGATCGCCGGTGGTGATGACCGACTGTGCGTGCCCCTTCGAGCGGCGGACGATCGCGTGAATTCGCGCAACCAGCTCATCCTTGTGGAAGGGCTTGGTCATGTAATCGTCGGCGCCGAAGCCGAGGCCGCGAACCTTGTCCTCAATGCCGGCCATGCCGGAGAGGATCAGGATCGGCGTCTTGATTTTTGAGAGGCGCAGCGTTCGCAGCACTTCATAGCCCGACATGTCGGGTAGGTTGAGGTCGAGAAGGATGATGTCGTAATCATACAGCTTTCCGAGATCCACGCCTTCTTCCCCGAGATCGGTGGAGTAGACGTTGAAGCTCTCCGACTTCAGCATCAGCTCGATGCTCTGGGCGATCGCGCTATCATCCTCGATAAGCAAAACTCGCATTTTTATCCCCTTTTCCTGCGCCCGGCGATCCCGTCCGTTCGATTCCGGGGCAGAATCACAAGTGCCCGCGAAAAAGCTGACATAGAATGGTTAACAAAACATATTCCGGTTGGGCAAGACTTCATTCCTTATTAATCCATTCCTTCAGGCTTCTGAAATCACTTGATTTTTCGACTCAATTTTCCGGATTCTTCACACGAAGAAACCAAGCTAACTGATTCAAATGACTCACCAAAACTTTCGCCCCGGATGGCGGTTCAGGTTTACCCTGCCTTAAAGGTTACGGCCTATCATTAACGGAGGACGTAAACGAAGTGTTACCAGACGCCGTTTTCGGCGGATTGAGTCGTTTCGATTTAACGTCCGCGAAACAGATTCGGCCGTAGCGTTTTCGGTTTTTGGAGTATTGCGTATGAAACCTCGGAACAACATGATCCGCCTCCGTCAGTTCAAGGTGGCCGAAAAGCACCGCCAGGTGATGCAGCTTGAAACAATGATCGGCGAGTTCGAGCGCATGGCGAACGAACTCGACGCCCAGATCGTCGCGGAAGAGAAGAAGTCCGGCATCACCGATCAGGAGCATTTCGCCTATCCAACCTTCGCCAAGGCCGCGCGCACCCGCCGGGACAATCTGTCGACGTCGATCCGCGACCTGAAGCAGCAGAAGGAAGCCGCCGAGGCGGAACTGCTCGAGGCGGAAGCCGAACTTCAGAAGGCGGAGCGCATGGAGGTGCGCGAGGCGCGCAACGACGACGACACTCCGCAGACCGAAGAACCCCGCAAGGCGATGATCGGCTAGACAGCCGATCGCCGCCCGGCGCGGCATTCGACTTGTCTTGCCGGTGCAATGTCAATTAGGTGCGCGCCATGCGCATCCTGATTGCACTCCTGATCGCCGTATCGGCATTCTCGCTCGCCCTCGGCGTGACCCAGCCGCTGTTGCGGTTCGAGCATCTCATCTTTTTTACCCGCACACCGTCACTGATCGAGATGGTCGGCCAGCTCTGGACCACAGGGGATCCGCTGCTCGGCGCGGTCGTGGCGCTTTTCTCGATCGTGTTTCCTGCCGGCAAGATCCTCGCCGTCCAGGCGATCCTGGCCGGCGGCGAAAGCAATCCCGCGCTTCACGCACGCATGCACCGCCTGCTCGGCATCGTCTCGAAATGGTCGATGATGGATGTGCTGGTCGTCGCGCTGGTGATCGTCGCCGCCAAGACCTCGGGTCTCGCCGACGCCTTCACCCAGCCGGGTCTCTGGTTCTACGCGACATCGGTCGCCACGGCGGCAATAGCCACAGCACTTATTCGCTGATCGGAGGGAAAGTGCCCCGCGCGGCGGACCGCGTCAGTGGCGATATTGCTGGATACGTGTGGTCCGAAGCCCGGCAAGGCCGTGTTCGTCGATGGACGCCTGCCAGGACAGGTACTCCTCCACGGTCAGCGTGTAACGCTGACACGCCTCCTCGAGGCTGAGCAGGCCGCCGCGAACCGCTGCAACGACTTCGGCCTTACGGCGGATGACCCAACGCCGCGTCGAAGCGGGCGGCAGGTCGTTGATCGTCAAAGGGCTGCCATCGGGCCCGATCACATATTTGACGCGTGGTCGAATCTGGTCGGTCATTGCACTCACTACACACTCAAGGACCATTAACGATGCCACATTACGGCCACAGCTTTAAAAAACACCTAAAGAGAAGGTAGGCATTTGGTAACGTCTGCGCCGCGCAAACCGGGATATTCCGCAGGGCGGACAGGCCGGCGGCTGGAAGAATGCGCCCGAGGCCGTTATATGCAGCCCCGAAACCGTGAATGGGCACCATGAATTCGCTCGATATCGAAAAGAAGCCGGAAGATACCCGCGTGGTCGTTGCCATGTCGGGCGGTGTCGACTCATCTGTCGTCGCGGGCATGCTGCATGCGGAAGGCTATGAGGTGATCGGCATCACCCTGCAGCTCTACGATCACGGCGAAGCGGCGCGAAAGACCGGCTCCTGCTGCGCGGGCCAGGACATCGACGACGCGCGCCGGGTCTGCGAGACGCTCGGCATCCCACATTACGTGCTGGATTACGAGAGCCGGTTCCGCGAGGCGGTGATCGACAATTTCGCCGATTCCTATCTCGCCGGCGAGACGCCGATCCCCTGCGTGGCCTGCAATCAGACAGTCAAGTTCGCCGACCTGCTCAAGACGGCGCGCGATCTCGACGCCGACGTTCTGGCGACCGGACATTATATACGCTCGCGCGCGAACGGTGCGCACCGCGCCCTCTACCGCCCGGCCGACGCCGACCGCGACCAGAGCTATTTCCTCTTCGCCACGACGCCCGACCAGGTCGATTTCCTGCGCTTTCCGCTCGGCGAACTGACCAAGGACGAAACCCGCCGGCTCGCCGCCGAAATGGGCCTGATCGTCGCCGACAAGCCGGACAGCCAGGACATCTGCTTCGTGCCGAACGGCAACTACGCGGACATCATCACCAAGCTTCGGCCCAATTCGGCCATGGCCGGCGATATCGTCCATGTCGATGGCAGGGTGCTCGGCCGGCACGAGGGAATCCTGCGTTTCACCATCGGCCAGCGCAAGGGACTGGGCGTCGCCACGGGCGAGCCGCTCTACGTGGTCAAGCTGGATGCGCGCACCCGCCGGGTGATCGTCGGACCGCGCGAGGCGCTGGATACGCGCATCGTGCATTTGCGCGAGACCAACTGGCTTGGCGATGCGCCGCTCGACACGGTCGCACGCGAAGGGATCGAGGTGATGGCCCGCGTCCGGTCGACCCGCCCCCCTTCCCCTGCCCGGCTGCACCACGAGGCAGGCCGGACATGGGTGGAGCTCCACGCGGGCGAGACCGGCGTCGCGCCGGGTCAGGCCTGCGTGCTCTATGACGGTACGGGCGAAGGCGCGCGCGTTCTCGGCGGCGGCTTCATCGATCGCACCGAACGTGCGCCCGAGGCCGAGCGCATGCTTGAAAGGCTGGATACACTGATGGCCGAGGCCGGCTGACGCCTATTCGGCTGCCGCCTGGCGGGCCGGGCTTTCGAGCACGAAATTGCGGATCTCGCCGATCACGCGATCCTGGTCTTCCTCGCTCAGATAGGCATGCATCGGCAGGCAGAGGATGGAAGCCGGCTTCGTGTCAGTCACGGGCAGCCCGCCGGGCGCGACCGGGAAATGCTGATAGGCCACCTGCTTGTGCAACGGCTTCACATAGTAGATCACGGACGGGATGCCCTGCGACTTGAGATGCGCCTGGAGGCGATCCCGCTCAGGCGCTTCGATGGAATACTGCGCCCAGGCCGACCGCGTGCCGGCGATATTTCCGGCCGCCTTGACGTAATTGCCGAGCCCTTCGCGGTAGCGTTCCGCGATCCGGTGCCGCGCGACCATCTCGTCTTCGAGGATCGCGAGCTTCTCGATCAGGATCGCCGCCTGGATCGTATCGAGGCGCGAGGTCAGGCCGATGCGCACATTGTCGTACTGGCTGGAGCCCTTGCCGTGAAAGGCCACCGACCGCATGATTTCGGCCAGATCGTCGTCGTCGGTCATCACCGCGCCGCCGTCGCCATAGCAGCCGAGCGGCTTGGCCGGATAGAAGCTCGTGGACGCCACATCGCCGAAACTGCCGCAACGCCGGCCGCCGGCTTCGCCGCCGATTGCCTGCGCCGCATCGGAAATGACCATGAGGCCATGCTTTTTTGCCACCGCGCCAATCGCGTCGTAATCGGCCGACAGCCCGAAAAGATCGACCGGGATGACCGCCTTGGCGGCAAGCCTGCCCTCTTTCTCGATCATTTCGATCGCCTCGGCGAGCGAAGCGGGATCCATGTTGTAGGTGTCGGGGTCGATATCGACGAAGACCGGCTCCGCGCCCACCAGCGCAACCACTTCGGCCGTGGCCGCGAAGGTGAAGCTCGGCACGAATACCGCGTCGCCCGGCCCGATGCCCCTGGCCATCAGCGGGATCTGCAGCGCATCGGTTCCGCTGGCGCAGCCAATGACATGCTTGACGCCGACATAGTCCGCGAGCTGGCGCTCGAATTCGCCCACCTGCGGGCCGAGAATATAGGCGCCGCTCGACACGACATTTCCGATCACCGCCTGGATCCGGTCCTCGATACGGGCGCGCTGCGCGCCGAGATCTATGAACTGCATAAAATTCCCCGCAATGCGTGGCGCTCCCGGAATCACGGAAGCGTCATACCCTCTTTACCCCGTTGCTGCGTATCGCGCAAAACCCTGCGGCGGCAAGAGCCTAGTATTCCCCGGCTCATCAATCCCGTTGCCGCCTTGTAACGAGCGGTGAACGGCACGATGCGTCAGGCGCCCGCCTGTTCGAGGATGCGCAGCACCGCCACGCCCTGGCGCCCGTCGGTACGCGGCGTCTCGCCGGTGCGGATACACTCCGCGAAATGGGCGAGTTCGTCGGTCAGCGCCATGTTGGCTTCGAGCGGAACGTAGTCGGGATCGCTCAGTTCGAAATCCCAGTTCGTCCCTTTCGGATCGATCCTGTGGCGATAAAGCGCGAGCTTTTCCGGCCAGTCGGCGAGGTCGTCCCAGACCGCCATACCCTCTGAGCCGATCACCGTGAACCGGCGCTCGCGATAGGGGCTGTGGCGGGAAACATGGATATGCGCGCCCGTCCCGGCTGCGAAATCCATATGCACATGCGCGAGATCGGTGGTTCCGATCGAGACGCCGCGATTAATGCCGCGCACGCTTTCCGGCTCCCCGCCGGCCAGCGTCATGATCATCGAGAGGTCGTGCGGCGCGAGGTCCCACAGCGCGTCGAAACGGGCGTGGAACTTGCCGAATCCCAGCCGGTGGCTCTGCAGGTATCGCACTTCGCCGAGATCGCCGGCCGCGACCCGGTCGCGCAGCGCCGTGAACGCGTTGTGAAAGCACAGGATATGCCCGGTCATCAAAACGAGACCCGCCGTGGCCGCCTCGTCGACAACATGCGCGCCGTCGGCGGAAGACAGCGCCAGCGGCTTCTCGACGAAGACATGCTTGCCGTCTGCGATGGCGCGCAGGGCGAACTGCGCATGCACATGCGCCGGCAGCGCCAGCACCACCGCATCGATATCGGCGTCCGCGAAGACATCGTCCGGCAGGCAGGCCCGCGCGCCGAAAGGCTGCGCCAGCATTTCCGCGCGCTCGATATTGACGTCGGATACCGCGTGCAGGAGCCCCATTTCGCCGAGCGTGCGGACATGGTTCGCGCCCCAGTAGCCGCAGCCGATCACCGCGATTCTCGGGGCATTGGAAGTGGTCATGGTCGGTTCCGGACGGGATAGAGGGATAGCGGGCGCGTTAAAGCGTTTTTGGCGCTGCGAAACAAGTTACCTTTCGCCGCATCCACGCTTGACAGGCCGGAGGCCCGGACCTTATATCCGCGCGACCTTCGCGGCCACAGGCCGCCGCGTGGCGGAGTAGCTCAGTCGGTTAGAGCAGCGGAATCATAATCCGCGTGTCGGGGGTTCAAGTCCCTCCTCCGCTACCAAAAATTGCATTCAAACTTCTTAGTCATTGATTTTCCTAGGCTTTCCTGTCGATTTGACGAGCAATCTGATCGTCATTGCCACCTAAGCGCGCATTCTTCTGCTACCGTGCCCCGCTGCGTCATGCGGCGGGAGGATGGACATGCACGATAAACGGAAGTCCGCCGAGGTCGAAGTGACATTCACGCATAGCGGCGAAAGCGGCGGCGAGGAGAAGATCGAGCAGTTCTTCAGGGCGCTTGCCAGACATCACATGCGGGAGGCGAAGAAGCAGGATGAGGGTCAGGAGCCGGGCGTCGACTGGCGGAATGAACCGAGGAAGCGGAAGCTGACACCGCCAGAATAATCGCGGCTATGGCTTTTGCGTTGTGATATGTAGTGGACATGAACCCAGAGATTGTAAATCTGACAAGCGGCTTCGGCGGGGCGCTGTTGGGCGCGTTGGTCGGCGGTTTCATTTCGTGGCTGCTCGCCAAACAAAGCTCTGCGGAGACATTGAAGCGGGATCGCGAAGCGCGAGACGAGGAGCAGAAGTCTTATGCTCTCCGACTGATGGTGAAAGCTTCGCTGGTTCTCTCCGACGTCGTGGCAATCAAGAACGCCATAAATCAGTCCTTGTCGGACGCCAATGAAAGGGGTCTATCTCACCTTCCGTTTTGGCGAAGGGTCATACCTATTGTTCCCAGCAGCAAGTCATACGAAGTAGACGCCTCGGAACTTGTCCCTCTGATTGCGGCAAAGGAAGCGGATTTGGTGACTGCTGCGACTGAAGTTTTTATGCAGCACGCCACACTTATTGCAGCGATTGACACCTACTTTGAGAAGCGCGGAGAGATAAAGAAACTGATCAAACGTCATTCCGGCGTCCGGGATGGGGTCGTAATGTCCGAATTGACTGAAAGCGAGATCGCGGCTCTTGCGCCATATGAATTGGAGCTTGAGAGCATCATTAAAGAGGTTCGCTCTGCGCTAGGTCCACTTCAAGCCAACGCTGAGAAGGTGACGTTTGGGATAGGCCCCGCCATCCAGAAGCATTACGGCGACAAGGGCTTCCCCATCTTCATCGCAGACGAAACGAAAATTGGGGACAAGGAGGGGCGCTAACGCCCGTCCCAGCAATGCTCGCAGTCCGATTTTTGGATTTCTGTCCCGGCCCAACCTTGCCCCGGATCAGCTAGCATCTGGAGGCATTTAACCTCGTCAATTTCGCTGAGAAACCCCATTTTGATGGGTCCAATGTGATTGTTCGTGCGTGGCCGGCCTTTGGCCCATCGGGGTAATGCTTTCCGGGGCTGGCGGGCGGTAGCGTAAGGCATTGTGTGGTCTCCCGGTGTTGTAGTGCTTCCGCCATTGCTCGATCAGGATTTGCGCCTCGCGCAGGTTGTAGAAGATCTCGCCGTCAAGCAGTTCGTCACGGAACCGGGCGTTGAAGCTTTCGCAGTATCCGTTCTCTCAGGGTGAGCTTGGCTCGATGTAAGCCGTCCTGGCGCCGGCGGCCGTGATCCAGTCGCGCACGCGATGAGCAACGAACTTCGGGCCGAGCGCTCAACTGTGTCGATCGTCCTTCGGCCGCCATGAACGAATAAGCTTCATCGGACAGGTTTGTTTCTTCAACGCTGTTTTATGATGCCGTTCGACATACCTTCCGGCTTGACGGTGTTTCCGGCGGTCTAAATGATCCGGCGATGTCCAGACTTCAGAGCATCACCACAAGGCAGTACCGGGTTTTTCTTCATCTGCTGAAGGTCAAGAGTGTTACGGAAACGGCGCACCATTTCGAAACCTCTCAGCCAGCGGTCAGCCGGTTGCTCGCGGAAATGCGGGAACGCTTCAGTGACGGGCTTCTGGTGCGCAGCGGCGAGCGCATGGTCATCACCGATCGCGGTCGGATCATTCGCGACGAACTCCAGGCCATTCTGGATCGCCTGTCGGATCTCATCGAGCCGGAGCCGGAATTCGATCCGCAAACCTCGGAGACGGAATTCTCGCTGGGTTTCGCCGACTCCAACATGGTCAGCCTCGTTCCGCCGGTCGTCGCGGCAATTTCACATGCGGGCCCCGGCCTGAAGGCGCGTGTCAGGCCGATCGACGATTCTGTCGACGTCCTGTCGGCACTGGAGGAAAGGGAGCTCGATGTCGTCGTGGATTGCGTGACGGAGTTCACCCGCGACACATACGAAAACCTTCGCTACGCGCCGATCGGCACGGACGAGATCGTGTTGCTGGCGCGCTCGGATCATCCCGTGGTCGCCCGGCCACCGCAGACGGCGGAAGACTATCTCGCGCTCGAACACATCGCGCCCTTTCCCGTCTCCAATTTCGAAAAGGGGCCAATCGACGGATCGCTGAAGTCGTTGAAAACACCCCGCCGGATTAGCTGGTTCATTCCCGAATACAGCCTGATCCCAAACGTGCTGCTCGATTCAGACCTTGTCTTCACCACTTGCCGTCGTTTCGCCGATGTCTACGCAAACATCCTTCCTCTCTCGATCGTAGACGCGCCCGGCTTCTTTCCCCGCATGGAGTTCCGGCTGCTGTGGCATGACGTGACCAATCAAAATCCCAGCGCAATCTGGCTGCGTGACACGATCATTCGCGCCGCTAAAATAGGCAATCTTCAAGTTTGACGCGTTTTTGTGCACATTATTTATGCGTTATGGATAAAGGTTGCATCATATCATCATTGATATGAACTGAATTCGCCGCCCGGCATTTTGGAAGGCAAAGTCCCTTTCTATAGTCCGGCCATCGCAGTTCGACAGACAATCGCAAAATGCTTTCAACGGCCCGCACAGGCGGATGCCGATTAGGGAAAGTGCGATCCGGCCAAACAGCGATACCCATCAGGACAACGGGACTGTCAGGGTCCCGAACAAGTCGAGAAGGAACGTCAAACATGACACGTATTCGGAAATTCGCCAGCGGACTGGCCGCGGCAACCATCCTCGGTTTCGGCTCGGCGGCAGGCGCCAGCGCCGAAACCAGCGTAGCGCTTGTCCTGCCCGGCTCCGTTGCCGACGGCGGCTGGAACGAAGGCGCCTACAAGGGGCTCAAGGCACTGGAAGCCTCGGGAGACTTCACAATCGCATTCTCGGAAAATGTCAACCAGGCCGATATTCCCGCCGTGGTCCAGGGCTATGCCGATGACGGCATGGACCTGATAATCGGGCACGGCTTCCAGTTCGGCAGCCTCTTTGCGGAAATCTCGGTCGAATATCCGGACCAGGCGTTTTTCGCGACGACCAGCGCACCCGGCAACACGGAGATTCCGGAAAACGCGCTTTATGTCGAATTTCGCTACCAGGACGCCGCCTATGGCGCGGGTGTCCTTGCGGCCCTCATGTCGGACGGGAATGCTGTCGGCATGGTCGGCGGCGGCGACAACCCGACGACGCAGATCATGGCGACCAATTTCGTAAAGGCAGCCGAGGCCACGAAGGAAGGCCTGAAGGGATATTCCATCATCACCGGCGACTACAATGACGCCGCAAAGGGCCGAGAGGCCGCCTCGACCATGATCGGCAATGGCGCCGACGTGATCTGGCACACCGCCGACATTACCGGAATCGGCGCGATCGAGGGTGCGGCCTCGGGCGGCGCTAAGGCTATCGGAATGTTCTCCGACCAGAAGGAACTCGCACCGGAGGCGATCGCCACCAGCTTCGCGGCAAACAATGCCGGACTGGTCGAGGCCGTCGCGAAAATGGTGGCTGACGGCAGCTTCGAGGGCGGCAGGATGTGGGAGCCGGACCTCGGCTTCGCCTGGGTGACCGTCTATGGCGACGCCGCCTACAATCCGGACATCGTCTCCGCCGAGGACTGGGCAGTCTTCCAGGATACCTGGGCCAAGATCGACAGTGGCGAAATCGAGGTTTCCGCCGAATAGAAAAGCGCTCCCAAGGCGACCGGGGGCATGCTCCCGGTCCGCCGGACCACGACAAGATGACATCCGAACCGTCCACATTCCTGCGCATGGCTTCCATCACCAAGCGTTTCGGCGCATCGGTGCTTGCCAATGACCGCGTCGATTTCGACCTGCGTCAGGGCGAGGTGCACGCGCTGCTCGGCGAAAACGGCGCCGGCAAATCGACGCTCATGAACATCCTCTACGGCCTCTACGAGCCGACGGAAGGACAGATCGAGCTCGACGGACTGCCCATATCGTTGCGCGATCCCGCCGATGCGATCGAATACGGCATTGGCATGATTCACCAGGAATTCATGCTGATCGATTCCTTCACGGTGGTCGAAAACATTGTGATGGGCACGACAACGCTGCCCGAGGGGGCGGAACGGACCAGCGCGGCGCGCCGGCTCGTGCGCGAGATCTCGGCGGATTACGGCCTGCATGTGGATCCGGATGCCCGGATCGAAGACATGTCGGTGGGCCAGCGCCAGCGCGTGGAGATCCTGAAGCTCCTGTTCCGCCACGCAAAGCTGCTTATTCTCGACGAACCGACGGCCGTGCTGACGCCTCAGGAAACCGATGCGCTTTTCGAGGTGCTGGAAAGACTGAAGCAGTCCGGCCACGCCATCATCATCGTCACGCACAAGATGCATGAGGTCATGGCGATTTCGGACCGCGTCTCCGTCATGCGGGGCGGCCGGATGATCGCCACCGTCAACACCGCGGAAACCGACGAGAAGTCGCTGGTGCGGCTTATGGTCGGGCGCGATCTGGACATGCACCTCGATCGCGAAACCAGGGATCGTGACGGCCCGCTGCTGGAGGTCGCCGGACTGGTGGTCGCCCGCAGGGACGGTTCCAAACCGGCCGAACCGGCCAGCTTCTCGATCCGGCGCGGCGAAATCCTCGGCTTTGCCGGTGTCGACGGCAACGGCCAGACGGAATTGATCGAGGCCCTGTTCGGTCTTGGAACGATATTCGACGGCAACATACTTCTGGACGACCGGGACATTACGGACCTGTCTTGCCTGGACCGCCGTAACGCCGGCCTCGGATATATCCCGCCAGACCGCCGCGGGGTCGGCGCGCAGGTCACGCTTTCGATCGAGGACAATGTGATCCTCGGCTCCGGCAAATCATATTCGCCGACCGGTTTCATCGACCGCCATACGGTCCGTAACGACGCGGACAAGGTCATCGAGCGCTTCGACATCAAGGCGCCGGACGCGGATTTCATCTCGGGGAACCTGTCCGGCGGCAACCTGCAAAAGCTCGTGCTGGGTCGTGAGGTGTCGCGCAATCCGCAGCTTCTGCTGATCGAACAGCCGACGCGCGGCCTCGACGTTGGCGCGATCGAACTGATCTGGGCGGAAATCATGGCCCTTCGCAATGCCGGCGCGGCCATCCTTCTCGCTTCCACGGAACTGGAGGAAATCATGGCGCTGTCCGATCGCATCGCGGTCATGTTCGAAGGACGGATCATGGGCGTCGTGCCACGAGCCGAGGCCGACACGCAGCTCCTCGGCGCGATGATGGCCGGCCGAGCCCTGGAACAGGCGCGCGACCCACAGGTGATCTCATGACCATCCGCCTTGAAAAACGCGAGACGCCTCTCATTGGAGGCTGGACAGTCATCGTCTTTTCCGTGGCCGCGGTGCTTGTCGGCATGGCGGTCGGCGGGCTGCTATTCCTGCCATTCGACGCCAGCCCGCTCGATGGCTACGCAGCGTTGATCGGCAAGGCATTTTTCAATCTGCGCGGCTTCGGATTCACGCTCGTCGCGGCCACGCCGCTGATGCTGGTGAGCTTCGGGACAATCGTCGCCTGGCGCTGCGGCTTCATCTTCCTCGGCTTCGAGGGCTGCCTTCTGATCGGTGCCATGGGCGGAACGATGATCGGGCTGCAGGCGCTTGACGGCGGGACGCTGGCGGGGCTCCCGCCTGCCCTGGTCACATCGCTCGCGCTTGCGTGGGGCGGCGTTCTTGGCGCGTTCTGGGCGGCTATCGTCGGCGAACTCAAAGTGCGCTACGGCGGCAACGAGGTGCTGATCGCCCTGATGATGAATTTCCTGGCGATCTACCTGGTGCAGTATCTGGTTGTCGGGCCATGGCGCGTCGTCGGCGACATGCCGCAGACAGACCGCCTGCCGCGCGACCTCTGGCTTCCCTATATCGTTGACGGCACACGGCTGCATGCCGGCATCCTGGTGGCGCTCGCGGCGGGCATATTCGTCCACATCCTGATGACGAAGACGCGCGCCGGCTACGAGATGATCTCGAGCGGCCTCAATCCCAGGTCGGCGCGTTACGGCGGCATCGATGTGGCGCAGCGGCAAAGACAGGCCGCCTTAATCGCCGGAGGAATGGCGGGTCTGGCCGGCGCGATCACCATTTTTGGCGTGCATCACCGTCTCCTCGACGGGCTTTCCGACGGAACCGGCTTCCTTGGCATCGTCACCGCGCTGCTTGGCCGGTTGACCGCGCCGGGCGCCGTCGTGGCGTCGGTGCTCTACGGCGGCTTGTCAGTGGGCGGGGACGCCATGCAACGCCAGTCGGGCCTGCCGTCTTCGATCGTCGTGATTGTGCAGGCCACGATCGTCCTTCTGCTGCTGGCGAGCGAAGTGCTGCGGACACACCGGCTTGTCTTCGGAAATCCCGCGGCAACGGAGACCTGAATGGAATCGCTGCTTGAAATCAGCTTCATTACGACCTGGCTCGCCGCTTCGCTGCGCCTTACCGGCCCGCTGCTTCTGGCCGCCATCGGCGAGTTGTACAGCGAGCGCGCCGGCGTTTTGAATGTCGGCATCGAAGGCACGATCCTGTTCGGGGCGCTGGCGAGTTATCTCATCGCCATCTGGACCGGCAATCCGTGGGCCGGCGTGGCCGCGGCCGCCATCATCGGCGTCGCCGTCAATGCATTTCTGGCCTGGATGTATGTCGTGATCAAAGCCAGCCAGGTCGTGGTCGGCATCATTTTCAACGTTCTCGCCATGGGGGCGGCGAGCTACGCCTTTCGCACCCTCATGGGCGACATCCCGCGGATCGAGACCGCTCCGATGCTGCCGGAAATTTCGGTTCCGGGACTGAGCCGCATCCCGCTGATCGGCCCATCATTCTTTGAGCAGTCCATCATGTTCTATCTGACGCTTGCGATTGCGGTCGGTTCGGGGATCTTGCTGTACCGCACACGCTTCGGGCTGAACCTGCGCGCAGTTGGGGAAAACCCGAAGGCCGCTGCCGCGGCAGGTGTCAATGTCGTGCGGATGCGCGTTCTCGGCGTGCTTGCCTTCGGCCTAGGCGGCGGTCTTGCAGGAGCCTATTTCGTTCTTGTCCAGATCGGCCTCTTTCGCGACACGATCGTACAGGGCCGCGGATTTATCGCGCTTGGTATCGTGATCCTCGCGCGGTGGAACCCTTATCTCGCCATCCTCGCGGCATTCGGTTTCGCGGCAATGGACGCGCTGCCCTTGTCGCTGCAACTGCTTGATCTGGGCATTCCGTCCCAGCTTCTGGTCGCGCTTCCATACCTGCTGACCGTTCTCGCCGTTTCCGGCGTGTTCGGCCGATCCCGGAACCCGGCATCGTTGATGGTGCCCTATCACGCCGACCGTTGACGCACCCCCAAGGAGACAAACGATGCTGCTTCACCAGTTGCTGACCGACGGCGCGATGCGCCGCCCCGAGCACACGGCTTTCCACTGGGTCGAGCGAGAAAAATCGCTGACCTACGCGCAAGCCGTCGAGCAGGTTGAGGCCGCGGCCGGTGCGTTTCACGACCTCGGCGCGCGCAAGGGCGACCGCATTACGATCTTTGCCCACAACGGCATGGATTATCTGATTTCGATGTTCGCGGCATGGCGGATCGGCGCGATCTCTGCGCTCGTGAACGTCAAGTTCGCCGACGAACTGGATTACTACTTCGCCGACCACACACCGACGCTTGTCGTCTACACCCATGACAAGATTGCCGAGGTAAAGGCCGCAGCCGAAACATCGGGCGCTGTCAGGCATTTGATCTGCATGGACGGCAAGCAGGACGGCGCCTTGAGTTTTCCCGAACTGCTGGATGCCAAACTGCCGCCGCCGCCCGATCCCGGCGACGAGTCCGCGATAGCGCATCTGTCATACACATCCGGCACGACTGGACAGCCAAAGGGCGCGTGTCTTGCCCACGAACCGACACAGACCGCCAGCGCCGTGATCGGAGAACGGTTGCGCTATTCGCGCGATGACATCTCGTTCGGCCCCTCGGCGCTGTCGTCTTCCTACCAACTCGTCGCAAACGTCCTCCCGCCGCTGCGCAACAGTGCCACCTGCATCGTCATGAAGGACTGGACGCCGGAGACCGGCTATGCGGCGGTCCGGAAAACCGGGGCAACGATTTTCGTCGGCAATCCTCCGGTCCTTGCGGATTTGCTCGAACAGTCCCGCGTTCATGGCGGCGCTCCCGCCACCCTGCGAATGTCGACCTCCGGCGGCGGTCCGGTGCCGCCGACGCTCAAACGCGCCTGGCGTGACGAGCTCAAATTGCCGCTCGTCGAGAGCTACGGGCAAAGCGAGATCGGCGGCTTCTTTGCCCTGGCCGATCCGGTTCTTCCCGACGACGCGCATTTCGGCGCGGTCGGACGTCCGCTGCCCGACAAGGAAGTGCGCATTCTTGGCGCCAATGACGAGGAACTGCCGATCGGGCAACCGGGACAGGTCTGTCTGCGCGGCGGGTTCATGACGGGCTACTGGGGCAAGCCGGACAAGACGGCGGAAACGCTGAGCGGCGGCTGGCTGCATTCCGGCGATGTCGGCCAGATGTCGGCGGATGGCTACCTGACCATGCGCGGACGGGCGTCCGAACTGTTGCACGTGGGCGGCGAAACCTGGTTTCCCCGCGATATCGAGGAAGCCATGATGCTGATCGAGGGCATTCGCGACGCGGCGGTCGTCGGACTGGACGATGGCGACGGAGGCCATCGCCCGATTGCATTCGTGACCGGTCCGGGAAAGATCGATGCGGCACAAACCCTGGCGGGTGTCGCCGACAAGACGCCCTATGATCTTTCGACACTGGAAATTCGCCAGATCGACGAGTTCCCCATGACCCCGACCGGCAAGATCGCCAAGGCGACGCTGCGCGATCAGGCCGCAGCCAGCAACTAAAACAGACGGGAGCGAGAGAATGCAGCGCAATATCGCACAACTGACATGGCCGGAGGTCGAGGCGCTCGACTTGGCCAAGGACGGCGCCCTGGTGCTGCCGATCGGTTCGATCGAACAGCATGGCCCGCATCTTTCCACCGACTGCGATCTCGTCTTTTCCGAGAATTTCCTGGAAATGGCCCTGGCGCGACTTGCTCCGGAGACGAAGGTCTGGCGTCTGCCGATGCTGCCGATCTCGAAGTCCAACGAACATGTCGGATTTCCCGGCACATGGTATCTGTCGGCCCAGACCTTCATGGCTGTCATCTCGGACATCGCTCGCAGCGCCAGCAACAACGGTTTCCGCCGGCTTGTCCTGTGGAACTGCCATGGCGGCAACCGGGCGCTGCTCGAGGTTCTTGCGCGCGACATTCGTATCGAGACAGGCCTGATGACATTTCAGGTCTTTGCCTCGGGCGCCATGCCCGATCCCTTACCGGCACTCGATCCTCGCGAGCCGGCTTACGGCATCCATGCCGGCGAATGGGAAACGAGCCTGATGCTGGCGGTTTCACCCGACCGCGTGCGGACGGAAAAGCTCGATTGCGCATTTCCCGATTTCCAGTCCGAAACCCTGGCATTGGAGATGACGGGGGCCACGATTGGATGGAAAACGGACGATTTCCAGAAAACGGGCACATGGGGAGACGCAACCGGTGCGACTGCCGAACGGGGCGCTCAACGGCTCGAACCGCTGATCGAGCGCCTTGCCAGCATCCTGACGGAGATCTCGACATTCGAAGTTGGGGCGACGAATTCCTGACCGGTTCGTCGATGATCCGCGAAAGTCCGGTTTTCGGGTGTCGATCAGTTAGGCCGCGGAGTCGCTCGGCGTCAGGCTTTCCGAAACAAATGCAGTCAATACGGCTTGACCATACCGAGCGTGAGCGCACTCAAGCATCCGTGCGCGTACCAAACAGCCTCAGTCGGCTTTTGTCACCGATTGGCGTTCGACCAGTTCGCATTCGACCTTGATCTGGTTGGGGCCCGCATCGAGCCCGCCCGCGAGATCGACGAGCATCTCGACGGCGATCTCGCCCATCTCGTAATGCGGCAGCACGAGAGTGGTGAGCGGCGGATGCGTGAATTGCGCGATCGGGCGGTCGTCGAATCCGATGACGGCAATGTCATCGGGAACCTTGTATCCCTTTTCGTTGAGGGCTTCGATGCAACCAAGCGCCATCATGTCGTTGGCGCAGAAGATCGCGTCCGGCGGGTTGTCCAGTTCCATGAGCTCAAGGGTGCAGTCATAGCCGGTGGACGGCTCCCAGTTGCCCCAGCGAACGAGTGAAGCATCGAATGGAATGTCGTTGCTTGCCAGGGCCTGTTTGTAGCCCTTGAGACGATCGCGTGACGCGTCGATGCCCTGCTGGCCATTGATCAGGCCGATACGCTTGCGGCCCGCAACCAGAAGCCTTTCGGTCGCGACCCGGCCGCCGAGCAGGTCTCCGGGCAGGACCGAAGGAAGACTCCGTTTGGAATCGTAGCAGTTCAGCAGCACGGCACGGCTTTTTTCGACAGCGGGCGGCAGTTCCACGAGACGCGTCAGAATCGTGCCGTAGATGACGCCCATCGCGGGGATCTGGCTCATTTGATTGACGATCGCCGTTTCGGCATCGACATCGCCATGGCTCACGGTCAGGTAGACGTTGATCCCGTATTCGAGCGCCTTGTCGCGTGCGCCCTCGAATGCCAGCGTCATCCAGGGGTCGGTCGAAACCTCGTCCGCGATGAAAAGGATGGTGGAATGACCGCCGGGTGCGGCAACCGTGCCCCTTCGGACGAATTTGTAGCCGAGTTTCTGTGCCGCGTCGCGAACGCGGCGCCGCGTGGCTTCGGTCAGTTTCGCGCCAGGACTCCCGTTGAGGACGAGCGATACAGTGGCCTGCGAAACGCCGGCCATCGCGGCGACATCCATCATCGTGGGCCGGCCCGACGCCCCGTGACGATCTTTTTCAGATTTCAATTTGAAGTGCCTCTGCAGCGGCGACAGTGAAATTCATTGCGCTGGTCGCTAGCAACCGGCTCGAAAAAAAGCAAACTCGAAGCACTCCCGGACCTCCATCTGTTTCTTTTTTTGGCGCGTCAAACCCGCGCGTTTGAGCGATTCCGTCTCCGGCAACGCCAGTCCCGATGCGGATGGCGCCGTGCCGGGTTGTGCCCGCCCCGGCCCAGCCATTCATACTTGACTAATTATTATTAGTAAATATTATTGATCGCCTTGGGAGGATCATTAATGAGGCTGCTGATCACCGGCGCCACCGGCAAGGTAGGGCGTAATTTCCTGGATCGCGTTCTTTCGGACGAGACCTTCGCCGGCTGGAGCCTCCGGGTGATTTGCCACAACCGCTCGATCGAACCTTCGGACCGCATCGAGATCGTTCAGGGCTCCTTTGCGGACCCCGATACGGTCAGCAGGTCCATGCAGGGCGTGACGCATGTGCTCCACATGGCCGCGGTGAAGGAATCGCCCGATCTCGCCATCGACGTCGCGATCAAGGGCATGTTCCTCCTGCTGGAAGGCGCCCGCGCCTCCTCGACACTGGAACAATTCATCCTGATCAGCGGCGACTGCGCTGTCGGGCATATCTTCCACGAATACGATGCGCCGATTACCGAGACCTCGCCGCGAAGAGCCTATGAGGGCTGCTACGCGCTGACCAAGGTCCTCGAAGAGGTGATGGTCGAGCAGTACCAGGTGCAATATGACCTCAATGGCTGCGTGCTGCGCGCGCCATGGATCATGGAAAAGGATGATTTCCGCTTCGCGCTGTCGCTTGGCGAAGACCAGTTCGGCGGCCCGCCATGGGCTGATCTGATCGGCGAAACGCGCGCGGCGGACGGCTTCCGCAAAGGGGCCGTGCCGTTGATGCTGTCCGCATCGGGCGCGCCGCTGAAACGCAATTTCGTGCATGTGAACGACCTCGTTTCGGCGATCACCGCCGCGATCGGCAATCCGTCCGCCCGGCAGTCGCTGTTCAACATCGCGATGGACGAGCCCGTCGATTACGGCGCGGTCGCCGCCTACCTCGCGAAAACGCGGAACATGGAAGCGTTAAGCGTTCCGACGCCGTTTCACAGCAACTGGCTGGACAATTCCAAGGCGCGCCACCTGCTCGGATGGCGCCCGAAAGTGGATTTCGAGGACCTCATCGAGCGCGCGTGGGGCCTATCAGCGCGCGCCCGACGAGCCTCGGAAGATCTGGTACCCGGGGTAAGGTGCGCCGGACCAGCAGATTGTGGGAGGAAAACCATGAAACACAAACTTCTCTATGCACTGGCTTCGGCCATGATTCTGGTCACGGGTGCGTCCCATGCCCAGGACAAGAAGACACTCGCGATCGTCGTGAAGGGCCTCGATAACCCCTTCTTCGAGCAGATCAATCTCGGCTGCCAGGAATGGATGAAGAACAATCCGGATTCCGAGTATGAGTGCATTTACACCGGTCCGGCATCCAGCACCGACGAAGCCGGCGAAGTGCAGATCGTCGACGATCTTCTGACCCGTGGCGTCGCGGCGATTGCCATCTCGCCGTCCAATGCGCCGGCAATGGCCAACCGCATTCGCCAGATCGCACCGGATGTGCCGGTGATGACCATCGACGCGGACTTCCTCGAGCAGGACCGCGACCTGCGCGCCACCTATCTCGGCACCGACAACTACCTGATGGGCGTCAAGATGGCCGAGCAGGCAGCCATGCTGAAGCCGGATGGCGGCTCCGTCTGCCTGCAGCTCGGCAACGTCGCGGCCGACAACATCAATGCCCGCGCGCAGGGCTTCCGCGACACCGCGGGCGGCGAAAAAGGGATCGATCGGCTGGACGGCCAGAACGGCTGGACCGAAATCGAAGGATGCCCGGTCTTCACCAATGACCAGGCCGACCTCGCCAACCAGCAGATCGCCGACACCTTCACCGCCAACCCTGATCTCGATGCATTCATCCTGATCGGCGGCTGGGCGCAGTTCGCGCCGCAGGCCTACGCCCAGGTGACGGACCAGGTCATGGACAAGCTGAAATCGAAAGAACTGATCATCATCGCCGGCGACACGCTGCCGCCGCAGACGCAGGCATTCCGCGACGGACGCAGCCATTCGCAGGTCGGTCAACGTCCCTTCGAAATGGGCCTCCGCGGACCGGACGTCATGATCCAGCTGATCAATGGCGAGCAGGTCGACGATCCGCTCTACACGGGCCTCGACGTCTGCAACCTGGAAGACGCAGGCTTCTGCGCTGACAACTAGGCGATAACCGCCACACCATTGCCGGGCCTGGAAACAGGCCCGGCATTTTCCTGCATACAGAGGGACACACACAAAGATGACCGCGCGAAAGATCAACTGGGGCATATTGTCGACGGCCAGCATCGGCACCGAGAAAGTCATTCCTGCCATGCGGAAATCGGTGTCGTCCAACGTGCTGGGGATCGCTTCGCGCAGCCCGGAACGCGCCGCCCAGGCAGCGGAAAGGCTCGGCATTCCGAAAAGCTATGGCTCCTATGAAGACATGCTGGCGGATCCGGACATCGACGCGATCTACAACCCGCTTCCCAATGATCTGCATGTCGAATGGACGCTGAAGGCCGCGCGGGCAGGCAAGCACGTGCTTTGCGAGAAGCCGGTCGGTCTGAATGCCGAAGATGCGCTCAGGCTTCGCGACGCGCCGGACGGCGTTCTGATCGCGGAGGGTTTCATGATCCGCCATCACCCGCAATGGCTCCGCCTGCGCGAGATGGCGCGGTCCGGAGAACTCGGAGACGTGCGCGCCACGCAGGCCGCGTTCAGCTATTTCAACGACGATCCCGGCGATATACGCAACAAGCCGGAAAACGGCGGCGGCGCCATGCTGGATATCGGATGCTATCCGATCACGGGCGCCCGCTTTGTTTTCGACGCGGAGCCGCGTCGCGTCGTTTCGCTGATCGATCGCGATCCCAACTTCCGTACGGATCGCCTTGTCGGCGCGATCTGCGATTTCGGAGACGGACGGCTACTAACCTTCCAGGCCTCCACGCAACTGGTTCCCTTCCAGACATTCCAGGTTTTCGGCACGAAGGCCCGCGCGGAGATTCTTATTCCATTCAATGCGCCGCAAGGCGAGAAGACGACGATCGTCATCGATGACGGAGCCAGCCTCGACGCCAGCGCGGCCCGTCGCGAAACCCTGCCCTCATGCGACCAGTATGCCGAGCAGGCGGAAGCGTTTGCCCAGTCGATACTGACCGGCACCCCCGCCCCCTACGGCGTCGACGACGCGATCGCATCGATGCGGGTACTCGACGCCATGTTCGAAAGCGAGCGAACCGGAGGCTGGGTCAGCCTGTGACCCCGGCTCACGGGAGCAGTTTTGCCCGCGGCAAATGACAGGGACGCTTGATTAATATCATTATTTATATTATCAATTATAAATTGTGCAGCCGCTCCAATCGAACGGCTCCGAATAAAGGGAGGATGATATGAATTTCACGAAAACACTGATCGCAGCGAGCGTAGGCGCGCTGCTTGCGAGCGGCGCCGCCGCGCAGGAAAAGAAGCAGCTCGCATTCGTCGTCAACGCCGCATCGGATTTCTGGAAACTGGCCGAGGCCGGCGTCAACGCGGCGCAGGCGGAACTGCCGGATTACGAACTGCAATTCCGCTATCCCGCCCAGGGTACAGCCGCATTGCAGAATGCGCTGATGGACGACCTTGTGGCCGCAGGCACCGACGCGATCATGATCTCGTCCGCCGATCCGAAGAACTCGATCGACGCGTTCAACCGTATCGCCGCGCAGGTTCCGCTGTTCACCACGGACAGCGACGCTCCGCAGAGCGACCGTATCGCCTATCTCGGCTCGTCGAACACGGCCGCCGGTATCCAGGCGGGCGAAATTGCCATCAAGGCAATGCCGGACGGCGGCAAATGCATGGGCTTCGTCGGTTTCCTTGGCGCGGATAACGCCATCGAGCGCATCGCCGGTTTCCGGCAGGCCGTCGAAGGCAAGGGCATCGAACTCGTCGACGTCCGCGGCGACGACGTCGATTTCGCCCGTGCCCGCGCCAATGTGGACGACGTTCTGGCCGCGAATCCGGACATTGACTGCATGGTCGGGTTCTATTCCTACAACCCGCCCAAAATCTACGAGTCGCTTCAGGCAAACGGCAAGCTGGGAGAGATCACGGTCATCGCTTTCGACGAGGACCCGATCACGCTGGGCGCCGTTCGCGAGGGCAGCTTTGCCGGCACCGTCGTGCAGGATCCCTACCAGTGGGGCTACCAGGGCATGCACCTGATGGCCGACTACCTTGAGGGCGACAAGTCGGGTGTTCCGGCCGATGGCCTGATCATCGTTCCGACGAAGATCATCGACCAGAGCAATGTCGATGCCTTCGAAGCCGAGCTGAAAGAGCGCATCAACGGCTAAGCCCTCCCGGGCTCGCGAGTGGGTGATCCCTGATTGCCCGCTCGCAATTTTCCGACTGTACTGGGAATATTCTGAACATGAGCGGGCCTCAGGAACTCGGCCTTCGCCTTCAGGGCATAACGAAGGTCTATCCCGGTGTTGTGGCGCTGAAAGATGTTTCGCTGAACATTTCGGCGGGGGAAGTCGTTGGCCTGATCGGCGAGAACGGGGCCGGTAAATCAACCATGATGAAGATCCTCGGCGGCGTTATCACGCCCACCGACGGGTCGATTTCCATCGATGGCAAGCTCTACCGGGGTCTGACGGTTGCCGAATCCCAGGCCGCGGGCATCGCTTTCGTTCACCAGGAACTGAACACTCTGGACAACCTCGATGTGGCCGCCAACGTGTTTCTCGGCCGCGAGAAGACGCGCGGCCGGTGGCGCCTGATCGACCGCAAGGCAATGCGCGACGCCGTGCAACCGCTGCTTGACCGCGTCGGCGCCCAGTTCGGGCCCGATATGCCGGTCGCGGCGCTGTCGCTCGCCGAGCAGCAACTGCTCGAGATCGCCAAGGCGCTCTCCATGGATGCGCGGCTTGTCATCATGGACGAGCCGACATCGAGCCTGACCATCTCCGAGACCAACAATCTTCTGAAAGTGATCGCCGACCTCAAGGCGCAGGGCATTGCTGTCGTGTTCATCTCGCACCGTCTCAGCGAGGTGGAGGAATGCGTGGACCGGATCGTCGTGCTGCGCGACGGACGGATCGCCGGTCGTCTCGCACGCGACGAGATCAGCAATGACGCGATGATAAGGCTGATGATCGGCCGCGATCTCAAGTCGCTCTACACGCCGCCGCAGGCCCCGCCGGGCGAAGCGCTGTTGTCGGTGCGCGACGTCAGAACGCAGGCCAAACCGGCAAACGCCGCGAATTTCGAGTTGCGCCGTGGCGAGATCCTCGGCGTCGCGGGACTGATCGGCGCGGGCCGCACGGAGCTTGCCGAAGCGATTTTCGGCGCCGGCGGGAAGTTATCGGGCGAGGTCCGCGTGAATGGCGCGCCTCTCGACGCCGGCAGCCCGGCTGATGCGATCAGCGCGGGACTGTATCTCGTCCCTGAAGACCGCAAGCGTACAGGACTGATCCTGGAATTTCCGATCTGTGAGAACGTCACGATGGCCAATCTGCGCTCCTGCCTGCGCAATGGCCGGGTGTCCAGGTCGCGGCAGATCGAAGTCTCCGAGGAACAGCGAAGCCGCTTGTCGATCAAGACGCCCGACGTGAGAAATGCTGCCCAGGCCATGTCGGGCGGCAACCAGCAGAAAGTCGTTCTCGCGAAATGGCTTTCGATGGACCCGAAAGTGATCATTTTCGACGAACCGACTCGCGGGATCGATGTCGGTTCAAAGTCGGAGATCTACAAATTGATGCGGGCGCTCGCCGACCGGGGTGTCGGCGTCGTTATGATTTCGAGCGACATGGAGGAGGTGATCGGCGTGTCCGACCGGATCGTGGTGATGCGGGATGGCGGTATCAGCGGCGAATTGAAGCGTTCCGACTTTTCCGAACACAATATCCTGACGCTTGCCGTGGGCAAGGCGTTGGAGGAGGCCTGAATCATGCAGAAAAAGGATCTCGGCCTTGCAATCCTGATCATCGTCGTCGGCGCGGTGGTCTATCTTCGCAATCCGCTCTTCCTGTCGCCGATCAACCTCGGAAACACGGCGAACCTCGTCGGATTGTTCGGCATATTCGCGATCGGACAGGGCTTCGTCATCATGACGGGCGGGATCGACCTGTCGGTCGGTTCGGTCATCGCGCTTCTGGGCGTCCTCTTCGTTGAGATGGTCGGAGGATACGCGGTGCCATGGCCCGCAGCAGTCGCGATCACGATCGCGCTCGGAGCCCTGATCGGGCTGGCGCACGGGATCCTGATCACTCGGTTCAAGATGCAACCCTTTGTCGTGACACTGTGCGGGTTGCTCATTTATCGCGGCATCGCGCGCGGCTACACCGCCGAAGCCACGGCGGGATTTCCCTTCGGCGCGTCCTATCCGCAGCTGGAATGGCTTACCATCGGGCGCAGCTACGGTATCCCGCATTCCTTCATCGCGATGATCATCATCGCGGTCGTCATGTGGTTCGTGCTGCATCAGTCGGTCTTCGGCCGGCACCTCTATGCCGTCGGCAAGAATGACGAGGCGGCGCGGTTTTCCGGTATCCGCTCAGGCTTCGTGATCACCTCCGCCTATGTGATCTGTTCCGTCCTCGCGGCGGTCGCGGCGATCTATTTCGCGATGTTCACCAAGTCGGTGCAACCGTCGTCGCACGGCAATTTCTACGAGCTCTACGCGATTGCGGCCGCGGTGCTCGGCGGCTTCTCGCTGCGAGGCGGCGAAGGCTCGATCGTCGGCGTGGTGCTTGGTGCGGTGCTGCTCCAGGAATTGCAGAACCTCGTCAACCTGCTCGGCATCCCCTCGTCGCTGAACTTTGCAGTGATGGGAACCGTCATTCTCCTTGGCGTGCTCGCCGACCAGCAACTCGCCGCCTACCGCGCGAAAAAGCGGGCGGCACAGGCCTTCGAAAGGCTGCAGTCAGAGAGGGTGGAGAGCTGATGACGCGAACAGAAACCGCACAGACAATCAGCGCCGCCAAGGGCGGGGAATGCGGGTGGAACGCCGCGGACATTTGGAGGAACAGCCGATGAGCGCGCTCGAACTCAGGAACATATCCAAACATTTCGGCGCAATCCGTGCGCTCAACAACGTTTCCCTGACGATCGAGCCGGGAGAGGTCGTTGGGCTCATGGGGGACAACGGCGCCGGCAAATCGACGATGGTCAAGGTGATCGCGGGCAACTTCGCCCCGTCATCGGGAGACATCCTGATCAACGGATCGAAAGCCCATTTTCACAAGCCGCTCGATGCCCAGAAGGCCGGTATCGAAGTCGTCTATCAGGACCTCGCGATCTGCAACAACCTGTCGGCGGCCTCCAACGTCTTCCTCGGTCGGGAGCCGGTACGTCGCTTCGGGCCGATCCAGATCGTCGACTACGGCAAGATGCGGAGCCGCGCGGGCGAACTGTTCGCCCGCCTGAAATCGGAGACGCGGCCGCGCGACGTGGTGCGCAGAATGTCCGGTGGGCAGCGCCAGGCCGTTGCGATCGCCCGCTCGCTTCTCACCGACGCCCGCATCATCCTGATGGACGAACCGACCGCCGCCATCTCGGTGCGGCAGGTGGCCGAAGTTTTGAACCTGATCCGCCAACTCAGCGAGCACGGCATTGCGGTCGTACTGATCAGCCACCGCATGCCAGACGTCTTCGAGGTTGCCGACAAGGTTGCCGTGCTGCGCCGCGGCGAACTCGTCGCCAGCAAACCGGCATCCAAATCCTCGCCCGAAGAGGTCACCGGCCTGATTACCGGCGCGATAGAAACCGCGTGACGCGCAAGGAGCCATGACATGACCAACGTGACCATTTCCGATGTCATCAACCGCTCCGAGCACCGTGGAGCGCTCTCGCGCATCACCGGCCAGCAGACCTTCTGGGTGTTCGTCGCGGCCGTGCTTGCCTGTCTCGCATTGACGTTGATGACCGACACATTCGCCACCGAGCGCAACCTGTTCAACGTGACCCGCAACTTCGCCTTTGTGGGCATCGTCGCGCTCGGCATGACGGCGGTGATCGCTTCGGGAGGCATCGACCTCTCCGTCGGTTCGACCGTGGTCATCTCGGCCATGACCATCGGCGTGGTGATGTCCGCTGGCTGGCCATTCTGGATCGGGGCGTTGGCGGCGCTCGGCGTGTCGCTGCTCGTGGGCGCCGTGAACGGCATCCTCATCGCCTATGCGAAGATGCCGCCATTCGTGGTGACTCTCGGAATGCTCTCGGTCGCCCGCAGCCTCGCCATGGTCCTGTCGAACAACAAGATGATCTACCAGTTCGGGCCCGACCATGATCTGTTGCTGTGGCTGGGCGGCGGTTCAACGCTCGGTCTGCCGCATCCGTTGATCATTCTCCTGATCCTCGCGGCGATCACCGCTTTCGCCTTCCGGTGGCTGCGCTGGGGACAGCATCTCTTCGCGCTCGGAGGCAATGAACAGGCCGCGCGGCTGACCGGTATCGCGGTCAACCGGCTCAAAGTCAGCGTCTACATGTTCTCGGCACTGATGGCCGGCATCACCGGGATACTGGAAGTGGGCTGGCTTGGCGGCGTGACCACCAATCTCGGACAGGCAATGGAACTGACGGTGATCGCCGCGGCCGTCATCGGCGGCGCCAACCTTGCCGGCGGCACCGGCACGGCCTTCGGCGCGGTGATCGGTGCGCTGCTGATCGAGGTGATCCGCAACAGCCTGATCCTGCTCGGCATCAGCACGTTCTGGCAGGGCACGTTCGTCGGTTCCTTCATCGTGATCGCGGTTGCCTTCGATCGCATCCGCCAGGCGCGAAGCTCCGAGTAGTCAGCTGGCCGGAATGATCGAACCAAGGGCGCATCTGGGCGCGGGGGTAATCTGCCTCCAAGGGATGTCGCTCAATCGGGCGCGCCCAGCAGGCCACGATCGGCGAGGTTGCGCATGAGAGCCCGGGTTCCGAAATTCCATTCCGGGCATTCGGTCGACAAGCGGACCGTGTTGACCAGTTGTCCAAGCCCCGGCGACCTGATCGTGACCACGTCGCCAAGCTTGTGCGTAAAGCCCTCGCCCGGAGCGTCCCGATCCTGCACCGGCGCGAACAGCGTGCCCAGGAAGAGCACCAATCCGTCCGGATACTGGTGGTGGCGGCCGATGGTCTGGCGGACGAGATCTTCGGGATCGCGGCTGATCTCACGCATCGACGAATGGCCCTTCATCTCGAAACCGTCTTCGCCCACGACCGTCATGTCGAGTTCCGCGGCCCGCACGTCGTCAAGCGTGAACCCGTCGTCGAACAGCCGGATCATCGGCCCGATGGCGCAACTCGCATTGTTGTCCTTGGCCTTGGAAAGAAGCAGCGCCGAGCGCCCCTCGACATCACGCAAATTGACGTCGTTGCCAAGCGTCGCCCCCACGATGCGCCCCTGCGATGACACGGCAAGAACGATTTCCGGTTCGGGGTTATTCCATTTCGACACCGGATGCAGGCCGACATCGGCCCCCGGCCCGACAGAAGACAGCACTTGCGCCTTGGAGAACACTTCCGCGTCAGGCCCGATGCCCACCTCGAGATACTGGCTCCACAGCCCTTCCGCCTTCAAAGCCGCCTTGACGGCGTCAGCCTCCGGCGAGCCCGCTTTCACGTTACGCAGGCTGCCGCCGATCGCGGCGCCGACACGCAAGCGTATCTCCTGCGCCTTCGAGGGGTCGCCTGCCGCCTTCTCCTCGATCACTCTTTCGACCATGGAGGAGGCGAAGGTGACGCCGCAGGCCTTGACCGCCTGCAGGTCGCACGGCGCGAGAAAATGGGCGCGCGACATGTCGCCCGGCCTGTTTGCCGCGATCTCGTCAAGCGAACCGATCCGGTTGCCTGACGCGCCGGCGACCACGCCGGCGGGGTCGTCCATGTCGAGGACATCCGAGACCAGCAGCGTCTCCCGGGAGGTGATGTCAACAACGTCGCCGTCGCGAATGGTGACGAGGACGGGTCCCCCCGCCTCCGGCGACCAGACCCTGCCCAGGAAGAGACCGTCCTTGTCTCGCTCGTCAGGAAAAAAACTCATAATCACTCCTCCCTCTCTGTCCGTCGCGCAAATCGCGGGCCTGAAAACCGCCCGGCGGCAATCTGGTTGGACAAATAGGCGGCATTATCACCTACCGTCAACTGTTCGGCGTACGGGCCGATGGCATTCCGACACCGGAAAAGCACCAAGAAATGCCGATTATCCCCGAATATGTAGCGTTTTTTGCCGCTATCGTGCCACCAGTTTTGTTGACTCAAGGCCAAGATCGACTTACGAGTCTTGGTCCAACAAATACAGCGAATTCCAGATTGAATTCACGAGACGGGTGAGAATGGCTGACAACCGGAACGATATCGACCTGGCGCCGAGCGCCTCGCCGGAGACCGGTTCGGCCGTCGATATTGTCGTCAGGCAATTGCGTACATTGATCTCGGAGGAAGGGCTGAAAGTCGGCGATAGCCTTCCCACCGAACGCGAACTTTGCGCGCGCTTTGACGCCAGCCGCAACACGGTTCGCGAGGCAATGCGCATCCTGAAGGCCTATGGCCTGGTGGAGGTGCGCCCCAAGATCGGCGCAACGATTACCGACAACAGGATGGCGCGCGCCTTCGAACTGTTTTCGTTCAACACGATGGAAGTGTCGCGCAAGTCCTTCACCGACGTTCAGGCGTTCCGCGATCTGATCGAGGTGCGCTCCGCCGACCGCATCTTCGAGGAACTGCAGGACAAGGATCTCACGGAACTGCGCGAGATAAATGCGAACCTGGCCGATATCCGCGACATCCAGGAAGCGTCGGAAGTGGACTATGGCTTCCATGTCCGGCTGATCTCCATTCTCGGAAACAACGCGATCCTCGACGTCTATTCGGTGATGAAGCCGATCATTCTGCGCATCATGCAGAAGGGCAAAACGCGCCGCACCTTCATGACGGAAACTTATGACGAGCATGAAGGCGTCATCGACGCGATGGCCGCCCGGGACCGGCTCGCATTCGAATACAGGCTGAGAAACCACCTGATGGTGGGCTTCAAGAACTTCAGCGAGGACATGGAGGAGATGGCCTGAGGCCCTCGCTGGGCCGTAACACTGTGGAGACGGGCCGCGCCAACCCGTCACGAAGATCCAGAATCGGCGCGATCAATGGGAGGAAATACCATGAGACATTTACTGAAATGCACGACCGCCCTTGCGGCGCTCGCCATGTCGGCGCAGCTCGCGATGGCCGGACCGGAGACGGTTTCGGGCCCTGGCGTCAATCCGGAATGCTTCGCCCCGTGGGACGCGGATACGAAATTCTTCCAGTGGGAGGCCAAGGAAGGGCCGTATCGCGTCGCCATCGTCAACGGCTTCGTGGGCAATACGTGGCGCATCCAGATGATCAAGACCGCCAAGGCCTATGCCGAGGATCCGGCGATCAAGGACAAGATTTCCGAACTCAAGGTCGTCTCGACCGGCACCGATGCGCCGGCTCAGCTCGGCGCCATCGAGGATTTCATCAACCAGGGCTTCGACGCCATCGTCACCATCGCGGTTTCGCCTGACGGCTTCGATCGCGTGATCCGCCTGGCGGACCGCAGCGACGTGGTGCTCGTTCCCTTCGACAATGTGCTCGACACCGACAAGGTGATGCAGGTCAACGAAGACCAGCTCAAAATGGGCCGCATGTGGGCGGAATTCGCGCTCGAGGAGCTGAAGGCCAAGGGCGTGACGTCGGGAAAAATCCTCGAAGTTCGTGGCCTCCCGGGCAACTCGGTCGACCGTGACCGCTCCATCGGCATCAACGAGGTCTTCGAGGCCGATGGCGGCGACTGGGAGATGGTATCGGTGGTCGGCAATTGGGATGATGGCACGACCCAGAAGGTCGTCGCGGACGCCATCGCTGTTCACGGCCAGTTCGACGCGGTGGTCGGCCAGGGCGGCTCGAACGGCGTCATTCAGGCGCTCAAGGATGCAGGTCATCCCTGGGTACCGGTCGCCGGCGAATCCGAGAACGGATACCGCAAGGCAATCGCGCAGTATTCGGATGATGGCCTGAAGGGCATCTCGATCGGCCAGTCCCCGGGTCTCGTGGCGATTGCCATGAAAGCAGCGGTATCGGCACTCGAAGGCAATGTCATGCCGCAGCTCATCTCGGTGCCGCTGCCGGTGGCGACCTACAAGGACCTCGAGGACGGAAAGAACTTCTGGTCTGACCTGCCGGACAACTTCTTCACGGTCAACGAGTTCCCGCCCTGCGGCGTCAACATCTCCGGCCCCGCCATCATGGCGCAGGACGAGAGCGACGTGAAATAGGCGTCTTACGCGCATCAGCGGCCCCGGCGCTTGGCCGGGGCCTTTCCAACAATACGAAGTGGGACCGGACACCGTTCCGGTTGATCAAGCACGCATGACCGACGCCATTGTCGAATATCGCGGCATTTCGAAATACTTCGCCGGCATCCGCGCGTTGGAGAATGTCGATTTTGCCTGCAAACCGGGAACCGTACACGCCATTCTCGGCGAAAACGGCGCCGGGAAATCCACGCTCATCAAGATCATGTCCGGGGTGCTGCAACCCGATTCCGGCGAGATGCGGCTCGAAGGCAAACCTGTCGCCTTCGCGACGCCGCAAGCCGCCAACGAGGCCGGCATCGTCTGCATGTTTCAGGAATTGTCGCTCGTCCCGGACCTCTCGGTGGCCGACAACATTTCAATTTCCAGTCCGCCGCGGCGCTTCGGGCTGATCGACCGGCGCGCGCAGGTCCGGCGCGCCGAAGAACTTCTGGCTCGGGTGCGCTGCGAGGACGTCGATCCCAACGCCATGGTGCGCGAGCTTTCGCTTTCGCGGCGCCAGATGGTCGAGATCGCCAAGGCCCTGGGCAAATCCCCGAAAGTTCTGATCCTCGACGAGGCGACCTCGGCATTGACCGCACGCGACGTCGGTACGGTCTACGACCTGCTCGCCGAACTGAAAGACAGCGGCGTCGCCAGCCTGTTCATCTCGCACCGCATGCACGAGGTCGAGGCGCTGTGCGACACGCTTTCCGTTTTCCGAAACGGCCAGCACATCGAAACTTTCGCGAAAGGCGCCAAGAGCGAGCGGGAGATTGTCCAACTGATGATCGGCCGCGATGTCGAGGCGCAATTTCCGCCCAAGCCAAAGCCGGTCGCTCCCGAAGATCTGGGCGATCCGCTTCTAAAGGTCCGCGGGCTGTCCTGGCAGAACAGGCTCAACGGTATCGACCTGACCGTGCACCGGGGCGAGATCGTCGGCCTCGGCGGGCTGGATGGCCAGGGCCAGAAGGAACTGCTGCTGGCGCTTTTCGGCGTGTTGCGCGATGTCGAGGGCGAGGTCGTCATCGGCGGGAAGAAGGGCATCCCCTCCTCGCCGGCCGCCGCCAAGACCGCCACGACAAAGGTGGCGCTGGTCCCGGAGGATCGCAAGACAGAAGGGCTGATGCTCGGCATGCCGATCGCCGACAACCTGCTCGCCTCGTCGTTCCAGCGCATATCGCGCGGACCATTCATCGACCCGGCACTTTCGCGACAAGCCATCGAGGATGGAATATCGCGGCTTCAGATCAAGGCCGGGTCCGCATCCGACCCTGTCATGACGCTGTCGGGCGGCAATCAGCAGAAAGTCGTTATCGCCAAGTGGCTCATGATCGATCCGGACATCGTCCTGCTGAACGATCCCACCCGTGGCATCGATGTCGGGACGAAACAGGAGATTTACCGGCTGATGAGAGACCTCGCCAACCAGGGCAAGGCGATCCTGTTCTATTCGTCCGATTACGCGGAACTGATCGGCTGCTGCGACCGGGTGTCGGTTCTTTATTCGGGCCGCATCGTGGCCGAAAAACAGGGCGACGACATTACCGAGGAGAGCCTTGTCGCGGCATCGCTCAACATTGACGTCGAGGCGGCGTGATGCATCAGAGCCGATTGACGAGATGGTTTTTCCAGAATGTGGGCCTCGCCAGCGCGCTGCTGCTGTTCGCGGTCCTGTTTCTCTCCTACAACATGATGCATCCACGCGGCTTTTCCGCCGCCGTCGCCGTGCAAAATGCCAATGAGACGGCGGCGATCGCCTTCCTTGCCATGGCGCAGACACTCCCCGTGCTGCTCGGCGGGCTCGACCTGTCCGTCGGCGCGGTGATGACGCTGACCAACTGTATCGCGTCGGAACTGGTGAACGGTTCGCCGGCGCAGATCCTTTTCGGCATCGTCGTGACACTGCTGTCGGGCGCCGCGTTCGGCCTGATGAACGGGCTGATCGTCGTCTATGGCCGGATACAGCCGATCATCGCCACGCTTGCCACCGGCGCAATCGCTATCGGCCTCGCCCTGCTTGTCCGGCCGAAACCCGGTGGCGACGTGGATGGCGATCTCGGCTGGGCTCTGACAAACTCGGTATGGGACTTCGCCGACACTTACGGGATCGCCGGAGGCGGCGATGCCTGGTGGATCCGACCATTCGCCGATATCCCCGTTCCCGTCATCATCGTCCTCCTTGTCACCATTCTGGTCTGGGTGCCGTTCCGGCGCTCGGTGACGGGGAGGACGGTGTATGCGATCGGCTCGGCGGAGGGCGCCGCTTTCATGTCCGGACTGCCGATCGAGCGCGCGAAAATCGCCGCCTTCACACTCGGCGGCTTCTTCGCCGCCTGCGGCGGCCTCTATCTCGCCATTCAGACATCGTCTGGAAACGCGGACATCCAGCAGGCCGGCGCTTACACGCTGAACTCGATCGCGGCCGTCGTGCTCGGAGGAACGTCGCTGCTCGGCGGCGTCGGAACCGCCGTCGGCAGTCTCATCGGCGCGGGGATATTGCGCGTCATCTCCTTTTACTTCCGCATTCTCGACATCGATCCGCTTCTGCAGCCGCTCATTGAAGGCGTCGTGCTGCTGGTCGCCGTATCCTTCGGCGCGATCAGGACGCTGCGGGTCAAGAACAAGCTGGACCTCTTCAGGTAGACCGCCATGCGCATTTCCGTTTCCAACGAAAACAAGCCCATTCTGATCGCCTCGTTGTTCATTGTGGTGATCCTTCTGGCAGGCACGGTCTACACCTTGTCGACAGCGGGAACCGCGCCGCTGCTCTCGCCGAAATACCTGCTTCAGCAACTACAGACCGGGTCGTTCCTGGGCATCTGCGCGGCCGGCATGATGATGGTGATCCTGCTCGGCCATATCGATCTGTCGATCCCCTGGACGCTCACCGCCGCGGCGATGACCGCCACCGCCGTCGGCGGAGAAATGGCGCTTCCCACGGCTCTTGCCGTCGGCATCGCCGTCGGCATGCTCAACGGATTCGGCGTCGCATTCCTGCGCATCCCCTCGATGATCTTCACGCTGGGCGTCGATACGGTGCTGCGCGGGCTTATGGTCGCGCAGACCGGCGGGTTCGCACCGCAGGATACCGCCACGCCGCTGATGCTGTTTCTCGCCAAGGACAGGCTCCTCGGCATTCCCGTGGCGCTTTTCGTCTGGGCTGCGGTCTCCGTCTTCATCATCGTGATGCTGACGCGAACCGGTTTCGGACGGTCGATCTACGCGACCGGCTCGCGCGAGGGTGCGGCCTATCTTTCTGGCATTCGCACTCGCTTCGTGACGATGGGGGCTTTCGTCGTGTCCGGGCTTTGCGCCTCGATCGCCGGCGTTCTGCTCGCCGGCTATTCGGCCAAGGCCTATCAGGGCATGGGCAATGCCTTCCTGCTGCCGGCGATCGCCGCGGTCGTTCTCGGCGGCACGCATATTCTCGGCGGCCGGGGCCGCTATATCGGCACGCTGATCGGCGTCATCCTGATCGTGCTTTTGAATTCCGTGTTGTCGATCATGCAGATGCCGGAGGCGGGGCGGCAGATCATCTATGGTACGGTGATCATCGCCATGCTGCTGGTCTACGGGCGCAACCAGCGCGTCACATCCTGAGGAACGACAATGCCGGCCGAACTCTATGATATCCGCGACGACCGTTTCAAAAAGCTCATTCACGCGAATGCCGGGATGGACACTTTGTGGGCCGGCGGCCGCTGGACGGAAGGTCCCGCCTATTTTCCGGCCGGCCGCTATCTGATCTGGTCGGACATCCCCAACGACCGCATCATGCGCTGGGACGAGATGAACGACGCGGTTTCGACCTTCGAGCAGCCCTGCCGCAATCATAATGGCCATACCGTCGACGCCCAAGGGCGGATGATAGCCTGCGAACATCGCGGCCGTTGCGTCAGCCGCTACGAATTCGATGGAAGCCGTACGGTCCTGGCCGACTCCTTCGACGGCAAGAAACTCAACTCCCCCAACGACGTGATCGTCAAGTCCGATGGCTCGATCTGGTTCACCGACCCTTCATACGGAATCGACAGCGACTACGAGGGCGACGCCGCGCCGATGGACCAGGACGGCCGCCATGTTTACCGCATCGATCCCGACGGCACGATCGCGCGTGTCATCGACGACATGAAACAGCCGAACGGCCTCGCCTTCTCGCCCGATGAAAGCGCCTTGTTCGTTGCCGATACCGGCCGCACGCATTTTCCGGACTGCGACCCCGTCATCCGCCGCTATCCGCTTTCTGCCGACGGTCGGTCGGTCGGCGCTGGCGCGGATTTCGTCACCTGCGACACAGGCCTTTTCGACGGCTTCCGTTTTGACACGGAAGGAAACATCTGGTCCTCCGCCGGCGACGGCGTCCATTGTTTCGCGCCCGACGGCACGCTGCTCGGCAAGATCCGAATCGACGAAGTGGTCTCGAATCTCTGCTTCGGCGGTCCGAAACGCAACCGGCTGTTTATCTGCGCGACCACCTCGCTGCGCGCGATCTACGTCAATGCCCAAGGTATTGCGTGACGGTGCCCTTCCCCGCCTGAAAAAACCCGACCCGCGATTCGACAACTGCTGCTTTTCCTTCAAAGACCTCCGCGGATCATGTCCGCCGCCTTCTCGGCGATCATCACCACGGGCGACGCCGTGTTTCCGGAGACGATCTTCGGCATGATCGACGCATCGACGACGCGCAATCGATCCAGTCCGTGAACGCGCAGGTCCGTGTCGACGACGGCGCGATCGTCGCGACCCATCTTGCAGGTCCCCACCGGGTGGAAGATCGTCGTGCCGAGATTGCCGGCCTCGCGAAGCAGGTCCTCGTCAGATTCGACGGCGGGTCCGGGGAGCAGTTCCTCCGGCTTATATGGCTCCAGCGCACGCGCTTCCATTACGCCACGCGCCTGGCGGATCGAGGCGACCGCAACCTGCCTGTCGCGCTCCGCCGAGAGGTAGTTGAGCCGGATTTCGGGCTGCTCGGAGGTGTCGCGGCTCACGATATGCGTTGAGCCAACGCTGTCCGGCCGCAGGTTGCAGACCGAGACCGTGATCGCCGGAAATCGGTGCAACGGATCGCCAAGCTTGTCGGTCGATAGCGGCTGCACGTGATACTCGATGTCCGGCGTTTCCATTGCCGGATCGGATTTTGTGAACATTCCGAACTGGCTCGGCGCCATCGACAGCGGGCCACTGCGCGAAAACGCATATTGCAGCGCCATCCACGCTTTGCCCGCCGGCGAATGCACAAGCGTGTTCAGCGTCCTCGCGCCGTGCACCTTGTAGACGGTGCGGATTTGAAGATGGTCCTGCAGGTTTTCGCCGACCGCCGCATTCTCGTGGACGAGCTCGATCCCGAGCCCGGCCAATATCGAGGGTGAGCCGACACCCGACTGTTCGAGGACACGCGGTGAATTGATCGCACCGGCGGCCAGCAGAACTTCGGCGTCCGCGAAGGCCTTCCGCAGGACGCAGTCCGCACGAAACTGAACACCGGTGGCGCGCTTGCCGTCGAACAGCACGCGCTCCGTTTCTGCATGGGTCACGACCCGCAGGTTGGGGCGCTTGATCGCCGGACGCAGGAAGCCCTTCGCCGTGTTCCAGCGGACGCCGCCACGCTGGTTCACCTCGAAGAAGCCCGTGCCCTCGTTGTTGCCATCGTTGAAATCCTCGCGCGGCATGATGCCGAACTCGGCTGCCCCCGCCTGCACCGCTTTCAGGATGTCCCATGTCAGCCGCTGGCGCGACACCTTCCACTCGCCGCCCCCGCCATGCAGGCCGGACTTGCCGCCGTGATGATCCTCCGACTTCAGGAAATAGGGCAAGACATCGTCCCACCCCCAGCCGGCATTGCCCATCTGCCGCCAGCGGTCGTAATCGGCCGCCTGCCCGCGCATGTAGATCATCCCGTTGATGGAAGAGCAGCCCCCGAGCAGCTTGCCGCGCGGATAGGAAAGCGAGCGGCCGTTGAGACCCGGCTCCGCCGCCGTCTTCATCATCCAGTCCGTACGCGGATTGCCTATGCAATAAAGGTAACCGACGGGGATATGCACCCAGTGATAGTTGTCGTTGCCGCCGGCTTCCAGCAGCAGGACCCGCGTGCCCGGATGCTCGGTGAGGCGGTTCGCAAGCACGCAACCGGCGGTGCCCGCCCCAACGATGATGTAGTCGTACCGGCCCTCGAGCGTCGCGTCCCGCGCCTCCATGCCGTTCTCCTCCCTTGCGCCGCCTGCGGCGTTGTCACTGCTCCCGCGCAGCGTGCTGGCGCCGCCAGAAATCCCCCAACGTGTCGGCAAGCTCGCGATAGGTCTCGTAGCGGCGATCGTAGTGCGGCTTCATCGCGCCATCCGGCTCGAAGACCTGCCGCACGCGTGTCATCCGGCCTACGCCCTCCTCGTAATCCGCGAACAGTCCCGCGCCGATTCCCGCGCCGATGGCCGCGCCCAGAGCGCCTGTCTCCTGCGCCTCGGCGACCGATATCGGAACGCCGAGGCAGTCGGCGAACATCTGTGGCCAGTGCGGACTGCGCGAACCGCCGCCGGACAAGGTCGCTGCATCGAAGCTGACGCCAGCCTTCTGCAGAACCCCGATATGCCGACGATGTTCGAACACGACGCCTTCAAACAAGGCGCGCAGGAGATGTCCCTCCCCATGCCAGCCGGCCAGCCCGTAGAAGCCCGCGCGGTATTCCGCGCCCAGCGACGAGCCGTAAAGATACGGGTGGAAGAACGGATCGTCCGCCCGCGGCGACACCTCGGCAAGACGCGCATTGCAATGCGCGAATGGGTCGCCATGATGCCCGCCGCGCTCGACGAGTTCGCGCACATACCATTCGAGGTTTGAAGCCGAGGTCGCGCTGTTGTCCATGTTCATGTATCGGTCCGGCCCGAAGGCGGAGATCATGAACACCGACGGATCGACAACCGGCTCGCTGGATACAACCTGGTTGATCGACCAAGTGCCGGCGATGATCGAGGCTGCGCCCGGCGCGACCACGCCGGAGCCGAGTGCGCTAGAAATCACGTCGAAATATCCGCCGACAACCGGCGTTCCCACTGCAAGCCCGGTCGCCTCCGCTGCCTCGGCAGTCACCGTTCCGGCGATTTCCGCCGGGTCGATCGGCAGCGGCAGCAGTGTCTCCGCGCCTTCCAGCCCGTAAAGCGCCAGAAGTTCGGCGTCGTACCGCGCGTCCGGCATGCGCATCAAACCGCATCCGGACATGTCGGAAATATCGCTCACCTTGCGCCCGGTCAGCTTGAACGTGATGAAATCCTTGCACATCAGCAGCGTGCCGGCCCGCTCATAGACCTCCGGCCGGTTGCGTCGCAGCCATGACAGCAATACCGGCGTCTCCGACGGCCATGGCGTCTGCAGGCAGATCGCATGCAGTGTCTCGCCGTGCTCGGCGGAAAGTTCGGCGGCCAGTTCCGCCGCCCGCGTGTCGAGCGACTGGATGCCGACCAGCGGCCGATCTTCGCGGTCGAGCAGATAGAGTCCATTGCCATGGCCCGCGCAGCCGATGGCAGCAATCTGTCGCGGATCGACCCCGGCTTCCGCGATGCAACCGCCGATCGCCTCCCCGGCATTGCGCCACAGTTCGTCGAGATCACGCTCGACATGGCCAGGCGCGGGCGTCGATGAGCGCCCGTCGATTGCGAAGGCCGACACCTGACGCCCGTCGAGATCGAACAGCACGGCCTTGATGACCGTGTTGCCGGCGTCCAGGCCCAGAAGGTATCGCGCGCTATCAGCCACGGCTGTAAATATCCCAGGCTTCCTCGCCCGACGCACCGCGATGGATCATCGCCATCAACGCGTTGACGACCGCCTTGGGATTGTCGTGCTGGTAGATGTTGCGTCCATAGACCATGCCCTTCGCGCCCTGCGCCATCAGCGCGGCCGACTTCTTCAAGACCGACTTGAGGTCATCCTTGCCGCCGCCGCGCACAAGGACCGGCACGCGCGCCGCCTCGACCACGCGATGGAAGTCGTCCGGGTCGTCGGTCGGATCGGCCTTGATGATATCGGCGCCCATCTCGCTGGCCAGCCGCACCAGCGTCACGATCTTCTCGGCGTCGCCATCGACCTGGTAGCCGCCGCGCACATCGTTCGGCAGCATCACGAGCGGCTCGATCATCAGCGGCATGCCATAGCGGTGGCAGTCGGCGCGCACCCGGCTGATATTCTCGACGCACTGCCGGAACAGTTCCGGCTCGTCCGGCAGCATGAACAGATTCACGACCACACAGGCCGCGTCCATCTCCAGCGCGCCGATGATCGGATCGTCGTGGTTCTGCAGCATCGACCACATCACCCGGTGCCGCTGATCGTTATAGGGATTGCCCATGTCGATGCGCATCACCAGAGCCGGCTTGTCCTTTTCCGGCCGGCTCTGCAGCAGGTCGGCCTGGCCGTAGGTCATCTGGATCGCGTCCGGCTTCGCACCGATCAGCATGTCGACGACACGATCCATGTCCTCAAGACCGGCCAGGAAACTCGGCTCGTTGCACACGCCGTGGTCGATGGCGACGTCGAGGCATCCCCCATTCGTGAACATCCGGTTCATTCGGGCTTTCGTGCTCAGGCGCATGGTGCGCTCCTTTCCTGTGTCCGTCGGTCCAGCGTCTCGCGCGAGACGCCATGATAGGCTTCCAGTTCCGATACGAGGTCGTCGATTTCCGCGCGTTCGCGGGCCTCGTTCCAGCCGAGCGCATTGCCGGCAGCGGCGGCAACCGCCTCGATCAGCGCGGCATCGACAGCGCCGGTGATAGCCAGCGAGGTACGCCGCATGACGATATCGCCAAGCGTCTCCGCATATTCATGCTGCACGAGAAAGCCGATTTCGGCGGCGGTAAATTCCGTGCCTGCGCCAAGCGGCCGGTCGTCCTCGCGCCCGGCGCAAAATTCCATGACCTCGATCGCGCGCGTGCCGTAGCTATCGACAAGATGTGCGGCGCGCGCCTCGGAGACGCCGAATTGCCCGCAAAGATTGTCCGCCAGTGCCGCCGCATCGGTGAAACCACGCCCGCCACCAATGGCGAGATCGAGCGTTTCTTCTTTTCGGTCACGTCCGAGCGCGGCGAGAACGTCATCGGCGGTCTGCTCGGCAAAGGCGCGAAACGTTGTCCACTTGCCGCCAACCATGCAGAAATGCGGCACAGCGGCATCGATGCGACGCACGAAATGCCCGCGCGAGATGCGGCCCGTGAAATCGTGATCGCTCTTCGGCAGCGGCCGGATGCCGCTGTAGGAATAGACCGCCTGCTCCGGCGTGACCTCGATGGTCGGGAAGACGAGCCGCAGCGAACCGAGAATGTAGTCGCGCTCCTCATCCTCGCAGCGCACCCGCTCCGCCTTTTCCACGCGTATGTCAGTCGCCCCGGCCAGCACCTTGCCGAGATAGGGAAACACGATGCAGACCCGACCGTCGGAATTGTCGAAGAACACCATGTGGCCGTTCAGCGCGTCATGCAGCTCCGCGTTGTCCAGGATCACATGCGAGCCCTTGGTGCCCGAGATCAGCCGGTCCGCATTCTCCGGCCGGTTGGTGAGCGCCGTGAGTGAATCATCGAGCCACGCGCCGGTGGCGTTGACCACCGCCTTTGCAGTGACGCGATACCGCTCGCCGCTGATCTGGTCGGAGACGGCAAATGCGTCGCCGTCTGGCAGAATCTCCGCGTGGTTCAGCGCCAGCGCCCCCGGCGCGAGGCGCTGCGTGTCGAGGATCAGCTCTACACCGAGCCGTTCCGGATGGCTGATCCACGCGTCGTGATAGATCGCCGAAAATCGCAACCGTGGTGTCAGCTTGGGCCAGCGCCTGAATGTTTCGCGCGCGCTCAGGAAGCGGTGACGCGGCAGCAACCGCCGTTTGCGGCTCACCCAGTCATAAAGCCCCAGCCCGATCTTGATCGGCACCGCGCCCCGATTGGCGGGCCGCGTCGACAGACCAAGTATGCCCGCCGCGCCGTTCAGGATTCCCGAGAACACCGACGTGATCGGGATCGTCGTCGGCAGCGGACGCACCATATGCGGCGCATTGCGCAGCAGCGCGTCGCGCTCGTTGAGCGACTCGCGCACCAGGTCGAACTCGCCGTTTTCAAGATAGCGCAGCCCGCCATGGATCATCCGCGACGGCGCCGCACTACAGCCGGAGCAGAAGTCGTTGCGCTCAACGAGGAGTACCCGCAATCCCTGCAGGGCAAGTTCGCGGAATACACCGATTCCGTTGATGCCGCCGCCGACGACGATCACGTCGAAGGCCCCGTCAGCGCGGAGCATTTCGAAACTTTCGTCTCTTGGTTCAGGCATCGGTTCTCCGTTCACCGGCCGTCAGGCGGTGCTCGTTCAGGTCTTGTTTTTGGTCCGGTTCAGGCGTCGAGGTTTGTCAGTTCAGTCTTGGCGGCCTCGCTGATCGCGGTGATGTCCTCATCGGTGAGACGGATACGTCCCGCCTTGGCGTTTTCCTGCGCCTGCGCCGGGTTGCGCGCGCCGCACAGCGAAAAGGTGATGCCCGGCTGCTGCAGCGTCCAGGCGATGATCACCTGCGCGCGCGTCGCCTCATGCGCTTCGGCCACGGGGTCGATCGCCGCCATCAGCCGCGCCACCTTTTCGCGATTGGACTGCGAAAAGCGCGGATTGTCCTTGCGCAGGTCGTCGCCGGAGAAGGTACGGTCAGGCCCCATCTTGCCGGAAAGCAGGCCGAGCGCGAGCGACGAATAGCTCAATGTCGAAATGCCGTGCTCGGCGGCGATCGGCAGAAGCGTCTCCTCGATACCCCGATGGACCATCGAATATTCCTCCTGGATCGCATCCAGCTCGCCCGTCGCTGCATAGGCTCGCAACTCGTCCGCCGAGAGGTTGCTGGCGCCGATTGAGCGGATCTTGCCCTGCTCTTTCAGCGCGACCAGCGCATCGATCGTCTCCTCGATCGGCGTCGTCGGATCCTGCCAATGCGTGATGTAGAGATCGATATGGTCGGTGCCGAGCCGCTTCAGGCTCTGCTCCACCTCTTGCATGATGGACTCCTTGCCGAGATAGCGATGCACCGGCCCGCTGTCATAGTCGAAGAAGTGATTGCCCTTCTGCGTGTGCCAGACGAGCCCGCATTTGGTCGCGAGAACCACTTCGTCGCGGCGGCCCTTGATGGCCTTTCCGACGATCTCCTCGGACAATCCCTGGCCATAGGCCGGCGCTGTGTCGATCAAGGTGATCCCCTCGTCCAGCGACGCCTGGATGGCCGCGATGGAACTGGCCTCGTCCGTTCCGCCCCACATCCAGCCTCCGATCGCCCAGGTTCCAAGCCCGACGGCAGATGCCTCGATCTTCGATGAACCGATAGGACGTGTGAGCATTTCAAGCGACATTTTCTACCTTTCCGACATGGTCCAGAACCGAGGACGCGGTGAGTTCGTCGACGATCAGCGAATTGATCAGCCCGCCGGCCAGCGCGGCGCGAATGGGCTGAACCTTCTCCGGACCGGCCGCCACGCCGATCGTCAGAGGACATTTCGAGAGCTCGGCCGGATTGAGCGCCACGAGGCGGGAATTGAGCGGATAGTCGGCCACCGTTCCGTCGTCGCGGATGAGATGGGCGAGAAACTCGCCGCAGGCCCCGCCGCTCACCAGAAGCTCGCGCTCCGGATTCGGCACCGGCAGGAGGTCGTAATAGCTCGACCCCGGCGCGAGGATCGACCCGATACCGACAAGCGCCACCGACGCACGTCGCGCGAGGTCAAAAACCTCGCGGATCGAGGCCATCTGCATCAGCATGTCGCGCTGCTCGCGACTCTCGGCGAAGAGCGGCGCATGCAGCAGCATCGTCGAGCCGCCGAGCTTGTCGGCGAGCTGCGTCGCAAGATGGTTCACGTCGGTGTAGTATTTGCCTTGCACGCCGCCAGTGAGCGGCACCACCGTGACGTTGAACTTCCGATCTGGCGCGAGGTTCTGGACGATCGCGCTGACCGCCTTGCCGCCGGTGATCGCGATCACGTCGCCGTCGCGGATCGTCTCCAGCAACCCGTTCGCCGCCGCGCGGCCGACCTGCTGCAAATTCGTATCCGGATTGCCGGGCACCGCCGGTGTGACCACCGCCTTGTCGAGGCTGGTCGTATCGATCAGGCCGCTTTCCAGATCGACCAGACGCTGGAACGGGCTTTCGATGGCGATCTTCACCATGCCGAGCTTCCGGCCCTGGGTGATCAGCCGGTTGACCTTCGATGTCGAAAGGTTGAGGCGCGTGGCGATGTCCGACTGCTTCATCTCCTCGATGAAGTGCAGCGTCAGAACCGTGTGGATCTGGCGGATCGCCTCGAAATCTTCCTTGCTGTCACTCATGTCTTTCACTCATCGAGGTTTCAGTTGCCGGCCTACCTGCCGCGACGCTTGTTCAGATAGTGGTCGATCGACACCGCGGCGAGAAGAATGGAGCCGCGGATGATGTCCTGCCAGTAAACCGAGACATCGAGCAGGGCGAGCGAACTTGAAACGACCGAGAGCAGGATCGCGCCGAGTATAGCCCCGAAGATCGTGCCGGATCCGCCCGACAGGCTGGCTCCGCCGATCACGGCCGCGGCGATCACGTTCAGCTCCATGCCGATGCCGAATGTCGGCTGAGCGGACCCGAAACGCGCCATGTAGATGATGCCCGCGACGCCACACAGGGTTGAGCACAATGTGGTCGTCAGGAAGATGACCCGCTTGGTTCGAATGCCGGAATAGGCCGCCGCTTTCTCGTTGCTGCCGGTGTAGAACACCTTGCGGAACGCCGTGGTCTTCCGGAGCATGAAATCGAATGCCAGCACCACCACCACGAAAATGATGATGACGATCGGGATCACGCCGACGGCCCCTTGCCCGACAAACTTGAACTCCGGCGGCAGCGTGTAGAGACCGAGTGGTCGGCCGCCCGTGCCCAGAAGACAGGCGCCCCGCGCGATCACCATCACCGCCAGCGAGACGATGAAGTGATGGAGGCCGACCTTCGTGACGAAGAAGCCCATGAACGCGCCGATGCCGGCGCAGCACAGGATGGAGATCGCCGACGCGGTCCAGGGATCGACCCCATTGAGGAACAACAGCCCCGCGATCACCATTGCCAGGGCCGTCACCGAGCCAACCGACAAATCGATGCCGCCCGAGATCAGCAGGATCGTCATGCCGACGACGACGATGCCCTCGACCGCGAAGGCCATCGCCATGGCCCGCATGTTCACCCAGGTCAGGAAGTAGGGCGAGGCAAATGACATTGCGATGAACAGCGCCAGGATGATCAGGATCAGCCCGGTTTCGCGCATCTTGAAAAGCCGCTTCATATAATCGGCCGGTTCGCGCGGTGCGGCGCCCTGCCCCTGCATTCCCGCCATTGCTCCCTCCGCCATCAGACCGCCTCCATCCGGGGTTGGGATATCGAGGCCAGATGCATGATGTTCTCTTCCGTCATTGCGTCCCCCGTCACCTCGCCGCTGATCTCGCCTTCGCTGATGACCAGCACCCGGTCGCAAACGCCGATCAGCTCGGGCAGCTCCGAGGATATGACGAGAACGCCCACGCCTTCGCGCGCAAGCTGGCGCAAGATCGCGTGAATTTCCGCCTTCGCCCCGACATCGACGCCACGCGTCGGCTCGTCGAGAAAGATCACGCGCGGATTGACGGACAGCAGCTTGGCCAGCGCCACTTTCTGCTGGTTGCCCCCCGACAGCGTGGAGACAGCGTTTGCGGTGTGGCCGTATTTCAAATTCAGGCTGCGGCCCGCGCGCTCGGCAAACTGAGCTTCGCGGCGCTCGTTGATAATCCCGCCGCGCGAGACCTGGTCCAGCGAGATCGCGGAGATGTTGGCCGCGATCGACATCTCGAGAAAGATGCCCGAACCCTTCCGGTCCTCCGACAGATAGACGATGCCTTCGGCGATGCTGTCCTGGTAGTCCTTCAGGTCGAGACGGCGACCGTTGAGATGAATTTCGCCGGTGGTTTCGCCTTCCAGATGGCAGATCCCCTTGGCGATCTCGCTGCGCCCAGCCCCGATCAGCCCGGCAAAACCGAGGATCTCGCCCGCTTTCAGGTCGAAGGAAATGTTGCGGAACAGGCTGCGCTCGGTCAGGTCGCGCACCGACAGGATAACCTCTTCCGATCTGTCTTCCTCGCGCTGTTTGTCCGGATAAAGATTGTCGAGGACACGACCGACCATCGAGTTGACGATTTCGGAAGGCGTCGTCTCGGAGACGTTCCGGGTGACGATGTACTGTCCGTCGCGGAACACGGAAACGCGATCGCAATTGTCGAATATTTCAGCCATGCGATGGGAAATGTAGATGATGGATATGCCCTGCGCGGCGAGCCTGCGCATGATGGCGAACAGTGTTTGCGCCTCGCGATCGGTTAGCGCGGCGGTCGGCTCGTCGAGGATCAGCACGCGGCAATCGAGGGTCAGGGCCTTGGCGATCTCGACCAGTTGCTGCTGGGAAATCGGCAGATCGCGCACCAGTGCGGCCGGGTTCACGTCACCAAGCTGACGCAGGATTTCGCCAGCCTTTCTTTCCAGCGCCGCGTAGTCCATCAGGAAGCGTTTGCTCATGTTGGTCGCGGCCATGAAAATGTTCTCGGCGACCGTGACATCCGGGCACAACGCGATTTCCTGGTGGACGAATCCGACACCCAGTTTCTGCGCCATTGCCGGCGAAGTAATCTCCACTGGCTGGCCGTCAAACAGTATCTCGCCGCTGTCCGGCTTCAGGATCCCGTCGATGATGTTCATCAGCGTGGACTTGCCCGCGCCGTTCTCGCCGGCGAGCGCGTGTATCTCTCCCCTGCGCAATTCGAAGTCGACGCCTCTCAGCGCATGGATCGACCCGAACGACTTTCGCAGATCGGTGATTTTCAGGATCGGTGCGGTTTCCATGGCGTTGCGATCGGTCATGCAGGGGTGGTAGGTGGATGCGTTGCCCGCTCTCCGCGCGGGCGCGGGCAACGCGATTGCGGACCGGGATCAGCTCGGATCCCGGCCTTCCATGTACTTGTTCAGATCGAACGAATCCGCGTTCTCCTTCGTAATCACTGCAAAGCCGTTGTCGATGAACGGAATTTGCATCGGGTTGTAGCCCGAGACCTTGTAGTCGTTGAACGGATCGAACATGTCCGAGTGAGCGGCCATGAAGACTGTCACGAAACCCATGAAGCCCTGGACGCCCTGGTTCGGGTTCAAAGCCATGTGGATATTGCCGGCCTTGATATGCTCCAGCGTCGTGGGCGTAACGTCGGCATGCATGATCAGCACGTCGGCCTCGGCCTCCAGAACGGCCGCAACGGCACCTTCGGCCGAGCCGGCCTCGGGGATCCACATCGCGTCAAGTTCCGGGTTGGCCTGCAGAATGGAAGCCGTCGCGCGGTAGGCCGCGTTGCTGTCCTGATTGGTCGCCTGACGGCCGACCAGCTTCATGCCCGGATAGTTCTGCTCCATGTAGGAAATCAGTTCCGTCACACGCAGGTCATGGTTGCTCTGGCCAGGGTTTTCGAGAACTGCGTATTGGCCCTCTTCACCGACCTGCTTGACGATCTCCTCGGCCGCGAACTTGGCTTCGGCGACGTTGTCCGAGGTGATGTAGGCGGTGCGGTTCGATTTCGGCGAATCCGCCGCGAAGGTCACGACTTCCACGCCGCTGTCGATCGCCCGGTTGATCGGCTCGATGAACGGATCGGACTGCATCGGATGCAGAAGAATGCCGGCCGGCTGCTTGACCAGGTCCTGCTCGAACGATGCGATCTGCTTGGTGATGTCGTAATCGGGCGTGCCCGAGAAGACGGTTTCGCAACCCATGGCTTCCGCGGCCTGCTTGAAGCCCTGATAGACGGGCACCCAGTAGGGGTGCGCGGAGACCATCACGTTCATGATGTAGGTCTCGCCCTCTTCGCACTTGAAGCCGTCCTGCGCCGACGCCGTCGCGGGCAACAATATGGCAGACGTCAAGGTCGCCGCGGCGACAGCCGCAGCCTTGTGAAAATTCCTCATGCTTCTCCTCCACTGTGGAATCTCGCCCACGCAACTACTGTGACATCCTCCAGTCACGCCTGCAAGATATTTCACGATACGATATTTATCGCATCACGGGATAAAGCAGAGCGCGCAAGTCGAGTCAATCGACAAGAAATATTTTTCTTTGCCTGAAATTTATTTCACTGCTCTGATAAGCGATTTGGACGCCCTGCTGGATCGTTCGCAGGTTTCGCTCCAGTCAGGCACTCATCCGCCAACGCCTTATGATCGACGGCGGCATTCCTACGCCATCATGAATAGGATAAATAGCTGATTTATTTCATTTTTTTATTTGAAAATCGCTTTCGCGGCCATGACGAGTCGGCAGCGGGACCGCGACACGTCATTTCACGAACAGATGGCGGGCATTGTCCGATTCAAAGAATTGCCGGCAGATGGAGGCGAAGGCCTGCGCCCGTCGGCTGACCCGGCTTCCCCGACGCGTCGCCAGCACGATGTTGGGACAGGGTTCGGCCTCCACCAGCGGGCGGCAGACGACGGGCAGTCCGCAATAGGTGGTGTCGGTACAAGGCCGGATGTTTAGGATCGCCGCCCCCAGCCCCGCCGCGGCTGAGGCCCGCACCATCTCGAACGATTCCAGGCGCTGGATCGGCCCCGGCCGAACGCCGGCATGTTCGAAGATCGACTGCACGTAATTGCGCGACTGCGGAAGGTTGAGCAACAGCAAGGTACGGTCCGACAGGTCTTCCAGTGAAATGCGCTCCTTTTCTGCCAGCGGATCGGAGGTTGCCAGCACGACATGCGGCGGCGCCTTGGCCAGGAACTCGAAATCGAATTCGTCCCACAGACCCGCGTCATAGGTCAGGAGGATGTCGACGGCGCCGTCCCGCAGGCTGCGCTGGATCGAGATTATGTCGCCTTCCGAAAGATGCACGATCAGTTCGGGAAAGGCGGCGCGCAGTTCGCGGATCACCTGCGGCGCTATGTTGGGCGAAATCGAGGTGAAAGATCCCACCCGCAATTCGCCTGAGAGAACCTGGCCGCCGCCACTCAGGTCGCGAACAAATGCTTCCGCCTCGTCCAGCATGCGAATGGTGCGCGCGATCGCGCTCTCGCCCGCTGCCGTCGTCACCAGACCCTTGGCACGCTGGCGTACGAAAAGCTGGATACCGAACTCCTGCTCGAACTTGTCGATCGCCATCAGGATCGATGAGGTCGAGATGTTCAACTCGCTGGCCGCGCCCTGGATCGATCTTTTTCGTGAGGCGACCACGACATACTGGAGCTGGCGTATCGTGATATTCATTTTATGTAATTATCATACCTATAAAATACATTATTCCGAATTTAGCCGAATTGCTAGCGTCGTGCCGGGAAGAGGAAGGCGGCACGCCACGAATGGACCAGCGAGCATTCAGGTCAGGAGAGAGTGCATCCGATCCGACACGCGGATCCGGTGACATCCGCATCGAGTGCATCTGGCGCGGACCGGCGGAACTCGGTGAGTGTCCGATATGGGACGAACGCAGACAACGCCTTTTCTGGATCGACTCGCTTCAGTGCCGAATCTGGTGCTGCGACGCATCGGGGCGCGATCTGCATCACTGGCAATTGCCGGAGGTTATCGGCTCGATCGGCCTTCGCGAAGATGGCGGTTTTGTTGCTGGCCTGGCTTCGGGTTTCGCACTGGTCGACCTCGCATCCGGCGACGAAGCACGGATCGAACGGATCGGCGACCCCGAGCCGGACCTCGCCGACACTCGCCTCAATGATGGCAAAGTCGACCGGCAAGGCCGGTTCTGGTGCGGCTCGATGAACCGCGACTTCGCTGAACCGAACGCTTCGCTCTACCGCCTGGAAGAGACCCTTTCCTGGCAAAAGGTCGATAGCGGCATCACTGTCTCGAATGGCCTTGCGTTTTCGCTGGACGGAGCGACGCTCTATTTCTCCGACAGCCGCGTGGACCGCTCCTACCGGTACGATCTCGATCAGCAATCCGGCGCCTTGTCGAACCGCCGCGCTTTCATCGACACAGGCAGCTATCGCGGCCGTATCGACGGTGCCACCGTGGATGCCCGGGGAAACTACTGGGGTGCCTTGTTCGAGGGCGGCGCGATCGGTTGCTTCTCGCCGCAAGGCGACCTGCTGCACCACATCGGCTTGCCGGTCAGCTGCCCGACCATGTGCGCGTTCGGCGGCGAGCGCATGAACGCTCTCTACGTGACATCCGCGACCTTTTCGCTGGATCACAAAAAGCTTGCGCGAGAGCCGCAGGCCGGTGGCCTGTTTGCGATCCACGGGCTCAACGCCCAGGGCATCCCAGAGCCCAGATTCAAGGGAGAGCCGCGCGGGAGGGGAAACTGAGGAAGAAGACTTGGTGACGTTTTCGGACGCCGCCATTAAGCCGGTCCGAAGGGCCGCAATTCAACGGAGGAGATCATGAGAAAGCTTTTTGTGGTCGCGGGTCTTGTCGCGACAATGGTGATGTCGGTGCTCTATGCCGGCACGCTTGCTGCTGCGGCAGCACCACGCGTAACAATCAAATATGCGCATTGCTGTCCGCCCGATCACACCTACGGCGTCTACGCGCACACCTTTGCCGACAAGGTGAAGGAAAACTCAAACGGTGAAATCGTGGTCGAGGTTCTAGACGGCGGCGTGATGGGCACCGAACAGGCCATCGCCCAGAAGGTACAGCTCGGCACCGTGCAGATGGGCGGCGTCACCTCCAACAATGTCGCGCAGCTCGCGCCCGCCCTCAACGTACTTGTCATGCCCTATCTCGCTTCGAGCCCGGACGACCTGACAGGCGAAGGCGGTCTTCTGAGCTCCGGCCCTTACCGCGATGAACTCAACAAGCGCGTGCTCGCCGAAAGCGGCAGCCTGCGCGTGGTCGGCGGCTTCACCAATTCCTTCCGCAGCCTGTTTGCGAAGGACAAGTGTATTTCGACGATCGACGATCTGAAAGGGCTGAAGATCCGCGCGCCGAAGAACCCGGTGATGACGGCGATGTGGGAATCCTGGGGCGTATCGACTTATCCGATCGCCTGGGGCGAGACATTCGGCGCCATCGCGACGGGTGTCGTGGATTCCTTCGACAGCCCGACCGATGTCATACTCAACATGGGTTTCCACGAGCATATCAAATATATAACCGAAGCGACTTATCTGCCGCTCGCCGCCGTCGTGGTCATCAACAACGACTTCATGAACTCGCTTTCCGAGGCCGACCAGCAGATTATCCTCAAGTCTGCCGAGGAGACGGACATCTCACATGCGAAATACGTCGCCGAGAATGGTGCGCGTGTGCGCGAGGCGCTGACCTCGGAACACGGCGTCACCTTCTGTGAACTCAAGGACGCCGATGTGTGGGCCGAAAAGGCGCGCGGTGCCTGGCCGTCACTCTACAGCCTCGTGGGCGGCGGCAAGGAATGGGTTGACGAAACCCTGCACTACAAGGAAACGGGCGAACTGAACTAGCGACCGGCTTCCGGCTCCGTGTTTATTGCTTGAGGCCTTCCCGCCGGCAGCGTCCAGCGGGGAGGACCGGTCGGTTCCGGTCGCTGCGCAAGAAAACACCGCAGCGATCCGGCCCGCCGGCAACGTGCCCCGAAGACGGCCCGGGCACTATTCGATCCAACCCTGCGTCTCGGGACATTGACGATGAACCCCCGCATTCTTTCGGCATTTGGCAGGCTTGAACTTGTTGTGGCGAACGCCAGTCTCGTGCTGCTGGTTGTCGTGCTCGCCGCCCAGATTTTCTTCCGCTACGTCCTGCATGTGGGCCTGTCGTGGAGCGAGGAGATCTCGCGCTTCGCCTTCATCTGGTTCGTCTACATCTCGGCCAGCCTCGCCGCCCAGCGCGGCACGCATATACGCGTGACGATGTTTGTCCGGATTATCCCGGGCGCTGAACGCTACCTGCTCCTGCTCGCGGACATTGTCTGGATCGTGTTCAACGCCTTCGTCGTGGCCGCGGGCCTACTGCTTATTCAGCGCACGCTGAAATACCCGGTCTATTCGACGTCGCTCTTTCTGCCACTCGCCTACATCTACACCATCATCCCGGTCGCCCATGCCCTGATGATCCTGCGTATTGTCGAGCGCCAGTGGCGTTATTGGCGCCATGGTGAGCCGCTGATCGCAGGCGAAGGACAAGCGGAAGCGAATGACAAGGGGACAATGGCATGACCTTCGTCCTGCTGTTCCTGGCCTGCCTTTTCATCGGCGTGCCGGTATTCGTGACCTTGGGCGTACCATCCCTCTACGAACTGCTGGCTTCGCCCATCCCGCTTGCCTCGCTCGCCCACAGCCTGTTCGACGGTGTCGACAATTTTCCGCTGCTGGCGATCCCGAACTTCGTGCTGGCCGGCGCAGTTATGGCACGCGCCGGCATCACCCGCGACATCATTGAGGTGATGCGTTCGATCGTCGGCGAAGCCTATGGCGGGCTCGCCATCGTGACCATCCTGTCCTGCATGTTCTTCGCTGCGATATCCGGTTCCGGTCCGGGGACAGTCGCCGCCATCGGCACGCTGCTGATTCCGGCGATGAAAGAAGACGGATACCCCAAGGACTTCGCGGCTGCCGTTGCGTCCTCGGGCGGAACGCTCGGTATTTTGCTGCCTCCAAGCAATCCGATGATCGTCTATGGCGTGCTGGCGTCCGTTTCGATCGGCGATCTCTTTCTCGCAGGCCTGCTGCCCGGCCTTCTGATGGGCGCATTGCTGGTCGGAACCACCTATCTGCTCAGCCGCCGCAATGGCTACAAGGGCAAGGCCCACCGCTTCGAGATGGGCGTTTTCCTGCGCACGGTCTACCGGTCGAAATTCTCGCTCGTCACGCCCTTCATCGTCCTTGGCGGCATCTATGGCGGCATCTTCACGCCGGTGGAGGCTTCTATCGTCGCGGTGGTCTATGCGTTGTTCGTTGGCGCGGTGATCAAACGCAATATCGGCTTTTCGGGTATCTGGGGGGCGCTTTCGGAAGCCAGCACGGTGTGCGGTGGCCTCGTCGTCATCATGGGTACGGCGATTTTCTTCGGCGAGTTTCTGGCGCTCAACATGATACCGCAGCGCATCGCCGCATCCCTGCTTTCGATCACCGACAACGCGACGCTCATGTTGCTGATGATATGTGCGATCCTGATCGTGTTGGGCACGTTCATGGAGACCTTGTCGACGGTCATCATTCTGACGCCGATTCTGTTGCCGCTGGTCAAACAACTCGGCATCGACCCGATCCATTTCGGCATCCTGCTCGTGGTTACAAGCGAAATCGGGTTCCTCACCCCGCCTCTGGGGGTCAATCTCTTTGTAGCCTGCGGCATTTCAGGCCTGACGATCGAAGAGGTCTCTCGCCGTGTCATTCCATTCATCGCGACGATTATCGCGGGGCTATTGATCCTGCTGTTCTTCCCGCAGATCAGCCTCTTTCTGGTGTCGTTGAAATAGCCGCGTTTCGGGCGGGCGTCGGATATGGCAAACGCCGAGCGCCTGTTTGACGCGTGTCGGTATTGTTCAGGCTTCCAGCGTCCCCGTGAAGACCGCATCCCATGCATGAACCGCCTTGCGGGCGCGTGCGGCGACATCGGCCACCTCCATGCCAGGCCGGAAGATCGACGAACCGAGGCCGAAGAGGCGAATGCCATTGGCCGCGTAGGTTTCGAAGTCGAGTTCGGACACGCCGCCCACGGCGCCGATCACCGTGCCCGCCGGGAGCACCGCGGAAATGGCTTTGATGCCGGACGCCCCGATCACGCTTGCCGGAAAGAATTTCAGCGCCGAAGCGCCCGCTCTGACCGCGGCTAGTGCCTCGGTTGGCGAGAATACGCCGGGCATGGTGATCATCCCATGTTCGCCCGCCCGCGCCAGCACGTCGGCGTCGATATTGGGAGCGACCAACAGGCGTCCACCTGCCTCGTTCAGCCTGTCCACATCGGCGGGGGTCAGGACCGTTCCCGCGCCGACGAGAACCCGCTCACCAAAGGCATTGGCGACCGTCTCGATCGACAGGAAGGGATCCGGCGAATTGAGCGGTATCTCGATCGCCTCGAAACCGGCATCGACCAGCGCCTGCGCGGTTTCGAGCGCCTTGCCGGGTTCGAGGCCGCGCAGGATTGCGACGAGGCCGCGGTTCAGTCCGGGCCATGCGGCTTGACCTGTCATGTGTCTTGTCCTTCCATCGGGCGGTGTCCATCGATCCCGGTTCTTTGTGGCGCGGCGCCCGCACCGGTCAAGCCGGCGATTGCCAATGCGTCGCTGTCATAACGGTTGCAGTTGGTTCCCGCGACCTTGAGCGCTTCGGCGTAGAGTGTGCCGAGCGGTTCCCCGCCGACAAGGTCTACATGATCGGGCAATTCGAAACGGGCACGCGCGCCGGCGATCTCCTGTCCGATCATGTATCCGGACAGCCGCGCTGAAGCGTCCGTTGCTTCGAGATCGAGGAGCAGCCCGGCGGGGCGGATCGAGAAAAGGCGCGCGAGAATATCGGCGGAAGAATCAAGGCTTGCGCGCACCGCTTCGCGAAAGACCGGCGATGCGGGATCGACGCCTTCGGCAGACATCGAATGACGCAGAACCGAATGGCGTGACAGGACGGCATAGGCCTCACCGGTCATGAAGCTGGCGAAATCCACCACCGTGCCATCGCGTATTTGCGCCCATTTGGAATGTGTTCCCGGCATGCAGACGAACCTGTCTCCGGAGACCGGCGCGAGCCGGTTCAGGCCGAGAAGCTGTGTTTCCTCGCCGCGCATGACGTCCGGTGCGTCGGAATCCGTTTTCGAAAGCCCGGGCATGATGCGGACGTTCCGGGCGATCCCCGGGATACGCACAGCTTTGGAGGCGATGTCGGCAAGCGCGGCCGGAACGGCGAGATAGGGTGCTTCGACCCAGCCCTGTCGCGCTCCGACCATGCCGCACATGACCACGGGGATGTCCGCGGGAACTCCCATCTCGGAAAGATGCCGCTCCAGCACGGCGTGGAATTGCTCGCGCGCGGTGGCGCCCATGCCCTCGTCGCTGCGGTGCTCGGCCAGCACCCGGCCGTTTTGGTCGAGCAGCCATACCCGCAAATGCGACGTGCCCCAATCGACGGCGACAAGCGATGGACTGGCGGTATTGTTCACTGGATATCTCCATCGGCGATCAGGACCTTTGCCGTCACCATGCGCGCGGATTTCAGTACGGTCCTCATAACTGGGCGTCCTCCCTCGTAAGGCTGGCAAGCCGACTTCGCCGATATCGGGAGCATCACACCCTCCCGGAGGGTCGCTCGCCGTCCGCACAAACAGCCCGAAGGTTAATTGAGTTCCATTATTCGGAACCTTGTTTGATTATTTGGAATAATTTTCCTAGTGTCAGGAGATGTCAAGGGCGTTGCGCGCGGGTTCGCCAAAAACACCAACACGGGAGCATCGATGAGCAAGGCGCGGGAAGATGGCGGCACGGGCACGCTCGGAAAAGCGATTGCCGTGCTGGATGTTGTCGCGAACGCGAAAAAGCCGATGCGCTTCACGGACCTGCTTGCCGAAATCGATCAGCCGCGCGGCACCCTGCACCGTCAGATATCCAACCTGATCGGCGAGGGCCTTCTGCAGGTGAACCCTGACAATTCCTACGGACTTGGGCTACGCCTGCTGAAATTCGCCTCCAATGCCTGGGCGGGGAACCAGTTTCGCGAAATAGCTGAACCGCATTTACGCGCATTGCACGAAAAAACCGGCGAAACGATCCATCTCGGCGTCCTGCAGGGCATGGAGGTGATCTATCTCGACAAGGTGGAATCGCACCAGTCCGTGCGCATGCACAGCCAGATCGGCAATGCGTCGCCGGCATTTTGCACCGGAATTGGCAAGGCCGCCTTCTCGCTGCTGCCGGACGCGGAACTGCACAAGCGCGTCCAACGCATCGTGTTCGATCGCTACACGGCGAACACGCTTCCCGATGCAGACGCATTCCTGGCCGAAATCGCGAAGATTCGCGCATCCGGCAACGCCTTCGACCGCGAGGAACATGAGGATGGCATTCACTGCATTGCCGCGCCGGTCGGCGCCGTCCATCGCGCGTTCTATGCCGGCATATCTGTGACGGCACCGGTCTACCGTGTGGGGAGAGAAAAGCTCGAAGGCTGGGCCGGCGCTGTGCGAGACGCAGCGGCCGCAATCGAAGACGACATGAGACTTAAGCTCGGCCCCCGCGGCTGATGCATCAACAGGCGAAAGGCCTGACCTTCCTGTTCGATCCCGGTTCGAGCCTGCGCATTCGCCAAGGCACAAGGGGACCCGGCCACACCGCATTTACACGGGGCATACTGACCTTACGCAAAGGCAATTGCGCAGACCGCATTCTCCACATAATACCGGTTCCGGCAGGAGCATGTTTTCTCCGCCAAAAAACTGCATAAAGGACAGACGTCGTCCGGAACTCAAGATATGAAGCGCTTTCTCCCCGCCATCGTTTTCCTCGTCATTGCGTTTCTGGGCGCAGGGATCACGTTCATCGTCTACCAGGCGATCCGCGAAACGGCGCAGGCCGAGTTCGAATCGAGCGCTCAGGAAGCCGTCGACCGCGTCACTTCCCGTGTCGATCAGCATCTGTCGCTTCTCGCCGCGACACACGCCTTCTTTGCCGCCAACAGCGGCACGGTCCTCAGCCCTGCCTTCAAGTCATTCGTGACGGGACTGGACATCGAAGGGACATATGCCGGCGTCCAGGGCATCGGTTACGCGATGCGGATTCCCACCGGTCAGGAATATCGCGCCGAGACGCGTCTGAAATCCGATTATGACATCGACAGGCAGGTCTGGCCGGAAGCAACGGACCAGCAGTACCGAACGCCGATTGTCCTTCTCGAACCCCAGGATTCCCGCAATGACAGGGCGCTCGGATATGACATGTACTCCGAGGAACGCCGACGCGCCGCAATGCAGGCGTCGGTCGAGCGCAATGCCGCCACGGCGTCCGCGCCGGTGGAACTGGTCCAGGAGATCACCAGCGTCAAGCAAGCGGGCTTCCTGGTCTATATGCCGCTCTTCACCGCAGCATCGACAAGCGGTCAGGATCGCGTGCCGGCGGGATTCATCTATGCGCCGTTCCGCGCCGGCGACCTGCATGTGGCGGCGTTGGAAACCCCGCCAAGACTGCCGGTCGTCCTGAAAACCTTCGACGTCACCGACAACAACGCGGTGCTGCTTTACGCGTCGCCGAACCATGATGAACTGCGCCCGGAAGATGCCATGGAGACGGCCGTCCAGGCTGAAATCGCCGGGCGGACGTGGCGTTTCGAGGTCAGCTCAGTTGGCGGCGCCGCCGAATATGCCGATTTCCTTCCGGTCTACGCCCTGTGTGTCGTTTTGGTCGTACTCGCCGGATCACTGGCGGCGGGCGCGCGCTGGCAGCACAAGGCCGTGGAGTCGGCGATTGCCCTGCACGAGACGAGCCGGCGCAATCTCGAGGAGAAGGAGCTCCTGCTTCAGGAGATGCGACATCGCATCAAGAATTCCATTTCCCGCGTCATGGCCATCGCGCGGCAAACCGCCTCGTCCTCTGACACGATCGCGGACTTCAACAAGTCCTTTTCGGCGCGCATGAACGCCATGGCGAATGCGCAGGATCTCCTCGCTCGCTCGCATTGGGGACGCGCCGATATGGGCGATCTCCTGACCAAGGAGCTCGAGCAGGTCTTCGGAGACCAGAAGGATGCGTCCCATGTCGAGGGACCCGCGATCAATCTGAACGAAAGGGCCGCCCAGGCACTTGGCCTCGTCTTCCACGAAATGGCGACCAACGCGTTGAAATACAGCGGCGTCGCGGATGGCAACGCCGAACTGAAGGTGAATTGGACCTACGAGGGAAAGGGCAGCAAGAGGATGCTGCGGCTGGTGTGGGCAGAACTCGGTAATATCGTGACGGGCGAGCCGGAGCGGAAAGGCTTCGGCACGCGCCTCGTCGAGGCGAATGTTCGCGGCGAACTCGGCGGCGAGATCGAACGACGTTTCGACGAAGACGGGATGACCGTCACTTTCCGCATTCCCGCAAAGGCGGTCGCCTGAACAGCCTAGCGCTTTGACTGCCTGAGAAGCATTGTTGTGAGCGCAAAGCTCAATGCGGCGACAGCGGGGAGCGTCGCCGGGATCGCTTCACGTGTCCGGCGCAATCCGTCGTCGGCAACTTCGGCAAGCGCTTCGGAGCGCCGCTGCGCGGCCAATCTCGCCCGATAGCGCGTCCGGCGGCTCAAAATAGACTGGATCGCCAAAGCGACACCGCCGACGAGCGCCACTGCCACGCCGGAAAGAGCCAAGCCTTCCGCAACGCCGAAACGTTCGACAAGGGCAACCGTACCGGCCGCACCACCAAGAAACACGGCGGCGACGAAGGCCAGCCCGGCCACACCATAGAAGATGGCGGAAGTCACGACACGCCTGCGCAAACGCGCGAAGTCGGATCGAAAGACTCCCGCCAGGAATTTTGCTCCTGACAGCATGACTATCAGCGACGGGTCAGGAGCGCTGCGAGAAAGCCGACACCTGCCGCTATGCCGAGGGCCTGAAGCGGGTGACGACGAATCTGGTCGGCCGCCTGTTGTTCAAGCTCGCTCGTGCGCGCCGACAATTCCGAATACACGCCTTCGCCCTTGTCGAGGGCGGCCGCGGCTTTTTCGCGTGTATAGTCGCGCGCCGAACGCACACCGGCGTCCGAAATAGTTGTGAAACGTTCTGCAAGCGCTTCGAAATCCTTGCGCAGTCCTTCGATTTCGGCTGCGAAATCGGCGTCCTTGCGATTTCCCTGGGTCTTCGTTGCGGTTGTCATGAATTACTCCTTGTTTCCATACCCACAACGCGCTGGAACAGTTGTGGTTGCATTGCCCTGCCCGGTTGCCTGCGTGGCGTCAGCAAACGGCGGAGATCGGCCAGCGGCGCCGCCTTGTCCGAGACCGCCTTCAGCACCACCAGCGCGGGCACCGCGATGACGAGCCCGGCAAATCCCCACAACCAGCCCCAGAACAGAAGCGACAGCACGATCGTAAGCGGCGCGACCTGGAGACGGCGGCCAAGGAAATGCGGCGTGACGAAATTCGCCTCCAGGAAATTGATCGCCAGATAGGTCAATGGCGGCGCGAAGATCTGGAACGGCGTGTCAAACGTGATGATCGAGGCGGCGAAAAGCGCAGCCGTGCCGATCGCAGGTCCGACGAACAGGATATAATTCAGCAGGGCGACACCGATCCCCCATGCATAGGGCATCGGCACGTCCAGCGCCCACAGGGCGAGGCCGACGATCGTGCCGAGGCCCGCATTGATGAGGCTGGTGACAAGAAAGAAATGACTGACTTCGCCTTCGACGCTTTTCCAGATCCGTGCGGCGTGAAGCTTCGTTCCGGTCGTCGAAAACGGCATCGTCGCCAGCGTCAGGAAGGGGCGGCGCATGACGAGAACGAAGGCGGAAATGGTGAGGGTGACGACAATGCCGGTGAAGACGTCCGCGAATGACGTCGCTGCGCGGGCGAGAAAATTCGGCTCGCGCACCACGACTTCCTGCACTTCGGGGTCATTGACCATGTCCTTGACGTCATCGGCAATTTTCGCGACGGCATCGCCCGCCTGCTCCGCAGCTGCAAAGGTCAGGCGCAGGTGAGACAACTTGGCCCGCAGTTCGGAGACGATCTGGGGCCATGTGTCGAAGATGGTTTCCACCGGCCCGAACATCAGCGCGAAAATCAGCGCAAGAACGGCTGCGACGACAGCGATCAGGACGACGACCGCCAGGATTTTCGGCAGGCCTGCCCGCGCAAGTGCGTTCATCGGCAGGTGAAGCACGAGCGCGACGAGCAGCCCCATCGTGATCGGCAAAAAAACAGCCCGCGCAAAATACAGCGCCGCCACGAGCGCGATCAGGAGCGATAGCGTGGCGAGCGATCGAAAAAGCAGGCTGTTGAAGGTGAGCATCTAGGCTTTTCCAAAAAGCGCCGCGCCCGGATCGGGCGCGGCGCGACTGTGTTATTCAGCCGGTGCGATCAGGATGACCGCATCGCTATCGGACATGTAGTCTTTCTCGGTGTAGGCCTTCTGCGACTCCAGGCTCTCCTTCGTCAGACCGGTCTTGATTTCGGTCCAGTCGTTCGAACCCTCGACACGAGCAAGCTGCAGATCGCGCATCGAAACGGCGACCGGCTTCTCGTTGATGCCCAGGAAACCGCCAACATCGATCACGAAGGCATTGATCTTGCCGCCTTTGTCGACAAGGACATCGGACACTTCGCCGACTGTCTCGTTGTTGGCGCCGGAAACGGTCATGCCGATCAGTTCGCTCGCTTCAAAGCTCGCTTCACCGACCGGAGTTGTTTCCATGCGCGGTGTCGATGCCGTGGTCATTGATTTGTCGGTACCCTGCCCGCCTTCCATGTCGGTGCCGTAAACGGCGTCCTTCTCAGCCATCTGCTGATCATCGGTCATCGCCTCGTCGGCCGGCGCTTCGGCGGATGTGCGTTCCGGATCAAGAGCGTCCCTGTCAAAGGCGGGAGCGTTCTCCAGTTCTTCCTTGGTCAGGTCGCCGACAAGCATGTGATCGCCATCGGCGTTGCTGACCCAAGTCAGCTCATCGATCGAAACGGCAACTTCTTTCTCGCCGATTCCGAGGAAACCGCCGACACCCGCGATCACGGCAACAGCTTTGCCGTCGGGCGTCATGATGATGTCATTGACGTCGCCGACGATCTCGGCATTTTCGTCCGAGCTGCCGTGGATCGAAGCGCCAATAAAGCGCGTCGCCAGGATCTGGTTCGGATCGGCCTGATAGAAACCGTCGGTCGGGGCAGCGCCTTCATAGGGCTCCTGCGAGAAGATCGGTGCATTGTCCATTTCGCCGGTGTTCGACGCATCCTGAGCGTACGCAATCGGCGTCGCAATCAGGGCGATGGATGCTGTGGTGGCCAAAAGATGCTTAAACATAGTAGTATCCTTTTCGTGAGTGTTTTCGCTCGCGCACCCGGTGGTCGCGACTTTCCACGGACCGGCCGCCGGGTGTCTGGTGGCAAACGCGCCCGACCGGCGGTGGTTCCCGCAAATCTCAACGCCGATACACGAAATAGAATTCTGATCGCACCGAAACGCGCATTCCTCGACGCATGGGAACGCCGAGCTGTTTCATCCGTTGTCTCCCCAAAGGAGACTGCGATGGAAAACCTCGTCTTCGCCATTTTGATGCTTGGATGCGATCACACGCTCGAAGCCTGTGAGAACGTCCCCACCCCAATCGAATTCTACGCGTCGCGCGAGGCATGCGAGGAAATTCTTCCGCTTGCCTTTCACGAGGCCGAAACACACCCCATCGCCTTGGGCGATTGCGTCGCCATTCCGGAAAACTGGATCGAAAAAGACATCGTCTTCGAATGGTCTGTCGATGAGGACGAGCGCCTGAAGATCGCCGTTCGCGGCGCCGATAACACCGTATTCGGCGATCCCACCGTCACCAAGGTCGCTTCGGGTAAAACCAGCCGCATGCCAGCGGGTTGATCGTTCTCTCGGGAACCGAAACGCGCCCTCCGCGTTGATGCGACATGCCTTATCGAAATCAAGAAAAGGAGAAAGCAGTGACCAAGCTTTCCACTGGAGAAGCACGCCAAGGCGAACGTGGTCGACCTGTCCTGATGGTCCTGATTGCAGGACTGGTCCTGGCCGGCGTCGCCGCCTTCGTACTCTACCCGTTCCAGCAGGATGCCGGCACGATCAGCGACGACACCACGGTCGGCGAGACTGTTGCCACGGACTGATAGTCCGGCCCCCAACACACGAGGAGAAACCAAATGTCACAAGCAGTTCTGAAACCGAAACTCGGTAAGGAAGAGATCGAAACCGGGCTTTCCGCGGATTCGCGCAAGGAGGTCGCCGAACATCTCTCGGCAATTCTCACGGACACCTATTTCCTGGTAATCAAGTCGCACGTCTATCACTGGAACGTGGTCGGACCGCTGTTCCACTCGATCCATGTCCTGACCGAAGAGCATTACAAGGATCTGTTCGACGCAGCGGACGTGATCGCTGAACGTATTCGCGCTCTGGGTCATCATGCACCGATCGCCAACGCGGCCGGTCCCGACAACGCCGTCGTTTCGCTCAACACCACGGCGCGCACAGCGCACGACATGGTCGCTGAACTGATCGACGACCACGAAGCGGCAATCCGCAAAATGCGCGCGGCTGCGGAAGCCGCCGAGAAAAGCGACGATTTCGTCTCGCACGACCTGCTCGTCGCGCGTCTGACCTTCCATGAGAAGGCAGTCTGGATGCTGCGTTCGCTCATCACCGAGTGACGCAGACGCGCATCCGGCAACACGCCGGGAGGAAAAGAGCCCGCGGGAAGCATTGCTCCCCGCGGGCTCTTTCTTGTTTTACAGGAATGGACGCGCGAGGCCGGAAACCCCAGGCCAGCCCGCAATCTCCTTGAGCTTTTCGGCATCCCGGATCTCGAAGCCGGAATCATGCCAGGCGATCGTGTCGTTGTCGCACAGCTTGCGCAGCGTCTTGTTGGTGTGGACCAGCGAAAGACCCAGCGTATCGGCGACATGCTGCTGAGTGAGCGGTTCGATGCGGCTGTTTTTTTCGAACAACCCCACCGCAGCGGCGCGGTCTGAAAGGAAGGCGAGGAGATACGCCGCGCGCTCGATGGCAGTGCGCCGGCCGATCGACAGAAGATGCTCATCCAGCATCTGCTCCTCGCGCGCGGCAAGCCAGGTTATATCGAAACCCAATTCAGGCTGTTTCACGTACAACTCATAGATCCGGGAACGTTCGAACACGCAGAACACCATGTCGGACAGTGCTTCCACAGAGTGCTGCATTTCGGTGTGCAGCGCGTTCTGCAATCCAACGAAATCACCGGGAAAAATATAATTGAGGATCTGGCGCCGGCCGTCCTCGAGCATCTTGTAGCGAAATCCCCATCCGGAAAGCACGGTATAGAGATGCGGGCTGTTCGACCCTTCGAGAAGAATGCTCGATCCGGTACTGCTAGCCAGTTCACCGCGCTTGAAAGCACTGACGAATTCGAGCTCTTCCCGCGAGAACGCGCGGAAGCTGTCGCTGCACAAGAGCGGGCACTCTTCGCACGAGACATTCAATGCCGACTTCGGCGGAGACACATTCATTGGCAACCGACCTCTCAGACCAATCAAATAACGTCGGACACTATGTCTTTTTTTAATGACCTAGACGAAAACGCATATCATAGCTTTAGTCTCCATCCCAAAATTGGAGATCGAGTTGTGCTTTCCGAAAAATCGGTCCTGATCGTCGAGGACAGCGCCCTGATCGCGGTGGATATCGAGTCGATCCTCGCCGAACTCGGCGCAACCGATATCGCGACCGAGGGCGGCGGGGAAACAAGAATCCCGGAATCCCGGCGCTTCGATCTTGCGGTCATCGACATCCACACGGCATCCGCGCTCGGTGACAGCCTGATCGAGAAACTCGGCCAGGAGTCCATCCCTGTGGTCTTTCTCACGACCGGCGACGAAACCCGTATCGAAACAGGCTATACCGGGCGAAGCGAGATTGTGAGAAAGCCGTTCACCTACGAAGACCTCTGCGGAGCCTTCGCGCGCCTGCTGGGCTGATCACGCCGCGTTACCAACCAAAGGCCGGTTCATCACATGGGTCGAGACACCATCGGGGCCATACTCGCTGCTGTCCGACACGCCGAGAAGTTCGCTGAGCCGTTTGCGGGCGCGGGACACACGGCTTTTCACCGTCCCCACCGCGCAATCACAGATCTCGGCGGCTTCCTCGTATGACAGTCCGGTGGCGCCGATCAGGATAATGGCTTCACGCTGATCATCCGGGAGTTCGGCGAGCGCCGCCTGGAAATCCTGCATGTCCAGCTTGCCCGCCTGTTCGGGATGCGTCGCCATCGCGACGGTCAGCGCGCCATCCGCATCCGAGACTTCGCGGCCGCGCTTGCGCATCTGGCTGTAGAACTCATTGCGGAGAATCGTGAACAGCCAGGCGCGCAAATTGGTGCCCGGCTGAAAAGAGGCCTGTTTGTCCCACGCGCGGACGAGCGTCTCCTGCACGAGGTCATCGGCTTTGTCGGCCGTACCGCACAACGAGATCGCAAAGGCGCGAAGATTGGGAATGGCGGTCAGAAGACCGTCCTTGAAATCCATCGCGTCAGTCATGATCGGAATCCTTTGCAGGCCTCCCTTCCGCGGTCTCGAGCCTGTTTAAAAGCTCGAGGAAGCGATCGGGAACCGGTTCGTTCAGGACTTCGTCAAATTGCGCGCGCAGTTTCTTGCCGATCTGCGACGCGGCAAGATCGTCCAGCCTCGGCTTGTTATTTTTGCTCTCCGGCATTGGATCATCTGCCTGATTTTGCAATGCTGTCATTGGTTGTAACCCTCTCAATCTAGGCTAAAACGCCCCGGATTGAAAATGGTTGCGAAGTTTTTGGAACTTTTCTTTCCCGCATGCGTTTTGGGCGGGATACGTGACTGATCAGGAGGGTTGATATGTCGCTTGCAGCCGAATTGTCAGGGCAGATTCCTTATCTGCGCCGCTATGCGCGATCGGTGATGGGATCTCAGACAAGCGCGGACAATTATGTCGGCGCCCTGCTTGAGGCTCTTATTTCCGATCCGTCTTCAATGCCGCAGGGTGAAGATACCCGGACGGCGCTTTACCGTTTCTTCGTTTCGCTCTGGTCATCCATCGACATCAATCTGCGCGATCACCATGGCGCAGGGCTCGACGCGAACACGTCTAGAAACCTGCAGGCGATCTCGCCTCTCCCGCGCCAGGCCTTCCTGCTGGTCTTCGTCGAAGGCTTTACGCATGAAAAGGCTGCCTACATCCTGAATGTCGACGAGGCCGAGTTCGAAAAGCTCCTTGATGAAGCGCATCGCGATATCGCCTCTCAGGTGGCAACGAAGGTGCTCATCATCGAAGACGAGCCGCTGATCGCCATGGACATACAGGCCATGGTGGAAGATCTCGGGCACACGGTGACCGGCATCGCCCGCACCCACTCCGAGGCAATGAAGATGGTGGGCGAGGACCGGCCCGGCATCGTGCTGGCCGATATCCAGCTCGCTGATGGAAGCTCCGGCCTCGACGCGGTCAACGAGATCCTTCAGGACATGTCGCTTCCGGTCATTTTCATCACGGCATTTCCCGAGCGGCTACTGACGGGCGAACGCCCCGAACCGGCCTTCCTCGTTACCAAGCCGTTCGAACCAGCCGCCGTGTCCGCGCTGATCAGCCAGGCACTCTTCTTTCAGGAAGATGTGAAAAACGCCGCATAAACAGCGGTCGGGTTCGGAACCGGAGGAGAGCATGCACGTTGTCACTTTGTGCAACAACAAGGAGATACGTTATGCTTGGATGGGCTCTTACATTTCTCGTTGTCGCCCTGATCGCGGCTTTCCTCGGTTTCGGCGGAATTGCCGGCGCTTCAGCCGGCATTGCGAAAATCCTGTTCTTCGTGTTCCTGATCCTGTTTGCGATCAGCCTCGTGACACGGGTACTGAACAGAGCATGATTATCTTATCGGGCAGGTCCATGCCGACCTGCCCGATAACTGTATTGGCGTAGAAGAATGCCCAATCGCACACTCGTCTTGGAATCGCTGGTGGGCACACCGGTCACGATTTTCTTTCAGGATCTGAACGGCGATTATCAGTGGTTCGTGAACCCCCAATCTGTATGGGCCGAATGGGACCGGACGGGCACCAACGAATGCCTTCTTTTTCATGACAATGATCGTCAGAAGCTGGCGAAGGCGAAACAACTGGCTTCCGAAACCGGGGAAGCCCGCAGCGTCGATGTGACCGCGTTCGCGGATGACGAGTCCGGGCGCCCGGCGCATTGGAACCTTCATTTCACGATCAATCGGAAGCGCGATCAGGAGACGGGTGCGGACGGGTACATTTGTTCGTGCATCGATGTCACGGATCAAAAACAGCGCGAACAAACGCTGAAGAACCTGCTGCGCGAAGTCGCTCACCGGTCCAAGAACATGCTCGCCATGGTGCTGAGCCTGTCGTCGCAGACGGCGCGCGTGGCGCCGACCAAGACCGAGTATATCCGACGGTTCACCGGCCGGCTGCAATCACTCGCCAAGTCCCAGGATGTGATCACCGAGAGCGACTGGCGCGGCTCGACCCTCTCGGATCTCGTGCGACGCCAGGTGCGCGATGTGGTTCCGCTGGCCGACGGCAAGATCACATTCGAGGGCGACAATATCGAGCTTGGCCCGAACGGCACCCTGCATATCGGCTTGGCCCTGCATGAACTGGTGACCAACGCGCTGGTTCACGGCGCGCTGTCGCTGGCCGACAGCGTGATTACCATCAGTTGTCATCGCGAGCCGGGACCGGATGCAAACGCGACACTCATCTGGCGCGAAACGCCGCGTGTGCACTCTTCCGTCGACAAGCAGCAAAGCTTCGGCCGCACCATGCTCGAACGTATCGTGCCGGCCGCAATCAATGGCGAAGGCTCCCTCGAGCTCAGCAATGACGCGGTCGTCTACACGCTCTCGATCGGACATTCGGAAATTATCTGAGAGAACAAAAAAAGAGAGAACCGGCGGGGGGCTCCGGTTCTCTCAAGGCGCCTGAGGGGAAGAGCGCCTGCTGCTGAAATCGACTTGTTGTGTCGCTTGCATCAACAGAACGCTCGAAAAAGCATCCAGTTCCACCTACAGAAAAAAAAAATATTTCAGTGATCGCGAAGAGCGGCGATCAAGTCGTCCTTGTTCATGTCGGAACGGCCATCGATCCCGATCTCACGGGCGCGATCATAGAGTTCGTCTTTGGTCCAATCTTCATAAGGAGCGGCCTTGCCGCCCTTTTTCGACGGCTTGCCACCCCCCGCTTTCGCGTTTGCGATGCGTGCGGCTTTTTCCTTCGAGGCACCATCATCTCGAAGGGATTCATAGACATCGTCGTTCTTGATGCTCGGACCATGATCTTTTGACATCGAAAATCTCCTTTTCCGGAACGATGATCTGCCGCTCGCGCGGCACTGTTCGTGTATGCTGGACCAACGCGTAATCGCGGGAATGGTTCTGACTCCTTTCCACCGGGGAACGGGGCGGTGCCCGAAGCGTTCTATGGTGATAGGCTGGCCAGCAGGGGGGCATGCTTGAAGCAGGATTACAAAAGCCGATACCTGGCTCTTCGCGGGCTGATCACCGTTCCGGGTGCGATTGCGCTCGCGATCTGGTTGTCGGCGATACCCCTTCTCTGGATCGATCACGCATTTGACTGGCCGCAATTCGCGAAGCCGGAAATCTTTTCGGGAATGTCCGTCGAAACCGCGAGAAACGTGCTTGGGACGATCGCGGCGGCCGCGATCACCACATTAAGTCTCGTCTACTCGCTCGTCCTCATCGTTTTCACCCTCGCCGCCGGAACCATCGCACCAAGGCTCCTGAAACGGTTCACCAGCGACCGCGCCAATCAGATTACGGCGGGTATGCTCGGCGGAACGTTCCTCTTCGCCCTTACCGTGCTTTATCGGACCGGCCCCGGTTTCGTGCCGTCGATATCGATCGCGGTCTCCATGCTTCTCGCGGTCGTCTTCGTGCTGCAACTGATCTTCTTCGTCCACGCCGTTTCGCGCAGCGTGACAATCGACGAAGAAATCGCCGAGATTTCCCGCCGGCTGGAAAACCGCATCGCCTGGATGGTGCGCGACGAGGAGGAACAGGCGAACGCGCAATCCTCTCCCGGGGATTTCGACCATGCGATCGCCTCAACCCAGTCCGGTTATTTGAACGGCGTTGACGAAAACTCGCTGGCGGTACTCGCACGCAAGCACGACTTTACGGTCAGGTTACGCTTCAAGCCCGGCGATTTCATTCTGGAGACCCAGACGGTCGCCCTACTCTCCCGTCATCCAGAACAGGAAGAAGACGAAATCGCAGGGCTTGTCCGCCAGTGCTTGCTCATCCTGCCGTCGCGAGACGCCGTCGACGAGATCGAATACTCGATCAATCTGTTGATCGAGATTGCATTACGCGCGCTTTCTCCCGGCGTGAACGACACATTCACCGCAATCGCCTCGCTCGACCGCATGACCTCGGCGCTATCCGCAGCTGTACGTCTCGGACTGCGCCGGCGCGACATTGTCGACAGCGACGGAACGGTACGCGTCGAGATGCGGGGCCTTGGTCTCGAGAACATGCTCGACAGCGCTTTCCATCCGCTGCGTCGGGCGTCCGCTGACAACATGCTGATGATGGAGCACCTCGCCCAGGCACTGTCGCGACTACACGAGATCGGGAACCAGACGGCACGCGAGCTCATTTCCTCCCATGCGGAGCTGCTACTCAAAAGCGCCAAATCCTCAAATCCATTGGATTCGGACTTTGCGGCGCTGAAACAGCTCATGCCGTTCATGGAATCGGGAGAATGAGCATGTCCGACGAAAGCAATGCCAATGCAGATCTGCGGAACCGCAAGATCGAGCAGGATACGCAGGGTGACGCCGAACTGGAAAGCGTCGTGCCGCCGACATCGAGATTCGGGGGTATGACGACCTGGATGCGCGCCGGACTTGCCGCGCTGGGCGTGGTGATAATCCTCCTCGTTCTTTCGCAGGCACTATAAGAAAAGGCCGCCCCTTTCCGGGGCGGCCTTTGTTTTCACGGCTGTTGCAAGCCCTCTTAGAGGGAATCGAGCCAGTCCTTCACCTCGCGCTCGGCCTCTTCCTTCGACTTGCCGTAGCGATACTGAATCTTGCCGGCCAGTTCCTCCTGGCTGCCATTGATTTCAGCGAGGTCGTCGTCGGTGAGTTCACCCCAGGACTGACGGGCCTTGCCCTTGTATTCGGTCCATTTGCCTTCGATCTGGTCCCAATTCATAAGACATCTCCTTTTTTCTGCTGGTTGTGATCAGTTATGTCAGGCGGCGTGTTCTCCGCCCCGATCTCGCGTTCAGTCTGCGATGGAGCGCAACTCCAGTTCGCTGACCGCAAGCGCGAAATTCAGTCCCGTCTGGCTGCTGACGCTCAGCGGCTGCAGGGAGAAAGTTTCCCCGGAGCCTCCGATAAGCGCATTCGCACCCACGCCCGCACCTGCCGTCGCCTCGGCCGAGACGCCGTAGTAATCGCCGGCCAGAGCGCCGGGCGCGAAATCGTCATTCGTCGGAGCGAAGACCGCCCAGGTCATGTAGCTGGCATCGGTCTTGCCGATGTCGATCCCGAATTTCGAAATCGCGCCGAAATAGGACTCCTCGACGCCGCCATCTGCAGGACGATACGTGCAGCTCACATCCTTGGTGGACCCGAATATGAAGCCGCTGCCACCTTCGACCACACAGTCGAGAACGCCTATTTCGACACGTTCGACCGGCTCGTCGGGAGTGGCGCTGTTATCCTGGGCAAATGCCGCACTCCCGCCGAGAGCGGTCGCCAATGCGAGCGTTCCGGCAGCGGCAGTCTTTGCGAAATTCATTGTCTTCTCCTTCGCCTCGTGCGTTGGCATCGGCCGTCACGCGGCAATACGAAACCTCGACCGCAAGCTGAGCGTAGCGGCATCGGTACCGTCATTCCTACGTTGTGGTTCTCGACCGTTCCTGGCGATCGCACTGTGACAGCGCGATCATGACTTCAACGCCGGTATCGGAGTTCGGTTCCTGAAATTCGATAGGTTTGTCGACGAAACGAGAAGGTGAACCACCGCTCGGGACGGCGTGAGACCGGAATGCCTGTTCGGGCCCTTATCCCTTCGCGAGCAGGGCTACCAGCTGGCTTTGCTGAGACGTTCCGGTCTTCTCGAAGATGACCTTGAGTTGATTGCGAACAGTGTGGATGCTCACACCCCGTTCCTGCGCAACAAGTTTGAGCGTGGAACCACGGAGCAGCTCTTCGGCAAGAAGAGCCTCGGTCGCCGTCAGCCCGTAGCGATTGGTAAACTTGACCTGCCTGCGCTTGGGAGAAGGTCCTGTTTGCTGAACGCAGACCATGACGCTGGCGCGCGTATCATCCATCCATTCGAAAACATTGTCGGAATTCGACACCGTCCGCACAAGCGGAACGACGCTGATCTCCATCATGATGTCGCCGCCCGCGTTACGCAGCTTGATCTGCCCCTCGAAAGCCGAATAATCAGGCTTGGTAGCGGCATGGATCGACCGGCCAAAACGACGATTCGCATCCTTGTCCAGAAACACGAGGCGCTTGTCGATGCTTGTCGCGCAATCCTGGCGTGAAAGCATGGTTTCGGCTGCGCGGTTCGCATACCGGATACGCATATGCGCATCCACCAGGAACACCGCGCTCGAAATCTTGTCCAATGCCGGCTCAAAACCCATGCCGAGCGCCCTGCCCTGCAATCTCCGCCCTATCTCGAATGACCGCCTGAGATGAGGCGCAAGCGCGGTCAAAGTCTGAACCATTTCGGTGCGCAGCCGATCGCCATTCCGGAAACTTACATTGCACGACAAGCGCATGCGTTTCGACGAATCCCGGCAAATCGTGATACCGACACCGGTTCCGATATCGCCCTGCGGGCGTATCCATTCATCATAGAAGCGTGTCTTCTTCAGCGAAGCGGCATCAATCAGGTCTTCGGTCAGTTGCACCCGCCCGATCGGTCCCTTCGCATAGCCGCCAGTCCACGGATTGATCGCGGAATATTCTTTCTCATAGACCGCGATATAGTCGGGATCATAACCGTGACTGAGCGCGCCAAGCGTGTGACCGGTTGCTAGATCGTGACCATGAAGAGCGACCCTGGCCCCCAGAAACGCGTCCGAAACCAGTTCGAGAAAATGTTTCCAGGAGTCTGGCACCGTCGCAGCGGCATAGATCGTATCTACATACGCATTATACTGCTGCAGAGACAATTCTGACACAGGCCTGACCTAAACGCTGCATAATCTTGCCTATGAAAATGTACAAACCCCGGTGTTGGAAATCAATCGCGCCCGTCCATCCTTGCCCGACGACATGTCGTGTGAATTCACGCGAGAACCATAGAACATGATAGAGATGACCTGGAATAACCGCGACTTCGAAACCTGCTCCGTCAAGACATCCCATGCCGAGATCTCCGTCATGGACAATCATGGCAGCGGAACCCCTGTGGTACTGCTTCATGGCAACTCGCTGGGCAAGGAAGTCTTCCGGTCGCAGTTCGGCGCATTCGAAGATAACAGGCGGATTGTCGCGCTCGACCTGCCGGGACACGGATCATCCTCGGATGCCGAAAATCCGCGCCGGACATACTGCCTCGAAGGGTATGCGGATTGTGTCGCAGAAACCCTGGGAAAGCTCGATATCGGGGAGTCGGTCGTCGTCGGTTGGTCCCTCGGCGGCCATATCGGCTACGAATTGCTTGAGCGCAAACCGGGTTTGAAAGGCCTGATGACCATCAGCAGCCCGCCGATCGAGCGGCGCGCCGACGGCACCATGGCGGGATTTCAGCTGTTTCCGAGACTGGTTCTTCTATCGCTGGCCGAATTGTCCGATGCTGAAATCGATGAACTCGCCGCACTGATCGGCGATTACGACACCAACGAAACGATGCTGCAGGAACCGGACTGGCACCGTCTCATCGCCAGAACCGATTGCCTTGCCCGCCAATATCTGTTCGAGGCGCTTGCGGCCCAGCCGCCGCGAAGGCAAAGAGAACTGGCCGAAAACAGCAGTATACCGCTGGCGATCATCAATGGCGGAGACGACCGCTTCGTGGATACGGACTATGTCGCTGACCTGTCCTACCGCAACATCTGGTCGGGTAAACCGATCATCATGAACGGCCTTGGGCATGCACCACACATCAACGGCCCGGACGATTTCAACGCGATCCTGCGGTCCTTCGTCAACGATGTCGCCCCGCAGTAAACCGGCCACTCCGCTGTCTGCCATACCGCTCGGACGCTGAAACCGCGGTCAGCTTCCGAACGGTCGCCGATCGTCGTGTTCATGATGGTGATCACGTTGGCGCCGTCGGTGGTGGTGACGTTGCACCCGGATTTCGCCGTGTGAGAGGCCATCAGGCCGGCATAGTCTCAGCGCAGCGTTTTCTGAGACCGGACGGGAATTTGACCTGGATCACAATTGGAAAACGGGGGCTTACGCCCCCGCTTCCGAACCGGATCCGCATTCCGAACCGATCAGTCGATCAAGTTGATCAGCTGACTTACGGAAGCCTTCGCGTCACCGAAGAACATGCGCGTATTATCCTTGTAGAACAACGGATTCTCGATACCGGAATATCCCGTACCCTGGCCGCGCTTGGAGACGAAGACCTGCTTGGCTTTCCAGACTTCCAACACCGGCATGCCGGCGATTGGAGAGTTCGGGTCCTCCTGGGCGGCCGGATTGACGATGTCGTTGGAGCCGATGACGATCACAACGTCGGTCTCGGGAAAGTCCTCGTTGATCTCGTCCATTTCCATGACGATGTCGTAGGGAACCTTGGCCTCGGCCAGAAGCACGTTCATGTGCCCGGGCAAACGCCCGGCGACCGGGTGGATCGCGAAGCGAACCTCCTTGCCCTTGTCCCGAAGCTTGCGCGTCAGCTCCGAGACGGCCTGCTGCGCCTGGGCCACCGCCATGCCGTAACCGGGCACGATGATGACACTGTCGGCTTCCGCAAGCGCCGCTGCGACGCCCTCGGCGTCAATCGCCACCTGTTCGCCCTCGACCGCCTGCGCCGGCCCGGTCGTGTTGCCGAACCCGCCGAGGATCACCGAGACGAAGGAACGGTTCATCGCCTTGCACATGATGTAGGACAGGATCGCACCGGACGAGCCGACCAGCGCGCCGACCACGATCAGGAGATCGTTGGACAGCGAAAACCCGATCGCAGCCGCGGCCCAGCCCGAATAGGAGTTGAGCATCGAGACGACGACCGGCATGTCCGCGCCGCCGATGCCCATGATCAGGTGGTAGCCGATGAAAAGAGCGCAAAGCGTCATCAGGATGAGCGCCCACATTCCCGCACCGTTCAAGAACGCGATCAGCAGAATCGCCGAAAGCGCCGCCGCACCGGCGTTCAGCATGTGGCCACCGGGCAGTTTCTTCGCCTTGGAATCGACCTTGCCTGCCAGCTTTCCATAAGCGACGACGGAGCCAGTGAAGGTGACCGCGCCGATGAAGACGCCGAGGAAGACCTCGATTTTCAAGATCACCAATTCAGTGGGCGTTTTGTGAGCGACAATAGCGGCAAAACCCTTCAGCGACTGCAACTGCAGATGCAGCCACTCCTCCGGCATCATGCCATTCGCTATTGCCTTCAACTGCTCGGGGTGCGCCGCCAGTTCATGAAGCCCACTGATCCGCGCGGCTTCGAGATAAGCGTTATAACCGACGAAGACCGCCGCGAGGCCGACCAGAGAATGCATCGCGGCGACAAGCTGCGGCATTTCCGTCATCTGCACGCGATTTGCGACATACCAGCCGATGACGCCGCCGCCCGCGATCAAGATGATCGAAAGAAGCCAAAGGCCGGAGCCCGGCCCGATCAGCGTGGCGAAGACCGCCAGCGCCATACCGGCAATCCCGTACCAGACCGCGCGCTTGGCGCTTTCCTGGCCCGACAGACCACCGAGCGAAAGAATGAAAAGGACCGCCGCAACAACGTAGGCGGCCGTAGTGAAACCGTATTCCATGGCGCGCCTCCCCTTACGACTTCTGGAACATGGCGAGCATGCGCCGGGTGACCATGAAGCCACCGAAAATGTTGATCCCGGCCATGAAGACCGACACTGCCGCAAGCACCAGCACCAGCCACGAGCCTGATCCGATCTGCATCAACGCTCCCAGGATGATGATCGAGGATATCGCGTTGGTGACCGCCATGAGCGGCGTGTGCAGCGCGTGGCTGACGTTCCAGATCACCTGGAAGCCGACGAAGACCGAAAGCACGAAGACAATGAAGTGCTGCATGAAGCTTGCCGGCGTGAACAGGCCGGCCAGCAGGATCGCCGCGCCACCCGCTGCGAGCAGCGTGACCTGCTGCCTGGTCTGCGCCTTGAAGGCGGCGACCTCCTGCGCGCGCTTTTCCTCGGGCGTCAGCTCTTTCGGCTTGTCCTTCTTCGGCTGCGCCGCGATTGCCTGAATCTTCGGCGGCGGCGGCGGGAAGGTGATCTCGCCCTCATGCGTCGCCGTGGCGCCGCGAATGACGTCGTCCTCCATGTTGTGGACGATCACGCCATCCTTCTCCGGCGTGAGGTCGGTCAGCATGTGACGAATGTTCGTCGAGTAGAGCGTCGAGGACTGCGTCGCCATCCGGCTCGGGAAATCCGTGTAGCCGACGATGGTGACGCCGTTTTCGGAAACCACCTTCTCGTCGGCGACCGTCAGGTCGCAGTTGCCGCCGCGCTCGGCCGCCAGATCGATGACGACGGAACCCGGCTTCATGGCCGCGACCATGTCTTCGAGCCAGAGTTTAGGCGCGTCGCGCCCCGGGATGAGCGCAGTCGTGATGACGATGTCCATGTCGGGCGCGAGTTCCCGGAACTTCTCCAGCTGTTTCTCCCTGAATTCAGGGCTCGAAGGCGCCGCATAGCCTCCGGTCGCCGCGCCGTCCTGGCTCTGCTCCTCGAAATCGAGGAACACGAACTCCGCGCCCATCGATTCGATCTGCTCCGCCACTTCGGGACGCACATCGAAAGCATAGGTGATGGCGCCAAGCGAGGTCGCCGTGCCGATCGCCGCGAGACCCGCAACGCCCGCACCAACGACCAGCACCTTCGCCGGCGGAACCTTGCCGGCCGCTGTGACCTGACCGGTGAAGAAGCGTCCGAAATTGCTGCCCGCCTCGATCACTGCCCGGTAGCCGGCGATATTGGCCATGGACGACAACGCGTCCATCTTCTGGGCGCGGCTGATACGCGGCACCATGTCCATCGCGATGACGCTCGCGCCAGTGCCCTTGCACAGCTCAAGCAGTTCCGTGTTCTGGCCTGGATAGAAGAAGGAAATCAGCGTCTTGTCGCCGTTCAGGCGCTTGACTTCGGTGTTCGTCGGTGGACGCACCTTGGCGATGACGTCAGCCGCCTTCCAAAGCGCAGCGGGCGTCTTCGCAATCTCGACACCGGCCGCCTTGTAGGCGGCGTCATCGAAACCCGCGGCAAGACCCGCGCCCGTCTCGATCACGCATTCATGGCCGAGTTTCTGCAACTGCAATGCGCTCTCCGGCGTCATTGCAACCCGGCGCTCCCCCTCGAACACCTCTTTCGGCGTGCCTATCTTCAATCCATCCTCCGCATCTGGCTTTCAGACCGACATAAAACCCGTGCGAAACGGAATGGCAAGCCCACTCCGTTTCCAACTTCGCGTCACGCTTGGCCCCTCGCCGGGCCGGCGTCCATAAAATCGGCGTAAAAGCGAAAAAACGGCGCGGCTAGCCGCAATTCCTGCGGTTGTGGGCAAGAGATGAACGCAGAGACAGAACGATCAGCACAACGCCGATCAACCCCGTTATCACTTCGGGTATGTGCACGAAGGACTGCGCGAACATGATCAGCGCGAGCACGAGTATCGAATAGAAGGCGCCGTGTTCGAGGTAACGGAACTTGGCAAGCGCACCCATCTCCACAAGCATGATCGTCACCGAACGCACATACATCGCGCCGATGCCAAGCCCGATCGCGATCAGGAAGAGATTGCGCGTCAGCGCGAATGCGCCGATCACGCCGTCGAAGCTGAACGACGCATCCAGCATCTCGAGATATAGGAAAGCGCCCAGCCCGCCCTGGCGCGCAATTCTTGCCGCGTCCTGCGAAGCATCGAGGACATGGCCCAGAATCTCCACGAACAGGAAGGTCAAAAGGCCGCTGGCCGCGGCAAACAGGAACATCGCCGATTCACGTTCCGGCAGGATGGTCGCGAAACACATGACGATCGCCAGCACGATGGCGATTTCAATGCCGCGGATCGGCGCGATCTGACGCAGGCGCCCCTCCACCGTGCGAATCCAGTCCACCTGCTTGGCCTCGTCGATAAAGTAGCTCAGCGCGACCATCATCAGGAAGGTTCCGCCGAACGCGGCAATGGAGACATGAGCCCGTTCCATGATCAGGCCATAGCGTTCAGGCTCAGTCGCCGCGAGGACCAGCGCCGAGACGGGGCCGATATTCGCCGCGATGACGACGACCAGAAGCGGAAACACGATGCGCATGCCGAACACGGCGATCAAGATACCCCAGGTCAGGAAACGTCTTTGCCAGACAGGGTCCATTTCCTTGAGCTTGTTGGCGTTGACGATCGCGTTGTCGAAAGAAAGTGCGATCTCCAGCGCCGCGAGCACCGTCGCCGTGAACAGGAACGACATCATGCCGGCACCTGATCCTGTGGTCTCCCAGCCCAGCCATGCGGCCAGGACAAGACCAAGCGCCGTGACGGCGAAGGCGTAGCGGAGATAGGAAAAGACTGATTTCATTCCGGTTTCATCGCTCCCGGGCAACGCGCCGGGCGGCAGCATTGCCATCCGGTAGACGTATGTTTCCCGATCGCGACTTACCAGCACCCCAATGCGGCCAGTGCACATTTTTTGTTGCGCCTCGTTTTCGGCCCGGAGCCCTTTCGAGTGGCTTGCATGTTGACGCACGGCGCGGCATTGCGATGCCGCCGGTCCATGCGTCGATAGCGCGTTCGTACCGGCAGGGTCGAAAGGCAGTCATCATGCTCGAATGTAAAATCGATATTCTGGTCGAATGGGGGCACTGCGATCCCGCGCGGATTGTCTACAACCCGAATTTCTTCGACTGGATGGAACACGGGCTGTCCGCCCTTTTCTCGGCTTGCGGCTTTTCGCTCGCCGATACTTTGGCCGCTCATCCGGAGCTTCGCGGCACGCCACTCGTACGCAGCGAGGCGGAATTCAAGGGGCCAGCACGGGTCGGAGACACTCTTGTGCTGTCGTCGAAGGTCGTGCGCTGGGGCAGGACGTCCTTCGACATCGCCTACGAGTTCCTGCTCGACGGCGAGACCATCGTGACGGCAAAGCAGACGCGTGTCTGGTCGGGCGTCGATGAAACGGGGCAGTTGCGCGCCCTGCCGATACCCGCCGAGATCCGCGAAGCGCTGAGTCGGCCGGCAACCGTTTCGCTCAGCACCGTGCGGCAGGAAAGTTGAGACGCTTGTCGGGCCGGTTCAGAGCCGGCGCGCGAGAGGCTGTTATGAAGGGCTGATGGTCGTGGCGACCAGATTCAGATTGTTGTCGATCGACGACCCGATCATCATCGATCCCCCGATCACCGATACCGCGATGATCGCGACGATAAGTCCGTATTCGACAACCATTGCACCGGACTCGTCCCTGAGATAACGCACAATCATATGCTTCCCCTCATTCTCCGTAGGAGTGTCCCCGCGCGATCATCATGATGCGCGGATCGGACATTGCATGCGCGGCGGCAATTTCCTCCCGGCCGGCGATGCATCTCGAAAGATACCAGCAGTCTGTAAACGCTTGTATGTTGCAGACCTGTGCGAATCGGCTAACAAGATCTTGTGGTCAAGCCTGTAAATTATGTATAAAATTCATTACTTTAAGAAAACAGGAACCATCGATTTCAAGACGTTCCGGACAGTTCGATGATCTCCGTCGTGGTTTCTTCCTGGCGCACCTGGTGAAACTTGCGTTGCAGGTCCTGGGCGATTTCCTTCACGTTTGACCGGGCGCGCGTCATGGCGTTCATGCGCGCGTCGTTCTCCGCCGCGAAACCGAGCATCAGCGCCTCGCAGACCTCGGTGAAGACATACTCCTCGACCAGTTGTTCGAGAAGGCGCGGCGCTGGGATCAGCGTGATCGGGGGAGACGGCCGAGGCGGGGCGGTGATGCGCCCGAAGTCGAACGGCATAAGTCGGCGGATCGTCAGCGCCATCTCGGTCGAGGCGGGATCGGCATAGACGATGCTGACACTATGGACCTCGCCGCGCTCCAGCGGGACGAACAATGCATCCACGATCCGGCTGGCCAGCGCGGGAACCTCCGCGGCATGGGCGACCATGTTGGCAGACCACAAAGGACGGATGCCCCGTTCAGCGAACTCGGAAATACAGCGCTGGCCGATCAACAAATATTGCCTGTCCTCCGGCTCGTCCTTCTGTTCCAGCGCGCCGGTGACGATCCGTTCATTGTGTTGACCGCTGAAACCCTGCGCCGCACCGACGACGATGCGCAGATGCGACTGTTCGCTTTCGCCCCTCTCCTGCGTGCTTGCCATTCCGGGCACCAGCGAAAGGGCCTCGGCCATGGAACGCGCCACGGTTTCCTCGTGCTCGCGAATGGCCTGCAGGTGACGCCGCGCCTCCTGCGCATGCGCCGCCGCCATGGCCCGCATGGCGACGATAACGCCCTCGATCTGGCCGATATTGCCGATGCGGTCCTTGATGTCCTCGATATGCGGCATCAGTTCGCCACCCTGCCGGCGCTCGCCGCCGCCTGCCGAACACATTCGACCAGCGCAGCGCGAGTGGCATCGTCCATATCCCCCGGCTTGTCGCGGAATGCTGCCAGGTCCGGCGCGCTGTCGATGATCGCGGGCAATGCATCCTTGACCGCATCGATCGCCTCGAGGGGAACATGATCGAGGGCACCCGCATCGAGCGCCGCCAGAAGAGCGATCTGGTCGACCGGGCGCAGGGGCGAAAACCGGCGTTGCGCCAGCAGCGCGCCGATGCGCTCGCCATGCGCGATGCGACGCTTCAGCGTTTCGTCGCCGAAGCCGCCGAAACGCGAGAAAACCCGAAGTTCCAGATATTGCGCATAATCGAGCCGGACCCGCCCGGCGACGCTTTTCAGCGCGTCGAGTTGCGCCTTGCCGCCAACACGGCTGACGGACATGCCGACATCGACCGCCGGACGCTGGTTGGCCGCGAACAGCTGGTTCGACAAAACGATTTGCCCGTCGGAGATCGAGATCAGGTTCGTCGGGATATAGGCCGAGAGGTTTCCGGCCTCGATTTCCGCGATCGGCAATGCCGTCAGCGATCCGCCGCCCTTTTCGGGCGACAGCTTGGCGGCGCGTTCGAGAAGCCGGGCATGCAGGTAGAAGATGTCGCCCGGGTAGGCTTCGCGTCCGGGCGGCTGCCGCGCCAGCAACGACAACTCACGGTGGGTCGTCGCGTGCTTGGTCAGGTCGTCGAGCACGATGAGCGCATGCTGTCCCCTGTCACGAAAATACTCGGCGATGGTCATGCCGGCGAAAGGAGCGAGCCATCGAAGCCCGGGTTCGGCTGTCGCCGGGGCCACCACGAATATGCAGCGGTCGGCAGCGCCCTTTTCGCGGATCGCATCGACCGCGCGGCGCACGGCGGACGCCCGCTGACCGATGGCGACATAGACGCAGACGATATCCGTGTCCTTCTGGTTGATGATCGTGTCGACGGCAATCGCCGTCTTGCCCGTCGCCCGTTCGCCAATGATCAGCTCGCGCTGGCCTCGGCCGATGGCGAACAGCGCATCGATCACCAGAATCCCTGTCTCGACGGGTTCGGACACGAAATCCCGGTCGATGATCGCCGGAGCCGGTCTCTCAACCGGTTCATGCGCGGCGGCTTCAACGGGATCTCCCTCATCCAGCACGCGCCCGAGCGGATCGATCATTCGTCCGAGCAGGCCCTCGCCCACCGGGACGCTGGCGAGTTCGTGCAATCGGCGGACCGAGGCTCCTGCTTCCACACCTTCGACGGAATCGAGCAGGACGGCCTGTATCGAATCGACTTCCAGATTGAGAACGAAGGCACGAGCGCCGTTCTCGAACGCCAGCAATTCGCCGAGCCGGGCCGATCCGAGGCCGGAGACATGCGCGAGCCCGTCGGCGACCTGCGTGACACGGCCGATCGCCTCGGAACGGGTGCCGAGCTCGACGTGGTCGATGGCCTCGAAAAGCCCGTCGAGAGCTGGATCGGAACCCGAATTGTTCGAATCAGCCCTTTTCATTGTCGTTCAACGCCTTTGCCATGCGTTCAAGATCGGCGCCGAGCGAGTTCCTGATCGCGCCATGGCGGCTTCGCAGCTCGAGGCCCGCGATCAGCGTCTCGTCGGTTTCAACGGGAAGCGGCCCGTCATGAGGCACGCGCTGCCCGATCGCGGCATCGACCGCCGCTCGCTCCTCCTCGCTCAACATCCGCGGCGCGACCAGATGCAACCCGCCATCGTTTTCGAGAATGGCCGTCCGCTCCCCCGCATCGAGAGCATCGATCGCGCCCGCAAGCCGTTCCGCGTAACCGGCGACGCGCGCATCGACGGGAAGGTCCGCCAACAACCGTCCGGCCATTGCGACGGCGAGATCGGTCGCGCGCCGCAATTGACGCACGCGTTCCTCCTCCGTCGCGTGCTCCGCCTCCGATTTCGCCTTCTCGAGAATGGCCGCGGCCTCGTTTCTCGCCTTGTCGATCAGGGCAGCCTTCTGCGCGTCGGCGTCCGCCCGCGCCTTTTCGATCAGCTCCAGCCGCTCCGCCACGATGCGGTCGCGTTCCGCTTCCGCCGCCCCTTCAGCTTCCAACGCCGCGCGCCGGGCATCCTCGGCCTTTTCGAGAACCCGCGCTGTCTCGGCCTTGCGCTCGGCAATGATGTGCGCCACGGGCCTGAACAGGAAGCGCGCGAGCAGCCATCCCAACACCGCGATGTTGACGAGCTGAATGGCGAAGGTCCACCAGTCGAATTGCATCGGCGCGCGAAATCCTAGACCGTATAGGGATTGGCGAAGAGCAGGAGCAGCGCGATGACGAGACAGTAGATCGCCATCGTTTCAATCATCGCCAGTCCGACAAAAAGGGTCCGCGACAATGTTCCGGCCGCTTCGGGCTGGCGCGCGATGGCATCCATCGCGGCAGCAACGGCGCGCCCCTCGGCCAGCGCCGGACCGATCGCGCCGAAGGAGACCGCCAGTGCGGCCGCCGCTATGGAGACGATCTTGATAATATCCATCAATCGGTTTCCTTTCCGGTTTCCGCCGCGCCGTCGCGGCGGGTGCCTTCGCCAACGGCGGCGGCAATGAAGACGGTCGCAAGGACCGCGAAAATGTAGGCCTGCACGGCGCCGGTCAGAAGATCGAGCGCCATCAGCGGGATCGGCACGAGCAGACCGGCAAGCGACAGAACGATGCTTATGACAAAGACCCCGCTCATCACGTTTCCGAACAGGCGAACCATCAGCGAGAAGGTACGTGTGATCTGCTCGACGAGATTGAGCGGGATCATCACCCATGACGGTTCGGCGAAGGTCCTGAGATAGCCGAGCGGTCCGTTCGAACGGATGCCGTGATAGATCGTCGCGACGAAGACCGCCGCCGCGAGAGCCGCATCGGTTTCCAGATGCGCCGTGGGCGGTTCGACATTCGGCACGATCGACGACCAGTTCGCTGCAAGGATGAACAGGAACAATGTCCCGACCAGTGTGCGGTACGGCGCGGGATCGCGCTGCAGCGTCGATTCGATCTGCGCGTCGATGGTTGTGACCACGACTTCAAGAACGGTCTGCGCCGATCCGGCGTTGCTGGAAAGGCGACGGGTCATCAGCCAGGAGCCGACCACGAGAAACGCCATGACGCCCCAGGTCGTCACGACGGCGTAAGTCACCGGAACGGGTCCGACCGAGAAGGCAGTCTGGAGAAGCAGCGGCGACTCGTTCATGTTTCCGCCTCCGCCTGTGCCAGCACCTTTCGCCGCGCCAGCAGAACACCGGCGGCGCCGGGCAGGAGCACTTGCGCGCCCCACAAAGCGAGCAGGAACAACAGCCCGCCGAGCAGGGCGAGGCGGCCGAGCTGCAGGAAGACCGCCGACATTTCACCTGCCGCAAACCGCCGCGCCACGGCCTTGAGCGTTCGGAAATGGACCAGCCCCGCCGCATAGCCGATTGCGAGCCCAACGAAAGCGGACACGATCCATGCCGGAGACAGGAAAGCGAGATCGTACGGCGCGAGGAAGCTCATTGCTCGTGCATCCAGCGGAAGACGAGCCAGAGACCGAGCACCGCGCCGACCATCGTCAGGGCAGCGGAGAAGGTCACGCCCGTTCCGAAAAGCCGATCGAGCCAGCTTCCGACAAGCAGTGCCCCGAGAACCGGAATGACGACCATCCAGCCGAGAATCCCGATCTGCCCGAACCGCCGCGCGAGCGACGGCTCCGGATCGGAGGTTTTCAACACCTCGCGTTCGGCGGCCTTGCGCGCCGCTTCACCGAGATGGTTGGTGCCCTGCATCTCGTCGCTCATTGGAAAATCTCCTCCAAAGCACTGTCGACCGAAACGCCATGATCATGAGAAAACTGGCGCATGATCTGGCGAATGGCGCGGGCGTGCAGTCTCGCCTGGCTGACGCGTTCGCTGCTGGCCGCCTGCGCTTCCGCCTCCCGCATGCGTTGCACCCGCGCCTCCAGCGAGGCCAGGTCCGTTCCAAGCACACCCTCCCGGCAGGCTATCCGTATCGCGCGGCCTTCCTCCACGGTCATCAGACCGCCATGCAGCGCGCAAAACCGCCACTCGCCCTTTCCGACCCGCCATCGCGCCACACAGGACCGCAGCACGGCAAGCAGGTCCGCATGGCCCGGCAGGATGCCGAAAGCGCCGCTGTCGTCGCTGGCGCGAAACGAGGTGACGCCGTCGATCCGAGCCACGACGTCCAGGGGCGTCGTGATGGTCAGGGTCAGCGAACGTTCCGTCATGCCGCCGCCTTTCCGCCGCCGGACTTGCCCCGAAGCGCCTTTTCCTTTTCGCGCGCCTCGTCGAGCGTGCCGATCATGTAGAGGGAGCTTTCGTCCCATTCGTCGCATTCGCCGTCGAGAATGGCCCGGCAGCCAGACACCGTGTCTTCCACGGTCACGCTCCGTCCCTCAGCGCCGGTAAACGCGGCGGCGGTGAAAAAGGGCTGGGTAAGGAAGCGCTGCAACCGGCGCGCGCGGCCAACGGCACGGCGCTCCTCCGCGCCGAGTTCCTCGACGCCCAGAAGCGCGATCACGTCGCGCAATTCGCGGTAATGCTCGATGACCTCGCGCACCTGGCCGGCGACATCCGCATGCGACTGCCCGACGACGAGCGGGTCGAGCAGGACGGAGGTCGTCGCGATGGGATCGATCGCGGGATAGATTCCCTCCGCCGCCAATTGCCGTGAAAGAACGACCATCGAATCGACATGGTTGGCGATCGTGCCGACTGCCGGATCGGTGAAATCGTCGGCCGGCACGTAAACCGCCTCGATGGCCGTCACCGACGCGTTTCCGATGGACGCGATCCGCTCCTGCAAGTCGGCCACCTCGGTTTCGAGCGTCGGCTGGTAGCCGACCCGCGACGGCCTGCGCCCAAGCAGTCCCGAGACTTCCGAACCCGCCTGGATGAAGCGGAACACATTGTCCATCAGGAGCAGGACGTTGCGCGCCTTCTCGTCGCGAAAATGCTCGGCGATGGTCATGGCCGTCAGCGGCACGCGCCACCGTGCGCCCGGCGGTTCGTTCATCTGTCCGTAGACGAGCACGGTCTGGTCGAGCACACCCGACGCCTTCATCTCGTGCAGCATCTCATGGCCTTCGCGGCAGCGTTCGCCGACGCCCGCAAACACCGAAATGCCGTCATAGCCGGAGACCATCGCATGAATGAGTTCCATGACGAGTACGGTCTTGCCAACCCCGGCGCCACCGAACATCGCCGCCTTGCCGCCATGCGCCAGCGGCGCGAGCAGATCGATCACCTTGATGCCGGTGGCGAAGATGTCGGTCGCAGCACTCTGGCGCGAAATCGGCGGCGCCGCCCGGTGGATCGGCCTGCGCGCCGTATCGGGCGCGAACTCCGCGCCATTGTCGGCCGGCTCGCCGAGAATATTGAGCAGCCGCCCGAGCACGCCGTCGCCGACCGGCACGGTGATCGGTTGACCGGTCGATTCCGTGCGCGCGCCGCGCCACAACCCCTGGGTCGGCTGCATGGCAATCGCGCGGATGGTCTTCTCGTCGAGATGGGATTGCGTTTCAGCGAGGATGGTTGCCTCCCCGGCCTGCACGGCGACAGCCTCATGGATCTCCGGCAACACGCCGTCGATCTTGATGTCGAGAACCGGCCCACGCACCGCGATCACGCGGCCCGCACGGTTCTTTCCGTCGGTTGGTGCCGTGAGCCCTGTCTCCAGGTCAGGCAATTCCTGTCTCCCGTCTCATGGCGTCCTTCGTCCGAATCCTTAGCGCATGATATTGCGAAATCGGCTCGCCGACCACATTGACCCTTGTCATGCCGGTCAATCGAGGGTCCGGCGGAATCGGAGCAGCGCAATGCCGGCAAAAGCGAAAACGAACAGGAGCAGCGCGCCAAAATGATTTGCCACCGTGTCGAATGTCGCGCCCTTGAGCATGATCGCGCGCACCATGCGCAGAAAGTGCGTTAACGGTAACAATTCGCCGACCAGCTGCGCCCAGCCCGGCATGCCGCGAAATGGAAAGATGAAGCCGGACAGCAGGATCGACGGCAGAAAGAAGAAGAAGGCGAGCTGCATCGCCTGCATTTGCGTGCGCGCCATCGTCGAAATCAGGTAACCGAGCAGCACCAGCGCGAGAACGAAGATCAGCACGCCGGCAAGCAACAGGCCGAGACCGCCCACGAAGGGCACCGAGAAAAGGAGCTTCGCCGCGACCAGAATGACGCCCACCTGCACAGCCCCAACGATGAGATAGGGGAGGATCTTGCCGAGCATGATTTCGAGCGGCGTCGCCGGCAACGACAGCAGGTTTTCCATCGTGCCGCGTTCCAGTTCACGCGTCAGCGCCATCGAAGTCATCATCACCATGGTCATCTGCAGGATGACGCCGAGAAGGCCGGGGACGACGTTGTACTGGGTGATGCCCTCCGGATTGTAGCGCTTGTGGACGATCACCTCCAATTGACCCTGCATGGCCTCGGCGGCCTCCGCCGCCGCCGGCTGCTCGCGAAGCAACGCCTGCGCGGCGACAGTGCCCAAAGTCGAAATCGCGCCGGAGGCAACCGACGGATCGGTCGCATCCGCCTCGATCAGAATGCGCGGATGGTCGTTCCTTTGCACCCGGCGGGCGAAATCCGACGGGATGGTCACCACGAAGGAGACATCGCCCTTCTCGAACAGGCGCTCGGCCTCTTCCGCGCTCTCGACGATGTGATTGAAATGATAATAACCGGTCATCTCCAGCGCCGTGACCATGGCGCGGGTGTAGTGATCCTGGCTTGTCGTCACCAAAGCGGTCGGCAGATGTTTCGGGTCGTTGTTGATGGCGTAACCGAAGAGCACCAGCAGCAGCAGCGGAATGCCGAGCATCATCCCGAAGGTGATGCGGTCGCGCCGCATCTGGATCGATTCCTTGTCGAGCAGCGCATAGAGCCTGTGAAACGAGAAACCGGCGATCATGCAGCCGTCTCCCGCGGTTCCGCCATCAACTGGATGAACACATCCTCCAGGCTGGTAACGCCGGGGCGCACGGTGAAGCCGTCCGTCGCCAGTTTCCCGATGGTCTCGCCCAGCAGATCGGCGTCGCGCCCGACCACATGCAGCGTCGTTCCGAACGGCGCCACCTGATCGACGCCCGGCGCACCTGTCAGTTGCGCCATGACATCGGCAAGGTCGGGACCCTCGATGACATAGGTTGTCAGAGCCGCTTCCGATACGACCTCGTCCACGGTCCCGCTGGCGAGCAGGGTACCGTGCGAGATGTAATGGATTCGATGGCAGCGCTCCGCTTCGTCCATGTAGTGGGTTGACACCAGCACGGTCATGCCGCCGGCGGCGCGCTCGTGAATCTCGTCCCAGAATTCGCGCCGGGCCTTCGGGTCGACACCGGCGGTCGGCTCGTCGAGAAGCAGCAGTTTCGGCTTGTGCATGACGCAGGCCGCGAGCGCGAGGCGCTGCTTCCAGCCGCCGGACAACTGACCGGCGAGTTGACGCCGCCGCGCCGTCAGGCCCAGATCCTCCAGCGTATCGCGGACGTGATCGCGTACGGGATGCAGATCGTAAAGCCGCGCGACGAAGTTCAGGTTTTCCTCGATCGACAGGTCCTCGTAGAACGAGAATCGCTGCGTCATGTAGCCGACCTGACTGCGAATGCGCCGGCTGTCCTTGCGCACATCGAGCCCAAGCACGGTGCCCTCGCCTTCATCCGGCGTCAGGAGCCCGCACATCATGCGGATGGTCGTCGTCTTGCCGGACCCGTTCGGCCCCAGAAAGCCGGAAATCTCGCCCTCTGCCACCTTGATCGACACGTGATCGACGACGGCGCGCCCGGAATAGCGCTTGACCATCCCGCGAACGTCGATGACATGATCCACTATTCCGTCTCCGAGATGACCGCGTCGACGATCTGGCCGGGCTTGAGCGGCCGCGCCGCCTCGTCCGGCTTCGCCTCGACGAGATAGACGAGCTTTTGCCGGTTCTCCAACGAGTAGATGACCGGAGGCGTGAATTCCGGCTCGTCCGAAATGTAGTTGATCGTCGCCGTCATGCCCGGCTCGCAGCCGTCGCAGCGCACATCGAGCGCCATGCCGAGCGAGATCGAGGACAGCGCCGTTTCGGGCACGTAGAGGCGCAACTTGGTCGCGCCGTCGGGAAGGATGGAGAGGATCGGCGCCTGCGGGCCCGCCGTTTCGCCGGCATGGCGGACGACGTCGAAGACATGCCCGGTAACCGGCGATTCGATCGTGCGCTTGGCGAGCCGCCAATCCGCATTGGCGAGCACGGCTTCCGCCTGTTCGACCCCGGCCTTCGCCGCCGCGATCGTATCGGCACGCGCCGGAAGTTGCGCGACCTCCAGATTGGCTTCGAGTTCGGCGACCTGCGCCTCGGCGAGTTCGAGGCTGGTCGCGGCCGTGTCGTAATTCGCCTGCGAGGTGATGCCCCGTTCCAGGAGATCCCGCTGCCGATCGACGACACGTCGTGCCTCCGATGCCTGCGCGCGAGCCGAATTGAGCGCGGCCCTGATTGCCTCGATTTCCTTGGGACGTTTGCCGACTGTCAGATCCGCAAGCTGGCTTTTTGCCTGTGCGAGCGAGGCATTGGCCTGTGCGACCGCGATTTCCGCGTCGCGGCGTTCGAGCCTGACGAGGATCTGTCCGGACTCCACACGATCGCCGCGGCCGACCTCGATGCCCTCGATCTGCGCGGACTCGATCGGCGCGATCAGCGCGTAATCGCCCTCGACATAGCCGACGACTCCGGCGGGTTCCGCACATGCGCCGCTCAATCCGGCAATGATCGGCAGCGCGCAAATGAACTGCATCATGACTCGTCTCCTCAAAGACAGAGACAAGGCTAAGCGCCGTTCAGGCCACGCGCAATCCGCGATCCCGCGAACCGGCCCGGAAATTTCGGGTGATCAGAATGCCGTGCCGGGCTTGACGCCAAGCTTGCGGAATATCAACGCCGCCGGGCAGAAGCCGGTGAAAGCAGACTGGATCTGATTCACGCCGATGAACACGGTGAACCAGAGGAAATAGGGCGAGACATACCAGGTCAGCAGAACCGAGAGCAGTGTCATCGCGCCCGCAAAGGCAAGAACCATCTTGTCGAGAGACATTCGTATTGTTCCGTTTCACAGGGTTGGTGCGCCCGCCGTCCGAAAACGGCGGGCACGGATATCGTGATCGTCAGGCGTCTTCGATATCGAACCTGACTTCCTTCAGTTTCTGGATGCCCAGCGCCTGCATCGCGAGCTTCTCGTAAGCGGGCTCCGACTTGCCGGAGCGGATCTTGTGCAGGAAGTATTTTTCGAAGCCGACCTTCGCCAGATGCACCCACTTGCCCGACGAGGACCAGTTGACGTTGCGCGGCGGGATCTGCGGCTGCGCGACAAAGGCGATCCCGGAATCTCCGAAATCGGCGAGGCAGACGGCGTTCCATGTGCCCTGCGCATCGGGTTTCTCGCCACGCACGATCTTGCCGATATTGTGCGCCGTCGCCGTCACCATGGATTCGATCATGAAGCCGGTCTTCGGTACGCCGACCGGAACCGGCGTCTTGCCCATCGGCGGGATCGCGACACAGACACCGACCGAGAAGATCTCCGGATATTTCGGGTTCTGCTGGTGATCATCGACGATGATGAAGCCACGCGGGTTGGTCAGGCCCTCGATGTCGCGCACCGCGGCAACTCCCCGGAACGCCGGCAGCATCATCGAGAAGACGAAAGGCAACTCATGCGTCGCCTTGACGGAACCATCCTCGGCGATCTCCGAGACATGCATCATGCCTTCATCGGCCTTGTCGACCTTGGCATTGGTGATCCACTTGATGTGGTGGTTGCGCAATTCGCTTTCGAGCAGCCCCTTTGTGTCGCCGACACCGTCGAGACCGAGATGGCCGACATAAGGTTCCGACGTGACGAAGGTCATCGGCACCTTGTCCCGGATCTTCGCGTCACGAAGGGCCTTGTCCAGAATGAAGGCGAATTCGTAGGCCGGGCCAAAACAGGAAGCGCCCTGCACCGCGCCGATGATGACCGGCCCCGGATTGGCAAGCAGCTTGTCGAAAGCCTCTTTCGCCTGGATGGCATGATCGACATGGCAGACCGACTGCGTATTGGCCTCCGGCCCCAGCCCCTCGATCTCGTCGAACGCGAGTTCCGGACCTGTCGAGATGACGAGATAGTCATACTCGACCGATGTGCCGTCATTGAGCTCGATGCGTTTCTCGTCCGCATGCAGCCGCTTGGCACCCTGCGAATACAAGTCGATGTCACGCCGCTGCATCACCGGTCGCAGATCGACCTCGATCGCGTCCTTTTCACGCCAGCCGACAGCCACCCACGGATTCGAAGGTACGAACGAATAGTGCGTTCCGTTCGTGACAACGGACACCTTGTGTTCTTTCGAGAGTTCTTCGCGAACCTCGTAAGCCATGATGGTGCCGCCCAGACCGGCACCCAGTACGACGACATGCGCCATGATAATTCCTCCACTCCAGCTTTCTGACATATTACATAATTGGCATATATAACTTGCCAAGCGCCATTCCCACATTGATCAGCATCAAATGCGGAATCCGTCATTCGCGCCCTGTTTTTGCGGCGTGTCGCCCGTCCGGTTGCGACAAGATTTCGCAGGCTTTCTCCCGGTCGGCGGACGCATCGAACAGAAGTGTCGGAGAACGCAGGCAGGGTATTGGTTTTCCCGGCATTTCCGGCTTAGAGTGCGTCGGGTGCAACGTCACAAACGTTGGGTATTGCAATTCCGTACCGGGTTTCCTTGAATTCCGGCATTCATTCCCAGGGAGTATCTTATGTTGAACAAAGGCAGACTAATGGGCGGCGTCGCAGTGGCGACGGCGCTGCTGTTCGGGTCGATCTCGTCGGCGGCGGCTTTCACCGCCTGCCAGGTAACCGACACCGGCGGTATCGATGACGCGGGCTTCAACCAGACCGCCTGGAAAGGCGTTCAGGACGCGATGGAAGCCAAGGGCATCGAAGGCCGTTTCCTGGAGAGCCAGGCCGAAACGGACTACGAGGCGAACCTGAACTCGCTTCTGGGCGGCGCCTGTGATGTCATCATCACCGTCGGCTTTCTGATGGGCGACGCCACCAAGGCGGCGGCCGAAGCCAATCCGGACCAGAAATTCTCGATCGTCGACTTCGCCTACGATCCGACGATCCCGAATGTCGTCGGCCAGGTCTTCGCGACCGAGCAGGCCGCCTTCCTCGCCGGCTATCTCGCCGCCGGCATGTCGGAGACCGGCGTGATCGGCACGTTTGGCGGCATCAACATCCCGCCGGTGACCGTCTTCATGGACGGCTTCGTGCATGGCGCCGAGTACTACAACGAAAAGAAGGGCACTGACGTCACGGTTCTCGGTTGGGATCCGGAAGACAAGGATGGCCTGTTCACCAACAACTTCGAGAGCCTGGACGACGGCCGCACCTTCGCCCAGAACCTCTATGACGAAGGCGCCGACATCGTCATGCCGGTCGCCGGACCGGTCGGTCTCGGTTCCGCCGCTCTCGCCGACGAACTCGGCACCGACAAGCTGAAGATCGTCGGCGTCGACGCCGACCAGTACATGACCGACACCGAGAAGCAGAACGTCTATCTCACCTCGGTCCTCAAGCGCATGGACGCCACCGTTCAGGCGGTGATCGACTCCGTCATGGACGACACGTTCGAGGGCGGCGTCACCGTCGGCACGCTCGAGAATGACGGCGTCGGCCTCGCGCCGTTCCACGATTTCGAGGATGCCGTTCCGGCTGAACTGAAATCCGAAATCGAAGAGATCAAGGCCGGCATCATCGACGGTTCGATCTCGATCGGCGGCTAACGCGCTGCTATCCGACCCGCCGCCCTTCGCGGCGGCGGGTTCATTTGTCCAGCGGGGAGAGTGACGCTGTGGACGTTGAACTGCGCGGCATAACCAAGCGTTTCGGGCCGGTTACTGCCAACGACGATGTGAACCTCACAATCCGCGCCGGCGAGGTGCTCGGCCTGCTGGGCGAGAACGGCGCCGGCAAGTCCACCATGATGAACATCCTCTCCGGGCTCTATTCGCCCGACGAGGGTCAAATCCTGATCGATGGAAAACCTGTCGATTTCGAAGGTCCGGGCGACGGCATCGCCGCCGGCATCGGCATGGTTCACCAGCACTTCATGCTGGTTCCGGTTTTCACGGTCGCGGAAAATGTCATTCTCGGTGTAGAGCCGACCGGGAGATTCGACTATCTCGACCTGGCGACCGCGCGCAAACAGGTGCGCGACATCAATGAGAAATACGGGCTCCAGGTCGATCCGGATGCGCTGATCGAGGATTTGCCCGTCGGCATCCAGCAGCGCGTCGAAATCCTGAAAGTTCTTTTTCGCTCTGCGGAAGTGCTGATCCTCGACGAACCGACCGCCGTCCTGACCCCGCAGGAGGTCGAGGAGTTCTTCGGCATCGTCAAGTCGCTGCGCGACGCGGGCAAGGCCATCGTCTTCATTACGCACAAACTGCATGAAATCATCGAGATCGCCGACCGGATCAACGTGCTGCGCGGCGGCAGGATCACTGGCGAAGGCGATCCGAAGACGCTGACGGAAAACCAGCTCGCCGAAATGATGGTCGGCCGCCCCGTCTCCTTCGACGTGAAGAAGGGCCCATTCGACCCCAAGGAAACGCTGCTCGAGGTGAAGAACCTCGTCGTGCTGCGCGAGAACGACGAGATCGCCGTCAACCATGCGAGTTTTCACGTTCGCTCGGGCGAAGTAGTTGGTATCGCCGGTGTTCAGGGCAATGGCCAGTCCGCGCTGATCGAAGCGGTGACAGGTCTGCATCATGTCACCGCTGGATCCATCAGCTTCCTCGGCAAGGACATCACCAACGCCTCTGCCCGCGAACGCCACCGAATGGGCATGGCGCACATTCCCGAAGACCGCCACAAATCCGGGATGATCTCCAATTTCACCATCTACGAGAACATGGTGCTCAACACCTACTACGATGACCGTTTCTCGAACGGCCCGAACATCAAGTGGCCGGAAGTGCTGAAGACGGCCGCGCAATACGCCATCGACTTCGACGTGCGCACGCCGTCCGTCTACCTGAAGGCGGGCAATCTGTCGGGCGGCAACCAGCAGAAGATGGTGGTCGCGCGCGAACTGGAGCGCGAAACCAAGCTGGTCATCGCCGCCCAGCCGACGCGCGGTCTCGATGTCGGCTCCATCGAGTATATCCACAGCCGCCTGATGGACGCTCGCGACGAAGGCGACGGCGTCATTATCGTTTCTTCCGAACTCGACGAGATCATGTCGCTCTCCGACCGTATCCTCGTGATGTTCGAAGGCCGCATCGTCGCCGAATTCGACGCGACGGCCGGCCCGGTCGACAAGAATGCCGTGGGTCTCGCCATGGCGGGAGCGCACGAATGACAGACACGTCGAACCGCGACACACTGACAGCGAAGCTGTTACAGCGCGCCGCGCCCGGCCGCGCGGAGTTCGAGGATCTGGTCATCGTGCCGATCTTCGCGGTTATCGTCGCGCTGATCGTGGGTGCTCTCGTCATGCTGGCGACGGCGGTCGATATCCAGACAATCGGCCGATCCTATCTGGCGCTGCTGCAAGGTTCGGTGGGCTCGATCAACTCGCTGTCCGAAACATTGACATCCGCGATTCCGCTTGTGCTCGCCGGGCTGGGCCTTGCGCTGGGTTTCAGGGCCGGCCTGTTCAATATCGGCGCCGAGGGCCAGATTATCGTCGGCGGCATCGCGGCGGTGATCGTCGGTTTTTCCTTTCCAGGCATGCCGTGGATCATCCATCTTCCGCTGGCCCTTCTGGCGGGGGCGGTTGCCGGAGGGCTCTACGCCTCGATCGCGGGCTGGCTGCGCGCGGCGACTGGCGCGCATGAGGTGATCTCGACGATCATGCTCAACCTGATCTCCTATCGCCTGCTCGACTACATGCTGGGGCTGACCTGGATGCAGCGCGAGGGCCGGTCCGATCCGGTCTCGAAATCGGTTGTCCCGAGCGCGGAACTGCCTCGTCTGCTCACGGATATCGATCCCAATCTGCGTCTTCACGCCGGCATCTTCGTCATGATCGGAGCAGTGATCCTCGTTTACTGGCTGCTGTTCAAGACCAAGACCGGCTTCGAATTCCGCGCCTCGGGAGAAAACCCGGACGCCGCGCGCTATGCCGGCATGCGCGCCTCGCTGATCATCGTGCTCGCCATGGCCACTGCCGGCGCCCTGGCCGGTCTCGCCGGCGCCAATCAGGTGCTCGGCGTTCTCGAGCGCGCAACGCCCGGCTTTTCCGCGGGCATCGGCTTCGACGCCATTTCCGTCGCTCTGCTCGGCCGTTCGCACCCGATCGGCGTGCTGTTTGCCGGCCTGCTGTTCGGCGCGCTGGAGGCCGGCGGCCGCCAGATGCAGGTGGATGCCGGCGTGTCGATTGACCTGATCGGCATCATCCAGGCGCTCATCATCGTCTTCATCGCCGCCCCGCTGCTCGTGCGGGCGATCTTTCCGTGGGGCTTCAGAAAACCCGCGGAACGCAAGGAGTAACGGGCTATGGCCGCTGTATCGACGACCGACCTTGCGTCCGCCGACAAGCTGGAAACACACAAGACCCGCCAGGCACGCATCTACGGCTTCGTGCTGATCGGGCTGGCCGCTCTCGTCGCCATCGTGTTCGCTCTGGAATCGGCGGGAGAGGCCACGTTCCGGCTGTCTCATCCGCGCGATACCTGGGTGGTTCCAAACCTCGTCGTTCCCGCCGCGCCGTTCAATTTCCTCGCGGCCGCAGTGCTCGCCCTCCTCGGCGTCCGACAATTCATGCGCGGCGGATCGAAATGGTCGATGATCTCGATAGCCGCCGGTTGCGCGATCGCCGTCGCGGCCTTCCTCGTATGGGCGACCGCGGGCAAGTCCTTCTCGCTGACCGGAATGCTGTCGGCGACCGTCGTCGCGGCCGTGCCGATCGCACTGGGCGGCCTGGCCGGCGTGCTGTCCGAGCGTGTTGCCGTCGTCAATATCGCAATCGAGGGCATGCTGCTGGCCGGCGCCTTCACCGGCGCGCTGATGGGCTCGCTTCTCGGCGGTTGGGGCGGCCTCCTCTGCGCCGTCATTGTGGGCGGCATGTTCGGCTTCATTCTGGCCGCGCTTGTGGTCACCTACCGCATGGACCAGATCATCGCCGGCGTCGTGATCAACCTCTTCGTGCTCGGCGTCACGTCCTATGTCTCCAGCCAGGTCTTTTCGGAGTACCGGGCCCTGAACAACGCGCCCGTCTTCCGGGCCTGGAAGATTCCGTTCCTCGGCGACATCCCGGTGATCGGCTCCGTTCTGTTCAACCAGAACCTGTTCGTTTACGGCGCGGTCATCCTCGTCTGCGTGGCGACCTATTATCTGTTCCACACCCGCTACGGCCTGCGCGCCCGCTCGGTCGGCGAACATCCTCGCGCCGCCGATACGCTCGGCATCAACGTCTACAGCACTCGCTACATCAACGTGACGCTTGCCGGCATGGTCGCCGGATTCGGCGGTGCGTGGTTCACGCTGGGCTCCGTCGGCCGGTTCGACGAGAACATGACCGGTGGCCTTGGCTATATCGGTCTCGCCGCCATGATCTTTGGCCGCTGGCACCCGGTCGGCGCGCTGATGGCCGCGCTCATCTTCGGTTTCGCTGATTCGCTTCAGCAGAAGCTGGCGATCGTGCGCACGCCAATCCCGTCGGAGTTCCTGGCCATGGCGCCCTATATCGCCACGATCGTCGTCGTCGCGGGCTTTGTCGGACGATCACGCCCGCCGGCCGCCGACGGCAAGCCATACGTCAAGGAATGATCCAAAAAAGGCCGGGCTGAACGCCCGGCCTTCGGCTTTTTACTGCACTTCGCCTGAAGCGTCTTATTTGAAGCCGCGTTCGATGCGGTCCAGTATCTCCATCGCGGGCAATACCTGCGCGACGCTCGAATTGGGCTCGCGGCCTTCCTCGATGGCGGAAACGAATTCGCGGTCGATAAGCTCGATCCCGTTGTTCGACACCGCCACGCCCGACAGATCCACCGGCTTGTCGTACCCGTCGAAAAGGTCGTCGTAACGCGCGAGATAGGTGCCGTTGTCGCAGATATAGCGGAAGAACGTGCCAAAAGGCCCGTCATTGTTGAAGCTTAGCGACAGCGTGCAAATAGCGCCGGACGGCGTCTTCATGCCGATCGTCATGTCCATCGCGATGTCCAGCTCGGGATGCATCGGACCCTGCAGTCCGAACGCCTCCGACGCCGTTTCACCGGTCTGGTACTGGAACAGGTCCACCGTGTGGCAGGCGTGATGCCAGAGCAGGTGGTCTGTCCAGCTGCGCGGCTCGCCCTTCGCATTCGTGTTGGAGCGACGGAAGAAGTAGGTCTGAACGTCCATCTGCTGGACCTTCAGCTCACCCGCCTTGATCTTGTTGTGTATCCATTGGTGGCTGGGATTGAAGCGGCGCACCTGTCCGGCCATGGCGACCAGCCCGGTTTCCTTCTGTTTCGCGACCACCGCCTCGCTGTCGGCCAGCGAATCCGCCATCGGAATTTCGACGAGAACATGCTTGCCGGCATCCATGCAGGCGATTGCCTGTTCGGCATGCATCTGCGTCGGCGTGGCGAGGATCACCGCATCCACGTCGTCGCGCGCAAGACAATCGGCGAGATTGTCCGCGGCATGGCCGATACCGCGTTCCGCGGCGAGCGCCTCGATCTTGGCCTTGGTCGGTCCCATGACCGATGTCACCTCGACGCCATCGATATTGGAAAGCGCATCCAGGTGTTTCAGTCCGAACGCGCCATACGCGCCTGCTACACACAGTCTCATGTCGTCCTCCTGCCTTTCGGTCTTTCGTCTCCGGTCCTTAACGCAGCCGCCACATGACTCGTTGCGCCGTGACTGCCATCCATAAGCTGGCGATACGCGACGCGCATGGCGGCCAGTCCGGCCGATATGGCCTGCTGCTTAACATCGCCTTGAACCACTTGGCTATTCATTCGCATCGGGCCCTATTCATTTTCCGAATAGCTTTGAACCGAACTGGCCTCGGCAGCCGGCACGGTGCGGCAAACCTCGCGGATATGGGCAAGGAACTGTTGTTGCGTTCGTGTCGGCCGCCAGTCGCGCCGGTAAGTCAGTCCGATCGTGCGCGCATTGCCCGTAAGCGGCACTGGAAGCGGCACCACGATCCCCTGATCGTGTTCGTGACGGATCTGGTTCATCGAGATGACGGTGATGTAATCGCCGGTCATCAGGAGACCGCGCACCAGGACCAGCGAACTGGAAACGACACGCACCGGCGTGTCCGCCAGTTCACCGATCCGCAGCGTGTTGTAGAGATAGCTGCCCGCCGGCGTCGTCTTCGGCGGTGCGACCCACGGATAGGCGAGTACATCCTCGATGGCGACCGTTTCGCGCTGCGCCAGCGGATGTTGCGCGCCCGCGACGATCGCGAGCGGATCGTCGAACAGGGCTTCCTGGATGATATCGTCGACAGGCGGCGGCTCACGCAGCGCGCCGATCAGGAAATCGATATCGCCATGACGCAGGCTGTGAAGCAATTCGGCGTAGCGGCCGTCAACGGCCCGGATCTGCACGCGCTTCGAGTTCCGCACCATCGCGTCGATCGCCGTGGGCAGGATGTAGGTTCGCGCCAGCGGCAGCGCTCCGACGACAATATGAGCGGAATCCCTGCCCAGAAAGTCGTCCACCTCGTCGAATCCCTGCTGCAATTCGGCCAGCGCCAGCTTTGTGCGTTGCGCCAGCGCCTGGGCGGCCGGCGTCAGGGAAACGCCCTCATGCGCGCTGTTGAACAATTTGATTCCGGAGAGCCGTTCGAGGTTGCGCGCGGCGCGATGGATCGAGGGCTGCGAAATACCGATATTGCGCGCCGCCATGGAAAAGTTCTTGGCCTCGGAGACCGCCACGAGGGCGCGCAACTGGGCAGCGGTCAAGAGCCTGTCGAAATCGCTGAACCCCCTGCCCTTGCGGCGCGCGCCGATCCTCGCCGCTTCTCGCGCACCGGTTTGAAGGTGGCTGAGCGCCCGCTCGACCCGCGCCAGGAACGCCTCTCCCGTTTCCGTCGCATACATCCCGTCGCGGCGCCGGTCGAACAGCGGGACCGACAGTTCCTCCTCGAGCTTCGCGACCGCCTGGGTCACCGCCGGCTGTGACAGATGCGCCCTTTCAGCGGCCATACTGACGCTGTGACACCGCGCGACCTCGCGGAAAACCCTGAGGTGACGAATGTTGGGCAAGCCCTGTCTCATCGCTGTGCGCCTTCCATTCCCATTCGTGCTCTATAGCAAAATTTTATAGGCGGCGAACTGTTTCGAATGGGCAAGAATCCGACTCTGCGACATTTTCGACAGCACCAGACGGCAGGCGACAAGAACGCTATTGCGATATATCAAAGGGCCGCCACAAGAAAACGGGAAAACGGGAACCCATGGACGCCGATTATCTGCCTTTTCACCCCAATCCATCCAAGCCGGCCTTCGTGCCGCCGCCGGGTGCTGTCGATGCGCATTGCCATGTGTTCGGGCCGGCTGATGTCTTCCCTTATGCCCCGGAACGTAAATACACGCCCTGCGACGCGCCGAAGGAAAAGCTGTTCGAGCTGCGGGATTATCTCGGCTTTGAACGCAACGTCATTGTCCAGGCAACGTGCCACGGCAAGGACAACCGCGCCCTCGTCGATGCGCTCAAGGCGGCCGGCGACATGGCCCGCGGCGTCGCCTCGGTCGGACCGGACATCTCCGAGGATGAACTCAAGGAGATGCACGAGGCGGGCGTGCGCGGCGTGCGGTTCAACTTCGTCAAGCGCCTCGTCGACAACACCCCGAAGGATGTGTTTCTGACCATCGCGGACAAGGTGAAGAAGCTGGGGTGGCACACGGTCGTCTATTTCGAGGCACCGGATCTCGAGGAACTGATCCCGTTCCTCAAGGAACTGCCAACGACGATCGTCGTGGACCACATGGGCCGTCCCGACGTCACCAAGGGTGTGGATCACCCCGACTTCCAGCGTTTCATCGATCTCATGGCCGAGGTCGAGACGATGTGGACCAAGGCGACCTGCCCGGAACGTCTGACCGCCGACGGTCCGCCCTATGACGATGTGGTCGCCTTCGGCCGCAAGATCGTCGACACTTTCCCAGATCGTGTGATCTGGGGCACCGACTGGCCGCACCCGAACATGAAATCCCATGTGCCCGACGACGGAAAGCTGGTCGATTTCATTCCACGGATCGCCACGACGGAAACCGCGCAGCGCAAACTCCTCGTCGACAATCCGATGCGGCTATACTGGGGCTGACGCCACTGCGGCGAACGGCTCTTCGAACCCTGAACCGTCCATTCCGGCCCGGATGCGAAAGCATCCGGGTTTTTTGCTGTCGCAGGCCGGAAACGCGATAGGCAAGAGGTATAAGTTTTGTGCAATCGACATTCAATATATGCCCTGCCGGTGCCGGCTTGATTTAAGTCAACTCCGCTGCTCGGAGCCACTGTGTATACATAAGTGGAAAGCAGGAGGAAGAACCATGGATCAACCAGGTTTTGATTATCACATCGATATCCCCGGCACGACGATCTTCGACGGCAAGCAGGCCATGAAGGGCTATGCGCTGAACAAGATGTGCTACTCGTTCAACAAATCGGAGAACCGCGAAGCGTTCCGCGCCGACGAAGAAGCCTACATGGAAAAGTTCGGGCTGAACGACGAGCAGAAGCAGGCGATCCGCGACCGCAACATCCTCGCCATGATCGATGCGGGCGGCAATATCTACTATCTCGCCAAATTCGCCGGCATCTTCAAGCTCTCCGTTCAGGACGTCGGCGGAATGCAGACGGGCCGGACGACCGAGGAGTTCAAGGAATTCCTCGCGAGCCAGGCATAAGGAGACCGGTCATGGCTAAAATTCTCGGCGGCATCACCACCTCCCACATTCCCGCAGTGGGGAACGCGATCCAGAAGGAACTCTATGACGATCCTTACTGGAAGCCGTTCTTCGACGGCTATCCGAAGGTTCACGCATGGATCAAGGAACACAAGCCCGAATATGTGATCAATATCTACAACGATCACGGCCTTGGATTCTTCCTTGACCAGATGCCGACTTTCGCGATCGGCGCGGCGCATGAATACAAGAACGAGGACGAGGGCTGGGGCCTGCCGTCGCTCGATCCGTTCCCCGGCGCGCCGGAACTCTCTTGGCACATCATCGAATCGATGGTCGCCGACGAGTTCGACATCACATCCTGCCAGGAACTTCCCGTCGACCACGGTTTCGTCGTGCCGATGCAATTGTTCTGGCCCGGCGCGCCTCATAACCCGGACATGCCGAAGGCGGTGCCGATTTCGGCCAATACGGTGCAGCATCCGATCCCGACGCTGAAGCGTGCGCTCGATTTCGGCAAGGCGCTCGGCAAGGCGCTGCGGTCTTTCCCGGAGGACGCCAAGATCGTGATCCTCGGGACAGGCGGCCTGTCGCACCAACTCGACGGCCAGCGGGCGGGCTTCATCAACAAGGAGTTCGACCAGTACTGCCTGGAAAACATCGTCCACAATCCGGAGGAACTGACAAAGGTCAGCCGGATGGAACTGGTCGAGAAGGCAGGCGCGCAAGGCACCGAGTTCCTGATGTGGATGATGATGCGCGGCGCGCTGGGCGACGATGTCACCGAGATCACCCGCAATTACCACATCCCGATCTCCAACACGGCTGCGGGCACGCTGCTGCTCGAATGCGCCGCCTGACCGGCACGGACAGGATCAACAGAAAACGCCCGGGCTTTCACCCGGGCGTTTTTGTTCAAGGGCGAAATCTCCTATCGCCGGATGATCATATGGCCTGGTCCGTAGGGGAAGTTGGTGATGTTCTCCGCCCCGTCTTCGGTAACGACGAAGATGTCGTGCTCGCGGTAGCCGCCAGCGCCCGGCATGCCTTCGGGGATCATGATCATCGGCTCCATCGATACGACCATGCCCGGCTCCAGCACCGTTTCGACGTCCTCGCGCAGTTCGACGCCGGCTTCGCGCCCGTAATAATGCGACAGCACGCCGAAGGAATGACCGTACCCGAAAGAACGGTATCGCAGCAGGTCCCATGAGCGATACATGTCATTGAGCGCCAGCGCGATGTCCGAGCATTTCCGGCCCGGCCCGATCAGGTCGGACCCCGCCTTCATCACCGAGCAGTTCTTTTCCCACAAGTCGAGATGGGCGTCCGATGCCGCCTCGCAGAACAGTGTGCGCTCGATCGCGGTGTAGTAGCCGAAGATCATAGGAAAGCAGTTGAGCGAGCAGATGTCGCCACGCGCCACGCGCCTGTTCGTCACCGGATTGTGCGCCCCGTCGGTCATGATGCCCGACTGGAACCATGTCCAGGTGTCCATCAGTTCCACGAAGGGAAAGCTCCCGCCGATTTCGCGAACCATCGCCTGCGTGGAGGCGAGCGCCACTTCATATTCCGGCACGCCTTCCTGCAGCGCATCCATGACCGCCCGTGCACCGATATTGCAGACGCGCGTCCCTTCGCGGATCAGCTTGATCTCCTCGTGGGACTTGATCACGCGCATCCACATCGAAGCTTCGGCCACATCGACAAACTCGATGCCCGGAAACGCCTCGCCGAGCAGGCGGCGATAGTCGAGCGACACGTGATCGAACTCGATGCCGATCCGTTTCGCATTTGACGGAATCAAACTCTTCAGTGCCTCGAAAAAGTTATCGCGCCGCCAATCGGAATAGATGACGTTGTCGCCATGGCTACGCCGCCAGGGCTGCCCGCCATCGATACCGGCGGATACGGTCGTCGCATTGTCCGCGGTCAGCACGAACCCGAATTTGCGACCGAAATAGCAGTAGAGGAACCCCGAATAGTAGCAAATGCCGTGATAGGAGGTGAACATGGCCGCATCGATGCCCTGTACGGCCATATGCGCCCGCATCGCGTCCTGCCGCCGGTTCATCTCGCCATCGGAAAAGGGCGACCACTCCTTGTCGCCATTGTGCCACTGGAAGACATGCAGCATGTCCTCGGTGCTGTTCATGATTGTCATTTCGGAGATCGCTTCGTTGGGCCTGATGGCTCGCGGCACTATTGCAGCAAACGTTGGCCGAACCGGGAAGTGAAACCGGCACGAACATCCTACATCACCGAAAATCCGTCTCGCAATCGAAACCGGCATGCCGTTGCGGAATCCCGCCATTGCACGATCCTGCAATGGTGCGGCCGCAGATGCGGTGATACCGTTCGGTTGCGGCCATTGGGAGACGGTCCATGCCGACGCCCCTCGACATTCTTTTCGCCGATCCGGCCAATGCGCCGGAAGACGGCGCCGTTCCGCAGGCAGCCATCGACGAGATGCGCGATTATTCGGCCTATCTGGACACGATCATCCCGCCGAAACGGGAAGTCGATCGCAACATCCTGATCGCGACCTGGAACATCGCGCATTTCCGCTCGCTGACACGAAAATGGAAATCATCCGGCAATGACAGCCCGAAACGGGATTACCGGTGCCTTTGGGCGATTACGGAGATCCTCTCCCGGTTCGACGTGATCGCCGTACAGGAAGTCGGCGCCGATTTCCGCGCGCTGAGATCGGCCATGAAGATTCTCGGCCCGAACTGGAGCTTCCTGATGACGGATCGTGCCGAGGGTCAGGGCGGCAATGACGAGCACATGGCGTTCATATTCGACAACACGCGCGTGGCGCTTTCCGGGCTCGCCGGCGAACTCGTGGTGCCCGACGAGGCGGACGAGTTCGGCTTCGACAAGAACAGCTTCAAGAAGCAGTTCGCGCGAAATCCCTATGCCGTTTCATTCCGGACGCGGGACACGACCTTCATCCTCGTCACCGCCCATATCGACTATGGAGACGCCACGCAGGAACGCCTGCCGGAATTGCGCGGCATCGCGAAATGGATGCAGTCATGGGCGGCGCGGGAAAATCGCTGGCACCACAATCTGATCGTGCTTGGCGATTTCAACCTGGAGCGCACCGGCAACGATCTCTACGAGGCCTTCGTCGGCACCGGGCTCGAAGTCCCCTACATCCTGCAGAGCCATCCGAGAACGATCTATGCGCGGAACTCGGACCCCGAGGCGGAAAGCTATCACGACCAGATCGCATGGTTCTCGAAAGGCGATGCCGCGCTACTCGGTCTCGAAGTTACCGATGGCGGTATCGTCGAAATCTGGAACCGCCTTTTGCGAGATCGCAGTTTAGCGAAGGGCAGCTTCGCCTTCCGCATCTCCGATCACAACCCGTTGTGGCTGGAATTCCGGCTTTCGTGACGGCCCGTATCAGCCCGGGGACAACCCGCGGAGCCTCTCCGACCGCCGTCGCAGCAGTTCCAGTGCCGTCAGAAGCACGATGGAGATCGCCACCATCAGCGTCGCCACCGCGAGGATCGTCGGCGAAATCTGCTCGCGCAGGCCGGTGAACATCTGCCAGGGCAACGTTTTCTGCGAGGCCGAGCCGAGGAACAGAACCACCACCACCTCGTCGAAGGAGGTGATGAAGGCGAACAGCGCGCCCGACACCACACCCGGAATGATCAGCGGCATTTGCACCTTGAAGAAGGTGCGCACCGGATCCGCACCGAGCGATGCCGATGCGCGCGTGAGCGACCGGTCGAAACCGACCAGGGTTGCCGTGACGGTGATGATCACGAAGGGCGTGCCAAGCGCGGCATGCGCCATGACGACCCCCCAATAGGTGCCCTGCAGCCCGATCCGCGAATAGAAGAAATACATGCCCGCCGCCGAGATGATCAGCGGGACGATCATCGGCGAAATGAGGATCGCCATGATCGCCGACTTGAACGGCACATGGCTTTGCGACAGGCCGATCGCCGCAAGCGTGCCGAATCCGGTTGCCAGCAGCGTCGCCACCGGCGCGATCGTCACCGAGTTCCACAAGGCCTGCTGCCAGTCAGGATTGGTGAAGAAATCCTGATAGTGCTTGAACGAATAGCCAGCCGGATCGAGAGCCAGCATCTTCGGTGTGAAGGTGAAAAAGTTCTCCGCGTTGAACGACAGCGGAACGATCACCATGATCGGGAAGATCAGGAAGAAGAAGATCAGCCCGCAAATGATGCGGAACGCGTAGTACCACGTAATCTGCGCCGTGGACGAATAGGGTGGGAGGGCTGCCATGGTTTCTCCTAACCCAGCTTCACGTTATCGATGCCGACGATCTTGTCGTAGACGTAGAACAGCAGCAGGACGAGCCCGAGCAGGATCGTGCCGAGCGCTGCCGCCAGACCCCAGTTGAGCGAAGACGAGATGTGATAGGCGATGCGGTTCGAGATGAAGATACCGCTGGTGCCACCGACCAGTTCCGGCGTGATGTAGTAGCCGATCGACAGGATGAAGACGAGAATCGCGCCGGCGCCGATGCCGGGGATGGTCTGCGGGAAGTAGACCCGCCAGAACGCCGTCCAGTCATTCGCGCCGAGGCTCTTCGCCGCCCGCACGTAATAGGGCGCGATGGTCTTCATCACCGAGAAGAGCGGCAGGATCATGAATGGCAGCAGGATATGCGTCATCGCGATGATCGTACCGGTCTGGTTGTTGATCATCACCAGCCGGTTGGTGTCGTCGATCAGTCCGATCCAGACGAGAAAATCGTTGATGACGCCCTGTTGCTGCAGCAGCACCTTCCAGGCCGACGTCCGCACCAGAAGCGACGTCCAGAACGGCAGCAGCACGAGGATCATCAGCATGTTGGAGGTACGCAACGGCAGATGCGCCAGCAAATAGGCGATCGGGAATCCGAGCAGCAGGCAGGATACCGTGATCGCGAGCGACATCACGATCGTCCGGTTGAACAGCGTGAGATAGATCCGCTCGTTCTCCGGCTTCAGTTGAAGCCCCTCCGACGTCTGTTCGGCATCCACCGCGTTCAGGAAGTATCCGGGCGTGTAGGGCGGGCTGAAGCGCTTGATAACCCGCCAGGTCTCCAGGTCGCCCCAATCCTCGTCGGCCTCGATGAATTGGGCGGTGTAGTCGCCCTCGTCCATCCGCTTGACGCGCCGCCCGGTCTTGCGGAACAAGCCGGACATGCCCGAACTCTCGTAGTTGAGACGCGATCCGAGCCGCGTATGAATGCGCTCCTCCACCGCGATCAGGAGATCGGCGTGAAGCGCCGCGAAGACGGGTTCGCCGGGCAGTTCGTCGGATGCAGGATCCCAATCCGCCAGCGCCTCGACGGTCAGCGGGATCGTGTCTTCCACGATATTGTTTTCGACCGAGCGGAACAGCATGTCCGCGATCGGCGCGATGAATGTCAGAACAATGAAAATCAGGAGCGGCGCGATCAGCATCAGCGACCGCAACTTCTCGCGGCGCAAAGCACGCGCAAGCCGTTTTTTCAAAGGCGTTCCATCAGCGGCACGGACCACCCCGTCATCGGGCATCGCATTACTCGACGTGTCTGTCGTGGTGCTGCTCATGGAAGACCTTCGCCTGGAATTGCGGGATCGGGATGCGGCGGCGTACCGCCGCATCCACAAGTGTCAGATGGCGATTACTGCGCCAGCCATGCCTGGAACTTTGCGTCCAGGTCGTCGCGATTGTCAGCCCACCACTCGTAATTGTAGAGGAAGGTGTTCTTCGCGTTCTCCGGATCGGTCGGCATGTGCGGCGCCATGTCGATGCCAAGTTCCGCATGCTTGCCGACGAGCGGAGCAGACGACAGGCGTGCCGGACCGTAGGAGATGTACTTGGCCTGGTCGGCGAGGCGCTGCGTATCGGTCGCGAATTTCACGAAGTGAAGCACGCGGTTGAGACGGTCTTCCGGAAGGCCTTCCGGAATGATCCAGCCGTCAAGGTCGAACACCTGCGCGTCCCAAAGCATCTTGAAGGGCTGGCCCTGTTCCTCGATGGCCGAGAAGAAACGGCCGTTGTAGGAAGAGGCGAGAACGACTTCGCCGTCGGCAAGAAGCTGCGGCGGCTCGGCAGCAGCCGACCACCAGACGACCTGATCCTTGATCGTGTCGAGCTTGGCGAGCGCCTGTGCGACGCCCTCGTCGGTTTCCAGCACGTCATAGACGTCTTCCTTGGCGACACCGTCGCACAGGAGAGCCCATTCCATGTTGTTGATCGGGCGCTTCTCGAGCGAACGCTTGCCCGGGAACGTTTCCATGTCGAACATCGCGCAGATGTCTTCCGGCTCCTTGCCGCCCCATTCCTCGACATCGGCGCGGTAGGCGGCCGTGGTCGAGTAAACGATCTGCGGAATGAAGCACTCGGAGACGAGCAGGTCGCCGAAATCGTCCGAAGCCGGCGTACCGTCCGGCGCATCGGCCAGTTCGGCGTCCACGTCCATCGGACGCGCGAGGCCTTCGTCGCAGAGGCGGATGGCGTCGGAAGCGACAACGTCCACGAGATCCCAGGTCACATTGCCGGCCTCGTTCATGGCGCGCAGCTTGGCAACGGCCTCGTTCGAGCTTTCGTCCCAGACGAAGGTAACACCGGTCATCTCCGCGTAGGGCTCGGAGTATGCCTTGACCTGGGAAGCCTGATAGGCGCCACCCCAGGAAACCAGGGTCATTTCATCGGCGCAGTTTTCGCACGGCTCGAGGTCTTGCGATACGACCGGGCCGGTAAAGCCGACGCTCGCAACGGAAGCTAGGAGCAACATCTTCAATTTCATCATATTCTCCCTTTTGATGAAGGCCGGACGGGGTCCCCGTCGCAACCATTTCTGCAGACCCCCGTAAGGGCCGGCAATTCAGTGAATTCTGTGTCAGGCGACGGCGTCGAGGGCCTTGCAGTCCTTCGCGGCCCAGCCGATCTTGTGCATCTGCCCCTTCTTGAGATCCCACCGTTCGCCGCGATTGCGCACCTTGACGATGAACTCGTCATTTCCGGCCACCTTCATGCGAACGCGAATGTGATCACCCAGGTAAATCAATTCCTCGACCAGGCCTTCCACCTGATTCTGGTGCTGGTCGGTCGGGATGACCTCGATACGCTCCGGCCGAAGCGAGATCGTCGTCTTGCCGCCAACGCCGCTTATATTGACTGCATCGGCGACGAGCTCGGTACCATCGGGGAGGCGGACCCGGCATTCCTTGCCGTTCACTTCGGTGACTTCGCCCGTCAGCTTGTTGTTCTCGCCGATGAACTGCGCAACGAAGGAATTCTGCGGCTCCTCATAGAGCACGTCGGGTGCCGACAGCTGCTGGATGACGCCGTCATTGAAGACCGCCACGCGGTCCGACATCGTCAGTGCCTCTGTCTGGTCATGCGTCACGTAGACGATCGTCACGCCGAGATTCTCGTGGATATGCTTGATTTCGTACTGCATCTGCTCGCGCAGCTGCTTGTCGAGCGCGCCCAGCGGTTCGTCCATCAGCACGAGTTCCGGATCGAAGACCAGAGCGCGCGCCACGGCCACGCGTTGCTGCTGACCGCCGGAAAGCTGGGCAGGCCGACGTGCGCCGAATGAACCGAGCTCGACCATCTCAAGCGCTCGCTTGACCTTTTTTTCCTGCTCGGCCTTGTCCATGCCCCGCACCTGGAGCGGAAAAGCGAGGTTCTCCGCCACCGTCATGTGCGGGAAGAGCGCATAGTTCTGGAACACCATGCCGATGCCGCGCTTGTGCGGCGGCACATTGTTGATCGGCCTGTCGTTCAGGAAAATCTCGCCATGAGTCGCCGGCTCGAAACCTGCCAGCATCATCAGGCAAGTGGTCTTTCCGGACCCGGACGGTCCCAGCATGGTCAGGAACTCGCCCCGGGCAATGTCCAGATTAAGGTTTTTGACGACCAGCGTTTCACCATCGTAACTTTTCTGCACGCTTTCAAAGCGGACAGCCGCACCCCGGTTTTCGCTCATGTCATATCCCTGTACGTTCCCAATACATCGCGCACGCGGCGCGCGCCCAAGCCAAAAAGCGCCATTCTAAGCGCTTCGAGCCTCGATTTGCCCCATGAAAGCGAAAGAGCTTGCCGGTTGTAAAGGGATAACGGCAACTTTTTTCGGCAGCGGCCGAAACACGCCACTAGTTTACGCAAACCTGTGAAGCGTCATCTGACGGAATGATCGGCGACCAGAACGCCGGTTACCGCGTCATAGACGACGATCCGGCCGGTGCCCGACGCGGTTGATCCGTAGAACGCGATCTTGCCGTCGCCATAGGCGGTATCGGTCACGACGAAGCCATCCGGCAATTCGATGACCGCACGCGCTGTCTCCACCGATCCGGAACCTGCGCCGGACTTGTAGACAACGGCCCCGAGCACGGCCATAAGGCCGATCAGCATGATACCGATCGACACAACCATCAGCCGCGCAAGTTTGCGGCGAACCCGCTCCATCGCCGGATCGAGCGGCTTTTCCTCGTCGTGATCGTCCTGGATATTGGTCATGACGAAGGGCCATAGCGAAGCGGAGGCCGAATTGAAAGCCTTCACCGCGGACGACGATGCCGCAGGCGCCCGGCTGGACCAGTGGCTGGCCGGACGGACCGCGCCGGAACTTTCCCGAAACCGTATCAAGCAATTGATCGAGCAAGGGAATGTCCGTCTGAACGGCACACGGGTCACCGAACCGAAGCGAAAGGTGAAATCCGGCGATATCATCGAGATCGCAATGCCGGAGCCGGAAGCGCCGGAGCCTCTCGCCGAAGACATTCCGCTTTCCGTCCTGCACGAAGACGAAGACGTGATCGTCATCGACAAGCCCGCGGGGCTCGTCGTCCACCCCGGCCCGGGAAATCCTGCCGGAACCCTGGTAAATGCGTTGATCGCCCATTGCGGAGACAGCCTTTCGGGTATCGGCGGCGTACGCCGGCCCGGCATCGTGCATCGCCTCGACCGCGATACCAGCGGCGTCATGGTGGTTGCCAAGAACGACCGCGCGCACCAAGCGCTGAGCGCGCAATTTGCCGATCACGGCCGAACAACGGAAATGGAACGCGCCTACCTCGCGCTCGTCTGGGGTACGCCGGACCGCATGACCGGGAAGATCGAGACGTTTCTCGGCCGATCCTCGCGCGACCGGATGAAGCAGGCCGTCGTGCCGGAAGGCCGCCCGGACGCGCGCCATGCCGTCACGCATTTCCGAGTGATCGAGCGCTTCGGCGATCCAAGCGGCGCGGCCCCTGTCGCAAGCCTCGTCGAATGCCGGCTTGAAACCGGTCGCACGCACCAGATCCGGGTACACATGGCCCATATCGGCCATCCGCTGATTGGCGATCAGGATTACGGGAGAAGCTTTGCCACGAAAGCCAAGGTTCTGCCGGAGCCGCTGCGCCGCAGCGTCGAAATGTTTGGCCGCCAGGCACTGCACGCAGCCCATCTCGCCTTCAATCACCCGGCCACCGGCGAATTGATGCGGTTCGAAACGCCGCTTCCCGCCGACATGATGGAGCTCGTGGCGGGCTTTCGTCGTTTCCACGACAGAACTTGAATCCGGTTACGGCAATACCTATCTGGCTTATGTGGGCGAGAAGGCTTTGCCGCTTGCCCGTTTTTCTGCGTCCGGTCGAAATCGACGGATGCGCCAACGGTTTGCCGCAATCATGCGGGAACCTCGATAAAACGAAAGGGTGCTGACTGAATGGCCCAGACGAATCTACCCAGCCTCTATGGCGGTGAAGGCGGCCTGACCCGCTATCTCGAGGAAATACGCCGTTTCCCCATGCTGCAGCCGCAGGAAGAGTATATGCTCGCCAAGCGCTATAACGAGCATGACGATCCTGACGCCGCGCACAAACTCGTTACAAGTCACCTGCGCCTCGTCGCCAAGATCGCGATGGGTTATCGCGGCTACGGCCTGCCGATCGGCGAAGTGATTTCCGAAGGCAATGTCGGCCTGATGCAGGCGGTCAAGCGCTTCGAACCCGAACGCGGCTTCCGTCTCGCCACCTATGCGATGTGGTGGATCAAGGCCTCGATCCAGGAATACATCCTGCGGTCGTGGAGCCTCGTGAAGATGGGGACGACAGCCAACCAGAAGCGGCTCTTCTTCAACCTGCGCAAGGCGAAGAACAAGATCCGCGCGCTCGGCGATGCCGATCTCAATCCCGAGCAGGTAAAGAAGATCGCCACGGAACTGCAGGTCTCGGAGGAGGAAGTCACCTCCATGAACCAGCGCATGTCCGGCGACGCCTCGCTCAATGCGCCTATCAAGGCGAGCGACGGTGAAAGCGGTCAGTGGCAGGACTGGCTCGTCGATGACAGCGACAGCCAGGAACAGATGCTGATCGACGAAGACGAGCGCGAGCAGCGTTCCGCCCTTCTTCATGACGCCATGGACGTGCTCAACGACCGCGAACGCCGCATTTTCGAGGCGCGCCGCCTCGCGGAGGATCCGCTGACGCTCGAACAGCTCTCCGGTGAATTCGATATCTCGCGCGAACGCGTACGCCAGATCGAGGTCCGCGCCTTCGAGAAGGTGCAGGACGCGGTCAAGGCTGCGGCGCTGGCTCAGCAAAAGGCGCTGCGCCAACCGGAAGCGGCGGCCTGAACCAGATCGACGATCCAAACGAAAAAGGCCGGGCAATGCCCGGCCTTTTTGTTGATCCGCAGCTCGCGGCTACTGGGTCCGTTCCCAGGCCGACATTACATCGTTGAACACCTGATCGCCGGGAATGCCCTTCTCCAGCGTGATCAGCGCGCGCCGGCCGCTGATATATTGCATCGGAATATCGATCCACTGCTGCCGGCGCATCAGGTTCAAATTCGTCTCGATCGCCGTGTCGGCATCCGTCAAGGCGATCAGGAAGATATTGGTATCGAGCGGCGCAGCCACCCCGATCAGTGCATTGCCCGGATCCTGTTCGGTCCCCTTGAAGGTGATGCGCTGGACGTCCGCGATGCCACGCCCCTCGAATGAATCGGGGACCCTGAAGAACAATTCGATCACGTGGCTGGCCGGGAATGTATCGTCCTCGTTGCGGCGGATCGTCATTTCCATCGTCATGCCGAGATCCGGAATTGTCGCTTCCGCGCGGATCGCCGGTTCGAGCGGAGCGTCGCCGCCCGGCGATTCCTGAACGACGGACCAGACTGTCGAGCCCGCCTCGGCCGTGCCCGCCTGGGTGCCGGTGCGTTCCTGATAGAAAATCGCGCGCTGGCCGACAGGCAATGAAGACGGTTGCGAGCCATTGTCGGACGCCGTTGCGGGCTCGGTCGTCCCCGCATCGCTGTCGGGCTGCGTCGCCCCGTCGCCCGGCGATTGCCCGGCCACGGATGTTCCTTCGCCGCCGGACCCGGGCGTATTCGCCGGTCCCTCGTCGATTTCCCGACCGTCGGGTGTCAGTCGCTGGGTGAATTTCGGCGGACCGTCGCCAGCCGCCGCATCGTCCGCATTTGCGGTCTGGGGCGCATCGCCGCTGTTGTCGGTATCGTCGATGGTCACGGTCGTGCTGGGCACTTCCCTGAGCGGCAGGCCGTCCTCTGTGGTTCGCACCACTTCCGGGCTGGGCCCGAAAAAGGTCACGCCCAGATAACCGACGACGCCGGCGACCAGCAGCATGCTGACGGCGATCGCCGCCCAGAGCAGCGGACGGCTTCCGCGCCCGCGCGGCGGCGGGGGCGCCTGAATGGTCCCGCGTTCGCCTTCGGCGGCCAGATCCGGGGCATCGCTGTCCGGGCCTGTCGTTCGTCCGAACGCGCCGTCGCCGGCTTCCTGCTCGGCAAGAAACGCGGCCAGCGGGTCTTCCTGGGACGCCGGCGCCTCGGCAGGTTCGTCGAGAACCGGCTCGTCCGGCTCTGCATAGGTTTCCTCGATCACGGCGATCGCCGCCTCGAGTTTTTCGTATTGGCGCTGGATCACGGCCTCGGGGGGGCGCTTCGGCAAGGCATCGATCTGCCGCCCGATGGTCGCCCTCGCGCGCTCATAAACCTTCGCACGCGTCTCGGGCGACGGATCGACTATTCCGTCCAGCGTCTTTCTGAGGACCGCCTCAAAATCTGCCATTCATTCGACCTATGCGTGCGTTGCCCCGGGATTAGCGTAGTTGAGCGGCAGAAAAATGGAAACTGTGCTCAATTTATGTCCCCTGCTCTAATCATGAAACGGATCAGTCACAAGGATGGTGTCGTCGCGCTCCGGGCTGGTCGAGAGGAGCGCCACCGGCGCGCCGATCAGTTCCTCGATGTGACGGACATATTTGACCGCCTGCGCCGGCAGATCGTTCCATGTCCGCGCGCCTGCGGTTGTCGCCTTCCAGCCTTCCACGGTTTCGTAGATCGCTTCGACGCGCGCCTGCGCTCCCTGGCTGGCGGGCAGATAATCGATTTCCTCGCCATCGAGCTTGTAGCCGACGCAAATCCGGATCTCGTCCAGCCCGTCCAGCACGTCGAGCTTGGTCAGCGCGATCCCGGTGATTCCGTTGATCGCGACCGCCTGGCGAACCAGCACGGCGTCGAACCAGCCACAGCGCCGCTTTCGCCCCGTGACGGTGCCAAATTCGTAACCGCGCTCGCCGAGGAACTGGCCGATATCGTTGTCCTGCTCGGTCGGAAAGGGACCTTCGCCGACCCGTGTCGTGTACGCCTTGGTGATCCCGAGCACGTATCCGACGCTGCCCGGCCCGATTCCGGATCCGGTTGCCGCCTGCCCGGCGGTGGTGTTCGAGGACGTCACGAAGGGATAGGTGCCATGATCGATATCGAGCAACGTTCCCTGCGCGCCCTCGAAGAGGATTCGCGCGCCGCGGCGGCGGTAGTCGTCCAGGATCTTCCAGACCCGGTCGATATAGGGAACGATCGTCTCCGCCACAGACTGCAATTCATCCATCAGCGTCTCGTGCGCGACCTCTTCATAACCGAGGCCACGACGGAGCGCGTTATGATGGGTGAGCAGCCTGTCGACCTTGGCGGGCAGCGTCTCCATGTTCTTCAGATCCATGGCACGGATGGCGCGCCGGCCCACCTTGTCCTCGTAGGCCGGGCCGATGCCGCGCCGTGTCGTGCCGATCTTGGTGCCGGAATTGGAGGCCGCGTCTTCCCGGATGCCGTCCAGTTCACGGTGAACGGACAGGATCAGGGCCGTGTTCTCGGCGATGCGCAGACGATCCGGTCCGACCGTGACGCCCTTTTCCGCCAGCCGTTCAAGTTCGGCCACGAAGGCATGCGGATCGAACACGACGCCATTGCCGATGAGGGAGAACTTGCCTTCGCGCACCACGCCGGAAGGAAGCAGCGATAGCTTGTAGCTCACACCGTCGATGACGAGCGTATGGCCGGCATTGTGGCCGCCCTGAAAGCGCACGACCACATCGGCGCGTTCGGAGAGCCAGTCGACAATCTTGCCCTTGCCCTCATCGCCCCACTGGCTACCGATCACCACAACATTGGTCATTTGGTCATTGTCCCGACTTGAATATGCAAACCCGCGGCCTTTTAGACGCTGGACGGCAAAATCGCGATAGGCAATTCGCGTAATTCCGCCTTGCCCGCAGAAAACAGCGAATTTACGCCGAATCTCATTTGTTTACGCAAGAGCATCCTTCCGATAGTGGTCACCTTCCCTCCGCATCGGACATCCTGAATGCCCCCCGCAACGACCAATCGAATTGCCTATCTTTTCCTGCTGTTCACCACCCTGTTCTGGGGCGGAAACGCGATTGCCGGCAAACTGGCGGTTGGGCACATCCCGCCGATGACCCTGACAGCCCTCCGGTGGACGGCCGCATTCGCGATCATGTTTGTGATCGGCTTTCCCACACTGCGCCGGCAATGGCCCGAAGTGCGCCGGAACCTCCCGGTGATGCTCATGCTCGGCGCGGTCGGTTTTACGATCTTCAACATCGCTCTTTACTCGGCGCTGAAATACACGTCGGCGATCAATGTGACCATCGAACAGTCCGGCATGCCGCTGGTGATATTCGCGGCCAATTTCGCCCTTTTCGGCATGCGTGTCGGCCCGATCCAGCTACTGGGGTTCGTTATGTCGATCATCGGTGTGGCGATCACGGTGTCCGGCGGGGATCTCGCCAGGTTCGCGACCCTTGAAATCAACCGCGGAGACGCGATCATGGTGCTCGCGGTCCTCGCCTATGGCGGATACACGGTCGCGCTGCGCTACAAGCCCGCACTCGATTGGCGGCCATTGATGATCGTGATGTCATTCTCGGCGATGCTGACAGCCTGGCCATTCGCCATATGGGAGCAGATGTCGGAGACGGGATATGCGCCCGATATGACCGGCTATGCCATCGTCATCTACACGGTGATCTTCCCATCCATCCTGTCGCAGGTTTTCTACATGCGCGGCGTGGAACTGATTGGGCCGAACCGCGCGAGCCTGTTCATCAATCTCGTGCCGGTTTTCGGCACATTGCTGGCGATCGTCATTCTGGGAGAACGTTTCCACCTGTTCCACGCCGTGGCGCTGGCCATGGTCATCGGCGGCATCTCGCTCGCCGAGCACGGGGTGAAGCGGAAAATCAAATCCGGTCGCTGACGTCGGACCCCGCATCCGTCACAGCATAGGTCGGTCTTGTGGCGCGTCCGGGCAGCGGCCGGATTGGAACCCGAACAATAGCACGAAATCGATGGCAGACGAAGCCGCCCGTTGATCACTTTTCATGCGATCTCTCGCGGTCACGACCTGCTGACGGAAGGGTGTCAGTAGGCTTTTGATAGTGGTCCGGCGGATGCAATTGGCCCACGACACTTGCCCGAAGGATCCCTCCATGAATTTCGTCTCGATACGCATCATCACCGATGACATCAAACGCCTCGTCGAGTTCTACGCCCGCGTGACCCGGCTTGAGCCTGCTTGGTTCGGGGAGGATTTCGCCGAGATCGCCACGATCTCCTGCACCCTGGCGATCGGCAGCACGCGCACCCTGCAGATGTTCGAGGCCGGAGACACCCGTGCGGGCGCCAATCGCAGCGCGATCATCGAGTTCCTCGTCGATGATGTCGATGCGGAATACGAGCGGTTGAAACCGTTCCTGAAAGATGTCGTGCAGGAACCGAAGACCCTGCCATGGGGAAACCGCTCTCTGCTTTTCCGCGATCCCGACGGGGCCTTGGTCAATCTGTTCACCCCGGTCAACGCGGACGCTATGCGGAAATTCGGCCGGTAGTCGCAAAAACGGCCCCGGACCGTTCAGGTCCGGGGCCGCACATGCAGCAAGGCAGTTCGCCGTCTAGACGTCGAAGACCAATGGCTTCGCCGACAGGATTTCCGGGAACGCCCGAACCTCGTCGAGGACCTCTTCGCTCACCAGCTCGTCGACATAGAGCAAAGCGATCGCGTCGCCGCCCGGCCGGTTACGACCAAGCTGGAAGTTGGCGATGTTGACGCCGTGCTTGCCGAAAGTCGTGCCGAGAATGCCGATGATGCCCGGCGCGTCATTGTTGGTCGTGTAGACCATGTGCTGCCCGATCTCGGCATCAAGATTGATGCCCTTGATCTGGATGAAGCGCGGCTTGCCGTCGGAGAACACCGTACCGGCGACCGAGCGGGTATTGTTGGCCGTCTTCACCGTCAGCTTGATATAGCCGTCGAACACGCCCGACTTGTCGCGTTTGACCTCCGAGACGATGATGCCTTTTTCCTTCACCATGATCGGCGCGGAGACCATGTTGACGTCGGCGACCTGCGGACGGATGAGACCGGCAAGCGCGGCCGAGGTGAGCGCCTTGGTGTTCATGTCCGCTGTGATGCCGTCATAGAGGATTTCCACCTCCTTGATGGCGCTTTCCGTGACCTGGCCGACAAAGGCGCCGAGCGTTTCGGCGAGCTTGACGAAGGGCTTCAGCCGCGGCGCTTCCTCCGCCGTGATCGACGGCATGTTGATCGCGTTGGAGACCGCGCCCTTCAGCAGATATTCCGACATCTGCTCAGCGACCTGCAGCGCGACATTTTCCTGCGCTTCCGCCGTCGATGCACCCAGATGCGGCGTGCAGACCACGTTCGGCAGATGGAACAGCTCGTTCTTGGTGGCCGGCTCGACCTCGAAGACGTCGATGCCCGCGCCGGCGACCTTGCCGGATTTCAGCGCCTCGACCAGATCGGTTTCGACGATCAAACCGCCACGCGCGCAGTTGACGATGCGTACACCCGTTTTCATCTTCGCAATCGCTTTCGCGTCGATGATGTTGCGCGTCTTGTCTGTCAGCGGCGTATGCAGGGTGATGAAGTCGGCCCGGGCGAACAGATCGTCCAGTTCCACCTTCTCCACGCCCAGTTCCATCGCCCGCTCCGGCGACAGGAACGGATCGAAGGCGACAACGTGCATTTTCAGGCCGATGGCGCGCTGAGCGACGATCGTACCGATATTGCCGCAGCCGATGAGACCAAGCGTCTTGCCGGTGATCTCGACGCCCATGAACTTGGACTTCTCCCACTTGCCGGCGCTGGTCGAAGCATGCGCCTCGGGCAGCTGACGGGCGACGGCGAAAATCATCGCGATGGCGTGTTCCGCCGTCGTGATCGAATTGCCGAACGGGGTGTTCATCACGATGATGCCGCGCCGCGAAGCGGCCGGAATATCGACATTGTCGACGCCGATGCCGGCCCGGCCCACGACCTTGAGGTTGGTCGCCGCTTCGATGACCTTCTCGGTCACCTTGGTCGCGGAACGGATCGCCAGGCCATCATACTGGCCGATGATTTCGAGCAGTTTGTCCTTGTCCTTGCCGACATCCGGCAGGAAGTCGACGTCAATGCCGCGGTCCTTGAAAATCTGCACGGCGGTTTCGGACAGCTTGTCCGAGACGAGTACGCGAGGTGCCATGAAAGGCCTCCTTCAATGTGAATGAAAACGGGAAAACGGGGCGGCCGCAGCCGCCACCGGGAAATCGTCAGGCGGCGGCCTTGAGCGCGGACTTTTGCGCTTCGAACGCCCAGTCGAGCCACGGCATCAGCGCCGCCAGATCGGATGTCTGGACGGTCGCACCGGCCCAGATGCGCAGGCCGGATGGCGCATCGCGATAGGCGCCGATGTCAAAGGCGACGCCTTCCTTGTCGAGCGCTGAGACGATCGCCTTGGCGAACGCCGCCTGCTCCTCGTCAGAAAGAGCGGTGATATCCGGATCGACGATCTTCAGACAGACCGACGTGTTGGAACGCGTTGCCGGATCGATCGCAAGATTCTCGAGCCAGGAACTGGCATCGACGTGATCCTGGATTGCTTTGAAATTCGCGTCTGCGCGGGCCATCAGGCCGTCGAGACCGCCGACCGACTTCGCCCAATTGAGCGCGTCGAGATAATCTTCGACGCAGAGCATCGACGGGGTATTGATCGTCTCGCCCTTGAAGATGCCCTCGATCAGCTTTCCGCCCTTGGTCATGCGGAAAATCTTCGGCAGCGGCCATGCGGGCGTGTAGGTTTCCAGCCGCTCCACGGCACGCGGCGACAGGATGATGACGCCGTGACCGCCCTCGCCGCCGAGCACCTTCTGCCAGGAGAAGGTCGTGACATCGAGCTTGTCGAATTCCAGAGGCTGCGCGAAGGCCGCCGAGGTGGCGTCGCAGATCGTCAGCCCCTCGCGGTCGGCGGGGATGAAGTCGGCATTCGGAACACGCACGCCCGAAGTCGTGCCGTTCCAGGTGAAGACGACATCGCGCGAGAAATCGATGGTCGAAAGGTCCGGCAATTCGCCGTAGTCGGCCTCGATCTTGCGAACATCGTTCAGCTTCAGCTGCTTGACGACGTCGGTGACCCAGCCGGATCCGAAGGATTCCCAAGCCACCATGTCGACGCCGCGTTCGCCGAGCAGCGACCAGAGCGCCATTTCGACAGCGCCCGTGTCGGAAGCCGGCACGATGCCGATCCGGTAATCGTCCGGCACGCGAAGGATTTCACGCGTCAGCGCGATTGCGTCTGCGAGCTTGGCCTTGCCGGGCTTTGAGCGGTGGGAACGGCCGAGTACGGATGTGTCGAGGTTTTCGACCGCCCAATCGGGGCGTTTCGCACAAGGACCAGAAGAAAAACGAGGATTGGCCGGACGCATGTCCGGCGTGGGGAGTGTCGCTACCATAATATTCTATCCTTCCAGATAGTAGCCTCTCGTTGGGGAGAGGTGTCCCACAGCGGGCATTACTCCCCGGGTCATTCGCGGTCAAGGTGATTTGCGAAGGCTGCGGCAATTTTCATCGGAACGACAAAAAAAGGGCCGCCGAAGCGACCCTCTCGTCCCCGCCGTGATGGCGCGCCTACCAGATGTTGTAGCGCAGCCCGAAATTCACCTGATGCGTTCCGTAGCCGTTGGACGACAGTCCCGCCCCGGTGGTGCCGCCGGTGGACAGGATCTTCGCGCCGAAATTCATGTAGCGATAGGCGGCCTCGATGGTCACATTGTCGGTGACGTTATAGCCGAGGCCCGCCGTCACGCTGTAGCCGAGGCGATAATCGACGCCTTCGGACACGGTGCCCGGCTGGGTATAGGGTTCGTTGGGTCCCGGCTGCTCCGCGACACCGAAGGCCTGACAACCTTCCTCGCGCACTGCGGCGCTGCGCGGAACGCAGACCACGGAATCGATTTCCTCGCGCCAGGCTAGACGGCCGATGCCGACGCCCGCGCCGACGAAAGGCGTGAAGCCGTAGAAAGTGCCGAGGTCGGCATAGACATTCGCCATCGCGTAGACGACATCGTATTCGACATTGTCCTGGTCGATACAGTTCGTGATGAAATCGTCGCCGATATAGGTGTATTCGTCGCCGTCGCCGTTAACGTCGACAAAGGTTCCCCAGCCGTTACAAGGATTGGCCTCGCCAGGCTGAACGGCCAGCGGGTCGCCGAGATTGGCGCTGAATTCGTCCTCGTACATCAGTTCCGATGTCGAGTAGTTCGTGCCCGCCAGACGTCCGAGGCCAGCATCCATGCGCAGGAAATTGTTGAAGCGGTAGCCGGCACCGACGGCGAAGTGGATCTTGTCGGTGTAATTGTTGTCCACATACGTGCTGAAGGCCGGGTTGCCGTAGATGCTGACGTCGTGATTGCCATTGAAATTGATGCCGAGATCGCCGCGGATATACCAGCCCGACCCGAGTTCGGCCGGCTTCTGGATGAAATTCGCATCATCGACGAAAATACCGTCCATGTCGGCGGCGCCCGCCTGGGATCCCGCCATGAATGCCGTCGCAACGCCAATGGCACAGATCCGTTTCTTCAATTTCGTCATGGCTCAACTCTCTTGCGCTGACCGGGACACAGCGGAATCGCATCCGGCGGAGCCCCCTTCACGCACTATTAAGGATAAGAGTTAAGCCGCAGTTAAGCATGTTCTTTAACCCGATACTTTAACGGAAAAGGCCCGATCGCTTTCGCGACCGGGCCCATATCGGGAAAGCGTTTGCGGCTTACTTGTAAACCGGCAGGGGCTCCGGCTGGTAGACAACCTCGACCGGCCGTTCGCAGCCGCCAAACTTGTAGCGCAGGCCCGCCTTGACCTGGTGCGAAGTCATGCCGCCGTCATGTCCGTACCCCGTGTTGTCCACGGTGCCGAACATCTCGCCGCTGGTGATGTGCTGGTACTTGTAGCCGACATCCGCCGCCAGGCTGCAGCTGATATCCACCGAGACACCTGCCATGAGGGCGTAGGCGAAGCGCCAGTCATAACCACCCTCGTGCCAGACGGTCGGGTCGCAGTTGCCCGGATTGCCGGTTTCGCAGGCCGTATTGCCCAAATCGCTCCAATGGACATAGGAGCCGCCGAAGCCGCCGCCGACATAGGGCGTGACGCGGCCATAGGTTCCAAGATCGACATAGGCATTCGCCATCAGCGTCAGTGCGGAGAACGTCGCAATATCCGTCGATGTGCAGTCGAGCGCCACGCCGCAGGACCCGAGCGTGTAGCCTGTGAACTTTCCATTGCCCGTCCAGTCGGCTGTCACGTCAGCGCGGAAGAAATTGTTGACCTTGTAGCCAACGCCGCCACCCACGGTGAATGTGCTGCGGAATCCGGACGAGAAGATCGAATTGGTAAGCAGAAGCGGATCGTCGGTTGCGATCGCGTAGTGCCCGGTATGAAAGATGTTGTAGGAATAGCCCACATCACCGCGCAGATACCATCCCGACACGGGAGCGGGAACATGCTCCGGCGCCTTGAAAATCGGCGTTTCGATAATCGGGGGTTCGTAGATGTCTGCCGCCATTGCGGGCGCGACACCGGCAACGGCGAGCGTCGCGCCGCAAAGCAGGTATTTCGCTGCAGTCTTCATGGTCTGATCCTTCCAACAGCCCTGGAACTCGGTAAAACAGGCTTATCGCAAACCTCGAGCGCTATACTGGTCGTGAAAAGTTAAAACGCACTTAACCCTGTTTTTTTACCGTGTTTGTTGACCATAAACGGCGCAGACAAACAAAAACGGCGCCTCGCGGCGCCGTCTGAAAACGTCGATTTCGGAAACGTCAGGCGGCGGTCTTCTGCCCCGCAATCACGCCGACGATATCGTCGACGACCTGCTCGACAATGGCGCGGTCATCGCCTTCCGCCATCACCCGGATCACCGGCTCGGTACCCGACGGACGAATGACGAGCCGCCCGTCACCCAGACGGCTGCGGCCGTCATCGATCGCCGATTGCACCTGCTTGTTCTCAAGCGGTTTACGGCCGGAGAACCGGACATTCTTGAGCACTTGCGGAACCGGTTCGAACTTGCGGCACACCTCGCTTGCCGGCTTGCCAGCGGCGCGGATGCAGGCGATCACCTGCAGCGCGGATATCAGCCCGTCGCCCGTGGTCGAATAGTCCGACAGCACGATGTGGCCCGACTGCTCACCACCGACATTGTAGCCATGCGCGCGCATGTGTTCGACGACGTAACGGTCGCCGACCTGGGTGCGCACCAGCTCCAGGTTTTTCGAAGCCATGAACCGTTCGAGCCCGAGATTGGACATCACGGTTGCGACCAGACCGCCGCCGGTGAGCCTCTCGCGCCGGTGCCAGTCTTCTGCAATCAGCGCCATCAGCTGATCGCCATCCACGACGGTGCCGTGCTCGTCGACGATCAGCATCCGATCCGCGTCGCCATCGAACGCGATGCCGAGATCGGCGCGCACCTCATGCACCTTCTTCGAAAGGCCGAGGGGATTGGTCGATCCGCAATCCAGGTTGACGTTGAAACCGTCCGGTTTGTTGTTGATGGTCACGACCTCGGCGCCAAGCTCCCAAAGCGCAGCGGGAGCCGCCTTGTAGGCCGCGCCATTCGCGCAATCGAGCACGAGGCGCATGCCGGACAGCGTCATTTCCTTCGGGAAAGTCCGTTTGGCGAATTCGATATAGCGGTAAAGGTCGCCCTCGACGCGCTGCGCACGGCCGATCTTGTCGGGCTTCGCCATCTTCGACGACAGGTCCTTGCCGAGCAGCCGCTCGATTTCGAGCTCGATGGAATCGGAAAGCTTGTAGCCATCGGGTCCGAACAGCTTGATGCCGTTATCGTGAAACGGATTGTGGGATGCCGATATCATCACGCCGATATCGGCGCGCAACGACCGCGTCAGCATTGCGACGGCGGGGGTCGGAACCGGCCCCAGCAGGAAAACGTCCACGCCTGCGGCCGTGAAGCCGGCCACCATGGCGTTCTCGATCATGTAGCCGGACAGGCGCGTATCCTTGCCGATCACAACCCGATGGCGATGGCCACCGCGCTGAAACGCCACGCCGACGGCCATGCCGACCTTCATGGCGATCTCTGCCGTCATCGGGTGTTTGTTGGCCGTGCCCCGGATACCGTCGGTGCCGAAATAATTTCTTGTCATGAGATGCCCGTCGAGCGCCCGTCTTTTCGTGTCCCCTGCCCGCGCACCCGTATACACCACGCGACTCCATGAAAAAAGGCCGCCGAAGCGGCCTTCCTCAGGCATTGCGGACCACGGTTAACCCTGCGGCTGCGGCTCCATTCCGCCGGTGTCAGGCTCGTCGCCCTTGTCGGTCTTCTCCTTGGAGCCGGCCTTCGGCACGGCGGAACCCCGCGAAGGCGGCGTGTCGTCGCCCATGTCGCGCGAAGGCTTGCGACCAGCCAAAAGATCCTTGATCTCGTCGCCGGATAGCGTCTCGTATTCGAGCAGGCCTTCGGCGAGCGTGATCCAGTCGTCTTTCTTCTCGGTCAGGATACGACGCGCCTCGGCATAAGCCTCGTCGACCAGCCGACGAACTTCCATGTCGATGATCTGGGCGGTGTCCTCGGAAATGTTCTTCTGCTGGGCAACGGAATGCCCGAGGAACACTTCCTGCTGGTTCTCGCCATAGGCGACCTGACCGAGCTTGTCGGAGAAGCCCCACTGCGTAACCATGGCACGCGCCAGCTTCGTCGCCTGCTCGATGTCGGAAGCGGCACCGGAGGTGATGTTCTCCTTGCCGAACTTCAGCTCCTCGGCGATACGGCCACCCATCATGATCGCCAACCGGGAGATCATGTATTTGTAGCTCATCGAGTAGCGGTCGCCTTCCGGCAACTGCATGACCATGCCCAGCGCACGCCCGCGCGGGATGATCGTCGCCTTGTGGACCGGGTCAGAAGACGGCACGTTCAGCGCCAGGATCGCGTGACCGGCCTCGTGATAGGCGGTCAGCTGCTTTTCTTCCTCGGTCATGGCGGTGGACCGGCGCTCCGCGCCCATCATCACCTTGTCCTTGGCGTCCTCGAATTCCTGCATGGTGACAAGACGCTTGTTGCGCCGCGCCGCCATCAGGGCAGCCTCGTTGACGAGGTTCATCAGGTCCGCGCCGGAGAAGCCCGGCGTACCACGCGCGATGACCTTGAGGTCGACATTCGGCGCAAGCGGAACGTTGCGCACATGCACCTTGAGGATCTTCTCGCGGCCGATGATATCCGGATTCGGCACGACCACCTGGCGGTCGAAACGGCCGGGACGCATCAGGGCCGGGTCAAGCACGTCGGGGCGGTTGGTGGCCGCGATCAGGATGATCGACTCATTGGCCTCGAAACCGTCCATCTCGACAAGAAGCTGGTTCAGCGTCTGCTCACGCTCGTCATTGCCGCCGCCGAGACCGGCGCCGCGATGACGGCCGACCGCATCGATTTCGTCGATGAAGATGATGCAGGGCGAATTCTTCTTGGCCTGCTCGAACATGTCGCGCACGCGGCTCGCGCCGACGCCGACGAACATCTCGACAAAGTCCGAACCGGAAATGGTGAAGAACGGAACGTTCGCCTCGCCGGCGACCGAACGCGCCAGCAGCGTCTTGCCGGTTCCGGGCGGTCCGACGAGCAGCACGCCGCGCGGAATCTTGCCGCCGAGACGCTGGAACTTCTGCGGATCACGCAGGAACTCGACGATTTCTTCGAGATCCTGCTTGGCCTCGTCGACACCCGCCACATCGGCGAAGGTGATACGGCCATGCGCTTCCGTGAGAAGCTTGGCGCGCGACTTGCCGAAGCCCATTGCACGCGAACCGCCACCCTGCATCTGGCGCATGAAGAAAATCCAGACGCCAAGGATGATGATCATCGGCAGCCACGTGAAGACGTAGGAGAGGAACGAATTCGAACCGTCATTCTCCGGCCGGGCACGTATTTCCACACCCTGACTCTCGAGCCGCTCGACAAGATTGTCGTCGCCGGGAGAATAGGTCTGGAAGCTGGCGCCGGAGTCGCTGTAGGTACCGCTGATCTGGTCGCCCGCGATGGTCACCGTCTTGACGCGGCCGGTCGAGACGTCCTGGAGGAACTGCGAATAGGAGACTTCGCGGCTCGACGTCGTCGTCGGCTGGTTGTCGAACATGTTGAACAGCGCGATCAGCATCAATGCGATGATCGCCCACAACGCGAAATTTCGATAATTCGGATTCATATCTGTCTCGTTACTGTGCCGCACCGCGATCCGGCGGCAAACCTTGTGTCAAACATAGGTGCGAAGTCCGACATTGCCAAGGCAATCGGGCGTATCTGCGACGTTTCTGATCAATCAAGGTAACCGGAAATCGGCGGAGACGGGAATCCGGGTTCCCCGGCGCGATCGGCCAGCGCCTGCGCGACATCGAAATCGGGGCTTGGCAGCAGGTGGTCGTATCCGTAGCCGCCTCCACGCCGATTGCGTCGCTCACGGCCAATTCGCACCCGGCCGCCAGCCTTCGAAAGAAGGCAGCCGGCCGCCGTCATCCGCTTGCCGGGCGATGCCTCCCGGCAGAAAGCGGCCACCTTTTTCGTGACCGGGACCGGCGGCAGATAGGCCCCATGCCCGACCCAGCTCAAAACGACCGAGAGTGCCAACATGAAGGCGTCTGTGGCGGGCGCGCTATCACATTGAAGTTCGGCGGTGCGCGCGTCGCTGTCGAAACGCCAGAGGCTGTCATCGCCCAGCATCGACGCAGCGTTGCGGGCTTCGGCCCGACGCGCGTCGAAGGCCGCGCGAAATGCCTCTGCATCCGTCGTCGCGGCATCTTCGCCGCGCACGCGAACCCGCTCGAAGCGCGTATCGCAATTGGACGGATCGTCGATCCAGGTCTGGCCCATTGCAGAAAGCCAGTCGCGCAACTGACTTCGCCGACGGCCGATCAGCGGTCGCACAAACCATGTGCGGCGCTCATACAGCGTCGCAGGCGCGATGCCGGATAACCCGCGCCCCGCGCCGCGCCTGCCGCGCATCGCGACCGTTTCGGCCTGGTCGTCCAGCGTGTGACCGGTGAGTACGATGCCGCAGTCATAAGCCGTGGCGGCTTCCGCGAGCAGGCGATAGCGCGCATACCGCGCGGCCGCTTGCAGCCCCGTTGCGGGCTTTTCGCCGCGCCATTCCTTGATTTCGTGGAGAATGCCGAGCTTCGCGCAGACGTCTCCGGCCAGTCGCGCCTCGGCGGCGGATGCATCGCGCAGACCGTGATCGACGGTAACCGCCACAAGGCGCCCCGCCTCACCGCGCGCGTCAAAATATGCGTGAGCGAGACACAGCAAGGCTGTCGAGTCGCCGCCGCCGGAAAGGGCGATCGCGATGCGGTTTCGCGGATCGAACTGAATTGAGGAAAGGGTGCGCCAGACAGGCGCGGTCAGGCGATCAGTGCTTAGCACTGCGCTCTGGAACGCTCTTCGGCGATCCGGCCACGGACGTTCGGGGACATGTCCGGGTAGCTTGATTGAGCATCGGCAAAGGTGACGCAGGCGACGTCGCGATCGCCGAGATCGAGCATGATCTGGCCGATCTTGAGCAGGGTTTCAGGCGCTTTCTGCGTATCGGGGTAGCTCTGACGCAGGGCGATGAAAATCTCCACCGCCTCTTCGAGACGGCCCTGCGCGCGCACGCTTTCCGCCAACCAGAAGCGCGCATCCGGCACCAGCGGGTCGCTCGGGAACAATTCGACGAAGGACCGGAAAATCCCTTCGGCGACATTGTAATCGCCGTTGAGCACGTTCTCGTAGCCGGACCGGTAGTACACTTCCGGATCGTCCGGCGTGTTCACGCTGGCCACCGAAGATCCGTCGACGGCCGAGTCGATTGTCTCCTGGGAGAAATCCACCGACCCGTCGACAACATTGCCTTGCCCGTCGACCGTCAACGTCCCCAGATTGCGCGGCTGTTTCCCGAGCACCGTGCCGCCGCGTCCGTTTTGGGCGGTCGCGGTCTGCGGCGCGGCGGGCTGTGCGGCCGGCGGATCCGGTACCGCCTCGGCGGTATCGGTCGGCGCGGATAGCGCGGGCAGTGCGCTGTCGCCGGCATCCGTCTGGTCCGAATTCTCGAGTTCCTGGAAGCGGAACTCGTTGTTTTCCTGCATGCGGCGCAACTGTTCCTGGAGTTCGAGCATCTGGAACGTCAGTTCCTCGATTTTCCCGTTAAGTTGGCGCACCTGTTCTTCCAGCTGGTAGACGCGCGGATCGGCGGCTTGCGCCACCTCGTAGCTGCCCATCGGCAGCTTGCGCGCCTCGGCGGCCTGCGCTCCCCATGCGGCCAACGTGGCAACCGCCAGCACCGCACTGAATAATCTCGGCATTGATACCATTTCGAATAAGCACCCCGCTATCATGGTTAAGGCCGTCAAGCCTGTAACACTAAGCGGTCAAGTTCGACAAAACTTTGTCTTGGACCCCAAACAAAAAAAGCGGCCGAAGCCGCTTTTTCATTTCGCATCGGGCGCCGATCAGCTTCCCGGGCCACCCAGCTGGGTGACCGCGCGGCGGTTTTGGGACCAGCAGGAGATATCGTCGCACGTCGCCACCGGACGTTCCTTCCCGTAGGAAATCGTGCGGATGCGAGCCTGATTGACCCCGCGCGCGGCCAGGAAGTCGCGCGTTGCGGCGGCGCGGCGCGCACCGAGTGCGATGTTGTATTCGCGCGTGCCGCGCTCGTCGGCATGGCCTTCGATCGTGATCGAATAGTTCGGATACTGGTTGAGCCACTGAGCCTGACGCGCCAGCGTCTGCTGGGCATCGGCGCGGATCGCCGAGGAATCCGTATCGAAGAAGATACGGTCGCCGACATTGACGGTGAAGTCCTGGGACGTGCCCGGCGCGGCATTGTTGAGGCCGAGTTCGCCCGGATTGTTGGGCAGCGGCTTCTTGCTGGCGCAGCCGGTGACGGCAAAGCCTGCAACGAGCATGATCGCGATGAGCTTGATCGGGGCGGTTGGAATTCGGCGCATGGCCGCTTCTCCTGGATTTGAACGAATTCGTTGAAGCTTTGGTAACCCTGTCGAGGTTAACCGCCGTTCAAGAAAGAGGGTTAATCGACCGTAAACCGGCAGCGTGGCTGCTTGCCGCGATATGGCGGAAATGCGGCGGCTTCGAGACGCCCTACTCCAATAGTGGCGACCAGGCCGGGTCGGATCCGAACTCAGGCGTCCGGATCGCACGCTCGTTGCGGCCCGTCAGATCGATGGTGAAGAGCTGCGGACCGCCGCTGCCGGCCGCCTCGCGGAAGAACATCAACACCCGGCCATTCGGCGCCCATGTCGGACCTTCATTGTGGAAGCCCGTAGTCAGGATACGCTCGCCCGATCCATCCGGCCGCATGACGCCGATCGAGAACTGCCCGCCGGACTGTTTCGTGAAGGCGATCAGATCACCGCGCGGCGACCAAACCGGCGTCGAATAGGATCCGTTGCCGAAGGAAATGCGCTGCGGTTCGCCGCCGCCGGCACCCATCACGTAAAGCTGCTGGCGCCCGCCGCGGTCGGATTCGAACACGATACGCGAACCGTCCGGCGAAAAGGATGGCGACGTGTCGATCGCGTTGGAGTTCGTCAGCCGCGTCGTGCGACGCGTGCGCAGATCCATCGAATAGATGTTCGCGTTGCCGCCCTGCTGCAGGCTCATGATGACCTGCTGGCCATCCGGCGAGAAACGGGGGCTGAAGGTCATGCCCGGGAAGTCACCGACAAGCTCACGCTGGCCGGTCTCCAACTGCAGGAGATAGACCTTCGGCTCGCCGCCCGCGAAATCCATATAGGTGATTTCCTGACGTGTCGGAGAGAAGCGCGGCGTCAGCACGATGTCGTCACCGCGTGTCAGGTAACGGACATTGGCGCCGTCCTGGTCCATGATCGCCAGTTTCTTGACCCGCCTGTCCTTCGGCCCGGACTCAGACACGAAGACGACGCGCGTGTCGAAATAGCCCTTCTCGCCGGTCAGGCGCTGATAGATCGTGTCTGCGATGATATGGGCGACACGGCGCCAATTGTCGCGATTGGTGAAGAACTGTTCGCCAAGCATCTGCTCGCCGGCGAAGGTGTCCCACAGACGGAATTCCGCCCGCAGCCGACCGTCGCCCTCCTCGATGACACGACCGATGACCAGCGCCTGCGCGTTGATAACGCGCCAGTCCTCGAAACGCGGCGCGACGTCGGGATTGGAGACCTTTTCGATAAAGGCGCCCTTGCCGATCGGCGCGAACAGGCCGGAGCTTTGCAGGTCGGCGGCAACGACGCCCGATATCTGCGCGCCGATCCCGTCCGACGAAATGAAATCGGTGATCGCGATCGGCAATGGCTCGATATTGCCCTTGTTGATGTCGATCTCCACCAGCGCGCGGGCCGGCTGGCCGCCAAGCGCGAAGGCCGTCATGGCCATCGTCACGAAGGCGATCAGTCGCAGGGTCGGTTTTCTCATTTCTTCAGTCCTTCCTGTCCCACGGTTTTCCGTTCGTCTCTCGGGAAGTTTGGGTTACCTGTATATCTCGCTCGGGTCGAAATTCACCACCACGTCCTGCCAGGCGTCGTATTTTTCCGCCGGCAGCCGGTAGCCCTGATTGCGCTGTTCGCAGATCAGGATAGCGCGGCGTGCGCTTTCGTCGGCTGCCCGGTTGCCCGAACTCACGGTGACGGTCGGGCGGCCTTCCAGCATGCCGGACCGGTCGAGCCTGAAACGAACCGACACTTTCAGATCCTCCGCGCCAAGCGCCGATGGCGGGCTCCAACACGCCTGGATCTGGTTGCGCAACGCATCCATTTCGCTTTGCGTCAGCTCGGAGCCGCCCGTATTGCGCTGACCGCCGAGCGACGCCTGCTGGTTGGTTCGCTGCGCGCCGCCACCCGATGCCTTTTCCTGGTTCAGCAGTGCCGCGACCTCGTCCTCCTCGGACTTGTTGTCGGGGGCGGGAGGCGTCGACTGGGCCTGCCTTTGCGGTTCGCTTTCGCGCCGCTCGTCGGTCTTCGCCGTTTGCGCCTGCGGCCGTTCCGGACGTATCGCCGGGACTGGCACCTGATCGGGCACGCGGGTCTGCGGTTCCGCCGGAAGGGGTTCGGCTTCCTGCGCCACATCCGGAACCGGATCGGGCTCCACCGTCTGGCGCGGTTCCGGCAAAGCGGCAACCTCGGTCGTTGTGTCGGGCTCCGGCTCGGGCGCGACTTCCTCGACCGGTTCGGGGCGCGGCGCGGGGTCCGGCGTCGGCGCTTCCGAGGGTTTCGGCAACACGGCCTGTTCGACTTCGACGGGCTTTTGCTCTTCGGTTTCCGGCGCGGCTTGGTCGCGCTCGTGATCGCCGAGATTGACCGCGTCTTCGTCAACTGGCGGTTTCTCGGTCGGCAAAGGCGCGGCCGGCCCGTCCTTGCGCGCGTCCTCCGCGCCCTTTTGCACCTGAGTGATCTCGGCCAGCGACACCAGTTCGACCGGCAGGGATTCCACGTCGTCCACGTCGAAGGATTCCGGCGCGCTCAGCGACAGCATCCCCCATGTGAGGACCACTACGTGCAATACTCCGGACGTGACGAGGCCGACCCTCATGATGGACTAATTGTCCTGTTCCTGCAGGGTGACGAGGCCGAGATTCTTGAATCCGGCTTCGTTGATACGACCCATCACCTGCATGATCGTGCCGTAATCCGCATTCTGGTCGCCACGGATATAGATGCGCTCGTCATAGCCGGTCTGGGCGATCGCCTCGAGCTTCGGAACCACTTCGTCGATCGGAATCGCCGTTTCCTGGATATAAATCTCGCCATTGTCGCGGATCGAGATGGTGATCGGCTGCGTGTCGGAATTGAGCGCCGAGGCGCGCGATTCCGGCAGATCAATGGGCACGCCCACCGTCAGCAGCGGGGCGGCGACCATGAAGATGATGAGCAGCACCAGCATCACGTCCACGAAGGGCGTGACGTTGATCTCGGACATCAGCGCCTTGCTGCGTGTCCTGCGCGCGCGTCGTCCGCCGCGCGCGCCGCCGGTGTTCATTGAAATGGCCATCGGATCACCTGTGCTCCGTTGTCCTACTGCGCCGCTTGTGCGCGGCCGCCCGTATTCATGCGTTCATCGATCTGGCGCGACAGGATGGCGGAAAATTCGTCCGCGAAACCTTCCATGCGCGCGCCAAGCTTGCCTGCATCGGCGATCAGCTTGTTGTAGCCGATCACGGCGGGAATAGCCGCGACGAGACCGAGAGCAGTGGCCAGAAGCGCTTCAGCGATGCCCGGCGCCACGACCGCGAGATTGGTCGATTCAGAGCCGGCGATCGCCTGGAAGGAGGTCATGATGCCAACAACCGTGCCGAACAGGCCGATGAATGGCGCCGCCGAACCCACGGAGGCAAGAAAGCCGAGACGGCCTTCGATGGCTTCCATTTCTCGCGCCAGGGCGACATCCATCGCGCGGTCGATCCGGGTCTGCAGGCTGATCGGGGATTTCGCGCCGCGCTCGAAGCTCTTCTTCCATTCGCGCATTGCCGCCACGAAGAGCGCGCCCATTCCGCTTGCCTTCTTCTCGGCCAGCGCGCGATACAGCTCCTCCAGGGACTGGCCGGACCAGAACGTATCCTCGAACTTGTTGAACGCCCTGCGCATGCGGCCATAAGCCAGCGTCTTGTCGATCATCACCGCCCACGACCAGACGGAGGCTGCGAGAAGCCCGATCATGACAAGCTTGACGACGAAGCCCGCCTGCATGAAGAGCGCCCAGAGCGACAATTCGGCTCCCGGCGCGGCCATCCCGATTTGTTCCATATCCTGTTACCCCGAGTTCCGGAATTGAGGTTGAAGTCTGCGGCCGGCCCGCGTTGCGGACACGGCGTATCCGCATCCTGGTAGGCCGCTCAGGCTCTCAACGACAATTTGGGTTAAACAAAGGCGTCGCGGAGGCCGTTTTCGAACCTGCCCATTCATGAATCGTTATCGTTAACGGCTCGTTAGTGAAACCGGGCCAATTGCGTTCATTTCATGACATTTCGCCGGAATCGGCGGCATTCGCATCCCCGGGCATGAACAGCGCGACCCATTCGCGGGGGAAACGTCGCGGCTTTCCTTCGGCATTGATCAGCGCCGCTTCGACCTTCGCGGCGATCAGCAGCGTATCGCCACGACGGATTTCCTGCGCCATCCGGATGCGCGCCTTGCCCAGTTCGGCCACCGTGGTGGAAACGGTCAGGATATCGTCGATGCGCGCGGCCGCGCGGAAATCGATCTCCATGCGCCGAACCACCCAGAAGATTGTCTCCCCTGTCTGACCGGCCTGCAGATCGGTGTGATGCACGCCGAGAAGGCGAAGGAAGTCGGAGCGTCCGCGTTCCAGGAATTCAAGGTAGCGCGCGTGATAGACCGCGCCGGAGAAATCCGTATCGGCGTAATAGACCCGGGCCTGCAATTCATGACCCGCCTCGGTGAGCCGGCCCGACAATGCCGTCATCTCGTCTTTCATCATGTGCACCTGTCCCGTCGCGCCCGGTCTCTCGACGATTTCGGTCTAAGGCGCAACCCCGGCTTCAAGCCGCCAGGGCCATGTCGATCCCCGCGCGACAATGGATTTCAGTGGTCGAAAAGACGGGTGTCGCGACGTCTTCAGCACCGATCAGCATCGGGATTTCCGTACAGCCGAGGATCGTACCCTGCGATCCTTTCGCCGTCAGATCGGCGATCAACTCGATATACCGCGCCTTCGTTTCCGGCCGGAAAATGTCCCTGACAAGTTCCCCATAGATGGAATCGTGCACGAAGGTCTTCCCGGCCTCATCCGGAACGATCGTCGCGATCCCGTGGCGGCCGAGAATGTCGGGATAAAACGGCTCCTCCATCGTCTTGCGGACTCCGAGAAGTGAGACGCTTTTCAGCCCTTTCTCCTCGATCGCGCGGGCGGTTGCCTCGGCTATGTGCAGAAACGGAATCGCGATTTCGGGTGCAATCCGCGGCACGAAACGATGCGCGTCGTTACAGCAGATCATGATGAAGTCCGCGCCGGCCCGTTCAACGCTCCGCGCGGCGTCCAGGATGATGGCGCAGGCCGCGTCCTCTTCCTTTCGGTCGATAACCGCATCGACATAGGCTTGACGATTGATGCTTTCGAGCGCGATACGTGGAGAGGTGACGCCACCCATCCGTTCCTGCATCATCTCGTTCAGCCGCCGATAATAATCCGCCGTCGAAACCCAGCTCAGCCCGCCGATCAATCCGATCTTCTTCAAGCCTCAGTCATCCTCGCCAAACAGGTTCGACTGCATGGCGGCGAGGTCCTTCGGCGCGTCCATGCCGAGATGCTTCCACGCATTCGCGGTCAGAAGACGGCCGCGCGGCGTGCGCTGAATGAAGCCCTGCTGGATCAGGAATGGCTCAATGATGTCCTCGATCGCGTCGCGGGGCTCCGACAGCGCCGCAGAAATCGTTTCGATACCGACCGGGCCACCGCCGAAGTTCCTGGCGATCATCGTCAGGTAGCGCCGGTCGAGCATGTCGAGCCCGATCGCGTCGACATCGAGCCGGGTCAGCGCCTCGTCGGCAATTTCGCGCGTGACCTCGCTGGCCTTCGCCACGTCGGCGAAATCGCGCACACGGCGCAGAAGCCGGCCCGCGATGCGTGGCGTGCCGCGGGCGCGTTTCGCGACCTCCCGCGCACCGTCGTCGCTCACGGCAAGCCCCATGATTCGCGCCCCACGCCGCACGATCGTCTCCAGTTCATCGGTTGTGTAGAAATCGAGCCGCACCGGAATGCCGAACCTGTCGCGCAACGGCGTCGTCAGCAGTCCCAGCCGCGTGGTCGCCGCGACAAGCGTGAATTTCGCAAGATCGATCTTGACCGATCGCGCAGCCGGCCCCTCGCCGATGATCAGGTCGAGCTGAAAATCCTCCATCGCCGGGTAGAGGATCTCTTCCACTGCCGGGTTGAGACGATGAATCTCGTCGATAAACAGAACGTCGCGCTCCTCCAGATTTGTGAGCAGTGCCGCGAGGTCTCCCGCCTTGGCGATGACAGGCCCGGAAGTGGCGCGGAAATTGACGCCGAGTTCCTTCGCCATGATCTGCGCAAGCGTGGTCTTGCCGAGACCGGGCGGACCGACGAACAGCACATGGTCCAGCGCTTCGCCGCGCCCGCGCGCCGCCTCGATGAAGACTTTCAGATTGGCGCGCGCCGCCTTCTGGCCGGTGAAATCGTCCAGCGTCTGCGGTCGAAGCGCGACATCGACATCCTCGCCGCGCTTTTCCGGCGATATGAGGCGGGATTGGTCATTCATGCGATGTCAATCGCACCCGTAACCGCTCGAGGCAAGACGGGATCACTTCGACAACTCCTTGAGACCGAGCCTGATCAGCTTCGCGCTGTCGGCGCCGTCTCCCGCTTCTCTCATCGCCACGGCGACGGCATTCGCGGCCTGGTCGCGGCTGTAACCGAGATTGGATAGCGCCGAAACGGCATCGGAGACCGGCCCGCTCGCAACCCCCTCGCCCAGTTCCTGTTTCAGCCCGATCGTGCCGGTCGCATCCCCGGCGAATGCCGGTGCCTTGTTCTTCAGCTCCGAGACGATGCGCTGAGCCACCTTCGGGCCGATCCCGGGCGCGCGCGCCACCATCGCCTTGTCCTGCAACGCGATTGCATTGGCGAGATCGGAGGGAGACAGCGTCGAGAGAACGGCGAGCGCCACCTTCGCGCCGACGCCCTGCACGCTTTGCAGGAGCCGGAACCATTCCCGTTCCAGATGCGTCGCGAAGCCGTAGAGCCTAATCATGTCCTCGCGAACATAGGTCTCGATATGAAGCACCGCCGCCTCGCCCTCGCGCAGTCCCGAGAGCGTGCGCATCGGGCAAAAGGCGATGTAGCCCACACCGTGCACGTCGATGATCGCGTGATCCTCGCCGACCTCGTCTACGGTGCCCTTGAGTTTCCCGATCATGCGGTCGCGAGCCTCGCCTGATGTACCGCGCTCATGCGGTGATGCGAATGGCAGATGGCGATGGCGAGCGCGTCCGCCGCGTCATCCGTGTCGAACGTCGCCTTCGGCATCAGAACCCTGACCATCATGCTGATCTGCTTCTTGTCGCCATGGCCTACTCCGATCACCGCCTTCTTGACGGCATTCGGCGCATATTCCGCCACCACAAGGCCGGCGCGTGCCGGGACCAGCATGGCGATTCCACGCGCCTGTCCGAGTTTCAGTGTCGCAGCAGCATCCTTGTTGACGAAGGTCTGCTCGACCGCCGCCTCTTCCGGCGCATGCGCGTGGAGGATATCGGCAAGCCCGTCATGCAACTGGCAAAGCCTGGACGCCAGATCCGCCTTGTCGTTGGAACGGATCGTGCCCGAAGCGACGAAGCGCAAGCTGTTGCCGAGGCTCTCGACGATGCCCCAACCTGTCCGGCGCAAGCCCGGATCGATCCCGATTATGCGAATCGCCTGTCCCATATCCATCTCCGCGGTCACGTTAGCCTGTGCCACGGCTTATGTGAACAAAAAGAAAACAAAACACACATCTTGCCCTTGGTCTTCCGGCATGCGAGAGGTCTCGCGTCTCTTCTCTCCGGGAAATTCACCGTGACCGTTCTGGGCATACCGCTCGACGCGAGCTTCTTCGTGCTGATGGCCGCTGTCGCTGTCGCGGGGATCGTGCGCGGATTTTCCGGCTTCGGCACAGGCATGATCGTCGGCCCAGTCGGCGCGATGACCTTCGGTCCGAAAGTCGCCATCGTCATCCTGCTGGTCATCGACTCGCTGCCGATGATCCCGCTCATCGTCGGAGCCGTGAAGAAGGTGAAATTGCGCGAGCTGGCGCCCGTCGCCGTCGGCTACGCGCTGCTCATGCCGCTTGGCATCTGGTTCCTGAAAACCGGCGATACGGACACGCTGCGCTGGTTCATGTCGGCAGTGATCTTCGTCGCCGTCGCGCTTCTCTGGTCTGGCTGGTACTATCACGGCCCGCGAAACGTGCCGGTGCGGCTCGCCGTCGGCGGCATTTCGGGCTTTCTCGGCAGCGCGGCGGCGATCGCCGGCCCGCCGGTCATTCTCTACTGGATGGCGCTGAGAACCGGCGCCGGCTTCGTACGTGCCAACCTGATCATCTTTTTCGCGATCACGTCGGTCATTTCGGCGACCGGCCTGTTCCTCGCCGATCTCGTGACGAGGCAGGCCGTCACCCAGGGCGCACTTTACGCCCCGGTTTATCTCGCCGGCCTGATGATCGGTGCGCGCCTGTTCGGCTTTTCCAGCGAGGCGACCTACAAGCGCATCGCGCTGACGATCGTCGCCGCCGCCGCCATCCTGACGCTGCCCGCCCTCGACGGTCTGCGCCCCTGACCCGAATACACCCGCTGCCCGCTCACGGGCGGCCGGACGATCAGGCGGAGAGCTTTTCCATCACGTCTTCGGCGATATCCTCGTTGGAGTAAACATTCTGCACGTCATCATCCTCGTCGAGTGCGTCGAGCAGCTTCATCAAGGTCGAAGCCTTGTCCTCGTCGACGGGCGTGCGGTTCTGCGGCTTCCAGATGACATTGACGGATTCGGCCTCGCCCAGCGCTTCTTCCAGTGCCGACGACACCGAGCCGATATCCTCGAAGGCGCAGGTGATCGTGTGGCCGTCCTCGTCGGTTTCGACATCTTCCGCCCCGGCTTCGATGGCCGCTTCCATGATCGCGTCCGCGTCGCCAGCATCCGGCTTGTAGACAATCTCGCCAACACGGTCGAACATGAAGGAGACCGAACCGGTTTCACCCAGCGAACCGCCATTCTTCGAGAAACAGGCGCGGATATTGGACGCGGAGCGGTTGAGATTGTCGGTCAGGGCCTCGACGATGACCGCGACGCCGCCCGGACCGTAGCCCTCATAGCGCATCTCCTTGTAGTCCTCGCCGTCGCCGCCCGAGCCCTTGTTGATGGCGCGCTGGATGTTGTCCTTCGGCATCGACTGGCCCTTGGCGTTCTGGACAGCAAGTCGAAGCCGCGGGTTCATGTCCGGATCGGTCGTTCCGCCACCCATCTTCACCGCAACGGTGATTTCCTTAGAGAGACGCGAAAACAGTTTCGAACGGGCAGCGTCGGCACGCCCCTTGCGATGCATGATGTTCTTGAATTTCGAATGACCGGCCATGGTCTCCCCTGTGGTCTCAAAGCTTTGGAAATTGCGCGGCTTATATGAAAGTTCGGGCGCATCGTCCAGCGGGATGAAATCCCAATGTCACCAGCGGGATAATCTCGCTTCGGCAAAATGGCGATAAAAGTTGACAATTTTTATCATGATATTTAGGAAAACCGTCATCCAGCCAGTTCGCGCCCCCTAGCGGCTCGCGTCAGCCAGACCTCAGAAAAAAGCGAAACATATTTCACGGGGGCTACACATGTCACGCATGTGCCTGCGCGCCGTTCTGGCGAGCACGACTTTCCTTATCGGTCTTCACGGCGCATTGGCGCAGGAAGAGACGGAGACCGACGATCAAGCGGTCGCCGAGACCGCAACGCAAAACGGCGATGTCGTCATCCTCGACAAGATCACGATCTTCGGAAACAGACAGGCAACCAAGCCGCTCGACGTGCCCGCCAACATCACCGTGATCGACGGCGAAGTCATCGACGACCGCTTCATCACCGACATGCAGGAACTCGTCCGCTACGAACCGGGCGTAACGGTCAACCGCCAGACATCCGGAACGGATCCTTTCAACACCTTCGGCGGGTTCCGGATTCGAGGCGTCGGCGGCAACCGTGTCCAGATGCTCGTTGACGGCTCGCGCGTTCCCGAAGGGATTATAGACGGCACGCGGGACTATCTCGACTTCAACTTCACCAGGCAGGCCGATATCGTGCGCGGCCCGGGATCGGTCTTGTGGGGTGCCGACGCGCTCGGCGGCATCGTGGCGCTGGAAACCATCGACCCTGAAGACGTCCTTATGGACGGAAAGACGAAGGGTGGTTCGATCGAGTTCGGCTATGACAGCTTCGACAACGAGTTCAACACCGCGCTCACCTATGCGCAGGAACTCGGCCCGGATCTGAGCATCCTTGGCGGTGTGTCCTACACCGCCTCGAACGAGGCGACCCTTTCGAATGCCCGCGCGGATGGCGGTATCTACGGGTGCCCGCGAAATGTCAGCCTCGGCGCGACGCCGTGTAACGAACTGGATCCGACCGACAAGAAGAACTATCGCGGCCTCGCCAAGGCGGTCTACACGCCGAATGGCGACCATCGGTTCGAACTCACAGCGGAATATATGCGCCGCAGGACCGGTGTTCAGTTCGATCAGGTTCTCGGGCCCCGCTACGACAACGATCTGGTCCCCACCGGCGAGACCACGTTCGACTACGATCGCGATCTCGATCTCTATCGCGCACACTTCGCAATCGAACACGAATGGCATGTCGGCGCGCCGCTGGTCGACAACGTCAGATGGTCGCTCGCCTACACTCCGAACGGTTATGAGCGCACCGGCACGGAATTCATGGAAACCGCCGGTGGCGAGGACGTGATTGCGGAAGACTACCTCTCATATGACGAGGATTTCTTCGAACTCGACATCCAATTGACTTCCCGGTTCGACACGGGCGGCATCGGACACACAGTGACCTGGGGCTTCGATGGCGACAGAACGCTGACCGACTATCAGCGCATCGACACCGCCTACAATCTGGACACGGACACCGAGACCGAAGAGCGCGGCGGCGGCTTCAACTTCGCCAACGCTACGACATTTCGAGCTGACTTCTTCATTCAGGACCAGATCGCACTGTTCGACGAACGCCTCGAAATCACGCCGGGCCTGCGCTACGCCTACTACAATCTCGATCCGCGCCCGGACGCCGATTATCAGGAAGTACCGGGTTCCGAACCCGTTCCGGTCGAAAGGGGGACGACACTCTTCGCGATCGGAGCAAATTATCATCTGACCGAGGAATACTCGGTCTATGCCGCCTTCAACCAGGGCTTCAAGATGCCCACCGCCCAGCAGCTCTACACCTCCCTGCCCGGTCCGAACTTCGACCTGATACCGGCGCCGGATCTTCGCCCTGAATCTGTCGACAACTACGAATTCGGCGTGCGCGGCGAATTCGACAGGGGGTATTTCTCCGTCACCGCCTTCTATGCGGAGTACACGGATTTCATCCAGAGCTTCTACTTCGTTCCGGGAACCTTCTTCGACATCACCTACCACAATCTGTCCTCGGTGCAGATGTATGGCGTCGAGGCCGCCGCCGCATGGGACGTTACGGACAAGCTGCGCGCCGATCTCTCGCTGACATGGCAGGAGGGAAAGCAGCAGGACGAACCCGGCGATGCCTGGAGGCCTTACACCGCGCCCCCGCTCAAGGGCGTGATCGGGCTCAGCTACACGATGCCGGAATACGACCTGACACTCGATGCCGTGACGACGCTTGTCGCACCGGTGACCCGCACCTCGAGCGAGGACGCATTCAAACCCGGCGGTTACGGCCTGCTCGACCTCTATGCGAAATGGAACCCGACCGAAAATTCGGAATTCCGCTTCGGTGTCCAGAACGTCTTCGACCAGCGTTACTTCCAGGATGCCGCGTCGCGCTACGATACCGTGGCCGATCCGGCCGGTGCCGCGCTCACCGATCCAATCGAACTCCAGACCGGACCGGGTCGCACATTCCAGGCGGGCTACAAGGTCACTTTCTAGTCCGTTTCGGCCATGCACGTCCTGGCACGAATCCGGGACCGGGCGCGGCAAGCCGCGCCCGGCGCCAGAGGCACTTTAACCCCAAGAAATCCTGATGATTGAACGCAAAGATGCGAACGCGGGAAGCGAAGCAAATCGGTGTTAAAGCGGTTGTGACTGGATATTCGCGAGACGACGCCTAAACTCTTCTATGTAGTCGAGGGAGTTCGCCATGCGCCACCTGACCATGCTGATCGTAGCCGTAGCCGCCTGTCTCGCAGCCGCGTTGCCTCCCGCCCTCGCGCAAGGGTCTGGAGACGGACAGCCGGTCAGCCAGTGCCTCGCCATTGCCCGCGCGATCCCGCCGGGTGTCCCGAAAATCATCTTCGCCTCGGCCGAGGCTTCCGAAAATCCGCTGGCGATGAGCGAAGCGGTGACGATCTCGTTCGAGGGGCATTCCACCTACCGCATCGAGACACCAACCGGCATAACGATCGCGACCGACTTTTCCGGTTTCTACGGAGCGAACCCGCTGCCCCGCATCGTCACCATGAACCGGGCGCATTCCTCGCACTACACGCTCAATCCCGATCCGGGGATCGAATATGTGCTGCCCGGCTGGAACCCGGCGGGGCCGGAGCCGGCAGAACATCACGTCGTGGTCGATGACGTCTATGTGCGCAACGTGACGACCGACATCCGCTCCTGGGAGGGCGGTATGGTGCCCGACGCCAATTCGATCTTCATCTTCGAGACGGGGGGCCTGTGCATCGGACATCTCGGCCATCTCCATCACCAGCTCACCGAGGCCCACTACGCGGAAATCGGACGGCTCGACATCGTGATGGTGCCCGTGGACGGCGGTCTGACCCTGTCACATTCGGGCATGGCGGAAATCACCAACCGCCTGCGCTCCTCCATCGTCCTGCCGATGCATCTGCGCGGCACCTACCTGCAAAACTATCTGCAGCAGATGAGCCAGGAATTCGCGATAGAGTATCTGGAAGGCAATTCGATCACCGTCACCATCCGCGACCTTCCGAAACGCCCGACCATCATGGTTCCGTCCAATTTGTCCTTCAGGGGATAGCCTCATCCTTCGAGGAACAGCCATGAACACGAAACATCGCATCCGCCTCGCGCTCGCCTTTGGCCTGTCGCTGGCGCTGACCGCCCAGGCCGGGGCCGTGACCCGGATCCGCGCCGATCTCAACACCTGCGCCACCGTCCAGCGGACAATCATCCGCGACGGTTCGGCCGTCGTGCGCTACCCGTCGACGCGCGTCGCAAACTACTTCCTCTACGATCGCTACGAGAGCCCGAACCGGCAATGTCCGATCGGAGAGCGCCATGTCGCGCATACCGTGCCGGCAAAGGACAATCCGCGCTGCGTCGTATACAATTGCGAGAGGGTCAAGCCGCTCTTCCCGTTCGACGACGACTTCCCGTTCAACCGCCGCTGAGCGGCCGGTTTCCGACGCCTACCACCAGTCGGGGAACGCCTCGGCCAGCCGCGGCCCGATACGAAGCGGGGCGACCTTTTCGGCAAGCCCCGTACGGTCTGATATCTCCACGGCGACGCCGCATATCGTCGCCGGACCGCTCGCTGCCTCGAAACGGCCCTTGGGGATTTTCGACAGGAACCGGTTGAGCGGTTCTTCCTTGTCCATGCCGAGCGAGGAATCATAGTCGCCGCACATGCCCGCATCCGAAAGGTAGGCCGTGCCTCCTGACAGGATCTGGTGATCGGCGGTCGGCGTGTGCGTATGCGTCCCGACCACGAGGCTCGCCCGTCCATCGACGAAATGGCCGAAACATATTTTCTCCGACGTCGCCTCGGCGTGGAAATCGAACACGACCGCATCGAACTCCGAGCCGAGCCCCCCGCCTGCAAGCTGCTCCTCGGCGCAGGCGAATGGATCGTCGAGATCGGGTGCCATGAACACGCGGCCCATGACGTTTGACACCATCACCCGCGCGCCGTTCCTCGCCTCGTAAACGCCCATGCCCTTGCCGGGCGTGCCCTTCGGAAAGTTCGCCGGTCGGAGAAACTGTGCGTGCCTGTCGGCGAAGACCAGCGCCTCGCGCTGATCCCATGCATGATTGCCCGTGGTCACGACGTCGGCACCGGCGTCCAGTGTATCGGTGAGGATCGCTTCGGTGATACCGAAACCGCCGGCGGCGTTCTCGCCATTGACGATGACGAAATCCAGCTTGTGATCGGAGATCAGACCGGGAAGCCGCTCGTAAACCGCGTTGCGGCCGGATCGGCCGACCATGTCGCCAAGAAATAGAAGTCTCATGCGGATACCTATCCGTGCCTGTCGAAACGGCGCAAGCCCGTTTCCGTGAGGATCGCGCCGAGTGGCACGTCGTGCGGTTCGGCCGGAACCGCGTCGACCTCCTGGCACGAGAAGGCCACGCCGACCAGTTCGGGCGCCCGCCCCATGGACCGCAGACGCGCGATCGCCCGGTCATAATGTCCCGCGCCATAGCCGATCCGGTTGCCATTGCTGTCGAAAGCCGACAGGGGAACCAGCATGAGCGCGGGATCGAGAATCTCCGCCTCTTCACCCGGTCCCGCGGTCCCGAAGCCTGTATCGACCATTTGCGCGCCACGCACCAGGTCGCGGAACACGATTGTCTCCCGATCCAGAACGACCGGCAGGCAGAGCCTCGCGCCTCTTTCGCGCATCGCGAACAACAGCGGCCTGATGTCGGCTTCCGAGCGAATTGGCCAGAAGCCGGAAACGACCGAACCGGGTTCGAACACGATGTCCGCGCCATGCTCGGCCATGGCGAGGCTCATTTCGATCCTGGCATCAATCGGCAGCGCATCGCGCCGCGCGAGACACTCGCGACGGATCGATTTCTTCAGCTCTGAGGGAGAAAGCGCCACGGCCCCGCCATTCGCCGTTGGATGAGTATTCGGTCCGACCACAACAACCGGTGGAAAGCGGCATCCCGGGAACCTACTTTTGTAGGTGGGCGCCGTATATCCGAGCCCACGAGCTCGGTCAGGGACAGCTCCCTAGAGATGCGTAAGGCCCCGGGGAAATTGTTTCCTGCCGAGAAGCGCAGTCGGCCGAAATTTCGATATAGGTCTAAGCCTCGACGAACACCAGTACCCGTCAGGCCAATTTCGTTGCCACCGACTCGATCTTGCCGGCAACCGACAACAGGCGCTCCTTGAGGATGTCGTCAACGCTGTCGGCGCGCTGAAGCGCCTCGTCGCGGGTGCGCCGCAGCGATTCCATCTCCGCCTCGAGCCCGGTCACGCGTTTCTGGAGTTCGACGAGTTCGTCCATCACCATGATGCTCGCCATCACGGTGAGACGCTGGTCTCCGATTTCGCCGAAGGATTTCTTGAGGTGGCCGACATACTGGTCGAAGCGTCCGGCGAGATCCTGGAGATGCTCCTCCTGACCGGGATCGCATGCCATCCGATAGGCCTTACCGTCGATGCTGACTGTAACTTGGGACATGGAACTGGGAACTTTCTGTGCAGTGCCGGTGCGATTACCGGTCGAGGACCGCGCGAATGGTCTCCATCGCGGTGACGAGCCGACGCGAGACCTCTTTGTTGACATCTTCCAAACGCTCGGCGCGCGCTTCCGATACGTCCAGTTCACCCGCGAGCCGACCGCGATCGGAGTTCATGCGCTGCACTTCCTCCTCCGCATCGCGGTAATTTTCGCGGACTTCGACCTGGCGGTCCACCGCGTCTTCCAGCGACAAGACCGCCTTGTCGAGCCGGTTTAAAACTTCCGAGAGCGTCTGTTCAGATGCCATGCCGGATTACTCTCAATCTCCCCGCCAAGGCGAACGCCTTTGCATTTGAGGGCCTTATGTGGAAGCCATAAGGCAGTGCATAAAGGTAGCCGCTTCGCGACGCCTTTTCAAATGCCGTCAGCGCTAACCCACAGGACAGAACGAACCGCGATCACGCGGCCCGGGGGCAAGGGCTCCGGTTTGTTGACTCGTTCCGGCGAACTGCTATGTGTCGCGCGATTTCGTTCCGGGAAGCCGGTGTGACAAGCTTTTACCGGCCGACGCCAACAGGAAAACCCATGACCTCACGTGAAAAACACGACCGGATGGCGAATGCGATCCGCTTTCTTTCCATGGACGCCGTGGAAGCCGCGAACTCCGGACACCCGGGCCTCCCCATGGGAGCGGCCGACATCGCGACGGTTCTGTTTTCGAAATTCATGAAATTTGATCCGATGAACCCGCAATGGCCGGACCGCGACCGCTTCGTGCTGTCGGCCGGGCACGGATCGATGCTGCTCTACTCGCTGCTCTATCTCCTCGGCTATGAGGACATCACTATCGACGAGATCAGGAATTTCCGCCAGCTCGGTTCTAAGACCGCCGGACACCCGGAATACGGACATGCAGCGGGTATCGAGACGACGACCGGTCCGCTTGGCCAGGGCCTCGCGAATGCCGTCGGCATGGCGCTCGCCGAGCGAAAGCTGGCCGCCGAATTCGGCGAAGAGCTTGTCGATCACTACACCTATGTTCTCGCGGGCGACGGCTGCCTCATGGAAGGCATCAGCCAGGAAGCGCTGACGCTTGCCGGCCACCTCAAGCTTTCCAAGCTGATCGTCTTCTGGGACGACAATGGCATTTCCATCGACGGCAAGGTGTCGCTTTCCGATTCCACCGACCAGCAGGCCCGTTTCGAAGCATCCGGCTGGGAAACCATCTCCATCGACGGTCACGACCCTGACGCCATTGCTTCGGCGATCGAGCGCGCGCGGTCTTCCGATGCACCGACGCTGATCGCTTGCCGCACCACGATCGGTTTCGGCGCGCCGAACAAGGCCGGCACCTCCAAGGCGCATGGCTCGCCGCTCGGCGCCGAGGAAATCGCCGGCGCGCGCGAAGCGCTTGGCTGGACCGCCGAACCCTTCGATGTTCCTTCCGAGATCCTCGACGACTGGCGTGTCGTCGGCCTGACCGCCGGCAAACAGCGCATCGCCTGGCAGGATCGCCTCGCCGATGCCGACGCGACGCTTCGCGGCGAGTTCGAACGCCGGATGCGCGGCGACCTTCCCGCCGGTCTCGAAACCGCCATGGAAGCCTACAAGAAGAAGCTCGCCGCCGACCGGCCGACGCTCGCCACGCGCAAATCCTCGGAAAACACGCTGGAAGTCATCAACGCGGCCGTGCCCGAAACGCTGGGCGGATCGGCCGACCTGACAGGGTCCAACAACACCAAGACCAGCCAGACCGCGAATGTGACGCCGGATGATTTCTCCGGCCGCTACATCCACTACGGTATCCGCGAGCACGGCATGGCCGCCGCGATGAACGGAATCGCGCTGCATGGCGGACTGATCCCCTATGGCGGCACCTTCCTGGTGTTCTCGGACTATGCGCGTCCCGCGATGCGCCTGGCATCTCTGATGGGTATTCGTTCCATCTTCGTCATGACGCATGACTCGATCGGTCTCGGCGAAGACGGACCGACCCACCAGCCGGTCGAACATCTCGCGGCCCTTCGCGCCATTCCCAATCACATGGTCTACCGCCCGGCGGACGCGATGGAGACGGCAGAGTGCTGGGAACTGGCGCTCGCCAGCGATACAGCACCCTCGACGCTTGCCCTGACCCGACAGAACCTCGCCGCCGCACGCACGGAATATTCGGCCGACAATCGCAGCGCGCGCGGCGCCTACGAACTCGCGCCGGCCAGCGACGATGCCGTCGTATCGATCTTTGCGTCCGGTTCGGAGGTCGAGATCGCGCTTGCCGCGAAATCGGCGCTCGAGGCAAACGGACATCCGACCCGTGTGGTATCGGTGCCTTGCATGGACCTTTTCCTCGCGCAGTCAGCCGAGTATCGCGAGGCGATCATCGGATCGGCCAAGGTTCGCATTGCCGTCGAAGCCGGCATCCGCCAGGGCTGGGACGGGATCATCGGCCATGACGGTGCGTTTATCGGCATGGATTCCTTCGGCGCGTCCGGCCCGTACAAGGAGCTTTATGCCCATTTCGGCATTACACCCGAAGCAGTCGTCGATGCGGCCGAAACCCGCATTCACGACGGACACCAACACCAGTAAAGTCGCCCTACCACTCATGGAGGAAATCGCATGACTGTGAAAGTCGCCATCAACGGATTTGGCCGCATCGGCCGCAACGTCGTTCGCGCCATCTACGAATCCGGCCGCAAGGATATCGATGTCGTCGCCATCAACGACCTCGGTCCGGTGGAAACCAACGCTCACCTGATGCGCTACGACTCCGTGCACGGAAGGTTCCCGAAAGCCGTCGAGGTGAAGGGTGACACGATCCACATCGAGGGTGGCGACAGCTTCAAGGTCTTCGCCGAACGCGATCCGAAAGCACTGCCCTGGGGTGACCTCGACATCGACATCGTGATGGAGTGCACCGGCATCTTCACCGCCAAGGAAAAGGCGTCGCTGCATCTCGAAGCCGGTGCGAAACGCGTGCTGGTTTCCGCTCCGGCCGCCGGTGCGGACAAGACCGTCGTTTACGGCGTCAACCACGACGTCCTGACGAAGGACGACCTCGTCGTCTCCAACGCGTCCTGCACGACCAACTGCCTTGCGCCCGTCGCCAAGGTCCTCAACGACGCCATCGGCATCGAAAAGGGCATGATGACGACGATCCACTCCTATACCGGTGACCAGCCGACGCTGGACACGATGCACAAGGATCTCTACCGCGGCCGCGCCGCCGCGATGTCGATGATCCCGACCTCAACCGGCGCCGCCAAGGCCGTCGGCCTTGTGCTGCCGGAGCTCAATGGCAAGCTCGACGGCTTCGCCATGCGCGTGCCCACACCGAACGTCTCGGTCGTCGACCTGAAGTTCATCGCGAAGAACGCAACCTCCGTCGACGAGATCAACGCCGCGATCAAGGCCGCCGCCGAAGGCCCGCTCAAGGGCATCCTCGGCTACACGACGGAAAAGAACGTTTCCATCGACTTCAACCACGACCCGCATTCGTCGATCTTCCATATGGATCAGACGAAGGTCATGGACGGCACGCTGGTGTCCGTCCTGTCGTGGTACGACAACGAATGGGGCTTCTCCAACCGCATGGGCGACACCGCCGTCGCCATGGGCAAGCTGATCTGAGCCTGACGACCCGATGCAAGCCGGCCCGCTGATCTTCATCGCGATCGCGATCCTGATCGGCGCGGCCGGCTTTTTCATGTCCAGACGGTTCCGTCGCACCGTCGACCGCGACCTGCCCGGCTCGAGCGAAAGTGGCGCGGGCACCCACTGGTATGCGCGGCCGCCGGACGATGACGGGGACATTGGCTAGACGGGAACGCGCATGCCCAATCTCGCCACGATCATCCTGATCGCACTTGTCGCGCTCGGCGTCTGGTGGAAGCTGCGGTGCATCCGGCGCGGTTGCATGATCGACCCTGACCGGAAATCCGGCGATTGAAGCTGTCAGCCGGCGGTTTCCCGGTTTTTTGGGATTTGTTTCGCGGGTCGACGGCCATATATCCTTTGAGGACAACCTTCCCACCCTGGTAGCGAGGACCCCGCCATCGGATCGATCGATCTCGTCAGTTCGCGTTCGAACGCCCACTCCCTCGTCGACGACACATGCGCGTCGCACGAAATGAAGGCGACGTGTCGATGATCGAGACAATGTACCTTGTGATCCTTGTCGGCACCGTGCTGGTTCTTGCCGCAGCGTTTTCCAGCCTTCTCGCCTTTCGTTTCGGCACGCCGCTGCTGTTGCTCTTCCTCGGTATCGGACTGATCGCCGGTGTCGACGGACTGGGCATCGATTTCGACAACGCGCCGGTCGCCTATTTCGTCGGATCGCTCGCCCTCGCCGTCATCCTGTTCGACTCCGGTTTCGGCACCTCGCTTCAATCCTTCCGAAATGCCGCCGCCCCGGCGCTGACGCTGGCAACGCTCGGCGTCCTGCTGACAACCCTGTTTTTCGGTGCGGCCGCCCATTTCGTCATCGGCCTTCCCTGGCTTGAAGCCATGCTGCTCGGAGCGGTCGTGAGTTCCACGGATGCGGCAGCGGTTTTCTTCCTGTTGCGGGTTGGCGGAATATCGATACGCGACAAGGTGCGTTCGACACTGGAAATCGAGTCCGGATCCAACGATCCGATGGCCGTTTTCCTCACGATTACGCTCGTCGAGATTGTGGCGTCCGGCAAGGCCATCGAGGAATTCGGCGTGCAGGTGGCCGCCGGCTTCCTGCTGCAACTCGCCCTTGGTCTCGTGATAGGTTATCTTGGCGGCCTCGTTATCGTCGCCCTCGTCAATCGCCTGAAACTCGAACGCGGGCTGACACCGATTTTCGTCATTGCTCTCGCGCTTCTGATCTTTTCGCTGACTGGTGCGCTCGGCGGCTCCGGCTTCCTTGCCGTCTATGTCGCCGGTCTCTATGCCGGAAATCGGCAAATGCGCGCGGCCGCTTCGATACGGCGCTTCCAGGACGGCATGACCTGGCTGTCCCAGATCCTCATGTTCCTGGTTCTGGGTCTCCTCGCCACACCTTCGCAATTTGGCGCGATTGCCCTGCCCGCCATCGCATTGGGGCTTTTCCTGATCCTTGTCGCCCGCCCGCTCGCGGTCTGGCTCTGTCTCGCCCCGTATCGGTTCCAGCCGGAAGAAACGGCCTTTGTATCCTGGGTCGGGTTGCGCGGCGCGGTATCCATCCTGTTGGCGATCCTTCCGTTCATCGGCCAGATCGGGAACGGAATGCTGTTCTTCAACACGGCTTTCATCATCGTCATGATCTCGCTTCTCGTGCAGGGCTGGACGATCAATCCTCTCGCAAGACGCCTCGGTCTCGTCGTGCCCCCACGCATGGGCGCGATCGAGAAACTGGAACTCGAACTTCCCGGCTCCGTCTCGCACGAATTGCTGGTGTATCGTGTCGTCGACAACAGCCCGATCGTCACCGGCGGGCGCATTCCGCGCTGGGCGCGGCCTTCCCTCGTGGTCCGCGATGGCAAATCCATGCGCTACCAGTATGCGGGCCGGCTGCGCCCCAACGATTATGTCTACCTCTTCGTGCCGTCCGGCTATCCCGAACTGCTCGACCGGCTGTTCGCCCAGCCGAAACCCGTAAACAGCGACGATGCCGACTTCTTCGGGGTTTTCACCATCGACCCCACGCGCCCCGCCGCCGAACTGGGCGCCAATTACGGGTTCGAACTGGACGAGCAGGAAGGCGCGGGAACCATCGATGCGCTGCTGCGCGCGCGCCTTGGCGGTCGTGCCGATTATGCGGATCGCACGGTCATTGGTCCTGTAGAGCTGATCGTGCGCGATATCGACGAACACGGAAACGTGGTGGCCGCGGGTCTTTCTCTGGAACCGAAGACCAGGCCCAACATTCCGGTTTTTCTCAGTTTCCGGGAGCTGATGTCCTTCCTGTTCAAATCCCGGTGGCGCAGGAAGAGCAATTCGGATGACAACACCGATAATGATGAAAGCGGTGCCGGCGACCAGTGACATTCAGCCCGCTTGAACGTGACAGCCGCCGGCTGTAGGCATGGCGGTACGACAGAGGAGTTCCGTTTATGACGCAGTTCAAGACACTTGACGACATGCCGCAGGAAATCGGCGGCAAACGCGTGCTGGTGCGTGTCGATCTCAACGTGCCGATGGCCGATGGTGTCGTGACCGACCGGACACGCATCGAACGTGTCGTTCCGACCATCTCCGAACTGTCCCGCAGGGGCGGAAAGGTCATTCTGCTCGCCCATTTCGGCCGGCCGAAGGGAAAGGTCGTCGAGGAGATGTCGCTGAGCCCGGTGGCGCAGGCACTGGAAGAGGAACTCGATCACCGTGTCGATTTCGCCTCCGACTGCATCGGCGAAGCCGCGAAGAAGGAAATCGACGAGATGACGAGCGGCGATGTCCTCCTCCTTGAAAACACCCGCTTCCACCCCGGCGAGGAAAAGAACGATCCGGACCTCGCCAAGGCGATGGCCGCCAATGGCGACATGTATGTCAACGACGCCTTCTCGGCGGCGCACCGGGCCCATGCTTCGACCGAGGGCCTTGCATGGCTGCTTCCCGCCTATGCCGGCCGCTCCATGCAGGCCGAACTCGAGGCGCTTGAGAAGGGCCTTGGCGCGCCTGCCAAGCCCGTCGTCGCCATTGTCGGCGGCGCCAAGGTCTCGACCAAGATCGATCTCCTGCAGAACCTCGTCAAAAAGGTGGACGCGCTGGTGATCGGCGGCGGCATGGCCAACACCTTTCTCGCGGCCAAGGGCGTCGAAGTCGGCAAGTCGCTGTGCGAACACGATCTCGCGGACACCGCAAACGCGATCATGTCGGAAGCTGCCTCCGCGGGCTGCGCCATCGTGCTGCCCGTCGATGGTGTTGTCGCGCGCGAGTTCAAGGCCGGAGCGGACAGCGAAACCGTCGATATCGAGAACGTGCCCGCCGACGCCATGATCCTCGATGCCGGTCCGGCGACCGTCGAGAAGATCAACGGCTGGATCGACCACGCCGCGACGCTGGTCTGGAACGGCCCGCTCGGCGCTTTCGAGATCGAGCCGTTCGACGCGGCGACCGTCGCTGCCGCGCGGTTCGCCGCCGAGCAGACCGTGGCCGGCAAACTTGTTTCCGTCGCGGGTGGCGGCGACACGGTCGCGGCACTCAATCACGCGGGCGTGGCGGACAAGTTCACCTACGTCTCGACTGCGGGCGGCGCCTTCCTCGAATGGATGGAAGGCAAGGAATTGCCTGGCGTCGCCGCGCTCTCTGCCTGAAGCCAAAAGCGACACGCGGAGACCCATCACGGATCAGCTTTTCAGGCTATTTTAAACGATTGAACTATTTTAATCGGTTTAGGCCGAGGCCTGTGATATTCCTTCCAGGATGGCCCTTTGCTAAGGCCCGGCCTGACAATTTAAGCGCCGGCACGCGCCGCGCGCTTCGGACCTTGACCAACCTCGGGAGATACGAATGACGCAATCGGATATGGCAGCGCAGGTCGCGAACAAGGACGGCTTTATCGCGGCGCTGGACCAATCGGGCGGTTCGACACCGAAGGCGCTGAAACTCTACGGCGTTTCGGAAAGCGCTTATTCGAACGAAGACGAGATGTTCGACCTCATCCACCAGATGCGCTCGCGGATTATCAAATCGCCCGCCTTCACCGGTGACAAGGTGATGGGCGCCATCCTGTTCGAACAGACCATGGACCGCGAAATCGACGGCGTGCCGACGGCGCAGTATCTGTGGGAGAACCGCAGTGTCGTACCGTTCCTGAAGGTGGACAAAGGCCTTGCCGACGCGGCGGACGGCGTGAAGCTGATGAAGCCGATGCCGGATCTCGACGCCCTGCTGGAGCGTGCGGTCGCCAAAGGCGTATTCGGCACCAAGATGCGCTCGGTGATCGATGCGGCAAATCCGAAAGGCATCGCGGCGATCGTCGACCAGCAATTCGAGGTGGGACGCCAGATCCTGTCGCATGGCCTCGTCCCGATCATCGAGCCGGAAGTCACGATCTCGATCGACGACAAGGCAGAGGCCGAGGACATCCTGCTGGCCGAGATCAAGAAGCACCTCGACGGCGTTCCGGAAGGCAAGCAGGTCATGCTCAAGCTGAGCCTGCCGACCAAGCCCAACCTCTACAAGCCGCTCATCGACGATCCACGTGTCATGCGGGTCGTCGCGCTCTCCGGCGGTTATTCGCGCGATGAGGCGAACGAGAAACTGGCTCAGAACACCGGCATGATCGCCAGCTTCTCGCGGGCACTGAGCGAAGGTCTGTCCGCCGACCAGAGCGACGCGGAATTCGATGCGATGCTCGCCGACGCGATCGACAGCATCTTCGAAGCCTCGCGGGCCGGCTGACTTTCGCAGCCCTGTCATATTGCTGAGACGCGCAACGTCTCTAAATAATGCCCGTGGCGCCGTTAGGTGCCACGGGTATCTCATTTTCGGATCTTTCGCCGCATGGTCTCAAAGGCGCTTTTCAGCTGGGTCGCGTTCCCCGTCTATGTCTGGCAGGGCATCTCGGTCCGCCTGCGGATCGAACGCCTGCACCCCGCCGAAGTCCCCCATGAAGGACGGTTCGACGGCAAGGGTGATGAGATATCCATCCTGGTTGCGGGCGACTCCTCCGTTGCCGGCGTCGGCATGACGCGTCTCGATGACACGCTGGCCTTCAATATCGCGCGCACGCTGAACCAGCGCTCGGGCCGACCCGTGCGCTGGCGCGCGGCCGGCGCGAACTCGGCGACTTCAGGCGATCTGCGTGATCACGTCATTCCACATGTCGAGGATCGCGACTTCACCCATGTCGTCCTGGCGATCGGCACGAACGACATGAAGAACTTTCACGTCATCCGCCGCTTCAAGCGCGAGTTCGGCACACTGCTCTATGCCGTGCGTGCACGCTTTCCCGACGCGCGCATCGTCTGGTCGCCGGTTGCCGACATGACCCGCATTCCGGCGCTTCCCCCGGCGCTCGGCCGCATTCTCCAGATTCGCGCCGGACTCATAAACGCCATGGGCGCCCGCCTGTGCAACGAGCGCGGGGCCGTGATGGCCGATCCGGTGCCGATCCACGGCCCGCAGGGTTTCGCCCGGGACGGGTTTCATGCCGGGCCGGCCGGATATCGCAGTTGGGCGGAACATCTGGCGCAGTACCTGGTCCCCGAACGCCCCTCCCCCGCGCCGCTAAAGTTGCAGGGCGCTGATCAGGACGATCGCGAACAGACCCGCCAGGGGCAGCTTCCAGAAATCGCTGCGTCGTCGTAGTCCCGGCACGCCCAGTGGCTTGATGATCTGGACAATCATCGCCAGCACGACGAATACTGATAGCAGTTTGACCAAGAGATTATCCGTTCGGCTCGGGTTGCGGGCTGTGCGCAATTGTCGCGCTCATGCACCGATCAGCTTAGGCGTTAGTCAAATGGACGAATAGCATCCGTTCTGGCACGAGGAAACCGCGTTCCAGAGGGGAAGCCGGAACGGGGGCTCTTGCACGCGGGAGGAGTAACGCCATGAGCAATACGTCCAGCTATCAAGCCGTCTATGACGACTGGAAGAAAGATCCGGGCCTGTTCTGGGAAAAGCAGGCCGAGGCCATAGACTGGTTCAAGCCGTGGGACAAAGTCTTCGATCCGGAAGACGGCGTCTATGGCCGCTGGTTCGCCGGTGCCGAGTGCAACACCTGCCACAATGCTGTCGACCGCCATGTCGAAGCAGGGCGAGGCGACCAGGCCGCGGTCATCTATGATAGTCCGATCACCGGCAAGCAGCGCAAGTTCACCTATGGCGAAGTCCTGAAAGAGGTCGAGGCACTTGCCGCGGTCCTGCGTGATCTCGGTGTCGAGAAGGGCGACCGGGTCCTGATCTACATGCCGATGATCCCGGAAGCCGTCTTCTCCATGCTGGCGGTCGCCCGCCTCGGCGCAATCCATTCCGTCGTCTTCGGCGGCTTCGCGGCGCACGAACTCGCCACCCGCATCGACGATTGTCATCCGAAGGTTGTCGTCGCTGCGTCCTGCGGCATCGAGCCATCACGGCAGGTGCCCTACAAGCCCCTGCTCGACGCGGCCATCGCCCAGGCGAAGTTCAAGCCCGATCACTGCCTCGTACTGGAACGCGAGGAGCATCCCTACGATCTCGAACCGGGCCGCGACACCGATTACGCCGCAGCCGTCTGGGCGCATATGGAAGGCGAGACCAAGGTCCCCTGTGTCCCCGTCGCGGCGACGGACCCGCTCTACATCCTTTACACCTCCGGCACGACGGGTCAGCCCAAGGGCGTGGTGCGTGACAATGGCGGGCACATGGTCGCTTTGAGCTACTCCATGCGGGCGCTCTACGCCATCGAACCCGGCGAGGTCTTCTGGGCCGCGTCCGACGTCGGCTGGGTCGTCGGGCATTCCTACATCGTCTACGCACCGCTTCTGATCGGCGCGACGACCATCGTCTTCGAGGGCAAGCCCGTCGGCACACCCGACGCCGGAACCTTCTGGCGCGTGATCCAGGAACACGGCGTTTCGTCGCTCTTCACCGCGCCGACCGCCTTCCGCGCCATCAAGAAGGAAGATTCCAAGGGCGCACTGATCCCGAACTACGACATGTCGAGCCTTCGCTCGCTGTTTTTGGCCGGCGAACGCGCCGATCCCGACACGATCAAATGGGCACAGGAGAAGTTGAAGGTGCCGGTCATCGACCACTGGTGGCAGACCGAAACCGGCTGGGCCATCGCCGGCAATCCGCTCGGTCTCGGCGAACTGCCGGTCAAGATCGGCTCTCCGACGGTCGCGATGCCCGGTTACGATGTCCAGATCATCGACGATGCGGGACATCCGGTGCCCGCCGGGACGCTTGGTAATATCGTGGTGAAGCTGCCGCTGCCGCCGTCCTGCCTTCCGACGCTCTGGAATGCCGACGACCGGTTCCGCGCGGCCTATCTCGACGAGTTCCCCGGTTATTACAAGACATCGGACGCCGGCTACATGGACGAGGACGGCTACCTCTTCATCATGGCGCGCACCGACGACATCATCAATGTCGCCGGCCACCGCCTATCGACCGGGGCGATGGAGGAAGTCATCGCGGGTCATCCGGATGTCGCGGAATGTGCCGTCATCGGCATCGCCGACAGCCTCAAGGGGCAGTTGCCGGCCGGTTTCCTGGTCCTCAATTCGGGTGTCGACCGTCCGGCCGAGGAGATCGAGAAAGAAGTCGTCAAGCTGGTGCGTGACGAAATTGGCCCTGTCGCCGCCTTCAAGATCGCACTCACCGTCAACCGTTTGCCGAAAACCCGCTCCGGCAAGATTCTGCGCGGAACCATGCAGAAGATCGCCGACGGCGAGGACTGGAAGATGCCGGCCACCATCGACGACCCGGCTATCCTCGACGAAATCGGCGAAGTGCTCAGGGAACGCAAGGTAGGCCTGGCCGCTGCCTGAGAGAGTATTTCTGACTCATGAGAACGAGCGTCCGCCTCGCGCGGCCGCAGCATTTCCATTTGCCGCCGGAAGCGTTAGGTCTGCCTGAAAGAAACAGGAGACTATCATGGCACTCGACGGAAAGATCGCGATCGTCACCGGCGGCGCGCAGGGAATCGGATACGCGATCGTCAAGCGACTGTTGAGCGACGGCGTGCGGGTGATGCTTGCCGACATAGACGAGAAAAAGGGTGCGGCCGCGGCCGAGGAACTGTCCGACCTGGGCGATGTCCGGTCCATCGGCGTCGATGTCGGCGACCGCCTCAGCGTCCACAACCTCATGGCCTCCGTGCTCGACGTCTTCGGCGACGTCGACATCCTGGTCAATAATGCCGGTATCGTGCATGGCGCGGATTTCCTCGATATCACGGAAGAGGATTTCGACCGCGTGATGCGCGTCAACATCAAGGGACAGTTCCTGTGCGGACAGGCTGCCGCGCGCCTGATGGTGGAAAAGGTCAAGAATAGCGGCCCCGCCGGCGCCATCGTCAACATGTCGTCGATCAACGGCGCCGTCGCGATCCCCAATCAGGTGCCCTATTGCGTCTCCAAGGGCGGCGTGAACCAGTTGACGAAGGTCATGGCCATGTCGCTTGCGCCTTACGGCATCCGGGTCAACGCCGTCGGCCCGGGCTCGATCATGACCGAGATGCTGTCCTCGGTGAATGATGACCCGGAAGCGCGCAATCGCATCCTGTCCAGGACCCCGCTTCTGCGCATCGGCGAGACGGCGGAAATCGCTTCGACCGTTTCCTTCCTCGCCTCCGACGACGCCGGCTACATCACGGGCCAGACGATCTACGCAGATGGCGGACGCCTCGCGCTCAATTACACGGTGCCGGTGCCCGAAGAGGAGTAAGCCGGACTGTCGGACATTTCCCTCCTGACAGAATGATGTCAGGAGGGGTATGACACATTCGGGTCGTCAGCCAATCTTTGAAAGGAAACGGCCATGTCCGACGCACCCCGGAATACAGCAGTCTGGTTCGAGATCCCGGTTACCGATCTCGACGCTTCCAAGCGCTTCTACGAGGAAGTGCTGTCCATCACGATGACCCGCAACGACGATGGCCCCAACCCGATGGTCATGTTCTCCTCCATGGCCGACTTAGGCGTGTCCGGACATCTCTATCCGGGCAAACCCTCCGAAGCCGGAACCGGCAACACGATCCACCTCGCGATCGACGGATCGCTCGACGACGCGATGGGACGGGTGAAGGCATCGGGTGGCGAAGTGCTGTCGCCGGCGATCGACATCCCCGCCGGCAGCTTCTTCTATGCGACGGACCCCGACGGAAACTCCATCGGACTGTTCAGGGCGGCCTGACGACCATGCGACGCGCCGACCGCCTCTTCCAGATCGTACAGCACCTGAGGGGCGGCCGGCTCGTCACGGCGAAAAAACTCGCCGACAAGCTCGAAGTCTCCGAACGCACGATCTATCGCGACATTGCCGACCTCCAGTCGACAGGGGTTCCCATCGACGGTGAGGCCGGTGTCGGATACATCATGCGCGAAGGCTTCGACCTGCCGCCATTGATGTTTTCGCGTGACGAGATCGTCGCGCTCGTGGCAGGCGCCCGCCTCGTGAAGGCCTGGGGCGGAGCCACCCTGGCGCGTGCTGCGGAAGAAGCGCTCATCAAGATCGAGGCGGTCCTTCCCGATGCCGAGCGCGCACGCCTGCACTCGACAGAGATCCACGCGCCGACTTTCCTGTTGCCCGACAGCGTACGCGCAAATCTCGACGTGGTGGAGCGCGCGGCGGAATCGAAAAACGTCATCCGTTTCGCCTATGTCGACGCGGAAGACCGCACCACCAGCCGCTCCATCCGCCCGCTCGGCCTCTGGTTCTGGGGCGGGCGCTGGCTGTTCGTCGGCTGGTGCCTGCTCCGCGAGGATTTCCGCATGTTCCGCGTCGACCGCGTCCGCGATGTCGAGACGCTGCCGGAAACCTTCCGTCCCGAACGCGGCAAGACGCTGCGCGACTTCTATCGCCAGATGGAAGAACGCGGCGATATGTCTCCGGGCGGACATTAGATCACCGCCACGCCGAAACGTCAGAGATCCGGGGCTTTCGCCGCCTTCGCGGCCAGGGCGAGAAACTGCCTGTACTCGTCGTCGTCAAGGCCGGGAAGAATTTCCTTTTGAAGCCGCTCGACCACCGGCAGAACAGCATCGACGATCCTGTTGCCCTCCTCGGTGATCGTCAGTTCCCGTGCCCTCCGGTCGCGGCCGCTGACTGTCCTGGCGACGAGCCCCTTCTGTTCCAACCGGTCGATTACGGAGCCGGTCGTTGCCCGGTCCTTCGCGATCGCATCGGCGAGACCTGCCTGGTCCGTGCCGGGGCTGAAACGCAACACATCGAGCGCGGCGAACTGGACCGGTGTCAGATCGTATCCCGCCTCACGGACGCGCTGCGAGAAGATATGCGTCGAAACCTGATGCAAGCGCCTTATAAGGTGCCCCGGCATTCCCAGACTGGCCGCCCTCGGACCTCGTTCGTTCATCACGCATCCTCTGTGCGCCGCCCAATCCCGGCGGTCAGCGCCAGCCTACGCAAAATTGATAAGAAAGCATACTTTTTGTCACGCCTTCGCGGCGGGTTCGGGAACACCTGTCCGAAAAAGAAAAGGCCCGCCTGAAAGCGGGCCTCGCAAATGGCAAAAAGGAAAATGAGGCCTATTGCTCGTCCTCGTTGCCCTCTTCCTCGCTCTGGGAGCCCTTGAGGGAGGAAAGGCGAGCAAAGACGGCGTCCGCGTCGAGCTCCTCGTCTTCCTTCGGCTTGACCGGCTGCGAAAGAATGTCGTCGGCGGGCAGGTTTTCGGTTTCCGAGGCCGGCAGCAAGCTGTCGCCCTGCTCTCCTTCGACCGGTGCCGGCCGCAACTTGGCCGCCTTCTGCACCTCGAAATCGAGATCGATCTGGGAGCAAAGCCCCAGCGCCACGGGATCGACCGGCTGCAAATTCGCCGAATTCCAGTGCGTGCGGTTGCGGATCTGTTCGATCGTGTTCTTGGTCGTGCCGACGAGACGCGAGATCTGCGCGTCCTTGAGTTCGGGATGGTTGCGCACCAGCCAGAGGATCGCGTTCGGACGGTCCTGACGCTTCGAGACCGGCGTGTAGCGAGGTCCCTTCTTGCGCAGTTCCGGGACTGCATATTTCGCGGCCGCGAGCTTCATCTGGTAATTCGTGTCCGATTCGGCCTTGGCGATTTCGTCGCGCGTCAACTGGCCGGTATTGATCGGGTCCAGGCCCTTGATGCCCTGCGCCGATTCACCGTCCGCAATCGCCTTGACCTCGAGAGGATGCAGCTTGCAGAACTGCGCGATCTGGTCGAAGGAAAGCGCCGTGTTGTCGACGAGCCAGACGGCCGTCGCCTTGGGCATCAGAAGTGTATTGGCCATTGGATAAACCTTTCCTGTTCGTCCGCGCCGGGGCCGCGGGCGTGGTGTCTAACCACTGATTTCCGGAAGAATGAGCGCTCCATAGCGCATCTCGGCGCGCTTCGCAATAAAGCCGGGCGTCACGGATAACAGGTTATTCCGGCTAAGATCAGACGGCGCGTGCGACCGACGCGGGCCCGCCGCCGATCCGCGCAAGGAAACGCCGCGACAGGAAGGCCGGAATCTCGTCCGGCGGCATCGGCTTCGAGTAATAATAACCCTGCACCTTGCGCGCACCGATTCCCTGAAGGACGTCGAGTTCCTGCTCCGTCTCCACGCCTTCGATGATCGAGCCGACACCCAGTGTCGCGCACATGTCCACCATCGTCTTGATGACCTTCGCGGTACGGCCCCCGTCGGCGAGCCGCGTAACGAAGCTGCGATCGATCTTGATCGTGTTGATATCCAGCTGGTCGATATGGCCGAAATTGGCATAACCGACGCCGAAATCGTCGAGCGCGACCCTGGCGCCGAGCGTCTGCAGTTTCGCAAGCGATTTTCGCGCCGTCTCGAAGTCAGACATGATGAGGGTTTCGGTCACTTCGAATTCGAGCCGAGCGGGATCGATGTCGCTTGCCTCTATGATCCGGCACAGCTTGTCGATTGCCGTCGACGACATGATGTCGCGAATGGACAGGTTGAAGGACAGCTTGATATCGCCGGGCCAGTCCCTGGCGATCTTGAGTGCCTTCCCGAGAAGGATTGGTGTCATTTCCTCGATCAGGCCGGTCCGTTCCGCCGCCGCGATGAAAACGTCGGGGCGCACATTGCCCAGTGACGGGCTGTTCCAGCGCGCCAGGGCCTCGAAGCCCGTCGTTTCACCGGAGGCGATATCCACCTGCGGCTGGAAGACGACGGACATCTCCGCTTCCTTGTCGCTGGACCGCAATGCCTGCTCCACACGGCCGATCTGCTCCAGATCCTCTTCGTGCTCGTGCGAGAAGATGACCGTGCCGCTGCCGTTTGCCTTGGCGCGGAACATGGCGAAGTCGGCCCGCTCGATCAGGCCCGTTTCATCGAGATCGGCGATCGTCGAGCGAACGAATCCCACCGACGCGGAGACGGAAAACTCGATGTCCGATATCAGGTAAGGGCTGGCAATGCTTTCCCGGATCGTGTCGCCATGCCCATGCAACTGCTCATCGTTTCGCGCGCCGTCGATCAGGATCGCGAACTCATCGCCGCCGAGCCGCGAGACCAGCCCGTTCCCGCCTCCGGCGTCACGAAGCCTCGCGGCAACCTCGATCAGCAAAAGGTCGCCCACTGTGTGGCCGTAACTGTCGTTGATCGATTTGAAGCCGTCCAGATCGACGACGCCCAGCACGAACTCCTCGCCACCGGCACGGCCACGTTCGAGCCTCTCTCGAAGGCGCCTGAAGAAATTCCGGCGGTTCGGCAATTCGGTCAGCATGTCCTGGTCAGCCTGCGCCTCGGCCGTCTGCCGCAGCGTCTCGGCGGTCATGCGCGCCCGAATCTCACGCGATATCGCCCCGCGTGTGAGTGTCGAGATGCAATAGCCCGCGAGCGAGCCGGCAAGCGCGATCATCGAGGCTTGCAAGAGCATGTCGCCGCCTGCCTAGCTCGCGAAAGCCAGCATGGTGGCGACCGACGACAGGATCGCGGTGACAACAAGCCGTGTGCTGATACCGAAGATGGCGACAATCAGCATGGGCAGCATGAAAAAGAAGAGCTTAGCCGGCTCCAGCTGCACGAAGTTGTTGGCCGCCGCCTTGAGATTGATCAGCGCGAAAAAGGCGAAGCCAAAAAATTCCAGTTCGCGATAGCTCAGGGCCCGCCGACGAACATCAAGGCCCATCGCGAGGAAAGCCATCGCGATCAGTGCCGAGGAAACCGACAAGAATGCATGGCCGGCGGCATCCGCAACCAACAGGTGATAAAAGACAGTCAGGGCGAAATAGAACGAGATCGGCAGGAGGATCGCAGCGAACATCGACTGGTAGGATGCAGCCAGCGCATGGCGCATCTCCACCTCCGAGGCATTGCCGGATTTCGAGCCCGCGCCTGTCGCGCGCAACCCGCTTCTCTCCCCTGCAATGTAGTCACGCTTGCTGTGCCGACCCATGCAAATTCATCCGACGGGCCAATCTCGCTGGTTGCCGATTGGCCGGTCTGTCTTGACGACTTGTTGTTGATGGCGTTGGCGCGTCCGCTATGGCGGCGCGCGACATCCGGCCCGGCCGGGAGAGCGATCGGCATCATGCCCTGCCGTTGCGACAGACGCTCCCCGAACTCGTAACAATCGCGCTTTTGACAGACACTTAACGCCCTCATCGCGAATCGCAACGTCGTTAACGGCGCGCTAAGCGGACCGCGAAAGCTGTCATCATTTCTTCGTCATCCCGTCATGGCGCTGTCATGCACCTCGCCAACAAGTCGCGCGTCGATTGCCGGGCCGATTCCGCGTCCGTTTTACCGATTCCACGCAATCTCAGGGAGCTGAGGCATGTCCAAACAAACCAGACTGCTGGCCACTGGTACGGCGCTCGCCGCGCTGCTCGCCGCCACCGCCGCATCCGCTGATCCGGTCTTCAACCGCGTCGCGTCCTTCCCGGTCAACACCAACCTTCCGGCGGATGCCGACCCGGCATCGGAGACCTCCTCGGAGATCATCTACGTCACCGAAGACGGCATGACGCTGGTCTATTCCGACAGCCCCTTCGGCGGCATCGGAATGATCGACATCTCGGACCCGGCCAATCCGGCGCCTGGCGGATATGTCAAGCTCGACGGCGAGCCGACATCCCTCGTCATCCAGTCCGGCCACGCTTTTGTCGGCCTGAACACATCCGAAAGCTACACCGAGCCGTCCGGCGCCCTCCTCTCCGTCAATCTGGAATCGGGCGAGATCGAACAGAGCTGCGACCTCGGCGGCCAGCCCGACTCCGTCGCGCTGTCGAAAGACGGTTCCATGGTCGCGGTTGCGATCGAGAACGAACGCGATGAGGATGCCGGCGACGGCGGTCTTCCGCAGATGCCCGCCGGCGGTCTCGCCATCGTTTCTGCCTCGAACGGAGCACTGGACTGCGGCAGCCTGAAGATGGTCGACATGACCGGTATCGCCGATATCGCGCCGGAGGATCCAGAGCCGGAATTCGTCGATTTCAACGATGCGGGCGAAATCGTCGTCACGATGCAGGAGAACAACTACCTCGCCGTCGTAGACGGCAAGACCGGTGAAATCCTCTCGCATTTCTCCGCAGGCACGGTCGATCTCGACAATGTCGATACCGCGGAAGAAGGCGCGCTGACCTTCGACGACAAGCTCACCGCCGTCCCGCGCGAGCCGGACGCCGTGCAGTGGCTCGACAATGACCGCTTCGTCATCGCCAATGAGGGCGACTGGAAGGGCGGATCGCGCGGCTTCACCATCTTCTCGAAGGAAGGCGAAGTCCTCTATGAAAGCGGTCTCTCCTTCGAATACGAGGTCGCGATGGCCGGCCACTATCCGGAGAAGCGCTCCGGCAACAAGGGCGCAGAGCCCGAAGGCATGGAAGTCGGCACGTTCGGCGACAAGACCTTCATCTTCCTTCTTTCCGAGCGCGGTTCCGTGGTCGGCGTTTATGAAGACACCGGCGCGGAGCCCGTGTTCAAGCAGCTCCTGCCGACGGCGCTCGCCCCGGAAGGCGCAGTCGCCATTCCCGGCCGCAACCTGTTCGCCGTCGCCAACGAGGCCGATCTGATCGACGATGGCGGCGTGCGTTCGCATGTCACCATTTATTCCTACGACGAAGGCGAAGCCGCCTATCCGATGCTCGTTTCAGGCATGGACGGTGATCGTCCGATCGGCTGGGGCGCCATGTCGGGTCTCGTCGCGGATGAGGAGCAGGCAGGCATCCTTTATGGCGTCAACGACAGCTTCTATTCGATGCAGCCGACGATCTTCACCATCGACGCCAACCAGACACCGGCGAAGATCATCAAGGCCACCCGCGTTACCCGCAACGGCGCGCCGGCCCAGCTCTTCGATCAGGAAGGGATAACCACGGACGGCGAAGGCGGCTTCTGGATCGCATCGGAAGGCCGTACCGACCGCCTGATCCCGCATGCCCTCTACCACGTCAACGCCAAGGGCGAGATCAAGAAGCAGGTCGCCTTCCCGCCGGAACTTCTGGCCGTCGAGAAGCGCTTCGGTTCCGAAGGCGTCACCCGCATCGGCGATACGCTTTGGATCGCCATCCAGCGTGAATGGGCCGACGACGAGGCCGGTCAGGTCAAGCTCGTTTCCTACAACACAGACACCGGGGAATGGGGCGCGGTGCGTTACCCGCTCGAGAAAAAGGGTGCCGGCTGGGTCGGCCTGTCGGAGATCACCGCCAATGGTGACTTCGCCTACATCGTCGAGCGCGACAACCAGATCGGTCAGGCCGCAAAGCTGAAGAAGCTCTTCCGCGTGCCGCTGTCCGAAATGACGCCGGCCCCGCTCGGCGGCGAGTTGCCGCTCGTCTCCAAGGAAGAAGTTCACGACTTCATCCCGGATCTGAAATCGACCGGCGGTTATGTCGTCGACAAGATCGAAGGCTTCGCCATTGATGCCGCCGGCAACGGATTTGCCGTGACCGACAATGACGGCATCGACGATTCGAACGGTGAGACGCTCTTCCTGCGCCTCGGCGCCATGTAATCGACGCCTCCCAAGGCCGATCGGGAAAGCCGGGGCGGCGACGCTCCGGCTTTTTCTCGTCTGCTACAATCCCGTCACGTCGTAGGTCCAGACCCGGAACGACTTCAACACGTGCGGGCCGAAGGAGTTGATCAGCGGCACGTCGGCCGCGTCACGTCCGCGTGCCACCACCACCCGGCCAATGCGCGGTATATTGTTGCGCGGGTCGAACGTCACCCATTCGCCGCCAAGATAAACTTCCATCCAGGCAGAGAAATCCATCGGGTCGAGAATCGGAACGCCGATATCGCCGAGATGTCCGTTCACGTAGCGTGCCGGGATATTCATGCACCGGCAGAAAGCGATGGCGAGATGGGCGAAATCTCGGCAGACGCCCACTCCCTCGACATGGGCGTCAAGTGCGGTGCGCGTGGAACGCGCCGCCATGTAATCGAACGTCAGGTGACTGTGCACATAATCGCAGATCGCCTGGACCCTGCCCCAGCCGGGCGCGATGTTGCCAAACAGATCCCAGGCCGTCTGGCTGAGTTCGTCGGTCTCGCAATACCGGCTGCCTAGCAGATAGGAGAGGCAGTCATCCGGCAACTCGGCGACCGGTATTTCCTGCAGTTCCGGCCTGACCGGATCCAGTTCGCCTGAATCCTCCACGGTTCCGTCCGCCCATATCGAGAAATCGCCGGCCGGCGCGACGAAGCGGCGACAGACATTGCCGAACATGTCGACATAGGTGTGCGTTTCGACCTCCGGCGAGGTGACGACCTTCTCCGGCGCAAGCATCGAGCCTGCGCGTTCCGGCCTGATGTCCATCAGGCAAACCATCGGAGTTGGAAGTTCGCACGTGACGGTGAGATCGTAGCCGAAGCGAATGAGCATGACCAAAGTTACTGGGTATCCCTGTTTGACAGGGCTGGCGCGGCAAGCGTCATGCGCGCGCCGTCAGCGCTGCGATCTTCTTTGAATGGGCGACAGCCGCCTGTCCGCCGGTCGTCTTCTGATAGAGATCGAGGGTCTCGTCTTCCGCGCCTTTCGTGAGCGCCTTGTCGGTATAGGCCTTGGTGGCCGGATTCTTCGTGATCACGATTGCCGGGATCGCCACGCGCGCAATCGCGCCGACAAGCCGCATCTGCTTGGCGACGGTCTCAACTGCGAAACGCGTCCAGAAGGAGACTGGGTTTTCCTGCGGCAAACCGGGTCGGCGTTCGGAGGGATGCCGTAGACGCACAACACCGATTTCGAGCGGGTGGATACCCTCGAGGCGCACACCGATTCCGAACTGGACGAGCAGCTTCACCAGACTGGTGACGGAACATCCGGTCGCCGCGGCACGACGCAACAGGGTCCGGATATGGGCCGGCGTGTAATAAAGGCGCCAGGCCTCGCTGTAGATGTCCTCCAACTCTTGCCGGCTCATGCGCTCATGCGGCATGCAGACATTGTTGAGATCGTAGGCGTTCAGGTCCGGTTCCAGCGGCGTTCCCGCGCGCCAGGCCTTCTGGTGGTCTTCGGACCCCGGTAGCGGCGTCAAAATGAAGAACTCTATGACATCGAGCGGCAGTTCCTCCTGGATGATGGCGATGTCGCGGCGGATCGTTTCCGGCGTATCGGCGGGAAACCCGAGGATGTACCCGGCAAGCGTCATGATCCCCTGCGCCTTCCAGTCGAGCAGCATCTCGCGATACTCGGTGATCTTGTTCTGGCGCTTCTTGGCTGCGGCGAGGTTTTCCGGATTGACGTTTTCGAGGCCGATGAAAACGCGCGTGACGCCGGCACGCTTGGCCTTTTCGACGAAGTTCTCGATCTTGTGGCAAAGCGTGTCGACCTGGATCATCAGGCCGAGCGGAATGCCGTCGCGCTCGCGCAGTTCGATCAGGCGATCGAAGATCGACTCCCATTCTCGATTGCGGGCGAAATTGTCGTCTGTGATGAAGAATTTATGGATGCCTTCGGCCCAGTTGAGCCGGACAAGCTGCTCGACGTCATCGGCGGTCCGAAAGCGTGACTTGCGCCCCTGTACGTTGATGATCGTGCAAAACGAGCATTGATAGGGACATCCCCGCCCGGCATCGAAGCTGGAACTGAGCCCGGTGGTCCGTTCCACGAAGCGTTTCGGCAGGAACGGCGCCGGTTCGCCCTCGATACCCGGCAGATCGTTCATGAAGTTATAGACCGGTTCGAGCCGTCGTGCTGCGGCATCCCGCAGGACGGTGTCGAAACGACCCTCCGCCTCGCCGGCGAATATGGAAACGCCAAGTTTTCGGCACTGATCGAGATCGACATTGTCGTCGTCGAGCATGGCGAGGCAGCCGGACACGTGGAAACCGCCGATGGCCACCGGAACGTCGGCTTCACGGAACATCCGCGCGATATCGACGGCACGCGGATACTGGTTCGACTGCACGCCGACCAGCGCGATCATGCCGAAGCCGTCATTCTCGCGAAGCTGGGCGAGGATTGCGGGAACATCGACACGGGTGTTCGTTTCGTCGATCACCTCGATGTCGATTTCGACATCGGGTCCGAGCACTTCGCGATCGGCGCAATCGGCTGCAATTCCGTAGACCGCGGCCAGCGAATTGGATGGTATCATCGAACGCCACCATCTGATCACATAGCCCCGGTCGTCATAGTGGGACGGTTTGATCAGAAAAAGTTGGAAGCGGCGCCCGGCAGGTCTCGTGGACTTCGGCAAGGGGGGCCTTCCGTTCATCTACCGGCGCCTTGATCCGAGCCGGTGACGCAACGCTATCCGGTTCGCCGGGCCCTGTCCATCCGGCGAATGAAATCATTGCGAGACAAGGCGGCTACCCGATGTCGAGCACGATTTTCCCGATATGATTGCCCGCCTCCATGCGCTCATGCGCCCGCCAGGCCTCGGCCAGCGGATAAATCATGTCCATGACCGGCTGTATCTTGCGGTCGGCGAGCAGTGGCCAAACCTTCTCGTGCAGTTCATGCGCCAACCCGGCCTTGAACTCGACCGGGCGGGCGCGAAGCGTCGAACCGGTATGAACAAGTCGCTTGACCATCAGCAGCGAGAAATCGGCCTCGGCCTTTCGTCCGCCGAGGAATGCGATCTGCACCACGCGGCCCTCGAGCGCCGCCGCCTCGTAGTTGCGGGTTATGTAGTCGCCGCCCACCATGTCGAGGATCACGTCGGCGCCGTTGCCGTCCGTGAACTCGCTGACCGCCTCGACAAAATCCTCCTCGCGATAGTTCACCGCGCGGTCGGCGCCCAGCTTTTCGCATGCGGCGCATTTCTCCGCGCTGCCCGCTGTGGTGATCACCTTGGCGCCGAACGCCTTCGCAAGCTGAATCGCCGTCGTTCCTATGCCCGACGTGCCGCCATGAACGAGCAAAACCTCGCCCGCCTTCAGGCCACCGCGCTGGAAGACATTGTGCCAGACGGTAAAATAGGTCTCCGGGATCGCGGCCGCTTCCGAAAAGGCATATCCGCCCGGAACGGGCAGCGCATTCGTTTCATGGACCACCGCATATTCGGCATAGCCTCCGCCCGGCAGCAGAGCGCAAACCGCATCGCCGGCCGCGAACCGTGTCGCACCGGGACCCGTGGACTCGACGGTGCCTGAGATTTCGAGACCCGGAATATCGGAAGCGCCGGCCGGTGGCGGATAGGCGCCCATGCGCTGCAGCACATCCGGGCGGTTCACGCCGGCGCATTTGACGCGAACGAGGATTTCGCCCTCGCCGGCTTCCGGTCGCGGACGTTCCGTTATCTTGAGTGCGCGCGGCCCTCCCGGTTCGCCGATCTCGACCGCCTTCATCATCGTCATGCCCTGGTCCCGCTTTTTCGGTTGTCTTTTCCTCGCCCGGCCGGGACTGTAGGGTTGCGCAGGGCGAACGGCAACCGCATGCGCGAAGGAGAAGCCGATGGACGAAGAAGAGCCGAAACGGAAACCGGCCTACCAGCTTGGCCAGGACATTTCGCTGATGTCGGTGGACGAATTGAACGAGACGATTGATGCGCTCGGGGAAGAGATCGCGCGGTTGAAACGCGAAGTCGATACCAAGTCGGACAGCCGAAATGCGGCCGAAGCATTTTTCAAACTGTAATTTGTCCCGAAAAGGCGCAAACGGCAGGAATTCGCAATTCCATTAACCCGGTATTAAGCTTTACGGCTGTTTACTGTGTTCGTTCGGATTCGTCCGAACTCATTCGAAGCGACACCGTTGCTTTGTTTGACGCCTCCCTGTTTTAACTCCTGAGAGCTGCTTTTTGCGGCTCTTTTTTTTGTCCTGAGTCCAGTGCGCCATAGCGGGACATGCCCTCCGGTGGCGTTAACCTTGCATTAAGCATCTTGTTGCGCTGAACTGTGAACATGCCCAATATGCCGGTGTGCGGGAGCGCCCCTGCACGTACATCATGATCAAGCAGAAAATGGCGCAGGAATCAGGTGGGGTTTACGGGTATGTCGGAGTTGAGCAAGCGGTCGAACACGATCAATTTCATCGAGCGAAAGGCATCGTCGACCGCGTTCAAGAAGCTCTATGCCGACGGTATGGGGCTGGTCGAGGAAACGGCCGCTTATCTCGACGGAGAGGGCCGCGCGGAAGCGAAGCGCCTGTCGCGCATCTCTGCGACGCTCTACGCGGCCGAGTCGATGCGCCTGACCACCCGCCTCATGCAGATCGCGTCCTGGCTTCTGCTGCAGCGCGCCTTGAACGCAGGCGAGATGAGCCGCGAGCAGATGATGACCGAGAAGGAAAAGATCCGTCTCGACACCTCCTCCGCCAAGACGAATGCCAATGGCTGGAACGAGCTTCCGGAGACGTTTCGCCTGCTGGTCAACCGGTCCCTGCGCCTGCAGGCCTATGTCTGCCGTCTCGACCAGGATTTGTTCGGCACCGAGATCGAAACCGTCACCCAGGCTGCGCCGACCGGCAACCCCGTCGGCTCCCAGATTGAATTGCTTCGCACGGCTTTCGCGTCCCGCTGAAGCCGGCAGATCGGCAACGAAAAAAGCCCGGACGATCGTCCGGGCTTTTTGTTTTTCGCAGTGCGCGTCGGATCAGACGCCGAGGCCTTCGTAGCGCTTCTTGAACTTGGAAACGCGACCGCCGCGATCGAGCAGGTTCTGCTGACCGCCGGTCCAGGCCGGATGCGACTTGGAGTCGATATCGAGGTTGAGCGTATCGCCCTCGGAGCCCCAGGTCGAACGGGTCTCGTATTCCGTGCCGTCGGTCATGACGACCTTGATCATGTGGTACTCGGGATGGATATCAGCCTTCATCTGTCTTGTCCTGCCTTGCCTGCGGGCGATCGGTCCGGATTGCCGGCCGTCATACCGCGGCTGTCTGAAATCACGAAAGCCGTGCGCCATTAGGCCACGGCTTCCAAAAAAGATGCGGAGCCTATACATCACCGACGACCGAAGCTCAAGACCGGGCGTATGGACAAAATAGACCGGTGCCCATGACGACCGGAACGAATTGCGAGACACCATGACTGAATCATCGCGGAAAACCCCCAAACCGCGAAACCGGCAGGCCCTTCGTCCCCTTTCACGGCTCTGGCCCTATCTCCTTCACTACAAGGGGCTGATGGCCGGCGCCGTGGTGTCCCTCGTTCTGGCGGCCGCAACTACATTGTCGCTTCCGACCGCCGTGCGGCGCATGATCGACCACGGCTTTTCCGACGCCGACGGGAAGTTGATAAACAACTACTTTGCAATGCTCGTCGTGCTCGCCGCCCTGCTCGCGGCCGCGAGTGCGCTTCGCTATTACTTCGTCATCACGCTCGGGGAACGGGTCGTGTCCGACGTTCGCCGCGACGTCTTCTCGCACGTCATGACGCTTTCCTCCTCGTTCTTCGACAGCGCCATGTCCGGCGAAATCGTGTCACGGCTGACCGCCGACACGACACAGATAAAATCCGTCGTCGGCGCGACGGCATCGGTGGCACTGCGCAATGTCATCCTTTGCTTCGGCGCACTGACGATGATGGTCATAACGAGCCCGTCGCTGTCCGGCGTGGTCATCGGCGCTATTCCCGTCATCGTCCTGCCGCTGGTCGCCTTCGGCCGCCGCGTGCGCGTAAGGTCGCGCGCCGCGCAGGATACGCTGGCCGATGCGACCGCCTACGCCAGTGAGGCAATCGGCTCGGTGCGCGCATTTCAGGCCTTCACCAACGAGCAACTCGCGACGTCGCGTTTCGCGCGCGCTGTCGAGGCTGCCTTCGGCGCGGCGCGCATCTCGGCCAAGACACGTGCCGCGCTGACCGCTTTCGCCATCTTCATGGTGTTTTCGAGCGTTGTCGCCGTTCTGTGGATCGGCGCGCAGAACGTCCTGGCAGGCACCATGTCGCCGGGCACGCTCGGGCAGTTCCTGCTCTATGCAGTCTTCGCCGCCGGTGCGCTCGGCGCGCTGTCCGAAGTCTGGGGCGAATTGCAACTCGCCGCCGGAGCCGCCGAGCGCCTGTCGGAACTGCTCGACGAGCAGCCGGCGATCGTCTCACCCGCATCGCCAGTTGCGATGCCGTCGCCGGCATCCGGCGCCGTCGCCTTCGAAAACGTCTCCTTCGCCTACCCGACCCGCCCGGACGAAAGCGCTGTCAGAGGCCTCGACTTCTCCATTGCGCCCGGCGAAACCGTGGCGGTCGCCGGTCCCTCGGGCGCCGGCAAGAGCACGCTCTTCGCTCTCCTGCTGCGCCAGTACGATCCAACCGAGGGACGCATCCTCGTCGATGGCGTCGATCTTCGCGACGCCGCACTCGACGAAGCGCGCGCACGCTTCGCGATCGTGCCGCAGGACGTCGCGGTCTTCTCCGGCACGGCGGCCGACAACATTGCCTTCGCCCGTCCGGACGCTTCCCGCGAAGAGGTGATCGAGGCGGCAAAGGCCGCCCAGGCGCATGATTTCATTACGGCGCTACCGCAGGGCTACGACACTGAAGTCGGCGAGCGGGGCCTGACCCTTTCCGGCGGGCAACGCCAGCGCATTGCCATTGCCCGCGCGATCCTGCGAGACGCGCCGATCCTGTTGCTGGACGAAGCGACGTCAGCACTGGACGCAGAAAGCGAGAAGCTGGTCCAGAAAGCTCTCGAGAAGCTCATGTCGGGGCGCACGACGATCGTCATCGCCCACCGCCTGGCGACGATCCTCAAGGCCGACCGCATCCTCGTCATGCAGGAGGGCCATATCGTCGAGGAGGGCACGCACTCATCCCTCTCGCGGCGCGAGAACGGCATCTATTCGCGGCTGGCAAAGCTGCAGTTCGATGCGGGTGTAGAGGCCGTGGCCGGCGCTGCCGAGTAGGCTTTCTCAACCGAGCGAAGACGGGCGGGGCGTCCCGATTGTCTCCGCGATGCGCCGACAGGCCGCTCCGAAACTCGCGAAATGCGATGCGCGGACGTGGTCTTTCCGCCAAAGCAGGCCGACCGACCGCGCCAGCGGCAAGTCGGCGATACGCCTGAGGACAACCTGTTCCTCGCGCCGCGCAAACTCCGATGCAGCGTAGAGTTCGGGAAACAGGGACAGGCCCATGCCGATCGAGACCATCTGCCTCAAGGCGTCGAGGCTGGTGCCCTCGTACTCCTCGCGCATCACCGCGCCCGACTGCGCGCTCAGCGCCCTGACCTGATGGCTGAGCCTGTGCCCTGATCCAAGTGTGAGCATGCGCTCGCCGGCCAGCATCTCGATCCTCACCTCCCCCGCGGTGGCCAATCGATGGCGGGAAGCCATGCCCAGGTAAAGCGGCTCGACCATCAATTCCAGATAGTCCAGCCTCGAGCGCTCCTCGGGCTGAGGTCCGAGTGCGCAATCGATGGTCCCTTCCATGACTGACGCTTCGAGGAGATGCGCCCTGTCCTCGCGAATATAGATTTCAAGGTCGGGATAGGCATCGTGCAGATGCGGCAGAAGGCGCGGCAGGTAGTACGGCCCGAAGGTCGGCGCGACCCCGAGGCGGACGAGACCGCCCATCTGCCCGGTGGATTGACGGGCAACGGCCACGATCTCATCGAGCGAGGTCAGGGTCGTTCGCGCCAGGACGGCAACCTTCTCTCCGATCGGCGTTGCGCGCGAACGTCCCGGCGTCCGGTCGATCAGCGCGGCGCCGAGCTGATCCTCAAGCAACTGGAGCTGCGCCGACAGGGTTGGCTGGGAGACGTTGCACAGCCGGGCCGCTTCCCGGAAATGCCCGGTCTCGATTACGGCGAGAAGATATTCGAGCTGTCTTGGCGATGGTCGGAAAGGCATGACCAGATAGAGATAATCTATCGGAGAGATATAAACAATCGATTGGAACTATCGCACGCGCGTCACGACATGATCCTCGTAGAAAAGGAGAATCCGATGTCCCGCACCTTCAGGCCATGGAAAGACGGCGCAAAAGTCAGTCATGCCGGACCCGGCACGGGCCGGTTTTCCGAAAACCGGGCGTTCCGTCATGCTCCGGCCATCTTCGATCCAGCCGGAGGGCAGAGATAATGTTTGTCATCAAACTGATCTTCCTGGCCATTGGCTTCGCGACGGGAGGGATTCTCGCCTATGGCGCATGGTCGTTCAACCGCGACGGAACCCACAAACCGCTGACCGGGCGCGCGCCCGGAAAGCCTCAGCGCTCGGTCAGCTTGAGTTCGATACGGCGGTTACGCGCCCGCGCCTCGTCCGTGTCGGCCGGGTCGAGCGGCTGAAACTCGCCGAAGCCCGCCGCGACGAGGCGTTCCGGCGGGACCCCTTCCGATATCAGGTATTTGACGACCGAAGTCGCCCGCGCGCTCGACAATTCCCAGTTGTCCGCAAAACGGCCAGTGCCGGATACCGGCACATTGTCCGTATGGCCGTCGACGCGCAGCACCCAGTTGATCTCACCAGGGATCTCGCGCTGAAGATCAATCAGCGCCGCGGCAAGCTTGCCCATCTCGGTCGCACCGGCCGGGTTCAACTGCGCCGATCCGGAGGGAAACAGCACTTCGGACTGGAACACGAAACGGTCGCCGACGATGCGGATATTCTCGCGGTCCGAAAGGATTTCGCGCAGCCGCCCGAAGAAATCCGAACGATAGCGGTTCAGTTCCTGCACCCTCTGCGCCAGCGCGAGATTGAGCCGCCGGCCAAGGTCGGCAATCTTGGCATTGGATTCGCGGTCGCGCTGTTCGGAGACGTCCAGCGCATCCTCCAGCGCCGCGATCTGCTGGCGCAGCGCGGAAATCTGCCGGTTGAGCAATTCAACCTGGCTGAGGGCGCGCTGGCTTATCTGGCGTTCCTCGGTCAGCGCATCACTCAGGATACCGATGCGGTCCTGCGCCGCCACGCTCGCTCCGCTGCCGGCGGTGAGCAGGCTTTCCAGACGCGAGCGCTCGTTCTCCGCCGCTTCCAGCGAGGCCTGCAGGGCCAGTAACTGATCCTCGGCATCCTGCCGGTTGCTTTGTTCGAGCGAGAGAAGTTGCGTCAACTCGTTGATCTGGGAGTTCAGCCGGTTTAGAACGGCGTCCTTGCCGGTGATCTCCTGGCTGAGCAGAAACTGCGCGAGCACGAAGACCGACAGCAGGAACATGATGGCGAGCAGCAGCGTCGCCATTGCATCGACGAAGCCGGGCCAGTAGTCGACGCGCCCGTCATGGCGGCGATTTCGCGCAAGCGCCACGCTTATTCGCTCCTGTCGTTCTTTTCGATAGCCGCAGCCAGTCTCTCAAGCGTCCTGCGCATGTCCTTTTGCTCTTCGGACTGCGTTTCAACCCAGTCGCGCATCATCTGCTGCTCACTGCGCATGTTGCGCACCAGCCCCTGTATGCCTTCCGCGAGATTAGCCATGGCGGCCGTCGCCCGCTGATTGCCGCCGGATCCGCCCTGCATCGTCCGCAGCGCCTCGGCGACCGATTTCATGTCCTCGCTGCTTTCCGAGGCGGCAGCGGCATTGGCGACGCCCGAATCCGGATCGGTGACAGAGGAGAGCCAGTTTTCAAGTTCCGTGTAGAAGCGGTTCTGCGCGCGGCCTGCCTGCAGATCGAGAAAGCCCAGGACCAGCGATCCCGACAAACCGAAAAGCGACGAGGAAAACGCCGTTCCCATGCCCTCGAGCGGGGAGCTGAGTCCGGCCTTGAGCGAATCCAGAATATCGTTCATGTCGCCCGACCCGGGATCGAGCGACTGGATCGTCGCCCCGATGGAGCCGATCGTCTGCAACAGGCCCCAGAAGGTGCCGAGCAGGCCAAGAAACACGAGAAGGCCGGTCAGGTAGCGCGATGTGTCGCGCGCCTCGTCCAGCCGTGTGGCGATCGAATCGAGAATTGAACGGGTCGAGAGCGTCGAAAGCGTCATCGCCTGCTGGCGGCTCAAAAGAGAACGCATCGGCGCGAGCAGGACCGGATCCCGCCGCGCCGCCATCAGAGAATCGCCCGCGCGGAAGGTATTGACCCACCGCACTTCGCGGAACAGGCCGATCACCTGCTGAAAGACGAGGATGATACCAACGCCCAGAACGCCCAGGATGAGACCGTTCAGTCCAGGATTGGTCATGAAAGCCGTCGATATCTGACGGTACAGGATTGCGGCGACGAAACCGACGATCACCAGGAAGATGATCATCGAGAACAGGAAAACCTGCGGATTCGACAGGCGGTAGGGATCGAAACGGCCTTGCTGATGGGCAGTTACGCCTGCCTGTTCTGCGTCACCGATGCTCATTCACGAATCCCTCTGCCCGCATACAACCCCTGGATCACGCGACATTAGCCAGAAAAGTGGCAGAAATAAAAGGTTGTGCGCCGCAACAAGTGTTGACCGGGTCAGCGATTTGTCAATGGGCGGTTGATCGTGGAGAGCAGCGCCTTCTGGATCGCTTCGTTGCCGGCGACGATGTCACCACGGCCGAACATGTCGGTGCCGCCGGATGCGTCGGTAATAAAACCGCCCGCCTCCCGGATCAGGATGATACCCGCAGCCATGTCCCAGGGCGAAAGCGACTCCTCCCAGAACCCATCGAGACGGCCGGCAGCCACATAGGCGAGATCGAGAGCCGCGGCGCCCGTCCTGCGGATGCCGACGGCCTCGCTCATCACATGGCGCAATTGTACGAGGAAACGCCCGTGGTCGCCCCGCCCCAGATGCGGAACCCCGCAGCCGACCACGCAGTCCGTCAGCTTGCGCCGGGCCGCAACACGCAGGCGGCGATCATTGAGGAAGGCGCCCGCGCCCTTTTCGGCCGTATAGAGTTCGTCCGTCGCCGGATTGAAAATGACGCCCGCGACGAGCTGGCCCTGTCGCTCAAGTGCCAGCGACACCGCGAAATGCGGGAACCCGTGCAGGAAGTTCGTCGTGCCGTCGAGCGGATCGATGATCCATCGATGCTGCGGGTCCCTGCCTTCGACAGACCCGCCTTCCTCCAGCAGAAAGCCGTAATCCGGCCGCGCGCGTTCAAGCTCGGCGCGCAGCACCTCTTCGGCTCGCAGGTCGGCCTGGCTGACGAAATCGCCCGGTCCTTTGACGGAGACCTGCAGATGCTGAACTTCGCCGAAATCGCGCGCCAGTCCGCGGCCGGCCTTCATCACGGCCTGAACCATTACATTCATAAGTGCGGAACGCGCCATCGCAGCTTGTCCTCAGTCTTTCGAAAGGCGGCGACGACGGGTCAGTCGGCGCGGCGGATGTAGGTGATTTCGTTCGTGTCGACGAGAATCCTCTCGCCGGCCTCGATGAAGGGCGGCACCATGACGCGCACGCCGTTTTCCATGACGGCCGGCTTGTAGGAGGATGTCGCCGTCTGGCCCTTGACCACCGGATCTGCCTCCACGATCTCGAGAACCACATGGTCGGGCAGGGAGACGCCGATCGGCCTTTCCTCGTGCAGTTCCACGGTGACGGTCATCCCGTCCTGCAGAAACGCAGCGCGATCGCCGACGAAATCCTTCTGCAATTCGAGTTGCTCATAGGTCTCGTTGTCCATGAAGACGAGCGCATCGCCCTGCTCGTAGAGATACTGGAAGTCTTTCTGCTCCAGCCGCACGCGCTCCACGGTTTCGTTGGCGCGGAAGCGTTCGTTCAGCTTTGTGCCATCGATGAGATTCTTGAGTTCGACCTGGTTGAAAGCGCCGCCCTTGCCAGGCTTGACCGCGTTGCACTTGACCGCCGCCCAGAGGCCGCCATTGTGCTCGATCACATTGCCCGGCTTGATTTCGTTTCCATTGATTTTCATGTGAGATCACCGACTATTATTATGCCCGGAACGGGTCTGGATTTGGCCGGTTCAAGACCACACTTGCGGCGATCTTTCAAGCGGCATGCGCGTGGCTCCGGCTTTCGCGAGGGATTCTCAGCGCAACTGGTTAGCCCGCTCGATGGCCGCGCGCTGTTCCTCTTCGGTCAAACCTTCCCAGAAATCGTCTAGGGCACGGTCACGCAGGCCGGCCCGTCGCACGATGACTGTCCATGCCGCAGCCTCGGCATCGTCCGGCTCGGTTCCGAGCCCTCCCCAGTAGAGCTTGGCGACACCGGCCTGGGCGGCGACATTGCCCGCACGCGCCGCTCGCACGGTCCACAGATAGGCCTTTTCCAGATCGCGATCGCCGCCGATCCCCTGCAGGTACCAGTTGCCGAGATCGTATTGCGCCGTGTCGAAATTCTGCTGCGCCGCCTTGAGCAGCCATTCGCGCGCGGCCGCCGGGTCACGCTCGACCCCGCCGCTGCCGTTCAGGAGGATCTGGCTGACGGCATATTGCGCATCCGCAATTCCCTTCTCGGCCGCGCCGAGGAAATAGGGATAGGCTTTCGCCATAGACTGCGATCCCGGCCGTTCGTCGATGATCATCTGCGCGAAGTTGAACTGGGCATTGGCGTTTCCGGCATCGGCCGCCGCACGCATCAGTTCACGGGCCTCTTCCATTGTTTCGGGTTTCTTGTCCCGGTTCATCAGGATCAGCGCGAATTGCAACTGCGCCTCCGGAATGCCCTGTCGGGCGGCGCGACGATACCACTTGGCCGCTTCTTCCGGGTCGCGCGGCACACCCAGTCCCCGCGCATAGATTTCAGCCAGAAGGGTCTGCGCCGCCGCATCGCCCTGTTCGGCGCGCGGCAGGGCGAGATTGCGCGCGGTCAGGTAGAGGCCGCGTTGATAGGCGCCGAACGCCTCGTCGGCCGGCTGATCGCCGAAACGCGACGGCACAACACCTTCGGCATCCGGCGTCGCAGCGGCATCATCCGATCCACCCGTCTGCAGCGGTTCACCGAAACGCGAAGGCGCGATGTCGACATCTTCGCCTCCAGGAGCGCCCGCCGCAGGCGCAGCCGCGACGATCGCCGCCACCATACCGACAATCACCCACGCGCGATGTCCGCGGGATAAAGTCATGCGTCGCGGCCCAGGGAATGGCTTTCGAGTATGTCGTTCGCGGCAGCCACGGCAGCGGCAGGATCGATACCCTCGCCGAAGACCGCTCTCGACAACGCCACGAATTCGGTGCCGGTCGCGGCAGCCTCGCCAAGCGTATCCAGCGAAGCGCCGCCCATCAGAATGCAGGGGATTTCGACCATCGAGGCCCACCATTCGGCGAGATCGACATTCTTGCGGTGGGGGCTTGGATGCGTGTCCTGTCCAAAACGGCCGAAAAAGAGGTAGTCGGGTCTCGCCTCGCCCATTTCCAGAGCCTTATGGCGGGTTTCCGCACCGCCCGATCCTACGATATGACTGCCGTTCAGGCGCTCCACCGTTTCGGCGACGTCCCGAATACCGGTATCGACATGCAGCCCGTCTGCGCTCGTCCGGCCGAAGGCGCGAGTGTCATTGACGACGATCGCCGCCGCACCATGCGCCTGGGCGACAGGGATGCAGACTTCGAGATGCGCCTGATAGGCAGCTTCATCCAGGTCATAAGCCGGGAAGATGACCGATGCGACCTCGCCGCCTTCGAGCGCGGCAGTGAGCCGGTCGGCGAACGATACGCCCGATTGGTCCGGCGGCGCGACAAGCACGAGCCCGCAACGTTCTGTCTGTTTGTTTTCCATCGGCGCTTACTATGTTTCCTGCAGCTCCGCTTCAACCTGAAAATGGACGGTTTTACGGCGGGTTCCCACCACACGGCCGCAGCGACCTTTCACAGGGCGGAAAAATGCCGTAAGCGCAGATCGTTGCGAAATCGGGTTCGGAAAGGCTTTCAGAAACGCCGGATGCCATTCATCACCGATCCCCTTTTCTACGCCGCCGCGATACCAGCGGTCATCTTCGTCGGCCTGTCCAAGGGCGGGTTCGGCGGCGCAATGGGGCTGATGGGAATGCCGCTCCTGGCGCTCGTCGTGTCACCGATCAAGGCTGCCGCGATCATGCTGCCGATCATGATCGTCATGGACATCGTCAGCCTGTGGAGTTGGCGCGGCATCTACGACAAGCACACGCTCAAGATCATGATGCCGGCCGGCGTACTTGGCGTGGCCATTGGCTGGTATACCGCGACCTGGGTCACCGCATCGCATGTGCGCCTTCTCGTCGGCGCGATCGCGCTTCTTTTTGCCGCCGACTATCTGCGCCAACGTCTGAGCGCATCCGTGAGGGAGGCGCGCGAGCACAATTTCGCGAAGGGATCGCTGCTCGGCGTCCTGTCGGGCTTCACCAGTTTCGTATCGCATGCCGGCGGCCCGCCCTACCAGTTTTACACGTTGCCTCTCGGGCAAGATCCGAAAGTATATGTCGGCACTTCGGTGATCTTCTTTTCGGTGATGAACGCGATCAAGCTGATCCCGTATTTCGCGCTGGGGCAGCTCGACCACACCAACCTCGCGACGTCGGCCATACTCATGCCCATCGCCCCGGTCGCCACCTTGGCCGGTGCCTGGCTCGTGCGGCAGATCGATCGGAATATCTTCTATCCGTTCATGTATGCGATGATTTTCGTGGTCGGACTTAAACTGGTCTACGACGGAATGACTAGCCTGGGTTCTTGACCCCGGGTAAGAATGATCTTACCCGTTTCAAGATGAATTCCACAGACTCCTTTCACGCGATTGCCGACGGGCATCGACGTTACATTCTGGAGGAATTGCGCCGCACGCCCAGAACAGTGGGCGAGCTTGCCGAAAACTTGCCGATTTCAAGGCCGGCCGTTTCTCAGCACATGAAGATATTGCTCGATGCGGGAATGGTGTCGGTGCGCGCTCAGGGCACCAAAAGAATATACGAACTGAACCCGGCGGCGTTTCTGCCACTCAATATCTGGCTGGATCAGTTCTGGACCGGCGACTGAGTGACCGCCGCCGGTCTGCGGATCGCTAAAATGCTATCGCTAGTGACGCGTTTCGGAACGAATGCGTTCGATCGCTTCCTTCACGCGCAGCTTTTCGCGTTTCAGCTGGGTAAGCTCGACTTGGTCCGGACTGGGACGGGACAGGATCTGGGAGATTTCCGTTTCCAGATTTCCATGCTTGCGCACGAGGGACTCCAAATGAGCTTCTATGGACATGTGAATATCTCCTTCAGTTTGGTCGAGCCTTGTGCGGCCCGAACGTGGATGGTGACATGAAAACCGGTGACTGTCGAACATGACTCTGTGGAAATGGGTGAAGATTTGTTGCAAAGAGTGAACCATTCGTTTCGTTGAAACCAGGCAGGGTGAACCGCCGCAACGAAGGCAAGAAGGAAGCGCCATGTCTGAGCAGGATCAGGCCGATTTGCGGCTTGCGTTTGCGCGGTTGAAACAGGAACACGCCGACTACGACGCCGCCATCGAGGCAATGACGACAACCGGCTGTAACCGGATGCAGATCCAGCGCATGAAAAAGAAGAAGCTCGCCGTCAAGGACAAGCTTCAGCAACTTGAAGACCAGATCATTCCGGACATTATCGCCTGACCGCAAAGAAACGATCCACGCAATGACCAGCAAAGTCGCTATCATCATGGGCAGCCAGTCCGACTGGCCGACCATGCGCCATGCCGCCGATGTCCTCGTCGAGCTGGACGTGCCCCACGAAGCCCGAATCGTATCCGCGCACCGCACGCCGGACCGCATGTATGAATTCGCAAAGACGGCGAAGGCCGAAGGTTTCGGCGTTATCATCGCCGGCGCCGGGGGCGCAGCGCACCTGCCTGGCATGACGGCATCGCTGACCCCCTTGCCGGTGCTCGGCGTACCGGTTCATTCGAAGGCGCTTTCCGGCCAGGATTCACTACTCTCCATCGTGCAAATGCCGGCCGGCATACCGGTCGGGACGCTGGCGATCGGCAGGGCGGGCGCGACCAACGCCGGCCTGATGGCCGCAGCCATTCTCGCCCTTTCGGATCCGGAACTCGCAACCCGGCTGGATGAATGGCGCGCCGCCCGGACAAACGCGGTCGCCGATCAACCAACCGACGAGGATGCCGGCAAATGACCTTGCGCCGTGGCGCCACGATCGGGATCATAGGCGGTGGACAACTGGGGCGTATGCTTGCCATGGCCGCGGCGCGCCTCGGATTTCGAACCTGTGTGCTGGAACCGCAGGCGGATTGTCCCGCCGCGCAGGTTTGCAATGCGCAGATTACCGCCGCCTATGACGATCTCGCGGCCCTAAAGGAACTCGCCCGCCGCTGCGATGTCGTGACATTCGAATTCGAGAACATCGATCTCGATGCCGCGCGCTGGCTGGAAACAGTCGCCGACCTGCGGCCCGGCGCCCTTGCGCTGGAAATCGCCCAGGATCGGCTCAACGAAAAAACCTTCCTCAACGAAGTCGGTATCAAGACCGTCGACTTTCGCGCCATCGCGGACGCCCCGGCGCTCGAGGCTGCGCTCGCGGAGTTCGGCGGGCGCGGCATCCTGAAGACCCGCCGCCTCGGCTATGACGGAAAGGGGCAAATCCGTTTCCGCGGCGAAGCCTCCGACCCGACACCCGCCGAGGCGCTCGAAGGCCTCGGCAATGCGCCGGTCATCCTGGAGGAATTCGCGCCGTTTTCCTGCGAGATTTCGGTGATCGCCGCACGCGTCGCCGATGGCACCGTCGTCTCCTTCGATCCGCCGCGCAATGTGCACGAGGACGGAATCCTGTCAACATCGACTGTGCCGAGCGCCGTCGAACCCTCCATCGAAATGGCCGCCCGCGACGCTGCCGCCAGGCTTGCCGGCGCGCTCTCCTATGTCGGCGTCCTCGGACTGGAGTTCTTCGTCATGGCGGACGGCAGCCTGCGCGCCAACGAGTTCGCGCCACGCGTTCACAACTCCGGGCATTGGACGGAGGCCGCCTGCACGGTTTCGCAATTCGAGCAACATATCCGCGCCATCGCCGGCTGGCCGCTCAGCGACGGCTCGCGCCACAGCGACTGCGTGATGGAAAACCTGATCGGCAGCGACATCGACCGAGTTCCTGAACTCGCGAATGCGGCCGACACGCTGGTCCACGACTACGGCAAGGCCGAAATCCGCGACGGTCGAAAGATGGGCCATTTTACCCGGGTTCTTCCCCGCTCCGGTTGACATCCGGACACAATTGCGGTTATCCACCGCCCGACTGGTTTCGCGCGCCTTCCGGCGCGTTTTTGTTTGAGCCCGCGAAGGGCCACATAGGCGCTACAATGAAGATCAAGAACTCGCTCAAGGCACTGAAGTCCCGCGACCGCAACAACCGGCTCGTCCGCCGCAAAGGCCGCGTGTACATCATCAACAAGCAGAACCCGCGCTACAAGGCGCGCCAGGGCTGATCTGCCTGTTTGGCCATAAGGCCGTGGACTTCACGCAATTTTGCATTTGACGTTTGCGATGCGGGAAATACCTTACCCGCATGCAGACGTTTTTGCGCTTCGCAACCGTGACCGCCATTCTCGCGCTTTCCGCGCCCGCCCTCCATGCCCAGGAGTTCGAAGAACCCGGCATGGAAGAGCCATTGCCCGTTCCCGAAGAAAATCTGGCGCCCCAACCACCTGTCTATGACGACGTGCCTTTGGCAGCGGAGCCGGAGGGAACCAGGCTCGACGACCTGTTCGCCAAATTGAAGAAGGCGCGCGATCCGCGTCACGCGAAGACACTGGCCGACGGCATATGGTCGGAGTGGTTTCGCTCGGGCAGCGCCACCGTGGACCTGATGATGGGTTGGGCGAACGAAGCCTACGAGGCGAAGAAATACAATGTGGCGCTCGATTTCCTCGACCAGGTGATCATGCGCGCGCCGGATTTCACCGAAGGCTGGAACCGCAGGGCGACGCTGCATTACTCGATGGACAATTTCGCCAAGTCCATGACCGACATCAACAAGGTGCTCGAACTCGAACCGCGCCATTTCGGAGCTCTCGCCGGTATGGCGACGATTTTCGAAAGGACAGGCAACCAGCAAGCCGCCCTGCAGGCATGGTCCCGCGCGCTCGAGGTCTATCCGGCCATGCAATCGGCTCAACAGGCCGTGATCCGCCTGATCGACGAACTCGCCGCAGACCCAGTCTGATATCCACATCCCGTTTCCGAAAGACCATCCACCGATGAATCTCGTCTATGCGGCGCTCCTTTCACTGATCGCGCTGCTCATCTTCCTCGCCGCGGTGACCCGCGTTGGAGCGTGGTGGATCGAGCGCAGCTACCCGGCGCAGGGCGAGTTCGCGACGGTCAATAATACGCGCATGCATTACATATTCGACCGCGGCAACGGACAGACCGACCTGCCGCCGGTCGTCTTTCTTCACGGGGCGAGCGGCAATCTCAACGATCCGCGCGAAGCGTTCCTCGGCCAACTCGGCGGTCGCGCCGACCTTCTCTTCCTCGACCGTCCGGGCCACGGCTGGTCCGGGCGCGGCCCGAAGTCGAACGAGACCCCGGACGGCCAGGCCGCTACCGTCGCCGCGCTGATGGAGGAACTCGGCATCGAAAAGGCGGTGGTCGTCGGGCATTCCTTCGGTGGCGCGATCGCGGCCACCTTCGCGCTCAACCATCCCGGCAAGACCATCGGTACGCTGTTTCTTGCCCCCGTCAGCCATCCCTGGCCCGGCGGCGTCGACTGGTATTACGACCTGACGCCAGTCCCCGTGATCGGTCGCATATTCTCCGAGACGCTGGCGCTCCCCTTCGGCCTGATGCGGGTCAGGCCGGGAACCGAATGCGTCTTCACGCCGAACAGGCCTGCGGAAAATTATGTTGAGAGAACCGGCGTCGCACTGGTGCTGCGTCCATGGCATTTCCGTGCCAATGCAACCGACGTTGCACGGCTTCTGGACTACGTGACCAAGACCGCGCCGCTATATTCTCGCATCGAGACACCGGCTGTCGTGATCACCGGCAACAAGGACGCCATCGTGCTGCCGCGCGTGCATTCGCTCGGACTTGAACGGGATCTCCCGAATGCCGAACTGGTCTGGATAGAGAATCTCGGCCACAAGCCCGACTACGTCGCCACCGACCTCGCGGTCGCGGCGATCGAGAAACTCGCCGGCGCACCGCGCGACCTTCAGGCGATGGGCAAGGCGCTCGAAACAGAGATTGCCGGCGACAGGTTCGGCCCGGTCGAACGCTGTCTCGAGTAAGCCGTCAGATTCCGGACAGGCCGTCGGAGCCGATATAGGCGATCCGCAGCATGTTGGTGGCACCGGGCGTGCGCAGCGGCACGCCGGCCGTGATGATGATCCGGTCGCCAGGTTTCGCGAACTCCTCCCGAAACGCGATGCGGGAGGCGCGATCGACCATGTCGTCGAGATCGATCGCATCGTCTGTCACCACGCAGTGCAGGCCCCAGACCAGCGCAAGGCGACGAGCCGTCTCGATGACCGGCGAGAGCGCGATTACCGGCGTATCGGGCCGTTCGCGCGAGGCGCGTAGACCGGTGGTTCCCGATGACGTGTAGCAAACGATCGCCGAGAGATTGAGCGTATGCGCGATCTGCCGGGCTGCCGCGGAAATCGCATCCGACCCCGTCGCTTCCGCCTCCGGGCGCTGCGCGTTCATGATCCCCTGGAACAGCGTATCGCGTTCGACCTTCTCGGCGATGCGCGACATCGTCGCGACGGCCTCCTCGGGATAGTCGCCCGCCGCCGATTCCGCCGACAGCATGACAGCGTCCGCGCCTTCGTAAACCGCCGTCGCCACATCGGAAACCTCGGCGCGGGTGGGCACAGGCGCCGAGATCATCGATTCCAGCATCTGTGTCGCGACCACGACCGGCTTGCCGGCCTTGCGCGCGGCGCGCGTGATCTGCTTCTGGATGCCCGGCACGGCTTCCAGCGGCATCTCCACACCGAGATCGCCGCGCGCCACCATGATCGCATCGGAAAGCTCGATGATCTCGTCGAGGCGCTCGACGGCCTGCGGCTTCTCGATCTTCGACAACAGGCCGACGCGCCCGCGCGCGATCTTGCGCGCTTCCGCAAGATCGTCCGGCCTCTGGATGAAGGACAGAGCCACCCAGTCGATCTCTTCCTTGAGAACCGCGTCGAGATCGGCGCGGTCTTTTTCGGTCAGCGCCCCGACGCCCAGCGTGGTGTCGGGAAGGCTGACGCCCTTCTTGCTCGAAATCTTCGTGCCGGAGACGACCTTCGCAGTAATCGACTTGCCGTCTGACTTTTCGGCGATGAGTTCCAGCCGCCCGTCATCGACCAGTAGGCGATGGCCCGGCTGCACGGCTTCGAGGATTTCGGGATGGGGAAGCTTGACCCGGGTGGCATCGCCCGGCGCGTCATTGTCGTCGAAGGTGAAGGTCTGCCCCGGCTTGAGTTCGACCGTCGTGTCGGCAAATGTCCCGACGCGCAGTTTGGGACCCTGAAGGTCCGCGAGGATGCCGATCGGACGCCCGACCTGCTTCTCAACGGCGCGAATCCGCTTCACGAGGTCACGCATCATGTCATGGCTGGAATGGCTCATATTGATGCGGAACACGTCGGCTCCGGCATTGTGCAGTTTCGAGATCATTTCCTCTGTCGAGGACGAAGGGCCAAGCGTCGCGAGAATCTTGACTTTGCGACCGCGTCTCACTGGCCGTCTCCTTGTGTGATGAAGGGCTGTTCTGAGGCGGAGGTCGCCTCGGATTCGGGATCGTCCACGAGTTGGACCATCCAGTTCGTCTGGTTTCCGGTATCGTATTCGCGGAAGCCGGCTTTCTGGAAACCGCGCGCATAGCAGTCATTGACGCCGGTTATCTTGAATTGGAGTTCGGCGATGCACATGCTCACAGGCCCGTCCCAGCGACCGCCGCGCACGCCGTCCTCGGCGTAGAGGTAGTAATACCGCGACTCCAGCGGTCCCTCGATCAGCGTCTTGCAGGTCGAACCTTCGATGGCCCACCACCCTTCCGTAATCCAACCCGCCCGGGCTCGGTAACCGATCGAGACGCCGACGAGATCCTGTGTTGCATTGCACACGCGAAAATCGGCCTGCGCCGTTCCCGGCTTTGCAATTGCCACCCCGACCGACATCAAAACCAGCCAGAAAAGTCGCACATAAATCGATTTATAGGAACGGCTTATCGGCATTTCTGATGACGTTGGTATGACGCGAAACAAATCGGAATTCCTGTCGTGGTTTGTCGCATGGCAACACTTTATGTCAATGCAAAGCTGGAACACAGCGTTGTTTTCGCGATATTGGCGGTGTTCACCGGTCTTGAATGCGTCCGATCGCCGACGATATGGACCTTATCGACCTCAACCGGAGAACGCATCATGACCGACATTCCGGAAAACAAGCGCACCGAACTCGAGGCCGCCGCGTTCCGGCGGTTGGTCGAACATCTGCGCGAGCGCACCGATGTGCAGAACATCGACCTGATGAACTTGGCGGGCTTTTGCCGCAACTGCCTTTCCAACTGGTACCGCGACGCGGCCGAAGCGGACGGCCGGGAACTGTCCAAGGACGAATCGCGCGAGATCATCTATGGCATGCCCTATTCAGAGTGGCGCGACCGATACCAGACGGAAGCGACGCCGGAAAAGAAAGCCCGCTTCGCCGAGACCGCGCCCAAACACGATTGACGTCCGCGCTCAGGCGGGCGGCCAGGCGAAATCGTTCGCGCGCCCCGGCTTGGCGGCCGGCGGAACACCGTCTTCGACAAGACGATTGCGCGGCGATTTGGCTTGAAGCGGATTTTCCGGCCGGCGCTCCGCCACGGAGTGGATATCGCCAAGCAGTTCCGCGCCGCCATCGAGTTCCGGATCCGCGATGGGAATCGGGTCCATGCGCACGACCTCGTCCTCGACCTGCAGCGGCGGAAGCCGCAAGGTCGAATAGCTCTCCGGCGCAAGCACGGTGAGTAACGACGATGCGGCATCTCCGAACATCGCCTTGATCTGCCGCTCGACATAGAAAGCGAGCTTGCGCTTGCCGGCATTGGTGAAGTTGATGCCGTCGGAATTCCGCAGGCGGACTGTCTGGCCGTTGATGTCGGAGCCGCTCAGGACGAACGCGCCGTCCTGATCGACGAAACCGTCCCAAATATCGACGAATGACCCCCCGACCGCCTCGGCTGCCGTCCGGTAGAATTCGTTGAAGGCCAGAATGTCGGTGGACATGCTCTTGAACCGGTAGGGCGGACCGCCAACCCAGATCAGGGGCGTATTGCTCTTCTGCACGATACCCGCGAAACGCTCGATACGAGCCTTGTATTCGCGTTCCCAGGCTTCGCTGCGCACCTTTTCGGTGCGCCCGTCCACGCGCATGGCCTGCCGGTCGTTGGAACCGATCATGGTCACCACCAGCGCCGGTTTGACCTCCGCGATGATCCCTTCGATCGTGCCCGGCCAATCGTAATAGTCGTCACGCACGAATCCCGACGAACCGCTGGCGCGTGATTCGATGACGATCGATTGCGCATCCTTGAAGGCTTCACGCAGCCCCTGCGCGAGACCGGACGCCGTGAAATCGCCGACGACGAGGATGACGAGCGCGTTTTCGAGTTTTTCGGGCGCGGGCTCCGGCGCCGGAGCGGCAGCGCGCTGCGGTTCTCGCGGCGCCACCCGGGCGCGCTTAACCTCGCGCTTGGGAACTTCCTGGATCTGTCGCGATTCCGTGTTGCGACGAAAGAGGAGGTCGATCAGCGAGCGCGGACGGACAAGCTTGTCCTCGTTCGACTGGGCGAGAGCCGCGCTCACCCCAAGGAGCGGGCCCGGAAGACCGGTCGCGCCAGTCGAAAGAACCGCCATCGCCAGGAAAAGCGTGAGAAACGGCCGAACGAGAATACGCTTGAACATCACGGTCAAAATCCCTGGCGCATCATGCGCGGCGGCGTCTTCATTTTCGCAGCACTTTTAGCAACTCCATCGACGCATAGCCATCCCGCTCCAGGCCGTACCGCTCCTGGAACGACAGGATCGCACTGCGCGATTCCGGTCCGATCTTTCCGTCGATCTCGCCACCATAGAACCCGGCGCTCTTCAACCGCTTCTGCAATTCCTCGCTTTCGGAGATGCTGAGCCGGGTGAAAGGTCGTTTCCAATCCTTGCGCGGTCCGGGGAAGCCGGCGATCTGGTCGGCGAGCATGCCCACGGCGAGCGCATATTTGTCGGCATTGTTGTAGCGCTTGATGACGAAGAAGTTCTTCACCATAAGGAAGGCCGGACCGTCGCGCCCCTGCAGGACCTTCAACTCCGCCGATTGCCCCGGACGTGGAAACGGCTTCCCGTTGGCGCGCGTAACGCCGATGGACGCCCATTTGGACAGCGACATCGACCCGCCGGGAAATTTCCGGCCCGGCGGCAGGGTCACCTCGTAGCCCCAGGTCTCGCCTTTCTGCCAGCCATTGCGGCGCAAGAGATTGGCGGCCGTCCACAGGGCGTCGGGAACCGAGTTCCAGATATCGCGGCGCCCGTCGCGGTCGCCGTCGACGGCATAGGCGATATAGCTGGTCGGGATGAACTGGGTATGTCCCATGGCGCCGGCCCACGAACCCATCAGCCCGTCGCGCGAAACATCGCCGCTCTGCAGGATCTTGAGAGCGCCGATCAATTGTCCGCGCGCATATTTCGCGCGCCGGCGGTCGGCATAGGCCAGTGTCGCGAGCGCCTGCGGCACGTAATGGAGCCGGTCACGGCGTTTGAGGAATTCGCCGTAATCGGATTCCATCGACCAGATCGCCAGCACGATATGCTTGTCGACGCCGGTGCTCCGCTCGATCGAATTGAGCAGGCGACCATATTTGCGCAGCATCTGGCGCCCGGTCGCGACGGAACGCTCGTGTACGCGCCCGTCGATATACTGCCAGGCTTCGTCGCGAAATTCGGGTTGGAACCGCGCCTTTTCGAGAACCGCGGGGTCCGGGTCGGTGATCCCCGCAAAAGCGCGGTCATAGACGGAAGGTGAAATACCGCGGGCGATCGCCGTTCCGCGAAAATCGCCGATCCATCGCTGGAAGCCGGCATCCGCGAAAGCAGATGCGGTAAAAGGTGCGAGAAGTGCCGCAGCGGCGACAACGATCCCAGCGTGCCGGATACCGGGGACGAGAGGCATGACTGTCACTCCTTTCAAGGTTGATGTTTCAATCCGTGCCGCGCCGGCGTCCGGGTCACCTTGCTGTTGAGCAAGTATCGCCCGATTCGATGGCATAATTTCGGCACGCTCGTCAGCGCTGCAATCGCAGCCCGACATAAGCACTTGTCGTCCGGCCACGTTGGGCCGGGTCGGAACTCAGCGTCTCTTCGTGCCCGACCCGTGTCCTCAGGCCAGCGAAGCGATTGAACCAGAATGTCAACGCGGCGTCCGCGTTCAGAGTGACCTCGTCGGCGCTGCCATCGGCGTCGCGATACTCCGCGCCGAAGCCGGCTTCCGCCGTCAGATTGGCCCGTACACGGTGGGTTACCCCGAGATTCGCCGCGTAGAGCAATGCTCCGCTTTCGGAGGTGCCGCCGCTGGTTTCCGTCGAAGTCGAAAGGTCGAGTGTTACATCCGTCTCCCGGCGAGGCGACCAGTTGAAGGTCGCGTCGACGGACACGCCGGCGATATCCGCGAGAGCGGAATCGGCGATGTCCTCGCGCAAATAGCCGGCCGAAATCTCGCCGTTCAGCTTCTCGCCAAGATCGATCCCCGTGCCGAGCCGCAACCCATAGCGAACGGAATTGCGATCGAGCCCGCCGCTATCCGGCGTCTCGCGCATCCGCCGCACACCATAAGTCGCCTCAATGAAGGGCGAGAAAACAGCGGACGCCTCGATGCCGGCGCGCAGCCGGCCGTCGATCATCGTATTGTCCAGATCCGACTGCGGGATGACCGTCGCGTCGCTCAACTCCGCGTCGCCATACATGCTGTGTTCGACGGAGAGTTCGCCTTCGCCATAGAGCCTTCCGACTTCCTGGCGTAACGCGAGCGAACCGGAAAATGTCTGCGTCGGCGGATCGTTGACCCCGGTCACGACCGGAATGAGCCCAGGATCGGTGGCCGCGATGAAAGCGGCCGATTGCGGGTCGTCCAGCGCGTAGCTGTAGCCCAACCTACCGGTCAGTGTCGTCGAGGCACCGATATCCAGCCGTCCGGTCGCGTTGATCGTGCCCTCGGGTTCGAGCGTATCGTCCCCGCTCAACCCGCGCTGCAGCCGTCCGAAGGCGGAAATGTCCAACGCATGCCGAGACCAGTCGGACTCGAGGTCGAGTTGAAGCGATCCCTCGCCGGATAAGGTGTTCGAGCCCGACTCGCGTTTGCCGTTGAGGCCAAGATCGAGGGTCGAGCGCAAGACGAAACTTCCGAGCGGGGTACCGAGCGCCGCGTAGGGATTCCCTTCTTCCCCGACGCTTCCGGTCTGCAAGGGACCCACGGCCGGCACTGGCAATGCCCGCGTCGGCGTAAAGACGGCATCGTCGTCAGGCAGAATGATTTCGGCTTTCGGGTCCGCAACGTCCTGCGCCGTGTCGTCTCCGGACACGCCGCGCAGGCCTCCAAGGTCTTGCGCAAAGACCGGCGCGCACAGGCAAAGCCCCAACCCGCCTGTTGCGAGCAACAGAGCGAATCGCTCCGGAACGAACGTCCGGCCACAGTCTTTTTCGAACAGGACCGTCGGCACGGCCAATCACCTCGTTTTCCTTACCGAAACCTAAACGTCGGTGGTTAACGAAACCTTAGGAACGAGAAGCGTTTCCACCGGATTACGGGCCCGTTTGCCCAGGCCCGGCGCATCCCTCATGGACAAAATCCCGGCGGTGGAGTAGCGAACGGCAATGAGCAGCAAAGCGCATTTGTTGGAACCCGTCGAAAAGCCGATCGCTTCCGCCCTGAAGACACTGGCCTTTCAGCAAAAGGGCCTGTCCGCACTGGCCGATGCCATTGGAAACGGGCTCGGCGAATCATTCTTGGCTGCCATCGAAAAAATCAACGGCATCAAGGGCCGCGTCATCGTGACCGGCGTCGGCAAGAGCGGTCATATCGGCTCGAAAATGGCAGCGACGCTTGCCTCGACGGGCACGCCCGCCTTTTTCGTGCATCCCGCCGAGGCCAATCATGGCGACCTTGGCATGATCGCACGCGACGACGCGATCATCGCCATGTCATGGTCGGGAGAAACACAGGAACTGAGTGGCATATTGCGCTATTCGCGCCGCTTCGAAATTCCCCTTATCGCGATGACGTCCGGCGAAAACTCGACGCTGGCGCGCGAGGCGGACATCGTTCTCATTCTGCCGAAATCGGACGAGGCCTGCCCGCACGGGCTTGCCCCGACCACCTCGACCCTGATGCAACTCGCGCTGGGCGACGCGATCTCGGTCGCGCTGCTCGAAAGCCGCGGCTTCAGCGCGACGGATTTCCACACCTTTCACCCGGGCGGCAAGCTCGGCGCGAACCTGACCCATGTCGGCGAGATCATGCATGTCGGTAGCAAAGTACCGCTCGTTCCGCTGGGAACGCCCATGGCGCAGGCTGTTCATGTACTCGCCGAGAAGCGCGTCGGCTGCGTCGGCATCACCGACGGGTCCGGCAACCTTGTCGGCATCTTCACCGACGGCGACCTGGCCCGCAATATCGAACGCGACCTGACCGGTCATACGGTTGATGACATCATGACGCCTTCGCCGAAGACCGTAACGGAACAGACCCTGGCGGCGACCGCCATGGAACTGCTCAATCGCCACAACATTTCGGCGCTGATCGTGGTCGAAGGGGCAAAGCCGGTCGGCGTCGTGCATTTCCACGACCTCCTGCGCATTGGTGTCGCCTGACGGGCTACGTTTCTGCGCGTCCGCGGCATGCTTAACGGCGCGTTTACCAAACCGCGCGGATTTGGCCGGATTTCCGGGTTTGGGACACGTCACTGGCAACCAAACTGTATCTCGGTCATTAGCCTGTCATGACCAACACACGCGAAAAACTGCCGGTATTGCTTGTCGAGGACGATCCCCTGATCGCGCTCGACGCCGAAGATACGCTGACCATCGCGGGTTTCGCGTGCCTGCTCGCCTACAATACGGATACCGCGATGGACTTGTTGAAAGCTCACGAGATCCGCGCTGCGATTCTCGATTACGATCTCGGCGACGAGACGAGCCTCTGCATCGCCGAACAGGTGTACGGGTCGCATATTCCCTACGCTTTCGTGACAGGCCGTAGCCGCGGGGAGATCATCGGCCACGCGCCCGGCCCCTTTGCGATTCTGTCAAAGCCGGTCGACTATGCCGATGTTGCTCGCCAGCTCTCGGTCGCCTAGACGCTTTCGACGTCCAGGCGATCGGAATCGCCGCCACGAATGCGCACCCTCGTCCCTGCCGGCATGTCCTCGCCACTGACCCGCCAGAGCGTGTCGCCCAAGCGAACGCGGCCGACGCCGTTGACGATCGGCTGTTCCAGTGTGGCGATTTGGCCGACCAATTGCGCGACCCGGTCGTTCAGCGTCGGCTCATCACTCTCGACCTCATTGCGCGATATCCACGACCGACCCGCATAGGCGAGCACGAGCGACAGGATCAGGAAGCCGAGCACCTGCACCTGCCAGACCCAGAGTTCCGCGCCCAATCCCCAGACCATTAGCGAGATCGCGCCGATTACCAGCGCCGCCGCGCCAAGCCATAGAAAGAAAATGCCAGGCGCAAGAATCTCGAGCCCGAGCAGGACAAAACCGAGAATGACCCAGCTCCAGCCGCCGAATTCCCGTATTGTTTCGAGGATCATCTTGGCGTCCGCCCGTCACTGCCGGCCGGGAACCGGCGGAACCGTCGGCGGCGCGGCACGCCCGCGTGCTTCCTCAAGCGCTCTGTCGCCGAAAACTTCCTTGGCGATCGCCCCGATTCCGCCAAGCGAACCGATCAGCGAGGCCGCTTCCATCGGCAACATGACGATCTTCTGGTTCGGCGCCGAGCCGATTGTCTGCAGCGCCTCGGTGTATTTCTGGGCGACGAAGTAGTTGATCGCCTGGGTCGAACCGCCCGCAATCGCTTCTGACACCGACCGGGTCGCATTCGCTTCCGCTTCGGCAAGGCGTTCGCGGGCCTCCGCCTCGCGATAGGCAGCTTCGCGCTCGCCCTCGGCCTTCAGGATAGCGGACTGTTTCATGCCCTCCGCACGCAGGATCTGCGCCTGCCGTGCGCCTTCGGCCTCCAGAATCTCGGCGCGCTTGTCGCGCTCCGCCTTCATCTGCCGGCCCATCGACGCGATGAGGTCGGCCGGCGGATTGATATCCTTGATCTCTATACGGGTGATCTTGATACCCCACGGGCTCGCCGCTTCGTCGACGACATGCAGCAGCTTCGTGTTGATCGCATCGCGGTTCGAGAGCAACTCGTCCAGATCCATCGAACCCATCACCGAACGGATATTGGTCATTGTCAGGTTGAGGATGGCGTTTTCCAACCCCGAAACCTGATAAGCCGCCTTCGGCGCGTTCAGCACCTGGTAGAAGCAGACACCGTCCGCCTCCACGGAAGCATTGTCGCGGGTGATCACGACCTGCGTCGGTACGTCCAGCACCTGCTCCATCATGTTCATCTTCGAGCCGATGCGATCGAAGAATGGCACGATAATATTGAGCCCGGGCTCAAGTGTGCGCGTGTAGCGTCCGAAACGCTCCACCGTGTAGGCAAATCCCTGCGGTACGGTCTTGATCGCCGCGAAAAGGATGATGACGACAAGCGCGGCGAAAACCGCGATGGCAATATCGAGACCGAACATAGAGCCCTCCAGACGCCGCAAATGGCATTAACCCCGAGCCCTTGTAATATGGGGATGTAAATCAGCCCTTACAAAGGCAACGGAATCCGATCCTGTCGGGCGCGCCTAGATCCACCCCTGCAATTCGCGACGAACCAGTGCCTCGATCACGGCCATGCCGTCATCGGAATCGTTGAGGCAAGGGATATGGGTGAAGTTCTTGCCGCCATTCTCGTGGAAGATCTCGCCGCCCTCGCCCGCGATTTCCTCCAGCGTCTCCAGGCAGTCGGAAACGAAACCCGGATTGAATACGGCAAGCGATTTCACGCCTTCCTGGGCGAGTTTCTCGATGGTCTTGTCGGTGTAAGGCTGCAGCCACTCCTCCGGCCCGAAACGCGACTGGAAACAGGTCAGCAAGCGGCCTTTTTCCCAGCCAAGCCGCTTTTCGAGCAGGCGCGAGGTTTTCTGGCAGTGGCAGTGATACGGATCGCCGCGTTTGAAATAGCTTTGGGGAATGCCGTGATAGGAGGCGATCACCTTCTCGGGCACGAAATCGAGCGTCTCAAAATGCGCTTCGATCGATCGGGCCAGCGCCTCGATATAGACCGGCTCGTCGTGATAGGCCGGCACGGTGCGAATGGCCGGCATGAAGCGCGTCGCCATCAACGATTCGAACGTCTTGTCGTTCACCGTCGCTGTCGTCGCGGCGGAATATTGCGGATAGAGCGGAAAGACGAGGATGCGGTCGCAACCCGCATCGCGCAGCGCGGTCATGCGGGAATCGATCGACGGATTGCCGTAGCGCATCGCCCAGTCCGTCACGATTTCCCGATGGCCTGACAGAGCCGCGCCAAGCTTCTCCGCCTGCGAGCGCGTATAGGTGCGCAAGTAGCTCTCGTCGAGATCCTTGTTCCAGATCTGTTCATAGGCCTTGCCGACCTTGCCCGGCCTCGTATTGAGCACGATACCGAACAGGATCGGATACCACAGCGCCTTTGGCCACTCGATCACGCGTTTGTCTGTCAGGAATTCCTTCAGATACCGCCGCATGGAGGCGTAGTCCGTAGCGTCCGGTGTGCCAAGATTGACGAGCAGGACGCCGACCTTCTGGATTTTCACGGGCGGATGATCTGCCGGCAGCGGCCCGACGGCCCTCGCTTCGTCACGGTCGATTGTCGTTTTCATGTTCATGGCCGCTTTCCTTTGGCCGGAACTTAGCCGCGACCCGCGCAAATTCAATGCCGGGACATGCGTCAATCCGCGCTTCAAACGAAAAAGGCGCGGGAATTTCCCGCGCCTTCGAATTTGCGAAGAAAGCAGAGCTTATTTCGGGATGACCAGTTCGGCACCGATATCGAGATCGGAGGAGTCCATATCGGGATTGGCCTCGGCGATCTTGGTCCACATCGTCGCGTCGCCGTAATATTTCCGGGCGAGATCCCAGAAATTGTCGCCACGCACGATCGTGTGCTTGGTTTCTTCCATCATGGCCTCGCCCTCGGACATCTCCTCGGTCTCCGCCATCTCCTCTGTTTCAGCCATCTCTTCGGTTTCGGCCACCTCTTCGGACTCAACCATCGGCGGTTCGGTCGAAAGCGCGCCTGCGCCAAGTGAGGTTTCCGGCACTTCGACATTCACGTCGGCCGCCGGCTCCTCGGCCATGGCTTCCTCGGTCGCGGCTTCTTCCGCAGCCGGTTCCGCGGCCGCTTCTTCCATTGCCGGCTCTTCTTCCATGGCTGCCTCATCCGCCATCGCCTCGGCGACGGTGATACGACCATCCGTGTAGGGCTCATACGGGCTGTTGGCGGCGACATAGTCCGCGACCACGGTTTCGAGACCCGGACCGTAGTCATAGGCATTCATGCCGCTATCCGCGAACACCGAGTAACCGTCGCCGCCGGAACGCATGAAATTGTTGGACACAACCCCGTAGGTCGCTTCCGCATCGATTGGTGCAAACGCGCCGCTCGCATCCGCAACCATCACATCGGAGATACGCGAACCCGGTTCCTTGGAGGTGTCGAACGTGAACTTCAACCCGGCAACCTGCGGGAAACGTCCGCCACCATCCTCGACCTGACTGACGCCGTTCTCCAGCGCGACCAGGACGTCCGAACCCTTGAGCTGGAAAGTCGCCAGGGTGTTCTGGAACGGAAGAACGGTAAGAACTTCGCCCATCGTCACCTCGCCGGCGTCGATGGAGGCGCGCAGCCCTCCGCCGTTCTGGATCGCGATCTGGACGCCCTGATCCTTCACCCGATCGAGCATCGCATCGGCAACGAGGTTGCCCATGGAGCATTCCATGGCGCGGCAAACATCGCGGTTGCCCTCGATTGCGTCCGCCGAATCGCCGATGACCTTCCCTTTCAGTTCCTCGATCGGCGCAGCCAGTTCGGCGATACGGTCCAGCGATTCCTGGTCGGGCGTCACGGATGCATCCATCACGATGGGCTCGCCGGTCGCTTCCGTCACGACGCCTTCATCGGAGAACACGACCTTCAGGTCGCCGAGATACTTCGAGTAGGCATAGGCCTGCACGACCGGCACCTTGTAGCCGTCAGGATTGTCGACCCATGTCGGGTACGGTCCGGCGGCGCCTTCGGCCGTGTTCGACAGGAACGTGTTGGTGTGACCGCCGACAACCACGTCCACGCCCGGGATCTTCGCGATCGCCGCCAGATCGCGCGGATAGCCCACATGGGTCAGCGCGATAACCTTGTTGACGCCCTCGCCGGTCAGTTCCTCGACCGCGGCGGTGATCTTCTCGACATCCTCAGCGATCAGAACATGCTCGCCGGGAGAGGAGAGTTCGCCGGTGTCGTTGGCAACCGCACCGACAATACCGATTTTCTCGCCACCCTTCTCGATGATCACATAGGCCGGGATCTTGTCGGCAAGCGCGGATGCGCCGTCGGCAACGACGTTCGCCGATATCGCCGGAAAGTCGATTTTCTCGAGGAAGGGCGCGAGGCCCTCTTCGCCGTCATCGAACTCGTGGTTGCCGATCGTCATGACGTCGGTGCCCATCTTGTTCAGGAACTCGGCCTCAACCTCGCCCTTGTAGGTCGTGTAGAAAAGGGAGCCCTGGAAATTGTCACCTGCGTTGAGGAAGAGCAGGTTGCCGTCGCCGACACGTTCGCGCGCGGCGGCCGCGGCGGTCACCAGTCGCGCAACGCCGCCAAAGCATGCGCCTTCCGCCTCGTCGTCCGCCGAGCAGGTCGAGTCATACTTGTTGATGGACTCGATGCGGCTGTGCAGGTCGTTGATGTGGATGATGTTCAACTCGTAATCGGCGCTGGCCGTGGCCGTTCCGATCGCCAGTGCGGAAACGCTGAGCGTGGCAAGTTTCAGAATTCGGTTCATTTCATACTCCCTGGTCGGTAGGCGCGCGGTGGCTTGCAGCGCCGTGCGGCCGACTCATTGCATCGCGATGTAACGATTGAACGAAGCCGGCCGTTGCCCGCAATGTTTTCACTGCGCGCACCGCTTGGCAAGGCGTTTTGAGGCGAATTCCGCGCCCGCGGGACAATTCGCCGAAGCCGTGAATGGAAGGCGGCCGGTTGGCCGGTCAGCCCCGCCGCACCAGCGAGAACTGGCGACCGGTGTTTTCCGTACAGTTCATTGAACTGCTGCCCGCGACCAGCAGGCAATTCGCCTGGATACGCTCGCCCCGCACGATCGCGAGATAATCGAGCGAAAGGGAATTGGAGCCGGTGTAGTTGTAGCTCCCCTGCGCCGACTTGTTGCCGGTGTCGGTCGCCACGGCCGTGAAGCTGCCGTTCCTGAAGGTCGCGGCGATATTGCCGCCGGGATCGCCCCAGTTTCCTTCGGCCGGACCCGAGCGCATGGCAAAACGCCCGCCACCGCCCGGTGCGTCCATGACGCAGCCTGCAAGTGTTGTCAGCGCGATGAGAGTGGCGCCGAAAGCACCGGCCTTGATCATGTGACGGGAGAGCATTGTGCACCTCGCTTGGGAATCGGTTGTCTTAATATACGGCATTTTTACTATACGTGAAGTCGCGAAAACTATCACGACGTCACGGTGTCTGCCGGTCAGTGAACAAGAATGTTGCGGAACTGCCACGGATCAGACGTGTCGATGTCCTCCGGGAAGAAACCCGGCCGGTCGGATAGCGGCGTCCAGTCGGAGTAATAGCCTTTCACCGGGCCAAGATAGGGCAATTGCACTTCAAGGCACCGCCGGTAGTCCATTTCGTCGGCTTCCACGATGCCGGCTTCCGGGTTTTCGAGCGCCCACACCATGCCGGCCAACACAGCCGAGGTGACCTGCAGGCCGGTCGCGTTCTGATAGGGCGCGATCTCCCGCGTTTCCTCGACCGAAAGCTGCGATCCGAACCAGTAGGCATTTTTATTGTGGCCGTAGAGAAGCACGCCCAACTCGTCGATACCATCGACAAGCTGGTCCTCCTCCATCACCTCGAATCGCGATTGCGCCTTGCCGGCCTGTCCGAACATTTCGTGCAGCGACAGCACCGCATTGTTGCAGGGATGATAGGCGTAATGACAGGTCGGCCTGAACGTGACCTCGCCCTTCCGGTTGTGCGCCGTGAAGAAATCCGAAATCGAAATCGCCTCGTTATGCGTGACGAGAAAACCGTATTGCGGGCCTGGCGTGGGGCACCAGGTGCGCACGCGCGTCGCGGCGCCCGGCTGGTCGAGCCAGATCGCGGCCTTGCAGCCCTTCTTGTGTTTGCGGGCATTCTTCGGCTTCCAGGTTTCGTGCGTGCCCCAGCCGAGTTCGGCCGGCTGCAGGCCCTCCGCGACGAAGCCTTCGACCGACCATGTGTTGGAGAAGACGTCCGGTTCCTTCGGTGTCTTGGAGCGTTGCGTATCGCGCTCCGCGATGTGGATACCCTTCACGCCGACCTTTTTCATCAGCTTCGCCCAGCCTTCGCGGTCCTCCGGCTTGGGCTCCGTGAATTCCAGACCGCTGTCCTTGGCGAGATTGACGAGCGCCTGCTTGACGAACCAGGACACCATGCCCGGATTGGCCCCGCAACAGGAGACGGCCGTGGTGCCGCCGGGGTTCTTTTTCTTCTCCCGGCGAACGGTCTCGCGAAGGGCGTAGTTGGTGCGCGTGGAGTTGTCGGCCTTTTCGTCGAAATAGAAGCCGAGCCACGGCTCCACGACGGTGTCGATATAGAGAACGCCCAGCTTGCGGCAGTATTTCATGATGTCGAGCGACGACGTGTCGACGGAAAGGTTGACGCAGAAGCCACGACCTTCGCCTTCTGTCAGAAGCGGCCCGAGAACTTCCTTGTAATTGTCTTCGTTGAGCGCCACCTGAACGTGACGCAACCCGTGCCGCTCCATCAGGGCGCGGTCGGCTTCGATGTCGCGCGGCTCGATGACGGTGAAGCGATCCTTATCATAGGAGAAATGCCGTTCGATCAACGGCACCGTGCCACGCCCGATAGAGCCAAAGCCGATCATCACGACCGGTCCCGTGATTTCGCCGTATACGGGCCAGGTTTCACTCGCCATCCGAACCATTCTCCAACTCTTGCAAAGCCTCTTGATGGACTGCCGCTAAACCACACCAGACTGTCATAATAAAGGGAAAAGGCCGTCGCCCGGTTTGGTTCCGCCCCGCGAATACCAACAGCAGGGCTTTCTGAAACGGCAAATCCGCGCTATTTGCCCCCGACAATCAAACGCAGGAACAGGATATCGACATGCCCGCCTATCGTTCACGCACAACCACCCACGGCCGCAACATGGCCGGCGCCCGCGGACTGTGGCGCGCCACGGGCATGAAGGACGGCGACTTCGGCAAACCGATCATTGCGGTCGTCAACTCCTTCACGCAGTTCGTGCCCGGCCACGTCCACCTCAAGGACATGGGCCAGTTGGTCGCCCGCGAAATCGAGGCGGCCGGTGGTGTTGCCAAGGAATTCAACACGATCGCGGTCGATGACGGCATCGCCATGGGCCATGACGGCATGCTCTATTCACTGCCGAGCCGCGAGATCATCGCCGACTCGGTCGAATACATGGTCAATGCGCATTGCGCTGACGCGATGGTCTGCATCTCCAACTGCGACAAGATCACGCCCGGCATGCTGAATGCGGCAATGCGCCTCAACATCCCGGCCGTTTTCGTCTCCGGCGGCCCCATGGAAGCGGGCAAGGTCGTTTTGAATGGCAAGACCAAGGCGCTCGACCTAATCGACGCCATGGTCGCCGCCGCCGACGACAAGGTGACAGACGACGAGGTCCAGGCCATCGAGCGCTCCGCCTGTCCGACCTGCGGGTCGTGTTCGGGCATGTTTACCGCCAACTCGATGAACTGCCTCACCGAGGCGTTGGGCCTGTCGCTTCCGGGTAACGGCTCGACGCTTGCCACGCATGCCGATCGCAAGCGGCTTTTCGTCGAGGCCGGGCATCTGATCGTGGATATCGCCCGCCGCTACTACGAGCAGGAGGACGACAGCGTCCTGCCGCGCAATATCGCCTCAAAAGCGGCCTTCGAAAATGCCATGGCGCTCGATATCGCTATGGGCGGATCGACCAACACGGTGCTGCACATCCTGGCCGCCGCCCATGAGGGCGAGGTGGACTTCACGCTCGACGATATCGACCGTCTGTCGCGAAATGTCCCGTGCCTTTCCAAAGTGGCGCCGGCCAAGGCCGACGTTCACATGGAGGATGTCCACCGCGCGGGCGGCATCATGCGCATCCTCGGCGAACTCGACCGCGGCGAATTGATCAATCGCGACTGCCCGACCGTCCATTCGGCAACGATAGGCGACGCACTCGACCGCTGGGACATCAGACGCACCAATAGCGAAGACGTGCGCACCTTCTTTAGCGCCGCGCCGGGCGGCGTGCCGACCCAGGTCGCTTTCAGCCAGGAAGCGCGCTGGAAAGATCTGGATACCGACAGCGAGAAAGGCGTCATCCGCTCGGTCGAGCATCCGTTCTCCAAGGATGGCGGCCTCGCCGTCCTGAAAGGCAACATCGCGCTCGACGGCTGTATCGTGAAGACGGCCGGCGTCGATGAGTCGATCCTGAAATTCACCGGTCCGGCCCGCGTCTTCGAAAGCCAGGATGCGGCGGTCAAGGCGATCCTCTCGAACGAGATCAAGGCCGGCGATGTCGTGGTCATCATCTATGAAGGCCCGAAGGGTGGCCCCGGTATGCAGGAGATGCTGTATCCGACAAGCTATCTGAAGTCGAAGGGCCTCGGAAAGGCCTGCGCGCTGATCACCGACGGGCGTTTCTCGGGCGGAACGTCCGGTCTCTCCATCGGCCACGCCTCGCCGGAAGCGGCGAATGGCGGCGCGATCGGTCTGGTGCGCGAAGGCGACACGATCGAGATCGACATCCCCAACCGCACGATCAATCTCGCGGTTTCGGACGCCGAACTGGACAAGCGCCGCAGCGAGCAGGACGCCACCGGCTGGAAGCCTTCGGCACCGCGCAAGCGCAACGTCACGACGGCGCTCAAGGCCTATGCCGCCTTTGCCGCTTCCGCCGACAAGGGCGCGGTTCGCATCCTGCCGGAGTGATCGTCCCCGCAGAAACGGAAAGAGGCCGGCCCTCACGGAGCCGGCCTTTTCTTTACCCGCTCGCCTGTTCGCGTAGCCACCCGACGAGCCGTTCGCGGCCTTCCGCGAGCCCCTTGTAGGCAAGCTGCTTGGCATTCAGCGCCGCGAGCTGCTTCTCCAACCCGCTAGCAAGATCCTGTCCTCCGGGATGGCGCGGAAGAACCGACAGCGGGTCGAGATGGATGCGGATCGTGAACAGGATGTCGCCCGAGACCGGCATCTTGCGCAGCGTCTGGCGTTCCACCCTCAGATAGACGGTTTCGACCGGTTGTCCGGCGAGGAAGCCGCCCTGTCCCTCGGTCGCCTCGTCACGCTGGTTCTTCGAGCGCGGATGATACAGATCGGCGTTTTCCTGCAACGACCAGTTCATCCGCTCGACGGGCAACTCGACCTTGAGGCTGTCGAAGATTCGTTCGATCAGTCCGGCCGTGCGCGTGCCCGGCCCGAAAGCCGGAACGGTGGTGTGGATAATCTGGAGCGGCCTGTCGAATTTCTCCGCCAGTGACCATGACGAGGGAAAACAGAGCGACGCCGCGACGAGCCGCCATCCGTCGTCGAATTTGCGCATCAGCACCAGATCTTCCGGCACCAGCATAGATGCAGTCCTCAGCGGCGCCGGATCGTCGGGATCGAGGCGCACGCGGCGGCGCCCGTCGCCAATGACCAGTTCCGAGCCTTCATGGCGATAGGCGGCCGGAAAGCGATCCGGCAGGTAGCGGACGAGTGCATCGAGCACTTCGCCTTGCGCCGCGACCGTATCGGAACGCGCCATGAAGACACGTTCCGGAACGCTTGCGAAAAGCCGTTCCTTCTCGACGAGATAGGTTTCGAGGTCATCTTCCGGCTCGATCCAGTCGTTCACATCGAACGGCTTCAGCCCGATCGTGAACGGCGTTGCCGAACCGTCATAGGGCGTATGGACCGGCCTCGTCACCCTGTCGGCCTCACGCGTCGGTTGCTTCCAGTTCGTCGATGATGCCCTCGATGACCGCCAGGCCCCTGGACCAGAAAGCCGGGTCCGATGCGTCGAGCCCGAAAGGCGCCAGCAGCTCCGAATGGTGTTTGGTGCCGCCGGCACGAAGCATGTCGAAATACTTCGCCTGGAAGCCGGATTCGGCGTCCTGGTAGACCGCGTAGAGCGAGTTCACGAGGCAATCGCCGAACGCATAGGCATAGACATAGAAAGGCGAGTGGATGAAATGCGGAATGTAGGTCCAGAAGGTCTCGTAGCCCGCCGGCAAACGGATGGCCGGCCCGAGGCTCTCGCCTTGCACGCTCATCCACAACTCTCCGATCTGGTCGGAAGTCAGTTCGCCGTTTCGCCGTTCCGTGTGGACCTTGCGCTCGAACTGGTAGAAGGCGATCTGGCGGATGACCGTGTTGATCATGTCTTCCGCTTTCTGCGCCAGCATTGCCTTGCGCTCACGCTTTTCGCTGGTGCTGTCGAGCATGGACCGGAAGGTTAGCATCTCGCCGAACACCGATGCCGTCTCCGCCAACGTCAGTGGCGTCTGCGCCATCAGCGCGCCCTGTTCGCCGGCGAGCACCTGATGCACGCCATGCCCGAGTTCATGGGCGAGCGTCATCACGTCGCGCGGCTTGCCCATGTAGTTCAGCAGCACATAGGGATGGGCGGACGGCACGGTCGGGTGCGCGAAGGCGCCCGGCGCCTTGCCCGGACGCGCCGGCGCGTCGATCCACGACTTGTCGAAGAAGCGGCGCGCGATATCCGCCATCTCGGGCGAAAACGCCCCATAGGCCGAAAGCACGGTGTTTCGGGCGTCTTCCCAGCCGATTGTCGCCTGCGGCGTTTCGGGCAGAGGCGCGTTGCGGTCCCAGGCTTCAAGCACGTCGAGCCCGAGCCATTTCGCCTTCATCGCGTAGTAGCGGTGTGAAATGCGCGGATAGGCATCGCGCACTGCCTCCGTCAGCGCATCGACAACCTCGCGTTCGACACGATTGGCGAGGTGCCGGCTGTCGGCGATATCCTGGAAGCCGCGCCAGCGGTCTGAAATCTCCTTGTCCTTCGCGAGCGTGTTGGTGATCAACGTGAAGGTCGACAGGTTCTTGCCGAAGGTCTCCGTCAGGGCGCGGAAGCCCTTTTCGCGCCGCGCCCGGTCATGATCCTGCAAGAGATTGAGCGTCGACTCGATCGCAAGCTCCTCAACATCCACATTGAAGCGAAGCGCCGTCATCGTCTCGTCGAAGAGCCGGTTGAAAGCGCCGCGTCCCGTCAGCGACTTCTCATGGAACAATTGCTCGACGCGATCCTCAAGCTGATAGGGCTTTTCCTTGCGAAGATCCTCCACCCACGGCCGGTAATGCGCCAGCAAATCGTCCTCGGAAAGGGTGCGCTCCAGCGCTTCGTCCTCGATCCGGTTCAGCTCCAGCGCGAAGAACAGAAGGTTCGAACTGATGTCGGTGAGCTGCTGCTGCATGTCGCCGTAGAACTTGGCCTTGGCCGGATTGGCCGTCTCGCCGGCATAGGTCAGGCTCGCAAACGCCATGATCCGACCGAGCAATTCTTCCAACTGCTCGAATGCGGCGATTGCCTTGCCAAGCGATCCGTTTCCGGCGGCGAGCGACAGCTTGCCTTTCCATGTATCGGAGAACGCGACCGCCTCGGCGGCGGCGCGTTCCAGATCGTCCTTCAGTTCCGGCGCATCGATCGAGGGATAGAGATCGCCGAGGTTCCATTCCGGCAGATCGCCGAACTGTGCCGCTGCCGCGCCCTCGGCGGGTGATCGACTCGCGATGTCTTCCCGCAGAAAGGTCGAATGATGAATCATGGATCTGCCCCGCATGTCCGCCGGCAAATGCCCGGCGATCGTTAAACTTTGACCGGCAGGCTTAGCCCGCCCTTGAGATATATGTGCCAACCTGGCGCACAGGAGAAAATCCGGGTGCCTGCTACCGGAACATACTAAAGGTACGAAGCCATTCAAGCGATGAGTGCGCATATCCTCATAGCCGATGACGATCCCGTCCAGCGCCGCCTGATCGAGGCTGCGGTTGGACGCCTCGGCTATTCGTCCAGCGTGGTCGATGGCGGCGCAAAGGCCCTCGACGCCATCACCGATCCGGACGCGCAAATCGACGCCATCCTGCTCGACCTCGTCATGCCGGATATCGATGGCCTTACCATCATGCGCGCGATGCGCGAGCGCGACATTGAAACCCCCGTCATCGTTCTGACCGCGCAGGGCGGCATCGATGTGGTCATCTCCGCGATGCGGGCCGGCGCATTCGATTTCCTCGTCAAGCCGGTCTCGCCCGAACGGCTGAAAAGCGCGCTCGAAGCCGCGATCAAGGTCAAGACGCGCCAGACCCGTGACGCGGGCGAAAATGGCGCATCCGCCCGGCACAGGATGATCGCCGGCAGCGAGGCAATGGATCGCGTTCGCGCCCTGATGCGCAAGGCGGCGGCCAGCGACATACCCGTCCTGATCGAGGGCGATTCCGGTACCGGCAAGGAACTGATCGCCCGCGCGATCCAGGCAGAGAGCATCCGCTCGAACAAGCCTTTCGTCGTCGTCAATTGCGGCGCGATTCCGGAAAATCTGATCGAGAGCATCCTGTTCGGTCACGAGAAGGGTGCGTTCACCGGCGCGACGGAAAAGCACACCGGTAAATTCGTCGAGGCCAATGGCGGCACCTTGTTCCTAGACGAGATCGGCGAACTCCCGCTGGAAGCGCAGGTCAAGCTGCTGCGCGCCATCCAGGAAGGTGAAATCGAACCCGTCGGATCGCGCACGATCAGAAAGGTCGATATCCGTTTCATCTCGGCGACCAATCGCGACCTGATCGCAGCCATCAAGGCCGGGCGGTTCCGCGAGGACCTGTTCTATCGCCTCAATGTCTTTCCCATTCTGGTGCCCGCTCTTCGCCAGCGCGATACCGACATTCCCCAACTGGTTCATCATTTCATCGAGATGTACAGGCGCGAGCAACGCAGCTTTCGCGCGCGCGGGATATCGCCGGAAGCGCTGGCGCTGCTCCAGGCCCACGACTGGCCGGGGAACATCAGGCAGCTTCAGAATGCCGTTTTCAGGGCGATGGTCCTTTGCGACGGCAAGACCCTCCAGGTATCTGATTTCCCGCAGATACAGGCCCAGGTGCACGGCATCGATCCCGAAGAGCTTTCAGGAACCGGCGGCCGGGAAACACTCGCCTCCACGCCTCCTCTGGACAGCGCCCTGTCCAGCCCCGCCGGCAGCGCGAATTCGGTCTGGCGCGAACCAACGCAACCGGCGGACGTGCTGCGCATTCTCGACAGCACCGGCAACGTCCGTCCACTGGTCGAACTCGAAGCCGAGGCAATCGCCTTCGCGATCGACCATTACGGCGGTCAGATGAGCGAGGTCGCCCGCCGGCTCGGAATCGGCCGCTCGACGCTTTATCGCAAGCTCAAGGAATATAATCTCGACCAGGCCGAACTGGCCGCCGAGTAACCACCCGCCGCGAATCCAGCAGGTCCCGCCCATTGCACATATGCAATTGGTAACCATGAAGTTTTGCGGGTTTCGACCCGCACTGTCTTGCCATCGTATCACCGCATTTTCCGATCATCAGGGCCAGATATCGGGGGAACACCGGGGATACGTGGTGCAGATTGCCCTTTCGCAAGGTTTCCGACTGGATTTTGCCGGCTATCGGTGCGATCACCACGCTAACAAGCGGTTAACCATGTTTCCGCTAGCCTCCGGGGCGTTGCTGTTTTTACAGGTTGATGTGTTTTGAGGTTCCGGAAGACAAATCAGGCGGCAAGGCCCTGTCGCTGGGTCGCGCGTGCGTTCTGGCACGCGGCGGTCATGTCTTGTCTGGCTTTGCCCCTCATGTTGACGGCATTCGCCGCTGCGCAGGCCGAAACGCGCACGCTGAAACTCTACTACATTCATACCAAGGAACGCGCCGAGATCACCTTCAAGAAGGACGGGCGCTATATCCAGAGCGGGCTTAACAAGCTTAATCGCTTCTTGCGCGACTGGCGCCGTAACGAACCGACGAAGATGGACCCTCAGCTCTTCGACATCATCTGGGAAGCCTATCAGATGTCAGGCGCAAGGGATTATATCCACGTCGTCTCTGCCTACCGTTCGCCGGCGACCAACGAGATGCTGCGCCGGACCCGCGGCGGTCAGGCCAAGAAAAGCCAGCACATGGTCGGCAAGGCGATGGATTTCTATATCCCCGGCGTCAAGCTCTCCAAGCTGCGCGAGATCGGCTTCAAGCTTCAGGGCGGCGGCGTCGGATACTATCCGAAATCCGGCTCTCCTTTCGTGCATTTCGATACCGGCAGCGTCCGCGCATGGCCACGCATGAGCCGTTCGGAGCTAACCCGGGTATTCCCCAAGGGGGGAACCTTGCACCTGCCGCCCGACGGCAAGCCCCTGCCCGGCTACAATCAGGCGCTCGCCGCCTACAAGGAACGCAAGCGCAAGGGCCAGGCGACGGCAATCGTTTCGGGCGGACGTAGCGGCGGAGGAGGCGGCGGATTGCTGGCCGGCCTTTTCGGCGGCGGCGGAAACGACGACCGTGATGCCGCACCGGCAGCTCCAACGCCGCGCCGCGCGACACCACAGCCCAGCGCTCCCGCACCGGTTCGCGAAACACCCGGGAGCCTCATGGCGGCGCTGGTCCCGCGCGAAATGCCCTTGCCGCAATTTGCTCCGCGACCCGAGCCCGCCATTCCGCTCGCCGCAGCCGAAACCGCGGTCGAAAGGCTCGCCGAGGCGCCCGCTGCACCCGTTCCCCCGGCCAACATCCCGACGGCAACGGCACTGGTCCAGCCGGACGCCGCCCCGTCGGTTCCGACACCGCGTCCTCGCCCGGGCGTACAGGTCGCCAGCCTGCAGCGCGAACCCGCTTCCACGCGCCGCTCCGCCGCCGATATCGAGGCCGCGCTGAACGGCGCGACCAACGCGCGTGCATCTGCCGACGAGGTGGAGGAATTGATCAACTCGGCGCGCAAGGCCGATCTCGACCTCGCGGCGCTCGATATTCCGCTTCCCACCTCCGCGCCGCGCCCGGAACGGCTTGCGGGCCCGAAAATCGAGGTCGCCGCGCTTCCCGTACCGCAAAGCCCGCAACGAGCCTCCATCGAAGCCGTCACGCCAGGCGAAAAGGCTGCTCCCGTCTACGACACAGGTGTCGAGACGACCCTGAAAGCGCCGCGTCCCAGCCTTCACACCGCTTCCACGCAGAACGCAGCCGCCTCCCGGCTCGTACCGGCGGACCAGATCGACCCGGCGCGCTATGGAACCTGGACCACGGCACAACTCTCGGTCACCGATCACGGTCGCCTGACGGAACGCCCGGCCTTCATCCAGAACGCGCTGCGCGAAGCGCCGACAACGGTCTACACGAAAGGCTTTTCCAGAACCGCCGCCCCCGATCCGCGCCGCTTCTCCGGAAACGCGGTCACCTTCCTCGCCGTGGCGAAATTCCAGGGCGGCAAGGGTGGCGACGGCCAGCCACTGACGCTGAAGATCCCCGCCACCAACTGATCCGGGCTCAGCCCTTCTTCGCTGTATCGATATCCGCCAGCGGCCCGACCGGCTCGGCCTCCGCCACCGCGGATGAGACATTTCGTCTGCTCGCTGCCGCCTTCGTTTTGCGCCGTGCGATGCGGCCGGCGCGATAGCGCACTTTCAGCCACCACATCCCCTCCTCCACATTACCGATCTCGGCGGCATAGGCCTCCGAGAGCGCAGCGCGGTAGGACGAGTAGTTTTCCATCGCAATCGCCTCGACCCGGTGCATCACTGCCATCCATGCGGGAGAGAACAGGAGCGTAATCGCCGTGACGGCAATGGACAGGCGATAAATATCCGCTCCGAGCGCCCCTGCGGCAAATCCGGCAGCTGCGAGAACGAAGGAGAATTCGCCGATCTGGGCCATGGACAGGCCGCCGACAAGCGCGGTCTCCCTATCGAACCCGGCGATGCGAAGAAGGAAGATGTTCAGGATGGTCTTGACCGCAACCACGAAGAGGGCAGCCGCGAGCACCACGCCGAGATGATCGCGGATGTAGTCGAGGTCGATCAGAAGCCCGATGGACAGGAAGAAGACGACCAGCAGCACGCTCTGGATCGGCTCGATCACAGGGATGACCTTGTTGCGCAGCGTCGAGTTTCCGATCACGAGGCCGGCGACGAACGCGCCATAAGCGGGTGACAGGCCGACCACGCCGGACAGCGCCGCCGCGCCGAAACAGACTGCGAGCGAACCGAGCGCCAGCAGTTCGACATTATCCGCGACTTCGTCAGTGAAGGGTATCTTGAGTTTCGCGCTCCGTCCGAGCCACCAGAGCAGGACGCCGAGCAGCCCGACGGCAACCGCGATCTTGATCACCAGTTCGCCTGCATTCGCCCCCGCCCCGCCAAAGGACGAGACAAGGATCAACATCGGCACCACGGCGATATCCTGGGCGATCAGCACGCCGACGGTAATCCGCCCCGGCAATCGACGAAGTGCGCCCGTATCCTCGAGCATCTTCATCGCGACGACTGTGCTGGACAAGGCGATGATGAAACCGAGGATAACCGCCTCGGCCACCGTCGATCCGACCAGCCATGCGATGCCGGCGCCGATAGCAAGCGCGGCTAGCAACTGTCCGGCGGCAACGATGACCGCCGGCTTGAGGGTCGCGACAAAAGCCTTCAGCGACAATTCGGTGCCGATGAAGAACAGGAGGACAAGAACCCCCATCTCGGCGAGGAGGGAAACATTTTCGTTGGAGCCGATCAGGCCGAAACCGGTCGGCCCCATGATGACGCCGGCAAGAATGAAGCCCACCAGCGGCGGCTGGCGCAGGCGCATCAGCCCAAGGCCGGCCAGGACCGCAATCACGATCACACTCGCAATATCGACGAGCGGAACGGCGTGATGGACCTCTTCCAGCGTGTTTTCCATGACGGAGAACCCTAGGCCGTTTCAGCGGCAAAGGGAATCGCTTCCGTCATTTCACCGGGTCGGTGACTACTCCTCGTCGGGGGCGGGAACCATGCCGAGGGCATGCAGATAAAGATCGAGCACGGCTTCCTGCTCCATGCGCTCGTTCTGGTCCTGCTTGCGGATCGTGACGACCTTGCGCAGCACCTTGGTGTCGAAACCCGTGCCCTTGGCTTCCGCATAGACATCCTTGATGTCATCGGCGATGGATTTCTTTTCCTCTTCGAGGCGTTCGATACGCTCGATGAAGGCACGCAATTGATCACGGGCGACGCCGTTCACGTCGGACATTGGCAGGCTCCTGACCTTTGGGAGAAACTGGCCCACCGATGCCGCATCGCGACGATGCGGTCAACCGTTCCGATACGCCATTCACAGGTCGCTTGAACCTTTCGGATCAGGCGACCGATGAAATGTCAGCCTTGCCGGCGGCCGTCGAAAATGTGCTCGAGCTTGCGCGAAAGCAGCCACGCGACGGGAAGCGCCAGAACCGCACCGGCGATTGCGGCATACCCGATATACTGCGCTGAGAACATGTCGGCGCTGAGCAGCGCGATCACGATGATTCCCATCAGCGTCGGCGCTGTCAGCAGATAAGCGGCGAGAAGGAGAGCGAACATAAAAAACCCCCTGTGTCATATTCCACAGGGGGAATGTCTGCGCGTTCGGGCAAGCCCGCTTTGCGCTAAGTCAATCCGGTCCGCGAAATTTTCCGGCCTTTATCGCGGCAGGGTGGTCGATCCCATCAGGAACTCGTCGATCGAACGGGCGGCCTGCCGGCCTTCCCGAATCGCCCAGACGACAAGCGACTGACCGCGCCGGGCATCGCCGGCGGCAAAGAACTTGTCGATGGTGGTCTTGTAGTCCTGGTCATCCGCATGCACCGACGTACCGCCGCGGCGATCGACATCGATCTTGAGTCCGTCGCCAAGCTCGGCCAGGATGCCGTCTTCCAGCGGGCCGGAAAAGCCGATGGCGATGAAGGCCAGATCGGCCCGGATGAAGAATTCGGTGCCGGCCACCGGCTTGCGCGATTCATCGACCTCGCAGCACTTCACATGCGTGAGCTGTCCGTTTTCACCGACGAATTCGAGAGTCGCCACCTGGAATTCGCGCTGGGCGCCCTCCGCCTGACTGGACGAGGTTCGCATCTTCGTCGCCCAATAGGGCCACACAGCGAGCTTGTCTTCCTTCTCGGGCGGCTGCGGGCGGATATCGAGCTGCGTCACCCTCACCGCGCCTTGGCGGAAAGCGGTTCCGACACAGTCCGACGCGGTGTCGCCGCCGCCAACGACAACCACATGTTTGCCGCTCGCAAGGATCGGATCCGAATTCCACGCGACCGATGAAATGCTCTCATGCGCGACGCGCTTGTTCTGCTGCACGAGATAGTTCATCGCCGGGTGGATACCGGCGAGTTCATTGGTCGGAATGCCCGCTTCGCGCGGCTTTTCCGAACCGCCGCAATAAAGCACCGCGTCGAATTCCGCGTCCAGTTCGGCCACCGTCTTGTCGACACCGACATTGACGTTGACATGGAAGGAAACGCCTTCGCCCTCCATCTGCTTCACGCGGGCATCGATATAGTGCTTTTCCATCTTGAAATCGGGAATGCCGTAACGCATCAGCCCGCCCAGCGCGCTTTCACGTTCGAAAACATGCACTTCATGGCCGGCGCGACCGAGCTGTTGGGCCCCGGCGAGGCCGGCAGGGCCGGAGCCGATGACGGCGACCTTTCGGCCGGTTTTGTGGACCGGAGGCTGTGGCGCGACATAGCCGTTCTCATACGCCTTGTCGGCGATCGCTTGCTCCACGGTCTTGATGGCGACGGGAATATCCTCGAGATTCAGCGTGCAGGCTTCCTCGCAGGGCGCGGGACAGATGCGGCCGGTGATCTCGGGGAAATTGTTGGTGGAATGCAGATTCCGGATCGCGGAATCCCAGTCGCCATTGTAGACGAGGTCGTTCCAGTCCGGGATCTGGTTGTTGACCGGACAGCCCGTCGGTCCGTGGCAGAACGGAATGCCGCAATCCATGCAGCGCGCAGCCTGCTTGGCCACTTCGCCGTCTTCGAGCGGAATGGTGAATTCCTTGAAATGACGTATGCGATCGGACGCCGGCTGGTATTTCGGCGTATGCCGGTCGATCTCGAGAAAACCCGTTACCTTGCCCATAATCTGTCCAGGACCTATTCGATGACGACCGCAGTGCCCGATGCCGAAACCATCAGCATCGAACCGCTACCGGCCGCGATGTTTTCATAATCGAGGTCGACGCCGATGACGGCATTGCCGCCGACACGGCGGGCTTCGTCCTCCATTTCGGAAAGCGCGATTCCACGCGCCTCGCGCAGCGATTTCTCGTAGGCGCCGGAGCGCCCGCCGACAATATCCCGGATTCCGGCGAAGAAATCCCGGAAGATATTGGCGCCGAGAATGGCCTCGCCGGTCACCACTCCCCGATAGTCGGTGATCCGCTTGCCTTCAATCGTGTTGGTCGTCGAGATGATCATCGCCGTTACTCCGCCGCCACGTTCATCCGCATGCGCTCCATTTCCTCAAGCGCGCGCCGATATTCGACCGGCATGACCTTGCGGAACTTCGGACGGAAGCTTTCCCAGTTTTCCAGGATATGCGCCGCCCGCGCGGACCCGGTCAGCAGCCGGTGGTTGGAGATCAGTTGCAGCAACCGTTCCTCGTCGTGGCGTGTCATGTCGCCGGACACGTCGACACGGCCCTTGTGCATCAGATCGCCGCCGTGATGGTGCAGCTTCTCGAGGATATCGTCCTCTTCGGGAACAGGTTCCAGCTCCACCATCGCCATGTTGCAGCGCGTCTCAAAGGTCTCGTCCTCGTCCAGCACATAGGCGACGCCGCCCGACATGCCAGCCGCGAAGTTCCGTCCGGTCTGACCGAGCACGACGACGACGCCACCGGTCATGTATTCGCAGCCATGGTCGCCCACGCCTTCGACGACCGCCGCCGCGCCGGAGTTGCGCACCGCGAAACGTTCGCCCGCGACGCCCCGGAAATAGGCTTCACCCTGGATGGCGCCGTACAGCACCGTGTTGCCGACGATGATCGATTCTTCCGGCACGATTCCCGTGTTTTCGGGCGGACGAACGATCAACCGACCGCCGCACAGACCCTTGCCGACATAGTCGTTGCCGTCACCGATCAGGTCGAAGGTGATGCCGTTGGCGAGAAACGCGCCGAAGGACTGCCCAGCCGTGCCGTGCAGTTCGACATGGATGGTCTCGTCCGGGAGCCCCTTGTGACCGTATCGCCTGGCAAGTTCACCGGAAAGCATGGCGCCCGCCGACCGGTCCGTGTTGTGGATCGGCGTTTCGATGCGAACGGCTTGCTTCGTTTCGAGCGCAGGCATGGCCTCCGCGATAAGCTTGCGGTCGAGAATGTCGTCGATGGGATGCTTCTGGCGCTCGGTCCAGTAAATCTCGTGCTTCTCGGCTTCGGGTTTGTGGAACACGCGGGTGAAATCGAGCCCCCGCGCCTTCCAGTGTTCGATCAGCGCTTCCTGTCCGAGGAGGCCGGTTTCGCCGATGATGTCGTCGAGCTTCGTGTAACCCAAGGCTGCAAGCAGGCCCCGCACTTCCTCGGCAACATAGAAGAAGTAGTTGATGACGTGTTCCGGCGTACCCTTGAAGCGCTTGCGCAAGACAGGGTCCTGCGTCGCCACGCCCACCGGGCAGGTGTTGAGGTGACACTTGCGCATCATGATGCAGCCCGCCGCGATCAACGGAGCAGTCGAGAAACCGAACTCGTCGGCGCCGAGCAGCGCACCGATCACCACGTCGCGGCCGGTACGAAGCCCGCCATCGACCTGCAGTGCCACGCGGCTGCGCAGACCGTTGAGGACAAGCGTCTGGTGGGTTTCCGAAAGGCCCATTTCCCAGGGCGAACCGGCGTGCTTCAGCGAGGTCAGCGGAGACGCGCCGGTCCCGCCATCATAACCGGAAATCGTGATGTGATCGGCGCGCGCCTTCGCGACACCGGCCGCAACCGTGCCGACACCGACTTCCGACACCAGCTTGACCGAGATGTCGGCTGCCGAATTGACGTTCTTCAGATCGTAGATGAGCTGAGCCAGATCCTCGATCGAATAGATGTCATGGTGCGGCGGCGGCGAGATCAGGCCGACGCCGGGCGTCGAATGCCGGGTCTTGGCGATGGTCGCATCGACCTTGTGGCCGGGCAACTGGCCGCCCTCGCCGGGCTTGGCGCCCTGGGCGACCTTGATCTGGATCATGTCCGAATTGACGAGATATTCGGTCGTCACGCCGAACCGGCCGGAAGCGACCTGCTTGATCGCCGAACGCTCCGGGTTCGCGGTCCCGTCGGGAAGCGGATGGAAGCGATCCGGCTCCTCGCCGCCCTCGCCGGTATTCGACTTGCCGCCAATCCGGTTCATGGCGCGCGCCAGCGTGGTGTGCGCCTCACGGCTGATCGAGCCGAAGCTCATCGCCCCGGTCGAGAACCGCTTGACGATCTCGGATGCCGGTTCGACATCGTCGATGGCGACCGGTACGCGGCCCGTCTCCTCGGCCATCTTGATATGGAACAGGCCCCGGATCGACTTCGCGTTTCGTGCCTCGGCATCGACCTGGGCCGAGAATTCACGGAATTTCTCGGGCAGATTCTGGCGCACCGAGTGCTGCAGCGTGGCGACGGCGTCCGGAGTCCAGACGTGCTCTTCACCGCGCACGCGATACATGTACTCGCCACCGACTTCCAGCGCATTGATCAGCACCGGATCGTTGGAAAACGCCGAGCGGTGACGGCGCACGGTTTCCTCGGCGACCTCGGCAAGACCGATGCCCTCGATGGTCGTGGCGGTGCCGGTGAAATACTTGCCGACCAGTTCGCTCGAAAGGCCCACGGCATCGAAAATCTGCGCGCCGCAATAGGACTGATAGGTCGAGATGCCCATCTTGGACATCACCTTCAGGATGCCTTTGCCGATCGACTTGATGTAGCGGTGAACCACTTCGTAGCGGTCGACCTCCGGCGGAAACTCGCCCTTGGAATGCATGTCGAGCAGCGTATCGAAGGCGAGATAGGGGTTGATCGCTTCCGCACCGTATCCGGCGAGGCAGCAGAAATGATGCACTTCGCGCGGTTCGCCCGATTCCACCACGAGACCGACCGACGTGCGGAGGCCCTTGCGGATCAGATGATGATGCACGGCCGCGGTCGCCAGCAATGCCGGGATCGCGATGCGGTCGGCGCCGATCTGGCGGTCGGACAAAACGATGATGTTGTAGCCGCCATGCACGGCCTGTTCGGCGCGCCGGCACAGCCGCTCGACCGCCACGGCCATGCCGTCGGCGCTCTCGTCGCTGTCATAGGTCGTGTCGAGCGTCTTCGTGTCGAACAGCTCCTCGGTGTGACCGATGGAGCGGATCTTTTCGAGATCGCCATTGGTCAGGATCGGCTGGCGCACTTCGAGACGCTTGCGCCGCGACAATCCCTCCAGATCGAAGATGTTCGGACGCGGACCGATGAACGAGACGAGGCTCATCACCAGTTCCTCGCGGATCGGATCGATCGGCGGGTTCGTGACCTGCGCGAAGTTCTGCTTGAAATAGGTGTAGAGCAGCTTCGACTTGTTCGACATCGCCGAAATCGGCGTATCGGTCCCCATCGAGCCGATCGCTTCCTGGCCGGTCGTCGCCATCGGCGCCATCAGGATGCGCGTGTCTTCCTGGGAATAGCCGAAGGCCTGCTGGCGATCGAGCAGGCTGACATCCTCGCGCAGGGCGCGTGGCGCAACAGGCTTCAGTTCCTCGAGGACAAGCTGGGTGTTTTCCAGCCATTTCCTGTAGGGCAGCATCTCCGCCATCTGCCGCTTGATTTCCTCGTCGGAAACGATGCGGCCCTCTTCCATGTCGATCAGCAGCATCCTGCCGGGCTGCAGCCGCCACTTGGTCACGACCTTTTCTTCCGGCACGGTGATCACGCCGGCTTCGGACGCCATGATGACGAGGTCGTCGTCGGTGACGATGTAGCGCGCCGGACGCAGGCCGTTGCGGTCGAGCGTGGCGCCGATCTGGCGGCCGTCGGTAAAGGCAACCGCCGCCGGGCCGTCCCACGGCTCCATCAGCGCGGCATGGTATTCGTAGAAGGCCTTGCGCTTCTCATCCATCAACTGGTTGCCGGCCCACGCTTCCGGGATCAGCATCATGACCGCATGCGCGAGCGAATAACCGCCCTGGAACAGGAACTCGAGCGCATTGTCGAAACAGGCGGTGTCCGACTGGCCTTCGTATGAAATCGGCCACAACTTGCCGATCTCGTCGCCGAACAGTTCGGATTTCACAGACGCCTGGCGCGCGGCCATCCAGTTCACGTTGCCGCGCAACGTGTTGATCTCGCCATTATGCGCGACCATCCGGTAGGGATGCGACAGCTTCCAGGACGGGAAGGTGTTGGTCGAGAAGCGCTGATGGACAAGCGCCAGCGCCGAAACGAAACGCTCGTCGAGCAGGTCCTTGTAATAGGCGCCGACCTGGTAGGCCAGGAACATGCCCTTGTAGACGATGGTGCGCGAAGACAGCGACGCCGGATAAAAGCCGTTGTCGCGGCCTTCAGTCTCCGAATGGATACGGCTCGAAATCACCTTGCGCAGGATGAACAGCCGGCGCTCGAATTCGTCGCCGGCCTCCAGGCCCTCGGCCTTCGCGATAAAGACCTGACGGTGCACCGGTTCGGTCGCGACGATGTCGGGCGCCTTGGAAAGCGAGGAATTGTCGACCGGCACATCGCGGAAGCCGATCAGCGTCTGCCCTTCGGCGGCGACCACTTCCGTGATGATGTTTTCGATATGCGCGCGCAGATCATCTTCCTGCGGAAGGAAAAAATGTCCGACCGCATAGTCGCCGACGGGCGGCAACTCCACGCCCTTCGCCGCCCATTCTTCGCGGAACAGCGCGTCCGGAATCTGCACCAGCATACCGGCGCCGTCGCCCATCAGCGGATCGGCGCCCACTGCGCCGCGATGGGTGAGATTTTCCAGCATGGCGAGACCGCTGGAAACGATGGAGTGCGATTTCTCGCCCTTCATATGCGCGATGAAGCCGACACCGCAGGCGTCATGTTCCTTGCGCGGATCGTAAAGCCCCTGTGCTGCCGGAAGGCCGTATGCGGTCTTGCGCGACGTTCCGGCTCTCGGTCCTGCCGCACTGCCCGGTCCGGCGGGTTCGGATCCAGTGATCCTCTTCATCGCTCAATCCTCCGTCTCTGCGCACCTGGCGCGGTTATCGGTCCTGTCTAGCATTTCGGGCGCGCCCTGCCATCCTCCCGGTCAGGCGGCGCTCCGATCCCTCGCCGGTTTGCGCCGGTGGGATCGGATAGCCGCTCGTCAGGATCGGATCGGCGCCCTGCGCTTGCAGACGCGTATATGGATCAAACGGAATTATCCATGCCGTTAGATCCGAAATGCAAAATAGGACAGCAATGCTGTCTTATTCTTATGGCAGATAGCGAAAATTTTCTCAAGATGCAAATGCAAAAAAATCCCGCGCCAATTGGTCGAATATGTCCCAAAAGGCGTGAATTCGATTACATCCTTTCGCAGCGAGGGCGTCATTCCCAGTAACTGGCCATGATTTCCCGCGCCCATTCGGGTTCGCGAAATTCGCCGCGCGGGCGGTAGCCGGACCAGACCGGCTTGATGTCGAGCACCGGTGTTCCGTCGATCGCATCCAGCGCTTCCACCTCGACCTCCAGACCGTTCACGCCGAGCAGCCGGCAGATACTGACCCCGATCCGGTTGATCCTCATGCGGCCGTGCTGGGCGTAAATCCCGACGACCGGCCAGTCTGCCCGGCCGCGCGGGTGTCGTGCTCCAGCTTCCGACGGTTCGTCCGCATCGATATGAAAGTGGAACACCACCTCTATATGTGAATGCGCATCGAGCCCGTTCAGCGCATCCGGAGCCAGCAGATCGTCGCGCAGGACGATGGTCGCACGATTGTTGCCCCAATAGTCCTTGGTGGCTTCCACGCGCCCGCCGCTGACCCGTCCGATCGGCATCATTGCAATGTCTTCGAACGATTTGCTCATTCCGCTCCTCCCGTAAACCGCGCTCGCGACCGCTACGGTCGTCATGATCACATGTACCAGAATGCAACGGCGACCAGCCTAGCAGTCGGCGAATGCTTCGTCGCCCCGATCGCATCCGGGCGTTCAAGCCTCGCAGCCCGCAGCTGCTTTTCTCGTTTCGAAAAGATCCCCATCAACTGTTTCTCACACGGAAGTGACGTCGAATAACGACGCGTTGATTTCCTATTGATCGATGTCTCTGCGACTCCTGCCGTCACCGGGCGACTGACCTGTCCGGCCAACGACCTTCAGAGGAGTCTCACATGACCAAAGCAACCAAGACCGCGTTCAGCGGAGCAGTTCTAGCCGGTGCCGTCGCGGCCGCCATTTCTGGCGCCCAACTCGTCACCGCGACCGATGCCGCCGCCGCAAACGTCAAGTGCTACGGCGTCGCCATGGCCGGCCAGAACGATTGCGCCGCCGGTCCGGGCACGACCTGCCAGGGCACGTCTACCGTCGATTACCAGGGCAACGCCTGGAAGTATGTCGAGGAAGGCAGCTGCGCATCGATGGAACTGCCGGGCGAGCGCATGGGTTCGCTGGAGCCGCTCGAGCGCGACATGCCGTCCTGAGGACTGCCTGTAACACCGCAAACCGGAGATGATGCCATGACCCCGACTTCCCTGAATCACGGAGCGTCCGCGGCCCGTCCCCCTGCCGCAGGCACGTTCCGGTTTGCAGCACACACAGCCCGTATCCCGGCTTTGGCCGGGGTCGGCTTCAAACACACCCATCTGGACGCCATCCTCGCCGACCCCGATCCGGTCGGGTTCGTCGAGGTGCATGCCGAGAACTACATGGGCGATGGCGGCTTTCCGCATCGTGCCCTGGAGCGTGTCCGACAGGATTTTCCGCTCTCGTTGCATGGCGTCTGCATGTCCATCGGCGGCCCCCAGCCGCTGAGCGAGGATCACCTCGCCCGCTTCAAGGCACTTGTCGACCGCTATGAACCCGCATTGGTCTCCGAACATCTCGCATGGTCCACCCATGACGAGGTGTTCATGAACGACCTGCTGCCGCTCCCCTATACGGAAGAGACGCTGAACCATGTCTGCAGCCACATCGACCGCATGCAGGATGTCATCGGCCGGCAGATGCTGCTGGAAAACCCGTCGACCTATGTCGTCTTCGAAAACTCGACCCTCAACGAGACTGATTTCATTCGCGAGATCGTGCGCCGCACCGGGTGCGGCCTGCTGCTCGACGTCAACAACGTCTTCGTCTCGGCCACCAATCACGGCTTTTCGCCAATGTCCTACCTGATGGACTACCCGATGGAGCATGTCGGAGAGATCCATCTTGCCGGTCATGCTGTCCAGGAGGATGACGAGGGCGAGCCGCTGCTCATCGACAGCCATGACGCCCCCGTCGCGGACTCGGTGTGGGATCTCTATTCGATCGTCATCAGGCAGTCCGGGCCGATCCCGACCCTGGTCGAATGGGATTCCGACCTGCCGGACTGGCCGATCCTGCGTGCCGAGGCTGCCGCCGCCGATCGAATCCTCGACGAGGCAGCGCATTCCTTCTTGATGGGCAAGAGCCATGCAGTCGGCGCCTGAGAAATCCGACCTCAACGCCGCCGGCTTCCGCGCCGCGATTCTCGATCCGGTGCGCGAAAAACCGGCGACGGTCGAAGGACCGCGCGGCAAGCAGGCCGTGAAGCGATTCAACGTCTACCGCAACAACGTCACCGTCAGCCTGATCAATGCGCTGGCGGACATTTTCCCGGCCGTCATGCGCATCACGGGCGAGACGCTGTTTCGCGACATGGCGCGCGAATTCGTCCGCGCCCATCCGCCCGTCTCGCCGTTGCTGTTTCTCTATGGACATGACTTCCCGGCCTTTATCGAACATTTCGAACATGCCCGTCGCATGCCGTATCTCGCCGACGTCGCACGTGTGGAGCGCGCCTGGCTGACGGCCTATCACGCCGCCGATCTGGAACCGCTGGACCCGCAGGCACTCGCAAAGATTGCGCCCGAGGACCTGGAGGGCGCGATGTTCAAGCCGCATCCGGCCACCGGCCTGATCCGGTCGCCTTACGCCGCATTCGACATATTCGACGCCAATCGCAATCGGGAGACCATCGGCCGTATCGACGTCACACGGCCCCAGGATGTGCTTGTCACCCGGCCCGGCATGGACGTGACCGTCACGGGACTGCCGCAAGGCCACGGCGCGTTCTTCGCCAGCCTGATCGCCGGCGATTGCCTCGGCGACGCCGCGGAGGCCGGAGCCCGGGCTTCATCCGCGTTCGACATCAACGAGGCGATCGGCGGCATGTTCGCCACCGGCGCATTCCTGTCCGTGACAACCGAGCAGACCTGAACGGAAAGCACTATGACCGACATCACCGATGCCACACGCCTGCGCGACAACGCCCGCTCCGGACCGGTCGCCGGTTTGGTCCGGCTGCATCACACGGTATTTTCGCGGATCGAGGCCTTGCTCGACGGCTGGTTCAACGGCTTTGCCGCGCGCTTCGCCTTCGCCAGCCTTCTGCTGCTGTATTATCTGAATTCGGGGTGGAACAAGTTGGGAGACGGTGTGTTCGGATTTATGAATCCGACGGTCGGTGCCTATGCGGCGATCCTGCCGCCCTTGATGGAACAATACGGGTTCGAGCCGGCGGCGATCCCCTTCTTCCCGTGGCACGTTATCGTGTTGCTCGGCACCTGGACGGAAATCCTGCTGCCATTGCTGATCGTGGCCGGGCTGTTCTCACGCATTGCCGCGCTCGGCATGATCGTCTTCATCTGCGTCCAGAGCTATGTCGATGTTGCATTCCACCAGCTCGGCGCGAAATTTGTCGGCTCGATGTTCGACCGGCTGCCCGACGCCATCATCTTCGACCAGCGCATGCTGTGGGTGTTCGTTCTGTTGATGATCGTCGTCAACGGCCCCGGAAAACTGTCGCTCGATCACCTGCTCAGCCGCCGGTTCAGCTGAGCGAACCCGCACAAAAGAAGACATGAAAAAAGGCGGGGTCTCCCCCGCCTTTTCCGCGTCGCGCGCACCGGCAGGGAGGGCCCGGGGCGGGGGACGTGTTGGCGAAAACAGGCCTTTCGGAAAGGCGCCTTAGTTGACGGCCTTGGCTTCGATCTGCTTGCCGTTTTCCTTGCCGTTGCTGATCGCGATCTTGCGCGGCTTCATGGCTTCGGGAATTTCACGCTCGAGATCGATGTGAAGCAGGCCGTTCCGGAGTTCGGCTGCCTTGACCTCGACATGGTCGGCAAGCTGGAAGCGACGTTCGAAAGCACGCGAGGCAATGCCGCGATGCAGGAATTCGCGCTTCTCTTCGGTGCTTTCCTCCGGCTTCGCGCCAGCGACGGTCAGCACGTTGGAACGCGCCTCGATCGTCAGGTCGTCCTCGGAAAAGCCCGCGACGGCCATGGTGACGCGATAGGAGTTCTCTCCGGTCCGCTCAATATTGTAGGGCGGATAGGTCTGTCCGTTGTTTTCCGGCTGGGCAAGCGTGTCCAGCATCGAGAAAAGACGGTCGAATCCAACGGTGGAACGGAAAAGGGGTGAATAGTCGACGTGACGCATAATGGTCCTCCTTCAATGAGCGACTGTGATTGCGTTTGACGTTTCCGGCCGCCCTGAACAGGCACGGTCCCAACGCCAGCGAACCCGTTACCGGCGTCCGCATCACCTATTTGGTGATTGCACAAATGCGGTTCAAGAGTTTCCCAAACCCGCCACCCCATTCAGATGAACGCCAGATGAACGAAGCCTTCCGTCCCGGTTCAGGTGACGGATGCGATTGTGTCTCCATCGTCGAAGAGAGGTGTCGCCCGAAATCGGGAGAAGACGCCGGGAACCAGGAGACACGACATGAAAAACGCTTTCGCAACGACCGCTCTCGCCGCCATGCTTTCCATGGGCACACTCGCGGGCGCTTCCGCCATGCCCACGGTCAATGCACCGGCAGCCGACACGGCATCGACCGCAAAAGTCGAGCTCGTCGGCCATCGCGGCCACAATAACGCGCAGCGCGGCCATCACCGCATCATGCCGCGCCACGTCATCAAGCGCCATCTGCACCGCCAGGGGTTCCGCAACATCCGCAACATGCGCCTCGTGCGCGGTGACTACGTGCTGCTCGCGCGCGGCTATCGCGGACCTGTCCGCCTCGTCGTCGATGGACGCAGCGGCCGCGTGCTCTCGCGCCACGTCCTGCGCGGCGGCCATCGTCCGGGGTTCGTCTTCCGTGGCGGTAACGGCAACTTCTCTTATTCCTTCGGCATCCGCTGACGGAAATCCGGGTTGACCGGGCTGCATCGTCCCTTCCAGTCCGGTCACATCGCCGGGAGCGTCGCACAGACGCTCCCGGTTTTTCTTTGACCTTTGCGCGGGCGGCTCCTATCAATCGTCCCCAACCGAAGCGGCGGGCCGCCGCTTGCAACCATTGCCCGCGACCCATGACCGAACTCCGGCTCTCCGAACACAACCCCAATCCCGACATCCATTCGGATGGCTTCGTGCAGACGCCTGACGGCTTCTCGATCCGCTACGCCGTCTTCAGGACGACGAAGCACCCGGTCAAGGGAACAGTGATCGTGTTGCAGGGGCGTAATGAATCGATCGAAAAATATTTCGAGACGATCGGCGACCTGGTCGCTGCAGGGTTCGACGTTACCGCTTTCGACTGGCGCGGACAGGGCCGTTCCACGCGCTTCTTCAGCCGCGGCGACGCCGGCTATGTCGACAGTTTCGATCAATATGCGACGGATCTCGAAACGATCTTCACGCAGGTTGCCTTGCCGGATTGCCGACCGCCTCACTTCATCCTCGCCCATTCCACCGGCGCGCTGGTCGCGCTTTACGCCGCGCCGATCATGGTCAATCGGATCCAGCGCATGGTGCTAATGGCGCCCTTTCTCGGCCTGCCCGCCTCACAGTTGCAGAACTGGACGATGCGCGCCGTGACCAAATCGCTGAGTTTCCTGGGCCTCGGGAACATGCATGTCGCCGGCGGTTCGGCCAGGCGCATGCGCAAGCCCTTCGAGGCAAACCAGGTCACCAGCGATGCGCATCGCTATGCGCGCAACATCTCGATACCGATTCGTTATCCGGAACTCGCGCTTGGCGGACCGTCCGCCGCCTGGACCGCCGCGGTTTTCGACGCCATCGACCGGATCGACGATCCGGCGCACCTCGCGCAAACGGTTATCCCGACACTCGTCATGATGGCGGGAGACGAAGGCATTGTCTCGAACGATGCGATCCGGCTTCTGACGATCTATTTGCGCTCAGCGTCTTTGCTGACCATCGACGGCGCCCGCCACGAAATCCTGCAGGAAGCCGATGTCTATCGCGAGCAGTTCATGGCCGCCTTCCTCGCCTTCGTGCCCGGCTCCGGCCCGACGATGTTCGAAAGGTTCAGCGATTGAGGATGTCGAGCGTCGCCGCGTGAAGCTCTGGCGTCGCCGCCGCGACGATATCGCCGCCATGGACGGCATTGGTACCCTGCATGGTCGTCACGACCCCGCCGGCCTGCTCGATCAGCGGGATCAGCGCGGCGATGTCATAGGTCTTCAGCCCCGGATCGACGACAATATCCGCAAATCCGGCCGCGACCATCGCGAAGGCGTAGCAATCCGTCCCGTAGCGCGGTAACCGCACCTTGCTTTCCAGCCTGTCCCAGGCATCGCGCATGGTCCCGGTTGCAAACAAGGCCGGGGTTGTCGTGAACAACGTCGCCTCGGAAATCGTGTGGCGCTTGCGCGTGGAAAGCCGGACCGGCTCCTCCCCCTTGCGGATCAGCATGCTCTTCTCGCCATCGGCGACGAAAAACTCGCCCGTATAGGGTTGCGACATGAAACCGGCGCGCGCCACCCCGTCGACGCGCAGACCCACCAGCGTGCCCCAGACGGGCAGGCCCGAAATGAAGGCCCGTGTGCCGTCGATCGGATCGATGATCCAGACATGCGAGGCGTCCTGGCGCACCGAGCCATGTTCCTCGCCGATAATCCCGTGGTCGGGAAACACCTCTTCGATCACGGCGCGAATCGCGGCCTCGGCCTGCTTGTCGGCCGCCGTCACCGGGTCGAATCCGTCCTGTTCCTTGTTCTCGACAAGTGACGCGCTGCGGAAAAGCGGCAGCGTTTCGGCGGCAGCCGCGTCGGCGAGCCGTTGCAGGAAAGCAACATCGGGGAGAGATTGTGTACTCATGGCCGCTTTGTGGGGAAATTCAGCAAAAGACTCAAGCGATAACTGAAAAAATGCGGCAGCGCACATTGACAATTGTGCAACGCAGCATACTCTCGGTCCTGGCAGCTTGCTGCCGCGCCCTCCTTGGGCGTTTCCTCCCTAGACTTTGGCCGCGTCGCTTTCGATGCGGCCTTTTTTTCGCGGCTATTCCGCTGCGATTGAATAGTCGAAGAAATGGCTGTCCGGCAGCGCCATCAGCTGGGCGACGAAAGCGGCGAGATCCTCCTGCAGCAGATGGAAGGACGGCTTCTTGGTGATCGTCAGCTCGTCCATGTAAAGTCCGCGATTGACCTCGATCTGCAAGGCGTGCAGCCCCTTGAGCGGACGGCCGTAATGCTCGGTGATGAACCCGCCGGCATAAGGCTTGTTGGCTGTCACCAGATATCCCATGCCCGTCAGGATCTCCGCCGCCGCTTCGCTCAGCGCACGGCTGGCGCTTGTTCCGAACCGATCGCCAATGATGAAATCCGGGCGAATACCTTCCGGACCGTAGCGCACGGACGCCGGCATCGAGTGGCAGTCGATCAGCACGGCAAAACCGAAGCGGCGATGCGTCTGCGCCAGCAAATCGCGCAGGGTCTGGTGATAGGGCTTGTAGATATTGGCGATGCGTGTCTGCGCTTCCGCAACGGGAATACGCGACGAATAGATGTCGGTGCCTTCCGAAACGACCCGCGGGACCGTCCCGAGGCCACCGGCGACGCGGATCGACCGCGAATTCGCGAAGGGCGGTACCCGGTCAGCGAACATTCGCGGGTCGAGCTCGTAGGGCTCGCGATTGACGTCCAGATAAGCTCTCGGAAAATGCGCCATCAGCATTGGCGCGCCGAGTGGAACGGCGCCCGAGAACAGCTCATCGACGAAATAGTCCTCCGACCGCCGTATCGCAACGGAATCGAGTCGGGTCATCCGGAGAAAGCGGGGCGGGTAGAAACGGCCGCTATGCGGCGAATTGAAAACGAAGGGAACTCTCTGATCGGCGGGCGCCCGGACCTCGAAGGCCGGATGCTCCGAAAAATCGGGGGCGCTGAACATGATGCGTGCCGGATTGCCTCGCTGATTCCCTTCGGCTTTCTGAATTTTTGACAGGCGGACCGGCCCCTGTCCAGCCTCAAGCGTCACGCGCAATGGCGAAAACTCTTGCGTTAAGAAGCGAATTCGGCCTGAAATAAACCCGATATTTACCGCGTCCGGTAATGACTGGGGCGTTGAGATACCATGCCGCCCGCCGCGCGGCGCAGCGAACGGAAAAACCATGAACCGCATTCTTCTCGCCGAAGACGACAACGACATGCGCGCCTTTCTCGTCAAGGCGCTTGAAAAGGCCGGCTACCAGGTAATCGATTACGACAACGGTGCGAGCGCCTATGAGCGCCTGCGTGAGGAACCGTTCACGCTTCTCCTGACCGATATCGTCATGCCCGAGATGGACGGCATCGAACTGGCGCGCCGCGCCACCGAACTCGATCCCGATCTCAAGGTGATGTTCATCACCGGCTTCGCAGCCGTCGCGCTCAACCCGGATTCGAACGCACCCAGGGACGCCAAGGTCCTTTCGAAACCCTTCCACCTGCGCGAACTCGTGACCGAGGTCGACAAGATGATCAAGGCCGCCTGACCGCTTCGTCACAGCCCTTCATTATGTGACATTCCGGCTATTGACCGGCCGCGCCTCTTGTGGTGTATGCGCGGCTCTGGACGGGCGGTTAGCTCAGCGGGAGAGCACTACGTTGACATCGTAGGGGTCACTGGTTCAATCCCAGTACCGCCCACCATTCCTTTCAAGGACTTATCAGGCATTTACGTAGTTCCCGGTTGGTTCACTGAACCTGGAGCACTTCGCTGCTTGTCATAACAGCTTCCAAAGCAGACGGCTTATCGGCTCAGCTGACTGTGTCTCCTAACATCGATATGCTCGGCCGCAAACTTCCCAGAAACTCCCCGTCGACCCCTTGCTATATCGAAATCAAGCGACGCAATCGTGCATCGCTGCAGCAAGCGGAGTCCGCGTGAAATGAAGAAACGAGCAGGTCGGCCATATGCCGACACCCGCCTGGCAGCATTCCTGGAGAAGCGAATCCTGGAGTTGAAGCCCAAAAAGTCGCAACTGCAGATCGCAACCGAGGCTGGCTTCGTCCAGCCGAACATGCTGTCGATGTTCAAGAACGGATCCAATAAGCTTCCACTTGATCGTGTTACCGGATTGGCAAAGGCGCTGGACTGCGATCCAGCACTGTTGTTCAAGCTCGCCCTCGAACAATTGGATGGCGACACCACTGCATCAGCTATCCAACAGATTTTTGGAACGGTCGTCAGCCGTAACGAAGTCGCCTGGTTGGAGGAAATCCGGAAGGCATCAGGGAATAGCGATCCAACGCTGACCGCGAAAAGACGTTTGGCAATCAGAGGAATTTTCGGGAAATGAATTCGGCCCTCTCAATACGCAATGTCCCAGAGCACGGTAGGGTTAGCCTCACAGTGAATGAGTGGGCTTGGATCGATTTCATACGGCTTATATCCTACGACAGCGATCCGGCACCAACCCTTCACCGTATTCAGGATACTGAGAGAGATCTTCCATGTCGATGCAAGAGCTCCCGCAAGAAAACTCCATGTAAGTTCAGTGAGGAACTCGTCCGATGATCCTTAGGTCACACCTTCCAGTGTTATGCAGAGGCTCGAGACAAGCCAATTTTGTGCGTTAGCTTCCGTCTGGAATGGGGCAGATAACGGACATTCCGCATTCGGCTGCAGTGCGTCCGCTTTGTGCCAAAAATGGAAACTCTGATACGAATTACATTAATCCGTTTCCGACGCCCGAGATTTGCCATCCAATCTATAAGTCGTACTTGTTGTGGCCGCGCCTTGGCCAATTCGCGATAAACCAAACGTCCACTGAGCGGTCTTGATTTCTTTTTTTATCTCGCGGCGACCGAAGCGCGGGATACCCTCCTGCGTAAGGGATGTTTGCATTATTTAGTACGCTCACGTCTTCACGTAATTGCCGAAACTGACCCAGTTTCCGCCGCGCTTCGAGGAATCGACGCAGGCGGTCACGAAAGCGACGCCCGCGACACCCTCGGCAATACCGGGGAAGGTAACCTCGCCGGGAACGGGCTTACCTTCGCGATGCGCCGCGATGGCGAGCGCCGCTTCCGTGTAGATGTTGGCGAAACCTTCCAGATAGCCTTCCGGATGACCACCCGGCACGCGGCTGACCCGCTGGCCGACCTCGGTCGCGCCCGCGCCATTGCGGGTGAGCAGGCGCTTCGGCTCGCCGAGCGGCGTGTACCAGAGATAGTTCGGGTCTTCCTGGGCCCATTCCAGTCCGGCTTTTTCGCCATAGATGCGCAGCTTCAATGCGTTTTCGTTGCCTGGCGCGACCTGGCTGCACCACAGCATGCCCTTGGCTCCGCCTGAAAAACGCATCAGCACATGGCCGTTGTCATCGACCTGCCGTCCCTCGACGAAGCTGTCGAGATCGGCGCAAAGCTGCTCCAGTTCGAGGCCCGAAACGAAACTCGCCAGGTTGAAGGCATGGGTGCCGATATCGCCGGTCGAGCCGCCGGCGCCGGTTTGCGCCGGGTCGGTGCGCCAGCCGGCCTGTTTCGAGCCGGTCTTTTCCAGCGGCTCCGACAGCCAGTCCTGCGCATATTCCACCTGGACGAGCCTGATCTTGCCCAGTTCACCGCTGGCCACCATCTCGCGGGCCTGCCGGATCATTGGGTAGCCGGTATAGTTGTGCGTCAGCACGAACAGCGCGCCGGAATTTTCCGCGGCCTTGGCCAGCTTGCGCGCATCGGGCAGCGTCGAGGTGAGCGGCTTGTCGCAGATCACGTGGATGCCGCGCTTCAGGAATTCGCGCGCCACCGGATAGTGCATGTGGTTGGGTGTGACGATGGCGACCGCCTCGATGCCGTTCTTCAGCCGTGCCTCGCGCTTCGCCATCTCGACGAAATCGCCATAGGCGCG
>NZ_JAINFJ010000020.1 GCF_019966595.1 Oricola indica
AGTGCCGATGTTTGCCATTGTCCTATTCCTTTTCGATGTTTCGGGCCGCGCCCATCGCGGCCTCGATGGCTGTCGAAAAAACCGGCAACGATCGGTGCGCATCCCGAAGGGACCGCAATGAAATGGAGGACGGCGGAACGGGGCTTTCTTGTTTCGCGAGGAATGGCGGCGCAGCCGCCAGGGGAAGAAAGTTCCGGCCCGCCGTTGCGACAAGCCGGGCGAGGCGAAGCCGCTTGCCGGTCAGACATGCCAAATCGAGACCGCGTTGGGCGAGCTCCGTGAGAGACGACGGAAAAAGGAATAGGCCGTGACGTGGCGAACAGGCTCACCGCCACCCGTTACAGGCGCACAATCGGCAGATCGATCTCGTCACGGTTTAAGGCGGCCCAATTGCCGGTTCGGGATCTCCCGCACTATCGGCCAACGATCTATCTATCTCCGGTGACCGAACGTGCGACCGGAAAAGAGAGAACAGGCATGCGTCCGAATGTGGCCTTCCGCTGACAAGCTGTGCGGCTGTTGCCGGGGCTCCGCTTTGGCACGGCGTGATGCGGGGAGGCAGGTTTCGCAGGTGCTCCGTCGTCCCGGGCCATCGGACCGAACTCTGATGGCGAGAACGCGCCGCCGAAGCGGCCTGACATCAAACGCCGCACATCCCCTCGCACTCGTTTGGCCAGAGATCGAGCTGGCCATGATCGGCCAGCGTCGAAAGATCGGCCTCCTCGAGAGGAACACCGGACCGGTGCAGATAGACCTCGCCGCGAATACCCCGGATCCCGGTTCGGATCGCACGGTCGACATCAATCTCATCGCGCCAGGCCTCCTCGTCATGGTCGCGCATGGCGCGCCATCGGGCATTGTCATGGAACGGACATCCGATGCAGGCCGATTTCGGCGGGTCGGGATAGCCGCGCTCTCGCAGCCAGGCGAGGCAGTCGCGGCGGGTCATGCGCTCCTCGATCAGCGGCCACCGGTTGCGCTGCCAGGCCTCGCGGCTCGGCTTCATGCGCATCACCTCGTCGAAGGAAATCCCGATCCATTGCTCGACGACCGCGAAGGTTGGCGAGCGTTTGCGGGTGAGCTCGACCAGCTCGCGGACCTTGCGGCGGATCGGCTCGATCTTGTAATCGCCCGTACATTGGCGGCGGATCATGCCGATGGAGACATTGCCGCGACGGTCGACCGACCGCGCGAATGCGGGGATCGACGCCCACCGTTCGCCGCGACCGGCGGCGAGCAGATTGTCCCGCATGTTGCCGGACCCGACGATGAAGACCGGGAATGGTAGCACGTTCGGCGACATGAGCCAGTCGAGATGCTCGTAGACGGCTCTCGGCTCCCAGCCGGTATCGGCAAAAATCGCGCAGTCCGGCATGGGCCCGACCGCGCCATGCGCTGCCATCAGGGCGAGCGCCGTCGACTGTACGCCGGCGCCGAGCGATAGCGCGCGCAGCCGAATTGCGGAGGGCTGGTCGCCCTCCGCAGTCGCATTCGAAAGGGAGGGCATCAGGCCGCCTCCCGCTCTTCAACCACCTCGGCGGGCTGCAGCCCATGGAGATAAGTCACCGCGCGTTGCGCGTGCGCCGCCGCTTGGAAGATTGCCCGCTTGTCATCCTTGAGCACACGCAACCACGAGTGAAGGTAGCTTGCGTGATCGGGTCGGGGCTCGAGTTCGGGCACGATGCCGAGATCGGCGCACAGGAAGCAGCTCCCCAGCTCGGCAATGAGTTCTTCGCGGGCGCGTTCGGAGCGATCCTTGTGATAGCGGGAAAGATCGCGTCCAACGCGGTGTGCTGGCGCCGTCCAGTGGGTGGCCTCATGGCTGAGAACGGCGACGTACGATTCCGCATCCCGGAAGCTCTCGAAAGGCGGCATCTGGATGTGGTCGCTCGCGGAAGCGAAGAAGGCTTTCGTTCCGCCGTGGCGGATCACCGCGCCGGTGTTCTCAAAGAAGCGGTCGGCATGGTCGATCCGTGACACCGGATCGATGATCCTGTCCGGCCGGTGATAATAGTGATCCGGCAGCCCATCGATCTGATCGCAATTGAAGACGGTGTAGGTCTTGAGAAACGGGATATCCCGCTCGACCTCGTCGCCGCGAGAGTCGGTTTCGGTCTTGGTGAAGCGGCTGGCATAGACCACGGCCGCACCGGTTTCGCCCTTGCGGACCTGGGCTCCGATCTGACCGGCCTGTCGGTAAGTCATCCAGAGCGGTGCTTCGAAGCCTCGGGCGATACTCTCCGACCAGAGGAGCAGCACGTTGATGCCGGTATAGGGCTCGCCCGTGTGCCTGAGGGGTCGGGTGATCCGGCCGTCGAGCCCACTTGCGCTCCAGGGTTTCATCCAGGGTCGGACGCCGTTTTCCAGATCGGCAACGATCGTCTCGGTGATCCGCGCATAGATATCGATACGCGGGCTCTTCTCTTTCTTTTTCATTTTCAGACCTCCTGATTTTCAGGACCGCGCCGATCGCGGTCCGTCGCGAGGTCCGCCAATGGCGGGGCTTAAGGCAGGAGCGGCACCCGAGCCCGGGCCCCGGTGCGCGTAGCGCAACGGGGTGGCGAAGGGCCGGAACGAAGAGGAGGACGGCGAAGCCGTTGCCGCTGCTGCCGGCTCCGCCCGGACCTTACCCGGGACGGACCACGGGCGGGGCACCCGCGCAGCGGTAAGGCGGCGCCTGGCGCCGCCTTCGAGCAGTGAGAGGATTGGTGGTCAATGGACCGAGTGGCCGCCGGTGTAGGGGTCGTATTCGAAGAGGATGACGATCTCGGCGTCTTCGACTTCGTCGGCGGGCAGGACGCCGTATTCGTCGTCGGACTTGAAGAGGACGATCGGGGTCATGAGGGTGCGGGCGAGGTTCCAGGCGTGTTTTTGGGCGAGGGAAAGATCGTGCTGCATTTGAGGGCTCCATCGTTGGAGCGGGCCAATCCCGCTCTTGATGGCTCCGTCAGTGTGCGGCTTAGCGGACGCGATCACCGCGCAGGCCAAAGCCAAGCGGCCGCCGCTTGCGAGCGGACCCTTTACGGGTTGATCGTGGAAGTCCGCGCCGCACCAGGAATGCCATCTCAAAGAGCGGGATTTGGCTGCGTCCGAGATAGAACCCGGTCATGTGCGGTCGAATCCGAAGCAAAAACCAGGACTGGTTGAATCGTCTCGGCTGCTACCCCGATAAGCTCTGCGGCCGCGGTTTCGTCCGCAACGATATCAGGACAATTTGTTGGCGAAGGATGTCACCGCTACGAATGTTGCGGCGCCCGGGCTATTCGAGATCAAGTTCGTCGAACCAATAGGCAGGAACGCCATAGCTCAATAGGTATGTCTCGATTTTGTTGCGCAGGTCCTGGCTCTTGGGAGCCGAGGGGTAGATGATGCCCGGGGTGACGCTGAGATTGTCGCTTTCAACGAACTTGTCGATGTAGCGAAGCAGCTGGTGCTGGTGCGACCAGAGGGTCTTGGTGACGTTTCGTGGCTTGATGCGATCCCAATCTGTCGCCTTGATCTCGAAGACCGCGACGAAATCCGCGTCGTCATGGAGGAAGATATCGATCCTTCCGAAGCGGTTCTTGTGAGAGATTCCGTGCTCGAAAACGGCGGCATAGTCCCGGGGCTGCGGAATGCCAAAGGCGTTGCAGACGCGCTCCTGAAAGCGCTTGCCGTCTCTTAATCGTTTCGGCTCGACCATCTCGTTCGCACGCGCGTTTCCGGCGCAGCGCGGTGCCCTCCCCTACGCCAATGGGTCTTTGCGATAGAACCTCTTCAAAAGACGATGCATCGTTTTGTTCTTCAGCTTGGCGGCCACGGTTAAAACCTCATCGGGTCCCTGCCAGGCAATCTGGTATTTGCGGATGTTCTTCTGCCTGTCTTCGAGATATGCGATCACATCGGGATCGAACTGCCCCGTGGTCCAGAACTCGAACCGTTCCGTCAGATTGTGAAACCGCAGCTCATTATTGTGGGCGGCGCGCATGATCGGGACCTGCTTTTCCAGCCAGTATTTGACCTCCTCAAGTGTGACCCGGACATCCGGCCCATGTCCCTTGCATTCGTAACAGACCAATTCAGTTTCCGAGACATTGCGGACGTCGATGTCTGCCTTGCTCTTGGTCGCAAAATCCGTCACCAAGACGCCGACATCGATGGAACCGGGTTGGGTCATACGCACAAGGTGACCAACGATCATCTCGAAAAGCGCACCCCGGAGGTTCCCCTCGAGGCCAGCAAGCTGATCGAAGAGCTCCTCGATTTTCTCGGGGTTACCAATCGCGATTTCCGCCGATTTCTGCAGGACGCGGAGCAACTCCGCGAGCGCGGCAGCAACCTGTCGGCCGAAGAGGCTCTCCGGTGTGGCCGCGATAATTCCTTGCGCTCTCAAAGCCATCAGAGCGTCTTCGGCAAAAGCATCGGCCAGTATCATTGGCTGGAACCGACCGAGGTTCCGTAGCGCTTTCAGATTGCCTATCTTCTTGACGAAGCCGGCGACGTGTTCGACTTGGAGCGTACCGCTGAAAACCACATCGCAGACGAAGAAACCTGGCTTGACCGTGCCCTTCGACCGCGTAATCAATGCATTGAGGTAACACGGCCCCACCAGGTCGAAGTTCATCGTCGAGAACTTGGGCAAGGTGTCGTCTTCCGCGATTTGAATTGCCCCCTTGGAAGACCATCCCAAGCGTATGGCCCAGTCTCGAACAGCTGCCCGCAAGACGTGCTCAATCGTCAGGCGCGCTCTGAAATGCGCGCTGTTCCAGGACACGATTCGATCGCTGAGAGCCAGGCATAGCCCAATGCCCGTGATATCCACTTCCTGCACGAGCTTCGCCTGTTTCAGGCCATCCAGAATCCTGCCGTGGGACAAGTGTCCTTTCTGTCTTTCGGGAGCAGAACTGACGATCGGCCAGTCTTTGGCGAGGCAGATACCATTGCGAGCAAACAGCCCGCTCAGGGCTGCGCCATATGCCGATCCGGTTTCCTGCAGCCTGATGATCAATGCGCTGTAGAACCGCGCATCACCGAATTCACCCTCGAGATAAAGGAACCGGGCGCCCCGTGGAAAGGGCAGCCCATATAGCTGTTTGACCTCATCAGAACGACGGTTGGTCCTTTGCCTTGCCGCGGAATCCGACAAGCCCATTTCGCGATACATCCGCGACACGTCACTGCTCAGGAGCGGCCCGTGCTCCTGCAGAAGATCAACAACATCGGGAAGGGTCTTGGCCATGTGTAACGCTGCGCTATTTATAACATATACTACAAAATCGGGCCTTCTTTTTCAATTTGAACGAGCGTGGAATTATTCATTTTATAATCAATGATTTAGCGACTGCACTTTTGCCACTTGGCACGTGGATGTAACGGTTGCCTTTTCGGAGCGTGTCACAAGTGACCGAAATCAGGGCGGAGCCGAAGCTCCGCCCGAGCGGCTCATCCGAGAGCCGCCATCTGGAGTTCGGCCGCCTTGCGGTCCACGGTCCGGCCGGGATTTTCGACCTGGCGCTGGAAGGGCTTCCAGGCTTCGCCGACGACTTCTTCGTAGGCGGTGACGACGCCCTCGGCGGCGCAACGGAGCGCATGGGCCTGAATGCCCATATCGGCCGCGAATTCGCGCTTGCGTTGAGCATTGCTGTCAAACCCGACAGGTCCGTCGAGATCCTCGTCGCGGGTATCGTTGGCCGACTTCGCGGTCGCATCTCGGGCTTCGGAGACCGCCCGGGAATAGAACTGGCCGGCGCCATGAGCAGAACCGACATAGGATCCGACGATGCGCTGCAAGTGGATCTGCATGGCCCGGTCGCCGAGGCCTTCGTTCAGGGATTCGGCCGTGTCGACGATGATCTTGTGGTGGAGATCGCGGATGCCGTCGCTGTCGATGATTGGAAGGCCGAAGCTTTCGGAAATGAGCGAGGCCTGGGCGCTGTCGGGGCAGGCGAGCCGGACCATTTCGAGGGAAGCGCCCTTGCGGAGCTGGACGATCTTGTCGGATTGACGGGAGGCACGAGCGTTGCTGGTCATGTGAGATCCTTTCCTTCACGATTTGACCGAAGGCTCGAGCCGGCCCCTGCCGGCCCTCCCTTCGGGCGCGGGCAAAAGAAACGGCGGAAAGACGGGGGCTTCAGGGTCCGCACGGACCGGGACGAGCGAACCTGTCCTGCGGGCCAGCAGGGCTTATCAAGCCCTCGCGCAGTCCCGCGGGGCCGGTTTGGCGAGGATGGTGCGTGCGGCCGCACCGCGGCGCGTCAGCGGCCTTGAAGGCTCCGGCCGCCGGTTTACGACCGCGACCAGAACCGAAGGGAGGCCGGAAGGGGTGGCATTCCAACGGCACTCAATGTGAAGGAAATGACCGTGGCCCGGCGCATATGCTCCTGCCATCACAATACGGCTTGCGCATCCGCTTTGGCGGTCGGCCCGTTGCTGATGGTCTTTGCCCTGACGGCGAGAATCGCGCGCTCCTGTCGCATGAGCTTTCGACTAAGGGCATCGATTTCACCGCGCCGTTCGAAGCTCAACTGATCGACGCAGGCCCTGAACATGGCTTCATCCGACCTCGTCCAGCGCGATCCCCCGCGGGGATGTCTTCGGGCCTTGGCCTTGGCTGTCGTGGTCATGCGTTCCGCCCTCGCCGATATCTGGCGTTCGATCCGTTCGAGATGCGCCTTCGTCTGGCGGTGCACTGCTTCCATCCGGGAGATCAGGGTTATTCTCCCGGAGACACTCACGCCGCCCTCCCGGTGTCCGGCGCCGGCACCGTGACCTCCTGCAGCACCGCTTCGGGATAGCCGTGCCGGGCGAGCCAGTCTTCGGCGGCGCTGCGGTTTGCGGCGAGATGGACGAGCTCCCCGAGGTCGCCCGGCCGGCTCATGACGAGGACCGACCCGGGTTCCGGCTGCTCGCGCTCCGTGAAGTCCCGTGGTGAGGTTACGTCGAAGGTCTTGTGGACCCGCATGACGATCATGCCGTTCGAACCGAAATCACCCTCATGCAGGGTGAAGGAAGCGGGGATCGTTTGCGTGCCCCGCTCGACGGCGGCACGCTTGCAAATCAGCCGACCGGCCCCGTTGCGGTTCTTCCAGTCGGCAAGTTTCCTGCGGTGACGCTCTGGCGGCCGCGGCGTTCCGTCCGAATAGGCGATGATCGCGCCGATCGGCGCATGGTCGAAGATGAGGTGGGCGGACATGGTGTGCTCCTTGTTTTGTTGATTGGAAACGGAAACGCCGCCGGACGAAGCCGGCGGCGCGATATGCGTTCGGAAGGAAGAAGGCCGCTATTCGGCGGCTTCACGGAAACCCTCGGAGACGGCATCCGGGTCGATGTCGGCCTCCTCCGGGTCCTCGACGGAGCCGTCGGGTTCCCCGGCGTCCTCGTCCTCGACGACCTCGTTGTGGGCCTTCCAGTCGGCGAGTTCGTTCGCTTCGGGCGCGAACAGCGCTGACCCGTGGACGAAGCGTTCCTCCTGGAAATGCTCGACAAGCGCGGCGCGGGTATCGCGAACCTTGTTGCGGGGCAGCACGGACGTGTCCGCGCATGCGGCTTCGAGGGCCTGCCGGGACAGGCACAGAAGGAAGTCCTCCGTTCCCATGTTGGGCAGGAAGCTGTCGGCTCCGACAACCGCGCCGGCGATCCGCGAGACGATGCCGCTGTTCGACATGTTGCGGCGGCACGACAGCACCTCGATCAGCACCGAGCGGACCGCGACGCGGAGCGTGTCCGTGTCGAACGCGAGATTACCGGTCTCGTCGACCAGGTTGGCAGCATGGGGTGCGATCTGGCTGCGGAACGACCCCGTATTGCCTGACCCGCTATCGACGCGGACATTCTGACCGGCAAAGGCGATGACGAGCAGCGCCATCAGCGTGTCATCCTCGATCGGCGCGCGTTGAAGTGCCTCGTGCAGCGCATCGGTGCGGAAGTCCCCGATCATGTCCTGCCCCTTCTGGGTGACATCGGGGCGCTGCGCCGGCGCGACGGAGCCTCCGTCGGCGGCCTTGCCTTTCGAAGTTTTCGGCTCGGGCATCCGGTAGACGACGGACTGCACCTTGCCCTCACGGTCGAGATACATCGCCGTGCAGTCGGACTTTTTCGGTTTGCCGTAGACGCGCTCGGCCTTCTTCGGCAGTTCCGGCTGGCCCCAATTGTTGGACTCGGTGATCATGCCGTTCTTCGGCAGATTGTTGGTCATCCACTCCTGCTGGGCGCCGAGGAATGCCTCGACATCGGTCGTGTACCGGCTGTCCTCGTCGGCGGGCGCGAAGAGATCCTCGACCCAGGCGATCCCGTAGGCTTGCGCCAGCTCGTCGTCGAAGCTGGCGTCCCGCGCATACATGCGGGTCTTCGAGAGGCCGTTGGCGACCGACCACCAGGTCGTGGTCTCGTTCTTCTTGGGCTTGTGGGCCTTCCAGACCTCCTTTTGCTCTGCAATCGACGCGGCGGCGATGGTCCGGAGCTGCCGTTCGTCCGGCATGTCGCCCTTGGCCATCTGGTCCAGCATGGCCGGAAGCACATTGGCAAGAAGCCGCAGCTTCTTGATCTGGCGGACCGATAGGGACAGCGCCGCGGCGATGCCTTCCTCGGTCCAGCCGAGCGCGACCAGCCGCTCGATGGCCCGCCACTGGTCGACCGGGTTGAGCGGTTCGCGGGCGATGTTCTCGACCATGGAGCGCATGGCGCCGCCGTCATCGGCGGGATCGGTCACGATGACCTCGATCTCCTCGAGCTCGGCGGCGATGGCACCCCTGGTGCGGCGATGGCCGGCCTGGATGATGAAGCCGTTGCCGCCATCGGCCTCGGGAGAGACGACGGGCGGTTGGATGATGCCAACGGCCTTGATGGTCGCGGCGAGCAGTGCATCGCCCTGCGGCGTGGATTTGGACTTGCGGGCGTCGTCGGGATTGTCCTTCAGCGCGCGCGGGTCGATCTTGATGATATGCATGGGAAGCTCCTTGTTGGGTTTGAGAACCCGGCATGCGGCCGGTTCCCTTTCTCGTCTTCTTCTCGAAGACATCCCCGGGACCGCGGAGCGGGCGGGCCGGTGCAACTGCGGCCGAGCGTCCCTGCCCGGCCGGACAAGCGGGGCTCACAAGCCCTGCGCAAGACGACGGGCCGGGATGGCGCAGGCGGCGGTTGAGCGTCAGCGTCACCGGTCAGACCGCTCTGCGAGCGATCTTTCCTCCCATCATTTTCTCAAGTTTCCTTTGGAGTATTCACGCCGCCGCGCGACGGCCGCGCGCGGACGTCAGCCCTGTCTCGCTAAGCCGCAGCGGATATACCTTGAATGCCGCTCGTTTTGACGCTATATTGCGTCATAATCTTTGGCAAGGAATGGAAGTAACATCATGGGTCTCGCGGCATATTCGGATCATGGCCTGTTCGCGCCGAACAAGATCGCCAAGGCTTTTCGCACCACGAGCGAGGAAATCGCGCGGACCGTGGGGCTGGGCAAGGATGCCGTACAGCGCAAGGACCGGGTGTGTTCCGACAAGACACAGCGCCGCCTGCGCGAGATGGTGGAGATCGTCAACAAGGTCGAGCCGCGCTTCGGTTCCGCGCTGATGGCCTATGCTTGGTATCGTTCTGAGCCGTTGCCGGGATTTTCCGGGCAGACGGCCATGCAACTGGTGCGTGACGGGCGGGCCTCAGAGGTGATCGATTTCATCGATGCGGTCGATGCCGGCGTTTACGCCTGATCGTGGCCTCCAGCTATTCGGGCAAACTCTACCGGGCGCTCAATCCGGTCTTTGCGCGCGAGCCGATGTCGGGACGCGGGGCGGAGCTCCATGGCGGCCGGTTCAATCCCAGGGGCGTGCCGGCGCTTTATCTGTCGACATCGGTGCTGACCGCTCTGCGGGAGGCCAATCAGGTGGGCGATCTGCAGCCGACGACGCTCGTTTGCTACCGTGCCGAGATCGAGACGGTCTTTGATACATCCGACATCGCGGCCCTTGAGGCCGCAGGCTACGATGAGACCGCTCTGGCCGATCCCACCTGGCGCGACCAGATGCGAACAATGGGAGAGGCGCGCACGCAGCGCTTCGCGCGCGAGCTGATCGCAAACGGTTATTCCGGGCTTCGGGTGCGCAGCTTCGCCAAGGGAGGCGGGCCGGACGACATGAACCTGGTGCTCTGGCGATGGGGCACGACGGCGCCGTCGCGGCTCGAACTGATCGACGACGAGGACCGGCTGTCGTAACGCGCATGGCGCTTTATGCCGCCTCCATGGCTTCCTTCCCCTCCTTCAGAACCTCGTCCGCGAGATCGGCCTCGATGGCATCGAGCTGCCGGCGTTTGTCGGTAAGCTCGTCCTCGAAGCCGAACTCCCCGCCCTGGCGGGACTGGTAGGAGGCTAGCCGGCGCCTGGCGTCGTCGAGCCGAAAGCGGTACTGCGACCGCTCGTCCTCGAAACCGGAAAGCACATGCTCGATTCGCGAGACCGCGCCGAGCGGCGTGACGGTCAGGGCGAGGGCGAGGTCGGTCTCCGCGCCGGTTCGTGCGAGCGCGACATCGTATTGGAATTCGTCGTTGCCGAAGCGCTGTCCGGAGAAGATCAGATCGAAGCCGCCGATCTTCCCGAGAGTCATCTCCTCCTCCTGTCGCAGATGCACGAGCGTCATGATTTCCTTCATCAGGGCGCGGCCGGCGGGCTTGCGCTCGGAAAAGGATTGCCCGGCAATTGTCATGGCGAAGGCGTCGCTTGTCGTTGGAATCCGGCGCTCGATATCCTTGCCGATCTCGGCGATGCGCCGCATGTCATATTCGATATCGCGCTCGGCGTTGCGGATTTGCCGGCGGACCGCGAAGAGATCGTCGCGATGCGCGGCGCGCAAGCGTTCAAGCCGGGCGATATCGGCCTCGAGGCCAGCCTTTTGCATCAGGCGCTGGTCGCCGGACGCGATCGCCTTGGCCATGGCGAACTGGTTGGCCTGGCCCTCGCCCAGGTCCTCGAGCCGGCGCACGGACGTGTCGCCGGAGAGCGCCGCGGCAATGAACCGGGCCTTGCGCTCGTTGTTCTGCCACATCTGCACGTCCATTGAGCCTTCGGTGGCGTAGGCGAAGATATCGATCTCGTCATGCTGATTGCCTTGCCGTTCGATGCGCCCTTCCCGCTGTTCGATCTGAGAGGGGAGCCAGGGAACGTCGAGGTGATGCAGCGCCTTGAGGCGAAGCTGGGCATTGACGCCGGTGCCCATGGTTTCAGAGGACCCGATCAGGAAGCGAACCTTGCCGGCATTGACGTCGGCAAACAGCCGGTGCTTGGCCTCGGTCTTCTTGTAGTCCTGCATGAAGGCGATTTCCGAGGCCGGAACGCCGAGGCGGACGAGCTCGTCGCGGATCCAGCGATAGGCGGAAAAGCCTCTGCTTTTCTCGACGCTGATCGTGCCGAGATCGGAGAAGATCATCTGTGCCGCGCCCGGCAGATCGAAGGGCTTTCCTTCGCGGGTCAGGTAGGTGTTTGAGCCGGTTTCGCGCCAGATGCGGAAGCTGTTCTCGATGAGCTTGTTGAGCTTGTTGTCGGGCTCATTATCATTGTCAGGATCGACCAGCCGAAGATCGATCGCAGCATGCCGCCCGTCGGTGATGACGGAGAGCAGGATATCATCGCCGGGCTGCGCCGGACCCTCGCGTTTTTCGATGGCCTTGATGCGTGCCTCGAGCACCTGCTGATAAAGCTTGAACTCGTCGGTCGGCTTGGCGGTGACGATCTGGCGCTTGCCGGTCGAGACGGCGGGAATTTTCACATATTGCTTCAGATCCTCCGGCAACACGACATCGGCGAAGGAGCGGAACATGGCGATCAGTTCCGGCACATTGACGAAGGTGGCGAAGCGCGAGACGGGCTTGTATTTGCCCGAGGGCTGCAATTCGAGCTCGGTCGCCACGTCCCCAAAGGTCGAGGCCCAGGCATCGAACTCGTGCAGGCCCCTTTCCTTCAGCGCCGCAAACCCAAGGAAGCGCTGCACCGAGAACATTTCGCCAAGCGTGTTGGTGATCGGCGTGCCGGAGGCGAGCACAAGCGCCCGGCCCGGGTTCTTCGTCTCGATGAACCGGGATTTGACGTAGAGGTCCCACGCGCGCTGCGAGCCGTTCGGATCGACGCCTTTCAGCGTCGACATGTTGGTCGCAAAGGAGAGTTTTCTGAACTCCTGCGCCTCGTCGACGATGATCTGGTCAACGCCGATCTCGGAAATCGTCAGGAGATCGTCCTTGACGGTCGCCAGCGATTCCAGCCGGTCCTTTAAGCCCTCTTTCAGCCGTTCGAGCCGCTTGCGCGACACCCGGTCGTCGCTCTCAACCCGCGTGAGAAGCTCTTCGTAGAGCGCGAGTTCATCCTCGATCATCTGTTTTTCGAAGAAGGCGGGGACGGCGATGAACTTGAACGCCGAATGGGTGATGATGATCGCGTCCCAGTTGGCCGTCGCGGCCCGCGACAGGAAGCGATGACGCTTGTCCTTGGTGAAGTTGGTTTCGTCAGCGACGAGAATGCGCGCCGTCGGATAGAGCGCCAGGAACTCGCGGGCGGCCTGCGCCAGGCAATGGCCGGGCACGACCAGCATGGCTTTCGAGATCAGGCCGAGCCGACGCTGCTCCATGATCGCGGCTGCCATCGTCATGGTCTTGCCGGCGCCGACGGCGTGGGCGAGATAGGTCGCCCCCGACGAGATAATTCGCCAGATGCCGCGTTTCTGGTGGCCATAAAGAACGAAGGCGCCAGAGGCGCCCGGAAGTTGCAGATGGTCCCCGTTAAAGGATCGGGGCGCGATGTTGTTGAACGTGTGATTATAGACCCGCGCCAGCCGGTCGGTCCGGTCGGGATCGGACCAGACCCATGTCTGGAAAGCGGTCTTGATCTTCGTGAGCTTTTCCTTGGCCGCCTCGGTGTCGACGACATTCAGGACCCGGCGCTCGCTGTCGCCATCCTTCACGGTATCGAAGATCTGCGGAATGCGGCTGTTGAGCGCGTCGGCGAGCAGCTCACCGGCATGCCGGCGTTTGGTGCCCCATTCCGACGTACCCTCGGCGCGATAGGCGAGCATGCGGGCGTCGACCGTCCAGGAGGCGAGCTCCGGCATGTGCCGGATCGTGATGTCCGTTCCCATCGTCTCCTTGACGAAGTCGACGACATCGGAAGCGGGAATCCAGGGCGCGCCAAGCCGCGCGGTGATCTCGGACGGGCTGAGGTCGGCCGGCTGGACCCCCTCCAGAGCCTCGACATTGCGCTTGTAGGCTGGGTCCAGATCGGCGGCCGCCTTGGCGATCGCCAGCTTGTCGCGCACGGGACCGGACAGATACGCGTCGGATGTCTGCCAGGAGCCGTTGGCGGGATCCCGGTAGATCGCGCTGCCGAGTTCCTCGATGACGGTTTCGCGGTCCTTGTGCAGCAGCTCGGCGATATGATCGATGTCGACATGACCACGCTCGTTGAGGACGACGGCGAGCGCATCGGCGGCACTGGTGATCACCGGTGGCGATGGCGGGGCGATGACCCGTTCGGAAAAGATCGGGCCGGGCTTCGCGGTATCCGTATCGAGATCGTAGGTCTCGATCGAGGCGACCAACCAGCAATCGGGGTCGTCGAGGAAGGGCTGCAGGTTCGGACGGCGATGGGTCTCGCGCGTTTCACCCGTCGCCTCGTTTTCCGTGATCGACACCCTGGTGTGATTGATCGGCCCGAAGTCGCGCACGAAGCTCGACCAGGCAATGCGCAGCTTCACTTGCAGGTCGCGCCAGGGCTGATCGGTCTCCTGGGCCTTGAGGACCGCGCGCACCGCGTCGCGAACCGGGATCAGTTTCCTCACGACGTTGATCTGCTTTTCCGAAAACCCTTCGCCCGACCGTCCCTTGCGGACGGGTACCGGCGCGGGCGTGCCTTCGAGCACCTGCATCAGGCCCCTCGACGCGTCGAAGACAAAGCTGCCCTCGCGCACATGCGCATCTTCGGGTCTGGCGATGTCGATACCTGTGGGGCGAAGCTCAAGATCGACGTCGATCACATCGGGCTCACCGTCATAGATACCCTCCGGAAGACGGCAGATGGCCGCGTCCATCCTGGTTTCGAGATCGCCGTCACCGGGCAGGCAGGTGTAGGCTTCGCCGAAGGGACCGGATGTGGTCGCGTGACGGCCGAGGACATGATCGGGGTGATCGGCGAACCAGCGATTGACCCTGATGGCCTCGCTGTCCTCGCTCGCGGGAACGACCTCGGCAAGATCGAGCCAGCTAGCCTCACCCTGCGGCTCTCCGGACTTGCGCTTGCGGAAGAACAGGATATCGACGACGACATAGGTGCCGGCATCCTGCCGAAAACTGCCTTCTGGCAGACGGATCGCGGCGATGAGATCGGCGCATTTGGCGATGTGCTCGCGGGCCGTGGCGTCCGCCTTGTCCATCGTGCCCGAAGAGGTAACGAAGGCGGCCAACGCGCCGGGTTTCAGGAGATCGATTGACCGGGCGATAAAATAATCATGCAGCCGCAGACCCATCGAACGATAGGTGCGGTCCGAGCGCACGGTCCTTTCGGAAAAGGGCGGATTGCCGATGGCCAGATCGAAGTGCGCCGGCAAGTCGGTGCGCGCGAAATCACCCTCGATGATGCGGGCGACCGGCTGCAGGAGGCGGGCGATCCGTGCGGTGACCGGATCGAGCTCGACGCCAGTCACGAAGGCGGCTTCACGAAGCGCCTCCGGCGTCAGGGCGGGGAAAAGCCCAGTCCCGATGCCCGGTTCGAGCACACGGCCGCCGCGCCAGCCGAGGCGCTCGAGCCCTGTCCAGATCGCCCGGATGATGAATTCCGGCGTGAAATGGGCATATTGCGTGCAGCGGGCCAGCGAGGCGTAATCGGCTTCGTTCACGGATTCCTGCAGTTGTTCGCCGAGGTCTTCCCACCCCTTGCGGAATCCCTCCTCGCCGGGCCGGGTGAAGACGCCGTTCGCCAATTCGGAGGCGCCGAAACCGGTGAACCGGATGAGGCGCGCCTGCTCCTCCCGCGTCGCGGGCCGGTCCTCGGCCGCTATCGCCGCGGCAAGGGCAATCGCTTCGAGATTGACACGGGCGCGGGCCTTCCAGCCCTTTGCCAAGGCGCGGCTTCCGGAAAGATGGAAGTTGCTGCCGCGCTCGGGCGCTTCGGCCGCCGGTCGTTTCGCGGACTCCTCGCGCGCTGGCGAACCGGATGAATTCGCCACCGGCGCAGGTTCGGTCTCCTCTGGTTCTGCTTTCGGGCTCTCGGAAAAGGCGGTGACGCCAAGGCCGAGCCCGGAGGACAAGGCCGAGCTACCGAACATATCAAGAGTGAAAGGATCGTGGTCTGACATGACGATGTCTCCTGTGAAGCGGGCGCACGGAGCCGCGCCGCCGGGCGAGCCGGCAGCGTCGGATAGGTGCGGAAGTGGAAGTGCGGTTAGCGGGTGATCAGCGAGAACGAGATGTCGTTCTCGGTGAGCTGGATGCCAAGATGGGTGATCCCGAAGCTGCGGTTGAAGCTTGGGACCAGCAGATCGGCATCGATGAATTCGATCCCGTCATCGCCGCCGAAGTGCCGGCGCTTGTAATCCCACCAGTCGGTATCGCCCTTCGGGTGGCATTCGGTCGAATAAACGACGAGTGGTTTCTGACCTTCGGCAAGCTTGCCATTGGAGATGATGTAGACGCCCTCGTCGCCAACGAGCCAGAAGCCGGGTTTTTCGCCCTCTCCCGGACGAGTGCCGTAATAGGGATTGCGAAAGCCGCCATTGGCGGCGGCATCTTCTTCGCCGCGCGCGATGACCTTGCGCACCGCAAGAATCGGAAATGTGAACATGACCGACCTCACGCGGCTTCGGGCAGCGGCAGGTGGCGCAGATGCACCGGCAGCTTTTCGGAGATCTGGGCATCGGTCAGGTGGTCGAGCAGCTCAAAGCTGCTGCCGCGATTGGCGTAGACGATGATGGTGCGCTTGCCGCGATGTTCGGGCCGGAAATCTTCCCCGGCATAGCCGCGATAATCGTCATGCGTGGCGCTCCAGATATGCTCGATCCGTTCGTCGCGGGTCATCGCCTTGACCGGCCGGCGCTCGCGCTCGACGATGGCGTCGCGCATGTCATAGACGGACCGCGGATCGGACAGGTCGCAATAGGCGTGGAAGTACCGGGTCACGCCATTGATGCTGAGCGTGAAGAAGACGCTGGTGATGCTGCCGGTCAGGAATTCGCGCATGGCGAACATTTCGCCGCGCATCCACAATGGCGGCAGGATCTCGAGCATGTAGTCGTGCTGGGCAGCTGAGATTTCGAACCATTCGCCGGCGTAAAGCGCGCTGTCGTCGGTCTGCCAGCGATCGGGCCGCTGCGCATGGCGATCGAATAATCTGAACATCTGATGGCGGTCGGCAATTCCGAAATGGATCTTGCGGATGGAAGAGGTCATATCGGGCTCCTTTGGGGCCTGTCCCGGGCTGGAGCGCGGCGCGCCCTGTCGGCATCACCATCTTCTTCAGCCCTTCCGGACCCCTCGCCGCGGCCGCCTCTCCGTCCGGCCGGGTCAAGGGCTGGCGTCAGCCGGGCGGAGCTTCACCCTTGAGGCGGCCGGCGGGCATGCGGCAGCCGTCCCTCTCCTCCTCCCTTCCATCCCTCTTTCTTCTTCTTCTTTTTGCCTTCAGATCCTCGTTCCAGTCCTCCAGCTCCGGCCGCAGCCGCACGAACCCACAACCGGCATCGCTAGCGAGCGCCTCGAGCCTTTCGGCGTAGGTTTCCCCTTGCGCATTGTTGTCGGTGGCTGCGACCAGAAGGGCGTCTGCCCGGACGGCGAGATCGAGCAGGGCCTCGGAACTCGCCGGCGACCAGCCGCCACCGGTGCTCAGATAGCGCGTGTCGGGACGCTGTTGCTCGAGTGCGGCAATGCTCATGGCGTCGATCGCCGCCTCGGCAACACAAAGCCGCGGCCCATCGACGGGCCCGAGCCGGAAAAGGACTTTCGCGCCGCCGGTCGCAAAACCACGCCAGTCCGGCCCGCGCTCTTCCCAGCCGGTCACGGCGCCCGCGCGATCGCGGTGCGCCGCCCACATGCTCCCCCGGGGGCCTTCACGAAGAAGGTCCTGGGCCACGGCCGCACGCAGAACCGTATCGGGCAGCGCCCGCTCGTCGCGCAGATAGCGCCATGTGGCTGATCCGCGCCAAGGCTTGCGCCGCGCGTTCCAGCGTTCGGGGATGGTGAGGTCGGGCGCGCGCTCGCGCGATTGCCGCTTCCATTCCGGTTCTGAAGGAACGAAGCCGACCAGATCGGCGACGACATAGAGCGCGGCCGCAAAGGGCAGGCCGTCAAGATGCTCGACCAGACGAAAAACGTCGCCCTTGGCGTCAGACAGGGGATCGAACCACCCCTGGCCGTCATGGATGACAATGATGATGTCATCGCCGCGGCGGTATTTGACCGCCTTGCGGGTGCTTTCCTTCAGATCGACGGCGAAGCCGGCGGTTTCGAGAACCGCCCCGCAACTCACCTTCTCTCTCAGCTCTTCGAGCTCGGCTTTTTCCATTCTCTTTCCGCGCCTTGCGCGATCCTCTATCCGGTTTCCGCTCCCTGGTCTTCAGGGGCGGGACCCGGATGCCGCGAAGAGCAAGGCAGGCCAGGGCGCGGCTGGCAAGCCGGCAATTGTGCCGGGGCGGTTTCATTCGCAGCCAGACGCGGCGCAGCTTCCCTTGCCTGCCGCCGCGCGCAAGCGGCACCTGAGCCTATCCGATTCTCTCCGATCCTTCCGGCCGCCCTCGCGTCAGGGATGACCGCCCGGAGGGGGAAGATCGCCTGCGGGTTTCAGCTTTGCCAACAGCCCGGCCCGAAGGGCGACGCCCACAGGAAACTAAATTCCGGCGGCGCTTCCAAAAAGCTTACTGCCCGACATTCCAGCTTGTCGCAGAAACCGCTGACCAGATTTTGTATCTAATCTCTGGTCAGTGAGGGTGTCCTGCCTCCTAACCGATCCCTCGGATGGCTCTCTGCAAGCACAATCTGAAAAGTCACGACGACGAGTGTGATTTTTTCGCCAGTTCACCGGACCAGGCAAGCCGGTCTGCAATCAATTCGGCAAACGATGCAATTGAACCTTCGACACTGGCGGTCTCCAGGGCCGCCATATAGGCGGCCCTGTGTTCCAAATCGATGATTGTCCAAAGATAGCCGCCCGAGGCGAGCATCGCATTCATCAGGAAGCGTGCCATGCGGCCGTTACCATCCGGATAGGGATGAATGTAACCCAGGAGCCAATGGCCCAATACGGCGCGGACTGCCGCTGATTCTTCGTGCTGAAGCCGATGAAACAATGCCGCCATTCCATCGGAAATAGCCTCGGTGCGAGGCGGGGTGTGTCTCGAACCGCGCAGATAGACGGGATGATTGCGATATCCCGCCAGTGCTCCTGCCTTCAGGATGCCTGCCGTTACCGATGGCCGAAACAGCTCTTCATACCAACCATCGTGCTCCCTGCTCACGATCAGCCCCGGCGGTTCTCCTGCGATGATCTTCTCAATTGATGCCCGGACAGCCTGGAACGCCTGCCAGTATCCCCTCGCTGCCAGGGCGTCGATGTCCTTCTTGTGATCGGGATTGCCAGCAGGATCAAATGAACCTCGCCGCACCTGTTCAATCAGTTCTTCGGTGACGGAATAGCCCTCTATGGACAGCGAATGATAGGCATCGTTGACATAGATGTCGTCGACCTTCGCCAAATAGGCTTGCCTGTCCCCGGGCAGGCCGGGTTCCTTCGGGAATAGATCGATGATCGTCTGGCGATGTTTGTCCCATGCGTTGTTCAAGCGTGCTGCAAGGGCAGAAATCCCGATGGGAAGGGATGCGACGTATTCAATCTCGGCAAACGGGTCCTTTTCCCGCACATCATAGTCGGCCGCCTTCATCTTCCGGATTATGGTGTCGGCCTCGTCTCCCCGGTCCATGCGGCGCAGCGCACCGGCAATCCTCCCCGCAGCCGACACGTGACCGCCGTCAAGAAGCTTGGAAAGAAGTGCGTTCGTGTTCTTCAGGCCGCTGAGAACGATCTGGGCCTCGGCCGGATAGTTTCTGAAAAACACTTCGGGAACATTGATCAGCGCTGCCTCGACGATCAGAAGGCGCAAGCCGTCTTTTGCGGCGATGTCCTCTTCGGGAGGCAATGCCTTCTTGAGGTCATAAAGCGACGTGTCGGATGGCAGGACGGTGTTGTTCCCCGATCCCTTGGGGCTCCATATGATGACCTGTTTTGGGATGAACCCGCTTTCTGCGTGGAGCAATAGCGATTGCTCGGATGAGAAGCACCAGTCCGATCCGAAGCGATCATGGCAATAGCGGCGGCAGAAATCCCAAAAGGAAGTGTACCAGAAGGTGGATTCGTTGGGCTTGTCCTGCGGGCGGGTGACGATCAACCAGCCGAGGATGATGTCCTTCAGGAAACCGTTCTTCTTGAGCCTCTCACGATGCGTGCGGCTGAGTTCGCTGCTTTTCAGCACATTTCCGTGCTGCGCTTGCAAGGCCTTGAGCACCTCGAGCGAGGCGGCGAGCTTTTCGTTTGGCGTGGCCATGATATCTGTCCGCGAACTGCATCCCGGCAGGATGCACGTTTTCTCGGTTGTTGTATTACACGTAATTATTGCCGTTAAATTACACGCTTTTTCTGTCGTGTAAATGCACGTATGGTCCATAAGCCGCTAACAACGCAAAGCTTGATTTAACTATGCGCTCCCTCGCCACGCGCAATCATCAAATGGTGGGCCTGGTGATGAGCGCCGGTCGCCATAATCCCGAAGAAGCCCAATCCTTCAAGTTTTGCCAATTCCAGTTCTGGGGAGGTAGTGACAGTCAGTGTGGCGCCCTCCTCCGTTAGTTCGGCGTCGGTTGGCCATCCAAGCGAAGCTTTCAATTCAGCCGCATGCGCCGGGACAGCTGTCCAATCGTTAACATGGCAGAGCTCACAACAATTTCTCACTTCTATAGAGCCTAGAGGTATTGCGGGCGCCCCGCAACGGGAACATTTGCTGCAACAGAACACGCGGTCTTTCGAACGGCGGAGTTCCGTGGTGCACTTGAATCTCTAGCAGCCTGAGGTCACACAAAAGGACCTGTCACGTTAAGGAGAGCCGTCATGATCCGGCTATTGCCGACAACCGTCCTGGGGCTGCTGATACCTATGGCAGGCGGGCATGCCACAGGGGTGCCACCGACACATGGCGTCGGTCCAGACGAACTGTCAGTCGAACATGCTGAGATCGTGTTGCCAACTTCTGGAAAAACCCAGCTCTCGGGCTACTTGACCATCTGGAACGGGAAGGGCGTGCAGGCGAATGTCGTGTCTGTTGAAAGCCCTGCTTTCGTGTCCATCGCCATATACAAGATGGTGCAAGACGGCGGCATCGCGAGAAAGCGCCGCGTGGAAGGTGTATTGCCCATCCCCGGCAACGCGGAGCTTCTATTGCGGCCCGATGGCGTGCATCTATTGCTCACCCAACCGAAGAAAATACTGTCGTCCGGAGATGGTGTCGAGTTGACGCTGGTCTTCAACAGTGGAAAACGTGTTGCGGCTACCGCTACACTCTTGGCTGCAGGCACGTCCGTAACGGATCATCACCATGGCACAGGGGATGGCGTCCAGGATACCGGGCGGCTGAGAACACGCGTCCACTAAAGATCTACCTTGACGGACTGCCAATGCTGCCTTCGCGAAGGCCTAGCCACAGTTAACAACTGATTTAAATAACCGGGGGAATTTGATACTCTACTAGATAAACTTTAACTTATTGATTTCGCTCTGAAAATTAACGTCTTTTCCGCAATAGCCTTGGAGAGAATATCACAATGCATCAAACTGTGCTGGGCCGGGCCGCGCTCGCCATTTCGTGCGTTTCGGCTGGAGCCAGCGCACTGCATCTCAACCCCTCGGCGCTGGCAAAGAACATAAAAACCTACAGGAACACAACAGTTCCGATCGGCAACTGCGAAGATTTTGCGATAGAGAAGCGGCGAATCTTGAACGAGAAAGGCCTGCTAGTGGGGCGCTGCTGATGACAGTGTACCGGGATGCCGATGCCGGCGGCAATGCAGTTCTTACACCAGTGACCGATCGCGGCGACTTCGTTCTCGACAACGTCGAGCCGCGGGTCCTCTTATGGAGCGATGCAGAGGTGTATTATCTCAAGCGGCAGTCGCCAGACGATCCAAACAGGTGGGTCAGTCTCGCCTCCATCTGACTCAGTCCGATCCGATCGGTCTCAGCCACGCGAATTCGAACGCCGCAGCTACGGAAAGCACAAAGGCTGCGGCGTTTCCATAAACCATTTCCATGATGTTGTGTCCGCCGAGCAGGCAGTAGAGCCAGAATATGGTCGCCAGGACAGGGTAGACGGCCACGCCGGCAACCAGAAAGGTGGCGATGCGTGCAATCATGGTTGCTCCAACGATTTGGGTTCACACCGTCAACTACTAAGGTCCGTAGCGCACCCGCGCAATTCACTGATCGGTGATCGCGTCCGGCGACCCTACATTGCTCGTGCTAAGCTCCGCTTCCATGTGCCAAAAGCTAAACGCGAAAGCCACTGCCACGAATGCAACCAGCGTCAGCATGACAAGGACATTGCGGGACCGGCGACTGCTTGCCAAGGCAGCACTCCCGCGGATAGTGAGACATTCGGGTTCTTCTGTCACTGATGTATCTCCCTTTGTCGGATCTGTATTAAGGAGATCGGATGCCGCGGTGAAGAGGAGAGGCAGTTCGCGGCGCTGCGGCGGTTTGCCGCCCCTTGGATGAGGCACGTAAACGCGACATTAAGCATGATTGGCGAGTGTCTGGGCGTTTCACTAGCTTGGAAATGCTTCTTAGGGGTCAGGTTCTAGACTGTGGTTCGATTGATCATTGCATTCGCGCTTGTTTCGCTCATTGGCCTGGCCACGTCCGCGTGCGTTTCAACGGTGCTTGACGTGGATGAGAGGTCAGTTCAGCCGGTTCCAGCTGCGCTTGTCGCGGAAATGGATCGCAAATCAATATCGCGGTCAGCGCCGATTCTGGTTCGGATCTTCAAGCAGGAGAGCGAGCTGGAGATCTGGAAGCGCGACAAAAGCGGCAAGTTCGCGCTTCTCAAGACCTATCCTATGTGCCGCTGGTCGGGAAAGCTTGGGCCGAAGACGCGCCAAGGCGACCGTCAGGCACCCGAAGGCTTCTATCATGTAAGCGCTGGCATGCTTAACCCGAACTCGCAATACTATCTTTCCTTCAATCTTGGATATCCAAACAGGCTCGAATCCGCACTCGGCTACACCGGCGAAGCGCTGATGGTACATGGCGCATGCTCGTCGTCGGGGTGCTTCGCAATGACGGACGAAGGTGTGGCCGAGATCTATGCGGTAGCGCGCGAAGCGCTGGAGGGCGGCCAGACGGCTTTTCAGGTTCAGGCTTTTCCATTCCGCATGACACCCGATAACATGGCGAAGAACCGATCCGATCCGAGTTTCGATTACTGGATGAACCTAAAGAAGGGTTACGACATTTTTGAAGTCACACGCCAGCAGCCTCGCGTCTCCCATTGCGGAGGCCGTTACGCGTTCAACACCGAGTTTGACGGTGGCGAGCCGAGGGATCCCCTGTCTGCATGTCCACCGGCCATCTCCATGCCAAACCCCGTCGTCGCGGCGCGCTCGCAGTCGGATTTGCGGGAAATGAACTGGATCGTCGAGGTAGACTCGGCTGTGCGGGCGCACGCCTATTCGGACGGGGGAATGCACCCGAAATTCCGCGAGTTGCTGGGGCGCCTTGGTGACAAGGCACTTGCCGAGCGAATTTCCGTGGACGCCGTGCCGATCAGCCGTCCCGATGCCGCTCTTGCCGATCCTCACACCCCGTACGAATAGACGTTCCCCTGTTCAATTCAGTAGCCTGGAAACCGGTACGATGACAGCCAACAGAACGGGCTGGTGCACGAGATAGATCACCAGACTTCTGCGCCCGCACCATGCTAGGAATCGTGCAGACTGACCCTGCGGCGCGGTTCTCGACAGATATCCTTCCAGATCAAAGGCCAGCAGCCATTTCGTCCCGGCCATGCCAAAAAGGGTGAGGCCTACCCATGGGAATATCGGCACAAAATCATTGCTCGGCGGGGGCTGGGTAAAAAAGCCGATCCAAGCCGTCAGTCTAGTATCGAAAACCGTCGACTCATAGATAAACGGAAGCGCAAAAATTGCAGTGCCGGCCGCCAAACATAGTGAGGCAGGAGCGCGAATGAACAGGCCCCCTATCAGCGTCGCTGCTGCGATTGCATGAAGTATACCGAAATAGACGAAGCTGGCCGGGAATACGGTGTACGTCACTACGGTGACAGCCGTCGCTGCGAGGGCGATGATACCCAGACGACGCATGAATGGCGACCATCTGATCTGCGCTGGATGTGCAAGAGCGAGGCTGACGCCGACGAGGATCATGAAGGTGCCGGCCAGGCTGCGACCGAACGTCAGCCAAACGGGATGCTGCGCGACACCTGAGATAATGCCGGTGAACTCAAAATCCCAGACGAGATGGAACAGGACCACGCCCGCAATCGCGAGGCCCCGAACGATGTCGACAACAATGAGGCGTTGCGTTTCAGCCAAGGAGTGATCTCCGGTCATTATTTCAGGTTCGTGTAAAAGCTCATCCCGCTGGAGGTTCAACCCCTTATTTCGCTATCGGTCACCCAATCTCACATTGATTTGGCTTTTGCTTTATTATCCCGGAGCATTAAGTAGAGGCATGTTCCGGATGTTTTCCACTACAGCGTTGCTGCTGTTCGTGCTCATTCACGTAGCTGCTGTACCGGTCATTGCCGCGGGGTCGGCAATTGAAACAGGCGGGACGAGTGGCTGCGTCCGCCTTCATCGGCGAACAGATCACCGCGTCTGTAACGGAAGTGGCGGTGAGGACCGCCTACGAGGCGCAGATTGCGCGTATGCCCCGCGTCGAGAAAACTCGGATTCGGTACATCCTTCTACCGCGACGATAGCGATTGGGTGCAAATTCCCATTGCAGAGAACCCGAGCGGTTCCTTCACCCACACAAACGGCATGTCGCCAGTCCCGAACTTGTTCTTCGGGGGCAAACATGGCAGCGCAATTGCGCTTCGGCCGCCATCATGGGCGCCGGTCCCGATGCTGGCGCCATCGTGAAGCTGATTTGCAAACAGAAATAGTCGTCGGATTTCCAGCCGACCGCGTTTATGCGTAAACAGCTTGCGCTAAGGTCCACCCTCGTCGTGAACGATGATTTTGACCCGCAGCTTACCTGCATCCCCGGAATCCAGGATCGATGACGCAACGGAACCAGAAGAGGATCGTACAACCACTAGCGGCTTTAGGTTCAAGCATCCACTGTGCGACCTGCTTCACCTCGTCAGACCTTTAACGAATGCTTCGCCCCGTGCGGTGCGTTCGGCCGGCAGCCCAGCGGTCTTCCTATGAAAGGCGCACTCAAGTCCGGTTGCGCTGTCGGATTCGGGATTGAAAGCAGAGTGGCAAATTTGGAGCACCACGGAATAGTAGGGGAGGCGTTCCCCCAGACTTAGAGAACGCGATCCCAGACCGACTTCCATGAGTTCGACCGCCATAGACGACTTGCATGCGTTCCTTTCGGATTCCCCTTTGGCAACCTGGGTCGTTACCCAAATAAGCAGACAAGTAAGAGTTCCCTTCGTCGCAGGATAGGGGAGCTATCTGGCCGCCGCCGTTCCTAGTGACCAAGCGTGATCCGGCTGACAACAATAGAATCGACGGCGCCTTCCAATCGCTCCCTTCCAAACATCGTCTCCGCGCCAGGCCGCAGCAGACGTAGCGCATTTGTCACCACGAGCAGCGACACGCCGACATCCGCCACGATCGCTCCCCACATCGAGGCCATGCCGATGGCGGTCAGGCCAACGAAGACGCCCTTGGTCGCCAGCGAGACACCGATGTTTTGGCGGATAATGGACATGGTGCGCCGCGAATGGCCGATTAGCCATGGCACTTTTCCGATGTCGTCGGTCATCAGCGCGATGTCCGCCGTCTCGATGGCAGCGTCCGAGCCGACTGCGCCCATAGCAATGCCGTAGTGCGCGAGAGCCATGGCCGGGGCGTCGTTCACCCCGTCACCCATCATCGCGACCATGTCGTGGCTCTCAACCAGTTCCTCGATGGCTGCCACCTTGTCCTCGGGCAGAAGTTCGGCACACACCTGATCGATGCCGACCTCTGATGCGACGGCGCGCGCGGTGCGTTCATTATCGCCCGTTAGCATGACGATGGTTTTCACGCCCTGCGCGTGCAGTCGCGCCACAACACCCTTCGCGTCCGGGCGGATCCGGTCGCGCAGTTCCAAAATGCCGGTCACGCCGGTCTCGTCGCCGACGGCTACTAGCGTGCTTCCCGCCCTTTCAATCTTGTCTCGAAGGTCGGTCGGAATCGCGCTGCCGAAACCCTTCTCCTCGGCAAACCGGTCCGAGCCCAGCCAGACCGCCCGGCCCCCCGCCCGCCCTTCCAGACCGCGACCCGGCACGGTGCGCGTATCCTCTGCCGCCGACACCTCTATGCCCTCCGACGAAGACCGCGTGAGGATGGCGCGCGCCAGCGGATGCGACGATCGCGCCTCGAGGGTTGCGGCTAGCGTCAACAGATCGCGGGCCGAGGCACCGCCAAGCGGATGCACGGCCGCGACTTCGGGCTCACCCATGGTGATGGTGCCGGTCTTGTCCATCGCCAATGCCGTGGTGCGACCCGGTACCTCGACATAGGCTCCGCCCTTGATGAGAACGCCTGACCGCGCCGAGGCTGTCAGTGCGGCGACGATTGAGACTGGGGTCGAGATGACGAGTGCGCAGGGGCAGGCGATGACCAGAAGGACGAGTGCGTTGTAGAACCAGTAATTCCAGGCCCCGCCTAAGACTAGCGGCGGCACCAGCGCGATGGTGATGGCCAGAGCCATCACGATGGGCGTGTATATGCGGGCGAACTTCGCCACCCATTGCTCCACCGGTGCACGGCGGGCATGGGCGTCGCCGACCATACGGATGATCTTGGCCAGCACCGTGTCGGAGGCCGCCTTGGTCGCGCGCACCGTAAGCGTGCCCTCGCCATTTATGGTGCCGGCATAGACTTCGTCGCCCGCCTCCTTGGGGACCAGAGCGCTTTCGCCAGTAATTGGGGCCTGATCGACCGCACCCGCCCCTTTCGTCACCTCGCCGTCGAGCGGAATGCGGTCGCCGCCGCGCACTACGAAACGGTCACCCACGACGACCTCAGCCGCGGGCACCTCCGCCTCGGTGCCATCGCTGCGGATCACCCGCGCCATGGCCGGCGCCAGTTCAAGAAGCGCCGCGACGGCGTTGCGCGCGCGCCCCACGCTCCAGCTTTCGAGATAGAGCGAAAGCGCAAAGAAGAAGGCAACGGTCGCGGCCTCGAAATATTCGCCAAGGCCGACTGCGCCGGCAACGGCGATTACCATCAACAGGTTCATGTCCGGCGACAGACGCCGTGCCGAGGACCATGCCTTGGACGCCACCAGCCAGACGCCAAATACGATAGCGAGGCCGAACAGACCTGCCTCGGCCAGCGGCATCGCCGTATCGCCGTGGCCCGCGAACAGCCCCAGCGCACCGCGCAGCCCGGTCTCCACAATGTGATACAGGAACCCTGCCGCCCAGAAACCGCCACTTACCGCAGTGAACCGCGCCTGCTTTCTGAGGTGCACGGCGCGGTCGGCCTCGGCGTTGTCAGCGTTCCAGGGTTGCGCGCCCATACCGGTCCCCGCAACCGCTTTGATGATCTTCTCGCTCGAGACGGTCCCAGCCGAGTTAAGAACCGTCATGCGGCCGTTGATCACGTCGAAGGCCAAATGCTCGGCGCCGCCGACCACCGGTCCGACAACGCGGTTCAGGATCGCCACTTCCTCGGCGCAATCGAGACCATCGACTTGAAAGCTACGCCCGTCGGCAGCCACCGGGTCCGTTGGCACATCAGTACCGCAGCAGGCGACACCATGCCCATGGTCGTTGGAATGCACAGGAACTTGCGGATGAGAACGTTTGTAATCGGGGTGTTTTTCGTTCGGCATCGTTGTCTCCTGTCCCGCGTCGGTGAACGTTGGGTTTCACCGTTCCGCAGTCGGCTGTGGTTGGTCCTTCCAAGATAGGACCTCTAGCTACTGTAGGATCAAGACCCGATAAACGTACTCAAGCGGTCTCAAATGAAGCGTCGAACGCGCCGCTAATAGTCGGAGTAGGCGTCGCGAAGTCGCGCTTCAAGTCACGGTTCCTCGGCAAACGGCGCGATGAATGCGCTGATAATCGGTAACAGCGCCGGCCACAATGCAAACGAAGAACTAACCGCAAGCACAAAGCCGGCGATGATGAAGATGTCGCCGATTCATTGGGGATTGCATGTGAACCGGTAGTGGCCTCCGGTCGCAAATTCGTCGGCCAGTCCAGTAGTCGATCCTGCCCGAGGACGATGACGCCCCACCAGGCCAGCCCATTCAAGCCAGCCCATTGCCAAAAAACAAGTAAGACACGGCCGAAAACGCGCCAGTGCAATACAGCCAGTCCTAGGGTCAAAACCCAATCAGCCTGTTGAGTGAACGACGCAAATCAGATTCAGAGCTTCTGGAAGTCCGTCTGGAGGT
>NZ_JAINFJ010000021.1 GCF_019966595.1 Oricola indica
TGCTGACTGGCGAGTATCTGTGGCCCAAGGGGAAGAATGCTTAGGGTGTCATTTCGCCCTCAGCCGGAACCGACCCCTTGGTGCGGGACATTCGGACGGATTGTGCGGTGGCAGAGTTGAAGCCGCCGCATCGTCGGACGATCGAAAAGCGTCTCGGCGACCTTGATCTGCGCCAGCGTGCACAGCGCCGGGGCGAGACGAAGATCGAGAAAGCAACGACGCCAGTTCCCGGGTCATTGTCGGCCTCCAGACCCCTTGAGATCGTTCAGATCGATCACACGAAGGCCGATATTTTTGTCGTCGACGAGGAAACCCGAGAGCCAATCGGGCGACCCTGGCTGACCCTGGCCATGGATGTCTTCAGCCGAATGGTAACAGGGTTCTATCTGACCATGGAGGCGCCATCCCGGCTTTCGACGAGCCTCTGCCTGCTGCATTCGGTTTATGACAAGACTGCCTGGCTTAAAGCGCGCAAGATCGAAGAGCCCTGGCCAGTGGCCGGCCTTCCCGACCGGGTTCATGTGGACAACGGCGCGGATTTCCGGAGTCGCACCTTCAAGCGTGGCTGCGAGAATGCAGGCATTGCGATCGACTGGCGGCCGCCGGCTACACCGCGCTTCGGCGGACATATCGAGCGGCTGATCGGCACCCAGATGGGACGGCTGCATCTTCTGCCCGGTACGACCTTCAGCAATGCGCAGGACCTCGCGGAGTATGATTCAAAGAAACATGCGGCGCTGACCTTGCGTGAGTTGGAGCGTTATATCGCCCTCGACATTGTCGGGTCCTATCATCAATCCATCCACAGTTCGCTGAGCCGCCCTCCCCTTGCCGTCTGGCGGGACCATGAAGGAGAGATCCCTCTGCGGCTGCCGGAGGATCGGCTACAGTTCTGGGTCTCTTTCCTGCCGGAGCAGGAGCGGACTTTACGCCCGACCGGCATCCATCTGTTTGATCTCCGCTACTGGTCTCCCGCGCTCAGCGCCGACGTGGGCCGGACGGAGCGGCGGCTTCTGGTGAAGTATGACCCGCGTGACATGTCGCGTGTCTTCGTGCGACGGCCTTCGGGCAACTTCGTTGAAGCCCGCTATGCAGATCTGACCCTGGCGCCCATTTCCCTGCACGAGGCTTTGACGGCGCGTCGCACCCTGCGCGAGAAGGGGCGGCGTGAAGTCGATAGCCGTGCGGTCGTGAGGACCGCGCTCGAACAGCGGAAGTTGGTTGACGAGGCCGTAAACAGAACCGCGGCCGCGCGGCGCGGCAAGGCTCAGCCGAGGCTGAGCGATGACCTCCGGGTCACGGGCACACTCCGTGGCGTCGACTCCAGCAAACCGGTGCCTTTTGTTGAGGACACCGAATGAGCTGGAGCCAGAATGACGAACGATCACCCTCATCTGACCGCCGACGCGGCGGCCCTGCTGTCTGAACCCAAGGCAGGACGCATTCGCGCCATCAGATCCCGCCGTTGGGTTCTCTACCCTCGCGCGAAGCAAGCCCTCGATCGCCTCGAGACACTCCTTGATCATCCGGGAGGCCCCCGCATGCCGTCTGTCGCGATCTATGGCGATAGCGGGATGGGCAAGACCATGATCATGCAACGCTACCGTGACCAGCATGCGCCACATCTTGACCGCCGGACCGGTATTCTAAAGACTCCGGTCCTGGCCATGGAAATGGTCAGCCGCCCCGGAGAACGGCGCTTCTATGGTGAACTGCTTTCCCTCCTCGGCGCGCCCCAGGCACCGCGGGCCGATATTGCCCAGATGGAACAGGCGACCATGCGGATCATGAAGGCCATCGGCGTCCAGGTGCTGGTCATCGACGAGGTCCACAATATCCTTGCCGGGACCTATCGAGAGCAACGGATCGTGCTCAACATGCTACGCTTTCTCAGCAACCGGCTCCAAATCTCACTGGTCTGCTTCGGCGTGAACGACGCCCGGGAAGCCATCGGCGGCGACGTTCAGCTTGCGCCCCGCTTCGAGCAGCTCACCCTGAACCGTTGGGCCGCCAACGAAGACTTCGAGACCCTGATCGCGTCGATTCTGCGCAATACGCCATTGCGGCAATCCTCTGTGCTGACGCCCAAATCCCTGCGGCGCATTCTGCAAATCACGGACGGCATCACGGCCAACATCTTCCAGATGCTGGGCAGCCTTGCGATCGAGGCAATCGAAAGCGGTACTGAACACATCACTGACGGTGCCGTCGAGGCTTGGGTGCCTGCATTTGATATCGAGGCGGCCTTCGCATGACGGGCCGCCTGCCCGTCACCTTGCCGCCTCTGCCCGGCGAACTTCTTTCATCCTGGATCAGTCGCCACGCGAACTTTTACGGGGTTGCGCCGTTAACCATGCTGCGCCATGGATTGCCGGAGGCGACATCGCTTGGGGCCGTCGACCTTTCTCTGACGAAAGCCCAGGCGAACCGGATTGCCGTGATGTTCGGCGCCAGCCCGAAACTTGTACGCAGTCTGAGCTTCGCGGACGCCCCGAAAGCCGCTCACCGCTTCATCTCCAAGGGTCCGATGCAGCGTTGCGCGCGTTGCACTCATTCCGGTGCTGATCTACTGCCAGTCCTTCGAAGCGAATTGCAAGGTTGGCGGATCAACTGCCCGCACTGTGGGGAACCCTACCAGGACAAGACCACCAGCGATGGCGATCGGACACTTGCACCATATCGCGCGGCAGCACGTCGCGGTGAGGCCTTGTTGGATAACCACGCAGAACGCCGCGTGGAAACATGGCTGCCACCACTGGAGATTGCGCGACTCTTGCTCATGCGCCGCATCCCCTGGCCGCCCCCTTTCGATGGCGATCTCTGGCGCTACCGGCTCCTCGGCGCCATCGTTCCCGATCTTGATGACCTTCTGATCAAACAGACCGCGTTCCCGTTCTCGCCAAAGCACCCCATTCTGCCGCTACACATCCGTCCCGCGATCTTGGCAGGAGTGGCCATAGTCGACCGGGCAGGGCCTGCGATGTTGAAAATGCTGAAAGGGCACATGATGGGAGAAAACAAGAACCGCTTCGTCGAGGCGGCCGACCATTTGGTAACCCCGGCGATGGAGTGGGGACCACCCTGGCAGTTGCAGCTAATATGAGAATCGAGTCCGATGATTCTCAGTTTAAAGTGCCAAAGACCTACAAAACAACCGCATTCTTACATTTAAGTGCTAAGTGACACGGCCGAGTTTCCCTATGCCTTCTTGGAGGCATTCGGAAACAAGGCAACCACCCTGAAGAAATTGCGCAGCGGTGCGTCCAACAAATCCGATCTGGGCGGCGTTCTGCAAACCAGCAATATCCATATCGCGGTCGCGCCGAGCGGAGAGGTGACGAAGACCCTTGCCGCGTTGAGGGACAGCCCGGCGACAACCCGCGCGAAAGCGAAATTCATCCTGGCCACCGATGGCCAGACCTTCGAAGCCGAAGATCTTGTCGGCGGCGATACTGTCCTCCCGCGAAAAGACTGCACCATAAGAGCCTCTGATGAAGCACGCGAACATGGCGCGTTCTGTTCCCACCTGCGGTCCTTGAGCACAAGTACTACTATGCCGCTTCCACGCCTGCCATACTGAGCATAAGCAGCATCCTGCTGCGAGCGTAGTCAGGATCGACCAGAAGTCCAGCACGATCAGCCAGTCGGAAGATGTCAGCGTAGTGCAGGATGGAACGAGATGATTGCATCCCGCCCACCATCTGGAAATGGCCCTGGTGGCCGTTGAGCCAAGCCAGGAAAACGATTCCCGCCTTGTAGTATTGCGTAGGAGCTTCGAATATCTTCCTTGCGAGTGGGACCGTTGGCGTCATCAACGCACGATACTTTTCGTTTTCTCCCTTGGCCAACTCGACCAACGCCGAACAGGCAACAGGGGCAATGGCGTCGAATATACCGAGCAGGGCGTGCGAATGGCGGTTGCTATCCCCTTCAATCAGTTCTGGATAGTTGAAATCGTCTCCTGTAAACATCAGAATGCCTTCGGGCAGCCGCCTTCGCAGCGCAATTTCCTTGTCACTGTCAAGAAGCGACAGCTTGATACCTTCGACCTTGTCCTTGTGGGTTTCGATGATCGCCAGAACCGTATCGAGTGCGTGCTCGAATCGCTCACTTCCCCAATAACCCTTCAGGGCCGGATCGAACGCATCGCCAAGCCAGTGAAGCACCACCTTGTTCGAAGCCTGGCTCAATATCCGATCGTAGACATAGCTGAAGTCGTCCGCGTCGCGGGCCACGGCAGCCAGAGCGCGGCTTGCCATGAGGACCCCTCGTCCACCGACGCCCTCAACGAAACCCAGTTGCTCTTCATAGGCCGCTATGACGTCGTCGCGCGACGTCGCCTGTGTGATCTCCAACTGATCGGTTCCGACGCCCGAGGCCAGATCCGCGCCGGTTATCGACCGGGCCTCGACGGTCGAGCGACGGATCAACTCCCTCGCTGTTTCCCAGCCCAGCCCCATGCCGCGTTGCGACGTGTCCATCGCTTCGGCAATCCGGAACCCATACTTCCAGAGATGACGTCGAAAAGCGAGCGTCGCGTCCCAATCTATGTGGGACTCCAGCCAGGGATCGAGTGTCAGCAGCGGGTCTGCAACAACATGCGCTGCCGCATAGGCTATCCGGTTGAACTGCGGAGGCGACTGCGCCTCCACGAATGCGTCACCATGGAGGGTGTAGGATTCGAGTTCGCCACCATGTGTAGGGAGGTTCAGTCTGACTGGCATGGATACTCTGCAAATTCAGTTGCTGATCGCTTGTCTGACTTCGAGATCAAGGGACCCAGGGTCCCCGTTCGCCAAGGTCCGCGAGGATCGACTTCACTTCTGTGTATTCCTCGATCCCTGACAGTCCGGTTTCCCGACCCTGACCGGACTCGCGGTAGCCGCCAATCGGCATCTCCGGACCACCGGTAATGGTCGTGTTGAGCCAGACCCGCCCAGCCTTTACGCCGCGAACAAGGTCAAGCCCATCCTGAAGACCCTCAGTCCAAACGGTGGCTGAAAGGCCATAGCGCGTGTGGTTGGCCATGCGTAGCGCCTCGTCCTTGGTGTCGAAGGCGCTGACGGCAAGCACAGGTCCGAAAACTTCTTCCCCCGAAATCGCCATGTCTGACCGGATATCGGCCAAGAAGGTTGGGGCCAGAAAATATCCCGCAAGCGGCTCTATCTGACGGCCGCCAGTCAGAAGCGTAGCACCAGACTTGCGGCCGTCATCAACCAGCTTCTTGATCCGGTTGAACTGGATGTCGTTGACGATCGGTCCGACCCGGGTTTCCGGGACAAGCGGATCACCCACCTTCACCCGCTGCATGAGGGAGACGATGCGCTCTGTGAGAGCCTGCTCGACCTCCCTCGCCACGAGCAAGCGGCTTCCCGAGACGCAGCATTGGCCGGCGTTGTGGAGGATACCGTAGACAATGCCGTCTGCGGCCTTTTCGAGATTGGCATCAGCCATAACGATCACGGGGTTTTTGCCACCCAATTCGAGGCTCAGCTTCTTGATATTGCCCGCGGATGCGATGATGGTGGACCGTCCTACACGGGTCGACCCCGTAAACGAGACCATGTCGATGTCCTGATGTTCGGCAATGCGCCTGCCAACTGGTTCGCCGAGACCCGTGACAATATTGACAACCCCCTCGGGCAAACCTGCGTCCTCGAGGATGCGCCCCATCATGATGGTCGTCGTCGACGTGTGTTCGCTCGGCTTCATCACAACCGTGCAACCAGCGCCGAGGATAAATGGCAGTCTCTCTGCCAGAATGAAGAAGGGAAAGTTCCAAGGCGTGATCAGCCCGACCACTCCTATTGGTTCGCGCAGCACAAGGCCCAGACTCTTCGAACCGAAATTATTGAACGTCTGACCGTGGATGGCGCGCGCCTGGCCCGCGGCGAAACGCCAGATGTCTGCGGCGCCTTTTATCTCGTTCACGGATTGCCAGAGTGGCTTGCCGGCTTCCAAAGTCTCGGCGAGTGAAAGTTCATCACAGCGTTCGACGATGAGGTCAGCGGCGCGCAACAACACTTCCGCTCTTGCCGCAGCTGGCAGATCGCTCCACCCGCCGTTGTCAAAGCGGGATTTCGCCGCCGCTACCGCTTGATCGACATCTGCCTCCGTAGCAAGCGGGACGACAGTCACCGGAACGCCGTGTGCGGGGCTGTTCCTCACCATTTCGTCAGAAGGAGAAAACCATTTGCCGCCAATGAGATTCTCCAATTTCCTGGGCGTTCTGGGAAGGACGGGCGTTGTGTGTAGCGTCATCTTAGACTCCGTCAACGGTGGCCAATACGGGCTTGGGTCGGTTTGTAACCGTAGTCCATAGGGGAACCGGGCGCGGGAAATACTCCCGCGCCCGACATTATGCAGCGATCAGAGCTGCGGAGGGGTCATCAGTGCTTCGACGGCAGGATCGCCCTGCATCAGGATCTTAACGCCAGTGTCGAGATCAGCGGTCGGCACATTGCCAAATCCCGGATGATTCATGTTGTCGAACTGCGTCGGATGAGCAGCAGACCACAGCTGAAGGAAGGACTGTACTCCCATCATGTAGGGGTTCTGTGCCACCGTCATGGTGAACTCCCCTTCCTGAACGCCCAGCAGGATCGGCACGTCGATGGCCCATGCTACAACATCAATCTTGTTGTCTCCCTGGTCGCGGCCGACGTTGCGCGTTGCAGCAAGCGCTCCCGTGGCGGGATTGCCGTGCGCACAGAAGATCACATTGATCTCCGGATTGGCCTGCAGCATCGCCGTATTCACCTGCTCGGCCTTTTGCAAATCGCCTTCGTCGTTGACTTCCGCGATAACTTTTGCCCCGGGAGCAACGGAGGCCAAGCCTGCCTTGAACCCCTGAATGCGCTGATTGACGGCATCATTGCCGGGGAACAGCGAGATGCCCGCACGCGCGTTGTCGCCATGCTTCTCGCCGATCGCCTTACCCGCCGCGAAGCCGGCATTGAAGTTGTTGGTGCCGACAAAAAGAAGACGCTTCGACTTTGGCGAGTCGGAATCGAACGTCAGAACCGGTACACTCTTGTCCATGGCCGCGTTGATCGAGGCGACCAGCGTATCGGCATCTCCTGCCGTGACTGCGATTCCCTTGACACCCTTGGCCACGAGTTGGTCGACGGCGCGCGCCTCGGCCGATGCATCCCAATCCGCCGGGCCCTGCAGCTCGGTGGTCGCCCCGACGGTCTTGGCCGCATCCTGGAACCCGGCATACGCCCAGTTGAAAAACTCCGAGCCCTTGAGGAAGACTACCATCGCGTAATGTTCCGGAGCTTCCTGAGCGCGTGCAGACGTGCTGGCGAAGCCGGCGGCGATGACTGCGGAAACCGCCGCCACCCCCAGTAAATTTTTCATAGATTTCATAGACTCTCTCCCTTTGTTGAGGTTGCTATCTGATCCATCTTCGCCTGCCGAATGCGCAGTTGCGCGAACAGGTTCCGACGCTGGGTCAGCCGACTGAGGAGGACGGCAACGAGGAGCATCACGCCGCTGACCACGTCGTACCAGAACGTGTTCACGGCTGATGTCACGAAGGCGTTGTGTACGACTGCGAGGAAAATCACCCCGAGTACCGTACCTCCGATCGTACCGCTGCCGCCATTGATGTTGGCTCCGCCAACTGCGACGGCAGCGATTGCCTTGAGCTCAGCAAGATTGCCGTGCCCCCAATGTGCGGCCCCGTAGCGGGCCGCCGCCATGATCCCCGCCGCGCCGGCAAGCGTCGCGGAGAGCATGTAAATGATGATCTTCACTCGATTGACGTTGATGCCGGAGAGGCGAGCCGGCCGTTCACCGCCACCGATGACGTAGAGCTGGCGGAAGAAGCGATGGTTGGCTAGCAGCACGCCGAGCACTAGGGCAGTAACGATGAAGAACACGATTGGAAAATTGATCCCGAGGACCTTGCCGGAGCCGAGGAAAACGAAGCCCTCGGAGAAGCCGGAGATGGACCGGCCATCAGTGATAGCTAGGTTCACGCCACGAAGCGTCAGCAGCGTTCCCATCGTGATGATGATGGGGTGGACCCTAAACGCGACGATCATGAATCCGTTCAAAGCCCCTATGCCGGTACATGTCACAAGGGTGATCACAATCGCAGCGGGGACGGGCAAACCCGCCTCGACCATCAACTTCGCAACCAGAATCTCCGCGAACGCAAAGACCGATGCTACTGAGAGATCGATACCGCCCGAAATGACGACGAAGGTCATGCCCAGCGCCATGATCCCCTCGAACACCAGGTTCATCGCAAGAACTTCAAGGTTCGCGGCGGTCAGCACGTTGCCGAAAAAGAGCTGTGTTCCCAGCAATATGGCCAGCGTAATTGCGAACAGCCCGATATACTGGACGAGCGCGGTCTTTTGCCCTGCCGACCTCTGAGCTCTGGATTGCCTGTCAATGATGGGTGGCATGGGTCATCACCATTTCCTGCGTTACTGCACCGCTCCGGTTGTCGAGTTCAGCAGTGACCTCGCCATTTCTGAACACGAGAATCCGGTCGCTCATGCCGATCACTTCCGGCATTTCCGACGAAACGATCACCACACCGACACCTGACTCTGCCAGTTCCCGCAGGCGGGCGTGGATCAGCGATTTTGCGCCCACGTCCACGCCTCTCGTCGGCTCGTCGACGATCAAAACTGTTGGTTGCGGGTCGAGCGCCTTGGCCAGCAGTACTTTCTGCTGGTTGCCGCCTGAAAGGTCTATCGTGCGGGCAAGAACGTTCGGTAGACGGATCGACATCGTGTCGACATAGGTCCTCGCCTTGTTACGCAGAGCCGCACGAGACAACATGCCGAAACGATTGCGATAGTGCTGCAGTGTCGACGCACCGATGTTCGCGGAAATATCGTAGCCCAGGAACAGGCCGCTCTGCTTGCGGTCCTCCGACACATAGACGATGCCGCGTCGCATCGCCTCAAAAGGGTCGGAGAGCGACACCTCGCTGTCGTTGAGTTTGAACCGCCCGGATAAGCGCCGATCGGCATTCACGATCGCGCGCATGGCCTCGGTGCGCCCTGATCCGACAAGGCCGGCGAGGCCGAGGATTTCACCGCGTCGCAAATTGAAGGTCAGGTCGCGGACATAGCCAAATCTCGACACGTTGGTGCATTCGAAAACAACATCGCCGATCTGCGAGGCTTTTGGAGGGAACAGGTCTCCAAGGTGGCGACCTACCATCATCTGGATGACGTCTTCGGTCGTGATCTCGGCTATATCCTTTGTTGCGATATGCTGACCGTCGCGGAAGACTGTCAGTCGATCGCTGATCTCGAACAGTTCCGACAGCTTGTGCGAGATAAAGATGATGCCGATGCCTCTGGCCTTGAGGTCTCGCACCACCACGAACAACTCGGCTATCTCCTTCTCGGACAGCGACGAGGTGGGCTCATCCATGATGATGAGCCTGGCGTTCAGAGAGATCGCCTTTGCGACCTCGACGAGCTGCTGCATCCCGACGCTGAGACTGCCCACAGGAGCTGCCGGATCTATGTCTACTCCCATGCGTTCGAATATCTCGGCCGCACCGCGTCGCATAGCGCGCCAGTCGTTAAAGCCGAGGGTGTTCGATTTCTCATGGCGAAGATAGATATTCTCTGCGACGCTGATATTTGGCACCAGACTGAGTTCCTGGTGCACCATGCTTATCCCAGCGGTCATGGCCTCAAGCGGATGTCCGAAATCCACGAGTTTGCCGTCGAACATGATGTCGCCGCCGTCCCGCTTCAGGATGCCGGCGATGATGTTGACGAGCGTCGATTTGCCTGCGCCGTTCTCACCAATGAGCGCGTGGACTTCGCCGGCGCGAACGTTGAAGTCGACGGCATGCAGCACCTGGTTGCCGAAGAAGCTTTTGGTAACACCGCGAAGATCCAGCATGATCACCACCCCGTCCGATATCTGCGGACGGCGTCGAAAGCGACGGCCGCTATCAGCACGATGCCGACCGTAGCCTGCTGCCAATTGGGGTTTCCGTTCATCAGGATGAAGCCGTTGCCGATGAGGGCAAGCATGAGCACGCCAAGAAACGTGCCGACGATGCTGCCGCTTCCACCGGAGATGCTGGCGCCGCCGACGATCGCTGCCGCGAGCGCGCGAAGTTCCGCACCAATGCCGTAATTGGCATAGCCGATCCTGGTGGCAGAGGTCATGAGTACTGCGGCAAACCAGACGAAAGCCGCTGCGATCAGATAGGATGCGATCAGATGTCGATCGACCCGGATGCCCGACAGCTTCGCGGCTTCCGGACTTTCTCCAACATAGAAGAGCCGCGAAAGCAGAGGGAGGTTGTTCAGGAGCAGTCCGAACAGCAGGATCACGGCCAGAACGATCAGCAACGGAAGCGGTATCCCGTAAAAGCTGTCGCCTATCTGAAGGCGAAATTCGAAGCGGCCAAACTGAGTGAACCAGCGCTCGGCCCGCGGGAACGATATGTACTGGCCGGTTGTCAGAACGGTTGCCAGCCCGCGCGCGACGGACATCATGCCAAGCGTGACCAGGAAGGGTAGAATGCCGGCCTTGGCAATGAGAAGGCCGTTGATCAGCCCGCAAGCCAGCGCCACAGCGAGCCCGGCAAAAACGGCAGGAATCACAGGCACGCCATCACGCATCAGCAACGCCATCGTTACCGATGTCAGCGCGAGCACGGAACCCACAGACAGATCGATACCACGAACGATCAGCACGACCGTCATCGCCATGGCGAGCAGAAGGTCGTAGGTCATCAGGGACAATACTGCCTTAAGGTTCGTCCAACTGGCGAACGCCTCCGGCCGCATGATCGCGAGGAACGCGAAGATTGCGACGTTGATCAGCAAAAGGAGCGCCTCACGGGTGCTCACAAAGCGGTGCACCATCGAAGTCTCGCTCGAGTTCATCTGAGTCCTCCTCCGCCGCCCTGGCGCTAACAGTCAGGCGCCGGCGCGACACGCCGCAGACGCGGATGGATCGGACGTTCGGCAGCGGAAAGCTCTTCGCTCAGCCCCATCGGACTATCGACGCAAAGGCGCTCATCCATGTGCTTGAGAGAAGGCGAAAGCCTTGGTTTGAAGTCCATAAGGGCGAGCACGTCATCTTCCAGCGAAATCCCCTTGGCGATCTCAACCAGTTCGACGACGCCATCATTCAGACGGAATACGGCCCTCTCTGTGATGAACAGCACGTCCTGTTTTCTTTCGGTTGAATAACGTCCGCTAAAGCTGACCTGCTTCACCGTTTCGACGAACTTCCTGTTGGCCCCCTCCCTGATGATGCGCAACTCGCCGTTCGCGCATGAAACCTCCAACCCTCCGGCGGTGAAAGTGCCTGAAAACATAACCTTCTTTGCGCTCTGGCTGATGTTGACGAAACCGCCGATCCCGACGATGCGATCCGCAAAGCGGCTTACATTCACATTCCCGGATCGATCGATCTCTGCCGCCGAGAGATAGGCCAGATCTATGCCGCCTCCATCATAGAAGTCGAACTGATAAGGTTGGTCCACGATGGCCGAGTAGTTGCGCCCGGCACCGAAGTCGTCGCCATCGACCGGTACGCCTCCGATGATCCCCTGCTCGTTGGTAAGGACGATATCGTCCAGGATCCCCTCTTCCGCCGCAACAAGCGGCAGGCCGGTCGAGATACCGGACCCGATATTGCAGATGGAACCCTTGCGAAGTTCAAGAGCACAACGGCGGGCGACGATCTTACGCGCATCGAGCGGCAGGCGCGGCAGGGTCGCCAGCGGCACTCTTATCTCCCCAGCATAGGAAGCATCGTAAGCGGTGCGGAACGTTTGCGGCTGATCCGGAACGACCACAACCGCGTCCACAAGCATACCAGGCACCTTCACGCTCTTCGGCGGAATCGAGCCGCGGGCAGCGAGGCGCTTGACCTGTGCGATAACGATGCCGCCCGAATTCTTCGCAGCCTGCGCCATGGCGAGCATTTCGCCGTAGACTGCCTCCTGCTCCATCGAGATGTTCCCGTCTTCATCCGCGGTGGTGCCGCGAATGAAGGCGACGTCGATCTTGAACGACTTGTAAAACATCCACTCGCGACCGGCGATCTCAACGAGTTCCACAAGCGACTCGACCGCGCGGCTACTCTGGCGTCCTCCGCCATGGCGCGGGTCAATAAAAGTGTTCAGCCCCACATGCGTGACGAGCCCGGCCCGCCCGGCAGCGATCTCGCGGGTCAACTGCGACAGCACCCCCTGCGGAAGCGTGTAGGCCTCGATCTCGTCAGCCGCCGCCAGTGCGGCGATCGGGGGAGAGTCGACGAGCGCACCGCAAATGATCCTCTTGAGCAGTCCCGGATGGGCGAATCGCGACGCCCCGGTGCTTACTCGATCTCCCAAGCCGACCGGATGAAAGGAGCAGATCTGACGAGGATGCCCACTCGCCAGGAAACGACGCTCGACTGCAGCCATCAACGCATCGGGAACGGAATGCCCGCCTCCGGATCCGCCGATAACGACCGTATCACCATCCTCGATAAGACTTCCGGCCTGATCGGCCGACAGGACTTTCATGCTTCCTCACAACGCATTCACGCGGGCCCTGTTTGAAACATACTTATCTATAAGTCAATATGTGAATCGCCATACATGTCCTCCAAATCGCTATAAGCCTATCAATATCCCTCTATTTTAAGCCGAAATTCAGGATCTCTTACACCAATAAAAATACCTATAAATAAATAAGTGCACATTGACAGAGCCCTTCAAGACCTATAGTTAGCCTCCACGAAAATGGCCGCTATTGGCGACACAGGTGGAGGAATCTGAGGAATCTTATGAGCAACCTGATCGACCTGAAGGTGGATGACGGGGTTGCCGGGGTGGCGCTGAACCGCCCTGCCAAGCTGAACGCAGTTACCGCCGAGATGGCAGCCTCGCTTCTTGATCTGACGAGGCAACTCGATGAAGACCCGAACGTTCGAGTGATCCTTCTCAGCGGCGCAGGGGATCGAGCATTCTGTGCAGGAAGCGACCTGAATTCACTTGCCCAGTACCCGGATCTCTGGGCGTACCGAAACCGGAAAGAATACTCGGCCGCATTTCGCCGTCTCCGCAAGCCGCTGGTAGTCGCCCTGCATGGCTGGACCCTAGGGGGAGGCGCTGAAATGGCGCTTTCGGCCGATGTGCGGATTGCGGATGTAACCGCCAGGATCGGCTTCCCGGAAGTGAAGCGCGGCTGGGTGGGCGGCGGCGCGGCAACGCAGTTGCTGCCCCGCCTCGTCGGCTATGGTGCCGCCATGAAGCTGTTGCTGACCGGAGATCACGTCGATGCGGCGGAGGCCCTGCGCCTTGGCTTGGTCGAGGAGGTCGTACCCAGCGGTGAGGCGCTTAATCGTGCGCGCTCCATCTGCCGACAACTGGCCCAGACGCGTCCGCTCGTTCTCGAAGCGATGAAAGCGTCGGTGAGGGCGTCGCTCTCCATGCCGCTGGAAGCCGGAGCCGAATATGAAAACGAAATGACGACGATGTGTTTTGCCGAGGGCAGGCACATGGATGGCATCCGGGAATTTTTCTCGGATCGCACCCATACCTGACGTATCCGCCTGCCTTGAAAGTGCACTCGATGGTTACTGCAACGGATTTTATTGTAGTTGGTGGGGGGGCGGCGGGTTGCGTCCTCGCCAACCGTCTTTCTGCAGATCCTCAGAACCGCGTCACTCTACTCGAGGCGGGCATCTGGGACTGGAATCCACTCATCCACATGCCCGCCGGTTTCCTTCCGCTCATGCAGACAGGCATGCTCGACTGGGGCTACTACAGCGAGCCGCAGAAGCATCTTCAGGGCAGACGACTTTATTGTCCGAGAGGCAAGGTCATCGGTGGGTCGAGCTCCATCAACGGAATGGTCTACATCCGCGGACATTCCTCGGATTTCGACAGGTGGGCGCAATTCGGGAATGTCGGCTGGAGCTATGCTGATTGCCTGCCCTATTTCGAAAGAGCCGAAGGATTTGCAGCCTCGCAGGCGAGCGAAGGGCGCGGCCAGTCCGGCCCCCTGAAAACGCTCCGCTACGGTATACATCATCCGCTCAGCAAGGCTTTCGTGGACGCGGCCCAGGCGATGGGACTGGCTTACAATGACGACCTAAATGTAGGTGAACAGGATGGTGTCGGTCCCACCGATAGCACGATGTCCGGCTCCCGGCGCTGCAGTTCGGCGGCGGCATATCTTGCTCCAATAAAGGGCCGACCCAACCTTTCGGTCCTGACGCGTGCACAGGTTACCCGTGTGTTGATCGAGAAAGGTAGAGCTGTCGGTGTCGAATACTTGAAGCGCGGCCGCCTGCGCACGATTCGTTGCGAGCGTGAAGTGGTCCTTTCCGGCGGCGCCATCAACTCCCCTCAGCTTCTCATGCTGTCGGGGATCGGCGATCCCGATCACCTGTCGTCGCACGGCATTGGCGTGAACGCGAAACTACCGGGCGTTGGCCGGAATCTGCAGGATCATCCGGCCGTAACCCTCAAACAGCTCGCCTCAGGGCCTGTTTCGCTGCTCCCCCACACAAGACCGTTGCGGTCAACGCTAGCCTTCCTGCAATACATGGCGACGGGAAGCGGTCCCGCCAGCTACCATGGCGGCGAGGCGCAGGCTTTCATCCGGACGCGTCCCGGCCTTGCCGCGCCCGACCTGCAGTACTTCATGACGAATATCATGTATACGAACAACGGTCGCACCATTCTCCCGTTCCATGGTTTCATGCTTTACTTCACTTTGCAGCGGCCGGAGAGCGTGGGGTCCATCAAATTGCGATCTGCCAACCCGTTGGACAAACCGCTCATCGACCTGAATTACTTCGAGAGCAAAGCCGACATTTCGACGCTGCGCGAAGGCATAAAGTTCGGGCGGGAGTTGTTTGCTCAGGAGGCTTTTGTTCCATATCGCGCGGAAGAGTATGCGCCAGGGCAAGGCGTCAGGACTGACGCCGAGATTGACGAGTACCTGCGTAAGGAAGTGACGTCGAACTACCATCTCAGCGGTACGTGCAAGATGGGGGTGGATCCGGACGCCGTCGTTGGCCCGGATCTCAGGGTGGGAGGCATAGACGGGCTCAGGGTTGCCGACGCCTCGATCATGCCTTGCGTAGTCAGCGGCAATACCAATGCACCGACGATCATGATTGCCGAAAAGGCCTCGGATCTTATCCTCGAGAAGGAAGTCCAGTACGGGATTTGAGGTCTCGTTCTGTAAGATCGAAACAAGCAAGCGGGACAGGCCTGTCGAATGGCGAAGCGAGCGGGAACACAGATGAAGGCTCAGATACGTGACGCCACCATTGATCTGTTAATCATGAACGGGTACCGCGGCACCAATTTCAGATTGATCGCGGAGCGGTTGGGCATCACGACCACGAACATCCATTATCATTTTGGCGGCAAAGCTAGCCTCGTGCTGGATGTGGTCTCCAATTACGTCGAAGATGCAATCCAACGGCAGCGGGGTGTCTGGATGCGCCCTAATACCACCCTGAAGGATAAGCTGCAGCTTGCCTCCGGCCTGAACCGTCAGCGTTACCTGCGCTACAATCCGGGAGAAAATACAAACCAACCCTGGAGCCTCATCTGGAGACTGCGAATGGAGCAGGAGGCGCTGATCCCTGAAACAGTTGCCTGCCTCGAGTCCTACACGACCCATCTCAGCGGGTTCATTGGCAATGCGGTGCAAGCCGCCGCCGCCTCTGGCGAACTTGCCGGCCATGCGCCGCTCGACAACATCACTACCCTGCTGACCAGCCTCGCAAATAGCGCCGCGGCTGTGGCCCTCGATTCCGGATGGCCACAGCTTGAGGCCCTCTACGCAGCGACTGCCGCTGTCGTTTTCTCAGCCTACTGTCCTACGCCCGATCTGGCCGGAGTTGCCAAATGAGTGGACCGATGGAACGTGGAACCGCCATTGTAACTGGAGGAACGAGCGGTATTGGGCTGGCGACCGCCCGCCAGCTTGCCGGAGGCGGATTCCGTGTCGCGATTACGGGGTTGAATGCGCCTGAGGACGTGACAAACTTGCTGCACGAACTGGGTGCGGCCTCGTGCTATGTCCAGTCAGACCTCTCCGATATTGAACAGCACCGCGATGTTCTGCGTCAGATCGAAGACCGGCTCGGGCCGGTCTCCTGCCTTGTCAACAACGCCGGTATAGGGTCCGTTGCGCGGGGGGATTTTCTCAACCTGGAGCCTTCAAGCTTCGATCTTGTGCTTGGCGTCAACCTGCGTGGCACAGTGTTCTTCACGCAAAAGGTAGTGGACGCTATGCTCTCCAGCAGGTCGGCAGGTCTTTTTCGATCGATCATAAACATTGGCTCGATATCGGCTACCGTCGCGTCACCGGACAGAATGGACTATTGTATATCCAAGGCCGCGCTAACTGCCTTCACGAGAAATCTTGCCGTGCGGTTGGCCGCAGACGGCGTTTCGGTATTCGAGGTTCGCCCAGGAATTGTCCGCACGGGCATGACGGCTAAAGTCACGTCGAAATATGACACGCTGATCGAGAACGGCCTTGTCCCCATGAAGCGATGGGGCAAACCTGCCGACATAGCAGGGGCTATCGAGGAACTTGCGTCCGGTTCGTTTGCGTTCGCGACTGGCTCTGTTATCAATCTGGATGGCGGCCTGTCGATTCCCGTCCTCTGACATCGGGGGCACCCCGGCGGTTGCTTCAAATGGCTCTGTTGCAAATATCCCGGATGGCTGAGAAGGGGCTTTCGTACGCTTCAGTTACGCAGGTTTGGTGTCGAGATTCCGCGCGAGCATTGCCACCACCTCAGTAAGCGCGCTCGGTCCAATCCCAAAGGCTCGCTCGACGATGCGGGCCTCCCCGCGAATGTCGCCGGTCAAGTTGAAGATCGCGGCCTGTCCCTTGCGCAGAGCCCGCATGACCTCGAAACCCTTGATAGTTGCATAGGCTGTCTTCAACGTCTTGAACCCTCTCACCGGCTTGAGCAGCTGTTTCAGCTTGCCATGATCGGCCTCGACCACGTTGTTCAGATACTTGACCTGCCGCCGGTGCACAAGCTCCTTTGGGCATTTGCCTTCGGCCTTCAACTCCCAGATTGCGGTGCCGTAGGTGGGCGCCTTGTTAGTGTTGATGACTTTTGGCTTTTCCCAATCCGTCAATCCATTCATGGCCTTGCCAAGAAATCGCTTCGCCGCCTTGGCATTGCGGGTTTGCGACAGATAGAAATCGATCGTGTTGCCGAACTTGTCGACAGCCCGATACAGGTAAGTCCATTTGCCGCGAACCTTCACATAGGTCTCATCGACTCGTCGACTGCGGCCGACGCCAGTGCCAGCGCAGTCGGTTTTCAATTTCCGGCGCGTATTTCTGCACCCAGCGATAGATCGTGGTATGATCGACGGGCACACCGCGTTCACCCATCATTTGCTCGAGATCCCGATAACTCACCCCATAGCGGCAATACCAGCGAACTGCCCACAAGATCACTTCGCCCTGAAAATGACGCCACTTGAAATCGCTCATCAAAAATCTCGCTGAAAAACACCAGCACTCTTTCCGGCACGAACGGATTTTTTGCAACAGAGCCGGCTGACCTACCCAGTATCGCTGGCAGTAATCGACGATCGAAGTCTTGTTCTGGATCAGGTAAGTCTGGAGGTTGCTGAGCAACACGTACAGACGCTTGAGCTTATGGTTGGCGTCTCGCAACCGGGCGTACTGCTCCAACTGGTAGAGCATACCCTTGACAGCTCTCGTTGCCTCCCTAACGTAACCGCTCCAAAGGAGATGCCGAAGCCGCGGCACGTGAAACGAGACGTCCCGAAGATAGATGCTCAGGTCGCCGACGGTCCTCAGCCCTTCCCATGTCTGTTCGACGTGCCGAAGCCGCATCGACAGATGGAACCAGTCAAGAATATGCGTGACGGGTTGCCGTGTCGCGCTGAGCACGATGCTCTGCAGCCCGACGTCTCGGTGGCTGAAGACGGTAACGTCGCGGCCAGGCAGCCATCCTTGCGCCCGCATCGCTGCACGAACGAGATCGTGCTTGCCGGTGGTCACATTCGGCGCAGCCGCGAACTGGCGCGGTCGCCGTCCCGGTGAGACAACGCGCCCCATGGCGATCTCGAAATGGCGGCTTTGATATCCGGGAACTGCTCGGATGTGGGCGCCATCTATGAAAACGGAAACAGGGGATCCGCCGGCTCGACTGATGCGAGAGGGGCTCGCCGCGTCCCACTTTTCGATTTGATCAGCGACCTTGGCGAGCCTATTGCTGACCGTACGATGATTGTGGGACGTCGTGGCCGGCACAAACAGATCGAGCACACGGGCGGCTTCTCGAAATGATAGCCGGGAGCCGAGTTCAGCCTGGATTCGCTCCAGTTCCGGCGTTGCTCTGCCATTCAGCAGGTTCTGGATGTTTCCCGTGCCCGATCTTGCCGACTCTCCGCACGCGCAGCTGCGGAACCGAGGCACACGCAAGCGACAAATGCCGAAGAGCGAATGGACCGTTCGAGATCGATAGTCATGAACTCCGCGAAGGCGGTTGCAGTCGCGACACCTCCGGTCTTGCTGGCAAGCTTGATCCGCCTGAGCCTGCGTGAGCGTCTCCTGTAGACGGCGCTGTATCGCCTTGCCATCCTCCGAGGAGAGGCCGAAGTCGTCGAAACTGGCTCCATCGACGTTGCGCGCGACTGATGCAATTTGCCGACGTTCCGGAACACCGTCGTCCCCGACAAGTTCGACCCAGATATTCATCTTCAGTTCCGTTGCCAACGGGCGCCCTTTCCGAAAAGGCCCCGATTACCCGAAGGTTCTTACCACCACATTTTTCCCGCTCCCAACAAAAGCGTCGCATTCTTGCATTTAACTGCCAAGCGAAAGTAGCCAATCGACCCCGAAACCGGTTTGCTCAACCCGACCCAGTGCCGGGCTCGCCGATTTGCTGGCCGCCTATTCGCGCGTGGTCGGCGATGTGCCTTTCTCCAAACCGCAAATCCAAGCGTCGGGACAAAAAAGCCCGCGATCGCCGCCATAGCTCATCTATTCCTCACCGGCGGGCTCCGCGTCATTGTCGTCCCCTCCTGCAAGTTCCGGCAGGATCTCGCCGGCCAGCAATTTTTCTCTCGACAGCAACCCTGCATCTTCCAGCGCCTCGAAGTCGGGCAGGTCCCGCAACGTGTTCAGACCGAACTCCGTGAGGAATCCAGACGTCGTCACGTAGGTGTAGGGCGCGCCAGGCGTCGGGCTGCGCGGCCCGGACGCGATCATGTCGGAGCCGCGTAATTTGCCGATCAGATCGCGGCTGATCTCCTTGCCGAAGAACGACGACAATTCGGCACGCGTGACGGGTTGGAAATAAGCGATGCACATCAACACCAGCATCTCGGATTGGTTTAGATCGATAATAGGCTCTTTGGCGCCGATCGCGGTACGGATCGCGTCGCCATAGGCCGGGCGCGTCAGGTGCTTCCAGCCGCCGGCGACAGCGACAAGATCGTAGGGACGGCCACGCAGTTCCTCGCGGATGTCATCGATGAGGAGATCGATGCTGCAGCTCTTGCCGACGATGCGCGCCAATGTCTCACGGCTTACCGGATCGCTTGCCGCAAAGATAACCGCCTCGACCCGGTTCATCCATTCGCGCCAGCGGACTTCCGCTGGCAGATGATCGAGCTCGCGGTCGAACAGACCGTCGTCCGGGCGGCCTTTGCCTCCCTGGCTTCCTTTCCGCCGTCTAGCCGAACTCTCCGCCATGGCGATCACAATCCGTAGAGCCGGAATGTCGGCCGCCCGGTCAATTCGCGAACGGCACCAAGCCCCTCGAGACGCTCGAACAGCCGGCGGGCGGCGCGCTCGCTCATCGCATCGGTCGCCGAGCGAGCCGTCTGGGCATCCTCCATCATCAGGATCAACATCACCTCGTCAGCATGTTTCGCGCGCATCTTCGGCGCGGCGGCCGCGAGTCGCCCCGCGCGCCGGCACAGATCGGCATGCAGATCCGAGGCGCGCGCCGCGGCTTTGGCATAGGCCAACGCACAGGTCGCCAGCCAGCGCCCTGTGCCGTCGAGGTGCTCGGGCGCGGCGCGCAGGTCCTTGCGCCTGATCTCGAGGGCAAGAAGCGGCACCGGACGCGGCCATTTCAGTCGCGCCGCCAGCATGGCGTCTGCCAGCCACAGCGCCAGCAGTTCGGCGTCGGGGCGGAATTTCATCGAAACCGCGGCGATTTCCGCAGCGGCGGCGATCGGGTTGGCCTCGCCGCGCGCGAGGCGCTCCGCGGCGGCGTAGATGTCGCTCATCCGCTCATCGATGCCGAGCCTGAGTACCGCCGAGGCCGAGAGCCACCAGTCGTCGACGAGCTGCGTCTGCCGCTCGGCCAGCCGCCGCCACGCCATCAGAACCTTGCCGGCCGGCCCCGGATCGTCGCCCGGCCGGGTGAGCATCGCGGCATCGCGCAAGGCCGCCTCGTCCTCGGCCCGCCCCAGCATCGGCATCAAGGCCACCGCATTGGCCAGCGCCAGGCGTTGCCGCCAGAGGCTGCCGATCGGATGCTCGTCGCAGGCTATTCGGTGCAGCCATGCCAGCGCCGCCCCGGCAAGAAAACCGGCATCCGCCGGGCCTTCCGGCTCCGTTTTGGGACGCAGCACGGCCGGCAGCGGCGCAAAGGACGGCGGTGACGGGAGCACGAATCGAGGGGATTTCACCATGATTCTAGTTACCATAGAACGGCGCTTATGACTATCATTTCGCGCATAAACCGCCGCGCCTGTCGATTACATAAAATGAACGATAATCTTGCATTATCATTCGTTTTGCGTTTTATGAAAGAAATGACCTCTCTCGTCGATCAAAACCCAAAAAAGCGTGCTCAGGGACGCTCCGCTCGATCACAGCAAACATCCCAGGGTGTCGATCAAACCGAACCGGCGCACTCCGCAGACGAATTGCCCGATATCGACCTTGACGTCCTGTTTAACGAGGAACCCCAGGAAAACGCTGCCGGCAAGGCAGCAATCCCCTCACCTTCCGTTCCCGCTATCTCAAGCCTTCGCCTGCCGACAAATCTCGACGCGCTCGCCGACCGTGCGCGCGATTATGTCGAAGCGGCAAGTTCCGCCAACACCCGCCGCGCTTACGCCTCAGACTGGAAGCATTTCGCGGGTTGGTGCCGCCGGCAGGGCGTCGAAATCCTCCCTCCGGATCCGCAAGTCGTCGGCCTCTATATCACCGCTTGCGCTTCCGGCAGGGCAGTCGGGGACAAGAAGCCCAACTCGGTGTCGACGATCGAACGCCGGCTCTCTTCGCTGACGTGGAACTATGCGCAGCGCGGGCAGTCGCTCGACAGGAAGGACCGCCATATCGCCACGGTCATGGCCGGTATTCGCAACAAGCACGCATCTCCTCCCCGCCAGAAGGAGGCGTTGCTACCAGAAGATCTGATCGCCATGCTGGAAACGCTCGATCGCGGCACCCTGCGTGGCCTTCGCGATCGGGCAATGCTGCTTTTGGGCTTTGCTGGCGGTCTGCGCCGCTCCGAAATCGTCGGCCTCGACGTCGGTCGCGACCAGACCGAGGACGGCCGCGGCTGGATCGAGATCCTCAATAAAGGCCTGCTGGTGACGCTGCGCGGCAAGACTGGCTGGCGCGAGGTCGAGGTCGGCCGCGGCTCGTCCGACGCGACCTGCCCGATCGTGGCGCTGCAGACCTGGCTCAAGTTCGCACGCGTCGCCCATGGCCCGCTGTTCCGCAGGGTGACCGGACAGGGCAAGACAGTTGGCGCCCAACGGCTCAACGACCAGGAGGTCTCCCGCCTGGTCAAGCGCGCCGCACTGGCCGCCGGCGTGCGCGGTGATCTGTCGGAAAGCGAGCGCGCAAAGCTCTTTGCTGGCCACTCGCTGCGCGCGGGCCTCGCCTCATCGGCCGAGGTTGACGAGCGTTATGTGCAAAAACACCTGGGTCATGCCTCGGCCGAGATGACCCGGAAATATCAGCGCCGGAGGGATCGTTTCCGGGTCAATCTCACCAAGGCCTCTGGGCTTTGAAAGCCCCCTCCCCTACTCAGTGCGCAGCTTCCTTGCTTTCTGGCGCTGCATCAGGCGACGAGAGTGCGCGCAGTACCGCCTCCGGCTCTCGGTCCATGACACGAAGCAGTGTGCGGGCGGCGCCGCTCGGCTGCCGTTTGCCCTGCTCCCATTTCTTGTAGCCGGAAGGGCTGGTCCCAAGGACCACTGCCATCTCATCCTGGGTCAGGTCGAGCTTCTTTCGGATAGCCTTTGCGTCCACCGCACCAACGTCAACGCTGTGCACCTTGACGCCGGGAACGTCCTTTCCCTGCGCATGCGCCAAAGCTTCCGACATGGCCTGAATCAGATCAGCGCCGAATTTTGTCATCTCGCTCATGTCCTGTTCCTGTTCGCCGCCTTGATCGCCCTCGCGAAGGCGGAAACCGCTTTTGCTTCGTCCGGCTTCAAGTCGACCTTTTCGTTCTTCCCATAGGCAAGCAGCGCATAGATCGGCGCGTCATCGCTGTACCAGTAATAGATGACTCTTGCGCCGCCACGCTTACCCTTGCCTTTGGCTCCGAACCGCATCTTTCGAACGCCACCAGTACCCGGGATTTCGTCGCCGACCTGCGGATTGGCTGCAAGGAAGTCGATCAGTTCCTTTCGCTCATCGTCGCTGAACAGCGCCGCCGCCTGCTTGATGAACAATGGTGTTTCGGCGACGGTCTGCATACGCTTCCTATAACCCAGTGGGTTATACATGCGATGGCGGTAGGCCAGAGTCAAGAGCCGACGCGCTGCAAAGACACCTTCAACCCATCAGTTATCCGTATCTTCTATGTTTGTAAAACCAGCCCTCAATGACTTCTCAGGCGCTCCAAATGGCTGCTGACACGCATAATCGCACGTCGCGTCGACCACAGGGACGGCTTATCGGCTATGCGCGCGTCTCTACGGACGAGCAGGCGACACAGGCGCAGGAAATTGAGTTGCGGTCGGCCGGCTGCGAAACGATCGTCCAGGAGCACGGCTCCGGCGCCTCACGGGCACGCCCTGCCCTGTCGAGGCTTGTTCAGAACATCGCCGCCGGCGATACGCTGGTCGTGGTACGCCTCGATCGCCTGGCGCGCTCCGTGAGCCATCTTCTGGACGTCATCGAGGATCTGACGGCAAAGGGCGCGCATTTCCGTTCTCTGAGGGATCCGATCGACACCAGCACGCCCCAGGGCATGTTCTCACTGCAGGTGCTCGGCGCCGTGGCACAGCTCGAGCGTGCTTTGATCTCCGAGCGGACCAAGGCCGGGATCGCAGCGGCAAAGGCCAAGGGACGCCTACCTGGCAATCCGGGGATTCGCGAGCGGCGGCCAGAGATGCTTTCGAAGATGAAGCTGGCGCAACAAGCGGCCTATGGCGAACGCCTTCAGGCATCAGCCTCGCAATGGCTTCCGACTGTGAAGCGGATGCGTCCGGACCACACATGGGATGACATTGCCCGGGTTCTCAAACAGCGCGGTTTCGACTGGACGCCGGAACGGTTGCGGCGGGCGGTCAAATGGATGGTCTCAGAAGGCATGGCCGATGCGTCACTTTTGCGGAAGTCGCCACCAAGGCCGCCGGAACATCGTCTTATGACGCTCGTGGCCGGAATCCATTCGTCCAATCCGGAGCTTACATTGCGCGAGATCGGCACTCAGCTCGAACGACTGCATGAGCGTACGCCACGCGGCGGAACTAGATGGGCGCCCTCTTCCGTCAAAAACCTCATCGATCGCGCCAAACGCAGCGGCCTGATCGACGCCGGAGAGGCAGAAGTGCCAGGGTGATAGAAAGCCGCGAACGCAGTACAAATCGCGGGCCTCGACCGTAGGCGAAACATGGCAAACAAAGCGTAAAGCCGGGAGCACCTTCATGGATACGATGGTCATCAACAATCGCGAGGAGTTTGCGCACTGGGCGATCGATCGCGCCAACACGATCATCATTGAGCAAGGCTCTGCGCTTGCCACGGCCGCCCGATCCGGTGACGAAGCGCAACTCTCCGGCGCGGCCAATACTCTCGGCCAGGCGATCGTCGACACCCTCCTCGATGCTTTTGACTGCCTCGTCGACAGCGAGTGACGCAAGGGCCTGGCGAAAACCGGCTCTCCTGCCCCCGATCCGCTTCAAGAATCCCACTTTTTCATCGACTGACGAAGAGCATCAGACACTTCGAAGCCCCCTTTCCGGCTCTCTGGTGGTTGCTGGGTCTGAGAGGACGCCTGGGCTGCGGCCTTGCCCGCCTCAAGCTTGGCGTTAAGCAGCGCCATGATCATCGGCCAGGCCGAGAATTTGCCTTCCCGTGCTTTGTCGGTCAGGCTGCGCAGATAGCCGCCGGGACTGTTGATCTGATCGGCGCGCTGATAAATCGCAGCAAGCGTAATCGTCGCGTGCTTATCGCCGAGGACCTCGCAGGCCTCGCGCCAGGCGCTCGGACTGACCCCAAGCATGACGCGACCGACCTCCGCGGCCGACAGAAAGTCCCGCCAGTTTCGGATTTCGCCGTCTTTGGCCAGATCGCGCCAGCCCTTGCACGCATCCAGCACAATACCCAATGGCAACTCCCGCTTCGGCAAGCTCCGCAGGTTATCGTTTTCCGTGGGCGTGCCGCTCGGTTCATCTTCTTTTCGGGAGCCTCTTTCAGATTCAGATATGGAGTCTGGGTTTGAATTCTGTATGTGGCGCTCAGAATGAGACTCATTGGCGCTCA
>NZ_JAINFJ010000022.1 GCF_019966595.1 Oricola indica
TCCGTCGTGTGCAGGCAAACCGCGTTCTCCGCGGCGCACTGGATCTCGGCCGTGTCCTCGAGGATGAGCAGACGGTGCGCCGGCGTTTCGCTGACGACCTCGGCGATCACCGCATTGGCCAGCGTGGTCTTGCCCGACCCGGTGCCACCGGAGACGACGATGTTCAGGCGGTCATGCACGGCGTGTCGGATAAGGTTGGCCTGCAGCTTGGTCATGACGCCGCCCGACACATAGTCCGACAGCGGGATCAGGCGCGAGGCACGTCGGCGGATCGTGAAACTCGGTGCGCTGACCACCGGCGGCAACAGTCCTTCGAAGCGATGACCGTCGATCGGCAATTCGCCGGAGATAATCGGCTGGTCCTCGTCGACCTCCGTTTGCAGGGCATGGGCGACGGTGCCGATAATGATCTCTGCCGCACCCGGCTTGAGCTCGCCGATGCGCTCGATCCCCTCCCCCAGCCGTTCCACGAAGAGCCGGCCGTCAGGATTGAGCATGACCTCGACAACGTCGACGTTCTCGAGCGCTGCGCAGATCGTCTCACCCAACGCATCGCGGAGCTTGCGGATCAGCCGTGACCGGGAGGACGACGCAGTCATAGCGTTCCTCCTCTCGGTGCAACCAGGGCACCATCGTTACGACCAAATAGGGTTTGCATGACATCCGCCGACACTACTCAAGGGTGAGTTGCGGCTTTTGCCGCATGAGGCGGAACCGGTCATCCCGGCAGTTCTGCCGGGGTAGACCTCAGCTTGGACCGGCATCCCCTCCTGGCAGGGGCTTTCACGCGACTCACTTTGCTGAGTCGGGTCGTATTTGGCTGACTCCTGCGGATTTAAGACCAGTGGCGGCGTGTTGCGGGCGCTATTGCTCCCGCCCCCGTCAAATCTGCCGGGATAAGTTTCTAACCGGTGCCCGCAGTATGACCCAAGTAAGTGCCGGATAACGCTGGGAGAATCGGCGCAACGTCGAGACAGGTCGCCATTTCGACCCGACTCGTATTAAGAGTTCATTAACCAAAAACCGCTTGCGCCTAATCCGGAATCGCCCATAGTAATAACGCTTTCCCGCGTATTGTCTTGGAAAAAGCGTTATTCTAAGGAAAGAGAGAATTCGGTGGTGCCGGTCATAGAGCAAGACGAATTGGATTTCGACGAAGAGATCATCCAGCAGGGTGAGTTGATCTCTGACCGGTTGAACATGCTCCGTTTGGAGCAGTACCCGCCTGACGCGCAAAAAGGACTGCGATTGTTCTCGCTTGCCGAGGTGGCTGATTTCATCGGTGTAACACAAAACCACATTAAGAAACTCCATCTCGATGGAAAGGGCCCCGTTCCCACGGTGTCATCCTCGGGCAGGCGCTCGTACACGGCAGAGCAAATGCTCGAGCTCCGCCAATACCTCGACAAACATGGCCGCAGCGATGTGAAGTATTATGTGCCGCGTCGGCGCGACGGCGATCACCTGCAGGTGATCTCAGTCGTCAATTTTAAGGGCGGTTCGGGAAAGACAACAACCACCGCTCATCTCGCCCAATATCTTGCCCTTACGGGGCACCGCGTTCTGGCCATCGACCTAGATCCGCAAGCGTCGCTAACGGCACTTCACGGTGTGCAGCCTGAGCTCGATAAGAATCCTTCCTTGTTCGATGCGCTGCGCTATGACGATGAGCGACGCTCAATCAAGGACATAATCCAGGCCACAAACTTCCCGGGATTGGATATTGTCCCTGCGAATTTGGAGCTCCAGGAGTACGAGTACGAGACGCCACTCGCTGCGGCAAATTCGCATGAGGGTCGCCTTTTCTTTACGCGGATTTCAAAAGCACTGAAGGAGGTTGACGACCAGTACGACGTGGTCGTGATCGATTGTCCCCCGCAACTCGGCTACTTGACGCTGACCGCCCTAACCGCTTCCACTGCGGTACTCATAACCGTGCATCCTCAGATGCTGGACATCATGAGCATGAGTCAGTTCTTGCTGATGCTCGGCGGGATCCTGCAATCCATCAAAGGCGCTGGAGCTAGGGTCAAGCTCGATTGGTTCCGTTTTCTTGCGACAAGATATGAGGCGACGGATGGCCCTCAAGCGCAAATGGTTGGTTTCATGCAGGCCATGTTCAGCAAGAGAATGCTGAACAATCAAATGGTGAAGTCCACCGCCATATCCGACGCCGGCATTACGAAGCAGACAGTCTACGAAGTCGAGCGCGCTCAGTTCGTGCGAGCGACCTACGACCGGGCGGTAGAGTCTCTGAACGCTGTGAACAGCGAAATTACCGCTCTCGTTCACAAGGCCTGGGGTCGCAAATGATCGAAATCTTGACAGCCGTGCAATTCGCCAAAAAACAAAGGCAGTTCAACAAGATATCTTCGATTTCGGGTATGACGAATGGCTAGGAAGCATCTTCTCGCGAATATTGGCGTGCAGCCAACAAAGCCGGCGGAGTCCGCTGAAAAGGGTGAGTCACGCGTCGAATATGCGCGGCGCGGCGCGTCACGCTCGATGATGCAGTCGCTCGACGACCTGGCAGAGAACTCGATGCGCGTGCTTGAGGGCGATGTGGTCGTTTCACTGGACCCTGAAACTTTGGACCCCTCCCCCTATCAAGACCGAATTGGCGAGGATTCGACCAAGGACCAGGAACTCCTCGAAGCGATCAAGGAGGCGGGCCAACATCAGCCCGTACTGGTTCGACCGAATCCCAGCGACAGTACCCGTTATATCATTGTGTTCGGACATCGCAGGGTGCGCGTCGCCAAGAAGCTTGGCCAGAAGGTCAGAGCGGTCATCAAACCCCTCGAAGAAATCGCGCATGTGATCGCGCAGGGCCAGGAGAATTCCGCCAGAGACGATCTGAGCTTCATCGAGAAATCGCTCTACGCCAGACGGCTACAAGAGTCCGGGATCGACAAAGGCACGATCAAGAGCGCGCTCACCATAGATGATACGTTGCTTTCCAGGATGCTCTCGGTAGCCGAAACGGTCCCTGCCGCTGTGCTCGATGCTCTTGGTGCCGCCAAGGGTATCGGACGTGATCGATGGGAAGACCTAAAAAAAATCGTACAGGTCCCCGCAAAATCTGCCCAGGCTCTGGATCTGGTTCAATCGGATGCATTCGCGGAGCTTGAGGAAGGCGATCGCTTTGGTTTTCTCATTGAGAGGCTCAAGAGCTCCGGCACAAGGAAACCCAAGAAGCGGCCCCCTGCCGAAAATGCGTGGAACCTCTCTGGCGACGCCGTGAAGGTCTCCACCAAGGACAGCGGGAAGGCTTTCACCTTGGCCTTGAAGTCCAAGGACGCGTCGCGCTTTGGCGCCTATCTGTCGAGCAGATTAGAGCGCCTGTATCAGGAATTTCAGGAAAACGGAGAGGAGGGCGGCGACTGAATCAACGGCCGACACTCTCGGCCAGAAGGAAATTTGGCAAAGAAAAAGGCCACCGAAATCGCTTCCGGAAGCCCCTTCTTAGTGTAAGCAGCTAAAGAATCGCACTTCCGAGAATCACAGTCAAGGCTCTTCTGAGCCGTGAGCGCCTTTTCGGCGAGCAGTTTTCTATTGCCTAGCGATAGGTGAAAGAAAATGCAGACGCATATCACAACGACGCCCTTTGGGCGGCGGCCGATGTCGCTTGGCCTGATGGCAAGCCAAGTCGCCGCGAAATCCATGCCGGAGGGCGCAGCGGTCGAGAAGTGGAAGGTCTTCCGTTCGATCCGCGAGGCCCGCGACCTTATTGGCGCCACAGACCGGTCCCTGGCGATCCTCAACGCGCTTTTGTCCTTTCATCCGGATAGCGAGCTCTCCGGCGAGGGCACACTAATCGTTTGGCCGTCGAACGAGCAACTCATGGCGCGAGCCAACGGAATGCCGCCTACGACGCTGCGCCGGCACCTGGCGGTCCTGGTCGATTGCGGCCTGATCGTTCGCCGGGACAGCCCGAATGGCAAACGTTTCGCACGCAAGGGCAGGGGCGGTCAGGTTGAGCAAGCCTATGGCTTCGACCTCTCGCCGATCGTAGCCCGCGCCGAGGAGTTCGAACAGCTCGCGGAGGCCGTCCAGGCCGAGAAGAAGGCCTTCAAGGTCGCCAAGGAGCGTCTGACGCTGCTTCGCCGCGATGTCGTGAAGATGATCGACGCCGGCATCGAGGAGGGCGTTCCGGGCAATTGGGGCCGTGTCCAGCAGATCTATCAGGAGATTATCGGCCGGTTGCCCCGATCGGCGCCACGCCAGGTTCTCGAGAGTCTTTGCGAAGATCTCCACGAACTGTGGACTGAGGTGCGTGACATTCTGGAATCATTCACAAAAACAGAGAAAACGGACGCCAATGAGTCCCATTCTGGACGCCACATACAGAATTCAAACCCAGACTCCATATTTGAATCTGAACAGCGCTTTCGAAAAGAAGGTGAAGCGGGCGGCAGCGCCGAGGAAAACGACAACCTGCGGAGCTTGCCGAAGCGGGAATTGCCCTTGGGGATAGTGTTGGACGCGTGCCCCGATATTGCGGATATGGCCCAGGGCGGTGAAATACGGCACTGGCGGGACTTTCTGGCGGCCGCGGAGGTGGCCCGGCCGATGCTGGGGGTCAGCCCGAGCGCCTGGCGGGAAGCCTGCGAGGCCATGGGTGAAGTGCAGGCGGCGATCACACTTGCGGCAATCCTGCAGCGGTCCGACCAGATCAGCAGCGCAGGCGGTTATTTGCGCAGCCTGACCGACAAGGCGAGGGAGGGCCAGTTCTCGACCTGGCCGATGGTGATGGCGCTTCTGCGCGCCAAGCTTGATGCCGACAAGAAAGCGGCCCGAGCGCCGGGCGAGACCTCGGATGCGGGCAAGGCCGGAGAAGGGGGCTGGGAGGTGTCTGACGCCCTTCTCAAGACGCTCAAGAAGCCGAAATCGTGATACTGCGCGTCGTTTCGCCGTCGTACCCGACGCCGCGGGGGTGGTCAGTCGCTGTCGACGAGACAGTCGAAAGCATCGAGCAGAGTGTCGACGATTGTCTGGCCGAGGGCATTTGCCGCTCCGGAGAGCTGCGCTTCGTCGCCAGATCGGGCGATGGTGGCAAGTGCAGAGCCTTGCTCGACGATGATAGCATTGGCGCGCTCGATGGCCCATTGCGCAAACTCCTCGCGATTGTTGATGACCATCGTTTCCATGAGTGCGCTCCAGGCTTTACGGTTTGTTTGCCATGTTTCGCCTACGGTCGAAGCGCGCGATTTGTACTGCGTTCGCGCATGATCTGCCACCATTCCGGTTGTTGGTCTCACAGAAGTGGCGATCGCCTTGTCGAACTCGCCACCACTTGCTATATGACCACTGTAGTCATATTGGAGATGGTCATGAAAGAAATCCAGCTCAAAGACGCGAAAGCCACGCTTTCGGCCGTCATCGACCAGGCAAATCAGGGACATCCTGCGATCATCACCCGGCATGGCAGGAAAGAGGCCGTAGTGCTGTCATTCGACGAGTACGAAAAACTCTCGCATGTCCCGAGTTTTGGGCGGTTGCTTGCCGCGTTTCCGGGAGAGGTCGAAGACATTCCCACACGCAGCACCAAACCGGCGCGCCCCGTCGATCTTTAATGTATCTGGTCGATACGAACGTCATATCCGCTCTGGCGCCCACAAAAAACGGACGCAATGGTGATCTGGTCGAATGGCTCGATCAGGCAAGTCCAGGCCTTTTTCTGTCGGTGGTGACCGCTGCGGAGGTTCAGTCCGGAATCTCCAAAGCTGAACGGGAAGGGGCGACGACGAAAGCACGGCGGCTTGGCGAATGGTGGGAGAGCATCGAATATCTCTACGGGAAAAAGATCCTGTCGTTTGACCTCGACTGCGCGCGGGTTGCCGGCAGGCTGCTCGACGAGGCGCGTGCCCATCAACCAGGATTTGAGGACATCGCGATCGCAGCGACCGCGAGCGTGCATCGCCTGACGGTGCTGACGCGGAATTTGCGGCATTTCGAGCCGTTGGGAATTCCGGTTATCGATCCATTCGAGCGCTTACCACCGCCGCCGTGATTTGAAGGCCGCTGAATCCTTAACCAGCCGATTGTGACTCCATAAGCAAGCCAGTCCGCTTCGCCCGGTCGATCAGGTTCTTCACCGAAGAGGGCGCCCATTTGGTTCCGCCCCGCGGCGTGCGCTCATGCAGCCGTTCAAGCTGAGTGCCAATCTCGCGCAGTGTGAGCTCCGGATTGGACGAATGGATCCCGGCCACGAGCGTCATAAGACGATGTTCCGGCGGCCTTGGTGGCGACTTCCGCAAAAGTGACGCATCGGCCATGCCTTCTGAGACCATCCATTTGACCGCCCGCCGCAACCGTTCCGGCGTCCAGTCGAAACCGCGCTGTTTGAGAACCCGGGCAATGTCATCCCATGTGTGGTCCGGCCGCATGCGCTTGACGGTTGGAAGCCACTGAGAAGCTGTTGCCTGGATCCGCGCGCCGTAGGCTGCTTGTTGAGCCAGTTTCATCTTCGAGAGCATCTCCGGCCGGCGTTCCCGGATGCCTGGATTACCCGGAAGTCGGCCTTTCGCCTTGGCCGCTGCGATCCCCGCCTTGGTGCGTTCAGAAATCAATGCCCGCTCGAGCTGGGCCACGGCGCCAAGAACCTGCAGCGAGAACATGCCCTGCGGCGTGCTGGTGTCGATCGGATCCCTCAGCGAGCGGAAATTCGCGCCTTTTGCTGTCAGGTCTTCGATCACATCCAGAAGATGACTGACCGAGCGCGCCAGGCGATCGAGCCGCACCACGACTAGCGTGTCGCCGGCACCGATGTCCTGAACAAGCCGTGAGAGGGCAGGGCGGGCGCGAGATGCGCCGGAACCGTGTTCCTGGACGATTGTTTCGCAGCCGGCCGACCGCAACTCCATTTCCTGCGCCTGCGTCGCCTGCTCGTCCGTAGAGACGCGCGCATAGCCGATAAGCCGTCCCTGTGGTCGACGCGAGGTGCGATTATGCGTGTCAGCGGCCATTTGCAGCGCCTGAGATATCATTGAGATCCGTTTTTCCAATCAAAGAAGATACGGATAACTGATCGTTTGTAAACGTCTTGTGAGCGCCATTCTGACACCTGGAAGCGCGGAAATCCCCGGAAAAACAAGCTCTCTCGTCGATCTGAGCGCCGATTGCCGGGTCTCTGTTCAATCCCGAAGGCCGCAGCGCTCCTTATATACAGAGAGGTTTAAGAATTACCGGTGTGACGGAAGCAAAAAGCGTGGTAGCTTCCATATGGAAAACGAAGCACAGTTTTATCAATGACTTATGAGGTTGGAAAATTGAACCATCAGACCCTCCTCGGGCCAATTGCGGCCGCGGAGGATGCCCTTGCACGGCTCGATGAGCGCGTCGCCCGATCGGAGGTGGGGGCCGGCTTCACCGAGCGGGCGGATTTCTTCGATTCCGTCTCCAGTATGTGGGTCGCCGGCGAACTCGTCCATCTCGAGGATCTGGTTCTCCACGACGCACAGATGGACATTCGCGCGCCGAGCCATGAGCTCGTCATTGCGCACCGCATTGTCCGCGCTCGGCGCCGCGTCTCGAGGAACGATCCCGGCTGGGCGGTTTCGCGGTCGGGGATTATGGCGCTCGCCGGTGTTTCGGAGGAACCGGCCGCCGAGACCGAATCCATCGACGGGGGAGGGGAGGGGGAGGAGCTCGACTTGGTTGATCACGGTGTCCTGTCGCCCGAGTTGACCGAGATCGACGAGGTGCTCGCCCGCACGAAATGGCTTGTCGATGGCAACGGGCCCGCCGAGGCAAGGAAGCAGGAGCCTGAGCTCAGTGTCGGCGAGCTGCTCATTCGCGATCCGGATTGGGATGAGGGTGAGCGGATCGGCGAGTGGCTCGAGCTGGTTAAAAAAGCTGAGGCCTTCCCGGCGACCCTGGCCGCGGCGCTGCTCTGGGAGGCCTGGGAGCAGCTCGAGCCGCTGCAGCGCCAGCACTGGCTCGGGCAGGTTCTGGTTTCGGATTTCTTGCGGTCGCGCGGGAAAGTGCGATCTCACCTTCTAACCTATGCGGTGGGGTTGCGTGACATACCACGCGAGCGTCGGCGGGCCCGCGATCGGACGACGAGGCTTGTCGCGTTTCTCGATGCGTTGAGCTCGGCCGCCGCGGCCGGGATGAAGGACATCGACCGGCTGACACTAGCGAAACGGCAGCTTGACCGGAAGGCAGCGGGCAGGCGGACGACGAGCAGTCTTCCGGTTGCCATTGACCTACTGTTATCGCGCCCGATCGTGTCGGCGCATATGGTCGCGAGGGCGGCGAGGATTACACCCCGCGGAGCCTTGAATCTGATTGGCGAGCTCTGCGTGCGGGAGATGACGGGGAGGGGGCGCTATCGAGCGTGGGGGATTTTATAATTGCTGTCATGGCTGCTAGCCATGGGGTGCTGCGAAACGGGTCAATCTTCTTCGCACTTCATTGGCCGGCAATCGACATCTTGGATGGGCGAAGAGCGCAGTTAATCCGTCGTGAAGACGATCCAGAGGAACGTGATCGCCCTCCGCAAATTGATCGAACAGCCAAAGGACACCATGCATCTCGACATTTTCGGCAATAGCGAGTTCACGTAAGCCGCCATCTCCAGTCAGCAGGGTCCATCGACGCGAGTGCGCTACAGCGAAGGCAAATGTGTCGGGAACCGAAAGTCGCGCATTATGCCGACGTGCGACAGTCGCGCGACTAAGCTCGGCCGACGTCAACTCTTCGACCCGGAGCCCCAAGGCGATCAGTCGATCACCAAGTGCACCGGCCAGTTCTCTTTCGTATAGGAGGTCGGGCACCGCAAACTCGAAAGGCAGCAAGAACATGTCGTCGAGGAGCGTTGCCCGCTCAAGGTCAATCAGAACTGACGTATCGGAAACGAGAATAGACACCGATCAAGCCGCCACCTGATCCAGTCTGGCATCAAGCTCGCGAACGGAAATGCCAAGCAACTCGGCTGCGCGGGATTCCCCGATTACACCTTCGGCAAGAGCGCGATAGCAGAGCCGCTCGAATCGTTTTGGTTCTTCCAGCTCTGGCTTCATCGTCGCCGGCTCCTCATAGGGAGCCTTTCTCCATCCTCGCTCTGCAAATATCTTGAAGAGACGTGCAAATGCGGCTTGGTTGATGATGCCGAGGTCCTTACAGCGATAGGCCAGCGCCTGGATGCTCACGCCGAACCGCTCCTTTAAGGCCACCAATTCGCCGATGCTGATCGAAGACCGATGAGCGCCTACTTCAGCACGCAGGACATCTGCGGGCACGAGAAAGGCGCCTGCGAAACGATGCGCGGCCTTTTCCTCATCGATCCCCTGGCTTGGCGCGATTACCATGTGACCGAGTTCATGGGCGAGGTTGAAGCGTTTGCGCTCGGACCACGTACTGCGCTTGACGACGATGACGCGCGCGGCCGTGCGATCCTTGCGCCGGACCTTTGCGGCCAAGCCGTCGACATCGTCGAGATCAAGCGACAATACTTTTATTCCGCGCTCTTCGAGCAATTCAGCGAGTTGTGGGATTGGATCGTTGCCTAGTCCCCAGTCGTCGCGCACCGAGCGCGCGGCATCCTCTGCGTCTCGGATGTCCGCGACAGGGTAGGGCACGCTGCGGGGTTGCTCCCATGTGACGCTGCGCAGCTGAAGAAGATCCTCGAGTGCGAGATAGCGCTCAAGCATATGAATGGCTCGCGCTTCGAGAATGGCTTCCTCACGAGCGGACGTTCCTATCTTTTTACGGAAGTCCACCCCTTCCAGCGCGATCTCATCCTCGCTGAGTAGATACTCTTCCGAAACATCGAGCGTTCTGGCAAGCGCAATTAGCACGCGCGAGCTCGGCATATCCTCGTTTCGCTCATACTTACCGATCGCCTGGGCTGACACGATGCCATTCATTGCGTCCGCAAGCGCACGCAGTGACAGGCCCGATGCAGATCGGGCAACTCTTAGCTTGTTTCCGATCATGATGGCCTCCTTGCAATGTTCGGTTTCCAAAATTATGATATAGGGAAAGAATTGTAAACTGAAATCCCTTGAAATAGGGTTAATCTGCGTCCATATAACGCAAGAGTCGGCCAATTTTGGCCAGTTTGTAAACCAAGCTTGATATTCAACCGACGATGGATTGCCGTAGGCGGCAGGGATGCAAAGGGGCGACCGATGGGGCTCACAAACACGGAACTGCGGTACTACGACAGCAATGTGTTGCGTTTGCCAGCCGACAAGCGGAAGGAGTATCACGAGCAGGTCGACAGGTTGATCGACGAATTGCGCAAGAGCGTGCGTGACAGGACTGAGATCAGGATTACCAAAGTGGTGAAGGCGGGTTCCTTCGCGAAATTCACCATTTTGCGTAAGACGAGTGTCGACCCGGTTGATGTTGATGTGGTGTTCTACATCTCAGGCAAGGACGCGACCCAAGAGACACTGGATACCCTGAACGACACGATCCACGAGCTGCTGATCAAGATCTATCCCAACAAGTCGGTCGAGGACTTCGAGATCCAGCGCAAAGCAGCGACAGTCACCTTCGTCGGCACCGGCTTGAGCGTTGATATCGTCCCTGTGATCGAAGATGAAAACCAACAAGGATACGGCTGGCAGTTCGACATTCACGATGGTTCGAAAATCCAAACCTGCGCGCCTTGTCAGATCAAGTTCGTGCGGGACCGCAAAAATCAGGACGGCGATTTTCGCACGCTTGTGCGCCTCGCGAAAAAATGGCGCAACCACGCCGAGGTTAAACCGCTCAAGTCATTCGCCATTGAACTAATAATGGCGCACGTTCTCGAAGTACAAGGTAATTCCGATAGCATCGAGCAGCGTTTCCGGAACTATCTTCTTTACATCGCTCAGTCAGGTCTCAAGGAAAAGATCAGCTTTCCCGAGAACAATCTGCCCCACGGGAGTTTCTCTGATCCCGTAGTCATCCTCGACCCTGTCTACAGTCTCAACAACGTAACGAGCCGGATTTCAGAGGCTGAGCGCATTGAGATAGTCGGGGCAGCAGAAGAAGCTTGGGAAACTGCAAACTTCGCATCCGCGGAAAACGATAACGAGGTCTGGAAGGAAATATTTGGCCCTCGCTTCAAGACGGAGGATTGAGATGAGCCAGACCAGAACCGCAAGCGCGAGCGCCACCTATACGGTCGTCGATATTGAAAATGTCGTCCGGCGTATGAAGGCTGATCTTGTCATGATCGCGGACAGTACGGGTGCTTGGACCGCGGCCAAAGCCGCCGACTATGCGCACGACGTCGAAGTGCTCGCGAAAGCCGGCTATCTCGAATGGGTTGATGTCACGCTTTTCAGCAATGGCGCCGAGGTCAAGGCCGTCAGATTTGAGGTTGATACCGACGCAGGGTCACTGACCACAAGCCGTCCGGGCGGCGTGCTGTGGCCGAAAGTTTCGGGCGCACATCTGCGGATTATCCTCAGCTACACGGATGCCTATACGAGTGCGGCTCGCGAAGCGATGAGGGGGAAGCTCAAGATTGGGTGGGTAACTTCCCATGACGACACGAGCCACAGCGGCCTGACATCAGCAGGCGGTCGCAACTATGCCAGTAATTCCTACGGCATGCAGAGAAAGGACTGGGCAGCGTGAGCCAGCCGAGCATCTTCGATAGCGAAACGCCACTTCCTAGTGACGCGCTCGCCAAGCGTGAAAAGACCTTGCTCGGTTTTAGTGGGCGCTATGCTCGTGTTCATGACCAGCTGCGCCTTCTCTTAAATGTGGGCGGCCTGGGCGACTGGAACCGCAGGCATCACGACGGCAAGCTGTCGATCTGCGATCTCGTCGCCGAGCAATATCCGCTTGTCATTTTCCACGGTGATGTCGGAACCGGCAAGACGGCGACGGCAGAATGCATTGCTAACAGGCTCGTTGCCGAAGCTAGAAGCGAGGATTCGATCCTGTTTAAGCTCTCGAACCGAGTGCGCGGCAGTGGCATGGTTGGTGAAATGGGTACACTCATTGCCGAGGCTTTTAGGAAGGTGGTCCAGTCTGCCGGTAAGACCCGCCGCGCGATCCTGATCATCGATGAAGGGGATAGTCTCGGCGCCTCGCGCTCCCAGGATCACAGCCACCATGAGGACAAGGTGGCGGTCAATACGTTGATCCAGGGGATTGATGATCTGCGCCAGTATGGCGGACGGATCGTGGTCATCCTTTGTACAAACCGGCTTGCGGCGCTTGACGCTGCGCTCCGCCGCCGAGCTGCTATCACTGAAGAGTTCAAGCGTCCCACGGACGACGAGCGCCGCCAGCTGTTCGAGATGGACCTCGCGGGCATGAACCTGCCTTCCGCACAAATTTCTGAGCTAGTTACAGCGACAGGCGCGCATGCAGGTCGGCCATCCTGGACCTATTCGGATATCCGCACGCGCCTCTATCCTGCTGCGCTCGCCAAGGCTTATCCCGACCAACCACTCAGGTTCGAACACTTGAAGTCCATCGCGGCCTCTCTTCAGGCGTCTCCTGTGATGGAGGACCGATAATGAAGCGTTCCCCCCTGTTCGGTCGACGTATCCATATTTCTGGCAGCGTGGTTGATGACGCGTCGATCGCCTCAGCAGATGACGTTCGGGCTGCCCGTGAACTGGTCGCGACTTTAGTGAAGGAACTCCTCAAGCGAGGAGCCAACTTTGTTGTTCCCGTCGATGCTGAGCCGTCTCGCAAGGTCGATGGCATGCCGATCTGCTTTGATTGGCTAGTTTGGGCTACGATCAAAGACAATCTGACGCTGAGGCCGCCAGACGCACCGGGGCCGCTTGCAGTTGCGGTTCAGCACCACAAGACAGAAGATCAGATCCCGGAGGAATACGCGAGCCTTTGGGACACACTCCGTGGTTCCCAGTTGATCAAGATCGAAAGTGCAGCTCACTGGAATATGAATGGCAAGCGCATGGAGGCCCAGGCGCACTTCGGTGATGTTCTGGTGGCACTGGGTGGCACAGAAGGTGTGCTCTACTTGGCGAACCTCTATCACGACGCCGGAAAGCCGGTTGTACCGCTTAATCTCGCTCTTTGCCCTGAAACAACGGGTGCACGCCGCATCTATAATCTTGGGCTCGCAAGCGCTCAGTCCCGAAATCTGTTCCAGATCGCTAACGATGGGGACTCGCACGACTGGATCAATCGTATCCGGTTCCCACAACGTCAGTCGACTACGGATCGCGTATCTGTTCTGGTCGAATTGTTGGAGTCGTTGGAAAGGCCAAGAGCTTTTGCAGTGCGGCTGCTCAATCCCGACCTGCCTGAATATGGCGATGTCCAGAATTTCTTCGATACGGTTGTCCAGCCCGTCGTCGAGGGTGAATTGGGCTATCGCCTTGTTGTCATCGACGGCCGTCAAGCATTTGAACATTCCAGGATCGATCAGGAGATCTTTGCCAAGCTCCATCGGAGCAGCGTGGTGCTCGCCGACATTACAGGGGCTCGTCCCAATTGTTTCCTCGAACTTGGATATGCACTTGGCCGTAGTCTCCCAACAATCGTGATGGTCCGCGAGGGCGCAAGTTTGCCGTTCGATATAACGACGCTCTCCGGCCTTCATTGGAAAACGACCGGTACTGCGGAGGATAGGCGTCGCGCGTTCCGCGAGCACTGGCAAGCGATCCGCAATCGCCCGCCCCTCGTACCAGTGGAGCCTTTAATCTCATGACCGACAGTCTGGAAGTCTTCGTCTCGGTCGACGTGGAAGCGGCTGGTCCGGTGCCCGGCGAGTACAGCTTGTTGTCGATCGGTGCATGCTCAGTCCTTCACCCTGAAGATACGTTTGCCTGTGAACTGAAGCCTATCAACGGGAATTTCGATCCAAAGGCGCTTGAAGTGAGCGGCTTGTCACTTGGACAACTCGAACGAACGGGACTTCCGCCGGTCGATGCGATGCGGTCTTTTGCGGACTGGCTAGGGACCCTCGCGAGCGGCGAACAGTCACTAGTATTTGTCGGCTTCAATGCACCGTTCGACTGGTCTTTCGTGAACTACTATTTCCACCGCTTTTTAGGGGGAAATCCGTTCGGCTTTACCGCGCTCGATATCAAGGCCCTCTATATGGGAGCGACGGGCTGCACATGGGGGGATACGCGATCCAGCAAAATTGCAGCGGACGTCAAGCCGACGCTGGAGGGTACTCATAATGCCTTGCAAGATGCGTGCTATCAGGCCGAGCTTTTTTGTCTGGTTCGTGGCCAGAAGCTTCAAGTCCGATAAATGCCACCATCCAGTTATTCCAAGGAAATAGTGATGGACCTCGCCGAACGCTAAGCCTCTCGGTGAACTTGGAAATGGCCATTACAACGCTGACCGAACCGCATCGACAAACCTGTCATAAGTGGCAACATCTTCCTTCATCATCTGACGAAGCCCAGCATGGATTTCGAGTTGCACACCCGCGCCGGTACTTCCGCGATTGCAGATGTTCCCTGGCTCCATGCCGCCATATGCTCCGTCAGTTACAACTTCGCTCTCAAAGCCCGCGCTTTCCAGGGCCTGATGAACACGGTTTCGCAACGCTTCATCGCGTCCACCGATTTGCAGAGATCTCTTATCCCCCGCCAAGCCATGAACCGTAATTACCTTCTCGCAAGGCCCGATCAGCGTCAGTGCCCGCTCTTCGTCGAAGCGATGTGAGGTGATATGCAGGACCTTGTTCCCCCGTTTCTTAAGGCCTCGGAGCGCGTAATAATTGTGGTTGCTTCCTGCGATTGATTCCGCAAGCTCCGCGGTTAGAGGTTCAATTCCGCCGCCATGCGGCGCGACGATTGCCACTTTGCTCTCAGCGACGGTGCGCGCCGTCACGCTAAAGTCCACGTCTTCTTGCTCATTCTGGCGGAGCGCTTCGAAGTTTTCGTATTCCTGTTCGCGCGACATTCTTTTCTCCTCCCGAACGGGGTGATTTTCGATCCTGTCGGGAAAGGAATACCATTAAGAACGACAAAGCTCCGACTTTGTCGATGTCCACGCCACGCATACTTGTTCGCGATCGGATCAGATCGTTTTCATCACCGATCCTCTTCCCGATCTCTTTGACGCAAGCGCTTCACGTATTCAGCGCTCGCAAGATCGTCCGGTCCAAGATCCAACGCACAATTGGCAAGTGAGGCATATGTTGCGTCAGAGAGTCTGAACTCGGTCGGCAGGTGCCGGCCATCGCGATTTTCTTCGATGAATTCAAACAGCGCCCTGAAGAAATCAGCGCGAGACGGGCGAGAGGATGCTGTTCCAGCCGCGGTCACCGACTGATGGGCGTGAACGGTTGACCTTTCTGCGTCGGTCCCTAAGACGGACACGAATTCCGATATGGAAGGCCAGTACTTCAAGTCGAATTGGCTATGCAGGGCTTCGAGTGGTTCTCGCACAAAGGAGGTGAAGCGGGGATTGTTCCTTGCGGCCTCGCTGAGAACATCCAGCACGTGATAGTGCGTCTCGCTGACGAAGCCGGAATGGTCATGGAGCTTAGCGCGTTTTTCAAACAGTTCGGCCAATTCCGTCGCCATTTCCGAGATCTTCTGGTTCACATCCTCCAGCTTGGTACGCATCCGTCGAGCCTCAGCCATCTTGGCGGGGTTCCAAAATGCGGCTGTTCCGAGCAGTCCGTCAATGAACACCCGCAACTGAAACTCGCTTTGGTTCGCCTTTGCCCAGAGCTCGTCGTAAGCTTCAATCAGTTCGGCATATCGCGATAACAGGCTCCTGCAAACGGTCGTCTCGGAGGGAAGGATACCATTATCAGTATTATAGCCTATGTGCTCTTCCAGTATCTTCTCCGCTGCCTTTCTTCCGTTTTCCATTCTGCTTTTCTCCGTCTTTGATCTATTATCGAACCATAGTCTGGAGCGGCCGACTCAGCGGGACCGGAAATAAAAATAGTTCATACACTTTCGGGTACTTCGGGTGATACGGTCAGACGGAGCGACAAAGCGGCCACCAGCCCATTATTTTGGCGGCACCGGTGGCTGATCGCGGAGAACCTGGATGCTCTGCCCTGCAGAGACCAGTTGGTATGAGAGCGAGCAGATGAAGCTGAAACGACTTGAAAAGATGCGCAGTGGTGGAACGCGCACGAAAATGCAGCTCAGCATCCCGATTCCCAAGACACCTGACGGTCGGGTCTACCGATATTCGCCCAATGCTGACGCCCATCCCCGCCACTTCGTACTTGGTGATACCGTCGCTGGGTTCGCAGCAGACCCAGCCAAGGCGGAACGCATGAAATATACTCCCGGTACCGCCGGTACCGTCTGTCCCTACAGCGGTGTTAGAGCTGACGATGAAGAATTCATGCATCCGGACGATCGCAAGGCGGCCGTGAAGGTTGTCGAGCAAGCGGCATTGCAGGATATGCAGGATGCGTTTTCCGACATGCTGGCCGGCGTCGCGCGGGGCAGCAAATCGCTTACTTACAAACCAGCACCCAGAAAAAGCAAACCTCGGCCGCGATTTGGGCGTCGTGACCTGATGCGGCTATTGGTTTGCGATTGTTGCGGGCGAGACTACGGCGTCTTCGCAATTTCCCTGTTTTGCCCGGATTGTGGAGCCCCCAACTTGGCACTCCACTTTGCCCGAGAGGCTGAATTGGTCGGTCAGCAGGTCGATCTTGCGGAAGGATTGGGTGTTGAGCAGCAAGAGTTGGCCTATCGACTGCTCGGCAATGCCCACGAAGATGTGCTTACCGCCTTCGAGGCCTCCCTCAAGGTGGTATACCTCCATCTGGCGCAGAATCGTGGTCCAGGGTCAGCGCCCGTCAAACAGGTTGGAAACGATTTTCAGAACATCGAAAAGGGGCGCAGACGTTTCGATGAGTTCTCGTTCAACCCGTTCGCAGAGCTCGACGCAAAGGAGCTTGCGGCATTATCTTTGAACATTCAGAAGCGGCATTTGATCGGACATAATCTTGGCGTCGTAGACGCCAAATTCGCCCAACACGCGAAAGAAGCCAAGCTGGGCGAGACTGTCGAGTTGGTGGCTGCCGACATACGGACCTTCGGCACCCTGTGCCAGAAGGTCGTCCGCCGTATCGATGACATGTTGGCGCAGGCGCCGCTCCCACCTCCGGCGGATCAGGACGAAGAGGACTTTGCGCAATCACCGGAAGACACCATTGGCGACTTGAGCCCTGAGGGCACGGCTATAGGGAAATGGATCTGCGAAACATCTATCGACGGGTTGCCCGGACCACTGGACGAAGAGGCCTTGATCTCTTCTTTCCCAGACCTGTCGACGGATCAGATTTCAGAGGCTTTGGCGGACCTTGCGGAGGATGACTACCTGGACCTTTCCCACGCAATCTCAGCACGATTGCCACGGGTGCGGGTCTGTGAGGATTTGTTCCTGACCTTTGATCCGTATTGCATGGAAACCAATCCCGTCGCCGACGCACTCCAGCTCATTCCGCTTGTGCTGTCGAAGGAAACGGTGGACGTCCCTGCCTTGCATGTTGGGAGCGGGCTATCGCTGCGTCGGTTCAATCCCGCGATCGGACTCATCATTTCCGAGATCGGCGAAGGGCGTGTCTCTGGTGCATGGGTAGACGGATATCCGACACCCTACTTCTTCATCGTTGACTCCGACCGTGTCGCAATCAAGCGCCTGGCTCGAAGGCTCAGTGCATGAGGGGAATGCCGGGCGCATTTTCTGGTCCGCCTCGCGGCGTAGATACTGGGTCGCCGAATTTATCGGCGCGTTTGTGTTGATCGCGCAAGCGATGCGTTAGGTTCGTCTTTGCTCCGTATGACCGCAATCAGGATACTGATTGCATCCAAGGAACCGTTGGTTGTTTCGGCCTTGCCGCTCTACAAGCTGGCCAACACGACAGACAGGACATTGACGTACCTGATCACCATCGATCGTCTCAAAACGCAGATTGTCGCCGGCGATCTCTGAGAGCTCCCGGATATATCGAGACGGCTCCCGGCTATTCGTCAGTAAGTACACCCCGCGGCTCGCGCGTGTCAGCGCGACATAGAAGAGGCGCCGTTCCTCGGCATACTCGTAGGCTTCGGGATGCGGCAGTACCAGATTGAGCAATTCATCGTCGTCGATCCGGCTCGGCACCCCGTACTCACCTTCACTTATGTCGAGGAGGATTGTGTAGTCGGCCTCAAGCCCCTTGGCACGATGAAACGACAGCCCGGAAACGTCAATGTATTTGAAGTCGGGCTTTGCTGTCTTGAATGGATCAAGCAGGTTGTAGCGCCACAGCACCATCACCTTGAGCTTCTGATGCTCAGCGCTCTGCCATTGGTGCGAGATGCTGCCAAGGAAACGATCGAGGCGTGTCAGTAGCCGACCGCAGGCGTCAGAGAAATCGGGTTTGGTTCCTTTTCCGTCAACCGGAATGACGCGGATCGATCGGGAAATCGCCGGCCTTTTCGATCGGACTGATTTCTTGATCTGCGCTGGATTGCGCTGGACAAAGCTAGCTGCCGTTTCGGCGATCAACTGATTGCAGCGATAGGTCTGTTCAAGACGGCCCTGCCAACTCGTTCCGAAATTCGTCTCGAACTGGGTGAATATCGTGAGGTCGGAGCCGGCAAAGCGATAAATAGACTGCCAGTCGTCGCCAACAGCGAAGAGCTTGGTGAAGGGCTTTTGGTGCTTCAAAGCCTTAATCAGCCTTGCACTCGGTTCCGAGATGTCCTGGAACTCGTCGGCGAGGATAAGGGAATAGGGACTTCGGTATCGTCCGGTTTCAACGAGGCGCGTTGCATTGGCGATCATCGAATCGAAGTCGATACGGTCCGTTTCCTGTAACCTTCGCGAATAGGCTTCGGTGAGTTTCCAGACCGTGCGAGCAAATTCCTCAGCCCGGTTTTGATCATGGAGGGATTTGGCCCGCTCGAGCAACATGTCCAGGTTCAGATGGCTGGCGCGGATGTGTTTGATGCAAACGGCGATCAGCTTGTGATAGTGTTTGATTACCACTGGTTCGAGAGATTGAACGATCGCTGAGTAGCTCTTTCGCTTGAATGCTATGTTCCGTTTCGTCAACTCGCCTTCAAGTGTCGAAACCAATAGTCCCTCACTTGCCTGGGCGGAGGTGGTCTGGAACACATCCAGCCCCGCCTTTTCATATGCGGTTAGCTTGCTTTCTGCATGGGCGACGTAGTCGACAAAAGGCGATGAGCCGTCGGCGTTGATCGCCAGATGTTCATGGATTGTCTTGGTGGCGGGGTAATAGAAATCTGGATGCACGTGCCGGATTGCGCCGTCTTCCTCTTCGATCACAATTTGGCGCTCGTATTCAAACTCGACCGAATGCAGCCAAAGCCAGTTTGCGATGGTTTGCTCCTGAAGCGACTTCACATAGTTGCCGGCCATTGTGCCAATTGTCGCATGTCCCTTCTGTCGGCGTACTGACAGATAGCGCTCGTGGTCCGCTTTCGTGTCGAAGAACTCGGCCGGGATGTCCGCCTTGGGATGAAGGACAAGGAGATTAACCCAGAGCCTGGCGAACTCAGGGTCGGAACCCAGCAACTCTTCGACGATATGCTCGATCACCTTCGCCTCGCCGGCAGGGTGTTCAACCCATTCGGCGAGTTGCGGTGGCCGACCTTCCACCTCTTCTATGATGGTGCGTCCAAGCGCATGAAAGGTCGTTATCCTGCATTCCAGGTCAGCTACGTCGACGCCGAGTTGGCGGGAAATCCTCTCTTTCAATTCCTCCGCCGCGCTCTTGTTGAAGGCGAGAACCAGGATTTCTTCGGGACGATGGAGCTGCTTTTCGAGAACATAGGCCACTTTGCCGACCATGGTTGCGGACTTTCCAGATCCGGCTGAGGCGACAAGCAGATTGTTGTCTTCGAGGCGGATGCAGGCCTCCCGCTGTTGGCCAGACAGTGAACGGCCGTCGAGATTGTCGAAGAACGAACGATATCTGGTGAGTTCGGCAGTAACGAATTCATCGTTATATTGCCGACGAACAGCGGGATCTATGAGGAAGCTGAACGACGGCGGCAGTGTGGCCTTCAAGCGAGAGGGCATCGTCTCCGGATCGAAAAGTGGGTGGGACAATGCAACTGCCGCGTTGCCCGGGACACCTGCAATCGCCTGCGCAAGATCCGCGTAGGCCAGATACTGGCCCTGACGTTGCGTGATGGCCTGAAGCTGGATGTCTACCTCATTCAGCCGGTCGGCTTCAGAGACGATCAAGCCGAACAGGTGGGTATTGATGAAGCTGTAGAGATCAGCAGCGAGTCGGGTTGCGTCCGGTTCTCCAAGGCAGGCAAGATTGTAGACTCGGTGGTTGGATCGGATTTCGACGCTGTGCCACAGGAGTGCTTTGCTGACTGATATGGCGACCACATCGAGGCATGGCAGATCGATACTGTCGCCTGCAACCAATCGCACCATCGTTGGTTTGGAGGGATTGAGTGCCAGCTTCCATCGTCCGGACGGTAGAAACCGCGCGAAAAAGCCAGGTCGATATGTTCGTGTACGTCCAGACATTCTGAAATAGGTGCCATATCGATGGTGGATCGTCACGCCGACGGTTGTCCGGCCTGAAGTGCCGACGGTCTGCCAGGGTGTTGCCCTTGCCTCGCGGGTGTGCCGTCGTTGGGCAGAAGGCCTGATGCAAGGCTATTTCTTCGGTTTCATTTGCGGTCTCGCCGCTTCAGCAGCTTGGCTCTCTGCCTTCAGGTCGCTGATAAGAGTTTCAAGCTCAGCGATGTGCTCCATGAATTCTGGCGGTGTCGGTACTGGTACGGTGTCGGCAGCAGGGTTGTCATGACTGTGCGTGTTTGCTCGTGTCATTCCTTCGTGAAATCGTACTGCTAACTCGTCGGAAAGCCGCACATAGCGAAGCATTTGGGTTTGGACCACGTCCACTCCGCGCTGGACAATGTTGTTAAAGATGACTTCCTCGACGACCCTCTCGTATGTATCGCGCAGTCTGCCGTAGAGGTTCTTCACGAAGAATTCGTAATCAGCAGGGCTGGACGTGTGTAGCTTCGGCAACTTCGCGGCGTCGTCCTTGATCCTTCCAATGCGTTTTTTGACGTTCAGTCCTTTCCACACCATTCCTGCTGGATCGACTTTACCGGCAGCAGACTTGTCGCTGAAAAGGGCAACGGTTTCTGCCTCGATGCCAACCTCATCGGCTGCACGGCAAAGCTCATTAAAGAACGTGATGTCGTGAGTGAATACGATTACCTGTCGAAGCGAAGCTTCCTGTGCAAGCCGAGCCGCAACCTTGGCACTTCGGTCGCGATCAAGCGACGAAACTGGGTCGTCAATTACGACGGGACCGGAGCCGTCTGTGAGAGCAACCTCGGTCAAGAATCCGGCAAGAGCCAACGCTCGTTGCTCGCCTTCACTAAGAATCTCGGATGTCACTTTGGTGAGTTTAGTCTGTGGGTCGACTTGAAACTCCGCCTTTGTCTGGTTGCTTTTTCGAGCAAGTCCTACCTTCAAATGCATGATGTCGAAGGTTTCGCGTTCTCCATCAAAATGCGAGGTGACCGCCTTCGTCAGATGGGAATCGACGAGTTCATTTGCGCGCTGCGTAATTCCTCTCGTTTGGAGGTCGGATAACGCCTTCTCAAACGCCGCATCCATCAGCAGGAGATTGCGTCGTGTGGTCAGTTTTTCCCTGTTCGCCGCGATTATCTTCCTGTCCTCAAGTTCGTCTTTCTCGGCACTGAGTTTCTCTCGTTCTTCTGAATTTGCCGCCTGGGTCAAAGCTGTTTGCTCGGCTTTGACTTCGTTTTCGAACGCACTGATACCCTCGAGAGGTATGACTAGATCGGGCAAGCCATCAACTTGCTGGCCATTGAGGAGTGCAAGCTTGGCATCCCGTCGCTTCAATGCTGCAGTCCGAAGCGCTGACAGGCTGTCGGCCAGTTGATCACTCCGTTTGCGAACCTGCTCAACGCGATCGGAAAAGTCCTCCGCTCCAAGGCAAGCGAGCTGCATCAAGTTCTCGGCAGCCGCAGTGACAGAAACTTCCAGTTTTTCAGCTGTCGCATCGAGCGTGTCATCCATGTACTTTTGAAACCGCTGCAGCCGCGCACGGCCGTCTTCGGCGAGCGGTTGCTGGCACAATACACACGCAGCGGGTTCATCACCGTTCCCAAGGACCGGAAATTCGCTTTCCGGATAGGCTTCGCTCAAAGAGTAGTTGCGGGCGGCCGCCCAGAGCGCCCGCCAGGTCTCACCACCTACCCCCGGAAGCGGCTCATCTGTGAAAAGCGCATCCGCTGCCACTTTCGCCGCCTGGCGCGCAGCATCCGCTTCCTCTCTGAGCCTCTTCGATGTTTCGAGGGCAGCGTCACCGAACTCAGCATCGATTTTGGCGCATTCGGCCTGAAGAGCGCTCGTCCAGTTTACCAAAGCGTTCACATCAGCAGCTGCCGACGTACCGGCAGATAGCGCCGCAGTCAGGTCTCCGAGACGCTTTTCGTTCTCTGCAGTAAACGTCGTTGCTGCTACAATTTGATCATCGGTGGTGCTCTTGTTGACCGACCGCTCGAATAATTGCGATTTTGTGTCTCGCTGCGAGGGAAACGATACCGATGACAGACCAACTTTGTCGCCAATAACCTTCGCACGCTCCTCGTCGAGCTTTTCCTTCAGTTCCATGCAGACGGTGTTGAGTTGGTGGGGAAGGGCCAGGCCAAAAGGGAGGTAGCGGATCTGGTTTCCACCGTCGACGTAAAGCTCTGCGGAAGCCGTGTCGAAAACGGCAACCTGGGTAAGCTCCGGCAGTGCGGTGGAACCTGACGTCCATTGAACTGGCGTTTCTCCAGATCCAGCATCGATTAGAATCTCGGCGGTCTGTGGTCCCGATGAGCCGCCATATACGTCTGATAAGACTTTCAGTTTGGCAACATTTTCCACCCGGGTTCGGCACGCAGTGCGCAGGATTCGGACAAATCCGCTCTTGCCGCTTCCATTGCGCCCGTAGATGACCGTCAGGGAGTTGGGCCCGAAATTGACTGACGCCTTTGGGGTCAAGCGGTTGACGTTTTCAACATTTGCTATCCCCTTTAGGACAATATTCTGCCTTTTTTCTTCGCCGCTGAAATGGGACTTAGCAAACGGAACGGGAGTTGGGGCCGGAGCGGTAAGCTCAAATCCGGCAGCGGATTTGACCATGGCCATCAGGTCGTCGAAGTCGGCCTGCGTGAGCTTATTGGTCGTCGCCAACCGCCTGAGAGCGTCGCGCTTCCATGGCGAGAGCTTTGTCGACCATTCCTCGATATCGTCGATCGGTGTATTCGGCATTGTTGGCCCCTAACCAGCAATTGTGAACATATGGCTCATTGAAACCTACAACCGTGTTGCCTGCCATACTTCCGATTATCACAGAAGATGATTTGGTCTAAGCTCAACTAGAATGTGTGGAATGGCCTTTGTCGCCCAACAACCGTTTCTCAGGCCCGCTACAAATAATGAATATTAGCCGCTGTTAGGCTATGAAATCTCATGAACTCTTGCATTTGGCACGACTTGCACTGCAATCTCGCAGAGGTGTCGGTGATGGGTAAGATATATCACCTGGCCCACCTGAGCCATCTGTCCGAATAGCCGAAAAACTTCCTCTGATCGCGGTTCGTCGAACGTTTCCATAATGTCGTCAGCGACGAACGGTACAGAAGGCCTTGCGGCCGCGAATTCCTCGTATCCGGCCAATCGAAGCGCCAGATACAGCTGAAACTGAGTGCCCTTGGACATTTCGACGGCGAGTTTGGAACCGCCTTGCCGCGACAGTCCGATCAACGCCTCACGATCCTTGTCCGGCCGTGTGGCAAGTCCGGAGTATTCATCACGGGTAATCAACCGGAAGGCTTCGGAAGCCCGGTTCATCATCGCACTACGGTGCTTCTCCCGATATGCGCGGATACCATATTCCGCGACCAGGCTTCCGGTCTTCAGGCGTAGATATCGCAGCGCCAGATCCTCGATTTCCAAAAGTAATGTGCGGCGGTTTGCTTCGAGGCGGGCGACAGCGTCATCGCCTCCGATCGCGTTCAATGCGTCGGTTGCGCGAGCCCTGTCAGCGAATAGATCCTTCGCGCGTCCGTCGAGGTCGGCGAGGCGCGTATCGAGTTCAGCTTGTTCTGCCTGCAGTTCGCCGAGGTTGATATTGCGGAGGTCGGCTACCGCCTCTTCAATGAATTGCCTCTGCGTCTCCCCGAGAATCTGCCGCGAGAGTTTGCCGAGTTCCGTGATCAACTCGTCCCTTTTCTTGCAGCGCTCCAACGCCTGTCGGACATCGGCGAGCTCGTTGACCTGGAAGAATTCAGTCATCTCCTCCTTGCGGGAGTCATGCACCGTGATCTCTGCATCCAGATGCTCATACTCGAGTTCGAGATCGACAAGGGCCTGGTTTCGTTCCTGTCGTTTCGCGTCTGTCTGCCTGGCTTCTTCGTGCCGTCGGATTAATGCCTTGGCTGCGGCGAGCGGATTGTTGCCATTGAACCGCCCCGGGTTTGCCGGAGGCTGGTTGATATAAGCTATGCGGCCATTTCTGGGGTTTCCAGAGCTGCATAGT
>NZ_JAINFJ010000023.1 GCF_019966595.1 Oricola indica
GGCAAAGCCCGCCTCCGAAAAGCCGAACTCACCTATTTGCGGGGCGCGAACTTGCTTGCCGAAAAGGCGGTCAACATTCGTTCGGAAGCGCGGTCGGCTTTCAAGAACTATCGCGCGCGTCATGAAATCGGACGTCACTACAGGCGCAACGTCTTACCCCTTCGCAAGAAGATCGAAGAGGAGAGCCTGCTCTCCTACAACGGCATGATCACCAATACGTTCGAACTGCTCGCCGACACGCGGGCCAAGATCAACACCCTGCTGATGTCGGTCAACGCAAAACGGGATTTCTGGTTGGCCGAAGCCGATCTCAACGCAGCAATCTACGGACCCGGTTTCGGGGGTGGCGGCGGCGGTGATACCGCATCGGCCATGGCCGATGCCGGCGACAGCCCCCACTGATTGGAAAGGACGACAGTCATGATGAACAGACGTCAAATGCTGGGCATGGGCGCTGCCGGCGCCACCCTCGTATCCGCCCAGGCTTGGGCAAAATCCTCCAACATGGGCCTGCCCGAAGCCGCCGTCATGGAGAGCGCTTCCACCCAGCCGCCGGCCAGCCCGTCGATCGGACCGGATTACAATCCCGTCGTGACCCTGAACGGCTGGACCCTTCCGTTCCGCATGAACAAAGGTGTGAAGGAATTCCATCTCGTTGCCGAGCCGGTGGAACGTGAAATGGCGGAAGGTATGACGGCCTATCTCTGGGGCTATAACGGCCAGTCACCGGGACCGACCATCGAGGCAGTGGAAGGCGATCGCGTTCGCATTTTTGTAACGAACAAGTTGCCGGAGCACACAACCATCCACTGGCACGGTCAAATCCTGCCGTCAGGCATGGACGGGGTAGGCGGTCTTTCACAGGAACATATCAAGCCGGGAAAAACCTTCGTCTATGAGTTCGAGCTGAAAAAGTCCGGCACTTTCATGTACCACCCGCACTCTGATGAGATGGTCCAGATGGCCATGGGCATGATGGGTTTTTTCGTGGTTCATCCCAAGGACCCCCAGTTCATGCGGGTGGATCGAGATTTCTGCTTCCTGCTCAACGCATTCGACATCGATCCCGGCTCCTATGTGCCGAAGATCATGACAATGACCGACTTCAATCTGTGGTGCTGGAACAGTAGGGTATTTCCGGGCATCGATCCCCTCGTGGTGGCGCAGAACGACCGTGTGCGTGTCCGGGTCGGCAACCTCACTATGACGAACCATCCGATCCACATGCATGGATATGACTTTGAAGTGACCTGCACGGATGGCGGTTGGGTACGGCCGGAAGCGCGCTGGCCGGAAGTGTCAATCGATATTCCGGTTGGAGCCATGCGGGCCTACGAATTCGATGCAGTGCATGAGGGAGACTGGGCAATTCATTGCCACAAATCTCACCACACCATGAATGCAATGGGACACGATGTGCCGACCTTCATTGGCGTGGACAAGTCGCAGGTCACAAGACAAATCCGGCGGTTGCAGCCGGAATATATGCCGATGGGAACCGCGGGCATGGCCGACATGGGCGAGATGTCCATGGAAATTCCAGAGAACACAGTCCCGATGATGACCGGGTGGGGGCCACACGGCCCTATTGAGATGGGTGGCATGTTCTCGGTTGTTAAAGTGCGCGAAGGCATTTCCGCCGGCGATTACGCCGATCCTGGTTGGTATGAAAACCCTCCGGGCACTCAGGCTTATGAGTGGACCGGAGAGCTTCCCGAATTTGCGACCAACGTGAATTCTTCGACGCAGGTGTCCCCTGTGCCGGAGGGCGTTACTGGCGGGCATGGTGCTCACCAGATGAAAAAGGGCTGAACAGATAACTCAGCCAGGTTGGAGAAGACTGAAATGAGATTGGCACTATTGGCATGCGCAATAGCGCTCAACAGCACCGCAGCCTTGGCAGGTGGCACCCATTCGGGCGGTCACGGGCAAGTTGCGATGACTGTCGGGGAAGCTGGCAAAGCAACCGAGGTGAACCGCACCATCGAAATTGCGATGGTCGAGAAAGACGATGGCTCCATGGTCTTCGAACCGGCATCGCTGTCCGTCAAGGAAGGTGAAACCATAAAGTTCGTCGTGAAAAACGCCGGAGAAATCGAACACGAATTTGTACTCGATCATCATGAAAAGATGATGGAGCACAAGGCCTTGATGGAGAAGTTCCCTGAGATGGAGCACGACGATCCAAATGCCATTCGCTTGGCCGAGAAAGGTGATGGCGAGGTCATCTGGAAATTCACGAGCGCAGGCGAGTTCGAATTCGGATGCCTTGTTCCCGGACACTACGAAGCCGGGATGAAAGGCGCGATCACGGTCGCCGCACACTGACTCTCCAATTAACAGCACACAAACGACTAAGGAACAGACCCATGAAAAAACTCGTTATCGCATTCACGGTCGCTTGCATCGCGTTGGTCGCCAATGCCGCCATGGCGACCGAATACACCAAGGGCACCGTTAAGAAGCTCGACATGAAGAGCAAGAAAATTACGATCATCCACGAGGAACTGAAGAATCTCGATATGCCAGCGATGACCATGGTTTTCTATCCAGCCGATGAAGCGATGCTCGCGAATTTGAAAGAGGGGCAATCGATTGAATTCGTCGCGGACCGTATCAATGGCAAGTTGATGGTCGTCGAGTTGAAATAATCGCATACCGCGATCGTGGGTTCGCCGGGCGCATGCGAAGCGTTCGGCGAACTGCTAAGGAAGCTGGATGGCTGGTAGAGATGTTTTCAAGAAGGCCAGGCCTGTCATCATCCTGACAAGTCGCCTGCTGGGGTTGCTGCCTCGATTCATATTCGCGGCGACATGGCCGGTGCTCGAACTTGTGCCTTGGAAGTTCGGCATCGCTCTTCGATATCTGTGGGCAAAACGTCTGGCAAAAACTTGCGGGGACAATGTGGTGTTCGAAACCGGTGTGCGTGTGACCTTTTGGGAGCAGATCGAGCTTGGCGAAAACGTTTCGATCTTCGAGACCTGCTATCTCGACGGAAAGGGTGGGATAAGGATAGGCGATGATGTCTCCATCGCTCACCAGTGTTCTCTCATCAGTTTCGATTTCGATCTTACGGCGGGTTCGGGTGCGATGAAATACTGTCCCATGCGCCGCGAGAAGATTGTTATCGGCAATGACAGCATGATCTTTTCTGGTGTTCGTATCTTCGCCGGCGCTGAACTTGCGCCTCGTACGGTCATTGGTGCCAATTCGGTCGTACGGAAAGGGAACTATGAGCCAGGACTCTATGCCGGTGCGCCGGCCGTGCTCAAAAAAGCTTTGCCAGCTCGAAGGGATCGATTGCCCGATTCAAAATCGGGTTAAATCCAGCCGAATTGACTGTCATCGGTGCTGGTTATCCGGCATTGTACGTTCGATGAGCCACGCGAAACAGAGGCTGATCGCCGCCCAGAGTGTCGCATGGACCGCGAGATTGGACGCCCGGAAGGTCCACAGGACCGTGGACGGGAAGCCTGAGGACATATCGCCGGTCGATGGCGCAAGGACGAAGGCCAAAGCCATCAATAGCGCATAGAGTACGCCACCGCGGAGCCACTTGGCTCGAGTGGTTTTTGCGCCGCGCACCATCGTAATGGCACCTGTTATGGAACCGATCGAAAACAGCATGAAAATGAAATAAAGCGCAGTGCGGGCCCCAATCGTTTCAGGATTACCGATAGCCGGCGGATTGCCGGGGTATTTTAGCATTGGCAACAGTGCGACTGATACAAATCCGAGAGATCCCAGTACCGCAATGGTTTGCCTTGGCGATTGGACAGTCAGGCGGCCTTGAGCAACAGCGAAAACGATCGAAAAGAGCCCGCCCAGTGCGGCGCCAAACAAGGCCAGCCCAATAAGCAATCCTGAACTTTTCTGTGTCGCGCGTGAAATGTCTGTATTCTGACCAACACTCGTTGCCATGTCCAAGTGATGATTGGTAGATGCTTGTTCCTCCAAAGCGATTGCAGCTTCAATTGAAGGCTCACCGGTAAGTGTTGCTACGACAAACGCAAGCACGGCTGCGAACAGACCGGCGAGCAAGCCGAGTGTAATGTAGCGTGCCATATCTCGCGCCCCTAGTGACAGGGGAAGCCTAGGAGATGTCGGGCGTCATGCACGAACTCATGCACGTTCGTGCCGTCAAAGACCGCAATGCCTCCTTGCTCGGAGCTGACAAAATAGATTGCGATCAAGGAGAGCAGCCCTGCCACGGTCGCCCATGGCAAGATATCTTTCAGCGGAATCACGGGCAGCTGAGATTGTACAGATGATGTGTGGGACATATGCTTTTTTACCTCTGGATTGCGCGTCCATTCGGATAGGGGAACAGCAATCGAGGTCTGACTTCCGCCGATGGCGGTTACAGTGGCGCGACCGTGCCGGATTCTCACCGGCTTCCACGGATCGCTGTTCAAAGTGAGTAAACGACATCGTTGAAAATCTGTAAAGCAAGAATTCTGAACCGCCGCGTGAAAACATAGCAAATGCTCCGACTGATCATGATCGCCGCGCCCCTCTCGGCTGGTGTCAGATTTTCAACATCTGGTTCCTTGAGAAAGGGCGACATTGTTCGCGCAAAGAAGCTGTCCCTCTCGCTTCCACGCTGTGCAAGTTCCTTCATGGCGCCTTCGCATTCAGCGAAGGAGCTTGCTGCGGCATTGTCCCTGACTGCGTCAACCGAGCCGGCCTTGGCCGAAGCCGATTATGGCGCATGGACCGGGAAGACCCTGGATCACATCTTGAGAGAAGACCCCAGTGGAATAGCGCGCTGGATGAGCGATCCAGAGGCGTGTCCTGGAGGGGGTACATCGCTGGCGAAGCTCTGCGATTCCGTCGGCCATTGGATGGAAAGGCTCGTGACCGGTTCATCGGGTACGATAATTGCCGTCAGTCACGTCGGACCGGCGAGGGCGGCCATTGTCAATGCAATCGGCGGCACTCCGTCTGTCGGACTTCGCATAGACGTTACTCCGCTCAAACCCGTATTGCTAACGCATGATACTAACAGATGGGCTTGGCGCTCCGCGGGCCCGGAGACCTGAACAATGCAGACCAAACCAATTCAGAGGCGGAAGACATAAGCTGTGAAGATTCAAATCTTTGCTTACGGGGTAGCGGCAAGCCTTCAAGCGACGAGCAAAATGGCCCGTCGAGGTTCTGACGGGGCTTGACTATCTACCGGTATATTAGACTCTGTACCGGCCTCTGCCGAGTTTTCTAAGCCGTCCATCCTTTACCAACTGGGCAAGGGATCGGTTCGTGGCCTCGGGCGTGAGATGGACTTGCGCAGCCAGCTCCCGGATCGTGCCGGTGTGCAATCCCTCCGTCAGGCCCGCAAATACACGCTCCTTTGCGGATGTTATTGCAACCAGCTCCAGACGTGTGCGAAGCGAAATAATCTGATGGCAAAGATGCGCAATGAAGTCCTGGGCGAAGACCTGATCCTCGCGCATAGCATTTCTTATCACAGCCAATGGCAACAGCACCAACTCAGTTTCCTCGGCCGCTTTGCAGTCGCAATGATAGTGATCGGTAAAAAGCGCAGCCTCGGCAAGGGTCTCACCTGATCGCGCTGTGTGCACGATCACCTCTTCACCGTCGCTCTTATGCCGCAGCAGGACAAGAGCGCCGGAAAGCACATAGACGAGATACCGGGTCGCATCCCCCTGATGGAATACAAGCTGACCTTTCGACACCGTCCTTTGCACAAAGGTCTCTGAGTTTAATCGGTTAAACAGGTCAATCATGATCGAAATCATATTGTGTCTGTCCGGTCGCGGCTAGCTTCCTCTCAGTTGAGAGGAGGAGCAAAATGCGTACCGATTGGAAACTTGTGGGAGCGATGCTCGTCATTCTGCCTTCGACCATCCCATCGACCGCCCAGGATGGAATGAACCATGAAGGGCATGGCATTCACCATCCGATAGGAATGGAGGACGTCGGTGGCTCAGAACTTCCCTCCGAGCCGGGACAGGGAGCATTTGCCGCATTGGCCGAGATATCGACAATGCTTCGAAGTGATCCCGAGACGAATTGGAGCAAGGTTCGTCTCGATGCCTTGCGCGATCATCTCATCGACATGGACATGCTGATCTCCGAGTCCCTGGTGGCTTACCTGCCTGTCGAAGATGGTATAAAAATAGTCATCGATCTTTCGTTGCCGGGGAACGCGGCCGCTGGGCGGATGGTGCCTGCGCATGCTCTGGTGCTAGCCGTGGAAACTGGCTGGTCTTCCCAAATCGCACTCGATGACACGCAGATCGTATGGACTGTAATTGACGCCGATGAGTTGGCGACAATCAGGGCGCTTGGGTTTTTCGGCCTGATGGCGACAGGAAACCACCATCGTGCCCATCATCTGGCCATCGCTCAGGGAAAACTTGAACACTAAGATCTTTCTGTGCTGTGTCCGTCGAACAGGTGATGCGTATGTCACTCAGAGGCTTTTGACTCGGGTTGGCGGAAGGCGCTGCGGCCGGAATTGGTGATTGTGGGACGGTCGTTGAAAGCTCAGAAGACTGATTTGCTTGCCATCCAAAGTCCCATGACAATCATCATCAGGTTTTCGGTCAGTGAGACAAGGCCGAGCGGTACGTTTGAACTGCCGCCGACGCAGGTGCATTTCAGTTCTCGCCGGTCGATGTAGACCGCCTTGAAACGGAAACCGCGCTTATCGTCCCTATGAACAGGGCGACCCTTCCTTTTCGAGCAGGTGTTTCGACTTGAGACCGTAAGGGCAAACGTGATCTCCCGTCACGATGCGGTAGAGTTTGGCTGACTTCTCCATTTCGTTCTCCGGTCTTGCCTTGTTTGGCGCCGTTTGCTGCCGCTCACGCAGGACAGTCGGAAAACCCGTCATACCCTGCGGTCAAACCTTGCCGAAGTTCGATGACGAACCTTGCATCTGCACGGAAGCGGCTATTGCCAAGTTTTGAGAGGAATGCGCTCAGTCCATCGATTTGGAACAGACCTTCCTCGCTGCCCGCCTCCAGTTTCACAAGACCACCGTCGATTTTCACGAGACCAGTGCGCACACCTTCAACATCGCCGACAGCAAAGGATGGCGGGCTCTGTGTCGTGAACCTGAACACGCAGGATGGACCGTTCGCAAAGAGTTGGGAGATATCGTCATCGGTTAGGAAGCCCGCATCCATCGTCTCGACATTGGGGGAAGCGAGAGCTTCGTCGAGACTCACGATCCGAGGCGCCGCTTCCGTCTCGCCGCTGCGGACCTCTCCGTTCTCCTCGATCTGCGAAATCATATAGCGCATCTCTGCGATTTCCTTGTCTTGCGCATAGATGATCTCATCGGCCAGCTTCCGCACCCGGACGTCATCGATCTTGGCTCGACTCGAGGTCATGATGGCGATGGAATGGTGCGGGATCATCGCACGCATGAAGCTGACGTCACCCACGGTGACCTGGCTGCGGACAAGCCAGAGTGATCCGGCGAAGACGAATGCGGCACCGACGAAGATGACCGTGTTGATCGTCTTGTTCGAATACATCGAAAGCATGAAGGCGAGCATGATAATCGCCATTGCAGCGCCCATCAGGATCGCCATGTAGGTGCGTGTCTCGCTGAAGAAGACATGGGTGATCAGGAAAGTGTTGAGATACATGAGGCCGAACATGACCAGCGTGGATGTCGCGATCATGCCGGCAAACCGCCAATAGGACATAGGGTGCCTCCGTTTCTTTCCTATACCGGGAGAACGCCCTTCCAGCGCTGGAAGGTTCCCAACGGAAAAATTTCCGCTTGACCTTCTAGTCACTGGAAGCCCTACCGTCCCATGCAGCAAGGAGATTTCCATGAGCGACACTGTTCGAGAAAGCGCGAAAGAGAACTGCTGCGGTGGCCATGGTGGCGATCACGACCATGCGGGCCACATTAGGGCGAAAACAAATGGTGGTGACCGTTCCAGCACCGTATCCGTCGATGCGCAGCCGGCTCCGGCCGATTTGAAGATTGCCGCGACCGTGCCTGTCGATGGCGCCGTGAAGGATCCTGTATGTGGAATGACAGTGACGCTTGGAAAGGGCAAGCCCTCGCTCACATACCGCGGGGACGATTACCATTTCTGCAGCCAGAAATGCCATGATCGTTTCGAGGCCGATCCGTATTTTTATCTCTCCGGCAACAAGGCGAAAAAGAAGCAGTCCGCGCCAAAGAACACGCTCTATACCTGTCCAATGGACCCCGAAATCGTCCAAGAGGGCCCTGGAACCTGTCCGATTTGCGGCATGGCGCTGGAGCCGATGGGAGGTGTGGCCGATGGGCCAAATCATGAGCTGGTCGATTTCACGCGCCGTCTATGGGTCAGTGCCGGCGCAGCCGTCCCGCTTCTTATACTCGCCATGGCGCCGATGCTCGGCTTGCCGATCCGTGAATGGCTGGGCGAAAGGCTCGCTCTCTATCTAGAGTTCGCGCTCGCTACACCCGTTGTCATATGGGCTGCGCGTCCGTTTTTCCATCGCGGTTGGACTTCCATAAAGACCTGGAACCTCAACATGTGGACGCTGATCATGATCGGCGTTGGGACAGCCTATCTTTATTCGACCATAGCAACATTTCTCCCCTGGCTGTTTCCTGCGGGCCTTCATATGGCCGGGGGTCACATGCCGGTCTACTTCGAGGCCGCTGTCGTCATCATTGCCTTGGTGTTTGTAGGACAAGTGCTCGAACTGCGCGCGCGAGAGCGCACGGGCGACGCCATCCGAGCGCTGCTTGATCTTGCTCCCAAGACGGCACGTCGGATAACCCCGGACGGTGACGAATACGACGCGCCCCTGGAGAACATAGTGGAGGGCGACCGGTTGCGGGTGCGTCCCGGCGAAGCTGTTCCCGTGGATGCCAATGTGGTCAGCGGCTCTACAAGCGTGGACGAGAGCATGCTGACCGGAGAACCTTTGCCGGTCGAAAAGCGTGAAGGTGACACGGTAACGGGCGGCACGTTGAACAAGAACGGATCGCTGGTCATAGAGGCCGCGAAAGTGGGTGACGAAACTATGCTCGCACGCATCGTCGCCATGGTTTCATCCGCCCAGAGGTCGCGCGCACCCATACAAGGTTTGGCCGACCGGGTTTCCTCCTACTTTGTACCGACGGTCGTAATCGTTGCGCTGCTCGCTTTCCTCATCTGGATCGTGTTCGGACCGGATCCCGCTTTCGTGTTTGCGATCGTGTCTGCGGTATCGGTATTGATTATCGCCTGCCCATGCGCGTTAGGTCTTGCTACGCCTATGTCGATCATGACGGCAACGGGACGCGGAGCCCAGGCCGGTGTCCTGGTCAAGGATGCTGAAGCGCTCGAGCGCATGGCGAAAGTTGACACGATCGTCGTGGACAAGACGGGAACATTGACCGAAGGCAAGCCGCGGCTCACCGACGTGATCACTGTCGAGGCGTTCGATGAGCGCGAACTGCTCGGTTTGCTCCGGGGGCTTGAGGCCGGTTCGGAACACCCGCTGGCCGAGGCGATTGTCGACGGCATCGCAGAACGCGGAATCGAGGCCAATCCTGTGACCGAATTCAGCGCGGTAACGGGGAAGGGCGTCCAGGGGCAATCGGGCAAAAGGACCATCGCTTTCGGCAATGCAGCTATGATGGACCTGTCCAGCGTTGACCACCAAGCGCTTGATGGCACTGCCGACGAACTTCGGTCTGAAGGCAAGACGGCCATGTTCGCTGCAATCGATGGACAGCTGGCCGGCCTGATCGCAGTGTCCGATCCGATCAAAGCCGACACAAAAGCGGCGATCGATGCGCTTCATGAAGCGGGCCTGACCATCATCATGGCGACCGGTGACAACGAACGGACCGCAAGAGCTGTGGCGGATAAACTCGGCATCGACCAGGTGCGGGCAGGCGTTTTACCGGAGGACAAGAAGGCTCTGGTTGATGAACTCCATCGAAATGGCCGCAAGGTGGCAATGGCGGGTGATGGCGTCAACGATGCGCCGGCGCTGGCTTCGGCCGAAGTCGGGATTGCGATGGGGACGGGCGCCGACGTTGCCGTCGAAAGCGCCGGCATCACCCTGTTGAAAGGCGATCTGGGTGGTATCGTCCGCGCGCGCAAGCTTTCACAGGCGACGTTGCGGAATATCAAGCAGAACCTGTTCTTCGCCTTTGCCTATAATGCTGCGGGTGTACCGGTTGCTGCCGGCATCCTTTATCCCGTTACCGGTACTTTGCTCTCCCCGATGATCGCGGCGGCAGCCATGAGCCTGTCTTCGGTTTCGGTGATTTCAAATGCATTGAGGCTGCGCCGTGTCGATCTCGATGCTTGACCTTCCACTTACTGGAACGTGTAGCTGTACCGGATGACGGAATTGCCACGATCGGAATCGATATGCCTGTTGACCATGCAAACCTTGAGGTCGTGACGGCATTCGGAACCGTGTCGCAGACACGTGGACAGTGGAGAAGCGTGGAGCGCCACACACAGGAGTTTTCGACAACGAGAATGAGGTGGCGAAGGGAGACAAGAAAATGAATATCGGGGAGGTGGCACAGGCGACCGGACTGCCTGCCAAGACCATCCGCTACTACGAGGATATCAGCCTTGTAACGCCCGCAAGGGCACGCAATGGCTATCGCGACTACGCGGACGCGGATGTTCACCGTCTGGCCTTCATCCAGCGCGCGCGCAGTCTCGGTTTTTCCATCGATGAATGTCGGCAGCTTCTCTCACTCTATAACGACAAGGATCGCGAAAGCGCGGACGTCAAAGAGCTTGCTCTGGGAAAAATCGAAGAGGTGAATCGAAAGATTGACGAGCTTCGCGCGTTGCGCGCGACATTGGAAACACTTGCCGATCATTGTCATGGTGATTCGAGACCCGACTGTCCCATTTTGGAGGAAATTGCCGGGGGTCTTTCGCAATGAATCCAAAATATTTTGTGTTGGCGTTTTTCGCCTTCGGGCTCGCCGTCTTTGCCTACAACTCCTTCGCGCCACGACCGCAGGATCCGCACACGATACAAACAACATCCGGTAAAGCAGGTGCACCTCTTGCCAACGTCGATGTGCCGGAACTTTCGGGTCTCGTGGCTGAAGGAAGGAGCGCGTTCGAAGCGAACTGCGCGTCATGCCACGGCGTCAATGCGGCGGGGCAGGACGGAATAGCTCCGCCCCTCGTTCACAGGATCTATGAGCCGAACCACCATGGCGATGCCGCTTTTCAGCTTGCGGCAAAAAACGGAGTGCGCGCCCATCACTGGCGTTTTGGGAACATGCCGCCGGTACCGGGTGTCAGCGAACAAGACGTTGACAAGATTATCGCCTACGTCCGAGCCTTGCAAAAGGCGAACGGAATTTTCTGATGAGGGGATATGACATCGAGGGCAAGATTGTGTGGATGAAATGGCTGGTTACTGCACTGGCCGTCTTCATGCTTGTCCTTGCCGGCGGCAGGTTCACGCATTTTGATATGCTGCCGCATGAACACGCCGGGCCGATCCAAGCCGTTCTCGCCGACGGCTCACATGATCACACGGAGCGGACTTCGCAAAACCAGTCGGACGGGACGCGCGCAATGCATTGTGGTGCGCCTATACTTTTGCCGGTCGAGTCCGTCGAAATCAAGAGCCGCTGCCGCACGGAATTGCATGGACCGGCAGGTGTCACGAACTATGCGGGCATCACGCCCGGTTTCGACCCGCCACCTCCGCGGATCCTCTTCTGACGAAACAGCCAGCATTCCTGGCCATCGAAGAGATCATTCAGGAGAGAAATCGTGAGAACAAGAATTGCCGCTGCCGCGGCAGCATTCATCATCCTTGCAGGTGGCGTCGCGGCTTATGCCCATGGCGGCGCTACCGGAATATACAAGCAGCGCATGGATGCCATGATGGACATGAGCAAGGTCGTCAAATCCCTTTCGGCGATGATGCGCGGCGAGGTCGATTACGATGCAGCGTCGGTGCAGGCGGGGGCGCTGATCATCAAATCCCACGCCGGCAAAGCCATGACCTCGCTGTTTCCGGAAGGAACGACCGAGGCACCTTCCGAAGCCCGGGCAGAAATCTGGACTGACTGGGAGGTCTTTGAAGCACTGGCCAGTCAGTTGGAAACCTATGCAACCGGGCTGGAAAGCGCCGCTGACAACGGTCTTGCCATGTCTGGCGACGCGCAAGGCTCAATGATGGACAACAACAACTCCATGATGACGGGCAACCAGAACGGCATGATGGGTGGCGGATCGGGTATGATGGGTACTACACAACCGATGATGACCAACGAGCAATTGGCAACCATGCCCGCCGACAGCGTCTTCAACATGGTGGCCCAGACGTGTTCTTCCTGCCATACCAAATTCCGGCTGGAGAAGAAGTAACACATGAAAACGTTGCTCCTCCTGGGAGCCGCTGCGCTGGCATTGGCCGGCGTGGCGGTTACCGGCCTATATTGGTGGCCTATCGGGAAAACCGTCTCCTTGAACGCAGAACTGGGTAACGCGAACCGTGGTGCCTATCTGGCGCGCATGGCCGGGTGCATAGCCTGCCACACAGATGCCGAGAACGGCGGCGCTCCGCTTGCTGGCGGCCTGGCATTGCCGACCCAGTTCGGCACCTTCCACTCGCCCAACCTCACGACAGACACGACCTACGGGATAGGTGCGTGGTCGGTTGAAGACTTCGCCAAGGCGGTCCGGCAGGGCGTTTCCCGGGAAGGCAAGCCTTACTATCCGGCATTTCCCTACCCGTTTTATTCCCGCCTGACAGACCAGGACATCGCCGATCTCTGGGCGGCTTTCCAGACTGTCCCGCCGGTGGAGGAGCCATCAAAACCACAGGAGATGGCGGTCCCCTTCAACTTCCGCGAGGGTCTGAAGCTTTGGCGCGCCGCATTCCTGGAAAACAAGACATTCGAACCTGATCCGGCGAGATCGGATGCATGGAACCGCGGCAAATATATCGTTGAAGGGCCGGCGCATTGCGGTGCCTGCCACACGCCACGGAACTTCGCGGGTGCCCGACAGGCGGAATTGCGCCTGCATGGATCAGACAGTCTGCCCGATGGCGGTAAGTCCCCTTCGATCAGGGCGGATGTGCTGAAGGAAAAGGGCTGGACTGTGTCCAATCTGGCTTATGCGCTGAAAACAGGCATCCAACCGGACGGCGACGCTTTTGGTGGTTCGATGGGGGAAGTGGTGCGTGACGGAACTTCCTTTCTCAGTCAGGACGATCTGACGGCAATCGCAACCTTTCTGCTGGAGCGGGAGAATGATTGACAGACGCAATTTCCTGGCGGGAACCGGGGTGCTCGTGTCAGCAGGCGTCCTGCCCGGTCTTGCTGTGGCAAAGGCGGGTGCGCAGGAGTTTGATCTGATCGCCGGACCGGTCCAGCGAGCACTTTACGAGCAGCAGCTCTCAGATCTCTGGGCCTATAACGACATTGTACCCGGTCCTGAAATCCGGGCCCGAAAGGGCGAGCGGATACGCGTCAACTTTCGCAACAATCTTGAGGAGCCCACATCCATCCACTGGCACGGGATCCGCATCGAAAATGCGATGGATGGGGTGTCCGGCTTGACCCAGGAACCCGTGCAGCCCGGAGACAGTTTTGTCTATGAATTCGAGCTTCCGGATGCCGGTACATATTGGTATCACGCGCACAACAAGAGCTGGAATCAGGTCGGGCGCGGCTTGTATGGCCCGTTGATCGTGGAGGAGCGAGCCTCAACCTTTGATCGCGACCATGACATCACCCTCATCATTGATGACTGGCGCCTGCGCCAGCCTGGCGTTCTGGACACGGACAGCTTCGGCTCCTTGATGGATTGGAGCCACGGAGGGCGTCTCGGTAACTGGCTCCTTGTGAATGGCAAGCCACGTCCGGTCTTGAAGCTGCGCAGTGGCGACGCCTATCGCCTTAGACTGATCAACGCCTCGAACGCACGTGTTCTGGAACTCGATCCCAATCGGTTCGGCGGAAAGGTAATTGCCTATGACGGACAGGCGCTGCCGGAATCCGTCGTTCTGCCTTATTCTCCGCATCTTCTCGGACCAGCGCAACGGGTCGACCTTATGGTTGTTCCGGACGCTGATTTTACGATCGAAGAGATTTCGGGCGATCAGCCATTCTCCCTGGTCGACGGGATCGTCGACGGGATATCGCGTACAGCGCAGTCGACGCCTTCAATTCCGGTAAACCTGATACCGGAGCCCGATGTGACGGGCGCCCGGAAAGTGAAGGTCGTTATGGAAGGTGGCGCCATGGGCGGCTTTGTGGACATCACCTACAAGGGCAAGCGCCTTGAAGGCGAAGATTTCCGTAAAACGGGCCAGTCCTGGGCATTCAACGGCATAGCAAACCTGGCGGAGGCTCCGCTTTTCACGGTCCGGCGCGGCGAAACGGTTCTGCTGGAAACGATAAATCAGACAGGCTGGGTACACGCCATGCATGTCCATGGTCATCACTTCCGTGTTCTCAGCCGATCCGGAGCCGACGTCGATGACGGTAAGCCCTGGCGCGACACATTCCTGATTGGACCTGAGCAGACGACGGAGGTTGCCTTCGTCGCTGACAATCCCGGCAAGTGGCTGTATCATTGCCACATGCTGGAACACGCGGCGGCAGGCATGACCACATGGTTCGAAGTCAGCTGAGACGATTGTAGAAAATTTACGGAACCGGCGTTACGTTACTGAAATGCGCAGACTTTTGCCATCGTTGATGATACTGGTTCTGGTCCTCGGGGCCATGATGCCGGCTGTGATCCAATCGCATGCCGACATGACATCAACGAAAGTAACCGGTCAGGTTCATGAGGTTCTGGCCGCTGACAAGACGGCCGCGATGAAGTGCTGTCAAAAGTCGAAAAGCGGCTTGGATAACCGCCAAGGCAATTGTGCGGCCGATTGCCATTATCTTCCCGAATTCACACCACTGCAAAATTCGCCTGTCTTGGCGTCGGTTGAAATCCAGGAGCAGTCCGAGACGCTTCTGGAAGTGATATATGTCCATATCAGGCCTCCCATCTCTATCTGATCTTACTTCGCCCGCCGTCAATGGCGTTCATCGAGTAATTGGATTTGAGAGGGAAACCATGCTTTCAAAACGTAGCTTCATGCTTGGCGCTTTGTCGTCTGCATTCCTGCCTGCCTCGTTGGCACAGGCACACAAACGCGTCTTCAAACTTGATCCGCGGTTCGAACCGCAGACTGTTCGATTCTCCGGTTACAGTCCCGGCACGGTCGTGGTCGATCCAGGCAACCACTTTCTCTACCTGCAAACAAGCCGGACAACAGCAAGGCGATATGGGGTCGGCGTCGGCCGAGCCGGTCTGGCTTTTCGGGGCTCGGCCACCGTCGGTCGGAAGGCAAAGTGGCCAAGTTGGACCCCGACCAAGAACATGATCAGGCGTGAGCCGGGCAAATACGCCAGATATGCAAAAGGCGTTCCCGGCGGACCCGGAAACCCGCTTGGTTCACGCGCGCTGTATTTGTACCGCAGTGGCCGTGACACGATGTATCGGATTCACGGCACCACCCAGCCATCTTCGATCGGGCGCTCCGTTTCGAACGGCTGCATCCGGATGATCAATGCGCATGTCGAGGACCTGTATGAAAGGGTTCCGGTGGGCGCAAAGGTGGTCGTGCTGTGATGGCTCAGGACCCGCAAAAACTATCGCCCTATGCACTTTCCTCCGGGGTGCCGAGAATTCGAGCACATGACGTCACGGGCGTTCCCGAACCGCGGAAATTCGGCACCTGGATCATGATCGCATGCTGCATTCCAATGGTCGGCGGAGCCGGATTGCTGCTTTGGGGCATGGGCGCTGGCGCAGGTTGGGCTGAACGCCTCGGCGCATTGGCGCCAATCGGCTTTTGTCTTGGGGCACACCTCGTCATGCACAAGATCATGGGCCGGACCTGTCACGGCCATCAAACACACAAAGGACAAGACCAGAAATGAAAACACTGATCAAAATCGCGGCCGCATCATGGTTGGCCGGCAACCTGCTGATCCTGCATGCACATGCAGGCGAAACCGATGACAAGCATATCACCGTCTTCAAGACACCCTGGTGCGGGTGCTGTCAGGTCTGGGTCGATGCAGTCGAAAAAGCTGGCTACACCGTCGAAACAATGGACATGGAAGACCTCTCCTCGATCAAGACGCAGGCAGGCGTGCCGGCAAAACTTGAAGCCTGTCATACGGCCGCCATCGGAGGCGATCGCAAATACGTTCTCGAGGGACACGTCCCGCTTGCAGCGATCAGCAAGCTCATGACTGAACAACCGGATATTCGCGGCATTTCTACGCCGGGTATGCCGATGGGCTCTTTGGGCATGGGAGAAGATCCGAAGGCGAAATACGACGTCCTCGCCTTCACCGGCAAAACCGGAGAGACGCCGACCCTGTATTACCAGGCCGGCAAGCAATGAATCGCAGGCAACTCCTGGGTGGGGCAGGCAGCCTGTCGTTGCTTGCCCTTTCCGGCTGTACAACCACCACACCCGAACAGGCGCTCGAGCCGCAACCGGCACCGAGAATCCCAGGCACGTATGCAACCATGTATGGGCCGATGCCCGGAGAGCGTTTTCCGATACCGGCCGTCGATCTGAACAAGGTCCCGGAGAGGTTCTGGCGTCGTCAGGTCGACTATTCGGGGCCTCATGCGGTCGGCACCCTGATTGTCGACACGCAGACGTTTTACCTTCATTTGATCCAGGAGGGCGGCAAGGCGATGCGGTATGGCGTAGGACTCGGCAGGGCGGGATTTTCGTGGTCGGGCCGCGGGGTCATCCAGTGGAAGCAGGCTTGGCCAAAATGGACTCCGCCCGAGGAAATGATCGCGCGGGAGCCGGACCTCGAAAAATGGAGCGCACGCAATGGCGGCATGCCACCGGGGCTCGATAATCCGCTGGGAGCGAGAGCGCTCTACATTTTTCAGGACGGAGAGGACACACTGTACCGGATTCACGGTTCGCCGGAATACTGGACCATCGGCAGGGCTGTCTCCAGCGGATGTGTTCGATTGATGAACCAGGACATTATCGATCTCTACAGCCGTGTCCCCAGCGGGTCTTCCCTGGTGGTCGTTTAGGTGAAGCCATGTCGATGAGACGATTGAAGATAATTTCCCTTGCCATTCTGGCATTACTTGCGATCGGCGTCGTCGCCATGATTGGGGTCGGCCGAGGTAATGGGGAAAGCGCGGCTCTCCTCAGGCCGGATGACCAGGAAAAAGTGGCGCTCGGCCAACAGGTCTACACTGCCAACTGTGCGTCCTGTCACGGAGCGGAATTGCAGGGCCAGGCAGAGGATTGGCGTTCCCCGGGACCCGACGGCTTGATGCCGGCTCCGCCGCACGATGAAACAGGACACACTTGGCATCATCCCGACGAGTTGCTCTTCAAGATCACCAAACTTGGGGTCGCCGAAGCGGCCAATCTGAACGATTACACATCCGCGATGCCCGCTTACGAGGGCATTCTGTCGGATGGGGAGATCGTCGCCGTCTTGTCTTACATCAAGAGCACCTGGCCCGATGAAATCCGCGCCGGCCATGACGAGATGAACAAGCGCTACGCCTTGGAACCGCGGGACACGAAATGAACGCAGGTTGGGCAGAAAATGTTGAAGGGAGACGCCAATGACAACACGGCGCGGACTGCTTGCAGGAGGTGTAGCTTTGGCCGCTGGCGCCGCCGCCTACGGCGTTTTAGGCGCACGGCCGTCCGTGAACCTTGCCAGGGCAACCGGCTTCCCTCGCCTTCAAATGCCGCCATTGCTCGATACCTCCGAATCGGGGCGTTTCGACGTGACCGCACAGTCCGGCACGACCAGTTTCATCGGTGGCAGGGCGACACCGACAATCGGATTCAACCAGCCTTATCTCGGGCCGGTTGTTCGCGTTCAAAAGGGGCCGTTGCAGCCGAAAGTCGCCAACGCCCTGTCATGGCCTGTCAGTTCCCACTGGCATGGACTGCTCGTACCTGGCGAACACGATGGCGGTCCGCATTTGCCGATCGGCCCAGGTTCCAACTGGAAGCCTGATATGCAGATCGACCAGCCGCCTTGCACGGCCTTCTTTCACACACACATACACGGGCGAACGGCACAGGATGTCTATGCCGGGTTGGCCGGAGTGATCCACATCGTTGATGGCCACGATGCGGAGCGTGGATTGCCAGAAACCTATGGCACGGACGATCTCACACTGGTCATTCAGGATCGCAGATTTGCCGGTGACGGGCGGCTGGCCTATGCGAATTCGATGATGGACATCATGCATGGCATGACCGGAGACACGATCCTGGTCAACGGCCAGATTGGAACGGCGGCGCATGTACCGAAGGGAATTGTCAGGCTGCGGATTGTTAACGCTTCCAATGCCCGCATTTATTCGTTGCGCCTGAGCGACTCCCGCCCGATGCATCTCATCGCGACCGATGGCGGGTATCTTGCCCGGCCGATCGCACTCGAAACGCTGCGAATGGGTCCCGGTGAGCGTGCTGAGATCCTGGTCGATTTCACGAGCGGGCATGACGTTTCTCTCGTGAGTGACGGTGATCCCAAACAGGGAATGGGCGGCATGATGGGCCGCGCCCGGGGAATGCTCGATGGTTTGACGGGCGCGCGGCGTTTCGAGGTCCTGCCAATCCTTGTCGATGAACGCCTCCCGGTCGCGGTTGACAAAATCCCCGATAGGATAGGAGGCAAGGCGCCCTCACTTGCGGATTTTGAAATTGCCAAAACCAGGCGCTTCTCGCTCGACATGGGCATGGGAGGAGGCATGATGGGAGGAGGCATGATGGGCGGGTTTGCCATCAACGGAGATCCGTTCGAGATGGCCGTCGTCAACCAACGCGTGCGTCTTGGCGACACCGAGAAATGGATCGTCAGCACAACCATGCTGGCCCATCCTTTCCACGTCCATGGCGTGTCGTTTCAGGTCGTCCGCGAAAACGGTCGTGATCCGCTGCCCGAAAGCAGTGGGTGGAAGGATACTGTCGTCATTGATGGCGAAACCGAATTGCTGATGCGCTTCACGCAGCCCGCAGGCGATCGAACGCCCTTCATGTATCACTGCCACATTCTCGAGCATGAGGATGGTGGCATGATGGGGCAGTTTACTGTGACCTAGCTCCGAACTGACCTGAGAGGAGGTAAAACCGATGTCAGAAAACCATGCCGGTCATATGTCATCAAGCGGCCGGGCGCTCTCGATTTCTGCGTGGCTGACGGGCGTCTATTTTATCGTGGAGCTCGGCATTGGATTGTGGACCGGCTCGGTCGCAGTCATCTCCGACGCCTTTCATACATTCTCCGCGGTCGGAGGCGTTCTGGTTGCAATCATCGCCGCCCGCATCGCGAAAAGGCCGGCGGACGAACAAAAGTCCTTCGGCTGGTTGCGCGCCGAAATCATCGGCGCGCTCGTGAATGGCGCATTTCTTCTGATCATGGCCTTGGTTGTGATTGTCATGGGACTGATGCGGCTCGGAAACCCGATCGATCTCCCCACCGGTCCGATGCTGATTGCAGCGGCGGGAGGCCTCGTTACGGAGTTCATTTCGCTGTATCTTTTGTACCGGCAACAGGGCAGTGATTTGAATGTACGGGGTGCCTATTGGCACATCATACAGACATTCGTCGGCAGTCTAATAATCATTGTCGCTGCACTGGTGATCCGATTTACCGGCTTCCTCGCAATTGATCCCTTGTTGGGGATTATCTTCGGGTTTGTGCTTCTGTGGGCCAGCTGGGGGATACTGCGCGACGCCATTCATCTTCTCATGGAGGGAACGCCTGATGAGATTTCGCTTGCCGAAGCCAAGGCCGCTCTCGCGGTAATTCCGGGTGTGAAGAATGTTCATCACGTCCACGCCTGGGCACTTACAAGCGGCAAATATGTGTTCTCGGCACATGTCATGGTGGATAAACGCGCCGAAATTGATTCGGACGAGGTCTTGACGATTGCACAAGGAAAGCTGGTGGATGAGTTCGGATTTTTCTTTACTACAATCCAGGTGGAGACCCGATGTCATGACGAGGAACGAGCGCGCACAATCGATGCGCTCGTTGATCGGTCGATGGCGACGTGAATGCGATCACTTCATCAGATATTTGACCAGGGCCGCAATCGCCAACACAACGAGGATGCCGATCAGCAGCATCCCGATGCCACCAAATCCCATCATGCCGCTTCCCAGACTGTTGTCCATCATTGCTCGGTTTCCTTGACCTTGATTCCGGCGATCTGTCTTCGCGTGATCCACAAGACAACTGTTGGAACGACCAGCCACTGCAACAGAGGGCTCAGACCTGTTCCAAACGGTGGCACCAGAGGCATCAGCCCCGAATAGGTCCAGCGCAGTGAGACCTGCGTGTAGTAATACTCGAAACCGACTGTCAGGCCGATCCCGATGCCGAGATACATCAGATACTGCCGAGCGGCAGGACGGAGAAACCACTGACGCGTCCGCGCTGCCAGGCTTGTGAGACCGAAAGCAACAAGGGCAAAGCCGACATCACCGAATGTCGCTGACATGCAAAGCTTGATGCCGTCCCAATGGTTCATCTCGATCATCCCGGCATAGGTGGGTGCCTGGACGAACTCCCATACGAAATGGAGAAGAAAAGAGAATACGACGATGTTGAATTCGGGCTGGTACGTGATTGCGCGCATGGAAAGACCCTGGCTTTGGTTTTGCGGAAAAGCCTAAACGCTCCGGTGGGTGGAAGGTCAAATCGCGCTGATTTGCGGCGCGATCGGCCCTATTCGTTCACCAACTTCGCCAATCTCCATAATTGTGTGCAGGGTTGTCTGTTCGCTTCCCGCGGTCCCACGCCTGCATTGTATCCGGCGACCAGGAGAAACGCCCGGGCCGAGTTCGTTGACGTCATTCACCCTTTGTCGACTGACTTTTTACCAAAATCGGCGAAGATCGTGAACGACCTTGCCCCTTTGGAAAGATTCGATTTTGCGATGCGCGTCTTGCCGATCCGTTGCTGGAGATATGCACAAACGGGCTCAAAGTCCTCTATCGCCAGCATCCTCCAAGGCGCTCCGAAAGATTTCTCAACATTTTTCGAGATGGCGCCATAGCTGAATGTTGTTGCACGCGACCTGTCGGCGCTGGCGAACTGGTTATACCTGCTGATCAGGTACTGGACATACCGACTGGCCTCCTGATCGGCGCCGATCGTTCCAGCTGCCGGTTGGATATGTACCGCTTTGCGTGTCGTTCTCACATTGACGGTGTGGGCCTGAACCGCTCCAGGACTGTCGACAATGACATTGCCGCTGTCATTGTTAACGGTGGCGCGCCTTAGGTCGCCGAGCAGGATCTTTGCGAAGAAGGCGTCTGTCGCCTGTTCGGGCCTACCCATTTCCTTTTCCCGAATTTTCTTGAGTTCTTCCAACGCCTCTGCCGAAAATGCCTCTGGTTGCGAGTCGACAATTCGGTGGTGACGTCGGCACAGCAGGATCAGGTTGTCGAATCCGTGGCGATCTTCCTCGGTTTGGGTGCTGTCAAATCGAGGTCCGCCTGCTTTCTGCGCATGAATGTGACAGATCTCGCCGGTGATCGTGCCGGCGCTTTCCACGATGGGAAGGGAACAACCTGGAAACGCACAAAGATTGCCCGATAGGGCGAGCAGCCTCTTAATTGTTTTTTCTGTCGGCCCCAAAAGCGCACACTCCTGTTGTCCTAGATCTCTGCCGCTTCGGACAAGCCTTGCCGACCGGCTCGCTTGAGTTTGTTCCATGCTAGTCCGGAATCCTGATCTTACTCGGTCGACGCGTGATGCAAAACTCTGTTCGGATCTATCCAATCCGGCGCCCTCATCATTTGGCGACTTGATGGCACGCGTCTTCGGCAAGCGGGAATGGGGCTAAACCTCGGTCAGCATCAGGTCCGCGTCGCAGGACCCATCTCGTGAAACCGACCTGGTCGGTGTCCCGCGCGTTTGTTGGCGCTTGCCGCTTGACCTTTCCTGCGCTGGAAGGCGTAGGCTTTGATATGGCAAGGAGGTGATGCGCATGAGATCAGAGACAGAGCAGATGGAACGGGACATTCTTCGTGTCTATCGTAGAGCTCGCGGGCAGGAACGTCCGGATATTGCCGAATTCATGTTGGCTGCGCTGGAAAAGCTCGATCGAGAACGGGAAGGTTTCCCGCTGACGGAGCGGCCCCTGATGGAAGCCTATCGGGACATCGCCAGTCGCCCTGGCGAACCGAGATGTGCGGCGCAGCGACTTTCCACCTCGAAGTCCGAGCCGCACAGTTAGAAACGCCCGTGTGGTCGGTCATCGGAGGCCATTGGCGAGGAGCCAAATATACACGGTTGCAGATCGCCGTTCACTGGTCTGTGGTTCTGTTGCTGATCGGGCAATGGTATACCTCCGACGCCATACCCCGGACGCATAATCCGCTTCTGCCTCCGTCCGAATCCGACCTGTTCCAGCATGCTCTCCACAATTATGCCGGGCTGCTGATCGGTGCGTTGGTGCTGTTGAGGATCGGGCTTCGAATGTTCCCGCCACAATCGCTGCTGCCGCGACTGACGAACTGGCGGGACCGCGCCTCGCAGGCAGTCCATTGGGCGCTGTATTTCTCTCTTCTCGGACGGGTTGCTGCCGGGTTTGTAACTTCCTATCTCTGGGCGCCTGCCGCGCGCTTTCATGTACTCTTCTGGAATGTCACCTTGATCCTGGTGGGGCTCCACATCGCCGCAGCCGCTTATCACGCGCTTCGGGGAGACGGTGTGGTCTGGCGCATGATCCCGAGCACCCTATTCAAGTCCGACGACGAACACGGCGTCTGCCCCGCCGACGAAGTCGAAGACGCGGAGATCGTCATCCTCTTCGAATACGACCCTATACCGGCAGCCACTCGGTCCGCAGATATGTCATCTCTCAATTTGCTCTGCACTGCTATTGGGACGAGATCCTCACCCCAGTGAACAAACTGACGTCATCGACTTCTCTGTCGCAACAGCCACTTGCTCCGTGCTTTGACGGGGTCAAAATGTTGTGAAGACGGCCGCTCATTCCAGCCCGAATCCAGCGACAACGCGCAAGAGAAAAGGTTCGCCATCGCTAATCCATCGAACGTGCGCGACCGTATACGCTCCAGTACTACAAGCATCCGGAAACGACTGCATACGCCAGGGAACAAGTTCGTGGCCATGCCGACGAGCGGCAGCTAACGCGCCACGCCCACAAGAAAGGAGCCGGTGTCCATGAATTACATGCCGAGCCGCCTTTCGAGAATAAGGTAGGGGAGACCAAAGGACTGATTGGGTGTTCCGGGACGGTGGCGATCTTCGATCACGATATCAGCGGTGTGCCTGCTAAGGTCTAGGTACTCCATGAAATCTCCACTGCGCTGAATGGCCAAAACACGGTGGGCTCATCAGCTCTTGACTTCGCAACAAGACATAAAACTGGCTGCACGATTTTTTCAAATTGGGTATCTAGCTTTAAATTAACGTAGCGCGTCAAGAAAATCGCCGCTGGAGCGTGCTGTTGACCGCTTCAATCGCGACGACCAAGCCTATGACGGCAAGTGTGACGCTCGCAGCCTTGTCGTATTGGAACGAACGCACATACGTCTGGATATAGAAGCCGACCCCGCCCGCACCGACGATGCCTAGGATCAGCGACTCGCGCAGGTTTAGTTCGAATCGGAAGATGGTGTCGCGGGCGAC
>NZ_JAINFJ010000024.1 GCF_019966595.1 Oricola indica
GCGAGCGCTTCAACGACAAAACCTTCCGGCGCCAATCGAGAGTATGAAAATCTCTGAACCATCGGCCAAATCTCCCTGCAGACAACAAAGAGTCAGCGTCAAATTCAGCAAATGTGAGTCAGAGCCCCGATTCCACGGTCATTGACACTCACACCATACGAGTTCGCCTGCAAGGCATGGACTTCCCAGCCCGACCGCTTCACCGTCAACCCGCTCCAGCAAATGCCGGGACTAAACATTTAGTTCGACATCACAGATGCCGGACGGCCTAATGTCGGCTACTGGTCGGTCAGCATAGCATTTCGGAATTTTGGGGGCCACGGATGAGGCCGGTAGTCGACCATGCTGATGTGAACAAGCGTGATCGTCGAGCGGAAGCGGATCTCGTCACCGAGCGCCGCCGCGATCGCCAGCCTGATGCTTGTGGTCCCGATATGCTCGACAACCAGCCGCAGTTCGATGCGTTCGCCGAGCCGCGTCGGCATCTTGAAGTCGATATTCAGGGAGACCGCCGGGATGGCCGTTTTCATCGGCCCGTGAATCTCGGCGAAGCTTAAACCGATGCTTTCGAACCAGTCTTCCACCGTCGCGTTGATCATCTCAACATAGCGCGGGTAGAAGACGATTCCGGCCGGGTCGCAGTGCTGGAAGCGGATGAGTTCGACGCGGGTGAGCAATGCTATTTCCTCGAAGCTGATCCGGCCGGGCCCGTGCTGTCCCGCACAATCAGGCGGGTGGGAAGTTCGGTGGCGATGGACGTTTCCTTTTTCTCGCCAAGGCGGATGAGCGCGTCCGCGGCTGCTTCGCCCATTTCGCGGGCGGGGACATTGAGCGTCGTCAGTTCCGGCGTGACGAGTTCGGCGATTTCGAGGTTGTCGAAGCCTACCACGGACACTTCCCCCGGCACTGCGATGCCCGCCACGTGACAGTACTTGATGGCGCCGACCGCAAGGATGTCGCTGCCGCAGAAAATCGCCGTCGGTCGCGGATGCGTCTGCATGAGCGAGCGCATGGCGGCTGCCCCGCCGTCGATCTTGTAGGGCGCTTCGAGGACGACGATGTCGGATGCCGGGACGCCTGCCTCGCCGAGCCTTGCCAGAAAGCCGTCACGCCGCTGCGTGGCGCGATCATTGCCTCGCGTGACGCCGGCAACCATGCCGAATCGTTTGTGGCCGAGTTCGAGCAGAAAACCCGCAACCGTCGCGCCGGCGAGCCGGTTGTCGAGGCCGACGGCGACGGCGCCAAGACCGAGTTCGCAGGTGTAGGTGAAGACCGGCGCGACGCCAGCCCGCCGCAGATATTCGAGGGTGTCCGGATGATGCTCTAGGCCTACGAGCACGATCGACTCGACGCCGCGACCAACCAGCAGCCGCGTCTGGATTCTTTCCTGCTCCAGGTCGTAGTCGGAGGTGCTGATGATCACCGACTTGCCGTGCTGGGCCAGCCGCTCCTGAAGGCCGCTGACCATCTTGGCGTATATGGCGTGGTCGAGCGTCGGGATGATGACGCCGACGAGGCTCGTATTCTGCGACCGGAGCGCCCGCGCCGAGTTGTTGGGCACATAGCCAAGCTGGATGGCGGCGGCGAGCACACGCTGTTTCTCGGCAGGCCCGACTGTCGGATGGCCGTTGAGCACACGCGACGCCGTGGCGACGGAGCAGCCTGCCAGCAGCGCAACATCCTTCAGCTTGACGACGCCGGTGTCCGCGGCTGGATTGCGGCTCGCCTTGGCCATTACGATCCTCCTCCTCCCATCACGCCAATGCCAGTGTGGTCACGGGTGATCGCCAAAGGAAAGGGCTGGTGTCCCTTCCACATCGGCTATCTTGCGGCGATGCTCTCATCCAGAGAAGCCCGTGTAGGGCTTCAGCGGAACGATGGTGATGTCGAGCATCCCGGCGCTGGCGAAAGGCAGCGTCCTGATCTTGTCCCACACATAGTCCTCGTCTGGCCCCTCGACGATCTGGCAGGCACCGCTGCCATCCGCCCTATGCCAGATCTGGCGTGTGAACTGCTCCTTGTAGAGCTCGCGGGCGCGGGCGACTTCGAGGTCGAACTTTTCCGCGAACTGCTTGGCTGTGAACTCGCCGCTGTTTCGTCGTGTCAGGACAAGGAATTGCATGGAAGGTCTCTTTTTGCGTTGATCGAATTCGGCCGCTGACCAGGGCATGTAGTTGCCCTGCGTGTCGATATAGGGTCCGTTGTCCGTGGCCTGCTCGCCGTCGACCGTGCGCTTTATCAGGACGGCGCTCTCGGCCGGCAGGTTCGGGGCATCGGCGCCGCCCATGGTGGTGCGCATCCAGCCCGGATGAATGACAAGGGACAAGGACCGTGACGCCGTCTTTGTGCCAGTTCATCGCGATGCTACGTATCTGGCTTTTCACCAAAGCCTTTGACGAATAATAATCATAGGTGCCGGGATGGTTCGACACCGAACCCCAATCGCTCGAGATCGTCACCAGTTTGCCTGCGCGGGGGGCAACGAGGCTCTCGCGTGGTGCGGACGATACACGGGCTGGGCCAGGCGTGTTGACCTGGACGTAGTTGCCGGCTTCGAGCGCCTTGATCGAGAACGCGGCATGAAGATGCGGCGGAAGCGGATCGTAGATCACGTCGAGCGTCGTGCCGGCGATCAGCTCTTCGCAGCTGCCGTTGACCGTTGCGATGCTCTGGTCGCGGGCGAAGGCGTCGGCTGCTCCGGGACGCCGCGCCGCCGGCTCTATCAGCGCACACGGTGCGGTACGCGACGCACCCCAATACGCCAAATCGAAGCATCACGATGCCTCCCGTGCCGCCATGCGGTTGCCGATGATCATGTCCGCCGCGCGCTCCGCGATCATGATGGTCGTCGCATTGGTATTGCCGGATACGAGTTGCGGCATGACCGACGCATCAGCGATGCGCAGGCCTTCGATGCCGCGAACGCGCAGGCGCGTGTCGACGACGGACGCGTCGTCCTCACCCATGCGGCAGGTGCAGGTGGGATGATAGCCGGTGCGCGAGGCCTTGCGCACGAAGGCTTCGAGCTCATCGTCGCTCGCGACCTGCGCGCCCGGGTAGTGTTCGCGCACGAGATGCCGGCTGATGGCGCTCTGCTCCATGATCCTGCGCCCCAGCTTGATGCTGTCGATCGTTCCGGCGAGGTCGTCTGGGTGCGACAGAAAATTCGGATCGATCAGGGGATGATCCTCCGGTCGACCCGACTTCAATGTCACGGTACCGCGCGATTTCGGCCGCACGAGATAGGCGTTCAGCGTACAGCCCGCGCCGCCCGCAATATCGGGAACGCCCTCATCGATGCCGGCTCCCGCCAGGAAGTGGAACTGCACATCCGGCCGGCCCTCACGCGGCCCGCTCCACCAGAAACCTCCGGCTTCGACGATGTTCGAGGTTATCGGCCCCGAGCGGAACAGTGCGAACTGCATCCCCGCCCAAGCCTGCCAGTGCAGCTTCCGGTACTTGTCGTAGCTGTTGGCGTTGGCCACCTCGTAAACCAGGAAGATGTCGAGGTGGTCCTGCAGGTTCCTGCCGACATTCGGGCTGTCGCGCACTACGTCGATGCCGTGCGCCCTGAGGTCGGATGCCGGGCCTATGCCGGACAGCATGAGAAGCTTCGGTGTGCCGATAGCGCCCGCGGTCAGGATCACCTCACGGCCAGCGCGGATCGTGGTGCGCCCGCCGCTGGCGTCGGCCTCGACGCCGGTGGCGCGGTTGTTCTCTATGATAATGCGGCGGACCTGGGCATTGGTTAGGACGCGCAGATTGCTGCGCTTCAGGGCAGGACGCAGGTAGCAGTTGGCGGCGCTCGACCTGCGCCCGGCGCGATTGGTGACCTGATACAGCCCGCACCCAGCCTGGGTCCCGGAGTTGAAGTCGCGGTTGTTGGGAATGCCAGCCTGCTGGCAGGCCTGCACCCACGCGTGCGACATTGGGCTAACATGGCTCGGGTCCGATACGAGCAGGGGTCCGTCAATCCCGTGCGTCTCGTCGGCCAGGCTCTGGTTGCCTTCCGACCGCACGAAATAGGGCAGGATATCATCATAGCCCCAGCCGGTGCAGCCATGCTCGTCGCGCCAGCCGTCGAAATCCTCCGGGTTACCGCGGATGTAGATCTGGGCGTTTATGGAGCTCCCGCCGCCGATGACGCGCGCCTGCGCGTAAGGCAGGCGAATGTCGCCCTGGTGCTTCTGCGGCGTCGTCTCGAAACCCCAAGTGTAGCTCGGGCCCGTCGTCTTGTAATAGGCGACCGGCAGGTGGATGTATGGGCTGCTGTCGCGGTTTCCGGCCTCGACCAGGATGACGGTGCAGCTCGGATCCGCACTGAGCCGCGCGGCCAGCGCACAGCCCGAACTGCCGCCGCCGACGACGATGAAATCTGCCTGCAAAGGCTTGGCCATCGTTTACCGCCCGCCTTTGTTCTTCACCCATTTCAGGATGTGGGTTGCGATGGCGACCGTCTCGCCGCGCTGGTTCACGACTGCGATGTCGGCCGTGGACCGGCGCTTCACCTCATCGATCGCGGTAATCGCATAGTTCACCGTGACGGTGTCGCCGAAGAAGACAGGCCCCAGGAAGCGGACACGGTCATAGCCTAGGGATACGGGCGTCTCGCCTTTGCCATGACCATCGCGCGATCGCTCCACCATCATGCTGGACGTCGTGGACATGAAGCCTACCATCAGTGCGCCATGAGCGATGCGCTGGCCATATGCCGACTTCTCCATCCGTGCCTGGTTCACGTGCACCGGCGCAAGATCGCCGGTCGTACCAGCGAACTGATATACGTCGCTTTCACCTACCGTTTTCGAAAAGGAGACGACATCTCCGACAGATAGATAGAAGTCGTCCATCCTACCTCCCAAATGGCGTATATTTCGCACATTAAATGAAATCGTTTTCTCATAATTGCGGACTTGCGTCAATGTAAAATCGACGCTGACGGAACGCAAAATTTAAAATCGCGTACCCCAGTTGACACATCTATCGGAGACATGAGAAATCGATTTCTAAATAGCGACCAGATCGACGGATTTGCGCGCGCGCCATATTTTGTCACGGGCGGCTGAGCACAATGACGAAGTGGCGAAATAACGTGGAGGATGAAATTGAGCTATCCATTGGGGCTGGGCGCCCGCTCCGAATTTTCCAAGACGATATCGGAAAGCGACGTATATCTGTTTGCTGGTATCACCGGCGATCTTGCGCCGGTGCATGTGAATGAGGAGTTCATGCGAAGCAGTCCTTACGGACAACGCATCGTGCATGGCGTGCTGATCATGGGGCTGATGTCGACAACCGTCACCCGCATCCTGGAAAAGGCTGAACCTTCGGACCGTGTCGGCGTCTCGCTCGGCTTTGACGGCGCACGTTTTGTCAAGCCCGTCTTCATCGGCGACACCGTAACGGTTCAGTACGAGGTCAGCGAAATCGACGAGAGCAAGAACCGATCCCTGGCTCGTGTCGAGGCTTTCAATCAGAGCCGCGAACTGGTGTGCAAGGCCACGCACATCATGAAGTGGGTCTGACGCGGTTCCGGGATCAACGGTTCAGCGAGGAAACTGTCTTGTCGATCAGCGAAGCAGATTACATTGTTGTTGGTGCAGGCTCGGCTGGTTGCGTTGTTGCCAACCGCCTGTCTGAAGATCCTGGCGCGCGCGTCATTCTGATGGAGGCGGGCCCGAAAGACAAAAGTCCTTTCATTCATCTCCCTGTCGGCTTTCTGCGCCTGATGCAGACTGGATCGGTCGACTGGAAGTACCACACAGTCGCGAACCCGCGCATAATGCATGTCCCGCGGGGAAAGGTTCTGGGCGGCTCGAGTTCCGTCAACGGCATGGTCTACATGCGGGGCGCGCCGGCCGATTACGATCAGTGGGCCCAGATGGGCAATCGCGGCTGGGCCTACGAAGACTGTCTGCCCTATTTCAAGAAAGCAGAGAGCTTCGAAGGTCCGCCGGGCGACGCCAGGGGCAGTGATGGACCTCTGGTAACCCGCCAATCAACCATCGAACACCCGCTCGCGCGGGCTTTTCTAGCCGCGGCGCAATTGAAGGGCTTGCCTGTGAGGCGCGACTTCAACGACGGTGAGGATCAAGAGGGGGTTGGCCCGATGGACGCGACCATCGCCAACGGAAAACGTTGCAGCGCTGCGGTTGCATATCTACGGCCCGCAGAGCGCCGGGAGAATCTTCAAATTCTAACGAACACTCTCGCACAGCGCATCGTCTTCGAGGGAAAGCGCGCCGTTGGCGTAGAGGTTCGCCAACGCGGCCAGTTGAAGACATATCGAGCGCGCCGCGAAGTTATCCTGTGCGCCGGAGCCGTCAACTCACCGCATCTCTTGCAGCTCTCCGGGCTTGGCGATCCTGATCATCTGAATTCTATCGGCATCGAGCCGGTCTTTGGACTGCCGGGGGTGGGGAGAAATCTTCAGGATCATCCTGCATTCGCGGTGAAGCAATATTGCACACAGCCGGTCAGCTTGGCGCCGACGGTCAAACCTTGGCGGTCGGCGCTGGAACTGCTGCGCTACTTCGCGACAGGTCGCGGTCTCGCGGCCTCCAATGGTCTTGAGGTGACGGCCTTCTGGCGGTCACGTCCGGACCTTATAGCTCCTGATATCCAGTACACCTTTATTCCGTTGATCTACGAGGACAGCGGCCGGTCGATCATCCGCCACCACGGCTACATGATCTATTTCACCCTACAGCGGCCGATGAGTAGGGGAACGATCCTTGCCGTCGATCGCGATCCGGCCAAAGCCCCCGCCATCGACCTGAACTACTTCAACAGCGCAGAAGACCTGCGCACCATGCGCGAAGCCGTGAAGTTTGCGCGTACGCTGTTGTCGCAGCAGCCCTTCGACGCGTATCGAGGCGACGAGTACGGGCCCGGCCCGGACGTCGTCAGCGATGAGGCTATCGACCGACACCTGCGTCAGAAAGCCGATTCGAATTACCATCTGTCTGGTACGTGCAAGATGGGAAGCGGTCCTGATTCCGTAGTGGACGACCGCCTGCGCGTGCACGGGGTCCAGGGCCTTCGGGTGGTCGACGCATCCATCATGCCGACGATCATCAGCGGTAATACGAACGCGCCGACAATCATGATCGCAGAGAAGGCGTCGGCGTTCATACATGGGTCAGTTTGACCAGAGCCATCTCGGCGAACTGAGCTATGGAGCATCCCGTGGCTTGACGTGTGGTTCGCCTGAGAAGCCGTACGAACGCTTTGCTTCTTTTAGAAAACGTTTTCATTTAGGTTATGAATGGGTCGGGATTGGCGGACGCTCCTTGAAAGGGATTTAGAATCTACCACTGAAAATTTCTCGGTATCCAGATCAAAAGTTTAGACGAATCCTCACGGAAGCCGGCTAATTGCAGATTAGCAGGGGCGTACAAAGAAAATCTTCGATGTTCGACAAGAGAGGTTGACTCTCGTTAGGCGGGGTGAGAAAACGTTTTCTAGGGACTGGAACTGCAGGTCAAGTGGCCCAGGCTCGGAGGAGATTGAATGTTATTGAATGGAATAAAAGTCGTTAGCTTTTGCCACTTCCTCCAAGGGCCGGCGGGCGCGCAATATTTGGCCGATATGGGCGCTGACGTCATCAAGGTGGAACCCATACGCGGCGCCTATGAGCGGTTTTGGTCGGGGGCCAATGTCTTCATCGACGGTATCAGCGGTTTCTATCTTTGTGCCAACAGAAACAAGCGGTCGATCGGCATCGACCTGAAGAGCGAGGGCGGGCGCGCCGTTGCCGCCAAGCTGATTGCAGATGCCGATGTGGTAATGGAGAATTTCAGGCCTGGTGTGTTCGCCCGGCTGGGCTTCACCGACGAGGAGTTGCGACGCCTCAATCCAAAACTGATATTTGCCTCTGCCAGCGGTTTTGGCTCGAGTGGCCCGATGGCCGCCAGGCCGGGTCAGGATCTGATCATGCAGGCGGCTTCCGGTCTGATCAACGCGTCAGGGTCGGGTGAAGGCGGCAACGCATCCGCAGGTGCGGCCATCATCGATCAGCATGGCGGCGCGCTCATGGCGATGGGCATTCTCGGCGCTTTGTTGCGCCGTGAGAGGGAGGGCAAGGGCACGCGGGTCGAGTCCAGCCTGATCAACTCTGCTATCGACCTTCAGACGGAGCCGCTGGTCAACTACTTTGCCGGCGCGATCACCCAGGCCAGCATGCAACGCGAGCGCAATCTCGCGACTTGGTATCATGCCGCCCCCTATGGCGTGTATCCCGCCAAAGACGGCCAAATGGTCATCTCTCTTTGCAGCGATGAGGCGCTTGCTGAGGCCCTAGACAGTGAGCCGCTGCGCAAGATCATCGGTGTCGATCGCTATTCGGCGCGTGACCTTGTGGCGCGGACGGTTGCGGAAGCGACGGCGCGTTTCACGATCGAGGAGCTTTCCGAACGTTTCGAGAAGCATGACGTCTGGTACTCGCCGGTCAATACTTACGACGACCTGCTCGATCATCCGCAGCTGTCGCATATGAACGTGTTCCGCAAGATCGAGATTCGCGGTCGCACCGTCCATCTGGTGAACCACCCCAACCGCTATGACGGTCAGGTTCCGGAGCTGCGGCTGCTGGCTCTGGAGATCGGCGAGCATACTGGCGAGATCATGAGCGAACTCGGGTACTCCCCGGCCGAGAGGGATGCGCTTATCAATGCCGGTGCGGTCGTCTGGTCGCGCCAGGCAGACAAGATTGGTGAGGTCGTCTGATGCATGCCCTGTTGGAAAATCCCGCGGAAGACGGGCCAGCCGCCGCAAAGCTGGGGGCAGCTCTCGTCACCGGCGGCAGGCAGGGCATTGGGAGGGCGATCTGCCTCGAGTTGGCGCGGCGCGGGTTCGATATCGGCTTCGTCGACCGCGTCGAGGACGACAATGTCGCGGAGACGCTGTCGCTGATTGCCGGCACCGGCCGTCGCGGTCATTTCATGCCGCTGGACATCGCGGCGATTGACGATCATGCCGCGATCGTGACGGAGATGGCTGACGAACTCGGATCGCTCAACTGCCTCGTCAACAATGCGGGCGTGCAAGTGTCTGTGCGCGGCGACATGATGGACATCGACCGCTACGAATTCGATCGGCTGGTCGGCGTCAACCTGCGCGGCACTTTCTTTCTGACACAGGCGATCGCGCGCCAGATGCTCGCCGTCGAAGCGCCGGGCGTAGAGCGATCGATCATCACCATCACTTCGGCCAACGCGCATCTTGTGTCGCCGGAAAAAGCCGCTTATTGCATTTCCAAGGCGGCGCTGTCGATGGCCGTGCAGAACTACGCTCTGCGTCTCGCCGAGGCCGGCATCCGTGTTCATGAGGTGCGGCCAGGGCTGATCAAGACGGACATGACCGCCGATGTCTATGACCGCTATTCGCCAGGTATGCTCAATGGCGATCTCTGCGCGTTGCGGCGCTGGGGTGAGCCGTCGGACATAGCGCTGGCAATCGGGACCTTGGCGACGGGAGCCATGCCCTACAGCACGGGCGACATCTACAACGTCGGTGGCGGTCTCCAGATGCCCCGTCTGTAGAATTTTTTCGCCCGCTCAAGAAAACGATTTCACGTCGAAGGGAGGAGGGAAGATGAGTTCGATCAGTATCGATGAAACCACCCGCGATCCGGCTTTCCCCGGCGTCTTCCTGCGCATGGACTCGATCGAGAAATCCTTCCCGGGCGTGAAGGCGCTGCAGGGCGTTTCGTTCTCGGTAGCGCGTGGCGAGGTGCATGGCCTCGTCGGCGAAAACGGAGCGGGCAAGTCGACGCTGATGAAGGTTCTGGCCGGGGCGTATCACGCCAATGGCGGCCAGATGGAGCTCAATGGCGAGATCATCACTGCGCCCACGCCGGCTGCCATGATCGAGCGCGGCGTGGCAGTCATCTATCAGGAGTTCGCCCAGGCCGATCACCTGTCGGTGGCCGAGAATATCTTCATGAACCGCCTGCCGCGCAACCAGTTCGGTCAAATCAACTGGGCAGTTGCAGCCCGTGACGCCGAGACGGCGATGAGCCGGCTGGGGTTCAACATAGATCCCCGCCGGACGGTCGGTAGCCTCAGCGTCGCCCAACGCCAGATGGTGGAGATCGCACGCGCCAGCTCGCGCAACGCGCAACTGATCGTCCTCGACGAACCTTCGGCGGTGCTTGGCGACAACGAACTGGAAAAGCTCTTTGCGACGATCCGGTCCCTGCAGGCCGAGGGCGTCGCCTTCATTTATATCTCGCATCGCTTGAAGGAGATTTTCGAACTCTGTCAGCGCGCAACGGTGCTCCGCGACGGCCGCATGGTGTCGAGCCGCCCCATCGAGGAGTGGACGCCCGACACGCTGATCCAGTCGATGGTCGGTCGGCCCATCGCCGACTACTTCCCCAAGCGCAACGCGCAACCTGGCGAGGAAGTGCTCGGCGTCAGCGGCTTCAGCCGCGGCAAGGCGCTGCGCAATGTCAGCCTGACGCTACGGCGCGGTGAGATCGTCGGCATCTGCGGCCTGGCAGGCGCCGGCCGGTCGGAGCTCCTACGCGCCATTGTCGGCCGCGACCCTGTCGATGCGGGCGAGATCAGCCTGCACGGCAGGAAGCAGGACATAGCATCGCCGCGCAAGGCGATCCAGCTTGGCCTCGGCTTTGCGCCGGAAGACCGCAAGACCGAGGGATTGTTCCTGTCTCAGTCGGTCAAGTTCAACGTCACTATCTCGAAGCTCGGCCGCTTCGGCAGCCCCGCCAAGCTCAATCTCGGTAAGGAGCGCGGCGCGGTTCGCGACTATGTGCGCCAGCTGCGCGTCAAGACGCCGGAGGTTGACACCAAGATCGGCACGTTGTCGGGCGGAAACCAGCAGAAATGCGTGATCGCCAAGCAGCTCAACGCCCAATGCGACATCCTGCTGATCGACGAGCCGACGCGCGGCGTCGACGTCGGCGCGCGACGCGAGATCTATGAACTCCTGGTCGATCTGGTCGAGCGCGAGGGCCTCGCGGTCCTCATGGTTTCGTCGGAACTGCCGGAGATCATCGGCATGTGCGACCGCATCCTGGTGATGCGTGAGGGCGAAATATCGGCCGAGCTTCCGCGCGGCTCCTCCGAAGAAGAGATCATGAAACACGCAACATTCCACTAGCGGTGCTGCAGGGCTCCGGAAGCGCCGCAAACGCAAAGCAGGAACACGAGCGCCTTAAGGCGCGACGTCTCAGGACATAGGGAAGACTTCGATGGCTGCTCCAGACAGGATGACCGAAACGGCCGGCCGCAAATTTTGCATCGGCCTGCCAAGGGGCGCCGGTTTGGTCTGGGTCCTGATCGGCCTGTGTATCCTCGCGACTTTTCTGTCGCCGTCCTTCCTAAATCCTGTCAACGTCACCAACGTCCTGCGTCAGGTTGCGCTGTTCGGCATCGTAAGCGTCGGCATGACCTTCGTCATCCTGACGAAGGGCATCGACCTCTCGGTGGGTTCGATCCTCGGCGTTTGTTCCGTCACTACAGCGCTGCTGCTCGTGGCAGGCTGGACAATGCCTGCGGTAGTAGCAGCCGTCCTGGTGATCGGCGTCCTCATGGGCGCCGTCAATGGACTTGGTATCACGCTGGGCGGTATTCCGCCGTTTATCATGACTCTGGGTATGATGGTCATGGGACGAGGCCTGGCGCTGACGCTCGCTAACGGCCAGCCCGTCAGTATTGGCGGACGCGCTGATGAGTTCATGTGGCTTGGGCGCGGCGCGGCGCTCGGCCTGCCAGTGCCGGTGTGGATCTTCGCGATCGTCGCGGGAGTAGCGATCTACGTGCTGCGCTATACTACCTACGGACGCCAGATCTACGCCGTCGGCTCGAATGCCGAGGCTGCGCATCTCTCTGGTATCAATGTCGGTCTGGTGACCTTTAGCGTCTATATGATCAGCGGCTTCCTTGCCAGTCTGACGGCGTTGATTTTCGTCTCCCGGCTCACAGTTGGAGAGCCTACCGCGGGAACCGGCATCGAACTGGAAGCTATCGCCATCACCGTCATCGGTGGCACAAGCCTGTTCGGCGGCGAGGGCGGCATTCTCGGCACCATCATCGGCGCCGGTATTTTGGCGATTCTCGCCAACATAATGAATTTGTTGGGAATTTCACCATTCACTCAACAGATCGTCAAGGGCGCCATCATCATCGGGGCGGCGCTCTACGAAATGCTTGGGAAGCGCCGCTCTCGGCACTGACCACGGCACCCCGAACCAAGTCTCAACGGAGGAACATCGAAGTGAAAAAGAGAGATTTTCTGAAATCGGCGCTGATGGCCGGCGCGGCTGTGATGCTGGCGACGCAGGTTATGGCGCAGGACAAGATCAAAATCGGCTTCAGCCAGGGAACCATGAACCATCCGTGGCGCGTCGCCATGGTGGAAGGCAACAAGGCCTACGCCGCCGAGAACCTGCCGGATGTCGAGTTGATCGTTACCGACGGCCAGAACGAATCGTCGAAACAGGTCACCGATGTTGAGTCGCTGATGGCGCAGGGCATCAAGGTGCTGATGATCAGCCCGCTGACGGCCGACGCCCTCACACCAGTGGTGGCCGACGCCATGGCTGCGGGCATCAAAGTCGTGTCGCTTGATCGTAAGGTTAACACCGACGTCACAGTACACGTTGGCGCGGAGAACACGCCTATTGGCGTCGCCGCCGGAAAATTCATCGCTGAAAAGCTCAATGGTACCGGCAAAGTCATCGAGTTACAGGGGACGGGGGGCGCTTCGGTGACGACCGACCGGCACGATGGTTTCACTGCGGCACTTGAGGGAACGAACGTCGAGATCGTCGCTGCACAGAACTGCGATTTCCTGCGCGAGAACGCAATGAAATTTATGGAGGATCAGCTTCAGCGCTTCGGACCCGGCCAGATCCAGGCCGTCTATGCGCACAACGACGAAATGGCTCTCGGCGCTATTCAAGCGTTGGAAGCCGTCGGTCGCCTGGATGAGGTGATCGTGGTCGGAATTGACGGACAGAACACGGCATTCGACGCGATCAAGGAAGGTAAGATGGCGGCGACGTTCGTCTACCCATATGTCGCGCCGGAGGGCATGGAGATTGCCTATAAGGTCGCCAAGGGCGAGGCCGTCGATCCGATTATCATCCTGCCCGGCAAGCAGGTCGACGCTTCGAATGTCGACGAAATGCTCGGCAAGGGCTTCTGATAAAATCCGGACCGCCCGGGCAACTGGGCGGTCCACCCGCACCCGCACAGGAACGACAGGAGAGCAACAATGGGCGCAACGCAATTTGAACCGAAGGGAGTGATCCCCGCTTGCCTGATGCCGTTCAACGCGGATCTGAGTATCAATGAGGCGGCGTACCGCGCGCACCTCGAGGACATTGCCTCGGTCAAGGGGCTCGCCGGCATTACGATCAACGGGCACGCGGCCGAAGTTCACGCCCTGACGATCGAGGAGCAGAAGCGCGCCGTGGTCGTCACCAAGAATGTGCTCCAGTCGCGCCTCCCGACCATTGTCGGCATCTGCACGGAATCCAGCCTCGAGGCGGGTCGCCTTGCAGCCTACGCCCAGAAGGAAGGTGCCGAGGGACTTCTGGTGTTTCCGCCGGCGTTCATGAGCCTCGGCGGCCATCTTCGACCGGAGATGATCTACGGACATCTTCGCCATATCACGGAAGCCTCCGACCTGCCGATCATACTCTTCCAGTTCCCGATTGCGTCGCAGCTTTCCTATCCTGTGGACACGCTTCTCGAGCTATGCCGCCGTTTCCCGACCATCCGCGCAATCAAGGATCAAATCGGCGACGGCAACCAGCATGAGCGCCACATCCGCGAGCTGCATGCGCTGGACAAGCCTGTCTATACACTGACCACGCACAGCGCTTGGCTCCTCGGCTCGCTGGCGATGGGCTGCGACGGCCTGCTGTCGGGAGCGGGCAGCGTCGTCGCCGATCTGCAACTCGCCCTCTTCAACGCCGTGAAGGCGGATGATCTCAAGACGGCGCGCGCCATCAACGACCGCATCTATCCGACTGTCCGCGCCTTCTATGACGCGCCGCTGCTCGACATGCACAACCGCATGAAGGAGGCGCTGGTATTGCTTGGCCGCATGAAAGAGGCGCATGTACGCCCGCCGCTGGTCAAGCCATCCGCTGCCGAGCTCGAGAAGATCGGCAGGATGATGAAGCTTGCCGGCCTCACCGCCGACAACGTCTATCAGTACGCCGCCTGAGACCGGTGCGGCCATGAGCGGAACGCAAGCGCAGGACGACCTGATAACGGCATCGAGGCCGGCGCCGGGTATCGTCCAGCTCAATCTGAACCGGCCGGATAAGCTAAACGCCCTGTCGAAGGCCTTGCTGGCGCAGCTTCTGGACCATCTCCACAAAGCAAGCGCTGACGACGGCATCGGCTGCGTCGTTATCACTGGCAACGGTCGCGCCTTCGCGGCCGGTGCGGACATTTCCGACATGCTGGAGCGCGGCGTCGCTTCCTACGTCGATACGGATCGTCTCGGCGTCTGGGCGGCCATCGAGGCGTTTTCGAAGCCGTTGGTCGCTGCGGTCAACGGGTATGCGCTCGGCGGCGGACTGGAATTGGCGCTGCTCTGCGACGTGATCGTCGCGTCGAAGACGGCGCAGTTTGCCACGCCGGAGATCAAGATAGGCTCTTTTCCTGGTGACGGCGGCACGCAGCGCTTGCCGAGACTGGTCGGGAAATCCTTTGCCATGCAGATGGTGCTGACGGGTATGATGGTCAGCGCCGAACTGGCCGAGCGGAAAGGGCTGATTTCGGAAGCGGTCGAGCCGGATGAGTTGCTACCGCGCGCGTTGGAGATTGCCTCCGAGATCGCGCGGATGTCGTCAGCGATCACGCCCTACGCTAAGCGTGCCGTCAACGCGGCGTTCGAACTGCCGCTCGGGCAAGGGATTGAAGAGGAGCGCCGGCTTACTGTTGAGGCGTTCGCGACGGAGGACCGAGTAGAAGGGTTGCGCGCCTTCAAGGAGAAGCGTCCCCCTCAGTTCAAGGGAAGATGAGCAGGGATGACGCGGTCGAGCTGGGATTATATTGTGGTAGGCGCAGGCTCCGCTGGTAGCACGCTTGCCAACCGCCTATCAGCCGACGGGCAGACGAAGGTCCTGCTCCTTGAGGCCGGCTCGCGGGACTGGAACCCGATGATCCATATGCCGGGCGGGCTTGGCAAGCTGTTCGGCCCAGGGGTCAACTGGCGCTTCCACACGGTGCCACAGATCCATCTCGACAAGCGCGAGGTCTGGTATCCGCAGGGCAAGACGCTCGGCGGATCGAGCTCCATCAACGCTATGATCTATATCCGCTGCCAGAAGGAAGACTACGATAACTGGGCCGCGCTCGGGAACAAGGGCTGGGCCTATGAGGATGTGCTTCCTTACTTCTGCCGCGCCGAGGACAATGACCGCCTGGCAGACCGTTACCACGGCAGTGGCGGGCCGCTTTGGGTGTCCGATCAGGTCGCGCCACATCCGATAAGCCGTGCTTTTGTCAAGGCCGTGCAGCAATACGGGTTGCCTTACAATCCCGACTTCAACGGCGACACGATGTTCGGCGCGGGTCTCTATCAGGTAACATGCCGCTATGGCCGCCGCCGCTCTGCCGCCGTGTCCTATCTTTGGCCCATACGCGGCATCCGCAAGAACCTGAAGATCGAAACCCATGCTCGGGTCACGCGTCTGGTCATCGAGAACGGTCGCGCCGTCGGCGTTGAGCTCACCGAAGGAAGTTCCCGCCGCATCGAATATGCCGACAGCGAGGTCGTGGTTTCAGCCGGAGCGCTCAACTCTCCACGGCTGATGATGCTGTCGGGCATCGGCGACGCGGACGAGTTGAAGACTACCGGCGTCACCCCGGTTCATCATCTCCCGGGCGTCGGCAAAAACTTGCAGGATCACCTCTGCACCAACGTCCACGTTCAGACGCGCGAGCGCATCACCTATGACGGCCACGACCGCTTCCCGCGTTCCGTGCTGCATGGCCTGCAATGGCTGCTGTATCGCACCGGTCCTGTCTCGTCAGTCATCGTCGAGGGCGGCGGCTTCTTTCAGACAGAAGGCGAGCAGACGCCAAACCTGCAGATACACATCGCACCGGCAACGGTCGTGCGGGGCGGCAAGACTCGGATCTCCGGCCACGGCTTCACCGTCAATTCGACTTTCTTGCGACCGCGCAGCAGGGGCTCGCTCCGTCTGCGGTCGTCCAACCCTGCTGACGAACCACTCATCGATCCCAATTATCTGGCCGATGCCTACGATCGCGAGATGGCGCTGAAGTCCGTGCGCCTCATTCGCGAGGTGCTCAAGCAGGAAGCAATCGCGCCCTTCATCGCGCATGAGCGTCTGCCTGGAGACGAGGCGCTGAGCGACCAACAGATCATGGCCTATGTGCGCCAATACGCGTGCTGCGACTACCATCCGGTCGGCACCTGCAAGATGGGCGATGACGACCAGGCCGTCGTCGACGCCGAGCTGAAAGTTCACGGGCTTTCGGCGCTGCGCGTCGTCGACTCGTCGATCATGCCAGTCCTGACCAGCGGCAACACCAACGCGCCGACGATCATGATCGGCGAGAAGGGCGCGGACATGATCCTCGGCCGGCCCGCTCTGCCTCGCTCGGAGCCTCGCTTGAACAAGGCCGCGTGACGCGGCGCACGTTAAACGATTGGAGTAGATGAAATGGATGCGATCTCTTTCCCAGCCGTACCAGACATGGTCCGCGATTTCGGGTTTTACATCGACGGCAACTGGCGCACGGCCGGTGATCGCAAGACGATGGTTCGCTCCAGCCCAGCCGTCGGGAAGGATGTGTCGCGCATCGCGCTGTGCACCAAGGCCGATGTGGATGAGGCGGTAGCCGTCGCGCGCGCCGCGTTCAGCAGCCGTTCTTGGTCTGGAATCACGGGCAAGGAACGCGCCAATGTGCTGCTGCGCGCCGCGCGGTTGATCCGAGAGAACCTAGAAGAGCTGGCGCTATGGGAAACACTTGAGGCCGGCAAGCCGATCTCGCAGTCGCGCGCCGAAATCGGCGATGCCGCGGGCCACTACGAATATTGCGCCGGTCTCGCGCAGACGCTGAGCGGCGAGTCGTTCAACACGCATGGCGACGACATGTTCGGCGTGGTGACGCGCCAGCCGATCGGCGTCGTCGGCCTGATCAATCCGTGGAACTTCCCCTTCATAGTTCTAGCCGAGCGCGTTCCGTACATCCTGGCGTCCGGTAACTCGCTCGTAGTGAAGCCGTCGGAGATGACGTCCGCCACCACCCTGCTGTTTGCCGACATGCTGAAGGAGGCCGGCCTTCCCGATGGCGTCTATAACGTCGTGACTGGCACCGGGCCGGATGTCGGTCAGGCGATTGCCGAACACATGGACATCGACATGATCTCCTTCACCGGTTCGACCCGGACCGGCGAGGCGATCCTCAAGGCCAGTACGTCCAACTTCAAGAAAGCCAGCCTTGAACTTGGCGGCAAGAACCCGCAGATCGTGTTCGCCGACGCCGATCTCGACGATGCAGCCGACGGCGTTGCCTTCGGCCTATGCCTCAACGCCGGCCAGTGCTGCGTCAGCGGCAGCCGCCTCATCGTGGAAGAGTCGATCGCCGACGATTTCCGTGACCGCGTCATCGACAAGCTGTCGAAGGTGAAGGTCGGTGACTGCTTCGATCCGGAGACACAGATCGGCGCGATCGTGTCAGAGCAGCATCGAGATAAGATCCTGAGCTACGTCAAGCTCGGCGTCGAGGAAGGTGCAACGCTCGCTTACGGCGGTGATTCCGTCACGGTCGGAGAAGGGCGCTTCATCGCGCCGACTTTGCTGACCGGCGTGCGCAACGACATGCGTGTGGCGCGCGAGGAAATCTTCGGGCCAGTGCTGTCGCTGATCACGTTCAAGACCGCCCAAGAAGCGCTGGAGATCGCCAACGACTCGTCCTATGGCCTTGGCGCCAGCATCTGGACCAAGGATATCGACAAGGCGCTGCGCATGATGCGCGGCGTCCATGCGGGCCGGACCTGGGTGAACACCACCATCGCCGGCGGGCCGGGACAGCCGCTCGGCGGCTTCAAGCAATCGGGCATCGGCCGCGAGGGCGGCAAGATGGGCGTCGAGGAATACACGGAAGTCAAATCCGTCCACATCGCCATCGGGAAGCGCAGCCCCTGGGTGAGGTAAAGACGATCCGCCGCGCGTTCACCAGAAGGTGGACGCGCAGCGGTCCAGCGCCTGCGCAAGGCCTGCATTCTGGTTCGTATCGGTAACCCACGCCGCGTGTTGCTTTACGTCGTCGGTGGCGTTGCCCATAGCGATCGCCAGGCCCGCCGTCGCGAACATAGAGACGTCGTTCTGTGAGTCGCCGATGGCAATGACATGCTGACGGTCTATGCCGCGGAACCGGCGATATCGCTCCAGCGCCGCGCCCTTGGATACGGACTGGGTGGAAATTTCCAGGAAATTCCAGTGCGAGTAAAGGCAGGATAGCGCGTCACCGACATCCTGCCGGATCGCCTCGACTGCCGGCATCGTCTCCCGATTGCCTATCGCCAGTATCTTCAAAATGGGCTCTTCGACGGCCAGCAGATCAGTCTCGATAAACTGTAGTCCCGTCCTGCGTGACTGCCCTGCTAGCATGTGATCGACGCGGTCCGCATAGACACTGTCTTCCGAATAGACAGACAGCGAGATGTTCGCCTTGCGCGCCGCTTTTACGATGCGCTTGACCAGTGGCTTCGGGATGGCAGCATCCTGATCTTGGTCGAGCGTCGTCCATCGGCCGGCGTCGTGCTGGACGGTCAGCGAGCCGCCAAGGCAAACCGCGGCGTCGACGCCTCGCAAATCATCGAGAATGTGGAAGACGGCGGCCTTGGCGCGCGCGGTCGCAAGCATGGCGATCACGTCCTTCTGACGAATAGCCTGGATAGCGCTGCGCACCTCCGGCAGGACGCGATATTCGTCGGTGAGGATTGTCCCGTCGACATCCATCGCCACCAGCCAGGGAGATGTCGACGACATCATCGCATAATCACGATCAAGTACTCGCTTCGCTTCATGCGCTTCTCGGTCCCTCGCGCTTCGTTGATCCCTTAAAATTCACATTTCGTGAGATCAAGCCGGACAGTGATCGGCCCGCGTTGAAACGTCAAGGCCGAGCGCTTCATCTACACCTCATTCCGTACTCGGCGGAGGGCCACCTATCTCAAAACTCGCGTATAACCTCTGACCTGCCTGACCTGATGTGGTGGACGGCCTCCGCTCCCGGCATCGCAATGTGCCAAAGTGTGGCTGTCGAACGTCACATCGAGGGAGAGCCGTCCATGGAGAAGATTATCACAATTGGGCTGGATGTATCCAAGCATGTGTTCCAGGTTCACGGGATCGATGGCGCTGGCGCGATTATCATCCGCCGCAAGCTGCGCCGTGAGGACGTCGTCGGATTCTTCACTGCATTGTCTCCGTGCCTGATCGGCGTCGAGGCTTGCGCGACCGGACACCACTGGGCTCGAGTTCTTATGGCGCTCGGTCACGAGGTTCGGCTGATGCCGGCATCTTACGTCAAGCCGCACGTGAAGCGGCAGAAGATTGTATGGTTGCCGCCCTCCCCAGACGGCATCGCAATGTGCCAAGGTCGTGGTGTTCAACGCCACGAAAAGGAGAGGACGGCAAATGGAAGATACAATGATCGGGGTGGACCTGGCAAAGAACGCTTTCCAGCTTCACGGCGCGACAATGACGGGGCACTTGAAATTCCGTAAGAAGCTGACGCGGTCACGGTTCCGGCAGTTCATGGCATGCCAGCCGTCTGCTGTGGTTGTGATGGAAGCATGCGGTAGCGCGAGCTACTGGGCCCGGGAAATGGTCAAGCTTGGCCATGAAGTGAAACTGATCGCGCTGCAATATGTGCGGCCCTTTGTGAAAACGATGCTGCCGATGCTGAGGCAATCGTCGTTGCGGCGCAGCGCCTCGAGATGCGTTTTGTCCAGCCGAAGTCGGAAGCTCAGCAAGCCTGCGCTGTGCTGTTCCGAACCCGGGAGCGCCTTCTCCATCAGCGCACCGAGCTTGCCCTGCGTTCGATGCTGTATGAATATGGCCATATCGTTCCGAAAGGAATCGCGCACATTAAGCGGATTGAGAGCATCCTGGCGTCACGACACGAAAGTGGTGAATCTGTCCGACTTCTGAGAACATAAAGTGATCAAGCTGCCAGCATGGATGTCAACGGCGGCGCGAAATCAGGCCATTGGGCGGCGCAAAAGTAGGCCACTTGGCGCCGCAAGCGGGGAACGTCGGGAGGGCGTAGTCCGACCAGAGTTTCGCGCTTGCGGCGTCGGCGATTCTAGAGAGGTTTTCAGCCTGCCTTTCGGGCGCGGCTTTGTGCGAGCCGATAGCTTTCGCCGTTCATCTCGAGGATGTTGACGTGGTGGGGGTCGGTTCCGGCTGAGGGCGGAATGACACCCTAAGCGCGATTTCTTCGGTTTCGGCTAGAGATTGGTGAGGTCGTCCGGATATTGACCGCCCCTCTGGACGAACTGGCCCCAGGTTTCTTCACCGCGTTTCGAGACGACCCGGTGTGCAGGAGCGTCGGAAGCCTCTTCGATGAGACCGAGGCGCATGAGCGGGGCTATCGTTCTGTCGCCGAACAGTTTCTCGTAAGTCCGCTCCTGCAGGTCGAGCATCCACCCTGGCGTCCCGCGTTCTGTGATTGCAGGAACAAGGCGTCCGCCCGAGGCGGGTCGGTCGCCACGCGACAGCGTGAACAGACAAATGGTCCAGAAAGCGTCCTTGGGTCGTGGTGGTATCAGCGCCTATTCCATCGGTCCGCTGTCTGGTTGCGCGATTACGGGAGCGGGCCCGTGTTCACCGTCACGGGTTCCTTCCCGGTATGCTCTTTCAAGTGCATTGGCGAGCGCGCCTGCGGTATCGGCGGAAAGCCCATACTTCCGGTTGTATCGGTCTTTCGCGACGATCTCCCTTGCGATTTCTCTGAAGCGAGCCTTGCGAGATGGATCGGCTCGGGCGTTCCCGGATCGCTTTTTCATGGGGTGGTCTCAATCTTTGGAACCAGAGAAAGTCTGTGTCGCTGTATGATGTCAGCGACGGTGTTCTTGCTGATGCCAAGGTCTCGCGCGATCCAGCGGTAGCTCCGGCCCTCGGCGTTCAGCGTCATGACCTTCGACGCGAGCCGATCCGACTTGGGGCGCTCACCGACCTGACGGCCGAGTTTCTTGCCTCGCGCTTTGGCTGCGGCCAGGCCGGATCTGACCCGCTCGCTGATCAGGTCGCGTTCGAACTCCGCGATGCCGGAGAGGAAGGTCGCCAGCATCCGCCCATGCGGCGACGACAGGTCGAAGGCCATGCCGTTCATGGCGATGACGGAAACCTTCCAGCTCTCCAGCTCGCGGAACGTGTTGAGCAGGTCGATTGTCGAGCGTCCCCATCTGGACAGTTCCGTGACCAGGATCACATCGATCTGCCTGGCCTGAGCGAGGGCCAGGACCTTCTTCCGCTCGGCCCGGTCGAGTTTCGCGCCGGAGCCCGTCTCCTTGAATGTCGCCACTACGTCGTAGCCGGCGCGCTCGGAGAATGCCGACAGGTCACGCTCTTGCCGCCCGCATGACTGATCGGCGGTCGAAACGCGGCAGTAGATGGCGGCACGCTGTCCCAATTGAACCCCCATGGATTTGGGCTTCGGAAGGCCTTGATTTGCAAGGGCGGAGTGTTGTCCAGAACAGACTATACTTCAATAGGGACAGTTTGAATGCCACGACGCCATATTCTCACCGAGCGCCAGCGATCGGCGCTGCTTGATCTGCCGACAGACGATCTGTCGCTGCTGAAGCACTACACGCTGGGCGACGACGATCTCGAAATCATCGAACAGCGCCGGAGACCGGAAAACAGGCTTGGTTTTGCCCTGCAACTCTGCGCGTTGCGATATCCGGGCCGTGCCTTGGCCCCGGGCGAGATGTTTCCGAGCGAAGTCCTTTCGTTTATCGGCGCTCAGCTCGGTATTCCGGCCGATGCGCTCCTCACCTATGCCGCCCGGCGT
>NZ_JAINFJ010000025.1 GCF_019966595.1 Oricola indica
TCCGTCGTGTGCAGGCAAACCGCGTTCTCCGCGGCGCACTGGATCTCGGCCGTGTCCTCGAGGATGAGCAGACGGTGTGCGGGCCTTTCGCTGACGATCTCGGCGATCACCGCATTGGCCAGCGTCGTCTTGCCCGAGCCGGTCCCACCCGAAACGACAATGTTCAGGCGATCGTGGACTGCGTGGCGGATGAGGCTGGCCTGCAGCTTGGTCATGACGCCGCTCGATACGTAATCGGAAAGCGGAATCAGGCGGGACGCGCGCCGGCGGATTGTGAAACTCGGTGCGCTGACCACCGGCGGCAACAGTCCTTCGAAGCGATGACCGTCGATCGGTAACTCGCCCGAGATGATCGGCTGGTCCTCGTCGACCTCAGTTTGCAGGGCATGGGCGACGCTGCCGATAATGATCTCGGCCGCGCCTGGCTTGAGCTCACCGATGCGCTCGATCCCCTCCCCTAGCCGTTCAACGAACAGCCGGCCGTCCGGATTGAGCATCACCTCGACGACATTTGCGTCTTCGAGCGCGGCACAGATGGTCTCACCAAGCGCATCGCGCAGCTTGCGGATCAGCCGTGACCGGGAGGACGACGCAGTCATAGCGCTCCTCCACTCGGTGCAATCCGGGCACCATCATTACGACCAAACAAGGTTTGCATTACATCCGCCGCTGCTACTCAAACGTGAGTTGCGGCTTTTGCCGCATGAGGCGGAATCGGTCATCCCGGCAGTTCTGCCGGGGTCGTCCCCTGATTGGTGCCGGAACCGTTCCTGGCTGGGGCCTTGAGGCGACTCACTTTGCTGAGTCGGGTGTGAAATTGGCCGATTTCTGCGGATTCCGGCTTGTCGAAGTCTGCCGACCGGAAGATTTATCGATAGGCCCCGGCAAATATGCCGGGGAAAGAATCTGGCGACGCTTTTGACCATGTTGCGATAACAGCATGGAAAATAACAGGAAAATAGCCCTATTGGTAGCGATTTTCGGATTTGCAGCCGACTCGTGTTAAGGGTTCGTTAACCAAAATAATCTTGCTGGGCCACGCTTCCTGGGTATGATCACGGAAATTCGCCCGTTCTGCGAAATAACCGTGATTGAAGAGATTAGCGTGAACGCTCCGATGCAGATTAACAGATCAGACCTTCCTGATGTCGACGACGTCATTGGTGCGCACGCTGAGCTTCTGGGTTCACAGCTGCACAGCATCAGCGAGGCCCTATTCCCCCCCGCCGCAAGCAAGGCGCTTCGCAAGTTCACCTCAGGTGAAGCCGCTAAGCTGATCGGGGTTTCGGATTCGACGCTCCGAAAAATGTCCTTGGCGGGTGAAGGCCCACAGCCGGAGACCACGACAAACGGACGACGCTTATACTCACTCTCCGACATAAACGAGATACGACAGATCTTCGCAAGAAACGCCCGCGGACGCGAGGCGATCGAGTTCGTTCCACACCGGCGCGAGAACGAGCATCTCCAGGTGCTTGCTGTTACCAATTTTAAGGGCGGCTCGGGCAAGACGACGACCTCCGCCCATCTTGCACAATACTTGGCACTTCAGGGGTATCGCGTCCTCGCCGTGGATCTTGATCCTCAAGCGAGCTTGTCCGCCTTGTTGGGTGTCCTGCCCGAGTTGAACGTCGGTCATAACGAGACGCTTTACGCCGCTATTCGATATGACGAGGAGCGGAGGCCGCTCGGTGATGTGATCCGCAATACTTATTTCGACGGTCTCGACCTGGTTCCCGGCAATCTCGAACTCATGGAGTTCGAACATACGACGCCCAAAGCCCTCGCGGATGGTACTGCGGCCGATGGTGGAGCAATCTTTTTTGCCCGGATCGCAAGCGCCCTCGACGACGTTGCTGACCACTACGATGTTGTAGTGATTGATTGCCCTCCCCAACTCGGCTTCTTGACGCTCAGCGGCCTGTGTGCCGCGACGTCGATGATCGTCACGGTTCATCCGCAGATGCTGGACGTGTCATCGATGAGCCAGTTCCTTCTGATGACTCGTGACCTGCTTGGGGTGGTTCGTGACGCTGGCGGACAGCTCAAGTTCGACTTCGTCCGATACCTGCTGACGCGTTACGAGCCGCAAGACGCACCGCAAACGAAAGTCGTCGCGCTGCTCCGCAATCTCTTCGACGACCATGTTCTCACCAACCCGATGGTCAAATCAGCCGCGATCTCGGATGCCGGCCTGACGAAGCAGACATTGTATGAGATTGGACCCGGGAATTTGACGAGAAGCACATACGATCGTGCGATGGAGTCCCTGAGCGCGGTCAACGGCGAGATCGAAGAGCTGATGCGTGCGGCTTGGGAGCGATTATGATTCCAGCGGGTTTTACATCTGAATTGACGGTGTTGGGAGCTCCCAACACGCAAGTTTTGCCTCGAGGTGCTCGGCCAGGTTTCACGGCTGTTGGGAGCTTCCAACAGACCCGTGACGCGGCAGAAGCGATGGGTGCAGGGCAGCTTTGTTGGGAGCTCCCAACAAGCGCCCTGCCCCGGACCGAATTGTCAAACCCGGGTGTGCAGTCATGAGCCGCAAAGACGCAATCAACTCTCTCTATCTCAAGAAGCCGACACCGGCTGCAGGCGAAAACGACAAACCGTCGGAACGCGTCCGCACAGGCGCCATATCGGCGATGGGAACGTCCCTGAAGCAGATGACCGATGGTGCCAAGCTCGCGACCCGGCTCCAGGAGCAGCTGGAGAAAGGTGACGTCGTCGTTGAGATCGAGCCCGATACCATTGAACAGTCTCCCATAGCCGACCGGATCCCGACCGATGTTGATCCGGCCTTCGACGAACTTGTGCAGTCCATTTCAGACAATGGCCAGCAGGTCCCCATTCTGGTTCGGCCCAGTCCGGCCGGACAAGGGCGGTTCCAAATTGCCTATGGCCGCCGCAGGCTCAAAGCCGCGAAGATGCTCAACCGGCCGGTCCGCGCCATCATTCGAAAGCTGACGGACCAGGAATTGATCGTCGCCCAAGGCCGGGAGAACCTTGATCGCGAAGATCTCTCATTCATTGAGAAGGCGTTCTTTGCCAAAAATCTGGAAGACTCCGGCTGCGACCGGTCGACGATCGTATCGGCGTTGTGTTCGGACAAAGCTGACGTCAGCAGATACATAGCTGTTGCACGCCGGGTCCCGGAACACCTCGTAAAGCGCATCGGACCAGCACCAAAGGCCGGTCGTGCGCGCTGGCTCAAGTTGGCGGAGGGGCTCGAGCATGCCGGGGATTCCTTCGAGGCGGATACCATCTTCACCGATGACAAGATTGCCGGCGCCAACAGCGATGCCCGGTTTCAAGCAGTCCTGCGCGCGGTTGAACCCAAGAAGACCGGGAAGAAATCCGCAAGCTCCAATATCTGGAAAACACCGACCGGAAAGCGAGCGGCCAAGATAGAGGACCGCAACGGGCGAACGACGCTCACATTCGAAGACAAGGTCGTACCGGAGTTCGCGCGTTACGTTTCCGCGCAGCTCGACGATCTTTATCGGGAATTTCAATCCAGCAGAGAGGAGGGCGGCGACTGAATCAACGGCCGAGACCCTCGGCCAAGGGAAATTTGGCAAAGAAAAAGGCCACCGAAATCGCTTCCGGAAGCCCTCTCTTAGTCTGGTAGCTAGAGAATCGCACTTCCGAGAATCACAGTCAAGGCTCTTTTGAGCCGAGAACGCCTTTTCGGCGAGCAGTTTTCTATTGCCTAGCGATAGGTGAAAGAAAATGCAGACGCATATTACAACGACGCCCTTTGGGCGGCGGCCGATGACGCTTGGCCTGATGGCAAGCCAAGTCGCCGCGAAATCCATGCCGCAAGGCGCCAGGGTCGAAAAGTGGAAGACCTTTCACGCGATCCGAGATGCCAAGGAGCCGCTCGGCGCAACCGATCGTGCTTTGGCGATCCTCAACGCACTGTTGTCGTTCCATCCGGAAAACGAGCTGACGGCAGAAGGCGAACTGATCGTTTGGCCCTCCAACGAGCAACTGACGGCTCGAGCCAACGGTATGTCGCCGGCGACGCTTAGACGTCATCTGGCCTGCCTGGTCGACTGTGGGCTGATCATCCGCCGTGACAGTCCGAACGGCAAACGGTTCGCGCGCAAGGGCAGGGGCGGCCAGGTCGAACAGGCCTATGGCTTCGATCTCTCGCCGATCGTCGCTCGCGCCGAAGAGTTCGCGGAGCTCGCAGAGGCCGTCCAGGCCGAGAAACGCGCCTACAAGGCCGTAAGAGAGCGCCTGACCCTACTGCGGCGGGATATCATCAAGATGATTGACGCCGGCCTCGAGGAGGGCGTACCGGGCGACTGGGGCCTGATGACGCGGACCTATCAGGAAATCATGGCCAGGCTTCCCCGCACAGCGCCACGCCAGGTTCTAGAGGCCGTCTGTGAGGATCTCGAATTGCTCTGGGCCGAAGTGCATGAGGCACTGGAATCATTCGCGAAATCAGAAAATGTGAGCGCCAATGAGTCTCATTCTGAGCGCCACATACAGAATTCAAACCCAGACTCCATATCTGAATCTGAAAGAGGCGCTCGAAAAAAAGATGAAGCGAGCGGCACCGCCGAGGAAAACGACAACCTGCGGAGCTTGCCGAAGCGGGAATTGCCATTGGGTATTGTGCTGGATGCGTGCAAAGGCTGGCGCGATCTGGCCAAGGACGGCGAAATCCGCAACTGGCGGGACTTTCTGGCGGCCGCGGAAGTCGGCCGCGTCATGCTTGGGGTCAGCCCGAGCGCCTGGCGCGAGGCCTGCGAGGTTCTCGGCGATAAGCACGCGACGATTACGCTTGCCGCGATCTATCAGCGCGCCGATCAGATCAACAGTGCCGGCGGCTATCTGCGCAGCCTGACCGACAAGGCGCGGGAAGGGAGGTTCTCGGCCTGGCCGATGATCATGGCGCTGTTGAATGCCAAGCTCGAGGCGGACAAGGCCGCGGCCCAGGCGTCTTCTCAGGCCCAGCAAACACCCGAGAGCCGGGAAGCGGGCTTCGAAGTGTCTGATGCTCTTCGTCAGTCGATGAAAAAGTGGAATTCATGACGCGGATTGGACGTAGGAGAACGGGTTCTCGCCAGGCCCGTGCGTCAGCCGGCGTCGATCAGGCCGCTGCGTTTCGCGCGGTCGATGAGGTTCTTGACGGAAGAGGGCGCCCATTTGGTGCCGCCCCGCGGTGTGCGCTCATGCAGCCGCTCGAGCTGGTTCGCGATTTCGCGCAGTGTGAGCTCCGGGTTGGACGAATGGATCCCGGCCACGAGCGTCATGAGACGATGCTCCGGCGGCCGCGGCGGCGATTTCCGCAAGAGCGATGCATCGGCCATCCCTTCCGAGACCATCCATTTGACCGCGCGTCGCAGTCGTTCTGGCGTCCAGTCGAAACCGCGCTGTTTGAGAACCCGGGTGATGTCGTCCCATGTGTGGTCCGGACGCATCCGCTTGACGGTCGGAAGCCACTGTGAGGCAGTCGCCTGGAGCCGTTCACCATAGGCGGCCTTCTGGGCGAGTTTCATCTTCGAGAGCATTTCCGGCCGCCGTTCGCGAATTCCGGGATTGCCAGGAAGCCGGCCCTTCGCTTTTGCCGCTGCGATCCCGGCCTTGGTGCGTTCCGAAATCAACGCCCGCTCAAGCTGAGCCACGGCGCCGAGCACCTGCAGGGAGAACATGCCCTGGGGCGTGCTCGTGTCGATCGGATCCCTCAGAGACCGGAAATGCGCGCCCTTTGCCGTCAGGTCCTCGATGACATCCAGCAGGTGGCTGACGGATCGTGCCAGGCGATCGAGCCGCACCACGACGAGCGTGTCGCCGGCACCGATGTCCTGAACAAGCCGTGAGAGGGCAGGACGGGCGCGAGAAGCCCCGGAACCGTGTTCCTCGACGATCATTTCGCAGCCGGCCGACCGCAACTCCATTTCCTGCGCCTGTGTCGCCTGCTCGTCCGTAGAGACGCGCGCGTAGCCGATAAGCCGTCCCTGTGGTCGACGCGAGGTGCGATTATGCGTGTTAGCGGCCATTTGCTGTGCCTGAGAGATCATTGAGAGCCGTTTTTCCAAACATAGAAGATACGGATAACGGATCGTTTGTAAACGTATCTTGAATGCCTTTCTGACAACCAAACGCCCCAAAAACCCCGGAAAAACGGGCTCTCTCGTCGATCTGAGCACCGATTGCCGGGTTTCTGTTCAATCCCGAAGACCGCAGCGCTCCTTATTTATAGAGGGGCTTGAGAATTACCGGTGTGACGGAAACGAAAAGCGTGATAGCTTCCGAAGCGAACTATTCGTTATGGTTAATCAATGTCTTATGAAATCGGCAGATTGAACCACGAGACCCTCCTGGGGCCGATAGCGGCCGCGGAGGACGCGCTTGCCCGGCTTGATGAGCGGGTCGCCCGATCTGAGGTTGGGGCCGGCTTTGCCGAACGGGCGGATTTCTTCGATTCCATATCCAGTATGTGGGTCGCCGGCGAACTCGTCCATCTCGAGGACCTCGTTCTTCACGACGCACAAATGGACATACGCGCGCCGAGCCATGAGCTCGTCATTGCACACCGCATCGTGCGGGCGCGGCGCCGGGTCTCGAGGAACGATCCCGGATGGGCGGTTTCGCGGTCCGGGATCATGGCGCTGGCTGGCGTCGCGGAAGAGACCGCCATCGAAGCCGAACCCGTCGACAGGGGAGGGGAGGGGGTGGAGCTCGACTTGCTCGATCACGATGCGCTGTCGCCCGAGCTGGCCGAGATCGACGAGGTCCTTGCCCGCACGAAATGGCTTGTCGATGGCAACGAGCCGACCAAGCGGAAGAAGCAGGAGCCGGAGCTCAGTGTCGGCGAACTACTCATTCGCGATCCGGATTGGGATGAGGGCGAGCGGATCGGTGAGTGGCTCGAGCTGGTCAAGAAGGTCGAACGGCTTCCGGCCACGCTTGCCGCCGCGGTTCTCTGGGATGCATGGGAACACCTGGAACCCCTGCAGCGCCAGCATTGGCTCGGGCAGGTGCTCGTTTCGGATTTCCTGCGATCGCGCGGAAAAGTCCGATCTCACCTGCTGGCATTTGCCGTCGGACTGCGTGAAATTCCGCGTGAACGCCGGCGTGCACGCGATAGGACGACCAGACTTGTCGCGTTTCTCGACGCGATAAGCGCGGCCGCCGCGGCTGGAATGAAGGATATCGACCGACTGACGCTCGCGAAACGGCAGCTTGAACGGAAGGCATCAGGCCGGCGGACGACCAGTAGCCTTCCGGTCGCCGTTGATCTGCTGATGTCGCGGCCGATCGTGTCGGCGCACATGGTCGCGAAGGCTGCGAGGATTACGCCGCGAGGGGCTTTGAACCTGGTCGGAGAGCTCGGCGTGCGTGAGTTGACGGGGAGGGGACGTTATCGCGCGTGGGGGATACTATGATTGTGCCAATGTTTCATGATCGACGGAGGACTTGATGGGGCTGATAAACCTTGAAGACCGGGAAAAACGCGCAATCGCCGCGATCGACAAACGCGAGCTTGATCGGTTGATCGATGAGGCCATCACCTATGAGCAACACGGCAAATTCAGCAATCTGCCGCTCCACGATTGCGGAGACTATGTGTCCAACAAGCTGCGATACTTCGATGGAGCGCTTGCCGATTACCGGAAGGCAAAGTCCGCCAAGAAGCGCGAGGAGACGCTGTATCTCGCGCAAAAGGCTGGTCGCGATCTGACCTTTGCGGTCAGTCAGATGAAGCAGCGATTGGAGGTCGAGGAGCGTGAGGGCCAGGTATTTCATGTATTCGATCCATCAATGCCCCCATTCAGTTTGACCGAGAACATGCGTGTCCGTGTCAGCTATCGGTGGCGAATGAGCGCAGAAGACGATTGGAATTCCGGCTCCATCCTCTTCAAACACAAGGTTCGTCCCCGCCGTGATCCTTACGCAGCCATGCAGCCGAAGCCGAAACGAAAGCCAAGCGCTAGAAAGCTAGCAGAGGACCGTGAGAATGACCTGCGCCGAGAGTGGGAGCATCTCGAGCAACTGGCGCATTGGTCAGTGCGAGATTACTTTCGCGAAGGGCATGACGGTGCTGTCATCCCTGACGAGTTCGAGACCAAGACCGATGATCGCGGCCATCTGAACAACTTCAGTGCCGACTTTTGGAAACGTGATAGAGGCCCATAATATATGTGGCACTCGAAGGTCGCCCGCTGCAGGATTTGATTAAACGTCATCCGTACGAAAATGCTTCACTTCATTTTTTAAACCTGCTAGAAGGTTAAGAAAATGAAGTTGGAGCGATTCTATGGCCATAGCGACTGTCGTTTATCAACAACCATTTGACGCCAGACGACGACTTGCAGAGCTCAATGTATCAGTAGAAGCGGTGGTGAGAGCCGTCCTGGCAGGGCATACTGAACGCCTCAACTGTACGGACAATGACCCGCCATTCATTCCCGGCACTGAGGCTTGGAGATTTGTGGTTCGGACATTGCGGGAAGAGTTGCTTCCACTTGGCTGGCGTAAGGACGACCCAAGCAACTATTCCTTGGTGATCAACGACTCGTCCCAAATCAACATTGTGGTTGCGAGCTCGGATGCCTTGACTTGTTGTGTTCCAGGCTCACCCAAAACCAAATCATTAAAGGGGCTTTTCACAGAGGCTGCGGTTCTCAAAAACACGCTCGAGTCGGACATGTTCCCTGAGACGATAGAAGCGGAACTTCTTAGAGCCGCATCCATCTTGAGTTATCCTACATGGATGTTGCTGGTTCATATCGAGGACGACGCCTGCCGAGCTGAGCTCTCTTTACCTTCCGCTTATGATGACCGGAACGTCACAGACTGGGCTGAACGCATCTTCATTCCCTTGCCTAGTGTTGATGGTGGTGTGCCGGCAGAGGATCCTATCGAAGATTCTGACATTGACGTTCCTGTAAAGCGCAAGGCTGCGTGATGTTCAATAAATCACGGCTAACGGTTGCCCGTCAGCGCGCAGGCCTGACGATGAAGGAACTCGCCCAAAAAGTCGGAATAGAACCCCGCTCGGTGACGGGCTACGAGGCGGGTGAATATCTTCCTAGTGACGAGGTCGCTCAGAAGCTGGCTCGCATTCTCGGATTTCCTATGGCGTTTTTCTTATTGGACGACATGGATATTCCTCGCGTTGAAGGCGTCAGTTTCAGATCCATGAGCAAAATGACCGCGCGGCAGCGGGATGGGGCAATTGCTGCAGGGGCGGTTGCATTTCTTTTATCTGATTGGCTTGACGCGGAATTTGATCTCCCCAGTCCGAGTGTACCCGATATGAGAGAGGATACTCCGCAAAGCGCTGCTGCGGGGTTGCGCAGTTTATGGGGGCTCGGGAACCGCCCAATCAAAAACGTTGTTCACCTCCTCGAATTGAATGGTGCGCGCGTTTTCTCATTGGGTGAGGATGGAAAAGAAGTTGATGCTTTTTCAGTTTGGCGCGGGCAAAGGCCTTGTGTTTTTCTCAATTCGCAGAAGTCTGCGGAAAGGAGCCGGTTCGATGCCGCTCATGAATTGGGGCATTTGGTTCTTCACAAACATGCTGCTCCAAACGGACTAGAGGCCGAGAAGCAAGCCAATGAATTTGCCGCCGCATTCCTGATGCCGGAGGCACCCTTGCGAGCAATAGGGCGCGTGTCTGGCTTGCCGAAAGTCGTTGAACTGAAGAGAACTTGGGCGGTGTCAGTAGCAGCCATGACTTATCGTCTGCATGAAGTCGGATTGATATCGAAATGGACCTACCAGCAATTATTCATGGAGATTTCGCGACGTGGGTGGCGCACGGAAGAGCCAGTGCCAGTGCGTCGAGAACAATCACAGGTTTGGAAAAAGGTTCTAGATGACCTCAGACTTCATGGGTCTGGGGTAGCTCACCTGTCTAAACTACTGGCTGTTCCCGAGTCGGAAATTGTGAAGCTGCTATTTGGTCTTGTACCTGTTGCAGTTCCATCAAATCCCGACGCTTCTGTGACACCAAGACGGGGCAATTTGAGGTTGGTCAAATAGGGTCTGCCCTTTATGGATTGCGAATCCATTTTCAAAAACAGGCTACCGAAGTAAGGCTGGATGGCGTAAGTTTTATGTGCAATGCGAACGTTGCGACACCGTCAGACCGACCGGGTGAGGATCGGACCCGTCGAACAAATCACAAGACGACGTGAGCCGCGCGTAAGAGCCACATACAAGTTACGAGCGTCCAAGACCTCGGTATCGAGGACGACTGAGACGTCGGCTTCTAAGCCCTTCAAGAGTAGGGTGCTGCCGACGGCCCGACGAGGAACGGAGCGTCCAAGGATACGCGATTGCTCTCGAGCCCGAACTGCCATCTCATAGAAATCCGCTTTGGAGACACAGCCATTAAGAGCTTGGATTGCGGCGCGCAGGATTGCAGGGCGAAGTGGCGAAACGCCTGCCTGCTTGTTCACCTCAACAAGTAGCTCGACCGCGGCTATAGGAATGGGATTTCTGGAAAACGCAATTGCCGCCTTTTCAACTTCGGTCGGGGCTTTTTGAGCCCTTCCGGCAAGAAGTGACACCAACCGCTGTTTGAGTTGCGCCGCTCCAACCCCGGTGAGCGTACTGGCGGCGAAGTCAATCAAATCATCGGTAGCGGACGGCGCATCGAAATCAAATCGCTCGGCAAATCTAATGAAGTCGGACAGGTCCGCATTTTCGACGACGACAGCACCTTTCACCCGGCTGGCAATATCCCTATGCCGGTTCGGTCGACGGCTGTCACAAATGATGAGTGCTCCACCATCTGACACGGGAGAAGTGGCATACGCCGCCCGTGTGAGCGTTTGGATGTCATCGGGACCGGAGATCTGCATCCAGGTCACTTCATCCGGCGCGCTCCGGAGATCGATCGGAGCACCAGTCTGCAGCGCTGACCGGGCCCACAGGAGCCATTCTCCCAACTTTGGCGCTCCAGCGTTGTCCCAACGCCATGGTGTCGACAGCTGTCCGATCGATGGAAACGAAGCCTCCACGCCGTTCTTCCAATCAACGAGAACGTTCGTTCCCCAACCGAAGATTGCCTGCATGTCGTCGCCCATGACACACGTGGGCAGCAGCTCAGATAGCTGCGCGATCATGCCGTGTTGCTGCTCAATGCAGTCCTGATACTCGTCGACGATAAGCCTGGAGTAGGTCGCTTCGATTACACCCAATAGATGCTGTCCGTTGATAATGGCGAGTGCGCCATCTCGAAGTGCCGGATAGTCGGTGCCCGGGTTCTTCAGCTTCAAGATGTCCGGGTGCTGGCCACTCCTGTGCGGAAAGGTGCTGACCAGGCGCATAGCCCATCCATCGATCGTGGTTATCCGGTAGCGAGTTCGCGGAACTCCAGCGGCGTCCAACCGCCCCCGCAGGGCAGCAACGCCCGCATTGGTGTGCGTTAGGATCAGGATCGGCTTTCCGTCAGTTGAGGCTCTGATGCATGCCGCGATCAGATGGGTCTTTCCGCACCCCGCTGGCGCGGAAACACTCCCCTTGCTTGCATTGAGAACGGTTAGCTCATCCATGAACCGTCTGCGCCCAGATCAAGAGGTTATTCACCCGGGCCTTGAACCCTTCAGTCACCCCAGCGAAATTGGACGCGAGGATCTCTTTGGCGACATGTTCCATAAGTCCGACCGATTTGAACCAGCCGTTTTTCCCACCCGCCGCCCGGGCAACCACAGCGCGCTGATCTCCGGTCAGCGTGTGCTGCTGCGAGTACAGTATGGCCCTTATGTTCTCGACGGTCTCGGCCCCTTGCGATGCCGACTTGATGTGATCGTCGACCAAGTCTTGTCCATGAACAGAAATCGCGTAGTCAATTAGTTGCAGCAGAATGGATTCATTTACATTGGCGACGATGGCGGTCTCGATGTCCTGACCATCGTCCCAAGTGAACGTCGGACATCCCAATTGGGTAACTTCCGCGAGGAGTGTGGCAGACGGTCTGACGTCATCGTCGCGAAAGACGGCGACGCGATATCCGAGAGCAGTGAGGGCCTTCGCGCGCTCATAGGGCCGATCAGCATGTCCGCCACCGCAGTCAACGATCGCGACACCGGCAGCCTGCAGAGAAACGCGGTCGTGCGCCACGCAGAATTGATCGAAACCCCGCACAAACCCTACCTCGGTGGCACCTTCGCAAATGAGAACGGAGGGCGCCAGGAAAGCGTCGGGAAACGCCCGAAGCGTACCCTGAGCGTCGGCGGGCACAGGAAGGGGCAGATGTTGTCCGTCGGCCGACTTCCTGAGAATGAACAACTGCTCGGAGCCAAGCTCGCGCAGTACGACAGGTGAGTGCGATGTGGCAAATACCTGTTGAGGTGGCGGATTGGTTTTCGCGCCGAGTGAGCCGATGAGCCGCATGATCCTGTGCGGCTCCAATCCGTGTTCCACTTCATCGACAAGGAGGATGGACGTCTTGTCCGCCACTTGGCGCTGAAGACCTGCGATCAGAAGGCGTGTCGATCCCAAACCGAGACCTCGGAGAGGTACGCCAAGCTCGTTGTGAAGCGCGATCGTCCCTCCGCTCACAGATACTGAATGGGTATCGAGAAGCGCTTTTGCGGCAGCGCCGATCGGGACACCGAGCTCGTTTGCTGTCCTGGTAACGATCGCAAGCGCGTCTCCAAGTTGTTTATCGGCCTCGGTACCGAAGTTCTTCCGAGCATCCCGTGCCGCGTTCGACAACGCTTTCGAGGCATCGGGCTTCTCCTCGCTAAGCCGGTTTAGAACCGACCCGCGCCGCCATGCGAGATTGTTTTCCGACCAAGCTCCGAGCCGGGTTGGCGCCAGTGCCATGCGATCGCTCCAGTTCAATCCGCGATCGAGCCCTTTGTCTTCTGCCCGCTTCGATATCAAGCGCCATCTCGGGTCGAGGTCGCCAGCCACGGAAAGATTGAGTCTGAGAACGGTCTCCAGACCGTGTCCAGGTTCATCTTCAATGCTGCCATCGGCAGCTCGCATCCCCGACAGGAAATCGCCGTAGGCCTCATAGTTCTTCAGATTGTCGTCCAACCGACCGAGAACCAGCGTGATCGATATGTCGTTCTCGACGCTGAGGTTGTGAAAGTCGGAATCATTGATCGCCAGAGATCGCCGCGCACTTAGGCAGTAGTCGATGGCATCCAGCACGCTGCTCTTGCCAGCATCGCCGGCCCCGATGAGACAGTTCACGCCATCGGTCGGCCACCAATCGAGTGACTTGATTGATCTGAAGTTTCTAATCTCTACTTTGCGGATGACCGCCATAAAACTATCCTCCGGCGCTGTCTTCCGCGATGCATGCCTCCGGAAGTCTTCAGTCGCGCTCGATAATAACCCGGATCAATTCTTCTGCATCATCTTCGCTTTCTATGCCGTCGAGGCCTAAATCCGGCGCAATGTGGACAGTTTCTTTTTCGCCGTCGGGTTCATCGTCCGGTTTGACCGCGAAGGTAATCGAACGACCCGTCTCAATGATTGCTTGCATCCATTGCTCGATGACGGCCGATTGATCGACGCACGTTCCCACCCAAGCGCCTTTGACCATGCTGACAAACGCCGAATTATCGAAATATCTGCGCACGTTCGAATAGGCGAGACGCCGGCCGCCTTTTGGCCCCAAAAGCGCGTCGTCTTCGGAAAGCCGCTTCCAGTACGACAGGGGGATGTACATCCCCTTCGTCAGCGCGCTTGAATCCGGTTCGAACTGAATTCGGGGGCAAAATTTCAGGAAGAAGGGATCGTTGTTCAGACGGAAGTCGTCGGTGCTTCCCGACTCTTCCAGCTTTCTCAACTCTTCGAGAAACGCCTCCATGCGTTCGATTTCCTCGGAGAGCTTCTTTTCTGGAAACCGAAAGATTGACCCTTCGTTGTCGTCAGCTTCCATGGCCTTGTACTGTACCAGCACGAAGGACTTGAACCTTTCATTATAGTAGATGAGGTCGGTGCCGGTTTGTTCCTCGAGTGGGAGCCGGTTGGCTAGGACAACTGTTAGCCGGTTCCCCGTTTCTTCGTCTTGAAACAGGGCCGCCGATGCATTTGGTACGCGGCGAATGAATTCGTAGCCCGGGACCATCGAAAGGTCCCTTACGATCATTTCATCCTCGCGTTGGCGCGATTCCGATAATCCATCGAGGAACGACTGCGGTACCGCATCCTCGTGCAGCGCCCATTCCCGCAAGGGTGCGCGGTCTATCCCGGCAAGCGACATGGCTGTCGCCACGGCTTCCTTCTGCTGCCCTAGAGCTTCTCGCGCCTCATCGCTGAGCCTGGAGAGCCGACCTCTCGTAGTCTTTGTGAAGCGGTCGATTGACTTCGCTGTTTCCGGGGCGAGGCGGACGATCAGATCGATCGCCTCATCAAACGCCTTGGGTGTCAGCAGTCCGCCATTTCGGAATCTGTCGGCGACGACCTTCCTGTTTCTTGCAGGGACGCCATTGATTACCTTCTGCACCGTCAGCCGGGTCTTGAGCGGCTCGACATCATTCACATTCAGGCGACTTTGCTTTGTGCCGGCGTTCACGCCGCGACGTCCGCTCGCTATGTGGGTGATCCGTCCCTGCGATCCCACGATGAAGCAGACGAGAGGGACATTGCGGCTATGTGAAAAGGATGGAACCGCCTCGGCAAAAAAGCCAGATTCATTCAACGCATCGGCGAAGACCTCTGCCCGCGCTTTGTCCAGTCTCAACACATATGCGTTTGGCTTGGCCAAATTGTTGCCTGCTACACTGTAGGACCTTCGTCTCGGGGCCTGGTGCTTCCTGAGTTATGTCGACCACAATTCCCGTCTCGGGTCTGCTGAAAGCTTCAGCGAAATGATCGGTGGGCGTTTCCAAGCCTTCGTTTTGTCTCGTCATCAAGCCCGGCGTCCTGCGCATATTTCGGCCAGTTCGCAACGGCCTCGCCGACATTGGAAATGAGTGTCTTTGCTTTGGCTGGCTTTATCGATGCGGTTTCCGCGAAGGCCAGCAGGTCGTCCATAGCGTAGCCGTCGCGTTTGCCGTTCAGGCTCATCTGATGTTGACCGGTCCAGTCGCCGCTCGGATTGTAGGAGTAGTTCACGTCGAATGCTGGCGACAACGTCCACTCACCGGCCTGGTCCATGAGGAAGGCGATGTTCTTGACGTGATCATCCTGGTTCCTTGCGATGATGTTGAAGATTGCCCGGAGAAACTGCTGTTCTAATGCTGGAGCGCCGAGACCGAGTTCGCGGATTGTCAGGATGGCTTGCTCATAGGAGTAGCCACGCGGATCGTTGAAGTCGTAGTGCTGCAGGGCACAAAGCGACTGCATGTGGAGCTTATGTGTCACGCCGTTCTCATCGACGGGCCGGTCAAATCGCCGTGTCATGAAATGGCTGCGTCCACCCTCATGATGCAAACGGCATGGCGTCATTTCGATGCCCGCGGCCGTTGCCATCAGATAGTAGCCGTACTCGATCAAGCCGAACCCTTGCGGATCGGGTTCTTCCTTGTCGCGGTTATTGTCGATGCCATCGAATTTCATCAACCAGTGTTCGAAGCCGTCGCCAGCATCGATCTGGCCATGACGGAATTCGCCTGTGGTCTGGTTCCAGGCCAGAATAGCCTTCGCGCGGGCTCCACCCGCCGATGTGCCAACTCTGAGGATATCATCGATCGCGGCAATGTCGTTCTCGCCCTCAAGTACGCCTTCCAGACTGGCCTTCTCGTTCAGGACCAGATTGGCCAAGCGGACGAGGTTGGCGACCTCAACTTTACGAGCCCTCCGGTTCGAGCCCATCAGCGCCGGCTTGAATTCAAGGGCTCCCATTCCGCGAGTTCCGACATAACAAAGGCGCTCCACCGGATTAAAGCTCTCGGGCCTGCGGCCCTGTTCTGCCAGCCAGGCGTTGATCAGCCGATCGCCATATTTGTCGGGAAGGGCATCCGCCAGCATTCCCGGTAGTCCTTTGAAGGTTGTCCGGGGCAGGGCTGGAAAGGAATAGGGGTCCGGACTCAAAGGCATCACGAGCGGCGACAGCTCTATCCCGGATTGGGCGAATTCGGGGTCATACTGGAAGACGGCAAACCCATCCTCCGGCAGCCACGAAACCGCCGCGACCTCTCGGCCCCAGAGATTGATTGATGCATCGGTTGAGGGTTCAGCCATGGTCTACTTCTTTGCGCCCCATTCCCATTGCTTTGTCTTCTTTGTTGCCTTGGTCGAACTTGATCGTTGACGCTCGACTCCCTTTGTCCGCACCCGTTCTATTGGCCTGACACGCGGATCGGGAACGAGGAGGTCGACGTTTTGCTGGATTTTCAGCGAAATTAGGACACGGATGAGCGAGTCGAGTGTGGGATTGTCTCCGGATTCGAGGCGTCTCAATGTGCGCTCGGAAATGCCTGCGTCCTGGGCGAGCTCGGCCTGCGTAATGTTTCGGGAGAGACGCAGCCGCTCGAGCTTTTCGCCGATGTCCCGCGAAATTGTTTCTGGTGTTTTCACGCCCATGTATCTATTATCGGCCATATATGACCTCATAATCCAATTTTCGGCATTTGTAGGCCACATATGGCCGCTTGCTATGCGACATTGAAAATCCTTCAATCGGTCATATAAGGCCGATTATGTTCAAAATCAATTGTTATCGGTCGTATATGACCGATTAAAGTGAACTGCAAATTATCCCCTTACGGCTTTCGAGGATTGGACAGCGTCTTGAGCAACAAAAAAGCAAAGGGTCCCGACATTGGATTGCATCAAGCCAAACGGCTCTGTCAGCTACCCCAGCAGCAACGCTTAGACTTCATCGCAGAAGGCTTGCCCATCATCTTGGACAGTGCGCAGGGCTTTTGGGTCGCGTCGCAGAAGCTGGAAGGCCTCCGGCGCGAAGCCAAGGTCCTTGAAGGGTTCGCCGAAGAGGAGGCCGCGAAGGTCCTCATTCTCATGGATGCGGTGCGGTGTCCGCCCAAACTGATATCCTCAAAGCTCAACCGTATCATCGGATGGTTCTACGATCATCTTGCGCGCCTCATCTACGCCGATGCTGTCAGCTGGAAACCGACGGATCTCGCTCAATTGCGCGAATACGTCGACCATCAACGCCGCGGACACTACGTTGAAGGTTACGCGGGCGAATACATCATGCCCAATTGGGCAGTCTACGAGCGCGAAAGCGGTCTCTACGCTGATGTTGAAGCCTACCAGGATGATACCCTTCTTTGGAGTGAGCCCCGTCGATCCGGGCACGATCGCTCAATGTTCCCCTCAATGACGCCCGGGGCGCTGCGAGTGGCGGAGGCCATGCAGCACCTTGGCCTTTTCACTTCGAAAGGCCTGAATGCAACTTCGGAAATCTGGGGTTCACTTGAGTACCGGGAAAGCGAGGATCACCACGACGGAAGGGTGCTTACCGAAAGGCTATTGACCAGACTGGACGAGGAAAAACTTATCCTCGACACCGCGGAGGATCGGCATGTCGGAACGCTCTACAACGAATGGCAGATCCCGATGTACAATCTCGACTTCTCAATCATTCCGGTGACCCTCGAAGAGCTGCAGGCCGAGCAAGAACGGGAGTATTGGTCAATGGTTGGTGATCTGCGGTAGGCAAGATGGATCGGCTCACGCTCAACTATGTCTGGAACCAGAAAGAGACTCCGGTCGTCCTGCGACGCACCGGGAAGGGAGAGCGTCTAAGGGTGAGACTGCCATTTGCGGAGACGAATAGGCAATGGCTGCAGAACGGTCGAAGGACCCAACCCGAATGGATCGGTGGTAAGCACGCCTATTGGGAACTACCTAAAGCGTGGTTCAATGATTTCGTGGACCGGGCTCTCGAGCGTTTTGGCAAGGTCTACATTATCCAGCCTTACCGTGAACAGGAGATATGCGCGCGCGCCTGCCAAGAGGCCCGCGGCCATGAGTGTCAATGCTCGTGCATGGGCGCAAACCATGGAGCCGGCAATGATGGCAGCTGGTTCGAAGTCTCCGAGACCTTTTCGACCCGTTGGGGTGACAGAGAGCTCGCCTGCCGACTACTGACCGCGCGGTAGGGTGCTACTGACCAAAGTTTCGATATAAATTTTAGTCAGTCTGTTGCCGCGGTCTTGTCGCTTCTTTGTAGAAGCAGGCCCCGATACTCAAACATCTGCGAAGGTGCCATTGTGACTGAACGACGTCATCAAACGAAATACTCTCCCCGCGTCGATCAGACCGAGGAAGAGATGCCAGCCTACTACCGCGCTGCCAAAGAGAAGGACAAGGCCGTCGTCCGACAAACGCAGGGCCACATGCTGATCTACACCCTCGGACCCAGTGAATGGTCAAGGCCCGAATTTTGCTAGAGCGGTTTTCGAGCGTCCTGAATCGATAGGGATTCCCAAATCAGCGGGTTTCTGATTCATGCTTTCTGCCGGGT
>NZ_JAINFJ010000026.1 GCF_019966595.1 Oricola indica
GTTATGCCGCCGAGATGACGGCCTGATTGCGAGAAATCACCACTCTTGCAATCAACGTCAAGTAACTTGGCAATGCCGCCAGATCAGTTCCGGGCCGCCATTGATGCGCTTGACGAAATAGTTCCAGGTCGCGTGGCAGACGGCGGCGGCGATAACGAGGGATAGTCCGAGGGGTGTCATGAAGACCTCTGAGGTTGGTAAAGACGTGTTTCATCACGCCCTTTCCACTCCCTCTGGTCGTTTCGTCCTCGGGTGTCTGCCGTACACGGCTCATGACGGCGCTCGGACCAGCTTGCGCGAAGCAACGGAACCCTAGCCGCACATGGATAGGCACGGCTTTCCTAGCATTCTGCAGATCGAATGAAAAGCCGACGCTCGGGATCGCCGGCGCTTCGCCATGGCTCCGCGCGTTCGTCGCTCCAATCGACAAATCGTTGTCGATTGGTCAGCTGTGATGACCGCTCCTCACCCCAGCAACAGCACTTGCAGGTCGGCGACATTGGTGCCGGTTGCGCCGGTCATCAGGAGCGCGTCGGCCTGGTCGAGCGCGTGATAGGCGTCGTTGTCGGAAAGGTAAGCATCCACTGACAGATCTTTTGCGTCGAGCGCGGCGATCGTCTTCGGCGTGACGAGGCCGCCCGCCGCGTCGGTCGGTCCGTCACGGCCATCCGTGCCACCGGACAGGAAGGCCCAGCCGCGCGGCAGCGGGCTCGCCTCGCACAACACGGCGAAGCGCAACGCCATCTCCTGATTGCGGCCGCCCTTGCCCGAACCCGTCACATGGACGCTGGTTTCACCGCCGGCAAGAATCGCGACCCGCCCCTTGGAGGAGGCCCGGAACGCTGCCGCGTGGAAGCTCTCGGCCGCGGCCTGCACGTCGCCTTCGAGCCACTCCGAAAGCACGATCGGCTTATAGCCGTGATGATGCGCCGCGTTCTCGGTCGCCGAAAGGCTGATCCGGTTTGAACCGATCAGGATGTTCTCGGTCGTGTGGACGAAATCGGCAACGGGCTCGGCCGCGCGCTTTTCCAGATGCGCCAGAACGCTCTCCGGCAGGCGGTCCGCGATGCCGAGGTCGCGCACGATCTCCAGCGCCTTTTGCGGCGGCGCGGGATCGGCGACGGTCGGGCCGGAGGCGATGATGGCAAGATCGTCGCCCGGCACGTCGGAGAGGATCAGGGCCAGCCCCTGCGCCGGTGAAATGGCGCGCGCCAGCCCGCCGCCTTTCAGCCGCGACAGCGCCTTGCGCACCGTGTTCATGGCGACGATGTCCGCGCCGGATTTCAGCAGCAAATCGCTGGTGGCGATCTTTTCATCGAGCGTCACGCCCTCGACCGGCGCGGGAAGAAGCGCCGATGCGCCACCTGAAATCAGGCACAGCACGAGATCGCTCGTCGCGGCCTCGCTGGCGATCCTTTCAACCGCCGCCGCCGCTTCGGCGCCATTCCGGTCGGGCAGCGGATGCGACGCGCCCATGACCGTCACACCCTCGATCTCGGTGACGTTCTCGTAATTGGTGACGACCAGCGTCGCGCCGATCTTTCCCGCCGGCAGCGTCTCCAGCGCGGCGCGCATCATCGGCACGGCGCCCTTGCCGGCGGCGATCACATGCACCTTGCCGGCTTCCGACCATTCGCCATTGTGAATCTCGAGTGCGTTGACCACCGCGTCATGCGGATCCGCCGCCGCCACGCCGGCCATGAAAATCGCGCGCGCATCCGCCTTCAGTTCGTCAGTGTCCGCCATGGTGCCTTTTCACATGCTTGTTCCTTTGCGCCTTTTTGCAGCGCAACGGCCTTCCTGTCACGCCAGGAATTGTCAGGAGACCGTCTCCACGCACGCAAATCCGCTTTTCCGGGCCGCGAATTGCGCTAGCATGCCGGCATGGCCCACGATGAAGCCCTCGCCGCGCGCATGCGCGACATGCTCGAAGGTCTGCCCGGTCTCTCCGAACGGAAGATGATGGGCGGGATCTGTTTCCTCATCGACGGCAACATGGTCGGCGGCGCGCGCCGCGAGAAATCCGGCGACGCGCATTTCATGTACCGCGTCGGCAAGGACAACGAGGAAAAGGCGCTCGCCACGCCCGGCACCCGTCCGATGATCCATGGCGGACGCAAGATGGGCGGCTTCATCTGGCTCGACGAGGACGCCGCGAGCGACGACGCCATGCGCGCGCTGACCTCGCTGTCGCTTTCCTTCGTGACGACCCTTCCGCCGAAATAGGTCCGCCCATGTCCACACAGGAATTCACCGGCTTCACCGACGCGACGCTCGACTTCCTGTCCGGCCTGAAGGCGAACAACAACCGCGAATGGTTCACGGAGCACAAGAAGAGCTACGAGGCCGCGGTCAAGAAGCCGGCGAAAGCCTTTTCGGACCTGGTGGCGGCCGAACTGGAGCAACTGACGGGCAAGCCGCACAAGCCAAAGATATTCCGCATCAATCGCGATATCCGCTTCTCGAAGGACAAGACGCCCTACAACACGCATATCCACGTTTCCTGGGCCGCGCCCGGCGAAATTCCGGCCTTCATGTTCGGTGTCTCGACGGAGTACTGCACCATCGGCTGCGGCGCCTTCGAGTTTCCCGGACCGGTGCTGGAAAAATGGCGCAAGACCGTCTCCGGACCGCAGGGCGAGACCATCGGCGCCTTGCTCGACGGGCTCGTCGAAAGCGGCTTCCGGCTGTCGGAACCGGCCTTGAAACGCGTGCCCGCCGGCGTTCCGCCGGACGCCCCGCAGGCCGATCTCGCCCGCCACAAGGGGCTGGCCGTCTGGCATGATCTCGAAGGCCCCGCGGCAGTGACCCGCCCGGACATCATGGCGCGCGTCATGGAGGATTTCGCGCGTCTGTTGCCGGTCCGAAACCTGCTGGCCGGGTTAAGCCAAAATTAGCCACGCCACGGTTTTGCCATGTGATGAAACGCACGCCGGCAACCATTTCGAAGGACTAATCTCCGAGCATGGCCCCAACGGCGCAAAGACGCCGAATGCAGGAGAGGCTCAATGACGATACACCTTCCCCGCCTGATGCTCGCGGCAATGCTCTGCTCGGTTCTCGGTCTCGGCTTGGCGATCAAGTCCGGCCAGGCCGGCGCGAATTTCACCGCCGACGCCTTCACCGGCACGACCTTCGATCACTCCTGATCGCTCCGACGACAGCGGGCGGACGCCCCGGCGTCGAACGGAATGTTCGACAACGAGCTGGCGATGGACCGCATCGTGCAAGGAGAAACCGGGAACGCAGACCGGCGGGTAGCGCACAACCCTCCGATTTCCACTCGGACTCGATAAAATCTCGCTGAAATTAACGTGACCGGATCGGATCGCTTTTCGATGATCCTCCGCGCCGTTCTCTCCGTAACCGCACCAGTCTCACGAAAGAGACAGTAGCAACATCAGGAGAGTTCTATGAAGATTTCCAAGATTGCACTGGCCGCCGCCATGTCTGTCGCGCTGACCGCGCAGGTGAAAGCAGCCGATATTGTCGACACGGCGATCGAAGCCGGATCGTTCACGACGCTCGTCGCCGCAGTGCAGGCGGCCGGCCTTGTCGATACGCTGAAAGGCGAAGGCCCGTTCACGGTCTTTGCACCCACCGATGAAGCGTTTGCCGCGCTTCCCGAGGGCACTGTCGAGGATCTGCTCAAGCCCGAGAACAAGGACCAGCTGACGGCGATCCTCACCTATCATGTGGTTCCCGGCAAGGTGATGTCGTCCGACCTGTCCGACGACATGATGGCCGCGACCGTCCAGGGTGGCGAGATCAAGATCGATCTCGACAATGGCGTCATGGTCAACGACGCTTCGGTCGTCACGGCCGACGTTGCGGCCGACAATGGCGTGATTCACGTCATCGACAAGGTGATCATGCCGCAGATGTAATCTGAAGGCAGAACCCGGTGCCGGTCGCAGGAGCGGCCGGCACTTTTTTCAGGTTTCGGGTTAAGTAAGCAGGCTGTGGGAGCGATGATGTCGGTTATATGTCGCATGGCACCGCCGCGTGTCGCAGGAACCTCTTGGAATTCAAGGGGAACCGTCTTGCAAGACGACGCAACAGTCCAGCGACGACGGGATTTCACATTGAGGCAATTGGTGATCCCGACAGGATTCGAACCTGTGACCCTCAGATTAGGAATCTGATGCTCTATCCTGCTGAGCTACGGGACCTTGCGGGCGGACAGATATCAAAATCGGTCCGGTTTGAAAACAAGCAATACGCCGTCTCTCAGGCCCCGTTCGCCTCGGCCAGCGCCACCCAGTAACTGATGCCGAGCGGGATGATTTCGTCGTTGAAATCATAGGCGGGATGGTGAAGTCCGGCCGTGTCGCCATTGCCGATCAGGATCATCGCGCCGGGCCGTGCCTCGGTCATGTAGGCGAAGTCCTCTCCGCCCATCATCGGCGCAGCAGACACGTCCACCGCGTTTTCGCCCGCCACCGCCGCCGCGGCCTGGGCGCAGATGTCGGTCTCCGCGCTGTGATTGACCATCACCGGATAGCCGCGCCGCCAGGTCACCTCCGCCGTCGCGCCATGCGCGGCCGCGATGTTTGCGGCGAGCGTCTTGATCCGGCTTTCGCCAAGTTCCCGGTTTTCCGGAGACAGGGTGCGCACCGTGCCCGCAATCTCGGCCTCCTCGGGAATGACATTATGCGCCGAGCCGGCATGGAACTGCGTCGCGGAGACCACCATGGCCGAAATCGGATCGGCATTGCGCGAGGCGATGGTCTGCATCGCCTGCACCAGTTGCGCGCCGATGACGATCGGATCGATGGTCTGGTTCGGCCATGCGGCGTGCCCGCCGCGCCCGGTGATCCGGACAAGGAATTCGTCGGTCGCCGCCCAAAGCGGGCCAGGGCGGGTCGCGAAACGGCCGGCGGGCAAACTCGGCATGTTGTGCATGCCGTAGACGCGGTCGATGCCGAAACGGTCCATCAGCCCGTCCTCGATCATCTCGCGTCCGCCACCGCCGCCTTCCTCCGCGGGCTGGAAGATCACCACCACCGTGCCCGCGAAATTGCGCGTTTCGGCAAGATATTGCGCGGCGCCGAGCAGCATCGAGGTGTGCCCGTCATGGCCGCAGGCATGCATTTTGCCGGGCACCGTGGAGGCATAGGGCTTGCCGGTCATCTCCTTGATCGGCAGCGCGTCCATGTCGGAGCGGAAGCCGAGCGTCTCGCCCTCGCCCCGGTTGCCCCTGATCACGCCGACGACACCGGTGCGGCCGAGCCCGGTCACCACCTCGTCGCAGCCGAACGCCTTGAGCTTCTCCTCGACGAAAGCCGCCGTCTCGTGCACGTCGAACATCAATTCCGGATGCTGGTGCAGGTGGTGGCGCCAGCCGGCCACTTCCGCCTGCATTTCATGGGCACGATTGAGAATCGGCATTCGTTTCCCTTCCTGGAACCGGGTTCGTCACCTCGAAAATGGCGGTGCGGGCCGCCCCGGACAAGTCCGGTTTCGAACATATCGGCCTCGCGGCGTCATGCCTTCGGCACAATCCTTGTCTAGCCCGCGACATTCGCCTACACAATCGCGGGGGCCTCGTCATCGATCAGGGAAAGTCAATGTTCGCCGGACAAAGATCGCCCATTCTCGGAATTGCCCTCGTCCTGTTGATCGCGCTCGGCGCGAACAGGGCCGACGCCTCGACAATGCCGTCCATGGTGATCGAAGTATCCACAGGACGCGTGCTCGAAGCCGAGCGTCAGTTCGACCGCTGGCGTCCCGCCTCCCTGACCAAGCTGATGACGGCCTGGGTCGCATTCCGCGAGATCGAGCGCGGCGCGCTGACGATGAAATCGCCGGTGCGCATCTCTCTCCAAGCGGCGCGCAAGCCGCCGAGCCACATGGCCTATCCGGTCGGCACGATCCTCACGCTCGACAATGCGCTCAAGATGCTGCTCGTCAAATCGGCCAACGACATCGCCGTCGCCATCGCGGAATCCGTTTCCGGCAGCGTCGAGGCGTTCTCCGAGAAAATGAACGCCGAGGCGAAGCGCCTCGGCATGACCGACTCCCATTTCGTCAATCCGCACGGATTGCACGATACGGGCCAGTATTCGACGGCGCGCGACCTCGCGATACTCGCCCGGGCGATCCGCCTCGAATATCCGCAGCACGCGCATTATTTCTCGACCGAGGCGCTGAAGGACGGCGACAAGGTCTACAAATCCTACAATCTGCTGCTCGGGCGCTTTGACGGCGCCGACGGCATGAAGACCGGCTATATCTGCGAAGGCGGCTTCAACCTGGTCGCCTCCGCGACGCGCAAGGGCGTGACCCTGATCGCGGTCGTTCTTGGCGAGATGAGCTCCAAGGGCCGCTCCGAACGTGCCGCCGACCTGCTCGAGGAAGGCTTTGCCAAGATGAACGAGGCCGAATTCGAACCAGTCCTCGCCTCGATGACGCCGCCCGAGGGCCATTCGACCGAAATCGCCAATGTCCGCGACATCGTGTGTTCGCAGGAAGCCAACGATGCGCGCTGGGCGGACCGCTCGCTCGACAGTTTCGCGAGCCCGGCGATCACACCGCTGACCCGCGACCCGGTGCCCGTGCCGATCTTTATCGGCGGCGCGGAAGGCGCGAGCATGTCCGCCATCCTGCTGGCCGGGCAATATATCGACGCGGTCCCGGTTCCGGATTTCCGGCCGGTGCGGCTGAGCGACGAAGTGGCGGAGGCGCGCCGCGCCGAGGGCATCGACCTTGCCGCCGAACGGGCGATCCCTGTCCCCGAATTCCGGCCCGATCAGGGAGCCTGATACGGCCATGGCCTCCGTACCCGTCCATGTGGTGACCGGCTTTCTCGGCGCGGGAAAGACGACGCTCCTGAACCGCCTGCTCGCCGCAGGCGGCTTCGCCAACACGGCGGTGATCATCAACGAGTTCGGCGATGTCGGCATCGACCACCTGCTGGTCGAGGCAGTCGAGGGCGGCGAACCGATGATCGAACTGTCGGATGGCTGCCTGTGCTGCACCGTCAGAAGCGATCTCGTCGACACGCTGTTCCAGATCAATGAGCGCATCGAGGCGGGCGCCGCGCTGGACCGTGTCGTCATCGAAACGACGGGACTGGCCGATCCCGCGCCCGTCTTGCAGGCGGTGATGGCGACGCCGGGCCTCAATGAACGCTTCCACGTGGCGAGCCTCGTCACGGTCGTTTGCGCGGCGACGGGGCTGGCCAGTCTGGAAGACCACGAGGAAGCGCGAAGCCAGGTGGCGCTCGCGGACCGCATCGTCCTGACCAAGACCGATCTCGAACCGGCAAGCGACGCGCTGATCGCCAGGCTCGCGGCGATCAATCCGCTGGTCGAACCGGTCGATGCGGCAGGCGACGGCTTCGTTCTGGCGCTCGACGATTCGTCACTGGCGCAGGCGCGCCCGGCCGCCGGCGAACCGCACGGCCATCACCGCCACCATCATGACGTCAACCGGCATGACGCGTCGATCGAGGCTTTCACGCTGACGCATGACGCACAGATCACGGCGGCGACGGTGGAGATGTTCGCCGACCTGTTGCGCTCCTCGATGCCGCGCGAATTGCTGCGCATGAAGGGTGTTGTGTGGACCACGGAGAAGCCGGACCGGCCGCTGGTCATTCACGGCGTGCAGTCGGTGTTTCATCCGCCGGTCAGGCTCGACTCATGGAAAGGGCGCGAACCGGAAACGCGCCTCGTCGTCATCGCGCGAAACGGCAACAGGGCGCATATCGAGGGCCTGTTCGCGGCCTTCACCGGCCAGATCGCCCCCGACCGGCCCGACCGGCAGGCGCTGACCGACAATCCGCTGGCGATCCCGGGAATGTGAACCGGCGCTCTACGCGCCCCGCTCGATCAGGAAACGGTGACCGTCCTCGTCCTTCTCGCTTTCGACGAGCGGATGGCCGCTTTCGCGGCAGTAATTGGGGATGTCGATGACGGCCAGCGGATCGCTGGTGCGGACCCACAGCCGGTCACCCGGCTTGAGGCTTTGCATGCGTTTTTGCGTCTTGAGAACCGGCATCGGACAATTCAGGCCGCGCAGGTCGTAGATGTCCGCCATGTCGCTTACTGGGTCGATGCGGAGGCCGACGATCCGCGGAACAGGTTGCCGAGCGGAGAAGCCGGTTTCGATTGCAAAGCGCTTGCCGCCGATCCGCCTTCCATCGCGGCCACTGCCTGCTGGAAGGCAACGGCCTGCTTGGACTGCAGCGACTGATAGGCCGTTGCGAGACCGGTCGGCATCGTCATCGGCGGGCATTCCGCCGTCGCCTTGAACTCGCCTTCCTCGGGGAGGCTGTTGAAGACATAACGGCGGCCGCAGACATCGACCTTGGGCGGTATCTTGGTCAGCTCGAAATGGTCGTAGCCTTCCTTGAGCATCGACCAGAACTCGAAATTCTTGTCGTTGCGGTGCTTGGCCATGTTTTCCGGCGTCATCCGGAACGGATAGGCCTGGACCTGGAACGCGTCCTGCTTGCCGCCGGACAGCGCCTCGCGCGCGAAGGCGTAGATTTCCGCGATGCTCTCATCCGTCATCGAATAGCAACCGGCCGACGAACAGGAGCCGTGCACCATGAGATTGGAGCCGGTGCGGCCATTGGCACGGTCGTAGCGATTGGGGAAGCCCGTATTGAACGCCAGGTGATAGCTGGATTTCGGATTGAGCAGATGTTTCGAGATCGAATAGAACCCTTCGGGCGCCTGACGGTCGCCTTCCCGGATCTTCGGCCCGAGTTTTCCGGAATAGGCGCAGACCTCGTAGCTCTTCACCAGAGCGAAGCGACCGGTGTCTTTCTGCTTCCAGACCTCGAGGACCGCTTCGTCCTTGAAGATGCGGACCATGATCGGCGACGACTTGGTCATGCCGTTCGCGGACATGAAACTGCGCACGTCTTCGGGGATCGGCGCATTGGCCTTGAGCGAAAGAACGTCGCTTGTCTCGCAACCGGCGAGCGCGGTGGATGCAGCCACCATTATCGCGATCATCGCCCGTCGATACGCCATTCGAGAATGCCTCGGAAAAATCATTGGACCCGGATTATAGACGACCGCGACTTGCCGCAAGGTTGCCTGGCCCCCGCTCACACGATTGTCAGCGTCACGCATCGGGAAAAAATACGGCACGGATATGGCGGATTTCTAACGGAACCCGATCAGCCGAGATTGCGGCCAATGGCGAGGAATTTCTCGCGCCGGGCGTTTTTCAGCGCCGGACCGTCGAGCCCGGCGAGATCGGCCAACGCCCCCTCGACCGTCTTGCGGGTTTCCTGGACGACCGCATCGCGGTCCCTGTGCGCGCCGCCAAGCGGCTCGCTGATGATGCCGTCGATGACTTTGAGCGCGAGCAGGTCCTGCGCGGTGACCTTCATCGCCGTCGCGGCGTCGCGGGCGCGGGCGGCGTCGCGCCACAGAATCGACGCGCCGCCCTCGGGCGAGATCACGCTGTAGATGGCGTGTTCAAGCATGTAGACCTTGTTGGCCGTCGCAATGGCGATCGCGCCGCCGGATCCGCCTTCGCCGATCACGACGGAAACCAACGGCACCTCGAGGTTGAGGCTGATCTCGATCGAACGTGCGATGGCTTCGGCCTGGCCGCGTTCTTCCGCGCCGATGCCCGGATAGGCGCCCGCCGTGTCCACCAGCGTGATGACGGGCAGGCCGAACCGGTTCGCCATCTCCATGATGCGGACCGCCTTGCGATATCCCTCGGGCCGAGCCATGCCGAAATTGTGCTTCAGGCGCGACTGCGTGTCGGACCCCTTTTCCTGCCCGATCACCGCGACCGGGTTGCCGTCGAAACGCGCGAAACCGGCGATGACGGCGGCGTCCTCGGCGAATTTGCGGTCACCGGCAAGCGGCGTGAACTCGTCGAACAGCGCATCGACATATTGCGAGCAATGCGGCCTGTCGGGATGACGCGCGACCTGCGCCTTCTGCCAGGGTGTCAGCTTCTTGTAGATCTCGACCAGCGCCTCGGCGGACCGTTTCTCCAGCCGCGCGACTTCCTCGGCAACGTCGACCCCGCCATTCTCGCCCTCGGAAAGCTTCTTCAATTCCATGATCTGGCCGTCCAGATCGGCGATCGGCTTTTCGAAATCGAGATAGCTGTAAAGTGACATGGGAACGCTGTCCGTTCGGTCTTTCGTTTGGCGTGGAGGTGGAGGTAAACGGGCTGGATGTCAAGCATAGCCCACTTGGGCTCAGGCGCCGGCCAGCGGATGATGCTCTGTGACAAGCCGGTGCAGCCGCTCTTCCAGCACATGCGTGTAGATCTGCGTCGTCGAGATATCGGCATGGCCCAGAAGCTGCTGCACGACGCGCAGATCGGCGCCGTTCTGCAACAGATGGCTGGCGAAGGCGTGCCGGAGCACATGCGGCGAAAGCTTGGAGACGGACAGGCCGCATCGCGCGCCGAGCGCCTTGAGATCGCGTGCGAAGACCTGCCGCGCAACGTGGTCGACATAGTTTTCGGCGGGAAACAGCCAAGGACAGTCATCGGCGCGCGTATCGCGATTGCGGGCCTCCAGATAGGCGGTCACCGCGGCGCGGGCGGTGTCGGTGACCGGAACCATGCGCTCCTTCGATCCCTTGCCGCGCACCATGAAGAACGGGTCGTCGCGCCATGCGACGCTGACCGGCAGCGAAACCAGTTCGCTGACCCGCAGACCTGTCGCATAGAGCAGTTCGAGCAGGGCGCGCGTGCGGATCGCGGTGATCCGGATTTTCGCCGGCTGCGTCTCGTCCGTGGCTTCCTCCCCGGCGCGTTCGAGCAGGCGCGACACCTCCTCCTCGCTCAACACCTTCGGCAGGGCCCTGGCCTTTTTCGGCGAGGCGATTACCCCGGTCGGGTCGTCGCCGCGCAGGTTCTCCGCATAGAGAAAGCGAAAATACTGCCGCAACGCGGAGAGGTGGCGCGCCTGCGAGGAGGCCGCGTATCCCGAGGCGTCCATGCTCGACAGATATGCGCTGATATCCGTCGAGATGGCGTCGGAAAGACGGCGGGCGCTCGCGCGGCGCACGAAACGCTCCGCTTCCTCCAGGTCGCGCCGGTAGGAGGCGAGCGTGTTGTCGGATGCGCCGCGCTCGGCGCTCATCATTTCGAGAAATGCGTCGATCATGCCATCAGTCTGGCACGCGAAGGTTTACCGGCGGTTTCGCGAACCGGGATCAGAAATCCGGATTGATCTTGTTGGCCGGGATGCGGACCGTCATTTCGCGCGGGGTCGGTTCGACATAGGAAACCAGCGCCCACATGGCGCCGTAGGCGATCCCGCCGAGGACGGCGAGCGTGAATAGAAACCGGATCAGGCTTGGCATCGGACTTCGATCTTACGGCACGCCTTTTGTCTCGTGAAGCGGGTATGCGATTACATATCATTAAAATCAAACCCTAAACGGCCCGTCTTTACAATTCTTGACAGGGCGCGCGGGTTCATGCGCTAAGCGGAACTCGGACGGAAACGACGAGTCATGACGCCTGAAATCAAAGCCAATTGCGAGACCGTTCGCAACCGGATCGGCCATCGCTCGATCGTCCTGGTCGGCCTTATGGGCGCCGGGAAATCGGCGGTCGGCCGCAAGGTCGCGGCCAGTCTCGGCCTGCCGTTCGCCGACGCGGACACGGAAATCGAGACCGTGTCGAAAATGACCATTCCCGAGTTGTTCGAACACTATGGCGAACCGGAATTCCGGTCGCTGGAACAACGCGTTATCTCGCGCCTGCTGAAGACCGGACCGCAGGTGCTGGCGACCGGCGGCGGCGCCTTCATCAACGAGAATACACGCAGCGAAATCGCGCAGGATGGAATATCGGTCTGGCTTTCCGCCGATATCGACCTGCTGATGGAACGCGTCGCGCGCCGAAAGAACCGGCCGCTCCTGCGCACGGCCGATCCGCGCGCTGTCATGCAGCGCCTCATGGATGAGCGATATCCGGTCTACGCTAATGCGGATATCGAGGTGCGGTCGCGCGACATATCCAAGGAAGACATGGCCGCCAATGTGGTCGCCGCCATCGCGGCATGGCTCGACGGCCACGCGGAAACCCCGCGCGAACACAGCGCGACGGAAGCGAGTGACCGATGAATGACGCACATTGCGCCGAGACCGTGACTGTCGATCTCGGCGATCGTTCCTACGACATCCTGATAGGCCCGGGCCTGCTCGAACAAAGCGGGCGCCGCATCGCCGAGACGTTGCCGGGCGTCCGCGCGGCGATCGTGACGGACGAGAATGTCGCCGCCCATCACCTCGAGACTGTCCGCGCGAGCCTGGCGGATGCCGGGATCGACGCGACGGATATCGTGCTTCCGGCCGGCGAGCCGACGAAACGCTTCGAAATTCTGCAGGACGTGGTCTACCGCATCCTCGACGCCCGGCTGGAACGCGGCGACGTCGTGATCGCGCTCGGCGGCGGCGTGATCGGCGATCTCACGGGTTTTGCAGCCGCGATCGTCCGGCGCGGCATGCAGTTCGTGCAGATGCCCACCTCCCTGCTGTCCCAGGTGGATTCGTCCGTCGGCGGCAAGACCGGGATCAATGCGCCGCACGGCAAGAACCTGATCGGCGCGTTCTACCAGCCGCGGCTGGTGATCGCCGACACCGGGGCGCTCGACACGCTGTCGCCGCGCGAATTCCGCGCCGGCTATGCCGAGGTCGTGAAATACGGGCTGATCGACCGGCCCGACTTCTTCGCATGGCTGGAGGAAAACTGGGCGAAGATCGAGGCCGGCGGCAGCGAGCGTATCCATGCCATCGCGGAATCCTGCCGCGCCAAGGCCGCCGTCGTCGCCCGCGACGAACGCGAGGCCGGCGACCGGGCGCTGCTCAACCTGGGACACACATTCGGCCATGCGCTGGAGGCGGCGGCGAAATACGACCCCGACATTCTCGTTCATGGCGAGGGCGTCGCCATCGGCATGGTGCTCGCACATGAGTTTTCGGCGCGGATGAACCTCGCCAGTCCGGACGACGCAAAGCGCGTCGCCGCGCATCTTAAGTCGGTCGGCCTGCCGACCGACCTCGACGCCATGAAGCCGTATCTGCGCGACGCCGACACGATGCTGACCTATATCAGGCAGGACAAGAAGGTGACCCGCGGTGCGCTCAACTTCATCCTGACACGCGGAATCGGTCAGTCCTTCATCGCGAAGAATGTGCCGGAATCGGAGGTGCACGCCTTTCTCCGGGACAAGATAGGAAGCTAGTCATGGGAATTTGGATCATCGCGGTCGTGGTACTCGCCCTTGTGGTCCTGTCGGCATTTTTCTCCGGTTCGGAGACGGCGCTCACGGCGACGTCGCGCGCGCGCATGCACCACCTGGAAGGCGCGGGCGATCCGCGCGCGAAATCCGTCAACACGCTGATGACGCGGCAGGACCGGCTGATCGGCGCGCTTCTGATCGGCAACAACCTCGTCAACATCCTCGGTTCGGCGCTTGCCACCAGCGTCTTCTTGACGCTGTTCGGACAGTCCGGCGTTGCCTATGCAACCATCGCCATGACGGTGATGCTGGTCATTTTCGCCGAAGTGCTGCCGAAATCATGGGCGATTTCCAATCCCGACCGCTTCGCCCTCGCCGTCGCGCCGATCATCCGCCGTTTCGTCCTGGTCGTCGGACCGTTGTCGAGCCTCGTCAACATGATCGTGCGGCGCATGCTTAAGGTCTTCGGCGTCGATCTGACCGACCGCGAATCCATGCTCACCGCGCATGAGGAGATTCGCGGCGCCGTCGAGGTGCTGCACAAGGAGGGATCTGTGGTGAAGGAGGAGCGCGACCGCCTGGGCGGCCTGCTCGATCTCGCCGAGCTCGAAGTCTCCGACATCATGGTCCACCGCACCAACATGAAAATGGTCAATGCCGACCTGGAGCCGGCCGCGATCGTGTCGGAAATCCTCGAAAGCCCCTATACCCGCATGCCCGTATGGCGCGGCGGAACGGACAACATCGTCGGCATCGTGCATGCCAAGGATTTGTTGCGCGCGCTGCATGGCGTCGACAACGACCCGACCCGAATCGACATCATGAAGGTCGCCAACAAGGCGTGGTACGTGCCGGATACGACCACGCTGCGCGACCAGCTCGACGCGTTTCTGCGCCGCAAGGCCCATGTCGCCATCGTGGTCGACGAATATGGCGAGGTCGAAGGCCTCGTCACGCTGGAAGACATCATCGAGGAAATCGTCGGCGACATCGCCGACGAGCACGATGTCGATATCCAGGGCCTGCGCCAGGAAGCCGACGGATCGATCGTCGTCGACGGCTCGGTGCCGATCCGCGACATCAACCGCGCGCTGGACTGGCACCTGCCCGACGAGGAGGCGACGACCATAGCCGGCCTCGTCATCCACGAGGCGCAGACCATTCCCGCCGAGAAACAGGCCTTCACCTTCCACGGCAAGCGCTTCGTGGTCATGAAGCGCGAGAGAAACCGCATCACCAAGCTGCGCATCCGGCCGATCTAGGAAATCGGCAGGGCCGCATCGGCGCCGCCATGCATGATGAGACGCGGCGGACCCGCGCTCGACCATGAGTGCCTGTCCCGCGAGGCGAGCCCGCGATGGAAGATCGCGTATCCGGCCATCTCGCTGCAGGGCCATTTCGAGCGTCACCGCACCGAACCCTGCTGGCCGCCCGTAAATGGCGCAACAGCGAACGCCGGCAGGCGCCGTACAGCGATATCACCCGCAATTTGGTCTTGAGCTTCCAGTGGGTGGAAGCTTTATGACCTTACGTAATGAGGAGGTGTCGCCATGATGTACGGGTTCGAAAACGGGATGTTCTTCGGGATGGGTCTCGGAATGCTGCTCACGGTCGCCCTGATATTTCTCGCCGGCATGGCGGTCGGATATCTCATCGGGCGCTCGCGCTAGGCGCCGACCGGCCAACAGCAATACCGACACCGAACTGAACCGGGAATTTCGATGGCCGCAAAGAACTACTTTCTGGCGTTTCTGCTCGTCGCGGTCGCCGCTTTTCTTGTCTGGTGGTTCGCACTGCGGCCTTCGCCCATGCGGATGAGCGGAGCGGAAGGACCTCCTATCGTCCGGGTCGAGGTGCCGGAGCTTTCGGGCGACGCCCTTTCCGGTGAAGCATTGTTCAACCGGAATTGCGCGTCCTGCCACGGCGTGAACGCCGCCGGTCGGGACGGGGTCGCACCGCCGCTCGTCCACGTCATCTACGAACCGAACCATCACGGCGACGCCGCCTTCCAGCTCGCGGCCCAGCGCGGCGTAAGGGCCCATCACTGGCCGTTCGGCGACATGCCGCCCGTCGAAGGCGTCGACCCCGGGGAGATCGACCAGATCGTCTCCTATGTCCGCACGCTGCAGCGCGCCAACGGAATCCACTGATAGGAATTCAACCATGCATGAACGCGCAGGCCCGCTGATCGCGGCCGCACTGATTGTTTCGGCCATTTCCGGAACGGCTCTCGCCCATTCCGGCGCGACCGGCATCGTCAGGCAACGAATGGACCTGATGGGGGAGATCGCCGACCGGATGAAGGACCTTGGCGCGATGATTCGCGGACGGGAAAACTTCGACCCGGAAGTCGCCGGCTCGGCCGCCGACGCGCTGGCCGGTCATGCCGGCGAGATGCTTTCCCTGTTCCCGGAAGGATCGGCGGGCGGCACCAGCGAGGCGCGCCCCGCCATCTGGGTGGACTGGCAGGAGTTCGAGGGGCTTGCCGGCGCGCTCGAGGAAAAGGCCTCGGCGCTGTCGAGCGTGGCGCAAGAGGCTGAAAGCGTGGATGAAATCAGGCTCCTGTTCGCCGATATGGGACGCACCTGCTCGCAGTGCCACGAGGATTTCCGCCTGACTAAATAGGCCCGCGCCAGCCGGAACGGTTCCGGACGGGACGCGTTCGACTCCGAAAGCCCTGCCCGGCAGGCGCATGACGACAGGAGGAGTCCGATGTCCTACATTCGTTTCGGCCTGATGATCCTCACCTCGACATTGGTGATGTTCATCCTGATGTATCTCAACACCTATGCGTTCGAGCATGTCTTCTTTTCCGAGACGCGCGCCTACATGGCGGTCCTCATGGGCGCGACCATGGCCTTCATCATGCTTGGCTTCATGCTCGGCATGTATCGCAACACGGGATTGAACATCGGCATATTCATCGGCGCGATCCTCGTATTCGCCGGTTCGCTTTGGCTCGTCCGCAGCCAGGCCACGGTTTCGGGCCCCAGCTACATGCGTGCGATGATCCCCCATCATTCGATCGCCGTCATGACGTCTGAAAGGGCGGGGATCGAGGATAGCCGGGCCCGCAAGCTCGCCGACGAGATCATCGCGGCGCAGCGCCGGGAAATCGCCGAAATGCGCTATCTGATCGCCGACATCTCCGCCGGGAACAGCGTGGACGAAATCTACCGCGATCCGCCGGCCCAGGTCGGGACCGTGGCAGACGCGCTGGCCAACACGCTGGTCGCCGAGCTCGACCCCGCGCCCGTTCCGCGAGACCGGGCCGACGAAATCCTCGGCGCGGATGGGCGATGCGCCTTCAACCGCAGTCCGGAAACCGATCCGATCCTCTGGACGTCGGCCGACGGAAACGACGGCGTCATGAAGCTGAACGGCGTGATCGTGCCGCTTTCCGGTGTGGAAACCGAAGACGAACGAATCGGGTTCGAAGCACCCGGTGTCACGATGACGGTCCGCCCGCTCGGCGAGGACGCGAACTGGCGATCAGACGCCGAACTCGTCTTTGCCCTCGAAGACGGGCCCACGGTCGGTTATCGCGGCTTTTACGCCTGCGGTTCGTAGGGACGTTCGGAGCATGGCGCGGTAGGACTGCGTCTGAACCGCGTCGGCCGGGAGGCCAAGATCGCCCGCCAGCGTTTCGACGCGTTGCGCCCAACCGGGCAGGCTCTCCGCATCGTCCGTCATCACCGCCAGTTCGACGAATTCGCCGAGGCCCGGTACACGGTCCAGCGTGATGTGGAAATCGCCCAGGAACCAGATGTCGCGGTGTTTCTCCACGCGGTCGATTTCGACGCAACCGAGCGCGGCAAGCATGGCCTGCGCCTTGTCGAAATCCTCCAGATCGGTCGCGATGCATTCGTCCGGGTCCGGACCCTTCACGAACCACAAAACGCGGTTCGACGGCTGCATCGAGCGGACGACCTGCGTCTTTCCCGCCGCCGCGAGGCGGCCATCCGGCCAGTCGAGGAAGATATCGGTTTCCCGGTTCCCCAGCGTGAAAGAAATCGCGCCGCGCTTCTGGAGCAGCGCAACCATGCGCTCGAGGGATTGCCAAGTTGATTACGGCTTTGCGTGAGGATAGGCGATCATTATGAGAACTCCACCAACAATGCCGCGCCTG
>NZ_JAINFJ010000027.1 GCF_019966595.1 Oricola indica
TTCGTACGGCCTGACAGGCCAACACCGAAGTAGGCTGCGGATTTGAGATCGTAGCTGGCAGCAAGTGCCTCCATGACAGCATCGAGGCTCTTGCGATCCTTTACCTCGGCAATCCGTGATAGTGTGGTGTTGAAGCCTGATCCACCGGCAAACGACATATGTGGTCCCCTACTGGAGGTCTACCGCGAGCATTGCTAGATCCCGACGAACTCCAACAATCGCCGCGGTCCAACGGACGAAAAAAATCGGCTGGCGACCGCACGTTAATACCGCGCCGACGCCAACCAGTTGCCAGGGGTGGAAAGGTTGCAATCCTCGCCCTGGTGGGAGGAACCGAATGAGCCGACGATCAACCCCGCTCTCAGGGTCGCTGCAGAAGTTTCCCGAAGCAAAACCCAGACTGGCTTGGCGACCAGTCACACCGATGAAAATGGAGGCAGACCGCAAGACCTGCTTCCATCCGGAATCTTAATGCGCCAAGGGTTGCACAGCGGCAGGATCAATCCGCAGTTTAATCTCGGACCCAACATCGACGTTTTGCAAGCGACGAACGGGGATCTGCGCCTTGACGGTGCAACCACGAGATACATCCACCCAAAGGTCGACATGCGCACCCAGATTGACCATTTTATCCACACGCCCCGGAAGAACGTTTTCAGCCGTTTCACCTGGCTGGACCAGTTGCACATTTTCCGGGCGCACACAGCATAGTTCGATCTTGCCCGGTGCAAGTGACGCAGATGGATCCGCAATGAGCACAGTCCCACCTTTAAGCGTGAGCCGAAGCTTGCCCTTTTCTTCATCCACTTTTGTGACCGGCAACAGGTTTGACTTGCCGATGAAGTCCGCCACGAACGCGGAGACCGGATTCTGGTAGATGTCGACCGGGCGACCCTCCTGCGCAACGACACCGCCCGACATGACGACAACGCGATCAGACATGGCCATCGCCTCCTCCTGATCATGCGTCACGTAGACAAAGGTCATGCCCAGTGCTTCCTGGATTTCCTTGAGCTCAACCCGCATGGCTTCGCGCAGCTTGAGGTCGAGGTTTGAAAGCGGCTCGTCGAGCAGCAACACGGAAGGTTGAGGTGCGATCGCGCGGGCCAGCGCCGTACGTTGTTGCTGACCACCCGAAAGCTCTTTCGGATAGCGGGATTCATAGCCTTCAAGATGTACGCTTCTTAGCGCATTCTTGACCGCAACTTCTGTCTCGGCCCTTGACTTGCGCTTCATCTTCAGACCAAAGGCAACGTTTTCAGCCACGGTCATATGCGGAAACAACGCGTAGTTCTGAAACACTAGACCGATATTGCGTTTTTCCGGCGGCACTCCCACCTGGTTAGTACCGCGAATGCGAATTTCACCCGACGTCGGCTCGTGAAAGCCCGCAACCATATTCAGTGTGGTGGTCTTGCCGCAGCCGGACGGGCCAAGAATGCTGACAAACTCTCCTTTGGGAACAATCAGATTGACCTTGTCGACAACCAGATTGCTGCCATAGCTCTTGGTCACATCGACTAGTTGGATGTCTGCGGTATCAGCGGAGCTCATTTACTTCCTCCATGTAGTTGCGCTGTAAACCCGCCGATTTTCTCAAACAGGAAGATCACCGCGAGAAGGAAGAGGAGGGAAGCGACATTGACGGCGGCCAAAACAGGATCAAGGCCGAATTCGAAATAGTTGATGACCTTAATGGGGAGAGTGATCTCACCGGGTCGGACCAAGAACAGGGCAATAGGCACATCATTAAAGGAGAGGATGAACGCAAAGGTCATACCGGAAAAAATTCCGGGCTTTATCAGCGGCAAGAGCACATGATAGACCCGCTGCCATTTGCTGGCGCCCAACACCTGCGCAGCACGATCAAGATTCGTGTCAAAATTGTAGATTGCCGTGACAATCATGCGGGTGGCAAAAGGCATGGTCAACACCACGTGCCCAAGAACCAGCCCCGGAAAACCGAGGTAGTGGTAAAGACCTGCGGAAGAGAAGAACAACACGATTGCCACGCCTTTGACGATCTGCGGCACCGCAAGCGGTGACAGTAAGAAAGACATGATGGCCGTGTGTCCGGGTACCTTACGATAGGCGACGGCATAGGCTGCCAGAGTGGCTAGAACGCCGGTGATGATCGCGACGAGCGCAGCTATCTTTGCACTGAGAATAAAGGGGTCAATCCATCTGGGAGCCCACATTCTCTGAAACCACTCAAATGTCCAGGTCCAGAACTCGAATGTGACGCTGACTGTGGGACTGACCGAGGCGGCGATCACCACCAGAAGAGGCAGTGCGATAAACAGCAATATCAGCACGAAGAAGGCCCAGTAGAGGGACGATAATATTACTCTGCTCATCACCTCACCTCACATGCAATCTGTTGACGATACGGTTTTCAGCACGGGTGCTGAAGAACGCGATACCAATCACAATGACCAGAAGCACGGTGGCCATAACAGCTGCCGCCGGCCAATTAACGAGCACCAAGACCTCACGATAAATCATCGTCGCAAGAACTTTGAACTTGATGCCACCTAGCAGCGCCGGCGTTGCATAGGCGGAAGCCGACAAGGTGAAGGCAATCAGGAAGGAGCTCATAATGCCGGGCAAGGACAGCGGGAAAACGATATGGCGTAAAACCGACAGCCGCGAAGCACCAAGGATTTGTGCGGATTTTTCCAGATTCTGGTCGATGCCCTGAATGCTGGTTAATAGTGACAATATCCCAAACGGCAGCAACACATGGGTCAGGCCCACCACCGCACCGAACATATTGCCGATCAGCGGCAAGGGCTCTTCAATCAGGCCAAGCGAGATCAGCGTGTCATTGATGAAACCATTTTTCTCCAGGATTACCAGCCAGCCATATGTACGTAGCACCACGCCAGCCAACTCCGGTGCAATGGCAAGGGCAAAAACAATCACCCGCCAACGAGTTGTCGACCGGGCCAGAAAATAGGCGATCGGATAGGCCATCACCGTTACGCTTATGGCCACCAAGCCCGACATGACGAGGGTACGCCTCAGCCCGTCGAGAGCCAGATCATCAGTAAAGAAGTCCTGATAATTGCTCAGACCAAAGCCGCCAAGCGTTGTCTCAAAGCTGAGCCCGATCATCATTCCCATTGGCAGGGCAAAGAACAATAGCAGCGCTGAGACAGGCGGGATCAGCGGCACATAAGCGCCCGGAGAGAGAAAGCTGCGGCGCTGACGCGCCGCAGAAATCGGTTCAGAAACGTTCATCGAAGACACGACCCTAGTTTGCGGCCGGAACGACTTCGCGTTCCCACCGGTCAGCCCATTCCGGCAACCGCGAGGCCGTGACGGACAAGTTTGGCAGGATCAGCTTCTGGATGTCTTCACGGGTTGTCACCTGTTTGGCACGGAAATCAGCAGGAAGGTCGACGTCAGCACGCGCCGTGCCTACCTGATATGCCAGCGCCCAGCTTTCCTGGCCGGTCTTGCTTAGCCAATAATCAATGAACATATGGGCCGCATCCTTATGCTCGGCCCCCACCGGCACATTTAGAGTGGCGACAAGCGGGACGGTACCTTCAGCCGGAATAATAAAATCAACCGGGACACCACCATTCTTCATGCCACCTGCCCGGCCGCTATAGAACGGCATGGCCCACGCGTCGCCTTCACGAATATATTTGTCCATCAAGGCGGATGTATCCTCGAATGCCAGCGCATGTGGCGCCAATTTGGTCAGCATCTCAAGACCAGGATCGACATCATTGGCATCGTTGCCGGCCATGGCCGAGTAAACCTGCAGCATCTGTGAGGCCAGCAGATTGTTAAAAGTTGGCAAAACAATCTTGCCGTTAAGCCTCGGATCGGCGAGGTCGTTCCACGACGTCGGAGCCGGATCCAGCTTGTCCGTGCGGTAGAGCAGTGACACATACTGCAGTTCATGTACGGCGCCACATTCACCTGCCAAGTCTCGCAACCCAGGATCAATGAAGGCGAGATTAGGTACCGCAGAGAGGCTCAATGGCTCCAGCAACCCGTCCTTGCAGCCATCAAGAGATTGCGCTGCCGTCATCACATTGACATCCCAGCCCGGATTGCCACCCGTGGCCTTGATCTTGGCATAGTCGGCCCCAGACGAACCCGTTTCATCATAGATGACATCAATGCCAGTTTCGGCAGCAAACGGTTTGATGATCGTTTCTTGGATCAAATCGCCGTAAGGCCCGCCGTATCCGTTGACGATGAGTTCTTGCGCATTCGCTTGTGCGCCTTGCAGGCCCAGTGCAAGTGATATGACTGATAAATAGTGGAACGTTTTCACGATAGATCTCCCCTTATCTTGGTTTGCGGCGTCAGTTTGCTTTGCCGATATCAACTATGTCTAATTCGGAATCCCAACGATTGATTGCTCATCCGAATGAATAGACGTGTGCTCTGAACTCCGCAGATGTGAGAATTCGTTAGTTGAATCGCTCGCAATACTCGACGCTTTGCCAGGGCTCGTAACGAACGTTGCGCACTCTACGAACGGGAATATTCCGGGTATGGGTGAATCGCTTCGCCAGCCAGCCCCGATGGAAATCTGATGAGTGAGGTCTTCTACCCGGCGCAGCACGACGCTGTCATTCGCAATGCTTTCAATCCATTCCGGTAAAAAGGTAATCCCTACCCCTGCCGATGCCAGAGCGAGAGCCGCAGCTGTGTTCGATGCTTCCACCGTTGTGTCAAGTTCAATGCCAGCATGGCAAATTTGGTCATAGACGGCCTCAAAACTTGATAGTTCAAACCGATTTAACGTGAAGACCCTTTCGTTGATGAAATCCCGGAGATTTAGTGTTTTGCGTTTGGCCAGAACCGAGCCTGACGGAATCACCGCAACAAACTGCTGGGACATCAGGGGTCGATACTTTAGTAGATTGCTGTTCGTTGGTGGTCGCATGATCCCAACATGACACTCGTCTCGTTCCAGTGCTTTGAGTAAGGCAGATGAATCGTAGATTTTGACGTTTAGCCGGGTTTTTGGGAACCGGTTGCGGAAACGCCGCAAGAGCACCGGAAGAAGTCGATGCGCAGCGGGATCGATCGCACCGATGCTTAATGCTTCACCACCTGGATTGCCGCCACCTGCGGCCAGCTTCGCCAACAGCACGGCCTCTTCTGCCTTGCTGAAAAGCTCGCGAACGCGAGGCACCAAAGCCTCCCCGGATGCCGTCAGTTCTACGCTTCGAGTAGAGCGTCTGAACAGAGCAACACCCAGGCTAACCTCAAGTTTTCGCACATTTTGACTGATCGTATGCTGGGTCATATTGAGGCGAACAGCGGCTCGGCCAAAATGTAGTTCCTCGGCTACGGCCAAGAAACACTTGAATCCCGACAGTTCTGGAAACTGGTTCAAGACATCCACCCGGGCTCGGATCACGCTCTTGCGGAGAACAAACCAATTCGCCAAGCCGAGGCCAGGATGGAGCGTTTCCCGCTTCCATTGCCCGGCCCAGCAGTTCAATTGCTGCGTCAGTTTGCTCGCTGATATCAGCGCGACAAATTCGTTTTTCTAATTAAACGCGCTCACGATGTAATTAGTCAAAGTCGTTTTTTTGGCGTTGATATTCTATAGGGTTATACCAACACGATCCAACCGTCAAATTTGTCGGCAGGAGTTAATTGCGCCATCTCCATAGAATGCATCGCTCTAGGGGATCCAAACGCAGGTGTTCAGCTATTGTGATTACGGGGTGGAAGCTTAGGATATTAGAGAGCACCGGCTCACACTAACCATCAGTCAGGTGAAGAAAAACGCCGAAGGACGGCTCGTCCTTCGGCGTTTTTCTTCGATGACTTGACCTCATCGGCGCAGCCAATCGCATGGCCAATAAGGCTGTTAAAGTCAGCCAACAACTTGATGACTGCCGGACAGGCGCGTCGTTTCCTCGTCCAGGATGTGTGCAAGCCTCGCGTCGTCGACTGGCTTGCCCTGAGCCAGCATCCGATTGTGTGCGTTGATTACGAGCTGACTGCGGATCCGCGGCTCGCGTGTCATCGCCGAATTGGCCAACTCGCGGCGAACAGTCATATTCCAAACCATATCATGGCGCTGACGCTCGGGACAGAATGTAAATTCAGGGGCGTCGCGTTGCGCGCGGCTCGCACGTTCCTTCTGTGTGGCCAATTCGTCGATGAGACCGTTAGCGTCAAATACCACCCCGTAAACCCGCGCCGCACGCTCACGCGACAACATATCGTCCTCTATCTCGCTTGCAATCGAACTAACATTGCGCTCGAGTGGGTTGCCGAAGCCGCCTCCGCATGGCGCAGTGATGCGCACCACATCACCCTGAGCCATTTCCAGAATTGAAATCTTGCCGATCGAACGCTCGTCCGGACGCCCCGGATTAACAACGGTCTGACCAAGTTGTCCATGTTCGCCGCCACGAAAACCCCAAGGCGCAAAAACGAAGCGGTTCATGTTGCGCACAGTCATGACGGCCCGATGTGCCGTGTTCTCGATCTCCATCTCGATCGCAGCGCCACTGACATATTTGCCCGCACTCCGTGTGTCACGAACATTGCGGACTGCCTGCATGACCAATGAGGTTTCAATTTCAATCACCTCAACCGGAACGCGCCGCTGTGAATAGCGAACGGCTGTGCCGTCAACGCCATCACATTTATTGCGGGCGCCGCCCCCGCCGGTAATAGTGCTGGCCACGCTCACACGATCTTGGCCGGTTCGCGGGTCAGGCGCGGCAACAACGATGACCCCGGCATTTCCAGAATCTGCAGCTGCTAGCCCTTCTGGCAACGCCTGATCAAGACACCCTAGGATCAAGTCATATGCACGGGTCGCGGAGGCTGCGCGCGAACCGCCTGAGCACGGATAGACACCATTTAATACTGTCCCGCGAGGGGCATGCCCGTTGATCGGTCGCAGCACGCCGGAATTGCGCGGCATGAGTGGGTCCATTGTCAGGATAAAGGCATAAAGGCACTGGATAATATACGGATGCGTGCCCGCTCCACTTACGAGGTTGTAAGCGGCTGAAAGTTGCGGATCGGTTCCGGTGAAATCAACCTCAATTTCATCATCGTTGATTGTCATCGTCGCGGTGAAGTAAGCCAACTGATCCTGGTGAATTCCTTCCAGATAGTCGGAAAAGGAATAAACACCGTTGGGAATTTCCTTGATTACGGCACGGCATTTGGCTTCAGCATAATTGAGCACATCGTCCATGCCCTCTTCCACCGATTGCCGCCCATACCGGCCGCACAATTCCTGCATCCGCCGTTCCATGCTCTTCAGCCCGGAGATCATGGCTTGGATGTCACCCCAGAGTTCAGTCTGAATGCGGCTGTTGTCCAGATAGATGTTCTTGACGATCTCGTTGAGAACGCCCCGGTCATAAAGCTTGACCGGGCGCACGCGTAGCCCCTCCTGAAATACTTCGGTGAAGGCCGGGGAAATACTGCCGGGGACGGCACCGCCGATATCAGAGGCGTGCACAAAGGCCCAGCCAACCGCAATAAGTTTGTCGCGATCAAAGATGGGATAGAGCAAAGTGATATCCATCAAATGAGTCACAAGGCCGTCTGTGGCAAAGGGGTCATTTGTTATGATGACGTCGCCCCGATGTAGGTTCTCAAGCCCGATAGCATCCAGCGTCGGCTTGATGGGTGAGCCCATAAAAACATTAACACCGGACAGCATGGGATAGGCGAACATCTCGCCATCAGGTGTCGCGATCGCGCATTGGTAGTCTTGCACCAATTTCACGAAAGTGGTGTGGGCGGTGCGGTAGATTGCGGCCGAAGCCTCTTCAACGATGGCGTTGAAACGGTTGTTCATAATAGCGGTGCGAACGGCATCCATGATTAGCTCCGAGTCATAAGAATTGAACCAAATGCACCCACGCGCGCGACATAGTCGGGCGGGACCACGATGGTTGCGTCGGGTTGTTCAATCACAGCAGGCCCCTGAATGGCTTCTCCTTCGGCGAGAAATACGCGGTCATAAATGCTCACGTCTGGAAAAACCTTCCCGCTAAAGCGCATCGACCGGTGGCCCGTGAGAGATCTGCCTTCCCGAACGGTTTCTCCCGAGTCCGGCTCAGGGATAGTCATCCCCCCACGTACACGCATGCGTAGATCAACAAATTCAACGGGCGAACTGCGGTCGCAATGACTGTAGATGCGCTGATGTTCGGCGTGAAAGGCCTCATACATTGTGGTCAGATCCCTCTGGTCGATGGCTTCGTCAGGCAATCGCACATCGACCTGAAAGGATTGACCCGCGTAGCGCATTTCGGCCCAGCATTCGAATTTGGTCGATACCAGCCGTTTGGCAGGCGCCTGCCGGGACAACCATGCTGCGCTCTGATCACGCAACTGGGCGAACTTTTGGGCAATCAATTCCGCATCGACATCTGCTCCGTGTACCGTCTCAAGCAGGTCATTGCTCAGCTCCGAAACCAGGCCGCCAAGTGCACAAAACACTGATGGTGTTGTTGGCACAATGATACGTTTTACGCCGATTTCCGCAGCCAGAAGAGGGCCATGGATCGCTCCAGCCCCACCATAGACCAACAATGCCAAGTCTTCGGGGTCAACGCCATGACGGGCCAGATAGGGCATCACCCCGGCCACCATGTTCGAACTAGCAACGGCTATGCACATTTCGGCGGCACCTAGTACATCTTGGCCAAGTGCGTCCGCGATTGGAGACATGGCTCGCGATGCTGCTTCTCGATCGAGACGCATTCCAACACCCCGAAGATCCTCCGGCATGTATCCGGCCAGGAGATAAGCATCGGTAAGCGTAGGCGCCGTGCCCCCGCGCCCGAAACAGGCTGGGCCAGGATAGGAACCTGAGCTTTCCGGACCAACGCGCAATACACCATTGTCCATCACGGCAACGGAGCCGCCACCGGCACCAACCGCCTCGATACCGGTTACCGGCATCACAACCGGAAAGTCGCCAACTTCAGCATCGTTGGAGGTAAGCACCTCGCCATCGCGGACAATGGAAATATCAGTACTGGTGCCGCCCATATCGAGAGTCAAAATATTGTTCTCTCCCATGGCACGGCCGAGATATTGGACCGCAGTCACGCCCGAAGCCGGGCCCGAAAGCAACGTATGCACTGGGAATTTACGGGCTTCCTCGGCTGCCATCGCGCCACCGTTGGAACGGGTGACAAACAGCTGCGAACCCGGCAATCGGCCTGCGACATAGGTTTCCACCTTGCCAATGTATTCATCCATCCGCTTGCGCACAAAAGCATTGAGCACACTGACAATCGCCCGTTCATACTCACCGATCCGCGGCCAGATCTCGCTTGAAAGGCTGATTTCTGCGTGCTGACCGGCCACCTTGCGGATGGCTTCGGCCATCGCCTCCTCGTGCCGGGCATTGGCATAGCTGTGCAGGAAGGCAACCGCAAAACCTTCAGCCCCTGCAGCCACGGCCTTTTGCGCCAGCGCTTCAAGCGCAGATTGATCAACCGGGGTCCGCACAGCACCGCCGCGCATAAGACGCTCTTCGACCTGAAAAACCATTGAACGACCGATCAGCGGCTTGGTACGCTGCTCGAAAATATTCAGAGGATTTTTGAGCCCCATGCGCTGCAGTTCAAGCAAATCGCGATAGCCCTCCGTCACAAAGAAAGCAACTTTCGGACCCTTGCGTTCAATAACAGCATTGGTACTAACTGTTGTGCCGTGCATTACGAGGGCGGACTCATTGTCGGAGGGTGGTAGACGTTCCAACAATGCTTCAAAGCCGTTCTTGAACCCTTCCTCAAAAAGACGGTGGCGTTGAAGGGACCTTCAAACTAACAATATCTTGGCTGCCTTCGCGCCAACCGCAAAAATCTGTAAATGTGCCACCTATATCAACGCCAATCCTAAGCATATCCCATATTATCTCCGCAGTTTTCAATTCAGTTGACTTCGGCGTTGAAATCCTCGCAGGACAATTCGAACCCTGCGTCCGCATTTTGATCGCCGCCTATGATGCGAAGCTGAGTAATCGAATCCATCTCGAATACATCAAGCTTTACCGCCAAACCCGTCAGTTCAACTTTGCCGCTTAAGACAACGTACCACCTCGGATCGACCCAGTAGAAAGTGGGATTTGAGAAGATTAATCGCGCAGCGCAATCAATCTAGCGAACTCATCACGTTAGATGCTGAATATCAGTCGTGCTATCGCGGGATGAGCTGACCCAGCTTGTTTTGAGCAACATCTCTGGCCGCTTGGGAAAAAGCGCGAATAAGTTCTCGATTTCGAACCGATTGCGGTCTGCAGATCAAGAAGCCGCTCGAAATCTTCGGCAAGAACGGTCGTGCAATGACCCTGTCCGAAACCTGTTCCAACATCAGCGGATGAACCAATGCAATGCCCAGGCCGGCTGCGACGAGTTCACAAACAGTGGTGGCCGCGGTTGCTTCGATCAATCTGTCTAGGGTAACGCCCTCGGACTCGAGCACCGTTTCGATCCGTCTTCGCGTATAGCTGTCAGGCTGAAACGCAACAAAGCATTCATCCTTCATCAATTCCGGCGTGAGAACTTGATGGTGCGCTTTGGCATGGCCAATGGGCAATATGCAGCAGAATGGTTCGTCATCTAGCTGTTCCACTGCCAGGTGCGGGTGCTCAGGTGCTGTTGTGACGATCCCGACATCAAGCTGTTGAGTGTGCAGCCATTCGATCAGAAACTGTGACGACCTCGTGTGGATGCGTACATGAACTGTAGGATGCTGTTCTAGGAAATGGGAGACCACCTCAGCTATGAACTTGCCGCCCAATGCCGGCATGACACCAACTTCGAGCCGTCCGCGCTCTTCCCGTCGAGCCGCCTCCACAGCTCGCGCAATCTGGTCTACGCCAGAAAATATCCGGTCAATTTCTTCATAGAGGCGCATTCCTCGATCTGTTAAAACAAGGCGTCCGCTTTCTCGATCGAACAACTTTAGATCTATATCTTCTTCAAGATTGATCAGGAGTTTGCTCACAGCTGGTTGCGAAATTCGGAGCAACTCAGCCGCTCTGCTTACCGTGCCAACCTCAACAACTGCCCTGAATGCTTCGATTTGTCGAAGGCTCGGTGGACGCATGGTATAACCCTACAGAATACCTGTCTTAAGATTTTGCTTTTGACCTACTAGCACGTGAGTTTCTAACCTGACAACGTTCAGGGAGAATCCCGCATGCAAATGAGCGATATAATTGTTGTCGGCGCAGGGGTCGTCGGATCCGCGATCGCATTCGGATTGGCGAAAAGACATCATCGCGTCGTCGTGCTAGACGGCGATCGAGCCGATTTTCGAGCTTCGAGGGCAAATTTCGGTTTGGTGTGGGTGCAAGGCAAAGGCGAAGGCCTTCCCGCATACCAATCCATTACGCAAAAAAGCGCATTGGACTGGTCAGACTTTGCACGCCAGTTGAAAGACGTCGTAGAGACGCCTCTCGCTTTAGAACAGGACGGAGGTCTCATCTATTGTCTGAGCGATGATGAGTGGGATGCACGTCTCTCGAAAAATCAAAGACTTGCGGAACAGCAGCCGAACCGCAACTCCGACACCGAAATGCTGGATAGAGCCAGCCTCGAGCGGATGCTGCCGAATGTCGAACTTGGGCCGGAAGTCGTTGGCGCCAGTTTTGGCCATTTGGACGGTGCTGCAAATCCCCTGGAATTACTGTGTGGTTTACACGGCGCAATTGTTCGGTTGGGTGGGAGAATTGAGTTCCAATCCCCGGTCAAATTCATTCGACCCACCAGTGAAGGTTTCGAAGTCCACTCAGGCACCGAGACTTATGCCGCAAGCAAAATTGTACTGGCGGCAGGTCTTTCGACAAGTGAGCTGGCGCTGTCGCTTGAGATGAATATCCCATTAAGGCCCCAACGGGGTCAGATCATAGTAACTGAGCGACTGGGCCGCATTTTACACCTACCCGGCAGTGGCTTACGGCAAACTCGTGAAGGCACAATAATGATCGGGGCAACACATGAAGATGTCGGGTTCAACGTCGAAACGTCGTCTGAGGCAGCAGCGCAATTATCACGACGTGCGACACGCATTTTACCGGCCTTGAAGGATGCCACGATCGTACGCCAGTGGTCGGGACTTCGCGTGTTAAGCCCCGACGGGTATCCCATATATGCTCAGTCTTCCCGCTATCCCGGAGCCTTCTCGGCCAGTTGCCATTCTGGCATCACCTTAGCTGCTTTCCACGCGAATGAATTGGCGGATGCCATTTCGAGAACGTCGCTAGACGGAATGTTTGAGGCATTCACCCCGGAGAGATTTGATGTTCAAGAACGCGCATAGCGAGAGGCGTAGATCAGTGCAGATTATCGTCGATGGCAATGCCGTTGAGGCGTTCGAGGGCGAGATGGTTGCTGGTGTTCTGGCCAGGCTGGAGCCATTTTTTGCGCGAACCAACCCGGTAAGCGGCGAAACGCGAGCCCCCTATTGCATGATGGGGGTCTGTTTTGAATGCCTCGTTGAAGTGGACGGGGTTAGGTCGGTGCAATCCTGCATGACCGCTGTGCGCAGCGGAATGAATATCGTGCGCCAGTATTGTGGGAACGAGGTTCAGTAATGCGCGGCGAATATGATCTCGTTGTAGTTGGTGCAGGCCCCGCCGGCATGGCAGGCGCACTCAGCAGCGCGGAGCGGGGATTATCGGTACTTCTTGTCGATGAACAGGCAGCTCCAGGCGGTCAAATCTGGCGAGCAGTTGACCGCAATGATGAAAGTAACTTCAGTAAATCGCTGGGCGATGACTATCGAAAAGGTGCACAACTTACCAGAACGCTACGCGACAGTTCCGTAGAAACCTGTTTCAACGCCAAAGTTTGGCAAGTTGAAGACCAATTCAAGGTTTTCCTCAGTGTTGGACGTCGGTCTCGTTTAGTTAACGCAAGGGCAATTCTACTCGCCACTGGTGCACAAGAACGACCTAATCCGTTCCCGGGTTGGAACTTGCCGGGCGTGATGACGGTTGGGGCGGGGCAGATTCTGATGAAAAACGGAGGCTCTATTCCCAGTAAACCTGTATGGATTGCGGGGACAGGACCATTGCCTCTACTATATATGAAGCAGTTGCTGGACCTCGGCGGCGCTGTAGCGGGATACGTTGACACCGCGCCGGCCAGCAATCTTTGGAGATCTCTGCCTCTGCTCCCACTCGCCCTGTCGGCGCCCAAGAACCTCTTTAAAGGCGTAGCGTGGCTGGTAAAATTGCGCCGTGCCGGCGTACCGTTCTATAGGGCTTCAGATGGTCTTGAAGCCGTTGGCTCAAACACGTTGGAAGCGGTACGATTTAGAAGCGCACGCAAGCAAACGCTGGAATTTCCTACGGATCTACTTCTCACGCACGAGGGAGTGGTTCCGAGTGTTCATTTTTCGATGGCGCTCGGATGCGAACACGAATGGGATCCTGCACAATTGTGTTTTGTCCCACGCCTGAATTCCTGGGGAGAATCGAGCCGGGCGGGAATCTTCGTTTCGGGTGATGGTGGTGGCATCGCGGGGGCCGACGCCGCTGTTGAACTCGGAATCATTGCAGGCATCGGCATCGCAACTAAACTAGGCGTGATAAGCGAACAAACTGCGTTAGCCAGCGCAGCGTCATCACGGCGAAAGCTTCGGCGTTTGCTTTCAATGCGTCCATTCCTCGATGCGCTTTATCGGCCGCGTCCAGAGGTCTTCTTTCCATCGGATAATACACTGGTGTGTCGTTGCGAGTGCAAGACAGCGGGAGAAATCCGATCGGTAGCAAAAGAGTGTGGCGCTGATCTCGCGATGGTGAAAAGTGCGACGCGTGCCGGCATGGGTCCATGCCAGGGGCGACAATGCGGGTACACGATTGCGGCATTGATTGCCGAAGCACAGCAGGCATCGCAAGGAAGCGTTGGCTTCTTGAACATCCGCGCGCCATTGAAACCAGTGACGCTGGGGGAGATGGCCAATTTGAGCTTTGAGGTAACATCAAACGGTGAAACGACGCCGTTCTCGCAAACTTCTCGCCGATCGAAATGACAGTGGCGATGATCGTATCAAGAGAAGAGATTTGACATGCAGGTTGGTATCGCAGGCGCAGGTGCCGTAGCTATTGGATACACGGGATATCTACTTGAACGGGGACATATTCCCGAAATTTGGTCTCCTTCCGGAAGGGGCACAAAAGCGTTTGAGACCTGCTCGGTCCGATTGACGGGAATGGTGGAATGCAGCTTCGCGCCACAGACATGCGGCAGTGCGCAGGAATTGGCGAAGAACGACGTAATCATAATCGCGCTTCCAGCGAATGGCCACCGCGTTGTTTTGGACGCGTTGGCCCCTTATCTTGAAGAGCGACACTCGATCATCATTTCGGGGCATCTATCCTTCGCTGGTTTGTATCTCTCAAAGATACTGGCGGATCGGGGTCTCAAGATTCCTATTTGCGCCTGGAGCACTACCGCGTTGACGGCGAAGTTCCAGGATTCTCCTAATGAAGTCCGAGTAGGAGTTGTTCGAAAGAATATTGATATGGCTGTGCTGCCATCTCAATTCTCAGAGAAGGCAACCGCCATATGCGTAGACCTTTTCGGCCCTTGCTTCAGCCTTAAAGAGGACTTGCTCACGATTTCCCTCAGCAACCTCAATCCGCAGAACCATTTGGCGATTGCTTTGTGCAATCTAACGAGGATTGAGCAAGGCGAGCGCTGGCACCAGAACAGCAATATCACACCTCTGGTTGGAAACCTTTTGCTTGAACTGGACAACGAGCGGATATCGATTGGTCGAGCGGTTGGTAGAGAGATCCGCACTCTGGCTGAGAACTTCAAAGCGACCCTCGAAATCTCCGGGGGGTCGGTCGCTGAAATGTATCAAATTCAGGCCCGTCGAGGAAATGACCCATTCGGGCCAACTGATGCAAACACACGATACGTCCTAGAGGACGTTCCTTACGGGCTTGTTCCGTTAGTCATGCTGGCAGACTTGACCTCGACCGAGGTGCCATTGCACCGGAGCGGTATTCAAATCCTCGGTGCTTGCTATGGACGTGATTTTGCCCGCGAAAACAATTTGCTCGCTGAGATCGATGTTCGCGACCTTAACACACTGAGACAGCTCGCTGCCGACGGATACCCCGTAGCGAACTGAATGTACGCTAGCTTCAATCATGTGCGCTCAAACGAATAATGGCGCAAAAGGAAATCAATTGACCGTAAGCGCCTTTGAACTTTTCAAGATTGGTATTGGGCCATCGAGCTCTCATACCGTAGGACCTATGATTGCGGCGAAACGTTTTCGAAGCCGTATGTCCGGTGGTGATATTGCGGCACGCGAGGTCAGAGCAACCCTTTATGGCTCGTTGGCGTGGACTGGCAAAGGCCACGGAACCGATAGCGCGATTTGTTTGGGCCTACTTGGACAGGATCCTGAGAGCCTGACCTAAAAAGAATTGAGTGATATCAGCGGGTTGTGATTCCGTCGGATTTGCGAAGATTCGATGGAGAACACGATGCCCTGGACTGATATCACCCGGTCTCACTATGTTCGCCAGCACTGCCGTTATGCAAGCGATCTCAGCGATGCGGAATGGCGATTGATCGAACCTTTGCTGCCGTCGCAGCGTCGGCTCGGCCGCCCTCGCAAGGCGGACTTGCGCGAGGTGATGAACGCGATCCTTTACATGGCCTCGACCGGCTGCCAGTGGCGGATGCTGCCGAAGGAGTTTCCGCCCTTCACGACGGTGCAGAACTATTTCTACGACTGGCGCGACAACGGCATCATGCGCTTGGTCAGCAACACCTTGGTCGCCCAGGCCCGCGAGAAGGAAGGCCGGGAAGTCAGCCCCTCGGCCGGCGTGATCGACAGCCAGTCGGTGAAGACCACCGAAAGCGGCGGAACACGGGGCTTTGACGCGGGAAAGAAGATCAATGGCCGCAAGCGTCACATCGTCACCGACACGAGCGGATTGCTGGTCGGTCTCGTCATTCACAGCGCCGCCATCCAGGATCGGGACGGAGCGCCGCAAGTGCTTCGAACCATTCGGAGACGATGGCCATGGCTTCGTCATGTGTTTGCAGACGGCGGCTATGCCGGGCCAAAACTGAAGCGCGCGATTGAGAAGGTCGGCGCCTTCGCTCTTCAAATCGTCAAACGATCCGATACCGCCAAGGGCTTTGAGGTCCTGCCGCGCCGGTGGGTGGTCGAGCGGACATTCGCATGGCTGGGACGATGCAGAAGGCTTGCCAAAGACTTCGAACGAACCATCGCCTCTGCCGAGGCATGGCTCTTCGTCGCGCACATTCGATTGCTCACCCGGCGTATCGCAAGGACCTGATATCGTGCCGTTCTTTTTGATTCAGGCACTGAGACTGTCCAACTAGAAAGCATCCCCCTGCTGTTGAACGATTTGGCGAGCACGAAATGCATCAAGTTGGGAGGCGGCCGGAAGGTCGCCTTCGATCCCTCAACGTCCCTCCATTCGGAAAAAAAGAGCCGCCTAGAGCGTTTTCCGATCATTCTGGGTCATATCCGCACGATCTGAAGTAGTTGTCGCATTCGTCAGGCTGGAAGATGT
>NZ_JAINFJ010000028.1 GCF_019966595.1 Oricola indica
GGCGGATGTCGGCAGCCGGCACGTGGCCTTCGATCACGTAGCCATCGACGAGCGCGGTGTGACAAGAGACCATGCGCTGCGGCACGTCGTTATCGAGCTTAAGCTGGACTAGAGAGCCCATGAACATGTCTTCGCTTGTTGGTGTGAATCCATTCTCTTCGAGGTACTCCATCCAAAAGAGACAGCAGCCACAGCCGTTCGTCTTGTAGACCCCGATAGGTGTTGTCTGTGCATGGGCCTGCATTGCTGGAATTGCAGCGAGGGCCAGAACAGGGAGCAGCAATTTCATCGAATAGGACCTTTCGGTTGTCATTCAAGCAATCTCGCTGCGATTTCGGTCTGCGAGAGTATGTGCGCAGTGCTAGGACGTTTCAGGTTTTGCAATCTCCTTCAACGCCCGCTTTATCTTTGGCACGGCGAATTCATGCGGCTCGTGATAGTCGATCGTGGTGACGAACCGCCCCACAGCGTCAAACAAGAAAACGCTGGCGGTGTGGTTCATCGTGTAATTGCCACCCTCGGTCGGCACCCGCTCGTAGCTCGCGCGAAAGCCGCGCGCGGCCGCCGCGATTTCCTCATCTTCGCCGGTCCAGCCCCGGATCGCCGAATGGAAATAGCCGACATACCCCGCCATCGCTTCAACGGTGTCGCGCTCCGGATCGACGGTGATGAAGATCACGTTCAAAACCCCGGCCTCTTCCCCCAGATCGTCGAGCCATCCCGAAATGTCCGAGAGCGTGGTTGGGCAGACGTCCGGACAGTAGGTAAAGCCGAAGAACACCATCGCAGGGCGCCCGATCAGCGTTTCCGGCCCGACCTCGTTTCCCTCGTGATCCGTCAGACTGAAGTCCATGGCGGACAGAGCCAGCGGCCGCTGGCCCACCGGTTCGGGCGCCCCAGGCCCGTCGACTTGCCACCAGCCGACAAAGAGCGCGAAGACTAGCGCCCCGGCACCAGCTGCGCCGTATCCAAGGATCGTCCGTCGCCGCATCAGTCGTTCGGACCTCGCGCAGCGATGCCAAGGATCGGCACCTCGACCGTTACTTCGCCTCCGTCGTCAAAGAGCAGCGTCAACGGATAGGATTCTCCTTCTGTCATCGGCGTCTGCAACTGCATCAGCATCGCGTGCAGACCGCCCGGCTCGAGCGACACGCTTTCGCCCGGCGCGATGGTGATCTCGTCGGCCGGAGCCATGGAACTCACGCCATCGGCATTGGTCTTGGACTCGTGGATTTCGGGCATCATCGCGAGCGGTGTTGTAAGGCCGATCAGCGTCACCGGTGTATCGCCGGTATTGCGGATCGTCATGTAGGCGGCGCCGGGGCGGTTCATGCCGATGGACGCGCGGGACCAAGCGCCTTCGACGACCACGTCCTCAGATCCTGCCAGCGCCGGCGTCAAAGCCCCCGCCCACGACAAAAGCGCTGCCAGCGTGCCGGTAATAGCGAGGGTCCTCATACTGCTCTTCCCATTCTCTTGGTTCAGCTTCGCGCCGCGGCGACTTCAGCCGCCACCAGACTTCGCAGTTCGGCTTCGCCGAACGGGTCGAGCGGCTTGCCGTTCACGAAGAACGTAGGCGTCTGGCGGACGCCCACAGTCTCGACATCGGCGCGGTCCTGGTTCAGGATCGCCACCACGTCCGGCGCAAGCATCTGCGTGCGGGCGGCTTCCGTATCGAGGCCCGCCGTCGCGGCGATCTCCAGGATCAGTCCCGGCTCGGGTGCTCCATGCGACGCCCATCTTGGCTGTTCCCGCAATACCACTTCGAGAACCGGCTCAAAGACGCCCTGCATGCGCGCGGCCTCGAGCACGCGGATCGCTTCCTCGGACGCCGCGCCGTGGAACGGCGTATAGCGGATCACCACGCGCACGGCATCGCCATGCTCGGCCATTATGGCTTCGACCACAGGATAGAAGGCGCGGCAGGCCTCACAGGCCGGGTCGAAGAACTCGACGATGGTGACGGGCGCGCTTTCGGGACCGAGAACAGGCGAATAGGACCGGATCAAAGCCTCCGCCAGTTCCGGAGCCACAGGCTCGGCCTCCGCCACGGGACCGGGGCGTGTTGCGTACCACGTTGCGCCGCCGAAACCGGCGACGCCGAGGGCGAGAACGGAGAGGATCAGGCCGCGTCTGTTCATGTTCGTGTTTCCTTCAGAGAGAGTGCCGACAGCGCGCCGATCAGGGCGAAAGCGGCAAGCGCCATCAACGGGATAGGAATGCCGAAGACCAACTGGTTGTCGTCAGTGCAGGAGGGACCAGCGGCCGTGCAGGGCTGGATGCGCTCGGGGATCAGGCCAACGTAAAGACCCATGTGCCAGAGCGCGACAGCGCCGCCACCGAGCGCAAGCGCGATCCCGTAACGGCCCGCGAGCGGGTCGCGCCACCAAAGGCCGAGCCCGAGAATGATGGCCAGCGGGAACATGAAGGCCCGCTGGAACCAGCAGAGCAGGCAGGGCGTCTACCCCAGCACCTCGCCGATGAAGAGCACGGCTAGCGATGCCGTGAGAGCAATCACCCATGCCAGTCCCAGTGCCGTTTCTCCGGATATTCGGGTCATGTCGGTCAGATCCTCTCTCTCAGATCAGCGAGGATCTCTTCGGCGGGCGTGCCGTAGGGCCAGGACTCGGCGAAGCCTGTGTCTGGATCGAAGAGGAACAGATGCGACGTGTGCCCCATCGTGTAACCGTCGGGCGCAGAGGCTTCTTCGATGCGTTCGAAGAAGATCGGGAAAGTTTCCGACGTCTGGGCAATCTGCTCCGGTGTGCCGGTCAGTCCGATGATGCCGGCATCGAACAGGGGAACGTAGTCCGCAAGCGCCGTGGGCGTGTCGCGTTCGGGATCGATCGTGATGAATATCGGCTGCACCTTTGCCGCGTCATCGCCCAGTCCCTCCATCACGGCCGCGACCTCTGACAGGGTGGTGGGGCAGACGTCGGGACAGTTGGTGAAGCCGAAGAAGATCAGCATGCAGCGTGCCGCGAAATCGTCTTCGGTTCGTACCATGCCCTGATGATCGGTCAGTTCGAACTCCGCGACGAAAGCCGGATCTGCCTCTGATCGCGCGTTGTCGGCGCGATAGTCGGACCCGAGCAGAAGCCACCCGAGCGCGAGAGCTGCAATGCCCACCAATACCCAGAGAACTTTTCTTACCGATGCGAGGGACAATCCGGACTGCCTGTCATTGATTCTTGATTGTTTCGGCGTTTACATCCTCTAGCTACTGTAGATTCAAGCCTGATTGTCCGGCTGCGGCGGGAGGTCACGCGTCTGTGAGTCTTGGACTTGCGCTATCAACCCACCAAACCTACAAGTTTTGTAGGTTCTCTTGAGGGAAACATATGCTGACGATTGGCAGTCTGGCGAAGAAGACCGGCACCAAGGTGCAGACCATCCGGTACTACGAGCAGATCGGGCTCATGCCTGAACCGGGCCGGACGGAGGGTGGGCAACGCCGATACGAGAATGCCGAACTCGATCGGCTATCGTTCATCCGTCATTCGCGGCAACTCGGTTTCTCGCTCGATGCGATCCGGGAGCTCCTCGATCTCAGCGACCATCCGGAAAAGTCGTGCGACGAGGCAGATGCGATCGCCCGCCGGCAACTCCGCCAGGTCGAGCAACGCATGGCGCGCCTGAAAGCGCTTCGCACCGAGCTAAAGCGCATGGTCCACGAGTGCAGCGGCGGGCGAACCGCGGATTGCCGAGTGCTCGAGGTCCTGCGGGACCATTCGGAATGCCTGACCGAGCACGACGACATCGGCGCATGAGTGCCGCAATTGCCTTTCCGCTCGCAGCGTTGGCCGAGATCGCTGGTTGCTTCGCATTTTGGGCGTGGTGGCGTCTTGGCGCATCGCCACTCTGGCTGGTGCCCGGACTTTTCTCGCTTGCCGTGTTCGGCTGGTTGCTTTCGCAGGTTGAGGCGACCGCTGCCGGCAGAGTCTTTGCCGCATATGGCGGCATTTACATCGTGGCGTCGATTGGGTGGATGTGGTGGGCGGAGGGTGAAAGACCAGACAGATGGGATCTTATTGGAGCGGTCATCTGTCTGGCTGGGGCGACGGTCATTCTCGCCGCCCCCCGCAGTTCTTGAAGGACAGGGCTTGAAGCTACAGTCGCTGTAGCCTCTATGTAGACCCTCGATAGATTCGAGGAGATGCATCTTGCCCGCCGTTGACCCCTTGCTGACAGCCACGCGGCTGCTGGATTTCGAAGCCGCCCCTATTGCAGACCTTGTAGCGGGCCGCGGCTGGCAGGCTCTTGGCGAGCATGACCGGATCGGTGCCGCTTATGACTTCGTCCGAAACGAGATCGCTTTCGGTTACAATCGCTCTGACGACATACCTGCGTCCGAAGTGCTGGCTGACGGATACGGCCAGTGCAACACGAAGGGCACCCTTCTCATGGCGTTGCTCCGCGCGCTCGGGGTCCGCTGCAGGCTGCATGGTTTCACTATCCACAAGGCGCTCCAGCGCGGGGTCGTGCCGGAGCTCGTCTATCCTGTCGCCCCGAAAGAGATCCTTCATTCCTGGGTCGAGGTCGAAACCGAGAACGGATGGGTCAACCTGGAAGGCTTCATACTGGACGCGCCATTCCTGGCATCGTTACAACGCGAATTCAGCGAGGCCGAGAGCCTTTGCGGATACGGAGCGGGCACCAGCTGCCTGAGCGCGCCGCCGGTCGAATGGACCGGGCGCGATACCTACATTCAGAAGACCGGCATCGCCAGCGACTTCGGAACCTTCGATACGCCCGACGACTTCTACTTGAAGCATCGTCAGAACTTCGGAATTCTGCGCGACTGGCTCTATCGCCACATCATCCGCCACTGGATGAACAGACGGGTGCGCGTAATCCGGCGAGGACACCTGCCTCGGCTTCCCGGTTTCGCCCAGCCGAACCATCGCCACGAGGAGACGAACCGTGCCGCATGATCACGGCCACGCCCATATCGACCCCGACTCCGGCGATCGACGAGTATCAATTGCGATCTGGGCGAACGGGCTCCTGACCGTCGCGCAGATCGTTGGCGGCATACTTTCAGGCAGCCTCGCGCTGATCGCGGACGCGCTGCACAATTTCTCGGACATGGCGTCGCTGGTCATCGCCTTCGCCGCGCGCAAGATCGCGCGGCGCCCGGCCGACGAGCGCATGACGTTCGGTTATGGCCGGGTCGAAATCGTGGCAGCTCTGATCAACTACACGACGCTGATCTTGATCGGGTTCTACCTGATCTATGAGGGCGGCATGCGCATGATCGATCCGCCCGAAGTGCAGGGCTGGACGGTCGTGATCTTGGGCGGGGTCGCACTGGTCGTCGACACCCTGACAGCGCTCCTTACCTACTCGATGCAGAAAAGCAGCGTGAACATCCGTGCGCTCTTCCTACACAACTTGTCCGACGCGCTTGCTTCCGTGGCGGTCATCGTCGGCGGCTCGTTGATTATTCTCTACGACATGCGATGGGTCGATCCGGCCATCACCATCGCCATTGCGCTCTATATCCTCTACCTGGCTTTCACCGAGATCGGTGGCCCAATCAGGACTCTGATGCTCGGCAGCCCCCCGGACATCGACAACAAAGCCGTTGTCGAGGCGATGCGGGCCGTCGAAGGGGTGTTGGACATTCATCACGTGCACCTTTGGCAGATGCAGGAGCATGAAGCCGCGCTTGACTGCCACATCGTCCTCACGGCCGACGCATGGCCGCAGGTCGAAGACATCAAGCAACGCATCAAGGACCGGTTGAAAGAAGAGTTCGGCATCGGCCATTCCAGCCTCGAGTTAGAACACGAGGATACCGCGCACCACAATGCCGGCCTTTATGGCCACGGCGGAGTGGTCCAAAAGGAGGAAAGACATGTGCACAGAGACGCTGAAGAATCATGATCACGTGTTCGCTGCTACCTTGACCCAATCCGAGACCCGCTGGTTTAGCACCCGCGAACAGGAAAATGCGGTCAACTGGGCGCGCCGCAAATGATGTGCTCCGAAATCGGCGGATTGAAAGTGCCTCCGCAGACCCGGTCCGGAACAGCTGACTCGTTCTCAGAATGCAGCCACCAAACGGTGCGGCAAGCACGGAATCGGCAAAGCGATGCACGGTAGTTGTAGCTTGGTGAGTTGTTGCCGAAAGTCCTCGGCGAACCGCGTCTTGTGGATCTATCAATCCTTGCCGAGGTAGGTTGCTAGCTCCATCCGCCGCCGTAGGTGCGATAGAATCGGTGGGCTCCGATATTGGCAACATTCTCCATTGCATCAGCCCAGCGAGGTCTTACATAATTCGCGAAATAGTGGGTTGCCGAGGCGACATCGGCAATGAATATTTTCCCGGCAGTGACCGCCATCGCGACTTGCTCGGCGAGCTCATACGCTGACCTATCAGCAACCTTTTCAGGAAGACCATCGCACGCGAAAGAAAACTGACAGCGGTTCAAGATCTCCGCGTTCTGATACACTACACCGCAAACCGTGTTCGGAAAGGCGGGATTTCGGACGCGATTCAGGATGACTTGTGCGACCGCCGCTTGACCCTTCGGAGACTCTCCTCGCGCTTCGAAATAGATCCCGTCGGAGAGACATTTTTGCTCGTCCGCCGCGAATGTCTTGGCAGGGAGAGGCGTTTGAATCCACTCATGATCTCCCTCAAGTGCCGGCGGTATGAATCTGTCCTTATTATTATTAGTCTTGGCAAACAGACTGTCGAATGCCGACAGAACATAATGCTCGGGTTCGGCAGGAGCGTAAGCGGTCGCCAAAGCATCAGCGCGATCATTGGTGACCAAGTCCTTGAGGACTTCCGGAACTCCGTCGTATCGATCGTGTTCAGGAGAATGAAACGCGCGTGCGACAGCAAGTTGGGGATCCGGTGTCTCAGGATTTTCCAACAGTCGGAGGACCGGGTCAGAGGGGCGAAAGAAGTACTGGTTCCAGGGTGCGAGATCGGTCAACGACCCTTTTGGTTGCAGTCCGGCGGGACTCGGACGAGACGTCTTTTCCGCTCGGTTTATCCGCGACGCGGTGTCGGGAAACTTTGCAGTTTTTATGGGTGATGCAATTGATGCCAGGTTTAGGGCTGCCGTAATTTGCGGCGCATGGGCTGCCTGCATGGGAATGGCAAGGGTGACCGTGCCCCCTATAAGATACAACGCAGTTAAGTGCGCCGTGTACTTCCGTGTCGCGCTCGCTAACCGGTTCGCTAAAATGCGCACGCTCCCTCCGTCTGGTCGCTAGCCTCGACAATCCATCGTTAACCTTAACGAATCGCTAAGAGATGAAGCGTTCACCTGGCGTCGAGTCCATTGCGGTGCCATTGCGGCAAATCCGCGGCGGTGATGCGCGGGGCATTGACGAGTTAACGAAGCCTTTCTCGCTTGAGTCCAGCCGTAGCGCTCAGCTGGTTCATTTGTGGAGAAACAGACTGCGGCAAGCTCGTGCTTCCCCGATCCATTGATACGCGAACTCTTCGAAACTTAACATTTCCTTAATGTTAGGGATTGGGCGGGAAATGCACATTAAGCGCACACTGCTGAAATCGTTCGTAATCGTAGTCATTCTAGTCACTGGACAATCCCTCACTCAAGCGGCGGCATTGAGAGACTTTATGGAGGTTGGCGACCTTACGTCGCAACCGATCGGACATTATGAACTTTGCCGGCGAATGCCGGGAGAATGCGCTGCTCAGCCCTCGAATGTCCAACCAGAAAATCTCTCTCAATCGCTCCTTGATCGGCTCAAGGCCACGACCGTCGAGGTCAATCGGGCCGTGAAGCCGGTGAGCGATCTCGACAACTACGGTAGCGAGGAAGTCTGGGCCTATCCCGAGGGGCGCGGCGACTGCGAGGACTACGCCCTCGAGAAAAAGAAACGGTTGAGCGAAGCGGGCTTGCCGCCCGGGAATTTACTCCTCACAGTCGTCCGGAAGCCGGACGGAGAGGGGCACGCCGTCCTTACGGTCCGCACCGACAATGGAGACTTTGTGCGTGACAATCTGGACGACCGCGTTCGTTTGTGGCGAGCTATAGATTACGAATACCTGAAGCGCCAGGACACGAAACACGCGGGGCGCTGGGTTACTATTCGCGTAGGACTGGAACCAATTGTAGGCGCAGTGGATTGATCTTTGCGGGAAGATCGAATTTGGTTTGTGCCGAAGAATGCGGCAAGAAGAAGCCGAAAAAGCATGTGGAGTATTTTTTCGGATACGCTGGGAATTTTGACCCGGGAAGAGATGTGATGGGACCCCTTACGGATTAAGGCCGAAGAAGGATCCGTCCCGTCCAGTGGAAATATTATGAGTGATGGCGCCTGGACAACACCTATCAATGAATTGCAGCGCAAGGCCTCTATCAGTGACGCGACCATCTACATCTTTGGGCGGCTCTCACGGCGCAAGCGATTTGAGCGAGTTCCCGGCGGAATTGGGTGGCAACACCCATCCGGCGTCACCAGAAATGCTGGCGCGCCCAAACGGTTTATATGTGCGACGCCAGCCTCAAAAACTGGGCTGCTTCGCAGACTCATCACAACTAGTCAGGTCCCTCACGCGCGGATCACGTCGGCCGGTACGCTTCATTGATCATTCACACCTCGCCGGACGTGGGATGAGCTGTCCGGTATGCCGTGAACGTTCAGCATTACCTGCAACCCTCGCACCCGTGAGGTATGGTGTCTTTGCTATCGCCTCGAGAATTAAGGCGCAATGCGCCTCCAAAACCGCCTGTGGTACCCCATATCCTGCCCGGCGCCACCGAACTGGCCGATTGATAACGCTGGTGACACCTGACGACCGATGAGACGGCTACGCCGATCGCTGATTTCGACGCTTGACGGGTTGGCCAAGCCCGCCGTGAAGCCGCTGCAGCGCGAGGCCAACCGAGCGCGTCGGCTCTCCCGCTGGCCGCCGCACAGCCAGCAAATTGAGTCAGATTGGGTCGCAAAAGAAATGCAAATCGATTCCGACAGCAGAGGAAATGCCCAGGGCTCGTATCTCAATTTACATGATTGGGTACCGCAACTTGTGTCCCTGGCCGTCGATGATGGAGTGGCAATTTATTTTCTGAGGTTTGTAGCCGCGATCGAGTTCGCTTGGTTGGAGGCGTTGCTACCGGCATCGCGAACCCTGCTCTCGCGTACAAGGCTGACCCAGAGATTCGGATCTGTTGATGACTGGCGTTTCAGGAACCGGATTTCAGCCTCCTGCCACGGAAGGACACGTGGTTCGACATTGTCAAGGATGAAGTCCCCCATATCGGTGATCACGGTGAGCACTGCATGCCCCCCGCCGTTTGCATCCCTTCCAACCGTCATCGAAAGAGCGCCAAGCGGAATGCCCGCCTGTTCGTTGAGGATCTTCCGCTTCAGCAGGGCGTAATCTTCGCAGTCGCCAACACCGTCGGGGTACACCCATCGTTCTTCTACACCAAATATCTCGGGATCGGTTTTAGGAACTACAGATGTATTCACGCTGGAATTGACGCCGACGATCTGCCTCCAGCGATTGGGCGTCAGTTTGACGCTGGAACCTTGTGCGGTTCTCTCGCATCGCTTTGCATATCTTTGGCAGTATTCATAGTAACCAATCGGAATCGTCGTCGGACCGAACGTGGCCATGCTCGAGCTTGCCCCTTGATCTGGATTCAGGTGAAACGCATTGGCACTGGCGGAGATCGTCGAAACGATGACCACGAAAACAGCGACTAATAACTTCAACATGGACCATCTCCCCGTTTTTCTAGTACAGGGGTAGTCTAGGATAACTCTTCGAAGATCCGTCCAATTTTCGCAGTTGCATTTGAGCCAAAAGCTTCAGTTCGCGTAGACGAAGTGTAAACTACTTGCGAATTTAGAAGAGTCGTGGTGCGCGCGACCGCACGGAAGAATTCTGGAGCTGTCCGATTGCAGGGATGGTGGCCGGGGAGGGCCATGCTCTCCAAGAGCGCGCGTCCTGATGAATGAGGGTGTTCGCCTGCAAACTTACTGCTCACGGGTTTCAAGAAATCCAACGAAGAGGGGTATGCAGTGCTCACCGTGATCACCGAAATGGCGGGCTGAGTCCTCTAGAATCTTACCGATGACATTCTTCTGTGGGACGAGACCAACAGTCTGTTTCTGAAGAGGCAGTCGACCTGTTTCACTGGACGCTGGTTGAGCATCCGCGACGGTGATGCACCGCTGGTGAATGCACTGCATTGATCCGCCGCTGCATCCCTGCCGCACCCTGGTGGGGGAGGTTGGCGCGAGAGCGTCCGACCGATCTGCAACGGGTGGGACGACCTAAGCTGTCGCTCGTCGCCGTGTACTCAGTGGTAGCGATGGCAGTTCTTAGACTTCCACGGAGAGTTAACCGAGCCATACCGCTCTTGAACCTTTAGCCGCTACAGGAACTACACTCTCCGCCAACGCAACAAGGCTGCATTTGTGCTGGCTTCCAGAGTAGGGAACGCCCCTGCGCCATTTGAGAGGTGTCAAAATGCTCACCGCTGCCTTCTTCATCACCCTCACATCCTCGGCGCTTCTGGTTGCGCTACTGTTCTAGTCCATCGCGAAGCCGGCCCAGTGTATGTGGCCACCTCCCTCCGGGTAGCCGGGATGGCAGTTTCTCGGTGGTGTGGGTGCTGATCGGCTTGCTAATCATCGGAGCGCTTTACATTGGTATCGCCGATTGTAACCAGTCTAGGGTCCAGACTCATTCAGACCCAGAACGCGATGAGAGTGGCAAGCGCGACAGCGGACAGGAAGTTGCGGGCGAGC
>NZ_JAINFJ010000029.1 GCF_019966595.1 Oricola indica
GTTATGCCGCCGAGATGACGGCCTGATTGCGAGAAATCACCACTCTTGCAATCAACGTCAAGTAACTTGGCAATGCCAACTCGGCCTCAAGCCGCATCCGGAGGGCGGCTGGTATGCCGAAACGTTCCGCGATGCGGACGGGCCCGACGGGCGCGGGCATTCTACGGCGATCTATTTCCTGCTGGAGGCCGGCGACGTGTCGCACTGGCACCGCGTGACCGACGCCTCCGAGGTCTGGCACTTTTATGCCGGTTCGCCGCTGGTGATCACGCTGTCGCCGAACGGGCACGATGCGCGGGCGTTGCGGCTCGGACCCAATCTCGCCATGGGCGAACGCCCGCAGGTCGTCGTGCCGGCGAATTGCTGGCAGACCGCGACCTCGCTTGGCGCGTGGACGCTGGTCGGATGCACCGTCGCGCCGGGCTTTAACTTCGCGAAATTCGAACTCGCTCCACCGGACTGGAAGCCGATACCCCGCGCGCCAAAGGGGCGCTGAGGCGCGCCGGCATCAGGCCCGGAACACGCCCCATACCGTCAGCACGCCGAACAGGATCAGCACTTGCGCGCCGAAATAGGTCACCCAGACGACCGGGCCGGCGAACTGGCCGTAGACGCCATCCTTCTTCAAAAGGAACCGCTCGGAGGCGAGCACGGTGTCGGAGATCATGAAGCTCGCCGCGCCGGCGACGATCAGTCCCGCGCCGTTCGACAGGGCGGCCAGCCCCATGACGAGGATCGCCGCGATATAGACCATCACCGGCCAGCGCAGGTCGCCGGCCGCGCTGAAGAGCCTGCGGCCCATGACAAGGGCGATCGCCGTCATCGCGACCCCCACGATGGCGAGGACGGGCAGCGGAAGCGGCGTTTCGGATGCGGGGAGGGCAAAAAACAGCAGGATATAGGCGATGTGACCGGCCAGAAACGCGCCGAGACCGGCCAGAAAGAACTTCTCGCTCATCTGTTCAATGGCGAGGAAGAAATCGCCGATAGCGCACAGAACCAGCGCCAGGGTCAGCAGCCACGGTCCGCCGGCTGAGGCGGACAGGCCGGCCAGAAGCATCACGGACAGCGTTTTCGCAGCGACCTTGAGCGGTGTCGTCCGGCGTTGCCCGTAGAAGAGATAGGCGATGGCCAGCAGGACAGCGAAGACGAGGGTCCCGTTGTCGGTATGCGTAATTCCGCCTTCAAACGGCAACATGGCGCTTCCTCCTGGTTAAAAACATGTCCTTGGCCGCAATCGCCGCGCCGCCGGTGATCAGCAGGCAGGCCAGAGCGATTGTCCAGCTTGCCTCCGACATGCCGACCGCGATCAGGATGACGGTGGAGATCAGCGGCGCGGCGTAGCTGGATGCGCCGAGCACCTGGATGTCGCCATGCTTGACGCCGTGGTCCCAGATATAGAAAGCCGCGCCGACGGGCAGGGCGCCGAGGCCCGCCACCGCGAGCCACTCGATGACGGTTTGCGGCCATACCGTCGTCTCAAGCGCGAAATGCGCGACTAGCGACAGGATCGCGGTGGCGAGGCAGTACCAGGCGACGATTCTTGTCGGGACGGCGGCAAAGCGGCGCGACAGCAGCGAATAGCCGGACCATGTGAAGGCGGCGGCGATCGCCACGGTGTAGCCATAGGCGTACTCCGCCTTGAGCGAGAACCCTTCTCCGCCGGTGACGATCAGTGTCGTGCCGATAAAGCCGCAGGCGACGCCGGCGAGATGATGCCAGCCGAGCCGCTCGCCCGGCATCAGCGCGGAGCCGGTGACGATCAGCATCGGCCACAGATAGCAGATAAGGCTGGCCTCGACGGCGGGCGCGTGGCGCAGCGCCGTGAAATAGAGGAAGTGATAGCCGAACAATCCGCCGATCCCGAGCGCATAGGCCTGCCAGGGGATCCGCGCCTTCGCCTCGCTGCGGTCGCGCTTGCGGGCATTGGCGGCGAAGCCGATCGCCGCGCCGATGGCGAAGCACATCGCTGAAAGCTGGAATGGCGGCACATCGCCCGAGGCGGCCGTGAACAGCGCGAGCAGGGCCCACATGAGGACGGCGCCAAAGCCGATCATCGTTGCGGCGAAGCGCTTGCGTCCGGCGGTCATGGAGAGGGATGCGTCGGTCATGGCATCCCGTCGCCGGGGGCGCGGTTTTTGTCAAGGGCGCGTCGGAACGGGGCCGGCGACCGGTTCATTCCATCCGGCGTTCGAGGCGCGTCGCATAGATGCGTACCGGGCCGAGCTGCGTCGATACCGTCGCCTTGACCGGCGCATAGAGGTCGGTGCCCTCGATCGGCGCGAAGGCGACGACGATGCGGCCCTTGTCGCGCAGCCACGCGATTTCCTTCTTGCCGCCCGGATAGCCCGAGACGGGCAGGAACTTCGCACGGCAGGTGACGACGTCACCGGAATAGCCGTCGGCCGAAAACCGCTCGGTACGCAGGAAGTTCAGCTTGATATCGGAGCGCATCGCGCCGTCGAAGACGCGCACCGTGCGGTCGCAAACCGCGCCGGGCGTGTCCGCCTTAACGAGCATCGCGCTGATCGGATCGACGGTATTGCGCAGATGCGCGGCATCCACCTCGATCCAGCCCTTGCGTTTCTTGACTTTCGGCTTGTTGACGGCGCTCGTCACGTTGCCGCCCGAAAAGCCGATATCGGTGGTTTGCCGGTCTCCGCCCGAAACATAGTCGAGCGCGAAGCGTTCGGCTTGCACGCCGTTTCTGCCGAAACGTCCGGAAACGCTCATGCTGCCCGTGGTCGGCTTGAAAAGCGCCACCAGCCCGCTTGCCTTGAGCGTTCCGGTCATCGAATAGCTTCCCGGCGATATCCTTGTCTCGAACTTCGAGACGCCGACCGGCAGGCCAAGCGCCGAGATCGCGTATCGGGAGTGGATGACGCTCGTTTCCGCATGTGCGGCCGTCGTGCACAGGATCGGGACAAGCAGGGCGAGTGCATTTGTTGTGATGCGCATTTCTCGAAATCCGTTTCTATGTCCCTCAACCGGCCTTCGACCGTAATCGCGACATTTCTGTGATGACGCGTTGCGGCGCGCAAAATGCACCGGGACGGTTGACGAAAATGCCGGTTGTCACTATAGGACGCTGACTTTTCCGCTCCAGCCGTTTCCGTCCGGCGACGCCGCCAAGCCCGGCGCGACACGAGACTGCGTTCGGCAAGCGGCATTATGAAACAGAATTCGAAGGTGATCATCATGTCTCGCGCATGTGAACTGACCGGCAAGGCTGTCCAGTCCGGCAACAATGTGAGCCACGCCAACAACAAGACCCGGCGTCGGTTCCTTCCCAATCTTTGCCAGGTCACGCTGATGTCCGAGGCGTTGGGCCAGAGCTATCGTTTCCGCGTGTCCGCTGCTGCACTGCGCACGGTCGAGCATCGCGGCGGCCTCGACGCGTTCCTCGTCAAGGCGAAGGAAAACGAGCTGTCGCAGCGCGCCCGCCTGCTGAAGCGCCAGATCGCGAAGAAATCCGCCGAGCAGGCCGCCTGATCAAGGCGCCTCTTCGCTGAGACTGCACAGGCCGGACCTCCGGCCTGTTTTCCGTTGAACCCTAGCTGGTGGCATCACCCAGGATAAAAAAATGCGTAAAGCACAGTCTTATCTTCCCTTCATTCTCGCGATGTGCGCGGTTGTCGCCGCATCGAACTATCTCGTCCAGTTTCCGGTCCAGGCGACGCTCGGCTCGATCAATCTCGCCGATCTCCTGACCTGGGGCGCGTTCACCTATCCGGTGGCCTTCCTCGTTACCGACCTCACCAATCGCCGGTTCGGTCCGTCCGCGGCGCGTGTCATCGTCGCCTTCGGCTTCGTGCTCGCGGTGGCGTTCTCGATCTGGCTGGCGACGCCGCGGATCGCCATCGCCTCCGGTTCGGCCTTCATCGTCGCACAGTTGCTCGACGTCTCGGTATTCGAGAGCCTGCGCCGCTCGGCCTGGTGGAAAGCGCCGCTGGTCTCCTCGCTTATCGGATCGGTGATCGACACCGTGCTGTTCTTCGGTGTGGCCTTTTCGGCCGGCTTTGCATTCCTCGACACAGGCTTGGGTCTGGAGGACGGCTCGCTGGGTTTCCCCGTGCCGTTTCTCGGCGTCGGCGGCGAGGTGCCGCTGTGGTTGTCGCTCGGTGCCGGCGATTTCTGCGTGAAGATCCTGGTCGCGCTGGTCCTGCTCGCGCCTTACCGGGTGCTGCGCAGCCTGATCGCCGACCGGTCCGCGGTCACCGCCTAGTGCAATTCAGATTTGGACTGAAACCATCCGTATCAACCTGAACTGCCCTCACCGGCGTCTCCGACCAGCCTGAATTCTAGCAGCAGGTTGCGCTGCAGGATGGAATGGTTGTCGTCGGAGACCACGGTCAGCCGCGGCACGCCTTCGGGATCGATGGTGACGGACAGGCCTTCCATATTGTCGATCTGGTAGAGCAGATTGGCTTCCAGCAGGACTTCGCCGTCGACGGTCGCCCCGGCCGTTATGTCGGTGCCGTCGATCCGCCGCAGCCGCATCGCCACGCCATCGGTGAGGTTGAAACGGCGCTCCAGCAGGACCAGATCGCCATCCGGCAGGAACTGGCCGTCGGTGATGTCGAACTCGCCGCTGCGTTTCACCGAGAATTCGAAGCTTTCGCCGCCGCGCTTGCGAACGAACGCCATGATGTTGCGGTTCTTGTCGAGGCTCTTCTCGCTGACGCCGACAAGCGCGCCGGGAAAGGCCGTGGTCGCGGGGGCGACGGTGATCGTCTCGAAGCCGCGATTTTCCCGCAATTCGTAAAGCGGAACCGGCGGCTCGTACTGGCGCCTCAGCGCGGGAAAGCCGCTGTCGTCGAGATCGTATTCGGCGATCCTGTGCCGGCGTTCGAAGCTGACATAGACGGTATCGCCGCCGATGGTGATGCCTTCGGCGTCGCTCGCCCACTTGCCGGGACCGAACTCCGTCATCTCCCACATCGTTGTGTCGGACAGGCCGGTCACCCGGCCGGTTTCGTCGCGCTCGATCCGGGAGGCAAGCCAGAACCCTGTGTCGGCGACGCCCAGTACGCGGGACTGGTCGTCGAAAAGATGGATTGCCGAAATCGCGCCGAAATGCCGGGAAGAGGCGGTCATTTCCAGTCCGCCGGCGAATTCCAGCTTGCCGAATCGCTGCTGGTCGGAGCCGATGCGGAAATTCGTGATGGGACGGGCCTTGACGGTCATCGCGACGATTTCGGGCGCGGCTTGCGCCGGCGAAGCCACGGTCGCGAGAGGCATGGCCACGAGAACCATGGCCACGAGAACTATGGCCATGACCGCCTGAAGGCGTGCCCGCACGGTCTAGCCTGCCCGTTGGCGGCGCGCGTCGCGGGATTTCTGCTCCTCGAACAGGCCCGCGAGCTGTTCCGTCATCGCGCCGGCCAGCTCCTCCGCATCGACGATCGTGACAGCGCGGCGATAATAGCGTGTCACGTCGTGGCCGATGCCGATCGCCAGCAATTCGACTTCCGAGCGGGTCTCGATCTCCTCGATGACGGCGCGCAGGTGCCGTTCGAGGTAGTTGCCCGGATTGACCGACAGCGTGGAATCGTCGACCGGCGCGCCGTCGGAGATCATCATCAGGATACGGCGCTGTTCGGGACGCGCCGCCAGCCTGCGATAGGCCCAGGTCAGCGCCTCGCCGTCGATGTTTTCCTTCAGCAGGCCCTCGCGCATCATCAGGCCGAGATTGCGCCGGGCGCGTCGCCAGGGCGCATCGGCGCTCTTGTAGATGATGTGGCGCAAATCGTTGAGACGGCCGGGCTCGGCCGGCTTGCCGCCCTTCAGCCATGCCTCGCGCGATTGCCCGCCCTTCCAGGCCCGCGTGGTGAAGCCGAGGATCTCGACCTTGACGCCGCAGCGTTCCAGCGTGCGCGCAAGGATATCCGCGCAGGTCGCCGCGACGGTGATCGGGCGGCCGCGCATCGAGCCGGAATTGTCCAGCAGCAGGGTGACGACCGTGTCGCGGAAATTGGTATCGCGCTCGCGCTTGAAGGACAGCGGCGCGAACGTGCCGGCCATTTCGTCGATGATGATGCGCGGCAGGCGCGCCGGGTCGAGATAGCCCTCCTCGAGATCGAAATCCCAGGACCGGTTCTGCTGCGCCATCAGGCGGCGCTGCAGCCGGTTCGCAAGCCGCCCGACGACGCCCTGGAGATTGGAGAGCTGTTTGTCCAGGAAGGCGCGCAGGCGTTCCAGTTCCGCCTCGTCGCACAGTTCCTCGGCGGAGATGGTCTCGTCGAATTCGGTGGAATAGACCTCGTAGTCGATGCCCGACAGGATGTCGTTGAAGGACTGCTCGGGGCGGATCGCCTCGCCGGGCTCTTCCGCGTCGGCGTCGAGATCCTGCTCCATGTCGTCGGCGGTCGCGTCGGCGGCGTCCATCTCGCCCGCTTCGGGTTGCTCGCTCTCGGCCTGGCTTTCCTCGGCCTCGGACTGTTCCTCGCCCGAATCCTCCTGGCTGCCGCCTTCGGTATCCTCGTCGGCGTCCGGCTCGTCGTCATTGTCGTCGTCGGAATCTTCCGGCTCCTCGCCGGACATCTCGTCGGCGAGTTCCATCGAGACGAGCATGTCGCGAACGGCCCGCGCGAAGGCGTTCTGGTCGTCGATCGCGGATTCCAGATTGGCGAAGTCGTCGCCGGCCTTTTCCTCGACCCAGTCGCGCCACAGATCAGCGACGGCGGCCGCGCCGGGGGGCGTCGGGCGTCCGGTCAGTTTCTCGCGCACGATCAGCGCCACGGCTTCCGACAGCGGCGCGTCGTCGCGCTCGGTCACGGTGGCGAGATTGTTGCGGGTGAACTTGTCGTCGATCATCGCGGTGAGATTGTCGCCGACGCCTGGCATGCGGCGCGCGCCGATCGATTCCACGCGCGCCTGTTCCACGGCATCGAAGATCGCCCGCGCATCGGCCCCGTCCGGCGCCGTCGCGGCGTGGACGCCCGGATTGTGGCAGGCGGTGCGCAGGGCCATAGAATCGCCGACGCCGCGCGTCACCATCACGTCATTGCGGGTGATGCGTTTCGGCAGGTCGGGCAGGCGGGCATGCTTTCCGGCGAAGGCCGGCTTGTCGGCGGCGAAGACGACTTCCAGCTCCGGTTCGCCGGCCATGGCGCGCATGCAGCCGGTCACCGCCCGCTTGAACGGTTCGGTGTCGACCGGCTTGCCCGGCTTCTTGCGGTAATTGTCTCCCGGACCCGCCATCTTGCCTGGTGCCTCTGTCCGCCTAGCTCAGCACCACATTGGCGGCGCTTTCGGCCAGTTCCTCGCCGAAGCAGCGCTGGTAGAATTCTGCCACCAGCGTGCGCTCCAGATCGTCGCACTTGTTGAGGAAGGTCAGCCGGAAGGCGAAGCCGATATCCTTGAAGATGTCGGCGTTTTCCGCCCAGGTGATCACGGTCCGCGGGCTCATCACGGTCGAGAGATCGCCGTTCTTGAAGGCTTCACGCGTCATGTCGGCGAGACGGACCATGTTGCTGACGATCTCGCGGCCCTTGGCGTTCTGGTAGTGTTTCGCCTTGGCCAGGATGATCTCGACTTCCTTGTCATGCGGCAGGTAGTTCAGCGTCGTGACGATGGACCAGCGGTCCATCTGCGCCTGGTTGATCTGCTGCGTGCCGTGATAGAGGCCGGTCGTATCGCCGAGGCCGACCGTATTGGCGGTGGCGAACAGGCGGAAGGCGGGGTGCGGGCGGATGACGCGGCTCTGGTCGAGCAGAGTCAGGCGGCCCGAGGATTCGAGCACCCGCTGGATCACGAACATCACGTCGGGCCGGCCGGCGTCGTATTCGTCGAAGCAGAGCGCGACATTGTGCTGATAGGCCCAAGGCAGGATGCCGTCACGGAACTCGGTGACCTGCTTGCCCTCATGGACCACGATGGCGTCCTTGCCGACGAGGTCGATACGGCTGACATGGCTGTCCAGATTGACGCGCACGCAGGGCCAGTTGAGACGGGCCGCGACCTGCTCGATATGGGTCGACTTGCCGGTGCCGTGATAGCCGGACACCATGACGCGGCGGTTGTGCGCGAAACCGGCCAGGATCGCCAGCGTCGTCGCGCGGTCGAAAATATAGTCCGGGTCGATTTCCGGCACATAGGCGTCCGCGTCGGAATAGGCGGGGACCTGCATGTCGACATCGATGCCGAACACCGAGCGCACGTCGGCGGTGGTGTCGGGCATGTTGGCGATGTCGAGTTCCATCTTGTTCATCTTGCCTCCTTGATGCGGCGGGAGACCGCATGCCGGGGTGTCTCGGGATTCGATTGCCGGACTAGCACAGCCCGGCGGTTTTCAACAATTGATAGGCCTGGACAACTTCGCGGAAACGTTCCTCGGAGGTCCGGTCGCCGCCATTTGCATCGGGATGGTGCTTTTTGACCAGAGCCTTGTACTGCGTCTTGATGTCCTCCGACGTCGCCGAGGCCTTCAGGCCGAGCGTGGACATCGCCTTGGCTTCCAGCGGCTTGAGCTTGCGCATCGGCTTGACCGTCGCGTCCGGGCGCCAGTTCGGGTCGCGCATGCGCATCGAGCGCGCGGATCCGGAGCGCATGTCCGAGAAGACGGGCGCCGCGGTCGCTTCCTCGATATGGGCGGTGCCCATTTTCCAGGTCGGCCGGTTGCCGGTCAGCGCGTCCTTCTGGAACTTGGCGATCGCGTCGTCGCCGAGGCCGGAGAAGTAATTGTAATTCTTGTTGTATTCGCGCACGTGGTCGATGCAGAAATGCAGATACTGCCCCTCCCGGTCGCGGCCGGCCGGCGCCTTGTGGGTGCCCGGTTTCTCGCAGCCGGCCCATTGGCAGGTCTGCGCGACGGTCGGTTCCTCGCGCTTGGCGGATTTCTTTTTCTTTCCGCCGGGATTGATCCGGATGGAATCAAAATATTTCGAACTGGGCTTCATGTGACCGTGGTTATGGGGCGGCAGAGCGCCACAAACAAGCATTGACAGTGGAAGATTCGACGCGGCAAGTGGCGCCGCAGTGCCCTCTAAAAAGGACGCACTGGTTTACCTGCCTATCGGCGGGGTGGCAAGGCAAGATACAAGGTAGGTTGCAGATGGGGCCGATTGAAGAACGCATCGTGAAAAAGATCGAGGAGGCTTTCTCGCCCGAGCGGCTCGCCGTCATCAATGAAAGCCACCTGCATGCGGGTCATCAGGGCGGGTCGGTCGACGGGTCCGGCGAGACGCATTTCCGCGTCCGCGTCATCTCGGAAAAATTTGCCGGACTGGGCCGTGTGGACCGCCACCGCGCGCTCAACGAATTGCTGGCCGCCGAGATCGCCGACGGCGTTCACGCGCTCGCGCTGGAGCCCTCGGCCCCCGGCGAAAATGTCAGATGGTAGTCTGACGATTGCAGGACGCAGGCGAAACCGACATGGCGACAACTCCGTCATCCGATCTGGCGCGCAAGGGCATGCTCGCCGATCCGGGGGATCACTTTAGCGGCCGATACGAGGTCGAACGCAAATATGCCGTCGACGGCCTCGAGCGCGGCATTGCCAAGTTACTTGACGTTGATTGCAAGAGTGGTGATTTCTCGCAATCAGGCCGTCATCTCGGCGGCATAAC
>NZ_JAINFJ010000002.1:0-21229 GCF_019966595.1 Oricola indica
ACCATCCGTCTCGGCATCGAGGGCCTCGGCGAACAGACGCAGACGACCGTCGCCTGGGACGAACTGGAAGACTGATCCACAAACCCGTTTGCACTTCAGCCGTTTTCGCAGCAATTTCAATGCCGCTTCAGCATCTCGGCGCTTGGTGACAACAGCATCAAATACCTCACCTCCATTATCGACAGTCCGCCAAAGGCAGGCGGATAACTTTGGGCGGCGTCTTGAAATAGCGAAACGGAAAGATCTTGCTCGTGCCCAGACGCGACGAAACCGCCCTTGTCTGCTCAACACCGGCTTCTTCCGACAAGCACCTCACGAACGGGGCGAGAGAATACGCGGCCCCAAATTGCCCACGTGGCGCGCGTTTGCCGCAGGCCGGCAACTGACCGTCCGGAAAGCCGAGACGGCGCTGTTGCGATTGTCGGCGGGCAGGTTCTACCAGACGCTTCCGAATAGCGTGGCGTAGACGACGAAAGCGACGAGCAACGTAACCCCGATCGATACGAACAGAGCCGGATAATCGACGAGGTAAAATCGATGCGGAATTAGTTCTCTAATAGTTCTCATACGGATCTCCATCCTTTTTTGCAGGATAATATTCGGCCGAACGTCCAAGCGGCACAGTCTGGCAACCCATGCAACGCAGAACATATTTCCAACTGCTCTCAGGAAAGCCGATGCTTACTGCAGGTCTCTTGCAGTGAGGATGTAAACCGACTTGCGGGCATCGGAATACACGCGCCCGGCAGCCCGTTCGATCGTTGACCGCCTTGCGTCGAAGGCCGTGAGACACGCCGTTTCTACCGGCATGGTCTCGCCGGCAATACTGCCGATCAACGCGTCGGCATCAATTCGAAACGGAATAGATTCCATGCCTACATGGCCCAGAAAGCGGACCTGGCGCCGCACGTCATCATAACTTCGGCTCTGGTTGGGGAATGACAGTTTCACAGCATTTCTCATCTGCATGCCCTTCACGCGGCCATCCGCGACGGTGCCCCGCCCTCATCGTCCCAACGATCAATGAATCGATCCGGGACGATGGCCACACATAGCCAAACCTCAAGGATGCGGCGTAATTCACCTTCGCAGGTCACACCGGCTTGAAAGTTCTTGACGAGAAGCCGCGCCGGTTCTGAAAAGAACGCCAGGCTTCGTTCCGGATATTTTCTGCGCGCCTCGACAAGAAGGACGCCTATCATGTTCATTTCGGAAGAAGTCAGGAAAACGGAAGACATAGCGTCCTCCTTCCGTTTGGGGCGAGCGAAGCTAAGTCGCTCATTAGGTGACGCCCTTTTCAGAAGTCACCTATGCCTTCATATAGGAATGGCGGGCTTGCCGCACAAGGCACGGCGCTTGGCTCGTCACATCTCAGCCCGGCGGAACTTCGCTTCCTCGGTCGCCGGATTCAGTTCGGTCAAATCCGTCAGCACGGTCTGATGCCGTCAAGCTATCCAGTTGGTACGCTGCCCGATCGCGATATGGGCCGACTTCACTTCGGTGTATTCTTCGATGCCGAGCATGCCGCCCTCTCTGCCGATACCCGACTGCTTGAAGCCGCCCATGGGCTGGCCCGGTCCACCGGCGATTGTCGTGTTGACCCATGTCCTGCCCGCATGAACGCCGCGCATCAGGGTCAACGCCTTGTCGATGTCCTTGGTCCATATGCTCGCGGCGAGACCGTACTGACAATCATTGGCGATCTTCAGCGCCTCTTCCGCGTCGCCGAAGGTGGTGACCGTCAGGACCGGTCCGAAAATCTCTTCCTGGGCGATGCGCATATTCGGCTGGACATCCGTCAGGACGGTCGGCGCGATGTAACGCCCGGACAGGCCCTCGCATTCTCCACCACCCAACGCCACCGCCGCGCCCTCCTTCGTCCCGAGTTCGAGATATGAAAGGATCTTTTCATGGTGCTGTTTGCTGACGATGGCGCCGAGTTGCGTGTCCGGGTCCAGGCATTCCCCTATCTTCACGCGGGCAAGCTTCTCTTTCACCATTTCGGTGAACCGCTCGGCGATCGCGTCCTCGACGATCAGCCTGCTGCCGCTGACACAGCACTGGCCGGCATTGAAGCAAAGACCGAAGGCAACGCCATCGGCGGCCGCGTCAAGGTCCGCATCGGCGAAAACGATCTGCGGGTTCTTGCCGCCGAGCTCGAGGCTCGCCTTCTTGAAGTTCGACGTCGTCGCCTGCAAAACCGCGGCACCCGTCGCCGTCGATCCGGTGAATGAGATGATATCGATGTCCGGGTGGACCGACATGGCCTGACCAACGACCGGGCCAAGACCGGTCACGACGTTATAGACCCCGTCGGGAATGCCGGCCTCCGCCAGGATTTCCGCCAGAACAAGCGTGGTGGTGGATGTCATCTCCGACGGTTTGACGACGACGGAGTTTCCCGAAGCGAGTATGTAAGGCAGGCGCTCCGCCAACACGATGAAGGGGAAGTTCCATGGGGTTATGAGCCCGACAACCCCGGTCGGCTGGCGCGTGACGACACCGAACATCTGGTCGCCCTGATTGTTGTAAGTCTCGCCATGCAGCATCCGTGCCGCACCGGCGCAGTATTCGTAGTGGCCGGCCGCATCGCCGATTTCGGCACGCGCCTGGGTTATGGGCTTCCCGGTTTCCAGCGTTTCCCAGTAGGCGATTTCGTCCAGACGCTCGCGTATTCCTGCTGCAACGCGAAGCAGCGCGGTTGCCCGCACGGCGGCGTCGCAGCGCGACCATGCACCGCTTTCGAAGGCGCCGCGCGCCGCGGCAACGGCATCATCGACATCCGACGTCGTGCACAGCGTGACTTCCGAAACCGGAACCAGATAGCCCGGCGCCTCGCGGACGAGCGTCTCGCGATCGCCAGCGTCGCGCATACTGCCGTTTACATAGAAGCCGAGCGGACGAACGGAGCCAGGCAGCGTCGAATGGTTTTTCAGTTGGTCCATTGTATTTGTCTCTTTCGCTTTCGGTGTTCGATCAGACGGCCTGCGCCATTCGAGGGCTCTCCAACCCCTGGGCCAGACTGCGGCCGAGGATCATATCCGCCCCCTTCTCGCCAATCATGATCGTGGGCGCATTGGTGTTGCCACTGGTCAGAACCGGCATGATGGAACTGTCGATGACCCGAAGTCCCTCAAGCCCGTGGACCTTCAATTCCGGATCGACAACCGCAGTTTCATCGGATGCGGTTCCCATTTTGCATGTGCCGACGGGATGATAGTCGCAACACGCATACTGCCTGATATAGGCCATCAATTCGTCGTCGCTTTCCTTGCCGTCGCCCGGCAGGCGCTCATGCGCCACATAGGGCGCGATTGCCGGCTGCCGGAGCAGTTCGCGAATGATGCGAACTGAGCGAAGCGCCATTTCGCGATCATAGGGATCGCCCAGATAGTTCGGATCGATCAGGGGTTCATCGGCCGGATTCGCCGATGCCAATCGAATGCTTCCGCGCGCTCGCGGACGCAGCGACGTCGAGTTTACGGTGAATCCGTGTCCCGCAATACGCGTCTGACCACCGCGAACGACCGTCGCCGGCGCAATGTGAATCTGGAGATTGGGGGTTGGTTCGCCTTCGGTCTGGAAGAAGCCGCCTCCCTCGACGATGACCGAGGAAACGGGCCCGGTCCGGTAGAGCAGCCATTGCAGGCCATGCAGGATCGAACGCGGAAAGCGATCCTGTCCGTCGTAGGTTATGCGCTCCTTCGTCTGCACGTGAACGTTGGTGCAGATATGGTCATGGAGGTTCTTTCCGACCCCCGGCAGATCATGAACCGGATCGATCCCTATCGCTCTCAACTCATCCGCGTCGCCAATTCCCGAGAGCATCAGCAACCGCGGCGAGTTGATGGCGCCGGAGGATACGATCACCTCCCCGGCTGCTTTCTCAATGCGACTGGAGCCGTTCGCGTCGGCGAGTTCGACACCGATGGCGCGGCCGTTCTCCAACACGAGCCGTGTCACCCTGGCGCCGGTTTCGATTTTCAGGTTCTTGCGATCGCGGATCGGGTTCAGATAGGAAACCGCCGCCGAGCGGCGGCGACCGTCGCGACAAGTTACCTGATAAAGCCCGGCGCCATACATGGTTTCGCCGTTGAAATCCGGATTGTAGGGAAGCCCCCACTGCTGCGCCGCCTTGACGAAAGCGCGGGTTATCGGGTGCGGGCCAACCTGATCCGAGACCCAAAGCGGTCCACCGTCACCGTGATACCGGTCGGCCAGCCGGTTGTTGTCTTCCGCGCGACGGAAGTAAGGCAACACCTCTTCATAGGACCAGCCGGTGTTCCCCAGCGCCGCCCAATTGTCGTAGTCCTCGGCCTGACAACGGATGTAGATCATCGCATTGATCGAGCTCGAGCCGCCGAGCGTCTTTCCCTGCGGATACCAGATCCGGCGGTTGTCGAGATGCTTTTGCGGCTGCGTGAAGAAACGCCAGTTCACGCCGGGGCCGAACAGTTTCCCGAGGCCGCCCGGCATGTGAATCATCGGATTCCAGTCCCGGCTGCCGGCCTCCAGCAACAGCACCCGGGTGCCCGGATCCTCCGACAGGCGATTTGCCAATGCACACCCCGCCGACCCGGCTCCGATCACTATGAAATGCCAGTCATCGCGCGCCATTTTGCTATTTCCCCTTGAATTTGGCCGGCCGTTTTTCGGCAAAGGCCCGAAGGCCTTCCACCCGGTCGTGGGTTTCGAACGCCTCGATCGTCAATTCGCGCTCACGCAAGAGGCCTTCGGCGAGGGGCAATTCCGCAGCGGCGCGTACCGCCGTCTTGGCATAGGGCGTGATCGCAACCGATCGCTGCGCGATCTGACCGGCGATCTCCAGTGCCCTTTCGAGCAGACGGTCTGCCGGCAAGACCTCGGAAATCAGGCCTTTTCGCTCCGCCAGTTCCGCCGTGATCGGCTCGCCCGTGAGGACCATCTGCATGGCAAAGGAGTTGCCGACGAGACGCGGCAGACGTTGCGTACCGCCATCCCCCGGAAACGACCCGATCTTGATCTCCGGCGTTCCGAGTTTCGCAGTGTCGGACGCCAGAAGGATATCGCACAGAAGGGCCAGTTCCAGCCCGCCGCCGAGCGCATATCCGTTGATGGCGGCGATGAGCGGCTTACGAAACCCCTCGATCCTGGCCCAGCGGGAAAGCCGCTCGGGATCAGCATAGCTGTCCACACCGCGCTCCAGCATATCCGATATGTCGGCACCCGCGGCAAAGGCACGGCCGGCACCCGTGAGCACGACGCAGCCCGTTCCGGGATCCGCTTCGGCCTCGGCGAGATGCGCTTCCAGTTCGCCAAGAAGCGCCTTCGAGAGCGCGTTCAGCTTGTCGGGACGGTTCAACGTCAGCAACACGACCCCATCCGCGGGCCGGCTGGCGAGAACGAGTTGGACATCTGAGGTCTTCGGGGAGTCGCGATTTGTTGACATTGCCATCGGGGCCGTTGGGTGGTCAGGCTGCGTTACGATAGACGTTTTCCGGCGTCAGGCCCGCATCGATCATGCATTGCCTGATCTTCTCGATTTCGGAGGCGGACGGTTTCATCAGGGGCGGACGCACGTGAGCCTCTTTCGCCTTTCCGAGAATGACCAGCGCTTCCTTCATCCTGTTATGCATGTCCAGCAACGGTTGATCGTAGAATGCGCGAACGGTCGGATAGATCCGGTCATTGATGGCACGGGCCGTTGCGAGGTCATCGTTCTTGACCGCCTTGAAAAGGGCGACCTGAAGGTCCGCTATCACGCTGCCCGCTCCGGAAAGAAGACCGTCGCACCCGAGCGCAAGCGAACCGAGCAGCCAGGCGCTGTGGGTTGTCAAAACGTTCACCGGCTTGTCGAGGGCATGCAACTCGCGGATCTGCCGTTCGTGCATGTTGCCGTCACCGATCTGATCCTTCACCGCGCGGATGGTGGGGAACCGCTCACACAGCTCCAACAGGGTCGAGAGAGGATAGGAGAGGTTGGACGCATACGGGAACTGGAAGAGAATGATGGGCAAGTCCGAATTGTCGGTGATGCGCTTGACGTGCTCGATGATCATCTCCGGGCGCATATGGCCGCCAAGCGTCATGAAAGCCGGAGGGAAGACAAGAAGGCCGTCGGCGCCTTCCTTCTGTGCGTAGGCGGCCATCCGGCCGGCCTCGATACTGGATTCGGTGTAAACGCCCGCAATGACCGGAACATGGTTCCCCAGAACGTCCTTGGAAACGACGACCGCACGTTCCTGCTCGGCAATCGTCAGGGCATGCACTTCCGCAGCGTGCCCGTTTATCGCAATACCGGCGATGTCATCGACCGAAGCGATGTCTTCCAGATGCGACCGAAAGCTGTTTTCGTCGACCGCCAGGTCGGCATCGAAAGGCATCAGGCACGCGGGAATTACACCGCGCGGTTCGAAGGCATCTGCACTCATGACATGCTCCAGTTGATCGTTGGGAGGGCACCGCCCGCGAGGGGCGGTGCTTATTCAGGTTTGCTTAGAAGCCCTTGCCGAGCATCTCGTCGATGTTGGTCGCATCGACCTTCTTGCCTTCGAGGACGACTTCCTCCGGCATCTCTTCACCCGTGGCGATCTTGTAGGCGATCTGGACGCCTTCAGGAGCCACATAGGGCTAAACGAAGGAGGCATCGAGCCGGCCTTCCTTGATGGCCTCGAAAGCCGAATTCTGGCCATCGATTCCGACGACGACGACCTCATCGAGGCGATCCGCCGCCTCCAGGGCCTGCACGGCACCCAGAGCCATCTCGTCATTGTGGGCGTATACGGCATGGATTTCGCCGGGACCGAACCGCTGAAGCTGATCTTCCATGAACTTCAGCGCGTTCTCGCGAAGATAATCCGCGTGCTGGGACGCCACGACCTCAAGATCGCTGCCCTTGATCGCATCCATGAAACCGTCATGACGATCAACTGTGGCCGACGCGCCGGCCGTGCCCTGGATTTCGATCACCGCGCCCTTGCCGCCGAGTTTCTCGGAGATGAACTCGCCGGCCGATTCACCGATCGGGCGGTTCTCGGCACCAACATGGACCGTAACCGGGACATTGACCTTGCGGTCCATGGTGACGACCGGGATACCGGCGTCCATCGCGTCCAGAACCACGGGGGTGAGCGCATCGGATGTCAGCGGGCTGATCATCAGCACGTCGATGCCCCGGGCGAGAAGCGTCTCGACGTCGGTGACCTGCTTCTCCGAGGAGTTTTGCCCATCGGTGACGATAAGCTCGACATTCGGCAGGTTTTCTTCCGCGTATTTCTGGTTGCCCTCGACCATTGCGACGCGCCACGGGTGGTTCATCGTCCCCTGGCTGAACCCGATGACAATCTTGTCCTGTGCGAGAGCCGTATTCGCCATCAACAGCGCGGCGCCGCCGACGATTGCACCTTTCAGAAAACTTCTCTTATCCATGGATACCTCCTCTTTTGGATATTGGGTCGTGGTAGTCTCGTTTCGCTTCGCCGGACGATCGATCCGGTCGAGAGCGCAAACTGCTTTCAAGTCTTGGAGCGACGCTTGCTCCACATTTCGTAGAGGACAGCGATGACGATGATCGCGCCCTTGACGATCTGCTGCGTGAAGGGAGAAACGCCGACCAGGTTCATGATGTTGGCAAGCACGGCCAGGATGGCTGCGCCGATAATGGTGCCGACAACGCCACCCTCGCCGCCGAAGAGGCTCGTGCCGCCGATAACGGCGATGGCAATCGCCTCAAGCTCGATACCTTCGCCCGCTGTGGGCTCGCCGACTGTCAGTCGCGAGACGAAGATGAGAGCGGTCAGGCTCGCGAGAAAGCCGCTGACGACATAGACGCTGAACGTCACGAACCGGACATTGATACCCGACAGCCGCGCGGCTTCGGCGTTCGATCCGACCGCGTAAATCTGCCGGCCATAGGGCGTGTATCGCAGGACGTAGATGGCGATTGCGGATATGGCGATGAAGACCCAGACCGGGACCGGCAAACCGGCAAAGTCACCGCGTCCGAGCCACATGAAGTCCTTCGTGCGGCTGCCGAGGCTGATCGGCTGGCCATTGGCGAGCGTCAAAGCGAGGCCACGGCCCATCACCATCATTCCGAGCGTCATGATGAAGGCCGGCACACGCCCGAAGGCGACGCCTATTCCGTTGATCGCGCCCATGAGCGTGCCGGCGACCAATGTCAGGACAAAGACGATGAAAATCGGCAGATCGAGCCCGATAAGCAGGGCCGCCGTGACCGCACACACACCGAGGATGGAGCCAACCGAGAGATCGATCCCTTTCGTCAGAATGACAAAGGTCATGCCGACGCTGACGATGCCGAACAGCGCGACCTGGCGCAGGACGTTCGTCAGGTTGATCGGATTGAGAAAGGCCGGCGAGAGAAATGCCGCCACCACACAAAGCCCGACGAGAACCCAGACAAGTCCCGCCGCCTTCGGAAGACGTAGGCCGGCGCGGCGTCCGCTCTTCGTGTCGCTTGTTTCTATCGAAGCCATCCGGCTACTCCTTCAGTCAGGTCGTTCCGCATCGGATGCGGTCGCGCGGTCTCAGTGGAACGTCGCGTAATTCATGATTTCTTCTTCGCTTGCGTTGCGCGGCAGCTCGGCGGTGATCTCGCCTTCGCGCATCACCAGAATCCGGTCGCACATGCCAATGATCTCGGGCAGTTCGGACGAAACCATCAGAACGGCCATGCCGCGGGTCTCGACGAGTTCGATCATCAGTTCATAGATTTCGCGCCGTGCGCCGACATCGACACCACGGGTCGGCTCATCGATCAGCAAGACGTCGCATTCGGCGTTCAATTGCTTGGCAATGACGCATTTCTGCTGGTTTCCACCCGACAGATTGCCGACGGGTGTTGCGATGTGGGGCGTCTTGACGCGCAAACGCTGAACATGCTGCTCGACGGCTTTGCGCTCCTCGGCAAGTTTCAGCCGCCCAAAGGAGAGAAACCGCTTGAGCCTGGAAATCGTGACGTTGAAGCGCACGGATTGCCCCAGGAAGAGCCCTTCCGTCTTCCGGTCTTCGGGAGCGAACCCGATATGCAGGCCGATCGCATCGCGCGGGCTTGAAATCCGGGTCGTCTTGCCATGCACCCTGACGCTGCCGCTATCGAGCTCATCGGCGCCCATGATTGCGCGGAGCACTTCGGAGCGCCCGGCGCCCGCAAGCCCGCAAATGCCCAGGATCTCTCCCTTGCGCAGGGTAAAGGAAATGTCTCGGATGATGCCTTCGCGGGTCAGTCCCTCGACATGCAGCACTTCCTCACCCGGCGAGGGATTTCGCGGCGGAAAATAGTCGGAAATCGAGCGCCCCACCATCGATCCGATGAGCGTGTCGGTCGTCCAGTCCTCCACCGCCCGTGTCGCGATCCACTTTCCATCGCGAAGAACCGTCGCAGACTGGCAAAGCTCGAACACCTCCTTCAGCCGATGGGAGATGTAGATGAAAGCAACGCCTTCCTGCCGGAGCCGGTGAATGATGGCGAAGAGCGTGTGGAGTTCGCTGTCGCCGAGCACGGCGGACGGTTCGTCGAGCACGATAAGCTTGGCTTCGCGCGAAATGGCCCGCGCAATCTCCACCAGTTGGCGCTGCGCCACACTGAGGCGATTGATCGGCAGGTCGGGATCGATCTGGAAGCCGAGCCGCTCCATCGCCTTCGTCGCATCGCTGCGCAATCTCCGCCAATCGATGCGGCCGAGCGCGGTGCGCGGCATGCGGTTCATGAACAGATTCTCGGCGACCGAAAGATGCTCGGCCTGCGCGAATTCCTGATAGATCACAGCCACGCCGCGATTGATCATGTCGGATGGCGAAGGCGCTTCGATCCGCTCGCCCTCGAGCCAAATCTCTCCGCCATCCGCCTGATAGGCACCCGAGAGGATTTTCATCAGAGTCGATTTGCCGGCGCCGTTTTCTCCGACAAGGCCGTGGACTTCGCCGCGCCGCACCTTGAAGCTGACCCCCTGCAGCGCTTTCACGCCGGGAAACGACTTCTCGATTTCTTTCATCTCCAGCAGATCGGAAGACGAATTCATGCCGTTCGCCTCCCCGCCGACACCGTCCGCAGCCGTGCGATCTTCTTGTGAAATCGATTTCTCGAAAGAGCTGTCGAAAGCGTCAGAGACGGGCAATTTGCATTCCTCCGCCTATGTGGAAAATGTCGCCGGTGCTGTAGGGGATCGCACCGGTCGCGAGCGATGCAATGCTGAGCGCGATATCGTCGGGACGACCCCAGCGCCTCAAGGCGCATATGCTGCCGTCGCTGATCCTCGGGGAGTATTTCTCGTTCACCTCGGCTGTCATCTCGGTCTCGATGAGGCCGGGACGGATTTCGTGAACGCGGATACCCGCCTCTGCCAGACGCAGAGCGTAGGCCTGCATCGCCATCGAAAGGCCTGCCTTCGAGATGCAATAGGCGCCCTTTTCAGGCGAAACCAGACCGGCATTCGCCGATGTGATTGTGATGATTGAACGCTGACAATCCTGCCGATCCGTCTCGAGCATATGCCTTGCAACAGCCTGGGTGAGGAAAAACGTGCCGCGAAGATTGATACCGACCAGGCGATCGAATTCGGCTTCGTCCACATTGAGCAGATCGCCCCTGACCGAAACCTGCACGCCTGCATTGTTCACGAGGCAATCGACCGGGCCGAGCTTTTCGACGAACCGGTCCAGCATGGTCTGCATGTCGCGGGTGTTGGCGATGTCGGCTTTCTCGAATTCGACGCGCCGACCGATTTCGGCAACGAGCTTCTCGGTGCGACGCGCATCAACGTCATAGGCGAGATCAAGAAAGGCGATGTCATAACCACGACGCGCCAATTCCACGCAGATCGCGCGCCCGATGCCCCTTCGTCCGCCCGTCACCAGCGCCACGCCCAGTGCCGGCCCGGCGCCTTCAACCCTTGCTGTCTCCTTGGTCGTATCCAGCAACATCAGACCGCCTTCTTCCGCTCGCCATGACTTGCAGGCTCGACGATTGCGCCGGCCGCGAGCATCCGCTCCATGTCATCGGAGGAGTAGCCGAGTTCGTTCATGATCTCGCGCGAGTGCTCGCCAATCTCCAACGCCAGGACCTTGAGTTCAGGAACCTGCCCATCGTAGCGGTTGGGATGATTGACGAGCTTCACCGTGTGACCACGGACCTCGATCTCGCGGAAAATTTCACAATGCTCGATCTGCGGATCATCCGCGAGATCGTCATAGGTTTGAACCGGCGAATACCAGACACCGTGATCGGCAAATCGCTGCGACAGCTGCGCGATCGTCATCGATTGCGTCGTCTCCCGCACGGCAGCGGCCCAGGCATCACGATGATCGTAGCGGTCCTTGCCCACGAGATCGCGGAGCGCATCGGAATCCAGCGCTTCCGCCAGGGCTTCGTCGGAACACAGCGAAATCACCATATCCCCGTCTTTCGCCGGGTAAACGCCATAGGGCGCCTCATGAAACCAGGTCGCCAGGCTCTCGTCGCGCTCGAAGCGATCCTGCGGCACCTGGCCTGCGAAATAGTTCACGAGAGGCTCCGTCTGGAGGTCGAGGCCGGAATTCAACAGGCTGGATTCAACGCGCGTCGTCTTGCCTTCGCGCTCTCGCCGAAGAAGCGCGCCGAGAATACCCATGGCCATGAGGGCACCGCCATGCTGGTCGCAGACCGCCGCGCCGACCGCGGTCGCGCCACGCGAGGGCGCTCCCGTCGCGCTGATAAGGCCCGAGGCCGCCTGGATCAGAATGTCCTGACCGGGCCTTCCCGCCATCGGGCCGCTCGACCCAAATCCGCTTGCCGATGCGAAGATGACGTTTGGATTGATCTTCTTCAGATCCTCCTCGCCGAAGCCGAGCCGCTCGAAAACCCCCGGTCGGAAATTTTCCATGACGACATCCGCGCTTGCGACAAGTCGACGGGCGATTTCCTTGCCGCCTTCCGACTTGAGGTCCAACCCGATCGATCGCTTGTTTCGGTTGGCGCAGAGATAAAATCCGCTTACGCCCTCGACGAAAACATTGGCCCCGGACCAGTGCCGCTCATGCGCGCCAGCCACCGGCTCGACCTTGATCACATCGGCACCCATGTCGGCCAGATACTGGGCGGCAGCCGGTCCCTGAAGGAAGTGGCAGAAACTGACAACCCTGATTCCGTTGAGCAACAAACCCGCTCCTCCCTGTCGTGCCGAGCTTCCGTCGGCTTGAGAAAACGTTTTCTCAAATTGCCTGAAACACGTCAATAAGAATTTTTTTATTGCGTTTTATCAGTAACTTAAGTCTATCTATCTTCTGAAATCGGTTCCAGAGACTGCTTATCGATCGCTACCAATCGAATTCATCCGCGCACTCCGCCAAGGCCATCGCGACGCCGCCGTCCTCATTGCTCGCGGTGATCCTGTTCGCGGCGGCCTTCACGGTTGGCGAGGCGTTTCCCATCGCGATCGAAAGTCCGGCAATGGCAAACATCGGAAGATCATTCTCGGAATCACCGATCGCGATCAACCTGTCCCGGGGTACCGCCCAGGACGTGCCGAGCCGCTCCAGCGCCCGGCCCTTGGAGACATCGGGATGCGTGATTTCCAGATAGTTCGCAAGCGAAAAATGGCAGGCGAGACGTTCCGCAAATCGGCTCTTGAGATGCGACAATTCCGCGACCCGCTCGACAGCCGAGATCGCCAGGAGTTTCGCAAAAGGCGCATCCAGCGACGTCAGATCCGCCACGCGCCCCTCGACACCGGTGAGAGCGAATTCCCGGTCCAGCAGCGGGTCCGTCCGGTCCGTATAAACAGCATCGGTCGTGTAGGCGGCCAGTGCCACATTGCGTTCGCGGCAGGCCAGTATCACCTCACGACAGAGAGCCGGAGGGACAGGACTGTCAAGCGCCGGCAAGGCGCACCCGACGCCGGGCCGATACCAGGTCGCCACCCCTCCGTAACAGATCGCGGCATCCACCGAACCAAGCTCTTCGAGAATAAAGGCGACGGACTGCGGCGAACGCGCGGTGCACAGCACCACCGCGACACCGGCCGCGCGGGTCTCCGCGACACGCGCGCGAACCTCCGGCAGAACGCGATAATCATTGGTGAGAATTGTCCGGTCGACGTCGAGCGCGACCATCCAGGCAAAGCTCATAAGCATGCTCTTTCTTGTGAAATCGTTTTCTCAAAGTTCTTGTGCACCGTCAACATGCAACCTATGATCTGCCCAACGGAGGGATCGTTCATGCAATTTCTGGTGATGTCGCGCCGCAAGCTGGAGTCGTTTCCGCAGGACGCGTTTTCGGAACTGTTCGATGACGAGGTGGCGAAAGCACGAGAGTTCTATGGTGACGGATTTACCCGGCAGATATGGCATCGGGCGGATAATTCGGGGGTCTGCCAGATCGTCGAGGCCGCCAGCGAGAGCGAGGTGCGCGAAAAGCTCGAGACTCTCCCGTTCTATCGCGCCGGCATGCTGGAGATCGATGTCATCGGACTGAAGCCCTATTCCGGTTTCGGGACATAGGCCGCATGTCTTCGGAGGAAACCTCGTCCGACGGCTCCACGAGATCGCCCGCCGGGGTCGTACGGCTTCGAGACGTCGCATTGCGTGCCGGATGTTCGGTTGCCACGGCCTCGCGCGTTCTCAATGGCAACAACAAGGTCGGGAAGGCCGAGCGCGAGCGCGTTCTCGCCGCCGCCACCCAACTCGGTTACGTTCCCAATAGCTCTGCGCGCGCGCTGCGCTCGCAAAGCACCCGGCTGGTCGGCGCGATCATACCGACGCTCGACCATGCGATTTACGCGAAGATGGTCGATGGGCTGCAGGAGCAGCTTTCCGCACTCGGCATGTCGCTGATCATCAATACATCGGAATACGACCTCGAACGCGAAAAGACCCAGGCGCGGATTCTGGTGGGACGCGGCGTGGAATCGATCGTGCTTGTCGGGACCGAGCACGATCCGGACACAACGCGTTATCTCCGCGATGCCGGCGTGAGGCAGATCTACACCTACACCTGCGTGGTCGACGGAGGCGATGCGGCGGTGGGTTTCGACAATTCGGCCGCCGGACGCATGATCGCGAACTATCTGCGCGACCTGAACCACGAACGCATCGCCATGATCGCTGGCGTAACCAAGGGAAATGATCGCGCCCGGCTCAGAAGGGACGGTTTCCTGGAAGGGCTGGAAGCATCGGGGCTTTCTGCCCAGGACGTGTTCGTGATCGAGGCGCCATACAAGATCGAAAACGGGATTCATGCGATGCAATCGCTGATGCAGACATATCCGCGGCCAACCGCCGTGTTCTGCGGCAGCGACATTCTCGCCGCCGGGGCGGTCAAATACTGCAATTCTCACGGCATCCGGATTCCCGGTGACGTCTCGATCGTCGGCTTCGACGACCTGGAAATTGCCGAACTTGTCGATCCATCCCTGACGACCGTGCACGTGCCCGCAAAGCAAATGGGCGAGCACGCCGCGCGCATGTTAAGCAAGACGCTGTCCGAAAAGAGCGGCCATGACGTTCACGAACTGCAGACAAGGCTCATCGTGCGTGAAAGCACCGGACCGGCGCCGGCGTGAGCACGTGTCGGGCGCGAAGGCGGCCGATCCGGCTCGCAAGCGCGGGGGCAGCGGGGCGGCCCGTATTACCGGAAGGCTAGAATACCAAGCTGAGGAATCTGCTCGCGGACCAGCGGTTGTGCGGCTCGGCCGCCTAACCGTTCTCCAGAGCCTGCAAGGCTCGGGTGAAGCCGCGAAGAGACACGGTCCATTCCCTTTCGCTACCGTCCAGCGCATAGGCTTTAATCGTCAGGTCGAGTCCGTTTATGAGCTGCCGCCTGATGGCACCCGACGGGCGAAACGGGACGAGACATCCCTGCCGGACACCATCGGCATGACAGGATCGAAATGCGAGGCTGAATGGCGCCCCGCCGTCAATTTGGAGCTTCAAGCCCTTTGGCAGCAGCCAACCGAGCGGGGTGGAGATCACGACGATCAGCGAAGGCGCGCGCTCCCCCGGCACGGTGACAAGGCGGCCATCCATTTCCATGCCTGCACTAGCCGCCAGGTCGCTGCTGTCAGACTTCGGCGCGATCGCCATAGGCGCGATTTCGCAGCTCAACCTATCGTCCGTAACGATGAGCGGGCACAGCACCTGCCAGTCCCGAAATCGATCGACAATCTGCCTGGTCTCATCAAACGCACCAGCGGGATCGTTCGCCGGCCTGGCAGTGCGTTCGATCAGCAACGGCTGTGCATCAGCGGACGGAATGGCGACCGCGACCGCGACCGCTAATATCAGCCGCCTCGCCAGTTCTTTCACGGTTTCAGTGTTGCGCTCGCGGCATCGCCGAAACCGTTCAGCGACATGGCCACACGAACGCGACGATCGGCGCCATCGACGAACTGCAATTGCGCGGTCTCCGCGGATCTCAGCGATTGCAGATCCTCATCCGGCAAAGATGCTTCCGCAAGGCACGCCTGGCCAATGCAGCGGAAGTAATTGGCCGCGATCACTGCGGCGCCCCCATCGCCCTGCGGGTTTGGATCGACAATGACCTTGGCATCTTCACGGAGGCTCACGCCAATCGGCAGCTGGATGACCATCGTCGTTCCAGCGGCATTTTCGCTCCCCGTAGGTGTAGCGCCGATGGCGATTTGCGCCAGCGCCTGCTGTCCTTGGCCTTGCCTCACGACGTTGATGACAGTCGCCATTTCGCAGATCTTATCCGATCCGGTTTGCGACGCTTCGCTTCCACCCGCTGGAGGATTGGCGCGGCAGCGGACGACCCAATCGCCATAGGTCGCAGTTGTGGCAGTCGGTTGCTGGGCCTTGACGCTATCGACCGACGAGATCCCGAACGCCAAGAGGACGGCAGCAAGCAAATGGTTTTTGGAATTCCAGCCTGTTCTTGCAGTAATGGACAAAGCAACCCCCACAAAGATGGTTAACGTTCACTTAACAAAGTAATGAGTTTCAGTTATTCGAGAAACATCAATCCTGATGTAAAGTTAACAGCTCAAGACACCACGGGTCCCGCATCAGAAGCTCGCGGTAACGTCGGCATAGACGCTTGGTGCGTAGGCCCTGGTCTTTGGGCCGGCGACCAGAGAAACAGCTCCCGCGACCGATGCGGTCAAGTTACGGCCAGCTGCGAGATCGATACCCAGGCCCGCACTGAGAAGGTTCTGCGTTGTATCATTTCCAATGTCGTAGGCAGAGCCAATATCCAGGAAACTGAAGGGCTGCGCCGCGAACCGGCCGGCGCTATCGCCGGACAGATCCAGGGAGATCCAACGAAGCTCGTTCTGGGCAAAGGCACCGACCTCGCCTGTCAGCTCATTCGTGGCGTAACCGCGAACCGAGTTCTTCCCGCCCAAGGCGATCTGCTCGACGCCCGGCAGGATTTGGGGAGACCCCTGAACCGCCGCTTTCGTACGTGCGACGAGAGCGGATGACAGTGCGGTCGTGTGAGTGATCTCACCATAGGCATAAACATAGCTCGCGCGCGCATCGGGATCGCCGCTGGCCGCGACAAACGCGGCATCGTCATTGTTGGCAAGCAGGTCACCCGGGCTGTAGACTAGGCGCAGATCGAAGCTGTTGCGCACGCCGCCGGTCGGCGACTGTTCACCGTAGGATCCGCGGATGCCGCCAACAACCTGCAGGATGTTCAGGGTCGTGGAGGTCGAGAGTACGCCGCCGAAGAAGACATTCGACTTCTGCTGCTTGAAGTCCACGCCGCCATAGGTCTCAGCTTCGACCCCATCGATCGCGGAAAGTGGCGTCGCATAGTCTCCGTACACGCTCAGCGTATCGCTCGACTGGGTGAACGGAACTGTCAGTTCGTCGCCGGATTGAACATAGGATGCATCAATCCGCAGCTTGTGGCGAACACCGTTGCCGTAATCGATGGGCGCAAAGTAGCTGCCCGCGTGAGACACATAACCAAGGTCTTGTCCGAGCTCGAACAGGTTACCGGACGCGAAAGCATCGGGACTGACGGTCAACTGATAACCAATCTGGTGCTCGGGCAGGAACGGATTGGCAAAATTGATGCCCGCGAAAAGACGCGTGTCGTCTCCCTCGGGAACACCGTAGTAGCTGGCGCCCGTATAGACGCGCCATGGTTTGCCCTCTGTGGTGCGGATGGCCAGATCGGTCGTTCCAGGCTTCGCGCCCGGCTCGAAGACGACGACAGAGTTGCGAAACGGGTTCTGGTTGAGCCAATTGATATCGTCGAGCAGCTGCTCGCTGTCGACCGGCTCGCCTCGTTGTGCCCGCACCGTGCCGAGGATATAGCTGTCAGAGGTGCGTTCATTGCCTTCGGCCCGCTTTTCGGCGAGTACGTATTCGCGGACACTGATCTGAAGCGAACCATCCGTCACCTCTTGTGGCGGTACGGTGACCGCGACAAGGGGACGGCCGATATCGCGCATGTAGCGGGTTACCGTGACGGTGATCTCCGATATCAGTTTCCGCGACAGCGGACGGTTGAGGAAACCGGTCAGACGCATCGTCAGCCGTGGCGATTTGAGCTCCTCGGCTGCCTTGCTGACATCGATACCCCTGACGGAGGATCTCACCAGTCCCGGCGTCTGCGCGCTGTCGACAATGACAATAGACCGCAGCACCACACCGAGCGGCATGTCGTCACCACTGACGGAAAGATCCGGATCAGGCAGCGCTCCGGATTGCTCGCCGATGAGAATTTGTGCCGGGTTGGTCTCAATCGCCTGACCAAGAACGGAGGTGCCCGTTGTCGATAGGGCAAATCCGGTCGAAAGCAGACAAGCCGTCAGACGCAACCATGTCTTCCGTGGAACCCCGGCGACAAAAGGCCCCCTGCCGTCCAATTGTAGCCACCGCCCCAGAAGTCTCGCCTTGATTGAATCACTCATTGGAGCATCGCCACATCAGGAAGATTTTCTACCAGGAACGCGCACAGGCCACCTTCCGGATCCACGATTTCCGTGCAGTAAGGATCATCCGGTTCGAAGAGCTGGATCGGACCCGGCAGCACAGGCACAACAGTCTCCGACGTCTGCGGCTCACTCTCGATGGTCAGTTCGCCATCGACGAAGCTGATCAGATAGTTGCCCGACATCAGTCCGCCCGGCGTGATGACGTAGGAGCCCGGATCAACGGCACCCTGTGACGTGCCTGTGTAGACGAGCGTTCCAGCGAGATCTGACTCGTCTTCACTTGCCACGAAGCCTGCGTAGAACACGCCGTTGCCACCCGTATACGGCGTGCCGTCGAAGTCCTTACCAAAGTCCAACGCCGTCACCGTCAGCGTCGCAGGATCGATGGTGAAGTCGGCGCCCGTGAAGTCGATCGTGTAGTTCGACCCGGCATCCAGCGTGCCCTGCCCGATCGCATACGGTCCGTCCACGACAGTCGCGCCCGACGCCCGCACCAGAACGCCCGTCAGAAGCGCGTCGCTGTCGCTCAGCTGCCAGCCGCTCGTCTGGTAGGTCAGCGTCGGGTCCGCATCGCCATAGGTCTTCGACAACGCATCCGCCGTCACCGTCAGCGTCGCGGGGTCGATGGTGAAGTCGGCGCCCGTGAAGTCGATCGTGTAGTTCGAGCCGGCATCGAGGCTGCCCTGCCCGATCGCATAGGGACCGTCCGCGACAGTCTCGCCCGAGGCCCGCACCAGGACGCCCGTCAGAAGCGCGGCGCTGTCGCTCAGCTGCCAGCCGCTCGTCTGGTAGGTCAGCGTCGGGTCCGCATCGCCATAGGTCTTCGACAGCGCATCCGCCGTCACCGTCAGCGTCGCGGGATCGATGGTGCCGACACTGCCTGAGGCTGATGAGGCGATGAGTGTGTAGCCATAGATCGTGGCGCTGCCGTCAGTTGCAGTCACCGAAAGGCCATTGGCGGTTACGCTCTTGCCCGTGCCTGCATTCTCGTCATCGTAGGATGCCGACGTCGATGCGACGACAAGCAAGTCGCCGTCAATCGCACCGCCCGACGTGAATGTGAAATTGGCCGCGACCACGGTCGCATCGCTGTTGCCGTCATAGGTCTTGGATACGGTGCCGGTGAGCCCGACCGTCAGGCCCGATGCGATCGAATACAGGAACCCGTTGCCGGTGCCGAGGACACTGCTCACGCCGTAGGTGGCGTCGTACTGCTTGAAGTCATAGCCCAGGCCGCCGCGCGTGTCGGCGGAGGGGTCGCCGGACCAGACCAGCCAGCGGCCGTTGACGGCGTTGAGAGCGCTTGTTCCGGCCGAATTGACGAAGCTCGCGCCGGAAATCACGATCGCGTCGCCGATCCCTGTCGAACTGACGGTTCCGGCGAGGTTGACGCCGCCGTCGGCCACGAGCGAAATCCCCGCGTCTCCACTCACCACTGCGCCGGACACGACGTAAATACCGCTCTCACCGATCACCGAGAGACTGCCGCTTCCGGACGTCTGGATGTTACCGAGGGTGATTTGACCGGCCGTGCTGTTGGTTTGGCCGGCCCCGTTCGCGACCCCGGCAATCAGCGAACCGCCGCCAAGATCGATCGTACCGGAGCTGGTGTCCAGGGTCGCGGCGCCGGGGTCGCGCTCCGAGTCAACGACACCTGCCGCGGTACCGGCATTCGCCAGCATGGTCAGATCGCCACCATCGGTCGAGATCGCGGCATCAATCGTGATCGAGCGGCCTGCTTCCAGCACAAGACTGCCTGCAGTTCCGCCTCCCGCGCTGACCAGAACATCTGAAAGCACCGTAATATCGCTGTTGGCCTGAAGCGTTATCGACGTACCGGCAGAAAGCGTATCGGCGAGTGCCGAAGCGCTGACACCGATCGTGTCTCCTGCCATGTAACCGTGGGGCAAGCTCTCCAACCCGTTGGTGTTGATCTGCACGATACTCGTGCTGTTACCCCCGAAATAGTGGATTCCTTCGGTTTCCGACTGGACAACCCTGTATCCCAGGCGCTGATTGGCGACCGTTCCTGCAATGGAATTGGAGGCCGAGACCGCACCGACTGCGGCTGCGCTCGTGCCGAGAAACGTGCCGGTGGCAAGGTCGATCAGCGTCACAGCGCCAGCATCCGTCGCGCCGGTATTGTTCCAGAAGTACGAGCGAATGGAGGCGACACCGCTGTCGCCGAGCAGGCTCACGCCGGCATTGCCGACGCTGTCACTAGCGGTGCTGCCGACAATGGAATTGGAGGCCGAGACCGCGCCGATAGCCGCCGTGCCCGTGCCGAGAAAAGTGCCCGCGGCAAGGTCGATCAGCGTCACCGCGCCCGCATCCGCAGCGCCGGTATTGTCCCAGGAATACGAGCGAATATAGGCGACGCCGCTGTCGCCGAGCAGGCCCACGCCGCCAATGCCGACGTTGTCATAAGTGGTGCTGCCGACAATGGAATTGGCGGCCGAGACCGCGCCGACAGCCGCCGTGCCCGTGCCCAGGAACGTGCCGGCGGAAAGATCGATCAGCGTCACCGCGCCCGCATCCGTCGCACCAGTGTTGTTCCAGTTTCGCGAGCGAATGGAAGCGACGCCGCTGTCGCCGAACAGGCTGACAGCGGCGTCGCCGACGTGATCAAAAGTCGTACTGCCGGTGATTGAATTGGCGGCCGAGACCACACCGACGGCCGTCGTGCCCGTACCGAGGAACGTGCCGGCGGAAAGGTCGATCAGCGTCACTGCCCCGGCATACGTCGCACCGTTGTTGTTCCAGTATCGCGAGCGAATGGAGGCGACGCGGCTGTCGCCGAGCACGGCGACACCGTTATTGCCGACGTAATCATAAGTCGTACTGCCGGTGATGGAATTGGTGGCCGAGACCGCGCCGACCGCCGTCGTGGCCGTACCGAGAAACGTGCCCGCGGAAAGGTCGATCAGCGTCACCGCCCCGGCATTCGTCGCACCGGTATTGTCCCAGTTTTGCGAGTGAATGTAAGCGACGCCGCTGTCGCCGAGCAGGTTCACGCCGCCATCGCCGACGTAATCATAATTCGTACTGCCGGTGATGGAGTTGGAAGCCGAGACCGCACCAACGGCCGTCGTCCCCGTGCCGAGGAAGGTGCCCGCAGCAAGGTCGATCAGCGTCACCGCGCCCGCATCCGCCGCACCGGTGTTGTCCCAGTTTCGCGAGCGAATATAAGCGACGCCGCTGTCGCCGAGCACGGCGACACCGTAATTGCCGACGTAATCATAAGTCGTACTGCCGGTGATGGAATTGGACGCCGAGACCGAACCAACAGCCGCCAAACCCGTGCCGAGGAACGTGCCGGTGGCAAGGTCGATCAGTGTCACTGCGCC
>NZ_JAINFJ010000002.1:21329-679529 GCF_019966595.1 Oricola indica
GCCGAGACCGAACCAACAGCCGCCAAACCCGTGCCGAGGAACGTGCCGGTGGCAAGGTCGATCAGTGTCACTGCGCCAGCATCCGCCGCGCTGCTATTGTTCCAGACATCCGAGCGAATGTAAGCGACACCGCTGTCGCCGAGTAGGCTGACACCACCAATGCCGACGTAATCACCAGTCGTACTGCTGGTGATGGAATTGGAGGCCGAGACCGCACCGACCGCCGTCGTGGCCGTACCGAGAAACGTGCCCGCGGAAAGGTCGATCAGCGTCACCGCGCCAGCATCCGCCGCGCCGGTGTTGTTCCAGTATCGCGAGCGAATGTAAGCGATGCCGCTGTCGCCGAGCACGGCGACACCGTCATTGCCGACGTTGTCATTAGCGGTGCTGCCGGTGATGGAATTGGAGGCGGAAACCGCACCGACGGCCGTCGTGGCCGTACCGAGGAACGTGCCGGCGGCAAGGTCGATCAGCGTCACGGCACCGGCATTCGTCGCGCCGGCTGCGTCCCATTCTTGGGAGCGAATGTAAGCGATGCCGCTGTCGCCGAGCAGGTTGATGCCGCCATAGCCGATCCGGTCATATGCGGTACTGCCGACAATGGAATTGGAGGCCGAGACCGCGCCGACCGCCGTCGTCGCCGTGCCGAGGAACGTACCCGCGGAAAGGTCGATCAACGTCACAGCGCCAGTATCCGCCGCGCCGGTGTCGTTCCAGGAATACGAGCGAATGTAAGCGATGCCGCTGTCGCCGAGCACGGCGACACCGTCATTGCCGACGTAATCATAAGTCGTACTGCCGGTGATGGAATTGGAGGCCGAGACCGCGCCCACCGCCGGCGTCCCTGTGCCGAGAAACGTGCCGGCGGAAAGGTCGATCAGCGTCACGGCACCGGCATTCGTCGCGCCGGTTGTGTCCCATTCTTGTGAGCGAATATAAGCAACGCCGCTGTCGCCGAGCAGGTTCACGCCGCCTTTGCCGATATTGTCATTAACGGTGCTGCCGGTGATGGAATTGGAGGCGGAAACAGCGCCGACGGCCGTCGTGGACGTACCGAGAAACGTGCCGGCGGAAAGATCGATCAGCGTCACAGCGCCCGCATCCGCCGCGCCGGTGTCGTTCCAGTAGTACGAGCGAATGAAAGCGATGCCGCTGTCGCCGAGCAGGCTCACGCCGTAGGTTCCAATTCGGTCATCAGCGGTGCTGCCGAGGATGGAATTGGAGGCCGAGACCGAACCAACAGCCGCCAAACCCGTGCCGAGAAACGTGCCGGCGGAAAGGTCGATCAGCGTCACCGCGCCAGCACCCGCCGCGCCGGTATTGTTCCAGAAATCCGAGCGAATATAGGCGACGCCGCTGTCGCCGAGCAGGTAGACACCGTTTTTGCCGACGTTGTCATTAGCGGTGCTGCCGGTGATGGAATTGGAGGCGGAAACAGCGCCGACGGCAGTCGTGGCCGTACCGAGGAACGTGCCGGCGGCAAGGTCGATCAGCGTCACAGCCCCCGCATCCGCCGCGCCGCTATTGTTCCAAATATGTGAGCGAATGGAAGCGACGCCGCTGTCGCCGAGCAGGTCCACGCCGTAGGCTCCAATCCGGTCATTCGCGGTACTGCCGACGATGGAATTGGAGGCCGAGACCGAACCAACAGCCGCCAAACCCGTGCCGAGGAACGTGCCGGTGGCAAGGTCGATCAGTGTCACTGCGCCAGCATCCGCCGCGCTGCTATTGTTCCAGACATCCGAACGAATGTAAGCGATGCCGCTGTCGCCAAGCAGGCCGACGCCACCGGATCCGACTACGTCAGAAGCGGTGCTGCCGGTGATGGAATTGGTGGCCGATACAGCACCGACGGCCGTCGTGCTCGTGCCGAGAAACGTGCCGGCGGCAAGGTCGATCAGCGTCACCGCGCCAGCGCCCGCCGCGCCGGTGTCGTTCCAGCCATATGAGCGAATGTAAGCGACGCCGCTGTCGCCGAGCATGTAAAGGCCGCCAACGCCGACTTGGTCATGAGCGGTACTGCCCGTAATTGTCCCGATCAATTGACGGGTTTGCTCATCGAACACATAGACCGCGCCAGCATTCTCGGCCGCATCGTCGTCATTGTAGTCGGAGACGAGAAGCAATCCGTTGCTTGCGGCAGTATAAACTCCGAACGTGCCGGCGGCCCCGGAATTGTTGGGATCGTCGATCGCGTAGGCGACGAACGTGCCAGCGGAGTCGTCGACGAGAATGAATTTCGGATCGAGCAGCAGCGTCTCGCCTTCGGCGAGGCCGCCATAGCGTATCTGCTCATGACCGGAGACTTCCATGAAGCCCCAGCCACCCGGCGCCGTCGTATCCAGATGGCTGCCGACGGCGGTATCTTCCGTCGACCAGAAGGTTATCATTCCACCTGTTGCCGCAGAGGCCGTGGCAGTCGCCGAAAAGCTCGACGGGCCGTCGGCAAAGATCTGCCTGGCGGACGTGTCCTCACGCGTACCGCCGATGAGGATCGTGCCGCCACGGTCCAGCCCATCTGCCGAGAGGGACGCGGAGGCAAACTTGATCGTCTCGCCATCGACCGAAATGGTGCCGCCGTTGCCGGCGGTGCTGTCAACCAGCAACGCACCCGAGGAAAAGAAATTCGTTCCGGCATCGATAGCAACACTGCCGCCACCGGCACCCCCGGACGCATCGATCGTCGTTCCGGCCACTCCAAGGAAAGTCTCGTCCGTATTTATGGCCACCGTTCCGCCGTTACCGACATCTCCGGTCGCTTGAATATCACCGTAAAGATGAACGGCACGGCCATCGACACGCGCTGTCCCGCCCTCGTCGCCGGAAATATCAAGCAGTCCGCCGATGGACACAAAATCCGCATTGGCGAAGATGGTGCCGCCATCTGCTTTCGGGCTTGCCGGCGTCGGCTTTTTGCGTGCGCGGACGGTTTTCTTCACCGTTACCGAACCGCCCGGCGCGGTCAGGAAAACGCGGCCACCGCTCGTTGCGACACCGGTCGCGTTGATCGCGCCGTCATTGTTGCCGGCCAGCGCGTAGATGTTGCCGCCATTGGCGCGCAGTTCAACCTCGGCGGCCTCGACATGGCCCTTCTCGGTGATGGAGGAGCCCGGATCGCCGATACGGACAAAAAACTTGCCGTCATCAAGCGCAGCATCGCGCAACAGGATTTCCCAGCCGACAGCCAGGCCAACCGTGCCGTTCGGTGCGCTGATCCGGCCGTCGTTGACGACGGTTTTCGAAATCATGGCGACATCGCCGCCAAGAGAACCGATCCGGCCCAGATTGACGACCTGGGTATCGGCGACCCCTGCAAAGGTGGTGTCGCCACCATCAAGGAAATCTCCGTCCGCGACATCAAGCGTCGAGGCAATGAAGCTTCCCCCGGTCTCGACGACACCGTCCTCGCCTATGATCACGCCGTTTTCGTTGATGAGGAAAAGCGAGCCGCTGGCCGTCAGAGACCCATCGATCGCGGAAATCGAACTGCCGGTCACCCGGTTGAGGGTCGCACCCGTGCCGTTGTGGAAACTGACCGCGTTGCCCGACCCGACGGAAAATCCGTCCCACTCGATTATTCCATACTGACTGAATTGGTCGATCAGGAGTGAGCCAGAGGCCGGCGCGGAGATGTTCGCACTTCCCGATACGACATTGCCGCCGGTTGGCAGCGTTTCCTGCGCTGATACGGGAAACGTCGCGATCGCCTGACCCAGCAGAAACGTCGCAATAAAACCGGTCGTCCCGGTGCGCCTGCAGCGGCCCCCGCGCATTCCGGCACCTGGTATCTGGCGCGCCCCCACGCTTCGTATCCCTCTAAACTCGGCACCCCTAAAAACTGTTAGGCAAGATTTAACATTTTTCTGTATCGACAAGTCAATTCCCAATGCACTTCGTTCCGCAATACAGCGAATGATATGTTGGTGATACTTGCCTGCTTTCATTTCTCTGCATCGAAAGTACCCGGCACGGATTTCAGACTTTCCGAAATCCAAGTCAGGATACTAACCTCCCGCTTTGCGAACCCGATGCCACACGCAACCAAAGGTGATTTCCCCAATTCACAAGACTAAATAACGAAATACAACGCCACTTCATGACCCATATGAGCTATATTGCGCCATGAATCGCAGCCGCTCGCCGAAATCCGCTTTCGCGCAGCTCAATTCGAGGATGGCCCTCCAGGATCTGCCGGATGCAGATGCACCAAGCTCGATACCGAAGACTTATCTGTGCTGAGCGCCCCTTGCGTCACCTCGATCCTGTCCAGCCCCCATTGTCGGGGCCACTGATTTGGGATTTCCCTATTCGCATTTCCGGAACGGATGCTCGCATGCCAAGCGCGTGATGCGGGCGGATGTGATTGTGCTGGCGCAGCCATTGATTGATGGCGATCTCGGCCCGTCGGATCAAGGCGAAGCGCCGCCGGGCAATGGGAGAATGGCTGCTGCGAGAGCTTCAATGGCCATTTCCGCGATGAATTGCTCGAAAGGGCAATCGCCGACAGCCTCAGCGAAGCGCAGATCCTCGTCGAGCAATGGAGGAAACATCACATGCAAACGGCCGCAGAGTTCTTTGGGTGACCGTCCACCGGCTCCCGAAACCATCGTCCGGATGGACCGAAGGCCGGTCACGCACGAACAATCAACATGGTCTACTCGGGTGGGCCTGATCAGAAAGGCCAGAATCTGCTCGCGTGTAGTCGTTCACGATACGGGAGGAACGCCAACTCGAAAATGCCCGTTGGCACTCGAACGAACGGCCGCTTGATTGAGATAATCAAGCGACGTCAGTCCGTAACGAGTTTGAGGGCTGGTGACATCGCGATCCGGCCACCAAACCCTCGTTCCCCGTCGTAATCGTGTTACGCCTGCAATGCGCCTGCCTATAACGCGAATTCGGAAACGAATTTCGTGCGCTGAAAGGCTTCCAACCCTTCCAGGCCGCTCTCCGAGCCGAAGCCGGATTCGTTGACGCCGCCGAAAGGCGTTTCGGGGGTCGAGATGACCATGTGGTTCACGCCAACCATTCCGGCATTCAACCGGGATTCGGTCTTTTGCGCGAGGGCGGAGCTGCGGGTGAAGCAGAACGAGGCCAATCCATAGGGAAGCGCATTGGCGCGATCGATGACCTCATCCACATCCGAAAAGCGCATCAGCGGCGCGATCGGGCCGAACGGCTCTTCGGTGAGGATGCGCGCATCGTCACTCAGATCGGTCAGCACTGTCGGTTCGAAGAAATAGCCCCGGTTTGCGATCCGGCGTCCGCCAAGAGCAACCGTCGCGCCCTTGGATTTGGCGTCCTCGACAAAGTCCTCCATCACGCCAAGCCGGCGCTCGGCGATCATCGGCCCCATCTGCGTGCCGTCTTCCAAACCGTTTCCGACAACCAGCGACTTCGCTTGCGCAACGAAATCATCGACAAATTTTCCGAAGAGCTTGTCATGGACAAAGAAGCGGGTCGGCGAGGTGCAGACCTGACCGGCGTTGCGGAACTTGGCCGCCACCAGCGTCTTCACCGCATGATCGAGATCCGCATCCTCGTGGACGATCACAGGCGCGTGGCCGCCGAGTTCCATTGTGCTGCGCTTCAGCGTTTCCGCTGCACGGCGCTGAAGCAGCTTTCCGACCGCTGTCGAGCCGGTAAGCGTGAGTTTCTTGAAAACAGGCGATGCCAGAAGCGTTTCCGAAACGTGATCCGGCTCACCGAAAACCACATTCAGGACACCGTCCGGCACGCCTGCCTCCTGGAAGCAACGCGCCATCGCAATGGCCGTACCGGGCGTTTCTTCCGCCGGCTTGACGACGATGGAGCAACCGGCCCCCAGGGCTCCGGCGATTTTGCGGATGACATTGCTTGCAGGGAAATTCCAGGCGGCAAAAGCGGCAACCGGCCCCACAGGCTCCTTGAGAACCATCTGGCGAACGTTCGGCATGCGAGCCGGAACAATGCGGCCATAGGCGCGCTTGCCTTCTTCGGCATACCAGCGCGTGGCATCTGCCGAAAACTGGACTTCCGGTACGGCTTCAGCGAGCGGCTTGCCGTTTTCGATGGTCAAGGTCCGGCCGATGGCTTCCTTGCGCTCCTCGATCAGGGCGGCAGCCTTCATCATGATCGCATAGCGCTCGTTTGCCGTCTTGTTCTTCCAGACTTCGAAGCCGCGCTCGGCCGCCTCGATTGCCTCGCTCAGATCGTCGTCGCTGCAAAGCGGGACCTGACCGATCACATCCTCGTTCGCCGGATTGACGAGATCACGGGTGCGTCCATCGCTCGCCTGTCGCCATTTGCCATTGATCAGCAGTTCCAATTTTTCCTGATACATAGGTTGTCTTTCTTTCCGTTTTTTGTGCGGTTCGGAGGATGGTCACGCGCATAGGAAACCGTCCTGAAGCGGATCGTTTTCTCCGAGGATGAAAAAGTGTGTGCCCGTGACGTGCGCCATGCCTTCGATACGGGGCTGGTAGAGAGTTGGGGCCGAGGATGACGGTGACGGTTCGGGCCGGGCAGACGCGGCGAAGTCGATATCCAGAATGTTGCGCATTCTGACGCGTTCGCCGGGCTTGATCTCCCCGTCCTCCAGCAATTGCGCCAGACGTGCCGAGCTTCCCGTTCCACAGGGCGAACGGTCGAACTTGTTGGACGCCAAAACGACCAACTGGCGCGAAACGATACCGGCTGCATCGCTTTGCGTGTCGTAAAAGAGCACGCTGTGGACAGGCTCAACGGCACCATCGATCGCGCCGTTTTTTATACGGGTGTTGATGTCCGTCTTGATGGAGGACCCGATGGAAAGCGCATTCTGTACGCCATCGGGCTTCAGGGAGACGCCCACTTCGCTCGCCTTCACCAAGACATACCAGTTGCCGCCATAGGCGATGTCGCATTCATGGTTTTCTCCCGACAGGGAGAAAGGAACGCGTCGTGCCGCTAGGTAAGCTGGTACGTTCTCAAACTCGACACCGACCAACCGGTCGCCCTCGTAACGGGCGTGCACCGTGATCACGCCTGCGGGAACTTCGAGGGTGAAGCTGGCGTGTCCTTGCGCATCCGGCTTCAGCTTGCCCAGATAATCGAGTGTCGCGGCGAGACCGATCGTGGCGTGGCCGCACATCGGCAGGTAATTGTAGCTGCCCATGAAGAACGCGCCGTGATCGGCGATATCGCTTTCGAACAGCACCGCACCGACCATTGCGGAATGGCCGCGCGGCTCGTGCAGAAGCAGTTTGCGGACATCATCGTGATGCTGCTCGAACCAGACGCACTTTTCTTGCGCGGTCCGGCCTTCGAGCATCGGCACGCCGGACATGATGACCCGCGTCGGATGGCCAGCCGTGTGACTGTCGATCGTCCGGATTTCGTGTTTGTGGGCCACAGGGACTACTCAGTTCCCGGCCTTGATGGCATCGGCGATCTTCTCGCCCGCCATCACGGTCGTCAGCATCGTGTTGCCGCTGATGACGAAGGGCATGATCGAGGCATCGACCACGCGCAGGCCATCCACACCGATAACCCTGCCGTTATTGTCCACGACGGCGTTCGGGTCGTCCCTGTCTCCCATCTTGCAGGTGCCGCTGGCGTGCCAGCTGCCGCACGCATTGTCGATGATCCATGAGCGCAGCATGTTCGGGGAGTTCTGCAATCCTGCGATATCGACATCGGGAACGATGACGTTTTCAATCAGCAGCCGACGGAATATCGATCCCATCTGCATGATGCCGGCCGCAATCAGCGTCAGGAACCAGTTCATTGAACTGACGGCCCCGAGTTTTCGAACGCGCTCCGAAAACGTTGCGGGGAAGATCTCACCGACAGCTGACTTCATCTGCGGGTCGGCCATGATCTTGAACAGCCGCTGCATCCCGTCTTCGAGGCGCCTGAGATCGCGCTCATCGGTCAGCTGCCTGAAATTCACATGGGGCCCTGTCGACGGGTCACTGTCTTTCAGACGCACATATCCGGTGGAATACGGCCGGTTCACGCAAACGAGGATCGACGCGAGCCGTCGTCCGAGCGGATGCCAGGCTGCGCGGTTGGAGGCCAGGATGAACATGTCACCCGGCGTGGTTTCCGGCATACCGGATGTGTAGCGATAACCCATCTGGATATGCCGCCGCATCGTCGCTGGGAGGCGCGATTTTACGGGTAGGTAAGCTGCCAGCGCCACCATCGGGTGGTCCTGGAGGTTCTGTCCCGTACCGGGCCGATCGGCCCGCACGGGAATTCCGAGTTCCTTGAGGTGCTCGGCCGGGCCAATGCCGGCGCGCATCAACATCGCGGGCGACTGAAGCGCGCCAGCCGACAAAATGACCTCTTTGGCGTGAAGCGTCCTCTCGCCGGACGGTCCTGCGACCTCGACTCCGCATGCGCGATTGCCCTCGAACAGGATCTTGCGCATGTCGGTCGAGCCAAGAACAGTCAGGTTCGGCCGGTTGCGAACCTCGTTGGTCAAATATGCCCTTGCCGTCGAAATCCGCTTTCCGTCGACATTGTTGGTCGTCATCGGAAAATAGCCATCGTCCCAACAGCCATTGTGGTCGCGGATGTTGGTCTGACCCTGTTTCTCGAGAACGTTTGCCGTTGCTTTCGAAAAGGGCGACCAGTCCTTTTCCGGGATACGGCGCAATTTCATCGGCCCGCTATCGCCGTGGACATCGCTCGGGCCGAAATCCAGATCGTTCTCCAGCTTCTTGAAATAGGGAAGCACGTTTTCCCAGTTCCAGCCGGTCGCGCCTTGCTCGGCCCAGGAATCGTAATCCCAAGGCAGACCCCGGAACGCGAACTGGCCGTTGATGGCCGTACCGCCCCCGATGACCTTCGCCTGTTCGTAGCGACGCGGAGGCTCGTTTGCTGCCTGCTGATCGTTGAGATGAACCTGGATGTTCTGCCAGTGGTAATGGCGATTGAAGTAAGCAACGATCGGATAGGCGTCGAGAATGTCGTCCGGCTCTTCGCCAGGCTTCATGTCAGGGCCAGCCTCGATCAACGCCACCTGGCGGCTGCTGTCTTCGGACAACCGGTTTGCAAGAACCGCGCCGGCGGCTCCGCCGCCGACAATGATGTAGTCAAAATGATCAGTTTTCATGTGACTAGCCGTGATTGACCCAAACGGTTTTGAAACGCAGGAAGCTTTCGAGTCCTGCGCGGCCCATTTCCTTGCCGAAGCCCGATCCGTTGAAGCCGCCTTGCGGTGTGGAGAAATCCGGTTGACGGCCATGCGCGTTGACCCAGACAGTCCCCGCCTCGATCCTTCCCGGCAGTGACATCGCCTTGTTCAAATCGTCGGTATAGATGCTTGCCGCGAGGGCGTAGGAGGGATGGTTCGCCATGGCGATCCCCTCTTCCTCGTCGTCATACTCGTAGACCGAGAGGACAGGACCGAAGAATTCCTCGGTGAACCCGACAGACGTGTCGGGCACATTGCGAAGGATCGTCGGCTCGTAGTAGGCGCCGGCATTCTGGGATGCGACGCGGCTTCCGCCGATGATGGCTTCCGCGCCGTCCGAAAGCGTTTGCCGCATCAGATCGTCGATGCGTTTTGCCTGTTTTTCAGAGATGATCGGCGGAAGCGTGTTTCCAACCTCCCAGGTTGGACCCGCTCGCCGCTCGCCGGCGATTTTCGCAACTTTTTCGATGAGTTCATCGCGAAGTCCGGTCGGCGTGATCAGTCTGGTGCCGGCTGTACAGACCTGACCGGAGTTGGCCAGAAAACCGTTGGCGATATTCAAGGCGACCGCATCGACATCACGGATATCCTTGAGAACCAGCTGCGGTGACTTGCCGCCAAGCTCCAGCGTCAGCGGCTTGGTACCGGTGGCAGCCGCATCGGCCATGACCTTGGCACCGGTTGCCGATGACCCGGTAAAGGTGATCTTGCGGACGAGCGGATGGCGCACGAGCTGCGAACCGGTTTGGCCGGCGCCCTGGATGACATTGAAGAGACCGGCCGGAAGCCCCGCTTCGATGGCGAGTTCCGCAATCGCCAATGCCGAGAACGGTGTCATTTCCGACGGCTTGAGAACGACCGCGTTGCCCACGGCCAGCGCCGGAGCAGACTTCCAGATCGCATTGATTGCGGGAAAGTTGAACGGTGCAATCGACGCCACCACGCCGTAAGGCTCAGGCCGCGCCATCGCGGTGGTACCGGACTTGCCGGCCAGCAATTGCCCTTCGACCTTGTCGGCCCATTCGGCGAAATAACGAAGCGCACCGCTGGCGCGCACAAGATCGCGGTTGACGAGATCCTCGACCGGCCGGGTCGACGAGGCCGCTTCGATCTTTGCGATCCGAATACGATCACGATCGAGCAAATCGGCCCATCGCTTCAGGACCTCTGCTCGCTCCAGAGGAGAGGCTTCCGGCCAGCCGGTGCTTCGGAACGCGGTGTCGGCAGAACGCACAGCCCGGTCCACCGTGTCTTCATCCGCAACCGACATCTGCGCGGAGCCGTTGCCGTCCGAGGGACGATACACCGGCATTTTATTATCAGAATGGACCCGCTCACCATTAATGAGGTGCGCGCCGACAAGCTCAACGCTTGAAGGGTCAAATGATAAGCTCATGATAACTCCTTGCGATCCGCTCAAACGCCGGTCAGGCGAAAGCCATTCGGGAACGGATCATTTGGATCGAGGAAAAAGTTGAATGTGCCGGTGAGATAGGCGGATCCCGTCACCGTGCAGGTGATCGCCGGGAGGTCACCCACCGTCGTTTCTCCGGTAACTGTTCCGGTGAAAACCGTGTCGAGTATGCCGGAGTGACGGAACCGATCACCTGGCTTCAGTTCGCCACGCGCAGCCAGCATCGCCATTCTCGATGCAGTGCCGGTTCCACAGGGCGACCGGTCGATCACGGTCGGCGGGCAGATGACGGCATTCTTGCCGTCACATGTCTCGCCGTCGCCGTCCTGGATGATCTCGATCTGGTAAATCTCATTGATGTGCGACAGCGTCGGATGCTGGACCGGATGATCCTTGAGGCCATCGCGCAGCTCCGATGCGGCGCCGACGATTTCCCACGCACGCTCCGGCGAGATTTCGAGGCCGAGGTCACTTGCCTTGACGATCAGATAGAAGTCGCCGCCGTAAGCAATATCGGCCCGCACTTTGCCGAAGCTCTTCGTCTCCACGAGGATGTTTTCCTTGTAGAGAAAGCTGGCCGGCATCTCGAGCGTGACGGAAACCGCGCGGCCACCCTCCACCTGAAGCCGGGCGGGCACGACACCCGCAGGTGTGTCGAGCCGGACGAGAACTTCTCCGTCCTTTGCGTCGACATAGCCCGCTTCGACCGCGATCGTCGCGACAGCCATCGCGCAGTGTCCACACATCGGCGGGTAGGTATCCGGTTCCAGGATGATCATGCCGATGTCCGCGTCTTCGGAGCACGCTTCCGTCAGCACCGCGGCGGGCATGTTGAAACTGCCGCGCGGCTCGAACAAAACCAGCTGCCGCAGCCAGTCGCGCGTCATCAGATCGGCGCGCTTTTCAACCATCGTCTTGCCGCGGATCGGGCCAAATCCGGACGTGATCAGCCGCAGCGGACAACCCGCCGTATGCGAGTCGACGCCCTGAATGATACGGGAACTGCGCATCAGGCGTGTTCTCCGGCTTGCTGGATCGTCGCGGCGACGTTGTTTTCGGCGAGGATCGTCTCGACCTTCGCCATCTGGTCAGCGGTGAACGGCAATAGCGGCTCGCGGGGCAGGCCGGCACTTTGGCCGAGCGTGTTCATCACCGCCTTGATGCCGGCGTAGTAGCTGCCCTGCTTGAAGCAGGCGTAGATGGCAAAGAGCGCCGGCTCTAGGCGATCGATCGTCGCCTGATCATTTGCGGCACAGGCATCGAAATACGTACGGACCAGTCGTCCGGACAGCTGGTGCGCCATGGCGACGACGCCGACGGCTCCAACGCTCAGGGCCGGACGGATCATCGTCTCGTAACCGACAAAGACACTGAGCCTGTCGCCGAGCCGGCGCGCCAATTCGCTGACCTGAACGATATCGCCCGAACTGTCCTTGATGGCGGCAACTGTCGGCAGCTCCGCAAGCTCGCTCACGAGTTGCACGTCAAGCCCGACGCCTGCCCTGCGGGGTGAATTGTAAAGCATGACAGGCAGGCCGCTGGCAGAGCACAGCTGCTTGAAATAGTGCAGCGTCTCACGTCGGTCCGGCATAGCATAGAGCGGCGGCATGGCGAGGACACCATCAAGGCCGAGCTTTTCCGATGTGCGTGCGAGTTCCATCGCATTGGCCGGGAGAAGGTCCGAGACACCGGCGATAACGGGCACGCGCCCATTCGCGAATTTGGCGGTCTGCCCGAGCAGTTCGGCGCGCTCCGCCATAGTCAAGGCGTAGAACTCTCCGGTGCTTCCGCAGGCGATGAGGCCGTCCGCACCGTTTTCGATGTTCGTTTCGACCTGTTTTTCATAGGTGGCGAAATCGATCTTACCGTCCGTATCAAAAGGGGTGATGAGGACGCTGTGGATTCCGGACCATTTCGGCGTGTGCATGTTTATTCCTGTTCAGATTATTAGCTGACGAACGGCTTCATGAGCTGTGCCGTCTGGTGAAAGCGGTTTACGAATCCCTTGACCCGGTCATTGGGCGGATTCATCAGGATTTCGTGCGGGGCGCCCTCCGCACAGATCGTCCCCTGATCGAGGAAGACTGTGCGTTTTGCGACTTCCAGCGCGAAACCAAGTTCGTGCGTGACGACGATCATCGTCATCCCCTCTTTCGCGAGGTCGATCATCGTGTTGAGGACTTCGCCAACGAGTTCCGGATCAAGCGCCGAAGTGGGCTCGTCGAAAAGCATGACCTCCGGCTCCATGTTGAGAGCGCGGGCGATCGAAACCCTTTGTTTCTGGCCGCCTGAAAGGTTGTCGGGCCGCCGGTCGGCATATTCCGCCATGCCAACCTTCTCCAGAAGGGACATGGCGCGGTCCCGGTTGGTCTTCTCCGCCTCTTTCTTGACGGTCCGAGGCCCTTCCATGACGTTGGCAAGAACGGTCATGTGCGGGAACAGATTGAACTGCTGGAAGACCATCCCGATGTGACTGCGGATGGCGTTGGTCTTGGCGGACGACAGCTTGAGGACGTCCTTTCCGGAGTCATGTTGAAAGAACGGCTCACCGTTGAGCGAGATGCGCCCGTGATTGGGATGAGCGAGCAGGTTGAGGCAACGCAGGAGTGTTGTCTTACCGGAGCCGCTGGATCCGATGAGTGCCACGACGTCTCCGCGCCCGACCGTAAGATCAAGCCCCTTGAGGACCTTCGACTCGCCGAAGGACAGATGAAGATCTTCAACCGCTATGACGGCGTCGTCGGTTTTTGTGTTGTCGTCACGCATTATCTTGGCCCTTTGTCCTCGAGGCGTCGCGCGATGTAGGTGAGCGGGACCAGTACGATCAGGAAGATCACGGCGACTGCGGTGTAGGTCTCAAGCGGACGATACGTGAACGAGGCTATGTAATCGGCCTGATAGAGAAGGTCCGGCACGGTGATGACCGACAGAAGTGTCGTGTTCTTGAGCTGAATGATCATCTGCCCCGCAAGCGGCGGAATCATCCGACGGAGCGCCTGCGGCAGGATGATGCGAGTCAGTTTTTGCCGATAAGACATACCGAGCGCGACAGCGGCGTCGCTCTGTCCCGGATCGATTGACTGAATGCCGGCCCGGAATATCTCTGCGAAATACGCGGCTCCATAGAGGCTCAATGCGAGAATGCCGGCGGATTCCTTGCTGATGTTGATACCCATGAAGATCGGCAGGGCGTAGTAGGCCCACAACAACCAGACCAGAAGCGGGATATTCCGGAAAAACTCGACGAATAATCGTCCGACGAGGACAGTTACCCGAGCTGACGTTAACTGCATCAATGCGACGATCAGACCAATCGCGAGCCCTAGGGCCGAGGTGATCACGGTGTACTTGATGGTGATCCACAACCCCATGAGAAGAAGATGGGAATTTTGCTCAATGACGGACCAATCAAACATGATGGCTTTCCGATTTCAGTTTTAGCTGCCGACACTGACATGAAGCAGTGTCGGCATGTGTTGATCAGAAGCTGAAGTCGCCCGGCAGGACCGACATATCGAGGCCTGCGTCTTCGAACGACTTGGCGAGCTTGCCCTGTGCAAGGCCAAGCGAGCGCTGCTGTGACGTCCAGTTTTCGAGCCAGTTGATCCAACCCGCGTTACCGGCTTCACGTCGCACGCCGATCACCGCCGTGTTGGTCAGCGCAGGCGTGGGAACGAACACATCGCCTTCAACCTCTGGCGCAACCTGGATCGCATCAAAGCTCGCCAGGAGCATCGCGTCGGCGCGACCGGAGTTGATTTCGAGGACGCCGAGAGGACGCGTACCGACAACGATGATTTCCGCCTTCGGTGTCAGAGCTTCCGCGACCACCTGCATGGTGCTGCCCTTCTGGACGGCAAGGCGGACGGACGGATCGTTGAGTTCAGCCCAGCTCGTTTTTTCGAAGCCCTTTTTGGCAACGATTGTCCACGGTCCGTAGAAAAGCGGGGTTGTCGTGTAATCGACCACGAGCCCGCGCTGCGGGTTCGGATTCAGGCCGATTGCGATATCAACCTTCTGCGACTGGAAATCAGCCGCAAGATTGCCCCACGTCGTCTCAACGAACTCAAGGTCAACGCCGAGGATGTCAGCGATTTCCTCGCCCCACTCAACGTAAAAACCGCTCCATTCGCCGGTTTGCGGATCCTTGATGTAGCTTGGCTCCTCGCCGGTGATGACGGGAAACTTCAGAACGCCAGAATCGCGAATCCTGTCGAGTACCAGTGAGGGATCTTCTGCGTGAGCAGGTTGAAGTGTGGCCGCGGCCACCATGGCGAATGCGCCGAACGCAACTGCCAAGGATTTCAACTTTTTGATTAGCATTTACCTGTGCCTCCTTTTGAAGGGTTTTTGGTTCAAGTCCCGAGGAAACCGCGCTTCAGGGGGTCTTCCGGCTCAACGATGAGCGTGGAAACGCCGTTGAGATGCGCACGCCCCGAGATGTTCGGGACGCATACGAGGCGCCCATCGGTCGCCTTCGCAATGCTGATGATTTCGCCGCTGAGGCGGCCGCCAAAGATACTTTCGGCCTCGATCTTGTGACCGGTATCCAGCGTGCCGCGCGTCGCTTCCAGCGCCATGCAGGCGGACAGGCCTGTCACGCCGGGCGAGCGGTCGTAGCGATGCCGGTCGATGGCAAGAAAGAGACGCCGCGTGCCCTCGTCCGTTTTCCTGAACAACAGGACGTTGTCGATCGGCGGATGCGATGAGACCGCCTTCGCGATGTAGGCCTGCTTCAGCGCAGCGCCCAGCGAAAGGATATCATCGAGATTTTCCGAATTGAGGTCGATGTCCGCCTGATCGCAGTCAATGAGCAACTGGCACGAACCGCCACCGACAAGTGCGCCCTCGAAGGTTCTGCCGTCATGCTCGATCTCGATACCGTCCTGCAGCACAAACGTACCCGGCATTTCGACGTCGATCTCATCGCGTGTGCGTCGTAGCTTCACCGCGACTGTGGCGCCGGGCATTTCGATGGTGAAATCCGTGCGCCCTTCCAGCCGGTTCAGCGCCGACAGCGCCTTCGCATAACCGAAGATCGCATGGCCGCACAAAGACGGATAACCATAGGACGTTATGAAAAACGCGCCGAAATCCGCAGTCTGAGACGCGAAGGGAATTAACCCGAATGAGCCCGTGTGGCCGCGCGGTTCCTGCAGCAGAAGGTTGCGCAGATGGTCATATTTTTCGCGAAATGCTTCCGCCTTTTCAGCGGCCGTCTCGCCATCCAGCCCCTCGAGCGCTTCGATGAGAATGCGTGTCGGATGGCCGGCGGTGTGGGTCTCCATGACCCGGTAGGTTTCGCACCCCTCCTGCAACTGCAGATCAAGCGCACCCTCTCCGAGGCCGTCGCTGTGACTGGTGCCAAGCTCCAGCCGGCGCCCGCCACCCCGGAACTGCATTGCCGAAGCGCGCGCGCTGTCCGTATTGACCCACAGAACTACAGCCTTCCCGGCGCCAGGGTTACGCCAGCGGTGTTCTGTGGAGCTGCTGAAATAGGCGCTGTCACCGGAACGAAGGAGAACCGGATCGCGAGCGCCCAGCGTGACCTCCAACTCACCCGAGAGCACATGGAGAAGCTCTTCACCATCGTGCGAGTAGAATCCGTCGCTCTCGCGGCCTGACTCGATCGTCCAGAGCTCGACGTCCATCATGCGCTCTGCGACGGTCACCTGCTCGATGGATACACCCGGCCCGAATGTGCCGACGATGCGCCCGCCGCCTTTCCTGACGAATGGCAGGTTGTCGTTGCTCGTTCCGCCCAGCAGCTCGGCCAGCGACTTGCCGAAAACATCGGCAACCGCGCTTAGCCGCGCTGGCGAAAGGAATGCCGCGCCGCGTTCGAACATGCTGAGATGCGAAACCGTGATGTCGGTCTTGACGGACAGATCCCTCAGCGACATGCGCGCGAGCTTTCTCATCTCGCGCACCTTCGCACCGATCTTGTTGTAATCTATCGGGAGGCGCTGGACCTTGCCTTCGTCAGCGTCATCCGCCTTCGGAAGCGGATCGGATGAGATTTTCTTGCGTATTGCAGAGAGGCTTTGCCCCTCAATCCGCCGGAGCTGTTCAATCCTGCGAATGCGATCGATGTCTTCCGATGAGAACGAACGATGTCCACTTTCGGATTTGTGCGGCTGAACCAGGCCGAGACTTTCCCATGACCTGAGCGTCGAAACCGAGACGCCGCCCATCTTGGCCGCATGGCCAATCGAAAAGGGGCGCCGTTGGTTCACTGGATCAGACATCAAACCTACATATCATCCGTAGATATATTGAATTTTGCAGATCGTATGTTGATATTTTGAACGAGTCAAGGGTAGGAGGTACCAGCTTTTGACGCGCAGGCTTCCGGCGTGGCGGCATCGGCAATGCCGGCGCATCGGCCACCGGTGCGATTGGAGGGGCCTTAAAGCTCCCTAAGGGAAGCCGATGGTATGCACCGCCGACCCCGGGCTTCTCGCGATGGATGAAAGTGTCTCGTCAGGCGGCGATATGAAGATTGAACCGCCCGCGCGGTTTGCCGGAAGCTGGCTGGAGGGGGGCCGTCGGACAAACTCCAACCAGCCTCCGCTTGCCGAAAACGCCCCGCCCTATGCCGCAAGAAACTGGCGCCACTCGTTGGGAGCGACGCTGCGGTTGTGCTTGAACTTCTGTCGGCCAGGGAGACGGCATTTTTTGGCTGAAATGAATGTAGACCAGGCCATGAATGGCGGCGCGCTTCTACACACTTGTTACGCGCCGAAATCCCGGTATCGCCCGTTCTCGTCTTCTTAACGGAAGGGCTGTTCTCTGTTCTGTGGGTGTTCCATCGGCCGCCGGTTTCACGGCGGCTTGCGTCGATGCCGGTTTACCGCATCGCGGCGCCAGAAGGCTTCAGCTTGTCGGTGACGATTACCTCTGGCTTCAGCTGCTTTCGCGGCAATTCCAATGCCGTTTCTGCATCTCGGCGCCTAGTGACAACAGCATCAAGCACCGCACCGTCATGGACGACTGCCCGCGAAAGGCAGGCGGATGACTTCGCGCGGCGTCTTGAAATAGCGAAACGGATTGATCCTGCTCATGCCCAGTCGCGACGAAACCGCCCTCGACTGCTCAAGACCGGTTTCTTCTGACAAGGCAGTCTCGACGCAAGCATCGCCTGCATTCGGATTTCACGGCGACGCCAAGCTGCTATTTTCGGTCTGAGCGTATCGCTTTGGAAAGCCCTTTGGCGCGTATTGCGGCGAACTCTTCGGTCTCATGGCTGAGCTGATGAAGCTCGAAATGAGCTTCCAAGGCCGAACGCATGCCCTGCACGTCGAAGGTGCGATTCAGGGAACGCTTCAGGAGGCGCAGGGCAAAGGGCGGTGCCGCCGCGATCTTGGCGGCCTCCGCAAGAGCGGCGGCATCGAGGTTGTCTCGCGGAACTACGCTGTTGACCATCCCGATCCTAAGCGCGTCTTCGGCCTTCAGGCGACCACCGGTGAAAAGGAGATGTTTTGCCTGGCGCAAGCCCATCACCCAGGGGTGAATCAACACCTCGATCGAAGCGGTTGCGAGCGTGTGGCAAACGGGATCGGCGAAGAAGGCGTCGTCGGATGCGATTACCAGGTCGCACATATTGGCCATCATGAAGCCGCCGGCGACACAGGCCCCCTGAACCTGCGCGATCGTCGGCTTCGGGCTGTCCCAGATGCGGATGCAGTAGTCGAAATATCGCAGGGATTCATAGGCCCAGCGCTCCTCGACCGTGAAATTCGCCCGCTTCGCCTGCGCCTCCTTGAGGTCATGCCCCGCCGAGAAGTGCTTCCCCTTGCCCGCTATGATGATGACGCGGATATCGTCGTCGGCTTCGGCTCGGGTGAAGGCCGCATCCATTTCGTCGAGAAGAAGCTGGCTCTCCGCGTTGCTCGCTTCGGGACGGTTATGGGAGATGCGCGCGACGTTATCGAGCTTCTCGTAGGTAATGCATTCGTAGTCCGCCATGACGTTCCGCCTATCGGTCTTTTCTTGCTGTCAATTGTTGCGTTGGGCCGGACCACCTTTGGCGATACCGGCCCGGCCGTTTCCGAAATCAGACGGAACGATCACCGCGAGGCTGCTGCGAGCTTCTTCACCAGCAAATCAGATTCGACGAAATCGTGTTTCTTGAAAGCCGGACGAAGCTTGAGCTCGTCATACCAGGCGGCCAGGCCCGGATGATCCGCACGCCAATCCTTCTGACCCCAGCGGAAATCCAGATAGGCGAGCGCGTTGGAACACGCCACGGTTCCGACGGTCATTGACGCGGACACGCTTTCGATTTCACGTTCGAGGCAGTCGAGCCCCTCGTCGACCTTGCTCAACTGCTTGGAGATGCGCTCCGGCATCTGCTTGTCCGCCGGACGGGACAGCTCCTGCCGGGCGAAGATCGCCGCGTCGACCATCCCGTCACCCAGCGCCTCGTAGCGCAGGGCCTTCCACAACTCGTCGGGATCCGTGGGATAGAAGGAATTCCCGGCATCGCCGAAGGCATCAACATAGCGGCAGATCACCCGCGAATCGAAAATCGCGAAACCCGGCTCGATGACCAGCGCCGGCATTTTCGCAAGCGGGTTCTCCCGAACGATCCCTGCCTGCCCTTCCGGGGTGAACGGCGAAATGAACTCGAAAACGTCATCCTTACCGTGCTCGGCCGCAATGATGAGCACCTTCCTGGAATAAGGGCAGTTGGAATCGTGATACATCTTGAACTTCATGGTCTCCCCCGACTTTGCATGGACCGGGATCCGGTCAAACGGCCGCATGGCCGGCCATGCCTCACGCTAGCAAGCCGACGCCACATTGTCCAGAATTGTTTCAAACGTTTGTTGTAATTTTTGAACGCATGCGGCCTACCGAGAGGCCTTTGAAGGACCCTTCCCCCACCATCGCACCAACCTTGCGCCGGCGCATTTGACGGGGAACGCCGGTGCATTGCGCTTCGGCCGGCACGGCAAATAGCGCTTTCCGGCCAAAGCAAAATCGGAAACCGTTGTTTAAACGTTTGATAAAAAACTGTATCTGTCGGATCGTGCTTCGGATATCACGTTGAGCGCGATCTCTTGATGGAACAGAGCCCGGATAAATAGATGCCAGAAACCATGAAGCGCGGCGAAAAAGCCGGAAATTCGGCGGGCAAGAAAGCCGCTCCGCGCAAGGGCGATATACCGCCGACAAAGGAACGTATCCTTGACGCCGCCGAACGACTATTTGTCCGATACGGATACAAGGGCGTGTCCATGCGCCTCCTCACCCGGGAGAGCAAGGTCAATCTGGGCGCGGTACATTACCATTTCGGCGGGATGGAAAGCGTTCTCCGCGCGCTGTTTGAAAAGCACATCGTACCGCTCAATCAGGAACGTCACGAGCTTCTGGACAAGTGCCTGGCGGAGGAGGCCGACACTTATACGAGTGTTCGGAATTTGATCGAGGCCTATATCCGTCCTTCGCTGCGCTATCCAGCCAGTTCCAAGCCGCCCAAGAGCCTGTTCGCGAGGCTGCAGGCGCAGCTTTCCGTCGACCCCTCGCCCGAAGTCCGACGCGTCATCGACCGGGGATATGACGAGATCGGCACCAGGTTCGCCCGGATGCTGCGGGCGCATTGCCCTCACCTGGCGGACCATGAATTCTTCTGGCGATTGAACTGCTTGTACGGAACAATGTTCTACACCCAGGCCGATACCGGACGGACACAGAAGATCGCCGAACTCATGGGCGTCGAATTCGACCAGACCGACCGGGCGGATGACATCACGCTGATCGCCGGTTTCCTCGCTTCGGGATTTCTCGCGCCGGCCGTCGACACAAGCACATCGCCCGCCGCGACGGCAAAATCTCAATCCGGCAAGTCTTCGTCCGGCAAGTCTTCGTCCGGCAACGCAAAGGGCAAATAGTCCTCCGTTCGCGCCGTGTTGACGAGCGCGACCTCCCAATCGATGTAACCCTTCATGGCCGCCAGAAGATCCGCCGACCCGTCATAGATCGAACGGCGCATGTCTTGCGCGGGATGCAGTAAAGAGCGCGCGCCGGCCTCCAGCCCGAACCCGGCTTCGCACCAAGCCCGGTTGCCGCCGCGCAGCACTGCGACCGGTCCGGCAAAAAGCTCGGAGACCTCGGGTTTTGCCAGCATCGCGCGGACGCCGTCTTCACTGGTGAGCACGACAAGGCGGGGCCGGCCGAGCGTTTCAATCGCCTCGGCCGAAAGCTTCGACCGGATTGCGAAATGCGCACCCGGTACATGGCCCTTCTCATAGTCGAGGCTGGATGAGAGATCGATAACGGCGGCTTCCCTGCCGGCGAGCATTCGATCCAGCGCTTGCGGCTCCACCAGCTCGGCCGGATCGAACCCCGCCGGACATCCATTATCCTTGTCCGGTTCGTCCACAAGCGGCGGCTGAGGGCAGCGGTCCAGCGGGATCCAGGCGATGTCCCGCCATCCCATGCGCCACAACCAATATGCGGCGAAGGCGGCCCGGTCGCCCAGATCGTCGAAAAGAACGACTCTGGCGTTGCGGACGGCCATGAAACTGTCAGTTTCCTGCACCAGTTGCCCGGCCGGCGCATGGCGTGCCAGCGGATGATGCCCGGTATCGAATTCGGCCGCGGAGCGCACATCGAAGAAATAGGTCGCCCGGCTTTGGGAATGCGCGATCAGTTCCGCCAGACCGGTGTCGTCGATTTCCCGCGCCCCGCTCGCGCCATAGAGGCGGTCGAGTGCGAGACGCAGACCCGAGCCGGCCGGCTGAGGCTGCTCATGGGAAGCCTGTTCCGGGCCGGGGACCGTTTCCCGCCCCGATAATCGCCAGCCGATCGTCCCGTTCTCGAGCACCGAAACCGGATGGGGCAGCCCCGCCGCGACCACGGTCTGCGCAGCGATGATGCCGCGCGTTCGCCCGCCACAATGCAGGACGACCGACTGCCGGGCATCGGCGGCAATATCCGGCAAGGAACGCAGAAGCTCGCCCGCCGGAATGTTTATCGAGCCGGGCAAGGTCGATCGGCGGTATTCGTCGGGCGAGCGGACATCGACGACGATCACGCCTTCGCTCTCCTGTTGCGCGCCGGCGAGTTGTTCGGCTGTCACCGACTTCAGGCCGGCATCGTGCTCGACTACTTCGCCAAACAGCTTGCTGAAAGCGTGGATCCCGGTGAATGCGGAATAGCCGGCACCGACCCAGCCCGACAGCCCGCCGTCAAGAACGGAGACATCCTCATATCCGTGCGACGCCAGCTTTCGTGCCGCGCGAACGGCCAATCCGTTTTCCTCCGCCGCGTCGTCGTCCAAGACCACGACGGGCGACGCCTTGCACGGCACGAGCGCCGGGACAGCCATTTCCAGCGAACTCAACGGACAGGACGATGCCAGCAGCGCGTGGCCTTGGCAAAAATCCCACTGCTCGCGCACGTCAAGAAGGGCGATCTCCTCACCTTCCCGATAACGGCGCGCGACCTCCGGGGCCTCAATCCGCCGCACGTCCGGCCGCCAGATCGAAACGCCTGATGTTGGGCCGATGGGCGAAGTAGCTCCATTCGCCGGACGACTCTGAATAAAACATGCGCTCGGTCGTCTTCTCGAACGGCATGCCGTAACAGTGAAAACTGAAGAAGCGTTCCGGCGTCTTCTCGATGCGGATCGAATGCAAGTCCTCCGGCATCATCATGATCGCCGTTCCGTTCTCGACTACGCGGTGATCGGTGGCGACAGGCCGCACGTCGCCGTCGCGCGCGTAGAACTGGTTGAACTCGGCTCCGCGCAAACCGACGATGACCGCCCAGGTCGTATGGAAATGGACAGGCGTCGTCAGACCGGCGGGAGCGACACTGGCATAGAGCGTCGGCCCGTCATTTTCGCAGCGGAACAGCTCGAACATATTGGAATTGCGCTTCGGATCGTCCGGAGGCGCGAAATGCTCCGGCTGAAAGCATTCCGGATGTTCTGTCAGTCCGAGAAGCGTCTGCCCGACCTGATCGAGCCTGGCGCGATCGACCGCGTTCGACGAAACGATCGCGTTGACGCGATTCATCACGTCACTGACGAGTTTTTGACGTTCTTCCGTGATAGACGGCATGAGGCTCCCCCCGTTCAGTCGCAGTAATCGTCGACGAAATGATCGATGATGGCATTTGCGTCCGCATCGGCTTCGAGGCCGTTCTCCAGCGCCCAACGATTGTCGATCGCCTGCGGCCTGCCCTCGAATATCCGCGCGATTGCGGGGTCTGCCTTCCAGGACAGCGTTCCGACCTTACGGCCGCTTCTGTTTCCGACGGCGGCAGCCAGTTCGCTGACGCTGACATTGAGCGACGGCATGTTGATGACGCGGCCTTCCGTCAGCCGTTCGGCCGCGAGATCGTTGACGCGAACCGACATTTCGGCGGCTTTGTGCGCCGAGGTAACGGGCATCCGGAGTTCCGGATCGAAGGGAATCGCGAAATCGGCTCCAAGCATCGGTTCGCGAATGATGCCTGACATTGTTCCAGACACCGAGGCGTCGTTGCGCCCGGGGCGCGTCAAAACCATCGGATAGCGCAAGCCGCGCCCGTCAATCGCGCCAGCGCGCGAGAAATCGTCGATCAGCAGCTCCCCGATCGCCTTGTGGCTGCCATAGGAACTGACCGGCGCGTGACGGGTGAAATTGTCGATCGTGTCGTGACCGTTCGCGTAGACGCCGATCGAACTGGCGAAGAAGAATTTCGGCTTCGTGCCGAGCATGCGGCACCGTTCCAGCAGATCGATCGTCGCGCGTACGTTGAAGTTCAGCGCAGCGGAGAAATCCTTCGACGCATCGGCCTTGAGCATCGCGGCGAAATGAAAGACCGCACCGCATTCCGGCGTGATCACGGATTCCAGAATCTGCGGGCTGGTTATGTCGCCGACGACCTGCCTGACACGCCCGTCCGACGCCCATGACTGGGAAACGGCATTCAGGTCGGCGACGACGAGTTCGGAAATCTCCCGGGTCCGGCCAGATGAATCCGTGAACGACCCCTGCTGCAAGAGAACCCGCGCAACATGAGACCCGAGAAAACCACCGCCACCTGTCAAGACTACCCGCACATCAATCCTCCCAATCAGACCTTTTCGGGCGCCGCACCTCCCTGCGTCCGGCGCCACGCCAGACGCTAGCAGAACGATATTTTTCTATCAATCGTTTGTTTTAATTTTCGGCACCTTTGTTTCTTGAAATGGCGATGATATAACGTTTTTATGCGAGGTTTTGCCGATATGGAAAACTCTCGCAATTTCCATACGTTTGTATGAATTTTTGCGTTTCCGCATGGAGGAGAAAGCTTGAATAACGAAGCCAAGAACCCGATCCCGCCGCTGGTCTCGACGGACTGGCTGCTGGATCACCTGGACGATCCGGACATCCGGATTTTCGATTGCAGCACCTATCTTGCGCGCGATCCGGAAACGACGTTTCGCGAGGTTACGGGCGAGAGCGACTGGTGGAACGAACACATTCCGGGCGCCGGGTTCCTCAACATCCCCGAGGCGCTGTCGGACAAGACCAGCAGTCTGCGCCTGACCATGCTGCCTCCGGACGAGTTCGCACGGCGCATGGCCGCCTATGGCGTGTCGGAGGACACGCGGGTTGTGCTCTATGCGGCGGGCCAGATCATGTGGGCGACCCGGGTCTGGTGGATGCTCCGGGCGATCGGCTTCGACAATGCCGCGGTCCTCGATGGCGGTTTCCAGAAATGGAAGAGCGAGAACAAGCCGGTGTCGAACGCGCCGTGCCTCTACACACCCGGAACGCTCACTGCCCGCCCGCGCCCCGAGGCATTTTGCGACAGGCGAGAAGTCCTCTCCGCGATCGACGCACCCGGCTGCATTATCGTTAATGCGCTGCCGCCGGATCAGCACCGCGGCGAGTCGGATGTCAGCCACGGCCGACGCGGCCGGATCGCCTCCAGCATCAACGTCAACGCCTTCGACCTCATCAAGCAGCCCGACGGCACGTTTCACGGCACGGACGATTTGCGAAACCTGTTCGAGGAAGCCGGAATCGGAAAGGAAGACCGCGTGCTTTGCTATTGCGGCGGCGGCATTTCGGCGACCGGGGACGCATTTGCGCTCCTGATGGCCGGATACGACAATGTGTCCGTCTATGACGGTTCGATGAACGAATGGGCGAAGGATCCCGACCTGCCGATGGAGACCGGATAGGCCATCGCCTCGCAATGAGGGAACCCGCCGGCCAAGCCGGCGGGAGATCTCCCCTACTGCATGTAGGTGCCGCCGTTGACGTTCAGCGTGTGTCCGGTGATGAAGGCGGCCTGATCGCCGGCCAGGAAACGGATGGCGGCGGCGACGTCCTCGGGACGACCAAGACGCCCCAGCGGAACGACCTTGCTGAGAGCATCCCACTTCTCGCGCGGAATCATTGGCCCTTCGATCGGACCCGGCGCGACGCAATTCACACGAACCCCTTTCGGCGCCAGTTCCATGGCGAACGACTTGGTCATGGCGATCACGCCAGCCTTTGAAGAGACATAATGCGGCTTGGTCGCCACCGGATTGACCCCGTGCGCCGACGCGCCGACCTGCCCTGCCCGCGACGAGATCAGCACCACGCTGGAAGGCGCCGTGTCGACGAGCAGGTCCATCGCGGCCTGCATCAACAGGAAGCTTCCCGTGAGGTTGACCCGGATGACGTCTTCCCAGTCAGACAGCTTGATCTCGCCGGCAGGCACGGTTTCGCGGGTGATCCCCGCCGCATGCGCCAGGACGTGCAGACCGCCGGCCTGGCGAGCCGTATCGATCCACCGACGGCAGTCTTCTGCATTCGACACATCGCCACGCACGGATATGGCCCCGTTGCCGATCCGCTTGGCGAGTTCGGTGGTATCCACGACGTCCGCAAGAATAACGGTGTGGTCGCGACCAAAGTCCTCCGCCGTGGCCTTGCCGATATTGCTGGCCGCACCTGTCACCAGGGCGATTTTGTCTCCCGACATTCAATCCTCCAAAAATACAAATTGGTATCGCGGCCCCAGAGCCGCGAGAAAATGGTCAATCGTAGCTCACACCAAGACCCTCTGCCGGATCCATCCCGGTACCGTAGGGCAGAATCGGATAGCGGATGCCGACCTTTTCGAGTTCGGCAAGACCGACAATCGCCTCGATGAAATCACTTGGTGTCAAAGCAAACAGCATCTCGTCATCCGCCACGCCTCCAAAGCGCCTTTCGGCGAAACACGGGATCGAAAGGGAGGAACGGCCGCTCGCCAGCGCCTGCCCCCAGGAATCCGCGCAGGCGCTCTCGCCGGTGACGCTCATTTCGATGCGACGATAATTGTTGCGCTGGAGCCCGTTGATAAACAGGATCATCTGCGCAGGACTGGCGTAAAGCAGGATCGTGTCCGGCGGATCCAGGCGGGCTTTCGCCACCGGCGATGCCACAAGTCCCTGATAGCGCCCCTTTTCGACACGCGGCATCTGGTCCTGATGAAGACGCGCGGCTTCCTGATTGCCGAACCAGACGCCGTTCATGCGCTCTCCCGAAAGATGCTCATCGCTGGCCGCGGCGAGCCCGATCACGTCCGAACAGGTTGAATTGCGGATCACGGAATCGGACACGATCCCGAGCGTATAGCCGATCATTCGGCATTGGCTGACGAGCTGGCACGTCGTCAGCCGCCGCCCGCCGACCTTCAGCCGCAGACCGGGCGTCTCCATCATCTCTTCGCGACTCTCGAAGAGCTTCAGTCCGATCGGCTCCGTCCTCAGGCGCAGCAGGCGCACCAGTTCGGTGGAACGCTCCTTCAGTTCTTCCGCATTCGGGCTCATTTGAACATTTCCGTCAGCTTGAATTTCTGGGGTTTGTCGGAAGACGACCGCGGCAACGCGTCCACGAAATGGACCCGCTTCGGCACCTTGAAGCCGGCCAGCTGCGAGCGGCAGAAATCCCGGACCTCGTCCTCGGTCAGAGAGGCATTTTCGGTCGTTTCGACGGCGACGCACAGCATCTCGCCCAGATGATCGTCCGGAATGCCGAAGGCGGCGGCGTCGCGGATGCCGGGACACCGGATCACGACCTGCTCGACCTCCTGGGCGGCAACATTCTCGCCTCCGGTCTTGACCATGTCCTTGGAGCGGCCGACGAAATAGGCGAATCCGTCTTCATCGAAACGGAACAAATCGCCAGATTTGAGCCAACCGCCGTCCACAATCGCTTCGCTGGTCGCCGCCTCGTTGTTCCAGTAGCCCTTGAACACGACGGGGCCCTTGACCTGGAGCTCCCCGCTGTTGCCGATCGGGTCGAGCACCGCTCCGTCTTCATCGACAAGGCGATAGCGCACATGCCGCCAGCCATATCCCAGCGTCCCGGCGCGGCCTTCCAGCTCTTCGGTTCGCTGCGACTTGATGGTCGTGACACAGCTTTCCGTCATGCCGTAACCCCAGCCGAACTCCGCATTCGGGAAACGGGCGCGAATCTTTTCCTGACGCTCCTCGCTGAGAGGACCGGCAGCGGTCGACACGAATGTGGTGCCGGGGAAGGTTTCGCTGAGAAAATACGGATCCTCCGTCATCTTCACCCACATGGCGGATACCAGAAAGACGTGGCTCGGCTGAAAACTCCTGACCGCGTCAAGCACCGCTTCGGTCGAGAACCTGTCGACGATGAATAGCGCCCCTCCCGCATGCAGGAGCGGACCGTGCAGGACGCCAAAACCGGAAATATGGAAGAGCGGCGTCACGAGTACGGTCGAATGCGAAGGCCGCAACTCGCTTTCCATGATGTAGTTGATCGAATTCCAGGCGAGGTTTCCGTGCGTGAGCATGGCGCCCTTGGGACGCGACGTGGTGCCGGACGTGTAGATCAGCATCGCCACGTCATCCGTGGAAATGCAGCCATACTGCACCTGCTCGTAATCGCGCGCAGCGCGCCATTCAGCGACGGCCTGCGGCGACGGAGTTGCGCAATAGGAGCGTATCTCCTCGACCCGGGGCGGATTGGCCATACCGGACAGCGCCTCGGCAAGAAGCGGAGCATACTCCTCCCCGCACAACACAAGCGATGGCGTTGAGTCATCGACGAGGAAACGCAGTTCGTCGGCGGAGTAGCGGGTATTCGCCGGAACCATGATGCAACCGTTCAGCGCAGTCGCATGGAGAAACGCGATCGTTTCGATGCAGTTGTCGGCGAGGATGACAACCCGATCACCGAAACCGACGCCGTCTCCGTCAAGCCTGACGGCAATGCCGTAGATGTAGTCGACGAGTTCGCCGAAATTGAAGCTTCGACTCCGATCGCGAACAGCCAGTTTCCCGGGCCGACGGAGCGCATGCCAATTCAATGTCTGAAAGATATTCAAGCGAAGGTTTCCTCCCAAAACACTCCCGGCCGAAAACGCTACCGCAGCACCGCGCCGGGCCTTGATCGATGATAGAAAACTGTGATTGATATGTAAACAAACGTTTGTATTAATTTTCATCGCTACGAGACAGCGATGGACGCGAGGGAGAGAGACGATGTCGAACACAAACGGGCGCTTGCCCGCCAGAAGCACCGCGTGGCTCGAGGACAATCTGGCCGACCCCGGCCTGCGGATTTACGACTGCACGGCCTACCTCCGGCCTGACCCGGAGACCGTTTTCCGGGTTGAAAGCGGGCGCGAGGAATGGGCCCGGGCCCATATCCCTGGCGCGAACCATGTCGATATCGAGAAGGATATTTCCGATGCCGACAACCCGCTGCGCTTCACCATGCCGAAACGCGCGGACTTCGCGGCGGCGATGGGGGCGCTGGGCGTCGGCGACGATACCGAGGTCGTGCTCTACAGCGCGACCCATTACATGTGGGCGACGCGCGTCCTCTGGATGCTGCAGGATATCGGCTTCTCCAACGCCTCCATCCTCGACGGCGGTCTGCCCAAATGGCTCCGGGAGGGTCGCCCCATGACCAGCGAAGCACGGCCCTACGCACCGGGAAAACTCACTGTCCGACCGGCCGGCACACGCTTCGTGGGCAAGGATGCGGTCCTGTCCGCGATCGGCGGCTCCGGCGCGGCGCTGGTCAACGCGCTGCCGCCGGGCCAGTTCCGAGGCGATCCGAACGAGACCAATCACGGCCGGCTTGGCCGCATCGCGTCGAGCATCAACATTCCCGCCAATGCCCTGCTCGATCCGGAGGAAGGGATCCTGCGACAGATCGACGAAATCGCCGACATGGCGGCCGGCGCGGGACTTTCGCGGGACCAGCCCGTCATCTGCTATTGCGGCGGCGGCGTGTCGGCGACCTGCGTCGCGATTGCGCTTCAGGCGTGCGGATACGACGACGTCAGCGTCTATGACGGATCGATGAACGAATGGGTGCAGGATCCGGATCTTCCGATGGAAATCGGCTGACATGACAATGCCGGCGGCTCGCGCCGCCGGCATCGAAAAGGCTGACATGGTTTGTGTCGGCCCCGAGGAATTCAGGCCTCGGCAGCCGGTTTCTGCGTCTCGGCGCGCGCACGGCCGAACCACGCCGCGGCAAAGCCGGCCACGGCGGCGGCACCGCCGACCGAATCCGTGAACACACCGGGGCTCAGCAGCATGCCGCCCGCCAACAGGAAGAGCGCGCGCGGCACCATGCCGATCGGACCGACACGATAGGCCCAGCCCTCCATCGCCTGCGAGATCAGCACGATGCTGATGCATGCCGTGACCACGGCCGCGACACAGTCGATGAACTCTCCATGCAGGATCAGTTCGGGATTGAGCGCGAACATGAACGGCAGCACGAACAGAATCGCGCCGATCCGCATGCTCTTGAAGCCCACCGGCATGGTTTTGGTGCCCGCCACGCTCCCTGCAGCCATCGCACCGAGTGCGACGGGCGGCGTGATGAAAGACAGCATGCCCCAGTAGAGGATGAACAGATGCACGGCCATCGGGTCCAGCCCCTGCTGGACCAGTGCGCTCGGCAGGATCGTCGCCAGCAGCAGATAACATGCGGTGATCGTCATCCCCATGCCGAGAATGAAGCTGGTGATCGCGCCAAAACCGAGCAGCAGAAGCGTGTTGTTGCCACCGAAAAGGATCAGCTCGCGCGAAAAGGCCGCGCCGACGCCGGTGAAGGTCAACGCCCCGATCACCATGCCGATGCCGGCCAGGATGGCGAAGATATTGACGATGGTCCGGATGCTCTCCCGGACCAGCTTCAACAGGTCAAGCAGACCGATCTGGCGGCGCAAGAGCGACACGCCAACGACGAAAACCGTCGCATAATAGGGAGCATAGGTTTCCAGGCGCATGCCGATCAGAAGGTAGGTCAGCAGAACGAGCCCCCCGAGATGATGCCAGCCGCGTCCCAGCACCTCCCACACACTCGGCAGGTCCTCCATCGCGGGAACCGTCAGCTTCTTGCGCGCGGCGAACATGTCCACCTGCAATACCAGGGCAAGGTAGAACAGGATCGAGGGCACCAGCGCGGCGATCGCGACTTCGACATAGGACACCCGCAGGAAGTCCGCCATGATGAAGGCGACCGCGCCCATGACAGGCGGCATGAGCGTACCGCCCGTCGAGGCGCAAGCCTCGACAGCGGCGGCATAGGTCGCCGGATAACCCGCCTTGCGCATCGCGGGGATCGTCAACCGCCCGGTTGTCACGATGTTGGAAAGCACACTTCCGCTCAGCGAGCCGAACAGCGCGCTGGACATGATCGCCACCTTGGCGGTGCCGCCGCGCGTGCGCCCGAGCAGAGCCATGGCGATGTCCATGAAGAAACGCCCGCCGCCGGTGACGATCAGGGACGCGCCGAAAATCAGGAACCCCATGAGGACGGTCATGACAACCCTGATCGGCTGGCCGAGAATGCTTTCCGCGCCAAGAGCGTGCTCGCGCAGCACCGTGCCGACATCCAGTCGCGGCGCCCAAAGAAAGCCCGGCATGAGGTGCGCGATGATCGGATAGGCCCCGAAGATCGCGCAAACCACAAGAATGACCGTGCCGCCGACGCGGCGCACAGCCTCGAGCGCGAGCAGGCACAACAGGCCGCTCGCCACCGTCGCCGCAACTGGCGAGCGATAGACCCAGCCAAGATTGACGATGTTCTCGCCATTCAGCGCCAGGTAGCCGCAGGTCGCGGCACAGCAGACAAAAAGCAGCCAGTCATACCAGGGAACGGCACCGCTGGCCGTTTTTCTCGCCGGGTAGAGAAGGAAGGTGATCGACAGGAACAGGACCATCTCAAGATAGAGAAAAACGTTCTCCACCAGGACGATGCCCATTATCCGGAGCCCAAGAATGTGATTGAGCGCGACCAGTATCCCGGCCGCACCCATGAATAGCGCGATCATGTCCGGGAAACGCCGAAGATTTCGCTCCTGCGCCTCGAAAGTGAATTCTGCTGATTCCAATTTCACAATCCTGTGCGTTACGGACTCCGGCTGGCATGCTTACCTGCCCGGAGCACAGTGGCCACGCGATAAAGCCCGCCCGGGCTCATGCCAAGCTGACGCAGGGTTGGCCGGTCGCGGCGGATTTCGAAGGTTGAAGTCGCGACCCGCCGTCTTTCCGACGGCGGGTCGCCAGCCGGTCTTGGGACTAGCTCGTACGATATTCTTCCCAGAATTCGGCCCAGGCTTCGTCATCACTGCCCGTATAGCCGGCAGCCTTTTTCTCTTCGAGCCAGGGACCAAAAGCCTCCGTCGCCGCATTCCACTTCGCCTTGGCTTTCGCGAGGCGATCGAGGCGCTTTTCCTGCCAGGCGCGGTCTTCGTCCGTCCAGACACCTTTCTCCTCGAGATAGCGCACCGCGCCTTCGTGGAAGGGAACGTCCGCCGGAGAATGACCTGCCTTGGAGATATGAAGGTTGCCTATGTCGGGATGCGCATTCTTGTAGATGTCGTAGGATTCATCGAGCGCCTTGATGAAGGCGTATACCTCGTCAGCGTCACGCGAGTCGTAACAGGCGACCTGCGGATACTTCCAACCCATGATGTCGACCGGATTCTCTTTCGACATCGCCTCGCCATTCGTGTCGTGACGCGGCGTGATCGCCGGCATGATCGCCTGCAGGCGCGCCCAGCCTTCCTTGTCGTCCGGCGGGAACTCGACCCAGCGCAGGCCACGCGACGAAAGCTCGACTTCCTTCATGGCAGGAGAGTTGGTCGTGTAGGTGACGACGTCGATTTGGTTGTTGATCAACCCCTCCTTGGAGCCGACCGACGAATTGCTGAGCCAGACAACCTCGACATCGTCGCGCGTCAGACCCGCGAAGGCGAGATAGGCATCCGTCTTCACATTCACCGACGGGCTACCCTTCACATAGCCGACGCGCTTGCCCTTCAGGTCCTTGGGATAGAAGATATTCGCGTCTTTCGCGCTGGCCAGCGCCAAGGCTTTCGGCGGCGCGAGCACCATGCGCAGATCCTGCGGCCCGCCCCAGTCGCGCGTGCCGAACTCAAAGGCGGCTTCCGACGCAAAGAACAGCTCGTTGGCCGCGAAGGTGTAATCGGCCCCGCCGAGTTTCAGCGGCAGGACAAGAGCCACGCCATTGGCCGCGGGAGAAATCCTGACCCGTGATGACGTGGTCTTCTGCAGCGCATCCGCCACCGCGGTGGCGATGATATTGCCGGACCCGGTGCCGTGGCACTTGAAGATGAGTGTATCGGCCATGCCCGTCGCCGCCCTGGCGACATGCGGTGCAAAAACCGCTCCGGCGACGCCGGCGCCGCCGAGCTTGAGTACGCTGCGGCGTGATACGCCGGCGCTGCCCTTTGAATCGCGCATAGATTCCTCCCAAAAATGTTCGTTTGTCGAGCGTGATCCTCTTCACGCAGCTGAACGTTAACGGAGCCCCATTTGTGTGTCAAACGTTTGTTTGAATTTTCAAACTCTCCGACCCGCCGCATGCTCAAAATCCCCTCGTGCCGAACCTCCTGTCGGATGGCGCCAGATCGTGCGCCCCTCCCCCGATTAAGTGGTTTCGGTCTTCCGATATGGCGATGTACGAAACCTCACAACTGTCGGCCAAGTATGGCCCGAGCTTCGATCGCAATGCGTGGACGAATGGCGGAAAGACCCACATGGACGGGTTGCGCGGGCGTGGGCGGCCGGTTCGCATCGAGAGCGTCGGCGGAACCGTTCTCCTCGTCCGCGCCGACCTGCACCGCGACGGACTGATCTTCCCTCCATATCGCTACGGGCTGGAGAGCCCCGTCATTCGAGACGTTCACCCGGTCTGGGGAAAAGGTGAAATCGAGACCGAGGGGCTTGCGGCCATGGCACATGACATGGGCGTGCAGTGCTGGGGACTGCCGGACCTTCAGGTCGTGCACGCCTGACAATTCGGTGTCGTCTTGTGCCGGATCAGCCCAGTTCGAATGTCGTGATGCCGAAAATCCGGTCGAGCGGGAGGTGCGGATCGGGGCCCCGATACATGCGGGCTGTTTCGAACACTGGCGCAAGGCCGGCGCGCACGGCCATCGCGACCGCGGCCGCGTTGTCTTCCGGCGTGTCCAGCGAGACTTCCGCCTGCCGCGGCATCGTTTCCACGAGCATGGCGAACAAGGCCTCCGCGATTTCGGGTCTGTCGGCGAAAAGCGAGCCGATCTTGTAGCCCGTCCGGCATGTGCGGATCGTCCCGTACCCGACCATCCGGCCGTCATCGATGGCGACGAGGCTTTGGCGCTGCGTGCCGTCCGCCGGCAAGACCCAGTCGGTCACGAAGGCGTCCCGGCCGGCGGGGAAATGCGCCCGGTCATAGGCGGCAAGCGCCGAAAGATCGTCCACACGGACCGGCCTGATTTCGCAGCCCGGCGAGCCGGCGGACATACGCTTCGGCACGCCGGTGTGGCGGATGTTGCGCCCCGCCAAGACGAAACCGCTCCTGCGATAATTGTCCTGCTGCGCAACCACCCCGTCCAGCCCGATGACGCGGTCGCCCAGATGCGCCATGCCCGCATTCCAGGTCGTCATGCCGGCACCCAGCCCGCGATGGCCGGGCCGGACGATATAGAAACCGAGGAACCCGAATTCCGCGCCGTAGCGCACGACGGATATCGACGAAACCGGCTCGCCGCCGGCAAAGCCCATCAGGAACCCTTCAGGGTCGGCGGCATGGAAGGCTGCAAGATCGTCGAGACCGGGATTCCAGCCTTCCTGCGCCGCCCATTCGACCGCGACCGCGAACTCGTCGAGGCTGGCAGGCCGAATATCGAGGCCCTTCATGCCACGCGGTCTCCGCGATCGGGACCGGCCCAGCGGTCGGCATTGGCCGCGCGCAACGCTTCCGCGAAGGCGACCGCGGCCGCCACGCCGTCGATGACAGGCAGCCGGAAGCGGTCGGAGAGTGTCTTTGCGAGATCGGCCATGCCCGCGCATCCAAGCACGATCGCATCGGGATTGTCATCCGCGACGGCCCGCGCGATTTCCGCGGCGATGATATCGCGGGAATCATCCTTCGCCGTTTCAAGTTCCAGCACGGGCACTTCGGACGCGCGCACCTTTCGGCAGCGCGACGCGAACCCATAGGCTTCCAGATTGGCTTCGAGCACGGGCACGGATACGCCGAGCGTGGTCACGACCGAAAAGCTCTCTCCGACCAGCATCGCCGCGTGAAACGCCGCCTCCCCGATCCCGATCACGGGAATCGGCGACCGGCGTTTCAGGGCCATCAGGCCCGTATCGTCGAAACAGGCGATCACGCAGGCGTCGTAGCCCCCCTTTTCGATGACTTCCGCATCGAAAAGCCGGAACAGGCCCGGCAAGGCGGCCGCGCCATCCTCGGCACCCTGAATGGCGGGTGGCGTGTCGGCCGGATTGATTGCCGTGATCCGTGTTTCGCCCCGTGCGGCGTCTTGCGCCGCCTTCCCGATCGACCGCGTCATTGCCGCGGTCGAATTGGGATTGATGACGAGAATGTGCATCAAACCATGCCCTTGCCCGCATCCGAGCCCTGGCGCGCCCGCCGGCGATTCATGATCACCACCGTGACAAGGAACACGGCGATGATAACGAGGGAGAATGCCGTGGTCAGCGTGCCGAGCGCAAAGATGACCGGCGTGGTGACATTCGTGGTCATGCCGTAGATTTCGAGCGGCAGCGTGTTGTAGCTGCCCGCCGTCAGCAGGGTCCGCGCGAACTCGTCATAGGAGAGCGTGAAGCCGAAAAGCGCCACGCCGATCAGCATCGGCGCAATGATCGGCAGGACGACATGCCAGATGGTCTGCCATGCGGTTGCGCCCTGATCGCGCGCCGCTTCCTCGTAGGATTTGTCGAAGCGATTGAAGACCGCGAACATGATCAGGAGCCCGAAGGGAAGTGTCCAGGTCAGTTGCGAACCGTAGCCCGATGTCGACCAGTGAATGTCGAGGCCGGACTGCGAGAAGATCAGGCCGACACCGAGCGAGATCAGGATCGAAGGAATCACCAGCGAGGTGATGATCAGGTAGAAGATGATGCCCGAGCCGGGAAATCGCTTGCGGAAGGCGAGACCGCCCATCACGGAGACGACGACGGTGGTCACCATGACCATCAGGCCGAGCACGAAGGACCGCGCGAAAGAGCCCCAGATATCCCCGACCGCCTGCTGCTGGAAGAGTTCGTGGAACCAGTGCAAAGACACGCCCCGCATCGGGAAGGTCAGACCGCCCTGCGGACCCTGGAAGGACAGGATCGCGATCGTGACCGTCGGGCCGTAAAGGAAGATCAGGAAAGCGCCGAAGACAGCGGCCATGACGTAGAAGGAGCGAGGCCTTTTTTCCATCTCAGAGCTCCTTCCTGATGTCGACGAAGCGCAGCAATATCCCGATGACGATCAGGACCGTGATCAAAAGGATGACCGCCGTGGCCGCCGCTGACGGATATTGCAGCAGGGCGATGTCGTTGGAAATCAGCCGGCCGACATTCGCCTTCTGGCTGCCGGACATGAAGCGCACCGTGATGAAGTCGCCCATCACCAGCGTGACGACGAAGATCGACCCGATCATGATGCCTGGCTTGGTAAGCGGGATGATGACGTTGGTCAGGGTCTGGAAACCCGTCGCGCCATTGTCGTAGGCGGCCTCGATCAGCGACTTGTCGATACGCATCATGGTGTTGAAGATCGGCACCACCATGAACAGCGTGTAGAGATGCACGAAGGCGAGGATCACCGAGAAATCGGAGAAAAGCAGCCATTCCAGCGGTTCATCGATCACACCCATCGAGATCAGCGCCGAATTGGCGATGCCGTTTCGTCCGAGGAACGGAATCCACGAAATCATGCGGATGATGTTCGATGTCCAGAACGGGATGGTGCACAGAAGGAAGAGTACGATCTGCCATGTCAGCGTGCGGACGTGGAACGCCAGGAAATAGGCGATCGTGAAGCCGAGAACCAGCGTGATGGCCCAGGTGATCACGGCGTATTTGATGGTGTTGAGAAACACCGAATAGGTCACCGGCGAGGTGAGCAGAAATTCGTAATTGTCGAACTGGAAAGCCGGATAGATCGAGAATTCGGTCGCGCCCCAGAAACTGACGATGACGATCATCACGATCGGCAGCACAAGGAAGAAGAACAGGACCAGCGTCAGCGGCAGCGAAAGCAGCCAGCCGGTCACGGTGTCGGAGAGACCGAGCGATTTGCGCGCCTTCCCCGGTGCGGAAGTTTGGGCTTCGAGTGCCATGGTTTGCGTCAGATCCGACATGGTTTCGCGTTCGGCAGTTTTGTCGGCGCCCCGGCATAGGGAAGACCGGAGCGCCGCAATCTCATCGCGTTACGCCGCGATGAACTCGTTCCACTTGCGAACCATGTACTGGTTCTCGTCCATGACGGCGTTCCAGCAGGCGACCGAACCCATACGGTCGTAGAAGGAACCACCATCGCGCGTTTCGCCGGCCTCGGCCAACTTGTCGCCGGTCGGGCTGGTGATGACGTCCGTGGCTTCCTTGCCCTCGAACCAGTAGCCCCACTCGTTCTCGCTCATGAACTCCTTGGAGGTCTCCGGCACCGCGGAGTAGTAGCCCTGGCGCATCAAGTAGCCGCCGACCCAGCCGGAAAGGTACCAGTTGATGTACTCGTAGGCTGCATCGAGCTCGAGACCCGAAAGCGATTTCGACAAGCCGATGCCACCGCCCCAGGACCTGTAGCCTTCCTTCAGCGGCTGGTAGACGCAGGGAATGCCGCGGGACTTCACAGCGGTGATTGCCGGGGACCACATGGACTGGATCACCACCTCACCGGAGGCCATCAGATTGACGCTCTCGTCGAAGGTCTTCCAGAAGGCGCGGAACTGACCGTCCTTCTTGGCCTCGGTGAAGATCGCCATGGTCTTGTCGATCTCTTCCCTGGTCATGTTGCCCTTGTCGCCATACTGGATCTCGCCCATCGCCTCGCAGACCATGGCCATATCCATGATGCCGATCGAGGAGATATCGAGGATCGACGCCTTGCCCTTGAACTCGGGGTTCAACAGCTCGGTCCAGCTCTCGATCGGACGACCGATCAAGTCGGGACGGATACCCAGCGTGTCAGCGTTGTAGATCGTCGGGATGAGCGTCATCCAATTTGTCTGCTCGTCGGCGAAAGTCGTGGCGCCCGGCTCGGGAATGAAGCCTACCGTGTGCGGCGCGGTGCCTTGGGCGATTTCGCTTTCCGGGGTCAGCTTGCCGCTTTTGAAGATGCCGACGATCTTGTCGTAATTCTTGATCTTCGACACGTCCATCGCCTGCAGGTTGCCTGTCGGCCAGACCTTTTTGCAGATCCAGTATTCGATATCGGCGATGTCGAACGAGTCGGGCTGGGTCGCCGCACGCTGCGTGACCGCGTCGGAATCGAGCGCCGTCATTTCGAGCGTGAAGCCGAGGTCTTCCTTCACCTTCTGGGCAACGTCATTGAGGTTGGAGACGCCGGTGCCGAACTGGCGCAGGGTCACGTCCTTGATGTTCTGCGCCCAGATGGTCGGAAATCCGGTGATCGCGCCGGAACCGACAGCCGCACCGGCGGTGGCGGCAGCGCCCTTGAGAACAGAACGTCGGCTGACGCCCTTCTTTTCCTGTTTGATGCTCATGGTGGGGGCTCCTTTTCCCTTCCAGTGGCTGGCCGGCGACCGCATGCCGCAGGCCCTTTGCGGCTTACGCCGCAAGCGAGTGGGCATCCTCCGGCTTCCACGACAGGAAGACGGATTGGCCGATTTCTATGGGATTGGCGAAGAATGCCGTGTCGCCAACGGTCACGTTCAATTCACCGGTAGCTGGCGCCTCGACGGCGACGTTGACGCTCGTGCCGAGATATTCGACCGCGCGCACGACGGCCGACAGCGCGGCATCCGGGGTCTGCTCCTGATGCAGGAATATCCGGTCGGCGCGCACCGCAAGCTTGCCGCCCTCGCCCGCCATGATGTTGTGGCCGCCGATGAAGCGCGCGACGAATTCCGTGCGCGGCGCGTCGAAGACCTCCTGCGGCTTGCCGTCCTGCTCGATGAGCCCGCCATTCATGACGATGATGTGGTCGGCAAGCGCAAGCGCCTCGTCCTGGCTGTGGGTGACGTGGATGAAGGAGATGCCGAGTTCGCGCTGCAGGCGTTTCAGTTCGGTGCGCATGCGCAGTCGCAGAAACGGATCGAGCGCGGACAGGGGCTCGTCGAGGAGCAGGATAGACGGCTTCGTGATCAGAGCGCGGGCAAGGGCGACGCGCTGCTGCTGGCCGCCGGACAATTGTTCAGGCAGGCGCTCGCCATAGGCGGACATGTCGACGAGTTCCAGCAGTTCGCGGGCGCGTTCCTGCCGGGTGCCCTTGTCGACACCCTTCATCTTCAGGCTGAACGCGACATTTTCGGTGACGCTGAGATGCGGGAACAGCGCGTAGCTCTGGAACATCATCGCCGTGCCGCGTTTCGCCGGCGGCAGATCGGTGATGTTGTGCCCGTCGAGGACGATATCGCCCGATGACGCCGTTTCGTGGCCGGCGATCATGCGCAGCGTCGAGGACTTGCCGCATCCGGACGGGCCAAGCAGGCAGGTATAGGTTCCGCCCGGTATCTTCTGGTCAATCGCGTCGACGGCGATCGTGTCGCCATAGCGTTTTGTCAGGCTGACAAGTTCAAGCGCCGACTTATCGGACATGGGCAGGCTCCTTGCGCATCTGCATGACGCGTTGCAATCGCTGTGCCAGAAATCGCAAATCTCGTAATTATCTGATTTTAAACGATTATAATTTCACCTTCGACATTCCGATTTCGGAATGTGCCCGATTTTTAATCATGTCGGATACATCTTGCGCAATTTTTGTATACGATTTTTCCGTTGATTGAATCGCTCCACGGGCGTATCTCAAGGCTTCCGGCATAAGCTCTACCGACATCCAATTCGGGGAACCGACCTCAGATGAATCCTGGTGTGATCAACGGCACCTACTCCCTTCCTCCGGGACGGGCGCTGGAGATTTGCCACCAGATCGAGGGCGCGATTCTGCGCCACCGCATTCGCCCCGGCACGAAGCTGTCCGAGGACGAGGTCGGCGACACGTTCGGCGTCAGCCGCACGGTTGCGAGGACCGCCCTGCAGGCGCTGGCGCATGGCGGTCTCGTGACGATCGAGCGCAATCGCGGCGCCTTCGTATCGAGGCCGACAATCCGGGAAGCGCATGAGGTGTTCGAGGCGCGTACGCTGATCGAACCGCGCATCGCCCGCATGGCCGCGAAAGCGATGACCGATGAGGCGCTCGGCCGCCTTCAGCGTCACATCGACGCCGAACATGATGCCTTCGCAAAGGGCGAAATGGGGCTGGCCCTATCGCTGTCGGGCGCGTTCCACCTCGCCATCGCCGAAATCGCCGATCAGAAAGTTCTGACCCAGATCCTTCACTCGCTGGTTTCGCGATCGTCGCTGATCATCGCGCTCTACTGGAAACGCCCGGACACGGCTTGCGAAAGCCATTCGCACCACGCCCTGCTCGATGCCTTCTTGCGCCGCGACCAGTCGGCGGCCGAAGAGATCATGAACAGTCATATCGTCGATCTTCACTCCGGCCTCGACCTCATCGACCGCGATGAGAACGAGCCGTCGCTCGCGGACGTCTTCGCGACGAGCTGAAGCGTTCGGTATCGCCGATTTCGGTCGGAACCGGACCGGGAAAGCTGTCAGGTTCGGGTCGGCAGGTCTTCCGGCTCCCGGGACGCGACGCAGGAATGGATTTGCCTCGCCGTCGATTGCTCTCGTCAGCGCAGCAAACGAACCTCAACCAGTTGACAGGCAGCAGCGGATAATCACCATATATGGTGTGTGGTTCCGGCGATTCGCGTCGCCGGCGAAGATGGGAATCCGGTGCGCATGACGCTAGGCCGGAGCTGCCCCCGCAACTGTAAGCGGCGAGCCCGCGTCCGATAACGCCACTGGGACGAATGTCCCGGGAAGGCTGGACAAGGGCGGTGACCCGCGAGCCAGGAGACCTGCCACGCATCGACGACAACGACGGGCGGGGTGCCCGGAAAGGATGTATTCGTGACAGAACGGCCTGACCGCCTGCCGACATTGCCTTTTCCGCGCGCCCGCATTTTGCGCGGAGGGCGCCATGAGCATCGATCTCACACTTCAACAATTGCAATCGAAGACCGAATCGCCCGAGCGGGCCAAGGAATATGGCCAACTCGGCTACATGCAGTGGCTTGGATGGCTACCGGCGGACGCCTGCTACCGGACGGCGGCGATCCGCGCCTATGCGACGGCGAAGCCCATCATGCGAACCGATCCGGCCGTCGCGGTGTTTTGCCAGTTGTTGATCGAGTCGCTCGAAAATCCGCTTGCTCCGCTTGATCTCGCCCTGCCGAAACCACGACGGCGTGGCGGCGCGAGGGAGCGGCGGCTGTCACTCTGAGCGTTTCCGGAAATACGCCAACCGCGGATTTCGCCGGATCGACTCATACATCTTGAAACCGGCAGGTTGGACTGACGACGGCCGGGTGCGACATGTTCGACCGCTGCCTTTGGAATCGCCAATTGCGCGCTTAACTACGTATCCGAGATACATCTTAATACATGCAGCGCGAGATGAGTGAAGACGATGCAAGCCGAAAGGCGGTTGCGGAGGCCCGGCTTGCCGGGCTGCTTGCGCCGGTAAAGGGCAGGCTTTCGGCGGCTTCCGGACTGACCGTTCTCGCCGCGCTGCTCTGGCTTCCGCAGGCGGCATGCGTCGCGGCCCTTCTCGCAGCGCTGATCGCGGACGAAAGCCCGTTTCTCGGGCCCTGGGGCACGAGCGCGGTCTTCGTTGCGCTGGGGGTCGCGCGCGCCGGGCTCTCGTCATATGCGGCCGGACTGGCCTTCTCCGCCTCCGACGAGGCCGTCTCGCTGGAACGCAATCGGTTGCTGGCCGTGCAAAGCCGCCGTTCGCCCGTCCTCGCGGGACGCTATTCCTCGGCGGAAATCGCGACGCTGGCCGCCGACAAGCTCGATCTCGTCGCACCCTACGTGACCCGGTACGCACCGGCGATGGCGCGGACGAAATATGTCCCGCTGGCGATCCTGGCGGTCGCCTTTCCTCTCTCATGGGCCGCCGGCGTCATCCTGATGGTCGCCGGACCGTTGATCCCCGTCTTCATGGCGCTGGTCGGGCTCGCGGCACGCGATGCGAGCGAAAAACAGATGCAGGAGATCGGCGGCATGAACGCCCTGCTCCTCGAACGCATCCGCGCGCTGACGGATCTGCGCCTGCTCGATGCGGTGGGGCGCACCGTCACGGATTTCGAGGCGGCGGCCGATCGTCTGCGCCGCCAGACGATGGAAGTTCTGCGCATTGCCTTCCTGTCATCGACCGTGCTCGAACTGTTTGCCGCCATCGGCGTCGCGCTGGTCGCGGTCTATGTCGGCTTCGCGCTGATCGGCGAAATCCCGTTCGGGGCGTGGGCGACGCCGCTGACCGTGGGTGAAGGCATATTCCTGCTTCTGCTCGCGCCGGATTTCTTCCAGCCGCTCCGCGATCTGGCTGCCGCGTGGCACGACAAGGCGTCGGCCCTGGCCGTCACCGGCGAACTCGCCGACATGGAAGACGAGGCCGCGGTCGACATGCTCGGTGACGGCACGAGCCGTTCGGCGCTTGCCGGCCCCGCAAGCGTCGCCACCCGGTCGCTGGTCTGGGAGACACCGGCCGGGCGGCAGATCCGCTTTCCCGATCTTGAGATCCGGCCCGGCGAAACGGTCGCGATCACCGGGCGCAGCGGAAGCGGCAAGACGACGCTGCTCGCACTCCTCGCCGGTCTCGCGCCGGCCCATCAGGGCGTCATCGAAGCAGCCGGCCACGCGCTCGACGGGGACAACGCCGACGCATGGCGGGCGCGACTTGGCTGGATCGGGCAGATGCCGCATTTTTCCAATGAGAGTCTGCGCGCCAACCTGATCATGTCCGCATCAGACCGGGATGACGCGCGCCTCGGCCGGGCGCTCGCCCACGCATCCGCGGACGGGATCGTAAAGGCGCTGCCCCGCGCGCTCGACACCCGGCTCGGCGAAACCGGACACGGCGTTTCAGGCGGCGAGGCACGGCGCCTGATGATCGCACGCGCACTCTATTCCAATGCGGATATCGTGCTCGCCGACGAACCGACCGCCGATCTCGACATCGCAACCGCCGACGCGGTGACCGAGGGGCTGCTGACGCTCGCCGCACGCGGCGCGACGCTAATCGTTGCGACCCACGACATGACGCTCGCCGAACGGCTCGACCGCGTTATCGATCTGGAGGCCGGGACATGAAGCACCTCGTGCCGATCATCCGCCATGTATGGTCGCAGGACTGGTGGTCGCTCTTGCGCGGCACGGCGCTCGCGATCGTCGTTCTGATCGCCGGCATCGCGCTGCTCGGCCTTTCCGGTTGGTTCATCACCGCGGCCGGAGCCGCCGGACTGGCGGGCATCGGCATCGCCTTCGACATGTTTCGCCCCAGCGCCGGGGTCCGGTTCCTCGCCCTCGGGCGCACCGCCGCGCGCTACGGCGAACGCATCCTGACCCATGACGCGACGCTGCACAGCCTCGCGCGACTGCGCGTCAGACTGCTCGAGGCGATGGCAAAGGCTCCTTTCATTCGCCTTCCCGCTCTTCGCGCATCGGAACAATTGAACCGCATCACGCGCGACGTCGATGCGCTGGACGGAATCGCATTGCGGCTTTTCATTCCGATCATCGCGGCGGCCTCGGCCCTGGCGCTGACGGCGGCCGTGTTGTGGTTCCTGGTCGACCCCGCCCTGGTGATCTGGCTTCTTGCCGGATACGGGCCCGGAACGATTCTGGCGCTCGTCTTCGTCGCAATGCGTTCACGCGATGCCTCCCGCAGCGGCCAGCTTGCGCTCAACGCGTTCCGGACCCGTTTCGTCGACCTGCTTCGCACCCGTACCGATCTCGCTGTCTTCGGCAGGCTGGACGCGAAAGCGGCCCATGTCCGGACGGCGGAGCGGCGTATGCGCGACGCGAAGACGGAAAACGACCGGATCGAGCGTATCGGCGGCTTCATCCTGTCGACGACGGAATATGCCGCCGCTGCGGGCGCGCTGCTGATCGGAGCGCTGCTCGCAAGGCAGGGCACGATCGATCCGGCGCTGGCCGCGCTCGGTTTCTTCGCCACACTCGCGCTTGCCGAAATCCTGATGCCGCTCAGGCGCGGAATGAGCGAGATCGGCCGCATGACCGATGCGGCGCGACGGGTGAACAGGTTGCTGGAAAGCAAGCCGGAGATACAGACCGGAACGGCGACTTCCACGGTTGCCGGATGCCCCACCGCGCTGGTCATGCGCGATGTCGGCTTCGCCCATGAGGGCGCCGAGACGCCGGTCATCGCGGAACTCAGCCTCGACGTCACGGCCGGCGAGATCGTAGCGCTTGTCGGTCCGAGCGGCGGCGGCAAAACGACGCTCCTGCACCTTGCGGCCGGCATGGCCCCCGCGACCGGCGGTGTGGTCGAGATATGCGGGCGAGACATCCGGGATTGGGACGAAGCGGCACTTCGCGACACGGTCGCACTGTTGCCGCAGCGAAGCGCGTTGCTGAGCGGCACGATTCGCGAGGCACTTGCACTGGCAAAGCCCGAGCTCGACGATTCGGAGGCCTGGGCCGCGCTGAAGGCCGTCTGCCTCGATGAGGTGATCGAAGACCGCGGCGGCCTCGACAGCCGACTGGGCGAATCCGGCGCCGGGCTTTCCGGCGGCGAGAGCCGCAGGCTGGCGCTTGCCCGCGTGATCCTGCGCCGCCCGGCCCTTCTTTTGCTGGACGAACCGACCGAGGGACTGGACCGCGCGACGGCGGAGCAGGTCCTGTCAGGCGTCCGGGATTACCTGCCCGAGGCCGCTATCCTGCTCGCCTCGCACCGGACGGCCGAGCGGCAATTCGCCGACCGTATCTGCGAAATCCTGCCGCAGAGGACACCCGCCCCACTCGCGATTTGATTTGCATCAATGCCGCGCGGCCGGCCAATTGCGATGAGGGTGACATAAACATGCAAACGAAATGCATGTTTAATTGAGAAAGGACCGAAAGATGGAGCTCGATGTCGTTGAGCTGTCTCGCCTGCAATTTGCGATGACGGCCATGTACCATTTCCTCTTCGTCCCGCTCACGCTTGGCCTCTCGATCATCGTCGCTATCATGGAGACGGTCTACGTCATGACCGACCGTCCCATCTGGCGGCAGATGACGAAATTCTGGGGCACGCTGTTCGGGATCAACTTCGTTCTCGGTGTCGCCACCGGGATCACCATGGAATTCCAGTTCGGCATGAACTGGAGCTATTACAGCCATTATGTCGGCGACATTTTCGGCGCGCCTCTGGCGATCGAGGGCCTGATGGCCTTCTTCCTCGAGGCGACATTCGTCGGCCTGTTCTTCTTCGGATGGGACAAGCTCTCCAAGGTGGCGCATCTGGTCGTTGCCTGGCTGGTCGCCATCGGCTCCAACTTCTCCGCATTGTGGATCCTCATCGCCAATGGCTGGATGCAGAACCCGGTCGGTGCCGAGTTCAACCCCATGACCATGCGCATGGAGATGACGTCCTTTTACGAGGTGTTGTTCAACACCGTCGCACAGGCGAAATTCGTGCACACGGTGTCCGCCGGTTATGTGACGGCGTCGGTCTTCGTGCTCGGGGTTTCAGCCTGGTATCTCCTGAAGGGGCGGCACATCGAGCTGGCGCGCCGGTCGATCGGCATCGCGGCGAGTTTCGGCCTCATGTCTGCTCTCTCGGTCGTCGTTCTCGGCGACGAGTCCGGCTACACGACCACGCATGACCAGAAGATGAAGCTCGCGGCAATGGAAGGGATGTGGGAGACAGAGCCTGCACCAGCCTCGTTCACCCTGATCGGATTTCCCGATCAGGAAGCGCGCGATACCAAATATGCGATCCATATTCCCTGGGTGATGGGGCTGATCGGCACACGGTCGCTCGATACGGTCATTCCGGGTATCGCCCAACTCGTCGACGAGTCCGAGGACCGCATTCGTTCCGGAATGATTGCCTATGATGCGCTGATGACGATCCGTGCCGACCGGGGCGAAGTCGCCCAGGACATCCGCGACCGGTTCGAGACGCACAGCGACGATCTCGGTTACGCGCTGCTGTTGAAGCGTTATGTCGATGACCCCCGGGAAGCGACGGACGAGCAGATCGCACAGGCCGCGGAAGACACGGTTCCAACCGTCTGGCCGCTGTTCTGGGCCTTCCGCATCATGGTCGGCCTCGGCTTCGCCTTCATCGCGGTGATGGGCTATTTCTTCTACCTGGCCTCGTTCAAGCGAATGCAGTTTCCGCGCTGGTCGCTTTATTTCGGCGTGGCGATCATTCCAGCGCCCTGGATCGCGGCTGAACTGGGCTGGTTTGTCGCGGAGTTCGGTCGCCAGCCATGGACAGTGGACGGCGTCTTGCCGACGGCGCTCTCGGTCTCGCATCTGAGCGTCGGGGATCTGCTGATCACGCTGGCGGGCTTTGTCACCTTCTACTCGATACTCTTCATCATCGAGATGGGGCTGATGCTCAAATATATCCGCAAGGGGCCTTTCCAGGACGTCGAGGAAACCGACCGGTGGATTGCCCGTCACGAACATCGTTTGCGCACCCATGACGGCAATGTGCCGGGTGCGGTGCCAGCGGAGTAAGACCCATGATTTTGCACGATCTCTTAAGTTTCGAACTTCTGCGCGTCATCTGGTGGCTGCTGCTCGGCGTCCTGCTGATCGGCTTCGCGCTGACCGACGGCTTCGACATGGGCGTGGGCGCGTTGCTACCCTTCGTCGCGAAGACCGACAATGAACGCCGTGTCGTCATCAATACGGTGGGTCCGGTCTGGGAAGGCAACCAGGTCTGGTTCATTCTCGGCGGAGGCGCCATCTTCGCCGCGTGGCCGCCGCTTTATGCGGTCTCGTTCTCCGGGTTCTATCTCGCGATGTTCGCCGTGCTCGCGGCGCTCATCCTGCGGCCGGTCGGCTTCAAGTACCGGTCCAAGCGCGAAAGCGCCGCATGGCGTTCCAGTTGGGACTGGGCACTCTTCGTGGGCGGCGCGGTGCCGGCGCTGATCTTCGGCGTCGCGGTCGGCAATGTCCTTCAGGGTGTGCCGTTCTACCTCACCGAAGACCTGATGCCGATCTATGACGGGACGTTCTACTGGAAGTTCCTCGCCCTGTTGAACCCGTTTGCGATCCTCGTCGGCCTTGTTTCCTTCGGGATGCTCTTGATGCATGGCGCGGCGTGGCTGACGGTGAAGACCGAAGGCGTGATCGCCGATCGCGCCCGCACCATCGGCGCGGTCATGGGTCTGATCGCCATGGCGGGCTTCGCGCTGGCCGGGGTGTGGTTGGCCTTCGGCGTTGACGGCTATGCGATCGTCGGCGCTGTCGTTGCCGACGGCCCGTCCAATCCGCTGCATTCCGAAGTTTCGAGGGAAAGCAGCTGGCTGGCCGCCTACAGCGCCCGTCCGTGGATCGCAATCGCTCCGGTGCTGGGCTTCATCGGCATGGCCATGGCCATTCGCGGGCTGCGCAGTGGCGGCGAGGTTTCGACGCTGTTGTGGTCGAAACTCGGCATCTTAGGCGTCATCTCGACAGTCGGGCTGACCATGTTCCCGTTCATCCTGCCGTCCTCGGTCGATCCGAAATCGTCGCTGACGGTCTGGGACGCCTCGTCATCGCATCTGACGCTCTTCGTCATGCTGGTCGTGACGGTCATCTTCATGCCGCTCATCCTCCTCTACACCGCTTGGGTCTACAAGGTGCTGTGGGGCAAGGTGACCGAGGATGACGTGACCGCGAACAGCGACAGCGTCTACTGATCAAGGAGACCCAACCATGTGGTATTTCGCCTGGCTTCTCGGCCTGCCCGTCGCCGCCCTTTTCGCAGTGGTCAACGCGATGTGGCTGGAACTGCAGGAAGACCGCCTGCTGACGAGCGACGATCCGCCCGCCGAATAGGCGGGCGGGCCGACGCCCGAACATCCGGGGCGCCACGGGTCGGCGCTCCGGTTTTTAGATGCATCACAGATGCGTCTTTTTGACCCATTCCTCGGACACCTCCTTACATTTACGTATACGAATATAAGCATACGTCTATAAAGGGCGACGCTTTCATTTCGCAACGATTAGGGAGGCATTTTCCATGCTGGCCAACCGAAGACAATTTCTCGGCCTGTCCGCCGCCGGAGCGGCAGCCGTGGTCACAAGCTCGCCGGCGCGCGCCGCCAAGATCAAGAGCAATGCGCGTATCGTCATCCTGGGTGCCGGCGCCGCCGGCACGGCGGCGGCCAACCGCCTCGCGGAGCGCCTCGACGGCGCGAAGATCACGATCGTGGATGCCCGCAAGCAGCATCTCTACCAGCCCGGGTTCACACTGATTGCCGCCGGCCTCAAGCCGGCCAATTATTCGGTTTCTGGTACCGGCGACTGGCTGCCCTCGGATATCGACTGGATCGAGGAAGCCGCCGCGGAAATCGACCCCGTGGCGAAGAAAATCGTCACGACAGGCGGCAAGACCGTCGATTACGACTATCTGGTCGTCGCGACCGGCATCAAGCTCGACTTCGAGGCCATCGAGGGCATGTCGCTCGACCTGATCGGCAAGAACGGCATCGGTTCCGTCTATGCGGGACCGGACTATGCGGCGAAGACCTGGGCCGAGATGGACCGTTTCACCGAGACCGGAGGCGTTGGCCTGTTCACGCGCCCCGGAACCGAGATGAAATGCGCCGGCGCCCCGCTGAAATACACCTTCCTCACCGACGATTACGCCCGCAAGAAAGGCACGCGCGGCAAGACCGAGATCATCTACGCCGCCCACAACAAGACGCTGTTCGGCGTGCCGATCGTCAACGAGAAGGTGCGGATGCTCTACGAGGATCGCGGCTTCAACACGGTCTACGACCACGTGATGAAGGCCATCGATCCCGGCCGCAAGATCGCCACCTTCGCGACGCCTGACGGCGACAAGGAGATCGGTTTCGACTTCACCAATGTCATTCCGCCGATGCGCTCGCCCGACGTGATCCGCAACAGCCCCCTGCCCTGGACCGACAAATGGACCGACCAGGGCTGGGTCGAGGTCGATCAATACACGATGCGCCACCGGCGTTTTCCCGAGGTCTTCGCCGTCGGCGACGCGGCGGGCGTGCCGAAGGGCAAGACGGCGGCCAGCGTCAAATGGCAGGTGCCCGTCGCCGTCGACCAGCTCGTCGCCCAGATCGAGGGCCGGGAATCGAGCGAGACCTATAACGGCTACACGTCCTGCCCGCTGATCACCCAGGTCGGCAAGGCGATGCTGATCGAGTTCGACTACAAGAACAATCTCACCCCGTCCTTCCCGGGCATCATCGCGCCCCTGGAGGAATTGTGGATCTCCTGGCTGATGAAGGAGATCGCTCTCAAGCCGACCTACAACGCCATGCTGCGTGGCCGGGCATAAGGGAGAACCATCATGAAAGACGTTTCCATCGGCATGTTCATCGCGGTGTTCGAGGAGATCTTCGGCGCCGGGCTGTTCTGGGGAATGGTCGCCGCCGCGGCCGCGATCCTTCTGGCCTTCCTCTATCTGATCGTGCGTGACCACAAGCTTGAAAGCCGGCGCTTCCTGCGCGCGGAATTGTGGGCACCGGTCGGCGCGCTCGCGGCCATTCTGTTCGTGCAGTTCTGGACGAATTCCGGCTTCACGGACATTGGCGGACCGATCGACGTGATCGTCCTGATCCTGATCGGCTCCGCCGGCGCGATCGGGCTGACCATTCTCGCCTATGTCGTTCCGAGCCTGCTGTCCGGCCGGCGCAGCGCCTGACCCAAAGCATTCTTGCAGAAACCGAAAAGCCCGGGGCGATCACCCCGGGCTTTTTGCGTTTCGAAGATGCATTTCGGGAGCGTCAGCCCTCGTCATGTTCCCCCGGCGCCGACATGTGCTTGGCGACATAGGCGGGTTCGCCCATTCGGGCGATGAGATCGAGCTGGAGTTCCAGCCAGGACATGTGGCCCTCCTCGTCGAGAACGATCTTCTCGAACAGGACCCGCGATCCGATATCGCCGTCTTCCGAAGCCTGCCTGGCCGCGGCGGTGTAGAATTCGATGGCTTCCTTCTCGTCGGCGAGGTCGGCCTCGAACATGTCCACCAGCGACTGGGCGCGGGCCGGGGCCTTGGCGAAACGCAGTTCCGGATCGCCCTTCAGGAACATGATGCGCTCGATATAGGCGTCGGAATGGCCGAGTTCCTCTGCCATTTCCTCGCGCATCTTGTTCGCCAGGCGGTCGATTCCCCAGTCGTCGAGCACATGGGCGTGCAGCTGGTACTGATGTGCGGCGCTCAACTCCATGCCGAGCGCGATCTGCAGATTTTTCAAGGTTTCCTTGTGTGCCATGACGGCTTCTCCTTCTAGGTATTGATAGGGGCCGCGGGACGGTTCTACGCGAACCGGTTGAGCGGAATTTTCAAATAGGACTGACCGTTGTTCTCCGCTTCCGGAAGACGGCCGCCCCTGATGTTCACCTGCAGTGCCGCCAGCATCAGCTTTGGCAGCGGCAAGGAGGCATCACGCTTGTCGCGGGTCTCTACATAGTCGGCTTCGCTGGCGCCGCCTTTCAGATGAATATTGGCGGCCTTGTGCTCGGCGACGGTTGCCTCACATTGCGCATCCCGGCCATTCGGCCGGTAGTCGTGACCGACGAACAGCCGCGTATCGTCCGGCAGGGCCAGGATGGCCTGCAGGCTCCTGTAAAGCTCGTGCGAGTCGCCGCCCGGGAAATCCGCCCGGCTGGTGCCGCTATCCGGCATCATCAACGTGTCGTGCACGAAGGCGGCATCGCCCGCGACATAGGTGATCGAGGCCATCGTGTGTCCCGGCGAGAACATGACGCGCACCGGCACCCCGCCCACCGCAAATTCCTCGCCATCGGCGAACAGGCGGTCCCACTGGCTGCCGTCAGTCGGGAAGTCATCGTGCAGGTTGTAGATGTCCTTCCACAATCTCTGCACATTGACGACCTTCTCGCCGATCGCCGTCGGAGCACCGAGCTTTTCCTTCAGGTAGGGCCCGGCGGAGAAATGGTCCGCGTGGGGGTGGGTGTCCAGGATCCAGACAATTTCGATTCCGACGTCCCGCACATAGCGCAGGATTTCGTCGGCGTTCGTCGTGCCGGTCGAGGCCGCCATCGGGTCGAAATCCAGTACGGGATCGACAATGGCGCCCTGCATGGTGCCCGGATCGTGGAAAACATATTGCCAGCTTCCGGTCTGCTCGTCCCAGAACCCCTTCACGATTGGTGATGCGCTCATCTGTATTCTCCTCTGTCTGTATGACGGCAAACGCCCGAACCGCCGAAGCGGTTCGGACTTTGGATGCCGCAATGCTCAAAGCGTCCTGGTCGAGAAGTACCAGTCCTTCGTGTCATAGCCTTCGGAGGCGCGCGCCTCGGCGGCTGCGACGGTTCCCGGTGTGGGAACGATCACCGGATCGCCGGGCTTCCAGTTCTCAGGCATCGCGCACTTGTTCGCGTCGGCGGTCTGCAGAGCTTCCACGAGACGATAGATCTCGTCGACGGAGCGCCCGGCGTTCATCGGGTAGTAGACCATGGCGCGCAGGACGCCGTTCGGGTCGATGATGAAAGTCGCGCGCACAGCCGCCGTGTCGGATGCGCCCGGCTGGATCATGCCATAGGCATTGGCGACCTTCATGTTCAGGTCCGCGATGATCGGAAATCCGATCTCGACGCCGAACTTCTCCTTGATCGAGAGCACCCATGCGATGTGCGAATAGTGGCTGTCGATGGACAGTCCGAGAAGCTCGACACCCTTCGCCTTGAAGTCGTCCTGACGCTTGGCGAAAGCGATGAACTCCGTCGTGCAGACCGGCGTGAAATCAGCCGGATGCGAGAACAGGATCAGCCATTTTCCCTTGTAGTCCGCGAGCGTCTTCTCGCCGTCGGTGGTCAGCGCCTTGAAGTCCGGAGCGGGCTCGTTGAGGCGTGGGCCTTTCAGTTCGATTGTGTCGGTCATTGTCGTTTTTCCTTCAACTTGCGTTGTCTGCAAGGCGAATATGGCGAGCCTTGTAATATTTTTGAAACGAATTATTTTCCTCACAATAATCGATTTTTTGAATTTCTGGATCATGCTGCCAAGCCTGCAACAACTGCGTTTCCTCGTCGCGCTTGCCGACGAGCTGCATTTCGGCCACGCGGCGGATCGCTGCCACGTGACGCAGTCGACGCTCTCAAACGGAATCAAGGAGCTGGAAGCGATTCTCGGCGTATCGCTCGCGGAGCGCTCCAAACGTTCGGTGCTGCTGACGCCAGTCGGTATCGAGATCGCCGCGCGCGCAAGGCGGCTTCTCGCCGACGCCAGCGACCTGGTCGATTCGGCGAAACGCCACGCCGGGCCGTTTCGCGGCGACCTGCGGCTTGGCGCCATCCCGACAGTCGGACCGTTCCTCATGCCCAAGGTGATGCCGCGCCTGCGCGAGACCTACCCCGATCTGCGCTTCTATTTTCGCGAGGAACTGACCGAGTCGCTCGATGCCGGGCTGAAGGCCGGGCGGCTGGACGCGATCCTGATCGCCCTGCCCTTTCCGGTGGAAGGATTGGAGACGGTCGATCTCTTCGACGACAACTACCAGCTCGCCACTCCGCTCGGCCATCGGCTGGCGGACAGGAAATCCGTCGCCGGCCGCGATCTCGCCGGCGAAAAGCTTCTTCTCCTCGAAAAGGGGCACTGCCTGCAGCGGCATGCCTTGTCCGCCTTTCCGGATTCGCATGCGACACAAGACGACACATTCGCGGCGACCAGCCTCGTGACGCTGGTCTCCATGGTGGCGGAAGGCCTCGGAATCACGCTTCTGCCGCAACTGGCGATCGATGCGGGCGTGACGCACGGCAATCGGCTGGCGCTTGCGCCGCTGGTCGGCGCCTGCCCGCGCAGTATCGTGCTTGCGTGGCGGAAAACATCGGCAAGGGCGGAGGAATTCTCCGAACTCGCCAAAATATTCCGTGAGGCGCGCGCGGATCTCCGGGCCTGAGCGGTCACAGCACGCCGGTGCCGCTGAGGATGGCGGCCAGCCCGAAACCCAACACGACGAGGCCGGATGCAAGGTCGATCCAGCGAAGCAGAGCGGGCGGCAGCGCCTTGTGGATGATCGACACGGTGCCGACCAGGAACAGCCACCACGCGACGGATCCGGAGAAGACACCGGCGACGACCGTCAGGCCATGTCCGATACCGGCGGCGCGCTCCGTGTCCGAAAGGCTCGCAACGATCGCCGTAAAGGCGATGATGGTCATGGGGTTCGCCAATGTCAGGAGGAACGTCGTACCAAAACCCGCGACGGCCGATCCGCCTGAAACTGTCAGCCTCCTGGCCGCGCCGGGCTCCTGCCGTCTCGACCGCATGAACTGGCGCAGCGCCGACAAGCCAAGATAGACGAGCATCGCGCCGCCCGCGATTTTGAGGATGTCGGCAGATTCGACCAAGGCCGCCGTGATCAGGCCGACCCCGAAAACCGCGACGAACCCGTAGACCATGTCCGCGGTTGCAGCCCCGAGGCCTGTCGCGATCCCGACCAGCGGGCCGCGCACCAGGGTCTGGCGAATGCACAGCAGACCGATCGGACCGACAGGGGCCGCGACTGCGAAGCCGATCGCGAGGCCGCCGGCAAAGACGCTCACAACCTCCAGCATCACCGCTTCAGTCCTCCCAGTCCGCGCCGAGGACCGTCGTTTCCTTGTGGGTCTCCAGCACGATGACCGACTCCGTGCGGCTGACGCCCGGCAGGCGCTTGAGCTTTGTCGAGAGAAAGCGCTGCAGGTCCGACGTGTCGCGCAACCGCACTTTCAGGAGATAGGAATGGCTGCCCGCCACATGATGCGATTCCAGGACCTCCGGGCAGGCCTGCACACCGTCGATGAACCCCTGCTCGTCCGCCCGCATATCGATATCGACGAAAAGGAAGGCGCACAGCTTCAGATCCAGTGCATCGGGATCGACGATGGCGCGGTTCGCCGTCACTGTGCCGGATGCGTTCAACCGCCGCACGCGCTCGTTGACCGCCGAAACGGACAGACCGACCCGCCGCCCGATCTCGTTGCTCGAAAGACGGTTATCGCGCTGCACCAGCTGTAATATTGCCTTGTCAATCTCATCCATGCAGGACGATTACCGGCAATCAGATCATTTTTCAATAATCTTGGTCGTATATCCACGAACTAGCGCGCAAAAAAACGCCTGCAAATCACCATTTGCAAGCGATTATTCGCCGACTCCAGATTTCGGATTGAAAGGGCGGCTTCGCCTATCAGGAATCCCTGCGCCCGAAGCGCACCATTGCTGGCGGGCGCGGCGCCGAAGCGACGGACAGGACATCGCCAAACGGGCTGTCCGGAAGCCGTGAAACGTCGTCATCCGACAGGAGGTCGCCAAAAACCGGCGGCACCGAGGATCGATCGTCGAACACGGCGCAATCCAGCTCTTCGCCAATCGCCTCGCACGCTTTCGACAGTTCAAGTATCGGCGCGAGTTTCTCGGCAGCCCCTGCGATCAGCGCCTTGCGTCCGTCCTCGAGCAGCAACACGACAAGCGCATCGCCGGGATCTCCGCTGCCGAATGTCGAGGCGATGTTCTCGAGCGGGCCGAGTATGACGGCCGCGTCCAATCCCCAGTCCAGCGTCGATCCGACTTCTTCCTGGTTTTCGTCGTTCAGGTGAAAGACCCGCAGGATCTTTCGTACGTGAATGTCTTCGTAGGCGAATGTCGAGACCGGTAAGACCAGCGCCGTCACGGCCCCGGTTACAGACACGCGCAACGATACCTCGGCGTCAATGCGCCAATCTCCAGAAATGATTCTCATAATCGACCTGGCTCACTATTTTCCGGCTTCATGCCGTCAAGCATCTTAGGGGGCCAACCGATTAAGAAAGAGTTAAAACAAACTACAAGAAACTCTAGTCATAGTATTCGTTACAATATATTCAGATGGATTCCAGACATTTTTCAAATCCTCAATAACGAAATCATAACCATTACATTTCGCTGCTTTTTGCGCAGACACCAAGCGATACAGGCAACGCAGCCTCACGCCTGTGTCAGCTTTGGGCGTGCTCGAAGCGGGACCACGCGTCCTCGATCATCTTCGCGTCGAAATCCGGGCGGCGTGTCATATCAAGGAGATCCTTCTCGATCCCGCGCAGGCTGTTTATCGCGTCCGCCAGCCGATCGACGACATCCTCCGGAATCACGACCGCGCCGTGGCGATCCGCGTGGATCAGGTCGCCCTGCCGGATCGACAGTCCGAATACGGTGACGGGCATGCCGAACCCGGTGACATGGGCGAAGCCGTGGCTCGGTCCGATCGAGCCCGCAATGATCGGAAACTCCTCCGGCAACGCATCGAGGTCGCGAACCATGCCGTTGGTCAGCACGCCCGTGATGCCGAGGCCCTTGTGGATGGCGGCATTTGTCCTGCCCCAGAAGGCCCCGGCGCATTCCGGGTAGTCGATGTCCTCGACGACCGCGACCGACAATGCCCGCGCGGCCCCGACATGGCGGAAATAGCCGAGCCGTCTTTCGCGCTCGGATTCGGGCGACTCGACTGTTGGAAACTTGCTCGCGATCTTCCCGGTAGAGGCGTAGCCGACGATGGGCGGACCGTCCGGCACCGCCGCCACCGGCGTCGCACGCGAATAGCCGGAAAAGCCACGTTTTCCCTGGGCGGTCTCGATTGCGTTGCAGACCGTCGGGGTATTGACCGTTCTGAGCAATTGCAGAAGTTTGTCGTCCATCGTCCTTCCTCTTGGCCGCGCGTCATCGGCGTTCGGGTTCGTTTCATTCCCGACGCTAGAGCGTTTCGCACCCGATTGGAATCGTACCGCTACGTCACCACCGGCGACCGTTTTCGCGCTCAGCTTTTGACGACGAAATCGGCCGGACGGCTGCGGGCCAGCACGAGCCGCCCGTTCGGCAGATCGTTTTCTTCCAGCTTGCCGCGAATGTCCGCCGGGCTCATCCCGTATCCGCGCCATCTGGCTTCCAGCCGCTCGCGCAATGTCTCCTCGCTGACATTGATGCGAATGGTGACATCGAACAAAGGCGAGAGGTCCGACCAGGGGGCGTCGCCAAGAAGCAGGTAGTTTCCCTCGGCGACGATGATCCGGGCCTGACGGGGTATGAGCCGCGCGCCTGCGCGCGCAATCTCGATATCCCGATCGAATACCGGAACGGCGACCGCGTCCTCCTCGTCGGAGCGCAAACGTTGCAGCATGTGGCGAAATCCGGCCACGTCGAACGTGTCGGGTGCGCCCTTGCGTGCGCGCCTGCCCAATTTGTCGAGCAGCATGTTGTCGAAATGATAGCCGTCCATGGGGAGAATCGCTGCCAGGCCCGGCGCGTCCTCCGCGATCAGATCGACAAGCTTTTCCGCGAGTGTCGACTTGCCGGCACCCGGCGCGCCCGCAAGCGCGACGACAAGTCGCCCCTTGTCGCCGCGTACAACCAGCGTCTTCGCAAGGTCCGACAATTCGATTTCACGTTCAGGCACTGTATCCCCGTCGTCGTGGTCCGCCCCGAAGTTGGGCCGGGTCTGTAAGGCATGCCAGATCGTGACGCTGGCGCGCAACAATTACGGCAAGGCGCTGGACATCGCGCGCCCGGCGCGCGACATGGTTTGCGGCAAACGACCGAGGAGCAACAGCAAATCATGCGGCTTGCGCGAAATCCCCAAACAATCGTCCCCCATATCGGGTTTCAGGCTTTTTCACGATGAGCGACAGGCCACTTGAAGGACTGCGTGTTCTCGAACTCGCCCGCATCCTCGCCGGTCCGTGGGTCGGCCAGACGCTTGCCGATCTCGGCGCCGACATCATCAAGGTGGAGAGCCCGGAGGGCGACGATACGCGCCAGTGGGGTCCGCCCTTCATCGAGCGCGACGGCGACAGCTCCGCGGCCTATTTCCACGCCTGCAATCGCGGCAAACGCTCGGTAACGGCCGATTTCCGCGATCTGGAGGATCTCGATTTCGTGCGCCGGCTGGCGAAGGACGCCGACGTCGTGGTCGAGAATTTCAAGGTCGGCGGTCTCGTGAAATTCGGCCTCGACTACGAGACCCTGTCGGCCACCAATCCGGGCCTAGTTTATTGCTCGGTCACCGGCTTCGGTCAGGACGGGCCATATGCGGCGCGCGCCGGATACGACTTCCTGATCCAGGGCATGAGCGGCATCATGGACCTGACCGGCGATCCGGCGGGGGAACCGCAAAAGATCGGGGTCGCCTTCGCCGATATCTTCACCGGACTCTACAGCGTCATTGCCATTCAGGCGGCGCTCGCGGAGCGCGAACGGACCGGCCGGGGCAAGCATGTCGACATGGCTCTGCTCGACTGCATGACCGGCGTTCTCGCCAACCAGGCGATGAACTATCTTGCCTCCGGCGTCGTGCCGCATCGTCTGGGCAACGCCCATCCGAACATCACGCCCTACCAGACCTTCGCGACAGCGGATGGCTGGCTGATCATCGCCGTCGGCAACAATGCCCAGTTCGGTCGGCTTTGCGAGGTGCTCGGTCTCGACGGCATCGCCGACGATCCGCGTTACGCCACCAATGCCGCGCGCATCGAGAACCGGGACGCATTGACGGCCTTGCTGGCGGACAGGACCAGCGCCTGGGCACGCGACGACCTGCTCGCCGCGCTGGAACAGGCCGTCGTTCCGGCCGGACCGATCAACACGGTCGCCGATGTCCTCGCCGATCCTCAGATCGTCCATCGCGGCATGCAGATCGCGCCGGATGGCGTTCCGGGGCTACGCACTCCGGTGTCTTTCGCCGGCGCGCCCGCACCCGTTTCCGATCGCCCCTCGCCGAAGCTCGGGGAGCACACGGATGCGGTGCGCCGCAACGGCTGGGACTAGGCTGTGTACTCATAAATCGAATAGCACCGGCCTCGCGGTCACGACCGCTTCCAGGGGTCCGGCATCGAATTATCGCACCAGCACGGCAGCTTTGTGCCAATTTCAGTCATTTCTCATTTGTGCATGTTGCAGGCTGCCCATAGCCGAAATTGGATCCTTGATCCTTGACCGCGCGGCTAGCCGTAACGACCATAGTCGCGAGCCAACTCGATCATGTCCGCGACGAGGCGCTCCTCATCGGCACCTCCGCGCGGCTGTCGTCGCTGCGTGGAACGATGCTGGCCCAGAATGCGGCAGATGCGACGCTACGACACCTTCATCTGCTCGCTCACATGATTGATGCAGGCACGGCGACGAGAAGGGCTTAGAAGTTTTCCCTTGCAGCATCGGCCAAGACCAGCCTGTCCAACGTTACATCCGAAACAGCTTTCCGCAGACGATTTGTTCTCCTTCTGCAGGCGCTTCAGCTCTTTCAGTTGGTCGGTTCCCATGCCGCCATACTGTCTGCGCCACCGGTAATAAGTCTGCTCGGTTATGCGAACCTCCCGGATCGCATCCGCGAAGGCACGGGCCTTTTCTGGCGAACGGTTCCACACGGTTACGCGATGACCGCGCGCACGAGATTTCCAGCCATCGGCGCCCCCATGCGCCCAAGCCCCGCAAATCCGACCTGCATCACGCCGCCTTGCCGTTTCCGATGCCGGATATCGCCTGGACGAGATTGTCCTCGTTGACTTCATCCGCCGTGAACTCCCGCATGATCCGGCCCTGATACATGGCGATCACACGGTCGGAGACCCGCAGAATTTCAGGCATCTCCGAGGAGATTACGATGACCGCATATCCAGAATGGGCCAGTTCGCGAATGAGGTTGTGGATCTCGGCCTTCGAGCCGACATCGATACCGCGCGTCGGCTCGTCGACGATCAGCACGCGCGGCTTCATTGCTAGCCACTTTCCGATGACGATCTTCTGCTGGTTGCCGCCGGAGAGATTGCCGACTTCGCTGCGCCAGCTTGGCGCCTTGATGTCGAGCCGGTCACGATACATGTCGTAGATCGCGATCTCCGCTCCGTTTGAGACGAACGGTCCGGCTGTCATGTCATCGACCTGCGGCAGCGTAATGTTGTCGCGGCAGTTCATGCCCAGCACGAGGCCCTGCTCTTTGCGGCTTTCGGGCACCAGCGAAATGCCCTGCGCGATCGCCTCGGCCGGTGAGCCGATTGTGACATCCTCGCCGCCGAGCCGGATCGTCCCGCCCGACGGTTCTCGCAGACCGAAAAGGGTTTCGGCAATCTCCGTCCGCCCTGCCCCGACAAGGCCATAGAAGCCGACGACCTCTCCGGCGCGCAGTGAAAAGCTTACATCTTGATAGAGTTTTCCGCAGGACAGGCCGCTGACCTCGAGGGTGATATCGCCAATTTCGCCTTTCTCGACATTGCGCGAATAATCGAGACTGCGACCGATCATCAACTGGGTCACCTCGTCCTCGGTGGTGTCGGTCGCGACAAGCGTACCGCGGTAGGATCCGTCGCGAAGCACCGTGATGCGATCGGAAATCGTGAAGATCTCCTCCATGCGGTGAGAGATATAGACGATGCTGACGCCATCGGATTTCAGGTCGTTGATGATATCGAAAAGAACCACTTTCTCGGCGTCAGTCAGAGAAGCGGTTGGTTCGTCAAAAACGACGACCTTCGCCTGGTGGGTCAGGGCGCGGGCGATTTCGACCATCTGCTTCTTGGCGATCGACAACGTGCCGACATTCGTGCGCGGCCCGAAATCGCAATTTAGCTTGGTGAGGATGGCGCCGACGCGCTCTTCGAGCACTTTCCAGTCGACGAAACCCCAGCTCGTGCGAGGCAATTCGCCAAGAAAGACGTTCTCGGCGACTGTCATCTGTTCCGCCAGCGACAGTTCTTGGTGGATCAGAATGACGCCGTTTTGCTTTGCCTCGATCGGATTGCGCATGACGACCGGCTTGCCGTCGATCATGATGCGCCCTTCATTGGGCTGATACATGCCGGCGAGCACCTTCATCAGGGTCGACTTGCCGGCGCCGTTCTCTCCCATCAGCGCGTGCACCTCGCCGGGGAACACGCTGAAATCGACGCCGTCGAGCGCACGCACACCGGGGAACGTCTTGACGATGCCTTCTAGGCGCAGAACCGGTTGAGCTTCACTCATATCCGCAACTCCTCACCGCCCTTGCGATTCAATTGCTTGTCGAGGAACAGTACGGCGATCAGGATCACGCCGAGGGTCACGAGCACGTAGAATGCCGGGACCTGCATCAGATTCATGCCGTTGCGCAGGATGCCGATAGCAAGCACGCCGCCAAACGTCCCGATGATGTTTCCGGCGCCGCCCGTCAGCTTGGTCCCTCCCAGCACCGTCGCCGTGATCACCCACAATTCGTAGTCGCGTCCGAGATTGGGCGTGGACGCGCCCATCTGCGTCGACAAGGTTAGCCCCGCCAGCGCCGCGAAGAACCCGACGATCATGAAGTTGATCATCATGTGCGGCCCGACTCGGATGCCGGCATTGACCGCCGCTTCGCGATTGTCGCCGACGGCGTAGGTGTTTGAGCCGTGCACCGTTCGCGACAGCAGGACATGCATCAGAACGGTGAAGATCAGAAACACCCAAGCCAGGGTCGGCAGGCCGAGGAAGCGGCTGGCCCCGAAATCGGAATAGGCGAAATTCAGCGCGAAGAAGGACTGCTCGCCAGTATAGACGAAGACGAGCCCGCGCACGCCGAGCATCGCCCCGAGCGTGACGATGAAGGCGTCGACGCCTGTCTTCCAGACGATCAACCCGTTCAGCGCGCCAAGCAAGACTCCCGATGCGAGCCCGGCCAGCACCGCCGGCAGGATCTGCCAGTTGCCCCAGCTCTCGAACATCGGCCAGCCCATGATGTCGACAGTGAGACTTGCCGCCAATGCGACGACAGCGCCGACGGACAGGTCGATATTGCCGTTGATCATCACGATCGTCATGCCGAGCGCGATGAGCCCGAGCGTCGAGGTCTGGACGAGGATGTTCTCGAAATTGCCGAGCGAGAAGAAATTGTCGGTCATCAGCGAGAAGAAGATGAAGATCATCACCACGAAGGCCCAGATCGGATGCCGGACGAGCCAGCCCAAATTGGCCTTCATGCCGCCCGACGCCTGTACCGGCGTACTTTCCACGGATGTTTGCGACATATCTTCCTCCACTTCAGGCGATCGGCGACAGCAGCCGACCGCGCTTCGCCGCGACATCGAGCCAGACCGCAAGAATGATGACGACCCAAGTGACGATCCACTGGGCGAAATAGGGATAACCGAGAAGCAGCAGGCCGTTCTGGATGAAGCCCAGAATCAGCACGCCGATTACTGTTTTAAGGATGCTGCCGGACCCGCCGAGGAGCGACGTTCCTCCAAGGATGACAGAGGCGAGCACCAGCAGTTCGTAGCCCTGGCCGACATTGTTCTGCGATCCCATCACGCGGCTGCCGAGAATGATGGCCGCGATGCCGACGCAGAAGGCAGAGATGAGATAAGTCGAAAAGACGACGCGGTTTCGTCGAATCCCGGAAAACACCGCTGCGGTCGGGTTGCCGCCGACCGCGTAAACGCGTCGGCCATACGGCGTGAACGCGATGACGAAACCGATAATGATCGCCAGCACGAAGAATATGATGATTGGCATGTCGATACCGGCCACCTCGCCACGACCGAAGACGCGAAACCAAGTCGTGTCCTGAGTGCTCGGGTTGACATCGACATTCTTGCCGCCGGAATAGATCAGGGTCAGCCCCTGGATCGCCGAGAGCATGCCAAGCGTAACGATCAGCGAGTTCAGACGAACGAAGCCGATCAGGAAGCCGTTCACCGCGCCGAGCAGCAACACGCAGACCATCATGACCAGAATTGCCGGCCCCGGACCGATCTTGTCATGCAGGTCAACGACCATGACTGTACCAAATGAGAGCATAGACCCAACCGATAGGTCGAGATTGCCGGAAATGACGACGATGGTGACACCGAGGGCCATTACGCCGATCATTGCCGAGGACCGGACGACGCTTTCCAGGTTGTTGAAGGACAGGAACTTGTCCGACCCAATTCCGAAGGCAATCATGAACGCGATGAAAGCGATGAAGATGCCGTTCCTGGCGATCAGCCCTTTTGCTTCGCCTTGCCGGATTCTTTCGACGAACCCCGTCATTCCACTTCCTCCCTGGCCCTTTCGCGAAGCCACTCGCGCTTCAGCGTTTCGGCGGGCCCGCCGATTTCGTCAAACCAGAACCATGCCACCATCTATCATGACGACCTGTCCGGTCATGTAGTCGCTTTCCTTCGACGCCAGGAACGTGGTCGTTCCCGTAATGTCGTCAGGTGTGGCAACTCTGCCGCGCAGGATATCCGCAGAGAACTCTGCGATCGCCTGCCCTTCGCGCTCTGACGCGCCAATTTCCATCAGGTCCCGATCGAGCTGACTCCACATTTCAGTAGCCACCACGCCCGGCGCGAATCCCGTAACGGTAATCTTGTGCTTCGCCAGGTCGCGAGCGCCCGACTGCGTCAGCGAGACGACCGCCCATTTCGACGCGCAGTAGGGCGCGACATTGTCGAAGCCTTGCCGGCTGGCGATCGAGGCGGTGTTGACGATCTTTCCGCCGGTCCCCTGCCGGATCATCTGCTTTGCCGCTTCCTGCATGCCGATCAGCACACCAAGCCCGTTGACCTTCATGATCGTGTTCCAGTTGTCTTCTGTCACATCGAGCAGGTTCATCGGCTTGTTGATGCCGGCATTGTTGAATTTCACGTCGAGCTTTCCGAAGGCGGAAACAGCGATCCCGATCATCTCCTGGACCTGCTCCCGCTCCGTCACGTCGACCTTGGCCCAAGCGACCTTACCGCCGTTGCGGTCGGCGCGTTCCTCGTTTTCGCGGGCGGCCCTTTCTGCGGTATCACCGTCTATGTCGGCGAAACACACATCGGCGCCCTCGTCGAGCAGCGCTTCCCCGATGGCGCGGCCGATGCCCCGGGCGGCACCCGTGACAATGCATGAACGGCCAGACACGCGACCCATGGCTATCCTCCCACGAATTCAGAGACGCAAATGGACGCGGGGCCTCCGTGGCCCCGCGTCCCTCCGGGAGAAGATCAGAACACCGGCTTGGTGAACTGGTCCATGTTGTCCTGGGTGATTTTCGGCGTATCGAAGTAGTTGAGGAACGGGACGTCCTCGCCGTTGACGACCGCCTTGGCGGTTGCCAGCGCGTTCTTCGCATCATCGACCGGCGACTGGTAGATCGAGCCCCAATATTCGCCCCGCGCCATCGCCTCGTAGCCGACGGCGAAGTTTGTCGCGCCGACGAAGATGATGCCGTCGCGTCCGGCAGCCTTGGCGGCATTCAGCGCGCCGACCCCCATATTGTCGTCGCCCGCATAGACACCGTCGATATCGTCATATTTGACCAGGAAGGCCTCCATGACGCGCTGCGACTTCTCGCGGTTCCAGTCGCCAGGCTGGGTTTCCAGAAGCGTCACATTCGGACACACCTCGGGAAGCCGGTCTTCGAAACCCTTGGCGCGTTCGATGGCGGTCGTGTAGCCGGGCTGGCCGGAAATCTGGACGATCTGGGCCTCGTTCTCGATGCCCATGTCCTTGAACTTGTCGCACATGATTTCAGCCGAACGGGAACCCTGCGTGATGTTGTCGGGTCCGGAGAAGGACTTGATGAAGTCGAAGCCTTCCTCGGCAATATTGGAGTTCGTGATGACGACCGGAATACCGGCCTTGTCGGCAGCGCGCACTGCCGGGACCACCGCCTTGCCGTTGGTCGGCCAGATGATGATGGCGTCGACCTGCTGCTGCACGAGGTCCTGAATCTGCGCGATTTGGCGCGCTACGTCGCCGCCGGCGTCGAGGACAACGGTCTCGACCGAGGGATCTGCGTCGGCGGCCTCGATGAAGGCCTTTTCATAGGTGGTCTGATAGCTGTCGACGCCGACATTGTTCTGCGTGATGCCGATTGTCATCGGCTCCTGAGCCATCGCGGTGCCGGCAAACGCCATGCCCGCAAGAGCCGTCGTGCCTGCGATAAGTGACTTGTAGGCGATCTTCATTTCGTCATTTCCTCCCAATTCGATCCCCTTGCTGCGGTCGCCGCCGTTCGAGCGGCTTTTCGAATTCCCGACAGCAATGCGGGTAGCAGGAACTTGCGGCTTCCGTCGTTTCTGATCGCCATCAAATATGTCCATTCTGGATATAATGAAATCCAGAATGGATAGAATGCGCATATCGCAACATTCTCATTTTGAACAGTTTGGACGAAGGAGCTGCCATGACCCCCACGACGAAATCCATCTTGGACAATTCGGAAGCGGTGGCTCCTGCGCCCGTAACGCGGCAGCGCAACCCGAACACGAATAATGGAGGCAGGGAAAGGAAAGACCCACCGATTTCGATGCGCGCCCGCGACGAAATCCTCGAGATCATGAACTTTCTCGAAGACTTCGAACTAGAGGTGGAAACAGCGCTCGATCTCGCGACGCCTGATCCCTATTACAAGATGGCGACCTGTCTGATCCGCAACCATCTCGAGGCCAAGCCGGTGACGCCGTCATCGTTGACGGCCGCGGCCGGCGTGCCCTACGCCACGGCCGTGAGGCGGCTGAACGAGATGCAGCAGGCAGGCATCATCGAGCAACGCCCCCGCACTCGGACCGGCAAGAGCTTCACGTTGCATCCGAGCGCCGAACTCATCGAGCAGTGGCTTCAGATGTGCGGACGCATCAAGCGCCTTGCCGCCAAATCTTTCGGCGGCGACGTCCGCGAGACCAAGACGCGCGACTACTATTTCGGCGGCTCCTATATCTATGGCCAGTCGATCCAGCCGCCGCAAGTGCTGCCAGAGCCTCTGGCGCTTCCTGGCGGATTACGCATTCTCGTTCACGGCGACCCGACCTTCATGGTCATGGATGCCCTCAAGCGCCAGTTCGAACAAGTCATTGGCGTTTCCATTCACCAGCGCGCCTTCTCCATCGACCGATTGCACGAGGAAGCGCTGCGCAACGCCCAGCGCAAAACGAGCCGCTATGATATTATCGCCGTCGATTTACCCTGGATCGGCGAATTCGCCACCCAGGGCGTGCTGCTGCCGCTTGACGACGTCATGGATGTCGACCGGCTCGACCCTGGCGATTTCCACACCGCGGGCTGGCGCGCCACGCATTGGGCGGGCCGTCCCTATGGCGTTCCGGCCCAGACCACGCCGGAGCTCCTGTTCTTCCGCCGCGACCTCTTCGCCGAGGCCGGCTTCGAGCCGCCTACGACCACCGACGCGGTGCTGCGCGCAGCCGAAAAGTTCCATGACCCGGCTCAGAGGCGCTACGGTATCGCCTGGAACGCCGCGCGCGGCACGGCGCTCGGCCACCAGTTCATGATGACATGTGCCGATTTCGGCCAACCCCTTCTCAATCTCGAGGAGATTGCCGGTGGATATGATGCCGACCACCTCGACCGCGCTGATCTGCATCCGACGATCGACAGCGACGGTGCGCTGGAGGCCGCCGAATATCTGCTGGCGCTGGCGCGGTTCTCCCCGCCCGACATATTGTCGATGTCCTGGTACGAGCGCGTTCGCCCCTATGCGGCCGGCAAGATCGCCATGGCCTACGGCTACACACTTCTGGCGCCCTATTTCGAGCTTGATCCGTCATCGCCGGCTTACGGTCAGACTGGCTATCTTCCGCATCCAGCGGGTCCGAGAGGTACTCCGGTTGCACCCGTCGGCGGCTATGTGCTCGGCATACCGTCCAATCTGCCCGAGGAACGCTGCGCCGACGCCGCGGAGGCGCTGATCGCCTTCACCTCGCCCGAAGCGCAGAAACTCTATGTCCAGAACGGCAGCCGTACCGCGCCGCGATATTCCGTCGGCGCCGATCCCGAGGTCAGCCGGCTGTCGCCGATATTCGAGGCGGTCGACGGCATGTCCTGGCGGGACGAACTGCAGTTCTGGCCGCGGCCGCCGATCCCGCAGATCTCCGACATCATCAAGATTTGCGGCGAGGAGATGCACGACATGCTGCGCGGCATCATCGGACCACGCGAAGCGCTCAAGAAGGCCCAGGCAAGGGCCGAAGAAGCCATGAAAATCTAGAATTCTAAACGGGAGGAACAGATGGATCCGCAAAGGCTCAAGGGAAAGAATATCCTGATCACGGGCGCTGCCCGCGGAATGGGCGCCACCAATGCCGAACATTTCGCTGAACAGGGCGCAAATGTCTGCCTTGGCGACATCGATCTCGATGGCGCCAATGAGACGGCCGAGCGGATCAACAATCGCGGCAATGGCAGGGCGATCGCCGTCAAGTTGGACGTGACCAAGCGCGAGGATAACGCAGCGGCCGTAAGCGCGACCGTCGACGCATTTGGCATGATCAATGTGGGCGTCTTCAATGCGGGCCTGAACAAGCCCCGCTTCTTCATGGACATCGACGAGGACAACTGGAACCTCATCATGAACGTCAACACCAAGGCGATGTGGCTGGGTATGCAGGAGACCGCGAAACAGATGATCGCCCAAGGCTCCCAAGATTATCCCTACAAGCTGATCAATGTCGGTTCCATCGCCTCGCGCAAGCCGCTGATCGACGTGACCGTCTATTGCACCTCTAAATATGGCTGCCTGGCGCTGACCCATTGTGGCGCCGTGGCGCTCGCCGAGCACAACATCACGGTCAACGGCTATGCGCCGGGCGTCGTCGTGACACCGCTCTGGGAACAACTCGACAAGGACCTCGTCGACATTGGCTTCAAGGAGCGCCAGGGCCAGGCCTACGAGGACATCGTCGCCAACGAATTGAAGATCAAGCGCGTCTCCTATCCCGACGACATCAAGGGCACTGCCGCTTTCCTGGCCAGCCCAGAGAGCGACTACATGACCGGCCAGATGATCCATATCGACGGCGGCTGGTGCATCCAGTAGCCGACGCGCCCTTCAAACGATTTCCATCACATGACAGCGCGCCCGCCGGGCGTGCAACGGGAGGCATATAATGAACACGACAGCCCTCAATCCGCGCATCCTGCAGCCGGGCGACATCGATCCAAACTGGCGCTGGGACCGGCATATTCCCGCTCTTGGCCATACCGCGGTCGACTTCGAGCGCCGTGTCGATCACGATCGGCTGCGCCGCTATCGTCTCAGTCGCGCCAAGGACGCACTGAAGAAGTCGGACTGCGGCGCGCTTCTGCTCTTCGACGTCAACAACATCCGCTATGTCTCCGGCACCAAAATCGGTGAGTGGGAGCGCGACAAGATGTGCCGCTTCGCATTGCTGGCCGGCGACGAGGAGCCCTATGTCTGGGACTTTGGTTCGGCCGCCGTCCATCACCGCGAATATTGCGACTGGCTCGATCCCGAACGCATGCGTGCCGGTGTCGTTGGAATGCGCGGCACCATCCCGCCCTCCTTCGGGCTGATGAAGCGGTATGCCGAGGAAATTTATTCTCTTCTCAAGAAGGCCGGCGTCGCCGACATGCCGGTCGGCATCGACTATGCAGAGACGGCGATGTTCTTCGCACTGCAGGAGGCTGGCGTGAAGGTTGTCGACGGCCAGCAGATCATGCTCGGTGCCCGCGAGATCAAGAACATCGACGAGATACAGCTGCTCAACCAGGCCGCCTCGATGGTCGACGGCGTCTACCACATGATCTGGCAGGAACTCAGGCCGGGCATCCGCGAGAGCGACATCGTCGCGATGTCCAACAAGATGCTCTACGAAATGGGTTCCGACGACGTGGAGGCGATCAACGCCATCGCCGGCGAGCGCTGCAACCCGCACCCGCACAACTTCACTGACCGCTATTTCCGGCCCGGCGACCAGGCCTTCTTCGATATCCTGCAATCCTATCAGGGATATCGCACCTGCTACTACCGGACCTTCAATGTCGGCCGCGCCACGCCGTCGCAAACCGATGCCTATGTCCGCTGCCGCGAATGGCTGGATGCTGCGATCCAGCTCATCAAGCCTGGCGTCACGACCGATACCGTCGCCAAGGTCTGGCCGAAGGCGGAGGAATTCGGCTTCCCGGACGAATTGTCGGCTTTCGGCCTCCAGTTTGGTCATGGCCTCGGTCTGGCGTTGCACGAACGGCCGATCATCAGCCGCGCTGTCAGCCTCGACAATCCGATGGAGATCGAGACCGGCATGGTCTTCGCGCTCGAAACCTACTGTCCGGCCTCCGACGGCTATTCGGCAGCGCGCATCGAGGAAGAGGTCGTCGTCACCGACACCGGCTGTCAGGTGATTAGCCTTTTCCCCGCCGAAGAGCTACCGATTTCGCACCGTTATTGAGGACGCCGTCATGGCACCGAAGAAGAAAACCAACACTGAAGACTATCTGCAGATGTACCGGCAGATGGTCCGCATCCGCGCCTTCGAGGACAATGCCAACCAGCTCTATTTGTCCGCGAAGATGCCTGGCCTGACGCATATGTATTCGGGCCAGGAGGCGGTTGCCGTCGGCATCTGCGAGGCGCTGGAGGACACTGACAAGATCACTTCCACCCACCGTGGACACGGCCACTGCGTCGCCAAGGGTGCGGAGTTCAAGGAGATGTTCTGCGAACTGCTTGGCAAGGCGGAAGGCTACTGCCGCGGCAAGGGTGGTTCGATGCATATCGCTGACCAGAGCCATGGCAATCTCGGCGCCAATGCCATCGTCGGCGGTTCCATGGGGATTGCTACCGGAGCTGCTTTCTCGGCGAAACGGCTCGGCACCAAAGACGTCGCCGTCTGCTTCTTCGGCGACGGCGCGACGGCGCAGGGCCTCTGGTATGAGGTCATGAACATGGCCGCGCTCTGGAGCCTGCCGGTCATCTATGCCTGCGAGAACAATGGCTACTCGGAATACACGAAAACCGAAGAGATTGCCGCCGGCTCTCTGACGGCGCGCGCCCAGGCTTTCGGCATTGAGGCGCATTCGGTCGACGGGCAGGACGTTCTCGCCGTCAACGAACTGGCGCAGAAGCTCGTGGCCCGCGCGCGCAAGGGCGAGGGGCCTTTCTTCATCGAACTGAAGACCTACCGCTATCACGGCCACCATGTCGGCGACATCAACCGCGACTATTACCGTTCGAAGGACGAGGAAGCCGAGTGGAAGATTACACGCGATCCTATCGTCAATTTTGGCAAGTGGCTGGAGGCCGAGGGCGTCTTGTCAGCCGACGAACTGGTGGCGATTAATGACGAGATCAAGGCCGACGCGAAAGCCGCGGTCGATTATGCGCTGGACGCCGCCTATCCGCCGACAGGTGAGGTCGACATGCACGTCTTTGCCGGCGTCGACCACGCGCTTTCCTATGTCTGAGGAGACTTCCATGTCCCGCGAAATCACGCTGTCGAAAGCCGTCAACGAGGCGATAGCCGAGGAGATGCGGCGCGACCCGGCAATCTTCTTGATCGGCGAGGACGTCGCCGAAGCCGGCACTCCCTTCAAGGTCTTGTCCGGCCTCGTCGAGGAATTCGGGCCGGACCGCATCATCGACACGCCGATATCCGAGCCCGGTTTCATGGGCATCGCCGTCGGCGCGGCGATGACCGGCTCGCGGCCGATCGTCGACCTGATGTTTGGCGACTTCCTGTTCCTCGTCATGGACCAGCTCTGTAATCAGGCCGCCAAAACGCATTACATGTCAGGCGGAAAACTCCAGGTGCCGCTGGTGCTCCGCACCAATCTCGGCGCGACGCGCCGTTCCGCCGCACAGCACTCCCAGTCCTTGCACGCCCTCGTCGCGCACATTCCGGGGCTGAAGGTTGCCCTGCCATCCTCCGCCTACGAAGCAAAGGGACTCCTTAAAACGGCGATCCGTGATGACAATCCGGTCGTCATCTTCGAAGACAAGTTGATGTACAACGACAAGGCGCCGGTCCCGGAGGAGGAATACCTAATCCCCTTCGGCGAGGCCGCTGTCTTGCGCGAAGGCCACGAAATCACATTGGTCGCGACATCGTCCATGGTGCAGGTTGCACTTAAGGCGGCCGATTTGCTCGACCGTGACGGCATCTCGGCGGAAGTGATCGATCCGCGAACCATCGTGCCGCTGGACGAGGAAACGATCCTTTCCTCGGTGCGCAAGACCAGCCGCGCCATCGTCATCGACGAGGGACATCAGAATTTCGGCATCACCGGCGAGATCGCCAGCCGGATCAGCGAGAAGGCGTTCTATCATCTCGACGCTCCCGTCGTGCGCATGGGCGCGATGGACGTTCCGGTGCCCTTCTCGCCGGCCCTTGAGGACCTGACCGTACCGACGCCGGAAACGGTCGCGGAAAACGCGCGGCTGAGCGTCCGCGGGGAGCTCTTCCATGCCGCATGAAGTCATCATGCCGGCGCTCGGCATGGCGCAGGAAACCGGGTTGATCCTCGCTTGGCGCAAGGCGCCGGGGGACGCAGTGAAGATCGGCGACGTGTTGATGGAAGTCGAAACCGACAAGGCGGCGATGGAGGTTGAGGCCCAGGCCGAAGGCTACCTGGCCGATATCCGGGCGCGCGAGGGCGAAAACGTGCCGGTTGGCAATGTCATCGCCGTGATCGCCGACGAACCCGGTGCGGTCGCGGCCCGTGAAGAAGCCACGCCTGCGGACGCACCGTCCGACGAGCAGCCCCCCGCGCAGCAGGACGGCAATGAGGTCATCATGCCGGCACTCGGCATGGCGCAGGACACGGGTCTGCTTGTCGCCTGGCACAAGCAGCCGGGCGACGCCGTCGCTGCCGACGACGTCCTGCTGGAGGTAGAAACAGACAAGTCGGTCATGGAGGTCCAGGCCGGTCATGAGGGCTATGTCGCAGAATTGCGCGCCGAGGCCGGAGAGAATGTCCCTGTCGGCGACGTGATCGCTGTCATATCAGCTGAAAAACCCGAGGTGCCTGTAAAGCGCAATACCTCTAAAAAGAAGGACGCGAAACCAGAACAACAGGTAACGCCGGCTTCTCCGAAAAATCCTGAAACTTCTCGCCCTGCGCCGAAGCGCGCTGCTTCGCAGCCACCGACAGGGGACCGCATTCTTGCGTCGCCCAAGGCAAAGCGGCTTGCCGCAGAGCGCGGGCTCGACCTCGCCCGATTGGCCACCGACGGCCATCGCCAACCCTATCACGTTGCCGATCTCGATCGTCTCTCCGCCGTGCCCGCGCAGCCCTCCACCGCAACCGCCAACGCCTTCGACCACGTCGAGGCACGCGTCGACAGGAGCGGTTATGACGCGTTCCGTCTGTGGCTGGCGGGCGAAAGTCAGATCGATGATCTTGCTGTGTGGTCAGCCTTTGCGATCGCCACCCTGCGCGCCGCCATTCAATCGGAAAGCCGGCGAATGGTCGCGCAAGCACACCGGCCGCTCCGCCGTCAAAGCGTTCGCTTTTGCGATCCCGACCTTTCCGGCCTGTCCGCCATCGAGGCATCGCAGGACGATCTTGCGCCCGACCTTATCCTGCGGGACTTGACCGGCAGTGCCGTGACCAAGGCGCATTTCGGCGCGCCCGCCGTACCGGCGATCAGCATTTCCGACAGTAACGGCACGTTCGAAATAATACTGGAGTTCCCGGCCGGAATGCTGGAACCGGAAACGGCGCTCGCGATTGTTCATGAAATGGCCGCGCGGCTGGAAGAGCCGCTGCGCCACCTGCTTTGACTGGGAGACACCGAATGGAACATACCGATCTCTACATCGACGGCGAGTGGCGCAAGGGCGCCGCTGGCGAACGTTTCGATGTACTGAACCCGGCGACCGAGGAAGTTCTGGCCTCCGTCGCCTCCGCCGAAATCGCCGACGCCGATGCGGCGCTCGATGCCGCCGAGGCCGCCTTTGCCGACTGGGCTGGCCGCAAGCCGCGCGAACGCGCCGAGGTGTTGCGCAAGGCCTTCGAATTGATGACGGCGCGTCTGGAGGAGTTCGCGCGGTTGATTACGCTGGAAAACGGCAAGGCACGGGCCGACGCCATGGGCGAAGTGACCTACTCCGCCGAGTTCTTCCGTTGGTTCTCCGAAGAGGCCGTGCGCGCCGACGGGTTGATCACCCACGCGCCGGCATCGGGCGCGCGCATCGTCGTCCAGCACAAGCCCGCCGGCATCGCTGTTCTGGTAACGCCGTGGAACTACCCGGCGGCCATGGGCACCCGCAAGATCGCGCCGGCGCTCGCCGCCGGTTGCCCGGTGATCATCAAGCCCGCCTCCGAAACGCCGCTGACGATGCTCGAACTGATGCCGCTTCTGGAGGAAGCAGGCGTGCCCAAGGGGCTTGTTAACGTCCTGCCGTCGAAAAGGAGCGGCGCGCTCGTCGACCACATGCTGCATGATCCGCGTGTGCGCGTGATCTCGTTCACGGGTTCGACAGGCGTCGGTCGCAAGCTACTACATGCCGCCGCCGACCAGGTGCTCAAGCCGGCGATGGAACTCGGCGGCAACGCGCCACTGCTCGTCTTCGAGGATGCCGACATTGACACCGCCGTCGAGGGCGCGATGCTCGCCAAAATGCGCAATCTCGGCGAAGCCTGCACGGCGGCCAATCGCTTCTACGTGCATGAAGAGGTGGCCGAGGCCTTCACGCAGAAATTCACGCAGAAAATGGCCGCCCTGAAAGTCGGCAATGGCCTCGACGCAGGCGTAGATGTCGGCCCTCTGGTCAATGCCGATACGCGCGACAAGGTCGCACATTTCGTCGAGGATGCGGTTGCAAAGGGCGCGGAACTGCGCCTCGGCGGCACCATTCCAAACAGCAAGGGTTTCTTCTACCCACCGACGGTCCTCTTCGGCGTCTCCGAGGACGCCGAATGTATCCATGACGAGATCTTCGGCCCGGTCGCCGCGATCCAGACCTTCGCCGACGAGTCCGACGTCATTCGCCGGGCCAACGACACCGAATACGGTCTCGTCGCCTATGTCTTCACCGAGGACATGAAGCGAGGCATGAAGGTCTGCGAACAGCTTGAATACGGCATGGTCGGCCTCAACCGTGGCCTGGTTTCCGATCCCGCCGCCCCGTTCGGAGGCGTTAAGCAGTCGGGCCTCGGCCGCGAAGGCGGCCACGAGGGCATGCTGGAGTTCATGGAAACCCAATACATTTCCGCAAACTGGTGAGGAGACGCCAATGACAGCCGCCATCGCCAGCCCGTCGACCCGCGCTCTCGCCGGGCGCAAGGGTATAGACATAGACGCTTTGGCCGACGAACTGGGGCGGGAGACGATTGCCAAAGAGGATCTTGACCGCAAGGCAGGCGACAAGCCTTCCGCCGCTGCCGACGGGACGTCATATTGGGACGTTGACCATTCCGCATTCGGTCCGGTCACCGAGGAACCGATGTCGCGCTTCGCGCAGGTCGCCTCGGATAATCTTGCCGCGGCGCAGGCTTTAATCCCGGCGGTCACCCATCACGACCGCGCCGACATGAGCGCTATCGAAAGCTTCCGTGCCACGTTGAAGGAAGAAGGGCGCGCGCGGGGGGTCAAACTGACCGCTCTCGCCTTCCAAGTCAGGGCGCTCGCCCGGACTCTGCGCGACTTTCCTCGCTTCAATGCCTCTCTGTCGCCCGATGGCAAGACGCTGATCATGAAGAACTTCGTTCATATCGGCATAGCAGTCGATACGCCGCGCGGGCTGCTGGTGCCGGTGATCCGGGACGCCGATCGTAAGGGGCTTTGGGCCATTGCCGCTGAGATCGCCGATCTCGCCGGTCGCGCCAAGGACCGAAAAGTGCGGCCGGAAGAGATGGGGGGCGCGTCGATGTCTATCACCAATCTCGGCAGCATCGGCGGCACCGCCTTCACCCCGATCGTCAATCCTCCGGAACTGGCGATCCTCGGCATCACGCGCGCCGAAATCGCACCGGTCTGGGATGGGGATACATTTAAGCCGGTTCCGATGGCGCCGCTGGACCTCTCATACGATCACCGGGTCATCAACGGTGCCGACGCGGCACGGTTTCTCGCCCAGTTCGCGCGGCTTCTCGCCGATCCCCGGCGCATTCTGATCTGAGGAGAATCGCATGTCGAACGGCCCATTCGATCTTTCCGGCAAGACCGCGCTGGTCACCGGTTGCCGTCGCGGCATCGGCCGCGCCATTGCGAACGCTCTCGCAGAGGCCGGCGCGGACATCGTCGGCGTCAGCGCCGGTCTGGAAACACTGGGAAGCGACGTCGAAAGAGATGTGCTGGCGGCCGGCCGGCGTTTCGATGCCCATCGCTGCGACTTTTCCGACCGCGCAGCGTTGCACAGCTTTCTAGAACAACTCGACGAGGACGGTCATTCGATCGATATCCTCGTCAACAATGCCGGCACCATCCGCCGCGCGCCGGCCGCAGAACATTCCGACGAGGATTGGGACCACGTGATCGAGGTCGACCTCTCGGCGCCTTTCGTCCTGACGCGCGAGATCGGCAGGCGCATGATCCAACGCGGCAGCGGCAAGATCATTTTCGTCGCCTCTGTGCTTTCCTTCCAGGGCGGGATCAACGTGCCGAGCTACGCATCCGCAAAAGCTGGAGTCGCACAACTGACGCGCTCCTTAGCCAATGAGTGGGCGTCGATGAGCATCAACGTCAATGCGGTCGCGCCCGGCTACATCGCTACCGACAACACAGCGGCTCTGCAGGCCGACGACAAACGCAGCGCCGAATTGATGGCGCGTGTTCCAGCCAAACGCTGGGGAGAGCCGGCCGATATCGCCGGCCCGGTCGTGTTCCTCGCGTCCGAGGCCGCAAGTTTCGTGCATGGGTCTATCCTGCCCGTCGACGGCGGCTGGCTCGCGCGATAGGCAAGTATGTTCACGGACGTAAAAAGTGAGATTTCAGTTGGGCCGCTTTGGGTCATGAACTGCCCTCGTAGCTTGGCGGAACGACGACCGCTTCCGGGTGGAATTCAGACATGCGATCCCGCTTGAGAACAGGTGCCTTGGCCTGATTCAAGCTCCGAAAAAAGAGCCTCCATCATGCGATACGCCCTCAGCGAAACCGAATGGAACATCATCCAGCCGATCCTGCCGAGCAAACCGCGTGGCGTCCCGCGCGTTGATGACCGGCGGCTCCTAAATGGCATCTTCTGGGTTCTGCGATCAGGAGCGCCATGATGTGACCTGCCGGAGCGGTATGGTCTCTACACAACTTGCTACAACCGATTTGTCCGGTGGCGCAGGGCGGGCGTGTGGGAAAGGATCATGGAATGCCTCGCCGTCGATCACGACGCAGCGATCCAGATGATCGACACATCCATAATCCGCGTGCACCAGCACGGTGCCTGCGTTACCGGTGGTCCCGCCGAGAGCATCGGCCGCTCGCGTGGCGGGCTCACAACCAAGCTCCACGCTGTCGTGGATGCCAACGGCTTGCCGGTACGGCTCGGTCTCACCTGCGGTCAGGCGCACGACAACCGGCTCTGCTCGACGCTCCTGAGCTCGCTTCAGCCGAACGCGCAGCTCTTGGCCGACCGAGGATACGACGCAGACTGGATCAGGACTTTTGTCGCAGTGCGCGGCGCGTGGGCCAACATACCACCGAAACGAAACAGGACATCGCCGATCTGCTTAAGCCGGCACCTATAGCGGGACCGCAATCGGGTCGAGCGGTTCTTCAACCGGATCAAGCATTGCCGGCGCGTGGCCACCCGTTGTGACAAGCTGGCTGCGAACTACCTTGCCTTTATCAAGCTCGTCTGCATCCGCCTGTGGCTACGGGTTAATGAGTCCACGTCCTAGTCGGGCTCGGACAGCATCTTCTCGGCCGTAGCGCGGACCTCGGGCAGGATCGGCATCCCTCGCCGCGCCTTCATGTCGAATTGCGCGGTGACCGATTCCAGTTCGGCGGCGATCTCGCCGGTGTGCAGGTTGCGCATGCGGTAATGCGCGGTCATCGACTTGTTGCCGACGCGGACGACCCGGCCATGGACGATGATCAGCGACCCGGCGCTCAGTTCGGCGAGGAACGTCGTCGTCAGCTTCACGTCGGCGATCCCGATGCCGGATGCGAGATGGTCGGGTGTATAACCGAGCGTGGCGAAGAGGTGATAGGACGCATCGTCGAACATCGCCGTGTAGTGACGCGTCGTCATGTGTCCCATGCTGTCGCACAGCCACGGATGCACGACGCCGCGATAGCATTCGATTTCGGTAGCCAAGGCAGTTCTCCCGTCAGATCGTCACGCGCCCTTATGCGGATTCGGTGCAGGCGAGGCAATGCGCAGCGACGGGTGACGCGTCGGCTTCGTTTCGTATAGCGTGTCGCGGCTGACTACGGGGACAATACCATGACCGGATTCTGGATAGCGCTGCTCTGCGTCTTTGCCGGCGGCGTAGCGATCGGCCTGCAGCCGCCGGTGAACGCCGCCCTGGCGCGCACGCTCGACGACAGCATCGTCGCCACAGCCATATCCTTCGCCGTCGGCTTCATCGCGCTTTTTGCCCTGATCGCCGTGCGCAACGCCTTTCCGAGCCTGACGCTGGTCCGCGAAATCAGGCCATGGATGCTCTTGGGCGGCCTGCTCGGCGCCTTCTATGTCTGGACATCGGTCTGGGGCGTGTCCCGGCTCGGCGTGGTGACGTTGATCGCCGCGATCATTATCGGGCAGATGTTCGCGGCCATCCTGATCGACCGCGCCGGCGCCTTCGGACTCCCGGTCCATGAGATCAGCTGGCAGCGTGTCGTCGCGGTCATCCTGGTCGGAGCCGGGCTCGTCATGTCACGCCTGTGAGGAAACATCTCCGCCTCTTGCCGTTTTTTTGATCCCGATTTACCATCTGATCAAAATTTTGGCGGGTTACCGGATTTTCAACAAGCAGGAGTGCGCGCAATGTCCAACAAATCCTTCACCACAACCCGCCGGAGGCTGCTCAAGGCAGGCGCCGCGGGCGCATCGGTTCTCGCCATGCCGGGCCTGATCGGCCGGGCCGCCGCGCAGGAAAAGCTCAAGGTCGCGGCGATCTACACCGTTCCCGTCGAGCAGCAATGGGTGAGCCGCATCCATATCGCGGCCAACGCCGCCGCCGAGCGCGGCGACATCGAATACGTCTTTTCCGAGAACACGTCGAACAGCGACTATGAGCGCGTGATGCGCGAATATTCCGAAGCCGGTCACGACCTGATCGTCGGCGAGATCTTCGCTGTCGAGGAAGCCGCCCGCCAGGTCGCGCGCGACTATCCGGACACGGCCTATCTGATGGGGTCTTCCTTCCTGCCACAGGACGACACGCCGAACCTCGCCGTCTTCGACAACTACATCCAGGACGCCTCCTATCTTTCCGGCATCATCGCCGGTGCGATGACCGAGTCGAAGAATATCGGCATGGTCGGCGGCTTCCCGATCCCGGAAGTGAACCGCCTGATGCACGCCTTCATGGCAGGCGTGCGCGAAACGGCGCCGGACACCACCTTCCAGGTCGCATTCATCGGCTCGTGGTTCGACCCGCCGAAGGCCAAGGAAACCGCCTTCGCGCAGATCGATGCCGGCGCGGACATCATGTATGCGGAGCGTTTCGGCGTCTCGGACGCGGCCAAGGAGAAGGGCATCCTGGCGATCGGCAACGTGATCGACACCCAGCCGGACTATCCGGACACGGTGGTGGCCTCGGCGCTGTGGCATTTCGAGCCGACCCTCGACGCCGCGATCGCCAAGGTGAAGGCCGGCGAGTTCAAGGCCGAGAATTACGGTATCTACTCCTTCATGAAGGAAGGCGGATGCTCGCTCGCACCGCTCGGCACCTTCGAAGGCAAGGTGCCGCAAGAGGCGCTCGATCTTGTCGCCGAGAAGGAAGCCGCCATCAAGTCCGGTGACTTCACGGTCGAGATCAACGACGAAGAGCCGAAATCGAGCTGATGAACGCCGAGGGGGGCGGAGAGGCGGAGACCGTACTCCGCCTCTCGAACATCACGAAACGCTTCGGTCCACTGACAGCCAGCGACTCCGTTTCCTTCGACCTGAAGCGGGGCGAGGTCATCGCGTTGCTTGGCGAAAACGGCGCCGGCAAGACCACGTTGATGAACATCCTGTTCGGCCATTACGTGGCCGACGAGGGCACGGTCGAGGCGTTCGGCAAGACATTGCCGCCCGGCGAGCCGCACGCCGCGCTCGCCGCTGGTATCGGAATGGTCCACCAGCATTTCACGCTGGCCGACCAGATGACCGTCCTGGAGAATATCGCGCTCGGCACGCAAAGCCTGTTCGCACCGCGCTTCGATCGCGGCAGGGCGCTGGCCCGGATCGAAGAGCTGTCGCGCGATTTCGGTCTGGAGATACGGGCGGATGCGCTGATCTCGGACCTGTCGGTCGGCGAGCGACAGCGCGTCGAGATTCTCAAGGCACTCTATCGCGACGCGCGGGTTCTCATCCTCGACGAGCCGACCGCAGTGCTGACGCCGCTCGAGACGGAAGCGCTGTTCGCGACGCTCAGAAAGCTGGTCGCCACGGGGCTTTCGATCATCTTCATCTCGCACAAGCTCAACGAGGTCATGGCCGTCAGCGACCGGGTTCTGGTGCTGCGCTCGGGCAGGATTTCCGGCGAACGCCGCACGGCGGACACGGACCGGGGCGAATTGGCGGCCCTGATGGTCGGCGAGACGATCAAGGAGCCGGAAGTCGTCGAACATTCACCGGGCGACACCGTGATCGAACTCGTGGCTGTCTCGACGGCGGGTCGCGCCGGCGGCGCGCCGCTCGACGCGATCGACCTCGCCCTGCGCGAAGGCGAGATCACCGGCCTTGCAGGCGTTTCCGGAAACGGACAGGCGGCGCTTGCCTCCCTCATCGCCGGCACCACGAAGCCGGAATCCGGCACGATCCGGATCCGCGACGAGATCGTCTCGGACTGGTCGGCGCGCGCGGCCCTGGCGCACAGGATCGGGCGCATTCCCGAGGACCGGCACGCAACAGGCATGATCGGCGACATGAGCGTCACTGAAAACGTGATCTCCGAAGCCTACCGCTCGCCGCGCTTCAGCCGCGCGGGCCTGCTCGACTGGAAGTCGGCCGAGCAATTCGCCGAGACCATCATCCGCGACTATGACGTGAAATGTCCCTCCCCGAATGCCCGGGTGCGCCTGCTCTCAGGCGGCAACATGCAGAAGCTTATCCTCGGGCGCGCCTTTGACGGCGAACCGCAGGTGATCCTCGCAAACCAGCCGACGCGCGGCCTCGATGTCGGCGCCGTCGCCTATGTTCACACCAAGCTGCTCGAGGCGCGCAATCGCGGCGCGGCGGTGCTGCTGATCTCCGAGGATCTGGACGAGGTTCTGGCGCTGGCCGACCGCGTGATTGTGATTTCCAAGGGCCGTCTTTCGCCGCCTTCGAAACGCGGCGAATTGTCGGTGCGCGAGATCGGCGAGCGCATGGCCGGGCACGGATTTGCAGACGGGGTGACCGATGCGGCTTGAACCGAAACCGACGCCCGGGCTCGCGACCACCCTGCTCTATCCCGCCGGCGCGATCCTCGCCACGATCGTCATCGCTTCTCTTCTGGTGCTGATCGCGGGCGCATCGCCCTTCAACGTCTTCTGGTTGGTCGCGAAAGGCGCGGCAGGATCGCAATTCGCCCTGCTGGAAACGCTGACGCGGGCAACACCGCTGATCTTCACCGGGCTTGCGGTCGCCGTCGCCTTCCGTGCCAAACTCTGGAATATCGGCGCCGAAGCGCAGCTCTATATCGGCGCGGTGGTGACAGTCGTGCTCGGGACAGGCGCGGTCGCGATGCCCACGCCGGCGCTGATCCCGCTCATCATGATCTGCGCGATGCTGGCCGGGGCGTTGCTGCTGCTCGGCCCCGCCGTCCTCAAGGTCCGGTTCGGCGTCGACGAAGTCGTCACGACCCTGCTGTTGAACTTCATCGTCATCCTGTTCGTATCGATGCTGCTCGAAGGCGTGTTGAAGGATCCGATGGGGCTCGGCTGGCCGCAGTCGAAACGGGTGATCGCCGACGCCCAGCTGCCAAGGCTGATCCAGGGCAAGCGGCTGCATTTCGGCTTCGTCATCGCCGTGGCCAGCGCCGTCGTGATGTGGGTGGTCATGAAAAAGACCACGCTCGGCTACGAGATGCGCGCCGTCGGCAACAATGCCGAAGCGGCACGTTTCGCCGGCATTCCGGTGAACCGGGTTCTGATGAAAACGGCGCTGCTCTCCGGCGGTCTCGCGGCGCTCGCCGGCTTCTCCGAAGTCGCCGGCCTCAAGGGCAACCTGACGCTCGATCTGTCGCCGGGCTTCGGCTACACGGGCATCGTCGTCGCCATGCTGGCCATGCTCAATCCGCTCGGCGTGGTCGCATCCGCGATCTTCGTCGCCGGCATTTTCGTCGGCGCGGACGCGATGAGCCGGTCGGCGGGCGTACCGAGCTACATCGCCCAGGTGATGGTCGCGACCGCGCTCCTGACCATGGTCACCGCGATCATGCTGACGCGCTACAGGATCAGGTGGAAGTAGTGATGGAAGCCTTCGATATCCTGCTGACGACGAGTTTCTGGGTGGCGGCGATCCGCATCGCTTCGCCGCTGATCTTCGCGACGATGGGCGAACTGATCTGCGAACGGGCGGGCGTGCTCAATCTCGGTATCGAGGGGATCATGACCGCCGGGGCCTTCGCCGGCTGGATCACGGTCTATGCCGGCGGCGATCTCTGGCTCGGCGTGGCGGTGGCGGCGCTGACCGGCGTCGTCTTCGGATTGTTGCACGGTTTCCTGACCGTCCCGCTCGGCCTGTCGCAGCACGTCACCGGCATCGGCATCACGCTGCTGGCGACCAGCCTGACCTATTTCACCTATCGCGTCTCGCTGCCGGAGGTGACGTCGCCACCCAAGATCGAGCCGTTCCAGCCCTTCGCCATTCCCGGCCTGTCGGACATACCGCTTATCGGCCCTGCCCTGTTCAACCAGACGCCGCTGACATATCTCGCCTATGTCACCGTCGCGCTCGTCGCGTGGGTTCTCTATCGCACGCCGGTGGGAATCGCCGTGCGCGCGGTCGGGGAAAACCCCTCCGCCGTCGAGGCGCAGGGCATCAGCGTCACGGCAATGCGCATGGGCGCGGTCGCCGTCGGGTCCGCGCTGATGGCGGTCGGCGGCGCGTTCCTGACCATGAGCGCCTTCAATTCCTTCTTCTTCGAGATGATCAACGGACGCGGCTGGATCTGCATCGCGCTCGTCGTCTTCGGATCATGGCGGCCGGGCAAGGCGCTGATCGGCGCGATCCTGTTCGCTGCCTTCGACGCGTACCAGGTCCGCCTCCAGCAGGTGACCGGGGGTGTCATCCCCTACCAGATATTCCTGATGATGCCCTATGTGCTATCCATCCTCGCACTTATTGTCGTGGCGCGGCGTGCGACCTATCCGAAGGCGCTGATGGTCCCCTATCAAAAAGGTGAGAGATGAGTTTCGACCTGCTGTTGAAGGGCGGCGTCCTGCCCGACGGAACATCGGCGGATATCGCGATCGCGGGCGACACGATCGCCGCGATCGAGCCGGACATCACCGCCGAGGCCGGCGAGACCATCGACATATCCGGCAATCTCGTCTCGCCGCCTTTCATCGATCCGCATTTCCACATGGACGCGACGCTTTCCTATGGCCTGCCGCGCATCAACGCGTCCGGCACGTTGCTCGAAGGCATCTCGCTGTGGGGCGAATTGAAGCCACTCCTGACCGAAGAAGCCGTCGTGGAGCGGGCGCTGGCCTATTGCGACTGGGCCGTCTCGATGGGCCTGCTCGCCATCCGGTCCCATGTCGACACCTCCGACGACAACGCGATGACCGGCGTGCGCGGATTGCTGGCCGTGCGCGAGATGGTGAAACCCTATCTCGACCTGCAGCTCGTCGCTTTCCCGCAGGACGGGTTCTATCGCGCGCCCAAGGCCCGCGAAATCACCATCCAGGCGCTGGATATGGGCGTCGATGTCGTCGGCGGCATCCCGCATTTCGAGCGGACGATGGAGGACGGCCGACGCTCGGTGACCGAGCTTTGCGAGATCGCCGCGGAGCGCGGACTGCGCGTTGACCTCCACTGTGACGAAACCGACGACCCGATGTCACGCCACGTCGAACAGCTCGCCTACGAGACGCAGCGGCTCGGCCTGCAGGGCCGGGTGAACGGATCGCATCTGACCTCGATGCATTCGATGGACAATTACTATGTCTCCAAACTGCTGCCGCTGATGGCCGAAGCGCAGGTTTCGGCGGTTCCCAATCCCCTGATCAACATCACGATCCAGGGCCGCCACGACACCTATCCGAAACGGCGCGGCCTGACCCGCGTGCCCGAGATGCTCGCCCATGGCATCCGCGTCGCATGGGGGCAGGACTGTGTTCTCGATCCATGGTATCCGCTCGGCACCGCCGACATGCTCGACGTCGCCTTCATGGGCCTCCACGTCGCCCAAATGACGAGCCCGGCGGAGATGCGCCGTTGTTTCGACATGGTCACGACGGAAACTGCCGCGATCATGGGGTTGGAGGATTACGGGTTGGAAAAGGGCAAGAGGGCCAGTCTGGTCGTACTCGACGCTGGCGATCCTATCGAGGCGATCCGCTTGCGGCCGGGACGACTGCTGGTCGTGTCGAAGGGAAATGTCGTCGCGCGGCGCGCAAAGGGCGAGAGCGCGATGTCGCTGCCCGGACGCCCCGCCAGTGTGACCCGGCGTTTCCAGCCGCCGGCGTAAACACTCCATGGTTCAGTTCCTCGCCTATGCCGGTATTGCCGGCCTCGTCGTCAGCATTGCCATCGGGATCATCGGCGCCGTGATGGCGATCAGGCCGTGGCCCGCCTACGTCGCGCGCTGCCATGCGCAGGGCGAACAGCCGGGCTTCGTGTGGTCCAACCGCTATATCGACTCCATCGCCGACGAAAAGAAGCGCAAGTCCGTCAAACGCGGCATCGTTCTGCACGGCATCGGTCTTGCCGGCCTCATCCTCTTCTTCCCGTTCGTTCTCCTGTCGGGGATCGCGTCTTGACGGAGAAACCGGTGAGATGAACCTGCTTGGCAAGATATTTTTCGGCACGATCCTCGTCATCGTGCTGCTGGCGATCTGGCTTTTCGGATCGCCTCCGGCAATCTCGATATTCTGGGAACGCACCGACGTCACCGTCATGCGTCACGACACGCGCGAGGTGTATGACGGCTGGGGCAATGTGGTTCGGACCGATCCGATCGTCGAGATCGATAACGGCCGGGTCATCAGGACGCCAATTCGCCTTCTGGTCAGGAACGCGGTGGATGGCCGGGACGCGGTTGTGGATGCCTGGCCGGTCGGGGCCACGGTCAGTGCGCGGCTCGCGCCGGGCGGCAATGTCGCCTACCCGGCAACCTGGCGACCTTTCCTTCTCATTCCCGCGATTGCCTTCACGATCGTTGCGGCATTCATCGGCTTTCTCTTTTTCCGACCCTTTTTCGAACGCCGATGGCGCAGCCAGGGCGGTGACGCGGTTCGCAGCAATGCCGGCTATTCCTTCCGGCCGATCGCGTTCGGTTTCGGCATGGCATTCACGGCCGTGCCCCTCATTCTGCTTTATGCGATGTGGACTTTCGGCGACCCTCCTCCCTACTCGATAACATGGCCGCGCCACGACATGCGGGTCGTCGACTCGCGCGTTCGGCCACATCAGGTCGGCAACGGAAACATCGCGGCCTATCTCGATGTCGAAGTCGAATTTCCCGACGCGATCAACAACGAGAAAATTCTCCTTCAGGGTATCACCTATGGCTGGGTGCCCATTCCCGAGGCGCGCGAGTTGCGCGAAGCGCGTTACCTGCCCGGCGAAACCGTGCGTGCCATGCAATCGCCCGATGGCACGTTCTACGTTGTGCGCTGGCGGTTTTCCGATTTCCTCGCCTTCTTCATCATTCCGCTGGCGTTGATCACCGTGCCCATCGGTTTGTTTGCCATGCGACTGGCGCTTGTCTAGACACTCCGGGGGATCGGTCATGGCATTCGCGGCACGTTACGAGGATACGGTTCGCACGGGGACGCTCTTCGCGGCGATCGCCGGTTTCGTGGCGAGCGCTCTCGCGGTCTTCATCATCACCGATGACTTTATCGGCGCCGGCCAGGTCCAGATCATAAGCCTGTCCGCCATTATCGGCGGCACGGCCTCCATGGCGGCGGCGTGGCGATGGCTCGTACCGGGTCATGACGGTTTCGGCATGTGGCGCGCCGTCGGAGCGGGCGCGGTGTCGGCAATCGCCTCGTCGGTCTTCATGTGGCTGATCGCGTTCGTCGCTTTTCTCTCCGACATGGCAAGCGACCCGCTCAGCATGATCGAGATGATCCGGCGGGCGCTCATGCTCTCGTTCTACTTCGCCATCATCGGCAACATCCTCGTCGGGTGGGTCACGATCCCGCTCGGCATCGCCGCCGCCTGCGTGGTCACCGCCTGGGCGCAAAAACGGATCGAAACGCCATGACCGAACTTCCCGTTCGCGTGACATACAAGCCGGCGCTTCTGGCCGGCAGTCAGACCGTCGAGATCGGCGAGACGCATCTGACCTGTTCGGACAATGATGGCCGCGAGAAATGGCGGCTCGCCTGGCCTGATATCTCCCGCGCCGCATTCGTGGAGCACACGATCCGTGGATCGCGGCTCAGCCGGATCGACCTGATCACGGCGAACGACGCGCAAAAGTTTTCTCTCAGCCGCACCACCTACGCGGCCCGTTCGATGAGCGATCCGGATTATGTGAGCTTTCTTTCCGCAGTCGGCGCCATCGCGACCAGGCTCGGCGAAGTCGCTCCGGACCTTCCGGTCACGATCGGAGAATATGGCCGCTCCCGGCTCGCGATGTTCATTGTCGGCGCCCTGTGCCTCATCGGCGGCGTCGGCATCGGCATCGCCGCTCTCGCGGACGGCCGCGGCGACCGGTTGATGGGCGAAGCCATGACGCCGCTCGCCCTGATGATCCTGGTTGGCATATTCTACTCATGGAAGCACGCGCCATGGCGCGCCAGCGAAAGCCTGTCCGCGAAGATCTTTGCGGTGGTGTTCGCCAAAACCGACGCCCCGGAAACGGAACCGGGGCCTAATCCTCCAGCGTAACGAGTTCGCCGCTCACATCCCGATAGCGCACCTGGATGTGCTCCACCCCCGACGCACGCAGTTCCGCACGCATCGCAGCCGCCAGTTGGGCCGCGCGTTCGACATGGCGCGCCTGTTGACCCTCCGCCCACATGGCAACGGGCTCCTCATCCACCTCTTCACAGGCGGCATCGAACTCGTCCTGCCACGCGGTGAGTTCGTCCGCGAGCTTGCCGGACAGGCCGAGACGGATCGGTGAATTGTATTCCGCATCGTCCTCGAAAAATTCGATATGGACCGGCCAGGCCCAGTGCTCCGGCGAAAGACTGAGCGCACGGATCCGCGTCATGTCCATCAGCGCCTCGTCAGGTTCGACCGGTTCCAGTCCGGCCCCAAGCCCACCATTTCCGGCCGGCATGCGGGACCTGATCGCGACCCAGACGACATAGACGGCGAGCATGGACCCTGCGGCGACGAGTGAAGGCATTCCGTCGCCCGTCAACGGAAGAAGCTTGCCCGAAAGCCCTGCCGCCGCGACACCGAGCGCGCACGCGCCGAAAATGAAGGCGGCGTTTATGGTTTGCCTGCGCCCGGCCGGGTCCGGCTCCTCATCGCGATCGAAATAGCGCGGCGCCAGCCATGTCAGGTAGATGACCTGTTGCAGCATAGCAGCCGCGAACAGCCAGACGGCGATGCCGGACAGGACGAGCAGCGCCGCGCCGGACGCGAAGACGAGGATCGCGCCCGATGTCATCCACGCGGTCTCGAAACGCTCGAGCCGGCTGGGCTTTTCAAAGGAGATCATTTCGATTGCGCGTGTAAGCACCCGGTCAAGCATCACCTGGCGCGCGAGCACGAGCCCCGCGAAAATGTAGAAGAGGCCGATGACCGCAAGGAGGACGCCGGGAAAGCCTGCCAGCCTTTCGAGATAGGGTTCGAACACGTCGTCAGCCCTTCATTTGCCTACGTTTCCCGGCTGCCGTCGTCGCAACCACAACCCGTTAGCGGAAGTATCCCCGCGAAAGCGCCCCCCTGAACAGAGGGTTGACCGGGTAACCGCATGCCCGCTTTCTGCCACAAAGCTGCGCGGCAGTCCGCTAAATGCAGCGATTACGGCGCTTTATCGAGAAAATACGCGATGCATTTTTTGCATTTCCCGGTTGCATGCGGCGACTTCGCGGCTACCGTGCAAAATACCAAGATTTCAGGGGTTGGGAGGCTGAAATTGGCGAATTGTGCGTGTCGTGCATCGGCGGCTGACCACTCCCGGAATCATCACCAGACATTACCGCTTGAAAGATTCTGCGAGAACCGCCCAATTTTCTCCATGCTTGAACCGAAACTTCTGGCCGCGACCAGAACATGTACGCCCCGCAAGCCGGGCGCGGAAATGACAGGACCCGGAGCGCCAATGCCTTCGCGCAGGCGAACCGGAGCACGATTTGAGGGAACGGGATGATGAAGTGGTCTTTGAAGACACGAGCTGCGCTTGCGGCCGCACTTGCGGCCGGAACGCTTCTGGCCGGACCGGCATGGGCGCGCACGAACCATGCCCTGATCGTGGCCGTTTCGAAATATCCCAATCTGTCGGAAGACAAGTGGCTCAACGGGCCGGTAAATGATGCGAAACTGGTGCGCCAGTATCTGCTCGAAGGTGCGCCCCTCGATTTCGAGGAAAGCGAGATCACCGTTCTTGCAGACGGGATCGAAGGCGCGGCGGAACCGACCGGCGACCATATTCGCGAGGCCTTCGCCAGCCTCGCCGAAGAGGTCGAGCCCGGCGATTTCGTCTTCCTGCATTTTTCCGGCCACGGATCGCAGGCACCCGCCCTCGTGCCGGGCTCCGAGCAGGACGGCATGGACGAACTGTTCCTGCCCGCCGACATCTCCGGCTGGGACCAGGCAACCGGCACGGTTCCCAATGCGCTTGTCGACGATGAACTCGGCGCGATGATCACGGCGCTGACGGACAAGGGTGCGAATATCTGGGCCATCTTCGACAGCTGCCACTCGGGCACCGTGACCCGCGCGGCGCCGTCCGGCGATCCTCTGGACGCCGAAAAGTCCCGTGACATCAGCCCGGCCGCTCTCGGCATCCCGCAGGACGTGCTGGACGCCGTCGAGCCGATCCGGACCCGCAGCGGAACGCCCGAACCCGAAATCGCGACGATCGAGACCACCGGCTCCACCGAAGGCCAGCAGGTTTTCTTCTATGCCGCGCAAACCAACGAAACGACGCCGGAGATGCGGCTTCCCGCGGACGATCCGGACCGCGTGTCGCACGGGCTTTTCACCTTCACCCTGTTCGAGACGCTGGCGCAGAACCCGGCGCTGACCTATCGCCAGTTGGGCGAGGAAGTGCTGCGCCGCTATTCGATCGGTTACCGGGTCCAGCCGACACCGCTCTTCGAAGGCGCACTCGATGCCCCCGTGTTCGGCGCGGCGGACGGAGAAGCGGGCCGTATCCAGCAATGGCCGGTCAAGCAGGACGGCGGAAAGCGGATCTTCTCGGCCGGACGCCTGCACGGCATTTCGGTCGGCGACGAACTCGCGCTGCTCGACAGTCCGGCTGCGAGCGACGACGAGAAGATCGCGACGATCCGCGTTACCGCGACGAGCGATTTCCGTTCCGAATTCGAAATCGTGGATGGCGGTTTCGTCATGCTCGACACCGGTTTCTACGCCCGCAAGGCGCAAGAGGAGATGCGGTTTTCGATCGCGGTCGCAAAGCCGGATCTGTCCGAAGCGCCGGAGGCGACGCGCGCGGAGATCGATGCCGTCATCGAGGCGCTGGTCAACACCGAGAAAGAAGGTCTTCGGCTGGACATGGTTGAGCCGGGCGACAATGCGGACATCTACCTGCAAGTCGCCGACGGCGCCTTGTGGCTCGTGCCGCGCGGCGGCGAACTGGTCAGAGACGGGGCCAACAAAACCACTTCGATCGGCTATGCCGACCGAGAAACGAAGGAAACGACGTTCTATCTCGCCGACAGTCTTTCGCGCATCGCCCGCGTCGCGAACCTTCTGAAGCTTGGCGGCGGTTCCGGCTCCGGCGGCGCCGGCCTGGAGATCAGCTATTCGATCCAGTACCCGGACAGCGAAGAACGCATCCCGATCGCGCCGCCATCCATACCGCGTATCGAGCCCGGCGCCATCGTATGGGTCGAGGTCGGCAACAAGACCAACCGGCCGCTGGACCTCAACATCCTGTATACCGGCGTCAATTACTCGATCGACCACATGTTCAACGATCGCTTTCTTCCCGGTGAGTCACGCGCCATCGATCTTCTCGACGTCATCGAAGGCGACTATGGCCGCGAGCGGCTGATCGCCATCGTCACCCCGGTGGAGCCGCAATCGGTCGTCGCCGATTTCGGCTGGCTGTCGCAGCCCGAGCTTGGAAAAACACGCGCAGTCGCGCGCGGCGGGTTCAGCGCCATGCTCGAGGAAGCGGGCTTCGGCGAAAAGACACGCGCCGTCCGCAAGAGATCGCGCGATGACGCTGGAGGCGGCATTTCCCAGGTCGCCGTCGAAACCGTCCCGCCCGGCTCGGTCTCGGACTAGGTCGCGGAACGGTGGAGCCGATGACATGAGAACGACCGGCGCGAAGATTGCTCTCCTTTTCTGGCTGCTGCTTTCCGGCATCGCCGGGGCATTGGCCGACGGGCTCGATCCGAACGCGCCGATCGATCCGAAGCTGCTCGAGGGCGCGGAAGCCGGCGATGCAGCCTCGCTGTACAATCTCGGCTGGATTCATCTCAACCGGGAGAACAACACGGAGAACTCGGTCGCCGCGCAGGACTATTTCGAGCGGACGCTGGATGCCTATCAAGGCGCGACCGGCGACGACCTCAAATGGAAAGCCGAGACCTTTGCCAATCTGGCCTATATCCACCTGAACCGCGGCAGCGACGAAGACCTCAATACCTCCATCGACTACTTTAACAAGGCGCTCGACACCTATGCCCTGACCGAAGGCGAGGATTTCGGCAGCTATCGCAGCTCGCTCTACAATCTCGGCTGGATTTATCTGAAGAAGGGCGGCGCTGAAAATCTCACGCTTTCGCGGACCTATCTTCAGCGCGCGATCGACGCCTATGCGGATGCGACCGGCGATGACCTGAAATGGAAAGCCGCGCTCTACCGCATGCTGTCCGACGCCGACCAGGCCGCGTCGCGCTACAGCGAATCCCTCGACGCGCTCGACAACGCCATCACGATCTACGGGGAGATCGGCGAAGACGGGGCCGAGTTGTCGCACGCGCTCGAAAGCTGGGGCATGGCGCTGCAGGGCCTGTCGAAATACGAGGAGGCCATCACCTATTTCGAGAAGTCCCGCGCCATCCGCACGGAAATCTTTGGCGACATCAGCACCGAAGTCGCCGACACCTATCTCGACGAAGGCATCTCTCTGGAGGGGGCGGGCAAGTATCGCGAGTCGCTCGACACCTACACCGAAGCCCTGCTGCGCTATTCCAAGGTGCTCGGCAACGACGCGATGCAGGTGGGCTGGGTGACGAACAATATCGGCTGGGTGCATCGCCGCCTCGAGGAATACGAAGTCTCCAAGCGCTGGTTCCTGAAGGCGCATCCGATCATCGCCCGCCACGAGGGCCGCTATTCGCGCAATATCGGCAAGGTCAACATCAATATCGGGATCATCGAACACTATCTCGGCAACGAGGATTCGGCGATCCGCTGGACCATGAAGGCGATGCCCTTCATCAAGGCCAACAACGAGATCACGCTGGACGAGCAGCGCTGGGCGTATGACACGCTGGCGCGTGCCTTCCGCGCAAAGGGCGACACGGAGCGCGCCATCGCCTTTGCCAAGCTTGCCGTTAACGCCCAGCAGTCGATCCGCTCCGCGAACAAGTCGCTGAGCGAAGACGAGAGCAAGGAACTCAAGGACGAGTGGCGCTGGCTATACCAGCATCTCGCGGACATGCTGATCGAACAGGGCCGCTTCGTCGAGGCCCAGGCCGTTCTCAACATGGAAAAGGAGCAGGAGGTCTTCGAATTCCTGCGCCGCGACAGCGCGGCCGATCTTCGGGAGACGAAGGCGCTGCTCAACGACACCGAGCTCGGCGAGGAAGAAAAGATCGTGGCGCTTGCCGCCTTCCCGCTTGCGGCCGCGCAGGAGCTCGACCGGCTCGTCGCCAAGCTCGACAGCGGCGAAGCCACGGCAGAAGACGAGGATCGCATTTTCCTACTGCAGGAAAGCGTCCAGGTCGCCGCCGACGATTTCGAGGCGCAGGTGGACGCGTTTCTGGAAAGCGCCACCGGTCCGAAACAGGAAGTCTACAAGGCGCAGTTGAGCGCGGTCGGCTCCTACCAGGACCTCCTCACCTCTTTCGAGGAAAAGACAGCCATTCTCCAGATCGCCGCCATCGACCAGGCGACGCACATCTTCCTGACGCTTCCCGAACTGACGCTGCATGAAGAGTCGAACATCTCGAAAGCCGAGCTCTCGCGGATGACCTTCGACGCGCTGGTCGCGATCGAGGCGCGCGGCAGCGATGCCAACACGAAACTCGGCGCGCTCTACGACGTTCTCGTCCGGCCGGTCGCCAAGTCCCTTGCCGATGCCGGCGTCAAGGTCGTCATGCTCAATCTCGACGGCTTCCTGCGCTACGTGCCCTTCGCGGCGCTGTATGACGGCCAGCGCTATTTCATCGAGGACTACGCGGTCGCGCTCTACACGTCCTCCGTGCCGACCCGTTTCGAGCGCGGCGGTCGCGAGGCGCAGAAGAGCGCCGGGTTCGGCGTCACGGCGGCGCATCCGGGCTTCTCGCCACTGCCCGGCGTGCGGCGCGAGATCGAGACGATCTTTGCGGGCGACGACGCCTCCGGCGTGCTGCAGGGTCCCGCCGGACTGGACGAGGATTTCTCGGAACGCAGCCTGCGGCGCACTCTTCTGTCGCGGCCGTCGATCCTCCACATCGCCAGCCACTTCAACCTGATTCCCGGACGCGAGGACGATTCCTTCCTGCTTCTCGGCGACGGTTCGCACCTTCCCCTGTCGGATATCCGCTCCAAGCGGGCGCTGTCCTTCAAGGGTATCGATCTCGTCACGCTGTCGGCCTGCCAGACGGCGCGCGGCGGTGGCGACGGTTCGGAAATCGAGGGTTTCGGCGCGACGGCGCAGTTGAACGGCGCGTCCTCGGTCATGGCATCGCTCTGGCCGGTCGCCGACGAGGCGACCGCGCGCCTGATGGGCGATTTCTACGAGGGCATGGTGCGTGACGGCCTGTCGAAGGCGGACGCCCTGCGCGCGGCCCAGATCCGCATGATGTCCGGCGAGATGAGCGTCGCGTCGGCGGAAAGCGGCGAACGCGCCGCACAATCGAGACAGAAGAAGACGCAGGCGGCCCAGACGGGATTTTCCCATCCCTATTTCTGGTCGCCATTCGTCCTGATGGGAAACTGGCTATGATGCATGTTGCAATCACCCGCCGGAAAGCCCCCGTACCAATCAAGGCACAACCAACTATTGCAAACCCGAAAGGATCGAAAATGACATCACGTCTTACAAAGATTGCGAGCATCGCCGCCATGGCAGTGATGCTGCCAGCCATGGCAACGGCCGAACCGACCTGGCAGAAAGAAGAAGGCTCGCCCGAGATGCCGTTCAATTTCGCCGGAAGCGCGGAAAAGGCCGCATTGCTTGAAGGCAGCACGGACGGCGAGAAATCGCGCGTTCTCAACGGCAAGATCGCCGAGGATGGCGCCTGGCCATGGCAGGTCGCGCTGATGCGCGTGGATGTCGAGAACGATCTCCTTTCGCAGTTCTGCGGCGGCTCGATGATCCAGAACAACTGGGTCCTGACGGCGGCACACTGCGTGGTCGAGGAGAAGTCCGACGGCTACTACCTGATCAATCCGGCGAACACCCGGATCATGGTTGGCACCAACCGCATTTCCAACGAAGGCGATTTCGTCGAGGTCGAGCAGATCATCGTTCACGAAGGCTACAATCCCAACAGCTTCGACAACGACATCGCGCTGATCAAGCTGGCCCGCCAGCCCAACGCCAAGTTCGCCACGATCACCATTCCGACCGAGGAATATGCCGACATTCTCGAAAAGCCCGACACCACGACGATCGTCACGGGTTGGGGCCGCACCGAGGCCGGCACCCCGTCGCGTGAACTGCGCGAGGGCAAGATCGAGATCATCGACCGCGGTATCTGCAACCAGGTGCTGCTGAGCGGCCCGATCAAGGCGGCTGCCGGTTACTTCCAGCAGACGGTCACGGCGCTCGATATCCCGGGTAACACGGCCAACGAGCTGTGGAGCCAGGTTCTCGACAACGTGCCGGTGCCGATGACCGAGAACATGATCTGCTCGGGCACGCCCGAGGGACCGCGCGGTGCGTGCGACGGCGACAGCGGCGGTCCGCTCGTCGTTCCGGTCGGCGATGGCAAGTACATCCAGGCGGGCATTGTCTCCTGGGGTCTCGCGTCAGCCGACGGTGTGGGCTGCAACCGCGACGCCAAGTTTTCCGCCTATACGCGCACCGGCAACTACGCCGACTGGGTGCTGGGCAAGCTCGGCTACAAGTAATGGGACGGGCGATAGCCTGAAGAGGCGGGCGGCGGATTTATCCGCCGCCCGTTTTGCATGGGCAGGCACAGGGTCAGAGACGCCGCTTGCCCTTGGCCGATATGCCCTGGATGGACGTCAGATAGGTCAGGAAGGTCGGGCTTATCGACAGCGCCTTGCGGCCCGCCGCGATCGTCAGATCGACCTGCTCGCGCGGCAGTTTGAGCCGTGTCGGAACCTCGTTCAGCTTTGCTTCCATATCCGCGCCAAGCTGGTCGAAGCGCAGTTCGGTGACATAGAGCTTGAGGCTGCGGCAGTTCCAGGTTTTCGGATCGCCGCCGAACTTCTTCACTTCCGCCTTGGACAGGGAGCAGCGATAGGCGATCAGGTCGTCGTGCCAACGCGCCATCGCGGCGCGAAACGCGTCGAAGCCCTCGCGCGTCGCCGACGCCATGGCGGTATCGGCGATGGCCGACACCAGATCGAGCCCTCCGGGCCCCGCCACCTCGTTCGCCCAGTCGCCGTCCAGTTCGCGACCGGCATTCGCGACGACGAACAACATGCGTTCGAGAGCGACCGCCTCGCGTTCCGTAAATGGTGCGTGACGGCTTTGCGCGCGCCCTCGTGCGATGGAGATGCCGGTCAGGCCGAAATTGTCCGTCACCGCGCCGTCGAGCAGCTTCACGTAACGCATCTTTTCCGGGTCGCGATAGTTGCGCAGCGCGCGCGCATAGGCGCGGAGCGACGCCGAAGCCTCGGTGTTGTGCGCGGCGGTGGTCAGCCAGCCCGGCTGTTCGTAGCTGCAGCGCGGTCCGTAGGCTTCCAGCACGATCGGGCTGAACACGATCGGCACAGCCGCCGACGCCGCGACCGCTTCTGCGACCGGCAGCTTGTTGAGGTCGCTGCACAGTGCCCGGAACGTCTCGGGCTCGAAGGTGAAGGGCGTGCGATTGTAGATGTCGGACGCGTTGATCCAGGTCGTCGTCTTCTTGTTGCGGTAGAGATCGGCGAAGGTCGCGCCCTTGAACAGGTTCTCGTCCAGCCAGCGTCCGAAGCCCTGCCGGCTGTTCACACCGCCGCTTGCCGCACGCAGGAGGTTGATCGGATCCACCTTCGATGTGCGCAGATACTCCTCGCCGTTTCGCACGAGGAAATTGCTCTTGAAATCGCCGAAGGCGCGTTCGCCCTTCAGGCCGAAATAGGCCGCCGTCACCGACCCGCCGGACACGCCGGACAGGAAGTCGATCTCATCATAGACCGTCGTCCCTTCCTTGCCGGGAAAGGGCGTCGCGCGCATCTGTTCGAGGATACCGTAGGCGAAGGCGGCGGCGCGGGTGCCACCGCCGGAGAAGGACAGCGCGACAAAATCGGTTTCGGGTTTTGCACCCTCTTCCTGAGACGTCAGGCCCGGATCGAATTCGGGCTGTATCTCGGTGAAGGAATTGAGCGTGTCGTTGACCGACACGCAACCGGCGAGCGCGGTCGCCATCATCAGGCCAGCGGCCCTGCGCAGAATTGTCGATCGAATTCGCGGCATCGCCGTTCCCAGTCTCCTGCAGCCCTCCTTATCTTACCTGAAGACAATCGGCTGCCAACCACTTGTACCCTCTGCCCTTTTAACGCCGAATTCTGACGGATTATTGGTGCCGTGAAACCCGGGCTGGAGATTTCGCTCATGAACACCGCAAAACGCCTTTTGGCCGCGATTTCGGCGTCCGCGCTTGTCGCCGCCGCGACCGTCCCGTCGGTTGGACAATCTGCACCCGACGACCCGCAGGCCGACGCGCTCGCGCTGATCCTCATGTCGCGGCAACTGCATGACCGCGCAATCGAAACCTCCGACCCCGTGCTCATGCTCTCCGCCGCGCGGCTGCGCAAGGATTCCGGCATGAAGCGTGGCGAAATCGGAACGCCGGATGCTCCCGACGAAGACATTCCGGAAGAGGATGTTTTCGGCTGGGAAGGCTGGCTGGATGAAGCCGTTCGCATCTCGGGCGGAAGCACGATCATCGCGGGTCTCGCCGACGACATCAGGACATCGAAGTCAAAGGGTCTGAAGGATGGCGGCATCTACACGGAGCGCCGCATCCCCGCGCGCGGCAAGAAGAGCCATCGCGCGCTGAACTTCATCGGCGGGGAGTTCGCCCTGGTCTATTCCGAGGGTATGGGCGACGCCGACATCGACATGTTCGTCTATGACGCGCGGGGCGCTCTCGTCTGCTCGCAGACCGACACGAGCAATCTCAACCAGTGCGGCTGGACGCCTGGCGTGACCGGGCCATTCGACGTGACGCTCGAAAACAAGAGCGATTTCGGCGACACCTACGCCCTGTCCACGAACTGAGCGTCTACCGGCAACCCGCGCGGTACCAGATCTGCGTCGGGATCGCGACGGGGTCTGCCGACCCGTTCGTCCCGTACCACAACGCACTGCCGAGGCCGGGCATGAAGACCGCGTCCGGCGCCGGCTCGCCGGAAGCCGGCATATCGTGCTCGGAGGGCACGAGACGGTCTCCCCGACGCTGGAAGAAGAAGACGATCAGGCCATCCTCCGAGACGGATTCGTCGTCGGGGATGGCGTAGAAATTCCCGTATCCGTTGGATGCGGTGAGACGGAACCCGAAACGCTGCGGCACATCGCCGGCCGTGACCGCGATATCGAGATCGGAATAGGCCGTGGAATGTTTACGTCTTTCAAAGACGAGTTGGCCGCCTTTGGCGTCGGCCATTTCATAGACCGCGTCCTCAACCGCGCATTCCTGCGCGTATGCGGGCGCAGCGAAAAACAGCGCAAGCGGCAGGAGCGAGAAGAAGCTTTTTCCGGTGGTCATGGGCATACGAATGCAATTCTGTTTTAGCTCAGGTCGGTGACGATACGCCGATTGCGGACAATGGCGAAGCGGGAGATAGTGCCGGGCCATGACACGGCGCGTGAAACTGATGGCCGATTACGATTGCTGGCCCCTGTGGGGGATGGACGGCGATGATATCGGCAATCTCGACCCGGCCGGTCTCGGTCTTTCGTCCGGCCTTGTCGCCCGCCTCGTGCATTGGTCCGAAGCCTATGACGCGCGGCTGGACCGGACGGACCCGGCCCGCTCGCCGCAGACTTCGCCGGAGGACTCCAGCCGTTTCGAACGCGAGGGACTGGAACTCTGGCGGCTCGTTCGCGAGGAACTCGGATCCGGTTACGAGGTCCACTATTTCAGCGACCTCGAACAGCGCCTCATGAGCCCTGACAAGTCGGGCTGAGGCACCTCAGTAATCCAGCGACAATTGCGGATCGATCTCGCCGTCGTAGTCGGCGTCCGCCTCGAAATGTTCGAGGACGAAACCGCCGTCCCGAAATACCCAGCGCCCCTCGTCATAGGCGTCGCCAATTCCCCGCCAGTAGGCTCGTGCGGTGACGGTCTGCGATTCCTCATCGAATTTTGCATTGGTCAACGTCAGCGCGGACTCGTATCCGGTCACGGTGATGGCCTTGACCGGGGAGTCGTAGTCTTCGGTTTCGTTCTCGATCGAAATCGCCGGACGCGCGAAGGCTAATGGATCAAAATGTTCGTCCATGAACTTGATGAAGGCGGACTGGACATTGTAGGCGCCGGCGTCGCAGAAGAACTGGTAGATCGTGGCGGTTTCGGGCTCGTCGCCCGGCAACTCAAAGCTCGGCATCCACGAAACCTCGAAGCGTGCCGGCATTTCATCCGCGCCGCCGTCGAAGAGGAACAGGGTCTCGGAATAGGGCCGGCACCGATCCTTGAAGGCGCTGTCGAAATAGGCAACCGCTTCTTCGGTCGTCCCCTCCTGAGCGACGGCCACCTGCGTGGCAACCATCGAGCCGGCAATTCCGGCCAAGACCCCGAGGGTCAATCGAACCGCGTTCACCTGATCTCTTTTCGCTTTCGCCATTACCAGCCTCCAAATTGCCCTGAAATGACCTAACATCACGAAAAAACAGCCAAAATTAAGACTGTTTCCTTGTGCAATATTTCGTGAGGCCGGAGTTGTTTCCTGCCCGTCGAAACCAATTTCGAGAGGAGCCAGAATGAAAATCCTTCGCAACACAGCAATCGCGGCCGTCATGGCCGGCGCCATGATCCAGCCGGCATTTTCCGCCGACAATAACCTGGAACTGTCGGAGGGCGCGCAGCAGCAATTGCAATTGTCCGACAATCTGATCGCGCTCGGGCGCGAACGCAAGGACCCGATCCTGATCATCGCCGGTGCGCATCTGCGCAACACTCTGACCAACGATTCCATCGACGGTTCCGGCGACATTCCCTCCAAGAGCGATCTGCTGGCTGAAGCCAAGAGCTACGCCAATGGCCGAGCCGACCTGATCGGCATCGCCGAGGACGTCGATGCGGCAAGCTCGCGCGGCTGCTACAACTGGAATGGCGGAACGGGCGCGTTTTCCTGCCCGCCGGATTCGCAATTCGCGAACTGACATTCGGGCTTTCGATCGCCGCATGCGCCCATCACGGCGTATGCGGCGTTTGCATTTTCACACCCGTTTCTTTGCCCCGCCCGAGAGAATGCCGCTGACATCCTCGTCGCCCAGCGGTTTGAAGGCCCGCAGGTTGTGTTCCGCGTTTTCCAGATAGAGCATGCCGCATTGCGTGCACTGCCAGGCGCTGCGCGCCATGTCGCCGATCAGCCTGCGCATATGCATCGCGGATGCCTCGCGTTTTCTCGCATTCCCCTCCCTCTCGATCGCCTCGTCCAGTGCATCCCACATCTCGTTCCAGCGGCGGTCGGGAATGAAATGCGCCTTATGACCGAGACCGTCGGTCCCGTCATGGATGAGATGGCCACACTCGCACTGGATCTTCATCGTCCACTCCCCTTGAACCGTCGGCGGGACAATGCCCGGTTTCAACGGCTCAGGACAAGCGTGCCGTCGCGGAGCGCGTGCGCATCATCTTGGCGATAAAGGCGACGATGAAGAAGGCGGTCAGGATCAGGATGATCGTCGGCGCCGGCGCGCTGTCCAGCCAGAAGCTGGCATAGATGCCGCCGGTCATCGCCATGATCGTCACCGCCACCGCGACGGCGAGCATACGGCCGAAACTGCGCGTCATGAGAAAGGCGATGGAGCCCGGCGCGATCAGGAGACCGATGGCGAGGATAAGGCCGACGGCCTTGAGGGTCGCGACGATTGTCAGCGAGAGGATTGCCAGGAGCCCGTAGTGAAAGACCGCGACGGGCATTCCCGAAACCCGCGCCTGGGCGGGATCGAAGGAATGCAGCAGGAGGTCCTTCCATTTGACCAGGATCGCGACCGTCACGAAAAGCGAGATCAAGCCGGCCGTCAGCAGGTCGCCGGCCCCGACACCCAGCATGTTGCCGAAAAGGATGTGATCGAGATGCACGGTGGTGGAGATCTTTGTGTAGAGCACCATGCCGAAGCCGAACATGCCGGAGAACACGATGCCGAGCACCGTATCCTGCTTGATGCGGCTGTTCTGCTGCAGGAAACCTGCCCCCAATGCGCACACCATGCCGGCGACGAAAGCGCCGATGATCAACGGGATGTTGACGATATAGGCGATCACGATGCCGGGCAGCACCGCATGGCTGATCGCGTCGCCCATGAGCGCCCATCCCTTGAGCACCAAATAGCAGGACAACAGCGCCGTCGGCACCGCGACGATGAGCGCGATCCAGAAGGCGTTCTGCATGAAGGCGAACTGGAAGGGGGCGAGCAGCGTCTCGATCATGCGTCGCCCTCCAGCGCCTCGGCGGCGCGACGACGCGCCGCCAGCATGCCGTGCTTGGGTGCCAGGAAGAAGACCACGAGAAAGATGAGCGTCTGCAGGGTAATGATGACCCCGCCCGTCGCACCATCCAGGAAGTAGCTCAGATAGGCCCCGGTGAAGCTCGTCAGCGATCCGATCGCGACCGCAAGCACCAGCAGGCGCGGAAACCGGTCTGTCAGCAGATAGGCCGTCGCGCCCGGCGTCACGACCATGGCGATCACGAGGAAAGCGCCGACGGTCTGGAGCGCCGCGACGCAGGACGCCGAGAGCAGCGTGAAGAAGACCACCTTGAGCATGCCGGTGCGCAGTCCGATGGACCGCGCGTGGGTCTCGTCGAAGAAAGTGACCATCAGGTCCTTCCACTTGGCGAGCAATATGACCAGCGACACGATGCCGATGATCGCCAGTTGCAGCGTATCCTCCGGCGTGATCGCGAGAATGTTGCCGAGCGTGATGGTCTTGATGTCCACCGAGGTCGGTGAGACCGAAGCCAGGAACAGCCCGAGCCCGAAGAAGGAGGTAAATATCAGCCCGATGACGGCATCGACCTTCAAGCCGGAGCGTTCGTTGAGGAACAGCATGGAGCCGGCGGCAAGTCCGCCGGCAATGAAGGCACCGAGCGCGAAGGGAATGCCCAGCATGTATGCGCCCGCGACACCGGGAACGATCGAATGGCTGAGCGCGTCGCCGATCAGCGACCAGCCCTTGAGCATCAGATAGGCAGACAGGAACGCGCAGACGCCGCCGACCAGCGCGCTGACCCACATGGCATTCGTCATATATCCGTAGGAGAAGGGTTCGAGCAGCAGGTCCACGGCTCAGCCCTCCTCGCCGGACTGCGAATTCTCGTCCGGCCGATCGGGATTGGCGCGCTGGGTTTTCTCGTCATACATGACCAGCGGGCGTTCATCGTCGGTGAGGATCTTGATCTCGCGGCGATCGTCGTCGTCATGCAGGTCGCGCCCGCCGAGAACGAAATGACGCAGAACGCCGCCGAATGCCTCCTCCAGATTTTCGGCGGTGAAGGTCGTCGCGGTCGGACCATGGGCGAGAACCGTTCCCTTGATGAGCACCGTGCGATCACAGAACTCGGGCACCGATCCCAGATTGTGGGTGGAAACCAGCATGACCCTGCCCTCTTCGCGCAAGTCGCGCAGAAGCGCGACGATCGCCTCCTCAGTGGTGACATCGACGCCCGTAAAAGGCTCGTCGAGCAGAATGACGCGGCCATCCTGCGCGAGCGCACGGGCGAGAAAGACCCGTTTCTTCTGCCCGCCCGACAATTCGCCGATCTGGCGGTGCCGGTAATCCGACATCCCCACCCGCTCGAGCGCCTTGTCGACAGCCTCGCGATCTTTGGCCTTGGGAATGCGCAGGAAGCCCATGTGGCCGTAACGGCCCATCATCACGACATCCTCGACGAGGACCGGAAAGCTCCAGTCGACTTCCTCGGCCTGCGGCACATAGGCGACGATGTTCTGTCGCAGGGCCTCGGCGACGGTCATGCCCAGAATGCGAATCTCGCCTTTCGCCGTCGGCACGAAGCCCATGATGGCCTTGAACAGCGTTGACTTGCCCGAACCATTCACCCCGACAAGCGCCGAGATCGTGCCGGTCGGGATTTCGAAACTCGCATCGCGCAACGCCGTATGACCGTTGCGATAGGTGACCGTGATATCGTGAACGGACAGTCCGGAAGGGGATTGTTGCAACATGGGGCTCAGCGTTTCGGCGTGTGTGTTCGTATCATTGACTGCATGCACTTCCACAAACTTTCAGCGCAGCGCAGGTCTCATGGTTTCCCGCGAGGTTCCTCAGGCGAATTGATCCGTTCGTCGTCAATTGACCGTGGCCGCGAGACTGCGTGCGACGGTTTCCGACGTCACCCGGAGCAAATCGAGATAGGTCGGCACGGGGCCGTCGGAATCGGTCAGGGAGTCGACATAGAGCATTCCGCCGTATTTCGCGCCGGTCTCGCGCGCAACCTGCTTGGCCGGATCGTTGTTCACCGTGCTTTCGCAGAAGACGACCGGAATGTCGTTTTCCCTCACGCCGTCGATGACCTTGCGAACCTGTTGCGGCGTGCCTGTCTGGTCGGCGTTCATCGGCCAGAGATAGAGTTCGCGCAGTCCGAAGTCGCGGGCGAGATAGCTAAACGCCCCCTCGCAGGTGACAAGCCAGCGCTTTTCCTCGGGGACGGTGTCGATCATCGCCCTCAGAGGCTCGATCGCCGCCCGGATCTTCTGCTTGTAGGCTTCGGCATTCGCCTTGTAGGTCTCCGCGTTTTCCGGGTCATGCTCGACAAAGGCGTCGCGGATATTGTCGACATAGATCAGCGCGCTTTCGAGCGCCATCCAGGCATGCGGGTTGGGTTTGCCCTCATAAGACCCTTCCGCAATGCTGATCGGTTCGATGCCCTCGGTCAGCGTGACCGCCGGAATGTCGCGCAGATTGTTGAAGAACTGTTCGAACCAGAGTTCCAGGTTCATCCCGTTCCACATCACCAGATCTGCGCCCTGCGCGCGAACGAGATCGCGCGGCGTCGGATCGTAGCCGTGGATTTCGGCGCCCGGCTTGGTGATCGATTCCACCACGGCGGCATCGCCGGCCACATTGCGCGCCATGTCGGCAATGACGGTGAATGTCGTGACGGCCTTGAACTTGTCCGCCGAGAATGCGGCCCCGCCGGTCGCTGCCAAAATGGCCACACCGGCGATCAGAACTCGCATCGTCTTGAACATCGCGCACATATCTCCTGCCTAACTTTGAATGATTATGCGAAGCATTCGCAGAAAGTCAAGCTAGTTGCGAATGATTTGCAAAAAGATGGATGGAGGCCGACTAATTCGAGCGGCGAGACTCATCAGCCGCGGCCACCATTCCTGGAAAGCCCCTGCCCCGGAACACCCGCCCATGGTCTCGCCGTCGCGATCGGGCTAAACTCCCGGAAAAGCGGGCGTCCGCGACCATGCCGGAGGAGAAAACGATGCGAAAGCTGCAAACGCAAGGCGTTCACCACATCACCATCGTGGGTGCGGACCGTCAGACCTCGATCGATTTCTGGGAGGGCGTTCTCGGCATGCCGTTCGTGTTCGAACAACCCAATCTCGACAGCGAGCAGGAAAGCCACCTCTATTTCGATCCCGGCGACGGACGGCTGATCACGATCTTCACCGACGAGAGCCGCAAGCCGGACGCGACGCGCACGCCCACCGAGATCGGCTGCGTGCATCACCTTGCGCTTTCGGTTTCACAGGCGACCTTCTGGCAGGCTGTCGAACGGCTGGACGAACGCGGCATCAGGCACAGCGGTCCGAAGGATCGCGGCTTCATGGATTCGATCTATTTCAACGATCCGCTCGGGCTTTTGATCGAACTTGCTTCCTACCGGTTCGAGCCCCCTTGGGGCGTCTCGCATGGCCAGGTCATGCTGGAAGCCCACAAGATCCGCGTGGCGCGGGGCGATCATCACATCGACAAGATTCACCTCGCCGACGCGATCGAGAAACTGACCGCCCAAACCTTCGACAGCCTGTCCACCGACCGAGATCCGAAGAACCCTTACTAGTGCAATTCAGGTTTTGGTTGAAACATCAGCATCGGAATGCGCGTTCGAGCCGAAGGCGAGAGGCAGCGCATTCAGATCCTATTGCAACCTGAAATGCGCTAGGCCGGGTTCCACGGACGGCGCACGATGTGATTGTCCCAGGCCAGTTGGGTCTGGTGACCATCCATGACGCCCATGCCGCTCGACAGCAGGAAGCCGTCGCCGCGATCGGCCGCACCGCAAATATCGGGAAGCGTCACGCGTTCGCGCACCGCGCCGCTCGCGCCGTCGATTTCGAGCGCGGTGTTGCCCTGCGGCGATGTGAGAACGACCGCGCCCGTGCGGTCATTGGCCGCCACCGAGCCGACATAACCGCGCATCAGCCGCAAATCCTCCGGCGCAAGATCGAGCAGGCGCACATTACCGTCCGGCGAAATCGAGCCGGCAAGCGGCAACGGTTCGTGGATATCGCCCTGGTTCTGGGACGCGAACCAAGTCGTGCCATCCTCCATCATGGCGAGGTGGCGGATCGACAGCTTGTGAAGATGCGGCGCCAGTTCATGCACCGACAGGATGCGTGACTCTTCGAGATCGACAAAGGTCAGGTTCGGTTTCATCGTCGCGACATTGAGCACTGTCCGGCCGTAATCCGGATGCGTTTCGAGCCCGCCATTGGCGATCAGCATCGTGCGGCCGTCGGGGAGAACCGTCATGTCGTGCGGCCCGATTCCGCCGGAAAAGAACTCGCCAATTCGCCGGAAGCCATCGGTTGCATCATGTACGCCGATAACGCCGCGCGCATTGTCGTAATCATTGTCGGTCGAATAGAGCAGCTTGCCGTCGGTGGAGAAGCAGCCATGACCGTAGAAGTGGCGCCCTTGCGGCGCATGGAAGACGAGCGGTTCGTTGTCCTTGCGGAGATCGATCGCCGCGGCGAAGGTCCCCGGCCGCCGCGCGAAGACGACGACCCTTTCGCCGCGCGGGTCGAACACCGCGTCATGTCCCCGTTCGGGAAGAGCGTAGCGATGGATGACCGTGCCGTCTTCCGCAAGAAGTGCGATGCCGTAGCTCCCGTCGCCATCATAATAGGCGGACGCGAAAACCGCATCGGTATCCTGAAGCGCCCTGGCGGCGCGCGGAGCGAGACCGGCAAGGAACGTCCCGCCCGCGGCGCGCAGCAGTGTCCGTCGGTCGATCAGCCCGGTCGATGAAAACAGTCGCATCAGTCTCCGTCCAGCGATGAGAACCCGACCGACAACCCCAACGCCGCCGTCACCTGCTGGCCGAAGAGGCTCTGCAGGCTCTGAGTCAGGATGACGAGATAATCCAGGTCCTTCACTCGCTCTTCATTGGCGAGAACCTCTTCGACCGGCATATTCAGCCGGTCGAGCGTCGCCTCGGCATTATTGAATTCGAACTCGATCGAGCGCGCCAGCCAGCTTTCGTCTTCCGGCAGGATGTCGGAAATTCCAGCGGTTTCGTAATAGGAGCGAAGCGCCTCGAACGCCGCATCGACAAATTCCAGCGAAATCCCGGACCGCCAGAACAGCGCCCTTTTCGGATTGGCTTGCCCGTCCTCGGGAAGCATCGGCTTCAACCGCTGATCGCGGATGATTTCGAAAGCTTCGGCGGGAATGGACAGGAGCTCGCTGACGACCTCATCGGCATTGCGGAAGATCGGGTTCTCCTCGCCCGGGTTCGACCAGAGCGTCGCGTATCCGTCCTTGTCCTGCCAGGCGGCGTTCAGCTCCACCGCGATGGCGTGGATGTTGCGGGCGACAGCCCTGGCGAAAAGGCAACGGTGCCCCGCATCGGACGCAAGATCGTCGGATCCGGTGCCGAAGAGAAGGAATTCGAGCGTTGTAAAGCCCTGCAGGGCGACGCTTTTCGCGGGCAGGTTTTCCGCGTCGGTCACGCTCTCGTCGCCGGACCCGATCACGCCCTGGACCTGCCTCAGTGCAATGCCGCGACGATCCGGCCAGAACAGCAGGCGCTCGAGCCGGTTCTCCTGGATCAGGGGCCCGGTGCGCAGGAATTCGACCCGGGCAAGGGCGAGCGCGCTCGCGCGAAATGCCGCGCGGGCAGCATCGAGCGTCCGTTCGCCGGGGTCCTCGCAAAGCTCGTCCGTCGCGATTGCCGCCAGTTCCGCGTCGTCCGCGAAGCGCTCGAAACCGGGCTGGATGAAACCAGCGACAAGCAGGCGGACTGACCGGACGGCCTGCTCGCCATCGACCGTGAGTTCCTGCGAGGATGCAGGGCCCGCGAACAGCATGGCGAGACTGATAAACGTAGCGACAAGACGGCGCATCAAAGAGACTCCAGGAAACGGATTAGCGCATCGCGATCGGCCTTTTCCAAAGCCGCGAAACGGTCACGAGCACCCTGCGCCTCGCCACCATGCCAGAGAATCGCCTCCGTCAGATTGCGCGCGCGGCCGTCGTGCAGAAAGAAAGTGTGACCATTGACCGTTTCGGTCAAGCCGATACCCCAAAGCGGCGCCGTGCGCCATTCCCGTCCGTTCGCAACCCCGACCGGCTGGCCGTCGGCAAGCCCTTCGCCCATGTCGTGCAGAAGAAAATCGGAATAGGGCCAGATCAGTTGAAAGGCATGGACCTCGTCCGCCGCATCGCGGCTGGTGACGAATTTCGGCCGGTGACAGGAGGTGCAGCCGAGGCTGTAGAACATCTCCTTGCCACGCAGGACGTCGGGGGCCTCGTAGTCGCGCCGTGCCGGAACCGCAAGGTTCTCGGAATAGAAGGTGACGAGATCCATGATGGGGTCCGGAGCCTCTGTATCGCCGAGACGCTTCTGCACGCCTGTCGGCCGGGCGAGACATTCCTCCTGCGCCGGCATGCAATCGCCATGGCTCTTCGGAAGGTCGGGCGACGAGATGCCGATATCGCCGGCGAAGGCGGCGGCGGTCTGTTTGCGAATCGACGGGTTCTGCGCCTTCCAGCCGAAGCGGCCGATTTCGATCGCGGAGTCCGGTGTCGCGCGCGTCAGCTGGACACGGCCGGAAATTCCGTCGCCATCGGCATCGTCCGGGTCCGCATTCGCCACGATATCGGACGGCTCGATGGCCTGGATGAGTCCCATGCCGATCATCGGCGGCGCGATGCGTGGGGACAGCGTCGTTTCGGGATGCAACGGCCCGTATCCGAGATCGTCGATCGCATAGGTCGGCTTTCGCAGCGAAACGATCTCGCCCCCCGCGAGCGCGACCGGAACTTCCTCGTACTCGATGCGCATATGCCCCTCGGCCTTCAGGCCGGGCACGGCATTGTCCTGCAATTGCCCGCCGTAAACGGGATCGGGGAAATTCGCCGCGACGTAGCTCTCCAGCGCGGCACGCTCGGCATCGTTTTGCGCCGGGCGGGCGAGGCGCAGGAACATCGAGGTCGCGTCCGCGGCCCCTTCCGGCGGATGGCCACGCCCATCCTTGAGATGGCAACTCTGGCAGGCGCGCGCATTGAACAGCGGTCCGAGGCCGTCCGAGGCCTGTGTCGAGGACGGGGACGAAACCCAGAGCTTGCGGAACAGCGCGTTACCGAGCTTGAAATCGCGCTCCTGTTCGAAGCTCAAATTGGCCGAAAACTGGGAAAAGGCATCGCGGTTGACCTTCTTTCGGGAGGTCGTGGCGCCGCCGGACATGGCCTCGAAGGCTTCCGCCTTCGAAAAATCGCCTGTCGGTGTCGTGACCTTCTCGACGCGGGCGAGGTCTTCGGGCGTCAGGTCACCGCGCTGCGTTGGGATATCGTCGGCGAAGGCTGTGCCGGCGAGACCGGCCGCCAGAAGGGCGGCCAGCCGGAATGTCCGGGAAATCGCGCTATTCTTCCTGCTCGTCGGCACTTGCCGCATTGAGAAGACCGTATTTTTCCTCACCGAGTTTCCCGAGGAGTTCGAGTTGAGTTTCGAGGAAGTCGATATGACCTTCCTCGTCCGCGATCAGTTCCTCGAACAGGTTCTTGGTGACATAGTCGCCTTCCTGTTCGCAGATGTTTCGCGATTGCGTGTAGGACTTCCAAGCCTCGTACTCGCCGGCGAGATCGGCCTCGAGGACCTCCTTCACATTCTGCCCGATATGCAGCGGCGCCACGTTTTGCAGGTTGGGATGGCCCTCCAGGAAGATGATGCGTTCCACCAGCTTGTCGGCGTGATGCATCTCTTCGATCGATTCCGCGCGTTCCTTGGCAGCGAGCTTGCCGTAGCCCCAGTCCGCGAGAAGGCGATAGTGCAACCAATACTGGTTCACCGCGCCGAGTTCGAGAAAAAGAGCCTCGTTCAGACGCTCGATAACCTGTTGTTTGCCCTTCATAATTCACACTCCTGTCCAGACTGGCCGTCTCCGGCCTACAATCTCAGGAGGACTACTCCGAACACATCAGTGCATCAAGCTGCGGATCGCCGCATCCTGTTATGCCGGGCGATCATGCGCGCCGTTTCGCAACGCTCGTGCTCCGCCCGGATCTTCTGGATGAAAGGGATGATCTTCTCGTCCGGCGTTTCCAGCTCGCGGTGAAAGCGTTCGGTCGTGTCCACGATGATCGAGATCACGTTTGGAAAACAACCGCAGCACCGGCCTCGCTTCTTCATGGAATGATAAACGACGCCCGGCGTGATCAACTGCCAGGCATCCTTTTTGAGGAGGTCGATGATGACCCCCTCGATCTCATTCTTCATGATGACGTTGCAACTGCAAACGATCATGGTCGCTAAGCCTTACTGGAAAACAGCTCCGGGCGCGTCGAGGCTGTCGGAGCCCTCGAATTCTATCGCATCGAGTTCGAGAAGCGCAACAATTCTTTCGATGGAGCGGGTCTGGTCGACGAGACCGTCGATCGCGGCCTGCACGACAGCGTTGCCCTCTTCATTGCCTTCACCGATCATCTGGTCATAGGCCTCGACGGTATCGGCGCGTTCCGACATCACCGTCATGGCGTCGAGCGTGGTCTGAAGCTTCGCCTTCAGTTCGGCGTCGAGATCGGCATCCTTTACGGAAACCAGATCCGACACGGACGGGCCGGAAACGACCGAGCCGTCGATCCGCTCATAGGACCCGAGATAGACGTTGCGGATGCCGACGGCGTCGTAGAGATGCGACTTGTCGGTGTTGTCGGAAAAGCAGTCATGCTCTTCTTCCGGATCGTGCAGCAGCAGGCCGAGCTTCATGCGCTCACCGGCGAGTTCGCCATAGGAAAGAGAGCCCATGCCGGTCAGGATCGTCGACAGGCCGGCGGTCGGATCTGCCGTGACTTCCTTGCGGGCGTCACCACCCTCTTCCCAGTTCGCGACCATTTCCTCCAGATCGGAGACCAGCAGGTCGGCAGCCGCGGAGAGATATTCGGCGCGGCGATCGCAATGACCATTGGTGCATTCCGAGGTGGAAAAATCGGTCCACGGACGACTGCCCGCGCCTTCGCCGGTTCCGTTCAGGTCCTGGCCCCAGAGCAGGAATTCGATGGCGTGGTAACCGGTCGCCACATTGGCTTCGACCTCGTCGGCCTCATGCAGCGTGCCCGAGAGGAATTCCGGCGTGATTTCGGTGGCATCGACTTCCTCGCCGTTGATCGTCACCTTTTCATTGGCGATCACATTGGCCGCGTAGAGATTGTTCTCGTCGCTTTCGGTCCCGTAAGACCCGTCGACATAGTCGATCAGGCCTTCGTCGAGCGGCCAGGCGTTCACGCGGCCTTCCCAATCATCGACGATCGCGTTGCCGAAGCGATAGGCCTCGGTCTGCTGGTAAGGCACACGCGATGCGAGCCAGGCGTCCTTGGCCGCCTGCAGGGTTTCGGCCGACGGATCGGCGATCATGGCATCCACCGAGTCTTCAAGGGCTTTCGCCGTGGTCAGCGAATCCTGGTATTTCGCAAGCGCGATGTCGGCATAGTTCTTCACGACCAGTTCGGCGGTGACCGCGGCGGCGGACGCCGGTGTCGCCAGCGCGCCGGCAAGTGCCAGCCCCGTCATGATTTTCGCCGTTCGCATTCCAGTCATCTTGGTCTCCAGGTGTTGTTTCAATGCAGTGTTGGGTTTTGATCCGCGTCACGCCTTGCGGGGCGCGCAGGGCCGAGGATGTCCCGCACAACGGATGCGGGAATGGGCAGAAGCATCTTGTCGAGACCGCGCAGCACCAGCGCGAACGAACCGGCGGCCAGCGCCACCTCGTCGCAGCGGGTCTCGCAGGACAATTGCGTCAGGCAGAGTTCGGTGGCTTCGTCGTCCCGGTTCTGGATACCGGCGATCAGCCCCATCACGAGAACCTCGTCGCGGCAGATATGGCGCGATCCGGATTCGAAGGTCTTCAGAGGGCAGGTCGCGCAGCGGCCGAGCGTCGAAACGAATTCGGACAGCGCCTGAACGGCGGTTGTCGCGCCCCGGCCGCCGAGAATCCCGTGATACAGTTCGCAGGCGCGTTCCCATGCCCCGCGGTCGGCCATCGCCGCGCCGCAGGACCAGTGCCGGTATCCTTCGAGCACCAGCCGTTCGGCCGGACGCTGGAAATACGCGGCCGCATTTCCTCTGTGATGAGAGAACGGGTTGGTCACACGGAACTCGCTGCTTCAAACCTGACAGTTGCGATCAGGTTTATGCAGCAAGCTAAAACTGGTGTCAAACACTCTAGTTTTTAACGATTCTAATCTCTTACCGGTATAGGCGCACCATCGTCAGGCCGCGTCGGGCTGCTTCGAGGGATGCGCCTCGGCAAAGGCGGGCAGCGCCTCGCAGGCTTCATGAACAGCGCGAATGCGCGGCATGGCGGAGAGGTCCACATTGAAGCGGTGCGCCGAAAAGACCTGTGGAACGAGGCAGACATCCGCCAGGCCGGGCGTTTCGCCGAAACAGAAACTGGACTGTGTGTTCCGCTTGGCCAGGATCGCTTCGCAGGCGGCCAGCCCGTCGCCGATCCACCGCTGGCACCAGCGTTCGACGCCGTCCTGGTCCTCGCCGTAGTTTTCGCGCAGATAGGCCAGCACGCGCAGGTTCTGAAGCGGGTGAATGTCGCAGGCGATGATGTCGGCGAAGGCGCGAACGCGCGCGCGGTCATCGGCGGAAGCGGGCAGCAGCGGCGGATCGGGATATGTCTCGTCGAGCCATTCGAGCATGGCCATGGACTGCCCGATGGTCAGGTCACCCGCCTCCAGTGTCGGCACCAGCATCTGCGGATTGAGATCGCGGTAGCCGGATGACTTTTGCTGGCCGCCGTCCTTGAGCAGATGCACGGACACGAACTCGTAGTCCACGCGCTTCAGATTGAAGGCGATGCGGCATCGATAGGAGGAAGACGACCGAAAGTAACCGTGAAACCGGATCATGAGATCGCCATCCCCCTTGCGACGTTAAAGTCCGAGACCACCGATACAGACATATTTCGTATCGAGGTACTCGTTGATGCCTTCCTTGCCGCCCTCGGAACCGAGACCGGATTCCTTGTGGCCGCCGAACGGCGCTTCCGGGGTCGTGATAACACCCTCGTTGACGCCGACAAGACCGTAATCGAGCCCTTCCATGATACGGAATGCCTGGCCGAGATCCTGCGTGTAGAAATAGCAGGCGAGGCCGTATTCGGTATCGTTTGCGAGCGCCACGGCTTCGTCTTCCGTTTCGAACTTGAAGACCGGCGACACGGGGCCGAAAATCTCCTCGCGCGAGAAGCGCATCTCGGAGGTCGCTCCGGAGATGACGGTCGGCTGGAAGAATGACTGTCCGAGTTCGTGGCGCTTGCCGCCGGCAAGCACCTTGCCGCCCTTGTCGACAGCGTCGGCGATCAGTTCCTCGACCTTCTCGACGGCGGCCATGTCGATCAGCGGTCCCTGCTGCGTGCCTTCCTCGGTGCCGGGACCGACCTTGAGGCTTTCCGCCTTGCGCGCAAGCTTCTCGGCGAATTCGTCATAGACACCGGACTGAACGTAGAACCGGTTCGTGCAGACGCAGGTCTGGCCGGAATTGCGATACTTCGCCGCAACAGCGCCTTCGACGGCCTTGTCGACGTCCGCGGAATCGAACACCAGGAACGGCGCATTGCCACCCAGTTCCATCGAAACCTTCTTGACCGTGTCGGCGCACTGCTTGAGCAACACCTTGCCCACCTCGGTCGAGCCGGTGAAGGTGATCTTCTTGACCGCCGGATTGGAGGTCAGTTCGCCACCGATTTCGGACGCCGAACCGGTAACGATATTCATCACGCCGTCGGGCAGTCCGGCCATTTCGGCGATGACACCCCAGGCGAGACCCGAATAGGGCGTCTGCGAGGCGGGCTTGATGACGGAGGTACATCCGGCAGCGATCGCCGGGCCGATCTTGCGCGCCAGCATCGAGGACGGGAAATTCCAGGGCGTGATCGCGCCGACGACGCCGACTGGCTCCTTGCGCACAAGGATGCGCCGGTCCGCCCAGGGCGACGGCACGATGTCGCCATAGACCCGGCGGCCTTCCTCGGCGAACCACAGGATGTAGTTGGCGCCGATAACGATCTCGCCTTTCGCCTCGGCCAGCGGCTTGCCCTGTTCCAGCGTCAGCAGTTCGGCGAGCGCATCGGCGTTCTCGATCATGACGTCATGCATCTTGCGCAGCATCGCGGCACGCTCGGCGGCCGTCGTCTTGCGAAAACTCTCGAAGGCCGCCGCCGCCGCCTCGATGGCGCGTGCAGTCTCCGCCTGTCCCGACTTCGGCACGGTGCCGAGCACTTGCCCGTTCGCCGGATTGGTGACCGAAAGGGTCGCGCCGCCGTCCGCGGCAATCCATTTGCCGCCGATCAGATTGGCTTCCTTGAGAAAGGCGTTGGACTTCGTCAGCATGTTTTCTCCCTTCGAACGGCTTCGATGCCGCATTCGTTCTTGCGCCTGATCTGCACCAGCAGCGGCGTCTGGTCAAACTGCGTATCGGTCCTCTGAAATTTCCGGACCGAATGCTCCACATAAGAGCCCCGCGGACGATCGCAAAGGCGCGGCCCGCGCATTCCCGATATTCTTCAGGTCTTTCCCGACTTCCTCCCCACGGCGGCAAACAGGCCGACCATGACCGGCAGGATTCCGATCAGGAACAGAATGCGGAACACGTGGTGCGTCGCCACGTAGACCGGATCATATCCCAGCGCCAGTGCCATGGTCGTCATGCCCTCGACGCCGCCCGGCGCATAGGACACCCAAACCTGTCCGAACGGTAGGTCCAGCAAACCGGAAGCGGCGAAAGCGCCGGCCACGGATACGGCGACGGCGACGGCCGTGGAAACGAACCCGGCCAATGCCAGCCTCTTTATTTCAGACAGGGTAAACCCCGTAAACCGTGCGCCGATGACCGCCCCGGTGACACTGAATCCGAAGAAAAGCACCATGTCGGCAGGACGACCTGCGACGATTCCCGTGGCATGCGCAATGCCGCTGACGGCGAGGCCGGCAAGGATGTAAGGCGCCGGGAAACGCAATCGCGTCAGGATCATTCCGAGACCATAGGTCACAGCCAGAAGGACGGCGACCTCCCCAATGTGCAGATGCGGCACATCGGCAGCCGGTCCCGCGCCGACGCCCCCATTCGCAAAGCCGATCATCGGCGGCAACAGAACCGTAATCAGGAAAAGACGCAGGCTCTGCAACAACATCACGAAACGCAAATCCGCGTTCCTGTCGGCGGCCAGCGCAAGCGTGTAGGACAGCGCGCCGGGCGACGTCGCCAGGGCGGCGGTCGTCGCATCCGCCCCGAACATTAAGCGCAGGATCAATCCGCAGACGATCATGACGACGAGAACCGTCACCGCCAGCAAGAGGATGCTCAACGGCCAGTGGCTTATTTCCGCAAGGATGTCGGGCGTTACGCCCGATCCCAGCGAGACGCTGATCACGCAGAATGCGACATTGCGCAGCGGGTTGGGAATGTCCGGTTTGAGTCCCAGCAGCGCCACGATCGTGACCGCGAGCGCGGAGCCGATCAGGGCGGCGGCGGCGAGCCCCAGAAGCTGGGCCACGGCGGCACCGCCGAGTCCGGCGGCAAGCGCGATCACCATTCGCCGCCAATCCATGCCGTTCATTTGTCCCTGCCGTTCGAAACCGCGTCCGTAGATCGGTCTCTAACAAGGCAGCACCGCTTTGCGCTAGCTGGCGGCGGCATATTTACCCGCGCATCGGGAGCGTGACCGGCCCTGTCAGGGTCGGGAGAAAGCGTAGAGCTGCGTCGAACGCGCGCCGGACCTGCAATAGGCCAGAACAATTCCGTCCGCTTCCGCAATCGCCTTGCGCATCGCCTCGACGGTCTCGGCGGTGACGCCACTGTGACCGACCGGAATGTAGTGGAATTTCACGCCATGCTTGTCGGCTTCCGCCTTGATCTTCTCGGCGGCGGGCTGACCCCAGCCTTCATTGTCGGGGCGATTGCAGATGATGGTCGTACAACCTTCCTTGGCGAGCGCCTCGACGTTTTGCGGTGCGATCTGCCCGGAGACGTAGAAACCATTGCCGACCTGACGCATGCCGGCCGGTAGGGAAGCCTGGATTGTGTTCATCAGCGGGGTACTCCTTTGAGACCTATTATATACCAATTCCCGCATATATTCTTCAAGATGCCGGCGTTTCGAAAGCGCGAAAAGCTTCGGTTGAAACAGACGCAGCCGCGTTTCGTCCCTCCGGCGGCATGTTTATGATCGGGACCATGGCACAATCCCGAATCCATCGCCTCGACGATACGATCGTCAACCAGATCGCGGCCGGCGAAGTCATCGAACGCCCGGCGAATGTCGTTAAGGAACTTGTCGAAAACGCGCTGGACGCAGGCGCGGATCGTATCGAAGTGCTGACCGGTGCCGGCGGCAAGTCACTGATACGCGTTACAGACAATGGTTCCGGCATGGATGCGGAGGATCTGGGCCTTGCCATCTCGCGCCATTGCACCTCCAAGATCGAGCGCGAACTCGATGCGATTTCGACGCTCGGTTTCCGCGGCGAGGCCCTGCCCTCCATCGGCTCGGTGTCGCGTCTCGTCATCCGTTCGCGGCCGCGCGCTGGCGGCGAGGCTTTCGAGATCGCGGTCGATGGCGGGGCGGTCTCCGGACCTCGGCCTGCGGCGGGCAATCCGGGCACCATGGTCGAGGTCACGTCACTGTTCCGTTCCGTACCGGCGCGGCTGAAATTCCTGAAGTCCGATCGCGCGGAAGCCAATGCCATCACCGAGACCGTCAAGCGCATCGCCATGTCGCGGCCAGGCGTTTCCTTCACGCTTGCCGGCTCCGACCGGTCCACGCTCGACCTGCCGGCGACGGGAACGGATTCACAGGCCCTGATCGCCCGCATCGCCCAGATCCTCGGCCGCGATTTCCGCGACAACGCCGTGGCTCTGGCAGCTGAGAAGGAAGATGTGCGGATCGCCGGCTTTGCGGGGCTGCCGTCCTTCAACCGTGCGTCGGCCTCGCATCAGTTCGTCTATGTCAACGGCCGCCCTGTGCGCGACAGGCAACTGTCCGGCGCGCTTCGCGGCGCCTATTCGGACATGCTGGCGCGCGACCGTCATGCCGTGTGTGCGATCTTCATCGATACGGATCCGAGGCTCGTCGATGTCAATGTCCATCCCGCCAAGGCGGAAGTCCGCTTCCGGGATCCGGGTCTGATCCGCGCACTGATGATCTCGGCGATCCGGCGGGCGCTTGCGGAGGAAGGTATCCGTGCCTCCACCTCGGCGGCCGACGCGATGACGACCGCCTTTCGGCCGGGGTCTGTCCCGGGCGGACCACCTCAGCGCGCCTCATCCGCCTCTACACCGTCGGTGAACGCGCCGCTCGACTTCACGAACGGCCTTGCGGAAAGCGGACAATCGGGCTTTGCCGGCTTCACGCCCTCGGCCGCCGTCGCGGAAGCGCCTCCGGCGCAGGAGGCCGACCTTGGCGGCCACCCGCTCGGCGCCGCGCGTGCGCAGATTCACGAAAACTACATCGTCGCACAGACGGAAGACTCCCTGGTCATCGTCGATCAGCATGCGGCGCATGAAAGGCTTGTTTTCGAAGCGCTGAAGAACGCGCTTGCCGCGCGCACCCTCCCCTCGCAGATGCTCCTCGTACCCGACATCGTCGACCTCCCCGTCGAGGATGTCGAGCGGATCGTCGCGGAGAGCGAGACGCTCGCGCGGTTCGGACTCGAGATCGAACGCTTCGGCCCCGGCGCTGTCGCCGTACGGGCCACGCCGGCAATGCTCGGCGAAGTCGATGCGCAGGGGCTTCTGCGCGATCTTGCCGACGATCTCGCCGATGGCAATGATGCGCTTCGCATCCGCGACAATATCGAGAAAGTCGCCTCGACCATGGCTTGCCACGGCTCTGTCCGCTCGGGCCGGCGGCTGCGCGCCGAGGAGATGAATGCCCTGCTGCGACAGATGGAGGCGACGCCGGGGTCCGGCACCTGCAACCACGGTCGTCCGACCTTCATCGAGTTGAAACTGTCGGACATAGAGCGACTGTTCGGGCGCCGCTGAGGCCGCAGACGTTGACGCGGACGCCATTTTGTGGCGCTAAGGGGGTATGAATATTTTCGATATGGCCAATGCGTCGGAAGCAAAGATTCGCTACCTCGACGCGGATTATCAGGTCCTCGCACCGGGGGCATTCGTGCGCTGCGCGGTCACCGGCAAGCCGATACCGCTCGACGAGCTGAAATACTGGAGCGTGGCGCGCCAGGAGCCTTATATCGATGTCGAGACGTCGCTGAAGCGCGAACTGGAATTCATGAACCGCGGCTGACCGGCTACCGGCCGATCCTGCGCCTGTGATAGCGCGCGGCAACGTCCTTTATCAACGTGTCGAGCGTCAGCCTGTTGTCGAAAACGAGATCGACCGGCAGAACGCGGGTTGCCTCGCGCAGTTCGGCGATCGGTCCACCGAAACGGCTGAGCCGGACAGCGTCCTTCTCGGTGGTGACAAGCGTCAGGTTTTCGGTCCGCGCCCGGTCCAGCAATTCCGTCGCATCCCCATCCGTGAAAACATGGTGATCCCCGAAAGCGCGCCGCGAGGCGACATCGCAGCCGGCGGCGACCAGCGTGTCGAAGAATTTTGCCGGTTCGCCGATTCCCGAGAACGCAAGCAGCGGCTTTTCCCTGAGCCCCTCGACCTCACGGGGCCGGATGTCGGCGCGCAGGATCGGCTTTCCGGCCCGTGCGGCGGCGCGAACGACCCTGGTGCCGCGTTCGCCGTCGCCGATCCGCAAAACTCCGTCGGCATGGCGCATCTGGTCAATGATGGGAGCGCGCAAGGGGCCTGCGGGGATGACGGAGCCGTTGCCGATGCCGCGGCGGGCGTCGATCACGATCAGCGCGTAGTCGAAATGCACGGTGCGGCTTTGAAAACCGTCATCCATGATCACGAAATCCGCTCCATCGTCGATCAGGACCTGCGCACCCTCGGCGCGTCTGCGCGCAACCACGGTCGGCGCGACCCTGGCAAGAAGCAATGCTTCGTCGCCGACGGATAGCGCGGTATCGGCATCGGGGTCGACGAGATGCGGGCCGACATGCGATCCGCCATATCCGCGCGTGAGAAAGCCCGGCGTGTAGCCCGCCTCGCGGACGGCCTTTGCGACGGCGATCGCCGTCGGTGTCTTGCCCGATCCGCCGACCGTCAGATTGCCGATGCACAATACCGGCGCCATGACCTGACGCGGGCGGGCATTATCCATGCGCCAGCGGGCCACCGCGCCATAGACCCAACTCACCGGGGCAAGGCAATACGCAGCCCACCCTTTCTCGCGAAACCAGAAAGGCGGCGCTTCACTTCCAGCCAAGTGCACGCCTCCCGGCATGACCGGCGCCCCGACCACCCGACGCCGGGTGGGCTTCAGGCCCGTTTCCGTGCAGCGCCGCCTGGACGCGCAGCGGATGGATATAGGGATCGAGCGCACTCCAGGTCCGCTCCAGCGCGCCACCCATATCGGTGACGACGCGCATGCCGGCCCGCGCCATCGCATCGCACACCTTGGGTTGCGACATGAGGTGGTGAACGGTCTTCGCCAGCGTCGCCTCGTCTTCGACCATCCGCGCGGCGCGCGCTTCCGTCAGGCGGTCATAGGCCTCGACGAAGGCAGACACGTTGGGCCCGCTCAGGATCGCAGTGCCGAGCATCGCCGGTTCCAGCGGGTTCTGGCCGCCATGACCGACGAGCGACTTGCCGACGAAGGCTATGTCGGTGAGCCGAAGATAGAGGCCCATTTCGCCGATCGTGTCGCCAAGGAAGATATCGGTCTGCGGCGTCGGTGCTTCGCCATTGCTCCTGCTCGCCACCGACAGGCCTCGTTCCTCGAACATCTTCCTGAGGGCACCGGCCCTGTCGGGGTGGCGCGGCACCACGATGGTCAGCAATCCGGGCCGGTATTTCTTCAACGCCTTGTGGACACGGGCGGCGACAAGCTCTTCGCCGTCATGGGTCGAAATCGCCGCCCAACGCGAGCGTTCGCCGATCGCCGCGGACAATCGTCGCAATTCGGCCTGATCGACAGGAGGTATAGCGACATCGGCCTTCAGATTACCGGTCACGGTCACGGGTCTGGCGCCAAGCGCCCGGAACCGTTCACCGTCGACTTCGCTCTGCGCGGCGACGTGGGAAAGGTTCTCGAAGAGGGATTCGGCGAGCGCGAGACGATGCGACCAGCGCTTGAAGGAGCGGTCCGACATACGGCCATTGATCAGGATCTGCGGAATGCGCCGTGCGCCGAGTTCGAGGATCGTCATCGGCCAGATCTCGGATTCGGCAAAAATCGCCAAGTCCGGCTTCCAGTGGTTGAGAAACCGGCTCACCGCAGGCTTGATATCGAGCGGCACATATTGGTGCAGAAGGTCTTCACCAAGGCGTTCACGCGCGAAATTGGCGGAGGTGACGGTTCCGGTGGTCAGGATCACGCGAATATCGAGGTCGCGAATGCGCTGGATCAGGGCGGAAACAGCGCCTGTCTCGCCGACGCTTGCGGCATGGATCCAGATCAGCGGCCCATCGGGACGGTCGATCGTGCTGCGGCCGTAGCGCTCGCGCCGACGGCCGCGCTCTTCCTTGCCGCGCGTGATGCGGACGGCGACGTAGGTCCCCATCAGCGGATAAAGCGCGGCACCCAGCCAGCGGTAGGTTTGTAGCGCGGTTCTGGCCCACAACTCGCTCATGCCGAACCATCCACGAAGGCATATGCCTTGTCCTGGACGCCGTTCAGCGACTCCTCCAGGGACAAGCGTGCGGCTTCCATCGCAGCGTCATCCGCATCGGAAGGCACATGGATCGGATCGCCGAAGCAGAATGCCGCTTGTCCGAAGGGCAGATTGATCACCGTTTTGTCCCATGTTTTTTCCAGAACATGACGACGCGACGTTGCATAGGCGACCGGCACGATCGGCACACCCGAAATACGGGCGATCGAGACGATTCCCATCCCCGCTTGACGCGGCACGCCATGCGGTATGTCCGCCATCATGAAAACAGACTTTCCCGCCTTCAGATAATTGCGCAGTGCGAGGATACCGCTCACGGCGCCTTTCTTGACGGCAAGCTTGGGCTTCCTTCCACCGGAGGCCCGCACTGTCTGAAGACCCATGCGCTCGACGACCCGCGCGTTCAGCTCCGCGTCGCGGCTGCGCGAGACCATGGCCACGGAAGGGTGCCCGTTGCGCCTGAAAAGCGGCATCATGAGATGCTGGCCGTGCCAGCACGTCACGATCAGCGGCCCTTCCTCAGCGAGAATTCGGTCCGCCTTGTCCGTATCGAACTCGATCAGCGGATTGGTGCGATAAACAAACCGAATGTAATGCTCGATCAGGTAAGCGGCCGACGGCACGAGAAAAGGCGTTTTCGCGAATATCTTGCGTAACATGACCCGGAGACGCTTGAACGGTCTGCGCTTTGACCGCCCTTTTCTCCCCACGGTTATTTCACTGTTCGTCATGTTCCGCCGATTACGGGTCCGATAGGCAAATGCCGAATGAGGTTCGCATGGGGCCGCGCTTGCGGACAGTTCCCCAGACGCGCCACCGCCGACAAACCAGCCTTATGTGTCTTTTTCGGGATCGAGCAGGCGATGGAGATGGACGACAAAGTAACGCATGTGGGCGTTGTCCACCGTCTGCTGCGCCTTTGCTTTCCACGCGGCCTGCGCGGTCTTGTAGTTGGGATAGATACCGACGATGTCGAGGTCGTTCAAATCGCGGAAACGCGTGGTTTCCAGGGATTCCAGTTCGCCGCCGAACACGAGGTGCAGCAACTGAGTGTCCTCAGTGTTATCAGCCATTGCCGCATAACCTTCCAGATATGAGATTCCTGCCAAGTCACCCGGACGCTTAACCGAATGCTTGCGCCGTAACAACTCCGAACATTGCCCCCAACATCCCGGTCGGGCCAGCCATCATCTCCGGCTTGACGACGTCATCCTCGTTGAGCCTGACATCCACACCATCGAAATCGGTCAACCGTGCGCCGGCCTCGGCGAGAATCAGCATCGCCGCCGCGATATCCCAGTCATGGGCTCTCGGCTTCACCAGCGTGGCATCGAGCGATCCGTCGGCGACCATGGCAAGCCGATAGGCGAGCGACGGAATGTGGCCGTGTCGCTCATAGCCGGCGGGAAAGGCAAGGTCGAGTTGCGGTCCGGCCTTGGCGGGCGCGGCAACGACAGGGCGCGGCCGCGGCGTCGAGACCGTCAGCCGGTCGCCATCCTTCCACGCTCCGCCACCGGCGGATGCCCAGTAACGTGTCTTCAGAGCCGGGCATTCCAGCACGCCGGCAATCGGGACATGCCCCTCGACGACTCCGATCGAGACACACCATATGTCGCGGCCGTCGATAAAGGCACGCGTGCCGTCGATCGGATCGACGATGAAGCTGCGCGGCGCCGTAAGGCGCTTCGTGCGCGAAACATCGACGCTTTCCTCCGACAGCCAGCCATAATCCGGCCGCGCCGCCAACAGGGTTTCGCGCAGATAGCTGTCCGCGGCGAGATCGCCAGCGCTGACCGGCGATCGTCCATCCTTCATGCGCACATCCATGTCGTGATGGCCGCGAAAATAGGACAGGGCGATTTGCCCCGCCTTCTCGGCGGCATCGCGGATCAGGGCGAGATCCTGCTCGATCGTCGGTCGGGCCTCGCCGGATGTGCTGTTCTCGGTCATTGCGTCGTCTATTGACCGGCTAGCGTCATGCCCTCGATGACCAGCGTCGGCGCGGCCGTCGAGAAGTTGCGGTCGATATCGCTTGCGGGGACCATGCGCATGAAGATGTCTTTCAGGTTCGAGGCGATGGTCACCTCGGAAACGGGATAGGCGATCTCTCCGTTCTCGATCCAGAAGCCCGATGCGCCGCGGCTGTACTCGCCGGTCACCATGTTGACGCCCTGGCCGAAGACCTCCGTAACGTAGAACCCGTCGCCGACGGCGCGGATCATCTCTTCGGGCGACTGATCGCCGGGCTCCAGAGACAGGTTGGTCGACGACGCGGCGACGGAGGTGCCTGCCCGCGCGCCGCGCCCATTGGTCACCAGCCCCAGTTCGTTTGCGATCGAGGTCGACAGGAACCAGTGATTGAGAACGCCCTCTCCGATCATGGTCAGCGTCTCGCCCTGCACGCCTTCGCCATCGAAGGGACGCGAACCCTGTCCGCGCCGGCGCATCGGTTCGTCGATCACCGTGATTGCCGGATTTGCCACCTGCTGTCCCATACGGTCCTTCAGGAAGGAGGTCTTGCGCGCCACGGACGCGCCGTCGATGGCGCCCGCGAGGTGGCTGAGCATGCCGCGCGCCACACGCGGATCGTAAACGCAGGTCACCGTGCGCGTTTCCACCTTTCGCGGATTGACGCGCCGCGCGGTCCGCTCACCTGCTTCGCGGCCGATTTCCTCGGGTGCCCGCAAGTCGGAGAAGAAGATCCGCGAGGAAAAATCGTAATCGCGCTCCATGCCGGTCCCCTCACCCGCGATCACGCTGACGGAGCGTGAAAAACGGGAGCGGCGATAGGCGCCGGAAAATCCGTGCGAGGTCACCAGAACGAGCCCGCCGGAACCGGCCGAGACGCCCGCGCCAGAAGAATTCGTCACGCCCGGTACGGCTCGCGCGGCCTCTTCCATCGCGAGCGCGTCTTCCGTCATTCGTTCGGCCGGGATTTCGGTCTCGTCGTAAAGGTCGAGATCGGGGATATCGCGCGCCAGCAGTTCCTCGGGCGCAAGCGTGTTGAATTTGTCTTCCGGAGAGACTTTCGCCATGGCGACCGCGCGTTCGGCGAGCATGTCGGCGTCGCCCGCGATATTGGCGGAGACGCTCGCGACTTTCGAACCGACAAAGACGCGCAGGGAAAAATCGTCGCTTTCGGATGAGTCCGTGCCTTCCACCTTGCCGAGGCGTACGGATACGCTCTTCGAGCGCGAGCGCACCACAACGGCGTCGGCGGCGTCCGCGCCCGCGCGTTTGGCGGCCTCCACGAGCGAGGCGGCGCGGTCGATAAGGTTCTGGGTATCGTCTGTCATGGAATCTCCGAGTGACGGGCCGGTTTGCTGGACGGCAAAAAGCGCTTAGATAGGGCGCGATACCGAAAGGGCTGGGCTGTCATGTATTGCCCGGCGCGCCCGGCATCAAGTCGCGACAATGGTTCGGCCGATCCAAAGGGGAGCAGTATTCATGGCGGGAGGCGCAGCGCCGGAGCTCTACATGGAAGCCGTCATGCTTCTCGGCGGCGCCGTGGTGGCCGCTCCGCTGTTCAAGCGTATCGGCCTCGGCACGGTGCTCGGCTATCTCGCCGCCGGCCTTGTCATCGGCCCGATCGGGCGAATGATCACCGAGGGCGAGGAAATTCTGCACGTCGCCGAACTGGGCGTCGTATTCCTGCTGTTCATCATCGGCCTGGAGCTCAAGCCCGCACGGCTTTGGTCGCTGCGCCGCGACATTTTCGGGCTGGGGCTGACGCAGGTGCTCCTGACCGGCGTGGCCCTGACCGCGCTCGCCATGGCCGTCCCCAGCATCGGCATAGGGGCCGCAGCCGTGATCGGCTTCGGCCTGGCCCTGTCATCGACCGCTTTCGCGCTGCAGATCCTGGAAGAGCGCGGCGAGATCAATCGCCGGCATGGCCGAAAATCCTTCGGCATCCTGCTGTTCCAGGATCTCGCCATCGTCCCGTTGCTGGCGTTGTTGCCGTTTCTCGCGCCGGCCGCCGCGGAAAACGGCGGCAACAATCTCGTCGATTTCCTCGTTGCGATTATCGCGGTTGCCGCGCTCGTTTTCGCGGGCCGCTATATACTCAACCCGCTGTTCCAGATCATCGCCAAATCCGGCGCGCGCGAAGCGATGATCGCGGCTGCATTGCTGGTGGTTATCGGGTCCGCCCTGCTGATGCAGGTCGCGGGGCTGTCGATGGCGATGGGCGCCTTCATCGCCGGCGTCATGCTGGCCGAATCAACCTACCGCCATGAGCTCGAAGCCGATATCGAACCGTTTCGCGGACTGCTGCTCGGTCTCTTCTTCATGGCCATCGGCATGTCGCTGGACCTGAGCGTTATCGTCGAGAACTGGCTGACAATTCTTCTGGCCGTCCCCGTCCTCATGGTCGTGAAGGCGGCGATCATCTATGCGCTGTGCCGCGTGTTCGGATCCGATCACGACGTTTCCGTTCGAACGGCGCTGACATTGCCGCAGGGCGGCGAGTTCGGTTTCGTGCTGTTTTCCGCGGCGGTCGGCATGCAGGTTCTCGATGCGGCGACATCCTCGCAACTCGTCTCCATCGTCACGCTCTCGATGGCGCTCACGCCCGTCAGTGTCATGCTCGGCAGGTTTCTCGTGCGCGAGGACGACAACGAGGAGATGGACGAGGATTTCGAGGGCGCGGGCGCCGATGTTCTGATGGTCGGCTTTTCGCGCTTCGGCCAGATCGCATCGCAGATCCTGCTCGCCGGCGGCTCGGACGTCACCATCATCGATCACTCCGCCGACCGGGTCCGCTCGGCGCAGAAATTCGGTTTCCGGATCTATTTCGGAGACGGCACCCGCAAGGACGTTCTCGAAGCAGCCGGTATCAAGCGCGCCAAGATCGTGGCCGTCTGCACGCAGAAGAAGGAAATCACCGACCGGATCGTCGATCTGGTCCAGTCCGAATATCCGGACGTCAAGCTCTATGTGCGATCCTACGACCGCACTCATACACTCGAGCTTCGCGCGCGCGGCGTGGAATACGAGATGCGCGAGACGTTCAAATCGGGGCTGGAATTCGGGCAGCGCACGCTGGAAGCGCTCGGCACGACACAACAGCTTTCGAGCGAAATCGCCGAGGATGTGGAAAAACGCGACGCCGAGCGTCTCCTCATCCAGCAATCACAGGGCTTCTATGCCGGCCGCCACATGATACACACGCGACCGGTGACGCCCGAACCGCTCACGAAACCGCGCCGCGAATCGAAAGTCATCGACGCGACCGACAACGAGCGGACGGCCGTCGAGGAGGAGAATTCATGACATTGACGCCTTTCCACCTCGCGTTCCCGGTCGATGACCTCGAGGCCACGCGCCACTTCTATTGCGACGTACTCGGGTGTGAGCCCGGACGCGCTTCGGACAGTTGGGTGGATTTCAGCCTGTTCGGCCATCAGATGTCGGCGCATCTGCGCACGGCCCCACAAGGAGACGGTTCGAGCGGCGCCGTCGATGGCAAGGCGGTCCCGATCCCGCATTTCGGCGTTGTGCTCGCCATGCATGACTGGAAAATACTTGCGGAACGCCTGGAAGCCGCCGAAGGGATAGACTGGTTGCACAAACCCATGGTTCGCTTTGCGGGCGAGCCGGGCGAGCAGGCGACCTTGTTCATTCGCGATCCTTCGGGCAACGCGCTCGAGTTCAAGGGTTTTGCCTCTCTCGAAGCCGTTTTCGCGCACTAGGATTTTCCCATGGCAGCTCCCGGCGAAGACAGGGCCAAATTCACGACCGGCCCGACGATGGGCCATGTCGTTACGATGACCCTGACGGGTTCCGTCGGACTGATCGCGGTCTTTGCCGTCGATGCGCTCAACCTGTTCTACATCTCACTGCTCGGCCAGGCCGAGCTGGCGGCGGCCATCGGCTATGCGGGGACGTTGATGTTCTTCACCGTCTCGGTGGCCATCGGCTTCACGATCGCGACGGGCGCTTTGGTCTCGCGGGCTCTGGGAGCGGGCGATCGCGAGCAGGCCGCGAAATCGGGCGGCGCGGCGATCGTCTACATGGCCATCGCAATGACGGCGATCGCCGCGCTAGCCTGGATATTCATTCCGGAACTGCTGGGCATGCTCGGGGCGCGTGGCGAGACGAAACAGCTCGCCGACGGTTTCCTGCGAATCGTGTTTCCCTCCACGCCGCTCGTCGCGGTCGGCATGTGCACGACCGGCATCTTGCGCGGCGTCGGCGATGCCCGGCGCGCGATGTATGTCACGCTGGCCGGCGGGGTCGCGGCGGCTATCCTCGATCCGATCCTGATTTTCGGGTTCGATCTCGGTATCACCGGCGCTGCCGTGTCGACGCTCTTGTCGCGCCTCGCCCTTTTGTTGGTCGGGCTGCACGGTGCGGCGATCGTCCACCGGCTGGTCAGGATGCCTGACCTGGCCGCGCTCGGCGCAGCATTCCGGCCCTTCTTCGCGATCGGCGGACCGGCGGTGATGACGCAAATCGCCACACCGGTCGGCAATGCCTATGTGACGGCGCAAATCGCGGCCTTCGGTGACGGCGCCGTCGCCGGCTGGGCGATCATCGGGCGCTTGATCCCGGTGGCCTTTGGCGTGATCTTCTCGCTATCGGGCGCGGTCGGGCCGATCCTCGGTCAGAATTACGGCGCGAAGCTCTATCATCGCCTATTCGAGACCATGCGCGACGCGCTGATCTTCACGACGCTCTATGTCCTCGTCGTCTGGGGCCTGCTGGCGCTGTTCGCCGACGGCATCGCCGGGATTTTCCGCGCGGAGGGCGAGGCGTACGATCTCGTCGTCTTCTTCTGCCTTTTCGCGAGCGCGAGCTTCCTGTTCAACGGCGCACTCTTCGTCGCCAATGCGGCGTTCAACAATCTCGGTTTCCCGTTCTATTCGACGATTCTCAACTGGGGGCGCTCGACATTGGGCGTCATACCCTTTGTCTGGCTCGGCGCCCACTGGTACGGCGCGACCGGCGTCATCGCCGGGTGGGCGCTCGGCGCGGTCGTTTTCGGCATCGCCTCGGTCTTCCTGTGTTTCAGGGTTGTCGCGTCCATCGAGGATCGAGATGGGCCCGGCCACGACCGGCTGCCCGGACCGCCGCCAACCGCGAATTCGCCGTTCTCCACCGGCAAGGCGGCGACGCTCGGCTGATCAGGCCGTTTCTTTGGCGACGGCCTCCATGGCGCTTTCGAGCTTGCGCTTGACCTCATCCTGCACAGGCGCGGTCGCGCCGATGATCTGCTTCGCCTTGAGAAAGTCCATGACACGGTAATCGGACACGGGCGGCTGTATGAAGACGTCCGGCGGCTGCAGCTTCAGCTTGAGCTTCAGGATCGACCGCATCATGAGCTGCGACGTGCCGTAGAGACTGTCGATCGGCTTGGGCACCCGGCGCGGATCGCCGCGGGGCGTGCCGACGACATCGATCCCGACCACGATGTCGGCCTTGCCGAGGATATGATCGTAGGGAAGCGGGTTGAAGATGCCGCCATCGATGAAGATGCGGCCGTCCCGGCGCACCGGGCGAAACAGCGCGGGTATCGCCGCCGAGGCGGCCAGCGCCGACCACAATTCGCCCTCCGCGAAGACCGTCTCGTGATGGCCGTAATAATCGGTCGCGATCACCGAAAGAGGAATGCCGAGCGCGGCGAAATCATGCGGGATGGTTTCGGGCATGAAGTTCTGGACGATACGCTGGACGTCGAACTGGCCGATCCGGAAACCGCGATCGACCATGTCGGAAAGACTGGCGGGGCGCAGCCGCCAGATGCGCGCCAGAACATCGGCGCGGCTGGTCAACATGCCGAGCGCATATTCCTTAATGTCGTCGCCGGACATCCCGCTCGACATGGCCGCGCCCATGATCGCGCCGATCGACGCGCCGCTTATCGCGACCGGCCGAATACCCATCTCGTCGAGCGCGCGAATGACATGGATATGAGCCAGCCCCCGCGCGCCGCCCCCGCCAAATGCAATCGCGACCGTCGGATCGCCGGAGGCGCGCCTCTCGGGCATCTGGTCGTTGCTAGCCGGTTTCTTCATCGCTTTCGCCAACCATGAAATACATACGGGTGTCGCCGAAATCGCGCGTATCGGCAAGGGAAAAGCCTTGTGGCGCGGTGAATCCGGCGTTCGCCGCTTCCTCCACCACCACCAGCGCCCCCGGCTTCAGCCAACCGCCATCATGCAGGGAAGCAAGCGCGCGTTCGGCCAGCCCCTTGCCATAGGGCGGGTCGGCAAAAACGAAATCGAAAGGCTCCATCGTGCCGATCTCGCCCATTCGCGTCGCGTCCCTTCGAAACAGCTTCGTGCGTCCCTGCAAACCCAACGCCTCGATATTGGCGCGGATAAGGCCGCGCCCTTCCGCGGATTGCTCGATGAAAAGGGCCATGGCAGCGCCACGCGACAGGGCCTCGAAACCGACCGCGCCCGTGCCGGCGAAAAGATCGAGAATGCGGGTCTCGTCCAGTTTCTCCGGCCAGGCATGTGTGATGATGTTGAAAAGGCTTTCGCGCGTGCGGTCCGTCGTCGGCCGGATCGAGGCCGACCCCGCCTTCGGAGAGGCGAGCGCCCGGCCGCGAAAGTTCCCACCGACGATCCGCATCGCGGTCTATTTCCCCGGACCGCGCGGCTTTCCCGGCCGGCGCGGACCGGCACCGGATGAAGGCCGACCGCCCGCGCCCGGTTTTCCGGACTCTGGCGACTTGTCGCCCCGCCGCTCCGGACCACCGGTTCGCTTTGTTTCAGGTGCTCCGCCTTGTTCCGGCTTTGCCTTGCGGCCCTGCGGACGCGCGCCCGGCGCCATCCAGACATTGGATGCCCGCCCGTGGCGTTGCTTGTCGGTTTCACCGCGCGGCGAGGATGGTCCCTTGCCGCGCTGCGGCCGGCTGGTCTCCAGGCGCGACAGCGCCTCGTCACGTCCCATGCCCTTGCCGCGACGCGGTTTGCCGCTCTCCGGATCCGCGCTGACCCAATCGCCGCGCTTCTTCACTTTCACAAGCCGTGTCTCGCCCTCATCGTCGCGAACGGGCTTGTTGGTGAACGGCTTGCGCACCGGTGCGTCGAAATTGGCCCCGGCATCGGCGATCAGCCGATCGCCCAACTGGTCGCGCAGCGTGCGTCCCCGAATTTCCATCACCGCGCCTTCCGGCAGATCACCGAGCTGGAATGGTCCGAAAGAAATGCGGATGAGGCGGTTCACGTCGAGACCGAGCGCGCCGAGGATGTTCTTGACCTCGCGGTTCTTTCCCTCGCGCAGACCGACGGTCAGCCAGACATTGGAGCCTTGCTCGCGCTCGAGTTCGGCCTCGACCGCGCCGTAGAAAACGCCATCGACAGCGATGCCGTTCTTGAGTTCGTCGAGCCGCTTCTGATCGACCTTGCCATGCGCGCGTACACGGTAGCGGCGCAGCCAGCCGGTCTGCGGCAATTCGAGCATGCGCGACAGGCCGCCATCGTTGGTGAGCAGCAGCAGCCCCTCGGTGTTGATGTCGAGACGGCCGACCGAAAGAACGCGCGGCATGTCTTTCGGCAGGTTCTCGAAAACGGTCGGGCGGCCTTCCGGATCGCGGTTGGTCGTCACGAGACCGGCCGGCTTGTGATAGAGCCAGAGCCGCGTGCGCTCGATCTCCGGGATAGGCTCGCCATCGAGGAGAATAACGTCGTTGGGGGTAACATTTACCGCCGGTGAGACCAGCTTTGTCCCGTTCAGTGTGACGCGGCCGGATTCGATGATGCGCTCGGCATCCCGGCGTGAGGCGACGCCGGCGCGTGCGAGATATTTCGCAATCCGTTCCGGTTCGGCCTCTGCCGGCACATCTGCCTCCGGCGCGCGGTCGTCGTGACGCTCCGCGCCCTCTCCCGCGGCATGCTCCCGGCGCGGGGGCCGATCACGGTCGTCTCTCTTTGAAAATCCACGCGGCTTGCCGTCGCCGTCAGGGCGAGGCCGCTCCCGGAATGGACGCGGGCGATCGCCGCCAGCGCGCGAGGGCGCGGTGCCGTCCGGGCGATCCTTGAAGCCGCGAGACTTGCCGGCCGGCTTGCCGCCGCCGGGCCCATCCTTGAACCCGCGAGACCTCAAGCCGTCCCTTTTGCCCTCGCCGGCTCCACCGTCCTGGCCGGTCCGATCCTTGAAGCCACGCGAACGCGGCGCGCCGGATTTGCCGGCATCGCCTTTCGCTCCGGGCTTCCCGCTTCGGGGGCCACCACCCGGGCCGGGTTTTCCGGAACGGCCGCGGGGCTTGTCTTCATTCGTCATTTGCTGTTTGCCTTCGTTCGACGGCTCCCTATCAGGCAGGGGCCGGAGTTGCGAGAGAAATTGTGTCCGAGACACCGGCGGGAGCGAAATCCCCGAGCTTCATGGAACTGGCGATTCGCGAGGCCGTCGCGGCCGGCGAGCGCGGCGAAGTGCCGGTGGGCGCTGTCGTGGTTCGTGACGCAGCGGTCGTCGGTTCGGCGGGAAACCGGACCCGCGAATTCAACGATCCGACGGCTCACGCGGAACTGCTGGCCATACGCGAGGCCTGCGGAAATCTCGAACAGGAGCGGCTCGAGGGCTGCGATCTCTACGTCACGCTGGAGCCCTGCACGATGTGTGCCGCCGCCATTTCGTTTGCGCGCATCCGACGGCTCTATTTCGCCGCCGAGGACGCGAAGGGCGGTGCCGTGATTTCCGGAGTGCGCTTCTTTTCAAGCCCGACCTGCCACCATGCGCCGGATATCTATCCGCACATCGGAGACGGCGAGGCGTCGCGGCTGCTCAGATCCTTTTTTGCCGCAAGGCGCGGCTAGCCCCCTAGAGCCAGGGAACGAACCGGCGCCATCCGCCACCGTTTTCGCCGGCCTTCGCCGCCTTCTTGCGGCGACGCTCCTTGGTCGCCTCGGTTTCGCCGAGTTCACCGTAAGGCGCGGTTTCCGCCGGCTGGCGGTATTCCGACGGCGGATCGGTCAGATAGACGCGCTGCGCGCCGGCGGCGCGCTGGTGAACATTGGTCTGCAGCGGCTTGTCCGGGTCATTCGTATTGGAAAGGTTCGGCAGATACCGTCCCTCGTCCACTTCCTTGCGGATGCGGGCAAGACGTTCTTCCGGCGATTCCGGCCATTCGGGCGATGCTTCGGCGATATTCGTCTGAGGCGGCGGAAGGGTCGAAGCGTCGGTCGGCTCGACAAGGCCGGGACGCGGCTTGTAATCGATCACGGTGCGCTGGCCACGGCTCAGCTTTACCGAACTGGAAAGGTCGTCGAGGAACTGCGCAGTCGCCGGTTTGTCGGTCCCGTAGGTCGGTCCCATGCAGCCCGTAAGCGCAAGCACGCCCGCTCCAAGCGTTCCAAAGGCGGCTATCCGCACAGGGTATTTCCTGTCTGTCATCACTGCTCTGCCATTCCCCTGGTCGAAAGCGTCTCGTCGAATTCAGCTTCCGCGCTGACCGGTAAATCCGGCGAATTGATGGTGGTCTAACGAAAAACAACGGAATCGGCAATGCGTGCGGCCCTTCGGCCACACCCATCGCCAATGCACGTCACAGCTTTCCGAGCGCCTTGAGTTCATGCAGCGCCGCCGCATCGCGCGCCGACACATCCGGGAATTCCGGGTCGGAGCCGACATCCTGCGTCACGCGCCAAGAACGGGCGCATTTCGTGCCCTTGGCAAGCGCGGGAACCACCGCAACCCCCGGAACCTCGGGAATCGTGAAAGCCTCGTCCGGACCCGGCTTCGGCGAAACCGAGATGCCGGACGTGATGCTGATTTCGGCCATGTCGACATCCTCGATCGCCGCGCGCAGCGCATCGTCGGTCACATGAACGAAAGGTGCGGCTTCGAGAGAGGAGCCGATGCGCTTTTCCTTTCGCTCGATCTCCAGCGCGCCGGTTACCGTCCGGCGCACCTGGCGAACCTTCTTCCACTTGGATCCAAGATCGTCATTGCGCCATTCCGGCGGGCATTTGCGGAACTGCTCCAAATGCACCGACACGGCGTCGGGATAGCGCGACAGCCACGCTTCCTCCATCGTGAAAGGCAACATCGGCGCAAGCCAGGTCACGACCCGGTCGAAGATGTGATGGACGACCTGCAACGCGGCCTTGCGGCGCTTGCTCGACGGCGCATCGCAGTAGAGCGCGTCCTTGCGGATGTCGAAATAGAAGGCCGACAGTTCGAGCACCATGAAGTCGTGGACCTGGCGCGAGATCTTCTTGAAGTCGAAGGCCTCGTAGCCATTGTTGACGACGTTATCGAGCTCCCAGAGCCGATGCAGGATATATTTCTCCAGCTCCGGCATGTCGGCATATTCGACGCTCTCGCCCTCGTCGTGAGCGAGCGTACCGAGCATCCAGCGGATCGTGTTGCGCATCTTGCGATAGGCGTCGATGTTGGTCTGCAGGATCGCCTTGCCGAGACGCTGGTCTTCCCAGTAGTCGGTGTTCATCACCCAGAGGCGCAGGATATCGGCGCCGGAATCCTTCATCACGTCTTGCGGCGTGACGTTGTTGCCGAGCGATTTCGACATCTTCTTGCCGTCCTCGGCCATGGTGAAGCCATGGGTGATGACGGTGTCGTAAGGCGCGCGGCCGCGGGTGCCGCAACTCTCCAGCAGCGAGGAATGGAACCAGCCGCGATGCTGGTCCGAGCCTTCCAGATAGACGTCAGCCGGCCATTTCAGGTCCGGACGGTCTTCCAGCGTGAAGGCATGTGTCGAGCCGGAATCGAACCAGACATCGAGAATGTCGGTGACCTGTGTCCATTTCGCCGGATCGTGTTCGTTGCCGAGGAAGCGCTCCTTGGCGCCCTCGGCGAACCACGCATCGGCGCCCTCTTCCTCGAAGGCTTCGAGGATACGGGCGTTGACCGCCTCGTCCTTCAACACGTTTCCGTCCTCGTCGGCGAAGACGCAGATCGGCACGCCCCAGGCGCGCTGGCGCGAAAGAACCCAATCGGGCCGGTCCTCGATCATGGCGCGCAGACGCGTCTGGCCGCCCGCCGGCACGAAGCGGGTGTCGTCGATCGCCTTCAGCGCGCGCGAACGCAGCGTCGTGTCGTCGCCGAGATCCATGTCCATGTGGACGAACCATTGCGGCGTATTGCGGAAGATCACCGGCTTCTTGGAGCGCCAGGAATGCGGATATTCGTGCTTCAGGCGACTACGGGCGAAAAGCCGATCGGCAGCTATCAAGGCTTCGATGACCACCTTGTTGGCATCGCCCTTCTTGCCCTTGTCGTCGATGACGCGTGCCGGTCCGCCTTCACGGTCCGGTCCGAAACCCGGCGCGTCCTTGGTGAAATAGCCAGCGTCATCGACCGTAAACGGGATCATCGTGTCGATACCGCGTGCCGCGAGCAGCGGCGCCCTCTCCATCCAGACGTCGAAGTCCTCGCGGCCGTGACCCGGAGCGGTGTGGACGAAGCCCGTGCCGGCGTCCTCGGTCACATGGGATCCGACCAGCAGCGGAACATCGAATTCGTAGCCACCGGCGAGACCTTTGAGCGGGTGAGCCAGCGTAAGGCATTCCAACAGGATGTTGTCGACCTTGGCGAGGCGGTTGAGCTTCAGCTTCGCCTTTTCAGCGCAACCGTCCGCGAGGCGGTCGGCGATGACCACCTTCTCCCCGGGCTGCGGCCCGAAGTCGTTCTCGGCCTCCGCCACCTCGTACAGCGAATAAGCGATGTTCAGTTTCGCGAATGCGACCGCGCGGTTGCCCGGTATTGTCCAGGGCGTCGTCGTCCAGATGAGGATGCTCGCATCGCGCAACTGCGCGACGACATCCAGCATGTCCTCCGTGACGTGCCCGGCCTGTTCGGCATAAGCGCCCTCGCCGACCTCAAAACGCTTCTCAAGTTCCGTGGTTTTCCGATCCCGAATGCGGTGGAACTTCTCCTCGTCGAACTCGGCAACCGGGAACTTGACCCAGATCGTGTCGGACTCGTACTCCTGATACTCGACCTCGGCCTCGGCCAGCGCGGTGCGCTCGACGACCGACCACATGACCGGCTTCGAGCCGCGATAGAGCTGGCCGGACATGGCGAATTTCAGCAGTTCGCCGGCGATGCGCGACTCCGCGTGGAAATTCATCGTCGTGTAGGGATTGTCAAAGTCGCCCTCGATACCGAGGCGCTTGAACTCCTCCGACTGGACCTTGATCCAGTGGTCGGCGAAGTCTCGGCATTCCTTGCGGAACTCGTTGACCGGTACCTCGTCCTTGTTCTTGCCCTTGGCGCGATACTGCTCCTCGATCTTCCACTCGATCGGCAGGCCGTGGCAGTCCCAGCCGGGCACGTAGTTGGAATCATAGCCGCGCATCTGGAAGGAGCGCGTGATGACGTCCTTGAGGATCTTGTTGAGCGCGTGCCCGATATGGATGTTGCCGTTGGCATAGGGCGGGCCGTCGTGAAGCACGTAGCGCGGGCGGTCCTTCGCGTCATCGCGCAGCTTCCTGTAGAGGTCCATCTCCTGCCAACGCGCGACGAGTTCCGGCTCCTTCTTGGGGAGGCCGGCGCGCATCGGGAAATCGGTCTGCGGCAGGTTGAGTGTCTTGGAATAGTCCAGCGTCTGGTTATCGGCGGAATCGGTCATTCGTTTGCATTCGTTTCATGCTGCGCGGAGAGATTGCAGCGGTCATTAGCGGAAAAAGGCTAGGGGTGCGCGAAAAAATTGCGCGGCTTCCCGGTCCTGCGGCGCGTGTCAGCGGCAGGCCGGGCCAATAATTCGGATGATGGCGAAACGGGCCGTGGTCATGGCGCGGCTTTTAGCAACAGCACCGGCGCGAATAAAGAGCCAAATCACCACACCTCGCGATCCAGCTTGCGAAAGACCGTCCGCCCCATGAACCGCGTAGCCGCACGCGGCAACAGCCACCCGGCCAGCGCGGCCATCTTTGCCCGGTTGCCAGGCAGGATCGTCGCGAAACCGCGCTTTGCGCTTTTCAGGATCAGTCCCGCCGCCAAATCCGGTTCCATGCGATGCGCGGCGCTGGCGCCCTTCGGTGCGTGCCGGGCGGCATGGCGCGTGCGCAGCGGTCCGGGAAAAGCACAGGAAACGCGCACGCCGAACGCCTTGCGGAACGGTTTGCGGATCGATTTGGCATAGGCCGCGATCGCATCCTTGGATGCCGCATAGCTGGCGGCCCCCGGATAGCCGGTCCAGTGCGAAAGCGACGAAACGAAGATCACCCGGCCACCCGGCGCCAGCGCACCGCGCGCGGCAAGACCGGCGCACAGCACCAGCGGCGCCTCGGTGTTGACCGACAGCAATTTCAGATGCGCGTCGAGCGGAATCGCCTGGAAGCGCCCGGTCGCGGAAATCCCGGCATTCAGGACAACGACGTCGAATGGGCCCACGGCGGCAAGATTGACGATCGCGGCGTCGAGTTTCGCATGGTCCGACAGGTCGCACATGCGATGGGTCCATGGCACGAAGCCGTCGGGGGCGGTCTGGTCGAGGGTCGTCACCGCGTAACCCTCGTCGCAAAGGGCCGCGCAGAACGCCCGTCCGAGCCCGGCATTGCCGCCGGTCACCAGCGCTTTTCCGGTCGCGGTCAACGGATCGTCCTTCCCAGCACCGCGGCACCCGACAGATATTGCATGAAAGAAAGGGTTCGCGGCGTCTTTCCGGCACGGATCGCAGCCTCGATCATCGCCGCCATGTCGTCCGGGCGGATGAACCATTTGTGCGCCCAGCCAAGCTTGAGGCCGACCTTTTCCTGCATGCCGGTCATGGTCGGGCCGGGATGCAGAATCACGACGCGGACCGTTCCGCGCCATTCTTCTTCCAGTGCCCGGGCCAGCCCGTGCAGTCCGGCCTTGGAGGCCGCGTAGCAGGCGAATTGCGGCGCGCCCTTGCGCGCGGTGGACCCGATCAGTGTCAGCTGTCCATTGCCGCGCCTGAGCCACGAATAAAGAATATGCGCCATGGCGAGCGTGCCGGCGAGATTGACGTCCAGCGTGTCGCGCAGCGTATCCGGCGTCTCGTCCTGTGGAGCGGATGCATGGCCGGTGGCCGCGTTCAGCACCACGTGATCGAGCTTCGTCACGTTATGCTCCAGCAGCCCCCTGCCAAGCGCCTGCGCGGCGGCCTTCGGGTCGCTCTGGTCGGCGCGCACGTAATGCACGCTTTCGGGAAACAGGTCGCGCACCTTGCCCGGTTCGCGGCGGCCGGTCGCGATCACGTCATGACGGCCGGCAAGCCGGCGGACGAGCGCCAAGCCGATACCGTCCGTCGCGCCGGTCACGAGTATGGTGCGTCGCGCCATGATCAGTCTTCCGGGGCGTCGAAGGTAAGGGCGGCGTCGAGGGGACCGATCGGCTCGAGAGCAGAGAGGATCGAGCGCGCGGCTTCCTCGTCTTTTCTCATCTGGACCGTCAAGGCATCGATCGTATCGAACTTCTCCTCTCCGCGCAGGAAAGCGCAGAAAGCCACCGTGCAGGTCTCGCCGTAGATCTGTTCGTTGAAGTCGAACACGAAGGTTTCGAGAAGCGCTTCGCCGTCGGATTCAACCGTCGGGCGGCGGCCGAAACTGGCCACCCCGTCATGAATGCGCCCGTCCCCGCGCATGAAGCGCACGGCGTAGATGCCGTGTCGCAATGCGGCGTCGCCGGCCAGAACCATGTTGGCCGTCGGATAGCCCAGCGTGCGCCCCAGTTGCTTGCCGCGGACGACTTCCGCCTCGACGCGGTAATGGTAGCCGAGAAGTCCGTTCGCACCGGAGATATCGCCTTGCTGGAGCTTCTCGCGCACCCGGCTCGACGAGACGACTTCCGCGTTTGCGTCCCGGTAGGCATCGACCAGGGTCACGTGGAAACCGCGTGTCTCGCCCGCCTCCATCAGGAAGGCCGGTCCGCCCTGGCGGTTGCGCCCGAAATGGAAGTCGAAACCGGTAACGACCTGGCGGACGGCGAGATCTTCCAGCAATACGCCATCGACGAACTCGTCAGCGGTCAGCCGAGCGAATTCCTTGGTGAACGGCATTTCGATCACGCCGTCGAAACCCAGTTCGCGCAAAATGTCGGCCTTCATCGGCGCGGGCGTGATGCGAAACAGCGGCCGGTCCGGCTGGAAAAGCTGCCGTGGATGGGGCTCGAAGGTCAGCACGAGGGCGGGACAGCCATGATCACGGGCAAAGCCCAGCGCGGTTTCGAGTACGGACTGATGACCGCGATGGACGCCGTCAAAATTGCCGATCGCAACGACACTGCCGCGCAGCGCCGCCGGAAGCTCCTTCGAAGAGGGGAACCGAAACGTCACATGCCGCTCCGTTCAGGCCAGTTTGGTCATCGTGGCGACCGGATGTGCGCCGAAACCGTCGAGGTGGTCGGCGAGGCGCTGCGGGTCGGGATTGCCGGGCGTGCCGTATTCGCGCGCATGGATTCCGTCGGAGATAAACAGCAGATCTAGCCCGAAATCCATCGCGCCCTTGACGTCCGTGGTCATTCCGTCGCCGATTGCGAGCACCCGCGACGGCTCGACCTCGCGGCCCAGCGCAGTGGCGGCGCGGGCCATCGCCTCGCGATAGATCGGCGCGTGCGGCTTGCCCGCGATAAGCGTGCGACCGCCCATCAGGCCGAAATCCTTGGCCAGCGCGCCGGCGCAATAGACCAGCCGGTCACCGCGTTCCACGACGATGTCGGGATTGGCGCAGATGAAAGGCAGGTTGCGGGCCCGCAGGCGCTGCAGCATCTCGTGATAGTCCTTCGGCGTTTCCGTCTCGTCGTCGAAGAAACCGGTGCACACAACGGCCGCGGCCTCGCGCTCCTCGACCGGCTCGACGTCGAGCCCGTCATAGAGCGACATGTCGCGGTCGGGGCCGATGTGGAAGATCATCCGCGCGTTCTCGCCGATCAGCGCCCGCGTGACATCGCCCGACGTGACGATGTCGTCATAGGCTTCCCCCGGCACGCCGAGGGTCGCGAGTTGTTCCGAGACCGGCCCTTTCGGACGCGGGGCGTTGGTGATCAGCACGACCGCCTTGCCCTTCTCGCGTTCCGCCGCAAGCGCCTTCCATGCGGGCGTCCACGACCGCACGCCATTATGCAGCACGCCCCAGACGTCGCAAAAAATCGCATCATACTCGCCGGTGATATCCGCCAGCTTGTCCAGTACCCGAATGGCCAAAAGTTCTATCCCGTTTGCGTCACGCGCGCTGGCCGAATTAGAACCTTTCCAGCCCAAAGGGAAGCCGTCGCGCGTGGCGTTCGACTTCTCGCGCGCAAACCCATGGCTAACGAGCGGTAAATCCGCCGGCAAAAATGAGCCCGGGCGCGTGAACCGGGTGCCAATCAAGCGCTGATAGAAACGGCTCCGTAAATGGACGCCGTGACCGATGAACATCAAGCGCGTGAAACGCCGCTCGGGCTTTGCGCAAACCTTACGCCGTGCCCGCCAGGCAATCCGCGGGTACCGGACGAACACGCACGCCGCGACTGCACTGGAATTCGGCCTGATCACGCCCGTTTTCCTGCTGCTCATCTTCGCGATCATCGAAACCTCGATCTACTACTACAAGCAGAGCCACCTGAAATTCGTCCTGCATCAGGCCGGCCGCAACATTCAAACCGGCGAACTGCAGAAAAGCGCGCACCCCAAACAGGATTTCGACGCCGGCGTCTGCTCCGACGCCTCGCTCTTCTTCAATTGCGCCGAGGTCTATCTGGATGTGCGGTACTTCAACACGGTCGCCGACGTCGTTTTTCCGACCGCGAAGTTCGACGCGAACGGCAAGCCGACCAATTTCATTTTTCAGCCGGGCGGCTCGGCGAAGATCACAGCCATGCGGGCGTCGGCCATCCACAATTTCTACACGCCGTTCCTCGCGGACATCCTGCAGCCCGATGGCGACCCGGTGATCGTGGTCGGCTTTTCCATCTTCAAGAACGAGCCGTTCTGAGGGCGTCATGAGCAGGCTTGGGGGACATCGCATCGCAGTTCTTCTCCGCCGCTTCGGCGGCGACCGGCGCGGTGTCGCGGCGATGGAGTTCATCCTGTTGTCGCCAATCATGCTGGTGCTCGCCTTCGGCCTGGCCGAAGTCTATGTCGAGCACGCCACCGAGGACCAGTTCCTGCGCTACGTCCACCAATCGGGCGACCTGCTTGCCCGCGAACCGACGCTCACCAGTTCGTCGATCACGACCATACTCAACGCGTCGGACCAGATGATCGTCGGGTTCGATCCGAACAAGAGCCTCGAAATCAATGTCTCCAGCATCGGGTTCAAGGCCGACAACACGCCGACCCTGTTGTGGACGCGGTCGGCCGGCGGCGCGACGCTGACGGCGGACGCCTCCGGCGCGGCGGGCATGGGACTGCCGGCCGACACCGTGATCAGGTTCGAGGCGAAAATGAGTTACTCCAGCCCGTTCAACTACGTCTGGTCATCGACCAGCCGCACCCTCACCTCGACCGCATGGTTCCGTCCCCGCGAAACGCGGGCCATCGCCATGGACGGTGCGATCTCCGAATACGACCAGAACTGGGATTTCATCCCGCCCGAGTGACGGGCACACAGTGAAAGCAACCGCCATGGCGATCGACAGGAAAAGAGAAAGAGCAAGCGATCCCGCGAACCGCGCGACGGGCCTGTTCGCCCGCCTTCGGGCCATGCGCGAAAACCGGCGCGGCGCGATGGCGGTCAATTTCGCGCTTCTGCTGATCCCGCTGCTCGCCTCGGTCGGCCTGTCCATCGACGGATCGCGTTTCCTGTTGACCCGCTATCACCTGCAATCGGCCGTGGATGCCGCGGCGCTTGCCGTCGCCACCGTCTATCAGGACAAGCCGACGCTCGACGCGCTCGCCGGCAAATTCGTCACCAACAACTTCTCGCTCGCCGACGCCTCGCTCGACACCGTTTCCACCGCGGTTACCGGCGACGTCATCACGGTCGATGGTTCGGCGACGATGCAGACGCTTTTCATGTCCATCCTGCAGGTCAGCGAGGTGCATGTTTCGGTGCGCACGAAGGTCAAGCGCGCAGGCGGCGGCCTGCTCGTCAGTCTCGTGCTCGACAATACCGGATCGATGTGGAGCGGCAGCAAGATCGCGTCGCTGCGCAGCGCATCCGATATCCTGGTCGACGCGATCTTCGACGGCGAAGCCGAGCCGGCCGATCTGCGCGTGTCCATCGTTCCCTACGCGTCCACGGTCAATGTGGGTTCCGTCGCCGACAGCATCGTCGGGACGCACAGCTACGGGCTGCGTTCCGACGACAAGGACAAGTGGAAAGGCTGCGTCAGGGAGCGCAGCGGCGCCAACTCCATCGCCGACACCGGTCCCGACGTCGAGAAGTGGTATCCGTTCTTCTGGGAGCCGTCGGTCGACAACGATTACGACCTTGACGACGACTCGACGATCTATCCGGGCGGCTCCTACAATTCCAACGGTATCACCGGCCCCAATATCGGCTGTCCGACGCCGATCCTGCCGCTGACCAACTCCTATGCGGATGTCGATGCGGCCGTCGATGCGCTTTCCGCCTGGAACCGCGGCGGCACGCTCGGCGACATCGGCATGGCATGGGGCATTCGCACGCTTTCTCCGGGAGAACCCTTTACCGAAAGCACGGAACTCGATCCGAAAACCGGCGCGACATTGTGGGACAGCCCGCGCTGGCGCAAGGCGATCATGATCATGACCGACGGCGACAACCTGTTCTACGATCTGCCGAGCGATGCCGGGCCGAACGAGGCCCATCCGGGCAAGTCGGACTACACCGGCTATGGCCGTCTTGGCGAAAGCCAGGCGAATGCGATCTTCGAAACGAACAACGCGAACAACGCCAAGGGCATCATCGACACGCGGCTGAAGTCCCTGTGCACGACCGCGAAGGGCCAGGACGTCATCATCTATACGGTGACCTTCGGATCAAGCCCGAGTTCGAGCACCAAGCAGATCTTCCAGGACTGCGCTTCCGACCCCGGAAAGTATTACCACGCACCGAGCCAGACCGAACTGGAGAACGCCTTCGGCACGATTGGCGCGGAGCTTTCGAAACTGCGTATCATCGAGTGAGGCGGATTTTCGGTTGGAAAATCCCGGTTGGGAACAATTTTAACCACCGGATTTCACCGGCCATAAACATTCAGGCGTTATCGAGACCCCGCCAGCAATTGCGCTGGAATGTTAGGGGCATACACCATGATGGTGAAACGCGAGAATTTCGCGAAGCATGCCGGCGGCAATTTCAACGTGGCCATGAGCCTCGTCGCCGTTCCGGTGATAATGGGGCTGGCACTGGCAGTCGACGTCCCTCGCATCGAGGGCACAACGAAACAGGCGTCGGTCGCATTGTCGGCAGCGGTCGAGGCATCGCTGTCGGCTGATGGCCGGTTTGACGCGGATCGCGCTAACCAGCTTTACGCATCCACCCTTGAACTTCCCGAAGGCCAATATACATCGGCACCACGGTTCCGGCGCACGCATGACGGCCGCATGTCGGCCAGTGTCACTGCAATGACGCGATTGACGCTTGGCGGCGTCGTCCTGCCGGAAACCTTTCACCGCCCGGTGACCGTGACCGTCGGGAGCGGCGGCTAGCTCCGGAAACGCCAACAGCGGCGCCGCGCACCTTGACACCCGCGCAGCACATCACTATCTCCGGCTCGCTAGCACTCATGAGGAGTGAGTGCCAGAATAATCAAAGCCAACGTATCAAAGGTTCAAGTCAATGGCAGATGTGAATTTCCGTCCGCTGCACGACCGTGTTGTCGTGCGTCGCGTCGAATCCGAGGAGAAGACCGCAGGCGGCATCATCATCCCGGATAGCGCCAAGGAAAAGCCGTCGGAAGGCGAAGTTGTTTCCGTCGGTGCGGGTGCCCGTGACGAAAACGGCAAGGTCCAGCCGCTCGACGTTAAGGCTGGCGACCGCGTCCTGTTTGGAAAGTGGTCCGGCACCGAAGTCAAGCTGAACGGCCAGGATCTCCTGATCATGAAGGAATCCGACATCATGGGTATCGTCGGCTAAACCGCTTTCCCGATCGTTTTCTCAAGACAGACAGAATGGGCAGATTGCCCGGGAGTATAGAATATGTCCGCTAAAGAAGTGAAATTCGGCCGCACGGCGCGCGAGCGCATGCTGGACGGCGTGAACATTCTCGCCGATGCCGTGAAAGTCACGCTCGGCCCGAAAGGCCGCAACGTCGTTATCGACAAGTCCTTCGGCGCACCGCGCATTACCAAGGACGGCGTATCGGTCGCCAAGGAAATCGAACTCGAAGACAAGTTCGAGAACATGGGCGCGCAGATGCTGCGCGAAGTCGCGTCCAAGACCAACGACATCGCCGGTGACGGCACCACGACCGCGACCGTTCTGGCGCAGTCGATCGTTCAGGAAGGCCACAAGGCCGTTGCCGCCGGCATGAACCCGATGGACCTGAAGCGCGGTATCGACCTCGCCGTTGCCGAAGTCGTCGCCGACCTTCAGAAGAAGGCCACCAAGATCAACACCTCCGAGGAAGTCGCCCAGGTTGGCACCATCTCCGCCAATGGCGAGTCCGAAATCGGCTCCATGATCGCTGAAGCGATGCAGAAAGTCGGCAATGAAGGCGTGATCACGGTCGAGGAAGCCAAGACCGCCGAGACCGAACTCGAAGTCGTCGAAGGCATGCAGTTCGACCGCGGCTACCTGTCGCCTTACTTCGTGACCAATCCGGAAAAGATGATCGCCGATCTCGAAGATCCGTACATCCTGCTGCACGAGAAGAAGCTCTCCAACCTGCAGGCCATGCTGCCGATCCTCGAATCCGTCGTTCAGTCCTCGCGTCCGCTGCTCATCATCGCGGAAGACGTCGAAGGCGAGGCACTGGCCACGCTCGTGGTCAACAAGCTGCGTGGCGGCCTGAAGATCGCTGCCGTCAAGGCTCCGGGCTTCGGCGATCGCCGCAAGGCCATGCTCGAAGACATCGCCATCCTGACGGGCGGCCAGGTCATCTCCGAAGACCTCGGCATCAAGCTCGAGAATGTCTCGCTCGACATGCTCGGCACCGCCAAGAAAGTTTCGATCACCAAGGAAGAAACCACCATCGTCGACGGCGCCGGTGAAGCTTCCGAGATCGAAGGCCGCGTCAACCAGATCAAGGCCCAGATCGAAGAGACCTCTTCCGATTACGACCGCGAGAAGCTCCAGGAGCGCCTTGCCAAGCTCGCAGGCGGCGTTGCCGTCATCCGCGTCGGCGGTGCGACCGAAGTCGAGGTGAAGGAGAAGAAGGACCGCGTCGACGACGCCCTCAACGCGACCCGCGCGGCCGTCGAAGAAGGCATCGTTCCCGGCGGCGGCACCGCTCTGCTGCTCTCCTCCAAGGGTCTGTCGGCCTCCGGCGTCAATGCCGACCAGGAAGCCGGCATCAGCATCGTTCGCCGCGCTCTGCAGGCTCCGGCCCGCCAGATCGCGACCAACGCTGGCGCCGAAGCCTCGATCGTTGTCGGCAAGATCCTCGAGCAGGATTCGCTGACCTTCGGCTTCAACGCCCAGACCGGCGAATATGGCGACCTGATCAAGATGGGCATCGTCGACCCGGTCAAGGTCGTGCGCACCGCCCTTCAGGACGCGGCCTCGATCGCCGGCCTGCTGATCACCACCGAAGCCATGATCGCCGAACTTCCGAAGAAGGAATCTGGCGGCGGCATGCCCGACATGGGCGGCATGGGCGGAATGGGCGGCATGATGTAAGCCAAGCGCTTACAGCATCCATTTCACGGAAAGGCCGGGCGCAAGCCCGGCCTTTTTCGTTTGCGCTCAAGACACAATTCGTGATGGCCGCCGCCGGAACCAAAATCCGCCTGGCATGTTGATCAGTGCGCACAGCAAGTGCGTGGTCATCACGGAGACAGACGATGGCAAACATGGATCAGGTTAAGGGCGCGGCCAAACAGGCAAAAGGCGCCGTCAAGGACGGCGTCGGCAAGGCGACCGGCAACAAGAAGATGCAGGCCTCCGGCAAGCTCGACAAGGCCAAGGGCAAGGTCCAGAAGGCCTATGGCGACGCCAAGGACGCCGTGAAGTAAGACGGAATTCGCCGCTCAATTTCGGCCGGGCCTGTGCCCGGCCTTTTCTTTTTCGACCATCGTCTATTCTTGTGCTCGGCATTTTCTCTGCCTACCTATGGTTGAGGCGGAGGGCAGGACGATTTTCAAGGATCCCGATTCCATAGCGCATTCGGCCAATCTGCTGGTCTGCATCGGCGGACTGGCGAGCGCCACCGGCATGATCGCCGGGGCGGGAGCAGCAGTTGGCGGCTTTCTCTCCTATCGTGAAATCAGCAAGCGCCTGCCCGCCGCGACGAAGCGCCTTGCCGAGGAGTTGGGATCGGAGCTTCAAAAGAAGCTCGCGGAACCGGGCCTGAACGACGACACACGCCGCCTGATCCCGCAAATGATCGAGGCGAGTCTTCCCTCCCCGCAGCGCATCATGGAAGCCGGACACGACAGCGCCGCTCTGGTGGAAATGATGGCCGCTCGCCTGACCGACAAGGAACACAGCAACCCCGATCATATCGGCCCGTTCAAGCGGATCGTCGGCCACCTGCTGGAAAGGCTGCTGGCAGACCCGCAATTCGCCAACGAACTCGCCCCCGCTTTCCGCAAGCAGGTGCTCGCCGACGCGCAGACGATCAAGGCGGGCATCGAGGGCCTTGAAAGGCAGTTCGGGTCGGTAGCCCAAGCGTTGACCCATGTCGGGGCGCTCGGCAAGGCCAATCGCGATCAATTGGAAGCGCTCGCCAGCCGATTCGAGATCGACCGCGTGTTCGAAATCGGGGACGCCGATCTGCGCGCACTTCTTGAGGCCAAGGCAGAGGAATACCGCAACTACAAGGCGCAGATCGACATGATCGACGAGCGCATCGCCAGCCTCGGCAATCTCAAGGCGGCGGCGCAGGAGGCGGCGGAGCGGCTCGATCTCGAGGAGGTCGAGAACCTTCTGTCGATGGTACATGCGACCGAGCTCGATATCGCTGCAAAGACCGCCGACCTGCGTGCCGACAACGCGCTGCTGCGCGGCCGGGTGGACGAAGCCTATCGGATGATCTCCGCTGCAGCTGACAGTTTCGCGGCGATTGATCCGCGTGAACCGGCACGGCGGCTGACCTACGACCATCGCCTTGCGGAAAACGCGCTACGGTTTGGCGGAACCGGTTTTCTGCGAACAATCGACATGAAGCGGTCGGCTATCGCCATCGTCGAAACAAAAGGCGAAAAGGGTTCTATCTGGGCAGACGCGCATGTCGCACTCGCCAACGCCCTGAAAATTCAGGGAGCGCGGACCGGCGGCGCGGACGGCGCGGCCCTCATCGCCGAGGCCATCGACGCATACCGCGCCGCCCTGCGCGTCTACACCGAGACGGACCATCCCGCGGACTGGGCCATGACCCAGAACAACCTCGCAGTCGCCCTCAGCAATCAGGGCACGCGCACAGGCGGGGCGGACGGCGCGGCCCTCATCGCAGAGGCCATCGACGCCTACCGCGCAGCCCTGCGCGTCTATACCGAGACGGACCATCCCGTGGACTGGGCCATGACCCAGAACAACCTCGCAAACGCCCTCCGCAATCAGGGCGAACGCACCGGCGGGGCGGACGGCGCGGCCCTCATCGCCGAGGCCGTCGACGCATACCGCGCAGCCCTGCGCGTCTACACCGAGACGGACCATCCCGTGCAATGGGCGACGACCCAGAACAACCTCGCCGTCGCCCTGTACGATCAGGGCGCGCGCACCGGCGGGGCGGACGGCGCGGCCCTCATCGCCGAGGCCGTCGACGCCTATCGCGCCGCCCTGCGCGTCCGCACCGAGACGGACCATCCCGTGGACTGGGCCATGACGCGCGAGAACATGGCGCTGGCCGAGGAAGCCCTCGCCGATCACGACACCTGCACCGATCCGCGCCCGCATCTGCAAGCGGCGCTGGACCACCTCGACGCGGCGCTGCGCGTCTTCGATCCGGAGCACATGCCCTACAATTTCGAAAAGGCAACAAGAGTCCGCGCCCGCATCCAGGCCAAGCTCGACGCGCTCGACTGACCGCCCCTAGAACCCCGGGATCGGCACGCCGAACACGCCCGCCAGCAGCACGAAGTTCAGCCCCAGCGGCATGGGCGGAATGGGCGGGATGATGTAGGCCAAGCGCTTACAGCATCCATTTCACGGAAAGGCCGGGCGCAAGCCCGGCCTTTTTGCTTTCGACTATCCCCGCCATTTCATGCGCTGTCACTGATTTTTCACCGAACGGTCAAGAAGGCTTCACCGGATTCTCCTACGCGGCTTGCATCGTTTCGACTCCCGAAACGGAACCCAGGAGATTTCAGATGATCCGCAATATCCTTGCAGCCTCGCTGCTGCTGTCCACGTCCGCGCATGCTTTCGCCACAGACATCACCTGGTGGCACGGCATGGGCGGCAAGAACCAGGAAGTGATCAACCAGATCGCCGAGAAGTTCAACGCGGCGCAGGACGCCTGTTCGCTGACTCCGGTTTCCAAGGGCACCTACGAGGAAGCGCTCGCCGCCGGCATCGCCGCCTTCCGGTCCGGCGAGCAGCCGAACATCCTTCAGGTCTTCGACGCCGGCGCCGCCACGATCATCAACGCCAACGGCGCGGCGATCCCCGCGGAAGACCTGATCACCCAGGCCGGCTACGAGTTCGACCGCGAATCCTTCATCGAGGGCGTTCGCTACTTCTACGCCGACGCCGACGGCAAGTTCGTCGGCATGCCGTTCAACTCGTCGGCGCCGATCATGTACATCAACACCGCCGCCCTCGAAAAAGCCGGCGTCGAAGCCCCGAAGACCTGGGAAGAGTTCGAGACGATCGCCCCCGCGCTGAAGGAAGCCGGCTACATCCCGCTCGTCCAGTCGCAGCTGACGTGGGAATTCACGGAGAACTTCTTCTCGCGCAACAACCTGCAGTTCGCCAGCAACAACAACGGCTACGACTCCGTTCAGGGCACGACTCTCAACGTCACCGCGCCCGAGCATGTCATGATGTACGAAAAGCTGAAGGACTGGTACGACAACGGATATTTCGGATATTTCGGCGCCGGCTGGTCCGACAACCAGAAGCCGTTCGAGGAAGACAAGGTCGCGCTGTGGATCGGTTCGTCGGGCTCGTTCGGCGGCCTGCAGAGCTCCGCGCAGATGCCGTTCTCGGCGACCTTCCTGCCCTATTGGGACTCCATCGAGGGCGCCGGCACCAACTCCTTCATCGGCGGCGCGGCTCTCTTCGCGATGTCCGGCAAGTCGGATGAGGAAAACAAGTGCTCGGCCGACTTCTTCCAGTTCCTGACATCGGCCGAAATCCAGTATTTCTACCACCAGTCCACCGGCTATGTCGCGATCACCAAGGCCGCCTACGAGTTGGCCAAGGAAGACGGCTACTACGAGGAAAAGCCGATCGCCGAAGTCGGCATCCAGCAGCTTTCGCTGCCGGGCGGCGAATGGTCCAAGGGCTATCGCATGGGCTTCTACCCGCAGATCCGTGAAGTCATGGAACGCGAATACAATCGCATCTTCGCCGGCGAGACCACCGTCGAGGACGCGATGAAGACCATCGAGGAAGAAGGCAACGCCCTTCTGGCGCGCTTCGCCAAGACCGCCGGCTAAGTCCGGTTTCCCGAAAAATAGTCGATCCGGGGGCCTCGCGCTCCCGGATCATCCCCTCCGGAAAGCCCGCATGAAGCGCGTCCAGTTCTCCTCGCCATACCTGCCCTACCTGTTCCTGCTGCCGCAGATGACGGTGGTCTTCATCTTCTTCTACTGGCCGTCCGTACAGGCGATCCAGTCGTCCTTCTATCTTGAGGACCCGTTCGGTTTCGGCGCGACCTTCGTCGGTTTCGACAACTATCTCGAGGCGTTCAAATCCAGCCACTATCAACAGATCGCCCGTTTCACCGTGGTCTTCACGATCCTTGTGACGGTTTTCTCGCTGTCGATCGGATTGCTGCTGGCCACGACCGCCGACACGGTCATTCGCGGATCGGGGCCCTACAAGACGCTCCTGATCTGCGTCTACGCGATCGCGCCACCGGTGGCCGGCCTGATCGGCATGATGTTCTTCGACCAGCATATCGGCCCCTTCGTCACCATGGCCGCCTGGTTCGGATGGGACATGAAAGTCGGCATCGACTATGTCGACACGGCATTCGCGATGATCGTCGTCGCCGTCTGGAAACAGATCCCCTACAATTTCATTTTCTTCCTGTCCGGATTGCAGGGCATCCCTGTCTCCGTGCGCGAGGCCGCCGCGATCGACAACCGCTCGCGTCTCGGCCGATTTCGGACAGTGACCCTGCCGCTGCTGGCGCCGACTGCGTTCTTCCTTCTGATCATCAACATGACCTATTCGCTGTTCGACACGTTCGGCATCATCGATGTGATCGTGAAGGACAAGGCGGCCAACAACCCGATCACGCTCGTCTACAAGGTCTACATGGACGGCTTCCGCGGCAACGACATCGGCGGCTCGGCCGCCCAGTCCGTCATCCTGATGCTGATCGTCCTGCTTCTCACCGTTTTCCAGTTCCGCTTCATCGAGCGGCGCGTCCACTACAATTGAGGGCCTGATCATGCACAAGACAAAGGTCGTGGACCACCTGATCCTGCTCTTCGGCGTCTTCATAATGATGGCGCCCGTGGTGGTGGCCTTCATGACATCGACGCACGACGCACTCGATGTCCATCTGCACGGGCTGCAGGTGACCTGGGGCGGCCATTTCACCGACACCTATCACGAGATGCTGACGAAAAAGGGCGGCTTCACAGGCGAGGTCACCGGCGCGCGCATGGTCATGAATTCCTTCATCCTCGGCGTCGGCTTCGCCGTCGGCAAGATCGTGCTGTCGATGCTGGCCGCCTACGCGATCGTGTATTTTCGCTTCCGCATGGGAGTGATCTTCTTCTGGATGATCTTCACCACGCTGCTGCTGCCGCTGGAAGTGCGTATCCTGCCCTCCTACGACGTGATGACCAAGCTCGGCCTCGTCAACACCTATACCGGGCTGATCGTGCCGCTTCTGGCGTCGGCCACGGGAACTTTCTTCTTCCGCCAGTTCTTCAAGTCCGTGCCCGACGAATTGCTGGAGGCGGCGCGCATCGACGGCGCCGGGCCGTTCAAGTTCTTCATCGACATCCTGGTCCCGCTCTCCAAGACGATGATCGCGGCGATCTTTATCATCATGTTCGTCTATGGCTGGAACCAGTATCTCTGGCCGATGCTGATGACCAACGAGGAGAGCTTCTACACGCTCGTGCGCGGCATCAAGCAGATCCTGCTCGTCTGGGTCGGCAGCCAGATCCCCGAGTACAACCAGGCATTCGCGCTCGCGATCCTCGCGATGCTGCCACCGGTTCTGATCGTCGTGATCTTCCAGAGCTGGTTCATCAAGGGCCTGACCGAAAGCGACAAGTGAGACCGAAGACATGGCGCAAGTCACCATCGAGAATGTGAGCAAATCCTATGCCGGCGACGTGCGAGCGGTGAACTCCGTCTCCATCGCCATCGAGGACGGCGAGTTCATCGTCCTTGTCGGCCCGTCGGGCTGTGGCAAATCCACACTGCTGCGCATGGTGGCCGGGCTGGAGAGCGTCACCGAGGGCACGATCCGGATCGGCGAGCGGACCGTCAACGAGGTGGAACCGGCCGAGCGCGACATCGCCATGGTTTTCCAGAACTATGCCCTCTACCCGCACATGACGGTGCGCCAGAACCTCGCCTACGGGCTGAAGAACCGCGGCACCCCCAAGGCCGAAATCGACAAGCGCGTCGCGGAAGCCTCCAGGATCCTCGAACTCGACCAGTATCTCGACCGCAAGCCGCGGCAACTATCGGGCGGGCAGCGCCAGCGAGTCGCCATGGGCCGCGCCATCGTGCGCGAGCCGGCCGCCTTCCTGTTCGACGAGCCGCTGTCCAATCTCGACGCCAAGTTGCGTGTCCAGATGCGCGGCGAGATCAAGCAGTTGCAACGGCGTCTCGCCACGACATCGATCTACGTCACGCATGATCAGCTCGAAGCCATGACGATGGCCGACCGCATCGTCGTTCTCAATGGCGGCCATGTCGAACAGATCGGCACGCCGCTCGAGGTCTATCGCGCACCGCAGTCGGCCTTCGTCGCAAGCTTCATCGGCTCTCCCGCAATGAACCTGATCGCGGCGCGCGGCGAAGGCGGCCGTCTCGTCATCGGGGACCAGACGGTCACGATGAACGGCGCCGAGGTGCCGAACGGACCTCTGACGCTGGGCGTCCGTGCCGAGGACATGGCCCTTGCTTCCGGCAATGGGGACGGTCACGTCGAAATGGCGATCGACTATGTCGAGGAGCTCGGCGCAAGCCGGCTCGTGCATGGCCGGCTGACCGATGAGCGGCTTGCGCTATCGCTGCCGTCCGGCGCGCCCCTGTCGGACCGGCTGTCCATCACCCTCGATCCCCACCGTCTGCACCTGTTCGATCCGGATTCCGGCCGGCGGATCTGAGGCCGAGCAAATACGGCCGGTGCATGCACCGGCCGTGTTTCACTCCATCCATGCCGATCATGGCTTGATGTAGGTGTAGCCCATCATCTGAAGGCGGCTCAGTTCGGCCACGCCTGACGGCACGATATCGTCCTCGAACACTTCGAACAGGTCGTTGTGATAGTCGATATTGCGGCCGACCAGCGTGTTGTTACAGACATTGAACGCCACGTTCTGGGTCTTGAGGCTGGTGACGTCCATCTGCAGCTTGTCATTGGACTGGGCGCTCTTGAGGAGCCCGACACCATTGCCGTGCAGCACGACCTTGATTTCCATATTGTCCTTGCCGACCGCGTTGATGTGGTTCTGGATATTGCGCAGCGCACCGCGATAGGCCTTGTCGCCATCGCCGCCATTGTAATTGATATGGTAGACGACCTTCTGCTTGCCGTAGCGCTCATTGGCAGCGGATGCGCCGGTCAGCGCGGTCGCGACAAAGGCGATGGACGCGAAAATCGCGATGAATTTCGTGAGCAGTTTCATGGGGTAATCCTCCCGGTTGCAGACACCGCATCCTCCATGCGGCAATGCCGGAATGTTCCCAGCGGAAGGCCACGAAAACCAGCTGGGCGGACCCTCTGAATAGCCTGGGGTATACCCTGGGAAAGGCTCACGCAGCCAGCGCGCCGCCTGCCTTTCTGACGAGTTCGGCCATGTTCGCGGCCTCGTATTTGCGCATCAGATGCCCGCGATGGAACTCGACCGTTTTCGGGCTGATTCCGAGGTCGCGGGCGATCTCCTTGGTCGTTTTGCCCGCTCCGACCAACTGCAGGATTTCATGTTCGCGCGGCGTCAGGCGCACCTTCGCTCCCGGTGCCTGTGCCGGGTCCGTCTGCGCGGGTGACGCGTGGCGGCCTCGCCAGTAAATCAGCATCGCGACCACGATCGGTACGCCGCCCGCGGCCGCCGCCAGGAAGCCGGAGAGCGCGACCATCGGCGTATCCTCGCCGGGTTTCGCCGCGTCCACCGTCTGAAGGAGGGTGCGCACGGTCACGTCGGAGGGCACGGTCGTCCAACCGCCGTAACCGCCGGCTTCCACAGCCGGATGATCGCCGTCCAGCCGCAGCAAAGCGATCGCAATGGCGCGGCGCTCCGTCTCGGGAACGGACGCCGTGGAGGCCAGAATCCATTCCGGCATCAGTTCGGTGGAGAGAGCCGGTTCGAAACCCGGCACCCGCAACGGGTTGAGGATGCGCAGCTGGTATGCCTCGACCTTGCCCGCATTGACGGCGGCTTCCAGCAGGCCGGTACGCACCGTGCCGGCATCGACGGCGCCGTCGACCACCGCCTCGATGACACCGTCATGCGGAAAGCCGAGAAACACGATGGAGTCGAGATCGCGCCACGGATTGATTTCGTTGCGCACCAGCGTCGCCGCCGCCACCTCGAAACCGCCAAAGGCGTCGGGCGCGATGGCGGCGAGCCGCCTGCCCTTGAGATCGGCAAGCGTCCTGATTTCCTCATTGTCGGAGCGTACGAAAATCACCGCGCCGAAACGGTTGCCCGTCTGCGGGACATCCTCCCGGTCGGAACGCAGGCTCACCATCGGAAACAGGCGCGCCTGTTCGACCATCCTGTAGAGATGGCCGGGATTGGTGAAGAGGTAGTCGATCTCGCCACGCGCAAGCGCCGAGCGCACACCGTCGAGCGACAAAGGCACCACCGTGAAATCGGCGCCCGGCACGGCGGTTTCCACCGCGTCGAATGTCGGCTGCCAGCGCGCGATCGCCGCTTCGTCGCCGCGATAGGCAAGAATGCCGACTTTTCTGGTCACGCGATCACCGTCGCCTTCGGCCGCGACCGCACAGCCGGCAAGGGCGAGCAGGATCGCCAACGCCAGTCTCATCATGGAATTGCATTTCCTCCCGCCCGGGATTTTGCGCGGGGCCGGCGATCTTGTCCAGCAAAAGGACACGGAGGCCCCGCGGCATGGCTCATATGTGCCTCCGATATTGCTATGCAGCATCAAATCGGTTCAAAAGGGCCAGATCCAGAAACGGGAACCGATTTTACATGACACGAGCGACGCTTGCCGCGCTCGCTGGCCGCCTCCCCTTTGGCGGTCGCGATCCGGGCGCCTTTGCCCCTTTCACTCCGATGACGATCAAAACGGAACTGCTGTCCGGCCTCACCGTGGCGCTTGCGCTGGTGCCCGAGGCGGTGGCCTTTGCCTTCGTCGCCGGCGTGCATCCGCTGGTCGGCCTCTACGCCGCCTTCATCGTCGGCCTGATCACCTCCATTTTCGGCGGTCGGCCCGGCATGATCTCGGGCGCGACCGGTGCGCTTGCCGTGGTGATGGTCTCGCTCGTCGCCTCGCATGGCGTCGAATATCTGTTCGCCACCGTCGTGCTGATGGGAATCCTGCAGGTGCTGGCTGGCGTCTTCCACCTCGGCAAGTTCATTCGCCTCGTGCCGCATCCGGTGATGCTTGGTTTCGTCAACGGCCTCGCCATCGTCATCTTCCTGGCGCAGCTCACCCAGTTCAAGGTCCATGCGCCTGACGGCTCGCTGCAATGGATGACCGGCTGGCCGCTCGTCACCATGCTTGGCCTCGTCGCCGCCACCATGGCGATCATCTGGGCCATGCCGAAACTCACCAATGCCATTCCCGCGCCGCTCGCCGGCATCGGCGTCATCGCGGCGGTGGTCATCGTATTCGGCATCGATGTTCCGCGCGTCGGCGACCTTGCGTCGATCGAGGGCGGGCTGCCCACCTTCCATCTGCCGACCGTGCCTCTGACATTCGAAACGCTCGAAATCATCGTCCCCTATGCGGTGATCCTCGCCGCCATCGGCCTGATCGAGAGCCTGCTGACGTTGAACCTCGTCGGCGAGATCACCGGCCAGCGCGGCGGTGCGTCGAAGGAATGCATCGCGCAGGGCACGGCCAATGTCGTGACCGGCTTTTTCGGTGGCATGGGCGGCTGTGCGATGATCGGCCAGTCGATGATCAACGTGAAATCGGGCGGCCGCTTCCGCCTCTCCGGCTTGTCGGCGGCGCTGTTCCTGCTCGCCTTCATCCTCGTCGCCTCGCCGCTGATCGAACAGATCCCGCTCGCCGCGCTCGTCGGCGTCATGTTCATGGTCGTCATCGGCACCTTCGCCTGGCAGACACTGAAGATCATGCGCCGCATTCCGCTCACCGACGCGATGGTCATCGTGCTGGTGACGGTCGTTACCGTCGTCAGCGACCTTGCGGTCGCGGTCGTCGTCGGCGTGATCGTCTCGGCGCTGGCATACGCCTGGAACAACGCCAAGCGCATCCACGCCAGGTCCCATGTCACGCCGGAAGGCGCGAAGGTCTACCAGATCGAGGGGCCGCTTTTCTTCGGTTCGACCGATGGCTTCGCGGAGATATTCGACCCGGCCGCCGACCCGCAGACGGTGATGATCGATTTCATGAACAGCCGCGTCGTCGACCAGTCGGCGCTGCAGGCGATCGAGGATCTCGCGGCAAAATACGAGGCGCAGGGCAAGAAGCTCGTCTTGCGCCATCTGTCGCATGACTGCCACCGCCTCTTGAACCGCGCCGGCCAGCTGATCGTCGATTCCGACGACGATCCGGAATACGGGATCGCGGTCAATTATTCGGTGAAGACCGGCGCCTTCGGCGGCGGTCACTGACCCGCAAATGAGAAAGCGGCCGCCGTCATGAGACGGCGACCGCTGCCCGCTCCCCCGCGGAAAACGGATCTATTTCACGATGACCTTGGTGCCGACGCCGACGCGTGTGTAAAGGTCCATCACGTCCTCGTTGCGCATGCGGATACAGCCCGACGAGACGGCCTGACCGATGGTCCAGGGCTGGTTGGTGCCGTGGATGCGGTAGAGCGTCGAGCCGAGATAGAGAGCGCGCGCGCCGAGCGGATTGTTCGGACCGCCTTCCATGAAGACCGGCAGGATACGGCCCTTGGCCTTCTCGCGCGCGATCATCTCGGAGGGCGGGCGCCATGACGGCCACTCCGCCTTGCGCGTGATCTTGTGCGTGCCGGCCCATTCGAAGCCAGGCTTGCCAACGCCGACGCCGTAGCGGCGCGCGGTGCCGCCATCCTGGACGAGATAGAGGAACCGGGCATTGGTATCGATGATGATCGTGCCGGGCTTCTGGCCGCCGTCATAGGAAACCTCCTGCGGCAGGTAGACCGGGTCCATGCCGCGCGGCTTGGCCGGATTGGCTGGCCGCTGGACGGCGGCGCGCTGCACGGGCCGCGTTGTCAGCTGACGGCGCGGCGCGGTCGGCTGGCGGAAGATCACCTTCTTCGCATTCGAGCGCACCGACGTTCCGGTGATCGACCGGCCGCCGAGTTGCATCACCCAGGGGGCGGCCAGATCGGGGCTCAGGACGACCGGCGGCTTGGTGCCGTATCGATCCTGCGCGGAGGCGGAAAACGCCATGGCAATGAAGGCGGCGACAAGCGCCGCGAAAAGACTTGCAGGTTTCATCCGACGTACTCTCTACTCGTTCGTCATCGATCTGCTGACACCACATTGTCAGCAGAGCTCCGGCGCAAGCATGACGCGGCGTCCCCACTCAATTATGAATCGCGGACCGATAAAAAGCGATTTGGCGGCGCAATCTGTTGTCAAGGTTACCCGGCGGTTGCGACACATGGTGAATCGGAAATGAAGACGGAAAGAACCGCATGACCAGTGACGGATTGATCGAGGGACCGGACGGGCGCATCCGCTGCGCCTGGCACGGTAACCTGCCCGACTACCTCGCCTATCACGACAATGAGTGGGGCCGGCCGGTCTCCGACGACACGCGGCTGTTCGAGAAGATCTGCCTCGAGGGCTTCCAGTCGGGGCTCTCCTGGCTGACCATCCTGCGCAAGCGCGAGAATTTCCGCGCCGGTTTCGCCGGTTTCGATTTCGAGAAGGTCGCCCGCTTCGGCGATGACGATGTCGAGCGCCTCGTTCAGGATGCCGGCATTATCCGGCATCGCGGCAAGATCGTCTCGACGATCAACAACGCGAAACGGGCACTGGAGATGCGCGACGAATTCGGCTCGCTCGCCGCCTATTTCTGGTCGCACGAACCGCCCGCCTCCGAGCGTCCCGCCGTCGCCGACTGGGCGACGCTCAGGACGATGGGCAAGACCCCGACATCGACCGCGATCTCGAAAGACCTGAAAAAGCGCGGCTGGAGCTTCGTCGGCCCGACGACGGTCTACGCCTTCATGCAGGCGATGGGGCTCGTCAACGACCATGTCGAGGGATGCTGCTGCCGCGACGCGGTCGAGACCGCCCGCGCCGCCTTCACGAGGCCCGCGTGAGCAAGGCCGCCGGCCGGCTCCATGACAAGTTGCGCGCGCTGATCCTGGATACGGCGCGCGAAACGCCGGGGGTCGGGGAAATCGCTGAAAGCCTGAAATGGAGCGAACCGAGCTTTTCGCCCGTCAGGCCACGCATCGGCAGTTCCGTTCGCCTCGTGGCGCGCGACGACGACACGGTGGCCATGCTGTTCATCTGCCACACCAATCTGGTCGACCGGTTCCGCGAGCTTTATCCCGACACCTTCACGTTCGAGGGCGATCGCGCACTGGTCTTTTCCGCCGACCGGGCGGTACCGGTGGCGGAGACGAAGCATTGCGTCGCCCTCGCGCTGACCTACCATCTGCGCCGGCGCAAGACCGCCTAGAGCTTGATCATGTCGAAGAGATCGGGGCCGATCGCGCCCTCGATCTTCAACAGCGTGCGCTTCGTTTCCGTGCCGCCGGGCGCGGAAAAGCCGGTCATCGCGCCGTCCGCGCCGATGACGCGGTGGCACGGGATGACGATCGGAAACGGGTTGCCGCCGAGCGCCTGGCCGACACGGCGCGACAGCGAGATGTCGCCGAGATCGAGCGCCAGCTGGCCATAGGTCCGCGTGTCGCCGGGTTTGATCGCCGCTGTCAGCCGATAGACCTCGCGCTCGAACGCGCCGACGCCGGTCATGTCGAGTGGCGCGCCGTCGAAATCCGGGCTGCCGCCATCGGCGAGCGCGCGGATGCCCTCCACGATCCGGGCGACGGGTTCCGGCGCGGCATCCGTCTCCGGCGCGCCGGGCACGCGGCGTCGCAGACGCGCCAGCGTGGCGACGTCACTCGCCTCCGGAAAACTGACCGCGCGTATGCCGGTCTCCCCCCAGGCGATCCCGCACCGCCCGATGGCCGTCTCGAACAGCATGACACTGGTGTGGCTCATTCCCTTCTCTCCGCAGGCAGAGCAAGCCGACATGAACACGCCCTGGTTGTCGGAATCAGCGTCTCGGTTGCATCGACCGTCACGTAACCCGGGTGGGAAAATACTTCATCAGGAAGAAAGTTTAACAAGGGACATGAAACCGCACCCGTTTTCTTACATTATATAGTGGAGGGACGAATCCGGGCCACGCGCCCAAAGGAGAAAGACAATGATGGGAAGAAAAGTTCTGTCCGCGCTTTTGTCGGCCGCCATCGGTGTCGGCGCAGCCGCGCCGGTTGCCGCCGCGCCCTACACGTTCCAGCCGTCCGTGACTGTCGATAACGGCCTGGTGACGAATGTGGACCACCGCAAATACCGCAAGCATTTCAAGCACCGCAAACACCGTTTTCACAAGCGCAACGGCCATTTCTACCTGAACGGGCACCGGGGTTACCGGGACCGCAGGCACGGCTACCGCGAATATAACGGCTACTGGTTCCCGACCGCGGCTTTCGCGCTGGGCATCCTGATGCTTCCGGAAGTCCAGCAGGGCCGCACGATCCGGCTCACCCGCAGCCACTATGCGTGGTGCGAGAGCCGCTATCGCAGCTACCGCCGCTGGGACAATTCCTGGCAGCCCTATAACGGCCCGCGCAAGCCGTGCGCTTCGCCGTACATGTACTAAGGGCTGACGCCGACGGCGGACCCCGGTCCGTCGTCTTGCGGCAATTGAGCCTGTCTTGTAGGAGAAGCGCGACCCCGCCCCTCCCTGCCAGACAGGCTCATTCATGTCCGAGAAGAAGAAGAAAAAACTGCAGAAACTGAAGGCGCGCCTGCCGCGCGGCTTCGTCGATCGTTCGCCGGCCGATATCCGCGCGACCGACGAGATGGTCGCCAAGATCAAGGCGGTCTACGAACGCTACGGTTTCGACCCGGTCGAGACCCCGATCTTCGAATATACCGATTGCCTCGGAAAATTCCTGCCCGACCAGGACCGCCCCAACGAGGGCGTGTTCTCGGTACAGGATGACGACGAGCAGTGGATGTCGCTGCGCTACGACCTGACCGCGCCGCTGGCGCGTCACGTCGCCGAGAACATCAACGAAATCCAGCTTCCCTACCGCACCTATCGCGCCGGCTGGGTGTTCCGCAACGAGAAGCCCGGCCCCGGCCGCTTCCGCCAGTTCATGCAGTTCGACGCCGACACGGTCGGCGCGCCCGGCGTCCAGGCGGACGCCGAAATGTGCATGATGATGGCCGACACGATGGAAGCGCTGGGGATCGCGCGCGGGGATTACGTAATCCGAGTGAACAACCGGAAGGTGCTGGATGGAGTCCTTGAGGCGATTGGGCTCGGCGGCGAGAAGAACGCAGCCCGGCGGCTGACGGTGCTGCGGGCGATCGACAAGTTCGACAAGTTTGGTGACGAAGGCGTTCGACTGCTGCTCGGCGATGGCCGCAAGGACGAGAGCGGGGATTTTACTCCGGGTGCGAAGCTGGACGCAGATTCACTCGATCAGGTGATGGAATTTGTCTCCGCGAGAAAATCAGCAGAAGTCGGTGACTGGAACGACGAAGGGCTAATTGACGATCTTGAGCGCCTGAAATTCGTTGTAAACGAGACCTATCGGGTCGGCGTGCATGAACTCGCGACACTGCAGAAGTTATTTTCTAAATCTGGATATACGGAAGACCGAATTCTAATCGATACCTCATGCGTCCGCGGCCTCGAATACTACACCGGCCCGGTCTACGAGGCCGAGCTCCTCTTCGACGTCACCAACGAAAAGGGCGAGACGGTGCAGTTCGGTTCGGTCGGCGGCGGCGGGCGTTATGACGGGCTGGTCAAGCGCTTTACCGGGCAGGACGTGCCCGCAACCGGGTTCTCCATCGGCGTCTCGCGGCTGATGACGGCCTTGAAAAACCTCGGCAAGCTCGGACAGGACGACGTGATCCAGCCGGTCCTCGTCACCGTCATGGATGGCGACACGGAGGCCCTCGGCCGCTACCAGAAAATGGTCCAGATGCTGCGCGAGGCCGGCATCCGCGCCGAGATGTACCAGGGCAACTGGAAGAAGTTCGGCAACCAGCTCAAATATGCCGACCGGCGCGGCTGCCCGCTGGCGATCATTCAGGGCTCGGACGAGCGCGAGGCCGGCAAGGTGCAGATCAAGGACCTGATCGAGGGCAAGCGCCTGTCGGGCGAGATCACCGACAATGTCACCTGGCGCGAAAGCCGCCCGGCGCAGATCGAGGTCGCGGAAGACCGGATCGTCGCGGAAGTCATCCGCATGCTCGCCGACCAGGCCGAGGACCGCGCCAAGAGCGGCTGATACCGTGTCAGGCTGGACTACCCCCACCCTTCATCCCTCCCCTCAAGGGGGAGGGAAGACATCCGCACTGGCGCATCCGCTTGCCACGTCGATCCCGGCATGGACTCCTTCGCCAGCGACCTCCCTCCCCCTTGAGGGGAGGGATGAAGGGTGGGGGTAGCGATGCCGAGCAAAGTAACGCCGGCAGCCATCACGCGGTCCCGCCAGATGCGAAGAAACCTGACCGGGGGTGAAGCGAAGCTGTGGTCCGAGCTAAAGCAATTCAGGCGACTATACGGACTTCACGTCCGCCGGCAGGTTCCAATCGGACCGTATTTCGCCGACTTCGCGATCCAATCGCGAAAACTCATCATCGAGCTCGACGGCGAACATCACTACCAGCCGGGAGGACTGGAAAGAGACATGAAGCGCGATGCCTGGCTTTCGGAATTGGGCTATCGGACCCTCCGGATCACCACCGGCGAGCTTTCGGAGAACCTCGACGGTTGCATTGAAACGATTCTTCGTGAATTGGGACTGGCATGAATGCCCTGAGATCATTTTCGGCGCGTGCCGACATCGAGACGATCCTCGCCGGACTGGGCGCGGAGCGGCTTGACGTGCCGGTGCTGCATCCCGCCGACCCGTTCCTCGATACGGCCGGCGAGGAATTGCGCCGCCGTATCTTCATGTCCGAAAGCGAAACCGGCGAGGCGCTGTGCCTGCGGCCGGAATTCACCATCCCCGTCTGCCTGAACCATCTCGGCGCGGGCACTGACGGGCATCGCCGCTACGGCTATGTCGGCACGGTGTTCCGGCAGCGCCGGGCCGGCGGCAACGAATTCCTCCAGGCGGGTATCGAGGATATCGGCGACGCCGACGGACCGTCGGCGGATGCGCGCTCGCTGGCCGATGCGCTTTCGTTCCTCGACGCGCTGGACGCGGCGGAGGGAACCGTCACGACGCTTGGCGACCAGGCGGTCTTCAACGCCGTGGTCACCGGTCTCGGCCTGCCGCAGGGCTGGGCGTTGCGCCTCAGCCACGCCTTTGGCGACCGGGCGACGCTGGACGCGGCGCTGGACGCGCTCGCGGTGCCGCCGCCCCTGCCCGATCTTCCCGCCGACATTCGGGAACCGGCCGAAGCGCACGACCGCGCGGCGCTCGTCAACGCATTGTCCATGCGGTTGCGCATCGCCGGGCTGGAAAACGCCGGCGGGCGCGATGCGGACGACATCGCCGACCGTCTGCTCGCCCGCTTCGACGCCGCCGAGATCGCGCCCGACGCGGGCGCGCTGGCGACATTGCGCAAGTTCCTCGATATCCATGCATCGCTCGACAAGGCGGCCGATGCGCTGCGGGCGTTCGCTTCAGGCAATTCGCTCGACATGGACGACGCCATCGCCGGCTTTGCCGCGCGCGAGGCTGCGATTTCGGCGGCGGGAGTCGATACCGCCAAGGTTACCTATGACGCCGCCTTCGGCCGCGCGCTCGATTACTACACGGCGCTCGTCTACGAGATCGCGACACCGGCCGGCCTCGTGCTGGTCGGCGGCGGACGCTACGACCGGCTGCTGACGATGCTCGGCGCGAAAGAGACGGTGCCCGGCGTCGGTTTTTCCGTCTGGCTCGACCGTATCGGTTCTTCGGGAGGCAAGCCGTGAGCGCAACCGTCACCATCGCCATCCCCTCGAAAGGCCGTCTCAAGGAAGAGGCGCTGAAGCGCATGGATGCGGCCGGCTACGCCGTCGAGCCGCCCAGGGACGCGCGCACCTACCGCGCCGCCGTCGCGAGCCATCCGCATGTCGAGGTGGCCTTCCTGTCCGCCTCGGAAATCGCACGCGAACTCGGCAAGGGATCGATCGATCTCGGCGTCACCGGAGAGGATCTCGTGCGCGAGGGCCTGCCGGACAGCGAGAACCGCGTAATCCGCCTCGCGCAGCTGGGCTTCGGCCATGCCGACGTGGTCGTCGCGGTGCCGGAGGCGTGGTTCGATGTCGATACCATGGCCGATCTCGGCCTCGTCGCCGCCGATTTCCGCCATCGTCACGAACGCAGGCTGCGCATCGCGACGAAATACTGGCGGCTGACGCAGCAGCATTTCTCCCAGACCCACGGCATCCAGCTCTACAGGATCATCGAAAGCCTCGGCGCGACAGAGGGTGCGCCGGCGGCCGGGCAGGCCGATGTCATCGTCGATATCACCTCGACCGGATCGACGCTTCGCGCCAACCATCTGAAGGTGCTGAAGGACGGCGTGATCCTGCGGTCGCAGGCCTGCCTCTTCGCGCCGGTATCGGGTGATGACGGGTCCAATCCCGCCGCGGCGGAACTGGCGGCCGCGCTCGGCGCCTGAAACGTAAAAAGCCGCGCTGCGGAGGAGCGTGCAGCGCGGCTTTTGAAGGCGGCGGTTCGGGAATGCCGTCCTTAACCGAACCGTTTCGGGGGGGGATTAACGGTTCCGATCGTTCTTTCTACGTGTCGTTTCTCCGACCGGATCACTGACTATCGCCGGATCCGCCCGATGCGGCCAGAACGCCGGCAATATCGCTGGCGGACTTGCCCGACGCCTCGGCGATGCCATTGAGCGTGTCATCGGTCGAGGCGACGGTGTAGCCCCGGGCGCGCAGGTTTTCCGCGAGACCGTTTCCGTCCTGGCCGAACAAGGGCGCGACTGCGCTTATCGGCGCGGTCTGCACCGCCCTGAGCAGGGCGAATTCCGGCCGTCCGCCGCGTCCTTCGGACGTGCCGGTCAGGGATGGCCATGCAAAGGCGACACCGGCGACCAGAGACGCGACGAGCGCGATCGTCATGGCCGGGCGTTTGAAGTAGGTCTTGAACGCGCGCCAGTTCTTCCAGATATGCAAAACGAATGGCGCGATGAGGACCAGCGACAGCCATTCATGCATCGAGTGGAAATAGGCCGAGCCGATATGGAAGAACAACGCGACGCCGGATACGAGCGAGACGACGAACAGACCGGTGGTAAACGGCGTGGCATAACGGGCGAGCAGGGAAGGCATGGCAGTAACCTCTTTGATTCAACGTCCCGAGGTTAGTCCCGGCCCCGACCCGAATCCCGTTACAAATCCGTAATCGTGCGCAGGGCGCATGGCAGCCATTCGAAAACGGAATGCCTGAACGAAAACGCGGGGCCGAAGCCCCGCGTCATGATTGCCAGTGATCGCCGTGCCGGCGTCAGGCGAGTGCCGGGCGGGCAGTGCCGAGGCGCGCATCGAGCGACATCGAACCGGCGCCGGTCTGGCCGAGGGCGAGGAAGCCGCCTGCGATGGCCAGGTTCTTCATGAACGAGATCATCTGCATCTGGTCGGACGGCTGGAAGTGGAAGACGAAACCGGCGAACAGCGTAAAGGCCGCAAGCGCCCAGGCCGTTTCACGGGTTCGGAAGCCGACGAGCAGCGCAAGGCCGGCCACCAGTTCGAAGATCGCCGCCGCCCAGGCGAGCAGCGTCGCGGCCGGAAGGCCGACCGACGAGATGTAGCCGGCGGTGCCTTCGATGGCGAAGAACTTGCCCCAGCCGGACAGGATGAAGATGAAGGCGAGCAGAACGCGCGCCGCCAAGAGAAGTACGGAATTGGTCATTGTCTTGTTCCCGATTGATGATGGCCGGGAACATATTCATCCTGTGCGCTGCAACAATCCGGCAGATACGCGACAGATCGTTCATGAATTGAGAACGATTTCCGGATCGCCGTTCATCACACCATCTTTTCCGGCCGGACGATGTCGTCGAACTCCGCCTCGGTCACGTGACCGCTGGCCACGGCTTCCTCGCGCAGTGTCGTACCCTTCTTGTGCGCGGCCTTGGCGATCGCGGCGGCATTGTCGTAGCCGATGCTCGGCGCGAGGGCGGTGACCAGCATCAGCGACCGGCTCACGAGATCGCCGATACGCTCCCGATCGGCCTCGATCCCGGCGAGGCAGCGGTCGGTGAAGGACATCATCGCATCGGCTAGAATGCGAATCGACTGCAGCACCGCATCCGCGATCACCGGCTTGAAGACGTTCAGCTCGAAATGACCCTGGCTGGCGGCAACGTTCACCGTGGTCTGGTTGCCCATGACGCGGGTCGCCACCATGGTCAGCGCCTCCGCCTGGGTCGGGTTCACCTTGCCGGGCATGATCGACGAACCGGGTTCGTTCTCGGGCAGGATCAGTTCGCCGAGGCCGGAGCGCGGGCCGGAGCCGAGGAAGCGGATATCGTTCGCGATCTTGAACAGGTCGCCCGCGAGCGCCGACAGGCTGCCATGCAATTGCGCCAATGCGCCGTGGCTCGCCAGCGCCTCGAACTTGTTGCCGGCGGTGCGAAACGGCAGCCCGGTTATGCGCGCGACATTGTCGGCGAAGAGTTCCGCGAAGCCATCGGGCGCATTCAGCCCGGTGCCGACGGCCGTACCGCCCTGGGCAAGGGCATGAACGTCCTCCAGCGCCGTTTCGATGCGCTTCAGCCCCAGTTCCAGCGCCGCGCGATAGCCGGAAAATTCCTGGCCGAGCGTCAGCGGCGTGGCGTCCTGTGTGTGCGTGCGGCCGATCTTGACGATATCGCCGAACTCCGCCTCCTTGGCCGCGACCGCCTCGATCATGTGGTTCAGGGCCGGGATCAGCCGCTGGGCCGTCTCGACGGCGACAGCGATATGCATCGCGGTCGGGAAGGTGTCGTTGGAGGACTGGCTCTTGTTGACATGGTCGTTTGGGTGAACCGGATCCTTGGAGCCGATCGTGCCGCCGAGCAACTCGATGGCGCGGTTGGCGATCACCTCGTTGGCGTTCATGTTCGATTGCGTGCCGGACCCGGTCTGCCAGACGGCGAGCGGGAAATTGTCGTCCAGGCTGCCATTCGCCACCTCGCCCGCCGCATCGACAATGGCCGCGGCGATCTCGCGGTCCAGGGTTCCAAGCCCCAGATTGGCAAGCGCCGCCGCCTGCTTGACGATGCCCAGCGCATGGATCAGCGGCACCGGCATCTTTTCGGTCCCGATCGGGAAGTTGACGAGAGAACGGCCTGTCTGCGCACCCCAGTAGCGGTCGGCCGGCACCTCGACCTCACCCATCGTGTCGGTTTCCTTGCGCATCGCTTCACTCATGGCTTTCTCCTTTGTCCCGATATGGGGCATGGATGCGCGCGCGCCAACCGGTCGCCGCCGGATGTGTAACCGTCACGCCGCAGGAAAGCCCGATTCGCCGACACCGGCCGACGAAAAGCCGAGGCGCGAGAAAGCGCTACTTGACCGTCAGGACGGCGCAGGGCGCGAGCTGGGAGACCTTCGTCGTCGTCGAGCCGACCAGCAGCCCGGAAAGCGAACCGAGGCCACGGCGGCCCATGACGATGAGGTCGGACTTGTGCGCCTTGGCTTCCTCGACGATCGCATGAGCCGGATCGCCTGAAACGAGTTGGCTGGTGAAGTCGCTGATGCCTGCTTCACGCACCTCGGATTCGGCCGCGCCGATTACTTCGCGGCCGGATTTCTCAATCTCTTCCTTGGTCGGCGGCACGGGCACGGCGGTATAGCCGACGATCAGCGTATCGCCGATGGCTTGCGGCGTGTGAACGATGTGCAGCTTGGAATTGTATTTCTTCGCGAGATCGCAGGCGATCCGGATCGCCTCGCTCGCGTGATCCGATCCGTCGGTTGCGACAGTGATTTTCTCAAACATGATCTTCTCCAGTTCCGGGGTGCAGACACTCTCACGACACGCGGGTCGCGACATTGATTTCTGTCATATGCCCATGCAAGCCCCTCGGGCCTCAGCAATAACGTTCCGGACCGACCGACTGGCCGTCGGAATAGCGATCGCCATAGGCGAAGCCTACCGGCAGCAACCGGTCGATCTCGGCGATTTGCGTATCCGTCAGCACGACATCGGCGGCAGCGGCGTTTTCCGCCAGATGGTCCGGCGTCCGGGTGCCCGGGATGGCGATGACATGGTCGCCCTGGTGCAACACCCATGCATTGGCCAGGGTCGCCGGCGACATGCCCTGACTGTTGGCATATTCGTTGAACTTCGAGATGATCGCCTTGTTGAGCGCATAATTCGGCTCGGCGAAACGCGGATTGGAGGTCCGAAAGTCGCTGTCCGGCAGTGCCGGGACGTCCGGCATCCGGTTGGAGAAAACACCCCGCCCGACCGATGAAAAGGAAACGAATGTGGTTCCGAGTTCCGCGCAGGCCTGCAGAAGACCCAGTTCGGGTAACCGGGTCCACAGCGAGTATTCGTTCTGGACCGCCATGACCGGGTGCACCGCCGCCGCCCGGCGCAGCGTGTAGGGCGCGATCTCCGAAAGGCCGATGCCGCCGATCTTGCCTTCCTGCTTGAGTTTCACCATCGTCTCCATGACATCCTCGATCGGGATGTCCTGCTGGCGGCGGTGAATGTAGAAAAGCTCGACATGCTCGACGCCGAGCCTCTTCAGTGAGCCTTCCAGAGACTCGCGCAGATAGGCTTCGGTGTTGTCGAAGCGGCGCTCCGGCTTGGTGATAATCCCGGCCTTGGTTGCGATAGTGAACCGGTTCGGATGGTCCTTGATGAACGAGCCGATATAGCTCTCCGAAACGCCGCCGCCATAGAGCGCGGCCGTGTCGAGATGCGTGACGCCGAGATCGATTGCCGCTTCCAGGGTGCGGTGCGCCTCCGCCTCGGAAATCTTGCCATAGGCGCCGGCAAAACTCATACAGCCGAGCCCGATCGCTCCGACCGAAGGTCCGTCTCTGCCGAGTTTGCGCTGCTGCATCGATGCTCTCCGATTGTCATTCCGGGAATATGGCGGCCTTCATCCTATGCCGAAAGCGCGATTGCAACCCGTCATGATCGCGCAGGCGATGGCGGCCTTCCTGACGGTCTCGCCGGTTTTCGTCGCGATAGACAAATGGCTGGCTGCACGTAGACGCTGACGTTTACTCAGCCGCCAGAAGCGCATCGAGACGCGACGGCCGCGCATCCGGGACACCATCCGGCTTCGGCCCGCCATAGGCCCAGTCAAGCAGTTCGACCGTGTGGAGGATCGGGATACCGGTGCCCGACCCGATCTGCGTGATGCAGCCGATATTGCCGGTGGCGATGATATCGGGTTTCGTCGCCTCGATATTGCGGACCTTGCGCGCCTTCAACTGATCCGCGATCTCCGGCTGCATGATGTTGTAGGTCCCCGCCGAGCCGCAGCACAGATGGCCTTCCGCCGGATCCCGAACCGAAAACCCAGCCGCCTTGAGCAGGTTTTTCGGCGCTGCCGTGATCTTCTGGCCATGCTGCATGGAGCAGGCCGAGTGATAGGCCACCGTCAGGTTCGCCCGCACTGCCGGGTCCGGCAGTTCGATGGACGCCAGATATTCGGTAATGTCCTTAGCAAGCGCCGAGACCCGCTTCGCCTTTTCGGCGTAGGCAGCGTCTTCCCGCAACATCCAGCCATAGTCCTTGATGGTCGTGCCGCATCCCGATGCCGTGACGATAACGGCGTCGAGCCCGCCCGCTTCGATCTCCCGCGTCCAGGCATCGACGTTGCGGCGCGCGTCTTCCAAGGCCCGTTCCTCGCGGCCCATATGATGAACCAGCGAACCGCAGCAGCCTTCGCCTTTCGGCACGACAACCTCGATGCCGAGCCGGGTCAGCAGCCGGATCGTCGCCTCGTTGATGCCCGGTTTGAGAACCGGTTGCGCACACCCTGTCAGGATCGCGACACGGCCGCGTTTCTCGGCCGTGGGCGCATGCGTGCCGGGCTCCGCGAAACGCGACGGCTTTTCGATCGTCTTCGGCGCCAGATCGAGCATCGCGCCGAATGCCTTCAGCGGCGCGATCGCCTTGAACAGTCCGGCGAACGGACGCCCGAGACGCGCCGCATGGAGCGAGGCGCGGAAACGGCCCGGATAGGGCAAGACCAGTGCCAGCACATTGCGCGTCAGCCGGTTGAAGAAGGGCCGCTTGTAGGTCTTTTCGATATGCGCGCGGGCATGGTCGACCAGATGCATGTAATGCACGCCCGACGGGCAGGTCGTCATGCACGACAGGCATGAGAGGCAGCGGTCGATATGGGTCACGACCTTCTCGTCGGCCGGCCGGTCGTTTTCCAGCATGTCCTTGATCAGGTAGATCCGCCCGCGCGGGCTGTCGAGCTCGTTGCCGAGCGTGACATAGGTCGGACAGGTCGCCGTGCAGAACCCGCAATGCACGCAGGTGCGCAGGATCTTCTCCGACGCGGCAACACCGGGATCCTTCAATTGTTCTGGCGTAAAGCTCGTTTGCATTGCGACCTGTCTTTAACGGTTCGTCAGATCCACCAGGACTGGGGATCGGCGATCGGTTCGTTCTTGTTGAGCGCCATCAGGCCCTTGACGACGCGGATGATGACCCACACCGCCACGGCGAACATCAGGATGAAGCCGATGCCGATGATGAAAAGAAGTGCCGAAACCAGCGACGCGAGAAGCGCGATCCAGAAGGTGCGGATCTGCCACGTGTAGTGGGATTCGACGAAACCGCCTGCCTTGTTGCGATTCAGATAGGCCATGACGATGCCGACGATCGCCGTGATGCCGATCACGAAGCCGACGAGATAGAGAATGTAGATGACCAGCGCGTTCTGCGGGCCGGGCTCAAGCCATCCATCGGTCTGGCGCGGCGTGATGGGTGGCGGGGTCTGGGGGTCGGTCATGATGCTCTCTCCGGTTTTGGTTCATGCAGCCTTGCGGCTGCCATGGAACACCATTCTTCCCGGATTGAAAACGCCTGCCGGATCGAGCGCCGTACGCACCCGCTCCGAGAGCGCGGCAACCGGTGCGGCTTGCGGCTGGAATACCGGCACCGAGCGCCGGACTGCTTCCGGGGCCCGAACCAGCGTCGCATGACCGCCGCCGCATTTGGCCACCGCGGCGCGCACCCGGTCGGCGCTGGCGTCGCTTTCATCGGCCAATTGCAGCCAGACCAGCCCGCCCTGCCAGTCGAAGAAGGCCTCACCGTCGACATCCCGCAGGACGATCGCCGCGACGTCGTGGCCCGCCATCGGCGCGACCGAAATTCTCCAGAGCGGCGACACCGATCCGGCAAATGGCGCGACATCGCGAATTTGCGCCCAGAGCGGCCGGGATTGGGCCTCCGGCAATTCATCGGCGTCCGCGCCTCCCGGCAGAGCCGCCCGCAACCTGTCCAGCCGCGCCGCGACGGAATCGGCGAAGCCCTCCAGCCTCAGCAGCGTCGCCGAGCCCGCACCGACGCCCAGTCGCTTCGCGACGGTCTCGGGCGCATGTGCCGCGCCGGACACTTCGGCGCTCGTCTGGAGGGCGGCGGCCATCATGTTCGCGCCGTCGCTGTCGGTTGCGCCATGGATGACCAGCGTCGCCTCGGTCTCCGTGCGTGGCAGCACCTTGAAGGACACTTCCGTCAGCAGCCCCAGCGTGCCCCAGCTTCCGGCCATCAGCTTGACGAGATCGAGACCGGTGACATTCTTCATCACCCGGCCGCCATTCCTGATCACCTCGCCCGAGCCGTTGACAAAACGCACGCCAAGCAGCCCGTCGCGCGCCGCACCGGCGGAAATCCGCCGCGGACCCGAGATGTTGGCGGCGGCGACCGCGCCGATGGTCGGCACGCCGTTCGCGCCGGTCAGCCCGCGCCAGTCGCCCGGTTCGAACGCCATCATCTGGCCCGCTTCGGCCAGCGCCGCCTCGATTTCGGCGACCGGCGTCCCGGCTTTCGCCGTCAGCACCAGTTCGGCGGGATTGTATTCCGTGATTCCGGAGAGCTTCGCCATCGATAGCGTCCGGTCGGCCTCGAAGGGCTGGCCGATGCCGCGTTTCGTGGCGCCGCCGGCGATTTCCAGCGTTCCGGCTTTCGCCGCCGTCTCCCGGATGATCTCGGCGGCTTCTTCCTCCGAAGCCGGTGTCAGCACCTCATTGGTCATGGTCATACCGCCTTGCGCATCGCGAGATCGAGCGGGAAGACCTTCGACGGATTGAGCATCCAGCCCGGATCGAAGGCGGCGCGCACGCGCATCTGCTGGTTGAGGTCGGTTTCGGAGAACTGGTGCAGCATCAGGTCCCGCTTCTCGATGCCGACGCCGTGTTCCCCCGTCAGGCATCCGCCCGCGTCGACGCAGAGCTTGAGGATTTCCATCCCCGCGGCCTCCGCCTTTTCCGCCTCGGCCGGATCGTTGACGTTATAAAGGATCAGCGGGTGCATGTTGCCGTCGCCGGCATGGAACACATTGGCGACTCGCAGGCCGAATTTCTCGATGATATTCGTCGTCTCCCGAAGCACGTGGGAAAGCTGGCCGAGCGGCACCGTGCCGTCCATGCAGATATAATCGGCGATGCGGCCCGTCGCGCCGAAGGCGGATTTGCGGCCCTTCCAGATCTGGGCGGCCTCGAGCGCGGACTGGCTCTCCTTGACGCGCTTCACATTGTGCCGGCGCGCGATCTCGATGATCCGGGCAAGCATCGCGTCCATCTCGTCATCGGACCCTTCGACCTCGACGATCAGCAGCGCCTCGACATCCATCGGATAACCCGCATGGGCGAAGGCCTCACAGATGTCGATCGCCTCCTTGTCCATGAATTCGATGGCCACCGGAATGATCCCGGCCGCGATGATATCGGCGACGCATGCGCCGGCCACCTCGGAGGAATCGAAGCCGAACAGAACCGGTCGCGCGCCCTCCGGCTTGGCGATCAGGCGCACCACCGCCTCGGTGATGATACCGAGTTGCCCTTCCGAGCCGCAGACCAGGCCGAGCAGGTCGTAGCCTTCCGCGTCGAGCGCCTTGCCGCCAAGTTCGATGATTGTGCCGTCATGCAGCACCATCTTCACGCCGAGCAGATTGTTCGTGGTCACCCCGTATTTCAGGCAATGCGCGCCGCCGGAATTCATGCCGATATTGCCGGCGATCGTGCAGGCCAGCTGCGAGGACGGGTCCGGCGCGTAGAAGAAGCCGTCCGCGGACACCTCGTCGGAAATGCGCAGATTGGTGACGCCGGCCTGAACGCGTGCCGTGCGGTTCTCGAAATCGACTTCCAGGATGCGCGCCATCTTGGACACACCGACCACCACCGCATCCTCCTGCGGGATGGCGCCACCGGAGAGCGATGTACCGGCTCCGCGCGGAATGACGGGAACGCCGCGTTCCGAGCAATATTTCATGACCGCGGCCACCTGCTCCGTCGTCTCCGGCAAGACCACGGCGAGCGGCACGCGCCTGTAGGCGGTAAAGGCGTCGGTTTCGAAGGGCACGAGCTCGCGCTCCTCTGTGACGAGGCAGTCGGCCGGGACCAGGTTGGCAAGGCCGGCACGAATCTCATCGCGCCGGGCGACGACGTCGGCGCGCGGTTCGAGAAAGCGGATCTGGTTCATGCAGTCCTCCCGACAGTCACTCGGTGCCAAGTGGTAAAAATAACTTACCACTTGACTTTCCGACGCGCAACACGACCGCCGGATGCGAAACCGCCCCTCCGGCGAGAAGCAGTTTCGCCGTCCCGGAAAAGATGCCGGCGCGGTGCGCTAGCCGAAGACCTGCCGCGGCAGCCAGAGCGCCAGTTCCGGGAACAGCACGACGAGCGCGAGCGCCAGGAGCTGGATCAGCACGAAGGGAATGATCCCGAGATAGATCTTCTGGATCTTGATCTCCGGCGGGGCCACCGCCTTCATGTAGAACAGCGCGAACCCGAAAGGCGGCGTCAGGAACGAGGTCTGCAGGTTCACGGCCAGCAGGATCGCGAACCAGTAGGTGACCTCGCTGCGCATGACGTGATCGCCGAAATCGAGCCCCGCGACGACCGGCGCGAAGACCGGCAGCACGATCAGCGTGATCTCGATCCAGTCGAGGAAGAAGCCGAGCACGAAGACGATCGCCATCAGCATGAACAGCAGGCCCCAGGGGCCGAGACCGAGATGCTCGATGAAATTGTCCACCTGGGCCTCGCCGCCCAGAGCGCGGAACATGTAGGAGAACAGCGTCGCGCCGACGAAGATGCCGAACAGCATGGCGTTTGTCAGGCCGGTGCGAACGACGACATCCTTCAGCACGCCCCAGAAATGCGCGAGATCGGCGCCGGACCCCTGCCCCGTCGCGTGGTCGTCGAGATCGGCCTTCGCCTCACCCTCGAAATGGAATTCCGGGATCTTGAGCGCCGGAAGCAGCACGAGATTGATGAAAGCGAGGATGACAGACCCGATGGCGCCGACACCGGCGGCCTCGGTCGGCGTGGCGAAACCGCCGAGAATGGACCCGAGCACGCAAAAGATCAGGAAGACAGGCGGCAGGAAGGAGCGCGCGAGCATGAGCACATAGGCACCCGCCGATCGCGGCCCCAGTTCGGGCGGCAGTTTCGGCGCGAGCTGCGGCTTCAGCATCGACACCACGACGATGTAGATCACATACATGAAGGACAGCATGAAGCCCGGGATCACGGCCGCGACGAAGAGATTGCCGACGGACCGCGACAACAGGTCGGCCATGATCACGAGCATGATCGACGGCGGGATGAGAATGCCGAGCGTGCCCGACGCGGCAATCGTGCCCGTCGACAGCGTCTGCGCGTAACCGCGCTGGATCATGACCGGCAGGGCCAGCAGGCTCATCATCACGACCGATGCGCCGATGATACCCGTCGTCGCCGCGAGGATTGTGCCCATCAGGGTCACGGCCAGCGCGAGGCCACCGGGAACGCGGCGCAGCAGCACCTGCAGGCAGTTCAGCAGGTCGCGCGCGACGCCCGATTTCTCGAGCATCGTTCCCATGAAGATGAACATGGGAATGGCGGTCAGGATCAGGTTCTCGGCGATCGCGCCGAAAATGCGCGACGGCAAGGCTCCGAACTGCGCGAGATCGAACAGCCAGGGGTCGATCCAGTAGGCGATGAAGCCGAAGCCGAGACCGATGCCGCCGAGAACGAAAGCGACGGGGAAGCCGGAAAACAGGAAGATCGCCAGCGAGGCGAACATCAGTGCCGGCAGGTAGGGACCGAGCCACTCCATCAGCCCTCACTCCCCAGCGTTTCGGCGATCATCTCCTTGGGCAAAACGCCCCGGAAACCGGCAAGCGCCTTGATGAATTGCGATATGGCGGCGAACCCCATCAGGATGAACATCAGGACGAGCGCCGACTTGACGATCCAGATATTCGACAGGCCGATCGTCGACTTGGACATCTCGTGTTCGAGGAAGGAGGACAGCGCGTATTTGTAGGTGTACCAGGCGCCGAGCAGCGAATAGGTGAACAGGAAGATGGCGATACCGACCATCTCGACGAGATACTTCACCTTGATCGGAAAGCTGTCGCGCACGAGGTCGATACGGACATGGGCCTGCCGCGTGTAGGCATAGCCGATCATCAGCGCGAAAAGGAAGGTATGCAGCCAGTATTCGGATTCCTGCAGCTGCGTCGAGTTCCAGCCGAAGGGTTTCGGCACACCGAAATAGCGCGTGACCACGTCGATGCAGACGGCGAAGATCAAAAGGAAGCCGGCCCAGGCGCCGATCTTGCCGAAAAAGGCAAGCATCTTGTCTATGGCCGCGCTGACGCCCAGTAGCGATTGCATGAATTGTTTCCTCCCGATGCCGCGACATCCCGGAACGCGTGTTCCGGCCTCCCCGTCGCGGACCTGATCGCCGACGGCCGTTCGTGGCCGCCGGCTGGCGGGAACCGGCGCCGGAAAGGCGCCGATCCCTGTCGTCAGGCGATGCTGCCTATTTCAGGTAGCCGAGTTCGGCCCAGACCGCATATTCGGCACGGAAGGCCTGGAGCGATTCCCAGGTTTCCTTGAAGGTGGGATCGGCCGCGGCCTGTTCCGCGGCGACCTCGTTCCAGGTCACCTCGAGCGTGTCGAGGATTTCCTGCGGCCAGCGGTGGATCTGCACGCCCTTTTCCTTGAGCTCGGCAAGCGCCTTGCCCTGGATGGCCTCACCCTCGGCGAGACCGAGCGCGATGTTGGCGCGGCAGGTGGTCGTGATCAGCTTCTGCTGCGACGCGCTCATGGCGTTCCACTTGTCCATGTTGATCATCAGTTCGAACATGGTCGACTGCTGGTGCCAGCCCGGGAAGTAGTAATGCTTGGCAACCTGGTAGAAGCCGAGATTGAGGTCGATGGCCGGCATAGAGAACTCGGTCGCGTCGATCGTGCCGCGCTCGAGCGCAGGGTAGATGTCGGCGCCAGCGAGAAGCTGCGTATCGACGCCGAGCTTCTGCATGACCTTCGCGCCGAGGCCGAAGAAGCGCATCTTCTTGCCCTGCAACTGGTCGAGAGAGGTGATCTCCTCACGGAACCAGCCCGACGCCTCCGGCGCGATGACCGCGCAGATGATCGAGTGGATATTATGCTTGGCATAGACTTCCTGCATCCTGGCTTCGCCGCCATCATAGAGCAGCCATGCCAGGAACTCGCCAGCCGACGGTCCGAACGGTACGGCCGCGAACAGGGCCAGCGACGGTTCCTTGCCCTGCCAGTAACCGGGCGTGGACCACGCCGCATCGACGGAACCGTTCTTGACGGCATCGAACACTTCGAGCGCGGGCACCAGCGCGCCCGGTTCGAAGAATTTCAACTGCACATCGCCGCCGGAAGCCTCGGTGACATTCTCCTCCAGAAGCTTGCCGAGAGTTCCGAGCTGGGTCAGGCTCGACGGATAGGTCGACGCCATCTTGAGGCGTACCGGTTCAGCCGTTGCCAAACCGGCAGTGAGAAGGCAGGCGGCGCCTGCCAGCAGCAGTTTCTTGAACATGTTGTCTCCTCCCATGTGCGAGCTTGAACGCTCGAAGACCAGGTTACGCTACAGAACAAGCGCCAGAAAGCAACAATTCGGTAACGAAAATCCACGTCGTACGACTTTCGTCGGCGTAATTCGTCACCTAGATAGAGCCACTTGCTGATCCAGTTCGCGACCCGGATCGTAAGATCCCCTCACAAAATGGAAAAAATACCTTCCAATTTACCTCAAAATGCAGCTAAATGCGCATCTGCCGTTAGGTAATGTAGCGGGATAGTCAGACGGAAAACGATAACAAAATGAGCAATTTCGGCGATCTTGAAATCTTTGCCCGGGTTGTGTCGGCGGGCAGCATGTCGGCGGCCGGGCGCGAACTCGGCCTGTCACCCGCCGTCGTCTCGAAACGGCTACGCCGGCTGGAAGACAGGCTCGGGACGCGGCTGCTTCAGCGTACGACCCGGCAGATCGCGCTGACGGAGGCCGGTCAGGGCTATTACGAGCGCGTCGTGGCGATCCTCGCCGGCGTCGAGGAAGCCGAGGCATTTGTCGCGCGGCGATCGGCCACCGCGCGCGGGACGCTGAAGGTTTCCGCGCCGACTTCCTTCGGCCGGATGCATATCGCGCCCCATCTCGGCGCATTCATGGAAGCCAACAGCGACCTCTCGATCAATCTCGTCCTGTCGGATTCGTTCGTCGATATCGTCGGCGAAGGGTATGACGTGGCGATCCGCATCGCCGAACTGGCCGATTCCAGCCTCGTCGCACGCAAGATCGCGCCGGTGCGGCGCGTGCTGTGCGCGTCGCCGAAATATCTGGAACGCCGCGGCACGCCGCAAACGCTGAGCGATCTCGAAGATCACAACTGCCTGACCCATCTCGCCGGCGAGGCATGGCGGCTGGAAGGGCCAGAGGGTCCGGTCTCCATCCGCCCGAATGGCGCGCTCAGCACCAATTCGTCGGAGGTCGTGCGCGAGGCCGTTCTGGCCGGCATCGGCATCGGGTTGCGCTCGACATGGGATGTCGGCCCGGAACTCGCCAGCGGCGAACTCGTGCAAATCTGTACGGATTACGAGGGATCGCGGAGCATCGCCGTCCATGCGATCTATCCGACCCGGCAGTTCCTGCCGGTCAAGGTGCGCCTGTTCATCGACTATCTGGCCGATCTCTATGGCGGCGTGCCCTATTGGGACGCCGGACTGGAACACGCCGCCGGCGAAACGGAACCGGCGCGTCTTTCGGTCGCCCGGTAATTCGCAGGCAGCGTCAGTGGGATCCGTCGCTGTGGGAGCGGCGGATTCGGCGCACAAGAAGCCAGATGACAATCAAAACGATCGGCACGGCCATCGCCGTCACGGTCGAATCCTTCAGGCCAAAACGCTCCGCGCCCGCGCCCTTCGCCACATAACCGATCAGCCCAACGACGTAATAGGACACGGCAGCGACCGACAGCCCCTCCACCGTCTGTTGCAAGCGCAATTGCAGCTTTGCGCGCGTGTTCATCGAATGCAGCAGGTCGCGGTTCTGTTTCTCCACCGCCACGTCGACCTTGGTGCGCAGCAGCGTGGCGGCACGCGCCAGCTTGAGTGACAGATTGGCCAGCCGATCCTCGACGGAACGGCATGTTCGCATGGCCGGCGCGATACGGCGGCCGAGAAATCCCCGCCAGGTCTCGAAACCGGTCACCGGCTCCTCGGAGAGCGCATCGAGCCGGTCTTGCACGATTTCGTCATAGGCGCGGCTGGCGCCGAAACGGTAGAGGCTCGACGCGGCGTCGGCCTCGAGGTCGGCCGCGAGCGAGGTGATGTCGTCGAGCAGCGGTTCCGCGTCCCCCGCCTCGACCGAGCGCATGCGATCGGTCAGGGCGGCAAGCTGATCCTCCGCCTTGCGCATGCGCGGCGAAAGCCGCTGCGCCAGCGGCAGGCCGAGCATGGCCAGTGTTCGATAGATTTCGATGTCGAACAGCCGTTGAGCGAGCGCGCCCGTGCGCTGCGGTGTCATGCCCTTGTCGAGAACCAGTATTCGCGTCAGCCCGGAGGCATCCTGCCAGAAATCAGTAACGACGGTCGCCAGCCCGCCCTCCACGGAGGAACAGCAGATCGTCGCCTGGTCGAAATGGGCGATCAGATCCAGCGACGCCTGCGAATGCTCGCGGATTTCCATGCGCACACCGGCGATCAGCGTTCCCGGCGCCGGAAACTCCTCACCGAAGGGATGCCCCATGAGCGGCGCGCCGAATTCCGCGGGCAGCGGTCCCTGCCACAGATAGGTCGAGGCCTCGGTATGGCGCTCCCATTGCAGCGTGCCGTTTCCGGTCACGATCGTGTGGTGGCGCGCCGATTTTTCGGGCGGCGCTGCGCCGTGTCGGCGTGACAATTCCGACAAAACGGCATGATCGACGGTGGATCCGCCCTCGGTCATGAAACACAGCTTGACCAGCGCGCGCGGCGCGGAGACCGACGGTGCGGGGCGGGAATGGATTTCCCCGAGCGCGGCGGAACGGTTCACATGCAGCGGAAAACCGAATGCGCCGCGCCGTTCGACTCGCTGCGTTACATCGTCTCTTTCGGGTGTGGAGGAAGGCATGGTGGGGTCGTTCATAAGCAAGCCGTGACAAAATCGATCCGACTATACCGCGAGAACTTGCGAATGATACTGACGCAATGGCCGCACCCGGGACTTGCCGCGCGTTCCGCGGTTCATTCATCGGGATATCTGGCAGCGACATAATCCTTCAGGCCGGGTCGCGCTTCGTCGAGCGAGCCGAAAATCTCCGTTTCCGGCCAGCGGGCGTCCGTTTCCTTCTGCCATGTCATGTGAACCCATGCGACGCGCCCGTCACGCGCCAAGAACAGCACGTCATCCAACCCGTCGACACGTCCTATGGCGCGCCAGCGGCCGGGCCGAAGCCGGTGTTTCGGGGGAAGCTGGTCCTTGAGTGCGCCTGTAAAGATGGCCCCGGTCCAGGCGTCGATACCGATCCAGCCCTCGGCGGGATTCCGGTCGAAATCCTCGCGCGCACGGCGAACCCAGCGCGGCTCCATCCATGCCGCCAGCCTTTGCGTGAAACCCATCATTGCCTCGCCATTTGCCGCCCAGCGATTGTCATGACGCATGCCCGACATGCAAGTCCGCACATTGCTCACGCGGATTGGACAAGAAAATTGACCAATTAGCCCCACCCCCGCTACTTTGGTGGCCGTTGAGGAGCGCAGAGAATGTCCGAGGGCTTTTATTCGCCGATCGATCACGTGCGCACGGCTGACGAAGTCTGCGCCCAGATCGAAACGCTCGTGCTCGAAGGGGTGCTGCGCGTCGGCGACAAGCTGCCGGGAGAACGCGAATTGTCGCGCCGGTTCGACGTCTCCCGCCCGGTCCTGCGCGAGGCGATCAAGCAACTGGAAACGCGTGGCCTCGTCGTCACCCGCCACGGCGGCGGCACCTTCGTCGCCGACGTCATCGGCGACGTCTTCTCGCCGGTGATGCTCGAACTGATCGCGCGCCACCCCAAGGCGACACATGACTATCTCGAATATCGCCGCGACGTGGAGGGCATCGCCGCCGCATATGCGGCCGAACGCGCGACCGAACACGACAAGGCGCTGCTGGCCGACATCATGAGACGCATGGAGGCAGCCCACGCCGATGACGATACGCGCGAAGAAGCCGAGATCGACATCGAGTTCCACAACGCGATCTGCGAGAGCGCACATAACCTGCTTTTGATGCACGCGCTCCGGTCCTGCTATCGCGTGCTCGCGAACGGCGTGTTCTTCTCGCGCGCCCTCGTCTACGGCCTGCCGGGTGCGCGCGACGAACTGCTCAAACAGCATCGCGCCGTGCATGACGCGATCATGGCCGGCGATCCCGCCGCCGCGAAACGGGCGGCGGAGGCGCACATGGAATTCGTCGAGAAATACAGCCTCGAAGCCGAGCGCGCGAAATCGCGCGAGGCAGTCTCCCGCCTCCGCCGCGCGCAGCGGCTGGAGGGGGCGGACTAGCTCTCGGTTTTCTTGCTTGCCGGTTTGCGCCGCGCGGTTGTCCGTTTCGCGGTCGTTTTCGCGGCCGCGGCGGTTTTCGACTTCGCGGCAGCCGGCTTGGCCGCTGCTGGCTTGGCGCGCGGCTTTGCCGGTGCTTTCGCTTCCGGCTTGGCTTTCGGCACGAAGACCTTGCGGGCGGTTGCCGGCGGCGTCAGCAGGTTCTGGTAGCCGACTTCGTTGATGTCGGTCTCACCGGCCAGCGCCATGGTCAGGTCGAGTTCCTTCTTCAGCAACTGGAGCGCCTTGGTCACGCCGGCCTCGCCGGCAGCGCCGAGGCCATAGACGAAGGCGCGACCGATGAAGGTCGACTTCGCGCCGAGCGCGATTGCCTTGAAGATGTCCTGGCCCGACCGAATGCCCGAATCGAGATGGATTTCGATCTGGTCGCCGACCGCATCGACGATAGGCGGCAGCATGTCGATGGTCGCCGCCGCGCCGTCGAGCTGGCGTCCGCCGTGGTTCGACACGATTATCGCATCGGCGCCCAGCTTGGCGGCGATCTTCGCGTCCTCGACGTCGTTGACGCCTTTCAGGATCAGCTTGCCGTCCCAGTGCTTCTTGATCCACTCGACCGATTCCCAGTCGAGTGTCGGGTCGAACTGGCTGTTGGTCCAGTCGCCGAGCGAGGACATGTCCTCGACGCCCTTCACATGGCCGACGATGTTGCCGAAGCTGCGATTCTGCGTCTGCAGCATGCCGAGGCACCATGCCGGCTTGAAGGCCAGGTTGATCAGGTTCGCGATGGTGGGCTTGGGCGGCGCCGACAGGCCGTTCTTCACGTCCTTGTGGCGCTGGGCGAGAATCTGCAGGTCAAGCGTCAGCACCAGCGCGGAGCAGCCCGCCGCCTTGGCGCGGCCGATCAGATCGGCGGCGAAACCGCGATCGCGCATCACGTAGAGCTGGAACCAGAACGGCTTCGACGTCGCCTTGGCGACTTCCTCGATGGAGCAGATGCTCATGGTCGACAGGGTGAAGGGCACGCCGAATTTCTCGGCGGCGCGCGCGGCGTGGATTTCGCCGTCCGGATGCTGCATGCCGGTCATGCCCACCGGCGCGAGCGCGGTCGGGATCGAAACATCATGACCGATCATGGTGGTCGATACCGAGCGGTTGTCGATGTTGCGCGCAACACGCTGGCGCAGCTTGATCTTTTCGAACGCGTCGGTGTTGTCGCGATAGGTCGATTCGGTCCATGCACCGGAATCCGCGTAGTCATAGAACATGCGCGGCACGCGCCTGCGCGCGATCTTCTGCAGATCGTAGATGTCGGTAACCTTGTCGAGGGTCATGCGTGCGTGTCTCCAGCCTGGATGTTCGCACGGTCATAGCCGCAACGCGGCGCGAGGAAAAGACATCGCCCGGTCCGCGGATTGCGAAACGGGCGTAAAAGGAAACGAAATTTTGCGGAGGATGGCGTCAGTTGACGGAAACGAGTTCGCCCATCGAAACGCCGTAGCCATCGCTCGGAACCTTGCCGGCAAGCGCACCGTCCGTATAGACCGCGAGGCCCCAGAAAGAGATTGCAAGCAGCGTGGCCGCCGACAGGAATGCAGCGCGGACGGACATGTCGAACTCCTGAAAGTCTAATTTTCCTGGGGGCATGTAACCATGCCGGTCGGATAGGATCAGTGCTGTCCGTCACACATCAGAACCGCACGTGACTGCCTATAGGGATTACGTCGGGAAAACGCCATAGGCTTTTCAGCGTTCCATAAAAATTTCACAAAGGAAAAAACGAACGGTTAAGGGCCGCCTCATGCCACTGCAAAATCGTGTCACGCCCTTCGGCGAGATCGTCGCGCACCCCGCGCGCGGGCTCTTCACGGGCAATCGCGGCATCCTGCATGACGCCACCACCCGCACGCTTCATCCGCGCCGACGCTGGACGAACAAGGCGTGGATTTGCTGCTTGTGCGATTTTCGCGAGATCCGCCGCGACGTGATGGGGTTCAACGGACCGAACGGGCGTGAGGGATGGACGGAACTGTTCTTCCTCGATGAGGCGACCGCGCTGGCCGCCGGGCACCGCCCCTGTTTCTATTGCCGCCGCGCCGACGCGCTTCGCTTCCAGGCGGCGTGGGCCGCAGGCAATGGCGAGGATGCGCCGAAGGCCGTCCATATCGACGCCGTGCTGCACGCCGAGCGGCTCGACGGCCGCGCCAAGCGTCTGCATGACCTGTCGGTCCCCGCCGAATCGCTCCCGGACGGTGCGATGATCACCGATGGCGGTGATCCTTTCCTGCTCGCCGGGGGCAAGGCACGGCGCTGGTCGTTCGACGGCTATGGTCCGCCGGTTCGGCCGCCACGCTCCGGCCTGTCGCTCCTGACGCCGCCCTCGACCGTCGCGGCGCTCGGCGCCGGCTACAGGCCGGTGCTGCATCCATCGGCGCGCGACGATTGACCTTTCGGGCCTGTCGGGCCATGCCTTCGCCATGCGCGCCAACTACCGAATGCAACGCCTTTTCATTGACGCCCCGCTCGCCGCGGGCGCCACCGTCGAGCCCGACAAGGCACAGTCGAACTATCTTCTCAACGTCCTGCGCCTGTCCGAAGGCGCGGAACTGCTGATCTTCAACGGACGCGACGGCGAATGGCGCGCGACCCTGCGCCAGCCCGGCAAGAAACAGGCGGCGCTCGATCTCGCCGAACAGGTGCGCCCGCAGCCCGAACCGTCCGGTCTCGTCTACTGTTTCGCGCCGCTGAAATCCGGTCGGCTCGACTACATGGTCCAGAAGGCCGTCGAGATGGGCGCGGGCGTGCTGCAGCCGGTAATGACGCATCACACCCAGGTGCCGAAGATCAATGTCGAGCGCATGGCCGCCAATGCGCGCGAGGCCGCCGAGCAATGCGGCATCCTGTCGATCCCCGAATGCCGCGAGCCGCAGAAGCTGGACCGCCTCCTCGCCGACTGGGACCCGGAGCGCCGGCTGATCTTCTGCGACGAGGACGCCGCGACGAACAATCCGCTGGCGACCCTGCAAGGCATTCCCGACGCGCCGCTTGGCGTCATCATTGGCCCGGAGGGCGGTTTTTCGGATACCGAACGCGAGCAGCTGCATGCCCTGCCCTTTGTGACGGCGATTCCGCTCGGCCCGCGCATCCTGCGTGCCGACACCGCCGCCGTCGCCGCGCTCGCGGTCATACAGGCGACGGCGGGAGACTGGGATTGATTCAATATATCTTGACGCTGGATGCGAAAAAACGCGCTTGCCCGGAGCAGCGCGAATGTCCATCTAGGCGACCGGACCAATGCGAGGGGCGGCCCGATGGCGCGTGATACCACAGACGAAACACCGATTTCCTCCGTCGAGGAACTGGCCGACTATCTGGCTTCGGGCTGCAAGCCGAAGGACGATTGGCGTATCGGGACCGAGCACGAAAAATTTCCCTTTTTCGTCGAGGACAACAGCCCGGTTCCCTATGACGGCGAGCGCTCGATCCGCGCCCTGCTGGAGGGCATGAAGGAGACGCTCGGCTGGACGCCGATCATGGATGAGGGCCGCATCATCGGGCTCTACGAGCCGACCGGCATGGGTGCGATCAGCCTCGAACCCGGCGGCCAGTTCGAACTGTCGGGCGCACCGCTGGAGACGATCCACCAGACCTGTCGCGAGTCCAACGCGCATCTCGCCCAGCTTCGCCAGATCGCCGATCCGCTCGGCATCAAGTTCCTCGGCCTCGGCGCCAGCCCGAAATGGACGCTCGCCGAAACACCACGCATGCCCAAGTCGCGCTACGACATCATGCGCAACTACATGCCCAAGGTCGGCAAGGACGGCCTCGACATGATGCACCGGACCTCGACGATCCAGGTCAATCTCGACTTCGCGTCGGAAGCCGACATGCGCAAGAAGATGCAGGTCTCCTACCGGTTGCAGCCGATCGCCACCGCATTGTTCGCCAATTCGCCCTTCACCGAGGGCAAGCCGAACGGCCTCCTCTCCTGGCGCGCCGACATCTGGCGCGACACGGATAACGACCGGGCCGGTGTGCTGCCATTCGTCTTTTCCGACGATTTCGGCTTCATGGACTACACCCAGTGGGTGCTCGACGTGCCGATGTATTTCGTGCTGCGCGAAGGCAAGTACCGCGACTGCACCCATGTCACGTTCCGCCAGTTCATGGACGGCGCGCTGGAGGGCGAGATCCCGGATGCGCGGCCCAATCTTGGCGACTGGACCAACCATCTTTCCACCGTCTTCCCGGAAGTGCGGCTGAAGAAATTCATGGAGATGCGCGGCGCCGATGGCGGCCCCTGGCGCAAGATCTGTGCCCTGCCCGCGCTTTGGGTCGGGCTGACCTATGACGAGAATGCGCTGGAGGCGGCCGACGCGCTGACCCGCGACTGGACCTTCGAGGACGTCGTCGCCGCGCGTGACGCCGTGCCCCGCGAAGGGCTGAACGCCAGGATCAGAAACCGCACCGTGCGCGAGATCGGCTATGATGTCCTGCGCATAGCCCGCAACGGCCTGCAGTCGCGCGCACGGCCGAATTCCGAAGGGTTCGACGAGACGCATTTCCTCGCGCCGCTGGAGGAAATCGTCGCGCGCGGCACCACCACCGCCGAACAGATGGTCACCGAATACCACTCGGTGTGGGGCGGCTCCATCGAGCCCGTGTTCATGGAATACGCCTACTGAAGGCATCGGGAACCGGCCGACGCTTTCACGATCGCGCCAGGCCAGCGGCGTCCTTGCCGGATTGCCGCAAGCGCGCCGCGTGTTATGCTCGCCCCATAGCCACGGAGGAATGCCCATGCTGCCGCTGTTCGATATGTTCGCCAATGCCCAGAATGGCGATGCGATCAACCAGATGGCCCGCCAGTTCGGCCTGACGCAGAAACAGACCGAGGATGCGCTTGCCGCGTTGATGCCGGCCTTTTCGACCGGCCTGAAACGCAACGCTTCCGACCCGATGGGCGTCGGCAATTTCCTGCAGGCGGTGGCCGGCGGCGACCACGCGAAATATTTCGAGGACATGACCCGCGCCTTCTCGCCGACGGGCATCGACGAGGGTAACGGCATTCTCGGCCATCTGTTCGGATCCAAGGAGGTCAGCCGCGCCGTCGCGGCCCAGGCCGCGCAGGCCACGGGCATCGGGCAGGAAATCCTCAAGCAGATGCTGCCCGTTATCGCTTCGACCATGATGGGCGGGCTGTTCAAGCAGTCGACGGGCCAGATGAACGCCATGTCCGGCTACGGAGCGGCGCAGGGCAATGTCATCGGTCAGGTGATCGAGCAGATGATGCGCCAGCAGGCGGAGATGGCGGAACGCATGCAGCCGCGCCGGCAGGAGCCGGAACCGGCGGCAAACCCGTTCGAGAACCCCTTCGGCAAGGCGCTGGAACAGATGTTCGGCGGCGCGACGCAATCGAAACCGGAGCCGCAAAAGCGTGCGGAGCCGGATTTCGATCCGATGAACCCGATGAACAATCCGCTCGGCCGTATCTTCCAGGACATGATGAAGGGCGGTTTCGCACAGCCGCAGGCGCGGCAACCCGAACCGGAGCCGGAGCCTGAACCCGAAACGACATCAGGCAATCCCTATGGCGACCTGTTCGGCGAGATGTTCGAGGCCGGACGCAAGACGCAGTCGCAGTACCAGAAGTCGATGGAACAAATCTTCGACAGCTATCTGGACGGCATGAAACGGCGGTCGTGATCGCTCGCGACCGCCGCAAGTCGAGGCGTTACGGCTGACGCGGTTCCGGTGCGCCGGTCGCCATGTTGGTGCCGATATAGGGCAGGCCCGCAGCCTTCCAGCCGCCGAATCCGCCTTCCATGTGGGCGATATTGGAGAAGCCCGCCTCCAGGCACATCGTGGCGATTTTCTTCGAGCGCACGCCCGACCCGCAATAGAAGACCACCGGGCGCTTTTCGTTGTCGGGAATGTTCTTGACCTTCAGGAAGGACATCGGCGCAAGCATCGCGCCATCGACATGTTCGAACATGTACTCGGCCGGCGTGCGCACGTCGATCAGGACGATCTCGCCCTTGTCGTAGGCGTCCGCCACCTCGTTTGCGGTCCATGTGTCGAGCGTGCCATTGGCGAGTTTTTCGGTCTGCATGATGTCTTCCTCGGTTGGGGTCATATGTTGAAAACGACATATTCAAGAATGTTTATATAAAGAAGCTGCGCACGGTTTCCAGTCCCGCCGAAGGGAAAATCCGCAATCACGGCCGACCTTGACCGCGCGGCATCCGTCGGCGTTATTGGCGTCATGAACGATCAACCGGCACCCACCGATTCCCCACGCTCGAATGTCGCCGAATTTTCGGTCTCGGAAATCTCCTTCGCGGTCAAGCGGACGATCGAGGACCGGTTTGACCGCGTGCGGATTCGCGGCGAGGTGTCCGGCTGGCGCGGGCCGCATTCGTCGGGCCACGCCTATTTCACGCTCAAGGACGAAAAGGCGCGGATCGACGCGGTGATCTGGCGCGGCGCGTTTTCCAAGCTTTCCTTCCTGCCCGAGGAAGGGCTGGAGGTCATCGCCACCGGCAAGCTGACGACCTATCCGGGGTCCTCGAAATACCAGGTTGTCATCGACAATATCGAACCGGCCGGCGCCGGCGCGCTGATGGCGCTACTGGAGGAGCGGCGCAGGAAGCTCGCGGCCGAAGGCCTCTTCGCCGAGGAACGCAAACAGCTTCTGCCCTACATGCCGCGTGTCATCGGCGTCGTCACCTCGCCGACCGGCGCGGTGATCCGCGACATCATGCACCGGATCAACGACCGCTTTCCGCTGCATGTGATCGTCTGGCCCGTGCGCGTCCAGGGCGATACCTGCGGCGCGGAAGTCGCCAATGCGATCCGAGGCTTCAACGCGCTCGACGGCAGCCAGGGCATCGCGCGCCCGGATGTCCTGATCGTGGCGCGGGGTGGCGGAAGCCTGGAGGACCTCTGGGGGTTCAACGAGGAAGCCGTGGTGCGCGCGGCGGCGGAATCGATGATTCCGCTCGTCTCGGCTGTCGGCCACGAGACCGACTGGACCCTGATCGACCATGCGGCCGATGTCCGTGCGCCGACACCGACGGGCGCGGCCGAGATCGCCGTGCCGGTCAGGGCGGAACTCGAGGCCCACGTCGCCCAGCTCGGCGCGCGGCTCAAATCCGGGATCGGGCGTCTTGCAGACCGCAAGCGCGACGCACTGCGCGCGGCTTCGCGCGCCCTGCCCGCGCCGGACGGCCTGCTGGCGATGCCACGGCAGAATTTCGACAATCTGGAGCGCCGGCTCGCTCAGGGGCTCGGCACCAACGTTACCGCCAAGCGCAGCGCCTATGCGTTGGCCGCCGGACGGCTCAATCCGAACCGGCTCGCCGCGCTCGCCGATCGCGACCGGCGCTCGCTCGAGCGCTTCGAGCGCGACCTGCCGCGTGCTCTGCGCCGCGTCGCCGACCGCAAGGGCGAGGCGCTCAAGCTGCGCGCGTCGCGGCTGACCATATCGGGGATCGACAGGCAGCGGCGCCTGGGTTCCGACCGGCTGGGCGAGCTCTCCGCCCGGCTGTTCCGGGCGCTAGACCTGCGCCTGACGGACGCCCGCAACACGCTCGATCAGAAGGGGCGGCTGTTAAAAACGCTGTCCTACGAATCCGTTCTCGATCGCGGCTTCTCACTGGTGCGCGACGACAAGGACCAGCCGGTCAAACGGGCGTCGGGCGTGAAGAAAGGCGCGACGCTCACGATCGAATTCGCTGGCCGCGAGCGCGTCGGCGTTGTGGCAACGGAGGGGTCCGGATCGACGCCGCCGAAACCGAAGAAGAAACCGCCGCAGCAAGGCGACCTCTTCTGAACGCGAAAGTGTCCCGGTACACTTCAGGTCTTGATTGAATCATCACCAGAGACATGCGCGCTCGAGGCGGAGGCGAGTGGCAGTGCATTTCGATTCCACCGCAACCGGAAATGCACTCAGACAATCTGCCCGACATTGGCGATCGGCGCACCCGCGCGGGACACCTTTGTCGCAAGATCCTTCGAGATAGCCGCGTCGAGCGCCAGATTGAAACGCGGGCTGCGTTTTGCCTTGCGCCGGAGGGTATCGACATCCCACTCCAGGACATCGCTTCCGGCGGCGAGCTTCGTGGTCGCCGATGCGGCGTTGCTCGTCAGGTAGCCGATCTCGCCGACGAATATCCCGTCGGACAGCGAGAAACTCTGGCCGCGCTTGCAAGCCTCGACCTTGCCTTCGACCACGAAATAGAGCTTTCGGACCGGCGCGTCCTCCGCGGTCATCTCGATTTCGCTGTCCGCGACATACCGTTTCGACAGTCGCATCAGGGTGCGAAAGTCGCCGGGCTGGAGAACGGAAAATAGCGGATAAATGTCCCGGTATTGCTGCGGGATGATCAGCTTCGAGCCGCGCAGCAACAGCATTGCGAGACCGGTCGAATTCGCGAGAAAGATGGCAAAATTGCTGAAAATCGCCGCCCAGAGCGGCACGTCCGCGACGATGAAGTAGTACCAGACGTAGAAGACTGATCCCACCAGCAGGGTGATACGAAGGAAGATCTGGTTGATGATCAGGAAAGCGCATACGTAGATCACGCCGGCGCATGCAACCAAGTACTCGGGCGCTATTTCCACTCTGCCTCCAACACTCGGCAACCGCTGTTACGCTTCGCCCATGGCAGTCGCCGGGTTTCCGCGTGACGCGAATCCTTACCGTTTGGTCAATCCGCGCTCAACCATGCCGAGGGAAAAAATTGTATCGCCAGCATTGCCGCCGGGACGCGAAAAGCTCGAATTCGGGACGAGGGAGGAGATGGTACGAACGGGTGGATTTGAACCACCGACCTCTGGAGCCACAATCCAGCGCTCTAACCAACTGAGCTACGTTCGCATGGGATCAGCGATACCGGCGCGTCGAATACGCGTTCATCGGCCGTTTTGCAAGACCGGATCGTCCGGCGGGCACGCAATTGCCAAAAGAAAAAGGCCGGACGAATCCGGCCTTTCTCTTATGCACTGGCCGCCGGGAGGAGATGGCGGCGATGTGCGATGCCTCAGGCAGCCTTGATGGACGCCATGGCCTTTTCAGTCGCGGCCTTGACCGGCGCGGACATCGCATCGACGGCTTCCTTGGAAACGGTCTGCATTTCCTTGGCCTGGTCGACGGCCATCTCGGCCTGCTTGCGAACGAAGGCGGTCTGGATCTCGAAAGCTTCGGCAAGCGTCTTCACGCCGAAGAGCTTTTCGAGATGCGCGAAACCGGCTTCGGTGTTGGCGCGCATCGCGTTGAGAGCGGTGAGCGAAACCTTGGTGCCCTGCGTCTGGGCGGTTTCCATCGAGGTCTCGACAGCCTTCTGGGCCTCTTCCACGGATGTCTTCATGTTGTCGTAGGCTTCCTTGGATTTCGACATGCCCTGCTCAGCGAAGGTGCGGAACTGGTCGGCGAACGGAGCGGAGTCGATACCCGGAAAGGCAAAGACGTCGGCGGTTTCGGTTTTCGGAGCGGCTTTGGCCATAATCATAATTCCTTCGAATTCGTGTGACTTGAACTGTGAGGCGTATATAGCACTTTTTTTGTGCATTGCAACATTATATTGCACTGCACAATAAGCATGGCTGCCCTGCGCTTTCATGTTAACTACATATGGAACTTGAAACGGCCGACCTGCCCGGTGCGCTGGACGCGCCGGGGCCGAAATGGCAATTAATCTTTCATTAACCGGAGCCTTCCGGGCATTTGCCGAGAGTGACACCATGGCCGACGCCAGCACCCGCTATTCCTTTATCGACATCGCCACATGGGACGGCGTGAGAGAAAACTTCCTGTCCGGCAAACCGATCGCCGTCTTCTCCGGCGACATGGAAGACCTCCTGTGGGCGAATGGAAGCGCGGCATCGCTGTTCGGCTTTTCCTCCATCGGCGAATTCGAGGCGGAGGGGCCGTCCGGGCTCGGCACGGCGTTGCGCCAGATCAGGACCGCGGCATCCCGCGCCGCGGGAAATAGCGAGATTACAACGCATATTCGCGTGACATCGGGCATCAAGAGCAAGCTGCTTCCCGCGAAGGTCCGCCAGAGCCGCGGCAATGACGGCTCATCCTGCATCGTCACCGTCATCGAGACAGGCGAAACGGAAAGCGACGCGGACGATACAGCGCTTGCCGCGATTTCCGGTCTGGCGACGGAGGGCGCGGGCGCTGCCATCGTGGATGCCAATGGCATGCTCGTGGCCGCCGATCCGCTGTTCTCCGGCATTTCCTTTCCCGCCGATGCGATCAGCGCGCTCGTTCACGACGTGCGCGATGAGAAGGACCGGCTGGTCAAGCGTCTCGTCACGCCGCGGCCTGCCGTCCCGGTCGCCGTGGCGATCGCCCGCCTGACCGACACGCCACCGTTTCATCTGATCATGGCCGTCACCTCTGGCGATGCCGTCGACCAGCCTGAAAAAACGGCAATCGCTGCTCCCGAAACCAGTAACATCATCGACGAGGCTCCGGAACCGGCCGCTCCGGTTACGATCGAGGCACCCGTCGCACCGGACGAGGCGGAAGCCATTCCGGAAGCCGTCGCCGAGCCGGAAGTCGTGGAGATCGAGACGGAGACGGAAGAAACATCCCGTTTCGAAGAAGAGGCCACGGGTGCGGACGAGGCGGACGCCCATGCGGCCGCTGCGGAGGAACCGGAAATCGAAACGGCGCCGGCTCCGGCATTCGTTGCCGACTTCGAAAACGCCCATGGGCCTGTCCGCTTCGTCTGGAAGACCGACAGCGACGGCACCTTCAGCGACATCTCGCCCGAATTCGCCTCGGCGGTGGGGCCGCATGCGGCCGACATCGCCGGCCGGACTTTCGAGGAGGTTGCGCGCGTGTTCGAACTCGATCCCTCGGGTGAAATCAGCGCCTCGCTGAAACGCCACGACACCTGGTCCGGCAAGAGCGTGTTGTGGCCCGTCGAAGGGACCGCCTACCGCGTACCGGTCGATCTCGCCGCCCTGCCTTCCTACAACCGCCAGCGCGAATTCGAGGGCTATCGCGGCTTCGGTATCGTGCGCATGGGCGAACGCAAGCCGGATCCCGAGAAGCTCGGCCTGGCGCTCGTCGCTCAGGGCATGCCCGCCGCCCCCGAAGACCAGCCCGAGCCCGTGAACGACGACACCGTGAGCCCGGAAATCGAACAGGGACCCGATTCCGCGCCGACATCCGAAGCGGGCGAGACGACTCCGCCGGCCGATCCGTTCGGCGGCGAAGTCCCCGCCCTTTCCTCGGTCGCGCCCGTTCCCCTCCGGCGCGAAAGCGACAAGATCATCGATCTCCAAAGCAAGCGCCGCAGCCAGACGTCGATCGATGCGCTCAACGCCAACGAACAGGCCGCGTTCCGCCAGATCGGCGACGTTTTGGGATGGGCACGCAAGCAGGAGGGCGACGCGGAAGCTCCGGCCGGCCGTGAAATGCCGTCCGAAATCCGCGACGACCACATCAGCGAGGACGTTCCGGCCGAAAGCGCCATCGAAACGGATACGGTGGACGAACCGATCGCGGAACCGGAAAGCCCGGTCGAAAACATGATTGAAGAAGCCGACGCGGTTTCCGAAATCGATGAGGATACCGAAGCCGTTTCCGAGGACGAGAGCGAGACGGAGACGCTCCACGACTACATGCCCTCCGCCTTCGCGACCGGGCCGCATGACGAGCAGGATCGCGACGGACTGACGCCGGGCTTCCTCGACGCCCTGCCCCTGCCGATTCTCATACACCGCGACGACGTGGCGCTGTTCGCCAACGAGGCCTTCGTGGAGATGACCGGCTATCGCGATGCGGGCACGTTGAACGAAGCCGGCGGAATCGACGCGTTGTTCATGGGCGAGGCATCGGAAGACGGTGTGCTGGCGCTGCGCACCGCCAATGACGCCACCGTGTCGGCGCGGGCGCATATGCAGGCGGTGCCATGGCATGGCCGCACCGCGCTGATGTTCGCCTTCGAACCGCAGACCGATACGGACGACGACGCTGCGGATGCGACCGACAGCACCGTGTCGGAAGCCGAGGAACTGCGCGCCATACTCGACACCGCGACGGACGGCGTGGTGGTGCTCGCCAAGGATGGCGTCATCCGCTCGCTGAACGGCTCGGCGTCCGCCCTGTTCGGCTATTCGGGCGAGGAAATCGAAGGCAAGAGTTTCGGCACGCTGTTTGCCCAGGAGAGCCAGGCAGCGGCACTCGATTACATCAGCGGACTCGCCAATAACGGCGTGGCCAGCGTTCTCAACGAGGGGCTGGAAGTGCTCGGCCGCGAGAAGAATGGCGGCTTCCTGCCGCTGTTCATGACCATTGGTCGGCTGGAGACCTCGAACGGCTTCTGCGCGGTGGTACGCGACATCACCGCCTGGAAACAGACAGAGCAGGCGCTTCGCGACGCACAGCGCGAAGCCGAGAGTGCATCGAGCCACAAGAGCGAGTTCCTCGCCAAGATCAGCCACGAGATCCGGACCCCGCTCAACGCGATCATCGGCTTTTCGGAACTGATGGCCGAGGAGCGTTTCGGCCCGATCGGCAACGAGCGCTACAAGAGCTATCTCGTCGACATCAACAAGAGCGGCAAGCATGTGCTCGACCTGGTCAACGACCTGCTCGACATCTCCAAGATCGAGGCCGGCAAGCAGGAGCTCGAATTCGAGAGTGTGCCGCTCAACGAGGCGGTCAACGAGGCGATTGCGATGATCCAGCCGCAGGCCAACCGCAACAGGGTCATCATCCGCTCCTCGCTGGACGAGGATCTGCCGGATGTCGTCGCCGACATGCGCAGCCTCAAGCAGATTGTCCTGAACGTGCTGTCGAACTCGGTCCGGTTCACCCATTCGGGCGGACAGGTCATCGTCTCCACGACCTACAATGCGCGGGGCGAAGTGGTCCTGCGCATCAAGGACACCGGGATCGGCATGTCGACCAAGGAAATCGAGACGGCGCTACAACCGTTCCAGCAGGTCGCATCGCTCGGCCGGGCGCGCGGCGATGGCACCGGTCTCGGGCTGCCGCTGACCAAGGCGCTCGTCGAAGCGAACCGCGCGGAATTCGCGATCCAGTCGGAGCCGGGCCGCGGCACGGCAGTGGAAATCGTCTTCCCGCCTTCGCGCGTCCTCGCCAGCTGAACCGGCCAAAAAGAAAGGCGCCTCGCGGCGCCATAAAAGTTGTCTGCTGGAATTTCGAGCGGCTCAATCTGGAACGCGGACGTCTCCAAATCTGTTAGGAGACCATTAACGACCGCTCCTTAACAGACCGTTAACGGCCGCCCCGCCTGTCCGATACCGGAACGAAACATTTGCGTTTGGTTAACGCGCGAGGCCGGCCCATTCACGATACCGCTCAGCCCTGAAGTTCCGGCAAATCCGCGAACAGGGCCAGCGCTTCCGGGTTGGCCAGCGCCTCCTTGTTCTTGACCGGCCGGCCGTGAACCACCTCGCGCACGGCGAGTTCCACGATCTTGCCGGACTTGGTGCGCGGGATGTCCGTCACCGCCACGATGCGCGCCGGCACGTGGCGCGGCGAGGCGCCGGTGCGAACCCTTGTGCGGATCGCCTTTTGAAGATCGTCATCGAGCACGACGCCCTCGGCGAGGCGCACGAACAGGACGACGCGCACATCATTGTCCCAGTCCTGGCCGATGCAGAGCGCCTCCAGCACTTCCGGCATCTGTTCGACCTGATTGTAGATTTCCGCCGTCCCGATGCGTACGCCGCCGGGATTGAGCGTCGCGTCGGAGCGGCCATGGATGATCATGCCACCGCGCTCCGTCCACTCGGCGAAATCGCCATGGCACCAGACATTGTCGAAACGCTCGAAATAGGCGGCGCGGTATTTGGCGCCGTCCGGATCGTTCCAGAAACCGACGGGCATCGAGGTGAACGCCTTCGTGCAGACCAGTTCGCCCTTTTCGCCGACGACCGGCTTGCCTTCATCGTTCCAGACCTCGACTGCCATGCCGAGGCCGGGGCCCTGGATCTCTCCGGTGTAGACCGGCAGGATCGGCACGCCGAGAACGAAGCAGGAGACGATATCGGTGCCGCCGGAAATCGAGGCGAGGTGCACGTCTTTCTTGATCGCGTCGTAGACGAAGGCGAAGCATTCGGGCGACAGCGGCGAACCGGTGGAGGAAATGACGCGCACCTTCGACAGGTCATGCGTCTCCATCGGCCGCAGCCCCTCCTTGCGGACGGCGTCGATATATTTCGCCGAGGTGCCGAAATAGGTCATGCCTTCGTCGCGCGCGTAATCGAACAGCACATTGCCGTCCGGCGCGAAGGGCGAGCCGTCGAAGAGAAGCAGCGTCGCGCCGCTGGCGAGCGCGGAGACGAGCCAGTTCCACATCATCCAGCCGCAGGTGGTGAAGTAGAACACGCGGTCGCCCGCCTCGACGCCGGCATGGTAGCGGTGTTCCTTGAGATGCTGCAGAAGCGTTCCACCGGCCGAATGGACGATGCATTTCGGGATTCCGGTCGTGCCGGAGGAGAACAGGATATAGAGCGGGTGCTCGAAAGACAGACGCTCGAATTCCAGCGGCTTTTTCTCGTAGCTGCCGAGGACGGCGGCAAGCGGCTCGGCGTTGTCGAGGTCGGCCGCCAGGGCTTCCGCATTGCCAAGATAATCGACGATGATGGCGTTCTTCACGGTCGGCAGGCCCGGCAGGATCTCCGCCAGCTTGCCTGAAATGTCCTGCTTCTTGCCGTTGTACCAATAGCCGTCGCAGGCGATGAAAATCACCGGCTCGATCTGCGAGAACCGGTCCAGCACACCCTTCGGTCCGAAATCCGGCGAGCAGGACGACCAGACCGCGCCGATCGATGTCGCCGCCAGCATCGCGGCGACCGTTTCGGGCATGTTCGGCATCATCGCGGCGATCCGGTCGCCCTTGCCGATACCGAGCGCCCGGAAATGCTGCTGCAGGCGCGAGACCATCGCGTGCAGCTCCGCCCAGGAAACCCGCTTTTCGTGCTTGTCCTCGCCACGAAAGACCATGGCATCGCCCTCGCCCGCCTTGGCGAGCAGGTTTTCGGCGAAGTTCAGCCGCGCATCGGGAAAGAACCGCGCGCCGGGCATCCGATCACCATCGACCAGCACCCGGTCTCCCTTGTCGCCCACGACGCCGCAATCGTCCCAGACGAGCGACCAGAACGGCTCGCGGTTTTCGACGCTCCATTTGTGAAAGGACTGATAGTCACCCGACGGCGCGCCGTAGCGGGCCTCGGCCGCTTGCATCAGCCGCATCATCGCGGACGCGCGCACGGCGTCTTCGCTTGGCGTCCAAAGGGGGGCTGGCGTGGTCATTCGGGCCTCTTTCGATCTTTCAGTGGGCGCTCTCTGGTAAAATGTCCGTTTGCGGGCAGCAAGCCTTGAATTGACCTCACTTCCGTATAGGCTCCGGCGCAAAAAGGAAAACCGGGCGGTTTCGCACCGGCAGGATGGCGAATCAGGCATGACGGCAAGAGCGACGCGGATCGGTGTTTGGCTTGTCGGCCTTTCTGCACTCGGCTTTGTCGCGTTCTGGATGCTTCTGCCGGTCTTCGTCTCCAGCGAATTTGTCCGGACCGGCATCGAGCGGGAACTCGCCGACATCACCGGCCAGGAAATCCGTGTCGAAGGCCGCGTCGATATCGACCTTTTTCCCAATCCGGTCGCGCGCCTCAATGATTTGCGCATTCCGAGCGACACCCGACAACAAGGCGAAACCCCGTCCGATTTCCTCGTCGTCGACAGTGTCGAGGTGTCCATCCCCGTAACGAGCCTTTTGGCGCGCAAGCCGGAATTCACCCAGTTTCATTTCATTCGACCGGTCATGCGCGTGCTGGTGGACGATCACGGCCGGATCGATCTCGGCGCGATCGGGGGCCGGCTCGGCCGGGAAATAACGCGCGTGCGTGAAGAAATCAGCGAAGCGGAAGACGCCGGTGAAACCCCGCCGCCGCAATCCACGGCATCCGCGCGCCAACACCTCGGAACAGTGACCATCGACAACGGCATCGTGGAGTTCGTGACGCCCGCCGGCGAACAGCCGGAACGCATCACGGCCGTCAATGGCGTGGTCTCGTGGCCACGCCTCGACGACCGGCTGACCGCCACGCTGCAGGGCATCTGGCGCGGCGCGGCTTTCCAGCAGAAAGCCGAAATCGACAACGCCCTGATGTTCTTGTCCCGCCGGATCAGCGGCGTCCGGCAATCCATTACAAGCGATATCCTGACCTACTCCTTCGACGGCAGGCTCGGCATCGGCGAGGCTCCCTTCGCCGAAGGCGAGGTGTCGGTGAAAACGCCTTCGCTGCGGCAATTGCTCGAATGGGTCGGCGCGGACATCACCACGGGCGGTGCGGTCGGCAGTCTGGCGCTGACCGGCGCCATTCGCGGCGACGCCAAGAAGATCCGGTTCGAAAACCTCAGCGTCACCATGCAGGAAAGCACCGGCACAGGCGTTCTGGAACTCGCGCAGACGGAAACCGGCAAGCCTTTCGTCACCGCCACGCTGGATTTCGAGCAGATCGACATTCTCGCTTTCCTGTCCGCGTTCTCCGGGTTGCCGCGCACGCCGGAATCGATGGCGGAACCGGTCTACAAGGAAATCCTCGAACAGATGGATGTCGACTTGCGGCTGTCGGCGAAAAGCGCGGCGGCGGGCGCCCTGCAATTCACCGACATCGCGGCGGTGACCCAGATCCGAAATGGCGGCGCCGTCTTCGAACTGCCCGACGCGACGGCCTATGGCGGCCGGCTGCAGGCGCATCTCAAGCTCATGCCGGACGATGGGCAACTCGTCGGCATGCTCGGCGCGACCTTGACCGACGTGAATGGCGGCGCGGCTGCCGACGCGCTTCAACTCAACGGCCTGTTCCCGCGCGGCACGACATCGGGCAACGTGACTATCCAGTCGCCCATTTCGCACTGGAGCGACCTGTTCAGGCGCGCCAATGGCGAGATGTCGCTCGTCGTGACCGGCGGGCAGTTGAACGGCGTCGCGTTCCGCACTTTCGGCGGTGAGGGAGAGCGCCAGACCTTTTTCCGCCTTCAGGACAACACCGTGACGAGCGAGGTTTTCGACCGCCTCGAAATCAACGCCGCGATCCAGGAAGGCGTCATCATCGTCGATAAGGGTGCCATCGATTACCCCAGCGGAACGGTGCAGTTGAACGGCGTCATTCCCTACGGCACTGCGAGCCTGGCGCTCACAACCATCGCCGAGCCGCGCAGCGAGGCCGAAACCCGGATACCGCCCGTGCAGCATTTCATCGGCGGATCGTGGGACAACCCCTATGCGACGCCGGTTCTGATACCGCACGAGCCCTGATCGCGTGCTTAACGGGCGGTTAACGCGACGCGACGATTTTTAAACAGTTTTTAGGCGTTTGGCCTTTAGGTTGCCCCGGGGTTTTTCAGGGGCTCGGAGCTTCGTGTTTCATATTCTGTCGATGTCGATCAAGATCGCGCTCGCGTCGCTATTGTGCGGCGCGTTGCTGTCGGCCTTCGACATGTCGGCTGCCGAGATGCTCGCCAAGGTGGGCATGACACCCGAACACATCGCCGAACTCGCGCAGAAGGCGATAGCCTGGGCGCTTCCGAACATGGTCCTCGGATCGATGATCATTATCCCGCTTTGGGCGATCGCCTACATGCTGCGCCCGCCACGCGGCTAGCGCCGCCCTACTCGTTGTTGCCGAGAAACGCCCGGCGCTTTTGCAGGAGCGCCGCGATCAGCACGCCGGTCGTCACGATGGCAATCAGGATCGTACAGACCGCGTTGATCTCCGGGGTCACGCCAAGCCGGACCTGGCTGTAGATCTTCATCGGAAGCGTCGTCGCGCCCGGGCCCGAGGTGAAGGATGCGATCACCAGATCGTCCAGCGACAGGGTGAAGGCGAGCATCCAGCCGGAAATGACAGCCGGGAAGATCACCGGCAATGTGACCTTCATGAAGGCCTGGAAGGGCGGACAACCGAGATCCATCGCCGCCTCCTCCAGCGACTTGTCGAAACTGACCAGCCGCGACTGCACGACCACCGCGACGAAACACAGCGAGAAGGTGATGTGCGCCAGCGTGACGGTCCAGAAGCCGCGGGCGAAGTTGATCGCCACGAAGAGCAGCAGCAGCGACAGGCCGGTAATGACCTCCGGCATGACCAGCGGCGCATAGACCATGCCGGTGAAGACGGTGCGGCCGCGAAAACGCGTGTAGCGGACCAGCGCAACGGCGGCCAGCGTTCCGAGAACCGTCGCGACACTCGCCGAGATGAAGGCGACGCGCACGGTCACCCAGGCAGCATCGAGAATGCCCTGGTTCTGGAACAGCTCGCTATACCACTTGGTGGAAAAGCCGGCCCAGACCGTGACCAGCCGGGATTCATTGAAGGAATAGACGATCAGCAGGACGATCGGCAGGTAGAGGAAGGCAAAGCCGACGACGACCGACGATATGTTGAACCATGACCAGCGTGCCGTCATCCGCCCGCCTCCGTTGCTTTCGCCTGCGCGTTCTGGAACCAGACGATCGGCACGACCAGGACAATCAGCAGGATGATCGCGATGGCCGACGCCACGGTCCAGTCGCTGTTGTTGAAGAACTCGGTCCACAGGGTCTTGCCGATCATCAGCGTGCCGGACCCGCCGAGCAGATCGGGGATCACGAACTCGCCGACCGCCGGAATGAACACCAGGAGGCAGCCGGCCATGATACCGGGAACCGCAAGCCGGGCGGTCACCTTCCAGAAGGCGCCGATGCGCGTGCAGCCGAGATCGCGCGCCGCCTCGACAAGCGATTCATCCAGCTTCTCCAGCGTCGAATAGATCGGCAGCACCATGAAAGGCAGGTAGGAATAGACGATACCGATATAGACCGCCTTGTTGGTCGAGAGGATCTCAAGCGGCGCGTCGATGACGCCCAGCCAGAGCAGAAGCTGGTTGAGCAGGCCCTCCTGCTTGAGGATACCGATCCAGGCGTAGACGCGGATCAGGAAAGAGGTCCAGAACGGCAGGATCACCAACATCAGCAGGATCGGCCGCACTCCATCCGGCGCGCGCGCCATGCCATAGGCCAGCGGAAAACCGAGCAGAAGCGTGAGGAACGTGGAGACCAAAGCGATCTGCAGGCTCGACAGGTAGGAGTTGATGTAAAGCGAGTCGCTGGCGAGAAAGGAGAAATTCTCGAAATCGAGAGCGGACAGCTTCTCCCAGATCACGCTCCAGCCGTCGGAGAAGCTGAATTGCGGTGTATATGGCGGCGCGCCGTATTCGAGATCGGACAGCGATATGCGCAGCACGATCAGGAACGGCAGCAGGAAGAAGAACAGCAGCCAGACATAGGGGATCAGGATGACCAGCCGGTTGGTGAGCGCGCGCATCATGGTGCTCAGCGCTCCAGCATGATGCCGGAATCGGCGCTGAAGGAGAGCCAGATCCGCTCGTCATAGCCGATCGGGTCGTCGACGAGGCGCGACCGGTTGATCATCGCGGCCTGCACCACATTGCCGGATTCGAGCTTGACGTTGATGATCGTCATGTCGCCGAGATAGGCGACATCCCAGACCTCGCCTTCCAGCGCATTGGCGGCCTCCGCCGGCTTCTCCCGGCTGACCTGCATCTTCTCCGGCCGGATCGCGAACCATACGGTCTGGCCGTCGGCGGGGGCCTTGCTCCCCCTCAGCCCCCCAACGATCCGGCCGTCGGGCCCTTCGATGGTGACATGCGACTCATCCGAGGAAACGACCTTGCCCTCAAGGGTGTTCACCGACCCGATGAAGTCGGCGACGTAACGCGTATCCGGGGCCTCGTAGATTTCCGCCGGCGTGCCGATCTGCGCGATGATGCCCTTGTCCATCACCGCGATGCGGTCGGACATGGTCATCGCCTCTTCCTGGTCGTGGGTCACGATCATGAAGGTCAGGCCCAGTTCCTGCTGCAGGTCCATCAGTTCGAACTGGGTTTCCTCGCGCAGTTTCTTGTCGAGTGCACCGAGCGGCTCGTCGAGGATCAGGAGTTTCGGGCGCTTCGCGACAGCGCGGGCAAGCGCGACGCGCTGGCGCTGGCCGCCGGACAATTGATGTGGCTTGCGGCGGGCGAATTCCTCCAGCTTCACGAGCTTGAGCATCTGCGCCACGCGCTCGTCGCGGGCGCCTTTTTCCATGCCGTCCTGCTTCAGGCCGAAGGCGATGTTGTCGGCCACGCTCATATGCGGGAACAGCGCATAGGACTGGAACATCATGTTGACCGGCCGCTTGTGCGGCGGCACGCCCTTCAGCGGCTGGCCGTCGAGATAGAGTTCGCCCTCGGTCGGCTCCTCGAAGCCCGCCAGCATCCGCAGCAGCGTGGTCTTGCCGCAGCCGGACGGACCGAGCAGCGAGAAGAACTCGCGCTCGTAGACATCGAGCGAGAGATTGTCGACGGCGACGAAATCGCCGAACCGCTTGGTGACGTTCTTGAAGGAAATATACGGCTTCGCCGCGGGATCGTCCCAGGGCGCGAAAGAGCGCCGAATGCTTCCAAGCGATGGCATGATGTCCCCAATCCGCCGTTGAAGGAAAACGGCTCCGGCGCATGCGCCGGAGCCGATGAGGATTACTGGCCCGACTTCACCGCGGTCCAGGTCCGGTTGAGCATGCGCTTCTCGCGGGCGTTTTCCGGAGAAACCGTGTAGAGACGGTCGATCGTCTCGTCGCTCGGATAGATCGCCGGGTCGCCAATGACGTCCTCGGCGAGGAATTCCTTCGAGGCCGCATTGCCGTTGGCGTAGTAGACATAGTTCGACGCCTTCGCCATGACCTCCGGACGCATGATGTAGTTCAGGAACTCATGCGCTTCCTCGACATGCTGCGCATCGGACGGAATCGCCATGTTGTCGAACCACATCAGGGCGCCCTCTTTCGGGATGATGTATTCGACCGTCACGCCGGCATCGGCTTCGGCCGCACGATCGCGCGCCTGAAGGATATCGCCCGACCAGCCCATCGCCATGCAGATGTCGCCATTGGCGAGAGCGTTGATGTATTCCGATGAGTGGAACTTGCGGATGTCGGGCCGGATCTCGCTCAGCTTTTCCTTGGCCGCGTCGTAGCCTTCCTGCGTCTTCAGGTCCGGGTCCATGCCGAGATAATTCAACGTCGCCGGGATCGTTTCGGTCGGCGCGTCCAGCATGAAGATGCCGCAATCGGCCAGCTTGTCGGCCGTCTCCTTGTCGAACATCAGGTCCCATGTGTTCAGGACGGCGTCCTCGCCGAGGCGCTCCTTGACCATGTCGACATTGATGCCGAGACCTGTCGTGCCCCACATGTAGTTGATGGCATACTCGTTGCCCGGATCGTATTTCTCCAGGCGCTCGGAGATCGCCGGGTCCATGTTTTCCAGATTCGGCAGCTTCGACTTGTCGAGCTTCTGGAACACGCCCGCCTTGATCTGGTTGGCGAGGAAGGTCCCGGTCGGCACGACGATGTCGTAGCCGGTCGAGCCGGCGAGAAGCTTGGTTTCCAGGACCTCGTTGGAATCGAAAACGTCGTAGACGACCTTGATGCCGGTCTCTTCCGTGAACTCCTCGAGGATGGATTCATCGATGTAATCGGACCAGTTGTAGATGTTCACGACGCGGTCCTGAGCGTCGGCCGTCACGGCCATCGTCGCAATGGCGGCAACGGTCGCAAGTAGCATTTTCGAACGGATCATCTCATACTCCCTGATGTTCGAGACGGAGCGGCGTGGTGACTGCCCCATGATAGTCCCGCCGAAAGACTATTGGGGATTTCGCGGACGCACAAGGAATTTCCAATCTTCGAAACTGCCGTAAAAACAGGCATTTTTCAGAGAAGATCAGAGATAGGTGGTGCGTTCGAGAGGCGTGATCTCGGCCCAGAACGCGAGGATTTCCGCACGTTTGAGGTCCTTGTAGATCTTCGACAGTTCCGGCCCGAGCGCGCGGTCGCAAAACGCGCCCGCCTGGGTCAGCTGCAGCGCCTCGTCCATGTCGTCGGGCAACTGCTCCGCCTCCAGATTGTCGTAGGCGTTGCCCGTCACCGGAGGCGGCGGGGGAGCCAGTTTTTCCAGCCCGTCCATCATCGCCTGCAGGATCGCGCAGAGCACGATATACGGGTTGGCGTCGGCGCCGGCGATGCGGTGCTCGACCCGCCGGTTCGCATCCGTCGAGGCAGGAATGCGCAGCGCGACGGAGCGGTTGTTCTCCGCCCAGACCGCGCGTGTCGGCGCATAGGACCCCGGCTGGATGCGCCGGAAACCGTTCCACGTGTTGATGAACAGCAGCAAGGCCTGCGGCATGGTGCGGATCAGTTCGGAAATCACGCCACCGAGGTTCTTCTCACCCGCCTCACCCGAAAAGACGTTGTTGCCCTCGGCGTCCAGCACCGAAGCATGCACATGCATGCCGTTGCCCGCATATTCGATGAAGGGCTTGGCCATGAAGGTCGCCTGCAACCCGTGCTTTCGGGCGCAACCGAAGACGATGCGGCGCAGCATGATCACGTCGTCGGCCGCGCGCAGCGGGTCGTTACGATGCTTCAGATTGACCTCGAACTGGCCGGGAGCCGCCTCCTTGACGAGGGTGTCGATCGGCAGGTTCTGGTCCTCGGCCGCATTGCGGATATCTTCGAACAGCGCGCCATATTCGGCGAGATCGTCGAGACCGTACATGCGCTGGCGGTCCGGGCCGGAATTCGCGCCGACGGGTGCCGGCATGCCATCGTCCCAGTCGGTGCCCGGCTCCAGCAGGTAGAATTCCAGTTCGAAGGCGACGACCGGATAGAAGCCCCGCTTGGCGAGCGCCTTGGTGATGCGCCCCAGCGTGTTGCGGCAATCGAAGCGCAGCGGTTCGCCTTCCGGCGTGAAACCGCGCAGCAGCACCTGCGCCGTCGGGCGACCGGCCCAGGGCACGAGGCTCAATGTTCCCGGCACGGCGCGGAAATAGCCGTCGCGGTCGCCGCTTTCGATATGCAGCCCGGTCTCCGAGACCTCGCGGCCCCAGATGTCCAGCCCGTGGATCGACATCGGGAAGTTGACGCCCTCCTCGAAGGCCTTCTTCAGGCTGTCGGCGGGCGCCCATTTGCCGCGCATGACGCCGTTCGGGTCGACGAGCAGAAACTCGACAGCCTGCAAATCGGGATTTGCGGCCATGAAGGTCTCGTATTCTTCGATTGTCGGAGGTTGGTCGAAAGAGATGAGATCGGCGGGATCGAACGACGGCAATTTTGCACCGGCTGCTGTTGAAGTCGCGCCAAATTGGCGCGCCGTGTCGCGCAATGTCAACGTGGAGATGCGCGAAACATCCGACGGCTTAAGTCAATGTGCACCATTTCGTTAGAGCGGATCTTAACGCTGCGGGTGCTAGCGCTGTCGCGGGCCGCATGCAGGCCGGGCTCCCCGGTCATGAGGCCCGGCGCGTATAAAATCGAGAGCAAGCCGCATGACCGCTTCACCGGCCCATATCGATCCACGAAAGCTCAAGGCGCTTTCCCGCCTCTCACCATGGCGCACGGCGCTGGCGCTGGCGGCGGACTGGTCGGTCATCGCGCTTGCAATCGCCATCGCCGAATGGAGCGGCAGCTGGCTCGTCTATATCGCCATGATACCGGTCATCGCGGGCGGCATGCACGGCCTCGGCGCACTGATGCACGAATTTGCGCATTTCCGGTTCGTTGCGAACAAACGGTGGAGCGACGCGATCGGCGACGTCTTCGTCGCATGGCCACTCCTCGCGACGACGGCGGGCTACAGACGCAACCATCTCGACCACCATCGCTACACCAGCACCGACAAGGATCCGGACTGGATCCTCAAGGTCGGGACGCGGCAATTCACCTTTCCGCAGGAAATGCGCTTCGCAGTGCTGAACTTCCTCGGCTATTTCGTCGGCGTCAGCTCGGTACGCGACATGCGCGCGGCGCTGCACCGCATCCAGGCGGACAACCCCGCCAATCGCGGCTACAAGATCGCACGGCTGTCCTATTATCTCTGCCTGATCGCGGCATTTTTCGCGCTAGGCTGGTGGCAGGAGGCCCTGCTCTACTGGCTCGTCCCCTATTCCACCCTGTTCTTCCTGTTCCTCTATATCCGGGTCGTGGCGGAGCATTTCGGCCCGGGCCTGACCGGCGAAGGCGAACTGGGCAAGACACGCACGGTCATCCCGAATTTTCTCGAAGCCTGGTTCCTCGCCCCGCACGGGCTCAACTATCACATCGAGCACCACCTCTATCCGAGCGTACCGTTCTACCGGCTGGGCGACCTGCACCGGACCCTGATGCAGGACGAACACTTCGCCGCACGCGCCCACATCACACGCGGCTATCTGACAGGGCTGCTCGGCGAGATCTGGCTGGACGGCTGGAGACGCCAATCCGGGCAAACCGGCCGGGCGATCCCGGCGGAGTGAAGCCGGGCTCGGCGTGGCATATCCGCCACACACGATTGTTACCTTACGTAAGTTTCTTGCAGCAAATCCCCGTTCATGCTGTCTTGAACCAGATATGACGCTATGGAATATTTCGGGCGAAGGCTTGTTACTGTCAGGATGCAGTCACCCGTTTGCCTGTGTGCCGCCCGGTTGCGATCACGCGCCGGGCGGTTTTATTTGCCGCCGTGACAGCATCACGAAATCAACAGAAAAATATCTGCGGCACCGCCAAACTTGTTTAAATGGCTGCTGTCATCTACGGTCAGGTACCAAGGTTGTGCTTCAGGGGGAACTGATCTTTTGGTGAGCAATGCGAGACGGGTTACTTTTCGCGCACGGATCTGGCCTCTTATCAGCCGATGCTTTCTCCAATTCCTGCTCATCGTCGCCATCTCGCTCTCGGCAACAGCGACAATCAGGGCGGCTTTGTCTGAGCAATTAAGTGGACAATTGTCGCCGGCTACGATCCAGCAAGTTGAAGGCGGCACGGTCAACGTGACCATCGATTTCACCGACATGGGGGGTAACGCAGACTATTACGAGGTGTCGGACCAACTCCTCGGTGTGGCCCCCGGATCATCGATCAGCAATGTCTCGCAAAATTGCGTAGCTGATGCCGATTTTGATTCAAGCACATCATCGTGGCCGGCCATCTTTATCTTCAGGACCGGCTCTTTTTTGAGCGCTTCCTGCAGCATCACATACACGCTTACCGTTCCTGCGAACCAGTCGTTCTACGGAACCTATGATTGGACGGTCGATCTCTTTGGATGGCGGTCCGATCCTTACGAAAGAACCGTTGATACGATCTCGTCTCCCGTTCCGTTCGAGGTTGTCGAAAGTCCGTCGATTGCTGTGACCGTGTCCGCCGACCCGACCGAGTTTGCTCCGTCGGGTACCAGCATTGAGCGCACAGTGAAGGTCGAAAATACCGGTGGCTCGGAAATTTCCCTCACGTCTCTCACGAGTGACCTTATCGGTGACGTCACCACAGCCGATTCAAGCACGTGTTCGCTTCCGCAGACGATCAGTGTGGGCGCCAGTTACCAATGTTCGTACTCCAGGTCGGAAAGCGGCACGAGCACGATCGAAGAAGAGATTACGGCATCTGGAAACAACCCGGGCAATTTTCCGGTCGAAGACAGTGATGTCGTGACGCTGACGGTTCAGGAGACCGACCTTTCCGTCTCCCTCGTCGCCAATCCGACCGAAGCCATCCCGGGCGACACCGTGGAGTTCATCGCGACGGTGTCCAATGACGGCGAAGTCGACGCGGCCAATGTCGTCGTCGATATCCCGACGCCTGCCGGCTACACGGTGACCGCCGTCAGCACCGACAAGCCGTCCGGCGCATCCGACTCGATCGTCAGCGGCGACGCGCAGGCGACCATCGACGAGATGGCGCCGGACGAGGTCGTGACAGTGACGGTGACGGCGACTATCGACAACGACGCCGGCGGGCCGATTACCGCCACCGTCGAGGTGACGTCCGACAACGAAGACCGGAACATCAACAACAATACAGACAGCGCGACCGTCACCGTGCTGGGCGCTGTCGATGCAGCGACGGGTTTGATCGGCGCGATGCAGGAGCTTCGGGCGAAGCTGATCCTGCAGCACGGTCCGGACGCGCAGCGGAGGCTGAACAGGCTGAAGGGCATCTACTCCAACAATGGCGGCGTCAGCGGCTTCGGGCTCGCCTATCGCAACGAGACCCTGCCCTTCGCCGTCACGCTCGGCAGGGACAACGCCGCTTTCGCCTACAGCCTGCGCAATTCGCGCGCCGAAGCCGCAAAGCAGGGCATGTCCGGCACTGTCGGCAGCGTCGCGACCAGCCTTCTCGGCGCGCCAGAGGATTACCGCTCGGCATCGGCGAATGGCTCCAATCCGGGCGGGACGCAGGCGCTGGCCTATTCGGGTGCGCTGTCGGCCTCGGAGAAGCGTGAACTCGGCGTGGATGCCGATGTCGCGCCCCTCGCCATGTTCGGTGAAGACGACGATACGGCCGCGGCCGATCCGATGGACCAACGCTACGACATCTGGGCCGAAGGCCAGTATTCGAAGTTCGATGCGACCGCAGGCGACGGCACCTTCGCCATCCTGCATGCCGGCGCCGACTATCTCGTGACGAAGGACCTGCTGGTGGGTCTCGGAACCCAGTTCGACTGGATCGACATGGACGCGGCGTCCGGCCCCGGCACGGCGGACGGATGGGGCTTCATGGTCGGACCCTATATGACGGCGAAGCTGACCGACGGGCTTTACCTCGACGCGCGCGGCGCCTGGGGGCAGTCCTACAACCATGTCAGCCCGTTCGGCACCTACGAGGATCCGTTCGACGGCACGCGCTGGCTGGCAACCGCGGCGCTGATCGGCGACTTCGAGGCGGGCGACTTCAGCATCAGCCCGACGGCGCGGCTGTCATGGTTCCGCGAGCGGTCGGAGGCCTATGTCGACAGCCTGCTGGTCCCGATCCCGTCGGTGACGACGGAGACCGGGATATTCGAGTTCGGCCCGACCATCAGCCGCAAGATGGTGATGGAGGACGGTACAGTGTTCATGCCGTTCACGACGGTCACCGGCATCTGGACCTTCGAGCAGACGAACACGGCGACGGCGCTCTCGAGCCAGCCGGGTCTCGCCGAGGAAGGCATCCGCGCCCGTGTCGAGGCAGGCTTCGACGTCGCCAACGACAAAGGTCTCAGCCTGTCGCTGTCCGGACATTATGACGGTATCGGCGATGAGGGCTTCGAGTCCTATGGCGGAAGGGCCAGGATCGGACAGAAGTTCTGACAGGAAGGCTCGGCGCGCCCGGCCTCCCGCCCTTCACGATCCGAAAAACCCGAACGCCGATTAGAAACGGCGCGCGGATCCAGCGCGGCAGCGGCTCGGCGTGGCCCTCGTAAAAAGCTTCTTCCTCTCGCCGGGTCATTGTCGTGGTCTGTCTCGCGGGTCGGATCAGGACGGGCATCGGATAGGTCATTTCCGCCTCCAGGGCTTTCACTGCTTCAGAAATGAACTATAATTCGGCACAATCCGCATTTATTCCGTCCAAGAACGCAATTTGAATTTCAGAAATGAAAAACCTTCGATGGGATGACCTGCAGGTTTTCGCGCGAGTCGCACAGAGTGGCGGACTCTCCGGCGCGGCCGACGCGCTGGACATGAGCGCTCCGACCGTCGGTCGCCGCATGCTGGCTCTCGAGCAGGCGACCGGAAAGTCACTCTTCGTGCGATCGCGGACAGGCTACGAACTGACCGACGACGGCCGCGCGTTGCTGCGCAAGGTGCGGACCATGGAAGCCGGCGCCAGACCGATCGAGGAATGGATCTCGGCCGATGGCGAACGACCGATCATCCGCCTGTCGGCGGGGACATGGACCGCCAATTTCATGGCGGAGAACATCCCGCGCATCTGGACGCCGGATGATCCCTACCGGATATGCTTCAAGACAACCGAGGCGCGGCTGGACATCTCGCACCGCGAAATCGAGATCGGGGTGCGCAACCGCCCAGCGGAAAGCGGCAACCTGGCCTCGCGGCGAACGGTTGATCTCGGCTTTGCGCCGTATATCGTGCGCAGTCACCCGAACCCGCGGGAAAGCGAATGGGTCGCCATCGATCCCGACGAAGCAATCACGCGGTCGGCGCGCTGGCTGTCGGCGCAGGATAGCGCGTCCGTTTGCGCCTGGGCGAACACACCCTACACGCTGCGGGATCTCGTAAGGGCCGGCGCCGGCAAGGGCGTGATGCCGTGTTTCGCGGGCGACCGCGACCCACGCCTTATGCGCGCCGGACCGCTGATTACGGACCTCGCCGAAACGCAATATCTCGTCATGCACAATGACGATCGGCACCGGCCGGAAGTTCGCCTCGCGATCGACCGTCTCCACACTCTTTTCCGTGACCATGCCGCACTTTTTCGCGGCGACCGGCCAATCGGCTCGTCGGAGATGGCGGAGGAGCCGATTGCTTAACCGAAATCGAAGGCGCTCAAGCCGGTCACCATCTCGTCGAGGCCGAGGGGGCGTGTGATCGGGGGTTCAGCGCGGGCAAGGCAACCCGCCCTCTCGCAGACCCGGCAGGCGGGCCCGACCGGCACCGTGACAGGCTCGTCGGTTGGGCCGGCCAGCGCCGTTCCGTAGATCACCCGATCGCGGTGGGCGATATCGCAGCCGAGCAGCATCGCAGTGCGCCGCGGCCGCTCGTGAAACGCGCCCTGCGGGCCTTCCAGCGTGCGCGCGATCACGAGGAAGCGGGCTCCGTCCGGCATCTCCACTGCGTCAACGGCGATATGGCCGGGTTGCGAGAAAACCGAATGGACCGGCAGCTTCGGGCAGCCACCGCCGAAGCGCGCCTGCGGGTAGCCGGTCGCGCCCGCCCGGCGGAAGCGGTTTCCGGCATGATCGACCTCCAGCATGAAGAACGGGATGCCGGCCGCGCCCTGGCGCTGCATCATGGTCAGGCGGTTCGCCGCCTGTTCGAAGGACACGTTGAACCGCGAGCGCAGGACATCGACGTCATATTGCGTGCGCTCGCAGGCCGTCAGGAAAGGCTGGTAGGGCATCATCAGCGCATGCGCCGCATAGCGGGCGAGTTCGAAGCGGGCGATACGGCGCGCCTCGTCGCCGGAGAGTTTCAGCGCGGCCACCTCGGCATCGATGGCGACGCGCATGCGCAGCAGCGCGGCTTCCATGGCGACCTCGCGCAACTGGTCGTGCGAGGACAGCCGCTCGGAGATGAAAAGGCGGTTGGAATGGCGGTCGTAGCGGCGGCGCCATTGCGGCATGGTGGCGACCGGCAGAACCTTGACCGCGATGCCGTGATCGGCGCGCAGCCAGGACTTCAGCGCGCCGAGAAGGTCGTCGCCCGGCGAAAGCAGCTTGACGAAGGCCTCAGCCTCTTCCTCGATCCCGGCGAAATGATTGGCGCGTTTCTCGAACGCCTCCCGCGCCTCGTCCACTGGCAGCCGCGCGCCCGACAGGCGGGTCTCGTGCCCTTCCCGCGCCAGCAGGTCGGAAAGGTCCGTCAGCCGATCCTGTCCTTCCCGATAGGCGCGGTAGAGCTTCAGCATCGCGGAGGCCACATTGGGCGCGGCGTCGGTGACTTCGACGAGCTCCTGATCGCCGGGCAGTTCGCCGACGAGAAGCGGATCGGCAAACATCTCCTTGAGCTGCGGCAGATGCGAATCGCCGCCGGCCTGCAGTTCCTCGAGATCGATCTTGTAGACCGAGGCCAGCTTGAGAAGGAGTTGCACCGTCAGCGGGCGCTGGTTGCGCTCGATCAGGTTCAGGTAAGACGGCGATATGCCGAGATCGGCTGCCATCGCGGTCTGGGTGAGCCCGGCCTGATTGCGAATCCGGCGCACGCGCGGCCCGGCGAATATCTTCTGTTCACTCATGAATTTGTCGTATTTTTTACACGTTTTTCCCAGTTCCGGCGATTAGCCCGTTTTTACAAGATTTACAATCTCACAAGCCAAACCTGTGGCCGCATTGACAAGAATACCTCGTTTTTCGGGCTGAATCGCGCTTTGCGGTGGATTTTCCGCAGCGCAATGTCAAAGTCGTTAAAGACTGAGGAAGGAATACGCCCTTCACAGCATCGTCGGAAACCGGATCGGGAGAAGCAGGATACTGAGCATGACAGGGATTTACAAACCCGCATGGCGACAGTGCGTCGCTGACATGCTCGACATATCCCCGGCGCATGATCCGGCGCAGGCGTGAACAAACGAAAACAGGCGCGAACGGCCATTGGCCCAAGCGAAGAAAACAAAGCGGAGAAGACCATGACGGCGCATGAAAGACCCAAAACCCATGTCAAGGAACGCGCCGAGGAGCAGTCCTCGGCGATGAGCACCGACCAGCAGGCCGCGATCCGGATGCTGGCCAACGATCTGCACCGGCTCAACCAGTCGGTCATGCGCGCGGTCGAGGCCGGGGTGTCGGTGGAACTGATCCGCTCCGCGCGCCATCACGGCGGCGACGGGACATGGGGCGACCTGCTGATCCCGGTCATCGTCACCAAGGGCGACTGATTGCGACAGAAACTCGCGGCGCATTTGCCGGACACCGATCCTCTCCCGTTCGCGGGGGAGGATTTTTTTGTCCATCTTCCGGCGGCGACGCGCATATCCCCAACAAAACACAGGCAAACAATCAGTCGGATAATCCATTGAAAAGCTAAATTTTTCGGGATTTTTCCAACCGCGCGCACACCCTCGGCGAACCATTGTCCTGCGAATTTGCACTCCAACATCCTTTAGGCTTCCAAATAATTGGGTAAGCGTTACAATCCCCCCATATGAGGGGGTTGGACGGATTTCGCCCATTTGGGGTTCACGTTCGACATGGACGCCCAAGTAATAAGAACGAAAACCGGCTTTCGATGGAAGATAAACCAGATTTGCTGAAGTCCGCCTACACGATCGTGGAGGACACGGAAGATGTCCAAAGCGTCATCGACCAGATTCGCGCCTTGTACGGACTTCATCACTGCGTGTTTCATCTCGGGCAGACACAGATCGACACGCTCGATCGCCCGTTCGTCAAAACGACCTATCCCGACAGCTGGATATCGCGCTATCTCCTCAAGGGTTACGTGAATGTCGATCCGGTCGCCAAGGAAGGCTTCCTGCGGATGCTGCCCTTCGAATGGCAGGATCTCGAAATCGACGAGTCGGCCATCGAAATGATGATGGACGCCGCGCAGCACGATGTCGGCCGGAGCGGCTATTCCATTCCCATCATCGACCGGCAGGCACGGCGATCGCTGTTTTCCGTCACCTCCAACATTGCCGGCGAAGAATGGCGCGAGTTCATCGAGGAACGCGGCGCCGACCTGCAGGAAATCGCGCACCGGGTCCACCGCAAGGCGCTGGCCGAGATCTTCGGCGAGATCGATCCGATGCCGCCGCTGGGGCCGCGCGAAATCGAGTGCCTGACATGGACGGCGCGCGGCAAGGACTACGCCGTCATCGCGGAAATCCTCAACCTTTCCGGGCATACGGTGCGCGGCTACCTGAAGAGCGCGCGCTTCAAGCTGGAGTGCGCAACGCTGCCCCAGGCGGTGGCGAAGGCGGTATCGCTGAAGATCATTTCCCCTTGATTTTCATCGGCTTTTTTACACTTCGATAAGGTTATCGATCCCCACCCCCCCAGATGGGCCGGCCCATCTGGCGGAATTGTCCGGATTGTCTGCTCGAACATACTGAACCCCGCACACACAACCACAAGCGGGGTACCCAGATGTTCTTTCTCGTACAGGCAACCGACTATCACCGTCATCGGAATCTGCTCGATCGCATGTACCGTCTGCGCAAGCGGGTCTTCCACGACGAGCTCGAATGGGACGTGCCGGTCATCGGCGAATTCGAGCGCGACGCCTATGACGATCTGAGCCCGGCCTACCTGCTGTGGACGGACGAGGAGCGCACGACGGTATACGGTTCGCTGCGGCTGCTGCCGACGACGGGGCCGACGCTTCTCAACGACGTGTTCCGCAGGACCTATCCAAAGGACCTCGATCTCTGCCACCCGACGATCTGGGAAGGCACGCGGATGTGCATCGACGCCGACGAAATCGCGCAGGACATGCCCGAGATCGACCCGCAGCAGGCGATGTGCATGATGCTGCTGGCGCTGGCCGAATGCGGACTGGACAACGGCATCCATACGCTGATCTCCAATTACGAACCGCATATGAAGCGCATCTACAAGCGGGCCGGCGCGCCGCTGACGGAAGTCGGCAAGGCCGACGGCTACGGACGCCGCCCGGTGTGCTGCGGCCTGTTCGAGGTCAGCCGCCGGACGATTGCGCAGATGCGCGAGAAGATGGAGTTGTCGGGCCTTTACGTGCGTGACGGCGCCAAGCGGCCGTCGGGCGCGGCGAATGCGGCCTGGATGTCGGGCGGCGCGGGGGACCAGCGCTCCAGCTGGATCAATGCGGCATGACTTTCGCGGTTAGACCCATGTCCAATCCCGTCCAGATGCGGGACATCGCCCCGCAGTGGATGGTCGAGGCGCCCGACCGGGACGCCGTGACCGCTTCCATCGAGACCCTGTGCGAGCAATTCGGCGGAAGCAGCGCGGTCCTGTTCAGGATCAACATCGACCAGGCCGCGCCGAAAACCAAGCTGATCGCATCGACCGGCATCGAGGACCAGTTCCGCGACGCCTTCATCGACAGGGCGGCCGGTTCGGTCGCCGGTGGCGGCTACACCGAGATCCTCCCGCTGATGATCCCGGCCTGGAAAGTCGGCGGCGCGTCGGCCTTCATCTACGCCTTTCCGGGGTTCCCGCGCGCCCATGGACAGCTGGTCACGGCCATCCTGTCCATCGAGCAGAAGGGCTTCCAGAGCATAGCCACCACGGATCTCGCGTGCCGGTGCATCATGGAAGGGCTCGACCGCAAGCCCGTCGGCGAAATGGCCCCGCAGGACCAGCCGCGCATCACGGCGCGCGAACAATCCTGCCTGGCATGGACGGCGGAGGGAAAGACCTCGGACGAGATCGGGATCATTCTCGACCTGTCGCCGCACACGGTGAACCACTATCTGGGCAGCGCGGCGCGCAAGCTCGGGGCGACCAACAGGATGCATGCCGTCGCCAAGGCGCTGCGCATGGGCCTGATCGAGCGCCCGGTCTGACCCCGACCGGGCGGAGACGGCAAGGCCGCCTCCCCACATACCGACCGGCGGGCAGGCCACGCATGCCCGCGCAACGCGATATCGCCGGCAAGCGCCGGTTGATCGCGGTCAATGAAAGCCCGCCGCCGACCCGCAGAATGGCCCCGGACGCAAGGCGCGAGCGCGCTGCGAAAGGGAGGCGACATTGGCGATATCGGACCGGCTCTTCATCCTGCTGTTCTTTCCCTCCCTGTTCATCAGCCTCGGGGTGTTCTTCTGGGGCGTCGGGCAGGTGTGGCGGGTCTCTATCGAGGACCGCGAATTGAAGAAGAAGCGAAGCTAGTGCATTTCAGGTTGCAATAGCGCATGCGTCACCGCTTCCGCGCTTCACCGCGAAACCGGCGTTTCAGAACGTTTCTGGCTTCGTTCAAGAGGTGTCGGCGCAGGCCATGGCGTGACGCGCCAGGGCGTGGCACTCTTCCAGCACCCTATCGACCTCGAAACGCGGCCGCTTGCGGCGGCCGGGCGGACGGCCGGGCCGCATCGCCGAGAGGCGGATCGTCTTTCCCTGCGAGCGTCCTTCCCGCAATGCCTCGAGGGCCAGATCGCGCCGCGCCCGCCAGCGGGCAAGACGACGCGCCTGCGCGTCGAGATCGTCCAGCACCCGCTTCAGGACAGCCATGCGGCGGCAAAGGCCGGCCGCATCGACCGTGTCGTCGGGCAGCGCGGGGTCGGGAACGGGACAGGGTTCGGAAAATCCGATCGCGGTGATGCGCGGAAAGGACCGCGAATAGCGCCGGACCGGCCCGAGCGGGATCGCGGGCATCGGGTCGATCACCGGAAATGACGGCATCCGCGCGGCTTCGCCGTTACGGCCCCGCGCCTTTCCGGCACGCGCCGGCGCATCGCTGCGCGCCGCCGGCAGCGCATATTTCAGGTTCCGCGCGACGATCACGACCAGCCGCCGGACGGCGGATTCGGCGGGACGCAGCATGCGCAACAGATGATTGCGCATGTGGCGCGGCAGCGTGGCGACCGCCCCGTTTCCGTCGATCCCGGCCAGGGTGAACAGCATCGCGACAATGCGCAGCAACGCATCACGATTCCGCTCGATCGCCAGTGGCCAGTTCATGGTCGATTGTGCCACCCGTTCGTTCCTTGCCGAGACCCCTTGACGCGTTTGCGAGGATGGTAAGGGCGGTGGCAGCAACGGTGGATAAAAATTGCGACCTATACTCGCATTTGCGATAGAGATCGGAAAAGGCGATCGGGGGCGATGAGCGAATTACCTCAGGAAAACAGGGAAAAGCTTGAGAAGCTGATTGCCGATGCGACGGCGTCGGGCGGTTCCGAACTCGCCAATTACGGGATTTTCATCGAGCGGCTCTGTATCGCGCTGGACCTGCCGGCGCCGGAATTCGCCACTGCCGAGAACCAGTTCAACGACTATGTGTTCGAACGCCGGGTCGACTTCAAGCATCCGGACGGCTCGCGCACGGCGGGGCGGATCGACTGCTACAAGCGCGGCTGTTTCGTTCTCGAAGCCAAGCAATCGGTCAAACGCGGCGCGAAGAAACCGAGTGCGGACCAGCTTCACCTGCTGCCGGAGGATGCGCTCCAGCACAAGGCCGGGCATGCCAGGCAGGGCACCAAGCAATGGGACCAGATCATGCTGGCCGCCCGCAAGCAGGCCGAGGACTATGCGCGCGCCCTGCCCGTCGAACACGGCTATCCGCCCTTCCTGCTGATCGCCGATATCGGCAATGTGATCGAGGTCTATGCGGATTTTTCCGGACAGGGAAAGAACTATGCCCATTTCCCCGACCGGCGGTCCTATCGGATCGCGATGGAGGATTTGCGGCAGGAGGAAATCCAGAAACGCCTGAGGGCGATCTGGACCGACCCGCATTCACTCGATCCGGCGAAACGGTCGGCGGAAGTGACGCGCGATATCGCAGAGCGGCTGGCGCGGATCGCCAAGCGGCTGGAGGGCAAGCACGACCCGAGGGACGTGGCCGAGTTTCTGATGCGTTGCCTTTTCACCATGTTCGCCGAGGATGTGGAACTGATCCCGAAACATTCCTTCGAAGAGCTGCTGGAAGGACTCAAGGACAGGCCGGATGCTTTCGTTCCGGCGCTGGAAAACCTCTGGAAGGTGATGGACGAAGGCGGCTACGAGCCGCGCATGATGACGCCGCTGAAGCGGTTCAACGGCTCGCTGTTCAAACGGCGCACGGCCCTGCCCCTCGATGCGGAAGGCATTCACGAATTGCGCGTGGCGGCGTCACGCGACTGGTCGGACGTGGAACCGGCGATCTTCGGCACGCTGCTGGAGCGCGCGCTCGACCCGCGCGAACGCTCCAAGCTCGGCGCGCATTACACACCGCGCGCCTATGTCGAGCGGCTCGTCGTGCCAACGATCATCGAGCCGCTGCGTGAAGAATGGGAGACCGTGCAGGAAACTGCTCAGGAGAAGCTGGCGGCGAAGAAGTTCAACGATGCCCGGCAACTGATCGACGATTTCCATCACAAGCTCTGCACGATCCGCGTGCTGGACCCGGCCTGCGAACCGGAAACTTCCTCTATGTCTCGCTGGAACTGCTGAAGAAGCTGGAAGGCGAGACGCTGGAGGCGCTGGAAAACATCGAGGGCGATGTGGGCCTCGGCTTTCAGGGCGAAACCGTCAATCCGAGCCAGTTTTTCGGGCTGGAGATCAATCCGCGTGCCGTGGCAATTGCCGATCTCGTGCTGTGGATCGGCTTCATCAAGTGGCAGTTGAAGACAAGCGGGCTGAACGCGATCTCGGAGCCGATCCTGCACGCCTACGGGACGATCCGGCACCAGGACGCTATCCTCGCCTATGACAAGAAGGCGTTGCGGCGCGACGCGCAAGGCAAGCCGCTTTCGCGCTGGGACGGAGTGACGAGGAAGCTTCACCCGATCACCGGCGAGGACATTCCCGATCCGGATGCGACGGTAGAACTCTACGATTACGTCAATCCGCGCATCGCCGACTGGCCGGAGGCGGAATTCATCGTCGGCAACCCGCCCTTTATCGGCGGCAAGGACATGCGCGCCGAACTCGGCGACGGTTACGCGGAAGCCTGCTGGAAGGCGCGGCCGCACATGCCGGGCGGCGCGGATTTCGTCATGCATTTCTGGGACGAGGCCGCACGCAGGCTGGCGCGCAAGGGCACGGCGAAGCAGCCGAACCCGCTCAAGCGCTTCGGCTTCATCACCACCAACTCGATCACGCAGACCTTCTCGCGCCGGGTGATCGAGAAATACCTTTCGGCGAAAGAACCGATCTCGCTCGTCTTCGCCGTGCCGGACCATCCGTGGATGAAAGCCGCCGACAAGGCGGCGGTGCGCATCGCGATGACGGTGGCGGAAAAGGGCGAGCATGAGGGCGTGCTGGCAGAGACGGTGCGCGAGGACGGGCTGAACACGGATACGCCGCGCGTCGATCTGGAAAAGCGTGCAGGGAAGATCACGGCGAAGCTGACGGTTGGGGCGGATTTGGCGCTTGCGCGTCCATTGTTTGCAAATGACATGATCTCAAGCAGGGGCGTCGTTTTGCACGGTGCGGGTTTCTTGATCGCACAGTCCAAAGCAAAGACACTAGGCCTTGGTTCGGTACTAGGTATCGAGAAGGTTATTCGAGAATACCGAAACGGACGTGATATCGCTCAACGTCCGCGTGGGGTTATGGCCATCGACCTTTTTGGGCTCGAATCCAAGGAGGTTTTAAACCAGTTTCCCGCTGTTTATCAGCATGTTTTGGAACACGTTAAACCTGAAAGGGATCAAAACAAGCGTCCATCGCGGCGCGATAAGTGGTGGCTATACGGCGAGAACATACCCACAATGCGCCCAGTTCTATTCTCACAAGAGAAATATATTTCAACTATTGAAACATCACGTCATCGATTTTTCCTTTTTCTCAAATCCTCTATATTACCCGACAATAAACTCGTAAATATCGGTCTAGATGACGACGGTATTATTGCCGTTCTATCTTCTCGCTTGCACGTTACTTGGTCCATCTCCAAAGGCGGCTGGATGGGTGTGGGAAATGACCCGACATACCTGAAAACCCAAACGTTCGACCCCTTCCCCTTCCCGGCCTGCGTCACCGACGACAGCAATCCGGCGCTAAGAAAGAGGCTCGCCGAGCTCGGCGAGCGGCTCGACGCGTTCCGAAAGGAACGGCTGGAAAAGCATGATTTCCTGACCATGACCGGGATTTACAATGTGCTGGAGCGGGTGCGCGAGCTGGAATGGGCCGATGCGGCGCGGCGGATGCCGGAGACAGTCGCACATGATGACGAGGACCGGGCTGGAGAGAGTACCCCCACCCTTCATCCCTCCCCTCAAGGGGGAGGGAAGACAGCGGCATCACCCGAAAGCGTTGAGACCGAACCGCGCGTGCCGCCGCTGACGGCTTCCGAGCGGGACATCTACGATGCCGGGCTGATCGCGGTGCTGAAGGATATTCACGACGAGATCGACCGCGCGGTGTTCGAGGCCTATGGCTGGAGCGATCTCGGCCAAAGGCTGATCGGCCGGCCCGGCGCGACCCTGCCCTCGCCGCACAAGAGCGAAGACCAGGAAGCAGCGGAGGAAGAGCTTCTGTCGCGGCTGGTGGCGCTCAACCTCGAACGCCAGGCGGAGGAACGGCGCGGACAGGTGCGCTGGCTGCGGCCCGACTACCAGATCGCCAAGCTCGGTCACAAGGTTTCGAAGGCGGAAGAGCAGATCGAGGCCGATATCGCCATCGCGGCGGCGGCCGCCGAGAAGCCGAAATGGCCTTCGCAGCCCTTCGACCAGATCCGCATCGTCAAGGACGTGCTGGCCAAGGCCGCCGCGCCCGCCTCGCCCGCCGAAGTGGCGGCGACTTTCGACGGGCGCAACACGCCCAAGCGCAAAGGCCGCGTCGACGAGGTGTTGAAGCTGCTCGCCGAAACAGGCGGCGCGCGAACCGGCGAACTGGACGGCGAGACGCGTTATTTCGTGGCGCGGTGAGGCGCATGCGGGGCGAAAGCCTTGTGCGCAAAGCCTCACATTCCTTCCCCGTCCTTCGGTAACCCCCAAATCCCCCCGATTTAATTCAAATGCGTTGAATGCGGGAAGCACTGCTTAACCACGGATTCGGATTTCCCTTACGTCAGGCTGAAGATTCAGACTTTGTTCGCCAAGTGACGGCAAGATTTTGCAGAACAAGAACTAGGGGGCAGACCATGCGTCTCGTCAAAATGATCGCAGCGATGGCGTTCTTCGCCGTCATTTTCGCTTTCGGCCCGGCTTCGGCCGCCGATTGGACCGTTAACCGCGTAAGCCAGCCGGCCAAATATACCGCTGACGGCAATACGTGGCATTTCATCAAGCGCGGAACGACGATTCCGAACGCGTCATGGATCAGCACAGGCAGGGGCGGGCGCGTGGCGCTGCAGCGCGGCGACGATACCATGATGATCACCGGCTATTCGCTGATCGCCGCCGTGGAGCGGGGCACCGACGCCCGCCCGAAGACGACGCTGATCCAGCGTTACGGCAAGATGACCGTGGATGTCGAGAAACGCGGCTATGACCAGATGACGGTCAAGACGCCCTTCATGGCCGCCGTGGTCAAGGGCACCAAGTTCACCGTGACCGGCACCAAGCTGGCCTCCGACATCCGCGTCGCGCGCGGCCTTGTCGAGGTCGCCAACGTCAAGAGCGGGCACAAGGCCTATGTGGGCGCGGGCGGCAAGGCCGAGATCGGCGAAGACGATCAGTCCATCGAGATCTCCGGTCGCAACACCGAGATGCTCACCTCCTCGATCGCGGGCAGCAAGAACAATGCCGCCGAAGGCGCAGGCGCGAACGGTGCCGCCAATTCCGGCAATGCCAATGCGGGCCCGGGCAACAACAATGCCGGCGGGAACGGCAAAGGCAACGGCAACGGCAACAACTAGCCGGCGCCACGCCTGACGAACCGCGAAAAGCCGGGGCGCCTGCCGATGCGGTGGACAGCAATCAGACGACGTGACCTGGTCTGCGCGGCGATGCTCGCGCTGATCCTCGCAGCCCAGGCACTGTCCCTGCTGGCCCCGCTCGACCGGTTCCTCGCGGACAAGCGGTTCGGCTTTTCCGACCGCCCGGTCTCGGGCGAGATCGCCTTCGTGGCGATCGACAAGAAGAGCCTCGACGCCGTCGGTGTCTGGCCGTGGCCGCGCAGCATCCATGCCGACATGACCGACCGGCTGCGGTCGCTCGGCGCGCGCGACATCGTTTTCGACATCGACTTCTCGACACCCTCGACGCCGGAAAACGACGCCGCATTCGCGGCCGCCATAAAGCGCGCCGGCGGCACGGTGACGCTGCCGGTCTTCCTGCAGCATGACGACGCGGCATCGCACGAGGCGGGCGGGCTGATCACAGCGCCGATCCCCGAACTGGCGGAATATGCCTGGCTCGCATCGGTGAATGTGTTTCCGGATGCGGACGGCAGGGTGCGGCAGTTCCCGACCGGACTGCAGCTCGGCGAGGACCGTATCGACTCCATCCCCGCGAGCATCGCCGGGACGGCGGCAATCGACGACCCGGTCATCACCATCGATTTCGGCATCGACGCGGCCGGTTTCGACACGATCAGCGCGATCGACCTGCTGAACGGCACGATCGACAAGACGCGGATCGAGGGGCGAACGGTGGTGATCGGCGCGTTCGCGACCGAGTTGCGCGACTTCTACGCCGTTCCGAAATCCGAATTCATCGCCGGGGCGGTGTTGCAGGGCGTGGCGGCGGAGACATTGCTGGCGGGCCGCAACCTGACATCGCTCCACCCGATGGCCATCGCGCTGCCGGTGTTCCTGCTGTTGCTCGCGCTGCAATTCGGCCTGCCGCGCATGACGCCGGTGCAGGCCGTGCTCGCCTATGCCGCGCTTCCGCTGATCGCGGAGCCGACGGCGGTCGGCTTCTATCTTCTCCAGGGCCTGATGGTGCCGACGGCCTTCGTGCATGTCTCCGCGCTGACGGCGCTCGGCATGCGCTCGCTGGCGATGACGGCCTTCTTCCGCAGGCTGTCGAACGAGGCGAGGACGGACGCCGGCAATATGCGGCAGGTGCTGCAGCACGTCGTGCGCGAGAATTTCGACGCGATCATCGTCACCGACGAAAACGGGCGGGCGCTGCAGGTCAGCGACGCGGTGCAAGGGGTCTTCGGCCTCGACGACTTGCCAAGGAACGGCGCGGCGATGTCGGATTTCCTGCCGCCGGAGCTTTGCCGGGCCATCGGCAGGGCGATCGCGCGGGCGCGCGAGGATGACAGCCACCGGGCGGAGACCAGGACGCTTACCATGCCGATGGCGGGCGACGGATCGCTGCGCACCATCGAATACACGATCGGCATCTCGGAACTGCGCAAGGCGACCGAGGGCCGCCGCAAGGCGAACAGCGCGGGGCGCGGCCCGATTGTCGCCTGCCTGACGGCGCGCGACATCTCCGAGCGCCTCTCCTACGAGGAGAAACTGCGCTGGCTGTCCGACCGCGACGACCTGACCGGCGTATGGCGCCGCCACGCCTTTCTGCGGATCATCGACAGTGAGACGGCCAACACCGCGAAGGGCGGGTTCGCGATCGTCGCGTTCAACCTCCACCGGTTCAAGACGATCAATGTCACGCTCGGGCGCAATACCGGCAATGCCGTGCTGCGCAGCTTCGCGGAACGGCTGCAGGCAGCGGGTGGCCATGTGCTGGGCACGGCGCGCCTCGGCGGCGACACGTTCGCGGTTCTTCTCGGCGGCATCGAGAACGAGGCGGCGGCCTACGCCGCGGCGGAGACACTCGCCGATGCGGTCAACGCGCCCTACCCCGTCGACCGCGGCAACGCCCGCATCGGCGTGCAGGGCGGCGTCGTCCTGTGCGATGTCGGGCATGGCGAACCGGTCGCGGCGGAAATCCTGCTCGACCGTGCCGAGATCGCGCTCGACAAGGCGCGCATGACGGGCGGCTCGCGGATCGTCGCGTTCGACGAGGCGCTCGCGGCGCAGCGCATGCGCAGCCGGATCATCGAGCGCGACCTCTGGCATGCGATCGACCGCGGCCAGATCCACATCGCCTACCAGTTGCAGGTCGGGCTCTCCACCGGAGCGCCGCACGGCGCGGAGGCGCTGGCGCGCTGGACACATCCGCATCTCGGCAACGTGGCGCCGGACGAGTTCATCGCGGTCGCGGAGGCGAACGGCTTCATCGGCGAACTCGGGCGCTGGATCCTGTTCACGGCCTGCCGCGAGGCGGCATCGTGGCCGGTCGGGATTCCGATCTCGATCAACGTCGCGCCGCAGCAGATCGCGAACGATGCCTTTCTCGACCATGTGCGCGCGGCCCTGGACGAAACGGGGCTGGCGCCGGAACGCCTGACCATCGAACTAATCGAAAGCGAGATGCTGGAAGGCGACGCCGGCCTGCTCGACCGCATCAAGACGCTGAAAGCGCTCGGCGTTTCGATCTCGCTCGACGATTTCGGCACCGGCTATTCGGGCATCGGCTATCTCTCCTGGCTGCGCTTCGACGAAATCAAGATCGACAAGCAGTTCATCAAGAACCTGACGACCAGCGTCGAGGCGCAGGGCATCGTCCGCGCTGTCGCCATGCTCGGCGACGCCTTCAACCTGAAGATCGTGTGCGAAGGCGTGGAGACCTACGAGCAGGAGGCATTCCTGCGGCTGATCGGATGCGATGTCGGCCAGGGCTATTACTATTCCCGCCCGGTCGATGCGGACACGTTCCGCGCATTGCTGGAAAAGAAGGACGGCCACGCGGCGATCGCCGTACCGGCCTGACAGCTCGGCGGGGCAAAACGCCCCCTTTCCCGCTCCGTTCGCCCGGCTTATAAGCAAACATCCGCAACCAACCGGTGATTGATGGCCAAGGACACGACGAAGACCGGCGGAGCAAAGCGCTCGGCCAAGGTGAAGACCACGCGCGCGAAGCTGCCCGCATTTATCGACAACAAATACGGCGTCGCCAACTGGAAGCAGGCCGAGGAATGGCTTTCCTGGCGCTCCATCGAGGATATCGAGTGCATTACGCCCGACCTCGCCGGCGTGCCGCGCGGCAAGATGATGCCGTCGAAGAAATTCACCTCTCAGACCTCGCTGGCGCTGCCCTCGGCGCTGTTCCGGCAGACGATCTCGGGCGAGTATCCCGAGGAAACGGGCGATTTCCGCTACGATCCGCATGACGGCGACCTGAAGCTGATGCCGGATCTCTCGACGCTTTCGGCCGTGCCTTGGGAGAGCGACCCGACGGCGCAGGTGATCTGCGACCTCGTGGGCGCCGACGGCAAGGACATCGCCTATACGCCGCGCAACGTGCTGAAACGCGTCGTCGCGGCCTATGCGGAGAAGGGCTGGAGGCCGGTCGTGGCGCCGGAGGTCGAGTTCTATCTCGTCGCGCGCAACAACGATCCGGACTACCAGTTGCAGCCGCCGGTCGGACGCTCCGGCCGGCCGATCGCCGGCGGGCAGGCCTATTCGATCGCCGGGGTCAACGAATTCGACGAGCTGATCGACGACATCTACCATTTCTGCGAGGCGCAGGGGCTGGAGATCGACACGCTGATCCACGAGGAAGGCCCGTCGCAGCTCGAGATCAATCTGCGTCACGGCGACCCGGTTCAACTTGCCGACCAGGTGTTCCTGATGAAACGCGCCATCCGCGAGGCGGCGCTGAAATCCGACATGTTCGCCACCTTCATGGCAAAGCCGATGCAGGGCGAATCCGGCAGCGCGATGCATATCCACCAGTCGGTGGTCGATGCGAAGACCGGCGCGAACATCTTCTCCGCCGAGGACGGCTCGGAAACGGAACTGTTCCGCGCCTTCATCGGCGGCATGCAGCACTATGTGCCCAAGGCGCTGGTGATGATGGCGCCCTATGTGAACTCCTACCGGCGGCTGACGCCGGAGATGGCCGCCCCGGTCAACACCGCATGGGGCTATGACAACCGCACCACCGCCTTCCGCATTCCGACCTCGAACGCCGCCGGGCGGCGCGTGGAGAACCGGCTGCCGTCATCGGACGCAAACCCCTATCTGGCGCTAGCCGCCTCGCTTGCCTGCGGCTATCTCGGCATGGTCAACGGCATCGTGCCGACAAGCCCGACGGCGGAAACGGCGAATGAAGGGGCGATCTCGCTGCCGCGCGACCTGCTGTCGGCGGTGTCGCTGATGGAGGCGGAACGCGATTTCGACGATATCCTTGGCCGCGAATTCACCGCGACGCTGGCCGGCGTGAAACGCGGCGAGTTCGAGACCTTCATGCGGGTGATCAGCCCGTGGGAGCGGGAATTTCTGCTTCTGAACGTGTGAGTGAGTAGCGAGTATGCTGATTCCGATATTCTGAGCAGAACAAGCCTGGACCACCCCTGTCTACAACACCCCATATGCCATTCGCCGGACTGCCATGACCTACCAATCTCCTATCTCTCCCGGCATTTCCTGGTACGAGGCGACGGCCGGCGAGCGGCCGGAATACCCGGCGCTCGACGGTGACCGCGCCTGCGACGTCGTCGTCATCGGCGGCGGGTTCACCGGCCTTTCGGCGGCGGCGCATTTGGCGAAGGCCGGCGTCAACGTGGTGCTGATCGAGCAGGCGCGCTTCGGCGACGGCGCGTCGGGACGCAATGGCGGGCAGATGGGGACCGGCCTGCGCGCATGGCCGGAGGACCAGGAAGGCGAGATCGGCTTCGAGCGCGCGAAGGCCCTGTTCGATATCGCCGAGGACGCCAAGCGGCACATGCACGATTTCGCGGCCGAACACGGCATCGATATCGGCTACAGCGCCGGCCAGATATCGGCGGTCCACAAGAAGCGCTATGTCTCGGAGTATCACCGCCATGCCGAGATCATGGCGGAACGCTACGACTATCCGCACCTGACCTATATGGAGCGCGACGAGACCGCACAAAGCGTCGGCTCGACATTCTTTCATGGCGCGCTGCGCGACACGCATACGGGCCATATCCACCCGCTGCGGCTGGTCATCGGCACGGCGCGTGTGGCGGCGGAAGCCGGCGCACAGCTTTTCGAGACGACGCCGGCCACGGCGCTCGGCCAATCCGGCGGCAAGGTGACCGTGACAACGCCGCGCGGCACGATCACCGCCGACCGCGCGCTGATCGCCGTCAACGCCTATGGCAATGCCGGGCTGGAGCCGGTGTCGGCGGCGCATGTGATGCCGATCCGCTCCTTCATCGGTGCGACGGCGCCGCTTGGCGCGCTTTCGCGCAAGATCATTCCGGGTGGCGAGTCGATCGACGATTCGCGCTTCGTGGTGCGCTATTTCCGCAAATATGGCGACGACCGGCTGCTGTTCGGCGGGCGCGAGGCCTATACGGCGGACAATCCGCGCGACATCAGCACGCATATCCGCAAGCAGATCGCGGAGATTTATCCGGAACTGGCCGAGGTGGAGATCACCCATGCCTGGGGCGGGTCGGTCGGCATCACCATGCCGCGCGAGCCCTTTGTGCGCGACGTGAAGCCCGGCGTGACCGCGATCGGCGGCTTTTCCGGGCACGGGGTGATGCTGTCCAACTTCACCGGGAAGCTCTATGCCGAAGCGGTCACGGGCAATCGCGACCGGCTGCAGTATTTCCGCGATCTCAAGGTTCCCGCCTTCCCCGGCGGACGGCGTTTCCGCAAGCCGATGCTGACGCTGGCGCTGACCTGGTACGCCATGCTGGACAAGCTCTGACGCGTCCGGCCGGTATCTCGCCACGAGACGATTCGTGATCGGCCGGCGGAACGATTGCCGCAATTGCGCATTCTGATCGACCAGACCCGCGCATCCGCGCGGGGCGCGAAGGGACGCGCTAACAGAGAAAAATGATGACCAAGAAACGATTCTACCAGAATTCCACGGCCATCGCGCTTGCGTTGGCCATCACGCTGCCGGCACCGGCGCAGATCGCTTTCGCACAGGACGGCACGCCGCCGGTCAATTGCGAGGAGACCCCCGATCACCCGGACTGCGCGGTAGCACCCGAGGCCCCCGCGGAGGAACCGGCGGCGGAGGAACCGGCGGCGGAAGAACCCGCGCCCGAGCAACCCGCAGCAGAGGAAGCGCAGCCCGCGCCTGAACCGGAGCAGCCGGCCGCCGAGGAGCCCGCACCGGAACAGCCGGCCGCAGAAGAGCCCGCGCCCGAGCAGCCCGCTGCCGAAGAGGTTCCGCAGGAGGCCCCAGAGCAGCCGGCGGCGGAGGAACCGCAAGCAGAACAACCCGCAGCGGAACAGCCTGCCGCCGAGGAGCCGGCCGCAGCGGAGCCCGCTGCCGAGGAACCGGCACCGGAAGAGCCCACCGTGGAAGAAGAGCCCGCCATGGAGGAGGCACAGCCGGAAGAACCGGCCGCCGAGCAACCCATGGAAGAGCCGAAGGCCATGGAACCGTCAGCCGAGCCCGAGCAGCCGGCGATGGAGGAAGGCGCGGCCGAGCAGCCTGAAATGCAGGACATGCAGTCCGGCGAGCGCAAGCGTCGCGGCGACGATCAAGACGAGACACGCCGCAAGGGCGACCGTCGCGACGGCAAGAAGCGCGACCGCGCCGATGCCGAGCAGGTCGAGGAGCCCACGATCGTCGTGCCCGACGATGTGACCGAGGAACAGCGGGGCCGTATTCGCGCCGACGAAAAAGAACGACGCGAGGAAGCGCGCCGCAATCGCGGCGAAACAATCGGCGCGGCCGCCGTCGGCGCCATTCTGGGCGCTGTCATTCCCGCTCTCGGCGGACGTGTGATCCAGGACGAAGGCGACCGCATCATCGTCGAGCGTGACGGCGAATATTACGTTCGCAAGGACGAGAGCAGCTTGCTGCGCGATGGCGACGCCGAAGTGACCGTGCAGCGGCTTCGCGGCGGACGGACGCTGGAAACCGTCACGCGGCGCAACGGCGTGCGCATCGAGACCGTCCGCGACGAGGGTGGTTACATCCTCAAGCGGACCCGTATCCTGCCGAACGGGCGCGAAATTGTGCTGATCGACAATCGCGGCCGCGACGACCGCCGTCGGGTGGATTACGAGCGCAGGCTGCCGCCGATCCGCGTCGATATCCCGCGCGACCGCTACATCATGCCGGCGCGCCGGGCGAGCCGCCAGGATATCTTCGACACGATCACCGCGCCGCCGGTCGAGCGGGTCGAGAACGACTACACGCTGCGCGAGGTCCGCGAGAGCGAACGTCTGCGCGCCAAGGTCCGGCGTGTCGATCTCGACACGATCACCTTCGAGACCGGGTCGGCGATCGTGCGCGAAAGCCAGGTCCCGCTTCTCGAGGATATGGCGCGTGCCGTTCTTGCCCTGATCGAGCAGGATCCTTCAACCGTGATCCTCGTCGAAGGACACACCGACGCGATCGGATCGGATGTTTCGAACCTGGCGCTGTCGGACCGTCGCGCGGAAACGGTGGCGCGCATCATGGTCGACCGCTACGGCGTGCCGCCCGAGAACCTGGTGACGCAGGGCTATGGCGAGCAGTTCCTGAAGATCGACACCGAGCGGGCCGAGGCGCAGAACAGGCGGGCAACGATCCGAAACATCACGCCTCTTCTCACGGCCAATAATCGCTAAGGCCCCGGACCGGAAACAACCATCCCGCGCGGCCTCGCGCGGGATGTGCCATGCGCAAAAGAACCGGATTTCCCGAACGTAAGAGAAGTCAAATGCGGCGCGGGTGACGGCGTTTACTTGAAAATTATTGCCGGCCGACCGAGAACCGGGTTAAATCGCCTTTTTAATGGCGGATATAACAGGTATGGTCCCCCTGCTTGAACAGGGGCGCGCAAGCAAAAATGGATCTCTCGTCACTCATCGACGATTATCGGCACTGTGAAACCGCGCTCTCGCGCGCCATTCAGGTCGAGGACAGCGCGGCAATTCGCGAACTCGATATCCGTATGCGGTGGTTTCGCAATTCGATTCGCGATGCGTCCTCCAAATGCATGTTCGAACGGCGCATGCAGATCGACTTCTTCATGGATCTCGTCTCCAAGACGACAGACCATTCGGCCGACAAGCCGCCGCTTTCAGACCTGCACGCCGTGATCGACCGCTATGTCGCAGACGGTGCGAAATCCCGAGGCAACGATCGGAACGCGACGCCCGCGCTCGATGCAGAGCTTGGACGCCGCATCTTCGAAGACGGACTGCCGGACCGGGAGGCGATGAGCATGATCGAGTTGACCAACCTTCGGATATCGACGGTCGGAACGGATTGGCGCATCGGCTACACCTCGCCGGCCAACGGGCGCTTCCACGGAAAGCCGCCGGACGCGATCCACGACCGGCACATCGTCGAGCTGATCGGCGACCGGCGTTTCGAAAAGCGTGCCAGAGCCTATCTCGAACGCTGTTTCGGCGGCGAAGACCTGAGCTATTGCTATTATCTCGACACCGAGGATCACGGCAGGCTTCTGCTCGAATGCCAGATGCTGACGCAGCGCAGGAGCGATGACGCGGTCGGCGGCGCGATCATCGTGATGCGCGACCTGACCGAGGATTTTCGCGATCCGATCCGTTCCGCCGAGGAAAACCGCGTCTAGCGCCGGTCTCCACGCAAAATCTCGAGCATTTCTACCCGCAAGAGGTTCCGGCGGCTTTCCGGGCGCTTCGCAGGGTTCTCGGCGAAGACGGCTTCGCGGCGATCACCTGCCATAAGCTGAGGCGCACCCGCTCAGGCAGCCTTGCGGACGATCACGCTGCCTGCCGAATAGCCCGCGCCGAAGGAGCAGATGACGCCGAGCGCGCCCGGTTCTAGATCGTCGGAATATTTCGAGAAGGCGATGATCGAGCCGGCGGAGGAGGTGTTGGCGTAGTCCTGCAGGATGTTGGGCTGCTCGCCCTTTTCCGGTGTCCGGCCGAGCACGCGCGCGCCGATCATGTCATTCATGCCCTTGTTGGCCTGATGCAGCCACAGCCGTTCGAGATCGCCCGGTTTCAAATCCTCGTCGGCGAGATGGCCGAGGATCAGGTCGATGACGATGGGCACGACCTGCTTGAAGACCTTGCGGCCCTCCTGGCGAAACAGCATGTCGCGGCGGTCCTGCATGTGGCCTTCGCGGGTGCGGCGCAGGAAGCCGTTGTTGTTTCGGATGTTGTTGGAAAATTGCGTCAGGCAGCGCGTCGAGACGATTTCGAACCGGCCCGGCGCGGTGGCGAGGTCCGCGCGTTCGAGGACTACGGCGGTGCAGACATCGCCGAAAATGAAATGGCAGTCGCGGTCGCGCCATTCCAGATGCGCGGAGCAGATCTCCGGGTTGACCATCAGGATGGCGCGCGCGGAACCGGAGCGGATCATGTCGGCGGCGGCCTGGATGCCGAAGGTCGCCGAGGAACAGGCGACATTCATGTCGAAGGCGAAACCGTTAATGCCAAGCGCCTGCTGGACCTCGATGGCGATGGCCGGATAGGCGCGCTCGTGGTTCGACGCGGCGCAGATGACGGCGTCGATATCGGCGGCGGTGCGGCCGGATTTTTCCAGCGCGACCGTCGCGGCCTTCAGCGCCATCTCGGCCATGACCGAGAGTTCGTCGTCGGACCGTTCGGGCAGCACGGGGTGCATGATTTCCGGATCGAGCGTGCCCGTCTTGTCTAGGACGTAGCGGCTTTCGATGCCCGACGCCTTGACGATGAAGCCCTCGTCGGACTGCGGGATCGGCTCGCGCTCGCCGCGTTCGATCTCGTCGGCGTGCAGCGCGTTCTGCCGGTCGGCATAGGCGTTGAAGGCGGCGACGAGCTCGGCGTTGGAAATCGTCTGTTCCGGTGTGAAGACGCCGGTTCCGGATATCGAGACTGCGTGCATTCGAAATGCCCTGGAAAATTCGAGGTGGCGAGGGCATAAGCCTTCCGACCCGGCAATTCAATGATGAGCGTCGCCGAAGCCGCGGACCGGTCTGCCGGGCAAACGTCCGCGCATTACTTCAGCGAGGCGAGAAAATAGTCGACCATGGCGTCGAGCGATTCCGGACTTCGCTTCAAACGGCTGCGCAGCGCAGCGCCTTCCCAGCAATCGACCAGCAATTCCGCCATCTGCTGCGTATCGCAACCGCCGCGGATATCACCTTCGCGCTGTGCTTCGTCCAGGCAGATGGCAAGCCGTTCGGCAATCGAGGAGAAGCAGGCGTCGATCTTGCGGCGAAACGGCTCGCTCATGCCCGACAATTCCTGACCGAGTGCGCCCATGAGGCAGCCCAGATATCCGTCGGACTTGTAGCTTTCCTGTACGAGACCGAAGAAATGGCGAACACGATCCAGCGGGGGGAGTTCCTTCGCCTCGACGCACTGGTCGAGAACGGTGTGGACATTCGCCAGATAGGTGTCGATCACCGTGAGCGCGAAATCCTCCTTGTCGCGGAAGTGATGGTAGAAGGATCCCTTCGGGATGCCCGTCTCGTCCAGAAGCTCCTTGATGCCAAGGCTGCCATAGCCCTGCTCCAGCAACATCCGCAAACCCGCTTCTATCAGGCGTTGCTTGGTCGAATGCACGTTCTGGCTTCTCGCGACTGGCGGGGTGATCAGCCGCCGGGAGGCGTGTCCTCCCCGCGACAGAGCGGATTGTTACCGGGTTTTCTCGATCATGTGATCGATGACCTCGGTATGTTCATGCTGCGGACTGAACATAACGATCTCGGCATCGTCGTCCACATGGACATTGTGACCGGGCGGCCAGTGGAAAAGGTCATTGGCGCTGACGGTTTCCTGTAATCCGTCGACATCCGTGGTCGTGATCCTGCCGCTCAGCACGTAACCCCAATGGGGGCATTGGCAGAGGTTGCCCTCCAGTCCCTGGAAGAGCGGCGTGGTGTCGACGCCGGCCGCCAGGGTGAAATACTCACCGCTGATCCGTCCGTATCCTCCCACATCACCGAAGTCCCGGTGCTGGCGCACGACCACGCCCGGCAGTTCCAGCTTGATCTCGACATCTTCCTTGGCGACACGCATGACGTCCTCCTTGCTTTAAACTAGACCGATCAGTCTAATCGGAGGGTATGCCTAATCCCCGGACAGTCAAGCTGTTTATGGACGCGCCCTTTCCAGGGCTGTTGGCGGGAGATGTCGCGCCGCCCTGGGGCAGCGCGACAGGATCAGAACGGATTGACCGCGTCGGCGACGCGCTTGACGCCGACGATGACCGCGCCGCCGACCTTGGCGGCACCGTCGGCGGCGACATCGATGGGCTTGGTCAGGGTTTCCTTGTCGGGCGTAAGCGCGCCGATCGCCGTGGCGACGCGGGCGAGCAGACCCGGTTCCTTTTCGGGCTCCGCCGGCGGCTCGGGATAGGGCTGGGCGAGATCCCCGGCCGGCAAGGCTTCGTCACCGACTTCGGCGGGCGTTTCCGGAGGAATCGGAACGGGAACCGGTTCGCCGGTTTCGGCGGTCTGCTGCATCGGCACGGAGCTTTGCGGCGAGCACACGGCGACGACCGTCGGATAATCGGCCTCGACGCTCGCCTGCAAGAGCGGCTCGGAGGCGGCGCGACAGGCTTCGACGGTCTCGAAATGCTCGGTGCCGACGCGCACGAAATCGCATTGCGTGCCGCTGTCGTCGCAGCCGAGTAGGCTCAGAACTATAAGGGCTTCAGCGCCAGCCATGGATTACACTCCTTTTCGGGTGGCCGGACAGGCCACGATGTTGCGTGCTTGCGACGGCAATCCGACGAAGATGGGGCAATAACGGAGAATTCGGCAAGCGGCCATCACGCGGGGGCGAAATAACCGTGTACGCGGAATTTGCCGCGCAGAGTTTTCATGTTACGTTACGTAATGTAACGAGAAGCACCCAACCCCCATCCCGATGCGGACCGTTACCAAGGCCGGGCTTTCGAGGGGGAGCCCGGCCGTTTTTCAGGCCTGCCGAAAAGCCCGTCTTCCCGTTTCAGAAGACTATAACGGCCACACCAGCAGAATCGTCGGGATCGCAACGACCAGCACGAGCACTTCCAGGAAAATGCCCATGCGCCAGTAGTCGCCGAAGGCGTAGCCGCCCGGCCCCATGATGATGGTGTTGTTCTTGTGGCCGATGGGCGTGAGGAAGGCGCAGGAGGCAGCCACCGCGACGCCGATCAGGAAGGGATCGGGATTGACGTTGAAGGAATTGGCGACGCCGACGGCAATGGGGGCGGCGATCAGCGTGGTCGCGACGTTGTTGAGGAAGTCAGACAGCGTCATGGTGACGACCATCAGCACGGCGAGCACGACCCAGACCGGCGCGCCGCTGGTGGCCGACACGATGGTCTCGGCGATCAGTTGCGTTCCGCCGCTGTCTTCCAGAGCGAGGCCGAGCGGGATCAGCGAGCCGAGCAGGACGATCACCCGCCAATCGACGGCCTCGTAGACCTCGGTGCCGTTCAGAAGGCCCATCAGCACATAGGATACGACGACGAGGCCAAGCGCGATGTCGAGCGTGACGAACCCCATAACGGAGGCTGCGATGGCGGCGGCGAAGGCGCCGATCGCCATGGTCGCCTTGCCGCGCTGGAGCATTTGCGTCTTGCCCTCGGCGAGCGGCAGGACATTGAGCCAGCCGGCGATCTCGCTGATGCGTTCCTCCGCGCCGAGCAGGAGCAGCACGTCGCCCGGCTGGATCTTGACGTGACGCACGCGCTCGCGGAACCGCTTGCCGTTGCGCGAGACGCCGAGAAGCGTGATCGCGTGACGGTATTGCAGCCGCAAATCCATCGCGGAACGGCCGACGATGCGCGAGCCGTCCGGAACGATGGCCTCGATAAGGGTCAGCGACGGGCCGGCGACGCCGCCCTCGTGTTTCTCGGAGCCGGAGAAATCGAACTCGGCGGCGCCCATGAAGGTCTCGATCGACTTCGGATCGCCCTCGAGGACCACGAAATCGCCCTTGGTGAGCGTCTCGTTGCGCGAGAAGCCCGGCAGGCGGCGGCCCCGGCGGACAAGGCCGATGACGGCGATGTCGTTGTCATTGGCGAGCGGGTAGAGCTCGTGCACCTTCATGTCGATGAATTTCGAGCCCTCCTTGACGCGAGCCTCGGCGACGTAGAGCCCGGCCTCCTCGCCGCTCTTGACCTGGGACGGCCTGTCGCGCGCCGGGATCAGCCGCCAGCCGACAAGCGCGACGAAGGCGATGCCGGCGATCGACACGGCCAGGCCGACCGGCGCGAAATCGAACATCGAGAACGGTTCGCCGAGCGCGCGGTCGCGATATTGCGCGATGACGATGTTGGGCGGCGTGCCGATCAGCGTGATCATGCCGCCGAGGATGGTGGCGAAGGAGAGCGGCATCAGGGTGAGTGCGGCCGCGCGCTTCGCCTTGGCGGACGCTTCGAGGTCGAGCGGCATCAGGAGCGCCAGCGCCGCGACATTGTTGATGACCGCCGAAAGCGCCGCGCCGACGACCGACATGACGCCGATATGCATCGGCACCGAGCGCTCCGGCGCGACGACGAGGCGGGCGATGCGCTCGACCGCGCCGGAATTGACCAATCCGCGCGAGACGATCAGCACGAGGCCGATGATGACGACGGCCGGATGACCGAATCCCTCGAAGGCCGCCTCCGGCTCGACATGGCCGGCGACGACCGCGATGAGGAGCGCCGAAAAGGCGACGAGATCGTAGCGGACCTTGTCCCACACGAAGAACACGAAGGCCGCCCCGAAGAGCGCGAAGAGAAAAATCTGGTCGCCGGTCATGGCTCTTCCGTATCAGAGGATTGCGGCAAGGCAAGAACGGCGCCCGGCCTTCCGGGTTCCCGTTGGCCGCTCAAATGCAACGGCCACCATCGACTTCCAGCGCCACCCCGGTGATGAATTCCGCCTCGTCGGAGGCGAGCCACAAGGCCGCATTGGCGATATCGAGCGGGGTCGACAGGCGGCCGAGCGGGATGGAGGCGCGGAACAAGGCCCGCTTTTCCGGCGTATCCTCGCCCATGAACTGCGCCAGCATGCCGGTTTCCCCGGCGACGGGGCAAAGGCAGTTGACGCGAATGTTCTTCGGCGCGAGCTCGACGGCCATCGACTTGGTGGCGGTGATCGCCCAGCCCTTGGACGCATTGTACCAGGTCAGGCCCGGACGGGGACGCAGACCGGCGGTGGATGCGGTGGTGATGATCGCGCCGCCACCCTGTTTTTCCATAACAGGCACAACGGCGAGCGCGGAGAGGTAGATCGCCTTCATGTTGACGTCGGCGATACGGTCGAAGGTTTCCTCGTCGACACCCAGCATGTCGCCGTTCGGATGCGTATAGCCGGCATTGTTGACCATGATGTCGATGCGGCCGAAACGCTCCAGGGCGGTCGCGGCCATGCGATCGACATCTTCCCTGCGCGCCACATCGACGGCCAGCGGAAGGGCCGCTGCGCCGATTTCGGATGCGACCCGTTCGGCGCCCTCACCGTTCAGATCGGCGACAAGGACATTCGCGCCCTCCTCGGCGAAGCGTTTCGCCATGCCTTCGCCGAAACCCGACGCCGCGCCGGTGACAATCGCGGATTTTCCTGCAAGCCTTGCCAATTCGCCTCTCCCTTCCCGTCGGACGCGCCTATTTCTTCGCGCCGGCGACCGGCTCGCCGATATGGTCGTGATCGACCAGGTTCCACTTCATTCCGGCATTGCGATAAATACGCTTCCTGAGCTTGGTATAGTCGCCCACGTCATGCGCCAGACGCTCGCCGACCACGATGCAGCGGAACGGCTCCGTGCCGGTATTGGTCATCGAATGTGCGAGCCCGCCCTTGCGATAACCGATGAAATCGCCGGCCTTTACCGGAAAGGACTCTTCGCCGATATGCGCCGTCGCCTCTCCGGAGAGGACGTAGACGCACTCATCCTCGTAGTAATGGACATGATGCTCCGTGGTATCGCGGCCGGGCTCGACCTCGATGATGTGAAAGCCGAACCCGGTCAGGCCCGTCTCGTCACCCAGCGACTTGTTTATGCGGATGGCGTTGGGATTGAGGAAATGGGTCTTCTTCAGGCCCGGCATTTCCTCGATCTCCTCGCGGGTCATCAGGTATTTCTCGTCCGACATGGATACCTCTCCGGAATGAATTGCCAAGCCGATGCAGATCAGCCGTGATTGAAAACGGTCGTCTTCGTCGCCGACATGTCCATCAGCGCCTCGAAGCCCTTTTCGCGGCCATGACCGGACCTGCCGAAGCCGCCGAAAGGCAATTCGATGCCCCCGCCCGCGCCATAGGCGTTGACATAGACCTGGCCGGCGCGAATGCGTTTTGCGACGCGGTGCTGGCGGCCGCCGTCGCGCGTCCAGACGCCCGCGACCAGCCCGTATTCCGTGCCGTTGGCGAGGCGAACCGCTTCCTCCTCGCCCTCGAAGGAAAAGGCGGCGAGAACCGGACCGAAGACCTCCTCCTGGCCGAGCGCCGACAGCGGATCGACCGCGCCGAACAGGACGGGCGCCTGATAGTGTCCGCCTTGCGGGGCGTCGTCGGCGACGCTGCCTTTTGCCAGAACCGGAAAGCCCGCGGCCTCCGCCTCGGCGATCATCGCGGCGACGCGTTCGGCCTGACGGGTATTGATCAGCGGGCCGAGATCGCCGTCGCGGTCGTGCGGTTCGGCGACAAGCGCCTCGAACCGCCGGGCGAGTTCGGCGGTGAATTCCTCGTGGATCGGCTTTTCGACCAGCACCCGGCTTCCGGCCGAACAGGTCTGGCCGCCATTCTGGATGATCGCGTTGACGACGACGGGTAGCGCCGCGTCGAGGTCCGCGTCGGCGAAGACGATCTGCGGCGACTTGCCGCCAAGCTCCATGGTCACGCCGCGATTGTTGCCGGCGGCGGCCTGCTGGATCGCCGTGCCCGTGCCGGGCGACCCGGTGAAGGTGACGTAATCGACGCCGGGATGGCCGGACAGTGCCGCACCGGCCTCCGCGCCATAGCCCGTAACGACGTTGAAGACGCCCGGCGGGCAGCCGGCCTCGAGCGCCAGTTCGGCGATGCGGACCGTGGTGAGCGAGGCGTCCTCGGCCGGTTTCACGACCAGCGTGTTGCCCATGGCAAGCGCCGCGCCCGCGACACGGGCGAGGATCTGCAGCGGGTAATTCCACGGAATAATGCCGGCGACGACACCATGCGGCTCGCGCGTGGTGATGGCGGTGTAGCCTTCAAGGAACGGGATCTGGCTGCCATGCGCCTTGTCGGCGGCGGCGCCGTAATATTCATAGTAGCGGATCGCCGCCGTGACATCGGCGACACCCTGACGGGCCGGTTTTCCGGTATCGCGCGATTCCAGCGCCGCGAGTTCGTCGGCGTGCTGCTCGACAAGTCCGGACAGGCGGGTCAGCACGCGGCCGCGTTCCGTGGCGGTCATGCGGCTCCACGGGCCGACCTCGAAAGCATGGCGGGCGGAGGCGACGGCGGCATCGATATCGGCGGTCTCTCCCCGCGGGATCGAGGCGAAGACGCGACCGTCGGACGGACAGGCGACCTCGATGCGCGCGCCGGATTTCGCACCGACCATCTTGCCGCCGATAACGTTCAACGCCGCGCGCTCCTCGGCCACCGTGCGCAGCAAAGTGGTGTCGGGCGTCTTGAGCATGTCGTCATTCCCTGCAAACATCGACGGATGCGACCGTCATCCTCCCACGGTCTAGCACACCGGAACCGCCAAGCGACAAAAATACATTTGCGATCTGGTCTTTTTAAATCGATTAGATTATAACGCCGCCGACTCCTCTCGCCAGACAGGAAACATCCATGTCCGCACAGATCATCCCCGTCGATCCCTTCGACTACATCGTATTCGGGGGTACCGGCGATCTCGCCGAGCGCAAGCTTCTTCCCGCACTGTATCACCGCCAGGTCGGTGGCCAGATCGTCGATCAGACCTGCATCATCGGCGCCTCGCGCACCGAGATGACCGACGACGAATATCGCGCATTCGCGCGCAAGGCGCTGGAACAGTTCATCAAGGAAGACCTCGACGAGGACGAACTGCAAAAATTCCTCGCAAAGCTGCGCTACGTCTCGGTGGACGCCAAGTCCGACAAGGGCTGGGACGACCTGAAGGCGAAGCTGGACGGCGATCCGCACAAGAAGCGGGCTTATTATCTCGCCGTCGGCCCATCGCTGTTCGGCGATTTCGCGACCAAGCTGCGCGAGCACGGGCTGATTACCGACGAGACGCGCATCGTCGTCGAAAAGCCGATCGGCCGCGACCTGGAATCGGCCGGCATCCTCAACGACACGCTGGGCGAGGTCTTCACCGAGGATCAGGTCTTCCGCATCGACCACTATCTCGGCAAGGAGACGGTGCAGAACCTGATGGCGCTGCGCTTTGCCAATGCGCTCTATGAGCCGCTATGGAATTCCGCGCATATCGATCACGTGCAGATCACCGTGGCGGAATCGGTCGGGCTCGAGGGGCGGGCCGGCTATTACGACCGCGCCGGCGCGCTGCGCGACATGGTGCAGAACCACATGCTGCAGCTTCTGTGCCTCGTGGCGATGGAACCGCCCTCTTCGATGGACGCGAATGCGGTGCGCGACGAGAAGCTGAAGGTGCTGCGCTCGCTCGGGCGGATCGACGAGAGCAATGTCGAGGAATTGACGGTTCGCGGACAGTACAGATCGGGCGCCTCGAATGGCGGTCCGGTGAAGGGCTATCTGGAAGAGCTGGAAGGCGGCGTCTCGAACACCGAGACCTTTGTCGCCATCAAGGCGGAAATCGGAAACTGGCGCTGGGCCGGCGTGCCCTTCTATCTGCGCACCGGCAAGCGGCTGGCGCAGCGCGTCTCCGAGATCGTCATCTCCTTCAAGCCGGTGCCGCACTCGATCTTCGGCAGCGCGGCGGGCCGGATGGTCGCCAACCAGCTGGTGATGCGGCTGCAGCCGGACGAAGGCGTCAAGCAATGGCTGATGATCAAGGACCCCGGACCGGGCGGCATGCGGCTGCGCCACGTGCCGCTGGACATGAGTTTCGCGGAGAGCTTCGGCGTGCGCAATCCGGACGCCTATGAGCGGCTCATCCTGGACGTGATCCGCGGCAACCAGACGCTGTTCATGCGCCGCGACGAGGTGGAGGCCGCGTGGCAGTGGATCGATCCGATCCTGAAGGCGTGGGAGGGGAGCGAGCAGCCGGTGCGGCAATACACGGCGGGCACATGGGGGCCTTCGGCCTCCATCGCCCTGATCGAGCGCGACGGACGGACATGGTATGAAAACTGATCCGGACGACAGGCTCCACCGGCACGATTATCCCGACCGCGAGGCGCTCGCCATCGCGCTGGCGGCGGGCATCGCGGCGAAACTGGCGGGCGCGATCGCCGAGCGCGGCGAGGCGTCGCTCGCGGTTTCCGGCGGCTCGACGCCGAAGCGGCTTTTCGCCGTGCTGTCGGAAACCGACATTTCCTGGGACCGGGTGACGGTCATCCTCGTCGATGAACGCATCTGCCCGCCCGATTCCGACCGCGCCAACCAGAAGCTGGTGCGCGAGACGCTGCTGCAAGGCAATGCCGCGAAAGCGCATTTCGTCGCCTACGAGACCGCGGCGGAGCTGCCGATCGCAAATGCCGAGAAGAGCGAGGCGCTGTTCGCCGGCCTTCCCTGGCCGCTCGACGCCGCGGTGCTCGGCATGGGCACGGACGGGCACACAGCCTCGTTCTTCCCGGGTGGCGACCGGCTTTCCGACGCGCTCGACACGGCCGGCGAAACCCGCGTTTTGCCGATGCAGGCAGACGGCGCGGGCGAACCGCGGCTGACGCTTACCCTGCCCGCCCTTCTGGACGCACGGTTCCTCGCGCTCCATATCGAAGGGGAAGAAAAGCGCGGCGTGTTCGACACGGCGCTTGCCGGAACCGACGCCAATGCCATGCCGGTGCGCGCCGTGCTGCACCAGGACAAGACGCCCGTACACGTGTTCTGGGCGCCGTAACCGCTCTATAAATTCACATCACAGGGAGCCCTGACCCATGAGTGACGTGCAGAAATCGGTGGCCGAGGTCACGGAACGCATTCGCGAACGTTCGCGCCTGACGCGCGAAACATATCTTGAACGGCTGCGCGCCCGGGCCGAGATGGGCCCGAAGCGCACGAAATTGTCCTGCGGCAACCTTGCCCACGGCTTCGCGGCCTGCGGACCGTCCGACAAGGAAGACCTGATGGGCGACACCGTGCCCAATCTCGGCATCATCACCGCCTATAACGACATGCTGTCGGCGCATCAGCCGTATGAGACCTTTCCCGCCCTGATCAAGCAGGCGGCGCGCGAGGCGGGCGGCGTGGCGCAGGTGGCGGGCGGCGTGCCGGCGATGTGCGACGGCGTCACGCAGGGCCAGGACGGCATGGAACTGTCGCTGTTCTCGCGCGACGTGATCGCGATGGCGGCGGGTATCGGCCTGTCGCACGACATGTTCGACGCGGCGGTCTTCCTCGGCGTCTGCGACAAGATCGTGCCCGGTCTGACCATCGCGGCGCTGACCTTCGGGCATCTTCCCGCGATCTTCGTGCCCGCAGGCCCGATGACCACCGGCATCTCCAATGACGAGAAGGCCAAGACCCGCCAGCTCTATGCCGAAGGCAAGGTCGGCCGCGACGAGTTGCTGAAATCGGAGAGCGCCTCCTATCACGGGCCGGGCACCTGCACCTTCTACGGCACGGCGAATTCCAACCAGATGCTGATGGAGATCATGGGCCTGCACATGCCGGGCTCTTCCTTCGTCAACCCGAACACGCCGCTGCGCGATGCCCTGACCAGGGAAGCCGCGAAACGCGCGCTCGCCATCACCGCGCTCGGCAACGAGTTTACCCCGGTCGGCGAGATGATCGACGAACGCTCGATCGTCAACGGCGTGGTGGGGCTGCACGCCACGGGCGGATCGACCAACCACACGATCCACCTGATCGCCATGGCGGCGGCGGCCGGCATCAAGCTGACATGGCAGGACATTTCCGACCTGTCCGACACGACGCCTCTCCTGGCGCGTGTCTATCCGAACGGACTGGCCGACGTGAACCATTTCCAGGCCGCCGGCGGGCTGGGTTTCATGATCCGCGAACTGGCGAGCGAGGGGCTGCTGCACAGCGACGTGCGCACCGTCTTCGGCCAGGGGCTGGAGCCCTATATGGTCGAGGCGAAGCTGGACGGCGACACGGTGGTGCGCGAACCGGCGCCCGCAAAATCGCATGACGACCAGGTGCTCGCGCCAATCACCGCGCCCTTCCAGACCAATGGCGGGCTGAAGATGCTGACCGGCAATCTCGGCAAGGCGGTCATCAAGATCTCCGCCGTCAAGCCGGAACGCCACGTCATCGAGGCGCCGGCCGTCGTGTTCCACAGCCAGGAAGCACTGCAGGAAGCCTTCCGCAAGGGCGAGCTGGAAAAGGATTTCGTCGCCGTTATCCGCTTCCAGGGGCCGAAGGCGAACGGCATGCCGGAACTGCACAAGCTGACGCCGTCGCTCGGCGTGCTGCAGGACCGCGGCTACAAGGTTGCGCTGGTGACGGACGGACGCATGTCCGGCGCGTCCGGCAAGGTTCCGGCGGCGATCCACGTGACGCCGGAAGCGCTGGACGGTGGCCCGATCGCCAAGGTGCAAAATGGCGACATGGTGCGTGTCGATGCGACCGAGGGCACGCTGGAAGTGCTGGTGCCGGCGGCGGAGTTCGACGCGCGCGAGGCGGTGATCGCCGATCTGTCAGCGAATGCTTACGGAACCGGACGCGAGTTGTTCGAGACCTTCCGCAATGTCGCGGGCCGCGCCGACGTGGGCGCAAGCGTCTTCGCCTGATGCCGCTGAAGCGCGCATTGCAGCCCATGCCCGCCTTCGTGGCGGCGGCGCTGGACGAATCCGGCCTGCGCGACGCCTATGAGGCGCGGCCGGATTACCAGCGCAACGACTATCTGGGCTGGATCAACACCGCCAAGCGCGAAACGACCAAGCACAAGCGGCTGACGCGAATGCTGGAGGAACTGCGCGAGGGCGACGTCTATATGGACATGCCGTGGGGCGGCTCCAGGCAGTAACGCCGCTCAGCCGCGCACCAGCATCTGCACCGTGATGGTGCGCTGCCATCGAAATCCGAGCGTTTCGTATAGCCTGATCGCCGACGCATTGGTCTCGTAAGCGTGCAGAAACGGGGTTTCGCCGTCGCGCAGGATGCGGGTCGCAACGATGCGCGACAGGAGACCCGCATAGCCACGCCCGCGAAAATCGGGATGCGTGCAGACGCCGCTGATTTCGCGATAGCCTTCCACATGCAGCCTTTCGCCTGCCATCGCGGCAAGCCGGCCATCGACACGAATGCCGACGAAGCGGCCGAGCCGGTACGTGTCGAGCAGGAAGGGGCCGGGCCGGGTCAGTGTCGCCAAAGCCAGCATTTCCTCCGCGTCGGCATCGCCGAGCGGGACGATCTCGTCGGCCGGATCGGCGGGAACGAGATCTTCCGCGTGCATCTGGACGATATTGGCCTCGGTCGCGATTTTCAGGCCGGGCGGGATTTCGCCGCCGCCCTTTCGGGCCAGGAGAATGCCGCCGCCTTCGGGCACGAGGGCGACGAGAGCACGCAGGCATTCCTCGCTATCGTCGCGCGACGCGGCGAAGGGCGAGACATTGGGCGGAAAGCGCATCGCGTCGGGTCCACCCTCGGCCCAATGTGCCTGTTTAGAGGTCAAAGCGGCCCAGACCGGCCGGTCGAGAACATGATCAGCCATCGTCGCGCTCCTGCATCTTGCGCGCGACGCGCCGGTCCAGCGGCAGGCTGTCGAGTTCCTCCTCGATCCGGTCGAGTTGCTGCAGGATCGGACCGTCGAGGGAGGCGCACATCTCGCGAACCGCCGCCTCGACATGGGGCCACAGGTCACGCATGCAGCGTTCGACGACGGATGCTCCCGTGTCGGTGAGCATGACCGGTTTGCGGCGCTGGTCTTCGCCCGCGGGCGCAGGCTTCACCATGCCATCGGCGGTGAGCTGGCGAAGGCTGCGCGTGACGCCGGGCTGGGATACGCCAAGCGCCGTGGCCAGCTCACCCACGGTCAGCGCGCCTTCGCCGTGAAGCGTCTGGAGAAGCGGCCAGATGCCGGGCGGCTGCTCGATCCCCTCGCTTGCGAGGAAGCGGGCGGTTTCGGCCTGCATGCGCTCGCCGACACGTTTCAGCCGGCTGCCGAGCGGGAGATATCCCAACTCCTTCGTGAAATCCCTGACCATGATCAACCTCACCCAATAACACGTTATATAACGTGTTATGTTAATATGGATTCGTCAAGCGGAAATCGGGATTCCAATCGGAAACATCGAAATCAGGCGGCCATGTCGAGGCGGTAGCGTGCGGGCGTCGTGCCGGTCAGTTGCTTGAAGGCTTTCGAGAAATGCGGCTGGTCGGCGAAGCCGGTGGCAAACGCGGCCTCGGCGGGCGCGAGGCCCGTCTCGAGCAGATGGCGCGCCTTCCGGATGCGGAACTGGCGAAGCCATGCATGCGGCGGCAGGCCTGTCGCCTTGCGGAAGGACCGGATCATGTGGCGCGGCGTGACGCCGGCGATGCGGGCGAGATCGTCGATCGTGACGCGCTCGCCGTAATGGGCTTCAAGGTGCCCAAGCGCGCGCGCCGCCGCGGCGGAACACGCCCGCTCCTCACGCCCCGGCCCGCGACTGGCGTGGCGGCCGAGACGGAACAGGCCTTCGAGCAGGTGCTCCTGCCCGGCGAGCGGATCGACGCCCGGCGCGGACGCCCGCAGCAGCAATTGCCAGCATTCCGGATCGGTCACGACGCCGGAGACGAACCATGCGTCGCTTCCGAGCCCCGCTTTTTCGAGGAAGGATTGCGGCGCATAGATCCCCGTATAGACCAGCCGGTCCTCGCCGAAGCGGCCGCCGGTGTGGACATCGCCGGGATTGATGACCGTGATGCCGCCGGGCTCGACCGTGTGGGTTCTGCCCTCGCGCATGAAGCGCATCACGCCGAAGCGCATGATACCGAGCATGAGGCCGTCATGGGTATGCGGGGCGAAATGGTGATCGTGAAACGACGCATCCATCAGGTCGACGGCGGAGAAGCCGGGCATGCGGCGGAACCGCGCCCGGTCACGCGGCGACTCGAAGACGGGTTCGGTCGATAGCGCCTGCATGTCCGTTTCCACCACCATGTCACTTTTCGACAAGACCGGACCGCCTCGCGGCGGCAGGATCGCGGCCCGATGAAAACGGAAAGCCCGCGATGACCGGTTTCGACCTTCTCGTGTCCTATGTCACCTTCTGCGCGATCATGGCAGGAACGCCCGGCCCGAACAACATGATGATGTTGGCGTCGGGCGTGCGGCACGGCACGCGACGCTCGCTGCCGCTCTCCGCCGGCGTGGCCGTCGGCATGGCGGTGCTGTTCGGCGCGACCGGTTCCGGCCTCGGCGCGGCGTTCTCCGCGCTGCCCCTGCTGGCGCTCGGGCTGCGCTTCGTGGCGGCGGCTTTCCTGTTGTGGCTGGCCTGGAAGATCGCGACCGCCGGCCCGCTCAGGCGCAATGACGACGATCTCGAAATTCTCGGCTTCGGCACGGGCGTCGCCTTCCAGTGGATCAATCCGAAGGCCTGGGCGGCGGCGATGAGCGCGGCGGCGACCTACCTGCCGGAGGGGGCCGGTTTCGGCACGGTTGGCGCGGGCGCTGCGATCATGGGGCTGGTGGCGCTTTGCGCGACGACGCTTTGGGTCGTCTTCGGGACATGGCTCAGCCGGTTCCTGCACGAACCGCGGCGCGCGCATGTCTTCAATGTCGCGATGGCCGCCCTGCTGCTCGTCTCGACGCTGCCGATCCTGTTTGGAAAGCTGGCGATCTGATCGACGCTCAGTGCTCGGTCTCGCAGCGGCCGTGATCGGCGAGAACCTGCATGATATTGCAGTCGCCGGCCTGATCGGCATGGCAGTTCGCCTCGACGCGGGTCAGTTCCTTCTCAAGCCGTTTCAGCCGGGCGATGCGTTCGCGGATCGCGGCGAGATGCGATGTGGCGATGCGGTGCGCCTCGTCATGAGGCATGGCGGGGTTCTCGCTCAGGCGGACCAGTTCGCGGATCGCCTCCAGCGACAGGCCGAGATCGCGGGCATGGCGAATGAAGGTCAGCCTGTCGAGCGCCGCGTGCGTGTAGCGCCGCTGGTTGCCGGCGGAACGCTCCGGCGCGTCGATCAGGTTCATCTGCTCGTAATAGCGGATGGTCGGCACCTTGACGCCGGACCGGCGCGACATCTCACCGATGGAGAGCATGAGCGTCATCCTTTCTCAAAAGCTTCAGTCTCTGGAGATATCTTGTCGGCGACGTCAGATTCAAGCCGCGGAAATCCGAACATTTCGTTGCCTCCGCACATGCCCGGTAACCGAATGCCGACCCTTGCCGCACCCGCATGAACCCAGCCGCCTGTCGCCGCGCGGGCAAGGTCAACGACGTCCGTCAGCACGGTGCACACCTGTTTCAAAACGGGACGCTGGCCTGAAAAGACACGCCGAGTCCCGCGATATTACAGCGCGTCGGAACACAACTTGACCGTTAACCACATCGCTTAAGCACACCTTATAAAAATAGCCGTAAGAGAACATGCATCGGAGCCAAAACGCGCCAATATCGAAGCGCGCTTCCAGAACAGGGAATCCAAGGCATGAACTCCACCATTCGCGACCTCCTGACCAAACATGGCCGCCTGCCGGTCTCCGTCGACACGATTGCCGACGACGCGGACCTTTACGAAGCAGGCCTTTCCTCTTTCGCTTCCGTCCAGCTGATGCTGGGCCTGGAAGAGGCCTTCGATATCGAGTTTCCGGAAACCCTCCTGAACCGCAAATCCTTCTCGTCGATCAACGCGATCGCCGCGTCCGTCAGCCAGATCACTGAAACGCAGCAGGTGGCCTAAATGAACGTCGCCAGCCCGATTACGGCTCTCTCGCTTGCAGAACGCGCCCAAAGGGCTGCGAAGGTTGCGGCGGAATTCGCCGATACAGTCGACCGGGAAGCCCGCTTCCCGAAAGAAGGCATGGATGCCGTCAAGGCCGAACGGCTGATGGGTATCCAGATCCCCGTCCAGCATGGCGGCGAAGGCGCGACGATGAGCGAAGTCGCCGAGGTCTGCTCGATCCTCGGCAAGGCTTGCGCGGCGACGGCCATGACCTACGCCATGCACCAGATCCAGATCGCCAGCCTGTCGGATCATGCACCGGACAGCGCCTGGCACGAGGCGTTCCTGAAACGCATCTGTGACGAGCAATTGCTGATCGGATCGGCGACCAGCGAGGCCGGCATCGGCGGCAATCTGCGCAATTCCGTCTGCGCCGTGGACGTCGAGGGCGACATCGTCCGGCTCGAAAAGAACGCCACCGTCATTTCCTATGGCGCCGATGCGGACGCCATCATGGTGACCTCGCGCCGTCACAAGGATTCGCCGCCGAGCGACCAGGTCGCGACGCTGTTCACGAAGGACCAGTACACGCTTGAGCACACGGCGGAGTGGGACACGCTCGGCATGCGCGGCACCTGCTCGGACGGCTACATCTTCCGCGGCGAAGCGCCGGCGGAACAGATCCTGCCCAAGCCCTTCGCGGAAATCGCGGCGCAATCCATGCTCGCGGTATCGCATCTTCTTTGGGGCGCGCTGTGGTTCGGCATCGCCGCCGACGCGGTGAACCGGGCACAGTCCTACGTGCGCGCTGCCGCACGCCGGTCTCCGGGCCAGACGCCTCCCGGCGCGCTGCGCCTCGCCGAGGCATCCAGCATGCTGCAGCAGGTGAAATCGAATGTCGTCGCCGGGCTGAAGCAGTTCGAAGCCGGCAAGGGCGATCCCGATGCGCTTTCGGCGATGGGCTTCGCGGTCGCGATGAACAACATCAAGATCGGCACGTCCCAGACCATTCTCGACATCATCAACCAGTGCATGCTGATCTGCGGCATCCAGGGCTACAAGAACGGAACGCCCTACAGTCTCGGCCGGCACCTGCGCGACGCGCATTCGGCGCAGTTGATGATTTCCAACGACCGCATTCTCGGCAATACGTCGACGATGCTTCTCGTCGGCAAACAAGAAACCAGCCTTCTGAGGTAAGCCATGGACAAGCAAGTCTCCTTTCTCGACCAGCTTTTCGATCAGGGCATCCTGCATGACAGCGGTGTCGATGGCCTCTATGCGCGCAGCGACCTCTTCGAGGAGGTCATCACCCGCTTCGAGGCATTGGCGAAGTCCTTCGGCAAGGACGAAACCAGCGAAGCGATGGTGTTTCCGCCGGGCATGCCGATCAAGGATTTCGAGACCAGCGGCTACATGAAGAACTTCCCGCATCTGGCGGGGACGGTTCACGCCTTTTGCGGCAATGATCACGACCATGCAGGGCTGCTGCAGTGTCTCGAAGTCGGCGAAGACTGGTCGGAGAACCAGAAGCCGACCGACGTGGCGCTGACCCCGGCTGCCTGCTATCCGCTCTACCCGATCCTCGCGCGGCGCGGCGCGCTGCCGGCGGAAGGCGCCTATGTGGCGCTGCAATCCTATTGCTTCCGCCACGAGCCCTCGCGCGATCCGGCCCGCATGCAGATGTTCCGCCAGCGCGAATTCGTGCGCGCCGGTTCCGCCGACCAGGCGATCGCGTTCCGCGAGACCTGGAAACAGCGCGGCCAGGACATCATGAAGCTGCTGGAACTGCCCTGCACGGTGGATGTCGCGAACGATCCGTTCTTCGGACGGGCCGGCAAGATGATGGGGTCCAGCCAGCGCGAACAGGAACTGAAATTCGAGCTGCTCGTGCCGGTCAATTCGGCCGCGAACCCGACCGCCTGCATGAGCTTCAACTACCACATGGACAATTTCGGCAAGGCCTGGGACATCCGCCAGCAGGACGGCTCGCACGCCCATACGGCATGCGTCGGCTTCGGGCTGGAACGCATCGCCCTGGCGCTTTTCCGCCATCACGGCATGGATGTGGAAAGCTGGCCGGCAGGTGTCCGCAAGGCGCTCTGGGGCTGACATCTTGGCATCGATGACCGACCTTCCGGCGATCTTCCCGGCGCTCGACCCGACCGACTACGCGCGGCATGCGCTGCATGCGGGGACGCGCGACTGGCCGGAGACGAACTGTTATCTCGACGTCTGGATCGAGGTGCTGCCGGCGCTCGGCCTGCCGCCGGAAGCCTGCCTTTCCTATGCGGTCACGCAGGATTTCGAAGGCGACCAGTTCACCTTCTTCAAGGTGCCGCTGGAAGACCTCGAACGCCTTTACGGCCTGCGGGTCACCGAACTGGCGATCTACGACCGGGTCGAAAACCATGTCGTCGAACAGATCGGACGCGGCCGGCTGTCGCTGGTGGAGGTGGACAGCTTCTACCTGCCCGACACGCAGGGCACGTCCTATCGCAAGGAACACGGCAAGACGACGATCGCGCCGAACCGGATCGACCTCGAAGGCCGGTGCATGGATTACTTCCACGGGCTGGGTCTGCATCGGCTCGAAGGCGAGGACTTCGAGGGCGTTTTCCACCTGAACGCCGCAGAGGGCGCCCTGCCCTTCCTGCCCTACACGGAATTCGTGAAGTTCCCCGACGCGTTGCCGTCGCGCGACGAGATTGTCGCGAATGCCGAAGGGTTGCTGCGTCTGCACCTTGGCCGCCGGCCGGCGAAAAATCCGGTGCGGGCCTTTGCCGAGGTGTTTCCCGGCCAGGTCGAGGCGATCGCGGAGCGCGATTTCGGCTTCTTCCATCTCTACGCCTTCAACACGCTGCGGCAACTCGGCGCGAATTTCGAGCTGTTCTCCAGCCATCTGGACTGGCTTGCCGAAAACGGCGTGACCGGCATCGGGGCGAGCGCCGACGAGGCGCGCAAGATCTCCTCGACCTGCAAGATCGTCCAGTTCCAGCTCGCGCGCGCAGTGATGCGCAAGAATTTCGACAAGCTGGCACCGGCGCTGATCCCGGCGATCGACGCCTGGGACGCAATGACGGAAAGCCTCGACACCATCGTCGGCAAGGCCACATCCAGGGCCGCCTGACCGATCAACATTCCCGCGGGACGCGCCATGAAACGCCGCATCATGTCATCCGACGGCCATGCATCACGGATCGAATCCGGCTGGTGGATGGCGCTGAGCGAGGCGGGCGCGGTCGCCGAACCTTCCGATCTGGGCGCTCTCAAGGACTGGATACAAGCCAAGGTTCCCGGAACGGCGGCCGGCGCGCTTGCCGCCGCCGGGCAGTTCAACGCCGAGGATCCGACACCGCTGCACGACAAGGATGCGTGGTTCATCGCCGGCATTCGCGAAGACGAACCGGGCGAACGCCTGCTCGTCTTCGAAGGACTCGCGACCATTGCGGAGGTCTGGTGGAACGGCGAAAAGATCCTCGACAGCGACAGCATGTTCCTCGGCCATGACGTACGGGTGACCGCGCGCGAGGACAATGCGCTGGCGATCTGCTTTCGGGCGCTCGAGCCGCACCTCGCGGCGAAAGGCCCGCGCGCGCGCTGGCGTCCGCAACTGGCGGTGTCGCAGGGGCTACGGCTGGTGCGCACGACGCTGCTCGGCCACATGCCCGGCTGGTGTCCCGAGGTTCACGCCGTCGGGCCGTGGCGGCCTGTCTCGCTTTTGAAACCCGACGCGCCGAGCGTCCGCATCGACACGATGACCGCGACGCTGGAAGACGACGGGACCGGCGTTCTGTCGCTGGCCTTCTCGCTCGACAACACGCCGGGCGTTCCCGTCATCCGCTGCGCCGGTGAAAGCGCTGAAGCGACGCGCGCGGATGATGGAAGCTGGCGCGCGCAACTGCGGATCGCCGATGTCGCGGCATGGTGGCCGCACACCCATGGCGACCCGGCGCTGCATGCCATTTACGTCGATGCCGGCGGCGACAGTTTCAGCCTCGGCAAGACCGGTTTCCGCCGTATCGAAGTCGAACGCGGCGCGGACGGCAAGGGATTCGCGCTGACCGTGAACGGAACGCCCGTCTTCTGCCGGGGCGCGGTGTGGACCAACGCGAATATCGTCAATTTGCCGGGCGACGCCGAGAGCTATCGCCCGTGGCTCGACCTTGCCGCCGAGGCGGGCATGAACATGCTGCGCGTCGGTGGAACGATGGTCTATGAGAGCCCGGATTTCTTCGCCTTGTGCGACGAACTCGGCCTGATGGTCTGGCAGGACTTCCAGTTCGCCAATTACGATTATCCGGTCGGCGACGACGCCTTTGCCGGGGCGGTGCGCGAAGAAGCGCGGCATTCCCTCGGTGCAACGATGGGAAGCCCGTCGCTCGCCGTTCTGTGCGGCGGAAGCGAGATCTACCAGCAGGGCGCGATGCTCGGCCTGCCAGAAAGCAAATGGCGCGGGCCGCTGACCGAGGAAATCCTGCCGGAAATCTGCGCCGAACTGCGCCCCGACGCGGTCTATGCCGCCAACTCGCCGGACGGTGGCGCGCTGCCGTTCTCGCCCGATTCCGGCATCGCGCATTATTACGGCGTCGGCGCCTATCGCCGCCCGCTGGACGATGCGCGGCGCGCCAATGTGCGGTTCGCAGGCGAGTGCCTCGCCTTCTCTCATGTGCCGCAGCAACGCACGCTCGATGCACACCTGCCGGTGATGCCGTGCCACGACCCGCGCTGGAAGGCCCGAGTCCCGCGGGACCGCGGCGCGGGCTGGGATTTCGAGGATGTGCGCGACCACTATTTCAAGCTGATCTACGGCGTCGACCCGATCGAGGTGCGCTACGGCGACCCGGCGCGCTATCTCGACATGTCGCGGGCGGTGACCGGCGAGGTGATGGAAGCGGTCTACGCCGAATGGCGGCGCGCCGCCTCGCCCTGCCAGGGGGCGCTGGTCTTTACCTACCAGGACCTGCTGCCCGGCGCAGGCTGGGGCCTGGTCGATTCCACCGGCGAACCAAAGCCGGCATGGTACGCGCTCAAGCGCGCGTTCCGTCCGTTGCAGGTGGCCCTGACCGACGAGGGCACCAACGGCCTTGCGGTGCATGTCGTCAACGAGACCGCGACGACGCGGGACGTGGAACTGACGATCGATTGCCTGCGCGACGGCGCGACACGGGTGGTCGGCGGCGAACGCACGCTGACGCTCGCGCCGCGCGAATCCCTCGAAATTCCGGCGACCGATCTGTTCGGAGCTTTCTTCGACACGACCAACGCCTATCGCTTCGGCCCGCCGGCCCACGACGTGACGGTTGCGCGGCTGCGCGAGCCGGATTCGCATGTCGTGCTCGCCGACGCGTTTCATTTCCCGGCGGGCTATCCCGCCGCCCGCGTGCCCCTGGCGATCGAGGCCAGCGCCGAACGCGACGAGCGGGGCAACTGGTGGCTGGCGCTTTCGACCGACCGTTTCGCGCAGTCGGTGCATGTGGACGACGCCAATTTCCGGCCCGCCGACGACTGGTTCCACCTTGCGCCGGGCGCGAACCGGCATGTCCGCCTGATCCGCAGGGTCGATGCCGCAGAAAGCGCCGTGCCGGCGGGAACGGTCACGGCGCTCAACGGGACGCGCGGTTTCGGGTTTGGGGGCTAGGCGCGGATGCTGGCGAACACACTCCTTCCAAGTTTTCAGGGGACCGGCGGCCCGAACCCCGGTTTCAAAGGCGCGCGCCCATGAATATCGCACCCGCACCCGGAACTATAAGCAACACGGCTCTCGACGCCTCGGCACCCGCCACGCCGCTCGTCTTCGACGGAATGGCCGGCTTCTTCCACGCGGCTGACGGCGATACGGCCGTATTGCTGCTGAGCCCGTGGGGCTATGAGGAACTGTGCACGCACAAGTCGATCCGGCTGCTCGCCGAGCGGCTTGCAGCGGCCGGTTTTCCCTGCCTGCGCTTCGACTATCCGGCGACTGGCCATTCGCTGGGTGCAAGCGCCGATCTTGACGACGAGACCGCCTGGCGAAAAAGCGTGAAGCGGGCACTGGAGGAACTGCGCCGGCTGACAGAGCCGCGCCGGATCATCGTCATCGGCCAGGGTCTCGGCGGCGCGCTGGCGGGAGACCTTGCCCGCGACACCGATCTCGACGGGCTGGTGCTGATGGCGCCGGTGATCCAGGGCCGGACGTATCTGCGCGAGCTCACGGCATGGACGGCGATGACCAAGCCATCCTTCCTGGTAAGCGCATCCGACGGTCCGGAAGGCGGGCTGATGGCCGGCGGTTTCGTGCTGTCGGCAGCGACGACGAAGGAAGTCCGCGCGCTTGACCTGACCAAGGACTGGACGCCTCGCGCGGGGAAAGTCCTGCTGGTCGCGCGCGACGACCATGGCGGCGATGACATGCTGGCCGAAATCCTGGCGGATCGCGGGTTAACACCGGACACGATCCCGTTCGAACGCTACGCGGATTATGTCAGCGACTCCGTCTTTTCGATCGTCATCGACGACATCATCGATAAGGTGGTCGCCTGGTGCTCGACGAATTTCCCTTTCGAGAGCGTCATGCCTCGCCCAGACAGGGACCTTCCTGCAGAGCTTTCGGGCCCGGACTTCCGGGAAACGCTGCTGCGCTTCGGTCCCGACCACGACATGTTTGGCGTGTTCACGGAGCCGACAAGAGCGCCCTCGGGAACGGCTTACCTGTTTCTCAATACGGGGCTGGACCACTCGATCGGCTGGGGCCGCATGGTGGTGGATTTCGCGAGAACGCTTGCCCGCGAGGGGCATGCCGGCTTCCGGATAGACGTCACCGGCATCGGCGAAACACGGCTCAGGCCGGGTCAGGCGCCTGAGGTGATGTACACCGATACTCATATCGGCGATGTCAAACAGGCCATCGACTGGCTGCTCGACGGACACGGGATCGAGAGAGTGATCCTCGTGGGCCGCTGCAGCGGCTCATATCTTGCCGGGATTTCCGCAGCGGCGGACGAACGGGTTTCGGGCACCGCGATCATCAATGCGCGACGGCTGGTCTGGGATACGCGCGCGGATTTCGAAAAGGAGTTCGGCCGGCCGGTTCGGGCGCTGGAAGCATACAAGCGCCGACTGTCTGACGGAAAATCGCTACGGAAGATCCTGACGGGGCAGGTGCCCGTTCGCAAGATCGTGGCAAAACTCACCGAGGGCGTCTATCGGGAGGCAGACCGGGCGTTGGCACCGCTGCTCGGCCGCCTCACCTGGCACGGGCAACTGGGCCACATATTGAACACCCGCTTCGCAACCCTGCGGGATCGCGGCACGGCCGTGGAGCTTATCTATTCGAACGAGGATGAAGGTCCGCGCGATCTGGAGATGTGGTTCGGCGACGCCTTCGACGGGCTTGCGAAATATCCGAATATCAAGCTGTCATTCATATCTCATGCAGACCATAACCTCACGCCGATCGACGCGCGGGATGCGGTGCTGGAGAAGCTGCGCGACATCGCGCGGCGCATCCGCGACTGACGCGGATCTGACGATTACTTCGCGCCGCCGCCGACATTGAGAAGCGAGAAACCCGCGGAACCGCGGGAATGGCGCGGCGACGGCGTTCCGCTCGCGGGCCGTTTCGCCTCGATGCGGTCGAACGCAGTGTCCACCCGGGCCGCCTTTTCGGGATCCGGTTCGACGTCCATCCGCTTGGGCCGATCGAATTCCGCGTAGACCGGGCTGTCTTCGATACGGGACGGCGGCAGCTCATAATCGGCGGCAGGTTCCGTCTCTTCGACCTCGGCGGTCTTGTTGCGCAGGATTGCAGCAAGCTGCCGGGCAACTTCGCCGCCGATGACCAGCGCCACGCCAACCATCACGCCGAAAAACCCGCCCAGTATCACCAGAAGCTTCTTTTTCGGCCAGACCGGGCTCTTGGCCGGCAGGCCGGGGCCGATGATCCGCGCAGAAGGAATGACGACTTCGTCAAGCGTCGATATCTGATTGGCGCGCGACAAGGCGCTTTCGTAGATCGTTCGCGATGCCTGGGCGTCCGACTCAAGCTCGCGCAGTCGGATCATCGCGGCGTCGCCGCTGTCGCTTCGGTCACGCGACATTTCGATTGCGCTTGAGAGATTCGCCACACGCACCCGCGCAATACCCAGTTCGACCTTCGCCGCATCGGCTGCATCCTGCGCTTCCGCCTGCAACAATCCCTCAAGCCTGCGAACCTCGGAGCGCGCACCGATCAGGCGGGGATGTTGCGGAAGCAACTCCGCTTCGAGATTGGCGACGGTGCGCACGGCGGTCGTATATTGCGACCGCAATTCGGCGACATTCGGCGAGGTGGAAATCTCGTTGATGGAGTTGGCGCTGACACCGCCCTTGACGAAGGCAGTGAGCTGGTCGTAGCGCGCCTGCTTCTCCGCTAGCATCGCCCTGGCCTCAGTCAGTTGCGTACTCAAGCCAGCCAGTTCCTGGCTCGTGAGCAGGCCGTCCTCGCCGGTGCTCTGAAGCCGGTTCGCCGCCTTGTATTCCTGCGCGGCGACCTCAGCGGTACGCATCCGGTCGCGAAGCTCGGCAAGTCGTTCCTGGATCTGCTCGTCGATACCGGCAGACGAGAGCTGCTTGTCGCGCTGCCGATCAGCGAGGTAGCTTTCGGCGATACCTTGCGCGAGCTTCGCGGATTTCTCGGCGCTCCCGCTTTCCACGGACACGCTGATGACACGGGTGGTGCCGACACGGCTGGCGGAGACCGCTTTTGACAACGCGCTGACCGCCGCGTTTTCGCGCGCGATTTCATCGGTCGGTCCGCTATCCGAGCTTCCGAAACCCAAAAGGTCGAGCAGAGAAGTGCTGGCGCCGCCATCGCCGAATTCGTCGTCGGCCTTGAGATTGAAATGTCGCACAACAGGCCGCAAGACCGAGTCCGATCCAATCACCGCGACCTGGCTTTCGATGTAGCTGCCCTCGTCGATCCCGCGCTTGGGTATATTCGGGTCGTCGAAAGGCTGACGCGCGTCCGGATCAATCAACAGGCTCGCGGTCGACACGTAGACCGGCGTCGCCATCAGCGCATAAATGATCGTCACGACAACGAACGCGGCCGCCGTCAGCACGACAAAGTGCAGACGCCGGCGCAGCACGGTCAGAATGGCCCAGATATCGAGCCCGACCGGTCCTAACGACATTTGGCGGGAAGCTTGCATACGCACGTCCTAGAGAGCACAAATTATTCCTAACGATCCGTACACAAGTCTGGTTATTACTTCGCTAACGACGCCAGCGGCTTATCTCGGCCGGCGCAGGCGAGCGCCCGCGTGCGGGGCCTGTTGACGGTAACTTAATCGGTTCGTGGTCCAATCCGTGTGGATCGCCAATCGATCCGTTCAGAAACAGCATCGGTCCAGGTGCAGGTGGGAAATCCCGAGATGAAGCCCAGTCGCATGCGACTTCACGCCGTTTGAAATATCCCGGCCAGGCAAGGTAATCCGCGTTGTTCTTCTTCAACATTCCCTTGAAGTCCCGAAAAGTCTCGAAAGACTGGGCGCTCGTCACCAGGTTTTTCGAGCAGACGCTGTCCTCGGTCTTCAACCAGAGCAACGACAGTTTCAGGGTCTTCGTGGCCTGCCACGACATTCCGGAAACGCGCTTCAACGATGATCCCCGGCTGACCTATGTACAGGTCGATTTTCCTCCGCCGCTCTACAAAGACGAATTCGTCGTCGACAAGCACAAGAAGCGCGAGGTTCTCGCCGCAAGGCTGCGCGCCGAAGGGGGTGGCTACGCGATGGATCTAGACGCCGACGACCTTGTAAGCCGCAGGCTTGTCGCTCATGTCCTGAATGACGCCAATCCCTACGGATATGTGGTCAAGGATGGATATGAATACGACTACGGTCGACAGCTCGTCAGGAAAGCCCCGCGCTTCAACAAATTGTCGGGAAGCTGCTCGGTGATCCGCTGGGAGGTGGAAGATCTGCCCGAGATTCCCTACCGCGACGAAACCACGCTCTTCAGGGAAACTATCAACAATTTTCACCCCACCCATGAAGCGCTGTTCGCCGGTAAGGGGCGTCCGTTGGCTCCGGTTCCATTTCGCGCCGTCGCCTACATGATGAACAATTCGGAAAACATCTCCGTACAGACCGGCAATGTCGGCTGGCGACGCGCATTGCTGCGAAGATTCACACCGGCCGGACCTGTCAGCAAGGAATTCGCCGAGGAATTCGGATTGAAACGGACCGGATAGGCGGCGCGGCGCCTTAAAAACGGCATCCGTCAATTTATAAAAGCGCTCAGCCCCGCGGTTTCGCGTTCGCCGCGCGGTCGAAATCGCCGGCTCGCGGAAGAAATGCCGCGAACAGAAACAGCAGCCAAGCCAGCGAGTAGCTGCGAAACAGGCTGCTCTCCAGCATGTTGTGGCTGACGACGATCAACACCAGCGTAATCGCCAGCCAACAAAGCGCCGGTTGCCGCTCAAGGGATTTCGCAGCCGACAGAAGAGTGGCGACGATCAGCGCAAGCAAGATGATGAGGCCGATCAGGCCGGTTTCGACGAACACGTCCAGAAAACCGTTATGCGCCTGCTGCAGCCGGGCGACCAGCGCCGGCGCTTCAGTATCAACGATCGATCCCGCCCCGACGCCCCAGAATGCAGCGTATCCCTGTCCGACCAGCGGACTGCGTGAAATCACATCCAGCACGAATTCCCAGATAATCGTACGCCCAGTGAAGGTGGTATCGCCGAAGAGCAACATCGACATGTCGGCGAAGGTGTAGCCCGTGAGGGCAGAAATGTAGAACCACGCCGCGATGGCGAAAACGGCAGCAAAAAGAACAAACGCGGCTACGTTCATTCGCACCGGCCTCGCGATCGCGATTGCCATGAAGGTCAGGGCCGGCATCATGACTGCCAGGCCGAGCGAGGTTTTCGACCGACTTTCCACAAGCGCGACGAATGCCATGACGACGCACGCGAGAAACACGATGCGCAAAGTCCCGCGCCGGGTCGCCGCGCCATAGAGACAAAGGCAGATCGCGAACATCATCATTGAGCCTAGCGTGTTCTTGTGGTCGTAGATGCCCTCATGCCCGAGCGGACCGGGCGGAGTGGCCAGCACCACGACGAAATTGAGCACGACAGCCATTACGATTACCGACAGAATACGCTCGAGCATCCGGTCACGGTCCGTCGCCAGCGCGCTCGGCAGGATGACGGACAGCACGACGATGGCCTGCAGGACGAGCCTGCGAAAACTGATCGTGGGGGCGTAGGACCAAAGCAGGCTCATCGCGGCAAATGCGAGATAGGCGACGACGAGAACAACGACTGGATCACGGAGCAAGCGGAACGCAGCACCAAAGTCCCGCCTCACCGCGATCAGGGTCAGAGCGAGCATGCCGATCCAGAACAGCTGGTTGGCTGGGTTCGATTGCGCGCCAGCCACGTTGACGTTGGTCGACTCCGACGGCGCCATCGCCTGAACGATCAAGGGCGAAAGCAGGAAGACATAGGCGAAGATGATTGCGGGTATCCAGTGCAACAGACGGCGCGAGTCCGCATCCGTAGCCGCTTCTGTCACCCTGGAGTAGTAGTCGTCCGCCATGCGACCCTTTCAAGTGATTGGCGTCACGGCCGGGGCCGCGAGTCGCCCGAAACGATAGCATCGTTTTCGATTCGCGGCAGAGCCCTCCGCCGACTGTGCCAAACGGTTTGACGCAAGAAACGGCGTTCGTCAGTCAAAGGTGCTCGGCAGTCAAAATTCTTTGCATTTGAATTTTAGTCAAATATCGGATTTTTCCGTTAATCATAAATTTCCCATAGGGCCAATTTATATTGTCTTAGCCATATCTGTTCAGTACCTGACATCTCCGATATTTATAAACAAGAGTTCCGACTTGCTCGGAGGGGAAGCCGCAAGAGATACCCGAAATACGGAATGAAAATCATCACCGCGACAGCGATCCGGATCACCGGGGAGCCGACACCGCCCATTGACGGAATCGCCACGGATTACAGACGCGGCTGATTGGCATGAAGGACAATCCCTGCCCGCTCACGGGCACAATCGGACGAAGAAGACCATATGATAGAGTTCGACCGCTACAAGCGCATCCTCAACGAGGATTTCCCCGTCTATCTGAAAGCCCGCGACCGAAAGCCAGTCATTCGACAGGCGATGGAGATCTACCGGCTGATGCGGATGTACCGATATCTTCCATATCAGTACCTCAAGCACGGACTGTATCGACGCGGTTTCGACAAGGAAATCTACCGCTACATTCCGCCGGAATTGCTGCACCTCACCCGCAACAATCTGAACGCCCGAGGCGACAAGGAAGCGCTCCACGACAAGTTGCAACAGGAGAAAATGTTGTGCGACGGCGGGGTACCCACCACAAAGACCCTGTTTCGGTTGCAAAAGTCCGGCATCGTTGACCTCGAGGGCAATCAGGTCGAATTCAAGGATTTCATCGACAGGGTCGGCGAGATGGCACTGCCGAGAGGCATGATCGTGAAGCCGCGCGATGGCGGATCGGGAGCCGCGGTCTTCAAGATGGATGTCGAGGACGGCATCCTCATCCACGAGGGTGAGCCCCTCGATTTCGAAGCCTTTCGAACACTCGTGTACACGACGCGCCACGGCGAATTCTGGGAAGAGTTCGTCATCCAGGAAACGATCGTCCAACATCCGGATCTCGACCGCCTCAACGCATCGTCCGTGAACACCGTCCGCATCGACACATTCATCGACGACGACGGCAAGGTGTCGTTCAATGCCGCCGCACTGAAGATCGGCGTGCCGGGCAGCGTCACGGACAACGGTTCGAGCGGCGGGTACATGGCCGGTCTCGATCTCGCTACGGGACATTTTACCAGCGGCGCAAGGCGCTATGCCCATGACAGCGGCAAGAATTACGACATGAGAGAGCTGTACGGAATCGATCCCGATACGTTCGCGGTTCCGTACTGGCAGGATCTGCTGACGACCGCGCGTAGGGCCGCGAAGTGCGTGGCCCCTTTCCGGTCGCTGGGTTGGGATATCGCGGTCGCCAAGGACGGACCCGTGGTCATCGAAGCAAACCACGACTATGGTGTCTATGTGCTGCAGGATCTGGCCGGCGGCTATGCAGATCAGCCGCTGGGACGCGCGTTCCTGGAGCAATTCCCCAATCGGGACAAGGTACTCGCAGCCTTGTAAGAGTTTCTCTGCGGCACGGCTGCTAGGCCGTGAACCCATAAACGGCTGAGAAAGCGGTCTCAGATTGAACGGGATCGGTCGGGGCTATATCGTCAGGGGATGGGCATCTTCGATCAGCGACGAAAATGGCGGGAGTTGGCTCGCTTGCTGGATAGCGCCTTGGAGATTGAGCGGCATAGGCTTGGAGTGGAGCAAGCGCACATCGTAACAGATTTCATAGCCCACAATGAATTTGGGTTGGCCCACGATGAACTTGTTGATGCATTGTCCGAACTTGACCTTGTTCCGCTTGAGCCGACGAGCGCGTTGTTGGAGCAGGCCGATGCCCTGATGCGTGGTGAGGCGAAGCCATAGCTTCACTTTTTCGCGATGATCTGATTCAGCGCCGGCATGAGCCGATATGATCTGACCGACTTCGAGTGGCGCTTGATTGAACCGCTCCTGCCTAACAAACCACGAGGTGTGCCGCGTGTCGATGACCGCCGTGTGCTGAATGGCATCTTCTGGGTGCTGCGATCCGGTGCACCGTGGCGTGACCTGCCCGAGCGCTATGGCCCCGCGCACCACCTGCTACAACCGCTTCGTCCGATGGCGGAAGGCTGGCGTCTGGGACCGGATGATGGATGCCATCACAGCTGCGCATGAAGGCGACATCCAGATGATCGACAGCACTTCCATCCGGGCGCACCAACAGGCCGCGACGGCAAAAAGGGGGGTCGAGATCATTGTCTCGGTCGTTCCCGAGGCGGCCTCACGACCAAAATCCATGCGGTCGTCGATGGGCAAGGCCTACCGATCCGGCTGCGCCTGACCGCCGGGCAAAGCCACGACGGACAGGCCGCCGACGATCTGCTCGATCATGTTCGCGCAGGGACAATCGTACTGGCAGACAAAGCCTATGACGCCGGCCGTATCCGTGTATCTCTCCGGGAGAAAGGCGCGTTCGCCAACATCCCACCCAAAGCTAACCGGAGGTCGAAACCATACTTCAGCACGTGGCTCTACCGCGAGCGGAACCTCATCGAACGGTTCTTCTCCAAGCTGAAACACTTCCGTCGGGTCGCCACCCGTTACGACAAGCTTGCCGAGAACTTCCTCGCCATGATCCAACTCGCCTCAATGCGGCTGTGGCTCCGTGTTTATGAGTCTACGGCCTAGTTGCTCGGCGACGAGAATGCGCTAAATGTCCGACTTCGACGAATTGAGAGCAGAGGCGCCGGCCTTCCGCTCCCGATGCGTACGGTCGCGCGCAAGTCGGGATCGGGGGAAGCGGCAAGAGTCCGCTGATGATCGCAAAGCCGGATCGCCGTTCATCGTGGATGCCGCCGAAGCGAGTAACCCGTCATGTCGAAATTCGACCGTTACAAACGCGTGCTGACCGAGGATTTTCCGGTCTATCTCAGGGCGCGCGACAAGAAGTCGATTCTGCGCCAGTCCATCGAGCTTTATCGACTGATGCGGCTCTACCGCTACCTTCCCTACCAGTATCTCAAGCACGGGCTTTACAGCCGGCAAGTCGGCGACGAAATATTCCGCTACCTGCCGACGGAATTGCTGCATGAGACCCGCGACCGCGCCAATGCCGATGGCGATCGCGGCAGGCTGCAGGACAAGCTGCAGATGGAAGACATGCTTATCGGGGGAGGCATTGCGGGCACCAATACGCTGTTCCGGCTCGACCGCGAGAAGCTGATGGATCGTGACGGGAACATGGTGGCTTTTCCGGACTTCCTTGCCCGGGTCGAAGCGATGAACCTGCCGCGCGGCATAATCGTCAAGCCGCGCAGCGGCGGTTCCGGCGCGGCAGTATTCAAGATGGCGGTAGAGGACGGCGCGCTTGTGCATGAGGGAGAAACGCTCGATCTCAGCGCGTTCCGAATGCTTGTTTTCACCACTCGCTTCGGAGAATTCTGGGACGAGTTCCTGATCCAGGAAACGATCGTCCAGCACCCGGATCTCGACCGCTTCAATCCGACTTCCGTCAATTCGGTCCGCATCGACAGTTTTATCGGCGACGACGGCGTCACGCGGTTCAACGCCGCAGCCCTCAAGATCGGTCCGCCGGGAAGCGTTACCGACAACTCGACCGGCGGCGGATACATGGCGGGGATCGATCTGGAGACCGGCAAGTTCTCGAGCGATGCGAAACAGGAAGCGCGCTACGGCGGACGCTACCACGACCTCGAGGACCTGTTCGGGATCGATCCGCAAACATTCGTCATCCCTTTTTGGGACGAGGTCATTTCCACGGCAAGCAAGGCGGCGGAATGCATGGCCCCGTTCCGCGCCCTCGGGTGGGATATCGCGCTGTCGGAGAACGGCCCGCTCGTGATCGAAACCAACTACGATTACGGCATAGATGTGCTGCAGGAAGTCGCGAGGGGCTACGCCGAAAAGCCGCTGGGACGCGCCTTCCTCGACCGGTTCCCCAATCGGGACGCCGTGCTGAAGGCCCTGCAGTAATCCCCTATTCCGCCGGCTGGACGGCGCGTTTCTCCTGCAACAGGAACAGCCAGGTCGCCGCGATGAGCCCGACCTGCAACACGAGACGCGCCACCGCCGCGCCGACGAGACCGCCGAGAACCGCACCGGTCCAGATCGCCGGCACCATCATGAGCGCCGTGACAACCAGCAGGAGGATCCGGATATGCTGCTTTCCGACCGCACGCAGAATGTCCGCGCCGATCCCGGAGATGCCGTGCAGCAGCGGATAGAGCGCGAACAGCTTGATGATCTGCGGCGTGCCGTCGAAGTCGTGACCGATCACATAGGGCACGTAGTCTGCGCCAACGAACAGGACGACTGCGATGGCCAGCGACATCGCGAGCGAGAAGGGCAGCAGCTTCACACCGAAGCCGACACTGTCGGCACGGCTGGCCGCTGCATTGCGGAAATGCCGCGTATAGGTCGCGTAGAGGAGCGCCCTGATCGGAGCCGATGCGGCATCGACGATCTTCAGACCGGCGGCGTATGCACCTGCCGCGCCAGGGCCGAGGAAGTGTGAAACGGTCGGTTTGTCCAGATCGCCGACGCTGTTGATCGCCATGAACTCCAGGCAGAATTGCAGTCCGAGTGGCAAGTCCGCCCGTATGATGTTCAGACGCGGCGCACCGCAAACCACGAGCACCAATATTATCGCGACAACCGCGCTGATCGCCGAGGCGGCCAGATACCACCACGCCCAGATTTCGAGGGTCAGCTGGTCATGCAAGAGGATCGCCAGCAACAGGAAGGACGCGCGCATGACCGCCAGGCCGACATTGACCAGCATTTGCAACCGGGCCCGGTCAAAGGCCATGAAGATGCTGGAGCACAGCGAAGCGAGCCTGCCGCAAACGAGATGTGCGGATATGATCGCGAGAAACGCGGGAAAGGCGAGATGGTCACCAATGATCGAATGACCGATCACCATCACGGCAGCGGCCACGAGAGGCAAAGTCCCGCCCAGCAGCACCAGAGCGTGCCCGAAATATCTCGCGAAATTCGAGGGGGTGACCGCAACCCGCTGGATCAGAACATGATCGCTGCCAAGGCCCGTGATCGTGTTGGCGATACCGCTGACCGCCGACAAGGTGACAAAGACGCCATAACTCACCGGTCCCAGATATCGGGAAATCATCATGAAATAGGTGAACTGAATAACCAGTTGGAGACCGAAATTGAACGTATAGGTCACCGTATTCCGCACGAGCGCGGAAGATCGGTACCGGTTTGCCAATTCAAATAGACGTCTCATTCTCGTTTTCTGTTCAGCCTCGCGGGCGAGTTCATTTCGCGCGGACCAGGCCGCATTCCTTGCCGACAAAGTTCAACTGGCCGCGTCGTAGCGCAATTTCGTTACGAATTGGCCCAACACCCCGACAGGTTCACTGGATCGCGCCGACCGTGCCGCGCAATTCCCATTGAGCCGTCGGGGCAGCGTCGAGGCCAAGTGCCTTTACCGATCCGATGTCGATCTCGCGCGTATCGTTGTCGAGAACGAGACCGAAGCCCGGATAGCCATTGCCGCGCGTGTACTCCCAGAACGCCCAGCCGAAACCCGCTTCCTCGGCGACCCGCCTGACATCCTCCAGCCAGACGTAACGATCCGGATTGTCCGGCATACCGCGCACCGGCCATGCAGTGCCGAACTCTCCGATCAGGAGACGACCGGGATCAACGCCATGACTGCTGGCCCAGTCGCTCACGCCGCTGAAATGACCAGCGATAAAGTCCCGATCGATAGCGGGCGCAGCCTCGTAATAGGCGCGGATGCGCTTCTCGAGACGTTCGAACGCGCCGTCGGGAATGTCACGCCCACCCGAGATCAGCAGATCAATCAGTTGCCGCGATTGATCAAGTGTGGCTTGCGCGCTGTGGCCAGTTCCCGGATACCGGACCCCCGACATGTACGGCATCGGATCGCCGGCGAAGGGTAGCCCCTGATGCGTGAATGAAATCGGCGAATAGAAATGCAGGTCGACGATCGTGTTGTCGTCGAAACCGGCCATGTCGAGATATTTCAGGCCGTCGAACCCGGACCAGCAGCCGGTGGTGAGCACCACTGTCAGGTCCGGTGCGATATCGCGGACAGTCGCATAGAGAAGCGGCTGGACGTCCGTCCAGTCGGTGCCGAACTGTATATGGCAATCGCGTTGCGGTTCGTTCATCAGGCCGAGCGCCAGTTTCCGGTCATCGAGGCTCGCAAGCCTTTTCGCCATGTCCGCGAGCCAGTCCTTGTAGGCCAGGAACTGGTCGCCATCCGTCGACGCCGTGATTGATTCAGCGGTCCAGCGGGCTTTGCCGTGGACGGGGTGCGGATCGACGAGGACACCAAGGCCGGTCGCGCGAATGCGGCTGACCGACTCCATGAGCGTATCCATGAGGACGGCTCTCCTCGCCTCATCGATCTCGAGGAACGGAGCCGGGGCAACCGTCAGGCGCACGAAATCGAAGCCAAGCGCATGGAGGCGCTGCAATTCGATGTCGCTCACCTTTGACAGCTCTCCGCGAAAGGGCGGCCAGAGGAACTTGCCCGGGTTGTCGGCGTCCCTTGCCGGCGATCCATACATGCGACCGATATTGATGCCCCGCTTGAACCCAGGATCCGCGAATGCGGAAGGGGATGCCGACAGGAGGGCCACGAGCATGGCGAACCCGAGGACGGATTGAAGCGCGCGGCGGATCACAGCAGCACCAGTTCGGTTGAATGAACCCGTCCCGGGGTCAGTTTGCCCTCGAAGCGCAGTTGCCACGCCGGCAGTTTCACGCCGAAGCGCGGCGACAGCCAGCCGAGTTTTTCATCCTCGTCGCCGCGGACAAGGCGCGGGGCAAGTCCGCCCGTACCCGACAGCCGCATGAGTGCGGTATCGCCGGAGACGAACTCGAAAACGCCCTCGCCGGCCTGCCGGATCGATACGCCCTCGCCCGCGAGAAATCCGATCGCCACGTCCAGCGCTTTTCCGTGTTCGCCTTCCAGACGATCCTCGACGACGAAGCGGTCCGGCGACACGCGCTTGAGAGCGCGGTGATGGCGGACGGCGAAGCGTTCGAGATAGCCGTCATGGCTGGCCTTGCAGGCGAAGCGATCAACCGCCGTTTCCACGTCGTCGAGGGTGGAGACGGCTTTCGTCTTCCAGTTGAATGCGCCGGCGATCCGGCTGGAATCGACGCCCTCGACAGTCATGGTGTTGTGAAGGGCCGTTCCCCGGAACGCGTCGCGCCAGGCACCACCCGAATGGTAGAGATAGGTGCCGGCGTCGGCCAGGAGCGGCTCGCCGCCGTAACGCATCCACAAGGCGAGCGCATCGGCGTGGCCGTGAGCCGCGATGGAGAGATAGCCGAGCGGACCATGATCCATGGCCAGGATCAGTTCCTTGCCATGCACCGTGTCGCGCAGAACCGTGTAACCGCCATCGTTCAGGGTCCGAACGCCCCGCGGCGCGTTTTCCGCCACGAGCCGACCGAGCAGCAATCCGCGCAGGTTCGCCGGCGCGACCGGCGGCGCGATATCCTCGCGGTCGCAGATCGCGGCGACAGAAGCGAGGACGGATGCGGCGTAGAACGGCTCGCTTTCGGGATCTTCGCCGACGACGCGGCCTTCGTCGTCATCGCCGATCCGCAGGGCATGGCCGTTTTCGTCGATGAAGAGACGCAGCGCCTCACCTGCCTTGGCAAGCCGGTCGTAGACGGCGGGCGAGAACGGCTTTTCGAGCGCCTCGGCCGCCCTGACGGCGACAAGGTAAAGTTCCAGCGTGAAGGAGGTGTAGGTCGGGGACTGTTCGGCTCCGACGCCGTCGGCGAATATCTGCTTGCCGATTTCCCTTTCAAGCACCGCGCGGCCACGCGCCTGCCATTGGGCCGAACGCGGATGGTCTGCATAGGCGGCGCCGATGACAAACAGGCCGACCGCCTCGGCGACGAGGTGGTTGTTGGCGGAGGAAAAGCCCGACGGGTAGCGCTGAAGCCATTCGGCGCTCGCTGCGAGAAAGGCCCTGATCGGGCTTCGGGCCCTGTCCGAAAAGGCATTCGGGCCGAGCATTCGCGTGACCGTCAGCACCGAGACGGCGCGCAACGCCAGTTCTATTCCCGACGTCCAGTTGATGCCGAGATATGGCGGGTTGGCTTCAATCCAATCCATGATCTCGGCGGCGGCGAAATCAGCGAGTTCCTGATTTGCGGTGGCTTTCGCCAGCGCCGCGACGGTCTGGATATGCTGGAGGCGGTTAACCTCCCAGACATATTTCACGTCGCCATAATCGGCCGTGTGGCGGTATTCGATGGCGAAGCAATAGCGGTCGCTCGGCCAGAGACGGCCCGATACCGGATCGAGATGCCAGTCGAAGCGGTCGCCGGGCCATTCGACGCCGAGGCAGGAAAACCGGCGCGCCATCGCCCGGTCGGCAACGTCGCGCCATCGCGCCAGCACGTCCTCGTCCGCGTCGGAAACGTCGCATTCGGCCGGAAGAACTGGCAGCGGCCCATCCGGTTGCGCATGGGATGCCCAGCCCGGACTCCAGCGGCTCGCGGCGCGCTTCTTCCAGGATTCACCGACCCGATGGACGATCTCCGGGCCGCTCATCGCCGAAAGGCGATTGGCGTACCAGGCAACGCGCCCCAATGCGCCCTGTGTTGCCATCAATGGGACTTCTCCACGGTCTTACGATAGAGCGGGCGCTCCGGCGTCACCACGGAGGGGGCGGGATTGTCCTTTGCGCGTGCGCCCGGGCGGACCTTCTGTCCGATTTTCTCGAACATTCGATCATAGGCAGCGAGCAGCATCGGGACCGAGTGATCCCAGGAATACATGTCGATGATGCGCTTGCGGCCGATTTCGCCCATGGCCCGGCGGCGCTCGGGATCGTCGATCAACTCGACGATCTTGTCACCGAAATCGCGGGGGTCGTTCTTTGCGGCATAGACGGAAGCCTCGCCGGCGGAGACGCGGCCCTCATGCATGTCGAACTGCACGATCGGCTTCTTCAGCGTCATGTATTCGAGGATCTTGTTCATCGTCGACAGGTCGTTCATCGGCGTGACCCGGTCCGGATTGACGCAGATGTCGGCCGTGTTCAGCATGTCGAGCAGAAGATCGTCAGGGGCCCGCCCCGTGAAGGTGAAATATTTCTCCAGTCCGCGCTGACGCACATCCGTCTGGATGGTTTCGAGCTCGGGCCCGCCGCCGACGATCCCGAACTGGATGTCGTCACGGCCCAGGTCGCGCACGACATGCTCCGCCGCGTCGATCAGGAGGTCCATGCCCTCCTGCGCCCCGATTACACCGACATAGCCGACGAGATGCTTGAAGCCCTTCTTCAGTTCCGGCTTCGGCTCGCGGATCTGCAGCTTCTCGATCTTCGGTCCGGAACGGACCACGAAAACATCGTCGGGCTCCATGCCGCCGCGCCGCACAGCGATATCCTTGTAGGAATCGTTGGTGGCGATGGAGACCATCGCGGATTTGAAGGTCAGTTTCTCGAAGAAACGGGTCACACGGTAGAGCAGGCCGCGCTTGCCGAACTTCGCCTCGAAAAGCTCCGGGCTGATGTCGTGGTGATCGAACAGAAAACGCACGCCGAACGGCCGAAACAGCCACGCGACCAGGAAGATGAGATCAGGCGGGTTGCAGCCGTGAATGACATCGAAGCCGTGCCGGCGCTTCACCTTGAAGGCCAGCCGCGCCTCATGGAAGAGCGCGGAGGAATATTCGCGCAGATAGCCAAGCGCACCGCGCGCATCGAGCGGAAGCGTATGGCGATAGATATGGATACCGTCGATTTCCTCGTAAGGCGCGTCGAAGCCCTTGCCGGTCGGACAGATGACCGACACGGTGTAGCCGGCCGCGCGCAAGGTCGTTGCTTCCGACCAGACCCTTCGGTCGAACGGGACGGGAAGGTTCTCGACGACGATCAGTACCCGGCGATCGAATGACCTGTCGGTTGTCGCTTCCAGTTCTTTGCTGGTAATATATTTCACGGTTGCACCTGTTGAACGATCCGGTTAGGCGCTCCCCACTGCGCTCGCATTCCACCCGTCCGCCACGCCGGCGTTCGGGCTGTCTGGACATCAAGGATTTCCCGGTCTTTATTCAACGAGAGCCCCCCAAATACGCGGGTTGCGCCACCGAATTCGGTTACCGAAACGTTAAGCGGATCATTAAAATTGAAGGCAGTCCCGCCGCGGGATAGGAAGCGGCCGGGATGCCCGGCGACTACCAATTGACACCCTCATATTGCGCATCGGCGTGCATGCGTTTTTTCAGACGCACGAGGTCGTAAATCCGCTGCTCCGGCGCGACGCGGTCGGGCAGTTCCTCGAACTCCGGCGAGGCATTGCCGATGACCAGAGTCTCGCCATGGGCGAGCACGGCATCGAAATCGTCGAGCAGGATCGAGGAGATGTGCGGGATCTTGTTGAGGATGAAATCGCGGTTCGCGCCGTAGAGGCGGGCGAAGTTCACGTAGCGGTCGTAGATGCGGACATCCATGCCCTTTCCGAGAAGCTTCTCGACCAGCGTCACCTGTGGGCTTTCGCGAAGATCGTCCGTGCCGGCCTTGAAGGAAATGCCGAAGACGGAAATCTTGCGGTTGCCATAGGCCATGATGTCCTCGAAGGCCCGGTCGATCTGGTTCTCGTTGGAGCGCATCACGCTTTCGAGCATCGGCAAATCGAGATCGAGCGAGCGGCCCTTGTAGGACAAGGCGCGCACATCCTTCGGCAGGCACGATCCGCCGAAGGCGAAGCCCGGCATCAGGTAGCGGGGCGAGATGTTGAGCTTTTCGTCCTTGCAGAAGATACGCATCACATCGTGGCTGTCGACGCCAACCGCCTTCGAGATGTTTCCGATCTCGTTGCCGAAGACGACCTTCACTGCATGCCAGGCGTTGTCGGCATATTTCACGAGTTCGGCGACCTCGACGGAGGTCAGGAAAAGCGGCGCGTCGATGTGTTCGTATATCTCGGCGATCGCGGCGGCGTCTTCTTCCGTCTCCGACCCGACGACGATCTTCGGGGGATTGTCGTAGTCATAGACAGCCGTCGCCTCGCGCAGGAATTCCGGGTTGTTGCCGATGACCAGTCCCGGCGCGTTTCCGGCGTGCTCGCGCAAGGTCGGGATCACGATGTCGCGCATCGTGCCCGGCAGCACCGTCGAGCGCAGGACGACCGCGTGCGGCCGGTTCTTCTTCGCGATGGCAGCGCCGATCTCCTCGCAGACGCGCATCACCGCATCCGTATCGAGCGAACCGTTCCTGCGGCTCGGCGTGCCAACACAGATCAGCGACATGTCCGTCGCGTCGATGGCTTCCTGCGTGTCGGTGGTCGCGCGCAGCTTGCCGCTGGCGACGCCGTTGCCGATCAGTTCTCCGACATAGTCCTCGACGACCGGCGACTTGCCGCCATTGACGATGTCCACCTTGACCTGCTGCCGGTCCACGCCGACGACAAGGTGGCCGTCGCGTGAAAGGCACGCGGCCGTAACGGCGCCGACATAGCCAAGTCCGAACACTGAAATTTTCATTCGTCTGCCACTTCCGATCCCTGTTTCGGTTTCACGGCGAGGATGGGGACTGCGTTTCACCCCCGCCGCGTGTTTCTGCGTCACTCAAAGGTCCGCGCTGCGCACCACAAATGGCTGCTTGCCCCCCGGCTGGCGGGGAATGGCATCGCAGAATTCAACATCCACGCGCATGCCCTCAGGCAGGCGCGACGTGACCCGTTCGGCGATTTCCCGGCCCAGCGCTTCGCCGGGCTTCGCGCGCGGCACGGCCAGAACGCGGATATGATCGGGCGCGTCCTGGCGAAGCTGCATCTGGAGAAGGCCTTCGATGCCGCGCGGTATGTGGTTCATGCCGATCAGCCGGGTGCCGTCGGGGGCGAGGAGATAGTCGTTCTCACGCCCCTCGATGCGGGCGAACGATCTCAGCCCAAGGGCGACTTCCTCACGCTCGCGGCGGCCTGTCGCGCCGTCGAGAACGGCGACGTCGCCGATGCGGTAGCGCACGAGAGGCTGCGCCGCATTGCGCAGATTGGTTGCCGAAATGGCGAACCGCGCGCCGGAGTACCCGTCCAGCGCATCAAGTTCGACGGCCCCGTAAGCGGGCATGAAGCGATACTGGCCAGCTTCGAGCGCGTAGGCGAAGCAGACGCGCTCGGCCTGGCCGTAATAATCCGCCACCCGCGCCTGAAACAGGCTTTCCGCGCGGGCGCGCAAGTCGTCGGTCAGCACTTCGGAGGAGGTCAGGATGACAGGAACCGTCAGGCGGCTTCCATTGTCCTCCATGATGTTCACGAGCAGTTCGAGCGCCGAGGGATAGGCCCAGAGCACGCCCGGACGAAATTCGCGCAAGGTATCGAGAAACAGGCCCGCGCGGTCGCGATGGAGATGAGCCACCGAGAAATTCATGACACGGCCGCCGCTTTGGACCCGCCAGAAGGGCGGTTCGTTATCGGACGGATCCTTGATCGCCTCACCGCGGAAGACCGCCACACGGTCGCGCGCGAAATCCCCTCCCGCCAGCGAGACGACGTGATCGATGGCAGCCTGCTCGAAGACGACGGAGGCGAAGCTGCGCCGGACCGAGAGCGGCACGCCGGACGAGCCGCTGGTCTGGGCGTTCGTCGCGAACAACCCGCCGGCACTTTCGAAATCCGCCTGCCCGGACTGGAGCATCGTCTTGTCGACATGCGACCATTCGCAAAGCGGCAACCCGTCAAAGCGCGCATAGCCCGGAAGCCTTGCCGCGCCGGCGAGCGTCTCGTCGATCAGGCGCTGCTGGAGGCGGCTGCGTTCTTCGAAACCGGCGCGGTCGAACAGTTCGAGTTCGCGGCGGAAACCGGAATAGAGCGGCGCAAAGCGGCGGACGAACCGGTCGCCGAGGCCGGCACTCTTCAGGTGGGCGGTCACGGCGTTCATCGCGCACCTCCCGGCGCCGGGACGATCCGGCTCACGAAACCGTCAAAGGCTTCGACCATCTGCCCGATGCGCAGGCTCTCGCGCGTCTTGCCGGCATTGGCCGCGAGACGGGCCTGTTCGTCGGGCGATGCCGCGAAGGCGGCAAGACCTTCGCAAAACGCTTCTTCGTCGCCGCCGATCAGCAGGGCGTCGTAGTCTTCCGTCAGATACTCGATCTCCGGGCTGTGGAAATCATGCTTTTGCGTGACGACGGGGCGGGCATGGGCGAAGGCGTGATTGATCGCCAGACCCAGATATCCGGGAATGACGACGGCGCAGGCGACCTTCATCGCTTTCGCGATCCGAATGTCGGACGGGTCGATGGCGCCCGTGAAGTGAACATTGTCCGTTCCGCTGGCCTGCTCACGGAGCTTCGGCATCTCTTCGCCGTCGCCGACGACTAGAACCTCGACGGGCTTGCCGCCGACATCGGGAAAGCGTTTCGCGAAATCGATCAGCAGGTCGACGCGCTTCCGGGGCACGAGGCGGCCGACATAGAGAAACACGGTCGAATCCGGCTTCAGGCCGAATTCCGCCCTGATCTCCCGATCCGGCACGTCTGCGACTGCCTGAGCCAGCTTCACCTGCTCTTCGACATCGATCGTGTTGCGGACGACCTGGATACGGTCCTCGGCCATGCCGATGGACAGGAGATGGTCGCGACCCTTTTCCGTGTAAGCGAGATAGCCGTCGCCAAAACGCGCCAGACGGTCAGCCGCCCAGATGGCGAGACGGTCCTTCAGTCCCGGTCCGCCACCGCCCTGCCAGGAGCCGTAGGCCTTGCGATAGCCGAACCCCCACCAGATGACTGGCCTGCGCAGAACCCTGGAACAGGCGACCATGACGAGGCTGGACAGGAACTTGAACTCGTGGCCAACGATGAGGCCGTCATATCCGCCCGTGAGATATCGCCAGACAGCCGGCTGCCAGACGGCGATGCTGCCACCGATCTTCAGCTCGCGATTGTTCAGCCCGACATTCTCGAAGGCGAAGGGCGGCTTCGCGGCCTGGAGGGAAATGTTGGAGGGCGGCGCGCCGTGAAAGACCGTGTAGCGGTTTGCGGACATGCGCGACAGGTGCTCGAAGAAGCCGCGCCGATAGACGGGCACACAGCCCTGGTGGAAGACCGCGATACGGCGCGGTTCCGGATGATTTCCGGTCATGCGCCCGCCTCTCCCGCACCGCCGTAATAGCGCGCGCGCTTCCAGTAGGTGATCTTGCCGAGGGCCGACATGACATGCATGCGGAAACGCGCGGAAGGTTGACGGCCAAATGGCGCGCTCAATGCGGCCAGCGGGGCAAAAATGGCGAGTTGTACGAGCGCCTTCGCGCCGATGCGCAGAGTCGCGATCAGCGGATTGCGATCGTTGACGATATGGACATAGGTGGAGTTGCGCGCCGAAATCAGCTTGCGATGCAAGAAGGCCGGCAGCATAGCCTTGGCGTTCGGCCAGAATTCATGAACGACCGCATCGGCGACCCAGATGATCTTGCGCCCCTGCAGATGCAGGCGGTAGATCAGCTGCGTATCCTCACCACCGGATAATCCCAGCTCCGGATCAAAAGGCGGCGCGACGTCGAAGCAGCGGTCAGGGCGAAACATCACGTTTCCGCCACGGGCGAATTGAACCCTGTGCCCGGTCGGCATCGCCTTATGCGTGCTGAAAATGAAGGGTTCGGGGTCCCAACCGAGCGTCTCGCGATCCTCGAATACCGGAAAGACCGGACCTGTCGCGACATCTGCATCGTGCTCGATCATCGCCCGGTAGAGATTTTTCAACCAGTCCGGCTTGGCCACCTCGTCGTCGTCGATAAAGGCGACATAGGCTCCCCTCGCCGCTGCAATACCAGCATTGCGCGCATGGGAGATACCGGCCGCCCGCTCGTGGACATAACGCAGCTTTTCGCCGAAGGCCGGATGAGCGGATACCCAGGGATGGGCCGATTCCCCGCCGGAGTTGTCGACGACGACGATCTCCATTCCGGTTTCACTGTCGAGAGACTGTCCAAGGACGGAATCGACGGTCTTTCGCGCCATCTCCTCGCGATCGACGGTGCATATGACGACCGAGATCAGCACCACCGGATCGAGCCTCCGCACGGCGTGAAGTCGTCGCTAGACGTATCGTTTCGATATGCCGACATGCTGGCGAATATCCCCGGTCCAATCGACTACCGATCGGCGCTAACGCGCTGACTTCGTTCAACTCAAGTCGCCGATCACGCCAGATCCGGGCATGACAATTCGCATCCGGCCTTACCCGGGAAATGTCGCCGATACCCTGAACACTCACGGCAAGGGGGACGCTAGCAGGGATGCTTTAAGGGCCGTTTACAGGAACCCAGAAAATTTGAACAAAAAACGCTTCAACCAGCCCCGCCTGTCTGTCGAAAGCGGTCACAACCGCTTGAATTTCCGCTCTTTTCAGGTGTATCGTGCGGCGACAGGGATTGTCTCGCACCGGGAAGACCCGGAACTGACAACGTGCCATAAATAGAACGGCTAAACATCGGATCCCGCAATTAACGAAGCGTAAACCATAGTTTCGCTCGTGGCGTCTTCCTAAGGGATGTGTTCATTGATCAGGGCACATTGATCACGTTGATTATCCGGTATGGCCGGCTTGCCAGGCAATCAGGCATGCCATCGCGAAAGGTCGAGGAGAGGCCAGTATGAAAATCACGATGATCGGGGCGGGCTATGTCGGACTGGTGTCCGGCGCATGTTTCGCCGATATCGGCCATGATGTGATCTGCGTCGACCGCGACGAGACCAAGCTCGACGCGCTGCGCGCAGGATCGATCCCGATCTACGAGCCGGGGCTGGAACAGATCGTCACCGATAATGTCCGCGCGGAGCGGCTCTCCTTCAGCGCCGATCTCGAAGCCTCGGTAAAAGACGCCGATGCAGTCTTCATCGCCGTCGGCACCCCGTCGCGCGCGGGTGACGGCCTCGCCGACCTGACGCATGTCTACACGGTCGCCCGGACGCTCGCGCCAATGCTCGCCGACGGCACCATCGTGGTGACGAAATCGACGGTGCCGGTGGGAACCGGCGACGAGATCGAGCATCTCATCCGCAGCGGAAACCCGACGGCCGACATTGCGGTCGTGTCCAATCCGGAATTCCTGCGCGAGGGATCGGCCATCGCCGACTTCAAGGAACCGGACCGGATCGTGATCGGTACCGACGACGTGAACGCGCGCGGCGTCATGCGCGATCTCTATGCGCCGCTGGGCCTCGACAAGGACCGCATTCTGATGACCGGCCGTCGCACGGCCGAGCTGACCAAATACGCCGCCAATTCCTTCCTCGCCATGAAGGTCACCTATATCAACGAGATCGCGGATCTTTGCGAGAAAGTCGGCGCCGACGTCCTCGACGTGGCGCAAGGCATCGGCATGGACAACCGCATCGGCCGCAAGTTCCTCAATGCCGGTCCGGGGATCGGCGGTTCATGCTTTCCGAAGGACACGCTGGCGCTCGTCAGGACGGCGCATGACGCCGACAGCCCGATGCGCCTCGTCGAGACCACGGTCACCATCAACGACCAGCGCAAGCGCTCCATCTCCAAGAAGGTGATCCGCGGCTGCGGCGGGTCGGTGCGCGGCAAGACGATCGCGGTCTTGGGTCTGACCTTCAAGCCGGATACGGACGATGTCCGCGAATCTCCGGCACTGCCGCTGATCAGGGCACTTCAGGATGCCGGCGCGCGCATTCGTGCCTTCGATCCGGAAGGAACCGAACAGGCGCGCGACCTGCTCTCCAACGTGACCTATTGCGACGATGCCTATCACGCCGCCGAGGGCACGGATGCCGTGGTCATCGTCACGGAATGGGCGATCTTCCGCAATCTCGACCTGACGCGGCTCAAGGAAACCATGGCCACTCCGGTCATGGTTGACCTGCGCAACATCCAGAACCCCGACGTGGTTCGCATGGCCGGGTTCAGCTACCACGGCGTCGGCCGGGGGGAGAGCGGCGACGGTCTCTCACCGCTGCTCGTCCAGGCGGCGGAGTAGGTTCGATCGGTGCCGTGACCGCCGTGGAGGGCGGACCCAGCATGCTGAGGGAAGCTTTCCTGGACGCGATGAGCCTGACAGCGGCCACGGTGACCGTGGTCACGACGGACGGACCGGCGGGCCGCGCCGGCGTGACCGTTTCCGCGATGACACCCGTCGCCGCCGATGGCGACAGCCCGACCATCCTCGTCTGCATCAACGCGGCGAGCCGCTCTGTCCAGTCCATTCTCGAAAACGGGCGCTTCTGCCTGAACATCCTGCGCGAAGACCAGCAGGCAGTCGCGGACGCCTTCGCGGGGCGGCTACCGGAGTTCAGCGAAGACAAGTTCGCCTGCGCGCACTGGCTGGACACACCGACCGGCTCTCCGCGCCTGAAAGGCGCCCTCGCCGCATTGGACTGCCATGTCGGAAGCGCGCATCGCCAGGACACGCATCACGTCATTTTCGGCAGCGTCGGCACGATCACCCGCGGCGCGCATGGCGACCCGCTGGTACACTGCAACCGCGCCTATCGCACGCTCGGCGGCCACGGCGCCGGGATCGCGCGGCGCAAGGCGTCGTGAGACGCCTCGCGCGTTGATCGAACGCAATCAGTGTTGCATGTCCATCTTGAGCTTGTCGGGCGTGACGACGCTGAAATCGACCTCGACCTCACCCGCTTTCTCGAAGACGAGCGTTGCCTTGCGGCTGGTCTCGGGCTGGAGCTGTTCCTTCATCTGCATGAACATGACGTGGTAGCCGCCGGGCTTCAGCACGACCTCGCCGCCGGGCGGGATTTCGAGCCCGTTTGCCAGCTGGCGCATCTTCATGACGTCACCGTCCATGGCCATTTCATGGATTTCGACCTTGCCAGCGAAGTCCGCTGACCCGCCGATCAGCCGGTCGGCTTCCCCGCCGGTGTTGCGAAGCGTCATGTAGCCGCCGGAGACCGGCGCGCCGGGCGGCGTGGCGCGCGCCAACGGATGGACGATTTCCAGGTCGCCGGCTTTATAGTCATGCGCATTGGCCACGAGCGTGGCGGTGAAGAGCGCGGCGCCGGCCGCAGCAGCGGTGAGCAGTTTTTTCATGTCTGTTTTCCCATCTGATCGAACCGCGACGCCTAAGCGCGCGGCCATTTTCTGTTTTCGGAATTCGATTGCGCCCGAAGGCGTCAGACAGAAATCGACGGGGGCCCGCGTTTCGACGCGGTGGCAAGTTCAACGGCTGCGATCGGCGGTGCGGTCTTCACCGGCATCATGACGGCCAGCAAAAGGGGAAGAGGCCGTGAGAGTGCCGAGACCGCAGGCTGTGCCGGCGCGGATGCCCCGGCGATCAGGCAGAAATCGCAAAACGCATGCTCGTGAACCGGCGCGCCGTCCTGATCCGTCGCGCAGAGATCGGGCAATGTGCCATCGGGCAGGACATATTGCGCCAATTCGTAGGAGGACGGTGCGTTGACGGCCGGACGGTGCGCAAACGCCGATAGGATCACCGCCGCCAGAACGAACAGGCGTAGCCAGAGGCCGCGAACCGGCCGGATTTCGATGCGCGAAACCGTCATGACGTCCACTTGGCAATTCCGTGGAGAATGGTCAAGCGACGGCTTGCCGCATGCGATCAGAAGCTGGTGCGGCGCTCGTCGCTGGGCGCGCGGCCGAATTGCAGCCGGTAGCTCTGCGCGAAATAGCTGTGCGAGGTGAAGCCCGTGGACAGCGCGACTTCGAGGATCGGAATGTTGGTCTGGCGCAGCAACTGCCGCGCGCGCTCCAGCCGCAACGTCATGTAGTAGCGGCCCGGCGTCGAGTTGAGATGGCGCAGGAACAGGCGCTCGACCTGGCGCACGGAAAGATGGACCGAGCCCGCCAGTTCACCGGCCGTCAGCGGGAGTTCGAGGTTCTCCGCCATCAGCTCCGTGACCTTGCGCAGCTTGTCCGACTTGCCGGTCAGGTCCGGTTCCTGGCCGACGCGCTGGCGGTCCTCGTGGCTGCGGATGCGTTCATGCTGGAACTGGTTGGCGACCTTGTGGGCGAGGTCCGGCCCGAAATCGGAGCGCACGATCTCCAGCATCAGGTCGACGGAGGTGGTGCCGCCCGCCGAAGTGTAGCGGTTGCGGTCGATCTCGTAGACATTGCCGGTGCATTCGATATGCGGGAAGGCCTCGCGGAACGAGGCGCGGTTTTCCCAGTGGATCGTGCAGCGGCGACCCTCCAGCTGACCGGCCTCCGCGAGCGTGTAACTGCCGATGGAAATGCCGCCCAGACCGACGCCGCGCCGCCCGAGCGACCGCAACGCCGCGACGATGCGCGCCTTGCCGGGGAACTCCGTGGTCAGGCCCGCCACGACGAAGACGATATCGCTTTGCGGGATGTCGTTGACGCCATAGGCCGCCTTGATCGCCAGCCTGTTGGAAGCATCGACCGGCTGGCCGTCATGCGACACGGTCGACCAGCCGTAATACTGGGTGTCGGACAGCCGGTTCGCCGAGCGCAGCACATCGATCGCCGCCGCCAGGCAGAACATCGGGAAGAACTCCGCCAGGATGAATGAGAAATGGCGCTTGGGCGTCTCGTCGTCCGCGATCATGACGGCGCGCTATAGCCCAGCCGGTACGCCGCGAAAAGCGAAATCAAAAGCGCGGCGGCTGCTCGCCGGCACTGCGATAGGCGGAGGTCACGGCGTTCGCCATCAGCATGGCGATGGTCATCTTGCCGACGCCGCCGGGAACCGGCGTGATGGCGGATGCGACCTTCTCGGCCTCCTCGTAATCGACATCGCCGACGAGTCGGGTCTTGCCCTCGCCCTTCTCGGGCGCGGGAACGCGGTTGATCCCGACATCGATGACAACGGCGCCGGGTTTCACCCAGTCGCCCTTGATCATGAGCGGGCGGCCGACAGCGGCGACCAGGATATCGGCGGTGCGGCAGAGCGCCGGCAGGTCGGCGGTGCGCGAATGGGCGACGGTCACAGTGGCGTTGGCGGCCAGAAGAAGATTGAACATCGGCTTGCCGACGATGTTGGAGCGGCCGACGACGACGGCGTTCTTCCCGGACAGGTCCTTGCCGAGAACGCGCTCGATCATCAGCATGGAGCCGGCCGGCGTGCAGGGCACGAAAGCGTCGCCGACCTGACCCGTTCCGAGCTTGCCGACATTGATGAAGGAAAAGCCGTCGACATCCTTGTCCGGATCGATCGCCTGGATGACCTTGCCTTCGTCGATGTGTCCCGGCAGCGGAAGCTGGACGAGGATGCCGTGGATCGTGTCGTCGGCGTTGAGATCGTCGATCAGGCCGAGCAAGTCCGCCTCCGACGTGTCTTCGGCAAGCTTGTGGGTGACGGATTTGAAGCCGCATTCATTGGCTCGCAGGCCCTTCGAACGGACATAGGCCTGGCTTGCCGGATCCTCGCCGACAATGACGACGGCAAGGCCGGTCTGCACGCCCTTTTGGTCTTTCAGCCTGTCGGCCGCCGCCTTGACCTCTTCGAGGACTTCGCCGGCAAGCACCGCGCCATCGATCCGTTCCGCCATGTGATTTGTCTCCCGCTGCGAGATTGCGGGCGGACATTTGCACGGCTTGCGCGCGAAAGAAAACCTCGGATGCGCCGATTTCTGGCGGAATCGGATAAGTTTTTCGCGATGTCCGCGACGGGCGTCAGGCCACCCGGCGCAGGTGCCCGGAACGGCGGGTGATCAGCCCTTCCAGAGTCTCCCGGATTTCGCGAACCTGCTGGCGCAGTTCCTCCAGTTCCCGGGGATCCTCAGGCGTGAAGGCCGGCGCCTCGACGGCATGGATCGGTGCGGGTTGTTGCGCCACGGGCTGCGGCGGCGGGATTTGCGCCGGCGCGGGCTGAGCGTACGCGGACGGCGCATGGGGCCAGCCGGGGGCCTGCGGTGCGGGCCAGGCGTACCAGGAGGGGGCCGGCGGATAAGCCATCTGCGGCATCGGAGGGGCCGGCCAATAGGCAATCGGCTGCGGCTGCGGCTGCGCAACGGCCTGTTGCGGCGCGACCGGATAGGGCGCGGGCTGCATGGCAGCGGGTTCTTGCGGCTGAATGAACGGATAGTAGGCCGGATAGGGATGCATCGGGTTCTCGCTTTCGTTTTGTTCCGGACCGGATCGGGCCATGCCGGGCACAGTCTCCGGCCCGGTTGCCTTGCGGACGGCATCGACCGCCTTGCGGAAGTCATCGGGTTTGTCGGCCACTGCATTCGGGGCATCGCGCTCCGCGCGTCCGGCGTTTTGCCGTGCAACACCGAATACGATGCTGCGAAGCAGAGCCGCGAGGGACAGGACGATCCCGAGCGCGAGACCCGCGAAACCGAACTGCGCGACAATGGCGACGGGCGATATGGAGGATGGCGCGTCAGGGATACGCGCCGGGGTGATCAGTTCTATTTCGGCTTTCGCGAGCGACGGCTCTTCGACCGTCGATCGACCGGTGTCGCGACGGGACATCGAGGCGCTGGTCGCCGCTTCCGCCTTCTCGCGTTTCAATTGCTCGACCAAGGCGCCGGCAAGCGCATTGGCGAGCGTTGCCGATTTCTCGGCGTCGCGCGTGGTCACGCCGACATCGACGATGAAATTCGCCGAGGTCCGTTCCGCATGAAGGCTTTCGCGCAGGCGGCGGACAACGGTACGGTCCTGCACCGCGTCACCCGGCGAGAACAGGGACAGGAAGCCCCGGATCGATCCGATCAGCCCCAAAGCGCCGTAGTCGCCGCGAAATTCGGGATCCTGATCCAGTTTGGCGCGTTCGATCACCCGTTCCAGAACCACCGGGGACCGGACGATGCCGATTTCGCCGTCGACAATATCGAAAGCACGCTGGCGAAGAATGAAATCGGCCGCGGCGTCACCGGTCTCGCCGCCGGCCGGCCTCGGATCGAACAGGATTTCAGCCTGCGCGGTGTAGAGTTTCGGCATCCACGCGGCAGCCACACCGCCGATCAGAAGTCCGCCGACGGTCAGCGCGATGACGGGCATTCGCCAGGCTTTGAAGGTCGAGCCAACGGCAGCGGACAGGCGATCCAGTTCCTTGCCGAACAAGGCCGCGTTCTCGTCGCGCGCGGCTCTCGCCGGGCGTCCGGCGGAAGCGCCGGCCCGCGATGGCGACGCCTTTTCGAGACGTCCCGGGCGATTGTGATCGGCTTCGTACATCGGCCACCAGGCTGGATTTGCACGTCTCGCGACAGTCGCGAGTGGTAAAGAGAGACTAAAATTTCATGGGTAACAAAAGGTTAATTTCGGGCTGCCGGATCGCTGAATTTCGCCGGGAAGAGCGTGATGTCAGCCGGAAAACCGGGCCAGAGCATCGGCGATCACACGATCCGCCCGCGCCTGACGCTCCGCATGGAAGGTGGCACCGTCCGCGTCGGTCAGACTCTCCGTGCGCTGGCTGACGACAAGATCGTGCAGGGCGGCGGCGAAGGCCTTCGGCTCCTCCGCGCGGACGATGCTGCCCGGCAGATCCGACATTCCGCGCAGCGCCTGCGGCGTGGCGACGGCGGGCAGGCCAAGCTCGCAAACGCGCAGCGTCGCGGGATAGAGGCCTTCCCGGCCCCGCGCGGTCAGCGCCACAATCCGGCACTGGCGCAGGAACTCGTCATTGTCCATCACCGGCCCGAGAAACAGAACCCGCCGGGACCGCCGCGCAAGGCCGCGCGGCATCTTGCCGGCGACGGCGATGGAGACCTCCGGGCGCAGCAGGGGCACGATTTCCGTCAGGAACCACTCCAGCCCGGCGCGCATACGCGGATGCGTCCAGTCCCCGAGCATGCCGACATCGAAGGCCGGGAGGCGCAGACCCGACGGCTCGGGCGGCGCGCCGACGGGCGGCAGAATGCCGGAACGGTCCGCATCGAGACCGAGACGCTCGCCGTCTTCCCCGGACGGGGGCAATACATATCGCGCGTCGGCGGCCAGTTTTCGTTCGAGCGCGTCCAGAGTCCGCGCTTCACGGGCGACAAGGAGACGGCGGAGAAAAGCCGGAACGGCGTTTTCCTCACCGAAGAAAGGTCGTTCCCCGACATCGCCCGGCAGCAACAGGAAGGGCTTTTTCGCGAGCAGCGGATACGCGCCGGCAAGAGCGACGCCGTCGAGGACGATACCGTCGGAGGGGCCCAGGGCCTCCAGCGCGGCGCGCAGCTCGGTGTCAGGCGCGATCCGCAATGCGGCGGAGGAAAGCGGCATGCCGCGAGACATCGCGGTCAGGAGCGTGTCCGGGCGCAGGGAAAGCTCGTCGATCCCGCCGATTTCGCCAAGACTGACCGCATCGTCTCCGGGCGAGGACGCGCCGGCCCTTGAATAGCCGAGCCGCGTGACCCGGACGCCCGTGCGCCGCAGGCCGTCGATGATCGTGCGACCGGCCATGCCGGAGATGCTGTCGGGCGAAGCGGCGGGCAGGACAGGCGTGGCGAAGACAAGATGCATGACGGTTCCCGTTGACCGGCGAGCGATAACACGGTTGGCGCGCGACCGCACCCGCCGGATTTGCCGATAAAGCCAGCTTGCGCGCGCACGACAGCGCCGTTATCCCGGACACAGGAAAAGGGACGAGAGATCATGTCGACAAACGGACGCGTCGTGCTCGCCGGCTGCGGAAACATGGGTTTCGCCATGCTTCAGGGCTGGCTTCAATCGAAGAAACTGGCGGCCGACGATGCGCTTGTCGTCGAACCCAACGATGCGCTTCGCGACCGCGCGGCCGGGCTCGGCGCGATTGCCGTCGCATCGGCCGAGGATCTGCCGGACAACCTCGCGCCGGCGCTGATCATCATGGCGGTCAAGCCACAGGTCATGGATTCCGTACTGCCGGCCTATGCCGGCCTCGCCGCCGAGGGCGCGGCGATCGTCAGCGTTGCAGCGGGCATCACCATCAACCGGTTCGAAAAGGCCTTCGGTCCGCAAACTGCCGTCATCCGCGTCATGCCGAACACGCCGGCCGCCGTCGGCGCGGGCATGATGGTCATCTGCGCCAACAAGGCGACGAGCGCGGAGCAGCTCGATTTCGCGCAAAACCTGATGGCGGCAAGCGGCGAGACGGCGGTGGTCGAAGACGAGGCGCTGATGGATGCGGTGACGGCCGTTTCCGGCTCGGGCCCCGCCTATCTGTTCCACATGATCGAGGCGCTGACCGAGGCGGCGAAGACCGCCGGATTGCCGGACGACCTGGCCGCCCTTCTCGCCGGACAGACGATCTACGGCGCGGCCGTCTACCAGAAGCAGAGCGGCGTGGAACCGGGCACGCTGCGCGAACAGGTAACCAGCCCGGGCGGCACCACCGCCGCGGCCCTCTCCGTCCTGATGGGCGAAGACAGGCTGACAAAGCTCATGACCGAAGCGGTCGAGGCCGCGCGCAAGCGTTCGGTGGAACTCGGAGGCTGACGGTGATCGTGCAGGCTTGCCTCAACGGAGCGCGCCCGGCCGATTTTCACCCGAAACTGCCATTCGACGCTTCGGCGGTCGCGCGCGACGCCGTGCAATGCATAGACGCCGGCGCGGCGGAACTTCATGTCCATCCGCGCGATGCAAACGGGCTGGAAAGCCTGTTCGCGATCGACGAGACCGTGGCCGCGCTGCGCGCCGCCTGCCCCGGCACGCTTATCGGCGTATCGACCGGAGAATGGATCGAGCAGGACCGTGACCGAACGCGTGCCGCACTCGAAAGCTGGACGGTGTTGCCGGACTACGCCTCCGTCAATCTGAGCGAACCGGATGCGCCGGACATCATGCGAATCCTGGCAAGCCGCGGTGTCGGTATCGAGGCCGGACTGGCGACAGCCGAGGATGCCGAGCGCCTCGTCGGCCTGCGCGCTCAGCCGCCTGTTCTGCGCGTCCTGATCGAGATCGAAGAACAGGAAGCCAGCCCCGCCTTCGCCGCCACCGATCGGATTTCGGATATCCTCGACAGGAACGGCGTTGGCAAGCCGATCCTGCTGCATGGTATCGACGCGATGATGTGGCCGCTTGCCGAACATGCGTTCAAGCGCCGCTGGTCGACACGGATCGGCCTCGAGGACGGGAGGCTCCTCCCCGACGGCCGGATGACACCGGACAACGCCGAACTCGTCCGTCACGCCGTCGCCCTGCGCGCCGGTTCGGCCCGATGACGCGCAGAATCCGGTAAAACGGTCGGTTCTATTGATCTTTGCGGGCAAAACCGGCGTGAAACGCAGGAGAATATTGCCTTTCGCGATTGGAAGTGCTTGAGACGCCGGAAATCAGTGGTCCGGGACGTCATGATCGAAGTCAAATCCGTGTACAAGCTGTTCGGTGGCGTTCGCGCCGTCGACAACGCGTCGCTGAAAATCGAAAAAGGGTCGATCACCGGCTTGATCGGTCCGAACGGCGCCGGCAAGACGACGCTCTTCAACATCATTGCCGGAAACCTGTCTCCGACGAGCGGACAGATCCTTCTCGACGGCGAGGACGTTTCGGGCCTGCCGCCGCATCTGCTGTTCAAGAAGGGCCTGCTGCGCACCTTCCAGCTGGCGCATGAGTTCTCGACGCTGACCGTGCTGGAAAACCTGATGATGGTTCCCGACCATCAGCTCGGCGAGAGCCTGGTTTCGAGCTGGTTCAGCTATGGCGAGGTCAAGCGTCAGGAAATCGAGATCCGCCAGCGCGCGATGGAAGTGATCGACTTCCTCAATCTCGGCCATGTCGCGCAGGAACTGGCGGGCAACCTCTCGGGCGGGCAGAAGAAGCTCATCGAACTCGGCCGCACCATGATGGCGGACGCCAAGGTGGTGCTGCTCGACGAGGTGGGCGCCGGCGTCAACCGCACCCTGCTGGCGGAGATCGGCGACGCCATCGTGCGGCTCAACCGCGAACGCGGCTACACGTTCTGCATGATCGAGCACGACATGGATTTCATCGGCAGGCTCTGCGACCCGGTAATCGTGATGGCCGAGGGCACCGTGCTGGCCGAAGGAACGGCGGAAGAGGTCAAGAACAACGAGGCGGTGATCGAGGCCTATCTGGGCCGCGGCCTCAAGAACAAGACGCCGGGCCAGACGCAGGCGCTTGAAACCGGTGACACGGAGGCCGACGCCTGATGTATCTCATCGGAGAAAGCATGACCGGCGGCTATGGCGGCGCGGACATTCTCAAGGACTGTACGGTCGGGGTCGAGAAAGGCGAGATCGCCGTTATCGTCGGCCCCAATGGTGCCGGCAAATCGACCGCGATGAAGGCGATGCTGGGCATGCTGCAGCTGCGGCTCGGCCGGGTCGTGCTCGACGGCAAGGACATCACGAAGCTGACTCCGCAGGCGCGCGTCGCCGAGGGCATCGCCTTCGTGCCGCAGACCAACAATGTCTTCACCTCGATGAGCGTCGAGGAAAACCTCGAAATGGGCGCCTATCTGCGCCGCGACGACATTCGCGCGACAATGGAACAGGTCTACACGCTGTTCCCGATCCTCAAGGAAAAGCGGCGGCAGCCGGCCGGCGAATTGTCGGGCGGCCAGCGCCAGCAGGTGGCGGTGGGCCGCGCGCTGATGACCCGGCCGACCGTGCTGATGCTCGACGAACCGACGGCGGGCGTTTCGCCGATCGTCATGGACGAACTGTTCGACCGTATCCTCGAAGTGCGCGACACCGGCCTCGCCATCCTGATGGTGGAGCAGAACGCGCGCCAGGCGCTCAATATCGCCGATCGCGGCTATGTGCTGGTCGGCGGCGAAAACTGGCGCACCGGTACCGGCCACGAATTGCTGGCCAATCCCGAAGTGCGCAAATCATTCCTGGGTGGATAGGTCATGCCGGAGACAATCGACATTCTCAACGCGCTGACCCTGATGACGAATTTCGTCTTCGTGCCTGCCCTTGCCTATGGCTCGCAGCTGGCGCTGGGCGCGCTCGGCGTGACGCTCGTGTTCGGCATCCTGCGCTTCGCCAATTTCGCCCATGGCGACCTGATGGCCTTCGGCACGACGATGACCATCCTGCTCACCTGGGCGCTGCAGGCGCAAGGCATCACCTTCGGCGTGCTGCCGACGGCGCTGCTGGCGCTGGTGCCGGCGATCATCGTCACCGCTGTGGCGGCGATCCTGATCGACAAGTCGGTGTTCTCCTTCTACCGCAAGCGGAAGGCCGCGCCGGTGGTGCTCGTCATCGCGTCGGTGGGCGTGATGTTCATGCTCAGCGCCATCGTGCGTTTCATCATGGGCACCGAGGACCGCCGCTTCACGGACGGCGAACGCTTCGTAGTGCGGGCGCTCGATTTCAAGAAATGGAGCGGGCTCGACGAAGGACTGGCGATCCAGACGACGCAGGCGATCACCGTCGTCGTCACGCTGGTCGTGGTCACGGCACTGTTCATCTTCCTGAACCGGACACGCACCGGCAAGGCGATGCGCGCCTATTCCGACAATGAGGACCTTGCGCTGCTGTCCGGCATCAACCCGGACCGCATCGTGATGATCACCTGGATCATCGCGGCGGTGCTCGCCACCATCGCCGGCACGCTCTATGGCCTCGACAAGAGCTTCAAGCCGTTCACCTATCTGCAATTGCTGCTGCCGATCTTCGCGTCGGCGATCGTCGGCGGTATCGGCCAGCCGATCGGCGCGGTGGTGGGCGGCTACATCATCGCCTTTTCCGAGGTGATGCTGACCTACGCCTACAAGAAGTTCGGCACCTATCTGCTGCCCGACGATCTTGCGCCTTCGGGTCTCGTGCAGTTCCTCGGAACGGACTACAAATTCGCCATTTCCTTCATCATCCTGGTCGTCGTGCTGCTGATCCGCCCGACCGGTATCTTCAAGGGGAAGGTGCTATGACCGACACAAGCCTGAACACCGGACCCGAAAAGACCGAGGCGGAAAAGACCTCCGCGCCGATGCCGACCGCCATCGTGCAAAAACGGCAGAGCCCGTGGCGCGCACCGCTGGTCTTCCTCGCCATGGCTGTGGCGATTGCCGCGGTGGGGTTCGGACAGTCCTGGTCGGTCGCGCTCGCCATCGTGAACATGAGCCTGGTCTCGGCGCTGATGGCGATGGGGCTGAACCTGCAATGGGGCTATGCGGGCCTCTTCAATGCGGGCGTGATGGCGTTTACCGCACTGGGCGGCCTCGCCGCCGTGGTGGTGTCGCATCCGCCGGTCTGGGAAGCGCTGAACGCGGGCGGGCGCGGGCTGACGCTCTCGGCGGTCATCGTGGTTGCGATCATCGCGACGACCGCATTCGTCGCGGCGAACTTGAAGGGCAAGCTGCGCTCTTTCACGATCTTCGTCATCGTGGTCGCGGGCTACATCATCCTGCGTCCGGTTTTCGGCGAGGCCGTGTCGGCCGTGGAAGCGGTGGATCCGGCACGAACCGGCTTCATCGGCGGGCTGGGCCTGCCGATCATGGCATCGTGGATCGTAGGCGGAATCTTTGCGGCGGCCGTCGCCTGGCTGATCGGCAAGGTGGCGCTCGGGCTCAGGTCCGATTATCTCGCCATCGCGACGCTGGGCATCTCGGAGATCGTGATCGCCGTCCTGAAGAACGAGGACTGGCTGGCGCGGGGCGTCAAAAACGTCACCGGGTTGAAGCGCCCTGTCCCCTACGAGATCGACCTGCAGCAGACGCCGTGGTTCATCGACCTCGTCAGCCGGTTTCATGCGGATACGCTGGCGACGGCGGCCGACGCGGCGGCGCGCGAATCGATGCTGCGCCAGTTGCTGATCGAGGCGTCCAGCGCCTTCGTGAAAATCGCCTATGCGGGGCTTTTCACCGTCGTTCTGCTGATCATCCTGGCGCTGTGCGTGCGGGCCCTGAACTCGCCCTGGGGGCGGATGATGCGCGCCATTCGCGACAACGAGGAAGCGGCCGCGGCGATGGGCAAGGACATCAAGGCGCGCCATCTGCAGATTTTCGTTCTGGGATCCGCGATCATCGGGATCGCCGGCGCGATGATGACGACACTGGACGGTCAGTTCACGCCGGGCACCTACAACCCGCTGCGCTTCACCTTCCTGGTCTGGGTGATGGTGATCGTCGGCGGCTCGGGCAACAATCTGGGCGCGGTGATCGGCGGCTTCCTGATCTGGTTCATCTGGGTCGAGGCGGAACCGGCCGGGCGCTTTATCGTCGAGATGCTCAGCGCCAACATGGATCCGGAGACGCCGCTCTACAGGCATCTGCAGGACATCGCCGCGCCTTTCCGGCTGTTCGTGATGGGCCTTGTGCTGCTGATCGTGATGCGGTTCTCGCCGCGCGGGATCCTGCCGGAGAAGGTGCGCCACAGCTAGCGCTTCCCGATCGAACAAGGCCGGCGGATGCGCCGGCCTTTTCGTTTCATCTCAAAGGCGTGCCCCCGCCCGCCAGCGTTCCGGCAGGACGAACCGTCCCTGCCACATGCCGCGCGAACGGGCCTCGGCTTCCATTTCGTCCCAGACGTAGTCGAGACCGATCGAGCGGTCGGGCAGCGCCCATCCAGCGGAAATCAGGCGCGAGCCGATGTCGCGGCCGGCGAAGTCATGGCAGCGGACCGGGCCGCCATCGGCTGCATCGCTTCCCACCAGATCGCAGGTGAGTATGCCGTCGACCATGCCGGCGAGCGCGGTTCGGGCCTGCTCGCCGCAGGAGTATTCCGCGCCGTCGGCACCGAGGCATTGCTGTTCGAGGTCAGGCGCATCGATCGCGTGCAGTTGGAAGCGCCTGCCGTCTTCCGCGACGATCGTCCTGCCGTCGATGACCTCGGGATGGGAGAGAACGACATAATCGCCGCCTGCCCGGGCCACGCCTGTCAGCGAGAGCGCAATGGCGACGCCCGCAAATGTCATCAGAGTGTGCTTCATGTTCTTCTTCGATGCCCTCCTTGCCTGTCCAAGCAGTCATGCGCGAAGCGAAAGCGAGCCGGCCCGTGTTAGGTTTTCGCGGCGCATCCAGCAGTCCGAAACGCTCCGATCCACAACCAAAACTCGAAGGTTTTCGGACCTCGGCATTGTGAGCCGGCTACACAAAAGCTAGCAAATCTTTTGCAGTTTTTCCACAGGGTGGGCAGGCAGAAAATGCGAGATGCCGACGCGTTTCGGGCTCATAGAGGGCGGCAAGTCAGGTTGCCGATGAACCGCGATGCATTCATTTTGGCATTATTTTCAAAGATTTATCTCTCGCAATCGGCAATTCGGCCTAGTGCCCCAATCAGCTGATTTCAATCTCACGAAAAATTGCCTTTTGCGGAGCAAAAATGCTTCAGAGGATTATGAAAGCCATATGACAGGTGCAAAAAGCGAATCGACGGCGCCGATTCAGGCACGGCGGCGGACGACCTGGGCTGATTAGCGGCAAAGAAAAGCCCCGGACCGCGATGCGGCCCGGGGCTTCGTTTCGTTTGTGACCGTGAGGCGGCTTAGTGCATTTCAGGTTGCAAAAGAATCACAATTCGCTGCCTCTCGCCTTCAGCTCGAACGCGCATTCCGATTCTGATGTTTCAACCAAAACCTGAATTGCACTAGCGTACGGCGACCGTCTTCCAGGCACCGTCTTCGATGGCCAGTTCCTTGTAGGAACCAAGCGCCTCGCCGACATCGGTGAACTCGACGCCGGTTGCGCCCTGGTAGTCGATATCGGTGCCGGCTGCGACGAGTTCGAGCGCCTTGCCGAGTTCGCCGGGGCCGATCTGTTCGCCCGGCGCGTTCGCGATGTCCATGATGTTGCCGGCAAGCGCGCCTCGGTCGGCGGAACCGGCCTTCTGGATCGCGAGGATCATCAGCGCCGCGGCATCATAGCTCTCGCCCTGGTAGGGGCCGCTTCCCGTGACGCCCGCCGCTGCGGCCATCTCGGCGTATTTGCCTGCCGCGTCGGACTCGGAACCAGCGGCGGTGCCGAACACCTTGGCGGCGTCGAGGCCCGGCAGGTCGAGCAGCGAGTCGCCGATCATGCCGTCGCCAAGCGCGAACGTGTCGAATGCGCCGGTGTCGATAGCGGCCTGCATGATACCACGGCCACCCTGGTCGACATAGCCGAGAACCGCGAGGGCATCGCCGCCGGCAGACGCCAGGGCGCCGACTTCAGCCGAGTAGTCGCCCTTGCCGTCCTCATGGGGAGCGGAAATCGTGACTTCGCCGCCAATCGCCTCGAAGGCGGCCTTGAAGGCATCGGACAGACCCTTGCCGTAGTCGTTGTTGGTGTAGGTGATGGCGATCGACTTGATCCCCTGCTCCATCGCGACATCGGCGAGGACCTCGCCCTGACGGGCATCGGACGGCGCAGTGCGGAAGAACAGGCCGTTATCGTCGATCGTCGAAAGCGCCGGCGAGGTCGCGGACGGCGAAATGAGCAACACGCCGTTCGGAATGGCGACATTGTTCGCCACGGCGGTGGTCACGCCCGAGCAATCCGGGCCCATCAGCGAGACAACGCCGTCGGAGGTGATGAGGCGCTCGGCGGCGGCGGAAGCGGCGGCGGCGTCGATGCAGGTGGAGTCGGCACGCACTGCGGTGACCGTCTCACCATCGAGGAACTTGCCGGAATCGGAAGCCTCCTTCATCGCGATTTCCGCGCCGGCGGCCATGTCGGGCGTCAGCGATTCGATCGGCCCGGTGAAACCGAGGATGACGCCCATTTTCACTTCGGCCTGAGCGGTCGCGGACAGAGCCAGAATGCTTGCCGCGGCAAGAAGAGTCTTTCTCATTGTAATATTACTCCCTAACTTTCGCAGTTCCGGCGGTGCGGTGGTTCCGCAACCTTTGCCCGGAAAGCTGACGGGTTTTAAAGCCTACTCCGCAAGCGCGCGCAAGCGGTTTGGAGGCCGGCGGTTAAGTGTCAGGATTAACGCGGCGCCGTCGGTTCGCTGGTGAACTCGAAATCGGGCAACGAGTTGAGCGCCTGCGTCAGGGCCTCGCCCCAACTGGTCGAAATCGTCTGGTAATACGGGTCGTCCGCGGTGATGCGCTCACTTTTGCCAAGGCGAAAGCTGCCGGCCTCGTAGACCTGCAAATCGAGCGGCAGGCCGACCGACAGGTTGGCCTTGACGGTGGAATCGAAGGACACGAGAAGCAGCTTGGCGGCGTCCTCGAAGGAAAGATCGGGATCATAGGCGCGAACAAGGATCGGGCGGCCGTATTTGGTCTCGCCGATCTGGAAATACGGGGTGTCGCCATTGGCCTCGATGAAATTGCCTTCCGGGTAGATCATGAACAGGCGCGGTTCCGACCCGCGGATCTGGCCGCCGAGGATCAGCGTGGCGTTGAAGGACGAATCGGCCGTCTGGCCGGTCATCGCATTGGCCTGGATCACCTCGCGCAGCGTCTCACCGACCTGACGCGCGGTCTGGAACATGGACGGCGTTTCGAGGATCGAGGGATTTCGGTCCTGCGGCGCCTTGGACCGCTCGTCGAGCAGGCTGACCACCGACTGGGTGGTAGCGAGGTTGCCCGCCGTCATGAGCATCAGCACACGCTCGCCCGGGACTGACCAGGAAAACATCTTCCGAAAAATGGAGACGTTGTCGACGCCCGCATTGGTGCGGGTGTCGGACATGAAGACGAGGCCTTTCGAAAGGCGCAGGCCGACGCAATAGGTCATGTGGCAGGTTCCAGCCCGAATCGACTGAAATCTATTGCTGCACCTGCAGACTTACAACCATGCTTTCATCGCCATGCCCAAGTCTCATGCCCGAAACGGGCGCAGCCTCGAAATAATCGAGGCCCGTGGCGACGCGAACATAGCGTTCGTCGGGCGAAATTCCGTTGGAGATATCGAAACCGACCCAACCCACTCCGTCGATATGCGCCTCTGCCCAGGCGTGACTGGCGTCCTGGTCGATGCGATCGTCCATCAACAGATATCCGCTGACATAGCGCGCGGGATATCCCATGGAGCGCGCGGCCGCGATGAAGATATGAGCGTGGTCCTGGCAGACGCCGTGCCCCGCATCGAGCGATTCTTCCGCCGTGGTGGCGGAATGCGATGTGCCGATCTCGTAGGTCACGGTCTCCGCGATCGTGGACGACAGGGCGTGCAGCCGTTCGATATCACCCTCGAAATCGCCGCCGGCCGCCTTGACCAGCTTGCGCACATTGTTGCCGGCGCGCGTCAGCGGCGTCGGCCGCATGAACAGCCAGAGCGGCGCAAAGCCGCCATGCGTTCCGATGATGCCGGACATGTCGGTGGTTTCGACCACACCGTTGCAGCGAATGGTCACCTCGGTTCGCCCGTCATCGAAGCCGATCAGCGACACGTGATTGTTGTGCTGGTCGTCATATTCCAGCTGCTTCGTGCCGCCATCGATGTCGATGTCCCACGCCACGATCTTCTGACCGGCGCGCGATTTGGGCGTCAGGCGCAGTTGCTGGAGCGCATAGTGGACCGGCTCCTCGTAGTGATATCGGGTCGTATGGGAGATCGTCAGCCGCATGGTCTATCCGTAAAAACGGTAATCCTGCTCGATCTGTCCGGCCAGCGCGTTGTTGTCACGGATGAACTCCTCCAGAAATTCGTGCAATCCCTGCTCGAATATCGTTTCGATCGTATGCCCGCGCAGACGCCCCAGGACCTCGTCCGCCTTGACGTGACACTCTTCGCGCACGCCGTAATCCTCGGCGAGATAGGCCAGGTTGTCGACGATCTTCGTATAGCAGAACACGAGCGAGCGCGGCAGGCGGCGGTCGCTGATAAGGAACTCTGCGATTCCGCGCGAATTGATGTCTCCGCCATGCAGCCAGCGATAGGCGCGTTGCGCGGAGACGGATCGCAGGATCGTTTCCCACTGCACATTGTCGAGCGACGAGCCGACATGCATGACCGAGGGCAGCAGGACGTAGTATTTCACGTCCAGAATGCGGGCGGTGTTGTCGGCGCGTTCCAGGAACGTGCCGATGCGGGCGAAATCGTAGATGTCGTTGCGCAGCATCGTGCCATGAAGCGCGGCGCGCACGAGCGCGCTCTGCTGGCGGATGAGGCCAAGGACTTCGGGCAATTCGCGATCGCGAACGGGGCGAGCCAGCGCGTCTTTCAGCGTCAGCCAGCATTCGTTGGTCGCTTCCCAGACCTCCCGCGTCAGCGCGGTGCGCACGAGGCGGGCATTGTTGCGCGATGCTTCGATCACCGAAATGACGCTCGACGGGTTGGTCTTGTCGCGCAAAAGGTAGTCGGTGACGGTCGAGGAGTCGGCCGTATCGTGGCGTTCGAGAAAACCTGTCTGCACACCCGCCGTCTGGATGACGGACATCCATTCGTCCTCGGCGGCCGCCGAGCGGGTGAGCGCGATTCGAAAACCCGCCTCCAAGAGGCGCGCATTGTTTTCGCTGCGCTCCAGGTAGCGGAACATCCAGTACAGTCCGCCAGCGGTCTTACCGAGCATGCTCTCCCTACTCCTCCAACACCCAGGTGTCCTTGGTGCCGCCCCCCTGGCTCGAATTGACGACCAGCGAGCCCTTCTTGAGCGCCACGCGAGTCAACCCGCCGGGCGTGATGTTGATGCCGAGCGGCGATACCAGCACGAAGGGCCGGAGATCGACGTGGCGCGGCGCCAGTCCCTTCTTGGTCAGGATCGGTACCGTCGAGAGAGACAATGTCGGCTGGGCGATATAGTTGCCCGGTTTTGCCTTGAGCTTGTCACGGAACGCCGCGATCTCGCGTTTCGAGGCCGCCGGACCGACCAGCATGCCGTAGCCGCCCGACCCGTGAACCTCTTTCACGACGAGTTCGTGGAGATGCTCGAGCACATAGGCCAGGGAATCCTCGTCGGAACAGCGCCAGGTCGGCACGTTCTTCAGGATTGCACTCTCGCCGGTGTAGAACTCGACGATATCGGGCATGTAGGAATAGATCGCCTTGTCGTCGGCGATGCCGGTGCCCGGCGCATTGGCGATGGTGATGCCGCCGGAGCGATAGACATCCATGATGCCCGGCACGCCGAGAAGCGATTGCGGGTTGAAATTCAGCGGATCGAGGAAATCGTCGTCGATGCGTCTATAGATGACGTCGATCGGGGTGTAGCCGCGCGTGGTGCGCATCGCGATGCGTCCGTCGATCACGCGCAGATCGTGCCCCTCGACGAGTTCCGCGCCCATCTGGTCGGCGAGGAAGGCGTGTTCGAAATAGGCCGAATTGTGGATGCCGGGCGTCAGGACGGCGATTACCGGCTTGCCGGAACAGGCCGGCGGCGCGCAGGCCGCCAAGGAGCGGCGCAGGTTTTTCGGGTAGTCGCTGACCGGCTGGACCCGGATACGGGAGAACAGTTCCGGGAACATCTGCAGCATCGATTCCCGGTTTTCCAGCATGTAGGAAACGCCGGACGGCGTGCGTGCATTGTCTTCCAGCACGTAGAACTGGTCTTCGCCGGTGCGCACGATGTCCGTGCCGACGATGTGGGTGTAGATATTCGCCGGCGGCGCGACACCGATCATCTTCGGCAGGAACGCGTCGTTCTGGGCGATCAGTTCGGCCGGAACGCGCCCGGCGCGCAGGATCTCCTGGCGGTGATAGATATCGTAGAGAAAGGCGTTGATGGCGCGCACGCGCTGCTCGATGCCGCGCGACAGGCGCGCCCATTCACGCCCCGAAATAATTCGCGGCACGATGTCGAAGGGGATCAGCCGCTCGGCAGCCTCTTCCTGACCGTAAACGTTGAAGGTGATGCCGGTCCGGCGGAAAAACGTCTCAGCTTCCCGGGACTTGTGATGCAGCCGAGTCGGGTCTTCGGCTACAAACCAGTCGTGATATTCGCCATAGGGTGATCGCGCATTGTCGTCACCGAGCAGCATCTCATCGAAGATACTTTCCGCTTTATCCATTCTTCCAAGACTATGTTTTTGCGCATAATACGCAAGTGGGCATCTGCATGGCCAACGGGCAAGGCGCAAAAAAGGTTGCGTAAATTATCGGCAAACAGCTCGTTTGCGCGCCAGAGGGTGGAAGCAGCACACCGAAAGGGACCCGGCGAAACGGGTCCCGCAAACAGGAGGACTTCATGATCTGCGAAATCGTCACCTTTCCGTCGCCGGCAGGCGCGAGCCGGGAGGCGGTCATCGAAGATGCGCGCCATGTCGTGGCCCGCTGGCAGGCCGAAAAGGAATTGGTTCGCAAGCACTTCGTGTGGAGCGACGACCGCACCACGCTGAAGGGTATCTATTTCTGGACCTCGCGCGCCGCCGCCGAAGCGGCCCACAACGAAGAGTGGCTGCAGCAGGCGGAAAAGCGCATCGGCACGCGCCCCACCATCGACTATTTCGACGCCTTCATGATCATCGACAACGCGGCGGGCACGGTGACGGAATATCCGGAGGACGGCGCGGGCGCCTGATACGCCTCGGCCGGCGACGCCTTATGCAGCCTGCTGGCAGGCGTGGCATAAGCCGCGCATCTCGACGGTCGTCTTGCGCGGCTTGAAACCGGCATTTCGGGTGATGGTGTCGAGCGCACCGGCAAGGGATTCGTCGGTAATTTCGGCGACGGAGCCGCAATTATCGCAGATCGCGAAGGCGACGGTCGCGTGGCCTTCGCAGCCGGGATGGGTGCAGGCCACGAAGGCGTTCAGGCTTTCGAGGCGATGGACAATGCCGAGATCAAGCAGCTTTTCGAGCGCGCGGTAGACCTGAAGCGGCGCGCGCAGGCCCTCGCCGTTGAGGCGGTCGAGAATGTTGTAGGCGGTGAGCGGTCCGTCCGCCGTCTCCAGCGCACCGAAGACAAGCGCCTGATTGCGCGTCAGATCCGGCTTGTCGCCATGATGGTGATGGTGTCCGCTCATTTTCCGCCGCCCCCACGCGTCGCCAGTGTCGCGATCGGCGTCAGGCCCAGGATGAACAGGACCATTGCCGCGACCACGATCGTCGGTCCGGACGGCGTATCCCATTTCAACGAGCCGAACAAACCGCCGATGACCGCAAGGATGCCGAAGACCGCCGAAAGCGCGGCCATCTGTTCGGGTCCGGATGCAAAACGACGGGCCGTGGCGGCCGGCACGATCAGCAGCGCGGTGATCAGCAAGACGCCGACGATCTTCATGGCGATCGCCACGACGATCGCCAGCAACAGCATGAAAACCAGATTGGCGCGCGCCGGGTGCATGCCCTCGGCGGCGGCCAGTTCCGGACTAACGGTCGCGGCGAAAAGCGGTTTCCAGATCACGGCCAGCACCGCGAGGACGAACGCCCCGCCGGCGTAGATCGCGGCGATGTCCGACCGGGAAACGGCGAGGATGTCGCCGAAGAGCAGCCCCATCAGGTCGATGCGCACCCATGTCATGAAGGCGAGCGCGACGAGTCCGAGCGCCAGCGCCGAGTGCGACAGCAGGCCGAGCAGCGCGTCGGAGGACAGGCCGGCGCGGCGCTGCAGCCACAGAAGCGACAGCGCGACGAGGACAGAGACGACGAAGACCGCGAGCGTGACGTCGATTTCGAGCAGGAAGGCCATGGCGACGCCGAGCAGCGCGGCGTGCGAGAGCGTATCGCCGAAATAGGCGAGCCGCCGCCAGACGATGAAGCAGCCGAGCGGACCCGTGACCAGCGCAACGCCGGCCCCGGCGACAATCGCGCGGACGAAGAAATCATCGAGCATCGGATGCATTTCCTTCATCGCCCGGCTTCGCGTCGCCGTGATTATGCTCGCCGTCGTGATGGTGGTGGCCGTCATCGGGATGGCAATGCGCTGTCACCGTGCCGTCGGAATGGCGGACCCGCCCGTCGGGCATATGCGTGTGGTCGTGATGGTGCTGGTAAACGGCGAGTTGGGACGCGCCGCGCGCGCCGAACAACTGCCGGTATTCGGCGCTTTCGGCGACGACCTGGGGCGTTCCGTGGCAGCAGACATGTCCATTGAGACAAATCACGCGGTCGGTGGCCGCCATGACGACGTGGAGGTCGTGCGAGATCATCAGGATACCGCAATGAAGATTGGTGCGGATACTGGAAATCAGTTCGTAAAGCGCGATCTCGCCCGAGAAATCGACACCCTGCACCGGCTCGTCGAGAACCAGCAGGTCGGGCCGCCGCGCGACGGCACGGGCGAGCATCGTGCGCTGGAATTCGCCGCCCGACAGGTTGCGGATCTCGGCCCTGGCAAGATGGGCGATGCCGGTGCTTTCGAGGGCGGACGCCTTTTCCTCCGCCGTCAGCGGATTGGTCAGCGACAGGAACCGGTCAACGGTCAGCGGCAATGTCCAGTCGACCGCCAGTTTCTGCGGCACGTAGCCGACCTTCAGACGCGGGGCGCGCCATGCCGTTCCTTCGCTGGGCTCGATGATGCCGAGCGCCATGCGGGCGGTGGTCGATTTACCGGACCCGTTCGGACCGATCAGCGTAACGATTTCGCCACGCTCGACTTCGAGGTCGATGTCGCGCACCAGCCAGCGCCCGGCGCGTTCCACGCCGGCCTCCTGAAGGCGAACCAGGGTTTGCGGTGACTGCAACACGATCGTCTTTCCGTTCGGTCTCTCGTTTCGCCCGGCTTGACGCGCTCGTCAATCTCAGGGTAACGGATATTATGATGTAATGATATAACATCACGCAAACAAGTCCCAACCCCGAACTGGATCATCCGATGAAAACCCGCCAGACCTTCCTGCTCGCCTCCGTTGTCCTGCCGGCACTGGCCGTATCCGCCCAAGCCGACGTGAAGGTGATCGCCTCGATCAAACCGGTTCACTCCCTGGTCGCCGCCATCATGGAAGGTGCGGGAGAGCCGTCGCTCATCGTCGAGGGAGCCGGATCGCCCCATACCTACAGCCTGAAGCCGTCGCAGGCCTCCGCCCTCCAGGACGCCGACCTGATCTTCTGGATCGGCGAGGATCTGGAGCCCTTCCTCGAAAAGCCGATCGAGACCATCGGCGGCGATGCGAAAGCTGTCGAACTGTTCCATGCGCACGGTCTGGAGACGCTCGATTTCCGCGCCGGCGGCTCGTTCGAGAAACATGTGCATGACGACGACGATCATGATGACGATGACGATCACGACCATGCCGAAGATCATGACGATGACCACATGGAAGCGGCGGATCACGGTCATGACGATGACGACCATGATGACCTTGCAGACGACGATCACGACCATGACGAGCACGACCATGGGTCCGTCGACATGCATCTGTGGCTCGACCCGATGAACGCGAAAGCGATGGCGCACGAGATCGCGGAAGCGCTTGCCGAGGCCGATCCGGACAATGCAGCGCTCTACGAGAAGAACGAGGCCGCGCTCGAAGATCGCCTCGACGCATTGACGACGGAGATCGAGGCGCAACTCGAACCGGTCAAGGACAAGGGCTTTATCGTTTTCCACGACGGTTACCAGTATTTCGAACACCGCTTCGGGCTCTCGGCGGCGGGCTCGATCACCGTGTCGCCGGAGGTGATGCCGGGCGCGGACCGGCTTCGCGATATCCGCGAGAAGGTGCAGGAACTGAATGCCACCTGTGTCTTCGGCGAACCGCAGTTCGAGCCGAAACTGGTGTCGGTCGTCACCGAAGGCACCGATGCGCGTTCCGGCACGCTCGATCCGCTTGGCGCCGGTATCGAGGCCGGACCGGATCTCTACTTCGAGGTGATCCGCGGTCTCGCCATGTCGTTCAGCACCTGCCTTTCCGACGCGTCCTGATACGGCGCACATGCCGGTTCCGTCGAAGAGCGGTGGCGCCTCCGCCTCGCGCGCACTGCTCTTTGACGCCGACGGGCCCGGCAGACGGCACTCGCAGTCGCCGCACAATTGCGATATGCCACCGGTCTAATCCGGCGGCATGCCGGCTCAAGATACAGAGGCGAGAATGGCGGAACCGGTTGTCCTTAACCCCCAAGATACAGTTGCGATCCTGACGGCAAGAGCCGCAGCGGGCGATACGCCGCTCGGCACCGGATCGCCACTGGAGGCGATGGTACCGACCGGTCACAAGATCGCGCGGCGCGACATCGCCGAGGGCGAGGCGATCATCAAATTCGGCCAGATCATCGGCTATGCGACCGCGCCGATCGCGGCCGGGCAGCATGTTCACACACAAAATTGCGCGATCGGCGCGCACGACCAGGACTACAAGGCCGGCGCGGACCTAGACCAGGCGCGCGCCGCCATACCCGCGATCGCGCCACGCAGCTTTTCGGGCTACCGGCGCGCCGACGGCAGTGCGGGGACCCGCAATTTCATCGCGTTGTGCGCGACCGTGAACTGCTCGGCCACGGTGGTGCGCCGGGCAGCCGACATCCTCAACAACGATCCCCTGCTCGCGGACTATCCCGAAATCGACGGCGTGGTCGCCTTCAGCCACGGCACCGGCTGCGGCATGGCCTCGGAAGGACCCGGCTGGGAGAATCTCCAGCGCGTGCTCTGGGGCCACGCCACCCACCCCAATGTCGGCGCGGCGATCTTCGTCGGTCTCGGCTGCGAGATGATGCAGGTCGCGCGGATGCGCCAGCGCTTCGGCGCGGACGGCCAGGAGCGTTTTCACGGCCTGACGATCCAGGAAATTGGCGGCACGACGAAGACCGTCGAGACGATCGTCGCGAAAGTGCGCGAATTGCTGCCCGAGGTGAACCGCGTCCAGCGCGAGACGATCCCGGCATCGGCGCTGCGCGTGGCGCTGCAATGCGGCGGATCGGACGGCATGTCCGGCATCACCGCCAACCCGGCGCTCGGCGTTGCGAGCGACATGCTGGCCGGGCTCGGCGCCAGCGCGGTGCTGGCCGAGACGCCCGAAATCTACGGCGCGGAGCAATTGCTGCTGCGCCGCGCCGCCGATGGCGAAACGGCGGACAAGCTGATCGAGCGCATCCGCTGGTGGGAACGCTACACGGAGATGAATGGCGGCTCGATGGACAACAACCCGTCGCCCGGCAACAAGGCCGGCGGGCTGACGACGATCCTCGAAAAATCGCTCGGCGCGGCGGCCAAGGGCGGCGCGACCCCGCTGACCGACGTGCTGATGTATGGCGAGAGCGTGACCAAGCCGGGGCTGAACTTCATGGATTCGCCGGGCTACGACCCGGTCTCGGTGACCGGCCAGATCGCCAGCGGCTGCCAGGTCGTCGTCTTCACGACCGGGCGCGGTTCGGCCTTCGGATCGAAACCCGCGCCGACGATCAAGCTGGCGACCAACAGCCGGCTCTATGAGACGATGCGCGACGACATGGACATCGATTGCGGCGAGGTCATCGACAAGGGCGTGTCCGTTGCCGCCAAGGGCGAGGAGATCCTCGACGCGATCCTCGCGGTTGCATCCGGGACGAAAACGAAGAGCGAGGCCCTCGGTCTCGGCGACAACGAATTCGTGCCCTGGCAGATCGGCTGCGTCATGTAGATAGCGGCCCGCCGAAGGGGCATCCGGGGCCTCGAACCGACTGGAATCCCCGGCCGGGCGCATGTTATCCAGTGCCGACGAACGGGACGAATCAATGCCAAACCTGAAGAACGGATTTTTCCTGCCGCTGCTCCTGCTCGCAGGCTGCAGTTCGACCACCGACGGACCGAGCGAGGGACCGACGCTGAAACAGGCCGCGATGGTGCGGATCGTCGATACGGTGCCGGAGAAGACGGAACGCTTCTCCAACCTCTCGTCGACGGTCTGCCGCGACAAGGCCCAACCCGTCCCCGCGACGCGCGACGGCGCGCTTCTGCTCCTTAAGCTGCGGGCGCTCCAGAACGGTTACCTCACCATCCACAGCGTCACTGTCGGCCGCGTCGAAGGCTCGCTCGCCGACGATTGCGCGGGCGGAATCCAGGCACGCGGCATCGGATACACTGCCGCCAAATAGCGCGACCGCCATCCCTTAAGGCACGTCGTCAGGCGCGGGCGCGCGCGATATCCTTCCGCCCGGTCGCGCTCCGCATGTAGCGTCCCGGCGGCATACCAACCTGGCGGCTGAAAGCCGTGCTGAAGGTGCTTGCCGAACCGTAGCCGATCTGTCTCGCCACCTCATCGAGCGCGATATCGCCGCTACGCAGCAGGTTCTTGGCTACCGCCATCCGCCAGGTCTGCAAGTATTCCATCGGCCTGACCCCCACGGTCCGTGCGAAGCGGTCGAAAAAGGCCGAGCGCGACATGCCCGCCTCGCGCGCCAGCGCGCTCACCGTCCAGGACCGGCCGGCGTCGCCATGCATCTTGCGAAGCGCGATTGCAATTCGCGCATCGGTCAGACCGCGCAAAAGCCCCGGCCCCGCGCCTCCGCCCGGCACCGATCGCAACGCCTCGACCAGCAGGATTTCCACCAGCCGCGTCAGGATAAGGTCGCGGCCGACCGCCTCGCCGCTCGCTTCCTCACCGACAATGCGTACCAGTTGCGCCAGCCTCGGCACGTCGCGGATGTGGATCATCCGCGGCAACAATGCGACGAGCAGCGCGGCGTCGGGCGACTCAAACACGAAATATCCGCCGAACTGCCGCACGTCCGGCGGCCCGTCGCGGCGGCCGTAGCGGGTATCCTCCAAGGGGGCCGGCGACCGCTTCGAATCGATCAATACCGGCGTCGCCGGCTCGAAGCCGGACATGGTGAAGGCCGGCGTTGCCGGCAACAGAACAAAATCCCCCGCCTCGAGCGTGACCGGCGGCTCACCATCGACAGCCAGCCGGCACCGCCCCTCGATCACCGCACAGAATCCCGGTTGGCCGAATTCCGAGTAGCGCACGGCCCAGCGCCCCGCCCCGCTGATCCCTTTCGAGAAGACAGCCTGCGGCCGCAACAGGCGGATCACGTCGGACAATGGATCGGTCATTTTGGACTATTTCAAAATATATTTGGACTTTTGATCGATGATAGTCTCGATACTGCCCGATATCTCCAATCCGTCAACATCGAAACAGGAGATAGACATGAACACCGTCCTCATCACCGGCTGCTCGTCAGGATACGGCCTGGAGACCGCCCGGTATTTCCACGCACAGGGCTGGCGCGTCGTCGCCACGATGCGCAATCCGCGCGAGGGACTTCTTCCGGCTTCGGACCGAATCCAGATCCTGCCGCTCGACGTCACGGTCTCCGAGAGTATCGCCGCCGCAGTAGACGCGGCCAGGACAATCGACGCGCTGGTAAACAATGCCGGCGTCGGGGTTGTCGGCGCCTTCGAGGCTACGCCCATGAACCATGTGCGCAAGGTCTTCGAGACGAACACCTTCGGCGTCATGGCAATGACGCAAGCTGTCATTCCGCAGATGCGCGAGCGCGGCGCGGGTGTCATCGTCAACGTTACCTCGTCCGTGACTCTGGCCGCACATCCGCTGGCGGCCGCCTACACAGCCTCCAAGATGGCAGTCGAGGGATTCACCGGTTCGCTGGCCCACGAACTCGGCGCTTTCGGCGTCAGGGCAAAGCTGGTGGAGCCGGGCTATGCGCCAACGACGCGCTTTGCCGAAAACACCGACATCCGCGTCGAGGATCTGGTTCCTGAAGCCTATGCCGGCTATGCCGGTCCGATCTTCGCGGCCTTCGCCAATCCCACCCTGACGACAAAGGAAAGCGACGTGGCGGAGGCGGTGTGGGCGGCTGCAACCGACCGCTCCGACCGGCTGCGCTATCCGGCGGGTGCCGACGCCGTCGCGCTCGCATCGGCTGCCTGAGCGTTCGGCGCGCGCCGATGGTCCCGGCGACAGGCGGATCGGGCTGGCTTTGACCCGGATCAAGTCTCGGGACGTCGCCGCGCGCTACTTTGATCGCGATGGGTCCAATCCGGGAGAAGTCCATGTCCGATGCGGTTCAGATCGTCTGTCCGTCCTGCAGCGCGGTGAACCGCGTCAAGGCGGACAAGCCGGCCGAAAAGGCGAAATGCGGCGTCTGCCACGCGCCACTCTTCACCGGGCATCCGGTGGAGGCGAAGGGCGGGATGTTCGACAAGCAGATCGCCCGCAGTTCCGTTCCGATCGTCGTCGATGTCTGGGCGCCTTGGTGCGGCCCGTGCCGGATGATGGCGCCCGCCTTCGAGCAGGCCGCGCGCGATCTGGAACCGCGCGTGCGTTTCCTCAAGCTGAATTCCGACGAGGAACAGGCGGTGGCCGGACGGCTCGGCATTCGCGGTATCCCGACACTGCTGCTCTATCGCGGCGGCCGCGAAATCGCGCGCCAGTCCGGCGCGATGACGGCCGGCCAGATTACCGGATGGATCAACCAGAAGCTGCGATAGTGCATTGTTTACCCGGCGTGCCCAATCCCGGCCATTTTGATGGTCGAGAAAGGTGCAATCTCGACATGGCGACAGCGCCGTTGTCGCCGGGGCCCACAACAGACACACGTCGCGCATGATACAGTTTCGGATCCTCCTGCTTCTCGCGTCGATCGCGCTCGCCGTTCCGGCGACCGCCGACGATACGCCCCCCGTCGAGGGACCCGGACAGGAAGCACCGGAGCAAGGCCCCGACCTCCGCCAGCCGACCGCTGCCGAGAAGGCGCGGATGGACGCGCTCGACCGGTCGATGCGCGACGCCTTCAAGGCGGGCGACTTCGCTGCGGCCGGGACGGCTGCGCGCGACCTGCTGGCGCTCGAAGAGGCGACATGGGGCCCGCGCCATTCCTGGACAGCGGGCACGCATCTTTTTCTCGGGCAAGTGGCCGAGGAGACCGGCGATCTCGATGGCGCCGCCAGCGAATACCGGGCGGGTCTGCACATCGCACGGCAGCGCCTTGGCGCGGACGATCCGCTGACGCTGCGGTTCACCGAAGCGCTCGGCTATGTCGGGTTCTTCACCGGCGTCAATGCGCTTCAGCAGGGTGACCTGACGCTGGCGGAGCGCAGCCTTTCCGAAGCGCTGTCGTTCAACGAACGGGCGGCAGGCCGCGAAAGCGAAATCGCGCTCTACAATCTCGATGCGCTGTCGCTCGTGCTGGCCAACCAGGACAGGCCGGCGGAAGCGCTGCCGCTGCGCCAGCGCGCCTTCGATCTTCAATCGCGCATGGCCGGTCTCGACGACGCCACGACACTCAATTTCGGCGAACAGCTTGCCCTGCTCCTGAGAAAAAGCGGCCGGATCGATGACTCCATCGCGCTCTACCAGGATATCGCCAGGCGGCGCGAACAGGCCCTCGGGCGCGACGCTCCGGAGACGCTGATCACGCTGAACGATCTCGCCGTCGCGCTCAACACGGCGGGACGCTACGCGGACGCGCTCGCGCTCGACCGCGAGGTCGCCGAGACACGCGCCGAAGTCCTCGGGCCGGAGGACCCCGAAACGCTTCGCTCACGCGCCAACATGGCCTCGACACTGTCGAATCTCGGACGTTACGAGGAAGCCGCCGCGATCCATCGGGCGGTGCTGGACCGGCGGATCGACACGCTCGGCGCGGCGCTTGAGAGCTCGCTGCACAGCATGAGCCAACTCGGCCTTGCGCTTTCGGCTCTGGGCCGGCTGAGCGAGGCGGAGGCGCTGCAGCGCGACGCCCTGGCCGGGTACCGGGACGTTCGCGGCCCGCGCGCGCCGGAAACGCTGGACGCCCAGCACAACCTGGCGACGACGCTCGACGCCCAAGGACGTTATGACGAGGCCGAACCCCTGTTCCGTGCCACGCTGGATGCGCGGGAGGCCGTGCTCGGCAGCAGCGACAGGGAGACTTTGTCGACGGCGGGCAATCTCGCCCTCCTGCTGGCGCGAACCGGCCGCGTCGACGAGGCCATCCAGCATCAGAAATCGGTGCTGGCGCTCTCCACGAAATCGCTTGGAAAAGCGCATCCCGAGACACTGACAGCGGCGGGCAACCTGGCCGCGAGCTACCTGCGCGCGGACGATCCCGCTGCCGCCGAACCGCTCAACCGCGAGGTGCTGAGCCTGGCCGAGGCGACATTCGGGCCGGACAACACCTTCACCCTGACCGCGCGCAACAATCTCGCGGTGACGCTGTCCTATCTGGGCGATACCGCCGCCGCGGCCGCGCAATATGATGCAGTGCTCGAAACCCGACGCCGGCAGCTCCCTGCCGATCATCCGCATTTGCTGACCAGCCTCTTCAATGCGGGCGTCGGGCACTACAAGCAAGGCGAGACGAGCGTCGGCGCAACCCTGCTCGCACAGGCCGCGCGGGAACGCGAAGCGGTGCTGGGGCCGCTCAATCGCGAAACGCTGCTCAGCTACGCGACGCTTTCGGCCGCAAGGCTGGCGAATGGCGAACCGGGTCTGGCGCTTGCGGCAGCGCGCAAGGCGCTTGCCGGCGAACGGGACGTGCTGAGCGCGCGGGCGGGCGCGGCGGGAAGCGGCCGCGAGACGGCAGCCGAAAGCTCCGCCAAGGCGGGCGCGATGGTTGCCTTCGCGGCGCATGCGCTCGCACAGGACCGGGCGAATACCGAGAACGCGGAACAATTGCGCGCGGAAGCCTTCGCGGCCATCCAGTCGCGCAGCATGGACGGCGCGGCGGAAGCGATGGCGCGCGCGCAGGCCCGCATCGCTGCCGGGCGCGCGGGGCTCAAGGGCGAGGTGTCCGACTGGGACGCGGCGCGCGCCGAACGCGACCAGATCGACGTGCAACTCGCATCGGCGGGGATGCTCGGCGATGCCGCCCTGCGCCGGCAGTTGTTCAAGGCGCGCGACGCGGCCGACGACAGGGTGCAGGCAAGCGAAAGCCGCATCCGCAGCGACTTCCCCGATTTTTACGACCTCGTCGCCCCGCCGCCGCTCGTACTCTCCGAGGTCCAGGACCTTCTCGGACCGACCGAAGCGCTGGTGCTGCTGTTTCCCGGACAGGGCAACGAGACCGGGCTGGCATGGGCCGTCACGCGAGACGGCGCGGCGTGGGCATCGCTTCAACTGACCGCCGACGAGATCTCCCGGACGATCGCGACGCTGCACGCGCAACTGGATGGCGGTAGCGGTACGCGGGCCGCCGCATCGCGTCAGAAACGGCGGGTGCCCGGCTATGACCGGGCGATGGCCCACAGGCTCTACGAGGCGCTTTTCGGTGCGGAGGAAATTGCCGCGCTGATCGATGGCAAGGAAGACTGGATCGTCTCGCCGCAGGGTTCGCTTCTGAGCCTGCCGCTGAATGCACTGGTTACCGAACCGCCCAGCGGCGACGATACGGAACCGGAAGACCTCCGCCGGACATCATGGCTCGGTCTCGAACACTCGATTTCCATCCTGCCGACGCTTTCCATGCTGCGCAGCGAACGCGCCGACAAGGAAGACGCGCAGCCTTCGAGCGGCACGCTGTTCGCGCTTGGCGACCCGGAGTTCTCCGGTTCGGCGGACGCTTCGCTGCCGGACGCCCGCCTTACGCTGCGCTCCGCTCCCGACAGCCGGGCGGCGGGGGTGAACTCGCTGGCGCGCCTGCCCGGCACGCGCGCCGAGGTGGAGACACTCGCCGATCTCTACGGACCGGAGAAAAGCACGGTTCTGCTCGGAGGGGCCGCAAGCGAGGCGCGGCTGCGCGCGGAAGCGGAAAACGGCAGGCTGGAGCAGGCCGACACGATCCTGCTTGCGACCCACGGATTGATCGCCGGCACCTTCGGCACGCTGGCGGAACCCGCCCTCGCCCTGACACCGCCGGAAACGCCGGAAGGCCCGTTGAATGACGGATTGCTGACCGCATCGGAGGCGGCGCAGCTGAGGCTTTCGGCGGACTGGGTGATCCTGTCGGCCTGCGACACGGCGGCCGGCGGGACGCCCGACGCCGGCGGCCTGACCGGTTTGGCGCGCGGCTTCTTCTACGCCGGGGCGCAGAGCCTGCTGGTTTCCTACTGGAAGGTTCAGGACAATGCGACGGCCCGGCTGACGACCGGAACCCTGGCGGCGATGCGCGACGGACAGACACGCGCGCAGGCTTTCCGTTCGGCCATGAGGGACATCGTGGAGGACACCGGACAGGACGGCGGCCGCCTGTCATTCGCCCATCCCTCGGCCTGGGCGCCGTTTCAGATCATCGGGATAGACCGGGAGCCGTCCAAGGACTGAGGCGACACGGATGACGACCGTCTGCTGTCCGCCGTATTGCGCAGAACAAAAATGATCCGGCCAACCCCCTGAAACGGGGGGCGTCTCCGAAGCCGAAATAGCCGACGATCCACCCCGGTTTCGAGCTGATGCGAAGACGCGTGCGCAAGCATATGGGAAGTTCTTGGAGCGCGGTTCGAATAATGAAACCCGAGTAAGATCGCGCGATACAAAGTGTAACGCGCGAGATACGATATGCGCGCCTGCCCTATGCGCATTCACTCGAACTTATTGTAATTTCTAATCTATTTTCCGCTCAGCTACTCTGCGGCAACTTGCCGAGCACATCGATAGAAAACATACTGACGAATATTTTAAGTGATTCGCATCGTTGGATGCTTGGGGATGACGGGCCGAAAAGTATGACAATTCCAGCTGGATTGCCGCGCTGCAATTTCTTCGAAGAAAACTGCGTACGCATTCGGTCCGCGCAAACGGACTACGACCTGATCAAGGCCTTCAAGGACATCCTTCCCGGATACGGGCTCGAAACCTTTCTCTTCTCCAGCTTCGTATTCGGCGACGTGACAGGCGAAACCGTTCGCTTCGGAATCAACAACTGGGATGCCGAGCTCTTTTACCGATATTGCCGTAACGGAGCGATCCGGAGAAATTCGCTTCTGCAGCAATTGCGCATGGCAGTCGTCCCGCAGATGACAAGGCAGTTCATCATCGCCGAAGCGGAAGAGAACGAAGACTACAAAGAGGTTCACCTGTCGCTGGTCAGCGCGGGATATGACAGGATCGCATATTTCCCCGTGCGCAGCAGCGACGGTTCGGCCGGCGGCGTGCGGTTCAGCGGCGAGCGGGAGACGCTGGCCGATTGCGAGATGATGCAGCTCAGCTATCTCGCCCAGCAGGCCTTCGAGATCCATGCGAACGACGTCACCATCCACACCACGGACCGAAGCATCCTGACGGATCGCGAGAAACAGTGCCTGATTCTCATTTCGGCGGGTCTGTCAGCCAGCGAGATCGGCGAAGCGCTCGACATCTCGTCGCATACGGTCAACTACCACACGTCGAACATGTGCAAGAAGCTCGGCGCGCGGAACAAGACCCATGCCTTGGCCATCGCGATCAAGGCCGGCTACATCTCCATCTGACCCCGACCGCGCAGACAGCACAAAGGCGCTGATCTTCCTTTTGCGCGGAGAATGATCCGAATTTTCCCGCACATTCGTCGCGACCTAGCCGAAAGTGTAACGCTGCGGCAGGATTCGCGGTTGAATTCGTAGTCCGATTTGTCGCCTTGTGCGTAGTCTGACTCCTGGTGGAGAGACTCATGACGACGGATCTTGTGGAAGAGCTCGCACTTCACGCGGCTGAAATGAAGCCGCTTGGTTTGCCGATCGACGCCTATCTGGAACTGCCGGCGCGCGTGATCGAGGTAAACGCGTCCGATTTCGATCCGCATGTGCCTTACGACGATCACGTGGAAATCGTCACCCGATGCGAGGGTTGCGGACGGCCTGTCGCCCATGTGGGAAAAGTCGAGGACGGATGCATCATCGCCGAAGGCGAACTCGACCACGCGCCGCCGCTGGCAGAGACCTGCGGATCGCATCCAGCACGCGAGATGTCGGCGTTCCGGAAGCTCGTTTTCACCGTTGCAGACGCGGTCCGGCACTGACGGTCGGCCCTGCATATCTGCGCGTCCGAAGAGGCGACCTTGGTCGTTCCGATACCGGAAACTTGATCAAGGTCGCCTTCCAGGGATCGGCCCGCCAAGCACAGGCTGCGACGGCAACGAGCCTTCGATTGTGACGATCAGGCCGATGGCCACCCGCTGATCGCCTTGACCTCGAGATATTCCTCGAACCCCCAAGGCCCGCCTTCGCGGCCGTTGCCAGACTGTTTGTAGCCGCCGAAGGGGCTTCCAGAGGGGCGGTTGGCTCCATTGAGCTGAACCATGCCTGCGCGCAGTTTCCGGGCGATACGCACCGCGCGTTCCTCGTCAAGCGACTGAACGTAAGCCGCAAGGCCGTAGGGCGTGTCATTGGCGATCTTCACCGCGTCGTCCTCGCTGTCGAAGGGCATCATCACCAGCACCGGACCGAAAATTTCCTCACGCGCGATCGTCATGTCGTTGGTCACGTCGGCGAATACCGTCGGTCGCGCGAAGAAGCCACGATTGAACCCTTCCGGCCGTCCCGGGCCGCCGGCGACCAGCCGGGCGCCTTCCGTGATACCCGTGTCGATCAGGCTCTGGACCTTGTCGTACTGGGCCTTCGAGGCCAGCGGACCGATATGGCGTCCCTCTTCGGAGGGATTGCCGACGGTCGTCTTGGCGGCGATTTCGGCGGCAATCCCGACAGCTTTTTCATAGGCCGACCGCTCGACGAGCATGCGCGTGGGCGCATTGCAGGATTGACCGGTATTCAGGAAGCATTGGCGAACGCCGCGCTTGACCGCGTCGGCCAGCGCATCGTCGTCGAAGACGATGTTCGGCGATTTGCCGCCCAGTTCAAGCGACACGCGCTTGACCGTGTCAGCGGCCGCCTTCTGCACCGCAATTCCGGCGCGGGCCGATCCCGTAAACGACATCATGTCGATGTCCGGATGGCTCGACATCGCCGCGCCCACACCGGCGCCATCGCCATTGACGAGATTGAACACGCCCGCCGGGAAGCCGGCCTCGTCAATCATTTCGGCGAGAAGCATCGACGACAGGGGCGAGATTTCCGATGGCTTCAGCACGACGGTGCAGCCGGCCAGAAGCGCCGGAACGACCTTCAAGGCCACCTGGTTCATCGGCCAGTTCCACGGCGTGATCAGCCCGCACACGCCGACCGGCTCATGAACGATCCACTCCTGCGGATTGCGCTCGTCGAGCGCATGCTCGTAATCATAGCTGACGGCTGTTCGGGTAAACGCCTTGATGTGGCCGAGACCGGCCATGGCCTGGCCGTTGAGCGCCAGCGAGATCGGCGCTCCCATCTCTTTGGAGATCGCCTCTGCCATATCGTCGATCCGCGCCTCGTATACCGAACGCAGCTTTTTCATCAGGTCGATCCGTTCGGACAGCGGCGTCGTGCTCCAGCCTTCGAATGCACGACGCGCCGCCGCGACGGCACGATCGACATCCTCGGCGTCCCCAAGCGAAATGAGGGCGAAGGCCTGTTCATCGGCCGGATTGACCACTTCGAGCTGGCGCGCGTCGGCTGGTGCGCTCCACGCGCCATCAATGTAGAATTCGAGCTTCTCAAGCACTGTTGCGATCCTTTCGTGTGTGTGTCGGTACGGCCGGTCAGCGCGTCTGCGCCAGAAGGGCCTCGTCCTCGTCGCCAAACCACAGCGACAACGCCAAGAGACGTTTGAAGTAGGCGCCAAGCGGGGTTTCGCTCGCCATTCCGATTGCGCCATGCATCTGCATGGCTTCCTGCGACACCGCCCAGGCCGAGCGGATGACAATGTATCGGCATTTGTCGACGAGCGCCTCGTCGGCGCCCCCTGCCCCATTGTCCACGGCGGCCGAAGCAAGTGCCGCCATCGTCTCGGCCTTCGTCAAGACGATCTCCATGTCGATGAAGCGATGACGCAATGCCTGGAAATCGGACAGCACCTGGCCGAACTGGCGGCGCATACCGAGATAATCGCGTGTCGCGGTCACCATGGCGCGCATCGCGCCCACCGCCTCGGCGCAGAGTGCTGCGCACAGCATGTTGCGCATTTCGCGCAGGGCGGCATCGGCTTCCTTGCCGAAAAGCAGGATGTTCTCGTCGGAAAGCGCAAGCCCGGTAATATCGAGATCCGCCGCCGGCGTTCCGTCGATGAGGTCATAAGGGCGCAGCGCATCGGAGAAGGCGTCGCGGCCGAGCACCACGAGCGCGGCCGCCCCGGATTCCGTGGTTGCCGGCACGAACAACCAGTCGGCCTGTGCGGCAAATGGGATCATGCGTTTGCAAATGTCGATTTCCCAGCGCTCGCCAACGTGTCGGAGGCGCGTTTCGAAATCGCGCGAGGCCGGCAGGGCATCGGTTTCGTGCATGGCAAGAGTCGCCAGCGCCGACCCTTCGTTCAGCCCCGCGGCGATCTCGTCGAGACGCGGGCCGCTGCCCTCGATCGTGTTGAGGAAGCGCCCGATCGCGGCCCATGAGACCGTAAAAGGTGTCGCGAGCCCCGCTTCGCCGAGACGGTCGCAGACGAGGCTTGCCAACCGGGCACCGCCATAGCCGCCCCTGGAAGCGGGCAGCAATGCCTCGAACAGACCGAGCTCTTTCAACACCGCAGATATGGCGGACCAGTCCGCCTGCCCGAGATCGCCAAGCGCGCGCCCGACCATGTCCTTGAACATGTCAAGCGTATCGTCGGGTTCGAACAGGACAGGCAGGCCGTCGCCCGCGTCGATTTCGGCTGCGAGATTCATCCGAGGATTCCCTTGGCGGCAATGTTGCGCTGGATTTCGTTCGAGCCTGCATAGATCGTCGTCTTGCGCATGTTGCAGTAGTTCTCCGCCGCATAGTGATGCGGTGTGTTCGACGCGGTGCCCTGCGGATTGAACGCCAGCGCCCGCGAACCGAGCGCCCGCGTCTGCAGTTCCGAAATCGTCTGCTGGATCTCGGAGCTAATGATCTTGAGCACCGGCGCCTGCAGCGCGTTCTCGCGCCCGGCAGCTACCTCGCGCAGAAAACGCAGATTGGTCATGTCGACGGCCAGCAACTCGGCCTCGAGCGCCTCGAGCCGCAGCTTGAAGCCGGGATCGTCGAGAACCGGCCGGCCGCCGCGCATCGTTTCCGCGGCCATCGCCTTGAGCCGCGCCAGTTCGCGCTTGCAAAAGCCCATGCCGCCGAAATTCAGCCGCTCGTGCTCCAAGAGATACTTTGCATAGGTCCAGCCCTTGCCTTCCTCGCCGACCCGATTTTCGACCGGCACCTCGACGCCTTCGAACCAGACCTCGTTGATCTCGTGCTTGCCGTCGAGCGTGATGATCGGGCGTATCGTGATGCCCGGCGATTTCAGATCGATCAGCAGGAAGGTGATGCCGTTTTGCCGCTTGCCCTCTTTCGAGGTCCGCACCAGACAGAAGATCCAGTCCGCCTCATGCGCGGAGGTCGTCCAGACCTTCTGGCCATCGACAATGTATCGGTCGCCCTCAAGAACCGCCCGCGTCTTCAGCGAGGCAAGATCCGAGCCCGAGCCGGGCTCCGAATAGCCCTGGCACCAGAAATCATCGAGCCGGGCAATCCGCGGCAGGTAATGTGCCTTCTGCCGATCGTCGCCATATTTCATGATCACCGGGGCGACCATCTTCAGCCCGAAAGGCACGAGTTCCGGCGCGCCGGCGCGCGCGCATTCGTCCTCGAAAATATACCGTTCCACAGGGGAAAAGCCCGGACCTCCATACTCTTCCGGCCAGCTATAAGCCGCCCAGCCGCGCTCGTGCAGGATCCGGGTCCAGGTTTCGACATCAGCGCGGCCGGGATGCAGACCGCCCATGAGTTTCGAGGCGATCTCGGCCGGCAGATTGGCGGCCACAAAAGCCCGCACTTCCTGCCGGAACGACATCTCCTCGGCGGTGAAGAGCGCGCGCATGCCGTCGGACGCAAATTGCGGCATGGCTCAGCGTCCCGTGAAACGAGGCGCGCGCTTTTCGATGAAATGCGCGACACCTTCCTTGAAGTCCTCGCTCTGCACACTCAGCGCCATCTCGTGATTGGCGGTGATCGTTGCTTCGGCGAGGGTCTGGAACGGCACCTCGTATTGCTGACGCTTGATGACGCCCATGGCGCGCGGCGAAACCATGTCCACCAGATCGCGCAGATAGGCCATGGTCGCCTCTTCGAGTTCCTCGGGCGGGTAGATCCGGTTGACGAGACCCATGCGGTAGGCCTCCGGCGCATGGAATTTCCGCGCCGACAACAGGAGCTCCAGCGCATTGGCATGGCCGACGAGCAGCGGAAGCATCCAGCTCAACCCGTGTTCGGCGATCAGCCCCCGCCGGGCGAACGACGTCGAAAACGCGGCATTGTCGGCGGAAAAGCGGATATCGCAGTAGAGCGCGTGAACGAGACCAATCCCCGCCGCCGCACCGTTGAGCATGGCGACGATCGGCTTTTCGATTGCCGGATAGAAGGAATAGCGGGTCTGCCAGTCAGGGCGCCTGTTCATGTCGAACGGACGCATCCATTCTTCCGCGCGGATGTCATTGGGGTCGAGTTCCGCAAGCTCCTCCATGTCGGCCCCGGCGCAGAAGGCCCGTCCCTCGCCGGTCAGGAGGATGGCGCGAACATCGTCGTCGCCCGCCGCCGATTCCATCGCCAGGCGCACTTCGCGCTCCATTGTTGCCGTCCAGGCGTTCATCCGGTCCGGACGGTTCAGCGTGATCCGGGCGATCTTGTCCTCGACCGCGTATTTGATGTGCTCATAGGCCATGGGTTACCCTTTCACGATCGCCTGCAGGCGTTCTTTCGCGAACTCGCCGCGCGGACGGGCGAGATAGTCTTTCGTCTCCTCGCGTTCCTGCAACCAGCCGATCCACCGGTCGAAGACCTTGCCCATCCGGGCCGGTTCGACGCCGAGCTGTTTCATCGCGACGCCGCCATTGACCGATTCCCGATACTCCGCGATCAGCCCGTCGCGCATGACGAAGCGGGACATGCCGTCGATGACAACCTTGTTGCCCTTGAATTTCGGAATGTCCGACGAGAAGCTCGAAAGCGACCACGCATAGCCGACATCGCCGTCGATGACGCCGTCGAACATCTCCCAGCGATAGTCCTCGCCGGCATCGCGGTGGAACAGGTTCTGCATCATGTGGGCGATCTGGTCACGGCCCTGATGCACACCGTAGATGTAGTCGTAATACACGCCATCGGGCGTGAAGCATTCGGCAAAGCGCTGACCGTCACCGCTTTCGGCCGCCAAGGTGAACCTGGCGAGAAACCGGTTGAATTCGCTGCTGTCCATTGTCTTATCCATAATCCAGATTCATGTCGCGAAGGCGCATTCGATCGACCTTGCCGGTCGCATTCCGGGGCAAGGCGTCGAGCACACGTACGGCGCGTGGAACTTTGTAACGGGCGAGATTTGCGCCCCATTCGGCGATCATCGCCTCCGGGTCGACCCGCTTTCCGTTTTCGGGAACAACGTAAGCGATGATCCGTTCGCCGAGCCGCTCATCGGGTTCGCCGATCGCCGCCACTTCGAGCACGCCCTCCATGCGGTGGGCCATCTCCTCGATTTCGCGGGGGTAGACGTTGTATCCGCCCGAGATGATCATCTCTTTCTTGCGATCGACGACGTAGAGAAATCCATCCTCGTCGAGCAACCCGATATCACCGGTATGCAACCGACCATCGCGAAAGGCTTCCGCCGTCAAATCGGGACGACGGTAGTAGCCTTTCGCGAGGCCGGGAGATGTCACGGCGATCTCGCCCCGCTCGCCGACGGGCAGTTCATTTCCGGCTTCGTCCACGATATCGACGCGAACGCCCCAATAAGGCCGTCCCGACGATCCGGGCCGACGCTGCTCGTCGAAAATGCGAACCCCGCAAACGGAGGGCGAGGCCTCGGTCATGCCGTAGCCCTCGGAGATCGGCACGCCGAACCTCTCTTCGAAACGCACATGCACCTCTTCGGGCAGCGCCTGGCCGCCCGAGACGCAGGCCCGCCAGGACGACAGGTCGATGCCTTCCCGCAGCTCGGCCTTGCCGAGCGTCCAGTACATTGTCGGAACACCCATGAAGATGGTGATCCGGTGGCGCGACATCGCCTCGAATGTCTCGACCGGATCGAAACGCGGGCTCAGCACGATCGACGCGCCGGTCATCAGGAAAGTGGTGAAGAGGCAGGTGTGGCCAAACACGTGGCTCATGGGCAGGACGCCGTAGCCACGGTCTTCCGGCGTCAGCCGCAACAGGTCGAGCGCGAAGGCCTGCGTATTCCAGAACAGATTGTGGTGGCTCAGTTCGACGCCCTTCGGCCGCCCGGTCGAGCCGGACGAATACAGGATGACCGCTGTATCGGTCGGCGCGCAGGGCGCGCACTCGACCACAGGCCCGGTCGTCGAGACGATGCCGCCGTCATCCGCTTCGATATCGAAGACCGGGCAAGGCGGGGTCTGCCCGCCGAAATAGACATGCGCGCCCCGCGAGACGACCGCTGCGGGCTCGCAATCGGCGAGAATCGCGGTGATTTCCGCATCGGCGAGCAAGGGATTGAGCGGCACCGGAATCGCGCCGATCCGCATCGCCCCCTGATAGGCGACGACCCAGGCCACCGAGTTCGGCAGGATCACCGCCACCCGGTCTCCAGCCCGGACACCGCTGGCTGTCAGTTGGGCGGCACACCCCGAGACAAGCGCATCGAGTTCGCCATAGCTGATCTCCCGGTCTCCCTCGATCAGGGCCACAGCATCCGGACGGAGGCGAGCGTGATGGCGGATGGAATTGGCCATGCTGGTCATCGATGCGCCTCCGCACCGTTGCCGTCCTTGCGGCCGAAAAGGCCACGAGACAGGTCGGCCAACCAGGGATAGAGCCCACGCGGCAGGAAGATGACCACGATGACCAGTCCGACGCCGTAAATGATCAGCCGGTAGGTCTCCGCGACGCGAAGCACTTCCGGCAAGGCGACCGTGAGCGCAGCGCCAACCAGCGGACCGAACAGCGTGCCGCTGCCACCGAGAATGACGGCAAGGATCGCGTTCAGGGAATGGTCAACGGAGAATGGCGCCGGGCTGATAAAGGCCTGATAGTGGGCATAGAGCGCACCGGCAAAACCGGCCAGCGAAGCGCTGAACACGAAGGAGAACAACTTGTAGCGCCAGCATGCGACACCAGCGGCTTCGGCCAGGGTCTCGTTCTGGCGGATCGCCTGAAGGACGAGTCCAACCCGAGAGCGCACCACGGCCACCACCAGAAGCATCACCAGCGCGAGAGCTGCGAGGACCAGATAGTAGTAGGTGTTCCGTCGCAAGAAGTTCAGTTCGAAATCGCCGATGACGATCGGTTCCGGCGCGGGAATGCCGGGCAGGCCGGACTCGCCGCCGGTGACCGGGATCCAGTTCACCAGCACGATGAAGATCACCATGTTCATCGCCAGCGTGACGATGGCGAAATAGTGCCCTTTCACCCGCAGCGAAGGGTAGCCCGCGATCAGCGAGGCGACCGCTGTGAAAAACGGGCTGACGAGGATGGCGATCCAGACCGGGAAACCCGCCTCGATGCTCAACAACGCTGAGGAATAGGCGCCGATCCCCATGAAGCCTGCCTGGGCGATCGACACGTAGCCGGTATAGCCCTGGATGACGTTGGCGCCCTGCGCGACGATCATCCAGATCATGGCAAGGATCGCCAGGTGAATGAAGTAGTTCGAGGTCAGGAGATGCGGGAAGGCAATGGCGCCCGCGATGACCGCGAGAATCAGAACATAGCGGATCATCGGGTCGCGCTCCGTCGCATGAGGCCTTCAGGTTTGAACAGCAGCACGCCGATCATCAGCAGGAAGGCGATGACGTCCTTGTAGGCGGACGAAATGAATGCGGTGGCGAAAGTCTCGGACACACCGAGCAGCAAACCGCCGATGATGGCGCCGGGAATGGAGCCGAGACCGCCAAGAATGAGAACGGCAAAGCCCTTGACGACGAGGCCGCTGCTGACTCCGGGTGCCACGGCGAACAGCGCGCCGACAAGCACGCCGGCGGCGACGCCGAGCGCCGAGCTCAGCCCGAAGACGAACATCGATACGGCATCGACGTTGATGCCCATCAGGATGGCCGCCGGACGGTTCTGCGCCACCGCGCGGACCGCCATGCCCATCCAGGTCTTCTGGATCAGAATGGTAAGCGCGATCACCAGCACCGCTGCGATCACCAGGATGTAGACCCGCAATTCGGGGAAGGTGACGCCGCCGATTTCGAAGACGCGGTCGAAGCCGGTGGGAATAATGACCTGGTCGACACCGAAGAGGATGAGGTTCGATTTCTCGATGATGAGCGTCAGCCCAAGTGCGATGATGAAGGCGTTGATCGGCGGCGCATTGCGCACCGGGTGATAGGCCACGCGCTCAAGGATCACTCCGAGCAGCGCACCCGCGACCATCGCCAGCGCCATGGACGGAAAGAGTCCGATGCCGAGCGATTGTATGAAGAAGAAGGTCAGGTAGCCCCCGAACATCGCTACGCTGCCGTGAGCGAAATGCGCGATACCGAGGATGCCGAAGATGATCGTGAGCCCCAACGCGACCAGCGTGTAGATGCTGCCAATCACCAAACCGTTGAAGAGCTGTTGAATGAGGTCAACAAGCATGACGCGCTCCGGGATGGTGTGGCGCGACCCATGTCGCGCCACCGTTCTGGAACCGGTTGAACACCGGGCCTGTTACTTTCTGATCGTCTGGAAGTAGGCCGAATAGCCGGCCGCATCCGAGGGAAGCTTGGTCTTGAACTCCCAGTCGCCGTCATGGAACTGGAAGGCGCCGTTGGAGATGTAGGCCTGACCCTTCGGGTCGAACATTTGACCGTCCACCGGCAGGTATTCCAGGACGACTTCCGAAGGCACCGTCAGATTGCGCAGAGCTTCCTTGACGGCCCCGAGTTCGGTGGTGCCGGCATTTTCCAGCGCATGTTTCAGGACCCAGACCTGGTCATGGGCAAACGCGCTGTTGGGGGTCGGATAGTCGCCCCAGCGTTCCTCATAGGCCTTGGCATAGGCCTTGGCGTTGTCTCCGAGCGCTTCGGCGTTGAACTCGATGGCGATCAGATCCCATACGCCTTCCATGGCTTCCTTCGAGGCCACGGCAAGAAACTGCTCGGCGCTTCCGCCGGAAAAGCCGAAGCGCGGCGCGGTGATGCCAAGCTCATGAGCCTGGCGATAGGCGAAGGCCACCTGCTCGACATAGCCGGAGATGAAGTAGCCATCCGGATCAAGACCGCGCACCTTGGTCAGCTGGGCCGTCATGTCGCGGTCCTGGCCACCGAAGGTTTCCACTGCGACGACTTCACCGCCAGCTTCCTTGAAGGCTTCGACGAGCGCGTCACGATACTGGGTGAACAGCGCCACATCGCGGGTCGCCACAACGCCGAGACGGCGGACGCCCTGATCGTAGATGAAGCGGCCGGCGGCGGCGCCGGTGTAATCGCCCGGAGGACGGGTCCGGAAGACGTTGTCGTTGCCGGCGGCGGTGATCGCCCGTGCACCGGCGGTGCCAACCAGCATGATCACGTCCTCGCGGCCGATGATCGAAGCCACCGCACCGGTGGAGGCCGAGCAGCAATAGCCCATCAGGTATTTCACACCGTCGCGGTCAATCAGCTTGCGCGCGACATTGGTCGCTTCGGTCGGATCGGCCTTGTCGTCATATTCGATGGTTTCGAGCGTATAAGTGTCATCGCCGACGGCGATACCGCCATTGCCGTTGATCTGCTCGATCGCGAGGTTGATGGCGCGGCGCTGCGGCTCGCCGTAAACGGCACCGCCGCCCGACAATGCGTCGCTTACACCGATGGTCAGCACCTTGTCGGCGGCATGCGCAGCCGGCGCAGTGATCGCGAGGGCACCAGCCATCGCAAGCTTCCAGAATCTATTCACTTTCATCTCCTCCTTTGGTGAGTCTCTTGATTGATCAGGCGCCCAGATAGGCGCTCTGCACACGCGGGTCGTTCGACATCTCTTGCGAGGTACCGGCGGTGACGACCTCTCCCGCCTCGAGCACATAGGCGCGATCCGCGACCCGCAGCGCCATGGACACTGCCTGCTCAACAAGCAGGATCGTGACGCCCAAGCCCTTGATTTTTATGAGTGTCTCTTCGATTTCATCGACGACCTTCGGGGCGATCCCCAATGACGGCTCGTCGAAAATGCACAGTTTCGGCTTGGCCATCAGCGCCCGGGCGATGGCGACCATTTCCTGCTCGCCGCCCGACAAAGTGCCCGCCATCTGGGTGGAGCGCTCGCGCAAGCGCGGAAACAGTTCCATCATCTCGTCGATTTCGGGCGTGATGCTCTCGCTGCGGCGACGATAGGCACCGAGCTTGAGGTTCTCCATCACCGTCATCTCGGGAAACATCTGACGGCCTTCGGGGCACATGGCGATGCCTCGCCGCGCCACCTCGTGGCCGGGAAGCCCCGCGACAGAGCGGCCATCGAAAACGATGTCGCCGGCGGACGGCCTCAGCAGCCCGCAAATAGCCTTCAGGATTGTCGATTTCCCGGCACCGTTGGGACCGATGAGCGCGACGCACTCGCCCTCTTCGACGGCGAACGACACGCCGTGAACGACTTCGGCCTGCCCGTAGGAAATACGGACGTCAGTGACGGTCAGCATCGCGATGCCCCAGATATGCTTCGATGACGTGCGGGTCGTTGCGAATTTCCGCGGGCGTTCCGTCGGCGATTTTCTCGCCGAAATTCAAGACGACGATGCGGTCGCAGATTTCCATGATCAGCCCCATGTGATGCTCGATCACCAGGACGCTGATGCCCTTGGACGGCAGCAGGCGGATGACCTCCGCAAGCGCCTTTCGCTCACTGGCGACCATGCCGGCGGCCGGTTCGTCCAGCAGAATGACCTTTGGCGCCGCGGCGACCATGACCGCGATCATCAGCAGGCGCTGGTCGGCCGCCGACAGGGTCGACGCCACCCTTTGCGCCTTGTCGTTCAGGCCGACAGCCTCAAGTGCAGCCATGGCTTTGGCGGTCATCTCCGCCTTTTCGCGGCGGGCCGAGCGGGTGCGCAGAACCGATTGAAGAGGCGAAGCCTTACGCTGGGTATGGCAACCAACCAGCACATTCTCGAGTGCAGTGAACTCCGGAAAAACCTGCGTCGCCTGATAGGTCCGGATCATGCCGCCGACGACGATCTTGTCGATCGCCTGGCCTGACATGTCGCGGCCTTCCAGAAGCACCTGACCGGATGTCGGCCGCACGGTCCCCGACAGCAGATTGACACAGGTGGACTTGCCGGAGCCGTTGGGACCAATCAGGCCGAGGATTTCGCCCGGATGGAGATCGAAATCGACGCCCTTGAGCGCCTGCACGCCGCCGTAACTCTTGGCGATCGATACCGCGCTGACGAGGGGATCGCCCGATGCGACGGTCGGCACCTCCTTGATAGAAGCTGCAGTCACTGAAAATTCCCCTCCCTCATGGATGCCCGGCACCTCAAGCCAGGCCTTCGACGCTGGGATTGCAAATTCATACCATCAGTCCTTTTTGTCAACCTTGAATTTTCCTTTTCGACTTCAAAGTCGAAACGCTCCTGAATCGGTTTATGCGCCCGCTTTTGCGTCCATTCAAATATCTGAAATCAAATGCTTTTTCGCAGCGCCAAATGAGCGCATGACAGCGGTCGCCAGCCGGATTGACCGGCAAGGCACTCAAGAAATCGGGAGAAGGAAGGGGAAGGACGGGCCGGATCAGCCCTTGAGATCGCCAGCCATCATCGGGCCGAACGCGAAGAGACGGGTGGACCCCGCGCGCGCCGGCGATGGCGAAAGACCGTTGCGCAGAAAATCGGAAACGGCGACAGAAATCTCGTCGACCTCCCAGGAGCCCTCGCGGCGATACCACTTGGTCACCCAGTTGGCCGTGCCCAGGGCGCAAAACGCGGCAAATTTCGGTTCGCAGGCCACGATCGACCCTTCCTCAACGCCCTCGCGAATGATGTTCACGATTGTCTGTTCGAATTCGTCGCGCTGGGCGATGACTTCGGCGAGCTGTTCGGGATTGAGGGACCGTTCCTCGAGAATGACCACGCTGTAACTGTCGTCCGCGATCATCGAGCGTACATAGTTGGACAGTGTCTGGCAGACCCGCTCGAGCGCATCCAGCGAGGTATCGCGGCAGACCGAATCAAGCGCCTGTTCGGAAGCCGCCAGATGGCACTTGAACAGAAGGTCCTGCTTGTTCTTGACGTAGTAATAGAGCGTCGGCTTGCTGATCCCCAGCAGATCCGCGATGTCGGAGAGGGACGTGCCGTGATAGCCATTCGTTCGGAAGGCCAGAGCGGCCTGGCGCAAGAGTGCATCCCGCTTCAGTTCGCGCTGTTCGGCGGCCGAGGGGACGACTTTGTTCCAGGATACCATGCGTGCCTTGCCTCTCGTGATTCAGCGCTGCATCTGACCCTTCGAATACAGAGTCGAAGCCTCTAACTCAACCGGCTTCTATATGGATCAGACCGTCGTAGACGAGTCTACGCGTCGGAAAATCGAACGCATCGATTTGGGCTCGTCAGCCGATGTGGGCGCTGAAGAACCCAAGCGAAACCACGCCAGTCTTTGTCACTCATCGGGGGAATGGTGCCCGGGGGCGGATTTGAACCACCGACACGCGGATTTTCAATCCGCTGCTCTACCCCTGAGCTACCCGGGCAATCACTTCACAGAAGGTCGTGAAGGCACGATCCGGGGCGGTGCCGCCGGAAAGTGCGCGGGTTATAGCATGTGATTTTGCGCTGGCAAGCGCCAATTTCCCGTTCCGTGCGTCACGTGGTGCGAGCGCTCAGGTGCGGTCGGCCGGCGGCTCGGGCGCGTCGGGCGTCGCCCCCTCCCCGTCGTCGAATTCCTCGACGATCCCGAGGAAGCGGCGGAAGAATTTCTCCATGTTGTCGAGGCCGCGATCGAACTCCTCCTCGCTGGGCATGGCGAGCGTCCGGTCAACCCGCTCTTCCAGCTTTGCGATCCTGTCTTCCAGCCGGTCGAGCGCGTCCTGGAAAGCGGCGCGTTCGTCGGCTGCGAGCTTGCAGACGAGCTGGCCGTTCCTTTCCGCGCAGATCGACATCTCGCCGGTCGCTGTGTCCATGCGGACATAGCCTTTTTCCGTCTTTTCCATGACATAGCGGCCGGAATCGGCGGCGGCCGGGCCGGAAGCGGACAGGATGGCGACAAGGACAGGTGCGCTCACGGCAAAGCCGCGGAACCGTTCGATCATCGGACGAAACCTCACATTAGCGGGCCGCCTGCGGGCAGCCGGGATGACACTGTGAATACCAGGCGATTCCGCACAAATTGCGACAGGGCGCAAGAAAGCTGTCCGTTTCGCGGCGGGCGGACTTTCGCGAGACGTCCACGCGGATTATGCAAACGTCATGGACAGGATCATCTACAAGATTGCGACGAAGGCGCAGTGGGCGGAAGCCGAACGGGCGGGCTCGTTTGCCGGCGCGCCGGTCGATCACGCCGACGGCTACATCCATTTCTCCACCGCCGCGCAGGCTAAGGAAACCGCGGCGAAGCACTTTGCCGGACAGAACGACCTGCTGCTGGTGGCCGTCGACACGGATGGCATGGGCGAGGCGCTGAAATGGGAGGTCTCGCGCGGCGGCGCGCTGTTCCCGCATCTCTATGCGCCGCTTTCGCTTTCGGCGGTCGTCTGGGTGAAGGCGTTGCCGCTCGGCCCTGACGGCGCGCATGATTTTCCGGAGATGGAAGGATGAGCGTCGGAGGCCTGCTCGAAGGCGCAGGGCGCTGGCTGGCCTTCCGCCTGGAACCGGAGGCGGCACACCGCATGGCAATCGCCGGGCTGAAGAGCGGGCTTTCGCCGGTGCGCGCAATCCGGCCCAATCCGAAGCTGAGCGTTCTGACGGCGGGTCTCGCCTTTCCGAATCCCGTCGGTGTCGCCGCCGGTTTCGACAAGGATGCGGAAGTGCCGGACGAACTGATCGCCACCGGTTTCGGCTTTGCCGAGGTGGGGACGACGACGCCGAAGCCGCAGCCGGGCAATCCGCAGCCGCGCGTCTTCCGGCTGCCGGGCGACCGCGCCGTGATCAACCGGCTGGGTTTCAACAATGAAGGCCACGACGCCGCGTTTCGACGGCTGGAGGCGCGGCGCGGACGCGGCATCGTCGGCGTCAATATCGGCGCCAACAAGGATGCCGAGGACCGTATCGCGGACTACGTGACCGGCCTGCGGCGCTTCTACACGCTGGCCGACTACTTCACGGTCAACATTTCCTCGCCCAACACGCCGGGCCTGCGCGACCTGCAGGGCCGCGCGCAGCTTGCCGAGCTGCTGTCACGGATCGGCGAAGCGCGGCAGGCGGAAGAGGAAACCCACAAACGGCGGGTGCCGGTGCTGCTCAAGATCGCACCGGACATCACCGAGGACGGCCTGGACGACATCGTCGCCGAGGTTCTCGACAAGGCGCTCGACGGGATGATCGTCTCCAACACGACGCTTTCCCGCACCGGGATCGCGCGCGATCCGGGGGAAGCCGGCGGATTGTCGGGCCGGCCGGTCTTCGAGCGGTCGACCGTCGTGCTGGCAAAAACCCGCGAAAGGCTCGGCCCGGACCTGACGCTGATCGGCGTCGGCGGGGTCGACAGCGCCGAGTCGGCGCTCACCAAAATCGAGGCCGGCGCGGATCTCGTGCAGCTCTATACCGGCATGATCTATCGCGGCCCCGGCGTCGCCAACGCGATCAATCGCGGCCTCGCGCGCATGCTCGACGCGCGCGGTGCGGCCTCGATCTCCGACCTGCGCGACGACGCGATGAAGGACTGGGCGGCGAAGGCTATTCCGGGGTGAGTGGATTGGTCCCGAGGGTGTTCGTCATGCGAACGAGGGGGGGGGCGAATTGCCGTTTTGAACATTCTTATGGCATTCGCGCAAACTGTTCGAAGGCGAGCCACCAGCAGCTAAGAGACGCTCGAGGTCATCATAGGCTCCGCGGAAAAATTAATTGCCTCTACGATCGTGATCATTCAAGTTTCCAACGCCAGATGATACATAAGCGAACACAGTATTGATTGATCATGAACTGTTGGATCTGATTGAACGATTTCAGACGATGATCACCGGTGCTTTGGGCTTTATCGGCGTGATTTGGACCCTGCGTGCCAATGCTCGATATGCCAAGGAATCGCATCAAAGGCAGATCGACACGAAGCGAAACACTTTGCGGAGAATTCTAGCAGCTGAATTCCGTAATTACTCTCGAGCATTACGTGACAATCTCAAAGCGAGATTGCCAATAGACGAGCAGTTCTCCGTAGGAAAAGTAAATCGCGTTTTCTCAGAAAGCCTCGCCGCCGACATTGGGTCGCTAGAACCCGGAGAGGTTGATGTCGTTGTGAACGCCCTCATCAGCCTTCATAGCTTCAATCACTTTCTTGAGAATATTTCGCAAACGCATTCTGACACTCGATACCTCATTCCAGGCGCGGTTTGGGACGAGTTTTGTAAAGGCGTATCGACGACGGCCGACGCACTCGACATAGCGATAGATGTACTGGAGAGCGCAACTAGCGACCGTTAGAAACACCTTCCGGGGTATACGGTGTATCCGCAAAGCCGCATCTGATGGACATACTGAAGATTTCTCGTCCCCCTGTCACCCAAACACGCTTCGCGCCTTTCTCGGCAAATTCGTTAGCAGCGTCAGCCCTCGCGCACCGAGAAACGCATTCAGCGCAAACCACAGGCCGTGATTGCCGAAGAGCGAGGACCGGCGCAAACAGGAGCGCGATCATCAGGTTGCGGTAGCGGGCGCAGGCAACCTTTATGAGCTAAAATTCCGAAAGCTACCTGGGCCGCTTGCGAAGTGGTTTGTTCTTAATAAATCGAACCAGATTGCTCAGCGTTCGCGGATAAACATCAACAGCATGCGACTGAAGAGGTCCAAATCGCTCTTGCTCCTTCACAAAGGCCGCACGCAGGGACTTGTTTTGCTTGTGAAGCACGCGTTTGAATTTGCTCTCAATTGGCGAATTCGCTGGTAGTTCAACGTCACAAGATTGAGCTATCTCGCCAACAATCCGTTCGGGATTCTTCGCCAGGTCCTCGTAGGTGACGAGAAACGGAACAATGTCGTTTCGTGCAAAATATTCTGTCCAGAAAGAATGGGCCTGGCAGACACCTCTGAGCGCAAAATCAACATCTCCCGAACTGGCTTCTACTTGCCTTCCGACGGGCTTATCAGGCTGATGTGCAAACCAGTCATCGTTTTTTGCTGCCAGCGCCAGCGAGACCGCTTGGCCCAACGTGTCGGCGCGTTGCAGCCAGATATAGCGGATATCCGGGAACCAGCGATTCAGATCAACATGATTGAGTAGCCGGCTCATGTGACTTGGGAAAAGCTTAATAGCCGCCACTCCGTTTTCCGTTTCCCAGTCGCGAGCAACATCGGCGAAAAATCTCTGCGTATCAAAACCTGTTTCGCGCGTTGCCGATTGCACATATGAACCACGCGGCCACAAATACTCCTGTGGCGTGCCCAGCCGTTTGGTGGATGCCATCAAATCACACAGGTGATTTGATCCTGTCCTGTAGAAAGTCGAAATTATCAGGAGTTTTTCGGGCGGCGCCCAATCACCAGGCAGATCAGATCTCATCGTCATTTTTCACCGATGTGTCGTCTTCAATCCAACCAACCTTCAATCCTTTACCGGTATCAAAGTATTTTTTGTCAATGAGGGCCCTGGCCCTTCGCCGCGCGTCATTCTGCCCGTTCAGGTAGCGTGTTACCAGCATCCGAATCATCACCGTCGTTGAAGACAAAGGCGCCAACAGGCTGATATTGTCGATCTGAAGACGGCGTGTTTTCTTACTTTTCGGTTCCGACAGCTTTACTATCGCCCTCATAAAGCTGTCGACCTGATCGTTGTCGATGGCTGGCAGGCTGTCGCAAGCCGTGTTCAGCGGGCCTGATCCGTCGTTCCAAACATATGGCAGTCGCGTACGCGGGTGCACGCCGTAGGCCACAAATTGTGCACCAAGGCCCAGAATATCCACATCACTGTATCCGGCCGAGATGATCGGCTCCGCGCATCGGTAGATCATGGCAACGCGATCGGGCCTGCCCCACCGTATGAGCGGTGTTGAACCCAGATGGGATTCGGCCAGAGCGATCACCTGTTTTGTGCGCGTTTCTTCACCGGAATCAATATCAACGGCCGCAACCGAATTGCCACAGGCACAGCCGATACTCGATCCGGCGTAATCTTTGCTCCAATCGGCGATGTCGCTTTCATCGGGCTGCTGCCAACAAAATCGGCGCCAATTATCGGTGGCGGCAGGATGTTTGCTGCCTTTTTGCACCGGGATCGGGTTAAATCCGTTCTCCACCAAACGGGTGAGGTTTTCCCCGGACAGGCGTATGCCTTCTCCGTGACTGCTCATTCCTGACCCCATCCATCAATATTGCTGTCAGGTGTCCATTGGATGGGTCCATCGATGCGCGGTGCGAAAGTAAGCCCCCAACACCCCGACCTTATGCTCTGGTAGATTTCGCGCTGAGCCCGCCTTCGTGCGTATTTTTTGCCGAAGACCACACGGCTGGCAAACTGAGCTAACAACACGCTGCGTGATGCCAATACCAGCGGAAGAAAATTGTCATCAAGCTTCAGCTCGAAGCCGGAAAACCGGTCACGAAACATTTCCCCGGCAACCAGATTCATGAATGCCAATGTTTCGCGGTTACCAATCTGCGGGAGGTTGCTCAACGGCAGCGTATGCGGAGCGTGACCGCGCAACCATTTATACTCCTCACCTGTGTCTGGGTGTACACCGTAGGCGTTGCAACTGGTCATCAGTCCCAACACATCGACTTGCGGCAATCTTATCGATAAAACCGGCTCTCGCGCTGAATAAATGGCAGAAAAACGCGGCGGCCGCCCCTGTCGCAACAACGGCGTCTCGCCACAAATCGACTCGACAATGCGGAGAAGCCTTTCGTTAAGGCGCTCGCATTCGGTGTCGATATCAATAACAACAACAAACCGCCCGGTTGGCAGTCCAAGCCCGCAGTCACCGTGTGTTTTCATCACACGTTCAACATCTTCCAACTGCGGGCGCATCCAGCAATATCTGTCTCGCGGCAACTCCGGATGGCTGTCTTTGCGACCTCGTACAACGGTGTTGATACTGTATCCATTATCGAACACCTGGCGAGCGTAGGTCGCAAAATGATTGTCCGCCAAACTGGCAACTCCGGAACCGAGAACCCAGAAAACATCCCCATAAGCAGAGGACCCCACCAACACGCCAAGTCCCAACAGTTCCCCCGCGCTCGGGCGAAAGAGCACAACCGTCAGCAACGCAATGAAGTGCCGGCCACGGCAATCAACCTGACCTCACACCACCGCCGTTGGCAGATCGAGGGCCGGCAAATGCTTGACGCAGCGTTAGCCTATTTAGCGCGGCTGGTCCATGTCACACAAATGTCATAAAAGGATTTTTTTGGCTGTTTTTGCCGCCGCAGCACTTTCGATGCCCGGTTTAGCGCCAGTCGCTACCGTGCAGGATGACCAAGTCCATACCCTGTGCCGTAATGGCCTCACGGATGTCGCCCTGCGCACTCATGTGACAACTTTCGATGCCGACGCCCATCCGTCCACCTTGGCACGCAAAGAAGCCGCTGGCGGACCTAAATAAAACGCCTCGCGCCCTCACCCAAACACCGTCCGCGCCTTTCTCGGCAAATTCGCCAGCAGCGTCAGCCCTCGCGCACCGAGAAACGCATTCAGCGCGAACCACAGGCCGTGATTGCCGAAGACGGGGACCAGCGCAAACAGGAGCGCGATCATCAGTGCCAGGGAGGCGAGCATCATGTTGCGCATGTCGCGCGACCAGGTCGCGCCGATATAAACGCCGTCCATCTGGAAGGCGAGCACGCCCATGATCGCGGTCAGCGCCGCCCAGGGCAGATAGGTCCGGGCGGTCTCGCGCACGCCGGGCGCGGTGGTCATGATGTCGATCATCGATCCGCCGAAGGCAAGGACGACGATGGTTGTGAAACCGGCGAGCAGGAAGCCCCAGATCATGGTCAGCTTCACCGCGCGCCAGAAGGCCGGCCGGTAATTGGCGCCGATGGCGCGGCCGACGATCTGTTCGGCCGCCGTGGCGAAGCCGTCGAGATAATAACCCGCGATCATGAAGAAGTTCATCAGGATGGCGTTGGCCGCGAGCGTCACCGCGCCAAACTGCGCGCCGGTGCGGGTGAACAGCGAAAAACCGGCCAGCAGCGCGAAGGAGCGGATCATGATATCGCGATTGACGGAAACGAGCCGCAGGAACGCGTCCCGTTCGAAGACATGCGCCCATGACGGCGCGGGCTTGCCCGCGAAACCGCGCCGGATCCACCAGAAACCGACGGCGGCGGCGGTCGCTTCGCCGAGGATCGTGCCGAGCGCCACGCCCTCGATGGCCCATCCGAGCACGAGGCCGAACCAGATCGAGCCGGCGATGTTGATGCCGTTGAGGAGGGTCTGCAGCAGAAGGGCCGGGACAGCCCTGCCCTGCCCCAGCAACAGGCCCAGAACGGAATAGTTGATAAGGGTAAAGGGCGCGGCGATCATGCGGATGGTGACATAGGTCCGCGTTGCCTCGGACACGCCCTCGCCGGGGTTCATCAACACGATGCCGAGTTCGCGGATCGGCAGGGCCAGCAGGAGAAGGCCGATCCCGAGCATTGCGGCGAGGATGATCGCGCGCCAGAACACGGCCTGCTGCTCGACATCGTCGCCGCGCCCGACCGCCTGGGCGACGAAGCCGGTGGTGCCCGAGCGGAGGAAATTCAGCGTGGTGAAGACGATGTCGAAGATGATCGCGCCGACCGCGAGCCCCCCGATCAGCGCGGCGTCGCCGAACTGACCGATCACCGCCGTGTCGACGATGCCGAGGATCGGCGTCGTCAGGAACGCAAGCGTCATCGGCACCGCGATGGTGAAAACCATTCGGTTCGTCACCTCGAAGGGGCGCGTTACGGATTGCGGGCTGGCAGTCATGGGCAGGATTCGCGAAAGCGCTTCAGGCGGGGCCGGATTGGCTTGATTGCTTTTTCGCCGGAACGCAATAGGTCTGACAAGCCATGCGCCTGCCAATCGTTCACAATCCCGCCTATGACGCGAATTTCTCGCCGAACCATCGGTTTCCGATGAGCAAGTACCGGTTGCTCGCCGACGCCATCATGGCGGAAGGACTGGCCGGACCCGGCGATTTCCACGTTCCCGCGCCCGCGCCCAAGGCCTGGGTGAAGCTGGCGCATGACCCGGCCTATGTGGACCAGGTCTATGCCTTCACCGTGCCGCGCGAGATCGAGAAGGCGATCGGCTTCGACGTGACCGAGCGCACCGCTATTCGCGCGCAATGCGCGACCGCCGGCACGGTGATGGCCGCGCGCATCGCGCTCGAACACGGCATCGCCTGCAACACGGCAGGCGGCAGCCACCATGCGGGGCGGATGCATGGCGCCGGTTTCTGCACCTTCAACGATGTGGGCGTGGCAGCGCATCTGCTGCTGGCAGACGGGGAGATTTCGTCCGCGCTGGTGCTCGATCTCGACGTGCATCAGGGCGACGGCACGGCGGACATCTTCGCCGGCGACAACCGCGTCTTCACGGCGTCCGTGCATGCGGAGCGGAACTATCCGCATGTCAAACAGACCTCGGACTACGATCTCGGCCTGCCGGACGGCATGGAGGATTTCGCCTATCTCAAGACGCTGGCGCTGGTGCTGGAGGAATTGCGGGAGAAGGTCTCGCCGGACATCGTCTTCTACAATGCCGGCGTCGATGTGCATGCCGAAGACCGGCTCGGGCGGCTGGCGCTGACCGACCGGGGCATCGAGCAGCGCGAACGCATGGTGTTCACGCATTTCCGCCAGCGCGGCATCCCGGTGTGCGGCGTCATCGGCGGCGGCTATTCGCGCGATGTCGAGGCGATCGCACTGCGCCACGTCATCCTGTACCGTGTCGCCAGCGAGTTCGTGTTCTGAGCCTGGCCGAAACGCGTCACTTCCCCGGCGATTATCTGGACACGCCCCTGGCGGCGGCATAGCGTGAAGCCCCGCCAACGAAAGAGCCCACATGCCAGTGTTTCTTGATGGCGCCGTCTTCAGCGGCATTCTGACGATCGTGATCGTGATCCTGCAGCGGGCGCGGGCCGGACGGCCCAGCCTGTCCGCGTGGAAGCTGCTCGCCATCGGCATCGTGGCAGCCTTCGTTATTCCGTGGGCGATCAAGCTTTCGGCGATGGCATGGCGGGAAGTCCCCTTCCTGCCCGCCCTGCCCGAAGTAAATTTCGACCAGGTTTTCATCGGATCCTTCGTGGCGGTGCTGGTGCTCTCCCTCAGCCATCGTCCGGGCAAGCGGCCGCGTGTGCCGCTGTGGGGCGCGCTTGTGGCCGGCCTGGCGTTCGCCTTTCTGCTTCCGCCGTTTCTGTATCTCGTTTCCGGCAGCTATCAGCGCTCGTCGCTTCGCGCCGACCTCAACCATTGCACCCAAGGCATGACGGGCGAGGTCCAGCCACGCGGCGTCGTCAATATCTGCGACGAACCGATCGCCGTAGGGCTTTGCATGCCGGGCGAGACCAATCCCGCGCCCTGTGATCAAACGAAGATCCTTGAGCCGGGCGAGAGCGCGACATTCGATCCCGGCGAAGCGCGATTGTCGTCATTGCCGTCCAATCTCAACGGCCTCACCGTCGTCGCCTGCCGTCCGCCGGCAAGGCCCTCGCGCATGCAGACGACCATGGGGCGCGGCTATGAAGGCGTGTGCCTGCCGCCCGCCTGACCGTTTGCAAAGATGCGGGCCTAGCCGCTGAGACCCATCACCCAGAATTTGCGTCCGTCGCGATTGCTGGCGACACCGACGCCAAGCTTGCGGAAGTCGGCGACCAGCATGTTTTCCAGATGTTTCGGGGAATCGCGGAAAGCCTCGAACATCGAGGCCGGATCGTGCTGGCCCTCGGCGACGTTTTCGGCCGCCGGCAAATCGATGTTCCACTTCTTCATGCGCCGGGCGAAATTGTCGTGCGACATGCGGCCCTTGCGCGCCATGTATTCCGCATGCTCGCGCGCCTGCCGGCCAAGCCTGCCGTCGGAACGCAGGCGCGGCTTGCCATCGGCGACGCGGAGCCTATTGACGCTTGCCAGCACCTTCCCCGTAACGATCTCGCTTTCGCCGGCACCGAGCGACAGGTCGAGCAGGCCTGATGTCGTGCAGCCCGACAACAACCCCGAGGACAACGCCCCGAGAATGACGACACGCCGCTCGATCATCAGTTGCGCCGGTAATTGAGTACGCGAAGAAGCACGAAGACCGGCACCACGATCATGGCGCCGAGGATCAGCCAGTCGCCGAAGCGACCGAGCGCGGCCCAGCCCTTCTCCCAGAGGTTCACGGCGAAGTCGCGGAACGCATAGACGATGTCGAGCGGATAGATGTTGAAGACATTCATCGCCATGCCGACAAGTATCGACACGACGATCAGCTTGATGATCGTCCGGGCGACGGTGTCGCCGAGGAACCGGTTGACAGTCATGTGGTGCGCTCCCGCTGGCCTCGGCGTGTCAGCTAGGCGCAAATTGGGGCACTTGCAAGGCTTTACCAGTCGCAGCCGGACCATTCCCGCGGCTTCGGCGCCCGGCCCCTTTCATTGGCAGGTTCGTGTCGCGAACGGCCTGGTCGGGGCGATCCATTTCGCGCTCTTCCTGGCCGGCCACACCAAAAGATGCTTCATTTTCGCCGAAAACACGGCATGATGGTCGCGATTTCAGTCGGGGGACGGGTCAGGGGGCGAGGCGTTGCAGGACTTCACGTCGAGAACGATCGCGATGGAGGCCGTCCGTACGGTCCCCGATCTCGACTCCGACCTCCTTCTCGGCTTTCTCGACAGCATCGACCGGCAGGAGCCGGTGCCCGCAGCCTATCACGACAACGTTCCGATCTGGCGATACCGGCTGGACGCCAATCTGCCGCCCGGCGCCTCCCTGCTTCCCGGAGTCGATCTCTCGCCGGCATCCGAAGTCAACCATGTTGTCGTGTCGGACGACCATATCGGCGTGTGTTGCCGGAACGCGGGCCACTCCATGGTCGTGGTCGCTCCGACCGACATCATCCCCGCCACGATGCGGAGCCGCGGGCTCGAGCCTCCGAGCCCGGCGGAAACCCGCCTCGCCGCGCTTCTGCTCGCCGGAAAGTCGCTTTCCGAAGCCGCGGAGACAGACGGGCTCGCCTATGAAACGCGACGCAACCAGTTCAAGTCCCTGGCAAACAAGATGCGCCTGTCGCGCCAGCAGGACGTCGTGCGCGTTCTGCTGCAGGATGCGCTGCTGGCGCTGATGCCGGCGATCGCCACCTCGCAGGAGCACGAATATCTGCACGATTACGCCGACCGCTTCCTGCCCGACGGGGTGCGCGTATCGATCCTGAGCCAGCGCACCGGGCCGCCCGCACGCATCCTCGATTACGGACCGCTGACCGGGCGGCCGGTCATCGTGCTTCACCCGATGATCTTCCCGGACATCACGCATGACAATCTGGCCTTCGCGACGGCGAACGATATCCGCGTGATCCTGCCGCTGCGGCCAGGTCTGCTGGAACGGGACGCCCCGCGAAAAGACCACGCGTCCCACCGCAAGGAGGCGCTGGCTTGTGTCGAGACCGCGTGGAAGCAGATGTGCGGCGTGCCGGCGCCGATCCTCGCGCTCGTCTCCAGCGGCGCGCTCGCGACATCCTTCGCCGCGAAGCATCCGGACAAGGCGGCGTCGATCACCTATGCGGCGACCTGCTACTCGGCCGGTCACTACAAGCCGAGTACCGCCTATTTCGGCGCCAGCATCGCCGAACTGGCGCTGCGCAGCGAGCCGATCCTGACGAAGACGATGGCGATGCTGAAACAGCAATTCGCACCGAGAGAGCGGTTCGAACCCGCCATAAAACGGATATTTTCGGGCAGCACGCCCGACACGGACATCCTGGCGCGCGAGTTTTCCGCGCCGCATCACGGCGCGCGCATCATGCAAGCGGTCCTCAATTCCGAAAACAGCATCCGCCAAGACTATTTCAACCAGGTGCATTTCGACTGGGCGTCGGTGCGAAAGCTGCAGACGCCGGTGCGGTTCGTTCACGGCGAAGCGGATTCCATCCACTCGTCAAAGGACATGGAACGGCTCTACGAGATGGCAGGCGAACCGCCGAGAACCAAGGTGTCCGGCGTCGGCCACCTGTTCCAGTATGATCATCTCGATGCGCTGATCGCGGCCACCCTGGATCAATAGAGGTCAGCGCCGCCGCAGGCCGGCCTCTCTCACCGCAGCACTGTCAGTGCGTTGAAACGCCGATGGCAAATTGAGGCGGGAAGCGTTGAATTTGCTTCGGGAAGACCGGACCGCCGACCTGATTGCGATCAAGAAACGACCATGCGCGCGGGCAGGCGTCGCGGCAATTGAAAAGCGCAATCGCCTGATCTAACCTCATCGCAGTGGCAGGAAACCGATTCACTGTCTCGACACGACCAGAACCGCCATATGATTTCAGCCGGGAATGACGATTGTCACGCCGGACACGGGGAAGAGAATGAAGAATACCGAAACCACGAAGAAGATCTACAGCAAGCCGACCCTTTCGAAGTCCCCGCTGTCCCTGCAGGCATCCACCGCAATCAACCCCGGCGGATCTGCTGACTTTAGCTGACTTCAGCGCTGAAAAGGACGGCGAGTGTCATCGCCAGAGGAATGGCGAGACATTGTGATCGTCGGGGCCGGTATTGCCGGCCTCTATTGCTGCTGGCGGCTGCTGGAGGCGGGCGTATCGCCGGACCGGATCGGTTTTTTCGAAGCAGCTGACCGAACAGGCGGGCGAATCCTCGGGGCGACATGGCCGGGCGATCCAGGCTGCAAGGCCGAAATGGGTGCCCATTTCCTGAATTCGGGGCATGTGCTCAGCAACGCGCTCGCCGCCGATCTGGGGCTGGCAACCGAACCGGCCATCGTGTTTCGCGACCACAACATCGTGCATTTGCGGGGCTGCTCACGCACCCGCCGGCAGATCAGCCGCGCCTGGTTCCGCAAGCCATTCGACTACCGGGTCAGCCGCTACCTGCAACGGCGTGGGATCCGAAAACTGCTCGAAAAGGCTGTGCGGGCAAGCCGGAGAGCCGGTCACGAGCGGGACCGCGAGTTGCGGTTTGACCCACCGTATGACCAGTTGCCGCTCAACGAGGCGTTCTCCCGGTTTTTGACCGACGAGGAACTGCGACTGCTGGCCGATCGGCTGGGCTACTCGTTCCTCCACGAGCAGCTCCATGGCAATGCGACGCTCGCATGGATGGCCGACGGGCTCTTCGGCGTGAGGATGTCCTGGCCTTCCTCCGGAATGTCGGCGCTGACGGACGCCTTGAGAGCGGCGATAGAAGCCCATGGCATGACAATCCGGCTCGGCCACCGGCTTTCACGTGTGACAGCCGGAAAGGACGGAAACAACGCAAGTCTCGAATTCACCAGTCCGGGCAGGATGCGAACAATCGAAGCCGGAAGCGCCGTCCTCGCTTTGCCGCCCCATGCGCTGAAACAGGTCGAAGGCCTCGGCGATGACGATACCATGGCCGCGCTTTTCGGCGCGGTCGCCCAATGGCCAATCGCAACCGCGGCGGTCGTCTATCCCGAACCCTGGTGGATCGAGGCGGGATTTGCGGAAGGACGCATATCGACGGACCTCGCCGTCGGCCAGATCGGGATCGCCCGCCGCCACGGACCCGAAACCGGATCGCAACACGCCGCGCTGGAAATCTACACGGAAGGCGAAAGAAGCGGGTTCTGGCGCACACTGCTTCGAGCCGGCGAGAACGGACAATGGCTGGGAAAGGATCATGCGGCGACCAGGGAAATCCACCGTCAGATCCTGAAGGTCTTCGATGGGCGCCTGACCCGCAATCCGCCGCTACCCGTCGATGCCGTCGTGCAAGACTGGCAGGCCGATCCCTTCGGCGGCGCTTTCCATCTCTGGCGACACGGCAGTACGCCGGAGAGCGCTATAGAAAGAGCCCGCGATCCGGTTCCGGGCTTGCCGCTTTCCATTTGCGGAGAAGCCTGGTCGTTGCAACAGGGCTGGATCGAGGGCGCGCTTCAAACAGCGGAACAAGTCCTTGTAGGAAAGTACGGCCTGGCGCCCTACGGCACCGCCGAGGCACCGGCCTAGAACGCTCCGTGGCCATTCGACCAAAGCGCCTAGCCTATTCCAGCATCGCCTCCAGCGTCTCCAGACGGTCGGCCTCGTGTGGGGGCTTGTCCCATCTGAGGCGGGATATGCGCGGGAAGCGCATGGCGACGCCGGATTTGTGGCGGGTCGAGCGGTTCAGCCCCTCGAAGGCGACCTCCAGCACGAGGCCGTGATCCGGCTCGGCGCGCACCGAGCGGACGGGGCCGAAGCGCTCGATCGTGTTGTCGCGGACGAATTTGTCGATCTGTTTCAGTTCCTCGTCCGTGAAGCCGAAATAGGCCTTGCCGACGGGCACGAGTTGCGCGTCGTCGGCGGGTCCGGTCCAGACGCCAAACGTATAGTCGGAATAGAAGCTCGACCGCTTGCCGTGACCGCGCTGGGCATACATCAGCACAGCGTCGACTAGCCGCGGATCGCGCTTCCACTTGAACCACGGCCCCTTCGGACGGCCCGGCACATAGGCCGAGTCGCGGCGCTTGAGCATCAGGCCCTCGATCACCGGATCGGGCGGCGCGTTGCGCTTCTCGGCGACTTCGGCCCAGCCTTCGAAGGGGACCAACGGCGACAGGTCGAAACGGTCAGACGGCAGCGCCGCGACGAAACGCTCCAGCCGCTCGCGGCGGCGCTCGAAGGGCAGCGGGCGCAAATCCTCGCCGCTATCCTGCAATAGGTCGTAAGCGCGCAGGATCGCGGGATATTGTTTCTGCAATTTCGCGGGGACGGTCTTGCGGTTCAGCCGCTGCTGGAGATCGGAAAAGGTGCCGGCGCGGATCGCGCCGTCCTCGGCATGACCGACCAGCAATTCGCCGTCGATGGCGCCGTCGAACTCCATCGCTGCGAGGAGGTCGGGAAAGGCGCCGGAAATATCGTCGCCGGTGCGCGAATAGATGCGGCACACGCCCTTCTCGGCGGTCACCTGCACGCGGATACCGTCCCATTTCCATTCGGCGAGGTAGTCGGCCGGGTCGTAGCGGGCCAGTTCTTCCAGATCGGTCGGATTGGCCAGCATGACCGGGCGAAACGGCGCGGCGGCGAGGTTTTCGGGCTTTTCCGCCTTGCCGTCGAGCCAGTCGAACAGCGGCAGGTAGGGCGGCGCGAGACCGTGCCAGAGTTCCTCGATCTCGGTCACGTCCTTTGCGCCGTAATCAGCGAGCGCCTGTTTCATCAGCCGCGACGAGACGCCGATGCGCATGCCGCCGGTGATCAGCTTCAAAAGTGCATAGCGCCCGGAGGAATCGAGATCGTCGAGCCAGCGTTCGACCAGCTTCGGCCCGTCCGAGCGGGAGGCGGCCTGCAATGTTTCGACGATGGCCGAAAGGCGCAGATCGGCCTCCGGATTCTCCGCCTCGGGCGACGGCCAGATAAGCGAAACCGTCTCGGCCAGGTCGCCGACGAAATCATAGGAATAGCCGAACAGCACCTCGTCGACGCGCTCGGAGACAAGCGCGCGGATCATCGCCGGTTTGACAGAGAGGATGTCGAGATCGCGGGTGATCGCGGCGATGGCGTAACCGCGATCCGGGTCGGGGGTCACCGCAAGATAGTCCGTCAGCAGCTTCAGCTTGGCGTTGCGCGAAGGCGTCAGGACGAGACGGTCGAGGAGGTCGGCAAAGGACTTCAAAGCTGCGGAATCAGTTCCAGGATCTCGAAATAGGTCGGGTCCGGCTCGGTCATGCCGCGCTCGTCTATGGAGACGAGGAAGAGCCTTTCGCCCGAGCGCAACACGCGGCCGACCTTGTTGCCGAAATTGTCGTTTTCGGCATTGGCCGGGTGGGCCGGGTCGTATTGATGCTCCGGCTGATCGTCGATCCATGTGCGGCCGGCAAAGGCTGTCTGTCCGTTCTCGACGGGCACGGTCTCGGCATTCAGGTGCTCGCCGCTCGTCTTGTCGATGACGAGGTTACCGCCCGGCGCTCTCGACACGGAGCAGGTGTGGGCGCCGACGCGGCGCGCGCCCTCTTCGAGGAAACCGTACCAGAAGACATCGCAGCGATAGGGCCCGGTCGGAAACGAGCCGAGATCGTCGGACTTGACCCGCCCATCAAGCAGCGCCTCGACCGTGTCGGCCTGGCCGTTGACCGACAGGCCTTTCTTCTTGAGCTCGTCGAGCGTCGCCTTGACCTGCGCCGGCAGATTGGACAATTGCGTCGCGTCCTGCGGCGAGAAGGGTTCTATCGGATCGGTGACCGTCTCCAGCGCGCCGCCGAGTTCGGTCTTGCCGGTCTCCTTGTCGTAGACGCAGATATGCTGCGCCCCGGTTGCGGCGTCTGTCAGAAGCGCGACGCCGAAACTTGCCGTCCCCGTCGGATCGACGCGGATGCCGGCGACCTTCATGCGCGGCGCGGCCATCGCCACGCAGGCGCTCTCCACCTCGGCGCGGAATTGCTCCCAGGCATCGGGGCTCGACCCGACAGCATGACGACCGGACAAGACCAGAAGCGCAAGGCATAGGGGTGCGACGATGCGTGAGAGGCGGGATGGCGATATCATTCGGCTTCGTCCTCATATCCGACGATGTTGAGCGGTTTTGCTCTTATCTGGTTCAGTTCGCACCAGCGCACAAGCGCTTCCTCGCGGCCATGGGTGACCCAGACCTCCTGCGGGCCGATCTCGCGGATCGTCCCGGTCAGTTCGTCCCAGTCGCAATGATCCGACAGGATCAGCGGCAGTTCGACGCCGCGCTGCCTTGTGCGTTGGCGCACCCGCATCCAGCCGGAGGCAAAGCAGGAGATCGGATCGGGAAAGCGCCGCGCCCAGCGGTCGGCGAAGGCGGAGGGCGGGCCGATTACGATGGCCCCGGCGAACTGGTCCTTCGCCTGTTTTTCTATCGTCGCGGGCGCAAGCGGGCCGAGCTCGACGCCGCGGCTGACATAGTAGTCGCACAGTTTCTGCATCGCGCCGTGAATGTAGATCGTCTCGCCATATCCCGCCTCGCGCAGGAGCGCGATGACGCGTTGCGCCTTGCCGAGCGCATAGGCGCCGACGAGATGGGCGCTCGCCGGGAACTGCGCGACGCTTTTCAGGAGCTTGCCGATTTCCTCGCGGTCGTCCGGGTGGCGGAAGACCGGCAGGCCGAACGTCGCCTCGGTGATGAAGACATCGCATTTGACCGGCTCGAATGCCGCGCAGGTGGGATCGCGGCGGCGCTTGTAGTCGCCCGAGGCGACGATGCGCGTGCCGTCCTTTTCGACCGCGATCTGCGCCGCGCCGAGCACATGGCCGGCGGGATGCCAGCTGACCGTGACGCCGTTGATATCGATAACCTCGCCATAGCCGGCCTCCTGCGTCGCGCCGGCGAACCCTTCGCCGTAGCGGATGCCCATGATGTCAAGCGTCTCGCGCGTCGCCATCACATGGGCATGGCCCGGACGGGCATGGTCGGCATGGCCGTGGGTGACCAGCGCGCGCTCGACGGGCCGAACGGGGTCGATATAAAAATCGCCCGGCGGGCAGTAGAGGCCTTTCGGCGTCGGTCGGAGAAGGTCCTCGAAGCGCATGATGACAAGATAGACGCCTTTTCGGCGCGGAGAAGACCTGCAGTTTCCGATTGTATTTTTCTGCGGCCGGCAACATATGCCGTCATCGCCTTCTTTCGGACCCCTACGACAATGACAAATCAGAGTTCGGGCAGCCTGACCGCCGACAGGCGCGCGGAGTTCGCCCGCTCCTATGCAGGCGCCGGAGACTTCGACGCCGCTGCCGACATCATGGCACAGGCGCTGGAGCTTGCGCCGGAGCACCTGCCTTTTCTCGCCCTGATGGGCGATTGGCTCGACAAGGCAGGCCGCGCCGCCGATGCCGCCGACACGTGGGCGCAGATGCTGCGGCTGGACGCGGATGATCGTTTCGGCGCGCAGCTCAGGCTCGCCAGCCTTGGCCTGACGGAAACGCCGGACACTCCGCCCGTCGCCTATGTGGAAAGCCTGTTCGACGATTTCGCGCCGCGCTTCGAGACCTCTCTGGTCGAGCGGCTGGACTATCACGCACCGCAATTGCTGACCGAGGCCATTGCCGGGGCGCTCGGGACCGGACGCATGAGCGTCCGCCATGCGATCGACCTGGGCTGCGGCACGGGGCTGATGGGCGAACATCTTCGCAAGTCCGCCAGTTTCCTCGAAGGCATCGACCTGTCGGCGGGGATGCTGAAACGCGCCCGCTCGAAACGGATCTACGACCGCCTCGACAAGGGCGATGTCGCCGACATGGCGTTCGCGGAGACCGATCCAGGACGCGCCGACCTCGCGGTTGCGGCGGATGTCTACATCTATCTCGGCGACCTCGCCCCCGCCTTCGCGCTTGCCGCCCGGCTTCTCGAGGCGAACGGCCTGTTCGCCTTCACCGTTGAGGCGCATGACGGCCCGGAGGACTTCATGGTGCGGCCGTCACTGCGCTATGCACACTCGCAAGCCTATGTGAGTCGCGCGCTCGCCGCCGCGGGCTTCGAGGTCGCGACCCTCGACCGGGTTTTCCTGCGCATGGACGGCGCGAAGCGTATCGAAGGACATCTCGCGGTGGCGCGAAAAGCCACTCCAACCGCCGTTCTCCCGGACGCCGCCATGGCGGATCGGACGGAGACCGTGAGGGACGACGAGCACGGCCTGCGCAGCGGGCGGAAATTAACGTAAACAAGCCGTGAACATATTCGATAGAATTTTATCGATTATGTGAAGAAAACGTGAACGTTTCGCTTGGCGCTGCGACCCGGCGGCACTAGTCTTGGCTCTTGTGAGCATCGCGACACCTCCCCCCGCGTCGTCATCCGACGGCATCGACCTGCCCGCGCCCTTTCTCGACTGGTTCGCCTCGAAGGGCTGGCGGCCGCGCGCGCATCAGCTCGACCTGCTGGAAAAGGCCGAGGCGGGACGCTCGGCGCTTCTGATCGCGCCCACCGGGGCTGGGAAGACGCTGGCCGGGTTCCTGCCGACGCTGGTCGATCTGGCGCGGCGCGGAAAGGCGAAGCCCGGCACACGCAAGCCGGGCGTCCACACGCTGTACATCTCGCCGCTCAAGGCGCTCGCCGTCGATATCCATCGCAATCTCTCGACGCCGGTGGAGGAAATGGCCCTGCCCGTCGAGATCGAGACGCGGACCGGCGACACGCCGCAGTCGCGCCGGCAGCGCCAGAAGCTCAACCCGCCGGACATATTGCTGACGACGCCGGAGCAGCTCGCGCTCCTTCTCTCGCACAAGGACGCCGAGCGCTTCTTTTCCGATTTGCGCCATGTCGTGCTGGACGAATTGCACTCGCTGGTCACCTCGAAGCGCGGTCACATGCTGGCGCTCGGGCTCGCCCGGCTGCACCGGCTCTGCCCCGGCCTGAAAGCGATCGGACTGTCGGCGACCGTGTCCGAACCGGACCTGTTGCGGCAGTGGCTGGTGCCGCAACGCGAAGGCGGCGAAATGGCCGACCTCATCACCGTGGCCGGCGGGGCGAAGCCGGACATCACGATCCTGAAATCGAAGGAACGGGTGCCGTGGAGCGGCCATTCGGCGCGCTACGCCATGGCGGAAGTCTACGAGGCGATCCGCGAGCACAAGACGACGCTGCTCTTCGTCAACACGCGCTCGCAGTCGGAACTGCTGTTCCAGGAACTCTGGCGGATCAACGAGGACAATCTGCCGATCGCGCTGCATCACGGATCGCTCGACGTCAGCCAGCGGCGCAAGGTCGAGCAGGCAATGCAAGGCAACGCGCTGCGCGCCATCGTCGCCACCTCGACGCTCGATCTCGGCATCGACTGGGGCGATGTCGATCTCGTCGTCCATGTCGGCTCGCCGAAGGGGGCATCTCGCCTCGCGCAGCGGATCGGGCGGGCCAATCACCGCATGGACGAGGCGTCGAAAGCCATCCTGGTGCCGGCGAACCGCTTCGAGGTGATGGAGTGCCAGGCCGCGCTCGACGCGAATTATCTCGGCGCGCAGGACACGCCGCCGCTGGCGGACGGCGCGCTCGACGTGCTCTGCCAGCACATTCTCGGCACCGCCTGCGCCGAACCGTTCCGCGCCGACGACCTCTATGCCGAAATCACGGCGGCCGCGCCCTATGCCGGCCTGCCGCGGGCGATCTTCGACCAGGCGGTGCAATTCGTCGCCCATGGCGGATACGCGCTGCAGAGCTACGAGCGCTATGCCCGCATCCGGTTGACGCAGGACGGCACATGGCGGGTTTCTCACCCCTCCGTCGCGCAGCAATACCGGCTCAATTGCGGGACGATCATCGAGGCGCCGATGCTCAACATCAGGCTGACCCGGCAGCGCAAGGGCGGACCTTTGCGCGGAGGGCCGGTTCTCGGCAAGATCGAGGAGGGCTTCATCGAGGCGCTGGCGCCGGGCGACACGTTCCTGTTTGCCGGCAAGGTGCTGCGCTTCGAGGGCATCCACGAAAACGACTGCATCGTCTCCAAGGCGAGTGACCTCAATGCCAAGGTACCGGCCTATGCGGGCGGCAAGTTCCCGACCACGACATACCTCTCCGAACAGGTGCGCAAGATGCTGGCCGATCCGTCCGGCTGGGACCGGCTGCCGCGCCAGGTGTCCGACTGGCTGGCAATCCAGAAAGCGAAATCGCTGGTGCCGAGCCCGGAGCAATTGCTGGTCGAGACCTTTCCGCGCGGCAACCGCTTCTACATGGTCGCCTATCCCTTCGAGGGACGGCTGGCGCACCAGACGCTGTGCATGCTTCTGACGCGCCGGCTCGAGCGCGCCAAGGCCCGGCCGCTCGGCTTCGTTGCGTCCGACTATGCGGTCGCAATCTGGGGCCTGCGCGACATGGGGCAGATGCTGCGGCGGAGCGAGTTGTCTCTTTCCGGCCTGTTCGACGAAGACATGCTGGGCGACGATCTCGAAGCCTGGCTGGATGAATCCTACCTGCTCAAGCGCACCTTCCGGGCGTGCGCCACGATTGCCGGGCTGATCGAGAAGCGCCATCCCGGAAGGGAGAAATCCGGGCGGCAGATGACGGTGTCCGCGGACCTGATCTACGACGTGCTGCGGACGCACGAGCCAGACCACATCCTGCTTCAGGCAACCCGCAACGATGCGCGCACCGGCCTGCTCGACATCGGCCGCCTCGGCGACATGCTGTCTCGCATCAAGGGACGAATCGTGCATAAGGATCTGGAGATGATCTCGCCGCTCGCCGTTCCGGTCATGCTCGAAATCGGCAAGGAAACGGTGCACGGCGGCGAGACGAGCGACGCGCTGATGGCGGAAGCGGCGGACGACCTGATCCGCGACGCAATCGGCGCGGATATCTGAGAAGGACAGCATGCGGGCGGCGCTGAAGACGGTGGAGCAGGTGACGGCAGGCGAAGCGCTGGCGATCGATTATGCGGAATCGGAAGTGCTGCTCGATCCGGCCGGTGCGGCCTATTTTACCGATGACCGCCTTCTCGTCGTTTCCGACATGCACCTGGAAAAGGGCTCATCGTTTGCGCGCCGGCGGGTCTTCCTGCCGCCCTACGACACGGCGGCGACGCTGGCGCGACTGGCCGCAATGGCGGCGAAATACGATCCGTCGACGATCGTCAGCCTCGGCGATGCCTTCCATGACGACGAGGCGAGCGAACGGCTCGGCGATGACGCCATCGCCGCGATCCGCGCCATCGCGTCCGGCCGAGATCTGGTCTGGGTGACCGGCAATCACGACCCCTCGCCGCCGGAAGGCGTGCCGGGTGTTTCGGTGGAGATGCTGGCGTTCGGGCAAACGATCTTCAGGCATATCGCGGAGCGTGACGAAACCGGACACGAGGTCAGCGGCCATCTTCACCCCTGCGCGCGGCTGGCGCGCGAAGGACGCGCGGTGCGCCGCGCCTGTTTTGCCTCGGACGGGGTTCGCCTTGTCATGCCGAGCTTCGGGGTGTTTACGGGCGGTCTCAATGTCCGCGACGCGGCCTATGACGGGCTTTTCGACGCCTCGCGTTTTCGCGCCTACATGCTGGGGACCGACCGGGTCTATGCGGTCGGGCCGAAAGGCCTGATCGGCGACTGAACTACATCGCGGAGTAGGTCGCGCCGAAGGCGGCGATCATCGTGCCCATAGAGAGCACCGTCAAAAGCACGCGCAGCCGGCCGAACCAGTCCGGCATGCCCTTCGTTCCGGCGGCGCGGCTGTCCCACCAGCCGGTTGCAGCGAAGGCGGCGGCAAGGACCGCGAAGGACCACGGCTCGCCCATGAAGAAGGAAAACCAGCCGATCAGCGACGGCCCGGCGGCGAGAACGAGCGCCTCGCTTTCCTTGCGGCCGCCATCCCCGTTCGCAATGGCGAGACCCCAGCGTATGCCGCCGACGAAAGACAGGACGATGGCCGCATAGAGCTTGAGCGCGTCGATGAGGGTTCCGACAGCAGCCGCGCCTCCCTCGGCATATTGCGAGATAAGCTCCGGATCGGCGAGCAGCAGCGAGGTGAAGATTGCGAAGGGCACGAAGCCCAGCAACGCAAGCATCGTCGCCGTACGCTCGACGCTTATTTCCTTGCGTTCTTCCTGCATGGGATCCCCTCTCGTGATCCGCGGCAAGCATCAGTCCTTGCGGAACATGACCCTTCCGAGCCAGCCGACGAGGAAGGCCAGCGCCACCGAGGCCATACCATACAGCAATGACCGGTTCTGCGCTGCCTCGTAGATCTGGAATTCCACGCCCGCCTTGCGGATGTCGAGACTCGACTGGGTCTGTGCGACCAGCACGCCCTGCCGGAACAGATAGGCGCGCGCCGTGTGACGGCCGAGCGGCACATTGGCCGGCAGGCGCAATTGCGCGCGGAAAAGCGACTGGGAGATGAAGCGGACGCCGGCCGGAAACTCCTCGTAAAGATTGCCCTCTTCCTTCAGCCGGCGCAGCGCCTGCGTGAAATCGAGAACATCCGCCTCGTCGGCCGTATCGGGCTCGTAACTGCGCAAGCGGATCTGTTCGACGCCCAGCGACAAGCGCGCCATGGTGCCGAGATCGGTCATATCCTGCGGCGGGCGGGTGGAGGCGATCAGGAAAGATTCCGGGACATTGATGAAAGCCTGGGAATCGACGTTCATCCAGATTCCGAGGACACGTTCCTTGCGCCGGGTCACCAGGTTCGATGTCGGGCCCTCGAGGATCACCGCGACATCGTAGCGACCCTGCCGCTGGATCAGCGGATCGATGTTGTCCACGGCGCCGAAGATCGTCAGTTCGACGCCCGAGAAATCGGAGGTGATCGCGATGATCTCCGTCGACAGGCCGATCTCGATGCGTTCGGGCAGTTCCGCACCAGAGGCGGCCTGCGGCGAGGGTTCGACCGAAGGGGCAACCGGTTCCGGCGCGGGCTTGGGATCCGGTTCCTGCGCCGAAACCGCCAGCGGCAAGAGCGCCAGCAGAAATACTAGCGATGCGGCGGCGGCCCTCACAGCAAGAACTCCCGCGACACCGAATAGATCTCGTCGGGGACGACGAAGAGCGCGTAACCGAGGCGCAACGCCACCAGAAGGACGAGCCCGGCCAGAAGCGCGCGCAGTTGCTCGCCGCGCAGGCGCTGGCCGACCTTGGCGCCATATTGCGCGCCGACGACGCTGCCCATCATCAGCAGGAGCGCGAGCACCACATCGACGGTCCGGTTCGTCGTCGCGTGCACGACGGTCGTGTAGGCCGCGACGAAGATGATCTGGAACAGCGAAGTCCCGATGACGACATTGGTCGGCACCTTGAGCAGGTAGATCATGGCCGGGACCATGATGAAGCCGCCGCCGACGCCCATGATCGAGGCAAGCACGCCGATCATCGTTCCGAGCCCGAGCACCGGAATGACGCTGACATAGAGCTTGGAGGCCTTGAAGCGCATTTTGAACGGCAGCTTGTGGATCCACATATGCGCGCCCGGCCGGCGCAGGCTGACCGAGCCGCCGGCGCGCGAGCGCATCATGGCGCGGACGCTTTCGAGCATCATCAGGCCGCCGACCGTACCGAGGAACACGACGTAGAGAACGGAAACGATCAGGTCGAGCTGGCCAAGCGTGCGCAAGAGCGAGAAGACCCACACGCCGATGGACGATCCGACGATGCCGCCGATCAGCAGCATGAAGCCCAGCTTGATATCGACCGTGCCGCGCTTGAAATGCGACAGCACGCCGGACACGGACGACGCCACGACCTGGTTGGCGCCGGTGGCCACCGCGACGGCTGGCGGAATGTTGTAGAAGATCAGGAGCGGGGTGATCAGAAAGCCGCCGCCGACGCCGAACATGCCCGATAGGAAACCAACGGCAGCCCCCATGCCGAGCAGCACGAAAATGTTCACAGACATTTCCGCGATCGGCAAGTAAAGCGCCACCTGTTTTTCCTCCAATCAGCGAACCGGCATGAATTGTTCATGCGCCTCACGGTAAGCAGAGTCAAACCCGCCCCGCAGGATTTTTGCCCCGCCCGCAACGCGAAGGGGCGGCACATCCGTACCGCCCCTTTCACATGCTGTCGGCCGATGCCGTGCGTCAGGATTGCCTGTTGAGTTCCAACAGCTTGTCGACAAGAGCGCGATCGACTTCACCGGTCGGCAGCAGGTCGTTGGCCTTCTGGAATTCGATGATCGCATTGCGCGTCTTGCCACCCATGATGCCATCGGCGGGACCGGCATCGAAGCCGTTGTTGTTGAGGATCGCCTGGATGTTGCGGATAGCCTTCTTCATGTTGTCGTCGGATACCGGCGCGGAGGCGGTCATCTCGCCGCCTGTCGTCCATGCGTCCGGCACATCGACAACGTTGGCCGCGACATCGGCGTCCCTGACCTTCCAGAGCTCGACGGCGGCGCGCGCCGTTTCGAGCTGGTCGGGACGCATGTAGCCGGCAACCTCGTCGCGCTTGGCTTCGGCGTCCTTGTCGCCGGCCTTGGCCGCCAGAGCCAGCCATTTGTAGGATTCGGCGAGATCCTGCGGGACGCCCTCGCCCCGCGCAGACAGGATGCCGAGATTGACCTGGCTGTCCTTGACGCCGCGATCGGCCGCTTCGAGGAACCAGCGTCCCGCCGATTCCATGTCGGGCGTACCGTCGATGCCCGTCGCATACAGCACGGCCAGATTGTGCATGGCGCTGACATTGCCCTGCTCGGCGGCGCGTTGATACCAGTCTTTGGCCGTCGCGGCGTCGCGTTCGACGCCAAGGCCCTTCTCGTAGGCATTGCCGATACGATACTGAGCGGGCGCATAGCCCAGTTCGGCGGACATCTCATACCATTTCGCCGCGCCGGCCATGTCGCCGCCCGGTGCGCCGGGGCCGTCACCCATCAGGCGGTTGCCGATCGTGAACAGCGCCTTGGGATCGCCCGCGGCCGCTGCTTCGCGCAGGGCAACCGGTCCGATCGCTTCGGGAATATCGGCGAGCGTGACCTGTTCGATCGTCCCTTCATCCGCGACTTCGGCGGTTTCGGTTTCGATGGGCCGGTCGACGGCATCCTGGGTCGCCACGTTTGCGGTTTCCACCGCCATCGTCGCATCCATATCACCGGCCGAAGCGGCTTCGCCACCCGTATTGGCGCCGATGACGCGCGGCTCGGCCGGAACCGTGGCGGCCGTTTCGTCAGCGGCGATTTCGGATGCGGGCGCGGTCATTTCCGCAGGAGGCTCGACAGCGGCAGCGGGCTCAGCGTCCTGCATTTGCGTCACCTCGGCGGGTGCTCCACCGCGATCGACCAGATATCCCCGGACAAGCGGGAAGGCCATGAGCGCGAGCAGGATCGCGGCGGCTCCGATCATCAGCGGACGGCGGCTCGAGGCAAGCAAGCCGCGCCCTGCCGACGTCCCGGATTCATTCTTCGCCTTGCCCTTATCGAGGACGGAGGCATCGTCGGCGGCAGCACGGGCGGCGCGGCGGGCGGCGGCGATGAAATCGGACTTGCCGGTATCGTCGGCCGGTTCGGCGCTGGTTTGCGGCGCCGGGCCGGCACGTTCGGCGCGCACGCGCTTCATGATCTCGGCGAGATCCGGCGTGCCGGAGCCCGGTTCCAGCGGCTGATCGCCGATTTCGGGATCGATGTCGGCCTTGCCGCTCGCGCTGAAAACGACCGGTTCGTTTCCGGGTTTGGGCGTCGGGGCTTCCTTCTTTCCGGACCGGCGCATCGCGCCACGCAAACCGCTCAGGAGACCCTTGCGAGGCTTTGAATCGGGATCGACCATGATCTCGACTTCACCGGAGGTGTTCTCCGATCCGGTTTCCTCCATCACGGCACGCGCAGCCATGGCGGCCGCCTCGGCCGGGGAAACGCCCTCGCGCTTGACCGGGTTCTTGCGCATTCCACGCGACGGCGACTGCTCGCTCGCGGCATAATCGACAGGCGGCGCATCCTCGATATGGGCCTTCGGCCGCTCGGGCGCGGGCTCATCAGACGGCTTCGGGCCAAACAGCGGGGGTTTGTCCGCCGGCGGCGGCTGATCGCCCGCGCGCAGGCTCGCTTCAAGGCCGGCGATGCGCTCGGCGACCTTGACCAGCGTATCGTGGATCGCCTCGAAGGTGCGCGTGTTGCGGTCGTCGGAGTTACGCGCCAGTTCTTCAAGAGCACGCAGATCGCCGGCAAGCTGGGCCAGCATCGACTTCTGCTCGTCGGACGCACCGGACGAGAATTTGGCGACGACTTCCTCCGCGGCTTCGCGGGCAACGGCAATCATGTCCTCGCGGCCGGTCGCCAATTGTTCGCTGATCGCCGTCAGGCGTGGCGCGAGATCGGCCAACGACGCCTGGTCGGGCATCGGCGACGTGACGGCGGAGAGTTTTTCCGAAAGCGCGGCGATCTGCGCTTCGAGGCCTTCCATCGCGCGCGTGTCGGGCTGAGCCGGCGCCCCCGACGACAATCCGTCGCCGCTCGTCAGCATCTGCGCGATTTCCTCGATGCGACGTTCCATGTGATCGAATGTCGGCACGGCGGCGCCATCGCGCTCGTTGTCCTCGATGCGCCGGGCCAGTTCTTCCATGCGCTGATCGAGCGACTCGAACATGCGCTGGCCTTTTTCGTTCGCCGTGCGGTGATGCGAGTCGAGGCGATGTGCGATGTCTTCGAAACGGGCGTTCAGCTGCTCGATCGCACCGTCCGGCACGCCGGCGGCGGTCCCGCCGCCAGTCCCGATCCTGCGGGCGAGTTCGTCGAGCCGCTCGGTGACCGCCTCGAGAGCCTCGTTCTGCGGCGATGCCGTCGCGGTCGATTCATGCAGGGCATCCAGCCGTGCCGCGATTTCCGACAGGTAGCGTTCGACGTCGCCGGCCTGCGATCCGGCGGCGCGTTCCTCGACCTGACGCGCAAGCGACGACAGGCGCGCCTCGATGCGATCGAACGGGGTCGTGTCGAATTCTGGCGGGGCGTTGGAAACGGAGACCGACACGATCGCGCGCGTGATCTCGTCCAGCCGTTCCTCGATGGCGTTGAGGTGATCCGGCGAGAGAGACGCGTTCTGGGCCGAAAGGCTCTCGACGGCTCCGGCGAGCGAACGCATCTGGTCTTCCATCGCGGCAATCGCACGGGTGTCCGGCAGGCCGTGCAGCGCACTGCCGAGTTCGCCGATGCGGTCCGCTATGGCGTTCAGGTCCTCGCGGGAGCCGATGCGGCTTGGCAATTCGCCGATTTCATTCTCGATGACCGACCAGCGGTCGGCCATGTCGCGCAGCGTGTCCTCGCGGGCAAGCGCGGCGACATGCGCCTTCAGTTCCTCCACCTCGGCACGCAACGCGCCGGTGTTGCCGTTCTCGACGCGCGAGGCGACAACGCCGAGTTCGCGCGTCAGGCGTCCGAATCCATCGGCGAGATCGTCGCGCGAAACCGTCGAGCCCTGGCGGTTGAGAGACTTCAGCTCTTCGCGGATCGAGGCGAATTGCGATGCGATTGTCGATGACATCTCGCGATTGAGCGCTTCGCGCATGACTGCGAGTTCCGCCTGCAGCCCGCCCTGATCGGGCGCGGCGACAGCGTGGCGGACCGGCGGCGCGTCGCGATAGGAGGTGTCGGGCCGATCGCGGCGGGCGAGCGCTTCCTGGCGGGCGCGTATGGCGGATATGTCGTCATCGCGATGCGGAAGACCACGACCGGCACGCTCGATGCCCATTCGTCTTTCGAGATTGGACAAGGCTTCGTCGAGCTTGTCGAGGGTCATGTTTGCGGAACGCCGGGAAGCGGTATCCTGTCCGGGATGCATGTTCCTGTCGTGCATGTTTCGCCCATTTCTCGCGGCGCCCGCTGCACTGCCAACTCTGCGGTCATTCCTGTGGCAGCCGTCGCCTTGAACTGATTTGTCCCCGAAAACCGAGCGCGCACACCCGATACACAACCACGCCGCGATCTTTCATCGTTAACGTTTTTCAAATCACGGTAAACAAGCGGTTAACCGAGGTTAATTTCATGAAAATCGCATTCGACGATCTGCGGATCACTTGCAGACCATAGAACGCCAAAGTTGCGCGGATCTGTTGCTGTAACAGCGAGGTAACGTTGCGTTACCTTCACTTGTGAGCCTTTTGCGGCCTACACTTGAAGTTGGGATGGGATGTCATTGCAACCGGCGGTCGCTTTCCGGCGATGCCGGCCTCTATCGCACGGCTTCCATCGCAATGACTGCCGAAACGAATGTCAGAAATAAACCGTAAAGCGGGGGCGACGGTCGAGCATTATGAACAGCAACACAAAAGTCGAATCACTCGCCGAGCACGAACCCGTCTATCGGATCGGGGAACTCTCGAAGGAATTCGATGTTACGTTACGCACGTTACGTTTCTACGAGGACAAGGGCCTTCTGAAGCCGCGACGGATCGGCAATACGCGCCTCTATTCGCGCGGCGACCGGACACGGCTCCGGCTGATCCTGCTTGGCAAGCGCGTCGGCCTGTCGCTTCTCGACGTCAAGGAAATCCTCGACCTCTACGACCCGAACGGCGACAACAGCCGCCAGCTCACGGTCGCGCTCGAAAAGGGCGAGGAGCAGATGGAAATCCTGCAGAAGCAGCGTGAGGAAATCGACGCGGCGATCGCGGAACTCGACGAGACCATCACGACCGTGCGCGGCATGGTCTCCGCCAAGGGCTGACCGCCGCTTCCGCAGCGCCTACCAGTCACCATAGGAAGCGGCCCGTATGGGGCATCGGGCCGCCTTCTCAACGACCCCGGCATCCGCGAGGATCGCCGGGGTTTTTCGTTTCCGCCCGGAAAATCGCCTCAAATCGACCTTTTTCGAGCGATGTGATGCCTTGGAATCGATGCTCCATCGCGAAATCCGTCCGATTTCAAAATTTTGACGTTTACGGAAACGTCAAAATTTGATAGCCACGCCTCGATCACGTTCCGCGCGGCGCCGCCACGCGTTGAGACAGACTTTCGGAGGAAGACATGCCCGCCTACCGCGCACCGGTCGAAGACACTTTGTTCGTGCTGAACGACGTCCTCAAATATAAGCGTTACGACAACCTGCCGGGCTTCGCCGACGCCTCGCCCGACATCGTCGAGGCGGTGCTGCGCGAAGCGGGCCGTATGGCGGAGGAAGTGTTCTTTCCTCTCAACCAGTCGGGCGACCAGGAAGGCTGCACCCGCAGCGAGGACGGCGCGGTGACGACGCCGAAAGGCTTCAAGGATGCCTTCGAGCAATACAAGGAAGCCGGCTGGATGGGCCTCGCCTTCGATCCGGAGTATGGCGGACAGGGCCTGCCCTATACGCTGCATTCGGCGATCGGAGAGTATTTCTCGTCGGCCAACATGGCGTTCGCGATGTATCCGGGCCTGACCCAGGGCGCGATGGCCGCGATCCACGTGCACGGCTCCGACGCGCAGAAGCAGAAATTCCTGCCAATGATGGTGGAGGGCCGCTGGACCGGCACGATGAACCTGACCGAGCCGCATTGCGGCACCGATCTGGGCCTGCTGCGCACCAAGGCGGTTCCGCAGGAGGATGGTTCCTACAAGATTTTCGGCCAGAAGATCTTCATCTCGGCCGGCGAACACGACATGAGCGAGAACATCATCCACCTTGTGCTCGCCCGCATCGAGGGCGCGCCGGAAGGCACCAAGGGCATCTCGCTGTTCATCGTGCCGAAATTCATGGTCGGCGATGACGGCACTCTCGGCGAGCGCAACGGCGTCGTGTGCGGTTCCATCGAGGAAAAGATGGGCATCCACGCCAACTCGACCTGCGTGATGAATTACGACGATGCGACCGGCTACCTGATCGGCGAGGAGAACAAGGGTCTGCGCGCCATGTTCACCATGATGAACGAGGCGCGTCTCGGTGTCGGCCTGCAGGGCTTGTCGATCGCGGAAATCGCCTATCAGAACGCCGCGGCCTATGCGAAGGACCGCATCCAGGGCCGCGCGCTCACCGGACCGGCAGCGCCCGACAAGAAGGCGGACCCGATCATCGTCCATCCGGACGTGCGCCGGAACCTGATGACGATGCGCGCTTTCAACGAGGCCGGTCGCGCCTTCCTGCTTTGGGCGGCACTGAAATCCGACGTTGCGCATCGCGCGGAAGACGCGAGCGAACGCGAGCTGTCGGAGGAAATGATGGGCCTCATGACCCCGGTCATCAAGGGCGTCCTGACCGACAAGGGCTTCGAGCACGCGGTGATGGCGCAGCAGGTCTTCGGCGGCCACGGCTATATCGAGGAACACGGCATGAGCCAGTATGTGCGCGATGCGCGCATTGCCATGATCTATGAGGGCGCCAACGGCATCCAGGCGCTCGACCTCGTCGGCCGCAAGCTGCCGGCCAATGGCGGCCGCGCGGTGCAGGCCTTCTTCAAGGAGGTTGGCGAGTTCTGCGAGGAGAACCGCGGCGACGAGACGCTTTCGTTCTTCACCAAGCACCTGAAGAAAGGGTTGAACGACCTGCAGGCGGCAACCATGTGGTTCGTGCAGAACGCCATGGCCAAGCCCGACAATGCGGGTGCCGGAAGCCACGACTACATGCATCTCTTCGGCCTTGTCGCGCTCGGCTACATGTGGGCCTTGCAGGCGAAGACCGCGCAGGAGAAGCTGGCTGACGGCGACGACCGCAAGGCGTTCCTCGAGGCCAAGCTGACGACGGCGCGCTACTTCATGGAACGCGTCATGCCGGAGAGCTCGGCGCATCTGGCCCGTATTTCGGCCGGCGCGGACTCGATGATGGAACTGGCCGAAGAGGCATTCTAAGGTCGCTCGAAGACACGCATAACGGGAGGAACGAATGGCCAGCAATCCGGCGGATATTCTCGGCATGCCGAAGCCATCCTGGGCGACGGAAGACGTCGTCATGCTCCAGGAGATGGCGACACGTTTCATGACCGACGAAATCCTCCCTAAATACGAGGATTTCGAGAAGGCGGAGATCTTCGACCGCGAGAGCTGGGAAAAGGCCGGTGCGAACGGGCTTCTCTGCGCGTCGATGCCGGAAGAGTATGGCGGCGCAGGCGGCACCTACGCGCATGAGACGGCGATCCTCGAAGCGATCAGCCATGTCGGCGTCGACGGCTTCGGCATCCCGCTGCACAATTCCATCGTCGCGCCCTACATCGCGCATTACGGCTCCGAGGAGCAGAAGCAGCGCTGGCTGCCGAAGCTCGCGACCGGCGAACTGATCGGCGCGATCGCGATGACCGAGCCCGGCGCGGGGTCCGACCTGCAGGGCGTGAAGACCTCGGCAAAGAAGGACGGCAACCACTACGTCCTCAACGGCTCGAAAACCTTCATCACCAATGGCCAGCTCGCCAATCTGATCATCGTCGTCACCAAGACCGATCCAACTGCAGGCGCGAAAGGCACCTCGCTGATCATCGTCGAGACCGACGACGCGGACGGTTTCGAGCGTGGCCGCAACCTCGACAAGATCGGGCTGAAATCGAACGATACGTCGGAACTGTTCTTCAACGATGTGCGCGTGCCGACCTCCAATCTCCTCGGCCACGAGGAAGGGCTCGGCTTCGTCCAGCTGATGCAGCAACTGCCGCAGGAACGTCTCCAGATCGGCGGCTCGGCGATCGCCATGTGCGAGCGGGCGCTCGCCGTCACGATCGACTATGTCAAGGACCGCAAGGCTTTCGGCAAGGCGGTGATCGAGTTCCAGAACACGCAGTTCACGCTGGCCGAACTGAAGACCGAGGCGACCGTCGGGCGCACCTTCTACAATTTCTGCGTCGGCGAACATCTCGAAGGCCGGCTGACGCCGGAACTGGCCTCGATGGCGAAATACTGGCTGTCGGACCTGCAGGGAAAGATCACCGACGCCTGCCTGCAACTGCATGGCGGTTACGGTTACATGAACGAGTATCCGATCGCCCGGATGTTTCGCGACGCGCGCGTCCAGCGCATTTATGGCGGTACCAACGAGATCATGAAACTGTTGATCGCCAGGAGCCTTTGAGATGGCTGATTTCACCCTCCACTGCTTCACCGAATCCGGCAACGCCTACAAGGCGGCCTTGATGCTGGAACTGTGCGGCGCCGACTGGGAGCCGCATCGCGTCGCCTTCTTCTCGGGCGAAACGCGCAGGCCGGAGTTCCGCGACCTGAACGAGATGGGCGAGGTGCCGGTGCTGATCGACCACACGCGCCGTCCCGACCTCGTCATCAGCCAGTCGGGCGTGATCCTCTATCACCTCGGCGAACATTTCGGGCAATTCATGCCGGAATCCGAGGACGAGAAGCGCGAGGTCATGCGCTGGATCCTGTGGGACAACCACAAGCTGACCAGCTACTCGGCGACCTACCGCTTCCTGCGCATCTTCGCGGGCAAGGGCGACACGCCGGAAGCCGAGTTTCTCTATTCGCGGGCGCGAAGCGCCTGGCGCGTTCTCGACGAGCATCTGGCGGACCGCGAATGGGTGGCCGCCGACCGCCCGACGATCGCCGACTTCTCGCTTGCCGGCTACCTGTTCTGGCCGGCGCAGATCGGCATGGTCACCGACGACTTCCCGGCGATACCGCGCTGGCTCGACCGGCTGCGCCGCCTGAAGGGCTTCAAGCTGCCCGAGGACCTGATGCCGTCCGGGCAGGAACAAGACACCGCGACGGCGTGAGCCGCGCGCAGGAAACAAGGAGACGACAATGGCTGACGCATTCATCTACGACGCGGTGCGCACGCCGCGCGGGCGCGGCAAGAAGGACGGGAGCCTGCACGAAGTGCCGACGCCGCGCCTTGCCGCGAAAGTTCTCGAGGCGCTGCGCGAGCGCAACGGTCTCGACACGAAGAAGGTCGATGACGTGATCCTCGGCTGCGTGGACCCGGTCTACGAGGCGGGCGGCGACATCGCGCGCGCGGCCGTCTTCGAGGCCGGTTACGCGACCGAGGCGCCCGGTCTGCAGATCAACCGCTTTTGTGCCTCCGGCCTCGACGCCATCAATTTCGGCGCGGCGAAGATCGCGCAGGGCGCCGACGACATCGTCATCGCGGGCGGTGTGGAATCCATGTCGCGCGTCGGCATGGGCGCGTCGGGCGGCGCCTGGTACATGGACCCGTCGGTCAACATTCCGGCCTATTTCATGCCGCAGGGCGTTTCCGCCGACCTGATCGCCACCAAATACGGCTTCAGCCGCGACGACGTCGATGCCTATGCGGTGGAAAGCCAGAAACGCTCGGCGGAAAGCTGGGACAAGGGCCATTTCGCCAAGTCCGTCATTCCGGTGACGGACCAGAACGGCCTGACCATTCTCGACCGTGACGAGCACATGCGCCCCGGCACCGACATGCAGTCGCTGGCGAGCCTCAACCCGTCCTTCGTCATGCCCGGCCAGATGGGCGGCTTCGAGGCTGTCGGCATCGCCGGCCACCCGGAAGTCGAGGCGATCGACTATGTCCACCATGCCGGCAACTCGTCGGGTATCGTCGATGGCGCGGCGGGCGTGTTGCTCGGCTCGAGGCGCGGCGGGAAATCCATGGGGCTCGAACCGCGCGCGAAGATCAAGGCCTTCGCCAATATCGGCTCCGATCCGACACTGATGCTGACCGGCCCGGTCGATGTGACCGAAAAGCTTCTCAAGAAGGCGAAGATGTCGATCGACGACATCGATCTGTTCGAGCTGAACGAAGCCTTCGCGGCGGTCGTGCTGCGCTACATGCAGGCTTTCGACATCGACCATTCGAAGATGAACGTCGCCGGCGGCGCCATCGCCATGGGCCACCCGCTCGGCGCGACCGGCGCGATGATCCTCGGCACCGTGCTCGACGAGCTGGAGCGCCGCGACCTCAACACCGCCCTGGTGACACTGTGCATCGGCGCCGGCATGGGCACGGCCACGATCATCGAGCGGGTGTGACCTCCATGTACCAGCCGGATTTCTTTCAGGAGAACGACCGCGACAGGCTGGCCGCGCTTGCCCGCGAGATCCAGTTCGGCTGCATCGTCACCGGCGAGGGCGACAGCCTCTACGCGACCCACGCGCCCTGTCTCATACGGCAGGACGGCGACGATCTCTTCGTCGAGTTCCACGTCGCCAAAGGCAACCGGCACTGGCAGATCGATCCTGACGCGCCGACCGTCGCGATCTTCCAGGGCGACCAGTCCTACATCCATCCCGGCTGGTATCCGACAAAGGCCGAGACCGGCAAGGTGGTGCCAACCTGGACCTATGTCACGGTGCACATGCACGGCCGGCTGGAGCCGATCACCGACGCGGGCGAACTCGAGCGCCATCTGGTCGATCTGACGGCGCACAATGAAGAGAGCCAGCCGGAGCCCTGGGCGGTCTCCGACGCCCCGCGGCCCTATACGGAACGGATGATGGCGGCGATCGTCGGGATGCGGCTGCGCGTCGAGCGCGCCGAAGGGGCGCTGAAGCTCAACCAGCACAAGAACGAGCCGGACCGGACCGGCGTGATCGCCGGCCTGCGCGAATCCGGCCCCCTCGCCGCGCGTGTCGCCGACCGCATGGACAGGGCCGGGCGCGGCCCCGGAGACCTGGCGTGACCGGCCTGCAATCCAAAGGCGGGACGGCACTGGTGCTCGTCGACGTGCAGAAAGCCTTCCTTGAATGGGAGGCCGCTGGCATGCGCCGGAACAATCCGAACGCCGTCGACAACATCGCGCGCCTTCTCGCCGCCTTCCGGCGCGCCGGCCTGCCCGTGTTCCATATCCGCCACGCCTCGCGCGAGGCCGGATCGGCGCTGCGTCCGGAGATGCCCGGCTACGAGCCGATCGACGAAGCGCGGGAGCGCGGCGGCGAGCCGGTCATCGTCAAGCACGTCAATTCGAGCTTCATCGGTACAGATCTTGAAGACCGCCTGCGCGCGGCGGGTATCACGACCGTCGTCATTTGCGGGATCACCACCAATCACTGCGTCGAGACCACGACGCGGATGGCGGGCAATCTCGGCTTCGACGCCCGGCTCGTTTCGGATGCCTGCTACACATTCGACCGAACGGGCCATAACGGCCGGCACGAAGCCGCCGAAGACATTCAAGCGATGACGCTGTCCAATCTGGACGGCGAGTTCGCAACGATCGAAACAACCGACAGCCTGCTGGCCGCGCTCGAAACAGGCGTTGCGGCATGAGGGGGTACGGCGTGCATAAACGGGCGATCGCGCCTTGGCCGGGACGGCTGCAGGCCTCAGGCGGCGATATTCACCGCCGAGATCGCCGCTGCGCTGACCGGCGGCAAGGCCTCGACGGCGGGGGGCGCGAACCAGTAGCCCTGGAACAGCGTCACGCCGGCAGCCTTCAACATCAGGAACTCGGCCTCGCTTTCGACGCCCTCGGCGAGAAGCGCGATATCGAGTTCCCGGCAGATGCCGGCGAGACCGGCGACGATCGCCTGACGGGCGCGGCTGGCATGGATGTCGCGAACGAGATGCATGTCGAGCTTGATCAGGTCGGGCTGGAAATCGGCGAGCAGCGCGAGGCCGGAAAATCCGGCGCCGAAATCGTCGATCGCCGTGACGAAGCCCTGCTTGCGGTACTCTGCGATGATGGCGCGCAGGTGAGCGGTGTCGTGGACGATCTCGTTTTCGGTGAACTCGAACATGATCGCGGTTTGCGGAAAATGGCAGCGTCGCGCCGCCGACAGCGTCTTGCGCAGGCAGGCGGCGGGTTCATAGACCGCGTTGGGCAGGAAGTTGATCGACAGTTTCGGCGTGTTCTCCTTCGGGAAGAGCTGCGCGGCGAGTTCGATCGCCTTCACCCGGCAAGCCTGGTCGAAACGGTAGCGCTGCTCGGGGCCGACGCGCGACAGGATCTCGCCCGCGCCTTCGCCAGCGGTGCCCCGGATCAGCGCCTCATAGCCCCAGACGATGCTTTCGGATGTTTCGACGATCGGCTGAAACGCCATCGTGAAATCAAAGCCAAGCGGCTCGCCGGACCGGCATCCCTCGCAGGTGTCAGCCATCTCTCAATTCCCGTTCAAGCGACCAGATTGCACTGAAAAAATTGAAAAAGCCTGAAATACCGCGCCGAAGCGGACGCGGAAACGTTCAAAGGAGAAATCCATGACCTATAAAAACTTCACCGTCGAAACCGACGCCGACGGCATCGCGCTCGTCACGTGGGACATGCCCGACAAGTCGATGAACGTCTTCACCGAGGAAGTGATGGACGAGATCGACGCGATCATCGACGCGGTCGTCGCCGACGACGCGATCAAGGGCGCGGTTTTCACGTCGGGCAAGAAGGACTCGTTTTCCGGCGGCGCGGACATCACCATGCTCAAGAAGATGTTCGACATCATCCAGACCGAGAAGGCCAAGGATCCGGAAAAGGCGGTGCAGATGCTGTTTGACGGCGCCGGCCGGATGAGCTGGCTCTGGCGCAAGCTGGAAACCTGCGGCAAGCCCTGGGTCTCGGCGATCAACGGCACCTGCATGGGCGGCGCGTTCGAATTGTCGCTCGCCTGCCACGGCCGGATCGCGGCTGACAGTCCGGCGGTCAAGATGGCCCTGCCCGAAGTCAAGATCGGCATTTTCCCCGGCGCGGGCGGCACCCAGCGCGTGCCACGCCTGACCAACCAGCAGGACGCGCTGCAGATGATGACGCAGGGCTCCAGCCTGACGCCGTCGCGCGCCAAGGCGATGGGGCTGATCCACGACGTGGTGCCGCCGAAGAAGCTGATCGCGGCCGCCAAGGCAATGATCGCGGCCGGCCTGAAGCCGGTGCAGCCTTGGGACGAGAAGGGCTTCAAGCTGCCCGGCGGCAAGATCTACACGCCGGCCGGCGCCAATCTGTGGCCGGCGGCGTCCGCGATCCTGCGCCGCGAAACCAACATGAACTATCCCGGCGCGGCGGCGATCCTGAAATGCGTCTATGAGGGCCTTCAGGTGCCCTTCGACACCGCCTTGAAGATCGAGCAGCGCTATTTCGCCCATGTCCTGCAGACGACAGAGGCCGGATCGATGATCCGCTCGCTCTTCGTCTCGCTGCAGGAACTCAACAAGGGCGCGCGCCGCCCGGATGGCGTCAAGCCGACCAGGTTCAAGAAGATCGGCGTACTCGGCGCGGGCTTCATGGGCGCGGGCATCGCCTATGTGACGGCGAAGGCCGGCATTCCCGTGGTGCTGCTCGACCGCACGATGGAAGCCGCCGAGAAGGGCAAGGCGCATTCCGAGGGCCTCGTCACCAAGGCGATGCAGAAGGGCCGCGCGACGGCAGAGGAGAAGGAAAAGCTCCTGTCGCTTATCACGCCGACGACCGACTATGCCGAGATCGAGGGCGCGGACCTGATCATCGAAGCAGTGTTCGAGGACTCAGAGGTCAAGAAAACCGCCACCGAACAGGGCGAAGCCCAGCTCAAGCCGTCCGGCATCTTCGCCTCCAACACCTCGACCATTCCGATCACCGCGCTGGCGAAGAATTCGAAGCGGCCGAAGAACTTCATCGGCATCCATTTCTTCTCGCCGGTGGACCGGATGATGCTGGTCGAGATCATCATGGGCAAGCGCACCGGCGACAAGGCGCTGGCAGTGGCGATGGATTATGTCCGCGCCATCAAGAAGACGCCGATCGTCGTCAACGACACGCGCGGTTTCTACGTCAATCGCTGCGTGCTGCGCTACATGAACGAGGCGTTCCAGATGCTCATCGAGGGCGTGCCGCCGGCAATGATCGAGAACGCCGCGAAGATGGCCGGCATGCCGGTCGGCCCGCTGGCGCTAACCGACGAGACGGCGATCGATCTCGCCCAGAAGATCATGAAGCAGACCATCCGCGATCTCGGCGAAAAAGCCGTCGATCCGGAGCAGGTCAAGCTGATCGACACGATGGTCGACACGCATGGCCGCCACGGCCGCAAGAACGGCAAGGGCTTCTACGACTACCCCGCGAAACCCGCCAAGAAGCACCTGTGGCCCGATCTGAAGACGCTCTACCCGCAGCAGGATGCGGACTCGATCGACTTCGAGGAACTGAAGCAGCGCTTCCTGGCCGTCATCGCGCTGGAAGCGGCGCGCGTGATGGAGGAAGGCATCGTCACCGACCCGCGCGAGGCGGATGTCGGCTCCATCCTCGCCTTCGGCTTCGCCCCCTATACGGGCGGCACGCTCTCCTACATCGATGGCATGGGCGTGGCGGAGTTCGTCGCGCTGGCCGAGAAGCTCCGCCGCAAATATGGCAAGCAGTTCAAGGTGCCGAAGCTGTTGAAGGAGATGGCCGACAATGGCGAAACCTTCTACACGCGGTTCGATCCCTATGCGCAGATGGATGAGGCGGCGTAAGCAAGTTGCCTGACTGATTTAGCGAGACCCCGGGGTGAGAGCTCCGGGGTTTTTTTGTTGCCAGTTACACGATGAACCACCGACAAGATAATCGGCGCGCGGGGGCTGACGCTATCGGCGAATTTGCCGAAAAAAGCGCGGACGGTGTTTGGTCAAGGGTGTGAGGAGCGGCTCGTCGATCGCGGCAGTCTGCGCCCTCAAATCGGCCCGAGAGGCCGATTTGAGGGCTTCCTGACAACGGTCATTTCCAGACCGTTTGGAGATCGGTTCAGAACTTGACCTTGACCCCTGCATTGGCAGCGTAATCCCAGGAGTTGTTGTCATACACGCTCGCGTTGGCGCCCGTGAAAACGGTCGTCTGGGAATTGAGTTTCAGTTCCGAGCTGACGCCGATCTTGCCGCCGAACACGTTGCGCTGTTCCGCGCTGGAGATCGTGAAGTCCGTGCCCTGCAACGAGGCGTTCAGGGCGAAATCGCCCATATTGTAGGTATCGAGGATCGTTCCCGTTACCGAATAGCTGGCCGTCTTCCCGTTGGCGAACTGTTGCCGATTGGTGATCTTCAGTTCCATCGCGGCCTGCAGGGCCTCGACCGAGCGGTTGCCGTAGGAGATGTTCTGCGACGAGCCCTGCTCGGCGTAACCATCGAACGACCCATACGTGTAGCGCAGCACGCTCTTCGGGGTCAGCACCCAGCCTGGCGCCACCTCGTAGTCGCCCGAAACGGCGATTTCCGGCGATGCGAACCAGCCATCATAGGTGCCGGTCGCCGTCTCAGCGCCGGCATTGATATCGCGTTCCGACGTCGAGAAGATCCCTCCAGCGATCAGGGACGCATCGAAATAACGACTGCCGGCGTCATGGCGGAGATAGAGGCCGCCGAACGCGGTATTTCCGGTGACTTTCGAGCTGTCGTCATTCGTCTGGTTGCGTATCGCGCCGATGCCGCCCATCGCACCGAAGCGGGTCTGACCGACAACATGATCGATACCGAAGGAAACGCCGTAATGGGAGGCGTTGGTATCGGTGCCGTCGTCGAAGCTCTGGCCGCCGAAACCGCGCAGCCAGACAAGGTTTCCGCCAGGCGCGACAGCAAGGCCTTCGCCAACCACCTTCGCCATGGCTTGTTCGGCATCGGACCCGGCTGCCTCCTCGGCATATCCGAGCGCGCCGTCCGGGCCTGCCCGCTCATCGACCGGTCCGTTGCGATCGATATCGAGGGACAGGATGTCGGTCATGACCATGCCAACGGTGGAGGTGATCGTCTGGGTGGTCGCGAAGGCGGACGCCATGCTGGTCGTCGTATCGACCACGTCGATCGTGCCCGAAGCCGTATCGGGATCGGTGTAGATGACGGATTGCCGGTTGTTGTTCAGCTCAACCGTGTTGCTGCCGGTCAGATACTCCGCGACCGGGATGGAATAGCTGCCGGTGCCGAAGGCCGTCGTGTTGCCCGTGGTGTTGTTGAAAGCCACCAGACCGCTGAATGCCGCGGTGGGCAGGATGTTCAACCGGTTGCCGCCCGCATCGTAGCGGATCGAGGCGGTGCCGCCGGAGATGGTTCCGGTGTTGGTGACCTCGTTGCCACTGCCGGCCAGCACGATGCCGTATTGAGTTCCCGAAATCGAACCGGCATTGGCGAGCGTTGCGCCCTCCATCGTCACGGCGTCGGCAACGCCCGATATCGAACCGTTCACCGCCAGGGTTCCGCCGGTCATGCCGAAGACGCCGCCCACGAAGCTGGATGTGTCGATCGAGAGCAGGCCGTCCTCGATCAGGACGTCGCCGGCATACTCCGAATAGTCGCCGGTGAGGCTGGTCGCTCCCCAGAGGACTTTCAGCGTGCCCGTACCGGTGACGTCCGACGCCAGCACATAGTCGGAGTCGGTGTGATTGAAAACGATCGTTCCGTCGCCGTCGCCGAAGACGATTTTGGGGGAGGTGATCGTTCCGCCACCGATGGCGGCATCGCCTGCCGCCGCGCCGATATTCAGCGTGCCGACCCCGCCCGAAGTCGTCGCGATGCGCAATTCATTGTCGACGGTGAGCGCCGCGCCGTCCGAAACGGTGACAACTGCAGTACCGCCATAGGCGACATAGACATTGCCGAGATAGTTGATCGAGGGAACAGCATAGGCATGCGCCGTGGTGCCTGCGCCCGTCAAGATGAGTTCGCCGGTCGAATCGGTATCCATGCCCACACCGATGGTGGCCGAAGTGACCGAAGCCGCGTCGGAGACGGTGACCGAGCCGTTGCCGCCCCCGCCGCCGCCTTCGTCGCCGCCGATATAGATGCGCCTGGTCGTGTCCCACGTGGTGCCCGGTCCGGTGACAGTCATGGTCGTCGCCTCGGGTCCGCCGCCGCCGATATAGCCGCCGTCGCTGTAGAAATCGACGCCGTCGGAAACGGTGATCTCGCCGCCGCTGAAGTAGACCCAGCTTTTGGATTCGTCGTCGTTCTCATCGCCGATCGTCACGCTCGTGCCGTTGCCGGTGAACAGCATCGTGGCGCCGGTGACGCCATAGACACCGCCGGCAACGGTGGCGGTGGCGCCATCGGAAATGGTCAGGTCTGCCGTCGTATCGCCGCCCCTGGCAAGGTCGACACCGCCCCGTTCCGTCCAGGTCGTCCCCGTACCGGTGACCGTCAGCGATCCGCTGCCCGTGCCGTCGGCTACGTAGTTCCAGCCGCCGATGGCAGTGCCGTTGGTGTCAAGCGACCCGCGATTGTCGACGGTGACGTTCGCCGTGCCCTTATAGCCGATCAGGAAGTCGCCGACCTTCAGGTTTGAGTCGTCGCCCGAAACCGTCACGGTCATGCTGCTGCCGTTTTCCATGGTGGTCCAGGCGCGACTGAGGTCGACCATGCCGCCATTGGAGATCTGCAGCGTGGCCGAACCGGAATAGCCGAGGAAGGTTACGCCGTCCCCGTTCCCGCTTGCCGTCCACTTGGAGCCATTTCCGGAAACAGCCACCGTCCCGGATGTGCCGGTCTGGTGGCCAACGGTCGACGACGTGCCAGGGCCGGTATTCAGAACGGCTCCGTTCAGGATGTTGACCGTGCCGATATCGTTCGTCAGATCGCCGACGACGAAGTTGTCGTAGTTCTCCGTGCCGGTCACGTTGTGGGTTTCGCCGCCCGGCTGGCCGACGATGAGGTCATTGGCAAGGACCGGTTGCCAACCAAGAACGGTGGAGGAGATCAGCGCCGTGACGCCGGACAGGAGTACGGATACCGAAGGGCGAACAATCCCGCGCTTTTCTGCGTATTTGCTCGGCTGCGGCGTTAAGCCGCCGGCTTTCCCCCAATAATTCGTCATTGCACACCCCCAAACGATTCTCATGATCTACATGTTGTCGCCGGTCGGGGCGGGATTTGTACACTATTAGACTTAATAGGATCGGCGATCGCAGGTGACGGAATGGACTTTTGGGTTGGGCAGGATGACTTCGATCTTCGCGGGGTAAGCGAGAAATCGGAGTTGATTCATCGGGCGGAGGCGTTTTGCGAGTCGATCGGCAGCAAGAACTTCAGCTATATGCTGCTGAACCCGCCACGGAACGCTTTGCTCAAGACCGATCCGGTGATAACGAATTGCCCGACCGAGTGGCTTGTCCGCTATACCGAGCGAGACTACCAGTTTCACGACCCTCTCGCGAAAATCTGCAGCCGGTCCCGTCTGCCGTTTCACTGGGGGCACCGGGAATTCTTAAATCTGTTGAATAAAGCGGAACGCGCTGTGCTGCATGAGGCCCGGGATTTCGGCCTCGTCGAAGGCTATGTCGTTCCGATCTCCGGACCCGAAGGCGATATGGGCGGATTGTCATTCTGCGTCGATTCGTCGGGCAGCGTTGCCGATATGGTTTCGGAATCCGCCGCGCGGATACAGCTTTTTGCGGCGGAGTTTCACGCGGCGGCGATTCGCGTCCTCTTCGACAAGGTTCCAACAAAGGCGGTGACCCTGACACCGCGGGAACGGGAAGTCTTGAGCTGGGCGGCCGACGGTCTTTCGAGCGAAGCCACGGCCGACCGGATAGGGCTGACCACGCCGACAGTGAACTACCACATCGCCAATTGTTGCCAAAAGCTTGGAGCCTCCAACAAGATGCATGCGGTTGCCATGGCTCTGCGGCAAGGCCTTATCTAAGAGCTGGTTTCGAAAGCCATTCTACCCGCGCCCGCTCAGGCGGGGCGTTTCGGCTTCTTGCCCTTGTATTTCGGCTTCTCTCCGCGATCCGTCGCCGGGCCTTTCTGTTTGTAGCCTGGCTTGCCGCCTTTCTTGAATTTCGGTTTCGCGTCCCGTGGCTTCGCATCCCGCGGCTTCGAATCCCTCGGATTCTCCTGCCTCGGCCTGCCGCCCGCTTCGCCGGCCGGGGCGATGATGATGCCTTTTTCGACACTCTCGGGCTGGCTGATGCGCTCCGCGAAACTCTCGGCCTTGTCGGCGGAGATTTCGAAACGGGTTTCGGCGGGATCGATCCGGATCGCGCCGACATCGCGCTTGGTCACGCCGCCGGCGTTGCAGATCATCGGCAGCAGGAATTTCGGGTCGGCGCGGTGCTTGCGGCCGAGCGAGATGGTAAACCAGACGCCGCCCTGCATGTCCGGGCGCGGCTCGCGGACCCTTGGCTGGTCTTCGCCGGCCTTGCGGTCGCGGGCAGAGCGTTTGTCGCGCAAGGCTTCGGGGGGAAGCGGCCACAGCTCCTCGGGAACGGGATGGGCGGCCATCTGCTGGCGCAGGAACGCCGCCGCGATACGCTCTGGCCCTGCCCGCTCCAGCAATTCGGCGACGAATTCCGCCTCCGTCTCGTCAGGCTCGGCGGCCGAGGCGGCGGCATCGAGTATCCGGCGGCGGTAACGCGCCTCGATATCTGCAATGCCGGGGGCGGCGCGCACGGTCGCCGTCAGCTTCGCCATGGCGAGCACGCGATGCGCCGCGCCGCGCCTGTGTTCCGGCACGATGAGCACGCAGACGCCCTTTCGGCCCGCGCGGCCGGTCCGCCCGGAGCGGTGCAGCAGGGTTTCGGGGTTGCTCGGCACGTCGGCATGGACCACGAGGTCGAGGTTCGGCAGGTCGATGCCGCGCGCCGCGACATCGGTCGCCACGCAGACACGGGCGCGCCCGTCGCGCATGGATTGCAGCGCGTTCGAGCGCTCCGACTGCGCCATTTCGCCCGACAGCGACACCACCGAGAAGCCGCGATTGGCGAGGCGCGCCGTCAGATGGCGCACCGCTTCGCGGGTGTGGCAGAACACCAGCGCGCTCGTCGAGTCGGTGTCCAGCAGCGCGTTGATGATGGCGTGTTCGCGCTCGTCGCGGCGCACCAGCATCAGCTGGTATTCGATATCCGCGTGCTGTTCGGTGGATGCGGTCGTTTCGATGCGCACCGCATCCGTCTGCACGGTTCTGGCCAGTTCGGCAATGCCGCGCCGCACGGTCGCCGAAAACAGCAATGTCCGGCGCTCCTGCGGCGCTGCGCCGAGGATGAATTCCAGATCGTCGCGAAAGCCAAGGTCCAGCATCTCGTCGGCCTCGTCGAGCACCACGGCGCGGATGGCGCTCAGGTCCAGCGCGCCCCGCGTGATGTGGTCGCGCAGACGCCCCGGCGTGCCGACGACGAGATGCGCGCCACGGCCCAGCGCGCGGCGTTCGTTGCGCATGTCCATGCCGCCCACGCAGGTCGCGATCTTCACCTGTGCCGCAGCATAGAGCCAGTCGAGCTCCCGCTGGACCTGGATGGCGAGCTCGCGCGTCGGGGCGATGATCAGGCCGAGCGGCGCCGCGGCCGCGTCGAAGCGCTCGGCGCTGCCCAGCAGGGTCGATGCGATCGCGATGCCGAAGGCGACCGTCTTGCCCGAGCCGGTCTGCGCCGAGACCAGCAGATCGGCTTCGCCATGGTCTCCACTCGTCATCGCCAACTGGACCGGCGTCAGCTGGCTGTAGCCTTTCGCCGTGAGGGCGGAGGCAAGGGCCGGATGGATGGCGGCGAAGGGGGATGTGCGGTTCTGGTCGGCACTCAACGTCATGGTCACTTTCTCTGAAAGGCGCGGAGTATCACGTTGTGTGCGATTTGGGCAGGAATTGTTTGGGGGGACCGGGCGCTAAATCATAAGCCGTCATCCTCGGGCTTGACCCGAGGACCCATTCCGTGAACTCGCCTACTGCCGGGATCGTGACGAACTCTCACCACCCCATTCCCCCGTATAGTTCGGACCAATCCGGATTCATGGTTTCGATCAGTTCGATCTTCCACTGTCGCCGCCAGCGCTTAAGCGACTTCTCGCGCTGGATCGCGTCGGTGATGTCGTCATATTCCTCATACCAGACGAGCCGGACCGCGCCGTATTGCGAGGTGAAGGCCTTCGCGTTGATGCGCTGCTTGTGGTCGTAGACGCGCTGCGACAGGTCGGCGGTGACGCCGATATAGATCGTGCCGCCCTTCCTGCTCGCCAGCATGTAGACATAGCCGCCCATCGCTCGAGCTTCACGGAATGGGTCCTCGGGTCAAGCCCGAGGATGACGGCGGGTGGGAGAGACGACGCGGCAAACCTCCAAATAGCGTATTGGCGACACTTCATTCCCGCCGTCAGGTCACCCCTCCACAACCTTCTCCAACACCGCCTCCAGCCGCGCCACCGTCCCATTCACATCCGCCAGCTTATCCAGCCCGAACAGGCCGATGCGGAAGGTGCGAAAGTCGGCGGGTTCGTCGCACATCAGGGGGACGCCGGCGGCGATCTGCATGCCTTCGGCGAGGAACTTCTTGCCGGTCTGGATGTCCGGGTCCTTCGTGTAGCTGACGACGACGCCGGGCGCCTCGAAGCCGGGTGCGGCGACCGACTTGTAGCCGTTCGCCCCGAGCAGCGCGCGGACCTTCTTGCCCAGTTCCCACTGCTTTTCCTTGGCGTTTTCGAAGCCGAAATCGCGGGTCTCGACCATGCGGTCGCGCAGCACGACCAGCGCGTCGGTCGGCATCGTCGCGTGGTAGGCGTGGCCGCCGCCGACATAGGCCTGCATGATGTCGTGCCACTTGCCGAGATCCATCGCGAAGCTCGTGCTCTTCGTCTCGGCGAGCCGGGCCAGTGCGCGCGCGCCGAGCATGACGAGGCCGGCCGCCGGCGAGGCGCTCCAGCCCTTTTGCGGCGCGGAGATCAGCACGTCGACGCCGGTTGCCTTCATGTCCACCCAGATCGCCCCCGAGGCGACGCAGTCGAGCACGAACAGCGCGCCGACCTCGTGCGCCGCATCGGCGATGGCCTTGAGATGATCGTCGGGCAGGATGACGCCGGACGCGGTCTCGACATGCGGCGCGAAGACGACGCCCGGGCGCTCTTCGCGGATTTTCGCCGCGAGCGCGTCGGCGCTGTCCGGCGCGAAAGCCGATGTGGTCTCGTTGCCGGTCTGCCTTGCCTTGACCACGACCGTCTCTGAGGGAATGGAGCCCATGTCGAAGATCTGGGTCCAGCGATAGGAGAACCAGCCATTGCGGATGACAAGCGCCTTGGCATTCGTCGCGAACTGGCGCGCGACCGATTCCATCGCAGATGTGCCGCCGCCGGGCACGATGACGGCCGCCTCGGCGCCATAGACGTCCGTCAGCATGGCGTAGAGGTCGTTCATGACGCCCTGGAACTGTTTCGACATGTGATTGAGGGACCGGTCGGTGAAGACCACCGAGAACTCCATCAGCCCATCGGGATCCACCGGTGACGTCGCTGCGTTCATGCCCTCAACTCCTTATGCAAGATGTCCGCATATGCGGATTTCGCCGCACGCTATAGACCCCTTTCCCGGTATGGTGAAGGCAGTAGGGCGAAGTCTGCGCTTTATCCCGGGCTTGACCGGAAAACCCAATCCGGCAAGCTGTGTCGGCCGCACGCTGCGGCGCACGAGACCTCAACGACAGGGTAACGCCATGATCCCGCTCGATCCCCCTTTCCGCCTCGCCACCGAGGCCGACGCGCCGCAACTGGCGGACCTCGTCAATTTCGCCGGGGAAGGTCTGCCGCTTTATCTGTGGCAGGGGCTGGCGGAGGACGGGCAGGACCCGTGGGCCGTCGGTCGGGCACGGCAGGAGGCGAAGGCGCGCGAGGGCCAGATCGTCGTCGCGGATCGCGGTGACGGCGCGGTCGCCAGCCTGACGGGCTACGCGATCGGCCCCGGGCCGGAGCCCATCGGGGACGATTTTCCCGCGCTGTTCCGGCCGCTGCAGGAACTGGAAAACCAGGCGCCGGACAGCTGGTATGTCAACGTTCTGGCCTGCTATCCGCAATTTCGCGGACAGGGGATCGGCGCCGCGCTTCTCGAGATCGCGGACAGGATCGGGCGCGCAGAAGGGCTGACCCGCATGAGCGTCATCGTCGCCGACACCAACACCGGCGCGCGCCGCCTTTACGAACGGCACGGATACGAGGAAACGGCCAGCGCGCCTTGCGTAAAGGAGCAATGGGATACCGGCATGGAAAACTGGGTCCTGCTGATGAAATCGCTCTAGCTTCGCCGGTACGGATCGTCGCCATTTACGGGCCGTCGCGGTCCAGCAGCGCCAGGAAGGATTGCAGCGCGGGCTGGTCCTCGCCGTCCTTCCAGATCATGCAGACCTCGACGGGCGGCGGCGGGTTCTCAAGCGCCAGGTAGCGGGCGCCCTGCCGGCTCATCGCGGTCATCGAGCGGGGCACCAGCGAGACGCCGAGACCGGCGGCCACGAGACCGATGATGGTCTGCATCTGGATTGCTTCCTGGTGGATCCGAAGCGACCGGCCGTGCCGCGCATAATAATCCGACACGATGTCGTAATAGGCCGGCGCGACGTGACGCGGAAAGAAGATCAGCGGGTGTTCGGCGATCTCTTCGAAGGAAACGGTCTGCCGCGCGCAAGCCCAACCTTCGGGGACGACAGCCACCAGCGGTTCGCCCGGAAGAGGGCGATGGGACACCGACGGCCGGAAATCCTCATTGGGCCGGATGATGATACCGGCATCTATCTCGCCTTTCGACAACGCCTCGAACTGCACGTCACTCGTCGCCTCGCGCAGTTCGACGCGGACATCCGGAAAGGCGGCGCGAAAACGGCAGACGAGATCGGGCAAAAGGGCGTAGCTGGCGATGCTCACAAAGGCGAGCCGCAGCTGGCCGAGTTCGCCACGGGCCGCGCGCTGCGCGAAGGATGGAAGGCGCTCCGCTTCTGCAAGCAGCCGACGCGCATGGCCGAGCCAGATCTCTCCCGCCGGCGTCAGCGCCACGCTTCGGCGCGTGCGATGAAACAGTTGCACGCCGAGCGCGTCTTCCAGCGCGCGGATCGCCATGCTCAGCGGCGGCTGGGTCATGTGCAGCCGTTCGGCTGCCCGGCCGAAATGAAGCTCCTCTGCGAGCGTCACGAACTGCCTGATCTGGCGAAGATCGATATCGGCAACCATTGATATATTTTCCAGATTTATTGCGGCTGTCTTATATATTTTACAGCCGCTCCGTCAAAACCTACCCTGCCTCTGGCCGGCCGCCGGGAGAATCAAGGATGCAGCACGAAGCGGGAAAATCGCGGGACAGAACGATCGCGGGGATCGTGATGATGTGCGCCGGTGTCGCCTGCCTCAGTGCGAACGACGCGCTCGCGAAGTTCCTGCTCGCGGACTATTCTCCGTTGCAGATCCTGTTCCTGCGCAACGTCATCGCCCTGCCCTTCGCCATCGCACTCACCGTCCGGATGGGCGGGATCGGCGCGCTGCCCTCCCGCAAGCCGGCCGCGCATTTTCTGCGCGGCTTCCTCTGGATCGTGGCGACGATCATGTTCTTCACGAGCTTCATCCATCTGGACCTCGCCGAGGCGACCGCGCTCATCTTTGTCGCGCCGCTGTTCATCACGGCGATGTCCGCGCTTTTCCTGCGTGAGCGGGTCGGGCCCCGCCGGTGGCTCGCCGTCTGCGCCGGGTTTCTCGGTGTGCTGATCGTCATTCGCCCGGGGACCGCGGCGTTCGAGACCGTCTCCCTGCTGCCGGTATCGACCGCCTTCATCTACGCCCTGCTGATGCTGAGCGCCCGATGGGTCGACGCCCGAGAAAGCGTCTGGACGATGCTGCTTTATCTGACGGGCGCCAGCGCTCTTCTCAGCGCAATCGTCGCGCCCTTTGTCTGGAGCCCGATCAGCCCGGACGACCTCCCGTTCTTCGCGGCGATCGCCCTTTTCGGAACGGCGGGCATGACGATGATGACGCAGGCGTTTCGTCTTGCGCCGGCCGCGATCGTCGCGCCGCTGGACTATACCGGCCTTGTCTGGGCGACGACCTTCGGATGGCTGATCTGGAGTGAAATTCCTGACGGGCCGACCTTTCTCGGCGCGGCCGTCATCATCGCCAGCGGCCTGTACGTCATCTGGCGCGAACGCGGCCAGAAGGGGCCGTGACCGGAGCTCCGGCCTGACGGCCGGAACCCCGATTTTCAAGGACCTCGCATCGCTCGCGGACGAGCGGTAGGGCTGTCCTCAGAGCGCCGCGCAGGCTTCCTCGACGGCTTCCTTCGTGACCTTGACGATCGTGTCGGCCTCATCCTCGGAGAGACAGAGCGGCGGGGCGAAGCCGATGATGTCGCCTTCCGGCATGGCGCGGGCGATGACGCCGCGTTTCAGCATGGCGGCCACGACGACCGGACCGAGCTTGCCGGCGGGCTCGAAGAAGGTGCGGTTCGCCTTGTCGGCGACCAGTTCGACGGCGCACAGCATCCCCTCGCCGCGGACCTCGCCGACATTCGGATGATCGCCGACCGCCTCGGTCATTTTCGCGTTCAGATAGGCACCCACATTGCCGGCGTTCGCGACGAGACCCATCTCGTCGATCAGCTTGAGATTGGCGACGGCGGCCGCCGCGCCGATCGGGTGCGCCGAATAGGTCCAGCCATGGCCGATGGCGCCGAATGTGTCGGTGCCCTGCTCCAGAACGCTCCAGAGCTTTTCGGAAACAATCGAACCGGAAAGCGGCGCGTAGGCCGAGGTCAGCCCCTTGGCGATGGTGATGATGTCCGGCTCGATGCCGTAATGGGCGGAACCGAACATCGTGCCGAGGCGGCCGAAGCCGGTCACGACCTCGTCGGCGATCAGCAACACGTCATGCTTTTTCAGGACGGCCTGGATCTTCTCCCAGTAGCCGGCGGGCGGCGGCACGATGCCGCCTGTGCCGAGCACCGGCTCGCCGATGAAGGCGGCGACCGTTTCCGGGCCTTCCCGCTCGATCAGCGCGTCGAGTTCGGCGGCGCAATGGTCGGAGAACTCCTCCTCGCTCATCGCATCGTCCTTGCGGCGGTAGTAATAGGGCGCCTCGGTGTGGACGACCTGCGGCAGCGGCAGGTCGAACTGCTTGTGGAAGAGGCCGAGACCGGTCAGCGAGCCGGTCATCAGGCCGGACCCGTGATAGCCGCGCCAGCGCGAGATGATCTTCTTCTTCTCGGGACGGCCGAGGACATTGTTGTAGTACCAGACCAGCTTGACGTTGGTCTCGTTGGCGTCCGACCCGCCGAGACCATAATAGACGCGGCTCATATTTGCCGGCGCGCGGTCGATGATCATCTTCGACAGGGTGATGGACGCTTCCGTGCCGTGGCCGACATAGGAGTGATAATAGGCGAGTTCCCTTGCCTGCGCCGCGATGGCTTCGGCGACCTCCTGGCGGCCATAGCCGATATTGACGCAGTAGAGACCGGCGAACCCGTCGAGCAGGCGATTGCCGTCACGATCCTCGATGAAGACGCCCTCGCCGCCGGTGACGATGCGGTTCGGCATCTCGCCGCGCGCGAACTGCGCCAGGTGGGTCGAGGGATGGAAGAAGTGTTCCCGGTCCCACTGTTCCAGAAGATCGTTTCTCAGCATGGTCTCATTCCTTTTTCACGTTCCGGTTTCATGCCCAGTCGCGGCACACATATTTGACTTCGGTGAAGGCCTCCATCCCGATCCGCGATCCTTCGCGGCCGAGACCGGACTGCTTCATCCCGCCGAAGGGGATCGGCGCACCGGTGACCTTGGTCCGGTTGACGGCCACCATGCCGAATTGCAGCGCGCGCGAGGCGCGGTAAATGCGACGCGGATCCTGGGTGTGGAGATAGGCGACAAGGCCGTATTCGGTGTCATTGGCGCGGCGCAGCGCCTCCGCCTCGCCGTCGAAGGCGCAAACGGCAGCGACCGGTCCGAAGGTCTCCTCGTGCATGATAAGGGCGTCCGCCGGCACATCGACCAATATGGTCGGTTCGAAGAAAAGCGGCCCGGCGGCGTGACGCTTGCCGCCGGCCAGAAGCTTCGCGCCTTTGGCAAGCGCGTCGGCGACGTGTTCCTCCTGCTTTCTCACGGCGGCTTCGTTCATCAGCGGGCCGATATCCGGGTCCTCCGCGCCGCGACCGACGGAAAGCGCCTTCGTCCGTTCGGTGAATGCCTTGCAGAACGCGTCATGGATTGGACGTTCGACGAAGAAGCGGTTGGCGCCAAGGCAGTCCTGTCCGGAGGTGGCGAACTTCGCCTTCACCGCCTCGTCGACGGCCTGGTCGAGATCGGCGTCGGCGAAAACGAGGAAGGGCGCATGGCCGCCCAGTTCGAGAACGAGGCGCTTCACCGTGTCAGCGCCCTGGCGGTAGAGCAGCTTGCCGATTTCGGTAGACCCGGTGAAGGACAGGGCCCGCACCCGTTTGTCCGCCATCCATGCGCCGACGATCTCGGGCGCATCGCCGGTGACGACGTTGAAGACGCCGGCCGGAAGCCCGGCGCGTTCGCCGAGTTCCGCCAAGGCCAGCGCCGAGAGCGGCGTCTCGATCGACGGATGGACGATCACCGTGCAGCCGGCGGCGAGCGCCGCGGCGGCCTTGCGGGTGATCATGGCCGACGGGAAGTTCCACGGCGTGACGAGGGCGGCGACGCCCAGCGGTTCGCGCCAGACCTCCACCTCGGCATCGCCCAGATGCGAGGTCACGCCCTCGATGTTCGGACGCTTGGCCTCCTCGGCATAGAATTCCACGAAGGAGGCAGCATAGTCGATCTCGCCCCGGGATTCGGAAATCGGCTTGCCCTGCTCCGCCGTCATGAGGACGGCGAGGTCTTCGCGGTTCTCGATCATCAGATCGAACCAGCGCCGGAGGATCTTCGACCTTTCCTGCGGCAGCAGGCCCGCCCAGGCTGGAAAGGCCGCATCCGCCACATCGACAGCCGCCGTCGCGCCATCCGTGTCGATCCGCGCGACTTCCGCCAGCAGCGCGCCGTCCGCCGGATCGGTCACCGGTACGGAGACGCCGTCGCGGCCGGCAGTCCACTGCCCGCCGACATAGGCGAGCGACCGCATCAGGCGGCGGTCGGCGAGGTCAAGCGGCGAATCGGTTCGTTTGGCGAGGTCGGCCATGGCGCGGCTCCTTCGGGTTAGGCGCCAAGCCTATCAGCCTGCCCGGCGAGGAAGCCTCCGAAGCCGGAAACGGAGCAAGAGGATTTTTCTTTTTATCGGCCGCGAAACAGCGGAATTCACTCCCCGGCGCCCAGCAGCAATTCGAGCGGCAGCGTGCCCGGGGCCTTCACCTCCTTGGTGACGATGTAGGTGAAATAGCGCGCCATGGCCGCCTTGCGCTCCAGCATGTCGTCGATCAGCCGCTGGTAGGAATCGATGTCTCGTGCGACCACCTGCATCAGGTAGTCATAGCCGCCGCCGAGCGCCCAGCAGGCGACGATCTCGTCATAGCGGGTGACCGCGGTCTCGAAGGCCTGAAAGTCTTCCGTGCGATGGCTTTCCAGTTCCACCAGAACAAAGACAACTACATGCGACGCAACGGATTTCAGGGATATGCCAGCCCGGTATCCCTCGATGATGCCGGCCTTTTCGAGCCGTTTCAGGCGGTCCCAGCAGGGCGTCGGTGACAGGTTGATCCGGCGCGCCAGCTCGGTCTTGGAGATACGCCCCTCGCGCGACAGGATGGAGAGAATCCTGATATCCCTTTCGTCGAGCTTGAGCATCGCGCCGTTCCTGTTTCGCCGGGTGCCGGACGGCATGTCCGGTGTCGGGATTCATACGCGGCGATGCCGCCCGGCGACAAGCGCCGTGTCGGATTTCGTCAACAATACGGGGACGTTGCGGCGCGGAAAATTTTCTTGACGATCCAGACGCGGTGCCGCCTGTTTGCGCGTCAGGCAGAGACGACAAGCGGAGAGCGGGCATGGCCGAACCGAGACGCGATTTCACGCCGGAGGAATACCGGCAACGCATCGAGCGAATCCGATCCGTCATGGCGGAGAAGGGCCTCGACCTACTCGTGATCTCCGATCCGTCGAACATGCACTACGTCACCGGCTATGACGGCTGGTCGTTCTACACGCACCAGGCGGCGCTGCTTGCGATGGAGGGCGATCCCGTCTGGTGGGGGCGCGGCATCGACGCGCTCGGCGCAAAGCGCACCGTGACGATGGATGACGAAAATATCGTCGGCTACGAGGACAGCTACGTCCAGAATCCCGAAAAGCATCCGATGGAAACCCTCGCAGCGCTGCTCAAGGAACGCGGCTGGGACAAGGGCCGGATCGGCGTGGAGCTGGACAATTACTATTACTCGGCCGCCGCGCATCAATCGCTGACGGGCAACCTGCCCGAGGCGCAATTCGTAGACACGACGGGGCTCGTCAACTGGCAGCGCGCGATCAAGAGCGAAAAGGAACTCGAATACATGCGCCGGGCCGCGCGCATCGTCGAGGCGATGCACAAGGCGATCGTCGAGAAGGCGGAGCCCGGCATGCCGAAGAACGAGCTGGTGGCCGAAATCTACCGGACGGGCATTATGGGGGCCGACGGCCATTGGGGCGACTACACGGCCATCGTGCCGATGGCGCCATCGGGCATGGACGCCACCGCGCCACACCTGACCTGGGACGACTACCCGCTCCAGAACAACGAGAGCACCTTCTTCGAGATCGCCGGCGCGCATCTGCGTTACCAGTGCCCGCAGTCGCGCACGCTGTTCATCGGCAAGCCGCCGCAGAAGTATCTCGATGCGGAAAAGGCGGTGCTGGAAGCGGTCGAGGCGGGGCTCGAACAGGCGAAGCCCGGCAATCGCTGCGAGGACATCGCAAACGCCTTCAACGCGACGCTGAACAAGTTCGGCTTCGTCAAGGACAATCGCTGCGGTTACGCCATTGGCGTTTCCTACCCGCCCGACTGGGGCGAGCGCACGATGAGCTTCCGGCGCGGCGACAAATCGGTGCTGAAGCCGGGCATGACGTTCCACTTCATGCCCGCGCTCTGGCTGGACGATGGCGGGCTGGAGATCACCGAGCCGATCCTGATCACCGAAACCGGCGTCGAGTGCTTGTGCACGACGCCGCGCGAACTCTTCGTGAAGGGCTGAGACCGTGACTGCCAATCCGATCGTGCCAACAATTCCGTTCGACGATGACGGCGCGCATCACGGCTTCCTGCGCCTGCCCTACAGCCGCGACGATTCCGCCTGGGGCTCGGTGATGGTCCCGATTACCATCGTCAAGAACGGCGACGGACCGACGGCGCTGATGACCGGCGCCAATCACGGCGACGAATATGAAGGCCCCATCGCGCTGCAGGAACTGGCGGCGACGCTCAAGCCGGAGAACATTACCGGCCGCGTCATCATCGTGCCGTTCTTCAACTATCCGGCTTTTCGGGCGGGAACGCGCACGTCGCCGATCGACCGGGGCAATCTCAACCGGCTCTTTCCGGGCAGGCCCGGCGGCACCGTGACCGAGAAGATCGCGGACTATTTCACCACCGTTTTGGTGCCGCATGCGGATATCGTTCTCGATTTCCACTCCGGCGGAAAGACGCTCGATTTCCTGCCGTTTGCCGCCGCCCATATCCTCGACGACGCGATGCAGCAGCATGCCTGCGTGGCAGCGATGGAAGCGTTCAACGCGCCCTATTCGATGACCATGCGCGAGATCGACAATGTCGGCATGTACGACACGACGGTCGAAGACCAGGGCAAGGTGTTCGTGACGACGGAACTCGGCGGCGGCGGCACGGCGACCGCGAAATCCGTCGCGATCGCGCGCAAGGGCGCTCGCAACGTGCTGATCCATGCCGGCATTCTTTCCGGTGAACTTGAAACGGGACCGAGCATCGAACTCGACATGACGCATGACGACTGTTTCGTCTTCGCGAGTGATGACGGGATGATCGAGCCCTGCGCCGATCTCGGCGATACGCTGGAAGCCGGCGATTGCCTTGCCCGGATCTGGCCGGTCGACCGAAGCGGCAAGCCGCCGCTCGAATATCGTGCCAGACGCGGCGGCCTGCTCACCGCGCGCCACTTCCCCGGTCTCGTCAAGGCCGGGGACTGTCTCGCGGTGATCGCCGACGTCAAATCCTAATGCGCTGATCCCGAAAGCGCGGCCCTGCGCATGGCTTCCGGTGTCGTTCCGGTCCAGCCGTGGAAGGCGCGGGCGAAGGAGTTCGGATCATCATAGCCGAGAAGGTAGGAGATTTCCGAACTCGTATGTGCCGTGTTGCGCAGATAGTCCGTCGCCAGCCTCGTCCGCAAGGCGATCAGTTCCGCCTGGTAGCTGGTGCCCGCCTCGCCGAGCTTTCGCTGCAGGCTGCGCGCGCTGAGGCCGAGCCTCGGCGCGACATCGCCGATCGCGGTTCGCCCGGAGGGCAAGGCCGCCATCAAGGCGGCGCGGAGCCGGTCGGCGAGCGGCGCCTCTCGCGTCATCTCCTCAAGGCGCGTGCGCAGTTCCGGCTGGAAGACCGCATACATGGCCGGATTGACGCTAAGAAACGGGCGCGCCGCATCGCGGGCGGAAAAGACCAGCCGGTTGCGATCCGCCTTTCGGACCCTCACGCCGAAGTAAGCGTCATAGGGGCCGGCAGGCGGCGGTTCGGTCATCTCGACACGCAACGGCTCGATATCCGCCCGCGTCGCAAGGCGCGCGAGGGAGACGAGGAAGACAAGCTCGGTTGCGACGAATTCGGAGGGCAAGTGCAGTCCGTCCTCCGCCGCGTAGGTGACGCTCAGCGCGTCGTCGCTCGCGGCAACGTCGAGCGTGAGCGGCCCGAGCAACGGCTTGAAAACCGAAAGGCGCTGCATCGCGACCTTGAGATCGGGACTGCAGAACGCCGCGAAGAGCGGCGGGCTGAAGGAGTCTGACGGTACCGACCGGCCCAGCGCGAGCCCGGGCGCCGGGTCGTCGATCATCGCCATCAGCGTGCGCCAGAGACGGAAGAAACTCTCCGGATCGAGCGCGGGACGCTCGCGGCGGAAAAGGTCGGCGGGCAGCGCCGCGGCCCGCAACAGATCATTCGGATCGATCCCGAGCGGATCGAGCAGCGCCGCCCAGCCGACATCGATGGCGAACGGCCGCGTCACGAAACCTGACTCATGACGAGCCTGTCGAAGATGCGGTCGCTGACGAGCCAGCGCAGGAAGATCAGCGGCTTCGCCATCGCGCCGGCCGCATAGCGGGTGCGCGGCCGACGAGCGGTCATCGCCTCGACGACGACATCGCTGATGACACTCGGCGGCGAGCCGCTTCCGCCCGAATAGGATTCCTCGCTTGCCTTGCGCATCTTCTCGGCCAATGCGGCATAGGCGCTGTTTTCCTTCAGGGCGAAACGCTCGGTCAGCGCGTCGGCAAAGCCGGTGCGAATGATGCCCGGTTCGACGATGACGACATCGATACCGAAATCCTTCAGTTCGAGGCGCAGGCAGTCAGACCAGCCTTCAAGGGCGTATTTCGTGGCGTGATACCACGCACCGAGCGGCGTGAAGATCTTCCCGCCCATGGAGGAAATGTTGACGATCAGCCCCTTGTTCCTGTCGCGCATCGCCGGGATCAGGAGCTGGGTCAGCCGCGCAAGGCCGAACAGATTGACTTCGAACTGGTAGCGCGCCGTATCGATCGGCGTGTCCTCGACCGGGCCGTACTGGCCATAGCCGGCATTGTTGACGAGAACATCGACGCCACCACGCTCTTCAAGGATGCGGTTGACGGCGGCCTCGACCTGATCGTTCTTCGTGATGTCCATGGCGAGAACGATCGCGCCTCGCGCGGCGAGATCGTCCATCTTGCCGACGCTGCGGGCGGCGGCATAAACCGTGTAGCCTTCCTCGAGGAGGCGGCTTGCGATGTCCTTGCCCATGCCCGAGGACGCACCGGTGACGAGGACCGTTTCGTATTTGCGTGTCATATCTCAGCGCTCCGATTGGATCGATAGCGCCGAGATAGGGCGTAAATCACGCCATTGCACTCGCAGATCGCGCCAATCCGCTTGCGGAAGGCGCCAAGAGCAAGATCAGGCCGCGCGGCTTTTGCGGTTGCGGCGCCATTTCGGACGGCTGGATGGGCGTTCCTGCGCACCGGCCGCCTGTTCGCCGGTCGCAGTCTTGCCGCGATGCGGGCGCTTGCGGTTCTGGTTGTCGGACTTGCGCGCTTCGCCCTGGCCCTGCGGACGTCCGCCGCCGGAACCCCGGTTACCGCCGCCGCCATTGCCGCCGCGTCCGCCACCGTCCTTGCGGCTGCCGGCGCCAAAGCCCGGATGCTCGCCGCTGGCGACCGTAATGGTTATACCGGTCAGCTTCTCGATGTCGCGAAGCATCTTGGTTTCGTCCTCGGCGCAGAAGGAAACCGCCCTGCCCTCGGCGCCGGCGCGCGCGGTGCGGCCGATGCGGTGGACATAGCTTTCCGGGACCTGCGGCAGGTCGTAATTGTAGACGTGGCTGACGCCCGGAATGTCGATGCCGCGCGCGGCGACGTCGGTCGCGACGAGAATGCGGGTGTCTCCGCTCTTGAAGTCGCGAATGGCGCGATCACGCTGGCCCTGGCTCTTGTTGCCGTGGATCGACGCGGCCGAGAAACCGTTGGCGACGAGGTGCTTCATCAGCTTTTCGGCGCCGTGCTTGGTGCGCGCGAAGACGAGCGAGAGATCGTCGGCACGTTCGGAGAGCTGTTTCTTCAGGAGATCGGTCTTGCCGCGCTGGGAAACAAAATGCACCGACTGGTCGATCTTGTCGGCGGCCTTGCCGGGCGGGGTCACCTCGATGCGGACCGGATCGTTCAGATAGGTCTTCGACAGGCTTTCGATCTCCTTGGGCATCGTCGCGGAGAAGAGCAGTGTCTGACGCTCCTTCGGCAGAACCTTGGCGATCTGGCGAAGCGAATGGATGAAACCGAGATCAAGCATCTGGTCGGCCTCGTCGAGGACGAGGAAGTGGGTCTGGGCCAGGATCACGGCTTTGCGCTCCATAAGGTCGATGAGGCGGCCCGGCGTGGCGACGATGATATCCTTGCCGCGGTGAAGATCGCGGATCTGGACGTTGATCGACTGGCCGCCGACGACGGTGGCGATCTGGAGTTTCGACCGTTTCACAAAGCCGCGAAGGTTCGCGGTGATCTGGTTGGCGAGTTCGCGGGTCGGGGCGAGGATCAGCGCACGCGCGCTTTTCGGAAAGGGCTTCTGCGGATCGGCGAGAAGCTTCTCGATCAGCGGCAGGCCGAAGGCGGCCGTCTTGCCGGTGCCGGTCTGGGCGAGGCCCATGATGTCGTGGCCCGCGAGCACGGCCGGGATCGCAGCTTCCTGGATCGGCGTCGGCGAGGTGTAACCCGCGGCCTCGACAGAGTGGAGAATACGTTCGGAAAGTCCGAGATTGGAAAAGTCAGTCAAAGTCATGCCTTTCGTGGCATTGGCGCGCGGAGTTGCCCACGCACATGCAAAAACACACGCGTCCCGTCCGCCTTACGCGGATGGGCGCGTCATGAGGTTTGCGATCCAACTGCTATCCCGGACCGAAGTGTCCTGTGGATCAGCGGATCGTCAGCACCCCGCGTGAAATGGGAACCTGTTGGAAAATCCGGCGCCTGGCTTTGCGGCCGGAAGGAAATGCGTTTTGCACCTGACGAACAGAAATGTCGTTGAGACGGTACGGGCTGCTCACGCGGCAGCCAAATCGCTTTCACATACGGCATATCGGCTTTGTGCACTGCAATGTCAAGCGACACGAGACGCGGCTTGCCGGTTCCCGGCGAATCTTATATTCAACCATTTAGTTGACAATAAAATCAGAGAAGGTTATTCAACCAAATGGGTGAACATTCGCAGGAGCATCGCCTTTCGGAGATCCTGAAAGCGGTGAGCGACCAGACCCGGCGGTCCCTTCTCACCACTCTGGTGCAGGAGGGACCGCTTCGGGTGACGGAACTGGCCGGGCGTTACGACATGTCACTGAACGCGGTTTCAAAGCACATCAAGGTGCTGGAGGCCGCAGGACTGGTGACGCGCAAGACGCTCGGGCGAGTGCATCTGATCGAGGCCGATCTCGATCCGGTGCATGCGGTCGATGACTGGTTCGGGCAACTCCGCTCGATCTGGGAGCTGCGGCTGGAGCGCCTTGGTGAGTTGCTCGAAGAAGGAAACGATCGAGATGAGTGAACTGTCCCTGACCCTAAAGAAAACGATCCCCGCCCCCGTCGAAAAGGTTTTCGATGCCTGGCTGGACGGCGCGATGCTGGCGAAATTCATGATGCCCGCGGCGGGCATGACCGTGCCGAAAGCCGAGGCCGACGGCCACGAGGGCGGGCGTTTCGAAATCATCATGGCAGCCGGCGACCAGGAAATCCCGCATTCCGGCACCTATCTCGAAGTGACGCCGCACAGCCGCATCCGCTTCACCTGGGAATCGCCGCATTCCATCGACGGCTCCGTCGTGACGCTCGACTTCACGCCGGCCGGAAACAAGGCGACCGAGGTGGAACTCACGCAGGTGAAGTTCGCCAGCGAGGAGGCGCGCGACAATCACAAGGGCGGCTGGACAGCGATCCTCGAAAAGCTGGGCGAGATCGCCGGCTGACCGAGCATGCCGGCCGCGCGCCGGTTCCCCGTCCGGCGCAGTAACCCGAGGCGCGTTCACCCCTTGCGGGAGGGCGACGCCAAAGGTATTTATTCCTGAAATCATCAGGAAGCGCCATGCTCTCCCACAAGCGAATCTGGGCCGCCATCGACGCGCTCGCCGAACGAAACGACCTTTCGCCATCCGGGCTGGCGAAGCGCGCGGGGCTCGATTCCACCACCTTCAACAAGTCGAAGCGGTTCGCCGCCGACGGACGGCCGCGCTGGCCCTCGACGGAATCGCTCGCCAAGATCATGGAGGCCACCGGCTCGTCGCTGGACGTGTTCATGGGGCTGGTGCGCGGTGACAGCGCGCCCGCCGACACCGAACCGGCCTCACCGATGCCGCATCCGCGCGCCATCGCGCTCAGCGAAGTGCCGATCATCGGCATGGCGCAGGCCGGCGCAGGCGGTTATTTCGACGATGCGGGATTTCCGGCCGGCCAGGGCTGGGACATGGTGGCCTTTCCCGGCGCGGACCTCGAGGACGATGCCTATGCGCTGGAAATCACCGGCGACTCCATGCTCCCGCTCTATCGCGAGGGCGACACGATCATCGTGTCACCGACAGCACAGGTCCGGCGCGGAGACAGGGTCGTCGTCAAGACGCGCGGCGGGGAAGTGATGGCGAAGACGCTGCTGCGGCAATCCTCGCTGATGGTCGAACTGGAGTCGGCCAACCCGGCCCATCCGCCGCGAAAACTGCCGGCCGCCGATGTCGAGTTTATGGCCCGGATCATCTGGGCGAGCCAATAGCCGAAGACGGGATTTGCATCGCGGCGCGATCGAACCCATCTCGACTGCATGACCTCAATTGAAACAGCCGGATAATCGAATGGCCAAGCCAGTCACAGTCACGATCTCACACGAACTCGGACGCGAGGAAGCCTATCGCCGGATCGACGAAGGATTCGGAAAAGTCGCGGACGGTCTCGGCTTCGCCCTGAAGCTCGACCAGCACTGGGAAGGCGACACGCTCGCCTTCGAGGCGCGCGCCATGGGCCAGGTCATCAATGGCACGGTCGATGTCGCCGAGGACAATGTCGTCATCACGGTCGTGCTGCCCCTGTTCCTCGCCGGACTGGCGGAGCGCATCAAGGGCAATCTCGAAAAGGAAAGCACGCTGCTGCTTGAAAAGAAGTAGCGGTCAGGCCTGTTCGAGCGCCAGTTCTCCGGCCAGCGCCTTGTTGACGAGGGCGACAGTGTTGGAAATGCCGTAGAGAGCCGCAAACGAGCCGAAGCGCGGGCCGCGCTCCTGCCCGAGCAGGACCTGGTACAGCATCTGGAACCAGTCGCCGGTCACCGCAGGGCCGCCGTCGGGACCCTTTTTCGACGGATCCTGGTAGCGCTCGAAACCGCGCGCGACATCGAGGGCGGCATCCTGGATCGCCGCGCCGTCGGCGTCCGCCGGCAGCGCTTCGAACGCCGCGACCAGCATGGCCAGCGCCTCGCGTTCCGTATCGTCGGGCGCACGGAACGTCTTGGTCGGTTTGACGAAGTCGTCGAAGTAGCGGATCGCGTAACCGACCAGTTCGTCGAGCTTCGGATGGGTCTCCGCGGTCACGCCCGGCGCATAGCGCGAGATGAAGCCCCAAAGCACGTCCTTGTCGTGTGCGTTCGATGCACTGACGAGGTTGAGCAGCATGGAGAACGGCACCGGCATGTCGGCCGCAGGCGGTTGCCCGGAATGGATGTGCCAGACCGGATTGTTCAGTTGGCCCGCCGCGTCCTGCCGCCCATAGGCGCCGAGGAAGGAAAAATACTCGTCGACCGCCTTGGGAATGACGTCGAAATAGAGGCGCTTGGCGGTGCGCGGCTTCTGGAACATGTAGAGCGCGAGGCTCTCGGTCGGCGCGTAGGTCAGCCATTCGTCGATGGTCAGGCCGTTGCCGCGCGACTTGGAGATCTTCTCGCCATTCTGGTCGAGGAAGAGTTCGTAGACGTAGTGCTCCGGCGGACGGCCGCCAAGTGCCGAGCAAATACGGTCATAGACCGGCATGTTGGGGCCGTGATCCTTGCCGAACATCTCGAAATCGACGCCGAGCGCGGCCCAGCGGGCGCCGAAATCCGGTTTCCACTGCAGCTTGACCTGGCCGCCCGTGATGGCTTGCGTCATCTCCTCGCCGTCCTCGTCCACATAGGTGATCGTGCCGGCCCCGGAATCAACAGCCTTCATCGGCACGTAGAGCACCCGGCCGGTCTTCGGCGAGATCGGCAGGAAAGGCGAATAGGTCGCGCGGCGCTCCTCGCCGAGCGTCGGCAGCATGATGTCCATGACCGCGTCATAGCGCTCGGCGACGCGCTGGATGATCGCGTCGAAGCGGCCCGATTTGTAATATTCGGTTGCGCTTGCGAACTCGTAGTCGAAGCCGAACGTGTCGAGGAAACGGCGCAGCATCGCGTTGTTGTGATGGCCGAAACTCTCGAAATCGCCGCCGAACGGGTTCGGCACCGCGGTCAGCGGCTTGTGAAGATGCGGCTCCAGGAAGGACCGGTCCGGCACGTTGTCCGGGATCTTGCGCATGCCGTCCATGTCGTCGGAGAAGCAGAGAAGCTTGGTCGCGACCTTGTCCTCCGTTAGCACGCGGAAGGCGGTGCGAACCATGGTCGTGCGGGCCACCTCGCCGAAAGTGCCGATATGCGGCAGGCCCGACGGGCCGTAACCCGTCTCGAACAGGACGACATCCGGAAATCCGGACTTCTCATAGCGTTTGACGATCTTGCGCGCTTCCTCGAAAGGCCAGGCCTTGGTCTTGCCGGCGGCTTCCAGAAGCTCCGGTGAAAATTCGAGTTGGGGCAAGGCCGGATTGGCGCTCATTTCTTTTTCGTCCTGATCGTCGGGTGGTTTCACGGTCCGCGGTCAGCACCGCGCGGCCATTTGTCCGCCTGCCTTTACAGTCTCCGGCTTGCGAAGCCAAGCATGCGCGACTACCTGTTGGCCCGACACGCCACGGGGAATTCGATGAGCACACTCTCTCAACCAGAAGCGCTGGCCTTTATCATGGTCACGATGGCCGCCGCCGACACGACGCTTTCCGAGCGCGAACTCGCGCGGATCGGCAACACGGTCGACACGCTGCCGATCTTCGACGGTTTCACGCGCGACCAGCTCGTCGAAGCCGCCAATCGCTGCACGGCGATCATCAACGAGCCATCGGGGCTCGACCAGATTCTCGCCATGGTCAAATCGAGCCTGCCGGAGCGTCTCTACGACACGGCCTATGCGGTAGCCGTGGAAATAGCCTCGGCGGACCTGCATGCCGAGCAGGAGGAACTGCGGTTCCTGCAGATCCTTCGAGACGAACTGGATCTGGACAACCTCGTCTCCGCGGCCATCGAGCGTTCCGCCCGGGCACGCTTCCGCCTGCCCTGACGCGGAATTGACTTGCTGTTGATGCGCCGCCGTCCGATCAGGGACCGGCGCATCACGAAAGCACGATAGGGCGATGGAAATTTCCGAAGCAAGCATCCGGCTGGCGGCCTTCCTGACGATTTTCGTTTCGATGGCGATCTTCGAATTGTGGTCGCCGCGCCTCGAACGCGAGGAGATGAAAGGCGCCTGGAAGTCGAAGCGCTGGTTCACCAATCTCTCCGTCGTCGTGCTGTCGTCGGTGGCGCTGAGGATTATCTTTCCCGCCGCGGCGGTCGGCACCGCGATCTTCGCGCAGGAAAAGGGCTGGGGCCTGTTTCCGGCCATAGGCATGCCGCCGCTCGTTGCCGGCATTCTCGCCTTCGTAATTCTCGATTTCGCCGTCTGGCTGGAGCATGTCGCCAGCCACAAAATTCCGATCCTGTGGCGCATCCACCGCATGCACCATGCCGATAACGGGTTCGACGTGACGACTGCGTTGCGCTTTCATCCGATCGAGATCGTGCTGTCGATGTTCTGGAAGGCGGGCATCGTGATCGCGCTCGGCGCGCCGGTGCTCTCCGTGCTGCTTTTCGAGATCGTCCTGAACGGGACGGCGATGTTCAACCATTCCAACATCAACCTGCCGCAGCCGATCGACCGATGGCTGCGCAGGGCGATCGTCACGCCGGACATGCACCGCGTGCATCACTCGTCGACGCCGCGCGAGACCGATTCCAATTACGGTTTCAACTTCCCGTTCTGGGACCGATTGTTCGGCACCTACATCGCGCAGCCAAAGCTGGGGCACGAGGACATGGAAATCGGACTGAAGGAATATCGCGGGCCGATGTCAGCCGGATTGCTCTGGGCTTTGCGCCTGCCCTTCGTCCGACGGTAGCGTCGGCGCGCCGATTCCGTCGGCGAAGGGATCGAGCGGGAAATAGCGCTGGTAGATTTCGCGGTAGACGCCTTTTTCCTCGATGGCGTTGAGCGCGGCATTCAGCGCCGTCATGACCGGCGCGCTGTCCTTGCGCATGACGATGGCCATGCCGGGGCCAAGATAGCGATCCGACAGGAACGGCCCGGATACGAAGCTGCAGCACGATCCCGCGCTCAGCGAGGCAAGCCAGAACGAGAGCGCCACGCCATCGCCGAACACCAGTTCGACTTCTTCCCTTTGAAGCGCCGTGTAAGCCGCCGCCTCGTCCTGGACCTCGACCGGCACGGCTTCGCGGAACCAGGATTTCAGCATCTCGGCATGGGCGCTTCCCGCCACCACCGCGACCTTCCGGTCGCGCGCGAGCGAGTACATGTCCGTGGTCGGCGCCCGGAAATCGGATCGCGCGACGAAACGCGCCGGAAATTTGAAATAGGGCCGAGAGACAACGCGATTGGCGCGCAATTGCGTGCTGATGCCGTGGCCGGCGATGATCGCCTCGCCGCGCAGTCCGTCCAGCGCGAGGTCGAGCTCCTCCCAGGGCATCGCCTGGATTTCGCATTTTGCCTCGATGCCGAGTTCGGCGCAGATCGCCCTTACGATCTCGACATTGAAACCGGTCGGGCGGCGCTGCGGATCAGCGAAATTGAAAGGCGGAAAATCGAGCGTGGTCAGGAAACGCAGCCGCAAAAGACCCGTGAGATCCGTCGGCGCGATACGACTGTTCGGATCGGACAGGCGCGGCGGATCGCCCGCGCCGGCCGGCATGACGGCTGCAAGGACGAGAACGAGGGCTGCGACGGCTCTGGACACGACGGAATAGCGCATGCCTTCGCTTATCGGAACCGGCCGTGGCGTTCCAGAGGGATTTGGCGCCTTCTCTCGAAAGTTGCCGCGCTTGCAAAACTCGCGCGCGCCGATAGTGTTTGCAGTTGCGGATAATGGGGTTGGGTATTTTGAGTTCCGCAGGGGCGACGGATCAGGCCGGAGGATCGACTTCCGGATCGACGGGGCAACCGGCAAGGCCGGATGCCATGCTGAGGCATGAGCCGATTACCGGCCGGCTCGATCAGGCGCGTGCCCTGACACGCAAACGGCCGGGCAAGCCCGCCGACAACGAAAACCGCTACTGCGAGACAATCGCATTCCTTTCCGATCACGCCTATCCCGCCTCCTATCTGTCGCGCGCGAGCCGGATGGCGATCCGCAACGACACGACCGGCGTCGAAGAGCTGCTGGCCAGCGGACTGATCACGGAGGAAATCTACTACCGCACCCTCGCGGAGCACGCGGGGCTGGAGTTCATCGCGCCGGACACGATCATCGAGATCCTGAATCGCGACGAGCCTGCCCACGCGGGGACTCTCGTGTCTCCGACCGGCTGGTGCCGGCTGGCCGACGGCACCGTGCGGGCTGTGGTCGCGCCCTCGCCGGGGTCGGGGTCGGCGCTGATCACGGACAAGCTGCTCCGCCAGAAACGCAAGGCCGACGCGCGCATTGCGATCACGGTGCCCTCTGCGCTTCGAAAGGCATCGATCGGACGGATGCGCCAGAGGCTTGCCGAGGAAGCGGGATTTCGGCTGTCGAACGACATGCCCGCCGCCTCGGCGAAACATGGCGCCAGCGCCTGGCACGGTTTCGTGCTGGCGGCGCTGATCTCGGCCGTGACGACAGGACTGATACTCTCGCCGGCGATTGCGATCGTCGCCGTGCATGTCGGCGCTTCGCTGTTTTTTCTGTCCAGCATCCTACTGCGTCTGGTTGCCGCGATCGGCTACGAACGGGTGGAGCCGAGACCGCTGGCGAAATTCAAGAATTCCGAACGCCCGGTCTATACGGTGATCGTTGCGCTCTATCGCGAGGCGCCGGTCGTCGATGACCTGATCACCTCGCTGAAGCAGCTGAACTGGCCGCGAAGCAAACTCGAAATCAAGCTGGTCTGCGAGGACGATGACGACCAGACGCTGGCGGCGCTGGAGCGTCAGAAGCTCGACCGCCGTTTCGAGGTGATTGCGGTGCCGCGCATCGGGCCTCGAACGAAACCCAAGGCGTTGAACCACGCCCTGCCCTTCTGCACCGGTTCGCTGGTAACGCTCTTCGATGCGGAGGACCGGCCTCACCCGGACCAGATGGAGGAGGCCTGGCAGATCTTCCGGCGCGCGCCGAACCGCGTCGCGGCCTTGCAGGCTCCGCTGGTCATCGCCAATCCACGGCGCAACTGGATCGCTGGGCTGTTCCATGTCGAATATGCGGCGCAGTTCCGCGCGCTCCTGCCATTCCTGACACGGCACGGCCTTCCGGTGCCGCTTGGCGGCACATCCACCCATTTCCGGAGGACGGCGCTGGAGCGCTGCGGCGCCTGGGACCCGCACAATGTGACCGAGGACGCCGATCTCGGCTTCCGGCTCTGGCGCGCCGGCTTCCGCATCGGGACGATCACGCGTCCGACGCTTGAGGACGCGGCGTACAAGCCGTCGATCTGGCTGCGCCAGCGAACGCGGTGGATCAAGGGCTGGATCCAGACCTGGATCGTCAACACGAGGCTCGGCGCGTTGCGGTCGCGGCGGATGCCGATCGCGGGAACACTGATCCTGCACGCCCTTCTGGCCGGAACCGTCATCTGCTCGCTGTTCTTTCCGATGACGCTCCTCATGATCGCCGGCGTCGCCGCGTGGGGCGTGTTCCAGAGCGACGTCCCGATCGCCTGGTCATGGCTCGCGGCCGCCGACTGGGCGAACATCCTGCTCGCCTTCGGCGTGCATGCCGCGCTCGGACTGCGCGCGGTCGACGGCCCGGAAAAGGGGCTTGCGCTGAAGATCCTGCCGGCGCTGCCGGCCTACTGGCTGCTGATGTCTGTCGCGGGCTGGCGAGCAGCGGTGCAGTATTACCGCAATCCGTTCCTCTGGGAGAAAACCCCGCACGCGCCGCACGATCCGAATGGGGTCCGGCATCGCATCTGACATCTCGCAAAGACGCGGACCGGGAATCTAAGGCTGCAAACCTCCTGAAAGCGGAATTGAAGCGAAAGGGCGTGACCTACGCCGGGCTGGTCGAGAAGCTGGGAGAGATCGGCGTTGACGAGAAAGAGGCCAATGTAAAGAATAAGCTCTCTCGGGGGAAATTCACGGCAGCATTTATGCTGCAATGCCTATCTGCGATTGCCACGACGGTTGTGCATCTGGACTAGTCCGGGAAGTCAACAACTTGATGAACATCAGTGACCACGTACGCGACAACCCGCCCGTCTTTTAGCCGGGCATTCGCATCGACGACAAAGCCTTTTTTGTAAATGTTGTCGTCGGCTTCTCGGATCTCATGCTTGATTTTTTTCTCGATCAGTTCAGACCCGTAGATCAATGCTTTTGGCTTCTCTGTGACTTCCTCGATCACAACTAGCTCGCCGGTCGGCTTGTCGAGATCGGTGTCAGACTTCCGCGACCGTTCAAACGTCATCAAGACGCGCTCGTGATCGACGTGTGAAACGGCATCTAGCGCCTTTTTCTGGTCAGCCAATGTCCGCTCTGCTTCCCGCGCCTCCGATGCAGAGAAAGAGATTTCGAGGTTCTTACTCCAAACGCCCTGTTCGAATTTGAGGGATTCAATCTGCATCGTGCCGCCCGTGTCGTGGGACACGGCGCGGATCGTTTCGCCGATTTCCTTTATGTCGCTTTTCTTGGCGTCTTCTATGTACTGCCCGGAGATCAGATTTCGGATACGCTTACTGAATAGCGATCCAAACCCTAGAACGATCAGAATGCCGTCCATATACCCAATTAGATCGGGGATGTTCGGAAACAGGTCTGCGACGATTGAGCCCTGGCGTACTTCACGCACATACATTTGCGCCTTGCCGCGCAATTGCGGATGATGCTCTCGTAAATAAGCCTCGAATTGCTCACCAATACCCGCGAACATCGCCGCAAAATCGCCGATCTCTACCGGCTCGTCGAGATCAAGCGTGATTGTGATGTACGCGTTACTTTCCCACATGAGTTGAGAATACGTTTTCATTTCCGATTGTCATTCTTTTTGTGACAACCAGCAAAAGATGCGGCACCGAAACGCTTGGTGCGTTTGCTACCTAATGCCCTTCCTCTGGGAGAAAACCCCGCACGCGCCGCACGACCCGAATGGCGCGGGGCATCGCATCTGACATCTCGCAAATCGTCCCGCGCTCCCCATATTGACGAGCGAAACCGCGACCCTGGCACCGGACGAAAAAGAGCCCATGCAACGTCTCGCAACCCTCGTCGAATCGCAGCGCTTCGAGCAGGCGATCGTCATCCTGATCATCATCAATGCCGTTAGTCTCGGCCTGGAAACCTCGTCCGCCGTCATGGCGCAGGCGGGCGGGCTGATCATGGCGGTCGACCGGATCATCCTTGGCGTCTTCGTCGTCGAACTGATCGCGCGGTTCGCCGTCTACCGGGGTGCGTTCTTCAGGAGCCCGTGGCGCATCTTCGATCTCTTCGTGGTCGGGATCGCGCTCATCCCCTCGGCCGGCGCGTTCTCCGTGCTGCGGGCGTTGCGTATCCTGCGCGTGATGCGGCTGATCAGCGTCGTGCCGTCGCTGCGCCGCGTGATCGGCGGATTGCTGGCCGCGCTGCCGGGAATGGGCTCGATCATGATGCTGCTCGGCCTGTTCTTCTACGTCTTCTCCGTGATGGCGACGAAGCTGTTCGGCGCGACCTTTCCGGAATGGTTCGGCTCGATCGCCGCATCGGCCTATTCCCTGTTCCAGATCATGACGCTGGAAAGCTGGTCGATGGGCATCGTCCGGCCGGTGATGGAGGTCTATCCATGGGCCTGGGCGTTTTTCATCCCCTTCATCCTGTGCACCACCTTCACGGTGCTGAACCTCTTCATCGGCGTGATCGTCTCGGCGATGCAGAAGGAGCATGACGAGGAGGCCGCCTCGGACCGGGCGACGCTGCATGACGACCAGACCGCGATCCTGTCGGAACTCGGCAAACTCAGGGAAGAGATCAAGGCATTGCGCGCCGAGCGCACCTCACAATGAGCGGAAGTGCTTGGAGAGCTTCAGGCCCTGGGCCTGGTAGTTGGACTTGAGATCGATGCCGTAGAGATGGTCCGGGCGCTTTTCCATGCGCTCATAGACAAGGCGGCCGACCGTCTGGCCATCCTCCAGGACAAAGGGCACTTCGTGGCTGCGCACCTCCAGCACGGCGCGACTGCCTGTTCCGCCCGCCTCGCTGTGGCCGAAACCGGGATCGAAAAACCCCGCATAATGGACGCGGAATTCGCCGACCAGCGGATCGAAGGGCGTCATCTCGGCGGCATAGTCCGGCGGGACATGCACTGCCTCGCGGCTGACGAGGATGTAGAATTCGTCCGGGTCGAGGATCAGTTCCTTGCGGTCGCGCACATAGAGCGGCTCCCAGAAATCCAGAACGTCGAGCGCGCCGCGCTTGTCGACATCAACCACCGCCGTGTGATGCTTGCCGCGATAGCCGACAAGGCCCTGCTTGTCGCCGGACAGATCGACCGAAACGGCAATGCCGGCATGGGTGACGATCGGATTGTCGCCGGCGACCAGCGTTTCTGTTTCATGCAGCGCCGACAGATCATCCGCGCCGAGGATCGTGTTGGCCGAGCGGAAACGGACCTGCGACAGGCGCGAGCCGGTGCGCACCACGATCGGGAAGGTGCGCGGGCTGACCTCCAGATAGATCGGCCCGCGATAGCCGGCCGGGATCTTGTCGAACTCGATGCCGTGGTCGGTCATGACGCGGGTGAAGATGTCGAGCCGGCCGGTGGAACTCTTGGGATTGGCCGATGCGGCGATACCGTCGGGCAGCGCCAGTTCCTCGAGCAATGGCACGATATAGACGCAGCCGGTCTCCAGCACCGCGCCCGCCTCGAGATCGATCTCGTGCAGCTTCAGCTGTTCGAGCTTGTCGACCACCTTGAAGTCACGCCCCGGCATGAAGCTCGCGCGCACCCGATAGGCTTTCGCGCCAAGCCGCAGGTCGAGGCTGGCCGGCTGGATCTGGTCGGGATCGAGGGCCCGGTCGGATTTGAGTGCAGACGCCTCGAACAGGGCGCGTATGGCACTGTCGGGCAGGATTCCGCCGGTCATTTGTTGAGGTTCCCCATCATGGCGCGCACCATTCCCGAGCGGATTTGTTGACGCAAGCACCGCGAAGCCTTATGGACAGCTTTCGTTCGTGGTGATTTGGCCGGTCGGCTTGCAGCCACGTTAAACAACTCGCTAAAAGGCCGCGCGGCACGTCAGGAGACGTGGTTCAACCGGTTTTGCGGCGACGCATGCCGGTTTTTTTGTATGGAGACTCCAGATGGCTTCTGACTGGTCGAAATTTTCCGCCGCAACGCAGATGGTACATGGCGGCACGTTGCGCTCGCAGTTCGGCGAGACTTCGGAAGCCATGTATCTGACGCAGGGGTTCGTCTACGACAGCGCCGAAGCCGCCGAGGCCCGCTTCAAGGGTGAGGAAGAGGGCTTCATCTATTCGCGCTATGCAAACCCGACCAACGAGATGTTCGAGCAGCGCATGTGCCTGCTGGAAGGCGCGGAAGCGGCGCGCTCAACCGCCTCGGGCATGGCCGCGGTTGCATCAGCATTGCTTTGCCAGGTGAAGGCCGGTGACCACGTGGTCGCGGCGCGCGCGCTGTTCGGCTCCTGCCGCTGGATCGTCGAGACGCTGATGCCGAAATACGGCGTCGAGACGACGCTGGTCGACGGCACGGACCCGAACGCCTGGGAACAGGCGGTGAAGAAGAATACCAAGGTGCTGTTCTTCGAAAGCCCGACCAATCCGACGCTGGAAGTCATCGACATCGAGCACGTGGTCGCCGTCGCACGATCGGTCGGCGCGAAGGTTGTGATCGACAACGTCTTCGCCACGCCGATCTACCAGAAGCCGATGGAACTGGGCGTCGACATCGTCGTCTACTCGACCACCAAGCACATTGACGGCCAGGGCCGGTGTCTCGGCGGCGTGGTGCTGGCGAGCGAGGAATGGATCGACGAGAACCTGCACGACTATTACCGCCACACCGGTCCGTCGATGAGCCCCTTCAACGCCTGGGTGATGCTCAAGGGGCTGGAGACGCTGCCGCTGCGCGTGAAGACCCAGACCGCGAATGCCGGCAAGGTCGCCGACTTCCTGGCGTCGCGCCCGGAAGTGAAGCGCGTGATCTATCCGGGACGTCCGGACCACCCGCAGGCCAACATTATTCCCAAGCAGATGAAGGGCGGCTCGACGCTGGTCTGTTTCGAGCTGAAGGGCGGCAAGAAAGAGGCCTTTGCCTTCGAAAACGCGCTCGGGATCGTCAGCATCTCCAACAACCTCGGCGACGCCAAGAGCCTGATCACGCATCCGGCGACGACAACGCACAAGAACCTGTCGCCGGAAGCGCGCGAGGAACTCGGCATTTCGGACGGCACGCTGCGGCTTTCCATCGGGCTGGAGGATGCCGACGACCTGATGAACGATATCGACGGGGCGCTGGCGAAAGTGGGCTAATCGGTCTGCTTCCGCACCAGCCGTTCGAAGATCGCCAAAGCCTGCGGGATGATCGCGTCGGGGAAATCGTAGTCCGGATTGTGCAATTGCGGTTGATCCTCGCCCGCGCCAAGCACGAAGAAGGCGGAGGGCGCGGCGGAGGAGAACAGGCCGAAATCCTCCGACCAGCGGAACGGGCCATCGACCTCGCCGCAGGCGACACCGGCCTCCGCGCAGGCTTCGCGCACCATGGCAGTCGCCTCAGCGTCGTTGAAACAGGCGGCGAAACGCTCCGACGTCTCAATGTCGATCTCAAGCCCGGCGGCTTTCGCGGCCGCTTTGGCGCTTTCGCGCGCGGCGGCCATCAGCCTTTCCTGCAATTCGTCCGTGCGCGCACGCAGCGTCGCCATGATCCACGCCTCCCCCGGCGCGATGCCGAAGGCGGCCTCTCCGAGACGGGCATGCGACAGCGTCACGAGCGCGTCGCCGGGGGCGATGCCGAGTTCCTCGGGCAGCTTCGGCAGGCGCGTCACGAGGTCCGACATCGCGTTGGCGGGACTGCGGCCATCTTCCGGATGGGCGGCATGCGACGTCCAGCCGGTCAGATGGATCTGTATGCCTTCGGAGGCGAAACAGACAGATCCCTCGCGGATCGCCGCCTCGCCCGGCTTCATGCCGGGAAGGTTGTGCAGCCCGAAGGCAAAATCCGGCCGAATCTGTTCGAAGCGGGGATCGTCGAGGACGCCCCGCGCGCCGACGCCGGTTTCCTCGGCGGGCTGATAAAGCAGGACGACGCGGCCGCGCGCCGGCCGTTCGGTTTGCAACCGCCGCGCCATTCCGCACATGATCGCCATGTGCCCGTCATGGCCGCACATGTGACCGTTGCCCTCGATCTGCGAACGCCAGTCCGGCGACCCGGTCTCGTGGATGGGCAGGGCGTCGAGTTCGCAGCGCAGGAGGACCGTCGGCCCCGGCGTTCCGCTGTCGAAGATGCCGGCCACGCCGTAACCGCCGAGGCCCTCGATCACCTCGTCGGCGCCGCAGTCGCGCAGCCAGACGCTCATGCGCGCCGCCGTTCTCTCCTCCTCGCCGGAGATTTCCGGCATGCGGTGCAGGTCTCGGCGCAGCGCGGTCAGTTCGGCGATCAGGTCGTAATTCTCAAGCATCGTCTTTCCCGGTGAGGCTCAAACCGCGTTTCGTCATAACGATGCGCGACAGCGCCGTGTAGAGGCAAATCGCCGCGAAGACCCAGGCGAGGACGGGGAACCAGCCGGGAAAGAGGCAGGCGAAGACAAAGACGGCGATGGTCTCGGTCGCCTCTGCCAGGCCCGTCGTGAAGAACAGCGATTTCTCGCCACGCTGGTCGGTCGTCATGCCATGCTTCTCGGCCATGATGGCGAAGGCAAGGAAGCTCGCGCCGTTGACATAGAAGGAGAAGATCAGCGCCGCGCCCGCGATGGCATTGGCGGCAGGGTCGGCGATGACGAAGCCGAGCGGGACGATGCCATAAACGGCGAAATCGAGCACGATGTCGAGGAAACCGCCGAAATCGGTCTTGCCGTTGACACGGGCGACCGCGCCATCGAGGCCGTCGCAGAGCCGGCTTGCCAGAAGGACGATCATGCCCGCGAGATACCATTGCAAGGCGATCAATCCCGCCGCGGCAACTCCGAGAAGAAGGGCCGTGACCGTCACGGTGTTGGCGGTTGCCCCGGTTCGCGCAATCGCGCGGCCCGCGGCATCGATCAGCGGCTGGATCCTCTCGCGCACGGCGCCATCGAGCATGTCACTTTTCCTCGGTCTCCGACGCGTGACTTAATCGCCCATTCCGCCGATGTCATGCCACGATCCTTCATATCCGTTCACGCAAGCGTGTGTGCGGCGGGATGCGCCTTCTCATGACGGGGATCATCAGCTAAATCTCGCGCATGTACCGAGAAACGACAGACGGCGTCGAGATCATCGTCGAACCGCATTATCTGGACGAGGAGTCCGAGCCGGATGAGCACCGCTTCGTGTGGGCCTATACCGTCGTGATCGCCAACGGGTCTGATCATCGCGTCCAGCTCGAGACGCGCTACTGGCACATAACCAATGCCATCGGCCAGGTCGAGGAAGTCGAAGGGCCGGGAGTTGTCGGGGAACACCCCGTTCTTTCGCCGGGCGACACCTACCACTACACGTCGGGCTGTCCGCTCAACACGCCGTCCGGCACGATGGTCGGCCACTACGTCCTGCGGCGCGACGACGGAACGCGATTCAAGGCGCATATTCCGGCCTTCTCGCTCGACATTCCCGATCCGGCGCGGCGCCTCAATTGAGCGCGGTCCTCGATCTCAGGCCGGTTATCCTCGTCACGGGCATCCTGCTGACGACGCTCGGCGCGGCGATGCTGATCCCGGCGCTGGTGGACATGGTCGCGGGCAATCCCGACTGGCAGGTCTTCGCCGGGTCCTCGGCGGCAACAACGCTGGTCGGCGTGGCCTTCTTCACCGCGACGCGCGGCCTCTCGCGCAGCCTGTCGACGCGGCAGGCGATGCTGATGACGGTGGTTGTCTGGCTGGCGCTGGTGACGGCGGGCGCCCTTCCCTTCCGGTGGTCCGGCATCACGCCGACCTTCACCGACGCCTTCTTCGAGGCGATGTCCGGGCTGACCACGACCGGGGCGACCGTCATCACGGGGCTCGATCACGCGCCGCCGGGTATCCTCCTGTGGCGCGGCATGCTGCAATGGCTGGGTGGCCTGGGGATCATCGTCATGGCGGTGGCCGTGCTGCCGATGCTGCAGATCGGCGGCATGCAGGTGTTCAAGGCCGAAGCGTTCGAGACCCCGGAAAAGATCTTGCCGCGCGCGACGCAGATTTCCGGCTCCATGACGCTGGTCTTCGTGGCCTTCACCGCGCTGTGCGCGGCTGCCTATCTCATCGCCGGAATGCGACCGGACGATGCCCTGATCCACGCCATGACCACGGTGGCGACCGGCGGGTTCTCGACGCGCGACGCCTCTCTCGGCTTCTACCAGGACCCGTCGATCGAATGGATCGCGATCCTGTTCATGATCACGGGGTCCATACCCTTCCTGCTTTATGTGCAGGTGCTGCAGGGCCGCCCGCTGTCGCTGTGGCGCGACCAGCAGGTGCGCACCTTTCTCGCCGTTCTCGGCGTTCTGATCCTGCTCGGCTGGGTCGTCGCCGACCATTCGCTGGCTGGCTTCACGCGGGAATCGGATTCCTTCCGCGCGGCGGTCTTCAACACGGTCTCGGTGATGACGGGAACCGGCTACGCCTCCGCCGATTACGGCCTGTGGGGCGCGCAGTCGATCTCGTTCTTCTTCATCATCATGTTCATCGGCGGTTGCGCCGGATCGACCTCCTGCGGCATCAAGATCTTCCGGTTCCAGGTGCTGTTCGCTGAGGTCCGGGTACGGCTCGCCAAGGTGCTTTATCCGCACGGTGTCTTCGTGAAGCGCTTCAACGGGCGGCCGCTCGACGATCGCGTTCCGCTCGCGGTGACGACCTTCATCTTTCTCTATCTTGCAGCCTTCATCGTGCTGTCCATCGCGTTGCGGCTGACCGGCCTCGATTTCCTGACGGCGATCTCGGGCGCGGGCTCGGCGATCTCTAATGTCGGGCCCGGTCTCGGGTCGATCATCGGGCCAGCCGGCACCTACCAGCCGCTCAACGACACGGCGAAATGGCTGCTGTCCTTCGGCATGCTTCTCGGGCGGCTGGAACTGTTCACCGTGCTGGTGCTTTTCCTGCCGCGTTTCTGGCGAAGCTAGTGCATTTCAGGTTGCAATAGAATCAGTACGCGCTGTCTCTCACCTTCGGCTCGAACGCGCATTCCGATGCTGATGTTTCAACCAAAACCTGAATTGCACTAGGACGCTTCCGGCTTTCGGCCGACGATGAAGACGGCCTTGCCCTCGCCGGGCTTCCAGTCGTGTTCGATCGCAAAACCGGCACGCTCGAAACTGGCACGCAATTGCTCGCGGGTGAAGACGCGGATGAGCGGCAGCAGGCCGACGGACCGCCCGAGCGGCGCGATGAAGCGGATCCAGGCCATATCGTCGCCGACGCAGCCCGTCGAGGACACCAGCACGCCGCCGGGCTTCAGCGCATCGAACAGCCTGGCGATCACGGCGTCCCGGTCGTCGACGAGATGCAGGATACTGAGCGCCAATACGACATCGTAGCGCGCAGGCGGCACGTCCAACCCGTCAATGTCGGCCTTCTCGAAGTCGATATTCGTGACGCCGGCTTCCAGCGCCTTTTCGCGGGCGATGTCGAGCATGTTGGCCGAGCAGTCGACGGCGCGGATATGGCGAACGCGCGGCGCGTGCAGGATGGCGGTCGAGCCGGTGCCGCAGCCGATCTCCAGCACGTCCGACGTCTCGTCGAGATAGGCGCGGGTGATCTCCAGCTTCTTCTGGTAGGACGCCTCGTCGGCGACCGGCCGGGCCGCGTATCTCTTCGCGATGCGGTCCCAGAACCTGTCTGTCCGGCTCATGAAGCCTCCGATCGGCGTTTCCTAGTTCGGCTTGTCGAAATCCGACAGCTTGAAGCGATAGACGGTCGAGCAGAACTCGCACTTGACGACGATCTCGCCGTCCTCAAGCGATTCCGCGCGCTCTTCCGGCGACAATGACTGCAACACGCCGGCAACCTTCTCGCGCGAGCAGGTGCAGCGATCATGCACCGGACCCGCTTCGTTGACCGTCACACCACGCTCGTGGAAAAGCCGGTAGAGAAGCGTGTGGACGCCGACACTCTCGTCGACCAGTTCATCGTCGCTGACCGTGTCCAGCAACGCCTTGACCTCCTGCCAGGCGTAGTCCTCGTCCAGCTCGTGGATTTCGGCATCGTCGGGCGCGTCGCCGGGGTGCAAATCGGACATGCGGGCGCGTTCCGGCGCCTCGGGCAGGAACTGGGCCAGTATGCCGCCCGCGCGCCAGTGATTGCGCACATCGCCATCATCGCCACGCACCGTCAGCCGCGCGACCGCGAGACGCAGTTCGGTCGGGATCTGCTCGGACTGGCGAAAGTAATTGCGCGCGACTTCTTCCAGCGATGCACCGTCGAGCTGGACGATGCCCTGGTATCGCTGCATGTAGGCGCCCTGATCGACGGTCAGGGCGAGCGTGCCCTTGCCGAGCAGGCTTGCGGGATCATCCGTTCCGGCCTTTTGCGCAGCCTCGACGGCGTCTTCGTCCCAACGGGCATAGGCGCGCACGCCGTCCGGCGTCGCGAAATCGCAGACCAGCAGGGACACCGGACCGTCGGTCTGGCTCTGGACGATGAATTTTCCCTCGAATTTCAGCGAGGTGCCGAGAAGCACCGTGAGCACGATCATCTCGCCGAGCAGCCGGGCAACGGGCTCGGGATAATCGTGACGGTCGAGGATCGCATCGAGCATGGGGCCGACCATGACCGCCCGGCCGCGCGCATCCAGCGCGTCGACGCGGTAAGGGACTACCGCGTCGATCGGATCCGTGTCGCTCATGCCCGTAAAGGCGACGTGTTCGCTCATCGTGCGCCGATCCCCACGCCAAGACACCAGGCGATGATTTCCTTTTGCGCATGAAGCCGGTTCTCGGCCTCGTCGAAGACGACGGATTGCGGGCCGTCGATCACGCCGTCCGTCACCTCCTCGCCGCGGTGTGCGGGAAGGCAGTGCATGAACAGGGCGTCCTCGGAAGCCTGTTTCATCAGGCGCTCATTGACCTGGTAAGGCATGAATATGTTGTGGCCGCGCGCCTTTTCCTCCTGGCCCATCGACACCCATGTGTCGGTGACGACGGCATCCGCGCCGGCGACCGCGGCCTCGGGATCATGGCCGATCTCCACCTTGCCGCCACGCGACCGCGCCCAGTCGACATAGCGCTGCCCCGGCTCGTTGCCCTCGGGCACGGCGACCGAAAGGTCGAAACCGAATTGCGGCGACGCCTCGATCAGCGAGTGCAGGACATTGTTGCCGTCGCCGGTCCAAGCGATGCGATGGCCCTCGATCGGCCCGCGATGCTCCTCATAGGTCATCACGTCGGCCATGATCTGGCAGGGATGGGTGTCGTCGGTCAGCGCGTTGATAACGGGCACCGTCGCGGCATCGGCCAGTTCCATCAGCCGGTCGTGTTCCTTGGTGCGGATCATGATGATGTCGACATAGCGCGACAATACCCGCGCCGTATCGGCGATGGTCTCGTCACGGCCGAGCTGCATTTCGGTCCCGGTCAGCATGATCGTCTCGCCGCCGAGCTGGCGCATGCCGACATCGAAGGACACGCGCGTGCGCGTCGACGGCTTTTCGAAGATCATGGCCAGCGCCTTGCCCGCGAGCGGCCTGTCGGCGGTGCCCGCCTTCTGAGCGGCCTTGCGCTGTTTCGCGCCTTCGAGGATTACGCGCAGTTCTTCCGCCGGGATGGCAGCGATATCGAGAAAATGACGGACACTCATGGTTCGGAATCCAAAAGGGGTTCGTATGACGGATCGGTTTTACCGGTCACGTCCCGTTGCGGACAGATGCGATACGGCCTCTTCGACGCGTTCAAGCGCGATCTTGATATCCTCGTCTGTCGAGGTCAGAGGCGGAAGGATGCGCACGACATTGTCGCCCGCCGGTATCGTCAACATGTGGTTTGCGTAAAGCTGCTTCACAAGGGCGGTGTTGGGCACGACGCATTTGATGCCGAGCATCAGCCCCTCGCCGCGCACTTCGGCCAGCACATCGGGATAACGGTCGACGATCGAGGCGAGCCCCTGCTTCAGGCGCAGCGCCTTGTCGTGCACGCCTTCCAGGAAGCCGTCGGCGAGGATGACATCGAGCACGGCATTGCCGACCGCCATGGCAAGCGGATTGCCGCCATAGGTCGTTCCGTGCACGCCGGGCACCATGCCGCTCGCCGCCTCTTCGGTCGCCAGGCAGGCGCCCATGGGAAAGCCGCCGCCGATCGCCTTGGCCACGGCCATGATGTCCGGTTCAATGCCGGCCCACTCATGCGCGAACAGCTTGCCGGTCCGGCCCATGCCGGACTGGACCTCGTCGAAGATCAGGAGCAGGCCCTTGTCGTCGCAGAGCGCGCGCAAATCGCGCAGGAAGCTCAGCGCGACCGGACGGATGCCGCCCTCGCCCTGCACGGGCTCGATGAGCAGCGCCGCGGTCTCGTCCGTGATCGCCGCCTTCAGGGCGTCCATGTCGTCGAAGGGCACCTGGTCGAAACCTTCGACCTTGGGACCGAAGCCCTCGAGATATTTCGGCTGACCGCCGGCGGCGATGGTCGCCAGCGTCCGGCCGTGAAAGGCGCCCTCGAAGGTGATGATGCGGAAGCGCTCGGGATGCCCCTTGGCATAGTGATAGCGCCGCGCCGTCTTGATGGCGCATTCAAGCGCCTCGGCACCGGAATTGGTGAAGAAGACCTTGTCGGCGAAGGTCGCGTCGACGAGGCGCTGGGCCAGCCGGCGCTGTTCCGGCACCTCGTAGAGATTGGAGGTGTGCCAGAGCTTGCCGGCCTGCTCGCGCAGTGTCTCCACGAGATGCGGATGCGCATGACCGAGCGCGCTGACGGCGATGCCGCCGCCGAAATCGAGATATCGCTCGCCGCGCGTGTCCACGATCCAGGAGCCTTCTCCGTGATCGAAGGCGATGTCGGCCCGCGCATAGGTCTCGAACAGCGGCGATGGTTGCGTCATTTGATTGCCCCGCATGGTGTGCAAACGAAAAAAGCCGCCTGTTCCGGCGGCATTCCGGTTTTAAGATCAGACCGCGCTTGCGTCAATCGGGCTGGAGATTCCGCGTCTCTTGGGGCCGTCGGCAGGATAAAAAATGCAAGTTGTTGAAAACCGCGAAATCGGATTCACGGATGTCCGGCGACTCTTGTCAGCGAGTCAGCGGCCATAGTAGTTTCCTTTCAAGCGGGGCCAACCACGCAGAGTTTACTCCCAAGTTTCGCGTTCGGGTGCCGGTTTTTCTTGGAAAAACCGAGCCACGGAGAAGGATTCTGCGCACAGTCATTGGATGGAGAGACGGAAGTGAGCTGGACTGACGAACGCGTCGAAATGTTGAAGAAGCTATGGGCCGACGGCCTGAGCGCCAGCCAGATCGCCGCACAACTCGGCGGCGTGAGCCGCAATGCCGTGATCGGCAAAGTCCACCGGCTGAAATTGTCCGGCCGGGCGAAATCGGTTTCCTCGGGCGCACCCAAGACCAAGCGCAGCGTTGCGCCGCGGGCCTCCACGCCACGGGGCGGCGGTTATTCCGGCGGTGGCGGCGGCGGCGGTGGTGCCGGCGGACGCACCCTCACGACGGTTACGCATGCCGTCGGCGCGACGGTGATGAAGAACGAAGTCAGCACGGTGGCCTTCGCGGAAGCCGACCGGCGTCCGATCGAGGACGTCGTCGTCCCGATCTCGAAGAACCTGACGCTGGTCGAGCTCAATGAGAACACCTGCAAGTGGCCGCAGGGCGATCCGTTGTCGGAAGACTTCCATTTCTGCGGACACCAGTCCGAGGAATCCTCGCCCTATTGCAAATACCACGCGAAACTCGCCTTTCAGCCGACATCCGAGCGCAAGCGCTCGCGCTGAGCGGGAAGACATCAGGAAAAAGAAAAGGGCGGCCAATGGCCGCCCTTTTTCATACGGAACTGGCGGGCGTCAGACTGCTTCCAGCGAATAGCCCGCCCCGCGAACCGTGCGGATCGGATCCCTCATCTTTCCAATATTGATGGATTTGCGCAGGCGACCGATATGCACGTCGACCGTGCGATCGTCGACATAGATGTCCTCGCCCCACACGCCATCGAGCAGTTGCGCGCGCGAGAACACCCGGCCAGGGGCCTGCAGGAAGAACTCCAGAAGGCGGAATTCCGTCGGTCCGAGCTTGATCTCGCGCCCGTTGCGATAGACGCGATGGGTCTCGCGGTCGAGTTCGAGCTCCCCGACCTTGAGCACGCTGGCGACGATTTCGGGGCGGGCGCGGCGCAACATGGCCTTGACCCGCGCCATCAGTTCAGGCGTCGAGAATGGCTTGACGACATAGTCGTCCGCACCGGTCGAAAGCCCGCGAATACGCTCGCTTTCCTCGCCGCGCGCGGTGAGCATGATGATCGGCAGGCGCTGCGTCTCCGGCCGCGCACGCAGCCGACGGCACAATTCGATGCCGCTGAGACCCGGCAACATCCAGTCGAGTATCAAGAGATCGGGCACGGATTCACGGAGCGCTATCTCGGCCTCGTCACCGCGCAGTTCCGCGTCGACCCGGTATCCTTCCGATTCCAGATTGTACTTCAGCAGAACGCTAAGCGCTTCTTCATCCTCGACAACCATCACCTTTGGCTGATTGCCCATGCCTATACTCCCATGCATCAAGCGTCGGGCTGATCCACGACGATCTTGTGCGTCTTGTCTTCTTTCGGGCGAAAGGCGGACAGATGCTCGCCCGTCACGATGTAATAGACGGATTCCGCGATGTTGGTGGCGTGATCGCCGATGCGCTCGATGTTCTTGGCGCAGAACAGCAGATGCGTGCAGGTCGTGATGTTGCGCGGATCCTCCATCATGTAGGTGAGGAGTTCGCGGAACAGCGACGTGTACATCGCGTCGATCTCGTCATCGCGGTCGCGGACCATGTTGATGCGCGTGACCGAGCGCGAGCCGAAAGCGTCGAGCACTTCCTTGAGCTGGGCCAGGGCGAGATCGCCGATATGGTCGATGCCGCGGACCAGATTGACGGAATGGCCGCGCTCGGAAATCGCGACAACGCGTTTGGCGATGTTCTTGGCTAGGTCGCCGATACGCTCGAGGTCACTGGCGATGCGAATGGTCGAGAAGACCTCCCGCAGGTCGCTGGCGACGGGCTGGCGCTGTGCGATGATCTGCACGACCTTGTCGTCGAGCGTCGCCTGGGCCTCGTCGAGAACGAGATCGTCGGTGATGACCTTCTGCGCGAGCGGAATGTCCGACTTGATAAGCGCGCGGATGGAGCTTTCCACCATGCGCTCGGCAAGACCGCCCATTTCGGCGATCTTGTGGGCGAGGAATTTCATGTCCTCGTCGAAAGCGGTCACCGTATGGCTCGTTGGCACCATCGGACTGTCCTTCCCTTGTTTCGTTATCGCTGTTTCACCACCCGAGCCGGGAATTACCCGAACCGGCCGGTGATGTAGTCCTGTGTGCGTTTTTCGGTCGGGTTGGTGAAGATCTCCTTCGTATCACCAAACTCGACGAGCTCTCCGAGGTGGAACATCGCCGTGCGCTGCGACACGCGGGCTGCCTGCTGCATGGAGTGCGTCACGATGACGATCGTGTAGCTCTCGCGCAGCTCGTCGATCAGTTCCTCGACCTTTGCGGTCGCAATCGGATCGAGAGCCGAGCAGGGTTCGTCCATGAGGAGCACTTCCGGTTCCGTCGCCACCGCGCGGGCGATGCACAGACGCTGCTGCTGGCCGCCGGAAAGGCCGGTGCCGGGTGCGGTCAGGCGGTCCTTGACCTCGTCCCAGATCGCACCGCGGCGCAGCGATTTCTCGACGATCACGTCGAGATCGGCCTTGGACTTTGCGAGCCCGTGAATGCGCGGGCCGTAGGCAACATTGTCATAGATCGATTTCGGGAACGGGTTCGGCTTCTGGAACACCATGCCGACCTTGGCGCGAAGCTGAACGGGGTCCACCTTCTTGTCGTAAATGTCCTCGTCGTCGATCGTGATCTCGCCTTCGACGCGCGCCACGTCGATCGTGTCGTTCATCCTGTTCAGGCAGCGCAGGAAGGTCGACTTGCCGCAGCCCGACGGGCCGATGAAGGCGGTGACGGCCTTGTCCTCGAGATCGACATCGACATCTTTGATCGCGTGGGTGTCGCCGTAATAGACCTGCACCTTGCGAGCCTTGATCTTGGTGTCTCTCGGGCCCGCGGCCGGCACGGTCGCGACTGTGTTGTCCGCTTCGGTCAGCATCGTTTTCATGGTCTTTCTCCTTACCAGCGGCGCTCGAAGCGGCGGCGCAGAATGATGGCAATGATGTTCATGGTCATGAGGAACAATAACAGGACGATGATCCCGCCCCATGCTTTTTCGTAGAAACTCGCATCGGCGCGGGCCGCCCAGGTGTAGATCTGGGCAGGCATGGCCGAGTTGGCCTCGGTGAAACCGGTGAGGAAGCTGTCCGGATAGCCGCGCGCCACGAAGCCGACCATGCCGATCAGCAGCAACGGCGCGGTTTCGCCAAGCGCCTGGGCCAGTCCGATGATCGTTCCCGTCAGGATGCCCGGCATGGCGAGCGGAAGCACATGGTGGAAGACGGATTGCATCTTCGACGCGCCGACGCCCAGCGCGGCGTCACGGATCGACGGCGGAACCGCTTTCAACGAGGCTCGGGTGGAGATGATGATCGTCGGCAAGGTCATCAGCGTCAGCACAAGGCCACCGACCAGTGGCGCAGACTGCGGCAAACCAGCAAATTGGATGAACACAGCCAGACCAAGAATACCAAACACGATCGACGGCACGGCGGCCAAGTTGGAGATATTCACCTCAATCAGGTCGGTGAACCAGTTTTTCGGTGCGAATTCTTCGAGATAGATCGAGGTAGCGACGCCTATGGGGAGGCTTAGCGCCAGCACGACAATCATCATAAAGAAGGAGCCGACCACGGAAGCGCCGATACCAGCGCCGCCCGGGTTGTCCACGCCGGAATCGGCGCCAGTGATGAACGTCCAGTTGAAGTCGCTCTTGATGATGCCCGCTTCGTACAATTCGTCAGCGAGATCCAGATCGCTGGCCTCAAGGAAACGGCTGTCGCTCACGTCCTCGCGCTTCAGGCGGCCATTGAAATAGCCGTCGACGCGTGAGGAGGTCGGCAGTTCGAAGACCACTTCCTCGCCGATCTTGTCCGGGTTTGCGGCGTAGAACTCGCGCATGATACCGCCGACCTTGCCGATCAGACGATCGAGGACGGCCGCGTCATACTCCACCTCGACACCGCGTTCCTCGAGCGCTTTGTCGAAACCCTCGACGAAGTAGCCCTGATAGGCGCCCGTCTTGAGAAGCTGGCTCTCGGCCTCGTCGAACTGCGCCTGCGTCAGGGTGAAGTCGAGCTCCACGACCATACGGGTGAAGGCGGGGATGCCGTTCGAGATGATCGAAACGAACAGCACGACCAGGAAGAAAAGGCCGGCAAGGACCGCGGCCAGACCATAGGCCTTGAACCGGGCTTCGGTGGCGTTGCGGCGTTTGGTGTGCTCGTCCAGCGTCAGAAGTGACGCAAACGGGCGGCGGGCTTGGGCGGGTGCGCCAGTGGCTGCGGTCGCGTCGGTCATCAGTCGTACTGCTCCCGGTACTTGCGGACGATATAAAGGGCGAGAATATTCAGACCCAGCGTGATGACGAAGAGCGTCATGCCGAGGGCGAAGGCCACGAGGGCCTCGGGCGAGGCAAAGTCACTGTCGCCGGTGAGCTGGCTGACGATCTTTGCCGTGACGGTGGTCATGGCTTCAAACGGATTGAGCGACAGTTTCGCGGCCGCGCCTGCGCCGAGCACCACGATCATCGTTTCACCGATGGCGCGCGAGGCGGCCAGCAGGATGGCGCCGACGATGCCGGGAAGCGCGGCGGGAAGAATGACCTGGCGAACCGTTTCGGAATGCGTCGCACCGAGGCCGAGCGAGCCGTCGCGCATGGCCTGCGGCACTGCGTTGATGATGTCATCCGACAAGGACGACACGAAGGGGATCAGCATGATGCCCATGACGAGACCGGCGGTCATGACGGCGGTCCCTGCCTGCATCCAGCCAAGCCCTCCTTCTCCGAACACGCTCAGCAGCATCGGGCCAACCGTCAGGAGGGCGAACAGACCGTAGACGATGGTCGGGATACCGGCCAGAACCTCGATCAGCGGCTTGGCGATGGCGCGCATGTGCGGGCCGGCATATTCAGACAGGTAGATCGCCGCGAAGAGCCCGATCGGCACCGATACCGCCAGCGCGATAAAGGAGATATAAAGCGTACCCCAGAGGAGCGGCACGAAACCCAGCTCCGACGAACCGCCCCGGCCTGAGAAGCTCGGCGACCATGTCGTGCCGAAGAAGAACTCCGTCCAGGAGTAGAGCCGGAAGAATTCCCAGGTGTTGAAGACCAGCGAGAGAACGATGCCGATCGTCGTGAGGATCGCGATCGAGGCCGCACCGATCAAAAGGTAGCGAATTGTCGTTTCGACGACGTTTCGGGCGCGAAAATCCTTGTGCGACCGCAGGTAGGCCAGGATGAAACCTGCCGCCGCCAGGCCGAGCACGACCACCGCCATGAACATGTGGCCGGTAGCGTTCAGTGACCGGTAGCGCTGCGCCGCGCGCAGAACCGCCGGACCGACATCGGAGCCAAGGGCCACACCGATGGCGCCGAGACGATCGCGCACATCGGTAAATTCAGCGCGGATGTTGGATGCGGCTTCGGGATCCATCGCGCCCTGCGACACGGCCTGATCGAGGCCGTCGGCGACGCGACGCACGTCCGACATCATAAGGCCGAGCGTGCTGCCCTCCCGGACCATTTCGGGCGGAATATTGGCCGCCACCTGGTTTTCTATGACGATAGGCTGAACGATCAGCCAGACGATAAGGACGAGAAACGAGAACACCATCGTGAAGATGGCAACGCTTGAGCCGTAATAGCTGGGAAGCGAATGCAAATTCCGCGGATCGCCACCTGCGCTGGCCAGCGCTCTTTGGCGCCCCATGACGTAGCCGATCGCGGCCATCGCCAAAATAATTATGACGATCCAAAGCACAGGCATTGCGCGTCCCCTAAAAGCTAGCCGTCAGTATTTCAGGAAGTGAGAGGCGGCCCGTATACCGGACCGCCTCGTGATCAGACCGAAGCCTGATTACATGGTGTTTTCGTCAGCAACCATTGCCTGGGTCTCGGCAAGTTCCGGGTCGGAAACGAGGCCGTAATTGGCCAGCGGGCCATTCGGGCCGGCGATCTCGTCGGAGACGAAGAACTGGGCGTATTCCTTCAGACCGGGGATCACGCCGATATGTGCCTTCTTGATGTAGAAGAACAGCGGACGCGAAACCGGGTATTCGCCCGAAGCGATGGTTTCCGTCGAAGGCGCGATGCTGGACATGGTCGCGACCTTGAGCTTGTCGGTGTTGTTTTCGTAGAAGGCCAGGCCGAACACGCCGATGCCGTCCGGATTCGCGTCGATGCGAGCCAGGGTCTCGGTGTAGTCGCCGTCGATGTCGACCGACTTGCCGCCGTCCGTACGCACGGCGAGGCAAGCGTCCTCGGCGTCGTCTTCGGACATGCCGCCGGAGATCATGGCTTCCATCGCGCCGGTGGCTTCACAGCCGATCAGCAGGACTTTTTCCTCGAAGACTTCGCGGGTGCCGTGCTTGGTGCCCGGGATGAACATGGAGATGCCGACATCCGGCAGGTCCGGGTTGAATTCGGCCCAGTTATTGTACGGGTTGTCGACGACTTCGCCGTTCACCAGAACCTTGGCGCCGATGGCGTTGAAGATGTCGGAAGGCTCGAAAGCAGTGAAAGCCGGGCCGTCCTTCTGGCTGGCGAACACGATGCCGTCATAGCCGATGCGCACCTGGATGATGTCGGTCACGCCGGCATCGGCACAGGCAGCGACTTCCTTCTCACGAATGGCGCGCGATGCGTTCGCGATGTCGATGGTGTTTTCGCCAACGCCTTCGCAGAAGCGCTTAAGGCCAGCAGAGGAGCCGCCCGATTCCACGACCGGGGTCGGGAAGTCGGTGTTCTCGCCGAAGAGTTCAGCGACGATCGAAGCATAAGGCAGAACCGTGGAGGATCCTGCGATCTGGACGTTGTTGCGCGACTGGGCCACGGCAGCCGAAGTCAGCGCGGTCGCTCCGAGTGCTGCGACAAGTGCAATCTTGAGGGTTTTCATGGAATTCTCCCGTTTGGGCATGTGTGAGCTCTGACCGGCGCTCGCCGGACAAGGGCGTTCTATCGCTCTCTCGGTAGAGCTTTTATGACGAATACAATACAGTTGTGTGACAGCATAAATTATTGATTATAATATGCTTTCAGGATCCCGAATGTCCGTCTTCTCAATCCAGACCGGGATTGTGACAACAAACGAGGCCCCCTCGCCCATCTGCGAGGTGATCGACAGGCGCCCGACGTGGCGGGTCAGGATATGCTTGACGATCGCGAGGCCCAGACCGGTCCCCTTCTTGGCGCGGCTGGATTCGACATCGACCCGGTAGAAACGCTCCGTCAGGCGCGGGATATGGTCGGCCTCGATGCCCGGGCCATAGTCGCGAACCGTCACGCGAATGCTGTCGACGCCCGAAACCGGCACCCTCTCGGCACCAACGTCGATCCGCTTGCCGGTTCCCGCATAGCGGATGGCATTCTCGATCAGGTTGGAGAAGACCTGGATCAGTTCGTCGCGACTGCCCCATACCCTGCATTCGGGATCGTCGATGGCGGCGATGTTCTCGTTGATCGCCACATCCGCCTCGTTCGCCGTGGGTGCGAGCGTCATGCGCACATGGCGCAGGACTTCGGCGATATCGACGGGTTCGAACTCGGTGTTGGCCAGCGCCGTTTCCAGACGGCTCAGCGACAGGAGGTCGTCGATGAGCCGCGACATGCGGCTCGTCTGCTCCAGCATGATGGCGAGGAAACGGTCGCGCGCCGCGGTATCGTTGCGCGCGGGGCCAGCCAGCGTCTCGATGAAACCGGAGAGCGACGCAAGCGGCGTGCGCAGTTCATGGCTCGCATTGGCGATGAAATCGCTGCGCATGCGATCGATCCGGCGCGTTTCGCTGAGATCGCGGAAATGCAGCAGGTATGGCGTATCGCCGGCGACCTCGGCGGGAAGGCGCACGACCGTCGCCTCGAACCAGCGTTCGATCGGGTAACGTTCCATGACCTCGACGGGCCCGGGCGTTCCGCCGGCGAGCGCGCCATTGATCATGGCGATGAGTTCCGGGCTGCGGAAGCGCATCAGGACCGAGGATCCCGTTTCAAGCGTATCGCCGAAAAAGCGGTGGCAGGCCCTGTTGACCACCAGAATTGTTCCGCGCCGGTCAAGCAGCATCACGGGATTCGGCAGGCTGTCGAGAACAGCCCTGGAGCGTTTCGCGTCGGGACCGGCGGATGTCTGTTGCGTCAGGGCAGCCCTGCGCTGGCTGAAGCTGCGCACCGGCGCGAACATGCTGACCGCGGCCATCGCGGCCATAAGCGCCAATGCAAGGGTCCATGGCAGGACCTGCGCGACGCCGAGCCCGGCAAAGATCGCGATCGACGCGGCCAGCGGATAGCGGTTGGAGAAAAGACGCCGCAGAACCGCCTGGCCCAACCCCTCGCGCGGGGATCGCTCGTCCGCCCCGTCGCGCGGCTCATCCATTGATCGCTCCCTGCGTCAATTCTTCCCGGTCGCAAGCTTTCGGCATCTGGACGCTTCCAGCGTGAAGCCATAGGTTGGCCGACCTGAGCGAAACTGGAAAACGGCGATCGGACATGGCGACGGAATCACGCGCGGTTGAATTCGACATCGACGGAAAGAAAAGGGTCTTCGACATAGACGACCCGAAGCTGCCGGACTGGGTTGACGACAATGACATAACCGCAGGCGGCTATCCCTACAAGAAGCGGATGGACAAGGGCGAGTACAAGGACACGCTCGAGGCGCTGCAGGTCCAGATCGTCAACATGCATACCCACATGCAGGAAACCGGCAAGCGGCTGATCGCGGTGTTCGAGGGACGCGACGCCGCCGGCAAGGGCGGATCGATCAGCGTCCTGCACGAGTTCCTCAATCCGCGCACCGCGCGCAACGTGGCTTTGTCCAAGCCCTCCGACGTCGAGCGCGGACAGTGGTACTTCCAGCGCTATATCGAGCATTTCCCGACGACCGGCGAACTCGTGAGCTTCGACCGCTCCTGGTACAATCGCGGCGGCGTCGAGCCGGTGATGGGATTCTGTACACCGGAGCAGCACAAGGCGTTCCTGCACGACACGCCGGAATTCGAGAAAATGATTGTCGAGGAAGGCATCATCTTCTTCAAGTTCTGGCTCAATATCGGGCTCGAAACGCAGTTGAAGCGCTTCCACGACCGGCGTCACAGCCCGGTCAAATACTGGAAGTTGTCGGGCATCGACATCGTCGGCATGCAAAAGTGGGACGACTACACGCTGGCGCGCGACACGATGATCCAGGCGACGCATTCGAGCCATGCGCCATGGACGGTCATTCGCATGAACGACAAGCGGCGCGGGCGTATCGAGGTGCTGCGCCATATCCTGCGCAACACGGATTACGAGGGCAAGGATACCGATGCCATCGGCAGCCCCGATCCGAAGATCATCGGTTCAGGCCCGATGGCGCTCGAGGAACTCTAGGCGGCTTCGCCCGGTCAGGGCTTCAGTTCGCGCACCCGCACGCTCGAGATCTTCACCGCCCGGCCGGCACCGGAAATGTCGGTAACGATCTTCAGACGGCCGGGTCCCGATACGCCGACGCCGCCCGGAAGATCGACGCTGAACAGGAATTCGTTGTCGCTGGCGATGACATCGAAGCGCCGGCGGCCGCACTCGCCAAGGTCTGCGAGTTCGCAGGTTACCGACATCTGCGTCTCGGCATCGTCGTCGGCACGAGCGACGAAGGAGAACTGTGCCGTCTTGCCGGCCAGCATTTCCAGCGTTCCCGGCGGCACGTCGATACCGATCACGTCCTGCACGGTGGGCGAAACCATGCGGGCGAAATCGCCGAAGGGATCGCTGTCGATGGCGGCGCTGGCATTGCCCTCCAGCGTAACGGTCGTCGGATCGGCAGGATCGAACAGGGTCACCCAGCCGCTTTCGGCCTCCGAACGTGCGGCGATGCGCGCCGGACCGGCAGAAGACGCGTTGTCGCGAGACCCGGGGAAACTCTCGTTTTCGAGTTCGAGCGGCGGATTGGGGACAGACGTGTCGCGTTCTTCCGTGCTCTGGAACGCGCCGGTCGAGAATACCCACCATGCGCCGGAGCCGAGAAGCGCAACCGCCACGACTGCCGTCAGCATCAGGGCGAAGGGCGCGCGCCTTGCCCGCGACCCCTGCCCGGTACCGCGGTCGTCACCGCCGATATCCGGAAAGGACGGACCGGATGACGCCCGCTCCATACGCGGCTCGGCACGCAGTTGTGGCGTTTCGGATTGCGGACGCGGCGCCGGGCGGCGGCGCGGTTCGGGGCGCACGCTCACGGCCGGCGGCTCGTCGCGACCGGAGGCCTCGGGCCGAGTGCGTTGCCGACGGTGGTGTGCCTCGGTGGCGCGGATCGCGTCCATGAGACGCTGCCTTTGCCGGCTGCGCCGATCCGGATCCGGGTGATCGGCCAGCGCGCGTTCCATCGCGGTCATGGCGGATCGGTAGACCCGCTGGCGAAACGCCGGATCCGACGCGTCTCCCTTGGAGAGCGTGTTCCTCAGTGCGGTTTCCAAATCACTCACTGGCGGTTGCCCCGTTTCCGGTCCGCCTCTCGGCCGGATCTTTCAAGTTACAGCGTTCCGGCATTTGACATAATCGTCAATCCAATGAAAGCGCACGTGCCAATCTTCCCAAAAAACTGGCAATGTTGCGGCAGCCGGCCGCGTATGGCCGCTTGCCTCGCACGCGCAACACAGTTAGGTCTTACGTTTACGAAAACGTCAAAATTTGGGAGGAGCCGATGGCGCTGCCGTCAGTCCTGAAGGAAAATCTGCAATTGCCGGCGGTGGCGGCCCCGCTGTTCATTATTTCCCACCCGCCACTGGTGCTGGCGCAGTGCAAGGCGGGCGTCGTCGGCTCGTTTCCCGCGCTCAATGCCCGCCCGGAAGCGCAACTGGACGAATGGCTGGCCCAGATCACCGAGGAACTGGCCGACCACAACGCCAAGAATCCCGACAGCCCGGCAGCGCCCTTCGCCGTCAACCAGATCGTGCACATGTCGAACAAGCGTCTGGAGCACGACCTGACCATGTGCGTGAAATACAAGGTGCCGATCGTGATCTCCTCGCTCGGCGCGGTGCCTGAGGTCAACCAGGCGATCCACTCCTATGGCGGCATCGTGCTGCACGACGTCATCAACAACCGGCATGCCAATTCGGCGATCCGCAAGGGCGCGGACGGGCTGATCGCCGTTGCAGCGGGCGCGGGCGGCCACGCGGGACCGCTGTCGCCCTTCGCGCTGGTGCAGGAAATTCGCGAATGGTTCGACGGACCGCTGCTGTTGTCCGGCGCGATCGCCAACGGGCGCTCGATCCTCGCGGCGCAGGCGATGGGCGCGGACATGGCCTATATCGGCTCGCCCTTCATCGCCACGCCGGAAGCGCGCGCCGTCGATGACTACAAGCAGATGATCGTCGACTCGACGGCCAAGGACATCGTCTATTCGAACTATTTCACCGGCATCCACGGCAACTACCTGAAGCCTTCGATATCCGGCGCGGGCATGGATCCGGACGCACTCCCCGAAGCCGATCCCTCCAAGATGGATTTCGACAAGGCGGCGCAACCCGGCGCAAAAGCCTGGAAGGATATCTGGGGTTCGGGCCAGGGCATCGGCGCGGTCAAGGAAATCGCGCCCGTCGCCGATCTCGTCGGCCGCCTGAAGCGCGAATATGCAGAGGCGAAAGCGAGCCTCTGCGGCTAAACGCCAAAGCGCTGATATCGCGCGGCACCGCCTCCCGTTCCGGACGGAAAGAAAAAGCCCGGCCGTTCCCGACCGGGCTTGAAGGTCACACGACGATGATGGCAGCGCCCGGCGTCACGCGGCCATAAAGGTCGATAACGTCCTGCTGGATGAGCCGCACGCAACCGCTCGATACGGCCTTGCCGATCGACCAGTATTCGGGCGAGCCGTGAATACGGTAGAGCGTGTCTTTCCCGTTCTGGAAGATATAGAGCGCCCGCGCGCCAAGCGGATTCATCGGGCCGGGCGGCATGCCGCCATTGGCGGCGCTCCATTTCTCCAGTTCCGGTTCACGCGCGATCATCTCGGCGGGCGGCGTCCATGTCGGCCATTGGCGCTTGTAGGCGACCTTCGCCCTGCCCGACCATTCGAATCCGGCGCGCCCGAGCCCGACGCCATAGCGCATCGCCATGCCGTTTTCCTGGACCAGATGCAGGTAGAACTGGTTCGTGTCGACGATGATCGTGCCAACGGCCTCGTTCGTCGGATACGAGACCTGTTGCCGGTGGAAGCGACTTGGCACCTTCGTCGGGTCGACGGCCGGTATCGGAAAGCGCTCGTTCGGCAGGGCGCGATAGGCTGACAGCGCCGACGGGGACGCCGATGGCGGCGTGGCCGCGGGCGTCACGGTCGGTGTGGCGGTCTGGCAGCCGGCCAGCGCCACGCCCGCAAGGCCAGCCGTTCCGGCAAGAATGGCGCGGCGGGAGAAGGTTCGGGGATTTTCCGCGCTGCCGGAATTGCCGAGCGGACCACCCATATCGGGCGGTATGGTGGAGTTTTTCATGTCTGGTCTCCTGAATGCGTTGGACGGGCCGGCGATTATGGGAACGCCGGCGGTTCGCGTTCAGGCGATCGGAGGTCTGAACGGTCCGTCACGACTACCGCCGAAGAGACGGTGCAGTTCCCGCGCCGCGTGGACCTGACGATCCGGACGCTGGAACACTATCCTGATATCGCTGGAAAACTTGACGTCGCCGCCACAGGGCGGCGCTAAACCGGAATCGGCGTCGCCGTCGGCAGGAAACATGGTCTTTCGCCAGCAAACGCGCTTGTTTACGGGGACCGCCGCAACGTCGAACACCGCTCCCGAAACCACCTGGCCACCCTGCGGGAAAACCATGGCGGATGCCGATGCGGTCAGCGCGAGCGCGTGACCGGCAACGATAATCAGCATCAATGCCGCTGCGAGGAATTTTCTCATAAAGGCATTAAGCGCGGGAAACCGGAAAGTTCCATGGAGAGATATTCAAACAATCGTGAAGCAGCGTCCGGTCACGAAAAAGGGCGGCCCGAAAACCGCCCTTTCCGATACCTTATCCGTGCCCGTCAGATTGCGGCGACGGCCCGCTTGGCCATGACCTTGACGAGGTTCGCGCGGTACTCGGCGGAGCCGTGGAGATCCTCCAGCATGTCGCCGGCATCGACGGAAAGTCCGTCCAGCGCGCCGGCCGAGAAATCCGAGCCGAGCGCCGCTTCCGCCTCGCTCCAGCGGAACGCGCCGTCCATGCCGGCGCCGGTCACGCCGACGCGTACTCCGTCACCCCCCTTCGCCACGAAGACGCCTGCCATGGCATAGCGCGACGCCGGGTTGGGGAATTTCGAGTAGGCGCATTTGTCCGGCGCGGTGAACGACACCGCGGTGACGATTTCGTCTTCCTCGAGTGCCGTCTCGAACATGCCGACAAAGAACTCTTCCGCCGCGATCTCGCGCTTGTTGGTGTGGATCGTGGCGTTCAGCGCCAGCATGGCCGCCGGGTAATCGGCCGCCGGGTCGTTGTTGGAGATGGAGCCGCCGATCGTGCCCATGTGCCGCACATGCGGGTCGCCGATATGGCCGGCCAGCGAGCAGATGCCCGGGCAGACGGATGCGAGGTCCGACGAACCCGCGACTTCGGCGTGGGTCGTGCCCGCACCGATGCGGACATCCTTGCCGCTGACCGAAATGCCCTTCATGTCCGCGATATGGCGCAGATCGATCAGGCTGTCGGGTGCGGCAAGGCGCTGCTTCATGGTCGGGATAAGGGTCTGGCCGCCCGCGACATATTTGCCGCTTTCGGCCTCGCCCATCAGCTTTGCCGCCTCATCCACGGAACCGGCGCGATGGTAATGGGTCTCGTACATGATCTGTTTCCTTTCGCTCTCGGACCGGATCAGGCCGCGTTGATCGCGGCCCACACCTTTTGCGGCGTGGCCGGCATGGACAGGTTGTTGTTACCGATCGCATCGGTGATGGCGTTCATCAAGGCCGGCGGGGAGCCGATGGCACCCGCCTCGCCGCATCCCTTGATCCCGAGCGGGTTCAGCGGAGACGGCGTCACCGTGTTGGACACCGTGTAGGACGGCAGGTCGTCGGCGCGCGGCATGGTGTAGTCCATGTAGGTCGCCGTCAAAAGCTGCCCGGTCTCCGCATCGTAGGACGTGCCTTCCAGCAACGCCTGGCCGATGCCCTGCGCAAGCCCGCCATGCACCTGCCCCTCGACAATCATCGGATTGATGATGTTGCCGAAATCGTCGGAAGCGACGAACTTGACGATTTCCGTCTTGCCGGTGTCGGGATCGATCTCGACCTCGCAGATATGGCAGCCAGCCGGGAAGGAGAAGTTGGCCGGATCGAAGAAGGCCGTTTCCTTCAGGCCCGGCTCCATCTCCGCCGGCAGATTATGCGCCGTATAGGCATTGAGCGCGACCTCGTGCCAACCGAGCGCCTTGTCGGTGCCGGCGACCTTCACCTGGCCGTTCTCGATGACGATGTCTGACTCATCGGCCTCGAGCAGATGCGCGGCGATCATCTTCGCTTTCTTCTCCACCTTGTCGAGCGCCTTGACCACGGCGCTCATGCCGACCGGGCCGGACCGGGAGCCATAGGTTCCCATGCCCATCTGCACCTTGTCGGTATCGCCGTGGACGACGGAAACCGAGTCGATCGGCACGCCGAAACGGTCGGACACCAATTGCGCGAAGGTCGTCTCGTGTCCCTGGCCGTGAGAATGCGAACCTGTCAGGATTTCCACCGTGCCGACGGCATTGACGCGGATTTCCGCCGATTCCCACAGGCCGACACCGGCGCCAAGCGAGCCGATGGCCTGGGACGGCGCGATGCCGCAGGCCTCGATGTAGCAACTCATGCCGATGCCGCGCTTCTTGCCGCGGGCCTCGGCCTCGGCCTTGCGCGCCGGGAAGCCGTCATAGTCGATCGCCTTCATCGCCGCATCGAGCGAAGCCTCGTAGTCGCCGGAATCATACTGGAGGATCACCGGTGTCTGATACGGCCATTCCCGGATGAAGTTCTTGCGGCGCAGTTCGGCCGGCGAAACGCCGAGTTCGCGCGCCGCCGTTTCCACGACCCGCTCCAGCGCATAGGTCGTTTCGGGCCGGCCGGCGCCGCGATAGGCGTCCACCGGCACGGTGTTCGTGTAGGCCGTGCGCATGTTGCAGTGGATCGCCGGGATGACGTACTGGCCCGAATACAGGATCGCGTGCAGATAGGTTGGCACGACCGACGAGAACAGCGACATGTAGGCGCCGAGATTGGCGATCGTGTCCGCTTTCAGGGCGGTGATCTTGTTGTCCGCGTCGAAGGCCATCTGGATCGTCGTAACGTGATCGCGGCCATGGGCATCCGTCAGGAAGCTCTCGGTGCGGTCGGCAACCCACTTGACCGGCACACCGGTCTTCTTCGACGCCCACAGGCAGGTGATTTCTTCGGGATAGATGTAGATCTTAGAACCGAAGCCGCCGCCGACATCCGGCGCAATGACGCGCAGCTTGTTTTCCGGCGCGACATTGTAAAAGGCGCTCATCACGAGGCGGGCGACATGCGGGTTCTGCGATGTCGTCCAGCAGGTGTAGTGATCCTCGGCCTCGTCATAGACGCCGAGCGCGGCACGGGGCTCCATCGCATTCGGCACGAGGCGGTTGTTGACGAGGTCGAGCGTGGTGACATGGGCGGCCGATGCGATGGCCTTGTCGACGGCGTCCAGATCGCCGATTTCCCAGTCATAGATCTGGTTGCCCGGCGCGTTGTCGTGGATCTGCGGCGCACCCGGTTTCAGGGCATCGACAGCGCTGGTGACCGCCGGCAGGACGTCGTAATCGACCTTGACCGCCTCGGCGGCGTCGCGCGCCTGGGCCTTGGTGTCGGCCACGACGATGGCCACGGCATCGCCGACATAGCGCACCTTCTTGTCCGCCAGCGGGCGCCAATCGCCCATATTCATCGGCGAGCCGTCCTTGGAATGGATCATCCAGCCGCAGATCAGCGAACCGATCCCGTCCGTCGTCATTTCGGCGCCGGCCAGAACACCGATTACGCCCGGCATCTTTTCCGCCTCGGAGGAATCGATGCCCTTGATCACGGCGTGAGCATGCGGCGAACGGACGAATGCCGCATGTTTCATGCCGGGGACGGACATGTCGTCCGTGTAGCGGCCCTTGCCGGTGATGAATCTCTTGTCTTCCTTGCGCGCCACGCGGGCGCCGATGCCTTCCATTCCCATGAAATCCTCCCTTGGGTCGGAAGCGATTAGGGAACAGCGAATGCGCGCGGGGATATTTTCCCGTTCGCCTTCGCTTCCTCCTGCCCTATTCGCTCCGTGCCATTCTCTATTCGCTTATTCCGCGGCCACTTTCGCCGCGCCGCTCATCTCTTCGGCGGCGGCGAGGATCGCCTTGACGATGTTGTGGTAGCCGGTGCAGCGGCAGATATTGCCCTCGAGTTCGGCGCGCACAGTCTTCTCGTCCAGCTTGCCGCCATGTCGCTCGATCATGTCGGTCGCCGCCATGATCATGCCCGGCGTGCAGAAGCCGCATTGCAGCCCGTGATGCTCCTTGAAGGCGGCCTGGACGGGGTGCAGTTCGCCGCCCGAGGCAAGCCCCTCGATGGTGGTGACGGTCGAGCCGGAGGCCTGGGCCGCCAGCATCGTGCAGGACTTCACCGCCTTGCCGTCGACATGGACCACGCAGGCGCCGCATTGCGACGTATCGCAGCCGACGTGCGTGCCGGTCAGGTTCAGGTTCTCGCGCAGGAACTGCACGAGCAGCGTCCGGTCCTCGACTTCGCCCGAGACGGCGCGACCGTTCACGGTCATTTCCACTTTCGACATCAAAATCCTCCCACTGACTTCGATCTTTCGGCGCGCTCCAGGCGGCGGCCTTCGCGCAACTTGCAAGGAGAAACTTGGAACCGAAACACGGAATTGTCCATATGATACAAATAATAAAGCCGGTGAGGCCCTGTTGTGGAGATTGGGGCCTTGAATTCCGGGGCCGATGCCGATAAAGCGCGCGTTAGCGTTTTTCCGGCAAGGTAACGCTCCCGCCGCATTAGCTCAGTTGGTAGAGCACATCATTCGTAATGATGGGGTCGTTGGTTCGAATCCGACATGCGGCACCACTCTTCTTCCCAGAGTCTAGGAATCCAGGCGCATTCGCGGCCAATGCGTGGACCATTGGCGGTGTGGGTAACGGCGTCTGGCAAGCACGCCGGATATCGGACGAATCGAGCCTCGCGGATCAATCCCTCGACCCGAAAGGGGACCGGTCCGCGTTCTCTTACAGCGGAAGCCTGTCGAGGTCCCACGTTCCCTGGAAAAGGGGCATGCCGTGTTTTTTGGCTGCTCGCCGGGCATATGCACGCATCTTTTCAGATTTCGCATAGTCGGTGACGAGCACGGTGATCCCGGCCTTTCTCGCAAGTTCCAGGCGCTCAAGGCTCCACGCAACGTCGCTTTCCGCGTTTACCGTGTCCATCCCGCGAAGCCCGGTAAACAGGGACTCCTTGTTCAAGCCGTCGAGCGCGCGGCGATAGGCACTGTCGTAAAGGAGATCCTCGGCGTTTTGCCCCATGATCAGGAAGCCGCGATTTCTTTCGCGCGCGTGCTGCGAAATTCGCTGCACCAGCTTGACCATTTCAACATCGGCGCCCGGAAATTCTTCCTGCCACTCCACATAGCTGTCGATACGGTCAAGCAGGACGCCGTCGAAGCCTGAGGCAACGATCCGGTTGAGCAGCGATTTCTGATGCGAAAAAATCAGTGTTTGCCATTCCGGCGCCCAGTATCGAACAAGCCGTGCGCCCGGCCAGCTCGGATTCAACGGTCCGAGCCAGTCGGGCGGAGAGCGGCGCCAGGCATTCGGCCAGAACCACCTGTTCACATTGGCTTCGCCGACCGCCAGATAGGCCAAAACCAGCCGCCTTCCACCACCGGGCTTCGTTTTCATCCGGTCGATCTCATCGGGCGACAGAAATATCAGCGCATCATCATTGAGACTGGGCTCAAGTACGATGAGATCGAGATCAGAAGCGGTGATCGCATCGACATCGATATTCTGGTACTGGCAGCCCCACCTGCGCACGGCATTCAGATCGGCAAGCGCGTCTTCACGGTCGGCATCGGCATTGGAGAACGATGGCGTCGCCGATGCAAGCAGACCGCCGGCAATCGCGGACCACAGACCGGAGTTGATGCTTCGTCGCGACCAAAGGCGACGTTTCGGCGGGAAAGTCACCGGAGCCTCGCAGGCAGAAGATCGCTCAGGGAAAACGGGCGCAGCGCCACCACGAAACGTCGCGGGGCGCGCGACGCATACACATTGCGCGAGTTCCGCAGCGCATTGGCGAAGGTGATGTATGGCAGACGATTCAGCGTATCCTCGAGAACGGCGGCGGCGAAAACCGCACCCGCTACAGATGCCACGAGGAACCCGAATCCGAGATAATCGGCTCCCCAGCGCATGAAGAAATAGGTCGCCAGCCCATTGAGAACGAGGAAGGCAAGCTGCAGCCGGAGAAACTCGCGGTCGCGCCCCAGATACAAGACCAATGTCGCCATCAGCGAGAATAGCGCGAAGAACAGGGTGCCAAGCAGTCCGACCCGCAATATGCCGGTTTGCTGATACATCATTCCAAACGGTTCTATAAGCGCGGGTGCGAGAACGTACAGCATCACCGCGATGAGAGACTGGATCGCGATCAGCCAAAGAAGTCCGCACCGGACAGCGCCCTCGAGAAGGGCTGATTGCGCCATGATCCGCTCAAGCGCCTCGTTCCGATTGACGGCGCGGAGGAAGCCCTGCATGCGGTCGAACCAGATGCCATCATGAAATGCCAGAAAGACGAGCAAGCCCGGTAACATGCTGATACGTGAAACAAACATTGCGCTGTCATAGAACGGCATCGTCGAAAGCCCGTTCGACGCCACCTCGCCAAAAGGCCCGAACCACACGACGATGGAATCCGTCCATATCGCCGCCGCCGCGGCAAATGCACCAAAACCAATTGTCCTGTAGCGGAGGCCATCGCGCAGAACCCTTTTGACGACCGGCCGCAGCTCCCCGGCCGATGGGCCATCGAAAACCCGGATCACTTCGCCGCTCAGCCATACGAAAGTGGAAGCAAAGCCGCACGCGAAGGCAAGCGCCTGGATTTGCGGTCCAGCGGACTGGCCGGCAACGAACAACGTCGCCATGACAGCGAGAGCGAAACCGACCATGAATGCGTAACCGATCGCCTTGTAGGCGCGTATCGCGGCGGCGAAAGTTGCGGCGGTCCATGTCATCGCCATCGCAGCGGCGGCCGCCATCATCAGGAACATATCAGCAGCTGGAAATCCCGCCACGATACCAAAGGCGACTTGCGCGGCAATCAGTCCAACTGTCATCGAACCTGCGAGAGCCAGCAAGTAGATCGTCACCACGTGTTCGCTCTGCCTTCGATGGATATCGTCGAACACCATGCGCAACATGATGGCGGTCACGGGTGCCGCGGAAACAAGGCTGACCAGGAAGAGATAGATGATGCTGGACTGCAGCGGCAATCCGTCGTCGTCTGCTCCCTCCAGGCCAAGGCTCCGGTGAAGAATTTCAAACGCAAGGATGGCAAATATCCACGGACCAATGATCGCCATTGCTCCATAGCGTCCACCTCTCTGGCGCTTCGGATCGCAGTGTTCATTATCCGGGCGCTGCAATGAGAAACCTATGCCGGCCATCAGTGTTCCTTCCAGGCGTAGATGCGGCGATAGGCCTCCGCGACCTCATCAGCCCGGTAACGCTTGTTTACGCGGTGTCTGAGATTGCGGCCGAGCCGCGATCGCAAATCCGGATCACGCAGCAGCGTGACGAGGTGGCTCGCGACGCCCGGCGCATCAAGGGCGCCCGCCACAAATCCGCCCGGCTGCGTGTTGCCGCGTTTTCCCGTCCCAAGCAGCAGTTCACGGCAGGATCCGACATCCGTCGCAACACAGGGCAATCCGGCGGCACCGGCCTCAAGCAGACACAGGGGCTGCGCCTCGCTCACGCTGGTCAGCGCAACCACATGGCAACGGCTCAACAATTCGGCGGTATCGACTCTTCCTGTGAAGGTAACGTGGTCTTCAAGTCCGAGGTCGGTGACCAGTCGCCGGCAGTCGGCAGCATAGTCCGGCGCTTCTTCGGCCGGACCGGCGATCAGGAATCGGGTTTGCGGCAATTCCGTGCGAACGATATCCGCGGCGCGCAGGAATGTCTTGATGTCCTTGATGGGAACGATGCGCCCGATCAGCGCGACCGTCGGCGGCGTATCTTCCGATGCTCTCGTGATTGCGCCGAAACGATCGACATCAATACCATTGGGAATAACCGAAAGCTTGTTTTCCGGCGCTCCGAGCGCGCGCTGCATTGCCTGGTTGGCATCGAAAAGGGTCAGAATACGGTCGCACCCGGCATAACACGCCCTTGCAAACGACTTGAACGCAACCGTCCAAAGATCACGCAGATCGAAGCGGCTGTCCGCAATGGCCAGTCCCTTGTCTATCGTGTCATCGATCCAGTCGGCCATCAGGATCTCGATTTGCCGCTCATTGGTGTAGATGCCATGCTCGGTAACGATAACCTGTCCGGCTCCCTCGATCTTCGAGCGTGCCGCGAGAAGCCCCGCATATCCGGTGGACAGGGCGTGATAGGTTCGTGCCTTTGGCAAATCAGCCTTCACCACAGCGAAAAGGCCGCCGGTAAGCGCCTGCCACGCCCAGAAAAAGTCCTTGAAGGATGCCTGCGGCATCAAGGTCTTGTAGCTCGCAACGCAAACTTGCCACGCGAAGGGCGAATGCGTGAGAAACTCGAGGGAACGCGGATGTCCAGGATCGTTTGCAAAGCGCACGATCCAGGCAAGATCCTCCAGTTCGCCTTTCAGTATGAATCGGCACATGGTCGTGGCCAGGCGCTCGGCGTCTTCCGAGGCGACGCGTGACCGCCCGCCGGTTCCCGCCCTATAGTCATCGAGAACGAGTTCGGAGATCGACAACAGGTTTTCCGGAAAATCATAACGAGGCTTCTGGTCGTCAGAAGCCATCACGACGGAAATCACCGAAAAGGTCGTATCTTGGCAACTCCGCATCAACCAGTCGGTCCATGTCGAGACGCCGCCGGCAACGTGCGGATAGCAGCCTTCCGCGATAAGGCAGACATCGCTTTCCGATGGTGCGGATCGCTGCCGCGGCACGAGGGAGAACATTATGCTCGACCTTCCGAAACGTCGGCGGCCTGGCTTACCTGACGGGACTGTATCGCAGCGGTCGCGGCGCGTACCGACAGATGCTCGTCCGTCAGGCCCGCAGACAAAACCTGCCCCGGAACCGAACCGGTGGCGGCGACGATGCGGCTCAACGCCTTCACCCGATCGTCAGCAGGCGCTTCGCGCATCGTCGCCCCGATGGCTTTCGGCAGGCCTCCCGGCTGATAAGCCCGCCCAGTGACGATTGCGTGATAAAGCGCTTCGTCCCGATCATGCTCCGATGACGGGTGAATTCTGTCCATCCAATCGCTGCACCTCGACGTCTCGTCTTGCTTCGATTGAAGCCTCAACAGCATGCAGGCAACAGCCACGGCACCAACGGGACCGATAGAAAGCGTCGCCAATACACCGGTCACTGCGGCAGTCCGATCACCGAAGAACAGGAAAACAACGGCACCGCATGCGAAGACGGACGCGACATGCAGGACCAAAACTTCGTTCCAACCTACCTGGCCATGCCAGCCGGCCATGAGAATCGCACATTCGAACAGCGAAAGCAGGGTAAATGCCGCCACAGCCCGCCAGCGCGCTTCTCGCATCGCGTATTCAGTCCTCCGCTCAGCCATTCGCACGCACCTTTTTCGTGCGTACCGAGTTCGCCCGCGTGGGTCTCCTCTCGGCGCGCTTGCGCACGCGGCGCATGCTGAATTCGACCATAGGCTGCCTCCGGACCCAGCGCTCCGCGATGAACTCGCCTAGCGATATGAGAGTTTTCGTATCGTTTTCTGCCGGGCACCCGTCGAGAAGCAGGATCGAGGGACCGTGCTTGTCATTGAAGGGAATTGCTATCCGTCGGGGCTGATCGCCGACCTGCTTCCCCAGGACACGGGGTGAGGAGAGCGTTTCGAATTCCGCGAGCTCCTGATCGTTCAAATCGGTGGCAATCTTCGCACCGGCGACCAGGCGCCAGGAATGCGCACCGCGCCTGAATACAACGGCTGTCTCACAGCCGGTGGCGATCTGGCATGCGCGTCTCAGAAACTTATGACGGGCGGACAGTTTCCGGGTGATCTTCATGTTCTTGAGCGCCGCCCGAAAGTCTCCCATCGATTCGTCGGCCCGGAGCGCGCCGGCCAGTTCGAGATCGCGGATTTGATCACGAAGGGTCCCGGCATAGTCAGCGATGGTTGCGCGCTGCATTCTGAAGCGTTCGGCGGTTTCGAAGGCTTCCTCGGTACGCACTCTCTGGTGGCGGGTAATTCCGCCGATGACGGCGGCCGCTCCTATCCAGAGCGCGGGCTCTTTCACCGAGGCAAGAAGATAATCGTAGAAATCGAAGCCTATCGGAAGTCCGGCGTCGCCGAGTAGCCAACCAAGCACGGATGCCAGGAGCGCCGCGATGATTCCGGGGGCCAGGCCGCCAAGCACCGAGAACAGCAATACCGGGATCCAGAACGGATGCGGCTGAGAGTTCAGGAGACTTTTTCCGAGACCCAGGAGCTCGGCAAGAACAATCATCGCGACAAATACGAACACGATCTGCGGCAGAAGGAGGCCCTTCAATCGCTCACGCGGCAACCGGCTTGCGTTTGTTTCGCGAAGGGTGACGTTCAATGGACTGCCCTAACTTCTTCTGACGGGAGGGCAACGCCATCCGTGCTGAAGTCGATCGCCAACTCCTTCATCTTTTCGGAGTGGCGTTTCCGGGTCGACAGGCGCTCCCATCGATCTAAGAGCTCCGGTGGCAGTTGAACACCGTGAAATCTGTCGAGTAATGTCAGTTCATCCTCGAAGCGTCCCTCGAGCCTATAAAGCCGCGCCAGTTCGGAGATATCACCGGGTTCGCTCCTCAGTTCCGTCAGACGAACGAGCATCGCGATGCGGTGGGCGCTTCCGTCGTTCGCCGCGAAGAAATCCGCAGCACGACGAAGCGCAATCGCATTGTCGCGGTGGAGGGCAAGATATCGGCCGATGGCCTGCCGCGCCGTTTCGGTATCACCGGACCGGCTGTTCACCTCGAACACGGATGAGAGGAACAAGTCCCCGCCCTTGCCCATTTCGTAAGCGGCGTTGGCGATGGCCACAGCGGCCTCGTCGCGCCCGTCGCGTCTCAGCATCGCAACTCGTTCGCTAACATTGGGAACGCTCAGTGTCGCCAACATGCAGGCGCCCGCTCCAAGCGAAAATACGAATGCGGCAAGCGACGGCCTCATGACTGTTCTCCGGTATCGCAAGCGATGTCGATGCGCGCGGGTTCAATTGCATCGAACGTAAGCCTGAAATGCAGTTCGCCGTTCGCGCTGTTCGCGACTTGTGTCGCGAGCAGTTCCTTGCCGTCGCGCGACGCGTTGATACGGTAGTGGCCGCTCGGCGCGCGCCAGACGAAGTCGCCTACTCCGAAGCCTTCCGTCAGAAACGAAAGCCGACAACCTTTTCGCTCCAGACCGCTGATCCGCCACCGGGCCTGTTCGAGCATCGCCGTGCCAAGCGTCGGCGGGACATTCGTGGCGTGATCGCGGCGAAGTCCTACAATCGCAGTGTCGACCGTTGAATCCAGCGCAACGTAAAGGGAGCCGCCATGGCGCGTCTCACCCAGCACACCGGCACTGGCCGCAAGATCGACACGCACTCCTTCGGCATTATCGAAGCGAACCGTCTGGAGACCGTCACGGTCGCTTACAGACCACTGCAGATCACCGATCTTCCTGATCTTCGTGCTGAAGAACCCGTCGGCAATGGCCGCATAGTGGGAAGCCCGGATCGGAGCGACGGGCTCTTCACGCGCCCAGTCCAGAATCGACCGTACAGCGTCGAGAGAAACAGACCGCTCGGCCGAATACGCATGATAATAAAGATTCGCGCCGCGCAGGCGGCGCGGGTTCTCCGTTCTGCGGAATGTCTCGATGAGTTGCTTGAAACCGTTGAAGCGGCCGCGCCAGAGATCTGTATAGGTGTATTCGTTGTCGTTGAGCGCATAGATCTGCCGCTGCGCGCCCACCTGGCGGGAGATCGGCGAGATGTGACTGACAGATGGCCGGGTCGCGTCAAATCGCGTCTCGCCACCATTCAAATTGCGCAGGCCTGATTTTCTTACAGCCTCGATCGCAGCCTCGAAGGGCTCGGCGTCGCCGCTCCATTGATAGAGCTCGACATGTTTACCCGCAGGCGCGAGCGCTTCGGTTATTCCGAGTGCGTCGCCGACCTCCTTCTTCAAGCTGAAGGGCTCACGCGCATCGAACCGGGGAAGCGCTTCATCCGCTTCCTCCAGCAAATTGTCCGGCAGCGCTCGGGCGCCCGAGATCAGCGAACCGAAGCGCGAGAAAATGGACGTTGATCCATTGAAGGCATGGTTTCGGATAAGCGCCAGTTCATCGGAACGATCGTAGGTCTCGAAATACTCCCATACGAATGGATGGGTATATGTATGCGACCCGATCTCTACCTGGGGCAAAGCAAAGAGTTCGCTTGCGACGCGCGCGGCATCCTTTCCGTGGTGGATCGACGGATCCATATCGCTCGCGACCGGTCCGATCGTCACAGCGATATCCGGATATGGCTCGACCAGTTCGCGCAGCATCACATCAGCCGACAGAGTCGGCTTGTCGCGATAACGCTCTATCCTCGTCAGGCTTTTCCATCCGTCACCATCGACATGACTGAAGAAAAGCCTCCTGCCTGAAACCGTCGTGGTGTCGGGAATGGGGAACACTTCGGTTCCGAGCGCACTTGCGAAAAACTCGAAGGGATCGATGATCCAGCGTTTCTGGTCGAGCTCGGAATCGTAGTAGATAAAAAATCCGGGGGCCGCATAACCACCGCCCGGCCCTGTCGCGACCGCCACGCTCCGCGAAAGCTCTCCGCCGTCACGGCTTTCATATTCGAGAGCGACACGGGCGGAATTTCCGTACCGGCGAACCAGGAGATGTCGCTCGGGGACCGGATCAGGCTCACGTTCGAACCCGATCATGGTATCGCGGGCGACGACTTGGGATGTGAGCGTATTTTCGATGATCTTCGGTGTCAGTTCCAGCCCGATCCGGCGAAATACCGAGCCCAGAAGTTCCGCATCGTGCGTGGTGACGGGGCCGCCGAGATTGTTCAGCATTATAACCCGAAGATCATTCGTTCGCGTGATCTCACCCAACCACTCGAAATAGGCCTCATGGTCCGGCAGATCCTCGGGGAACATGCTCAACACAGCGACCGCGTTCGCGAGTTCCTTTCCGCCCGGAAGTCCGCGTTTCAGGTCATGATAACGGACGATGTATCCGAGATGGTTGAGAGGTAGTTCCGCATTCAGATGGACAAGCGTCGAATCCACCGACGGCTCAAGGTCACTGTGATAAAGCGCGAGGACCTCTCGCCTCACGGGCTCGTCCGAATGCGCCACGACCGCAGACGACAGGAACATGCCGCCAAGCAGGAACAAAACGCGTAGCCACTCGAAACTCGGCCGGAACACACTGCACCCCATCGGTTGTGGTTAATATTTTCATAATGCAAATAGTAACAGCCGGGCAACAATTTGTGGCGAAGATGGTTTACGCGTAAGGTTACTTGGCTCGCCACGCCTTCTAGTGACGCGCCTTCGCGCAAGATTGCCATCAGTCCAAATAATTCCGGGCCGAACGGCGTCAGGCCAAAGCTGTCTGATATTGGGACACAGCGGACGCTACGCTGCCTTACCAAGCGAAAGGTCTCACCAGCCGCTTTCAAGACTTTGACACGTGGAATGATGAAACCGACACATCCAATCGGCCGAAGCATTCCATCCGCTCGGGGGAGAGAATCCGATTACCGCAATTCCCACTCGTGGCTTTCGATCCGGAACTTGTCCATGCGCGAATAGACCGTGGTCGGCTTCATGCCGAGGAGTGCGGCGGCGCCTTCCTTGCCGGCGACCTTGCCGTTCGTTTCGCGCAGGGCGGCGACGAGATTGGCGCGGATTTCCTGCTGCATTTCGCGTTCGGTGCGCACCGTCCTGCCCGTATCGCGGGTCGTCGGCTCGCCGCCGATTTCGACGATCAGCTTGCTGCCGGTCGAAACGATCGCCGCGCGCTCTATGACGTTGCGCAGTTCTCTCACATTACCCGGCCAGTGATAGCTCATCAGCGCGTTCATCGTACGCTCCGTGACGATCGGTTTTCTGCGGTTCATTCGTTCGCAAGCGATCCCGAGGATGTGATCGGCGAGTTCCGGGATATCCTCGGGGCGCTCGCGCAGCGGCGAGCAGTGGATCGGAAAAACGCTCAGGAAAAGCAGCAGGTCTTCCCGGAAGCGGCCGACCGCCACTTCCTGTTCGACATCCTTGGCCGACGACGCGATGACGCGAACATTGAGGTTGCGGGAATGGATGTCGCCGATGCGCTTGAACTTCCTGTCCTGAAGGGCCCGCAGCAGGTCGCCCTGGAGGTCGAAAGGCAGTTCGCACACGTCTTCCAGGAACAGCGTACCGCCATGCGCCAGCTCCAGCGCGCCGGAATTGTCGCCCGCCGTTCCGTCCGCCCCGCCGAACTGGCCGAACAGTTCCGCCTCTATGGAGCGCCGGCTGATCGAGCCGCATCGGAACTGGATCAGCGGACGGCGCTTGCGGCCGCTATCCTTGTGAATCGCGCTTGCCACGATGGCCTTGCCGGCCCCGGTCTCGCCGGTGATGAAGACCGGCGCGTCGGTCGGCGCGACCAGTTCGATCCTGGCGAGCATCTGCCGGATCGCCGGCGAATGGCCGATCACGTCATGGTGCGCCCGCTCGTTGGTGATCGCCTCCTGAAGATAGGCGTTTTCCTGTTCCAGCCGGTCGCGCAGTTCGGCGACCTCGCTGAGGGCTTCGTGCAGCTTGCGCTCGCTCTGCTTGCGCTCCGTCACGTCGCGGAAAATCACGACGGCGCCAGCCAGTATCTTCTGGTTGTAGATCGGCGTCGAAACATATTCGACCTGGATCGGCTTTCCGTCCTTGCGCCAAAACAGTTCGTCCTCGACGCGGGCGACGTGCTCGAAACGGAATGACCGGTAAATCGGGCAGTCATGGGCATGATAGGCGCTGCCGTCGGGGTGATGATGGTGGATCAGGTCGTGGATCGGCTTGCCGAGGAGTTCGTCCGGCTCCCATCCGAGCATCTCCTGTGCGGCGCGGTTGAAAAAGGTCGCCTGCCCCTTGGTGTTCACGCCGTAGATGCCCTCTCCGGCTGCGTTCAGGATGAGCTGGTTCTGGAATTCAAGTTCGGAAAAAAACTCCTGCGCCCGCCGCCAGCCCATCAGGCCTTCGCGCTGCAACTGTTCGGTTTCGGTGGCGCGTTCGTGGCGGCGCAGTTCCTCGAGGTCGAGGAACATCAGGAGGACAAGGCTGGTCCCCGCGGCCAGGCGCCGTCCCCGGATTTCGACGGCGAGCGTCTCGCCATTGCCGCGCTTCAGGGAAACCTTCCGGGTCCAGGCCTCGCCGCGATAGGCGACCTCGTCGAGGAACACGATGAAATCCGCGAGGTCCGCCTCGACATGGTCCGAGAAACGATGGCCATTGGCGGTCTCGCCGGCAAGCATCCGACGCGCCTTGAGGTTGGACTGGACGATCCTGTCCGTTGCCGTCTCGATGACGATCGCGGCCTCCGGCAGGAGCGCCAGCGCCGTTGCGTCAAGCAAATCCGGGTCGGCGCGGACAATGCTCGCCTCATTCATGTCACCCTCCTTCGGCTGCCGGTTCCGACAGCATACGAAATTTCGTGAATTATGAAATATCGTAAATTGTGCATCGCCGCAAAAACGCATAAAGCATTGATTTTATTTATATAATAAAATCCTGCGATTCCCGTATTTGTTCCGCTGACGGGAAAATCCGCTGGGCTACTATCCTCGCCATACCCGATGTTTCCACCACCGCCCGAGGGAGCCCAATGACCAAGAGTCTCGGAAATCCGTTTTCACACAAGACCGATCTGCGGCACGGCGCCGGCTGCGGTTGCGATGCCTGCTCGACCAGCCAGGCGTTCAGCGCGGACGACCCCAACACCATGTCCTCGGACGACATGATGGAGCGTGTCGTCGAGAACGCCATTGTCCGTTCGATGTTCGGCCAGAACGACATTTCGCGCCGGTCCTTCATGGGCCTGGTCGGCGGCACGAGCTTCGCCGCCGCGCTGGCTTCCGTCTTTCCTGTCGACAAGGCCAAGGCCGCGATCCTCGACACGCTCGGAAAGCCGGAAAAGACCGATCTCAATATCGGCTTCGTCCCGATTACCTGCGCGACGCCGATCATCATGGCGCAGCCGATGGGATTCTACGAAAAGCACGGCCTGAACGCCCAGGTGATCAAGACCGCAGGCTGGGCCGTGGCCCGCGACAAGTCGCTGAACGGCGAATACGATGCATCGCACATGCTGACGCCGATGCCGCTGGCGATGACGCTCGGCGCGGGCAGCGTCGCCGAGCCCTACATCATGCCGGCCGTCGAGAACATCAACGGCCAGGCGATCGTGCTGTCCAACGAACACAAGGACAAGCGCGATCCGAAGGACTGGAAAGGCTTCACCTTCGGCGTCCCGTTCGAATATTCGATGCATAATTTCCTGCTGCGCTACTACGTGGCCGAGCACGGCATCGATCCGGACACCGACATCCAGATCCGCGTCGTTCCGCCGCCGGAGATGGTCGCCAATCTGCGCGCCGGCAATCTCGACGGCTACCTGTCGCCGGATCCGTTCAACCAGCGCGCCGTCTGGGAAGGCATCGGTTTCATCCATGTCCTGACCAAGGAGATCTGGGAAGGCCATCCTTGCTGCGCCTTCGCCTGCCCGCTCTCCTTCGCGGAGGAACTGCCGAACACCTATGGCGCGCTGCTGAAATCGATCGTCGATGCGACGCAATACGCCTCGAACCCGGAAAACCGGAAGGAAATCGCCGAGGCGATCTCGCCCACCAACTATCTCAACCAGCCGGTTCCGGTGGTCGAGCAGGTTCTGACCGGAACCTATGCCGATGGTCTCGGCGAGGTGAAACAGGTGCCGGACCGCATCGATTTCGATCCGTTCCCGTGGCACTCGATGGGCGTCTGGATTCTCACCCAGATGAAGCGCTGGGGCTATATCGAGGGCGACGTCGACTACAAGAAGGTCGCCGAGGATGTCTATCTCGCCGCCGACTGTGCCAAGATCATGAAGGATCTGGGCTACGAGGCCCCGGACGTCACCTATGAGAGCTACACGATCATGGGCAAGTCGTTCGATCCGGCCGAGCCGGAAGCCTATGTCGACTCCTTCGACATCAAGCGGGCCTGACGCATGGACCGCCTGTCGACCAACCAGAGGGCAGCGATCCTGTCCTTCATCATCCTGATTGCCGGCCTCCTGATCTGGGAGGCCGCGATCCCCGGTCAGAAGGCGGCCACCGAACTGACCGAGTATGAACGCCTGACCGGGGGCGGCGCGCCGAAGGCCGGCGTTCCGCCACCGAGCCAGGTCATGCAGAAGGCCTGGGAACAGCTTTCCAACCCGTTCTACGACGCCGGCCCGAACGACAAGGGCATTGGCATCCAGATCGCCTATTCGCTCTACCGCGTCCTGACCGGCTATTTCCTCGCGGCGCTGGTTGCGATCCCCATCGGCTTTCTGATCGGCATGAGCCCGGTTGCCTACAAGGCGCTGAACCCGTTCATCCAGGTCCTGAGACCGATCTCGCCGCTCGCATGGATGCCGCTGGCGCTCTTCATCATCCAGGATTCCAACGCCTCCGCCATCTTCGTGATCTTCATCTGTTCGATCTGGCCGATGCTGATCAACACCGCCTTCGGCGTCGCTGGGGTCCGGTCCGACTGGGTGAACGTGGCCCGCACGCATGAGCTGGGCGCCTTGAAGACCGCGCTCACCGTCATCCTGCCGGCCGCCGCACCGACCATCGTGACCGGCATGCGGATTTCCATCGGCATCGCCTGGCTCGTCATCGTGGCCGCCGAGATGCTCGTCGGCGGAACCGGGATCGGCTACTACGTCTGGAACGAGTGGAACAATCTCGACCTGACCTCCGTCATTTTCTCGATCCTGATGATCGGTGTCGTCGGCATGGCGCTGGACGCGGCTTTCGGCCGCCTGCAGCGCGCCGTCGCCTATGCCGAGTAAGGAGAATTTCGTGTCAAACGCATTCCTATCGATCGAAAACCTCACCCAGCGTTTTCCCGCCGGCAAGGGCGAGAGCCTGACCGTCTTCGAAAACGCCAGTTTCGGGATCGAGAAAGGCGAGTTCGTCTGCATCCTCGGCCATTCCGGCTGCGGCAAGTCGACGATCATGAACATCCTGGCCGGCCTTGCCGAACCGACATCCGGCGCCGTTCTCATGGACGGCAAGGAGGTCTCCGGGCCGAGCCTCGACCGCGGCGTGGTGTTCCAGAACTACTCGCTGCTGCCGTGGCTCTCCGCGCTGAAGAACGTGACCTTCGGCGTCGCGGCACGGTATCCTGAATGGTCGCGGTCGAAGGTCGTGGAGCATTCGACGCAGTACCTCGCCATGGTCGGGCTCGAGGGAGACACGATCCACCGCAAGCCGGCGCAATTGTCGGGCGGCATGCGCCAACGCGTCTCCATCGCGCGTGCCTTTGCCAACCACCCGAAGCTCCTGCTGCTCGACGAGCCGTTCGGTGCGCTCGACGCGCTGACGCGCGGCACGATCCAGGACGAACTCCTGAAGATCTGGAGCGGCACATCGCAAACGGTCTTCATGATCACCCACGACATCGACGAGGCGATCCTGCTGGCGGACCGGATCCTGCTGATGACGAACGGGCCCTATGCGCGCGTTGCCGAGTCGGTCGAGATCACCATCCCGCGACCGCGCAAGCGCGACCAGATCATCGACCACCCGAACTACTACGCGATCCGCAATCACCTGGTGCACTTCCTTGCCACGCGATCGAAGGAGCTGGCCGGACAGCAAACCGGAAGCGACAGCAACACGCCGCAGACCGTGCGCATCGATCTCGTGGAAGAGACGAAGGGCGACGAAAGCGACGACCCCCGACATGGCGCGCATCTGCGCGCGGTAAACGAATAGGAAAACGAGGAACCTTACTGCCATGACTATCGAAATTCCCCAGATGCTGACCAAGGACGACGTCGCGCTGATCATCCTGGCCGCCAAGAAGAAAGCCGGCATGACCTGGGAGGAAATCGCCGACAAGATCAGCATGTCCGCTGTCTGGACGCATTCGGCCTGCGTCGGCATGAACGCCATGCCGAAGGAGAAGGCGCAATCGCTCGTGCAGGTGCTCGGCCTGCCGCAGGAGGTGATCGACGTGCTGGCGGAAAGCCCGACCAAGGTCTGGGAACAGACCGTGCCGACCGACCCGTGCATCTACCGCTTCTACGAGATCGTCGGCGTTTACGGCCCGACGCTCAAGGCGCTGATCCACGAGGAATTCGGCGACGGCATCATGTCGGCGATCGACTTCGACATGAACGTGACCCGCGTGCCGAACCCGAAAGGCGACCGCGTGAAGGTCGAAATGTCCGGAAAATACCTGAGCTACAACAGCTGGTGAGCCAGAACCGCCACCTTTTCGACAGCCCGCGCAGGACCTCCTGGGCGGGCTTTTTCTTGCGGTTGTCCGGCTAGTGCTTTGGCTTTCTTCCGGGACCGGGATACGGCGGAATTCCGCCTCTGTGACAACGCCCGACAGGTTCTCCGCCGACCGGCCAGAAGCCCAAGCGACGGCACCCAGGTTCTCCCGACAACAGCTTACAGCTTGATTCCGAAAGCGCTTTCGGAATAGCGTCTCGGTCATGCGGGAGGTGAGCCTGAAGTCTTTGTCCAGGCAACTCGGGTTGACCGAAGGTACGGTCTCCCGGGCGCTCAACGGTTATGCCGACATTTCAGCGAAGACACGCGAGCGGGTTCGCGACGCCGCGGACCGGCTTGGCTACGAGCCGAATTCTGCCGCCAGGCGGCTGGCGCTCGGCAATGCGGAATGCATCGCCTATGTCATGCCCTGGCAGAGCACCCATATCGCCGACCCGTTCCTCGGCGAGTTGCTGGACGGCATTTCGGCGGTTCTCTCGGAGCGCCGATGGGACCTCAGTGTCGCCGCGCCGCGCTCGCAGGAAGAGGAAGTGGCCACGATCGAGCGGATCGCAAAGGCCGGGCGCGCGAACGGCATCGTGATTTCGCGCACGCTCGGCCACGATCCGCGCGTCGAGACGATGCGGGCGATGAAAATTCCCTTCATCACCCATGGCCGGACCACGAATTCGGACGATCACGCCTGGCTCGACGTCGACAATTTCGAGGCCGCGCGCTTCGCGACCGCCCACCTGATCGGTCTGGGCCACACGCGCATTGCCCATATCCACGGACCGCTGAGATACAATTTCGCGGCCGAACGCCTGAAGGGATACAGGCACGCGCTCACCGAGGCAGGTCTTGCAACGGACCCCGCGCTCGAAGCGGCATCCGAAACGACGCTCGAAACCGGTTACACCGCGATGCGGACGCTTCTCGACATCGCGGACCGTCCCACGGCTGTCGTCTGCGTCGCCGACATGGTCGCCATCGGCGCGATGAAAGCCATTCGCGAGGCCGGGCTGGTTCCGGGCCGCGAGATCTCGGTCATCGGATATGACGGCATTCCGATGGGCGAACACACCCATCCGGCGCTGACGACGATGGCGCAACCGCTGAGAAGTGCGGGAAGCCAGCTGGCGTGGATGCTCATGGCCGTTATCGCCGGAGACGATCCGGCATCGCAACAACAGATCATTCCGGCGGATCTTGTAAGGAGGCAAACGGATTCACCGCCAATTAGAAACGCCTGAAAACAGGCAGATTAGGGAGAGACATATGAAAAGTCTGAAGATCGCCACCGGTGCATTGCTGCTTTCGGCAAGCGCCATCACCATCGCCCAGGCCGATACGATCCGCTTCTGGACGACGGAGGAACAGCCCGAGCGCCTCGCCGTCCAGGAGAGCATCGCCGCGGCATTCAAGGAAAAGACGGGCCACGACGTCGAGGTGATCCCGGTCACGGAATCCGAACTCGGCACCCGCGCCACGGCGGCCTTCGCCGCCAACGACCTGCCGGACGTCATCTACACCACGCTGCAATATGTCCTGCCCTGGGCGGAAGCCGGCATTCTCGATGTCGAGACGGATGACGAGATCGTCGAGGACCTCGGTGTCGACACCTTCGCGCCCGGTCCGATCTCGATGGCCGATTTCGACGGCCTGACGGCTGCCGTGCCGGTCGATGGCTGGACGCAGATGATCGTCTACCGCAAGGACCTCTTCGAAGAGGCTGGCCTCGACGCGCCCGATTCCTATGAGGACATCGAAGCCGCGATCGCCAAGCTGCACAATCCGCCGGAGATGTACGGCTTCGTCGCCGCGACCAAGATCGACGAGAACTTCATGAGCCAGGTGCTGGAGCATGTCTTCCTCGCCAACGGCGTCACGCCGGTCGACGAGAACGGCTTCAAGCCGCTCGACGAAAAAGCGACGACCGAAGTGCTGGAGTTCTACAAGGCGCTCGCCGAGGCATCGCCGCCCGGCGAACTGTTCTGGAAGCAGTCGCGCGAGCTCTACTTCTCAGGCAATGCGGCGATGATCATCTGGTCGCCCTTCATCCTGGACGAACTGGCGGGCCTGCGCGATTCCGCACCGCCGACGATCAACGACGATCCGACCTCGACGGAACTGGCCTCGAAGACCGACGTGGTCACGACCTTCTCCGGCCCGTCCAATCCTGACGGCGCGGCCTGGGCCGACGTGCGCTATTTCGGCGTTACGGCGGACGCGAATACCGACGTCGCCGCCGATTTCGTCAAGTTCTCCATGAACGAAGGCTATCTGGACACGCTGTCGATGGCGCCCGAAGGCAAGTTCCCGGTCCGCAAGGGCACGCCGGACGAGGCTTCGAAATTCGTCGATGGCTGGGCTACGCTGCCTGTCGGCGTCGACCGCAAGGCGCCGATGTCGGAGCTCTATCCGGCTGAAACGGTGGGCCGCATCACATCCGGTCTCGAAACCGCGGCACGCTGGGGCGTCAAGGAGAACCAGCTCTCGCTCGCGTCCAAGATGATCAACAGCCAGATCATCAATCAGGTCGTGCGCCAGTATATCGACGACGAGATCGACGCGGCGGCGGCCGTTTCGAAGCTCAACGACGAACTGGCGGCCATCAACTGATCGACAAGGTGGGCCGGCCCGCAGAAGGCCGGCCCGCCATCATGCGGCGGGATAACGAGACATGACCGACCTGACGGACAAGGCGGGCGCAGTGGCGCCGCCCGACCGGCTCGGCCCGATGGCCCGGCGGGAGATGGGGCTCGCCTATGGCATGCTGCTTCCGACCTTCGCGATCGTGCTGGCCATCGTGCTCGGACCGCTGCTCGCCAATTTCTGGATATCCTTCAAGCCGGTGGGCCTCGGCGACCTGCGCCCGGCGGCGCTGTTCGTCAATGAACGCCTGCGCGGCGACCTGGACGAACCGGGCGCGACGGCGAGGCTGGAATACCGCCTTCGCAACTCCTCGCAGGACAAGGTCATCCATGCCGCGGGCTTTACCGACACCCTTCCCGAGGGCCTCACAGTTACCGGCCAGCCCGACGAACGATGCAAGGTGACGGACAGCGTCATCACCTGCTTCCTCGGCGATATCGAGCCGCGCCATCGCGAGACGATCGCGATCGAGGTGACGGCCGATGAAGGCTACATCGCCAACCCCGTCAGCCCGCGCGACAGCGAGGCGCAGTCCTCGGGTACGTCCGACAACATCCTGACGAACTTCGACTTCACGCTGGAAAACTTCTCGCGCATCTTCTCGTCGTCCGACTTCTGGTCGGTGCTTCGGGTGACGCTCTATTACACGATATTCGGCACCGCGGGGGCGCTGGTGGTCGGGCTGTTCGCCGCCCAACTGCTCAACACGGCCTTCAAGGGACGGTCGATCCTGCGAGGGCTGTTCCTGTTTCCCTATGTCGCGCCGGTGATTGCCGTGGCCTTCACATGGATCGTCCTGCTCGATCCGTTCTCGGGCACGCTGAACTCGATCCTGCGGCAGATGGACGTGATCGACGGGCCGATCAACTTCTTCGGGCAGCGGTCCGTCCCGCTCAATCTGTTCGGTCTGACGATCGATTTCCCGGTGGCGCTCTCGACGGTGATCGCCTTCGAGGCGTGGCGCTATTTCCCGCTGTCATTCCTGTTCATCCTGGCGCGCATGCAGTCGCTTTCCTCGGAAATGTACGAGGCCGCCGAGATCGACGGCGCGACGCCGCTACAACAATTCTGGTACATCTCGCTGCCGCAGCTCGTCGGCATTCTCGCGGTCCTGTTCCTGTTGCGCTTCATCTGGACCTTCAACAAGTTCGACGACATCTTCCTTTTGACCGGCGGGGCGGCCGGCACGCGCACGCTCACGGTCGACGTCTATGAACAGGCCTTCGCCGTTTCCAATCTCGGCGCGGGGGCCGCGGTCGCCGTGGTCGTTTTCGTCGTCCTGCTCCTGTTCTCGCTGGTCTTCTTCAAATACTCGCCGAAGGATGAAGGCTGATGCGGATCGGAACAGGTTTCTTTTCGGGCATTGTCATCGGCGCCATCTGGGGCCTTGTCTGGATGGTGGTCATCGCCATCACCTTCATGCTGGTTTCCGGCGCGATCACCCGGCCGCCCGTCGGCGCGGCGGTGCTGGCCGGCGCGGGCGCGGGCGCGCTGCTGACCGTGATCGATCCCGAACGCCGGACGCCCGGCCTGCAGATCGGCGCGGTGGCGCTGATCGTCATCGTCCTCGCCGTCGCCACGCTCGGTGCGCCACTCGGCCTGCCGCTTTCGGCCGTGCCCGCCTACCAGATCGTCGCGATTGCGGCGATCGTCGGCATGATCTGGCTGTCGGTCTCCTATTGCACGAAGGGGATCAGCGGCGGGCGGCTGTCGCGCTATCACCTGGAGGTCGTGTTCATCCGGCTGATGAAGGGGCTCGGACTGGTGTTCTTCACCGTCCTCGTCGCGCTGCCATTCTACGTCATGGTAATGACGAGCCTGAAAAGTCAGCAATCGCTGATCGCCAATCCGCTCGATTTCTCGCTCGATTTCGCGCAAGGCCCCGCCGGGCTGTTCCGCTCCTATATCGAGCTGTTTTCGAACTATCATTTCGGCACCTTCCTGACGAACTCGGCGATCGTTTCGGTGGCGACGGTGATCATCACGCTGTTCTTCGCCGTGCCCGGCGCCTATGCGGTTGCGCGGCTGCGGTTTCCCGGTCAGGCGTTCCTGTCCCAGTCGATCCTATTGATCTACATGGTGCCGGCCATCGTGCTGGTGATCCCGCTCTATGCCGCCTTCTCGCAGCTTGGCCTGCGCAACACGCTGACCGGGCTGATGATCGTCTATCCGGCGACAACGATTCCCGTCGCGCTCTACATGCTGCAGGGCTATTTCCGAGGCATTCCGTCCGAGCTGGAAGAAGCCGGGCTGATGGACGGGCTGACGCGGATCGGCGTGATCCTGAAGATCACGCTGCCGCTGTCGCTTCCGGCGCTGGCCTCGGTCGCGCTCTATGTCTTTATGATCGCGTGGAACGAGTTCCTCTTCGCCTTCATGTTCCTCGACAATGTCGACATCTTCACGCTGTCGCGCGGTGTCGTCTCCCTCAATTCCTCGGAAGTGCCCCGCCAGCACCTGATGGCCGGCGCCGTGGTGGCGACGATCCCGGTGCTCGTCATCTTCCTGTGGTTCGAACGGTTCCTCGTTTCCGGCCTGACCGCCGGCAGCGTGAAAGGTTAGGTATGCAAAAAATTCGGCAATCCGCCGAACGGGCGAAGGAGATCCTGCTGGCGAACGATCGCGGCGGCTATACGGTGCCGACCGCCGGTCTCTATCCCTATCAGTGGAACTGGGATTCGATCTTCGCGGCGCTCGGCTTCGCTGTCTTCGACCGGGCGCGCGCTTGGCAGGAGATCGAGACGCTGTTCGACGCCCAATGGGCCGACGGCATGGTGCCCCATATCGTCTTCCGCAAGAACGATCCGAGCTATTTCCCCGGTCCGGGGATCTGGCAGTCCAACACCGATCCGATGTCTTCGGGGCATTCCCAGCCGCCGGTTGCGGCGAGCGTGATCCTGACGCTGGCGAAGACCGGCGGGGCGGACGACATCGCCCGGGCGCGGCGCCTGTTTCCGAAGCTGGTCGCGTCGCACCGCTGGTGGCACGATTATCGCGATCCGGACAGGACGGGCCTCGTCGGGATCATCCATCCCTGGGAATCGGGCCGCGACAACTGTCCGGACTGGGATCTCGGCATGGACAGGATCGTCGTGCCCGACGATCTGGGCCCCTATCACCGCCGCGACACCGATCATGTCGATGCAGACGAGCGTCCGACCGTGCAGCAATATGACCGTTACCTGACGATCGTGAAGTTCGGCCGGGAATGCGGATGGGACCATCGCAAGATCGCTGCCGAAGGCCCGTTCTTCATGGCCGATCCCGGCGTGCAATTCACGCTGATGCGCGGCGACCGGGATCTACTCGAACTCGGCAATCTGCTTGGCGAGGATTTCGACGCCGGCGAGATCGAGGACTGGATCGCCCTGTCGAAGGAAGGCGCGCAACAGATGTGGCGGCCGGATGCCGGGGCGTTCGTCGCTCGCGAATTGCGCAGCGGAGACCTGTCCACGGCGCTGACCAATGCCTCGATGCTGGCCTTCTACGCCGATGCGGGAACGCCCGAGCAACTGGCCGAACTTGCCGGGCATGGCGGTGAAATCCTCGATATCTGCGAATACGGATTCCCGAGCTGGGATCCGCGCGACGAAGCGTTCGAATCGCGGCGCTACTGGCGCGGGCCGGTTTGGAGCGTGATGAACTACATGATCGCCATCGGGCTGGAAGAGCATGGCCATGCGGCGATGGCCGCGCGGCTGCGCGACGATTGCCTGCGGCTGCCGGACCGTTCCGGCTTCTACGAGTATTTCGATCCGATGACGGGCGAAGGCCTGGGGGGACCCGACTTCACCTGGACGGCGGCGATCTATCTGACGCTTGGCGGCGGCCGTGCCGCCGGGGACGTGTGAGGAGGAATTATGGGCGCGATCCAGCTTGAAAAGGTCGAGAAGTGGTTCGGCAATGTGCAGGTGATCAAGGGCGTCGACCTTGAGATCCTCGACGGCGAACTCGTCATCTTCGTCGGTCCATCCGGCTGCGGGAAATCCACCCTCCTGCGCCTGATATCGGGGCTCGAGGAAACGTCACGCGGGCGAATCCTGATCGACGGCGAGGATGTGACGGCAAAGCTGCCGTCCGAGCGCGGCCTGTCCATGGTGTTCCAGTCCTATGCGCTCTACCCGCACATGACCGTCGGCGAGAATATGGGCTTCGGCCTGAAGACGGCGGGGGAATCGAAATCCGACATCGCCTCGAAGGTCGGCGAAGCGGCGCGCATCCTGAAGCTGGAAAACCTGCTCGACCGAAAGCCGAAGGCGCTTTCCGGCGGCCAGCGCCAGCGTGTCGCCATCGGACGGGCGATCACGCGGGAGCCGCGCGGGTTCCTGTTCGACGAGCCGCTGTCGAACCTCGACGCGGCGCTGCGCGTCGAGATGCGCTTCGAGATCGCCAAGCTTCATGAAACGCTCGGCACGACCATGGTCTACGTCACCCATGACCAGGTCGAGGCGATGACGCTCGCCGACCGGATCGTCGTTCTGAAGGACGGCGTCATCATGCAGGTCGGGGCGCCGCGCACGCTTTACGAGAAGCCGGACAATCTGTTCGTTGCGCAGTTCATCGGGTCACCGAAGATGAACGTCCTGCCCTGCGAGACCGACGGGCAGACCTATCGCATCCCCGGTCACGGGACCGGCCCGTATGACCGCGCGCAACCGGCCGTAAAGCTCGGGATCAGGCCTGAACATATCGGCCTGACCGACCCCGAGGGGGCCGTCTGCACCGGCAAGGTCGAGGTCGCCGAATATCTCGGCGCCGACACCTATCTCTATCTCGACTGCGCGGAAGCCGGACAGGTCATCATCCGAACTTCGGACGTGCCCGAAGACATACGCGGCAAGACCGTCGGCTTGCAGTTCGAGCCGGAACGCCTGCACTTCTTCGGCAAGGACGACCAGGCGCTCTAGGCAGTCCGCGCGCCCCTTCCTGCCCAATCTTTAGGCTTTGAGCGCGCCCGAGAGTGTGATTTGTTGCAGTGCAAAAGAACGGGTGCCGACCCGTCGGACATTGGGGCGAATGCGCATGCGACTGTGGATCATGAATCCGTTGGCCATCCTGGCGGACGATGCGGGCGGCGGACTCGTGGTCGAGGGCGGACGGATCGTCGAACTGGTGCCGGCCGGCCGCGAGCCGCTGCAACCGGTCGATGAGCGTTTCGACGCCAGCCGTCACGTCATCATCCCCGGCCTGATCAATACGCATCACCATTTTTTCCAGACTCTGAGCCGGGCGCATCCCAAGGCCTATAACAGCGAGCTGTTTCCCTGGCTGGTCGCGCTCTATCCGATCTGGGGGCGGCTCAATCGCGACATGTTCCGGATCGGGGCACGGCTCGCCATGGCGGAGTTGCTGCTGTCGGGCTGCACGACCGCGATGGATCACAACTACATGGTCTTCAAGGGTCTTGAAGACGCCACCGATATCGAGGTCGAGGAGGCGCGGGCGCTAGGCCTTCGCGCCACGATCACGCGCGGGTCGCTGTCGCTTTCGCAAAAGGACGGCGCTGTGCCGCCGGATCACATCGTCCAGGACGAGGAGACGATCCTCGCGGACAGCGAGCGTGTCCTGCAAACCTATCACGACACGTCCGACGGAGCGATGACGCAGATCGCGCTCGCGCCCTGCGCGCCGTTCAATGTCTCGCGGGAGGTGATGCGCAGCAGCGTTGAGCTCGCGGACCGTTATGATTGCCGCCTGCACACTCATCTCGCGGAGACGGAAGACGAGGAGGCGTTCTGCAAGGCGACCTTCGGCTACCGGCCCATCGACTGGCTGGAGGATTGCGGCTGGCTGCAGCCGCGCACATGGCTGGCGCACGGCATCCACTTCACTGCGGACGACTGCACGAAGCTCGGCCATCACGGTGTCGGTGTGTGCCATTGCGCCACATCGAACGCGGTGCTCGCCTCCGGCTTCTGCCCGACGCTGGAACTGGAAGCGGCGGGAAGCCCGGTCGGCCTCGGTGTGGATGGCTCCGCCTCGAATGACGGCTCAAACCTGATGGAAGAGGTGCGCCACGCGCTCATGGTCAACCGGCTCGGCTACCGCTCCGCCGACCGGGTGACGCATCGCGACGCGCTGCGCTGGGCGACCAAGGGCTCGGCGCGCTGTCTCGGACGTGACGACATCGGCGAGATCGCGCCCGGCAAACAGGCCGACCTCGCGCTGTTCACGCTCGACGAGATGCGTTTTTCGGGCCAGCATGATCCGATTGCCGCGCTCGTCCATTGCGGCGCGACGCGCGCCGATCGCGTTATGGTGGCTGGCATCTGGCGGGTGATCGACGGCGCGATTCCCGGCCTCGACGTGTCCGCGTTGATCGCCGAACACACTGCCGCCGCGAGAATTTTTGACTGAGGAAATCCCATGACCGAGAAAGCTATTCCCGTAATCGACATGCAGCCGCTGTTCACCGGCGGCAAGGCCGGACGCCAGCTTGTCGCAGACCAAATTGGCGAAGCCTGCCGCGGCATCGGCTTCTTCTATGTCACCGGACACGGCGTACCATCGGAGCTGCGCCAGGATGTCTTCGACGTTGCGGCGAAGTTCTTTTCGAGCCCCGAGGAAGACAAGCGCAAGGCGCTGTTTTCCGTGGCGACCGGCAATCGCGGATTTATCCCGATGAAGGGCGAGTCGCTCGATCCGAGCAAGGCACCCGATCTGAAGGAAGCCTTCAACATCGGACTGGATCTTCCGGCCGACGATCCCGAAATCATCAATGGCGCGATGTTTCGCGCCCTCAATCGCTGGCCGGAAATGTCAGGCTTCCGTGAAACCATGCTCGCATATTTCAACGCGGTCTGGTCTTTGGGATGCAAGTTGCACGAGGCCTTCGCCACGGATCTCGGCATTCCGACGGATTTCTTCGAGGACAAGCTCGACCGGCCGCTCGCGACGCTGCGACTGTTGCACTATCCCGAGCGGCCGGTTGCGCTGGACGAGGAAGGCCAACTCGGTGCAGGCGAGCACACGGACTATGGCTGCGTCACGCTGCTGGCGACCGACGAGGTCGGCGGTCTGGAAGTGCGGACGCGCGACGGCGAGTGGCTTTCGGCTCCCTATATCCCGGATACCTATGTCTGCAATATCGGCGATTGCCTGATGCGCTGGACGAACGACACGTATGTCTCGACCCCGCACAGGGTCGTCAGCCCGCCCGGACGCGAACGCTACTCCGTGGCCTTTTTCCTCGACCCGAACCCGGAAGCGATCGTCGAATGCTTGCCGGGCTGCGCAACCGCGGAAAACCCGGCCAAATATCCGCCGATCCGCGGCGACGATTACCTGATGAGCCGGCTCAACCCGACCTACGAGAAGAGCGGCCTGGTCTGAGGCGACAAGGCACGCCTCCGGGTCCGGGAGTCAGGATTCCCGAATTGTATGCCGAACGAATTTTAATGCCTATATTTTAGGCATTTCTATTTTTGCGTCTAATTAATAAACTTCCCTGGTGTTGCCCGCCCTTGTGGCCGATCCGGTTGATAAGACCGGGCAGCACCGTTTCCCCTTAAAAAACAACAGGTTGAAATTTCCTCGCGCCGCCGGCGAGATTTGGCATGTGGATTGCCTGACCCTTTTCAGGAGGCGCTGTGCAGCGCGTCATCCGACAGGGAAGCAAAACAGGAGCCTGAACATGGCAAATTACGGTGTATCAAGACGCACATTGCTCAAGGCCGGCGCGGCAGGCCTGGCTTCGACCGCTCTGCCGCTCGGCGCGATGCGGTCGGCGCAGGCCGCCGACGTCATTCTAGGCGCGGTCTATGTCGGCCCGCGCGACGATTTCGGCTGGAACCAGGCCCATGCGGTCGCGATGGACATCCTCAAGGGGGTCCCGAATGTCGAGGTCATCGAGGAGGAAAACGTTCCGGAGACCGACGCCGTGGCCAAATCCATGGAGTCGATGATCAATCTCGACGGCGCCAATCTGATCCTCGCCACCTCGTTCGGCTACTACAATCCGTTCGTCGTCGATCTCGCGAAGAAATATCCGGACGTGCAGTTCCGTCACGCGGCGCCGCTGTGGAACGCCGATACCGATCCGAAGAATGCCGGCAGCTACTTCTGCTACCTGAACCAGGCGCATTATGTGGATGGCGTCGCCGCCGGCCTGTCCACGACGACCAACAAGATCGGTTTCGTCGCCGCCAAGCCGATCCCCACGGTGCTCTCCAACATCAACTCGGTTCTGCTTGGCGCGCGCAGCGTCAATCCGGAAGCGACGGTGCAGGTGATCTTCACCGGCGAATGGTCGATGCCGGTTCGCGAAGCCGAAGCCGCCAACGCGCTCGCCGATGCGGGCTGCGACGTCCTGACCTGCCACGTCGACGGGCCGAAAGTCGTCATCGAGACGGCCGAAGCGCGCGGCGTGAAGAGCTGCGGCCACAACGCTTCGCAGGCGCCGCTTGCCCCGAAAGGCTTCATCACCGGCGCGGAATACAAGTGGGAAACCATCTACACCATGTATGCCGATCTGCTGGCTGCGGGCGAGGAACTGCCGAACTTCGTCGCCGGCGGCTACCACAACGACATGGTCCGCAACACGCCCTATGGAGCCGGCGCGACGCCGGAAGCCATCAAGGCGGCCGACGCGGCCATCGAGGCGCTCAAGGCCGAAGAACCGATCTATGTCGGTCCGCTCAAGGATAACAAGGGCAATGTCGTCATCGACAAGACCTACGACAATTACGATCCGACACTCGACGGCATGAACTACCTGCTGGAAGGCGTTTCCGGCTCGATCACCTGATCGCATCATGCGCTCGGGGCGGCTTCGGCCGCCCCTCCCTATCTCCTTTTTCGGCGGCAGGCAGATGACGGCAGTCACCACAGACACTCCGGTCCGGTTGACCGACAGCACCAAATTGCGGGCATGGGCCGAGGCGGTCGCCATTCCAGTCGGCGCGCTGCTGGTCTCGGCGCTTATCTTTTCACTCTTCCTGCTCCTGCTCGGCAAGTCGCCGGTCGACTACTTCCAGTTGCTCTGGCGCGGCGGGTTCGGAACGTCCTTTTCGATCCAGAACACGCTGCAACGCGCAGCGCCGCTGATCCTGTGCGGTCTGGCCTTCGCCATTCCCGCCCAGATCGGCCTGACGATGATCGGCGCCGAAGGGGCGCTCGTGCTGGGCGGCTTTTCCGCCGCCGCCATCGCCGTCCCGCTGGTTTCCGGCGGCGTGCCGTCCATTCTCACCATGCCCCTCATGGCGCTCGCCGCCATGGCCGTCGGCGGAGCGTGGATCGGCATCGTCGGTTGGCTGCGCCATGCGCGCGGTGTCAACGAGACGATCTCGTCATTGCTGATGACCTATATCGCCATCGCCATCATGAATTTCTTCGTCGAAGGCGCGTTGCGCGATCCAGGATCGGCCAACAAGCCTTCGACCATGCCCATCGGCGAGGATTACATGGTCGGTTCGATCCCCGGCACCGACATCCACTGGGGGTTAGCCGCCGGCATCGTACTCGCCATCGCTCTTCAAGTCCTGATGACACGGACCACATTCGGATTTGGAGCACGCGTGACCGGCGGCAATCCCCGCGCAGCGCTGGCGCAGGGGCTTCCCGTCGGCACGCTGGTCGTAGCCTGCACCGCGATCGCCGGTGCCTGCGCCGGTCTCGCCGGCTATTACGAGGTCGCCGCGATCCATGGCCAGGCGAACGCGTCGCTGGTCGCCGGTTACGGCTTTACCGGCATCCTGGTTTCCTTCCTCGCCCGGCACAATCCGGTTGTCGTCGTGCCGGTCGCAATCATGTTCGGCTCCATCGCCGCCTCCGGCGGATTGATCCAGCGCCGCATGGACATGCCAGACGCCACGGCACTGGTGCTGCAGGGCATCATCTTCGTGGTGCTTCTGACCAGCGAGACGCTTTACGGGCGCTTCGCCATTTTCCAGCCGAGAACGGGGACGGAACGGACATGAGCGACGGTATTCTGGCCACGATCCTGATTTCCATGCTCGGTGGCGCGATCCGGGTTTCGACGCCCTTCATGTTCGTCGCGCTCGGCGAGACGCTGACCGAGAAATCCGGCCGCATCAATCTGGGCCTCGAAGGCAATCTCGTGCTCGGCGCCATGGTCGCCTACGCGGTCTCCTATCACACCGGAAATCCCTGGCTCGGCGTGCTCGCCGCCGGCGTGTCCGGCGTGTTCCTGGGCTCGATGCACGGCCTCATCTGCTCGCTGCCGCGGGTCAACGACATCGCGGTGGGCATCGCGATGATGTCGTTCGGTACCGGCGTCGCCTTCTTCTTCGGCAAGCCCTATATCCAGCCATCGGCGCCACGCCTCGAGGCGCTGCCGCTTGGCGGCTGGAGCGACAATGCCGGCCTGCGCCAGGCGCTCGACATCAACCCGCTCTTCTTCGTCGGCATTCTGGTCGCGCTCGTGATGTGGTGGGCCTTCGCCAATTCGCGCTGGGGCCTGATCGTGCGCATGACGGGCGATTCCGAGCCGGCGGCCCGAGCGATGGGCGTGCAGCCCTACCAGGTGCGCATCGCCTCGACGGCGATCGGCGGCTTCCTCGCCGGTGTTGGCGGGGCGTTTCTGTCGCTCTCCTATCCGGGAAGCTGGAACGAGGGGCTCTCGTCGGGCCAGGGTCTGATGGCCGTCGCGCTCGTCATCTTCGCGCGCTGGAACCCGCTTCGCTGCATCGTGGCCGCCCTGCTGTTCGGCGCGGCGGGCGCGATCGGCCCGGCATTGCAGTCCGTCGGCATCAGCCAGGGCTACTACTTCTTCAATGCAGCGCCCTACATCCTGACGCTTTTCATCATGATCGCTTCGGCGCGGTCGTCATCCTCGGCGCGCGAGGCGCCGGGCGAACTTTCGATCACCAAATAGAAGGGACCGGCTCATGAGTGCACTCGGCGGACTGAACAAGACACCGAACGGCGTGGTGATCGGGCTGGTGCAGCTGCAATTGCCCGTCGTCGAGACGCCGGCCGACCTGGCGGCGCAGACCGACAAGGTCGTCGCCATGGTCGCCAAGGCGCGGCGCAACATGGCGACCATGGATCTCGTCGTCTTTCCCGAATACGCGCTGCACGGCCTGTCGATGGATACAAATCCGGAGATCATGTGCTCTATCGACGGACCGGAAGTCGCGGCGTTAAAGCAGGCCTGCAAAGACAATGCGATCTGGGGCTGCTTCTCGATCATGGAGCACAATCCCAGCGGCATGCCCTATAATTCGGGTATCGTCATCGACGACCAGGGCGAGATGCAGCTCTATTACCGCAAGCTGCATCCCTGGGTGCCGGTCGAACCGTGGGAGCCGGGCGATCTCGGCATCCCGGTGATCGACGGGCCGAAGGGCGCGAAGCTCGCCCTGATCATCTGCCATGACGGCATGTTCCCGGAAATGGCGCGCGAATGCGCCTACAAGGGCGCGGAGATCATGCTGCGCACGGCGGGCTATACCGCGCCCATCCGCGACAGCTGGCGCTTCACCAACCAGGCGAACGCCTTCCAGAACCTGATGGTGACCGCGAATGTCTGCATGTGCGGTTCGGACGGAACCTTCGATTCCATGGGCGAAGGCATGATCGTCAATTTCGACGGCACGGTGATCGCCCATGGCACGACGGGACGGGCGGACGAAATCATCACCGCCGAAGTGCGGCCCGATCTGGTGCGCGAGGCGCGCAAATACTGGTCGGTCGAAAACAACATCTACCAGTTCGGCCATCGCGGCTATGTCGCCGTGAAAGGCGGAGCGGGCGACTGCCCCTACACCTTCATGCAGGACATGGTGGCCGGGCAATACAAGCTGCCCTGGGAGGACGAGGTGGTTCACACCGACGGCACGTCCTGCGGCTTCCCCAAGCCCGACCGCCTTTACGGCGAGAAGGCGCGCGAGGCGGCGGAGTAGCATCATGGACAAGCTCGGCGACGAACGGATCGAGGCGGCGCTGGTGGCCAATGCGCGGACCGTGGACGCGGACCCGTACCCCTGGCCATTCGACGGCGATCTTCGCCCCGAGAACACCGCAATCGTGGTCATCGACATGCAGACCGATTTCTGCGCGCCCGGCGGCTATGTCGATTCCATGGGCTACGACCTGTCGCTGACGCGCGCGCCGATCGAACCGATCGCGGCACTGCTGGATGGCGTCCGCGCAAAGGGCTTCACCGTCATTCACACCCGCGAGGGCCACAAGCCGGACCTCTCCGACCTGCCGGCGAACAAGCGCTGGCGCTCGCAGCGCATCGGCGCGGGGATCGGCGACCAGGGGCCATGCGGGCGCATTCTCGTGCGCGGCGAACCCGGCTGGGAGATCATTCCGGAACTTCAGCCCGTCGCCGGAGAACCGATCATCGACAAGCCGGGCAAGGGCTCATTCCTGGCGACCGATTTCGACCTCGTGCTTCAGACGAAGGGTATCCGCAACATCGTGCTGACGGGCGTGACGACGGATGTCTGCGTCCACACCACGATGCGCGACGCCAATGATCGCGGCTATGAATGCCTGCTGCTCTCCGACTGCACGGCCGCGACGAAACACGAAAACCATCTCGCCGCGCTCGACATGATCAAGATGCAGGGCGGTGTCTTCGGCGCCGTGGCGACCAGCGGGCAATTCCTCGAAACCGTGGAGACGATCTGATGGATAGCGCGGTCCTCACCCCCGAAGCGCCGGCGAAATCGAAGCGGGCCATCGGCATCGAGACGGTCGGCATGTCGAAGATATTCGGCTCGCTGGTGGCGCTCGACGATGTGTCCATCAAGGTCCAGCCCGGCGAATTCCATGCGCTGCTCGGCGAGAACGGGGCCGGCAAATCGACGCTGGTGAAGTGCATCATGGGTTTCTACCAGCCGACGCACGGGCAGTTGCTCGTCAACGGACAGGAGACGCCGATCCGCCATCCGCAGGATGCGCACTCCTCCGGCATCGGCATGGTCTACCAGCATTTCACGCTGGTGCCCTGCCTCACCGCGGCGGAGAACATGGTGATCAGCCGCGCCAACGTGCCGGCCGTGATCGACTGGAAGAAGGAGATCGGCGATCTCGAAGCCTTCATGGACCGCATGCCGTTCCGGGTGCCGCTGACGGAGCCGGTTGCAACGCTCTCAGCAGGCGAAAAACAGAAGCTCGAAATCCTCAAGCAGCTCTATCTCGACCAGCATTTCCTGATCCTCGACGAGCCGACATCGGTGCTGACGCCCGGCGAGGCCGATGAGGTGCTCGGCCTGCTCCACGACATGGCGCGAGCGGGTGACATCACGGTCCTGATGATCACGCACAAGTTCCGTGAGGTGAAGGCGTTCACGGACAATGTCACGGTCCTCAGGCGCGGCAAATATGCCGGCGGCGGCAAGGTCGGGGATCTCTCCACCGAGGAGATGTCGCGCATGATGATCGGCGAAGCCGAAATCCGCAAAAGCGCCGAGCGAAAGGCCGGTGTCGAAAGCGCGGTGAACGTCGAACTGGCGGGCATCGTCGTCAAGGACGAGGAAGGCATTCCAACGGTTGACGGCGTCAATCTCAAGGTCGCGGGCGGCGAGATCGTCGGGATCGCGGGCGTGTCCGGCAACGGCCAGTCGGAACTGGTCGAGGCCCTGTCCGGCCAGCGGCCCATCGAGGATGGCGGCGTCTTCATCAACGGCAAGCCCTTCGACTGCTCGCGCTCCGGCTACGATCTTTTCAAGGTGTTCGGCCTGCCCGAGGAACCCCTGCGCAATGCGGCGGTGCCCCGCATGAGCGTGGCGGAAAACATCGCGTTCCGCACCTTCGACAAGCCGCCCGAAGCAAATGCCGGCTGGTGGTTGAAACCGACCGCCATGAAGACCCGCGCGGCAGGGCTGATCGAGCGCTACCGGGTCAAGACACCGTCCACTGACACGCCGATCGAGAACCTGTCCGGCGGCAATGTGCAGCGCGCCATTCTGGCGCGGGAGCTTTCGCACGAGGTCAAGGTGCTGATCGTCGCCAATCCGTGCTTCGGCCTCGATTTCGCCTCCGTGGCCGAGATCAGGGCGCAGATCATCGACCAGCGCAACAATGGCGCGGCGGTGCTGCTCGTCTCGGAGGATCTCGACGAAATCCTCGAACTGTCCGATCGCGTGGCGGTGATGTCGGAAGGCAAGATCACCTATGTCTCGCCGATCGGCGAAACCGACCGCAACACCATCGGCACCTATATGGCGGGGCATTGAGATGGTAAGCGTCAAGGCACGGCCCTACGACTTCGAGCTCAAGCCCGGCAAGACCGCGCTCGTCGTCATCGACATGCAGCGCGATTTCATCGAGCCGGGCGGCTTCGGCGATGCGCTCGGAAACGACGTCTCGCGTCTTTCGGCGATCATTCCCGACACGGCGGCGCTGATCGCGCTGTTTCGCGAACGCAGCTGGCCGATCGTTCATACGCGCGAAGCGCATCGCACCGACTTGTCCGATTGCCCGCCCTCCAAGATCCGGCGCGGCAACTCGGCGGTGAAGATCGGCGAGGAAGGGCCGATGGGCAGGCTGCTGGTAACGGGCGAGCCGGGCAACCAGATCGTGCCGGACCTCGCGCCGCACACCGGAGAGATCGTCATAGACAAGCCCGGCAAAGGCATGTTCTGGGCGACCGGGCTGCACGAGAAGCTGCGCGGCGCCGGCATCACGCATCTGGTCTTCGCCGGCGTGACGACCGAGGTCTGCGTGCAGACCTCGATGCGCGAGGCCAATGATCGCGGCTACGAGTGCCTGCTGATCGAGGAAGCCACGGAGAGCTATTTTCCCGAGTTCAAGGCATCGACGATCGAAATGATCGTGGCGCAGGGCGGCATTGTCGGATGGGTCGCTTCGCTCGATGATCTGCGCGCCGCGCTGGAGGAAGCGGAGGCGGCGGCATGACCGACGACAAACAGGAAATCGACAGCCTGATCGATGCGATGGCGGCCTATCTGGGCCTGCCGGTCGAGGAGGCCTATCGCGCCGGTATCGCGGGGCATCTGGCGGTCGCGCATACGATCGCGCAGGACGTTCTCGCCTTCGAGACGTCGGACGAGGCCGAACCGGCGCCGGTTTTCAAGGCATGACCGATTTTGCAGGAATGACCGGCGCGGACATCGCCGCAGCCGTCAGGAACGGCTCCATGACGGCGCGGACGGCCGTGGAGGCTTCGCTCGTGCGCACCGAAAAACTCAATCCCTCGCTCAACGGATTTACCGCGATCACGGCGGAGCGCGCGCTTTCCAGGGCGGATAGCGTGGATGCCGATATCGCTGCCGGACGCGACCCCGGACCGCTTGCCGGCGTGCCTTTTGCCGTCAAGAACCTGTTCGACGTGAAGGGCCTTTCGACGCTCGCGGGTTCGAAGATAAACCGCGATCTGCCGCCGGCCGGCGAGGATGCGACTTTGATCCGGCGCATGGAAGCCGCCGGCGCCATCCTTACGGGCGCCCTCAATATGGGCGAATACGCCTACGACTTCACCGGCCAGAACGTTCACGACGGCGCGTCGCGCAATCCGCATGATCCCGATCACATGTCGGGCGGGTCTTCGGGCGGGTCCGGCACGGCGACGGCGTCGGGCATGGTGCCGATCACGCTTGGTTCCGACACCAACGGGTCCATCCGCGTGCCGTCTTCCCTGTGCGGGCTGTTCGGTCTGAAACCGACCTATGGACGCTTGTCGCGCGGCGGGACCTTTCCTTTCGTGGCCAGTCTCGATCATCTTGGACCGATCGCCCGGTCGGCCACCGATCTCGCGCTTTCCTACGACGCGATGCAGGGCCCCGATCCGCAAGATCCCGCCTGCACGGATCGCGCCGTCGAACCGGTGACAGGCGAACTGGACCGGGGCATCGAAGGGCTGAGGATCGCGAAAGCGGGCGGCTATTTCGCGTCAGGGGCATTGCCCGAGGCCTTTGAAGCCGTGCAGCGTGTCGCCGCCGCGGTCAACGCCACGCGGACGGTGGACATCGCCGACGCGAAAGCGGCGCGCGGCGCGGCCTATCTGATCACCATGGCGGAGGGCGCATCGCTGCATCTCGACCGGATGAGAACCCGCCACGCCGATTACGATCCCGACGTCCGCGACCGGCTGATCGCCGGCGCGATGATCCCGGGCGCCTGGGTGACCAAGGCGCAGAAGCTGCGCCGCATCTTCCGCGATACCGTCTTGAAGCTGTTCGAGGAGGTCGATGTGATCCTGGCGCCGGCGACGCCCTGCCGCGCGCCGAAGATCGGCCAGCAGACCATGGTGCTGGACGGCGTCGAGATGCCGGTCAGGCCGAATATGGGGATCTTCACACAGCCGATTTCCTTCATCGGTCTGCCGGTCGTTTCAGTACCGGTCTGGACCGAGGGAGAAAAGCTGCCGATCGGCGTGCAGCTTATCGCTGCGCCGTGGCGCGAGGATTTTGTCCTGCGCCTTGCGCATCATCTGGAGAAGACAGGCGCGGTCTGCGCGCCAGTCGCGAAGCATCAAGGGAGCTAGATATGGAAAAGACCGGACGCTGGGCCGGACGCAACAGCAACAAGGACTCGTTGCGCAGCCGCATCTGGGATTCGCTCGATTCCGGCGGCATGGCGATGGGGCCGACCTGGAGCCATATCCCGAATTTCATCGGGGCCGACAAGGCCGCATGGCATCTGGCCCAGACCGAGGAGTGGAAACGCGCCAAGGTGGTCAAGTGCAATCCCGATCCGCCGCAAATCCCGGTTCGGCTGCGCGCGCTCTATGAGGGCAAGATGCTCTATGCACCGGTTCCCTATCTGACCAAGGAGTTTCCCTATCTGAAGATCGACCCGGTCAAGCTTCAGGAGAAGGGCATTTCCTTCGAATTGGCGGCGACGTCAGGCGGCTATCTGATGTATGGCGAACGGGTCGATTTCGTGGATGTCGAACCGCTCGATTTCTGCGTCGTCGGGTCGGTGGGCGTCAGCCGGGCCGGCGGGCGAACCGGCAAGGGCGCCGGTTTTGCGGACCTCGAGACCGGTATCTTCCGCGAGCTTGGCATCATCGGTCCGGACACGCCGATGGCGACGACCGTGCATTCCTCGCAACTGGTCGGCGACGACGAAATCTTTATGATGGCGCATGATTCGCCGCTGGATTTCGTGGCGACCGAGGAGGAACTCATCGTGACGAACAACAACATGCCGCGGCCAAAGGGCGTCGCGTGGGAGTTCGTCCAGGATGACCAGTTCGAGACCATTCCGTTCCTGAAATCGCTGCGCGACAGGATGGAGGCGCAGTAAGCGATGATCGTCAACGATCCCGAAACGCTGGCCGAAATGGAGGCCGTCTTCAGCCGCTACGAGACGGCGCTTGTCAGCAATGATGTCGAAACCCTCGACGCTTTGTTCTGGCAGGACGAGCGCACGATCCGATACGGAATCGGCGAAAACCTCCATGGCGTTTCGGAGATCCTCGCTTTTCGCAAGGGCCGTTCGCCGAAAGGGCTCGAACGGGATCTCGACCGCACCGTGATCACCACGTTCGGCAGCGATTTCGCGACCGCCTCGACCCTGTTCCGGCGCGACGGCGCGCCGGGAAAGGTCGGCCGCCAGATGCAGAGCTGGGCCCGCATGGACGATGGCTGGCGCGTAGTCGCGGCCCATGTCTCCATCATCGACGAAGAGAAATGAGCGAGGCCGGCGCACGGCGTGCCGTGCCGGCCCAGCCGGCGCGCACCTCGGTCGATGCGATCCGCCTCGAGATCGCGCGGCGCATCGTGACCGGCGAACTGGAGCCCGGAAAGCCGCTCGACGAGAGCGGGCTGGCCTCCGAATTCGGCGTGTCGCGCACGCCGGTACGCGAAGCGCTGCGGCAACTGGCCTCGTCAGGACTGGTGCAGCAAAGGCCGCATCGCCGCACGATCGTCACCAAGCCGAGCGAAAAGGCGCTCTCCGATATGTTCGACGTGATGGCCTATCTGGAAGGCCTGTGCGCGAATCTCTGCGCCAAAGTCATTCCGCCATCGGAACGCAAGGCGCTGGAGGATCTGCACGCGCAGATGGGCGCGCTGATGCGGGCCGGCGATGCGCAGGGCTATGCGCAGGCCAACGAATACTTTCACAACGCCATCTATGACGGCACGCAGAACGCCTATCTGATCGAGATCACCTTCTCGACGCGAATGCGCCTGCAACCGTTTCGCCGCGCCCAGTTCGACACTCTTGGCCGTCTCGCGGCGTCCCATGCGGAACATACGGCGGTGGTCAACGCGATCCTGCAGGGCGACCGGCGGGCAGCCGAGGAGGCGATGCGAAACCATATCGGCCTCGTCGAGGAGGCCTGGCACGAATTCGCCGGCGACGCTCAGGATGCCTCCGCCATGAACCGCCTCCAGGAACCGTAATCGGAGATGTCGCGGGCGGTCTTCACGGCTTCCGCCTCGACCAGGAACCCTTTCGCCGACGTACCGTCCTCCAGATCCAGCGTGCCGATGCCGAGCGGCGCGGGAATTGCCGCGACGAATGTGCCGAAGGCTTCCGGCGACAGCGCCCAGAGTTCGACGTCAATGCCCGCGCCCGTGCCCTGCTCGACACGCAGCAGCCCCGGCTTCGGCGGCGCGGTGCCGTCGAGCGCAAAGAGGCGATAGTCGGGCGGCGTCGCCGTCGCACGCAGAAAGACCGCATCCCGCGATGTCAGTTCGTGGTTCAACGGCATGCCGGAAAGATGCGCGCCGACCACGGCAAGCGTAATCGAGCCCTCCGGCGGCGTGATTTCGCCGCCCGGCCGCGCACCGGCCTCCAGCGCCGCGGCAGTTCCGGCCAGTCGCGCATCGCTGCCCGCCTTTCCGATCAGGGTCAGGCTCGACGGCAAACCGTCGTCGCGCGTGCCGACCGGCACCGAAATCGCCGCGAGATCGAGCAGGTTCACGAAGTTGGTGTAGGTGCCCAGATTGGAATTGAGCGTGACGGGATCGGCCTCGACCTGCGCGACCGTATAGACGGCGGGGACCGTCGGAACGGCAAGGCAGTCCAGCCCGGCGAGGACCGGAGCGACCTGGCGCCGCATGGTTTGCAGCTTGTACATCGCATCGAACGTGTCGACCGCAGTGATGCCCTCCGCGCCACCGATGATCTTGCGCGTAATCGGATGCAACACCTCCGGGCGGGTCTCGATGATCTCGCGGATCGCGTGGTAGCGTTCCGCCACCCAGGGGCCCTCGTAGAGCAGGCGCGCAACCGCGTGCAGCGGCTCGAAATCGATCTCGCGGATCGTCGCGCCGAGCCCGGCCAGCCTGTCGAGATCGGCCTCATATGCGGCTTGCGCCATCGCATCGCCGAAGAACTGGCGCTGGCCGGGCAATGGCACGCCGACGGTGATGTGCGGCGGCATCGGTGCGACGCCGGCCGGCGGCAAGTCACGCGACATGAAGTCGGCGGCGTCATAAGCCTGCGCAACCGCGGTGGCCTCGGCGGCATCGGCGACGGTCGCGGCGAAGACCGAGATCGTGTCGAGGGTCCGGCAGGCCGGCACCATACCGGTCGCCGACAGGAGACCGACGCTGGGTTTCAGACCGACGATCCCGTTCATGCCGGCCGGAATGCGGCCGGAGCCGGCCGTGTCCGTGCCCAGCGCAAAGGCGGCAGCGCCGATCGCGACCGCGACCGCAGAACCGGAGGACGACCCGCCGGGGATCAGCGCCGGATCGAGCGCGTTCTTCGGCACGCCATAGGGCGAGCGGACGCCGACGAGGCCGGTCGCGAACTGGTCCAGATTGGTCTTGCCGATGCAGATCGCGCCCGCCGCCTCCAGCCGGGCGACCGCGAATGCCGACGCCTCGGCCTTGTGGGCAAACTCCCGACAGGCCGCCGTCGTTTCCATGCCGTCGACGTCGATATTGTCCTTGACCGCGAAGGGCAGGCCGAAGAGCGGCTTGCCTTCCGGGCCGGCCACATCGAGCGCCTCCGCCTCGGCGAGCGCTTCTTCCTCGGGTTTCAAGCTGATGAAGATCGCCGGATCGTCCGCGTCGCGGATTGCCGCGTAGGACTGGCGGACGGCATCCGTCGCAGAAAGCGTGCGCCACTGCGCAAATGACCGGCTTGATGTTCGCACAGATTATCCCTCCAGATTAAAAAATAGGCAATTCAGCACGAATTGTATGCCGAATATCACTGTGTCTCAAAGCAGCAATATGCGTGCCAATCGGCCGCGTTCGCGCCGCCGGAGGGTGGCGGTCGCGAAACAAGGGGGTGCGTTTGGAAGCGGCGACACATCCGCCGCTTCCGACACGGACCTCAATCGGTCCGCGTCATTCAAAGTTGAGTTATCGGCCGGTCAGGCCCTGCCGACGGTCTGGCGCTGGGTGCCAAGGCCCTCGATGCCGAGTTCGATCACTTCGCCACCCTTCAGGTAGACCGGCGGCTTCTGGCCCATGCCGACGCCGGGCGGTGTGCCGGTGGAAATGATGTCGCCCGGCTGCAGGCTCATGAAGCGGCTGACATAGCTGACGAGATGCGCGACACCGAAGACCATGGTTTCGGTCGAACCGTCCTGGAAGCGCTTGCCGTCGACCTCGAGCCACATCTTCAGTTGCTGCGGATCGGCGACCTCGTCGGCGGTGACGAGCCACGGGCCGATCGGGCCGAACGTGTCGCAGCCCTTGCCCTTGTCCCATGTGCCGCCGCGCTCGATCTGGAATTCACGTTCCGAAACGTCGTTGACCACACAGTAGCCCGCGACGTGGTTCAGCGCGTCCGCTTCATCGATATAGGCGCCACCCTCGCCGATCACGACGCCGAGTTCGACCTCCCAGTCGGTTTTCTTGGAGTCGCGCGGGATCCTCACCTCGTCATTCGGGCCGCAGATCGCGCTCGTCGCCTTCATGAAGATGACCGGTTCGGCCGGCACATCCGCGCCGGTTTCCGCGGCGTGGTCCGAATAGTTCAGGCCGATGCAGATGAACTTGCCGACGCGTCCGACGCAGGGACCGATGCGGCCGCCGGCGATTTCCGGCAGCGCATCCAGTTCCAGCTTCGCGATGTCGGCGAGGCTGTCGGGCCGCAATACGCCGTCGGCGATGTCGGCGACAATGGAAGACAGGTCACGCGCCTTGCCGTCGCCATCGAGGATGGCGGGTTTTTCGTGTCCGGGTTCACCGATGCGCAGCAGTTTCATGAATGTATCCTCTGGAACTCTATGTCAGGCGGCCTTGGTCGAACCGCCGTGGAAGATGTGACCCTCGATGGAGGCCGGTTTCATCTCGATGGAAAAGCCGGGTCTCGAAGGCGGCATGTAAGCCGCATCGCGAATAACACATGGTTCGACGAAATGCTCGTGCAGGTGATCGACATATTCGATCACGCGCCCTTCCATGGTTCCCGATACCGCCACGAAGTCGATCATCGAAAGATGCTGGACATATTCGCACAGCCCGACGCCGCCGGCATGCGGCCAGACGGGAAGGCCGAATTTCGCGGCCATCAGGAGGACGCCAAGCACCTCGTTCAACCCGCCCATGCGGCAGGAGTCGATCTGCACGATGTCGATCGCACCGCCGGCAATCATCTGCTTGAAGATGATGCGGTTCTGGCACATCTCGCCGGTCGCCACCTTCACCGGCGCGACCGCCTCGCGGATGCGGCGATGGCCCGCGATGTCGTCCGGGCTGGTCGGCTCCTCGATGAAATAGGGATCGGCGAAGGACAGTTTCTTCACCCAGTCGACGGCCTCGTCGACCTCCCAGACCTGGTTGGCGTCGATCATCAGGAAGCGGTCGGGTCCCAGTTCCTCGCGGGCGATGCGAAGGCGCCTGATGTCGTCGTCGACATCGCGCCCGACCTTCAGCTTCACATGGGTGTAGCCGGCCTCCACCGCCTCGCGGCACAGACGGCGCAGCTTTTCGTCGGGATAGCCGAGCCAGCCGGCCGAGGTCGTGTAACAGGGATAGCCGCTCGCCTCGAGCTTCGCGATCCGGTCCGCCTTGCCCGGCTCGGCGGCCTTGAGGATCGCCAGAGCCTCCTCGCGCGTGATGGCGTCGGTCAGATAGCGGAAGTCGACGATATCGACGATTTCTTCCGGGCTCATCTCGGCCACCAGCCTCCAGACGGGTTTGCCGGCATGTTTGGCCATCATGTCCCAAACCGCGTTGACGATCGCCCCCGTCGCCAAATGCATCGCGCCCTTGTCCGGACCGATCCAGCGCAACTGACTGTCGGAGGTGACATGACGCCAGAAGCGGCCCGGGTTTTCGATTATCCAGTCGAGGTCCAGACCGACGACGAGATGGCGCATGGCCTCGATCGCCGCGACGCAGATCTCGTTTCCGCGACCGATGGTGAAGGTCAGTCCATGGCCTTCCAGCCCGTCCGTGTCCGTCGTCAGCACGACATAGGCGGCCGAATAGTCCGGATCCGGGTTCATCGCGTCCGACCCGTCGAGGTTCTGCGACGTCGGGAAGCGGAGATCGAATGTCTTGAGGCCGGTGATCTTGGTCACGAGGTTGCGTCCTTCGGGCGTTGTCAGATCGTCCAGCCACCGTCGATGGCGTAGGCTTGGCCGGTCGTGTAGGTCGCGTTGGCGAAGTGCAGCGCCAGGTCGGCGATTTCCTCCGGCGAGCCGATGCGGCCCATCGGCTGGCGCGCAATGAAGGCCGCGCGGGCGGTTTCGAAATCGCCCTGGGCCCGCATGCGATCGTGAAGCGACGGGCTTTCCACCGTGCCGGGACAGATCGCGTTGCAGCGGATGCCCTGGCCGACATAGTCGGCGGCCACGGCCTTGGTCAGGCCGATCACGGCGGCCTTGGTGGTGCCATAGGCGAAGCGGTTCGGAACGCCCTTCATGGAGCTTGCGACCGACGCCATGTTGATGATCGATCCGCCGCCGCGCTCCAGCATCGAAGGAAGCACCGCGCGGATGGTCCGGATCATCGAGCGGACGTTGAGATCGACGGCGAAATCGAACTCCTCGTCCTTCATCTCCATGATCGACCCCGCATGGACGAAACCGGCGCCGTTGAACAGCACATCCACCGGTCCCACCTCCGCGACGGCGGTGCGGACATCGTCGTCCTTCAGCACGTCGAGCCTGCGGGTTTCGATCCCCGTCTCGCCAGCCAGCTCCGCCAGCGTCTTTTCGTTGATATCGGTCGCGACCACGCGCGCGCCGGCAGCGGCGAAGGCCAGCGCCGTGGCGCGTCCGATCCCCTGCCCGGCCGCTGTCACCAATACGGTCTTGTCCGTGACCCAATCCGTCATGTCGTCTCCGTCGGCCCGTCAGGCGGGCTTGTTCTTGCGTTCCACGATGTGAATGTGATCGGCGACGAGAACGACCTCGTCGCGCTGGTTGAGAACTTCCGTGCGCTCGACAACGCGGCCAACATCCGGACGTTTCGGATCGTCATCCTTGGCGACGATCGTCACGCGGGAGCGGATCGTGTCGCCGATGAAGACCGGCTTGACGAAACGCAGCCGGTCATAACCATAGGAAAACGCCACCGGATTGATGACGCTCGCCGTCAGCCCGACCCCGATGGAAAAGACCATCGTGCCGTGGGCGATGCGCTGGCCGAAAGACTGCGTCTTCATGAACTCGGCATCCATGTGATGCGGGAAGAAATCGCCGGTATGGCCGGCATGGACCACGAAGTCGGTCTCCGTGATCGTGCGGCCATAGGTCATGCGCTCATGACCGAGTTCGTAGTCCTCGAAATAGATCGTCTGTTCCATCGTCAGGGTCTTTGTTCAAGCGGTGTCGCGGGCGATGCGGAGGAGGCATAGGCAGCCTCGACGAGCGCCATCGTGTTCCAGGCGTCCTCGACCGAGCTCACCAGTTCGGCATCCTCGCCGGATACGAAGCGCTGGAGATTGGCCATGCGGCCGACAAAGGCGTCCGGAAACCATGCACCCTCGAGCGGCACGGAAACCCACGCGTCACCGCCCTTCGGATGAATCTCCAGGATATCCGGCTCGCCATGGGGATAATCGAGGTTCACGCCCAGCTGCAGATAGGCCGCGCCCTCGGTGCCGCAGACGCGGAACTCGCAGGCCTGATATTTGCGGCCGAATTTGTGATCGTGATTGATCGACAGCGCGCAGCGCACGGTGTCGCCATAGTCGAGGATCGCGCTGGTGCGCGTCTGCGCCATATCGTGGCTCGGATGACCCAGCGATTTCGCGTGGACGCCTTGCGGGTCGCCGAGAATCTGGCGAATGAGATCCAGGTAATGGATCGAGTGCATGGTGATCTCGATGCGCGGCAGGCCCTTCAGGAAGGCCCACAACTCCCACGGCGTCGCCAGCGCCAGCCAGGCGTCGAAATCGACCACCTCGCCGAGCCACCCTTTCGCGATGGCGTCCTTCAAGGCCAGCATCATCGGTGCGAAGCGGAGCTGGAAATTAACCGCCGCTTTCAAATCCTTCTCGCGGCAGATCTTCAGAATCTCCGTCGCGCCGGCGAGGTCGGAGCCCATCGGCTTCTGGATCAGGGCGGCCGCGCCGTCCGGCAAGGCGCGCAGAACGTCGGCATGAACCTTGGGCGGCGTCGCCAGATCGAAGATCGCTCCGGGCTCTGCCGCCGCTTCCTCGATGGAGGAATACGCCTTCACGCCCCACTCGGAGGCAAGCTTTTCGGCCTTCTCGATATCCGGATCATAAAGGCCCGCGACCGGGAACCCGCCCTTCTTGTAGGCGGGGAAATGCGCGTCACTGACGATGGACCCCGCGCCGAAGGTGACGATGGGGCGCGGATCGGCGGGCAGCGGCCAGGACTGGCGCAGCGTCTTGGGATCGAAACGCTCAGGCATGATGGAAGACCTCCGCCATCATCGCCCACCATTCGCCGTCCGCACGGGTTTCGAACGGCTCCTGACAGGGCATGCAGACGTCCCACCATTCCTGCGTCTTCGGATCGGCGGCCATCTTGGCGGCATCGGCGGCGAAATCCGTACCGTGATATTCCCAATAGCCGAACAGCAGATTTTCCGGCTCCTTGAGGAAAATCGAATAGTTGCGGATGTCGCATTGGGAGATCATGTCGAGGATCTCCGGCCAGACCGCCGCGTGCAGGCGCTTGTATTCCGCGACCTTCTCCGGCTTCAGGCCGATCACCATTCCCATACGCTGCATGGCTTACTCCTCCCGTTGCGTGACCGTCGTCGTGAATTCGGGGATGCTCTTTGCCCGCAGCGCGTCCCAATCCCAGTCGATACCGATGCCCGGTTCGGACGGGGCCAGCGCGTGACCGTCCTCGATGGCCATGCGGCTGGACGTCAGGTCGTCGAGCTGCGGGATGTACTCGACATATTTGCCGTTCGGCACGGCGCAGGTCAGGCTGACATGCAGTTCCATCAGGAAATGCGGGCAGACGGGAATGTCGAAGGCCTCGGCCGCGTGCGCGACTTTCAGCCATGGGGTGATGCCCCCGATGCGGCCGACATCGACCTGCACGATAGAACAGGCGCCCTTTTGCATGTATTCGCGGAAATGGCGGATCGAGTAGAGCGACTCGCCAATGGCGATCGGCGTCGCGGTCGATCGGGACAAGCGGACATGACCGTCGATGTCGTCGGCGGGAAGCGGCTCCTCGAACCAGGCGAGATCGAGTTCGCGCAACCGATCGGCACGGCGGATCGCCTCGTCGACGGTGAAGCCCTGATTGCAGTCCGTCATGATCTCGTAGCCGTCGCCGACGGCGGCGCGCACCGCTGACAGCCGCTCGAAATCCTCCGACCCGTGTGGCCGTCCGATCTTCATTTTCGAACCGGTGAAGCCCTTCGATTTCGCGTCGAGCGCGTCATCGACAAGCGCCTGCGTTTCGATATGCAGCCAGCCGCCCTCGGTGGTGTAGAGCGGACAGCGATCCTTGGCCCCACCGGCGAGTTTCCACAGCGGTAGTCCCTGCTTGCGCGCACGCAAATCCCAAAGCGCCGTATCGACGGCGGCGAGCGCGATCGAGGTGATCGCGCCGATCGTGGTCGCGTGGGTGGCGAATTCGAGTTCGTGCCATATGCCCTCGATCATGTCGGCGTCGCGGCCGATCAGGCGCGGCGCGAGATGGTCGACCAGAAGGCGCATGACCGACGAACCGCCGGTGCCGATCGTGTAGCTGTAGCCGGTGCCGACCGCGCCATCGGAATCCGTGATCGTCACGATCGGCGTTTCCTGGCTGACGAAGCTCTGTATCGCATCGGTCCGCCTGACCTTCGGGACCAGGTCGACCATGCGAAGCTCGACTTTTTCGATACGCGCCATCGGCTTACCTCCTCAGGGTCTTCCCGGTTTCGGCGTCGAACAGATGCGCCTGGCTGAGGTCGAAGCTGAGGTCGACGGTCTGACCCGGCTGCAACGGTCTGGGATTGAGCATCCGCGCGATCCAGTCCTCGCCCGCGAACTCTGCGAAGACGAGGGTCTCATTGCCGAGCGGCTCGGTGATCGACACCGGCACCGAGGCCGTGTGCACGTCATGCGCCTCGCCGGAATGGATGCCGTGACCGGCCGGATAAAGATCGTCCGGCCGAAGGCCGAACACGACCTTCTGACCCGCGGTCACTGCATCGCGAAACTCGGCCGGCAAAGGCAGCGTGTCGCCATTGGCGAAGGCGAGCTTGCCGTCATCGACGCTCGCCTCCTGCAAATTCATGGTCGGCGAACCGATGAATCCGGCCACGAAACGGGTTTCCGGCCGCTGGAAGACTTCCTCCGGCGCGCCGACCTGTTCGATATGGCCGTCGCGCATGATGACGATCCGGTCGGCGAGCGTCATCGCCTCGACCTGATCGTGGGTGACATAGATGACCGTGGACTGGACCTTGGCATGCAGCTTTTTGATCTCGGTACGCATCTGCATGCGCAGCTTGGCGTCGAGATTGGAGAGCGGCTCGTCGAACAGGAAGACGTCGGGATCGCGCACGATGGCGCGGCCCATGGCAACGCGCTGGCGCTGTCCGCCGGACAATTGCGAGGGACGCCGTTCCAGCATGGTCTCCAGCCCGAGCGTCTGAGCCGCCTGCGCCACGGCCGCGTCGATCTCCGATTGCGAGCGGCCGGCGATCTTGAGCGAGAAGCCCATATTCTCGGCCACGCTCATATGCGGATAGAGCGCATAGGACTGGAACACCATCGAGATGTTTCGCTGGCGCGGCGGCAGGTCGTTGACCATCCGGTCGCCGATACGGATCTCGCCGCCGGTGATGTCCTCCAGCCCGGCGATCATGCGCAGCGAGGTCGACTTGCCGCACCCGGACGGGCCGACCAGCGCGATGAATTCGCGGTCCTGGACCTCCAGGTTGATGGAATGCACCACCTCGAGATTTCCGTATTTCTTGACCAGGTTCTTCAGCGAGACGGTAGCCATGTCTATCCCTTCACCGCGCCGGAGGTGAGACCGGAGACGAGGTGTTTCTGAACGATGAAAGTGAGTGTGAGCGCCGGGATGATCATCACCACGGCCAGCGCGCACATGCCGCGCCAGTCGATGGTGAATTCGGCGGTGTAGTCGAGCAGGCCGACCGGCAGCGTCTTGGAATTGGTCGACCGCGTCAGCTGCGACGCCAGGGCGAATTCGTTCCACGAGATCAGGAAGGCGAAGATGCCGGCCGAGGCGATGCCCGGGCGCGCCAGCGGGAATTCGACCTGCCAGAAAGCCTGCCAGCGCGTGCAGCCGTCGATCTGGGCGGCCTCGGCGAGGTCGCGCGGGACCTGGCGGAAGAAGCCGTCGATCAGCCACACCGTGAACGGGACGTTGAGCGCCACATAGGCGAGAATCATGCCGAAATGGGTGTCGATGATGCCGAGCTTCGCATAGACGAAAAACAACGGCAGCGACAATGCGATGCCCGGCACAGTGCGCGTCAGCATGAAGCCGAGGAAGATCGCCGTCTTGCCCCGGAAGCGATAGCGCGCGAAGGCGTAACCGCCGGCCATGCCCACCGCGAGCGCGATGACGGTCGAGGTGACCGAGATGATCACCGAGTTGCGGAAATACTCCAGAACCGGGATTCCGCCCTGCCCGACGCCGGAAAACATCGCGACATAGGCGTCGAACGAAATCTCGTTGGGAATCCAGACCGGCGGCTTGGCCATGATTTCCACGGTCGGGCGCAAAGACGACAGCACGATCCAGAAACCCGGCAGGCAGATGATCGCCATGGCCAGGAACAGCCCGATCAGATGACCGGCCTTCAGGAGACTGCGTTTGAGGCGATGTCCGGCGTTCTCGTCCATGGTCACCACTCCGCGCCGACTTGCTGGCGGGCTTTTGCGAGCTGCCGGAAGAACAGCAGCGTGAACAGGATCGACAGAAGGATCGCGATGTAGCCCATTGCGTTGGCGAGGCCCATGCGGGCATCGGAGTAGGCGGTTCGCGCGATCAGCTTCCAGAGGATTTCCGTGCGGCCGGCGGGGCCGCCATCGGTCATGATCTTCACGATGTCATAGGCGCGCGCGATATCGAGCGAGCGGATGGTCATCGCGATGAAGGCGAAGGGCATGACAAAGGGCCACGTCACATAGCGGAAGCTCTGCAAGGGCGTGCAGCCATCGACCTTGGCCGCCTCGAGCGGCTCGCGCGGCATCGCCATCAGGCCCGCGAGAATGAAGATCGCGAAGACCGCCGTCGAGGACCAGATTTCAGCGATCAGGATCGAGATGAAAGCCAGTTGCCCGTCGATGAGCCACGGGATCGCCCGATCGGTCAGGCCCAGCGACTGCAGGGCGTTGTTCACGAGACCGATATTGTCATTGAACATGAACTTGAACTGGAAGCCGACGAGGATCGGCGAGAACATCATCGGAAACATCATGATGGTGCGCAGGATCCGCTGTCCGCGCGAGGCCTTTTCGACCAGCAGGGCCAGAAGAAGACCCAGCACCATTTCGAGGTTGAGCGCGAAGGTGAGCAGAAGGACGGTGCGCCCGAAGGCGATCCAGAAATCCTTGTCGGTCAGCAGGCGCTCATAGTTGCGGAAACCGATAAAGGTATAAATCGAATCCGGCCGCGTCAGCCGGAACGGCGTGAAGCTCGAATAGAGCGACAGCATAAGCGGCACCACGACCACTGCCGCCAGCACGATGAAAGCCGGCAAAAGCAGGAGCACATGCGGCGCGGGCTTCCACCCTCTCATTGTTTCCTCGTGTTCTTTTCGCGTGGAGTGCGGGCCGTCGCCAGTGTCTTTGGCCCGGCGGTCCGGTCAAGGGAAAAGGGCGCGACCGAGCCGCGCCCTTTCGGGAGGAAGCTTAAAGCTCTCCGGCGTCCTCGAGGATTTCCTGGGCCTCTTCAGCCGCGTCGTCGAGCGCCTGCTGCGTGGTCTTGTCGCCGAGGATCGCGGCCTGAAGCTGCGGATAGACGGCGTTGGAAATCTCGATCCAGGACGGCGACTGGGGAACCGGATAGGCACCCTTGGCGGCTTCCTGGAAGGCCTGCAGCACTTCCTTGCGATACGGATCGTCCGCGGCCTCGGCAATCACCCAGTCCCAGACGGCATCCCGCGTCGGCAGCGGACCGGCTGCGGCTTCGAGCTTCTGGCTGTCCTCATTGGTGAGGAACCAGATGAGCGACGCGGCCGCTTCCTTGTTCTCGCAGCTCTCGGTGACCGAAAAGCCGTGATGGCCCGACCAGCCGGTGCGTGCGCCCGAGGACCCCTTGGGCGGCGCCACGACGCCGACATTGCCGGCAACCTTGGATGCGCCCGGATCGTTGAAGAAGCCTGCCCAGCCCGGCCAGTCCAGGTTGATCGCCACGGTGCCGGAGGCAAAGCCCTGGCCGAGATCGTCCCAGAGATAGTTGGTCGTGCCGGCGGGAACCGCCTTGGCCGAGTAGAGATCGACGAACCAGTTCAGAGCGCGGACGCCGGCTTCGGAGTTGAAGGCCGGACGGCCGTCGGCGTCGAGATATTCGCCGCCCTCAGCGCGCAGCATCTCGTAGAAGCGGCCATTGATGGCCTCTTCCTTGCCGGCATATTGCGTGCCGTAGAAGTCCGGCGGATTGGCGAAGAACTTGGCCTGGTCGGTCACCTGCTCCCAGGTGTCCGGCGGCGCAAGATCGTAGCCGTACTGCTCCTTGAACGCGGCCTTGTTGTCCTCGTTCTCGTAGATGTCCTTCTGGTAGTACAGCGCCGAGACGTCGAACTGCGCGCGCGGCAGCATCACCAGCTTGCCGTCGAGCGTCGAGGCGGCGATGTTGGCATCGACATAGGCGTCGATTTCTTCAGCCGGAAGCAGCGCGTTCAGGTCGGTATAGATGCCCGGATATTGCGGCGCGAAGGATGAGTGGTTGGAGCCGACGCACCAGTTCACGGCGCCGACGGCGATATCCGACTTGATCTCCTTGTCGAGATCGAAGTGGTTCTTCTTGGAGATGACGTTGACCTTTGCGCCGGTCGCGGCTTCCCAATCCGCGATACGCGAATAGAGGTTTTCATATTGCTGACCGCCGATCAGCTTGGCATCGATGGTGACGCCTTCGAATTTGCCTGGCAAGTCCTGCGCGAGCGCAGCCCCGCCGGCAACAAATGCGAGGACACCGGCGGATACGCCGGCCAATAGCTTGTTCATGAGCCTCCTCCCGAGACGTTTGATCATGATGGGCGATCCGCCCAAACCCTCACTGATGAGTGGTTCATTCATATACAAACACCTTCTTCACTGGCGGTCAAGGTATTCCTTGATTGTTATTTGGATTTTGTATGCGTATATGAATGACAGCATTCACGGAGAAAAGCATGGAACAGGAAGACGACCGCTACAGGGCACCCGCCCTCGACAAGGGTCTCGATATCCTGGAATTGCTTGCCGATATCGACGGCGGCCTCACCCAGGCCGAGATCGCCAAGCGGCTCGGCCGCAGCCCCAACGAATTCTACCGCATGCTCGATCGTCTCGTGCGCCGCGGCTACGTCACCCGTATCGACGGCGACCGCTACTCGCTGACGCTAAAGCTGTTCGGCCTGGCGCAGTCGCATGCACCGGTGCGCCGGCTGGTCTCCTTCGCGACGCCTTTCATGCGCGAACTGGCCGAAGAAACCCGGCAGGCAAACCAGCTCGCCGTCTTCGACCGCGGTTCGGTGGTCGTCGTCGCCCAGCTCGAAGCCCCCGGCTATTGGGGCATTTCGATCCGCGTCGGCTCCCATATCAGCCTCTACGACACCGGCTCCGGTCACGTTCTGCTGGCCTTCCGATCGCAGGAAGAGCGGCTGATGATGATCAACGAGTATTCGCGCAGCACCGAGCATCCGACGATGGCGAAGGAGTTCTTCGACCGGCTCGACCAGATTCGCGAGCGCGGTTACGAGATGATGCCGAGCGCGCAGACGGCCGGCGTCTACAACCTCTCGGCCCCCATTCTCGGACCGGACGGACGCGCCATCGCATCGCTGACGATCCCCTATATCACGCTGGTCAACGTGCCCCAGGCGCCCGACATCACCGAGACGCTGGAGATACTCACCAAGACGACACGGCAGCTCTCCGAACTGGCCGGGGCGGGCACAAAACAGACCGCATAAATTCTTATTTGAATAATCTATTCTCCTGTGGGAGCATATTGGCGACACGGCTCGCGAGGAGGAAGCACCATGATCGTCGACACCCATCTGCACGTCATCGACCAGACAGCCCTCGACTATCCGTGGCTTGCCGGGGTGGAGCCGCTTAACCGGAACTGGACCTATGACGACTATAAGCTCGAGGCGCGGCGGGCCGGTATCGACGCGACATTCCACATGGAAGTCGATGTCGCGCCCGAGAGGATCGAGGACGAGACGGCCTATATCGGCACGCTCGCCGACCGCCCGAACAGCCTGATCGTTGCAGCCATCGCCTCCTGCCGTCCGGAAGACGAGGGCTTTGCGGCCTATCTGGAACGCCAGCAGGCCAATCCGCTGGTCAAGGGCTTCCGCCGCGTGCTGCACGTCATGCAAGACGACCTGTCGGAGGGCGCCCGGTTTCGAGAGAACATCAAGCTGCTTGCCGGCACCGGACTGACCTTTGATCTCTGCGTCCTGCCCCGCCAACTGGACAAGGCCATCGCGCTTGCCGATCTCGCGCCGGACGTCACCTTCATCCTCGATCATTGCGGCGTGCCGGACATCGCGGGCGACGCGCGCCAGCCTTGGCAGGACGGGATCGCCGAGCTCGCGAAACGGCCGAATGTGGTCGCCAAGATTTCCGGCGTCGTCGCTTATGCGGACGCCGAGACCTGGATCGCGGACACGCTGCGCCCCTGGGTCGAACATACGATCAAAAGCTTCGGCTGGGACCGCGTGGTCTGGGGCAGCGACTGGCCGGTCTGTACACTCGGCGGCGGCCTGATGGCATGGGTCGCGGCAACCCATGCGCTGCTTGAAGGCGCAAGCGAAGACGAGCGCCGCAAACTGCTCTCGGAAAACGCCCGGCGGATCTGGAGCCTTTAGCGAGCGCCCGGTGCATTTCAGATTACAATAGACTCAAAATGCGCCGCCTCTCGTCTTTGGCTCGAATGCGCATTCCGATGCTGATGTTTAAATCAGAAGCTGAATTTCACGCGCCGAAGCTCCTCGCGAACATCGCATTGATGTCGGCGATGACCGACGCGCCTGCTTCGCCAGCGAGAAGTCCCTCGTTCAAACGCTCCGACGCCGCTGTCTGGAATGCCATGTAGCCCTTGTGGCGCGGCCGTATCCAGGCATTATCCAGCGTGCGGCGTGTGTTGCGATAGAAATCACTGGTCGCCGCATTGACCGTCTCGTCGTCCCATCCGTCCGCATGGCCCGGCTGTCCGCCGGCGGCAGCAAACGGTCCGCGCTGCACCTCGCCGCTCGCGATCCAATAGGCGAATTCGGCGGCCTCGGGAATGCGGTCCGAGAATGCCGATACCGCGATGCCCGTGCCGCCGAGAGCCGAGCCAACCGGCCCGGCCCCGCCCGCATCCGGAATATCTGCGAAGGCGAGCCGGTTCGGCCGGAAGCCCGCTATTCCGTAATTGACATAGCCGTAGATGAACGGAACGCAGGCGATCCCGCTATCCGCCTCGCAGACCCGCTCGAAGATCGCGATCGGGTCCATGGCGTAACATGCATCCGGCACATGGCGCATCAGGCCGGCGATTGTCTCGTAGACCCGCCCCCCGTCATCCGGTGCGATCAGGTCGCCCGGGCCTTCGGTCGCGCAGGGCATGCCGAGATTGGCCGCAAGCGTATAGAACGTCATCAGCGAATGCGGCGGCCGCATCGGGATCATCACCCTGCCTTTGGCGGCAAGGTCCATCACTTCGTCGAAGCGAGTGGGCGCCGCCCCGATCAGGTACGGACGCCAGGCCTGCACCTGCGCCGCGGCATCGATGGGAAAGGCCCATTGATGACCCTCCCATTCATAGCTTTCATAGGAGCCCCCGACGCTTCCTGCCGCAAGCCTCTCCCGCGCCTCGCCCGTGCCGTGCCGATCAAGCGGGACCAGGCAGTTCTGCGCGGTGATCTCGCCGACATGAGGATGGTCGATAACGATCAGGTCGTAGGATCGCGCCAGATCCTCGACCGGGTAGGATTCGAAGTCCTGCAACGAGCGCTTGTCCCAGTCGATGTGAACACCGGTCTTCTCCGCCCAAAGGTGCGAGCAGGCGATCATCGGATCGTAGCCGCGCGGATGGCTCCACGTCATGCCTTTCAGGCGGATGGCGCTCAAAGACCGAACTCCTCGACGATCGCCGCCGTATGCTCGCCGACGCGCGGCGCGGCGCGGCCGACGACCGGCCGTTCGCCATTGACCCGGATCGGCGAGCGCGTCGTCATGATCGAAACATTGTCCTCGCGTTCGACCGTCTGGAGGAGGTCGAGAACGTTGAAGCCGTCGCTTTCCATCAGATCGTCCCAGTCGAGCACCGGCGAACACCAGATATCGGCGGGTTCGAAGATCTGCATCCACGCGTCCACCGTCTTCGTCGCAATCGCGCCGGCGATGAGCTTCTTGATGTCGTCTCGCGCGGTGAACCAGCTGGCCGGATCGGCGCAATAGGGATCGAGCGATTCCAGCCCCATCAGGTCGCGCAGCCGCGAGATCGGCGTCATCGCGATGGCGATGAAACCGTCCTTCGCCTCGTAGACGCCATAGGGCGCGGAGAGATAGGCATGCGCGCTGCGAAAGCCGGACCGTTTCGGCATGCGCCGCCCGTCATTGAGATAGGTTGTCAGAACCTCGAACTGGAAATCGACCAGGGCCTCCAGCAGGCTCGTCTGGACATGGCTGCCCTCGCCCGTCATGCCGCGCTTGACGAGGCCGGCGAGCAGCCCCTGCGCCAGCGCTGCCCCGGCGAACATGTCGCCGACCGCAAGGCCCATCGGCACCGGGCCGTCGCCATCGTCCCCGCTCAGCCACATGACCCCGGACCGCGCCTGGGCCAGCAGGTCCTGTCCCGGCCGCTTGACCCACGGCCCCTCCTCGCCATAGCCGCTGATCGAGCCATAGACGAGGCGCGGATTGATCGCGCGGACGGTTTCATAGTCGAGCCCGATACGCTCGATGACGCCTGGCCGGAAGTTCTGGACAAGCACATCCGCCCTGGCGATCAGGCTCTTGAGGCGGGTGAGGTCGTCGGGATTCTTCAGGTCGACTGCAAGGCTTTCCTTGCCGCGATTGATGGCGTGGAAAATCGTCGAATCCCCGCCGATCTCCGTGTCGCTGAGATAGAGCGTGCGGGAAAGGTCGCCCGCGCCCGGGCGCTCGATCTTGATGACTCGCGCGCCGAGATCCTGCAGGCGCAATGTCGCATAGGGGCCCGACAGGAACTGGCTCATGTCGAGCACGACGAGCCCGGCAAGCGGCAAATCGGAACTGGTTGTCATGATGCTTTCTGTTCGCTCTTGCGTTCCACCTGGTCCGCGAAGTGAGCCGGGCTGCGGTATTTTACGGTTTGGAGGTGCTCGCAGTAGAGGACGAGTTCGCCCTCGCCCTTGAACACTTCATAGGACGCGCGGATGAGCCCCATCTCCTCGTATTTCGGCTTTTTGTCGAGGTTGGTCCGGATCGTGTAGATCGTGTCACCGATGAAGACCGGCTTGATGAAGCGCAGCTTGTCGTAGCCGTATGAAAAGGCATTGATGCAATTGGTGGCCACAAGCCCCAGTCCGGCGGAAAACACGAAAGCCCCGGCCACCAGCCTGCGGCCGAATATGCCTTCGCTTTCGGCGAAGTTCTGGTCCTGCACGTAAGGGTGGATATCGACCACCAGCGTATTGAACAGGTGGCTCTCGCCCTCGGCGATCGTGCGCCGCAGGGAGCGAATGCGGTGTCCGGGCTGCCAGTCCTCGTAGAACCAGTTCTCCGAATTCCACACGGGGATGTCCGCGTGATCGCCGGGCATGTCCGACGGATGCGTGCTGGACACCCCGACCGTGGGTGCAAAAGGGGTTCCCATGATTCCTCCCAAATTCTTATGTAAATAATATATTCACATATGGGAGCACGGTGCAAGCGTCGAATCCGGACCGGCTGAGCAGCACCGACTTCAGGTCGAGAGCGGCATCCATCAGGCTTTTGTGTAATCCCGCGCCGGCGCTTCGAAGACGTCTCGGGTCGCGCCCTCTTCCGCAATATCGGGGTCCTTCATCGCGATGAGATAGCCGGACAGCGCGCCCATAGGTCTCGGCATTCGCACGACCCGGGCGTTGAGAATCAATTGCGGGAAGGCGTCAAACACACCTTACCGAGCGAATTCGGGAGCGATCTGGCGGAAGGACTTCCGCGAACAGTATCGATGCAACACGACGATACGGCGCAAAACTGCCAAAAAATTGGGCAACCGCAGCAGATCGAGAGTCTTTTTGCGGCGGTCTGTACGCACAATGGATAATTGCGGCGGTTGCGGACGATCCGTTACTTACGACGCTCCGGCCGGGTTTTCCCGGAAGTTCTTTATCCGGAAACAAGTTCACTCTTTGGGAGGAGCCCTATGAGCAAGAAACTCATCGTCAATCGCCGTTCCGTACTTAAATACGGCGGCGCCGCATCCGTGGCGCTGGCAACACCGTATTTCTTTACCCGCGGCGCGCTCGCGCAGAGCAACGACTATCGCAACGCCCCGACCGGTGACACGGTCACCTTCGGTTTCAACGTGCCGCAGACCGGCGCCTACGCCGATGAGGGCGCCGACGAGCTTCGTGCATACGAACTCGCCGTCGAACACATCAATGCCGGCGGCGGCGGCATGCTGGACACCTTCTCGTCGAAAGCTCTGACGGGTGGCGTCAACGGCAAAAAAGTCGCCTTCGTGACCGGCGACACGCAGACCAAGTCGGATGCGGCTCGCGCATCGGCCAAGCGCATGATCGAGAATGACGGCGCTGTCGTGATCACTGGCGGTTCGTCCTCGGGCGTCGCCATCGCCGTCCAGGGCCTCTGTCAGGAAGCCGGCGTCATCTTCATGGCCGGCCTGACCCACTCCAACGACACGACCGGCAAGGACAAGCGCGCCAACGGGTTCCGTCACTTCTTCAACACCGAGATGAGCGGCGCCGCGCTGGCACCGATCCTCGAGAAGAATTACGGCCGTGACCGCAAGGTGTATCACCTGACCGCCGACTACACCTGGGGCTGGAGCCAGGAAGGCTCGATGCAGAAATACACCGAGCCCTTCGGTTGGGAAACTGTCGCAGCTGTCCGCACGCCTGTCGGCGCGGGCGACTTCTCGCAGTACATCACGCCGATCCTCAATTCCGGCGCGGATACGCTGGTGCTGAACCACTACGGCAAGGACATGGTCAACTCGCTGACCCAGGCCGTCCAGTTCGGCCTCCGCGACAAGCAGGTCAACGGCAAGGACTTCGTGATCGTCGTTCCGCTCTACTCGCGCCTCATGGTGCAGGGCGCCGGCGATGCCGCGAAGGGCATCTTCGGTTCGACCAACTGGCACTGGTCGCTGCAGGACGACGCCTCCAAGGCCTTCGTCAAGTCGTTCGGTGAGAAGTACGGCTTCCCGCCGTCCCAGGCCGCGCACACCTGCTACTGCCAGGCGATCCTCTACGCCGATGCCTGCCAGCGTGCCGAAACCTTCCGCCCGAGCGCGGTCGGCGCCGCTCTCGAGGGCTTCGAGTTCGACGGCCTCGGCAACGGTCCGGTCCTGTACCGCGCCGAAGACCACCAGTGCTTCAAGGACGTTCTGGTCGTGAAGGGTAAGGAAAACCCGTCATCGCCGTTCGACCTTCTCGAAGTGGTGGAAGTCACGCCGCGCGCCCAGGTTGAATACCCCGTCGATCTGCTCGGCGGCGAGTTGGGCCCGTACAACGACGGCGCGGCGTAAGCCTTACCTTCTGCACAAGATCAACCGGCCGCCTGTTTGGCGGCCGGTTGGCAACAGGGTACAATCAAGGTCCGAACGGGAGGAGCCGTCGGACCACTTCGGCGGTATATCGTTATGGATGCAATATTCCTTCAGATTCTGAACGGACTGGACAAGGGCGGCGCCTACGCGCTGATCGCGCTTGGCCTGACGCTCGTTTTCGGAACGCTCGGTGTCGTCAACTTCGCGCATGGCGCCCTCTTCATGATGGGCTCTTTCTGCGCGGTGACACTCAACCGGATCTTCAACATCTCGTTCGAGCGGGTGAGCGAAACCGAGGTGGACTTCCTCGGCAATCCGCTGAAGGAGAAGATTCCCTACCTGCAGCAATGGTTCGGCGCCGATGTCAGCAATTTCCTGCTGGAATGGTCGGTTCCGATGTCGATCCTGCTCGCCATCGTGGTCATGGGCATTGTCGGCGTGATCATGGAACGCGGCCTGATCAAGCACTTCTACAAGCGACCGCACGCCGACCAGATCCTTGTCACCTTCGGTCTCGCCATTATCCTGCAGGAACTGGTGCGCCACTATTTCGGCGCCAATCCAATTCCGCAGTCGGCCCCTGACGCGTTTGCCGGCGCCGCGAATGTCGGCGCATGGATCGGGCTTGGCGACAACGTCATCTATCCGTGGTGGCGGCTTATCTATTTCGTCTTCTCGGCGCTCGTAATCTTCGGCGTCTTCGCCTTCCTGCAATTCACCACCTTCGGCATGGTCGTGCGCGCCGGCATGCAGGACCGCGAGACGGTCGGGCTGCTCGGCATCAACATCCAGCGCCGCTTCACCATCGTGTTCGGGCTTGCCGCGGCCGTCGCAGGCGTGGCCGGCGCCATGTACACGCCGGTTCTACCGCCCGACTACCATATGGGCATGGACTTCCTGGTCCTGTCCTTCGTGGTCGTGGTCGTCGGCGGCATGGGATCACTTTCCGGCGCCGTCCTGGCCGGCTTCCTGCTCGGCATCCTTCAGAGCTTTGCCTCGATGAACGAGGTGAAGTCCATCCTGCCCGGTATCGACCAGATCATCATCTATCTTGTTGCCGTCATTATCCTGCTCACGCTGCCGCGCGGGCTGATGGGACGCAAGGGCGTGATGGAGGACTAAGAAATGCTATCGACTTTCACACGCAACGACTGGCTCCTGCTGATCGGGTTCGCCATCATCATCCTCGTCCTGCCATGGGCCCTGCAGCCCATCGGCGCTGCCTATCCGGACCTGCTGCAGAAGATCGCGATCTTCGGCATCTTCGCGATCGGCTTCAACATCCTGTTCGGCCTGACCGGCTACCTGTCCTTCGGCCACGCCGCGTTTATCGGCATCGGCTCCTACGTGTCGGTGTGGTCGTTCAAGCTCTTGACGATGAACGTGCTTCCGGCGGTCATCCTGTCGGTCGGTATGGCGGCGGTGTTCGCCTTCCTGATCGGCTACGTGTCGCTCCGGCGTTCGGGCATCTACTTCTCGATCCTGACGCTGGCCTTCGCGCAGATGAGCTACAACCTCGCCTATTCGGTGCTCACGCCGATCACCAACGGCGAAACCGGCCTTCAGGTCCGCGCGATCCGCGACAGCGCAGCAGTCTCGCTGCGTGACGGCGACGTGCGCCTGATCGACCAGGCGATGGGCATCCAGGAAATCGGCGTACCGATCACCAATTTCTTCGGCATGAAGATGAGCGGCTATCCGGGCTTCTATTTCTGCGCCGTGCTGCTGATCATCTGCTTCTTCATCGCGATGTGCATCACCAAGTCAAATTTCGGCATGATGCTCAAGGCGATCAAGTCGAACCAGAACCGGCTGAACTACACCGGCATCCACACCCGCCCCTACCTGATCTCGGCTTTCGTGATCTCGGGCATGTATGCGGGCCTCGCCGGTTCGCTGCTGGCGGTCACCGATCCGATCGCGGGCGCCGAACGCATGCAGTGGACGGCGTCGGGCGAAGTCGTTCTGATGACGATCCTCGGCGGCGCCGGCACGCTGGTCGGTCCGGTGCTGGGCGCCGGCCTGATCAAATATGCCGAGCAGAAGGTCTCCTCCTGGAACGAGGGTATCCTGCACCAGGCGTTCTCGGGTCTGCCGGACGGGCTCCAGAACTTCTTCGTCGAGTTCTTCTCCTTCTTCGTCGGCGAAGGCTGGCACCTGACGCTCGGCTTCCTGTTCATGGTGATCGTCATCTTCCTGCCCGGCGGGCTGATGGAAGGTGCGCGCCGCATCGCTTCAATCTTCCGCAAGCAGCGGACCGACAAGGCCGATGAGGCCAATGCCGTCGGCCAACCCGCGGAATAGGGGGAAATCATGTCTGTTGCCGAAAACATCAGGGATGACGAGGACGACCGCGGCTTCAAGAGCGGTATTCCCGACAAGGTCCTTCATATCGACGACGTCCACAAGAGCTTTGCCGGGCTGCATGCCCTGTCAGACGTCGATCTCGACGTGCGCAAGGGCGAGACCCATGCGATCATCGGTCCGAACGGCGCCGGCAAGTCGACGCTGCTCAATGTCTGCGTCGGCCGTCTGAAGCCCGACCGCGGCGCGGTGATCTTCGACGGCGATACGCTGACCGGCAAGTCGCCGCACGAGATCAATCAGCTCGGCGTCGCCCGCGTGTTCCAGACGCCGGAGGTCTTTCTCGACCTGACCGTGCTGGAAAACGTCATGGTGCCGGCGCTGTCGAAACGGGACGGCCACTTCAAGCTCAATCCCTTCAAGTCCTTTGCCGGCGAGAAGGCGATCCGCCAGGAAGCGATCGACGTGATCCACAGCGTCGGTCTGCATGCCCAGCTGAACGCGCCGGCGACAAGCATGTCGCGCGGCGACAAGCGGCGGCTGGAACTGGCCATGGGCCTGATCCAGCATCCCAAGCTGCTGTTGCTCGACGAGCCGACGGCCGGCATGGCGCGCCACGACACCAACGCCACCATCGATCTTCTCAAGAAGATCAAGGAAGGCGGCATGACCAAGGTGATCATCGAGCACGACATGCATGTCGTGTTCTCGCTGGCAGACCGCATCAGCGTGCTGGCCGGCGGCCGCATCATCGCCCAGGGGACGCCCGACCAGATCAAGAACGACCCGAGGGTCAAGGAAGCCTATCTCGGGGAGGAGCAGGTATGACGGACGCAACAGATCCCGCCACGATGGTCCAGCCGAAGGCGGCCGATCCGAAATCGCAATATTTCGCGGTCCGCAATCTCAAGGCCTTCTACGGCGACAGCTACATCGTCCAGAACGTGTCCTTCGACATCAACGAAGGCGAGATTCTTGCCCTGCTCGGCCGCAACGGCGCCGGCAAGACCTCGACGCTGCGCACCATCGCACGCGCCGGATCGCCGGAACTGCGCAATGGCGAAATCTGGCTGAAGGGCGAGCCCGTCCACAAGATGCAGTCCTTCCAGGCGGCGCTTCACGGCATCCAGCTCGTCCCGGAAGACCGACGCATCATTCCGGGCATGAGCGTCGAGGAGAATCTCGACCTCGCCTGCATCGCGGGCGAACTCGGCTGGGACTACGAGCGCATCTACGCGCTGTTCCCCCGGCTGAAGGAGCGCCGCAAGCAGGAGGGCACGACTCTTTCCGGCGGCGAGCAGCAGATGCTGGCGATCGGCCGGGCCCTGGCGCGCGACCTCAAGCTCCTGCTTCTCGACGAGCCCTATGAAGGTCTTGCGCCAGTGGTGCGTCACGACATCGAGAAAGCGCTGATCGAGGTCCGCAATGCGGGCATCACGACGATCATCGTCGAGCAGAACGCGGTCGCCGCACTGAAACTCGCCGACCGCGCGATCATCCTCGACACCGGCGAGGTCGTCTATGACGGCTCGGCCAAGGAGGTGCTCGAAAACGAAAAGCTGCGCCACGACTACCTGGCGATCTGACCGCGATCATCGCAAACGACGAGAGCAAGGCCCGCCATCGCGCGGGCCTTTTTCGTCAGCCCTCATGCGGCCTGTCTGCCGCAAATGGCGCGCTGCGCCACAACGCCTGTTTTTATATTGAATTGATCGCTTCGACCCGGAGTGCTTATTCTTGGTGCAATTAGAGGAGGAGACCTCATGGTTCATATCGTTGGCTGGGGCCACACCCCGTTCGGCAAGCTCTCTGCGCTGTCGCTCGAAGACCTGATCCGCGAGGCCGGCGCCGAGGCGCTCGCGCATGCCGGTGTTTCGGCTGACGATATCGACGGCATCTGGGTCGGTCATTTCAATGGCGGCATGGTACCGGACGGTTTTCCGGCCTCGCTGGCGCTGTCGATCGATCCGGGCCTCCGGTTCAAGCCCGCGACGCGACTGGAAAACGCCTGCGCCTCGGGGTCGGCGGCGGTCTTTGCGGCACGCAACGCCATTCTCGCCGGCGAGGCGAAGGTCGCGCTGGTGATCGGCGTCGAGAAAATGACGCATCTGCCAACGGCGGAGGTCGCGGCGGCGCTCGGTCATGCCTCCTACCAGAAGGAGGAAGCCGGCCTCTCCTTCCCGCAGGTCTTCGCGCAATTCGCCGAGGCCTATTTCGAGCGTTTTGGCGATGCGACCGAAGCGCTGGCGATGATCGCCTCCAAGAACCACACCAACGGCGCGAAGAACCCGCTGGCCCAATTGCGCAAGCCGCTCGACATGGCGTTCTGCGCCACCGAGAGCGAGCGCAATCCGATGATCGCGCCGCCGCTGAAGAAGACCGACTGTTCGCTGGTCTCCGACGGCGCAGCAGCGCTGGTGCTCGTCGCGGACGATCTCGTCCCATCGATGCCGCGCGCCGTAATGATGCGCGCCGCCGAACAGGTGAACGATTACCTGCCCATGTCGGCGCGCGACGTGCTCGCCTTCGAGGGACCGCGCGAGGCCATCCGCCGCGCAATGCGCTCGGCGGGTGTCGAACTCGACAATCTCGATCTCGCCGAAGTGCATGACTGCTTCACCATCGCGGAACTGCTGATCTACGAGGCGATGGGCCTCACCGAGCCCGGCCGTGGCGTCGAGGCGTTGAAGAACGGTACGGTCTATCCGGGCGGCGCGCTGCCGGTGAACCTGTCGGGCGGACTGAAGGCCAAGGGCCATCCCGTCGGCGCGACGGGCGTCTCCATGCATGTGATGGTGTCGCGGCAAGTGACGGGCGATGCCGGGGAGATGCAGGCGCCGGACGCAGCGACGGGCATGGTCTTCAACATGGGCGGGTCCGGCGTGGCCAATTATTGCTCGATCCTGGAAGCGGTGAAAACCTGATGAACCTCGCCGTGTGGCTGGAGCGGACGGCCGCCGTTGCCGGCGAGCGTCCCGCCCTGTTGCATGGCGAGACGGTCGTCGCGGACTACGCGACGTTCCATGCCCGCGCATCCGCCCTTGCGGCGGCACTGGGACGCGACGGCGTGAAGCCGGGCGACCGCGTGGCGCTGTTCATGAAGAACTGCCCGGACTATCTCGTCGCGCTTTACGGCATCTGGATCGCCGGCGCGGCGGCCGCGCCGATCAATGCCAAGCTGCATGCGAAGGAAGCCGCCTGGATCATCGAAAACGCCGGGGCGAAGATCGTGTTCGTCACGCCCGATCCGGGGGCTGCGTTGGCCGAAGCGACCGACGCCGAACCGATCGACATCTCGACGGATCGTTTCCTCGCCATAACCGACGGGCCCGGTCGGGTCGCGGAACCGAGGACGCCCGACGATCTCGCCTGGCTGTTCTACACGTCCGGGACGACCGGCCATCCCAAGGGCGTGCGCATCACGCATGGCATGCTGATGGCGACCTCGCTTTCCTATCTCGCCGATGTCGACACGGTTTCGGCCGACGACGCGGCGCTCTATGCCGCGCCGATGAGCCATGGCGCCGGCATCTACGCGCCGGTGCACGTGCTCGGCGGCGCGCGGCATCTGTGCCCGAAATCCGGCGGCTTCGACGCCGACGAGGTTCTCGACCTGTCGGAAGACTCCGGCCCGACCTCCATGTTCATGGCGCCGACTATGGTGCGGCGGCTGACGGACCGCGCGAAGGCAACAGGACGGCGCGGCGACGGCATCCGCACTGTCGTCTATGGCGGCGGGCCGATGTACCGCGCCGACATCGAGGAGGCGGTCGACTGGTTCGGACCGAAATTCATCCAGATCTACGGCCAGGGCGAGTGTCCGATGGCGATCTCGGCGCTCTCGCGCGCCGATGTCGCCGACCGGGCGCACCCGCGCTGGCGAGAAAGGCTCGTGTCCGTCGGCCGTGCGCAATCGGTCGTGGAGATCCGGATTGGCGACCCGGACGGAAATGCGCTGACACCGGGCGAGATCGGCGAGATCATGGTCAAGGGACTTCCGGTCATGCCGGGCTACTGGGAGAATGCGGAAGCGTCGCAGAAGACGCTGCGCGACGGCTGGCTGATGACCGGCGATGTCGGCACGCTCGACGCGGACGGCTATCTGACGCTGCAGGACCGCTCGAAGGACGTCATCATTTCGGGCGGCACCAACATCTACCCGCGCGAAGTGGAAGAGGCCCTGCTGACCCATGATGGCGTGCACGAGGTTTCGGTGATCGGCCGCCCCTCCACGGAATGGGGAGAGGACGTGGTCGCCTTCGTGGTTCCAGCCCCCGGGGCAGCGTTCGATCCGGCGGCGCTCGATGCGCATTGCCTCGCGCGGATCGCCCGCTTCAAGCGGCCGAAGGCCTATTTCGAAATCCGCGAATTGCCGAAAAACAATTACGGCAAGGTGCTGAAGACCGCATTGCGCAAAATACTGGAGGAGAGGACATGACCGACCTGACGGGAAAGACAGCGCTGGTGACCGGCTCGGTGCAGGGCATCGGGTTCGCCATCGCCAGGGCGTTGGCCGAAGCGGGCGCGCGCATCGCCGTGCACGGGATCGCGGGCGACGCGCAGATCCACGAGGTCTGCGGGAAACTCCGGCAGGCGGGCGCGCCGGAGGCCGAATTCTTCGACGGCGACCTGCGCGGACCCGAGCAGATCGAGCGAATGATGGAGGCGGTGGCAGCATGGGGCGGCGCCGACATCCTGGTCAACAATGCGGGCATCCAGCACACCGCCCCGCTCGCCGAGATGCCGCGTTCCGTCTGGGACGACATGATCGCCATCAACCTGTCCGCCGCGTTCCACACGATGAAGGCGGCGCTGCCCGTCATGGCCGAGCGCGGCTATGGCCGGGTCGTCAATATCGCCTCGGTGCAGGGCATCATCTCATCGAAGGACAAGGCGCCCTATGTCGCCGCCAAACACGGGCTCGTCGGCCTGTCGCAGGTGGCGGCGCTGGAATACGCCGCGGCGGGCGACCGGACGAAAGGCGGCGTGACCGTCAACTGCATATGCCCGGGCTGGACGAAGACCGCCATCATCGAGCCGCAGGTCCGCGACCGCGCCGAGGCGTTCGGCGGCGACAGGGATGCGGCGATCGCCGATCTCCTGAAGGAAAAGCAGCCTTCGCTGCGCATGTCCGATCCGTCGGAAATCGGCGCATTGGCGCTCTGGCTCTGCGCCCCGATCGCCCACAACGTCACCGCCACCGCAATTCCCATCGACGGCGGCTGGACGGCGCAATAGCTGACGTAAATTGACTGAAACGCTTGGGAAAGAAATGGCGCGCCCGAAAGGATTCGAACCTCTGACCCCCAGATTCGTAGTCTGGTGCAAATGATTGAAATTTATATGCTTTTCTGCAAACCGCTCTATTTTTCGCGCGTGTTGAATCAAAGGGTTGGCAAGCGGACTGCAAACTGATTTTGTCGTCAGGCCTTAGGCGCGGCAAAGGTGAACTGTGTTTCGCACCCCTCATGAGCGCACACCGGTTTGCTTAGCCCAAAAGGCCGCTTGAATTTCGTGCGACCGCAGGCGCTGCAAATGAAATGGTCACGGAAGGCCTTAAATTCTCCCCATCGCGTTTTTTCGTCGCCGATAGACCCGTCACCATATGGTCCTTCCTGAAAGTGGCTACCGAAGTTCTCGATGTCGCCCTTGATGAGGCTAGCGATAAAGCGGTTATTGACGCCCGGCACATCAGGGGGTGTCAGCTTGTTGTCGCGGAGGAATGCTCCGATCGCTGAAGCCAATTCAGATCTTTCATAAGAATAAGCTTTTTCGAGCGGCCGGATACGAACGTTAACGCCAAATCCGCGCGCAATACCAAGAAGCCATTCCTCCTCAGCCTGGCGCATTTCATTGGCAGCGGGTTCCCCGTTTGCCCAACGCGCCTCGATCATTTCATCGGTGACTTTGTGATCAGCAAAGCGCGGACCATAGGCGGGATCTAGTCCGATAATTCGAGTGAACTGCCAGTCCTTCGCTGCGAGTTGGTCTTTAAGATAATTGAAAAAGCGCTCGTCATGAGTGACGAGGATAATCTGGCAGTCGAAGAACATCTTGGCGATAAGCGCGCTGATCGCGCGGCGATGGTCGGCATCGTAGGAAGTAACGATATCATCCAGCGCGATAACCGGCGCGCCGCCGTTGAACTGCTTGATAGCCGCGAGACGCAGTGCGAGCGCGACCGAGTGGATCTGTGAGTCGCTAAGATAGCCACCAGGCGGCACTCCGGGTCGATTCTCCGAGAAGTCGATTAACAACTGCAAGCGCTGCTGATTGGTCTCATCTTCGCCGGGCAGCTCAAGCCGAATGGGCTTCGCGTGCTCGCCTTGTATTTCTTTGTAGATTTCATTCATCGGTGCCTGCAGCATATCTAACAGCGACTGCACCTTCTCGCGGATTTTGCCAGCGATGTGCCCCGACTGCATCGTCAGTGCATTGCTAAGCGCTAACAGTTCCGCCGAAGTTCTAGTTGCGAGCGCGAAGTCGTCCTGAAGCGCTAGGAGCCCGTCGACAATAGCCTTGGCTTTAGACCAGGTATGGTCACCCTGCTTCGCTTCAATGTCCTCGATTTGCTCATCGACGTGTGCGAGTAGCGCTGAGATTTTCTCGACGATTTCCGTTGATTCAGGAGAGTCGGCGGCAGGCCAACCGGCGACGTTTGCCTGGTAATCGACGAGCTTAGTCTTGAACTCGGCAAGCTCATCCTCCACCAGAATCTCGATCATCAAAGGTAGGCGTGCGACCAGCCGGTCGTGCGCCTTTATAGCAGCAGTCTCAGCTTTATCGAGGGCCTTCTTGGCATCGTTATAGGTTTTGAGATCGGATAGATGCTCGGCTAGAAGGTCTCGGATCGCTGGAACGCTCCCGGCTGTCGTCTGATTAACCGGCGTAGCGCAAACGGGGCAAAAATCTGGCGCCGTCGCGTCTTCCGCGAAAAGAGGCTCGGCTTCCTTCCAGACAGAGCCGAAGACGATGTCGGCTGCCTTGTCGCGCTCCTCAGCCTCAAGCGATTTTGCGTTCGCGAGTGCGACAAGCGCAGCGTCGAAGTCGGGGATGGTGCCGCTGACAACTTCTTTGCCATCGTCCTCCGAGACGGCCTTCTGCCACAGCGCCGCTGCGGCATTGCGCACCTGTTTAAGACCAGCAAGGCCAATCCGATTTTCTTCGGTCTCGAGGCGCTCTCCCATCTCGGAGTAACTTGGATCGCCCTTGTCGAGAGCTGTAAGCTTCAAGTTGGCATCGAGCGGAGCGATGACCTTGTCGTTTATATAGTCCAGAACCGCCACTTCGTCCCATTGTTGCACCTCTTGCGCGGTCTCCGTGCGCAGCACGCCGCTAAGCCTAGTCTGCTCGACCGTGCTCTCGGCGGCGGCCTTCACGTCCCGGCGCAGCAATCGCAAGTTCTTTTGCACCTCGACTAGCGGGCTGAGCTGCAACCAACCGGCAACATCCGCATAGCGACTCTCCGGTTTATGGGACTCGACAAAGGTCCGTAAAGTGTAGCCCCGAATGATTGGCGACACGACGAACAACTCGTTCATGGTTGTCGCCGCCGCAGGGACTGGCCGGTGCGCTCCCGAAGCGGCTCGACTGCCCTGAGCTACGGCCTGCCCAGTGATGGTTTCGAAACTGACCGTCGGGATAATGCCGGCGGCTTCGGCGCCTTCATGAGCAAGCGCCGTGGGGCCAGCCTGGTTGTCACGCGTGCGCTGTCCAAGTCGATTCAGCGTTCCGTGCTCGGAGAAGAGGAACTCGAGTGCATCGATTATGCTTGATTTGCCACAGCCATTCGGCCCGAAAATCGCGAGGCAGCGCTTCTTGCTGAAATCAAAGGTCTTCTGCTGGAGGTAGGCGCGAAAACCTTCGAGGGTCAGCGACTGCAGGAGGCAGGGATCAGCCATCAACCGCTTCCTCGTCCTTCGGCGCCGCACGCTGCGCGGCCAGCGCAACGATCGCCGCCTTAGCATCAGCGACTGCATTGTCGCTCGGTTCAATTTTCAGGATATGATCTGAAAGAATGTCAGCAAGATCGCCGTCCATGCTCTCGGTGCTCTTTAACGTTTCCGCCAGTGCGGTGAGAAAGCTGTCCGGCCTCTCTGTTTCCCCAGCCACGGTCCCTCCTCCTCGCAGACTTATAACCTATTTGCGACTATGACTGCGCTACACCAATTGCGATTCATTTATAATATAGAATAGCATTTGATGTGATTCTCGAAAACATTGCTATAATAATTCGGGTTATAAACGCGTAAAAGCAAAAGAGCCCGAATTTTTGGGCAACTGAATTTTAGTTTCACCGGCATTTTCTGAAATCAGTCAGCGGCGACGTTTAAGTTGAAGATTGAGAATTTCCCGTCTCAATCTATTGACGCCATTGCTGGCCTTGCTGGCGCGATGGAAAGGCTGCGACCGCCGAGATCGCGGAATGCCTTTTGTCGGCATGTGAAGACGATTATTTGCTGGTCCCTTGCCTCACGCGTGAGCGTATCGAACATCCGCTCGATTCGATCGTCATCAGTGTAGACAATCGCATCATCGAGAATTATGGGCGCAGCATCGCCGGACTTCGCGAGCATCCTCGCGAACGCCAGGCGCACCAAGAGCGCTATCTGCTCCTTGGTGCCACCAGAGAGGACATCGAAGTCCTCCTCCGTGCCTGCGCGAATGAGCGCGGTCGGAAGGACATTATCGGCATCCAGGTGCAATTCGGCCTCCGGCCAGAACAGCCGTATGAGCGGCACGAGTTCAGACAGGACGGGCTCGACATAGCGATCTCGCGCGGCCGCACGCGCTGCCTCGAGTGCCGAGTCCAGCCGTTGCAGAACCGCTACCTCGAACTCGATCTCGGCGAGTTTGTCGCGAGCCTGTTCGAGCCGTGTCGCGACATCGGCGAGTTCCTCGTCCACCGCTTCACCGGAATAGAGATCAATCGCCGTGTCGAGACGCTGCAATTCTAGGCGGAGTTCTTGGCGGTCCCGGTCAGCGCGCTCGACGACGGAACGCGCGCGCTCGAGTGCGGCTGTCGCCGCATCGAGGTCCGGTGCGGTTCTTTCGACCTCCTTCCGCTTGCTGCCTGCCTCCTCAAGAGCTGCCTCCAGCGCGGGGAGTTGTTGCCGGAGAATCTCGATTTCGGCCTCCAACTCTTCAAGATTGTCGAGGATGTTCCGTGACCTGGTCACCCTGGCTTCGGCCGCCTCGACAGCGGCTGCCGCGCGCGCCTCTTCCGACTTGGCATAGCTCAGACGTTCGCGTGCCTTTTCGAGATTCAGGATGACAGTATCGCGCGCCGCCTTCGCATCCCGCTCGGCCTGTTCGGCTTCAGCCGGGTCCGGCAGTTCATCGGCATTGGCCACTTCTTCCGGAAGAGCCGCAATCTGCTTGCGCAGCGCATCGATGCCATCCGGCGCCTCGGCAGCCAAGGCTGCCTTTGCATCACGAAGCTGAGCCTCGGCGCCCTGCCGCTTTCCTCCGGACTCCCGCGCCATCGCAATGTCCTGAAGCCTCATGGAATGCAGGCGATCCGCCAGCGCGCGCTCGGCGTCTTCAATATCCGTTTCTCCGGACCCGGTGGGCGTTTCGACAACCAAGCGTCCAACTCCGGCAATATCGATCGCCGCACCGCCGGGGACCGGGAACCGGATGCCGTCGGCGAGTGCCGCATCGTTGATAACAACGCAACCCGAGATGCCTTCGTCGTAGTGCATGGTCACGGAAGCCGCCTCGCTTGCGCGCAGGTGCTTGAGTGTTCGGATTTGCGCATCGAGTTCCTCGAGGCTCTGGAGCGTCTTGGTATCGATCTCGATATCGGCTGCAGCCTTCGCCGTTTCGACTTTCTGCCGCAGACCTTCGGCCCTTGCGAGCCGCTGCGTCAGTTCCGCTCTGCGCTCCGCAGCGGAGGCAGCCGACTTGGCTTGCAGGATATGGCGCAATGTTTCGGTGGCAAAAACGAGCGCCTTTTCGGTTTCCTCAAACCGCCGTGCGGCGTCGGCATGTTCGGTTTCCGCATCTCGCCTTGCGAGTTTCCGTTCTTCGTGAATGCTCACTTGGCCGGCCAAGAGATCACGGGCCTGCTTCGCTTCTGTGATCGCCTCGCCTTGCACTTTCAACTTGTCTTGGGCGCGACCAACCTCATGAAACCTGGACTTCTCGGATTCGATCTCCTTTTCGAGCGTTTCCGCGTGGCGCTGGGCTTCGGAAAACGCGGCTTCGGCAGACTGAAGCCGCTCTTTCCTTTCACGGTCGTCTTCCGGATCCTCGATTGCCGCAAGCTCGCGGCGCACTCCGTTCCTTCGGTCGATCTCCGCACGGAGTCTGGAGGCTTTGGCGGAGAGCTCGTCATGTTTAGTGCCCAGATCTGCAACCAGCTCTTCGGCTTCCTTGAGCGGGCCGCCTGTCTTCGGCTTTCCACTCTTGGTAAGATATCGCTCCAGCTCTTCACTGCAGAGACGTCGCGCGGTTTCCATTCGCCGGCCACCAGTCATCGCCTCGACTTCTCCGGCAACTGACGACAACAGATCGCGGCGCGCAGTCAGACTCGCATCGTCATTCTCCAAACCAAGAATGCCTTGCCTCACCCACAAGAGCCCGGCAGGCCCACCATCCTTCGGCGACTTCAAAGCGGCGGAAAGCCAGTCTTCGGCATCGTCGCCTTGCTTGAGCAGACTTCCATCGCGGAAGACACGCGCTTCGCCTTTGCGGCTTTTCGCCCACCGCTTTTCGACCTTGAAGACTTGGCCGCCAAGTTCCAGTTCGAGCCCCACTTCCGGATCGCCCCCGGCATGCGGCGCCAGGCTCGACACTTCCTTGTCCCAGGACCGGTGCCCCTTGAAGAACAACGTATGCAGCGCATCGAAGATGGTGGACTTGCCGTTCTCATTGGGTGCAGCAAGCACGTTGAGCCCGGACGCTATGCCGGAAATCTCGACTGGATCCGTGAATCGGCGGACGTTGTTGAGTCGGATCTTGCGAAGTTTCACTTTTCCTGCCTCCTCGCAAATCCATAAAGACGGCGGAGCGCCGCCGCGGCGATGGCGCGCTCCCCAGCAGACGCCATCTCGTTTTCGGCACCCCCATAAAGAGCATCAGCAGCCAGCCTCAGCGCTCCGCCCTGTGCGATCTCGTCGAGATCATCGGTTTCGATCTCCGTCTGCAGAGCGGTTTCGACATACTCGAAGTAGCCGAAGTCATGGCGAACATGGTCGATCGCTCGCGACAGTGCTTCCCGCTCCGGCAAGCGCATCCAACCCCTCGCGTTGAGCTTCATCAGGAAATCGCGCCTGTCTCCCGCCGAACCGGGAACGACGGCCTGCAAGGCGGTCTCCGGATCCTGCTCTGGCGTTAGGTGGATTTCGATTTCCGCCCAATTGAAGCGGCCGGTTTCGACGACTTGAACTTCAGGGACGGCGCGAGGGCTACCGATCGTGACCGCGAGACAGCACCCCCGGCCTACATGCTTGAAGCGATCCCGCTCGGGCGTGCCCGAGTAATAGGTTCTCTCACCGATCTTCTTGACGCCGTGCCAGTCGCCAAGCGCGAGGTAATCCAGACCTGCGGTGGAGCTGCGATCCGGCGGGATGATCTCCTGGCCGTCGTCCTCAGACCCGAAATTGACAACTCCGCCATGTGCGAGCCCGATACGGATGTTGGCTTCCGGGGTCGAACATTCCCGCATCCATTCGGTCAGATCCATGCCCGGGAAACGCCTCGGCAGAGGCGCCGGCAAAAGGCTCACCTCTCCTGCGATCTCGATCGGTTCCCCGGCATCGATCAGGTGAACCGTTTCCGGTGCCTGGCCACGGAAACGCTTCCACAAGGCCTCGGCAGCGAGACTGTCGTGATTGCCGGGAATGATCCACCAATGGATGTCATTTTCTTTACCCATCGCAGCGACAGCCTGTCGCCATACCGCTTCCGATGGCGTCTCGGTGTCGAAGAGATCGCCGGCCACGAGGATGTGTCCGGCTTCATGGTCGCGAGCGGCATTGGCCAAGCTCGCGATTGCGGCATGTCGGGCTTCGACCAGGCGACCACGAACCTCTTCTGGAAAATTACCGAAACGACGACCGAGATGGAGATCGGAAGTATGGATGAAGCGAAATGTGTGCATCTTCTTATCCTAGACTTATCCATTTCAGCCGACGATATTTGCGCCGTCAATTTCCCGCAATTTCCCCGTCGACCCCTCGCTATATCAAAATCAAGCGACGCAATCGTGCATCGCTGTAGCGAGAAAGTCCGCGTGAAATGAAAAAACGTGCAGGTCGGCCCTATGCCGACACCCGCCTGGCAGCATTCCTTCAAAAGCGAATTCTGGAGCTGAAACCGCGCAAGACGCAACTCCAGATCGCTATCGAGGCCGGCTTCGTTCAGCCGAATATGTTGTCGATGTTCAAGAACGGCTCGAACAAGCTTCCGCTGGATCGTGTGCCAGGCTTGGCGAAAGCGCTCGAGTGTGACCCGGCGCTTCTGTTCAAGCTCGCCCTCGAGCAGTTGGGTGGTGACACGACCGGGACCGCAATCGATCAGATCTTCGGAACGATCGTCACCCGCAATGAAGTTGCGTGGCTCGATGAGATCCGGAAGGCGTCCGACCACAGCGATCCCTCGATTACGATGAAGGCGCGTGGTGCGATCAGGGGGATCTTCGGCAAATGACGTCTACGCTCAAGCACAGCGATACTCGGACCGATAACAGCTGCGATCTCAGCGAGAATGAGCGAGCCTGGATCGAATTCATCAGGCTTTGCTCTCAGGGACGCGATCCCGCGCCGACCCTTCAACGGGTGCAAAAGCTGAGGCTCCTTCTCAACCCGGGCTTGGAGCATTCACAACCCGCCTCGAGAGATCCCGATGGCAGTTTGCCTGGAAGTGTGTGCATCAGTAATTTTTTTGATGCACACTTGTAATTATGTGCAGCAAATAATAATTTGATGCACACATCACGAGGAATGCGAAGATATGAAAATCGTCGCTCACAGTCGTCCCGCCGTCGTGGCCTACCAGGATTTGCTGCGTCTTCATCTTGATGAAAGAGCATCCGGCCTGGTTGGCTCTATCGAGGAACGCCGGCGCAACGGACGAATCTATCTCTACGAGAAGTTTCGGATCGGCACCGAGATGGTGAGCCGATATCTGGGTGAAGACAAACCGGACTTGCGCGCGCGCCTGGAACGCGCGGAAGCCCTGAAGGCCGAAGCGGACGAGCGGCGCAAACGGATGACCAGGCTTGCAAGGACGCTTCGGGCCGAAGGCTTCATCACGACTGATCGTGATACAGGTTCATTGCTTCTCGCCTTTTCCCGAGCAGGCGTGTTCCGGCTTGGCGGCACACTCGTTGGGACAACGGCCTACAGCCTATACCAGGGCGACCTCGGCGTGCGCATGGATTACGAGGAACTGGCCCAGACCGGCGACATCGATTTCGCCAGCTTTCAACGGCTCTCGGTTGCCCTGGAAGATAAGGTCGAGGAAAATCCCGACGAGATACTCAGATCTCTCAAATTCGACCCGGTTCCCGGAGTGTTCGATCAACAGGTTTGGAAATGGCGGCAAAGCCACTCTGAAGCGATGGTCGAGTTCCTGACCCCGGCTTTTGGCGATGAAAGCGTCAAGCCGTTACCGGCGTTGGGAGTAAGCGCCCAAGCACTCCACTACCTGAACTTTCTGATCGCGGATCCGATCTATGCGGTTGCGCTCTATCGATCCGGCGTCCTGGTCCAGATCCCACGGCCTGAGCGATTTGCCATTCACAAGCTGATCGTTGCCGACAGACGTAAAGGCGGGCCCGATCAGTTGAAAGCGCGAAAAGATCGTGCACAGGCCGAGCTCCTTATCGCGGTTCTTGCGGAGGACCGTCCGGACGAGCTTGCCGAAGCATACGAAACTGCATTGTCTCAAGGTCCACGATGGCGCGAGCGGATCGAGGCAAGCTTAAAACGCCTGCCCGACACGAGAGAACTGCTCTTGAATCTGGCTTGATTAACGGGGCCAAAGAAAAGTGCACACAGCAATCTCCCCGCCTCCAAACGCTCGAGTTTTGTTAACCAGCATAACCGAGTTGGCACAATCGCGCCGCTAACGGCGCGATTGTGCTCTTTCTCAGAAACCAAAATGCTCTCGGATCAAGTCGAATTCACCCGCCAAGTCCCTCTCGGGACGCACCGAGGCGAGAACGTTCAAGCGGTGGGATGGAAGAAACCCGCTTCATGATTGCCCATCCGACCACTTGATACGACTGAACGCAATAAATGCCCTGCCGTAGGTGTTCACAGCTCGACGATCATAACGCTTGGGCAACCCGAGTGCTTTCAGACCAGAAGCAACGTCCTTGGGAAGCTTTTGGTCCGAGGCTGCGACACGGCCAAGTGCCTTTTTCAACGCCTCCCGGGTGACGGCATTGTTCTCCTCCATAAGATCATCCACACAACGCCGCACACCTTCCCGAGACCCATTCATATCAAGAATGCGTTCAATGGCATCACGTGCGTCATAGATGACCCCAAAAGCCCAGTTCTGGATTTCTTGAAGGGTCAGAACGACATCATCCGCGTTCTCCAACTCTTCATCATCTTGGAAGGATTGCAGTTCCTCGATGTTCCAAAACATGCTCTCGATGAACGGCTTCACCTCCTCATGCGGAAGATACTGACGATTAGGATCGATTGAATTTGAACTGACACTCATGGTATTTAGCTCCCGCCCAGTGGGCCTTGAATTGTTGATCTAGCAGTCGGCATTTCATGCCAGGCGCGGCCTTGGTTAGAAGCTTGGTCGCGCCTTCTGTTTTCTGGTGTTCTCAATCCTCCTTCGCTTCGATGACTGGAAAAAAGTGACTGGTGCGTTTGGTCAGTTGCTTGCGCAAGTAACCAAGGCGCACCTTGTCGGCCGGCGAAGCCGTTGACATCGCACGGTCAATCTCTTGGAGCTTATAGGTGTTGATGAGCGTCGAGAGTTCCTTGGCAGCATCGATGAACACGCCCACCATGCCGGTCGCGACATTCAATGAATTTGGATCGACGCCAGCCCACTCAGGCCACTCGGCCGCCATTTCAAAACTCGGATGATCGCTCTCCAGATCACCCTCAACTTCCACTCCAACCCAATGAAGGTTCTCATGGAACATGGTGTTCGAAGACCGTTCTTTGAGAAACTCGGAGAAGGGTGTCTTCAGAAATGGCTTCAAGTCGTCCTCGCTTGGACGGGCCGACCGGGCTTCCTTTTTCAACCTCTGGCGTTCGCGATAGCGCCGCTGCTTCTCGGCATTTGACAGAGCCATGATAGCTTCCTTTTCTGGTAACGTTATATATAGTAACCGTTACCATTTGTCAAGGAAGGACCTTGGGCGCGCTCGAACTCTTAGGGACCGAGTGAACTGGAATGCGACGCACTATCTACTTCGGAAGCCTAACCAGGCCTCCGATCTCATTGCGCCTCCTCCGACCAAATCCGGCTAAGTCTTTGTTCCCCGACAAAGAAGATCGACCTCCCAGCCGGCATCATTGCCGACTGAGCGAGGTGATTGTTGTGAGAGAACCATATAGACTTAATCCCGACATGTGCATGGATGACATCATGCGCAAATGGCCGGAGACGATCGCGGTGCTGATCCGTCATGGCATGTTATGCGTGGGTTGCCCGATCGCCATCTATCATACGGTTACAGAAGCCTGCGAAGAGCATGGCGTCGACGAGGACGCATTCGTGGGAGAGCTCCTCGCCGCAATTCCCGTGTAATCGCGCCTACTTCGGACGACGGTTTTCCGCGATAAGAAGAAGCTGATGGGGGTTCACGACAGTGACTTTCTGCCGCCCTCCCCGGACAAGCCCTTCGTCCTCCCAACCGCTGAGAAGGCGGCTGACCGTGTGCAAGGTGGTGCCGGTCATCTCGGCAATATCCTGCCTGGTAATCGGGAAATCGATCTCGATGCCATTTTCTGTTTTCCTGCCGGCCTGCTTCACAAGCTTCAACAGTGTGTTGGCGATGCGTTGCTCCACTTGCGCTGTCGACATCTCCATGACCCGCGCCTGGGTATCTTGGAGGCGGCTACCGATCGTCTGGTAGGCGCTCGCGCCGAATGCCGGCACGGTGGCCTGCAATTCTGCCCATTCGCGGTTTGGCCACGACAAAACAACGCAGTCGACGGCCGCCACCGCGCTGGCGGGGAATGTGGTTCTGCCCATCGCGATAGCGATCCCGAACAGCTCTCCCTCGTTGATGTAGCGGGCGATAATCTGGTGACCATCGGGTGCCGTTCTAACCACCCGGATGTGCCCTGATAGCAGCAGATAGAAGGCAGTCGCTTCTTCCTCCTGCTCGAAGACCGACGTGTTCTTCGCATGACGGGCAGACCGCGCCTCTTTCAGGATTCGATCGAGGCTCTCGTCCTTGAGGTCCTTGAAAGGCGCCAGTCCTGCAATCAGCGAGCGATCCAGCATCGGTGCGTGTCCAACAATTCGTGCGGCGGCTACCGCGTTTCTCGTTTTGTTTGCGCCAGCACAAAAACGGCCCGCGGCAAAGAGACTATTCGACCTAACAACGGTTCACGCCGTGAACACAAGGATTGAAAGGATAGAACGATGAAACGGATGATCGCAATACTCGCCCTGGGCGCTGCCGTGGCAATGGCCAGCGACGCAAACGCGGCGGAATATACCGTCGAGATGCTGAACAAGGGTGAGAAAGGTGTCATGGTATTCCAGCCCGACTTCGTCAAAGCGGAGGTCGGAGACACCATACGCTTTGTGCCGACCGACAAAGGCCACAACGTGGAAACCATCAAAGGCATGCTTCCCGAAGGGGTTAGCCCCTTGAAGGGCAAGTTCAACGAGGAGATCGTTCTGACCGTCGACCATGAGGGTGTATACGGCGTGAAATGCATGCCGCACTATGCCATGGGAATGGTCGCGCTGATCAAAGTCGGAGCAGGAAACAACACCGAACAGGCCGCCGCCGTGAAACATCCAGGCAAGGCCGGCAAGGTGTTCGGCGAATTATTCGGCCAAGTGGTCGCCTCGAATTAGCCAGTATCGACATTTCTTGGACTGAAGGGCCGGAGTGATCTCCGGCTTTTCAGTTTACGCACCAGGATCCGGAACTAGCGCAATTCCGCGTGAGCGGAAGCAACCCGTTTCTCCAGTTCGTCGAAGACAGCCGCCTGCGGAAGCTCTTTGCCCTGGATTTCCGGTGGCACCCTCCAGCCAGGATCAACACCTTCCATGTTCGGGAGTTCATGCGCTATGCCCTTGTGGCAGTCTATGCAGGTCGCCTCGCCATTAATCAGATAACGCGTATGGATCTCGGAAGCGCGTTGAGTCTGCTTGGAGAAGTCCATCGCAACCTCTGAGTGGCAGTTGCGACATTCGAGGCTGTCGTTCGCCTTGAGGCGCGCCCACTCATGCTCTGCAAGTTCGCGCCTGTGGTCGAGGAACTTCCGCCGTGTGTCGATCGTCCCGAAGAGGTGCCCCCAAACCTCCTTTGAGGCTTGCATTTTGCGCGCAATCTTGTCGGTCCAGTCATGCGGCACGTGGCAGTCCGGACACGACGCGCGCACTCCGGAACGATTGGAAAAGTGCACGGTTCGGGCCAGTTCCTCAAAGACATTGTTCTCCATTTCGTGGCACGAGATGCAGAACGCCTCGGTGTTGGTCACCTCAAGCGCCGTGTTGAACCCGCCCCAGAAGATCACGCCGCCAACAAATCCGCCGAGTGTCAGGAACCCCAGGCTCAACGTCGCCGCCGGCCGCGAGATCAGGTGCCAGATCCATAGAACCAGTCGCTTGATGCGTCTCATGGCATCACTCGCTTCCCGTCGGTTGGGAACCGATGTGGATCATGTCGGTGAAAGTGTTGCCGACCAATGGTTCAACGTCGGCCTGCGGCACATGGCACTCCGTGCAGAAGTAGCGCCGAGGCGAAACATCTGCGAGCATCTGCCCGTCACGGTTCATGTAGTGCGTGACGGAAATCATCGGCGCGCCCGAGCCTTGCGTGAATTCCCGCTTGTGGCAGGTCATGCAGCGATTGGCGTTGACCGTCAGTTGGTAACCCTCGATCGAGTGCGGGATGATCGGCGGTTGTTCCGGATAGGCGCGCATTTTGCGGATGTCGTCTATGACCCAGTCTTCCAGCGGTTCGGCAGGCACGGTCTTGGTAGGGTCAGGCGGTCCGACGAGTTCGGCCGCCTGCTGTGCCAATGCGACCGAGCCAGTCAGGGCCAGAGAAGCGGTTAATGCGACGGCCAGGCGGCGCCGCAGTATCATGCTACGGGTTCGATCTTGACTGCGCATTTCTTGAAGTCCGTCTGTTTGGAAATGGGATCGGTGGCATCGAGCGTGACGCGATTGATCAACTGGCTCGCGTCGAACCAGGGAACGAACACGACACCGTCGGGCATGCGGTTGCGACCGCGTGTCTCTATTCTGGAGCGTATTTCCCCTCGTCGCGAAATCACTCGCACCTCTGCACCCTGATTGAGCCCCCTGGCTCGTGCATCGCGGGCGTTCATGAACACCTTGGCGCCGGGGAATGCCTTGTAGAGTTCCGGGACGCGCAGGGTCATGGAGCCTGAGTGCCAGTGCTCCAGCACACGTCCGGTGACCAGCCATATGTCGAACTCTTCATCCGGCGACTCGGCCGGCGGCTCATAAGGAACTGCCAGGACCACCGCCCGACCGTCGGGCCTGCCGTAGAACTGCACGCCGGTGCCCGGCTTGACATAGGGATCGTAGCCCTCGCGAAAGCGCCACTTCGTCTCTTCTCCGTTGACGACCGGCCAGCGCAGCCCGCGCTCCCTGTGGTAACGGTCATAAGGCGCGAGGTCGTGTCCATGGCCACGTCCAAAGGTGGCATACTCCTCAAACAGCCCCTTCTGGACATAAAACCCGAAATCCTCGGACTCATGATTGGCGTATTCCGGATCGATCTCATCAACCGGGAACCGGTCGACATTTCCGTTCCGGAATAGAACCTCATAGAGAGACTTGCCGCGATAGTCAGGGTTGGCTTGTAGGATCTCTTCCGGCCAGACTTCGTCTGTCGTGAAGCGTTTCGAAAACTCCATGATCTGCCAGAGATCAGAGCGGGCTCCTCCAGGTGCATCGACAAGCTGATGCCAGGTGTGGGTTCTGCGCTCGGCATTGCCGTAGGCTCCCTCCTTCTCCACCCACATCGCCGCCGGCAGGATCAGGTCTGCTGCCATCGCTGTCACGGTCGGATAGGCATCGGAGACAACGATGAAGTTTTCGGGATTGCGGTATCCGGGATATGTCTCCTGACCAGAGTTTGGTGCGGCCTGCAGGTTGTTGTTGACCTGGATCCAGTAGAAATTGAGCTTGCCGTCATGCAGCATCCGGTCCTGCTCAACAGCGTGATAGCCGGGTTTCTCCGGCAGTAACCCGGTTGGCAGTCGCCAGATCTCCTCGGCGTGAGCCCTGTGCTCCGGATTGGTGACCACCATGTCGGCCGGTAACCGGTGGGCGAAGGTCCCGACCTCGCGAGCGGTGCCGCAAGCGGAAGGCTGGCCGGTGAGCGAGAACGGGCTGTTGCCAGGCTCGGAAATCTTGCCGGTCAGCAGATGGATATTATAGGCCATCTGGTTGGCCCACACGCCTCGGACATGCTGGTTGAAGCCCATCGTCCAAAGCGACATCACCTTGATGTCGGGATCAGCATACAGCTCGGCCAGTTCAATCAGAAAGTCGGGCTCCACACCGGACAGCTCTGAAACCATTTCCAGTGTGTATTCGGAGACGAGCTCCTTGAACGTGTCGAAGTCCGCCGGCTCCATTAAGCCAGGTGCATCGGCAGCGGTTGCAGCCTGTTGCAGCGGATGTTCCGGTCTGAGTCCGTAACCGATATCTGTCGCGCCTTTCATGAAGGTCACGTGGTCGCGAACAAACTCCTCGTTCACGTGACCGTTCTCGATAATGTAGTTCGCGATGAAGTTCAGGATCGCCAGGTCAGTGCCCGGTTTGAAAACGATCGGAATATCCGCGAGGTCCATGCTCCTGTGGGTGAAGGTCGATAACACGGCGCAACGAACATGCGGATGACCGAGCCGGCGGTCAGCGAGCCGGGTCCACAAGATCGGATGCATCTCCGCCATGTTCGATCCCCAAAGAACGAAGGCGTCGGCGTGTTCGAAATCATCATAGCAACCCATCGGCTCGTCGATGCCGAAGGTTCGGATAAAGGCGGTCGCTGCCGACGCCATGCAATGACGGGCATTGGGATCCAGATTGTTGGAACGCAGCCCGGCACGCATAAACTTCGAAGCGGCGTAGCCTTCGAAGATCGTCCATTGACCGGATCCGAACATGCCTACGTGAGTGGGGCCCTTGTCGCGCAAGGTGCGCTTGGCCTGCTCGGCCATCACGTCAAACGCCTCCTCCCAGGAGACCTGCTCAAATTCACCGTCCTTGGCGTATTTACCGTCGCGCTTGCGCAGTAGCGGCGTCGTCAGCCTGTCTTCGCCATACATGATCTTGGAGAGAAAATAGCCTTTCACGCAGTTCAGGCCGCGATTGACCTCTGCTTGCATATCGCCATGCGTTGCGACGACCTGTCCTTCCTTGACGCCAACCATTACACCGCACCCGGTTCCGCAGAAACGGCAGGGTGCCTTCGACCACTTGATCTCTAACGAGCCAACACCGCCTGGAACGGGCTGCGCTGTGGCCGGCAGACTTATGCCGGCGGTAGCAGCGGCCACCGCCGCCGCATGCGCCTTTAGGACATCACGACGTTTCAGCTGGGCCTTCATCTGCTGGGACCTCCATTTTCTCGATCTGTTCGAACACCATGTTGGCGGTAATCACGCCCTCAAGGGCAGCGATTTGCGTAAGGCAATTGCCGAGAACCCGAGTGCCGTCGCCCTCGATGACGACCACGATCTTCCCTTTCTCGTGGGCGTGAACTTCGGCGTTTGGCATTGCATCTATGGCTTCGATCACCTCATCGATACGCCCGGGCAGCGTCGATACGACTGCACTCGATATGTGGTGACTACGATGCTCAGGCATTGACCGGCTCCGGCGCCTCGATCCGCATGACAATGGCGTTTGCCGGGCACGGGGCGACGCATGCACCGCAACCGGTGCAGGCATCTTCAAGAACTTCCGGGACGAACGGTCCGCCGATGCGGGGACGGAAGCGGATCGCATCCTCCGCACAAGCGTCGCGACAACTCATGCAGGAAACGCCTGAGTGGACCAGGCACGACTCGGATATATCGGCCGAGTGACTGAAGGCCGCGATGCCTTCCTCGAAGACCGGCTCGGGACAGGCCGCAGCACATTCGCCGCAGAAGGTGCATTCGCTGAATTTGAAATCGATTGAGGGAAGATCCTCTACCATCGAAATAATACCCGTCGGACAGGAATCGGCACACGCACCACATGAGGTGCAGGCCTGCAGGCTTTCCTGCGTTGCCCAAGGCGGTCTGATGGTGATCGCGAGATCACTTGGTTCGCGGACGGACCCTCGCCCCGCTGTCAGGAAGCTGCGTCTGCTGAGGGCCGCTTCCGCCATGATCAATGGCCTATTCCCGGGGGTGGGCCTGGCGGGCCAAAGATTATCTGCCACATCCAGACCAGAAAACCGTATCCGCCAACCACTCCGACCGCGACAATCGGCCAGATGCCGAAGGCAAGCACGAGGAAGGTCAGCATTTCGGCGCGAAACGATTTCGTATCACGCGAGACGGTGGCCGCTTCTCCGTCCTCCGGGGCCATTGTCTTCTCCTCCATCTTCCAAATACTTAACCAGAATCACGCCCATAATTGAACCAGATTAAGGGAAAAAATATTCTAACGGCATGCGATCAAGAAATATAACTGGCTATTATCAAAACTTTGAAACGCGATCACCCATGAAAACATTCCATTTATTTCATGATTTAGATTGCCATATAGATCTCTGAGAACTCCAATCTCCGAATATATTCGTATTTTAACATATGTTACTTAAGCCCTTTATTTGGATGAAGCATTTGAAAAATCGCGGCAATCCAGATGTCAGAATTGAGCCTCGGCGGTTACCTAGACGACAATCAATCGGTCCATGGGCACGTCGTGCCACTGCGGATAGATTGTCGCGAGGCGTGCACATTTGTAACCGACGCCGATGACGAGAGGTTTTGTCACCATCGCGTCAATCGTCCGGTCATAGAAGCCTCCGCCATAGCCGAGGCGATAACGTTCAGCATCAACGCCGACGAGAGGCGAAATCACGATGTCAGGCGCAACCGGTTCGCCGGCCGCGGGAACGGGAATGTTCCAGATCCCGCGCTCAAGCTTTTCTCCGGGCGACCAGAGGCGGAATTCAAGGGGTTCGCCTTTTGCTATGACCACAGGAAGTGCGATCCGTCCGCCCCGGTCGATCACGCGTTGCATCCAAGGGCGCAGGTCAGGCTCTCCTCGAAACGGCCAGTAGAGAGAGACAATGCGCCTGTCCGGATCGCCGATCTCCTGGTCCAAACGGCCTGCGATCAGCGCAGAGAGACGGGCCCGCTCATCCGCGGGGATCTCCAGCCGTTCGGCAATAAGCCGTGCACGCTGCGCCTTTCGCCAACGGCCGACATCCTGAGAGGTCTGCACGTCTTCCTTCTCGGCGCGAAACAGGGGATCGAGTTCATGCATAAAGCAGGGCGGCGAGGCGAATTGCGGATGGTCGTTGTCTGCCAAGTGTCATCCTCCTTCATGCACGGCGGCGCCGGGCTGCCCCACCAGGTCGCTTTCAGGCGGACTTGCGATGCCAAGCAGCGCCGCCAGCGCCTCGCGGTTTCTGACGAGGTCGCGTAAGTGATACCTGTCGAATACGGAGAGGTAGGCGGCGAGCGCCTCCCGGACGACGCCGGTAAGACGGCATGACGACGTAATCGCACAGGCGCCGCCATCGGCTTTCAGACACTCGACCAGGGCCTTGTCGTCCTCCATCGCCCGAACGACGAACCCGACATTGATCTCTTCGGGAGGTCTCGCGAGCCTTATCCCACCCGCGCGCCCGCGCAGTGTCTCCACCAAGCCGAGTTGCGAAAGACCTTGCGCCACCTTGATAAGATGATTGCGGGACAGGCCATAGGCGATCGCGACGTCATTGACGGTGCACGGCCTGCCGTTGCGGACCGCCAGGAAGATCAGCATGCGAAGCGCATAGTCGGTATGAAGAGTCATTCTCATGCCGGCACTGACCCGCTGTATGCTGCAGGCAGCCGAAAGAACATCGCAAGCTTGAGGCTCTGCGCGATCCTCTCGGCTCGTTCAATAAAGACTCTGGCTGTGTCCGGGTCACAGAGATCACCTGCCGTATCGGCAAATATCGAAAGCCAGATGTCGAAATCGCCTTCCGTCACGCCCTTCAATTTGACGTGCGCGGGCACCGGGCGGCCCTGATAGCTTCGCGTCTTCAGAATTACCGAGCACCAGAAATCCGTCATCTTCTCAAGATGAGGCTCCCAATCGCCGGTGATTTCGCGAGCGAAGATCGGACCAAGCCGACCGTCTTGCCGGACCCGCAGATAAAATTCCCTGACGAGGCGTCCGATGAACGCCCTGTCGACACCCTCGCGATCCAGAGGATGTTCTTCCAATGGGGTGGAACCCGCAGTTCGGGAATGTCCCATCCCGTGACCTCATTAAAGTGGCATTGAGAATGCCACTTTAAGCGCACCTTCCCGCAAACGCAATGCCGAGAGCCAAATCCCGTCCGCACTGCCATCGCATTGTCTGGTCTTACGCGGTGCGCAAGCGAGACTGCCACAGGAAGGGTCCATAGCGCCCGGTAAAGACCAGGAATGCCGCGCTCCAGAATCCGCCTCCAGCCATGAGCAGCGGAAGATACTGGAGCGGCAGCAAAGGAGCCGCCACGCGGAAAAGCGCGCCGATGGTGACAAGGACATAGATCGCGACTGTCCACCCGTCAGCCTCGATAGTCCGTCCAGTGTGACCAAGGGTCGCCCTGGTCATAACCGCCAGCGTCATGGTCCCAATCGCACCTGCCGTTAGAGCATGCAGGGCGGCGCTGCTTGGCAAGTAGCCCGCTGTGAGGATGCTCGCGCCAAGAAGCGTCAGCGCGATCCCGAGCCAGAAATAGCCGGCATGCAGGATCGCGACGATCGGCTCTCCCAAAGTGCGGAAACCCTGCCAACGCAGCATCCTGACCAGAAGGAGAACGCCGGATACGGCCAGCAGGATTCCCGTAACGATGCGGTTAGGAACGGCTATCCAGGCTATAAGGGCCAAAGCAGTCGCCGCGAGCGCCGCCTTGTCGAAGAACCCGAAAGAGGCCGGGAGTATCTGCCCACCCTGCTTGACCAACCAATTTCGCGTAAAACTCGGAACGATACGTCCGCCGATCAAAGCGATCAGCATCGCGACCGTGCCGAGGCCGAGCCTTATCCCGAGACCGTCCAAGGCGAGGCCGATATTCTCCAGATGGTGTAGGCCGTTGGCGATTGTGAAGAGCGTCAGCATCCCGGCTACGGGCGCGTTGCGCCAGTTGCGACCGGCGATCACCTCACGCCATATGGCGCCGGCGAGAGCGACAGGAAATGCCAGGTCGATTGCCATCACGAGCGCCGACGGGTCAGCGACATTGCAGGCAACGCGACCGGCCAGCCATAGTGCGATGAGACCGGCAAGCGGCCATCCACTGAGCGGCAGCCTACCCGTCCAGTTCGGAACTGCAGTCAGAATGAAGCCCGCGATGACCGCACCCAGATAGCCGAAGACCATCTCGTGTGCATGCCAGGAGACCGGGACCGTGTGGAAGAGAACCAACCAGGCCGGAATCATGACGCCGGCCTGCAACGCGGCGAGCAGGAAGAAGGGGCGAAATCCATACTGCAGAACAGGCGGCATGGCGGCGACTCGTCCGCGGCCGTCCCGACCCTCGGCGCGCTGCCGACGGAGCACCGAGCGGTCACCCTTCTGTCGTGCAAGATCGTGATCGGTGCTGGTCACTGCAGCGCTCCTTCAGGATTGCGGCGGCCGGTGGCGAGGAGGCGGGCGAGCACGGCTCCCCGGCTCGCATGGTCGACGAGGTCTTCGAAGAGATCCGCGATTTCGTTAAAGGCGGAGTAATCGGCTTCATTCACGGTCAACTCGTCCAGTTCGGTGAGCAGAACCATGATGATCGCGATCGAGTCGCGCATCCGCCGGGCTTCCTCAAGCGCGCCGGCACGCCTTATCTCTTCGACCTGATCGAAAATACGCTCGGCCCTGTCACTGCAATGGCAGTCCAACCCTGCCTCGGTGAGTCCCTGACGCAATCGATCGACGATCGAGCTTTCCCGAATGTCAACGCCGCCCCCCGTCTGACGGGCCCTTCTGCGCGTGGTATGGCGCATATTTCCTGCTCCTGAAATTTGCCTGATGATCGTCAATGCGACAGGTATTTCGTGACTGTCTGTCCAAGCCTGGCGAGACCGGAAGCGAACCCGGCATCCTTCACAAGCCGAAAGCCGAGATGATCCGGTGGCGTTCCGACGGCACATCCGCCACTTTTGCCGTTGCGGATGAAGTTCGACATGTAGGCCCGGTGCACACCCTCGGCGATGCGGATGCCGCAGTTCTGGTAGGGGGCTCCCACGGAATTGCCGTCACTATCCTGCTCGATCCGGGTGTAGCAGCCGGAGGTCCATTCCCAGACATTTCCGCCGAGGTCGGCGACGCCATTGCTGTTCGGTCCGAAGTGGCCGGCCGGATGGATAACCGGATCTGGTTCGCGATCGAGGAGAATCTGCTCCTCGTAGCGACGGATCCAGGCAATCGCAGGGTTGGACGGATCCTGGCCACGGGTGAAGACCTCGCCCGCAAAGCGCTCGGCCGCAACAAACGCCCATTCCTCGGGCGCCGGAAGTCGCCACCCCTCTCCCGTAAGGTCCGAATACCAGTCTGCGTAGGCTTCCGCATCGAGGTAACTGATGCCAACAACAGGCGCTTCGGTATCGGCATACCGGGTGTTGGGCGCCTCGCATTGTCCAGCAGACACGCAGCGCTGATAGTCACCGAGGGTGACCTGGAATTTCATGATCTCGATAGGTCGGCGAAACACCACGGGCCGGTCGCCGGGATCGATTTCGGCACCGTTCGCAACGAATTCGCCGGTGGGTTCGAAGTCGAACGCGCCGGGCGAAACAAGAACGGTCTCGAATGTCGTGCTCATCTGCGGCGCATTCCACCAGGCAATCCCTGTGAATGCCGTAACGACACTGACCGATGCAGCAGCGACCGCTTCGATCCATGTATAGCTGAATGACATGTCGATCTCCTGAAGGCTGACGGCCCGGCAGGATGTGCCGGGCCGCATGTTCAGACGACGTTGATCAGTTGGTGGCGATCGGTGACGGGGCCTGGACCTGCATCATCAGGTCGTCGTTCCAGTCGCCTTCGACCACGAAGTGTGCAGTGGCTCCCAGTTCGACCGCCTCGATGAGGTTGTGGTTCACATAGGCGTAGATGCCTGGCTGCAGGAAGGTATATGTCGCCGCTCCTGCCGAACCGCCGCGGATGAACCAGGTCTCGAGGTCCTTGGCCGGCGGATTGTCGAACTTGCCGAGTTCCCAAACATGGTCGCCATGGCCGCCGATGAGGTGCGGGCGGGTGTCACGGTTCGCCTGCGAGTGGACAATCAGAACCGTCTCACCGACCTTTGCCTTCAGGGCGTTGTCGCCGGTCAGCGCTCCCTTGGCGCCGTTGAACACGACGTGGGTCGGAACCAGGCCCCGCATGACCTCCACCGTGTCGGCGTAGGATTCGGCCGGCGAGTCATAGCTCTTGAAGTTGCCGTCTTCATCGCGCGGGATGTAGAAATCGTTCTCGCCGATATAGACGACCTTGTCGTAGCGAACCGGCTCGCCCTTCTCGTCCTTCAAGCCTTCGCGCGGAAGAACCATGATCGCGCCACTCATGCCTGACACGACATGCCACGGGATCATCGGGCCGCCGGGCGCACAGTGGTAGACAAAGGTCCCTGCCCTGGTCGCCTTGAAGCGAAGCTTCGTTTGCTCACCCGGATTGATCAGTGTCAGCGCACCGCCGCCCAAGCCGCCCGTCGACGCATGGAAGTCGATATTGTGCGGCATCGAGTTGGACTCAGGGTTGATCAGGGTCAGTTCCACGTAGTCGTCTTCGTGGACGACCATCAGCGGGCCGGGGATGGAGCCGTTGAAGGTCATCGCCTGGAGGGTGGTGCCCTCTTCGTCGATGACGACCGGCTTTTCCTCGATCTTCATGGTGAACTCGACGACCTTCGGGCCGCCCTTGGCCACCTGGTCGTGCGCATGGACATAAGGCGGCGCAACGAGCGTCACTTTCTGCCGCGGCAGTCTGGAAATATCGGCCGGCGCGACGGCTTCCTTGGCAGCAGCGGCGGCAGGTATCGAAGCGACCGCAGCGGCGACGCTTGCGACGCCGGCGGTCATCAGGGCTTGTCTTCTCGTGAACATCTCCGTTCTCCTTGTCATCCTTTGTTTGAATGACCAGAAATTAGCGGAGCCGCTCCGGGCCTTCTTTGTGCTTGCACAAACTGGGAGACGGAACTGCATCGCTTCATTGCCCGACGGAAGTCGAATTTGGCGGGGCCGGAGGAGCTCATGCTTCCGGGTGACGACCGAGATACGGTCCGCCCTTGCCGCGGCCAGAACAGGATAATCCGCAGGGGATCAGTTACGGCGTCACAGCGCCGTCACTTCGACCAGCCGGTCATCAGGCAGAGGTCGCTGTAGTTCCTTCGCCTCATCCCACGGCGCCCGAAGCCACACTTCGACTTCTTCCGGCTCCGCCAGGATGACTGGCATTGCCTTCGGGTGAACGGAAGCGACGAGATCGTTAGGTTCGCAAGTGAGAAAGGCGAAGATATCGGCTTCGACCTCGCCTTCCTTGACCTTTCGGACTGACGTCCATCGTGTCCAGACACCAGCAAATGCGAACAGCGGACGTTCTTCCGAGAGAGCGAACCAATGAAGCGGGAGACGCTTGGTCTCGGGATCACGCTTCTTTCCATATTCCGAAAACTCGGTCGCCGGAACGACACATCGACTTTCGACGTCAAGCCATCGTCTCCAGTGTGGTGACGCCACATTGCGGACGTTGGTCACGCCGGCGTCCGCTTTCCCTTTGATGAATTTCGGTGGCGTCGGCATACCCCAGCGGGCGCGCACCAATTCACGTTCGCCATCTGGTGACACGCGAACAATCGGAGCCTGGTAATCCGGGTAGATCTTGCCTGGCTCCAGGTTGCCGGCGTTGTTCCGCATCGCTCGTGTGAATTCGAGGATAGCCGATGGACCCTTGGTGATATTGTAGTGGTTGCACATCAGCACAGCTTACGACGCACGCGGATGACCACACAATCATCGAGAACGTCCCCCAACGTCGATCGAGAAGGGGCTGACGGGAACCCTAGGAACCGAGGCGATCCAATCCGCAATGGGATCCGTCGAAACGAAGTCCTAGGAAAATTCGCGATGCTCGAAGGGGATGCCTTCCGGCGCCACCGAGATTCCTGATTTGGGTCCACCTGTGATTGTGGGGTGCTAAGGACATTGCCCACCGCATGGCGAGAGGTTGTCATTTGGTAAACTTTCGCGGCCAGGACACCGGCTTAAGGGCCTTTCAGAGCTTTACCTCAAGCGTTGTCGGGAGCCGATCTCCTTATGCGAAATAAGGAGAAAGTTGACGGGAGTTTCCATCAAATTGACGAAACGCCGCAAAAACAGAAAATTTCTCCGGATGTAAACTTCATCGCGCAGGCTTGTGGATACTCTCCCGCTGGCCGACGGTGAAGTCCGTCCCGACCGAGCAGCCGTTCAGGCGCCAAATCCCGAAATAGTCATTTCCGGTTTTCGAGAGCATACTGTTCGTTGGGCGCTGTCTGTATCCGGGAGCCCTTCTGCGCCAAGGGACAATAGCTATCGCAGCGGCCTTGTGGGTGATTGGCGAGGGCAGACCCTAACCCACGATCTTGTGATTGACACTGCCGCGGCGGACCGCGATCGAGACCTGGTAGATCTGCGGACGCCGAGCAGTCCTGTAGACGCTCACATCAGAAACGGGCTTCCCTGTAGCCTGAACACCGAGCGCCGCTGCTTTGTATGGCGCAACCTCGGCATTCGATGTCCACCTCTGTGCAACGCTGCCTGCTTCGACTGTCGGCACAATCCGGCTCTCCCGCACGTGCGCCTACGCGTGGAGATGACCAATACCGATTTCAAGAGGGCCGCTAGGGAACGAGTGCGAAATATTTCGTCGTCCAATTTCTGCTTCCCGGCCGGCAGAACGCTATAGCGCAAATTACGCCGACCAAGAGCGGCCGGCGAACCCAATTCAGGAGCCATTATGAAGACTGCAACCGACGACGACTACCGCACCTGGGCCGCGAGCCTGGGCGAGATTGAAGACCGTATCAGCATCGAGCAAGACGCCAAGCGCGTGTTCTACGCCAATATCCGCGCGACCCATGGGAAGATCGCTGCCGACGCCATCAAGTCCGCCATGCGCATTCTTCGCCTTGCCGATGACAAGCGGGAGCAGCGCGAGCAGATCGACGCCCAGATTGCCCATATCGTCCAGGTCGTGAAATCCTCCGGCGCTGGAGCGCCCCAGGAAGCGGGGATCGGGCAGGCAGTTGAGGATGCCGAGACGGTTGAAGCTCCACAGGCGATGGAGGAACCGACGGTCGAAGCCAACGAGGAACCGATGCAGCCCAATGTGCCTGACTACATCAAGGTGAAGAACGCCCAGCTGGATGCGATCGAGGAACTGGTGCTCGACAGTGCCGAGACCTACCCGGAGGATTACATCGAGGAGCTTGTCGAAGCAGCATAGTGCTGTTTCGACCGTAGCGAATCGCTGACGCGCTCCGAGGTTCGGGATGAGGGCTTCATCGTCCCGACATCACGGTGCTCGCCAGCGAGTCTCCTGGCCGCTTTCACACAAACATACACTTCGCACTCGCCGGCCAATGAGATTTGGCGGCATAATCAACGAGTAGCACATGAACCACATCGGTCTCTTGCCTTCACAGCGTCAGCGCGACGAGATGCACAAATGGTTGAGCACGGCTTTCCGGTTCACCCACATTGTCACCCTGACGACCCACGACAATACGCTTTCGCCTGAGGTCCTCCGGTCTCGTCTCCGGGCATGGGATGCCAGGGTGAACCGGGAACTCTACGGTCCCAAATGGCGCAAGCACGCCGACGAGCTTCTCTGGTATTTCGCCTTCTTGGAGAAGCCGAACAGCAATCCGCATTGGCACCTGCTCTTGCGGGTCGTCGGGAGGTGGGGCTCGGACGGCAGCAGGGACTACAAGAAGCTCCCGCTCGCCGTTAGGGACGCGTGGGGGGCTGTCATGCCGTCCGGGACGGTCGACGTTCAGGAAATCCGCGCCGGCACCTACAAGACCGTCAATGAATATGTTGCCAAGGAACTGGCCGGTGCGATACAATATGAGCACTTTCTGACGCCGGACGAGTTCCGGCGATTTTCTGCCCCATAAGGGTAACAGTCCAAGCCCGTCTGCCACGCTACGGGATCAACGGCTTCCCTGATGAAAGCATGCCATCGTGACCGTGAAGAAAACGGCCGCGATGGTGACCTATTACCTGAAGCAACCAGCATCAGAGACCAGGGAAAGTCGGACGCCGAAGGCGGCCGGCAAGCGAAGCGCGCAGGCGAGGCCGCAAGGCCGAGCAGGAGACATGGACTGTCAACCAACAGCGCTCTCGTTCAAGCCCTCGATTACCTCGACCAGTCTCCTCGCCTTCTCCATGGCAAACACCTGCTGCGGACCCTCGGGTGCGACGTCGATGAACGGGCTCTCGTAGAGCAGACTCGGATCCATCACGCCCTTCTCGGTCAGGCCCGGCGTCGGGATGGTGAATCGGGCACCTTTCATGTGTTCCGAGTGAGCCGTGCCCTCCTCGGCCATTTCGCGCAGGAAGGGGAAGACGAATTCGGACACTAGCAGGAAAATGCGCTGCGGATCCGCGTTCTTCAGACGCGACCAGCGGAGTTCCTCGTAGGTGATATCGTTGCCGTCCCGGTCCTGGCGGTAGACGCCCGCCGGAAAGATCACCCGCGCGATCGGCCGGCGAAGCAGGTTGGCCTTCTCCTACTCGCGGGTCTGGATTTCGTCGAGACCACGCATGAAGAGCAGATAGGTGATCTGCTCAATTACCTCGAGTGGATTGGCGATCCCGCCCGCCCAGAAGGCGTTCCAGACCTGGTCGACCTTCGACCTAATTTCAGCTGTGAGCATGTTTGTCCTCTTGTAATTGGCGTGCGGAGATATCTGAACCTAGGCAGCTCGGACTTCTTCACTCATTGCTTCCGAAAGACCTGCGTCATCGAGCCACGCGGCCCAGCGATAAAGGAATTCCACAAAATCAGTTTCCGAAATTCGAAGGATGTTGAGTGACTCAATCGGAGGCCGGGCATGTTTGCATTCCTGGTTGAGTCCATCGCACAGCGGCCCATGTTTCCCGGTCTTGCCGCTTACGAACGCAAACATACTTGCTGGGCCATCCGACGACTGCCCACGCTCGTCGAGATACATTATTCCGCCGTGGGACAGAGCATTACGCAGACAGCCTACGAATTGCGTCATCGGCATATTTCCCGCCGCGGCCGCAGCTGATTGTTCGTCCAAGGCGGCGACCAGCCTGCTATCCATTCGCATTGCGAGATTGAAAAGCGGATACGCGCCTACAAAGCGCCAGTCCAGACGCTCGTAGAACGGCGTGTCGCGAAGGTTCTTCTTCATCATCTCATCAACATGCGAGGTAAGCATCGGGCTTACGGGTCGCTCGTTGGAGTAGTGGGCTTCGCCAGCGTCTCTCCTGTTAATTCGTTCGATTGGCAGGACAATCATTGGCGTCGCGAGAGCGAGAACCAGCGTTGTAGAAAGTGGCCCGCCGTGATTGGCCCCGAGGCCTTCATCCTTCGACACCGCAGGGTAGTATTCGGAAAGAATATCACGACACCGGCCGGCCAGTTGGTGACTGTAGTGTTGAGGAATTCCCATGCGCCGTCTCCGATTACCTAGAACGGGTTCAAAGCCCTCGGTCAGATTCCCAGAGCAGATCTAAGCGCTGCTCCGCCAGTAGTATTCTTCCCGAATGATGCGCTTCTCGCCTCACCGGAAGAAAGACACTTCAGGTTCCTGCCTTGGAGACCGCCACGACTCCATTCGGTAAACGAGCGCATCACGATGACAGTCTTGCCACGCTCGGCCATTTCGCGAACGAACAGCCGGGCCGCATGGGAAGAGGGGAGATTTTTTACGACGTTTCTTAGTTGGAAGTCCTTCGAGTGATAAGGAAACAATTCGATCGTTGCGACTTCGCGGGACAGCGTCCTGTTTGCCGCTGCGAAGTCTCCCGCATGCCGAACCTTTGCAAGGTCGTCTATTACTCCTTGGAACTTGCCCATCCACCACTGATACGCGCTCGACCAACACAGTTCGGGATCAAGCATAAAGAACGGGTAATCGAGTTCGTCTATCTTTTCTTGCCGGACCTGGCGGACAATTGCCTCCCTGTATTTGTCGACCTTCTGTTCGGCGTGGAAGTCAACGATGGAGAGGCCAGGGTTCGTCAGACATAGAAGGATCTCCGCGCGCCGCAGATCGCCCAAATAGGGCGAAGGCAAGAGGCTGAGCTGAGCGGCGGACGCCCGGGATGCCACCAACCATTCGTCGGCCGTTTTCGGCATCCTGGTGTCGATCTTGGAAGCGTTCCGCCGGTGGAACAGAAAATCCTTATCGCGTGGATGGCAGTAAGGCCCTTCCTCAAGGTCGCATTCATTCCAGAACTGGATAAGTGGTTCGGCCGGATGCAAACCGCCCCTCCCTCTGGCCGTTTCTTGAAGTGAAAGCTATCAGTGAACGAACGAGGCGCAACCCAGGAGTTGACGGCTCTTAAAAGAGCGCCGGCGCTCCTGGATCATACACTCCTTCATAATTCCGGCCCGCCGCGCATCGATATCACGATTTCTTTGACACTCGACCGAATTCCAGCCGGGAGATTGCTATAATGTTCGGTAGATACTCCAGCGAAGGCCTTCGTAATGATGTTCACTGCCGGTCTCATCCACGCGCTCCCTCCCTCCGACCGTCGATGCTTCGATCGCAAGGAGGCCGCCAGCTATGTCTGCGTCAGCGTCGGCACCTTCGACCGGCTTGTCGAGAAAGGCGAATTGCCGGGACCGCTCTTGCTGCTCGGTCGCAAGGTTTGGGATAAGCGCTCCCTGGATCGCGCACTCGACGAGATGTCGGGATTGGAAACAGCTTCCGCGCCGGGCCAGGCATTTGCACCTATGACGACGGAAACGCCTCTCGACGTCTGGAGGCGCGCTAATGCCGAAAACTAAGATACCCGGCGTAAACACCGTCAAGAAGCGCCTCGCTGACGGTTCAGTTCAACGCTATTACTACCACCGAGCCACCGGTCGACGGTTGAATGGCCAACCGGGATCAGTTGAGTTTCTTTCCGACTACGTGGCCGCCGAGAAGACCCTCACCGATCGCCACGCAGGAACTTTCAACAGTCTCATCAGGGACTACACGCTGTCGCCAGAGTTCGAGAAACTGGCGGAGAGCACCCGCACGGAATATCGGCGGATGCTGACCAAGGCAGAAGCCAAGTTCGGGAATCTGCCAATCCCGGCCCTGGAGGATCCACGAGTGCGTCACGACTTCTTGACCTGGCGCGCGAGCGTATCCAGGGAGTCCGGCGATCGCGAGGCCGACAACCGGCTTTCCGTCATTTCCTCCATGCTTACCTGGGCGAGAGAGAACGGCCGAATTCTGCATAATCATGTCGCGGGATTTCGCCGCCTTCACAAAGCCGATCGCTCCGAACTGATCTGGCTGCCAAGCCATATCGAGGCATTCATGAAGGTCGCCCCGCTCGAATTGCAACGGGCTCTGATCCTCGCTCTGCATACGGGCCAGAGACAGGCCGATCTGTTGGGCTTGTCTTGGAACAACTACGATGGATCCACGATCTCGCTTCGCCAGGGAAAGACGAAACGCCGCGTTGATATCCCGTGCACGGCCGCCTTGCGGCGAATGCTCGATGGTCTCGACCGAGACACGAACCTGGTCCTGACAACTAAGACCAAGCTTCCCTGGAAGGCACGATATTTCAAGGCGCAATGGGAGTCCGCCACGAAGGCCGCCGGCATCAGCGGTCTGCATTTCCACGATCTTCGAGGAACTGCGATAACGATGCTCGCAGAGGCCGGCTGCTCTACACCTCAGATCGCCGCTATCACCGGCCACTCATTGAAGACGGTAACGACCATTCTCGACAAATATCTCGCTCGCACGCGCACGCTGGCGGAGGAAGCCGTTGCATTGTTCGAGAACGCAAGGAGCACAGAATTTGCAAACCGTCTGCAAACTGCGACGCAGGAAACGGTGTCTGTTGGAGCTAAGTCATTGAAATAAATGGCGCGCCCGAAAGGATTCGAACCTCTGACCCCCAGATTCGTAGCTGCGTCTTTGGCCTTTCACGGGGTTTCACCCTGTTGCTTGCTCTTGCATTAACCACTTGAAAAATATTGCTTATTTTCCTCTTGGCTTTCAAGGCGTATCTTCCCATTTGAATTCACGGTGGTGACTCGGTGGTGACTCGAGACGCCGATTGGGAACCGCGCAGGGAGAGCGCAAATGCCAACCATGAAACTTGGACGCCGCGCGATTGCAACGATCGAGCCGGCAGAGAGAACATTGACCTATTGGGATAGTGACGTGGCCGGCTTCGGTCTGCGCGTTTTTCCATCAGGGAAAAAATCTTGGATCTGCGAGTATCGCGCGGGCGCCGGTGGCCGCGGTGCGATCAAGCGTCGGCTGACACTTGGATCAGCTGATGGCGTGATGACGCCGGAAGCCGCACGGGAGGCAGCAAAAGATGTTTTGGCGCGTGTTCGGCTCGGCGCAGACCCGGCAGCAGAACGGGCGGAAGAACGTGCCGCAGAGACGGTTCGCGATGTCGCCGAAGCGTGGTTCGAGCGTCATATCCTGGCTAAGCGCAAAGCAACCACTGCGCGGCACTATCGTCAGGTTCTTGAAACGCACATCTATCCGCGCATCGGCACCAAGCGCGCTGTCGCACTGACACGGCAAGAGGTCGCTCGCCTGCACAGCGACATTGCGGTCAAAGGACAGGCGATCCGCAAGGAAGGTGCGAAGCCGCGCGCCTCTAAGAAGACGCCGCGCGGCGGAAAATACGCCGCCAATCAGTCGCTAAGGATCCTGTCGTCGATCTTCAATTGGGCAGCCGACACCGGCTTCGTTCCCGAAGATCATCGCAATCCCGCCAGGCGGATCGAGAAATTTGAGGAGGTCGGCCGCGAACGTTTCCTGTCGCGCGAAGAACTCGGTCGTCTTGGTGCGGCGATCAAGGAAGCTGAGACGATCGGCATCGAATGGGAAATCGACGAGACCAAACCGACGGCGAAACATGTCCCGAAAGAGCGCCGCACACTTATCACCCCGCATGTTGCTGCTGCCCTCAGGCTGTTGATCTTCACCGGGATGCGCCTCCGCGAAGTCTTGAACCTCGAATGGGCGCACTACGACCAAGAGCGGGGGCTGTTGCTACTGCCGGATTCCAAGACGGGGAAAAAGGCGATCGTCCTTTCGTCTGCCGTAACTGACATATTGGATACCCTGCCCCAGCTCGGTCGCTACGTTGTCGCTTCGGAAAGCGTCGGCCTACCGGAGGAAAAACCGAGAACGGACATTAAGAAACCATGGCGACTGGTGACACGGCGCGCCGGCCTTGAAGGATTGCGTATCCACGATCTGCGCCATTCCTTCGCCTCCTTCGGCGCCGGCGATGGCATTGGTCTCCCGTTGATTGGAGGCTTGCTGGGTCACTCAGATCCGAAAACGACAGCACGCTACGCCCACCTAGCTGCTGATCCGTTGCGCCAGGCAGCCAATGCCATCGCCGACACGATCGCGCTTTCACTCAATGGCGGCGCCGAGATCGTGCCGTTTCGAAAAGAGGTTTGATCGAGACGAACTCGCGGAGGGTTTCTATGCAGACGTCAATTTCGGAAATCATGGTCGGGGTGCCGGAGCCCGGCCCTCGTGAAGAGCGCCAGTTGGATCAACTGAGGGATTGGCTCGAACGACCAAATTGGGAGCCATCGGAGTCTCATTTACTGCTTGCCGGTTTAGATCCCGATATGTCGCCGTCGATCCGCAAGGGCGGTTGGTGGTTACTGCCCGGGACATCGGAAGACCTTGACGATGAAGAGATGCAGGATCGATTGCGCCGGACCGCTGGTCTCGGACTGAAGACATCAAATCCTGGAGACGTTATTGCCGCGGCAATCAAAGCTGAGCTCAAAGTTCCGTGGCTTTCGATAGCAGCCTCGGATTCCCAGTGTAAGCTTCCTGCGAAAATCCGACAGAAAGTCCTCAAAGCGGAAGGGAAGGCAGCCTCTACCGCGGAGGGAATCAAAACGCGCAATCAAGAAAACCGCAATCGTCATGCGATATACCGGAAGCCGATGCTGGATCACGCACAGCGGGTCCTGGTGGACCTGAAGAAACGCGGTTATCCGATGCGAGCCGGAAAGCCCAACATCTCGGCGATCGTGCGTGAGATTCAAACGGATCCGCCGCTGACCTTCACCAATCGGGCCATAACAGGCTGGTTTGCTAAGGGTATGCTTAAACTTTGAATCTGCAAACCAGGTTTGAAAGTGCAAATTTACATGCACGTATCTAATCCATCCAAGATCATGCAGCCTGGTGCCATCGTATGAATATGGAGGCACCATTGTCCGACTCCAGTTGCTCAGAGCCCATCCTGATCTCCACTAAAGAAGCCGCACGCTTGCTAGGCCTAAGTACGTCAACTCTCGAGAAATGGCGATTCTATCGGGTCGAAGATGCGCCGCCGGTTGTTCGTATTGGCCGAGCATGCCGCTATCGGCTTTCAGACATAAGAGCCTGGGCCGAAGATCACCTTTGATGATGTGATAGGCGGGAGAGACATCTGAGCTCTCGCCGCACTCTAAGAAGCCGAAGACGGCGTCCTTCAATCTGCGCGACCTCGTTCGATACAGAGGCTGCCGCCACCGTATTCCAGCTCAAAGAGACCGCGCCTCATCATAGTCTTTCGGGGCGTTACTCAAACGCACCCAGAGTTACTAATGGCGCGCAATGACAGACATATGATTCGCTTTTCCCGTGGCACCGGGAAGAACTTCGGAAAAGCGAAGAACCTCACCAAATCATATCTCGACTTTCGCAAGCTATTTCAAAACCCTACGCGCACAAAAGAGCGCTTCAAAGTCTACCTCTCCAAATCCGTTGACGAGCAAGTCGATCTCAAATCGGTCGATGGCTGGATTTACCGCACACAGATCGAAGGCAAGCGCCGCAACCGGGCCTCGGGCAAACCGTCCGACCTGATCACGCTCGATCTGGACTACGCCACGGCCGAGTTCATGGACCGGGTGGAGATGGGGCTGGTGCTGGCCGAGATCGACTACTTTGTCCACAGCACGCGGCGGCACGAAGACGAGAAGCCCCGGCTGCGCGTTTTCATCCCGGTTGACCGGCCGATCACGAACGACGAGTACCCGGCGATCAGCCGCATCGTGGCCGAGATGTTCGATCCCGAAATGAAGATGGTCGATCCGGTCTCGTTCCGCCCGGCGCAGATGATGTTCCTACCGACCGTCTCGGCCGATGGCGACTGGTTCTTCCACTACAACGAGGGCGAACTGCTCTCGCCGGACGACTGCTTCGAGGCGTTCGAGGATCGCGTCGGCGACTGGCGTATCCTGACCAATCTGCCCCACTGCGAGGGCGAGAAGCTGCGCGAAACGGCCGACAAGGCTGAAGACCCGACAACGAAGCGCGGCCCGGTCGGCGATTTCTGCCGGGCGTTCGATGTGATCGAGGCCATCGACAAATTCGAGCTTCCCTACGAGCCGGTGGACGACCACTCGGCTAAGCCCCGCTACACCTATACCGGCGGCACGACGTCGAGCGGCGCTGTCGTCGAGGACGACGGCCTGTTCCTCTATTCGCACCACGGCTCCGATCCGTGCGCTGACATGCTCGTCAACGCCTTCGATCTGGTCCGCATCCACAAGTTCGGAAAGCTGGACGACGAAGAGCCCGAAGACACCCCGATCAGTCAGACGCCATCCTACAAGGAAATGCTCGCCTTCATCGCCGACATCCCCGAGTACAAACGCTCGCAGGCGCAGTCGAAGTACGACATGAGCGAGATGTTCGATGACGTCATGGACGACTACTTCCAAGAGGGTGAGGAAGACGAGCCCGAGGAAGAGGAAGCGCCCGAGGAAGACGAGAGCGGCGATTGGGATTCCGACATCGACGAACTGGTCGGTAAGCCGAAGCCGAAGGCCGACTCGGGGGCGGCTTCAGCCGCAGACCGTCCAAAGGACTTCGGCAAACGGAAGAAGCCCCCGAAGGACTGGTTCCCCGACGAGCTAGAGTTGGACAAGGCTGGCAACATCGTCCAGAATCTCCCGAATACCCAAGTGATCACCCACAACGATCCTCGACTCTGGCAAGCCATCGCATTCGACGACTTCATGAAGCGCGTCGTGCTGCGCCGGGACATCCTCTCGAACATGCCCACCGTGCCGCCCTGCTATTGCCGGGACAAACTGCGCGGCGACATCTGGCAGGACATCAACGACTCGACCGTCAGGGCGATCCTTGCCGCGCCGAACGGCAAGGGCAAGCGCGGCTATGGCATGGACAAGGTAGCCGAGCGCGACATCGCGACCGGCATCCTTATGACGGCGCTGCGGAATCGCTTCCACCCGATCAAGGACTACCTCTGGAAGTGCGAGCTTGCCGGGTGGGACGGGAAGAAGCGAGTCGAGCGCCTGTTCATCGACTACCTCGGTCTGGACGACACACCCTACGCCCGGCAGACCGCCAAGGCGGCCGTGGTCGCTTCCGTCGTCCGCATCTTCGAGCCGGGCCACAAGTTCGACTTCTCGCCGGTCCTCGAAGGCGAGGGCGGCATCCGGAAATCGAGTTTCATCGAATACCTCTACGGCAAAGAGAACTTCGGCGAGTTGACCTGCGACCTGAAGGACACGCAGCGGATCGCCGAGACCATCGGCGGCGTGTGGGCGCTAGAATTTCCCGAGATGACGTCGTTCCACAAGTCCGACTACAACGATGCGAAGCAGTTCCTCTCGGCAAAGCAGGATCAGGTTCGCATGGCCTACGACAGGCGCGTCAGCGTCTTCCCCCGGCAGGCGACCTTTTGGGGCACGACCAACAACACGAAGTACCTGAAAGACCCGACTGGCAATCGCCGCTGGTGGCCGATCCACGTCAGCGTGACGATGATCGACACCGACAGACTGGAACGCGAGCGCGACCAGATATGGGCCGAGGCGCTGGCGATCTACAAGGCCATGCGCGCCGAACAGCCGAAGGGCGATCTGCCACTCTACCTGACCGATCCAGAAGCGATCCGGGAAGCGACCGCTCTTCAGACCGGTGCGCGCCAGCGCCAAATGTATGAACAGTGGGTGGACGAGATTCGCGATTGGCTCGACGCCCCGATCCCGCTGCAACGCCTGCTCGACGAGTACGGCTACGACCGCTTCCCGGACCCTGACCGTGGTTTCGACCCGGAGACCCTTATGGTCGAGCGCGTCGTCGTGCTCGATAGCGACATCCTGAAACACGTCCTCCGTGAAGAGGGCGTCGTGAAGAACCAGCAGACCATCCAGAACTTCGACAGCGCAATGGGCGTCATCAACGAGTGGAAGCCCGCCAAACACGTTGTCGGCAAGGACCGCTTCTCCTGCTTCGGAAAGCAGGCGCGGTGGAAAGTGCGGGTCGGAGCGACCGAAGAGGAAATCGCCCTCGGCTACCGCGTGATTGATGATGATGGAGAAGACCTGATATGACCCTGACATTCCTGACGCCCGACCAGTGCGAGCACGACCCGGCCCCGTTCTCGATCCCGACCGATCCGGACGACCGGAAGCACGTCGGTTACTTCGACCTCCCTTACGGTCTGTGGACCGGGCACAACGGAGCCGAGGTTCTTTTCAACCGGCAATACGACGCCCTGTGGGGGCGCTTCCCCGGCTTCCCGGCATCCCGGATGAAAGCCCGCCACTGGTCGGCCATCTTCCCCGAGACGCCCATGGTGGAAGAGTGGTTCTACGACGACGCAACCTCGCCGAGAGCGAACGACCGTCAGTGGGAACGCGCAGAGAAGTGCTTGCTGGCGTTCCTCACCGGGCGCGATGTCCGTGGATTCCTCGTCGATTGCGCTTAGACAGGTCTCTCCGTCAATTTACCCTGTCTGACCCCCTGTCTGTCTAACTGAGAAGCCCCGGATTCCGGGGCTTTTTGCTGTCCGTCATCCGGCATTTAGACAGCTAGACGCCGGATTCCCTATGGAGGATATCGCGCAACCCCCCACGCTAAGCTAACCGTCGCTGCCGAAGGCGTCGATTTTTCGGAAAATAACCAGTCTCAAAATCCCGGTTTCCCTGTCTACCTGTCTAGTAGAGTCGATATTCTTTAGGGGAATCAATGGGATAGTCAATTAGACAGGGTATTAGACAGGGGGGTAGACAGCCCTCTCCGTCAATAGACCTGTCTAAGAGTGACGGAGAAGCGGGTATTTGACGGAGAACGAGGGGGGTATGACGGAGAAGTCGAATGATGTAGGTCGTTACGGGTCCGAAACAATTTTTCGAATGATGATAACCGTATATACGGGAAACTTCTGACAGACCGGGGCTCCGCGCACCCCCCGGAGGCCGACCGGAGGCCCCAAGTACCTAAGCGACCGTCTACCCATGGTCACGGCCGCCGCACACAGCCCTTTGGTTCTAAAAGCAATTTTAGGCACCTACGGCTGATCTCAATGATTAGTGCAAGCTACGAAAGAAGTAAGTCTTGGTTCGAATCTAGGCTCCCCAGCCACCAAGTCTAAGCCATTGATATTGCTCCACTTTTTCCCGAAATAGCGGCGAGAAATCAAAGGCATGTGGCCTTTTGGCGCAAACAGAGACCGCGTTTCCGCCCGGAAATGAGGCCAGAATCGCCGAAAGTCTCTGTCGGGCATTTCGGGTCTGACAGTTTGCGAAAAGCGCATCGCGGGTGCATCGGCAAAAGTTCGTATGTTGGAGCCAAAGTTGGCCATAAGAGACTGGTTCGCGATGGTAAGTCGAAGTTTGTTTCCAGATTGCTCAGCCAACCACCCTTTCCAAAATTGCATTTCCAGTTTCGCCGCCGGATAGCTGCGTAGTTTCCGCGGGTTAGCGAGTGAGCCTCCAAACAGAGACTGCATTTCGAGCCACAAATCGCTGCTGAATCGCAGAAAGTCTCAGTCGGCCATTTCGGGGCTGACAGTTTGTGAAAAGTGCATCGGCGGACCATCGGGCACCGATGCACTGCTTCGATTACACTCTGCGAGGTTTCAAAGAGCGGCAACGATGCGGCGCTGGGCCTGCCAGCCGGATGGCAGTGGATTCTGACCGAGCCACTTGGCGGTCAGTCCGATCGGGTGATCACCCTGCTTGATCGACTTGACGATGTCGGGTGCAAGGAATGCGAGGTCGATCACCTGGAGGATGCGGCTCTCCGATGCAGCGATTTCCTCGAAGGTCTGACCCTGCTTGAGCGCATCGTAGTACTGATGCGCTTTGGCGATGTTGAGGATCAGGATTTCGTCGAGAGCTCGGCTCTAACCGTTCCCGACCATCAGCCTGGTTTCGACGCCGCGCTTTCGAAACTGGAACGGGATCGAGAATGACAGCGCGTCGGCGTTGATCGTTTCTGACGAGACAGACAGCCACGCAGCGACGGCCTCGCGGTCAAGAGCGATCTCGATCTCTCCGGGAGTGATCGTTGCTCGTTGAATGCAAGCCAGCACAGCTTCTTGGCTGCTCGTCACATTACCTGCTCCGGCATCGTCAAGGATATCACGGATACGCCCAATCTCATCGGCCGAAGTGTCGATTAGCAGATCGACCGGCAGACGATTTCGGAGGTGGGTTAGGATCTCGGAAGCTAGTTGCTGTTCCAGCGACTTTGCCGGGAGGCGCCATCCGCTCGATGCTTTCGACTTGTCCGTGTTGCCATTGCCGACGAACATGCGGTTGGAGACGTAGTATCGGTACCGCCTGCCCTTCTTGTCGGCGTGGGTCGGCGTCAGGCGATCTCCGATCTCCTCGAATAGCTTGCCGGCGAGCGGCGATGTCTTCGATCCCGATCCTGATTGTCCCCTCTCGCGCCCGGCGGCGTCCTTCAGGCGCTGCTGCACATCGTCGAAGACTGCGGGATCGATGATCGCCGGATGCTGGACGTCATAGATTTGGCTGTGATGACGGATGCGTCCCGCGTAGATCGGATTGGTCAGGATATAATACAGATGGCCCCGCACGAAGGGGATCTGGCCGGCGACCTGGTCTCCTGATCCCTCGCCCGCCCTTTCCTTTGTTCGCAGCCGCATTCGGTCGACCTGCCGTTTGACCGCCTTGATCGATCCGTGTTCCAGATAGAGGTCGAACAGGGTTCGAACCGTACTGGCTTCGTCTTCCACAATCTTCAGCGTGCGCCCATCCGGCTTGTAGCCGAGTGGCACATTGCCACCCATCCAGAGCCCTTTCTTCTTGGAGGCTGCGATCTTGTCGCGGATGCGTTCGGCCGTGACCTCACGCTCGAACTGGGCAAAGGACAGTAGAACGTTCAGCGTCAGTCGCCCCATGCTGGTGGCCGTGTTGAAGGACTGTGTCACCGAGACGAAAGAGGCATCCGCCGCATCAAGCCGTTCAACCAGCTTGGCGAAGTCGGCAAGCGATCGCGTCAGCCGGTCGATCTTGTAGACAACAATCTGATCGACCAGGCCTTCATCGACATCGCGCAATAGTCGCTGCAGTCCTGCCCGTTCAAGCGCTCCGCCGGATATGCCGCCATCGTCATAGTGATCCGGCAGCAGCACCCAGCCTTCATGCTTCTGGCTGGCGATATAGGAGACACAGGCTTCTCGCTGCGCATGGAGCGAATTGAACTCTTGCTCCAGGCCTTCTTCCGAGGACTTCCTCGTATAGATGGCGCAGCGGATCTTCTTCATGACGCATCCAGTCCGAAGAAGCGTGGACCCGACCAATGGGCGCCGGTGATCTTGCGGGCTATGGCACTCAGCGACCGGTACCGCTTGCCGTCCATCTGGAAGCCGCCTTCCAACACCTCGACCTGGTACGAGCGGCCGTTCCACTCGCGGACGAGGTGGGTGCCTGGCCGCAGCGTCACTGGCGAGGCCGGCCACGCCGGCCTCGTCTTGCCATTCGGTTTGCGACCATCCTTCAAGGACCTTTCGAGCGCCCTTCGAACCGCAGGCGAATGCCCGCCATGGGCCTTCACCTGCGCTTCATAGGCCAGTGTCCGGCGCATGAATTGCACCGACACGTACTTGGGCGGTTCGCGATCGGACTGTTTCCGCCAGGCTTCAATGCATTCTTCGCGATCCAACGTCTCGAAGGCGGCAATGTCGCCTCCGATGATGGATAACAAGGCCGAGTTCACGATGCCGCCCTATCGCCGAATTGCTTGCCCTCCCCAACCAGAGTCGCGACGGTCTCGCCGGTCTTCGGAGAATTTGATCTCGCGACCTCGATACCCTGCTTGCGCAGGCCCGACAGTGCCGCCCGCACCGTGTGCGGCTGCCAGCCCAGGCGTTCGACGATCACCGAGATGCGCGCGCCGTTCGGCTTCGACAGCAGGGCGACCAGCTGGTCTTTCTTTGTCTTTGCAGCCGGTTTGCCGGTTTCAGCCGACTTCTGTTTGGCGGCAGCACGCGGTTTGCGCTTGGGGGCTGCTTTTTCGACGGCATGGGAAGCGGCTGCGGCTGTCGCACCACCGTTGGCATCATCATCAGTGACTTGGGTGTTCATATTGTTCTCCACTGAGTTCGAGAATCCGGATTATCCGGCCTTGCACTGAGTGAAGCCCGCGGTGCGGGTACGGTCGGCCTATATGTGTGGCTCGGCGTACCAGCACTACCGCTTCCTTTGGTAAGGAAGTCCAGCCCTAAATTTCGGGCCTGGCTGCGTGTGTTTTTCCGGGTGGACCGCCCGAACTAATCTTGGGACTGCTTGGTAACGCAGGTACACGATCCGGAAACCGGCTCGAGGGAACGCTCAGTCATTGGCTATTACATGTAATTCACGAGGCACACCTCGAATGGCTGCTTTGCGCCCCATGTCGGTCGTTCGGGAGCGGAGGGGCGGCACCCTGAAGCTGCTATCTCGGGTAAGCTTGGACAGTTTGAGGGCAAGGGTGTGCTTGCTCCGACGCTCAGTCCATAAGCAATGTGTATCCGCCGGCACAGCTCATTCACGCTATCGGCAGCTCCGTTTATTTCGTGCGCCGGTGCCCATCCGGCAGCAGCCCGCCCCGAACGCTGCCGCACATGGCAGACGATAGTAAGGGCGGCGGCTAGGCGTCATTTGTGGGACGGGAGGTGCGTAAATCTGCAATGGCGTCCAGCACTCGGCGGATCGTGGCCGCGCCCTCCGGCGTCTCGTCCCAGATGCGACGAAGGCTCGCGTGCGCCTTCGCCCATTCCGTGTCCATGTCGTTTTCCTCCTCAAGGCGGGGAACCTTGACCTTCAGGATTTTACATATTTGCACGACATTATTGCTAATTGTCTTGAAGTCTCCTGCACAAATCCTGCTGACTTGACTGGCATGCACGTTCGCCATCTTGGCGAGATCGGCATAGCTTAGATTCCTTTTCGTCCGAGCGCGCGAAATTCGCTTCTGAAGATCACTTATTTGCTTGCCAGTTGGTTTCATGCAAATTAACATGATATAAATAATGCTAATTTGCAAGGAGGTCGTGATGAATGAAATCCGCTTTTACCGAGCGAGCGAGAAGCCCTACGGCGCGTTCAGCAACCTCTATCGAAGAGAAGTCGTGTTTGATGGCGAGGTGTTCGCGACCAGTGAGCATGCATACCAGGCCGGGAAAGCCCGGAAGCCGGCAGTGCGGAAATGGCTCATGGAGGCCCCGTCGCCCGCGCTCCTCGCTATGGCCGCTCACGGCCTCTACTACTGGGACGTTGCTCCGGGCTGGTCTAAAATGAAGTTTGATCGCATGAGGGCGGTCCTTCGCGCCAAATTTACCCAGCATAACGATCTGCGGGTACTGCTTCTTTCCACGGGCGACGCCAGGATCGTGGAGACCGCGACCGTCGACAACGAGGTCAATCGGCTGTGGGGCGAGGTCAACGGTATCGGACGGAATATGTTGGGCGTGCTGCTGATGGAAGTTCGCGACGAACTCCGCGCCGGTGCTGATGAAAGCGAAGCCTATCTGTACGCCGCCGAGTGATCGGCACTTAGAACCTCGCCGAGCGCACGCTCAGGATCTCACGGACATAGTTTGCACCCCGCTTCTTGAAGAGCCCGCGGGCGCCCGCATAGGCACAGTTCTCGGCAGCTAAGCGTTGACCGGCGATTATGCCTTCCAGCAGATCCGCCGCCTTCAGGCATGCGATCTCGAACTGTTTCGTCAGCATCCAGTCGATCACGCCTACACTCACCATGTCGCCTGACCCGCAGGTGTCCAAGACCGCCGGGGCGCCGATCGCCTCGCACCAGATCGCTTCGCCGCGATCGCGGATCTCAAGGCCAGCGCTGCCGTAGGTGATTATGTGGACGCAATCGATCAGGCGGTCCGCGAGACGCTCTCCCAGACGATCCGCAGAATATTTGAGGATGGTGGCGAGCCGTAGTGCCTCCTCGAAAAGCTCAGTTTCCTCGAAGTCCGACGGCTCGAAGAAAATGACAGCGCCCGCCGCACTCGCTGCCCGCACGGCTTCGAGGATGTTGTCCGACAGACGGTCGATGTAGAAGACGCTGCAATGCGACAGCATCGGTAGCGCGACCGCGAGCTCCGTTTCGCTGATCGGCTGGTAGCGTGGTAAGTCCTCTCGGGTCTCCGGGCAGACGAAGCTAAAGTCGTGCCGGCCCGACGCCGTGTCCAGTTCCTGTGCCAGGATGGGAGACCGAAGATCGGCGCGCCGCGCGATGTAGTTGATAGTTGCTCCGGCCTGTAAAAATTCGTCGATCAAACGCTTGCCCGTGTCGTCATTGCCGAGCGCCAAGACAGGCACGACATGACGATGCAGCATAGCCAACGAGACTAGCACGTTCCCGCATGACCCACCGAGAGCCTCGTCCGCCAAGTCGCCGTCGGCATAGACGCGATCAAGGACCGTGAAGCCGGTCCCGGCAACGTCGACGCGATAGTCTTGGCGAAAGCTCAATTCTTGCATGCTCATCTTTTGCATTCACTTCTCATAGCCTGTCGAGCCCGAGTGAAGCGACGTCGAAGCGAATCCTTCTATCTTTGGATGGTATCAGAACGCGGAGGATCCTGAGAAGGGCCTCAGGACCGATCGGTCCGGCACCGAACAGAGACCAGCACCCGTTCGCTGCTCCGCAGACTTCACCGACACTGATTCCCAACCGATGGGATAGGAGTGCATAATCATTACCTAGGCGTGATCCGCTATCCCCGAAGCAGAGCACCTCAGCCCAGGCCGGAAGCTGAGCTCGCAGGGCCTCGACGACGACCAGCTTGCTCGAGTCCGCTGGAATTATGTCAAAGCTGTGGTTCGACCTGCTGACACGGACCCTATTGTCCGCAAAAGGTGGGCAGGCTTCCATATCGACGGGAAATCGGTAGGGGTGGCGGAGCTGATCCATGTCGACTGTGATCTGCACCTCCCGGTGTTTGAATTCGTGCCGGAGGAAGAGTTCACCTCGCTGGCGCAGCCACTCTGCGGTCTCCGTGATCGCCGGATCGGCCGGTGGGTGGTCGTGTTCGATGTCAACATCCGCGAACCGGAGATGGCCTCCGTTATAGTAGCCGATTGGGATTGACGGCAGCATCTCGGCCGGAAGCACCTTCCTTAGATCTTCGCCAGCAGAGCCGCCCCGTCCGGTCGCGAATCCTATTGCGAGGCCTGCGCGGTGGAGGCGCACCAACTCGTCGACGATTGCCTGGTCGGGAACAGACCAACGCCCGGCGGTGGTGACGATAGTGCCGTCATAATCGAAGACGGCTCCGCCGATCTCGGCCTGGGATAGAGTCTCCAAGCGGTTGCGCCCGATCACGTCCAAGGAATCATCTGTGGGATCGTGAGCGTCCGACTTCGCGATTGCCGCGCGCTTATGGCGTAAGTGCGCCGGCATCGCGTTAGCGAGGTTGGCAAGGGATCGGTCCTCATATACCGATCGTCCGAACTCACCGGTGCCGGGCTTACCGGGATCGATCCCAAGGACTCCCCCCATGGCCTCGAGCATGCCCAGCCCATCGACCAGCGACAAGGCGTTATCGAGGCGACCGCAGGATCTAAAATCGAGCGTAAGGCGTTTAAGCGACGTCGGGAGCATCGCCTCCATTGCCGTCCACGTCGCACGGGAGTCGCTGCCGGTTAGGGCAAGGATGAATGTCTCATCCTTTCGATGGTGGAGCCAGGCATGCCGACCATGGGCCAGGTTGCGGAAGTCTGTGGTCTGCACGTGGCATAGCGACGCTTCCCAGATGGAAGTGTCGAACAATACCGCAGTCGGCCGGAGAAGGGGATCGCTGGCGACCAGGACGGTATCAGTGCGCCGGAGGCGCGACATGGCGGCTATGCGCGAAGTCCTGGTGGTGGGATCGCGCATGTCCGTGAGGCAGGAGGCTAGTGCGTCTAGCAGATTTATCGTTCCGCGAGGATCCCGCGAAACGGCGTCGCACGCGAGGAGGAGACTGACTACCGATGACAGGAGGGAATGGGTGGCGAGGTAGCCGTCCTGGGGCTCGGCAACCGGCACGACATGGACACTACCGCCGCCTTTTTCGACGATGCCGGCGGCGGCTCCATTGGGATTGCGCGTGACTAGGTGGACGCTACGGGCCTTACGATCAAACGCTGCAACTGAGGCAGCGACGGAATCGGGGTTGTCACCGCCGGCGCTGAACAACCAGACGTCGCTCTGGGTCAGGTCGTGCTGATCGAGCACCGCCTGCATCGGGGTCTGCACGGTCGTAGGGCCGAGATCCAGCGTGTCCCTACAGCGCGCGAAATATTCGGCGGCAATCGCGGATCCACCGGATCCGATCGAGAGCGCATGGCACCTAGTTCCTGCGGTCAAGGCCGCTGCGAGACGATCCGCGTCGTAGACGCGAAAGAGTTCGAGAGTGGCCGGTAGCGCGTCCAGCTTACCGCTGAAGATCGGCGTGGTCATGCCGATCCTGCCGCTTCGTCGTAGCTGGCGTAGAGCGGACCAGAAAGGATTAGGTGGACGGTCATGTCCGGCAAGTCGGCCGGGCTCGCCTCGGGATGGAAGAGGTAGCTCTCCGTCTCGAGATACTGAACGGCCATGTCGTGTTCTATCGCGGCCATCAAGGCTCCGGCCGCAAGTACCTTGCTACCGACGGGCGAAAGCACCATGCGGGGTTCATAGGTACCCTTCATGGTGCGATCGAACCGTGTCTTGAGAGTCGAGAGAGTACGGTAGCAGTCGAGTGGATTGCGTTCGGAGGCGTAGACAACGTCCCGCGGATCCACCTCCCATTCGTCGACGAGGGCGATCCGGTATTCGGAGAGCAGGTCGTCAGCGCGGCGTGGGTCTCGTGCCGGGAAAGGCAGGAGCGGGCAGATTTTATAACAGCGCCCGATTGCCGTGCCAATCTGGGTGAGCGCGGAGGTGCGTCCGCGCGCGAGCTGCGGTATCCAGACTTGGGCCAACCCTTGGCCCTCGACCTCAACGGGCAGCGAGAAGCCCTTGACCGATCCGGCACGGCTTGCCGGCACACTCGAGATTTGGTCATCCATTTCGGGGTTCGAGACGATCATGAGGTGGAAGGCGCGGTCGTCGGCCACTTCACAATCCTCGAGCAACATCTTCGCGGCGGGAAAGCCGATTCCGGTGGAAAGGGCGCTGAGGTCGAGGATGATGTCAGTCACCTCGTCCGCCACGGGATGCTGGCCGAGCAATGTGACGATGCGCGAGCCACCGACGGGCGCCCCGTCGTCAGCGAACACGTCTACCTTCAAGATGGCGCAGTCGGGGACGATCGCCTTCAGGGCGCTCTCGTTTACGTCGGCCTGTTCTATCAGAGCCTCCGACGCGCCAGGTCTCTCCTCGCGGATGAAGACGGCGGATAGACGATCGCCGAGTGTGTCCGCGAGCATCTGCGAGATGCGGCGCGATCTGGGATCGAAACCTGCCGCTGCAATGAGCAGTACGCGGCGCGATTCATCGGCGAAATAATCAGCCACGAACGCGTCGACCTCGTCATCGAAGTTGGTGATGCAGTTCTCCCAATGCTTACGCATTGGCAAGCCCCGCAATCTTGCGGAGGTAGTCAATTTTTTGGGGAAGAAAGCCGCCCCGGTTGAAGGTCAGCCCGTAGACAAGTCCGGCCGTGCCAGTTAGCTCGATGAGCGCCCAGAGCTTACCACCTTGGCCGTAGTTACGCTCGATAGTGATAGCACCGTTAGCGATGGCGTATTTCAGGACCGATCCGAGCTCGTCGTCGAAGGACTGTGCCTCCATCTCCTCCTCGAGGATCGCGATCGCGTTGGCGCCGGCGCCGAGCGGCGCGTTGGGAAGGAGAGATCCCTCTCGGCAGTCGCGTCCGATCGCGTCGACCATGTCTCGCACTCGTTGGGCATGGGGAAAGGCCCACGAGTCCATGATGGACTTGGCCTTCTCAATCAGGATCGACTGCTGGTCCCGCGCCGGCAGAGCGAGCGTGGTATTGCGAATTGCCCGAGTCTCGATGTTGGCGACGAGAGCGCCCGCGAATTGTAGGAAGACCTCAGCGTTCTCGTTGCTGGCATCGCAGACATCGTCGATGCCGTAGTGGAGCGGACGACCGTACTCGTGGTGTAGATGCACGCGGGCGCCGTGGGCGACGTCGGCATCCGCCTTGAGGGGGCTCTTGGGGTCGGGGTCGATCTCCTCGAACAGCGACGGCGTCAAACGGGCAATACGGACAGCGTAGCGGTGCAGCAGAATTCGCTTCATCGCCAGCGCGACCTCGGGACCGTCGTCATAGGACTTCGTGCGGCCGATGAAGTCGTCGACGATGTCGTCTATCTCCTTGCGCCGCGTCGCGCCGATCTTCAGCTTACTCTGATCCTTCGCGACCCGACCCTCGAGCTCCTTGATCTGTCCAGGGCTGAGCTTCGGTGGTTCACTAGGCACGAGGCGGTCGATGTCGGTGGCATTGCGATTGCGTAGGCCCTCGACCATCGGCAGATATCGTTTGGCCATGTCGCGTGCCATGGTGCGGAATTGTCGGCGTGAGGCGTCTTTCTTTTCGTTGCCCTGCTGCATTTGGATATCGACAAAGTCGCGACCGGTGGCGCGGTTGTGTGTCGGCTGGCTGGCAGGGGAGCGCATAACGGCCCCAGGGCTGAGCGCGTCCAGCCGCATCATCATCCAACGGCCGAATTTCATCTCGCGATGCGAGAGCATGCCGAACATGGCTTCGAGTTGATCGTGGTGAAGGGCGTGTACGTCGTCGAGCATGACGAGAGGGCTCATCTCGATGATCTCGCCGTTCCACTCGATACTAATCCGACTGATGACGTCGAACGGCGCGTAGGGTGCCGTAGCTTCTATGGGTAGGTCCTCAAGCTTCGGTGCTCGTAGGCCGGCGCCCACCGAGTAGATCGCGCGCTGGACGGCGAGCGCACGATCGCGGATGCCGGCGGCGGACAGGCCGCCGATCTGCTCGAGATGGGCCTCGTAGTCGGCGCGGGGGATGAATTCGATTGCGTCGAGCCCTCGAGTCTTGTTTGCCGTGAGGTTTCGGATGAGGCCCAGCATGGCACGAGCCTGGACGAGCCAGAAGGCGAGTTTGGTCTTGACGTTGGGATCGTAAGGAAGCTCCCAGAAATCCCGGTACTCGGATTCCATCGGCACTCGCACGGCTGCCACTTTCGGTTTCCCGTTCTTTAGGAAGCCGGCCTGCGCGAGCGCATTTGCGAGTGTGCGGTTAGTGGAGTTGGTCTCGTCCTTGAGGATGGTCTCCACCATCCTGAACTCGGCCAGCGTGGCGAGCATTGTCTTACCGCTACCTGGTGCGCCGATGATGCGGACCGGCACCTCGAACATATCGTCCTTATTCCGGCTGGTCGCGAGGAACGTGGTGAGCGGCGCGGGACTGACGATCGAGAGGAAGGATTCGTCCTCCCGGACGTATTCGGTTGCGCGACGGAGGAAGGGATTCGCCATAGGATCAGCCGTGCCTGTCGCGACGGAAAAAAAGTGGCTGCATAGGCTCGCCGAGCGTGCCATCGGTCTCCGCCCATAAGATCGGGATGGCGTTGTTTGGTGTGTTATGCTCGAGGATCAGTGGCAGGGCGCAGTCCGCATAGCCATACTTCATGTCGGTCTGGCCCGCCTCCTTGCAGTGCGGCTCCAGACGCTTGAACAGGGCGTGATCGTAGTAGCGCCTGCACAAGTCCACGATAGGACCATCGGTGGGCTTGGTCGGCGTTGCTGCTCTGGTCTCCTTGTCGATCGCGGCTACCCTGAGATCGCTTGGCAACAGCATCCCCTCGGTAATTAGGGTGCTCCCAAAGCTCTTGTTCTTCAGTCTCTCGTTCGCCTCGGTGACGCGCTCGACTAGGGCGTCATGCGCCTGCTTAGTCGACACGTAATGGTGGATGTGGAGCGTGTAGCCGTCCGTCAGAGGGAAATCGTCCTTCAGACGTTTCTTGGCGTCCTGGACGATCTTTTCGAATTTGTAAAGCTTGCCCTTGGGCTTTCCGTCCGGAAAGCGAATGAAGGTAGTTCCGGAGGCGGTGAAATCGTCGATCAGGTAGACGTCGTCGAAGCGGGCTTCAGCCCCTTGTTTCTTTTTCAGGTCATCAGCTAGGCTTTTCCACTTTTCATCGTCCACGTTCATCATCGGAATGACCTGTTCCTGCGAAAGGCGTCCGGCGTTTGCCCGACGGAGGACGTCGATGCGGCTGCCGTCACTGAGCCCAACGAATAGACAGCGGCGCAGACGCCTCCTGAAAGCCACCGCGGCTTCCGCTGTCTTCCACACCTCGTAGGGCTTAATACCGAGTTCCTCACCGACGGAGCAGCGTAGGTAGGGCGTTACCGTCTCCGGAATGAAAGTCTCGATGACGCGTTGCATCTCGAGCGTCGAGATGTAGACGAGGCGAGTCTTGACGAAATGGTAGGCAGTGGCACGATCCGCCTCAGCGAAATGGCGCAGCCATGATACGAGACTTTCGAGGAAGCGAACACCGGCTCGGAAATCCGAATAGCCGTCGTATTTCATCGACGAAATGAGGCGTAGCCACGCATACTCTTCGGTAGCGACCTCATTGTCCCATTTCATCACATCGGCCAGTAAATTCAGCGCAAGCGTATTGATCATCGAAGTGAACATACCTTGGCGATGAATATTATATGGTCTTCGATCCTTAGAGAATCAGGCGGGATTCTTGCGCTCATAAAAATATTATAGTGTGGGAAACTGCTATTCGCCAATCCGATCTAAGCCATTTTTAGAAGGCATTCAGCCCATCAATGCAATGCGACTACCACGCCAATATGACCAGCGCGTCGGGAACTCGCGTACTTCGCGATCCAGTCGTGATTGGCGAAATAGTACACGCTCCGCCCGCAACGCTCGGAGCGGATTAGATCCGCGTGGACGATGCGTGTCTGATTAAAGGGCATGCTGGCATAAGAGCTGTCGGTCGACAACAGCCCCAAAACAGACATTTCGGTGTGCCAAATGAAATGTCGCACAACGGGCACTCTATAAACCATTGTCATTCCCAGTCGATCTCGAAATGACGCCTGAGATCAACCACCGCCCTTTCCGATAGCGGCAACGCACCGAGGTTGCGGGTCAATAGCGTGAGACGGGCGACCTCCTCCAGTTCTTCGGCTGCGTAGACTGCAGCCTGCAAATCTTTGGCCGCCACGACAGGACCGTGATTGGCAAGCAGCACTGAGGAGCGTTTTCCGACAAGTCCCCGAACCGCCTCTCCCATGGCTGGGTCACCCGGCCGGAAATATGGCAGGAGCTTCACTTTACCGAGACGCATTACGGAATAGGCCGTCAGCGGCTCGAAAACGCAGTCCGCATCGATCTCCGGTAGCATGGAAACAGCAACGGAATGGGTGGAGTGAAGATGCACGACCGCGCCGGTTTTGGCGCCGCGCGTATCGTAGAAGGCCGAGTGCAGCGGCAACTCCTTGGTGGGTTTGTCTCCTTCCACATAGGCAAAGTCGCTTCCGAGCTTCGTAAGCTGGGCGGGATCGAGCGAACCGAAGCTTGCCCCGGTCGGTGTTACGAGGAAACCGCCCTCGATTCGTGCCGAAATGTTGCCGGAACTCCCGTTGGTAAGGCCTCGGTCGAAAAGCGAGCGCGCCAATCGGCAGATTTCTTCCCTCGCCTTGCTTTCATCGCTCATCCGCCGGTTCCTTCCAAAATGTTCGCTGCCCTCGAGAAGAAATCGCGTGATCCGAAATTTCCGGATTTCAACGCCAACGCAAGGTCCCTGCCCGCGACGCGCAGCGCGGGAACGCCCGGCGATATCTCCGGCCCGATTTTCAGTGCCGACATGCCGAGCGCCTTCACGACCGCACCAGACGTCTCGCCGCCCGCAGAGACGATCCGGCGATATCCGCGTTCCACAGCCGCTGCCGCCAACTTGCCAAAAAACGCTTCAAGCACGTCGGCGCTTCGTTCCCGACCGTATCGCTTTTGCGCATCCTCGACCTCTTCAGGTGAGGCGGAACTGTAAATTAGCGGAAGTCCCATCTGCCGATCAGCCCAGTCGAGCACCGATGTGACAGTATCGGCATCTGAAAGCAGCTTGCCGACTTCGATTTTCATCGCGGGTTCGCCGGCTACGATGTGCGTATCGATTTGCTCGCGCGTCGCCCGCGAGCACGAGCCGGAAAAAACGATCGCGCGCCCGCGAACACCCTTCCAAATATCCGCATCGCCTGTGCACCCCAGTACCGCCGGCAGGCCAAGCGCAAGCCCGGAACCGCCGGTCAACAGATCGAAACCGCTTCCCGCCTCCGCGAGCGTCAAGAGATCCCGGTCCTCAATCGCGTCGGCGACAACCAGTTGCATACCGCCGGCAGTAAGGCGCAGCATCTCCGCCCGCGCCTCATCGGGATCGTCTTGTCGCGGGAGGTGACCTATTCCAAGAGTTGTTTGCCTTGCCAGCCAACGCTTAAGATCCGGATCCGTCATCGGCGTGAGCGGATGGTTTTCCATACCGCTTTCGCTCAATAACCGGTCTCCGACAAACAAATGTCCCTGGTAAATTGTTCGCCCCGTTGCGGGAAACGCGGGGCACACAAGTACCGGATTTGACGTGGCAATGGCGTCAACCAACGCTTCGATGACTGGTCCGATATTGCCTTGCGGTGTCGAATCGAATGTCGAGCAATATTTGAAAAAGAACAGTCGGCATCCTTGTTCCTTTAGCCATGCGTAGGCCGCCAGAGACTGTTCGACCGCTTCCTCCCGCGGTACGGAGCGCGTCTTGAGCGCAACGATCCCCGCCTCGACGGCTGGAGCCGCCTTCTCATTTGGAACACCGACATATTGGACTGTGCGCATCCCGCCACGCGCCAGCGTGAGTCCGAGATCGGACGAGCCGGTAAAATCATCGCCGATCGCACCGAGGATCATCTCGGCTCTCCAGTCCCGGATGGGTGATCGCCTTGCGCCTGCGGCGATCCGGAAAGATGCGAAAGCTGCAGATCGTGACGCTCACGCCATTCTGCCGGCATTTTCCCCCCCGTCGATGCGACCCAGTCGACGAAGGGTATGCCGGCGACCAGACCCACATTTCCGAACGGCGTCCAGCCCCCTGTGCGAACGACGTATTTGGCGCTCTGCCCGCCTTCGTCGTGAAACCAGTCGTTAGACTTCGTGTCGATCAGTGCGTCGGGAAAGATGCGATGAACGCCATCAACATAGGGCTGGTTGTATTGCCGTGCGTCTTCGATCAGAATGAGCTTCTCAACCCACATTTCCGTGCGGATCGCCGAAAGCACCTGTTCCGGCGACGGGCATGATGGAGCAACCGCAACGTCAATGACCCGCCCCTGATCCCGCAACTCCGCGGCTATCGGAAAAGCTGCGCCGACAACGAGCATGAGGTCGTAATGCCCCATTTCCGCGATGGCGCGCGCGAGCTGCGGGTGCAAGATTCCACCCTTCTTCATTCGGCGCCTCCGAGTTCATAGATCTGCGCGACCTGCAGGAGTATTTGCAGATGATCGGTTGGCGAGGTTGCAAACGGCGTCCCTCTTGCAAGCGCATCCACGAAGTGCCGGATCGCTGCATCATAGGATGCCTGGTAGTTCTGATCGTGATCGACGCCAAGTTTGAGCGGCGTATCGCCGAAAAGCTGCAGCCGCGCCCCGTTGAGGACGATACGGCCTCCGCTCCCGATAATCTGCAGATAATCCTGCGGCCTTGCCGGATATCCTTCGGCGCTGAGCGATGCATTGATCGTTCCGAAAACGTCGTCGGCCGCCATGACGATCGTAGCGGTGTCTTCGCCCATCACCGCGTCACTCAACCGTGCGAGATCGGCAGACCGCACGCTCAGGGGCCCCAAAAGCGCCTGCAGCATATCGAGGTGATGGATCAGGAGTTCCAGCACGATCAGGCGCGGCATCTTTGCCATAAATGGCTGACGCACCAGTGCAGGCGGAGCCTCATCGCCGCGTGGCAGCAGGCCGGAACTGAACACGTTCAACAGGAATTGGCGCGGTCTCCCGATACTCTCGGAATGGAGCCACTCATTGATCTGCTGAAAATGGGGGCGGAACCTCCAGTTTTCATGGATCATCACGCGTGTCGATTCCCCCTCCAGTCGCCGAGTGATTTCGCGCGCATCATCGAGGGAGGAGGCCAACGGCTTTTGACAGAGAATGCCGGTGAGATGGTGCGAGCACCCCAGTTCGATCAGTGCACCGTGCGTATCGACAGGCGTCGCTATGTCCAGCGCATCCGGAGTGGCGTTGGCCAACATCTCCGCAGGGTCGGCGAAAACCGCCGGGATCGAGAATTGGCTGGCACGCTGCTTCGCCGCCTCGATGTCCGGATCGGCGATCGCCACGAGTTCGACATCCGGCACCCGCGACCACGCGAGGAGGTGATGCCTGCTGACCATCCCTGCCCCGGCCAGAGCGACGCGAAGTGTCATGTTCCGCTCCCCAGTCCGAAAAGCCGCGCCGGCGTGTCACACAGAATCATCCGTCTGGCGGCAGGGTCACTCACCCAATGCGACAAGATCGCACGTGTCTCCGCGTAGGCAGGCCGATACCGTGCGCCGACAAAAGGCCAGTCCGAGCCCCACACGCAGGCATCCGGCCCGAATGCTGTCAGCAATTCGTTTGCGAAGGGCGCAAGCTCGTTGTGGGGGAATGGCATTCGCGAGAGACGAAATGCGCCCGACAACTTGACCGCATGCCGCTTTTCGCTTGCCAGCGATAACAATGCCTCAAAGCCCGGCTGTTTCGTACCAAGCGTGGGATCTGGATATCCCAGGTGGTCGAAGATCAGCCGTGCCCCCGAAGCGCACAACACGGGCAAGTATTCCTGCAGCCGCGCGGCCGGGCACTGGACCTCCACCCACACGCCGGTGGCAGCCGCGTCCTTCAATGCGGCGGCGAGAGCCGGATCGTCTGGAGCCATCGCGCCGTTGACAATATTCAGTCGGATCCCGCTAAAACCGCGGCCATCCCGGGGCGTCGTCACTGCCGCGATCAGCCCAAACCTTCCCGGATGGCGTCTTGCCGCGTCAACCATCGCCGCGGCATCTGCACCGTAGCAACTGGGCTGCACCAAAAGCGCGGCGTCGATGTCATGCTGCGTCATTATCTCGCTAAACTGCTCCAGCGTCCCCTGCTCGGCCTCGGTTGGGAAATAACCGCCCGAGGTCGGGCAATAAGGAAATCGCGTCCGGTCCACGATATGGACATGGCAGTCGATCCCCGGCTCGCCCTGTGTATTCAGCATGTCGAAGGCCTGTCCTTACAGCGGGGAAAGTCGATATTGTTCGCTATCGGCTGGTCGTTGAAGAAACGCCGGAGGTTGTCAAACAGCGCCTCCATTTTCGCCTGCAGCGCGTCGCGGGTCCCGGCGCTGATATGCGGAGTGAGAACGACATTGCGAAAGTCCGCGAGGGGCGTGTCAATTGGCGGTTCTTCTTCGAAGACATCCAGCCCGGCACCGCCGATCGTGCTGTTTCGCAACGCGTCGATGAGCGCGATCTCATCGACGATCGGGCCGCGCGCCGTGTTGACGAGAATCGCCGATCTCTTCATGGCGGCAAGCTCGCGCGCGCCGATCATGTGTCTGGTTTCATGGGTGAGTGGAATATGCAGCGTGATGACGTCGGCTTCGGCAAGCAGTGCGTCCAAAGCAACCTGGCGTACGCCGAGGCGGGAGGCGGTCGCTGCGTCCAACGTGGCGTGAGGATCATAGTATATGCCGTCAGTGCCAAAAGCCGCGAACCGCGCCGCCGCAGCCTGCGCGATCCGCCCCATGCCGATATAGCCGATCGTGCGGCCCTGAAGCTCGCCTGACTCTAGCCTAAGACTGTTGATGTGCCACCGGCCATGCCGCAGTTCGCTGTCGGCAAAGGCAAGACGCCGCAATGTGGCAAGTGTCAGCAGTAAAGTATGCTCCGCCACGCCCACGGTGGTTCCGACCGGATTTATCGCCAATGTCGCGTCCGTTCGCGCCAGCGCCTCCATATCGATCGTATCCTGGTAACCGACGCCTTGGTGGTGGATTACGCGGACGCGCTTCGCCGCCTCGATGACCGGAGCATTCAGGCGCGACGCGGCGACGATGATACCATCGGCGTCCGAAGCCTTCTTGATGCGCTCTTCCTCGCTGTCGGTCTCGAGCGTGACAAGTTCGAAATCCGGCCCGGCTACATCGCGGATAAGATCGTAGAAGTCGTCGGGCGCATGACTGAGATAGAGAATCTTCGGCCGTTCGGTTCGATCAATCGACATAGATCACGTCGCCTCCGTCCAGCCGTGGAGCGAGCCATTCCGGGGTGGTTTCACCACCCTCGACCGCAGATTCCATCTTGAGTTCCTTGGCCTTGATCGCGTCGAGCCTGCCGACGACCTCGCGGATCCGACTGGCGGGAACGACAACGGCGCCGTCACGATCACCGAGGATCACATCGCCCGGAGAGACGACAACGCCCCCGATAGAAATAGAACCTCCGACTTCGCCGGGGCCATTCTTGAACGGCGAATTTGGCGACAGACCGCGCGCGAGCACGGGAATGCCGACCGCTTCCAGCCCGGCAATGTCCCGGACAAGGCCGTCCGTAACCACCGCGACGATTCCGGCGTTTCTCGCCATGCCGATCAAGACATCGCCCATCACGGAGACATTATCCGAGCCGGCCGCGACCACCAGCACATCCCCGGGTTTCGCCACGGATAGCGCGGCCCACGGAGCCAGATTGTCGCGCGGAACCGTTTGCACCGTCAGCGCCGTGCCGCAAAAGCTGCCGGGCACGATCGGCGCGATCTCCCGATGCATCGCGCCCGCCCTTCCCATGGCGTCGCAGACGAAACCTGTCGGCGCGCCCTTGAGGCTTTCGATGTCAGCATCGGAAGCGCGTTGTATTCCACGATGAATTTTGAGTGCAGGATCTGAAGTCACTTTAGGCGTCCTCTGGTTCTGTTCGCATAAGGGCAGCCTTGGTCCGAGAATCGAAAAGCCGGATGCCGGGTGAGTTGATGTGGAGCGTCACGGATTGGCCGGGGAAGGCCTGAAAGCTTCTGTCGACGCGCGCGGTGAGCACGGCGTCATGCTCCGCGACGCGAAAAAGCAGCAGCGTATCGGCGCCGAGCGGCTCGACCGTGTCGACGTTTCCCTGGAATGAAACCGACCCTTCCGAGGCGTCTTCGGAGATATCCTCGGGTCGTATGCCGAGGATGACGTCGTCGTCCGTGATGTCCGGCATGGGGATCACCAAGTCCGTTCCGCCGAACTTGACGGCATACCCACCGCCGGAGCGAATGACGGTCGACGGAACGAGGTTCATTCCCGGACTGCCTAGAAACCGGGCGACGAACGTGTCCGCCGGGTTTTCATAGACCTCCAGCGGCTTGCCGACCTGTACGATGCGTCCGCCATTCATGATGCAGATCCGCGTGCCCATCGTCATCGCCTCGATCTGGTCATGCGTGACGTAGATCATGGTCGTGCCAAGTTGCCGGTGTTGCCGAATGAGTTCCGCCCGTGTCGAAACACGTAGCGCCGCATCGAGGTTGGAAAGCGGTTCATCCAGCAAGAAGACCTTGGGATTGCGGACAATCGCCCGCCCGAGGGCCACACGCTGACGCTGCCCACCTGAGAGGGCATGCGGCTTGCGGTCCAGATACTCACTCAGCCCGAGTGTCGCGGCTGCCTTGGTGACACGCTGTTCGATCTCCGCCTTGTCGAAGCCGCGGCGGCGCAGGCCGAATGCGAGGTTCTCGAAGACCGTCATGTGCGGATAGAGCGCGTAGGACTGAAACACCATGGCGATGTCCCTGTCCTTTGCGGGTACCTCGTTCATCCGGGCGCCATCAATGGTCAGTTCGCCGCCGGTGATGGATTCCAATCCGGCGATCATCCGCAGGGTGGTGGATTTTCCGCAGCCCGAAGGGCCGAGAAAGACCATGAATTCTCCGTCTTCGATTGTCAGATCAGCATTGTCGACGGCCGGCGCTGCCGTCGCCGCATATCGCTTGCTCAACCCGTTCAGTTTCACGACTGCCATATCGGTGTTCCTTTACTTCACGGCGCCGGCCGTCATGCCTTGAATGAGTTTCTCCGAGAAAATCGCGTAGACGATTACGATCGGAATGACCGCGATCATCATTCCCGTCGCGATCATGCCGATGTCCTCAAGCTGATCGCCCATGAATTTCTGAATTCCGAGAGGCAGGGTGCGCTTCGATTCATCGGAGATGAGGACGACCGCGTAGAGGAACTCGTTCCAGATATGGACAGTGTTCAAAATGACGGTTGTGACGATGGCCGGCATGCCGATCGGAACCGTGATTTTCCAGAAGATCTCGGCGTCGGAATAGCCGTCCATCCGCGCCGCATCGAACAGGTCCTGCGGCAGGCGCGCGAAGAAGCCTTCGAGCAGAAACACTGTCAGCGGCAGCTGTACCGAGACATAGACGAGGATCAGCCCGACCCGCGAATTGTAAAGACCGTAATCGACGAGTGTCTGGAACAACGCGATGATCGTGATCTGCGGCGGGAAGATAATCGTCGAGAAGATTATGAAGTAGATGAGCCGGTTGCCCCGAAACCGATATCGCGCAAGGCAATGCGCAGCCATCGCGCCAACGACCGTTGTCACCAGAACGGCCAGAACCGTAATCACCATCGAGTTTACGAAGTAGGTATCGTAGTTGGAGCCAGTCCAGGCCTCGACATACTTCTGCCAGCGAAACGTCTCAGGCCATGCATAGGGCGCCTTGCTGATTTCCGATGTCGTGCGAAACGAGAGCATCGCAGTCCAGGCGAAGGGGCCTGCTGAAAAAGCCGTGTAGAGGGAAATGGCGATGAGGAGCAGCGCCCGCGTTATTGCCTTGCTGTGTGGCACCGCTCAGTACTCCAGCCTGTCGCGTTGACGGAACGCGTATTTGAGCGCCATCACGGCAACGAGCACCACGAAGAACCAGAATACCGCGATCGCGGAGGGGTAACCGAGGTCGAAAGTCTGCCACTGGAACGCGCGCTTGTAGACATAGGTTGAAACGGTTTCGGTGGCCCATAGGGGCCCGCCCTGGGTCATGATCCAGACCAGATCAAAGATCTTCATCTTGCCGATCAGTGACAGGATAAGCAGGTTCACCAGGGTCGGCCGGATCATCGGGATCATGACGAACCAGGCCTTGCCGAACCAGTTGCAGTTATCGAGCTCGGCGGCTTCCAGAACTTCCTTGGGCAGCGCCGAGAGGGCGGCCAGGCAAACCACCATATTGAAGCCCGCCCATTTCCAGGTGTGCGTTACCATCACCGCGACGAGCGCCGTATCCGGCTCGCCGAGCCAAGCACGGGTCCAGCTTTCAAGGCCGACCGCCCTCAGTGCGCCGTTCAGGATTCCCCAGTCGAAATTGTAGATCCACATCCACAATATGCCGACGACAACGTAGGAGATGAGAACCGGCGTGAACCAGGCTATGCGGAAGAACCGCGCGAAAGGCGCCTTGGCGTAGAGGCAAATCGCCAGGATCAGGCCGATCCCCACATCGAGCAGAGGGGCGAATCCGGCCCAGATCATAGTGTTCTTGACCGCCACCCAGAAAGTGGGATCCGCTGTCGTCATCTGCACGTAATGCTGCATTCCGACATATTCATCAGCGGCTCGCGGATGAAGAATGTGTACGGAATTGTAGAAAGTACGCAGCACCGGGTAAGCGGTGAAGACCAGATAGACCAACAAGGCCGGCGTGAGGAACGTCATCACCGTGCCCAGCGGCGGCCCATCCGGCGAGATCCTGAAAACCCGTCCGAGAGGGCGGATCGCCCCCCTGCCGACACTCGCATCCGTCATAGTCCGCTCCCCAATTCGCCGGTTCGGTGCCCGTGCCCCGGGGAAGACCTCCGGGGCAGGAAAAGTGCGCTGCTCTTCAAGTCAGCCCGCCGAGCAGGCCTGATCCATCATCTGCGCCGCTTGACCGGCACCCACCTGACCGGCGGGGAACGCGACATTGATAACCTGCTTGAAAGTCTCGAGGCATTGGCCCTTGAGGATCGCGTGAGGGGTCCCCTGGAAGAACGTGTTGTTCTTGTCAGCAGCCTCCAACATCTTGAAATAGCCGGCGTGAGGTCCGGACACCGTGCTGGCGTCGCTCTTGATGCCGGTTTGCACCAGAACTTTCTGCAGCCACAGATTGCCCATTTCAGGATCGGCGTATGCGTTGAGGAATTCGGCCGCCAGCTCGGCATTTGGGCTCTCGGCGTTCACGCAGAAGCTGCCACCGATATTGGCGGTCTTGCATTCCGGGCAGGCGCTTTCGTCGAGCGCGGGCGCTTGCATGATGCCAAGAGGAAAGCCTTCAGGCTGGCCGCCCTGGTCGGGCGCATTGAAGGCGCGGCTTGTGTACCAGCTCCCCATCGGCAACATGAGGCCGCCCGGATTTGAGTAGAAGTAGTAGTGACTCTCGCCGAGCTTCATTGTCGCGAAGCTGCGAGGATAGGCTCCCGCCTCGATCAAGCTCTCCATGTAGTCGAGAGCTTCCATGACATCTGGATCGCTCCACTTCTTTGTGCCCGCCAGCAGATCGCCGTAGGCGTCGATCCCGATTTTCTTGAGCAATACCTCATGGGTCAGATACGCGCCCGGAAAAGGCCGGTCCCCCGCGCCTTGCACGATCGGGGTGATCCCCTCGCCTGCCGCCGCCTCGACAAGTTTCTTGAAATCGGCAGCGCTGAGTTGGCCATCTTCCGGGAGATCGAAACCGAGATCCTCAAGCATCTCGGTATTGAAATAGATCTCGACCGTATACGCCTCCAACGGCAGCGCATACACATTCCCTTCATGGCGCCATGTGTCCGCGGCCCACCCTTCGATATTGCTCATCTCCAGGTGATCGTCGAGCGGCAGCAGAAAGCCATTGTCTATGTATTCGGTCTGCGCGGGCTCACAGTAGAAGACATCGGGGCCCTGCCCCGCCTGCAATGCGCCCTTGAGCGCCGCGAAGAGCGGGTTCTTCTGATACCATGTCGGCTTCACAGTGACCCCGGGGTGAGCCGCTTCGAATTTTTCGATACCCGCCTCGATGAACTCGATCTTCGAGCCCTGGTCGGCCCAGTGGCTCCACAGAGACAGCTCCGTATCGGCCTTGGCGGCAGGCATCACCGTGAGCGCCGTAACCGCGACCAAAGCCGTTGCGCGAATTGCTGATTTCATAATGACTTCCTCCCAATGCGGCGACGCAGCTCAAACGCGCGGCGCGCAACTTCAAACTACAAGCCAGTCCTGGATTGTCAATAATCTTATCTACATTTTCTTTGCCGGCCATTTTGAAATCAGATCCATAATGTGCCCCGCAACGAAATCAGAGGCCTCGACCGGCATCATCGATCCGCAATCAGCATTCAGTTGCAATTCGGCGACCGGAAGCAGGTCCGCTATCCGCTCAGCCATTGCCGGGGTCGGGCCCGCGTGCCACCGGTTCAGGCATCCGGTCATAACCAGCGCCGGAATTTTCACGCGCCTTAACGCCTCGTCGCCCACATGGTCCCTGCGAAGCTCGCGCATCCACGCCATCGCTTCGTCGATATCGAGCTCGACGAATGGATCGTTCTCCAACCTCAACGAAACAAGGCGCTCCACCTCTTCGAAGTTCTCCGCGACATAACTGTCGCTGAGCCCCGCCATGAACCAGTACCAGACATAGAGATCCCGGCGCCCCGATCGCAGGAATAATTCAATAAATTCAATTCCTTTTTCGACCTGCCGGCACTCACCCCATGCGCGAAAAGGGCTTAGCAGCGTCAGCGACGCCAAGCGCTGCGGGTGCTCCTGCGTCGCCTGAAGGGCGATCTGCGCGCCTCCGTTCCAGCCAACCAGATGATAGCGCTCGACACCCATCTCATTGACCAACCGCTCGATATCGCGCGCAAAGCCACCGAGCACGCGGACGCCCTCACCACCACCGGGCCGCCCGTGACGGGGCAGAACAACATTGTGCCTTTCGGCCAGAGTTTCTGGCAGCCTTCCCCAGGCCCCGGACCCCGATGACGCGAGCCGCGTAAGAACCAGCAGTTCAGCGCCTTCACGTTCCGAAAGCAGTACCCTCGACCCCCCCATGTCTTCTTCTCGCAAGGCGACCTCCCTTTCCGGTTGCAATTTTTCGTCGATCTTATTATTGATAAGATCAGCGTCAACGAGATTTTTCTGGATAGGCACGCCATGGCGAGTTCAGCTTCAACCACCCGCGGGGAAGATGCCCTCGTGGAGACGGTCCGCGAGATCGAGGAGGAAATCATCTTCGGCCGCCTCAGGCCGCGCGAAAGACTGATCGAGGACGACCTCATTGCTCGCCTTGGCCGCTCCCGGCATATCATTCGAGCCGCACTCGAACGCCTTGATACGATGGGAATCGTGCGCCGCGAACGTAACCGGGGCGCCGTGGTTCGCGATTTCTCGGCCCGTGAAGTCGAGGAGATTTACGACATGCGCGCGCTGCTTCACCGTCGCGCCTGCGAACTTATTCCCCTGCCTGCCACGCGCGATCTCGTCGATTGCCTGCGCGACCTGCAAATCCGGCATGCACGCGCGGTCGATCGCGGCGACCTCAGAGAGGTGTACTACCTGAACAATGAATTTCACGACGTCTTCTTCGATTCGTGTGGCAACAAGCTGCTTGCGGACGCGATCCGACAATACGCCTGGCTGGCGCACGCTATCCGCTCCTACCGGATGGCAGATCCGGTGATGCTCCAGCAGGCGGCTCGCGAGCATGCCGAGATCGTCGATGCATTGGCCGCAGGTGAGCGGGAAGAGCTGATACGGCTGGCCGATCGGCATATCGAGCCGTCAAAGAAGGCTTATCTTCAGCGGGAAGACCAGGTCAGCTCCGTTAGAGGATTGCATCGGGCATGAGGCCGTTTGCCGTCGCTGTCCGCTTCGTCCTTCATACGGGGCAGTCCGAAAAGTTCGAGCCACTGATCCGTCAACAGGCCGCACAATCCCTCACCGAGCCGGGCTGCCTCGTCTTTGAGGTCTGGAGCGACCCTTCTCGCGTTGAGGAAATGTTTCTTTGGGAGGTTTATGAAACGCCGGAGGCGTTTGAGAGCCACCTGAAATCCGACCACTTCAAGCACTTCGATGCCGCCGTAGCGGGGCTCGTTCGGTCGAAATCCGTTGAAGTCTGGAACACAGCGCTTTCATTCGGGCGTCCCGAAAGCCAGGGAACTACGCATTCGGACAAAGTGTTGTCGTGACCCGGCAAACGAGCCACGTCGAGGAAAAGGCGCGACGTCTGCCGGTCATCGATTCAGCCGACATTGTCGTTCTTGGTGGAGGGTCGGCGGGCCTTTCAGCCGCTGTTAGCGCGGCCAGGCTGGGCGCGGACGTTCTTCTCATAGAACGGTATGGATTTCTCGGCGGCGTTGCGACCGCCGCGATGGTGACGAGTTTCTGTGGGCTCTATTTCGACCGAACGGAAGACGCCTGCAGGATTGTGCGCGGATTCGCGGATGACTTGTTATCGCTGATCGATCAGCAGGGCGGTCTTGCGCATCCTCGCCGCGTCAAACCCGGCGCGATCTCGCAAGCCTTTGACGCGACTGCCTACAAGTTCGCAGCTGACGATCTTGTTGACGATGCCGGCGTCCGACTGCGGCTGCACAGCTACGGCGTTGCAACCCTGCCCGATCCGGATGAAGCATCGCGCATCGGCCATCTTGTCGTTGAGTCCAAATCCGGACGCGGCGCAATAGCCGGAAAAGTGTTCATCGACGCCTCGGGAGATGGCGATCTTGCGGCTATTTCCGGATGTGCCTTCGAGATCGGCGATGAACACGGTTTCATGCAGTATCCGACCACAATGTTTCGAATGCGCAATGTCGAGGACGCGCTGGCCGCCGGCATACGAAAGACAATTGGCGGCAAGGTCGCCGACGCCATTGCCTCAGGCGAATATGATCTGCCCAGAAAGTACGTCTCCGTATCCCCTCAGCCTTTCAGCACGGAATGGCGTGCGAATGCGACGCAGGTCCGCAGCGAAAGCGATGAGGCAATCGATGGTACGGACGTTCTTCAATTATCCCGCGCCGAGATGGAAGGGCGGCGTCAAGTTCGCGAATTCCACAGGTTCCTTAAGAGCCGCGTAGACGGTTTCGCGAAGAGCTCCATACTCGACACTGCTCCGCAAATAGGCATCCGTGAGACACGACGAATTCTCGGCCAGAGAGAACTGAACGCGGAACACGTCGCGGGAGGTAAGACGTGCCAAGACGCCATCGGCTTGGGGTGTTGGCCATTCGAAACACACCGAAGCGGCACTGTTGATTGGCGCGCAGTTGGCGGTCGTGGCTACTATGATATCCCGCTTGGCATGATGATTCCAGCAGAAGGGCCGAGGAATGTACTGATTGCCGGGCGCTGCGCTTCGGCCTCACCGGAGGCATTGGCGTCGGTCCGCGTGATGGGCAGTTGTATGGTTATGGGCCAAGCCGCAGGCACCCTGGCGGCTCTAGCCGTCCAAGAGCCGAGAACGTTGGCTGAAATCGAAACGTCCGAATTACGACAGGTATTGGGGAATAACGGTGTGTGCTTTTCGCCTGACGATTTATCAATAGCACCCACTCAGGCCTAAACCGGTCACTTGAAATCATCACTGAAATTGACTTTGCCCATCATGGCCTCCGCGCCTCAAAATTAGGGAAGAAGGCATCTACATATATAGGGGCTATTCAGTTCCAGACCCGCTTGGGCTGTGCACAGAATGCGAGGTGAGAGAACGATGGTGTACCGGCAAGACGCCTGGTTCCTGAGTTAGCCCAGTTGCGGAGAGACCTGTTTGCGAAGCCAATTGGCGAACTGGACAGTCAACGGTTTGATCTCTCCTGCAGGGATCGCAATAAAATAGCTTCGCTCCTGCGTATCCGGTACAGAAATGATCTCTGTAAGAGACCCTTGTTGAAGCTCTCTTTCGATCAGATAGGTCGGCAATATCGCGGCACCAAGGCCAACGACGGCTGCGCTGATGATGAGGGAGAATTGGTCGAAATAGCTGCCTGTTCGAATCGAACCGTCCACCACGGTCATCGTCTGGCGCACTGCATCCCATAACAGAGGCCGCGAAGACAGGTGTAACCGCGGCGCATGGAGCAGATTGGCTGGCTCACGCAAGTCGAATTCGTCGATCAGTTCGGGCGCCGCGACAACCGCAAGTCTTTCTCTGCACAGTTGGGAAAGGCGAGCGCCGGGCCAGTCTTCGACTCCGAAATGGATTGCGAGATCGACAGAGTTCTCCATCATATTGAACGGTTCCGTCCGGCTGTGAACCACAAGCTCGACATCTGGCTTTTCGGATCTGAAATGGGTGAGGCGAGGTATTAGCCATCGGGCACCAAACGTGGGCAATACCGCAACGCTCAGCACTTCCTTGCGGCTTCCCGCAGCGACGGCGTTTCCTATGGTCTGGCGCAACCGTCCAAGGTCGAGCGTCAATTCCCGATAGAGATTTCGTCCCGCATCCGTCAGACCGACACCACGCCCCTGACGCAGGAAGAGCGCCGCGCCGATCTGCTCTTCCAGCTCTTTGACATGTCGGCTGACGGCCCCTTGTGTCAGCCCCAACTCTTCGGCGGCCTCGGTGAAGCTTTGGTGCTTTGCCGCGGCTTCGAAACACCGCAGGAGCGCCAGGGAGGGCAACTGATTTGAGATCTGCATCGGCGGATTCATTAATTAAACTCATGTAAAAATGCCTTATTGTCGTATTTTATGCAAGGTCATTACCGGTACAAAGTGCGCAGGCCCCTTAAGGGATGACTAGTTGCGGATTGGCTCGACACAGTGATCGTTTGGCCCGCGGTTGCGCCAACCCGCGCGGCGCTGTGAAGGATGTCCAAACGCTTGGTCGGCCATTGACCATCGCGGGAATGAATTGAAGTCAGCCTGTTCCGACAGGTGACGTACTGGGAGGAAATTCGAAATGAGTGACGGACACGGACCTTCTCTGTCCAAGTTCACGTGGGAAGATCCGTTCGTGCTCGAGGATCAGCTGAGTGGTGAGGAACGCCTGATCCGCGATGCCGCGCATGGCTATGCCCAGGACAACCTGCAACGACGCGTAACCGCAGCCTATCGGGATGAGGCGACGGACCCGGAGATCTTCCGCGAAATGGGCGAGATGGGCCTTCTGGGCGTCACCGTGCCGGAGGAATACGGCGGGGTTGGCGCATCCTATGTCGCCTACGGTCTCGTCGCGCGCGAGGTCGAGAGAGTGGATAGTGGCTATCGCTCGATGATGAGCGTCCAGTCCTCGCTCGTGATGTATCCGATCCATGCCTACGGCTCAGAGGAACATCGCCGAAAATACCTTCCGAAACTGGCCTCGGGCGAACTCATCGGCTGTTTCGGGCTGACCGAACCGGACGCAGGGTCGGATCCGGGCGGCATGCGGACCATCGCGAAAAAGACCGACGGCGGTTACGTGCTGACCGGCACCAAAATGTGGATATCGAACGCGCCAATCGCCGATGTTTTCGTCGTCTGGGCGAAGTCCGAGACCCATGGCGGCAAGATCCGCGGCTTCGTCCTCGATAAGGGAATGAAAGGTCTGTCGGCGCCCAAGATCGCCGGCAAACTGAGCTTGCGCGCCTCCGTGACCGGCGAGATCGTCATGGACAATGTCGAGGTCGGGGAAGACGCGCTCCTGCCCGGCGTCGAAGGATTGAAAGGGCCGTTCGGGTGTCTGAACCGGGCGCGCTACGGCATCGCCTGGGGCACCATGGGAGCAGCCGAATTCTGCTGGCAGGCCGCCCGGCAATATGGCCTCGATCGCAAGCAGTTCGGCCGCCCGCTTGCGCAAACCCAATTGTTCCAGAAGAAGCTGGCCGACATGCAAACCGAAATCGCCCTTGGCCTTCAGGCCGCGCTGCGCACCGGCCGTCTTCTGGATGAAGGCCAGGCCGCGCCCGAGATGATATCGCTGATCAAACGCAACAACTGCGGCAAGGCATTGGAAATAGCCCGCGTCTCACGCGACATGCATGGCGGCAACGGCATATCGGAAGAGTTCCAGGTGATGCGGCACATGATCAATCTCGAGACCGTCAACACCTATGAAGGTACGCATGACGTCCACGCGCTGATCCTCGGGCGGGCCCAGACAGGTCTGCAGGCTTTCTTCTGAGAACTGGCCCGATGGATCGCTCGACAATCGTTCACGAAAACTTCCTGCGGCGGGTCGCCCAGCAAGACTTGCCCGTCGGGAAGGCCCCGGCCGGACCGCTTTCACGGGAGGACGCCGTGTCCTTGTACCGCTCAGGCTGCCTGTGCCGGGCGCTGGATCGCACCAGCCGGAAGATGCAGGAAGCCAAGCAGGGCTTTTACACGATCGGATCCTCGGGTCACGAAGGTATGGCTGCCGTGGCCGCGGCATTGCGGCCAACCGATATGGCCTTCCTCCACTACCGCGATGCAGCGTTTCAGATCCATCGCGCCAGCCAAGTGCCGGGCCAATCCGTGACATGGGACATGCTTTTGTCCTTTGCCTGTTCCGCGGATGATCCGATCTCCGGCGGGCGGCACAAGGTGCTGGGGTCGAAGACGCTCAACATTCCGCCACAGACGTCCACGATCGCCAGCCACATACCGAAGGCTGTTGGTGCAGCCTATTCGATCGGACTCGCCCGTCGGCACCCTCCGGAACACAAAGCCCTGGAGGACAGCGGAATCGTCATGTGTTCGTTCGGGGACGCTTCGTGCAATCACTCCACCGCACAAGGCGCCTTCAACGCCGCGCAATGGACAGACTACCAATCGGTTCCGCTGCCGCTGCTTTTCGTCTGCGAGGACAACGGCATCGGGATCTCGACGCGAACGCCGAAGGGCTGGATTGCCGCAACCTTCTCGACCCGGCCCGGCCTGAAGTATTTCGCCTGCGACGGACTCGACATCTTCGACACATACCGCGTGGCGCGCGACGCCGCGAACTATGTCCGTACCTGTCGCAAGCCGGCCTTCCTGCACATTCGGACAATCCGGCTCTATGGTCATGCTGGCGCCGATGTGCCCACGACCTATCTGTCGCGCGACGACGTGGAAGCCGAAGAGGCGAACGACCCGTTGCTGCACACTGTACGACTGTTGGCCGAAGCCGGTGCCGCAACCCCTTCGGAAAGCCTGGGAATTTATAGCGAGACGGCAGAACGCGTCGACCGCATCGCAGCCGAGGTTGTCACGCGTCCCCGTCTGTCGACGGCCGGCGAGGTCATGGCCAGCCTCATCCCGCCGCCGCGCGCCTGCAAGCCGACGAACGGCCCAGGCATCGAGGATAGGGCACGGATCTTCGGGAGCGATCTGAAGGCGATGAACGAGCCCCAGACCATGTCGCGGCTCATCAACTGGACGCTGACGGATCTGATGCTCGACCACGGCGAAATCGTGTTGATGGGCGAGGATGTCGGCCGCAAGGGTGGCGTCTACGGCGTGACGCAGAAGCTGATCGCGCGCTTCGGCGCGTCTCGGGTTATCGACACGTTGCTTGACGAACAATCCATCCTCGGGCTCGGGATCGGCCTCGCCCACAACGGCTTCGTGCCCATTCCCGAAATCCAGTTCCTCGCCTATCTGCACAATGCCGAGGACCAACTTCGCGGCGAGGCCGCAACGTTGCCCTTCTTCTCGGACGGGCAGTACACCAACCCGATGGTGCTGCGAATTGCCGGGCTCGGCTACCAGAAGGGCTTTGGCGGACATTTCCACAACGACAATTCGGTGGCGGTGCTGCGGGATATTCCGGGGCTGATCCTGGCGTGTCCATCCAACGGTGCGGATGCCGCGATGATGCTGCGCGAATGTGTTCGGCTGGCCCGGGAGGAACAAAGGTTGGTCGTGTTCCTGGAACCGATCGCGCTCTACCACACGCGCGACCTGCACGAGCCGGGCGACAAGGGATGGATGACGGCTTATCCCGACCGGTCGCAGCGTGTCGCGCTCGGCGAGGTCGGCATCTATGGCGACGGCGATGACCTTGCAATTCTGACCTTCGGTAACGGCGCCTATCTATCGCATCAAGCGAAGCAGGAACTGGAGCAGGCGGGAATCGCAACGCGCGTGATCGATCTCCGCTGGCTGTCCCCGCTACCGGAGGAGGCCATCGAAAAGGCGGTTTCCGGCTGCAGGCACGTGCTGATCGTGGATGAAACCCGCCGGACTGGCGGTCTGGCGGAATCGCTTATGGCGCTGATGAGCGAACGCACCGCGATCCCGCCTGTGCGCCTGTGCGCCGAGGACAGTTTCATCGCCACCGGCCCATCCTATGCCGCGACGATGCCCTCGGCAGAGGCGATCGTGGCCGCCGCCCGCGCCCTAACGGGAGCATCGGCATGAAGACAGCCGCCATCATCTGTCCCGGTCGGGGAACCTACAACAAGTCTGAGCTCGGCTATCTCGGGCGGCACTTTCCCGATCCGGGCCTGCTTTCGCAATTCGACGCGTTGAGGAGCGCCGAAGGACAGCCGACGCTCTCGGAACTTGACGGGGCCACCCGCTTCTCGATGGCCACGCACACCCGCGGCGACAATGCGGCGGGGCTGATCTATGCCGCGACGCTTGGCGACTTTCTGTCGATTGATCGCGAGCAGGTGAAGATCGTCGCGGTCACCGGCAATTCCATGGGATGGTACTCGGCGCTCGCTTGCGCCGGCGCAGTCTCGGCTCTGGACGGCTTCTCGATTGCCAATACCATGGGCACACTGATGCACGAGGCGATGATCGGCGGACAGCTGATATATCCATTCGTCGGGGACGACTGGCGCCCGGATCCGGCCCGCAAGACAGCGCTTTTGGCTGCTGTCGATGCCATCGCCGCCCAACCGGACAACGCCCTCTCAATCTCGATCGACCTTGGCGGCATGTTGGTCCTTGCCGGAAACGAGGCGGGTTTGACGGCGTTCGAGGCCGCAGTCGAGCCCTTGCAGGGCAGATTCCCCATGCGCCTTGGCAACCACGCGGCGTTTCACACAGCATTGCAGGCGCCGGTTGCGGCGCAGGGTCGCGCGATGCTGTCACCCGGGCTTTTCACCCAACCCGATCTGCCGTTGATAGACGGGCGCGGCGAGATCTGGTGGCCGAAGACGGTCAGCACCGAAGCGCTCTGGGACTACACGCTGGGCGCACAGGTCACGAAAGGCTATGATTTCACCCGCGCCGTAACGATCGCCGCGCGCGAGTTCGCTCCCGATGTTTTCATCATCACCGGCCCCGGTACGACGCTTGGCGGAGCGGTCGCGCAGTCGCTCATCCTCGCGAATTGGCGCGGCATGGGCAGCAAGGACGATTTCAGGTCCGTTCAGGAAACCTCCCCGGTTCTGGCTTCAATGGGCCTCCCGGATCAGCGCACCACGGTGTCCGGGGCAGGAACCCAATGACCACCCGCATGCTCTGCACGAACCTGGCGGGCGCGGCGCGGCTCCCGTCAAGGCGCGGAGTCATAGCTCACCGACAGCGCCCCGGCTTTCTCCAAGTTGGCGATGAACCGCGCCTTGCTGCGCAGGACATGCTCTTCCGAAAGCGCACCTGCAGCCTCCGCATCGCCCCTCCGGAAGGCCTCCAGCATCAGCCGGTGGTCATCGTTGCGTTCCGGCAGCCCGGATTCCGTCGCCAGCGACTGGCGTCGGAAGAGACGCGACTGAAGGAACAGCCGCCGCTGCAGGACGATGAACGGACGGTTCCCGGTGGCCGAGGCGATGGCGTCGTGAAACCGCGTGTTCAGCTTGATATAGGCGTCGATGTCGTCGTCGCCGATCACCGCATCCATCTTCTCGATCAAAACCTCCAATTCGTCCATCTGCCGATGCGAAAGGTTTCGTGCGGCCTCGCGCCCTCCGAGCCGCCAGAGCGCGCCGCGGATGTCGTACTCGTGCAGTACGTCCTGCAATTGCACCCGTCTGACGATAACGCCCCGATTGGGAAGTACCTCGACCAAGCCGGCTTCCTGAAGAATCCGACAGGCTTCCCGAATGGGGCCGCGGCTGACGTCCCATTGCGCCGCCAGACTCTTTTCCTTCAGCCGATCGCCGGCTTTCAGATCGCCTTCAAGGATCAGATGCTCCAGCCGCTCGAGCAGCAGGTCCACCAGGGGACGTTCTCCGAAGTCCGCCGTTCCGTTCCGATCAGAATTCATCGTTCATCTTCCATCGATTTTGACCTTCAAAAAGTGTCGACATCTCGTAGTTTGTGTTGACACATGTAGGGCAATGCGTACAAATTCTATCATAACGCCTGGCATTCCATGGAAAGCAAGTTGTTTCAGGAAGGCGCTCGTCGATGGCGGAAGGCAAGGTGACGTCAGGTGTCGCGATCTCAGGATGTTCGGGACGGGATGCCTCGTAGCGCCAGCACGCTGGTCCGGACGAACATCGTTCAGTGAACGACGGAGTTCGCCGCCGAGGAAGACATCGCACGGGAAGGCGCCCGAAGGCTTGCCCCATCCCGAATGTCAAGGCGGGACCGGGACACGGCGTGAAGGACAATAGCTGCCCGAGGAGGATCGGACAGTAAATTTCAATCGAACCGCAAAAACACAGGGAGGAAGACTTTATGAAACTGTTTTTAAGGACCGTGGCGGCTGCCGCTTTGTTGGTCGGTGGACCAGCCGCTGCCCAGACCTATCCTGAAAAGCCCATCCGATTGATCGTTCCGTTCAATCAGGGCGGCCTTACCAGCAACTCCGCCCGGGTGATGGTCAAGGCGATCGAGGACAACGATCTGCTGCCGGTTCCGATCATCGTCAGCTACATCCCAGGCGCAGCCGGCACCATCGGCGCGCGTCAGGTGAAAGACTCCGAACCGGATGGCCATTCCGCGCTGATCTGGCACGTCGCTGCGAACGGTGCGCAGGCCATGGGCAATGTCGATTTCGGACCCGACGATTTCAAACTCGTCGCCGGCACCGACCGCCAGTGTTACATGCTCGTGGTGCGTGAAGAGTCGGAATATCAAACCCTTCCCGAGCTTCTGGAAGCCGCGAAGGCAAATCCCGACACGATCATTTCGGCGGATAATCTGGGTGGTGCGAACCACATAGCGTCCGTTCTCGCCGAGGACTCTTTGCCTGGCGCGAGATTCAGGCACGTCCAGTTCGGTGGGACCGCAAAGACATATCCCGCGTTGCTGGGTGGACACGCAGAGGTCAACGCGACCTCCACCTCTTCGCTGTCGAGTACATCGACCAATGGGCTGCGTGTGCTCGGTTACATGGGACCCGAGCGGCATCCCGACTACCCGGACGTGCCGACATTCCACGAACTCGGCTACGATACCGAGTTCTGCATGTACAGCTGGTGGTTCATGCCCAAGGATACTCCGGAGGACCGGGTTGCCACCTTCCGCGACGCCATGGTCAAGGCAATGGAGACTGACTACCTTCGCGAGCAGTCTGTGGTGCACGGTGTCGAGCACGTCATCCTTACCGGCGACGAACTGAAGTCCGCGATGGAGACCGAGAAGGCCAAGATCTCGGCGATCGGGGCGCGTCTGCGCGGCGAATAGTATCCCTGATGGCGCCGGTCCCGAAGCGGGGCCGGTGCAGCCAACAAGAGATTTGGAAATATGAACGACAAACGGTCCTCCGGATGGTTTGAGGTCGCCGTGTATTCGGCGCTCCTTTTCATCGTGGTGTCGATCTTCTGGTCGACCCTAAGCCTGCCCGCTTCGACACGCGAGCCTCTCGGGTCCGCATCCATCCCCCAGATTGTCTCAGTGCTCATCGGGTTATTGTGCGTTATCCTGATCTGGCGCACGCTTGCCGAGATGCGCCCTGCAGCCGACCCGACGGCGGAGGCGGAGGACGAAGCAGTCAGCCACAGGCGACGTACCGATAAGGCCGCGATCTGTCTGGGCATCGCGATCGCCTTTGCTTTCGCGCTCCAGCAACGGCTGCTTGACGCAGTTATTCTGACGCCCGCATTTCTTCTCGCGCTCATGCTCGTCCTGAACGGGTTTCGGCCCCGCACGATTCTGCCCTCGGTGGCAATCGCGCTGATCGTCGGAATCACCACGGTCTACGCGTTCAAGAATTTCTTCTACATCGATCTACCCTAGGCAGGAACGACGACAATGGATGCTTTTCTTTCTGCAACAGGACATATCCTGACACCGGCGCCGTTGTTCTGGTGCTTTCTTGGCGTGGCTCTCGGAGCGATCGTCGGCGCGATCCCGGGACTGAGCGGGTCGATGCTGATCACGATGACCGTGCCGCTGACCTTTTTCATGGGAAGCTATTACGACGCGCTGATCCTTCTGGTCGCCATGTATGTCGGCTCGGTCAGCGGCGGCCTTGTCTCGGCCACGCTATTGCGGATGCCTGGAACACCCTCCTCGATCATGACAACGCTGGACGGCTACCCGATGGCGCAGCGCGGCCAAGTGGGCCGTGCGCTGGGCCTCGGAATTACCGCCAGCTTCGTCGGCGGTCTCATATCCTGGGTGTTCCTGATCGGCCTTTCGCCGACGCTCGCGGTTTGGGCGACCTATTTCGGGCCCTGGGAATACTTCACGATGGTTCTTATGGCGCTGGTGCTGATCGCCTCACTTAGCCAGGGCTCTATGGCAAAGGGTCTGCTTGCCGGCTTCCTCGGGATGCTCGCGTCCATGCCGGGGGTCGACCCGAGTACCGGAATGCTGCGATTGACTTTCGGATTCGATTCCTGGGCGGGCGGCTTCAGCCTCCTACCAGTCCTTCTGGGCGTGTTTGTCGTAAGCCAGGTCTTGAAATACATCATCGATGCCGAACGCCCGGTTCTGCGGATTGCCGCGTCGAACGAAGGGATCTTCATGAGCCTCGCCGACTGGAAGCGGCAGGCGACAAACCTGATCCGCTCCTCGGTGATCGGAACCTGGATCGGCATCCTTCCTGGGATCGGGGCCTCGATCGGGTCGATCTGCGCGTACACGGCCGCCAAGAACCTGTCGAAGACGCCCGAGAAGTTCGGTACCGGAATCGATGACGGTGTCGTCGCATCGGAGGCAGCCAACAACGCGACGATCGGCGGCGCCCTCGTCCCGCTGGTGACCATGGGCATCCCGGGAAGCGTGATCGACGCCATCCTGATAGGCGCCCTGCTGATGCACAATCTGCAACCAGGTCCGCTGCTCTTCGTGACCAACCCGGAAGTGCCCTACACCATCATTTCGACTCACCTCATCGCCAACTGCATGATGCTGGTTGTGATGTTGCTATCGGTGAAATGGATGTCGAAACTGATCCTGGTTCCGACTGCCTACCTGATGCCCATCATTCTGATGTTCTGCCTGATCGGTTCATATTCTTTGCAGAACCGCCCGTTCGACGTCTGGGTAACGCTCGCCTTCGGGGTGATCGGGTTCGTCCTTGAGAAGGTCAAGGTCCCTTTGGCGCCCTTCGTGATCGGTTTTATTTTGGCCGTTCTCGCGGAATCCGAGCTTCGCTCGGGTCTCATGGCCTCGGCAGGATCAATCACACCACTCTTCACCCGACCCGTCGCGGCGTTGTTCCTGACCGTTTCGATCTTCATGCTGGTCTGGTCGTTCTGGAGCGATAGCCGCGGCGCGCGCCTGCGGAAGCGGGATTTGGTCGAATGAAGGACGCGACGATCAAGTGCATCACCTGCCACAACATCGCGATTGACGAGAAAACCGACTGGACGTTCATCGAGGTAACCTGCTCGGACGGGATCACGGGTTGGGGCGAAAGTTCGGTGAACGGCGCCGGTCCCGTCCTTGCGGCGATGACGGCTCAGCAGGCCTCCAAGTTCACCGGCGCCCCCGCGTTCCCCAACACCGTCCAATGGCTTAGCGGGGCGCGCAACGGCGGATTGTTGCAACACGCGGTGCTCAGCGGAATTGAGCAGGCGCTCTGGGATGCGCAGGGGCAACGGTTGGGGGTTTCCGCACAGGACCTGCTCGGAGGCGCGGTACGTGATCGAATACCCGTCTATGCAAACATAAACCGACGCACGCGCAACCGCGTGCCCGAAGGCTTCGCCGAATCCGCTCGGGTCGCGCTGGCGGCGGGCCACTCCCACTTCAAACTGGCCCCTTTCGACGGTCTTGGACTTGGCGACCACAATGGCGACGAGGCGAGGATGGCAGCCGGGATCGCCTGCGTTCGGGCGGTCTGCGACGAGGTCGGCGATCCCGGCAAGGTGATGGTGGATTGCCACTGGCGCTTCGAAGAGGCATTGGCGTTCCGACTGATTCATACGGCAGCCGAGCTTGGACTGTTCTGGCTGGAATGCCCCGTCCCGGAGACGCCGTCGAACTTCCCGCTTCTCGGACGACTCAAAGACGAAGCAAGCCGCAGAGGATTACGCCTGGCCGGCGTTGAAAGGTGCCTCGACCTCGCCGACATCCGCGCTCATGTGGATGGCCGACACTATGATGTGCTCATGCCGGACGTGAAGTACATCGGAGGCCTTTCGGGCGCGCGCAGCGTGGCAGAGCTTGCGGCGACATCGCAGCTCCACATCTCGCCGCACAACCCGACGGGCCCGGTGTGCCATGCTGCCAGTGTCGCGATCTCGTCGGTGCTGACCAATTTCCTCGTACTGGAAATTCAGTTTGACGAAACCCCAATCTTCGACGCCCTGACAGGGCAGACGATGGTTGTCACCAATGGCGCAATCCCTGTGCCGCAGGGGCCGGGGTTCGGCCTATCCCTTGATCGAAATCTTCTAGCTGAACTGGCCGTGTCATGATTCAAGAGTTTCTGGGATTCCGTCGACCGGACGGATCTGTCGGTGTGCGCAATGACCTGCTGATCCTGTCGACGACCGGACTTACCGGGCCCGTCGCCCGGCGGATCGGAAAGGCGCTTCCGGAGGCCAAGGTTATCACAACGCCCTACGGGAGTGGCGTGGTCGGAGATGACGGCGCCCTGCGTGACCGGATGTTGCTCGGCTTTGCGTGTCATCCGAACGTCGGCGCTGTGTTGCTTCTGAGCGGCAAACAACCCGAAGCCGAGGAATACCGCGACCAGATCGCCGCGACCGGACGGCCGGTCGAATTGCTTCTTCTCGACCTGAACAATCAGGATTCCCTGCGTTTGACGGATACGGGAATCCGTGCCGGCGCCCGACTTCTGCGTCAGCTCAGCCGCGAGTCCCGCAGTCCGGCCCCGATCTCCGAGCTGTTTCTGGCTGCCGAATGTGGGCGCTCCGATCCCAGTTCGGGTCTTGCAGCCAATCCGCTGGTCGGGCACGTCGCCGATCGTGTCGTCGCCCTGGGCGGCAGGTTCGTCGCCGGGGAAACGATGGAATGGTTCGGGGCCGAACATTTCCTCAATCGGCGCGCGGCCTCGCCCGAGATCGCAGAAGCGATCAGGAACGCTCTGGCCCGTAGAATGGATCACGCGAAATCTGCCGGGATCGACCTCATCGGGAACAACCCCGGCCCGACCAACATCGCCGGCGGGTTGACGACCCTTGAAGAGAAATCGCTCGGCGCGATCCACAAGTCAGGCTCCAGCCCGATCGTCGGTGTGCTTGCTCACGGACAGCGCCCTTCCGGCCCGGGATGCTGGCTCATGGACCAGCCGTTTTATGCACCCGAGTCGCTATCCGGCCTGTCGGCGGCAGGTGCTCAGATCGTTCTGTTCACAACCGGGCCTGGCAATAGTTATTGCAGCCTACTCGCCCCGACTATCAAGATATCGGCCAACGTCGAAACCTGCGCGAACCTTCCAGAGCAGATCGATTTCGACGCCAGCGGGATCCTGCTCGGAATGGTTTCGAAAGAAGAAGCAACCGATCGTCTGATCACACACATCCTGGAAACGGCTTCCGGCGCCTCGACCTTTGGCGAGATCCTGCTGGAAGGAGAAGAAGTCGTAACCCGTATCGGAGCATCGCTGTAATGGAGAATATACCTCAAAAGGTCATCGTTCAGGACTGGTCCGACTCCATCGGCGTTGCCCTAGTTCCGATCTGGGCAGGCGAGGTCCTGAACATCAAGATTGGCACAGAGACACGTACAGTAAGGATTCAGAACGATATTCCCCGGTACCACAAGTTCGCGGTCATTGACTTGCCCGGTGGTGCAGAGGTCCTAAAAAACGGAGAAGTCATCGGCCGTCTGCTGCGTGAAACGAAGATCGGTGAACACGTTCACACACACAACCTCACCGGCCTGACTATGAAGTAAAGAACCGTTGGAGCAACTTGGCCAATAGCGGTGCGATATGCGAGGCACAGTTCCCTTTCCGACCCTGATCCGGCGGTTATGCGGCGCGCAATATGCAGGCCGCAGCGGATGTGAAATAGCCTGTTGCAGTCAAGGAGATGAAATCATGACCAAACGGCTGTTGACCTGCGCAGTACTGGGCAACTTTACGACGCGCTCCCTAAACCCTGCCTTGCCGATTACGCCAGCGGAGATCGCCGACGACTGTCTTGCCGCGGCTGAAGAAGGGGCGTCAATTGTACACATTCATGTACGCGATCCCCAAACCGAACTTCCCTCGATGGAGGTCCCGCTTTACGCTGAGGTGGTATCCCGGATTCGCGATGTCCGCGAAGACTTGATCATCAACCTCACGACCGGGAATGGCGGGCGCTTTCATCCAACCGATGGCAACCCGGTATTGCCCGGGCCACGCACCAATCTTCTACCGCCCGACGACCGAGTGCGTCATATTCAGGAAATCAAGCCGGATGTCGCGACACTGGACCTGAACACGATGGTATTTGGCGGAGAAGTGGTAATCAATCCGCCATCCTCTGTTCGACGTATGGGAGAACTAATCCTGGCAGCAGGGTCGCGTCCTGAAATCGAGCTGTTCGATTCCGGTGACATAGCGCTTTTGAAAGCATTACAAAAAGAGGGCAGCCTACCCGAAGCGCCCTTGTGTTCCATAGTCATGGGCGTGCCCTACGGCTTTGCGCCCGGACCGGAAACCGTGCTGTATGCGCGTGGACTGTTGCCGCCAGGAGCCAAATGGACAGCTTTCGGAACAGGGCGTTATGCCTTTCCCATGTTAGCACAATCGCTTCTGGCAGGCGGCCACGCGCGAATCGGCCTTGAGGATGCCGTCAGGCTCGACGCCGAAACGCTCGCGCCATCAAACGCGGCGATGGTCGCCAAGGCCCGGCGAATGATGGAAGACCTCGGTCATCCCCCTGCGACCCCCGAGGAGGCGCGCGCGCTGCTGGACCTGTGATCCAGCCTGGTCGCGATCATAGTATCCGATGTGGATAGACCGTGAGCGGACATACCCGACACGACCCGTCCAAAGTCCATCTCAAGGTCTTCGGCCATCGCACGGTATCCTACAGGCTACGTGACCTGCCACGGGATATTTCCTCCACCGTCGATTAGAGTCCGGCCCAACTTGAGGACGGACAATGAAGCGAACGAGATTCACGGACGAGCAGATCATCGGCATCCTGGCGGAGCACGAGGCAGGCGCGAAGTGCGCAGACCTTTGTCGCAAGCACGGCATGTCGGAAGGCACCTTCTACAACTGGAAGGCAAAGTTCGGCGGGATGACGGTGTCGGAGGCCAAGCGGCTGAAGGCGCTCGAGGATGAGAACTCGAAGCTCAAGAAGTTACTGGCCGAGCAGATGCTCGATCTCGCCGCGATGAAGGAATTGGTTTCAAAAAAGTGGTGACGCCTGCCGTGAAGCGCGAGGCGGTCGCGCATCTGAAGGCCCGGTTCGGGCTTTCGGAACGGCGGGCGTGCCGGATTGCCGGGGCGGATCGCAAGATGGTCCGATATCAGGCGCAGCGCGCTCCCGATACGGAGCTGCGTGGTCGGTTGCGTGAGCTGGCCAACGCGCGTCGACGGTTCGGCTACCGGCGGCTCTTCGTGCTGCTGCGCCGCGAGGGTGAGTCTTCCGGGACCAACCGGATCTATCGCTTGTATTGCGAGGAAGGGCTGACAGTGCGCAAGCGGAAGGCCCGTCGCAAAGCTGTCGGGACACGAGCGCCGACCCTGGTCGAGGCGCGCCCTAATGCGCGCTGGTCACTGGATTTCGTTCACGACCAATTCGCCAATGGCCAGCGCTTCCGGGTGCTCAACGTGGTCGATGACGTCACTCGTGAATGCCTGGCGGCTATTCCGGACACCTCGATCTCGGGGCGTCGGGTGGCGCGTGAACTGACCGCCTTGGTCGAGCGTCGCGGCAAGCCGGGGTTGATCGTCTCGGACAACGACACGGAGCTGACGTCCAACGCGATCCTACGCTGGTGCTCCGAGAATCGCGTCGAATGGCATTACATCGCGCCGGGCAAGCCGATGCAGAACGGCTTCGTGGAGAGCTTCACGGTCGGATGCGGGACGAACTGCTCAATGAGACCATGTTCCGGAACCTGGCCCATGCGCGGGTCGTGATCGCCGCCTGGGCCGCTGACTACAACACCGAACGTCCCCATTCGGCCTTGGACTACCCGACCCCGGCTGACTACGCGCGGACCCTGACCACCGCAATCGCCCGCCCCGCTACGCGAGATGAAAGCTCCACGCGTCGGGCGATTGCTCTTCCTGCGCCGATCGGCGTAAACACCAACCTGGCTCCGGTTGCGGCTGGATGAAAGACCCGTGGCAGGTCAGCTGCGTTCTAATCCGTTAAGAGCAAAAAGACGCCGGCGAGCATGCCTACTCACCATTGTTGGTTTCGGTCTTGATGCCGTGGCTCTTTTAATACTCATAGATCTCGCGAACCGACCTGACACCCGGATCTTCGTCCTCACTTTCTCCACGAGACTGATGCCAATTCGGAATGCGCCCCACAAACGGGGAGATCAGGTACGCTCCGGCATCGGCGGGCACCCTTGCCTGTTCGAAGCAAAATATCAGCGTCAGATTGCAGTCGACGCCCTCTGTTTGGCGATGCGCCGCAGCCTGAATGCCCTCCCAGGTGGATGCGATCTTGATGAGGATCCGGTCCTTTCCGATACCGAATTCCTTCTAGGCCTCCAGCAAACGGTATGCATTCTCGATCGTCGCATCCCTGTCGAAGGACAAACGGGCATCGACCTCGGTTGAAACCCTGCCCGGCACAAGCTCCGCCATTCTCGCCCCGGGAGCCACAGCGACCCGTTCCGCGGTCATCTCGGAAGCCCTGGCCCGTCGCATGGCCGGTTGCGCGCCCCAGTCGAGGCAATCCTGATAGATTTCCGTGACATGCGGATTTTCGAGCGATTTGAGAACGATGGAAGGATTGGTGGTGCAATCGACCGGGTGGATCCGCGCGACAGCCACCACGTCACCAGTGTCCGCGACAACCGTGGTCATCTTGCGCAACGGACAGAGGATTGTTTCCGCTCATCCGATCCAGAGGGGTGGTGATTGTCAGTTGGCGGCGCTGCCGCGCACGAATAGCCTGATCTCGTCGACCAGCGGACCCGCATAGTCGGATTTGAGCATCCATGACCCGCCGACCGCGCAGACGTTGGGAAGCCGCGCATAGTTCGCGAGGACGGAAGAACTGATTTTTCCCGTCGCCATGAATGTCGTGTCCCGAAAGATATTCGCGAAGTCGGCCAAAACCTCGAGGGCATTGGCGGCTTCGGCCGGATAGAACTTAAGAAGGCGATATCCAGCTTCCCGGGCGAACATAACCTCCGATGCCGTCTGCACGCCGGGCACGAGCGGCAATCCGGATTGCGAGACGATTTCGGCAAGCTGCGGGGTCAACCCCGGGCTGACGAGGCAGTCTGCACCCGCATCGTGAGCCCGGTCGAGAGATTCAGCGTCCATGATCGTTCCCGCCGCAAAGAGGCAAGACGGATGGCGAGCCTTGGCTTCCCGCAACACATTCGGCGCATGCGGGGTCCGGAAAAGGATCTCCACGGCCGTGGTACCGGATTGCACCAACCTGTCGACCAATTCGAGGCCGTCGGCGACCTCTCTCGCTGTCACGATCGGCATGATGCCGGCTTCCGCAATCCGTTTTGCGGTTTCCTGCATGTCCATCAGCTTGTCACCTTTTTTTCCAGAACAGTCATGACCTGACGACGGTCCGGCGCTCCGAGCCTTCCGCCGAAGGTTTCGCATTTGATTGCCGCAGCCGCATTCGCGAAATCGATAATATCGGCGATGGGCATCCCCTCCGCCAAGGCGAGTGTGAACGCGCCGTGGAAGACATCGCCCGCCGCCAAAGTGTCTACGGCGACGACGCGAGGCGGCTTGCTGTGACGAACACCACCGTCCTCGACCCAGTAACAACCGAGCGGCCCGGCGGTGACGGCGACGAAACAGTCGTAGCGAACGGCAAGCGCCTCGACCGCCTCGGTGACGGTTTCGCGACCTGAGAGTGCGAGCGCTGCAGGCTCGGAGAAAACCGCATGGCTGCAAAGTTCTACCAGATCGCCGATCACCTCTTTTGGCGCAACGTCCGCGTCGAGGACGGCTGGAACGCCGGCGTCGCGGGCGGCGCGCAGGATCGCCGCGGCGCCCTGCGGCCATCGTACGTCCACGAGAATCGCGTCCGCTTCGACAACCCTATCGAGCGGCAGCCACTCGGCCCCGGTGGGGAGCGCCTTGTCATAATAAGGCACGGCGAGCCGCTCGCCTTCGGAATCAACCAGAACGGCGCATATCGCCGACCGCGCTTCGTCAAATCGCTTCACGAAGCGGCAATCCACGCCGTCCCGCTCGAGATCGGCGACAATCCTGTCACCAGCGAGATCGGCCCCGGCGCGCGAGATCAGCATGCAATCGCCACCGAGGCGTGCCGCAGCAGCTGCCGCGCTCGCCGCCATGCCATGCGCGACCTCCGCCATTTCGATCGGAAGCAGCTTGCCGGGGCCCGTGGGCATGTGATCGACGCGGAAAATATAGTCCAGCGTCGTCGCGCCAGCGAAAATCAGGCGACGCGGCGCCTCGTCGGTTCTCATGGGACTAGTCCGCTTTCGCTTTGCGCTCCGCGATGTCGGCCTGTTCGATCAGGCCGCGATCGCGCAACTGCCTTATCCTCTCCGGCGCGATTCCGAATTCGGCTAGGATTTCCTCGGTGTGCTGACCGACCACGGGCGCCGGCTTGTCGATACTCGGCGGCGTCTTGCTCATCCGGACAGCGGGGCCGATGACCTTCACAGGCCCCGCCGACGCGTGCTCATAGGTTTGAACGAGCCCCCGGTGACGAACCTGCGGATCGTCCATGACCTCGAGATGGCTCTTGATTTCACCGCACCAGATATCGGCCGCGAGGAGCGCATCCAACAGGTCCTTCATCGACCACTTGCCGGTTTCTTCGGCGATCGCTGCCCACACCTCGTCGCGATCGTCGTACAGGGTCTGCGGATCGTTGTACTTCAGCAGGTTATCCTTTCCGAGCACCTCGACCAGCCTGGCGAAAGGGCTCATGGCGATCGAGACCCAGCCGTCCTTGACCGGATAGACACCAAACGGCGCATCCATTCCCGGATGCCCGATCGACGAATTGGGACGCTCGAAATTCTCGCCAAAATTCATGACCCAGACCATTTCCTGGTTCTGGTGCTGGAGAAGCGCGGACAACAGATCCACCTTGATCTCCTGCCCTTCGCCAGTGCGTTCGCGCCAGTGAAGTGCCGTGAGGATCCCGTAGACGATGTTCAACGCGCCGATCTGGTCTGCAAACCCGGCACCGACCGGGACCGGCGGACCATCACCGCGACCCGTCGCCGCGGCCAGTCCGGTCAATCCCTGCAGCAACATGTCCTGTCCCGGACGGGACACGTAAGGGCCGCTGTCTCCATAGCCCGATGCAGAGCAGTAGATGATCCCTGGATTGATCCTGGAAAAATCGTCATAGCCATAGCCCAGACGCTCCATCACGCCGGGCCGGAAATTGTGCAATACGACATCGACGTTCTTGGCGAGTTCGTAGATCGTTTCGCGGCTTTCGTCCGCCTTGAGGTCGATGGCCAGTGATCGCTTGTTCCGGTTCCATGCGAGGAAATTCGGGCTCTCCGTTCCTCCGACCCAACGGTTCTTGAAGGTCATCGTACGAAACAGGTCGCCCTTCCCCGGCCGTTCGATCTTGATGATCTTCGCGCCAGCATCGCCGAGAAGCTGCGTAGCGAACGGTCCCTGCAGCAGGTGGCTGAAATCGAGAACGGTGATGTCGTCCAATGCATGTGTCATCTTATGGGTATCCTTGTCAGTGCAACTGGGCCGCGGTTTCGCAGGCCTTCGCAAAAGTCGTGTTCGCATCCGCGATCAGTGCGTCGCGATCCCCGCCGTTCTTCAGCCACCGATGAACCAGGAGGCCCATATGTTCGAAGGCCGGGATGAAGCCATCGAAGCGAGGACGCAGATAGGCCTTCTCGATTGTCTCCAGCGTGTCTTGAAAGAAGTTGCCGCCGAGCGCGTTAACGGCGGGATCGATCCAGGCGTCACGTAAACCGGGCTGTCCGCCGGCCTCGAAATAGGCGGTAGCCTGATGTTCAGGCCTGTGAACCCACTTGAGATAGGTCACCGCCTCGTCGACATGCCGGCAATCGGCCGAAATCGCCATGCCGGCACCACCGAGAATGGCGCCGGCTGCCGGATCGGCGCCCGGTCCGGCGATATTCGCGAATTTCAGCCGCGGGTCAGCGCCCTTGCGCGCATAATTGCTGTATCCGAACGCGAACGGCACATAGACGATCTCGTCACCCGACGACATCGCATCGAATGTCGCGATCGGGTTCCAGTCTCGCGATTGCGGTATCGAGAGGTCGGCCAGCGCCCTGAGATAGTCGAGCACTTCACGGAAAACAGGCCGTTCCACCAGATCGCCCGCGCCTACCTCGATCGGATATCCGAGATTGGCCGCCATGGTGGCGACGAGACACGCGGAATCGCTCTGGCATGACGGCATGGCAAGCCACTTGCCCGCGCTGCGCGCTTTTGCGCCGAGCGACAAGACCTCGTCGTAGGTTCGCGGCACCTCGCTGTCGAGGCGCTCGACAAGGTCCGGTCGACAGCAGGCCACCTGGCAGGCCGCATCCGTGGGCATGGCGAATAGTCCGCCGAAATCATACGACCGCGTCGAGGGACCGACGCTTTGGCGCTCCATGAGGGCGAGAAAGTCCTCGGGAAGGAGCGGCCGGAGATCCTTGAGACATCCAAGGGTTCGCGCTCTCCCCGTAAACGGATGATCGATAACGAGAAGATCGTAGTCCCGGGCAAGATCCTCGACCGGCTGGACGCCGAAATCGCGCAGGCTTCTCCGGCTCCACTCGACCCGAATTCCCGGATACTCCTTGGAGAAAGCTTCGGTGTTCTCTGCCAGGGGCGCGTAACCGCGCGCATGATCCCATGTGATGCCACGCAGCAAGACGGTCATTTGCTTCTCCCCGCCGCAAATACGCGCTGTACCTCGCTCACCACCGGTTCGGCCGACGTGTCGGACTGAATCCGGGTCAGATGCCACCGGCCAAGATTGGCCGTGTAGATCGCGGACCCCGCAAAGGCGATGTTGGTGGGATGGCAAAGCAGTTCCGCCGATGGATCATGGGCGTAGACCTCCACCGCGCCCGCCTTGTCGACCCTGAGGATGCAAGACGGTTCATAGCAGGCGACGAAGAGCGTTCCCTGACCGTCAAAAGCAATGCCGTCCGGTAGCCCGGGCAAATTGTCGATAAAAGTCGTCGCCTCCGACGGTTCGCCGTGGGCGCCGATAGCGATACGTGTAACCTTTCGCGCGAATGTTTCGGCAACGAACAGGCTGTTTCCGTCGTCGGAGATGGCCATACCGTTAGCGAAAGTCATCGGCGCGCTCCACCACAGGCCGGCCTGCCCGGTTATCAGGTCGTAGCGCCAAACTCCGGGGCCGGCTTCGCGCGCTGCAAAGCTGTCTGACACGTAGAGGCAATTGCGGTGCGCATCGACGACCGGGTAGTTCGGGATGCGCATTCCGGGCGCGTCCAGGCGGGTCAGTTCCCGCGTCGCGATTTCCAGACGCCAGACGGACGCGCTGCGCTGGTCGCACACATAGGCAAATCCGCGCCCGTCGAAGGCGATGCCCAGCGTAAATCCGCCGGTGGACGCGATCTTCTCGATCGAGCGGTCGCCTGTGTCGACCCTCAGGATGTCGCCTTCCGCGTTTCCGCACCAGAGCGCGCCATCCGGCCCGATCGCCACGCCCTCCGGGTGATGGAGACGGGGCATCGAGTACTGCCCGTCGAAGAAGATTTCCGCCCTTGAGAGCGGGATGACGGGCTCACCAAGGCTTGCAGGGGAAGCGAAAGTCATGCGGCATATCCCCCGGTTTCGAACTCGATCCGCGTTCCGGTCACTCCGTCAAAATAATGCAGCGTATCGCGGTCGAACCTGATGCCGACCCGGTCGCCCATCCGGAAACCGGTATCCTTGGGCGCCTTGATCGAGACGAGATCGTGGCCGATGCGAACCGTTATCAGCGCAGTGTCGCCCAGGAGTTCCGCGGTGTAGACTTCGGAATCGAAATCGCCCTCTCCCGGCGCGACAGCCGCCATGTCTTCGGGCCGCTGCCCGATCGTCAGTGCCGAAGGGGCATTGTCCGGGGCGCGCAGGCGAAAGCTCGGATTGCGCAATTCGCCGTCCGAAACCTGCATCTCGAACAGGTTCATCGACGGACTGCCGAGGAAGGACGCAACGAATGCGTTGGCCGGCCGATTGTAGATATCCAACGGGGCCCCGATCTGCTGGATTTCACCCTTCGCCATTACCGCAACCCGGTCCGCCAGCGTCATGGCCTCCACCTGGTCATGGGTGACGTAAATCGTCGTGGTATTGAGTTCTTTCTGCAGATGCTTGATCTGCGCGCGCATGGACACGCGGAGCTTCGCGTCGAGATTAGAGAGCGGTTCATCCATGAGAAAGAGTTGGGGCGTACGCACGATCGCCCTGCCAAGCGCGACCCGCTGCCGCTGACCGCCAGACAAGGCGTGAGGGCGTCGCTCGAGATACTCGGAGAGTTCGACGCGATCAGCAGCGGCTTGCACGCGCTTCATTCGCTCCTGACGCGGAACGCCAGCGACCTTCAGCGGATAGCCGATATTCTGTGCGATCGTCATATGCGGATAGAGCCCGTAATTCTGGAAGACCATCGCGAGGTCCCGCTCACCGGGCGCGAGGTCGTTGACCACACGGTCCCCGATGCGGATTTCGCCGGATGTGAGCTCTTCGAGCCCGGCCACCATGCGCATCGTGGTCGATTTCCCGCAGCCTGACGGCCCAAGCAATACGAGAAACTCACCGTCCGCGATCTCCAGCGATACGTCATTGACGCCGACAAAGTGGCCCCATTTCTTGACAACGCGATCCAGAGCTACCGAAGTCATTGATTTACCTTGTTCTTGTCAAAGAAGCGGACATCGAAGGGGAGCGTTTCCCGCGCGCCGCCAACATCCTGCAAAACGAGGTCGTTCGCCGACATCTCGACGGCGGCGACCTCCCGAAACCCTTCCGGCAGGGGTATTGCGCCCAGCGCGTAGCGCACCGTCAAACCGCCGGGACGGTCCAGCGACAGCGCGGTCCGGACCGGCAAAAGGTTGCCACCCGACCCTGCCGAATACCCGGAACATCCCTCTTCGATACCGAGCACGTTTTCGTGGACGCCGTTCCACGGCGCATAGGTTCGGCCGCCATTGCTCATCCAGAGGCTGGTCTGCGACAGCACCGCGGCGTCCTTCAATCCAATGAAAACGAAGCTGTCCCGCTGCGCGACCGCCGCCGACCATCCGAATGCCGTCTTTTCCTCGTCGTAGAGGGTGAGGAAGTCTTCATGCTTCTTCGCAGCCGGATAGCTCCGCAGATCGGCTCGGGTCCCGTCCGCAAGTTCGACATCGCCCAGGCTTTCGAACTGCTGCGGATAACGAAGCAGGAACGTCGTCCCTTTTTCCGGGGGATCGAGCGGTGCTGCAGCTGTTCGCCCGAACTTCTTGGGTGAAAACGACAGGCGCATTCCGCCGGGCGCGGCGACCATCGCGTGGTGCGACAGGCTGATTTCGCCGGCGCATCGGCTGAAGCTGTGCTCCTGATAGACGAAGGGATGGCCCGGTCGCACAGAGATGCGCTTTTCCACGGAGGCTCCTTCAACGGTCTCGCCAAGCGCGAACCGCAGTGTCTTCGCATCATCGGGCGCCGCGTCTTCCGCAACCAATGTCCATTGTCCGTTTGCGGTCCAGCCATGAGGCGGCGCAGCGGAGCCTTCTGCAGGCGCGCCGAATGGCGCGCAGAGAAAATCGCCTTCCAGATAGCGCAGATGCGGGGGCGCGCCCTCCGGCACTGTTTCCGGCCGATCAACCCAGGCGGCGCGATGCAGCGGCCGCACCTCTCGGCCGTTACGCGCGATGCAGAGGTTCGACAGGATACCACCGAGGCTCAACACCTCGAGGGAAATCCCTTCCGTCGCTAATCTGGTCCGGTCAGTCACCCTTGATCACCAATCCGCCGTCGACGCGCAGAATCTCACCCGTGATGAAGGACGAGCGATCGCTGGCCAGAAAGAGAACGGCTTCCGCGACCTCTTCCGGTTGCCCAAACCGGCCGATCGGGTGCGCTTCGTTCCAACGCCTTGCAAGGTCGTCCGGGTCCGCCGTCTCGCGAAACACCTTTTCGTTGAGCGGCGTCATGATCGTGCCCGGTGCAACCGCGTTCACGCGAATGCCTGCCGGGGCGAGATCCAGCGCAGCCTGTTGCGTGAGCGCGTTGATACCGCCCTTCGCCGCGGCGTAACCGGCCCAGCCGTGAAATCCCTTGAGGGCCTGGACCGAGCTCATATTGACGACCGAACCCGCCTTTTGCCTCCGCATGTGGGGCACGACGCATTTCATGAAACGCCAGACGGAACTCAGATTGTTGGAGATCACCTCTTCCCAGGCGTCCTCCTCCATCTCGTCGACCACCCCGGGAATGGCGCGGGCAGCGTTGTTGACCAGGATGTCTATCCGTCCCCAGCGCGTCATGGCCTCGTTCGTGGCATTCTCGACCTGGCCAAAATCGCGCACGTCTGTCGACACGAAGGCCGCAGTACCCCCGTTTTCGACAACACTTCGCTCGGCCGCGGTGCCTGCATCCTGATCGAAATCGGCGATCAGGACCTTAGCGCCAGCGTCGACCAGAAGATCGACACATGCGCGCCCAATCCCCATGGCCCCGCCGGATACGATAGCCACTCGTTCATCAAGTTCACGCATCTATTTTCCCTTGAACTGGGGTTGCCGTTTTTCGAGAAACGCATCGATGCCTTCCTGCCCGTCATCAGAGCAGTAGAGCCGGAAAAGCACCTCCTGTTCGAATGACAACGCGGCGGGAAGCGAGGCGTCCTCGCCTAGCCTGATCAGGCGCTTCATCTCGGTCAGCGCGAGCGGCGCGACCTTGAGCATCGCCTCGGCTTTTCCTTTGGCGACCGACAGAAGATCATCCGGATCGCACAGCGCCGAAGCCAGCCCGACCTCGTAGGCCCTTTCGCCCTTCATTCGCCAGGCGGTCAGCAGCAAATCCGCCGCACAATGCCTTCCGACGGAGCGAAGCAGGCGCTGCGTTCCGCCTCCTCCGGGCGAGAGCCCGAGCAGTCCCTCGGGAAGGCCGAGCCGCGCGCTCGTGGAGACAACCAGAAGATCGCAGCACAAGGCGATTTCGAATCCACCTCCAAGAGCATATCCATTGATCGCCGCGATCGTCGGTTTGGGAAACGCCTCCAGCCGATCGTTGAAACGCCGGCCGGCAAACTGGAAGTCCATGAACTCGCGTTCGCGACGCCCCTTGTAACCGGCGATATCCGCACCGGCGGCGAACGCCTTGCCGCCGGCGCCGGTCAGGATCAGAACCTTGATCTCGCTGTTGGTCTCGACCTCGTCCAGTCGGGCCTGCAACTGAACCAGCATGTCCCGGGAAAGCGCATTGAGTTTGTCCGGTCGGTTCAATGTCAGAAGACCGATCCCGGGAGATATTTCGTCTAGAAGCACCAGAGACGACATGTTGGATTCCCTATCGGTTCAGCCCTTCACCGCGCCTGCGGTGAGACCGGCCACGAACTGGCGTTGAAGGAAGAAGAAGACTGCGATCACGGGTACGGAAATCATGACGGACGAGGCCATCAGCTCACCGTAGCGAACACCGTACTGGCCGATATAATCGTTCATGCCGACTGGCAGGGTTCGCATCTCCTTGCTGGATGTGAAGGACAGCGCGAACAGAAACTCCTGCCAGGTCACGATCAGCACGAAGACGGATGTCGCGACGATGCCAGGGCGCGCCAGCGGAATGACGATATCGACGAAGGCACGCAGCGGCGATGCACCGTCGATCGCGGCGGCCTCTTCGAGTGTTCGCGGAACCCGCATGAGGAAACCGCGCATCATCCAGATCGCCACAGGAAGCGTTACCGTGATGTAGGCGATGATCAGCGAGGCATAGGTGTCCAGAAGACCCGCGCTGCGGACGATCTTATAGATCGGGATGATCATGGCGCCCGCCGGAAAAAACTGCGCAAGCACGACCATCGCGAGAAATACCGACAGTATCCGGTACTGAAAACGCGACAGGCTATAGGCAGCCAGCAGCCCCAACGGAATAGTGATCGCCAGCGTCGCGCCGGACACGATCATACTGTTGAGGAAGTAGCGGCGAAATTCAGGGCGCAACGCGAGAACATAGTTCTCGAGCGTCGGGTTCCTGGGCCACAACTCCGCAGGTATCGCGAATGCTTCCGTCGCCGGCTTGAAGGAGACGCTCAGCATCCAGAAGAAGGGCAGGAGAACAAGGGCTGCAACCACGATCTGCAGGACACTGAGACCCGCGATCCTCAGCCGTTTCGCGTGCCGGGTCACGAGCGTACCTCCTTATAGCCGAAGAAGCGGAACATCATCAGTGATGCAACGACCAGCACCAGCACCAGGACGGAAATCGTTCCGTAGGCGGCCGCTTCGCCGAAGCGGAACTGCCCGAACCCGACTTCATAGATGCGAGTCGGGAAAATCGCGGTCTTGTTCAGTGGACCGCCGCGCGTCAGCACATAGATGATGTCGAAATAGTTGAAAGTCAGGATGGTGGTCAGCAGGACATTGACCGCCGCCACCGGCGCGATCGCCGGGATGACGACGTCGATCAGCCGCCTGACCGGCCCTGCCCCGTCGACTTTCGCGGCTTCGATCTGTTCCTTGTCGACGTTCTGCAGAGCGGCGAGGAAGATCACTGTGGAGAACGGGAACCCTTTCCAGAAGGCCACGAATATCACCGCGGCCATGGCGATGCTTGGCTCCGCGAGCCAGCCTATCCCCCTGTCGATTGCACCGAAGCGCATCAGAAACGAGTTCACCAGCCCCAATTGCGGATCGTACATGAAGCGCCACAGAATCGCCACGACAACGCCGGGCAACACCCAAGGCAGCAGCACCAGTGACCGCAGAATTCCCTGTCCGGGGAGCTGCTGGTTCAGCAGCAAGGCGATGAAGAAACCGACCACATTCTGCAGCAGAACCACGCCCATCGTCCACACGACGGAATTGCGCAGGATCTGCCAGAAAACTGGATCAGCGAGGATGCGCCGATAGGTCTCGAACCCGACATATTCCGGCGTCGGATTGATGAAGGAGCTGGCAAACAGGCTTTCCCTGAACGTATCGACCATCGGCCAGTACATCAGGACCGACACGAGGATCGCGGCCGGCATCATGAAGCCGAAGGCGATCCACAACTCGCTATTGCGCTTGCTGCTGCGCATGTTGATTTCCCGGTTCGTAGCGAACGCCTGCCGTAAAGGCCTATGGCGCCAGAATTGGATGTTCGCCGGGCGCAGTCAGCGCCCGGCGAAGCCTCATTTGGTTACAGACCGTCGATCGCCGCACATGCGGCGGCAGCCGCATCGCTTACGGACGCCGATCCGGATAGGAAGTTCTGCACCATGTTCTGCTGGATCTCGGAGACCTGCAGATACTGCGTCGAAAGCGGGCGCGGCTTCGCATTGTTGAGATGCTCGAGCATCATGTCCGGCTTTGCGCGGTTTTCCTGCAGGAAGGTCGAGGCCGCGTTCACATTGGCCGGAATGAGGTCCACGACATCGCCGTTCACATCCTCGCGGGTCATGAACTCAACGAATTTGAGCGCCGCTTCCTGATGCTCGGTGCCTTTATAAACGACAAGGTTCCAGCCGCCGAACGTACCCACCGCCGTCTTTCCTTCCGGCGCGAAACCGGCATAGACGTCCCAGTCGATCTCGGATTTTTCGAGAGCCGGCTGTTCGAGCGCGGGCCAAAGCTCGATGGCGAGCGTTCCATTGAGGAAGAGTTCGCGCATCGGCTCGTTGGGCGCATTCAGGATACCGGCCGGCGCGTATTCAGCCATGCGCTTGTAGTATTCCAGCGCTTCGATCGCCTCCGGCTGCGTCAACGCGCACTTGCCGTTTTCGTCAAGCACCGTGCCGCCATTCGAATAGATCAGCGAATTGGTCATGACGACCGGGTACTCGCTCTTGTTGCCCGTCAGGCCGATCGCGTAACGACCGGTTGCCGGATCGGTCAGTTTGGGCGCTGCTGCTTCCAGCCCCTCCCAGGTCGAAATCGTTGCCGGGTCGACGCCTGCTTCCTCGAAGAGGTCCTTGTTGACGAATGCAAAGAACCAGACATCGACGTTGAAAGGCACGCCCCAGAGATTGCCATTGTAATTGGCGGATTCCCAGGCACCGGGGAAAAACGCATCACCGCTGATGCTCGTGCCCTCGATCATGTCGTCGAGCGACAGGATGGCTCCGGCCTCGGCAAAGGCGGCGTTCCAGATCTGGTCCACGGTCGAGACATCCGGACCGTTACCGGCCTGGACGGCGGTGAGAAGACGCTGCTGATACTCCGGATAGGGTATCGTCGTCACTTCGACCTTGATGTCAGGGTTTTCCTCCTCGAAGCGCTTGACCGCTTCCTGCTGGAATACCGACAGACCGGATTCCGTCTGCTGGTTGTCCCAGAACTTCAGGACAATCTGTTCTGCATGGGCCACGGGTGCGGCCAGCATCGTTCCGGCGGAGAGAACCGCCACGCTGAGTGTTTTCCTGGAAATCAAAACTTCCTCCCTTGTTACTCGGTTAATTTCCAACTCTCTGTTCCGTCCCGATTTCCTCCGGGTCGCTCATCTCGCCGCCCTCATCGGCGACGACGACGCTCGAACCGGTCGTGGACAGCTCTAATCGATGCGCGGAGAGCGTTCCGACATCGGTAATCACGGTGTGTTCGCCCGTAAGACGCGCGGCCTGCACACTTCCCTCCAGCCCGACCACGCTGTGGTCGGCCAGAACGAGGACCTTGCGCGCGGCGGCGCAAAAGCGCCCGCAGACAAGCGCCGAACGCTCGTCATCGAAGGACAGCCCGAATCCCGCAGACAGTCCGTCCGGTGAAATCACGGCGTGGTCGACACGGATTGTCGACAAGAGAGACCCGACGCTCGGCCCCACAAGGGATCGGGTCGAGGCACGATATTCGCCACCGGTCAGATAGACCGTCAGGTTCCGGGCATCCGCAAGACACTCCAGAACGCTTAGAGAGTTGGTATAGATCTTCAGGTCGCGACCGATTTCCTTGATCGCCTCGGCGAAGTAAAGCGAGCATTCGCCGCCGTCGAGAAGGAGCGCTTCGCCCGGACGGATGAGATCGGCCGCCGCTGCGGCGATCTGACGTTTGATCGCCCGAATTTCCTCGGCAACCTCGTCTTCGGCATTTCGCGTCACAAGGGTCGCGCCGAGTTCGGCTGCCCGCCTCCGCATCGCGGCGGCGAGGCCGCGATACCACTCGTGCGAGGGATAATGCAGCATGAAGCCGATTGTCCGCCCCTCGATGCCGGGTCCCTTGTAGGAAAACGGCGCCTCCAGGGATTGACGGACGTCAGGAACAATCTGCCAGACCCCGTCTTCATGCCGATAGAAGCTGTCGAGATTGTCCGCTGTGATGACTTGCGCCGGGGTAACGATTTCCTCGCCAATGCTTCCGCCGTCGAAGACCGTGCAAATCGAGTCGATAGCGACGCTGCCGACGACCTCCGGAAACAAAGCCAGGACGGCGCGAAGCGAGCCGCCGGAGGCAAGTTCGGAAAACAGATTTCCGCCCTCGCCCCCGACCGAATATCCAGAAACGGACAGGTCGTGACGCTTGGCCAGTTCCAAAGTGGCGAGGATGGTGTGATCGTTGACGCCGAAAACGACATTGATCTCCGCGTGCGCATCGAACACATCCGAGACTTGGCGCATCACTTCCTTGAGAAGCCCGCGACCGTTCACTGTCCTGAAATTGGCGCCGCCGCCGAATTCCTCGACAAAACCCTCACGGAAGCCATTCAGCCTCTCTCGCGTGTTCTGCAACCCTTCGAGAGCGACGAGCAGTACCTCGGCACGATCACCCGCCGCGCGAATTTCGCGAGCCGCGTGCACACCGAGTTTCTTTGCTTCGGCGAAGTTCCTCGGACCGAGATAGACCCCTCCGAGTTGGGGCGCTGATTCCGCGACAAGCAGCGCGCCCTTGCGTATGGCCTGCTGCCGCAGGGTATGCGCCCATGCGCCTTTGACCGGCGGCAGAATCAGCGCATCGAAATCTCCGGGAGACGCCCCCTCGACTATCGGCGCATCCGCTCCCTTCTGCTCCGCCTTAAGGCGCTTCGCACCACCCCGCGTACGGGTGAGCTTGCCCTCTTCCTCGAGTCGAACAAGATCCCGCCGCAACGTCACCGAGGAAACATCATCGCAAACGCCTGCGATCTCCTTCAGAGAGACGACAGATTGCTCACACAGGAGCCCTAGGATCAGCTCTTCTCGTTTCTCTTTGATCATTTTTGATCACTTTATTGGCCAGAATATGCACAATTTCTATATTTTGATTCTTTTCGAGTCAATATGCTTGCGTATTTTTCCGTTATGGTTGTTTTACTGATCATTTTTGATCAATTTATTGGAGGCTAACTCTGAGATCGGCGGAGTAAAAAGTTGACCACGGAAGCGGCGGAATAGACCGGGGCCGGCGAAGGAAAATCCGGCCATCGATTTTGTTTATGCAACGGACGCAGAGGGGGCCGGAGGATTTACGCCGTAGAATTATCGCTGAATGTACGACTGGCGGTTTCTGAAAAAACTATCCCGCTTCACGCTTCGAAGCACTTCGACATATCGCGAGAAACGGAAAACAAAACTCTGACGGCTTCGATTCCGTTCGACTACGCGAGATGAACGCTTTGCGCGACGGGCGATTGCTCAACCTGCGCCGCTCAGTGTGTGAATACCAACCGGGCTCCGGTCGCGGCTGGATGAAACTTCCGTCGCCGGTCATCGACCAGTGACTGACCCACTCGGATCAGGACTCGCAGTTCACCAACAAGGACTGGGCGTCATTCTTGAGAGCCCACAAAGGGCGCTTCCTCGACAACATCTTCATGGAGCGGCTCTGGCGGACCCTGAAATACGAGTGCGTCTATCTGCATGTTTGGGAAACCCACTGTGAGACGAGGGTGGCCATCCGGAAATGGATGACATTCCACAACCACCAGCGCCCTCGTTCAGCCCTCGACGGAAAGCCGCTGGCGCTGCTCTATTCGCAGAGAAATGATATCAACCAACCCGATCAGTAGGTGCACGAGAAACTTAAATTACGCCAGATCCTGTCCAAGAGATGGAAGCAGCTCAGTTGGCGTTTCCCATGCCGACACACAGTTTACGCTCGCAACAATAGGTCGCTTCGATTGTGCGAAGCTCGCGAATTGCATCCAGGGCGCAACTCCCTTGCCGAAAAGCATCTCAACCTGCGGTAACTTCGTGACAATATCTTCCAGCTTGTGCCGCTTGCCTGGCATCTTCGATCCTCCGTTCTCCAAAACGTCACGGCGAAACCACTCTCTTGAGGAAGGCTCACTGGAAAACTGCGTCACGGTGGCGACTCCGTGGTGACTCAGCGGGTGCAAGCAATAAAAAAGAGTAAGGCGTTGTTTTGTAACCGCTTGATAAAGTGTAGAAAAATGGCGCGCCCGAAAGGATTCGAACCTCTGACCCCCAGATTCGTAGTCTGGTGCTCTATCCAGCTGAGCTACGGGCGCGCAGCGCGATGACGAATGGCCTTGCGGCGACGTATCGCGTCGAAGCGGCTTCCTAGTCTGTTGTGCGGGTTAATTCAAGCCGTTTCGGTGGAAAAAAGCAGATAGGCGTCGCTGCGCGAATTCGCGAGCTTCGGGCCGCATTTCGGCTAGCCTTGCCCGCCAGTGCCCCGTGTCTGGACGCGGCGCGCCCGTTCCTGTTCCAGCGATACGGGGGCGTCGGGGAGCCTGATCTCGAAATGCGTGCCGATGCCGCGATCGTCGCGCAGTTCCAGCGTTCCGCCATGAGCGCGCACCAGTTCCTGCGCGATTGCGAGGCCCAGCCCCGTGCCGCCGGCGCGTGCCGAGCCCTTGAAGGCGGAAAACAGGTTCTCGCGCGCCTTGGCGGGCAGGCCGGGGCCCGTATCTTCCACGCCGATCAGCGCCGTCGTGCCCATGCGTGCGGCGGTGACGGAGAGGCGCTTGACGGTCGCGGGATCGGTGTCGCCGCGCATCGCCTCGACGGCGTTGCGGCAGAGATTCATCAGAACCCGAAAAAGCTGCTCGCTGTCGGCATCGAGTTCGAAATCATCCGGGATGCTCGCCGAAAACTCTATGCCCGATGCCGGATCGATCCCGAGCAGTTCCTCGACATCCAGGACAATCGGCGCGAGCTTGACGCGACGCCGGTTCGGCGCGGCCTCGCCGGCGCGCCCGTAGGACAGGACGTTCTCCGAATAGCTGACCGCGCGGCCCAGCGTGCGCATCAGTTTCGGCGCGAAACGCTGCACGGCGGGATCGGAGACCGAGCCCAACCGGTCCGACATCAGCTGCGCGGAAGCGAGAATGTTGCGCATGTCGTGATTGATCTTGGAGACGGCGAGGCCGAGATCGGCGAGGCGTTTCTGGCTCTTCAGCGTTTCCTGCAACTGCCCCTGCATCGCGGCCAGCTCGCGCTCGGCGATACCGATCTCATCGCCACGCTTCGACGGCGCGATGATCGCGTCGGGACTTTCCGGCGTCATCGAGAAGGTCAGCATCGACTGCGTCATCCGCCGGATCGGACGGATTGCGATGCGGTTGATCGCGAGGAAGACAAGGCTGGCGGTGATCAGCGAAATGATCAGCGACAGGACCGCAACATTGCGTGCATAGATGAGCATGGCGGCGCGCAGCGGCGCATCGGGGAGAACCAGTTCGATCATGTTGTCGCTGTCGCCGATCGGGCCGTAGGCCCGGATATAGCGATCGCCGCCGAACAGCAGCGTGTCGAACGTGTCGCGGATGGCGGCAAATGCGCTGAACTCGGCGACATTCACCTCGTCATGGATCTCCGGCATCGTGTCCGTCAGCCGGATGAACCGCGAGCGCTCGCCGAGTTTCAGGGCGATCGCCTTGGCCCCGGTCGCCATCAGCACGTCATCCTGCGCCTGGAGGGGCAGTTCGATATCGGCGTCGGACGCGATCAGCACGCTCGCCGCCGCCGCGGTGTTCACCTTGCCCGCGAGCCATGTCATGCGGAAATTCGCGACCGACGGCACGAAGATCAGCACTTCCGCGATCATGACGAACAGGATGGTGAGAAGCAGGATCTTCGCCGACAGGCGACGGGCCGGCCGAAGCTCCGCCCGGGTCTCGAGCAGGGCCTTGCCCTTCTTCGCCGCGTCCGTTTCGCTCATGGCGTGCACATCCTCATGGCCCGCATGTTATCCGAAACGGCGCAGAAATACGATCAGCCTGCGCACCCACGGATTGCGGGTCGCCGGGGCCGAATAGGCGGTCGCGGCACGCTTGGCCATTTCGGTCATGGTTGGATAAGGCGGAATGTAGGCGCGGATGTCGGATGCCTTCATCTTCTTCGCCACGGCCAGCGCGAAGATGTTGATCATCTCGCCGGCGCCGGCGCCGGCGATACCCGCGCCGAGAATGCGGCCCCTGCCGTCTGTGACCAGCTTGACGAGACCGTCTGTCTTGCGCTCGGCGCGGGCGCGGTCATTGTCGGCATAGGACCAGCGGAACACCTGCGGCGAAAGGTTGCGCGCCGATGCTTCCTCCTCCGTCAGGCCGACCTGTGCGAGCTCCGGATCGGTGTAGGTCGCCCAGGGCACGATGTCGCGGTTTTCCTTGCCCGGCACGCGGAACAGGATCGACTGGATGACAAGCGCCGCGTGATAGCTCGCGACATGGGTGAATTGCAGGCCCCCGGTGACGTCGCCGATGGCGTAGACATGACTATTGGAGGTCCGCAGCGCGCGATCCACAGCGATAGCCCGTCCGTCGAGGCGAACATCCGCCTTGTCGAGGTCTAGCCGCTCCACATTCGGCTTGCGTCCGGTGGCGACCAGGAGGTGCGTCCCCGTGACCTCCGCCTCGCCCTCATCGCTCTCGTAACGCACGGTCGTCCTGTCGCCTTCTCGCGAGACGCCGGTGACCTTCGCGCCCTCATGGATGGTAATCCCCTCGCCGCGCAGCCGCTCCAGCACGATCTCGGTCAGTTCGGGATCGTCCTTGCCAAGCGCCTTCAGACCCTCGATCACGGTAACCTGCGCGCCAAGCCGCCGATGCGCCTGCGCCATTTCCATGCCGATCGGTCCACCGCCAATGACGATCAGATGTTCGGGCTTTTCGGTGTTCTCGAAGATCGTCTCGTTGGTGTGGAAGGGCACCGTGTCGAGGCCGGGGATCGGCGGCACGAAGGGCGACGATCCGGTGGCGATGACGAAGCGGCGCGGCTTGATCTCATAATCCCCCGCGACCAGCGTGTCGGGACCGGTGAAACGGCCATAGTCCTCGATCACGCGGACACCGAGCCCGGTGAAGCGCTCGACGGAATCATGCGGCGCGATCGACTCGATCACGGAGCGGACATGCGCCATCACGCCGGGAAAATCGACGTCCGGTTCGACAGGGGCAATGCCGAATTCGCCCGCGTGACGCATGGTGGAAGCGGTCTTGCCGGCCGCGATCAGGGCCTTGGACGGGACGCAGCCGTAATTGAGACAGTCGCCGCCCATCTTGCCGCCCTCGACAAGGACGACCGGGACGCCGAAGGCGGCGGCCGCGGCGGCGACCGTCAGGCCGCCCGATCCGCCGCCGATGACGCAGATATCGGGTTTGAGTGTTTCCGGCATTGATAGCTCCAGTCGGGTTGCGTCGTCCGGCGTTTCAGGACGGCCGGCGCGCGGCGCGCAGCCGCTTGATGATCGGCGGGATCGCCGCGATCACCGCCAGCGCGACGAAGGCAATGGTGATCTGCGGCGTGACGAGGTCGGAGACGGACACCTCCGCCCCGGCCTCGCGCGCCTTGACGATGACGCTATCCACGCCCTCCCCGAGATAGGCATAGGCGAATGTGCCCGGCAGAATGCCGAGGAAAGTCGCCGCGACATAGGTGCGGACAGGCACATTGAAGAGCGCGGGGGCGATGTTCATGACGAAGAAGGGAAAGACCGGCGCGAGACGCAGGACCAGCAGGAACGAGAAGGCGTTCTCCTCGAACCCGTCGGCGAGGCGCTTGACGCGGCCACCAACCTTCTCGCGCAGGAAATCCCCGAAGGCGCTGCGTGCGGCGAGAAACAGCGCCGTCGCGCCGGCGGTCGCGGCAAAGGCGACGACGACGCCACCGACGAACCAGCCAAAGAGAAACCCGGCGAAGATGGTCAGGATCGAGGCGGCCGGAAAGGAAAAGGCGACAGCCAGGGCGTAAAGGCCCGTGAAGCCGGCAAGCGTCAGCAGGTAATTGGCTTCCACGAAGCCAAGCAGGCTTTCGCGGCTTTCCGCGAGAAAGGCGAGCGAGAAATAGCGCTGCCAGCCCATGGCGTAGGCAAAGGCCAGTCCGGCGACGATGATCGCCAACGGAGCAAAACGCTTCCAGGCGCCGGCGCGTCCGGCACCCGGTTCGGATCGGTTCATGTCCATTGTCTCATCGCTCACGGGCCATACCCTCTTAGACTGTGTCGCGCGGTTTCGCACGGGTCGTTGATCCGCATTTGGCGTTCTGCCCGGTAAAGAACAATTCACAAACCATTGATGCCGCATGGCGTGATCGCGCGATGCCTCGCGCTCACGGTCGCGTGATGCGTTTTGGCCTGCCTGCGAGTTGCGACGGGCATTGACTTGACGGGCCGTTTGGACGATAAGCGCGCAACGCTCGGGCACGTCTCAGGCGGCGCTTCTTTATTGCGCATCGCCGGAAGACCAGGGTCCCATTCGAAAAGTTCAAGACAAGGGCCGCCTTTCCGGCGGAAACGACTATGAAACGCACCTATCAGCCTTCGAAACTGGTCCGCAAGCGCCGGCACGGCTTCCGTGCGCGCATGGCAACGGTCGGCGGTCGCAAAGTGCTCGCGAACCGTCGCGCACGCGGCCGCAAGCGCCTTTCGGCCTGATCGCACCAAGCGACGCTTCGATGCGCGAACCGGCGAACAGTGCCGGCGCGACCGATCAGCGCGGTCAAAGACCGTATGGCGTTTTACGCAAACGCTCCGAATTTCTGGCAGTGCGCCGCGGAACCAGGGTCCGCGGCGCTTTTGTGCTTGTTGAAGCGGCAAAGCGGAGCGACGGCGATGAGCCGAGGCTCGGTCTCACCGTATCCCGGCGCAACGGAAACGCCGTGAAACGCAACCGCATCAAGCGCCGCCTCCGCGAAGCGGTTCGGCTGTTCGGCGCGGGTGACATGGCGGTCGGAAATGACTATGTGATCGTTTCAACGCCCAAGGCGCTCGACGCGCCGTTCCAGGACCTGTGCTCCGACGTCTCATCGGCACTCGCGCGGGCGAATGAAAAATTGCTGCGTCGGCAAGACGGCGCAAAAGAGGACCGGAAAGCCCACGATGGAAAATAACCGCAACCTGTTCATCACGATCATTCTTTCCGTCGTGATCCTCGCGGCTTGGCAGATTTTCTATATCGGACCGAAAATCGAGGCCGAAAAACAGGCGCAGCTTGAGTTGCAGGCGCAACAGCCCGAGACGGCCACGCAGGACACGCCAGCGGCAACGAGCGACGGATCGCTCCCGCAGGCAACGTCGACGCCCGGCGCCGAGGCGCCGGCCGGTGGAACGGCGGCAGAGGCCGAGGTCGAAGCAGGACGCATCCCCGTCGAGACCCCGACGCTGACCGGTTCGATCAATCTTCGCGGCGCGCGCTTCGACGACCTGAAGCTCAAGGATTATCGCGAGACGATCGAAAAGGACTCCGACATCGTCACGCTGCTGCGTCCGTCGAGCGACGCACAGGGCTATATCGGCGAATTCGGCTATATCGGTTTCGAGGGTGCGCCGCAGTCCGACACGATCTGGCAGGTTGCGGACGGTGCGACGCTGACGCCGACGACGCCGGTTGAACTGACCTATTCCGCGCCCAATGGCCTGACCTTCACGCGCACGATCTCCATCGACGACCGGTACATGTTCGAAATCGAGGATTCGGTGACGAACACTTCCGGCGGCGCCGTCTCGCTGCAGGAATATGGCCGCGTGACCCGATATTCGAAGCCCGAGAAACCGCCGATCTACGTTCTGCACGAAGGCCTGATCGGTGTGACCGGCGAAGACGGCCTGACCGAGTTGAAATACAACGCCATCGAGGATGACGGACAGGTTCAGCCCGGAAAATCGACTGATGGCTGGCTCGGCATCACCGACAAATACTGGGCGACGGCGCTGATCCCGGTCGGCGGCGAGACGTTCCAGCCGCGCTTTTCCTATTTCTCGGACAACCGCTCGCGCTTCCAGTCGGATTTCCTGACCGACGCAGTGGCGGTCAATGCCGGCGAGACCGTGACCTTCGACAACCTGTTCTTCGCAGGCGCCAAGGTGTCGAGCCAGCTCGACGCCTACAAGGACGAATACGGCATCCGCCAGTTCGAACTGCTGATCGACTGGGGCTGGTTCCACTTCATCACACGGCCGATGTTTCACCTGCTGGACTTCCTGTTCAACCTCTTCGGCAATTTCGGCGTCGCGATCCTGATCACCACGGTTATCGTCAAGGCGATCTTCTTCCCGCTGGCCAACATGTCGTACAGGTCGATGGCGCGCATGAAGGTCGTTCAACCGAAGATGCAGGAACTGAAGGAAAAGTTCGGCGACGACCGCGAGAAGATGCAAAAGGCCATGATGGAGCTCTACCGGGAAGAGAAGATCAACCCGGTCGCCGGCTGCTGGCCGATGCTGATCCAGATTCCGGTGTTCTTCGCGCTCTACAAGGTGCTTTACGTCACCATCGAGATGCGCCATGCGCCCTTCTTCGGATGGATCCAGGACCTGTCGGCGCCGGATCCGTCGCATGTCTTCAACCTGTTCGGCCTGCTGCCTTACGATCCGGCGGCGATCCCGGTCCTCGGCACCTTCCTGGCGATCGGCGTCTGGCCGCTGATCATGGGCCTGACCATGTTCCTGCAGATGCGCATGAACCCGGCCCCGCCCGATCCGACCCAGGCGATGATCTTCAACTGGATGCCGCTCGTCTTCATGTTCATGCTGGCGTCGTTCCCGGCCGGTCTCGTGATCTACTGGGCATGGAACAACTTCCTGTCGATCATCCAGCAAGGCGCCATCATGAAGCGCAACGGCGCCAAGATCGAACTCTGGGACAATCTTCGAGGGATGCTCGGCCGCAAGAAGAAGGCCGACGCGGCCAAATAGCGTCACCTGCGCAACCAATACCGAAAGGCGGGCCTCGAGCCCGCCTTTTTTATTGCCGTTTTGCGCATGGCCGCGAGCCGGATGAAACTTTTTTGCGTTTGCACTCGTCCATGGGTCGGAAGCTGACAACAGAGGAGGTTCTTCCAATGACCAGTAAATTCGCAAAAGCACTGTTTCTTTCGACCGCGCTGGCCTTTACCGGCGCCACCGCGACCGCGCTCGCCCCGGTGACAGCGATCGCCCAGGAAAGCCCGATGGTCGGCGGCGCGCCGATGTTTGCGACGAAAAACATCGTCGAGAACGCCGTCAATTCGGCCGATCACACAACGCTCGTCGCCGCGGTCAAGGCCGCCGGCCTTGTCGAGACGTTGTCCGGCGAAGGGCCGTTCACGGTTTTCGCGCCGACCAACGCGGCGTTCGACAAGCTGCCTGACGGCACGGTCGAAACGCTGCTGAAACCGGAAAACAAGGATCAGCTGACCAAGATCCTGACCTGTCATGTCGTTGCGGCCAACGCCATGTCCGACGCCATCATGGGCATGATCGCGGATGACAATGGCGAACACCCGGTCAAGACCGTTGGCGGCTGCACGTTCACAGCCAAGATGAGCGGCGACAACATCGTCATCGTCGACGGTCAGGGCAACGAGGCGACGGTGACCATCGCCGACGTCAAGCAGTCGAATGGCGTGATCCACGTGATTGACACCGTGCTGCTGCCGGCGGCCGATGACGGCATGGAGTCCGACAGCGCCGCCATGGACGACAGCGGCGACGGCTACATGGCCGACGACACCATGGCCGAAAGCGCGATGGCGGACGAAGAGACCGTCACGGTCGGCGGCGCTCCGATGTATCCGTCGAAGACCATCGTCGAGAACGCGGTCAATTCGGCCGATCACACGACGCTCGTCGCAGCGGTCAAGGCCGCCGGCCTCGTGGAGACGCTGTCGGGCGAAGGACCGTTCACGGTTTTCGCACCGACCAACGCGGCCTTCGACAAGCTGCCTGACGGGACCGTCGAGACGCTCCTGAAGCCGGAGAACAAGGATCAGCTCACCAAGGTGCTGACCGCACACGTCGTTGCCGGCGATCTCTCGGCCGAGGAACTGATGCGCCGCGCCCGCAATCATGGCGGCCGCTACAACTTCAACGCGGTCAGCGGCGATGCACTCACCGCCGTTATCAAGGGCCGCAGCCTCTATATCTTCGACGAGGCAGGCGGCGCCGGGAAAGTCACGATCTCGAACGTGAACCAGTCGAACGGCGTGATCCACGTCGTCGATGACGTTCTCCTTCCGAGCTAAGCAGCGCTTTCGGACTACCCCCAGTCCAGGCGCCGTGGCGGCCGGTTCCCCTTCGGGGGAGCCGGCTTTTTCATGTGGGGCTTTACGTGCATGCGGGTCTTGTGGCCCGCGATCGCGTTTCGCGCTTTCATCACGCGGCGGAACCGTTTAATCCCGCTGCATGACCAGCGAACCTTCCGCGCAAGACACGACCGACAGCCTCACGAGCTTTCCCATGCAATGGGACTTCATTCGCGGCGTGCCCTCGATGAAATTCCTGCCGCCGGAAGGCCCGCCGGAGGTGGCCTTTGCGGGTCGCTCCAATGTCGGCAAGTCGTCGCTGATCAATGCCGTCGTGTCCAAGAAGGGCCTGGCGCGCACGTCCAACACGCCGGGCCGCACCCAGGAACTTAACTTCTTCGTGCCGGCTGGGCATGCGGGATCGGCCGACGACCTGCCGCCGCTCGCCATCGTCGATATGCCGGGCTACGGATTCGCCAAGGCGCCCAAGGCCCAGGTCGACAACTGGACGAAGCTCGTCTTTTCCTATCTTCGGGGTCGGGTGACGCTGAAACGCGTCTATCTGCTGATCGACGCGCGGCATGGCGTCAAGAAGAACGACGAGGAGGTGATGGACCTGCTCGACAAGGCCGCCGTGTCCTACCAGGTGGTGCTCACCAAGATCGACAAGATCAAGGAGGCGGGCGTGCCGCGCATGTATGCGGAAACCGCCGACCGCATCAAGAAGCGGCCGGCGGCGTTTCCGGAGGTCCTGGCGACCTCGTCTGAAAAGAATATCGGTCTGGAAGAGCTGCGGGCGGCGATGCTCGCCGCCGCGCAGTCATGAGCCTCAGGCGGTTTCGCCCGGCTTGAAGGTTAGCGCCACGCCGTTGATGCAGTGGCGCTTGCCGGTCGGCTGCGGGCCGTCGTTGAAGACATGGCCCAGGTGGCCGCCGCAGCGGCGGCAATGTTCTTCCTTGCGCGGATAGATCAGCTTGAAATCCGTCTTGTTGGCGACAGCATCGGGTAGCGCCTCGTAGAAGCTCGGCCAACCGGTGCCGCTGTCGAATTTCGCCTCCGAGGAATAGAGCGGAAGGTCGCAGGCGGCACAATGGAATATGCCGTCGCGCTTCTCGTCGTTGAGCGGGCTCGAAAAGGCCCTTTCCGTCGCTTCCTTGCGCATGACCGCGAACTGATCGTCCGTCAGGATCTTGCGCCATTCCTCTTCGCTTTTCATGATTTCGAACTCACCTTCAGAACCTGCCGCGAGGGCGTAAACCGATGCGCCGCCGAGAAAGGCCGTTGCGGCGCCAAGGCCAATGAATGTACGTCTTTTCATAGCGGATTCCTCCTTGGATTGTCAGTGATATATGCGCAGCAACGTGACGGCGCACATCACGGTTCTGAACAATTTCGTGAGGTCCCCGGCGCCAGCGGGGGACAAGTGTGGCGCCGGGAACCATCCCGGACATCAGGACGCCGGGAGAAGAACCGTGTCGATGACGTGGATGACACCGTTGGACTGGTCGACGTCGGCAATGGTCACCGTCGCCTCGTTGCCCTGGCCGTCCTCGATGACGATGTTGTCGCCATCCATCTTCGCGGTGAAGGTGCAGCCGCCAACGGTCTTGACCGGATGCGCGCCGCCATCGTCGGAAATCATGCCCATGATGGCGTCGGACATGGCGTCCGCGGCAACGACATGGCAGGTCAGGATCTTGGTAAGCTGATCCTTGTTCTCCGGCTTCAGCAGCGTTTCGACCGTGCCGTCAGGCAGCTTCTCGAACGCCGCGTTGGTCGGCGCGAAGACGGTGAACGGACCTTCGCCCGACAGCGTCTCGACGAGACCGGCAGCCTTGACGGCCGCGACGAGCGTCGTGTGATCGGCCGAATTGACCGCGTTCTCGACGATGTTCTTGTTCTCGTACATCGCAGCGCCGCCAACCATCGGGTTGTCTGCGAGGCCCGGCGTCGCGAAGGCGACGGTCAGCGCTGTCGATACGGCAATGGTGCTCAAAATATTTTTCACTGCTTGTCTCCTTGTTTTACATCCCGCGTTTCATGCGCGGATATGGGAGGAGACGAGATGGCGGGCCTAAGAGTTTCGGCCGCGTCAGATTTTTTTCAGTTGGCCGACCGCGATCACCGGACCGGTCGGCCTGCCCTCGGGCGCGCCGCCCTCGGGTTCCAGCGTGACGGCCAGCGTCAGCGCGTCATCGGGCAGTTGCGCGATATCCTGCGGAAGATCGGTCCTGGTTGTGCCCTGCGGGGTGACCAGGCCGAGCGAGATCGGATCGCGGTCGGCGACGATAACCCACAATTCGTGCGAGCGGCCGGAAGGCGGCTCGACGCCGGTCCGCGTGATGCGAACGCTGCCGTCGATATTCTTGACGGCAAGGAAGGTCGCATCCGAATCCGCTGCGGACAGCGATGCCACAAGTTCCTCGCCCGGCGGCGTGACCGGAATATCGGTGAGAACGACCGCCGCCAGAACCGCCGCCGCGGCGATCGCGGCAAAGGACAGGCCGCGCCAGAAGGCCAGGCTTTGCATCAGACCGGCGCGAACCGGCGACGTCTCCGCTTCGGCGGGGAACAGCCGGGCCTCGATCCCGCGCCAGGCGCGGGCGGGCGGCGCGGCCTCGCCGAATTCGTCATTCATGCCGGAAAGGCGGGTTTCCCAGCCGATAACGAGCATGGCGAAATCGCGATCGGTGTCGATACGGCGCGCGACATCGGCGCGCTCCCCGGCGGGAAGAACACCCAGAACATATTCGGCCGCGACGAGGTCGTCGTCGCGTTCGCCGTCACCATGTTCCATCGAGTCCGTCATTCTTCCAGACACTCTTTCAACTTCATCAGACTGCGTCGCAGCCAGGTCCGCATCGTATTCAGCGGTATCGCGTATCGCTCGGCAAGTTCCTGGTAGGAATACCCTTCCAGATACGCGCCGCGCACGGACTCCGCCTTCGGCCCGTCCAGACGCCCGAGGCAGTCGTCCAGGCGCTGCCGCTCGGACGCCGCAACCGCGGAGGCTTCCGGCGACGGGCCGCGATCGGCCAATTCACCATGGTCCTCGATATCGTCGTGACCGCTGCGGCGCGCCCGCAATATGTCGATTGCGTGGTTGCGCGCGATCGCGATCAGCCAGCCGACAGGGCTCGAGCCGCCACCGGCGAACCGGTCGGCGCGATTCCAGACCTTGACGTAGATTTCCTGTAACGCGTCTTCGGCTTCGGCCCTGTTCTTGAGGATACGAAGCGCGACGGCAAAAAGTTTCGGCGACGTCATCTCATAAAGACGCGCGAATGCCGGACGGTCGCGAAGGGCCGTCCGCGAGATCAAACCGGCGATTTCGGGACTGTTGTCCGTCTGCCCTCTCCCTGTGTGCCTCGCCAGCGGACGCATCGACAGCGTCCCGGCGGGTGCGGCGCTTGCGAACATCGCGCCGCAATTGCCCTAATCTGCACAAGGAGATAGACGAATGGAAGGGTAAATGAAGACATGATCGGACAACATTTTCGATGAGTGACAGCACTTCCTCCACAGCACCCGCCAGCGAGGCGCATATTCTGGCCAAGGCGCTGCCCTACATGCAGCGCTACGAGAACAAGACAGTCGTGGTGAAGTATGGCGGCAACGCCATGGGCGACGCGTCGCTCGGCCAGGCCTTTGCGCAGGATATCGCTCTGCTGAAGCAATCGGGCGTCAATCCGGTCGTCATCCATGGCGGTGGGCCGCAGATCGGCGCGATGCTCAAGAAAATGGGCATCGAGTCGAAATTCGAGGGCGGACTGCGCGTCACCGACCGCGCCACGGTCGAGATCGTCGAAATGGTTCTGGCGGGGTCGATCAACAAGGAAATCGTCGCGATGATCAACGCGGCGGGCGAATGGGCGATCGGGCTCTGCGGCAAGGACGGCAACATGGTCTTCGCCGAGAAGGCCCGCAAGACGATGACCGACCCGGACAGCAATATCGAGCGCATCCTCGATCTCGGCTATGTCGGCGAACCGGTCGAGGTCGATCGCACCTTGCTCGACCTGCTGGCGAAATCGGAAATGATCCCCGTGATCGCGCCGGTCGCGCCGGGCCGCGACGGACACACCTACAACATCAATGCCGACACGTTCGCGGGCGCCATCGCCGGCTCGCTGGCAGCGTCGCGCCTTCTGTTCCTGACCGACGTGCCGGGGGTTCTCGACAAGAACGGCGAACTGATCAAGGAATTGACGGTTTCTGAAGCCAGGGCGCTGATCAAGGACGGCACGATCTCCGGCGGCATGATCCCGAAGGTCGAGACCTGCATCGAGGCGCTCCAGCGCGGGGTGAAGGGCGTCGTGATCGTCAATGGCAAGGTTGCCCATGCCGTGCTGCTGGAACTGTTCACCGAACATGGCGCGGGCACGCTGATCGTCCACGACAAGGCATAAGAAAAATCACTCCAGGCGCTTGACCTGGAGTTCACTCCAGCCGGTAGACTTCGAACCGTGCCGTGGATTTGCGGCGCGCAACCGGAGTATGCCGCATGAAAATCAGCGACGTTTCGGCCCGGACCGGGCTCAGCATCGACACGCTGCGCTTCTACGAGAAGATCGGTCTCATCGACCCGCCCCACCGCAGCGGCGGACGGCGGGACTATGACGAAACCATTCTTGCCTGGATTTCCTTCCTTCAGGCACTGAAGGCGACCGGCATGCCTCTTTCGCAGATGCGCGACTATGCGCGGATGCGCCGGGAGGGCGTGGAAACATCCGCGCCGCGTCGCCGGATGCTGCAAGACCAGCGCGAAGTCGTGAAGGCGCGCATCGCCGAGTTGCAGGATTGCCTCGGCCTCCTCGACCACAAGATCGAAAACTACGAGCGGATCGAAGCGGAGCATGCCGCCGAAGACCGCCGCAAAACGGGAACGCACCGATGACCAACACAACCGATACCACCGCCCTCGAACGCGGGCGCGAGGTGATTGCGACGATCAATCCTTCGCTCGAAGACGCGCTGGCCGACCGATACGACCGCCACATCCCCGATTTCGCGGAGACGCTGATCGAACAGGCCTATGGCCGCTATTATGCAAGGGACGGCCTGGACCTGAAAACGCGGCAGATCGCGACCGTCGCAGCGCTGACCGCGCTTGGCGGCCAGACAGGGCCGCAGTTGCGGATCAATATCGAACATGCGCTGGCCGCCGGCGCCAGCGAACGCGAACTTCTGGAAGTGATCTACCAGATGGCGGTCTATGGCGGCATGCCGGCGGCGATCAACGGGCTCAACACGGCGATCGCCCTGTTCGAGGAGCGCCGCGCAGCACCCGCCTGAGCTATCCGCCGACGACCAGCACGAGGACACCGGCGACGATCAGCACACAGCCGACGATTTCGAGCCGGGTGATGTGTTCGCGGAAGACGAAAACGCTGGTGGCGAAGGCGAAGATCATCTCGATCTGCGCCACCGCCTTGACGATCGCGGCCTGCTGCAGGGTCATGGCCGCGAACCAGCCGAAAGACGCCGTCGCGCCGACGAAGCCGACCAGCGCCGATATGTTCCAGGCGGCGCGTATCCGGACCAGTCCGTCACGGTCGCGCCACGCCATCCATGCCAGCATGACCACCGTCTGCAGGCCGATCGCCCAAATCAGCGTGGTGGCGGCCTGCATCGCGAAATTCGGCTGGCCGAGAGAAAGCGAGGCCGCGCGATAGGAGACGGCGGCGATGCCGAACAGCGTGCCCGAGAAAAGGCCGATCCCGGCTGTACGCGTGAAAACGGACGTCACCAGCGCGACCGGCGAGAAGGCGCTGCGGGCGACCGAGATCAACATAACGCCGAAGACGGAGATCGCGATGGCGACCAGCGTCATCGGACCGACCGTCTCGCTCAGGAAGACGAGGCCGAACAGCGCGGCCTGCGCCGGCTCCGTGCGCGAATACGCCGTTCCGACCGTGAAATTGCGGAAGGAGAAAAGGTGGATGAGCGTGAAGGTCGCGGCGATCTGCGACAGCGCGCCGAGGCTCATCCAGCCGAGAAAGGCCGCCGATGGCGGCGGCACCGGATCACCGGTGAAGGCGGTCAGCGCGAACAAATAGAGCGCTGCGAACGGCAGGCCGAAGCCGAAGCGCACGAATGTGGCGCCGGTCGTTCCCATATGATCCTTGAGGTGCCTTTGCAGCGATGAGCGGATGTTCTGCAGAAAGGCGGCGGCGATCGTTATTGCGATCCAGAGTTCCATGCGATGTCCCCTTGGCGGGCGCGCTCGCGGCAGGGTTGCCGGCAGGCGCTAACGAGGCGGTATGTTTGAAATCGGTGATGAAAGGCCATGTCTCGGCGGCCCCTCGCGCCGTTTCAGCCAAGACGGCTCAGCGTGGTTCCGGAAAACGCACCGAAAAACCGCACCGGCAGGCGCTTGCGGTCCTGCAGGATGAAGGGGGCGCCGGCCCCGATTGCGTTTCTCGACATCGGCATGCCCCGATCTAGAGCATTTCTGGCGGCACTGCCAAGGCGAATTCACCGCTGACGTGCTCCGTCCTGCGACAAGACCCATGACTCGGCGCCCGTTTCGTGCTTAAGCGCGGGACATGACAGCAAACGCCTCGCCTTCCGATTTCGCGCATGTCCGCGAATGGGTCTTCGACCTCGACAACACGCTCTATCCGCATCACTCGAATCTCTTCGCGCAGATCGACGTGAAGATGACGGCCTATGTCTCCGAACTGCTGCAACTGCCCAGCGACGAGGCGCGCAAGGTGCAGAAGGACTTCTACAAGCGCTACGGCACGACGCTGCAGGGCCTGATGGCGAATTACGAAGTCGATCCGGACGACTTCCTCGAGAAGGTCCATGACATCGACTACAGCTGGGTCGAGCCCGATCCGGCGCTAGGCGATGCGATCAAGGCCTTGCCGGGCCGCAAGTTCATCTTCACGAATGGCGACCGCCGCCATGCGGAGCGCACCGCCCGGCAACTCGGCGTGCTCGATCATTTCGACGACATATTCGACGTCGTCGCGGCCGATCTGGTGCCGAAGCCTGCGGCGGAGACCTACGACAAGTTCCGCGCGCTGCACCGTGTGGATTGCGAGCATGCCGCCATGTTCGAGGATCTGGCGCGCAATCTCGTGACACCGAAAATGCTTGGCATGAAGACGGTTCTCGTCGTGCCGCACAATTTCGAACCCGCCTTCTCCGAAATCTGGGAGCACGACGCGGAACACGACCAGGTCGATTTCGTAACCGACAATCTGGCTGAATTCCTGCGCGCGCTGATCGACACCGCCACTGCATGAAGCGGTTCACATCCCTTGAAGCGCGCATCGACCATGCCGCGCACCGCGTGCTCGACCGTCTGCCGGCGTCCGGGCTGTCCGGTGCAGTCATCGAATTTCTCGTCTTCGGGCTGAAGCAGGCCTGGGCCTGCCTCTTCGGCGGGGCGATGCTGGCGCTGATCATGGGAACCCGGATCGTCTGGCCCGACGATGCCTGGCTGGCCCGCTACGATTTCGTCTTCCTCTGCGCGCTGGCGCTGCAGATCGCCATGCTCGCCTTCCGGCTGGAAACCTTTGACGAGGCGAAGGCGATTCTGCTGTTCCATATCGTCGGAACCTGCATGGAGCTGTTCAAGACCGCCGCTGGGTCCTGGGTCTATCCCGAAGAGGCGTTCTTTCGCATTGGCGGCGTGCCGCTGTTTTCCGGCTTCATGTATGCCTCGGTCGGCTCTTACCTCGCCCGCGTCAGCCGCATTTTCGACTTCCGGTTCACCGGCTACCCGCCCTTCTGGACGAGTATCGCACTGGCTGTCGCGGTCTATGTCAATTTCTTCAGCCACCACTATGTCGCAGACGCCCGCATTCTGATCTTCGCAGCGACCGGAGTTCTTTTCGCACGGACCTGGGTGCATTACCGCGTCTTTCGCTTTCGCCACCGGATGCCGCTCCTGCTCGGATGGCTTCTCGTCGCGCTGTTCATCTGGTTCGCGGAGAACCTCGCCACATGGTCGCACGCCTGGCTGTATCCGTCACAGCAGGGCGAATGGACGCCCGTCGGGTTGTCGAAGCTGGGTTCCTGGTACCTGCTGATGATCGTTTCCTTCGTTCTGGTGACGATGGTGAACCGGCCGAAGCCGCTGGACGCGTCCGCCTCGCCTCAAGTCGACCTGGCCCGAAACTGATCCGGAACGTCCTTCGGGGATCGCCCACGGGAGGCTGGGCGATGGTTGGGGTGCCGGAATGACAGCGCTTGCCTGCCTCTAGCGTCGAAGACACCTGCCCGAGCGGAAACCTTACGGGATTGTAATGACATTACAGATGTTTAACTAACACATACCCTTTTTTACATGTATTGAGAGACATCACTCAATGAAGGGGAAAAACAATGTCTCTCACCCGCATGGCCGTTCTGGCCGCAATGACCGCCTCCATGATGTCGACCGCCGCTTATGCGGAGACGTTCAACGAGCATTTCATGAACAATTGGGATCTCGACGGCGACGGCGCGGTGACGCTCCAGGAAGTCAAGGAACGCCGCGACAGCGTGTTTACCGCGTTCGATGCCAATGAAGATGGCTTCATCGATGCAGAAGAACGCAAGGCGATGGACGAAATGCGCGACATGGAGCAGGCATCCATGGCCGAAGAGGGCATCGAACGCCCGCGCGGCATGGGACAGGGCAAAGGCCAGGGAATGGGTCAGGGCCAGGGAAAAGGGCAAGGCATGGGTCAGGGCCGCGGGAACGGCATGGGCCAGGGGCAAGGCATGGGCCAAGGGCAAGGCATGGGCCAAGGGCAAGGCATGGGAAAAGGTCGCGGTATGGGCGGCAATTTCCAGATGAACGCCGAAGCCGGAATGCATGATGGCCGCATGATCGACACGAATGGCGACGGCAAGTTCAGCCATGACGAATTCGTCGGCATGTCGGAACAGTGGATGGCGCGCCTCGACGCCAATGGCGACGGCCGGATTTCCGATCAGGACTTCTGATCGCCACGACCGAATATAAAAACGCCGGCGCAGCCTCCCGCGCCGGCGTTTTCCGTTTGCATGAGGCCGGGTCTCAGATCCCGTAGAAACGCGTCACGACCTCCCAGGCCTCCTCGCCGGAATCGACGGGATCGATCAGCTCAGCGTCGCCGGGCGAAATCGTCCCTTGCTCGGCAAGGAAGTCGAGATCGATGGCCTTCGACCAGAAGTCCCTGCCGAACAGCAGGATCGGCACGCGCTCCATGCGGCCGGTCTGGATCAGGGTCAGCGACTCGAACAACTCGTCCATCGTGCCGAAGCCGCCCGGAAACACCGCGATCACCCGCGCACGCATCAGGAAGTGCATCTTGCGGATCGCGAAATAGTGGAAATTGAAGCAGAGTTCCGGCGTCACATATTCGTTCGGCGCCTGCTCATGCGGCAGCACGATGTTGAGGCCGATCGACTGGGCGCCGACATCGACCGCGCCGCGATTTCCCGCTTCCATGACGCCGGGTCCGCCACCGGTCACCACCACAAACTCGTCGCCACCCGTCGACATCGAATATTCCGAACAGCGACGGGCGAATGCGCGCGCCTCTTCGTAGTAGCGGGCGTTTTCCTCGAGATTGCGGCGCTGCGTCTCGTTCTTCGCCGCCCAGGCGATACCGCCGGGCTCGGGAATGCGCGCGCCGCCGAACAGCACCGCAGTCGACTTGATGCCCCGTTCCTGCAGAAGCAGTTCCGGCTTCAGCAGTTCGAGTTGCAGCCGGACCGGGCGAAGCTCCTCGCGGCACAGGAAATCGGCATCGTCATAGGCGAGCCGATAGGCCGGCGCACGCGTCTGCGGCGTCTGCGGCACGGCCCGTGCGCGGTTCATGTCCTGACCGGAGGGAATCAGCGGGTCCCATACGTCCCGATTGCGTTTCGCGTTCATTGTCTCTCCCCGTTTTCCGCGTCCCGTCGTCGAGTGACATGGGGACGCCGCAGCCTGCATTGACCATCCCGGCTGCATTCGCGTAGGAACCCGGCAACATGCCGGGCATTCCGCGCATACTACCTGCCGATAAGGAAACAATTCATGACCGCCCATGATATCGCGACGCTGGAATCCATCATCGAAGCCGCATTCGACAATCGCGATACGGTGACGACCGACACGCGCGGCGAAATCCGCGACGCGGTCGAGGAATCGCTCAACCTTCTCGACAGCGGCAATGCCCGCGTCGCGGAGCGCGGCGCCGACGGTAACTGGACGGTCAACCAGTGGCTGAAAAAGGCCGTGCTTTTGTCGTTCCGGCTCAACCCGATGACCGTCATTTCCGGCGGCCCGGGCGATTCCGGCTGGTGGGACAAGGTGCCGTCCAAGTTCGACGGATGGGGCAGCCAGGACTTCGAGAAGGCGGGCTTTCGCAGCGTGCCGAACTGCATCGTGCGCCGCTCGGCCTATGTCGCCAAGGGCGTCGTGCTGATGCCGTCCTTCGTCAATCTCGGCGCCTATGTCGATGAGGGAACGATGGTCGACACCTGGGCGACAGTCGGATCCTGCGCGCAGATCGGCAAGAACGTCCACCTGTCCGGCGGCGTCGGGATCGGCGGCGTGCTGGAGCCGATGCAGGCCGGCCCGACCATCATCGAGGACAATTGCTTCATCGGCGCGCGCTCGGAAGTCGTCGAAGGCTGCATCGTGCGCGAGGGATCGGTGCTCGGCATGGGTGTCTTCATCGGCAAGTCGACCAAGATCGTGAACCGGGCGACCGGCGAGATTTCCTATGGCGAGGTTCCGCCCTACTCCGTCGTCGTCGCCGGCACGATGCCGGGCAAGAATTTCCCGAATGGCGAACCGGGCCCGAGCCTCTATTGCGCCGTGATCGTCAAGACGGTGGACGAGAAGACCCGCTCGAAGACCGGTATCAACGAACTTCTGCGGGACTGACCCGATGCCCGGGGCGCCCGATCATCCGGTCACCGTCTCGTGGGTTCTGTTCGGCTTCAAGGGTCGGATCGGGCGCAAGAGCTTCTGGCTCGCGGCGCTGCTGATGATCCTCGTCCAGGCGGTGGTGATCGCGCAGGTCGTATCCCTTCCCGAGGACAGCCCCGCCTTCATCCTGTGGGGCTTCGTCATCCTCGGCATATGGATCGCATCGGCCTGGGCGGCCTTCGCGCTCGCGGTCAAGCGGCTGCACGATATCGGCCTGCCCGGCTTGCTCGCCGTCGCGCTCCTCGTTCCGGCAATCTCGATCATTGCCTTCCTGCTGCTGGCGTTCCTGCCGGGCAGCGCGGAAACCAATGAACACGGTCCGCCGCCCTTTGCGCGGCGGTGATCACGATCCGTTAAAGCAAAACGCGTAGTATGGGCTGCCATGCCCTATCGCACGCTCGACAAGGACCGTATCACCGCGACCGCCACTCTTCTCGAGCGGCGCATCGGCGAGCGTTTTCCGGACGCCGGCCTGCGCAAGGTCGCCAGCGAGATCGTCGCGCTTTCCGGCGATATCGGACGCCAGACGGCCGATCTGGAAAAGCCGATCCTGTGGCTGCGCGTCGTGACGGTCCTCGCGATTGCCGCTGCAGCCGCGATCTTCGCGCTTGTCGGCACCGTGCTGTCCTTCGACCGGATTTCGACCGGCGCCTTCGATTTCGTTCAGGGCATCGAGGCATCGCTGAACACGCTGGTTTTCGCAGGCGTCGGCTTCTGGACGCTGGTCACGCTGGAGGAACGCTTCAAGCGCAAGCGGGCGCTGGACGGGCTGCATGCGCTGCGCTCGGTGATCCACATCATCGACATGCACCAGCTGACCAAGGACCCCGCCATCCTGTTGCACGGCTTCACGCCAACGAAGAGCTCGCCGCAACGTGTCCTCACCCGACCGCAGCTGACGCGCTATCTCGACTATTGCTCGGAAATGCTGTCGATCACCGGCAAGCTGGCGGCGCTCTACGCGCAGGCGCTCAATGACGACGTGGTCGTCAACGCAGTCAACGATATCGAGACCCTCGGCACCAACCTGTCGCGCAAGATCTGGCAGAAGATCATGCTGATCGGCGAGGAAACGGCGCGCGACGCCGCCTGATCCGGCCTGATCCTGGTTTTGCCGCGCCTCGATTGACGCTACCGCCGGGCGCCGATACAGCAACAGCCATGATGTCCCAAGCCACCGATCCCGTCGCCAATCTGCAAACGCTGATACGCTGCCCCTCCGTCACCCCACAGGAAGGCGGCGCGCTGCACGCGCTCGCCTCGATGCTCGCCCCTATGGGGTTCGAGGTGGAGCGGATGACCTTCACGGAGCACGGCACGCCGGATATCGAAAACCTCTATGCGCGGATCGGCGACGGCGGGCCCCACCTGATGTTTGCCGGGCACACGGATGTCGTGCCTGTCGGCAACGAAGATGCGTGGACACATGCGCCTTTCGGCGCGGACATCGTCGACGGGGTCATGTATGGGCGCGGCGCCGTCGACATGAAGGGCGGCATCGCCTGCTTCGTCGCCGCGGTCGCGCGCTACATCGAGAAACACGGCGCGCCGGCGGGCTCCCTCTCGTTCCTGATCACGGGCGACGAGGAAGGCCCGGCGATCAACGGCACCGCCAAGCTGCTGCAATGGGCGGCCGACAAGGGCGAGCGCTGGGACGCGTGCATTCTCGGCGAACCGACCAATCCGGACACGCTCGGCGACATGGCCAAGATCGGCCGGCGCGGCTCACTGACCGGCGTCGTGACCGTGATCGGCACGCAGGGCCACGTCGCCTATCCGCATCTCGCCGACAATCCGTTGCGCGGCATGACGCAGATCGCCGCCGCGCTGTTCGATCCGCCGCTCGATGCGGGCTCAGACGATTTCCAGCCCTCCAACCTGGAAATTACCACCATCGACACCGGCAACACCGCGACGAATGTCATCCCCGCCCGCGCGAGCGCCGCCTTCAACATCAGGTTCAGCGATCACTGGACGGTGGACAGCCTCAAGGCAGAGATCGAACGCCGTATCCACGCAGCCGCCGAGGCGCACGGGCTGCGGCCGGATCGCGCGTCGCCCGTCCGCTTCGAACTGGAATGGAAATCGCCGCCCAGCGCCGTTTTCCTGACCCGCGACGACACCCTGGTTTCGGTCGTGCGCAGTTCCATCGAAGCGGTCACCGGCAGGGAGCTGGAGCTTTCGACCTCCGGCGGAACGTCAGATGCGCGCTATATCAAGGACTATTGTCCCGTCGTCGAATTCGGCCTCGTCGGCAAGACCATGCACATGGTCGATGAATGCGTCGATGTCGCCGATCTGGAAACGCTGACGACCATCTACGAACGCATCATCGGGGACTGGTTCGCGAGCCGGACATGAACTTCTTCGACTACGCCTTTCACCATGTCGGCTGCATCGTAAGGCTGCTGCGCGGCGACGTGTCGGCTCTCGAGGACATGGACATTTCCGCGGACGGGTTCTGGCGCTCCTTCGAGGCCCTGCCCGCGGCGCTGCCCGCGCTGTTTTTCTCCTGGGTGGTCGAGGCGCGAAGCCTTCAGGCGGCCGGGAACCTCGGTTCCACGGGCTCGATCATCGCCCGCATGGCCATGCTGGAGATCGTCTTCTGGGTCGTGCCGATCATCGCCTTCATCTTCGTGCTGAAGGCGCTCGGCCTGTCGGCGCGCTACACATATCTGATCGTGTCGCGGAACTGGCTGTCGGCGCTCGCGGCCTATCTCTTCGTCGCGATCCCCTTGACCGACATGGCGACCGGCGAGCCCGGCAGCAGCCTTTCCGCCTGGCTGACGCTTGCGGCAATCGGCCTGATGCTTTGGTTTTCGGTGCGAGTCACCCGCGTCGCGCTGAACGTCTCGCCGATGACCGCCGTCGCCTTCGTCGGCATCGAAACGGTGATTACCTACCCGCTCGCCGTTTCCGCCTATGTGGCGGCGGGGTTGTATCCAGCTTCGTGAACGCGACGTCGTAATCGACCTTGGCGAGGTAGAGCCCACACGGCGGGGCCAGTGCGCCGCAACGCTGATGATCTCTGGAATCCAGCGCGGCCTGCACGTCGTCGCGCGTCCAGCGCCCCTCGCCGACCAGCTTCAGCGTACCGACGATGGACCGAACCTGATTGTGCAGGAAACTGCGCGCGGACAGCCGCACCTCGACGATCTCGCCGAGACGCGAAAATTCGATCACGTCGAGCGTCTTGACGGGCGATTTCGCCTGGCACTGAACGGCGCGGAACGTGGTGAAATCATGCGTGCCGATCAGGACCGACGATGCGTCCTGCATGGCGTCGACATCGAGCGGACGCCTGACCCACCAGGCGCGATGACGCTCCAGCGGCGCGGGCGAATGCCGATTGACGATCCGGTAGAGATAGTGCCGGCCTTTCGCCGAGAACCGGGCATGGAAATCCTCATCCATTATCTCGACATCGACGATCGAGATGCTTTCGTCAGCCACAACGAGATGCGCGTTGATCGCCTCGAGGACGCGGAAAGGGGCCCAGTCGCGCGAAAGATCCACATGGCATATCTGCCCGAGCGCATGAACGCCGGTATCGGTGCGCCCGGCGACGAACAGGGTCACGTCCTCGCCGGTAAACTTCTTCACCGCCTTTTCGATGGCTTCCTGCACGGCGTAGCCATTGGTCTGGCGCTGGAAGCCGACATAGGGCGTACCGTCATATTCGACGGTCAGGCGATAGCGGGGCATGCGGTTTCCCGGGTTCGATCAGCCACCGGCTCTTAAAGACCGTTTCCGGCGGCGTCCAGTTCGTCCGGGCTCAGAAGACTGCCGTCACCGGCGCGCCGCGCAGGAAGTCGGCCGCGCCGAGCGGCTTGCCGCCGGCCTTCTGCAGGGTAACGAGATCGACCGCGCCGTCACCGCAGGCCACCGAGAACACGCCGTCGCCGCATGTCACCTCGCCCGGCGCGCCATGGACACCGGACGCCATGCGGCTGCGCAGGATCTTGACCCGCTCGCGCTTGCCGCCGATCTCCATCTCGCACCAGGCGCCCGGAAAGGGCGACAGGCCGCGAATGTGGTTGTGCACCTGCGATGCCGGGCGGGACCAGTCGATCCGGCATTCGGCCTTGTCGATCTTCGAGGCATAGACCACACCCTCGTCGGGTTGCGGTGTCAGAGTCAGGCTTCCACGTTCGAGCGCCGCCATGGCGCGCACCATCAGGTCCGCGCCGAGCTGCGACAGGGCGTCGTGCAACTCGCCCGCCGTCATGTCCGCGCCGATCGGCATGCGATCCTCCAGCGCGATGTCGCCGGTATCGAGGCCGACATCCATCTTCATGACCATCATGCCCGTCTCGGTATCGCCGGCCATGATCGCGCGCTGGATCGGCGCGGCGCCGCGCCAGCGCGGCAGCAGCGAGGCATGGCCGTTGTAGCAGCCGAGCCGTGGAGCCTCGAGGATCGGTTCCGGCAGCAGCAGGCCATAGGCGACCACCACGGCGGCATCGGCATCGAGCGCGCGAAAGGTCTCTTGCTCCTCCGGCGATTTCAGGCTTTTCGGCGTATGCACGGGGATCGCCAGCGCTTCGGCCTGGCGATGGACGGGCGACTTCGTCAATTCGAGCCCGCGCCGGCCGGCGGGACGCGGCGGCTGCGTGTAGCAGGCGACGACTTCGTGACCATGCGCGGCGAGCGCCGTCAGCGTCGGGACGGAAAATTCCGGTGTCCCCATGAATATCAGCCGCACGGTCACTTCTCCCCTGGATTCGCTGCGTCGTGTAAAATTCCAGCTTTCGCACAAAGGCGATCTTAAGCGGAATTGCAAATACGGAATTAACCCGAATGCTTCACAAGACACAGTCACAAAACGGCGCGCCCCGGTTCTGGAAATCGCGCCGTGAAGCGGATCGAACTGAACAGGAAATCGGCCCTCAAAGTGCAAGCGGATCACATCAAAAACGCCCGATCGACGCGCCAGGGGCAAGGGAAACGCCAGGGCAAGCGCCCGCCGCTCGGCGAACGCATCATCGTCTGGCTATCCTATTACACGATGGTTTTCGCCGCGATCGTCATGCACACGCCCGACGCCGCCGCGGCAGCCCTGCGCCATATCGGCGATCTCGCCGCGCAGATCATGTAAGGCAGCCTAAAGCCGCGTCGAACCGCGCTGTTTCGCCAGTTTGGTGAACTTCTTGACCACCATGTCGCGCTTGAGCTTGGAGATGTGGTCGATGAACAAAACACCGTTCAGGTGATCGATCTCGTGCTGCACGCAGGTTGCGAGCATGCCATCGGCGGAAAGGGTCTGTTCCTTGCCATCGCGGTCCAGATATTTGACGGTCACGGCAGCCGGCCGCTCGACCTCGGCATAATAGTCCGGGATCGACAGGCAGCCTTCCTCATAGGTCGATACGTCGTCACCGGTCGCGACGATCTGCGGATTGACGAGCACGAAGGGCTGCTTCTCCCCGTCTTCCTTGGCGACGTCCATGACCAGCATGCGAAGCGGTTCACCGACCTGGACGGCCGCGAGCCCGATGCCCGGCGCGTCATACATCGTTTCGAGCATGTCGTCGGCGAGACGGCGGAGGTCGTCATCCACGCGCTCGACGGTTTTCGACGGCTGGCGCAGGATCGGATCGGGAAGGAGAACGAGCGGTTTGATCGACATAGTGGCGGACAGGTAAGCAATGGCGATGAAACCGTCAATCTCCTCTGGCCGCTTCACCGTTCTGACACGGGCGCGCGAATCGCATAAATTCGCTTCATGAACACATCCTTTGATTTCTCGCAGCCCTTCCTGACGCTTGGCGGCCGTGTTTTCAGCTTCGGCGAAGCGCTGGCGGCGGCCGCCGCGGCGATCGTGCTGTTGCTGGTCGTGGCGCTCGTGCTGAGCTACCGCAACGCCCGGCGCCGCGCCGACATGGAAGAGGAGAACCGCCGCCGCGCGGCGGAGGCCGATGCGCGCATGGCAGAAATCCTGAAGGCCCAGTCGGAAATGCACGGGCGCATGGCGTCGATGTCGGAAATCTTCGGATCGCGACAATCGGAACTGAATCAGGCCATCCACCAGCGCTTCGACTCCATGACGAGCCGCATCGGCCAATCGATGACCGAACAGCAGAAGTCGACGCATGAGAACCTCTCCAAACTGCAGGAACGCCTCGCCGTGATCGACACGGCGCAGTCGAACATCCAGAAGCTGGCGACCGATGTCGTGCAGTTGCAGTCGATCCTGTCGAACAAGCAGACGCGCGGCGCGTTCGGACAGGGCCGGATGGAAACGATTATCGCCGACGGCCTGCCGATGGACGCCTATTCCTTCCAGGCGACCCTTTCGAACGGCAACCGGCCCGACTGCATCGTCCGCATGCCCAACGACGCGCCGGATCTCGTCATCGATGCGAAATTTCCGCTGGAAGCCTGGAACGCGATCCGCGACGCAAAGGACGCGGGACAGGCTGCGGAGGCGGCCAAGCAGTTTCGCCGCGACATGGAGGTCCACATCAAGGCGATCTCGGAGAAGTATCTGATCGCCGGCGAAACGCAGGATACGGCCTTCATGTTCGTGCCGTCCGAATCGATCTTCGCCGATATCCACGAGCACCACGAAGGGATCATCCAGCGCGCGCACCGCGCCCGCATCGTCATCGTGTCGCCGTCACTGCTGATGCTGTCGATCCAGGTCATCCAGGCGCTGCTCAAGGATGCGCGGATGCGCGAGCAGGCGCATCTGATCCAGACCGAGGTGTTGCGGCTGATGGAGGACGTGACCCGGCTCGACGATCGGGTGCGCAAGCTGCAGACCCATTTCGGGCAGGCATCGAAGGACATCGACGACATCCTCGTCTCGTCGAGCAAGGTGACCAAACGCGGCCAGAAGATCGAGGCGCTGGAGTTCGAAAACGAGCGCCCCGCACCCGCGAAGACCGAGCCGGACGAGGAAACCGGGGCAAAATCCGCCGACAGCCGGACCGGCCAGCTGAGGCTCAGGGTCGTCGATCCGGAAGAGGACTGATCTCGAAGGGATCGTCGAGGATAGCCGCATCCATCGCACTCAGCACCGCGCGGCGGATGCGGGCCAGCGCCTCGTCATCGGCATCGCCCGAGGTGATCAGCGGCAGGCCCGGACGCGACGCCGTCCAGCCGGCGACGACGAGATCTCTTGCCGCCGGTTCGTGGTTCAGCGCGATCGCCCAGCTCACGCAATCGATCGCCGCGAAATCCGCCTCCCCCGACGCGACGGCGCGGATCGACGCCCTGTGCGACCCGGTCCACAGCACGTCGCCATCGCCGGGTTCGCCGAGGTGGGACGCAGCCATGTCGCCCGCCAGCGCGACAAAGCCGGATAGCGATTCCGGCATGTTCGCGGCAAAGCGCCCCGCGACGGCCTCCGGCGCAATCAGCGCATCGGGCGTTGCGGGTGGCGATACCCCGTTTCCGGTTTCGCGCCGCACGACCGCGCTGCGATACCGCCCCCGCGTGCAACCCGGCGCGTGATGCACGGGCGTCGCGACATAGCGGACCTTGCCTTCAAGCATGGTCACCAGCGGATAGGTGCAGGTCTCGCCGATGAGCAGGTCGGGCGATAGCCACAGCGCCATCGGATCATCGGCACGAGACAGATCGCCGGGAGCCTGGAAACCTTCCGCGCGCAACGCATCGCGCAGCGCCAACCAGCGCGCGTCGGTTTCGGCCCGGCGCTCCGGCCAGTCATACATTGGGAGAGTGGCGACAAGGATCATGACTTACTGCCAGGCCCTCAAGCCTATCGGGCCCACCATCAGTCGCGATCGGCCTTGGCGGGCACGGCACTGTTGCAGCCGATCTGCGGGCCAGTGGGCGCGCCGACAGGATGGAAGCTACCGCCGGGTATCAAGACCGCTTGCGCGCCCGTGCGCAATGCCGGGTGAACGACAGGCTCCTTGGCGCGGAACGCGAAGGCGCGGAAAATAGCCCGGTAATCGGAAAAGACGTAGCCGCCATTGCGCGCATGCCACGCATCGCGCTGGGCGCGGTAGAGGCCCGGCAATTCGTACCAGGCCGCACGGGGGCGCTTGTGGTGGACGAGGTGGAGATTGTTGTTGAGGAAGAGAAGGCCCAGGATCCCGCCCCGCTCCACGATCACGGTACGTCCGTCCGGATCGGCTTCCCACTGGTGTTCGCAAAAGGTGCGGATCGCGATGATCGACAGACCCGGATAGGCGATTGCGAACAGGTAGACCAGCGGGTGGATACCCATCACGCCGATGACAAGAACGGCGAGAACCGCAAGGCCGGCAAGGTGGTTCAACCAGGCCCTGCGCACGCCGCGTTCACCGCGCAGCAGCCGCCCGGGTTCCGTTGCGGCGAAACTGGCGATCATCAGGCCCGGGCCGATGACGAGGCGCCCGGCAAGCGAATTGTTGAGCGACAACAGAAAACGGAGAGGCGCCGCCAGACGTCCCCAATCCCCCGCCGCGCGATACCAGCTTTCCGGGTCGTCATAGGGGTCGGTCAGGCGCTCGTCATTATGGTGGGCGAGATGCATCTGCCGGAAACGCCGATAGGGATAGAAGACACCGAGCGGCAGGGCGACCAGCAACTCGTTGATTGCGGCGCTGCGCGTCGGATGGCCGTGAAGCGCCTCGTGCTGCAAGGAAGAATGGAGCGCCGTGGCCACCGCCATCAAACCGATCGCGGCGAGCGGATAGACCGGCCAGATCACAAGGCCACTGACAAACCACAGGCCATAGCAGGCCAACAGCATGGCCATGGTCGGCCATTCCAAGCATTTCAATAATCTCATGTTTTTCCCCTATCGAGATCAACATGCCTCCTGACAAATGCAGGCGAAACGAGTCATTGGTGAAATTCTATTGATTTTGCTTCACATCTTTTGCATCTGTTTCCTGAAATCAACATTTTGACAGCAAACACAACATGACGCCTCCCACCGACAAGCGCGACGCGTCGCGCCTCTTTCGCGACCGGCTCAAGCAATTGCTCGCGCGCTCCGGCCTCAACCGTTCCGCCTTCGCGGCCGGCATCGGCGTCGACCGGTCGGCGCTGTCGCAGCTTCTGGCGGGCGAGGTCACGCGGCTTCCGCGCGCGGAGACACTGATGCGCATCGCCGCCGTCCATGGCGTCAGCCTCGACTGGCTGCTCGGCCTCAGCCAGGCGGAGGACGTGACGGCGGCGATCAAACGGTCGCTCGAACTGGAGGAAGCGCCGGACGACCGCGACGAACCGCTGCTGGAAGCCTGGCACGCCGAGGCGGCGGGCACGAAGATCCGCTACGTGCCGACGACCCTGCCCGACCTGCTTAGGACGGAGGCGGTGATTTCCTACGAAAGCAGCGAGAACAAGCGCACGCTGTCCTCGCGCCTCGACGAGGCCCAGGAGCGCATCGCCTATACGCGCCGGCCGGAGACCGACATGGAAATCTGCATGCCGGTGCAGCGGCTCCACGATTTGAAAGGCGGCACCGGACTATGGACCGATCTTCCCGCGAAGGCGCGGCGCGGCCAGCTGGAACACATGGCGGCGCTGGTCGAGGAGCTTTATCCGTCGCTGAGGCTCTATCTCTATGACGGTCAGAGCCACTTTTCCGCGCCCTACACGGTGTTCGGGCCGTATCGCGTGTCGGTCTATGTCGGCGACATGTATCTCGTGCTGAACGCCAAGGACGCCGTCGGCACGATGACGCGGCATTTCGACAATTTGATCCGCGCCGCGTCCGTGCAGGCGCATGAGGTGGCCGGCTGGCTGCGCGCGCTTGCGAGCGGGACCCAGGATCCTTCAGGTCTGGACTGAAATATCTGCATCGCAATGCGCGTTCGAGCCAAGGGCGAGAGGCAGCGCAGTGTTATTCTGTTGAAACCTGAAAGGCTCTAGCGGATCGCGGAGATCAGTGCGTTGGAGGGCCAGCAGGTCGGCGTCCGGCCGTTCTTTTCCTGCCAGTCGCCGATCGACCGGCGGGTCTTGAAACCCGGAAGGCCGTCGGCGCCACCGACATCGTAGCCCTTGCCTTCGAGAGCCCGCTGCATCTTCGCGATATCGGAACGGAGCATGGAATCGGTGCGGTCCCACCCGGCGGAGAAGCGGCTGTCGCCCCACTGGATACGGTCGCCGGCATGGCCGACGAACAGCGCGTAGAGATCGCTCTCGTTATATTCCTTGATCACGTAGAAATTCGGCGTCGCGATGAAGGCCGGGCCATGGCGGCCGGCCGGCATCAGCAGAAACCCCTCGGCGCGCGCCTCATGCTCCGGAAACGGCTTGCCGGAAACACGCCGGATGCCGAGTTTCGCCCAATCGGATATGCGCTTGCCGCGGTCAGGCCCTTCGAGCGCGCAGGAAACCGAGGCCGGCACGGTGACCTCGAAGCCCCAGTCGCGCCCCGGAACCCAGCCCGACGCTTTCAGATAGGCGGCGATGGACGCCAGAGTGTCCGGCACCGAGTTCCAGATGTCGGGATGGCCATTGCCGTCGAAATCGACGGCATATTGCAGATAGGACGAGGGCAGGAATTGTGGCTGGCCCATCGCGCCCGCCCATGAAGAGCGCATCGCGGAGGGCGAAGCGTGGCCCAGTTGCACGATCACCAGCGCATTGATCAGCTCGCGCCGGAACAGTTCCGGGCGGGTGGACATGAAGGCCTTGGTGCCCAGCACCTGGAAGGCGTCATGCGGAATATCGACGCGCCCGAAGCCGGATTCGCGTCCCCAGATCGCCAGGAGGATGCGCGCCGGCACGCCGTAAGTCTTCTCGATCGAGGCGAGCGTTGAGGCATATTTGCGCGCGAGACTGCGGCCTGTCGCGGTGATGTAGCCGATGTTGCGCTCGTTGAAATACTTCGCCGGCGCGGAGAACTCCGCCTGTCGCATCCGGCGCGGCGGCTCTTTCGCGCCCGGCGTGACGAGACCGGGAATGTCCGTGTTCAGGCGCTTGGCGCCCATCGCGCCGTCGAAGGTCTTGCGCGAAACGCCGGCCAGCTTCGCCTGCGGCCAGATTGTCCCTTCCAGGAAGGCTTCATATTGCGCCTGCAGCGATTGCGTGGCGGCGGGCGCGGCGAAAAGCAGCGCGAGGAGAAGGACGGCGAAACGGAACATGCGGTCCGTCAGCCGTCGTTGGCGGAATTGAGGTCTTCCGGCTTGACGCCCGCGACCGCGTCGGGGTCGCGCATGTGACCCTGCGCCTGCAGCCATTCGCGCACGATCTGCCGGATCGCCTCGTCACGGGATCGCGTCTCGGCCTGTGCCGCGACGAACGCGTCCAGCCCGTTCAGCACATCGCGCGGCAGCACCGTGCACACTTGTTCGGTTTCTGCGGAATGGTCGCTTGAAGACATTGATTTTCCCTCTGGCCTGACGAGAACTTATGCAATGCAATTGTGGCAGGCAATGCGATTTCCCCTGCGGAAGAGGGTTCGCGCCTCAGAAATTCGTGCGCGAGCGCAGCGCCGCCGACAATGTGCCCTCGTCGAGATAATCGAGTTCGCCGCCGACCGGTACGCCATGGGCGAGCCGGGTCACCTTGACCTCGAAACCGGAAAGCTGGTCGGTGATGTAGTGGGCGGTCGTCTGGCCCTCGACCGTGGCGTTGACCGCAAGAATCAATTCGCTCACGCCGCCCCCGGCAATACGATCGACCAGTTTCTTGATGTTGAGATCGTCCGGGCCGATCCCGTCGAGCGGCGACAGCGTGCCGCCGAGGACATGATATTTCGCGTTCATCGCGCCGGCGCGCTCCAGCGCCCAGAGGTCCGAGACATCCTCGACGACGATCAGCGTCGTGTCGTCGCGGCGCGGGTCGGTGCAGATCGAGCAGGGATCGACCGTGTCGACATTGCCGCAGACCGAGCATTCCGTGACCTTGTCGACCGCCTCGGCAAGCGCGGCGGCGAGCGGACCCATCAACTGGTCTTTCTTCTTGATCATGTGCAGCGCCGCACGGCGCGCCGAGCGGGGTCCAAGCCCCGGCACCTTGGCCAGAAGCTGGATCAGTTTCTCGATTTCCGGACCGGCGATTCGCTTGGTGGACATGTACCCGGATTTAGCCCAGCACCGCAGAATTTGATAGCGGGCATGAAAACGCATATGGCTGCATCCGACGTTTCTGCGGCGACGATTTACGATGACCCAATCTCCCCTGCTGCTGCGCACGGCGCGGCCGGACGATCTGGACCGGCTGTCAGCGCTGATCGCCCGGTCCTACGCCACGCTCTACGCCGGCTGGTATGACCCGGAGGTGCTGGCTGAGGCGCTCCCGCTCATAAGCGTCGCCAATCCGCGCTTGCTCGAAAGCGGCACCTATTTTGTCGTCGAGGAAAATGAGGACTTGATCGGTTGCGGCGGCTGGAGCACGGCCGCTCCGGGCAACCGCCCGAACATTCCCGGCACCGGTCACATCCGGCATGTCGCCGTTCATCCCGATTATTTGCGCAAGGGCGTCGCGAGCCTGATCTTGCGCCGAGTCTTCGAAACGGCGCGGTCAGCCGGGCTGCAACGTTTCGAATGCCTGTCGAGCCTTCAGGCGGAGGCCTTCTATTCCAAGCTCGGCTTCCGCAAGACCGGCCTTGTCGATATCCCGTTCGGCGACGTGACCTTTGCCAGCGTCGATATGGAACGCCCGCTCGACTAGGCGATGCTGCAAGAATCGGGTGGCGAACGAACCCGGCCGGAGGCAGGGTCCGCCCCGTCCCACCGGAGCCAGCCATGCCACCCGTTCGCACAACCATGTCCCCCGTCGAATGGGGAATGCTCATCGCCCTGTCCTTGCTGTGGGGCGGATCGTTCTTCTTCAATGGCGTCGCGGTAAAGGAACTGCCGCCGCTGACCATCGTTTTCGCGCGCGTCGCCCTGGCGGCGGCCACGCTCCATATCGTGCTCGCCGCGACCGGACGGCGGTTGCCAGGCGGCCGGGAGGTTTGGCTCGCCTTTGCCGGGATGGGCATTCTCAACAACGCGATCCCTTTCACGCTGATCGTCTGGGGCCAGGGCCAGATCGCGTCCGGCGTCGCCTCGATCCTCAACGCCACCACCCCGCTCTTCACCGTGCTGGTGGCGCATGGCTTCACCGCCGAGGAAAAACTGACGCCGCTGCGCGGCGCGGGCGTCATCGCCGGATTTGCCGGCGTGGCGGCGATGCTCGCCGGGCCCGACCTGTCGGTCGGCGGCGCGCCGGTCGCGGCCTATGTCGCCTGTCTCGGCGCGGCGCTTTCCTATGGTTGCGCCGGGGTGTTCGGCCGCCGGTTCCGCGTTCTCGGCGTTCCGCCGCTCAGCGTGGCGACCGGGCAATTGACCATGTCGAGCCTGACGATCCTGCCGCTGATGCTGCTCGCCGACAGGCCATGGACGCTGGCGCTGCCGGGCGCGGAGACACTGCTCGCGCTGATCGGTCTCGCGACCGTCTCCACCGCGCTGGCCTATATCCTGTTTTTCCGGATACTCGCCGGGGCCGGCGCGACGAACATCTCACTCGTCACTTTCCTGATCCCGCCCAGCGCGATCCTGCTCGGTATCCTGTTCCTCGGCGAAACGCTCGAACCGCGCCATGTCGCCGGCATGGCGCTGATCGGCCTCGGGCTGGCGCTGGTCGATGGCAGGTTGGTCCGGCGATGGAGACGCGCCGACGCCTGAACGGTCACGAAAAAGCCCCGGCCAAACGAAGGGCCGGGGCTTTCTCATCAATCATCGAACGAAAGGGTCACGCCCGCTTGAATCGCTCCCGCAGGAACGGCGGGACAACGCCGTGAATGGCCGTGCCCTCATCGCGGTGCTCGCCGCCTGTTGTCGCGGCAAACCAAGCCCCGGCGGCAGCCAGCGCGGCACCGGCCGCTGATGCGAAGTTGAAGACCACGCCGGCGGTTGCGGCGTTGCTCAACATTTCGGCGGTCGGTTCGGACGCCACAGCATTCGCATCGGCGGCCACACCAAGACCGGCGAGTGCCGTCATGACCGAGACGGCAAGCATCGCGAAGATGCCCGAGACGGCCCAGACAGCGAGACCGTGCGCACCGTCGCGGAATTCGACTTCGTCCTCGGTCGCGTCGAAAGCACGCATGCGCATACGGCCGGCGAGATAGCCGCCCGCCGACGCGCTCGCCAGGGCGACGAGAACGACCCAAAGTCCGGCCACCATCACGTTCCAGGAGGCGCCGCCGCCTTCCAGCGTCGCGCTCTCGGCCGCTGACAGACCGATACCCGCGCCGAATTGGGTCAGCAGCAGGCTTATCGCGAGAGCGACCGCCGCGCCCCCGAAGACCGAGCCCCATTCAAGATAGGACGATGGGGCGGGCGTTGCCGGCGGCGCGCCGACAACCGCGGCCTCAACGTCGGCCTTGGCCGGACGCGCGGCACGTGACTTCGCCGATGCTGTTGTTTTGCTTGTCGTTTTACTGGCAGGTTTCTCGGCCATGGAATTCACCGCAGGCCAAGAAGCGACAGGATGAACATGACGACCACGACGAGGCCGACGAGATAGATAATACCATTCATTTGATTTCTCCCGATCCTTCTGGATGCGTATCCAACGGGAGAGCACAGCATAAGGTTCCGCTTATGCTGCAAGACGGCCGCCAAGGAGGTGCCGCAGCTGGCCGGTGAAGCCGGCCTAGAACGGCAGCTTCATCCCCGGCGGGATCGGCAGGCCGGCGGTCATTTCCTGGGTCTTTTCGGCGACCAACGCCTCGATCTTCGCCTTGGCGTCGTTATGGGCGGCAAGGATCAGATCCTCCAGGATTTCGACATCGTCCTCCTTGAACATGGACGGGTCGATCTTCAGCGCCTGCATGGCGCCCTTGCCGGTCAGGGTGACGGTGACCATGCCGCCGCCGGCCGTGCCGTCGCAGGTCATGGTCTCCATTTCGGCCTGCATGGCCTGCATCTTTTCCTGCATTTCCTTGGCCTTGCTCATCAGGCCCATAATGTCGCGCATGCGTGTAGCTCCTACAAATCGTCGGCCTCGTCAGGATCCAGCGGGATCTCCTGATCGTCGGGCGCCTGTTCCAGCATATCGTCTTCGGTCGGGGTCTCGGCAAGGCGCACATCGATGATTTTCGCGCCGGGAAAGGCCGCGAGGATGGCGGCGACCTCCGGATCGCGGCTGGCATCGGCAACGGCGGACTCGCGACGTTCGGTCTCGATTTCGTCCAGGGTCTCGCCGCCCGGCTCGCGCGAAAGCGACACGATCCAGCGAACGCCGGTCCAGTCCTGCAGCCGTTTAGAGAGGTCGCCCAGAAGGGTGCGCGGCGCATCCTCCGTCAGGCTGACGGACAATTTCCCGGGTTCGATGGAAACCGGGCGCATGCATTTGCGGATATTGACCTTCATCAGCGGGTCGCGATGCCGGTCGGCAAGGTCCGCGAGGTCCTGCATGGAATAGACGGGAACCGACGGTTTCGCCGGCTCCGGCTCGGGCGGCGGCGCTTCCTGGCGAACGGGTTCCGGCTCGGACGACACCAGCCGCATCGCCTGCGCTCCGCCGCTGCCCGCGCGCGCGGTCGGGGCAGGCGAAGGGTTTTCGGCGGATGCCGGCGCCGCGGCCTGCGCAACCGCGCTCGCGCCATTTCCATTGCCGGAGGGCGCGGCGGAACCGGAGGAAAGCGCCGGGCGTGTCGGCTCGCCGGAAGGCGCGTCGTCCAGCGCCTTGAGCGCTTCGTCCAGTGTCGGCAACGTCGCGGCATGGGCGAGACGGATCAGCACCATCTCGGCGGCAGCGACCGGGCGCGAGGAGAGTTCGGCCTCGGGGATGCCCTTCAGCAGCATCTGCCAGGCGCGCGACAGCACCTTGACCGGCAACTGTTTCGCGAAAGCGATACCGCGGGTCTTCTCATCGGGCGTCAGGGACGGATCGTTGCCGACCGCCTCGGGCACGAAACGCAACCGCGTCACGAGATGGGTGAAATCGGCAAGATCGGTGAGCACGACCGCCGGGTCGGCGCCGACATCGTACTGGGCGCGAAATTCGTCAAGCGCGGCGGCGATGCGGCCGGCCATCAGGTGTTCGAAGAGATCGATCACGCGGGCGCGGTCGGCAAGGCCCAGCATGGAGCGCACCGCCTCGGCGTCGACCCTGCCGGAGCCGTGGGCGATGGCCTGGTCGAGGATCGAAAGCGAATCGCGCACCGAACCTTCGGCGGCGCGCGCGATCATGGCTAGCGCCTGCTCGTCGGCCTTCACCGATTCGAGATCGGAAATCTTGCGCAGATGCGCCGCCAGTTCGGCGGTGTCGATGCGGCGCAGATCGAAGCGCTGGCAGCGCGACAGGACCGTGATCGGCACCTTGCGAATCTCGGTCGTCGCGAAGATGAATTTTACATGCTCCGGCGGCTCCTCGAGCGTCTTCAGCAGGCCGTTGAAGGCCTGCGTGGAAAGCATGTGGACTTCATCGATGATGTAGACCTTGTAGCGCGCCGAGACGGGGCGGTAGCGCACTTGCTCGATGATCTCGCGGATATCGTCGATACCGGTGTGGGAAGCGGCGTCCATCTCGATGACATCGACATGACGGCCTTCCATGATCGCGGCGCAATGCTCGCCCATTTCAGGCAGATCGATGCGCGGCTCGTGGACGCTATCGGTCTCGTAATTGAGCGCGCGGGCGAGAATGCGTGCCGTCGTTGTCTTGCCGACACCCCTGACTCCCGTAAGCATCCAGGCCTGCGCGATACGATTGGCGGCAAACGCGTTCTTGAGCGTGCGCACCATCGGCTCCTGGCCGATCAGGTCGGAGAAATCGCGCGGGCGATATTTGCGCGCGAGAACGCGATAGGGGGCCTGCGATGCGGGGGTGTCGCTCATACGTCCTGTCTAAAGCGATTCATGCCGGAGCGAAAGCGCGGCGCGCCCGAATCCGGCTTTGGCAGACAGATGAAGGGTGGGAGGCTGGCACGGTGACCCGTGCCATGGCTCGTTAGGGCTGCTTCCTTCCGGACCTGACCCGGTTGGCGAGTGGCTCGTCCACCACCAACCTCCCACCCGCGATATCGTATTTCGGCGCACCAAAAGCAAGTCGCGCGCACGGAAAAAACTGCTATTGTGGGCACATGGTAGAATTTTCGCTCGATCCAAAGCTCGAGAAGGACACGTATTTCGTCGCCAATATCGGCCTTTGCCGGTTGTTGTTGATGGATGACAGCCGGTTTCCCTGGCTGATCCTGGTGCCGCAGCGCGGCGGCATCAGCGAGGTCCACAACTTGTCACCCCTCGACCAGACGATGCTCACCTTCGAGACGGTAAGCGTATCCGAACGGCTGAAAGCCGCGACGGGTTGCGACAAGATCAATGCCGCCGCGCTCGGCAATCAGGTTCCGCAACTGCACATGCACGTGATCGCCCGTTTCAAGGACGATGCAGCCTGGCCCAATCCCGTTTGGGGTTCCGGTGAGGCTGAGCCGTATGACCAACAGGCGGCGCACGATTTCATCAAGAACTTCATGGCCGATTTCTGACCGAGGATGCTTTGCCCCCGAGGCTGCGTTGCGGCATAACGCCATGACGCGCCGGGCCTTGCGAACCGGTACGCCCAAGCGAGGATAATGATGACGATTCGACTGGCCGATGCGCCCCATCCCGATGCGTCGAGCGAAACAGGTTTTGCCGGCAACCGGCTGGAACGCCGCTCGGAGAAGCGCAATGCCGACAGCGCGCGTGACGCGCTCAGGGATGGCCGCGCGCATCTCTACCTGCTTGCGGAGGGGCGCGTGCTTCTCAAGCACGACGAGGAGATTTTCGATCCACTCTTCGCGCCGAGCGAGGTCATCGATCTGGAGGTGGATTTCGAGGAAGCGATCCTGCTCGGTTTCGAGGAAGACGAAACGCCGGTCCTCGCCGCCCATTCCGGCGTCGAGACGGATGATCTGCCGAATTACCTCAAGGCGATCGACCTGCGCTCGGTCTACACGCAAGGCCTCGTGCCGCCGCACCGGCTTGGCGTCATCGCCCAGGCCGCCGCGCTGGTTTCGTGGAACCGAACGCATCGCTTCTGCTCTCGCTGTGGACATGCAAGCGAGATCACCGATGGCGGCTACAAGCGCATCTGCCCGAACTGCGAGGCGATGCATTTTCCCCGCACCGACCCGGTGGTGATCATGCTCGCCGTCGCGCCCGATAACGAGAAATGCCTGCTCGGGCGCAGTCCGCATTTCGGCGAAGGCATGTATTCCTGCCTCGCCGGCTTCGTGGAGCCGGGCGAAACGATCGAAAACGCGGTGCGCCGCGAGACGGAGGAAGAAAGCGGCATCCGTGTGGGCAAGGTCGCCTATTACGCAAGCCAGCCCTGGCCCTTCCCGCACACGCTGATGATCGGGTGCCACGCCGTCGCCGAAACGGAAGAGATCAGGATCGACGACGAACTGGAAGACTGCCGCTGGTTCAGCCGCGCGGATGTGCGCAGCATGCTGGAAAACACCCACAAGCAGGGCCTGAGGGTCCCGCCCCCCGGCGCGATCGCCACGCATCTGATCCGCGCCTGGACCGAACAGGAGGAATGAACATGCTGAAACAGGATTGGGACAAGGACGTGCTCGGCTTCTGGTTTTCGGAGCTGACGCCGGAGCAGTGGTACAAGAAGGACGACGATGTCGACGCGACAATCGTCGAGCGGTTCGGCGCGCTGCACGAAACCATTGCCGGCACCGACAACGCGGTGCTGGCCGCATCGCGCGACAGCGCGCTTGCGGCGATCATCGTGCTCGACCAGTTCGCACGCAACATGTTCCGCGGATCGCCGAAAAGCTTTGCGGGCGACGCCAAGGCGCGCGCGCTCTCCAATGCCGCGCTGGAGGCCGGCTTCGACACGGATATGAACGACAACGAGAAGCAGTTCCTCTACATGCCGTTCATGCATTCGGAGACGCTGGCCGACCAGAACAAGTCGGTCGCGCTGTTCGAGGCACTCGGCAAGGAAAACAACTTGAAATATGCGCGGCTGCACCGCGATCCGATCCTCGCCTTCGGCCAGTTCCCGCACCGAAACGCGGTTCTCGGCCGGCCGACCTCCCCCGCCGAGAAGGCGTGGATCGAGGAGCATGGCGGCTTCTGATCGGGCGGCGCATCCGGGGCTTGGGCGATCATGGCATCATCCGGCGAAGGCCGATACTCCGACATCGCGATGCGGATTGCGCGCATGCCGGAAAGCGGAGCCGATCCGGACAACATCGCCCGGCTGATCGACGAGAACCGCGATCCGGAGCTCTTCTGGTGGATTTGTGACCGGGGCACGATGACACCCCGCATCCCGGCGCTGCAGGCCATGATGGAGATGCTGTTCCATCCCGACATCGACCTGCATCCGCATGCCGTGGGCGAAACGCTCGATCAAATCGCCTATCACGCCCCTGTTTCGGTCGTCGAAGCCTATCTGTCGCGCATGGAAAGGCTGATCGCCGATGCACCCGACCGCGCGGCCGATTGCTGGACCGACCTGGCGCAGACCCTCACCGAACGCATGACGGCGGCCGGGCGGGACGATCTCGCCGCGCGTATCGCGCCGATCGACCAGGCGGTGGAAAACAACCTCGCAGAGCAGGATGAGCGAGCCATGAGGGCCGCGCTCGAACGGTTCGATGTCGTGGCGGCCGGCGACTGGCAATCCGGCGATATCGACGCGGCTGTCGCGACTTTCGACGATTGCGATGCATGGCGGGAGCTGTTTCCCGACATGCTCGCAGCCCTCGAAACACGGCGGCATGACACCTTCTGGTCGACCCTGCTGATGCGATCCATTTGGAAAAGGCCCCATCAGTTCCATCGTCTCGCGGATGAAGCGATCGGAGGCCTGATCGTCGACGCCCTCGAAAAGAACGACGAGAGGCCGGTCACGGCAGCAGCGAAAGCAGGACTTGTGGCGATCGCCGATCGCGACCTGCCCCTCTCCTGTGCCGCGCTGGAAGAGGCGGCGCGTAGCGCCGGGGCGCGCTTCGGCGTGGATTTCGAAAGCCACGGCATTCCCTGGAATGCGCCCGAGATACGGTTCGCGCTTTACGGTCTCGTGGACCGTGCGCCCTATTACGCCGTTTCGCGCGAGGACCGGTTCGCCGTTGCTGCCGGCTTCTGGTCGAGCGGTCCATTCGGTGCGCCAGACGCGCCTGTTTCGGACCGGCCGACCCTGGCGGATGCGGACCGGTTGATCGCGCTGCTCGGTTCCCGCGATGCCGAACCGGTCGTGCCGACCGGCGCCGCAACATGGTGGAACGACCTGGTCTGGCGGCACAATTTCCTCCTGCGCCTGAGCGACGCGCTCGACAGGAGGGAGATCGCTCCGACAGAGGCGGCCGGCCGCTGTATCCTGCACGCGATGTGGGCGAACAGCGATGCCGGCGTCACAACGTCCGCGAATGCGGCCGCCGCATTCCTGCGCCACGGTGGCGATCCGGCATGGCGAAACCGGCTGTTCTGGGCCGCACTCGAAGCATCCGAGCGGCATGCGGCGCCGTCGGACAGACTGGACGATGCACTGAACGACGTCATGCGACTGGGCCAAGACCCGACGGAATAGCCTCGACAACACCGATAATCGACGCGAAATGACGTTTACATTTACGTTTACGTTTACGTAAAAATACTTGCATCGCCCGCTCACGCGAAATATGTCACCGTGATATGGTCACATATGCGGGCGACAGTCGCGTTTCGGGAGGAACCGCCGCAGCGACATCGGCACGCAGGGGAGGAAAGAAATGGCTGACGCATCGCAGGTCGTATCCGCCTATGCACAGAAACCCTGGCTGAGGAGCTATCCCGAAGGCGTTCCCGCTGACATGGGCGAACTGGGCTACGAGTCGCTGGCCGAAATGGCCGCGATCTGCACCCGGAAATATGCCGACAAGCGCGCCTTCACCTGCATGGACAAGTCCATGACCTATGCGGAACTGGACGCCGCATCGCAGGCTTTCGGTGCCTATTTGCAATCGCTTGGGCTGGAAAAGGGCGACCGGGTCGCGCTAATGATGCCGAACATCCTGCAATATCCGGTTGCGCTTTACGGTGTGCTGCGCGCGGGCATGACGGTCGTCAACGTCAATCCGCTCTACACGCCGCGAGAACTGGAACACCAACTCAAGGATTCGGGCGCCAAGGCCATCGTCATCCTTGAGAATTTCGCCCACACGCTGCAGCAGGTCATCGCGAGGACCGACGTGAAGCACGTCGTCGTCACCTCCATGGGTGATCTGATGGGCCTGAAGGGCCACATCGTCAATTTCGTGGTCCGCAAGGTCAAGAAGATGGTGCCGGCATGGTCGATCCCCGGCCATGCGGGGTTCAAGGCGATCCTTGCCGCCGGTCGCGGCAAGACGCTGCAGCCCGTCGAGATTGATCGCGATGACGTGGCGTTCCTGCAATATACCGGCGGGACGACCGGGGTTTCCAAGGGCGCGACGCTGACCCATGGCAATGTGCTGGCCAATGTCCGCCAAAACGACCACTGGGTCGAGGTCGCATATGCGGCGCGCGGCAAGCCGGAAACCGTCACCTATATGTGCGCCTTGCCGCTCTATCATATCTTCGCACTGACGGTGAACGCGATCTGCGGCATGGACCAGGGCGGACACAACGTGCTGATCCCCAACCCGCGCGACATTCCGGGCTTCGTCAAGGAACTCGGAAAATACGAGTGGAACTTCTTCGCGGGCCTCAACACGCTGTTCAACGCGTTGCTCAACAACGAGGATTTCCGCAAGCTCGATTTCTCGTCGGTCCGGCTCGTCATGGGCGGCGGCATGGCCGTGCAGAAGCCGGTCGCCGAACGCTGGCGCGAGGTGACGGGCACGGTCATCTACGAAGGTTACGGCCTGTCGGAGACATCGCCGGTCGCAACCGCCAACCCCTTCGACGCGCCCGAGTTCACGGGCACGATCGGCCTGCCGCTGCCCTCCACCGACATCGCCATTCGCGACGAGGACGGTCATGATGTCCCGCTCGGCGAGGTTGGCGAGATCTGTATTCGCGGGCCGCAGGTCATGGCAGGCTACTGGAACCGGCCCGACGAGACCGAAAATGTCATGACCGCCGACGGCTATTTCCGCTCGGGCGACATGGGGTTCATGGACGAGACCGGCCGCACCAAGATCGTCGACCGCAAGAAGGACATGATCCTGGTCTCGGGCTTCAACGTCTATCCCAACGAGGTCGAGGAAGTCGCCGCTTCGCATCCGGGCATCCTCGAGGCGGCTGCCATCGGCGTTCCGGATGAGAAGTCCGGCGAGGTGGTCAAGCTTTTCGTCGTGCGCAAGGACGACAGCGTCACCGAGGCTGTCGTCAAGAAGCACTGCGAGGCCAACCTGACCGGCTACAAGCGGCCGAAATTCATCGAGTTCCGCGACGAGTTGCCGAAGACCAATGTCGGCAAGATCCTCCGCCGCGAATTGCGCTGACCCTATCCCGCCGGTAGTTCGACCCGGCGGGTCACGCCGATATTCTCCAGAAACGTCTCGTCATGGCTAACGACGAGCAGCGCGCCGTCATAGGCGCGCAGGCCCGCCTCGACGGTTTCGATCGACGCGATGTCGAGATGGTTTGTCGGTTCGTCGAGGACCAGAAGGTCCGGCGGTTTCGGGCCGCCGAAGACGCAGGCGAGCCCGGCGCGCAGCATCTGTCCGCCGCTCAGCGAGGCGACCGGCCTGAGCGCCGCATCGGCACGGAACATGAAGCGCGCCAGCGCGGCGCGGCAGGCATTGTCGGTCGCGTCCGGGTGAAGGCGCCGGAAATTCTCGAGGATCGAGAGTGACGGGTCGAGAATCGTGATCTGCTGGTCGAGAAAGGCGATATCGCCTGCGACGCGCACCATACCGGCGAACGGCGCGAGCCTGCCCGTCGCCAGCGCAAGCAGGGTCGTCTTGCCGGAGCCGTTCGGCCCGGTCACGGAGACACGCTCGGGTCCGGTGAGAACGAAATCAAGGTCGCGGATTACGGGCGACGCCGGATCATATCCGCCCGTCACCCCCTCCATCGCCAACACCGTGCGGCCCGCCGGCAGGCCGGTCGGGGGAAGGGAAACGGTCAGCGGATCGAGCACCTCCACGCGCTCGCGCGCCGCGGCGGCCTGTTCCGCCGCCTCGCCCTGACGCCGTTCGGCAAGCCGCGCCTTGGCGCCTCCCGTCGCTTCGCTGGTGTCCTTCATCTTGCCGAGCAGGATGCGCGGCACGCCACCTTCCGCCTTCTTGCGCCGGCCGGCGGAATCGCGTCGCGCCTGGCGCTCGGCGGCCTGGCGGCTCCGGCGCGCGATATCGGCCTCCTGCTTTTCCGCGACATCGAGTTCGTGATGCGCGGCGGCCAGTTCGAGCGCCTTGCGTTCCGCATAATGGCTCCAGTTGCCGCCATAGGCGGTGGCGCCCAAAGAGGTGAGTTCGACAATCGCGTCCATGGTTTCCAGTAATTCGCGGTCATGGCTGACCACGATCGCGCCCGCGCGCCACGTGGCCAGAAGCGACGTGACGGCCTCCCTGCCCTCGCGGTCGAGATTGTTGGTCGGCTCGTCGAGCAGCAGGAAATCCGGTTCGACGAAGACAAGCGCCGCCAGACGGGCGCGGGTCTGCTGGCCGCCGGACAGGGTGGCAAGCGTCGTATCGGGAGAGACATCGAGGCCCAGGCGGGCAAGCGCCGCTTCCATGCGGGCTTCGAGCGTCCAGTCGGCATCGGCCAGATCATCGGCGGTCGCCTCACCGCGCTCGGCGCGCTGCAGGAGCGCAAGCGCATCGCGCACGCCGAAGAGTCCGGCAACCGTCTCGCCGGCAGGCGCGGTCACCGCCTGGCGTAACAAGGCGACGGATCCGCCGACCGCAACCGATCCCGCGCTCGGCGGCAGATTACCGGCGACGATGTTCAGAAGGGTCGACTTGCCCGTTCCGTTGCGGCCGACAAGGCCGGTTCGGATCGGACCGAAAGAAAGATCGAGGCCCGAAAGAACGGACGTCCCGTCAGGCGCGGACCATGAAATGCTGGAAAGTGTGATTGTGGCGGACATGAAGCTGGAATTCCCCGTGGGCAAGGCAAGGCGGCATTGCATTCGGGTTGAAATCCATGTCGGCACACATCCTGTTCGATTGAAGCTGGGCAGTATCTAGATCGTCGGGCGCGGCCGTTCAAGACTGCCACGCCCGGCGGAGTTCACGGACAGAAAGCAGTTACCCTACTGCAGGGCGCGACCGTCCGGCATGTCCGCCGGCGTGCCCATGTCGGGATCGGTTTCGAAATAGGCGACGATCTCGTCGTCCGTCAGGCCGAGGTCCAGAAGCGCCTTCCAGGCCGTGCGGCGAAGATTTTCCAGCGCCTTGATACCCTCGCGGGCGTCGAAGCCACCGGTTTGCGGATGCATCCGGTCGGTAGTTTCCATGTCATCCTCCTTTGCCCCGGCCCCTGCGACCTGCCCCTCTCCCCTACAGGACCGAGATGCATATTGGATGAAAAAACGGGGGCGAAAAAAAGACAAAACGGAAGTCATCACCTCGCCAACAAGAAAAGCCCCGGAAATCCGGGGCTTTTCGCAAGACAATTATTTTTCCGGGTCAGGCGTACCAGTCGCCCATCTTCACCGCGACAGCTTGGCCGACCAGCGCGGCGAATTCGGACGGATCCTGCGTGCCGCCGTCGCGGCCGCGATAGTGGTAGGGATAGACGTATTTCGGCATGAACTCCGTCACGGCCGAAGCGGCCTGCTCGACATCCATCGTGAAGGGCAGGTTCATGCAGAGGAAGGCGAGGTCTATGTTTTCCAGCGCACGCATTTCCGGAATGTCCTCGGTGTCGCCGGAAATGTAGACGCGGAAGCCGTCGAAACTCAGGACGTAGCCGTTGTCGCGGCCTTGCGGGTGGAAGTTCGTCCGGCCTTCGGTGGTGTTGTAGGCGGGGATCGCGTCGATGGCGACGCCGTTGAACGCGCTCGATTCGCCGTTGCCGATCGCGGTGGCCTTCGCCTTCAGCTCTTCCGGCAGCATCTCGTACACGGCGGGATTGGTGATCAGCATCGTGCTGTCGCCGACAAGCGCGGCCAGCGTGTCCGCATTGTAGTGATCGCCATGCTCATGCGTCACGAGGATCAGGTCGGGGGCGTCGAAATCCGCATAGGCGGCGGCTTCCCCGACCGGATCGGAATAGATGACGCCGGCCGGCGTGTTCATCACGAAGGACGCATGCGACACGGGATGCACGGCAATGTCGCCGCCACCGGTCGCGAACATGTCGCCTTCGCCCATCTGGGCGCGGGCCGCATAGGGCAGGAAGGTTACCGCGCCGGCGGTGGCCGCAGCGGTCGCTACGAAGCGGCGTCGGGTCAGTGTCGGTTTCATTGGCGATATCCTCCGGTTGATCGGTTACAATGGGTTAGACGTAGCGTCGGCGCGGGCCGGTTCAATCGCGATGGTCATCTGACCCGACCTCATCACCCGATTGTGAACGTGACCGAATGCGCATCCCGGGACCTCGGGCGGCAGGCACGCCGGAGCACGGCCCAACCCCAGGCGTCGCGCCCCGCATCTTGCATTCGCGACGGCCAAGTTCTTTAAAGCCTGTGGCCGCCATGCGGCAGCCCAAACCGGAGAAACGCCATGCCGACAAAGTCAGCCGCCATAGACGCCCTGAAGCGCCATTTCGAGAGCGGCGCGCCGACCGACATGCGCGCGGCCTTCGCGGGTGACGGCAACCGGTTTGCGCGCCACAGCGCCCGCCTGGACGACATGCTGCTCGACTGGTCGAAATGCCGCGTCGACGAGACGACGCTCTCGCTGCTCGAAGACCTCGCGCAGGCCTGCGACGTCGAAGGCCGGCGCGACGCGATGTTCGCCGGCGAGAAGATCAACACAACCGAAGACCGCGCCGTGCTGCATACGGCCCTGCGCAACCGCTCCAACACGCCGGTGACGGTCGACGGCGAGAACGTGATGCCCGACGTCAATGCGGTGCTCGCGGCGATGGCCGATTTCTGCCATGGCGTGCGCGCCGGCACGATCAAGGGAGCCTCCGGCGCCCCGTTCACCGACATCGTGAATATCGGTATCGGCGGCTCGGACCTCGGGCCGGCCATGACCGTGCTGGCGCTCTCCCCGTACCATGACGGGCCGCGCTGTCACTTCGTCTCCAATGTCGATGGCGCGCATATGGCCGACACGCTGGCCGGGCTCGATCCGGTGCGCACGCTGTTCGTCGTCGCGTCGAAGACCTTCACCACCATCGAAACCATGACAAACGCCGCGACGGCTCGCGCATGGCTGGTCAATGCCTGCGGCGAAGAGGCCGTCGGCGCGCATTTCTGCGCCGTTTCCACGGCGCTCGACAAGGTTGACGCCTTCGGCATCTCCGCCGAGCGAACCTTCGGTTTCTGGGACTGGGTCGGCGGACGCTATTCGCTATGGAGCGCCATCGGCCTGCCGATCATGCTGGCGGTCGGTCCCGAGAGTTTCGGCCGGCTTCTCGACGGCGCTCATGCGATCGACAATCATTTCCGATCCGCCCCGATGCGCGAAAACCTGCCGATGATGCTCGGCCTCGTCGGGTACTGGCACAGGGCTATTTCCGGCTACCCGTCCCGTGCGGTCATTCCCTACGACCAACGACTGGCGCGCCTGCCCGCCTATCTGCAGCAACTCGATATGGAATCGAACGGCAAGGGCGTCACCCTGTCGGGCGATCCGGTCGATGGCGTTTCCGGGCCGATCGTCTGGGGCGAACCGGGCACAAACGGACAGCACGCCTTCTTCCAGCTTCTCCACCAGGGAACCGACATTGTGCCCGTGGAATTCCTCGTCGCCGCCAATGGCCACGAACCGGGGCTGCGCCAGCATCACGATCTGCTGCTCGCCAATTGTTTCGCCCAGTCCGAGGCGTTGATGAAGGGCCGGACGTTCGAGGAGGCCAAGGCTCAGCTTCTCGACAAGGGCGTGGACGAGGCGAAGGCGGCGGAACTCGCGCCGCATCGCGTCTTTACTGGCAACCGTCCCTCGATCACGATCGCCTACGACACGCTCGACCCCTTTGCGCTCGGCCGCATCATCGCACTCTACGAGCACCGGGTTTTCGTCGAGGCGCAGCTTTACGGCATCAACGCCTTCGACCAGTGGGGCGTGGAACTGGGCAAGGAACTCGCCACGGCGCTGTTGCCGGTCGTCGAAACCGGAGAAGGGCTTGCGGAACGCGATGCATCAACAGCTGCGCTCGTATCGCATGTGCGCGATCTGAAGGCCGTTTGATCCCGAAAGAGGGGGTGCGGAGCGCGCCTTGCGGGGAACCTTCCCCTAGGTGAGACGTTCACATCACGGATTCCATTCGAAAGAGGAACGCCGCGATGACCGACATATTCGACCCCCGCAATGACAACGATCCGCGCATTCCCTACCCGGCCGGAAAATCGGCCTGGCATGTTCGGCGCGAGAACCGGATGCGGGCGGCGTCGGAGACCGGCGTCATCACGGCCGGCCTCTTCTTCGCGATCTGTCTCGTCGCGCTCGGCATGATGCAGCTTACCCTCGCCTGACCCGAACCAGCGGACGACCTCGAGTTCGTCGCCATCCATGGCGGCGGGCGGCATTTCATGGGAACGCCCGTCGGTGATTGTCTCAGGGCGTGCGCGCTGCCGCTGTCCAACGGCTGAACCCGGATGCAGAGGGACGGCGTTCGCGCCGCCCCCACACTTAAGGTCGCCGCAGCATCAGCACTGCGGTATCAGGCCGGTATCGGCACCGGCCTTTTCAAGCGTTCTGCGCATATCGACATCGCGCATCAGCGCGAAATAGGGTTCGTCGGCTTCAGCCCGGAGCCACGCCGACATGCGGATGGGGCCGGCCGGAACCGGCGCGGTTCGGCAACCGGTCGCGCCGACCGTCAGCGATCCTTTCCCATTCCCGCCAGCTGCCTTGTAGGCCTTGACCCGCGCCTGCATGGCGCGGAACGCCTCGCTGTCGGCCTGGTCGAACCGGGCAACGACAAGACGGGCGCTGCCGGCATGCGGGGGCAGGCCGGGCGCAGACGCCGTCTCGTCCGTGATGATCGGCTTGTATTGCTCCAGGAAACTCGTCTCCGGGTCACCCGTGTCGTAGCGGACCGTCACGGTGATATCCCCCTCGCGAAGCCGCAGGTAAGAGGGCGTCGCCAAGGCAAAGCGGATCGCGCCTGGATCGGCTTCCATGGGACTCATGCGGGCAAGTTTCAGCGCACTGGCAGGCGGCGTGCCGAGCGCGGCACAGCCGGAAAGCGCAAGGGAGACAAGAAGAACAGGCAGAAAGGCGGCCGCACGGCATGGCAATCCGCGGGTGATAAACGACGACATCGGTAACTCCGCGATTTCACTCTTTACAGCCATTTCTTATTGTTATACGATAATAAATACAAACATTTTTTGATGAGGCCCTCAATGTCGCAACACACAATCGACCGACTGAAGCGGCTCAGCCGCATTCTCTACGGATTCTCGATCGCGCTCATCGCGGGGCTGGCCGTGGGCGGCGCCGTGCTGACCGCGATGACGATTGCCGACGCAGGCATTCTCACGCGCGCCTTCCCGGACGTCGTGCGCGATCCCGCAACGGTCTCTCTACCGGCACGCATCGTCAGCCTCGTCCTCGGCTGGATCGCCATCGGCCTGATGATCCACGCGATCCAATGCCTTATGCGGATGTTCTCGCTGACCGGACAAGGCAGGATCCTGAGCCAGGAGGCAGCGAGATGGATGCGCCGGGCCGGGATGACACTGTTCGTGCTGGCGATCTATGCGACGGTGTCGCGCACGCTGACGATCCTGCTGCTGTCGATGGGCAACCCGCCCGGCGAACGGCAACTGACAATTGGTATAGAGGGCACCCAGTTTTTCTCGATCTTCCTCGCCGGGGTCTTCCTGCTGGTGGCGCACGCGCTCGTCCTCGGCAGCGAGATCGAGCAGGAAAACAAAAGCTTCGTCTGAGCCATGGCCATCATTGTACATCTCGACGTCATGCTGGCGAAACGCAAGATGCGCTCGAAGGAACTGGCGGAGGCGATCGGCATCACCGAGCAGAACGTGTCTCTGCTGAAATCGGGCAAGGTGCGCGGCGTACGCTTCGAGACACTTGAAAAGATCTGCGCCATTCTCGACTGCCAGCCCGGCGACCTTTTGGAATACTCGCCCGACGGCGGATAAGGTTGCGACAGACTTGCGGGCTCGCCTGCGTTGCCCTAACGCTGACCTACAAGGCGAGAGGACGCGATGACAAGCAACGGCAAGACGAGCACGGGCGGAACGAAACTGCGCAGCCAGCAATGGTTCGACAATCCGGACAATCCCGGCATGACGGCGCTCTATCTGGAGCGCTATCTGAATTACGGGCTGACGCGCGAGGAATTGCAGTCGGGCAAGCCGATCATCGGCATCGCGCAGACCGGCTCCGATCTCTCACCCTGCAATCGTCACCATGTCGAACTGGCCAAGCGGGTGCGCGACGGCATCGTCGCGGCGGGCGGCATACCGTTCGAGTTTCCCTGCCATCCGATCCAGGAAACCGGCAAACGTCCGACCGCCTCGCTGGACCGCAATCTCGCCTATCTGTCGCTGGTCGAGGTGCTTTACGGCTATCCGCTGGACGGTGTCGTGCTGACCATCGGCTGCGACAAGACCACGCCGGCGCTGTTGATGGCCGCCGCGACCGTGAATATCCCCGCAATCGCCTTGTCGGTGGGTCCGATGCTCAACGGCTGGCATCGCGGCGAACGTACCGGTTCGGGCACGATCGTCTGGAAATCGCGCGAACGGCTTTCCGCCGGCGAGATCGACTATGACGAGTTCATGGACATCGTGGCCTCGTCGGCGCCGTCGGTCGGTTATTGCAACACGATGGGCACGGCGACGACGATGAATTCGCTGGCCGAGGCGCTCGGCATGCAGTTGCCCGGCTCAGCGGCCATTCCCGCTCCCTATCGCGAGCGCGGCCAGATTTCCCATGAGACCGGAAAGCGCATCGTGGAGATGGTGCACGAGGACCTGAAACCCTCCGACATCATGACGCGCGAGGCCTTCGAGAACGCCATCGTGGTCAACTCGGCCATCGGCGGCTCGACCAACGCGCCGGTTCACCTGAACGCCATCGCCCGCCATGTCGGCGTGAAACTGGACAATGACGACTGGCAGGCGCTCGGCCACCGGATCCCGCTTCTCGTCAACCTGCAGCCGGCCGGCGAATATCTCGGCGAGGACTATTGCCATGCCGGCGGCGTGCCGGCCGTGGTGATGGAACTGATGAAGGAAGGCCTGCTACCGCATCCGGACGCGATCACGGCAAACGGCAAGTCGATGGGCGAGAATTGCGGCACGGTCGAAAACCTCAACACCGATGTCATCCACCCGGTCTCCGACCCGCTGGTCGCCCATGCGGGCTTCATCAACCTGAAGGGCAACCTGTTCGATTCCGCGATCATGAAGACCAGCGTGATCTCCGAGGAGTTTCGTAAGCGTTACCTTTCCAATCCCGACGACCCGGAAGCCTTCGAGGGCAAGGTCGCGGTGTTCGACGGACCGGAAGACTATCACGCCCGCATCGACGATCCGGCCGAAAACATCGACGAATACACGGTGCTTGTGATCCGCGGCGCCGGTCCGATCGGCTATCCGGGTGCGGCGGAAGTCGTGAACATGCAGCCGCCGAACTACCTGATCAAAAAGGGTATCCTGTCACTGCCCTGCATCGGCGATGGACGCCAGTCCGGCACATCGGGATCGCCGTCGATCCTCAATGCCTCTCCGGAAGCCGCCGCCATGGGCGGACTCGCGCTTCTCGAGAACGGCGACCGCCTCCGCATCGATCTCGGTAAGGGCACGGCGAATATCCTGATCTCCGACGAGGAGCTTTCGGCCCGTCGCGAGGCGCTGGAGAAAGCCGGCGGCTATGCCTATCCGGCGCACCAGACGCCCTGGCAGGAAATCCAGCGCGGCATCGTCGACCAGCTCTCGGAAGGCATGGTGCTCAAGCCCGCGGTCAAATACCAGAAGGTTGCTGAAACGCAGGGTGTGCCGCGCGACAATCACTGACGGCCGGGATAGGAAAGCCGCCATGGAACGCGTCGTCAGGGCCAGCGATATCGAAATCTCCACGGAGAGTTTCGGCGACGCGGGCAACCCGGCGCTCGTGCTGGCAATGGGCGCCACCGCCTCGAAACTGTGGTGGCCGCGCGATTTCTGCGAGGGGCTGGCGAAGTCGGGATACCATGTCATCCGCTACGATCACCGCGATACCGGATGCTCCACGTCCTATCCGCCTGGAGAAGCACCCTATGCAGCCGAGGACCTCGCGGACGACCTGCTCTCGGTCATGGACGGCTACAATCTCGATAGAGCGCACGTGGCCGGCATGTCGCTCGGCGGCTACATCGCGCAAATGGTCGCCCTGCGCCAGCCGGAGCGGGTCCTGTCGCTGACACTGATCGGCACCGAACCACTTGGTTGGACAGGGCCGGACCTCCCGGGCATCGCGCCGGAATTCATGCTGCATTTCGCGGCGATGGAAACGCTCGACTGGTCAGACCACGGCGCGGTGAGGGATTTCATGCTGGAGGCGGCACGCCTTTCGGCAGGCGGCAATCCGTTCGACGCGGAGCGGGAATTGCGCCGCATCGACGCCGAACTCGGCCGCGCGCGCGACATGCGCAGCGCCTTCAATCACGGCATGTTGACGGTCCGCGACGACTGGCATGACGCGACAGCACGCATCTCCCAGCCGGTGCTCGTCATACACGGCGAACAGGACCCGATCCTTCCATTGGCGAACGGCGAAGCGCTGGCGACCGCGATCCCCCGAGCGCGCCTCGTCGTCCTGAAGGGCGTCGGCCACGAAATCCCGCAGGCTGCGATCCTCGTCATGATCGCGGAGATGACAGAGTTCATGCGGCAGGTGGCAGGCCTCACGCCGCCCACCGGACCCGGCTTCTAGACATGCGGCCGCGCCGCCGCCCACGTGAGCAGGGCGTCGAGGGCTGGGCATAGATCCTGGCCCCATTCCGTCAGCCTGTATTCGACCTTGGGCGGCACTTGCGGGTAGACCGTGCGATGTACGATGCCGTCGGCTTCGAGCTGCCGCAACTGCTGAATCAGCATCTTCTGGGACACGTCCGGGATGGCGCGTTCGAGGTCCGAGAAGCGCATGACGCGGCCGCCAAACAGGTGAAACAGGATCACCAGCTTCCAGCGACCCTCCAATATCTTGAGAGCGCTTTCCACACCGGATGCTGCGGTTTCGCGGGTGTAGTCATGCGCCGGGGCTTGTAACTTACTTTTTGGTGAGTACCCGACTTTTTTGTCCGTTCTTGTCATACAGTCAGGTTATCCGCAGATATGCGCCCACTGCAACATCATACGGAACGACCCCGATGACAGATACGCTCCCCACCCCCATCGCAGACTATTTCTCCGCCGACACACCGGAAGGCATTGCAAAGTGCTTCACGCAGGACGGCATCGCCGTCGACGAACGCAACACCCATCGCGGGCGCGACGAAATCCTGAAATGGCGCGAGGAAGTCGGAAAGATCAGTTTCAGCCACGAGATCCTCTCGGTCCGCCGTGACGGGAACCGCGTGACAGTGGCGACCCGCGTCTCCGGCAACTTCAAGGGAAGTCCGGTCGACCTGGACAATGTATTCGATCTGGAAGGCGACCTGATCAGTCGGCTGGAAATCTCGTGAGGTGCTTCGTGCCCGGACTTCTAACCAGTGGCCGGAAGGGCTTTGCCTGATCCACGCGTGACGCTAGGGTCGTTTTCAACGCGCCCTATCCGTGACGGAGCCGCCATGTGCCATCGCCTGATCGCCTTTGTCTGCATCGTGCTGCTTGCGGCCTTACCGGCCCGGGCCGATGTGAAGGACACGATCGCGAAACAGGCGCCGTCCGGACTGGTGCTCGTTCTCGACAAGGACGGCAACGAACTGATCGCGCAGAATACCGACGAGCCCTTCGTTCCCGCTTCGGTCACAAAAGTCGTCACCGCATGGCTAGCGCTGGAGGTGCTCGGCGCGGACTATCGTTTCGAAACCCGGTTCTACATGGACGACAAACGGGTGCTTTACGTACGCGGCGGCGGCGACCCATTCCTGGTGTCCGAGGAACTGGCGCTCATCGCGCCGGCGCTTCTCGCCGCGACCGGTTCCGAACCATTCAGCGCCGTGGTTCTCGATGGCAGCTACTACCCGACCGATCTCGTCATTCCGGGGATCGAGAACACCGGCGAATCCTATGACGCCCTGAATTCCGCGCTCGCGGTCAATTTCAACACGATCAATGCCGTGCGCGACGGCAAGACCGTGCGGTCGGCGGAGGAACAGACGCCGATCACCCCGCTGGCGATCAGCCAGTTTCTGGCGCGCGCGCCAAACGGCCGCAGCCGCATCAGCCTTGCTCAGGAAAACCCGGAGATCAGCGTCCGATATGCGGGCGAACTGCTGGCCGCCTTTATCGAGAAGGCCGGGGGCGCCGTCGATGGCGAGATATCGATCGGGGCGGTGCCGGCAGGCCTGGAGCCGATCCATGTTCACCGCCAGTCACGGCCGCTGTCGGAAATCCTGAAACTGATGCTGATCGGCTCGAACAACTATATCGCCAACCAGATATTCCTGGAGATCGGCGCCGATCTCCTTGGCGGGCCGGTCAGCCTCGACAAGTCGCTGCGCGTTTCTCGCGATATCCTCGCACGGCACGGCCTCGCCAATTCGATCCATCTGGAGGAAGGTTCGGGCATCAGTCGCGGCAATCATTTCACCGCGCGCGGTCTCGCGAAGCTGCTTGATCTCTTCGCGCCCCATGCCCGGCTGATGCGCAGCACCAAGGCGGGCTCCCGCTACAAGACAGGCACGTTTTCGGGCGTCCGGACGCTGGCCGGTTTCGCCAAAACGTCCAGTCACGGCGATGTGCGGTTCGTGATCTCGCTCAACAGCGGGCCCGGCAAACTGCGTTTCCATATTCTCCAGGCCATCGAGCAGGGCCTCTAGACCCGGCGCTGCTCATCCCCTGCGGCATGAAAAAGGCCTCCTCCTGGCGCAAGGAGGAGGCCTTCGGGAGGATGGCTATCCGTGTTCAGGCCGCTTTCTGCTGCGCCCTCAGGATCGAGGCGCCGTCGGCGTCGAAGAGGTGCAGGACGTTCGAACCGGCCGAAAGGCTGATCGTATCGCCGCGTTCGACCTGAACGTCGCCGGACAGTTTGGCGATGATCGCCTCCTCATGCCCGGGCATGCGGACGTAAAGCAGCGTGACCTCGCCGAGCGCCTCGACGATATCGATCTCGCCGGTGATGAGCGCGGACTCGCCCTCCGGCGTGATATACAGGTCCTCGGGCCGTACGCCGAGGCTGACCGACTTTCCGGTCAGACCCGCATCGGCGCCGAACGGAAGGGACGCCTTCCCGGCATGGGCCACATCCACCTCGATCGCGCTGTCGGAAACCGATGACACGGTGGCGGAGAGGATGTTCATGGCCGGCGAGCCGATGAACTGGGCGACGAAGAGGTTGGCCGGGCGGTGGTAAAGCTCCATCGGCGCACCGACCTGCTCGATGTAACCGCCGCGCAGCACGACGATACGGTCGGCCAGCGTCATCGCCTCGACCTGGTCGTGGGTGACGTAGATCATGGTCGTGTCGGGCATCGACTCGTTGAGCTTGGCGATCTCGATACGGGTGGCGACGCGCAGTGCGGCGTCGAGGTTCGAGAGCGGCTCGTCGAACAGGAAGACCTTCGGATCGCGGCAGATCGAACGCCCGATGGCGACGCGCTGGCGCTGTCCGCCGGAGAGCGCCTTGGGCAGGCGGTCGAGATACGGCGTCAACTGCAGGATATTGGCGGCGTTCTGGACGCGGCGATCGATCTCGTCCTTGGAGAACTTGGCGAGCCGCAGGCCGAAGGCCATGTTGTCGTAAACGGTCATGTGCGGATAGAGCGCGTAGGTCTGGAACACCATGGCGATGCCGCGCTGCGAAGGCGGCACGTCATTGACCACCATGCCGTCGATTTCCAGCGTGCCGCCGGTGATCTGTTCCAGCCCTGCGATGCAGCGCAGGAGCGTGGACTTGCCGCACCCGGACGGTCCGACGAAGACGATGAACTCGCCCTTCTCGATATGAAGGTTGATGCCGTGCAGCACCTTCACCTGGCCGTAGGCCTTGTCGAGATTCGTCAGTTTCAGTTCTGCCATGGTCTTTCCTCCCTCACCTGCCGCGCGTCATGATTTCACGCGACCGACAAATCCGCCAAGTGCTTTCAATCTAACCACGCCGTCGTCCCCGACCTCGCCATCCAGGGGCGAATTGAGACGCACAAGGCCGAGCCCCGTCTCGAACTCCGCCGGTCCATGGTTGAGGTTGAACGCGCACAGTATCTTCGTTTCGCCGTCGTCGCGGATATAGGCAACGACATCATCAGGCGTATCTATGAATGTAAGCGTTCCCTTGACGAGCGCCTGATTGCTGCGGCGAAACTCGAGGAAGTCGCGATAGAACGCGTAGATGCTGCCGGAGCGGCCCTGCTGCGTATCGACGGCCATGGCGCGGTGGATGTCCGGCACGGGCAGCCAGGGCTTGCCCGTGGTGAAACCGCCATTCGGCAGGTTCGACGACCAGACCATCGGCGTGCGCGCACCGTCGCGGCCCTTGAATTTCGGCCAGAAGCGAATGCCGTATGGATCCTGCAGATCCTCATAGGAAATGTCGGCCTCGGGCAGACCGAGCTCCTCGCCCTGGTAGATGCTGACCGAACCGCGCAGGGTGAACAGAATGCCGGCGACGACACGGAGATAACGCTCCGGATCGCGCTCAAAGGCGCCCCAGCGCGAGGCGTGCCGCACGACGTCATGGTTGGAAAACGCCCAGCAGGACCACCCGTCCGGCGCGCCCCTCTCGAATTTCTCGACAACCTCGCGCACCTTTTCCGCCGTCAGCGGATCGGGGGCGAGAAAATCGAAGGCGTAGCACATGTGGATGCGGTCATTGCCCGCCGTGTATTCGGCGAGAATCTCCATGTCCCGCTGGCTGTCGCCGACCTCGCCGACAGCGGCCGCGGCCGGGAACTCGTCGAGCACGGCCCGGAACCGTTTCAGGAAATCGACATTCTCCGGCTGGCTCTTGTCGAAGAGATGATCCTGATAATTGTAGGGATTGACCGCAGGCGCCGTCTTGGCGTTGCGCTGGTCGGGCGGCAGCGGCGGATTGTCCTTCAGCGACTGCGAATGGAAGTAGAAATTGATCGTGTCGAGGCGGAAGCCGTCGACGCCGAGTTCCAGCCAGAAATGCACCATGTCGAGCAGCTCGTTCTGGACATCCGGATTGTGGAAGTTCAGGTCCGGCTGGCTCGTCAGGAAATTGTGCATGTAATACTGGAGTCGGTTCGAATCCCACTCCCATGCCGAGCCGCCGAAGATCGACAGCCAGTTGTTGGGCGGCGATCCGTCCGGCTTCGCGTCGGCCCAGACATACCAGTCGGCCTTGTGATTGTCGCGGTTGGAGCGGCTTTCGGCGAACCAGGGATGCTGGTCGGACGTATGCGACATGACGAGGTCGATCATGACCTTCAAACCGAGGTGATGAGCGTCGTCGACGAGAACGCGGAAGTCCTCCAGGCTGCCGAACATCGGATCGACACCGCGATAGTCGGTCACGTCGTAGCCGAAATCCTTCATCGGCGACGGGAAGAAAGGCGAAATCCAGATCGCATCCGCACCGAGATTGGCGATGTAGTGCAGGCGCTGCCGGATACCCGCCAGGTCGCCGATGCCATCACCGTTGGAGTCCTGGTAGGAGCGCGGATAGATCTGGTAGATCACCGCGCCCCGCCACCAGTCCGGATCGGGCTGGAGGTGCTGTTCGGTTAGCTGCGCCGCGGAAGCAAACACACTCATGGACGAAAAGACCCTTACTTGACGGAGCCGGCCAGCAAGCCGCGCACCAGATAGCGTTGCATTGCAAAGAAGACGACCAGAGGCACCGCGATCGACACGAAGGCCGCCGTCGCCAGGATTTCCCAGTTACCGCCGCGTGTGCCCAGCAACTCGACGATCTGGTTGGTCATCACGGTCGTCTCGCCGGTCGCGTCGATCAGGAAGACCTTGGCCACCAGCAGGTCGTTCCAGGTCCACAGGAACTGGAAGATCGCGAAGGATGCCAGCGCCGGGAAGGACAGCGGCAGGACGATGCGCGTGAAGATCTGGAAGTCCGTCGCGCCATCGACCTTGGCGTTCTCGATGATATCGCGCGGCAGGCCGACCATGTAGTTGCGCAGCAGGTAGACCGCGAGCGGCAGGCCGAACCCGGTATGGGCGAGCCAGACACCGAGATACCCCTTGCCAATGCCGATCCCCAGATGCAGCCGCAACAACGGAATGAGCGCGAGTTGCAGCGGGACGACGAGCAGTGCGACGACTGCCGCGATCAGGATCGCGCGGCCCGGAAACCGCATCCAGGCCAGCGCATAGGCGGCAAAGGCCGCGATGACGATCGGAATGACTGTGGCCGGGATCGTCACCGTCAGCGTGTTGAAGAACGCCTTGGCCATGTTGTCGCGCGCCGTGCCGCTGAACAGGACTGTCTCATAGTTGTCGAGCGTGAATTTGGGCGGAGAGACCGCCGTCACGAAAACACGCTCGCCGCGGCTTCCGGACAGTTCAACATCGTTTTCGAGCCGATAATCGCCATTGGCCTGGACGGTCAGGCGGCCGTCATCGCCCATGTCGGCGGTCTCGCCCGGCACATAGTCGGCGATGGCCCGCGAGGAAACGCCCCACACGGAAATCTCGGATTCGAGGCTCTCGTTATTGTCGGCGAAGATATTCCCCTCGACAACGAAAAGGTCGCCATCCTGCTTCTGCGTGTCCGGCGCCGCCGTGCGCAGAACGAGGTTCTGCTCCTGCGGGAACATCGCCTTCCACCAGCCGCTCGACGAAATCTGGTCGGTGGTGCGGAAGGACGACACGAAGAGCCCGACGGTCGGGAAAAGCCACAAGAGGACGAGCGCCAGGACGGAGATATGAACCGCCCAGGTCAGTCCGGATTTGGTACCTGCGATCGATGACATGGTTCCGGCCTCCTCAGCGCATTTCCTTGCGCGCGTTGTAGACGTTCCAGACGAGGATCGGCGTAACGAGCAGCATGATGACGATGGCACTGGCCGAACCGACGCCCCAGTCATTGGCGCGGAACAGCTTGTCGTACATGTAGTTGGCGAGGACCTGGGTCTCCCATTGACCGTTGGTCATCGCGAAGACGATGTCGAAGATCTTGAGGACGACCAGGGTGATCGTCGTCCAGACGACCACGATCGTACCCATGATCTGGGGCACCTTGATCTTGAAGAAGATGTCGAACGGATTGGCGCCGTCGATCACCGCGGCCTCGATCGTCTCCTCGGGAATGCCGCGCAAAGCGGCCGACAGGATGACCATCGCGAAACCGGTCTGGATCCAGATCAGCACCACCATCAGGAAGAAATTGTTCCAGTACGGAATCGTCAGCCAGGTCTGCGGATCGCCATAGGGAAGCGTTGCGGTGAAGAGATGAAACACCGAGCGCAGCGACAGGAAAACGAGCCACGCGCCACCGAGCCCGACCGCGACACGCAGCGGCGCGGCCCACCAGGATCCGCCGCCGCGCGATGCCTCGCTCGAAATCAGCGGGCGCACAATGAGATAGACGCCGTAGAGCACAAAGGCCGCGAAGCCGAGAAGAATGGCCGCCGGAAGCAGGCGCAGGAACAGCGTCGAGAAGACGCCGCCATCAAAGGACATCCACAATGCGTTGAGGACGCCGATCTGGTCTTCGCCGGCGGGGCGCGTGTCGTAGACGAGCTTGAAGATCACCGAGGCGCCGACAAACGAGATCGCCATCGGCATGAAGATCAGGGACTTTGCGATATTGCCCCACTTGATCCGGTCGGTGAGCTGCGCGGACAGCAGGCCGAAGGCTGTCGCAGCTGCCGGCACCACGATCAGCCAGAGCATGTTGTTGCGCATGGCTTCCCAGAATTTCGGCTCCTGGGCCATCTGCTTGTAATTGGCCAGCCCGACGAAAGCGCCGCCGGCATCGCGATCGGTCAGCGACAGACGCAGCGTTTCCAGAACGGGATAGGCAAGATAGAGACCGAGCGCGAAGATCGCGGGAAAAAGAAACAGCCAGGGCCGGACCATGTTGGCCCGATTGATGTTGCGACCGGCCTGCGGCCCCGAGGCGGGGAAGAGAACCTTGTCGACAAAGACATTGGACAGATAGAAATATCCGATACATCCGCCGACACCGACGACGATCGTGATCAATCCCTGCAGGGCTGGATGCATGGTTTCCTCCCCAAACCGCGCGGCCTAAGGTCGCCGCCCGGGGCAGAATAGCCCCGGACGACCGTTTTTACACGTTACTTCGCGGCGTCCCAGGAAGCCTGGATTTCCGACGCGACATCCTCGGCGGAGTCACCGCCGACATAGTCGACCATGCCGGTCCAGAAGGATCCCTGGCCAACAGCCGCAGGCATCAGGTCGGACCCGTCGAAGCGGAACGTGTCCGCGCCGAGCAGGATGCCGCCGAGGCCTTTCTGGGTCTCGTCGATATAGACATCCAGATTGACGCCCTTGTGCGGCGTGAGGAAGCCGGCCTGCGCCATCATGATCTCATGCGCGATCGGCGTTTTCAGGAATTCCAGGAACGCGCGCGTTCCCGGGCTGTCGCTGGTGACAGCCAGAAGCGTACCCGCGCCGAGAACCGGATTGCCGAGATCCTTTTCCGCATAGGAGGGGAAATAGAAGAAGTCGGCGTCCTCGCCCACGACCGTGCCTTCCGGGAAGTAGGCCGGAATGAACGAAGCCTGGCGGTGCAGGTAGCACTGCGGCGGCGAATCGAACAGGCCCTTCGGCGAATCGCGGAAGTCGGTCGAGGCGACGGTGTCGGTGCCGCCCGCGACGAAATCGTCATTGCGCGCGAACCAGCCGAACTCTTCGATCGCAGCGACGACGCGCTCGTCGGTGAACGGGATTTCGTTGGTAACCCACTGGTCGTAGATATCCGGAGTCTGCGTGCGCAGCATCAGGTCCTCGACCCAGTCGGTCGCCGGCCAACCGGTCGCCGCACCCGAACCCAGACCGATGCACCACGGGGTTTCGCCGTCGGCCACGATCTGTTCGGTCAGCGCCTTGAGATCTTCCATGGTCTCCGGCACTTCGTAGCCGGCATCCTCGAAGTTCTCGGGGACGTACCAGACGAGCGACTTCACGTTGACGTTGAAGAAGAAGCCATAGAACTTGTCGTCGCCGTTCTCGTCGGCATAGGTGCCAAGATCCACCCAGGACTGGCCGGCCGCATAGTTTTCGGTGACCCAGTTCGCCATGTCTTCGCCCAGCGGAGACAGGAAGCCACGGCCTGCGAGGCCGGCAGCAAGGCCCGGCTGCGGGAAGGCTGTGATGTTGGGCGCAGAACCGGCTTCGGCATCGATCATGATCTGCTGCTCGAGGCTGTCAGAGCCCGTGTAGCGAACATCGGCGCCGGTCGCTTCGTTGAAATAGGCGATCAGATTCTCGATCGAGGTGGCCTCGCCCGCAAGCCACGGTCCGAAGAACGTTACCTGCTCGCCGGCCAGGTCGTTGGCGGCAGCGAATTCCTCATAGCTGGCCCAGTTGAAATCCCCTTCGCCGATTGGGAACTTCAGATCTTGCGCCTGCGCGGAAACCGCCGACAGAACGAAGGCGGCAACACCCGCCATCAGTGTCTTTTTCATGAATAATCCTCCCAGGATCGTTTTGAAAAGAGCCAGAAGACTCATAGAGCATTCACTCGCTCAAAGCCAATCAAAGCGCTTTGGCTTCGCTGAGATTTGGCGCTGAGCCGCTCAGAGTCAAGAGAAATATTCGCGACAGCGCCTTGTCGACCGTCAATGACGCAACGTCGCCGAACAAAAATCTCGTCACCTGATACGAATCCGGGCCATGTGGAAAAAACTGGCCATCGCAAACTGAATTGTGCACTATTCAAAGCCCTTTGAATGCCTTTTGGGAGGAGGCATCCAATGAATTTGAAAGAATTATCGGAACAGCTCGGCCTGTCCCAGACCACCGTCAGCCGTGCGCTGAACGGCTATCCGGAGGTCAGCGAGGAGACGCGGCGGCGCGTCGAAGCCTTCGCGCGCAAGATGAATTACCAGCCCAATTCCAATGCGCGGCGGCTGGCAACGGGAAAATCCTACACGATCGGCCACGTGGTGCCCTTGTCGGACCACGACATGATCAACCCGCACTTCTCGGACTTCATCGCCGGCGCGGGCGAGATCTACAACCGTCGCGGCTACGACATGCTGATCTCGGTGGTGAACGCCGACACCGAGAAATCGGTCTATGAGAGCCTTTCGCGCAACCGGCGCGTAGACGGGGTGATCGTGCACGGCCCGCGCGTCAAGGACGACCGGCTGACGATCCTGCGCAAGCTCAAGCTCCCATTCGTGGTGCATGGCCGCACCAGCGACCCGGAAGACAGTTTTTCCTGGGTCGACGTCAACAACAGGCGGGCCTATCACAAGGCCGCGACATACCTGCTCGAAGCGGGCCACCGGCGCATCGGCCTGATCAATGGCTGGGAATACATGACCTTCGCCCTGAAGCGCCGCGAGGGGCTCGAGACGGCTCTGCGCCAGAACGGCATCGAGCCCGATCCGGAAATCATGGTGTCCTCGGAAATGATCGAACCGAACGGCCACGGCGCGATGAAGGCGTTTCTCGCGCATCGCGACCCGCCGACAGCCGTACTTTGCTCCAGCATGCTGACGGCGATGGGCGCGAGCAGGGCAGTACATGAAAGCGGAATGGAACTGGGGCGCGACATTTCCCTGATCGGTTATGACGACTGCCTTTCCTTCCTGCCGGCCGCTGGCGAATATCCCTCGATGACCGTGATGCAATCGAGCATCCGGCTCGCCGGCAAGCATTGCGCCGACATGCTCATCGACCTGATCGACGGAAATGCCGGCCATCGGAACCTTCTTCTCGAGGCCGAGTTCGTCATCGGCGCATCCACCGGACCGGCGCCGGTGATGGCGACAACCTGACGCGCCCGCCGGCGTTTTCGGTCCCGTCTGTGCATTTGCGCACAGACTGCAAATCCGATTAAGAATGGATTGGAACGCGGGGTTTTTGAAGAGGTTGCCGCGCGAAGGGATTTCCAGGCCGCATGCCGCTTACATTTCTGATGTTTTCAGCCTTGCTGTTAAAGCATTACCTCGCGGACTTCGTGATGCAGCCGCAATGGATGCTGAAGGCAAAGGGCCGGCTCGACGCGCCGGGAGGATACGCGCATGCCGCCGTCCATGGCGTAGGCAGCGGGATCGTTCTCCTGGCATGCGGCGTCGGCATCGGCATCACCGCCATCATCATGGCGGCGGAGTTCGTGGTCCATTTCGCCATTGACTACGGCAAGGACCGGATATCGGCGCGCGCCGATGTGGAACGCAATCCGCGCCGCTACTGGCAATTGCACGGGCTCGACCAGCTCGCACACCAGATCACCTATGTCGTCATCGCCTGGTTTGCGATGGCGTCGCTCGGAATGGCCTAAGGCTTTTTGTTCGTGTCGAGCAGTTCGAGGAACAGCGCGCAATGATCGAGATCGGCGCCGCCGAGTTCGTCGCATAGCCGCGCAAAACGGGCGAACAGCATGTCGCCCATCGGCAGCGCCAGGCCGAGCGTTTCCGCCTCGTCCAGGATATTTCGAAAGTCCTTGCGATGCAGCGCGGCGCGCCCGCGCGGCGCGAAATCGCCGGCCGCCATGCGCCCGCCATGCATCTGCAGGACCTTCGAATCCGCATAACCGCCGGTCAGCGCATCGCGAAACGCATCGACGTCGCCACCGCCTTCCCTGACCAGCAACACCGCCTCCGCGACCGCTCCGATGGCCGCGCCGACAATCAGCTGGTTGGCGAGCTTGGCGAGCTGGCCGGTCCCGACCGGTCCGAGCCGTGTCGGGCGGCCCATCGCCGACAGCACCGGAGCGATCCGCTCGAACAATGCCTCGTCGCAGCCGGCCATGATCGCCAGCGTGCCGGCCTCGGCGCCGGGCGGTCCGCCCGAAACCGGAGCATCGCAGAAACCGACACCGCCGGCGGCGAGTATCTCGGCCAATTCGCGCGCTTCCTCGGGCCGGGTCGAACTCATGTCGATGAAGGCTCCACCCTCGCGCATCGTGCCGGCGAGATCATTGTCCCTGACGAGCGACAGAACCGCGCCGCCGTCAGACAGGATGGAGATCGCGATGTCGGCGCCATCGACGGCCGCTCTCGGATCCTCGACCGCTTGGACATTTTCGCCCGCGACTGCTCTCGCCTTGTCAGGCGTCCGGTTCCAGGCGCGCACCCGGTGGCCGGCTGCCGCGAGCCGCGCGATCATCGGCGCGCCCATCTGCCCGACGCCGAAAAATGCGATCGTCTTTGCGGTCTCAACCATGGCGCGCCTCCCGTTTGCCCCGCGAAGTTGGCCAGCCATACCGAAAAGTCAATCCGGCAAGGCGATTGCGGCGCATCGCGTCAGTCGGTCATCCATGTTTGACCGCCAATTCTACATGCGGTCGCGGAATTCCGAGGCCTTGTAGACGCCGAGAATGCGGAAATCCTCGGAGAAGAAGCCGATCTCCTCGAAGGCCAGCTTGACGTTCGCATCGTCCGGATGGCCTTCGATATCGGCATAGAACTGGGTGGCGAAGAACTTGCCGCCCAGCTGATAGCTTTCCAGCTTCGTCATGTTGACGCCATTGGTGGCGAAACCGCCCATCGCCTTGTAGAGCGCGGCGGGAATGTTGCGCACGCGGAAGACGAAGGTCGTCATCATCATCTCGTCCGGCGCGGTGCGCTGCGCGATATGCTTGTCCTTCGACAGGATGACGAAGCGCGTGACGTTGTTCTCCTGGTCCTCGACATCGCGTTGGAGGATTTCGAGGCCGTACATTCCGGCGGCCAGTTCCGGCGCGAGCGCGGCCATGGTCTTGTCGCCGGTCTCGGCAACCAGCTTGGCGGCGCCCGCCGTGTCGCCCGCGACCTCCGCTTTCCAGCGATGCTTGCGGATCACCTTGCGGCACTGGCCGAGCGCGTGGATGTGACTGTGGACCGACTTGATGTCGGCGATCGCCGTGCCGGGCAGCACCATCAGCTGGAAATGGATCGGCAGGAAATATTCGCCGACGATGTGCAGGCGCGATTCGGGCAGAAGGTAATGAATGTCGGCGACCCGACCGGCGATCGTGTTCTCGATCGGGATCATGGCGAGACCGGCCTTGCCGTTCTCCACAGCCACGAACGCGTCCTCGAATGTCGGGCAGGGCAAAGGCTCCATGTCCGGAAACATGTCGCGGCAGGCCGTGTCGGAATTGGCGCCGGGTTCGCCCTGGAAGGCGATGAGGTTCGAGGATACGTTCATGGTCCCGTCTTTCGTTATGCAAGGAGGGCGCGCGCGCGCTCCAGGTCGGGCTGCGTATCCACGCCAAGCGGCTCGGAGTCAATGATCGCCGCATGGATCGACATGCCGGCCTCCAGCGCGCGCAATTGCTCAAGGCGCTCGCGCTGCTCCAGGACCGAGGGCGGCAGCGAGACGAAGCGCTCCAGCGCCGCGCGGCGATAGGCGTACAGACCGACATGATGGTAGAGCGGCCCCTCGCCCCAGGGCGCGGTGGCGCGGGTAAAATAAAGCGCGCGCAGCAGCCGCTCGCCGATCGGCGAGCCGACGATCTTGACCACGTTGGGATTGGTCTTTTCCGACTCGCTGGTGATTTCGACGCCGAGCGTGGCGATATCGCATCGCGGATCGGAAAAGGGTGTCAGCGCGGCGCGGATATCGGCCGGATCGATGGTCGGCAAATCGCCCTGGACATTGACGATCGAATCATGGGCGCCGTCGGGATCGAGCGCGCCCAGCGCCTCGAAAATCCTGTCGGAGCCCGACTGGTGGTCGTCGCGCGTCATCACCGCGCGATGACCGGCGTCAGCCACCGCCGCAAACACCGCCTCGTCGTCGGTTGCCACCGCGACCGGGCCGCAATCGGCCTCGCGCGCGCGGTCGGCGACATGCACGATCATCGGTTTTCCACAGATGTCGGCGAGCGGTTTTCCAGGCAGGCGCGCCGATGCCATGCGGGCGGGAATCAGAATGACGGGTCGCATTGTCGAAGGTGCCGGTAAGGGGAAAGAGTGTCAAAAAGTCTCAAATCATGCGACCTTATATGTGTTGCATAGCCAGAGCAAAAGACCTAGGTTCCGCGCGACTTCGCGCGAGGGTCGCTTCGCGCGCCGATGAGGCATGAACCGGGGTTTGGTTACGCAATGAGCTCGTCCAATTTGAACATGTATGCAGGCGCCTTTCTCGGCACCGTTTTCGCCATGATGTCGGTGGGAATTCTCGGGGAAGCGATCTTCCACGAAGAAGCGCCGGAACAGGCGGGTTTTGCGATCGCCGTGGAAGAAAGCTCCGGCGGCGAAGCAACCGAGGAAGCCGGACCGTCCGTCGAGCCGATCGCACCGCTGCTCGCCAGCGCCGATGTTTCCGCGGGCGAAGGCGTGTTCAAGAAATGCCAGGCCTGCCACACGGTGGAAGAGGGCGGCGCCAACAAGGTCGGCCCGAATCTCTGGAACATCGTCAACCGTCCCGTCGCCTCGCATGAAGGTTTCAAATATTCGTCCTCGATGATCGCCTTTGCCGAAGGCGGCACCGTCTGGGACTACGCGCACCTGAACGTGTTCTCGCACAAGCCAAAGGATCTTGTGCCGGGCACCGCGATGGGCTTCGCCGGATTGAAGAAGGTGGAAGACCGCGCCAACCTCGTCGCCTATCTGCGCACGATGGCACCCGAGCCGGCGCCGCTTCCCGATCCGAACGCCGCCGCCGAGGAAGAAGGCGCGGCCGAGGACATGCCGGCGGCCGAACCGGCCTCGATGGAACAGCCGGCCGATGCGGAAACACCCGCCGCCACCGAAGAGCCGGCCACGGAAGAGGCTCCGGCCGCGATGGAAGAACCGGCTGCTGCCGAAGAACCCGCGGCAACCGAAGAACCGGCAACCATGGAAGAGCCGGCGACGGATGAAGCGCCCGCCGCGATGGAAGAACCAGCTGCCGCTGAAGAGCCGGCCGCTACGGAAGAACCCGCCGCGCAAGAGGCTCCGGCCGCAACCGAAGAGCCCGCCGCGACCGACAGCGGGAACTGACGTTTCGGCAATTTAAGGTGCGGAAATCCAGAAAAGCCGGGCATCGCCCGGCTTTTTGTCTTTGTTTTCCCGCATTCCGCTCTAAGCTTGGAAGGAAGCATCCAGGACAGGAGGTTTGCGTGCGATTCAGGACAGTTCTTTCGCTCATCGGATTTGCGGTTGTGGCTCTTCAACCGGCGGCGGCGCAGGAACGGGAATGGCATTCCACCGCCTCGCTGATCGGCGAAAGCAAATATGGCGACGATTTCGAGCGCTATGACTACGTCAACCCCGATGCACCGAAGGGCGGCACCTTCAACGCGACGACATCGGGATCCTTCGACAGCTTCAATCCCTACATCATCCGCGGCACGCCGGCCGCCGGCTTCGCGCGTTTCGGGGGCGGCCTGCTCTACGACACGCTGATGGAACAGGCGACGGACGAACCGTCGACCAGCCACGCCCTCGTCGCGGAAGCCTATTCCAATCCCGACGACTATTCCTCGGCGACCTACCGGCTCAACCCGAAGGCGCGCTGGCATGACGGCGAACCGATCACGGCGGAGGACGTCGTCTGGTCTTTCAACGTGCTGAAAGAAAACAGCCAGCTCTACAATCGCTATTATGAAAACGTCACCGAGGCGGTGGCCGTCAACGATCATGAGGTCGAGTTCACGTTCAACGAGACCGGCAATCGCGAATTGCCGCATATCATGGGCGACCTCGTCGTTCTGCCCAAACACTGGTGGGAGGGCACCGACGCGGACGGCAATCCGCGCGACGTGACCGAGCCGACACTGGAACCGCCGCTCGGCTCTGGCCCCTACCGGATCAAGAGCTTCAACGCAGGGTCCGAAATCATCTGGGAACGCGTCGACGACTACTGGGGCAAGGATGTCCCGGTGAAGGTGGGACGGGAAAACTTCGATATCCGCCGCTATGTCTATTTCCGTGACCGCAACTCGGAATGGGAGGCGTTCAAGAAGGGCGGCCTGGAAGACATCCGCTCGGAACTGCGCTCGCAATACTGGGCGGAAGGCTACGATTTCCCCGCCTTCCAGGAAGGCAAGGTGGTCCGCAAGACCTTCCCGACGAAATCGCCCGAACCCATGCAGGGCTTCACGATGAACATGCGCCGCGACAAGTTCAAGGACAGGCGGGTGCGCATGGCGCTGACCTATCTGTTCGACTTCGAGACGATGAACCGGACACGGCTCTACGGGCTCAGAACGCGCACCGACAGCTACTTCGTCGGCGACGAACTGGCATCCAGCGGCGTGCCGGAGGGGCGTGAACTGGAAATCCTCGAAGAGTATCGCGACCAGCTTCCCCCGGAACTGTTCACCGAGGAATTCACCCTTCCCGATTACAGCGAGCGCGGTGCGCAAAGGGCGAACCAGCGCAAGGCCTTCGAACTGTTTCGCCAAGCCGGCTGGGTGAGCCGGGACGGCAAGCTGGTCAACGAAACGACAGGCGAGCCGTTCACGGTCGAGTATCTCGGCTCCAGCCCGACCGACGAAATCATCGCCGGCCTCTTCGTCGAGGACATGCGCAAGCTCGGCATCGACGCCTCGATCCGCATCGTCGACCAGGCGCAGGAAATCAACCGTCTGCAGAATTTCGACTTCGACATGACGACGGTGATCCTCGCCCAGTCGCTCTCGCCCGGCAACGAGCAGCGCGACTTCTGGAGTTCGACGGCGGCGGACCAGCCGGATTCCCGCAATTATTCCGGTATCAAGGATCCCGTTGTCGATGCGCTCGTCGACAGGGTGATCTTCGCGAAGGACCGGGAAGAACTGATCGCCACGACCCATGCGCTCGACCGTGTCCTGCTGTGGGGCTACTACTACATCCCGCAATTTTACTCGCCGGAAGTTTGGCTCGCCTGGTGGGACAAGTTCGGCATGCCGGACAAGCAGCCGAGCTATATCGGTGCGGATATCGATTCCTGGTGGATCGTTCCGGAAAAGGAAGCGGCGCTGGCAACCAACGGAGGCGGCCAGTGACGCCCCGGTTTCCGCTGGACCGCAGACGCTTCCTCATCCTGACCGGCGGTATCGCGGCAAGCGCCGCTTTTCCCGCCCTACCCCGCGCGGAAAACCCGAGCGAGACCGCGCTGCACGGCCTGTCGGCATTTGGCGACCTGAAATATCCGCGCGATTTCGCGCAGTTCGACTACGCCTCGCCGGAAGCGCCGAAGGGCGGCACGTTCAACTTCCAGCCGGGCTACTGGTACTACAACCAGAACATGCAGACCTTCAACACGCTGAACAGCTTCGTGCGCCGGGGCGATGCGCCGCCGCGCATGGAGACCTGTTTCGATTCGCTGATGGTCGATGCATGGGACGAGCCCGACGCCATCTACTGTCACCTGGCGCAGACCGTGACGATCTCCGAGGACCGCAACCGTTTCACCTTCAAGCTGCGCCCGGAAGCGCGCTGGCACGACGGCACGCCGATCACCGCGCAGGACGTCGTCTTTTCCTACGAAACGCTGAAGACCGACGGCAATCCGCAGCTTTCGCTGCCGCTCGCCGTGCTGGTGGAGGCGGTCGCCGAAGACGAGCGGACGGTGGTTCTTGTGTTCGATGGTACGCAATCGGCGCAGGCGATCCTGACCATCGCCACCAATCCGGTCGTCTCGAAGGCATGGTACGCGACGCGGGAATTCAATGCCTCGACACTCGAACCGCCGCTCGGCTCCGGTCCCTACAAGGTCGGCAATCTGAGCGCCGGCCGTTATATCGAATATGAACGCGTGCCGGACTACTGGGCGAAGGATCTCGGCACGGCACGCGGGCTCGACCATTTCGACACGATCCGGTTCGAATTCTACCAGGAGCGCCAGGCCGCCTTCGAGGCGTTCAAGAAGGGCGTCGCCACATGGCGCGAGGAATTCACCTCCAAGACATGGGCGACCGAATACGCCTTTCCGGCGATCGAGGACGGCAGGGTGGTCAAGGGGCTGTTTCCGCAGGAAGCGCGGGGGAGAATGCAGGCGCTCGCTCCGAATGCGCGTCGGCCGCAGTTCCAACACCGCAACGTCCGCGACGCGATCGCGCTGTGCTTCGATTTCGAATGGACCAACGAAAACCTCTTGTACGGCGCCTATGAGAAAAGCCATTCGATGTTCGAAGGTTCGGACTATGCCGCGCAAGGCCTGCCGGATGCCGACGAGACCGCGCTGATCGACAGGCTGGCGGGCGGGCACGACTTGCCGGACGGCATCCGCGACGCTGCCTATATGCAGCCGAAGAGCGACGGCTCCGGCCGGGACCGGTCGCGGCTTCGCACCGCGATCCGCCTGCTTGCCGAGGCGGGCTGGGAGAACGACGGCGGCACGCTGAGGAACGCGAAAGGCGACACGCTCGATGCCGAGATCCTCGTCAACGCCAGCGTGTTCGAGCGCATCTACGGTCCGTGGGTCGAGACCATGCGGTCGATCGGCATTAACGCGACGCTCCGAACGGTCGATCCGGCGCAGTACCAGGAACGCACCAACAATTTCGATTTCGACATAGCGGGCCTTCACATCGGCTGGACGCCGACGCCGACCAGTGCGGGGCTGGAAAATGTCTTCGCAAGCCACTCGGCCTCGGAGGAGGGCTCGCGCAACTGGACGGGAACACAGGACCCGCTGATCGACGCGCTGCTGGCCGAAGTGGGCGCGGCGGAGACGCGCGAAGAGCACCGGACGGCGATGCGCGTGCTTGATCGGGCCTTGCGTCTGAGGCGAGACTGGATTCCAACTTGGAATTCGGCGAATCACCGTGTCGCCTATTGGGACATGTTCGGCTTCAAGGAGCCGAAGCCCGACTACTTCTGGCCGGTGGAGCGACTGTGGTGGATCGACCGCGCGAAAGCAGAAGCGCTTGGAAAGGCTTGATGTGACGGGACTGCACTGCATGGAGGCCGCCTGACATGGGCGCCTATGTGCTGCGTCGGCTACTGCTCATGATCCCGACGATATTCGGGATCATGGCGATATCCTTCGCCGTCATCCAGTTCGCCCCGGGCGGGCCGGTCGAACAGGTGATCGCGCAACTGACCGGACAGGGCGGCGACGCGACGGACCGTATCACCGGCGGTGGAGGCGATCTGGGCGGCGCGGACGATGTCGGCTCCAATATCGAGAGCGGCAACGCCATCAATTCCAAATATCGCGGCGCGCAGGGGCTCGACCCGCAATTCATCGCGCAGCTGGAAAAGCAGTTCGGCTTCGACAAGCCGCCGCTCGAACGGTTCGGGCTGATGCTGTGGAACTATATCCGTTTCGATTTCGGCGAGAGCTATTTCCGCGACATCTCCGTGATCGACCTGATCGTGGAGAAGATGCCGGTCTCGATATCGCTCGGCCTGTGGATCACGCTGATCTCCTACGGCATCTCGATCCCGCTCGGCATCCGCAAGGCCGTCGATGACGGTTCGCATTTCGATGTCTGGACCAGCGGCGTCATCATCGTCGCATACGCCATTCCGGGCTTCCTGTTCGCGATCATGCTGATCGTGCTGTTTGCAGGCGGGTCCTTCTTCGACTGGTTCCCGCTACGCGGGCTCGTCTCCGACAACTGGTCGGAGCTGTCATGGCCGGCGCGCATCCTCGACTATTTCTGGCACCTGGCGCTGCCGCTGACCGCCCTCGTCCTGTCGGCATTCGCGACATCGACGCTGCTGACCAAGAACTCGTTCCTCGACGAGATCCGCAAGCAATATGTCGTCACGGCCCGCGCCAAGGGGCTGAACGAGCGGCAGGTTCTCTACGGGCATGTTTTCCGCAACGCGATGCTGATCATCATCGCGGGCTTTCCGGGCGCCTTCATCTCCTCCTTCTTCACCGGCTCGCTGCTGATCGAGACGATCTTCTCGCTCGACGGGCTCGGCCTGCTCGGCTTCCAGTCGGTGATCAATCGCGATTACCCGGTCGTCTTCGCGACGCTCTACATCTTCTCGCTGATGGGCCTGCTGGTCGGGCTGCTCTCGGACCTGATGTACACCTGGGTCGATCCGCGCATCGATTTCGAGCGGAGGGACGTGTGACGGACCAATCCGCGACCCTCGATGGAAGAACCATCCCGGAAGGGCGGCGCAAGCGGCCTTTCCTGTCGCCGCTCAACCAGCGGCGCTGGCAGAACTTCAAGGCCAACCGGCGCGGCTACTGGTCGCTATGGCTGTTCCTGGTGCTGTTCGTCCTGTCGCTGTTTGCAGAGTTCATCGCCAATGACCGGCCGATCCTCGTGGAATACAAGGGGCAGTACCTCACCCCGGTCTTCAAGACCTATTCGGAAGAAGTCCTGTTTCCGGACGACCCGCTGGCCTTGCCGCGTATCGACTTCACCGACCCCTATATCCAGGATGCCATCCACGAGGCCGGCGGCTGGATGATCTGGCCACCGATCCGCTATTCCTATCGCACCGTGAATAAGGAGGTGCCGACGGCCGCGCCGTCGAAGCCCGCCTTCATGTTCGACAGCCGCGAGGAACTGTGCACGCGCTACGCCGCCGGCGCCGAGGATCCGAATTGCACGATCGGCAATTTCAACTGGCTCGGCACCGACGACCAGGCGCGCGACGTGATGGCCCGCCTTATCTACGGTTTTCGCATCTCGGTGCTGTTCGGACTGATCCTGACAGGCGCCTCCGCGGTGATCGGCGTCGCTTTCGGCGCGGTGCAGGGGTTCTTCGGCGGCTGGATCGACCTGATCGGCCAGCGTCTGATCGAAATCTGGTCGTCCATGCCGGTGCTCTATCTGCTGCTGATCATCGCCGCCATCCTGCCGCCGGGTTTCTGGATCCTGCTCGGCATCATGCTGCTCTTTTCGTGGGTGGCCTTTGTCGGCATCGTACGCGCCGAGTTTCTCCGGGCGCGCAATTTCGAGTATGTCAACGCGGCGCGCGCGCTCGGCGTGCCCAACCGCACCATCATGTTCCGGCATCTACTGCCCAACGCCATGGTCGCGACGCTGACCTTCCTGCCCTTCATCCTGAACGGCTCGATAACCACGCTGACCTCGCTCGATTTCCTCGGTTTCGGCCTGCCGCCGGGCTCCGCCTCGCTCGGCGAACTGATCCTCCAGGGCAAGAACAATCTGCAAGCGCCCTGGCTCGGCTTTTCGGGCTTCATCGTCATTTCCGTCATGCTGTCGCTGCTGATCTTCATCGGCGAGGCGACCCGCGACGCCTTCGATCCGCGAAAGACATTCGGATGACCGGCGCCATCGAAAACGCTCCCGTCACGGTCCAGATCGCGATCTTCATCGCCTGCGGCGGCGTGATCGTGATCGCCGGCTCGAAACTCGCCTTCGTCGCCGACATGATCGCCGATCAGACCGGTTTCGGCGAAGCGATCACGGGCGCGGTGCTGCTCGGCGCCGCCACGTCCCTGCCCGGCGTGATCACCTCGGTGGTGACTGCCGCGGACGGGTATCCATCGCTTGCCTATTCGAACGCGGTCGGCGGCATCGCCGCCCAGACGCTGTTCCTCGTCTTCGCCGACATGACCCACCGCCGGGCCAATCTCGAACACGCGGCCGCGAGCCTGGTCAACATCGTCAACGCGACCCTGCTGATCGTATTGCTCGCCCTTATGCTCTCCGCAGCGACCGGCCCGGCCATCTCCGTCTTCGGTATCCATCCCGTCTCGATTATCTGTTTCGCGATCTATCTTTTTGGCCTGCGCTTTGCCCAGTCCGCTCGCGACGAGCCGATGTGGCGGGCGACAGAGACGGAAGACACGCACGCGGACATTCCCGACGCGGATGCCGAGAAGACGCCGCTTGCGCGCACGCTGGCGATCTTCGCGCTGTGCCTGCTCGCCGTGTCGGCGGCCGGCTACGGCGTGGCGACCACGGGCGTGGCATTCGTTTCGTCGCTCGGCGTGCCGGAGAGCCTTGTCGGCACGCTCATGACATCCACCGTCACCTCCCTGCCGGAACTCGTCACCACGATCGCGGCGGTACGCGCCGGCGCATTGCAACTCGCCGTCGGCGGCATTCTCGGCGGCAACGCCTTTGACACGCTCTTCGCCTCCTTCGCCGACATCGCCTATCGCGACGGCTCGATCTACAACGCGATCTCGACCTCCGACATCTTCCTGACCGCCATGGTGACCGCCATGACCGGTGTGCTGATCCTCGGCCTTCTCAGGCGCGAGAAGCGCGGGCCCGGCGGGATCGGTTTCGAGGGATGGTCCGTCGCGGGGCTTTATGTTGCTGCGGTCGGGGGAGTCTTCGCCCTGTCATGAGCACATCCTCTCCCCTCCTCTCCGTCCGGGATCTCTCCGTCGCCTTCACCCAGGGCGGACGCACGACCACGGCCGTCGACCGCATCTCGTTTGACATCGCAGACGGAGAGACGGTCGCGCTGGTCGGCGAGTCCGGTTCGGGCAAATCGGTCTCGGCGCTCTCGGTCCTGAAACTGCTGCAATATCCGGCGGCGAGCCATCCGTCTGGCGAGATCCGCTTCCGCGATCGCGACCTTTTGTCCGCATCCGATGCGGAACTGCGCAGGGTGCGCGGCAACGAGATCGCGATGATCTTCCAGGAGCCGATGACCTCGCTCAATCCGCTGCATTCGATCGAAAAGCAGATCGGCGAGACGCTGAAACTGCACGGCTTCGAAGAGAAGACCATTCCCGGCCGCATTCTCGAACTGCTCGACCAGGTCGGCATCCGCGATGCGCAGAAGCGCCTGAAAGCCTATCCGCATCAATTGTCCGGCGGCCAGCGCCAGCGCGTCATGATCGCCATGGCGCTCGCCAACCAGCCGAAACTGCTCATCGCCGACGAACCGACAACCGCGCTGGACGTGACGGTTCAGGCGCAGATCCTAAAGCTTCTGGACGATCTGAAGCGCGAACAGGGCATGTCGATGCTGTTCATCACGCATGATCTCGGCATCGTGCGCCGCATCGCCGACCGGGTCTGCGTCATGACGGACGGAAAGATCGTCGAGACCGGGCCGACGGAGAAAATCTTCACCGACCCGCAGCACGACTACACGAAGCATCTCCTGGCCGCCGAGCCAAAAGGCCAGCCGATCCTGCTCGACGAGGGCGCGGAGACCGTCCTGACGGGCGAAGCGGTGAAGGTCTGGTTCCCGATCCGCAAGGGTCTGATGCGCAAGACGGTCGACAACATCAAGGCGGTCGATGGCGTGGACGTGACGGTGCGCGCCGGGCAGACGCTCGGCATTGTCGGCGAGTCCGGTTCCGGCAAGACGACACTCGGCCTTGCGCTGACACGCATGATCTCCTCGCAGGGCCGCATCCGCTTCGACGGCAAGGACATCGACGCGTTTTCATTCGAGGCCATGCGGCCGCTGCGGCGCGAAATCCAGATCGTGTTCCAGGACCCGTTCGGCTCGCTGAGCCCGCGCATGTCGATCGCCGAGATCGTCGGCGAAGGGCTCGCGATCCACGAACCGGGCCTTTCCCGCGACGGCCGCGACCAGCGCGTCGTCGAGGCGCTCAAGGAGGTCGGGCTCGATCCGGAAACGCGGTTCCGCTACCCGCATGAATTCTCCGGCGGCCAGCGCCAGCGCGTCGCCATTGCGCGCGCCATGGTGCTCAAGCCCAAATTCGTCATGCTGGACGAGCCGACCTCCGCGCTCGACATGAGCGTGCAGGCGCAGGTCGTCGACCTGTTGCGCGACCTGCAGCGCAAGCACAACCTCGCCTACCTCTTCATCAGCCACGACCTGAAAGTCGTGCGCGCGCTCGCCAATGAGGTGATGGTGATGCGCAATGGCGAGGTGGTGGAACAGGGCCGTTCGAACGAGATCTTCGACGCGCCGAAAACCGATTACACCAAGGCGCTGATGGCCGCCGCCTTCGACATCGAAGTCGCGCCGGCGGGCGTCGTCAGCGAGTAGTACAATGGCATCCACGGGCAAGATACTTCTCTCCGTCACCGGTTTCGATCCCGCCGTCTGGCGCGCCGAACTGGAGAAGGCCGCACCCGACCGGGTCGTCGTCGAAGAGCCCTCGGGGCCGAACGATCCGGAGATCGACTATGCAATCGTCTGGAAGCAGCGGCCCGGCGTTTTGAAAGGCTTGCCGAACCTCAAGGCGATCTTCTCCATCGGGGCCGGCGTCGATCACATCTTCGCCGAGGGCGACCTGCCGGATGTTCCGATCGTCCGCGCCGTCGCCGACGACCTGACCCAGCGGATGAGTGAATATGTCGTCTGGCAGGTGCTCGACCATCACCGCAAGGGCATGCTCTATCGCGACCAGCAGGCGAACCGGATCTGGCACGAGGACCGGATGCAGCCTGCTGCGAGCGAGGTCACGGTCGGCATTCTCGGTCTCGGTCATCTGGGCCGCGACGCCGCCGAGAAACTGCTTGCGCTCGGGTTCCGCGTCACCGGCTGGAGCCGCACGCCGAAGGCGGCCGAAGGCGTCGGCACCTACGCGGGAGAGGCGGGGCTCGGGCCGTTTCTCGCCGAAGCCGACATCGTCGTCTGCCTGCTGCCGCTGACCCCGGCGACCGAAGGCATCCTCTCGCAGACGCTATTCTCGAAAATGAAGACGCGCGGACCGCTCGGCGCGCCGATCCTGATCAGTGCCGGGCGCGGACGCCTGCAAGTGGAGGCAGACATTCTCGCCGCGCTGGAAAGCGGCAGGCTCGGCGCGGCCTCGCTCGACGTGTTCGAAACAGAGCCCCTTCCCGACGACAGCCCCTTATGGAGCCATCCCCGCGTCACGATCACGCCACATGCCGCCGCCGCCTCCGTGCCGTCGGCGCTGATCCCGCCGATGATCCGGCAGATGGATGCCCATGATCGCGGCGAAGCGCTGACGAACCTCGTGGACCGCGACGCCGGCTACTGATGCATTTCAGGTTTCCATTGGATCAGAATGCGCCGCCTTTTCGCGACTGGATACTGAACGCGGTGCAGGCCCCGCCTCCCTGCGTCAACGAGTAACGCGACCCCGGTCGGGTAATGTCACCGGCCACGGGGCGGATTGAAATCGAGGCGGTATTTGAGAAACGCCTCGCCCGCATGGTCCACCTCTCCAACAAAGCGGGCACCGATCCTTTCGAGCGCTCCAAGCTTCTTTCGTGAAGGCGGCAGCAGGAACGTGACGAAGGGAATGCGCTCGTCGGAGCGGGCGAATTCGAGTGCCTTGCGGGTGATGCGCGCGCCAAGCCCGAAGCGATCGGGTTTGAGAACGAGGCCATAGTCCCACTCGTCGCCTTCCTTCTGGAAGCCGCCCCAGCCGACATAGGCCCCGTCGCAAAGAATAGCCCAGTGACCCAGTCCGTCCTCGCGCCAGCGGGCCTCCTTCGCCTCGACAAAGGCGCGAGAGGCGGCATCGTCCCACCGGCCGGTCAGGAGCGGCATATGCTCCGCCATACGTGGATCCGACATATGCGCGGTGATCTCGATGAGGTCGATCTCGCCAAGGCGTGTAAAGGCGATCCCGGTTTCGGGGCTGTTCGTCATCGCTGTTCGATCCGTCGAAAAATGGCTGTCGCGCGCCTATCACCGGAGCCGTCAGGCGCAAAGACCGGTTCTCGCGGCTAACGGCAATGTGAAAGCGCGTTACCGGCTGGCGCGGTTCAGATTCAGGGACGCCTGACCGACGTCGGCGGGCCGAACAGCGGCTCGATCCGGGCAATCGCGGCGGCAAGCGGTTCGAGCGCGACATTCATGGTCGAACCGTTGGCGTGCAACAGGTTCTCCGCATCGACCATGATGCCGACATGTCCTTTCCAGAAAACCAGATCGCCGCGCCGCAGGGACGAAAAGTCGCCGCCTGTCTCCAGCACCACGCCGATGGTCGCCTCCTGCATGTCGCTGTCGCGCAGCACGGTGCGTCCGGCCATCGCCATGGACAGTTGGACGAGGCCGGAACAGTCGATTCCGAAGCCCGATGTGCCGCCCCAGAGATACGGCGTGTGCAGGAAACGTTCGGCCGCCGTCACATAATCCGTTTCCGTCTCGCCGACCGGCGCGACATGGGCGGCGGCCAGTGCCGTGCCGTCGGCCAGAACGGCATAGCGCGTGCCGCGCCGCTCTTCCGTCGAGACGACCGTGACAAGCGCGCCCATCGACAGGGCGCGCAACGGCGGCATCTTCAGATCCGGGCCGGGATAGACGAAGCTTCGTTGCGCCGTGACACGATGTGTCGGCGCGGCGATTTCGCCGTCAAACAGCGCCTCGTCCGGCGCATAGCCGACATAGCCGTCGCGCTCGCCCTGCACCCAGGCCCAGCCTTCCTCGCTCTCGAAGACGCGGACGCGGTCGCCGGTCACGAATTGCGTATCCAGGCCGGCGTCATGCGCCGGCGCGCGGCGGATATCGACAGCAGGCGCAACAACGATGGCCGGATGCCCCTCGACGAAGGCCTCCGCCTCGACCCGCCCTTTCAGCCTTATGTCGGCGAGATCCGGTCGGAATGCGTGCAAACGGCGATCGAGCGTATCCGTCACAACGGCAGTTCCCGCGCTCTTGCGATGATCACGTCGGCAAGCCGCTCAAGGTAGAGCGATCCCTCGACAGTGCGCGAAATGACGACATTGCGCTTGTCGCGCGGGTCCCGATGCCGGGTCACGAGCTTGCGCGATCCCATGGAATCGAGCGCGCGCGTGATCACCGGTTTGGTGACGTTCAGCTTGGCCGCGAGGCCGCGCACGGTATGCGGCGGCGGCTCCAGATAGATGGAGAGCAGGATCGCCATCTGGCGCAATGTCAGGTCCGGCGCATCGTCGCGCACTTCGGACGTCGCCACCTGATGCCACAATGTCAGCGCCTGGCTCGCCCGCAAGCGAATGGACATGAACCGCTCATCTTATCGTTTCGGTTCCGGCACAATATGCGCGAAACCTTAAAAAACGCAATATGAGCGGGAATCAGGCCGTTCCGTAACGATGTTTCAGCGCGACCAGCATGGCGCGTATGCCCTGGGCCTCTCCGCCGACCTGCGCATGCGGCTTGGCCGACAGGCTCCAGGCGAAGATATCGAAATGCGCCCAACTGCTGGTTTCCGTCACGAAACGCTGCAGGAAAAGCGCCGCCGTCACGGAGCCCGCCATCCCGTCCGTCGTCACGTTGCAGAGATCGGCGACCGAAGAGTTCAATCCCTTCGCATAGGGCGCCCAGAGCGGCATGCGCCACAGCGGGTCGTGCTCCTGCAGCGAAGCCGAGGCGAGCGCGTCGGCGAAGGCATCGTCGGTCGAGTAGAAGGGCGGAACATCAGGGCCAAGCGCAACACGCGCCGCGCCGGTCAGCGTCGCCATGTCGATCAGCATGTCCGGCTTTTCCTCGTCGGCGCAGGTCAGCGCATCGGCGAGGATCAGCCGGCCCTCGGCATCGGTGTTGCCGATCTCGACGGTCAGGCCCTTTCGGCTCGGGAAGATATCGCCGGGCCGGAACGCGTCGCCGGCGATCGCGTTCTCGACGGCCGGGATCAGCACGCGCAGCCGGACATCCAGCTTCATGTCGACGATCAGCGAGGCGAGCGCCAGCACGTTGGCCGCGCCGCCCATGTCCTTCTTCATGTTGCGCATGCCCGAAGCGGGCTTGATATCGAGACCGCCGGTGTCGAAGGCGACGCCCTTGCCGACCAGCGTCAGTCGGGGCGCGTCGGGTTTGCCCCAGCGCATGTCGATCAGCCTGGGCGCGGAAACCGAAGCCCGGCCGACCGCATGGATCAGCGGAAAATTCTGCTCCAGAAGGTCGGCGCCCTTGATCACCTCGACCGTCATGTCCCGGTCGCGAGCGACATCGCGGGCGGCCGCCTCGATCTCGTCGGGACCGAGATCGTTGGCCGGCGTGTTGACGAGATCGCGGGCCAGCCAGGAGGCACGCGCGAACGCGGCGATCTCGTCGTGGTCCAGCGAGGCGTCGAGGATCAGCCGGGGCTGCTTGCCCGCCTGCTTGCGATAGCGTCCGAAGCGATAGGCGCCGAGCAGGAAGCCGAGGCTCGCGAGGCGAAGATCCGTATTCGCGCCGCCCTCGAAATACCAGTCGCCTTCCGGCAGCTTGCGCGCAAGTGCGCCCGCGACGAAGGGATCGCCGCCGTCGCCGAGACCCAGCACCGCACCGGCAAGACCTCCATCGCCTCGCGGAAGAAGCAGCACTTCGCCCGCGCCAGCCTTGAAGCCGTTCCGATCGATCCACTGCCGGGCCGTATCGTCCAGTGCGCCGTGCTTTTCCAATCCATCCGCCTGAACGAGCCAAACCGGCCGTGCATCCGCCGGACGGCGATCCGCCGGTGCCAAAACCTCTTCGAGTTTCATGTTCATTCCATCCGATTCCGTGCCCGCCGAAGCGAGGTCATTAACCAACCGTTAGGGTTAACAGAATATTGCTTTTGGCCAGAGTTTCATCGTCATTCTTCGCGGCTCATCCACCGAAAGACGGCCGCACGGGAGCGCAGCATGGTGCGGATCAGAAGCGGAAAGACAGGCAGGACGACACGGACGGCATTGCGCCTGGCGGTCCTTGTGCTTGCGGCAACAGCCGTCACGGCCTGCGCGAACCGCTCGCTGACGACCGGGTCGATCGGCTCGCCGGCGCAAAAGCCGGTCGAGCAGATGACCGCCGTGGAACTGGAACAGGCGCTCGGCTCCTATTCGAAGCTCTACGAACAGCGGCCGGGCGACAAGACCGTCGCAATGGCATACGCCTCGATCCTGCGTATGAACGACCGCAACGAGCAGGCGCTTGCCGTCATGCGCAAGGCGGCGATCAAGCATTCCGACGACCGCGACGTGCTCGCCGCCTACGGCAAGGCGCTGGCCGGCGCCGGGCAGTTCACCGCCGCGCTCGATGCGATCCAGCGCGCACAGGACCCGACCAATCCTGACTGGCGGCTGCTTTCAGCCGAAGGCGCGATCTACGACCAGACCAACCGGCCGACCGAGGCCCGGCTGCGCTATCAGAAGGCCCTCAAGCTGCGGCCGAACGAACCGACGATCCTGTCCAATCTCGGCATGAGCCACCTTCTGGAAGGCAATCTGAAACAGGCCGAGACCTATCTGCGCCAGGCCGCCGCCCAGCCGGCCGCCGACAGCCGCGTGCGCCAGAACCTGGCCCTCGTCGTCGGCCTCCAGGGCCGGTTCGACGAAGCCGAGCAGATCGCACGGCGCGAATTGTCGCCGCAGCAGGCGGAAGCCAATGTCGGCTATCTGCGCCAGATGCTGGCGCAGCAGAACGCCTGGAACCTCATCAAGCAGGAAGACAAGAAGATCGCTTCGCAGTAGGCAGGCTGTAGTCTGACACCAGGTTCTGTACATGTCGGCCCTATAGAAGGGGCCCTAGGGCGATCTGCGACGACGCCTCAGAAGGCCTTAAGAACCGCGCGGTCTACGTCAGAACGTCGGTGATAGGCTATGATGCTAAACAGGTTTCCGATTTGAGGGCAGAGCCTCGAAGGAGCGCGCGGCGCTATGCTCCCAGAGGGCGATAAGCAAAACCAAGTCGGACGCCATTGTAGCCAACGACTTTATTCAAATGGGTTAATCCTATCGACGATCCGCATAGCGACCTCCGCCATTTCACGCCCCCATTGTGTTGCGAGTTCGAGCTGTTGAATTGGGACAGCGTCCACTGCTAGTTCGTTCTCGCCAGTCTTTTCAAACACTGCGAACAACACATAATCGCGGTCAGTGCTTTTCACCCCCACGCATTTGGAATGCGCAATGGGTTTTCGGACCTTGGAATACAGCTCATAGTTTTTCTTGTGCCTCTTAACGGCTCGTGCCGCCTCAGCACCGTTCGGCGCATCGCGCAACACTTTGTATAATTCGCGGAACTTGGCTGATGCGGGATAACTCCCGACCTTCTCAGCACCGTCCGCCATCGACAGGCCCAACGCGCACGACACCAGCATCCCAAGAGCTGAATCCAACTCTCCCCAGGCAAGAATCAGGTCGAGCATCGCATCTCGATGTCTTTGTTCGAGCGGTACGGGGTGCCAATCCAACACGTTTCCTCCACTCAATGGCCTATTACCTCAACGGCCAACCTGCCCAGACGACACGGGCGCGGACCTGTATCTTCTCGTCGGCATATTCGCGGTCCACGATCTCGGGGTTGTAGCGCTCATTATCGGACAGGGTCTGGGTAGAGCCGTCGAGCATATTCTGCGGGCTCTTCACAAACAAATTGCCGTCTATGGAAACCGGCGACGCCCCGGAGTTAGGCCCGTCAGGTGTGCTCGACCTCCCATGGCGCCTGCCAATCGCCTTCAACGCGCAAGGCGACGCCCGCATCGTCCTCGACCACCTTGCAAACCGTCATCTCGCCGGCATCGACGCCGTAGCGTTCCGCCGCTTCCTTGAAACGGGCGTGGCAGGCATCCGTCATGTCCGAGCGTGTCCCGGTCTCGCGCATCAGTTCATCGATCAGGCCGAGATCCTTCAGGCACAGCTTGAGCGGAAAGGAGGGATCGTAGTGGCCCGCGAAGATCGACGGCACGTCATGTTGCATGACGAAGGAATCGGCTGCGCCGCCCTTCATGACCTCCCACCAGACCTTCGGATCGATTCCGGCCTTCTCGGCGCAGACCATCGCCTCGCCGATCGCCGCGGCATGGATCTTCCAGAGCTGGTTGTTGACGAGCTTCGCGACATAACCGTTGCCATATTTACCGACCTTGCGAATCTCGCCCATCGCCTCGATGACCGGGCGGGCCGCCTCGATATCCGCGTCCTCGCCGCCGACGAACATCGGCATGTCGCCGCGAATGGCGGCATCGACGGAGCCTGTCACCGGCGCGTCGATCGGCCGGCCGCCCTTCGCGACGAAAGGCTCGATCAACTCGCGCATGAAGCCGGGAGACGATGTCGTCAAATCGATCCACAATTTGCCGCCGCAGTCGCCATGGATGAGGCCGCCATCGCCGTTCAGAACCTGTTGGAGATGCGGCGGTCCGAAGACCATGGAAACGACGCAGTCGACCCGGTCGATCATTTCCTTCGGGCTGGCGACCCATGTCGCGCCCAACTCCTCGATCGGGTGGGCCGCCTCGCGGCGCAAATCGAAAACAGAGAGATCGAAGCCGGCGCGGCGAATGTTTTTCGCCGCGTTGCCGCCCATTGTTCCAAGACCGATAAATCCAACCTTCATGAAGCCCCCTTTGCCTCTGTTGAGCATTAAAGGCGGGTGATCCCGCCTTCAGGCGCAGTCAAGCATTCGCCACCGGGGCGAGGCAAGGCGAGGAGGCGACGTCCCCGAAACCGGGGACGACAGGCGTCAGAAAATACCGCCGCGCGCGGAAATCTGGATACCGGCGGGGCCGAGAATGACGCCGAAAAGAACCGGCAGGAAGAAGAGGATCATCGGCACGGTCAGCTTCGGCGGCAGCGCAGCGGCCTTCTTCTCGGCCTCGTTCATGCGCTGGTCGCGGCTTTCGGCGGCGAGAACGCGCAGCGCCTGGCCGACCGGCGTGCCGTAGCGCTCGGCCTGGACCAGCGCCTGTGCGACCGACTTGACGCTTTCCAGCTTGGTGCGGTTGGCGAGGTTCTCATAGGCCATCCTGCGCTCCTGCAGGTAGGACAGTTCCGCGCCGACAAGGACTAGTTCCTCGGCGAGCGGGATGGACTGGGTGCCGATTTCCTCCGAGACCTTACGGAAGGCTGCCTCGACGGACATGCCGGATTCGACGCAGATCAACATCAGGTCGATCGCGTCCGGCCATGCCTGTTTGATCGACGTCTTGCGTTTGCCGGCGACGTTGGAAATGTAGATGTTCGGCGAGTAGAAGCCGAGATAGCCGAACCCGATGCAGGCGAGGACACGGATCATGGTCGGCTGCTCGGAGAGCGCGCCGAGGCCGAAGACATAAGCCAGCGCCACGACAAGAAAGACCAGCGGCAGCACGAGGCGGGCGAACAGGAAGACGTTGAGCGGCTGCTGGCCGCGATAGCCGGCAAGGCGAAGCTTGTCGATCGTCGCCTGGTCGGCGAGCGCCGTCTTGAGATCGAGCCTCTCGACGATTCTGCGAACGCCGCCTTCCTTCGCCTCCATGCGCAGCGAACCGCGGCTCTGCTGCTTTTCGGCGGCGAGGCGGGCGCGCTCGCGGGCGCGGATCTCGTCGCGCTCGGTGGCGACATGCTTCATGCGCGTCTTCAGTTCGTTGCCGCCGAGCAAGGGCGTCAGAACGGTGAACAGCGTCGCGAAGACGCTCACCGAAACGAGAATGGCGATGACGAATTGCGACGATGTCAGCAGGGCGACAAGATCTTCGGACATGGCGCGTCAGACCTCGAAATTGATCATTTGCCGCATCACGAACACGCCGATCGACATCCAGACGGCGGAAACGCCGAGGATCAGGTAACCGGTGTTGGTCGTGAAAAGCAGCGTTATGTATCCGGGGCTCGTCAGATAGACGAGCAGCGTGACGACGAAGGGCAATGACGCGATGATCGCGGCGGACGCCTTGGCCTCCATGGACATGGCGGCCACCTTGGCCTTCATCTTCTTGCGGTCGCGCAGCACGCGCGAGAGGTTGCCCAGCGCCTCGGCGAGGTTGCCGCCCGCTTGCGCCTGGATCTGGATGACGATGGCGAAGAAGTTGGCCTCGGGGACCGGCATCGAGTTGTACATGCGCGCGCAGGCCTCCGGCGTCGACAGCCCGAGTTGCTGCGCCTCGATGATGCGGCGGAACTCGGACTTCACCGGTTCGCGCGCCTCGCTGGCGATCAGCCGCAGGCCGTCATTGAGCGGCAGGCCGGACTTGATGGCGCGCACGATCACGTCGATGGCGTTCGGAAACTCCTCGAGGAACGACTTCATGCGGCGCTTGCGGATAAAGGAGACGGCCCAGCGCGGCAGGCCGAAGGCGGCGGCGAAGAAGACGCCGATAAGGTACAGGAACGGCACGCCGAACAGGAAAGCCATGGCCGTCACGACGAAGCCGGTGACCATCGAATAGAGATAGAAGGTCCGCAAATCGACCTTCAGTCCGGCCTGCTGCAGCATCTTCTTGAGTGTCGGCCGCGCCGCGTCCTTGACACGGTCGCGGTTGCGCTCGTCGAGCTCGGCAAGCGAGTCGGCAATGTGTTTCTTTCGCTTCGCGCCTTCGTTCGCGCGGTCGTAGGCGGCGCGGCGCGCGGCGCTGTCGGTCGATTGCGTCTTGATCGACGACAGGCGTTTCGCCGTCTTCTGCTCATTCTCGATCGAGGTGAAGAACAGCGCATAAAGCACGCCGCCGACCCCGAGGCCGGCAAGCACGATCATACCGATGACGCCTGCGGGCAGGCCGAAGATCATCATGGCGCGGCGACCTCCATCGAGTCGAGCGCCGCGGCGAGCCGCTGTTCCTCGTTGAAGTAGCGCGCGCGGTCCCACATGGCCGGGCGGCCGACGCCGGTGGAGCGATGGGTACCGATGATGTTGCCGTTCGCGTCCTCGCCCTCCATGTCGTAGAGCATCAGATCCTGGGTGATGATGACGTCACCCTCCATGCCGATCACCTCGGTGACATGGGTGATGCGGCGCGAGCCGTCGCGCAGGCGGGCCGCCTGGACGATGACGTCCACCGAGCCGACGATGATTTCGCGCACGGTCTTCTGCGGCAGGGTGAACCCGCCCATGGCGATCATCGATTCCATGCGGGAGAGACATTCGCGCGGGCTGTTGGAGTGGATCGTGCCCATCGAGCCGTCATGGCCGGTGTTCATCGCCTGCAGCAGGTCGAAGACCTCCGGTCCGCGCACCTCGCCGACGATGATGCGTTCAGGACGCATGCGCAGGCAGTTCTTGACCAGGTCGCGCATGGTGATCTGGCCCTCGCCCTCGAGGTTCGGCGGCCGGGTTTCCAGGCGCACGACATGCGGCTGCTGGAGCTGCAGCTCCGCGGAGTCCTCGCAGGTGATGATGCGCTCGTCGTGATCGATGTAGCGCGTCAGGCAGTTGAGAAGCGTCGTCTTGCCGGAGCCGGTACCGCCGGAAATGACGACGTTGCAGCGCACCCGTCCGATAATCTGCAGGAGCGTCGCGCCTTCCGGCGAGATCGATCCGTACTGGACGAGCTGATCGAGGGTCAGCTTGTCCTTCTTGAACTTACGAATTGTCAGGGCGGTGCCGTCGATGGCGAGCGGAGGCGCGATCACGTTGACGCGGGAGCCGTCGGGAAGACGCGCGTCGCAGATCGGACTCGATTCATCGACACGGCGGCCGACCTGGCTGACGATGCGCTGGCAGATATTGAGAAGCTGCTGGTTGTCGCGGAAGCGGATATCGGATTCCTGGACCTTGCCGTTGACCTCGATATAGGTCTTGTCCGCGCCGTTGATCATGATGTCCGCGATGTCGTCTCGCGCCAGCAGCGGTTCGAGCGGCCCGTAGCCGAGCACGTCGTTGCAGATGTCCTCGAGCAGTTCCTCCTGCTCGGAGATCGACATCGCGAAGTTCTTGATCGCGATGATGTCGTTGACGATATCGCGGATTTCCTCGCGCGCGGAATCGGCGTCGAGCTTGGCGAGCTGCGACAGGTCGATCGTCTCGATCAGCGCCGAGAAGACCTGCATCTTGGTGTCGTAATAGTCGTCGTTGCGCACCTTCTGGCGCGGCTTTGCCACCGGCAGATCACGCATCGGGGGAGGTGCCTGCACGTGTTTCGCCTCCGGCCGGCTTGCCGGCGCTGCGGCGGGCGCGGCCGTCTTGGTCTCGCTTGCGACCGGTGCAGGCGCGGCCTCCGACGCTGGCTTTTCGGCCGACGCCGGCGGCGTGACGGCGGTACGCTTGGGCGCGGAATTCGATCCGCCGCCGAAAGCGCCGCCAGAATGGCTACCCGTACCCTTTTTTCCGAACATCGACTTGTCCTGTTACATCGCTTCAGCGAAGCGTCATTTCTTCTTCAGTCTCGTCAGCATGCCCTTCAAACCGCCTTTCGGCTTTTCCTTTACGACCCCGCGCCCGGTCACCAGTTGCGCGATCGTCGAGAGACTGGAAACGATCGGGTTCGCCGCGTCGGTTTCCGCCAGCATGCGTCCATTGTTGGACGCCGTGCCGAAGAGTTGCGCGTCGAAGGGAATAATGGCGACCGGCTCGAGTTCGAGCGGGTCGGCGAAATCCGACGGTGCGATTTCCGGCCGTTTGGGCATGCCGACCTGGTTGAGAACCAGCCGGGGCGCGAAATCATTCGGCCGCAGCTTGCGCAGCGTATCGATGATGTTTTTCGCATTGCGCAGATTGGCGAGTTCCGGCGAGGCGACGATGACGACTTCGTCGGCCTGTTCGAGCGTGCGGCGCGTCCAGCCGTTCCAGACATGGGGAACGTCGAGCACGACATAGGGCGCGGTGCGCTGCGCCACGTCGACGAGCTGGCTGAAGGCGTCGGGATCGAAATCATAGACCTTGTCGAGCATCGACGGCGCCGCGAGCAGAGAGAGATGCTCGGCGCAGCTTGCCAGCAGGCGGTCGAGATAGACCTCGTCGATCCGGTCGGAGGAAAACACGGCCTCGGCAATGCCCTGCGCCGGATCCTGGTCGAAATTTATGTTCGCCGTTCCGAAGGGAAGGTCCATGTCGGCGATGACCACCTCGGCCTGGAACAGGGTCGACATGGCCCAGGAGACATTGTGCGCGATGGTCGACGAGCCGACACCACCCTTGGCGCCGACAAAGGCGACGGAACGGCCGAGCGGCTCCGCATCGGGATCGACGAACAGAGACGATACGACGCCCATCAGATCGGCGATCGTCACCGGCGCGACGATATATTCGGAAATGCCGTTGCGGATCAGTTCGCGATAGAGCGTGACGTCGTTCTGGTGTCCGACGATAACGACCTTGGAGTTGGGGTCGCAGACCTCGGCCAGATCGTTCAGGTTGTGGAACAGCTCATCCGGGCTGGATGTCGTCTCCAGGATGATCAGGTTCGGCGTCGGCGCGCTCTGGAAGAATTCGACCGCCGCCGGAATGCCGCCCATATAGACGCGGGTCTGCGCCTTCGCCAGGCGGCGATCCTCGCCCATCCGATTGATCGGAGCGGCCACGCCCTCCGTCTCGCAGAACGCCTGGATCGAAATGCGCGGGACAGGCCGAACATCGTTCAGCGCCGAAATATCGCCCGTATCCGCCGTCGGCTGGTTCGTCAGGTCTTCCTTGTAGGCAACGTCTGACATGCTCGTCTTTCCCACTTAGTAGTTGACCTCGGAACGCGTACCGCCCGGTCCGCGCTGATAGTCCTCGATCACGGCGCCGCGCTGCGTGGCGTCGATCGGGCTCATCTGGCGCGGCCCCATGAGGTCGCCGGGATTGGCTACGATCGCGGCAAGGTTCTGCTGGGTGGAGCAGCCATAGTCCGCATAATTGGTGTTTTCGACGGTCTTCGTCAGATCGTCGGACCAGTCGCCGCAGGGCGTGGTCGAGGCCGTCACGCCGGTATAGGACAGCCGGACGGCCGCGGCGGATCCATGGGCGCTCGCATCATAGTTTTGCAGGACGACGCGGCCACGCGCGGCGCCGCCATCATAGAGCGCCTGCAGGATCTCGTCCTTGACCCGCTTGACCGCATATTCGTTCGGCGAGCCGGACGGCATCATCACGACGATCGCTCCGGTGCCCGCCGCCGCAAAATTCGCCGCAAAGGCGCGGATGTTGCTCCTGACCGGAACACCGATCGTGTGCGCGCCCGACGCGATCGGAACATCGAGGGTCTGTTCCGTCTCGCTGAGCACGATCGGGTGCCGCGTGCGGTAATCCGAGGGAACGGAGCCCACCGCGATCGGATCGCGCCCGAGCGATCCACAGCCGGAGATGGCGGCCGCGACGATCAGCAGTCCGGCGGAATTGACAAAGGTTTTCAAACGCATCGCACCCGCTCCTATTTGTAGATGAACCCGACGGCGCCGTAGTACCTGCCATCGGGAAGGTCCTTCTGCACCGTGCCGTAGATGCGGTTCACGCGGCCGAGGAGATTGCCGGTGCGATCGCTGGCGGGCTGGAAATTGTCGGTCGGTGCCGCCAGCTTGTTCGGCGCGGTCGGGCGCACGAGATAGGGCGTTACCATGATGACGAGTTCGGACTCGTTTCGTACGTAGTCGCGGCTGCGGAACAGCGTGCCGAGAACCGGCACCTTGGACAGGCCGGGAAAGCCGCTGACCACCTGGCGGACATCGTCGCGGATCAGGCCCGCGATCATCATCGCGCCACCGGAGGGCAGCTCGACCGTGGTGTCGGCGAGACGCTTGCGGATGGACAGCACATTGCTCGCCTGATCCTGGCCGCCGACAGAAAGCGGCACCGATCCTTCGGTCGTCGGTTCGGAAACCGACGTGCGGATCTTCAGGCTGATGCGGCCGGGTGCGAGCACGACAGGGGTGAACTCGAGCCCGATGCCGTAATCCAGGGTCTGGATGTCGTAGGATGCGCCACCACCGTCGGAAGGCGACGAACCCTTGATCACGTTGTATTCGCCGCCGACGCGGAACACCGCCTTCTCGCCGGAAACGGCGGTCAGGCTTGGCGTCGCCAGGGTCTTCATGACGCCGGCTTCCTCCATCGCGCGGAAATAGGCGTCGAGCTGCATGCCGGCGATCGAGCCGCCGATATCGAAGCCCGAATTGGTCAGCGGCTTGCCGAGCGCGCCGGCCACGCCCTCGGAGATGCCCGAGAAGGTGATGCCGTGATCGCCGGTACGGCTGGCGATCAGGTTGACGCCGAGCTGCTTCATGACGCTGCGCTGGACCTCGGCGACGGTCACTTTCAGCGTGACCTGGTCTCCGCCGACGATGTCGAGCAGATTGACGATCTCGCTGCGGCCCCTGCCGAAGAAGAAGAAGCTGAAACTGTTGCCGGTGGCGTCGCCGCCCTTGACGAAGATCTCGGCCAGCTGGCTCGCCTTGGCGGAGTCCTGCGGCGTCTGGACCGTGCCGGTCAGGACGATGTTGTCGTTGATGATCTCGGTCTTGATGTCGGAATCGGGAATGAACCGCTCGAGGTAGCGGTCCAGCCCGGCCACGTCGCGCTCGATCCGCAGATCGAGACTGACGACCTGCTTGCCCGCCTTGTCGAAGATGAAGATGTTGGTCTCGCCGACCTTCTTGCCGAACAGATAGATGCGGCGCGCCGTGCGGCTGACCGCGTCGGCGACCTCGGGATTGGCGACCAGGATGTCGTGGGCATCAACCGGCAGGTCGAGAACGATCGACTTGTTCAGACCGAGCGACACGCGTTCGCTGCCGGTCGAATTGCGCTGCACCTTGATGATGTTGCTCGACTGGGCAACGGCGACAGAGGGCGTCGCGCCGACAATAGCTGCGAACGCAGCCGCGGAGATCGCGGCAAGAAATACGCGCTTCAACGTCATGACCGGAAAGCTCCGTTTGGAATATGCGGCCGTGCGAAAGTTCTGGACGTTCATCGTGTTTGAACCTCGCTGCGCCGGCCGGATTTGATGACGGTGACGGACCCGCCGGACGAGCCTCCCGTCAGAAGATGCTCCGCGCCGTCGTTTTGCTCGTCGGGATCGACGTCCCGCACCGAGCGCAGGGACAGTGTCAGGCGGTCGGCCATCTGCTGCGCGACGGTGATGATTTCCGCCTGGCGCGGCGTGAGCTGCAAGGTCGCGGTCTGGCCAACCTGGACGAGGCGGCCCTCCTCGTCCTCGCGGATCGTCTGGTCGATCGCCAGCACGCGGATGTTCTCGAGGATCGTCTCGGTGACGAAGCCGCCGGCGCGCTCCGGAGGACGCCGCGTCATGATCACGTCGACATAATCGTCGGGCAGGATGAAACCGCCGGCCGAGGTGTCCGCCGCGATCATCGTCGCGACCGCGCGCTTGCCGGAGGGCAGGATCGAAGACATGAAACTCTGGTCCGGACCGAGAAGCTTGATCGGGCGGATCGGCTCTCCGACGGCAACCGTCGAACGGACAACGGATCCACGCAATTCCTCGATCGCGTCAGGACGCGCCGAACGGGTTATGTAATCGGGCGAAAGGGAATTGACCGGCCAGTCCTGCCAGCGCAACTGTCCGTCGATGGCGGTGCCGGTGTTCAGATTCTCGGTGGCGACGAGCACTTCATCGAGTTCGATGGCCGGGCGGACTTCCGCCGTTTGCGGACCGGAGGGGGGCTGGGCGACCATGTTCATGGCGAGGTAACCTGCGGCACCCGCGGCCAGAATGGCTACGCCAAGTATGATGATACGCTTCGACATGATGACACCCACTTTCCGGATGGAGTCCGAACCTCGTGGGGGTCATGTTTCCGCGTCAAAGGTGTAATTAGGGTTAATGAGCCCGTAATTTTCATGCTTAATAAAGTTTGAATAAAAACGCCGCCGGGCGTTTTCAGGCCGCCATCCGATCGAAAACCCACATCATGGCCGGGGAGTCGGGAAAGGCGAGCAGCCCGCCGATCGCAAGGGCAACACCGTAGGGAATATCCTTCTCGTCGATCATGCGGCGCAGGATCGGAACCTCGCCGGCATAAATGGCGAGCGTCGACTTGCGGAAGAAGACGAGAAACAGCGTGAAGACGCCGCCGGCGACAGTCGCCAGCAGGAGATAATCGAGCAGAGCGGGGCCAAACCCCATCCACAGGGCCGTCGAGGCGAGCAGTTTCGCATCGCCACCCCCCATGGTCCCGGTCGCGAACAGAGCGAAGGTTACCGCCAGCACCAGTCCGAAAGCGGCGAAGTGCATGCCGAATTCCGCCCAGGACAGGCCGATGAAGGGCGCCACCAGAAGAAACGATCCGATCAGCACGGCCGAAATCCGGTTGCCGATCGTCATGGTGAACACGTCAGACAGGGCCGCGAAAATCATCGCGAAGGGAAACACGACCATGATAACGGCAGCAACCATCACTCAACTCCAATATGCCTTGCCTTCAAGGCTAGGCCCGATGCCCTTAAAATTCCCATAATCGGGCCGGAGCCCGCGATTGCAAAAAGGGCCCGTCTCAGCGAGACGGGCCCTTTGATCTTCAAGGTTCTCGCAAGCCGCCGAAAGGCGGCGCGGCAATTAGGCGGTCGAGCCGACCTTGGTGCCGATAGCGTTGAACTTGGCGTTCAGGTTCGAGCCGAGCGTCGTCGCGCCGGTGATGATGGCAACGGCGATCAGCGCAGCGATCAGGCCGTACTCGATAGCGGTCGCGCCGGATTCGTCTTTCATGAAACGTGCAAACATGATGAGCTCCTATTCTCTTTCACAGCATCCCGTCGACACTTCAACTGGCGTCGATCGGTTGAGGCGAAACTACACAGGGCCTGTTGCCACCTGCTTAAGGAACAAAGTTGCCGAAGGGTTAACGCGCCGAAACCGGTTTCATGGTGAAGAAACGGTGACCATACGGCATGGAATTGGCGCGATCGCGAAACGCGTCAGGAATTGGCGGCCAACCGGCAAGCGGACGACAATTCGTCCCTGTTCTGCAGCCAAGCGACCGTGCTGACGATCGGCATTGGCCGCGCGAACAGATAGCCCTGCACGCAGGTGCAGCCGATCTGGCGAAGAACGGCAAGTTCCGCCTCGGTTTCCACACCTTCCGCGAGAACCTTCAGGCCGAGGCTCTTGGCGAGATTGGTGATCGCGCTGGTGATCATGACGAGGTCGACGTCGCTGTCGATCCCGGCCACGAGGCTGCGGTCGTTCTTGATGCGCTCCAGCGGATATTTTCGCAGATTGCCGATGGCGGCGTGGCCGGTGCCGAAATCGTCCAGTTCGAGCGCGAAACCGGCAGCGACGAGGTCGCGCAGATTGTTGTCGACATGGGCTGCGCGTTCATCGAGGAGCGTGGATTCCAGAATCTCAAGCACGATCTGGTGCGGCCCGATCGCATAGGCCTCGGTGGTGGACCGGATGCGCTCGACGATCTTCGGGTCACCAAGCCTGAGACCGGATAAATTGATGCTGATCCGGGGATTCTCGATGCCGGCGATAGCCAGTTCGGGTGCCAGGGCGCAACTGCGCTCCAGCATGCGCTGGTCCAGCGCATCCATCAGGTTCGCTTCCTCGGCCGCGAACAGGAATTCGCCCGGCACAAGCAGGCCCTTCTCCGGATGGTTCCACCGGATCAAGGCCTCGAAGCCGCTCAACGCGCCGCTCGTGAGATCGAATTGCGGCTGGAGATAGGGCTCGAACTCGTCGCGTTTCAGCCCGTCGCAGATATCCTGCGCCAGTTCCGCGCTGAGAAGCGCCCGGCGGCGCATGGCGTCCTCGAAGAAGTGGAAACGGCCGCGCCCCCTGGACTTCGACTGTTGCAGGGCGATGTCGGCGTCGGTCAGGCGCCGCTGGACATCCGGCTCGCTGTTGGGACTCCAGAAGGCGACGCCGATGCTGGCGCCGATATGGCAGGATTTCTCGCCATAGGGGATCGGAGCGGAAAGGCGCTGGACGAGGCGATCGGCCATGCCGGCGATGTCTTCGTCGTTGGGTGCGGCGCAGACGATCACGAACTCGTCGCCGCCGACGCGCGCGACGATCCCCTCGCCGCGTGCTGCGTTGAGCAGCACCCCGGCGCAATATTGCAGAACGTGGTCGCCCGCATCGTGCCCGACCGCGTCGTTGACCGCTTTGAACTTGTCGAGGTCGATATGCATGATCGCGATGCGGCAATCGTCACCCGCCCGTTTGGCGATCGCCTCGAGATAGTCGGCAAGGCCGCGGCGGTTCGCCAGTCCGGTCAGCGGGTCGGTCGAGGCCGCATGCCGCAACTCGTCCTGACGCACGCGGGCCTCGGTGATGTCGATGCCGAAACCGACCAGACCGCCGTCGCTTGTCTTCTGGTTGTAGGATCGGACCCAGCGGCCATCGGCAAGCTGGTACTCCCGCTCGCTGTGACCCTCATGGCGGTGGGAGATGATCCGCGCGACGACATCGTCCTCGCGGCCGGGGAAGCTCGCCTTCTTGGCCTGGCGGACACCCTGGCGCACCACCTCCTCGTAGGCGATGCCGGGCTTCAGAAAGCTCGGGTCGCCGCAAAAGGTGTCGCGGTAGCGCTCGTTGAACATGACGAGACGGTCGTCGCTGTCATAGAGCCAGAAGGATGCCGGAAGCGCCTTGATGGCGTCGACGAGACGCTGCTCGGCGCGCTCGGCGCGCTCGCGGCTTTCCAGCTGGCCGGTGATGTCGATGCGCAGGCCCACGCGGCCGCCATCCGGCGTGAGCCGTTCGACGATACGCAGCCAGCGACCGTTCGACAGGTGCTGCTCGACCGTCGTCTCGGCCGCCTTGTGCTGCGCCAACCGGTGACTCAGCCACTCCTCCTCGCGGCCGACGGCCTGGACATATTCGCCATGCGCGAGACCGTGGCGCAGGATCTCCTCGAAGGTGGCGCCGGGTACCATGGCGGGGGCACTGAGGGGATAGATGTTCCGATAGTGCTCGTTGCAGATCACGAGACGGTCGTCGGCGTCGTAGAGGGCGAAGCCGTCGGGCAGGGTCTCGATCGCGGCGGACAGCCGCTGGCGCGCCGCCTCGGCCTCGGCCTCGGCCCGCTTGCGCGCGGTGATGTCGAGGACGAAGGCGACGAAACGGTTCGGCGCGCCGGAGGCCATCTGCAGATGGATCTCGACATCGTAGAGCGAACCGTCGCGGCGCTTGTGGCGCGACTCGACGCGGATGGTCTTCTCGTCGCCCGACAGGAGATCGGCGACGAGATCGCGGAATGCGGCTTCGTCGATATCGGGCTTGATGTCGATGACGGTCATGGCGCGCAGTTCGTCGATGGAGTAGCCGAGGTTCTCGCGCGCGCCGCGATTGGCCTCGATGAAGGCCAGCGTCCCGGTGTCGAAGACGTAGATCTCGTTGAGGGAATCCTCCAGCATCGCGCCGAAGACGCTGGCCTCGCGCAGGCGCTGCTCATTGGCCTTGCGGTGGGTGATGTCGGTCTCGATGGAGACGAAGCCGGTGAGGTCGCCGCGGTCGTAGACCGGCTGGACATCCATCTCGACCCAGTATTCGGTGCCGGCGCTGGAGCGGTTGCGGATCTCGCAGGTCATGCCGCCGCCGTTGCGGTAGGCGGTGTCGAGCGCGTTCATGACGGCTTCGTCGTTGCCGGGGGCGCGCAGGAAGTCACGCGGGGTGCGGCCGCGCACGTCGTCGAGCGTGTAGCCCGTCTGGGCGGTGAAGGCCGGGTTGACCCATTCGATGCGGCGGCGGGCGTCGGTGATGACCACGGCGCTGGTGGTGCGCTCGGCGACCGCGCCGAGCTTGCCCCGGTCACTGTCCGCGATTTCTTCCGACTTTTCTCTGCCTTCGGCCACGCCGTCTCCCCGCCATGGCGCCGACGACGGCGCCTTCCGGTTTTGCGACGATTAGCCCGCAGACGGTTAAAACGTCATGAATTGCGGGCTATTGGATCGCGCGGGGCCGGGGCGGAGGAGGACGCGGAGCATCAGCCGGAGACGGCGCCCGGCCGCTCGATGAAGCTCTTGTAGACATAGCCGCGCCGGCCGTCGTGAACGACGGTGCACCAGTGGGTGCAGTTCTCCTCGGCGAGGATTTCCGCGCTGGCCGGCACGACCGCGAGCACCGCGCCCTCATTGTCCGGGCTGGCGCGCAGATTGACATATTTCGCGGCGCGCGCGGGCGACAGCAGGGTGCCGTCATCGGCGACGGGGGCCGTGGCATCGTCGGCGCTGGCGGAGGGCAGCGTGTCGGCGGCGGGCGGCGCGCTCTCTTCGGCCATCAGCTGTTCGAGCCGGGAGGCCTCCTCGTCGGAATCCGCCACGGCGACCGGCTCGCCGGGCGAGAGGATGGAGGCGGTCTCGTAGGCATCGACACCCGCACCGGCTTCGGGCGCATCGACGGCGGCAAGACGCGGCGGTTCGGACACCTCGATCGCCTGGCTGTCCAGGGCGGGCGCGGGCGACCGGCCGCCGGCATCGATGCGCGCCTCGACGACCTGCGTCTCGACGCTCGGGATCGGATCGATCTCCGGCACGGCGTCGGCGGCCGTGACGCGCCGCACGGAGAGTGCGGCATCGGCGGTCATCGTGCCCGCTTCGCCCGTATCTCCTGCGTCGGGCACGGTGGCGCCCGGTTCGATGCGGGCCGGCGCGATGCCCGGCTCCGGCTCGGCGGCGTCGGCCTTGACCGGCTCGGCGCTTGCGGGCTGGGAACTTGCGGGGGCGATGCCCGGCGCTTCGGCCGCCGGCGCGGGGTCGCGATGGACCGCATAGGAGGCGATGGCCGCGCCACCGGTGCCGCCGACGATGGCGAGAAGGCCGAGCGCCGCGACCTGCATCACGACGGTCTTCGTCGTGTTCCTCGCGTTGCCGGCCGATTGCGCCCTTCGGCGCGCTCGCGTCTTTCCTGCCCCGTCATATCCCTCATCCGCGCGCCCCCGCACGTCTTCCCAGGTGATACTCATTGTCGTTACCCTGTCTTGCCTGTTCCACGAGACCCGGTGACGGGCCGCTCCGATGGTGTTGGCGGCGGCCGGTGGCCGGCGCGATCCGCAGGGGGACAATCGCGCAACAGTCCGGCGGGAATCGGACAGGGCCAGTCATTTTCGGTGACTCGGAGTAAGGCAGGCGTGATGGGAGTCTCTGTCCCGCCCGTAAGCTCCTCTCCTGCCCTTCGCTTTCGCTTCGGGCGTTCGTTACTCCAATCGACAAATCATTGTCGATTGGCCGGCTTCGCCAGCCGCTCCTCACCGTCGCTGGCGGGCCCCTAAGCTGTCCCGCCCGTAAGCTCCTCTCCTGCCCTTCGCTTTCGCTTCGGGCGCTCGTCACTCCAATCGACAAATCATTGTCGATTGGCCGGCTTCGCCGACCGCTCCTCTTGTTTTCCTGTCGTAAGCGGCAAGCCGCTGTCCGGTTCTGTCGCTGGCGGGCCCCTGTGGCGCGCGCGCCAGCAACCCCACGCCAGGACGCAGGTTGCTTGATGGCTGCACGTCGCGGCGGGACGGTCAGGAGGTGTCCGGGGCGGTCCACGCGTAACGGGCGAGGCCGTGGCATTCCTTCAGCACGGTCTCGACCGGCGTTTTCGGGTGCTTGCGCCAGCCGGGCGGCCGGCCGGGACGCAGGACGCTGAGGCGGCGCGGGCGCGGCCCGGCCGCCTCCCGCGCGAAACGCCGCGCGCGCCAGCGGGCGAGTCGCCTTGCATGGCGGTCGATATCCTGCAGCGCCGCCTCCAGCGCGACGATGCGCCGGCAGACGCCGCGCGCATCGACCGGCTCGCCGGGGTCGAATTGCCGGACCGGCCCGTCGGGTTCCGCGTCGTGTTCCTCCTCCAGCCATGGATGGCCGAAGGGCTTGAACGGGTCGAACAGGGCGAAAGCGGGGGTGGCGGTGCGTGGTGGCGTGGCGCGTGGCCGCGATGTTTCACCTCCGGCGTACAACCTCACCCTTGCGGGGAGGTCGGAGAAGCAAGGCGGACGCGAAGCGGACGGCGCGGACGATCCGGGTGGGGCTAACAAATCTTCTCGGTCAGTGGTTTCCACCCCCACCCGGCTCTGTCTCGCTTCGCGAGCCACTCGCCGGCCTCCCCTCAAGGGGGAGGCAGGGCGCACTGTAACCAGCCCGCAGGCTGCCATGAGGATCAGACGCCGGACGGCGAATTCGGCCGGGCGCAGGGCGGCGAGGATGCGGATGCGCAGGCCGCGCGGCAACATGATGACCGAACGGCCGGTGCGGATGCCGGCCAGCACGAAGAGCCGCGTGACGACTTCGAACAGATCGTCTCGGTTCTTCGCGACCGCACGCGCCCAGTTGAATGCCATGCCTGTCTCCGTCCGTCATCGGGCGGGGAACAGGGTAAGGGGTGGGTCGGGGCGGTGGACAAGATTGGCGCGGGTTTTCGGCTAATCGCCCGGCGTGTCGCTGGCCTGCCTGACCTGCCATGCCATCCAGGACAGGGCGGCGCCCTCGGTGAGGAGCTGGATGCCGACGAGCAGGCCGAGCAGCCAGGCGGCTGTCACCGGCATCTGCGCGAAGAGCAGGACGCCGAGAAGAAGGCCGACGACGCCGGAGCCGAGGATCCAGCCCCAGTTGGGGAACGGGCGGATGGTGAGCGCGAAGACGATGCGCGCCATGCCGCCGACGATGAAGAAGACGATCAGCAGCAGCGTCAGCGCCAGCAGCCCCTCGCCCGGGCTGGCGAGGAACAGAAAGCCGACGATCAGCGACAGGGCGGCGGAGATCAGCTGCAGCCAGAAATGCGGCACGTGGCGCGCGCCGATCAGCCCGGCCGCCTGCAAGATGCCGGAGACGATGAGCAGCCAGCCGAGCAGGACCACGGTGGCGACCGACGAGATCACGGGAAAGACCAGCGCGACAAACCCGGCGATGACCATCAGCACGCCCTGGGCGAGATACCACAGCGAATGGCGGTGGATGGCGTCGCGCAACGCGGCCCGCATGATCTTCGCGGCCTGGTCGACGGTGATGATGGTGTCGGGCATGGGTCTTCCTTCAGCGAGGTTTGCTGGAGGAATGATAGAGGCGGGGGAGTGGTTTCGGGAAGGGGGGACTTGGTTCCGGGCACTTCCGTCGGCCATACGGAGCGATTCTTGCCCCCGCCGTCATCCTCGGGTCATGCCCGAGGATGACGGAGTGTGTAGCTTTCGTCCCGCACCCTCCGGACGGCAACAGCATAATCTCCACACCGTAGGCCGCCACGGCGATCAGCCGGCGGACGGCGAATTCGGCTAGGTGCAGAATGGCGACGATGTCGATGCGCAGAGCGCGCGGCAGCATGATGACCGAACGGCCGGTGCGGATGCCGGCCAGCACGAAGAGCCGCGTGATGGTCGCGAGCAGATCGTCTCGGCTTAAGTCTATCGCTCCGACTAAAACTCCCACCGAAACAGCGAGTACGGTAAAACTGAAAACAGCTACAAAAATAAACAGCTCAAACTCTAAAAGGGTAAACTTATCTAATACACCACCCACAAATTTATTCGTCCCAACTTGTAGCATTCAGCAGTATGCCGCTATAAGGGGTTTTCGATTGCGGAACGCAACCCAATGTCCCTAAGCGATTTCGAAGTTGGACTCATTAAGGCCATGCTTGGACGGGGCATGCGGAATAAGGATATTCAATTCTATTTTAATACCCCACAACGGCCGGTGAACAACGGACGAATAAGCGAAATCAAGTCAGGCGCCCGTTGGCCTGAGATACAACCCGCTCTCGAGTACGAAGTCGATGAGTTTATAGAGAATCATCCCCTGACCTTGGCCGACCGTTCTTTGGAAGAGCCTCGGCTACCGCCCCAAACCGGCGCTGCATCTACTTTCACCGTGCTGGATAACGAACTTGTCGAAGTCGTTGCTGACACGCACGATAGTGACAACCCAAGTGCGGACCAGTTGGTTCTTTTTGAAGAACTAGTTGGAAAAGTAGAAGCGCTCTGGGCGCTCGGTGACAATAGCCTTGGCGCAGCCAAGCGCCCAGTTGAGAACTTCCGGGCAATTATTCAACAGCAATTCAATAATATATCTATAGTATTGATCTGGACGCGAGGTAATGCACTTCGCGCACTGATTAAAGCACATGACACTGTTGCTGACAACCAAGACAATCCTCTTGGCAAACTCGAACCATTGTGCGCAGAACATCTGCGTGACGTCGTAGCGATTTTCAACGTACTGATCGCAAATGATCCAAAAGGAAATCAACTCGACCAAACCAGTCTTGGTCCGGGAGAACGCGATTCGTACGCCGAGGCGCTCGATGAGATCGCGGCGGTAATTCAGCATGCCGATGTGATCACAACCGATGAAGCATATTCAGAGCTTAACGAACAAACAGAAAACGGCTTAGCTAATCACCCCGGCATTGAAGGAGAACAAGCGCTCTGAACCGCCCCGGGTTTGCCGGAGGCTCCAACTCCTGAGTAGGATGGAGCATCATGAGCAAGACGACGAACAAGTAT
>NZ_JAINFJ010000030.1 GCF_019966595.1 Oricola indica
CGGAGGAAAACAAGATCCCCAATATCAGCAGAAGATGTAAAACTGATCGCAAGCCGGTCGACTCAACAACGATGACGCGGTTCTTATATACCCTGCGGCTCAGACGGCAAATCACAAAAGCGTTGTCCGTTCGCTGTGAAAGCTTAGCAAAATTCGGGCCTTGACCATTCACTGCGTCCGAGGGTGTGATGCCAATAAAAATCAGTGTGGGTCGCGTCCAGGCAGGAGGCTGGACTGCATTGGAGACAAGCACCTTTTTCCTCGCTGGCCGAGAGTCCGCTCACGGCAATTCGAGCAACGTTATCAACTCGCACCAGCGATTTGTGCCCGGGAAACGGCGTCGTGAAACGTACGTACAGGCTCGCCCTCGCGCGACCAGCCCAAAGTGTTCCACGAGGCTGCTGATCCAATCAGGTCTAGCAATTATGGGTTCCGCAGCGTAAGATTCTGATCAACCGAGTGCCCGCAAAACACGCAATGCATTCGCGAGACCAGCGGCAGCTCCCTCCTCCGGAGAGCCAGTTGCAGCGTTCCAAACCGGATCGGCAGATCTGAGTAGAATGCTTTTGACTTCGTGTGGTTTGAGGTTTGGTTCTGCCTGCAACAATAGCGCACATATGCCGGCAACTTGCGGGGTTGCTGCGGAAGTGCCCGAAAAAGCAGCCCAGCCGTCACTCTTGATCTGATCATTGAGGGTCACGTCGTCGCCGACGATGTTCTGGAATGAGCGACACGAGACATAGGTGACGGAACGTTCCGGACACATGGGTAACACTTTTCGCTTTGCGGGAGGTGTTGATGCCGTGGAGAGAGTGTTCGGCAATGGAGGAACGTCTACGTTTCGTGGCCCGCCTTCTGGAAGGAGAAGGCATGAGCGATGTGTGCCGGGAGTTCGGGATTTCCCGCAAGACCGGCTACAAGATCTTCAACCGCTACAAGGAGGAGGGTCTTGAAGCGCTTTGCGATCGCTCGCGGCGACCGGTCAGATACGCCAACCAGTTGCCCGACCAGATCGAGCGGCTGATCGTCGAGACCAGGCGCGACAAGCCGCACTGGGGCGCGCGCAAGATCAGGGAATTGCTGGTGCGCAGGCTGGCCGGCGACGTGCGCATTCCGGCCAGGTCGACGGTCCACGCCGTGCTCGACCAGCACGGCCTTGTGAGCCAGGCCCGCAAGAGGCGCAGGGCGAACAAGGCCGAGGGCACGCCGCTGTCGCAGGCCGCCCGCCCCAACGATCTGTGGTGCGCCGATTTCAAGGGCGAGTTCAAGACGGGCGACAGCCGCTACTGTTACCCCCTGACGGTGACCGACCAGGCCTCGCGCATGATCCTCGCGTGCGAAGCTCTCGAAAGCACGAAGGAGCGGCCGGTCATCGAAGCCTTCGTCCGGCTCTTCAAGGAGCGCGACAATGAGGAACAGAGTATCGCTTCGATCGGGCCGGACGCTTCGTTTCGTCATGATTCCCTCCTAACTCACGACATTGATAGTGACCTCCGAGGGTCGCTTGAACAGATAGGTCTCGTCAAAGGCGAACGGCTCGCGGCGAGGGTTTCGGCCCACCTTCCAATCATGCTCAGCGAAACTCGGTTACGATAACTGAGAATTATCAGGGCCTCAAAAGCGCGTAGCAATCGCCAGCGCTCTGTCGGGTCAGGCCTGTTAATAGCCCGTGTGTTCTGGCTACTGACCAAAAATTGTATTTAATCTTTGGTCAGTAGCTGCCTATCGTGCCGTCAACAAACGGCAGGCCAGTTCCCGGTCGCCCCAACGTGTCGAAAAGGTATCGGAGACTTCGAACCAGCTTCCGTCGTTGCCGGCACCGTGGTTAGCGCCCATGCATGAACATTGGCACTCATGACCGAGCGCTTCCTGGCATGCTCTCGCGCAGATCTCCTGCTCGCGGTAGGGCTGAATGATGTAGATCTTGCCATATCTGACCAGCGCTCGATCGACGAGGTCATTGAACCATGATTTCGGCAACTCCCAGTAAGCTTCTGTGCCGCCGATCCATTCGGGAGCAGTTCGCCGCCCGTTCTGAAGCCAGTGCCGATTGTCGTCGGCGAATGGCAGTCGCACGCGAATTCGCTCGCCTCGCCCCGTACGGCGCAGCACAACAGGTATTTGCTTCTGCTTCCAGACGTAGGAGAGGGTGAGCTGATCCATCATCTGCCTCAGCTTGTCTCAGAACGCAGGACACGGGACTAATTCTAGTGCTCCGGATTGCCAACGCCCGATGGTTCCGTCTGTCCTGCTCCCAATGGACGTATCACCAGAATATCAACGCAGCTCTCACCTTTGTATTCTGGCGCTTTACGTCCTTGTTCTCGCATCAGGTTGCGACCTTGTTCAATTGATGTTCGATCGCTGCTGCGGATGCAAGCACGTCCTCAAATTCAGGCGCCGTTCCGAAGATCATTGCGGTCGTGTTGGCGTAGTCTTCCTTGAGCGCCGCCACCATGCCGTCGACAGGCTCAATGGCGAATGTACCCGGCATGGCCGAGGCGAGGTCCATGTCAGGTCGGTTGAAGAACATCCGCGCATGTCGGACGCAATCTGCACCGAGATCAAAATCTCCGAGGGCAGCCAGGCCCACGTCTGAGTTTAGGAGGCAATGAAGATCGTAATAGTGCCGCGACACGCGTTGACCTTCTTGGCGAAGGACGCCACGCCGCTCATACCAGCGGCGCAAGCCATGCGCGATGACAACCTTGTCCCAGAAGGTCCGTGTTGCCTCGACAGTGGTTACGTCAGCTACTGCCAAATCCAATGATGACGCCTCGTCGGCGATGTAGGGGCGGATCGTGACGGGCCGATTAGGATCAAGCGCTGACTTTGCGCCGGATTCGATTCGAACGGCTGGGCGCACATATGCGCCGTCGCGCGGCTCAACCTCTGGATACCAGACGAGAAGTGTCTGTCCGTCGGGATCGGCCTCGTCGATCTCGATGCGCCCTACACCACCGGTTAGGTCGGCCAGTTGCTCGGCAAGAAGTTCTCGAAGCGGGCCGGTGATATACGCGCGGCACGCGTCCCGGATCGCATCCAGTCTGGCACGGCGTTTCTTGTTCGAGAGGGCTTCGAGTTCTTCGACCGACGCCGGTTCGTGGAGATCATCGCGGAAAACGGTGATGTCGATATCCTCGGAGAACCGTTGAATGAGACCGTAAGCTTTCGACAGCGATGTGCCGCCTTTGAAGAGGAGGCGCGGCGCTCCGGCAGGTCGCTCATGATAGAGCGCGTTCAGGGTCCAGCACACCCAGAAGTCCTTCTCGATATTACCCACTGGCGCTCCGAGACGGTTAGCGGTTGCCAGGAATAGATCGAGCCGGTCCCGCGCGGGGGTCTCGACGACCTGCTTGTAGGCGGTCGTGCTCATTGCTCGGCCTCGTTGGTATCAACGGGAGTGACAAGGTCGCGCAGGAATTCCTGCATCCAGATCGGCAGGGCTGAAAGGCCGGCGCGAAGGTCGTCACGGATCGCTTTTCCGTGTTTTGGATCAGCGAACAAACGGCGCAGCACATCCCCTACCCGGTCTCGCTCGTCGTCATGGGACAGCATGTCCTGCATCCAGTACAGGGCCTGGACGACGCGCATGGCCGGTCGGTCGGCCCAGTAGAGCCGGCTCGGGGCGGCAAACTTGAAATGAATTTCCTGCTTGCCGAGTTTGATCGGCTTCAGCCGTGCATCAACCAGCACTTCGATGCGCGCCGGGACGGCCGTGGTAAGACCGAGATCGTTTGCGGCGGTCATTCCATCGACAACAGCCCGCGCCTGGTCGCGACGGGTCACAGCTCGGATCACAGCCCGATAGTCCGGAACGGTGGGCTGTCCCGTCAGAGAGTTTTTACGCGGCCGATCATAGAGACCGCGATCAATGCGGCGGAGCTCGCCGGCGGCGGCGAGCCGCTGCAGGGCTTTGTCTACGGCGGCACGCCCGCCGAGATCGGCGAAATCGGCAGGCGTCCAGACCTCGTCGGGCTGAGACGCAACCCGAGCAAGCAGTTTGGAGCGCAGATCTGTATCTTGAGCTGGAGCCGTCATGTCCGAAATATGCTACATTTTTCGGACATCAACAAGAGAGTCCGAAGAATGTCACATTTTTCGGACTCGCCTCGACCGCTAAGCACTGACCGATTCGCCGGGAATTGCATAATTGCGTTTTACTTTCATCGCTCAGGTAATGGACAATGCACCTATGGCATTCCGATTCATCCATACTGCGGACCTTCATCTCGATTCCCCGCTACATTCGCTTGCACTACGCAATGGTGACCTCGCTGAGATGATCGGCGACGCCACGCGGCAAGCCTTGGTGGCGATCGTCGATCTGTGTATCGATGAGCAGGTGGATGCGCTGATTATCGCCGGCGACCTCTATGACGGCGATCAGACATCGATGAAGACTGCCCGGTTTTTGGCCAGCCAGATGCAGCGGCTCAACGAAGCCGGCATCGCGACCTTCATCATCCGAGGAAATCACGACGCCCTTTCGCGCATCACGCAGGAACTGATCCTGCCGCCGTCGGTCACCGTTTTCGGCGGGCGCGCTCATTGCGTCGACATCACCAAGGACGGGCTCGCACTTTCCATTCACGGCCTGAGTTTCGCCAAGCCACAGGCTCCAGAAAGCCTTCTTGAGAAGTATCATCGCCCTACCCCGGATGCTGTCAATATCGGGATCATGCATACGAGTTTGTCGGGCGCTCCAGGGCACGATCCATATGCGCCGTGCAAGCTATCCGACCTCCAGGGCTGGGGATTCGATTATTGGGCACTGGGACACATCCATGTCCGGACCGAATACGCCGGCGATCGCGTAGTGGTCATGCCAGGAATGCCTCAGGGACGGGACATCAATGAAGCCGGGGAAAAGACAGTCACCCTCGTTACGGTCAATGCCGATCAAAGCCTCAGGATCGAAGAACGCACGACAAGCACCGCCCAATTCGAACGCGTCCCGGTCGACATGTCCTCGGCGGAGACCTGGCGAGAGGCAGCCGATCTGATTGAGGCAGAGATTTCTGGAGCACGCGAACAAACACGATCTCAGCACCTTGTGGCTCGTCTTCGATTGACAGGTGCGACCCCGTTGTCATGGCGGCTGCGACGCGATCGCGATTTGCTGCTGGCTGAAACCGAGCAGCGCGCGGAGAGCTTGGGAAACACCTGGATCGAAAAGATCGATTTGGCGACAACGGCGCCGGTCAGCAAACCGGTTGGAAGCGCGACCGCCGATCCAGTCCTTGAACTCGGCGAGTTGATGCGAGGCGACATCATTCAACAGCATGGCGTTCGACAAATCGTGCAGGACCTCGTCAAGGAACTGCGCGATGACCTGCCGCCGGAAGCGCGCGGGTTCAGCGGCAACAACGAAGACGAGTTCGAGGCGCTGGTCGATCAGTTGCTGTCCGAAGGAAGCGAGGACATGCTGGCTCGGCTCAAAGCCAACGCTCCGGAGGTCGATTGATGCGCCTGCGCCGGCTCGATCTCACCCGCTACGGCAAGTTCACCGATTATTCGATCGACTTCGGGGAGCATGAGAGCGACACACCGGATTTGCATATCGTCTACGGCCTGAACGAAGCCGGCAAATCGACGGCTCTTTCCGCCTATCTCGATCTCCTGTTCGGCATTGAGGAACGCACGCGCTACGGTTTTATTCATCAAGGTAAAGCCATGGAGATCGGCGCCTGTCTGGAGTTCGAAGGATCGGCCCACGAGTTCAGGCGCGTCAAGCAGCGCAGCAATTCCCTCTTGGATGTGAACGGGCAGCCGGTCAACGAGGCGGTTCTGAGCGTCCCGCTCGCCGGTCTGACACGTGACGCCTATCGCATGATGTTTTCGCTCGACGACCAGACACTCGAGGATGGAGGCAACGCAATCCTGGAGAGCAAGGGCGATCTGGGCGAACTGTTATTCTCGGCAAGTGCAGGCCTGGCTGGCGTCAATTCCATTCTCGAAACTGCCGCGGCCGAAGCCGACGGCATTTTTCGGAAGCGCGCGAGTTCGACCGCAATCGCAGGTCTGAAGCGACAGATTGCGGAGCTGAAATCAAAGCGCGACGAAATCGATGTGCAGGCCTCCTCTTACAAGACGCTGACGGCAGCGCTTGAGCAAGCCCAGACTGCCTATGACGCCGCCATGAAGGAGATCGCGGCGGCCAAGGTGCGTCATGAGGAGATAATCCGTACTCTGCGCGCCTACCCTTTGGCGACCGAATACCTTCAGGGGCAGGAGAAGCTGTCGGAATACAAGGACATGCCAAACCCTCCGGCGGAATGGGCGACCGCTCTTCCCGAGCTCATCGTCGAGGAGACGCGGCTTCGAACACAGACTATCGGCCTCAAACAGCGTGAGCAGAAGCTTCGTGACGAACTCGCGGGGTTGATCGTCGAGGACCGTCTGCTCGAGATGGCAGATGATCTCGATCAGCTTGGAGACGCCGCCGCACGCTACATGACGGCTGCAGACGATCTGCCGAAAAGGAACGACGCGCTGGCTGAATGCACCCGCAATATCGATCTTATTCTCGCGACCTTGGGACAATCCAATGTCGACGACCCCAAGACACTTCTTGTTCCAGCCTCCACGATCGGAGCGCTTCGTGATCTGATCACCCAAAAAACCGGCATCGATGTCGCGCACCAATCAGCCGAAAAGGAAGAAGCGTCCGCCCGGCAGGCTCTGGAAGATGAGCAGCGCGCTCGCCAGGCGCTTGACGGACAAGGCGTCGCGGTCGACGCGGGCAAGATCGCACAGCTTCAGTCCGTACTGAAACGCCTGCGCGACGGAAATCTGGCTGCCGAACTTCGCCTTGCGGAGCGAGCCCTTCCCGAGAAGAGACGCGCCTTTGATAATGCTATCCACAACCTCCATCCCTGGGCTGGCGAGGGGACGGAACTACGCAAGATCTCGCCGCCCCAACCCGATCAACTGGCCGCATGGAAACTGATTTTTGACGGGATCGAGAAGAGACGCACACAGATCGTCGAGCGGAAACGGGACCTCTCGACAAAATGCAATGAGGATACCGTCAGGATCTCTTCCCTGCGTGAAGCATCCACCATTAAGGATGACGAGGAGGCGAAAGCTGCCCTGCTTCAACGTGACCAAGCGTGGGCACAACACTTGTCCAGCTTGGATCGAGAAACGGCTGATCGTTTCGAAAGGGAAATGCGAACGGCCGATGCGATCGTCGATATACGTCTAAATGGCCTCAAAGAGCTCGAGGAGTTGCGGTCCCTGTCGGGTGCATTGTCGGTCACAAAGGCAAATCTCGATCAGCAAAACCGCCTGATGCAGGAGGTCGATGATGAGCTCGAGGAGTTGCGCCGCGAAATCCGGTCCGAGACTCCAACCGAGATCGAACTGGCTGCGGACAAACCCACGTATGCCTGGCTAAAAATAGTGAGCAGCTGGGCCGAGGCCCGCACCTCGGCACTGGTTGCATATGATGACCTCCGGCGATCTCTGAGCGACATTGACGAAGCGAATTCAGTGATAGCAACGGAAAAGACCTTTCTCTCTGAATCCATGATCACCTTTGGGATCGATGTCGAGGGACTGGATTTGGCTGCATTGATGCAGGCAGCCGACAACATTCTCACGGAACACGCTACCAACCGAACCAGATGCATCGAAGCCGACAAACGCCTCGCGGAGTTTCAAGCCGCAGCGGCTCGGCGAAAAACGGCATTGGACGAAGCCGTAGCTGCATTCGAGGAGTGGCAGCGTGCTTGGGGGAGCACCCTCTCCAACACCTGGTTTTCCGATCGTCAAAGCAGTGTCGGCGCGATACGAGAACTCCTCGACGCTATGACCAGTCTCCCCGAGGCGTTGCGCGAGCAGGAAGACCTGACTCATCGCATCGCGTCGATGGAATCCGATCAGGCAGCCTTCGCTGATACAGTCGAGCGGCTGCATATGGCGCTCGGAGAAGCGTACGATGTGAACCGCCCCGGGTTTGCCGGAGGCTCCAACTCCTGAGTAGGATGGAGCATCATGAGCAAGACGACGAACAAGTAT
>NZ_JAINFJ010000031.1 GCF_019966595.1 Oricola indica
CCCGGCCTGATCTGAAGTGTCGGTTGCACATTGAGGTTCTTCGACACCGTTTGCTCCGAAATCTGACTGAAGGTCTCGGCGAAGGAGCGGCGCGCCGCGTCGCTGGCGCTGTCCATCGTCGTCGACGTGCTGTTATCGTCGGGGAGCAGCATCTCGGTGCCGGCGCCGATGAGCGCCACCAGGATCGCCGATCCGAACGTGCGCAAATAGTGGTTGTCGACCTGATCGTGGAAACCGCCGTAGCCGGCGCCATCGGTCCCAGCCATGCCACCGATCTGCAGGGTCGCCCCGTTCGGGAAAATGATGTCGGTCCAAACGACAAGCACCCGGTTTTGGCCGAAGGTCACTTCGGAATCGTAACGCCCGAACAGCTTCGCGCCCTGCGGGATCAACAGCCGGCGACCCGTCGCGCTGTCATAAACATTCTGCGAGACCTGCGCGGTGATGCGGCCGGGAAGATCGGAGTTGATGCCGGTAATCAGCGTGGCCGGAATGACCGAGCCGCGCTTCAGCTCGAACGGGGACATTTGCGGCACGACGGAGTTCGGAAGATAGCCGAAATCCGCCATATCCTGATTGAAGAACTGCCGTTTTGAGGATTGGCGGTTCGGGTCGGCATTCTGGCCGATGCCGGACTGGAGAGCCGCGCTATAGAGATCGAGCGCGCTTGAGGGCCGGTTTGCGGTTGTCTGACCTCTTTGCTGAGACGTCGGTGTCGTCGCGGCGCTCGCGTTTTCGAGATCCTTCAGGTTGACGGCGATCGGGGAGTCGAAGGCCGCGCCTTCTGCCTGGATGCTCGCCATCTGCTGACGCTGGTATTCTCTGAGCACCTGCTCTTGCTGTTCGCGCTGCAGCCGCGCCCGCCACACCTCTTCCGACTCCAGGGTCGGCTGAGGGGCTGTCACGACGGTCGGCGTGGGTTCAGGCTCCCGCTGAAACGGGTTCCTCGGTCGCTCGGGCTCCGGACTTGGTGTCGGCTGGATCACGACGGGCTGCGGCTCGCCGATGATCCCGTCCGGCACACCTTGCTTCAGGCGCTCGGCGTCGCTGGAAGCGGGCCGCGCTGACGACGGCTCGATCTGCGGATCCCCGCCGAAATGCAGCCCTCTCGACCACAGGCCGTAAAAGATCACCGCCAGAAATATGACGACCAGCAGGATGGCGACGATCACCGGAACGCGATTGAGGCGCCTGATGCGCGGTCCGTCCTGCGGACCGGCGCCGCCGAGTTTCAGGGACTCGGTCATGATGCACCCTCCGATCCACGCTGCATGACAGACAAGGGGCTGGCCGGTGTCGCGCCCGTGGCGCTGAGCGTGTACATGCGGGTCAGCTCGACCCGCAGGGTCGAGAGTCTCACCAGCACGCCACCCTCGAAAGGATCGACCGAATAAGCGAGCGGCGTCACCGCACCGCCATCGGTCGCCTGATTTGTGACGACGGCATAGCCCCATTCGCGAAGCGCCGCTTCGAGTCCCGGACCAAACAGGCCATCATCGCCGCGCAGTTCGATCGTGGTCGTGCCCGGCCCCACATGCTCCGCCAATCGCCCCACCATGTCGCCGGCAATGGCATTCGCCGATTCCGGTGTGAGTTCGGCCGTGACTTCGCTCCGGATGAGGCCGGGTCCGCTCATTGTCTGGCACGCAGCCAGCATCGCCAGGAGCACCAGGGCGGCCGAGGGTCGGAGAAGGATTCTGATAGCGCGCATCGCCCTACCCTCCCCGCCGGATGGTGATCTTCTGCTGCTGGCGGCCGACGCCCGAGACCAGGATGGCCCGATCGATGTTGTAGTCGACGACCATCATCGTGCCGTTCATGCGGTAATTGACGATCCGGTTTTCACCGCCGGAGACGACGAACAGGACCGGCGCCTCCTGCCCCGACAGGGAGGAGGGAAACTGGATGTAGGTTTTCATGCCGTCGCTGTAGATCCGCGTCGGCCGCCAGCGCGCCGCGCCGGTGATGTGGAATGCGAAGTCCAACTGATCGGCCGGAACCCCGGCCCCGGGCACAACGCTCGCCTCGATGCGCGCGTTGATCTCGGCAAACCGGGCATTGATGTCTTCGGGATAGTCGAAGCCGACGCGCGCCATGTACTGGCTGTGGTGCGATTTGAGCTGAATATGATAGGTCCGCCGCGACGTGGTCACGACCATTGACGTCACGAGACCAGCTTCGGACGGTTTAACGATCAGGTGGATCGCCTGCCCGCTCGGCGCGCCGGATGTTGCCGGCTCGACCTTCCAGCGCACGGTGTCGCCAAGAAGGACGTCGCGAACGACCTCGCCGGCCTGAAGCTCGATGTCGCAGACCTGCAGCGGCGAGCAGACGACCGACGGCTGAACCTCGCCATAGAGGAAGATCACCTTGCCGTCGGCGCCGCGCGTGACGACGCCCTGCCGGTGCTGCCATTGCCCGGAGAGCTGCGTTCCGCGCGCTTCGTTGCTTGTGAGCTGCTGTCCCTGTGCGGGCAGCGTCGCCACCGCGATCATCACGCCGGCGCAAAGCGCGATGCCGCGGTATGTCTGTTTTTTCATTCACCTATCCTCCGAGGCACATTCAGGTGGGCCGCGTGTCTTTGCCCCAGACGTTGCCGTCCTGGGCGAAGGCGGCTCATAGCTGCGCCGTCCAGTCAAAATCCTTTAAATAAAGTCCGATGGGGTTGAGGCGGATCACCGCCTCGTCCTGTGGCGGGGTCAGGGTCACCGTGGCAACACCACGGAACCGCCTCGTGGCGAGTTCCTTGCCCTGCCGGTCCCGCTCGTATTCGGTCCAGTCGATCTGGTAGCTCTGATTGGAGAGCGGCACGATGTTCGTGACCTCGACGGCGACGGTCAGGGACCGCGCCCGATCGAAGGGCGAATTGCTCCGGAACCAGGCATTGACCTTCTCGGTCGCCGGGTCGGACGACCTCAGCAGCGCGTAGGCCCGGTCGATATATTGCTTCTGGACAATCGTGTCGGGCGTTACGGACCGGAAATTCGATACGAAGCTTCCAAGCGTCGCGCGCACCACCCGGGGATCCGCATACTCGATTTGTTGCGGGAATCCCGTCGTCGCCGTCGTGCCGAGCTTATCGACCTCGACGATATAGGGAACCAGCTTGACCTGCGTGCTCTGATAGAGCGCGTAGGAAAAGCCGATGACCGCCATCAGCATGCCGGTCACACCGACGATACGCCATGCGACGGCCGCCTTCACATAGGAGCCGTAGCGCTCGTTCCATTCCTGGCGAGCGGCAAGATAGGGATTTTCTGGGATAGTGGTTCTGGCCATGGTTTCTGTCACGCTTTCTCGTCACGGTTCGGGCGGGCAGCGGGACGGCCTTGAGATTGGTCGAGCTTGGCGTTTGCGAGACCAAGCGTGGACGCACCCCAGGTACCCGGAACGCCGATGGCCTTGTCGCGGGCGGCAGAGGCGGCCGCTCCGCCGGCGGCGCCCATACCGCTCGCCATGCCTTTGAGTGCTGCCCCGCCAAACGAGCTGCCGGCGGCGCTGGCATCGGAATAGGCCGCAGCCCCTGCCCTCGCCCCGCCCACGGCAAGCGCCGCCCCGCCTGCCGCGAAGCTTGCCGCCTGGGCGCCGTGACGGATAGTTTCCATTCCGCCGGTGACCGAGACGCCCTGAACCATGCCCTGCACGATGTTGGGGACGTACATGGCGATGACGAAGACAACGACCGAGATGCCGGCGATCGCCAGCGTCGCCAGGAACTCGTCGCCCGTTGTCGGCGAATTGGCGAGGTTGATCAGAACCTCAGATCCGATCCGCGCGATCATCACAAGCGCCATCAGCTTCATGCCGACGGAAAACGCATAGATCAGATAGCGGACCGAGAAATCCTTGGTGAAGCTCGAACCGCCGAGGCCGAGCATGATCATGCCGGCGAGGAGCCCGACATACATCTCCACCATGACCGAGACGAAGATCGCCGCGACCAGACTGAAGCAGATCACCGTGATGACCATGGCGAAGACGGCGGCGATCGCGAGCGCATTGTCCTCGAACAGGCCGAACTGTGCCTTGGCCGACATGGCACTGGCGACCTCAAGGCCGGCGTTGAATACGTTCGCGGGGGAAGCCGAACCGCCGCCGGCGCCGATCTGGAACAGGCTGTCGACGACCGCCTTCGCGAAATCCGGCCCCTGTTCGAGAATGAAGACGAACAGGCCGATGAACATGATGCGGCGGACAAGCTCGGCGAACCAGGTGTCGAGAGAGGCCGCCGAGATCGCCAGCCAGACGGCGGCGATCCCGACCTCGATGCCGGCGAGAATCCAGAAGAGCGATCTGGCCGCGTCAAGGATCGTCGTTTCCCACCCCTGAGCCGCCGTCGCGATCTCGTTTTCGAGATTGGTCAGCAGGCTGCCTTCCTGGGCCAACGCAGGATTGGCCCAGAGAGCGATTCCTCCGATCAGGAGAAGAGTGAGCCTAGTTTCCGGACGTGCCATCGGCCCCGCCTTCGTTCCTGCCCCAACGCGGTTGCATCTCCTGGCCGCCCTCGAGATCAAAGTGCTGCCGTTCCGGGGCGGCGCCCGCCGCCGGCGCTTCCGGTTGCGTGGTTGCGTTCCAGACGACGACGCCGATGACGACAACGACGATCGCGCAGAAGGCGATGAGACCTTTCCTGATCACCAGCGGGGCTCCATAGTCTGGCCGCCCGATGTCGAGGGCGTGGTCGAATTGAAGAATTCCTCACGGCGGTTCTGCGCCAGATCCTTTGCGGCCTGTTCGGACTGGTACCAGGTGCCCATCATCGTCACCTGCTGCGAGACCAGACCACGCAGTTTCTGGGCCTGGGCGACCTGCTGCGCTGCGATCTCGTGGCCGACCTGCAGCGCCTGCATCTGGCCGACGGACGACTGCGACATCGACCGCAACTGGCTCATCGTCGATTCCTCCGAGCTGAACTGATCGGCCGTCAGTCCCGCCGCCCTGAGTGTCGCTCCGATCGTGTCGCGATTTGTGTCGGACCAGTCATGATAGCTCGAGGAGAAGGTCTGGCCGTTGGCGAGGCCTGACTTGAAATCGGCAAAGCTTTCGAACCGCTGCCGCAGCACGTCATCGGCATTGCCCATCGAGAAGGCGATCGATTGACCCTGCTGGACGAGGCTCTGCAACTGCATCAAATCGCTCTCGACCTGACCCCAGACATGGCTCGGCAGCGTCAGCGTGTTCTGCAGCATGTTTTCGTAGATCCTGAGCTGGTTCTGGATCTGCTCGGCCAGCTGCGTGATCTGGGTGACCTGGTTCTGGATTTGCTCGGCCGACTGGCCGACGAGACCGACCAGTTCGCCATTGTTGAGGATCTGCGTGAATTCCGTCGCTCCGAAGAACCCGCCGCCCCCGGCATGGGTACTTGTGGCCGACGAGGCTGAGAGGATTGCGGCTATCGCTATCCTAGCTGTGCGTGAGAATGCGCTTAGCATCATCCACTCCCCTTTCCGCCAGCCAGGCCGCCGGCCACTCGTCGCCGTGCGTCTCGCTGAGCTGATCAATGCGTTTGAGATTGTCCTTGCCGGACACGCCGACGAAGGCGAGCGCAACGGGCCCGAGCGCCATGTCGAAGAGCCGCCGGCCTTCAGGCGAGGCGACGTAATATTCGCGCTTGGGAATGGCCGTCGCGACGATCTCGATCTGCCGGTCGTTGAACCCGATGCGTTCGTAGAACTCGCGCGTGCCCGATTCCCGCGCCGCGCCATTGGGCAGGCAAATCTTGGTCGGGCAGCTTTCCTTGAGCACGTCGATGATGCCGGATTGCTCCGCATCCGAGATAGACTGCGTGGCAAGCACGACCGCGCAATTGGCCTTGCGCATCACCTTCAGCCATTCCCTGATCTTGTCGCGGAACATCGGATGACCGAGCATCAGCCAGGCCTCGTCAAGGATAATGAGACTCGGCGCGCCGGTGAGGCGCTTTTCAATACGTCTGAAGAGGTAAAGGAGGACCGGTACGAGATTGCGCTCGCCCATATTCATCAGCTCTTCGACCTCGAAGGTCTGGAACGATCCGACCGTCAGCCCGTCCTCTTCCGCGTCGAGAAGCTGCCCCATCGGCCCGTCGACTGTGTAGTGCTGCAGGGCCGTCTTGATCTCGCGCATCTGCACACCGCTCACGAAATCGGATAGCGAGCGGCCGCGGGCGTCGGCAAGCAGACCGATCTGCCGGGCGATCGCATTGCGGTGGTCCGGCGTGATCGTCACACCCTGCATGGCGACGAGCGTCTCGATCCATTCGGCGGCCCAAGCGCGGTCACCGTCTGTCGAGAGCTCGGCCAGCGGGCAGAAGGCGAGCGATGTCCCCTCCCCTGCTCCGATCTCATAGTGATCCCCGCCCGCGGCCTTAGTCAGCGGATAAAGCGACTTCCCCTTATCGAAGGCGAAGATCTGCGCATGCTCATAACGCCGGAACTGCGCGGCGATCAGCGCCAACAGGGTCGATTTGCCCGATCCGGTCGGGCCGAAGATCAGCGTGTGGCCGACATCGTCGACATGAAGGTTCAACCGGAAGGGAGACGAGCCGCTGGCGACCTGCATCAGCGGCGGCGCGTTGGGCGGGTAGAACGGGCATGGCGCGACGGCGCTGCCCGCCCAGACGGAATTGACCGGAATGAGATCGGCAAGGTTGCGCGTGTTGATCAGCGGTTCGCGGACATTGGCGTAGGTATTGCCCGGCAGGCTGCCGAGATAGGCCTCGGTGGCATTGAGGGTTTCGATGCGAGCGCCGAAGCCTTCGGCTTGGATCAACCTCCGAACGGCCTCTGCCTGATCGCGCAGGCGGGCTTCATCCGTGTCGAACATCACGATGACGGGCGTGTAATAGCCGTAGGCAACAAGCTGAGATGACGCCTCGGCGATCGCGTCCTCGGTCTCGGCCACCATGGTCATGGCGTCCTGGTCGACCGAACGGCTCTGGGTCTGGAAAAGCTGATCGAAGAATGGCCGGACTTTCTGCTGCCACTTCTTGCGGGTTCGCTCGAGCTTTTGCCGCGCCTCCTGATCGTCGAGGAAGATGAACCGGCTCGACCAGCGATAGGTGAGCGGCATCAAATCGAGCGAATTGAGGATGCCGGGCCAGCTCTCGGCCGGGAACCCGTCGATCCCGACAATTGCGAGGTAGCTGCCGTCGACCATGGGCGAGAGCCCATGGTGGAACTCGGCCGTCACCAGCCAGTCGAGATACTTCGGGATCGCCGGCAGTCTGACCGGATGGTTCTCGCCGAGAATGCAAAACCTGATGAACTGGAAGAGCTCGTCGTATCGCGCCTCGTCGCCGCTCTCCGGATGAACGACCGTCCGCGTGACCATGCGACGGATTATCAGCACATTGCCGAGATATTGCTCGACCTCCCGGATCGAGGTCTGGAAGGAAGTGAGCACGCCGTCGGCATAGGTTTGCGATCGGCTTCCTTCGTCCGAGTAGACATAGCGCGCCATGGCCGAGCGCCGAGGCTCCGGAGGCCGATAGGTCAGGATCAGCGCGTGCTGGCTCTCATAGTGGCCGCGCTCGGCCATGAAATGATCGCGCCGCTGTTCGTCGATCGCGCGCGTCACCGGGTCGGGGAAATGGCAATCCTCGCGCGCGGGATAGGCCGTTGTGGGCACGCGAACCGCTTCGACCTGGATCATCCAGCCGGACCCGAGCCGCGAAAGGACCGCATTGATCTGCCGCGAGACTTCGTTGCGCTCGATATTGGTGGAGCTTTCGGAGTCCGGTCCGGCAAAATACCATCCGGCCATCAGCGAACCGTCCTTCAACAGGATGACGCCGTCGGCGACCAGGCCGGCATAGGGCAGCAGGTCGGAAAAGGACGGCTTTGAGTTTCTGAATTGCCGGAGCGCCACCATGGTCGGTCAGTACCTCCGCCAGGGCG
>NZ_JAINFJ010000032.1 GCF_019966595.1 Oricola indica
CCCGGCCTGATCTGAAGTGTCGGTTGCACATTGAGGTTCTTCGACACCGTTTGCTCCGAAATCTGACTGAAGGTCTCTGCGAAGGAGCGGCGCGCCGCGTCGCTGGCGCTGTCCACCGTAGTTGAGGTGCTGTTGTCATCGGGGAGAAGCATGTCGGTGCCGGCGCCGATCAGCGCCACGAGGATCGCCGATCCGAAGGTGCGCAGATAATGGTTGTCGACCCGATCGTGGAAACCACCATTGCCGGCGCCATCGGTACCGGCCATGCCGCCTATCTGCAGGGTCGAACCGTTCGGGAAGATGATATCGGTCCAGACCACCAGTACCCGGTTCTGGCCGAATGTGACCTCGGAATCGTAACGCCCGAACAGCTTTGCGCCCTGCGGGATCAATAGCCGGCGGCCCGTCGCGCTGTCGTAGACATTCTGCGACACTTGCGCGGTGATGCGGCCGGGAAGATCGGAGTTGATGCCGGTGATCAGAGTGGCCGGAATCACCGAGCCACGTTTCAGCTCGAACGGCGACATTTGCGGCACCACGGAGTGCGGCAGATAGCCGAGATCCGCGATATCCTGGTTGAAGAATTGCTGTTTGGACGCCTGCCCGTTCGGATCGGCAGCCTGACCGATGCCGGACTGGAGAGCGGCGCTATAAAGATCGAGCGCACTGGCCGGCCGGTTCGCGTTCGTTAGCCCTGTTTGCTGAGTCGTCGGCGTCGCTGCAGCACTCGCGTTCTCGAGGTCCTTCAGATTGACCGCGATCGGAGAGTCGAAGGCGGCACCTTCAGCCTGGATGCTCGCCATCTGCTGACGCTGATACTCTCTAAGCACCTGTTCGTCCTGTTCGCGCTGCAGGCGCGCCCGCCACACCGCTTCCGGTTCAAGCGTCGGCTGAGGGGCGGTTACGACGGTCGGCGTCGGCTCTGGTTCCCGCTGAAACGGGTTTCTCGGTCGCTCGGGCTCCTCGATCGGTGTCGGTTGGACCACGACGGGTTGCGGTTCGCCGATAATCCCGTCCGGCACACCCTGTTTCAGCCGTTCGGCGTCGTTGGACGCGGGTCGCGCGGATGACGGCTCGATCTGCGGATCGCCCCCGAAATGCAATCCTCTCGACGACAGGCCGTAAAAGATCACCGCCAGGAAGATCAGGACCAACAGAATCGCGACGATGACCGGAACGCGATTGAGACGCCTGATGCGCGGCCCGTCCTGCGGACCAGCGCCGCCGAGTTTCAGGGACTCGGTCACGATGCGGCCTCCGATCCACGCTGCATGACGGACACTGGGCTGGCCGGTGTCGCGCCGGTGGCGCTGAGCGTGTACATGCGGGTCAGCTCGACCTGGAGCGTCGAGAGCCGCACCAGCACACCGCTCTCGAAAGGATCGATCGAATAGGCCAGCGGCGTCACCGCGGTTCCCTCGGTCGCCTGATCGGTGACGACCGCATAACCCCATTCACGAAGCGCCGCCTCGAGAGCCGGGCCGAACAGGGTGTCACTTCCGCGCAGCTCGATCGTGGTCGTGCCCGGCCCGACCTGCTCCGCCAGCCGCCCCACCATGTCGCCGGCAATGGCATTCGCCGATTCCGGTGTGAGTTCGGCCGTGACTTCGCTCCGGATGAGGCCGGGTCCACTCATGGTTTGGCACGCGGCGAGCAAGGCCAGGAGCACCAGGGCGGCCGAGAGACGGAGAAGGGAATTGATTGCACGCATCGCCCTACCCTCCCCGCCGGATCGTGATCTTCTGCTGCTGGCGCCCGACGCCGGAGACCAGGATCGCCCGATCGATGTTGTAGTCGACGACCATCATCGTGCCGTTCATGCGGTAATTGACGATGCGGTTTTCACCTCCGGAGACGACGAACAGGACGGGAGCCTCCTGCCCTGACAACGACGACGGAAACTGGATGTAGGTCTTCATCCCGTCGCTGTAGATCCGCGTCGGCCGCCAGCGCGCCGCGCCGCTCATGTGAAACGCGAAATCGAGCTGATCGGCCGGAACGCCGGCGCCGGGCACAACGCTCGCCTCGATCCGCGCGTTGATTTCGGCGAACCGCGCATTGATGTCTTCGGGATAATCGAAGCCGACGCGGGCCATGTACTGGCTGTGATGCGATTTCAGCTGAATATGATAGGTGCGCCGCGAGGTCGTCACGACCATCGAGGTGACCAGGCCCGCTTCGGACGGTTTGACGATCAGATGGATCGCCTGTCCGCTTGGCGCACCGGATGTTGCCGGTTCGACCTTCCAGCGCACGGTGTCGCCAAGAAGAACGTCGCGCACCACCTCCCCGGCCTGAAGTTCGATATCGCAGACCTGCAGCGGCGAGCAGACGACCGATGGCTGAACCTCGCCATAAAGGAAGATCACCTTGCCGTCGGCTCCGCGCGTTACCACGCCTTGCCGGTGCTGCCACTGACCGGAGAGCTGCGTTCCGCGCGCTTCGTTGCTCGTAAGCTGCTGTCCCTGTGCGGGCAGCGTCGCCGCCGCGATCATCACGCCGGCGCAAAGCACGATGCCGCGGTATGTCTGTTTGTTCATTCACCTATCCTCCGGGGCACCTAGAGCTGCGCCGTCCAGTCAAAATCCTTCAAATAAAGTCCGATGGGGTTGAGGCGGATCACCGCCTCGTCTTGCGGCGGGGTGAGGGTCACCGTGGCGACACCGCGGAACCGCCTCGTTGCGAGTTCCTTGCCCTGCCGGTCCCGCTCATATTCGGTCCAGTCGATCTGATAGCTCTGGTTGGAAAGCGGCACGATGTTCGTGACCTCTATCGCCACCGTCTTTTCGCGCGCGCGATCGAAAGGCGAGTTGCTCCGGAACCACGCATTGACCTTTTCGGTCGCCGGGTCGGGCGACCTGAGATGCGCATAAGCCCGATCGATATATTGCTTCTGGACGACGGTGTCGGGCGTCACCGAGCGGAAGTTCGATACGAAGCTCCCAAGCGTCGCGCGCACGACGCGTGGGTCCGCGTACTCGATCTGCTGCGGGAACCCTGTCGTTGCCGCAGTGCCGAGCTTGTCGACCTCGACGATATACGGGACCAGCTTCACCTGTGTGCTCTGATAGAGCGCGTAGGAAAATCCGATGACCGCCATGAGCATGCCGGTGATCCCGACGATCCGCCAGGCCGCGGCTGCCTTCACATATGACCCGTAGCGCTCGTTCCATTCCTGGCGCGCGGCGAGATAGGGATTTTCCGGGATACTGGTTCTAGCCATGGTCTCTGTCACGCTTTCTCGTCACGGTTCGGGCGGGCAGCGGGACGACCCTGGGACTGGTCAAGCTTGGCGTTGGCAAGCCCAAGGGTCGAAGCGCCCCAAGTACCCGGAACCCCGATAGCCTTGTCGCGGGCGGCCGAGGCGGCCGCACCGCCGGCGGCGCCCATCCCGCTTGCCATGCCCTTGAGTGCTGCCCCGCCAAAGGAACTGCCGGCGGCGCGGGCATCGGAATAGGCCGCGGCCCCTGCCCTCGCCCCGCCCACGGCAAGCGCCGCGCCGCCTGCCGCAAAGCTTGCCGCCTGGGCGCCGTGACGGATGGTCTCCATTCCGCCCGTGACCGAGACGCCCTGGACCATGCCCTGCACGATGTTGGGGACGTACATCGCGATGACGAACACCACGACCGAGATGCCGGCGATTGCCAGCGTCGCCAGAAACTCGTCGCCGGTCGTCGGCGAATTGGCGAGGTTGATCAGGACTTGCGAGCCGATCCGCGCGATCATCACCAGCGCCATCAGCTTCATTCCGACGGAAAATGCGTAGATCAGATAGCGGACCGAGAAATCCTTGGTGAAGCTCGAACCGCCGAGGCCGAGCATGATCATGCCGGCCAGAAGTCCGACATACATCTCCACCATGACCGAGACGAAGATCGCGGCGACGAGGCTGAAGCAGATCACCGTGATGACCATCGCGAAGACGGCGGCGATCGCCAACGCATTGTCCTCGAACAGGCCGAACTGCGCTTTCGCAGACATGGCACTTGCGACCTCAAGACCGGCATTGAAGACATTGGCCGGTGAGGCAGACCCGCCCCCGGCCCCGATCTGGAACAGGCTGTCTACAACCGCCTTCGTAAAATCCGGACCCTGCTCCAGAATGAAGACGAAGAGGCCAATGAACATGATGCGCCGGACAAGCTCGGCGAACCATGTGTCGAGAGAGGCCGCCGAGATCGCCAGCCAGACCGCGGCGATCCCGACCTCGATGCCGGCGAGAATCCAGAAGAGCGATCTGGCCGCGTCAAGGATCGTCGTTTCCCAGCCCTGAGCGGCCGTCGCAATCTCGTTTTCGAGATTGGTCAGCAAGGTGCCTTCCTGAGCCAATGTGGGATGGGCCCAGAGGATGACGCCTCCGATCAGAAGAAGAGCGAGCCTAGTTTCCTGACGTGCCATCGGCCCCGCCTTCCGACTTGCCCCATCGCGGCCGCATCTCCTGGCCGCCCTCGAGATCGAAGTGCTGCCTTTCCGGGGCGACGGCCGCCGCCGGCGCTTCCGGTTGGGTGGTTGCGTTCCAGATGACGATGCCGACAACGAAAACGACGACGGCGCAGATCGCGATGATGAAGAACCTCATCACCAGCGCGGATCCATCGTCTGTCCGCCGGATGTCGACGGCGTGGTCGAATTGAAGAACTCCTCGCGCCGGTTCTGCGCAAGGTCCTTTGCCGCTTGTTCGGATTGATACCAGGTGCCCATCATCGTCACCTGCTGTGAGACGAGCCCGCGAAGCTTCTGCGCCTGGGCGACCTGCTGGGCGGCGATCTCATGGCCGACCTGCAGCGCCTGCATCTGGCCGACCGAAGACTGCGACATCGACCGGAGCTGGCTCATCGTCGATTCCTCGGAGCTGAACTGATCGGCGGTCAGTCCCGCCGCCCTGAGTGTCGCTCCAATCGTGTCGCGGTTGGTGTCGGACCAGTCCTGATAGCTCGACGAGAAGGTCTGCCCGTTGGCGAGGCCTGACTTGAAATCGGCAAAGCTCTCGAAACGCTGCCGCAGCACGTCATCGGCATTGCCCATCGAGAAGGCGACCGATTGACCCTGCTGGACGAGGCTCTGCAGCTGCATCAGATCGCTTTCGACCTGACCCCAGACGTGGCTCGGCAAAGTCAGCGTGTTCTGCAGCATGTTCTCATAGATCCTCAGCTGGTTCTGGATCTGCTCGGCCAGCTGCGTGATCTGGGTCACCTGATTCTGGATTTGCTCGGCTGATTGGCCGACGAGGCCGACCAGCTCGCCATTGTTGAGGATCTGCGTGAATTCCGTCGCTCCGAAGAACCCGCCACCGCCCGCCTGGGTGCTGGAGGCTGACGAGACTGTGAGAATTGCGGCCACCGCAATCCTAGCTGTGCGTGAGAATGCGCTTGGCATCATCGACTCCCCTTTCCTCCAGCCAGGCCGCTGGCCAGTCGCTGCCGTGCGTCTCGCTAAGCTGATCAATTCGTTTGAGATTGTCCTTGCCGGACGCGCCGACGAAGGCGAGCGCGATCGCTCCGAGCGCCATATCAAAGAGCCGCCGGCCTTCGGGCGAGGCGACGTAGTATTCGCGCTTGGGAATAGCCGTTGCGACGATCTCGATCTGCCGGTCGTTGAACCCGATGCGTTCGTAGAACTCGCGCGTTCCCGATTCCCGCGCCGCACCGTTAGGCAGGCAGATCTTTGTCGGGCAGCTTTCTTTCAAGACGTCGATGATACCGGACTGCTCCGCGTCCGAGATCGACTGCGTGGCAAGCACGACCGCGCAATTGGCCTTGCGCAGCACCTTCAGCCATTCCCTGATCTTGTCGCGGAACATCGGATGGCCGAGCATCAGCCAGGCCTCGTCGAGAATGATGAGGCTTGGGCTCCCGGTGAGGCGCTTTTCGATTCGTCTAAAGAGATAGAGCAAAACGGGCACGAGATTGCGCTCGCCCATATTCATCAGTTCCTCGACCTCGAAGGTCTGGAACGATCCGAGCGTCAGCCCGTCCTCCTCCGCGTCGAGGAGCTGCCCCATCGGCCCGTCGACCGTGTAGTGCTGCAGGGCGGTCTTGATCTCGCGCATCTGCACGCCGCTCACGAAATCGGACAGCGAGCGCCCACGGGCATCTGCCAGCAGACCGATCTGGCGAGCGATGGCGTTGCGGTGATCCGGAGTGATCGTCACACCCTGCATGGCGACGAGCGTCTCGACCCACTCGGCAGCCCAAGCGCGGTCACCGTCTGTCGAGAGCTCGGCCAGCGGGCAGAAGGCGAGCGCTCTCCCCTCCCCGGCTCCGATCTCATAGTGATCCCCGCCCGCGGCCCTAGTCAGCGGATAAAGCGACTTCCCCTTGTCGAAGGCGAAAATCTGCGCGTGCTCGTAGCGCCGGAACTGTGCGGCGATCAGCGCCAACAGTGTCGACTTGCCCGATCCAGTCGGGCCGAAGATCAGCGTGTGGCCGACATCGTCGACGTGAAGGTTCAACCGGAAGGGAGACGAGCCGCTGGCGACCTGCATCAGTGGCGGGGCGTTTGGCGGGTAGAACGGGCATGGGGCGACGGCGCTGCCTGCCCAGACGGAATTGACCGGAATGAGATCGGCAAGGTTGCGCGTGTTGATCAGCGGTTCGCGGACATTGGCTTGAGCGTTGCCCGGCAGGCTGCCGAGATAGGCCTCGGTGGCATTGAGGGTTTCGATGCGGGCGCCGAAGCCTTCGGCCTGGATGAGCCTCCGGACGGCCTCTGCCTGATCGCGCAGACGGGCCTCGTCCGTGTCGAACATGACGATGACGGGCGTGTAATAGCCGTAGGCGACGAGCTGCGATGACGCCTCGGCGATCGCGTCCTCGGTTTCGGCAACCATGGTCATGGCGTCCTGGTCGACCGATCGGCTCTGGGTCTGGAAAAGCTGATCGAAAAACGGCCGCACTTTCTGCTGCCACTTCTTGCGGGTGCGTTCTAGCTTTTGCCGCGCTTCCTGGTCGTCGAGGAAGATGAAGCGGCTGGACCAGCGATAGGTCAGCGGCATCAAATCGAGCGAATTGAGGATGCCGGGCCAGCTCTCGGCCGGAAACCCGTCGATCCCGACAATTGCGAGATAGCTGCCGTCGACCATGGGCGAGAGCCCGTGATGGAATTCGGCCGTCACCAGCCAGTCGAGATACATCGGGATCGCCGGCAGCCTGACGGGGTGGTTCTCGCCGAGAATGCAGAACCGGATGAACTGGAAGAGCTCGTCGTAGCGCGCCTCGTCACCGGTTTCCGGATGAACAACCGTCCGCGTGACCATGCGGCGGATCATCAGCACATTGCCGAGATATTGCTCGACCTCCCTGATAGAGGTCTGGAAGGAAGTGAGCACCCCGTCGGCATAGGTTTGCGAGCGGCTTCCTTCGTCCGAATAGACGTAACGTGCCATGGCCGACCGCCGCGGCTCCGGCGGCCGATAGGTCAGGATCAGCGCGTGCTGGCTTTCGTAGTGGCCGCGCTCGGCCATGAAATGCGCCCGTCGCTGCTCGTCGATCGCGCGCGTCACCGGATCGGGAAAGTGGCAATCCTCGCGGGCGGGATAGGCCGTCGTGGGGACGCGAACCGCCTCGACCTGGATCATCCAGCCCGACCCAAGCCGCGAGAGGACGGCGTTAATCTGCCGCGAGACCTCGTTGCGCTCGATATTGGTGGAGCTCTCCGAATCCGGTCCGGCAAAATACCATCCGGCCATCAGCGAGCCGTCCTTCAGCAGGATGATCCCGTCAGCGACGAGGCCTGCATAGGGCAACAGGTCGGAAAAGGACGGCTTTGAGTTTCTGAATTGCCGGAGCGCCACCATGGTCGGTCAGTACCTCCGCCAGGGCG
>NZ_JAINFJ010000033.1 GCF_019966595.1 Oricola indica
TGCTGACTGGCGAGTATCTGTGGCCCAAGGGGAAGAATGCTTAGGGTGTCATTTCGCCCTCAGCCGGAACCGACCCCCCTATGGCGAGGGCCTGATCGCCGTGCTCGTTCCCGACATCGCGGACGAGACCTGCGCGCTGCAACTGCGGCGCCTGCGGGAATGCTTCGGCGATCGCGCCTATCTGGCCCTGACGCTGCGCCGGCGGCCCAACGATCAGCTGCGCCTCTGGGACCTGTCGAACCTGGCGGCGCAGGCGCGGGTTCCCACCGTGGTCACCAATGACGTGCTCTTCCACGAACCCGGCCGGCAGCTCATGCAGGACGTGGTGACCGCCATCCGGCACAATGTCACCATCGACGAGCTCGGGCATCGCCGCGAGCGGTTTGCCGACCGCTACCTGAAGCCACCGGAAGAAATGCATCGGCTTTTCGACCGCTATCCCGAAGCCCTCGCCCGCACCATCGAGATCACGGACCGGTGCAGGTTTTCGCTCGAGGAGCTTGCCTATCAGTATCCGGAAGAAAAGCTCTATCCGGAGCTGACGCCACAGCAGGCCCTTGAGAAACTCACCTGGGAGGGCGTGGCCGAGCGCTACCCGGAGGGTCTGCCCGACAAGGTGCGCGCCAATCTGCAACACGAGCTCCAACTGATCGAGAAGCTGGACTATGCGCCGTATTTCCTGACGGTGAACGCCATCGTGCGCTTTGCCCGCTCGAGGGGAATTCTTTGCCAGGGCAGGGGATCGGCGGCGAACTCGGCCGTCTGCTTCGTGCTCGGCGTCACTTCGGTCGATCCCGACCGAAACGATCTTCTCTTCGAACGCTTCGTCTCCGAGGAACGTCGTGAGCCGCCCGACATCGATGTCGACTTCGAACATGAGCGGCGCGAGGAGGTCATCCAGTGGGTCTATGAAACCTATGGCCGCGAGCGGGCAGCGCTCTGCTCCACCGTCATCCGCTATCGCGCCAAGGGCGCGCTGCGCGATGTCGGAAAGGCGCTCGGCCTGCCCGAGGATATGACCAAGACCCTGTCCTCGCAGGTCTGGGGGTGGTCGGAAGGCGTGGAGCAAAAGCACGCCGAGGGCCTGAACCTCAACATGGGCGATCGCCGGCTCCGGCTTGCGCTCGAGCTCGCGCACCAGCTTGTCGGCACACCGCGCCATCTCTCGCAGCACCCGGGCGGCTTCGTTCTGACCCGCGACCGGCTCGACGAACTCGTGCCGATCGAGCCGGCCGCCATGGAGGACCGCCAGGTCATCGAGTGGGACAAGGACGACATCGATGTGCTCAAGTTCATGAAGGTCGACGTGCTGGCGCTGGGCATGCTCTCCTGCATGCGCCGCGCCTTCGATCTGCTCGCCGAGCACAAGGATATAAGGCTCGACCTCGCCACCATCCCGGCCGAGGATCCGCGCACCTATGCGATGATCCGCAAGGCCGACACGCTCGGCACCTTCCAGATCGAATCCCGCGCCCAGATGGCCATGCTGCCGCGCATCAAGCCGCGGACCTTTTATGATCTCGTCATCGAGGTGGCGATCGCGCGCCCCGGTCCGATCCAGGGCGACATGGTGCATCCCTATCTGCGCCGCCGCGAGGGCAAGGAGGAGGTGACCTATCCAAAACCCGAGCTCGAGGCGGTGCTCGGTAAGACGCTGGGCGTGCCGCTCTTCCAGGAGCAGGCCATGCGCGTCGCCATCGAATGCGCGGGCTTTACCGCCGGCGAGGCCGATCAGCTGCGCCGCGCCATGGCGACCTTCAAGCATACCGGCGGCGTCGCGAAGTTCGGTGAGAAGCTGATCTCCGGCATGGTCGCCAATGGCTATGACCGCGAATTCGCCGAACGCACCTTCAAGCAGCTCGAAGGCTTCGGGAGCTATGGCTTTCCCGAAAGCCATGCGGCGAGCTTTGCGCTCATAGCCTACGCCTCATCCTGGATGAAATGCTGGCACCCGGATGTCTTCTGCTGTGCGCTGCTCAACGCCCAGCCCATGGGCTTTTATGCACCAGCCCAGATCGTACGCGATGCGCGCGAGCATGGCGTCGAGATCCGTCCCGTCTGCATCAATACATCCCGCTGGGACTGCACGCTCGAGGCGATCGGCGAGGATGGCGATTTCGCCGTGCGGCTCGGCCTGCGCATGGTCAAGGGTCTCGGCAATGCCGAAGCTGCGCGCCTGATCTCCTGTCGGGAAGACCGGCCCTTCGCCTCGATGGACGACCTCTGGCGCCGGGCCGGTATCCCGGCCGCGGCCCTGGTCGAGCTGGCCGAGGCGGATGCCTTCCGGTCCGCGCTCGGCCTTGCAAGACGCGAGGCGCTCTGGGCCATAAAGGCGCTGCGCGACGAACCGCTGCCGCTCTTTGCCGCCGCCGCGGTACGCGAAGCCTGTATCGTGCCCGAGCAGATCGAGCCCGCGGTATCGCTGCGCCCCATGGCGGCCGGAAGGGAGGTGGTGGAGGACTACAGTCACACCGGGCTGACCCTTCGGCAGCACCCGGTGTCCTTCCTCCGCGCCGATCTGTCCCGCCGGCGCATCATGACCTGCGCCGAGGCCGTCGCCTCTCGTGATCGCCGCTGGGTTCACGTCGCAGGTCTGGTGCTCGTGCGCCAACGCCCCGGTTCGGCCAAGGGCGTCATGTTCATCACGCTCGAGGACGAAACCGCGGTCGCCAATCTCGTGGTCTGGACCAAGGTCTTTGAAAAATACCGGCGCGTCGTGCTCGGGTCCGGCATGTTCGGCGTCAAGGGCCGCATCCAGCGCGAAGGCGACGTGGTGCACGTCGTGGCGCAGGAGATCACCGATCTCTCTGCCGAACTTGCGAGCGTCGGTGCGCGGGAGGCGGGATTTCCGGTGCCGTACGGGCGCGGCGACGAGGTCCATCACGGCTCGCCCACGCCCGATCCGCGCGGACTTCCCAAAGCGAGAAACCTGGTCGATCCCTATGGCCACATCAACGAGATCAGAGTGAAAACGCGGGATTTCCGATGAACGCACTGTCAGTCAAGTTCAAACCCGGATCGATCACGAATAGTCACACCGGAAGAGGCAACCTTCCGGTCCAAGGCAAGCCCGTGACGGTGAATCCGCTGGGGATGCGCGCATCAAGTGTCCTCAACAGATGTCCGATCGGGTGCCGCAGATTGCCTTCGTTGTGTGCCCAAGCCGACACGGGTCGGGGCGACCGTGGCCTGCTTGGCCAAAGCACGGGCGGGGGTCCTGGAGAGCAGTTGATGGAACGGCTTGGAATACCAATCATCGACGACACCATCCTGCGGCACTTCCAGCTAGAAGGCCGGGCGACCATTTCGTTCTCGTTCGCATGCCCGCCGATAGCGACAGTGCCGCCAACAGCGAATGAACCACAGAACGTGAGGAAGAACCGCTAACTAGATCATGATGCCGTTCCCTTGAACCGGCATCACGATCTATTGCCTTGGAATAGCATGATCTTTTCCGAAAACCGGTCTCCAGTTTTCGGGATCATGCTCTAGAATAGGTCACCCGCCGGAAGCTTGACCACGGCTCGGGCACGACTTCCGAGTGATCGTCAATGGTGTCGTCTGGAGCTCTGACGATGCACTTGCTGTTCCCGTGGCGGCTCTCTTCCGGCAAGGAGACGATTGGGAAGTGTACGCCATTCGAGACAGAGGCGTGCGAAGCACTACGGTGGAGATCGGTCGACGCACTGATCGAACAGCAGAAGTTCTTGACGGACTCTCACCCGCCTAACGGGTGTTCCTGCACCCCAGCGATCGCATTAGCGACGGTGTGGTCGTGCCTGCGCGCAGGGAGCGATGAATGAGGAAGTAGCCTTTGGCCCGTAACGTTTGACCCTAATCACCGAAAAGACATTGCGCGCGGAACGTGTTTCTGAACCACAGGTTGTCGTCTGACACGCTTGTTCGCTACGTATGGGGGATGAGGTGCCGAACCAAGCAGTCGAGGCTCGCAGAGCCGGCATCGCCAGACTTGCGTCTCAACGGCCAACAGGCGACAAAAGCCCGATCATGTCCTCGACCTCATCAGCGAATAAGGTAGCTAGCCGTTACACGCGACTGCAGATCGCCGTGCACTGGGCGGTGGTTCTCTTGATCATCGAGCAATGGTACACGTCCCGGGCAATCCCGAGAACGCACAACCCGCTTCTGCCGCCTTCAGACTTGGACTTGCTTCAACATGCCCTCCACAACTATGCGGGCCTACTGATCGGCGCGCTGATGCTGGTGCGGATCGGATTTCGATGGTTCATCCCTCGTCCAGCTTCGTCGCGGATGTCGAGCTGGCAGGAACGACTCTCGCAATCGACGCACTGGGCGCTTTACATTGTGCTCCTCAGCCAGGCTGCGGCGGGATTCGCCGCAGCCTACCTCTGGGCGCCGGCGGGCCGAATCCACATCCTTCTGTGGAATGTCACGCTTGCGCTTGTAACAATCCACCTCGCGGCCACCGCTTATCATGCAGTCCGCCGCGATGGTGTCATCTCGCGCATGGTTCCCTGGCCGCGCTGATGCTTCTTATTTTGATCGCTCGGAAATGCGCGGGCACTAGTCGTGCCCGAAATCGGACGGTTCATGTTTGAAACCGCTGAGAAAATGGTCCGGCGCGCGCTGCCTACAGATGTAAGGTTGTCACATCATTCCAATCGGGAGGGCGATTCGAGTGGATCGTTCCCCTCAAAGGGGTCGCGCCTGCCGCGCGGCCGGCCTGCGGTGTGTTGATTCCTTCTTGTGGATCAATGTCTTGGAGATCGCCACATATGTCGCTTGGCACTTAATTGCAAGAATGCGCCGGTTTGGTACGGACTTGGCATTTGATTGTGAGAATCTTGGCGATCGGATTCTCAAATTAACTGCATTTGAGAAGAAGAGACTCTCGACCTGCGAGCTCGGGCTACCATGCTCTCGGTGGCGTCAGTGAATCGGACCCTATTGTCACCCATCATGTGACCACGCAGCATTCGGAGCATCTCCGGTCCCGCACGCTCGACGATGGCGACCCCTGCCAACAGAGCCGGCCGCAGGTGAAGCGGCAGGATCGGCTTTGCAGGTGTGGGCAGATCCTGTTGCTCGGCAACGACATGGTCGAGATCGGGGATGACAGCGCCGAGCACCCGGAAGCGCCAAAGGTCGCGCTCGCGGGGTATAGGTCTTGGAATGCGTCGCATCAGGAGAAGCCGGGCAATGTCGGCGGGCGATGTCCAGGTTCCGATGCCACGTTCGGCTTCCTCGTCGAGCAGCTTTTCGCCACGAAGAGCCACACCACGATATTGCCGGAAAGGGGAGGGGAGCTCGCGCCCGCCGGAATCCCGGAATTGGTTTGCACACAGAGGGCACGTGATGCGCCACCCCAGCAGCTGGCTTCGCAGGATTGGCGCCGGTTCCGTGTGACCAAGGCTGCAGTTCGTGCAGACCTGCGCTGGTCCAGCGGCGAGGAGCCGATGCGATGATTGCACGACATTGCCGAAGGTCATTCGGCGCACAACAGCCGGGTCCGTGGAGAACATGCTCGCAAGTCGGATTTCCTGATCACGGCTCAGATGGAGATCGGCTGCCCGCAATGAGACAACTTTCGGCAGGCAATGCCGAAGCATGACGAGTGGTGGGACTGCATAGAAGGCTGCATGCCGGTTGATCCAGGACGACAGTAGTTCGTCGGCGACGGGCGGCAGCCGTACCGGCAACTGCCGAGGCGGTGTGTTCTGCATCATGCGAATGCCGCCTCGGCATCGAATTCCGGCTCCCAGTTCTCAACCATATCATCGGTGATGTGCTCGCGGCCGTTTTCGACAGCGTCGATTGCTAGGCTGTTGATCATGTGGAAGATGTTTGCCGTGATACCCTCGGTGATCTGCAGGATCCGTCGCAACGATTTCGGCGTAAGCACCGAGGGCCGACGCAGCGGCGTATTGCGCAGGATCGACGCCACCAAAGTCTCGAACTGTTCGTTCGCAGCCCACCGGCTCAAGGTGAACTGCTCGAACCGGCGCGCAAGCTGAACGTCACCACTGATGGCCTCACGTGCTTCGTTGACGCCGAAGCAGACCAGCGAGATCTGCAGACGATTGCTGAGGAAGCGCAGCGTGTTGAGGACGATGCGCTGCTCGCGATAGGTTCCAGGGCATTGCCAAGTTACTTGACGTTGATTGCAAGAGTGGTGATTTCTCGCAATCAGGCCGTCATCTCGGCGGCATAAC
>NZ_JAINFJ010000034.1 GCF_019966595.1 Oricola indica
ATGTCCGACCAAAATTCAAACACACCACCCCGCGACCTCTTTAAGGAAGCCCTCAAGAAGATCGATGAGGAGCGCGGGATAAGCCCGGAAGTCAACGATCCCGACCTCTACAAGCGTGCCAGAGCGAAGGTCTTCCGGGACCTTGGGAAAGAACCCCCCGAGGACAAACCAACAAGCGACGGCTTCAACCCTCTCCAAGGCGTAGCGAACGCCCTGGAGCCTGCCTCCGAGCTTTGGCGGTCGGTAGGAGGCGGCATCGCCAAGGCAGGCTTCGAGACCAAGGACTTCCTCATGGGAGAGCCAGAAGAGGGCGATAAGTCCCAACTCCGCCGCGACATCGAGCGTCGGGACTCGGAGCTCCGAGCTGACGCCCCCCAAAACGCCCTCGCTTCCAGCATCTCGCAGTTCGCCACGGGGATGATCGGAGCGGGGAAGATCATGGCCCCCATCAAGGGCGTCCAGAAGCTCAAGGCCGCAGGTAAGGCCGGGAGGTTTGCCTACGAGACCGCTCGTGGTGCCATCGCCGGGGCCGTGGTCATTGACCCACACGAGGAACGCCTCTCCAACCTCATCGAGAGCTTCCCTTCGCTCCAGAACCCAGTGACCGAATACCTCGCAGCCGCTCCCGAGGACAGCGCCGCTGAGGGCCGCTTTAAGAACGCACTCGAAGGCATCGGCCTGGACTTCGCCCTTGCCGGGGTCTTTGCGGCATCCACCAAGGCCCTGAAGCTACTCCGCCACGGCCAACCCGAAGAAGCGGCCAAGGTGTTGGACCAAGTGGAGACCGTCCAGAAGGCGGAGGCCCCAAGCCCGATGGCGGATGGCCCCACCCCCTCCACCGTTGACGACCCAAAGCCCGCTATCCCCGAGCAATCGGCCCGCAACGCCTCGCAGACAGCCGCCAAGGCCGAACCGGCAGCAATCCCTACGCCACCCGAGACGCCGCTCACCGGCCAATCTGGAGTCAAGCAGGGCATATCGCCCGAAGCGGCTCCCTCAGACGCTCAGTTCCGGGAAATCATCGAAAGCACCCGCCGCGATCTTGAAGCCCTCGATACGTTCGGAAGCCGTGAGGAAGCCATAGCGAACGGCCACAAGTTCGCGTCCTACAATCTCCCTTGGCAGAAGCTCAACGCCACGGATGAGGTCCAGACCCTCGTAGCAAATACCGCCAAGACCCTCGAAGCGGACATGGCAGCCAAGAAGGGCGGAGAGGTCCTCAAGGACGCTGAGGTAAGCCGCATGGTCTCCCGTGCCGCCGACCTTTGGGGAGAAGACCCTGCGCTCCTCATGGGCGAACTCTCTCAGGCTGGAGACCAAGCCACTTCGATGGTGGCGAATATGGAGGCATCCTACATCATCGCCCGCCGCCTTTTCGATGACGCTTTTGCAGCCGCCGATAAAGTCCAAGCCGGGATGTTGGATGAGTTCGGAGGGTCCCCGGAAGTCGCACGCGAGGAAGTCCGCAAGCGGCTCATGGCCGCCGCCGACATGCTCTCAGCCGGGAGTTCCATGAGGGCCGCAGCCGGTCGGGCGTTGAGACGCAACCGCTCCGAGTTTGCCATCAAGCCCGAGGACGTGGCGGCGCTCTCCGAGGTCCCAGCAGACAAACTCATTGACGCCATCGTGGGGACCCGAGGGGAAATCGACAAGCTCAAGCAGGTGGCAACACCGTCCTTCTGGAGGCGGATGACGGATGAGGCAACATTCCTCCTCACCAATAACCTCTTGTGGAACTACCCCACGCACATCGTGAACACGACCGGCAACCTCATGATGCTGGCCTTCCGACCGACCGAGAAGGTGATCGGGAGCTTTGTGTTGGGGTCCAAGGGTGGGGCCATCCGCTCTCAGGGCCTCAGGGAATACCGGTATACGGTTGCGGCCATCGGGGACGCTTGGGAGGGCTTGGTGTCGGCTTTCATGAAAGGGGACTCGATCCTCTCACCGCACACCGACGAGCACTTCATGCACGGCTCCAGGGTTAACGCTCCGCCCATCACGTGGAAGGAGGTGAAGGACAACTTTGACCACTTCTACAACGGTCTCCTTGCCGCCAACTTCAAGCAAGTCTCCGAGGCCAGCAAAAAGGCAGCGGTCGGAGCCTACAGGACAGGTGTGGGCCTCCCCACGAGGGCACTCGGGGCCACAGATGAGTTCATCAAGGTCTTACGATACCGGGCAGTCGTCCAAGCCAAGGCCGCAGGGGAAGCCGCAGACGCGGGGCTAACGGGGTCCGAGTTCACGGCACACGTAAAGCGCCGCATGGGTGAGGCCCTCACGGTGGACGGGAAGGCGCTGGACGCCGAGGCCCTTCAAGAGGCCAAGATCACGACACACCAACAGGAACTCCTCGCGGGGACCGTAGGACACGCGGTCCAGACGTTCCGCCACCAAGTTCCCGCCGTGGCCCTCGTGCTCCCATACATCAAGACCCCGGTGAACGTGCTGAGGTACTCGTGGAAGATGACGCCGGTCCTCAACCTCGCGCAGACGGAATACCGGCAGATGCTCAAGGGGGCCATGGGTCCCGAGGCTCAGGCTCAGGCGGTCGGACAGATGGCGCTAGGAGCAACCTTCATGACCATGGCCGCCACGTTGGCCGCAGAAGGGAGACTTACAGGCGGAGGGCCTAAGGACCCCGCCTTGCGAACCCAATTGCTTGCCACGGGATGGAAGCCCTACAGCATTATCACCACCAAGGAGGACGGCTCCAAGTCCTACTTCCCTCTAGGCCGCTTCGATCCGGTCGGCCTTCCGTTCGGTCTCATGGCTGACCTCGTGGATATGCGTTACCTCCACCCCGCCGCCAGGGAGACCAACAAGGCGGAACTCGCCATTGCGTCCGCGCTCTTCAAGTCCTTCTCGGACAGGTCCTTCTTGCAGAACACCGACCGCGCCATTCGGGCCTTCACCGACCCCGAGCGCAATCTGGAGCGGTTCATGGGGTCGCTGGCCGGGGCGATGGTGCCGGGGTCTTCAGGGCTCAAGGCCTACGCCAACTCCGACCACTACCTTCGGGAAGCCCGTGGCGTTGTCGATATCGCGATGAGGGACTTGCCGGGATACTCGGAGACGCTGCCTCCAAGGCGTGACAGCTTCGGGGAGCCCATCTGGAGACAGCGGGGTCTCACATCCATACAGGGATTGGACGTGGTGGAGGCGGAGCACGTCCGTATCATCACCGAGACAGGCGAAGGCACCCGACCCCCAGCCCCGAGCCGCAACGGGGTGGACCTCCGGGACGTGACCCTCTCCGGTGGCCGAAACGCCTTTGACCTTTTCCAAGAGCGAACGGCTCAAGGAGGCGGAGGCAAGAAGACGCTTAAGGCCGCCTTGGAGAAGCTCATCACGTCCAAGGGCTACGCCAAACTCGTGGACGGCCCCGCCACTGTGGACGGCACCAAGTTGGCTGCCATGGGCGATATCGTGCGCCGCTATCGGGAGATTGCCTACAAGTCGATGCTTCGGGACTACCCCGAGCTTCGCAAGGAGGTCATGCGCCGACAGACGGACGTGAGGGACGCCATCAAGGCCAAGAGAGCCAGCGAGGAGGGTCCGACTGCAAAGGACCTACAGCAGAAGCTCAAGGATATGGGGTATTGATCATGGCGAAGTGGAGAAAGGACAGACGTGCTGAGAACGTCGATAAGGCGTCCACGAGAAACTTTGGGGCAGCCCCTGAAATGGACCTACGGTTGGTGTCAACGGATGGGGAAAGGGCGAAGTTCCTCCGCGCCCTACTCGAAGAGAAAGGCCCGCTGACGATCCGGCAATTGGCTGACGCATGGGTGGACCTCCAAGAGGTGAAAGACCGCGTGGAGGCAAATAGGGTCTGTAAGTCTGTGGGACTTTGGGTCCGAAAGCGGGAGAAGGCCGGGGAACTAGAGCAAAAGGGCGATAGCGGCGATGAACACGGGTCCATCCTTTATGGCTTCCGCGAAGGGTGGATTCCATGAAGTCCCCCGAGGATAGAGCAGCAAGCCGTGATAGCATCAAGCGCCGCGCCGAGGCTCCGGGAGACGGGAATACCAGATGCGCGGTCTCGGGATGCACCAACCTCACACAGCGGGGGGCCGGTAACGGCCTCTCGCAGACCTACTGCAAGCGCCACAAGGAGATGCTCCGCCGCCACGGATCGACCTGGAGACGGTCCTACAGCCGCCACGAGGTTGATCCTTACCGGGCCGCCTCCAAGAACTGGACGGACGCGAACAAGGACAGCCACGCGGTTAAGGTAACGCTCCAGTGCCTCGATACGCTCCTCAACACAGCCGGGGAGATAGTCACCGCCCACGAGGTCAGATGGTTGCCCCCCAAGAGGAAGGCTCAGGTGGCCCTTGCACGTTTCCGGGAGACGGGCAGGACGGGAGAGGACCTTCTCCACATCGCCCTCGCACTTGAGGCCGCCTACCGGGAGCTAGGACCGAGGGCAAATCGGGAGTTCCTTCATGTCCAAATCGCCAAGGTCATCCACAGGGCCGCATCGGGTACACACCCGGTCACGTCTGGAGGCGTGAATCTCAAACCGAGTTGGCCGCGACCTGAAGGCCGCATGATGAGGATACTGGGGCAACAGGTCCGAGAGGAGGCCCGCGTGTTCGACATGGATGGGGCCGTGGAGGCAGTCATGAAGGTGGTTACCGGATGAGTATCCATGAGCACTCACTCGCGACATCGGATGGGGGAACCGGGGCCTCCGAGGATAAAATTTGGGACTTGCCCCATGACCCCTACCTCAAGCCACTGAGCCCCGCGCTTTGCTCCCTCGCGGAGACCATCTTCGAGGAGGTGGAGGCGTCGAGCCCCCACCCCAAGCGTAGGCGGAGGGACGCCACCGAGAGGAAGCGCATAGTCGTCGGGAACATCTTGGCAAACCTAGCGACACTCCACGAGACAGGGAACCTCCGAGGGTCCATCATCCTCGACATGCGGAACACCCAACAAACCCGCTATGACCGCCGAGAGGTGGCCACTCCAGTTCTTCGGGAGATGGTCTCCGCGTTGGGCCGTCTTGGATGGCTGGAAAGGAAGGCCGGGGAATATCACAGGGTCCGCACCTCCATCCGCCCGAGTATCAAACTTTGGACCACCATGGGCGGACTCGGAGACGGTCCCCATGTCGGTCGGGCTCCCAGTGCCGAGACGATCATCCTCAAGGCCGTTGTCAGCAAGCAGCGCATAAAGGCACTCGTGGACTATACCGACACCAAGGAGACAAGGCGGCTCCGCTCCGAGGTGGAAGAAATCAATGCGTGCCTTGCGGGGGCTGACATTCGGTTTGACGGTCGGCCCGTTGCTTCGAGCTTCCTAACCCGGCACTTCCTCATTGAGGACCGAGACGCTCCAAGACGTTTCGACAAGGTAGGCCGCCTGTACGGTGGGTGGTGGCAGAACTTGCCGCGCGGACAACGCCACCTGATAACGCTCGAAGGCGAAGAGCTTGCCGACCTGGACTTCAAGGCGGCCTTTGCACGACTGGCTTACTGGCAGGCCGGTTCGCCGCTTCCCGAGGACGATCCTTACAGTGGTGTGGTCGGCTTGCGCCGCGATCAGGTCAAGATCGCCGTTTTGGCGATGCTATGTCGGAAGGGTCCAATGAAACGGTTGCCCGAAGACCTCGCCAAAACGGGCCTAGATCGCTCGTGGAGCGCCTCCAAGATGGATGCGGCCATTCGGTCGCGCCATGCTCCAATCGCCTCTCAGTTCGGCTGTATGGCCGGGCTGGACCTCATGGCGCTGGAGGGCAATATCCTTGTGGCCACCCTCCTTGATCTTGCACGGCAAGGCGTCCCCGCATTGGGAATACACGATGGCCTCATGGTCGCTAAATCCCGGAGACAGCAAGCGCGGGCGGCCATGGAGGATGCATCACGCAAACTGCTTGGTGTCGCCCTTCCGGTTGCCGAGAAGCCGCTCAAGCCTTCGCTTTCTGGATAACTCTCCCCTATGGACCTCTGGGTGTGCCCTAGGTGTAAGGGCTGATTGTTTATCAGACCCATCCTCATCGATAAGGAAGAGCATGGAGACGGGAGCTTAAAGCATGTGCTT
>NZ_JAINFJ010000035.1 GCF_019966595.1 Oricola indica
TTCGTACGGCCTGACAGGCCAACACCGAAGTAGGCTGCGGATTTGAGATCGTAGCTGGCAGCAAGTGCCTCCATGACCATATCGAGGCTCTCGCGATCCGAAACCTCGGCGATGTGTGAAAGTGTGGTGCTGAAGGATGAGCCGACGATATCCGACATGAATTGGGCCTCTTCTGGTTTGATTTCGTGCGTATTTGGTGTTTCTGGTCAATCCACATCAGACCGCACGCCGAGATTTAGACTGCTCATCCCACCGGCCTCAAGGCAGTGGACTATTACTTCGCATCTAGCCGACTTCTGGAACGTTGATCCTATGGGGTGCCGGCGTGATCGGGTCGATTGTTGGTGGGGCGACCCAACACGGAAAGATCGATCCGAATTCCGGCGAGATTGGGGTCAGCAGGCTCGGCCAGAGGGGGCGTAGCGTCCGCGTCTTCTCGCGGCGCCTTCCCTGCAGCCGGTGCCGTTTCTAGCCTTTGAACCGGCTCCGGATCCTCCGCATAGAAGACCTGCTCTCCCTCAAACCACCCCGTGAAATAAGCCTGCACTGCCGTCTCAAACCCCGACGCCTTATCCCCTTCCTCCCGCCCGCCAACGATCCTTAGCACCTTCCCAAACACCTCCGTGCCGAGCCGAATGTTTTCGCAGGTATCGAAGAGTTCGAAGCCGATCTCCGATGGGTCGGTAACGCCGAGCCCCGCCGGGTATTGCGTCAGCCCAACTCTGACGTTCGCCTTGCCGACCCACTGCCGGGTAGTCTCAACCGCCTTTTCGGCGGATTTCGGAGCCGGGACCAGGACCATTTTGTCGCCCTGGAACACGCGGAGCGCGAGGTGGTTCGGCGCATTCATCTCCCCCATGAATTGCTGCACCAAGGCGATCTCGAGGCGCGGATCGGCACATTGCTGAATGAGGTCGACATCGATCATCTCAAAGGTCCCATCAGGTGTTGAAGGCGATGACGAGTGGCAGCCCGAACAGCGACGCCCACGCCCTGGCCGTCGCTTTCTGGATCGGGACGATGTTAGTGTCGCCGGTCCACCAGCCATTGCCTGTCGCCACGATGATGTCCGGCCCTAAGAGCATGGACTGAAGGATTGGCCAGACAATGAGCTGCTCATAGCAGATCAAGGGCGCGATCGACGTCCCGGCAAATCTGCCGGTGGGATTGCCGAAGAACTGCGCCGACGCGCCCCCGGATGCCCAAGGCCGCCACATCGAAACCGGCACCGGCATCCGCTCCCTATAGAAGATCCTTGCCCCCTCACCTGTCAGCTCGATCATGACATTGTCATAGCCGCTCTCGTTTATGACAACAGCTCCGCCGGCGACGACGACATCGAGGTCAGCGAGGTTTCGGGTCCAGAGACGCTCGGTGGTCGGCGTCCAGATCCCGAGCGCGCTTTCTGGCAGAACAATCTTGGTGGCACCGTCCCCTACTGCTCGCCTGACGAGGGCGATCGTCGCCAAGTGTTGAGCGTAGTCGGCATGTTCGCCGGCGACTTGGTAATCGAACGTCGTGTCAATTCCGACCCATCCTTCCGGCGGTTCGGAATCGGTCCAAGTGATTGCGGAAAGCGCAAAGGCCACGCCCATTGCGACACCCGCCAGCGGCCAGGCCCGTGTGGTCATAGCCGAGAGACCGGCGGCCGTGGCCGCCAATCCTGCCCAGCCCCAGCCGGGGAAGAGCACGCCGGCCGCGGTGATCGAACTGGCCCACCCGACGATGCCGAATGGCGGCACGCTCATCAGCGTCGCCGCGCCCAGATATCGCAGCGGCCGATGCCACCCGGGCTTCGGCGACCAAAGGACCGTGTGCACCGCAACGAACATCGTTGACGCGGCGATCCAGAGACCAAGCCCCACCCAGATATCGCTCGCGTAGAAAATCGATACGCCAACGGGCAAGCCACGCGACGCCGCCGTGAAATATGCCATCGAAACCAGACCTGCGACCAGCCGCGTCGGGGCGAACGCCCAGAGCGCGGGAAAGAGGCACGCGACCGGGAGGAGTAGCACCTCGCCGCTCCATCCGATGGCACCGACCGCGGCGGCAGCGACGATGAACATTGCAGCGGTGACCATGCTACGGTGTGAAGGTGAAAACCGGTTTCGCCAACCCGAGAACGCCGGCGGCCGGGATCGGCCCAAAATATCGTGAGTCATACGAACCTCTGAATGTCGAAAAAAGAAACAGCGTGTCTGGGGGCACGACGCCACCGGGATCGGGCATCAGTACCCTGCCCGATCCGTCACGCGGCTGAATCGCAGATTGCGGCAGAGCGAGACCGTCGATCGCAACGGATGTGCCGATTTCAATAGACTGCCCGGGCAGCGCCACGACGGTCTTGATCAGCGGGCTGAGCCAGCCGGTGCAGAGGCCGCGCCGCATATAGCCGCGCTCCCGCGCTTGGCGAAACGCCTCGGTCAGTGGCGGGCAAATGAATATCCGATCCCCGACCTGGACATCGCGGTTCAGGGTTTCGATCCGCCAAAGCCCGAGCGGATAGCTCGGTGTCAGATTGATCCGAAATCCCGTTCCATATCCCAGGCCGAACAGCGCCAGAGGGATGCAAGCGAGCGCGGCAACGATGAGGATCCTGCGCCGTCGGCTCACTGCTTCAGCCCCTGGCTTTTGGTTTGCGTCTGGCGCAGCGCCTCGGACTGCTTCAGGGCCTGCTGGGTGCGCTCGTGAGCGGCAAGTTGCTGGCCGGCCCGCATGATGGGCCAAGCGGTGCTGAGCTTTTCCCGGTCAGCTGGCGACATGCCCTGGGCCGCCGTGTCGAAGGTCGACCCCGCCGGAGCCTTGGCGGCATTGCCGAGCAAGGTCCGCTCCCCGAAGCGCTCCGAGACCGCCTTGTTGAAGGAGTCGAGTTCGGCCTTCACCATGCGGTCGGCGAGCGCGAAGCCGAGCGCGGCCGGCAGGTCGTTCCTGTCGATCGCATCGCGGACCTTTTCCATTGCCCGCGCCGCAGCCGGCGACAAAGACGGAATGTCGATCGAGGTCCGCTTGCGATGTCCTTCCTCTTCCAGCCTATACTCGGCCATCGCCCTCTCCCTCATGTCGAGATAGCGTTCGAGTTCCTTGCGCAGTGCCGGCACGTTGACCTCCGCCACACGACGATCTTCCCGGTCCGCGCGGCTCGCCAGTAACCCCTCTCGACCCTTTAGCGCGCCGAAGCTCACCGCATTCCGCTCGATCTCGCCGAGGCGCTGCCCGGCAATATTCGGGTCTTCAACAACGGCCTCCATGCGCATGGCCTTGAAGGCGCTTTCGGGATCCGCATAGACGAGGCGAATGCGGTCAGAGAAGTTGTCCCACTGCTTTTGCAGTGCCGGATCGGATTGCAGCTTCTCGTCCGCGGCGTCGGTGACCGACATGGTGAAACTGGAAATACCCTTGACCATCGGATCGGCCTTTCTGATTGATTGCGTGGGTTGGTGAAGCGGCTGATCGACGATGCCCAGACGCGCGGCGGCGGTGCGGAACCGAAGCCCGAGATCGACGAGTTTTTGTTTCTGCCGGATCGTCCATTGAACCCGGTCGCGCATCAGCGTCCGCGCGACGCGCACAAGGTGCAGCCCGCGATTGTTGGCGAAACGAAGCGCCTGCGCGTAGAAGCGGCCGCCCGCGTAATCGAGCGTGACTTCCTTGGCGTTCTTTCGTGAGAGGAGCTTCTCGAGCCCGCCGGCGAGATGGAAGGACCGGCTGCCATAATAGAGCGCCATGTCCTCCCGATGCCGGGTCATAGCGACATAGGTCAGGTGCCGGTCGAGCGAGAGCGAGGCCAGCACTTTCACGCGGTCGACGGTCGCGCCCTGCGACTTGTGGATGGTCGTGGCGTAGCCGTGATCGAGGTTGCGATAGAAGCGCTGGTCGACAGTGACCCGGGTTGCGCCCTCCCCGTCTCCGATCGTCGCGACGATACGGCCGGGCGCGGCCTCGACGACCTTGCCGATCATGCCGTTCTTGACGCCAAGCGAGCCCTCGTTTTTCAGGAAAACAATCTGGTCGCCGGCGGCAAACTGCCTGGGCCCATCCTCGGTCCTGAAGGCGTGGCCGACCTCGACCAGCCCCCGCTCGACGAGTTTTTCGCGCGCCATCGTGTTGAGCTGGCGCACATCGCGGCGCAGATGCGCGAGGATCAAGGTTGACTTCTTCGGATCATAATCACGGTTCCAGTCGGCAATGAGCGTTTCGACCGCATCGGCCTTCAGCGTCTGCGCGATCAGACTGCCCTTGGCGCGATATGCAGAGAGCGCTTCCTTGACCCGCCCACGGGCCAGATCGAGCGATGCGGCGCGCATCCAAGGCTCTTTCTGGCGATAGATGGTTTCGAGCTCGGCGTAGCCGGTGCGGTCGACGATCGCGCGGAAGGCCGCACCCGCCTCGATCGGCTGCAACTGCTCGGCGTCACCGACCAGGATGAGTTTGGCGCCGGACCTGGTGACCGCTTCAACGAAGGTCGCCATCTGGCGGGACGAGACCATGCCCGCCTCGTCGAGAACGAAGACGGTCTTGTCATCGAGGCGCCGGCGGCCCTGCTGCCAGCCAAGCTCCCAGGAGGCGAGAGTGCGGGAGGGAATGCCCGCTTCCTTCTCCAGACCCTCGGCCGCCTTGCCCGCAAGCGCGCCACCGACGACTTTGTACCCGGCCAGTTCCCAGGCTTCGCGGGCGGCCTTCATCATCGTGGTCTTGCCGGCCCCTGCCCGGCCGACGACGGTCGCGATCCGCTCCCCACCCGCCACGTGCTCGATGGCCGTCCGCTGCTCATCCGACAACCGCTCATGTCGGCCAAAGACGGCTTCCAAGACCTTCCCCCGGACCGCAAACCCGCTCTTTCCCGAAAGCCAGTCCGCGCGGCTCACCATTTCTGCCTCGAGCCGGATCATCGCCCGTGTGGTCAGCCGCGCCGGGACACGCGCGCCAGTCGCGAAGTCGATGGTCTCATCGGCGAGCTTCAGGCATTCCGGGCTTTCCGCAACCCGCGCCAATAGACGCTGGAAGCTTTCAGGATCGTCGATATAGCGATGCAGGACCTTGGCGATGTCGCGCTGATCGAAGACGCTCTTCTCCGAGGTGAGAATGTCGAGCACCAGCTCTGGACGGGCCTCGATGCGCGCGGCGTTCTTTTGCCGTTGCTCCTCATGAAGGGCGAGCCGTTCGAGATCGATGGCGGTGGCCTTGGTCTCGGCCTTGCGCTGCAACGCCTTGGCGCCAACACCGATATGGGTGGTCGGCTCGATGTCGATACCGCGCTCCGCATAGGACCGGCCATCGACACGGATCTCCAAACCGGCAAGTGCCAGATGGTGGTTCTGAAGATCGAGCCATCTTTGCCGTTGCTCGAGGAATTCAGGTTTCTCACCGGACCAGAGCTTGTACTGGATTTTTCCGGT
>NZ_JAINFJ010000036.1 GCF_019966595.1 Oricola indica
GGGGTCTGGCCTTTGCCGCCGGTGCGATGCTCTATGTCATCAGCCACGAAATCATCCCCGAAACCCATCGCAGCGGATATCAGAACAAGGCGACACTCGGACTGACGGTCGGCCTTGTCATTATGTTGTTTCTCGATGTCTGGTTAGGGTGACGCCATGTTGCCAGCCGGAAAAACGCCGGTGATCGGCATGGTCTTCGCCGTCGCGGCCTTTGTAATTGATCAAACCACAAAGGCTACCGTGGTCGCGAACGCCGAAATCCTGAGCAGCGGGATCCCCGTCATACCCGGTTCAATCTCACGTCCCACCGCAACGATGGCGTGACCTTCGGGCTTCTCGGCGGCGCCCCTTCGTGGAGCCTCGTAGTACTTGCCTCTGCCGTCTGCACCTGGCTTGCGGTTATGATGCTGCGCATCCCGGAAGGCATTGAGGCGGTTGCGTATGGTGCGATTATCGGCGGTGCTCTCGGCAACGTGATGGACCGCCTCAGATTCCGGACCGTAACGGATTTCCTCGATTTCTACGTCGGCTCCGCCAACCGGCCCGCCTTCAACATGGCCGACGTTTTCATCGTCGGTGGTGTCGGATTGCTTTTGGTCGCGCCGATGGCGCCATATCCGACGCCAGACCGATTCCTGAACCTGAATTGGCGGCCGCCCGACAGAAGCGCCACTCTCCTCTCATGGCGCATGACGATCATATCCCTTAGCCGCCAAAGTCACGGTCCAAGCTTCGATCAGCTTCTCCGCTCCTACTCGTTCCCGTCGCATTCTCCACGCTATTCGTCCCGCTCGTGCGCCGGTTCTCGTCAATCGGATTGCCTTCACGTGCCTCAATTAGCCTTGCTTCACTCAAGTCGATCCAATGGGCATCAAGCGCGGTGCAAACACTTCACTTCTGGCTAAGATTTTTTTCGAAAGCTGCCAGCGTTTCATCACTCACATGGTGCTCGATCCCCTCGGCATCGCGTTCTGCGGCTTCTTCGTCGACCCCGAGGCTCAGGAGAAACGCGACCACGATCCGGTGCCGTCGTCGACAAGCCTCGGCCAATGCCTGGCCTTCCTCGGTAAGGAATACCGCTCGGTATCGCTCTCGCCGAACGAGGCCGGCTGTCCTGAGGCGTGAGATGTTCTTGGTGACAGTCGGCGGCTTCACTCCCAGCCGCTCGGCGATATCGACCGGTCGGGCCTCTCCGCGGGTCTCGATTAGCTCCGCGATCAGCTCTACGTAGTCCTCTGCCATTTCGCTTTCATGCGCCTGCCGCACGATCGCAAAGCCTTCCGCCTGCGCTTCCGGCGTCCGTTCCATATGCTCAAAGGTCTCACGGTCATGTGATTGCGGCTTGGTCATTTCGGAAGTTTGCCCCGAGACAGAAGGATTGACAACTTATTTGCTTTGGATACATAAATTAGCCGTGTCTAACTTTGCAAGCTGGAGTACATTTTGATCCGGAACCTCACAGGAGTAATGCTTGCAACATGCGTCGGCGTGTTCCTGTCGGTCGGCCCTGCCTCCGCGGACCCCGCGAAAGAGGCCCCATGGTATCCGGACGCGGCGGCCTATCGGCTGACGCTGTTCCTCGGAAACCTCGAACCGTTGCCTTGGGATGTCCTCGAGGCCGCGTGGTCCGATCCCTACCGCAACTCGGAGTTCTCGGCAGGGGCGCTGGCGTGGTTGGGTCAGACGAGCAATACCGACACTGGCTCCCTGATGGATGCAATAGCACGCCGGGATCGACAGTCCCTCTTCGCCGCTGCGACAAGGTTGATCGCGCTCAGGATCGAGGAGGAGTTGGACCGTGCTCTGGACGCGGACGATCCGGCAAGCGCACAGCAAGCGGTGCGAACCGCACGCGACCTCTACCGCGCGTTCGCGGACGGCATCGCCACCGCCGATCCTGAGGTATCACGCCGGATCGGCTTGGCCTGGCTTGAACTCAACAGCAGCTTGGGGTCCGCTGGTGTTCTTGGCGCAGGCGCCATACCCGCCGAGCGCGACATGATGATCGCGGCACGATCGGTAATCTCTGACTATCTCGCGGAGAACTATCTTGTGGACGATTTCGCTCCGAGGCAGCAGCTCAGCCCGCTGCCTGAGACGGCTGTGCTCAGTGGACGCGACATCGAGGTGCCACCGAGCCTGCCGCCGGGCTCCGATATCTTCGACCAGGATCCGCTACCCCTGCTCGTCCTCAATTTCGAGGAGCAGGGCATCGATGAAACCGACCTGCCGCTTGTCGCTTACGGCGACATGCTGTTCGACAGCGCTCAGATCTTCGGCAGCCCGGCGCGCGACCTCGGGATCGCCTGTTCGACCTGCCACAACCGCTCGGACGTGAACCAGCGATTGTTCATACCCGGCGCAAGCCACCAGCCCGGGGCGATCGACGTGGACGGCGCATTCTTCAACCCGATCTTCAACGACCGGCGCGACGACCCCCTCGACATCCCAAGCCTGCGCGGCTTGCGCTTCACCGGCCCGTATGGACGCGATGGTCGGTTTGCATCGCTTCGCGACTTCACACGCAATGTGATAGTCAACGAATTCGGCGGTGCAGAGCCAACACCTTTCATGCTCGACGCGCTTCTGGCCTACATGCTGGAGTTCGACTTCCTGCCAAATTCGATGCTGACTGCGGATGGCATGCTGACCGATGAGGCGCCGGACGCCGTGCGGCGAGGCGAAGAAATCTTCAATCGGCCATTGGCGGGACTCGGCGACCGCTCCTGCGCCAGCTGTCACGTGCCGGACGGCAACTTCCTCGACCGTCAGGCGCATGACATCGGGGCCGCCGGTCCTGCTTACGAGGGTGCGCGCGCAGGCGCATTTGATACGCCCACCTTGCTCGGGACGGCCTACACCGCGCCCTACTTCCACGACGGATCGCTGCCGACCCTTGCTGCTGTCGTGGACTGGTTCGACGAGACGAAATCGCTTGGACTTGCTGATGCCGAGCGCTCAGACCTTACCGCATACCTCGAGGCGGTGGGCTCGGCTGATGAACCTTATGAGATTTTCGATGCCGAGAACACAACTTTTCGCCTCGCGTTTTCCGAGCTGATGACCTTCGCATCGACACTCGACACGCTGCTGCCCCGGCGGGACGCAGAGCATATCCTGCTCCTTACCGATACGGTCGCCGCTGACCTCTCGGCCGATGCCAGTAGGATGTCCAACCTTGCCGGACGGCCGGAGGTCTATGCACTTGCCGAACGATTGGCTGAGGTCGGCGCCGCCGTGCGGGAAGCAGACTGGGAGACAGCGGCGGCGCATTGGGCCGCATTCAAGGCCGACGCCGAGGCAATCGAAGAAAGGGCGTTCTGATGTCGATCCGCTTGAGCCGCAGAGCGGCGCTGATCCTTTCCGTCGCGGGCGCAGCGTCCTTGGGAACACGGCTCGCGGCGCAGGAAAATGCGCTGCGCCTCGCCTTCATTCCCCAGGAAAACCCCGAAAAACTGCTCGGCGACGTCGCGGCCATCACCGCGTGGCTGGCGGATCAGATCGGCGTTCCGGTCGATGGTTTCGTCACCATCGACCATGCCGCGGCCGTCGAGGCGCTGCGGAACGGCGATGCCGACATCTCGTTCATGGGCGCGCTCCCCTTCGTGCTGGCCGAAGCCGAGATCGGCGCAGTGCCTCTGCTGTCCGAAGTCTATCGCGGCGCGCCGAGTTACACCGGCCGGATTTTCGTGCGCCGCGACAGCGGGATCGAGACGCTTGCTGATCTCCGGGGCAAGGATATCGCTTTTGCCGATCCGATCTCGGAATCGGGCTACCTCTATCCTCTGGCCGAGTTCGTCGAGGCCGGATTGGTTGCCGGGCCCGGCGACGCCGACGCCTTCTTCGGCCGCATCTTCTTCGCGGGCGGCTATCAGCAGGCGATGCAGGCGATGGCCGAAGGCCTTGTCGATGCCGCCGGCGCGAGCCAGTACGCCGATCTCCTTCTCACCCCGCAGCAGCAGGCCGGAATCATCTGGATCGCCGAGAGCGAACCGATCCCCAGCCACGTGGTGATCGCGCGGCCGGGACTGGACGCAGACGTCCGGTCGCGGTTCACCGACGCGATGATGCGCCTCAACGAAACCGGCAACCGCGACCTGCTGCGCTATCTCTACGGACCCGATGGCTATGTCAGAGCGGACCCCGGTGCCTATGACGGGGTCCGCGACATGGCCCGGCGCTACGGGCTTCTCGGATGAGCGCTGTCGCGCAAATAGGCGATCTGAGCTTCGTCCATCCGGGCGCCGAGCGACCAGCGCTGGACCATGTGTCGCTCATGGTTCGGGCAGGCGAAAGCACCGCCCTGCTCGGCCCCTCGGGCGCCGGGAAGACGACGCTACTGGCCTTATTCGACGGGCGGCTTCGCGGCTGGCGCGGTCGTGTCTCAGTCCTGGGCGCGCCGCTCGATCCCGATCATCCGCCCGCTCGCGCCAGCCGGCCTGACGTCGGTTTTGTCTTCCAGGAATTCGCGCTGGTCGAACGCTCTTCAGTGTTGCGAAACGTACTGAACGGGCGCCTTGGGCGCATGTCGCCCTTGCGCGCGGCCCTCGGGTCTCCCTTGCCACGCGATCTGGAGGTGGCGCGGGCCGCTCTCTCGGACTGCGGCATAGCCGATCTGGCCGAGCGCCGGGTCGACAGCCTCAGCGGCGGGCAGCGGCAGCGTGTGGCCATTGCACGGTGTCTTGCCCAGGAGCCGCGCCTGATCCTTGCCGACGAGCCCGTCAGCAATCTCGATCCCGCCCGCGCCGTCGAAATCCTGGCGCTGCTGACCAGCGCAGCGCGCGCGCGTGGCGCGACCGTGCTGTTCTCGTCGCACCAGCCCGACCTCGCGCGGCGTTTCGCCGATCGTATCGTGGGCATGCGCGATGGCCGGATCGCCTTCGACGTGGC
>NZ_JAINFJ010000037.1 GCF_019966595.1 Oricola indica
GGGGTCTGGCCTTTGCCGCCGGTGCGATGCTCTATGTCATCAGCCACGAAATCATCCCCGAAACCCATCGCAGCGGACATCAGAACAAGGCGACACTCGGACTGTCGATCGGACTTGTCATTATGTTGTTTCTCGATGTCTGGTTAGGGTGAATCCATGTTGCCAGCCGGACAAACGCCGGTGATCGGCATGGTTTTCGCCGTCGCGGCCTTTCTTGGCAACGTGGTGCACCGCCTCAGATTCCGGGCCGTAACGGATTTCCTCGATTTCTACGTCGGCTCCGCCCACTCGCCTGCCTTCAATATGGCCGATGTGTTTGTGGTCGGTGGTGTCGGATAACTTTTGGTCGCGCCGATGGCGCCATATCCGACGCCGGACCGATCCCTGAACGTTAATTGGCTTAAGCCCAACAGACGCGCCACTTCCCTTTCATTACGCATGACCAGTATATCCCTTGGCCGCCAGAACACAGTCCGGCGCTTCGATCGGTTTCCAATCCTGCTCGTTCCTGTCGCATTTTCCGCACTACTCGCTCAGTCCTTGTTGCGGTTCTCGTCAGCCGGAGTGCCTTTACGTGCCCCGAGTAGCCCTGCTTCACTCAAGTCGATCCAATGGGCATCAAGCGCGGTGCAAAAAATTTTCTATTTCTCGCAAAGATTTTTTTCGAACGCTGCCAGCGTCTCATCGCTCACGTGATGCTCGATCCCCTCGGCATCGCGTTCCGCGGTTTCCTCATCGATCCCAAGGCTCAGGAGGAAGGCGACCACGATCCGGTGCCGTCGCCGGCAGGCCTCGGCCAAAGCCTGTCCTTCCTCGGTAAGGAAGATCGCTCGGTAACGCTCTCGCCGAACGAGACCCGCTGTCCTGAGGCGTGAGATGTTCTTGGTGACAGTCGGCGGTTTCACTCCCAGCCGTTCGGCGATATCGACTGGTCGGGCCTCTCCGTGGGTTTCGATCAGCTCCGCGATCAGCTCCACGTAGTCCTCCGCTATCTCGCTTTCATGCGCCTGCCGCACGATTGCAAAGCCTTCCGCCTGCGCTTCCGGCGTCCGTTCCACAGGCGCAAAGGTCTCACGGACATGTGATTGCAGCTTGGTCATTCCGGAAGTCTGCCCTGAGATAGAAGGATTGACAACTTGTTTGCTTTAGGTTCATAAATTAGCCGTGTCTAACTTTGCAAGCTGGAGCACATTTTGGTCCGGAACCTCACAAGAGTAATGCTTGCAACATGTTTCGGCGCGTTCCTGTCGTTCGGCTCTGCCTCTGCGGATCCCGCGAAAGAAGCCCCATGGTATCCGGACACGGCGGCCTATCGACTGACGCTGTTCCTAGGGAACCTCAAGCCGTTGCCTTGGAATGTCATCGAGGCCGCTTGGTCCGATCCTTACCGCAACTCGGAGTTCTCGATGGGCGCGCTGACATGGCTGGCTGAGACGAGCAATGCCAACACTAGCTCCCTGATGGATGCGCTAGCACGCGAGGATCGACAGTCCCTCTTCGCCGCTGCGACACGATTGATCGCGCTCAGGATCGAAGAGGAGCTGGACCGTGCATTGGACGCGGACGATCCGGCAAGCGCGCAGCAAGCGGTGAGGACCGCACGCGAACTCTACCGCGCCTTCGCTGACGCCGTCGCCGCAGCCGATCCGGAGGCATCACGCCGGATCGGCTTGGCCTGGCTTGAACTCAACAGCAGCCTAGGGTCCGCCGGTGTTCTTGGCGCAGGTGCCATACCCGCCGAGCGTGAAACGATGAACGCGGCACGATCGGTAATCTCTGACTATCTCGCGGATAACTATCTCGTGGACGACTTCGCCCCGAGGCTGCAGCTGAGTCCGCTCCCCGAGACCGCCATCGCCGGCGGACGCGACGTTGAGATGCCACCAAGCCTGCCGCCAGGGTCCGACATCTTCGACCAGGATCCGCTGCCCCTGCTCGTCCTCAATTTCGAGGAGCAGGGCATCGATGAAACGAACCTGCCGCTTGTCGCTTACGGCGACATGCTGTTCGACAGCGCTCGGATCTTCGGCAGCCCGGCGCGCGACCTCGGAATCGCCTGCTCGACCTGCCACAACCGCTCGGACGTGAACCAGCGATTGTTCATACCCGGCGCCAGCCACCAGCCCGGCGCCATCGATGTGGACGGCTCATTCTTCAACCCGATCTTCAACGACCGGCGCGACGACCCCCTCGACATCCCGAGCCTGCGCGGCTTGCGCTTCACCGGCCCGTATGGACGCGATGGTCGCTTTGCATCGCTTCGCGACTTCACCCGCAATGTGATCGTCAACGAATTCGGTGGCGCCGAACCCACCCCCTTCATGCTCGACGCCCTTCTGGCCTATATGCTGGAGTTCGACTTCCTGCCAAATTCGATGCTGACTGCGGAGGGCACGCTGACTGATGAGGCATTGGACGCCGCGCGGCGCGGCGAAGAAATCTTCAATCGGCCATTGGCGGGACTCGGCGACCGCTCCTGCGCCAGCTGTCACGTGCCGGACGGCAACTTCCTCGACCGTCAGGCGCATGACATCGGGGCCGCCGGTCCTGCTTACGAGGGTGCGCGCGCAGGCGCATTTGATACGCCCACCTTGCTCGGGACGGCCTACACCGCGCCCTACTTCCACGACGGATCGCTGCCGACCCTTGCTGCTGTCGTGGACTGGTTCGACGAGACGAAATCGCTTGGACTTGCTGATGCCGAGCGCTCAGACCTTACCGCATACCTCGAGGCGGTGGGCTCGGCTGATGAGCCTTATGAGACTTTCGATGCAGAGAACACATCTTTCCGCCTCGCTTTTTCCGAGCTAACAACCTTCGCATCGACTCTCGACACGCTGCTGCCCCGGCGGGACGCAGAGCATATCCTGCTCCTTGCCGAGACGGTCGTCGCTGACCTCTCGGCCGATGCCAGCAGGATGTCCAACCTTGCCGGACGGCCTGAGGTCTATGCACTTGCCGGGCGATTGGCCCAGGTCGGTGCCGCCGTGCGGGAAGAAGACTGGCAGACCGCGGAGGCCCATTGGGACGCGTTCAAGGTCGAAGCCGAGACAATCCAAGAGAGGGCGTTCTGATGTCGATCCGCTTGACCCGCAGAGCGGCGCTGATCATTTCCGTCGCGGGCGCAGCGTTCTCGGGAACACAGCTCGCGGCGCAGGAAGACGTGCTTCGCCTCGCCTTCATTCCCCAGGAAAACCCCGAAAAACTGCTCGGTGACATCGCGGCCATCACCGGTTGGCTGGCGGATCAGATCGGCGTTCCGGTCGAGGGTTTCGTCACCATCGACCACGCCGCGGCCGTCGAGGCGCTGCGGAACGGTGACGCCGACATTTCTTTCATGGGCGCGCTCCCCTTCGTGCTGGCCGAGGCCGAGATCGACGCAGTGCCTCTGCTGTCCGAAGTCTATCGCGGCGCGCCGAGTTACACCGGGCGGATCTTCGTGCGCAGAGACAGCGGGATCGAGACGCTTGCTGATCTCGGAGGCAAGGATATCGCTTTTGCGGACCCGATCTCGGAATCGGGCTACCTCTATCCTCTGGCGGAATTCGTCGAGGCGGGATTGGTGGCAGGGCCCGGCGAAGCCGAAGCCTTTTTCGGCCGCATCTTCTTCGCGGGCGGATATCAGCAGGCGATGCAGGCGATGGCCGAGGGCCTTGTCGATGCCGCCGGCGCGAGCCAGTACGCCGACCTCCTTCTCACCCCGCAGCAGCAAGCCGAAGTCGTCTGGATCGCCGAGAGCGAACCGATCCCCAGCCACGTGGTGATCGCGCGACCGGGACTGGGCGCAGACCTCCGGTCGCGGTTCGTCGATGCGATGATGCGCCTCAACGAAGCCGGCAACCGCGGCCTGTTGCGCTATCTCTACGGACCCGACGGCTATGTCCGAGCGGACCCCGCTGCCTATGACGGGGTGCGCGACATGGCCCGGCGCTACGGGCTTCTCTGATGAGCGCCGCGGCGCAAATAGGCGATCTGAGCTTCTTCCATCCGGGCGCCAGTCTACCGGCATTGGACCATGTGTCGCTCATGGTTCCTGCAGACGAAAGCACCGCGCTGCTCGGTCCCTCAGGCGCCGGAAAAACGACGCTACTAGCCTTGCTCGACGGGCGTCTTCGCGGCTGGCGCGGTCGTGTCTCGGTCCTGGGCGCGCCGCTCGATCCCGATCATCCGCCCGCTCGCGCCAGTCGGCCTGACGTCGGCTTTATCTTCCAAGAATTTGCGCTGGTCGAACGCTCCTCAGTGTTGCGAAACGTGCTGAACGGGCGCCTTGGGCGCATGTCGCCCTTGCGTGCGGTCGTCGGATCCCCCGCGCCCCGCGATCTGGAGGCGGCCCGCGCCGCAATCGCAGATTGCGGCATCGCCGATCTGGCCGAGCGCCGGGTCGACAGTCTCAGCGGCGGGCAGCGGCAGCGTGTGGCCATCGCCCGATGCCTCGCCCAGGAGCCGCGCCTGATCCTTGCCGACGAGCCCGTCAGCAATCTCGATCCCGCCCGCGCCGTAGAAATCCTGACGCTTCTGACCGGCGCTGCGCACGCACGCGGCGCGACCGTGCTGTTCTCCTCACACCAGCCCGACCTCGCGCGGCGTTTCGCCGATCGTATCGTGGGCATGCGCGATGGCCGGATCGCCTTCGACGTGGC
>NZ_JAINFJ010000038.1 GCF_019966595.1 Oricola indica
CAGGCGCGGCATTGTTGGTGGAGTTCTCATAATGATCGCCTATCCTCACGCAAAGCCGTAATCAACTTGGCAATCCCGCCGAGTTCCTTCCTGATCCGCTCCGCGGCCAGGTTCTGCATCAGAAATTGTCCTTGCGCCGGCGGATCTCGGCGAAAACCTCCTCGTTGCCGGCATCCGTCATGCCGAGATGCGCCCGGATCGCGGGATCGTCGGCGCGCAGAAATGGATTGGTTGCGAATTCGGTCGAAAGCGATACCGGCAGCGTGGCCTGACCCGTCTCGCGCAGTGCCTCGACCTCCGCCACGCGCTCCCGCAACGCGGTATTGTCCGGATCGACAGTGACGGCAAAGCGGGTATTGGCCAGCGTGTATTCGTGACCGCAATAGAGCATCGTGTCGCCGGGCAGCGCCTTCAGTTTCGTCAACGCGCTCCACATCTCCGCCGCGCCGCGCTCGAAAAGGCGCCCGCACCCCATCGAAAACAGCGTATCGCCGGCAAACAGCACCCCGGCCTTCGGCGAATAATAGACGATATGGCCGGCGGTATGCCCCGGCGTCTCGAAGACTTGGAAATCATAGGCGCCAAACGAGAACACATCGCCCTCGCCGAGCGCCTCGTCGAGACCGGGAATCTTGTCCGCCTCGCCCTTCGGCCCGGTGATGCGACAGCCGAATTCCTGCTTGAGCGCCAGATTGCCGCCGGTGTGATCGTGATGGTGATGCGTCGCCATGATGTCGGTCAGCGTCCAGCCCTTGCGCCTGACGATATCCGCGATCGTTTCGGCATCCGGAGCGTCGATGCTCGCGGTGCGGCCGCTCTCGGGATCGTGGATCACCACGCCGAAATTGTCCGACAGGCACATGAACTGTTCGATCTGCAACACGCTGACATCTCCCTCGGCGTCATTCGCGGCATTGCCCTTGCCGCCGCGATGCGATTTGTTGCACCTGTCAGCACCTGACGCAACCGGGGGAGCATCGGCAAACCATGCATATGGACATCGTCGAAATCCGCGGCTTCTATCACAGCCTGCTCGGCGAGATGGCGACGCGCTCCATCGCCATGGGACTGACCCGCATTTGGCATCCGATGCCCAATGAACGCCTGCTGGGGCTCGGCTATGCGCGGCCCTGGCTCGACCGTTTCGAGCCCGACACGGAGCGTACCCTGTCCTTCATGCTGGCCGCCCAGGGCGCGGTCAAATGGCCGCGCAACGGGCCGTCGCGCTCCGCGCTGGTCTTCGACGAGGAATTGCCGCTGCCCGATTCCGCCGTCGACCGCATCCTGATGGTGCATGCGCTCGAACACGCTGAAAATCCGCGCGAGTCGCTGATGGAGGCGTGGCGCGTGCTGGCCCCGAACGGCCGGATCGTGCTGGTCGTGCCCAACCGGCGCGGCATCTGGGCGAGATTCGAGCACACCCCTTTCGGCACCGGACGCCCCTTCTCCAAGGGGCAGATTTCGAGGCTTCTGCGCGAGGCGAATTTCACGCCCGGGCCGATGACGGAGGCGCTCGCCTTTCCGCCGGTGAAATCCGCCTCGCTGCTGCGTCTCGCGGCGCGTACCGAACGGATCGGGCTCAGGCTCTGGCCGGTGTTTTCCGGCGTCCTGATCATCGAGGCGCAAAAGCGCATGTTCCAGGGCCTGCCTGTCGCCGAACGCCAGTCGCGCCGCGTCTTCGTTCCGGTGCTGGCGCCGCAGGGCGCGGCGCGAGACCGCAGCGACTGACCGAAACCCTGTCTCGACATTTCCGCCCGCCGGCGCTATTGCGCAGCGGTCGGCAACAGGGCCGCGAGAGGCCCGAGAACAGAAAGACCAAGGCAATGTCCGCGCCCGAAAACCCGTCCCGTCCCGTCCCGAGCCCCGGCGTGATGGAGATCGCGGCCTATGTGCCGGGCAAGAGCAAGGCGAAGCCGGGCGTCAAGCTGCACAAGCTGTCCTCCAACGAGACGCCGCTTGGCCCGAGCAGCGAAGCGATCGAGGCCTACAAGGCCGGGGCTGACACGCTGGAATTCTACCCGGACGGATCCTCGACGCAGCTGCGCGAGGCGATCGCCGAAACCCATGGCCTCAATCCGGACAACCTGATCTGCGGCAACGGCTCCGACGAACTGCTCGGACTTTTGGCCCATGTCTACCTGGAGCCCGGCGACGAGGCGATTTTCACCGAGCACGGTTTCCTCGTCTACAAGATCCAGATTCTCGCCAACGGCGCGACGCCGGTTGTCGCCCCGGAAAAGGATCTGCGCGCCGATGTCGATGCGATCCTCGACTGCGTGACCGAACGCACGAAGATCGTCTTCCTCGCCAATCCGAACAATCCGACCGGAACCTACGTTTCCGACGCCGAGGTCAAGCGCCTGCACGCCGCCCTGCCGAAGCACGTCCTGCTGGTGATCGACGCGGCCTATGCCGAATATGTCCGCCGCAACGACTACTCCGCCGGCGTCGAACTGGTTTCCGACAACGAGAATGTCGTGATGACGCGTACTTTCTCGAAAATCCACGGCCTCGCCGCGCTGCGCATCGGCTGGATGTACGGGCCGGCGCATGTCGTCGACGCGCTGAACCGGGTGCGCGGGCCGTTCAACCTGAACTCGGCCGCCATCGCGGCCGGCGCGGCCGCCATTCGCGACCGCAAGCATGTCGACGAGGCGGCGCTGTTCAACGAACAGTGGCTGCCGACGCTGACCAATGCGCTGACGAGCATCGGCCTCACGGTGACGCCGAGCGTCGGCAATTTCATCCTGATCCACTTCCCCGAGGACGATCCGGCGAAATCCGCCGCCGCCGCGGACGAATATCTGACCGAGCGCGGCTACGTGCTGCGCGCCGTAACGTCCTATGGACTGCCGAACGCGCTGCGCATGTCGATCGGCACGGCGGAAGCCAACGAGGGCGTGATCGCCGCACTGACCAGCTTCATGGAAAGCTGAGACATGCCCGGATCAGAACCTCTCTTTGCGCGGGTCGCGCTGATCGGCATCGGGCTGATCGGCTCGTCCCTCGCCCATGCGATACGCCGCGACGGCCTCGCCGGCGAAATCGTCGTCTCCACCCGCAGCCCGGAAACCCTGGACCGCGCCCGCGAACTCGGGCTCGGCGACCGCTACGAGGCGGACGCGGCCGAAGCCGTGAAGGGCGCCGATCTCGTCATCCTCTCGGTACCCGTCGGCGCCTGTGGCGCCGTTGCAGCGCAGATCGGCCCGCATCTGGAACAGGGCGCCATCCTGACCGATGTCGGCTCGACCAAGGGCACGGTGATCAGCGACGTCGCACCCCACGTGCCCGAAGGCGTGCATTTCATCCCCGGCCACCCGATCGCCGGCACCGAGCATTCCGGTCCCGACGCCGGTTTCGCGTCGCTTTTCGAGGGGCGCTGGACGATCCTGACGCCGCTCCCCGGCGCGGACGAGGCTGCCGTCGGCAAGCTCACGGCATTCTGGACGGGGTGCGGCGCAAAAGTCGATACGATGAATTCGGAGCATCACGACCGGGTGCTCGCCATCGTCTCTCACCTGCCGCATATCATCGCCTACAATATCGTCGGCACCGCCGACGATCTGGAAGCGGTGTCGAAATCGGAGGTGATCAAATACTCCGCCTCCGGTTTCCGCGACTTCACCCGCCTAGCCGCATCCGACCCGACCATGTGGCGCGATGTCTGTCTCTCCAATCGCGACGCGATCCTCGAAATGCTGGGCCGGTTCTCGGAAGGGGATTGCCAAGTTGATTACGGCTTTGCGTGAGGATAGGCGATCATTATGAGAACTCCACCAACAATGCCGCGCCTG
>NZ_JAINFJ010000039.1 GCF_019966595.1 Oricola indica
CAGACCCGCCAGCAGCACATGGACACGCTGCGCGAAATCTACGGCTACAAGACGTTCTCGGGCCGTGGCGCCCGTGATCTGCGGGACTGGCTTTTCGATCAGGCAGAAGACGTCCGATCGAACGAGGATCTTGCCCAGCGTTTTGTTGCTCGATGCCGGGAGACTTCGACTATCCTGCCGGCCGTCTCAACAATCGAACGCCTGTGCGCGGACGCCCTGGTCGCCGCAGAGCGCAGGATCGAAACGCGGATTGCGGAAAAGCTGGATGCTGAAGCGCGCGAGCGATTGGACGGGCTTCTGGCCGAGATGCTGGCCGGCAATGTCAGTCGCTTTATCTGGCTGCGCAATTTCGAGGTCGGCAACAACTCGGCTGCCGCAAACCGCCTGCTCGACAGGCTGGAGTTTCTGCGCGATCTGAATCTCGATCATCAGGTTCTCGCCGGCACTCCACCTCACCGTGTCGCACGCCTGCGCCGCCAGGGCGAACGCTACTTTACGGACGGTTTGCGTGACATCACTTCTGACCGGCGCTGGGCGATCCTTGCCGTCTGCGTTGTGGAATGGGAAGCTGCGATCGCCGATACTGTCGTCGAAACCCATGACCGGATCGTCGGGAAGACCTGGCGGGAGGCGAAACGGCTGCATGACGAGATGATTGCCGATTCCAAGGCAGCGCTCACCGATACGATTCGCGCCTTCACCGCGTTGGGCGCCTCGCTGCTTGAGGCCCGCAATGATGGCGTGCCGCTGGAAACAGCCGTCGCCAAATCTCCGGAATGGGGTCGCCTGGAACAACTGGTGGCGACAGGCGCCCAGCTCAGCAACTCGCTGGCCGATGATCCGCTGGCTCATGTCGGACAGGGTTACCATCGCTTCCGTCGCTACGCACCGCGCATGCTGCGATGCCTGAGGATCGAGGCCGCGCCGGTCGCGGAGCCATTGGTTGCGGCCGCTGCAGCGATCGGGAAAATACGGCCTTCAGCATCGGCAGATGGAAGCTTCCTGCGGCCCAACTCGAAATGGCATCGTCATTTGCGAGCGCAGGAGAAAGGAGACGATCGGCTCTGGGAAGTCGCAGTTCTGTTCCACCTGCGCGATGCTTTCCGCTCCGGGGATATCTGGCTCGCTCATTCGCGCCGCTATGGCGATCTCAAGCAGGTACTGGTGCCCATGGTTGCGGCGCAAGAGACCGCGAGGTTGGCCGTGCCAATCGACCCGCAGGGCTGGCTTACGGATCGTAAGGCGCGGCTCGCTGACGCTCTGAAGCGGCTCGCCCGAGCAAACCGGAACGGAACCATCCCCCACGGCAGCATAGAAGATGGCACTTTGCGGATCGACCGATTGACGGCGGACGTTCCCGACAACGCTGAGGAGCTGATACTCGATCTTTATCGCCGAATGCCGCCCGTGCGAATCACCGACATCCTGCTCGAGGTCGATGCCGCTCTCGGCTTTACCGAAGCCTTTACCCACCTGAGAACCGGAGTTGCATGCGGCGACCGGATTGGCCTCCTCAACGTTCTGCTCGCGGAAGGGCTGAACCTGGGACTGCGAAAAATGGCGGAGGCCACCAACACGCATGATTACTGGCAGCTCTCGCGCCTCGCCCGTTGGCATGTCGAAAGCGATGCCATGAACCAGGCGCTGGCCATGGTGGTTGCTGCGCAGGGAAAACTGCCGATGTCGCGCTTCTGGGGAATGGGCACGACGGCATCAAGCGATGGCCAGTTCTTCCCTTCAGCGCGACAGGGCGAGGCCATGAATATGATCAACGCCAAATATGGCGGTGAACCCGGCCTCAAAGCCTACACTCATGTCAGCGACCAGTTCGCGCCGTTCGCTTCACAGACGATTCCGGCTACCGTCAGCGAGGCGCCGTATATTCTCGATGGCCTGCTGATGAACGAGGTCGGCCGCCAGGTTCGTGAGCAATACGCCGACACGGCCGGGTTCACCGATCATCTGTTCGGGACCAGCGCCATGCTCGGATATCGGCTCGTCCTGCGCATCCGGGACCTGCCGTCGAAGCGGCTGTATGTGTTCAATCCAGATGCGACACCCAAAGAATTGCGCAAGCTGGTAGGCGGAAAAATCCGCGAGGAACTGATCGTTGCGAACTGGCCTGACCTTTTCCGTTGTGCCGCCACTATGGCCGCCGGCAAGATCAGGCCCAGCCAGCTTCTACGCAAGCTCGCTTCCTACCCGCGCCAAAACGATCTCGCGGTTGCGCTGCGCGAGGTCGGCCGCATCGAACGCACACTCTTCATTATAGAGTGGATCCTCGATACGGACATGCAGCGACGTGCGCAGATCGGGCTCAACAAGGGTGAAGCCCATCATGCTCTGAAAAATGCTCTTCGTATTGGGCGCCAAGGTGAAATCCGCGATCGCACAGCAGAGGGGCAACACTACCGGATTGCCGGCCTCAACCTCCTGACCGCGATCATCATCTATTGGAACACCGTCCATCTCGGCCATGCCGTCGCAGAGCGGTGGAACGAAGGGGCCGATGTGCCGCCTGAACTGCTGGCCCACATATCCCCGCTGGGTTGGGCGCACATCCTGCTGACTGGCGAGTATCTGTGGCCCAAGGGGAAGAATGCTTAGGGTGTCATTTCGCCCTCAGCCGGAACCGACCCC
>NZ_JAINFJ010000003.1 GCF_019966595.1 Oricola indica
CCGCGCTCCTCATCGATCTTCTTGAGGGCTTCCTTAAAGAGGTCGCGGGGTGGTGTGTTTGAATTTTGGTCGGACATATTGAGTCTCCATGATTTAGTAGCCCCCGAGCCTGCATGTCGGCAGCGGCTCAAGGGGCACTTGTTTTGAGGTAGTGAGCGGAAGACTAGGCTTGCGGCGCGGCCCAATCCTCGGCGTAGGTGTCAATCCACCATTGAAGGTCTTCGCCGTTACGCCACTGCTTGAGGAACTCGGGAACCTCCACCGTCAGTAGATGGTCCAGGGCGAACGCGATGGCCTCGCCATCTGTCTGAGGTAGGGACCATGTTTCGGGGTGCGGTGTTGCAGCCTCTCGGTCGGGACTAGCGCTCTCTTCGAGGATCGCAGCGTACAAGGCAGCTATATTGGCCAAGTAACTATCCACCGTTATCCCCGATGGAAGCGAACCGCTTGCTTCCCGCTCTTTGGCAACACGTTCGGTGTGTTTCTTCACCGTCTCAAGTGCTGCCTTCCGGGGGCGTCCGTAATTGTTCTTACGTAGTGTGAAGAGACGGAGGTCGCTGGTGCCCTCAAGGCTGTCTACGGTCTCGTCGCTGCTGGCATCCGCGAAAATGCGGGCCAACGTAACGCGATCATCCGCGAAGTCTCGTGGCCAGAACTTTGGGTAGATTATCGCCTTCGGCTTTCCGAAATTAGAGTTCGTGCCGAAGGTATTCCCGAAGCGGGAAAGCTCATAAAGATAGGAGGCTTGGAGGACGCTCATGAGTAGGGTCTTTCGGTGCCGTTTCCCCAACACGAGGACGGCGGTGGAGGAGATATGCCCCTCCCCGACTTCAGGCTCATCGAACTCATCAAGAATTCCGTACTGGACAACCCAGCTAGGCGGCACGGCAAGCGCTCGGTGCGGCTCGCGGATTGCAATCTCGGGGGTGATTAGTGGTGAGGTTTCAAAATTTCGCATGGGGAACTCCCTTGTGCAGCTACGTTGATGTGCTACAAGGTTCCCGAATGCCTCGAAAATTTCCGATGCGTTTTCAGTAAGATAATGGACTAAGTGGCGAGTTCGAGCCTCTCACCGCCCACCATTTTTCCTCTATGGCCTGCTGCCGGTTTCTTGGACACCGAGATAAGGTGTTTAACGGAATTGGAGAATTGGACTGCAGAATCGGAAACTGCCGCGGACGGAATAGAAGCTTCCCGCCAGTTGCGGTCATCAAACCGACAACCGCATGCATTGGCTTGTTGCCGTGTTTGTCACGGAGGTCAGAATGGCGCTAACCAGCAAGATTTCCGAATACGATAATCGATGGCCTGACATGTTCAACTCTGAAAAGGCTCATCTTGAAGGGGTTTTCGGCGCTAAGGCGATTGAAATTCACCATGTTGGAAGCACGGCAGTTCCTGGCCTTGCCGCGAAGCCGGAAATTGACGTGCTTGTGGTGGTCTCTGACCACGGAAATGAAGCCGGAATTGATCAGGCAATGTCATCTTTCGGGTATATCCGAGGCACGAACCTCTCGGACGGACACCACTTTTATCGTCGCGATGTTGGGGGCATCCGAACACATAAGGTTCATGTTTGCCTGACGAAGCATTGGCAGATTTCCAGAATGCTGGGCTTCCGCGACCTCCTCAGGCAGGATGATGATCTACGGCAGAAGTATCAGACCCTGAAGTTGGAGTTGGAATCCACGAACAAGCACGGAATTGGGGAATACTTGGCTCAAAAGGCTCCCTTTATCGATGCCGTTATTGGTCCTCCACCGACTGCGAAATAAAGTGTCGTGACCAGCGAAGAGAGCGTTCTCGCTGAAATCATTTCCAAGACTCACATCTGGTCTTTCGGACTCAAGGTCTGTGCGCGATCGCATATGACGCAACCATGTCACATGCGATGCTGAACCGACTTCTCCACAATCTGTTCTCTGGACACGTTCGGCGAGCATGATAATGACTCGTGACGCTTCGTAACAAACCGACATCGCCGATGGAGCCCGTCCTGTCCCCGCTTCCTCGCCTCCGCCGCCTTCTTGTTTCCCTTTTATCGCTGATTCTCGCCGCGTCCGTCCTGTCGGCATGCTCCACGACGGATGCGCTCGAAATTTCCCAGCCGCAGGCAGAGCCTTCGAAATACGCCGCCATCGTCATCGATGCCCGGTCCGGCAAGGTTCTATATTCGGAAGCGGCCGACCAGATCCGCTACCCGGCGTCCCTTGCGAAGATGATGACGCTCTACCTCGTCTTTGAGGCGCTGCAGAGCCGCCGGCTGTCGCTGAACTCCCAGATACCCGTTTCCGCCAACGCGGCGCGCCAGCCGGCGTCGAAGCTCTATCTGAAGGAAGGGACGACCATCGATGTCGACACCGCGATCCGGGCGCTGGTGGTCAAGTCCGCCAACGATGTCGCGACGGCCGTCGCCGAACACCTCGCCGGCAGCGAGGCGCAATTCGCGCGCCGGATGACCGCGCGGGCGCGCACGCTCGGCATGGGACGCACCGTGTTCACCAACGCCTCCGGCCTGCCCGACCCGGCCATGCGCACGACAGCACGCGACATGTCGAAGCTCAGCCTCGCGCTGCGGCGCGACTTCCCGCAATACTATTCCTATTTCAAGCTCGTCAGCTTCGAGTACCGCGGCAAGACGATCCGCGGCCACAACAAGATCCTCGGCATGGTCTCCGGGGCCGACGGCATCAAGACCGGCTATATCAGGGCGTCCGGCTACAATCTCGCGGCATCCGTGCGCCGCAACGGCCGGTCGATCGTCGCCGTCGTCATGGGTGGAAAGTCCGGTTCGGCGCGCGATGCCCACATGGCGCAATTGCTGACCGCCACCTTCAACCGCTCGATCCGCTGACGCGCCCCAAAGCGAAAATCCAGGCACAAAAAAACCGCGGCCACCCTTTCGGATGGCCGCGGCGAATAATGCGAGCTCGGCGGATCAGCCGTTGAGCGCGTCTTTCAGGCCCTTGCCGGCGGAGAACTTCGCCACGCGTTTGGCCGGAATATCAACCGGTGCACCCGTGAGCGGGTTACGGCCGGTCGTCGCGGCGCGCTGGTTCACGCCAAAATTGCCGAAGCCCAGGATGCGGACGTCGCCGCCGGATTTCAGCGTATCAGTGATGGTTTCGAACAGCGCGTCGACGGCCGAAGCGGCGTCGCCCTTCCCAAGACCCGTCTTTTCCGCAACTGTCGCGGCAAGCTCGTTTTTATTCATTGTCACAATCCTTCTCGATCTATGCGGCCGGGTGTGCCGTCTGCGGGAACTGCCCGACCGGTAACAGGCGGACCATATATGGATTCGCCGCCCGGCCGAAGGGGAATGGCCCGGAAACGCCCGGAAATCAAAGAAAAAACGCCGCATTTCTGCGGCGTTTACAAGTTTTTGGGAGTGAAACGCCTCAGTGAGCGACGTTTGAGAGGTTGTCATCGTCGATCGGGGCGACTTTACCCTTCATCGATTCGACCTCCTCGTTCCACTCGATCGGTTCCAGCTTGGCCGTCAGGGCGTGTTCGAGAACCTGCCCGATCCGTCCGACCGGTATGATTTCGAGCTCGCTTTTGACGTTTTCCGGAATGTCGGCGAGATCCTTCACATTGTCTTCCGGGATCAGCACCGTCTTGATGCCGCCGCGCAGCGCCGCGAGCATCTTTTCCTTCAGACCGCCGATCGGCAGCACGCGGCCGCGCAGCGTGATCTCGCCGGTCATGGCGACGTCCTTGCGAACCGGGATGCCGGTCAGCACGGAAACGATCGCCGTGGCCATCGCGATACCCGCCGACGGTCCGTCCTTCGGCGTCGCGCCTTCCGGCACGTGGACGTGTATGTCCTTCCTTTCGAAGATCGGCGGCTCGATGCCGAAATCGATGGCGCGCGAGCGGACATAGGAGGCCGCCGCCGAAATCGATTCCTTCATCACGTCACGCAGGTTGCCGGTGACGGTCATCTTGCCCTTGCCGGGCATCATCACGCCCTCGATCGTCAGCAATTCGCCGCCGACCTCGGTCCAGGCCAGTCCGGTGACGACGCCAACCTGATCGTCCGCGTCGATCTCGCCGTAGCGATAGCGCGGAACGCCCAGATAGTCGTCCAGGTTCTCCGGCGTGACCTCGATGACCTCCTTGTCGGTGCGCAGGATATCCGTCACGGCCTTCCGCGCGAGCGTCATCAGCTCGCGTTCGAGGTTACGCACGCCCGCCTCGCGGGTGTAGGTGCGGATAACCTGGCGCAGCGCTTCGTCGGTGATCGAGAACTCGCCCTCCTGGAGAGCATGGTCGCGGATTGCCTTGGGCAGCAGGTGCCGGCGTGCGATCTCGACCTTCTCGTCCTCGGTGTAGCCCGCGATGCGGATGATCTCCATGCGGTCCATCAGCGGCGCCGGAATGTTCAGCGTGTTCGCCGTGGTGATGAACATCACGTTCGACAGGTCGTACTCCACCTCCAGATAGTGGTCCATGAAGGTCGAGTTCTGCTCCGGGTCGAGAACCTCGAGCAGCGCCGATGACGGGTCGCCGCGGAAATCCTGGCCCATCTTGTCGATCTCGTCGAGCAGGAAGAGCGGGTTGGATTTCTTCGCCTTCTTCATCGACTGGATGACCTTGCCGGGCATCGAGCCGATATAGGTGCGGCGGTGACCGCGGATTTCGGCCTCGTCACGCACGCCGCCGAGCGCCATGCGAACGAATTCGCGGCCGGTCGCCCTGGCGATCGACTTGCCGAGCGAGGTCTTGCCGACGCCCGGCGGGCCGACGAGGCACAGGATCGGGCCCTTCAGCTTGTTCTGGCGCTTCTGCACGGCGAGATACTCGACGATGCGGTCCTTGACCTTCTCGAGGCCATAGTGATCCGTGTCGAGCACGTCCTGCGCGACGTCGAGGTCGTACTTGACCTTCGACTTCTTGCGCCACGGGATCGACAGCATCCAGTCCAGATAGTTGCGCACGACGGTGGCTTCGGCCGACATCGGGCTCATCTGCTTGAGCTTCTTGAACTCGGCGTCGACCTTCTCGCGCGCTTCCTTGGAGAACTTGGTCTTGGTGATGCGATCTTCCAGCTCGGCGAGTTCGCCGTTGCCGTCTTCGCCGTCGCCCAGTTCCTTCTGGATCGCCTTCATCTGCTCGTTGAGATAGTACTCGCGCTGGGTCTTCTCCATCTGCCGCTTGACGCGGCTGCGGATGCGCTTTTCCACCTGCAGGACGGAAATCTCGGATTCCATGTGGCCGAGCGCCTTTTCCAGGCGCGACTTGACGCTCACGGTCTCCAGGATGTCCTGCTTCTCGCCGATCTTGATCGACAGGTGCGAGGCGACCGTATCGGCGAGCTTGGAGGGCTCCTCGATCTGGGTCACCGCCGTGACGATATCGGGCGAAATCTTCTTGTTGAGCTTCACATAGCTCTCGAATTCCGAGACGACGGACCGCGACAGCGCGGACAGTTCGACCTCGTCTTCCTCGGGTTCGTCAAGCGCGGTCGCTTCCGCCTCCAGGTAGGAGGTGCGGTCGGAGAAGCCGCTGATTTCCATGCGCGACACGCCCTCGACCAGCACCTTCACCGTGTTGTCGGGAAGCTTGAGGAGCTGCAGGACGTTGGCGACGGTGCCGTGGGCGTAGATCGCATCCGGCGTCGGGTCGTCGTCCCCGGCATCCTTCTGCGTCGCCAGCAGGATCTGGCGATCGTTCTCCATGACATCTTCGAGCGCGCGGATCGATTTCTCGCGTCCGACGAAGAGCGGCACGATCATGTGCGGGAAAACAACAATGTCACGCAGCGGCAGGACGGCATAGAGCCCGTCTTGACCACCCGTTGCCGTTTTCGTTTCGGCTTCAGCCATTTACTGTTCCTTTCATGCCTTGTCGGCTTTCGGACATTCCGGTCCCGTGCCCATTGGCCGCGGTCGCGGAACACTCCTTGTAATTGGTCCTGCGTCCTGTCGTTTTCAACGGGCTCTAACAGGTGGAATCATACCCAAGTCTCGCGCCAAAGGCGGATGTCCGCAATGGCGCGGACCGGACTTCAAAAGAAAAAGGCCGGTCGCCCGGCCTTTTCACTAACGTTCACCGTGTGCGTCCGCGTCACGCGGATGCGTTTTCCTTGTCCTCGGCGCGGTCCGCGTAGATATAGAGCGGACGGGCGCTGCCTGACACCACTTCCTCGGAAATGACGACTTCGCGCACCCCTTCGAGGGCCGGAAGCTCGAACATCGTGTCGAGCAGGATCGATTCCATGATGGAGCGCAGGCCGCGCGCGCCGGTCTTGCGTTCGATCGCCTTGCGGGTGATCGCGCGCAGCGCGTCCTCGTGGAAGATCAGGCTGACCTCCTCCATCTCGAACAGGCGCTGATACTGCTTGACGAGCGCGTTCTTCGGCTCGGTCAGGATCTGCACCAATGCGTCCTCGTCGAGGTCCTCGAGCGTCGCCAGCACCGGCAGGCGGCCGACGAATTCGGGGATCAGGCCGAAGCGCAGCAGGTCTTCCGGCTCGACGCGGCGGAACAGTTCGCCCGCCTTGCGCTCGTCCGCGGATTCCACGGAAGCTGCGAAGCCGATCGAGGTCTTGCGGCCGCGGTCGGAGATGATCTTGTCGAGACCGGCGAAAGCGCCGCCGCAAATGAACAGGATGTTGGCCGTGTCCACCTGCAGGAATTCCTGCTGCGGATGCTTGCGGCCGCCCTGCGGCGGAACCGAAGCGACCGTGCCTTCCATGATCTTCAGAAGCGCCTGCTGGACGCCCTCGCCCGACACGTCGCGGGTGATCGAAGGATTGTCCGACTTGCGCGATATCTTGTCGATCTCGTCGATATAGACGATGCCGCGCTGGGCGCGCTCGACATTGTAGTCGGAGGCCTGCAGCAGCTTCAGGATGATGTTCTCGACGTCCTCGCCGACATAACCCGCTTCGGTCAGCGTGGTGGCGTCGGCCATGGTGAAGGGGACGTCGATGATGCGCGCCAGCGTCTGCGCAAGCAGCGTCTTGCCGCAACCGGTCGGGCCAATCAGCAGGATGTTCGACTTCGCCAGTTCGACGTCGTCGTTCTTCTCCGCGTGGGCGAGCCGCTTGTAGTGGTTATGCACGGCGACCGACAGGATACGCTTGGCGTGGCTCTGGCCGATGACGTAGTCGTCGAGGACACCGAGGATTTCCTGCGGCGACGGCACGCCCTCCTGGCTCTTGACCATGGAGGACTTGTTCTCCTCGCGGATGATGTCCATGCAAAGCTCGACGCATTCATCGCAGATGAAGACCGTCGGCCCAGCGATCAGCTTGCGGACCTCGTGTTGGCTCTTTCCGCAGAAAGAGCAGTAGAGCGTGTTCTTGGAGTCTCCTCCGCCGCCACCGCCACTGTTGCCAACCTTGCTCATGCCCATTCCTTTCAGAGGATCACGGTTCGGAACCTGAACATGCGTTCCCGCAATCCCGACTTCATTTCTGCGACGCGACCGACCGGCCAAACACGCCTTGCGTCACAAAGGATTCAAATCACATTCGTACACATATACGCTTCATGCGCAACGATTCGACAATTTCCTTTACGGTTCCCTTAAGACCGCGACACTGATTTCAACCTAATCGCCTCCCGACCGCGCGAAAAGCGTAGATTTGACGTAGCGTCGCGTTCCTCGCGCCCCGTCGCACAAATGCAACATGGGCGCGACGGACCTTATTTCTCTTCGGTATCGATCGCGTCGCGTGATTCGATGACCCGGTCGATCAGGCCGAATTCCTTGGCGAGATCGGCCGTCATGAAATTGTCGCGCTCCAGCGCGTTTTCAATGTCATCGTAGGACCGGCCGGTGTGCTTGACGTAAATCTCGTTGAGCCGGCGCTTCAGCGCCTCGACTTCCTTGGCGTGGATCAGGATGTCGGTGACCTGACCCTGGTAGCCGCCAGAGGGCTGGTGAACCATGATGCGCGAATTGGGCAGCGAGAAGCGCATGTCCTTGGCGCCTGCCGTCAGCAGCAGCGAGCCCATCGACGCGGCCTGGCCGATGCACAGCGTCGAGACCGGCGCCTTGATGAACTGCATCGTGTCGTAGATCGCGAGACCCGACGTCACCACCCCGCCCGGCGAGTTGATGTACATCGAGATTTCCTTCTTCGGGTTCTCCGCCTCGAGCCAGAGCAGCTGCGCGCAGACCAGCGACGCCATGCCGTCCTCGACCGGCCCGGTGATGAAGATGATGCGTTCCTTGAGCAGGCGCGAGAAAATATCATAGGCGCGCTCGCCGCGGTTGGACTGCTCCACGACCATCGGGACGAGGTTCATGGCGGTGTCGATCGGATTGCTCATCGGAGACCTTTCGGGGATTTGCTGGAAAGCGCACGGGAAACATGGGCGCGAAAGAATCATTCGGGCAATATTTAGGGTGCCGGACCCCGGTTCCGCAAGACGCGGCTGCACGTAAACCTTAATGGCCGGAAGGTGGGGAAAAGAACGCCGAAGGGGCGGTTTTCGCGTGACGTGTCAGGCGGGCGACCGCAGACGGGCGAATCGGCCCGCGTTTGGGTCGGATGTATGCACCGACATCGTCTTCTCGATACGACTGGACGCGCGTCACCCTTACGCAGTTGAACTGTCACGGTAAATTCAGTTGATCGGACGAGAAACTCATTTATTCTGAGATCACAAACGCAACTCGACGTGGATGCGCCATGGCCCGGACGTTTTAATCTCCCGCTTTCGTTGCCTTTCTGTGCGACCCGTTTCAACCGGCCGCGATACTGGCCCTTTACTATAAGACATTTCCAATGAACCGATATTTCTTCCGCTGCGTCGCGGCCATGCTCCTTTCCTTCTCCGCTGTCGCATCTGCCGAAGCGCAATCCGACAATTCCCGCGTCATGATGGTGCTCGACGGCTCCAATTCCATGTGGGGCCAGATCGACGGGGTCGCCAAGATCTCGATCGCAAAAGAGGTTATGACGGATCTGATCACGACCTGGGATGACGGCGTCGATATGGGGCTGATGGTCTATGGCCACCGGCGCAAGGACGACTGTTCCGACATCGAGGTAGTCGCCATGCCCGGCCCGGTCGACCGTGCGACGCTGATCGACAAGGTCCAGTCGATCTCGCCGAAGGGAAAGACGCCGATCACCGATTCCATGCTGCTCGCGGCAGCCACAGTCGGTTATTACACCGGCGACAACGCCTCGGTCGTTCTTGTTAGCGATGGGCTGGAAACCTGCGAGGCCGATCCCTGCGCCCAGGCGCGGTCCTTCGAGGTGGTCAATCCGGGCTTCGACGTGCATGTCATCGGCTTCGACGTGACCGACGAGGAGCTCGCGGCGCTGCAATGCATCGCCACCGAGACGGGCGGCCAGTTCTACCGGGCGAACTCCGCCGGTGAGCTGCTGAGCGCTCTGCGCGCCACCGTTGCTGCGACACCGGCTCCAGCGCCCGTGCCTGCCACGTCTGAACCCGCCGAGCCGAAAGCTTCGCAATTCCTCTACGCCAAATTGTGCGAGACCTGCGAGCGGCTCAACCCGCTCGACGTCAGCTGGAACGTCTACAAGGACGGCCAGCCCTTCTACGACGGGCTTGGCGTTGTCTTTCCCGACGACCCTGTATTTGAAGCCGGCACGTATGAAGTCGCAGTACGTTTCAAGAGCACCCATGTCACGGCCAAAGGCGAAATCGAATTCGGCGAAGACGGCAAGCAGATTGGCGCGCTCAACCTCAATGGCGGCTCAGCGGTCATGTTCGCCTATGCGACCGATGACAAGACAATTGCCGCCGATCCGATCCTTTATGAGTTCTTCGAGATTGGCGCGGATGGGCCGGCCTCCGAGGCGCTGACCGAAGCGGCCAGTTCCAATGCCGATACCTATCTGCCGGAGGGCCGCTATCTCGTGCGCGCCACCCATCAGGACATCAGCGAGACTGCCGAAATCGAAATCGTCGCCGGGCAAGCCACAGAGTACGCATTCGATATGCGGATCGGATTTCTGCTGCCCAAAGCCGTCCTGAGCGCCCAGGGGGCGCCCGCCACAGGCATCGATTACGAGGTCTACCGCACGCAGGCCGATGCTGATGCCGGTTCCGGCCGCGTGTCCTTCATGGTTGGAGAGCGAAATGCGCCAGAGGCGTTGCGTGCCGGCGATTATGTGATCAAGGCGCTTCTCGATTACGGCAACAGGCCGCCCATTTCGGTCGTGCGCACCTTTCCGGTGACGATCAGAGGCAATGAAACCGCCACGCCGACCCTCGACATGCAGGCGGGCCTGCTCAGCCATGAGATCGCCAACGAGACAGGCAAGAGCCTGCTCAATATCGATTATGTCCGCGAAAGCGACGGCAAGCGGGCCGCCTATTACAATCTCGGCGGATCGCACACGCTCGCTCTGGCCGAGGGGCGCTACTTCCTGCGCGCCATGATCAGCGGCGGCCAGACCTTCGACAGCGATCCATTCGACATAGCCGCCGGCCAGACAACCAATGTGAAAGTGACCTTGCGATGATCCGTTCGCGTCTCGTCTCGATCGCCATGGCAACGCTGATGGCCGGCAGCGCTCCGCTCAATGCGCTGGCCGGCCAGGCGCAAACCGCCCGGATCAACGCCGCCGAAGGCGCCTATCAGCAAGCGCTGAAGGACTATGCTGCAACCGAGGAACGCGCCCGCAGGGCCTTTACCGAGCGCAACGCGGCCAGGAAAAAATACCAGGCCGAATGGCAGGCCTATTGGGCCAAGCGCCAGGCGGCGGAAAAGGCCCACGCCGCGCTGCTGGACGAGCGCGGTCGCGCGCTCGACGCCGCCCGGTCGCGGATCACCGACGCGGAACTGGCGGCGGACCGCGCGACAGCCGAAGAAGCATCCGCGAAGGTGCGGCTGCTGAGCATGCTTCGCGCCCAGAGCGTCGCCGAGAAAGGCACCGACAAGATCCTCGCCCGCAACCTGGAAGCAAGGGCTGACGAGTTGCGGATGGCCTATGACGCGGCTGTGGACGCCGCTCGCGCCGCACAGCGTGAGGTCGCCGCCGCCGGGGAGGCCCTCGACGCCACCACGCGCGATTTCGAGGCGCGTCTCGACGCCGCCCGCGCCGCCATGACGAGCGAGCAGGAACTCGACGCCATCGAGGCAAGCTTTGCAGCCGCGCTCGACGCGGCGACGGCAGCGCCGACCGACGAAGCCCTCAATGCCCGCGCTCTTGAGCAGACAAGCGCGGGCGCTGCTTTCCTCGCCTTGATGCTTCAGGTTCCGCCGCCCTTCGTCGAGCGTGTCACCGTCCATCGCGGCGACGAGATCTGGTACGACGCGTCCTACGTGACCGACGAAAGCGGCTCGGCGACGGCAGATCCGCTCGGCCAACGCGGCTATCGCGACGCGCTGGCTCTCGCCGAAGCAAAGATCGCGAGCGCCGATGACCTGATCGCACAGGCCGAGAAACGGCTCGCCGGTGCCCGCGAGGCTTGGGAAGAGGCAAGCGAAAAAGCCGGCGAACACGCGTTGCGCATCCACCTGCGCAATCGCGACATGCTGATCTTCGTTCTGGCCGTGGAGTCGACCGGGGTGGTGCTGTCCGCCGCGCTGACGGGCGGCGCCGCCGCGCCGGCTGTCTCAGCCCTCGCCCGGAAGCTCGGAAAGGCCGGCCTTGAGATTCCCGCCCAGGCCGTTCGCAAACTGCCCAGTCGCTTCTGGACCGACTTCGACGCCGGCGGAATCGCCACGATCGCGACAGAGGCAATCCAGGCCGGAATCGGCAAGCATACCTCCATGCAGCTCGCCGAAAATCCCAACGTCGTGCCCTATGTCAACGATCTCAATGGCGTCGAATCGACGGTCGTCGGCGATGTCGTCGAGATGCTGGCCAAGGACGGTATCGGCAATGTGCGCACATTGATCTCCTCCGGCATCAGCGAAGGCCGTGTCCCGGTCGACGCGGTCACCAATGTCAGCATCGATGCCGTCGCCACGGCCTACAAGTCCTTCGCGCAGTCAGCGGTCAACCACTCCAATGCGCTCAGCGAAGACATCGTTTTCCAGAAGACCACCGAGGCGCTCCTGGCGCAGCGCAAATATAACGGCCTCGTCGCCTTCCGAAACGCCCTCATCACCGAGCGGGAGCGCCTCGCCGGCATCGCCTCCACGCTCGGCTCGATGATCGAACTCGGCCTGCACCCGCGCAAACGGCAGGTGGCTGCGGATACGGTCGTCCCGGCGAACGAGGCTGAGCGGATCGCCGAACGGCCAATCACCGTGACCGTGCGGTTTTCCGAGCCGCTTGAACACACGCCGAAACTGGCTTTCGACGATCCCGGCGTCAGGGTCGGCAAGCCGGTCGTCGGCGAGGCCGGTCCGTCGGTCTGGGAATTCCCGGTCACGCGCTTCGGCAGTCTCGCCGGCGCGGACACGATCCCCATGGAGATCTCGCTGTCGAGCGAGGAATCGCCCTACTCCAACCTCGATAGCAATCCCGCGACGCCGCCGCGCCTTGCCAGCCTGAACGCCTATGACTGGACCGGCTACGAACGCGGCACCGACCGCAACCATGCCGTCCGCCTCGCCCCGGCATCCGCAGACGTCCTGCTCATCGACATCCCGTCACTCGACCGTTTCGGCTGTCATGTCTATCGCGAAGTCGCGGTCGGCGAGGACGTCCTCGAACATGTCAGCGGTTACTATGATTTCGACCGCGGCCAGCCGGTGCCTCCTTTCGCAGACGGCGAAATTCTCTCCGTTTGCACGCAGGCCGGCGCCAATGCCGGCGAGGCAAAACACGATGCCGGGGGCCGCTTGCTGGCCATAGGCTGGGGGGACACCGATCCCGGATACTCCAACGGCTATTTCCGCCCGACGACCGATCTCTTCGAAGGCATCGACGACGGCGTTGAGGACTTGGACGACTTCATTCTCGATGGGCCGACGCCGGAGGACTTCCCCGAACTGGAATTGCCGAGCGGCAAGTTCGAAGTGATCGAAGTTTGCGGTAGCGAAGGCTTTTGCTGGTTGGAGTTGGTGAAGTAGCGCCGCAGAGGTCCTGCTGTCGGCCCTACCCCTCCACGATCGCATCACAACGATATCCGCCCCTCCTCGCTCGCCACGCCCTGGCGAACGAGCCACTCGGCCGCAGATCATTTACGTATTTGCAGCCCGGTTTGCTAAGCGCAGGGTTCGGCTCACAGGACCTGAAATGCAGACAAGGGAATAGGTATCACCGGTAAGCGTGAGCGACCTGGAGACGTCGTGATCAAATGAGCGCTTACTCGGCGGCCTGCACGAAGACCCTGCTTTCGAAGTTCCCCAGGTCTGCCCGCGACGCAAGGAAAGCGGCGAGAGCGATACCCCATCCGGTCGCCAGTGCGGTGAACCAGATGGTGCTTCCCATCGGCTCGATGACTGCGGCGAGCCCGGCGAGGCCGATGACAACCCGCAGCGACATGGCCAGCGGCTTTCCGCACCATCCGCCGAAGGCAATCGCCCAGAGCGCAGTCGCCACCATCAGACCAAGCGCGCTCAATCCTATCTCTGCCGCGGTTCCCTGCCAGAGAATACCAGGATCGAACACGAAGCCGAAAGGTATGAAGAACGCCACGAGGCTCATGCCGAAGGCGGACATGCTCGTTTTCATGGCCGAGGAGTTGCCGACTCCGGCTGCGGCGAAGGATGCCAGCGCGACCGGCGGCGTGACCATCGAAAGGACGCAGTAGTAGAAGATGAAGAAATGCGCTGCCAGCGGCTCCAGCCCAAGCTTTTGCATGGCGGGAACATAAAGAACCGCGCCAATGATATAGGCGGCGACCGTGGGCAAGCCCATGCCCATGATGATGCAGCCGAGCATGGCAAGCGCGAGAGACGCGTAGATCGAGCCTTCGGAAAGGGTCAGCAGCGAGCCTGCGAATTTCAGGGCGAGGTTGGACTGCACAGCCACGGCGATGACAAGGCCAATGGCGGCGATCGGTATCGCGACTTCCGCAGCCTGTTTCGGTGCTTCACGCAATCCTCCGATGAAGCCGTCGAGACCGATCCAGGTCGAACGGCGCAGGAAAGGCGTGACGATGGACGCGAGGGTTGCGATCACAGCCGAGTAGGCCGCCGAGTAGCCACTGACGAGCGCGAAGACGAGAACGACCGGCGGCAACAGGAGATGAAGACGCGGAAGCAGCGGAGCGGTCCTGGCGACTTCTTCCGCAGTCATCGCTCTCTGCCCGCCCCGGCGGGCTGACAGGTCCACCACGAGGAGAAGAGCGAGATAGAAGGCCACCGCAGGAATAAGTCCGGCAAGTGCGATCTGGCCGTAGGGCATGTTGAGCATCTCGGCCATGATGAAAGCGGCGACGCCCATCACCGGCGGCATGAGCTGGCCTCCCGTGGAGGCTATCGCCTCGACGCCGGCCGCGCGGTGATCCTTCATCCCGCAGCGCTTCATCAAGGGTATCGTGAACACGCCGGTCGAGACGACGTTGGCGACCGCACTTCCCGAGATCGACCCCATCAGGGACGAGGAAATGATAGCGGTCTTCGCGGGCCCGCCGACGGCACGTCCGGCCAGGCGGATTGCGAGGTCGATGAAGAGCTGACCGCCGCCGATAGCGCCGTAGAACGCGCCGAACATGATGAAATAGAAGATGAAGTCGGCGGAGGTGGAAGTCGTTATGCCGAGCACGCCCGCGGTCGTCATGGTCGAGATTTCGATGGCGGGCTCAAGGTCGAAGCCCCGGAATGAAAGCCAGCCTGGCAGAACATTGCCGAAGAACGCGTAGGCAATGAAAACCAGCAGGACGCTGACAAGGATCCATCCGACAGCGCGGCGGGCGCCTTCCAGCAACAGCAGCACGAGCGCGGTGCCAGCCCAGATGTCGATGGTGAGGATTGGCGACACGTTTTCCATTCGCGTCGTCAGCCGGTCGAATTCGCCGAGATAGTAGGCGCCGACGGCAAGCGAAGCGGCGATCAGCAGCGCGTCGATGGCGATGCAAAGGGAACGAGGCATCCAGTCCGCGGAAAGGGGCCTGTACAGGAACAGGAGGACGAGGGCGAAGACGACGTGGGCCGGTCGCTGGAGCATCGGCTGCTGGGCATCGAACAGTATCCACACCTGAAACGCGATGAACGCACACCCGATGACGAAAGCTGGCGAACGCAAAGCCGATTTGAGATTTTCTGCAGGCATGGTTCTTCCTCCCGAACCCAGAAGACAAACGGGAGGCGCATGTCGATGCGCCTCCCGAAACGGTTACATCCAGCCGCGTTCCTTGTAGTAGCGGACTGCGCCGGGATGCAGTTCGATTCCGGTGTTTTCCGGCTTGTATGCGTTCTCCGCCTTGAACGACTTCCAGGCGGCATGGGCGGCGCCCATTACCTCGGCGTTCTCGCACAGGGCCTTGGTGATCTGGTAGGCCTTCTCCTCGTCAAGGGAGGCGTTCGCGATCAGGACGGTGCCGAGATTGGCGCCGGTGTTCTCGCCCGTCTGGTCTTCGAACCAGGGACCATATTTGCCGGGTGTCATTCCATTCTTCGCGAGAAGATCCATCGCGTCCTGCGGAATGTCGAGGAAGACCGTATCCGCGGTCAGGTTGACCTCGGTGATCGTCGGATGCCCCTTGATCATCGTGTCGATGTAGATATCGGCGTTGCCGTTCCGGACCGTGTCGGCGATCTGGGCCGCGGCTACCTGAACGACATCACCGCCATCGGCCTTCAGTTTGTCGAAGCTCGATCCGTAGGCTTCCAGAATCAACTCCGCGGCGGGAACAGCGCTCGAACCGGTCGGCTTCAACAGGAGGCGGATCGGCTTGCCGGACTTGATGATTTCGGCAAGGTCGGTCGTTCCCATCTCGTCGGTGAAGGCCTTGCGGGCCATCACGCCGATATAGACGTTGTTGAGGCCGCCTACGAGCGCGCGGATATCGGGCGCTGAAGCGCCTTGATAGACCGGCGCGCCTTCTGCCGCCCATTTGGCCGTCGCCACGTTCGACAGCGCGATCTCGGCCTTGCCGGACTGTACGACCATCGGATTGGCGACACCGCCGCCGCGCGCGATGACCTCGACGGTATTCGCCCCGAAGATCGGCTCGATCATCTGTTCCAGCGTTGCCGCGAAGACATACCAGGAAGATCCTTCGCGCATCGCGCCGATGCGCACCTCCTGCGCGAACGCCGCCGTGGTTGTCGAGGCAATGACGACCGTAACAGCCGCTGCCTTGAGATAGCTCCCGAGAATGGAAAACATTTCTAACTCCTCCAGTTGAATTGGGCCCCTGCCGGAAGGCAGGGGCGGAAATTGACGGTCAGGCGGCCATCATGTTTTGGACAGGGCTGATGCCGGCGGCCTTGAACGCCTCCTCGATTTCGCGCTCGGCTGCCGCGCCGAGATCCTTCAGCGGCTCGCGGATCGTCGCATGGTCGAGCAGGCCGCGATAGCGCAGGCCGATCTTGAGGGCGACGGTGCCCTCCATGTGCGATCCACGGTGATAGACGGTGCGGGTGACCGGCAGGAGTTGTTCGAACACCTTGCGGGCAGCGGTGTAGTCCTGCGCCTTGCCGGCCTTGATCAGGTCTATCAGCAGTTCCGGTGCGATATTGCCGTAGCCGACAAGGAGACCGTCGACATCGAACATGGTGGGCAGAAGCCACTCGTCATGGCAGGACAGGATCTGCAGGTCGGGCTGGGCCTTCTTGAGTTCCGGGATCTCGACATACCAACGCTTCATGTTGCGAACGCCGTTCTTTGTCGCCACCACGCCCTCCTGGGCGGCAATCTCGATCTGCGTGTCGAGATCGTAACTTGCCTTGGTCGCATCGGGATACTGGAACAGAATGCACTGAAGCCCCGAATTTTCCCAGATCGCCTTGTAGCGGTCCTGCGGAGCCCCCTTCTGGAAGCCGAAACGCAGCCAGCCATGGTTCGGATAAACGAGCGCGCCGGTCGCGCCGGCCTCGCGGCACTTCTTTGCCTCTTCGGCGGCAACCTTGGTGCCCTCGCCCGTGATGCCGGCGACGATCGGCACGTCGACAGCATCCGCGTAGGCGCGGATGAGTTCAAGTCGCTCGTCCATGGTCAGGAAAGTGCCCTCGCCGGCATGGCCGAGAATGACGAGGGATTTGACGTCGTCGAATGAGGCAAGCCATTTGGCGATGCGGACGTTGGCTTCGATGTCGAGATCGCCATTGCGCTTGAATGCGGTGACAGGTGCGGGGCTGAGACCGCGAAGATCCATGGTGGACATGTGCTTCTCCTCACTTTAGGATCGATAACGGGAACGTTCCCATTTATGTTCCACCGAATTCCACTTGCGGAAAGGGATCGTTTGTGGGAACGTTCCCATCTAGAACCTGACAGAACTGCGAGTCAAGAGAAAATGTTGACCCTTCGTAAATCCGACGCTGTCCGAGGAGGCGATCTTGGATCAGAAAACGGAAGCCGGTGACCGAAAAGGCCGGGTGACGATCCTTGATGTCGCGGCCGCGGCCGGCGTCTCCAAATCCACCGTCTCGCGGATCCTTGACGAAAGGCTGCCGCGCTCGGACAGCGAGACGGCCCGCAGGGTTCGCAAGGTTGCCGAGGAACTCGGCTACATTCGCGACGTCTCCGCCGCCAGCCTGCGCCGCGGACGGACGATGACCGTCGGCGTGATCGTGCCACGGCTGACCGACACTGTCATGGCCATGCTCTACGAAGCCATCGCGCATGCGTGCGAACGGACCGGCCAGTTCGCCATCGTCGCCACCACCGAAGACAAGCCGGATGCCGGGCGAGAGGCAGCCGAAACGCTGCTCAATCGCGGCGTGGACGGCCTCGTTCTCGCGACGTCGCGTCTCGATGACGACTTCCCGTCCGAATTGCAGGCGCGCGGCGTGAACTTCGTTCTGGCCCTTCGTACGGACGGAAAAAGTGCGTCCGCGATCGGCGACGATCGCCTGGGCGGCTATCTTGCCACGCGCCACCTCATCGACCTCGGGCATCGACGCATCGGACTGATCAGCGGCCCATCCTATGCCTCGAGCGCACGCGGACGCCTCTCAGGCTATATGGACGCGTTGTCTGAAGCCGGGATCGGTTTCGACGAAAGGCTGGTCGCCAAATCGACCTTCGGAATCGATTCCGGAGCCGAGGCGGCCGAAAAACTCATGAGCCTGGAAGAGAGGCCGACGGCCATATTTGCAGTCAACGACAATACCGCCATCGGCGCGTTGTCGACACTGAGCCGAAAAGGTCTTTCGGTGCCGGAGGACATCTCTCTCGTCGGTTACAATGACGTTCCGATCGTCAGCAGCTTGCCGGTCCCGCTCACTTCCGTGCGCGTGCCATTCGACCAGATCGCCAGAGCGGCGCTCGATTTGCTGAGCAAGGATGCGGGCGGCAAGGCAGAGACAATTGTCGCCACGCCGACGCTATTTCCGCGGAGATCCACCGCCGGCCCGCCTGCAGCAAAGTGAAACGACGAATCGTCGAGATTCATTAGCCTAGACCTTCTCCCCCTACCCCTCCGCGCGCATCCACGCCTTCAGCGCGCCGAAGTCCCCGTGCTCGACATATTGCGCCACGCGCCGCCCCACCGCCGCGCCGAATTTGTAGCCGTGGCCGGAACAGGCCGAGACGACAATGCAGTTGTCGCGGCGGTCCACGAAGAAGCGTTCGTCCTCGGTGAAGGTGTAGGCGCAGGTCACGACGTCCGTCACGCGGTACTGCTCGATGTCGCGCATCGGCGGCGCGAACAGGTTGCGGACCGTCTCGCCCTCGCCCGCCACCGGCTCGCGGTTTGCGTCCGCGTCGGCGTTCTTCATCTTGTGCAGGCCCGAGCCGAATTTCAGCCCGCCGCCGCCGGAAGGCGGCAGGATGTAGCCGTCCGTTTCGCCGCCGACATCGAGCACCACCGGCGCATGCGCCCAGGCCTCGGCGAGGTGTGACGGCGGATCGAGATAGACCACGGCGGTCCGGTAGGCCGCCAGGTCGGAGACGAGATCGGGAAACAATTTGGTCACCCAGGCGCCGGCGGTGACGATCACCATGTCGGCCTCGATCACCCGCCCGTCCTCCGTCGTCACGGCGGCGCGCGCCGGGTCGACTTCCCTCACCCGCATCGTCTGGCGCAGCGACACGCCGTTGACCTGCAGCCATGCCGCAAGCCCGAACCCGATGCGCCGGCAATGCAGCGCGCCGCCCTCCGGCGAAACGAAGGCATAGCGGATCGTGTCCGGATCGAGGAAGGGAAACCGCTTCACCGCCACGCCCGGCTGTAGCACGTCGCAGGGCCAGCCGCCCTCGCGCAGGCCGTTCAGGTAATCCTCCGCCTCGTCGCCCGGCTCCCGGCTGACCGCCATGAACCCGCGCGGATCGAGGCAGGACTGGCCGAGATCGGCCCAGACCTCGTCCCACGCCTCATAGGCCTCGGTGATCGCCGCGCCGTAGCCGGAACCCGCGCCATAGGCGCGCCGGATGATGCGATGATGGTCGCCGGACGCGCCCATCGGATTGGGGATGGTGCCCTGTTCGAACAGGATGACGCTGTGGCCCTGTTTGGCGAGCGCCCAGGCCGTCGAAAGACCGGCAATGCCTGCACCGACAACGGATATTTTCATGCTGCTGCCCTACAACCGGATCACATATTCCTTGCGCGTCGTTTCGACGACTTCCCAAGTCCCGGCAAATCCCGGACGCAGGATGAAGCTGTCGCCCGCCTTCACGGTCATCGCCTCGCCGTCATCGCCGCAGATCACCGACACGCCTTCGAGGATATGGCAGAATTCCCACTCGTCATAGGCGATCCGCCATTTGCCGGGCGTCGCCTGCCAGATGCCGCAATAGAGCCCGTCGCGCTCCTCGACATTCCATGTCGTGAAGACGGGATCGCCGAAAATCACCTTTTCCGGCGACGGCCTTTCGGTCTCGGGCTGCGCGCCTTCGGGAATGACCGGCAGCATGTGCGGCCCGCTCAATGGCCTGTCCCCCGCATCAGCATACCTGCACACCGCATGCGGTGATCGTGAACTCTGTCGCCGGCTCCGTCCGCGCGGCGTCGAACTGGCGGCCGTCGCGGCATTGCGCGCGCGCCTCGAAGGTCTTGCGGCCGGCGAGTTCGTCTTCCTTGATGTTGAGGTAATATTCCACGGCGCATCCTTCATCGACGGCAAGCTGCGCCGCCAGCTGGTCCAGCCAGGCCGGGTCGGCCGACTGGGACAGCGCAGGCGAGACGCCCGCACTCAGGATAGCGAGGAAGAAGACGGCGCGCGCCGCCCGTCTGGAACGTGGCATGAGGGCCTCCACCGTTTGTGTTCGGTGGAAGCCTAGCCCAGGGCGCGCCGCATTCAATTGCGAAAGATCAATCAGGCGGTCTTGTCGAGCGCCTGGTCGATATCGGCGATGATATCGGCGACATCCTCGATGCCGATCGACAGCCGGACGACATCGTTGCCGGCACCCGCCTTCTCCCGCTGCTCGTCCGTGAGCTGGCGGTGCGTGGTCGATGCCGGGTGGATCACCAAAGTGCGCGTGTCGCCGATATTGGCGAGATGCGAGATGATCTCCACGCCCTCGACGAACTTGACGCCCGCCTCGTAGCCGCCCTTGACGCCGAAGGTGAACACCGAGCCCGCGCCTTTCGGGCTGTAGCGCTTCTGCAGCGCGTTGTTGTGGTGCCCTTCGAGGCCGGAATACTCGACCCACTCGACCTTCGGATGATCCTTGAGGTGTTTGGCGACGGCGAGCGCATTGTCGCAATGGCGCTGCATGCGAAGCGCCAGCGTCTCGATCCCGGTCAGGATCAGGAAGGCGTTCATCGGCGCGATCGCCGGGCCGAGGTCGCGCAGGCCGAGCACGCGGCAGGCGATGGCGAAGGAGAAGTTGCCGAAGGTCTCGTGCAGGACGACACCGCCATATTCGTCACGCGGCGTCGACAGCATCGGGTACTTGTCGGAGGCCGACCAGTCGAAGGTGCCGCCGTCGACGATCACGCCGCCCATCGAGTTGCCATGCCCGCCGAGGAACTTGGTCAGCGAATGGACGACGATGTCGGCGCCGTGTTCGAACGGGCGCACGAGATAAGGCGAGGCCATCGTGTTGTCGACGATCAGCGGGATGCCGGCATCATGGGCGATCTTGGCCATCGCCTCGATATCGGTCACGAAACCGGCCGGGTTGGCGAAGCTCTCGATGAACAGCGCCTTGGTGCGGTCGTCGATCTGCGAGGCGATCGTTTCGGGATCGTCGACATCGGCCCAGCGGACTTCCCAGCCGAAATTCTTGAAGGAATGGCCGAACTGGTTGATCGAGCCGCCATAGAGACGCCGCGCCGCGATGAAATTGTCGCCCGCGGTCATCAGCGTGTGGAACACGATCATCTGCGCCGCGTGACCGGACGCGACTGCAAGCGCCGCCGTGCCGCCCTCGAGCGCGGCCAGCCGCTCCTCGAGCACCGCCTGGGTCGGGTTCATGATGCGGGTGTAGATATTGCCGAAAGCCTGCAGGCCGAACAGCGACGCCGCATGGTCGGTGTCGTTGAAGACATAGGCGGTGGTCTGGTAGATCGGCGTGGTCCGCGCCCCTGTCGCCGGGTCCGGCTGGGCGCCGGAGTGAATGGCCAAAGTGTCGAAACCGGGTACTCGCTGGGACATGATCCCCTCCTCCTGAACGAATGTGCCTGATCTTTTGGCCGAGTGGCGGACGCCTGTCAAAGCGCATTTCAAAAGCAAACGGCACCCTGGCGGGATTTCCATACCCGCAAGCGGCTCCATCCGGGAAAACGAATCCCGGCCGTTTTCGGGACGGCCTATTTGTTCCGGATGCCGAAGCTCTGGAAGCCGGCGCGGACTTCCGGCCGGCGCGCCGAAATCGTCTTCGAGTTCACGCCGCTCCAGCCGATTTCCCCCGACAGGCGGCCATATTCGATCTTCGGGCAGCGGTTCATCACCACGTCGATACCGGCCGCCTCCAGCCGTTTCGCGCTGTCGTCGTCGCGCACGGTGAGTTGCATCCACACGACCTTCGGCAGCGGCTCCATGGCCAGCACCTCGTCGGTGATGCCGGGCACCGCCGCGGATGCGCGGAACACATCCACCATGTCGACGGGCTCGGGAAGCTCGGCTAGCGACGCGTAGGTCATGCGCCCGAGGATTTCCCCGCCCGCATGTCCCGGATTGATCGGGAAGACGGTGAACCCCTTGTCCATCATGTATTTCATGACGAAATAGCTCGGCCGCACCTGCTTGGCCGACGCGCCGATGATCGCGACCGATTTCACACTGGTCAGGATGGAGCGGATATAGTCGTCGCTGTAGTGATCGTGGTCCATGGCGCGCCCTGTCATTTGCCGCCCCATATCATTCCGGAGCGGCGCTGTCTCCGGCGCGTTTTGTCTCGCACCATTGCGCGACGCTGCGAAGGTCGTTTTCCATCGCGGCGGAAACCGATTTCTTCATCAGCGGCACCAATACACGCGCCAGCAGGCTTTTCGGCGTCGCGGTCATCTCCGCACCGACCAAGGACCCGTCTTCCGCCGGCCCGACCGTGAAGACCGTATCCCACTCGGCCCCACCGGCCTGCAGGACAAGCCGCACGCGCTCGTTCCGCACATACTCCGTCACCTCGATTTCGGTCGAATAGTCGCGCCCGCCCATGCGCCGCGTCTCGCAGAACCGCGTGCCAACGCCGCTCCGGGTCTCGCCCAGATACTCGACCGAGACGATGTCCGGCACCGCCTGCCTGAAATTCTCGATATGCGCGATCGTGTCGAAAACCATATCGACGGGCGCATCGACGTGACGCTGGAGGACGATCTTCATAGTGGACCAGACTTCATGGCAGACCAGAATAAGCGCGCGCGGAAACGCCGCCAATCACTTTGCTGTCATTGTTCCCTGGCCGTCATTGCTCCTTGCGGATCGCGACCGCGCTGATCCGCCAGCCCTGATCGGTTTTCGCGAAACAGACATGACTCGCCAGATAGGGGATCAGAGGCCCTTTGCCGAACCCCATCTGGACATAGGCGCCGATGCCCTCCGGCATGACGAGATGGCCCCAGCAGCAAGAGCGGATCTGCGGCGCGTCCGCATCGACATACAGCAATTGCCCAAGCTCCCAGCCGCGAAGCACGCCGCCACGAAAGAAACCGGTCTCGGCGGGTGTCCGGCGCGCGACACCCCAATCGGAGACCACGGTCCCGGTGTCCTCCAGAAGCGCTGTCATGTCCGCATGGGCCAGTTTTTCGAACGTCCCCGTACAGACTTCGCCGCCGAGCGATGAATTCGGGGCGACCAGCCCGTCCTCCAGCAAGGCTTTCAAGACGTAGCCGGCGTGCATCTCCGCGCCGCGGTCGGTCGCCGGTTCGTCATGCACGGCCCGGCCGATCGCCTTCATCGCTTCGGCGCGCTGCAATCGCGCCACCGGCACGAAACGATCGTCCTCGACAAGGTCGGGCGGGCCGACGAACAGGGTCACCTCGTCTGCCAGCACATCCCCGAAATCCGTCGGCGTCGCGTTTCCCGCCGCGACATTCGCCCCGCCGTGCCACATCACATCGCGGGCGCGCTCGATGAAGGCCTGGAGGTCCGGTTCGACAGGGCCGTGGTCGGCCAGGATGATGCGGTCGTAGGACACGCGCGGATTGCCGGCCGCCGCGTTCGTTATGCCTGCCGTCGCGACAATCAGGGCCGCGCCGAGCGCGATACTGACTGCGCGGCGCGTCATGGCGTGCGGTATCCGACCGCATCGATCTTCCAGGCGCCCTCCTCGTCGCGGCCGAAACAGACATGGCTGTTCATGTAGGGCCGCAGCAGCGGGTCGTAGACCGAGCGGCTGACATATCCGCCGGTGCGATCCGGCTTCTGCACGTAGTCCCAGCAGCAGTTTTCAGGCCGTTCCTTGTCGCTGTCCACATAGAGCAACTGGCCGAGCTTCCATTCGAACGGTCCCGTCCGGCCCATGAAGCCCGCCTCCTCCCAGGGGAACGCCGCGATCCGCCAGTCGGATTCGAAAGTATCGGTCCGCTCCACCAGCGAACGCATCTCCTCGTCGTCCAGCTTGCCGAAGGCCGATGTGCACATCGCGCCGTTCATCCACGGATTGGGCCCGACGAAGCCGTTTTCCAGCAATTCGCGCAGCTCGCGCGCGCCGCGCGCCTTCTCCTGCGACAGCGGGAGGCGGTTGTAGCCGGCAAATTCGCCGAACTCGCCGATGAAACGCCAGCCGGCATATTCCTCCACAAGGTCGAAATTGTCGCCGGCGGTCAGTTCCACAGCCCCGACATAGAGCCGCACACCATCCGCCATATGTTCCTCCAGCCTGCGCTCCTTCTTGAGATCCAGCTTCTCGCCGAGAAAGGTCGCGCTGATGGCGCTCTTGATGAAGGCCTGCAGATCCTCGGGCGGAGGCGGTGGCAATTCGATCAGGATTTCCGGGTAGTCCACGGGCTCCGCCAATGCGGGCGCGACCGCGCCCAGTCCGCATGTGAGGGCCACCCACGCCCCGGCCACCTGTCGGCACGCATGGCCGACCCCGCGAAAAGCACCCATCGCCATCCCCTGTTTTCAACCCCGGCGGGAAGCGAGTGTAAACGCGATTACGGCAGATCCATGAACCCGTCGGCGTTGTTCGCCATGAAGGGGTTGTAGGCCAGTTCCCACAGATGGCCGTCCGGGTCCGCGAAATAGCCGGAATAGCCGCCCCAGAAGACCTTCTCAGGCTTCTTCACCTCGGTCGCTCCGCAGGAAAGCGCATGCGCGAAGGCTTCGTCCACTTCGGCTTCGCTGCCCAGATTGTGCCCCAGCGTCACCGCGCGAAAACCCGATCCCGCTTCCTCGATACCCGCATCGGCGGCCAGCGCGGCGCGCCCGAACAGCCCGAGCACCGTCCCCTTCATCCTGAAGAAGGTCACGCTCTCCTGCGAGACGGAAGATTTCTCGAAACCGAGCTTCTGGTAAAATTCAGTCGAGGCCGCCAGATCGGCGACACCCAGCGTGATCATGGAAATGCGGGGATCGAAACTCATGGAATTTCCTTACATGAACAAATCGGGAACATTCTAGGCGACGGTATTGGCAAAGGCAAGCGTTCAGGCAGCGCGAGAAGCCCTCACAGGGCAATCGCCGTTTCATCCTTCGCCGTCCGGATGACCATCATGGTGAAGAAGCGCGCGATATTGGTCTGATCGCGGAAAAGCCGGTCGCACAACGCGTCATATTCCTCCATGTCGCGCAGGCGCAAGACGAGCACAACATCGGTCTCGCCCGTCACCGCATAGGCTTGCGAAACCGCTTCCTCAGCAACCGCCAGATCGAGGAAGCGCCGCATGTGCTGCTCTCCGTGCAGCTTCAGCTCCACGGTCACCAGCGCCTTGATCACCCGACCGGACCGTGCCGGGTTCAGGATGGCGACAACCCGGTCGATGATGCCTTCCTTGCGAAGCCTTCGAATGCGCCGCAGGCAACTGGAGGGCGAAAGGCCCACCTCGTCGGCCATATCGACATTCGTGCGCGACGCATCGCGCTGCATCAGGTTCAAAAGCTTGCGGTCGATCCGGTCCATGTTCGCGGTCTCCATCTCGAAATCCGTATGCAATAAAATTGCACCGAACTGCAATCTTTGACCACAAATGCGACTCGTGTCGCGGTAGCTGATGGGACCAATCTCGATGGAGTCCCGCCAATGCCGTTCCTGCCGTCCGCCATGCGCACAGCGCGCGAAACGATCGAAGTCTACTGGCTCCTCGTCCGCATCATGGTTCCGGTCACGATCCTAGCGGAGGCGCTGTCGCGCATAGGCGTAATCGAGGCGGTCGCGCCGGCCTTTGCGCCGGTCATGCATGCGCTTGGACTGCCTGCGGAACTCGGGCTGGCGTGGCTGACAGGCATGCTCGTCGGCGTCTGGGGCGCAGTGCCGCTGGTCTTCACGCTCGTTTCTCCCGGCGCGATGAGCGTGGCGGACATCACTGTCTTCTCGGCGCTCGTCCTTTTCGCCCACGGTCTGCCCATCGAGCAGAAGATCATCCGGCAAGCGGGTCCGGCCATGGCCGTGACCACGCTGCTGCGCATCGCCGGCGGGCTGCTCTATGCGTTCCTGCTGCACAGCCTGCTCGCGGCCACGGGATGGTTGTCGTCGCCCCTCGATCCGGTCTGGATACCGATGAGCGCGACACCCGGCTGGCCCGAATTCCTGGCCGGCCTCGCCGAAAGCCTCGCCTGGATGTTCGTGATCCTGCTGGGCCTTTCCCTCGGGCTTCAGGTTCTGAAGGCAACCGGCATCCTGGGCCTGATGATGAAGGCGCTTTCACCGTTTTTGCGGCTCATCGGCATCAAGGGCGAGGCCGAGCATCTCACCGCCATCGGCCTGTTCCTGGGCATATCCTACGGCGCCGGCCTGCTGATCCGCGAGGCGCGGTCGGGCGCGATATCGCCGCGCCAGATCTTCCTGTCCTGCGTTTTCATGGGCTTCGCGCACAGCGTGATCGAGGACACGCTGATCGTCATGGCGCTTGGCGCGGATATCGTTGGCATCCTCGTCGGGCGACTGATCTTCGCCTTCGCCGCAGTCGCGGCCATAGCCGCGTTCCTGCGGGGCCTGCCGGACGAGACCTTTCACCGATGGATATTCCGATCCGGCGCTCCCGCTAGTGCCGACCGGAACCTCACGGATACGGCAGACGCTTAGCGATCGGACGGGCGTAGCGGCATGCCCTTCAGCTTGAATCGGCCAGCCCGAGCTGCCGCACAAGAGTGGCGCTGTCATAATAGTCACGTCCCTCGACGACCATTCCGTCCTTGACGCGCATCACCGAGCAATAGCGGACTTCCGCCCGTTTTCCCGTCGGCGCGAACTCCCCTAGGCTGGACCGCAATATCCCGGTGTGTGTGCCGCTATTGCGAAACTCGACAATCGCCCATTCGCCACATTGGCTGATGATGACGTTTTCGACTTTGCACAATCCGTCCGGGAAGGCTTCGCGCCAGCGATGGTAGTCGGCCTTGTAGGCGGCTTTTCCCGGGAGTTTCTCGCCACGGGCGATGTCTTCGAAATCGCAATCCTCGGCGATCACTTCCGCGCCGCGATCGGGGTCTCGCATATCCCAGGATTCATGAAACTGGCGCACGATTTTCTCGGTGGGGTGCATTCTATAACCTCTCCACTTCGCCGCGACGGATCCCGGTCGTGGCCGGGCCTTACTTTTTTGCCGGTCCGCTGCCGCATCGGGGAATGGGACGACCGCGAGTGGCATACCCGATAAACATGGCTATTTCGTCAGCACGCGGTGCGTCCGGCACGCATAGCGTCATCGTATCGAAATGGTCGAACGACCACGGATCGTCCTTGTGGCCGAGCGGCATATCGATCGAGTCGCCGATGCCGCCGAGTTTCACATTGGAGGGAATCACCGCCAGACCGCCATGAGCGGCGGCCCGCATGGGCGCCCCCAATCTGGGGTGAATGACCGCTCCGCCATGCTCCATGTCGCCTGCCGCGCCAACAATTGCCGCCTTGCCATAGGACACGGCCGGTCCATCGAGCATCGCGACGGCCTGCTGCGCAAGCTGCTGCCCCAACAAGGCTCCGATCTCGAAAAGAGCAGACAGATCAGGCTCAAAACGGCCAGCTAACGGGTTGCGGAATACTGCGGCCACCGCGACGCGCGAAACCGGTTCGCACGGTTCGCCGAAGGAATCTGCAGTGATCAGCTCTCTTGTGAAGACTGTTTTGCGTGGCTCTACCATGACGCCACGTTAGCAGCCATCGAAGCCTCCACCAATGCAAATCGCATCCCCGTAGAGGGGCAAGCGCCTACTCGCCCGTCCACTCCGGCTTGCGCTTCTGCAGGAATGCGCCGATGCCCTCCTCCGCGTCGCGGAACAACATGTTCTCCACCATCACATTGGCGCAATAGTCATAGGCGTCCGACAGGCTCATCTCGGCCTGATGGTAGAACGCCTCCTTGCCGGTCTTCAGCGTCAAAGGCGATTTGGAAGCAATGACTTCGGCGTATTTGTTGACAACCTGATTCAAATATTCCTTCGGCACGATCCGGTTCACCAGGCCGTATTCCTTGGCGCTCGAGGCGTCGATGGTCTCGCCGGTCAAGAGCATCTCCATCGCCTGCTTGCGGTGGACGTTGCGGGTCAGCGCCACCATCGGGGTCGAGCAGAACAGGCCGATATTGACGCCTGGCGTCGCGAATGAGGACGTGTCCGTGCAGATGGCGAGATCGCAGCTCGCCACCAGCTGGCAGCCGGCGGCCGTCGCCAGCCCGTCCACCTCGGCGATCACCGGCTTGGGCAGCGTGACGATCGTCTGCATCAGGTCGGCGCACAGGCGCATCGTCTTTTCGAAGAACGCCCTGCCCCGGTCCTCGTCGGCGCGGTGCAGCGTCATCTCCTTCAGGTCGTGCCCGGCGGAAAACACCTTTCCAGCCGCCGCGATCACAATGACGCGCACATCGGCATTGTCGCGCGCCGCGCCAAGCGCAGCCATCAGCGCCTCCATCGTGGCGATCGAAAGCGCGTTGGCCGGCGGGTTGGCGAGCGTCAGCCGCAGGACGGGTCCGTTCAGATCCTGCGTGACGGGCGGCGTATCGACGAGTGCGGGTGCGGCGGACATGCGTATTCCTTCGGCTGGCATGGACTTGACGGTAAACTACCAGCCGGGCAAACCCGGCGGCAAGACAGATCGTCCACAGCAATTCGTTCAGGCCCGGCCATGTCCAATCCGCCCACCCCGATCGTCTCGGTCGAAGATCTCGAAACCTTCATGGAGACCGAGTTCTCGCAGGTCTATCTGGACGGGCGCATCTATGCGATCACCGATCTACGCCCCGGCGTGCTGACGATGCGGCTCGACCCGACCGAGCGCCACCTGCGCCCCGGCGGAACCGTCTCCGGCCCGTCCCTGTTCACGCTGGCCGATTACGCGGCCTATTGCGTCATCCTCGCCCATATCGGCCTGAAGGGGCTGTCGGTCACCACCAGCTTCCATATCGACTTCATGCGCAAGGCCGAGCCGGGCCCGGTCTATTGCGCCGCGAAGCTGCTGAAACTCGGCAAGCGCCTGGTCGTCGTCGAGATATCGATCACCGACGAAAAAGACGAACTGATCGCCCACGGCTCCTGCACCTACTCGATTCCGCCGCGCGATTGAGCGGATCGACAGTCGAAACAACGCTCCACGTTCCTGACGGGAACCGAGGCTGGGACCTTCAACGGGATAGATCGCGAACCGGGCGAACATGCTCCTCGAACGGCACATGGCGACGGCGGAAATTTGTGCCCTCCACGATTTCCGGCTTGCTGATCCGGTCCATGCGGAAGTGACGGAAATCGTCGCGCTGCGGATCCCAAGCCACCAGATACCAGAGTGGTGGCAGGATCAGCATGGCTTGCGGCTCGACAGTCCGGCTGGAGATTGAGCCTTTCGCGTCGCGGTACCCGAAGCGTATGTGCAGCCGATCCAGGAAAGCGGTTTCGAACGCAGGCAACAACGCCGGGTCCAACGCGCCCATGTCCGAGATGTCCACCTGCGGCGCAAGCTTGCCGACATAAAGGCAATCCAGAAACCGGCGCAGATCGCGCAGCTTGTCCGACGGAAGGGCGCGCTCGATCTTGGCAAGTCCGGCATCCGCGAGGCCCGAAAAAGGCAGGCTCCCGGCCGCCCGCATCGATGCAACGCTGATCAGGAGCGCGAAGACTTCGGCGACCGACAGCCGCGCCGTGGCCTGAACCGATTGCGGATCGAGTTGCAGGCCGCCTCCGCGTCCAGGTTCGGAATGGATGACGAAGCCCTCGTCGCGCAGCGCTCCGATGTCACGCAGCACCGTACGCCGCGACGCGCCGACCTCCTCTGCAAGTTCGGAGACTGTCGAAGTGCCGTTGCGGCGAAGGCTGCGCACGATGGCGTCTTGTCGGTGGCGGGCGTTCATATCGCAACTTTGTCACTGAAAGGTGACAAAATTTGGCACCATTCGATCCTAGGCAGCGAGCTCCGAAACGTCAGCAAGGAAAATGTGCAATGCCCGACATGATCGACTTCCCCGAACCCACCCTTGTCTCCGTCAACGGCGTCGAACTCGAAGTCTTCGAGGCCGGCCGGGAAAACAAAGGGAAACCCATCATCCTCTGCCACGGCTGGCCGGGTCACGCCTTTTCCTGGCGCCATCAGATGCCTGCGCTTGCCGCCGCCGGCTACCATGTCATCGTCCCGAACCAGCGAGGCTACGGCAACTCGTCGCGTCCGTCCGACGTCACAGATTATAACATCGCGCATCTGACCGGCGATCTCGCCGCGCTGCTCGATCACTACGGCTATGAGGACGCCGTGTTCGTCGGCCACGACTGGGGCGCGATGGTCGTCTGGGGGATGGCCCTCCTGCATCCGCACCGCGTCGACAAGCTGATCAATCTGAGCCTGCCCTACCAGGAACGCGGCGACGTCCCGTGGATCGAGCTTCTCGAACAGTTCCTTGGCAGCGACTACTACTTCGTCCACTTCAATCGCCAACCGGGTGTGGCGGACGCGGTTCTTGAGGCGAACACGTCCCGGTTCCTTTCCAATCTCTATCGCAAGAAACTGCCGCTCACGCCGCCAGAGCCGGGCATGATGATGATCAATCTCGCCAAGGCGGAGACCGCGCCCGGCGACCCCGTGATGAGCCCCGACGAATTGGCGGTGTATGTCTCGGCATTCGAGACATCGGGTTTCACGCCCGGCATCAACTGGTACCGGAATCTCGATCGAAACTGGCACCTGCTCGCGGATGTCGACCCGATCATCCGGCACCCGGCCCTGATGATCTATGGCGACAGGGACGTTATCCCGAAATTCGAGCGGCTGACCGATTTCGTCCCCAATGCCGATGTGGTCGCTCTGGATTGCGGTCACTGGATTCAGGAGGAAATGCCGGGAGAAACAACCCGGTCAATCCTGGCGTGGCTGGCCCGGCAGGAGAGGTCCTAGTCCGTCGAGTGTTCTACACCTGTGCATTCTGCCTTTCGGCTTGGCCGACGGGCGCAATGAGATATCCGGTGCAAGCAACGGTTCATGACAACTGCATCTGAGTGTTCTACCCGGACCGCTGCTCGGCGTTCACGAACTGCCGTGATGTACACGAGGCTAAACCAAGCCTCCCGGCCCAACAATTGTTTGCATACCTGTGACGGCCCTAAGCAGCCGGTCCGCCCCGCCCCCAATGTAGTCCGGCAGGAATGCGCCCCAAATCGGTCGCTCAAGTGCTCAGGACGACCTTTTAGAAGCTGTGGTTAAAGCGGGCTTCGAACCGACTCAGCTTTCGGCGGACTGTCAGGCGAAAGCAAACAAGCTTGGCAGCAATCGATTTCGCCGGCAACACCGGGCGACAGCCGAATGGTTCTTGGCTTTGACTTAGCCAGATAATAGTGTCCCGCGACAGTTAGCGTTCTCAAGCCTAGGGGGATCGGATGGATATCCAAAAATCAGACATCGACAGCTTGGAAGAACGAGTTAAAAAACAGTCTTATTTTTACTACTTACCAACCCTTCGCATGTCGAATGTCCGCAGCTTCGAGCATCAGACAATAACTTTCGATTTTCCAGTAACAGCAATTATCGGCACAAATGGTGGCGGAAAATCTACCGTTCTTGGCGCCGCCGCTATCGCCTATAAATCGATCAAGCCTGGGATTTTCTTTCCGAAGTCGAATATCGGGGACAACAGCATGGCAAACTGGCGGATCGACTATGATATAATTGATCGCTCTGTAAATGCCTCCGGCATAATTACTCGGAATGCACGGTTCGCGTCAGCAAAATGGCGGCGCGACAATGTGCCCGATAGACCAGTTGTCATCATCCCAATTCAACGAACTGTGCCCGCTAACGAGCAGAACAGGTTCAAACGCTTTATTGGAATGGGCAATGAGACCGACATAACCACAACCGCCATCGACGCCAATGTCTCGGCTTGCGTTTCACGCATTCTCGGCAAGGACGCTTCTGGGTATCAGCGTATCACGCTGAACAGAGATTCAAACAAGTCCATTTTGGTCGGCATGAAAAACGCAAACGACTATTCCCAATTCCACTTCGGAGCAGGCGAGGCATCAATTATCGAGATGGTTTCGCAGATTGAAGAGGCCGATAACAATGCCTTGATCTTGATTGAAGAGATTGAAAACGGCCTTCATCCTCTCGCAACGCGCAAGATGGTCGAGTACCTCTTTGATGTGGCGAAAAGGAAGAAGGCTCAGGTCATCTTTACGACGCACTCCGAATATGCGCTCGATGCTCTGCCGCCTAAAGCAATTTGGGGCTGCATCGATGGAGTAGCATATCAGGGCAAGCTCACGATCGAGAGCCTGAGAGCGCTGACGGGTACAGTTAGAAAAGACCGAGCAATTTTTGTCGAGGACGAGTTCGCGAAAGACCTGTGTAGTGAGATTCTCCGCCAATATGCGCCTGAAATACTGGACAAGGCTGAAATCCATAAAGCAGGCGGCTTCCCCTACGTCGTGGATGTACTGAAGCACCACAACACAAACCCGACGATTAAGAAAAAGGCAGTGGCCGTCATAGACGGTGATAATCCACCCTTGGCCGAAACGAATGACCATGTTCTCGAATTGCCAGAGGGAGCGCCTGAGGCGGTCGTATTTGGCTACATTGAAAAGAATTCAGAGGCGGTGGCGGGTCTTGTGCAGCAACGGTGTCAGTGCCCAGCAATCAGCCAAGATCAGATCGTCGCCACGATTAAAAAGATCGCACTTGATACCACCGATCATCACTTATACTTTGTGAAGTTAGGTGAAAGTCTAGGCTTCATATCAGAAATCATAGTTCGGCGGGGACTGTGTTCAATCTATGTTCAGAACGCTGCGACAGAGCTCGCACCGCTGGTTTCGAACCTCAAAGAAAAAATGAATGATTGAGGATGGGTTATAAGCGTAAGCCATAATTGTACTCCTCCATCAACGATGGGCAGCTTCGCCGGATCGCCCACCGAAACCTGCCTGAACGTTGCCACTCTCATCGGAGACATTGCTCGCTCGTGCCCGATGGCCCATTCCTCCGCTAAGCGATCCTTGACAATCTTGCCCGCATTTGCCGGATGAAATCGATGTGGACCAAACCGCCCGACCTGAAAGGCGTTCTCTTCGACAAGGACGGAACCCTTGTGGATTTCTCGCGCACGTGGACCGGGATCATCAAACGGTCGGCACGGCTCGCATCGGCTGGCAACGAAACGCTGGAGCGTGAGTTGCTTGTGGCGTGCGGCACCGATCCGGTCACCGGGACCACTGCCCCGGACAGCCTGTTCGCCTCGGGCAACACCAGGGAAATCGCCGAACGGATGCGCCAGCTCGGCAGCCCCTTCACGGTGGCCGACTTGGTCCGGCAGATGGACGAGCTGTTTGTCAGCGGCAGCAGCGACGCCGTGGCCATCACGGACCTGGCCGATGTGTTCGAGAAGATCAAAAGCCTCGGATTGCTTATCGGCATTGCGTCGAGCGACAACGAGGCCTCGATCCGCATCACGCTCGAGGCTCTGGGCATCGCCGGAACTGTGGATTTCGTCGCGGGATACGATAGCGGCCACGGCGTGAAGCCCGAACCCGGCATGGTCCGCGCATTCTGCGCCCATGCCGGCTGCACTCCGTCTCAAGTCTTGCTCGTGGGTGACAATCGTCATGACCTCGAAATGGGACGGGCGGCGGGATGCGGAGGAAATATCGGTGTTCTGTCGGGCACCGGGACCGCCGCCACGCTGGAAACCCTGGCTGACGTGCTGTTGTCCGACGTCGGCAAATTGCCGGATCTGCTGTTCGACAATGGCCGGTCGCGAAGCGTGCCGAATGGCGAAATCCACGACAAAACAGGGCATTGACCACGACGCGGTTGCCTATACAGCTTGCCAAGCTCTCCAATTATGCACCAAACTGTCCAACGGCTGGTGTCGCAGCAATCGATTATTCCCTCGCGAACGCCGCCATGGGAATGGTCGATATTGAGCCAACCGCTCAAATCGCTGGTTAAGCCGGTGGCGTTTTCAGGACTGGTTCCCGAAAACAAATTCAAGAGGGAGTATCAATTATGGATGGCAGAGGCAGTTTGCGTGCAATGCTGGGCAATATCGCTCGCCCGATGGCGGGGATGTTCCTCGGCACAGCGCTTGTCTTGTCGCTTTCGGGCGTATCGCAGGCGGGAAAAATCACGGTTTACACCTCCTATGAAGAGGACGAACTGGCCGCGTTTCTGGACGCGATGAAAAATGACGTGCCGGACATCGACGTGGATGTCCTGCGGCTCTCCACCGGCGATCTCAGGGCGCGCATGCTCGCGGAAGCGAGCAATCCCAAGCATGATGTCATCTGGGGATGGGCGGCGACGTCCATGGTCGATCCGCGCATCGTGGAGATGCTCGAGCCCTATTCGCCGGCCGGCATCGACAAAGTGCCGGAGCGCTTCCGCGACAAGGACGGCTACTGGTTTGCCACCACGGGTTACATGGGCGCCTTTTGCGTCAACAACCCGGAGATGGAGAAAGACAATCTGGCGATGCCGTCTTCATGGCAGGACCTGATCAAGCCGGAATATGAAGGCAAGCTGGTCATGCCGAACCCGGCAAGTTCGGGCACAGGCTATCTTCATATCGCTTCGATCCTTCAGATGATGGGAGAAGAGGAAGGCTGGGCCTATCTCGACGCACTCGACAAGAACATGGATCAGTACATCAAGTCCGGCTCCAAGCCCTGTAATGCGGCGAGTGCCGGAGAAAACACGATCGGCATCTCGTTTGCCCTGCGCGCGATCAAGAATATCGACGAGGGCTATCCGATCACCATGGTTATCCCGAGCGAAGGCGCAGGCCACGAGCTGGAAGCCAACGCGCTGATGAAGACCTCCCAGAACATGGAAGACGCCAAGAAGTTCCTTGACTGGACGGTCTCCAAGGGTGCGGAAGCCGAATACAACAAGTGGAAGTCGATCGTGACCATGCAGGGCCGTGAAATGCCCGAGAAATTCACGGAAGCCGGCCTGCCGGACGACATCTCCACGGTGCTGTTCGAGGTCGATTACGCCTGGGCCGCCGAAAATCGCGATCGTATTATCGCCGAGTGGCAGAAACGCTACGAGAACTAGGTCAATTTGCGGGGCGGCGAGCAAGTCGCCCCGCTATTTCCATCGGGGTCTGACATGTTTTTGAGTCTGCGCGACGTCACCAAGCGCTTTGGTGCGGTGGTGGCGGTGGATCACGTCAATCTTGACCTTTCCGAGGGTGATTTCGTTTGTTTTCTCGGACCGTCGGGTTGCGGCAAGACGACATTGCTGCGCCTAGTCGCGGGCCTGGAATCGCCCGACGAAGGCGAAATCCTGCTTCAGGGCACCGACCTTGCCGGACTGCCGGCGCGCATGCGCAATTTTGGCGTCGTGTTCCAGTCTTATTCCCTGTTTCCCAACATGACGGTCGCCCGCAATGTCGCTTACGGGCTGGAGTGCCGAAAATGGGAGAAGGCCAGGATCGACTCCCGTGTCAAAGAAATGCTCGCGCTGGTGCATCTCGACAAGCACGCCGAAAAGCTCCCGCATGAACTTTCCGGCGGCATGCAACAACGCGTCGCGCTTGCCCGCGCTCTCGCACCCGAACCGGCCGTTCTATTGCTCGACGAGCCCTTGTCGGCGCTCGACGCAAAGGTTCGGGAATCGCTGCGCGGAGAAATTCGCGAACTCCAGCAACGGCTGGGCATCACCACGATCATGGTCACGCACGACCAGGATGAAGCGATGGAGATGGCCGACAGTATCGTTGCGATGAATCGCGGCCGCATCGAACAGGTGGGCACGGCCGAAGAACTTTACTGGGAGCCGGAGACACGCTTCGTCGGCGAGTTTATCGGCCGGCTCAACCTGCTCGAGGCTCCCGCATTGCTCGCCGGTCTCGGTCCGCAAGGGCAAGACACGGTGCTGGCGATACGGCCCGAGCACGTGGCGCTTACGAACGAGGGCGCGCACAGCGGAACGGTCCGCTCGGTCGCCTTCCTGGGCAATACCATGCGCCTCGGTGTCGAGGCTGCTGGTCAGGACCTCGAAATCGAGGTCCACGGCCGACGAAAGCGCCTGAATGTGGGCGAGACCGTGAATTTTGAACTGCCCGCCGATCGGGTCAGAAGGCTTGCGTCGTCTTCGGTATGAGTGTCTCCACGTCAACCCGGCATTCCCGCTTACCGGATTCGGACCGGATCTTCGCTTTCGCCATGATTGCGGCGACCGGCCTGCTGCTCGTCACCTTTGTTCTGGTCCCGTTATGGGCGATCCTGAAGAATTCCTTCGTGACGCCGGACGGCATCGGCCTGGACAATTTCGTGCGTTACTTCACGGATTCGCGCTTCGTCACGATCGTCGGCAACACGTTCGAGGTCGGGATCAGCGTCACCCTGACAACCATGGTGCTCGCCTACGGGTTCGCCTACGCGATCCAGCGCACCTGCATGCCGCTTAGGAATGTGCTCAGGATTGTCGCGCTTCTCCCGATATTCTCCCCCTCGCTTGTGCAGGCATTGGGGCTGCAATTCCTTCTCGGCCGCAACGGGTTGGTCAATCGCACATTCGGCACGGAAATCGATATCTACGGATTTTGGGGCATCTACATTGCCGATGTCGTTTATGCCTTCCCGCACGCCTTCCTGATCCTGTCGACGGCGCTCGCCGTTGCGGATGCGCGCCTGTATGAATCCGCGGAGAGCCTGGGCGCCGGAGCGTGGCGAATTTTCAGGACCGTGACGCTGCCGGGGACCCGCTACGGTCTCGCGTCAGCCGGATTCGTCGTGTTCACCATCGTCATCACCGATTTCGGCAATCCGGTCGTCATCGGTGGCAATTACTCGGTGCTGGCCGTCGAAATCTACAATCAGGTTTCAGGCCAGGCGAATTTTGCCATGGGCGCCGTGATCGGGGTGCTTCTCCTCCTGCCGGCCGCGCTGGCCATGATCGGCGAGAAGTGGATATCCCGGCGGCACTTCGCATCCGTCACTGCGCAATCCGTACCGCTCGCGCCTCAGCCGAACCGCGCGCGCGATACGGCCTGGCTGATATACTCGCTGCTTGTTGCCGCGGTCATCCTGTCGCTGGTCGCCATCGTGATCTATGCAAGTTTTGTCAGGCTCTGGCCCTACAACCTCTCGTTTTCGCTGCGTCACTACGAATTCGATGTTCAAAACGGCCTGCAACCCCTGTGGACGAGCATTCAGGTCGCAATCCTGACGGCGGTTATCTCGATGATTTTCGTAACCGGCGCGGCCTATGCCAACCACGCATTTCCGATGCGCGCGAGCCGGGTTCTCTATTTCCTCGCCATTCTTCCGGCCGCTGTGCCCGGAATGGTGCTCGGCCTCGGCTACATTCTAGCCTTCAATACGCCCGGCCAGCCAATCTACTGGATGTATGACACCATCCTGATCATCGCCTTTTGTAACGTCTATCACTATCACGCGCAGGGCTTCCTGCTGGCGACCACCAATATCAAGCAGATAAGTTCGACATTCGACGAGGCCTCGGCGACCCTTGGCGCAACGAAGCTGAAGACAGTGTGGCGGGTGACGCTTCCGATAATCTGGCCGACTGTGCTGGCGGTTGGCGTCTTCTTCTTCATGCGCGCCATGGTGACGCTGTCGGCGGTCATCTTCCTGATCAGCCCATCGACCCAACTCGCTGCCGTTTCGGTGCTCTATCTCGATGATCGCGGCGCGCTCAACCAGGCAGCGGCCTTCGCCGTCTGTATCATGGCGACCGTCGTTGCATTTCTTGTTCTTGCGCAGATCGCATTGCGCGTCGCCGGCATTCGCGGCGTCAGCCTGGTCCGCTGATTCAGCTGCAAGACACGTGCCTCACCTTCTGCGACGGACGCACGCGCCGGATGGCGAATTCGCGCGCTGAACGGCCCGGAACCGCGAAACGGCTCGCATTTTGGCGCAATCTTATGCGGTAAAATATTACCGTATTTTCAACCCATTGTTTTTTATGGATTTTTCGATAATCTCCGACTTTTTCGCGCTTGACCGCCCCGTGAATTCCCTCTAATGCACCCGCAATCGCGCATGGACACGTCCGGCGCGGTTTGTTTTTGACGGGTCTTCCCGGCAATCCAAGCAACAAGAAAAGCCCGTTCCGGCATGCCGGTCCGGGATCGAACCAAGGAAGAAATCCCATGCGGACATTCTCGCAGAAGCCCGCGGACGTACAGAAGAAGTGGGTGCTGATCGACGCCGAAGGTCTGGTCGTCGGCCGTCTCGCCTCCATCATCGCCATGCGTCTCCGCGGCAAGCACAAGCCCAGCTACACCCCCCATGTCGATGACGGCGACAACGTCATCGTCGTCAATGCCGACAAGGTCGTGTTCACTGGCAAGAAGCGCTTTGACAAGAAGTATTACTGGCACACCGGCCATCCGGGCGGCATCAAGGAACGCACCGCCGAGCAGCTTCTCGACGGACGCTTTCCGGAGCGCGTCGTGGAAAAGGCCGTTGAGCGCATGATCCCGCGCGGCCCGCTCGGCCGTCGCCAGATGAAGAACCTGCGCGTCTACGCCGGCACCGACCATCCGCACGAGGCTCAGCAGCCCGAAGCGCTGGACATCGCCGCCCTCAATTCCAAGAACAAGAAAGTGGCCTGATCACCATGGCTGAATTGAACTCTCTCGAAGAACTCGGCGAAGCAACCGGCGCGGTCGCTGCCGAAGACACGCAGGAAGCTCCGGTGCATGTCCAGAAGCTGGACGCACAGGGCCGCGCCTACGCCACCGGCAAGCGCAAGAACGCGGTCGCCCGCGTCTGGATCAAGCCGGGCACCGGCCGCATCACCGTCGGCGGCAAGGACTTCACCGAATATTTCGCGCGTCCGGTCCTGCAGATGATCCTGCAGCAGCCGATCCTCGCGGCCAACCGCACCGGCCAGTACGACATCGTCGCCACTGCAACCGGCGGCGGCCTCTCGGGCCAGGCGGGCGCCGTGCGTCACGGCATCTCGAAGGCCCTGACCTATTACGAGCCGGAGCTGCGCACTGTCCTGAAGAAGGGTGGCTTCCTGACCCGCGACAGCCGCGTCGTCGAGCGTAAGAAATACGGCAAGGCAAAGGCCCGCCGCTCCTTCCAGTTCTCCAAGCGCTAATCCGCTTCGGACAATTGGCATCTGTCGAGGGGCGCTCCCGCAGCGCCCCTTTTTTATTGCCCGCGCCCTGCCCGTGGATCGCACCGCTTCGGACCAGCCCCATGCCTCCAGCCTCTGCAACACTGCACATGATTTGCGGCAAGGTCGCTTCGGGTAAATCGACACTCTGCGCCGAACTCGGCCGGTCTCCGAACACGGTAACCATCGCCGAGGACGACTGGCTGGCGGCGCTCTTCGGCGACGAGATGTCGTCACTTTCGGATTACGTGCGATGCGCCGCGAAACTGCGCGCCATCATGGGGCCTCACGTCACCGCGCTTCTCACGGCCGGCCTGTCTGTGGTTCTCGACTTCCAGGCGAACACGGTGGAAAGCCGCGCCTGGATGCGCGGCATCGCCGAAAGCGCGAACGCTGCGCACATGCTGCATTTTCTCGACGTTCCGGACGCCACATGCAAGGCGCGGCTGAAAGCCCGTAACGCCTCGGGCGAACACCCGTTCTCGGCCACCGACGAACAATTCGAGCAACTATCGAAGCACTTCGTCGTCCCTTCGGACGCCGAGGGACTGACCATTCAGCGCCACGGATGACCCGGGCCCACCGTGGCTTTGATACGCGGCTCGCGAACGCCGCTGCATATTTGTTTTGCACAACCTCTGGGAATTGCCGCTACTGGGCGTAAAACAGGCATGCGCGACTCGGCGCATGATAACGGGAGGACCGGATGCCATATGCGGGTTCCCTGACGGGACTGTTCCGCAACCAGACGTTTCGCATGCTCTGGATGGCGTCGCTCGCGTCCAATTTCGGCGGGCTCGTGCAGGCCGTCGGCGCCGCCTGGATGATGACCGAGTTGACGTCGTCTGAAAGCATGGTCGCCCTCGTCCAGACCTCGATCACCCTGCCGATCATGATCTTCTCGCTGATCGCCGGCGTCTTCGCCGACAATTTCGACCGCCGCAAGGTCATGCTCGTCGCGCAGGGCTTCATGCTCGTGGTCTCGGTGATCCTGACCATCCTCGCGCTGGAGGGTTTCCTGTCCCCCTGGCTGCTGCTCTCCTTCACATTCCTGATCGGATGCGGCACGGCGCTGCACAACCCGTCCTGGCAGGCGTCGATGGGCGATATCGTCACACGCGATGAATTGCCGGCCGCCGTCTCGCTCAACTCGATGGGTTTCAACATCATGCGCTCGGTCGGCCCGGCGGCCGGCGGCGCGATCGTCGCCATCGCCGGCGCGGCGGCGGCCTTCGCGGTCAACGCGGCCAGCTATGTGGCGATCATCGCGGCGCTGTTCCGGTGGCACCCGTCGCTGCCGCCGAACAGCCTCCCGCGCGAACCGTTCGGCATCGCCTTCCAGGCCGGGCTTCGCTATGTGGCGATGTCGCCCAACCTGATGAAGGTCATCCTGCGCGGTTTCCTGTTCGGCGTCTCGGCGGTCGCGTTGCAGGCGCTGCTGCCCATCGTCACGCGCGAAAATCTCGGCGGCGACGCCTTCATCTTCGGCGTCCTGCTCGGCTGCTTCGGCTTCGGCGCCGTCGTCGGCGCGCTCACCAATGCCGAACTGCGCTCGCGCTTCCACAACGAGAACATCACCCGGATCGGCTTCACCGGCTTTGCGGTCAGCACCTTCACCATCGCCGTCAGCCCCTACCTGATCGTCTCGGCGGTCGCGCTGTTGCTGGCGGGCGCGTGCTGGGTCGTCTCGCTGTCGCTGTTCAACGTCACCATGCAGATGTCGACGCCCCGCTGGGTCGTCGGCCGCGCGCTCGCGCTCTACCAGACCGGCGTTTTCGGCGGCATGGCGGCGGGAAGCTGGCTTTGGGGCGCCGTGTCGGAGAGTTTCGGCACCAATAGCGCGCTGACCGGCGCGGCGATCGTCCTGCTGTTCGGCGCGGCCATCGGCCGGTGGGCGCCCCTGCCCGATTTCGGCCAGCTCAATCTCGATCCGCTGAACCGTTTCACCGAGCCGCCGCTGCGTCTCGACCTGACCCAGCGAAGCGGACCGATCATGATCATGATCGACTACGACATCGCGCAGGAGAACGTGCAGGAATTCCTCGCCGTGATGACGCTTCGCCGCCGTATCCGGATCCGCGACGGCGCGCAGCAATGGGCGTTGCTGCGCAACCTCGAGAACCCCGATATCTGGACCGAGAGCTACCACGTTCCCACCTGGGTCGAATATGTGCGGCACAATCAGCGCCGCACCCAGGCGGACGCCGAGGTTACCGAACGCCTGCTGGCGCTCCACAAGGGCCCCACCCCGCTTCACGTCCAGCGCATGATCGAACGCCAGACGGTCACGCCGCATGACGACATGCCCCGGCTGCGCGAAGAAGCACCCTGATCCGGGGCTCGCGAGGCCCGGTTTTGCACCGATGTGACAGTTCTGTGTCGCCGGAGCGCTCCACGGCCTCTTGCTGTGCAAAACACCTTGCAACACACGAATTTCTCGTGTGTGAGTTCATGCATGACGGGCCTGTTATTGCGTGCCGCCCTTTTCGCCGTGCTGGCGCTCGCGGCGCTATATGAAAACGAGATCGCCTCCACGCTCTTCGCGGACCCCGCGGGCGGCGTCGCAACGGCCTTTTCCCTGACCGTTCGTTCCCTGACATGGCTTGCCGGCGCGCTGCTCGCCATCTCGGCGCTGGAGCGCTTCTTCTGGAACGGCGCGGTCGCCCGCCTGACGCGCCACCCGGTTCCGGCGCTTCTCAAGAGCGTGGTTGCGCTCATCATCCTGGTCGTGACGGCGACCTGCATCATCTCCTTCGTCTTCAAGCGCGACGTCACCGCCATCTGGGCGACATCCGGCGTCCTCGGGCTGGTTCTGGGTTTCGCGCTGCGCAACATGATCCAGGACATCTTCACCGGCATCGCGCTCAATCTCGACGGCTCGATCCGTGAAGGAGACTGGATCGCGTTGCATCACCGGGATTTCATGGCCGAGCAATACGGCAAGATGCTCGATATCGGCTGGCGCGTCTGCCGCATGCAGCTCGAGAACAACAATGTCGTGGTGATCCCCAACGGCATGCTCGGCATGATGGCGATCACCAATTTCGCCCACTCCGACCATGTCAGCCGGATGCAAACGGAAATCGTGATCGATTTCGACGTTCCGCCCGACCGGGCGCGCCGCATTCTGCTGGCCGGTGCAAGGGCGGCCGCGACCGAGAAAGGCATTCTCGACCATCCTGAACCCACCGTGCTGATCGGCGAGCCCGCCGATCACGGCGTCTGCTACATCATCCGGTTCTGGGGCAAGGTCGATGAACGTTCGCCCTCGGCTTTGCGCGACGCGGTTATGGCGCATCTGCTCCGCCAGTTGCACATCGCCGGCCTGACGCCCGCGCTTCCCAAGGAGGATGTCTTCCTCGACCGGCGGCCAAAGCGGTTGCTCGACCATGGTGGCGAGGACGACCGGATCGAGATCCTGTCGCGCATCGACCTGTTTTCCGGCGCGCTCGAAAGGGACGAACTCGCCGGCATGGCGCGGGCGGCCAAACTCCGCGAGTTCCCCGCCGGCGAAGCCCTTGTTCGCCAGGGCGAGGACGGCACCTCGCTCTATGTTGTCGCCGAAGGCATTCTGGATGTGCATATCGACGGGCCGGACGGAACCGCGGTGAAGGTCGGCCACGTCCTGGCCGGAGAAATCTTCGGCGAGATGTCCCTGCTGACCGGCGCGCCGCGATCGGCGTCGGTCACCGCCGCGACCGGCGTGGTGGTTTTCGAGGTCACGCGCGACCAGTTCGAGGCGGTCCTGAACGACCGGCCGGAGATCGCCGGAGAGATCAGCCGGCTCGTCGCTCGGCGTCAGGCCGCGACCGTCGGGGCCGCCAACGCCGACGAACCCGCCGATATCGAGAGAGAGGAACGCCTGCTGCGCCAGCGCATCCTCGACAACATGGCCAAGGTGTTTTCCGGTCTGCGCGGCAAGGCGGCGCAATCGCAGTCCGCCGCCCGGGCCTGAGCGCTGCCGCGAGGCCTTTATCCGGCCCCGCCTTTGCGCTACCAGACAAACCGTTCAAAACGCGGGTTCCGTCATGCCATCGAAGTCCATCGACAACGCCTTCACCGCGCGCAGCCTCACCGGCGCCGCCACCGACCCGACCCATGCCGGGGCGCTGTCCTTCATGCGGCGCAAATACACCAAGTCGCTGAAGGGTGCGGACGCCGTCGTATGGGGCATTCCCTTCGACGCCGCCGTCTCCAACCGGCCGGGCGCCCGCTTCGGCCCGCAGGCGATCCGGCGCGCCTCGGCGATCATGGACAACGACCCGCAATATCCGTTCGAGCGCGATCTCTTCGAGGAGATGGCGGTGATCGACTATGGCGACTGCCTGCTCGATTACGGCAACCACCAGAAGACCCCGGCGACGATCGAGCGCGAGGCCGCGAAGATCCTGAAATCCGGCGCGTTCCTGGTCACGCTCGGCGGCGACCATTACGTCACCTGGCCGCTTCTCAAGGCGCATGCGGCGAAGCACGGAAAGCTGGCGCTGATCCAGTTCGACGCGCATCAGGACACCTGGTTCGACGACGGCAAGCGCATCGACCACGGCTCCTTCGTCATCCGGGCCGTTCGCGACGAGGTCATCGATCCGGCGCACTCGATCCAGATCGGTATTCGCACTCATGCGCCCGAGGATTGCGGCATACGGATGCTGCACGGCCACCAGGTCGACGAGATGGCGGCAACCGCGATCGCCAACGAGATCCGCATGCGCGTCGGCGACATGCCCTGCTACATCACCTTCGACATCGATTGCCTCGATCCGGCCTATGCGCCGGGCACGGGCACGCCGGTCGCGGGCGGCCCGTCGTCGGCGAAGATGCTGTCGGTGCTGCGCCAGCTCGGCGATCTCGACATTCGCGGCGCGGATATCGTCGAGGTTGCGCCGGCCTATGATCATGCCGATATCACGGCGATAGCCGGTGCCGCCGTGGCGCAGCACTATCTCGGCCTTCTGGCCGAGAAGCGCGCCCGACGATAGGCCCTGCCCGCGCCCGACCTTTCAACCGACAGACAGACCATGATCATGAAACCGAAACTTTATATCGACGGCGAACACGGAACCACGGGCCTGCAGATCCGGCAGCGGATCGCGAAGCGCGACGACCTCGACGTCCTCTCCATCCCCGAAGCCGAGCGGCGCAACCAGTCGATGCGCGAGCAGCTTCTCAGGGAAGCCGATATCGCGATCCTCTGCCTGCCGGACGACGCTTCGCGCGAGGCCGTCTCGATGATCGGCGACGCCGGCACGCGCGTCATCGACGCGTCGACCGCCTTCCGGACCGCCGAGGGCTGGACCTACGGCATGGCCGAACTCGATGCCGGGCAGGCCGAAAAGATCGCCTCGGCGCAGTTCGTCGCCAATCCCGGCTGCTGGCCGCAGGGGCCGATCGCCTCGCTGCGCCCGCTGGTGAAGGCAGGTCTGATCCCGGCGGACTACCCCGTCACCTTCACCGGCATCACCGGCTATTCCGGCGGCGGCAAGGCGATGATCGCCGATTACGAGGCACAAGGCGAAAGCGCGCCGGAGTATCTCCCCTACGGACTAACTTTGTCGCACAAGCATTTGCCGGAACTGAAGAAAAACGCCCTGCTCGACCGCGACCCGCTGATGGTTCCGGTCGTCGGCGATTTCGCGCAGGGCATGGTCACCATGGTCCCGCTGCAACTCGGCGCGCTCGCCACCGTGCCGACGGGCCGGCAGATCCACGAAGCCATCGCCGATCATTATGCGTCGCTCGAGGAATGCGTCATCGAGGTCGCGCCGTTCGAGAAACTGGAACGCGTCCCCGACCTCCAGCCCGAGGCGCTGAACGGCACCGACGGCATGCGGCTCCACGTCTTCGCCAATGACGACCGCGCCCAGGCCGTCCTGATCGCCGTCTACGACAATCTCGGCAAGGGCGCGTCGGGCGCTGCGGTGCAGAACCTCAATCTGATGATCGGCGGATGAGCGCGCACAAGGAATAGCCCGCGGGCGGCTGGCGAAATATCGCCAATCGACCGCGGGCGAGAAATGCGCCTTGAATAAACCGCAATACCGATCTACAAGGACACATCGTTCTTTTGGCCAGCTTTGGCTTTTCGCGGCGTCAGTGCTTTCGACCCGCCATTCTTTCCAAATCATCGATATTTGATCGCGTCCGCACGCTGCGGCGCGGCGACTTACTTTTGGGAACTACAAAAATGCAGACTGGTACAGTTAAATTCTACAACGGCCAAAAGGGCTTTGGCTTCATCACTCCGGAAGATGGCGGCAAGGACGTCTTCGTCCACATCAGCGCGCTGGACCGCGCCGGCATGGGTGGTCTCGTCGAAGGCCAGAAAGTCGGCTTCGAGCTGGAAAGCGGACGCGATGGCCGCACCAATGCGGCAAACCTTCAGGCTCTCTGATTTTGCGCATGGTCCCGGACATCCGCCGTCTCACGATGCCGATGTCCGGAACCTGACGTCTTATGAAGCGGGGAATGATCCCCGCTTTTTTTGTTTCGGAGAGACCCCAATGTCCACTCATCGATTCGCATTTGGCGACATCGTTTCCATCCAGGGCCGAGCGCTCGTAAAACGCCCCGAGTCCTTTGAAGTCGTGGCCTTGATGCCGCCCCGTGACGGAGTCGTTCAGTACCGGATCAAGAGCGACAGCGAGCAGTTCGAGCGCGTCGTCCGGGAAGACGACCTCGCGCTTTCATTTGACGGCCATCCGGCCGAAAACACCAATTTCGCCGCGCAACCGCGGAACTGATCGGCGCGAAGCGTCGCAAAGAAGGGTATCGCCATGCAGGTTCTCGTCCGGGACAACAATGTCGATCAGGCTCTCCGGGTCCTGAAGAAAAAGATGCAGCGCGAGGGCTTGTTCCGCGAATTGAAGGCCCGCCGCTCCTACGAAAAGCCGTCGGAAAAACGCGTTCGCGAGAAGCAGGAAGCCGTTCGCCGCAGCCGCAAGGCAGCACGCAAGCAGGCACAGCGAGAAGGCCTGATACCCGGGCCGAAGCGCAAGCCGCGCCCGACGGACCGTCCCTCCGCCCGGTAGATTTCACCATGCGATCGACAAAGCAGACCCTGTTCAAGCCGACGCGGGCGGAATCCAAACTGTCCACGACCGACACGGCGGCTCGGCTGATCGTTCGCAAGGAGACCGAAGCCAGGTCTGAAAAATCCCGTCGCCTCCGCGAAATGCGGCTGGCGAAGGAAGCCGCACTTCCCGATGAAACGGCCGCTCCCGCGAAAACCGGCAAAAAGAAAGCCCGGCCTACGCGCCGCGCTGCCGGGTAACGCTACGCGTCCCGTACAGGCCTCGGCCGACGATACGGCGAAAATCAGCTAAAAATCGTCCCTTGAAAGGACATAGACGGACCGTCGCCCGTGGCCATAGGCATTTCGGGCAGCGCCATGGATCACCTCCAGTTTCGAGGTGAACACGGTCATATAGTCGGTTTCGCCGTGTTTTCCGTCATAGCCCTCCTCGAAAAACGCGTCGAGATCGATGCGGAACGAGACGGCTTGCGATCCGTCATGCGCGACGAAACGCATCTGTCGGCGCGTGTGGTCGAAGTAGCTCATGTCCTCCAGGAAGCACAGTGTCATTGTGCGTCCTGGCGCGACGGATCCCGATCCGTCATTTCTTTCCTGCGGAAGGCGTAACGGACTTGAACGGCGTTAAGCTGCCCATCGCGGGCACAGCCTCTTTGACCGGCTTTTTCTGTTTTGGTTTTCGAAGCTCGCGGTTCCCGCGTTTCTGGCCCTTTGCCATGATCGTTTTCCCGTCGGTTTGAGTGTGTGAAATCAATCGGCGCCAGCGGCCACCCGCTCGCGGTCGAGTTCCAGCGCCGCGTTCAGTTCCGCGTAATCGATCGGCACCATTTGCTGGCTGCTCGATCCGTGTTTCGGCAGGGGGAGATAGATGAATGCGGCTGTGCGTTGCCAGGCGATCCAGCTCAGCCCTTCGATGATCTCGTCATCCTCGGCGATGCTGTATTCGCCTGCCGGCTGAACGCCATCGACCCCGCTCAGCGAGAAGGGATAATGGAAGGAAACGATGGAATGGCGGGTTCGGGTATGCATCGACGCTCCTGCATTGCGGCAATCCGCATTGGTCGCATCGTCAGTCGCCGATGCTGCGCAGGAAATCGGGTTACGCCGCTCCCATCCTGATGGTGGGCGGTGCTTGTCGCGGATAAGGGGACACCATGGTCCCTCATTGAGGCTTATTGGAGGCGGGTTCGGACGAATTCGGCACCTGTATTCAGGCCCGATGAACGCGACCGGGGTCTTTTCGCCCGCGTTGCGCGGTGGGCATTTCGAATCTTGTAAATCGCGGCGTGGAAACCGCCCGCGCGTCGCGGGCGGCTCCGCCTGCGTTTCCTACTCGGTGAGCACGAAGCTGACCTTCATGTTGACCCGATACTCGTCAACCTTGCCGTCGGTGACCCGGGCCTTGACGTCCTGGACCCAGACCTGTTCGACATTCTTCAAGGTTTCGGAAGCGCGCGCGACGCCATTCTCGATCGCGTTCTCGATGCTGGAACCGGATGCATTGATTTCGGTGATACGTGCAACTGACATGTTTTCCTCCTGTGTCTATGAAGACCAATGAAGGAGGAAGCCGAACGTTCCACGCCGCGTGCGACATTCGGACGGCCGCGCGTCAACCGTTCCCGAGTATCTTCTCCATCTCCTTACGTGCCTTACTTCTCGCCTTTTTGGAGAAGGTGGATGCGGGCATTCCGTGAATGACCGCAGACGGATGAGATGTCTCTTGTATGTCTCAGAACATTAGTCATCAGTGACCTCTTGGGGCACTGGTGGTTGGATTTGCGCGAGGCGCTCCGCTATGCCCCAGTGGCTCACCCTGTACTTATTGAGAGCGTTCTCCTGCGCTATTTGTTGAAGAGCATTATCTGTTTTGCGCATTATCTCGACATTGAAGGCGTCGGGATTTGCTAGATTGTTGTATTGTGTAAGCGCTCTACGCATAACTCGGAAATCTTGACCTTTGTGATATTTTAACACGCGGATATACTCTTCTACCGCAAGTCCAGCCAATCGTTCTGTGATGCTTCTGTCGTGACCGTTGTCCGCGAGCAATAAAAAGAGTTCGTCGATTGATGGTGACGGTTTATGTTGCTCTTGTAGCGCCAAGAGTTTTTCCTCGATGTCAGAGTCGAGGCGGGTCCCGAACAGCTCGAAATCGCTGAAGTCATAGGCGTTTTCGACGTCCGCCCGTGCCTCAAGGTAAGCATCCAGAAGCTTATCGCCACGGTCTTTCCGGTCTACAGCGCGAAACATGTTCACTACCGCTATTAAGTCACTGAGGGAGTAAAACTTTGCGTTGGCGAGAATGCAACTTTCGAAGCGCTTCACATGCCCGTCAATATCCTCATCGAAGACATTGTGGAACTCCCCCCATGTATTACGAAGTTGTAATGCAGCCATATCCATTTCTATCCGTTGATTTAATTCAACGGCATTCTTATCGATGGCTTCCTTGGTGAAGTATCCATCTTCGATTCCCTTCAATATTTCCAAATCAAACTCGTCGGTATGGCTATACCCATACTCAGCAATGAGCTTGATCCACCCCTGCTCTTGAGAATTGAGCTTACCATTTTGATCGTCCACATAGTCTGAAAAGACCCCTTTTCTGCGAACTAGGAAGTCCTTGCTTGGCGCAAATTCCGGCTGCAAGTGACACCACCCCATCAGTACAATTGTATTTGCGACACTCTGGAAAACGCCGTACTCGTACTGCTTCAAAAGCGGTTCGATTTGTTCCACGAAGTAGTACAGTTTCCGGATGACGCGGACGTTGTCGATACCCAGCTTGGTTGTCCGTTCACGCACTAATTCCTTAAGTTCGTCGGTTCCATCCAACGCCTTTAGTGCGATTTCTGCACTGTCCTCCGCTGTTGGACTAAAGCGCAGATTGACGTCTACGACCTTCTCCAAGTAGTTTTCAAACTGGTTTCTGTCGTCCAGAGACTCGTCATTCAACAGCATAACCACCTTGCAGTTGCGGTCTTCGCGAAGCTGCGAAACTAGTCCGAGGACATCGGCACTCCGAAGGCCGTCACCCTTGCGCTCCAAGTCATCGATGCAAATAATGCGGTTTCTCACCAGCATATACATGACGGCCACGCCAGCGCTGGTGTAATTTTCTCCGAGAAACTTTCCGGCCAAGCCGCCGAGCTTCAGAAGGCCGGGAAATGCGTTTTTGACATAGGACTCAACGTTCTCGAAGTCGAATGCCCTACCAACTTGTTCAATTTCAATAGATTGATGGATTATCTCTTGCTTGAGATCATTTAGACTGTTTACGCCAAAAAGCGACACATAAGCATATTTGCCTCGAGAAACTTTCTTGCTAGCGACAGCATCCTTGAGCACTTCATGCCAATTGTAGGTTTTACCTGTCCCCCAATTTCCGCGAATACACAACACTTCGGCCGCCTCTGCTTCGAGAAAGCGTGCGGCTTGAGCTTTTACATTTTCGACCGACATTGGATTGCCTCAAATGAACGGGTATCTCACTGCTATTTCATACATCCTATAGCATGAGGCACCCAGGAATACCGGCTGACAGACGAAGTTCACCCTTTTCTTATCCACCGCCCCGCCCCTGCCCTTAGCCTGATCCGTCAAACGCAAAGGACGGCTTCACGTGGACTGGGCAGGCGCAATCGATCGGAATCTGGACGACCTACTGGCGGTCGTCGCGCGCCTGTTCGCGATGGCCGGCATCCGGTCCGGGCGTTCGGTCATCATGATGCCGCGCTATCTGCGCATTCGCGTGCTGGCGATGCTGCGTCCCGCCGAATTCGCCGCGCGCAGGCTGATCGCCATCGCGGCATGCAAGCTGGTGACGGTGACCGCGCGTCGAGCCGAGAATCGCGGGCAATGCCCATCCAAGGCCGAGGATGACTTGCGCGAGGAAGCATCGCGGCCAATCGCCAAGACCGCTCCAATCGGCTCCCTCTCCGCCTTCCCCCTGTTCGATCCGATCAAACCCTACCGCTATCCCTGGCTTGAGGACGGCGAGAGCGACGACGAAGCCAAGCTGCCACGCGACAACGGACTTCGCCCGGACGATCCGGTCGATGCGCGCACGCTCTGCCGGCGCATCATCAGGCTGGAGCAGGCATTGCAGGATCTGGAAACCCACGCCAAACGCCTCGCCCGCTGGCGCGCGCGGCGTGACAGATTGTGGTCTTCATCCGCAGATCGGCCCCATCTGAGGCCCCGGCGATTCAGCCCGATCCGGCCGGGAAGACCGCCGGGCTGGCGAAAGCGTCCGAAAACGCCGGTCGCCGAAGTTCTGAAGGAGTGCGACGCGCTTGCCCGCGACGCGTGGAACACGTCGTGACCCGTCCCACCATCAGACCAATTCAATCCGCCTTTTCGACAAGCGCGGAAACGACGACGCATGCCTCCCTCCTTTTCCTTCGCCCCGCCTGCGGGGAAAAGGTGGCCCGAAGGGCCGGATGAGGGGCATGGCGCGGCGTGCCGTCTCAGTCCCGCACGCCGACCATGTCCAGCCGATGCGGCGTGCCGTCGGAGAGCGGCAACGGGCCTTTCAGGCCGCGCCAGTGGGCGACGGCGAAGCCGAGCACAACCAGCGCCGTTCCCTGGTGCAGCAGTGCCCAGCCGAGCGGCACATAGGTCAACAGCGTGACGATGCCGAACACCGCCTGCAGGGTCACCAGTGCGAACAACAGCACCGCGCGGCGCGCATGGGTCGAGCCCGGCGCGTGGCGCAGCGACGCGATCATGTGCATGCCCGCCGTCAGCCAGACGACATAGGCGAAGGTGCGATGGGTGAACTGGATGATTGCCGGCGTGTCGAAGACATTGCGCCAGCCGAGCGCGGCGTCCCATTGCGAGGCCGGGAAGAAGCCGCCATCCATGGTCGGCCAGGAGTTGAAGACCAGACCGGCATCAAGCCCCGCGACCAGCGCACCGAGATAGATCTGGAACAGCACCATCAGCGCCAGGACCGCCGCCATGCGGTCCGAGCTGTCCGTCGGCTTCAGATCGGAGGCATGCGGCGCGATCAGCCGCGCCACCCACACGATGCAGGCGATGATGATGCTGGCCACCGTCAGATGGACCGCGAGCCTGTAGTGGCTCACATCCACCCGCTCGACCAGCCCCGAGGAGACCATCCACCAGCCGATGAAGCCCTGGAAGCCGCCAAGGCCGAGAATGCCCAGCAGCGGCAGCTTTATGCGGCCGTCGAGACGGCCCGTCGCCCAGAAGAAGGCCAGCGGCAGGGCGAAGACGAGACCGACGCCGCGCGCCAGCAGCCTGTGGCCCCATTCCCACCAGAAAATGAACTTGAACTCGTCGAGCGACATGCCCTTGTTCACCTGCTCATATTCGGGAATCTGGCGATACTTGGCGAGTTCTTCCTGCCACTGCGCTTCGCCGATCGGCGGGATAACGCCGTGGATCGGCTTCCATTCGGTGATCGAGAGGCCCGAATCCGTCAGGCGCGTCGCGCCGCCGACGATCACCAGCGCCACGAGCATCAGCAGCATGACGTAGAGCCACGCGCGGACCTGGGCGCGATTGCGCAATTCGCGCGTGTGCGCGTCGAGGGAGAGCGGCCGGCCGCTCCCGGTTGTGGTCAGTGTGGTGTCTGTCATGTGCTATGCCTGTCTGCGAGACACATAAATCCACTCCCGGCGCATGAAAAGCGGCTGAATGCCGCATGGGCGGGATTGGTTTTGGTGGCCGGAATGCTACATAGCCCGCCTGTCGACAAAGAAACACGTCCAATGCCCCACCGTCTGAAAAAATTCATCGGCATGCTGATCCTGGTGGCCCTCGTGGTGATCTACGCGCTGGTCGCGACCACCGTCGCGACGTATCGCCTCGCCGAGAGCCCCTGGTACATCCATCTCGCCTTCTTCGCGCTGTCGGGTCTCGTCTGGGTCCTGCCGGCGATGGGCGTGATCAGCTGGATGGAGCGCAAGCCGAAGGGCGGCGACGCTACACGGTGACGAAGGTGCGGCCGCAATTGGCCGCCGGCACGGTTATGCCGCTCAGCATGGTCTCGACATAACGAAGCCGCTGGTAGTAGCCGTTGACCGAGATACGCGGCAGCGCGAGCAGATTGTCGCCATGGGCGGGCCGCAATACCCCGTGCCGGGTGGTCACTGCGGTGGTGAACCCCGCCTCGCCCGCCAGTTCCACCTCGCGCGGGCCGACAGAGACGGCATTGCCGTAGGGATAGGCCATGTGACGCGGCCGCTCCCCGAGCTTGTCGCCGATGACGTCGGCGGCGCGGGCGATCTCGTCGGCGGCGCGGTCGCGCTCCAGCCGGCGCAGGTGGTAGTGGTTCATCGTGTGCGCACCGATCGTCGCCAGCGGGTCGTCGGCCAGTCCCCGCAACTCTTCCCAGGTAAGCAGCGCCTCGCGCCGGTGTCCGTCCGCGTCGATCCCGTAGGTCACGCACAGGGACTGGACCAGTTCGCGCATGGCGTCCTCTTCGATCACCCGCGAACCGTACTCCACCAGGTGGCCGAAGGCCTTATACTTCTGCGCAGGCGTCACGCAATCCAGCGTGACCGGTCCGGAGGGTGAGCCATATGTCAGCGTGTCGTTGTTCTCGATGATGATCTGGAGCAGTTCCCACCACAAGTCGCTTGTTCCGTCGGTCAGCCCCGGCGCGATATGAATCGCGTATGGCACGCCAAACTGCCGGAACACGGGTGCGGCGTGGTGAAGATTGTCGCGGTATCCGTCGTCCAGCGATACCGCAAGGAACCGCTCGTCCGCGTGGCCAGCCTTCAGCCGGTCGGCCGCCTCGTCCATGGAGACGAAACGCGCGCCCCGCTCCTGCAGCGCCTCGATCAGGTCTGCAAGGAAAGCCGGATCGACATGCAGTTCCCGGTTGAGCAGCACTTCGTCGCTGCGCGGGTGGACATGATGCAGCATCAGGATCGCACCGACGCCGCCGAGCACGGGGTCCAGCAGCCCGGACAATCCGCTGTACCGTGCGCCGTTCATGAAGGCCTTGCGCATAAAGGTTTTGATAACCGACATCGAATTGTTGATTTCTGCTCTGCCCGGACCGGTCGCGACGAAGGGATTTCGAAACCCGACCCTGTTAGTCCTGCCATCAAAGGATTGAGACATGGTTGATATCGGCACCGCTACAATCTCCACGACACGCACCGTGTCGGGTACAGCCGACCCGCGCGTCACCGTTCACGCCGGACGCGACGCGGCGCTGGCGGCGGTCGATGCGATACCCTCCGACGCGGTATGCTCCGCCTATCAGCGCGCCGATTTCCTGCGCGCATGGGTCGGCCAATCGCCACACGAGCCCGTCTTCGTCTCGCTCCGGCCCGCCAATTCGGGTCCTGTCCTGCTACCGCTCGAACGCACCCAGTCCGGCAACCTCGCCTATCCCGGCGAGCGCCATGCGAACGGGAATTTTCCTGTCGGTCGCGCCGAGGATCTGGCGGCGCTGGCCGATCTCGGCGAAAGCCGGATCGTCTCGGCGCTGCGCGCCGCGGGGCTCGGCGCCGACGCCATCGTGCTCGAACGGCAACTGGCCGAGTGCGGCGGCGTGGCCAACCCGTTCGTGTTTTCCCGGTCGCATGTCAGTCCCAATCCGGCGTTGTCGCTACCGCTGGAAGGCGGCTTCGACGCCGTTCTCAAGCGCCACAGTTCCAAACGCCGCCGCAAGCGCTTCCGCGGGCAGGAACGACGGCTCGCCGAAATGGGCGGTTACCGTTTCGTCCCCCTCGTCGATGCCAACGACATCAACCGCACGCTCGACCGGTTTTCCGAGTTGAAGGCGAAGCATTTCCAGCTCGCCGGCATTCACGACGTCTTCGCGGACCAACATGTCCGTGGCTTCTTCAAGGATCTGTTCGCGGCCGGATTGAACGAGACACCGCCGTCGCGCGAGTTGAAGACCATCGAGGCCGGCGGCGTTCCGATCGCCATCATCGGCTGCACTGTCCATGACGGTTGTCTCACGGTCGAATTCGGAACCTATGCCTCGGAATATTCGGAAATCGGCCCGGGCGACATGCTGTTCTTCCTGGCGATCCGCGAGGCCGCCGAACGCGGACTGGACATCTTCAGTTTCGGTATCGGCGACGAGCCTTACAAGCGGGGCTGGTGCGAGATCGAAGCGCTTCAAAGCGATACGGTCATCGCATTGACCCTGCGCGGTCGCGCCGTCGCGTCCGCCAAGGTCGCGCGGAGTACCCTGGTGCGGACGATCAAGAGCAACAAGCTCGTCTGGACCGCCGTCAAACAGATCCGCAAACGGGTTGCCATACTGCGATAGGCCGGACCGCCCGGTCAGCGGGCGTAGGCACTGCGCGACTGCGGATCGACCGGGCTCTCGTCTTCCTCGTCCGTGGTGACCAGCAAGAGATCGTCATAGCCCGCGTCGACGAGGTCTTCGGCGGTTTCCACGATTTCCGGCGCTGCGGGATCGGACACGGCCAGCACGATCCGGCTGCCCGCTCCCGCCAACCGCCTCAGTCCCTCGGCATTGGTCGGTCCGCATTCGACGATGACCATGTCGTAGGCCGAGACCAGCGCATCCAGAATGATCGGCAGCCGGTCAGCCGCGCGCATCGCCCGTGCGGGATCGGCGATACCGGTCGGGATGATATGCGCACCGGTCGCATAGTCCGGATAGATCACATCCGAATAGGACGACGAGGCCGCCAGAAGGTCGGTGATGCCGGGGCAGTCGGCGTCCTCGAGCATGCGCCGCGTCGCCGCGCCTGTGCCGCTGAGGTCGACCACCACGGTCCGCAATCCCTCGCCGGCCAGCATACGGGCCAGCGCAACCGAAGCCGCCGCCCCTGCGTCGCCTTCCGGCGATACGATGATCGCGCGGTCGGCCCGCGCCTCCACAAGGCTGATCGCCAGCGCTTCGATCCCGTATTTGTCATCGGAGACCGGTTCATCCTCCACGAGGGACGCAGCGGGAGGTTCGGGGGCCTGCTCCATGACCGGCTCCGGAATTGTCTCCACCTCGACTTCGGCAGGTGTATCATCCTCGGAGACCGGGGGTGCCATGGCCACGGCGGGCTGCTCCGGCGGGACCGCGACACTGACGGGTACGAATGCCCTGCCCGAGAACAGTTCGCGTACAAGGGTGACCAGCATCATGATCAGCAGCGACACGAAGAAGGCGGCGCCGGTCAGCGGAATCACTTTCGGGAAAGCGGCTTCGTTCGACACCACGGCGCGCGAGATCAGGCGCGCCTTGGCCGGCGCGTACTGGCCCTCGTCGCGCGACCGGGCCTCGCGAAACCGGACGAGATAGCTTTCCAGCAGGTCGCGCTGCGATGCCGCCTCGCGCTCCAGCGCCCGCAACTCGACCTCGCTCTCGCTGGCGTCGACCGACGCGGCCTTGAGGCGGCTGACCTCGGCGAGGACTTCCTGTTCGCGCGAGCGCGCGATTTCCGCTTCGCTTCGCAACCCGGCCAGCACCTTGCGAACCTCGGAGTCGATCTGGCGGGACAGGTCGCGGAGCTGCGAGCGCAGGCCCTGGATGCGCGGGTGTTCCGGCAACAGCGTTGCCGAGAGGTCAGCGATCTCCGACTGAAGCGCGATCTCGCGCTCCCGCAGCCGGCCGATCAGCGCGGACTGCACGACATCGGGAAGCGAATCGACGGATGCGCCGGCGTCGAGCGCAGCCCTTACGCTGCGCGCCCGAGCCTCGGCGCCGGACCGTTCGGCGCGCACGCGCGACAGTTCTGTCGTCAGTTCGGCGAGCTGCTGGGTCGCCAGCACATTGTTGTTCTGGCCGATAAACAGACCGGAAGACGCCCGGTAATCGGCGACGGCCGCCTCGGCCTTGCGCACGCTGTCCTGCAGATCGGCGATCTCGTCGGCCAGGTAGTTCGCGGCCTTGCCGGTCGTCTCCAGTTGCGCCCGGCTTTCGAGCGCCAGATAGGCCTGCGCCAGCGCATTGGCGAATTTCGCCGCCAGCTCCTTGTCGGTGGACTGGAACTCGATCACGACAACGCGCGAATTGGTCACCGCGTAGACATCGAGGCGGTTGCGAACCGCGTCGAGGATCCGCTTTTCCGGCGTAACCTGCGACGGATCCTCCATGAGGCCGAGCGCCGCAAGGCCCGCCTTCAGGCCGGAAAACAATCCATCGGGATTGAATTCATCGTATTGTTCCAGAGCAAGATCGTCCGCGACCTGCATCAGCAGATCGCTGGACGTCAGGATCTCGACCTGGCTGGCGACCCCTTCCGGATCGGGCAGCGGTGAATCGGCGGAACCGGCATTGTCGCTGCCGGGGCGCGTGAAGACGGACTCTCCCGATTCGATAAGGAGGCGTGCATCCGACATGTATTTCGGCGTCATCAGCGACAGACCGACAAAGACCAGCCCGGTGATGACGAGCGCGCCGAGAAGGATGCGTATCCGGTCGCGCCACAACGCACCAAAAAGCCTGCCGATATCGATATCGGCATCCCGCGTTGCATAGTCTACTCGCGACATGAAAGACCCCGGTGCTCGAACAAAGTTGATCCGAGTTCTAAAGGAACATGGTTTCCGGGCGGTAAATGGCGCCGTAACGCTTTGTTCATTGACGAAGGGTGACAGAAACGCCTCCGCTTTACCGGGTATTAACCCTAACAACCCGATAACAGAGCCGTGGCGGCAAGGCTGCCTGTACCAATTGAAGGTTGTGTCGATGAATCGGCTAAGACGTTATGGAAATGCATGCGCGGCAGCTTTTCTCGCTGCTCTGACGCTCGCCGGCTGCTCCGGTTACAAGCCGGCCCCGGCAGCGTTTCACGAAGCCATCAACCAGCCTTACATGCTCGATGCCGGAGACAGGGTCCGCATCACGGTCTTCGACCAGGACGAACTCACGAACACCTATTCTGTCGACCAGTCCGGCTATATCGCCTTCCCGCTCGTCGGCGCGGTGCCGGCGCGCGGACGTACCGTCCAGCAAATGGAGAGCCAGATCGCCGCCAAGTTGCGCGAGGGCTTCCTGCGCAATCCAGACGTTTCCGTCGAAGTCGATCAGTACCGCTCGATCTTCATCATGGGCGAAGTCGGGTCGGCCGGCCAATATGCCTATTCGCCGGGCATGACGGTGCAGAACGCCATTGCCGCAGCGGGCGGTTTTTCTCCCCGCGCCAACCAGGCCAATGCCGACATCACGAGAACGATCAACGGGCGCGTGCTGACCGGACGCGTATTGATCAGCGATCCGCTGCTGCCCGGCGATACAGTTTTCGTTCGCGAACGCCTTTTCTGAAACCGGAAAACCGCCTGACGATGGATAACGGCGACTCCCTGCGCATCGTTCACGTTTTGCGCGCACCGATGGGCGGGCTGTTCCGCCATGTGCGCGACCTGGCGATGGCGCATCAGGACCTCGGCCATCAGGTCGGCGTCGTTTGTGATGTCGCGGGAACCCCGGGCTACAACGAAGCCATGGCCGCAGAACTGGCCGGATCGCTGTCGCTGGGCCTGCATCGCATCCCGATGCGCCGGGAAGTTGGTTTCGGCGATTTGAGGGACGCCCTCAACATACTGACGAAATTAAAGGAATTGCAGCCGGATGTCCTCCACGGACATGGTGCGAAGGGCGGCGTATTCGCCCGCGCGCTTGGCTCACTCGTACGGGCAGAAAGGTCTTGCGTCGCCCGTCTCTATTCGCCGCATGGCGGCAGCCTGCACTACGCACCGGATACACGGTCCGGGCGCGTCTACTTCCGCGTCGAGCGGATGCTCGAAAGGCTGACGGACCATATCCTGTTCGTTGCCGACTTCGAACACCGCACATATGCGCAAAAGATCGGCGAACCGCGATGCCCGTGGTCGGTCAACCACAACGGCTTGCGTGAGAGCGAGTTCGTGCCGGTCGCGCCAATCGATGACGCGGCCGATTTTCTTTTCCTCGGCGAATTGCGGATGCTGAAGGGCCCTGACCTGTTCCTGCACGCCCTCGCCTCGCTGCGGGCAGACGGCCACCATGCGCGCGCGGTCATCGTCGGCGACGGACCGGATGCCCCTGCAGTCAAGGCGCTGGCGGAGGCGCTTTCGCTTGGCGACGCGGTCACCTTTCACGCACCGATGCCGGCGCGCGATGCTTTTTTGCAGGCACGATGCTTCGTCATGCCCTCCCGAGCGGAGGCCCTCCCCTATGTAGTCCTGGAAGCGCTCGGCGCCGGCATGCCCGTGATCGCGACGAATGTCGGCGGCATCTCCGAAATTTTCGGATCGGGCAACCCCGCCATGGTTGCGCCCGAGGAAGCCGCTTTGACAGGCGCGATGCGCGTCGCCCTGGCCGAGCCCGACAAACTGCGAGGCTGGATGCCCGGCGCATCCGTCTTGCGAGACCGGTTTTCCGCGCAGTCCATGGCCGCCAACGCGATGCGCGCCTACCGGTCCGCGTTAACCTTGCGCGTAAACAAACATGCTCCGGCGGCCGGTTTATCAAGCGTTTTTTAGGGGCTTCGCCCTATATTCCGGGCAATAACCGCGAAGGCGCCCCATGAACGAGATCGATCACCGCCTGCGCTATACGTCGCAGAAAGTGCGGAACTATCAGACCGGAGAAGATCCCAGCGCTCACGAGACCGAGCTCAATCCGCTCGTGGAGCGCATCGCCGCGGAATTCGACGACAACACCATCTCGCCCGTCATGGTCAGCGGCCTGCTGCGCATCGGGGAGTTTTTCGGGCTCGCCGCGATCGGCTTGGGGATCATGGCCGCTTATGTCGGCTTCAACATGATCGTCCCCTATCTGCTGACGACCTTCGGCGGCAGCCTTCTCTTCGTCGTCCTCAATGAAATCGGGGCCGGCTACACGATCCGCGCGCTGCGCAGGCCGCTCAAACGGTTCCCGCGTGTCGTGCTCGCCTGGTCGGGGACCTTCGCGCTCCTGGCGGTCGCCGGCTTTCTCATGAAGATTTCGGAGGATTTCAGCCGTGTCTGGGGCGGCTCATGGTTCGTCGGCGGATTGGCCTTCCTGCTGCTGACACGCATCGTCCTGTCCTGGCGCATCCGCAAATGGGCACGCGACGGAGCCATGGAACGCAGGGCCGTTATCGTCGGCGGCGGCAAGCCGGCCGAAAAGCTCATCCGGGCGCTTGAACTGCAACACGACAACGACATCCGGATCTGCGGCATCTTCGATGACCGCGACGACGCGCGTTCGCCGCCGATTGTCGCCGGCTATCCCAAGCTGGGCAACATTGCCGAACTGGTCTCGTTCACGCGGCGCGCGCATATCGACATGCTGATCGTCTCGCTGCCCCTGGATGCCGAGGACCGGGTCCTGACCATGCTGAAGAAGCTGTGGATCCTGCCGGTCGACATCCGCCTGTCGGCGCATTCCAACAAGCTGCGCTTCCGGCCGCGGACCTATTCCTTCATCGGCTCTGTGCCGATGCTCGACATTTTCGACCGTCCGATCCGCGACTGGGACTCGGTGGCGAAGCGCGCCTTCGACATCTTCTTCTCGCTGCTGGGGATCGCGGTCTTCTCACCGGTCATGCTCGCCACGGCGATCGCGATCAAGCTGGACAGCAAGGGCCCGGTGATCTTCAAGCAGAAGCGCCACGGGTTCAACAACGAGCAGATCAACGTCTTCAAATTCCGCTCGATGTATGTCGAGCAGTGCGACCCGACGGCGCGCGCGCAGGTGACCAAGGACGATCCGCGCGTCACCCGCGTCGGCCGCTTCATCCGCAAGACTTCGCTCGATGAACTACCGCAGTTCTTCAACTCTCTGCGAGGCGAACTGTCGCTTGTCGGCCCTCGCCCGCACGCCGTGACCGCCCAGTCCTCCGACCGCCTCTATGCCGATGTGGTCGACGGCTATTTCGCGCGCCACCGCGTCAAGCCGGGCGTGACCGGCTGGGCGCAGATCAATGGCTGGCGTGGCGAAATCGATACCGACGAGAAGATCCGCCGGCGCACCGAGTTCGATCTCTATTATATCGAGAACTGGTCGCTCTGGTTCGACCTGAAAATTCTCTTCCTGACGCCGATTCGGCTGCTCAATACGGACAACGCCTATTGACCGACGCCGCGCTCACGCTACCGCAGGGCGCGGTCAACCGGGCTATCGGTGCCACGCTGGCGAGCGCGGCGATCTGGATCGGCGTGTTCCTCTCGGGCTTCGTCATTCGCGAACCGGCCCCCTATGAACTCTTCATGGTGGTGCTGATCGGGATCTGGGCGATGTCCGGGCTGTTGACGATCCCGCGCGCCGTGATGCTGCCGTTCCTGCTGCTGATGGTTTTCAACATCGGCGGCGTCATCTCCATGACGCAGATGACGGAGTGGAAGAACGCCCCGCTCTATATCGCGTCCTCGATATTCCTGGCGCTGAGCGGCGTGTTCTTCGCCTGCGTCATCGCCGCCCGGCCGGCGCGCCTGGCGCTTGTGTTCAATGCATGGGCGGCGGCGGCGCTGCTAACGTCTCTCGCGGCGATCGCGGGCTATTTCCACCTGTTTCCGGGCGCGGAAATCTTCACGCGATACGGCCGCGCCAAGGGAGTCTTCGAGGATCCGAATGTCTTCGCGCCCTATCTCGTTTTGCCGGCCCTGTACGCCGTGCACGCATTGCTGACGAGGCCGGCGCGCTATCTGCTACCGGCGGCCGCGGCGGCGGCCATCCTGTCCTTCGCGATCTTCCTTTCCTTCTCGCGTGCCGGCTGGGGCCTGCTGCTCATGTGCGGCGTGCTGCTGGTCGCCGCCCTCTTCCTCAACAGTACATCGGGGCGTTTCCGGCTGCGCATCCTGCTCCTGTCGCTGTTTGCGGCGGCTGGTGCGGTCGTGGTGCTGATCGTGGCGCTGCAGTTCGAACAGATCCGCACGCTGTTCTTCGAACGCGCGCAACTCCTGCAGGATTACGACGCGGCGCGGCTTGGCCGATTCGAGCGGCACTGGATCGGTCTGCTGAAAGCCGCCGAGACGCCGCTCGGCATCGGCCCGCTGGAGTTCGGACGCATCTTCGGCGAGGACACGCACAATATCTGGCTGAAGGCGCTGTTCGACTATTCATGGCTCGGCTTCGCGGCTTACCTTGCCCTCACCGTCCTGACACTCGCGGCCGGCTTCCGGCTGCTGTTCCGGGACCGGCCGTGGCAGCCCTATCTCCTGTGCGCCTATATCGCCTATGTCGGGCATGTCTTGGTCGGCACGGTGATCGACACGGACCACTGGCGACACTTCTATCTGTTGCTGGGAATCATCTGGGGCTGCATCGCGCTGGAAGCCCGCCATCACTATCCGCGCGACGATCAGGGCTTGGCGGCCAGCAGTTCCCGATAGATCGCGTTGATCGCGTCGGCCTCTTTCTCGATACTGAACCGCGCCCGGACATGCTCGACGGCATTGCTCGACCATTGTTGCCGTTTTGCGGGATCATCCAGCAGTTCTGCCGTCGCACGTGTCAGGGCATCGAGATCCTCGATGTCGACCAGCGATCCTGTCTTTCCGTCGACCACGATATCCTCGAAGGCGCCGGCCCGCGTCGTGACCACCGGGACGCCGCAGGCCATGGCTTCGAGCGGCGTAAGGCCGAAGCCTTCCCATCGTTGCGGCGCGATGTAGAGATCGAGCGCCCTGAACCATGGCGAGATGTCCCAGTTCTTCTCCTCGGGCAGGAAAAGGATCCGGTCCTGCAGGCCGGCGGCGCGCACCTTGTCGGACAGCCTGGCCGCGTAGGTGCGGTTCTCCTCGGTGACGCCCCCCATCATCACCGCCACGACATCCGGTCGTTCGGGCAACAGGCGGATCATCGCCTCGACGAAGAGATCGTTGCCCTTCTGATGACGCACGCGGCCAAAGCAGCCGACCAGCACCGCGTTTTCGGGCAGCCGCAATTCACGACGGATCGCCGCCTTGTCTTCGGCGGGCCGAAACAGTTGCGTGTCGATACCGTGGAGGATCACGGTGTTTTCGACGTCCAGAAACGCCGCAGACTTCGAACTCGTCGCGATGACGCGGTCCATTCGGGCGATCAGCCATTTCGTCAAAGGCTGGTGCCGGCGCTGCGCCGCCGAGGTGAACACCATCCGCAAACGCTTGAAGAGAAGCCATTTCAGCGCGAGGCCGGCCGCCATCTCGACATTGCGGCGCGCATGCCAGATCCGCACGCCGGACGGGCCGCGACGGGACATGAAGACCAGATCGCGCAGGCGAATGCTCGGGACCGTATCGGGAATGGTCGGACCGGCGGCTGCGATCGCGACCGAGCGAGCCTGAACCGGGACAAGGCGAAATACCGTCGAGGTGACGCCCGACATGCGCTTTTTCAGATTGGGTGCGATGACATCGACGTCTTCGATGTCCACCGCATTCGGCCGTTCCCCGCGATGCAAGGCGTTTTCCATCCGTTTGCCATCGACACGCGATGCGGCACCGCGCGAATTCCGGGGATCCGGGCGAATTGGTCGGAGCGGCGGGATTCGAACCCACGACCCCTTGACCCCCAGTCAAGTGCGCTACCGGGCTGCGCTACGCTCCGAACCGCGGAAAGCCCTATAATCCCTGATGTGGGGAGGCAAGAAGAAAATCGGACAATCGACGTTTTGCAACCACAATCACTGCAAGGCGCGGATTTCATCGTTGGCGAGGCGGAGCCTGTCGGAGAGGATGCGGACGAGGTTGCCGAGGATCGTGGGCAGGATTGCCGGGGCCTCGTCACTCATCTCGCGCAGGCGCTCGACGGAAAAGAGATAACAGATCACCGGCACGTCGGCGATGACATCGGCGGAGCGCTTGCCGCCGTCGAGAAGCGCCATTTCGCCGAACGGCGCGCCCTGCCCGACCGATCCGATCCGGCGTGTCCTCGAACCGTCAACCGTGACCGAAACGCTGACGGAGCCGCGCGCGACCACGAAGAACACCCGCGCATCGTCACCTTCGCTGATGATCTTGTCGCCAGCCGCGTACTGGAAAGTCGTCGCCACGCCGGAGAGCCTCTGCAGGTCGTCTTTCGACAGTCCGTCGAAAATGTCGATTTCGGCGAGCGGCAGGATACGGTCGTAGAGGCTGAAATCCGTCTCGGCGAGGATTTCGTCCTCGAACAGTTCGATGGCGAGGTCCGTGTCGGAGACCAGGCGGACGCGCGGCGAGGAACCGACGCGTTCTTCCAGGGCGCTCTTCAGGCCCTGCAACTCCTCCTTGCCGGAGAGTTCGGTGAAAACGATCGTGCAGTCGCCCGACGACAGCACGAGCGCCGTCTGGCAGATCAGCTCGATCGCGGTGCGGTCGGCATAGGCCGCGCGCTTGAAATCGACGATCACGGTGCGGCCTTCGCGGGCGATCTCCGTCAGCCGCCGGAGAAATTTCTCGGCAGAGCCGAAAAACAGGGCGCCCTGGATTTCCATGACCGAAAGGCGTTTGCCGTGATCGGCCAGCATGTCGCGTTCCCACATCGAACGCACACGTTTTGAAGGCACGTCGGCGGCGGTGTATTCCCGGCGGATGACCGAGTGCACGTCGGTCCGGCCATCGAAGACATGCAGGCTGAAATCATGCGAGATCTTCTTGCAGGCCTCGACGCCGCGCACGCTGTTGCCGACACGGTCGAGTGGCGGCGAATAGACCGCGATCCCGAGCTGCCCCGGTATGACGGCGATGACACCACCGGAGACACCGCTCTTGGCCGGAACGCCGACATCGAAGGCCCATTGGCCGGCATAGTCATACATGCCGCAGGTGCTCATGACGGTCAGCACGTCGCGGACGTGATCCGGTTCGAGCACGGTTTCGCCGGTGACCGGATTCGTGCCCTGCGCGGCCAGCGTCGCCGCCATGACGGCCATATCCCGGCAATCCACGCTGATCGAGCATTGCTTGAAATAAAGCTCGAGCACGTCCTCGGGATCACGGTCGAGCATGCCGGTGTTCAGCATCATGTAGGCGATGGCGCGGTTGCGATGGCCTGTCGCGTGCTCGGAACGGAAAACCGATTCGTCGATGTCCAGGTCGCGGCCCGCGAAGAGGCCGAAATACCGCATCATCTCGTCGTAACGCCGATCCGCCGTCTCGCCTTCGACCAGCGAGGTCACGGCGATCGCGCCAGCATTCACCATCGGGTTGTAGGGCCGGTTGGAGACCTGGTCGAGAACGATGGAATTGAAGGATTCGCCGGTCGGCTCCACGCCGACGCGTTTGAGAACCGTCTCCATGCCATGCGTGTGCAGCGCGTATCCGTAGATGAACGGCTTTGACATGGATTGGATCGTGAAGCGCCTGTCGACGTCACCGGCCGTATAGACCTGGCCATCGACGGTGGCGATACAGATGCCGAAGGACCCCGGATCAGCCAGTCCGAGTTCCGGAATGTAAGTGGCGACTTCGCCGTCATCGTTGGATTGGAGCGATGCGTGAAGAGACTTCAGGTAGTCGCTGATCGGCGATACCGCCAATGTCATATGCACGTCCCCACAGTGAACCAGCCCATGCGGATCGCCTTCCCCGCCGGGAGGAATGGTGCACCGCAACCAAGACGATTAATTCGGGAAATTCCCCTGCTGGCAAGATGCTCGCGAGCAAATTGCCAACAAAGTCCTTGAAATGCCCGCACAATCCGGAACACCGCACCCCAAGGGGAGCTTCAACAGGACCGGGCGATCATCGCGATTGGTCGAGGAGCCGTTTGCATTCGAGCAGATCGAACAGCGCCTCCTGGAGAAGCGCCCGGTTTTCCTGCGACAGTTGAAACTTGTTGCCGTCCTGGCCATCGGCATCGGCTTTTCCACCCAGACCGAAAATCCCCTTGCCGCGCACCCTCGGTTCTCCCACCAACATGTTGGAGTCACCGTCGGCGGCAATGGGATGCCGTTCGCGCTTCTGTTCCTCCTCGACGACCCTCGCCGCATCGGCGTTCTTGCGGGTCATCTCCTCGAAGGCCGACATGTCGCCGGTTCCGATCGCAACGGCAAATTGAACGCCGTTTTCGCGCAACAGCTTCTGGACGCCCTTGATCGTATAGCCTTCCTCGTAGAGGAGGTGCTTGATGCCACGCAGCATGTCGACATCGTTCGGGCGGTAATAGCGCCGCCCGCCGCCGCGCTTCATCGGCTTGATTTGCGAGAAGCGTGTCTCCCAAAACCGCAATACGTGCTGTGGCAGATCCAGTTCTTCGGCCACTTCGCTGATCGTGCGAAATGCGTCGGGGCTCTTTTCCATCGGTCACCGTATTCCTTGCGAATCCCACGGATAGTACTCGCACCCCCGCCGCACGCAAAGCTTCGAGGGCGTTTCCTGCAAGATTTAATAGTAAAAAATATATGCGGCGGCCGGCGGAAAAGAACTATTCCGCGTCCGGAGTGCCCTTGGAATGCGCGTCGGCAATCTTCTGCTTCAGGACGTTGGACGCCTTGAAGGTCATCACGCGGCGCGGAGAAATCGGCACTTCCTCGCCGGTCTTCGGATTGCGGCCGATTCGCTCGGCTTTCGAGCGAACCTGAAAGGTCGCGAACGACGACAGCTTGACCGTTTCGCCGCGAACCACAGCGTCGCAAATCTCGTCGATTATCATCTCGACGAGAGAAGCGGATTCGCTGCGCGACAGGCCAACCTTGCGATAAACTGCCTCCGCCAGATCTGCACGCGTAAGCGTCTTGTCACCCATCTGACCGGGCTTCCCTCAACACACTGAAAATTCAAGGGAAAGGCTACCGTGTGACCGCACCACGGTCAAGCAAGCTAGGAAGGATAGTGGGTAATTTTTACCAACGCAGCAAGATAGCGCCCCATGTGAAGCCTCCACCCATCGCTTCGAGCAGGATCAGGTCGCCCTTTTTAATGCGTCCGTCCTCGACCGCGACCGAAAGCGCGAGCGGCACGGACGCCGCCGATGTATTTCCATGACGATCGACAGTAATGACGACTTTTTCTTCAGCGATTCCAAGCTTTTTCGCCGATGCCTCGATAATACGGCGGTTGGCCTGATGCGGCACGAACCAGTCGATATCGTCCGGCTTGATGCCGGCAATGGCGAAGGAATCCTCGATCACGTCGGTGATCATTCCGACAGCGTGCTTGAAAACCTCGCGTCCCTGCATGCGAAGGTGACCGACCGTTTTCGTCGTGGACGGACCGCCGTCGACATAGAGTTTTGTCTTGTGGCAACCGTCGGAACGCAGCTTGGCGGCAAGAATTCCGGTATCGGATGTCAGGCCGACGCCCTCGGCCGCTTCGAGGACCACGGCTCCCGCACCATCGCCGAACAGGACGCAGGTCGTCCTGTCTTCCCAGTCAAGGAGCCGCGAGAAGGTCTCGGCGCCGATGACGAGGACGCGCTGCGCCACGCCGCCCCGGATATAGAGATCCGCCGTCGTCAGGGCGTATATGAAGCCGCTGCAGACGGCCTGCATGTCGAATGCGGCGCCGTGATGCATGCCGAGACGGTTCTGTATTTCGACGGCCGTCGCGGGGAAGGTATTGTTCGGCGTCGAGGTCGCGAGGACGATCAGGTCGATATCGGAAGGATCGAGGCCAGCCGAGGCGAGCGCCTTGCGGGCGGCCGCCTCGCCGAGCGACGCCGTGGTCTCGTCTTCGCCCGCGATGTAGCGCTGGCGAATGCCGGTGCGCTGGACGATCCATTCGTCGGTCGTGTCGACGACATGCTCGAATTCGCTGTTGGTCATGACGCGCTTCGGCAAAGCGCTTCCGATTCCTGTTACCGCAGATCTGATCATACGCTGGACTTCACTCCGAATTCGTGGCGGCGGCCGCATCGCCGGACGCGCCCAATGCTGGCTGGCCGTGGTAATTCTTCAGATCGGTCTCGATCTTCTGCAACAGCGCGTTGCGCACCATGTCGTAGCCGACATCGACAGCCGCCGCGAAGCCCTCGTCATCCGTGCCGCCATGGCTCTTGATAACGATGCCGTTGAGGCCGAGAAAGACACCGCCATTGACCTTTCTCGGGTCCATCTTGTCGCGCAGACGGCGAAACGCGCCGCGCGCCATGAGATAGCCGATGCGCGCCATGAATGTCCGGCTCATGGCGGCTCGAAGATATTCCGCGATCTGCTTGGCAGTGCCTTCGGCGGTCTTCAGCGCGATATTTCCGGAAAAGCCCTCAGTGACCACGACATCCACCGTGCCCTGACCGAGATCGTCGCCTTCCACGAAGCCGCGATAATCCAGTGTCGGAAGGTCGGCGAGCCGCAACAGACGCCCGGCTTCCTTGACCTCTTCCTGGCCCTTGATCTCCTCGACGCCGACATTCAGCAGGCCGACCGTCGGCCGCTTGACCTCGATCAGCGCCCGCGCCATCGCGGCGCCCATGACAGAGAAATCGACGAGTTGCTGCGCATCCGCACCGATCGTCGCGCCGACATCGAGCACGATGCTCTCGCCGCGCAAGGTCGGCCAGATCGCAGCGATAGCGGGGCGCTCGATGGCGGACATCGTGCGCAGGCAGAATTTCGACATGGCCATCAGCGCGCCGGTATTTCCCGCCGATACGCAGACATCGGCCTCGCCGGTCTTCACCGCCTCGATCGCCTTCCACATGGACGACTTCCACCTGCCCTGCCGCAAGGCCTGGCTCGGTTTGTCGTCCATGCGCACCGCGACCTCGCAATGCTCGAAGCGCGAGGCTGCATTCAGTTTTTCATAGCGCTCGAGTACGGGAAGGACCTTGTCCTCCTGTCCGAAAAAGACAAAACGCAATTCCGGATGCCGCTCGAGCGATTTGGCCGCGCCGGGAATCACGACCGCAGGTCCGTGATCTCCTCCCATCGCGTCAATCGAGATTGTTATCAAACCATCCGATCCCGTCTTTGTTCCCCGCCTTCGGGCAGTTGGCCATTCGCCCTCGGCGTCCGGCGCGCCGAACATAACTTTTCTTCGGGATGTCTCAACACCTTATTTTTCCGGCGTCACCGGTTTCACAGCTTATCGCGTAGCGCCGCAAGGCCCGCGAAAGGCTTTTCCGACGCGTCTTCGCCGTCGCCTTCTTCCGCTTCCATCTCCGCGCCGGGCGCGCGCGGATAGGGATCGATGTCGAGTGCGAAGAACTCCTCGGCAACCGCGCCGGCATCGATGACGCCGCCTTCGAATATCTCCGGAAGGTCGGGGCCGTCCGGATCGACGATCAGCGCGCCTTCCTCGTCAAGCGGACGCGCGAGCTTCGAGCCTTCCGGCAGGAAGACCGCATCCACCGGCACATCGAGATCGGTGACAAGAGGTTCAAGCGTAACGACGCATTCCTGCCGTATACGAGCCTGGACGTTTCCCCGGATGCGAACGCCATCCCTGCGCCAGCGCTTGAGTTCGAGTTCGGCGATGAAGCTGTCGACGGCAAGCAAGTCATGCGCTTCGGCCAGCGCGGCCTTCTGATCTTCGGTCGCCTCGATGCGAGCGGAAAATCCTGCCGACGGAAGAACCGAGACGACGACGGTGTGCGAAACCGGGCTCTGCTTTTTATCCGATCCGGCCATTATGCCGGCCTCCTTTCCGCTTCCGCCGGGTCCGGAAAGCGGACGCCGCCGGCAAGCAATTCGCTGTCGGGGATCTCGGCGAGATACCGCGCCGAGCGCATCATGTAGCGGGCGATCCCGTTCCGGTCGATCACGGCGGGGTCCTCGGGAGCGACATTGCGCGCGAGCGCCTCGCCGAGCGCATCGGCGTCTTCGCTATCGAGCGCGGACCAATAGTTTCCCATGCGGCCATAGAACATGCGGGCCAGCTTCTTCATGCGCTTGGGCACCGACGGATCGCCGACGCCCAGTTCGCGCATGGAGTGATCGACATCCTTGAAGAACTCGTCGAGCACGTCCTGGGCGAATTCATCGAGCGGGCTTTCCGCGCCGCGGGTGCGGTGGAGGAAGAGAATCATGTGCAGTCCGACGCTCTCATAGCGCCCGAGCGGCGTGTCGGGCACGCCCCATTCGGCGTAGAGAACCGGGTTGCGCGCAGCCGCGACGATGGCGCCATAAGCCTTGTCGACGATCTTTTCGTTGAGCATCCTCGGCGCGCGCCGAAACAGTGACATAATCATCGTGCAAAGGCACCTTCCATAGCACCGGCCGGAACAGGTCGGCGACCTTGCAACCGGACGTGAGTCGGTTTACCGATCCAGTCCCGAACAGGCCAGTGGCCGCTACGATTGACGGAGATGATGGTGACGCCGCGAAAAATCAAGAAAAGAATGCGATTGGCGACGACCCTCCCCGTTCTGCTCGCAAGCAGCGCGATCGTGCTGAGCGGTTGCACGACCGCGAAAGTGCTGTCGCCGAGCGAGACCTACAAGCAGGGCTTCGTTGTCGATGAGCAGACGCTGCAGCTCGTCCCGCCGGGCTCCAGCCGCGAACAGGTGCTGCTGACGCTGGGAACGCCGACCACGAAAGAAGTGTTCGACAACGAGGTGTTCTACTACATCTCGCAGACCCGCCGGCGCGCCGCCGCCTTCCTGAAGCCGAAGCTGATCGACCAGCGCATCCTGGCGGTATATTTCGATGACGAAGGCACGGTGGAACGGATCGCGAATTACGGCATGCAGGACGGGCGAGTCTTCGACTTCGCGTCCCGCACTACGCCGACCGGAGGCCGCGACCAGACCTTCCTGACGCAGATCCTTTCCGGCGGCCTGACCCCGAACAAGGATACCGTGCTCGCCCGCTGACCCGCGGCACGGTTTTAAAAACAACAAAAAACCGGCGGTGGGAGACCACCGCCGGTTTTCGTTTTTCCGTCTGGCGCGGATCAGTGCGCCAGGACCGCCAGCAGCAGCAGAGCCACGATGTTGGTGATCTTGATGGCCGGGTTGACGGCCGGGCCGGCGGTGTCCTTGTAGGGGTCGCCAACGGTGTCGCCGGTGACGGACGCCTTGTGGGCTTCCGAACCCTTCTCGTGCTTGACGCCGTCCTTGTCGACGAAGCCGTCCTCGAAGGACTTCTTGGCGTTGTCCCACGCGCCGCCGCCCGAGGTCATCGAGATGGCGACGAACAGGCCGTTGACGATCACGCCGAGCAGCATCGCGCCAAGCGCGGCGAAGGCGGAAGCCTTGGAGCCCGAGATCAGCAGCACGCCGAAATAGACGACCAGAGGCGCCAGAACCGGCAGCAGCGACGGGATGATCATTTCCTTGATCGCCGCCTTGGTCAGCATGTCCACCGCACGGGCATAATCCGGACGGTCCGTGCCTTCCATGATGCCCGGCTTTTCGCGGAACTGCCTGCGCACTTCCTCCACGACCGCACCACCTGCACGACCGACGGCCGTCATGGCGATACCGCCGAACAGGTAGGGGATCAGGCCGCCGAAGATCAGGCCGGCCACAACGTAGGGATTGGAGAGCGAGAAGGAGATCTCGCCGACATCCTGGAAGTAGGCGAACTGGTCGCCATTGGCGGCGAAGAATTCCAGGTCGTTCGAGTAGGCGGCAAACAGCACCAGGGCGCCGAGACCGGCGGAGCCGATGGCGTAGCCCTTGGTGACGGCCTTGGTGGTGTTGCCCACAGCATCGAGCGCATCGGTCGACTTGCGCACTTCCGGATCGAGGCCGGACATTTCGGCAATGCCACCGGCGTTGTCGGTGACCGGACCGAATGCGTCGAGCGCGACGATCATGCCGGCAAGACCGAGCATGGCGGTGACCGCGATGCCGGTGCCGAACAGACCCGCCAACTGGTAGGTCACGATGATGCCGCCGACGATGACGATGGCCGGAAGAGCCGTCGATTCAAGCGATACGGCCAGACCCTGGATGACGTTGGTGCCGTGGCCGGTGACCGAGGCCTGCGAGATCGAGTTGACCGGACGCTTGTTGGTGCCGGTGTAGTACTCGGTGATCACGACGATCAGGCCGGTGACCAGCAGACCGACGATGCCGCAGATGAACAGGTTCGTACCCGTGATCGCGATTTCGTTGACGGTTGCGATATCGCCCCAACCGACGGTCAGGGACGTCGCGGCGCCGAGGCCGATGATGGACAGGACGCCGGTTGCGATGAGGCCCTTGTAGAGCGCGCCCATGATCGAGCCGTTGGCGCCGAGCTTCACGAAGAAGGTGCCAGCGATCGAGGTGATGAGGCACGCAGCGCCGATGGCGAGCGGATAGAGCATCAGGTCCGGGAGCATCGCCGAGCCGGCGAAGAAGATCGCCGCGAGAACCATGGTCGCGACAACGGTCACGGCATAGGTCTCGAACAGGTCGGCGGCCATGCCCGCGCAGTCGCCGACATTGTCGCCGACATTGTCCGCGATGGTCGCCGGGTTGCGCGGATCGTCCTCGGGAATGCCCGCTTCGACCTTGCCGACGAGATCGCCGCCGACATCGGCACCCTTGGTGAAGATGCCGCCGCCGAGACGGGCAAAGATGGAGATCAGCGAAGCGCCGAAGCCGAGCGCGACGAGCGCGTCGATGACCGTGCGGTCATTGCCCGCCATGCCCATGACGGACGTCAGGATGTAGTAGTAGATGGAAACGCCGAGCAGCGCGAGGCCCGCGACCAACATGCCCGTGATGGCGCCGGACTTGAATGCGATTTCGAGGCCGGCCGCGAGGCTGTGCGAGGCGGCCTGGGCGGTGCGCACGTTGGCGCGCACGGACACGTACATGCCGATATAGCCCGCGAGGCCGGAAAGGACCGCGCCGATCAGGAAGCCGATGGCGGCCACGCCCGAGAGAAGGAGCCAGGCGATGATGAAGACCACGACGCCGACGATGGCGATGGTGGTGTACTGGCGGTTGAGATAAGCCTGCGCGCCTTCGCGAATTGCGCCTGCGATTTCCTGCATGCGCGCATTGCCCTGGTCGGCGGCGAGAACCGATTGCGTCGCCCAGATCGCATACACGATCGAAAGCAGCCCGCAAGCGATGACAGCTAGAAGAACCATTCCCGTTTCCTTTGATTATCTTCGGGCCGGAATTCCCCTCCCAGGCCCTCTTAGATACTGCGACAGCACGGATTCCGCGCTTGAAGTGGCGCATACGTAGTTTAAGCCGCAAGTCTAGGTCAAGCCGGGATAAGCGGTGTTCCGCCGGAATCCTTACTCGGCGGCTCCTGCTATAGTCTTATGCCGCGAACCGAGCACGAGAAGACCCAGAAGCACGAGACAGAAAGCGGCCACGGGGAAGACGATCCAGTTGAGCATTTCCCATCCGAAAGCGTTCAGCGTGAAACCGGACATCAGCGACGCGAAGGCGACAGTGGAAAACAGCAGAAAGTCATGCAGGCCCTGCACCTTGTTCTTCTCGCTGACATGGTAGGATTCGGTCAGCATCGTGGTGGAGCCGATGAAGGCGAAGTTCCAGCCGACGCCGAGCAAGACCAGCGCCGACCAGAACTGCCAGAGCGCGATACCGGACAGGGCGACGATGGCGCAGCCGACGAGAAGCAGCATGCCGATCGCGACGATGCGCTCCTTGCCGAAGCGGGCGATCAGGCGGCCGGTCACGAAGCTCGGCGCGAACATCGCCATGACGTGGAAGGAAATGCCGAGCGCGGCCTCGTCCGGCGTGAATCCGCAGCCGACCATGGCAAGCGGCGCACCGGTCATGACGAAGCTCATCAGCGCATAGGAGCCGACGCCGCAGGCAAAGGCGACCATGAAGCGGGGCTGCAGGATGATCTGCGACAGCGGGCGTGCCGGTTCACCGGTGACGCCGGTCGTGGCCTTGTTCTCGCGGGCAACATTCAGTGTCGAGAGGATCGCCGCGCCGATCAGGCCGAGCCCGATCAAGGCGACGAACGAGCCGGCAAACAGAACCGGTTCGAACAGGTCGCGCGTCCAGACGACTGTCTGCGGGCCGATCACGGCCGCAAAGACCCCGCCCCCGAGAACCCAGGAAATCGCGCGCGGGCGGAAGTGCGGCGGGGCGTTGTCGGCTGCGGCGAAGCGGTATTGCTGAACGAAGGAACCGCCCAGACCCACGACGATGAGGCCGAATGCGAACAGCCAGAATTCGGAACGGAAAAGCGCGATGGCGGCAATCGCGCCACCAAGCGCGGTGATGATCGACCCGGTCACGAAGCCCGGACGCCTGCCGAGTGCACGCATCAGAAGCGCCGCCGGCAAGGCACCCAGGGCGACGCCGATGTTGAAGCCGGTCACCGGCGCGGTGGCAAGCGCGGTGTCGGCGCCGTTCAATTGCAGCAGGTAAAAACCCGCCAGACCGCCGAGCGATATCGAAATCGGGGCGGCCGAACCGACAACGGACTGCGCCGCCGCCAGGATGAGCGCCGTGCGCTTTGCGCTGTTCTCGGAAATTTCGGCCGGTTTGTGCATGACGTCCGACTACTTAGCAGTGGAGCGGTCTCGCGCAATGCGGTCAAGCACCGCATTGACAAGCCGAGGCTCTTCGCCGTCGCCGTAGAAGGCGCGGGCGATATCGACATATTCGGAAATCGCGACCGCGGCCGGGAGATCCTTTATTCCGGTCAGCTCGAAAGCCCCTGCCCTCAGGATCGCGCGCAATGTGGAATCCAGCCGCGACAGCGGCCAGTCTTCCGTCAGCGCGTTGCGGACCACGGGATCGAGCTGCTTCTGACGGCTGACGACACCGGACAGGACAGAACGGAACCATGCCGGATCCGCCTCGCGATAGAGCTCGCCGTCGATTTCCTTGCCGAGACGAAACGTCTCGTACTCGGCCGCCGTTTCGAGCACGCCGCCACCGGATACGTCCATCTGGTACAGAGCCTGAACCGCGGCCAGACGCGCCGCACCACGCTTGTTGGCCGGCTTCGGACCAGCAGGTTTCTTCCTGTCTTCCAATTTAGTCATCCGCGCCAAGCTGCTTTCGCAGTTCGATCATCCTCAGCGCCGCACGGGCGGCAAATCCGCCCTTGTCCTTTTCGGACTTGCGCACGCGCGCCCAAGCCTGCGCCTGGTTTTCGACCGTCATAATACCATTGCCGATCGCAATCGATTCATCGACCGCAAGGTTCATCAATGCACGGTTGGATTCATTCGAAACGATGTCGAAATGATAGGTTTCGCCACGGATGACCATGCCGAGCGCGACGTAGCCATCATAGTCCCGGTCGCCATCCAGCGCGATGGAGATCGCGGCCGGAATTTCGAGCGCGCCGGGAACCGTGACGATATCCCATGTCGCACCGGCTTCTTCCAGCGCCGCCTTCGCGCCCTCCAACAGGGCCTCCGACAATTCTTCGTAGAAACGTGCCTCGACGATCAGCACGTGGGGTGATTCCTTTGCCATGGACAGGCGGTCTCCGGAGGTTTTCGATTTGGCGGTGGCCTACGCCTCTTTGGCGGTCTCCGCAAGGCGTTTCACATAGCGCTCGATATATCGCGCCATCTGGTCGATTTCGAGATTAACCGCATCGCCGACACCGCGTTCGCCCCAGGTCGTGACCTCCAGCGTATGGCGTATCAGCAGCACGTCGAAGACATCGCCATCAACGCCGTTGACGGTCAGCGACGTGCCGTCGAGGGTGACGGATCCCTTCGGCGCGATGTAGCGCGACAGGTGAGATGGCGCTTCGATACGGAAGCGTATCGCCTCGCCCTCCTCCTCGCGCGCGACGATCCGGGCCATTCCGTCGACATGCCCGGACACCATGTGACCTCCGAACTCGTCGCCGGCTTTCATGGCCCGCTCCAGATTGAGGCGGGTTCCCTCGCTCCAGCCGCCTATGGTGGTCAGGCGCAAGGCTTCCTCCCATGCCTCGACCTCGAACCAGCGCGAATTGGAGCCGTTCTCGGGTTTCGCGACCACGGTCAGGCAAACGCCGGCACAGGCTATGGACGCGCCGATATCGATGGTTTCGGGATCGTAGGCGGTCTCGATGCGCAGTCGCCGGCCACCCGCGCGGTCCGCAATCGAGGCAATACGGCCAATATCCGTGACAATACCGGTAAACATCAGCCTCTCCGGGTGAATTCGTGGCAACGGTCCGCGCCGAAGACCCATTCGCCGCTCGGCTTATAACTCTCGGGCAGCGTCGCGCGGGTGAACGGAGCCGCGATGCCATTCGCGCCGACAACGACGTCGCTTTCGAACAGCACGATCCGGTCGGCAAGGCCCTCGTCAAGAAACGCGCTCGCAACGGCCGCACCGCCTTCCACCAGCAGGCTCGACGCGCCGAGAGCCGCGAGATCGTCCAGCAGCTCCGGCAAGGCGATCCGTCCCTCGTGTTCCTCGCAGGCAATCAGGCGCGCCCCCGCACCTTCCAGCACTTGCGCCGACAGCGACCCGGGATCGACCGTCGCGACCGCCAGCGGCGCTTCCGAGATCGACTGAACCAGCCGCGACGCGACGGGGAGCCTGGCATGGCGGTCGAGAACGACGCGCATCGGAGACCGGTGCCCAAGTCCCGGCAAGCGGCAGGTGAGTTCCGGATCATCCTCGAGCGCCGTGCCGATCCCGACGAGGATCGCGTCGTGCTCGGCACGCATCATGTGGCTCTGGGCGCGGGCGACATCGCCGGTGATCGGCACCTGCCCGGCGGCGGCGCGGCCGATCATGCCGTCGGCGGAAACCGCAAGTTTCAGAGTCACTTCACAGCGTTTCTTCTCGGATCTGATGAGGTAGCTCGACAGAACGGACCGCGCCTCATCGGCGAGGACACCCGGTTCGACCTCGATTCCGCCCGCGCGCAGAATCGCATATCCCCTGCCCGACACGCGTTCATCAGGATCCGTGGCGGCGGCGACAACACGGGCGACGCCCGCGGATACCAATGCGTTGGCGCAAGGCGGCGTGCGGCCGTGATGCGCGCAGGGTTCGAGCGTGACATAGGCGGTCGCGCCGCGCGCGCGTTCCCCCGCTTCGGCGAGAGCCGCCGTCTCGGCATGCGGCCGACCGCCGATTGCGGTGATGCCGTGACCAACGATCACGGGACCCTGCCCCTCGTCCGCGACGATCAGCGTGCCAACGGACGGATTCGTTCCGGTGCGGCCGAGATGGCGGCGCGAAAGGCGAATACAGGCCGCCATGAAGCGGCGATCGAGGTCCGTGATGGTTTGTGTCATGGCGCGAAAGTGGCGCTATTCTTGCGAACCGGCAACCGGTTCATCGCTGTCAGGCGGCAAATTTCCGCCAAGTTCGCCCAGAAGATCATGAAAATCCTGGGGTTCGCGGAAGTTCTTGTAGACGGAGGCGAAGCGCACATAGGCGACATCGTCCATGCCCTTCAGAGCCTCCATGACAAGCGAGCCGATATCCTCGACCGCGATATCCTGCTCGCCGGAACTCTCGAGCTGGCGCACGATACCGGAGACGGCGCGCTCCACGCGGTCGGGATCGATCTGGCGCTTGCGCAGCGCAACCTCGAAGGACCGGGCGAGCTTGTCGCGGTCGAACGGCACTTTCCGGCCGTTCTTCTTGATCACGTAGAGATCGCGAAGCTGGACGCGCTCGAAGGTGGTGAAACGGCCGCCGCAATCCGGACAGACGCGGCGGCGGCGAATGGCCGCCCCGTCTTCAGCCGGGCGGCTATCCTTCACCTGAGTGTCGAGCGATTGGCAAAACGGGCAGCGCATGCCCGGTTGCTACTCCATACCGCCATAGATCGGGAAGCGATCCGTCAGCGCAATCACATCTTTTTTGACCGCTTCCTCGATGCCGGAATTGTCGCCATCCGGGCCGGACTGGCGCAAACCGTCGAGAACGCGGGCGATCAGCGAGCCGATTTCGCGGAATTCCGCCTGCCCGAAGCCACGGGTCGTACCAGCCGGCGTGCCGAGACGGATGCCGGAGGTGACGAAGGGTTTTTCCGGATCGAAGGGAACGCCGTTCTTGTTGCAGGTGATGTTGGCGCGGCCGAGCGCGGCTTCCGCCGCCTTGCCGGTCACTGTCTTCGGACGCAGGTCGGCCAGCATCAGGTGATTGTCGGTGCCGCCCGAGACGATATCGACGCCCTGCTCTTTCAGGCTTTCGGCAAGCGCCTTGGCATTGGCGACGACCGACTGGGCGTAGGATTTGAACTCCGGCTGCAGCGCCTCGCCGAAGGCGACGGCCTTGGCGGCGATCACATGCATCAGCGGACCGCCCTGCAGGCCCGGAAAGACAGCGGAGTTGACCTTCTTGGCGATCGCCTCGTCATTGGTCAGGATCATGCCGCCGCGCGGACCGCGCAGAGACTTGTGCGTCGTCGTCGTGCAGACATGGGCGTGCGGGATCGGCGACGGGTGCGCGCCACCAGCGACGAGACCGGCGATATGCGCCATGTCGACCATGAGATAGGCACCGACCGAATCCGCGATCTCGCGGAAGCGCTGCCAGTCCCAGATACGCGAGTAAGCCGTGCCGCCGGCGATGATCAGCTTCGGCTTGTGCTGTTCGGCCTTGGCGGCGATGTCGTCCAGATCGAGCAGATGATCGTCCTCACGCACGCCGTAGGAGACGACGTTGAACCACTTGCCGGACATGTTGACCGGCGAACCGTGCGTGAGGTGGCCGCCGGAATTGAGATCGAGGCCCATGAAGGTGTCGCCCGGCTGCAGCAGCGCCAGGAAGACGGCCTGGTTCATCTGGCTGCCGGAATTCGGCTGGACATTGGCGAAATTGCAGCCAAACAGCTTCTTCGCGCGCTCGATGGCCAATTCCTCGGCGATGTCGACGAACTCGCAGCCACCGTAGTAGCGCTTGCCGGGATAACCCTCGGCATATTTGTTCGTCATGATCGAGCCCTGCGCTTCCAGCACGGCGCGCGACACGATGTTCTCCGATGCGATCAGCTCGATCTCGTGGCGCTGGCGACCGAGTTCCTTGCGGATCGCGGAGAAGATCTCCGGATCGCGGTCAGCCAGTGACTCGGTGAAAAACGCGTCGGAATACGCCTTTGCGGAAGCCGCGCTGTTCTGGGACATCGGTACCATTCCTTTCGGGTATGCGGGAAAATCGCCTGTTGCGGCGCGCAATATCACGTATCCCGGCGCAGTTCCATTGCCTGAACGCGAAACGCGTCGGCGGAATCAGGCAAGGCGTGGCCGGGCCGTAGCCCGGCAATCGCGATCAGAGGGTCGTGGTGGACGAAAGCTGCAACTCGTCGACGCCGTCGCGGCCGTAGATGTCATCGCGGAAGTGGACGACACCGTCGCCGGTCGACCAGGCGGAGATGTAGACGAAATAGACAGGAACCGGCGCGGCGAGCTGAACCTCGGTATTCTCGCCGGTGGAGATCACGGCCTCGATCTGGCTGCGATTCCAGCCGGGCGTATCGCGCAGCAGCCACGACGACAGTTCACGGACATTGTGGACACGCACGCAGCCCGAGGATTCGAAACGCAGCAGCTGGCCGAAAATGCTCTGCTGCGGCGTGTCGTGCATGTAGACGGCATGCGGGTTCTGGAAGTTGATCTTGGTCGAGGACATGGCGTTGATCTTGCCCGGGTCCTGGCGGAAACGCAGATTCATCGTCAGCGCCTCGTCGGTCGACCAGTCGACCAGTTCCGGCGGCACCTCGTTGCCCTGCTGGTCGAACAGCCGGATCGAGTTGCGCGTCAGATAGGTCGGATCCTTGCGCATCAGAGGGATGATATCCTTCTGGATGATCGACTTCGGCGCGGTCCAGTACGGATTGAGGATGACCTCGTAGATATTCGAATTGAGAATCGGCGTCTGGCGGTCGACCTTGCCGACGATGGCCTTGTGGTTCTGCGCGACGCGACCGTTTTCGACGGCCTCGATCTCCGCGGCGGGAATGTTGACCATCACGTAGCGGTCGCCGAGATAGCCCGACATGGAGCGAAGGCGCACGAGATTGGTTTCGAGCTGGCCGAGCCGGGTCGAGGCGGAAACGTTGAGCGCGGCAAGCGTGACGGTGCCGATCACGCCGTCTGCGGGCATGCCGTGGCGCTGCTGGAAGCGCTTCACCGCGGCGTCGAGGAAGGTGTCGAAGACCTGGCTGTCGCCGGAATTGCGCGGCAGGTCACCGGAAATGATGAGACGGCGGCGCAACTGGCGCACGGCGGGATCGGAGGAACCGACCTTCAGCCGCTGGGTCAGGTTCACCTGGGGCCAGCCGCCCCTGGCGACGATATCGCGATAGGTGAAGATGGCCTGCTCGACATAGGAAGCCGTGGCCGGGCTGAGAATCGGCTGGCGAGTCTTGACCTCGGGGCTGCGGGTGCCGACGGCGTCGAACTGGTCATCCCAGTTGCCACGGCGCGGGGACTGCAGAAATTCGTTGAGCGGTTCCTGCGCCCGTGCCGGAAGGAGACCCGACGCCATTGCTCCGGCGACCCCCATCCCTTTCAGGAAAGACCGACGATTCTTCTTGCCAAATTCGTTCATCATCCACCTGCGCATGCGCATCCACGACTACCGATCCACAGACCCATATGTTTGTCCGCCGGCGCGATCGTCAACCAATTTGTCGGAAACCAGCTTCACTGTTCCGCGATCCAGAGAGATGCGATCGGCCGATTTACGCGGACCTCATCATCGTCTGTGCCGCTGCCTCGGCAGCTTCCATATGAATATGGCCAATTCGTGTTTCGCGGCGCGCCGTCCGGCAGGAACGCAGACACGAAAAAGGGCGCGAACCGTGTCGCGCCCTTTCGGCATTTCCAGCAGTCGTCCGTATCAGAGGCGATAGAGAATCGTGTCGTTCCAGAACCGGTCGAGACGCTGCATCGCGCGGTTCATGGCCTGGAATTCCTCGGCGCCGATTCCACCGACCGTCTCGATGGACAGAATGTGGCGGTTGTAGAGCTCGGCGACCGTGTTGGCGACTTCCTTGCCCGTATCGGTGAGGCTGATGCGCACGGAACGGCGGTCGGTCCGGGACTTCTTGTGGTCGACGAAACCGAGTTCCACGAGCTTCTTGAGGTTGTAGGACACGTTGGAACCCAGGTAGTAGCCGCGCGAACGCAACTCGCCGGCAGTCAGCACGCTGTCACCGATATTGAACAGCAGCAGCGCCTGAACGGCATTGATATCGCTGCGGCCGGCCCTGTCGAACTCGTCCTTGACGACATCGAGCAGACGGCGGTGCAGGCGCTCGACAAGCTGCAGGGATTCAAGATAAAGTTCGCGGACGTCGGTTTCAGACGACGGAACGGGCTTTGCGCCCACCATATTGGTCGCATTCATCATGATCAGATTGCCTCTCTGTTATGTCGGTGACTTGTTTTTTTGTTTCACCGTTGAGAGGCAACCTAGCGAATGCCACTAAAATTCGACTTAAACACCAAAGTTAACATCCGATTACCCGCCGTTCCTTTCGAAACAGAGTCTATATTCAGTTAACGCGTTCGCGGTAGCGCTGAAGCGCCAGCGACGCGAGGATGGCGGCGAGCGCCAAGAGCGCGATAACATGGCCAAAAACAACGGCAGGCCGGGAAATGTAGCTGTCGGCCCAGACGCCGTAGACGGCGATTTCGAGCACGCTCGCGATCACCCACAGAACGATGCCCCAGGATGTCAGCATCCAGAGTCCCATTGAGGCACAGGGGAGCAACACGGCCAGCGAAACCCACGGCACCTGCCAATGAACAGGTAACTCGTCGAACCGAGGAAGGTCCGCGGCGGCGAGGCCGGTCAGCTGGGCCCAGTAGGACAAGCCGGAAATCATGGAGATGGCAGCCATGAGCCGGAGGAACCAGACGAACGCCAGTTGCGTAAAGCTTCCCTGTTCCTCTTTGATGTCGTCGGTGGTTGCCGCCACGAATTTGCCCTTTCGTTCGCCCAGTACCGTCGCCCCTTGGAATTGGCGATTTCGACATGCTAGTGCATTTCAGGTTTCAATAGAATCAAAATGCGCTGCCTGTCGCCATTGGCTCGAACACGCATTCCGGCGCGGATGTTTCAATCCAAACCTGAAGCGCACCAGGCAATCGCGCAATCGGAACAAGCAATAATCGACTGGATATCGCGATGAGACGAAGCGTTGACGAAATCACCGGGGGAAAGCGGCTGCGCCGCATGCGCAAGGCCGACTGGTCGCGCCGGCTGGTGGCCGAGAACGACCTGACCGTCAACGACCTGATCTGGCCGATCTTCCTGATCGAGGGCGAGAACCGGACGGAGCAGATTGCGGCGATGCCGGGCGTCGAGCGGCTGACCGTGGATCTTGCGGTACGCGCGGCGGAGGAAGCCGCGAAACTCGGCATTCCGGCGGTCGCGACGTTCCCGAACATCCCGATCGAAAAGCGCGACACGACCGGCAGCAACGCCATCGAGGACGACAATCTCATCAATCGCGCGACGCGGGCGATCAAGGCGGCCGTTCCCGAGATCGGCATCATCACGGACGCCGCTCTCGACCCTTTCACCGACCACGGCCATGACGGGGTCCTGCGCGACGGAATCATCGTCAACGACGAATCGGTCGAGCAGATCGTGCGGGCGGCCGTGGGCCAGGCCGCCGCCGGCGCCGACATCATCGCGCCGTCGGACATGATGGACGGCCGTATCGGCGCGATCCGCGACGCGCTGGACGAAAACGGTTTCCAGGACGTCGCCATCATGTCCTATGCGACGAAATACGCGTCTGCTTTTTACGGACCCTATCGCGAGGCGATCGGCACGTCCGGTCTGCTGAAGGGCGACAAGAAGACCTATTACATCGACCCGGCCAACACCGAAGAAGCGCTGCGCGAGACGGAAGCCGATCTCCAGGAAGGCGCGGAGATGGTCATGGTCAAGCCAGGCATGCCCTATCTCGACATCTGCCGGCGCGTGAAAGAGACATTCCAGGTGCCGACCTTTGCCTACCAGGTGTCCGGCGAATACGCGATGATCGAGGCGGCGGCCGCCAATGGATGGATCGACGGCGAGCGTGTGATGATGGAAAGCCTGCTGGCCTTCAAGCGGGCGGGCTGCGACGGCATCCTGACCTATTTCGCACCCCGCGCAGCGAAAATACTGGCTGGCTGAGGAACCGCCCTTCCCCTTGATATCGCGGGCATTCCCACCCACCTCAAAGCCAAAGAGGACAGGACATGCCGGACACACAGACATTCGATTCCAGAGCCGACGACTACGCGGAGCGCTATAACGACTGGCGCCTCTTCGAAGGGGTGCGCACGCGCCGGATCATGGCTTTCCTGATCGACTACGCGATGGTCATCCTGCTCATCGTCGTCGCGGTGCCGGTGATTTTCCTGCTCGGCTTTGCAACGTTTGGCGCGGCGTGGCTGCTCTATCTGATCCTGTCACCCCTGATCGCGCTCACCTATATCGGCTGGACGGTCGGCGGACCGTCGCAGGCGACGATCGGCATGCGGCTGGCCGGTATCCGGCTGGAACGTTATGACGGACGGCGAATCGATTTCCTCACCGCCGTCGTGCATTCGGTCCTGTTCTGGGCCTCCGCGGCCCTGTTCCTGCCGCTTCTGCTGGCGCCGCTGTTCCTGGAACACAAGCGAACGCTGCACGATCTGGCGCTCGGAACCGTCGTCGTTCGTTCATATCGTTGATCGGCACAAAGGCCGTCTTGACCTTTCCCGCGATCTCGCCAAATCTTCGCGCTGAAGCGAGACAGGCGGCATGACGCAGCATTCACCGAAATCACCGCAGTTCTTCCTGACTTCGCCGTCGCCATGCCCTTATCTGGACGGCGAGCACGAGCGAAAGGTCTTCACGCATCTGGTCGGCGAAAAGGCGGCGGAGATGAACGACCTGCTGACGCAGGGCGGTTTTCGCCGCAGCCAGAACATCGCCTACAGGCCAGCTTGCGAGACATGCCGGGCCTGCGTATCCGTTCGCATTGTCGCGGGCGAGTTCGAGCCGTCACGCAGCATGCGCCGGATCATGAGCGTCAATTCCGACCTGATCGGCGTCGAGACGCGGGCCGAGCCGACCAGCGAACAATATTCCCTGTTTCGCCGCTATCTCGACTCCCGCCACCGCACCGGCGGCATGTCCGAGATGACGGTGCTCGACTATGCGATGATGGTCGAAGATACCCATGTGCCGACCCGGATCATCGAATACCGAAAGCGTGGCGCGGACAGTTTCCTCAGCGGACAGGGCGACGGGCCGCTGATCGCGGTCGCCCTGTCGGACCGCATGGCGGACGGCTTTTCGATGGTCTATTCCTTCTTCGATCCGGAACTGAAACAGCGTTCGCTAGGAAGCTGGATGATCCTCGATCACATCGAAAGGGCGCGCTCGGAAGGCCTGCCGCATGTCTATCTGGGCTATTGGGTCGAGGGATCGCGCAAGATGGAATACAAGACCCGCTTCCGGCCGCAGGAACACCTGACAGCCACCGGATGGGACCGATACGAGGACTGAGACCCGTTGCGGGTCAGCCCTCCATATCGATGAACTTGCCATGGACGTAGCCGAGCGGATGCCCGTCATTCGAGGCGAAATCCAGCACGCGGCCGATCAGCACGTCATGATCGCCGGCGGCGACCGCCGTTTCCAGCGCACAGTCGAACCAGGCAACCGATCCCTCGATAACCGTGCGGCCGTTCGCCAGACGCTTGACCGGCAGGCCGTCGAAACGCTCTGCCGGCGCACCTCGCGCGAAGCGGTGCGCGATATCTTCCTGGTCCGCACCGAGGATGCTGACGGTATAGCCGTCCGAACGCACGAATGCCTCATGGCTGGACGACGTCTTCTGGACGCTCCAAAGCACCATCGCCGGTTCGAGCGAAACCGTGTTGAACGAATTGCAGGTCATGCCCAAATCGGCATCGCGATACCTTGTGGTCACGATAGCAATTCCCGTCGCGAAGCACGCCATCGCCTTTTTCAGGTCGGAATGGTTCAACGCTTCGAGACTGAGATGCGCATCGGCGTTCATACTGTCGTTCTTCCTCAAGAAGCTTCCTTGCCTTCGGAGAGAGCTCGCATTCGGGGCCGCGATTCAGCGCACTCACTGGAAATCATGTATCCGAGATGGGCCATTTGCAGTGGGTTTGCAACCACCGGTGCGGCAACAATGCGTTCAACGCCAACGCTCCCGCCGCCCTCGCCTCTCACCGTCGCACTCCCACGCCGAGCGGCGTCGCGGGCGTTTCGGAGGGCACGCGGCCATAGATTTCCGGCAGCGAACAGGTCTTCAATTGCGGCAGGACCTTCTCGCCGAAGATTTCGCATTCGGCCTTGTGCGGATAACCGGAAAGGATGAAGGCGCGAATGCCCATGGCGCGATAGCGTTCGAGCTTCGAGAGGACCTGATCCACCGACCCCACCAGCGCCGCGCCACAGCCCGAGCGCGCCCGACCGACGCCGGTCCACAGGTTCGGTTCGACATAGCCATCTCCATCCGCATTTTCGCGATTGGCGGCCTGAAGCGACACGCCATAGGTCTTCGCGTCGAGCGCGCGGTTACGGATTTCCGTCCCACGGTCGTCTTCGAGCCGCGATACGATCTCGTCGGCATATTCGCGGGCCTCGGCCTCGGTGTCGCGGACGATGACATGGACCCGCAGCCCGTAATCGATCACGCGGCCATGTGCCTCGGCGCGGGCGTGAACCGTCCGCATGCGTTCGGCCAGCAGCTCCTCCGGCTCGGGCCACATCAGGTAGACGTCGCAGTGGTGTCCGCACAGCTCCACGGCATCCGGTGAATAGCCGCCGAAATAGAGCAGCGGCCCGCCATTTTGCTGATACGGCCTGACCGGGTCGGTCGACAGGCCCTTCAGATTGTAGATCTCGCCCTCGTAATCGATCGTGTCGCGCGTCCATGCCTGGCGCAGAATTTCCACGACCTCGGTCGAGCGCCTGTAGCGATAGTCGCTCGGCGCGTCCTCGCCCGGGAAGTTCGAGGAGATGACATTGAGGGTGAGACGGCCCTTCATGACGTGATCGACGGTGGCGACGGCCCGCGCCAGCATCGCCGGGTGCACCTCGCCGCAACGGATCGCCGCCAGCATATTGATGCGCTCGGTCAGCGGCGCCATGGCGGAGACGAAACTCCACGTGTCCTGACCGACCTGATAGGAGGACGGACACAGGATGTTGCGGAAGCCCAGACGATCCGCCGTGCGCACGATGTCGCTGGTGTGATCCCAGGATGAACGCAGATCGCCCTCAGGCACACCAAGATGGCGGTAATCGTCCGAGCAGATCGGCGCGAACCATGCGACTTCGGCCGCATCGAGATCGGCACTCATTACCGGCACAACGGTCATTCAGTTCTCCTCCCGGCATTTTCCGGCCATTTCAGGCGCATCGAAAACGTGTATCAATAGTGAATGAATTTGTTCCGGATGACAAGTCGAACCTGTCGCGCGTAGTATCGCGGCGCTTCGGCCGGGGGACGCATTGAGTCACGCAAGGACCAGAGGCGGCAGCCTGCCGCTCTACATACAGATCACCGAACTGCTGAGCCGCGAAATCGCCGCCGGTATCTGGCCGGACGGCTCCCGCCTGCCGACGGAGGCCGAGCTGTCGCAGCATCTCGGCGTCGCCGTCGGCACGCTGCGCAAGGCGCTGGCCTTGCTGGAGAAACGCGGATTGCTGGAACGCATCCAGGGATCGGGCACCTATGTGCGGCGCAAGACCAAAACGGGCAGCATCTACGAGTTCTTCCACCTTGAACTGAAAAAGGGCGCGGGACTGCCAACGGCCGATATCCTGTCGCTCGATCTTTGCGCGAAGCCTGATGTCCCGCCCGCCTTCGGCGATGGAGCGTCAGATAACGCCTGGCGGGTTCGGCGACTGCGCCGGCTCGGTGGCGTGCCGGCGGCGCTCGAAGAGATCTGGTTCGACGCAAGACACGCGCCGAAACTCAAGCGCCCGGACCTGCCGGAATCGATGCATCTGTTCTACCGCGAGAGGCTGGGCTTCTGGATCGCGCGGGTTGAAGACAAGGTTTCGGTCGCCCCCTGCCCCGATTTCGCACCACCAAACACGCCCTTCGAGCAAGGAGCGGCGATGGGTTTCGTCGAGCGTGTCTCGTGGAGCAACGCGGACATGATCGAGGAATACTCGCGCAATTGGTTCGACCCGGCGACCGTCTGCTACGCGGCGCGGTGGGTATAGCGGACGCCGCTCAGAGCGTCCGCTTGCCGATCCAGCGCTGCCAGCTTTCCGCCGTGCCGTTGAAGACGTTCAGATCGATATGGCCATCGACGCCACCGGAAAGACCGGTGCCGGAATACTGCCAGAAGGCCCAGTCGCGGTCCGGATAGACCTGTTTCGGATGCGCGACCACGGAGCGCAGCCAGAAGGAGTAATCGGAAAACTGCCCGCGCAGATTGTCCCGATAGAAATCGGGCGCCGTGTAGATGATCGGGCGCTGGCCGTAATGGCGTTCGATGATGTCCATGAAGGTCTTCATCTCGCGTACGACATGATGGCGGTCCGGGCGTTTGCGGCAATTGCGCGAATGGGCGTTCCACTCGACATCGATGACCGGCGGCAGCGCGCCTTCGGCCTTCGGCACGTTGCGGATGAACCACTCGGCCTGCGCCTTGGCGGTCGAGCACCAGTAGTAGAAGTGATAGGCGCCGCGCGGAATACCGGCTTCGGCGGCCGCGCGCCAGTTGCGCGCGAAGTGGGAATCCTTGTGATCATCGCCCTCGGTCGCCTTGATGAAAGCGAAGGACGCGCCATGGCGGCGGAGTGTCGGCCAATCGATATCGCCCTGATACTTGGACACATCGACGCCATGCACCTGGAAAGGATGCGGGGCCGCTCCCTTGAAGGAGACGGGCTTCGCGTCGCTGAAACGCTGGCGGTAGATCGTCTGGCGCCCCTGGTTCTTCTTCAATGCGTTTGAAGGCGGAACGAGCGCGACATGCTCCTCGGGCAGCGCGCCCGACGGAAAAGCAGCCTCGCGCGCCTGCGAAACCGGCGTCGCCCCCGAAAGGGCGGTGATCATTTTGTCTTCGCCGACTTCGCCGGCCGGCTCCGGCGCACTTGAAATCGAACTGACAATCTCATCGGACGGCTTCAGATCGAGCGCATCGATCCGAGAGGTTCCGGTACAGCCGCTGACGACCATCAAAAGGATGGCCGGGAATACGATACGCATGATTACCCGCTACGCAAAACAGTGTGGGTCGGCGGCGCGGTTTCCCGCACCAAATGACCAGCGTTAACGGAAAATGACTAAGGCCGAGTCAATTCGAATGATTAACGGATGGTGAACAGCGCCCTCCCCGTCGCAGCAGGTCCACCGGAACCCAAATCGCGGATACGCATTATTCCAGAAAGGAGACTACGACATGAGACCTTTCCTGGCGGCCATTGCCGGTTTTTTTGCCTCCGCAGTCGTGTTTGCGACCGGAGGTCTGGTAGCAATGAACCTGTTCATGAACGACTCGGCGCGCGACCTCGCCGACCGTGAGAACGTGGCGGCAGTCTGGTCTCCAACGCCCGTCGATACGGAAACCGGAATGGAGCCGCGGGTCGTCGCCCCCTCCCTTGAAGACGGAAATCCGGACGGGCAGCGCGAAGCGAAGACGACATTGGTCGCCAGCCTGGGCGACATGGAAGCCACCGCCAATATCGACGTGACCGAGACGGCAGCTATCGATGTGTCCGATACGTCCGACCCGATAGAGATGTCCGAACAGGCAATTCAGGCGCCGAGGGCGCATATCGAGTGGTGTCTCGATAATTACCGCTCCTACGATCCGGCTACGAACACCTACACGCCCTATAGCGGCGGCACGGAGCCTTGTGTCTCGCCGTATTCCGACACCGCCATGAACACGCCGCAGGCCGAGGTCGAGCAGGTCGCCATGACGGACAGTTTCGAGCTTTCCGAGGATCATATCCTCGAATGCATGAACCGTTACCGGTCCTACAGGCTGGAGGACAACAGCTACCTCCCCTATGTTGGCGGCCCGCGCCGTCAGTGCACGACCGACTGATCCACATACAAGCCCCGTATCCGCCCGTCACCGTCTCATGGTGCGCGGGCGGTTGCCGTGCGACTTGCGGATTGGATGGCCATAGGCGCGACGGAACGCCTTGCTCAGCGCAGCCGCGCCGGAATAGCCGCAACGCAGTGCAATCGCGTTCAGGTCATATTCGGAATTCGATGCAAGCTCGCGCGCATGGGCGAGCCTGATCATCTGAAAGTACCGACCGGGCGACATCCCAAGTTCTTCCTGAAACAAGCGATCCAACGTCCGAACGGACAGGCCCGCCCGGTTGGAAAGATCCGCCAGAGCCAACGGCGTTTCGATTGTCTCCACCATGAGATCGACCACCTGACGAAGCTTTGCCGTGCCCCTGCCCGACAGCTTGCCGGGTCCACGATCCCCGGCCCGTTGGCGCTCGGCGTCATGCAGGAACATCGTCGATGCCATAAAGGCGCTCGCCGGGCCGAAACGGTCGGATATGAAGGCGAGGATGAGGTCCAGAGCCGTCGATGCGCCGCCGCAACTCCAGATACGGCCTTCTCTCACATAGCGATCATGGACGACGCGAATATCCGGATACTGTTCTGCGAATTCGGAGAGTGTGGCCCAGTGGATCGTCGCGCTCGATCCGTTCAAAAGGCCTGCATCGGCCAGAAGCCAAGCCCCCGCATCCGCAGCGAGGACGATGTCGCTCTGGCGTGACAGCGTGCGAAGGACCCTGGCGCTTGCCGATCCCGCGTGATCGCGAAAGCCATAGCCCGCGACAACCACCAGCATGTCAGCCGGCCCCGCATCGCGCCACGGCGTATCGACGGCGATACTCAATCCGCTCGAACTTGCGGCCGGCGCGTCGTCCGGCGTCATGATCCGCCAGCTGACATCCGCCTGCGCCTGATCGCGAACGGCGCGGAGCGGCTCCAGAAGGCAGGACAAGACCATGTTGGAGAAGCCGTCGAAGAGAAGAAACGTCACGCGCGCCATTGGGTTTGACCTATAAGGACTATTTTGCGGCAGTTTAGGATAATAACGCGATGTTTGCCTAGCCTAGCATTGCGGAGATTGAAGCCCGGATGATCCGGGTCCTTTGGAAACAACCGCCCGCGGGAGACGCCGATGCCACTCACAATGAACAAGGAAGTCTTCATCACCTGTGCCGTTACCGGCTCCGGCGGCACGCAGGACCGCTCTCCGCATGTTCCGCGCAGCCCGAAGCAGATCGCCGACAGTGCGATCGACGCGGCGAAAGCCGGCGCTGCGATCGTTCACTGCCATGTCCGCGATCCGGAGACCGGCGCTCCCTCGCGCCGCCCGGACCTCTACCGTGAAGTGACCGAGCGAATCCGTGACGCGGAGATCGACGTGGTCCTGAACCTCACGGCGGGCATGGGCGGCGACATCGTTTTCGGATCGACCGAAGCGCCCTTTCCGCTTAACGCGGATTCGACCGACATGATCGGCGCGTCGGAAAGGCTGGTGCATGTCCGGGAATGCCTGCCCGAAATCTGCACACTAGATTGCGGCACGATGAATTTCGCCGAGGCCGACTACGTGATGACCAATACACCCGGCATGCTGCGCGCCATGGGCGCGATGATGACAGAGCTGGGCGTCAAACCGGAGATCGAAGCCTTCGATACCGGGCATTTATGGTTCGCGAAGCAGCTTGTCTCGGAAGGCACGCTGGCGTCACCGGCGCTGGTCCAGCTTTGCATGGGCGTACCATGGGGCGCACCCAACGACCTCAACACCTTCATGGCGATGGTCAATGCCGTTCCCGAAGACTGGTCATGGTCGGCGTTCAGCCTGGGCCGGGACCAGATGGCCTATGTGGTGGCGGCGGTGCTGGCCGGCGGGAATGTCCGCGTCGGGCTGGAAGACAATCTCTGGCTCGAAAAGGGCGTTCTGGCGACCAATGCGCAACTGGTGGAGCGTGCCGTTACGCTGACCGAAGCCATGGGCGCGCGCGTCATCGGCACGGAGGCGGTCCGGGAACGGCTCGGCCTCGTGAAACGCGCACCGGCGGGCGCAACAGCATGACCGAAGAAACGAGACGAAAAGCGGCGATCGTCGGCGGCGGCGTCATCGGTGGCGGCTGGGCGGCACGGTTCCTGCTCAATGGCTGGGATGTCGCGGTGTTCGACCCCGATCCCGACGCCGAGCGGAAGATCGGCGAAGTGCTCGCCAACGCACGACGCTCCCTGCCCGCGCTCTATGATCGCGCGCTGCCAGACGAGGGGACGCTTAGCTTTCAGACTGATCTGCGCGACGCGATCGCCGGTGCGGACTGGATTCAGGAGAGCATTCCGGAGCGGCTCGACCTCAAGCACAAGGTGCTTGCCGCGATTGGAACAGACGCGTCTTCCGAGGCCGTCATCGGCTCATCGACATCGGGTTTCAAGCCATCCGATCTCAATGCAGAGGGCGCGCGCGCGATCGTCGCGCACCCGTTCAATCCGGTCTACCTGCTTCCGCTGGTCGAACTCGTCGGAGACCGCGCAACCTGTGACAAGGCGGCGGATATCCTGCGCTCGATCGGCATGTTCCCGCTTACGCTTCGCAAAGAGATCGATGCGCATATCGCCGACCGACTGCTCGAAGCCGTCTGGCGCGAGAGCCTTTGGCTGGTGAAGGACGGCGTCGCGACGACCGAGGAAATCGACGAGGCCATCCGTATGGGGTTCGGCATACGCTGGGCCCAGATGGGCCTTTTCGAGACATACCGCATCGCCGGCGGCGAAGCCGGGATGAAGCATTTCATGGCGCAATTCGGACCTGCCCTGTCCTGGCCGTGGACCAAGCTGATGGATGTGCCCGAGTTCACCGACGATCTGGTGGAGCTGATCGCGGGCCAGTCCGACGATCAATCCGGCCACATGTCAATTCGCGAGCTCGAAAGGCTGCGCGACGACAACATCGTCGGCATGGTCAGGGCGCTGCGGCGCACGGGCAGCGGCGCCGGCGGCGTCGTTGGCGCGCATGAAGCGAGCCTGCCGACCGGTTCCGAGCTTCACGGACTGCCCGTGACGGCAACACGGCAGGTGCCGGCAAGTTGGACCGACTACAACGGCCACATGAACGAGACCCATTACCTGGAGACCGCCTCGCAGGCGACCGACCGGTTCATGGAGATGATCGGCGCGGATGCCGGTTACGTGAAATCCGGTCGGAGCTATTTTACGGTCGAGACCCATGTCCGCTATCTCGGCGAGGTTCTCGCAGGCGACCGCCTCGTCGTCACCACGCAGGTCATGAGCGGCGCCGGCAAAAGAATGCACCTGTTCCATCATCTCTGGCGGGACGGGGAAACACTTGCCGCCACGGTGGAGACCATGCTGATCCACATGGATCTCGGCACTCGAAAATCGTCTCTCCCGGAACCCGCAGTGGCCGATGCGCTGGAGCGCTACGCGACCCGACATGCCGGGATGGCGGCAGAAGGTAGCGGACGCGCGGTGGGGCAGCCGGCGGGCTGACCCGGCACGCCGCTATCCGAACTTGCCGTTGCGCGGGAAGCCTTTCGGCACCATGCGTCCCGCCCCTGCGCGCACGCCGATCCATTCGGCCATCTCGTCCTTGGAGCGGGTATGATTGCGGCCGGAGGCGTCCTGCCATGTCAGGCCTTCCTCCAACCGGAAGACGCGCAGGTCGGCGATACCGCCATCCTTGTATTTCTGCAGCCGCACACCCTTGCCGCGCGCCATCTCGGGGATCTGAACCAGCGGGAAGACCAGCAACTTGCGGTTCTCGCCGACCGCCGCGACGTGATCGGCCTCGACCTCACCCGCATCGTCCATCGGCAGCTGAAGACAGAGCTTCGCCTCGTCGGGAAGCTTGATGTTCATGACCTGCTTGCCCTTGCGGGTGTTGGCGACGATATCGGCTTCCGGCACAACGAAGCCGTTGCCGACGGCGGAGGCAACCAGAAGCCTGCCCTTCGGCCTGTGCACGAAGGCCGTGACGATGTCCTGGGCGTTGTCCATGTCGACCATGATGCGGATCGGTTCGCCATGCCCTCGCCCGCCCGGCAAACGGTCGACGCCAAGCGTGTAGACCTTTCCGCCGGTGGTGAAGACGAGGACCTTGTCGGTGGTCACCGCGTGGAAGGCGAGCTTGAGCTTGTCACCCTCCTTGAAGGACAGGGTCGAGAAGTCCTGAATGTGACCCTTCATGGCGCGCAGCCAGCCCTTTTCGGATACGACGACGGTGACCGGTTCCTTCTCGATCATGGACTGGGCGACGGCTTCGAGATCGATATCGGCGGCTTCGGCAAAGGTGGAGCGGCGCGCGCCCAGTTCGGTGTCCTTGCCGAACTTCTCCTTCACATTGCCGACCTCCCAGGCGATCGTCTTCCACTGCAATTCCTCGGAGGCGAGCAGTTTCTCGATGCCCTCCTTCTCGGCCATCAGCTCGTCATGTTCCTTGCGGATCTCGATTTCCTCGAGCTTGTTAAGAGCCCGCAAGCGCAGATTGAGGATCGCGTCGGCCTGGACCTCCGTCAGCTCGAAACGCTCGATCAGCTTCGCCTTCGGCTCGTCCTCGAAACGAACAATGCGGATGACCTCGTCGATGTTGAGGTAGGCGATCAGGAAACCGCCTAGCACTTCGAGACGCTTCTCAATGATGCCGAGGCGGTTCTTCGAGCGGCGGATCAGCACCTCGCGGCGGTGGTCGAGCCATTCGCGCAGCACGTCGCGCAGGTTCATCACCTTCGGCACGATGCCGCCCGAGAGCACGTTCATGTTGAGCGGCACGCGGGTTTCGAGATCGGTGAGCTTGTAGAGGGACTCCATCAGGATATCCGGATCGACCGAACGCGACTTCGGTTCGAGCACGATGCGGATATCCTCGGCGCTCTCGTCGCGGACGTCCTCAAGCAGCGGGATCTTCCGCGCCAACAGCAACTCGGCGATCTTTTCGATCAGGCGCGACTTCTGCACCTGATAGGGGATCTCGGTCACGACGATGACGTATCCGCCTCTGCCCGTCTCCTCCTTCTCCCAGCGGGCGCGGACGCGGAACGCGCCGCGGCCGGTGGTGTAGGATTCGAGGATCGACGCCTTCGGTTCGACGATGATGCCGCCGGTCGGGAAATCCGGGCCGGGCACGAACTCGACCAGTTTCTCGATGGTCGCGTTGGGGTGCTTGATGAGATGCAGAGCAGCATCGCACAACTCGGCGGCGTTATGCGGCGGGATGTTTGTCGCCATGCCGACGGCGATGCCGGACGCGCCATTTGCGAGCAGGTTCGGAAATGCGCCCGGCAGGACGACCGGCTCGTCGTCCTCCTCGTTGTAGGTCTTGCGGAAATCGACAGAATCCTCGCCGATGCCTTCCAGCAACAGCATGGCGACATCGGTCATGCGCGCTTCGGTGTAGCGCATGGCGGCCGCGTTATCGCCGTCGATATTGCCGAAATTGCCCTGCCCGTCGACCAGCGGATAGCGGACGGCGAAATCCTGGCTGAGGCGCACCAGCGCGTCGTAGATCGCCTGGTCGCCATGCGGGTGGAACTTACCCATGACGTCGCCGACGATACGGGCGCATTTCTTGTAGGCCTGTTGCGGATCGAGCCGCAGCAGGCGCATGGCGTGGAGAATGCGGCGGTGAACCGGCTTCAGGCCATCACGCGCATCGGGCAACGCGCGGTGCATGATGGTCGACAGCGCATAGGCCAGATAGCGCTCTTCCAGCGCCGATTTCAGATCGACCGGTTCGATTTCCTTGCCGGGGCCGTTGCCCGAGCCGGGTGGTGTAACTTGCTTTGACATGGGATTGGGTTAACGCCCGGAGCGATTCGCGGCAAGCCGAAAGCCCGGAATTCCGGCGTTTTGCCCCGTATTTACCGACAGACCCTAACGGCTTGACTGCTAAGTTACACGAGGTCGTGCACACCAAGCGTTAATACCGACTTGTTACGAAACATGATTGTATTTTGCAGGGGCGTTGCAAATGACGTATTCGGGGTCCGGACTCGGACTTCTGCCGGACGAGCATATCGACCTCTCCGAACGGATCCTCAGAAACGAGGAAGACGGGACAAGGTCGCTCACCGACCCGGTGACGGGACTCGGCAATCTGCGCCGCATGAAGCTCAAGACCGACAAGCTTATCGAGCAGCGCGCCGACGATCCGGCACCGTTCTCCATCGGTGTTTTCGATATCGACCGGTTTCGGCCTGTCAACGATCTGTTCGGGCGCAAGGCCGGCGACGAGATTCTCTCCCAGGTGGCGTTGCGTATCTCCGCCGCGCTTCCAGAGGACGCCATGCTCGCCCGCATTTCCGGCGACATGTTCGGGATGGTGCTGCCGACCTGCTTCTTCGAGAAAGACGCCGGACGGGTCGGCGCTTTGCTCAAGGACGTCTTCAACGCGCCCTTCGACCTCGGCGAACGCATCGTGCGCATGTCGGCCTCGTTCGGATTTTGCCAATACCCTTTCGCGGGAACCACATTCGACGAGCTTTTCGACAAGTGCGAATCCGCGCTCTACCAGGCGCGCAAGGCGGGTGCGGCGAATGTCAGCGTGTATACGCATGAAATGGCCCGCGAGATGCGTTTGCGTACCCAGATCGAACAGGCGTTGCGCAAGGCCGTGGCCGCGCAGGAGATCGAGCCGCATTTCCAGCCCATCGTCGATCTGGCGAGCGGCGAGGTCAAAGGTTTCGAGTGCCTGGCGCGCTGGCGCGACGCCGAACTGGGCGACATCGCGCCTTCGACCTTCATTCCGCTTGCAGAACAGGCAGGGTTCATCGACGCGCTGACGAAGCTGCTTTTCGCCAAGGCGATCCGCTGCGCGAAGCAGTGGCCGAAGAACATATTCCTGTCGTTCAACCTGTCATCCGTGCAGTTGGTCGACCCGACGACCGCGTTTTCCGTCTTGGCGATGTTGCAGAAGATGGATTTCGATCCGCGCAGGATCGAGATCGAAATCACCGAAACGGCGATGATGTCCGACCCCGAGACGGCCGAGCGGATCATCGACGAATTGCGCGCCGTCGGTATCCGCATCCTGCTCGACGACTTCGGAACGGGCCAGTCGAGCCTTGGGCGGTTGCGCGACTTCTCATTCGACAAGGTCAAGATCGACCAGTCCTTCATCCAGGCATTGGGCGAGGACGAAAAGGCCGAACACATCGTGCGCGCCATCGTGAACATGTGCGAGGCTCTCGGGCTGAGCGTGATCGCGGAAGGCATCGAGACCGCAGCGAACGCGGACAAGCTGATCGGGCTCGGCTGCCTCGCCGGCCAAGGCTATTATTTCGGTAAGCCGGCAGACGCCGAAACGACGATTGGCTATTTCAGCACACCGAACAGCGCCGAGGACGGCAAACTCACCTGCCAGGTTACCGATTCGCGCTGTTGCGCCGGCTGAGGCTATCCTCCCAGGCCAGCGCCGAGGACACGATCTCCGTCAGATCGTCATGCATGGGCTGCCAACCGAATGCGCTGCGCGCGAGATCCGAATTGGCAACGATGGCGACTGCATCGCCCGCGCGGCGCGGGCCATAGCCGATGTCGAGTGCCCGGCCGGTGACGCGCTGAATGCAGTCCAGAACTTCCAGCACCGAATAGCCGCGCCCGTATCCGCAATTGGCGATCATGCTGTCGCCGCCGGCGCGTAGGCGTTTCAGCGCGAGCAAATGCGCCTCGGCGAGATCGGTGACGTGAATGTAATCCCGAATGCAGGTGCCGTCGGCGGTCGGGTAATCGGTGCCGAAGACCTGGATCCCGTCACGCTTGCCGAGCGCCGCCTCGCTGGCCACCTTGATCAGATGCGTCGCGCCGGCTGTGGACTGTCCTGCGCGGCCGCGCGGATCCGCGCCCGCCACGTTGAAATAGCGTAGCGCCGTGAACGAGAAATCATGCGCCCTGGCCACGTCGGCGAGTATGAGCTCGGTCATCAGCTTGGACATGCCGTAGGGCGAGTCCGGGTTACGCGCGTGATCCTCCTTCACTGGCTCCGCGCCGACAGACCCGTAGACCGCAGCCGTGGAGGAAAAAATGAAGTGACGCACGCCCGTGCGCACAGCCGCCTCGATCAGCGTGCGGGAATTGCTGGTGTTGTTCTCGTAGTAGGACAGCGGATCGGCGACCGATTCCGGCACGACGATCGATCCGGCGAAATGGATGATCGAATCCACGTCATTCTCGCGGATGACGGCCATTACCGTTTCCTTGTCCGCGATGTCGCCAATGACGAGCTTTGCCTCAGGCGCCACCGCCCACTCAAAGCCGGTCGAGAGCCTGTCGATCACGACGACGTCCTCGCCCGCGTCGAGCAACGCCCAAACCATGTGGCTGCCGATATAGCCGGCCCCGCCGGTTACCAAGACCGCCATCGGCCTCCTCCTTCGATATCCGCCGCGATGCGGCAACCGCCCAACGCCGGGCAGTCCGCAAGCTCATCCGCGGCAATCTAGCGGGCAAGGCTTAACACCTGATGGACATCCATCCGCACACCTCTTCCTAGACGGAATGAACCGCCTCGGAACTGTGTCACTGCTCGCGAAACGCCCGCGAAAAGGAGTCGGTCAGCGGCCTGAGCAGATATTCGAAGAAGGTCCGGTCACCGCTGGAGATCATCGCCTCGACGGGCATACCCGGATAGATCTGGCTCCTGTCGACTTCCGACGGCAGATCGTCGGTGATACGGAGCCGGGCGATGAAATAGGGCTGCCCGTTCTTCGGATCGACAAGGCGGTCCGGCGAGACATAGGTGACAGTGCCTGGAACCTGCGGCGTCGTGCGCATGTTGAGCGCGACGAAGCGCAATTCCGCCTGCTGGCCGGGCCGGACGATATCGACATCGGCGGGGCTCAATTGCGCCTCGACGATCAGTTCATTGGAAGTCGGCAGGAGGCGTGCGAGTTCCTCGCCCGGTCCGACCACATTGCCGGGTGTGTTCTGATTGATCCGGATGATCAGCCCGTCGGAGGGCGCGCGAACAACGACGCGCGCCAAGACGTCCTCGGCGGCGCTCAATTGCTCCTCGATCTCGCCGATGCTCGCGCTGACGTCGTTCAGTTCCGTCAGCGACTGTTCGACGCGCTGGCTCTTCTGACGAACCAGTTGCTCCCTCGCCTCGGCCGTGCGGCTGCGCGTCTGTTCCATCTGCGATGTGATAGCGCCGATCTGCCCGATTAGGTCGGCCTGCGAACGAAGCAGCGCCGTGTATTCGGAACGGTTCGTAAGCCCTTGGTCGAGCAGCTTTTCCTTGCGCTCGGTTTCATCGCTGACAACGGCAAGCTGATCTTCCAGAGCCTTTTTCTGGGCTTTGAAGCCAACGATCGCCTCTTCGCCGGCGGCGACACGCTGATTGAGAATGACAACCTCGGACTCGAAGCGAACGAGCCGCGCGCGAAACTCGTCGCGCTGTTCCTCGAGAACATGGTCGAGGCCGTTCGCCCTGGCGACGTCAACCAGTTTCGCGTCGAACGTGACCTCTTCCGCGCTGTCGCGCTGGGCCTCGAGGCGCGCCTTGCGGGCGACCAGGTTGACCCAATGCTTGGTTCGCGTGTTGAGCGACGCCTGGGCGCGGGTACCGTCCATGGTAAAAAGCGGATCGCCGGCAGAGACCTGATCGCCCTCATGGACGTGGATTTTGCTGATAATGCCGCCCTCAAGATGCTGGACGACCTGGTTCTGGCCGGCCGCGCCGATCACGCCGACGACGATCGCGGCACCGGTCAATGGCGCGGTCGCGGCCCAAACGCCGAAGACGCCTATGAAGAGGATCAGCGCCATGTAGCCAACGAGCGCTATCTTCGAGGTTCCCGTCCTCACGGCCGCAGCCCATGCGGCATTGTTCGTTTCAGCGTTCATTGGTTCTTTTCCCGCCCGTTTTCCGCGGAGACCGGGCGCAGCCCCGGACCGAACGACGCGAAGGGCGACTTCCCGCCTTCGTCCGCAGGCGGGGCGCTGCCATCAGACGGGGGCGCATCACGATTGAGATTTGCGGCCTGCTTGCGCCTTGCGACTTCCTCCGCCAGTTTCTTCTGCTGGCGCGCCAGCACCTCGTCGCGCGGTCCGTAATCCTCGATCTCGCCGTCACGGAGAACCATCAGCGCATCGACCTTGTCGACGATGGCGCGGCGCTGGGTGATTATGACGACAGTGGTTCCCGAAACCCGCGCCTCCTCCAGCGCGGCTTCGAGCGCGCGGTCGCCGTCGGCATCGAGATTGGCGTTTGGTTCGTCAAGGACAAGCAGGCTGGGCTTGCCAAAAAAGGCGCGCGCCAGCCCGACCCGCTGGCGCTGGCCGCCGGAAAGGACAGAGCCCTGCGCGCCGATTATCGTATCGTAGCCATTCGGCATCGTCTGGATCAGTTGATGAACATGGGCGCGCTGCGCCGCCTCGATCACCTGCTGGTCCTCCGCATCCGGCGAAAAACGGGACACGTTCTGACGGATCGTGCCGGGCAACAATTCGATGTCCTGCGGCAGATAGCCGATATGCCGACCGAGGCTCTCCGGATCCCAGTTCTGGAGATCCGCCTTGTCGATACGCACGACGCCGCTTCGCGGCCGGATCGCACCGACCAGGAGACGTGCAAGCGTCGACTTGCCCGCCCCGCTCGGCCCCACGATGCCGAGGACGATGCCCGGCGGGATCGAAAAGGAGATACGCTTGATGACGGGTTTTGCATCCGGCGCGGAATTGGGCGCGAAATAGACAAGGCTTTCCACATCCATTCGTCCGACGGGTGCGGGCAACGCCGTGCGCGGCTGTTCCTCGCGGACGGCTCCGACCGCCTTGTTGAAACGTCGCCAGGCGGCACGAACTTCGACGAATTGCCGCCAGCCGCCGATCACCTGGTCGATCGGCTGCAGACCCCTGCCCGATATGATCGAGGCGGCAAAAATCATGCCCGCCGTCATTTCGCCGCCGACGACCAGCCATGCGCCGAAGCCGAGAATGGCGATCTGCAAGCCGAGGCGCAGGAAGCGCGAAAGGCCGGCAAAAAACGCATTGATGCGCGCAACATCGTCATTGGCCTGCAAGGCCGGCGCATGCTGGCTGCCCCAGGCGGCGATCGCGTTTCCCATCATGCCCATGGCGCGCAGGGTCTCCGCATTCTGCACGAAGGACTGGGCGGTCATCATCGCGCCAATAGTGTTCTCCGAAGCCCTCCGGACCGCTTCCGCGGTGGCGACCTGGTTGGCGATTGCGACCATCGTCAGAACTGCCGCGCCGACGGCCGCGAGCACGAACAGAACCGGATGGATGAACCAGAGCATCAAGATGAAAAGCGGCGCGAACGGCAGATCGAACAGGGCAAAGACCTGTCGGGACCCGATAAACCCGCGAATGGCGGAAAGATCGCGCAGCGCCTGAATATCACCCATCGCGGCGCGCGGGGACTCCATGACCGCGGTCATCGCATCACGGCTTTCCATGACATCGAGCCGTGTGGCAATGCGGTTGGCATATATGGCGCGTACTATTTCAAGCACCGCGAGGAGCAACAGTGCAAAGCCGGCAATAATGGACAGGAACAGCAAGGTCTCGAGGCTGGAGGACGGCAAGACGCGATCGTAAACCTGAAGCAAATACAACGGCATAACGAGCATCAGCATGTTCACAAAGAAGGAAAACACGCCAATCTCGACAGCCGCACGCTTCAAGTGCTTCCAAGTCGATTGCATTGCCCAAGTCCCATTCACCGCGCGGAATAAAACACAAAAAGGCACAAATCGCTAAAGAAACTGCTGAAAAGGTCTATTCGTCAGTTTCTGGCAGCGATGAAGCCCTCAAGCCGCGCGGCGGCCTCCGCGATCTGGCCGAGATCCCGGTTGAAGCAGGCCCGGAAAAACCCCTCGCCTCCGAGGCCGAATGCGACGCCGGGCGCGAGGCCGACGCCGGTCTCATCCACGATACGAAGCGCGCTCGCCATCGAGTCCGAAACGCCCTCGATTTCGAAGAACAGGTAGAAGGCACCGCCTGGACGGGCGAAGCGGACGCGTCCGGTCGCGCCGAGGCGGGAGGTCAGGATTTCGAGCGCTTCGGACGCCCTCTGGCGGTGGGAGGCGATCAGGTCGTCACCGTCGTCCAGCGCCACGGTCGCGCCGCGCTGCATGAACTGCGGCACGCCCGATGTCGAATACTGCACAAGGTTCTCGAACACCGGCATCAGGGCGGGCGGCGCCTTGATCCAACCCACTCTCCAGCCGGTCATTGCCCAGTTCTTTGAAAAGGAATTGACGTAAAGGATGCGATCGCCGTCTTCCTGAATGTCGAGGAAGGACGGTGCGCGAGTTCCCTGCCCGTACCAAAACAGCGAATAGATCTCGTCGGCGACGATCCAGAGCCCGTGCCGGCGCGCGATCTCCAGGATCGCGGACAACGTCTCGCGGGTCGCGGCCCAACCGGTCGGATTGGACGGGGTGTTGATGAACAGGGCGCGGGTGCGCGGGGTGATCGCGGCTTCCAGCCGGGACATGTCCAGGGTCCATCCGGTTTCAGCGAAATCGAGACCGACCGGTACGGCCCTGCCGCCCGCGATCTCCAATGCAGCGGCAAAGTTCGGCCAAGCGGGCGAGAGATAGACGCATTCGTCTCCCGCGCCGGCGATCGCCTGGATCGCGAGCTGGATGGCCTGCATCCCCGAACCGACCACGACATAGTCACGGGGCCCGGACCGGATCCCGAAATGGCGTTCGTAATAGCGCGCCAGCGCCTCGCGCAGTTCGGGAATGCCCTGTTGCCAGGTGTAGAAGGTCTCGCCCTCCAGAAGCGCGGCGGCGGCCGGCTCGGATATGAACTGCGGCGTCGGCAAGTCGCCCTCGCCGACCCACAGAGGAACAAGACCGTCACGGCCTCGCGCATGATCGACGACCGCAACGATACCGCTTGGCGGCGCGTGAAGGGCCTCCGCGCGCAGGTGGAAACGCTCAAGCGACGACTGGGGGCTGGTCATGCGGAAATCCGTGGCGGGAACGAAAACCCCGGCCAACAGGCCGGGGCGTTTGCGATGCAATAATCGCGGCTGCTACTTTTTCAGGAGATCGCGGATCTCTGTCAAGAGTTGTACGTCGGCCGGCGGCGCGGGTGGTGCGGCGGGAGCCGGCTCTTCCTTCCGGCGCAGATTGTTCACTGCCTTGACCATCATGAAGATGATCCAGGCGAGGATCAGGAAATTGATTATCTGGGTGAAGAAACTGCCGTAAGCCAGCACCGCGCCCTGTTCGCGCGCCGCTTCGAGCGTCGGCGCATCGATGCCCGAGGCCAGCGGCAGGAAATAGTCCGAAAAGTCGAAGCCGCCGAAGATCGCACCGACGATCGGCATGATGATGTCGTCAGTCAGCGATTTGACGATTCCGCCAAACGCGCCACCGATAATGACGCCGACAGCAAGGTCCATGACATTGCCCTTGGCGATAAATTCCTTGAATTCGTCGAGCATAAGATCCCTCCACCTAGCTCCTGAGCGCCCCGCAGACGCGGCACCAATGATTATACCAGCGGCGCTCAGTTGTGAATTCGCCAGATTTGGGTCTATGCACAGTAATTGGACAGGTTCGGGCCGTTTTGATTGAATGCGGCCTCTGACGGGAGGATGAATGCAGGGTGGCCTGATCATCATTGTGGCGCTCGGCTACCTGGCGATCCTGTTCGCCGTCGCCGCCTATGGCGATCGCAGGTCGCGGGGCGGACCAAGCAATGTTCCCCGCCCGAACATCTACGCCCTGAGCCTTGCGGTCTATTGTACGTCCTGGACATTCTTCGGTTCGGTGGGCGTCGCGTCGCAGAGCGGCTTCCAGTTCTTCACCATCTATCTGGGCCCGATCCTCGTCTTCACGCTCGGCTACAAGCTGATCGAACGGATCGTGGTGTTGTCGAAGGCGGAAAAGATCACGTCGGTCGCCGACTTCCTGGCGGCGCGCTACGGCAAGAACGCCTGGGTGGCGGCGCTGGCGGCGGTGATCGCGGTGATCGGCACCGTTCCCTATATCGCCCTGCAATTGAAGGCGATTTCGGATTCGGTCACGCTCATGGCGGGCCACTATGACGTGTTCGGAAACAGCCAGTACGCCTTCCGCCTCGATATCTCTCTGGTTGTCGCGCTGTTCTTGAGCGTCTTCGCGATATTGTTCGGCACGCGTCACGCCGACGCCACCGAACACCAGGACGGATTGATCCTCGCGGTGGCGCTGGAGTCGCTCGTCAAGATCATCGTCTTCCTGGTCGTCGCGTCCGCCGTCGTGTTCTTCATGTATGGCGGACCGGGCCCGATCTTCGATGCCATCCGAAATGACGAACGTGTCGTATCCGCGATCTCGCGGGGCAGTTCGCCGTCTACATGGATCGTGATGACGCTTCTCAGCGCCTCGGCGATCCTCGCGCTGCCGCGCCAGTTCCACGTTACCGTCGTCGAGAACCGCGCCGATGTCGAACTGCGCCGGGCGCGCTGGATGTTTCCGCTCTACCTGATCGTCATCAACGTGCTGGTTCTGCCGCTGGCTGTCGCCGGCATGCTCAATCTCGGTCCGGACGTCTCGCCGGATTCCTACGTGCTGGCACTGCCGCTTTCGGCGGGACAAGACTTCCTCGCGTTCCTGACCTTTACCGGCGGCCTGTCCGCCGCCACCGCCATGGTGATCGTCGCCTCGGTGGCGCTGGCGGTGATGATCTCCAACGACCTCGTCATACCGCTTCTGCTATGGCGGTCCGGCGGGCGGCTCAGGACGGATTCCGGCGACTGGACGCGGGTGATCCTGAATATAAGGCGCATCTCGATCTTCATCATGCTGATCGCGGCCTTCGCCTATTACCGGGCGGCTGCGAACACGACACAACTCGCCGCGATCGGCTTGCTGTCGTTCGCTGCCGTGGCGCAATTCGCGCCGGCTCTCGTGATCGGGCTTTTCTGGCGCGGTGCGAATGCGCGCGGCGCGATCCTCGGCATGGGCGCCGGCTTCGTCGTCTGGGCCTACACGCTGCTGTTTCCTACTCTGCTCGGCGCAGACGATCCGTTCATCCGCAACGGTATTTTCGGAATCGACAGTCTGCGTCCGCAGGCGCTGTTCGGCGTCGTGGCCGAACCGCTCAATCACGGCGTGTTCTGGAGCCTGCTGGTCAATGTCGTCCTGCTGGTCATAGGGTCGATATCGCGGGCGCAGTCTCCGCTGGAGCGATTGCAGGCCATCACCTTCGTGCCGCGAGACGCGCCCCAGACCGTGAAGATCCGCCGGTTCCGGACCACGATCACCATCAACGACCTGAAGGCCACTCTGAGCCGCTATGTCGGGCGGGCTCGCACCGAACGTGCCTTCGCCGCTTTCGAAGAACGCGAGGGCCGATCGCTCGACGGGCGCCAGACGACGGACATCACGGTCGTGCGCTATGCCGAGCAGATCCTCGCCTCGGCGGTCGGATCGTCCTCGGCACGGCTGGTCCTTTCGCTGCTGTTCGAGAAGGACGGCGCGTCATCGCGCGAAACCGTGCAACTGCTCGACGACGCCTCGGAGGCGCTGCAGCAGAACCGCGACCTGCTGCAGATGGCGCTCAACCAGATGGACCAGGGGATTTCGGTCTTCGACAAGAACCTGCGCCTGACCAACTGGAACACGCAGTTCCGCGCGCTTTTGAGCCTGCCGAGCGAGATGGGCCAGTTCGGCTATCCAATCAAGCTGATCATGGAACGTCTCGTCAGCGACGGGCAGGTTTCGGAGGAGATGGCGTTCGAGGCCGTCGACAACATCACGGCGTTCAAGCGGGTCTGGCAGTTGCCGCTGAAACGCGGCGGGCGCATTCTCGAAGTCCGCTCCAATCCGATGCCCGATGGCGGCATCGTTGTGACCTACACCGACATTACCGGCCGGGTGGAAGCCGACGAGGCGCTGAAACGCGCCAAGGAAAGCCTGGAACAGCGCGTCGCGGCGCGGACCGCCGAACTGACGAACGTCAACCGGGAACTGGCGCGTGCGCAGGCGCTGGCGGAGGAAGCCAATCTCGGCAAGACGCGGTTCCTCGCCGCGGCCGGCCACGACATCTCGCAGCCTCTCAACGCGGCGCGTCTCTACACCTCGTCGCTCGTGGAGCGCACCGCCGGCAAGCGCTCGTCTGAGCGCGAAATCGCGACGAAAATCGATTCCTCGCTGCAGGCCGTGGAAAACATCATCGGCGCGGTCCTCGACATTTCCCGGCTCGACGCGGGCGCGATGACGCCCAACCCCTCGGTGTTCTCGCTCGGCGAATTGCTCAACCAGATCAAGACGGACTTCCAGCCCTTGGCCGACGAGAAGAAGCTCGAATTCGTCGTGGTGCCCTCAACCGCCGTTGTGGAGTCGGACCGGAACCTGCTGCGGCGACTGGTGCAGAACCTCGTTTCCAACGCGCTGAAATACACCAAGACCGGGAAGGTCCTTGTCGGCGTGCGCCGCGACGGCGACGACGCGCTGATCTGCGTTCACGACACCGGTATCGGCATCTCGTCGAAAAAGGCGAAGACCGTGTTCAAGGAATTCGAGCGCCTGTCGGAAGGCGCTCGGATTGCGAGCGGCCTCGGTCTCGGGCTTTCCATCGTCGACCGGATATCGCGGGTTCTCGGCCTGACGATCGACATGAAGTCGCGTCAGAAAACCGGCACGATGTTCACGGTGCGGATCAAGCGTTCTTCGGAGGCGCTGATCGCGAAGCCGGCGCGGGTCAGCCGGGCAGCGGGCGCGCGCCAGGTGCTTGCGGGAATTGTGGTCGCCTGTATCGACAACGAGGAGACTATCCTGTCGGGCATGCGGGTCCTGCTGGAGGGCTGGGGCGCGCAAGTCATCGCGGCGCCAACCCAGAAAACTCTGCTTGGAGAAATCTCGAAGGCCGGCGTGGTGCCGGACGTCATCATTGCCGACTACCATCTCGACGACGGTCACAACGGGCTCGACGTGATCGCGGCGATGCGGTCGCGGCTGTCGCCCAAGATGTTCGCGATCCTGGCAACGGCCGACAGGTCCGCGCCGCTGCGCGCGGCAGCGGCAAACGCGGATATCCACATCCTGAACAAGCCGCTCAAGCCGGCGGCGCTCAGGGCGCTTCTCTCAAATGTTTCGCAAGAACGCGCGGCGGCGGAGTAATCTCAATGCGCCGCGTTCCGAGGATCCAGGACTAATCCTGATCCTCGCGCAGCATGTCCGCGCCGATCTTCGACAGGAGGATGACGGCCTGGGTGCGGCTGTCGACATTGAGTTTTTGCAGTACGGCGGAGACATGAGCCTTGATGGTGGCCTCGGAGACACCGAGCTCATAGGCGATCTGCTTGTTGAGCAGCCCCTCGCCCAGCATGCCGAGCACACGCGCCTGCTGCGGGGTCAGCGTGCGAATGCGCCGAATCAGGTCTTCAATCTCGGGATCGTGTTCACTGCCGAGATTCATCCCCTCCGGCAGGGCGATTTCGCCGGCCAGCACATTGGCGACGCCCTTGCGGATCGCCTCCATGCGCGCCGATTTCGAGATGAAGCCAGAGGCGCCGAGTTCGACGGAACGGCGCACCGTCGTGACATCGTCGGTTCCGGAGATCACGATGACGGGAACGGCAGGAAATGCCGCGCGAACGGAGACCAGCGCCGATAGCCCGCTTGAACCGGGCATTGAAAGGTCGAGCAGCACGAGGTCCATCTCGGGATTCTCGTTCAGCACAGTCATCGCGGACCCGAAATCGCCGGCCTCGCTGATCACAGGCGTTTCGAGATCGTCGCCGAGCGGAACACTGATGGCAGATTTGATCGCATCCCTGAACAATGGATGATCGTCCGCTACCAGAATTTGTACCGCCATTGCCCTCTCCCCCTTATCGTCCGCGCGTCAGCCGTCCGACACCGCCCAATTATGACGGGCGCTAGACATGCGCTGTCAAGGCAAAGACGTCAACCGGCAGGCTTGCGGTCAGTAATGCGGCTCAAAACGACAGGAAAACGCATAATGAACCATATGGCCGTCCAGAGATTGCCGATGATCGGAATTGGCGCGATCCACAGGATCGCGGCCCAACGGCGCTCGAATGCAGCTATGACGACCGCGCTCAGGAGAAATCCGAAATAGAGGTCGGCGAGCGTCACGATGCCCCATGGATCGCTTGTCAGCCATGCCCCGGCCGTGGCGAAGTCACCAACGATGACGGCCCAGACGATCAGCGCCGCGAATGCTGTTGCGAAAATGGCGAGGATTATGCGCAGGACCGTCATGACGTCTCCAGAATCTCAGGGGCATTCGGCTTGCCGTGAATGACGAAGCCGGTATCTGCGTGTTACGTGCCTTCAGTCCAATTCGATCACCATACGACGGAGACCACCGATGGCGAAGTTTGCCGATCCGCAATGGCCAAATGCCGAGACGTTCTCGGAGGCGGCGATTGCGCCGGAGGTGCGCGAACACAATGCGGCGATCCTCGACCGGCTGTCACAGGCGCCCGACATCTGGAAATACGAGTTGCCGCTGATCCGCACAGCACGTGCGGCGGGACGCGGATCGTTCCCGATCTCGGCATCCGACCCGCATGCGGAAGTGCATATGGTGGACGGGGACGGCCACTCCATTCCGGTCCGTGTGCTGCGTCCGCGCACGCGCGCCGCGCGGGGCGCCTATCTGCATATCCATGGCGGCGGCTGGGTGATGGGCACGCCTTCGGAAATGGACCACCGGATGCGGCAGATCGCCGAGAACACCGGCCTCGTCACCGTTTCGGTGGACTACAGGCTCGCGCCCGAACACCCCTATCCCGCCGCGCCTGATGATTGCGAGGCGGCAGCTTTGTGGCTGATCGCGTCGACCGCTCACGACATACCTCGCGAATTCCTCGCCATCGGCGGCGAATCCGCCGGTGCGCACCTGTCCGCCGTGACGCTTTTGCGCCTTCGCGACCGGCACGGGCTCTGGCCATTCCGTGCGGCGAACCTCGTCGCCGGCTGCTACGACCTCGGCGGGACGCCAAGCGTGCGCAATTGGGGCAAGGACAAGCTGATCCTCAACACGCGCGACATCTTCAAGTTCACCGAGAACTTCCTGCAGGGCGGCGAGGACACGCGGTCTGCCGATGTCTCGCCGCTTTATGCAGCGCTCGACCGCATGCCGCCGGCGCTGTTTTCATGCGGCACGAAAGACCTGCTAATCGACGACACGATGATGATGGCGCAACGCTGGCACGCGGCCGGCAATGGCGTCGAACTGGGCATCTATCCGGGCGGCTGCCACGTCTTCCAGGGCTTCGACACCGCGCTGGCGGAAGAAAGCCTTTCTCAGATGGACGGCTTTCTCAACCGGATGATCGAGGCGTCCGCTCAGGCGTAGGCCGGGAGTGCCGATAGCAGGCGGTGCAAGGTCTCGACGGTCGAGGCGTCAGCGACACCATCGACGCGCTGCGGACGAAAATGGCGCTGAAAGGCGGCGACGTCGGCTGTCGTCATCTCGTCGAAGACGCCGGTGATGGCGGTGCGATATCCATAGAGGGCGAGCATGGATTGCAGCGCCTCGACGGGCTGGCCGGTGTCACCCGCCGAGAAGAACCGCCCCCCGCGCACCGGCGACGGCTCGATCCAGTGTCCGACCCCGCCCTCGGCGAGAATCGACCACGGGAACAGTTCACCGGGGTCTCTCTTGCGTCCGGGCGCAACGTCGGAATGGGCGAGCACCCGCTCCGGCATGATTTCGTGGCGCGCGGAAATATCCCGCGCCAAACGGATCACCGCCGCGACCTGCGTGTCAGGAAAGGAAGGAAGGCCGTAGTCGTGGCCGCCATTGACGATCTCGATCCCCACCGAGCGCGAATTGATGTCGGCTTCGCCTTTCCAGCGGCTCTCGCCCGCATGCCATGCACGCAGCGCTTCCGGCACCATCTGAACGACACGTCCATCCTCGTGGACGATGTAATGGCAGGAGACGCCGCTTTCCGGATTGCAGAGCCAGTCCTCGGCGGCCTGGCCGCTTTCCATGCCGGTGTAGTGCAACAGGAGGATATCGACGGATTTGCCGTCGCGCCGTTCGCCCGTGTTGGGCGAAACACGGACAGCCGCATCGGCGAAATCCGGCGCGAAGATCGGTTCGTTCATGCGCTTCGCGAACCCGCCTCGCCGGCGGCGGCCTTGAGTTCCGGCTCGACGAGCTCCCACGCATCGTTGATGGCGGCGATGCGATCATTGGCGATCTTCACGAACTCCTCCGGCAGACCGCGAGACATCATCTGGTCCGGATGGTTCTCGCGCACGAGCTGGAGATATCGCCGGCGCGCATCGGCATATGTGGCGTCGCGGTCGAGGCCGAGAATGCGCCACGGGTCGCGCTGACCGCGATCGACATGGCGCGCGGTGACGCGCTCGAACTCGACGCCCGAGATGCCGAAGATCGTCGCGACGTCGGTCAGGAATTCAAGCTCGTTGGGATGCACCACGCCGTCGGCCTTGGCGATGTGGAACAGGCCATCCAGCACGTCTATGAGCAACGGGCAATCGGGCGCACCGGTGCCGCACAGTCCGGCGACCTGCTCGGCATAGACGCGGTAGCCGGCCACATCCTGCTTGGCGAGATTGTAGAGATTTGAGACGCGACGCGCGTCATCGGCCGGGATGTCGAATATCTCGCGAAACGCATCGACCTCCGATTCGGTCACGACGCCATCGGCCTTGGCCATCTTGGCCGACAGAGCGATCATCGCGATTGAAAAGGCAACGCGGCGGCGTGTCGCCGGATCGCCGGCAAACACCGTGCGCACGGCTTCCACCACCCCGGTCAGCGCGGTCGTCGCCTTGGCGGAGACGAAATCGGAGATTCGGACCCAAATCGACATCAATTCCCCTTACCGGATGAATTGAGGATTTGTAAGGGCGCTTTCGCGGCCTGAAACGGCGCGCATTCCATGAAAAACGCCCGGGCGATGAAGCCCGGGCGCCAGATTTTCCAGTCAAATGACCGTTACTGGGTCGTGCTGGCCGTCGTCTCGTCGGACGGCTCCATCACCGCGCCGGTCTGCATGCCGGCTTCGGCAGCCATCTCGACATCGCTGAGCGCGGCAAGCGCAGCCTCGAAGTCACCGGTCACGACGGCATTGCGCGCGGTGTCGACGGCTTCCTGGGCATCCTTAGGGTCATCGAGATTGTCGACCGCCCGCTCGACTTGAATCAGGGCCTGCACGGAAGCGGCTTCAGACTGCGTTTCGATCGCGTCTCGCGCGTCGGCGACGCTCTGCCGGACTTCCTCGACAGCGTCGGCGCCGGTCTCGTCCGCGCCTGTTGCGGCGGTCATCTGTTCGTCGATGGTCACGTCCGTTTCAGTGCCGGCGTCAGCCTGCATGTCGGTGTCGCCCGGCAAGGCGTTTTCATCGGTTTGGCCGGCATCGGCCATCGTGCCGGCGTCATCGTCCGTCGTCGGGATTGTGGTATCAACCTCGGCGGACTGCTCGGTCGCGACCGGATCCTGCTCGGCGCCGTTCTGCGCGACATCGTCGCTGCAAGCGGCGAGAGCGACAAGCGAAGCGACGGAAACGGTGGAGAGAAGAATTCTACGCATGAGAGTATCCTTTCGTGGCTTGTTGTTCCGCCATTGCAACGAAAGGATGCGCGTGAGGTTTCCATCACGCTTGATGACTCGCTGTTGCAGACCTTCAGACGAGCCCGGGCAGGAAACTCACATGGCCGCGGCGGCGCGCGCCGCCTGATCGTAGGAGCCGGAAAGCGCACGCAGCAGCGCGGCGAGACGCGAAATATCCTCGGTGTCGAAACCGAGTCCCGATATGGCGGAAAGCAGGAGCCGGTCGCGCAGTTCGCCGTAGCGCTTGCAGATTTCCGTCCCCTTCTTGGTGATCGACACCGTCTTTTCCTTGCCGTCGCGCCCGGTGGTCACGAGGCCCTGCGCCTCCAGTTTCTTGACAGCGTAGGAAACGAGGTGCGTATCCTCGACATTGAGAACGAGGCAGATATCGGCCAGCGTCTTGGGGCGGTCGCGATGGTGCACGAGATGCACCACCAGCACTTCCAGCGGCGAATGGCCGGGCGCGCCCGCCGCCGCCATGCAGCGCACCATCCAGCGATGATAGGCATGGTTCGACATGGTCATCGCGAATTCGAGCTCCGACGACTCGGGCAGGCGCGATTGCGCAAGATGCGCCGAGGAGACGACGTAATCGGTGCTCATGGACGGAACTCCCGTGAATTGGACAGGATCACGTTGACAAAATGTCGATAAATTGTCAACGTTGATGCTCACCAAACAGGGAGAAGCGATATGTCGGACATTGGACGCTGGGACTTCTGGATCGACCGGGGCGGCACCTTCACGGATGTCCTCGGTGTCGATCCCGCCGGCACGGTCCATGCCTACAAGCTTCTGTCGGAAAATCCGGAAGCCTATCGCGACGCGGCCGTCCAGGGCATACGCGACCTCCTCGGCGTGCCCAAGGGACAGGCTGTGCCGACGGTGCGGATCGGCACGGTGCGCATGGGCACCACCGTCGCCACCAATGCGCTGCTGGAGCGCAAGGGCGACCGCACGCTGCTGCTGATCACCAAGGGGTTCCGCGACGCCCTGCGCATCGCCTACCAGGCGCGCCCCGACATTTTCGCCAAGGAAATCATCCTGCCCGAACAGCTCTACGAGCGGGTGATCGAGGTGCCGGAACGCGTGCTGGCTGACGGAACGGTGGAAGTTCCCGTCGATCTCGCCAGCGTCGAACTGGCGGTCCGCACCGCACTCGACGACGGCATCGAGGCCGTCGCCATCGCCTTCATGCACGCCTGGGCTCATCCGGGGCACGAACTGGCGGCGGAAGAGATGGTCTCGATGATGGGCTTTCCGCAGATCTCGGTCAGCCACAAGGTCTCTCCGCTCGCCAAGCTGGTCGGGCGCGGCGACACGACGGTGGTCGATGCCTACCTGTCGCCGATCCTGCGCCGCTATGTCGACCAGGTCGCCAGCGAACTGGGCGTTTCGGACGCGCCGGGCGGCACGCGGCTGCAATTCATGATGTCGTCGGGTGGATTGACGGCGGCGGACCTGTTCCAAGGCAAGGACGCGATCCTGTCGGGACCGGCCGGCGGCGTGGTCGGCATGGTCGAGACCGCGAAGGCGGAAGGGTTTCGCGACGTGATCGGCTTCGACATGGGCGGCACCTCGACCGACGTGGCGCATTATGCCGGAAGTTACGAACGCGCCTTCGACACGGAAGTCGCGGGCGTGCGTATCCGCGCCCCGATGATGCGCATCCACACGGTGGCGGCCGGCGGCGGGTCCATCCTGCACTACGACGCGGGTCGCTTTCAGGTGGGCCCCGATTCGGCCGGGGCCAATCCCGGGCCGGCGGCCTATCGGCGCGGCGGACCGCTGACGGTCACCGACGCCAATGTGATGACGGGCAAGCTGAACCCGGCGCATTTTCCGGCAATTTTCGGACCCGAGCAGAACGAGCGTCTGGACGCCGATCTCGTGCGCGAAAAATTCCGCGCGCTCGCCGAGAAAGTCGGCGACGACCGGACGCCGGAGGAAGTCGCGGAAGGCTTCATCACCATCGCCGTGGAAAACATGGCGAACGCGATCAAGAAGATCTCCGTACAGCGCGGCTACGACGTGACCGGCTATGCGCTCAACTGCTTCGGCGGCGCCGGCGGACAGCATGCATGCCTCGTGGCCGACGCGCTCGGCATGAAGGCGGTGCTGATCCACCCCTATTCTGGCCTGCTCTCGGCCTATGGCATCGGTCTTTCGAAGACCTACGCTTCGCGCCAGCATGCGCTGGTCGAGACGCTCGCGGAAGAAAACCGCGACGCCATCGACGGATTGATCGCGGAACTGACTGCCGATGCGGCCGGAGAACTGACCGGACAGGATATCGACGCCGACGACATCATGACGCAGCCGGTTCTACATATCCGCTACGCCGGCACCGACACGGCGCTCGAGGTGCAGTATGACGGCAAGGACCTCGATCGGGCAGCCAAGGATTTCGAAGCGGCGCATATGGCGCAGTTCGGCTTTACCGATCCGTCGCGCGAACTGATCGTGGAGGCGGTCGGTGTGGAAGCGGCGGAAAAAACGCCGGACCACGCCGAGAGCGAAGCCGAGACTCCGCCGGAGGAGAAGGAGCGCGAAGCGGAATTCGGGCAGAATGTCTTCACCGGCGGCGCGTGGCAGGAGGCAGGGCTTTACCTGCGTACGGCGGACGCCCCTGCCCCGCTGACGCCCGGCGACAAGGTGAAGGGTCCTGCGATCATCATCGAGGACAACCAGACCATTGTCGTCGAGCCCGGCTGGCAGGCGACTGTCACCGCACACAACCAGATCCTGATGACCCGTTTCATTGAAAAAGACCGTGTCGCACCGATCGGCACCCATGCCGATCCGGTCATGCTGGAGGTGTTCAACAACCTCTTCATGTCGATCGCCGAGCAGATGGGCGTGACGTTGCAGAACACCGCCTCGTCGGTGAATATCAAGGAGCGGCTGGACTTCTCCTGCGCGGTGTTCGGCGCGACGGGCGCGCTTGTCGCCAACGCCCCGCACATGCCGGTGCATCTGGGCTCGATGGACCGCTCGGTGGAATCGATCATCCGCCAGAACCCGAACATGAAACCGGGCGACGTCTACGCGCTCAACGCGCCTTACAATGGCGGCACGCATCTGCCCGACATCACGGTCGTCACACCAGTGTTCGACGAGGCTGGCGAGGAAATCCTGTTCTTCGTCGCCTCGCGCGGCCACCACGCGGATGTCGGCGGCATGGCGCCGGGGTCGGCAACGCCGCGCGCGACGCATGTCGATGAGGAAGGCGTGCTGATCGACAACTTCAAGCTGGTGGAGGATGGCAGGCTGCGCGGCGATGCGTTCATCAAGCTGCTGACCGATCACCCGTGGCCGGCGCGCAATCCCGAGCAGAACCTCGCCGACATGCGCGCCCAGATTGCCGCGAATGAAAAGGGCGTGGCCGAACTGAGGAAGATGGTCGGCCATTTCACGCTGCCGGTCGTGCAGGCCTATATGAACCACGTGCAGGACAATGCCGAGGAAAGCGTGCGCCGGGTGATCGACGCGCTGGCGGATTGCGAGGCCGAGTACCCGACCGACAACGGCCAGACGATCAAGGTGAAGATCACCGTCGACAAGGAGAAACGCGAGGCGACCGTCGACTTCACCGGCACATCGCCGATGACGGACAACAATTTCAACGCGCCGGAACCGGTGACGCGCGCCGCCGTGCTGTATGTCTTCCGGCTGATGGTGGAAGGCAATATCCCGATGAACGCGGGCTGCCTGAGGCCGATCAACATCGTCATTCCGGACGGATGCATGCTCAAGCCGAGCTATCCTGCGGCTGTCGTTGCGGGAAACACCGAGACGAGCCAGCATGTCACGAATTGCCTGCTCTACGCACTCGACGCGCTGGCAAACGCGCAAGGCACGATGAACAACCTGACCTACGGCAATGCACGCTACCAGAACTACGAGACGATCTGCTCCGGCTCACCGGCCGGCAAGATGAACTCCGGGCGCGGTTTCGGGGGGGCGTCGGGCGTCCATACGCATATGACGAACACCCGCATGACCGACCCGGAAATTCTCGAGATGCGCTATCCGATCGTCGTGGAAGAGTTCTCCATCCGGGAAGGGTCGGGCGGCAAGGGCAAGTTCTCCGGCGGGGACGGAACACGGCGTGTTCTGCGCTTCCAGGAAGATATGGAATGCGCGATCCTGTCAAACCATCGCACCATTCCGCCAAAGGGGCTGGATGGCGGCGGCGACGGCGAATGCGGACGAACCGAAATCCGCAGGCTCGACGGCACGCTGGAGACGCTGAAACATTGCGACCAGACCAGCGTGAAAGCCGGCGAAGCCGTGATCGTCACGACGCCGACGCCCGGCGGGTATCTGCCGGAATAGCGGTCAGACGGGCGTCTGCTGATGGCCGGCGATACGCCAGTCGCCCTTGCGGCGTTCGTAGGTCGACATGCACAGCGCCTCGTAAGGCGCCCGTCCCTCGCTCTTGCCGATCGCACGATAGGCAAGCACGGCGAGGTCGCGGCGCTTGACGGCTTCCAGATTGGCGGCATCGACCGAGGTCCAGCGCGGCGTGCCTCTCAGTCCCTGGAGAATGGCGTCGCCCCGCAGGATACCGACCGGCTCGGGGAATACCATCACGGCATCTTCGGTCATGTGTTCGGCAAAGAAATTCTCGCCTTCCAGCCAGAGTCTGCGTTCTATATCCCAAAGTTCATTCGACATTTTCAAGTATCCGCTCGCTTGAATGCATTCGACGGGGAACAATCTCGGCGGCGCATCGTTCCATACTCAGGAGGCGAAAATGTCTACGACCTTGAACCTTGCACCTTGCGACAGCGTGGAAATCCATCGACTTGCGGCGAAACGCGGCGATGATGTTCCCAACAATGAGCGCTACCCGGCGCTTATCCTTTCGGATGTGCTTTCCGGTGAAACCGACCCGGCTGAGATTCATGCGCTCTATGCCGAAAACGGCTGGGGCGGGGCATGGACGTGGCAGGTTTTCGACTACCACCATTTTCACCCGGACGCCTTCGAGGCTCTCGCCGTCGCCAAGGGGAGTGCGACACTGATGCTCGGCGGTCCGCAGGGCCAGGAGGTCGAAGTCTCGGCAGGCGACGTCATCATCCTGCCGCCCGGCTACGGCCACAAGCAGATCGCAAAACGCGACGGCTTTACCGTTTGCGGCGGCTACCCGCCCGGCCAGGACAACTTCTCCACCATCCGTGACAGCGAGGGTTACGACGATCGCGTTCTGGCCACCATCCGCGACGTCGCGCCGCCGGATGTCGACCCGCTTTACGGACGGCCCTTCTCGCGGCTGGTCTCGATGAAAGACACCTAGCGCAGTCGCCTGAGGTCAATCCGCTTCGCGGAGGCATGACGATGCCCAACTCCGCCGGGTTGTGTTTCCAAATGTGTTATTCGGACCGCCTGCCCTGATTTCGCCCTTATTGCCCTGAAAGAGCCAGAAAAGCCGTACAGGCTGATAGTTCGGACATTTCAGGGTTCAGCGTATGCCGATCACCAATCCCCTGCCCGCCATCGCCGCGGTGCTCTGCATGACGAGCCTCGCGGGCTGCACGGCAAACAGTGTCGTCGAGACATTGTCGGTCGCGCCGGCGGTTGCCGCCGGCCTATCGCTGAGCGAGGAAGAAGCACGCGAGGCCGAAACGGTCGTCGAAATGGCCTATGCCGCGCCGGACAAGCCGAAAGCGTCAAAATCCCGCATGGCGATCGATCGCATGATCTCGCGCTATTCTTCGCAATATGGCGTGCCGGAAAGGCTTGTGCACCGGGTGGTCAAACGCGAAAGCACCTACAATCCGAACGCCCAGAACGGCGGCCATTACGGGCTTATGCAGATCAAGCCGCAGACCGCACGCACGATGGGATATCGCGGCGATGCGGCCGGGCTCTACGATGCCGAGACCAATCTCAAATACGGTGTGAAATATCTGCGCGGCGCATGGATGCTCGCGGACGGCAGCGAGGACCGGGCCGTCTATCTGTACTCCGCCGGCTACTACTACGTCGCCAAATCGCGCGGCATGCTCGTCGAGACGGGCTTGCGCTCCAAGTAACCGCTATTGCGGCCTGCCGAGCGTCTCTATCAGCGCCTCAACCAGGAATGCCGGCTTGTAGCCGAGGGCGGTGGGCGTCAGCCCCATGCGCACCACGACAAGATTTTCCGACGGGACCACCGATACCGACTGGCCGTCATGGCCCGACAGGAAGAAGGCATCCGCGGGCAGTTCCGGGTTGTCGCCCGGCAGCCAGGCATTCGAGGCGCGGCGCCAGACATGGCCGCGGCCATATTCGCCGCCGGATGCCGGATGCGGCTCGACCATCCAGTCGACATAGCCGACCGGCAGCAGGGAACGGCCGTTCCAGACACCGCGCTGCAACAGGAACTGGCCGATACGCGCCCAGTCTCGGGCCGTCGCATAGAGATAGGACGAGCCAACGAACGTGCCGTGCTCATCGGTTTCCAGGACTGCCGATGTCATGCCAAGCGGGTCGAACAGGGCAGCGCGCGGATAGGCCAGCGCCTCGGTCTCGTCCTCAAAGGCATTCTGCCACAGCCGCGACAGCATCACCGACGTACCCGAGGAGTATTCGAACACCTCGCCGATCCCGCCCGGCGTTTCCGTATTGAGCGGCATGGAGGCCGCGAAGGCGGCCATGTCGGGCTCGAGATAGAGCATGCGGGTGACGTCCGAGACGTCGCCATAGCCCTCGTTCCAGCTCAGGTCGCTCGCCATGCCGAGAAGATCGGCGAGCGTGATCTCCGAACGGTCATCCGTCCAATTGTCGAACAAGCCGGCCTCGTCGAGCGACAGGCGGCCGTCGCGGACCAGCCTGCCGATCAGCGCCGACGTCACCGTCTTGGTCATCGACCAGCCGAGAAGGCGGGTCGTCTCGTCGAACCCCTCGCCATAGCGTTCGCCGATGATCCGGCCGTCCTTCACGACCACGACAGCACGCATGCCGGGTCCGGTCAGGGCCTCGTCGTTGAGGACAGCATAAAGCTCTCCATCCTCGAGCGGCGTGACTTCCGCTCCTTCCGGCCAAAGCCCCTCGCCCGGCTCGTCGGCCTCGGGAGGCAGCGGCGCCGGCCGCGCGCGAGCTGCCTCGACATCGCCATCGGGTATAGCGGCGCAGCCCAGCCCTTCGCGGTAGAGCGCCGTGCCCTTTCCGAACATGCCAAAGAGGCCAGCGCGGACAACGCCGGTGGCGCGATCGACAGAGACCCGCATGATACGCAGAAGCGGATGGCCCGGCGCCTGGACGTCGGTTTCCAGGACTTCCTGCGGATCGCGTTCGGTCAGGAATGCGTTGGAACAGACGATCTTGGCGGAATATCCCGAGCCGACCCGGATCAGTTCCGGCGGCGCAACGAAAAGCCAACCCACGGCTAAAACGATGATTGCCGCGACGATTCCGATGATCCCCTTGACGACCCGCATGGCTTACCCTGCCCTTTTTCTTATCGTTGAATGGAGCTAGTCGCGCCGGGTAGCCCGCGTCAACCATTTCTGGCGCCGACCGTATGGTGACGTCGCGACAGGCCACGCTGCGGACACAATTTTCGCGTGTTCAGGCGATGACGATGCGGTTACGCCGCGTTACAATCGCGTGGGGCAGTAAGGGGACGAATCGGTGCTTTCGCACTTCGGTCGCACAATCATGATCGCCGCCGCGCTGGCGCTGTCGGGCTGCTCGCAGATTTCCTACGACTTCACGGATTCCGTGCTGCCTCTGGCCGCGCAACGTTTCGCCGATAATGATCCGGTCGAGACATTCGAGGGCGGAGCGCCGCACCGCTACGCAATCCACGGCATCGACGTGTCCAAATATCAGGGCGAGATCAACTGGCGTGCGGCGAAGAAATCGGGCGTCGCCTTTGCTTTCATCAAAGCAACGGAAGGCGGCGACCGCGTGGATGACCGCTTCCGCCACTACTGGCGCGAAGCGCGGGCCGCAGGCGTGCCGCGCGGCGCATACCATTTCTACTATTTCTGCCGCCCGGCAAAGGAACAGGCGGACTGGTTCATTCGTCATGTTCCGAAAGAACGGGGCATGCTTCCACCCGTTCTCGACATGGAATGGAACCACCAGTCGCCGACGTGCCGAAAGCGCCCCGTCCCCGCACAAGTGCGCTCGGAAATGCGCGTATTCCTCGACCGGCTCGAACGCCACTACGGCAAGCGGCCTATGATCTACACCACGCCCGATTTCTACGAACGCAACATTGCCGGCCATTTCCGCAACGAGACTTACTGGCTGCGCACGGTCAAGGCGCATCCGCGCGTGACCTATCCCGGACGCAACTGGACGTTCTGGCAATATACCGGGACGGGCGTCGTGCCCGGCATATCCGGCAATACCGACATCAATGTCTTTTCCGGCAGCGCCTCCGATTGGCGGGGCTGGATTTCCGCCAACCGAATCTGACACTTATTACCGACACCGCGAGGAGCCTTCCGACCATGAGAAACCATGCACGCATTCTTCTGGCCGGGCTTGCGCTTTCGGCAATACCGGCAGCAGCGGTCGCGCAAAACGCACCTTGCGGAGGCGATTTCAGCGCATGGCGCGACGCGATGGTCGCGGAAGCGCGGGCCGCAGGGGTCGGCAATGCCGGTCTAAGCGCCCTCTCCTCGGCACGGATCGACCCGGAGGTTCTCAAGAGAGACCGGGCACAGGGCGTCTTCACGCTGGATTTCGCAACCTTCGCACGCCGGCTGATTTCCCAGAACCGGATGGATGTCGGTCGCTCGAAGCTGAAACAATATGCCTCGACATTCCAGAAAGCGCGCTCGGAATACGGCGTCGCGCCGGAAGTGATCACGGCATTCTGGGGTCTCGAAACGGATTTCGGCGGCTATCAGGGCGATTTCAACACGCTGAACTCGATCGCCACACTGGCGCATGACTGCCGCCGGCCGGAACTGTTCCGGCCGCAATTGATCTCGCTGGCCCGGCTGATCGATCTCGGCGTCGTGCCGCGCGACATCACCGGCGCGTGGGCCGGCGAAATCGGCCAGGTCCAAGTGCTGCCGGACGACTACCTGACCAAGGGGCGCGACGGCGACGGCGACGGCCAGATCAAGCTCAAGACATCCTCGCCGGACGCGATCATGACGGCGGCGAATTTCCTGCAATCGCTGGGTTGGCGCGCGAACGAACCGTGGCTGATCGAAGTGAAGGTGCCCGCCGAAATGGAGTGGTACGACACCGGGCTGCACGAGTCACTGCCCGTGTCCGAATGGAAAGCGCGCGGCGTGATGCCTCGCAGCGGATCGCTTCCCGACAGCGCTGAGTCGCATCTTCTCATTCCGATGGGGCGCAAGGGACCGGCTTTCATCGCCTATCCGAACTTCAAGGTGTTCCTGGAGTGGAACCAATCGCTGACCTATGTCCTGACCGCGGCCTATTTCGCGACGCGGCTCGGTGGCGCGCCGATCTTCGACGAGGGCAATCCGGAGCCGGGTCTCAACCAGACGCAGATGAAGGCATTGCAGCGCGGGCTCACCGCGGACGGCTTCGATGTCGGCGAGATCGACGGCATCCTGGGCGCAGGAACGCGCGATGCGGTGCGCGAGGAACAGCGCCGTCTTGGCATGCCCGCCGATGCCTGGCCGACGGTAAAACTGCTCAACGCGCTCTGACCAGCGTCAAAGCTTGTCGAAATCGTCCTTGCTGGTCGGGATCAGCATGACGGCGGTCGCCAGATAGGCGAAGCCGAAGGTGATGCCGAAGGTGAGGCCTAGCAGTGCGATGGCCGCGATCTTGTGATCGGTGTGGCCGATCAGTTCGCCCAGATGGCCGACATTGAAATGCACCATCGCGGCGGCAATCAGCCAGCCTATGACGATGCCGATAATGCTATTGATCAGGACGAACCGAACGAGTTTCGGCATGGGAGCATTCCCGTGTTGCTGGCATTGAGTCTAAGCGCATCCAGACGGCGTTCAATGGGACAAGTTGAAGCGACCGGGATATCTCCCGCCGATCGTCAGGCGAGCGCGCGCAGGCGGGCCATCGCGTAGATGCCGAAAACCGGTCCGAGCGCCATCAGCGCCATCAGGGCGGGCCAGCCCCAAATCTCCGCGAGCACCGGCGTCGCCTGGACGGTGACGAATGTCAGGGCGAAACCGAGCGCAGTTTGCAGCGTCATCAGGCTGCCAGCCTGGTGCGGCGGTGCGTTGTCGGCGACAAGCGCGGAGAACTGCGCGGAATCGGGGCTGATCGAGGCGCCCCACATCACGATGACGATGAAAGTGAGCCAGACCGGGCCGCCGAATGTCAGCGCGGCGAGAAGTGCGCAGATGCCGCTAACAGCCATCGCGGCAAGCGCGACACTGGCCTTGCCGATACGGTCGGCGCGCCGGCCGGCGATCATGCTCGTCACCGCGCCGGCTGCGATGGAAATAAAGGCCGTGACGGCGGCGAAAGCGACAGCGCGGTCTTCCGGCATGTGCCGTCCGTAAGAGAGCGCCGCGATCACGGCCACCCAGGCCCACATCGCGTAGAGTTCCCACATGTGACCGAAATATCCGGCATAGGCGAGACGCACCCGGCGGTTGGTCCAGGCGGTGACAACCGCGCGCGGATCGAAACGGGTCGCCTGGGCATGATGCGGGCCAAGGCCGACCAGTTGGGCCAGCAGGCCGCCGAGGATGGCGGCAAGCGAGGCGATCACGACCGTCGGTCGCCAGTCGGTTCCGCCGGCCAGCGCGAAGAGGTGCGGCGCGGCCGAGCCGAGGATCAGGGCGCCAACAAACGAGCCGACGATGAACCCACGATCGCGCTCGCCCCAGCCGACGGCGATCTTCATGCCGACCGGATAAACGCCGGCGAGAAGCGCGCCGGTCAGGCCGCGCGCGACAATGGCGGCCGGGCTGCCCGGTGTCGAGAGGAGCAGCGCCAGATTGGCGAGACCGGCGAGGACGGCGGCCATGCCCAGGACGCGGCGGGGATCATAGCGGTCGGCAAGGCCCAGAATGGCGGATGCAAGCGCGCCAACGACGAAGCCGAGTTGCACGGCGCTCGACAAGGCGGCCTGGTTGAACGGCGAAATGGGTGTTTCGGCCATCATGCCGGGCAGGATCGCCGCCGAGACGAACCAGAGCGACATCGCGCCGAAGACAGCGATCAGGAGCAGGACAAGCGACTGCCCCTTCCCGGCGGTCACTCTCAGTCCGCCATCGTTTCGAGGCTGGCGTAGCTTTCCGGCGCATCGCCCGCATCGAACGGCTCGTCGATTTCGACGAAGGTGTCGGGATAGAACCCGTTGAAGCGGGTTCGAAGCGCCATGGAATATGCGCCGATATGGCCGATTTCGATCCAGTCGCCCGTGTCCACCGTTTCCGGCAGGTAGAACGGGCGCGTCAGGATATCGACCGAATCGCAGGTCGCACCGCAGACCTTGAACGGCACGATCTTCGACGCATCGCCGTTGCGGCGGCGGATGTTCGGATCGGGGATGAAGCGCGCCGGCAAGGTGATCTTGCCCGTCCATGAATCGGACAGCGACGCCCAGATGCCGTCATTGATGTAGAGCCGCCGGCCTTTTCGCAGCAGGACGCGCACGATCAGCGAGAAGGCGCGTGCGACGATCACGCGTCCCGGCTCCGCAACGAGGGGCATGTCGTCGAATTCCCACTCGGCGATGGACGCGCGTAAATCCTCCATCAGCGTTTCCAGCGGCGGTGGCGCGGGCGCCCTGCTCTTCGGATCGTGGCGATAGGCGGCGGGAAAGCCGCCGCCGACATCGAGACCGGCAAGCGGGACACCTGCCCTGTTCCGCACCCAATCGGCGGATGACAGCGCGCGCTCATAGGTCTTCGGATCCTCCACCTGGCTTCCGACATGGAAGCACAGGCCGGTCCGGAAGCCGATGCCATGCAGGCGCTGCAGCAGTTCGACGGCATGGCCTGGGGCGGCGCCGAATTTCTTCGACAGCTCATAGGCGGCGTGCCCCTTCGTTGCGAGGCGCACGAACACAGTCATGGTCGTATGATCGATATCGAGCGCGCGGGCGATCCGGAGGATCTTCGCGACCTCGTCCTCGTGATCGACCACGAGAACGCGGATGCCGTAGTGCTCCAGGGCCAGTCGGATATCCGACTGCGCCTTGACGGGATGCATGTAGAGAAGCTCGGCGTCGGGCGCGATGTCGCGGACCGCCGCGAATTCGGCCGGAGACGCGACGTCGAAGACATCGATGCCGGCCTCCACCAGCGTGCGGATCACCAACGGTTCGCCGTTGGTCTTGACGGCATAGGCCGTCGTGCCAGGGAATGACGCCTTGAAGGCGCGGGCATCCTCGCGCAGCACATGCGGGCGAAAACAATAGACCGGCACGTCGGGCCTGAGCTTGAGGGCCGCGTCACGCGCCGTCGAAAACCGTTGCATGAAAAGAACTCTCCGTTTCTTTCGCCGGGCGGTGAGATGTGGTTAGAGCAGAGTTCGGTTTCATGCGCAAAGGGGGAGCGCAGCATGCTGTCCGTCACAAAAATTCTCGAAGACATCGCCGCAGGCCGCGACACGGCGCAGGATGCAGTCGCGCGCAGTCGGGCGCTGATCGCGGAAAAAGATAGCGAGATCGGCGCATTCGAGGCCCAGCCGGCGGAGGATGTGTCTGCCGGCAAGGATGGCCCGCTTGCCGGCATCGCCGTCGGCGTGAAGGACATTTTCGACAGTCACGATATGCCAACCGGCTATGGCTCACCGATCTATGACGGTTTCCGGCCGCGCGCGGACGCGGCGATCGTCGCCATGGCGCGGGCGCGCGGCGCGTATGTGGCCGGGAAGACCGTGACGACGGAATTTGCGTTTCTCAATCCGGCGCGCACGCTCAATCCGCACGATCCCGCGCACACGCCGGGCGGATCGTCCTCCGGTTCAGCAGCCGCGGTCGCGGCGGGCATGATACCGGCCGCCATCGGTACGCAGACCGGCGGATCAGTGGTCCGGCCCGCCTCGTTTTGCGGCGTCGCCGGCTACAAGCCGAGTTTCCGGCTGTTTCCGACCGTCGGCATGAAGACGTTTTCGTGGACGATGGACACGACCGGGTTCTTCGCGGCAAGCGTGAAGGATGTGGCGACCTTCGCTGCGCTGCTGTCGGGCCGAGACCTGGCAGCCGCCGATATCGGCGAAGCGCCGCGAATCGGGCTCTATCGCAGTTCCATCGACGAAGACGCCTCTCCCGACATGCGTTCAGCCGTGGAACAGGCGGCCGAAGCCGCCGCGAAGGCAGGCGCGCGGTTGACCGAAATCGATGAACCGGAGGAAATCCGGCGCGGACGCGACGTCCATGCCATCGTCCAGGGGTTCGAGGGCGCGACATCGATGACCCACGAACTGGCGTTCCATGAAGCCGCCTTAAGCCCGATCTTGCGGGAAGCGCTGCTGGAAGGCCGCGACTTCACGCCGGAAATCTATGACGAGGCCCGACGAGAGGCGCGGCACTCGCGCAAGGCGGCCACAGCCCTGTTCGACGATATCGACATCCTGCTGCTTCCCTCGGCGCCCGGCGCCGCACCGCGCGATCGGGGCCAGACGGGCTCGGCGCTGTTCAACAAGGTGTGGACACTGAACGGCAATCCCTGCGTCAACATTCCGGGTCTTGCGGATCCGGCAGGCATGCCGCTCGGCGTCCAGGCGGTGGGGCGGTTCGGACGCGACAGGCTGCTGCTTGGCGCCGCGCACTGGATCGAGCGCGCAATCGCTGCCTGATTTCGGACACAATCCCCGATTCGGGGCTGTCCATACGTCTGTGGATGAATTTTTTTCGGTTATTCACTGGTGATCAAAAGTGCAATTCCAGCGCGGAGTTGGCGGCGATGGCTCGCAAAATGAGTCAACGGATTTCGCAGCGCAGCATCGTTTCCGCTTGTACCTTCGTATGATGTCCCTAGATTCAGAGCTGTTAAGCAAGGAGGCTTGCTATGGGACTGACACGTTCGATCAACTTCATGATGGTCTGCGCAGCGTTCGTATTTCTTGGCGCCCTTGTCTTCGGAGTCCTGCCCTGAGCGGGCTCTGTCACGGCAGTAGAGCCGCCCCCTGAAAACCAGAAAGCCCGGGCCCGCCCAAGGGGCGAGTCCGGGCTGACACAAGGCTCTCAGGCCGCCTGTAATCAGGCAGCGTGCAGTTCGCGCGCGTCGGTGTGGCCGCGAATGCCGAGCAACCGGCACACGGCGAAAACCAGGTCCGGCCGGTTCATCGTGTAGAAATGGAAATCCTTGACGCCCCGGTCGACGAGGTCGAACACCTGTTCGGCCGCGACCGCGGAGGCGACGAGCGCATGGGTGTGGGGGTCGTTTTCGAGCCCGTCGAAGCGGTCGGCAAGCCATGCGGGTACGGTCGTCCCGCATTTGGACGCGAAATTGCGCACGGCGGCGAAACTGTGGATTGGCGCGATGCCCGGCACGATCGGCACGTAGATACCGGCACGACGCACCCGCTCGACATACCGCTCATAGGTGTCGTTATCGAAGAAGAACTGCGTGATCGCACGCGTCGCGCCATTGTCGACCTTGCGCTTCAGCATGTCGAGATCGGTGGCGAAATCCGGGCTTTCGGGATGGCGTTCCGGATAGGCGGCGACAGAAATGTCGAAATCGCCGAAGGCCTTGATACCGGCGACGAGATGCGCGGCGTTCTGGTAGCCCTCCGGATGCGGCCGGTACTGCGTGCCGACACCGCCGGCCGGATCGCCCCGCAGCGCCACGAAGCGGCGAATGCCCAGCGAAGCGAAGTCGCGCACCACCGCATCGACCTCGTCACGCGTGGCGTCGACGCAGGTAATGTGTGCCGCGGCGGGCGTGCTGCCGGTCGCGATGACGGCTTCGAGCGTCTTGCGGCTGGTGTCGCGCGTCGAGCCGCCTGCCCCGTAGGTGACGGACACGAAATCCGGATCGAGCGGGCTCAGACGGTTGATCGTGTCGGCGAGCGTCTCCTCCATTTTCGCGTTCTTCGGCGGAAAGAACTCGAAGGAAACTCTGATGTCCGGAGCGGTCCCGTGACCGTCGGCAACGCGTTTGACTGAATTCCTCATGCCACAAACTCCAGGGGCGATTGGGTTGACTCGTTTTCGTCGGCTATTTCCGTGCGCGGGTCGCGGGCGACCCAGATCTTCACGGTCAGTTTCTCGGGATCGACCTTGCCGGCAGCCAGGGATTTCGACGGCCCGACTTCCAGTTCGGCCTGTCCGAACCAGGTCTCGATATCCGTATCCGAGAAGCCGAGACGCTGGTGGGCATGGTCGTCGCGCAGGAAATCCAGCCCGTGCGGGGCGAAATCGACGATGACCAGCCGGCCACCAGGGCGCAGCGCCCTCGCCGCCTGGCGTATCGCCGCGACCGGGTCGTCGAGATAGTGCAGGACCTGATGGATGGTGACGAGGTCGAAGCCGTTGTGCGCCACCGGCAGATTGTAGACGTCACCGAGGCGAACCTCGGCGTTGCGGACGCCGGCCGCGTCGAGATTGGCGCGGGCGACATTGAGCATGTCGCGGTTTGAATCGATGCCGATGCCGTATTGATAAAGATCGGAGAACAGTTCGAGCAGACGCCCCGTCCCTGTGCCGAGATCGAGCATGTAGCGGACCGGCTTGTCGCCGATCAGGGAAACCAGGGCCTCTTCGACCTGCTTGTCGGCGACGTGATGGGAGCGGATTTCGTCCCAGCTCGCGGCGTTCTTGGAGAAGTAGCTGGATGCCTTCTCGCGACGGCTGACCTTGACCTCCTCCAGCCGTTCGGCGTCCCGGCGAATGGTCACGTCGGCGTCGTCGATGCGAGTGAGGAGTTCCTGCACCAGAACATCGGCGGCCGCATCGCGGCTCAGCCTGAACAGCGCCCAGGACCCCTCCTGCTGCCGGCTGATGAGGCGCGCGTCGAGCATCAGCTTGAGATGGCGCGAAACGCGCGGCTGCGACTGGCCGAGAATCTTCGTCAGCTCGGAGACGGTCAGGTCGGCTTCCGACAGCAATTTCAGGATACGCAGCCGCGTCGGCTCGGCTATTGTCTTGAGGACATCGACGATCGTATCGAGATGGAAACCAGACGTGCTCATGCGCTCTCCGTAAAGATATAAAGATATGTTTATGTCATTTTTCGACCGGTTGCAAGGTCCTCACGGGCGATAATGCGATGACAACGAAAAGGCAGGCGGAAATAACCAAGGCGCTCAGGCGGCTCGTGCCGATGATCCCGTTCAACGAGGCCGAGGATGTCAAGAAACTGTCCAACCAGCGCCATCTGCGGTCCCTGCCCGTTCCGGTCGCTGTCTGGCTGTCGCTGGTCGCGCATATCCGCCACCTCCACACCGACTATGACGAACTGATGGACGACGGCTACGACCGCGGCGCGGCGCGCCATTTCGTGCTCGACGACATCAACGAGGTTCTCACCGGCTGGCAGGCAACGCGGTTACTGGATGGAAGCGAAACGGAGGCGGGTCTGCCCGACCCGGTCGAGGATCAGGAATAGATCCACTGCTCGGGCAAACGGGCCTGGACCTTCTCTCCCACGGCGATCGTTCCGGGTTTCTCAACCCAGGCCAGCAAGCCACGGCGGCGCTTGGCCGCCGGGACAAAAGAGAGCGCGAGCCCGACATCGTCCGGCCGGCCGATGTTGCGGGCGATCGAGGCACCTGCGATCTTGCAGGGCCCGTTCTGGAAATCGACCTTGAGCGTCACGCCGCCCTCGAAGAACAGCAGCGTCGCCGCCGGCAGCATGGAAAGCATCGGAATACCCGAAAGCGTGATATTGCCGCCGATCCATTCCGGTTCGATCGCCTCGATCTCCATCTCGGCGGCGGCCTCGGCCAGTTCATCGCGCGACAGGAGCGTCAATTGCCGCTCGTTGCGCATCTCGGTGCCGCGCGGGTACCAGGGTTCGCGGCTGCCGGACTTTCGGGTCAGGCCCGCATGAAAATCGCCCGGAATGCCCTCATAGGCGAGTTCCAGTTCGCCGACCGGCGCGGTGACGAAATCGTCTCCGTTCGCGACAAAAAGACCTTCCACCACCGCGGAAACCTTGCGGGAGGGAACAATCTCGGGAAGATTCATGACAATCGATTCCTGTTTACGGGCTGGCCGTGATTGCGGCGGCGTCCCATATTTCGCTCAATGTGCTGTTTGTCACACTAAGGCCCCCAACGACAGCGTAGAAAAGCTCCGCTTGTTATTTTGAAAGAGGATTTTCATGACCGTTTATCGCACTCTCGCCTCGTTGTCGGTCGCGTCGACCGTATTGTTCGCGCTCGCACCGCAGGCTCTCGCCGATGTCAACGCCGATGCGGTGTTCGACGGCCTGAAGCGGCAGATGGCCCTGCAGGGCGCGCAACTTGCCGCGGAATCGGTCGAACTGCGCGGCGGAGACGACATCGTGCTCTCCGGGGTCTCGGTCAATGCGCCGAGCGGCGAACAGGCCTTTAAGATCGACATGATCCTGCTCGAGGATGTCGCGGAAGCCGATAACGGCGCCTATGTGATCGGCCGGATCGCCGCGCCCGCCTTCACCAGCGAGAACGACGGCTACACGCTCGCCTTCGAGGGCGCGACGGTCGAGGGCTACTACGTGGCCGGGCCCGAAGAAACCGACCCGATCGCCAAGGCCGGGGTTTACAGGGGCGTCACGATCGGCGGGATCGCGGTCGCCAAGGGCAGTGCGCCGATCTTCACGCTGGACGGCATGACCGCCACCATGAGCGAATACAAGCCGGGCGGCACGATGGAATACGACGTCGACGTGAAAGATTTCACGGTCGACTTCAACCAGATCGACGATCCGAAGACCCGCACGGCGATGACAGAACTCGGTTACGGCACACTGACGGGCCGGGTCACCGGCGAAGGAATGTGGGACACCTCCACCGGCGATGCTTCGATGGTCCAGTCCATCGTGATCGACGAAGCCGCAACACTGAACATGGACGTCGCGGTCGGCGGCTACACGCCGGAACTCGTCGCAGCCCTGCAAGAGATGAACGCACAGATGAAGGACCAGAGCGACGAAGCCGTCGGGCTCGCGATGCTCGGCCTGATGCAGCAGTTGCAGATCGGAAATATCTCGATCGAACTGGTCGATGATTCCGTGACCGGACGCGCACTCGATTTCGTGGCCAAGCAGCAGGGCACGAACCGCGCGAACATCATCGCACAGGCCAAGGGCACCCTGCCCTTCGCGCTGGCACAGCTGAAGAATCCGGAATTCGCCGCCAAGGTTTCGGCCGCCGTCGGCGCCTTTCTCGACAATCCCGGCACGCTGAAGATCGCCGCGAGCCCGGCAAACCCGGTTCCCGTGGCGCAAATCATGGCTGCTGCGATGACGGCGCCGCAGTCGGTGATCGGCGTCCTCGGCGTCACGGTCTCGGCGAACGAATAGAGCGATCGGCAATCGAGGCCCGGCGGGCGCTTCCGCCGGGCTCAGCCGTTCGTCAGTTCCTCGACACAGGTTTCCAGAATCAATTCAGCACCCTGGCGAAAAAACCTGAAGTTCTCCGGCGGCACTTCGCCGACATGGATGAAGCCGCTCATGCGCGCGTCCACCGCCCGGCACAGCCCGGCGGCTGAATGATAGAAGACATAGTTGCAGAGATAGCCGCCGGCATCGTCCGACCACGAGACGATATGGCCCTGCCCCTCGAGCGCCTGTGCGATGCGTGAGAGCGGCAATGTCGATTCGACATGGTCGGCTCCGGGCAATATCGGCGATGGATCGGGACGCGTGCCGGCATTGTCCGGCTGCGGCGATGCAATCGCGTTGCGCGCCAGGCGCTCCAGCCGGAAACCTTCGGTTTGCCTCGCGAGGCCGAAATGGATCGCAATGTCAGGGCGGAAGCCGTTGCCGGCTTCTTCGAGTGCGGGAATTGCACGGCTGTAATCGACAGGCAGAACCGCGAAACGGCACTCGACCTTCCGACCGGCCAGCGGCGGCTCGGCCTCGAAAGCGCGGATCAGATGCTCGGTCGGATTTTCCGGCGCGCCCGGAAAGGGCGTGAAGCCGGTGACAAGGAGGCGGATCGTCATCACTCAGCCGCCTCCTCTTTCGTTTAGGAGCCTGCCGCTCAATCCTTGACGGGCGGGACAGCGCGCAGATGCAGTTCGCGCATCTGTGCCGGCGACGCCGGTGCGGGCGCGCCCATCAGAAGGTCTTCGGCCTGCTGGTTCATCGGGAACAGCGTGACCTCGCGCAGGTTCTTCGCGCCGACCAGCAGCATGACGATACGGTCCACGCCGGCAGCCATACCGCCATGCGGCGGCGCGCCATAGTGGAACGCCCGGTAAAGACCGCCGAAGCGCTCCTCGACCACTTCCGCGTCGAGCCCGACGATGCCGAACGCCTTGACCATCACCTCCGGCAGGTGATTTCGGATGCCGCCGGACGCAATCTCGAAGCCGTTGCAGACGAGGTCGTACTGCCACGCCTTGATGTTGAGCGGGTCTTCGTTTTCCAGAGCGCCGAGGCCGCCGCGCGGCATGGTGAAGGGGTTGTGGCCGAAATCGACCTTCTTTTCCTCTTCGTCCCACTCGTAGAACGGGAAGTCGACGATCCAGGCAAGTTCGAAGCGGTCGCGGTCGATGAGATCGAGTTCCTCACCGGCGCGGGTGCGCGCATCACCGGCAAAACCGGCGAATTTCTTCGGATCGCCGGCGGCGAAGAAGCAGGCGTCGCCCGGCTTCAGGCCAAGCTGCAGGCGGATCGCCTCGGTGCGTTCCTCGCCGATATTCTTGGCGATCGGACCCGCGCCCTCGACCTTGCCGTTCTCCTCACGCCAGAAGATGTAGCCGAGGCCCGGCTGGCCCTGCCCCTGCGCCCAGGAGTTCATCCGGTCGCAGAATGCGCGCGAACCGCCCGTCGGCGCGGGAACCGCCCAGACGGCGCCGCGCGGGTCGTTGGCGAGGATGTTGGCGAAGACCTTGAAGCCGGAGCCGCGGAAATGCTCCGAGACGTCTTCCATGACGATCGGGTTGCGCAGGTCCGGCTTGTCGGTGCCGTATTTCAGGATCGCCTCGTCATAGGGAATGCGCGGGAACTCGCCGGTTACCGGCTTGCCCTCGGCGAATTCCTCGAAGACGCCGCGCACGACCGGTTCCATCGCGTCGAACACGTCATCCTGCTCGACGAAACTCATTTCGAGGTCGAGCTGGTAGAACTCGCCCGGCAGGCGATCGGCGCGCGGGTCTTCGTCACGGAAGCAGGGCGCGATCTGGAAGTAGCGGTCGAAGCCGGAGACCATCAGCAACTGCTTGTATTGCTGCGGCGCCTGCGGCAGCGCGTAGAATTCGCCCGGATGGATACGCGACGGCACGAGGAAGTCGCGCGCGCCTTCCGGAGAGGACGCGGTGAGGATCGGCGTCTGGAACTCGGTGAAGCCGGCCTCGTTCATGCGGTTGCGCATGGAGGAGATCACCTTCGTGCGGGTGACGAGATTCTTGTGCAGCGTCTCGCGGCGCAGATCGAGAAAGCGATATTTCAGGCGGATGTCTTCCGGATAGTCCGGCTCGCCGAACACGGGCAGCGGCAATTCGGCCGCTTCCGAGAGAATTTCCATCTCGCGGGCGAAGATCTCGATCGCGCCAGTCGGGAGGTTCGGGTTCACCGTCTCGTCGGTCCGCGGCTTGACCTCGCCGTCGACGCGGATGACCCACTCGCCACGGACTTTCTCGGCCGTGGAGAAACAGGAGGAATCCGGATCGGCGACAACCTGGGTCACGCCGTAGTGGTCGCGCAGGTCGATGAAGAGGACGCCGCCGTGGTCGCGCACGCGATGGACCCAGCCGGAAATGCGCACGGTCGACCCTGCGTCGGCCTTGCGGAGGGCTCCACACGTATGGCTACGATAACGATGCATTGAATTCTGCCTTTGTCAGCTCGACGCGGTTGCGCGCCGAAGTTCCTGGTGTGCGGGAAATCGCGCGGAAAAGCGCATGGGCGGCACGATTTGTCAAGGCAAGCCCCAGTGCTGAACAAGCAATCGACAAACAAGGGCGTCGGAGCTAAAGACCGTGGCCATGAAGACCATAGAAACAACGGAAGAACTCGCCGCCACCTGCGCGCGCCTCGCCGATCACCCCTATATCACCGTCGATACGGAATTCATCCGCGAAACCACGTTCTGGCCGGTGCTTTGCCTGGTCCAGGTGGCCAGCGCCGACGAAGCCGTTCTGATCGACCCGCTGGCCAAGGGGATAGACCTCGCGCCGCTGTTTGCCCTGATGGCCGACCGCAACGTGCTGAAGGTGTTCCATGCCGCGCGCCAGGATATCGAGATATTCTTCAATCTCGCCGGAGCGGTGCCGGAGCCGATCTTCGATACGCAGGTTGCCGCGATGGTTTGCGGATTCGGCGACGCGATCGCCTATGACCAGCTCGTCAAGCGCATCAGCGGCGCGCATATCGACAAGTCGTCGCGCTTCACCGATTGGCGGCAGAGGCCGCTGAGCGAGCGGCAGCTTTCCTACGCGCTGGCCGATGTGACGCACCTGCGGGACGTCTACGAGCATCTTTCGGAGCAGTTGAAGACGGAAAACCGCGAGCACTGGGTCGCCGAGGAGATGGGCGTTCTGACCGCGCCGGAGACCTACGACCTGCAGCCGGAGGACGCGTGGCAGCGTCTCAAGCTGCGCGTGCGCAAGCCCGTCGAGTTGCAGATTCTCAAGAATGTCGCCGCCTGGCGCGAGACCGAGGCGCGCAACCGCAACCAGCCGCGCCGGCGCGTACTCAAGGACGACGCCGTCTACGAGATCGCGCAGCAGCAGCCGCAGTCGCCGGAGGCGCTGGCCAGGTTGCGATCGCTCAACAAGGGCATAGAGCGCTCTTCCCTCGCCGCACCGCTGATCGAGGCCGTGATGGACGCGCTGGCGATGGACAAGCAGGACCTGCCGCCTATCCCGCGTCCGCCGGCGTCACCCGAAGGCACGAGCGCCGCTGTCGATCTCCTGCGCGTGGTCCTGAAGCTCACCGCGGAGGAACAAGGCGTCGCCCAGAAGATCATCGCCACGACCGACGATCTGGAGAAGATCGCCATTCATGGCGAGGATGCCGATGTCGGGGCGCTAAAGGGCTGGCGACGGGAAGTGTTCGGCGACAAGGCGCTGCGTACGGTGCGCGGCGAACTGGCCATCTGCTTTCAGGAACGCAAGCTTTCCATTCTCGACGTCGGCTGACCGGCGTCAGACGTCGACGACGAGCGATATCTCCCGGCCGATCGTCTTGGCGAGTTGGTTGACGCGCCCGAGTGGCCGTGCGCCGTGCAGTTCCGCCAAACGGCGCGGCAGGACGAGCTCCATGGAGCCGTCCGGTTTCTCGCGCCAGGTGACATCGCCAATGACCCCGGGCATCGCCGCCGTGAACAGGTAGGCGACGCGGAAGAACGCGCCGAGATAGCGGCTGCGCTCCCAGATGCGATCACTGGTGATCAAGCGGATTTCCGGCGCCAGCGTGCCCGATTTCAACCCGTCATGGCGGAAATAGTTGGCGAGCGCGATATAGGCGCGGCCTGGATGGTCGATCTGGGTGAAGGATCCGTGGGCGATCACGTTGAGCGCCTGATCGCCGCGATAGTCTGGATGGGCGCGCCAGGAGATGTCCGCCAGCCGGCATGCGGCCTCGCGATAGCGACGCTCGTCCTCGGTCTCGTCGATGCCGAAGGCCTTGAACGCCTTTCCGGTCCAGTCCGCCAATTCGCGGGCATGGCGCGGCGAGCGCGAGCGCAGAATCGACAGCTCCTCCGCCGCCTCGATGAGGGAATCGCGGTTGCGCTGATGCTCGTCGAGAAGGCTGTAAAGATAGCCCTCGCGGACGCCGGCCGAGGAGAAGATGACCTTCGCCGGCTTCATGGCGCGGATCAGTTCGGCGAGCACGATGGCGCCATAGGGCAACAAGGCGCGCCGCGAGCGCGAAACGTCTTCGATGCCCGGAAGCTTCTCGACATTGTTGCGGCCGACCTTCTTGAGGAAGCCCGTCGCCTTCGCCGCATCCATCTCGTAATGATGCGTCACGTATAGCGGGTATTTCTTCGAGGCCATGTGCAACTTGGCGAGGTTTCGCCATGTGCCGCCGATCGCGTAGAAATTGCGGCCGCTTCCGTCCTTGAGGAAGGCCGCCTTTTTCAGGTCTTCGCGCGCGATCAACACGGCTTTTTCGTAGTCGCCGGCAGCACGTTCGGAGAGGCGGATCACGCCGATGGGCATCGTCATGCCGTCGCCGATATGCTTGCCCTGCATTTCGACCACTTCGAGGCTGCCGCCGCCGAGATCGCCCATGATGCCGTCGATGTCACGAAAAGCGGACTGGATGCCGTAGGCTGAATAGAGAGCCTCCTCGCGGCCGCTCAGCACGGTGATCTCCTGGCGAAGGATGCTTTCGGCCTCCTCGATGAAGGCTGCGCCGTTGCCGGCCTCGCGAGCGGCGGCCGTCGCGAGGATCATCAGCCGCTCCACGCGCGCCTGGTCGGCAAGTGCGCGGAACCGGCGCAACGCCGCCAACGCGTCGGTGACCGCGCGCGGGTCCATGTTGCCGGTTTCGGCGATACCGCGACCGAGGCCGCACTGGACTTTTTCGTTGAAGAGGACGGAGGGCGCGCGCACGAGCCCCTCGTAGATCACCAGACGAATCGAATTCGATCCGATGTCGATGACAGCGATCGGATGCCTGTTACGCAGGCGTCCCTGGGCGTCTTCGGTTTCAATCAAAATTCAGGTCCACAACCGAATCGCGGGTCTCAGGTCGAGTTCTTTTCTGCCCGTTTTTTATGCGCGATCAAACGGGGCGCCGAAGATTTCAACGACTTTCCGCGGCCGGAGAGGCTCGGATTGGTCATGAAATATTGCTGGGCGTCGAAAGATTGCTCGTTCTTCGACGGAATCATGCGGCGCGAATTGCCGTCCGGCAGCAGTTCGAAGCTCTGCTGGTTGTCGAGGAGGTTGGCGAGCATGATCTGGCCGAGCACCTGCTCGCGCACCGTTGGATTTTCCAGCGGAACCAGCGTTTCGACGCGGCGGTCCAGATTGCGCGGCATCAGGTCGGCGGAGCCGATATAGACGATCGCGTCATCCGACGGCAGGCCGTGTCCATTGCCGAAACAATAGATGCGGCTGTGCTCGAGGAAGCGCCCGACGATCGATTTGACGCGGATGTTCTCCGAAAGACCCGGCACCTGCGGGCGCAGGCAGCAAATGCCGCGCACGACCATGTCGATCTGAACGCCCGCCGCGCTTGCGTCATAAAGCGCGTCGATAATTTTTGCATCGACCAGCGCGTTCATCTTGAACCAGATCTCGGCCGGCCGGCCGGCCTTGGCGTGCTCGATCTCGTCGGCGATGTGCTTGAGAATGCGCTGGCGCATGAAACGCGGCGAGACCGCCAGCTTCAGGTCAGAGCCCGGATCGGAATAGCCGGTGATGAAATTGAAGACATATGCAACGTCACGGGCGATGACCGGATCGCAGGTGAAGTAGGACAGGTCGGTATAAATCTTGGCTGTGATCGGGTGGTAGTTGCCGGTGCCCAGATGGACATAGTTGCGCAGCTTGCCATCCTCGCGGCGCACGACCAGCGACATCTTGGCGTGGGTCTTCATTTCGAAGAAGCCGTAGACGACCTGAACGCCCGCGCGTTCCAGATCGCGTGCCCAGCGGATATTCGCTTCCTCGTCGAAGCGTGCCTTCAGCTCGATCAGCGCGGTGACCGACTTGCCGGCCTCCGCCGCATCGATGAGCGCGCGGATGATCGGGCTGTCCTTTGAGGTGCGGTAGAGCGTCTGCTTGACCGCGAGCACGGCCGGGTCCTGCGCTGCCTGACGGAGGAACTGCACCACGACGTCGAAGGACTCGTAGGGATGGTGGACAATGATGTCCTTCTCGCGAATCGCCGCGAAGCAATCGCCATTGTGATCGCGGATCCGCTCGGGAAACCGGGCCGAATACGGTGCGAATTTGAGATCGTCGCGATCGACGCCGACGATCTCCGACACCGTGTTCAGCGCAAGGAAACCCGGCTGCACGCTGACGCGGGTTTCCGGGACCTCAAGTTCATGGGCGACGAATTCGCGAAGGCCTTGCGGCATCTCGTGATCGAACTCGATGCGGATCACCTGCCCCCGGCGGCGGCGCTTCAGCGCGGTCTCGAACAGGCGCACGAGGTCCTCGGCTTCTTCCTCGACCTCGATATCGCTGTCGCGAATGATGCGGAAGGTGCCCTTCCCCTTGACCTCGTAGCCCGGATAGAGCGTGGCGATATGCAGCCCGATGATCTCTTCCAGGCTGATGAAGCGAAAGCGCGAGCCCTCGGTCGGAATGGAGACAAAGCGGTCGAGCGCGACCGGGAAGCGCAACAGGGCGTTCATCTGCTGCCGGTTCTGGCGATTGACCAGTTCCAGCGCGATCGAGAAACCAAGATTGGGAATGAAGGGGAACGGGTGCGCCGGATCGATCGAGAGCGGCGTCAGCACCGGGAAAATGGTCTGCAGGAAGTGCTCCTCCAGCCAGATGAGATCGTCCTTTTCGAGCTGTTCGCTGCGCACGATGGCGATGCCCTGCGCCTCGAGTTCCTCCTGAAGCTCGGCGAGAACGATCTGCTGTTCGGTCTGCAAGCGACCGGCCTCGTCGAAAATCGCCTCGAGTTGTTCCTGCGGCGTCAGGCCGTCGGAAGACCGCTCCACGATGCCTTCACGCACCTGACCGGCAAGACCGGCGACGCGCACCATGAAGAACTCGTCCAGATTGTCGGCCGAAATCGACAGGAAGCGCAGACGCTCCAGAAGCGGCTGGTTGGCGTTGCGGGCCTCGTCGAGCACGCGCCAGTTGAACTGCAGCCAGGAAAATTCGCGGTTCACGAAGCGGGACGCATCATTCCTCGTCGCGATCGGCTCGCCAGACTCCGGCGTTTCCGGCTGCAGCTGCGTGCCGATCGTGTGAAGCGTGTCGGTCATATTGCGTCCAAGGATCCTGGTTCGTGCGGTTGTGGCAGTTCGGTGCGCCACTTACGCCCGAAATGCCACGGAACCGTGACACAGTCGAGCATGCGGAGCGTACAACAAAGCGACCGAAGCGCCTAGAATCCGAACTCGCCCTGGTTAACATCGTCCTCGCGGACGAAAGCGGCGGCGAATGACCGCGTGATCCGCGCCTTGCGGGCCAATGACGCCTTGTCCAGCCGGTCCACGATACGCCTCGCGCTGGCGAGGGATCGCTCGATGCGGCTGGCCAGAAAACGGATCACGGACGGATCGACCGCAATCTGCCGGTCGGCGAAGAGCTTGGTCATCACGCCGGTCAGCAGTTCGTCGTCGGGTTCGGCGATCTCGACCGTCGTGGCGGCCTGAATTCGCGAGCGAAGATCCGGCGTCCGGATGCGCCATGCACCCGGCCAGTGCGCCGACGTCATCAACAGGCTGCCGCCATTGGCGCGCACGGCGTTCATCAGGTGAAACAGCGCGTCCTCGTCGAATGTCTCCGGCTCGATACCGTCGAGCAGAACCGGCAAGCCGTCCTGCGCCGCGTCGAGGTCGGCCGACGTCAGACATGCCGGGTCGGCCTCATGAGCACCCGCCATTTCGCGCCAGATCGTCGCCAGATGCGTCTTGCCCGAACCGGGCGGACCGGCGACGACAACGAACGGACCGGGCCAGTTCGGCCAGCCCTCGACCAGCAAGACCGCCGCGCGATTGGCGCGCGTGACGATCAGGTCGTCGCGCGCCATCGAGCCGGACAGGCCGAGATCGAAAAGGAGTTGGGCGTCTTTGTCCGTCATTGCATCGGGCATTGGCCGTTCATCGCGGCCCAGCATTACTCATCGGCCGGCGTCACCCGCTCGGCGGGCTCCGAATCGCCGACATAGAGGTCCGAGTCCAGATATTTCTCCAGTGCGAAACGCACCAGAACGCCGATCGCGGCCGCTGCGGGAACGGCGATCAACAGCCCCGTGAAACCGAACAGCGCGCCGAAGGCGAACAGCGCAAACATCAGCCAGACGGGGTGCAGGCCGACGCTGTCGCCAACCAGCTTGGGCTGGAGAATATTGCCCTCGATCGCCTGTCCGACGAAGAAGACGGCAGCGACGGCGACAACCATGATCCAGTCCGGCCAGAACTGAACGAGGGCGACACCGATGGACAGAACGAGGCCGACGAGCGACCCGACATAGGGAATGAAGCTGATCAGTCCGGCGAACAGGCCAATCAGAAGCCCGAAGTTCAGGCCGGTGATGGTCAGTCCGATCGCGTAGAACAGGCCGAGGATCAGGCAGACCGTGCCCTGCCCCCGCACGAAGCCGGCAATCGTCTTGTTGATATCGCGACCGAGGCGGCGAACGCTGTCGATATGATCGCGCGGCACCCAGCCATCGACTTTCGCGATCATCCGGTCCCAGTCGAGCAGCATGTAGAAGGCGACGACCGGCGTCACGATCAGCAGGCCGGCGACATCGATGACCGCCTTGCCGGATGACCAGATGCCCTGAAACACGGTCGTCACGAAGCCGGCGCCCTGCTTGAGCAATTCGTTGAAGCCGCTCTGGAGGTCCTCCGAATTGATGCCGACATAATTGGCCAGCCAGCCGGTTTCGAGGCTGACTTTCGAAAGCAGCCCCTGCAGACTCGATATGTAGCTCGGCAAATTGGAAAATAGGCCATTGGCCTGCGTCACCAGGATCGGCACGATCACCGCGAGCGCGATCACCAGCAGAACGACGAAACCCAGCAGGATTACGATCGTCGCGGCAAGACGCGAAAAGCCCCGCCTTTCCAGGAAATCGGCAACCGGGTCCATGAAATAGGCCAGCGCCATGCCGGCCACGAACGGCAGCAGGATCGACCGGAAGACATAGACGAAGAGGATAAAACCAACGGTCGCCCCGAGCCAGAAGAGGGCCTGGCGTTTCAGATTGGCGGTGGAAAGATGCTTGGTCACGTGAGCCTGTCCGTCTGTTCCGCGTATCCCGCCTCCCGACCGCCGAGACTGCGTATCAAAAGGCGACTGTAAGCCGCCGCCGAGACCGCGATCAGGATGACGACAAGCGCGATCAGACCATAATTTACAGCCGGAATCGACCACTCAAAGGCGTTTGCCGCCAGAAGCCAGCCTGCCATGGCGGTCAGAACCGCCGTGTTGATCTTGGAAATCGGCAGAGGCCGGATCGCGCCCGCCTTTCCGCGCGCCGCCATGAGGCCCGCACCCGCCAGAATCGCGATATCGCGCGCGACCACGAGCACCAGCAGCCAGACCGGGACGATGCCGACAATGGCAAGAGTCGCGAAGACCGCGATGGTCAACGCCTTGTCCGCCAGCGGATCGATATAGGCTCCTAGCGCCGAATCCTGATGGAAAAAACGCGCGATGAGCCCGTCGACCCCGTCGGAGATACCGGCAATGGCGAAAAGGACAAATGCCGTCATCCAGGCGCCCTGCAGCACCGCCTGGACGATGAAGGGTATCATCGCCATGCGCGCGACAGAGATCGCGTTTGGTATTGTCCAGAATCGCGTGGTCATCGATATCCCGTCTTGTTTTCTGTCATATAGATATGCGCGGCGACCTGCGCAAAAGCCTTTCTCACAATGCTCGGGAAATTGCTGTGGCAGGCTCCCGCCGGGCACTGGAAAGACCGCCTGTGCCGTGCAATAGAGCGCGCAGGAAACCTAGTGCGGGACAGGCGCAGCCATGTCGGACTCATCGCAAAACACGGACGGCAAGAACGGCCTCTCCTACGCCGATGCGGGCGTCGACATCGATGCCGGCAACGCGCTGGTCGAGGCGATCAAGCCGTTGGTGAAATCGACGCGCCGGTCCGGCGCCGACGGGACGATCGGCGGGTTCGGCGGATTGTTCGACCTGAAGGCGGCCGGTTTTTCCGACCCCGTGCTGGTTGCGGCCAATGACGGCGTCGGCACCAAACTGAAAGTCGCCATCGAGGCGAAGATCCACGACACGGTCGGGATCGACCTCGTCGCAATGTGCGTCAACGACCTGATCGTGCAAGGTGCGGAGCCGCTTTTCTTCCTCGACTATTTCGCCACCGGCAAGCTCGACGTGAAGCAAGGGTCTGACATCGTCTCCGGCATCGCCGAAGGCTGCAGGCAGGCGGGCTGCGCGCTGCTCGGCGGCGAGACGGCGGAAATGCCCGGCATGTATGGCGATGGCGACTACGACCTCGCCGGCTTCGCCGTCGGCGCGGCGGAACGCGGCACGCTCCTGCCGACGGCCGATATCGCGGAGGGCGACGTGATCCTGGGGCTTGCCTCGGACGGTGTCCATTCCAACGGCTATTCGCTGGTGCGGCGTATCGTCGAGATGTCGGGCCTCTCCTACGGGGCATCTGCGCCGTTCGACAAGGAACGTACCCTCGGCGAAGCGCTTCTCGACCCGACGCGCATCTATGTGAAGCCGGTTCTGGCAGCCATTCGCGAAACCGGCGCGATCAAGGCGCTGGCGCATATCACCGGCGGCGGGTTCCCGGAAAACATTCCGCGCGTGCTGCCCGACGGCATGGCCGCAGAGATTGACCTTTCCGCGATCCATGTGCCGCATGTCTTCGCCTGGCTCGCCGCGCAGGGCGGCGTTGCGCGCGACGAGATGCTGCGCACCTTCAATTGCGGGGTCGGGATGATCGCCGTCGTGTCGCCGGAGCACAGCGAGGCCGTGGCCGAGGTGCTGGAGCGCGAGGGCGAAACCGTGACCCGCATCGGCGTCATGACACGCCAAGACGGCGCGCGCGTTTCCTATACCGGATCGCTCGACCTTTGACCGATACGCGAAAAAAGACCGCCGTGCTGATCTCCGGCCGCGGCTCCAACATGGAAGCGCTGATCCGCGCATCGAAAGCGCCGGACTACCCCGCCAAGATCGTGCTCGTGATATCCGACAATCCGGATGCGGGCGGGCTGGGCACCGCGCGCGGCGAAGGAATTCCGGCGCGGGCGATTTCACGCAAATCCTACGGCTCGAAACACGCGCATGAGCAGGCGATCCATGATGCGCTGGAGGAGTTCGGCGTCGAGATTGTCTGCCTCGCCGGCTTCATGCGACTGCTTACCGGCGAATTTCTCGAGCCGTGGGACGGTCGTATCATCAATATCCACCCTTCCCTGCTGCCGAAGCACAAGGGGCTCGACACCCATGCGCGTGCGATCGAGGCGGGCGACAGCGTGCATGGCTGCTCGGTGCATCATGTCACGGCTGGAATGGACGAAGGCCCCGTGATCTGTCAGGCCGAAGTGCCGATCCTGCCGGACGACACGGCGGATACGCTTGCCGCGAAAGTGCTTGTCGAAGAGCACCGTATCTATCCGCTGGCGCTGGAAAAGATCGCCCGCTCAATCCAGGACTAATCGCCCAAAGCCGCCCTTACGTAGCCGTTAGCGTTGCGTTGGCGAGGTTTCTTGCTATGAACGCCGGGCTTTGCGGAGGAACAGAGAATGCCCCAACCCCTCGTGATGATCGCCGGCGGCGGTATTGGCGGCCTTGCGACCGCGTTGACGCTCAACCAGATCGGCGTGCGCTGCGTCGTGTTCGAATCGGTGCGTGAACTGCGTCCGCTCGGGGTCGGGATCAACATCCAGCCAAACGCCGTGCGCGAGCTCTACGATCTCGGCATCGGGCCGGACGATCTCGACAAGGTCGGCGTGCCGGCACGGGAATGGGCGCTGGTCGGGCTGAACGGGAACGACATCTATTCCGAGCCCCGCGGATTGCTTGCCGGCTACAACTGGCCGCAATACGCCGTGCATCGCGGCCTCTTTCACGTGATGCTGCACGACACGTTCGTCGCCCGGGCGGGCAAGGACGCCGTTCGGTTGGGATGTCGCGTATCCGGATATGAGAACAATGCCGACGGCAGCGTGACGGCGACAATCGACCATGCCGACGGCTCGACATCGCGCGAGACCGGTACGCTGCTGATCGGCGCGGATGGTATCCACTCGGCGATTCGCGCGCAGATGCATCCCGACCAGCCGCCGATCCACTGGGGCGGCGCGATCATGTGGCGCGGCACGACGCAAGCAAAACCGATCCGCACGGGGTCGTCGTTTGTCGGTCTCGGCACCCACAAGCAACGCATGGTGATCTATCCGATCTCGCATCCCGACCCGGAAACCGGGCTCGCCACGATCAACTGGATCGCCGAGGTGACGGTGGACAATTCCGAGGGCTGGAAGAATTCCGGTTGGTTCAAGCCGGTAGAAATCGACGATTTCATCCAGCATTTCGAGGGCTGGACCTATGACTGGCTGGACGTTCCCGCCCTGCTGAGGGGCGCCGATATCGCCTACGAGAATCCGATGATCGACCGCGACCCGGTGTCCACCTGGCGTGACGGCAATGTCGCGCTGATGGGGGATTCAGCGCATGCGATGTATCCGACCGGCTCCAACGGCGCGAGCCAGGCGATCATCGATGCGCGGGTTCTCGGCACCTGCCTGCTGGAGCACGGGGTGACCCCGCAGGCGCTTGCCGCCTATAATGAACAGTTGTGCGGGCCTGTCTCGGAGCTCATCCTGCGCAATCGCGGTGCGGGACCTTTCGGCCTCCTCAACATGGTCGATGAACGCTGCGGCGGCGAGTTCGACAATATCGACGATGTGATCCCGTCCGACGAGCGCGCGGAATTCATGGCGAAATACAAGGCGGCCGCCGGCTTTGCGATCGAGAAGCTGAACAGTTCGCCGCGGACGATTGCCGAAGGCGCTACGGTCGAGCAGGCCGAGAAGGTTTGAAGACCTAAAGCGCCCTCACCCAGACTTTGGCATCGTGCACAGCCGCACCGCCATAGGGTGCGACACTGTCCGCGCCGGTCAGCGTGTTGATGCCGCAGCCATTGAGATGCGCCTTGTTCGGCCACAGGCCCTCGGCGATCAGGGTGCCGCGCCCCGGCCGATCCGAGATCTTCAAATGCAGGTGGACCTCACCGCGCGTATTGCCGAGCGCGACCGGCATGCCGTCCAGGAGACCGTGTAAGGCCGCATCGTCGGGATGGATCATGACTTCAGGCCTGCGTTCCTTCTTCACCGACCCGGGCGTTTCCTGGAAGGTGGAATTCAGGAAGGATCGCGCCGGCGACGTCGCGAGACGGAACGGGTGTTCGGTGTCCGGATCCTCCGTGAGATCGAGGTAATCGGGGAATGCCGGCAGCCGACCCGCCGGGCCTTGCGCTCCGAGCACCTCCGGTGGCCGAGTGGGCGACGGACCCGTCATCCAGTCCGGCGAAAAGCGGAATTTGCCATCGGAATAGCCGAAGCCTTTCACGAAATGCGAGGTTTCGAAATCCGGCTGGACATCGATCCAGCCCTTTTCGCTCAGTGTTTCGTAGGTCTCGCCGCAGGGCGCAATGACGGCGTCGATCAGTTCACGCTCCGTCTTGCCGAAGCCGGCCATATGCGAGACGCCGAGCCGTTTCGCCAATTCCTCGAAGACGAAGTGATTTGGCCGGGTTTCACCAGGCCCATCGATCAGTTTCGGGCCAAGCATCACGTGCTGATGGCCGCCGCCCTTGTAGATATCGTCATGCTCCATGAACATCGTTGCCGGCAGCACGACATCGGCCAGCTCCGCCGTGTCGGTCATGAATTGCTCATGGACCACCGTGAAGAGATCGTCACGCATCAGCCCCTGCCGAACCAGAGCCTGTTCCGGCATGACGTTGGCCGGGTTGGTGTTCTGGACCAGCATGGCGGTCACCGGCGGGCCACCATGAAGGGCTTCGGCGTCACCGGTCAGCACGCGTCCGATCTTGGACTGGTCGAGCCAGCGAATGGCGGGATCCGCATGGGCAGCGCCGATCAGTTCGCGCTTGTCGAACCGGTAGATATCGCCATTGTTGTGAAATGCGCCGCCGCCTTCATGCTGCCAGGCGCCAAGCACGGTCGGCACGCAGGCCGCCGCATGCATGGAGACCGCGCCGTTGCGATTGCGGGTGAAGCCGTAACCGAGCCGGAAGAAGGTCCGTTTCGTCGTGCCGACCAGTTTGGCGAAGGCCTCGATGTCCTCGACGGCAAGGCCGGTGATCGCCGCGGCCCATTGCGGTGTGCGAGTCTGCAAATGTGATTCAAGTTCCGCCGGCTTGTCGCTGAATTTTCTCATGAAATCGCGGTCGGCGTAGCCGTCACGAAACGCTACATGCATGACCGCGCAGGCAAGCGCCGCATCCGTTCCCGGCCGAAGGACGAGGCCCATATCGGCCTGGGCGATCGTGTCGTTGGCGTAAATGTCGATGGCGACGATGGTCGCGCCGCGTTCCTTGCGTGCCTTGATCGCGTGGGCCATCACATTGACCTGGGTGGCGACCGGATTGGTGCCCCAGATGACGACGCAGTCGGATTTCGCCATCTCGCGCGGGTCGGGCCCGGCGAGCCTGCCAGTTCCCATGACGAAGCCCGTCCAGGCCATGTTCGTGCAGATCGTGTCGAACTGGTTGGAATAGCGCTTGGCGTGGCGCAGACGATGAATGCCGTCTCGCTGCACCTGACCCATGGTCCCGGCGAAATAATAGGGCCAGACGGTCTCCGAACCGAATTTTTCCTCTGCAGCGAGAAAGCGTTCGGCCACGAGGTCGAGAGCGGCATCCCAGGACGCCTGCCGCCACTCCCCGGCCCCCTTGGCGCCGCTGCGGATGAGCGGATGCAGAAGCCGGTCCGGATGATGGATACGTTCGGCGTATCGCGCCACCTTGGCGCAAATGACGCCGTCGGTGTAACTGTTGTCCCTGGCGCCGCGCACCCGGCCGATACGCGTGCCGTCGGCGACCTCGACTTCGAGGGCGCAGCAGGACGGGCAGTCATGCGGACAGGTGGAGCGGAATGTGTCGATCTTGGGCGCGATATTCATGGCGGAAAGACTAGCCTGATGGCGCGTGGCGCGATAGGAGCGATGCCATGAATTATCGCCACATATTTCACGCCGGAAATTTCGCAGATGTGTTCAAGCACATCGTGCTGACCCGCGTCATCGCCTACATGCAGCGCAAGGAAGCCGCATTCCGCGTGCTCGATACCCATGCCGGTCTCGGTCTCTACGACCTGTCGTCCGACCAGGCGCAGAAGACGGGCGAATGGAAAACGGGAATCGGCAAGGTTCTGGATGCGGCGGACAACGCCCCGGCCGATGTTCGTGAATTGCTCGCGCCCTATCTCGACGCTGTTGGTTCATTCAATCCGGAAGGCGGCCTGACGCAATATCCGGGTTCGCCGATGATCGCGCGCGCGATGTTCCGCAACCAGGACAGGCTGACCGCACTCGAATTGCACCCGGAAGACTTCGAGGTCCTCCATTCTCATTTCGAGGGCGACTTCCAGGCACGTGTCACAAAGCTGGACGGCTGGCTCGGCATCAAGTCCCACCTGCCGCCGAAGGAACGCCGGGGCATCGTGCTCGTCGATCCGCCTTTCGAGGTCTATCACGAGTTCTTCAACATCCTCACGGCGTTGAAAGACGGCCACAAGCGGTTCGCGACAGGTACGTTCCTGCTCTGGTATCCGGTCAAGCACCGCAAGGGTATTTCGGAATTCCGGGACGAACTCAGGGCGCTGAAGATCCCGCGAATCCTCGATACCTCGCTCGAGGTTCGTTCGTCGGGCGCCGATGTGCGTTTCGACGGCTCGGGCATGATCGTCGTCAATCCGCCCTACGCGCTGGAATCGGAATTGCGCACGATTTTGCCATGGCTGGCTTCCGTGCTGGAATTCCGCAAGGGATCGGGAAGTTACGCGATCAATTGGCTCGCCGGCGAATAGCGTTTTTCACATTCCGACTGTGACATCACTGCCATAGGTTGCGGGGTGACTGCCGAAGGCGATTGGGGTAATCAGATCGGCAACGGATTGCGCAAGGAGACCTCGCAATGACCACCCGGATTTCTTCTGCCATTCGCGGCGTCCTTGCCGCGGCAGTGTTCGCAACAGCTCCGATGACCGCGCTGGCTGCCGATCTGATCGCGCCGGGTGGCTCCTATGTCGTGGCCCAGCCCGACTCGGCATGCGCCAAGGATTCCTATCTGAAGTCGATCGAGCGGCGCTTCCGCATCCAGGCGCGCGAAGTCCACCACTGGCCGGAGTTGTCGATCTCGTCGATCACGCAGATCCGCGAAAACCGCTATGTGCCGAGCTCCGAGCGCGCCCGCGCGGTCGACCAGCTCTATTGCCGCGCATCGGCTACGACCTCGGATGGCCACAACCGCACGCTTTGGTATCTGGTGGAATTCGGCGCCGGTTTCGCTGGCGCGTTCGGTGACAATGTCGAGTTCTGCCTTTCGGGCCTCGACCGCTGGAACGTCTATGACGGTTACTGCCGGGTTCTGCGCTAAGCTATCCCTGTCCATCTCATGCGTTTGCTGACCCGCATCGCGGCAGGTTTCGCGACGGCTGTCGCCCTCGCCGGGTGCGAGGAAGCGGGATCGGTCGGTCCGATATCGGCCGCCGAGACATTAGAGGTTCCCCTCGGCACCGGTTTCGATTTCTATGTTCTCGCCCTGTCATGGTCGCCCAGCTACTGCGCGTCCTTCGGCGACCGTGCCAACCGGCAGCAATGCGAAGCTGACGATCCCTTCGGATTTGTCGTGCATGGCTTGTGGCCGCAGTTCACGACCGGTTATCCGACGGAGTGCCCTACCGACCGGCCGCTCGGCGTATCGCGCGTACTGTCCGATTCGATGCTCGACATCATGCCGTCGACGGGCTTGATCCGTCATGAATGGCGCGAACACGGCACTTGTTCGGGCCTGTCGCAGGAAGACTACTTTATCGCGACGCGGATGGCGTTCGAAGCGATCGCCATTCCGGCCTCCTTCGCTGCCGCCAGCAGTATCCGGACCGTCGATCCCGATACGGTCGAGGATGCGTTTGTTTCCGCCAATCCCGGCATGCCGGGCGACGCGATCGCCGTGACTTGCGACCGGCGGTATCTGCGCGAGGTGCGCATCTGCCTGTCGCGCGATCTCGCCGGGTTCGTCGCGTGTCCGGAAGTCGATGCGAACGCCTGCTCCAAGGATGGCGCGGTCATGCCGGCTGCTCGCTGAGCAGCGCCATTCCGGGGCTTTGCCGGCCTATTCCTCGCCGTTTTCGTGGTTTTCCTTGACAATCGGGCCGCTCGAATCACCAGAGTGTTTCTTGCGATCCGCGGCGCCCTTGCCGTTATCATCGGACTTCTCGCGGCGAGCTTCGCGGTTTTCCTCGGCAATCGATTCGCTGTTATCGTCCGGTTTCATGTTTTGCTTCTCCTGGTGCTGCGTGCGACTACCGTCGCGCCACCGTTTCGACTGCAGAGGAAACGTGTTCCGGAACGCTCCGTTCCATCTATAAGGGAAACACAGCCCGTTCATTTCGGGGTGCCGGCGGCGTCTGCCGCCATCTGACAAAGGAAGAAGATCACCCATGCCACGCCTGCTCTATTCGCCCGCCTCCCCCTACAGCGCCAAGGTCCGCATGGCGGCCGCGTGGCTCGACCTCGGGATCGAGCCGGAGACCGTGAACACGAATGACGAACCGGCCCTGCTGGTCGAGAACAATCCGCTCGGCAAGATCCCGACCCTGATTCTCGACGACGGCTCGGCGCTGTTCGACAGCCGCGCGATCATGCAGGAACTCGATCGCATGAGCGGCCGCAGGCTGTTTCCGCGCAACGCGGCGAAGCGGATGGAGGCCGAACGGATGGAGGCGCTTGGCGACGGGCTGTGCGATTGCCTTCTTGCGCAGGTGTACGAGAAGCGCTTCCGGCCGGAAGAGAAAGTGCACCAGCCATGGCTCGATCTGCAGGCGCGCAAGGTGACGCGCGGTCTCGACTGGCTCAATGACAACGCACCGCGCGTGACAAGCAAGCTGACCGGAGGGCAATTCGCCGTCGCGGCAATGCTCGGATATCTCGACCTGCGGTTCCCCGACCTCAACTGGCGTCGTGGCCGGCCGAAGCTGAAACGCTTCGAGGACCGGTTCGCGAAGCAGTTTCCGGAATACGAGACGCTAAAGTCGCACGGGTAAAAAAGAAAAGCCCGTGCGGATCGCTCCGCACGGGCCCGTGTTGCCGGATTGCGTCCGGGTTAGAACTTCAGGCCGATACCGGCTTTCACGCTGTGCTCGTTGAAGCCGGACGAGACCGTCGAGCCACCGAGATCGTAATCCTTCGCGCCGTAGTCCGAATAACGGTATTCGAGACGGCTGAAGACGTTGTCGGTCAGCAGGGCCTCGGCGCCAGCGCCAACGGTCCAGCCGAGATGGGTGTTGGTGTCGCTTCCCACCCCGTCGTCCATTTCGTTGTTGGCGATAGCCAGACCGGCGGTACCGTAAACCATGAACGGATCAACAGCGTAGCCAAGGCGGCCACGCACCGAACCGAACACACCACGGTCAACGTCATTGGCGCCGTCCGAACCGGTTGCGCCGGAATAGCCGACGTCACCTTCCGCACCGTAGACGAAGGCACCGTTCTGGAAGTTCACGCCGGCAAAGGCGCCACCGTTCCAGCCGTCGGCGTCGATATCGCCCGTATCGGCGTCGAACCGGGCCCAGTCGTAACCGCCGAAGGCACCAACATAGACTCCCGACCATGTGTCGGCCGGAACGATATTGATCGGGGCGGCCATCGGCGGCTCTGGCGGCGCCTCGACGGCATCCGCGGCCAGGGCGGCGTTGCCGGCGAGCGCCACGATGGCGATTCCTCCGGCCAATTTTGCAAACATACGCATGTCACTCTCCTTGAAGGTCGTCTGTATCGCGCCCGATGCTTTTGCGTTTCGGACGCTTCGTGCCCCAAACTCCCTGCCGAAGATTTCGTTCCCGATTGCGGCGATTGCGTTGCTGGATTGAGGAGATTCAGTGGCCGAAAAATGACAGTTCGGGAGTGTGTTCGACGCGCAACACCGCGGCGCTCCCTTCCTTCCTGAAATCCATGCCTATATAGACGAAACACGCTGTTTTCAGACGGACCTCCATGCTTCTTGACTTCATCATGCTCGCCGCCGGCCTGGTTCTCCTCGTATTTGCCGGCGACTACCTCGTAAAAGGTGCGGCGGGCCTGGCCGAAAGCCTGGGAATCCCTTCGCTGATCATCGGTCTCACGGTCGTCGCCTTCGGGACATCGGCACCGGAACTCGTCGTTTCGCTGCAATCCGCCCTGTCCGGCGCGCCCGATATCGCGGTCGGCAACGTGGTCGGTTCGAACATCGCAAACGTGCTGCTTGTCATGGGTATCCCGGCGATCATCGCAGCCATCCATGCCAAACAGCACGGATTGGCCCGCAATGTTGCGGTCATGCTGGTCTTCACTGTCGCGTTCATGTGGATGATCAGCGACGACAGGCTCGACCGGTTGGAGGCGGCCGGGCTGTTTGCCGGGCTTTTGCTTTTCATTCTCGCGCAAGTGTTGAGAGCCCGCGCCCATGTCGAGGACGAGCAACCCGACGATTATCACGAGGAACTCGGCGAACTGCCCCACGCAACCGGCAGGATCGCGCTCTACCTTGCCGGCGGCCTGATCGGCCTGCCCATCGCCGCACAACTGACAGTCGCCGGCGCGTCCAACCTGGCCGAGACCTTCGGCGTATCGCAGGCAGCCATCGGACTGACGATCGTCGCGATCGGTACATCTCTGCCGGAACTCGCGACCACCATGGCCGCGGCATGGCGCAAGGAAGTCGACGTCGCGCTCGGCAACATCATCGGCTCCAACATCTTCAATATCGGCGCCATCATGGGGATAACGGGCCTGATCATTCCGGTACCCGTTTCGCACATCATGATCGAACGTGACATGTGGATCATGCTTGCCACCTCCGTGGCGCTCGCCGTGATCTGTTTTGGGCGGATTACGACGGGCCGGACACTGGGCGCCATCATGAGCGTGGCCTATCTCACCTATATCGTGATGGTATTCTGAGAGCGGAGATTGCAGGTGCAGGCTAAGGGAACCGCGCTCGTGACGGGCGGAGCGAAACGTATCGGACGCACTATCGTCGAGGATCTCGCGGCGAACGGCTATGCGGTCGCAATCCACGCGAACAGTTCCTTCGCTGAAGCGGAGGCGCTTGCGAATTCGCTGCGCGCCGCCGGGGCTGACGCCTATGCGGTGCAGGCCGATTTGTGCAAGGCGGAGGGGATGACCGCCCTCATCGCGCAGGCGACGGATCTCGCCGGTCCGATCGACCTTCTCGTCAACAACGCCTCCGTCTTCGAACATGATGCGTTGGGCGAATTGAGCGAGGATGTGTGGGACCGGCATTTCGACATCCACGTCAAAGCCCCTGCTTTCCTCGCGCAGGCCTTCGCGGCCGCCCTTCCCTCCGGAACGAACGGGCTCATCGTCAACATGATCGACCAGCGCGTGTGGCGGCTAACACCAAATTTCTTCTCCTACACGCTTTCGAAATCCGCGCTTTGGACCGCGACGCGGACAATGGCGCAGGCCCTGGCCCCGCAGATCCGCGTCAACGGAATCGGGCTGGGACCGACATTGAAGAGCGCGCGGCAAAACGAAGATGATTTCGCCCGGCAGCAGGAGGCGGTGCCCCTTCGGCATGGGGCGGCGCTGACGGAAATCGGCGCGACAATCCGCTATCTCGCGGAAAACGGCTCGATCACCGGGCAGATGATCGCGCTCGATGGCGGCCAGCATCTGGCGTGGGAAACGCCGGACGTTGCGGGAATAGCCGAATAGCCCCATCTGTCAGCATTCGCACGAGAGCTATTGATGATGCGGCCTCCGAGAGCTGATATGCACCGATGAACGCGAAACCGATTCTCGAAGACAAGATCGCCGAGGCGGAGTTCGATGGCGGCGACGATCCCGTCGTCGCGACGCTCGGCAAGGACCTTGCCTGGGACACGGCAGACAATCTTTCCGAAGAACTGCATGGCGCGGAGCTGATCAAGGCCTATGTGAAACGCCTGCCCAACGCACCGGGCGTCTATCGCATGTTCAATGCCGATGGCGACGTGCTCTATGTCGGCAAGGCGGCGAGCCTGAAGAAGCGCGTGACGAACTACGCGCAGGGCCGAGGCCATTCGAACCGCATCACAAAGATGATCACGCTGACGGCGGCGATGGAATTCGTCACGACGCGCACCGAGACCGAAGCGCTGCTGCTTGAAGCCAATTTGATCAAGCGACTGCGTCCGCGCTTCAACGTGCTGATGCGCGACGACAAGTCGTTTCCCTATATCCTGATCACCGGCGACCACGAAGCACCCGGCATCTTCAAGCATCGCGGCGCGCAGACGAAGAAAGGCGACTATTTCGGGCCCTTCGCATCGGCGTCCGCCGTGGGGCGCACGATCAATTCGCTGCAGCGCGCCTTCCTGCTCAGAACCTGCACCGACAGTGTTTACGAGAGCCGCACGCGCCCCTGCCTGCTCTACCAGATCAAGCGCTGTTCCGGCCCATGTACCGGCGAAATCTCCACGGAAGGCTATGGGGAACTGGTCAGGGAGGCCAAGGCGTTCCTCTCCGGGCGCAGCCAGGCCGTGCAGGCGGACATGTCGAAATCGATGCAGGCGGCGGCGGAGGATCTCGATTTCGAGCGCGCGGCCATCTATCGCGACCGGATTTCCGCGCTGACCGCCGTCCAGAGCCATCAGGGCATCAATCCGCAAACGGTCGAGGAAGCCGACGTCTTCGCGATCCAGCAGCAGGGCGGCATGACCTGCATTCAGGTGTTCTTCTTCCGGACCGGCCAGAACTGGGGCAACCGCGCCTATTTCCCCAAGGCCGACACTGCGCTGGAGCCGGAGGATGTGCTCGGCGCCTTCATCTCGCAGTTCTACGACAACAAGCCGGTGCCGCGCCTGATCCTGACCTCCGAAACATTGCCGGAAAGCGATCTGCTGGCCGAAGCGCTGTCATTGAAGGCACCGCGCAAGGTCACCGTGACGCGGCCGCAGCGCGGCGAACGGCGCGATCTCGTCGATCACGCGCTGGCGAATGCCAAGGAGGCGCTCGGCCGGCGGCTTGCCGAGACCTCCTCGCAGGCCAAGCTGATGGCGGGCATGGCCGAAGCGCTGCAGCTTTCGCGCGTGCCTCGCCGTGTCGAGGTCTACGACAACTCCCATATCATGGGAACGAACGCGGTCGGCGCGATGGTGGTCGCCGGTCCGGAGGGATTTGCGAAGAACCAGTATCGCAAGTTCAACATCAAGTCCGAAACGGCGACGCCCGGCGATGATTTCGCGATGATGCGCGAGGTCATGGAGCGGCGTTTCTCGCGGCTGGTCAAGGAAGAAGGCATTCCCGACCGCGAGGCGGTGAATGGAGACGACGAGGCCGATCCGGTTTCCGATGCCCTGCCCGCCTGGCCGGATCTGCTGCTGATCGATGGCGGGCTCGGCCAGATCAATGCCGTGATGACGATCCTGAAGGACCTCGGCGTCGACAAGGCGGTGGACGTCGTCGGTGTCGCCAAGGGCGTCGATCGCGATGCCGGGCGCGAACGGTTCTTCATTCCGGGCAAGGCCGATTTCACGCTGCCGCCCCGCGATCCGGTGCTCTATTTCATCCAGCGGTTACGAGATGAGGCGCACCGCTTTGCCATCGGTTCTCACCGCGCGCGGCGCAAGAAGGAGATGGTGAAGAACCCGCTCGACGAGGTCGGCGGCATCGGACCGGCACGCAAGCGCGCCCTTTTGCATCATTTCGGAACCGCCAAGGGCGTGGCGCGCGCGGCACTCGACGACCTCGAGAAAGTCGACGGGATTTCCGAGGCGATGGCGCGCCAGATTTACGACCATTTCCGCCAATCGCAGTGAAACGGGATGAGATGCCGCACTTGACCGGCGCGGCTTCCGGTGCTTCTCACATTTTATGTCACGCAGCGCCTACAACCTGCCGAATATCCTGACCTACGCGCGTATCCTCGCGGTGCCGCTGATCGTGCTCTGTTTCTTTCTCGAGGGACGGCTGCAATCGAGCGATTTCGCGCGCTGGCTTGCTCTCGGTATCTTCATCGTCGCGAGCCTGACCGATTTCCTCGACGGCTACCTCGCGCGCAAGTGGCAACAGACCTCGAATATCGGGCGGATGCTCGACCCGATCGCCGACAAGCTTGTCGTCTCGGTCGTGCTGCTGCTTCTGGCGGCCGAGGGATCGCTGAAGAACTGGAGCCTGTGGGCGGCAGTCATCATCCTGTGCCGGGAAATCCTGGTCTCGGGTTTGCGCGAGTATCTCGCCTCGCTGGAAGTCAGCGTGCCGGTGACGTGGCTCGCCAAATGGAAGACCGCGATCCAGCTTGTCGCGATCGGCTTCCTGCTTGCCGGCCCTTCAGGCGACAAGATCGTGCCCTATGTCACCGAGACGGGTCACGTGCTGCTGTGGATATCGGCAATCGTGACCCTCTATACCGGGTGGGATTATTTCCGCTCCGGGCTGAAACACGTGATCAATGACGAGGCGGACCGCTGATGACCAAGCTGGTCTATTTCGCCTGGGTGCGCGAACGCATCGGCCTTCCCGAGGAGGATGTGGACTTGCCGGAGACGGTGAAGACCGGCGCGGACCTGCTTGCCTGGATGAAGACGCGTGGCGAGAATTACGAAGCCGCGCTGGCGATGGACAATGCCATTCGCATCGCCGTCGATCAGGAACATGTCGAGCATGGCGAGGCGCTTGGCGCGCCGCGCGAGATCGCACTGTTTCCGCCGATGACCGGGGGCTGAGATGGCGGCAGAGCCCGTCATTCGTGTTCAGCGGGACAATTTCGACGCCGCAGCCGAAAGCGCCCGCCTGACGGAGGACCGCACCGATGTGGGCGCGGTCGTCACCTTCACGGGCCTCTGCCGCGACGAGAACGGCACATTGTCCGCGCTGGAACTGGAGCACTATCCGGGCATGGCCGAGGCGGAAATCGGCCGGATCGCCCGGCAAGCGGCTGAACGCTGGCCGCTGACCGGCCTGACCGTTATTCATCGCTACGGAAAAATCGCGCCCGGCGAGAATATCGTCCTGGTTGCGGCCGCCTCCTCCCACCGTCAGGCTTCCTTCGAAGCGGCCGATTTCCTGATGGATTTCCTGAAAACGCGAGCGCCCTTCTGGAAGAAGGAGCATCGAACCGACAGCAGCGACGGGGGCTGGGTCGAGGCGAAACAGGCAGACGATACCGCCGCCGAACGGTGGTGAGTCGCATCGCCGTTCACCGGCTCGTCGACTTCAACCGCGCAGACGGCGGAACAATCGTACCAGCGATGTCATAGCCGATGGCGAACTGCTATCGGGCCTCGAACCCCGCACAGTCCCGTTAACCGATCCGGCCGTCGCATCCGCATCCTTCGAAAGCAGGAGATGATGCAAACGCGCTGCCGAACCCAGCAGCCTGCCGCGTCGAGCGTATTCGAGCGCAAACCCCGCCTTGCCCGTCAGCGCGATATCTTCGCGGTCATATACACCGTCGTTGAACGCAAATTTCGAGAATTCCTCCCTGTAATTGCTCGTGTGCCACATATGCATGTGGATGGCATCGTTCGGTTCCTTATTATCGGTATGGGCATCCAAAACGCCTCTTCGAATCTCCAGATCGGGGACCATCTCGTTGAGCACAATTTCAGAGGAATAAAGGGCGAGGACGCCGATCCACCAATCCGGCCAACTTGTGTCTTGCCAGTCAGCTTCGCTCAGCAGGATCGGGATCGTTTTGAGGACTTCACTTGCCGATTTCACGACCAGGCTCGACTCTCCGTACCAGGTCGGTCCGATATTGGAGTGACGGCCGAAGTTCTCGTATCCCTGCCTCTGCGCGAACTCACTCAATCTTTGATGCGTGACATCCGTCTTGTATCCGCCGCCGCCGGTCAGGAATTTGGCCGGACGGGTACCTGTCAGCGCAGGCAGCAGCAACGTATCCACATCGCAGGCCAGGATATAATCGTAAGCGGTATCTTCCTCTGACACCGACAGGAAATGATTGGCGTAGGGATATCCGTTGAATCCGTGCTTCTTCAACATCGGATGCTTGAACGTCTGCTTGATCGACTCGGCGAAACGATAAGGGATACGCGGATCGATCAGGCCTTCCGCTCCAGACGGGATGGTGACCCGAAAATCGAAATCCGGATGCTGCAGATCGAGGAAAGACTGGTAAAGCGCGTGAAGCTGCCAGTTCAGCGAATGATTGGCCGGTTCGCAATAACATGCGACAAGAATCTTGCCATGTCCGGGCGTGCTCGCATCTTTCGCGAACCCGCTTTCTCCGGAACGCGCCCTCAGCGCCCCGAACTCCGCCAGCTTCTCCAGCGCGTTGATGACATCGATTGAAACCGCGGCACCGTCCTGCGGATAGAACGAGGCGATCTCCTGCGAGATTTCAATCGCGTCCCGACTGCCGTCGCACATCCGCCAGATCACCGACGCAATCTCGTCCATCGCTATCGGTTGTTTCGAAAGTGCACTGACCAATCGATGACCGCCATCAGCGGTTTGCTCAAAATACCCATCCGTCTGAACAAGTTTGGGTATTTCAGTCATACAGCCACCTCACCTTCGCTTTTTCGTTCGACCGGTAGCATGGGCATTCTTCGCTAACACTCTGTTTTGCGCGGTGTCGTGGACACTCACTGGCTCGATTAACGTCGTCCAAGTTAAAAGTTTCGACACCAGACATTACCCGGGATTCCCCCTATGTTTTCCGAGGAGAATGGGTAGGACATCATCAGCGCGGCCGTCTGTGAAAAAGGTGTACAACGCCATGACGCAGTGGCTTCACTTCGCGCGCATAGGTCCGGATCGTTCCAATGCCCGGCTTGTTTTAGGGTCTAGAACCGAAACTGCGACCAGGCCTATCCCCAATTCCCCACGCAACAAGACTATCCAAAACTCGACTCTCAAATTACGCTACGTAATGTGGGGTATAATATGAGAACACTATATGACGCCAGGGCCCACGACGAACGCTAAAGGCGACAGCGACCTCGATTGCGAAATGGACTTGCTATGGCAGATTCAGGCATTGGTTTAACGCGCCCTGAAAACAGGCTGGACGGAAAACGAAGTCGCCAATGCGCTTCTAAGCCTCGCGCTGCAGTCCAAAGAGGGTCTGCTCGATGAAGCGATCATCGAGTCACCGCCTTCCAAGACGCTCCAATAGCGATGAGAATGTTGGAGATTTCGCAGGCATTTGAAACGCCCGGTTAACCTCTCGGCAACTAATCTCGGAACGGTGTCGCGTAACCCGAGGTGTTGTCCATGTTCGAACCCATCGTTTCCTTCGTGACAGGCTTGGTTCGCAGGAACGGGCTTGTGTTCGGCTTCGGCGGCGCCCTGTTCGCGACCTACAGCGCGGTCGACATATCCTTTACGTCCAGACCCGAGAACGCCTCGATTATCATAGGGCTTGGCCTGTTCGCGTTTCTCGCCACAATCTGGGGCATTCTGGGATACGCCATTGGGGCCGCTCTACGCTGGATATCCGCACATCTGCACAATCGGCATCACGTGCATCACTGACCCGCTGCGCTTCTGGCGACAGTTCGGATAAAAATCCGGAACCCGACGCGCCGCATAATCTCGACCCAATCCCGGTTATGCAGCCCGTTTCCGGGAGTTTTCGCTTTGAGGAAAACTGGTGGAGCCGAGGGGAATCGAACCCCTGACCTCGTCATTGCGAACGACGCGCTCTCCCATCTGAGCTACGGCCCCAACAGCGCAAATCACTGATGCACACGGACGCATTTGTCCAGAGGGGCGGCAAAATTTTCTGTCAGGCCAGGGCGAAAGCGCCGGTCGTCACGGCTATGAAATGGCAGGAGGACGCGGCAAGCACGAAGGCGTGCCAGATGGCGTTCTGGTATTTCAGCCCTTCCCAGACATGGAAGATGACGCCGATCGAGTAGAGCACCCCTCCCGCCAATATCAGCAGGGAGACCGCGATGGGCAGCGTGGCGAAGATCGGCCAGGCAAGTGTCAGGCTGGCCCATCCCAGTACGAGGAAAATACCGACGGAAACGCCTTCGAGCCTGTGTCCGAAGGCAACCTTTCCGACCGCGCCCAACAGGGCCGCGATCCAGACGAAAGCCAGAACGGCATAGGAAAACGCGGTCCCGATCATCAAAACCAGCGGTGTGTAGGTGCCCGCGATCTTAAGAAAGATCGCCGCCTGATCGAGTTTGCGCAGAACCGCCCTCGAGCCGGCATGGCTGATCATGTGATAGGCCGCGGACACGCTGAAAAGCGTCACGACCGTCAGGCCATAAATGGCGAGCGCGGTCGAATAGGACATTTCGAGCGTCGGCACGGCGATGACGAGAAGAATGGCGACCGCGATCACGCTCGCCGTAATGCCGACGACATGAATGACGCCATCGGCAATGCGCTCGGCACGCGTGTAATCGGGGTAGGTCATGGTCCCTCCGCGGCTGGTTCGAGCAAACCCTATATCAGGAATTGCAGCAACACAGTGTCAAAGCAGTATGAAGGCGTTTTGTCGCATCGCACAATGGGGTATCGGCTTTCGGGACGACTATACCGGAGCCATTGCCATGACAGACCCCGCCAACCTTCCCCTCGAAGCGTTTCCCTCGCAGACCGTCCAGACGCTGCGTTACGCCGACATGGACAGCGCCGGCCATGTCAACAACGCGGTCTATGCGACGCTGTCGGAAGCCGGCCGCACGCCGGTGCTTTATGATCCGGCACGTGGCATGCCGCCGGAAGGGTGTCACTTTTCGATCGTGAAGCTCACCATCAATTTCATGGCCGAGATGACATGGCCCGGCGACGCGACGATCGGGACGGGCATCACGCGGATCGGCGGATCGTCCGTGAGCATCCGACAGGCGATCTTCAAGGACGGGCGATGCTGCGCCACGGCCGAAAACGTAGTCGTGCTGACAGACTCCACGACGCGGAAATCCTCCCCGCTGCCGAAGCACGCCCGGGAGTGGTTCGAGACATTGCTGATCTCCGAACAGGCATGAAAAAACCGGGCTCAGGGGCCCGGTCTCTTCAAAACGAATGCAGCTTGGCTCAGCCGACGACGTCGCAGCCTGCGAACCAGAAGGCGATTTCCTCGGCTGCGGTTTCCGGAGCGTCGGAACCGTGCACGGAGTTCTCGCCAATGGAGTTGGCGAAGCGCTTGCGGATCGTGCCCTCTGCCGCGTCGGCCGGGTTGGTCGCGCCCATGACTTCGCGGTTCTTCGCGATAGCGTTCTCGCCTTCAAGCACCTGAACGACCGTCGGGCCCGACGACATGAACTCCGTCAGTTCGCCGAAGAAGGGGCGCTCTTTGTGAACGGCGTAGAACGCCTCGGCCTGACGCTGGCTCATCCAGACGCGGCGGGATGCGACGACGCGCAGGCCGGCCTCCTCCAGCATCTGGGTGATCGCGCCGGTCAGGTTGCGCGCGGTGGCGTCCGGCTTGATCATGGAAAAGGTGCGCTCGATGGCCATGTAAACAGTCCTCTTGGTCGTGATTGGGGGAGAATTGGAATTCGCGCGGTCTATAGCGGTCCGCGCCAGCCTTGCCAAGGGGCCCGCCACACCACGCGTCAGGCGGATTGGGGCGCCCCGGCGAGAGGGTTTTCAGCGCGGCTTCTCACACAGGCCGCTTCGCTCGCGACCGCCCTTCCCGCCTGAGCGAAGGATAAGCGATCCGTTCTTTGTTAACCGTTCGTTTTCCATGTTTCGCGGATGCGCGGAACGACTTTCCTTCCGCCGCATTTTCCCGGCTCTGGCGAAACGATTGCCCGCAACGAAGCAAGGAAAGGAGGTAAAGCATGCGAAATGCAGACGAGTTTCTCGAAATGCTGGCGCGCGCTTGCTCCTTTACTGTTTCCAGGCAGGCCCACACCGTCGATCCGGAAGTGATTAGAACTTTCGACCGCAACCGCGATTGCGACTCGACGAACCCGTTTTCCGCCGTGACCGAATTTTCCGACAGTGAAGACCGCATTTCGGGTGAATGAATCGCCTTAGGACGGGAAATGACTTCCCAAACAGGCCGCTGAAAAGCGGCCTGTTTCTTTTTCATCTTCCTCGATCCGCTATTCGATAGTCGTATCGGAAAGATGCCGCTTCAAATTGAAACACATTCGTGCGGCACTAAACCAATATCTTTACTGTTTCTTTTCCAAATTCCCTATCCAAGAAATACTTTCCGAACCATTCGTTTTGCTGCCCATTTCCAGTTCATGTCCGGCATGAAGCTGAAGGACATTTTGGATCAAGGAGAATTTCCATGCATACCCTGAACCGGAATATTTATGCTCTTCTGATCGGAGCCAGCGTGTTTGCCTTCGCCTCCCCCTCCCATGCCCAGGTCGATGTCTCGGTCGGCGACGGCGGCGGCGTCAGCGCCAATGTCGGCGGGTCTGGAGGCGTCGATGCCGATGTGAGCGCTGATGTCGGCGGCGGCAGCGGGATCGACGCCGATGCGACAGCTTCGATCGGTGGCGATGACGGCGTCGATGCGGACGCCAGTGCGACACTTGGAGGCGACGAAGGCGTTGCTGCGGACGTGAATGCGAATATCGGCGGCGGAGACGGCGTGAATGCCGAAGTCGGCGTCAATGCCGGCGGCGACGGAGCCGATGCCGACATCTCGATCGGTCTCGGCGACCTGCTGGGTGGCGGCAATGGCGACGGTTCGGGAAGCGGCTCCGACGACATCGAAACGATTGTCGCATCGATGTCGGGCGACGACATCGCCCGTTACAAGAAGCCGTGCGAAAGCGTCGTCAACGCCAACAAGTATCCGTCCGAACTGCGGGAACTCTGCCGTTTGATCCTGCTCAAGTAAAAGGATCGATCAAATTCGGGCGGCCGGCATGGCCGCCCGTTTTCATACGTGCCACAGGCCGCCTCTCGGCGAAAATCGCGCAGCTGGTCGAACAGCGGATGCATCGCCTTTCATCTTGTCCGGCCTCGTTTCCTCTGGCATCCAATGGATGCGGCAGACTAGGGGAATGCGCGATGGACGGATTACGGCATTATGCGATGTTCGCGGCCTATAATCGCTGGGCGAATGCCCGCCTCTACGACGCTGCGGAACTGTTGTCGGAAGACGAATGGTCCCGCGACGTGCATGCGTTTTTCGGTTCGATGCAAGGGACGCTCAATCACATCCTGGTCGCCGACCGGATCTGGATGAACCGATTTACCGGAACGGGCGAAACGCACAGGGTGTTGAGCGATGTTCCGCATCCCGACTTCGCCGAACTCAGGTTTGAGCGCGGAAAGATGGACGACCGCATTGTCGATTGGGTGGAGACACTGACCGAGGAAGCGCTGGCGGGGCTATTCTCATACACTCCGGTCACCAACCCGAAGGAAGTGACACAGCCGCTGGCGCCGCCGCTTGCCCATTTCTTCAATCACCAGACCCATCATCGCGGCCATGCGCATATGATCCTGTCGGTCCTCGGCCACGAACCACCGTCGCTGGACTTGATTTATTTCCTGCGCACCGATGAAGGGCGGCCCTTCGCCTGAGGGCGAAGACAGAGCAGCCAGCGTTCCGACGTCCGAATCTTCGCGGTCATGAAACATGCCGGCATCGTCATCATGCGCGCTGCGCTGCGAATACCCCAATCAGACGGCCCGCCTCGCGAATGTGGTGAACCAACCCAACGAACACGGGTCGAGAGTTTTCTGCCTTGGGGCCCCGGGCAGGATCGGGCGCTTCCGGATGTCGAAGACGGCCTGACCATCGGTACGGAACACACAGGGTTTTCCGTTCCCGCGGACGGCTTGCGCTTCGCACCCGTTTCAGCCACAAGCCCGCCATGCTGCAAATCTCCGATCTCACCTTCCGCATGATGGGCCGCCCGCTGTTCGAAGGCGCCACCGCCGTTGTTCCCGAGGGAATGAAGGTCGGTCTCGTCGGCCGCAACGGCACCGGCAAAACGACCCTGTTCAAGATGATGACGGGCGAGCTTTCTCCAGAAAGCGGCTCGATTGAATTGCCGAAAGGCCTGCGCATCGGCCAGGTGGCGCAGGAAGCGCCTGGAACGGAAGAGACGCTGCTCGAAGTGGTTCTGGCCGCCGATCGCGAACGAACCGCGCTTCTGGCCGAGGCGGAGACCGCGACGGATCCGGATCGTATCGCCGCGATCCATGTGCGCCTGAGCGATATCGACGCGCACTCGGCGGAGGCGCGCGCCGGTGCGATCCTGCACGGTCTGGGCTTCGACGCCGAAGCGCAATCCATGCCCTGCTCGTCATTTTCCGGCGGCTGGCGGATGCGCGTCGCGCTTGCCGCGGTTCTGTTTTCGCAACCCGACCTGCTGATGCTCGACGAGCCGACCAACTATCTCGACCTCGAGGGCACGTTGTGGCTGGAAAACTACGTCCAGCGCTATCCGCACACGGTCATCATCATCAGCCACGACCGCGATCTGCTGAACTCGACCACCAATGCGATCCTACATCTGGAGCATCGCAAGCTTACATTCTATCGGGGCAATTACGATCAGTTCGCCCGCGCCCGGGCCGAGCGACTGATGCAGCAGACCAAGATGGCGGAAAAGCAGGCCGCCAAGCGCAAGCACATGGAAGCGTTCGTCGAACGTTTTCGCGCCAAGGCCTCGAAGGCGCGCCAAGCACAGAGCCGCCTGAAGGCGCTGGAAAAAATGGCGCAGGTCGATATCGCCATCGACAGCGACGTACAGCCGATCCGCCTCCCCTCGCCCGAACGCCAGCCGGCGTCGCCCATCATCGCCATGGAAGGCGTGAGCGCGGGCTATGTCGAGGGCAATCCGATATTGCAGCAGCTGAATTTGCGCATCGATGCGGACGACCGCATCGCGCTTCTCGGCGCCAACGGCAACGGCAAGTCGACCTTCGCCAAGCTCGTGGCGAAGCGCCTCCCCGAGATGGGCGGCAAGGTGACTCGCGCCGACAAGCTGCGCATCGCGATGTTCGCGCAGCACCAGCTGGACGACCTCGTTCCCGAACATACGCCCTATGACCATGTGCGGGCGCTGATGGCCGACCAGCCCGAAGCCAAGGTCAGGGCCCGTGTCGCGCAGATGGGCCTTGGCGGCGACCGCATGAACACCAAGGCAAGGGACCTTTCCGGCGGAGAGCGCGCACGGCTTCTGATCGGCCTCGTCACCTTCGACGCGCCGCACCTGCTGATCCTCGACGAACCGACCAACCATCTGGACATCGACAGCCGGTCGGCGCTGGCGGAAGCGCTCAACGACTACAAGGGCGCGGTTATCCTGATCAGCCACGACCGGCACCTGATCGAGGCCTGCGTCGAGCGCCTGTGGCTGGTCCATGACGGGGCCGTCGAACCCTATGACGACGATCTGGAAGCCTATCGCAAGCTTATCCTGAAGGGCCCGGTCAAATCCGGCGGGACCGAAAACGGCGACGATCCGGCCACGCCATCGCTGTCCGGCAAGGAACGGCGCAAGCAGGCCGCGGCGCGGCGCAAGGAATACGCGCCGCTCAAGAAGAAGATCGCCGACTTCGAGAGCCGGATCGAGAAGGCGCAGAAAGAAATCCTCGCCATCGAGGCCGAGATGACAAAACCGGACGTCGCCAATGACGGCGACAAGGTGATCGAGCTCTCGAAGAAGCGATCCTATCTGGAAAGCAGGATCGCCGAATGGGAGGAGAACTGGATCGCCTGTACAGCCGAGTACGAGGAAGCGATGGCGGACGCCTGATCAGTCCGCCATGCTTCGCGCCAGCCGCGCGGCAAGGTCATTCAGATAGGGCCCGAGCCAGGGACCGTGGAAATTCAAGATGCGCGTTTCGTATTTCGCAGCGCCGAAAAAGTCGTCGTCACTGATCACGTATCCCAGATAGTCGCCATTGAAACTTGTCGGGATCACGGTCAGGCCCGTATCGCTCAAGCCGTCTGCAAGCCGGCCGGCGAGTTCTCCGGAGTAATCGCCGGGAAAGCCGATCAGCATCGCGGGTCCGATACGCAAGGCATGCAGATGCGAGTGGTCGGGAGCGACCCAGCGCGTCGATAGCGGACTGAGCCGCAATGCTTTGGTTACGGGAACGCGGACAGGCGGCAGTTCGACCGGCAGATAGGCATTGGCGAGCGTCGCCGTCTGATCATACCCGGCTTCCTGGATCGGAGCGGTCAGCATATCGGCAAGGCGCTCGCCGACCTTGACCGCCATCTCTTCACGCGTCTCTGCGGCAGGGCGAAGCGCTGACGCGTCCCCCACGGAGCCGGCCGCGAACATGACATTGGTCGCGCCGGTCTCCGCCCTTACCCGGTCGACCAGGGCGCCCGGGTAATCGGCATTGATCGCATGGCTGTGGTGGCCGGCGACCGTGGCATGCGCGCCGAAACTGGCGAGCGCCACAATGGGCGGTCCATCCGGACGATCGAGCGGACGAAACAGGAGCGCGGATAGTTGATCGAAAGTGGCGCGCTTCCTGTCGATTCGGTTCCATTGGGTTCCAGTCGCCTCGACAGTGACGAGCGCGGTCTCCACCGGAACCAGTTCCGCACGCGATTGCGACACGGCGTCCGCGAGTTGCTGCGAAAGGCGTTTCGCATAGTCGGCGTCATAATTGCCGATGATGAGTTTTTCGAGCGGATGATCGGCCCATTGGCCTGGTCCGCCATGCGTGTGGGTGGCCGTAAAGAAGATTTCACCGGGTTCAAGACCGGCGTCGGCCAAGACCGCGCCTGCCAGTTCGTCATTCACGAGCAGAAGGTCGACCGCAAGGACGGTGACCTCAACGTCGCCGACAGCGAGGGTCAGAGCCCGGGCATAACAGCGCGAAAAGACCGAATCCGAAGCGAACGGTCTCCTGCCTGTAAAGCCAGCGAGTTGGTGTCCGACGGGAGGTGTAATCTCGACTTCGGCAAACCCCGCGCGAAGTCGGCCTGTCGCGGAAGCGGGCACATCGAGCCGGCGAACGGTGTCCGAGAAATAACCGGCCTGTGCATAGGGGGTGTTGTCCGCCGGCCATGGACCGACAAAGATCAAAATGACCGGCAGAATGGAGAGCGGAAGCAGAAATCTGCGGCGCCGGTACCAAGGCTTCTTCAAGTTACGGCCCCTCTACTGCGGGTGCGAGGGTCTCTTGTATCGGGGCGTTCAGGCGAAAAGCAACATTGCGGGGCCGCCATGCGCGGGAGGTCACTCCTGATCGCCGCCCCTGCCCCATTTCATGGCGGGCTTGCTCTTTTCAGGTTCCGGTTCCGCCTGTCGATAACCGATGGAGGATGTCTTCGATGCTGGCGCAGCCGGCTGTGAACGCCTGCGCCGGCGGCGTCCCCCGAGCAGAAGCATGACGCCACCGATGACGATCATCGTGAAGCCGATAGGACGGAGATCGTATGGGAAACCGCCCATATTGCCCTGAAGGATCAAGTCAGCCGACAGAACAGGCAGATTGTCGAAATCGCCCGGCTTGAGCGTGAACGTGTAATCGCCCGGCAGGATATCATCGATCGTCACGACCTCGGCCAGCAGGTTTCCGTTGTCCAGGTGCAATGCGGATTTCGACGAAAACAGGATGGGAGTGGAATGGAAGAGCCCGCGCCGGTCCTCGATGTCGAGGATCATCCTCGATTCCCGATAAGCATTATAAGCATCGGCGGGGATCACGACCTCCACCGACACGGCAATGGGACCGTCATCGTTCGCGATATAGACGGAGGCCGGACTGGATCCATCCGTGGATGAAAAGATCGTGTAGCGTCCGATCTCGAAACCGCCCGGGCGAATGTCGAAAAACTGTCCGCCGAACGCCGCCACCGAACCGGCGAGCAGGATGATCAGCCCGAGAAACCGCATGAACACCTCCGCCTAGACGCGCTTGCGCCACTCGCTGAATGCATTCGGGATCTTGCGTCCGTGCCGCGACAGGTGGAACAGGTCCTCGTGAACCAATTCAAATCCCAGGCCTTCAAACAGGCGCAATTGCTGCTCCTCCAGCGGCCAGGGCGGACCATCGACATGTGCACCGTCGGGCCTGTATCGGGCATAGATCAGGAGCGTTCCGCCCGGCCGGACGAGCCCGGCGACCGCAGCGGCAGTCCGATCCAGCATGGACGGGTGCAACGACTGCAGCGTGTAGCACTCATTGACCAGATCGAACGCTCCCTTCCACTCAGGAGGCAGTTCGAACAGGTCCGCTGTGCGATATTCCACGGGCGAATCCGGGAAGCGCTTCCGCGCCCAGCGAATGGCCTGTTCGGACAGATCGAACCCGGTCGTCACATAGCCGGCTTCGGCTAGCGCTTCGGCGTTGTCGCCCAGCCCGCACGCGACATCGACGGCGGTCGCGACGCCGTCGCCCTTGTGGCGCAGAAGCCATTCGTGAAGCTTCGCCTTGGCAGCCAGGTCGGCCCACGGCACCATGCCGGGATCGCCCTCCGCGCGACGATAGACTTCCTTGAAGAATTCGTGGCGTTCGGACTGCGTGTGCGCGCTGTCGCGATCGAGTGAATCGACCGCTTCCCTGTTCGCCGCCTGGCGTGCCCGGAGGTCCCGGTTTTCGTCCCCGTTCATGCCTTCTTCTCCCAGCCTCCGCCGGCGTTCTGCTGATAGTAGGACAGAGTGTGGCCGGCCGCTTTCAGCTCTTTCCAGTTTCCGCGTGCCGCGTCGAGCGCCTGTTCGTCGAGGCCGTCGAACATCAGGACAACCCGCTCATAGGCTGTCACATCGTCCGGCGGCGATGCGCCATCGACGAGGAAGCGGATATGCGACCCGTTCACATTGTCCGGCGTGACGGTGAGAAAGACCGGTTGGTCGGCCGGCCTCTCGTCGCCGTCGCGGCCATGCGGCAGGAATGTTTCGGGGCGATAGGACCACAAATGCAAATCCAGCGCATCGCGTTTTTCAGCCGCCGATGTCTGGATCGAGGCTCTCCACCCCCTGCCGACCGACTTCTCGACGAGCGTCGGCAACGCCTCTTCGAGGGGCGATTCGGTCAGGTGGTAGAAGAAGATCTCGGCCATCCGGCGCGGTCAGCCCTCGTAGTGGTCGGCGACCAGTCGATCCAGCAGCCGCACGCCGTATCCGGAGCCCCAGGACTGGTTCGTGTCGCTCGCCGGCGACGCCATGGCCGTACCGGCAATGTCGAGATGGCTCCACGGCACGTCGCCGACAAAACGCTTCAGGAACTGCGCCGCCGTAATCGATCCGGCGTGGCGGCTGCCGACATTCTTCATGTCGGCAAACCTGGAGTCGATCATCTTGTCGTATTCGGGGCCCATCGGCATGCGCCAGACGCGATCGCCAGTCACCTCGCCCGCTTCGAACAACTGATCCGCGAGTTCGTCGTCATTGGCGAACATGCCGGCGCGGTTCTGCCCCAGCGCGATCAGGATTGCGCCTGTGAGGGTCGCGAGGTTGATCATGAATTTCGGCTTGTAGGTTTCCTTGCAGTACCAAAGCGCGTCGCACAGGACGAGCCTGCCCTCGGCGTCGGTGTTGATGACTTCGATCGTCTGGCCCGACATGGAGGTGACGATGTCGCCCGGACGCTGGGCATTGCCGTCCGGCATGTTTTCGACCAGCCCGATGATACCGATGACGTTGGCCTTCGCCTTGCGCGCCGCCAGTGCATGCATCAGCCCCGTAACGGCGGCGGCTCCGCCCATATCGCCCTTCATGTCCTCCATACCGCCGGCAGGCTTGATGGAGATGCCGCCGGTATCGAACACCACGCCCTTGCCGATAAAGGCGACGGGCTTGTCCTTGGCCTTGCCGCCTTTCCAGTGCATCACGGCGAGCCGTGGCGGACGGACCGAGCCCTGCGCGACGCCGAGCAGCGCGCCCATGCCGAGCTTCTTCATTTCCTTTTCGGTCAGAATCTCCACCTCGACACCAAGCGCGGACAGCGCCTCGGCACGAGCGGCAAACTCCACCGGGCCGAGAATGTTGGCCGGCTCGTTGACCAGATCCCGCGCGAGCATGATGCCACGCGCGATCCCCTCGGCGGTCTGCCACGCCTTCTTGCAGGCGGACGATTTGTCGCTCATCAGCGTGACCTTTTGCGCGGAAGGCTTTTCGTCCTTTTCGTCGCCGTCCTTTTTCACGGTCTTGTACTTGTCGAAATCATAGGCGCGCAGCAGCATGCCCTGGGCGAAATCCGCCGCGGCTTCCGGCGAGATATCGACGCCGTCGCATTCGAGCAGAACGGAAACGTTCTTTTCCGACGCCGTCTTCGCGCGCACGGTGCCGCCAAGCGCCGTCCAGTCGGACGGCTTGATTGCATCGGCATCGCCGATACCGACGATCAGGATCCTGTCGACCGGAGAACCGGCGGGCGCGACGATATCGACAACCGATTTCGCCTTGCCGTCGAATTTCGAAATATCGATCGCCTTGGCGATGACGCCGGAAGGATCGACCTCCTCCGCCATTGCCGGCGGTTTTCCGCCCTTGGCAACCAGAAACACGGCGGCGCCCTTTTTCGGCGCGGTTGATTTTGCGAAGGTGAAAGTCGGATGAACGGTCATGGAAATCCTGCAGGGTTGCGGCAATGTCGAAGACGCTCACGAAAAGCTTACAAGCGCGCGTGCGTCCACTCTTGATTTTGGTGTTCGCTGTGGCGATAGCAAGGGCACGCGCCTGCGGCAACGTTCTATTAACCAAGTCCCTTCGCAAAAAATTCAGCACGCGGGGCTTTATTGTTAATGAAGCATTGCGGAAGGCCGGACCTTTTTATCGACTTCACCGAGGCTCATGACGACGCGCAGTGAAGTGGCCAGCGCAGCCAAGACCCGAGGACATGCGTCTTGAATATCCTGCAGCGCTATATCTTTCGCCGGGTTGTTGTCCTCAGCATCGCCTCCTTCGTCGCGGTGTTGATCGTCGTGTGGGTAACGCAGATCCTTTCGCGGATCGACTTCGCGATCGTTACGGGCGCTTCGCTCGCCGCCTTCTTCAGGGCTGTCGTACTGATGACACCGGCGCTGGTCGGGATGATCCTGCCGATTTCGATCGTCATCGGCATGGTGCAGGTGCTCAACACGATGAATGCGGATTCGGAGATGCCGGTCATTTCGTCTGCCGGCATGTCGCGGATGATGGTCGCCAAACCCATTCTCGTGACGTCGGCCATCGCGAGCATTCTGGTTCTGCTGTCCAGCCATTTCGTCGAGCCGCAATCGCTGCGCGGGCTCCGCAACGCGCTGGTCTCGATGCGCACCGATCTCGTCTCGAACTTCCTGCGGGAAGGCACATTCACGAAGCTCGACGAGAACCTGACGATCTATATCGACAGGAACCTGCCCGGGAACGTCCTGTCCGGCATCATGGTGTCGGACACCAGGGATCCGGCGACCGAACTCATCTACTATGCACAGACCGGTGTCGTGACGGAGATCGACGGGAACGATGTGGTTGTCATGACCAACGGCCAAATTCACCGTGAGAACGTGAAGGACGGTTCCGTGTCCGTTATCCGTTTCAATTCCTATGCGATATCGCTGTCACAATTCGGCTCGACCGCGACCACAGCGTCGTACTATCCGCCGATGGAGCATGACACAATCGAACTGCTCAATCCGGATCCGGAGAGCTATTACGCAAAGAAAACGCCGGACTGGCTGCGCACGGAATTTCACAGGCGCATGACAGACTGGCTCCATCCGATCCTGTACGGCCTCATCGCGCTCGTTGTTGCCGGACAGACGCGGTCACATCGCCAGAACAGCTTCAACACCTTCTTCCTCGCTGTCGGCGCAACCCTTCTTTACAAGGGTGCGGCCTACGCCGCCTACGGGGTCGCGCGTCACGACAGCGGACTGGCGTGGACACTCTATGCGATACCGCTTGGCGGGATCGTATTGTCGGCAGGGATGTATCTGAACGGCATAACCGTTGCCGCGCCCGACTGGATCGGCCGGGTGGCGACAGAGCTTTTCGAGGCAGTCCGGCGGTTCCGGATCCGTCACGCACGGGCAAGGACGACGTGACGAAATGGGGGGCACGCTTCGTTCATATTTCTTCTTCAAGGCGCTGAACATGATCCTGCTGTTCATGCTTGGCGTGATCGCGCTCGCCTTCCTGATCGATTTCACCGAATTCTCGAACCGCACGGGCAATCTGCCGCAATACAGCGTCGCGACGGCTCTCATGCTTTCGGTTTTCCGGATGCCTTACATCGTGCAGGTCGCCCTGCCCTTCATCGTGCTCTTCGCGACGACCGCGATGCTCATGCTCATGAACCGGAAATACGAGCTCGTCGTCGCCCGGTCGGTCGGCGTCTCGGCGTGGCAGTTCCTGTTTCCGGTGATGGCGGCGGCGCTGGTGATCGGGATTTTCACGATCACCGTCATCAATCCGGCCGGCACGCATGGGTTTTCCTACGCCAATGCGGTCGAGGGCGAGTGGCGCGCGAGACCGTCGAAAGGCCTGCTCAACCAGGAGAGGCCCTGGCTGAGGCAGGCACAGGACGATGGCGGCAGCATGCTGATCGGAGCGACCCGCGCCACACCGGAGGGCGCGACACTCTACGAGGCCGTCTTCCTGGATATCGATGCAGACCACATCATGCGCCGGCGCATCGACGCGGCTACAGCGAGACTGGAAGACGGACGATGGGTCCTCGACGATGTCACGATCAGCAGGGCCGGCCGGTCGGAGAAGCAGGAGCGGATGGAAATCCCCACGGCGCTCAATATCGCCGTCATCAAGGAAGCACTGGTTCCTCCCGAAATGATCTCGATCTATGAACTGGGCGGGCAAATCGAGGCCGCAAACTCCTTTGGCGTATCGGCCTACCCCTTCCGGATGCAGTTCCATTCGCTCATCGCGATGCCTGCGCTGCTGGTGACGATGTCGCTGGTCGCAGCCACCGTATCGCTTCGGTTCGTGCGATCCGGCCAGTCCTCGACCATGATTCTGACTGGCATGGGTGCCGGCTTCGTGCTTTATGTTTTAACAGCGGTCACGAAATCTTTCGGGAGTTCGGGACAAATTCCCCCGGTCCTGGCCGCATGGCTGCCGGTAGCGGTTGCGACTCTCTTCGGCGTCGCGTATTTGCTTCATCGGGAGGACGGGTAGTGAACGGAGCGGCGGGACAGGTGTTGTCCAAACACTTGAAATTATTGATGCTCGGGATTGCCGCGACCGCTGTTCTGGGCAGCGGTTCCGTAACGACTCCCGTTCATGCGCAGACCGTTCAATCCGTCGCCGGCCTGACTGGCGTCGAGGACGATTCACCGCTGCTTCTGCAGGCCGACGAACTGGTCTATGACCGCGACCGCCAGACCGTTGCCGCAGTCGGCGGTGTTCAGGTCGATTACGGCGGCACCCGGATGGTCGCGGACCGTCTGGTCTATAACCAGATGACTCGCCGCCTGGTCGCCATCGGCAATGTCGAGATCCTCCAGCCCGATGGAACGCGCGCCACGGCAGACGAATTCGACGTGACAGACGATTTCCGCGAAGGATTCGTCAACGCGTTGCGCATCGTCACGCCCGACGAGACCCGTTTCGCCGCTGAAAGCGCGGTGCGGGAACGCGGCGAAGTCACGACGTTCAACAACGGCATCTACACGGCTTGCGCACCCTGCGAAGAACACCCGGAAAAGCCGCCGATCTGGCAGATCAAGGCGCAACGCATCATCTGGAACGGGACGGAAAAGACCGTCCGTTTCGAGAATGCGTCCTTCGAGTTTCTCGGCGTGCCACTCGCGTCGCTGCCGGTCTTCACGACCGCCGACCCGACGGTGAAGCGGAAAACAGGCTTTCTTGCTCCAAGTTTCCGCTATTCGGATGAAACAGGTTTCGGCGCGTCGATCCCCTATTTCATTGCTCTCGCCCCGAATGCCGACCTTCGGCTGACAGGTACAGGCATGACGCGCCAAGGGTTCCTCGGCGAGGCGGAATTCCGTCACCGGCTGACCAACGGCATGTACTCGTTGCAGATCGCTGGCATCCATCAGATGGCGCCGGGCGCATTCAGTACGCCGCAGGACTCATCGAATACCAATCGCGGCATGATTGGCACCAAAGGCCGGTTCGAGGTCAATCCGCGCTGGACCTTCGGGTGGGACGTGCTCGCCCAGACCGACAAGAACTTCTCGCGCACCTACGAGATCAAGGGCTTCACGGACAGGGTACAGCGCAACGACATCTACCTGACCGGGCTGAACGACAGGAACTTTTTCGACCTGCATGCGATGAGCTTCGATGTGCAGGAGAGCGACGCAGACGGCTCGGGGCGCGACGCTTTGCAGCCGTGGGTGTTGCCGACCTTCGACTACAACACGATCAGCGACTATCCGCTGGCCGGCGGCGAGTTGTCGTTCAACGTCAATGCGCGGGGGATCTGGCGCGACGACGAAGATCAGACCGCCAGCGCAACGCACGGCCTGGATGGCCAAAACACTCGGATTACCGCCGACACGGAGTGGCGACGCACGGTGGTTGCGCCGGGCGGGCTTGCGATCACGCCGATACTGGCGGCGCGGGGCGACTTTCTGACGCTTGATACGGATACGACAGGCCCCTACTCCGCCACGGGGGCGTCGCTGACGGGCAACGGTTCCGATTCTCGCTGGATGGCGACAGCCGGCGTGGAAGTGCGGTGGCCGGTTCTCTTCACCACCGCCCAGTCGAGCCATGTGATCGAGCCGATCGGACAGATTTTCGTGCGGCCCGACGAGACGGACGCCGGCATGTTCGCCAACGAGGACGCACAGAGCTTCGTCTTCGACACGACCAACCTGTTCGAGCGCGACAAATTCTCCGGCTACGACCGCGTCGAGGGCGGGACACGCGCCAATCTCGGCGTCAGATATACTGGCGCCGTGGGCGACGACATCGCGCTGTACGGAATGTTCGGTCAGTCCTATCACCTCGCCGGCATGAATTCCTTCGCAGCGCCGGATATGGTGAATGCCGGCGCCGACTCCGGTCTTGAAACCGATGTGTCCGATTTTGTCGGCATGGCGGGTGCATCCTATCAGGACACGTTCTCCACCGCTGTTCGCGGGCGTTTCGATGAAAAGACGTTCGATGTGCGCCGGGCGGAAGCGGAACTGGCCTACACGTCTCACGCGCTCGTGGCGTCTGCGGGCTACGCCTATATCGACGCGCAGCCGACATACGGATTCGCGACCGAACGCCAGGAGGTCAACGGCAGCGCCACATTGCGTTTCGAGGAGTTCTGGCGGGTCTCCGGCAACGCGACCTACGACATCACCAATCGGCGGCTAGCGCGAACCGGAATTGGCCTCGCCTATGACGATGAGTGCTTCGCCATCGGCCTGCACTGGCTGCAGACCCGCGACAACACGAACGTGAAAACGAACACGTTCGGCTTCAGGATCGCATTGCGCACGCTTGGCGATTTCGGGACCGACATCAACGATTCCAGCAACTACTAGAGTTTCGTGCCGTCATGCTTTCGCCCAAGATATGAGGCATCGCGACGATCAGAAGCCCGCATAACGGGGCGGCAACGACAAACAGAATGGCGGATTGGACATGACTGGCTGGACCAAAGCACTTCGCAAACCGAGAACCATGGCTGCCGTGCTCGCGCTGACGATGGCCATTCCCGCGACATCGCTCGTTTCGGTTCCCGCGGCCCAAGCCTCGGATATCAAGGTCGTTGTCAACGATCAGGCCGTAACGTCCTACGACATCGCGCGCCGCAAGGCATTCCTGCAGTTGCAGCGGCGCAAGGGCAACCTCACCCAGATGGCGACCGACGAGCTTATCGAGGAAGCGCTAAAGCGCAGTGCCGTCCAACGCGCCGGGTATCGCATTCCCGAGAACCGTGTGAACGAGGCCTTTGCGAATTTCGCGCGCGGCAACAAAATGTCGACGAAGCAGATGACGCAGATCCTGAATCAATCGGGGGTCACGGCGAAGCACTTCAAGGAGTTCATCAAGCTTCAGATCGGATGGGGACAACTCGTTCAGGCGCAGTCCGGCCGACGCGCCGGGCTGATGAACGAGCAGGAAGTCGTCGCCAAGATGCTGGAGCGCGGCGGTCCCAAACCGACTTCGACGGAGTACACGCTCCAAAAGGTCATCTTCGTGGTTCCGAAATCGCAGCGCGGAAGGCTGGCCCAGCGCCGTTCCGAGGCGAACTCCATGCGCGGCCGTATCGGCGACTGCTCGAACACGATCGCCGTGGCAAGCCAGTTGCGCGACGTGACCGTTCAGGATCTCGGCCGGGTGCTTGAACTGCAATTGCCGGATGGCTGGAAAGACGAGGTCAGCGGTTTGCAGGCGGGTCAGACCACCCGTACCAAGGATTCCGAGAACGGCGTCGAATTCCTGGTCGTGTGCCGTGCGCGGCAGGTCTCGGACGACCGTGTCGCACAGTTGCAGTTCTCCACCGAGGAGCTCAAGAACGGCGGCAACTCCGGCGAAGACCTGCTGAAACTGCTGCGCGAAAACGCCCGTATCCAGCGCCGCTGACAGATCAAGGCCAGGGGATGCAATGAACACGGTTTCACCGCTGCCGCTGGCCGTTTCGATCGGAGATCCCGGCGGCATCGGTCCCGATGTCATCCTCGCGGCCTGGAGAATGCGCCGCGAAGCGGAGCTTCCGCCCTTCTACGTCCTTGCCGATCCCTTTCAGCTTGCTGCGCGCGCGCATGAATTGGGGTTCGATCTCCCGATCATCGAGTGCGCGCCGAGCGACACAGCCGTGCATTTCGACACCGCGCTGCCCATTGTCGCCCTTCAGAACCGGTTTTCCGCCGTATCAGGCGCGCCGGACGCCGCCAATGCGCCGGGTATCATCGAAGCCATAGATAGGGCCGTCGCCGATGCAATGGAAGGCCGGGCGGCCGGAATCGTGACCGCACCGATCTCCAAGAAGCCGCTTTATGATGCGGGTTTTCGCCATCCCGGACACACCGAATATCTGGCGGCGCTGGCGAAGCAGCATACCGGCAGGGACGCGCTGCCGGTGATGATGCTTGCCGGACCGAAGCTGCGCGCGGTGCCGGTGACGATCCATATCCCGCTCCAGCGTGTGTTCGACGACCTGACCACCGAGCTGATCGTCGAGACCTGCCGCATCGTGCATCACGACCTCGCCGCGCGGTTCGGCATCGCCTCGCCCCGGCTCGCTGTCGCCGGCCTCAATCCGCATGCCGGCGAAGGCGGCGCGCTCGGCTCGGAGGACAACGACATAGTCCTTCCGGCGATCGAGCAACTTGTCGCTTCGGGCATCGATGCACGCGGCCCCCTGCCCGCCGACACGATGTTCCACGACCGCGCGCGTGCGACCTACGATGCGGCGATTTGCATGTATCACGACCAGGCGCTGATCCCGGCCAAGACGCTGGGTTTCGACGACAGCGTCAATGCCACGCTGGGGCTTCCCTTCATACGCACCTCGCCCGACCACGGAACGGCGTTCGACATCGCCGGCACGGGCAAGGCACTGCCCGACAGTTTCATCGCGGCCCTGCGCATGGCCGCCGAAATGGCCGAACACAGCCGGAGGGCGGAAGCGGCTTGACCGACGCGGCGGAACAGAAAACGGCGATCGACGGGTTGCCGCCGCTTCGCGCGGTAATCGAGAAGCACGATCTCGCGACGAAGAAATCGCTCGGTCAGAATTTCCTGCTCGACCTCAATCTTACCGGGCGTATCGCGCGGGCGGCAGGCGACCTTGCCGATCACACGGTCATCGAAGTCGGCCCCGGCCCCGGCGGACTCACGCGGGCTCTGCTGATGCATGGCGCGGCGGAGGTGGTCGTTATCGAACGCGACGCCCGTTGCCTGCCCGCGCTGGAAGAAATCTCAGCGCATTACCCCGGCAGGCTCGAAATCGTGGAAGGCGATGCGCTCAAGGCGGATTTCGCAACGCTCGCCGGCGAAAAGCCCGCCAAGATCGTCGCCAACCTGCCCTACAATGTCGGCACGCAACTGCTCGTGAACTGGCTGGAAACCGAGCCCTGGCCGCCGTTCTTCGACTCGCTGACGCTGATGTTCCAGCGCGAGGTCGCGGAACGCATCGTCGCGGCGCCCGGCAGCGGTTCATATGGACGTCTCGGCGTGCTCGCCGGGTGGCGAACGGAGGCGCGCATCCAGTTCGACGTGCCGCCGCAGGCCTTCTGGCCACCGCCCAAGGTCACGTCCTCGGTCGTGCATCTGGTTCCGCGCCAGGCCCTCATCGCTACGGATGCGCGTCGCCTGTCGCTGACGACGCAACATGCCTTCGGCCAAAGGCGCAAGATGCTGCGCCAGAGCCTGAAAGCGATCGGCGGTCAGGCGCTGCTGGACGCCGCCGGCATAGATGGGGCGCGGCGCGCAGAAACGCTGTCTATCGAGGAGTTCTGCCGTCTGGCGAACGCTTCGACCTGAGGAATCAGGGTTTCTCTTTCAGCAGGCCATCGACGAAGTCGAAGAGGCCGGGGCGGCGGTCCCGGCGCAGCCGCTCGGCCTTGACGATCGCGCGGACGTTATCGAAGGCGCGATCGAGATCGTCATTGACGATGACGTAGTCGTAGGTGCGCCACTGCTCGATTTCCGTGGCGGCATTGGTCAGGCGCTTCTGGATCGTCGCTTCGTCGTCTTCGGCCCTGCGGTGCAGGCGCGCTTTCAGTTCCGCCATCGTCGGCGGGAGCACGAAGATCGAGACCACATCGGCGCGCATCTTCTCGGCAAGCTGGTGCGCACCCTGCCAGTCGATATCGAACAGAATGTCACGGCCATCGGCCATGGCCTGCTCGACCGGGTCGCGTGGCGAGCCGTAATAATTGCCGTGCACCTCCGCCCATTCCAGGAGGTCGTCATTGTCACGCATCCGCTCGAAGTCGCGCGGTGTGATGAAGTGATAATGGACACCGTCGATCTCGCTTGCGCGCCGGGCGCGCGTCGTCACGCTGACAGAAAGTTCCAGCCCCCCATCCGTTTCGAGCAGATTGCGCGCGATGGTGGACTTGCCCGCGCCCGACGGCGAGGACAGGACCAGCATGAGACCGCGCCGCCGGATCGAGGCGGAAGGCGGTCGTTTGTCTCCGGCGTCGGTCATGATTTTCTTCTCACTGCAAATTCTGAACCTGTTCGCGAAACTGGTCGATGACCGCTTTCAGATCGAGGCCGATGGCCGTCAAGGCGGCGGACGACGATTTCGAGCAGATCGTGTTGGTTTCGCGATTGAATTCCTGGGCAAGGAAGTCGAGCTTGCGACCGATCGGGCCGCCTTCGGCCAGCATGCGCTGCGCTGACGTCGCATGCGCACGCAATCGATCCAGTTCCTCGCGGATGTCGGCCTTGGTCGCCAGAAGCGCCGCCTCGGCGTGCAGGCGTGCCTCGTCGAAGCCGGAGCCGTCCAGAAGCGCGCTGACCTGTTCCTTGAGCCGCTCCCGGATCGCTTCGGGCCGGCTGCCGGGATCCGCTTCCGCGCGATCGGTGAGATCGGAGATCGTCGCGACATGGCCAGAGAGAATGGAGCGCAAGACTTCGCCCTCGCCGACCCGTGCGATCACAAGCGCGTCGAGCGCTTCGTTGAGCGCGTCGAGGCAATGCTGCTCAGCGATCTCGGGATCGAGGTTCACTTCGGTGTCGTCGGACAGTACCACGCCGCGCAGCGACAGGAGGCCATCGGCTGTCGGCGGCGCGATCGCGCATTCGTCCGCCAGCTTCCTTGCGGTTTCCGCGATCAAGCGAAAGCGCTCTTCGTCAACGGGCGTGACGACTCCGCCGGACACCGGTTTGGCGGAGAGGAAAACCTGCACGCTGCCGCGCGCGACGCGCTCGGAGACACGTTTCTTGATCGCCGATTCCAGCCTTTCCAGGCCGGATGGCAAGCGCAGGCGGATATCGAGACCCTTGTTGTTGACGGAGCGGATATCGCACGCCGCCTCGACGCCATCGGCACGGCGCACGGCGCTGGCGAAACCGGTCATGCTCTGCACTTCGGTCATTGTTCGCTCCACGCCGCAATCGAACGCGCGCGCCGCAGACCGGTCATCAGTTCCCGGCCGGCTGGCTTTCGCCGTTCGCTGCCGCTTCCTCCGCAGCCTTCGCTGCCTCTGCCGCGCGCTGACGTTCGATCTCGCGCCAGCGGCGCACATTGGCGTTGTGCTCGGCCAGCGTCTTGGCGAAGACGTGCCCGCCGGTTCCATCGGCGACGAAATAGAGATCGTCGGTCACCGACGGGTTGGCGACGGCTTCGAGGGCGGCGCGGCCCGGGATCGCGATCGGGCCGGGCGGCAGGCCGACGATCTGGTAGGTGTTGTAGGGCGTCGGCTTGTCGATATCGGACCGATAGATCGGGCGATCGGACGGTTTGCCCTCGCCGCCGAACAGGCCGTAGATGATCGTCGGATCGGACTGCAGTTTCATGCCCTTGCGCAGACGGTTGATGAAGACTCCGGCGACACGCGAGCGTTCGTTCGGGACCGCGGTCTCCTTCTCGACGATGGAGGCCAAGGTGACGAACTCGTTGATGTCTTCGATCGGAAGATCGGCGCGCCGGTTCGCCCATGTCTCCTCGATGATCGCGCGCTGCTGCGCTTCCATCGTGCGGATCAGTTCGGCGCGTGTCGTGCCGCGAGAAAACTTTTGCGTGTCGGCGACAAGCATGCCCTCTTCCGGCAAGGTTTCCGGCATCTCGCCCGTCAGAAGCTCGTTTTCCGCGACGCGATCGAGCGCCTGTGCGACGGTCATGCCCTCGACCACGGTCAGAGGATGAAGGATCGCCCTGCCCGACACGAGGATATCCATGATTTCCTTCATGGAGGCATTCGCCTTGAACTCGTACTCGCCGGCCTTGAAATCGGACTCGTGACCGTAGACGCGGACGCCCGCCTCGAAGATGCGCGCGTTGGAAATGATGTTGCGGCTCTCGAGGCTCGACGCGATCTGCCCGAGGCTGGCACCGGGACGCACGGCGTGGGTGACGGCGAGCGAGCTCGGTCCGGCTTCCTCGAAACGCACTTTGCCATAATACAGCGCGCCGCCGATGGCGATCATGCCAACGACGACCAGAGTGATGAGGAAGTTGAAGAAAACGACGACCTGGCTGCGAGCCTGACGGGCTCGGCTGGGCGGACCTACGGCCGGTTCGGGGCGAAGCGCCTGTTTCGGCGATTGCAGGATAATGCGTTCGTCGCGCGTATCGCGAAAGCCGCCCGGCTGACTTCCATCCATCGGCCTGCGCCCAAATTGCTGATCGGTGCTCACGTCGAAACCCTATGCTGATCGCCGATTTTCACAGCGTAATCGTGTCGATACAAGTGTCCGGGCCGCGTCAGACGTATCTATCCATATGATTCATTACGCGCCGGAAGCCGGTACCGTGTAGAAATGAATATGGCGAAACCTTGCTGTGCGGTCACGCCTGATAGCGGCGCAGGACCAGCGAGGCATTGGTTCCGCCGAAACCGAACGAGTTCGACAGCGCCACATTGATCTCGCGCTCACGCTTGACGTGCGGCACGAGGTCTATCGCTGTCTCGACGTCCGGATTGTCGAGATTGAGCGTCGGCGGCGCGACATTGTCGCGGATCGCGAGCATGCAGAAGATCGCTTCGACGGCACCGGCCGCGCCGAGCAGGTGGCCGATCGACGACTTGGTCGATGACATGGAAACCTTCGAGGCCGAATTTCCGACGACCCGTTCGACGGCGCCGAGCTCGATCGTATCGGCCATCGTCGAAGTGCCGTGCGCGTTGATGTAATCGACGTCGGCCGCCTCGATGCCGGCGCGCTTGAGGGCGGAGCGCATGCAGCGTTCGGCGCCCTCGCCGTCCTCGGACGGCGCCGTGATGTGATAGGCATCGCCGGACAGGCCGTAGCCGATCACTTCGGCATAGATCTTCGCGCCACGCGCCTTGGCGTGTTCGAGTTCCTCAAGAACGACGATACCGGAGCCCTCGCCCATGACGAAACCGTCGCGGTCGCGGTCATAGGGCCGCGAAGCGGCGGTCGGATCATCGTTGCGGTCGGTCGAAAGCGCCTTGCAGGCCGCGAAGCCGGCCAGCGAAATGCGGCTGATCGGCGATTCCGTGCCGCCGGCGACCATCACGTCGGCGTCGCCCAGGGCGATCAGACGGCTGGCATCGCCGATGGCGTGCGCACCGGTCGAGCAGGCGGTGACGACCGAGTGGTTCGGACCGCGAAGCTTGTGGCGAATGGATACCTGGCCGCCGGCCAGATTGATCAGGCGGCCCGGAATAAAGAATGGAGAAACACGGCGAGGCCCGCGGTCGCGCAGCGTGTAGCCCGCCTCCACGATTCCCTCGATACCGCCGATGCCCGATCCGACAAGCACGCCCGTCGCGATCTGATCCTCGTCGGTCTCGGGATGCCAATCGGCATCGGCGAGCGCCTGATCGGCCGCAGCCATCGCGTAGAGAATGAAGGGATCGACCTTGCGCTGTTCCTTCGGCTCCATCCAGTCGTCAGCATTGAACGTGCCATCGGAGCCGTCGCCAACCGGAATGCGGCAGGCGATTTGAGCGGGCAGATCACTCACATCAAACTCGGTTACTCGACCGGCGCCACTCTGGCCGTCGAGAATTCGTGTCCATGTGTGATCGACATTTCCGCCCAATGGCGAAACCATGCCGATGCCGGTAACGACAACGCGCCGCATATTCATCGCACTACACCTGAAAACGCCGGCGGATCTGCCGCCGGCGTGGGTAAGCTACAACGCCGATCAGGCGTTGGCTTTTTCAATGAACTTCACGGCGTCGCCGACCGTCAGGATGGTCTCGGCCGCATCGTCGGGGATTTCGACGCCGAATTCTTCTTCGAAAGCCATCACGAGTTCGACGGTGTCGAGGCTGTCCGCGCCGAGATCGTCGATAAAGCTCGCGCTTTCGGTTACTTTCTCGGCATCGACGCCCAGATGTTCAACAACGATCTTTTTGACCCGTTCTGCGATGTCGCTCATGTCGGTTCCCTCGACTTTGGAGTTTTCAGATTGTGGTTATCTTCAAGGTTCGGGCTAATCAAGTCGCAACAGGCAGTTTGAGACAACTTTGTTAGCCCGAGGAAAGGGCAAAACGCCCTTAAATCATTGCCATTCCGCCATTCACATGGACAGTCTGACCGGTGACGTAGGCGGCTTCCTCAGCCGCAAGGAACGCAACGGAAGCAGCCACTTCCGGGCCAGTTCCCATGCGTTTCATCGGAATCGCACCCATGATCGCGTCTTTCTGCTTGTCGTTGAGCTTGTCGGTCATCGCGCTTTCGATGAAGCCCGGAGCAACGCAGTTCACGGTGATATTGCGCGAGGCGACTTCCTGCGCGAGCGACTTTGAAAATCCGATCATGCCCGCTTTGGAGGCGCAGTAATTGGCCTGGCCGGGATTGCCGGTGACGCCGACGACAGAGGTGATGTTGACGATGCGGCCGTAACGGCGACGCATCATCGGATGGGTGAGTTGGCGGGTCAGCCGGAAGACCGAGGTCAGGTTGACCTCGAGCACGGCGTCCCAGTCATCGTCCGACATGCGCACGAACAACCCGTCGCGGGTGATACCAGCATTGTTGATCAGGATGTCCACACCCTCGAGGGTTTCCTCGGCGGTTTCGCCGAGCGCCTTGACGGCGTCACGATCCGTCAGGTCGGCGGGAAAGACGTGCACGCGGTCGCCGAGATCGCCGGCAAGCGCATCGAGCTTCTCGCGGCGCGTTCCGTGCAGCCCGACAATCGCGCCCTGGGCGTGCAGCGTGCGGGCAATCGCCTCGCCGATGCCGCCGGATGCGCCCGTCACCAGGGCCTTGCGGCCGGTCAGTTCAAACATATCGTCGTCCTTCCGCTTTCGGGTCAGGCGTTCGTCTGGAGGAACGCTTCTATATCGGCGGGGGTGTTTATGGCAACGCCGGCAAGCGACCTGTCGATACGGCGCGCCAGACCGGTCAGCACCTTGCCGGAGCCGGCTTCAGCCAGTGTCGCAACGCCGTTTCCCGCGAACCATTCGATCGTTTCGCGCCAGCGCACCTGCCCGGTCACCTGCTCGACCAGCCGGTCGGCGATGGCCGCGGGTTCGGTCGCCGGGGCGACAGTTACATTGGCGACAACCGGCACCGAGGGGACGTTGATCGTCACGTTCGACAGCGCCTCGCGCATGGCATCTGCGGCCGGCGCCATCAGGGCCGAATGGAACGGCGCGGAGACGGGCAGCATCAGGGCGCGCTTGGCGCCCTTGTCGGACGCGAGCGCGGCAGCCCGCTCCACGGCGGCCTTCGCGCCGGATATCACGAGCTGGCCGCCGCCATTGTCATTGGCGATCTGGCAGACGCCGCCGGTTTCACCCGCTGCCGCTTCGCAAACGAATTCCACATCATCGACTTCGAGGCCGATGATCGCGGCCATCGCGCCCTCGCCGACCGGAACGGCGGCCTGCATGGCATTGCCGCGAACGCGCAGAAGGCGCGCCGTGTCGGCGAGCGAAAACGTGCCCGCCGCGCAATGGGCGGAATATTCGCCGAGGGAATGGCCGGCGACATAGGCCGCCTTTTCCGCAAGCGTGTAGCCATTCGCCTCAAGCACCCGCACGACCGCCACCGAAACCGCCATCAGCGCCGGCTGCGCGTTCGCCGTCAGGGTGAGCTTGTCTTCCGGGCCGTCCCACATCGTGGCTGTGAGTTTCTCGCCGAGTGCCTCGTCGACCTCCGCGAACACGTCGCGGGCTTCCGAAAAACTGTCGGCGAGCTCCTTGCCCATGCCAACGGCCTGGCTGCCCTGTCCGGGGAAGGTGAATGCGATGGTCATGTGCGGCCTCGTTTCGAAATTCGCGCCGGTTTGGTGAATACGCCTCGCCGTGTCAAGACCGGGATATGGTGGTCGCGGCATTGCGATTGCAAGGGAGCCCCGCGAGCGTATCATGCCGGACCGGTCCGGCGCGGGAGGAATTCTTGGACTCTTCATACGATGTCATCGTTGTCGGCGCGGGCCTTGCCGGCCTTGCCGCGGCCGCGGAACTGAGCGATCGCGGCAAGCGCGTCCTGATCCTCGACCAGGAGGGCGAACAGTCGCTCGGCGGGCAGGCTTTCTGGTCGCTTGGCGGCCTCTTCATGATCGACACGCCGGAACAGAGGCGCATGCAGATTCGCGACAGTCTCGATCTCGCGACCATCGACTGGATGGGGTCCGCCGGTTTCGACCGGCCGGAAGACCACTGGCCGAAAAAGTGGGCGCAAGCCTATCTCGATTTCGCCGCCGGCGAGATGCGGCCCTGGCTGCATGCGATGGGAATGCGGTGGTTTCCGGTGGTCGGGTGGGCCGAGCGTGGCGGCGCGTTCGCCGACGAGCACGGCAATTCCGTCCCGCGCTTTCATATTACATGGGGTACCGGCCCGGGCACGCTGGCGCCTTTCATCCGGCGGGTCAGGGAACACGAGGCCGCGGGTCTCGTCGCCTTCGCCTTCCGGCATCGCGTCAACGCAATCGAGACGACAGACGGCGCGGTAACCGGCGTCTCCGGGGACGTCCTCTCACCAACGGATGTCGAGCGCGGCAAGGAATCAAGCCGCGATGTCAGCGGCGATTTCCGTTTCACAGCTGCCAATGTGATCGTGACGACCGGCGGGATCGGCGGGGATTTCGAGGCCGTGCGCGAGGCGTGGCCGCGCGACCGACTTGGCGAACCGCCCGATCAGATGGTCTGCGGTGTGCCCGCCCATGTCGACGGGCGCGGCATCGCCATTGCCCGGGCGGCGGGCGGCGCGACTATCAACGAGGACCGGATGTGGCACTACACGGAGGGCCTGCGCAACTGGAACCCGATCTGGCCGAATCACGGCATCCGCATCCTGCCAGGCCCTTCCTCCATGTGGTTCGACGCCACGGGCAACCGCCTGCCCGCGCCGTGCCTGCCCGGCTTCGACACGCTGGCGACCCTGAAACATCTACGCAGCACCGGCCACGATCATTCATGGTTCATCCTGACCCAGAAGGTGATCGAGAAGGAATTCGCGCTGTCCGGGTCGGAGCAGAATCCCGATCTGACCTCCGGCAAGTGGGCGGCCGTATTGAAATCGCGGCTCGGCAAGGGAGCAACAGAAGCCGTCGAGGCCTTCAAGGAGCATGGCGAGGACTTCATTGTCCGCGACAATCTGGAGGAACTTGTTGCAGGCATGAACCAGCTTTCCGGCGCGCACCTGATCGATCCGGCGGCGATCCGGGCGCAGATCGAGGCGCGGGACGCGCAGATCGCGAACCCCTATTCGAAAGATGCGCAGATGACCGCGATCAACGGCGCGCGCAACTATCTCGGCGACAAGCTGATCCGAACCGCGAAACCGCATCGCTTCCTCGACCCCGCCAACGGCCCGCTGATCGCCGTGCGGCTGCATATTTTGACCCGCAAGACGCTGGGCGGACTGCACACCGATCTTTCCTCGCGCGTCTTTGGACCGAATGGCGAGCCGGTGCGGGGGCTTTATGCGGCCGGCGAAGCCGCCGGTTTCGGCGGCGGTGGTTATCACGGCTACAATGCGCTGGAAGGCACGTTTCTCGGCGGCTGTATCTTTTCGGGCCGCGCCGCCGGGCGGGCCGCGGGGTAAAAGGAGAAAATTTCATCTCCCGCTCCATCGGGACTTGAAATTGTCGTGAGGCAGGCGGAAATCTATCGACGCACAGCCCCGCGTGGTGGCTCTTTCGAGTATCAGACATGTCGCAACAGACCGCGATCACCCCTTCCCGTTCCCGGGACATTTCCCAATCCGACCCCCTCATGCCGCTTTCCCTGCCGATCCTGATCGGAATCACGGGGATGGTCCTCTTCGTCGTCTCGCAGATGCTGGTCGTCACGGGCCTCGCCATCTGGGCGATCGGTGGCTATTTCCACCTGCACCTCATCGGATTTTCCATCCTGATCGCGCTTGCCTCCATTCCGGTTGGCCTGGCGAGCTGGAAAGTCCTGATCATGGCGATTGCGGCGGAACGGGATCCCGCGAACAACTAGGGCTGCCGCGAGGCTTGCGCTTCGGGACGAATTCTGTATAAGCGCCCAATCTGCCGGTCAGCTGGGGGCTGAACGGAGGATGGCTTGTTGCCATAGTCGGGCCTGAAGGTCCGCGCCTCCGGTGTCTCCGCTCTCGACCCGTCAAGTTCGAAGCGCCTTTCTCTCCCTCTTCAAGAGGTCCGGGACAGTCGCAGAGGCTTAGCCGCTGACCAGCCGATGAAAGAGAAACGAAAGGCAAGAAACAATGGCTTATTACGAGCACGTGTTCCTTGCACGTCAGGACATCTCGTCCCAGCAGGCTGAAGAGCTTGTTGCGCATTTCAAGGGTATCCTCGAAGAGCGCGGCGGCAAGGTTGGCAAGGTGGAAAGCTGGGGGCTCAAGTCGCTCCAGTTCCGCATCAACAAGAACCGCAAGGCGCATTTCGCGCTGATGAACATCGACGCACCGGCAGACGCCGTGCAGGAGATGGAGCGCCAGATGCGCATCCACGAAGATGTTCTGCGCTACATGACCATCCGCGTCGACGAACTCGATGACGGCCCGTCGGCCATGATGAAGCGCAACGACCGTGACGACCGTGGCCCGCGCCGCGATCGCGACGATCGTGGCCCGCGTCGCGACCGTGACGATCGTCCGCCGCGTGACGACCGCCCTTCGCGCGAAGACCGTAACGAAAACCGTGGGAGCGCCAACTGATGGTCGACATCAACCAGATCCCGACCCGCCGTCCGTTCCACCGCCGCCGCAAGACCTGCCCGTTCTCCGGCGCCAATGCTCCGGTGATCGACTACAAGGACGTTCGCCTCCTGCAGCGCTACATTTCCGAGCGCGGCAAGATCGTTCCGTCCCGCATCACGGCGGTCAGCCAGAAGAAGCAGCGCGAACTGGCCAAGGCCATCAAGCGCGCCCGTTTCCTGGGCCTTCTCCCCTACGTGGTGAAGTAATTTTTCGAGGCCGGGGCGTTCGCGCCCCGGCTTTCGACCGCACGTCCGCAACCGGGTACGGACGTGACACGAAAATCCCGAGTTGGGGCCAAGACGCCTCTAACTGCTGAAGCGGCAGGACAGCGACCAGATGAACCAGACGCAGACATTGCAGATTTATGGCATTGGCGCGCTTGCCGGCGCGACAACGGCCCTTCTGTGTCTCGGTATGGCCAGCGGTTCGATGCTCGCCGTCATCATGTTCTTCATTTCTCCAGTCCCGCTGATGGTCGCGGGCCTCGGCTTCGGGCTGAAGGCCGCGCTGACCGGCGCATTGTTCGCCGTCGGGGGCACGTTCCTGTTCGCAAACGGCCTCGTCGCGGCACTTGTCGCGCTCGCGATCGCCGGACCGGCCTGCGCGACCGGCTACTGGCTCAACATGGCCCGGCCCGCGGAAGAGATCGGCGGACCGTCCGGACAACTCGCCTGGTATCCCCTTGCCGACGTCCTGTTCGCGAATGCCCTGTTTACAGGTCTCGCCTATGTGGTGCTCGGCGCGCTGATCGGTTTCGGACCGGACCTTGCCCGGGAACTGGCCGCGGAACTGATCGCGCGGTTTCGGGAAACCAATCCGGAACTCGTCTTCTCGCCCGAGGGCGAGGCCAGCCTGCGCGACTTCCTTCTGACGATCGTCCCCATTGCCCAGCCCTTCTTCTGGATGTTGACCCTGACGCTGTCGATCCGCATCGCGACGGCGATCGCGCGGCGCTCCGGTCTGATGAAGCGCCCGCAGGAGGACTGGCCGCTTGCGCTGCGCATGCCTCGCACGGCGACCTTCGCCTTCCTGGTTGCCGTTCTGATCAGCCTCGTACCCGGCGGCCTGGGTCTGGCCGGCAGCAGTATCGCCGGCGCGCTCGGCGCGGGCTTCACAATGGCCGGTCTCGCCGTCGTGCACGCCCGCACCCGCGGAATGAGCGGCCGCTTCGTGATCCTGCTGCTGGCTTATCTCAGCATCGTGCTGATCGGTTTTACCGTTCTCGCCTTTTTCGTCATCGGCATCTTCGGCGCGGGCCGGCATATCGCGCTGTCGAAGCCGGCCCCACCCAATCCAACACCCAAATCCTAGACACCGAAAGGAACCACAACCATGCAAGTCATTCTGCTTGAACGCATCGCCAAGCTCGGCCAGATCGGCGACGAAGTCGCCGTCAAGGACGGTTTCGCGCGCAACTACCTGCTTCCGACCGGACGTGCCCTGCGCGCCAATGCGGCCAACCGTGCCCGTTTCGAAGCCGAGCGCAGCCAGATCGAGGCACGCAACGCCGAGCGCAAGTCCGCCGCCTCGACCATCGCCGAAGGCCTCAATGGCAAGACTGTCACGGTCGTTCGCTCCGCCGGCGAAACCGGTCAGCTTTACGGTTCTGTCTCGACCCGCGACATCGCCGATATCCTCACGAGTGAAGGCTTCCAGGTTTCGCGCAACCAGGTCGACCTGAAGAACCCGATCAAGGCGATCGGCCTGCACGAAGTCGAAATCGTGCTTCACCCGGAAGTCGAGACCAAGGTGACGCTGAACGTCGCCCGCTCCTCCGACGAAGCCGAGCGCCAGGCCGCCGGCGAGGATCTGACCTCGGCCGAAGCGATCTACGGCGTCGATGAAGACGCGCAGCTCGAAACCTTCGACCCGGATGCGGAAGAATTCTTCGAGGAAGGCGCAGAGCCGACCAACGAAGAGGCCGAGGAAGCAGCGGACGAAGAAGACGCTTCCTGATCCCGGCAAGCTGCCGACCATGTCAATTCAAACGGCTCCGGTTTCACGACCGGAGCCGTCTTGACTCACGAGGGCCAAATTTCGTTCAATAACAGTCCTTTCGGACGAACGGCATGTCTACGTCGATACTGAAGCTTTTGCATCGGTTCCTCGACCGGCTCGACCTAAAAGGCTCGCTGCTGGTCACCTTTCCCGATCAGGAGACCCGCCGCTACGGCGACGGGACCGGTGACTCCGTCCATATCGAAATCCGGGAATGGCGTACCCTGTGGCGCATCGCGCTCGCGCCCGATCCTGCAGTCCCGGAAGCCTATATGGACGGCGATCTCGTCTTCCTGGAGGGCGACCCGATCACATTCCTCAAGATCGTGTATTCCGGTCGGACGATGGCGCCCGGCCAGGAAATCCACCCGGTGCTGCCGGCGGACAAGCTGCGCTTTGTGCTGCGACGGGTCCACCAGTTCAATCCGATCGGCCGCGCCCGGGCCAATGTTCAGCACCACTACGACCTTTCGCGCAGTCTCTACGACCTGTTCCTAGACGAGGACCGGCAATATTCCTGCGCCTATTTCGAGAACCCGAACGTCTCGCTTGAAGACGCCCAGATCGCCAAGAAGCGGCATATCGCCGGCAAGCTGTTGCTGGAGCCTGGCATGCAGGTGCTCGATATCGGATCGGGATGGGGCGGACTGGGGCTCACACTGGCGCAGGAGCATGGCGCGCAGGTGCGTGGCGTTACGCTTTCCGACGAGCAGTTCCGGCTCTCGCGCAAACGCGCCAAGGAAGCGGGATTGACGGACCGGGTGCAGTTCGACCTGATCGACTATCGCGAGATCGACGGCCAGTTCGACCGGATCGTCTCGGTCGGCATGTTCGAGCATGTCGGCGTCAATCACTATGGCGAATACTTCAACAAATCGCGCGCGCTGCTCAAGGATGACGGTGTCATGCTTATGCACACGATCGGGCGGACGGGACCGCCCAGCGTGACCTCGGCCTTCATTCGCAAATATATCTTCCCCGGCGGCTATATTCCGGCGCTGTCGGAAATCATGCAGCCGGTCGAAAAATCCGGCCTGCATGTCACGGATGTCGAGGTGCTGACCGACCACTACGCTGAGACGCTGAAGAACTGGCGCGAGCGCTTCATGGCGCGACGCGACGAGGCCGTCGCGCTCTATGACGAGCGATTCGCCCGGATGTGGGAATTCTACCTGGCAGCGTCGGAAGCCGCGTTCCGCTACCAGGACATGGTGGTGTTCCAGGTTCAGTTGGCGAAAAACAAGCTTTCGATACCGCGCACCCGCGACTACATCACCGAATTCGACCATGGCGGCACCGCGAAACAGGGCGAAATACGCGCCGCGGAATGATCCCCAAAAGGGGTTTCGAATCATCTAGAATCGTCAAGCGGAAAAAATAAATATTCCGAGTTTGTGCACCGGCTGTGAATCACGGGCGTGAAGCGCAATGCGTTCCCATCACCCGGGGATCAGAAGCTATAGGTGAGCCCCCAAGGCAGGAGACGCTAATGGCTGACGCAGCCCTTAAATTCGACGACGACACCAATTCGGGCGGCGAGCTGTATCGAGAGGCTCCCAACAATATAGAGGCGGAGCAGGCCCTTCTCGGCGCGATCCTCGTCAACAACGACGCCTTCTACCGGGTTTCCGATTTCCTGAAGCCGGAACATTTCTACGAGCCGTTGCATCGCCAGATCTACGCCGTTGCGGCCGACCAGATTCGCATGGGCAAAATCTCCAATCCGGTGACGATCAAGACCTTCCTGCCGTCCGAGGAGAAACTGGGCGATATCACCGTCTCGCAATATCTCGCTCGCCTTGCCGCCGAAGCCGTCACGATCATCAACGCCGAAGACTATGGACGCGCGATCTACGATCTCGCAACGCGCCGTGCGCTGATCGGCATTGGCGAGGACATGGTCAACATCGCCTTCGACGCGCCGGTGGAAATGGCCCCGCAGCACCAGATCGAGGACGCCGAACGCCGGCTGTTCGAACTGGCGGAGACCGGCCGCTATGACGGCGGGTTCCAGCCCTTCACCGACGCGGTTCGAATCGCCATCGACATGGCCAACGCCGCCTTCCAGCGCGACGGCCACCTGTCCGGCATTTCGACCGGCATCAATGCCCTGGACGCGCGCATGGGCGGGTTGCAGCCATCCGACCTTATCATCCTCGCCGGACGCCCGGGCATGGGCAAGACATCGCTTGCCACCAACATCGCCTTCAACATCGCCAATGCGTTTCACGGCGAGCAGCAGTCCGACGGTTCGGTCAAGGCCGTCGATGGCGGCGTGGTCGGCTTCTACTCGCTGGAAATGTCGTCCGAACAGCTGGCGACGCGTATCATTTCCGAGCAGACCGAAATCTCCTCCTCCAAGATCCGCCGCGGCGAGATCACCGAAAGCGACTTCGAGAAACTGGTCGCCTGCTCCAACATGATGCAGCGCTTGCCCCTCTATATCGACCAGACAGGCGGTATCTCCATCGCCCAGCTCGCTGCACGCGCGCGGCGCCTGAAGCGCCAGCGCGGCCTCGACGTGATGGTGATCGACTACGTTCAGCTGATGACCGGTTCGTCCGCCAAGGCCAGCCAGAACCGCGTGCAGGAAATCACGGAGATCACGACCGGGCTCAAGGCGCTGGCGAAGGAACTCAACGTACCGATCATCGCTCTGTCCCAGCTGTCGCGTCAGGTGGAAAGCCGCGACGACAAGCGACCGCAGCTTTCAGACCTGCGTGAATCGGGGTCCATCGAGCAGGACGCCGACGTCGTGATGTTCGTCTACCGCGAGGAATATTATCTCAAGAACAAGGAACCGAAGCCCGGCACCGAGGAATATGTGGCCTGGGAAGGCGAGTTGGCCGAAGCCATGGGCAAGGCCGAAGTGATTATCGCCAAGCAGCGCCATGGCCCGACGGGCTCCGTGCCGCTCGGCTTCCAGGCCGAATTCACGCGTTTCTCCGACCTTGCTTACGAAGACCGCCTGCCGGAACGGTTCGAGTAGCCGTGCAGGTCACCTCAACCGGAGCGGATCCGCGTCTCGCAGGCGCGCGCCTGACCATCGATCTGGACGCGCTCGTGGCCAATTGGCGCGACCTGTCGGCGCGCTCCCGCCCTGCCAAATGCGCCGCCGTCGTCAAGGCCGACGCCTACGGGCTGGGTGTGGAGCATGTCGTTCCAGTGCTGACGAAGGCCGGGTGCGAGACGTTTTTCGTCGCGCTTCCGGAGGAAGGCGTGGCCGTGCGCCGGATCGCGCCAAAGGCCGATATCTTCATCCTCAACGGCGTCCACGCGCAATCGGCGGCGACGATGGTCGAGGCCAGCCTGATTCCCGTCCTCTCGGGCATCGAGCAGATCGAATTGTGGGCGCGGTTCTGCCGCGAACGCTGGCTGCACGCGCCCTGCGCAATCGGCGTCGACACCGGCATGAACCGGCTTGGCCTGACCGTCGAGGAAGCCTTGGCCTTCCGTGCCCGCAATATCGCCGACCATCTCGTTTCGCCGGTGCTGGTGATGAGCCACCTGGCTTGTGGCGACGCGCCGGACCATCCGCTCAACAAGAAGCAACGCGAATCTTTTCAGCGGGTTGCGGCAGCTTTTGATGATATCGATTCAAGCCTCGCCAATTCGGCCGGTATTTTCCTCGGCGACGGTTTTCTCTTCGATGTGACGCGCCCAGGCATCGCGCTGTATGGCGGGCGGGCGTCGGGCACCGGGGAAAATCCGGTGCGCCCGGTGGTGAGCCTGCATGCGCGCATCGCGCAAATACGGCAGGTATCGAAGGGCGAGACCGTCTCCTATGGCGCGACGCAGACGCTTGCGCGCGACAGCAGGATCGCGACCGTGTCTGTCGGCTATGCGGACGGCTATCCGCGCGCGGGATCAGGCGCCGGCGTGCCCTTGCGCGAAGCCGTCACCGACGGACAATCCGGCTTCATCGGCGGCCGTCGCGTTCCGCTGGTCGGCCGGATCACCATGGACCTGACGCTCTTCGACGTCACCGATGTGGACGAGGAATCGCTCGCCGAAGGCTGGATCGAGCTGATCGGCCCAAACATTCCTTTGGACGAAGCGGCGCAAGTGGCCGGAACCATCGGCTACGAACTTCTCACCAGCCTCGGCAAACGCTATGAGCGGCGTTATCTGAAGTCCGCCGACGCCTGATTCCCGGAAAGCCGACTGCTTGGCCAAGGTCCGCACCCAATTCATCTGCCAGAACTGCGGCACCGTGCATGCCCGCTGGGCGGGCAAGTGCGATTCCTGCGGCGAATGGAACACAATCGTCGAGGAGGATCCGTCCGGCGGTATCGGCGGCGGTCCGGGGCGCCAGCCCAAGAACAAGGGCCGCGCGGTCGCGCTGACGACGCTGTCCGGCGATATCGAGGACGCCCCGCGCATCCTGACCGGCATTCCCGAACTCGACCGCGTCACCGGCGGCGGCATCGTGCGCGGTTCGGCTCTGCTGGTGGGCGGCGATCCGGGGATCGGCAAATCGACGCTTCTCATGCAGGCTGCCGCGGCGCTTTCCCGCAACGGACATAAGGTTATCTACGTGTCCGGCGAGGAAGCGGTCGCGCAGGTGCGGCTGCGCGCGCAACGGCTTGGCGCAGCGGACACCGACGTCATGCTGGCCGCCGAGACCAATGTGGAAGACATTCTCGCCACGCTGGCGCTCGAGCAGCGGCCCGACCTCGTCATTCTCGATTCCGTGCAGACGCTGTGGACGGATGCGGCGGAATCGGCGCCGGGCACGGTAACGCAGGTGCGCGCGGCATCGCAATCGATGATCCGATACGCCAAGTCGACCGGCGCGGCCGTTATTCTTGTCGGCCACGTCACCAAGGAAGGCCAGATCGCCGGGCCGCGCGTGGTCGAGCACATGGTCGATGGCGTTCTCTATTTCGAGGGCGAAGGCGGCCATCACTATCGCATCCTGCGCACCGTGAAGAACCGTTTCGGGCCGACCGACGAGATTGGCGTGTTCGAGATGGGATCAGGCGGGCTGCGCGAGGTGTCGAACCCGTCGGAGCTGTTCCTCGGCGAACGCAACGAAAGCGCGCCGGGCGCCGCGGTTTTTGCCGGTATGGAAGGCACGCGGCCTGTGCTGGTGGAAATCCAGGCGCTGGTCGCCCCCTCCTCTCTCGGTACACCGCGCCGCGCAGTCGTCGGCTGGGATTCGGCGCGGCTATCGATGATCATCGCGGTGCTGGAAGCCCATTGCGGTATTCGCCTTGGTCAGCACGACGTTTACCTCAACGTGGCGGGCGGATATCGCATATCCGAACCCGCCGCGGATATCGCCGTCGCGGCAGCGCTGGTCTCTTCCCTTGCCGGACTTGCCCTGCCGTCCGATTGCGTTTATTTCGGCGAAGTCAGCCTCTCGGGCGCAATCAGGCCTGTCGCACATGCCGCGCAACGCCTGAAAGAGGCCGAAAAGCTGGGATTCAAGTCCGCCGTAATGCCAAAAGGCAGTCAAGATGTTCCCGAGGCCAGCAAGCAGAGCTCTGTCGAGATCGCGGCTCTTCCCGATCTCGTTGCACGCATTGCCGGCGGAACTGTTTTGACTCGCGAGCGCGACGAGGACGATATTTAGTGGCGCGCAAGCGTCGGGGACAAACACGGCACGCGATCGGGTCAGGGGCCCAATAAACGCGTCTGCTTCGGAGACCAGAATTCATGCCCATTACCCTGCTTGACGGCCTCTTGCTGGGTCTGACGCTCGTTTCAGCGGTTCTTGCAATGGTTCGCGGCCTTTCACGCGAACTGCTCTCGATCGTTTCCTGGGGCGTCGCCGCTGTGGTCGCCTTCTTGTTCTACAAACAGGCGGCGCCGCTGGTGCAACCCTATGTCGATCATGAACTCATCGCCCAGCTCGTCGCCGGCGGACTGATCTTCCTGGTGACGCTGATCGTGGTGACCATCATCACGATGCGCATCGCGGACCTGATCATCGACAGCCGTATCGGGCCGCTCGACCGTACGCTCGGTTTCGTGTTCGGCGCGGCGCGCGGGGTCCTGATCGCGGCTGTTGCCGTGTGGTTCCTCGGCTTCTTCGTCGGTGACCGGGAAATCGCCTGGATCGAAGGCGCGAAATCGAAACCGTTCCTCGATTCGCTGGCGCAAAGCATCGTCAACATGTTGCCGGAAGATCTCGATAACATCATCCCGGGCGGAGACAACGCGGACAGCACCGAGGCATGACCTTGACCGACGCAGTCACGGCGGAAGCCGACGACCATTTCCATGACGAATGCGGCGTGTTCGGCATTTTCGGACGCGCCGATGCGGCCTCCTTCGTGGCGCTCGGACTGCACGCCTTGCAGCATCGCGGCCAGGATGCGGCGGGCATCGTCACTTTCGACGGTTCGCAATTCCACGCGGAACGCCATGTCGGCCTGATCGGCGACAATTTCACGAAAGCCTCGGTCATCGCCCGTCTCGACGGCGACCGCGCGATTGGCCATACGCGTTATCCGACGACAGGCGACACCGGCCTTCGCAACGTCCAGCCCTTTTTCGCGGAACTCGAATCGGGCGGCCTCGCCCTCGCCCATAACGGCAACGTCACCAACGCGATGACCGTGCAGCGCGAGTTGCAGCGGGCTGGCGCGATCTTCTCGTCGACCTCGGATACGGAGACGCTGTTGCATCTCGTCGCCGTCAGTCCCGAGAAGGACCTGCTCTCGAAGTTCATCGACGCGGTGAAGAAACTCGAAGGCGCCTATTCGTTCGTGGCCCTGTCGTCGAAGAAGATGATCGGCTGCCGCGACCCGCAGGGCATTCGCCCGCTCGTTCTCGGCGATCTCGACGGGTCATGGATCCTCGCGTCCGAGACATGCGCGCTCGACATCATGGGCGCGCGCTACGTTCGCGACGTCAAGCCGGGCGAACTGGTGGTGGTGACCGAAACCGGCATCACCAGCCATTTCCCCTTCGAGCCGCAAAAGCCCCGTTTCTGTGTGTTCGAGTATGTCTATTTCGCGCGGCCGGACTCCTATATCGAAGGACGCAACGTCTACGAAGCACGCAAGCAGATCGGCGTCGAACTCGCGAAGGAAAACGTCGTCGAAGCCGATATCGTCGTGCCCGTGCCCGATTCCGGCGTGCCGGCGGCTATCGGTTATGCCCAGGAAGCGGGCCTGCCCTTCGAACTCGGCATCATCCGCAACCACTATGTTGGGCGCACCTTTATCCAGCCGACCGACGCGATCCGCCACATGGGCGTGAAGCTGAAGCACAATGCGAACCGGCACTATATCGAGGGCAAGCGCGTGATCCTCGTCGACGATTCCATCGTCCGCGGCACGACCAGCCAGAAAATCGTGCAGATGGTGCGCGAAGCCGGTGCGAAGGAAGTGCATATGCGCATCGCCTCTCCGCCGACGGTTTCGTCCTGCTATTACGGCGTGAACACGCCGGAAACCAACAAGCTGCTCGCCTCGCGCATGAGCGTCGATGAAATGGCCGACTTCATTCGCGTCGACTCCCTCGGCTTCCTGTCGATCGACGGGCTCTACCGCGCGGTCGGTGAATCCGCCCGTGACGCCGAACAGCCGCAATTCTGCGACGCCTGCTTCACCGGCGCCTATCCGACCCGGCTGCTCGACCGCGACGGCACAGACAATGTCCGCCAGCTTTCGATCCTGGCCGGCGGAAACTGATCTCCGAACGAGCGATATGATGGATATGAAACCCGACCTCTCCGGCCGCCTGGCCCTCGTGACCGGCGCGTCTCGCGGCATCGGCCGCGAAATCGCATTGCAGATGGCGGCTCTCGGTGCTCACGTTATCGCCGTCGCGCGGACCGCCGGCGGGCTGGAGGAACTCGACGACGAAATCAGGGCCGGTGGCGGCGAAGCAACGCTGGTCCCCCTCGATTTGAGGGATTTCGACGGGATCGACCGGCTCGGCGGTGCGATTCACGAGCGCTGGGGAAAACTCGACATCCTGGTCGCCAATGCCGCGATCCTCGGACCGATCTCGCCGATTGGCCATATCAAGGCGAAGGATTTCGATCAGGTGATGGCGATCAACGTCACCGCGACATGGCGGCTGATGCGCACGACCGATCCGCTGCTGCGCGAATCCGATGCCGGTCGCGTGATCGTCATGTCGTCCGGCTCCGCTCACAGCTGCAAACCGTTCTGGGGCGCTTATTCGGCCTCGAAGGCGACCGTCGAGGCACTGGCGCGGACATGGGCCGCCGAAGCGCAAAACACGCCGCTGCGCATCAACAGCGTCAATCCCGGCGCGACGCGCACGAAAATGCGTGCGCAAGCGATGCCGGGAGAAGATCCCGAAACGCTGCCCACCGCCGCGGAGATCGCTTCGAAGATCGTTCCGCTTGCAGGATCCGGCATTACCGAGACCGGAAAATTCTGGGACGCGCCTACCGAAAAGTGGCTGGATTATATCCGGCCGGCCTGAGGCGAGATCGCTGAAAGCTCGAATTCGAGCTTGAAACACCTATATTTTTAACGATTGACCTATGGTGAGCAACCGCTATCGTTTTTTACGAAAGCGGGCGGGAAGATCCGCGTACATTCTCCGGGAGGAGCCATATGGGACTGGTTATCGCCTTGATCGTCGCGGTTTTGGCCGCCGGGCTGATCGCCGCTGCACTATACGAGACCTTTACACGCGGGATCAGATTCCGGCAGGCGCTGTATTTTGCGCCGCTGAAACTGCTCTACCGCATAGACACGCGCGCCATTCGCCACGCGCATGCATCCGGCCGTCCGGTTATCTACGTGATTTGCGAGCAATCGAAGCTCGACCCCGTGATTTGCCAGGCGATCCTGCCGGAAGACACGTTGCATGTTCTCGACCCGGAATCCGCGACCAGTTGGCTGGTCCAGACCTTCCGGACCCTCGCCAAGTCGGTCGTCTTCGACAAGGAACACATGGTGACGAACCGCCGCCTCGTCCGTCATCTCAAGGGCAAGGGGCGCATGGCCGTCTATCTGCCCGACGCGGTGGAACCGGACGCGGCCGGGATGCGGCTTTATCGGGCGGTGACCCTGCTTGCGCGCAAGTCGAATGCGCAAGTCGTGCCGATCTTTGTGCGGAACAGCCGGTTCCTTCCCTCCTCCTTCACGCCGGCCTCCATGGCGCCGCGCAAGCTGCTTCCAAAGCTCGTCGTCCACGCGCTGCCCGCCGAGCGAATCGACACGCTGGTCGAAAAGGCCGGACGCCGCTTCGTCACGCCGCCCAACGCCCTGTTCGACCACATGGCGCGTGTGCGCTACGAGGCGACGAATTACTCCGTTGGCCTGTTCGAGGCCTTCGTGGAGGCGGCGCGGACATATGGTCCCAAGCGAGTCATCCTCGAGGATACCGTCACGGGATCACTCTCCTACAAGATGATGCTGATCGGCGCGCGGGTACTCGGCAAGCGATTCATCGCCATGTCGAAACGCGGCGAAGCGATGGGGATTCTCCTGCCCAACGCAAATGGCGTCGTCGTCACCTTCCTGGCGCTGCAAACGGCTGGCCGGGTCGCCGCGATGCTGAACTATTCCGCCGGCGCGGCGAATATCGTTTCCGCGATCAATACGGCGAAGATCAGCACCGTGCTGTCGTCACGCGTCTTCATCGAAAAGGCTGAACTGCAGACGATCGTGGACGCGATCGAGGCAAACGGCACGACAATCATCTGGCTCGAAGATGTCCGTCAGACCGTGACAACCATGGAGAAACTCTCCGCGGCGCTGCAGTGGACGCGTCCGCTGGTCGCCGTCGATCCGGAAGAGCCCGCGGTCATTCTGTTCACATCGGGCTCGGAAGGAACGCCGAAGGGTGTTGTGCTGTCGCATCACAATCTGCGCGCCAATGCCGCGCAGGCGGAATCGCGTTTCTCGATTTCGGTCGAGGACACGCTGTTCAACGTGTTGCCCGTCTTCCATTCCTTCGGGCTTCTTGGCGGTACGATCCTGCCGCTTCTCTATGGCGTTCGGCTGTTCCTCTACCCCTCGCCGCTGCATTACAAACTCATCCCCGCCGCGGCGGCCAAGGTGCGCCCGACCATCATGTTCGGGACAGACACATTCCTGATGGGCTATGCGCGAACCGCCAAGGATACCGATTTCGAGAGCCTGCGTTTTGTCGTGGCGGGTGCGGAGGCGGTGAAGGCACAGACGCGCGACCTCTATCGCGACCGTTTCGGCTGCCGGGTTCTGGAAGGGTTCGGCATGACCGAAGCCTCGCCCGTCGTCGCCGCCAACACTTGCTCGCAGGACCGTCCAGGCACGGTCGGCCGGTTGTTCCCCGGCATATCGGTACGCATCGAGCCTGTTGAAGGTATCGACGAAGGCGGCCGCCTCTGGGTCAATGGACCGAATGTCATGCTCGGATACATGAAGGCCGATCGGCCCGGCGAGTTGCAACCGCTTTCCGACAAATGGCACGATTCCGGCGATATCGTCGCGATCGACCGGGAGGGCTATGTCGCGGTGCGTGGCAGGGCGAAGCGTTTCGCCAAGATCGGCGGCGAAATGGTGTCGCTCGGCGCGGTCGAGATGCTCGTCCAGTCCCTGTGGCCGGAGGACCAGCATGCGGCGGTTTCCGTGCCCGACCGTCGCAAGGGCGAACGCATCGTGCTGGCAACAACGAAGAAGGATCCGGACAAGAAGGAAGTCGTCGCCTACGGCAAGCGCAACGGGGTGACCGAACTCATGCTGCCTTCGGAGATCCTTCCCTTCCCGGATATCCCCGTTCTCGGTTCCGGCAAGGTCGATTACGTGACGACGCTGAAGCGCATCGAGCAGAAGCTGGGGAACAAGGACAAGGCGGCCTGAGGGTTCAGTCCGCGTTGTTCTTCGCGGCCGCGGCATGAGCCGCTGCCTGCTTGCGCCACATGCTCAGGCTGTATGGCAGGAAGGCGAGATAGGCGAGAACCGACAGGGTCAGTGTTTCCCAGGTGTATGTCGCCAGCATCGCGACGTAGAAAACCACGCCGAGGATAAGCGGCATCACCTGGGCGCGCGGGATGCGCGCGCCGAGCGTCTTGCCCGACCAGACCGGCAAGTTCGACACCAGAAGGAACGCGACGAGCAGCGTGTAGCAGGCCACGCCAGTTGCGTAGTACCAGTCGGGCGCGATGCCGAGAAAACCGAGATAGACCGGCAACAGGACGAGAAATGCGCCGGCGGGGGCCGGAACGCCCGTGAAATAGGCGCTCTGCCATTTCGGGCTGTCCTTGTTTTCCATCATCACGTTGAAACGTGCGAGGCGCAGGCCGCAGGCGATGGCATAAAGCAGCGCGGCGATCCAGCCGAACGATCGGGCCTGATCCAGTACGAAGGAATAAAGAACCAGCGCCGGCGCGACGCCGAAATTGACGATATCGGCCAGCGAATCCATTTCCGCGCCGAATTTCGAGCTGCCCTTGACCAGCCGGGCGACGCGACCGTCGACGCCATCGAGAAGCGCGGCGAGAAGGACCATCAGCACGGCGTCGTCGAAACGGTGCTCGAAGGCGAGCCGCACACCGGTCAGGCCGGCGCATATCGCGAGAACCGTGATGATGTTCGGCAGGACGAAGCGCAGCGGGATGTCGCGCAAGCGCTTGTTGTTGTTCGCCGACTCGCCGTTTTCTCCGGGACCATCGGGTTCGAACGGGGGAAACGGGCCCTCGATCTCCATGCCTTACCTCAACTCGTCCGGCTCAACGGGGTTTCCGTGTCGTCGCGATAATCCGCGATCACGGTCTCGCCCGCTATGGCGGTCTGACCGACAAAAACCCGCGTTGTCGCCGCTGCGGGCAGATAGAGGTCGACACGAGATCCGAAGCGGATCAGGCCGAACCGTTCGCCGGCCGAGAGATCCTCGTCGTGCTTGACCCAGCAAAGGATACGGCGCGCGACAAGACCGGCCACCTGCACCACGCCGAGCGGACCATGCGCGGTCTCGATTACCAGTCCGTTGCGCTCATTCTCCGTGCTGGCCTTGTCGAGATCCGCGTTCAGAAACTTGCCCGGGCGGTAGGCGATGGTGGTCACCTTTCCCCGCACGGGGGCGCGATTGATGTGGACGGAGAAGACGTTCATGAAGACGGAGACCCGGGTCATCGGCGTATCGCCGAGACCGAGTTCCACGGGCGGCACGGCAGGACCGACAGCCGACACAATGCCATCGGCGGGGCTTATCACGAGCGCATCATCGACCGGCGTCACGCGCTGGGGATCGCGGAAGAAATATGCGCACCATGCCGTCAGGACGAGGCCAAGATAGAAAAGCGGCGACCACAGCCAGCCGATGATGATCGTGCCGACCGCGAAGGCCGCTACAAAGGGCCATCCCTCGCGATGCACGGGCACCATAGTCTTCCTAATCGTATCAGCCAGGCTCACGGCCATCCTCCGGTAATTCTCCTGCACCAATATGGGCAAGCTTCCCACGATGCAATGCGCCGCATGAATCAGCGGCGGATGGAGCAGGAACAACGGCGTGCGGAACTGACATTACGACGCTTGTTTTAAGGTCGTGGACGGCACAAACTACCCTTAAGGCAAGCGGGGAGCCCATTCATGATCATTCTGGCAAAGATCATCCACTTCTTGTGCTTCAGCGTCGGCATCGGCGGTGGGGTGGCCGCGATGCTGGCCGGCATTCGGGCGAAGGGCGCGGCTCCGGACGCGGTGCCAGTTCTGCGCGGCATCCAGAAAACGCTCGGACGCATCTCCTTCGTCGCGATCATGCTGCTTTGGGTGACCGGTCTTTACATGGTCTACGCGATCCGGGACGGCTGGGCCGGGCTCGGCGTCTTTTTCTGGCTCAAGATTCTCGCCGTCCTGGTGCTGACGGGCGCATCGCTGACGGCGCAGTATTTCACGTTGACGGCGGCGAAGCGCGATCCGGCCGTGATGGGGCCGCGCATGGCGAAGATCGGCATGACCGCGAGCGGTTCGGCAGTCGTGGCACTGATCTTCGCCGTGTTCGCCTTTACCGGCTAGTTGTCCGAGCCCGAAGGCGTCCCGGTATCGCCGGGCAATGGAAACCGCTTTCGTACGACGATGCCCATCTCGTCGGTTTCGCGCGCCTCGCGCAGCTTGCGCTCGGCCTCGATGGCTTCGGACTGGCGCGCCCACATCTGCGTGTAGAGACCGTTCTGGTCCAGCAGGTCAGCATGCGTGCCGCGTTCGGCGATCAGGCCTTCCTTGAGCACGATGATTTCGTCGCAGCCGATCACCGTCGACAGACGGTGTGCAATCACGAGGGTCGTTCGTCCCTCCGACACGTAGTCCAGCGCCTGCTGGATTTCCTGCTCGGTCGCCGTGTCGAGGGCGGACGTCGCCTCGTCGAGGACCTGGATCGGCGGGGCTTTCAGGATGGTACGGGCAATCGCGACACGCTGTTTCTCGCCGCCCGAGAGCTTGAGGCCGCGTTCGCCGACCATCGTGTCGAACCCGTCCGGCAGAGAGCGGATGAAATCGCCGATCTGCGCCAGTTCGGCCGCCTGTTCGACCTCGGCATCGCTCGCGTCGATACGGCCGTAGCGGATGTTGTAGCGGATCGAATCGTTGAACAGCACCGTGTCCTGCGGCACCATGCCGATCGACGAGCGCAATGATTTTTGCGTCACCTCGCGCACATCCTGCCCATCGATCGTGATGGAGCCGTCCTGCACATCGTAGAAGCGGTAGAGCAGCCGGGAAATGGTCGACTTGCCCGCACCCGACGGGCCGACGATCGCCACGGACTTGCCTGCCGGCACCTTGAAACTGATGCCTTTCAGGATCGGGCGCTGCCGGTCATAGGCGAACTTGACGTCATCGAAGACGATATGCCCGTCCCGCACGACGAGGTCCTTCGCCTGAGGCTTGTCCGTTACCTCCGGTTTCACATCGAGCAGATCGAACATCTGCTCGATGTCGGTCAGGCCCTGACGAATCTCGCGGTAGATGAAGCCAATGAAATTGAGCGGGATGGACAGCTGGATCAGCATAGCGTTGATGAAGACGAAATCGCCCAGCGTCTGCTCGCCCGCCTGCACAGCGCGCGCCGACAGCCACATCATCGCCAGCATGCCGACGCCGAAAATGAAGGCCTGACCGAAGTTGAGCCAGCCAAGCGAGGTCCAGACCTTGGTGGCGGCCCGCTCATAGCCGGCCATGGCCCCGTCGAAACGGCGGGCTTCCATGTCCTCATTGCCGAAATATTTCACGGTCTCGAAATTGAGCAGCGAGTCGATCGCCTTGGTGTTGGCGTCCGTGTCCGAGGCGTTCATGTCGCGGCGGATCTGGATGCGCCAGTCGCTCGCGCGGATGGTGAACCAGCCATAGAGATAGATCGTCACGGCCGTCACCGCGACATACTGCCAGCCATAGACGAAACCGAAAATGATCGCGACCAGAACGAATTCGAGGATGGTCGGCGCGGTGTTGAGGATCGTGAAGCGGACAATGGCCTCAATGCCCTTGGTGCCGCGTTCGATGATACGCGACAAGCCGCCGGTGCGGCGCTCGAGATGGAAACGCAGCGACAGTCCGTGCATGTGCACAAAGGTTTTGTAGGCGAGTTGGCGAACGGCGTTCTGCCCCACGCTGGCAAACAGCGCGTCGCGCAACTGGTTGAGCCCGGCCTGGGCGACGCGAAACACGTTGTAGGCGACGACCAGCATGACAGGACCGAGCAGCAGCGCAGGCATCCAGCCGGGCGCCTTCATTTCGCCGTCGAGCGCGTCCGTCGCCCATTTGAACCCGTAGGGCACCAGCATCAGGACAAGCTTGGCAAGCACTAGAAAGACGGTCGCCTGGACGACCCGCAATTTCAGGTCCGGGCGTTCCGCCGGCCACATATAGGGCCACAGATTGCGAATGGTCTGCAGCGTCGATCCGCTTTCGGCGGAAACGGTCTTAGAGGGCAAGGATCACTCCGATCAGTCGTGTTTCGACGTGCAGCAATTGGCCGCGCAGCATTCGTCGATCATCGAGTTCAATTCCCGCGATACGCTGCGCAGCGCTTCGCGATTCAGGCGGTAGGTCGAACGCGGCATCCTGCGTTCATGGGTAATGAGCCCCGCTTCGAGCAGGACCTTGAGGTGCTGGGACACGGTCGACTGCGCGAGCGGCAGGCTGTCGACGACGTCACCGCAGCCGCAGCCTTCAAAACGGGAAAGATGGTTCAGAATTGCGAGACGCGCCGGATGGGATAGCGCAGCGAGGCGCCCGGCGATTTCTTCGTTTTGTGCAGGATCTGATTTCATCGTAGATCGACGATATACGATGCATTGGACCGACCCGCAACCCGTTCGAATGACAAACGGGCCGGATTTCTCCGGCCCGTCGCGTCAAATCAGTCTTGGGGCTCCGCGTTTTCGGGTAACGCGAAAATCTGACCCGGCCATATCCGGTCCGGATCCTTGATCTGGTCCTGGTTCGCCAGATAGATCGTGGTGTAGCGCGTCCCCTCGCCATAAACCCGGCGCGAGATGTGCCAGAGCGTATCGCCACGCCGGATGATTACGGATGACTCCGTTTGCCGCAATTTCCCCGTGACGGTGATGTCGTCCGACACTTCCGGCGGACCATCGGTCTCGGCTGCGGCAATTTCGGTTTCGGCCTCGACGGCGGGTTGGGCTGCGGTATCAGCCTCCCCTACTCCGGGCTCGTCCGGTGCAGTTTCCGATGCGGCGGAAGCCATGTCGGTCTCTGCAGCGGGTTCCGTGGTCGCCGCTTCCGGCGCGGATGCTGTTTCGGCGTCCGGTTCAGATGCAGAGCCGGATTCGGCGGTCGCGGAGGCAGGCTCGTTGCCGGTCTCCGCGGACGCGGATGCCGTGTCCGTTTCCGTGGATGCTTCCGCAGTCGCGGCTTCCGATGCCGGTTCATCGGCGGGTTCGCTTGCGGCGGCAGCGGAAACGTCGGCTTCCGCGCCCTCATCGCCGGAGGTTTCGGCCTCGGCCATTTCAGGGGCAGTTCCCTCCGTATCGCCGGCGGCGGTCTCGGACGTTGCGGCTTCGGACGGTTCCGTCACTTCCTGTTCCGCGCCGGACTCTGATTCCGCAGGTGCGGCTTCTTCGGGCTCAGCTTCGTTACCCGTCGAGGCGGCAGCGGTTTCCGTTTCCGCCATCGGTTCGCTCGAGGCTTCTTCCGCTTCAGCGGGTTCGGCCGCAGCGGCGGAGGGAGGCGTCGCATCCTCGGCAATCGCCGCGAGACGCTCGCCTTCGCTGCGCGTGAACGGCACCGCCGCACGGGCAATGACATCCGCCGTTGCCGGGTCGATCACGTCCGCACGGATGATGTAGTCGCCGATCGCCAGCTCGCGGCGAACCTCGACGAGGAACCGTCCGCCCGGGCTCGCGGTCGTGTCGCCTAGGAGGAACTCATTCGCATAGACGCGGACCTGCGCGCCGGGCGAAGCCGAGCCAGCAACAAAGACGATGTCGTTGTCAATCTCCACAGCCTCGATACGGATTGGCACGGCCGGTTGTTCCGGCGTTGAGCCGGCGGCATCACCATCTTCGGATGCTTCTGCTTCGGCCACCTCATCGGTGGCTTCGGGCGCCGCGCCGTCTTGCGTCTCGACCGCCGTGACTTCCGTTTCCTCTTCCGCTTCCGGAACGGCGGTAGGAGCCGGTGTCTCGGCACTGCCTTCCGGTTCGGAAGCGCTTTCCTGCTGCGTTTCCGCGGCGACTTCCTGCTCGCTGTCCGGCATTTCTGCCGCGGCAACTTCACTTTCTGCGGCTGCCTCTTCGTCGGCCTCGGGCGTGTTGATCAGGCGGGACGGAGCACCGGGCCGTTCGACCAGCGCCAGAAGCTCACCCTCGCGACCCGGTTCGGGAACCGAAACGATCGCCGTTTCCTCCGACATCGCCACGTCGCCATCTTCCTCGATCGAGCGCAGCACGATCTCGTAGTCGCCGGGCGGCAGTGGCTCATCGAGAACGGCGACGAAATCACCATTCGGCTCGGCCTTCGCCTCGGCAAGGGTTTCCGATCCGCTCAAGACCTCGACATCGGCATTGGGACCGGCCTGCCCCGCGACCAGCGTGGAGCCGTCCGGTTCGACGCGCAGCAATCCGAAGCTCGGAACCACCACTTCGGCTTGCTGGGCGGCATCGCCGTCATCGGGCGACTGCGTCGAATCCGTTTCGCCGGCGGGCGTGTCACCAGCGTCAGGCGTATCGGTTGCATCGGGCGTATCGGGAGCGTCGGCTTGCGCAGCTTCGTCTCCGGCTTCGGACGCTTCGTCCGTTTCCGCTTCGCCGGCCGGCGCGCTATCCGTCTCCGCTGCGTCCATTTCCGAGGAGTCGTCCGCCGGCGCGCTTTCCGCAGCCGGTTCCTCTTCCGTCGAAGCAGATGGCGCCATGGCCTGGTCTTCACCATCTCCGCTTTCGGCGTCTGCCACAGCCGGTCCGGAGAATTGGTCGAGATAGGCGTTAATCCGGCTCGAAATGCTCGGAGTGTTCGCAGCTGCAACAAGCGCCAGGACAGCGCCGAAAAGCCACACAGAAATCTTGTTGTTCATTGTTTTCTACCAGTTTGCAGACTCTTCCTTACCACCGCCGGTCCGGCAGGCTCAATGTTTGTCAACAGCAGTTTTGCTGCATTGCGTCATTTTACACAGAAGCCTTGACGCCGCCGCATGTCAAAGCAATAGGAAGGCATGACTTCCAAACCGATCCAATCCATCTGCGTCTATTGCGGTTCGTCTCCCGGCAACGACCCGGCCTATCTTGCCGCAGGCCGAACACTCGGCCGTGCCATCGGCGAGGCCGGGCTGCGGCTTGTCTATGGCGGCGGTACGAAGGGCATCATGGGCGCAGTCGCCGACGGCACGATGGAGGCCGGCGGCAAGGTGCTCGGCATTATCCCGCGTTTCCTGATGAACAAGGAAGCGACCGAGAAGGCGCTCGGCGCGCTCGACGAGTTGGTCGTCACCGAGGACATGCATGAACGCAAGCATCGCATGTTCGAGGAGTCGGACGCCTTCGTGACCCTGCCGGGCGGAATCGGCACGCTGGAGGAAGTGATCGAGATCATGACCTGGGGCCAGCTCGGCCGCCACACCAAGCCGATCGTGCTCGCCAATATCAACGGATTCTGGAACCCGCTGTCGACGCTGCTGGATCACATGGGGAGCGCCGGCTTCATCCATACGGCGCATCGCGTCAAACCGCTCGTGCTGGACACGGCCGAAGAGATCGTGCCGGCTATCCTGGTCGCGCAAAACCATGACGACGGCGACACGGCCGTCATCGAGAAGCTCTAGGGCTTCGCGAGACGTGTTGTGACCGGCAAGAAACACGCCCACGCCGGACATTTCCACGACCAAGCCGGCAAGCTCTATTCATACGCCATCGGCGCGGACGGCAAGATCGTGCCGGAAGACGGCGACGTCCGCTGGCGCTGGACCGGCTTCGCGCTGAGCGACGCGCGGGCCCGCACCGCCATCGCCGCGATTCCCGACCTGCCGGCGGAAGCGCAACGCTGCCTGCTGTCGAGCGGCCGGCGCGTCTACATGAAGCGGTCGGGAGACTGGCTGTTCGGAACCCTGCCGGATATTCACCACCGCCATTATGCAGACTCCGAGGAACTCGGGCTGTTCCACTTCGCGTTCAACCGCGAGACACTGCTGACCTCGCGCAAGAAGCCGCTGCAGACGATCGACGACATCAGGCGTAAACTCGAGGAAGGGCAAGACCCGCTCCCCTCGCCCGCGCGTTTTGTCGACGCGGTCATAACCCATCTGCTCGATCTGCTGGAAGACAAGCTCGAAGACTTGTTCGAGGCTCTCGACTCCATCGAGGACCGCATCATCGGCGGGCGCTGGGCGGGCGAACGCGAACGGCTCGCGCCGCTACGCCAGCGCGCCATCGTCGTGCACCGGCATTTGTTTCTTGTCACCGGGCTGTTCCGGCCGCTGACCTCGGCCGACATCGCCGCGACCGCGCCGGAGATCGCCTCGGCGCTCGACAACAACGCTGCCCATGCGAGCGCCCTGCTGCATGACAGCGAGCAAGTGCAGGCGCGCGCGCTGCTGCTGCAGGAAGAGATCATGGCGCGGCTGTCGGAACGCACCAACAAGCTCCTCTATCTCCTGTCGGTGCTAACTGCGGTGCTGATGCCCGCGACGATCATCTCGGGCCTGTTCGGCATGAACCTGCACGGTATTCCCTTCACGGAATCCCATGTGGGGTTCTGGAAAGCCGCGTTCCTCTCGGCTGTCGGCTCCGCGGCCGTGTTCCTGTTCGTGCGCCGGCTCGGCAAGAAGGACTAGGCCCGCTTCGGCGAACGGCGGAACAGGGAAATCGTATAGATTGCGACTGCCGCCCAGATGAACAGGAATGCGATCAGCTGCCAGTGCGAAAACGGCTCGCCGAATATGAAAACGGCGGTCAGGAAGATGAGCGTCGGCGTGATATATTGCAGGATGCCCATCGTCGCGTAGCGCAGTTCCTTTGCTCCGAAGGCATAGAGGATCAGCGGAACGGCCGTCACCGGGCCGGCAAGCATCAGGAGCCCCATATCGGCGGCGCCCGTCTGGCCGAAATGGCCCGTGCCGGTCGCGGTCAACCATGCGATGATCGCGAGCGCCGGGACAGAAAGCAGCATGACCTCCAGCATGAAGCCCTGCGTTGGCCCGATCGGCAGCGTTTTGCGCAGAAAGCCGTAGAGGCCGAACGTGGAAGCCAGGGCGAGCGATACCCATGGCAGTCCGCCCGCCTTGAAGGTCAGTATCGTGACGGCGATGACAGCGCAGGCGATGGCGATCGCCTGCAGCCGCGTGAATCGTTCGCCGAGAAAGATGGCGCCCAGCACCACATTGGCGAGTGGATTGATGTAGTAGCCAAGCGCTGTTTCGAGGGCGCGGTCGGCCGCGATTGCCCAGACATAGATGCCCCAGTTGATGGAGATCAGCCCCGCCGTCAGGGCCGCGAGCGCAAGCGTCTTCGGAGACCGCAATGCGTTGCGCAGATCCGCGGTGCGCCGAAGCGCGATCAGAAGCACTCCGGCCACGGGAACGGACCACAGGACGCGGTGCGCGACGACCTCAAAGGGCGGAATGTGGGAGACGGCCTTCATGTAGAAGGGTAACACTCCCCAAAAGAAGAAAGCGCCGAGCGCAAAGGCGAAACCGGCCAGCGGTTCGGCGGGCTGGGCGTTTGCGCCGGTGTTCTTGCTGGCCATGGTGTCGGACATTTCGGTGACCTACACCCTGCCCAAATTCCGGGCAATCGGCCGATTGTCACCGCGACAATCGGCAAGCGGCCAGATCAGTTGTTGGCCGAACCTATTCCGCTGCGGCCAGCCCGGCGTTGCCGCGGTTCTTCATCAGCTTGAAGGTGATCGAGTCCATCAACGCCTCGAACGAAGCGTCGATGATGTTCTCCGAGACACCGACGGTCCACCAGCGCATGCCGGACGCATCGGCGGATTCTATGAGGACGCGCGTGATGGCCTCGGTGCCGCCGTTAAGGATGCGCACCTTGTAGTCGACCAGTTCGAGGTCGGCGATTTCGGCCTGGTATTTGCCAAGGTCCTTGCGCAACGCCATGTCGAGCGCATTGACCGGACCGTTGGAGCTTTCGGCAACCGACATGCGCTCCTCGCCGTCGATATTCACCTTCACAACCGCCTCGGCGACCGTGATGATCTTGCCGACGGCATTGTGACGCCGTTCGACGAGAGACCGAAACGAAACGACCTCGAAGAAATCCGGCACTTCGCCCAGCGTGCGCCGCGCCAACAGTTCGAAGCTCGCATCGGCACCTTCATAGGCATAGCCGACCGCCTCGCGGTCCTTGACGATGGCGATCAACGTATCGAGACGGGGATCGGACTTCGCGACGACGACGCCTCGGCGGTTCAACTCACTGACGAAATTGGATTTGCCGCCCTGGTCGGACACCATGATGTGGCGGATATTGCCAACCTTTTCCGGTTCGACATGCTCGTAGGTCGACGGATCCTTGATCAGCGCGGAGGCGTGGATGCCGGCCTTGGTGGCGAACGCCGTCGACCCAACATAGGGCGCCTGTTGCGCCGGCGAGCGGTTGAGCAGCTCGTCGAACCAGCGCGACAGGCGCGTCAGGCCTTCCAGTTTCTCCGTCGAGACTCCGATCTCGAAACGCTCCGACCACGCCGGCTTGAGCGCCAGCGTCGCGATCAGCGTGACGATATTGGCATTGCCGCAGCGCTCGCCGATGCCGTTCAGCGTGCCCTGGATCTGGCGTACGCCGGCATCGACCGCCGCGAGCGAATTGGCGACAGCCTGTTCGGTGTCATTATGGGCGTGGATTCCGAGCCGCTCGCCCGGAACGCCTGCGGCAATCACCGTGGCGATGATCTCACGCACCTCGTGCGGCTGGGTGCCGCCATTGGTGTCGCACAGCACGATCCAGCGCGCGCCGGCCTCGAAGGCGGCCTTGGCGCAGGATAACGCATAGTCCGGATTGGCCTTGTAACCGTCGAAGAAATGCTCGCAATCGACCAGCGCCTCCTTGCCGGCGGCGACAGTCGCCTCGACGGATTGGCGGATGGATTCGAGATTTTCCTCGTTCGTGCAGCCGAGCGCGACGCGGACATGCAGGTCCCAGCTTTTCGCCACGTAGCAGACGGCGTCCGACTTGGAGCCGTTGAGCGCGGCGACGCCCGGATCGTTGGAGACAGAGACCCCTGCCCGCTTGGTCATGCCGAAGGCGACGAACTGCGCCCTTGCCGTGCGCTTGCGCTCGAAAAACGCGGTGTCGGTCGGGTTGGCGCCGGGATAGCCACCTTCGACATAGTCGAGGCCAAATTCATCCAGCATCTGCGCAATCGCAATCTTGTCGTCGACCGAGAAATCGATGCCGGGCGTCTGCTGCCCGTCACGCAATGTCGTGTCGAAGAGATAGATGCGTTCGCGTGTCATGTCTTTTCCCGTCACGGCCTTTCTGGCCCTTTACTTCCCAGCGAAACGATCCGTCGCGCGGATCAGCCGATCGAGGATGCCGGGTTCGGAATAGGCATGCCCCGCGCCCTCGACCAGGTGAAACTCCGCTCCGGGCCATGCCTTGTACAAGGCCCAGGCATATTTCGCCGGGCACGGCATATCATAACGGCCATGAACGATGACACCCGGAATTTCGCCAAGGCGATGTGCGTCGCGGATCAACTGATTATCGTCCAGCCAGCCTCCATGGACGAAATAGTGGCATTCGATGCGCGCGAAGGCTTCCGCGTAGTCCTCTGCCGAAAAGGCGGCGTCGAGTTCGGGATCCGGGAGAAGCGTGATGACGCCGCCTTCCCACGTGCTCCACGCCTTTGCCGCTTCCATACGGATGGAGCGGTCATCGCTTGTGAGGCGGCGGTAGTAGGCAGCCATCATTTCGTGGCGCTCGTCCGGCGGGATCGGCGCGACAAAGCGCTCCCACTTGTCCGGAAACATCTCCGAAACGCCGAATTGATAGAACCAGTCGAGTTCGGGCCGGGTGAGCGTATAGACGCCACGAACGATCAGCTCGCTGACGCGATCGGGGTGTTTCTCGGCATAGGCCAGCGCTAGCGTCGATCCCCACGAGCCGCCGAAAACCTGCCATTTCTCCACGCCGACCATCTCACGAAGGCGCTCGATATCGGCGACCAGATGCCAGGTGGTGTTGGCTTCGAGCGAGGCGCGCGGAACAGACTGGCCGCAACCGCGTTGGTCGAACAACAGCACGTCGTAACGTTCGGGATCGAACAGGCGGCGATGATCGGGTGAGAAGCCTCCTCCCGGGCCGCCGTGGAGAAAGACCGCCGGTTTGGCACCCGGTGTGCCCGATCGTTCCCAGTAGACGGAGTGACCGTCACCGACGTCGAGATGGCCTTTCGCATAGGGTTCGATGGCCGGATAAAGCCCGCGCAGATCGCTCATGCGCATCCTCCCGAGGGCTATGAAAAGATTCCGGCGTAGTACAGCACTGCGAGCACGATCACAACGACCAGCACGCCCTTGCCGATCAGGCCATAGAGCAGCCATTTGGGCATTTGTGTCTGCGGGTTGCGTTCCGTCATCGCGGAATTCCTATTCGGGCTTGTGGCACACGGCTTCGATGTTGTGGCCGTCGGGATCGCGCACGAAGGCGCCGTAATAGTTCTCGTGATAGTAGGGCCGCAGGCCGGGGGCGCCATTGTCGGTTCCGCCCGCGGCCATCGCCGCGGCATAGAACGCATCGACATCGGCGCGGCTGTCTGCGGTGAAGGCGATGTGGATCGGCGGGGTCTGTTTCTCGCCCTCGTGCAGCCAGAAGACCGGCCGTTCGCGCCCATAGCCGCCGACCTTGACGCCTCCGGTGAATTCCGGCGGGACCATCATGAGGAACGATGCACCGACGGGCGCCAGCGCCTGGTCATAGAATGCCCTCGCCGCCTCGAAGTCGGCAACGCTCAGCCCGATGTGGTCTATCATCGCATAATCTCCGTTGATTCATCGGCCCTTATATCGGGTCGGCAACCGCCTTGCGCCACGCGGCGAAACGTCCCGTCAGGCAGGCGGCCAGTCGTCGGTATCGTGATCAGGGTGCTGGTGGTTGCTGTCGCGGATCGCCTTCAGCTCCTCGCCGGTAAAATCGTTTTCGCTCACTTTCTGGCGCACGCCGGTCCATTCGGCGACGAAGGGCACCCGCGATTCTACCGAGTCTTCCGACACCGGCTTGTAGCGTGACGGATCGTCGAGGCTGCCGAGCGTTACGAGCATGTGCCCGCTGTCGACAGGATCGAAGAATAGCGGGGTGCCGCAATCCCGGCAGAAGCCGCGCCGGACGATGTCGGAGGAATGAAACCAGCCGGGGTCTCCGCGCGTGACCATAACGGCCTCGCGCGCCGCGCCCGCCAGCGGCATGAAATAGTTGCCCGCCGCCTTCTGGCACATGCGGCAATGGCAAAGATGCGGATTGTCGAGTTCCGTCTCGACGCGGTAGCGCACGGCGCCGCATTGGCAGCCGCCGGTGATTTCCTCAGCCATGATCATCCTCCGGTGGCCATGTGTCGGTGTCGCGATCCGGGTGCTGGTGGCTTTGCAGCGTCGCAAGGAACCCGGCAGCGTCGGCGTCCTCCATCGTGTGACGTTCGGGCAGCGAAGGGATCGCATCGCAGAAGGACAATTTGCCTTCCACCCCATAAGAGACAGTTGGCGGGCAGGCTTCGGGATCGTCGAGCGCGACCACTGCGAGCGACAAGCCATCCGGTGCGTCATAGGCAAGCGGCGTGCCGCAGGCGGCGCAAAATCCGCGCCGCGCCGCGTTGGAGGATTGAAACCAGGCCGGTTCGCCGCGCGTCCATTCGACCTCGTTGCCGCGCACCGAAACGAGGATCAATGCGTGGCTGACCGAGGCTTTCTGGCACATGCGGCAATAGCACACCGAGGATTCCCCCGGCTTGCCGTGGATGCGAAAACGCACCGCGCCGCACTGGCAGCCGCCCGACAGGGTTTGCGAGGTCAACGCCTGACTTCCCAGGTCGTAATACGCTCGCCGGTTTCGGAGTCCTTTCCGTCCTTTAGCTGGATTCCTTCAGACAGGAGTTCATCACGGATGCGGTCGGCCTCGGCCCAGTTCTTGTCGCGGATGAAGGCGAGACGTTCATCGATGCGCGTCTGGACGGCGTCCATGTCGATATCGCCGGTCGGCGCGGTTTCCGGCAGGCCGAACAAGGACAGCGCCGCCCGCAAGGGTGCCCCCGACAGCGCGTTCATAGCGCGGAAGGCATCGACCGTGTTCAGGTCGTCGGACAGGCTTTCGATGACAGGGCCAAGATCGCCGCTGTCGACCGTCTCCCCGGCCCGGCGCCACAAGCGCGCCATGACGGCTTCCGCCTCTTCCAGCCGACGCTGCGAGAAGTCGATAGGCTCGCGGTAGTGGGTCATCAGCATGGCGAGGCGGAGCACTTCGCCCGGCCATTTGCGGCCGCCGAAATTCTCCGTCGCCATCAGTTCGTGGATGGTGAAGAAGTTGCCCTCGGACTTGGACATCTTCTTTCCCTCGACCTGCAGGAAGCCGTTGTGCATCCAATAGTTCGCCATGCGGTCATTGCCGTGGGCGCAGCAGGATTGCGCGATCTCGTTTTCATGGTGCGGAAAGATGAGGTCGAGGCCGCCGCCATGAATGTCGAACACAGGACCGAGATGATGCTCGCTCATCACCGAGCACTCGATGTGCCAGCCGGGGCGGCCGTGGATGGTGAGATCGCCCTCGGCGGAGGGGAATTTGCCGTCCCAGCCGGGCTCGTTGGCTGCGGATTCTTTCCACAGGACGAAATCGGCCGGGTTCTTCTTGTGCGCCTCGACGGCGATGCGCGCGCCGGCCTGCTGCTCGTCGAGATTTCGCTTCGACAAGCCGCCATAGGCCGGCATGGAGGCGACGTCGAACAGGACTTCCCTGCCCTCGCTTCCCGCCGCGACATAGGCGTGGCCGCCGTAGATCAGCGTGCGGATCATCGCGACCATGCCCTCGATATGCTCGGTCGCGCGGGGTTGGACCGTCGGCTCTAGGCAGCCGAGCGCGGCGGTGTCTTCCAGATATTGCGCCAGCGTCTTCTCGGTCACCTGCCGGATCGCGGCGTTGAGGCTCATGCGGCCGGCGTCGATCTCGTCGGAATAATCACGCAGGGCGCGGGCGTTGATCTTGTCGTCGACGTCCGTGATGTTGCGGACATAGGTGACATGATCCGCACCGTAGACGTGGCGCAGCAGACGAAAGAGCACGTCGAAGACGATCGCGGGACGCGCATTGCCGATATGAGCGTAGTCGTAGACCGTCGGGCCGCAGACATACATGCGCACATTCGCGGGATCGATAGGCGTGAACCGCTCCTTTTGGCGCGTCAGCGTGTTGTAAAAGGTCAGGACTGGCGTCTCGGTCATTTTGGGTGTGTCCCGGGGTTTCCTGCAATCGCAGAGGTCATTGACAAGGCTTGGACGCAAACGCAACCCGTCCGCCTCGCGATGCGTGACAGGGTGAGGCCGCCGGTCATCAATCCACGTTCATTTTCGCTTATTAGACATGGCGAAAAAGGAATGCGGGCAGACTACAATAAGTTGCCTTCTCGAAGGCACGGCAACGGGTATTCGCCTCGGCATGTCTCCGGCATCCTTTGCGACCGGCCTTCTCCACGCCCGCGGACCAGGGGAACAAGGAAGGTCGGGCCCGTCGCCACCCTCACCAGGCAAGTTTCCGCCCACAAAATGTTGCGGTTAAGCAAGGTGCGCGCTTTGGGTGCCTCGCCGACGGCAATCTGCGGGTTCCGCTGAACTGATCACCTCAGCAGGGTGATCGCCAGCGCGAACATGACGAGGGCGATGGCGACGTCGAGGACGCGCCATGCCTGCGGACGGGCAAAAAGCGGCTGCAGCAGCCTTGCGCCGTAACCGAGTGCATAAAACCACACGAAGGAGGCCGAAACCGCACCAATCCCGAAGGCGAGACGCGCAATGCCTTCGAAGCCCGCCGAGATTCCACCGACCAGCACGACCGTATCGAGATAGACATGCGGATTGAGGAAGGTGAAGGAAAGACAGGTCGCCACAGCCTTGGCCAGTGACGTACTGCCGCTGCGTTTCGCGGTCATCGCACCCGGGTTCCAGGCGCGGCGAAGCGCGATCAACCCGTAGACGGTCAGGAAGGCCGCGCCGGCCCATGTCACCAGCCGGATGGCGGTGGCGCTCGTCGCGATCAGCGTGCCGAAACCACCGACGCCAAGCGCGATCAGGAGCGCATCGGACAGGCTGCATATCAGGCAGAGGACGAAAACATGCTCGCGCAACAGCCCCTGGCGCAGGATAAAGGCGTTCTGCGCACCGATGGCGATGATCAGCGACCCGCCGAGCAGGAAGCCGGACAGTCCGGCGGACAGGATCGGCAGCTGTGTCATGGAAAATTCTCAGAGAAACGACATCTGGCCGTCATCGGACGACGGCGTGCTATCGCCCGGTTTGTCGCTCTTCGCAACGAATTCCTTGGGCTCTACGCGGTCCTGAACGTCGGGGCTCGTATTCGCCACCTTGTTGACCTTGTCTGAGACAGGGATCGCTTCGAAGTATCCCAGGGGCGCGGGCTTGATCAGGTCCGCGACGTGGCGCGGCTCCTGTGTTCGGCAATCGAGCCAGCGTGCGAAATCCTCAGGCATGATCGTGACCGGCATACGGTCGTGAACGAAAGAGACGTCGGCATTCGCGGCGGTGGTGATGATCGCCGCCGAGTCCATCTCGCTGCCCTCCGGCGCCATCCAGTTTTCCATCAGGCCGGCAAAGGCGCAAATTCCGCCGCCGGCGGGGCGCACCCAATAGGCCTGCGACTGGCCCGTGGCCTTGTCACGCTTCCATTCATAGAAACCGGAGGCCGGTATCAGGGCGCGCTTGTGACGCATCGCCGTGCGGAAGGAGGCCTTGGTCGCCGCGGTCTCGCCGCGCGCATTGATCAGCAGCGGGAAGTCCTTCGGATCTTTCACCCATGACGGCAACAGGCCCCAGCGCACGAGATGTGCTTCGCGGTCCGGCCGGTTCGAGCCCGGTTCGAGCGGCGGTCCCGCGGTGACGACGAGGATCGGCTGCGTCGGCGCGATGTTGTAGCGCGGCGGAAACGCCTCCAGCCCGTCGAGGGCAAAGAAAGCCTCCACCTCCTCGGGTGACTGCAACAGGGAAAAGCGGCCGCACATCAGCCGGACGTCGCGAGCCGAAGCTTGTACAGGTCGGCTTTCCGCTCGGCGCGGTTCAGACGGTTCTGCGCCCGGAACAGTTCGCTGCGCTTCAACTCGATCTCCACCTGGGCCGCCTGCCGATCGTCAGGTCCGGCCACGGCCAGCGCCTTAATGGCATCGTCCAGTTCATCCTCGAGGCGCTCGACGTCTTCCTTCGCCCAGTGGACGTCCCGCCCGATATCGTAGGCCTCGCGATAGGCAAAGGCGAGGTCGGCGGGACAGGCGCTCGAATACCCCCTGCCCTTCAGGCCGATATCCAGACCGTTGCGCGGCGTGCAGTGGCGGCGGATACCGTCCTGCCATCCCGCCTGCCAGGCGGTCACGTCGACGGTGATGCCGAACCGGTTGCACGCTTCCTGGTGTCGCGCGACGTGGGATTGCTGGCGTCCGGCGAAGCCGTCCGTCGCTCCGAGCGTGCGCCAGTCGGAAGACGTGCATTCCTTTTCGTTCAGTGTCTGGCAGGATGCCAGTGCAAGCGCCCCGACGAATGCCAGGATCAGAAAACTCAGTCTCGCAATCATCGTTAGCCCCTTTTCACCCACTGCACCTTGCGCGCCGACGATGCTACATACGTGCCCCAGCCGGAGTACGAATTGCAATATGAACGACACGCAACCCTTGCCACGTATCGCCGTTTCCGTGGCGGCGCGACACCCTGAAACGGGGAGTTTCCTGCTGGTGCGGCGGGGCCGCCCGCCCGCCAAGGACCTTTGGGCCTTCCCGGGCGGACGCCTCGATTTCGGCGAGACGCTCGCCGACGCGGCGCTGCGTGAGTTGCGGGAGGAAACCGGCTTGTCGGCGACAGGCATCGTTTTTCACACGCTCTATGAACTGATGAGCGACGGCTCGGACGGCGACACGCCGCATCATTACGTTCTTGCCGTCCACCGCGCGACGGCGAGCGGCGAGCCGGTCGCCGCGGACGATGCGGACGATGCCGGCTGGTTCACCGTGCCGGAAATGCAGGAGATCGACATCACCGCCTCGACACTCGCGGTCGCGCGGGAGATCGACGCGGAGTATGAATAGCGTCTTGGCGCAAGCCGGCGATATCGGATAGGAAACAGGCGGAGCGCGGGCCGTCATCACCCGCGCCGTGGAGCGAGATACGTGTTCACCGCCCGAAAATACATTGGCGCCATCGCGGTCGCCGGAACTCTGTTGTCGTCAGCGACACTGCCGGCGCGCGGCCAGATTTCGGCGACCGTCCCCTATGACGAAAAGCTGACGCGGCTCGCGGAGGTGCTGGGATCGATCCACTATCTGCGCAATCTGTGCGGCGAGATTTCCAACGACTGGCGCGACGAGATGCAGGATATGCTCGTTGCCGAAAATCCCGAGCCGTTTCGGCGCGCGCGCCTTATCGCGAGCTTCAATCGCGGCTACCGGACCTTCGACAGCATATACGTGACTTGCACCGATCAAGCCCTTGCCGCTATCGAACGCTACATGGCCGAGGGGCTCGGCCTTTCGCGCGAGATCAACAATCGCTACGGCGAATAGCCGAATGTGATCGGCAATTAAGCCCCCATTAACGGTTTTGCCGCTTGCCACTTTTTTTCCTGCGCCAGTGCCGATATGTTAACGGCTAGTAAATGGGGTGTGCCAAATTGGCGTGGTGTGACAGAGTATGATGGACGTTACGATCAACGAGATGGATGAGATCATCGAGCGCGAAAAGAGGATCGCGGCGCTCGAATTCCACAGCGAAGCCTGGGCCGACGGGGCCATGGAAGGCATCGAGCCGTCCATTCTCGCGGATGCGGCGATCGCGACGGCTCTCGAAGAAACCATCCGCGAACAGGGCGAGGACGCCGCTCTGACCTTGGTCGAATCCTTGCGCGATCGGATCCTTTGCGGAGAATTCACGCCGAACCGGACGGTGCAGTAGACTTCGTATCGGGCGGCCAACGGGGGCGACATGGCGGTCTTCGCACAATGTGTTCGCAAACGAACGCGCCGCCTTGCGCCGCCGGTCATGGCTCTGGCGCTCTTCCTTCCAGCTTTCGCGTTCGCGCAAACCGGCGATCTCGCACCGCCGCCTTCCGACGCCGTTCCACTGCCCGACCCCATCATGCGACCGGCGACGCCCGATCCCGATAACCCGCTTGCTCCGCCCGGCGGCTCGCAGGGTGGCGTATTGCAATCGGCAGAACCCATCATCGGCGGGTCGGTGGAAGATCTTCCCGTCCCTGTGCAGCGCATGCGCAGCCTCATCATGGAGGCGGCGCGCAACGCGGATTTCGAGGCGTTGCGTCCACTGATCGGAACCGGCCAGAACAGGACGCAACTCTCTTTCGGGGTCGTCGATGGCGATCCGATCGAGTACATCCGCAGCCAGTCCGGCGATCCGGAAGGTTACGAGATCCTCGCGATCCTCCATGAGGTATTGGAGGCCGACTACGCGATCTATGACCCCGGCACACCAAACGAGTTTTTTGTCTGGCCCTATTTCATGGCGACTTCTCTCGAGACGCTGACGCCCGTTCAACGCGTCGAACTTTTCAAGCTCCTGACGGCCGGCGACTACGAGAACATGCGCGAATTCGGCGCATATATATTCTATCGCGTCGGTATCACGCCCGACGGCCGCTGGCGCTTCTTCGTGGCGGGCGACTAGGGCGCCCCGCCGCGAACGACCGTCGGCGGCACACCGGACAGGGAGGCCCTTCGATCCGGGAACAGGAAACCGGTCCGGCGGCCTTGAGCGGCGCCGGGCCGGAATGGTGTCATAAACTTAGACCTATTGCCGCGAAACGCATGGCTGCGCGCCGTCATTCAGCGGCGACAAGCTGCGGCTCGATTGCGTTCGCGCGCTTCAGGAAACGCGCGTTGACCGGACTATGCGGCTTCACGGCGAGGCGTTCGTTGCTCAACGCTTCCGCAACTCCGCGATTGCCCGACCGCACCGCGGCTTCGGTCAGCGTCCAGTCGATGATGTCACGCTGCGCGTGGCTGCCCCCGAAGGAGTTTACCACAAATCTTGCCCGGTGGAGCTTTTCGACGGCATCGCCGTACCTTCCCTCCCAGAACGCCCGGAAGCCCTCGATCAAAGGCAGGCCGGTCGCCTTGGCCCAGCGGGCGGTCTCGTCGCGGCTCTCCGGCGCCGAGCGATACTGATTCAGGATCCGGTCCACCTCTTCGGTGCGCCCGGCTCCAAGATAGGCCATTGCGGCGTGCCAGTCGTTGAAAGGATAAAGCTTTCCATCAGCATGATTGCGCCAGCTTTCTGCGACCCCGGACCAGCGATCGCCGACATCGTGATCGTCCAGGTGCAGACGCCAGAGCAGTGCGGACGCATCGACCAGGTCGAGCGCCACCTGGCTTTCCTCGCCGCGAACCCTGGTGTCGTAGAGCTCGATCACCTTGTCGGACTGGCCGAGATCCAGGTGATACAGCGCGTTGTGCCACCAGTTGTGCACCTTGAAGAAATTGTCATCGCCGGTCCAGTGAGGTTCGCGCGACGCCATCCATTCGATGCCGTCCTCGGCGCGGCCCTGCATTTCAAGGACATGCGCGACGGCGTGATGCGCCCAGCAGTCCAGCGGTTCGCGCTCGACCGCTTCACGGCCGATCTCTTCGGCGCGGGCATAGTCCCCGGCCTCCTCCAGACCAAACGCATACATGCCGAGCAAAACGGCGTAGCCCGGCTGGTCGGCCGACCACTGCGGCAGCACCCGCGCAATCCGGTCACGCAGGTTGCGTGCGTTGGCGCGGTAAAAGTCCATCAGGTGCCCGGCCTGCAAACCCAGGATGTCGTGCGGAAAATCCATGCTATGGCGATCCAGCCGGACGGCCGCCTCGGTCCAGTTGTTGGCGAGAAGCGCCTCAAGCGCCGAAACATGCGATGTCTCGATATCGGTCTTGGCGAAGTTGCGAGCGGTCGACAGTATCGACCTTGCCTCGGACGCCGCCTCGGGCTCTGTCGCCAATCCGAACAAATAGGCCTTCAGGATGTGGGCCATGGCGTATTCGGGCGCGATTTCGACCGCCTGATCAACCAGCGCAACCGGGTCACCGCGATAGATGTTAAGGGCCCGCACAGCGGCGTTGAAATGCTGCGCGGCTTCGGCGTTCGAACCGCTTGCATCGGCGGAAAAAATACCATCTTTCATGTCCGTCTCCTTCATCAGGGTCTTGTGTTTCCGATCCGGCGAATGGCCGCTGAAACCTCGATGGGCGCGGCAGCATCCGGTCCGAATGTGCAGCAACCCAATACCGGCTTTTGCAAACGGAACGCAGTGAACTCATGGGTCAGTCGTAGATCTTTATTTTTTTGTATAAAAACCAATATCTTATCAACTCCCAACCTAGCGGCCGGCGACGAGAACGGCAATAACGCTCCAGCAAACTGGACCGCAGGTACAGTACCTGTGGTACAGTTTCGGCAAGTACTACCGGCGTCAAGGAATGACTGGATGGCAAATCTGGACGTGCCAAAGAAGCAGCAAATCCTGGAGGCCGCGCAGGCGGCCATCCTGGCGAAGGGATTTTCGGCAACGTCAATCGACGAACTGATCGCCGAAGTCGGAATTTCGAAAAGCGGATTCTTCTACCACTTTCGCGACAAGACGATTTTGGCTCGTGCCCTGCTCGAGCGGTACATCGAACAGGATGACGTGGTTTTCGACCGCGCTTTCGACGAAGCCGACGCGCTGAGCGAAGACCCGTTGCACAGCTTTCTGATTGCGCTGAAGCTGCTGGCGAAGGTCTTCGACGACATGCCGAACGGACACCCTGGCTGCATGGTGGCGTGTATCTGCTATCATGAACAGCTGTTCGACCAGGAAGTCCGGAACATCAATGCCAAGGCGGTGCTGTCGTGGCGCACCCGCTTTCGAAAGCGCATCGAGAGAATTGCCGAGCGCTACGAGCCCAGGATCAATATCGATCTGGACGACCTTGCCGATATGTTCTCGGTCGTGGGGGACGGCGGAATCATCCTGTCCAGGGTGGTTGGCGACAAGTCCCTGCTGCCCCGGCAATTGCTACTATACCGCGATTTTGTCCGGCTCATTTTCGAACCCGTGCAGGTCTCGGACAAACCGTAGGTTCGGCTGGCGAAATTTCGCCGCTTCGGCGCGGATCGATGGCCAAGAGACAGATTATCGGAGTGGATCGGACGTCGCCAAATGCCGTATCGGGGCATAAAGACCGGAGCGCCCTTGGATTCCGGACCCGGTGCTCTGATATAAAGCGGAGCGGACGATACGGAGGGGTATCATGACGACCATGCCACGGCTGACCGGGCGGGATTTCGACATTGTCAGGAAAGAGCGTTCGTCGCGCTGGTCCCTTGTCCGGCGACTCCTCATCTTCCAGGTCAAGCTTTTCACCGATGGACTGCGGGACCTGTTCCTCAGCCCGATCTCGTTTTTGTTCGCCGGCATCGGCATCGTTTTCGGCGGCCGCGATCCTCACGCCGCCTTCAACCGGCTGATGAACGCGGGCCAGATCACGGACAATTGGATCGATCTGTTCAGCCACCACGCGCGCGAAGGCGACCGTCCGAGCCTCGAACGCATGATCGACGAAGTGGAAAATGCGTTGCGCGCCGATCATGCGCGGGGCGGCGTCACGGCGGAAGCCGAACGCCGGTTCAGGACGCTTGCCGAGGAACTGATGCGCCGCGCTCAGCCGGGCAGAGCCTCGGAGAACTGAACCGGCTCGCCGCGTGACGGCGTCGCGATTTCGCCTTCCCACATCACCCGTGCGCCACGAATGACCGTGCCAACGGGCCAGCCGGTCACCTGCTTGCCGTCATAGGGCGTCCAGCCTGCTTTCGAACCGGCCTGCTCGTTGCGGAGCGTCTCGACGCGCTTCATGTCTACAATTGTGAAATCGGCGTCGTAGCCGGCGGCGATGCAGCCCTTGCGTGCAATGCCGAACAAACGGTTCGGGCCATGCGAGGAGAGATCGACGAAGCGCTCCAGCGTCAGTTTCCCCGCGTTCACATGGTCGAGCATGATCGGCACCAGCGTCTGGACGCCAGTCATGCCGGACGGCGATGCGGGATAGGGTTTTGCCTTCTCTTCCAGCGTGTGCGGCGCGTGATCCGAGCCGAGCACGTCGATCACGCCCTGCTCCACGCCGCGCCAGATGCCGTCGCGGTGGTGCGGCGCACGAACCGGCGGGTTCATCTGGATCAACGTGCCGAGCCGTTCGTAGTCGTCGGCGGTCAGGGTCAGATGGTGCGGCGTCGCTTCGGCGGTGGCGACATCCTTGTGCTGCTGCAGAAACCCGATTTCCTCGGCGGTCGAGATATGCAGGACATGGATGCGCGCACGCGTTTCGCGGGCGATGCGGACAAGGCGCTCGGTGCATATCAAAGCCGCGACCTCGTCACGCCAGACCGGATGGGACGACGGGTCGTCATGAACCCGCAGGTCTGCCCGGTCTCGCAGACGGAACTCATCCTCGGAGTGGAATGCTGCCCTTCTGCGCGTGTTGCGCAGTACGGCGGCGACCCCTTCGTCGTCCTCCACCAGGAGATCGCCGGTCGAAGACCCCATGAAGACCTTGATGCCCGCCGCGCCGGGAAGACGCTCGAGTTCGCCAACGATGCCAGCGTTCTCGCGCGTGCCGCCGACCCAGAATGCGAAATCGCAATGCATGCGGTGGCGCGCACGCGAAACCTTGTCGGCAAGCGCTTCCTCGCTCGTCGTCAGGGGGGTGGTGTTCGGCATCTCGAAGACAGCCGTGACGCCACCGAGGACGGCCGCGCGCGAACCGCTTTCGAGGTCTTCCTTGTGTTCCAGCCCCGGTTCACGGAAATGCACCTGGCTGTCGATAACGCCCGGCAGGATGTGCAATCCGGTGCAGTCGATGGTTTCCCCAGCGTCAGCCGCCGATAGCGAACCGATTTCCGCGATACGTCCATCGCGCACGCCGATATCACGTTGCCCCTGCCCGTCGTGGTTCACCACGGTGCCGTTCTTCAAAACGAGGTCGAATGTTCCGCTCATGCCTGTCCATCTCTTGCCGCGCCGATGCCCCGGGCTTACGTAGCACATACCCTGAAAGCAAGCGCGCGAAGCGAATCTGGTACCATGCCCTTCTATTATCCAACGGATCGGAGCGTCTTTTCGATAAGCGGCGAGGATGCGGAGCATTTCCTGCAGAACCTCGTCACCTGCAATATCGAAAGCCTGCCTGAAGGTGTCGCGCGGGCGGGTGCCCTGTTGACGCCGCAAGGCAAGATCATGTGGGACTTCCTCGTCCTGCGGGACGATGCAGGCGGCTATCTCATCGACCTCCGCTCCGACCTTGCAGACGATTTTGTTCGCAGGCTCACGATGTACAAGCTGAGGGCCAAGGTCGAAATTGCCGAGTCCGCGAAGGCGCTTGCGGCGATTTCCTGGCAAAATGATTCAACGGCGTCCGGCCTCGTGGCGCTCGACAGCCGGTTCCCGGAAGGCCTCCAGGTCATGCGGCACTATGGATCTGCGCCCGACGGCACCGACGACCGGGACGGATGGACCGCCTTGCGCATCGCCCATGGCGTCGCCGAAAGCGGTCCGGATTTCGAACCGGGCGACGTGTTTCCGCATGATGTCTCCTACGACCAGAATGGCGGCGTCGATTTCCGCAAGGGCTGTTATGTCGGACAGGAAGTCGTGTCGCGCATGCAGCATCGCGGAACCGCGCGGCGACGGCTGGTGATCGCGTCCTCCGATGCTCCGCTTCCCGCTCCCGGAACAGTGCTTGAAGCCGGTGGCAAGACGGTGGGCGCACTCGGTTCGGTCGCGGGCGAGACAGGGCTCGCCCTGGCGCGGCTGGACCGGGCCAGGGATGCGATGGACGCCGGCACGCCGATCACGGTCGACGGACATGCCGTCGCCCTGTCGCTGCCGCCCAATGTCGGCTATCGGTGGCCGGACGAAACGGCCGACAAGGGAGACTGAGCATGCCGGATCGCGAGGGGGCGCCTCCGCGCGCATGGCAACGGATGCTGTCCGGGCGACGGCTCGATCTGCTCGATCCCTCCCCGCTCGACATCGAAATCTCCGACATCGCGCATGGGCTTGCCCGAGTGGCACGCTGGAACGGCCAGACACATGGCGATCATGCCTATTCCGTCGCCCAGCACTCGCTACTCGTCGAGGAGATCGTCGGGCATCTGTCGCCGGGATGCTCCGCCGGCCTTCGGCTCGCGGCGCTATTGCACGATGCACCGGAATATGTGATCGGCGACATGATCTCCCCGTTCAAGAAGGTGCTTGGCGGAAATTACAAGGCTGTCGAAGCGCGGCTAGAGGCATCGGTTCACATCCGTTTCGGGCTTCCTCCAAATCCGGCGAAAACAATCAAGACCAAGATAAAGCGGGCCGATCAGGTCTCCGCCTATTTCGAGGCGACGATTCTGGCCGGGTTTTCGGACAAGGAAGCGGTGACCTATTTCGGCGGGCCGCGCGGTTTCGCGCCGGACGGGCTGGACCTGACACCATTGCCGGCGGCCGACGTGCAGGCCGCTTATCTCGAACGTTTCGCGGCAGTGGAAGCCGATTTCCAGGCCGAACAAGCAAACAGGAAAAGAGCCTGACATGCCCTATCTCGTCGTCTGCCCGCTTTCCAGGGTGCGAGACACCGCGACCGCCACCGGCGCGAGGCGCATGCTGACAGTCATCAATACCGGCACACCGGTGGAAAGGCCGCAGCAGATCGACGAGGACCAGCATCTGTTCCTCGGGTTCAACGATATTGCGATGCCGATGGAAGGCATGACCCTGCCCGGTGAGGAACATGTTCGCGCGATCCTCGACTTCGGCGCGGCGTGGGACCGGGCAACGCCGATGATCGTGCATTGCTTTGCCGGGATTTCACGCTCGACGGCATCGGCCTACATGATCGCGCTGGCGCTGAACCCGGACCGCGACGAGCGCGAACTGGCACAGGAACTGCGCTTCCGCGCGCCGTCGGCGACTCCCAATCCGAAACTGGTCGAAATCGCCGACGCCGTGCTCGGGCGGCAGGGACGGATGGTCGACGCGATCCGGGAAATCGGACGCGGAGAGGATGCTTTCGAAGGCGTGACCTTCAAATTGCCGCTCGCAGCCGACGATACGGATTACTGACGCGAAAAAGCGCCGAGGGGCGGCCGAATTCGACCGCCCCCGGCACTTGCGGACCGGTCCAGCCTCGTGGTCATGCCCCTGAACCACGCTGCCAGACTGTCCTTTGAAAATTACCAGCCGAAGACGAGCGTCGCGCCGGTTCCGCCATTGCCGTTCTGGACGACATCGGTGTTTGTGTTCTCGCCGAACTGGAACACGCCGTAGGCGTTGTCGTTTCCGTTCTGCTGCAAGGTGCCGGAATGTCCGTTGCCCTGCTGGTGCACGACGCCAAAATTGCCGCCGCCGTTCTGGGCAATGCCGGCCATGTTGTTGATGCCGAGCTGGTTGATGTTGGCGCCGTTCTGCAAGCCGTTGACGATCGAGTAGATCTGGAGGCCGGCGCGCATCGCCTGCTCTTCCTCGGCGCTGCCGGGCACGATGTCGATGGCGATCTGTCCACCGGCGTGGGCCGGAGCGGTGTAGCCGGAAACGGCGATGAGAGCGGCGGTAAGGCCTGCGATCAGTGTGTTGCGGGGCATTGTCATTCTCCTCTTTGAATTGCCAGGCTTGGCCTGTTTTCTGTTTTGAGAATGCCCGAACCGCGCTGAACCGAATTGGAATCGGCCGTTCAGGAGCCGTTCATCGCCACCGCCCGCCCAAAGCGAAACGGGCCCCGCCGAAAGCGGGACCCGTTTGGCATCGACGTGCGGGGGAGGTCAGATGACGCCGCCGACGCGCTTCTCGCAGACATAGGACTGGCCGCCGGCCGAGATATCGACGCGGACGTCATAGACGCCGCCGCGATTGCCGAGCATCAGTTTGCCGATGCGCGCATCGTCGCCCGGTCCGGCATTGAAGCCGCCTCCCTGGGAGACGTTCGCGCTGCCGCCGGAGCCGCCGCCATTCACCTGGAAGCGGTAGGAGCCGGTGACGTCGCGATCGGCATGAATGACCGCCTGCAACACGAGGGTGCGGCCGGACGCATCGGCGTCGATCTCGCAGCTGACGGAATCGCCGGACATGGCGGTTTCCGTGGCGCCCGCCGAACACCCGGCGACGGCGACGAGGGCGAGAAGCGCAGCGTGCGCGGGCTTGAACTTACTGGTCTTCAACATGGCTTTTCTCCTCTTGGAGGGAACGGGACGCTGCCGGGCGGAGATCATTCCGGCCCGGCAGCGGTTCGCGGGTGTTTCGCGATTACGGGCAGGTCTGGACGAAGGCCGCGACGTTGCCGCCACCGGTCTGGCTCACGCCGGCCGAGCAACCGTCACCGACCTGGACACCGGCGGCGATGTTGCCGTTGCCGTCCTGGCTCATGATCGCGTTGTGGTTGGTACCGAACTGGCCGACGCCGGCGGCATTGCCGTTGCCCTGCTGCCAGGTCTCGCCGTAGTTGTTGAAGCCGTCCTGGCCGACGGCTGCGGTATTGCCGTTGCCGTACTGCTCGCTGACGGCGCCGTTGAAGATGCCGTTCTGCATGATGCCGATCTGGTTGCCGAAGCCGGTCTGTGCGCCGCCGGCCTGGTTGCCGAAACCGAACTGGTCAAGGAACACATCGTTGGCGGAAGCCGGGACGGAAACGATTCCGATCAGGGCGGCGAAGGTGGTTGCGATAAGGGTCTTGCGGGGCATGTCATTTCTCCTCTTGGATGCGGCTCCAGACCGCGTTTCGATGCCCCAGTTGTAGAAAGCCGCCTCCGAACCGACGCTGAACCCTGCGTTCACATGGCGTTCAGGAAAAAACTCGGCATCGGTCCACAGCGGAATCCCCTTTCCCGCCGCCGGAATGAAACCGATGCGGGTGGAATCGCGTAGTATCGACTGTGGTTCAGTCTGGAATGAAGGAGACCCTCTTGGAAAACGAAGCAGCAACGCAAATCGGGGCCGCGGCCGCGACCATCTGGGAAAAGGCGAGCGCTCTCATCATCGAGTATACGTTTTCCGTCATCGGGGCGATCGTGATCCTGATCATCGGCTTCATCGTCGCGGGCCTGGTCAAACGCTGGGTACAGTCGGCGCTGTCGCGGCTGAGCCATAGCGACGAAACTCTGACGATGTTCCTTGCCAAGGCGGCGCGCTACGCGGTGCTGGTGCTCGTCTTCGTAATGGTGCTGACCCAGTTCGGAGTGCAGACGGCCTCGATCATCGCCGCGCTCGGCGCCGCCGGCCTCGCCATCGGCCTGGCGCTGCAGGGCACGCTGCAAAATATCGCCGCCGGCATCATGCTGCTGTTTCTCAGACCGTTCCAGGTCGGCGACTTCATCTCGACGTCGAGCGCCAGCGGCGTGGTCAAGGAGATCGGCCTTTTCGCGACCGAATTCGAGACACTGGACGGGCTCTATCTATTGGCGCCCAATTCAGAGATCTGGAACAGCGCCGTGACCAACTATTCGCGCAAGCCGAAACGGCGCTTCGATCTGGTGGTCGGGATCGGCTACGACGACGACATCAACAAGGCCTTCGCCGCCTTCCAGTCGATCGTCGATGGCCATGAGAAGGTGCTGCAGGATCCAGAACCCTTCATCTATGTCTCCAATCTCGGCGACAGCGCGGTGGAAGTGACCTGCCGCGTCTGGATGAACACGGCCGATTGGTGGACCGTGTCGCGCGAGCTGACCAAGATGGCGAAGGAACGCTTCGACGCCGACGGGCTGTCGATCCCCTTCCCGCAACGCGACGTGCATTTGTATCAGGCGGCCTGAGGCAGTCTCTCCCCGTTATTCCGGGGCGCGTCGGGCTGGGTTTATCCGATCCGGATATCCAGCCCGACATCAAGCGTCGGGGCGGCCATGGTGATCTTCGAGGTTGAGATGTAGTCGACGCCCGTTTCCGCGATGGCGCGGATGGTTTCGAAGGCGACGTTGCCGGAAGCTTCGAGCGCAACGTGGCCGGCATTATCGGCCTGGTTGATGGCGACGGCTTCGGCCAGTTGATCGTTGGTCATGTTGTCGAGCAGCACCGCGTCGGGCGACGCGGTAAGCGCTTCGCGGAACTGGTCAAGCGTGTCGACCTCGACCTCGACCTTGACCAGATGGCCGGCATAAGCGCGCGCTCTCTCGACGGCCTTGGCGACACCGCCGCAAACGGCGATGTGGTTGTCCTTGATCAGGATAGCGTCATCGAGGCCATAGCGGTGGTTGGAGCCGCCGCCGCAGCGCACGGCATATTTCTCGAAGGTGCGATGGCCGGGGATCGTCTTGCGCGTGCAGGTGACCCTGGCCGAGGTGTGGGCGATCTCGTCGGCGAAGCGGGCCGTGTAGCTGGCGATGCCCGACATGTGCATCAGGAAATTGAGCGCGACACGTTCAGCCGACAGGATCGCGCGGGCATTGCCGGAGATCGTCGCGACGGCGTTGCCCGGTTCCACCCGGTCGCCATCCTTGACCTTGGCGTCGAAGACGAGCGTCGGGTCCATGAGCCGGAACGCCGTTTCCGCAAGGCCGAGGCCGGCGATCACGCCGTCCTCGCGCGAGGCAAGTTCGGCAGTGGCGGTGGCGGCGGGGGCGATGGTCGCGTTGGTGGTGATGTCACCCGCATGGCCGAGATCCTCCAGGAGCGCCGCGCGCACGGCATCCTCGACCATCAGGCGCGGAAGGCTGGGCATCAGGGCTTCGACGGGCATGATCAGCTCTCCAGCAAGGCGGGAATGGTCGCTTCGGCCTGTTCCAGCGTCACGAAGGTGCGCCGTTTCCAGGCCGGGTCTTCATTTGGATAGTCGGTTCGGAAATGGCCGCCGCGGCTTTCGGTGCGGTTGAGTGCGCACACGGCGACGAGCTTGGCTGTCGCGAGCACGTTGTGGAAGCGCTCGGTATTGGCATCGCGCTCCAGCTCCATGATCGTACGCAGCGCGTTCCTCATGCCCTCCCCGTCGCGCAGCACGCCGAGATGGGCGCTCATGGTTTTGCGCAGCAGCTTCATAGGCTCGGAATCGGGGCGCGGCTCGATGCGGCCGCTGTCCTTGGACCCCTTCGACCAGTCGGCCGGGGCATCCGCCAGCGTCTCGCCGCCAAGCGCGGCGGCGACGCGCGAGGAAAAGACCACTGCCTCTAGCAGCGAATTGGACGCCAACCGGTTGGCGCCGTGGGCACCTGTGGAAGTCACCTCCCCGCAGGCCCAAAGGCCGGGAAGCGAGGTGCGGCCATCCATGTCCGTCCAAATACCGCCCATAAAATAATGCGCCGCTGGGACAACGGGGATCGGCTGGACGACAGGGTCGATACCGGCCTCCATGCAGTAGCCGTAGACGGTCGGGAACTCCTCGGCGAAGGTCTTGCCGACGGCCTTGGTGCAATCGAGGAATGCGCCGCGACCTGCCTGGACCTCGCGGAAGATGCCGCGGGCGACGACATCGCGGGGGGCCAGTTCGGCGTCGGGATGGAGCGGCACCATGAAGCGCTCGCCATCCTTGTTGAGCAGCGTCGCGCCATGGCCGCGCAGCGCCTCGGTGGCGAGCGGGGCCGGATCCTTGCCGACATTGATGGCGGTCGGGTGGAACTGGACGAATTCGAGGTCGGCCATGCGGGCACCGGCGCGCGCCGCCATGCCGACGCCGCCGCCGCGCGCTTCCGCGGGATTGGTGGTCACCTCGTAGAGATGGCCGATGCCGCCGGCGGCGATGACCACCTGCGAACCGTAGATGGCCGTGATCTCACCGTCATGCTCGCCATTGCCGTTGCCAAGCGCCTCAAGACCTACAATGCGGCCGTCCTCGACCAGAAGCCGTTCGACGACATAGCCGCCGAGGACGCGGATGGATGGTGTGTTCTTCACCGTCTCGACCAGCGACTGCATGATGGCGCGACCCGCCATGTCGCCGCGAACGCGCACGATGCGGCTTTCGGAATGCGCTGCCTCGCGACTGACCTGCAAACGGCCTTCAAGATCGCGATCGAATGGCACGCCGTAGTCGAGAAGGTCGTGGATGCGATCCGAGGCCTGCGAGGCCATCATGCGGGCGACCGCCTCGTCGACGATGCCGTCGCCAGCGACCAGCGTGTCGGCGACATGTTTCTCGACGGTGTCACCCTCGCCCACCGCTGCAGCGATACCGGCCTGCGCCCAGGCCGACGAGGCGCCGCGCCCGATCGGCGCGGCGGTGATGACGGTTACCGCCTTCGGCGCCAGCTTCAATGCGCAGAACAGGCCGGCGAGCCCGCCGCCGATGATCAGCACGCTATCGTCTTGTCTATCCAATCGCCTTCCATCCCCTCGCCGTCACGCGCTCGATGCGCGTGACATCAAACTGTCATGTTCCCCATACGCCGGAGACGCATGACTGCGCCAGCCCCTACACGGCCGGCGACCTGACCCTAGTGCTTCAGGTTGACCATACGCTCGACGGCGAGACGTGCGCGGTCGGCGATGGCGGGATCGACGAGGATTTCCTCTTTCATCTCGCAGATCGAATCGAGGATCTTTGGCAAGGTGATGCGCTTCATGTGCGGGCACAGGTTGCACGGCTTGACGAACTGCACCTCGGGCACCTCGGACTCGATGTTCGAGGCCATCGAGCATTCCGTCACCAGAAGCACCTTGGGCGGTTTCTGGTCCTTGACGTAGTTGATCATGCCGGAGGTCGAGCCCGTGTAATCCGCGACCTCGACAACTTCACGCGGACACTCGGGATGGGCGACGATCTCGATCTCGGGGTCGGCTTCCTTGTAGGCCAGGAGTTCGGCGGCGGTGAAGCGTTCGTGGACCTCGCAATGGCCCTTCCATGTGAGGATCTTCACCTTGGTCTGGGCGGCGACATTCTGTGCCAGATACTCATCGGGAATGCACAGGACCGTGTCGACACCGAAGGATTCAACCACCTGCACCGCATTCGAGGACGTGCAGCAGATATCCGTTTCGGCCTTCACCTCGGCGGAGGTGTTCACATAGGTGACGACCGGTACGCCGGGATAGCGCTCGCGCAACAGGCGGACATCGGCGCCGGTGATCGACTCGGCAAGGCTGCAGCCTGCCTTCATGTCCGGTATCAACACCGTCTTGTCCGGATTGAGCAGCTTCGACGTCTCGGCCATGAAGTGAACGCCACACTGAATGATGACCTCGGCGTCGACCTTGGTCGCCTCCTTGGCGAGTTGCAGCGAGTCGCCGACAATGTCGGCGACGCAGTGATAGATCTCGGGCGTCTGGTAATTATGCGCCAGAATGACCGCGTTGCGCTCCTTCTTCAGCCGGTTGATGGCGGCGATGTAGGGCGCGTAGACCGGCCACTCGATCTTCGGGATATGATCCTTGACCTTTTCGTAGAGATGGGCGGTTTCTTCCGCGATCTCGGGGGTCCACTCCAACTCGGGGCGCTCGATGACGCCGAAACGCTCGGCGGCACTCGGCGTTGCGGTTGTCCGCTGTTCAGTTGCGGTTTCGGTGGATTGACTCATCGCATTCTTCCCGTCGGGGCCGGTTTTACGGCCCGTTTTCCATTGCGCGCCCTCGGGCCACAAGCGTTTTACGCTCTGCGAAAGGGTTTTGGCCAGCGCTTACGCAATGTAGTTGCTCACAAACTCGCGCGATTTCAATCCTTTCCCCTTCGCATGGGCAGCAGCCATGCGTGCTAACCGGCAAGGGCCCAGAGAAGCAGGCTGACGGTCACGAAGGAGACCACCGTGGTGGCCAGCAGCGCGATAGCGCTGAACCCTTCGCGTTCGTATTTCTGCGCGAGGATCGGATAGATACCGAAGATCGGCATGGCCGCCGACAGGATGACCGCCTCGCGGAACGGTGACGGGATCGGCGCAAGCCCCGATAGGGCGACAAGCGAGACCGAGGCGAGCATGATCAGCGGATGAGCCACCAGCTTGCCGATTACCACGGGGACGACCCGGCCCGCCATCCCGGCCACGGGAAGCCCGACCAGGGTCCCGCCGATAAAGAACAGCGAAAGCGCAGCGCTGGACGACGCGAAGAGATCGACCGATTTGACGAACGGCTGCGGGAGCGGAAGGCCGGAGATGGAGACAGCGAGACCGGCCGCGAGCGCAATCACGATCGGATTGACCGCGAGCCGCTTCAATGCGCCCCACAGCACGGCCAGTGGATGCGCTTCGGCGCCCCTCGCCCTTTCCGCCAGCATCAGGAGCAATGGCACAATGAAGACATTCTCGACGAACATGTTGAGCGCCAGTACCGTTCCGGCGATCTGCGGAAACGTCAGCAGGAGAATGGGATAGCCGACGAATCCACTGTTCGGGCAGGACATCCCCATCGCCGAAAATGCGGCGGTGGCGCGGTCCTGGCCCAGCACCTTCCGGGTGACGAGATAGCCCAAAACGACCATCGCCAGCGTGCCGCCGAGATAGGCGGCCACGTAGGATGTATTCACGATTTCGGTGAACTGGCGCTGCGAGAGAGCGCGGAAAAGCAGCGCGGGCAATGCCAGAAAAAGTACATAACGGCCAAGGACCCGCATATCGGACGCTTCAAACAGGCCGAATCTTGTAGCCAGATAGCCGACAGCGATTGTTATATAAATCGGACCGGTTACGGAAAAAACTTCAAGCACTGTTCGACACGCTTCGCGGAAACAAGGATGACCAACCTCTGCATGGCATTGCTGACGGGTTCAAGCGCTATGTCAAGCGAACCGCCTGAACAGACCGGCAACGGCCGGAATGTATACGCATGACGGGGCTGGCCGTTTATGCCGGGCTTTTCGGTATCGCCTTTCTCGCGGCGACGATTCTGCCCGCGCAATCGGAACTCGGGCTGGCGGGCCTTCTGGCATCCGGCGATTATCCGGCCTGGGCCCTTCTCGCGGCCGCGAGCACGGGCAACACGCTTGGGGCGGTGGTCAACTGGTTTCTGGGCGGCGCAATCGAGCGGTACGGCACGCGGCGGTGGTTTCCCGCGAGCGCGAAACAGATCGAACGCGCCAGGCGCTGGTACTCCAAATGGGGCCGCTGGAGCCTTCTTCTGAGCTGGATGCCGATCGGCGGCGATGCGCTCACCGTGGTGGCCGGCGTGCTGCGCGAGCCGCTGCCCTCTTTTCTCGTGCTGGTCGCGATCGCCAAGACCGTTCGCTATCTCGTGGTCGCCACCATCGTGCTGCGATGGATGTGACGGATCACATCATCCATGGGACGAGCCGCTTGAGCAGCCGCAGCGGCATTTTGTAGGGCGGGTATTTAAGCGAGGGGTCGATGCGGGTCGAACGCCTGACCACGGCGCGCATATGCGAGAAGGTTTCGAAGCCCACCTTGCCGTGATAGGCGCCCATTCCGCTTGCGCCAACGCCGCCGAAAGGCAGCTCCATGTTGATGAACTGGGCGAAGACATCGTTGATCGCAGCGCCGCCGGACGACAGCGTTTCGAGGATCTTGTCGGCACGGGCTTTGTCCGCAGTGAAAGCGTAAAGGGCGAGCGGCTTCGGACGGGCCTGCAACGCGGCGATCTCCGTATCGAGGTCGTCAAACGGGATCACAGGAAGGATCGGCCCGAAGATCTCGTCGGCCATCACCGGATCGTCCCAGCCAATCCCCGACAGCACGGTCGGCGCGATGTAGCGCTGCTCGCGTGAGGTCTGGCCACCATGAACGGCCCTGCCACGTTCGAGAAACGTCTCCAGCCGATCGAAATGGTGTTCGTTGACGATACGGGCATAGTCCGGGCTTTGCACCGGGTCCGTGCCGTAGAAATCGCTCAACGCCTCGCCGATCGCATCCAGCAATGTCTTTTCGACCGATCTCTCGACGAGAACGTAATCGGGGGCAATGCAGGTCTGGCCGGCATTGTAGAACTTGCCCCAGACGATGCGCCGTCCGGCGGTCTTCAGGTCGGCGTCAGCCGCGACGATACACGGGTTCTTGCCGCCCAATTCGAGCGTGACGGGCGTCAGGTGTTTCGCAGCCTCCGCCATCACGATCTTACCGACCCGCGTGCTGCCGGTGTAGAACAGATAGTCGAAATCCTGCCTGAGCAACGCCTGCGTCGGCTCTATGCCTCCCTCGACGACCGCGAGAACCTCCGGATCGAATGTCCGGCCGATCATCTCCGCGACAAGCGCGGACGTGGCCGGCGCGAGTTCGGATGGCTTGATGACCGCGCAATTGCCCGCCGCCAGCGCCGAGATGGCGGGCGCGAGAAGGAGAAGCAAAGGATAGTTCCAGGGACCGATGATCAGCGCAGTGCCATAGGGTTCCGGCACGATCCGGCTCTTGCCGGGAAAGATGAGCCAGGGGGTCCCGACCCGTCTGGGCCGGGCCCAACCTGCGAGCCGTTTGAGCGCGACATCGATTTCGAGTGTCACGACCGCGATTTCGCTGGAAAAGGCCTCGAATGCCGGACGGCCAAGATCGTGACGCATCGCTTCGATAACATCATCTTCGCGCGACGCGAGCATGTCCCGCATTGCCTGGAGCTGGCGTCGGCGAAACGCGAGATCGCGGGTCGCGCCAGTCCGGAAAAACCGGCGCTGTCTTTCGGCGATATCATCAATTGCGATCGCGTCCATCATCCAATCCTCCCCGCGGCCTGCTTCTTGTCATCGTCAAGATAAACTGCTCGGCCCGCGCATACGGATGCGGGGCGCGCACTCGCCCACTGCTATCAGCAGTTGTTGACTTTTCCCAATATATCAATATTTCTTGAAATATGGATAAATCAAATGCAATCGAAGCGCTTCACGCGCTCGCCCAGGATACACGGCTCGATGTCTTTCGGCTGTTGGTGAAACAAGGCGCCGAAGGCATGGCGGCCGGCGATATCGCGGAGGCGCTCGGCGTGCGCCAGAACACGATGTCGGCCAACCTCTCGGTCCTGGCCAAGGCCGGCATGGTGCGAAGCGAGCGCGAGGGCCGCGTAATCCGGTATTTCGCGAATTTCGACGGCATGCGCAGCCTGCTCGCCTTCCTGATGGAGGATTGCTGCGGCGGAAATCCGGAGCTGTGCAAGCCCGTTTTGGATGAAATCGTCTGTGCCTGTTGAGGAAAAAAGGAGGCCACCATGGCCGCTGACATCTACAACGTCCTGTTTCTCTGCACCGGGAACTCCGCCCGGTCGATCATCGCCGAGGCCATTCTCAACCGGGAAGGCATGGGGCGCTTCAAGGCCTACTCGGCGGGCTCGCATCCGAAGGACGCGGTGCATCCCTATACGCTCGATCTTCTCGGCGGACTGAACTTCGACACATCGTTTGCCCGCTCTAAAAGCTGGGAGGAATTCACCGCCCCCGATGCGCCGGTGATGGATTTCGTCTTTACGGTATGCGACCAGGCGGCGGCCGAGGCCTGCCCGGTCTGGCCCGGACAGCCGATGTCGGCGCATTGGGGCGTTCCCGATCCGGCGGCGGCGGAGGGCAACGAGGCCTTCAGGCGGCTCGCATTTTCCGACACGTTCCGCATGCTCAACAACCGTATCTCGATCTTCACGAGCCTGCCGCTTTCGTCGCTGGACAGCCTGTCGCTGCAAAAACATCTCGACGAGATCGGCCAGAAGTCGGACCACGCAAACCCTTCGGAACCTGCATGAAAAACATCCTGATCCTGTGTACCGCCAATTCGGCGCGGTCGATCCTCGGCGAGGCGATCCTTGCGAAACTGGGCGTCGGCCGCGTGCGGGCATTTTCGGCCGGGTCGACGCCGCGCGGTACGCCCAATCCGGACGGGATCGCCCTTCTGAAGGAATACGGCCACGAGACATCCGGCCTCCGATCGAAGAGCTGGGACGAGTTCGACGGCGCTGACGCGCCGAAGATGGATGTCGTTATCACCGTCTGCGACAATGCGGCGGGCGAGAGCTGCCCGATCTGGCCAGGCGCGCCCATACAGGCACATTGGGGCATCCCCGATCCGGCAGGCCGGGGCGAGACCGAGGAAGATCGCCGCGCCGCCTTCGCCGAGACCTACCGGCTGCTCGAAATGCGAATCACGGCGCTGATGGCTCTCCCCTTCGAGGAGATGAATCCGAAAGACCTGAAGGTGGCTCTGAACACGATCGGTCGTCTCGAAGGCGCAACCGACCTCGCCATTTCCTACGCAAGCTGACTTCATGACCTGGAAAGACGATTTGAGCCTGCCCAACGTGCAGGACGACCTCCTGAACGCGATCGATGTCGACGCGCTGACCGGCCCGAATGCCTCCACTCACAAGCCGCGAGTGCTGATGCTCTACGGCTCGCTGCGCGAACGCTCCTATAGCCGTTTCATGACCTACGAGGCGGCGCGGCTGCTGGACCGGTTCGGCGCGGAGGTGCGGGTGTTCGAGCCGCAGGGGCTGCCGATGCTCGATTCGGAGCCGGCGGATCATCCGAAGGTGCAGGAGTTGCGGGAGCTGTCGCTCTGGTCCGAGGCGCAGGTGTGGTGCTCGCCGGAACGGCACGGCGCGATGACGGGCATCATGAAAACCCAGATCGACTGGCTTCCGCTCGCGCCGATCGGCGGCATCCGGCCGACACAGGGGCGAACCCTGGCGGTAATGCAGGTCAATGGCGGCTCGCAGAGCTTCAACGCCGTCAACCAGATGCGCATTCTCGGCCGCTGGATGCGGATGATCACGATCCCGAACCAGTCCTCGGTGCCGAAAGCCTGGCTGGAATTCGACGATGACGGCCGGATGAAGCCCTCCTCCTATTACAACCGTGTCGTCGATGTGATGGAGGAACTGATGAAATTCACCATCCTGACGCGCGACCGCTCCGCCTATCTGACAGACCGCTATTCAGAACGCGTCGAGAGCGTCGAAGAAGTGCACAAGCGGGTCGGCCTGAAGAACATCTGACGCGAAGGCTGTCGAATTCGCGGCGGTCGATGACGCGCGAACTCATTGTCACGGGCTTCGCGTTTCGATAGGATTCGCTTGTTCGGGTTCCAGGGAGGCCAAGCCTCCCGGATGAAAAGGGAACACGGTAGGGATGACCCAAAGGGGGCCTGATCCGTGACTGCCCACGCAACTGTGAGCGTGAGCCGCATCCATATGCCACTGGGTTTGACCTGGGAAGGCGGATGACGGCGACGAAGCGCGAGTCAGGAGACCTGCCCGGACAGACCTGAAACGGTGACGCATTGCGTCGCCAACTGCACGATGGGTGCAAGAAAGGAACTGTCATGCATATCGAACCCGGCGTCGTCGACGGCGCCAAGATCGTTTTGTCCTACGCAACTGCGGCGGCCTCTCTCGGGCTGGCCGGCAAGATGGCGCTCGACACTATCCGCAAGGATGGCGGTGTCGTATCGCTGGCCGCACGCTCGGTGATCACCACCGCGCTGGTCTTCACATTCTTCGAGGTGCTGCCGCATCATCCGGTCGGCGTCTCGGAAGTCCACCTGATCCTCGGCTCAACGCTGTTCCTGATCTTCGGCGGCGGTGCTGCAGCGATCGGCCTTGCGCTCGGCCTGCTGCTCCAGGGCGTATTCTTCGCGCCCTTCGACCTGCCGCAATATGGCATGAACGTCACCACATTGCTGGTTCCGCTTTATGCGATGAGCCTGCTGGCCCACAAGATCATCCCGGAAAAGACGGCCTACAAGGACGTGAAGTACCTGCAGGCACTGGCGCTCTCGACGTCCTATCAGGGTGGCATCGTCGTCTGGGTGGGTTTCTGGGCGCTCTACGGCCACGGCTTCGCCGCCTCGAATCTCGCGCAGGTCGCCTCCTTCGGCGCTGCCTACATGACCGTGATCATCCTCGAGCCGCTCGTCGATCTCGCGGTGCTTTGGGTCGCAAAGAACACCTCGAAGCTGACTGACAATGGGCTCTTCAACGGCAGGCTGCATAACGCGCCCGCTTGATCGGATATCCTGATCTGACATGACGGCCTTCGGCGGCATACGCCGGAGGCCTTTTCACGCGGCGACCTCACCCTCGCCTTCCGGCGTTCCAAGCCGGACAAGACCGCGCGCAAGCGCTTCCACGCAATCCCCGTCGAATGCCGCGCCGATACCCTGCCTGAGGATGGCAAGCGCCCTGGCGACCGGCATAGCCGCACGGTAGGGCCGTTCCGCGGCCAGCGCGTCGAAAACATCCGCGACGGTGAGAATGCGCACTTCCAGGACGATTTCGTCTCCCCGCAACCGGTAGGGATAGCCTTCGCCGTCGAGCCTTTCATGATGCGCGCCAGCGATCGGTGCGATGTCGGCAAAGGCCGATACGCGTTCGAGGATGCGTTCGCTGTGCCAGGGATGGCTGCGCACCGACTGCCATTCCTGATCGTCGAGCTTGCCCGGCTTGTCGAGGATCTGGTTGCTGACGGCAAGCTTGCCGATATCGTGCAGCAGCGCGGCGCGGCGCAGCCAGCGGCGATGGTCCGGCGCGAGGTCCAGTTCCTCGGCGATCATGTCCGCGTAGAACATGACCCGGCTGGAGTGATTGGCGGTAAAGGGGCTCTTGGCGTCGACCACGTCGGCGAAGGCCGACGCGACATCATCGAGATAGTCCTCGTCTCCATCCACTTCGCGATTTGCGGGGTCCATCGAATAGACCGCCTCGGCGAGGTCATCGCCAACCATCGCGGTCCAGAATTCCTCATCCTGCTGGACCGCGACAAAGGCTTCCACCAGCTCGGGATCAAACCAGACCCCGGAACGCGCGGTGATTTCGGTGATCGCGGCCTCTCGCCCCTGCTCCCACGCAAAAACATCGGCCACCTGCGCGAGCAGCGCGATATTCGCTGCGCGGGGAATGGCGTCCGCCGCCAGCCGGTCCGGCTTGCCGGAGCCGTCCCAGCGCTCGTCGAGCGAGCGGATACCGTTCTGGACACGCTTTGAGAATCCCAGCTTGGCGGCGATGTCGGCACCGCGATGGCAGCGCGTCTCGATCAGTTCGCGCGAAATCTCGCCGCCATTGCGGAGGATGTTGACGATGGCGCGGATGCGTTCCGTCAGGCCGGATTCGAGCCCGGTCCTGGCGAAAACGAACCGAAGCGCGGCCGAAAGGCTGCCATCGACGGTCTTGAAATCGCGTTTGAAGCCGATGTCGTCGCTCAAATAGAGTTCGCAAATGCGCGCCGCATTGCTCGAACAGCCGAGATCCTTCAACAGAAGCGTGTAGTAGAGGTCGCCAAGTTCCTCGGCATCCATCCCGACCGCCCGGCCGATATGGGTGCCGATCCAGCAACAGCGCAGGCAATGGCCTGCGGGCTGTCCCTCCGTCATGTCGAGCGCGTAGGACAACGCGCCCAGGATCTCCGAAAGGCGGAAGCTTGCCGTGCCGGCGCGTCGGCCGAGTTCGAGGTAACGCGATTTCACGCCGCCAGTCTCCATGGTCGGAGGCAAAGTAGACAGCGACGTGTTAAACAATCGTGAGGCCCCAATGGGCTCAACAGAATTGTAACGGGCACATTTGCCTGCTTGGCGCTTACGGCGAAGCCGAATAAATCTCTGCAGGTCTACGGGCCCAGAGGAGAATGCGGGATGAGCACCGCGACAGTTTCCAGAAGCGAACCGGGATTTCCCTGGCTGATCATCGCCAGCGGCTGCCTGATTACGGCGCTGACTTTCGGCCCGCGCTCGGCGATGGGGTTCTTCCAGCTGCCGATGCTGGCGGATACCGGATGGTCGCGTGCCGATTTTGGTCTCGCCATGGCAATCCAGAACCTGATGTGGGGCCTTGGGCAACCTCTGTTCGGCGCGCTTGCCGACAAGAAGGGTACATGGCGTGTCCTGGCGCTTTCCGCCATACTCTACGCCACCGGGCTCGCGATGATGGCGGCACCCCAGAGCATCTGGTTCCTACACGCAGGCGGTGGCGTTCTCGTCGGGCTGGGCGTTGCGTCCGGCTCCTTCGGCATCATCCTCGCCGCCTTCGCGCGCAATGTTACGGCGGATCAACGTTCCCTGGCATTCGGAATGGGCACCGCAGCGGGTTCGGCCGGCATGTTCCTTTTCGCGCCGATCAGCCAGTCGCTGATCGACTCCTTCGGCTGGTCGGACGCGTTGCTCGTCATGTCCGCGATGATGCTGATCGTCCCGGTCCTGGCGGTGCCTTTGCGAGGCAATTCATCCTCCGGCACGCAAAAGCAGACCGACATCGACCAGTCGATCGCCGAAGCACTGCGCGAGGCATTCGGGCACCAAAGCTACCTTCTGTTGACGGCCGGTTTCTTCGTCTGCGGTTTCCAGGTGGCATTCATCACCGCGCATTTTCCCGCCTATATCGGCGACATCGGTATCGACGCGCGCTACGCGGTGATCGGGATCGCGTTGATCGGATTCTTCAACATCATCGGTTCGCTGGCCTCGGGCGTGATCGGTCAGAAATACTCCAAACCGATCTTCCTGACACTGATCTATATCGGCCGATCCATAGCGGTGACGGCCTTCCTGCTGCTGCCGCAATCGGCGACGTCGGTCATCATCTTTTCGGCGGTGATGGGCATTCTGTGGCTCTCGACAGTGCCGCCGACCAATGCGCTGGTCGCGATCATGTTCGGCACGCGCTATCTCGGCATGCTGGGCGGGATCGTTTTCCTGTCGCACCAGATCGGCTCGTTCCTCGGCGTGTGGCTCGGCGGTTATCTTTATGACATTTTCGGCACCTACGATCCCGTCTGGTGGCTCGGTGTCGCGCTCGGCCTGTTCGCGGCCGCGGTCCACTGGCCGATCAAGGAGCAACCGGTTCCCCGGCCGGCTCTCACCGCAGCGGAGTAGTCTCTCATGCTAAAATCCATGTTTGCCCTTGCCCTCCTCTGCTTGCTGCCGGGCGTGGCGCGAGCCGATGGAGCCTTTGTCATGAGCGAACCACGCGTCGTCTCCAGCGCGGATGTCGACGTGGTCAACGAGATCGGGCGGACGCATGTGCTTGCGGATTTCCTGCCGTTCGGCAAACCCGGCATCCTGCATTTCTGGGCCACATGGTGCGGCCCGTGCCGCGAAGAATTGCCAAGTCTCGACGCCTATTCGAACGCACTGACAGAAGACGAGCTCGCAACGCGCCTGATCGTCGTGGCCGTGGAGCCCTCGCCGCGTGAAAAGATCGACCGTTTTCTCGACGATCTGGGCCTGCCCGATTTCGCGACCCTGCAGGATGCCGGAAACCGGTCAGGCGCCGTTTTCGGCCTGTTCGGTATGCCTGCGACCATTCTGATCGATGCAGAGGGCCGCGTGGTCGGGCAGCATTCAGGCCCGCTCGACTGGAGCGACGAAGCCGTGCGCGCGGAACTCGCCGCCCATCTGGACGGCTGAGGCTTAACCGCGATCAGTGCTGGTGGCCGACATGGCTGTGATGGCGCGCGTCGGAGGCTTCGACCTGGAAGAACATCTCGATATGGCCGAAATCGAACTCGATCTCGATTTCATGTTCCTCGCCCTGAACCAGCGGCATGGACAGGCCGTTCAGGCGCAGGACAAGGCCATCGGGCGTCAGCGTCATTTCGGTGCCGGCCTTGATCGGCACCGGCGGCAGGACGACATAGTCTGGCTCGCCATCCTTCAACTGAAAGCCCACCAGTTCGACCGATGAGGCGATCTCGCTCTCGCCGCCGGTGATGGCGATGTCGCGGTCCGACTCGTTCTCGATATCGACGAAGACAAATGCCGTCTTGCCGGTGGTGGCGCGTGCCCATGCGTGGACAGTGCGCACGCCGTCCACCTCGCCTTCGTGATGCGAATGGTCTTCGTGGTCCTCGGCGAGCGCCGTCGCCACAAAGACCGGCTGGGAAAAGCAGATAGATGCCGTCAGAACGGCGGAAAGCACACGGATCATGAAACGCCCCTTGATGTAATATTGTTACGCCCGCAGGTCAGTAGCGATGTTGCGTGACAGAGCCATGAAGGCAGGCGTCAGGGCGAGAATGACCGTGAGGCTGACGAAGCCGGCAACGAGGTGGAATTCCGGCCAGCCGAGCGTCGCGGTGACCAGAATGTCGGTGCGCGCGGTGACGACGCGCGAAATCGCGCCGACCGCCGCAAAGCCCACGGCGACACCCAGCAGTGCACCCGCCCCGATCAGCACCGCCGCATAGGACCAGACGACGGAGAAGACGAAACGGTCCGGCGCACCCAGCGCGCGCAGCAGCGCGAGACGGCGGGCGTAAAGGCGGGTCAGCACGACGAGCCCGGCGAGCACGCCGGCGGTCACCAGAACCTGGGTCAGAACCGCCATGACGCTCATGACCTGACGGACATCGCCAAGCATGGAGTGCAGCCCGGACAATACGGCGCCGGGGAAGAAGGCCATCGTCTTGTCGGTGGTGAATTCCGAGCGCAGCGCGTAATTCGCCCAGAGCTGGTCGGCGCGCACGAGGACTGCGGGCGTGCCCGGGAAATAATCCGGATCGAAGGGCGGGCCGATCTGCCCGGCATCGCCCGGCGCATGGCCGGATGCAAGGCCGTGGACAGCCCAGACATCCTCCACCGGCACGAGGATCGCCTTGTCCCACGGGCTGCCGGTCAGCCGCATCTTGCCGACGACGGTGATGTCATGACCCTCATGGGCGTCGTGCTCGGCGGCTTCGCCAACGCCGTGGGCGGGCACGAAACTGTTGCCGACCTGCAAGGGAACACGCGCACCCGCGACTGCCTCGCCCATGGCCGCGAACATGCGACCCTCTACGAGTTCGCCGGCCAGATGCGTGACGAATTGCGGCGTCGTGCCGATGACCGGCGACGCCTGATAGCTGTCGCCATAGGCGATCGGCGCGGCGAGCGAGACATTCTCGTGGGTGGCGATGCGGTTGTAGGTGGGGCCGTCGATCAGGGGCACGTCGACGGGCTGCAGATAGACGGCGGCCATCAGCATCTGCACTTCGGATCCGGGCGCGGCGACGACAAGATCGAATTTCTCGGCGGCGCGCGCCGTGCCCTTTCGCAGCCCGCGCTCCTGCGCGATCAATCCTACGCCGATGCCAACCGAAATGGCGATCAGCGCGATGAAGAGCGCATTTGTCCAGCGGTAGCGCCACATCATCGCCCGCACGAGGCCGAAGGGGCGGTAGCCGCGCGTGACGATGAGGCCGGTCACGAGCGCGGGCAGCAACAGGACCACGAACCAGAGCACGTCCTGCGCGGAGGCGGGCAGAGAGTTCCAGAGATCGGTTACCGACGCGAACACGAATCAGCCCTCGCCCGTCCAGCAGCCATCGACGATATCGATGACGCGATCCATGCGTTCATGCAGGGCGGCGTCATGGCTGACCGCGATCAATGTCTTGCCGCGCGTCTCGGCCAGCTCCGCGAGATCGCCGATCAGCCTGTCGGCTGCGGCCCGGTCGAGGCTGGCGGTCGGTTCGTCGGCGAGAATGACCGGCGGATCGGCCGCCAGCGCCCGCGAGACCGCGACGCGCTGGCGTTCGCCGCCCGAAAACGTGTCGACTGCGCGGTCGGCGTGGTCGCCGAGGCCCAGATGGGCAAGCATCGCGGCCGCGCCACTGGCGATGCGGTCACGTTCGGACCTTGCCGCATAGGACGCCGCGAGCGCGGCGTTGCCGAGCGCCGGCAATTCCTCGAACAGGAGGAAGTCCTGGAAAATCATGCCGACGCGCTCGCGCCGGAACCGGGCGCGTTGGGGGGCGTTCATGGCGGAAATCGCCTCATCACCCCATGTCACCGTCCCGGCCTTCAGAGCGATGAGGCCCGCGATCGCGTAAAGAAAGGTGGACTTGCCGGCACCCGACGGGCCGCGTACGCCGATACAGCTTCCAGCAGGAATGTCGAGCGCGCCGATGCGCAAAAGCCGGCGTCCGCGGTCGCCCTCGACGACGAGGTCGCGGACAGACAGGGCGAGACCCATCAGCCGAATCCTTTTTCCGGTTTCGGGGCGAAGCAGCGCCCGGCTCGGGCCTGCGATGGCGCGCGCTGATCGCGCGACGCCCGGTCGGGCTTGCGAACCTCGCGGTTCGCGGAAACACCCATCAGCCTCTCCCGTATGTGGCGTCGACCAGCCGCACGCGGCTGACGAAACCCAGTTCCGGATCGGTGTAGGTGCCGAGCGCGAGTTCGCCGCTTGTAACGATGCGGATATTGAAAGGCACCGTCTTCAGGGTGCGTTTGGTGTAGACGGCGAGGATGTCATCCGGCCACTCGGCCTCGGTCTCGCAAAACGGGCAAACCGCCATCGGCCGCTTGGTCAGCACGAAGAATGACGATTCGGCCTTGAGCGGCGGCGCCATGAAACCCTGAACGGAAATGCGGCTGCCCTCCATGGATTTCGCGTAATCGGAAAAGGACAGATCCTTGTTGTAGAGATCGCGCATGCGCACGACGCCATCGTCCTGCGCCAGCGCGTGCGGCGCAAATCCAACAGCGAGGCTCGCGCCGAGAAAGGTTCTCCGGTCCATTCGTGTCCTCACTTCAACGATCGTTTCAGCTTAAAGCCATATCAGTCGGGGACGAGGAAAGGCCCGCAACGTGGCGGGCCTTTCCCCTTCGCGTATGCGCCGGTTATTCGGCGGTGACCGCCTGGTGCATCACGTGGAAGATCACGTTCTGCTCAAGCGTGCCGGTCAGCAGATGCGCCCAGGGGCCCTTGGCGAAGGAGACAACGTCCTCGCCCGAATGGGTCTCGGAAGACATCGGGATCAGCGCCTGCTGCAGATATTCCGGGTCGGTCGCGGTTTCTTCGTCGACATTCGGGCGGGTGCCGAAATAGTCGCCGTCGGCCTGTTCGGTCATGACCGAGCCGGCGCCGTTCAGGTAGCCGATGACGGTGTAAGGCTTGCCGTCGGCGCCGAGCAGCGGCTCGCCGGAGTTCTCGACCTGGCCAGCCTTGATGCCCATGCAGAGGCCCAGAACGCTGGAACCGCGGCCGCAATAGCCGTTGAAGGCGATCGCGTGTTCGTGGTCGGCGGTGACGATGATCAGGGTGTCCTCGTCATCGGTCAGCTCGTCCGCCAGAGCGACGGCCTTGGCAAATTCCTGACCGTCCGTGAGGGTGCGGTAGGCGTTGCCGGCATGGTTCGCGTGGTCGACGCGGCCCGCTTCGACTTCCAGGTAGAAGCCGTCGCCGTTCTGGCTCAGTTGCTCGATGGCGGCCTTGGTCAGGTCGGTCAGGGACGGCTCGTCATCGTCGGCGCGGTCGTATTCGTATTTCATGTGGCTGTCTTCGAACAGGCCGAGAACCGGCGTGGAGCCGTCGAGCTTCAGCGCGTTGAAGGACGCGGTGTCGTAGGCGTATTGCGCGCCGGCGGCCTGAGCTTCCTCAATCAGGTTGCGGCCGTCGATGCGGCGCCCCTTGCCGCCATCCATGGTCTCGACATCCTTCGGCGCGAAGTAGCGCGAGCCGCCGCCGAAAGCGAGATCGACCGTGCCGGCGGACATGGCGTCGAACAGCTGCTGGGCGATATCGGTGCAGCCTTCCGGGGCTTCGCCTTCCCAGTTGCGGTCAGCCGTCTTGGCGTATACGGCCGCAGGCGTGGCGTGGGTGATGCGCGCGGTGGAGACGATACCGACCGACTTGCCCATGCCCGTGACGATTTCGGAGAAGGTGGTCAGCTTGTTGCCTTCCTCGGAGGCGCAATCCTTGTTCACGCCGGCTTCGGAGAGGTTGATCGTGTTGAAGATCTGCTTGACGCCAGTGTTCATCGAACCGGCGGTCGGGGCGGAATCCGGTGTCTGGGCGTTGATGTTGTAAGTCTTGATCAGCGCGGTATAGGGATAGGTCTCGTAGGGCAGGACGTTTTCGGAACCGAGCATACCCTTGGACTGGCCGTCGAACAGGCGGACGGCGTAGTTGGTGCCGACACCGTTTCCGTCAGCCACGAACAGAATGACATTCTTCGCCTTCTTCGTGTTGGGCTGTGCGGCAATCTTTTCCTGAATGACTTTCAGTGCCGAGGTGAACCAGTCGCTGCTGGCTTGGGGCAGGTCCTGGGCGAAGGCGGCGGATGCGGAAAGCGTCGCGAGAAGCGCCGCGGTGACGGTCGTTTTCATGGGTGTCTCCCTGTGTGATGGATGACGGTGGTCGTCTTCCGCCTCGTATCCGCCGTGCATGACAATTGAATAACGGCGACAGGGAAAAGTCCTTCGATTTCAATATGTTATTTTATAACATTTCGCTCTCATCAAGGTTACGATACGGAATGAGAGATAAGAAATTTCGAGGTGTTTCAGGACTTTGCGCGCGCCGGGAAGATCGAGCAGGTTTCGGTGCCGAAGGCGAGCAGCCGACCTCGGCTGTCGGTCAGGCGGGCTTCTGACACGCCGATGGTGCGCCCGCGGCTGACGATATTCGCCTCGCAGGAGAGCTCGCCCATATCCGGCAGGACCGGGCGCAACATGTTGACCTTGAACTCGGTCGTTGCGAGCGCCTCGCCCTTCTTCAAAACGGAGTGGACGACGCAGGCAAGCGCGGAATCCATGATCGTCGCTGTCCAGCCGCCATGCACTGTCCCGCCGGGATTGAGGTAGTCGGTTTTGGGCACACCCCTGAACACCACCCTGCCCTCGTCGGCTTCCGTGAGGGCGAATGTCAGAACCTTCGAGATGGGGGGCGCGGGCAGATCGCCGGAGATGATGGCCCGCAGGATCTCCAGCCCGGTCATTTCGTGATAGGCAGCGATAGGTATCGGGCCGAAGCCGCCGATTGCCGCTACGCCCGGCATGATCTCGTCATTCGATACACTCACGTACTGTGCTCCCTGCTATCCGAAAAAGCCCGACCGACCGCGTTGATGAAGCCTGCGCGTGCATCGGGCTCCTTGATGGCGCGCGGCTCATAGACATGCCGGCGTAGAAAAAAGGCCGTCAGATCGAAGGCGGCCGCCATTTCCGCCGCCGTCGGCACGGCGGAGGGCTGGCCGCCAAGGAAAGCCGGCAGCGCCATGAGCTTGTCTTTCCAGGGGTCACCGGCCAGACGGCTGACCGCGCGGCCGGTTTTCGGCGACACGTAGATCAGGTCGTTGCGCTGGCCGGTTCCCGCGCAGGCGGTGAGATCGAGACCGAAGCCCAGCTCCTCCAGCAGGCGCAATTCGAAGCGAACCATCAGAGGACCAGCGAGTTCCGGTTCGCACAAATGTTCGATGATGACTTCCATCGCGCGGAACAATTCCGAGTGTCGGTCGCGTTCCGGCAACAGGCGCAGATGGCCGGCGAGCAGCTGGATACCGTAAATGCCGGAGGGGTGTTCCATCAGCCGCGCCGCGGCAAGCGCCATGGGCTCGACCTGGAACGTACCGAGATGGTCCTCAAGGCGTGCGCGCCATGTGAGATCGACTTCGTTGCCGGGCTGTAGCACAGGCTGCTGGCGGCGCGAGCGCCCGCCGCGGACCAATCCGAGGTGCCGGCCGCGCTGCTCGGTCATCACTTCGAGGATCAGGCTGGTCTCACCATGCCTTCGTGTGCCGATAATGATGCCGCGGTCCCGCCATTCCATGGCGCGGAGATTGCGTCAGTCGGCGGAAAAGTCCAGCCCCATCTCGCGATAACGCTCCGGATCATTGCCCCAGTTCTCGCGCACCTTGACGAAGAGGAAGAGATGGACGGGCTGCTCGAGGATCTCCGCGATCTCCTTGCGTGACGCCTGGCCGATTGCCTTGATCGTCTCGCCCTTGTGTCCGAGCACGATCTTCTTCTGGCTGTCGCGCTCGACAAAGATCACCTGCTGGATCTTCACCGAGCCGTCCTTCTTTTCCTCCCACGTTTCCGTCTCGACGGTGGAGGAATAGGGCAATTCCTGGTGTAGGCGCAGATAGAGCTTCTCGCGGGTAATCTCGGCCGCGAGCTGGCGCATCGGCAGGTCGGAGATCTGGTCCTCCGGATAGTACCAGGGCCCCTCCGGGACAGTCTCCGCCAGTTTCTTGAGAAGATCCTTGCAGCCGTAACCTTCCGAGGCCGAGATCATGAACGTCTCGGCGAATTCCGCGCGCTCGTTGATTTCCTTCGCCAGTTCAAGAAGCCGCGGCGGCTCGACGGTGTCGATCTTGTTGAGCACCAGATATTTCGTCTGACGGATATCCGGCAGCACCTCGAGGATGCGTTCCTCGTCCTCGCGGATGCCTTTGCGCGCATCGACAAGCACGAGGACGATGTCTGCATCGCGGGCACCGGACCAGGCCGACGTCACCATGGCGCGGTCGAGGCGGCGCTTCGGTGCGAAGACGCCCGGCGCATCCATGAAAACGAGCTGGGTGCGATCGACGGTGGCAATGCCGCGAACCAGCGCGCGCGTCGTCTGTACCTTGTGGGTGACAATCGACACTTTCGTGCCGACAAGCTGATTGACCAGCGTGGACTTGCCGGCGTTCGGGGCGCCGATCAGCGCGATGAACCCCGAACGTGTCGGGGCTTCTTTTGTCTCAGTCATTTTCACGCACTTTCTCACGCTGAAGCAGCCGTTCCGCGGCCGCCTGCTCGGCGATACGTTTCGAGCGCCCTTCGGCGATCTCGGGTTTCAATCCACCGACAGTCACCGAAACCGTGAAGACGGGATCGTGATCCGGACCGACGCGCGAAACGACTTCATATACGGGTGTCGCAGCGTGCGCGCGATGCGCCCATTCCTGCAATTCGGTCTTGCCGTCGCGGCGCGCGGCCTCGGCTTCCGCCGCCCGGCCCTTCCAGTAACGGCGGATAAAAGGCCGTACGGCGTCGAGACCGCCGTCGAGATAGATCGTCGCGATGAGCGACTCGACAACGTCGGCGCGCAGATTCTTGCGGTGGCTGTCGCGAAGCTGGCGGACATCTGATCCGGTCCGGATGAAATCGCCGAGCGACAGTTCATCCGCCACCGCAGCAAGCGTGTTCGCGTTGACCAACTGGTTGAGCCGCACCGACAATTCGCCCTCGTCAGCCGACTGGAACTCCTCGAACAGCATTTCGGCGACGCAAAGGCCAAGCACCCGGTCGCCGAGAAATTCGAGACGTTCATAGTCGCGCCCGGCGCGCCCGCGGGCGCTGGCATGCGTCAGAGCGCGGTCGAGGCGGGCGGCATCGACGAAACGATGCCCCGTGATCTCCTCAAGCCGCCGCAGCATTTCGGGCGAAACCGCCGCCTTCGTCATTTCGAGGCGGAATGGAAGAACCGGTCGAACCGCAATTCGGACGGCCAGCGCCAGATCTCGAGCGGCGACGCACCGCCGGCGATGGAGAAGAAGATGATATTCGCCCGTCCGACGAAATTCTCCAGCGGGACGTAGCCGACGCCAAAGCGGCTGTCGTTGGAGTTGTCGCGGTTGTCGCCCATCATGAAATAATGGCCTTCCGGCACAATGAATTCGCGGGTGTTGTCGGCGCTCGAATTGGGCGACAGGTCAAGCGTGCGGTAGCTGACCCCATTGGGCAGCGTTTCGGTGTAGACGTCGACCGGACCGAATTTCTCCGTCACGTCAGGATCGTCGATCTGGCCGGCGGATTCGCGCTTCACCGCTTCGCCGTTGATATAGAGCTGCCCGTCGCGCATCTGGATGGTATCACCCGGCAGGCCGATCACGCGCTTGATGTAATCGACATTGGAAACGGGGTGCTTGAACACCGCGACATCGCCGCGTTCCGGCGTACCCGACCAGATGCGGCCGGAGAAGATGTTCGGCGAAAACGGCAGCGAATGGCGCGAGTAGCCATAAGCGAATTTGGAAACGAACAGGTAGTCGCCTTCCAGCAGGGTCGGGCGCATCGAGCCTGACGGGATGGAAAAGGGCTGGAACAACAGCGTGCGGATGAGCAGCGCGAGAATGAGCGCCTGGACGATGACCGAGACGATCTCGCCCAGTGAATTTTGTTTGGTTTCGGTCTTTTCAGCCACGAAATTTCATCCCGTTGTCGTTATTTTCCCGGTCGTGCGACCGGTCTTATCCTTTCGGACCCAAGGCCGCAATTCCAGATGCGGGAACACGCCGGCGCGAATCTACTCCGGCACAGCCTCAATGATGACGAAGGCCTGCGCAAGCGGCATATCGTCCGTGATCGTGACATGGATGACGGGCTTGTGCCCCTGCGGCATCATGGCGTGAAGACGCTCCGCCGCACCGCCCGTCAGTTGCATTGTGGGTTTGCCGCCCGGAAGGTTCACGACGCCCATGTCGCGCCAGAAAACACCACGCGAAAGGCCCGTTCCCAAAGCTTTTGCACAAGCCTCCTTGGCAGCGAAGCGCTTGGCGTATGACGCGGCCCGCAGGCGACGGCGATCCGACTTGGCGCGCTCGACTTCCGTGAAGACCCGCTCGGTGAAGCGCGTACCGAAACGTTCGAGAGATTTCTCGACGCGACGGATGTCGATGAGGTCGCTGCCAAGCCCGATAATCACGCTTCGAACTCCGGATTTTCTCCCGCAGCGCGGCGATGCGATTCGAAATGCATGCTGCGGCGGCTCTGGAAGGCAGTCACGGCAACGCGCGTCAGAACGTAGAGGAATGCGGCGACGAGCAGCCCGAGCGGCACGCCGCCGATCAGCATCGGCTTGAGGATCGGATCCCAGATCGCGAGGATCTCACCATTGTGCAGGAGCGAGCCGACATTGACGGGCTTGGGCGATGCCCCCGCTTCCGCCATTCCGAGGATCGCGGTTCCCGCGCCGTGCGTTGCCGCCCAGATCGCGGGGAACGTCAGAGGATTGCCGACGGCTGTGCCGAGTGCCGCAGCGATCATGTTGCCCGCGAGAAGCCAGGCCAGAACGAAGGCGAGAATGAAGTGCAATCCCATGAAGGGTGTGAAGGATGCGAAAGCGCCAGCCGCGACACCAGCGGCGATGGCATGCGGCGTCGCCTTGATGCGAAGCATCCGCTTCCAGTAGTAGCGGAAGGAACGCGCGTAGTTGCGGCGTGGCATCATCCAGACACGCAGTCTGCTACGCCAATTCTCGCGTTCCCTGCGTCCAAAAATCATAGAGGCCACACCTGTCGAAAACCGGTCTTCCCACGCGTAGCGGCGAAATCTCTACGCAAGGTAACCGCCCATGAGATAGTCAGCCCCGCCCCCGGCATCAAGCTTCGCTGTGCGGGCCGCAACGGTCACAGGCTCCGGCTGCCCGGCTTGATCGCCGGTATGGCAGCCAAATCCGGCGGCAATTTGTCTGCCGGATAGGCCGGCACCTCGTATTCGGCCAGCGCGATGAGCGGGACGCCGACATCGGCCTTGCCTGCGGACCGGTCAATCAGGCAGCCGGCCGCCAGCACCTCCGCACCGAGCTCCTTCAGGCTTTCCACGGTCTCGCGGATGGACAGGCCCGTCGTGACGATATCCTCGATGATGACGACGCGTGCGCCCTTCTCCATCTCGAAACGGCGCAGCTTGAAGACCCCTGCCTCGCGCTCCACCCAAATTGCCGGCGCGCCCAGATGGCGCGAGGTTTCATATGCGGGGATGATCCCGCCGACCGCCGGGCCAACAACATAATCAATTCCGCCCAGTCCCGCGGCTTCGATCTTCGCGGCGAGCGCCTTGCAGAGAATCTCGGTCTTGTCCGGATGCATGAAGACACGCGCCTTTTGCAGGAAGACCGGGCTTCGGAGGCCCGACGTGAGAATGAAGTGCCCGTGCAGCACCGCTCCCGCACTCTCGAAAACGTCAAGCACGTCCTGCGTTGTCATTTCATGCGTCATGCATCGTCCCCGTTTTCCGTCTCGTATCCTGACCAGCGACCGTCATCCATTCGCGCGCTCGACCGTCGATACCGCCTCCGCGTCCCGCAGCCGCGCAATCAAACCATTGAGATGCTTCAAATCCCAGACCTCGAGATCGAAATTCATCTCCGTGAAATCGGGCGCGGTGCGAACCATGGAGAGCGTGTGAATATTGGCATCCATATTGCCGATGATCTGCGCGATTTCGGCCAGCGAGCCCGGCGCGTTGATCGCCGTGACCACGATCTGGGCGGAAAAGCGCTGGCGGTCCAGGCCGTCGAGATCCCAGCGCACGTCGATCCAGCGCTCAGGCTGGTCGTCATAAGCCGCCAGCGAGGGAGACTGGATCGGATAGATCGTGATTCCCTTGCCCGGCGTGGAAATCCCGATGATGCGGTCTCCGGGAACCGCACCTTCGGGCGAAAAACGCACCGGAATATCGCTCGCAGCACCGCGGATCGGGACCGCGCGATCGATCGCGTCACGCGTCGCCACGCCCTTGTCGTCCTCGGGGCCCGTATTGCCCGGGATGCGGAACATCATGCCTGTCGCGCTGGTGAGATTGAACCAGCCGTCGCCTTCGACGCCGCCAGCCGGGAGAGCGGAACTGCGCGCATCCTGGTAGTCGGGGAAGACGGCGCGCACGACATCATCGGAGGGGATCTCCCCTCGCCCGACCGCAGCCAGCACGTCGTCGACCTCCTTCTGGCCAAGCCGTCTGACACCCTGTTTCAGAATGTCTCGGGAGAACTCCTTGCCGGCCCGCTCGAAGGCGCGCTCAAGGATGCGATGGCCAAGGCCGGCATATTGCTTGCGAATCGCCATGCGCGAGGCGCGGCGGATTGCCGACCGGGCCTTTCCGGTCACGACGACATGCTCCCACGCCGCCGGTGGCGTCTGGGCGTTCGAGCGCACGACCTCAACCTCATCGCCGTTTTGCAGGCGCGTGACCAGCGGCATGATGCGGCCGTTGATCTTGGCGCCGACGCAGGAATTGCCGATGTCGGTATGAACCGCATAGGCGAAATCGACCGGGGTCGCACCGCGCGGCAGCGCGATCAAACGGCCCTTCGGCGTGAAACAGAAAACCTGGTCCTGGAACAGTTCAAGCTTGGTGTGCTCCAGGAACTCCTCGGGATTGTCACCTTCGGAAAGCGACTCGATGGTCCGGCGCAGCCATGCGTAGGCATTCGAATCACGCGACAGGGCGACACCGGCCTCGTCGTGACCGTTCGTCTTCGCCGCGGCGGACTTGTCCTTGTAGAGCGCATGCGCGGCGATGCCGTATTCGGCGACCTCGTGCATCTCGCGGGTCCGTATCTGCAGTTCGACGCGCTGTTTCGACGGGCCGACAATGGTGGTGTGGATCGACCGGTAATCGTTTTGCTTCGGCGTCGAGATGTAATCCTTGAAGCGGCCGGGCACGGTGTTCCACTTGCGATGGACGATGCCAAGCGCGCGATAGCAGTCATCGACCTTCTCGACGATGATGCGGAAGCCGAACACATCCGACAATTGTTCGAAGGACAGCGCCTTCGATTCCATCTTGCGAAAGACCGACCACGGCTTTTTCTGACGGCTGTAGACCTCGGCATTGATGCCGTTCGCGGCAAGCAGGTTCTGCAGGGTCTCGGTGATCTCACCCAGCGTTTCGCGGTTGTATTCGCCCAGTTCCGCGAGCCGGTCGGTGATGGTGCGATAGGCCTCCGGATTGATATGGCGAAATGCCAGTTCCTCCAGCTCCTCGCGCATGTCCTGCATGCCCATGCGGCCGGCAAGCGGCGCATAGATGTCCATCGTCTCCTCGGCAATGCGTGCGCGCTTGTGCGGCGGCACGAAATCGAGGGTGCGCATGTTGTGGAGACGATCGGCGAGCTTGACGAGCAGGACGCGCACGTCATCGGCGATTGCGAGGAGGAGCTTGCGGAGGTTCTCCGCCTGCGCGGCGCGCTTGGAAACGAGATCGAGCTTCTTGAGCTTGGTCAGCCCATCGACAAGGCGACCGATATCTTCGCCGAACATCTCTTCGATTTCACGGCGCGTCGCGGATGTGTCCTCGATCGTGTCATGCAGCAGACCGACAGCGACCGTGCTCTCGTCGAGCCGCATGTCCGTCAGGATGGCGGCAACTTCGAGCGGATGGGAGAAATAGGGATCGCCGGACGCCCGCTTCTGGTCGCCATGCTTCTGCATGGCATAGACATATGCCTTGTTGAGCAGCGCCTCATTGACCTGCGGCTTGTAACGCTGGATGCGTTCGACCAGTTCGTACTGGCGCATCATTGACGCAAAATCCCAAAAGAAAAGACGCGCGGACCGATCCGTCCGCGCGCCTTGAAAAAACCATCCATGGCAATGCCTTGAAGGTCGGCGAACCGATCAGAGATCGTCGGATTTTTCCGGCGGGACAAGTCCCTCGATTCCGGCGAGCAGTTCTTCTTCCGACATCCGGTCGAAGGTGATCGCTTCGGGAGCATCCTCGGATTCCGCGGCCTCGGCGGTGTCGACGACATCGCTCTCCGGCTCGTCCACTTCGACATGCTTCTGCAGCGAGTGGATCAGGTCTTCCTTCAGATCGCCCGGAGAAAGCGTCTGGTCGGCGATTTCGCGCAGTGCGACCACCGGATTCTTGTCGTTGTCACGATCGACCGTGATCGGCGCGCCCTGCGACACCTGGCGGGCGCGATGCGCAGCCAGGAGTACGAGATCAAAACGGTTCTCGACCTTGTCAATGCAGTCTTCGACGGTAACGCGAGCCATATTGCGTTTCCCTTACGTCAATAATTATGTGGAGGTTCATATCCATCAGGACTATGATGGCTATACCGCTTTATGGCGGACAGCGCAACTCGAATGGCAGCAAGCCCGCGAATGCGGCGCAATCAAGGCGGCAGACACAAAACAGCCCGTTTTCCGGCGCATGAGCCAAATTGCAGGGTTTGATTCAATCCGGCATTCATGGGATGCCGATACTATTCGCACAACAACAATTTTCGGGCAAAGGCCTACAAGATGTTTGATCCACGCGAGAAGATCGCATTGTTCATCGACGGTGCCAACCTTTACGCTGCGGCCAAGTCACTCGGATTCGATATCGACTATCGCAAGCTGCTGAAGGCGTTCCAGTCCCGCGGCTACCTGCTTCGCGCGTATTATTACACCGCGCTCGTTGAGGATCAGGAGTATTCCTCTATCCGGCCGCTGATCGACTGGCTCGATTACAATGGCTACAAGGTCGTCACCAAGCCGGCGAAGGAATTCACCGACTCCGCGGGCCGTCGCAAGATCAAGGGCAACATGGATATCGAGCTGACAATCGATGCCATGGAACTCGCCGATTCGGTGGACCATTTCGTGATCTTCTCCGGCGACGGCGACTTCCGCTCGCTCGTCGAGGCGCTGCAGCGGCGCGGCCGCAAGGTTTCCGTCGTTTCGACGATGTCGACACAGCCGCCGATGATCGCCGACGACCTTCGCCGCCAGGCCGACCATTTCATGGACCTGAAGGGATTGCAGGGCGAAATCGGACGCGACGCGTCGGAACGCCCTGCCCCGCGGCAGTCGGTCACCGCGCGTGACCACGACGAAGACGACGATACAGACTACTGACCGAAGGCTCCTTGACTGTCTCCGCCGCCGAGCCCGATAGGGACTGCGCGCTTTGTCCGCGCCTGCACGACTTCATCGCCGAATGGCGGGTGCGCGAGCCCGACTGGCACAATGCGCCGGTTTCCGCATGGCTGCCGCCGGAGGGCCCGCAAAGCGTTCGTCTCCTGATCGTCGGTCTCGCACCCGGCCTGCGCGGCGCAAACCGGACCGGACGGCCGTTTACCGGCGATTTCTCCGGCGACATGCTTTACGCGACACTCAAGGCGCACGGATTTGCGACCGGAACGTTCGAATCCCGCTCTGACGATGATCTGCGCCTCTCTGGAACAGCCGTCACGAATGCAGTTCGGTGCCTGCCGCCGGGGAACAAGCCCATTGCGGCGGAAGTCAATACCTGCCGGCAGTTCCTGACGGCGACGATCGATCGGTTCGCAAACTTGCAAGCGATCGTGACGCTCGGAAAGATCGCGCATGACTCCACGATCCGGGCCTTCGGCGAACGTGTCGCCGCGCATCCGTTCAAGCATGACGTGGCGACTGAAATCGGCGAAATTTCAATCATTTCCAGCTATCATTGCTCGCGCTACAACATCAATACCGGTGTGTTGACGCCGGCGATGTTCGACGCCGTGTTCGCCCGGGTCAGGAAACACCTCAACGGGTAGACATTCGACCCGACGGACGAGCCTCAGCCGTGTTCCTTGAGAATTCGCGCCTTCTGGCGGTCCCAATCGCGCTTCTTGACTGTTTCACGCTTGTCGACGGTCTTCTTGCCCTTGGCGATGGCGACCGCCAGCTTGGCGCGGCCGCGATCGTTGAAATAGAGCTTCAGCGGAACCAGGGTCATGCCTTCCCGGTCGGCCGCCTGCGCGAACTTCGCCATTTCCCGCTTGTGCAGCAGCAGTTTCCGGCGGCGGCGCGGCTCGTGATTGAAGCGGTTTGCCTCGAGATATTCCGGGATGTGGGAATTGATCAGCCAGATCTCGCCGCCTTCTTCCGAGACGTAGCTCTCGGCAATATTGGCTTCGCCATTGCGCAACGACTTGACCTCGGTGCCATGCAGCACGAGGCCCGCCTCAACCGTATCCTGGATATCGAAGTTGAAGCGCGCTCTGCGGTTTTCGGCGACGACCTTGTTCGCCGGATCTGTCTTTTTTCTGGGTGCCATTTGCGAAAGGTGTGGTTTCGCCGGCTCAGTTCAAGAGACCGGCGTGCCGCATCGCCTCGTCGATGGCGTTCGCCGTCGATTCCTCGACCGGCACCATCGGCGAGCGCAGCCGGTTCTTGACCCGGCCCAGCCGCGAAAGTGCGTATTTTGACCCGGCCACGCCGGGCTCGATGAACAGCGCCTTGTGCAGCGGCATCAGCTTGTCCTGGAGTTCCAGCGCCTTGGCGTAGTCCCCTGCCTGGCAGGCCGCCTGGAATTCCGAACACAGCCGTGGGGCGACATTGGCCGTCACGGAAATGCAGCCGACGCCGCCATGGGCGTTGAAGCCGAGTGCGGAACCATCCTCGCCGGAAAGCTGGATGAAATCATGCCCGCAGGTGATGCGCTGTTCGGAAACCCGCTCCACCTTGCCGGTCGCATCCTTGACGCCCCAGACATTGGGAAAGTCAGCCACGAGCCTCCCCATGGTCTGCGGCGTCATGTCGATGATCGAACGGCCGGGAATGTTGTAGATGATGATCGGAACGTCGATCGCCTGAGCGACAGCCGCGAAATGCTCGTAGAGACCGCGCTGGTTGGGCTTGTTGTAATAGGGCGTAACGACGAGCACCGCGTCCGCGCCGGCGCTTTCGGCATGCATCGCCAGATCGACGGCTTCATGGGTGTTGTTGGACCCGGCACCCGCGATGATCGGGGCGCGGCCAGCCGAAGCTTCGATGCAGACCTCAATAACGCTCTTGTGCTCGTCATGGCTCAGTGTCGGCGATTCGCCGGTCGTGCCGACCGGAACCAGGCACTTGGTGCCCTCCGTCACCTGCCAGTCCACCAGTGCACGAAACGACGCCTCGTCGAACGCGCCGGACGTATCGAACGGGGTAACCAGCGCGGTCATAGACCCGCGCAACGCCGAACGCTCAACCATAAAAACCCGTCTCCCGCATGCACTTGCGCGCTTTGCCGCGCATCTGTCTTGAAATTTCGGCGCACCATAGTCGGGCGGCCTGTCGGCGGCAAGCGCCGAGATCACGCCGAATTGTGCGCTTCTTCACTGTCCGTTCACCATAAACGGGTCATTGTTGTAGAATATCTGCAAGGAGGAACCGGAGCCGGGAAGAGCCATGCCATTGTCACGCCGCCCAGCCATATTCGCCGCAGTCGCAGGTCTGCATGCCGCCGTGATCGGAGCGCTGGTTTTCAGCGATTCGACGCCGGGGGTGGATCAGCGCACGACCGCCTCCATCGCGATGGACGGACCGGAAGAAGCTCCGGCACGAACACATCTCGTCGAAGCGCTCGAAGCGCTGGAGGGAGGCGACTTCGAAAGCCTACGGAAATTGAGGCGCAACCTGCCGGAAGACAGCCTCGACGGGCGGATCGTCGATTGGGTCGCCGCGTATTCCGGTCGCGCAGCGATCAGCTCGGATGAAATTGCGGCTACGATGCGCGCCCTCGAAGGCTGGCCGGACATGTCCCGGTTGCGCGCCAATTACGAGCGGGCGCTGGCACGCGAAGATCATTCTCCGAAGGAAATCGCCACCGCCTATGCCGACAAGACGCCACAAACGCTGGCCGGCGCGATTTCCTTGGCGCGCGCCAGCATCAGCCTCGACGACGTCGAGGGCGCCCGCGCGGCGCTGCTGCCCTGGTGGACGACCGAGCCGCTCGATGTGCGCAGCGAATTGCAGATATTGTCCGAGTTCTCCGAAGTTCTGACAGAGGACGATCACCGCCGACGTTTCCTAGCGCTGATGTATCGAGACCGTATCCGGGCCGCCGAGCGGGTTGCGCAATCGGCCGGAATGGCGCCGTTCCTCGATCCGTGGTCGGCGGCGATCCGCCTCCACAAGAATGCGCTCGAACTCCTCGACGAAGCCGACGAGAGCGTGCGCAATTCGCCGCATCTCCTCTTTGCGAAGATCAAATGGCTGCGCCGCAAGGAACGCGATGACGAAGCCGCCAAACTGCTGCTCGAATCACCGGTCGAGCCGGACGAACTGGTCGATCCGGACGAATGGTGGACGGAACGGCGCATCATCTCGCGCGACGCATTCGAGCACGGAAACCACGAGGCGGCCTACCGGATCGCCTCGATGCATCGCGGCGGCTCTGCGGAGACGCAGGTGGAAGCGGCTTTTCACGCCGGCTGGTACGCGTTGCGCGGCCTGAAGGATCCAAAGAAGGCCGCAGCCCATTTTGCCCTGATCGAGAATCTCTCCAGCGGCGCGATCTCGCGGGCCCGGGGTGCCTACTGGCTCGGCCGTGCCTATGAAGCGATGGAATCGCCGGAGGCGGAAACGCACTACAAGCGCGCGGCCGAATTGGAGATGACCTTTTACGGCCAGCTCGCCCGCCAACGCCTCGGCCTTGACCTTTCCGGTATCAAGCGGCCTTCGGTGACACCCGACGACACCAGCCGCTTCCGTTCGACGGAACCTGTAGCGGCCATGCAAAGGCTGCAGGAGATCGGGCGCACCGATCTCGCCCGCAAGATGGCCTATGGGCTCGGCCGCAAACTGGAAAACACGCCGTCGGTCACGCAACTGGTCGCGCATTGGGAGAAGATAGAAGAGCGCTTCACTGCCCTGCGCATCGCCAAGGCGGCCCAGTGGCGTGGCGTCGAAACGGGAGCACTGACGCATCCCATCGGCGCAATTCCGGCCTCGACCCCGATCAAACCGGAGGAAAGGCCCCTCGCCTATGCCATCGCGCGCCAGGAAAGCGAGTTCAACGTCGCCGCAAGATCGCGCGCGAACGCACTCGGTTTGATGCAATTGCTGCCGGGGACGGCCAAGGAGGTCGCCCGACAGGCCGGACTTGCCTATCAGCCGTCACGTCTCAATTCGGACGGCGCCTACAACGCGACACTGGGCACGGAATACCTGAAGCGCCAACTCGATCGCTTCGGCGGCTCCTATATCCTGACCTTCATCGCCTACAATGCCGGCCCCAGCCGCGTTGGCCAGTGGATCGAGCGTTTCGGCGACCCGCGCGGCAAGCCGCTGGACGAGGTGGTCGACTGGGTCGAGCAAATCCCCTTCACGGAAACTCGCGGTTACGTGCAGCGCGTGATGGAAAACCTGCAAGTCTACAAGGCGCGCTTCGGCGAACCCACGGATATTGCAAACGACCTCCGGTTCGGTTGGACAGATTGATTCCGAAAATCTTCGCAACCGGCTGAAAACCATAAACAATCGGCCTCATCTCGCGCCTGCCCCCGAAACCTGTAGACAATCACTTCGTACAATGGTCATCAACGAAACGAAGCGCGGCAAGAGTGTCTTCTATCCCGCGCCCGACGGTCTGAAACTGCATGCGGTCGATTACGGCGTGCGAAACGACGAGACGCTGCCGGTTATCTGTCTTGCCGGTCTTAGCCGAAACGCGCGGGATTTTGCCCGTCTCGCGGTTCATCTCGCAGAAGACGCTGCGCCGCCACGCCGGGTCATCTGCTTCGACTATCGCGGCCGCGGATTGTCCGATCATGACAGCGACTGGACGCGCTACAACATCCTGACGGAAGCCGAGGACGTGATTGCCGGTCTCGACGAGTTCGGTATCGATCGGGCAACGCTCATCGGCACCTCGCGGGGCGGCCTGATCGCCATGGCGATCGCCGCGATGCGACCCGGGCTCCTGCGCGCCGTCATCCTGAACGATGTCGGCCCGGTCATCGGGATCGAGAGCCTCCTGGCCATTCGCGCGATGCTCGCAAATCCGCCCGAACCGAAGGACTGGTCCGAGGCCATCGCGATCCAGAAATCCCTTATGGGCAAGGCCTTTCCCGCGTTGAATGAAGAGGACTGAATCTACGAGGCGCATGCGAAGTTCAGGCAGATCGGAGACACGCTAGTGGCCGATCACGACCCGGCGCTCGGGAAAACGCTCGACGCTCTGGTACCCGGTGAGGAACTGCCGGCACTCTGGCCGCAATTCGACGCGCTACGCGATATACCCGTGATGGTTCTTCGGGGAGAGAATTCCGGACTGCTGTCGCAAGAGACCGTCGATGAAATGGCGGCGCGCCACCCCGGGCTGCAATGTGTCGATGTCGAAGGCCAAGGGCATGCGCCTCTGCTCCACACGGCAGGCTTGCCTCAAATGATTCAGCGTTTTCTGGATCAGGCCGGGACATAGCCCGCCCGATCAATTACCGCTCGCAGCTGTCAGCCTTCGGGCCGTTTCAGGTTTGCGAGAGAGCCAATGGCCTGTTCAGGCGGCGGTACGGCAGCAGGCCCCTTTCCGCGACAGAGGACCGGATAGGTCGCGCGGAAAACGGTGTCATCGATCGCGACATCGGGATCGAAACAGGTGACGCGCCCTTCCCCATTCGCCCAGAGGCGATGCGGATCGATCGGGATCAGCCCGCGTCCGCCCGGCTTGATCTGGCGGCGAATTTCGAAATGCAGATGCAGGATACCAGCCGCCAGTGCTCCCGTGCGGCCCAGCGTTCCGATCTGATGCCCGCGAACCACAGTGTCTCCGACAGAGACCATCCGCTTGTCCAGATGCTTGTAAACCGTCTGGGTCCTGCGCCCGGTGCCATCAATGCCGTGATCGATGACGACCTGATTTCCGTACATCGGCTCCACATAGGAACGGGTCACGCGCCCGGGTGCTGCGGCAAGAACCGGCGTACCGATCTTCGCGACGACATCGATGCCTTCGTGACTATAGGGCACGCCGTTGTCGGATCCGGGGATATTGCCAATCCGGAATTCCTGCCGGATCGACGGAGCGTTGGCCGGCATAGAGACCGCGATCTTGGCTTTCACGTCGCCCAGATACTTCGCCGCATCGCCGTATTCAGAGACGCAACTGCTGACACAAACGCAACACGCGAATATTATCGCTATTTTTATTCTTTCTGTACACATTTTTCCTACATTCGTGATATCTGATCCCTAATTTGCACCATCACCTCCTCTCGCTTTACTTTACCGCCGGCAGTCCGAGGAATCTCTTCGACGCTAAATAACGTACGTATTTTAAATTTATAATTCAGTTCCAATATTTTCTTATTTATAGTCTCAACTTCCGGCCTTTCTTCCGAACAAACCAGAGCATATATTTCGTCAAATCCAGATGACCCGGTGACACCTGCGACAGCAATATCAGATACCAAGTCCAATTGCCTCAGCAAATCTTCTATACGCTCCGGATCATGCTTATTCCCCCCAATATTGATCACGTTCTTTTTCCGACCGGTCGTCACCAACAAACCGCTCGATTCGATATGACCGAAATCACCAGGGCTAAACCAATCCCCATCCATGATCTCTATTCGGCGATTATTCTGGAATAATCCCAGCGGCGCAGCCGAGGGCGGCCTAATCCGAATCTCCCCTACCTGACCTTCTGGCAGCCGCTTACCTGCATCATCCACAATCTCGACCTCCATTCCCGATACAAGCTTGCCGACCGCCCCTTCGATACCCTCGATCTCCCTCAGGGGAGACATCGCAACCAAGCCCAATTCCGTCAAACCATACGCCGGAACAATATTATCGGTAATTAATTCATTCGCAGCAGCGAGAATTTCGGGCGCACAATAAGACCCACCCGTATATAATTGATCTATCTTTCGCATTTTTCGCGGGTATTTTCTAATAATTTCAACCATTTCTGTAATCGTAAATGGAGATGCTGCAACATAGTTGGGCTGATAAATGGCGACAGCATCTAACGCCTGTGCGGAAGACATGGAAGGCAGATAAATTACCTGACCACCTTTCGCTAGCGTAATCATGATATCAATAACACTGACCATTGAACTAGAAAGCATTAGGGGAAGGTAGCGAGGAACCCCTTCAAAAAATTTTTCCGAAGCCTTCAGGTTTATTCTAAAATCTATGTTCTTCTTGTTCGCGTGATATAGCTTATTCGTACCGGTTGACCCTGAGGAAGCGAAAAGCGCGCCGAACGGTTTGCTTTTTATAGGACGTCTCGAGAACTGATGCGGCTGAGTCCAATCCTTTGTAAACGGCAATCTTTTTCTGAATCCGAACCTCTGATCAGGGGGCGGAACGACATCAGATATCAACACATCAAAAACAATGTCGTGACTGATGTAAGCGGACGGACTGTTGCTGAAGGCAACGGTCATACCCGCTTTCATCAATGCGAGATTTGTCAATAAATCTATGTTGGGGTTTCTTGAATGAACGGCGACAAGACTGCCCGGCTCAATTCCGAGCGATAAAACCCGTGTGGCTATATTATTAATCGACTGCGACAGACCTTCATAGCTGAGATGAATACCCGGCCCTATCAGCGCTATCGATGCCGGAAAATGCTTGGCCTGGCGATTGATTTCACTGAAAAAGTCGATCATTTTTTGGCTCATATGGCTCTCGTGCTCCCGCGAAATTACTTAATAGCAATTTCTGAAGCAGGCTAAAAATCATTTCGAATTCCGTACACGGGTCTCATAGCAATCATAGCAGCAGTCAAGGTAGCGCCGAAATCCCACCACCACTAAAAACACAGGTACCACGCCACAAAAAAACCCGGCGGTTGCCCGCCGGGTTTCATCAACTGACTTGCGTCAGACGATTAGAACGAAGCCTGGAAGCGCAGGAAGCTGTTCCAGCCCGTGCCATCTTCCGGAGAGCCACGGTTTCCATCGCGGAAATCGTAGTACTCCACATTGGCCTTCAACGCCAGATTGGCCGCGATCGTATAATCGGCGGTCAGGCCGGCAGTCCACATGCGATCTTCCGAGGAATTGCCGTTAGCGTCGTACCACTGCACCCAGGAGAAACCAGGGGTCAGCGTCAGCTTGTCGCCAACCTGAGCAGCGTAAGAAGCCTCAGCAACCCAGTGGAGATTGCCGTTGTCGTCCGGGCTCTGCGCGCCGCCGGTATAACCAGTAGCGACATTTTCAGCCCAGGTAAAGCGCCCCTGCAGCGTGCCCATACCGATATCGGCAGAGCCGCGAACCACAAAACCACCACCGTCAGCGCCAAAGTCATAGAAACCTACGACAGACGCACCGATTGCTCCAGAGGTGAAACCGAGCATGCCTTCGAGGCCGAATTTGGCGCCATCGTCCTCAGCCCAGACAACACTTTCTTCGAACTGATCGATCTGAGCACCGAAGCTGATCGCACCAGCAGTACCCATGTACTGGATCGAGTTAAACTTGTCGGCGAGACCATTATTGTCGGTTTCACCGTTGATGCCGTTGTCCAGGAAGCCACCGAAGTAACCCATGGTCAGGCCAGCGAACGACAGCTTCACAACGTCGAGATCGACAGTACCGCCACCTGCGGTTTCAAACTCGACATAGGTTTCGATCGGGCCGATTTCGCTGTCGGTCCAGGACGAGATATTGAACTGACCGGTCGATGCGAACGAAACATGGCCATCTTCATGAGGATCGTCGTAACCAATCCAATCTTCGCTATTTCCGTCCATGTGGTCGAAATCGTAGCTATTATGGTTGATCTGGAAACGCGCCCAGCCTGCGATCTTCAGGCAGGTTTCGGAACCCGGGATGTAGAAGTAGCCGGCGCCGGCCGCGTCGCAAACGCGAACATATTCGACCATTTCCGGTTCCGGAATGATCACGGCGTCGGCAGCGCGAGCGCCGGAGACAGCGACGAGAGCCGCTGCGGAGCCGAGGAGAAGGCTCTTGATTTTCATTGTCTGACCTCCAGTCAAAGTTAAAAACGGGTCTGGGTAATTTGCTGAAGGACAGCGACCTGTCCCATCCCCTGGTTCGAAAGAAGCACACTTCCATGTCCAACTCTCGAAACGATAAATACCGAAAGCAGATTCCTGCGCAACAGGCTAAGGCCTTGAAAATGCGGATCGGCACACCTTCCTTGAGGTAATGTTGCAGAAATGACACGGCTTTCGCAGGCACCTCCGCGCAAAAACGCCGGAATCCGGTCAAACCCTAACAAACAGATAATTTGTCAGACGAAAGAGTTCGTAAACGATTCGATTCGAAACGGCAGTCGAGCTGCGGGCCGTCAAAACGACTCATCATAATAAACTCCGCTGACGGCGACTCTCTTTCGTTCATCCTGCGGGAATGAAGAAATCAGATCGTGCGCAATCGACATCAACCGGATGCAGCGCGGATTGCCCCCGCAAATTGGCACGGGAGCCTCGATCTAAATTCAAACCACTCAATTCCCCCTGACCGAGCTCCTGAACTCGGGCCGATTCGGCCGAATTACGAACATCTATCGGCATTGCGATCCGGGATGGGCGAAGTTCGTCGATCTTTCAACCATGGGGTGAAGTTGCTAATGCCGGCTGGGGGCAACCCGTTTGATAAAGCATTGGCGCCTTGATCCGTCGAAACTTTGACTGGAGGTCAGACAATGAAAATCAAGAGCCTACTTCTCGGCTCCGCAGCGGCCCTCGTCGCTGTATCCGGCGCTCGAGCTGCCGACGCCGTGATCATTCCGGAACCGGAAATGGTCGAATACGTCCGCGTCTGCGATGCGGCCGGTGCCGGCTACTTCTACATCCCGGGTTCCGAAACTTGCCTGAAGATCGCAGGCTGGGCCCGTTTCGAGATTGGCCATGTGTCCTTCGACAGCGAAGTCGGCGATAACTGGGCTACCGAGGTTGGCGACGAAGCCGAGGTTTCCTTTTCTTCGACCGGCCAGTTCAACATTTCGTCCTGGACCGACAGCGAAATCGGCCCGATCGAAACCTATGTCGAGTTCGAAACCCCGGGTGGCGGTGATGTCGATCTCGACGTTGTGAAGCTGTCGTTCGCTGGCCTGACCATGGGTTACTTCGGTGGCTTCCTGGACAACGGCATCAACGGTGAAACCGACTCGAACGGCCTGACCAACAAGTTCAACTCGATCCAGTATTCCGGTACTGCCGGTGCGATCAGCTTTGGTGCGTCGATCGACCAAGCTGCAGATAGTGTTGTCTGGTCTGATGACGATGGCGCCAAGTTCGGTGTGACCGGCATGCTCGGCTTCTCGTCGGGTGCCATCGCAGCGACTGTGGTCGGTTACTACGATCTCGGCATGGAATCGGGCGGCGTAGTCGTTCGCGGTTCGGCCGATATCGGTCCGGGCACGCTGCAGGGTCGCTTCACCTGGAACCAGGGCGGCAACCTGACCGGTACGGGAACGTCCATGTACGCCACAGCGACGTCTGACAGCCCTGATCCGGGCGACGATGGTCACCTGCATTGGGTCGCCGAGGCGTCCTATGCGGCCCAGGTCAGCGACAAGATGACTGTTACTCCGGGCTTCTCCTGGGTGCAGTGGCGCAACGACGAGTTCGGCAGCGAGTCTGACGACCGCATGTGGACCGCCGGTGTGACCGTCGATTACGCCCTGGCCGCCAACCTGGCGATCAAGGCCAATGTCGAGTACTGGGATTTCCGCGACGCCAATCGCGTTGCCGGTCCGGGCGGACTTGACGACGGCACGGGCTGGAGGAACTTCCTCCGCTTCCAGGCTTCGTTCTAATCGCCTGACGCAAGTCAGTTGATGAAAACCCGGCGGGCAACCGCCGGGTTTTTTTGTGTACGCTTCATACCGTCTGCGTGATTGGAGCCCTGTCTACGGAATCGGCGTGACACGCACCTTTCCCCGCGCTAGTCTCCAACCAGCTCACGGGTTTCGGCCCGGTCCGTCAGTGGGAGAGCGCCGAAAGGCCGCCGAAGGGGAAATCGCCCGAAATCTCTCAGGCAAAAAGAACCGCTGACTGATCAAGGCACTCTGGAAAGTCGGGGCATATGCCCCGCGCCGAAGGTGTAAGTGTTCCCGACAGAGTTCCGGGAATGCGAGTCTCTCAGGCTTCCGACAGAGGGGCACATCCCGCCATCGCCGATGGCCGGGTCGTGCTGACTGACGGAAAGGTTGCCGATGACCGAGAGTGATTCGCCGAAACAACTGCCACTTCACACGCTGCATGAACGCGCGGGCGCGAAATTCGGCCCGTTTGCCGGATGGTCCATGCCCCTCTCCTATCCGCTTGGCGTGATGAAGGAGCATCTGCACACGCGGACCCATGCCGGATTGTTCGACATTTCGCATATGCGGCTTTTCGAGGTGGCTGGCGCCGACGCCGCGGCGTTCATTGCCCGAATCTGTCCGGTGGACGCCAGCTCACAAGCGATCGGGGCGAGCAAATATACCTTTCTGCTCAACACCGAAGCAGGAATCCTCGATGACCTGATCGTCACCCGCCTTGCCGACGACCGCTTCATGATTGTCGCCAATGCGGCGCGTGCCGAAGCGGACGAAGCCTGGATGCGCGATGCGCTCCAGGGCATGAATGCGACGATCGAACCGCTCGATCGGGTGTTTCTGGCGCTACAGGGGCCGGACGCGGCCGAGGTCATGGCCGATTCGGGTTTCGACATTACTGGAATGTCCTTCATGAGCGGGATGGAACCGCGGCCCGGCTGGTTTCTGACGCGCTCCGGCTATACCGGCGAGGACGGATTCGAGATCGCCCTGCCCCATGACCGCGCGGAGGCCTTCGCCGACAATCTCGTCATGGACGAACGCGTCGAATGGATCGGCCTTGCCGCGCGCGACAGCCTGCGCCTCGAGGCCGGTCTTTGCCTCTACGGAAACGATCTCAACGAATCGACCGACCCGATCAGCGCGGGACTGACTTGGGCTGTTCCGAAAAGCCTGCGCGAGGGTGGCTCCTATATCGGCGCCGAACGGCTGGCGGAAATCCACGCCTCCGGCCCGGTGGAAAAGCGCGTCGGGCTGCAAGCCGAAGGCCGGCAACCGGTGCGCGCCGGAGCGATTCTGACCGACGGCGACGGCAAACCGGCCGGACGCGTCACCTCTGGCGGGTTCGGCCCGTCCGTCGAGCACCCCGTCGCCATGGGATATGTGCGCATCGATCTGGCTGAGCCCGGCTCCGAGGTCACCGCTGATGTCCGCGGACGGCCAGTGCCGATGCGCGTGACCAAACTTCCCTTCATCGTCAAACGCAGCCAAAAAGGATGAACCCTTGAGCACCACCTATTACACCGAAGACCACGAGTGGATCCGCGTCGAAAACGGCGTGGCGACCGTCGGCATCACCGAACATGCCCAGGAGCAACTCGGCGACCTCGTCTTCGTCGAACTGCCGTCGCCCGGAGCCAGTGTCTCGAAAGGTGACGCACTGGTGGTGGTCGAATCGGTCAAGGCGGCGTCCGACGTCTACGCGCCGGTCGATGGCGAGGTGAAGAGCGTCAACGAGGCGCTGACCTCCGAGCCCGGTCTCATCAATTCGGCTGCGGAGGCCGATGGCTGGCTGTGGACGATGAGCATCGCCGACGAAAGCCAGCTCGAAGGCCTGATGGACGCCGACGCCTACAAGAACTCGCTGGACTGAGGATCGCCATGAACGCCGCGACAAGCGCATTCGACCGCCGTCATATCGGCCTGTCCAAGGCGGATATCCGCGCCATGCTGACGAAGATCGGCATACCTTCCGTTGAGACGCTGATTTCCGAAACCGTGCCGGCGGCTATCCGGCTCGATCGCCCGCTCGACCTGCCGGAGCCCGCGAGCGAGGCGCAGGCGCTCGGCGAATTGCAAGCCGTGATGGCGCGCAACACGGTGAATAAGAGCTTCATCGGCCAAGGCTATCACGGATGCCACGTGCCGCCGGTGATCCAGCGCAACCTGTTCGAGAATCCGGCCTGGTACACCGCCTATACGCCCTACCAGCCGGAAATCAGCCAAGGACGACTGGAACTCCTGTTCCATTTCCAGACGCTTGTGGCGGAACTGACCGGCCTGCCCGTCGCATCCGCCTCGCTGCTGGACGAGGCGACGGCGGTGACGGAAGCCGTCGGCGTGGCGTTGCGCCATCATCGCGACAAGCGGCGCGAAATCGGCTTTGTCGGCGAACCGCATCCGCAGACACTCGATGTCGTGCGGACGCGTTGCCATGCGCTTGGCATGACCATCGCAGACGATATCGGCGAGAACACCGCTGCCGTGGTCGTCTCATGGCCGGATACCAAAGGTGTGTATGGCGATCATGAAGACACGATTGCGCGCGCGAAGGATGCCGGCGCATTGATCGTCGCCGTCGCCGATCCGCTGGCGCTGACGCTGCTCGAAACACCCGCGTCATGGGGTGCGGATATCGCGGTCGGCTCGATGCAGCGTTTTGGCGTTCCGCTTGGCTATGGCGGGCCGCATGCCGGCTATATGGCGGTGTCGGATGCGCTAACGCGGCTATTGCCGGGCCGTCTGGTCGGCGAATCGGTTGATGCCATGGGCCGGCCGGCCTACCGCCTGGCCTTGCAGACCCGCGAACAGCACATCCGCCGCGACAAGGCGACCTCCAATATCTGCACCGCGCAGGCGCTGCTCGCCAACATGGCGGCGGCCTATGCAATCTGGCACGGGCCGAAAGGACTGCGCGCCATTGCAGAGCAGGTGCACGGGTTGGCGGCGCGCTTCGCGACAGCCGCCGGCGTGACGGGCACCAGGTTCTTCGACAGCGTTACCGTCCCGGCTCCGGGCAAGGCGAAGGAAATCTCCAAGGAAGCGGAAGCCGGCGGCAGACTGATTCGCGTGATCGATGAAGACACGGTCTCGGTCACCTTCGACGAGACCTCGACCGACGCCGATCTTGACGCGCTGGCAGCACTTTTCGGCAAGAAACTGCCGGCTTCCGCTTCGGAAGCGCTGCCCCTGCGACGAGACGAAGCTCACTTCCTCACCCAGCCGGTCTTCCATGAAAACCGGTCGGAAACCGAGATGATGCGGTTCCTGCGGCGGCTCGCAGACAAGGATCTGGCGCTCGACCGGGCCATGATCCCGCTCGGCTCCTGCACGATGAAGCTGAACGCGGCAGCGGAAATGCTGCCGGTGAGCTGGAACGAAGTGGCCAATCTGCATCCCTTCGCGCCGAAGGCGCATGCGGAGGGCTATCACGCGATGTTTGCCGATCTGGAAAACTGGCTCGCGGAAATCACAGGGCTCGACGCGGTTTCACTGCAACCCAATGCCGGCAGCCAGGGCGAATATGCGGGCCTTCTTGCAATCCGGCGCTACCATGAATCGCGCGGGGACGATCAGCGCACCGTCTGCCTGATCCCCTCCTCCGCGCATGGAACGAACCCGGCATCCGCCCATGTCGCCGGGCTCGACGTTGTCGTCGTCAAATGCACGGATACTGGCGATGTCGATATCGGCGACCTGACGGAGAAGGCCGAGGCCAATGCGGACAGTCTCGCCGGACTGATGATCACCTATCCGTCGACGCATGGCGTCTTCGAGGAAGGTATCCGCGAAATCTGCGATATCGTCCATCAACACGGCGGACAGGTCTATCTGGACGGAGCCAATCTGAATGCACTCGTGGGGCTGGCGCGGCTCGGCGATTTCGGCGCCGACGTCTGCCACATGAATTTGCACAAGACCTTCTGTATTCCGCATGGCGGCGGCGGACCGGGCATTGGCCCGATCGGGGTCAAGGCGCATCTCGCTCCGTTCCTGCCAGGACATGTCTCTGAGGGCACCGACAATGCGGTGGCCGCAGCGGCTTATGGCAGCGCGTCGATCCTGCCGATCACCTGGATGTATATCCGCATGATGGGCGCGCAGGGCCTGAAACGAGCGTCGGAAATGGCGATTCTTTCGGCCAACTACATCGCGACGCAGCTCGAACCGCATTATCCCATTCTCTACAAGGGCCGGAAGAACCGTGTCGCGCATGAGTGCATCGTCGACACGCGCATCTTCAAGCACACGGCAAGCGTGACGGTGGAAGACATCGCCAAGCGCCTGATCGACTACGGTTTTCACGCGCCGACCATGTCCTGGCCAGTCGCCGGGACACTGATGGTCGAGCCGACGGAATCAGAACCGAAGGCGGAACTGGACCGGTTCTGCGACGCGATGATCTCGATTGCGGGCGAAGCCGAGCGGGTCATGCAGGGAGAATGGCCGCGCAGCGACAATCCGCTCATCAACGCGCCGCACACCGCCGACGATGTGCTGGCCGATGACTGGGCCCATCCCTACCCGCGCAAACTGGCTGCGACGCCCGGAGGCGATACGGCGGCCTCGAAATACTGGCCGCCGGTCGCACGCGTCGACAATGTGCATGGAGACCGGCATCTGGTGTGCACCTGCCCGCCGGTCGAAAGCTACGCGGCCAGCGGCTGAGGCGAAAGGTAGCGGCAAGCAGGCTTGTCCCGGCGCATCGCTAACCGCATATGCGCCGGGAAGGAGAAACCCGATGACGCAACCAGCCGACAAGAACCGTGCCATGCTGCTCGGCGCGGGCATTCTGGGGATCGGCGGCGTTGCGGCGGCCGCGGCAAGCGCGCATGCGGCGAGTGATCCGCGCTTGCTCGGTTCGGTAGCTCTCGTCTGTCTCGCGCACGCGCCAGCGATGCTGGCGCTTGGCCTTTCCGGCCGAAAAGACCTTATTCTCCGGCTCGCCGGCCTGCTGCTCTTTGCCGGCGCGGCCCTTTTTTCCGCGGATATCGCCATGCGGGCCTTTGCCGGCGACCGGCTTTTTGCCATGGCCGCGCCAAGCGGTGGTATCGCGATGATGGCGGGTTGGCTCGCTGTCGCGGCTTCGGCGTTCAGCCCGTCACGGGAAGCATGACGCCTGCCCCTGTCAGTTTTGGTTTCTGAACAGCTTCGTCTTTCCGAACATCGACTCGAGTTCCTCGATACGATCCTTGGACTCCTCCCACCTCGCCGCCTGAACGTCGGCGATCAGCGCTTCGACAAGCAACATGATGGCGATGGTCGAGTCCCAGCTCGACGGCGCCTCAACGAGCGCATGGAAGCAATGATCGGCAAGACGGCTGATCGGCGATCCCCACTGGTCCGTGAACAGGACAATGCTGCAGTCGCGATCGCGCGCCAGCCGCGCCAGCTTGAGCATGTCCGATTCGTAGCGGCGAATATCGAACAGGACGAGCACCGCCGTGTCGTCGATATCGAGCAGATATTGCGGCCAGACATTCGGCGACTGGCTGAGCAAAGTCACGTTCGCGCGAATGATCTGAAGGTGATTGAAGAAATAGTCCGCGTTTGACCGCGTGATGCGGCCGCCCGCCAGATAGACGTGGCGTTTCGGGTCGGCGAGGATCGAGACGACCGCGTCGAACGCCTCGGGGTTGAGACGTTGCAGCGTGTTTCGAATATTCGAGGAGACAGAGTCGGCGAACTGGTTGAGCGTGTGTTCGTCGGAGACATTGGCGCGCCCCGCGTCGCGCCGCGAAATCGGCTCCTTGATCTGCGCGGCGATTTCCTCTCGGATCGCGCCCTGCATGTCCGGAAAGCCATCGAAGCCGAGCTTCCGCGCCGTTCGGATCACGGTCGGCGTCGAAACGCCCGCCATTCGCGCCACCTCGGTGATCGATCCAAGGCCGGAAACCGGGTAATCCTGCAACAACACGCTGACCAGCTGACGCTCGGATGGCGTCAGTGTTTCCATGCGCTCCTGGATGCGCATTTTCACCGATGGCAGCGTTTCAGCCACGGGCGCTCCTTTCGTGTCGGGAGGTAACTCCGAAAATGTAGCGTTGTCTACTGAAACGATGTTGACAGAAACTTTTTTGTTGTAATGAATTATACGCATGGAAGCCCACGCACACAGAGCCGCCATCCTCGCGCCGTCAGAGGAACCTGCCGCCGAGGTCATCAACCCGGACGGCGGCGCGCCTATCGTGCTCGTTTGCGAACATGCCAGCGCCTACATGCCCGAGAGCACCGCCGGTCTCGGCTTGCGCTCGGAAGACCGGCTGTCGCACGCGGCCTGGGACATCGGTGCGCTCGCAGTCGCATCGCGCCTTTCCGCCCTGCTCGACGCCCCACTGGTCGCCTCGCGCGTCTCGCGCCTTGTCTATGACTGCAACCGGCCGCCGGAAGCGCCGGATTCCATTCCCGCGAGAAGCGAACTGATCGAGGCGCCCGCCAACGCCAACCTCACGACCGCCGAGCGGCAGGCGCGTATCGCGGAAGTCTACGAGCCTTTCAGGGCGCTTCTCACGGAAACCATCGTCGGTCGCGGACCAGCGCTGCCCGCGGTCGTCACGATCCACAGTTTCACACCGAGCTTCTTCGGCGTCGAACGCAAGGTGGAACTCGGCCTGCTGCACGACACCGACGACCGGCTGGCGACCGCCATGCTGGCCGCCGCACCGGAATTCACGTCACTGAAGACGGCCCTCAACGAGCCCTACGGTCCAAAGGACGGCGTCACCCACACCTTGAAAGAACACGCGCTGGAGGCCGGGCTTCTCAACGTGATGATCGAAATTCGCAACGATTTCGTCGCTGATGACGCAGGCGCCGAGCAGGTGGCCTCGTCGCTCGCCAAAATGATTGAACGCGGGCTGGAGGCATGTGAGCATCCGGTGCATTCAGCAGTCGGAAAGAGGCAGTCGGGATGAGTTCGCTTGCCCGCAGTTACGTGCGCATCGTGGATGCAATCAACCGCCGGCTCGGGCGGATCATGATGTACGGCATCTTCGTCATGATCGCGATCCTGCTGTGGTCATCGATCTCGAAGACCTTCTTTCTCCCTTCGCTCTGGACGCTCGAAACCGCGCAGTTCGCGATGGTCGCCTACTACATTCTCGGCGGCCCCTACTCCATTCAGTTGGGATCCAACGTGCGCATGGACCTTTTCTATGGCGGATGGTCCGACAAGACGAAGGCGTGGTTCGACTGCTTTACCGTGATGTTCCTGATCTTCTTTCTCGTCGTCCTGCTTCTCGGCGGCATCGAGAGCACGGAATACTCGCTGAAATACGGTGAACGCAGCCCGACCGCCTGGCGGCCCTATCTCTGGCCCATCAAGATTGCGATGTGCGTCGGCTTCGTGCTGATGATCCTGCAAAGCGTTTCCGAACTCATCAAGGACATCTTTCGCATCCGCGGAGAGGCCATCTGATGTCCTACGAGATGATCGCCATCACGATGTTCTCCGCGATGATGCTGATGCTGCTGACCGGGCAGCGCGTCTTCGGCGCGATCGGCTTCGTCGCGGCGGCGGCAGCCATCCTGCTGTGGGGCACGGGCGGCTTCAACATCCCCTTCTCCGCAGCCATGAAGCTGATGAAATGGTATCCGCTTCTGACGCTGCCGATGTTCATCTTCATGGGCTACGTGCTGTCGGAATCGAAGATCGCCGACGACCTCTACAAGATGTTCCACGTCTGGATGGGGCCGATAAATGGCGGGCTCGCCATCGGCACGATCCTGCTGATGGTGCTGATCTCGGCGATGAACGGACTGTCGGTCGCCGGCATGGCGATCGGCGCGACCATCGCCCTGCCCGAGCTGCTCAAGCGCCGCTACGACAAGCTGATGGTGACCGGCGTTATACAGGCCGGATCGTCGCTTGGAATCCTCGTGCCGCCATCCGTCGTGCTCGTGCTTTACGCGATGATCGCCCGCCAGCCGGTCGGACAATTGTGGCTCGCCGGGATCATTCCGGGCCTGCTGATGGCCGGGCTTTTCGTGCTCTACATCGCGATCCGCTGCCGCATCAATCCCGAACTCGGCCCGGCTCTGTCAAAGGAAGAGCGCGACGTGCCGATGGCGGAGAAGCTGAGGCTTCTGCGCGCCGGCATCCTTCCGCTTGTGATTTTCGCGACGATGATGGTGCCCTTCGTCAACGGATGGACCTCACTCGTGGAAAGTTCAGCCATCGGCGCGGTAACGGCATTCCTGGCTGCGGTCGTGAAGGGCCGGATGACAAAGGAAGTCTTCGAGACCTCCGTGCGGCAGACGCTGGCGATCTCCTGCATGTTCATGTGGATCATTCTCGCCGCGCTCGGTTTCGGCGCGGTCTTCGACGGACTCGGCGCGGTCAAGGCGATCGAGAGCTTCTTCACAGAACAGCTCGGGCTGTCTCCCTGGGCGATCCTCATCCTGATGCAGCTCAGCTTCATCCTGATGGGAACGTTCCTCGACGACACCGCCATGCTGGTGATCGTCGCGCCACTTTATATTCCGCTGGTGCGGGCGCTCGGCTTCGATCTGATCTGGTACGGCGTGCTCTACACGATCACCACGCAGATCGCCTACATGACACCGCCATTCGGCTACAACCTGTTCCTCATGCGCGCCATGGCGCCGCCGGAAATCGGTCTGCGCGATATCTATCGCTCGATCGTGCCCTTCGTCTTCGTGATGGTTTTCGCGCTGGCGATCGTGATGGCGTTTCCGCAGATCGCGCTTTGGCTGCCGGAACAGGTTTACGGGAGATAAGGAGACCCCGGTCCACGGGGCGAGTGCATAAACTCAGCAACCACCCAGGAGGTGACCATGACCACGAGACGCAGTTTCATCAAGAATGCCGGTATCGGCGCAGCCGGCGTTGCGGCCGGCAGCACCCTCGCCGCACCCGCGATCGCCCAGTCCAAGATCACGTGGCGGCTTCAGACCTATGCAGGTCCGGCGCTGGCCGAGCATGTCATCAAGCCGGCCGTCGACAGCTTCAACAAGATCGCCGGCGACGAGATGGAGATCGAACTCTTCACCGCCGATCAGCTGGTCCCGACCGGCGAACTGTTCCGCGCCATGCAGAACGGCACGATCGACGCCGTTCAGTCCGACGACGACTCGATGGCCTCGCCGACAGAAGTCACCGTCTTCGGCGGCTACTTCCCCTTCGGCTGCCGCTATTCGCTCGACGTGCCGGTGCTGTTCAACCAGTATGGCCTGAAGGAAATCTGGGACGAGGAATACGCGAAGGTCGGCGTCAAGCACATCTCCGCCGGCTCGTGGGATCCGTGCCACTTCGCGACCAAGGATCCGATCAACAGCCTCGAGGACCTGAAGGGCAAGCGCGTCTTCACCTTCCCGACCGCCGGGCGCTTCCTTGCACAGTTCGGCGTCGTGCCCGTGACCCTTCCGTGGGAAGACATCGAGGTCGCGGTGCAGACCGGCGAGCTTGACGGCATCGCCTGGTCGGGCATCACCGAGGATTACACGGTCGGCTGGGCCGACGTGACAAACTACTTCCTCACCAACAACATCTCGGGCGCCTGGATCGGCCATTTCTTCGCCAATATGGATCGCTGGAACGAAGTGCCGGACCACCTCAAGGAACTGCTGATGGTGACGTTCGAAAGCTCGCACTACTACCGTCAGCACTGGTATTGGGGCGGCGAGGCAAATCTGCGCGTCAACGGCGACAAGATGCAGCTGACGACGATCCCGGACGCCGAATGGCAAACGGTCGAAGACGCTGCCGTGAAGTTCTGGGACGAGATCGCGGCCGAGTCCGAAACCAAGGCAAAGGTCGTCGAGATCTTCCGCAAGTACAACTCCGACATGGCCAAGGCGGGACGTCCGTACCGCTACACCTGATCGGCATAAAACATCCAAGCGGCGGGGCGCATGTGCGCCCCGTCCTTCCGTTTGAAGAGGTTCCCCGAAATGCCCGGTAACATGACTTTCGACACGCTGAAGAAACTTGTCGGCGACGGCAGCATAGACACGGTGCTCGTCTGCATCATCGATATGCAAGGCCGGCTCATGGGCAAGCGTTTTCACGCGCAGAATTTCGTCGAAACGTCCTACGAGGAAACCCATTGCTGCAACTACCTGCTGGCGACGGACCTCGAAATGGCAACGCCGGACGGATACGCCTCGACGAGCTGGCGCTCCGGCTATGGCGATTATGTCATGAAGCCGGATCTCGATACGCTGCGTCCGGTGCCGTGGCTGCCCGGCACGGCCATGGTGCTGTGCGACCTGCTCGATCATCACACGCATGAACCGGTTCCGCACTCCCCGCGGGCCGTGCTGAAGCGGCAACTCGCCCGCCTCGAAGCCATGGGCTTCGATGCCATGATGGCGACCGAGCTCGAGTTCTTCCTGTTCGAGAAAAGCTTCGACGACATCCGCAAGGGCGGCTTCCGCGAGCTCGATCCGATCAGTGGCTACAACGAGGACTATCATATCCTCCAGACCACCAAGGAAGAGGCGATCATGCGGCCGATCCGCAATCATCTCTATGCCGCCGGCATTCCCGTCGAGAATTCCAAGGGCGAAGCCGAATCCGGACAGGAAGAGCTGAATATCCGCTACGCCGCGGCTCTCGATTGCGCCGATCATCATACGATCGCGAAACATGCGGTGAAGGAAATTGCCTGGCAGCAGGGCCACGCGGCGACGTTCCTTCCGAAATGGCACCACGACCGCGTCGGCTCGTCCTCACATGTCCATCAATCCTTGTGGAAGGACGGAAAGCCCGCCTTTTACGAGAAGGATTCCGAACTCGGCATGTCGGAACTCATGCGCAATTACATGGCGGGACTGATCGCCTATGCGCCGGATTACACCTTCTTCCTGGCGCCCTATGTGAACAGCTACAAGCGCTTCATGAAGGGTACCTTCGCCCCCACGAAGACCGTCTGGTCGGTCGACAACCGCACCGCCGGCTTCCGGCTCTGCGGAGACGGCACGAAAGGCATTCGCGTCGAATGCAGGATCGGCGGCTCCGACATCAATCCCTACCTGGCGCTCGCGGCCATGCTGGCAGCCGGCATCAAGGGAATCGAGGACAAGATGGACCTCGCACCGCCCACCAGCGGCGATGTCTATGAAGACAAGAAGGCGGGCGAAATCCCCTCCACGCTGCGCGCAGCCACGGAAACCCTGCGCAATTCCGCATTTCTCCGCGAGGCGATGGGCGACGACGTGGTGGACCACTACACAAGAGCTGCCGAATGGGAGCAGGAAGAGTTTGACCGCGTCGTGACCGACTGGGAAATCGCCCGCGGCTTTGAAAGGGCATAACATCATGACTGTATTGAAATGTATCTCGCCGATCGACGGCGCGATTTTTGCCGAGCGTCCGGTGGTTTCGCTGGCGGATGCCGAGGCGATGCTCGCCCGTGGCCGCGCCGCGCAGAAGGAATGGGCGAAACGGCCGCTGGCGGAACGCATCGCGGTTGTGCAGGCGGGTGTCGAAACACTCGGCGCTATGGGTGACGAAGTCGTCACCGAACTGGCGCACATGATGGGCCGCCCTGTCCGATATGGCGGCGAGTTCGGCGGCGTGAAGGAACGCGCCGATTACATGGCCGGGATCGCCGAGAGCGCGCTTGCCCCGATCGTCACCGAGGACAGCCCCGGTTTCGAGCGCCGCATCGAACGCGAACCGCACGGGATCGTCTTCGTCATCGCGCCGTGGAACTACCCCTACATGACGGCGATCAACACGGTGGCCCCCGCCCTGATCGCGGGCAACGCGGTCATTCTCAAGCACTCGACACAGACCCTGTTGGTCGGCGAGCGCATGGTGCGCGCCTTCGTCGAGGCCGGTGTTCCGGAAGACGTGTTCCAGAACATCTTCCTCGACCACCAGACAAGCGAAACGCTGATCTCGACGGGCAGCTTCGATTTCATCAACTTCACAGGTTCGGTCGGCGGCGGACGCGCCATCGAACGCGCCGCGGCGGGCACCTTCACACCGATCGGGCTTGAGCTCGGCGGCAAGGATCCGGGCTATGTCATGGACGATGCCGATCTCGACTGGGCCGTCGACACGCTGATGGACGCGGCGCTCTTCAATTCCGGCCAGTGCTGCTGCGGCATCGAGCGCATCTATGTCGCCGAGCCCCTTTTTGACGAATTCGTCGAGAAGGCAACAGCTTGGGCGTCGAATCTGAAGCTCGGCAACCCGCTCGATACGGAGACGACCATCGGGCCGATGGCCAATGTCCGCTTTGCCGAGACTGTTCGCGCACAAATCGACGACGCGATGTCGAAAGGCGCGAAAGGACTTGTCGATCCGGCACTGTTCCCAGCCGATGACGGCGGCGCCTATCTTGCGCCGCAGATTCTCGTCGACGTCAATCACGACATGGAAGTCATGCGCGAAGAAAGCTTCGGTCCCGTCGTCGGCATCATGCCGGTCAAGGATGACGAGGAAGCGCTTCGGCTGATGAACGACTGCAAATACGGCCTGACGGCATCGCTCTGGACGAATGACGCGGACCGCGCTGCGCGGATCGGGAGAAAGATCGAGACCGGCACGGTCTTCATGAACAGGGCCGACTATCTGGACCCCTCGCTGTGCTGGACAGGCTGTAAGGAAACGGGGCGCGGCGGCGCGCTGTCCGTCATCGGCTTCCACAACCTGACCCGGCCGAAATCCTACCATCTCAGGAAAACGAAATGAACCTCAAAGCCAACTGGTCCTATCCCACTGCAATCCGTTTCGGCGCAGGCCGCATCGCCGAGATCGGCGAAGCCTGCGCGGCGGCAAATATCAAGAAACCGCTGCTGGTCACCGACCGGGGCCTCGCCTCGATGGAGATCACCCTTCGCACGCTGGAACTGATGGACGATGCGGGCCTCGGTTCGGCAATCTTCGCGGACGTCGATCCAAACCCCACGGAAAAGAACCTCGAAGCCGGCGTGAAGGTGTTCCGCGACGGCGGGCATGACGGTGTTATCGCGTTCGGCGGCGGGTCCGGCCTGGATCTCGGCAAGATGGTCGCCTTCATGGCGGGCCAGACCCGGCCGATCTGGGATTTCGAAGATGTCGGCGACTGGTGGACCCGCGCCGACGCGGACGCCATCGTGCCGAATATCGCCGTGCCGACAACGGCGGGCACGGGGTCGGAAGTCGGCCGCGCCAGCGTGATCACCAACTCCGAAACCCATGTAAAGAAGATCATCTTCCATCCGAAGGTGCTTCCCTCGGTGGTGATCGCCGACCCTGAACTGACGGTCGGCATGCCTGCCAAGATCACGGCGGGTACCGGCATGGACGCATTTGCGCATTGCCTTGAAGCCTATTGCTCGCCGCATTTCCACCCGATGAGCCAGGGCATCGCTCTGGAAGGCCTGCGCCTTGTGAAGGAATACCTCCCACGCGCCTATGCCGACGGGACCGATATCGAAGCGCGTGGCCAGATGATGGCGGCTGCATCCATGGGTGCGGTGGCGTTCCAGAAGGGTCTCGGCGCGATCCACGCGATCTCGCATCCGATCGGCGCCGTCTACAACACTCACCACGGCACGACCAATGCGGTCGTGATGGCCGCCGTGCTCGATCTCAACCGGCCGGAAATCGAGGAGCGCATCGAGCGCGCCGCCGCCTATCTCGGCATCGAGGGCGGCTTCGACGGCTTCCGGGCTTTCGTGGTTGCGCTGAACGACTCGCTCGGCATTCCGAAAAAACTGTCGGAGATGGGTGTCGACACGTCCCGGCTCGATGAGCTGGTGCCCATGGCGCTGGATGATCCGTCCTGCGGCGGCAATCCGGTGACGCTGAACGCGGAGAATGTGCGCGCTCTGTTCGAGGCAACCATCTGACGACAGCCCGTCCCGATGGAATAGCCAGCGTCAATGTGCTGTAACGAAGGCGGGGTCCAGTGGCCCCGCCTTTCGTTTTCGGGGACCGACGTGACCGACAACCTCCAGACACCGCAGACCGCTTTCGATCACGAAACGGCGGCGACGCACATGGTGCGCGGGATCCCGATCGCCACGATGAAGACACCCGTGGACAGCGTCATTGCTTCGCTGCGCGGACGGAGATTCGACTGTGCCGACACGATCTTCGTCACCGATGACGACGGCCGACTGGAAGGCATTGTGCGGGTCAACGACCTGTTTCTGGAGACGGACTGCCTGATCGGGCAGATCATGGAGGAGGAACACGAAGCCGTTCGTCCCGACGACGATCAGGAGGCGATCGCCGTTCTCGCCATGGAACTCAACATGATCGCCGTGCCCGTCGTCGACGACGAAGGCCGGCTGATCGGGGCAGTGCCGCCGGAATCGCTCCTGAAAATCCTGCGCGCCGAGCACATGGAGGACCTGCAGCGCCTCGCGGGCATCACGCCGCATGAGCGTGGCTCCGATGTCGGTTTCGACGCGCCTCTCGGCAACCGTATCCGCAGACGCCTTCCGTGGCTGCTTTTCGGCCTTCTCGCGTCGTCGCTGATCACGATCGTCATGGCGGGTTTCGAGCATTCGCTGGCCGCCAATGTCTCTGTGGCCTTCTTCGTGCCGGCAATCGTCTATATCGCGGGGGCCATCGGAACGCAGGCGGTCTCCGTTGCTGTGCGCGGCCTGCTGGACGAGGATATCCCCATTTTCAAACTGCTGCGGGGCGAACTCGTCGTGGGCACCGGGATCGGTGCGGTGCTCGGCATCATCGCCGCCATTCTGGTCCTGGCGAGTTTCGGCGATCCCCGGCTCGCCGCAGCTGTCGGGCTGGCCGTCCTCGGCGGCGGCATCGTCTCGGCTGTTGTCGGGTTCGGGCTGCCGTGGGCCTTTACGCGTTTCGGTTCCGATCCGGCGCTCGGCTCGGGACCAATCTGCACGATCATCCAGGACGTCTCCAGCCTGCTGATCTACTTCTTCTTCGTCACGATCCTGCTCTAGATTTCGACCCGCACCGTGACCCCGAACTCCCCGACCATGGGCAAGGTCGCGGGGCGAGCCTAACCGCTTACCGCGACATCGCCCGGCACCCAGTCGACGCAGACCGGCAAATCCCGGTCGAGTGGCAGATGGACATGGGCGCCACTGCGCGCAGCGTGGTAAATCGCCGCGACAAGCTCTATGGAGCGCACACCGTCCTCGGCGGTCACCACCGGGGCCGGCCTGCCTTCCAGACTGTCGGCAATCGCAGCGAACTGGCCGACATATCCGGACGGCATCCGCGCGATTTCCGCCTCCATCTCGCCCAGCGCCGCATCGATCGACGGTTGCTCGTCCGGATTTCTTGCGGTGAATGTCCAGTCATCCTCGCCGGGCGCGTAGGGGTTGCGGCCGCTCTCCGCGCTCAGCCCGTCGAAGACGAGCCGCAGGCGCGACCGGTCGTCCGCGCCGCCCAGTGTGATCGAAGACGTCACCAACCCGCCCGACATGGTGCGCATCGAGATGGCGGCGCAGTCTTCCGTTTCGATCGCGTTGACACGGGTGTCGAGAATGGCCGCGACCTCGGTGACGGGGCCAAAAAACGCGGTGACGAGATCGTGGATGTGGATGGCGTGGCCGAGCACGGCACCGCCGCGTTCGCTTGCCCATTTGCCGCGCCAGGGCACGGCGTAGTAATCCGCGCCTCTGTTCCAGTGCGTTTCCAATGTCGCGACAAGAGGCTTCCCGGCAAGCCCCCTCTCCTGCAGCGCAGCAAGCTGGTAGAGGCCCCGGCCGTACCGATACTGGAAGATCGGCGCTAACATACGCCCGGCATCGCGCGCCGCCTCGAGCATTCGGTCGGCCTCCGCGACGCTTCCCGCCACCGGCTTTTCGCAGATGACGTGCTTTCCGGCAGCGAACGCCTTGAACGCGACCGGTCCGTGCAGGTGCGGCGGGAGACAGATATCGATGATGTCTATTGCCGGGTCCGCAATCACGGCATCCGCGTCGGAGACGGCGGCGCAATCCGGGGCTTTCGCCGCCAGAGCACCCGCCTTTTCCAAGTCGAGATCGCAGATCGCGGCCACGCGGTAGCGGTCCGGCAAGCCGAGATAGCCGTCCAGGTGCTTCGCGCCGATTCCGGCGCCGAGGATCGCGACATTCAGCATCATGCGCCCTTCAGATTGCCGAGCCGGGCGGCCTGTGCCTGCGCCTTCAGCGCCAGTTCCATGACCTTGAAACAATGCGCCTGGCTCATCGCCGTTTCGGTGCGGTCGCGAATGTCATTTGCGAGGTCGCGGAAATAGGTCAGCGGCGCGGCGGACCCGTCGATATGCTCGTAGCGCTCGCCATTGACCAGGAACACGTGGTCCGTGCCAGGGCGTCCCGCGATATCGACATATTTGCGTAGTTCGATGGTGCCTTTGGTCCCGAGGATCGTCAGGCGCCCGTCGCCCCAGGTCGGCAGCGCGTCGGGCGTATACCAGTCGACACGGATATAGCCCTGTCCCTTATCACTGCGCAGAAGAATCTCGCCGAAATCCTCCAACCCCGGATCGCCAGGATTGGCGAAATTGCCGACGCTCGACGCCACGATCTCCGCATCATCCGAACCGGTAAAGAAGAGGAACTGGTCGATCTGGTGGGAAGCGATGTCGCACAGCACGCCGCCATACTGATCGCACTCGAAGAACCAGTCCGGCCGGGTCGGCCGGTTGAGCCGGTGCGGTCCGAGACCGACCGTCTGAACAACGTCGCCGATGAGGCCTTCGCGGACGAGTTCCGCCGCCTTGCCGACCGCCGGCACTTCGAAACGCTCGGAAAAATCGATGGACCAGATGCGCCCCGTCTCGGCTACGACTTTCCTGATCTCGTCGAGTTGTTCGAGGGTCGTGCATCCCGGTTTGTCGGTCATCACGTCCTTGCCGGCGCGCATCGCCTCGATCGCACGCCCGGCACGGCGCGCCGGAATATCGGCTATCAGAACGAGATCGATATCCGGATCGTCGAGCAGTTCACGCCTGTCGGCGACACGCGGAATGTCGGGAAACCGCTTGACGAACCCTTCGACGGGTTGAGGCTCGCCCTCCGTCCACCAGCCCTTGCAGGTACAGCCGAGGTCGAGCATGCCGGCCAATTGGCCGAAGATGTGGCGGTGATCGATCCCGATCACGGCGAGTTTCAGGTCACTCATGAGACACCTTCAGGTGGTTGAGATTTCGATTTCGACCGCCCGGCGCTCGCGCGACGAGAGGACAAGCGCATCGATCAGGCGATGGACATGCAAGGCTTCGCGACCCGGGACGCCGGGTTCGCAGTTCTCCCGGACAGCATCCGCGAAATCGGCGATCAGGTCCTGGTGCCATCCGTAGGGGAAGGCCATCGGATCGGCGCCGCCGCCCGTGCCGCCGGTTTCTCCGAACTGTTCGACACGGCCGTCGCGCCAGTTGACCGTCAGCACGCCCGATTGCAGATGCGCGCTCGCCTTGTCGCAGTCGAGCGTGATCGATTCCGCGTCGCCGGGATAGGCCGCGGTCGTCGCCATAGCCGATCCCGGAAACCCGCCTGCAAACCGCATGCCGCCGGCGACGAAATCCTCCGATTCCATTTCGTGGAACCTAGTGGTCGCCGATACGGCCTGCACCTCCGCCACGGGGCCTGTGAGGCTTAGCATCAGGTCCAGCGTGTGGATCGCCTGGCTGATCAGCACACCGCCACCGTCGCGCTCGTAGGTACCCCTGCCCGGCTCGTCGTAATAGGATTGCTCGCGCCACCACGGCACGCTGGCGCGCACCAGGCCGATATCGCCAAGCGCACCATCGTCGATCAGGCTTCTGAGCTTCAGCGACGCTTCACGGAACCGATGCTGGAAGACGATGCCAAGCCTGACGCCGTTTGCTTCGCAAATCCGCACGATCTCCTCGGCAGCCTCTGTGGTTCGCTCGACGGGCTTCTCCATCAGGATATGTTTGCCGGCTCGCGCAAAGATGCGAACCAGATCCAGCCGCTGGTTCGGCGGTGTGATCAGGATCACCGCATCGATATCGGGATCGCCCGCGATCGCCTCAATGCTATCGGCCGGGGGAAAGCCAAACTCCGTCGCGAAAGCCTCGCGCTTCTGCACGTTGCGCGAAAACACGCCGCGCACATCGATACGATCCGACAGATCGCATAGGGCACGGGCATGCGGCGTCGCCGCCATGCCCGTTCCGATGACGCCGAAACCAAGCCTGTCTGCGCTCATGCCTTAAATCCGTTGACGATGACGCCACCATCGGCCGCGAAGAGGTGCATCGAGGACCGATTGAGACGCAGATGCACTGTTTCGCCCCGGTGAACCGGCAACTGGCCGACCTGGTGCACAGTCAGTTGCGGTAGCCCGTCAGCCGTACAGTAGACATAGGTTTCGCCGCCAAGCTGCTCGGTCAGATCGACCGAAGCGGTGATGTCTCCTTCGCCCTCGCCGACGATTGCCATGTGCTCGGGCCGCGCTCCGAAAGTGACCTTCTGTCCCGGCGCGATTCCTTCCTGCGCCGGTATGGCGATGCGTTGCCCGCCTACCTGAAGTGCCACTCCGCCATCGTCGCCGACGACCTCCGCCTCGATGAGGTTCATGCGCGGCGAGCCGATGAAGCCGGCGACGAAGGTGTTGATGGGGGCGTTGTAGAGATCGAGTGGCGCGCCGATCTGTTCGACCCGCCCCGCATTGAGCACGACGATCTTGTTGGCGAGGGTCATCGCCTCGATCTGGTCATGCGTGACATAGATCATCGTGCCGCCCAGCTTGGCATGCAGGGCCGCGAGTTCCTTGCGCATGGCGACGCGCAATTCGGCATCGAGGTTGGACAGCGGCTCATCGAACAGGAAGGCCTTCGGATCGCGCACGATCGCCCGCCCGATCGCTACGCGTTGGCGCTGACCGCCGGAAAGCGCCTTGGGGCGACGGTTGAGATAGGGCGTGATCTGCAGCATCGCGGCGGCATCATTGACGCGGCTCTCGATCTCGGAACGCGGCATGCGCGAGTTTTCCAGTCCGAAGGCCATGTTCTTGTAGACCGACATGTGCGGGTAAAGCGCATAGGACTGGAAGACCATCGCAAGACCGCGTTCGGAGGCCGGGATGGCGTTGACCACGTCGCCGTCGATGACGACATCGCCGCCCGATACCTTTTCCAGACCGGCGATGATGCGAAGAAGCGTGGACTTGCCGCAGCCGGACGGACCGACGAAGACCACGAATTCTCCGCTTTCCACATGCAGATCGATGCCATGTATGACCTCGACCTGACCATAGGATTTCAAGACGTTGTTGAGGCGGATTTCGGTCAAACGATCGTTCCTTCTATCGGCTGCGCGCCATCGCCGCGAGGCGCGGCTCGGCCTTTTGCATGCGCAGCGGCGGCAGACCGCCGAGGATCTGCCTGATGTCATCCATCATCATGTCGCGGATGCGGGCATAGGAAGCTTCCAGCCCGCCGGCGAGATGCGCGGAATAAAGGATGTCGGGCGCATCGCGCCACGGTGAACCGGCGGGAACCGGCTCTTGCGGAAATACGTCGATGGCCGCACGGAAACGCCCCGCACCTGCCATCGAGACAAAAGCATCGAAGTCCACGACCTCGGCGCGAGAGCCAAGGATGACCGAGGCGTCATCGGGGATCAGATCGAGCTTCGTACGATCGAGGAAGCCTTCGTTTTCGCTGGTGACGCCCGCCAGGATAAACAGGAAGCGGCTCCCGGCAAGGACATCCTCCAGCGTTGCCGGAATGAGACCTTCCGTCTCCAGGTAGCGGTCGGACAGCCACGGATCGTGGACCGCGATGCGGCAGCCGAATGGCCGCAGGAGCGGCGCGAGCGCGCGACCGAGATTGCCATAGCCGATGAGGCCGACCGGCGCGTCATACAGACTGTAGGCGCGCCCGTTGCCGGCGATCCCGTATTTCTCCGCCGCGGCTCGAAACAGGACGTTTGCAGCGGAGAACCCGCGCGCCAGCGCAATGGCTTGACCGATGCAATACTCAGCGACAGCAGGGGCCATGGCCGGTGCGGCGGACAGCACGTGGATGCCGCGTTTCTGGCATTCGCCATAGTCGATATTCGGCTCCCAGTTCGCCTTGACGTTGAGTATCGCCTTCAGCTTCGGCGCACGGTCGAGGCGGTCCTTTCCCATCGCGGTCTGACCGACGATGATTTCGACATCGGCCAGCACGCTTTCGACGAGATCATCCGGCGCTCGCGCGCCGAAATGCGTGACGAGTGTCGACACACGACCGAGTTCCTCCGCAACATCGGGCGTGAAGACCATCGCCTCGTTGCGCGGATAGGGATCGAACAGGATGACGGGCTTCGTGTGGATCATTTCATTCCGCTCGAGGCTATGCCCGTCGTGATGAAGCGTTGCAGGAAGGCGAAGACGAGCGTGACCGGGATCAGCGCGACCACAGTCATCGCCAGCACGTAGTGCCACTGCACGTCCAGTTCGCCCTGGAAGGCGTTGAGGCCGATTTGCAGCGTGTAGACCTCGGAGCGGTTGAGAACGATCAGCGGCCAGAGGAAGTCGTTCCAGCGCCACATCACGGAGAAGATCGCCAGCACCGCGATCGCCGGCAGGGACAGCGGCAGGACGATGCGCCAGTAGATCGACCATTCCGACGCCTTGTCCATGCGCGCGGCCTCAATCAGGTCGCGGGGGATGGTCAGCATGTACTGGCGCAACAGGAAGACGCCTGTCGGCGTCGCCGCCCCCGGCAGGATGACGGCCCACAGGCTGTTGACCATGCCCAGTTGCGTGACCACGAGATAGGCCGGCACGAGAATGATGGTAATCGGAATCATCAGCGTACCGATGACGAACAGCATCACGGCGCTACGGCCTCGGAACTCGTAGATCGCGAGACCGAAGGCGGCCATCGAGTTGATAAGAAGGGTCACCAGCGTCGCGGCGGTGGTCACAATCACCGAATTGTTGAGATAGGTCAGGAAGTTGAAGCGTTCGAGCGGCTTCGTGTAGTTTTCCCATGCGACGCGGAATTCACGGATCGGCTTGCGATTGGCGATCGGCACCTTGATCGTCTCGCCGGGATCGTCCGGATCGACCATCTGCGCGATGATACCGATACGGCGCACCTGCGCGAGTTCGCGCACGGAGCCGTCCTCCATCGTCACCTCGAACATCGGCAGCGGATCGTCATAGCCCTCCACCTGGCGCTCGATCTGTCCGAGCGGCAGGAGGGTCGGCGGAAATTCTTGCAGGCCGGCCGGCGTCTTGAAAGAAGACAATGCCAGCCAGACCACCGGGCCGAACATCAATGCCACGCCCAGCGCGAGATAGATGTAGGAGAAGACATCCGTCCAGTGCATCGACGCGCCGCCACGACGCGCCGTCAGGAACCGTGTGACCGAGCGGTCGTTCATTGTACTCGTCCCGGCCATGTCAGCCCTCGTCCTTTCGCCGCGAGGCGGCGAGTTGCAGCAGGGTCAGCACGAAGAGCACCACGCCGAGCACAACCGAGGCGGCGGCGGCCAGACCGAAGTTCTGGATCTGATTGGCGAAGCCGGTCGTGTAGATGTACTGGACGACGAATTGCGTGGCAGTGCCCGGCCCGCCCCCGGTCAGCACGAAGACCTCGTCGAAAATCTGCACCGCCTTGATCAAGGCAAGCACAATGACGACCAGCATGTTCGGCCACAGCAACGGTAGCGTGATGCGGAAGAACACGCGCTCGCGCTTCGTTCCGTCCATTTCGGCGGCTTCGTAGAGATCGGGTGGAATCGCCTGCAAACCGGCGAGCAGGATCAGCGTGTAGAAGCCCATATGCGCCCACACGGAGACGAAAATCGCCCAGAACATCGCCCAGGCCGGCGAGACGAAGAACAGGATCGGGTCGAGGCCCATCGAGACAAGGAACGCGTTCAGCACGCCGTCGCGCAGCAGGATCCACTTCCAGATCAGGGCGACGACGACCGGCGAAAGCAGCACCGGAAAGAAGAAGGCCGCGCGGAAAAAGCCGCGCCCACGAATTTCCCGGTTCAGGATAAGCGCCGTGACGAGCGAAAAAAGCACCATCAGGCTGACCTGGAAGAAGACGAAGGTGAAGGTGTTGTAGACACCGCGCCAGAAACGGTCTTCGCGGCAAGTCGACGGATCGAGGTAATTGCCGCAATCGAACAGGAAGCCATATTGCTCCCCGCCGACATAGGGCCGATTTTCCATGAAGAGATTGGTGCCGCCGGTGACCGAATAAGCGAAATTGATGAACAGCGGAACGACGACGAAAAGGCCAAAAAAGGCCAGATTCGGCAGGATGAAGAAATAAGGCATCGAGCCGATGCCGAGCAGGCGCTGCAGGGCGCGAAACGGTACGTCGAGAATGCCGAACAGCACGCGTACCGGCCACGCGGCAATCGCGTTGAGCCGGGACGTGCCGGTTTCGGCCTCGGGCTTTATCGTTTCGTCAAGCGCCATGGGTCCGCGTCACGCCGATGGGTTGGAGAGTAGCCGGGCGCGGAGGAACTGCGCCCGGGGATTTGTCAGTTGCCTCGAAAGCAATCAGCCACCGCGCTTCTTCTCGGCGATCTGCTGCTCGACATCCTGCGTCATGCGCTCGAAAGCCTGGTCGAGCGTCAGTTCGCCGACGATAGCTTCGCCCAGACGCGATATGAGCGCGCCGAACATGACGTAGTTGTAGGGATAGCCCTGGGTTTCGAACGCGATCGGCGAGATCGACGGGACGGCGCCCGCGAACGTGCTCAAGGCATGCTTGGCGCGTTCATCATCGGTGTCGAAGTCGATCCCCTTTTCCGCCAGTCCGAGATGTCCCGGAATGAACAGGGTGCGGCTGTAGAACTCGGCAAGATTCTCCTCCTGAGCGAGGTAATCCATCACCATCGCGACCTCTTCGGGATGTTCCGTGTCCTTGATCGCGACGAGTGCCGCGCCGCCAGGCATGCCTGTGCAGGCCGCCGGACCGCATGGCGCAGGGACCGCCCACCAGTCGAATGCGTCGCCAATCGTTTCGGCGAATTGCGGAATCTGCCAGGAGCCGGACATGTAGAGGACGACATTGGCGTTGGCGAAATCCTCGTTGGCGCCGAGATATTGCGACCCGGAGACCGAGCCCCAGAGCTCCTTGGCCATCGTGCCGTCCTGGTGCCAGTCATAGAGCTTCGTGGCCATCATTTTCAGGCCGTCATCGACCAGGGCAGGTTCGCCGTTCTCGTCGAACATCTTGGCGCCCATCGAGATCGCCGGTCCGGCAACGCGGTGGCCGGAGCGGTCCCAGGCCATCGGGATCGGAATATCGAGCTTGTCGGCGACTTCCTTCGACGCGGCCGCCCAGTCATCCCAGGTTGCGCCCTCGCCCGGCATCTCGACGCCGGCCTGCTCGAACAGTGTCTTGTTGACATAAGGCCCGGTCACCGTGAGCTGCGTCATGAAGCCGGAAATCGCGTCGCTGTCGGGCGCGAGCCACTTCAGGAACGGTCCGAAATTCGTGCGCCAGTAATCGGCATCCGAGAGATATGGCGTCAGGTCCAGATAGTATTGCGACAGGCCGCCGAGATCGGTGACGCGGGCCATGTCCGGCCCCTCGCCCGCGGCGAGCTGAACGCCGATACCGTCGCGAACGGCGGCATAAGGCACGACATCCAGAACCACCTTGATATCCGGATTGGCTTCCTCGAAACGGTCAAGCAGGTCACGCATGACCTCGCCTTCATTGCCGTCATTGTACCAGGTCATGCGCAGCTCGGTTTCGGCAAGCGCGTTGCCGGCCATCAGGCCGAGCGCCGCAACACCGAGAAGGAGCGTCTTGTTCAGTCGATGTGTCATTGCATTTCCTCCCTTTGTAACTTGTATACTAGTACACTAATGAATGCCGAGCAAGGCTCGACATTCGTTCATTCATGATTTTTTCCGTTCACCTCCCCGGTTTCAAAAACGGAGTCGACATGCGCGCGGATAACCGCTGCAGCGCCTTCCGGATCGCCGGCGCGAATCCGTTCCAGAAGGGCAACATGATCGCGATAGGCCTGCATCGACCGGCCCTTGATCGACGACATCAGCTTCAGCCGCCGGCGGTCGACATGCGCCTTGACCGATTGCACGAGATGCCACGAATTCGGCACACCGGCCATCCGGGCAAGCGCCTCGTGAAACTGCTCGTCATGGCGGAAGAAGGCCATGTAGTCGTCGCGTTCCCCGGCCCGCCGCTGCGCCTCGAGAATCGGCGCGAGTTCGTCTTCGTCGAGGCCGGTCTCGGCCAGCTTGCGCGCGACCGCCTCCTCGATCGCGCATCGGATGAACACCGACTCTCGCAAACGCGCCTCGTTGTGAGGCGCCACGACGGATCCCACCTGCGGACGTACGATGATCAGCCCCTCGCCGGACAATTGCTGGAGCGCGGCACGCAGTGGCGTCCGCGAAATATCGCAGAAACGCGCGATTTCGCTCTCGCTTAGCGCCGCGCCCGGCGGAAGGCGATTGTCGACGATACGGGCACGCAGGGCGTCGTAAATCTGGGGCGCGATGGAGCGCGACCGATCGATCTCGATATCGTCAAGTGCGGGACCCGGATCGAACCGTTCGGCTTCAGCGCTCAGGCGGGGCATGAATGGCCCGCCACGCGCCCGGACGGCGCCGGGAATGCGCAAAAAGGGAAACTCGGCAATTGCTCCTCCGAAAGTGCCGAAGTACTAGTATACCAGCTTATCGCGGAATCCCTCGAATGCAAGCATCAACGTTAAAACCGGTCATCGACGTGTCGCAGTTGTGGATGCTTCTCGGCATTCCTGAAGGACCGGAACGCTGCCGCGGTGGAACCGTAACCGACAGCACGGCGCAAGACGGCCATATCGAAGAGGAAATCCGCCTGGAAACGGCGGGCGGCCCGGTTCCGGGGACAATGTTCCGGCCTTCGGGCCCCGGTCCCCACCCTGCGATTCTCTACTGCCACGCGCATGGCAATCGTCACGACATCGGCAGGCGCGAATTGCGGGAAGGCCGCACTGCCCTGCCCGGCGGAGCCTATGGCCCGTTGCTCGCCGACAGAGGGTATGCCGTTTTCTGCATCGACATGCCCGGTTTCGGCGACCGGCAGACCGAGGGAAGCGAGAGCGCGCTGGCGAAGGCCGCGCATTGGAAAGGACAAACACTGTTCGGCCTGATGCTCGCGGACCTGTCCGCAGCTCTGGATTATCTCACCGAACGGCCGGACATCGATGCCGGACGGATCGCCACATTCGGCATTTCCATGGGCGCCACGCATGCCTACTGGCTTGCAGCGCTCGACGCCCGTGTCGCGCGGACGGCGCATCTCTGCGCCTTCTCCAACATCGCCGGGCTGATCGAGGCCGGTACGCATGACCTGCACGGCTCCTATATGACCGTGCCGGGACTGCTTGCCCGTTGCGACATGGGCGATATCGCCGCGATGATTGCACCGAGGCCGCAGTTCATCGGCGCGGGCGGGACGGACCCGCTGACGCCGCCCGCAGGCCTGCGGCCCGCGGTCGAAACCGTGCGCGATGCTTATGAAAGGGTCCGCGCAAACGATCGGTTGACCGTTCTCGTGTCACCCGAAACCGGGCATGTCGAAACGCCGGAAATGCGCAGAGCCATCCTCCATTTTTTTACGTAACCGGCGATCGTCTCCGAGATCACTCCGGACGGATATCCTTGTAATCCTTCGTGAAGGGCCGGCCGCGAACGGCGACCCAGACGTAGTTGATCGCGTAGCGAAGTCCGACCGTCACGAGCCCCTCGCCCTTCATGCGGCGCGCGGAAGAATAGATCGGCAGGCGGAATGTCCATTTGACCCGCCCTTCCCGGCTCACCCGGCGAGCCACGTCGGTGTCCTCGCCATAGAATTCAATCGTCGTGTCGTAGCCGCCGATCTTGTCCAGGACATCGCGCCGAACGATGAAATTGCCGCCCTGTATCATCGCACCGGCATGCAGAACGTGATGCATGACGAGGTAAACGAGATACCCGACAGCATAGAATGACCGCACCATCAGGCGGCCGATGCGGGACATGTCGTAATAGATCAGGGGACCGGACAATGCGGCGAGATCGGGATCGCGTTCGAACTCGCGCAGCACGGTCTTTACCCACCCCTCGGGCAGACGCGTGTCGGAATCGATGTTGGCGATCAATTCGCCTCTTGCCGCGACATAGCCCGCCTGACGCGCCCGGACGATACCTTTCCTGGGCTCGTAGACAACCTTGACCCCAGGCACGGCCAAGGCGCGCTCCCGCGTTTGATCGGTGGACGCATTGTTGACGACGATGACTTCGGCCTCGCATTCAACCGTCGCGAGTTCGCGCATGACGCTTTCGAGGCACGGACCGATGAAGTCCTGTTCGTTGAAGGCAGGAATTACAAAGGAGAGTTTCATGCAGGCCGCCGGCTCCGCTGGAACGCCGGTGTCCGCTCGCCGGGCACCTGCTTGCGTGCCATAGCCGACTCGACGCGCAGATGAAATCCCCGGAATTCCGATGCGACGCTGGAGCGCGCGCCGCGCCCGGGCAGTTGCTATCAGGCGACGGCCCGTAATCGGGGGTATGTCGCGGCAATCCCCGCGAACAGGGGGTGACACCGCGTGTCGGTGTGCGTTTACTTGACGCCGGCTTCGGGGGCGAAGAAAACCCCCGTCAGATTTCCGGTGGCCAGGCTTGAAACGAATACTGATACTTGAAGACGTCGCGGAGACACGGCGATGGCTTTCCCAGATCGCCTGCGCGGCATTTCCCGGCGCAAGCGTCGTCGAAGCGGACAACCTGCGCGCCGGACTTGCCGCGGCGAATGACGCGCCGGATCTGGCGCTTATCGACCTGCGCCTGCCTGACGGCTCCGGGCTCGAATTGTTGCGGCTCCTGCAATCTCGGAGTCCTCAAACCGTCTGCGTGATCACGACAGTCATGGGTGATGACGCCAATGTCGTCGCCGCACTGTCGCAGGGCGCGGAAGGCTACCTGCTCAAGGACCAGGACGAAGCGGTGCTGATCTACCAGCTTGGCCAGATCAGCCACGGCATCCCTGCCCTGTCGCCGGTCATCGCTCGCCGGATCATGAACCACTTCCGCGATACCGGCCCGGTGATCGACGAAGTGCAGCTTACCCGCCGGGAAACCGACGTGCTGGCGCTCATCGCGCGCGGCTTGCGCAACGCCGAAGTAGCCGCCGAACTCGATATCGCCGAGAACACGGTCTCCGGCTATATCAAGGAAATCTATCGCAAGCTGGGAATTTCATCGCGAGCCGAAGCGTCCTGGCACGCGACACGGCTCGGCCTGCGCGCGCAGGCCAAAGACGGTGACGGGTGACGGACGCCGGATGCCGGCGCTATCTTCGACTTATGTGGACGCGTCGGGCATAGCAATCGGGAGCGCGACCCGGATAGTTGTGCCCGAGGGGCCGGTGTCCAGCCCATATTCGCCCAGCAATGTACGCACACGCGTTTCCATGCCGGATAGCCCGACGCCTGTCGTCTCCAATGCCCGATCGAAGCCTTTGCCGTCGTCGGTGACCTCGATGTGCGCCGTGCCGTCGCAAAAGCCGATCGTGACTGTCGCACTTGACGCGCCGGCGTGGCGGATGATGTTGCTCACCGACTCGCGGACAATCGAGCGGATCGACTGAACCGTGGAGTTCGGCAGTTCTGCGAACTCGCCCTCCTCCAGCCGCCAGTCCAGACTCAACCCTGCCGCCGAGAGACGATCCGCGGTCTCGCGACGAAGTTCGGCGAGCATATCCTCGGCCGTTCTCGGTGCGCCGGCCGACGAGTTGATGATGTCGCGCAGATCGGAGATCGCCTCGCGGATCATCGCATCCTTGCGTTTCGGCTCGCTCCCATGCAGCGCACTCAGGAGCTTCGCGCCGATATTGTCATGGGCGTCACGGGCGATGCGCGCGCGTTCCTCGGCCGCGCCCTTTTCCTGGGCAAGCCGGCTTTCATATGCGTGAGCAAGCATCTGCAGAAGTTCGTCCGCGAGTTCCGTGTCGCGCCCGGAGAACAGGCGCCGTCCACCTCGTGCGTAACCGACCCTCACGGGCGCAACCACACCATACCCGGGCACGCGCAGGAAAAGGCCGTTCTCGGCAATCACCGGCTCCGCGCATTCCCCGGTCGGTTCGACGGACAGCGGGTCAAACGCCTGACGCAAGAGCCCTGTCCAGCGGTCGTTCCGGATATCGCGATCCGGTGTCAGCGCGATATCGACCACCTTCTCGAAAAAACGGGTTCGGTTCGGTTCCGGTGGCGTGAGCTGACGGGCAAGCGCATCGCGAAGCGGCAGGTAAAGCAAGGCGATCATCGCGAGCGCCAGTCCGAATGCAGGCAGGTAGTCGAGCGCGATGGTCGTGACGAGAAACAGGTCGAAAGCCACGAAGGCCAGCGCTCCGGCGACATAGGACAGGATGCGAAACGTCCATCGATCGAGATCGAAAAGCCGGTACTGGAGTATGGAAAGCGCCAGTCCCGCATAGACGATCAGCGCCAGGGTGTAGGCAAAAGCCTCGGGCGCAAAGCTCGGTTTACCGGTCAGGATCGGCACGGAATAGAAGATCACAAAGATACCGGTCGCGACCGCCAGCGACAGAGCGAACCAGCGCAGCCCGGCGCGAATCCGGGGATCGTCGCCAGCGCGCCAATATTGAACGCCGGCGGTGACAAACGAGGCGACGGCGAGCGCGCTGACGGGCAGGTATCGCCCTATATCGGGACCGGAAAACAGGTGCAGAATATCCAGCAGCCACCATGCCGCGGTCCCACATGCGATCACGATCGGAACAACAGCCGGAACGATCTTCCGGGGATAGACGAGGAACAGGATGCACAATGCGGCGACATAGGCCATGGAACCGAACGGATTAACCGTATTCAGAAGCCGGAAGAGCGGTTCCGGCAGCGCCAGTTCACGGGTCAGGTAGATCGCCGACGGATATGTCGAAAGCACCAGCGCAACGCTGCTGATGCCGAGCATGCGGGCACCGGCCATGTAAGGCCGAAGCGCCCAGACCGCGATGCCTATCACCAAGCCAGCGAAACCGACCGCAATCTGAAGCCAGTAGTCCGCCGACAACATCGAAAGCGGACGTCTTTGCGCCGGGACGATGGCCGTCCGCGTGCCATCGCGCAGGGTCATGAGGACGCGGCCAGAACGCATAATGTCCGCGATCCGGCCCTGGCGTTCGAAGAAGCGGTCCAGCGCCTCGTAGCTGGCCACGCCGTCGGGCTCCTCGACAAGGTCGCCGGCTTCGAGCATCATGATGCCGCCGTCCGGCGCGCTTGCCTTGAGGGCAATCGTCCCGCCTTCGGCGCCGGTGATCCGTACGATTACTGCGCCGCGAGACAGATGAGTCGCAGGCCCCCCCGGCGACACGTCGGCAACTTCCAGGCCCGGGCCGGATTGCGGAGCCTTCAGGGTCAGACCGAGCCAGGGCTGATCGACGGCGACAAAGGTCGCAATCGCCGCCAGAACCAGCGCCGCCGCGGCCGCCACCGTGACGATCAGCGCCGGCGCCAGCCGCGGACCAGTCCCGGCATCGTCAATCGTCATTCATCGCATCCTTGCGCACGAAATCCTCGCGTACCGATCGTCTCACCAATCTTTCTTCTCATATTGCCATTGCGCGCAATTGCGAAATGCCCCGAACGGGGCGGCACATCCATATGTGCGGCGCCCGGCTTCCAGGGCGGGGAAGAAAACCTTGTTCACAATACTGACTTGCAACTATTGATGCGTGACCGACAATCCTGGGAGGGGAAGAATGGAAACGGCGGAAGTGGCGATCGTCGGCGGCGGTCCGGTGGGTCTCGGACTAGCCATCGATCTCGGCCAGCGCGGCATCAATGTCGTCCTCTTCGAGAAATACGAAACCATTCAGCCGATCCCCAAGGGCCAGAATCTCACACAGCGCACCGGCGAACACTTTCAGGCATGGGGGATATTCGAACGGATCAAGAGCACGATCAAACTGCCACCGAAACACGGCAGCGGCGGCGCAACCGCCTATGGCTCCCTTCTCGGAGATTATCACTATGACTGGCTCGTGCGAAGCGACGTACAGCAGTATTATACGGCCTCGAACTTGCGGATCCCGCAATATGATCAGGAGGCGGTGCTGCGCGAGCGCGCAGCGGAGCTCGACACTGTAACAGTTCATTTCAATCACAGGGTCGAGCGGGTCGAGCAGACGCAAGATGGCGTTCATCTTGATGTCATCGACGACTCCGGCGCAACGCGGCGGGTCAGCGCCCTCTACGTCGTCGGCTGCGACGGCGCCCGCTCGATGGTACGCGAAAGCGCCGGTTTGACCCAATCCGTGAGGTCGAACTACCGCAGAATGGTGCTCGCAGTGTTCCGTTCCGACGACCTTCTTTCGATCCTCGAACGCTTTCCCGGCAAGTCCTATTTCAACGCGCTCAGCCCCGACAAGGAAGGCTACTGGCAGTTCTTCGGCAGCGTCGATCTCGGTCGGTGGTTCTTTCACACGCCGGTGCCGGAGGATTCGACGGAGGAAACGCTCGACCTCTCCTACCACCTCGCGCAAGCGGTCGGCCGTGAAATCGAGTTCGAGACGGAGTATCTCGGATTCTGGGATCTCCGTATCGCCATAGCCGACCACTACCGCAATGGCCGGATATTCATCGCCGGAGACGCCGCGCACAGCCATCCGCCCTATGGCGGCTATGGCGTGAATAATGGCTACGAAGACATTCGCAATCTCGCCTGGAAGCTGGAAGCGTCGCTACGCGGATGGGGCAGCAATGCACTTCTGGACAGCTATTCCCAAGAACGTCAGCCGGTCTTCGATTCCACCGCCGACGACTTCATTGCGCAGATGATCGAAAGCGACCGCGCGTTCGTCGCCGAATACAGTCCCGAAAAGGACAAGGCCGCTTTCGAGAAAGCGTGGGCCGAGCGCGCGGAACTTACGAAGCGTGACGTCGAACAATACTGCCCGAATTATGCGGGCTCTCCCATCGTGACCGGCGGCTCCGGAAAGACGAGCGCGGTCGGCCAACATAGCCATACCGCGCGGCCGGGATATCTCCTGTCGCCGAAGGGCGACGTCACGGAGCGCCTCGGCTCGCATTTCAATCTCGTGACCGTCGGCAGCCACCCGGAAGCGGTTGCCGCCTTCCGGTCGCGTGCCGACGAGCTCGGCATTCCACTCGACGTGGTCGAAATGCCGGCGACCGAGGAAACCCGCGAATGGGAAGCGGATCTGATCCTATTGCGACCGGACCGCTATATCGCCGCTTGCGGAACAGGGCCGGCGGACGCTGACGCGTTGGCGACCGCAATCGCCCGGACGTAGCCCTTCCCCCCGCCGGCAGCTACATGACCCAACCCTTGTAGATCAGACGCAGCGCAATCAGCGACACCAGGATACGGAACAGTTTCCGGAACAGCTCTTCGGAAACGTGGTGCGTTACCCGCTTGCCGGCCCAGGTTCCCGCGAAACCCGCAATCGTCGCGAGCACGATATGCGGAACATAGTCGAAATAGCTGAAGCCCAGGCTGACATAGCCGGCGACCTTCATCACATCCAGAGAGATCAGGCATGCCGCCAGCGTGCCGGTAATCTGGAGTTTCACGAGAGTCGTGCGCAGCATGACCGGCTGCAGCACGCCGCCGACCCCGAAAAGCGCGCCAAGATAGCTGTGCGCGATGCCGACGAAGAAGAACGGGTGCTTTAAGCGCAGCTTCAGATTTCCTGTCGGCATCCAGATGAGCACCAGCAGGAGACAGCCGAGCAGCATCGAGATCGTGGCTTCCGGCAGGCTGGCGAAGGTTCGCGTGCCGAGATAGACGCCAAAAAGGCAGCCGAAGACGAAGACACCGACGATGCGCCACTGGATATGGTGCCAGAAATATCCGATGCGCGCGGCAAGAGACCCGGCCGCGAAAGCGGACTGGAGCGGCACAGCCGCCGATACGGGCAACACCCAGACGCTGACCAGAAGCATGATGTAGACGCCGCCGGTCGCGAAGGCCCCATTCACGAAAGAGGCGACGAAACTGCCCAGCGTTATGGCCAGGAGCACGTAATCGATCATCGGAAACGGTCCTCGGGATCCGAACGACTGGTGATCGTCCGATTGGAAAGGCCCTTGGTCTACTCAAGGAACAGCTTCGCGGACAAGCCCCGGCGCGGACGTAACCACATGTGCCCATATCAGCGCTTTGCATCAAGGCGTGTCCGCGCTACCTGTCACGCCTGTACGTTGCATTCGGAGGGGACGCATGTCGGCGAATAAAGCTCATCATTACATCAATGGGGAATGGTTGGCGGATGCGCCGAACGGATTCTGCGACAGTATCAATCCGGCGACCGGAGACGTGATCGGATCAGCGCCGAACGGATCGGTTTCCCTTGCCGAACAGGCCGTGACGGCGGCGCGTGACGCCTTCGAAACGTCGGAATGGGCCAGCAATCCAAGGCTGCGGGCAAAGGTGCTGCTCGATTTCGCCAACAGGCTGGAGGCAAACAAGGACAGGATCGCCACCTTGATGGCGACGGAAAACGGCAAGGTGCTCACCCAGGCCAAGCACGAGGTCGCAGCGGGTTTCGGCGAAGCCCGCTATTATGCCGGCGTCGCGCGCAATGTCTTCGGACGCACCTATGAGAGCGGTCCCGGCAAGATGTCGCTGATGACGCGCGAACCGTCCGGCGTGGTCTCGGTGATCGTGCCATGGAATGCGCCGGTGACGCTTCTGGTCCGCTCCATCGCGCCGGCACTTGCCGCGGGGTGCACCGTCGTTATCAAGCCGGCGCCGCAGACCCCTTTCACCAATGCCGCCGTGATGGAGTGTTTCGCCGCGCTCGATGCCCTGCCCAAGGGCGTCGTCAATTCGGTCAACGAATACGGAACCGAGGTCGGCACCGTGCTTTCGACGCATCCAGAGATCGACGTCATCTCGTTCACGGGCTCGTCGCGAACCGGCAAGATCATCATGGCCAATGCCGCAGACACCGTGAAACACGTCTCGCTTGAACTCGGCGGCAAGGCCCCGGCGATCGTCTTCGACGATGCGGATCTCGACACTGCCGTCGCCGAGATCAAGCGCGGTTCACTGGCGCTGAACGGGCAGATGTGCACCTGCGTCAGCAGGATCCTGGTGCAGGACAGTGTGTATGACACCATGAAGGACCGCATGGCCGAGGCCTATGAGAAGGTAAGAACCGGCGACCCGATGACCGATGGGGTCGAACTCGGACCGCTGATCGACCGGCCGAACCAGGAGCGCATCCTCGGCATCATCGAACGCGCGGACGTCGAGGCGAACATGGTGGTCCGTGGCGAAGCGCCGAAGGGCGACCTCGCACAGGGATGCTATGTCACGCCGACGATGTTCGAGATCGACGACGTTTCGAGCGACCTCGTGCAGGATGAATTGTTCGGCCCGATCGTGTCGTTCGAACGGTTTACCGACGAGGCGGATGCGCTCCACAAAGCAAATGCAACCCGCTATGGGCTCGCCGCGTCCGTCTATACAAACGAATTGAAACGCGCGATGCGCATGAGCCGCAAACTGAAATTCGGCACCGTCTGGCTGAACAGTCACAACCGGCTGCTCGCCGAGGTGGAGACCGGCGGTTACCGCGAAAGCGGCGTAGGACGGCTGCACGGCATCGAGGCGATGAACGACTTCCTCGAAACCAAGCATGTCTATTACGAGGCAGAGAACTGATGCCACTGATCCAGTACCTGTCGCGAATCCCGTTCGATTTCGGCGCGATCTCCTGCCTGGGCGAAGAGATCGGTCGCCTCGGACTGAAGCGGCCCTTGCTGGTAACGGACAAGGGTGTCGCAAACGCCGGAATTCTTGAAAAGGCGCTCGCGGCGGCCTCTCCTTACACGCCTGTGGTCTATGACGGCACAAGCGAGAATCCGACCGAGGCATCGTTGCTGGAATGCCTCGATATCTGGGCCGACAAGGGGTGCGACGGTGTCATCGCGCTGGGTGGAGGATCGGCGATCGATCTGGCGAAAGCCATCGCGCTGATAAGCAGCCATGGGGGCAAGCTGGCGGATTACGACGTCAAGACAGGCGGATCAGGCGCGATCGGCAAGGTCTCACCGCAAATCGCCATCCCCACGGCGGCAGGCACCGGAGCGGAGGTCGGGCGCGCCTGTGTGATGAGCCTGCTGGACGGGCGCAAGATGGCGGTCGTGAATCTCAACATGGTCGCCGACACCGTGATCTGCGATCCCGAACTCACGATCAGCCTGCCGGCTCGCCTGACCGCCGCGACGGGGATCGACGCACTCAGCCACGGCATCGAGACGACGATGAGCACAATGGTCAATCCGCCGGCTGCCGCGATCGCCCTGGATTGTATCGCCCGGGCCGCGAAATGGCTGCCGGTGGCTGTCGAGGACGGGTCGAACCGCGAGGCCCGCTGGGAAATGATGATGGCGGCGCTGGAAGGCGGAATGTGCCTGCAAAAATCGCTCGGCGGCGCGCATGCCATGGCGACACCGCTTGGTGAATTGCATCTGCGTCACGGCACACTGATCGGCGTCTTGCTTCCGCATATTCTCCGCTTCAACAAGGAACACGCAGTCGGAGAAATCGCGCGCATCCGCACCGCGGCCGGAATGCCGCCAGAGGTCGAGGCGCATGACTGGATGCGCGACTTCATTTCTTCGATCGGCTTGCCTGCGAAACTGAGCGAACTCGGTGTGGACCCTGCCCTGCTGCCGGGCATTGCCGAAAAAGCCGCTGGCGACCACCTCTCGGCGACAAATCCGCGACCGGCCGGGGCCGAGGATTACCTTCAGCTTCTCAAGGACGCGATGTAACGGCACGTGGTGGGCGATACGCCGTCAACGTCCGGACAGCGCATCGATCAATGCGCGCTGCGCGGGCGTCAGCGCCCGTTCGGAGTGTCGGATCAGGGCGAATTCGCGTTCCGGGAGATCTACGGGAACGGCGCGCAGCCGCCCTGCCTCGATCGATGCTGCGGCCACCTGTTCGGATATGATCGTCACGCCTGCGCCGGCCTCCACGGCCTCGCGCACCGCCTCGTTGCTCGGCAGAACGAGCACGATGCGCAAGGCATCGAAGCGCACGCCCGTCCGCTCGCAGAGTTCCTCCAGCACATGACGCGTTCCCGACCCCTCCTCGCGAATCACCCACGGCAGGCTCGTCATGTCCATTCGTCCGCCCGGTGCGATCTGCGCGGAAGAGCTGGATGAAACGACAAGCATCGGTCGGTCAGTGTCGATGACCTGGCGGATCAGTACACCATGGCCGGTCGGACCCTCGACAAGGCCGATATCCACACGACCGGCCATGACCGCATTCTCGATGCCCTGAGTGTTCCCGATGGTGATGTCGAGGCGAATACCGGGATAGGCCTCGTGATAGGTGGCGAGCCGCCTCGGAAGCCAGTGATTGGCGATGGTCTGGCTGGCGCCGACGGAAACAGTTCCCCGTGCAATGCCCGAAGCCTGTTCGAGCACGGCACCGGCGATTTTGGCGCGTTCCAGGACTTTCCGCGCTTCCGGGAGGAAACGCCGGCCCGCTTCCGTCAGTTCAATTCCGCGGCCAACCCGATTGAAGAGCCGCACGCCCGATTGGCGCTCCAGCGATGAAATCGCGGCCGATGTCGCCGATTGCGTCATCCCGATCGCCCGCGCCGCGCGCGTCACATGGGATCGTTCCGCGACCGCCACAAAGACTCTGAGTTGATCGAGTGTCATCCGTTCTCTCGCAATCAATCACTTTCTTCGATTGAACCTACCAAAATTATTCGCTTGTTCAATGAAATAGAAGCCGCCATCCTGATTCAGGAAAGGTGCTCAACGTGTCGAAAAAGAAGGGGAAATCGGGTTTGTTCGTGCGCCTAGGACTTTGGTTCGGCAGAGCATGGTCGTCCCTCACGATGAGAAACCGGTATCGGCCGGAGCTACATTACATGCGCGGCCGCCCCGCCGACCGGACCGACAAGAACGGGCAGCATCGTCCATGAGTCTGGACGAACCACCCGGGCAGCAACCGGCTCCATCTACAGCCAGACTTGACCCCTCGCCGAAAGTCGCCGACGAGATCGCGAAAACCACATGCTACATGTGTGCCTGCCGGTGCGGCATCGATGTTTTCCTGCGCAAGGACGCCGATGGCACCAAAAAAGTGAGCTACATCCAGGGAAATCGCGATCACCCGAAGAATCGCGGCGTGCTTTGCGCCAAGGGTTCGGCGGGGATCATGCAGCATTACTCCCCCGCACGGCTGCGGAAGCCTCTGCTGCGGACCGGCCCGCGCGGATCGGGCGAGTTCAAGGAGATTTCCTGGGACGAAGCGCTGTCGATCGCGACCAAATGGCTGGGCGAGGTTCGAAGCAGGGATCCGAAACGACTGGCCTTCTTCACAGGCCGCGACCAGTCTCAGTCGCTGACCTCCTGGTGGGCGCAGCAGTTCGGTACGCCGAATTACGCGGCTCATGGCGGATTCTGTTCGGTGAACATGGCAGCGGCCGGCATCTACACGATGGGCGGCGCGTTCTGGGAGTTCGGCACGCCGGACTGGGAACGCACGAAGATGTTCATGATCTTCGGCGTCGCCGAGGACCATGACTCCAATCCGATCAAGCTTGGCCTCAGCCGACTGAAGGAGCGCGGCGTCAAGATCGTCGGCGTCAACCCGGTACGCACGGGGTATAATGCGGTGGCGGACGAATGGGTCGGCATCACGCCAGGAACGGACGGGCTTTTCGTCATTGCCCTGATCCACGAATTGCTGCGCACCGGTTCGGTCGATATCGCCTATCTCGCCCGCTACACCAATGCGGGATGGCTGGTCATCGATGCGCCCGGAACGGCGGAAAACGGCCTGTTCGCGCGAGACGAGGAAGGGCGCACGCTCATCTTCGACCGCAAGAGCCATACTGTTCGACCGAGCGACGACGTCGATGCGGTCCCGGAATTCGACACCGAGGTCGAACTACCCGACGGCCGCAAGGCGCGGCCGGTGTTCCGCATCATGGCGGAGACCTATCTCGACCCTGCCAACGCGCCCGATCGGGTGGCCAAACGGTGTGGCATCGACGCGGGGACGATCCGCCGGTTGGCCGCCGAACTGGCCAGCACCGCCTTCGAGGAGGAGATCGTCGTCGAGCAGCCATGGACCGACTGGCTCGGGCGCAGGCACGAGACGATGATCGGGCGGCCGGTCAGTTTCCATGCCATGCGGGGCATATCGGCCCATTCCAACGGCTTCCAGACCTGCCGCGCGATCCATCTGCTGCAGATATTGCTCGGCTCCGTCGAATGCCCGGGGGGATTCCGGTTCAAACCGCCCTACCCCAAGCCAGTCGACGCGCACCCCAAGCCGCATGCGGGCTGCAAACCGGACTCGCCGCTGGACGGGCCGCATCTGGGCTACGTGCTCGGCCCGGAAGACCTGCTGATCGACGAAGAAAACCAGGCGCTGCGCATCGACAAGGCCTATTCATGGGACGCGCCGCTGGCCGCCCACGGACTGATGCACATGGTGATCTCCAACGCCGTCGCGGCCGATCCCTATCCGGTCGATGTCCTGTTCCTCTACATGGCGAACATGGCGTGGAATTCGTCCATGAACACCGGCGGCGTCATGGAGATGCTGACGCGCACGGACGAGAATGGCGAGTATGTGATCCCGAAGATCATCTATTCGGACGCCTATTCCTCCGAAACCGTCGCCTTTGCGGACCTCGTCCTGCCGGATACGACCTATCTGGAACGCCACGACTGCATCAGCCTGCTCGACCGGCCGATCTCCGAACCGGACAGCCTCGCCGACGCGATCCGCTGGCCGGTGATCGAACCGGACCGCGATGTGCGCGGCTTTCAAAGCGCGCTGATCGACCTCGGTGCGCGGCTGGGCCTCCCGGGCTTCGTTACCGAGGACGGCACCGCGACATATCGCGACTATGCCGACTATATCGCCAATCACGAGCGCCGGCCGGGTGTTGGGCCGCTCGCCGGATGGCGCGGAAACGGCGACAGCCACGGGCGCGGCCCTGCCAATCCGGAACAGGTCGATCGCTACCGTGAAAACGGCGGTTTCTTCGAGACGCATATTCCGGAGGAAGCGCAGTTCTTCAAACCTTGGAACGCCGCCTACCAGGACTGGGCCGTTGAAATGGGCCTGTATGACAAGCCCGCGCCATATCTCTTCCAGCTCTACAGCGAACCGTTGCAGAAATTCCGGCTGGCGGCGGAGGGTTTTGGCGACAGGCAGCCGCCGGAGCATGCGCGCGAACGGATCGCGACCTGCTTCACGCCGCTGCCGCAGTGGTACGCGCCGCTGGAAGAAGCAGCGCTCGATACTGATGAATTTCCATTGCACGCGATCACGCAACGCCCGGCCGCGATGTATCACAGTTGGGGTTCGCAGAACGCCTGGCTGCGCCAGATCCATGGCGAAAACCCGCTCTACGTACCCGAAAGCGTGGCCGATTCCGCCGGCCTTGCGGACGGCGACTGGGCTTGGGTGATTTCGCATCACGGGCGTATCTGCGTGCCGATACGGCGCATGGCTGCGGTCAACGGCAAGACGCTCTGGACGTGGAACGCGATCGGCAAGCGCAAGGGCGCGTGGGCCTTGCAACCGGACGCACCGGAGGCGAAGCGCGGATTCCTGCTCAATCATCTGATCCATGAGTTGCTGCCGCCGAAGGGTGACGGTCTGCGCTGGTCGAATTCCGACCCGATCACCGGGCAGGCCGCGTGGTTCGACCTTCGCGTCCGTATCGAGAAAGCGGATGCGCCGCCCGATGTCAGCCAACCCGATACGGGTACGCAGAAATCGCCGGTCGGCACGGGGCCGGACGCCCTCGCCTACGGAAAGGCATGGACATGACCAGCCTTCCCCAACCCGGCGCAAAGAAGCTCGGCCTCGTCATTGATCTCGATATCTGCGTTGGCTGCCACGCCTGTGCGGTCGCCTGCAAGGAATGGAACACGAGCGCCTATGGCGCGCCGCTTTCGGACCAGGATCCCTATGGCGGCCAACCCGAAGGCACGTGGCTCAACCGCATCCACTCCTACGAGGTGAAACCAGAGGGAGAGCCCGCGCAGCTGGTGCATTTTCCCCGGAGTTGCCTGCATTGCGAGGATGCGCCCTGCGTCACCGTCTGCCCGACCGGCGCGAGCTACAAGCGCGGCGAGGACGGCATCGTGCTCGTCGATGAAAGCATGTGCATGGGCTGCGGATTGTGCGCCTGGGCCTGCCCCTATGGCGCGCGCGAAATGGACATGGCCGAAGGGGTGATGAAGAAATGCACCCTGTGTGTCGACCGCATCTACAATGAGAACCTTCCGGAAGAAGACCGGGAGCCGGCCTGTGTTCGGACATGCCCGGCCAAGGCGCGTCATTTCGGCGATCTCGGCGACCCGGATAGCGCTGTCTCCAGAATGGTGGCCGAACGGGACGGATACGACCTGATGCCCGACCAGGCGACGAAACCGGTGAACAAATATCTTCCGCCCCGCCCGAAGACCGGCTGTGACAACGGCGCGGCACCCGACAATCTGGCGCAACTGGCCACGGTGGAGCCGTCCGGCCTGCTCGGCTGGGTCGACAAAGCCCTGGCAATGCTGGAGTAGACCGCATGCATCCCGCCGTCTCGCTTCTGCTTTTCACCACCCTTTCCGGCGCCGGATTCGGCCTGATCGCCTGGACGGGCCTCGGTTTCGGGCCGACAGGCACGTGGTTCGCATGGCTGGACGCCTTCGTGGCGGGACTTCTGGTCACTGCCGGACTGTCCGCATCGGCGATGCACCTGAGACGTCCGGACCGGGCCTGGCGCGCCTTTTCGCAATGGCGGTCTTCGTGGCTGTCGCGCGAAGCCGTGCTCGCAGCCGCGACATCGGCCGTCTTCGGGGCCTATGCACTGATCTGGATATTCACCGGTGCGCGTCTGCTTCCGCTCGGCATTATCGCCGCGCTGCTTTCCGCGATCACGGTGTACGCGACGTCGATGATCTACACGCAGTTGCGCACGGTACCGCGCTGGGCGACGCCACTGACACCGGCTGTCTTCCTGGCCTTCGCGGCGGCCGGCGGTGCGCTGGTGCTTTCGGTGCTCGAGGGGGGACGCAGTTCCCCGATCGCTGCCATCGCCCTGGTCGCGCTGGTCCTCGCCTGGATCGTCAAGGTGGCATGGTGGCAACGCGCCATGAAAACGACGCGCGCGAGTGCCGGCGCATCGCCGGAGCAAGCCACCGGGCTCGGCAATATCGGTGCCGTGAGCCGGTTCGAACTGCCGCATACAGGCTCGAACTACCTGCTTCGCGAAATGGTTTTCCAGGTCGCACGCAGACGCGCCCGCGCGGTCACGCGGCTCGCTGTTCTTTTCGGTGCGTTGGTACCGGCGGTGCTTCTGCTCATCTTCCTCTCTTTTGCCCCAAGCCCGGCCTTGCCGGTTCTCGCCCTCGTCTCGCATTTCGCGGGCCTGCTTTGCGAGCGCTGGTTGTTTTTTGCGGAAGCGGAGCATGCCGTTGGCGCCTATTACGGCGCGCGCTGACGATCGCGCTCGGTGCACGGCGTTCCGGATTGTACGAGAATTCGCTTCGCCAGCCGCGCTTGAAGCCGGAAAAGCGCCTCGTTCCCGCAAAGTAGTTGCAGACATCGAATATCCGCGATTGAAACCGCGTCCGACTTCTCATAAAAATGGAATTGAATTTCAAATTGGGAGGAATACCGCCGAATGCGGAGAACGGTGCCAAAATAGTCGCGATCAAAGATCGCTGCTTGATATGGCGCGATCCTGCCATCTGCCCGCCATCTGGTAAGCCACGCGAAACGGGAGCGGCCAATTCCTGCACGGCGCGTCATGCCGACATCGGTGAGACCGCCTGGCGACGGAGCCGCCGCCCAGAGCTACACATCTCAAAGACGGGGAATACGAAACAATGAAAATGACCACGGAAGAAGCATTCGTAAAAACACTCCAGAAGGCCGGGATCCGGCATGCCTTCGGGATCATCGGTTCGGCCATGATGCCGATTTCCGATCTTTTCCCGAAAGCCGGCATCACCTTCTGGGACTGTGCGCATGAAGGCAGCGCCGGCATGATGGCCGACGGATACACGCGCGCAACCGGCAAGATGTCGATGATGATCGCCCAGAACGGACCCGGCATCACCAACTTCGTGACGGCCGTGAAGACCGCCTATTGGAACCACACCCCGTTGCTGCTGGTCACGCCCCAGGCCGCCAACAAGACGATAGGCCAGGGCGGATTCCAGGAAGTCGAACAGATGAAGCTGTTCGAGGACATGGTGGCCTACCAGGAAGAAGTGCGCGACCCGACCCGCGTGGCAGAGGTGCTGGCCAGGGTCATTTCCAAGGCAAAGGCACTCTCGGCGCCGGCGCAATTGAACATTCCCCGCGATTTCTGGACCCAGATCGTGGATATCGACATCCCGGCCCCGCTCGAGTTCGAACGCAGCTCCGGCGGAGAGAACTCGGTCGAGCAGGCGGCGGCGCTGCTGTCGAAGGCCAGGAACCCGGTCATCCTGAACGGCGCAGGCGTCGTGCTTTCGAAAGGCGGCATCGATGCTTCGAAGGCGCTCGCCGAACGCCTCGATGCGCCGGTCTGTGTCGGCTATCAGCACAATGACGCCTTCCCAGGCTCGCATCCGCTTTTCGCCGGACCGCTTGGCTACAACGGCTCCAAGGCCGCGATGGAACTGATCAGGGAGGCCGACGTCGTGCTCTGCCTCGGCACCCGGCTCAATCCGTTCTCGACCCTGCCCGGATACGGGCTCGAATACTGGCCCGCAGACGCGGAGATCATCCAGGTGGATATCAATCCCGACCGTATCGGCCTGACCAAGAAGGTCAGCGTCGGGATTGTCGGCGACGCGGCGAAGGTCGCGAATGGCATCCTCGCAAGGCTGGCGGACAATGCGGGCGACGTGGGCCGCGACGAGCGCAAGGCGCATATCGCGATGACAAAGAGCCGCTGGGCGCAGCAGCTTTCCAGCATGAACCACGAGGATGACGATCCCGGCACGACCTGGAACGAACGCGCCCGCGCCGACAAGCCGGAATGGATGAGCCCGCGCATGGCCTGGCGCGCTATCCAGACAGCATTGCCCAAGGATGCCATCATATCCTCCGACATCGGCAACAACTGCGCCATCGGCAACGCCTATCCGAGCTTCGAAACGGGCCGGAAATATCTCGCTCCGGGCCTGTTCGGCCCCTGCGGCTACGGCCTGCCGGCCATCGTCGGCGCGAAGATCGGCTGTCCGGATGTACCGGTAGTCGGCTTCTCGGGCGACGGGGCCTTCGGCATCGCGGTCAACGAACTGACCGCAATCGGCCGCGGCGAATGGCCGGCGATCACGCAGATCGTTTTCCGCAATTACCAGTGGGGTGCGGAAAAACGGAACTCGACGCTTTGGTTCGATGACAATTTTGTCGGCACCGAGCTCGACGAGGACGTCAGCTATGCCGGGATTGCCAATGCATGCGGCCTCAAGGGCGTCGTCGCGCGGACGATGGACGAACTGACCGCGGCGCTGGCGACGGCAATCGAAGACCAGATGAACAATGGCGTGACCACGCTGATCGAAGCGATGATCAACCAGGAGCTGGGTGAACCGTTCCGCCGCGACGCGATGAAGAAGCCCGTCGTCGTGGCCGGCATCGACCCGGCGGACATGGCCGATCAGACAGCCTGATCCCGGCACCGACCCGCAGCAGAACGGCGTCCGGCGGGAGTTCCGCCGGACGCTTGTCGTTTCGCCTGTGTTTCCGCTCTTCCCGTTCCGCCGACAGATTGCTCCCTTGCTCCCGAAAGGCTAGACACGCCCGGCTTGGCGGAGTTGTCCGCCCCGCATTTGTGGCAAATCCACAAAACAGATGAAGCTACAGCGTTTTGTTATTAGTATCGCTGCGAAAAGACCGGGAAACACACGTGGCAAGACGCAAAACCGAGCAGGACCTGGCAGACGGCGACAAGGATTATCGCTTCAACACCTCACTGGCACGCGGCCTCTCGGTGCTGAAGGCATTCGGACCCGACAACCGCCCCATCGGCAATGCGGAAATCGCGAAACGCGTCGATTTGCCGAAGGCGACGGTGTCGCGCCTGACTTTCACGCTGACGGAACTCGGCTACCTCACCTATGACGACGATATCGGGCGTTATTCGCTCGGGCCGGCCGTTCTGTCGCTCGGCTATGACGTGCTGGCGCAGATGGAAATCGGGGACATCGCGCGACCGTTCATGCAGGAACTGGCCGAATATGCCGACGGGTCGGTTTTTCTTGGCATGCCGAGCGGGACCGAACTGGTCTATATCCAGGCCTGCCGCTCACCGGTTTCGATGACGATCCGGCTGGGTATCGGCTCTCGCATTCCGATGGCGAAGACGGGGATGGGGCGGTCTTATCTGGCGGCACTGCCGGAGGATGATCGCGCGGCGCTTCTGGAACGTATGGCTCACGATTTCGGGGACGAATGGCCGGAAATCGAACGGAAACTCCAGACCGCGATAGAGGACGCCACGGCGCGGGGCTTCGCCATCGCGGAAGGCGACTGGATCACCGAATCCAATTCGGCCGGCGTCGCCATCAAGAACGCGGCCGGCTACCCTGTCTATGCCGTCAATGTCGGTGGCCTTCGCTCGATCATCACGCGCGAGCGCCTCGAGGTCGATCTGGGTCCGCGCCTCCTTGCCGTCGCACGGCAGATCGAACACGCCGCACGCGCGGTGATGTAACGTGGACGTCAGCCGGCGAGAGCGTTTCGCCGGAAGATTTCGACGGTTTCGGCGACCCCCTTCTCCAGCGAGGTATCGGGCAGCGGGCCGATGATCCGCTGTAATGGCTCCGTCTCGAACCCCGCCACGGGCGACAGCCGGCTATCATCGGCCAATGTGATGCGCGCATCCGGAACGACGCTCGTAATCGCGGAGAGGATATCCGACGTGGTCTCAACCCGAGACGTCAGGTCGGACAACAGCGCACCCTCCCAGTCGGACGCAGCGGCCCGAACAAACATCTCGGCGACGTCGCCGGCATATTGAAAGCAGCTCTCCGTCCGGAATGGCATCTCGTAAGCTTCGCCCGACGCGGCGGCGCGGATCGCCGTCGTGATCGCCGAGGTTTCGCCCTGATCCCGACCCACGCCATAGACGATATGCGGCCGCAGACCGAGGCTCGGAACACCATGATCCTCCCAGTAGAGGCGCGCGATCTCCTCGTCCGTTTTTTTGTAGACGCCGTAGAGATTGGCCGGCGCATTAGCCTCGCCACGCGGTTTGGCGGCGATCGAGCTCGTATAGATGACGCGCCGCACGCCTTGAATGCGCGCCGCCTCCATTATATTCAGGTGGCCGATGATGTTGACCTTCGCGCCGAGGACCGGATTGCCCCGGCACTGGGGTATCTGCAGTGCGGCGAGGTGAATGATGGCGGAGGGGCCGGTTTCCGACACGATCGCCTCGACAGCGCCCCCGTCTGTCACGTCGCAACTGCGCCATGCCATGCGGTCCATCGGCGGATCGGGTAGCAGCGCTTTCAGGCGGCTGAAGTCGCGGTCGATATCCGTGGCGACAACATCATGGCCGGCGGCGACAAGCCGGGCAATGATCCATGCACCCAGAAACCCGTTGGATCCCGTGAGAAGAACAGGGCCGGTCATTGAGGGTTCTCCCGTGATGCGCGGTGACGTTCCTTCAGCCATCGCAGGATCGGCCAAAGCACCATTGTGGCTGTGAGCAGGAACAATCCGAGCGCGATGGGCCGTTCGAAAAAGGCGAGAAAGCTGCCGCGGGTCAGAAGCAGCCCTTGCCGCAGGGAGTTCTCGATCGTCTCGCTCAGCACCATGCCGATTACCAGCGGCGCAAGCGGAAAACCTCCGCGCCTGAGCAGGAAGCCCCCTACTCCACCGAGAAACGCGATCACCAGATCGAGCGGATTGCCGCGCACGCCGTAGGCGCCGACGATGGCGATCACCACGACCATGGTCATCAGCAGCGGTTCGGGAATGCGCAACGCCCGCGTGAACAGTTGCGCGCCCAATGCGCCGCAGAAGAACATCATGATGTTGACCACGACCAGGATGGCGAAAATCGCGTAGACGAGGTCGAGATGATGCAGGAAGAGCTGCGGGCCCGGCGTCAGACCGTGGACGATGAAGGTACCGAGCATCACGGCGGTGACCGGATCGCCCGGAATACCGAGTGCAAGCGTCGGCACCATGGCCGAACCCGTCACGGCGTTGTTCGCACTCTCCGCCGCGATGATGCCGGACGGCTCACCCTTGCCAAAATTCTCGCGGAAGCGAGAACTGCGCCTCGCCTCGGAGTAGCTGATGAATGCTGACGTGGTCGCGCCGGTGCCAGGCAAGGCACCGACGAAAGAACCGATCATGCAGGATTTCAGAAGCGTCCCAAGACGTGGCTTCCATTCCGCGAGAGGCGGCAGCCGAAAGCCCACATTGTGAACGACCTGTGGCTTCGGTTTGTGGTTATCCGCGACACGCGTGAAGACCTCGGAAAGCGCAAACACACCGACAATGGCCGGGATCAAAGAGATACCGGCGCTCATCTCGAAGCTGCCGAAGGTGAACCGCATGTCGCCGGTCACGTGGTCCGCGCCGACCGTCGCCAGAAACAATCCGATCGCCCCGGTCAGAAGTCCTTTCGCCATGGCGCCGCGCGAAACATTCGCGATACAGATCAGCGCAAAGACGCCGAGCGCGAAGAACTCGATGGCGGTGAAATTCAGCGAAAAGGCCGCCAATTGCGGCGCGGCGAGGATGAGTACAGCAACGGAAAAGAGACCGCCAATGGTCGAGGCCGCGGTCGCCCAGCCGATCGCCAAATCGGCCTCTCCGCGTTGCGCCATGGGAAACCCGTCCAGAGCCGTCGCGGCCGCCTGCGGTGTTCCCGGCGTGTTGATGGCTATGGCGGTGATCGAACCGCCATAAACCGAGCCGCAATAGATGCCGAGCATCAACGCCAGGGCGGGTATCTGATCCATGGAATAGGTGAAGGGCAAAACCATCGTGATACCGATAACCGAGCCCAGGCCGGGCAACACGCCGACCATCACGCCGAGCACGGTCCCGGCGAGCATCGCAAAAAATGTGGCCAGGGTCAGGACGTGGCCGAGACCTTGCGCGAACAGTTCCATCAATCAGATCTCCGGTCGCGGCAGAAGCGTTTCTTTTCCATGTTCAGAAAGTATCGAACCACGGTGATGACGGCAGGATGATCAGGAAGACTTCCTCGAATACGTACCAAACAGCGAAGGTGTAGATGACAGCCAGCCCCAGTATGATCGGCACGCGCCGGTAACCCATGATCCAGGGAAGCACCACGGTGAAAGCCAATGTCGAAATGACGAAGCCGATACGCGTTATCGCCAGCGTGTAGAGCCCTGTCGCCACGAGCGCCGCGATCGTCCAGCCATAAGGGCCGGGCTCCTCCTCGTCGCGGCTTTCGGCGCGTGCCTGAACGAGCACGATGATCGACAACAGCAATACCGCCCACAGGATGATCCGTGGATAGAAGACAGGTCCTCGCCCAGCAGTCATGAACGATGTCTCATACGCCGGATCGAAAGTATGCCAGACAAGAAAAATCCCGGCGAAGAGAATCCCCGCCGCCGTGAACATCGCCACCGATAAGCCGCTTTTTTGCACGTCTCGCCTCGTCCCAGGAAAGGTCCCCGACTCAACCGGCGGATGCTGCCTCAGAGACGCACCCGCCGGTTGGCCCGAAACGTTTTACTTGCCGAGACCGGCACCAACGAGGAGTTTTTCGTTCTTGTCGAATTCCGAACGAACGAACGCCTCGAATTCCTCGCTGCCCATGAAGGCAACCGGTTGGCGAAGCGTTTTCATGCGCTCGGTGAACGCGTCCGAATGAATACCCTCTTCGCAGGCCGATTCGAGCGCTGCACGGGCCTCGTCCGGAATGCCCTTCGGCGCAACGATTCCGCCCCAGATCGGGAAGTCCATCGGAACGCCCTGATCACCGGATGTCGGAAGATCCTCGGCGCCATCGACACGCTCGGAACTGAACATCGCCAACGAGCGCACCTGATCGCCATTCTGCGTCAGGAACGAAATATGGGCGACGAACATGTCCACCGATCCATCCAGCATCGCCTTAAAGGTCGGCGCGCTTCCCTTGTAGGGAATGAAAGTGAATTCAGCGCCCGTCGCCTCGGCAAGTCCGAGACCCGCAACATGCGGAATGGAACCGACCGCCTGGACGCCATAGTTCAGTTCGCCCGGATGCTCCTTCGCGTAAGCGATCATGTCCTGAAGGTCCTCGAAGGGCGAATCCTTGCGCACGACCAGCGACGACGGCGCTGTATAGGCGAGGCAGATATAGTCGAAACTGTCGGGATTATAGGGCAGTTCGCGCAAATGCGGCTGGGTGGTCATCGGGCCGACAGGCATCATGCCGACCGTATATCCGTCCGGCCGCGCGCGGGCCGTTTCCGCGGCTCCGATGGTGCCGCCCGCGCCGGCCGTGTTCTTCACGACGATCTCGCCTCCCAGCGCCGCGGCCATCGGCTCGGCAAGGGTGCGTGTGGTGATGTCGGTACCACCGCCGGCGGCGAAAGGCACGATAATGGTCACAGGTTTCGCCGGGAAATCCGCCGCATGCGCGGACAGGCCCGTACCGACGGCGGCAACAAGCGCCGCGAGCGTAGTCAAAACAGTCTTCATTTCATTTCCTCCCTTTGGTCGTCTGCCGGCCTGTTTTCGTGGCCGCTGCCGGGGCGGTTGGCTCCGCTCCTTCTTGCTTCCACCTGACGTTAAGGCGGAATCGGATTTTTTCAAAACATAATTTCAAAAAAATTTGAAATTGAATTCCAAAAGTCGTAACGCTGGATATCAGGACGCGTTTTCCGCGCCCGACTTGGGAGGAAAATCTGATGCTGAACCAACAGGAACTTGACACTTATCACGAGGACGGACTCGTGATGGCGGACTACCGCCTTCCCACTGATGTGCTGGACAATCTGCGGGGTGCCGTGGACAAACTGATCCACGATCATCCGAATGTCCGTCCGGAACAGCTTTCAGGGCCGCACAACCCCTGGGGACAATCCGCGCAGCTGATGGGGAATGTCGACTTCCTCGAATTCTGCCAGCACCCCGATATCCTCGATATGGTCGAGCAGGTTATCGGACCGGACATCATCCTCTGGGGTTCGATGCTGTTCGCCAAACCGGCCGGAGACGGCAAGGCCGTGCCGTGGCATCAGGACGGACGCTACTGGCCGATCGAGCCGCTGGAAACGGTGACCGTGCGCGTGGCCATAGACGGATCCGACCTTGAAAACGGCTGCATGCAGTACATTCCGGGCTCGCACAAATCGCGCTCGCTGGAGTTGCACGAGATCGACATCCGCGACGACATGGCACTGGGCCAGCGCATGGCGGAAGTGGACGATTCCAAGGCTGCCGACTGCATTCTCGCCCCCGGCCAGATTTCGCTGCACGATGTCTACACCGTACACGGTTCGGCACATAACCGCTCGACCAAGCGGCGTGCCGACTATGCGATTCGCTACATGCCGGCGACCTCGCTCTACGACCGGTCGGACGATCATCCGGCGACCGTCTACGCCCGAGAGAACTCGCCCAACATGAACTACACGAAGCGCCCGATCTGGCTGGTTCGCGGACAGGATCGCGCCGGCAACGACTTCAGCGTCGGCAAGGGCTGAGGCCCATCGCAAGGAAAAAGAACAGCAATGACAAAGACAAATGAAGCTGTGGTCCGGACTCTGGTCGAGTCCGGCGTCAACCGCGCCTTTACGCTGCCGGGCCTGGGCATCACATGGTCCCTGCCCGCATTCCACGACGCCAAGGCCGATTTCGATGTGGTTCTGACCCGCAACGAGTGGATCGCTTCCATCATGGCGCAGGTCACCGGCCGCCTGACCGGCAGGCCGGCGGTTCTGATGGGACAAGGTCCCTGGGTTACGACGATCGGCGGCATAGGAATACTCGAGGCGCACTTCTCGGGGTCGCCCATGGTCGTCCTGACAGAGACCTCGGACTATGACGGCTACGGTCAGATGGGCGTCTACCAGACGATGACCGGAGATTACGGCGGCGCAGACGCGATGGCTTCGCTAAAGCCAATCACGAAATACTGCACCTATGCGACGACGCCCGAGGAAGCCGTCTACGGCACACAGATGGCGGTCAAACACGCGGTCCTGCCCCGACAGGGGCCGGCCGCAGTGGTCATGAAGACACCGATCATCCGTGCCGAAATGCCGGAGACCTCGAAACCGAAGCTCTATCCGTCGCAGGGATATTACGCATACACGCCGTCGCGGCCCGATACCGGCGCCGTTTCGCGGTTGGCCGAGATGATCGACAAGGCCGAGCGTCCGCTGATCATCGCGGGCAACGGCGTGCTTTCGTCAGGTTGCGGCGCGGCATTGCAGGAACTGGCCGAAGCGGCCGGCGTCGGCATCGCCACGAGCTACAACGCCAAGGGCGTAATATCCGAAAACTCCGACATCTGTGTCGGCATGATGGGAACCTGGGGACACCGCGCAGCCAACCGCGCGGTCGCTCAAGCCGACCTCGTGGTCATGCTGGGCGCCTCGATGGGGCCGGACTACACGCGATTCCGCGAGGAAGGATTGATCCGACCCGGCGACCAGACGCTGGTGCAGGTGGATATCGATCCACGCAATGCGGGTTGGGTCTATCCTGTCGATCTCGCCATCACAGGCGACGCGAGCGACGTCGTTGCGATGCTGGCCGAACAGGGCCTGTCGGGAGCAAGGCGCGAAACACGCGTAGGAGCGCTGACCGACGGGAAGAAACGCAACGGCTATTTCGATCTGCCCGACCTGCCGTCAGCACAGGGCACGGTACATCACTCCGATGTCGTGCGCGGCCTGCAATCCTTTCTCGGGCCGGACGACCTTCTGGCGCTCGACGCCGGGTCGAACCGGATCTGGGCGACGTTCGGGCTCAGAATGCCCTATCCCGGCCAGCTCCTTGTGCCCGGCGGTACCGGCGCGATGGGCTGGGGCGGACCGGCCGCGGCGGCGGCGAAGCTCGCCCTGCCCGAAAAGCGCGTTACCTGCCTTGCCGGCGACGGTGGTTTCATGATGACGGTTCAGGTGATCCCCACCTGCGTCCAGCAGAACCTGGACGTGGTGTTTCTGGTCTCGAACAATTCCGGCCTCGGCATGGTTCGCGACAATCTGGGCGACAAGCGTCTCGCGGTCGATTTCAACGAAGTGGACTTCGTCAAGGTTGCCGAGGGCATGGGCGGCAAGGGACTGGCCGTCTACCATCCCGACGAAATCCGTGATGCACTCGATGAGGCGCACAAGATGGGCGGACCCGTCGTCGTCGACGTGAAGGTCGATCCCGATGCCAGCCACCATCCGGCGGTCGACAATGAACCGCTTTAAGAACCAAACCGCCCTGGTCACCGCCGCTGCAAGCGGCGTTGGCCGCGGCGTGGCCCTCCGGCTCGCGCTCGAGGGCGCGAAGGTCACGGTCTGGGACCGCGACACGGCGAAGCTCGACGACCTTTCGGGCGAAGTCGCCGCCGCCGGACTTCCGGTAACCGCCGAGGTGGTGGACATGACGGATGGCGATGCTGTCGTTGACGCCGTCGCGCGGATGGCCGACCGCAACGGCAGGATCGACGTGCTGGTGAACAATATCGGCGGTTCGCTGCACACGCCCTTCCATTTCCTCGAACAGAGCGACGAGGACTGGGCGCGGGTCATGGACGTAAACGTGTCCGCATGCGTGCGCACGACGCGGGCTGTTCTTCCGCACATGATCGAGGCGGGATATGGACGCATCATCAATATGGGGTCGAAGGCGGGCCGCTTCGGCAGCCTGTTCGCCGGAGCGAACTACAGCGCCTCCAAAGGCGCGATGCAGGCCTTCACGCTGCAGATCGCCCAGGAATTCGGGCCGCACGGCATAACCTGCAACACGCTGTGTCCCGGTGCGATCATTACGGAGCGCGTCGAGCGGTTGCTCGCCGAAAGGCAAAGCGCAGAGGAGCGCGCGCGCGTTCTGGAGAGCATTCCGGTCCGCCGCCACGGTCGCGTGGAGGATGTCGCCGCGGCGATCGCCTATCTCGCATCCGAGGAAGCCGGTTTCGTCAACGGCGCTTCTCTCGACCTGAATGGCGGGCAAGCGATGGTCATCTGACGGCTGGCCGCCCGTAAGGTTCCGCCCAAAGGCCGGAAACGTGCAGTAAGCTGCTTCCGCAGAGGATGCGCCGTGTTGGGTCCTCAGGATGCCGGAAAGCAGTTTAGCAAACCGATCCCGACGTCGTTCCGTTCCGTCGCGAAATGACCCGCATCGAAGACCCGCGCGGACTAAGAGGGCGAACTGGTTCGGGCGCTATGGCTAAAGGCGCATCCACTGGCTGCTTGAGCAGGACGGCTGGTCTGTCCGTCTCAAGCACGTGAAGCGCATTTGGCGGCGTGAAGGGCTCAGAATCCGCATAAACGGCCTAAGCGGGGAAGGTTCTGGTTCAATGGCGGCTCTCTGGCCATTGGAAGGCCAGGCAGGATGGGCAGCGCCGATCAGGACGGATATGGCAGGCCGGTCGTGTTCAAAAACACCGAATAGATCCCGGTCGTCGCCGTTATGAACAACCTGTTGTTGCGCGCGCCGCCAAAAGTGACGTTTGCGACAACTTCGGGAACCAGGATTTTTCCGATCAGTTCGCCCGAGGGTGTCAGACAGTGAACGCCGTCCCAAGCGCTGACCCAGAGATTACCGGCTGTATCGACCCGGAACCCGTCCGGAATTCCGGGTGCGATTTCCGCCAGGACCCAGGACGTGCCAAGTTTGTCGCCGTCAACCTCGAATGCCCTGATGTGATGCGGTGCGCTCCGATCCGTCAGCCAGCCGGAATCGGCGATGTAGAGCAAGCTTTCGTCGGGCGAAAACGCCAGACCGTTCGGCATATCGAAATCGTCGGCGACGACCGTCACGTCGCCGCTGTCGGGGTCGATCCGGTAAACGTTGCAGGTCTCTTGTTCCTGCGCCGCCTTTCGCCCGACATAGTCGGAGATGATGCCGTAGTTCGGATCGGTGAACCATATGGATCCGTCCGATTTGACGACGACATCATTGGGGGAGTTCAGCCTCGCCCCGTGGGCACTGTCGGCCAGCACGGTGACATGGCCATCATGCTCCGTGCGGACAACACGCCGTCCGCCCTGCTCGCAGGTCACCAGGCGCCCTTCCCGGTCGCGCGTCGACCCGTTCGGATTGGACACTCCGGCACGGAAAACGGAAACCGCGCCGGTCTCCTCCTCCCATTTCAGCATTCGGTCATTGGGAATGTCGCTCCAGATCAGGCAACGCAAATCCGCGAACCAGACCGGCCCTTCCGCCCATCGGTTTTCGCCGTGGAGCTTTTCGAGAAACGCCACCGGGTCGATGAGCGAATTGAATCTCGGATCGATGATCTCGTAGCAGTTCATGCCGTCCTCCCTTTCGCACCTGCCGGTTACGGCAGGCGCATCGCGACTGTCTTCGTCTCCGTGTAGAGATCGAGGGCCTGGGCGCCGAGGTCGCGGCCCCATCCCGACTGCTTGAAGCCGCCGAACGGCATCGTGACGTCGTTGAAGTTGTGCGTATTGACCCACACGGTCCCGGCCTTGATCTTTGCCGCCAGGCGGTGAGCCTTGCTCAGATCGTTGGTCCAGATCGCCGAGGCGAGGCCGTATTCGGTATCGTTGGCCGCACGCGCCACCTCGTCGAGACCATCATCGTCGAAGGGAATGGCGCAGACGACCGGGCCGAAGACCTCTTCGCGCATGACGGCCATGCTGGAACGCACATTGCCGACAATGGTCGGCGAGACGAAATAGCCTTCCCGGTTGGGAGCGAAGCCGCCGCAGACGATCTCCGCGCCGTCGTCCCTGCCCTCTTCGAGAATGCGGAAGATGCGCGACTGTTGCTTTTTCGAGACGACCGGGCCGAGTTGCGTGGCGGGATCGATACCCGCGCCCATCTGCATGGCCGCACCCTGCTCCGCGACACCTTCGACCACGCGGTCATAGACATCGCGGTGGACGTAAAGCCGGGTTCCGGCCCCGCAACTCTGGCCGGCATTGAAAAAGGAACCGCTCGCCGCGCCGGCAATCGCCATATCCAGATCCGCATCGGGGAGAATGATGGTCGGTGCCTTGCCGCCGAGTTCCAGGCTCACCTTTTTCAGGTTGCCGATGGCCGCCGTGGCGATGGCCCGGCCGGTCGCCGTCGAGCCGGTGAACGCAATCTTGTCGACGCCCGGATGCGCAGACAGCGCCGCTCCGGCCGTCGCGCCATATCCCGTCACAACGTTGAGCACGCCTTCCGGCAGGCCCGCTTCCATTGCAAGCTCGGCCAGCCGCAGAGCGCCGATGGGCGTCTGCTCCGCCGGCTTCAGCACGATGGTGCACCCTGTCGCCAGCGCGGGCGCCACCTTCCAGGCCAGCATCGCCAGCGGGAAGTTCCAGGGAATGATCTGCGCGGTGACGCCAATCGGCTCGCGGCGGGTATAGGTGTGCCAGTTGCCGGGCGCAGAAACCGTCATGGTCTCGCCGTTGAGCTTGGTCGCCCAGCCGGCGTAGTAGCGAAACACATCGGCGGTGAATGGCACTTCGCCGTTCAGGCTGTCGCCGATCGGCTTGCCGTTTTCCAGCGTGTTGATCGTCGCCAGTTCGCCGGCATGATCCAGGATCAGGTCGGCCAGGCGCCAGATGATCCGGCTGCGCTCCGACGGCGACATCTCGCTCCACGGACCTTCGAAGGCGCGCCGCGCCGCCATGACCGCGGCATCGACATCGGCCTTGTCGCCTTCCGCGACGCGGCCCAGGACTTCGCCGCTGGACGGGTCCTCCACATCCAGCATCTGCCCGGACACCGGCGGTACTTGTTTCCCGCCAATGAACAGCATGTGGTCGCGGCGGACAAAAGCCTCCCCGTCGCCCGACTGGCCGGGCGCTGCAACGTCTTGAATTATCATCGTTATCTCCCTTGGGCTTACGGCCCTAGCGTTGAACGAACGGCGCAGGAATCGAGTTTTCCATGTCGATCCAGACCGATTTCTCCTGCAGATATTCGCGAATGGCCGTTTGGCCGTTTTCCCTGCCGAAGCCCGATTGCTTCATCCCGCCGAACGGCGACAGGGGACTGGTGGCGCGGTACATGTTCACCCATACGGTGCCCGCGACGAGCCGCTTCGGCAGGCGCAACGCGCGCCCGACATCCTGCGTCCACACACCGGCCGCGAGGCCGAAAATGGTGTCGTTGGCAATGCGCACCGCATCGTCCTCGTCCTCGAACGGGATAATGGAGAGTACCGGCCCGAAGACCTCTTCCTGGGCGATCCGCATTTGCGGGCTGACATCGCCGAAGATCGTCGGCTGGACGAACCAGCCATTGCCCTCCGGAACGCCGCCGCCGAGCAGGCATGTCGCGCCTTCCGACTTGGCGATGTCGATATAGTCGAGCACCTTCTTGCGCTGCGGTTCGGTCGTGATCGGCCCGACCTGGGTGTCCTCCAGCAGCGGATCGCCGATCCGCGCCGTCCGGGCAAAGCCGACGAGCCGCTCAACCACCTCGTCATAGACGGAGCGTTGAACCAGCGCGCGCGAGCCCGCGATGCAGGTCTGTCCGGACGCCGCGAAAATACCCGACACGATGCCTGGTACGGCGCTGTCCATCTTCGCGTCGGCGAACACGATGTTGGCCGACTTGCCGCCGAGTTCCAGCGTCACCTTCTTCAGCCCCTCGGCCGCGCCGCCATAGACCTTGCGGCCGGACGCGTCACCGCCGGTGAACGCCACTTTGGCCACCTTGGGATGCTTGACCAGCGCCTCGCCGATCTCGTGGCCGAAACCAGTGACGATGTTGACGACGCCGTCGGGAAATCCTGCCTTCTCGAACAACCGGCCAAAGGCCAGCGCCGAAACAGAGGAATACTCAGACGGTTTCCAGACCACCGTATTGCCGGCGGCCAGCGCCGGCGCCAGCTTCCATGTCGCCAGCATCAGCGGCGAATTCCACGGCGTGATTGCGGCGATCACGCCAAGCGGCTCTTCCAGCGTGTAGTTGAACACGCCGGGCTTATCGATCGGGATGACCCGGCCCTCGATCTTGTCGGCCAAGCCACCGAAGTATCGGAACCATTGCGGCATGTAATTGAGCTGCATCCGCATTTCGCTGATCAGCTTGCCGTTGTCGCGGGTCTCAAGCCTGGCCAGGTTTTCGGCTTCCTCGGCCAGCAGATCGGCGAAGCGGCACAGCAACAGCCCACGCTTCGACGCCGTCATCGACCGCCACTCACCCTGAAAAGCCACCTCGGCGGCTTCCACCGCGTCGGCGACATCGTCGGCCGAAGAACGCGGGACACGCGCCCACGTCTCCCCGGTATAGGGATCGTGGCTGTCGAAGGTGCGCTCTGTGCGGGAGCCGGTCCACCGGCCCCCGACAAGCATGTCGTAACGTTCGACAGGCAGTTGCTCACGCATGGTCAGGCTTCCAACTCGGCCAGCGCCTCTTTGGCGGTGCGGAAGCTGTCGACGCCCGCCGGTACGCCGGCATAGATCACGACCTGAAGCAGCACTTCGCGAATTTCTTCCTTGGTGACGCCGTTACGGATCGCGCCTTTGACATGCATCGTAAGCTCATGCTTGCGATTGAGCGCGCTGAGCATCGCGATGTTCAGCATCGAACGCGTCTTCTTGTCGAGCGTGTCCCGGCCCCAAACGGCGCCCCAGCAATACTCTGTGACAAGCTCCTGGAGCGGAAGATTGAAATCATCCGCGCTGGCAATCGACTTCTCGACGAATTCCGCGCCTAGCACGGATTTGCGGATTTCGAGGCCCTTCTCGAAGGTTTCCTTGCTCATGTCGTTTGTCTTCCTTTCAATGTGTCGGAGATGAAATTCAAAGCCCCGGGGTGGGGCGATAGGTCTGGCCGCGGGCGATCACTTTCGCCAGCGATCCGTCCACGAGGTAGGGTTGCGTCGCTTTGGAATCGTAGGTGACGCTTTCCTGGCCGGGATAGCCGATCAGTTCGCGAACCTTCTGGTCCATGTAGTAGGTACAGACCGCCACGGTGCTGAGCGCGTTGAACGCCTCCGCATCGCCTTCGGCCATCTTCTCAAGCGCGCCTTCGGCGCCATCCTTCAAATCGACGGCGACGGCGCGCTCGAAGCCTTCCTTGAGGTCGATGCGAAAATCCAGTGCGGCCAGCGCAGTGTCATAGGTGCAGACCTCCGAATAGGCCGGCATGTCGCCATGTCGCGGGATCAGGAAATCCGCCAGCGCGAGAAAGGTATCGCCATGTTGCTCACTCATGTCATGCCACCTTCTGGTTGCGCCGCTCGGCAATCATGCGGCGGGTGTTTCGCAATGCGACGGCCATGATGGTCGCAGTCGGATTGGTCGCGCCCGATGTCGGGAAGGTCGATGCATCCATCACGTAGAGATTCGGGACGTCATGGGTTGCCCCCCACTGGTCCACCACCGACTTGCGCGGGTCGTCGCCCATCACGGTGGTTCCGATCAGATGCCAACCGCTTTCCCGGACCGGCGTGCTGACCAGCGTCTCGATCGCGCCGGCCGCATTCACGCTCTCGAGGCACCGCTCGATGTTGAAGTTCAGCAACCGGTTGGAGTTTTCGTTGACCTGATACTTGATCTGGGGTGCCGGCAGGCCGTCGCTATCGACGAGATCCTTCGACAGCACCACCTGGTTATCTTCCTCTGGCAGGTCTTCGCCCACGATGCCCCAGATCAGCGAATGTCCGAAACGCCGGGCAACGTTTTCATGCAGGTTCTTGCCCCAGAAATCGCGGAAATCTCCATCTTCGGACACATAAACCTTCGACCCGATCGCGCCGGAGACCCCAACAGGTCCTCCGGAGGGCATGCAGTTCCACTTCGATCCCCGGAGGAATCCCCGGCTCTCGTCGGTTTCGTAGAATTCGAGCGAGTAGATCTGCTGGCCAAACGGCCCCCGCCAGCTGTCGAGCGGATCCTCGAACGAGGCGAGCACGCTTGCGAACGGGTGCATCATCAGCCGCTTGCCGACAAGGCCGGAGGAGTTGGCGAGACCGTCCTCGCCGCCCGACATCAGCAGCAGCCGCGGTGTTCCGACACCGTTCGCGCACAGAATGACGACCTTGGCCTTCTGGCGCCGAGTCCGCCCGTTGCCGTCGATATAGACGACGCCAGTGGCAAGGCCGTCGGCATCGGTCTCGATCTCGCTGACGCGCGCATTCGTTACAAGAGTGGCGCCAGCCTTCAGCGCCAACGGCCAATGCGACCGGTCGGTGGTCGATTTCGCCCCTTCGGGACAGCCGGTCAGGCAAGTGCCCCTGCGCACACACGGATTGAGCTGACCGAACGATTCCGACGGGATGGCGTTGGACCCGGGCCACCAGTGCCAACCCATCTCTTCCTGACCCATGATTCCGCGATGCCCTACGCTGCCCATCGGCAGGGCGGGAAACGGATACGGGCCGCGTGGTGGATAGGCGGGGTCTCCGGACAGACCGGACACACCGACCTGGCGTTCGATTTCGAGCTGGAAGGGCAGAAGATCCTCATAGGTGAACGGCCAGTCGTCGGCCACGCCATCCATGCTTCGAACCTTGAAATCGGACGGGAGGAAATGCATCCACTGCGCGCCATAGAGGTTCGCGCTTCCCCCCACGCCGGCATACATGAGCGGATTGATATCGGTCGTCGAGGTATCGACGGGATAGTCGCGCGGATTGTCGCGCACATTCGGATTGGGGTGCCAGAGCTTGGTCGCCACCAGCTCGTGCTCCGGGCGCGCACCGGTATAATCATCGTAGTCGGGCCAATCGCCCTGCTCCAGCACGACGACCGAGATACCGGCCCGCGCCAGTTCGAGCGCAGCCACGGATCCCGACGGCCCCGCCCCGACGATGACGACGTCAACCTCCTCGTCGCGCCGCGGGCGGCTTCGTCTCGGCTCCAGTTTTTCGACAGACATCGAAAGTCTCCTCCAGTTCAGGTTTGTTTCGGCGGCGGTTACATCAGCCGCTGACGATAGAAGGCGGCCGCCCCGATGATGATGACGCCCTTGATGACCTCCTGCATCTCGATCGGAAAACCGAGCAGCAATACGAGGTTGCTGATAACGACAAGTACGACGACGCCGAGAAGCGCACCGACGATCGTCCCGCGACCGCCGGAAAGCGCGACGCCGCCCATGACCGCGGCCACGATGGAGTCGAGCTCATAACCCTGCCCCACCCAGTTCGAGACAGTTCCGACATAGCCGAGCAGGAACAGCCCACCGATCCCGGCGCAAACCGAACTGAGAACGTAACAAAGGATCGTGATCCGCTCGGGAGAGGTTCCGTTCAGGAATGCGGCACGGGGATTGGTGCCGACCATGTAGATCTGACGCCCGATGCGCGAACGGTGCAACAACACGCCGGCGAATACGGCAAGGATCCCCAAGGCGAGCAGATTGACCGGGATTCCGAATACGCGGCCTGACGCCAGCCATGCCATCCCCGGTGGCAAAGTAGAGATGGGCGCGCCGCCGGTGTAGGCGAACCGGGCGCCTTGCAAGATGATCATCGTGGCAAGTGTCGCCAGGAACGGGCTCACACCGCGCTTCGCAATCAGCCATCCATTCAGCAAGCCGACCATGGCCGAGAGGATGATGGCGGCCACGAAAATCAAAGGAATGACGCTGTCGTCGGTGGCCTTGAACGCCGTGGCGAGGACCGCAACCGTAGCCATGAGAGAGGCGACCGAAAGATCCAGGCCGCGGACCAGAATTGCAAAAGTCTGGCCAATGACGACCATCCCCAGGGGAGCCGCGATGGTCAACACGTTTACGAGATTCTGAGGCCCGAGAAATGCCGGCGAAGTGACCGCGGCAATTATCAGGAGCAGAGCCAGGAAGACAATCAGCCCGTATTTCTCGAACATGCCGGCCATCGACATGCCTTCGCGCCTGATCGCGGCGTTATCTACCTCGGTCATCCGCCCCTCCTGTCGGACCGGTAAATGCCGACTGCAATAATGATGATCAGGCCTTGAACAACCCACTGCCAGTAGGATGAAACACCAGCGAAGTTCAGAAGGTTGTTAAGGATCGAAACCAGAAGGACGCCCAGAAACGTTCCGAACACGCCGCCACGACCGCCGGCGAGAATGGTGCCGCCCACGATTACGGGTGTGATGGACTGCAGCGTCAACGGCAGACCGATGCGCGGATCGCCTACCCCGGTCTTGGCCACCAGGAACAACGCGGCAAGCGACGTGCAAAAACCGGCGAGCGCATAAGCGAGTATCTTCACGCGCCTGACCGGAACGCCATTGAGGCGTGCCGCTTCCTCATCGCCGCCGACGAAATAGAGCATCCGTCCCGTCCCCGTGCGTTGCAGCCAGACCCCCGCGATCGCGAACGCGGCAACCAGCGCATAGGCGGTTATCGGGATGCCCATGAAGTTATTGTATGCGATATCCTCGAACACGATCGGTACAGAGCCGCCTGGCTGCTTGCGGTACATCAGCGTCAGTCCGAAAATGACGGACGACATTCCCAGCGTGACGATGAGAGGATGCACCCGGAGGAAAACGGACAACGTGCCGTTGATGGCCCCGATCCCCGCGCCGAGCATCATTGCTACTGGCACCGCAACCCATATCAGGTCCGGCCGCCAATCCAGGAAGGATGCGACAAAGACGGTAATGGCTCCGGCCAATGCGCCGATCGAAAGATCAATGCCGCCGATCAGAATGGTGAATGTCTGGCCAAGGCTGACAAGACCGAGAACGACCATCTGCTGAAACAGGAAGGAGAAATTGCGGACAGTGAGAAAGCGATCGGAGATCAGCGTGCCCGCCACGATTATGATCGCCAGCAAGAGCAGGACGACCATATAGTTGGGAAGCAGACGATTCCTCCGCATTGTCGCGACTATAGCGCTCATGCTGCCGCCTCCCGTTCCGCGTCGCTCGCCCTATTGGGCGCGGCGACGGCGAAATGCATGATGCTGTCTTCCGTGATCTCGTCGCCTGCGACCTCCCCGGTCACTTCGCCATGCGCCATGACGACGACCCGGTCGGACATACCCACGACCTCGGGCAACTCCGAACTGATCATCAAGATCGCCAGTCCGCGTTCCGCCAGTTCCCTGATGATCCGGTAGATTTCAACCTTGGCGCCGACATCGACGCCCCGGGTCGGTTCGTCGAGGATTAGCAGTCGGTCCGCAATGCGTGTCCAGCGGGAAAACAGGATCTTTTGCTGATTGCCACCCGACAGGGCTCCGACGCGCGTGGACACGGTCGGGGTCGCGACCGAGAAAGCCTTGACCTGGCCTTCCGCCATTTCCCTTTCGCGCCCGTTGTCCACGAGCATACCTTTACTGACGTCGCTCAGTGCGGGCGCGAAGATGTTCGCCGCCACGGACATGTCCAGGAAAAGCCCCGAACCTTTCCTGTCCTCGGTCAGGTAGCCGATGCCGCGCCCAATGGACACGGACGGCCGGTGACCGGCGATGCGCGAGCCGTCGAGCTCTATACTGCCGTGATCGATTGGTGCGATTCCGAAAATGGCGTCGGCGACCTCGGTGCGCCCGGACCCGACCATACCCGCGAGACCGACGATCTCGCCGGCGCGTACGTCGAGGCTGACATCGCGAACCCGCTTTCCCGACGCCAGATTGCGCACACGCAAGACCGGCCCTTCCGCAGCTTCGGTGTTGGCGCTCGCCTTCGCCGGAAAAATCTGCGTGATCTCGCGGCCGACCATCATGTTGATCATGCGGCTTCTCGTGAGTTCCTCCACGGGAGCCGAACCGACAAGCTTGCCGTCCTTCAACACGGTCACACGATCCGCGATATCGAAGATTTCCTCGAGGCGGTGCGAGATATAGACGATTCCGATTCCCTGCGAGCGGAGATGGCGCATCCGGTCGAAAAGCAGATCGACCTCCTTGCCGGAAATGACCGCAGTCGGCTCGTCGAGAATGAGTAGCTTGACCTCGCCGACGAGCGCCTTGGCGATCTCGACCATCTGCTGGTCCGCCAGGGCAAGTTCGTCGATGCGGGCAGACGGATCGATGCTGATGCCAAGAGACTTGAGGATGGTCTTCGCTTGCCTCGTCCGCTCCCGCGCTGACAGCAGTCCGAGCCGCCCACGCGGCTGATGATCGACGAGAATATTTTCCGCGACGGTCAGTTCGGGAAAGAGCGCGAGTTCCTGATGAATGACATGAATTCCAGCGTCGCGCGCTTCCCTGGGATTACGCCATTCCACTTCCCTGCCCTGATATTTGATAGTTCCACCGTTTGGCCTGATCGCACCACCGATCACATTGGTGAGCGTCGATTTGCCGGCTCCGTTCTCGCCCAAAAGCGCATGAACTTCTCCTGGCACGACGTCAAAGCTAACCCGATCCAGCGGCTTGACGCCCGGATAGATCTTTTCGATCAGAGTCAACTCGAGTACAGGCTCGACCATTTTCGACTTTCCCGCAAAATTGTCCCGGTTGTCCTTCCGGCGAAACGCCGGAAGGATTCGACCGAATTTTGCTTACTTCGGATACTCGGGATCGAACGTCGCGGGATTGTATCCCTCGGGCAAACCGTTGCTCGGCGAGAGGTCACCCGGATCATCCATGCTCACATGATCGAGCAGGTAGCGGTCGGCCTTGACGGAGGCTGTTTCCGCATCGGGCGACGTGACAATCTGCATGTTGACCTCGACACGGGACGGCACCGGCACGCCGTTGAGCACATCGAGCGCGGTTTCGACACCGGTAATGCCCATTGATGTCGGATAGTCGATCCCCATCATCGGCACGTCGTATTCGTGCGCGAGTTGGTACATGCGCGCCACATCGCCACCGGTCATCGGAGGGATTTCGCCCTTGCCGTAACCCGCGTCCAGATAGGCTTCGATGGCGCCGTATCCCTGCAGAGCGCTGTCTGCGAGCACGCCATCGATCTTGTCGCCGTACTTCTGGATCAAGGCGGCCATGGTCGCCTTGCCGGTCGCCGGGTTCCAGTCGGTATATTGCATTTCCAGAACGTTGATGCCCGGATACTTCGAAAAGACCTCCTTGTTGGCCTTGATCCGGATTTCGGCCGGGCTGGCGCCGGCGATGCCGGGGAGCATCACGATGTCGCCTTCCCCGTTCAAATACTCGGCCATCCACTGGGCTTCCATCCGGCCCACAACGGTGTCGGATGCCGTCACGAAGGTAATGTAATTTTCGGGGCTCGACACCTTCCGGTCCACCATCACCACGGGGATGCCTTGTCGCATCGCACGACCCACGACGCTGTCCAGAGCTTCCTCGGTCGCCGGTGCGATAAGAAGCAGATCGACTCCCTGGCTGATCAGGTCCTGAATATCGGAAATCTGCTTGGCCGGATCATCATTTGCGTCCGTTACCAGGAAGCGTTCGATCTGGTCGGAATTCTGCCCGGCAGACCAGAGAATACCGTGTTGAAACGCGACGCGCCAAGCGTTCGATATGGAGGCGTTGGAGAAGCCGATGGTATACGGACCTTCCTTCTTCCACTTCGCCGTATCGACCATCTCGTTGAAGTTCGGGTTCCAAAGCCACGTCCGCGGAACGCCCTCATAGCCTTTTCGCCCAGCGTCCTGTGCAGACGCCGGAACCACTGCCAGCACTCCCGCGACCAATACGCCGGCGATACCTGCGGCGAAGACCGCTTTTGTCTTATGACGAATTGAATTCATTGATTTTTCTCCTCCCGGAAATCCGGTTCTCATGAATATCGGCAGCGTCAGACCGCCTCAAAATCCGAAGATCTCTGACATTCCTCCAAAGATGTGGAGCGACGCCTGGGCAACGCCTCACAGGCAAAAAATAGCTATCGATACCCGCATCAGGTCAATCTGCAATCCGGTAATATCCGGTATTACCCGACGCCTGCTGGTCGCGGCGGAAAACCGCGTTTAGCCTCCCGAGGAAAAGGCATTGCATTCGCTCTTTCGGCGTTTGCGGCCAGGAATTTGGGAGGAAGAAATGAGGATTCTCGTCATCCTTCGGATGATGCCTGATCCGGCGTCCGAACTGGAATTGAATGAGGACGGTCTGACCCTGGACCGGGAGTGGCTCGACTTCAAACTGAACGATTTCGACGACCAGGCCCTAGAGGAAGCAATCCTTCTGAAAGAGGCCACCGGTGCCGAGGTGACGGCGGTTGGTGTCGGGGAAGGCTCCCGCAGGACATTGCAGATGGCGCTCGCGCGCGGCGCCGATCGGGCCATCGAGGTCGAAACGGACCCGGATGCGATGATCTGTTCGCGCACCATCGCGAAGGGGATCGTGAAGATCATCCGGGATGAAAACGCCGACCTGGTGCTGACAGGCGTTCAGACCCCGGAAGACCTCTACGGCCAGCTGGCGCCGTATCTCGCAGCGTTTCTGGACTGGCCGTCCCTTTCGGGCACGAGCCACGCCGCGCTGTCGGGAAATTCGCTTTCCGTCGCCCAGGAACGCGGAGGCGGACGCACCGCAAACTACGAAATCGCACTTCCCGCCGTTCTCGGCGTTCAAACGGCATCCAAGGCGCCCCGCTACGTTTCGGGAAGTAAGCTGCGTGAAGCTGCCAAGACGCCTATCGAAAGCGCTGAGATCGAAGCTCCGCCGCTTGCTCCCTCCGGGCAACTGGTCGAACTCGCGGCGCCTCAAAGCAATGGCGGCGGCATATCGCTTGGCAGCACGGCAGATGAAGCCGCAGCCCGCCTGATCGATATTCTCGCCACGGAAGCATGACCATGAAAATCCTTGTAGTCGCAGAAACCCTTGACGACGGAATCGATCCGGTCAGCCTGGAACTGCTCACAGCGGCGCGCACTGTTGCCGAAACGACCGATGAGGTCGTCGCAATTGCGTTCGCCGAAACGTCCTCCACTCCCGCAGAATCTCTTGGAAGCGCGGATCGGTTGATCTGCGTCGAGGGCGCGAACACGGATACGCTGACGCCGGAAGCGATCCAGAGCCATGTGCTGGAGATCCTCGAGTGCGAAACGCCGGAGCTTGTTCTTGTCGCCTATTCCGCGATGGGCCTCGACTTGGCGTCGTGGCTTGCGGCGCGCGCAGAGATGGGTCTCACCGCCTACGTCAACGCATTGGAGCACGAGGAGGGCGGCAAGATCGTCGCGCACTCCCAGCTCTATGGCGGCAAAATGCTCGCGCGTACCGAATTGGCATTGCCGAACGTCTTGTCGATTACGCCCGGCAATTTCCCGGAAGCACCCAGAACCGCCGCTGAGAAGGTCGAAGCCTTTGAGCCAAAGCCCCTCGAAAACTGCCAAATCCAGCTGAAATCTCTGCAATCGCCCGAACTTGAGGGCGTGAACCTGACGACGTCGGATCGGATCCTCTGCATCGGCCGGGGCATTTCCGACGAAAACGGCGTCGAACAGGCGCGGCAACTGGCGACGCTTCTGTCGGCGGATCTCGCCGGAAGCAGACCTGTCGTGGACGGCGGCCTGCTTGAGAAGCGCCGTCAGGTCGGCAAATCGGGACAGAAGGTGAAGCCCAAGCTCTACATCGCACTTGGTGTATCGGGCGCACCGGAACACCTTGAGGGCATGGCGGGTTCCGAAAAGATAGTCGCCGTCAACACCGATCCGGATGCCCCGATCTTCAATGTCGCCCATTATTCGGTGAATTGCGACCTGTTCGATTTCATGCAGGCACTCGGCGACAGGCTCGAGGAAAGTCCGGCGGAAACTGGGTAACCGGGCATGCGCGACACTGCAATCCTGTGGGCTCTGACCGGCTCCGCTGTTGCCATCACACTTTGGCGAAGCCGGTTTCTGATCGCTCCTCTCGTCGCTGCCGGCAGGCCGGTCGAAGACCGCACCGGTCATCCCGGCAGGCGCTTATCCGGCGTCCTGGCTGCGGTCGGACTTCATCGCAAACTTCTGCAACGCCCGGTTTCCGGCGTGCTTCACGCGATGATCTTCTCGTCCTTTCTGGTCCTGCTGACGGCGATCGTTCAGGCGTTCGGGAGCAAGCTCTTCCCCGGTTTCTCGCTTGCTGCGGTGGGCGGGGAAACCTGGTTCCGGCTGATGCAGGATATCTTCGGAGTCGTGATGCTGCTGGGCGTCACCCTGGCCATCTGGCACCGCTACTATCTGAGGCCCGCGAGATTCAGGGGCTCCAACAATGCCGACGCGACCTGGATCTACGTATTGATCGCGGCAATCGTCGGCTCGATGTTCATGGAAAGCGCGTTTGCGATCCAGGCCCACGGATCGACTGCCTGGCGGCCCGTCTCAGGTCTGATCGCTCAGGCACTCGGTGCCGCCGGTTTGAACTGGCCGGCCGGCGAAGCCTTTTTCTACTGGGCGCATGTTATCGCGATCCTCGCCTTCCTCGTTTACATCCCCGGCTCGAAACACCGGCACATGTTTCTGGCGGCGCCGAATATCTTCCTGCGGAACCTTGAACCGAAAGGCATGTCGCCGGCGGTCCCCGCCGATCGCGAGCAGCCGGGGGTCAATCACTTTTCCGATTTCGGCTGGAAGCATAATCTCGACCTCCTGACATGTACGGAGTGCGGACGTTGCCAGGCGGCCTGCCCGGCCTATGCGGCCGGTTTGCCGCTAAGCCCGAAATTGCTGATCACCGATCTGCGCGACGCGATGATCGACCCGTCATGCACGCACGAGCCGATCGTTGGCGGCGCGATTTCACCGGAAACGCTCTGGGCATGCACGACATGCCGTGCCTGTGTGGAAGCCTGCCCCGTCGAGATCGAGCACCTGCCGAAGATAATCGATCTCCGCCGCACCCTCGTCGAAGCCGGTACGATCAATCCCGGCATGCAGGACGCCTTCACCAATCTGGGCAATCTCGGCAATTCCCTGGGACAGCCGTCGCGCCAGCGCGCACGCTGGACCAAAGGCCTGCCCTTCAAGGTGAAGGATGCGCGAAAAGAGCCGGTGGATGTCCTCTGGTTCGTCGGCGACTACGCGTCTTACGATCCAAGAGTGCAGGAGGTCACCCGCAAGATCGCGATGCTCCTCCATTCGGCCGGCGTCGACTTCGGCATTCTCTATGACGCCGAACAAAACAGCGGCAACGACGTCCGGCGCGCAGGCGAAGAAGGTCTCTTCGAAATGCTCGCTCAATCGAATATCGACGCGCTAGAAGCGGCCGACTTCAATCGCATCATGACCACGGATCCGCACACGCTGAATGCATTGCGGAACGAGTACCGGTATCTCGGCGCAAACTATGATGTCGTTCACTACACCACCCTGCTCGCCGAACTCGCGGAAACCGGTAGCCTCCGGATCAAGAAGACCGCGGAAGGCGGGACAGCGACATATCACGATCCTTGCTACCTCGGACGCTATAACGGCGAGTTCGATGCTCCGCGCACGCTGATAACTTCAGTCGGCCTGAAACTGCACGACATGCCTCGATGCCGCGAAAACAGCTTCTGCTGCGGCGCCGGCGGCGGCCGCATCTGGCAGGATGACGAAGGTGTCGTGGAACGCCCAAGCGAGAACCGAATTCGCGAGGCGCTGGATATAGAAGGCGTTTCGGTCTTCGTCACCTCCTGTCCGAAAGACAAAGTGATGTATTCGGCCGCGGTCGACGCGCTGGGCGTCGGAGATCGCATCATCGTTCGCGACATCGCGGAAATCCTGGAAATCGAAACGGATAATAACACAGCACCGTCTGCAGATGCGCACGGCGGAAACGAACGGCGCGTGGCGCGGGATAGGAAGGAGACATCTTAATGAGCAGCAAGAAGATCGGTTTTGTCGGCGTGGGGAAAATGGGAGCGCCGATGGCTCTGCGCCTTATCGCTGCCGGCCACGAGTTGGTGATTCACGACAAGAATCTGGCCGCAGTCGAGATGGTGACCGAAAGCGGGGCAAAAGCAGTCGATTCTCCGAAGGCCGTCGCAGACGAATGCGAGATCGTCATCGTCAGCCTCCCCAACCCGCAGATACTGGAAACCGTTGCGCTGGGCGCCGACGGTCTCGCGCACGGGAAGACGATACGAATTCTCATCGATCTCTCGACGACTGGTCCGAAAACAGCCGCGCACATCGCCAACAACCTCTCCGAAAACGGCGTCAAAATGATCGATTCACCCGTCAGCGGCGGCTTGAAGGGTGCGCGCGAGGGGACGCTCGCTGTCATGAATTCGGGACCGCAATCCGCGTATCAGGAAGTGAAGCCGGTTCTGGAAACCTTCGGCCGGCTGTTTTATCTCGGCGAGATCGCGGGTGCCGCGCAGACCATGAAGCTCGCCAACAATCTACTCGCCGCCTCCGCTCTCGCCGTCTCCTGCGAGGCCGTCGTCATGGGCGTCAAGGCGGGCCTGGATCCGAAGATCATGCTCGACATCATCAATGCGGGAAGCGGCCGCAACAGCGCCACCGAGGACAAGTTTCCCAAATCCATCCTCCCCAGGACTTTCGACTTCGGCTTCGCGACAGGCCTGTCGTTCAAAGACGTGCGCCTTTGCGTCGATGAAGCCGAGGCCATGGGGGTTCCCATGGTCGTCGGCAGCGCGGTCCGGCAGATGCTCAGCATGACCAACCAGGTCTATGGGCCTGACAGTGATTTCACCTCGATGATAAAGATCGTCGAAGGTTGGGCCCATGTCGAGGTCGGAGAAGCGCAACCGGAAAGGACCGAGGTCCAGGGCTGATGGGTCAAGAACACTACGAGATCTATGCCGTCCGTTATGGTCATGATGGACGGCGGTCTTCGCAAAACTTCCTGGGCGGAGATCCCCACGACACCGATATGCCGCTGGACTACTTCGTCTGGGTGATCGCATCGCCAAAGCGCAAGATCGTGCTGGACACCGGCTATTCACCCGAATCGGGCGAGAAGCGCGGCCGCAAGACCATTCGTCCGGTCAATGAGGGCCTTGCCGCGATCGGATGCGACCACACGGCCGTCACGGACGTGATCATCTCGCATCTCCATTACGACCACGCGGGCAATCAGGATCTTTTTCCTGAAGCGACATTCCACCTGCAGGACGCCGAGATGGGATACGCGACGGGGCGCTGCATGTGCCACCACGCGATCAACCACCCCTTCGACGTCGACGACGTCACCGCCATGGTAAAACGTGTCTACCGGGGAAAGGTCTGCTTCCACGAAGGCGACGAGGAGTTCGCGCCCGGCATTAGCTTGCACCACGTCGGCGGTCATTCGCAGGGGCTGCAGATCGTCCGGGTCGAGACCGCGCGCGGACCCGTTGTGCTCGGATCCGATGCCGCGCATTTCTATGCGAACATGGAACGCGGGATACCGTTCCCGGTATGCGACAGCCCGGCCGACGTGCTGGAAGGCGTTACACGCATGCGCAAGCTTGCAGCCAGTGACGACCACATCATTCCCGGGCACGATCCGCTCGTCACGGCCCGGTATCCTTCCGTGTCCGCCGACCTGCCGGATATCGTGAGGCTGGACCTGCCACCGGAGAAATAGCAGTCACGGCCGCCACGGGAAGGTGGATATGATATCCCGGATTTCCTGGCGGACCGTGCGCATCAGCGCACGAAAGGTCGGAGACATCGGTTTGCCGGTGCTCGTCGCCAGAAGCAGTTTCCGGGTCATTGCGGGCTCGAATCGCCATACCCTGACCTTGTCTGCCTGGACCAGCGAATGCACGGTCGCATAGGGGAGTATCGTATAGCCCTCCCCCTCCTCCACCAACAGCAGCGTCGAAGGCATTGCTTCCAGCTCCAGCTCGATCTGGGCAACGATGCCTTCCTTCGCGATCGCGCTGTCGATAAGACGGCGCAAACCGTGCGGACGGCTGGGTAAAATCATCGGAAGCCTTTGGAGGACGTCGAGCTTCACCGTTTGGCCCTCGGGGCCATCCTTGGATTGAAACGGGCCGATCAGGCAGAGCTCGTCCTCGACGAGCGGCTCGGTGACGACCGACGGGATCGTGGGCGGATTATAGAGAACAGCCGCATCGATACGCCCTGCAGTGAGCCATTCCAGAATATGTCCCGAGAAGCCCTCGATCACGCGAGGCGTCACATTCGGGAACTCGTTCTTGATTTTCTTGACGAGAGGAACGGTCAGCACTGTTCCGACCGATGGCGGCACGCCCAATACGAGCTTGCCTTGCGGGGATTTTTGCATCGCCGAGACGATGTTCTTGGCATCCGCCGTCCTGTCGAGAATTTCATCGACGAACTCCTTCATCAGGACGCCCGCCTCCGTCAGCAAGACGCCCCGCCCTGTCCGATAGAACAGCTCTACGCCGAGCTCTTCCTCCAATTGCCGGATGTACCGCGTAACCATCGGTTGAGTGACTGACATTTCAAGGGCGGCCTGCGAAAGGCTGCCAACCCTGGCGACCACCTGAAAAGCAGTCATTTGTCGAAGTTCCATAGTTCTATTCTAGCACCCAACCCCTTGAAAGGGAAAGGAATTTTCCAGAAAACACCAGAGGTACACATCTACTCTCTCGCTGCATCAGACGCAGGAAAACAACTATCAAATTGCAGTAAATGCGTTATCGCCAAGGATTGGAATTTACGTTGGGTCAATTTGACCTTGTTTGTTCAGCGTCAAGCACCTCAAGCGTTGGGAAACGCGACTTTCTTACAGCGATTCCTGGCAATCATCACTTGCCGCCAGCACACAGAAAAACCGTGTTCACTTCGATTGGTGATGACGCATCGAAAATAGAATGAAGGCTGTGGAATGAATGCTGCAAATCGCTGGGCTCATTGAAGCCACCATGTGACGATTGCCGTGATTGTGATTGCGGCCATTAAGACGTTAGCGCGCCTGTCATAACGCGTGGCAATGCGCCGCCAGCTCTTGAGGTTTGTGAACACATCCTCGATTGTAGAGAGTTGTTTGTATTAGGTTTTACAAGACGCTGCAGGCCATCTTTCAAGACACAGATGACGTCCGAAATGATCCGGCGCTCATCCACCCGCGCCACCCTGTGCGACTTCGGGAAGAATGGCACGATCTTCGACATCCGGCGGGCGAAAGCAGAAATGAATCAGGGTGGCAAACTCCTTTGCCACCCTGATCCACACAACGCCAATCAACGCCGATTAATGGGGCCTGAGCCTACACGGCCTCGGCTGGAGTCCTGGCGAAAATCTCCTTCACCTTCGAAGCAATCGCCACGCCGAGATCGATATTGTTTTGCGTCGTGAAATGAATCCCGTCGCAGCCATCGGTCGTGATGAAGTCGCTCGCGTCGACGAAATCGATTTTCATGAAATCAGCCATGGCCCGATATTGCTGGCCGAGCTCGGCCGTCTTCTCATGTCCGCCGCCGAACATTCCCTGGAAGTATGGATGAGGCATGGGCGTCAGCGGTGGTGGCGCGATCACGAGGCATTTGGGCGCAGGATATGTTGTGCCGACACCGCCGCCGCCTGTCAGCACCTGGCCGACCAGCTTCGCCATGCCATAGGCGATGTCATAGGGGGTTCGGTTGAAGAACGGCTTGGTGTCGTTGGTGCCGAGCATGATGATCACCAGGTCGAGCGGCAGATGACTGGCAATGGCCGACGGCAGATACTGGCTGCCGTTGAGGCGTGGATCGTTCGGATCGTCGGCGCTGGTCGTGCGCGCGCTCAACCCTTCCTCGATGATGTGGTAGCCTTGTCCGAGTTCCGCTGCCATCGCCCCTGTCCACCGCTTTTCGTAGGGATAGCGCAAGGTAGGCGATCCCTCCACGACCGGGATCCAGCCCCAGGTCAGAGAGTCGCCAAAACACAATACGGATTTCTTGTCGGACATTGTTTCCTCCTCGTTTCAAAACATCTGGTCAGTTGGATCTGGCGGTTCTCACGCCGTAGAAAATGGCGGCGAGCAGGATGATCAGCCCCTGCGCGATCAGTTTTCCGGGCTCGTCTATGCCGAAGGTGGTCATCACGACGAATAACAGCGCGAATGACAGGACGCCGAAGAACGGCCCCCAGACGCCTCCCTCCCCGCGCCCGAAGACAACGCCGCCAAGGATTGTCGCGGCGACCGCGAGGATCGGCAGGTCGAGCCCGACGCGCACGCTGCCGACCGCGATCGAGGCGGTCTGAACCAATGCGGCAATGGCGGCGATGAAGCCGGCGATCATGTGGGCGAGGATCACCGTGCGCTCGACGGGAACCCCGGCAAAGTGCGCCGCCTCCGCGTTTTCGCCGACCGAGGTCACGTAGCGGCCAAACACCGTCTTCGACAGGAACAGCGCCATGATGGCGGTGAGGAACACCCAGAAGATAACCGGTGTCGGCACCGGCCCCAGCTTGGTGTTGTAGATGTCGTTGAACACGGAAGGCACGTCGCCCGGCGGCTTGCCGCTCGACAGGAACTGCACGAACCCGACCAGGATGATGCTGACGGCCAGCGTCACGATCACCGCCGAAACGCGGCGCTTCGCGACCATCACGCCGTTGAAGAGTCCGATCAGCGTGCCGGTCGCCAGCGCCAGCGCGACGAAAAAGGCGACTGATGCGCCGGGAAACAGGCCGGACGATATGAAGTAGTTGACGAGCAGGATCACCCCGCCCCCCGAAAGATCGATGCTCTTGACCCGCATCACCAGCAGCTGCCCGAGAACCAGAACGCCGAGCGGCGCGACCTGGCGGATGAAGATGCCCAAGATGTTGGCGTTGAGCATATGCGGACGAGCGATCCACAGGATGATCATCAGAATCGCGAAGACGAAATAGGCGGGCGGAATCCGCGTGACTCGCTGGACGACGGCGTTGTTCAGGGCAGCAGCCATGTCAGAGCCCCATCTTCTTGCGCGATTGCAGGCCGACGACGAGCAGCAACAGGCTGCCCTTGATCGCCGTCTGGATGAAGGGTGAGACGTTGGTCAGGTTCATGCCGTTGGAAAGAAGCGCCAACACCGCCGCGCCGATCACGGTTCCCTGCAGGCTGCCTATGCCGCCGGAAAGCTGGGTGCCGCCAATGGCGACCGCGGTGATTGCGTCGAGTTCAAACAGCAAGCCGACATTCGGATCGCCGGACACGATCCGGCCGGCGAGAAACACGCCGGCAAGCGCGGCGAAACAGGACGAACACACATAGGCGAGCACGACCGTGCGCTTGTCGGCGACGCCGAAATTGCGCGCGGCGTCCTGGACCCCCGAGGCGATACCGCCGCCGATCGCAAACAGATGCAGGCCGAACCGCGAACCATGCAGCAGTTTCCAGGCAACCAGAATGACGAAGAGACCCCAGTAGACCGGCATCGGAACTCCGAGGAAGGTTTCCGACACCGCCCAGATGACGACATCCGGCACGGTCCCGCCTGAAACCGGCCGCAGGATCCGGGTGATGCCGAGGATGATGTACTGCATCGCCAGCGTCGCGATGATGGGGTGGACATTCAGCCGCGTGACGACGAAGCCGTTGGTCGCACCGACAAGCGCGGCGAGGATGAAGACCGCGGGAATGAGAACATAGCCGGGCCCGTCAAGCGCCAGGATCGCGGTGGTGAAGCTGATCAGCGACCCGACTGACAGGTCGAGCCCCCCGACGACGACGACGAACATCTGGCCGATGGCCGTGATGACCAGCGGCATCGCCTGCGCGACGAGATTGAGCAGGTTTTCCGGATTGGCGAATTGCTCCGTCCGTACGGCGAGAAAAACGCAAATAATGACCGCGAGGACCAGCGGCAGCATCCACATGCCCTGCCGGCTCTGACTTCCGGTCATCAGTCTTCTTATACTCCGGCTCATACTTCTCCTGCCCGGTCTTGCCGCCGTCACGCGCTTAGCGCGGCGTCGAGGATGTCGTGCTCGGTCGCCGATGCCGCCGGCATTTCCGAAACGACGGTATTGTCGTGGATGACGTAGATGCGGTCGCACAGTCCGATCAGCTCGATCGTCTCGCGCGAAAGGACGAGCACCGCACCACCCTTGTTTGCGAAGTCGCGCAGCAGCCCGTAGATTTCGGACTTCGCGCCGATATCGACGCCGCGCGTCGGCTCCTCGATCAGGAGAATGTCCATGTCCGCGGCGAGATAGCGCCCGAGCAGGACCTTCTGCTGGTTGCCGCCGGAAAGCGAGCCGACGATGGCCGACGGACCGTCCGCCTTGACGTTCATGCTGGCCATGACATCGGCGACTGTGTTGCGATGCCCTTTTGCGACCGACAACTCACGCGCCCTGGCATGCAGCCCGATGGCGATGTTGTGCTCCACCGGCAACCCGAGGAAGAGGCCTTCCTCCTTGCGGTCTTCAGGAACGAAACCCACGCCGGCCGCCTGCAGCTGGCGAATGCCGCCCTCTTGTCCGACCGGCAGGGAAAGCCCCTTGCCCTTGATCGTGACGGTGCCGCCGAAGGGCTGGAACTGGCCAACCAACGCGCGCAGGAATTTCTGCTGGCCCTGCCCCTCAAGCCCGGCAAGCGCGACGATCTCGCCCTTCGAAACATGCAGCGAAAAGGCTTTCGAGGCCGTGTCGATCCTGAAATTTTCGACGGACAGGATTTCATCTCCGGCCGCCTTCTCGCGCGGCGGAAACAGGTCCTGCAACTCGCGACCGACCATCATTGCGATGAGCGACGCCGGCGTCATTTCGGAGAGCGGCCGGGTGCCGATGAGCTTGCCGTCCTTCAGGACGGTCACCGCGTCGCAAATGGCGAATATCTCGTCCATCCGGTGGGAAATGTAGACGACCGCCTTGCCCTCGTCGCGCAAACGCCGAATGTGGCGGTTCAGAACCTCGACGTCGGCGGCGTTCAGAGCGGCCGTTGGCTCGTCGAGAATGAAGATCGAGGCGTCTGCCTTGATTCCATGTGCGATTTCAACGAATTGCCGCTCCGCGATCGACAGTTCCGAGACAAGCGTTTCCGGATCGAGTGTCAGGCCGAGTTCGCCGAGCGCGTTGCGCGTCTCCGCGTTCATCCTGCGGTAGTCCACCGTACCGAACCGCGTCACCGGCTCGCGGCCAAGGAACATGTTCTCGGCGATCGTCAAGTTGGCGAGAAGCGATAATTCCTGGAAAACAGTGGAGATGCCGGATTCGAGCGCCTCGCCAGGGCTGGCGAAGGCGATTTCGAGACCATCCTTGCGGATCGAGCCGCGGTCAGGCTGATGGACGCCTGCGAGAATCTTCATCAGAGTGGACTTGCCGGCACCGTTCTCGCCCATCAGCGCGTGAACGCTTCCCGGCAGTAGTTCGAGCGATACCCGATCGACAGCAAGGTTGCCGCCGAACGACTTCGATATGTTCGACATCTCGATTAGATTGACCAACACCGGCCTCCCCGGAAAACTCGTCCATGCCCCGCGATCGCGACCGCCGGACCCGAAAGTCCGGCAGCCACCATCTCCCGGGAGGAGACTATTACTTGCCGTAGAGTTCCTGCAGCTTTTCTTCAGAGAGCTCGGTCGGCCACCACACATTCGCCGAGAGGTCGGGACGGTAGTATTCCTTCGCCTTCTCGACAGTCCAGCCATCGGGGTTGTAGTCGTAGTGCTTGTACAGCTCCTTGCCTTCCAGCAAAGCAACAGCCGCACGGACACCCGCGGCGCCCTGGGCCGGAGCATATTCCGCCGAGATCGAATCAAAACCGTCGGCGATCCACTGGCCGAAATAGCCATTGTTGCCCTCGCCCGAAATCGGCGGGATCGGCGTGCCGAACTGCTTGAAGACATCGACGCAGGCGCGCGTCATATCCGCGCCCGAAGACCAGATACCGTCGACACTCGGATTGTTCAGATAAAGGGTCTCGCAGAGCTTCTTGGCCTTGTCGTACTGCCAGTCGCCGTGCTCCTCGGCGAGAATTTCGATATCCGTTCCCTCCAGAGACTGCTTCAGCCCGTTGTAGCGATTGGTGTCCTCCGGATGCCCGGCAAGACCGCGAAGAACCCAGATTTTGCCGTCGTTTCCGACCTTTTCGACAAGCCAGTCGCCCATCACCTTGCCAAAATGCTCCGCGCCACCCTGAATTTCGGTGGTGAATGCGTCGCTCTCGATACGGCCTGTATGCAGTACGACCGGAATTCCCGCGGCGACGGCCTTCTCGATCGATGCGTTCGCGGATGTCGAGGTCACCGGCTGGACAATGATCGCGTCCACTTTCTGGGCGATCAGGTCCTCGATATCGGCAACCTGCTTTTTCTGGTCGAAGGCAGCGTCAAGCAGGATGAACTTGTTGATACAGGAGTTCTTGGCGGCAGCTTCTTCGGATTCATGAGCGACCTGAACCGTCCAGGTGTTGGCGTTGACGCCGAAGTGGCTCATGCCGATGACCCAGCCGCAATCCTTCTTGTATTTCCCGCCCTCGACCATCGGATTATCGCCGGCGCGCGGCGTGACGCCGTCCATCAGGTTGACATCCTCGGCCAGAGCCGCGCCGGAAAGAAATGTCGCGGCGAGAAGCGCTATCGCCGCCGCTGTTTTATTGAGTCTCATAAGGTCTTCCTCCACATTTCAGGCTCCATCAGATCGCCTTTCGAAAGCCGCTGACGCCCGATAACTCAGCCGGCTCGCGTCGCGGACGCCTTGCCAAGGCAAGTCGCCACACATCGATTGCGGGTTGGGGCCACAAGACAAAGAGCTTCCCCGCCGCGGCAATACCGTCGCCGCGGTTTGGACTTGCACCGAGTGAATTGGGACCTCCCCCGGCCCTCATTCAACACGTTCCGGCTTGCGTGTCAATAATTAGTCAGATTGAATGATTATCTGTGAAGCTTGTCTCGAAAGCGATGCGATGTCATGAATGCAATCCTCGAGGCAGGCCGGACTTTCGGCGAACCTGTTGCTTTTTTTAATCTTTTCAGGGCGATACGCATCATGCGAACAGTTCTGTGTTACGGCGATTCCAACACGCATGGCCAAGCACCTGGCGGAACGCCGCTCGACCGTTACCCTCTTTCGAAGCGTTGGCCCGGTGTTTTGGCACGCGAGCTCGGCGCCGAATGGTACGTCATCGAAGAAGGCCTGAGCGGCCGCACGACCGTTCACGATGATCCGATCGAAGGAGCAATAAAGAATGGCCGGACTTATCTTCGACCCTGCCTGATGAGCCACGCCCCGGTGGATCTCGTGATCATCATGCTGGGGACCAACGACCTGAAAGCGCGCTTCGGCCAGCCGGCCTCGGAAGTCGCCATGGGAATCGGATGCCTGATCCACGATATTCGCGAACTGGCGCCGGGACCGCATGGCCGGACGCCGGAAATCATGGTCGTTGCCCCTCCCCCGATGCTCGACGACATCAAGGAATGGGAGCAGATATTCAAGAACGCGCAGCCGAAATCCAGGGAGCTCAACCTGCAGTTCGAGATCATGGCCGACTCACTGGAGGTCCATTTCTTCGACGCTGGGTCTGTCTGCGAATGCGATCCCCTGGACGGTTTCCACATCAACGATTCTGCGCATCTGGCACTCGGTGAGGCGCTTGCGCGTGAAGTGGAGGCAATCGGCTGGAAATGATCGGTTCGAACATCAGGTTTTCGGAAGCGAAAGAAACGGTGTGCGGCCATGCCTGACATGCGCTTCGCTCCCCCCAATCCTTTGCGTATCGCCGACCGCGCGACCGGCCTGAATGCCGTCAGCGTACGCAGTTACAACGAGCGTCTGGTGCTTTCGCTTCTGCTTCAGAACCAATCGGTGACCCGGCTCGAAATAGGCGAACGGACCGGCCTTTCCGCGCAGACAGTCTCCGTGCTTGTGCGCTCTCTGGAGCAGGAAGGGCTTGTCGCCAAGGGCGAGGCGCAGAAGGGCCGTGTCGGACCGCCGACCGTGCCGATTTCACTCAATCCGGAAGGCGCGTTTTCAGTCGGCATCAGCGTGGGCAATCGCCAGACCGATGTCGTGCTGATCGACTTCATCGGCGCGGTCCGTTTTCACGCCACATTGCCCAATCCGGAACCAGGGGCAGGCAGCAATCACTCGGAATTTCTGGACACGATTCGGAATGCTGTTTCCATGTTGCCCGCAACCGCGCGTGTGCGGCTCGCAGGCGTCGGGCTGGCACTGCCGCAAAGCGTCTCGAAAGGGCGCGACGAAGAACCCTATTTCCGGGCGCTTCAGGAAGAGATCGAGGCAACGCTCGGCATTTCGGTTTTCGTCCAGAACGACATCACCTCCGCCGCAAGCGGCGAAAGCATGTTCGGCGTTGCCAAGCAGCTCACCGACTACATGTTTTTCTATCTAGGGGCCCGCTTGCACGGCCGGCTCGTCCTCAACCATCAAATACATGCCGGCAATTCCCCGATCAGCTTCGATGTGGGGATCGCTTCACTCGAGAAGGTATTGTCCGAACACGGGGAACCCCTCGAGCCACTGTGGGAACGTGCTGGTCAGTGGCCCGATTATGGCGGGCTTGTCAGCGCATGGGAGGAACAATTGATCGAGCAGTTGCGGCAGTCCCTCGCCGCTGTGAGCCAGTTCGTCGAATTGGAGACTGTTGTCCTTTCTTCCTACGCACCGAAGAGCGTTTGCGAGGACATCTGCCGCAAGCTGCAGGACGCGGTGCCAGGTGTCAGAGCCATTGCCGGCACCCTCACGCCTTCTCCTAAAGCTGTCGGTGCTGCCAGCTTGCCGTATAGTTCGCGATTCATGGTCGAGTGAATCGCGGCTACATTTTTCGGCTAAACATCCCTGTTCCCGAAATTCGAGACCCGGGCGCTTGGTCGGCTGAACTGCACCGTCACCCGCGATCATCGAAGATAAAAACGAATTCGCGGCGCCGCGTGCTCGCCATCCTCGTCCGGGCAACGATCACATAACCACTTCGAGATGTCCGTTTTCTGCCCGACCCCCATTCGCTCGGCTCGCACCGCAAGCAAATAGTGCGATTGCCATTTGTGATCTCTCTCGAAAGGAGATTCTCGCGATAGCGGCGTTACAAGTGCCAGATTTAAAGTGAAGGTGGCCAGTACTCGAGGACAGTTCTCGTATTCAGGATATGGAAGCACATAACGTCCTCACGGCATCAGGGCCGCGGCCCTCGTCCGAAGTACGCTTGTTTTCCAAGCTTGCTCATGAGCTGCCTATTGACCCTGCTTACGGCAGTTGGAGTTCGCACTCCTAACGACAATCGAGGGAAAATTAATCTGTCAGAGAACTACATAAACCAAGGCAAAAAAATGGCGGAGAGGAAGGGATTCGAACCCTCGAGACGGGTTACCGCCTACTCCCTTAGCAGGGGAGCGCCTTCGACCACTCGGCCACCTCTCCATGCCATGAAATCCCTCAGGATTTCGGCCTGACCGACTCGATTGCATCGTGACCGCAAGGCCGCGCGGCAACGCTATCGGTGGCAGGCTCTTTGCCACGTCCGCAGCGGGACTGCAACACCTGATCGGCTGGCCGACGCGACGCTTTTTCGCCGGCCTTTCCTGTACCATCGAGGAAAACCGGACGTTTCCATCGCAACGCAGCGTCATCGGGGCAGAAGGGGCCGGCCTGCGCATGCCAACTGCGCTTGACAGATGCCGAAAGTCCGGTTTGCTGGCGGGATTGAAACCGGAGATGTGCATGCCGAAAGCCAATCCGCTGGTTGCTTCCCTCCCCGCAAGCACACCATTTGTCGGGCCGGAGCGGCTCGAACGCCAGAACGGACGCCTGTTCAAGGCCCGCATCGGCGCAAACGAATGCAATTTCGGAGCCTCCCCGAAAGCCATTGAGGCGATGGACCGCGCGGCGCGCGAGGATGTCTGGAAATATTGCGACCCGGAGAACTGGGACCTGCGCCAGGCGCTCGCCGCCCATTGCGGCGTCACACCCGATGAGATCGTGGTCGGCGCAGGTATCGATAATCTGCTCGGCACCACCGTGCGCATCTTTTCCGATGTCGGCGATGCGATCATCAATTCCGACGGCGCCTATCCGACATTCAACTATCACGTAAACGGTTACGGAAGGCGGCTCGTCACGGTGCCCTATCGCCATGACAAGGAGGATCTGCTTGCCCTTTCGGAGGCCGCGCGGCGCGAAAACGCGAAGATCGTCTATCTCTCCAACCCCGACAATCCGATGGGGACGTGGTGGGACGCAGCCGCGATCGAGGGTTTCATTGCCGGGTTCCCATCCGAAACGCTGCTGATCCTCGACGAAGCCTATGGCGAACTGGCCCCGCCGGGTGTCCTGCCGCAGATCGATACCGGACAGGCGAATGTCATCCGCATGCGCACCTTTTCCAAGGCCTATGGACTGGCCGGACTGCGCGTCGGCTATGCGATCGGGCCTGCCGAACTGTGCACGGAATATCACAAGGTGCGCGACCACTTCGGCGTCAACGTGATGGCGCAAAAGGCCGCGCTCGCCGCGCTGGCGGATACGGAATGGCTGGCTCAACTGACCACGCAGTTCGAGGCTGCGCGCAGGCATATCGAACGGATCGGCGTCGCCAACGGTCTCGTGCCAATCCCCTCGGCGACGAACTTCGTGACGCTCGATTGCGGCCGTGACGGCGATTTTGCGATGCGCCTGCTGCAAGAGCTCAACGCGCGGGACGTGTTCATCCGCAAGCCGATGGGACCGGGTATCGACCGATGCATCCGGGTGAGTTGCGGACTTCCGCACGAACTCGACTATCTGGAGGCCGCCCTGCCCGAAGCATTGCAGGCGGCGGGCTAGCGCGCGGGGCGATTGCGGTCTACTTTGCTGCAATGCAAAAAACACCCGAAAACGCGAATTCCGCCGCACCCGAGACGCAGAATCCCGCCCTAGCAGGTTTCCGGAAATCGCGACACAGCCTCGCCGAGGACGTATTCGCGATCGCCATCGGCACAGCGCTCGTTTCTTTCGGTGTCTTTCTCTATCAGCAGTCGTCGCTGGTGCTTGGCGGGCTCGCCGGTGTCTCGCTCATCCTGGACTATCTCACACCGTTCGGCTTCGGCGTCATCTTCTTCGCGATCAATCTGCCGTTCTGTCTCTTCGGCGTCGGGCGGCTCGGATGGGGCTACATCATCCGCACCTTCGCCGCCGTCACCGCCATGTCGTTGATGGTGCGGTTTCTCCCCCAGGGTATCGATATCTCCGGCGTTCATCCGCTGGTCGCATCGACGATGGGCGGCGCGATGATCGGGCTGGGGCTGCTCGCCCTGTTCCGGCACGGCGCGGGGCTCGGCGGCGTCAATATCCTCGTCGCCTTCCTGCAGGAAAGGTTCAATCTGCGGGCCGGCTATGTGCAACTCGGCATCGACCTGGCGATCCTCGCTGCAGGCAGCCTTGTCGTATCGCCGGTGCAATTGCTCTGGTCGATCGCCGGAGCGGTCATTTTCAACATGATCCTCGGCGTCAACCACAAGCCGGGCCGCTACATGGCCTTCAGTTAGGCCTGCCCTGCCTCTCAGTCCCCACGGCCTCGATCCCTCCGTGAAGTCATGCCGCGGGATCCAGAGACATTCAACATCGCGGCCGGGCATTCCGATGCGTCCAGGCGACTCTCGCGCGCCTCGGGGGCCGCCGAAACAACGTGACTGGTCAGCCGTAATTAAATAAAAAGCAGATCTGTTTTCGGTTGCGCAATTAACAGCTGCGCTCTATCGTAATTTTTTTCTACCCAAGAAAATATTTTTGGATAAATACTAGGCGGTTCACCTCTTCTTCCGCCTTTTTAATTTTATCGATTCTTCTTTTTTGTCTCCATGATTTCACGTGCTTTCTTCTAAAAGACGTACTCTAACTCATTCAGGACAAAATCATGAACATTATTTGGGCCTTAGACTCCTCGGCAGATGCCCTGTTCAGGAGATGCGACCGAGTTGAGTCCGGGGTGAGCGCACCATCCGCGCTGCGAGATGTCGGAGATTTCGAGGCGCGTTTCCGACGCATGCGTTTCGCGGCGGGCGCGATAGCGGCTCTGGTTCCGTTTTCGGCGTTCAACGTCCCCGGCGCGCAAGCGCAGGATCTGGACAGTTTCGCGATCCTTGCCGGCTCGGGGATCACGAATACCGGTGCGACAACCATTTACGGAAACATCGGCTCCAGTCCGACCGGCAGCTACACCGGATCCGGAAGCGTGACGCAGACGGGCTCCGTATATCTGGCAAACGCCGTCGCCGCGCTGGCGCAAAACGAACTGACCACACTCTACAACTATCTCGAGGGACAGCCGACCTCATTGGGTGGAGACCTCACCGGTCAGGAACTCGGCGGCATGACCCTGCTTCCAGGCGCATATAATTTCGACAGCTCGGCCGGCCTTTCGGCGGGCCAGACGCTGACGCTCGACGGCAATGGTGATCCAGATGCCACGTTCGTCATCAATATCGGGTCGACGCTCACCGCCGGAAGCGGATCGACGGTTCTGCTTCAAAACGGTGCGCAAGGCGGAAACGTGTTCTTCCGGGTCGGAAGCTCTGCAACACTGGATACATCAGCCAATTTCGTCGGGCAGATTGTTGCCTATACAAGCATCACGCTCAACACATCGGCGGACATACTGTGTGGCGCGGCCCTCGCCCGCAATGGAGCGGTTGCCCTGGATTCCAATACGATCGGGATCTGTGTCCTGACGTCGGGAACCTTCGTAGACTCGCTGGACGATATGGACGATTCGACGGAGACGAGCGGCAATGCCACGAGCGTTGCCGACGCGCTGGACGACTATGTCTCGAATGGCGGAATCCTTCCTCAAAGCTTCACCATTCTTGCCGCACTCATGACGCCCCAGGAACTCGCCGACGCTCTCGAGCAAATGGCCGGTGAAACAGCCACCGGCGTGGCCCCTACGGGCATGCAGGCCATGGATTCCTTTCTCGATGTCGCCCTCAACCACCGAAGCTTTCCAACAGCGCCCGCGACTCCGGCTGCACCGACGGGTCCGGCGACTGTAAGCGTTCTGGGCTACGTATCCCCTACCGACACTGCTTCGGACCAGCCGTTTCGTTCCATCGACGCCGACCGTCCGCCGCCAAGCTTGTCGACCTGGGCGGGCGGCTACGGCGGTTACCGCGAAGCCGGAGGCGACGCGGTGGCAGGTACACATGAGCGCACTTCGCGCGACTACGGGCTGGCGCTGGGCGTCGATTATCACTTCGACAACAACACGACGATCGGCATTGCCGTCGCAGCAGGCCGGTCGAGTTTCGAAATTGGAGAACTCGGCAGCGGGAACGCGGACACCTATCATGTGGCGCTTCACGCCCGTACCGAAACCGATGCCGTTTATCTCGTCGGCGCGGTTGCCTATGGCTACAGCGACGTTGACACCAACCGGACCGTCACGATCGCCGGAACAGACAGCTTTAACGCCAATTTCGCGGCAAATGACGTGGCCGGGCACATCGAGGCGGGTTACACGCTCGGCTGGATTACCCCCTATGCCGCGCTTCGCGCCCAAACCTTCCGAACGCCCGCCTATAGCGAAGTGACGGTTGCCGGCGTTTCGACCTACGCTCTCGACTACGAAGCGCGCACCGCGACCTCCATTCGCAGCGAACTGGGCGTCGGTGTGGAATGGTCCCCCGACACGACGCTGACGCTCAGCGCGCGGGCCGCATGGGTTCACGAATACGGATCGGACACGGACGTCGCCGCCCAGTTCCAATCGATCGCGGGAGCCGGCTTTGACGTCGCAGGTGCCGAGTCCGACACAGATTCCGTGCAGGTTTCCGCCGGAGCGGACGTGGGTCTGTACGAAGGCCTGTTTCTTGCCTCGTCGATTGGCGGCAGGTTCGGCGTCAATGCCCAGGCATATTCGGGCAATATCAAGCTCGGCTACAACTGGTAGGTTCCGCAGCGGGCGCCCATCACACGCGCCCGGGCTGACAGTCAGGAACAAGCGTTCAGAGCAATGCGCCGGATCGGGTGACCGATGGGCCGGACAACGAGGTTATGTCATGCGTACAGTCCGCCAAAGCATCGGCGCGCCGGCACTATCCGGCGTTCTCGGAATGGTGCTGAGTCTCGCTCTTCCGCCCCTCGCCGCAGCCGGCGTGCAGGTCGCCTTCGAGGACAATGTCAAATCGGGCACGATCGTTATCCGCACGCGAGAGCGTCGGCTTTATCTCGTGCTCGGCGGCGGTCGCGCCATTCGCTATGTGGTCGGCGTCGGGCGCAAAGGCTCGCAATGGGCGGGAAAGTCGGCCATCGAGGGCAAATTCATACGTCCCAACTGGGCTCCCCCGGAATCCATCCGCCGCGAGCACCCCAACCTGCCTAAACTGATCGCCAGCGGTTCTCCTTCCAATCCCATGGGTGCCGCAGCGATGACGCTTTCCGGCGGCTCCTATGCGATCCATGGCACCAACTCGCCGAAATCGATCGGCGGCTTCGTGTCACATGGATGCATCCGTATGTACAATGCGGATATCATGGATCTGCTCGACCGGGTCCGGGTTGGAACGCCGGTGCTCGTGACACGCTGAATGTGCGCATTCCGTGCGTGCGCGGGCCGGCTCGGTGCCATTGCTCTGGTCGATAGCCGGCCGGTGCGGTCATCTTCAACATGATCCTCGGCGTCAACCACAAGCCGGGGCGCTATATGGCCTTCAGTTAGGCCTGCCCTGCCCCATCAGTCCACGGGAAACTTTTCTCGGTAAGCGGCCAGGACTATCGGCGCGGTCAGGACTGTCAGGTTCTCGGGAAACTCCCTGCCCGTAAACTCCCGGCATTCGAGAGCGGCGGTACGGGTCTTTTCACCGGCAATACCGTCGACGGGCCCGGCGTTGCATCCGAGCGCATTCAGATGCGCCTGCAACTCGCGAATGACCTCCCTGTCGTCGGGGCCATAAAGGCTGACGCCGCTATCGATTTCGATATTGCGCATCATGAGCGTGATGCCCTCCGGCTGAATGTCGGTGAACTGCGACAGCTTTCCGAATTTCTTCCATTCCGGTCCAAAGCCCGCCATGACCGGACCCAGCGCAAAGAGGAATTTCTCCGGGTGTTTCTCCACGTTCGGTTCGCACTGGTTGGTGATGTAGCAGTGCGGCGCCTGGTTTGTCGCCAGCCCCTCCGCCAGGTGGATCGTTTTGCCGTTGCAGGCGACGCGTATCCAGCCCCGGTCGTCATCCGCCCAGCGGATCTTCATCGAGAAACTGTTCCATTCGCCGAAACGGTCGGGTCCGAAGCATGTTTGGTCGAGGAAATAGGCTCCGCGCAGGCTGTCCAGCTTCAGCATGTAGATGAAGTTGTGCAGCAACGGCCCCTCCCAGGAGGCGATGCGCAGACGGCTGTCATGGTTTTGCAGCGGCCATGTCTGGCCGACGCCGAGGAACCCCCATGCGTGCGGGTTTTCGTAGCCGCGATAGCGGAATTCCTTCTCGACGAAGATATCGAAACGATACTCGACCGTGTCGCCAAGCCGTTCGGAAAAGCCACGCGATAGGATCGAACGCACATTGCCATTGTGGCAATCGGTCTCGCCGCGCCCGTCGCCATAGGGCACGTCGCTGCATTTCCTGTCGAAGATACGAAAGGTGGTGACGCCGTCTTCCGTCACCGGATCGACCGGATTGAACTTGTGGTCCTGCAACCCCGCCGGGTGCGGATCCGCGACCGTACCGACGCAAACCGCCAGCAACGAGAAAATCACCGGCACGATCCGGTAGAGGACCGACTTCATTCCCATCGCAACATTGCTCCGCACGCTTCCGGTGCGTCGCAAACTAAGGCGCTTTCCCGTGGGAGATCAACGCCTTCTGCGGCAGAGTCATTCACGTTTTTCCCGATACCATGAACGAGGCGGCGCGGACCGCAGTCCATCCCCATGAGCCTGCGGCCCGCCCCGTCCCGATGCACTGTCCGGGAACGTCGCCGCAACCTGCGGCGATGGCATCAGTATCCGCTCAGTGGCAGGTCATCCACTCGCGCGCTTCGCGCAAGGCGGCCGCGAGGTCCGGCTTCGACATCGTTTCCGCGATTTCCGCGCGCAAAGCGGCGGCGCGGGCGCAGCCCTTGATCGCGGCGATATTGAACCACTTGTGTGCAGCGATCATGTCGACCTCGCATTCGCGGCCGGTCGCATACATGAGACCCATTTCAAAAAGAATGTCGGCATTGTTGGCGGCGCCAAGAGCCGCCATGTCTGCATTTTCCATTTCGATGCGTGCCATTGTCTTTGTCCCCGTTCATTCCTGTTTCAACTCCCGAGACCGCTTTTTTCGTTTGATGTCGCGGGTCGGTGCGATAGGCCCAAGAATGACGCTGCCGGCTGAATCGCTCGCTAAAAAGCGTGCTTAATTTCGGGCAAACAAAGTTCAAACTCTTCGTAAACTTGACTCTACGTTAACGCACTAACCTGCTGTTTTTATTTGTTTTAGAGGAAATATTATCGGCAATTTCCACCTGCGCGCTAAAGGCTTTGTTCACCGTGAAGGACGAAGCGCCAGGCGAATCTACACTAGCCGGCCGGTGGAACGCGTGGGCGCCAACGGCAAAAACCGCGCCTTGAATTCGGAATTACTTTTACGTAATGGTAAGCGACTTTGGCGCGGCATCGGGCCGGCCAGGTTTTCGGGAGGAAACAATGATCCGACAAATCTTTCTTGCCGGCGCCATCGCCGGGCTAATCGCCACGCCGGCACTTTCCGCTGAGGCCATCGAGGGAACGTGGCTGCGCCCGAGCACAGGAACGCTGGTGAAGTTCGCGCCTTGCGGCAGCGCCTATTGCGGCACCGTGCTCAACGGAAGTTACAAGGGCAAGTCGATCGGTAAGCTGTCCGGTTCAGGTGGCAACTACAAGGGCAAGATCACCGATCTGGCCGCCGGGAAAACCTATACCGGCAAGGCGAAGGTGAGCGGCAACACGATGGACCTGAAGGGCTGCGTCCTCGCCTTCTGCAGAGGCGAAAAGTGGAACCGTAAGTAACCCGAAACTCGACCGATTTGCGCAGGGCGGCCTTCCAGTCGGAACGCCGCCTTTTTCTTTGCCATGTGTCATTAGTCCAGGACAGCCTTCCACAGGTTGGCCGGGCAACGAAGTGTCAATCATCTTGAACCGCACATGAACGACGCCGTCAGCGACCATTCAGCGTCGTGAGGCGATCATCTCCCGAAATCATCATTCGGGGGGCCGATCCATGCTTATGCGCCGATTTACCGTCATATGTTTCCTGGCCGCGTTCGCGGGCGGAGGGCTGGCGATGCTGATACAGGAAACCGGACGCTCTCCCTATAGCTGGCGCGCGGAAACGGCACGCGTCTGTCCGCTGGGTTTCACACCGGATTGCCTGCGCCTGATCAATTGAAGTCTCTGGCGACGGTCTCGCAGATGAATGCACGCTGAACGGCTGTCTCAGCACAGGTTCAGCGGTGATCGTTCATAGTCGCGTCAACGATTGAAGGGACACGACCATGACCACCAGACGCAACCGCTACCAGGCACTCCGAATCGCCGCCCGCGCCGGTATTCTTGCGCTCGCGCTGATCGGCCCGCTCGCCGGTTTCGCGGCCGCGCAGGACGACGGATTTCACCGCGGCAACTCGGGCGCCGGTTTCGTGCTTTACGTCTCGCTGATGCGCAACGCCTGACGCGCGGCGCTTTACGCTTTCGCGCGATCCGACTACCCTTGCAACAGGCTCCATGGGGGACATGGAGGGAGCGAGGCATCCTATGACAGAGAAAATCTGGTTCTACGCGATCAACGGCGAACAAAAGGGCCCGATCGACGGCGCCGAACTCGATCTCTTGACCGGCGTCTCGACCATCGGGCCGGATACGCTCGTGTGGCGCGATGGCATGACCGACTGGCAACCCGCCTCCGAGGTTCTGCCAGACATCCATATTCCGGAAGGCTGGCCGAAACGCGCGGCCCCTCCTCCGCCACCACCGCCTTCCGCGGCGCCGGCTCCAACGGACATGCCCGCATCCGAAGGCGCGCCATCCTACGAGGAATGGACGGCCACGGACCATCCGACCGAATTCATGGATTGCGTGAAGACCTGCTTCAACAAATACGCGCATTTCCGCGGACGCGCCCGGCGTCCGGAACTCTGGTACTTCGTCCTCTTCAACTTTCTTGTCAGTATCGGGCTGAACATCGTCGATGGGATGATCTTCGGCTTTGGCAGCGACGTTTCGCTGTTCGGCGGTCTCTATTCACTTGCCGTGCTGGTGCCGTCTCTCGCCGTCGGCGCGCGCCGCCTGCACGATATCGGCCGGTCAGGCTGGTGGCTGTTGGTCGCCCTCATACCGCTCATCGGCTGGATCATCCTGATCATCTGGTATGCCAGCCGCGGCGATGACCGAGACAATGAATATGGACCGGCCTGAGCGGCAGGGCGTCGAAACGCATTCGATCGACAATCGCCATTTTCCTGTAGTGATTTCGCCTTTATAAGGCGACATGACCATACAGACTCTTGAAACACTTCCGCAAAATCCCGTCTCGAGCGCTGGCTGCGACATGCCGCCCGCCCAGGAGACGCAATCCTTCACCAACGCAAAAGATGCCGTTGCGGCGCTGCAGGCGCTTTACGAGCGCAACACGGCCTTTCTGCGCGCCCGCTTCGAGGCGGTCACGCGCGGCGAGGAACAATCCGCCCGCGTTCGCGCCTTCTATCCGATGCTCGAATTCGAGACCGATAGCTATTCCAACGTCGATTCGCGTCTCGCCTACGGCCATGTCGTCGCGCCGGGGCGCTATATCGGCACGATCACCCGACCGGATCTCTTCGACAACTATCTCGAGACGCAAATCGCCCTGATCATGCGCAATCACAACGTGCCGGTGAAAGTCGGTGAATCGGATACGCCGATCCCGCTGCACTTCGCCTTCCTCGAAGGCACTTATGTCGAACAGGGCGACGCCAACGCCTCCAAGCCGTTGCGCGACACGTTCGACGTGCCGGACCTGAACACGACGAATGACGAGATCGTCAACGGCGATTTCGAACCGCAGCCGGGCCACCCATTACCGCTCGCGCCGTTCACCGCGCAACGCGTCGACTACTCCCTGCACCGCCTTTCGCACTACACAGCGACCAGCCCGTCACATTTCCAGAACTTCGTCCTGTTCACCAACTACCAGTTCTACATGGACGAGTTCTGCCAGTATGCGCGCGATATCATCGCCAAGGGCGAAGGCGGCTACACGGCGTTCGTGGAGCCCGGCAATCTCGTCACGCAAGCGGGCGATAAAGAGCCCGTTTCCGGTGTCAATCCGGCACGCATGCCGCAAATGCCGGCCTATCATCTGAAGAAGGCCGACAATTCCGGCATCACCATGGTCAATATCGGCGTCGGCCCCTCCAACGCCAAGACCATTACCGACCATATCGCCGTTCTGCGCCCGCATGCATGGCTCATGCTCGGCCACTGCGCCGGATTGCGCAATTCCCAGGCGCTCGGCGACTATGTTCTGGCGCATGCCTATGTCCGCGAGGACAATGTGCTGAACGAGGACATCCCGCTTTCCGTCCCTGTCCCACCGCTTGCAGAGGTGCAGGTGGCGCTGGAGCAGGCTGTTGAGGAAGTGACTGGATATACCGGCTACGAACTGAAGAGGATCATGCGCACGGGAACGGTCGCGACGATCGACAATCGCAACTGGGAACTGCGTGACCAGCGCGGTCCGGTCCGCCGCCTGTCGCAGTCGCGGGCCATCGCGCTCGACATGGAGTCGGCGACCATCGCGGCCAACGGCTTCCGCTTCCGGGTCCCCTACGGCACGCTGCTATGCGTTTCGGACAAGCCGCTGCACGGGGAACTGAAACTGCCGGGCATGGCGACGGATTTCTACAAGCGCCAGGTTGCCCAGCACCTGATCATCGGCATCCGCGCGATGGAAAAGCTCGCCCAGATGCCGCCTGAGAGGCTGCATTCACGCAAGCTCAGGAGCTTCAACGAGACGGCCTTCCAGTAAGCCGGAAATGCGAGAGTGTCGGGCTCTATTTGAGCCCGGCCAACCGCGCGATCTTGCTGGCGCCGCGGTCGATCAGGTTCAGCAAATAACGCGGCGGACGCCGGTTGAACGCAATCTTGCGAATATAGCGAGGAACCTCCCAAACCGCCGATGTCCCGGCGGGGAAGAAAATGCTGACGCCGGGCTCGGCGCGAAAGACGTTCCCCTCATCATCCGTGATGATGGCTTCTCCTTCGAGAAAGAGCACTGTCTCATCCCATCCGTAGTTCCAGCGGAACCGACCGGCAGTGCATGACCAGTGTGCGCTGTTGGCGCCGCCAAGCGTGCCCTGCGAGAGATATTCACAACGCGCCTTCGGCTCACCTTCCAGAATCCATTCCGGGCGGATCGGAGACGATTTCAGCGCTGCCTTGTCGAGCGTCGCAGCCTGAATGGCAGGCTTTCCCGCGCGGACTGGCGAAGCCAGTTTCAGCTTATTGGCCGGTGCGCTGACGAAGCCGCGAATTACTGTCGGCATGTTTCGATCCCCCAATCGATTTCCGTGAAATCTTACTGCACCGACCTCGCCTAATTCGGCGTCAAGAACATTGGTAAATTGCAATTTAACGACGGGATGACATGACATCGGCGAGGCTGCCGCCCGCAGCTCCGGACGGGGCGCCCTTCCCGCCGAGTCAATATGCTGCTTTAATGCCGTAAGGTAAGATCGGGGCAGTAACGATTTACGGGGTGCGAGGCCGCATGACGTTGACCATGCAGTTTCTCGGAAGCTTCAAGGCCGAGACCGGCGGCAAGCATCTCCATATCGCATCCAAACGTGGCCGCGCCCTGCTCGCGTCATTGGTGCTCGCACCGGAGATGAGGTTGTCGCGTCAGAGCCTGACGGCCCTTCTTTGGCCCGACAGGGACGAAGCGCAGGCGCGCGCCTCGCTGCGACAAGAGCTTTCGACGCTGAAGAAAGCGCTGGGCCCCACGGGCAGCGAAATACTTACATCCGATACCGACTCCGTTTCGATCGCGACCGGCGCTCAGGTCGATTGCGATCTGTGGACGATTCTGAAGGACGATGCCGCGCCGGAAAACGCGATGACGCTCTTTCGCGGCGAGCTGCTGGACGATGTCGACCTGCCGCTGGAGAATTTCGAGGAATGGCTCGCAAGCCAGCGCCGCGTCCTACGCACCAGGCTAATCGAACTCGCGGAACGGCACCTGAAGGCAACTGTCGGCAGCGCGGACTGGCCAGCTTCCGAAGCCTGCGCAACTCGACTTCTCGAGATCGACCCATTCAACGAAACGGCGCTTGAGGCCCTGATGCGGGCCGCGGCGGCGAATGGCAGGCGCGCACAGGCGCTCTCCCTGTTCGAGGATTTCTCAGCCCGGCTGGACGACGACTTGCAAGCCAAGCCCGGCGCGGCTGTCGCCCGTCTGCGCTCGGAGATTGCCGGCGGAGACGCCCCCGGCCCGACTGCAGAAAATGCACCACCGGCGAGCCCGACCGCGTTTGCCGACAGACCGGCAGTGCTGGTGATCGCCGTCGACTGCCTTTCGACCAGCGAAGACGACCGGATGCTGGCCGACGGCCTGACCGAGGAAATCCGTACGACGCTCAGTTATTGGCGCTGGTTTCCGGTGATCGGACCTGAGAGCATCGGATGGAAAACCGCGCGAAACACGGATATCCGCGAAGCCGCGAGAACGGTCAGGGCTTCTTACGCGGTCACGGGAAGCCTGCGGCGACACGGTGACCGCGCGCGGATCACGGTCAGTCTGATCGACACGACCTCCGGCCAGTCGATATGGTCTCAGAATTTCGATGGCGATCTGGAAGATGTTTTTTCCTTCCAGGAAGATGTCTGCCGTTCGGTGGTCGCTCAGATCGAGCCGCAAATCGCCCATGCCGAGGCGGAGCGCGTCACCCGGACACCGCCGGCGGACCTTGCGGCATGGCATCTGGTCGCCAAGGCCGATGAAATCGACCGTCTCGGCGGGCCGGGATACGGGACGCCGGAAAGCAATGCCGCGCAGTTGCCGCTACTCCTGAAGGCCACGGAACTCGAGCCCGGCTATGCCCGGGCCTGGTCTCGAATTGCAAGATACCACTGGCGCAATTTCATCATGGGCTGGCGCAGCGATCGCGAAGCCTGTGCCGCAGAATCGGGAGAAGCCTCACAACGCGCCATCGCGCTCGACCCGGCCAACTGGGAGGCGCATGCCTTCCAGGCTCTCGTGCAAGTCTTTGCCTACAAGAACTACAAAGCCGGCGAGTATCATTGCCTCGAAGCGGTTCGCCTCAATCCGTCTGCTGCGCTCGCGCGCCAGGTAACCGGTTGTACGATGGAATGGCTCGGACGCCCGCGTATCGCTCTCGACAATCTGGAAATGATCTTCCGGCTCGATCCCGATCCGAGCGCCAAAGCCGCGATCTATGGCGACATGGCCACATGCTACATGCTGAACGGTGACACCGAGCAATCCGTCGAAGTCGCGAAGCGGCTGCTGGAAATCGGCGGCAGTTACTCACGCGGACTGCAGCGATGCGCCGCAACTTTCGGCCATGCCGGAGAAATGGAATTGGCCGCTGCGACTGTGGCGAAGTTGCGGGCAGCGCACCCTGACTTTAGCGAAGACTATGTGCGCTCGACCTACCCATTCAGCAGAACGGAGGACCTCGAATTCTTCATCGAGGGCCTCCGGAAGGCGGGCTGCTGGTCCTGAGAGATCAATCGGCGCTGCGAGGCGTGAACTGGCGCAGGAATGCGTCGTCCTGCTGGCGTTTCGTGATGCCCATGTCGCGCAATTGTTCCGCGGTCAGATCCTTGAACCGGAAGTAGCCGATGAAGGCTGCGTTGAGATCGCGAAGCCAGCGGAACGGCGACGGGATAATGGGCTGGATGCGGCCGTTTTCGGTCTTGGCGATTGAGGTATCGATGGTGGAAAGCGTGTTGGTCTGCATCGGTTCTCTCCTTGCTGGAACTGGACCCAGCTTCGTGCAGGACCGCAAATCCCGCGCAAAAACGAACCGGTACAGACGCCGCGCAAGCGCAAAAAACGCGTAAAAAAGCGATCAGGCTGCGGTAGCGGCGGGTCGGGCGCGCCACCACTGCGTCAACGGGCGCTCCAGATAGTGCCAGGACAGCGCCGCAGCGGCGACGCTTGCGATCGAGACGACGATTGCGAGGGGCAGCGGATCGAAATAGTCGTGCAGCGCCAGTTCCCAAGGCGACTGCCAGAGATAGATGCCGTAGGAGATCGTCCCGAGATAGACCATGGGTCGTGCGGACAATGTTCGCGAGATCGCGGATTGCTCCGCCAAGAGATGCAGGATCAGGACCGCCGTGGTGACCTCGACGATGGTCACGCCCAGGATCATCGCGACGGTCACCGAGGAATTGATGCTGAGTTGCACCGCGAGTGCGATGGCGCATCCGATGACAAGTGCCCTGCCCGGTCGCCAGTCGACGAAGGAGATCAACGCCCCAAGGACAAGGCCGGTGAGCCGGTCGTCGAACCGGAAATAGGTGCGGGTTGTATCTTCGAACATGAGCATGTCGGCGACACGCCAGCCCCACAAGGCCATGAATACCGCAGCCAATATCAGGACGGCCGCGCGATCGCGTTTTCCGGCAAGCCAGACGGCGACGAATGGCCAAAAGAGATAGAATTTCATCTCCACGGCGAGCGACCATGTGTGTCCGAAAGTCTTTTCCGCAAAGCCTGTCGCCGCAACGTAGTCCATCAAATAGGCGGCCGAGTACGCCGCGCCCCGGTACTCGGTATGCCCCAGGAAAATCTGCTGGACCGCCATAACGACCAGCAACATGGCAAAAAGCGCGGGCACCAACCGGACGATACGCTTTCCCAGAAAGCCCGCGAAATCGAAGGAACCGTTCGCGCGCTGTGCCTGCACGATGATGCTTGTGATCAGAAAACCGCTCAGGACGAAAAAGACATCCACCCCGTAAGACCCGCCCCACGCCATGGGCAGCTTGCAGTGGTACGCGATGACCGCGAAGGCGGCCACGGCACGCAGACCGTCAAGTGCAGGGTTGTATTTCAAAGGCGTTTTCCGGTTGCAGCTTGCGGACCTGCTGGTATCGGCGGCAGGAGAGACCCGCCCGGCGGAACCTCGCACAAACCGGTAAACATCTCGCTACAATCGCAGATTGTATTTTCGCGACACCGAAAGGGCGGTGTATTCCGGACGCTTCAAATTGCGCAAACCACGTTCTAGGGTGGCGCAAATCAATCGCCGGACACAGTCATGCCTTTCCTGCCCCGCGCCGTCTATCCGCTCATGATCGGTTCAGCCCTGCTGATGTTCGCGGGCGGCGTGAACGGTCTGATCCTGCCGTTGCGCGGCAGCCAGGAGGGGTTTTCCTCCTTTGCGCTCGGCCTGCTCGGTACGGGATGGGCGATGGGCTACATCCTGGGCTGCCTCGTCATGCCGCGAACCGTTGCCCGCGTCGGTCATATCCGTGCATTCGGCGCCATGACGGCACTCGCCGTGGTCTCGGTGCTGGCCTCGCTGCTCGTAATACAATCCTGGGCCTGGGTTCCCTTGCGCGGGGTCGCCGGATTCGCCTTCGCCGGTGCGGCGATGATCGTGGAAAGCTGGCTGAACGAGCGCGCCGAATCCGCCTCGCGCGGCAGGGTTTTCGGGCTTTACACGATGGTCAATCTCGCCGCGACGACGCTTGGCCAGCTTTCCCTGACGCTCGGACCGACATCGACCCATCTGTTCTTCGTGCTCGCCGCCATTTTCTATGCGCTCGCGCTGCTTCCAAGTGGGCTTTATGCCAGCCATCAGCCCAATCCGCTGGTCGGTGCATCGCTCGATCTGCCGACGCTCTGGCGCAACTCGCCCGTTGCCGTCGTCTCGGTCATCCTTGTCGGCGTTTCCAATTCGGCTTTCGGGACACTCGGCGCCGTCTATGCCGACCGGATCGATCTCGATATCGCGACGATCGCCTTCTTCATGAGCCTCGCGATCCTCGCCGGCGCGGGCGCCCAGATTCCGATCGGCTACCTCTCCGACCGGATGGACCGCCGTCTCGTTCTCGTCGCGATTGCCGGCGTCGCATTTCTGGTCGACCTGTTCCTGATCGTCGTCCAGCCCTCCAGCGTGCCGATGGCGCTCGCCGCTTCGGCCGTGTTCGGCGCATGTATCTTCTCCATGTATCCGGTCATCGTCGCGCATGCGAACGACCACGCTCCGGAGAATTATTTCCTGCGTACGTCCGGCGGCCTGCTGCTGCTGTTCGGCGTCGGTTCGATCGCGGGTCCGCTGCTCGCCGGCGTGATCATGTCGGCAGCCGGCCCGTCGGGATTGTTCATCACGACGGCCCTGACCCATGTCACGCTGATTGGCTATGCGCTCTGGCGTATCCGCCAACGCGCTGCACCGACCCAGGAGAACAAGACCGACTTCGTGCCGGTGACATCGGCGCGTTATTCGACGATGGAAACGGCTTCACTCGACCCTCGCGCCGAAGAAGAGGAGATAGAAGAGCAGCGTGTGGAGACGCCCACGGAAGACGAGAATGGCTAGTCGTGCGAACAAACGTTCGCGCTGCCCGGAAACCACGGGTCGGAGCTTGCGTACTCTCCCTGCGCGCCACAGGGCATGTGAGCAGTGTGCGCAAGAGCACGGACAAGCCATAAATCCGCCGCGGCGCACTGTTTTTCGTTAAAATTGTGGGCTATACGCGCCATATTTTCAAAGGGCGGTAATACGGTGGGCAAGTCGGGCGATTCTGTTCGATGCTCTCTGCAGGGAGGTATTTGATGAACAGGGCTGGGGTGGCTTCATGCTGAATTGGACGATGAGTTCCGGCTTTGACATCGTGATCGTAATTCTCGCCATCGTGGCCGGCCTTGGGCTCACCGGGTGGATCGTCAGACGGGCCGCGCGTGATGTCGATGACCTGGAAAAGGCCGCCTCCGTCATTCTGTCCGCCTCCCAGGAGGAATTGCCTCCCAGGGAAGCTTTTTCCGCCCAGTTCGAAACAGTTCATGAGAAGCTGAAGACAAACGATACGATCGGAAGGGCGTGGCAGCGCTTCTCATCGACGATCGTGCCTCTCGAAGCCGATGACGGCATCGAGAAGGAAAAGACCCTGGTCTCGCGGTCCACATCCCCTGCCCGCTATTTCACGCTGGAAAGCCTCGGGCTCGAGAACACTTCCGTCAACATGGTACCGGCGGCCTTTTTGGCAGTCTTCGCGCTGATCGCCGGCGTGGGGCTGGCAGGCGCGCTTGGCGGCATCGCGGCAGCCTTCGCACCGGCCGGTGCGGATGCCGGCGTTTCCGGCGAAATGATGCGCGCGGCAATCGGCAGCGCAGGGGTGAAGCTCTTCTTCATCGCCATCGTGATCGCGCTGTTCATGGCGCTCAGACTGGCCGTGTCATGGTCTCGCAACGCCAAGGCGAGCGCGGTCCAGCATTTTTGCGACGCCCTGCTCGACCGCATCTATTTCGAGAATGCCGAATCCGCCGGTACGAGACGGCAAGATGCGATGCACTTTCAGACCAAGAGCCTGCAAAGGTTGGGCGAAAAGCTTGCGACGTCGATCGGCGGAACCACACGCGACGCCATTGTCGAAGGCTATATGGACGTGGTCTCGCGCATGGAAACACTGACCAAGCGCTACGACGATCTCGTCTCGGCGGCGCAAAAAGGCGCGAAGGAGGCGGTCACCAAGGCTTTCGACGAGTCCGTCGAAACCAGCGCCGATATCGTGGTCAAGCGGATGGAAGCGGTCGCAGAGCATCTGTCGGCCATTCCCGAGCGAATGGAGCAGGCATCGCGCTCACTCGAAACCGCCGGCGCGAATATCTCGTCGGAGCAGCAGCGCTTCGCCGCAGATCTCCAGGCGACCGCGAACCAGAGCGTCGCTTCGGCTGCGAGCGCGGTTGCCGGCAATGTCGAGGAAACCATCCGCGGCGTGTTGGCGGAGACCCACGAGGTGTCGGCCGCGGTTTCGGAACGCCTCGGACGTCTCCCGGACCGTATCGAAGAGGCCGCCCGTACATTCGAAACGGCGTCGAGCCAGATGATCGAAGTCCAGGGCACGGTCGCGGAAGAAACGCAGGCACGCACCAAGCAGGCCGTCGAGGCCGTGACGGGGATGATTTCCGATGCCGTGGGTGAAGTCGCGAAAGCGGTTGACGAAACCATCGCGAATTCGCTGCTGCAGACGACGCAGACGTTGCGCGCCGTCGGCGAGGACATGACGCTGTTGCCCGACCGGCTTTCCGGTGTTGCACGGGCACTCGAACAATCCAGCGACCGCATCGCCGAAACGCACGCCCAGATCCTTGCGGACCTCAAGATGGGTGCGCGCGAGATGACAACGACAGCGGCCGACACGATCATCGAGCGGGTCAACGAGAACACGACCGGGTTTATAGACAAACTCTACGAGGCAAACGACGCGTTCGAAGCCCGCACGGAATCGCTTTCCGGCCTGTTCGCCGCTATCGAGCGGACCAGCGACCAGATCGCGCAAACCCATGCCCAAACGCTTGCCGACTTCAAGACCAGCGCCAGCGAGATCACCGCTGTTACCGCCGACGCCATCGCCGCGCGCGTCAATGAAAACACGGATACATTCGTCCAGAGACTGAACGAGTCCAATGACGCGTTCGAGGCGCGCGCCGAACGGCTATCCAGCCTGTTCGCCGCTATCGAGCGCACCAGCGACCAGATCGCGCAAACCCATGCCCGGACGATTGCTGACTTCAAGACCAGCGCCAGCGAGATCACCGCGGTGACGGCCGACGCCATCGCCGCGCGCGTCAATGAAAACACGGATACATTCGTTCAGAGACTGAACGAGTCCAATGACGCGTTCGAGGCGCGCGCAGAACGGCTATCCGGACTCTATTCGACGCTGGAGCAGGCCAACGAACGGATCGCGGAAACGCACACCCGTTTCATGGCGCAGATGCAGCAATCAACGCGCGACATGACAGCCGCAACGGCCCAATCGGTGTCGCGCCATATCAACGAGAACACGGAAGCCTTCCTCGCGAAGCTCAACGAATCCAATACCGTGTTCGAGGAACGGGCCCAGGCGCTCACCGGGCTTTTCGCGACCCTTCAAACGGCCAGCGACAGGATCGCGGCGACGCATACGGGCTTCATGGAGCGCATGCATGAGGGCGCGCGCGAACTGACCGAGGCCACTGCCGATACGCTTGCACGTCATGTCAACGAGAACACGCTCGGCTTTGTCGACAAGCTCAATGAATCCAACGCCGCCTTCGAGGAACGCGCACAGGCGCTGACGGGGCTGTTCGCGACGCTTCAGAAGGCCAGCGACCGGATTGCCGAAACCCATACGCGCTTCATGGGTGAAATGCAGGACAGCACCCGCGACGTCATCGCGAAGACGACGAGCACGATCGCAGCCGAAATCCAGAAAAACACCGCGGATGTGGTTTCGCGGCTGCGCGAATCCGACGATTTCTTCGCATCGCGCGTCGAGGCGCTGGCATCGGTGCTGCCGCAGATCGATCAGACCGGGCGGGCGCTTGCGGAAATCATGGAGCGGGTCTCGGCTGAAAACGGGCGCGTCGGCGTAGAATTGACGGAACTGGCCGGCTCGCTGCGGGACGCGACGGGCAGTATCAAGCAGTCCGCAGACCGGTTCTCGAACAACCTGCTCGAGGTCCAGCAGTCGCTCGACGATTTCCAGAAGCTCTCGAAAGAGACCGTCGAAACGGTTGGCACGTCGCAGCGGAACTTCAAGGAATCCATCGGCATGCAGGCCGAGCTCTGGCAGCGCCATGTCGAGCGGTTCGACGATGTCGACCGGAAACTCGGCGACGTCTTTGCCGAAATGGCTTCGCAGATCGATACGCAGACACGGCTGATGCGCGACCAGGTGGCTGAAATGGACAGTTCACTGGCTACGGCCGTGACACATCTCGGCGAACTCGTGGAAGAGCTCAACGAAACGCGTTCGGGCTCGGGTGAAACCGGGACCTATCGCTGACCATGGCCAACTTCACCGGACTGAGAGAGCGGCTGGATAAACACCTCGGCCAGACAGTGCCGGGAGGGCAAACAGCGGCTCCCATTCCCGGTCGTGTGAAGGATGTGGCCAAGAGATGGGCGCGCAAGCGTGCGGCAGCCCGCATTCCCGAGCAGGGCCGCAGGCGGCGCCTGCGCGAGACGGCGCGGAAACTCAAGGAAGGACTGGGCGCGGAAATTCCGCTGAGCGACATCCGGCTTTCCCTGTTTCACATGCGTGACGAGGACGCCTTCACGTCGAGTACCATTGCGCGGCACCGGCTTGTCACCGAAGCGATGACGCGGCCGGGCAAGACACCCGTCAACGTCCTCTTCAACGCCTTCTTCCATATTTTCGAACGGGGCAGCCCCGAGACCGATCGGATCTACCAGCACCTGCGCAAGAACCAGGCGTCGCTGCGGATCAGTTCGCGGGAGTTCGTGGAGAAAACGAAGTTTTTCGACGGCGGTTATGGTCTGGACACAATCATCGACAGTGTCGATCTGAGGAACCCCGTTCGTTCGCTTGCCCGCTCGGGCCTTAAAGACGACGTGCAGGATTCATTGTACGGACTGGCGATCAAATGCGCCCTGATCGAACGGACGCTCGCGCATGTCGATCTCGACGCACAGCCGCTCAAGACCATTCTGGGATGGATCGAACTGGGCGAACGCAGGCGCCCGGACCTTGAATGCGCCTATTACGAAATCCTGCTTTCGCCTTTCGTCGCCCGAGACCCCTCGCCCGATGTGAAGAGAACGATCAGCCGTTTCCTGCTCGGCCATTTCGGCGACCCGCGTTCGGTCTCGTGGCCGAAACTGAGAGAGGATACGGGTCGCCTCAAGCGGGACGCTTGCATGAGCGTAATGGTTCGGTGGCTCGACACGGGAATCCTGCGCTAGACGAACACGCGAGCCGGCAGAAGCCTAGATGGGCCGGTCCGGCGGAATCGGCACAATGTCCGGGATAATCGGGCGTCCGGGCTCCGCGTCAGCGACGGCTGCAGTTTCAGGCACCTCTTCAGCTGACGTATCCGCGGGCGCTTCGGAAGGCGCAATGGCGAGTTCGGGTTCTGCAGCCGGCTGCTCTGCCGGTGCGGGCGCAGGTTCCGGCGCAGCAGCTTGAACCGCGGCTTCTTCGCCCCAGGCTTCAGTGGCCGAACGGAACACCTCGCCGCCCGTCGCGCCGGTCACGAGACGCAGTGTCGAACGCCGTCCGCTGAAATAGACAAACGGTATCTCGATCAGATCGGGATTGCTCATCAAGCTGGCGTGCAATTCGCGCGCCGCGGGAACATCCGCGAGAGCGAACAGGAAGATATTGTCGGCGATCTTGACGATGGAACCCACCAGAGGCTGGCTCCGGTCCTGCCCGCTCTGTACGAAGGTAATGCCTTCGACAGAAGAAATCTCGCTGCTGGAAACACTGTCAGCCGGCGCGAAGACCAGTTCAAACAGGTGCGAAGCTGGTAGCGTTTCATCGAGATTGCGCCGCAAGGTCAGCGTCGCGCGCAGGCCCTCGCCCGGTATCGTGATCTCGCCGCGAATGGCAGGCTCCGCCGCAGCACCGGGACTCGGCGCTGACTGGATCAACGACCAGACGACATTGCCGGTGGCAACCGGTTGCTGCCCACCCGAGGTGGCGAACAGGAACGCCTTCTCGCCATCGATGGCGGCCACCGCCGGTTCGGCGGCAGGTTGTTCCGCGGTCTCTTCCTGTGCGACCGCAGCGGCTTCCGCCGTGTCCGTTTCGGAAACTGTTTCAGTTTCAGCGACTTGCGTCCCGGCGGATTCGTCGGCGAGCGCCGGTTCTCCCACCGCATCGCCTTCGCCGGCATCCGTCGTTGCGCTGCGCAATGAATCGGAGGATTCACCGGCAAGCCCGGCGACAAACTCGACGACCCATCCGGCAGTGGACTTGGCCTTCGCCGCATAGCGCGACGTCATGTCGGGAAGCGCAAAGGCGGTCGCGATCACTCCTACGATCAGCAAGACCAGCAATATGGCAAACATCCGGCCCGACCCGCCACGTCGGCGGGGCCTGTCGTCTTTCGCACGGACCTGCTGGGCAGCTACCGGACCGGCCGGTTCATCCATCGCGAATTCCTGATCGAAGGCATCTTCCGGCAATTCGAAGGAATCATCCATCGCCCAACGATCGACCTCCGCGGGCGCGGGGTTCGCGCGGCCGTGATCGGCGTAGTTCTCATCCGTATCATCGTCGTCATACTCGACGCGTTCACGACGTGCGGGGCGCTGCGGTTTCTTCGCCGGCTTGCTGCGAATCTGGTGCCGGGAGGTGTCCGCAGCGATCAGATCCTGTACGGCCTCCTCGACTTCATCGTCTATCGAGCGCGGTGCAACGAGGTCTTCCTCGGGAAAATCGAAGTCCAGTTCTATGTCGTCTTCGGGAACAGTGAGTTCCTGGACGGCTTCCTCGACCTCGTCGGCAATCGTGCGTTCCAGATCGAATTTCTCGGGCATTGGCGGCGCGGCCGGGCGCACCGGTTTCTCGACCTTGCGAACCTGTGGCTGCTCGTCATCCGCGGACCAGATATCTTCCAGTTCACTGATGAAGCCGCCCTTATCGGCACTGTCAGTTGCGGCGTCTGTATCGACGGCCTTGGACGACTGTTCCGACTCGACCTCGCGAATCGCCTGGTTGAGCCTTTCGATATGCCCGTGAACGGTATCGAAGTCCGGTTGGGGCGACAAAGCCTTGAGATAGCGGACCAACGCGTTGCGTGCTCTGCGATAGATGATCTCGCGCGTCGCCGAGTCGCGCATGTCCTCATTGCTGACAGCCTTGAGCAGCATGAGTTTGACGTCGAATTCCGGCTTCTCCGACTTCGTTTGCGCTACACCGGCGGGCTCCGGCGCCGATTCAGGTTGCGGAGCGGGTTCGGGTTGTGGAGCCGGTTCAGGTTGCGGAGCTGCAGCCGTCTGCTCCTGCTTCGGTTCTTCAACGGGTTCCGGATCCGGCGTCGCAGCCGATTTTGTTTGCTGCTCTTCCTCAGGCGTGATCGGAAGCGCCAATTCGGCCGTCAATGCGGACTGGAATTCCGCAAGCGGATCGCTTTCGCCGGCTTCCACCTTGAGAGCCTGGCTGGCGGAGCCGCCGATCGCGGTCGTGCGCTGCGGCGTGTATTGCGGCTTTTCGTTGGTTGTGTTCGCGACCGGCGCCTCGGGTGCCGATGGTGTCTTCGCGACTTCGGGATGCGGCGCAGACGGGGCCGTATCGGCCGGCGTCGGCTCATTCGCGCTGGCGGCGACAACAGGCTCCCTGCCGGCGGGCTCCGGATTCTTTCGGATAATCGGCGTTACGTTGCTTTCCGGCGTATAGGCCGGTTTTACAGCGGAAGGCTCGGGTCGTGCAGGTGGTTCCGGCTGTGCGGCGGGCGCAGGCGGCGCCGGTTTCGCCGGGACCATGAGTTGCTCCGCCTCAAGGTCCAGAATGGCGTTTTCCAGCTCCTCCATCGTGTCGTAAATTTCGGCTTCGCCGGCCGAACGGGCGTCGAGTTGGCGCCTTATCGTCTTGCGCACTTTCTCATAGGCCGATGCCCGCGACAGCGGGGTATTTTCAGAAAGCCCCTGAATAGCGACGCGAATGTAATTGGCAAAATCCGACACGGAAATCCGATTCTCCGTTTCATGTCAGACATACAACGGAAACCCCGGAATTACCCGAACCGCGTACACCCGTTAAAATACAAGGCAAGCCCGCCCGTACCGATGATTACGCCATCTGGACCAAACGATCAAGAAACGGCCGGGCTCGCATAACAATAGGGAACCGCGTCCAGAATCATTCCGAAACCGCGACTCCAATCGCGGGGACACTAGCTCTTTTCATTTGCCGCAACAAGATTCGGGAATATCGAGGCTTTTTTGGGGTTTGACCGCGTTTTTTCTGGCCGCACGCTGATTTCGTCCACAAAGCATGTGGATTTGATGCCGTCTCCTTGATCGCGGTCATGGACCGCGTTCCGTTCGCGCGTTCTTTTGGCCCCCACTTGAAATGCGAAGCAGCAACATATATTGAAGTTCGCAAATATACTAAATCAGGAATGTTTTCATACCCGTCAGGGCGTGACAACCAGAAAGCAGGACTTGAACATGCGCGCGACACTTGCCGCCATCACATCCGCAATGGCGCTGGCTTTGATGCTTCCGCCCGTCGCGGGAGCCGAAACCTTCACGCTCGAACCAACCGACGTGACCGAATGGAAGGCTGTCTATGCCCGCATCGAGGCGCGAGACCGTATCCCCGCCCGCGCAAGGCTCGGCGGCACGCTTGTCGAACTCTCGGTGACCGAGGGCGATCTCGTCGAATCGGGGCAGAAACTCGCGCGGATCGTCGATGAGAAGCTCGACTTCCAGATGAATGCGATCGACGCGCAGCTTCAGGCACTTAATTCGCAGCTCGTCAACGCACAGTCCGAACTCTCCCGGGGCGAGGAATTGCTTCAGCGCGGCGTTACCACCGTGCAGCGGCTCGACGGTCTGCGCACCCAGGTCGAGGTGCTGACCAACCAGATCGAGGCGACGCGTGCCGAACGGCGGGTGCTCGAGCAGCAGGTTTCCGAAGGTACCGTGCTCGCACCATTGTCCGGTCGGGCGCTGGACGTGCCTGTCGCAGCCGGAGCGGTCGTGGCGCCCGGCGAATCCATTGCCACCATTGGCGGCGGAGGTTTCTTCCTGCGTTTGGCCGTGCCGGAGCGCCATGCAGGAAGCTTCCGCGAAGGCGATACGATCCAGATCGAGACTGACGAGACGGTCGAAGGCAAGCTGGCGCGCGTCTACCCGCAGATCGAGAATGGCCGCGTGATCGCCGATGTCGAAGTCGAGGGCCTCGACGATGCGTTCGTCGATGCACGCGTGCTGGTGCGTCTCCCGGTCGACACGCGCCCTGCCCTGCTGGTGCCGCAAGACGCGGTCGAAACCGTCTCAGGGCTCGATTTCGTGACGATCACGGAGGGCGGTGAACCCGTCAGGCGCACCGTAATAACCGGCATTCATCACATGGTGGATGGCAAGGACATGGTCGAGATCGTCACCGGTCTCGAAGGCGGCGAAGACGTGGTGACCAACGATGAGTGACGGACAATTCGACGGACGGCTCGGCATTGCCGGGCACCTCACGCGCGCGTTCATCGTCTCGCCGCTGACGCCGCTCTTCATCATCGCCGCTCTTGCGGTCGGGCTCGTCGCGCTGATTTCGCTTCCGCGCGAAGAGGAACCGCAAATCTCCGTGCCCCTGGTGGATATCCACCTGCAGGCTCCCGGCCTGAAGGCCGAGGACGCGGTGAAACTCGTCACCGAGCCGATGGAAACCATCGTCAAGGGCATCAACGGCGTCGAGCATGTCTACAGCCAGACCAGCGACGACTACGCGATGGTCACGGCCCGCTTCCTTGTCGGCACATCGTCCGACGCGGCCATTTTGCGCGTGCATGAGAAACTGCGCGCCAACATGGACCGTATTCCGGTCGGCATAGAGGAACCGCTGATCGTCGGGCGCGGCATCGATGATGTCGCCATCGTCTCGCTGACGCTCTCACCGGAACCGGGCCTCGACATCACCGCGAACGACCTGACCCGGGTCGCACGCGAACTGCGTGCCGAGGTCGCGAAGATCGAGAATGTCGGCCTGACCTATCTCGTCGGCGAGGCACCGGAAGCGATCCGTATCGCGCCCGATCCTGAGCGGCTGGCGCTTTACGGCGTCACGCTGCAGCAACTCGCCGGCAAGGTGCAGTCTGCCAACCGGACCTTCTCAACGGGCAAGCTGCGCGACAATGGCGAGCAGATCGATCTTGTCGCCGGCGAAACGCTCACCGCGCCAGCCGAGGTCGCAAACCTCCTGCTGACGTCCCGCGACGCCCGTCCGGTCTACGTGCGCGATGTGGCGACCGTCGAATATGTGTTCGACACCTCGGACCAGATCGTCGCCAACGTGACGCGCAACGAGGCAGGCGAAATACAACGCACGCCCGCCGTGACCCTGGCGGTCGCGAAACGGGCCGGCGCCAATGCCGTGGTGGTGGCTGAGGAGATCCTGCACAAGGCGGAGGAACTGGAAGGGCACCTGATTCCGGATGGCATCGAGGTGCAGGTCACCCGCGACTATGGCGAAACGGCCAACGAAAAGGCCAACGAACTGCTTTTCCACCTCGGCCTCGCCACCGTTTCGATCATCGCGCTGGTGCTGTTCACTATCGGCTGGCGGGAAAGCATCGTGGTCGCGATCGTCATCCCCGTGACCATCCTGCTGACGCTCTTTGCCGCATGGATCATGGGTTACACGCTGAACCGCGTTTCGCTGTTCGCGCTGATCTTCTCCATCGGTATCCTAGTCGACGACGCCATCGTCGTGATCGAGAACATCGCCCGGCACTGGGGAATGAGCGGCGGCAAGCACCGTGTCGCGCGCGCCATCGAGGCCGTCGCGGAAGTCGGTAACCCGACCATTGTCGCGACGCTGACCGTGGTGGCCGCATTGCTGCCAATGCTGTTCGTGTCCGGCCTGATGGGGCCGTATATGAGCCCCATCCCGGCCAACGCGTCGGCGGCGATGATCTTTTCCTTCTTCGTCGCGGTGATCGTTACCCCGTGGCTGATGGCGAAGATCGCGGGCGGCGCACCGGTTCACGATCACGAGGGCCCCGGACATCAGCCCGGCGGCAAGCTAGGCGGTCTCTACACGCGCTTTGCGCGGCCGATCCTGGCAACCAAGGGACGCAGCCTCGCATTCCTCCTGATCACGGCGGCGCTGTCCTTCGGCTCGCTCGCCCTGCTCTACACCAAGGATGTGACCGTCAAGCTGCTGCCGTTCGACAACAAGTCGGAACTGGCCGTTGTCATCGACATGCCGGAAGGCTCGTCGGTCGAAGAAACGGATGCCGTCGCCCAGGTCGTGGCGCGGACCGTCACGCAACTGCCGGAAGTGGTTTCGGTGCAGACCCACGCGGGAAGCGCCTCGCCGTTCAACTTCAACGGCCTCGTGCGTCACTACTATCTGCGCGCGCAGCCCAATTTGGGCGACCTGCAGATCAACCTGACGCCGAAAACCGAGCGAGACCGGGAAAGCCACGATATCGCGCTGGAAATCCGTGAGCGGATCAGCGAACTCGACGTACCGGAAGGCACCAGCCTGAAGACCGTCGAGCCGCCGCCCGGGCCGCCCGTGATCTCGACGCTCCTCGCCGAGGTGTATGGCCCGGATGCGGAAACCCGTCGCATGGCGGCCGCGAAAATCCGGGAGGCCTTCGAGGCCGTGCCGTTCGTGGTCGATGTCGATGACAGTTTCGGCACCCAGGCACGTCGCCTGCGCGCCACGATCAACACCGACGACTTGGAGTTCTTCCAGGTCCAGGAAAGCGACGTGTTCGACACGCTCGCAATCCTCAACGGTGGTTCGACCGTCGGTTACTCGCATCGCGGAGATGGCCGCCATCCGATCCCGATCCGTGTCGAACGGGCGAAGGGCGACCGGGTTCTCGATGAGCGATTCATGTCCACACCGATCCCGGCCAATGTTCTCCCCGGCGCTCGCGGCGTGGTGGAACTGGGCGACGTGATCGATGTCGAAGAGGAAAAAGCGTCCTATCCGGTGTTCCGCCACAACGGACGCGATGCCGAGATGGTCACGGCCGAACTCGCCGGCGACTACGAAGCGCCGCTCTATGGCATGATCTCGGTCACGGAAGAGCTGGAGAAAATCGACTGGCCCGAAGGCACCAAGCCTTTGATCAAGCTGCATGGCCAGCCGGATGACGAAAGTGTCGTGACGCTGTTGTGGGACGGCGAATGGGAAGTGACCTGGGTGACATTCCGCGACATGGGCGCCGCCTTCATGGTTGCCCTTCTCGGCATCTACATCCTCGTCGTCGCGCAGTTTGGCTCTTTCAAGCTGCCATTGGTCATCCTGACCCCGATCCCGCTGACCTTCCTGGGCATCATGGGCGGCCACTGGCTGTGGGGCGCGCCGTTCTCGGCAACATCGATGATCGGCTTCATCGCGCTTGCCGGCATCATCGTGCGCAACTCGATCCTGCTCGTCGACTTCATTCGGAATGCCGACACCGAGGGCAAGACGAAGATCGATATCCTGCTGGAAGCCGGCGCAATCCGCTTCAAGCCGATCCTCCTGACCGCGGTCGCGGCGATGATCGGCGCGGTGGTGATCCTGGCCGACCCGATCTTCCAGGGGCTGGCGCTGTCGCTGCTCTTCGGCCTGCTGTCGTCAACGCTGCTGACGGTGCTCGTGATCCCGGCGATCTATCGCGTCCTCAGGACCTGACATCGCGCCAGAACAGACGAAAAAGGCCGCCCGCTTCATCGCGGGCGGCCTTTTCAATTCCGGCGAGGAGATTACTTCTCCGCGATCGGCTCCACCTCTCCGTAGAGTGGCACGGTCGAGATGGCCATCTTCGCGGAGCCGTCCTGTACCTGGCGGGAATGCGACAGATAGATCAGCGTGTTGTTATCGCGATCGTAAATCCGCTTCACGACGAGTTTCTTCCAGATCAGCGAACGCGAGCTCTTGAAGATCTCTTCCCCGTCTTCGTCCAGGTCGATATCCCCAATCTTGATGGGGCCGGTCTGGCGGCAGGCTATGGAGGAATTGGACGGATCCTCGAACCAATTGCCCTTCTGCAGACGGTCGATCAGGCCGCGGTCGAAATAGGCAACGTGGCATGTCACGCCATCGACTTCGGGATCGGCGATCGCCTCGATGACAATATCGTTGCCGAGCCAGTCGACACCGACCTCTCCGACCTGCTCGGCGGAGGCAGCGGACGGGGCCATGACCGTCATGGCAAGGCCAAGAAACGTGTTTCGTAAAATCTTCGACATGTACGGTCTCCGGGTAATGGAATCGTCCATTATGTTTGTTCGCGCCGCCTCTCCCGCAAGGCCGAGGCGCTTCTTTGTGCCGCAGGCCCGCCATCCGGCAGTCCGTCTGCCTTGTTGCGATGCATCAAATCGGCATAGTCTCCATAGGACATAGAGAGGGCGATGGGGCATGAGCAAGAAATCCGGCGGCATGAAATCCCGGGACGGGACGCCCAGACTGGCCGATGTGGACCTTACGCTTCACCTCGGCCGATCCGCCTATGAGAACAAGCTGACCAAACTTCAGCATCTCCTCACACAGATCCAGCAAGCCTACCTCTTTTCGGGGCAGTCGGCGGTTATCCTCTTCGAGGGCTGGGATGCGGCTGGCAAGGGCGGCACGATCCGCCGTATCTCGGCGGCGCTCGATCCGCGCAGCTTCAAGGTCTGGCCTATCGGCGCGCCGCGAAAATACTATCTCGAACGCCATTTCCTGTTGCGTTTCATGGAGCGGATGCCGCCGAATGGCGCGATCACGATTTTCGACCGCTCGTGGTACGGTCGCGTTCTGGTCGAGCGCGTGGAAAACCTCACTCCCGAAAAACGCTGGAGAAGCGCCTACAAGGAGATCAACGACTTCGAGCGCATGCTCCATGACGACGACACGCGGCTGGTGAAACTGTTCTTCCACATATCGCCCGAGGAACAGCTGGCGCGGTTCGAGGAACGATTGAAAAACCCTCTGAAGCGCTGGAAGCTCTCCTACGAGGATTTCCGCAACCGCAACCGCTGGGACGACTATGCCACCGCGATCGACGAGATGTTCGAGCGGACCTCCACGGATTACGCCCCCTGGCATCTGATCCCGGCCAACGACAAGAAACACGCAAGGATCGCCGCGATGAAGACGATCACCAGCGAGTTGAGCAAAGGCGTCGACCTCGAGCCGCCATTGCTGGACGAGACCGTCCTCGACGCGGCGAAGGAGCACATGGACATCACCCCTTCCCTCATCGAAAGCCTGGCAGGCCGAACAGAATAGACGCTCCGCCGGCTTATCCGTGACCGTCGCCGATCCGATCGGGATGGTCGCAGGCATGCAGGCTGCACTCCATCTCCAGTGTCGAATGGCCGATGCCGAATTTCTCGGACAGCATCGCCTTGACCCGAAGCTTGATGTCGTCGGCGTGATCCCATGCGCCGCGATCAATCACCAGATGGGCATCGAGCGCGTTGTCATGTTCGTTCATCTGCCAGAAATGGGCGTGATGGATGCCGGCGACGCCTTCGACGGCTTCCATTTCGCCGATGACGGCATCGGTGCGGATATCCGGGGGACTGCCGAGCATCAGGATGCGGATCACGCCTCCGATCTCGGCGAATGCCTGCCAGAGGATGTATCCGGCGATCAGCAGGGTCACGAGCGGATCGATGAGCCACCAGTCGAAGAGCAGGATCAGCGTGCCCGCGACAATGACGGCAACGGAGCCCAGCGCGTCGGCGACATTGTGGAGGAAGGCTGCGCGAATGTTCACGCTCTCCTTCGACAGGGCGAAGGTGAGTGCCGCCGTAACGACATCGACGACGAGCGCGATGGCCGCAATGATCACGACGGTCCAACCCGCGACATCCTGCGGATCGAGGAACCGCATCGCCGCCTCGTAGACGAGATAGACCCCGATCACGATCAGCGTGGTGTAGTTGATCAGCGCGGCGACGATCTCCACGCGGCCATAGCCGAAGGTCATCGCCGAATCGGAGGGACGGCGGGCGATCTTGCGGGCCGCGAATGCGATGATCAGCGAAATCGCGTCGGAGAAATTGTGCAGGGCGTCGGCAATCAGGGCCAGGCTGCCGGCCAAGACGCCACCCACGACCTGCGCGACCGTCAGGGCGAGATTGACTCCGACGGCCAGCGCCACGCGCATGTCTCCCGCCTCGGGATCGACGTGATGGTGGTGATGGCCGTGCTTGTGCCCATGCGCCATGACAGACTCCTTTGGTTCCTCTGTCCCGCAGAGATAGTGTCTCTAGCGACTAGAGCTTCAAGAGGAAAAATAGACGGTTGTCCGATCACGGTTCAATGTTACGAAGATGACCGCGAAGGAGAGATTGATGTCAGCAAAGAAGCGTATCCTTTTCACCGGCGGATCGGGCAAGGCAGGCCGGCATGTCGTCCCCTACCTGCTCGACAAAGGCCATCGGGTGGTCAATGTAGACCTGACGCCGCTCGACCATCCGGGCGTCGACAACCTGACGGCCGACATCGCCGATTCCGGCCAGATGTTCAACGTGATGAGTTCCTATGCGAATTTCGACGAGCTGGAGCCCGGCAACGGCGTGCCATCGTTTGACGCGGTCGTCCATTTCGCCGCCATTCCGCGAATCCTGATTAATCCCGACAATGAGACGTTCCGCATCAATACGGTCGGCACGTACAATGTCATCGAGGCGGCGGTGAAGCTCGGCATCCGCAAGATCGTGATCGCTTCATCGGAAACGACCTACGGCATCTGCTTCGCCGACGGGAAGCGCGATCCGGTATCGCTGCCGCTCGATGAGGAATACGACGTCGATCCGATGGACAGCTACGGGCTTTCGAAGGTCGTCAACGAGAAGACCGCCCGCGCCTTTGCGCTGCGTTCCGGCTTCGATATCTACGCGCTGAGGATCGGCAACGTGGTCGAGCCGCACGAATATGAGCAGAACTTCCCGACCTATTTCGCCAATCCAGGAATGCGGAGGCGCAATGCATTCTGCTATATCGATGCGCGCGATCTCGGCCAGATCGTCGATCGCTGCCTTGCGACCGACGGTTTGGGCTTCCAGGTTTTCAACGCCGGCAACGACACCAACGGGATGAACATCCCGACAGCGGAGCTGGCCGAACGCTTCTTTCCCGGCGTGCCGCTGACCCGCGAAATGGGGGAGAACGAGGCACTGTTCTCGAACAGGAAAATCCGCGAAGTTCTCGGCTTCGAGGAAGAGCATGACTGGCGGAAATATGTGAAGGGCTGAGGCAGTACGCAGCCGCTCAGCACGTCTTCCAGACCTCTACGCGTCCCGCGCTCGCTCGGCTTCATGCCAAACGGCGGGGACCGCGCCGCCTGACGTATCGAGGCGCTGCCAATTGCCGCGCGAAAAGTCGAGAACAAGCCCCTTAAGCTCGTGTACGTGGCGCACTGCCAGTTCCGACATCCGCCCATCCAGGACCTGCCAGATGGCAGGCTACAACAATACCGTGACACTCAAGGTCGGATATTCCTACAAATTCGGACGATAGAGCGCGCCACACTGCGGTCATCGTTCCCCTGCTAATGCACGTCGGCAACAGCAAGGAAAACGGTGCGCGTGTTCAGGACAGTCTTCGTTCGGCTTTCGGCAGCTGCGGTGATATTGCTCGCCATTCCGACCGGCTTGTCACTGCTCAACCGGTTGGCTCCGCAATTCGATTCCCTCGCCCATTTCCGGCTCCATCTCGCAGCCGCGCTCACCGCCGCCGCGATACTGGCGGCATTTCTCGGCGCGCGGAGAATGGCCATGGTCGGCGGACTGACCGTTGTGGCCGCGCTGGTTCTCACCTATCCCTATCTTCCGGGTCTTTCGCCGGGCTCCTTCTCGAGCGCCAATGCGTCGCCCCGCAGTTTGCGGGTGCTGCAGTTCAATACCTTGTATGACAATACGCAGACCGATCTCGCCGCCCGGGTCATCCGCGCCGCAGACCCGGATGTTGTTTTTCTGCAGGAGGTCACGGACAGCCCCAAAGCGCTGATCAACCTGCTGAAGAACGACTATCCGGTACAACTGCGTTGTGGCGATTCGGCAATCGGCGGCGCGACGGTGATCTCGCGCCTTCCGGCAGCCAGGGACAAGATCGACTGCGTCGAAAGTTTTGCCCTGTCGGCGATCCGGCTCGACCTCGGCGGCGAACCGATAACCTTCGCGAGTTACCACGGTTTCTGGCCTTGGCCGTTCAACCAGCAAGAAGGGATCGACAAGCTGTCCGGACAACTCGCCGCCCTGCCCCATCCGCTCATTCTGGCTGGTGACTTCAATGCCACGACATGGAGCGAAGGCGTTCATCAGATTGCTCGGCTCACGGACACCGCGCCGGCTCCGGGGGTACGCGCGACCTGGCTTTCGTCGCATCTGCCGAACGCGCTGAAACCTCTGATCGGCCTGCCGATCGATCAGATCATGGTCTCGGACGAATTCACGATCACCAGCATCGAGACATTGCCGTTTGCTGGAAGCGACCACCTGCCTGTGGTCGCCGATATCGCGTTCTAAGCGCCCCTCTTACATATTCGGATAGACCGGCCCCTCGCCGCCCTGCGGCACCGTCCAGTTGATGTTCTGGTTCGGGTCCTTGATGTCACAGGTCTTGCAGTGGACGCAGTTCTGGGCGTTGATCTGGAAGCGGACCGCATCGCCCGGCTTGCGGTCAGCGTCCGCCGGGACCGAGTTGCCGTCGGCATCGATCCATTCGTACACGCCAGCCGGGCAATAACGGGCGGAAAGTCCCGCGAATTCAGCATATTCGGAGGATTTCTGAAGGTCCATGTCCTTGACCTTGAGATGGACCGGCTGATCCTCCTCATGGTTGGTGTTCGACAGGAACACCGAGGACAGTCGGTCGAAGGTCAGCACGCCGTCGGGCTTCGGATAGGCGATCGGCTTGAACTTCGACGCCTTTGCCGTGGCAGCGTAATCCGGCTTGCCGTGTTTCAGCGTACCGAGCGGCGACCAGCCGCCGGTGATCTGCGCGATCCACATGTCGATGCCGCCGATACCGACGCCGAGAGCCGTGCCGAAACGCGACCAGAGCGGCTTGACGTTGCGCACGCGTTTCAGGTCCTTGCCGATCTCGCTGTCGCGCCACTCGTTCTCATAGGCATCGAGCGCGTCGTCATTGGCCTTGCCAGCCTTGAGAGCCTCCGCCACCTTGTCGGCAGCCAGAATGCCGGACAGCACCGCGTTGTGCGAGCCCTTGATGCGCGGCACGTTCACGAAGCCGGCCGAACAGCCGATCAGAGCGCCGCCGGGGAAGGAAACCTTCGGAACGGACTGGAATCCGCCTTCGGTGATCGCGCGCGCACCGTAAGCGATGCGCTTGCCGCCCTCGAACGTGTCGCGGATGGCGGGATGTGTCTTGAAGCGCTGGAATTCCTCGAAGGGATAAAGATAAGGATTCTGGTAATTGAGGTGCAGCACGAAGCCGACCGCGACCAGATTGTCCTCAAGGTGATAGAGAAAAGAGCCGCCGCCGGTCTTCATGTCGAGCGGCCAGCCGAAAGAGTGCTGCACCAATCCCTGGCGGTGCTTCTCGGGGCGGACCTCCCAGAGTTCCTTGATGCCGATGCCGAACTTCGGATAGTCGCTTTCGGAATCGAGCTCGAACTTCGCGATCAGCTGCTTGGCAAGCGAGCCGCGCACGCCCTCGCCGATCAGCGTGTACTTGCCGTGCAGTTCCATTCCGCGCGCATACATAGGGCCGGGCGTTCCGTCCCGTTCGATGCCCATGTCGCCCGTCGCGACGCCCTTGACCGAGCCGTCCTCATTGTAGAGCACCTCAGCGGCGGCGAAGCCCGGATAGATCTCGACGCCCAGCGCTTCCGCCCTGCCCGCCAGCCAGCGGCAGACATTGCCGAGCGAGACAATGTAGTTGCCGTGATTGTTCATCAATGGCGGCATGGCGAAATTCGGCAGGCGGAGCGACCCCGCAGGGCCCAGGAACAGGAACTGGTCGTCGGTAACCTCGGTCTTGAAGGGATGATCCGGATCATCGCGCCAGTCAGGGATCAATTTGTCGATCCCGACGGGATCGACCACCGCGCCGGACAGGATATGCGCACCCACCTCGGCGCCCTTTTCCAGCACGACCACCGTCATTTCCGGGTCGGCCTGTTTCAGCCGTATCGCCGCTGCAAGTCCCGCCGGGCCCGCCCCGACGATCACCACGTCGAATTCCATGCTTTCGCGCGGTTCGTTCATCGGATTAGCGGTATCATTCATGTTCTGTCTCCACTCCATGCCGTGGCATCCGGCGCTCTTGGGCGGTCCTGCCTCGGGTCGGCGCCGAATGTATCCGCCTGATTTCCCACCGCAAGCGCCGAACAAGCCATTTTTCCGTCAATTTATTGACCTGAACGTAAACGTCAATGACGAAGACGAACGCGTTCGTGATTGCGACGAAGTCCTGTAGTCCTCAGGGCCGCTTCCGCGTAACGACCGCTTGAAGCCGCCCGCGCCGTCTGCGAAAGGTGAGGCATGGTAAAGGCGACGGACATGACGCGGGGCGAACTGGAAAGCCTGCTGCGCTTTTATGCGGAAAGCGGGCTCGATTTTCCGCTGTCCGACGACGCGCCGGATCGGTTCGAGATTTCGACGCAGGCTGCGGAACAACCCGCCCCCAGACAACAAACCGCACCGCCTCCGACGGCGCCGGCGCGACTACCGGCCATGCCGGATTCGGATGTGATCGCGCTCGCGGCCAAGGTCGCAGCCGGTGCGGAGACACTGGACGACCTGAAAAAGGCCGTCGAGGCTTTCGACGGCTGCAATCTCAAGCTCACCGCGCGCCACACGATTTTCGAGGGCGGCAACCGCGACGCGCCCATGATGATGATTTCGGATGCGCCCGGGCGAGACGACGATGCCAGCGGAGATGCGATCACCGGACCGGAAGGACAATTGTTTGACCGGATGCTGGCGGCCATCGGGCGGTCGCGTGACGATTGCTATCTCGGCTTTGCGGTTCCGTGGCGAGTGCCTGGCAACAGCGCGCCTTCTCCGCTGCAATCCGCGATCTGCAAGCCGTTCGTGGAGCGCCAGATCGAACTCGCCCGCCCCGCCTTCCTGGTCCTGCTCGGAAACGGCGCAGCGCGGATCATGCTCGGCGCGTCGGCGGATATCCTCAATTTGCGCGGCGTGTGGAAAGCGGTGCGGACGGCTGGCGGGTTCGAAGTGCCGGCGATCGCCACGCTACAACCGCGCTACCTGCTAGAACAAACCGCACAGAAACGCTATGCTTGGGCCGATCTCCTGAAGATACGGGACCGGCTCGAAACGGCAACGCCGGATTCATGACGGCGTATTCGAGGCATCATTCGTCGCCTCTCTTTCATGCGCCTTTCACCCATCCGCGTTAGGCGTGCATCGGACAAGCCGGAGACTCACAATGCTTCAACTCGTCGGTCCGGTCGCGGGACTGCTGACATCGACATTTCTGCTTCTCGCCGGCAACGGGCTTGTCGGCGTGCTGCTGCCGATCCGCGCCGCGATCGAGGGCTGGAGTCCGTTCGTCATCGGCTGGATCGGCTTCGGCTATGCGCTCTGCTTCACGGCGGGCTGCCTGTTCGTGCCGCGCATGGTGCTGCGCGTCGGTCATGTGCGCGTCTATGCGGTCCTGGCAGCGGCCCTCGCCATGTCGATCCTGATGCATGCGCTGGTCGTCCACCCCGTCGCGTGGATTATCACGCGGGGCATCGGCGGTTTCGCGCTTGCCGGCACCTACATGATCGTCGAGAGCTGGCTGAACGAGAAAGCGCCGAATGAAGAGCGCGGAAAGATATTCTCGGTCTACATGGTGGTGACCATGATCGGCCTGATGAGCGGGCAATTCCTTCTCGCGGCGGCCAATCCGGCAATGGCGACGCTGTTCATGGTTTCCGCGATGCTGTTCGCCGCGGCCGTGATCCCCACCGGACTGTCCAACGCCTCCTCGCCGAAACCGCTGGCCCAGGTCTCACTCGACCTGCGCAAGCTGTTCGCGAACTCGCCGCTCGCCTTCGTCGGGGTCGCGGTGACAGGCGCGGCTTTCGGCGCCTACAGTTTCCAGACGCCGGTCTTTCTTCAGGCGGCCGGGCTGACGCAGGCCCAGATCGCCACGACCATGGCGCTGGTCATGATCGGCGGCATGGTCTTCCAGTTTCCGATCGGGCGGTATTCCGACCGGACGGACCGCCGCCATGTCATCATCGCAACGACGACGGCCGGGGTCGTGCTGGCCACGCTTCTGGCGATGACGGCGGGGACGTCGCTGACCATGCTGTTCGTGTTGATGTTCCTGTTTGGCGGCGTGCTGATGCCGCTCTATTCGATCATCGTCGCCCATGCGAACGATCATGCCTCGCCCGACGATTTCGTCGAAGTGTCGTCGGGGCTACTGATCATCTACGGCGTCGGCTCGATGGCCGGACCGGTGATCGCCGGCGGCTTCATGAACGTGATCGGCCCGGCGGGGATTTTTGCCATGATGGCGCTTTCGTTCCTTGCCTTCACCTTCTATGCCGCTTGGCGTCTGACCCGGCGCGATGCGGTGCCGCAGGACGAAATGACCGACTTCACCTACGCGCCGCCGAACGCGTCGGCGCAAACCCCGGAAGGCATCCAGCTCGATCCGCGCGCAGAGGAAACCGTAACCTGAAATCTGCGTCAGCCCTGAGGTGTCACGGCCCGTCGCGCCTTGCCGCGCTCGAGGCCAAGCCGGTGCTCGCGATATATGATGAAGATACCGGAGCCGGTAACGATGGCCGATCCGATGATCGTCGCCCAGCCGGGCACTTCGGTGAAGACGAAATATCCGATCACGATGGAAAGGATGACCGAGGTGTATTCGAACGGCGCGATTGTCGACACCTCGCCGTGGCGATAGCTTTCGGTCAGCAGGATCTGACCGAGACCGCCAAAGAAACCTGACAGGACGAGGGAAATGGTCTGCGTGGGCGACAAGGCTTCCCAGCCGAAGGGAATCGTCACCAGCGAAAACACCGTGGCGGTGACCGAGAAATAAAGGACGATGGTCGCCGTCCTCTCGGTGTCGACCAACCGTCGCACCAGCACGGTTGCGAGGCCCGCGATACAGGCCGACGCGAAGGTCGCCAGGACCCCTATGGCTTCGTCCCCGCCAAACCCGCCATCACCGCGGAAGAGCTGAAGTTTCGGCCAAGAGATCACGAGCACGCCGACAAGGCCGGCGATGACCGCTCCCCAGCGGTAGCGGCGCACCACCTCGCCCAGCAACACGGCCCCGAGTATCACCGTCACCAGAGGGCGCGCATAGCCGATCGCCGTCGAATCCGGCAACGGCAGGCGTGTCAGGCCAATGAAGCCGAGCGCCATCGCCGTAACACCGACAAGGCCGCGCATGATGTGGCCGACGGGATGCTTCGTCTTCCATGCGCCGGCGAGTTGCCCCGCGATCACGAGATAAAGGACAATCGGCAGAATCGCGAAGAATGAACGGAAGAAAACGATCTGTCCGGCAGGCAGTTGCCCGGCATATTTGATCGCCGTCGCCATTCCCATAAATGCGCAAACGGAACCGACCTTCATACCGATGGCCAGAAGGGGGCGGGATTGTGGAAGAGAGGAACCGTCGGGTGACATTCACCACGGTTCGTAGCGCCATAAACTCCGCGATGGAAGCCGTCACATGTATCACGGCTAGCCGTTCAGTTGGTCCGGATCCTTCTCGCTGAGCAGATCACCCTTGGCGGCATGCGTTCGTTCCTCGTCGATCTTGCGGGTCACAGCCTCGTCGGGACTGGTGTCGTTCACAGCGGACGTCTCCTCGGTTTCCGCGACAGGCGTTTCCTGAGTGTCGGCGACAACGGGGGTTTTTGTCGTCGTATCCGGCGCGGACATGGTGCCCTCGCCGGCCATGCGAACCCGATAGGTCGGTTCGGGCAATGTAAAGCCATTGGCCTCGAGTTCGCGCTTGGCAAGCCGCATCGCCTCCGACCGCGCCTTCAGGAAGCTGGTCTGGTTCTGGTCTATCCAGGCGACGAATGTGAGATTGATCGTGGAGTCTCCGATCTCCTCGATCCAACCGTCCGGGCCGGGATCGCTCAAGACGAAATCGAGCGCCTTGATCCGTTTGAGGACGATCTCGAGCGCCTTGTCGGAATTGCCTTCCGGCCCGATGCCGAGCTTGAACACAAACCGCCGCTGCGGATTGCGGCTGTAGTTGGTGATGTTGCTCTTGAAGACGGCGGCGTTGGGGATCCTGATATGGTTTCCGTCGGGGTCCATCAGGATCGTGGCGCGCGAGGTCAGCGCGATGACGAACCCTTCGTAGCTCTCGATGCAGATATAGTCCTTCGGCCGGAATGGCTGGCGGACGGACAAGAGGATGCTGGCGATATAGTTCTCGACCGTATCCCGAACCGCGAAACCGATCGCCAAACCGACGATGCCGGCAGCACCCAGGATCGTTCCAAGCAGGGCCGTTGCGCCCAGGATGTCGAGCGCCATCACCGCGCCAAGCACAAAGAATGCGAGCCGGACCATCTGCCGGAGCAGTTCCGCGATGAAGGCGTTCGGCGCGATGCGGCTCCACGGCCAATCGCGCCGGGCCGCCAGCCAACCGACCATGAAGATCGCGCACCAACAGACTATGGCGACAGCGAGCAGAGGCAGATACCCGATCGCCTGCACAACGCGGTGGGCCAGCCGCTCATAAACGGGCGAAAGACGCCTCGAAAGCGAGGTCACTTCCTCGATCTGGTTCTTGACCGCGACGACACCTTTCACGCGCGAGGCTATCGCTCCTGCCTGGTCGGCAAGCGCAATTTCGCGGACCTTTCCGCGCAACGTGACGACACCCGAACGCACGGTCACGAATACGGTCTGGAGACCGTCGAGCTGGTCAAGGATCGCTTCGATCCGCGCATCGATTTCGCTGTCGCCAATCGTCTGGTCGCCCGTTTCGATGAGGCCGTTTTCCTGCCCCCAGGCAAAGGTCGCGAACAGGGAGACAAGCGCGGCGAACAGCAGAGTGATAAATTTTTGCAAGGGAGTATCCCGGAAGATCGAACCGAATCCGGGGCGACGTTATTTCGTCGCCGGCGTGTTGTCAGCCATTTTGGCGCCTGCCCAATACACAAAGCGAGGTGAGCAGTCGCGCTTTTGCGGAGAGCGAGGCGTCGCAGTTGCATTCGGCGGTTCGGCCACAGCCATGGAAGACCGGGGGGTTCTGCCGCTGGACGGGCCGCTATTGGCCGCGCAGACGTTCCAGTTCCGCCAGGATTTCCGCCGTATGCTCGCCGCGCGCAGGGCTGGGCCGAGGGCTCCATTCCGGCAAACTCGAGAAGCGCGGAGCCGGCGCGGCCTGCAAATGCCCGTCGGTCTCGTGCCAGACCGACCGGGACGCAAGATGGGGATCGCCGGCCGCCTCGCCGGGATCAAGGACCGGGGCGACACAGCAGTCCGTATCGCGAAACAGTTCGGTCCAGTGCGTTCGGGTCTCCCGAACAAAGATGGTCGACAGTCGTTCCTGAAGAGTAGGCCACAGGGTCTGGTCGAACTGGCGGACGAACTCCGGATCGTCGGCGAGGCCCATCCGATCCAGAAACTGCCCATAGAATTTCGGCTCGAGGCATTGCACCGATACGAAACCGCCGTCGGATGTGCGATACGTCCTGCTCCAATGCGGACCATCGAGCAGGCTGCCGCCGCGCTGAAGCGAGAAGACGCCGCTGCCCGAAAGCGACATGAGCAGATTCATCATATGCGCGGAACCATCGACGATCGCGGCATCGACCACTTCCCCCTCACCGGTCGATTTCGCCCGCAGCAATGCCGCAAGCATGCCGATCACGAGGTAGAGCGCCCCGCCACCGATATCGCCGACCAGCGTCGGCGGCGTGACCGGCGCTTCCCCGGGCGGTGACGCGTACCAAAGCGCGCCGGAGAGCGAGATGTAGTTCAGGTCGTGGCCTACGCGTTGCGCCAGCGGCCCCTCCTGCCCCCAACCTGTCATGCGCCCGTAGACAAGCGCCGGATTGTCGGCACGGCATTCATCGGGACCGAGCCCCAGGCGCTCCATCACGCCGGGCCTGAACCCCTCGATCAGCCCATCGGCCGAGGCGATCAGCGAGCGGGCCGTGACTATGTCTTCAGGGTCCTTCAGATCGAGCGCGATCGAGCGCTTGCCGCGATCCAGCAAATTGCGTTCCGCAGCAACCGACGCACCGGCGACATCCTTTCGATGAATCGTTACCACATCGGCGCCGAGATCCGCGAAGGTCATCGCGGCAAACGGACCTGGTCCGAGCCCTTCGATCTCTATGATCCGGATACCTTCCAGCACTCTATCCTCCCCGCTTCCCGCCATTGTTTCCGCGAGTGCGGCAAAACGAAGCGAGTGTCCCGGCAGTAACCCAACTTTAAAGTGTACGCCCTATTTCGTGGCCGGCGCAAAGGCCGTGATCCAAACGATAAAATCTGTCTTTCGTATCAGAATGTTAACATTAAACTGCAAAATTTAGCGGGTTGGTTCGGGCAACGACCGCATGATGCGGTCATTCGACGATCCTGTCGAGATCATGCCGACAATGTGCGTTTGTACCCGCGCCGCTCCCATTGCGGCCCATTCTCGCAGAAAACAGTTCCATGCTTCAGAATCCGAAACGCTCGCATGACGACAAAAGGACCGAAGATACCGGAGCACCCGCCGATCTCGAATTCGAACGGGCCGTCTCCCTTTCCAGCAGGGCGCTGCGCTATGCCGAGACCTACAAAACGCCGCCAACGCCGAAGAACTTCGACGTTTGGTACGCATTCGCCTCAGGCAGGCCCGAGGCTTTGTGCCGTGAAATCAGCGAAATCATCGAAAAGGACGGCTCAATCGACTCCTACGAGTTGAGCCAGCTCCATTCGGAATATCTCGCCACCGGCGAAACCGAACGACGCCAGCAGGAAATGCTCGGCTATCATCTCGACCGCGAGATGGACAAGGCGATGCAACGCGTGCACAGCCACCTCGCGACGAACGAGCATTATTCGGGTTCGCTTAAACGGGGAGCGAACGAGCTTTCCGCGGCCGCAACACCGGCGCAGGTTCGCAAAACCGTGGAAGTTCTGATGATGGAAAACGCGCGGATGCGCGCCGAATCCGTCAAGCTCAACCGCGATCTCGAACAGACGCGCGTTCAAGTCCGCAAGCTGCGCACGAGCCTTGAAAAATCACGCGAGAACGAGTTCCGCGATCCCCTTACCAACGTGTCGAACCGACGCTACTTCGAGCGCGCCCTGACGCGGCTCGTGACGGAAACCCGCAGCACGGGCAATCCACTCTGCCTTGTCATGGCCGATATCGACCATTTCAAACGCATCAACGACACGTTCGGGCACCAGGTCGGAGACGACGTCCTGAAATATTTCGCGGCCCTGCTGATGAAGAACGTGAAGGGCCAGGACCTTGTCGCACGCTATGGCGGCGAGGAGTTCTGCATCATTCTGCCTTCCACGACGATCGGCAATGCGCAGCGCCTCATCACGCACATCATGGCGCAACTGGACAGCGCAAACCTTGTGATGTCACGCGGCAAGGATCCGATCGGCAAGGTCACCAGTTCATTCGGCATCGCTCATCTGCAACCCGGCGAGACCGGGGATCAGTTGGTGCAGCGCGCCGATGCGCGCCTCTACCAGGCCAAGCATGCCGGCCGCAACCGGGTTATCTGCGACCCCTCCGCGTAGGCTCCCCAAGAGTACGATCCGTACTTGAACGTAGACGGCAAGGAGTTCGCCGGTTTGCGAACAAGCCGTCGAGACGCTCTTACCCCGGACCTCATTTCGAATCCGTGTCGAGCCAGATCGTCACCGGCCCGTCATTGACCAGCGCGACCTTCATGTCCGCGCCGAAGATGCCGTTGGCGACCGAAACGCCACGGCTCTCCACCTGTTCGGAGAAATGCCCGTAAAGCCGCCGACCCTCGTCGGGCGCGGCCGCGGCGGAAAAGCCAGGACGGTTGCCCTTGGTCTCGGCAGCCAGCGTGAACTGGCTGACAATCAGAGCCTCTCCGCCAATATCGAGCAGCGAGCGGTTCATGCGGTCCTGCTCGTCGCGGAAGATGCGCAGATTGACGGCCTTGCGAGCGAGCCATTCGGACTGCGCCTCCGTGTCATCACGCATGGCGCAAACGAGAACGAGCAAGCCCGTCCCGATCTCGCCCGTTACCGCACCGTCGACGGTGACGCTCGCCTGCGAAACTCTCTGGACCAACGCCCGCATGGATCAGCTCCGCCCCTTAGCCGTTCAGCGCTGCCCATACCTTCTGCGGCGATGCGGGCATGTCGATGTGTCCGATGCCTTTCGCGCGCCACAACGCGTCGGTGACCGCGCTCACCACCGCGGGCGTCGATCCGATGGTCGCCGCCTCTCCCGCGCCCTTGATGCCGAGCGCATTGGTGGTCGATGGCACGTTGCGGGTGTCGAATGCGAAATTCGGGAAAAAATCCGCGCGCGGCATGGTGTAATCCATGAAGGTTGCGGTCAGAAGCTGGCCGCTCTCGTCATAGACGGCATCCTCGTAGAGCGCCTGGCCGATACCCTGCACAACGCCGCCATGCACCTGGCCGAGCAGCAGCATCGGGTTCACGGTCAGACCGTAGTCATCGACCATCGTGAAACCGACAATCTCCACCACGCCGGTCGCCGGATCGATTTCCACCTCGCAGATGTGGCAACCATTGGGATAGGTCGCCTCATCCTGCTTGAACTCGCCATCGGCTTTCAGGTCGGCCGGGTTGGTGGCAGCCGCAGCGATATCGGCGAAGGAGACCGACTTGTCGGTTCCGGCGACGACAGCCTGGCCACCGACCAGTTCGATATCGTCGGCGGATGCTTCCAGTTCGTCCGCGGCGAGCTTGCGGATCTTTTCCGCCAGCGCCTCTCCGGCATAGTAGGCGGATACGCCGCCAAGCGGGATTGAGCGCGAGCCACCGGTACCGCCGCCCTTCGCAAGCCGGTCCGTATCTCCCTGGATCACGGTGACCTTGTCGACATCGAGTCCGAGCGTCTCGGCGACGAACTGGGCATAGGCGGTAGCGTGACCCTGGCCGTTGGACTGCGTCCCGATATCCATCGTGATGGTGCCGTCGTCGAGGAGTTGCACATAGGCGGGCTCGGACCCGGCGAAGGCGCATGCCTCGATATAGTAGGACATGCCTATGCCGCGCAGCTTGCCGTTTGCCCTTGAGGCCTCCAGCCGCTCCTCGAACGCGGCCCAGCCGGCGTTTTCCATCGCCTGCTCCATACAGGCTTCGAACTCTCCGACATCGTAGTTGCGACCACCCTGTGTCAGGTAGGGCATCTGGTCGGGCCGAATGAAGTTGCGCCGGCGCAACTCCTCGCGCGGCAGACCAAGGTCACGCGCACAGGCGTCGACGAGCTTTTCGATCAGAAAGGCGGCTTCCGGGCGTCCGGCGCCACGATAGGCATCTACGGGAGCGGTATTGGTGAAGACGCCGGTCAAGTTGAAGTCGAGTACCGGGATATCGTAGACGCCCGTCGCCATCATCGCGCCAAAATAGGGAATCGCGACGCCGAACTGGTGGGTATAGGCGCCCATGTCTGCGATCAGTTCGATGCGCAGCGCCAGGAACTTGCCATTTTCGTCCATGGCCATCTCGGCATGGACGGTGTTGTCGCGACCATGGGCATCGACGAGAAAATGCTCGGTCCGGTCACCGACCCAGCGAACCGGCTTACCCAGGCGCTTTGCCGCTTCGAGAACCAGCGGATATTCGCGATAGACGAAGCCTTTGGGTCCGAATCCTCCGCCGACATCGGGCGTGACGACGCGCAAATCGATATCGCCGCCGAAAATGCCATCGCGTATGATGTTGCGCTGGCCATGCACCCCCTGCGAACCGCAGGTCAGCGTGAAACGATTGGCGTCTTCGTCGTATTCGCCGATTGCCGCCCTCGTTTCCATGTAATTGGAGACGAGACGGTTCTGCACGAAGTCAATTGACGTGACATGGGCCGCGTTGGCGAAGGCCTTCTTCGCGGCGTCCTGATCGCCCGTCGCAAAAAGATATGCGGTGTTCGAGCCGGCTTCCGGCCAGACAAGCGGCGCACCGTCTTCCATCGCACCGGTCATCGTGGTGACCGCATCATCACTGTCGAAATCGATCTCGATCAGTTCGGCGGCATCCTTGGCCTGGTCCAGCGTGTCGGCGACCACAAAGGCGATGGCGTCGCCGACATGGCGCACGCGGTCGGAGGCCAGCACGGGAATCGGACGGTAAGGCGCCTTCGTGCCGTCGGGGCCGGGCTGCATGCCCATCGCGGTCAGCGTACCGAGATGAGATATGTCATCCGCGGTGAGGACGAGATGGACGCCGGGCGCCGATCTCGCATCCTCAACGGACGTAATACGGAACGCGGCATTGGCGATCGGCGAACGGACGACGAAGCTTTCCAGCATGCCGGGCTTGCGGATATCCGAGGTGTAGCACCCCTTCCCCCGAATGAAGGCGTCGTCCTCCTTGCGGTGGACAGCGGCTCCGATAAGCGACTTTGCTCCGAATTTGGGCGGTGCGACATTCATCTTGATTTCATCCCTCTGATCCGCCATGTCCAAGGCATCGCATGTGAACATCGGCTGATTTCGCGTTTGGGAACATATGCGATGAAACCCGAATGTCGAGCATTTGGCTCGTCACCGTTACAAGTTTCGCCGCTCGCGCCCATGGCCGGTTGCGAGAAATCCCGTCAGACAGGAATGCTGCATGCGCACCGAAACCGGAACCGTCATCCGCCTCGAGGATTATCGGCCGAGCGATTATCTCATCGAAACGACCGATCTGTCCTTCAGCCTGCAGCCGGACGCGACCGTTGTGCGCGCCAAGCTCGGCATCCGGCGCCGTGAGGGCGTGCCGGCGGATGCGCCGCTCACGCTCGACGGCGATGAACTTGTTCTGAAAGACCTGCGGATCAATGGCGAGACGCTGGCAGAGAACGGCTTCACAGTATCGCCCGACAGGCTCTCTATCGGTGAATTGCCGGAGAGCGACACGTTTACCGTCGAGATCGAAACGGCGCTCGATCCATCCGCCAACAAGCAGCTGATGGGTCTCTACCGCTCCAGCGGGACCTATTGCACGCAGTGCGAGGCGGAGGGATTTCGCCGCATCACCTATTTCCTCGACCGTCCGGATGTCCTGTCGGTCTACACGGTACGTATCGAGGCGCGCACCGAGGACGCGCCGCTTCTGCTTTCCAATGGCAACCGGATCGAGGACGGCGTCCTCGACAATGGCTGGCATTATGCCGTGTGGCACGACCCCTTCCCCAAGCCGTCCTACCTTTTCGCGCTGGTCGCGGGCAATCTCGGCGTCGTCCGCGACAGTTTCACGACCATGTCGGGTCGCGACGTGGCATTGGAAATCTATGTCGAGCACGGCAAGGAACCCCGCGCGGCCTTTGCGATGGACGCGTTGAAACGGTCGATGAAGTGGGACGAGGAGGCGTTCGGCCGGGAATACGATCTCGATGTCTTCATGATCGTCGCCGTCTCCGATTTCAACATGGGCGCGATGGAGAACAAGGGGCTCAATGTCTTCAACGACAAGTATGTCCTTGCCGATGAGCGCACCGCGACGGACGCCGACTACGCGAATATCGAAGCGATCATCGCGCATGAGTATTTCCACAATTGGACAGGCAACAGAATCACTTGCCGCGACTGGTTCCAGCTTTGCCTGAAGGAAGGGCTGACGGTTTTCCGCGATCACGAGTTCTCCGCCGACATGCGTTCGCGCACAGTCAAGCGGATCGCCGAGGTGAAACTCCTGAAGGCGCACCAGTTCCCGGAAGACGCCGGGCCACTCGCCCATCCGGTTCGGCCGCGCCGCTACTCGGAGATCAACAACTTCTACACGGCGACGGTCTACGAAAAGGGCTCCGAAGTGGTGCGCATGATCCGCACCATACTCGGGCCGGAAAAGTTCCGCGCCGGTCTCGATCTCTATTTCGACCGCCACGACGGCGAGGCTGCGACGATCGAGCAGTTCATCAAGGCGTTCGAGGACGCGAGCGGTAAGGACCTGTCGCAATTCGCGCTCTGGTACGAGCAGCCGGGCACACCGAACCTCATCGTTTCGAACAACTACGACGCGGCGGCGAAGCAATTCACGCTGACAGTCGAACAACGTCTCAAGCCGCCGGTCGAAGGCGCGCCCCACGCGCCGATGCACATACCCGTCAAGTTCGGTCTTGTCGGCGCGGGCGACATGGAATGGAATGGCGTATCGGGCGCGGATGTGACCGGCGATGTCATCCATATTACCAAGCCGAAACACGAGATCGTCTTCGAAGGGATTGCGGAACGGCCGGTGCCTTCGCTTCTTCGCGGTTTCTCCGCGCCGGTGACGATCTATCCCGAGCCGGACGATGGCGAACTCGCCTTCCTGGCCCGCAACGACCCCGACGAATATGGCCGCTGGCAGGCCCTTTCGGCGCTCATCGCACGCCAAATGAAACAGGCGGCTTTCCGGACGGACGACGATTCCGGCGACGTGCTGGATCTCGCCACCTGCGATATTCTGACTCAGATCGCGTCGGACGACAGTTACGAACACGCATTCCGCGCCTTCTGCCTGACGTTACCCGGCGAAAACGACATCGCCCGTGAAATCGGATCCGATATCGACCCGGACGCAATCCACCGGGTGCATGCCGCCGCGTCGAGGCAACTCGGCAAGGCCGGCGAACGCATATTCGCCCGCCTGTTCCATGGCCTCGAGGCCAACGGCCCCTACTCTCCCGACGCGGTCAGCGCCGGCAAACGGTCGCTGCGCAACATCGCGCTTTCCTATCTTTGCCATGCCGCCGGCGATATCGAACTCGCCGCCAAGGTCTATGGCGATGCCGACAACATGACGGACCGCGCGCACGCGCTTGCGCTGATGGTGCATCTCAAGCCCAAGGCCGACGAGACCCTGGATGCCCTGGCCGCCTTCCAGCAGGAATTCCGCGCCGAACCCATCGTGATGGACAAATGGTTCATGATTCAGGCCACGGCTCCGGGTGCGAAGACGCTCGATTCCGTCAAGGCCCTGACCGGAAATCCAGGCTTCGCCTGGGACAATCCGAACCGCGTGCGTGCATTGATCGGGGCATACTCGACGGGAAATCCGACCGGGTTCAACCGCGCGGACGGGGAAGGCTATCAATTCCTCTGCCAGGCGATCGGCCGCATCGATGGCTACAATCCGCAGGTCGCGGCACGTCTTCTGACCGCGATGCGTTCCTGGAAGAACCTCGAAGCCGGACGGCGCGAACTGGCGCGCGGTGCGATGGCCACGCTGGCTGAGCGCCAAAATCTTTCGCGCGATGTGCGGGATATTCTCGACCGGACGCTGACCTGATCGGCCGCCCCCGGCCGGGCCAGCGATAAAAATCTCCCCTACCGACTGGACAGCCCGAATCACTTTTGATTCATTATGGGTGATTCGGGAGTGCGGTATCCGGATCCTGTTTCAGGACAAGAAGTTAAAGGCGGCCTTTGTGCGGGGCTGTAACGGTAGCCTACGGCGCCGAGGGGATAAGTGTTGTCAATTGCGGGAATAGACGGCTCTACGACAATGACCGGCCATGCACGGTTTCTGGCCGGTCCCGCCTATGCGCGTCTGGAGGCGATGGAGCCGCTTCTCAAACGCTCCATCCCGATCCTCATCACGATTTTCCTGGGTGTCGTTTTCCTCGCACGCGCAATGTCACTGATCGCCGACCGATCCGAGACGATCCATGACGGCCAGCTTTACCTGTCGCTGATATCCGGTGTCGCGAATTCAGCTGTCGAGAGCGCGCGCCATTCGGGCTTCGCTCCGGAGACCGCGTCGCAGTACGAGCACATTCTTGCGCGCGCACTGCCCGAGGAAGCCACGCTCAACGGTCGGTTCATCCTCGTTACGGACACGAAAGCCACGGTCATCGCCGCACGCGGACAGGATGCCGGCTTATTGAACCAGAACCTGCGGCAGCGACTGCACGGCGAACAGGCCCTCTTCCTTTTCGGCGCGGGCGCGGGCGTGCAGCCAGTGACGCTCGACGGTGAAACCTATATCGCGGCATTCGCAAAACTCGACGGCGGCAACGCCGTCATCGCGGTCATGCAATCGCAGGGTGATCTTTTCTCGCAGTGGCGCAAGCGTGTGTCGCTCAACGTGACGCTGTTCGTCGCCAGTTCATCGATCCTGATCATCCTGCTCTATGCCTATTTCGGACAGGCCGCGCGGACCAAGGAAGCCGACGAGACCTATTGCGAAACCCAGAAGCGCGTCGATCTCGCGCTGACGCGCGGGCATTGCGGGCTGTGGGACTGGGATCTCGCGCGCGGACGCATCTACTGGTCGCGCTCGATGTTCGACATGCTCGGCTACGCGGCAAGCGAGGATATCCTGTCCTTCGGCGAAGTGAAGGATCTCATCCATCCCGAAGACATCGATCTGTTCGACCTGGCCCAGCGCGCCGCCGCGCAGGAAATCCGCAGGGTCGATCAGTTGTTCCGCATGCGCCACGCCGCCGGCCACTATCGGTGGATGCGAATCCGCACCGAACTCGTGGAGAAAGGCGGTAGCGGCGTTCACCTGATCGGAATCGCCGTCGACGTCACCGAGCAGCACCGGCTGGAAACCGAGAACGCCATCGCGAACGACAATCTGCGCGCGGCCATCGAGAGCACATCGGAATCCTTCGCGCTGTGGGACAGCGACGATCGGCTCGTGATGTGCAACACCAAGTTCCAGGAATATAACGGCCTGCCGCCGGAAGCCGTTCAACCAGGCGCAGAGCGCTCGGCTATCAATTCGATGATGCGCCAACCCGTCAGCGAAAGGCGCATTCCCAGCCCGAAGACCCAGCACCAGGCACAGACCTTCGAGCGCCAGATCGCCGACGGGCGCTGGCTGCAAGTCAACGAACGACGCACGTCGAGCGGCGGAACGATTTCGGTTGGCACCGACATCACGCAGCTCAAGCTGCATCAGGAAAGACTGATGGAGAGCGAGCGCCGCCTGATGGCGACGATCGACGATCTGTCGGTCGCGCGCAAGGCATCGCAGCAAAAGGCCGGCGAACTCGAGGAACTGAACGCGAAATATCTGGAAGCGCGCGACCGGGCGGAAGCGGCCAACAAGGCGAAGTCCGGTTTCCTCGCGAACATGTCACACGAATTGCGCACGCCGCTGAACGCGATCATCGGCTTTTCCGAAATTCTCCAGTCGGGAATGTTCGGGCCGCTCGGTTCGGACCGCTACGAAGAATATGTCAGCGACATCCACGCATCGGGCGCTTTCCTGCTCGGCGTGATCAACGACATACTCGACATGTCGAAAATCGAGGCCGGGCGGATGCAGCTCGAACCCGAGACACTCGACCTCGCGCCGCTGATCGACGAAACGCTGCACATGATCGCGATACAGGCACAAGAAAAGAACATCGCCGTTGAACAGTCCATCGGCGAGACTATCCGCATCTTCGCCGACAAGCGTGCCATGAAACAGGTGGTCATCAACCTGCTCTCGAACGCAATCAAATTCACCGGCGAAGGCGGCCGCATCCGCATTCGCGCGAAATCGGTCTCGGGAGCGGTTCAGATTTCAATCGAGGATACGGGCTGCGGCATTCCGGCATCGGCTCTCAAACGGCTCGGGCGCCCATTCGAGCAGGTCCAGAACCAGTTGACGCGCAATCACTCCGGCTCCGGGCTCGGCCTTGCGATTTCTAAATCGCTGACAGAGCTGCATGGGGGATCGCTGAAAATCCGCTCGAAGCCGAACAAGGGCACGATCGTCGCCGTCCGCATCCCCTCCGACGTCCGCGAGACGGGCGATGGAGCGAACAAAAAACAGGGGCCGCACGAGACGGCCCCTGCCTGACTGGAGATCAGGAAAACGATAGCGGGATCAGTTGCGATCCCATCCCTTGCCGCCAGACCGGTGGAACTTTCCACCGCGATCACCCCGGTGGTGATCGCCACCGCGCAAGTTCATTTCATCCTGTTCGATCGCGCCGGACTCGTCGATATCGAGACGGGAGAACATTTCCTTGCGCTGGCTTTCGATCTCGGCGGTGGAAACCTGACCGTCATTGTCAGTATCAAAGCGCTGGATCATGCGTTCGGCGCGGCGAAGCAGCATCTGGCGCTGCATCTGATCGGCCAGTTCCACGGCGGTGATGTTGCCGTCGCCGTCAGCATCCGCATCGGTGAAGGTGAACGGCGATGTCGCCGCGAATTCCTCGAGCGTCACGGTGCCGGAATTGTCCTTGTCGGCCTTCTGGAACATGATCTCGAAATTCGGGCCTTGCCGACCTTCGCCGCCGAAACCGCGACCGCCGCGATTGTCCATGCCATGGCCACGTCGACCGTTCTCATTGGAAGCCATCTGGCGGCCCCATTTGCCATGTCCCTTGCCACGGAAGTCGCCATCACGCGGCCCCATGCCCTGGGAGCCCATGGCCTGCTGACCCATGCCCTGAGGAGCCATGCCCTGCCCGCCCGGAGCGCACGGCGCATTGCCGTTGGCGCCCTGCTGAACCTGGCAGTCCTGGTTGTTGCGCGGCGCCGGCTGGTTTCCGCCTGCGTTCTGGGCGTAGGCAGTCGAAAGTGCGGTGGCGGACAGTGCAACGCCGGCCACAAGCAATACGATCTTGGAATTGGTTTTCATGACAGTCGTCCTTTGCATCGTTCGTCACCCCCGATGCGTAGAAATGCCGACCCGCGCTTCCCTTCACGGTTCGGAACGCGGATCCCCAAGGACGGAACGGAATATCTCCGCCACATTGTCTTCGGTCTCCGCAATGTGCGCCCGCAAGGTTTCCAATGTCGGAAATCCGACGGCCGCGCACAGTCGATCGATCAGTCCTTTCGGTGCGGTTTCGGGGTCGAACCCCTTCTCCGAACACAACCGGACAATCTGCATGATCGCCGTGTAATCGGAAAAGGCGCGGACAAGGAGATCCTTTGCGTTTTTGTCCAGTCCGTCATCTTCCGATGACTTAAAGATATGCGCGGCGTCGCGTCCGTTCAAATTACGATTTGGTAAGCCGGACAAGACCATGAACTGCGCGATAAAATCGACGTCCGTGAGACCGCCTTCCGCCAGCTTGACGTCCCAAGGCGAACGAGCCGGCTTCTCCTTCAAGAGACGACGACGCATGGAGACGATGTCGGATTTCAGTTTCTCGATATCGCGGGGCATCTCGAGGATTGCCGTCAACTCGGTTTCCGTCTTCTCGCGCAGGCCCGGATCGCCCGCGACGGTGCGCGCCCGGCAAAGCGCCTGGTGTTCCCACGTCCATGCGTCCTCGCGCTGATACTTCGAAAAGCCCCGGAACGATGTCGCGAGTGGCCCCATATTGCCCGACGGGCGAAGGCGGAAATCGACCTCGTAGAGAACGCCTTCGGCGGTTGGCGCGGTCAGCGCGGCCATGAGGCGCTGTGTAAGCCGCATGAAATACATCGAGGCCACGAGCGGCTTTTCGCCGTCGCTCTCCGCGTCACTGGGCGCGTCGTAGAGCAGAATTAGGTCGAGGTCGCTGCCTGCGGTCATTTCGCGCGAACCGAGACGCCCCAGTCCGATGACGCACACCTCGCCCCCCTCGATGACGCCGTGTTTCTCGGCGAGTGCGTCACGCGCCGCTTCGAGCGCATATTCGACGATCAGTTCCGCGAGATCGGCGAGAGCCTGTCCGGCCCGCAAGGGCTCCAGGCTGCCAGTCAGAAGCCGTACCCCGATCAGGAAGCGCTGCTCGGAGGCGAAGATACGCAAACGGTCCAGCGTTTCCTCGTAGGCGCGCGCCTCGCCCAGAAAGTCTTCAAGTCGCCCGCGCAGATCCTCCTTCGCGGGAACCCCCGTGAAGAACGCCGGATCGAGCATGCCATCGAAAACCAGCGGCTTTGCGGCGATGATCGCTCCGAGCCGTGGCGCCGCCGACAGGATCAGCGCCATCAGATGGATCAGCCGGGGGTTGGATTGCAGCATGGAGAAGACCTGGATACCGGCGGGAAGCCCGGACAGAAACCGGTCAAAGCCGATCACCACATCGTCGGGCTGGCCGCTTTCGGCGAAGGTCTTCAGAAGAAGCGGCGTGATCTCGGTCAGCCGGGAGCGAGCCCGCTCGGATTGAACCGCCCGATACCGGCCCATATGCCACTGGCTGACGACCCGCCAGATGTCGCCGGGGCGCGAATAGCCCATGCGGGAAAGTGTCTCGACCGTATCCGGGTCCGACTCGCCGCCGGTAAAGACGAGATTGCCTTCCGAGCCGAGTTCGGCCTCGTGTTCGAACAAGGCCGCATAGTGGGTCTCGACCGTTCGCAGCGTTTCCAGCAAGTCCGCACGAAACGTTTCTGCGTCCTCATATCCCAGCATCCGGGCGACACGCTCCACGCCCGCCGGGTCATCCGGGAGCTTGTGGGTCTGTTCGTCGGCGATCATCTGGATCGCGTGCTCGACACGGCGCAGGAAGACGTAGCACCGGCCAAGCACCTCGGCCGCCTGCTGTTCTATGCAGCCATGCTCGGCGAGCGCATCGAGCATGGCGATCGTGCCGCGCCCGCGAAGCTCCGGCACCCTGCCCCCGAAGATGAGCTGCTGGGTCTGGACGAAGAACTCGATCTCGCGGATACCGCCGCGCCCCAGCTTGACGTTATGCCCCTCGATCGCGATCGACCCATGTCCCTTGTGGGCATGGATCTGCCGCTTGATCGAGTGGACATCGGCGATGGCTGCGTAGTCCAGATGCTTGCGCCAGACGAAAGGACGCAATTCGTAGAGGAAACGCTCCGCGGCGTCGATATCGCCGGCGGCGGGTTTCGCCTTGATCATGGCCGCGCGTTCCCAGTTCTGGCCGCGCGCCTCGTAATAGACGAGCGCCGCCTCGACCGGGATCGCCAGCGGGGTGGAGCCGGGATCCGGCCTCAGCCTGAGGTCCGTGCGGAAAACGTAACCGTCGCCCGTGCGCTCCTGCATGATCCGCACGAGACGCCGCGTCATCCGCCCCATGGTTTCGCCGATCATGTAACGGTCGGGCCAGGACAGCCCCGCCGGATCGGGGTCGAACAGCGCGATCAGATCGATATCCGAGGAATAATTCAGCTCATGGGCTCCAAGCTTTCCCATCGAAAGCATGATCCATCCCGAGCCGGCCTCCGGCTCATCGGGATCAGACAGGGTCAGCTTGCCGGTATTGTGGGCATCGCGCAGGATGAAGGCGATGGCAGCGCCCAATGCCGTTTCCGCAAACCGTGACAGCCATGTGGTCGTTTCACGGACATGCAGCGCGCCGGCGATGTCGCCAAGCGCGAGCAGAAGATGGAGCACCGCCTTCTCGCGGCGCAAAGCAGTCATGGTTTCGGCTTCGCTCGATGCGATCCCTTCTCCATGGCGCATCGTTTCGGTGCGCCTGAGTATCGCCTCCAGGGCCTCGGTCAGGGGAACATCGAACAGGCTTTCAAGAACGTCCGTCTGCCGCTCGATCTGATGACCGAGGAAGGGAGACAGCACCATGACCGCGACGAGGAACTCGGACAATGCGCCGCCATCACGAACAGCCTCGCCCAATCGGACAGCATCCGCTTTCTCGCAAGCTGCGAGAAGGATGCCCTGCGCTTTCTCAGCCGCCGCCGCATCGCCGGGATGAATCGTCTTCGCCGGTTTTCCAAACCAGGCCGTGCCGTCGTCCGCCAAGCGCCCCTCCGCAATATCACGAGTCTCGTCAACGGTTTGGAGGACGAAGCCGCGAAACCGATTCAAGTCTGTGGGGACCGGTCTAAGACCTTGCGACGGGGAATGACAAGATGACTTTCAGTCCGGGCTCGCCATCTTTCAGGTCGAGCGATCCGCCATGCAGGCTCATGATCGCGGAAACGAGACTGAGGCCCAGCCCGGAGCCGGGCTTGGTGCGGCTTTCGTCGAGACGCACGAACCGGCCCTTGACCCGTTCCTTGTCCTCGTCGGCAACACCCGCCCCCTGGTCAGCGACGGAAAGTCGGACCGTGTTCGTCGCCTTGTCCACGGATGCCGAAATAATGATCTTGCCCCCGGCCTTAGCACCATATTTGATGGCGTTGTCGATCAGGTTGGTCACGGCCTGTCCGATCAATTCCCGGTTTCCGGGGATCGGCAATGGCCCCTCGACCTCGTTGACCAGCGCCATGCCGGCGTCCTCGACAAGCGGTTCGTAAAGCTCACACACCTCACCGGCAATTGCCGCCAGATCGACTTCATCCAGCTTCTGTTTCGAAAATCCGGCCTCGACACGACTGATCAGCAGCAAGGCGTTGAACACCTTGATGAGCTGGTCCGCCTCTCCGATCATGTCCTCGAGGACGGTCCGATATTTCACATCATCGCCATCACGGGCCAACGCGGCCTCGGCCCGGTTGCGCAGGCGGGTCAACGGCGTTTTCAGGTCGTGGGCGATGGAATCCGAGACATCCCGCAAGCCGTCATTCAACTTCGAGATCTTCTCGATCATGGTGTTGAGACTGGCCGAAAGCCGGTCGAACTCGTCATTGGCCCCGGTTACCGGCAGGCGGCCCGACAGATCGCCCGCCACGATGCGCGCGCTTGCCTCCGAAACACGGTCAATGCGCTGCAGGGCGCGCCGCCCGACGAAGAACCAGATCAGGAACCCGCCGAGCGCCATGACGCCGAGCGCCGTGATCAATGCCTGCCGCACGATTTCACGGAATCGCTGCGGTTCGCCAAGATCGCGACCGACGAGGATGCGCATGCCATTGTTGACGACGATTACCTGGGCCAAGGCGTGCGGCGCCTTTTCCCTGTCCTCGATTACATCGACATCATCGCCGAAACGCGCATAGACGAAGGGGTTTTCGGTCCACCCCTCCTTGTCCAGGACGCCGGGCTCCAGCGCGATCACGTTGCCGGAAAGGATGCGACCGGTGTTGTCGGCGATTATGTAGAGATTGGCGCCGGGGCGGCGCGACCGGCGGTCGATTTCGCGCACGAGAACGCGGAGTCCTGCCCTGCGATAAACCTGGCCGAGATCACGCACCTCATCGACGACCGCATTTTGCGTCTCGTTGACGAGAAAGCGTGCCGCCGAACCGGTCATGTAGAAGACGAGAAATACCGCGCAGGCGGTGAAAAGAACGAGATAGAGCGCCGAAAGGCGCGCCGCTGTGGTGTTGAAGACTGCGAGCAGGCGTTTCATCGCGGCGGGCTCAGTCGCGCATCATGTAGCCCGCACCGCGGATCGTATGCAGGAGCGGCTTGTCGAAACCCTTTTCGATTTTCGAGCGCAGGCGCGAGATGTGCACGTCGATGACGTTGGTCTGCGGATCGAAATGGTAATCCCAGACATTCTCCAGCAGCATCGTGCGGGTGACCACCTGGCCGGAATGACGCATGAGATATTCCAGCAGCCTGTATTCGCGCGGCTGCAGGACAATCACCTGGTCGGATCGCTGAACCTCGTGGGAAAGCCTGTTCAAAACGAGATCGCCGACCTGGTAGCGCGTTTCATGCTCGACGCCATTCTGACGCCGCAACAAGACCTCGAGACGGGCGAGCAGTTCAGAGAAGGCGTAAGGCTTTGTGAGATAATCATCGCCACCGGCGCGCAGTCCGGTAACCCGGTCATCGACTTCCCCGAGCGCGGACAGGACGAGCGCGGGGGTCATGTCGCCCTTGGCGCGCAGCGACGAAATAACGGAAAGCCCGTCGCGCTTCGGCAGCATCCTGTCGACCACGAGCGCGTCATAGGTTCCGGTATCGGCCATCGCATAGCCGTCATCGCCATTGTGGGCGACATCGGCCGTATGGCCGGCCTCGTCCATCGCCTTCTTCAGGTAGGCGGCGGCCTCGGTGTCGTCTTCTATGATCAGGACTTTCATGGGACGTTTATCGCGCGGTGCGACGGCAAAGAAAAGCCGGGGCGTAAGGAGAGGGTTGGCGACGGCAGGTTGAGGGGGAAGGCCTGCCGCCGCCAGTGTTGTCTGCCCGGGGGGATGACATGGTTCGTCCGGGCAGCCAAACAGTTTGGGATCAGCCGCGGCCGATCGGCATGGCGACAAACCGGGTGGTGTCGTCACGTTCCAGCAAAATCAAGGCCGCCTTGCGTCCCGAGTTCGCGACGTCGTCGAGGGCGTCTTCGATCTCCGACGCGGTCGTGACCGCCTCGTTGTTGACCTCGACGATCTTCTCGCCGGCGCGGATGCCGGCATCGGCTGCCGCGCTGTCCGGATCGACATCGGTGACCACAACGCCGTTGCCGTCCTCGGCCGGCGCAACCGTCAGACCGAAATCGGCAAGCGCGGTTTCGGACGCCTGATCGGGTGTGGACGGCGCTGCCGCAGCGGTCTTGGCGCCAGGCAGTTCACCGAGTTCGACGGATACGGTACGTTCCTTGCCGCCGCGAATGATCGTCACTTCGACTTTCGTGCCCGGATCGAAACCGGCGATCTGGCGCGCCAGTTCGCGCGGACCTTCGACCTCGTTCCCGTTCACCGCGATGATGATGTCGCCGGAGCGGATACCCGCCTTGGCGGCCGGGGCGTCTTCCTGCGGGTCGGCGACGAGTGCGCCGGACGTCCGATCGATACCCAGCGATTCCGCAATATCTGCGGTCACCGGCTGGATGGCGACACCGAGCCAGCCGCGTTCAACCGAACCATCGTCCATAAGCTCGGCCACAACGCCCTTGGCGACGGAGGCCGGGACGGCGAACGCGATACCGACATTGCCGCCGGACGGCGAGAAGATCGCGGTGTTCACGCCGACGACTTCGCCATTGAGATTGAAGGTCGGGCCGCCGGAGTTGCCGCGGTTGACCGCCGCATCGATCTGGATGAAGTCGTCATAAGGGCCGGCGCCGATATCGCGACCGCGTGCCGAGACGATACCGGCCGTGACCGTACCGCCGAGGCCGAAGGGATTGCCGACGGCAACCACCCAGTCGCCGACGCGGACTTTGGTGTCGTCTGCGAAGTCCACATAGGTGAACTCGCGGTCTTCCTCGACCTTCAGCACGGCAAGGTCGGTGCGCTGGTCGGAACCGATCAGTTCAGCGTCCAATTCGGTTCCGTCATCCATCACGACGGTGAATTCCGTGCCGCCGTCAATGACGTGGTTGTTAGTGACGAGAAAGCCGTCTCCGGAAATGAAGAAGCCGGAGCCCTGGGAAACCGGACGTGCGCGGCGCGGGCGCTGCGAACGACGATCGTCGCGGCTGTCAGGACCGCCGAACTGGGGGCCGAACTCACGGAAGAACTTCTTCAGCGGATGATCGTCCGGAAGGTCGTCGAAGCCGCGGCCGCCGAAGCTGAAATCGCTGGAAGCGGGCTGGATGTCCGACTTGACGCGAACCGACACAACGGCCGGCGAGACTTTTTCGATGATGTCCGCAAAGCCAGGCGCCACGGCTGGCGTCTCGATGCGCACGGCCTCGGCATTGGCCACGCCGCTGGTCGCAGCGGAGAAGCCGGAAATGCCAACGCCGAGCACGGTCGTCGCGATCAGCGCGGCGGCGAGCTTGCGGGTAACGGAGTTGCGAGAAGAATTGTTAGGGGTCGTCATCAATTCACGTCCTCGGTTTGAATTGTGCAGGCCGGCGTTTCCGGCCCTAGAGGACAGATATAGGGATGCGAAAATTACATGCCGCTTTCCACAACATGAAATATTGGTAATGTTCGGGCTGAACGATGCCCGCCGGAAAATGACTTCGGCCTATCGCCGCACGACTTCAACGCGGCGGTTCAGTGCCTTGCCGTCCGCGGTGTTGTTGCTTGCGACTGGTTCACTCTCTCCCCTGCCAGCCGGCTGCATCCGCGTCGCTTCGATGCCGGCATCCGTGAGCCAGGAAACCACCGACGCCGCGCGCCGCTGAGACAGATCGAGGTTGTAGGCGTCATCTCCGTCGGAGTCCGTGTGCCCCTCGATGGTCACATCCAGCGACGTATCGGATGCAAGCGCTTCGCGGAGCTGTTCCAGCGCGGCGCGCGAAGAGGCCTTCGGTACATCGCTGTCGTGATTGAAAAGGATACCGTAGATCTGGACTTCGCCGGCTTCCTGCAGCGCCGCGACAATCGGGTTGACGGGCTGGATGTCGCTGCAAGGCGTCGTGGTCCCCTCTGGCGCGGGCGGACCGCCCCACGCGTTTCGGCTTCGCTGGCGATAGCGGACACCGGCAAGGGCACCCGTTGAATCGATGGTCATGAAGGCATTGCCCTGAATCCCCTGCTCGGAGGTCCAGTTGAGGAGCGCCACACCTTCATTGACCGAACCGGAGAGAGTGCCGGTACTACGCCCGCTGTTCTCGATGTAACAGCCCGTCAGTGCTGCACCATCCTGTTTGAGTTCGATGAAATCGACCCGGCCGCTCTGGAAAACCCCGGTGAAACGATCCGGATCGGACGGAGGCGCCGTCGTTCCATGTGCGACCGCCTCGTTGAAATAGAGCCAACTCGCATCGGCGGACTGTGCGCCGTTTATGGTGTAACGCAACCAGCGAACCGGTGTTGAGATGGCGCTTGGCGCAAGCGTCTCGCCGTTCGGCGCGGCGTCGAGCGTGGCTAGCGTTGCGAAACCGGCGTCCGGCCCTTCAGCGGAACCTTCGATCAAGACATTACCCGCCGATCCGCCGGCGACGCCACCGGGGCGGTCGCCTGCACCGATAATGCCCGCCTCCGTGATCGTCGCCGGTGCGATCAACTCAAAGACGAAGACATGCGGCAACGGAACCTTCTTCGTCGAGGCGTTCCAGTTGCTTTCCGGATCGCCGTCCGTCAGGGCCAGCGCCCTGAGGGGATCGGCAGCGGCCGAAACGAGGACAGCTCCCTTCGCCAGGGTGAGAAGATCATCAGGCGCCGGCGCGTCCTCGGCGGTTGCGCCTGCACATGGCATTAAAATACCGAACACGATGACAACCATCACTGCGATTCGTTGAATCATGCGCATTACTCCTATCGCAGTGGTTGCGTCTCCTCGCAGGCTAACGCGCTATCGTTGCGGGAACAACAGCAATACCGACTACCGCAACGCGAGGCACGCGGAGGTTTGCCGGAAGCTCGGCACGCCAGCGAAACAAAGACAAAGAAAGGTTCATCCGTGACAAAGAAACGAACTGTCGCCTACTCCGTGCTGATCGGACTTGTCGCGCTTCTCGTCGGCGCTGCGCTGGTCATCGGCCAGGTCCGGAAGGTGGATGCGATCTTCGCGGCGAACGACGCGCGAAAGGCGGAAGGCTACTATCTATCCGAGTTCGAGTTCGAATTGCTGAGCGTCTCCTATTACCTCGACAAGGGCCGCTACCTGGACGGTCTGCGGCGTCTGAACGAGATTCACGCCAAGTTCGTCGACAGTCAGGGGCTGGTCAAAGTCCCGGCATTCTCCAGCGTCGAGGAGCAGCTCGATTTCTATCTGGACCGTCAAAACCCGGAAACCGGGGCGTTCTATCCCAACGCGACCGATCCCGTCTTCGCTTATGCCGGCGTCACGGCGAACATGATCAACCTGATCGACGACCTGTCGCGCCGCGCCGGCAGGCCTTTCGAGCTGAAATATCCTCTGCGCTTCCTCGAGCGCATCGACACGCCCTCAGAAATGACGGCCGCGCTCGACGATTCGGGACGGGTGGGGTTCATCGGGACGAAATTGAAGCCGCTCTTCGTCAGTTCGATCGAACTCAACGACCTGCTCGAACAATGCGAGCGCCTGGATATCTACCCCTTCCCGGCCGAAGCGAAGACCGCCTTCCTGCAGTGGTTCTACGACAATCAGGATCCGCAAACCGGTCTTTGGGGACCGCGTGACCGCGCGAGCGGCGCGATCATCGACGGCGGCGATATCGGCGACAGCGGCAAGATCATCAAGCTTTTCGTCGATGACGACGCCAAGGAAATCCATCCGGAGTTCCCGTTGCGCTACAGCGACCGGATATTCGCCTCGACCATTGAGCGGCTGTCCACGCCGCTGCCCGCGCGTCTCGACGAGACGCATCGCTGGATTATCGACCGCGACCGGGGCTTTCGGCTCCTGACCAAGTACATCTGGGCCAAAGGATCGGAGGAAGACCGGGATACGATTCGCGGCATGCTCTCGGATTTCGTGCGGCTACGCTTCGAGCGGTTCTTCGTCCCCGCCGACGGGGCGTTCAGTCTTTACCCGGACAGCGACGCCGCCAATCTCGACGGAACCAGCGAAGCCGGCGGCATGCTCGATTATATCGGCGCGCTTACGCCCGACCGGCAGAAGCGCTTGTGGGGCGATGCGTCAGACCTGGGTACCGCGCAAGTCGGCGAAGTTACCGGCGCGGATCTCGATCCGGTTGCAGGAAAGGCAGAGGTCAACGCCATCCGCTTCTATGCGGACGACCCGCAGGGCGATTATCTGCGCGCCGTCGCGGCTGTCTATTACCCGCGCGCGACACCCGTTCTCGACATGGTCGATTTGGTGCCGCGTATCGAGACGTGGCTCGACACGACCACCCAAACCATGGGCAATTGGGGCTCGAAGGACGGTGTCCGGGAAAGGCTATCCGTCGTGACCGTCGATCCGGCCCCGGTCATCGAAACTGGCGATGTCGCCGGCATTGAAAGGTTGCTGCAGGAAAACGGCAGCCTCGTCGCCATTGGCTTCGACGTGCTGCAGGCTCCGCGCTACCGGATGCGGCTCGCCTCCGGATAGGGCGGCACCGACCGACAGGCGAACGCGGCGGCCGACCTTATCGCTTCACCACTGTCACGACCTTGGCGCTCGCCTCCAATGTCCTGTGGACCGGGCACTTGTTGGCGATCTCTTCGATCTTTGTCGCGAGTTCCGGCGCGATCTCGCCGTCGATGGAGATATGGCGTTCGAAACGGTCGATCTTGCCGCCATGCGCGCGTTCCTCCTCGGTGCATTCAACGCAGTCCTTCGCGTGCACCTTGGCGTGGCTGACGTCGACAGTGACCGCGCCCAGCGACAGTTTCTTGAAATCCGCATACATGCGAAGCGTCATCGACGTGCAGGCGCCCAGGGCCGCGCCGAGGAGGTCATAGGGCGACGGGCCTGTATCGGTTCCGCCGGCTGAGACCGGTTCGTCCGCGAAAAACCGGTGCAGCCCGGCCTGAACGGTATTCTGAAACTTTGATTCACGTGTCTCGGATACGCGTATGTTTTCGATCGGTTTTTCGCCTTGCGGCTCATCGGCAGGCAGGAAGCGGGTCGCCCATCCGGCGATCACATGGGCGGCGAATTCGGCATCTTCCGGTTTGGTCAGAAGATGGTCGGCATGATCAAGCGAGATATAGCTCTTGGGATGGCGCGCGGCCGTGAATATCCGCTCGGCATTGTCGATCCCGACGGTTTCGTCGAGCGGCGAGTGCATGATGAGGAGCGATGCTTTCAGCTTTGGAAGGCGATCGAGCAGATTGGATGACCGCGCGGCGTCCAGGAACACCTTTCCGATACGGAACTGGCGGCCGCCAAGGGAAACCTCGGCCTCGCCGTCACGCTCGATCGTCTCCACATCCTCGTGGAACATGCGCAATATGTGCTCGGTGTCAGCGGGCGCGCCGATGGTCACGACACCCTTGACCTCCGGAATGTCATGCGCCGCCGCGAGCACCGCCGCCCCGCCCAGCGAATGACCGATCAACAGAACCGGCGCTTCGACATGCTCACGCATATGATCGGCCGCGGCAACGAGATCGGCGACATTGGAACGGAACGACGTGTTGGCGAACTCGCCTTCCGACGAGCCGAGACCGGTAAAATCGAAACGCAATACCGCGATGCCAAGCCGGGACAGGTTCGATGCGATCCGCCGCGCCGCGAGGATGTCCTTGGTGCAGGTGAAACAATGGGCAAACAACGCGCAGCCACGAAGGGCGCCGTCGGGCATGTCCAGCCGCGCGGCAAGCATTTCGCCGGTGGCCGAGGGGAATTCCAGTTTCTGAGTCGCCATCGCCGCCTCCGATCAGGGTTGGGCCGAAAGCCGGATGTTACCGGGACCCGTCTTCGGTATCAGATAGTATCCGGGACAGTTTCTCCTGCTCCTCGGCCGTCAGACCGCTGGCCGGCGCTGCGCCGCGACGCATTCGGAAAAGGAAAAAGATCGCGGTCAATCCGAGCGCGAGACCGATCAGAGGGGTTCCCCAGAGGAGCATGTTGCGCGCGGAAAGTCGCGGCTTCAGCAGCACGAACTCGCCATAGCGCGCGACGACGAAATCCATGACCTCTTCGTCCGTGTCGCCCTCCACGAGACGTTCGCGCACGATGACCCTCAGGTCGCGGGCAAGCTCGGCATCGGAGTCGTCGATCGACTGGTTCTGGCAGACAAGGCAGCGCAACTCCGCCGAGATGTCACGCGCGCGCCTTTCGAGAGCCGGATCGTCGAGCACCTCGTCCGGATTGACCGCATGAGCCGCGCCCATGGCGAACATCAGGATAGCAAGGGCGGCAAGAAAACGTTTCACGGCGTGTCCCCTGCCCTATTCCGCAGCGGCGAGCGTCTGGCGGCGTTTGGCCGACGGCACGGGCGCTCCGATCCGCAACCTGCGATCGGATAGCGAGAACAGGCCGCCGATGACCATCAGGACCGGCCCAAACCAGATCAAAGTGACCTGTGGTTTCCACCAGAGCCGAACCACAATCTGGTCGGTGCCCTCTACAGGATCGCCGAGCGCGATATAGATCTGGCTGAAGCCGGTCGTGTGGATTCCGGCCTCCGTAGTCGGCATGCCGCGCGCGGTATAAAGCCGCTTGGCCGGCGTGATCGTCGCGACGGGATCGCTGTCCTGCGAGACTTGGAAGGTCGCCACGTCCTCTGTGTAATTCGGTCCGCGCCGCGATTGCGCCCCCTCATAAGTCACGGCATAGCCGGCAAGTTCGGTCGTATCGCCGGGCGCCATGCGCAGAACCATTTCCTCCTGGAACGCCGTCACCGATACAATGCCGAGCGTAATGACGCCCAGACCGGCATGGGCGAAGGCCGTTCCCCAGACAGAACGCGGCAAGCCCCGCAGGCGATAAATAGCCTTCGTCATTCCCGCCTTGGGCAGACCGGATTTCTGCCAGACTTCGGCGAAGGCCCCGAACAGAAGCCAGAAGCCGATCGCGATGCCGACGGCAGCCAGCACGGGAGCGCCGGTCGCGAAATAGACCGTGGCAAGGCCAGCCAGAAGCGCGATGCCCGCAAAGACATAAAGCCGTTGCGCCGCGCCAAAAAGATCGCCGCGTTTCCAGGCAAGCAAGGGACCGAAAGGTACTGCCAACAGGAGCGGGATCATCAGCGGCACGAATGTCGCGTCGAAATACGGAGCCCCAACCGAGATTTTTTCGCCGGTGACCGCCTCGACGAGCAGCGGATACAGCGTTCCGACGAACACGGTCGCGGTCGCGGTAGTCAATACGAGATTGTTGAGCAGCAGTCCGCCCTCGCGCGAGATCGGGTGGAACATGCCGCCGTTTCCAAGCGACGACGAGCGAAGAGCGAACAGGAACAGCGCGCCGCCGATAAAGAAAACGAGGATCGCCAGAATGACGACGCCGCGTGTCGGGTCGGATGCGAATGCATGCACCGAGGTAAGGACGCCTGAACGCACTAGAAATGTGCCGAGCAGCGACAGCGAGAAAGCCAGGATCGCGAGCAGGATGGTCCAGACCTTCAACGCCTCGCGCTTTTCCATGACGAGTGCCGAGTGCAGCAACGCAGTTCCGGCCAGCCACGGCATAAAGGACGCGTTTTCGACCGGGTCCCAGAACCACCAGCCGCCCCAGCCAAGCTCGTAATAGGCCCAGTAGGATCCCATCGCGATGCCGGCGGTCAGGAAGATCCAGGCGGCCAGGGTCCAAGGCCGAACCCAGCGCGCCCACGCCGCATCGATACGCCCCTCGATCAGCGCCGCGATGGCGAAGGAGAAACTGATCGAGAACCCGACATAGCCGAGATAAAGCAGCGGCGGATGGATCGCGAGGCCGACATCCTGAAGGATCGGGTTGAGATCGTTGCCTTCAAGCGGGGCTGGCGACAAACGGGCAAAGGGGTTCGAGGTGAACAGGATGAAGCCCGTGAAGGCCATTGCGATCAGCCCCTGCACCGAGATCACCATGGCGCGAAGGCTTGGCGGCAGGTTGGAGCCGAACAGCGCAACCATCGCGCCGAACAAGGCGAGGATCAGCACCCAGAGAAGCATCGATCCCTCGTGATTGCCCCACACACCGGTGATCTTGAAAAGCAGAGGCTTTTGCGAATGCGAGTTCTCGACGACGTTGAGCAGCGAGAAGTCTGACGACACATAGGCCCAGGTCAGTACCGTAAAGGCGAAGGCCAGTGCGGCGAACACAGCGAAGGCAATGTTGGGCGCCATGGCGATCTGGCGGGCGTTTCCGGTTTTCACGCCGACAAACGGTATGACGGTCTGGAGGACCGCCAGCATCAGGGCCAGAACGAGTGCGTAATGTCCGAGTTCGACTATCATTGTGTCGCGCTTACCTCATCTCCCTGCCAGTAGCCCTGTTCCTTCAGGCGGTCGGCGACTTCCTTGGGCATGTAGGTTTCGTCATGCTTGGCCAGCACCGTATCCGCAAGGAAGGTCCCGTCCTGCTGCAACTGCCCCTCGGCAACCACGCCCTGCCCCTCACGGAACAGATCCGGCAGGATGCCGGAATAACGCACGAGAATACGATCGTTGGCGTCTTCGACGGCAAACTGGACACCGGAACTCTCGGCATTCGTCACAGAACCCATTTCGACGAGGCCGCCTAGACGGATGCGGCCACTGTTTTCCTCGGGCGCAGCGAGAAGTTCGGTCGGCGTGCGGAAGAACGTCACCTGATCGCTGAGAGCAGTCAACACAAGCGCGACCGCGACACCCAGAAGGGCCAAGGCACCGAAAATCACCGTGAAGCGTTTCTGTTTACGGGTCATTGGGTCGTGTCTCCCGGTAGTGAGATGCCAAGCGCCGCCGCGAATTCCACGATTTGTCCGCGCTTTGCATCTTCCTCCGAAAACGCGCTGGCCGCACGGGCAAGCGCATCCTCGGCATCTGCTTTTCGTCCCAGAACGACATAGGAGCGGATCAGCCGCTGCCAACCGCTGAAGTCGTCGGGTTGTTCGCGCAACCGCGCATCCAGTTGCGCAATCATTCCCGCGATCATCTCATTGCGGTCTTCCGCATCCATGGCCTGGACGTCTCGCACCGTTTCCTCGTCGAGCTGCGGAGCAGCCGATCCCGGAGCAGAGGCGAGCATTTCGCCGCCATAGCGCCGCAAGCCCTCCTGGGCAGCGGCTTGCCATTCAGGCGCTGTGGCGCCCGTTTCGAGCATCGACTGCCAGCTCTTGACCGCTTCAGCCACATTTCCGGCTTCGGCAGAAGCAAGCGCGAGGAAGAACCGTGCACGGCTGTCGCCTGAATCGAGAGCCACGGCACGTTCGAATTCGGCACGCGCATCAATATCGACCGAACCAGCAAGCATGTAATACGCCTGCCCCAATCCCGATCGGCGCGCGGCGGTTTCGCCCTGCAATGCGATGGCCCGCTCGAAAGCGTTGCGCGCATCGGCCGCTCGACCCAGCCGCAGATACATCGGCGCAAGCACGTCCCAGCCGCGCCCGTCCTCGGGGTTCGTTTCAAGATGGGCTTCGGCGCGCGCTACAAGTTCGCCAATATCCATGCCTTGCAGGGATTGCGACGCTGCCTGCTGGCGGATTTCATCGACGCGTGCTGCGAGAGGCTGCGCCTCCATGCCCGGAGAGCCCGTCATCGAATAGACCAGCGCCGCCGCCAAAGGGGCAAAAAGCGCCGAAGCAACGACGAACGCCCTGCCTCCGGATGGTTGCGCCCTCTTTCCGGAAGCCTCCACGTTCACCGCCTCCTGGGCAGCAATCAGGCGACGTCCGATTTCCGCCCGGGCGTATTCAGCCTGTGCAGGCGCGATCGCGCCACGCTCGATATCGGCATCGAGCTCGCGCAGCTGGTCCTTGTAGATTGTCAGATCGAAAGCGTGTTCGTCCGGGTCGGACTCCGTCTTCTCCGCCCGCAGAACGGGCAGGAAAACGATACCGAGCAGCAGAAGCGTCAGCGAAACGGCGAGAATGACGAACAACATGATGGTCAATTAAATATGCAAGTCAGACTTGCCAATGGAATTCGCCGAAACGCGACATTTTCACGCTTGCGGGATGCCCACCTTGATCTTGATCAGGCAAGCGGCGTCCAGCTGCCGTCGCTATTGCGGCAAGCCGTTCCACGCCCGACGAGGGGCGCGCTTCCGCCATAGACGGTGTGGGTATATTGACGGCAATTCTGGGACCCGACCCGGTATGGCTGCGAAGCTACGACATCACCGGTGTACTGATCGCCGGTCTCGCCCCATGCGACGCGTTCGCCGGCAGGCGTGTATTCCAGCGCCTGATACTCGGCCTGGAGGGCCCGGTTACGGATATCGGGTGCCATGTCCGCACGCGCTTCATCGGCGAGGATGCCGCCATTGAGCGCAGTCACGAGTGCGTCACCGGCGAGGCGATTGTCGGAATCGCGAACACCGGAAACGGAGCCAAAAGCGAGGCTTGGCACCGCGGTTCCCGTCGATGAACAACCGGCTACCACGCCGGTCAGCGCCAGAGCGAATGTCATGGAAATGATTCGCATTGCCTTCCTGCCCAAGTCGCACTCAACCCTATTTTGAGGGTCAAAGATGAACAAAACTATGTCGTTATTTTGTTTGCAATTGAAGGATTTCACAGTTTCAACAACCTCATTGCGCCGCGGCAGGAAGAGTAATGATAACGCTCAAGCCGCCGCTCTTGCTTTCGCCCAGTTCGATCTCGCCGCCATAGGCCGCAACCGTTTCCGCGACGATCGCAAGGCCAAGCCCTGTCCCCGGAACCGTTTCGTCGAGCCGCTTGCCGCGTTTTAGCGCCTCTTCGCGTAACTCGGCGGCGATGCCGGGCCCATCGTCTTCGACGCGGAGCCTGATCCCGGAGCGTCCGCCAGTGATGCGAGTTCGTTCGATATCGAGTTCGATGGCTTCACGCGCCCACTTGCTCGCATTTTCCATGAGATTGCCGAGCACTTCCTCCAGATCCTCCTTTTCGCCCATGAAAACAAGTGGTTCGGAGGAAATTCTGAGCGCGATCTTCTTATCCGGATTGAGCTTGCGCATCACCGAAACCAGCTTCTCGGTCACGGGACGTATATCTGTTCGGAAAATGATGCTCTCGCGTTGGGCGGCGATGCGGGCGCGCTTGAGATAATGCTGGATCTGGTAGTCCATCGCCCGCGTTTGCTCCTGAACCACGGCCGCCGACGGCCCGGTCTTCGCGCCGGCCTCGTTGACCAGAACAGACAAGGGCGTCTTGAGCGAGTGGGCCAGATTGCCGACCTGCGTGCGCGCGCGCTCGACAATGCGCTTGTTGTTGTCGATCAGCGCGTTCATCTCGTCGACAAGCGGCTGAATTTCGCTGGGAAACCGTCCCTTGAGGCTCGTCGCCTCGCCGCTGCGAATCGCGGCAAGTGCGCTGCGGGCGTGATCGAGAGGACGCAATCCCGCCAACAGGATCGCCACATTGATCAGCACGACGCCGAGACCGAAGGCCGACAAAAGCAACCCGACCCGCCTCGCGAAGTCGCGAACGGAGTATTCGAACTCGGTCTGGTTTACTGCGACCTGAAATCGCGCGATACGCCCCCCGCCGAGATCGATTTCCGATTCGAGAACGCGAACTTCCTCGCCTCCCGGACCATCTCCGATCCAGTGTCTTCGGAACTGTCGATCATAGGGTCGCTCGGACAGCGGCGGACGTTCGAACTGCTCGGTTCCCAACGACGGGGAAACAACGGGGGCGCCGGCGATGCCTTCGACCGGCTGAACGCGCCAATACCATCCCGAGAGCGGCTCGAGAAAGCGCGTATTGCCGAGATTGGGAGTACCGTGAAGCTCCCCCGCATCATCGACCGAAACCGCCCCGACGAGATTGAACAGCTGCGCTTCCTGCAGATTGGCGAAGCCGCGCGCGGAGTCGTTTCTGTAGAGCCCGATCAGCAGCCAACCGAGCAGTGCGATAGCGGCGACCGACCAAAGACTGGATATAAGGATGACCCGGAGCGCGAGGGAATCCGTGCGCAGCTTCACCGGATCAACCGGCCTTTTCGCTGGTCTCGTCCGGCGCGGTCATGCGATAGCCGAGCCCGCGAACCGTCTCGATCAGGTCGTGCCCCAGCTTCTTGCGCAGCCGGCCGACAAAGACCTCGATCGTGTTGGAATCGCGATCGAAATCCTGGTCGTACAGATGCTCGACGAGTTCGGTGCGAGAAATCACCTCGCCCAGATGATGACCAAGATAGGAAAGAAGCCGGAATTCGTGCGACGTCAGTTTCAGCGTCGTCCCATCGACCATGGCCTTGGATGATTTCGTGTCGATTGTAAGAGGACCGCACCGGATTTCGGAAGATGCGTGTCCGGCCGCCCGGCGAATGAGCGCGCGCACCCTCGCCAGCACCTCCTCCACATGAAACGGCTTCGTGACATAGTCATCCGCACCCGCATCGATGCCGGAGACCTTATCGCTCCAGCGGTCGCGCGCGGTCAGGATCAAAACGGGCATCACACGCCCGTCGTCACGCCAGCGCTGCAGGACGCTGATTCCGTCCATGACCGGCAGGCCAATATCCAGAACCACGCAGTCATACGGTTCGGTATCGCCGAGGAAATGGCCATCCTCGCCGTCGGTGGCAGCATCAACGACATAGCCGGCTTCTTCCAGCGCGGATTTCAATTGTGCATTCAGCGAAGCGTCATCTTCAACGACGAGAATTCGCATGGTTACGTCCCTCCCGAGAATTCGCACCAATGCCACCGCATATCGACCTTACGGCCAATGCGGCGGCATCGGCTTATCCATTGACGATGATTTCCTCGCGCTTCGGACGCTCGCCGTTCGCGCCGGGCACCAGAAGCACGATCTTGCACTTGCCACCGCCGACAGATTCCGCGCTTGCCAGCTCCGCACCGCGCTGAGCGGCAACCTGCTGGCCAACGGCGAAACAATTATCGGCGGCATAGACCGGCGCAGTGCCCAGCACCGGAAGTGCTATCAGCGCGGCCATGATGAAACGTAACATTTTTCTTGTTCTCCAACTTGGCTGCCAACCTACACAAGGGTGCCTGAACGGAACATGAATGGATCGTTCGTTCCATTCATGCCCCGAAAATACTCGACGGTTCAAGCGATGCGGCTTGATGCGGCGACGCGTCCCAGGATTGCGACGATTCCGGCGAGGGCCGAAACCGTCTGGAGGATCGCTTCGGTCAAAGCGGTCTGGCCGGCCGCGTCCACTGGCAGTCCGAACATCGCACCCAGCGTGGCCGCGACGCTTACCAATGCGCCCCAGATCGTCTTGGAAAGATACCATGGCTTGGCTTCGTTCATGACAGTTCCTTTCACTTGTCAGGGAAGATTGACCGTTTTGCGGGCGGGAATTCCCTCGCCCACCGCGAGACTGATCTGCGCGACCTCGACATCGAACACGCAATTCGGCGCATCGAGACCGAGCGACGAAACGGTTGAAGAACCGAGCATCAAGGTTGGATGGGTCGTTTCGGCCGAGAAGACGACCTCGCCGCCGTCAAGCAACCGAACCGCGTAACGTTCCTCCTCTTCGCCGAGAGGCACATCTGAACCCATCCAGGAATCGCCGTCGGTTCGTGTTCTGCGGATCCATTCGATCGAGATTGCATCGCCGTCGGCGCGAGCCGCCCGCAGGTGAACTGGAGAGAGCGGCATAAGCGAGCGCAATCCACCGGTCGCCTCGACTGTTTCGAAATAGCGGTCTGTAAAGGGCCGTCCGGCAACGCCAATTCGCATTTGCAGGGTCAACCCGATCTCTGCGGCAGTTATGCCGGCCGGAACCACCGCCTCGTTGAGAAGGACTGCGCGAGCACCCGCTATCGCGCCTGCGTTCATAGCATCCTCAGTCCCGCCCTGACCGCGCAAAAGATCGGTCAGTCGCCACTGGCCCGCCGACACCTCTTCGGCATTACTGAACTGCAAAACCTCCCAGGACCCGTTCGAGGATTCGACCGCGAGGCGGTTTCGTCCGGCAAGCAAAGCAGCCTCGCCGACGCTCTCGAAAGCCCCCGAAGGTATTGAGAGTTCCACCGGGTTGGCCCGGTCGATGCGACCGGAAAACCCACCGGACAGCGGTGCTGTCAGTTCGCCCACCACGGCGTTGGACAGTGTCCCGGTTCGATACTCGAAGCCTGACACGTCGGGCGAAACATAGATCGCCTGCATCCTTGGCGGTGAAGACCACGCGGCAATCATGAAGCGCTGCTCCGGCGCGCTTCCTTCCGATAGCGGCAGATCGAGCAAGAGGAAATCCGGAACACCCGCCATGTCGCCGGCAACCTGCCCGCGTTGCGCTGGCAAAGCCGGTACGCGGGCATTGGCCGGCAGCCGCAGCACAGGCGCGGCTTCGAGACGCAACACACCGCCGAGGTCGCTGCGCGTGACCAACCATCGTTCCGAGGGGAGCGATGCGAAGGCGAACACGTCGCCCGGTGCCAGATCGGCGTGCCGCCAAGGGAGCGAAAACCGCAACGTCCGGCCGTGCGCCCAGGCAAGAGCCAGGATCCGGTCGGCAACCGCATCGACCACGCTGGCGTCCGCGATGACCGGCAGTTCGATACGTTCCTGCCGGTCAGACCCGGTTTCCAGTCGGCGGGAATAGCTCGTCGCGGACCGGTAATCACTCAATCCGTCGCGATAGGACGCGACGATCTCGGTCGGCAACTCACTCTTTTGCGCCTCGGTAATGTCGCGCAATGCCTCGCCGTCGAGATCGGCGATGTCGCCCTCGTCGATTACGCGCGTCGCCGCCGCACCCTCGGCGCGCAAGGCAAACCCGGCCTCGCCATTCATATCGGAAGCTGTCCAGCCAAACGCCGCCGCCAGCGGCTCCAGTGCATCACGAACCGAGGCGGGGCCGGAAATGACCATTCCCTGAACGGTATCGGCGATATCCACCGTCGCCGACCCGGCCAGCATATCGGATGCGACTTCGCGCAGAGGTGCGGTACCGAGCCGTCCATTCAACCAGTGCCCGCGCAGCCAATTGCCGCCATCGCCCCAGACATCTGTCGCCATCGGAAAGGCGGGAAAAGGTCTCGCGTCCCAGGCCCAAAGAAAGATGCGCGACAGGTCGATCATCGGCTCGCCGGTGATCCCCGAAAGAGGGTTGGCGATGCTCCCGCTTGCCCAATGCTCAAGATGCGCCTGCAGGAATGCCCGCTGCTCCGCATCGTCACGCCCGCCATTGGAAAACCAGGGGGTGGCGCTTTCGGCCGACTTCGCGTCCGTGAAGACATTGGGCTGGGTCGCTCCCTTGTCGATCGCCGGACAACCCAGTTCCATCAGCCAGATCGCTTTCGCCTCCGGAATCCAGGCCGTTGCGGAGCCGCTTTCGGTCCCGCCGGTCCGCTCGTAATGGGTGTTCGACCACCATGCGACAAGGTCCTTGTAGCGATAGACCCAGTCCTTGCCCGCGAGTCCGTCCGCAATCGGCGTGCGGATTCGGTTTTTCCGATTGTCATCGGAGGCGTAGTACCAGTCGAACCCCTCGCCACCTGTGATCGCGGAACGAAACGCCGTACGGCCCGATGCCTGCAATTGACCGTCCGGGTTCGCACCGGGATTGGCCGCGTCTTCGTCGCGCCAGTCCGACAGAGGCATGTAATTATCGACACCGACGGCATCGATATTGGCGTCGGCCCAGAGCGGGTCGAGATGGAAGAGAACATCGCCGCTCCCATCCTGGGGGTGATAGCCGAAATACTCCGACCAGTCCGCGGCGTATGTAATGCCGCAAGCCGCGCCGACCGCCGTCCTCACCTCCGCCGCCAACGCCTTCAGTTCGGCAACGAAGGGGAACGCTCCCGTTTCGTCGCGGACCTGCGTCAGGCCCCGCATCTCCGTGCCAATAACGATTGCATCGACGCCTCCGGCAGTCGCCGCAAGGCTCGCATAGTGATTCACCATGCGGGCGTAACCTTCTGCTTTGTCGACGAAATCGGCGATCTGCGTTGCGGCCGCAGCCGTCTGATCCACGGTCGCCGGTTGTCCAGGCGCCGGATGGCAGGTGATACGCCCGCGCCACGGATATGCGGGTTGCATCCCTTCCGTCCAGGGATCGGGCAGCGTATTGCCCGCCGGTACGTCCATGAGAATGAAGGGGCAAAGCGTAACCTTCAATCCGCGCGATTTCAGGTCGGAGATCGCGGCAATTACACTGGCGTCAGATGGTGTTCCGCCATAAGCGGGTTCTCCGTTCGAGAGACTGACGACATGCACGTCCGGGTCGGCGCGCGCCAGTCCCGCAACGGTCCAGGCCTCGCTCTCCCCGCCGCCTGAGCCCGACACCACGCCCGGCCGCAAACGGCACTCACTTGCCCTCAGGTCGTCGCCAAACCAGGCGACGATCAGCGAGACGTGCTCGAGATTGGGACATATCGCCTGCAACTCGTCGATAGAGGCTTCCCAATCCGATCCGGCATGGAGAACGTGCCGGTTGATCTCTTTTGTCTCGCCCTTTCGCGGCGTCGCCGTCACGAGCCCGGGTGCGTATCCATGCTCCGTCGATCCGGGAATGACGCAGACAGCCCTGACCTGTTGTTCCAGATCGCCAACGGCACGAATGATTTCGATCTGGAACTGCGGCACGCGATTGCCGAACCGGTCCAGCGGCAAACGCTCGAACACGACGTAAGCCGTTCCGCGAAACGCCGGCGCGAGGCCCTCGCCCTGCTTGGCCTCGATCAACGGATCGGGCTGCTGCGCTTCATCACCCGGATAGAAGCGCATCGTAATTCCGGTAAGGTCCAACTCCTTCCCGTCGGCCCAGACGCGCTTGATCGCCGAGACAGATCCCTCGCATAGCCCAATCGCAACGTTTGCGAAGTAGGAATAGGTCGTAACCTTCGGTCCACCCTTCCCGCCCTGCCGCTCGGTTCGCGCGGTTTCCTCGAAACGGGTCGCCCAAATCACCGTACCGGCGATGCGTGCATGTCCGAAGACACGCGCCATTGGCGAACCTTCTTCCGCTGTCAGCGGCCGCGCGCCGGAAAGCCGCGCGCCTTCGATATGCCGTGTCGAGTTGATCAGCGCCGTGTCAATTGCATAGCCGGCCAATGCGCCCGCAGCGGTGCCGACCGCCGCACCGGCCGCGCCGAAAGCACCGCCGAGCCATCCGCCCGCGGCCTGAAGCAACAGGGTTGCCATCAATACACTCCGTCAATGATGGGGAAATGCAAAAACACCGGCCACGCGGCGGCGCCAATGCGGGACGAAGGGCGACGCCATGACCGCATGACCTTCATATGCATGTATGATCCGTTTTTCCGGCGCGAGCAGCGCCAGATGTTTTGCCGAAGCGGCCGCCTGCCATCGAAAAGCCAGGATATCGCCTGGGCGCATGTCGTTGACGTCGACAGTTGCGCAACGCTCCCGCAGAGCATCCAGAAGAGGCTCTCCGGGCGAGGTTTCAGCCCAATCTGCGGAATAGGCGCGTGGGATCTCCAAGCCACTCCCGTAAAGCTCGCGCCAGATGCCGAGTATCAGGCCCAGACAGTCGCAGCCGACGCCTTTTCGGCTCGCCTGATGGCGATAAGGCGTACCGATCCAGCCCTTTGCCATTTCGAGCGCCCGCGCTCGAGTTGCCTCATGGGATGAGCGGGCTGCCATCGAAATCACCTTCGCTGTCGGCATAATTGAGTGCTGCGTCATTCCCGGGAATGTGGGGGAAACCCCGAAAGTTGAGTCCGTTGGAAAACTTCGCCCGACAGGTCCCGAAGCGTTTGTCGCAACCCGCTTCGACTGTGAAGGTATCGCCGGCCTCGATGCCGGACATGCGTGGCTCGAACAGCGTCATCGCATGTTCCCCGGGGGCCGTGCCGGCACGTAGTGTCGCCACCGTTGCCGCCGTACCCGCCAGAAGGCCGGACGTCCAGGACAGCCGCCCGTGCACGAACCAGCCTTCGTCATACCCGGCGAGCCCCACAACACGGAGTTCGCCCAACCCGCTTTCGACGACCGTTCCTGTCGCCGAAAAACCCGGCGTGTTCGTGTCGAAGCCACAACGCGCATCGCCAAGATTCGCGTCGCAGCTGCGTAGAAAGTGCCGGCCGCGCCGCTCGTCGAGCTTCGCGGACAGGCTGCGAAGCTCCACTTTGAACGCGCCGTCGATGCGCCGGATCTCGCCGACCGAATGCCGCTTCAGCAGGCCCGCCTGTTCCGGCTCGTCCCAATTGACCAACCACTGCTCGACCGAAGCCTCGTCATATTTTCCCGCCTCGATATCCGCGTCGGAGATTCTTTCGGACGACAGCGCGCCACCCACCTCCGAGGTATCGCCGGCAAATCCGAGGCCGGACTCGATCGCGCCGGCAACGAAGCCCGTATCCGGTTCGCAGGTGATGCCGTCCACGATCAACGCGCGATCATGATCGGTGAAGCCGAGCACGACACCGTCCTTGCGGCGAACGATCCAGCAGAAACAGACGTTTGTGACGTCGCCATCGAGATGCTCCTTCAAAGACTGCGGCAACGCTGTCATTCGAACACCTCCACCAGCTGGATCTCCGGAATCTCGCCTGCCGCGAACGCAGTCTGCGTCAGGGCAAGGTGCGCGTTGTCGAAACGCACCGGCACATGAAATTCGAAACCGGCGGTCACCACCGCCTCCGCGACCGGCGCGGTTTGCAGGGTGACCACGCCCGTCAGCGGATCGACTGTGTATTCGGCGCCCGGCAATTCCACGCCATCCACTGCCACACGAACCGTGCCCTCTATCGGCTTGGTTACGAGACGACCTCCTCCGAGCGAAAGTCGATACTCGACAGTCTCGCTGTCGCCCGCACCGATCGCCCGGTCGGTTGGCGCGATTGCCTCCCCCGGCGGCACGGAACCGTGATCGACCGGGTCTAGGAACCGGAAAGCGTTCAACGGCCCGCCGCGTTCCTCGAAGAATTCCAGCAGGTTATGCAGGTCGGCGAACGATTTGATTCCGGTGGAGATCGTGTAGCGCCGACGCGAGCGAGACCAGCGCGCATTGCGTTGTTCCAACCCCGAAGCCAGCCGCACGATCTCCACGCGCCTTTCCGGCCCGCCAGTCGCGCCGAATGCGAGGCGCGAAGGGAAAACCACGTCATGAAAGCTCATCGATCTACCTCAGTTTGCGCGCCGGCCACGCGCGACGGCACGCGCCAACGCCGCGGAAACCTGTGCTTCCGATTTGCGAAAGGAATTGGCATCCGGCGTAGAAATCGTGACGTTCACGGTCACTGAAGATGCACTCTCTCCAGCCGAAACCCCGAGCCGGCCGTCCGCCCCGCGGCTAAGCGGCAGGATCGCTTCCGGCCCCGCCTCGCCGGCCAGGCCGGTGCGTCCTCCGGACAGCGGGAAATACGCAGGAGCGGCCAGCACACCGCCGCCAGCGAACATCGTGTTGGCGCCGACAACACCGCCCTGCGCAAAAGGCAGAACGCCCGAAAAACCTGCAAACGCCCGCGAGGCGAAACCGTTCAGCAGGTTCTGCAAAGGTGACAGCCCGGCATTCAAGGCGTCGATCGCCAAACCACGGCCGATGGAGCGAAGGGTGTCCTCCAGCGACCGGCCCGAGACGACGGCACCTTTCAGCGCGCCCGTCAGCGTCGAACCGAAGGACGAAGCCTGGCGCTCAAGTGTCTTCAATGCCGCTTCGAAGCCCGTGGTATCGGCTTCAATGGCAATCGTCAGTTGTTCATCCACGGTTTGGCTCCTTACGGTCCGGATAGGCATTCATCAGGCTCTGGAGAGCCTGTCGTCCCGGCGCCTCCTGTGTTCCATGTCCGAAGGCCTGCATAGCGGCGCCCAATTCGCGCGGTGTCATCGCCCAGAATTCTGTGGGCGACAGCCGCATAACGGCGAAACCGAAGGCCATCGCCGCATCCCAGGGGAACTTCTCAGCCATCGCCACCAAACGTCGCCTGCAATAGGTCCGAGACGATCAGGGCGTAGCCCGCCGCGCCGCCCTCAGCCTGCATCTCGGCCACTTCTTCGCGATTGAAGGTGTGGCCCGCACCCTTCAGCCCGGCGTGAATGATAGTCAGCAGGTCGTCGGCCGACAGCTTTCCCGACGAGAAGCGCTGCGTGAGCGCGGTCAGATCGTCCGCGCCGAAATGCGCTTCGAGTTCGGCGAGAGCACCAAGCGTCAGGCACAAGGCCCGCTCCTTGCCTCCAAGATCGGCGGAAATTTCCCCGCGCTTCCTGTTGATCAGCATCAGGCGGCTCCGAATGTCAGTTCCGAGCCGGATTCCAGCGCGATATCGAAGGTGACCTCTCCGTCGTGATTGCCGGAATAGTCCAGCGACGTGATCTGGAAACCGCCCTCGATAGTGCCAAAATCGGGGATGACCAGCTGACACGTCGTCACCGCCCCGGCGAAGAAGGCCGCGCGCACGAGTTCATCGGAAGACGCATCCTTGAAGATGCCTGCGGCCGATATCGATGCCCGCTGGATACCTGCACCGTCGAGCAATTCGCGCCAGCGCCCCGCCGACTGCGAATCCGTGATGTCGACCGACTGTGCGTTGAAGCTGATGCGCTTCGACCGAAGCCCGGCGACGGTCGCAAACGCAGCGCCGTCCCAAAATTTCAAAAGCAGATCCTTGCCGCGTTGCGATGCCATCGCCGCGTCTCCTGTGTTCGGTTTTGAGTGAGATCAGACGGGTTCAGTCAAGGCGCGAAACCGAAGCACCGCGCGCCAGGCGCGATCCAACGGCTCATAGCCGTGCTCGTTCGAAATGATCCTGAACGAGACAACCCGGGTGTCGCCGAATGAGCCTTCGAGAGACGAAAGAGCCGTCGTCACGCGTTCCGCAAGCGCGAGCACTTCGGAGCGACTTTTTTCCCGCGACCAGCAGCGCATTGTGACGAGATGCTCCTCACCCGCCCGGTCGTCAGTGCTCCAGTCCTGCGCGCTGGTCCGGCCGATTGCGACGAAAGGAAATTCCAGCTCGGGCGGCACCCGATCGAGGATGCGCTCCGCGCCGCCCAGCAGCGCGACGAGTTCAGCGTCGGCCTTCAGGGCCGCGACCATGGCCGCCTGAAGATCATGCGCGGCGCTCATCGCTGTCCTCCGTTTCCGGCTTCGGCTTTTCCGGGCGCCGTTCATCGGTTCTTTCATCGACGGCAATCTGCGCGCGCGTCCGAAGCGCTCGCACCAACCCGTCGAGGGTCATCTGCATGGTCAGTTTCATGCTGTTTCCTCGCGCGTCAGGCAAAGCAGGTAGCGGCCGCTCTCATCGAGATCGCGCACCGCGCGGATCGCGAAGAAACGCTCCCCCATCCTCAGGCGGCGTCCTCGCCAGACGCGCACATCGTAGCGCAGCACCACCCGATGCGTGATCTCGGTCTCCTCGCCGCCGGCGCGGCTCACGATTTCCGCCGCGGGTTCCAGATGCGCCCACATGATCGCGATCGCCTGCCAGCTTTCCGCGTGGCCAGCCAGAGCGTCGGCGATCCGCGTCGCTTCTTCCAGAACCATCTCGTGACGCAGTTTGCCCGGATCGAAAAAGGTCCCACGCATGGTCACACCGAGAGGAAACGGAAGTGCCGGGTCAGGCGCGCATAGAGCGCGGGGACCGAAACCGGCTGATCGGCCGCATCGAAGACACCGCGAAACTCGAACCAGTGTGCCACCAGGACGAGGACCGCGCGCTTCAGCATGTCCGGTACATCCGTGCCCGCCTCGCCGTATCCCGTGTCGAAATCGATCTCGATACCATTGGCCCGCATGGGCGCGGTGACGCCATCGACGAGACGAACCCGCGCAGGTCGGGAGACGAGATTGACGTAGTACTCCGATCCGTCGAGTTCGGTCGGATTACCAGCGCTGTCGTAGATGGTGACGGCAACGATACCGCGCACCGGCGAACGCATGAGTTCCAGCACGCCATCGCGCGGGACGGCATCGAAATAGGCCCGCCATTGCTGGTCGAGCAAAGACTGTCCGGTATCGCGCTCGAGGTATTGTGTCGCCGCTGCAATCAGCGACGTGATCGTGTCGTCTTCGGTATCCGAGGTGACCCGCAGATGGGCCTTGGCCTCGGCAAGCGTCACAGGCATCGCCGCCGGTGCGGCAATTTGCGAATAGGTCATCATTTTGTCCATGAAAGAGGAAACGAGGCGGCCCCGGCGGGAGGAGAGCTCCGGGACCGCCTGTTATCGGTCGGGCTTACGCCGTTCCGAACTTGAGCAGCTTGATTGCGTCGAAGTCCTGCATCCCGCCGCCAACGCGCTTGATCGTGTAGAACAGCACATAGGGCTTGGCGGAATAGGGATCGCGCAGCACCGACACCCCGGTCCGATCGACGACGAGGTAGCCGCGGCGGAAATCACCGAAGGCGATCGCCGTCACGTCGGTTCCGATATCCGGCATGTCCTCGGCTTCGACGAGCGGGAAGCCCATCAGCATGGCGCGCTGACCGGCGGCCGCGGGCGGCTGCCAGATGTAGTTGCCGTCATCGTCCTTGAACTTGCGAATGGCCGCCTGGGTCGTGCGGTTCATCACCCAGTTGGCATTCTGCCGGTAACCGGCTTTCAGCGCGTAGATCGTGTCGATCAGCTTGTCTGACGGATCGGCGGCCGGCCACGCGCCATCCGCTCCGGTCGCCACGTAACCGATCTTCTCCCAGGCCCAGCTCGCCTCGGCGACCTGGTCGTAATCGAGAAAGCCGCGCGGCTTCGCATCCCCGTCACCAACGACAAAGGCGGTGCCTTCCTGCTCGGCAAACGCGGCTTCCACTTCCGACGCGATCCACTGGTCGATATCGACGACCGCATCTTCCAGCAATGCTGCGGTTGCGGCCGGCATCGCATAGAGTTCCATCGTCGGAAACTGAAGTTCCTTCAGCGTCGATGCCGCCGTTTCGGGTCGTGCGTCCGTCTCCCCGACCCAGCCGACGGCAGGTCCGCCGATCGAAAACGGCTTCTTGAGCACGGAGCCGGAGACTTGCCTCACGCTCGCGATCGACCGGATCGGCGAAATATCGCGCAGTCTCGCGCCAATCGCGGCCTCCGTTTCGGGCGGCACCAGGTATCCGCCATCTGGTCCGGATCCGATGCTCATCGATTTGGCATCGAGCGCCTGCAGGCGCCGCTCGTCACCGCGCCGCACATAGTTTTCGAAGGCCGACTTGTGCTCGCTTGGCGTGATCGGCTCGCCGCCGCCAAGCGGTGGCCGCGCCTGCTTGTGCTGCAAGGCGTCCAGCACGCGCTTCTGTTCGTCCAGCGCCAGCGAAATACGTTCGACCTTGTCGTTCGTCACGCCATCGACACCGAAGCGGCTTTCGATCTGCGCCAGACGCTCGTCATTCGCCTGCTTGAACTCGTCGAAAGCATGCATGAAATCGTCGAAAGCTTCGGCCACATCGCCTTCGCCCGCCGATTTCAGTTCGGGAGCGGTCATCATGTCCTGTCTCATTTCGTTCCTCGTGTCTGTTGGATTTGGCGGGCCGCGTGCCGTATCGCCGCCGCGAGGCCCGATTCTCCAGCCGCGCCATCCCGGCTGCTCCGGAGCGAGGCGAAGCCCCCGGCGATCACCGCCTTGGCCTCGCTTCTGGTCAGCCCGGCGTCCCGCACGAGCCAGCGTTCGAATTCGCGTGCTGTCGGCAGTCGCCCGGCCTTGACGGCCGTGACCCGCGCTTCGGGCAACATCGGAAAGGTGACCACTGAAATCTCCCAGAGGTCGGCTTCCTGGATGCGGCGTATGCCGTTTCGCGCATCCTTCCGCGCCTTGACGGTTCGAAATCCGATGGAAAGCCCGTCGAGACCGCCATTCCTCAGAAGCGCCAGGACCTCCCGTCCTTTCGCGACCTCGGTGGAAATACGCCCTTCTACATAGAGACCGCGCGCATCCTCCCGGATGTCGGTCCAGCGCCCGATCGGTTGCGCCGGATCATGCTGAAAAAGCATCCGGATGCCGCCTGTTCCCCGCGTCTTGAGCGATTTCGCGAAAGCGCCGCGCTCGACAGCATCCTTGCCGAGATCAACCACACCGAAAACAGAGGCGTAGCCGGCAATCCGCCCGTCCTGCCCTTCCAGATCGACCCGGTTGAATTTGTGCTCGAGCTTGTTGCGATCAGCGGGCATGGCGATCTCCACCGGATCGGACACCGATCAGCCGTTCGCCGTAACGCACGACGAAACCGACTGCCCACCAGATCGAAAGACTTGCGAGCGCCGAGCCAGCCAACGCCATCTCCTGGGTGGAAAGCAGATCGGCAATGCCGAGCTTTTCCGCGACGGCCAGCCCCGCCGTTCCGCCGAAAACCAGGCCGGCCGTTACCGAGCCGAGAAAGCGCAACCCCGCATCGCGCCGGCTCTTCGGCAGCAGCCAGGCAAGCGAAATCGCCGCCCCGGCAAGCGCTCCGGCGGTTTTCGCCAGCCACAGCGATGCGGCCGGCGACAAGTCCGTCATGGTCATGAATGTCTCCTGATTGATCGTCGTCGGGTTCGCGGCCGAAGCCAGCGCGGTTAAGCCCTCGCGCCGTAACCGACGGCCTCACGCTTTTCGTCTTCCGTGAGAAAGGAGGCCCGCTCCAGCCGCGCCCAGAGCGCATCCCGCTCGGTTGACAACGCTTCGATCGCGTCGGCGTCGGGCGTGAGCCTCAGGCTCCCCTCACCCAGCCAGCGGGCGAAGGCATCGGCCGTGCGCGCCACCATGGGCAGGACCGTCAATCGATAGAAGGCGCGGTTCGCCTCGCGGTAATTCGCATAGGTGTTGTCTCCCGGTATGCCGAGCAGCATGGGCGGCACGCCGAAGGCCAGTGCGATGTCGCGGCTGGCGGCACGCTTCGCTTCGATGAAGTCCATGTCCTTCGGCGTGAGACCCATTGCCTTCCAGTCCAGGCCACCTTCGAGCAGCAAGGGGCGGCCGGCATTGGATGCTCCGGAATACTCCGCCTCCAGGTCGCGCTTCAGCCGTTCGAACTGTTCCGGCGCGAGGTTGCCGCCTTCGGATGGTGCATAGACCAACGCCCCGGAAGGTCTTGCGGCGTTGTCGAGCAGCGCTTTGTTCCAGGCGCCCGCTGCGTTGTGTATGTCGAGCGCCATAAGCGCCGCCTCCAGCGGCGCGAAACCGCGCAGATCGTCCAGCGGATGAAACAGCGTCAGGTGCAGCACGCGGGGCGTGCCGTCTTCGGCATCGAGCGGAATGCGCCTCTTTTCGGCGCCCGACCGATGGTCGATTGCGACCGGCCAGCCGTCGGGACCTGTCACGATGGACACCCGGTCCGGGCGCAGAAGATAAAGTGCCTCGCTATCGCCTTCCCCTGTCCGTTCCACGAAAGCGTCGCCGGAGAGCAGCATGTGGCCGTAGAGCGTCTCAAGGAACGTTGCCCGGCTGTCTCGCATGTTGGGTCGCCCGATCAGCCGAAGGACCGGATCGTCAGGCGTCTCCTCCTCGCCCTTGTGGGCGAGCCACGGCACGGCGGCGCCGGCTTCGGCGATCATTCGGACGCAACGATGCACGACCGGATTGCGCATGAAGCCCTCGCGCGACAAGGCGCCATAGGAGGCCGATGTCCACGCCGCCGCGCCCGCGCCATGCATGACGAGGAATCCATAGGGCATGGCTTTCGCTTCGGCGAGATGCCGCGCAGCGTTTTTCTGACGGCCAAGCCCGAAAGTCCGTGCAAGCCAGTTCGCGGTTTGATTCATGAAAGCGGTCCATGTTGCTGTTTCGGAATCAAAAAAGGGCCGCAAGCGGCCCTCTCTCTGATCTCATTTTTCCAGGCGTAAGGCCGAGCGGCTACGCGGCTTCCGCCTCTTCGTCGAACGCATGACGCGCGGTGCGAATATCGTCGTGACGCGCTTCGGCCCAGCCTATGAGAGCCGTAAGAGGTTCGAGCACGGAGTGCCCGAGTTCCGTCAGGCGGTAGTCTACCGTTGGCGGTGTCGTCGGATACACAGTCCGTTCCACCAGTCCGTCGCGCTGCAAAGAACGGAGCGTTTGGGTCAACATCCGCTTGGAGATATCGCCGACATCCCTGTTGAGGGCGCTGAACCTTTTCGGCTCCCGGGCAAGCGCGGTCAGGATCAGGACTGACCATTTGTCGCCAATGCGATCCAGCACATCGCGAACCGGGCAGTTTTCGGCAAAGCCCGCTTCATGCCAGGCGTCAAAATGTTCGCCCACCGTCTCGGAAGCAGCCGCATGGTTACCTTCGTGTTCCCTGGTCACTGAAAACTGCCTCCTTCCAAGGCCTGTCGAGATGCGGTAACGAAATGAGACCATATCTCATATTGAGACCAAAGAATATCGTCAGGAGTTAAAAATGACAAACCAGACCGCAAAATACCTCGTAACCGGCGCCTCCGGCCAGCTTGGCCGCCTCGCCGTTACCGAACTCGCAAACAAAGTGCCGGCCGGAAACATCGTCGCGCTCGTTCGACGCCCGGAGGCCGCTGCCTCACTCGAAGCGCTGGGCATCGAGGTCCGCATCGGTGACTACGGGGACCCCGTATCGCTCGAGAAGGCATTTCACGGCATCGACCGCCTGCTCCTGATTTCATCATCGGAAGTTGGCCAGCGCGCCGCGCAGCATGCCAACGTCGTGAGCGCGGCCCATAAGACCGGCATTGGTTTCATCGCCTACACCTCGATCCTCCATGCCGACACGTCGCCGCTTGGTCTTGCGTCCGAGCACCGGGAAACAGAAGCCGCAATCAAGGCATCCGGCATTCCTTATGCATTCCTGCGAAACGGCTGGTACACGGAGAACCGGACCGGCTCGATCGCACCCGCGATCGAACACGGCGCTTATCCCGGTGCAGCCGGCGACGGGCGTACATCCAGCGCCACGCGGCAGGATTTCGCCGAAGGCGCCGTTGCGGTTCTCTCCGCCGAAACGACGGAACCGAATGCGGTTTACGAGCTCGCCGGCGACGAGAGTTATTCGATGACCGAGTTCGCCTCCGCGATTTCCGCCGCTGCGGGCAAACCGGTGAGTTATTCCGACATGAGCGAATCTGAATTCGCCTCCCTTCTCGAAGCGGCGGGCCTGCCGGGCCCGATTGCCGCAATGCTCGCCGACAGCGACGCGGGAACGGCGAAAGGCGCGCTCGAGGACAACAGCCGCACTCTCTCGCGCCTGATCGGCCGTCCGACCACATCCTGGCGGGACAGCGTCGGCGAGGCGGTCACCGCGTCGGGAGCAATCTGATTGGTTGGAGCGGGTACGGGGCATTTTCACAATCCCCTTACCCGCGGTTCTCCCCGCGCTTTCAGCATCAGATCGCTCATGGCCCAGACAAGTGCGTCAAGGCGGTCGGGTGATCGGCCGGAGGCGAGCCCGTCGGTGCCAAATGCACACATCTCGTCCTCGAGGGCATCCAGCCCTCGGGCATGGGTCACGCGCCCCTGCTCGTAAAGTGCGGCAACCGGCTCTGCGCGAAGCCACTTGCTCCGCCCCGCATGCACCTTCTTAAGCGCCACGCTCTCATCCACCTGACGGATCACCGCCTCCACCATATCGCCTCCCTGGTTGACCTCGGCCAGAATCAGGTCCGCTTCCAGCGATTGATAAAGCGCCACCGCCCTTGCCGCCCAGGCGGATGGCTTTGCCGCCCGGAGCGAACAATCCGCAATGACATGGGCCGTTCGATCTGCGGCCAGGCCGACCGCGACGATCCCGCAAGCGTCCGATGTCGTCTTCGATCCTGCCGGCGGATCGACCGCGACCACGATGCGGGTCAACGCCGGTGATCTCTCTCGGCGTATTCCATCCAGGGCCGCTCTCGACCAGAGCGCGCCTTCGGCTTCGTCGAGGATTTCGGCATACAGTTCCTGACGACCGAGATTGGTTGCCTCGTATTTCGCGCGAACCGTATCCAGAAACCCGGCCGCGAGATTGGCGGCATTGTCGAATGTCGCCCCTCGCGTGACTGCGGTCGCCGGGTCCTTGAGGATATCCCGCAGCAAACCGAGAGGCTTCGGCGTCGTCGTGATGCAGACTTGCGGGGACGTTCCCAGCCGAAGTCCGAACATGGCCATGTCCCATGTCGCTTGTGGATATTTCCAGGCGCATAACTCGTCCGCCCAAATCTTCTCGTTTTGCGGACCGCGCAGGCGATCGGGTTCCTCTGCCGAAAATACCATTGCCGTCGCACCGTTTCGCCATGACAGCCTGCGTTTCGTCGGCTCGAAGACCGGCCTGCCGAGCAATTCTCCGCCATGCGTCCGATCCCCTTTCCAGCAAACGGAAAGCACGCCGCTCTCGCCACCGATCATGACATCGCGTGCATCGGCCATGGTCGGCGCGATCAGCGCGAGCCGCATTGCTCCGGCCTTGACCTGCTCTCGCAACCATTCCGCGCCGGTACGGGTCTTGCCGAAACCGCGCCCGGCGAGAATCAGCCAGTTGCGCCAATCGCTATCGGGCGGCAGTTGGGCCGGTCTTCCGACAAACGGCCAGAAATGGAGAAGATCCGCGCACTGTATGTCACTTATCTTCCCCGGAAGCGCCTTCAGCATCGCGGGTGGCAATGTGTCGATCGACAAGCTCTTCGAACGCCTTGCGCGCATCCGCCAGTTCCGACGTCGTGAATGTTACGGTCTCTTCCGGGCGGCCGACGATACCGCCGCATGTCGGACATGTGTCGCCGGGCTTCAGCGCGTTCGGCTTGCTTGCAGGAGCCCTGCCCGCACCTCTCGGCTTCGTGTTTTCGTTGGAGCTTTCCAAGAAGCGTCTCCCGGCAAGGCGACAACAAAAAGAGCCGCGATGCGGTTGGCATCCGGCTCTCGACCCATTTCTCTGATTATGCCGTAACCTTACACGAGGACCGTCACGGCGTCAAGGATTATTTTCCTAATTATATACGTGACAAAGCAGAATGAATTCCTATAATGAGTCGGGACAGGCCGGCACCGAAAAAGAGCAGGAAATTCAGGTCACGCCCGAGATGATTGAGGCGGGGAAGGACGAGTTGGCGCGCTGGATACCGGAGGATGATTTTTCGATCTATCCGTCCGATTTGGTTTCCTCGATATATCTCGCGATGGAAGCCGCAAAGGCGGATTCACCGTCCGCCAACGCCGATAGCGCTTCCTCACTTGGCTCCCCCTCATCGATCCCCTCGTCAAGACACCGAATGATTGGGGATAGGTAGGATTCGGCTACCTCTATCAATCCTGTAATCCGGTTTACCGAGCCCGGCCAAATTTTTGTGTAATGTGTAATTTCCAAGCGCGCGGGCTTAGGCTGTTTCCTTAGTTTTGAAGTGTACGTCACACGCTCAAGGAAGCCGCCTCCAAACCCGTAAATCGGGTCGTGGACAATCCTGTTTCGTTCAGGTCTGATTGTGTTGTTGACGTAATCTGACAGCCGCACGATATGCGGCGATGTGACGTCTGCCTGATAGTGGAGTGCTATGTTCTTGGAGATTTCGAGCGCGTCCCGAAGATCCAGTTCGTTCCGAAGAATCTCGAAGGCTGAAACATCAACGTGGCCCATGAGGTAATTCAGCAAGCTGAAGAAGTCGTCTTCCAGGTGCGCCCATGCGATGCAGAGGCGTCCAATAGCGCGCTCAAGGTCTTCAATAGGGAATTTCGATTTGTCTGACACCGATAAAAAATCCGACGACCAAAAGTTCAACGACACGCTCAGGCGGATGCTCGAAACCCCGCCTAATCCGAAGAAGGGCGAGAATAGACGCTACCCCGAGCATCCGCGCGAGGAAAAGCGCGAAGAATAATAGCGGGATTCCGCTCATTGGCGGTCTTGGTCTTTTCATAATAGCGCAACAATGCTTCTGTTGCCCTCGCTGGTGTGGGAGGGCGATTCTTGGCGAAGCTTGATGTTCCGATCCGAATTTCTTCGGAGGCTGACGCATGGTTGACTCTGCGGCGCTTAATTGACGATGAGATCGATGCCGATGATGTCGACCTGAATTCATCATCTTTTGCTTGGGCGAGCATTGATCTTCATGCCAAGGGTGAGAAGTACCATTCTTCGCTGCCAACGGCGTTTATGCGAGGACTCGTCGAGTTTCAGGATAATTTTCTACGATCTAGCGCCTTAATCCTGAAAGATAGTTCCCATATCACGAAACTCCCGAATGATGCTCGTGCTGACCTCGATCTTGTTTTTGTGGTAAGTGAAGGCACGACCGGCATTAAGAGCATCCTTGAAGGGCCTATCGGGGAAATCGTGAAAAGGCTGGGTGATAAGTTGACCGGCAAACAGATTGTAATCCTAGTCCTTGCCCTAGCCGCAATGTACGGGGGGTTTCAGACATACAAGCTACATCTTCAGCACGCGCTCGAAATTGAAAAGCTAGAGGATGATGCCGAAGAGGATCAGCAATATCGCAGCATAATTGAGCAACTGATAGAATCTGATCAGGATGCCGCCATCGAGGATACGTTAAATAAGGCCGCAAAGAACGACAAGCGTGTACACCAGATCAGCGAGCTTGCTTCTGCTGGTAGAGATGCATTGCTTAGTCACGCCGCCGACGTTGACGTTGTGACGGTGCAGGGAATATCTCTTTCGAAAGCGGTCCTCGTTGATTTGAATAGGCGGTCTCGTCGCAGGTCCGAAGAAGTAACCTTCACGGAGCTGGCAAAAATTGAGGCCATTGATGCGGCGGAAGCCCATCATTTTAGGGTCAAGATTCGGCGAAAGTCTGGCCCGCCCATAAACGCGTATATCAGAGATATCGAAGAAAACCGCCGCACCTTGAACGCACTCTGGAAAGCCGAATCTTCTCGCAAGCAGATCATGGTTGAACTGACTGGGCGGCAGATCGGCCGTGACTTGCGGGACGCTAAGGTACGCCGAGCGTGGACGCCACGAAAAAAATCATGACTTTCGCTTGCGCCTAAGCGCTAGTTTTCTCGCCTTCTGCTTAGGCGTAACTGGCTTCGTTAATCCGCCGATAGGTAAGACGCTTGCCGCCGATGCGAGACAGCAAATCGTCATGGCGCTCGCTATCGGTGATCTTGAGCGCAGAGCGGCGATTGTAGCGGAAACCGTATTCGGCAAGGTAGCGATGCAAATGCGCTTCGCCGCAATGCTGATAGACGCCGATCATGCCGCGCTTGAACACAGAGAACACGTTCTCAATCGTATTGGAGTGAACCACAACATCACCTTCGCGGCGGGCGTATTCCTTCGCAGAGTGCTTCACGGTGCGATGCGCGGCGAATTCCTTGCCGGTCTCTTTGTAGAGGCGGCTTTCGTCGGTGTAGAGCGTCGTATCGCGGGAGACGTTGCGCACGAGAATATCGCGAACGGAGTCCTTCGTGGCGTTGTTCAGGTGAAACATGCGGGTGTTGCCGCCGCGCTCAACGAGACCGACGATAACGCGCTTCTGCGCACCGCCCGCCTTGCCTGACTTGGTAGGCTTCCAGTTCTTGCGGGCACGGGGACGGGCATACTCACGGGGCGTCTCGCGCTTGCCGTGATACATCTCGTCAGCCTCGACGGTCTTGCCTTCCCCGCCCATGGGGCCAGCGTCAGGACCATCTTCGGTCATGGCCTCGCGAATACGGTGCGCCATGAACCAAGCGGTCTTGTAGGTAACGCCAAGCATACGGTGAAGCTGGTGCGCGGACATGCCCTTTTTCGAGGACGCCATAAGGAAGGTCGCCAGAAGCCACTTGTTGAGCGGGATCTTCGAACGTTCGAACACGGTTCCGACAGTGACAGAGAACTGTTTGCGGCATTCCATGCAGTTGTAGAGGCCAGGACGGTGCGCCTTGCCTTCCATCTTGCGGATACGGGCCGGATCGCAGTTGCCGCAATGAGGGCAAAGCGGACCATGCGGCCAGCGCTGTGCTTCAAGATGCTCGCGGGCTGCGTCTACGTCTGTGAAGATGGGGCTATCAAGTTTCATGGCCGTAACTCCTTGATTCCAATATGGAGTCAGGACCATACTTTGTCAAGTATATAATTAGGATTATTTTCCTATTTTTTCCGCCGAACGATTAACGCGAATGATCCACACCATACAACCAGATGTTGCTAAACATTATGGATGTAATAACGCGAAATATTATGATGTTTTAAAACGTGACTAGATTATGTGAAACATTTCTGTAAGTCGGCCGCAATTCACGAATTCGACAGAAATCCGCCTTGCTTTCAACAAGAGCCGCGGCTTTTCAGCGTCTAACGAAATCGCGGTTTAGACTTACCGCCTCCAAGTCAAAAGAAAAAGACAACCATGATCCGGCTCCTTTCCGCCGAGCGCAAATTCGCGCGCACGGTCCGCCTGTCCGTTCTTGCGGTCATCCTCGCGGCCACATCCGTCGCCAGCATGCCTTTGTATAAACCCCCGCTTCCCGATCCACGTGTAGCGTTCCTGCTTCGCCACGAACTGTTTCTGTCGCCTCATGCGCTCGAGTCGAAGGATCCGGTGATGCCGCTCGCGGTTCCACCTGTCGCCTATCTCAACCCGCCAATTATCGATACGACGCCGGCGGTACCGAAAAGCGAACTCGCCTGTCTCGCCACGGCGATCTACTTCGAGGCGCGCGGCGAGCCCGAGCGCGGTCAGAAAGCGGTCGCGCAGGTCATCCTCAACCGTGTCGCGAGCAAAGCCTATCCGAAAACCATATGCGGCGTGGTCTATCAGAACGCGAAGCGCCGCAATGCGTGCCAATTCTCCTTCGCTTGCGACGGTCGGCCCGATATCGCCAAGGAGAAGAAAGCGTGGAGCCGCGCCAAATCCATCGCGTCGGACATCGTGAAGGGACGCGGCACACCCGGCGCGACCCTCTCGGCGACCCATTATCACGCGGATTACGTCAGCCCCCGCTGGGCGCGAAAAATGAAGCGCCTCTCCAAGATCGGAAACCACATCTTCTATCGAGGCTGACGACGGCGGAATCTTGGCCGAAAGCGCCGCGCACGGGATGACCGGCGCGGCGCTTTCGCATATAGGCTTCGCTGCGGTGGGAAGACCGGACAGCATTCTTCAAGGAGACCGATACGGATGGATGGCGGCAGCACTTCGCCCGCTCGCGGCTTGGGCTTTGCGTTCCTGGCCTTTGCCCTGTTCGCCACGCACGATGCGATCATCAAGGCGCTGGGACAGGACTACTCGATCTTTCAGATCATCTTCTTCGCCATGCTCTTCGCCTTCGTTCCCTTGGCGGTGATGGTTCTCGCCGACCAATCCACCGGCAATTTCCGCCCGCGCCATCCGTGGCTCGTCCTTGCCCGCGCCGTCCTCTCGCTCACCGCCATGAGCTGCGCGTTCTACGCATTCGTCGAACTGCCGCTCGCCGAGGTCTACGCCCTTCTGTTCGCGACGCCGCTGCTGATCACGGCACTGTCGGTTCCACTGCTCGGCGAGACCGTCAGGGCGCGCCGCTGGGCAGCAGTCGTGGTCGGCCTGATCGGAGTGCTGATCGTGCTGCGACCCGGCATGACGGAATTTTCACCGGGACACCTCGCCGCGCTCTGCTCGGCATGCGCGGCGGCAACCGCGACGATCATCGTCCGCAAGATCGGCGGAGAGGAGCGCTCCGCCGTTCTGATCCTTTACCCGATGCTCGCATCGATGATCGTGATGGGCGCGGCCCTCCCCTGGACATATGTCCCGATCGAATTGCCGTCGCTGGGATTGATGGCCACGGTCGGTCTTCTGTCTGTGATCGCACAGCTCTGCTCCATCACGGCATACCGGTTCGCGCCGGCGGCCGTCGTCGCGCCGATGCAGTATAGCCAGATCCTCTGGGCAACCCTTTACGGTGTCGTCTTCTTCGCGGAGAAGCCGGACACGATGGTCGCCATCGGCGCATCGATCATTATCGGGTCGGGCATTTTCATTGTCTGGCGCGAAAGCCGCCCGGACGTTTCCGAGCGCAATCCCGTCCTGCGCACCCCCAACCTGCGTTACGACACGGGCCCATCGCCAAGGCCGAAAGGATGGTGGCGCAAGGACCGAAGCTGATCTTCCGCCGCCTCGAACCGACTGGAGAAAGACCGCGTTTTCATAGCAACGCGGCCAGACTGGCCACGAAGTATTTTAGCGGGTGGTCGCTTGCTATTACCCATGGGCACGTGAGGTGCGGGCGCCCTACTCGTTCCACGGCGGGCCGCGCGACCATCCGCCACTCCACTTTCGAGCCTGCATCGACTATGTGAGCAGGAAATGGAGTACCCCCAATGAGAGACGACCAGTATCCGCCGCTGCCGCCCCTGTCTGTCGGCCCCGCCGGAAAATGCCCACGCTGCGGTCAGGGCTCGATATTCAAGAGTTTCATCACGCTGAAGGAAAGGTGTGACGTCTGCGATCTCGATCTGACTTTCGCAGATGCGGCCGACGGCCCCGCGTTCTTTGTGATGCTTATTGCATCCGTGCCGGTACTCGGCTTCGTCCTCTGGATGATCCTCGGCGTTGGAGCGTCCTATTGGCTGACCGCGCTCATCACGCTTCCGCTCCTGATCGTCCTGTGTATCCTGCCGCTTCGGCCGATAAAAGGCTGGCTTGTTGCAAGTCAGTACTACCACAAGGCAGAACAGGGCAAACTTGATACCCAGGAATAGCGAGTTCGCTTGAGGTCGCGATGTAAATGCGGCATGTGTATCGTAGGGGTATGCAGCGCATAGCAAGGCCGGGTCGGTTCGCAACTGAACAGGCCAGGCGGATTTGAGCGCAGGGATGCGGGCGACCAGATGGAAGAATCAGAGAAAACCGAATCCTCCGAGGGCGAGAAAGGCCGGATCAGGAAGCGCTCGTTCCTGCTCGAGGTCGATGCGTGGATTGATTCGACACTCTATGAATCCCGCTTCGCGGCAGCCGAATTCTGGGAAGAAATAATCATTTTCTTCAGGCGCTTCCGTGCCCGCGGGTTCAAGCGCTTTCTTGTCGAAATCCTCGGAGAAAGCGCGACGCTCGGTGCGGGCGGTCTGGTCGTCATGTTGATGCTCGCCTTGCCGGCTTCCGAGGAGATAGCGGGAAACTGGCGCGAACAGGACGAGTTCGCGGTCACCTTCCTCGACCGTTACGGCAATGAAATCGGCAAACGCGGCATCCTGCACTCCGACGCCGTTCCGATCGACGAGTTGCCGGATCACCTGATCAAGGCTGTTCTGGCGACGGAAGACCGGCGGTTTTTCGATCACTATGGCATCGATATCTTCGGCCTCGTTCGCGCAATGAGCGAGAACGTGCGCGCGAACACGGTTGTGCAGGGCGGCTCCACCATTACGCAGCAGCTCGCCAAAAACCTGTTCCTGACTCCGGAACAGTCGCTGGAGCGCAAGATCAAGGAAGCTTTCCTGGCTATGTGGCTGGAAGCCAACCTGTCGAAAGAGGAGATTCTGAAGCTCTATCTCGATCGCGCCTATATGGGCGGCGGCACTTTCGGCGTGGCTGCGGCCTCCGAGTTCTACTTCGGCAAAGACGTTCGCAACGTCAACCTTGCCGAAAGCGCCATGCTGGCAGGCCTGTTCAAGGCACCTGCGAACTACGCGCCGCACATCAACCTGCCGGCGGCCCGCGCCCGCGCCAACGAGGTCCTGACCAATATGGTTCAGGCCAGTTTCATGACCGAAGGCCAGGTGACCGGTGCCCGTCGCCACCCCGCTGACGCCGTCCTGCGCGATACGGCCGACAGTCCCGACTATTTCCTCGACTGGGCTTTCGAGGAAACCAAGAATTACATGATATCGAACCGGCTGCCGAACCGCTCTATCGTCGTGCGCACGACGCTCGACCGCGACCTGCAGCGCGCCTCCGAGGAAGCCGTCCAGTTCTTCCTTCGCCAAAACGGCAAACAGTACAACGTCTCGGAATCGGCGGTGGTGCTGATCGAGAACAACGGCGCGGTTCGCGCCATCGTCGGCGGGCGCGATTATGGCGAAAGCCAGTTCAACAGGGCCACGGCCGCGGAAAGACAAGCCGGATCGTCCTTCAAGCCCTATGTCTACGCGGCAGCGCTGGAAAACTCCGATCTTACGCCCGATAGCGTCGTGCGCGACGGGCCTGTCACCTGGCGTGGCTGGTCGCCGAAGAACTACGGCCGTTCTTTCCGCGGTAACGTGACGCTGGCCACCGCTCTCGCCAAGTCGATCAACACCGTGCCGGTACGTCTGGCGCGCGACTATCTGAAAGGCACCGATCAGATCGTCGAACTCACCCACCGGATGGGCATCACCTCGCCGATCATCAAGCACCACACCATGGTGCTCGGCACGTCCGGCATCACGGTGCTTGATCAGGCCACGGGTTACCTCGCATTTGCCTCGGGCGGATACGCTCATCGGCGCCACGCCTTCACCCAGATCATCAGCGTGGCCGGCGACGCGCTTTACAAGAAAGACGATACCGAATTCGTTGGCGACCGGATCTTGTCCGAAGAAACGACGCTTTACATGAACCAGATGCTGGCCAACGTGCCGAAATGGGGAACCGGGCGCCGTGCAGACCTCAAGATGACAACAGCCGCCGGCAAGACCGGCACGACGCAGTCCTATCGTGATGCGTGGTTCGTGGGCTACACGGGCAATTTCACGGCTGCGGTCTGGTACGGAAACGACAACTACATGCCGACAAACCGGCTCACTGGCGGCAGCCTGCCCGCGATGACATGGCAACGGATCATGGAATTTGCCCATACGGGTATCGAACTCAAAGCGATACCGGGCATTCCGCAGCCAGATAACGGGCAGCAGAAGGACACGTCGCAGGACGCGATTGCGGAAGCCGCGGAACAGGGAGCCCGGCCGCGCGTTCTGTCCGCGGCGATGTCAGGCTTCCTTAACCGGCTGGGCGAACGTCTCGAAAGCGCCAAACCGCTCAACGCCGACGACCTGACCGTAGCAAGCACCCGCCCGAAATAGTCCGGGTCATGCCGCGTTTACGATTGATTTCCTGACGCTTTCCGGCACAACACCGATATGATCCGAGAACTGTCCACTCTCCTGTTCAGCGTCGCGCTCGCGCTTGTGCTCGGCATTGGATCGGCCGTGTGGGCATCCGGGCAGATGGCGTTGCTCGGCGAATTGGAGATCAACGACTGGCGGGCCAGCTCAGGGATCGGCGCGAACAGCCCGGACCCGTATGTTCAGGCGTACTATTCACGCTCTGGCGGGTTGCCGCTTGCGAAAGCCGAAGGACTGGCGTTCGTACGCCAGACCGACGAGTCCGGCGATGGGCTGAACGCCCGCTGCACCTACATTATCGAAGGCGACACCCCCGGCGCACGCCTGTGGACGCTCTATGTTCTTCGCAACGATGCGCCAATGGATGCGCCGGAAGAGGCCATCCCGACCGCCCTTCATTCCGGTTCCATCCTGCGTTTCAGCGATGGCGATTTCGACATCCGGATCGCCCCTCTCCCACAACCGCGCAACTGGCTCTATGCCGGCGCCAGTGGACCGTTCGCATTGGTGCTCTCGCTCTACGACACGGCGATCGCGAGCGATACCGGCCTTTCGGAACTGCGCATGCCCGTGGTCAAAAAGCTTGGATGCACCAATGGGTAGGATCATCTATGCGACGCTGGTCGGACTGGTGGGGGCTGCGCTGGTGCACCTCGCCGTCATCCTCATGCTTCCGCAACTGTCGGAAAACGACGTGTGGCGGCAGGTCGAGACCCGTGTCGCGTTGAACGATCCAGTCCGCCTGGACCGTTATGGAGTGGAACTCGCGGCGGCTCGAACGCTCGATCCGATGTTCGCCGTCATTGCGTGCCGTTATGATCTCTCGGCAGGTATTTTCTCGATCACCGCTCCGGCGACGGGAGATTTCTGGTCCGTCGCGGTCTTCGATGATCTCGGCCGCATTCGCTTTTCCGCCAACGATCGGATTGTCGCGACGGAAAATCTCGACCTTGTGGTCGCGCAACCATTGCAGATGCGCATCCTTCGCCAGTCCCCTCGCCCGGAACTGGCCGACGCCGTCATGGCCGAGACGAACCGCAGCAGCGGCTTCGTTGTGCTGCGAATCTTCCGTCCGGACGAGACCTACGAACCTGTCGTGCGTGAGTTCATAGACCGCATCAACTGCAACACCACGCCGATCTAGACGTCGCTATTTTTTCGGCTTGCGTCTCTTTTTCGGGGCCTCGGGTAAATCCTCGCCATCGACGCGCTCATGCCACACGCCGGTGAAAACGATCACTTTGCCGAATACGCTGTCTCCATCCACCCGTCTGACCGTTTTCGGACGGCGGGCGGTACGCGGAGCGAATGATGGGAACGCGACAACCTGTGCCATGTTCTATTCCTCGCTCGCTGAATGCGATACATAAGCCCTGACATTTCATGGTTAACAACTTGCTAACGCTTTGGCCGTTACGCTGCTCTCGAAATGACACGGGAGCATTTGCCGGCCATGACGCAGACGATCGAAACCTCTGACTATTTCGACAATAACAAGATCGCCGTGGCGGCGGTTCGAGAATTCTGCGATGCGCCGAGACCGTCGAAATCCGACATGACGCGGCTGGTCGATCTGGTTCTGCCGCTCTTGCCCACGATCAGTGACGACAGCCGTCGCGAGATCGCCTCAATGCTCGCGATCAGCGAGCTTGCCCCGAAACCGTTGCTCCTCGCCCTTTGTGACTTTCCCGTTGCAATATGCTCGCCAATCCTCACGCGCAGCCACCTGCTCTCCGCTGCGGAATTGCTCGCTATTCTTTCGCAACGCGACATCGAACATGCGCGCGCCATCGCACGCCGAACCCGGCTTGAAACTCCGGTGGTCAATGCTTTACGCCACATGGAGAATGAGGGCATCGACCGGGCACTGGACCTGCGCCAGAGGCTCGACAACGCCATGCCGCGGGAGCAGGCGGAATCATTCGAGAAGTTTCGCAACGACCTGCGGGGCGATATCGCCTCACAGGCGCAACCTGTTATCGACGTTTCGATGGAGCAAATCATCGAGGCGGCGCATGACCCCAATCCGCGCGTTCTGCACACCGCTGTTGCCGACGCACTTGCGATCACGATGGTCAGCGCGGAGGGCCTGTGCAGCAACCCGACGTCGCGCAACCTTATCTACATGCTGCGCTTCGTAGGCGCTTCGCCGGAGGACGGTTTGAAGGTTTTTGCCGCGCTGTCTCCGGACCTGGCGGCGGATCCCGCGGTCGCGGACCGCTTCTCGACGGTCTTTAACGAAATCACGACCGAACAGGCTGTTCACAAGGTCTGGTCATGGCGAAGCGATGATCTCCTGGCCCTCGCCCGCGAAGCGCTGTCTGCCAATGATCCCGGCGAATCGCATCGAGACCATGCCGACATGTCGGGCACCAGCTTCATGAAGGTCGCCTGACGGGTTTCAGGCGATATCGAAGTAATCCGAGGCCTGCTTGCCGAAAAGGTCAAGCTCGACGACCCAGAAATCCGGGTCCATCCGAGCCTCGCGTGCGAACTTTTCCGCCAGTTCGTCGTCCGCAAGGCCCTCTCCGACGCGTTCGAAGAGCCGTCCGCCAACGAAAGGCCGATCATTGTCGGTAAACATGCTTTGCGGCGCCTGGGCATAAAGCGTTGTGCCGGCTCCGGGTCCTGCCGGAACGCAGATGAAGATCGCGCCTGCCTCGTCCGAACCATGACGGAGCACGGTGGCGAAGCCTCCGGCGCTGTTCACACTGCGTATCACCGCCGCCACGAAAATCGCGGAGGTCAAGCGGTTGGACATCAAATCTCCAGGCTATCCCGTGTCGACTACTTTATCAGACCGATCGCGCGCATCTTGTCGAGCAATGTACCGTCGATTTCCCCGGTGACGGGCAAATGAAACAGGGCCTGAAACTCACGAATGGCGACTTCCGTTTGTGTTCCCGATATTCCATCGACGGCAATATCGGTATTGCCGAAGGCACGCAGCGCGGCCTGGACTTTCACCACTTCCATCGACGGTATCTGCGCCGGAAGGGCGGCCTGACCACCGGCGCCACTGGTGTTCGCGATCAATTCGGCGACAATCGCTGATGCGTTAGGCGCGCGCGGCTCCGGCCGCGAATCCGGAATAGCCGCGGTGACGCCCAGATTGTTGCGCAGCGAAGTGATCAACTCGGCTTCGCTGAGTTCGATGCCGCGCAAACCCGCCTTGTCCTTGTAGGTCTCGATTGCGGCGCCGGTCATCGGCCCCATCAGTCCATCAACCGCACCATCATAGTATCCCATTTTGGCCAGCAATTCCTGGATGCCGGCCACCTGTGGGCTCTTGTCTTCCTGAGAAATGGACGGCCCATCGGACGACGGCCTGATCGCCGGCACCGGAGCGACCTCCGGAATGGCTTCACTGACCCTTTTCGGCATCGGCTCCGGCTCGGCGAAGCGTTTCGTGTCGGGTGCCTGCGGCAGGTTGACGGCCGTTTCCGCTTTCGGGGCTTCGGATTGCGGCAATTGCGTCTCGGCAACGGGCGCGGGCCTCGTCGCGAACAACGCAGCGGGATGACGTTGTTCCTGGAAGTAGACTGCATTGGCGGTGAAGAAGGTCATCGCGACGCACATAGCGGTCGCACCGCCCGCAAAGCCCGGATTTGCCGCGATCGTTTCGCCGAGAAAACCTGCCGTTCCACGAATGGCTGATAGAACCGTCATATCCTTACCCTGCAAGTCGTACTGCACTGCTGTTGACCTTGCGCCGCGCCTTGCCTGGCGCATCCAAGAAAACCTGCTCATCGCCGGCGTCGATCGAGGCGCATTCCTTGCCCACCGGGATGAACACCGTCACTTCGGTTCCCTCGCCGGCTTTGCTTTTTACGTCGAGCGACCCGCCGTGCAATTGCACAAGTCCGGTGACGACCGTAAGGCCGAGACCTGTCCCTTCGCAACTGCGCGTGTAGGCATTGTCGACTTGCGAAAATGGCGCGCCGATGACCGCAAGATCCGCGTCAGACATCCCGATACCGTCATCGGAAACGCGGAGCGCAAATCCGCCTTCGTCGCACTCGATCGTCATTCGCACAGTTCCGCCGGCTTCGGTGAACTTGATGGCGTTCGACAGGAGATTGATCGCAATCTGCTTCATGGCGCGTCTGTCCGCGTCTGCCTGAGCAACATCGCCAGAACTATCGAACTCGAGCGTAACGCCCTTCACGGCCGCCTGCGGTTGCAGCATGGCGGCGCATTCCTGCGCAACCATACCGAGATCGAACGTTTCACGGTGAATGGCATATGTCCCGGCGCTGATCTTGGAGACGTCGAGGATCGTGTTTACGACACCCAGAAGGTGCGAACCGGAACTGTGAATCAGGTTCACATATTCGCGCTGTCGGTCGTTGGCCAACGGACCGAACATGTCACGGCGCAGAATATCGGAGAATCCGATAATGGAGTTGAGCGGTGTCCGCAGTTCATGGCTGACCGTCGCGAGGAAACGCTTCTGCGCATCATTATCCGCAACGTCCGCTTCGGCGGCCTCTTCTTTCAGAACAAGCGCCACGAATTCACCCGTTGCAGCGAGATCCAGTCGCATGGACGAGAAGGATTGCGGTTCACCGGGCGACGCGAGGTCGACCCTCACGGTGATCGATCTGGGCATCCGGCTCTTTTCGGACACATCGGCGATCGCTTCCAGAAAGGCGATCCTGTCAGCAACGTGTACCTGATCGATAAACTGGCCGCGAACCGGAAACAGACCGGCTCGTTTCCCCGTCGCCGACCTTATCTTTCCACGACGGGTCAGTTCGATGCGCGTGTTTTGCGGCAACGTCTCTTCGGCTTCGGTGGGCGGCGACGCCATGAGCAAGCGCACGCGGCTCGCCGTGACGTATCGGCCGACAACCAGAAACAGGACAAATCCGTTGGCAAGTGCCAGTATCGGTGAAACCGCGACAAGCGTCCCGGCCAGAGCGCTCCAGCATGCGATTGCGAAGACACCAGCGCTCCAGGGCGTTCGTGAAATGCTCAACCACCCGAGAGCGAGAAACGGGATTGCGACATGTGCCAACGCGATCGCCGCGGCGGCGCCATATGTTCCCGGCAGACCAAAGCCGCTGAGCGCGATGCAAACCGGAGCGATGATGAATGCTGCGCCGGCAGCGAGTCCGACCAGTCGCTCGGCGACGAACGACAGGATTTCCGGTTCGCCATCCTCTGTCTGCCGACCGGCCGAAATCGACCGGCGCGCCATATCATGAAGCGCCTTGCCGTAAATTTCAGGAATGGTTCGCTGTAACGCCAACAATCGTACTCGCAACGCGGATGAGCGGCGATAATCGCCTCGGCCTCAAGATCGCAGCTAGCGTTTAATGAATGGATAAACGGCCGGGCCGCTCATCCCCTTTCCGGCACACAAATCGGTTTTGTCCGGCCTGAACGGCGAGGTTTTGACGGTATGGTTAACGCGCTGTGTAGAAGCCAATCGCTTGAATGAGCGGGATAATTTCAGGCTCTGTAAACTTTTAGCAAAACACGCCTAAAAACGATCATTCCGTGCATGCAATGCGCCAACGGCTGCCGGGCTAGATGTCGGTTAGGGACGAATGTGAAGGAACCAGGTTTGGCGGATTGAAAATGCGTTTTCTATTGAAAATGTTTGTCTTAGGCTTCATCGGACTGGCAATTTTGCCGGCCTTTGCGCCATCGGAATACCGCGACGCCTCGGCCAGCATCCAGAGCGATACTGCACCAACGCCTTCACCATACGACATCGCATCGCTGGTCGGTCAGGCAGCGGCGGATATACGTGGATTGTGCGACCGCCAGCCGGAGGTTTGCAGAATCGGTGGGGATCTCGTTTCCTATGCGAGTTCGAGGGCGCGTGAAGGACTGGATATCGCCTATGCGATGTTCCGCCATGGTCACCCGTCGATGAAGGAACCCGCTTCCGGGAAAGCGCCCGAAGCCGAATAAACCGGCGCCTCCCACCCTTGCCGGGTGTCCCTGTACCGACTAAGTAGCCTGCAGATCCGGGGATTTTCACCATCGCCGGTTGAACAGGAACTCTGCGCGGCCGATGCTACCTTCGCTCGAAACGATCACGGATGATTTCGCTTTCCTCGACGACTGGGAAGACAAGTACCGTTATGTCATCGAGATCGGAAAGAGCCTCCCCGACATGCCCGAGTCCGAGAAAACGGCTGCCAACAAGGTCAATGGATGTGTCAGCCAGGTGTGGCTTGCGACCTCGACCGGTGACGGAAACGATCCCGTGGTGACGTTCCGCGGTGATTCCGACGCTCATATCGTTCGCGGGCTTGTGGCGATCATGATTGCGGCGTTGTCGGGCAGAAAGGCATCGGAGATCGGTTCTTTCGATGCCGCGGAACTTCTGAAATCCCTGGGGCTTGAAGACAACCTCACACCGCAACGCTCCAACGGCTTGCGTGCCATGGTGGCGCGAATGAAGGAAGAAGCGCACGCTGCAACAAACGCGGCTTGACGCTTTCCGGAGCATTTCAGAGCCCGGTTGTCCTGCCCTAGCAGTTCAACGACGGGCGAAATCCATCGGATCCCCAGTGGAGAATTTTGCGCGAGCGCCGTTTCCGCGCCGATCCTGGATCGTAGTGAGCGTCCAAAAGCCCAAGCGCGGTTTTGAGCATCAGCTTCGCGGAGCGACGCGGCCAGTTTCTTTCGCGTTCGACCTGCTCCAGACCCTTCAAAAAACAGCAGACGTCCACGAGGGCGCCGCCAAGGTCAGGCCCGACGGCGGTCAACGCGGCGTTGACCCGATCGCGGGCGGCCATGACATGATCGGCCATCTCCACCGCTCTGGACTGCCCGCCCGTCCTTGCGACATGCGAAATATCCCAGGAAGCGGTGACTCTTGGTTGAAGCAATGCATGCTCGAAGTCACTCCGCAGCCTGTCGCCGGCCGCGAGTTCCGCCCCTTCGAACCATGCCCCGCCATCCGGGCGTTTGAGGCGCGCCAGCATCGCAAGGGGCGACTCCGCATCGTTGAGTGTGACTCGATGCGGATGTCCGTGAAATTGCACATGCGCCTCGCGGATTTGGCGGTGTTGACCAGCGACATCGCCCGACCGTTGCCGGCGCAGTGAAGCCTGCCCCGCATCTGTCAGCCTTACCTCTGCCAAGTCATCCCGGCGCGAGACGACGATACTCCCCGATCGCAGCATCGCTTCGATATCCGAACTCTCACATCGGACCGATCGACTGCCGGTAAATTCCAGCAACTTCATATCGGAACTGCCGGTATCTCTCAGAACCGCAGGAGACTTCTCGAGCATCTGCATGAAACGCAGGATCCGCCTCTCGGATTTTGCGTCAGGCATTCCGCTGCTCCGATCGGCAATTCAGCGAAAACGCAATCGTGACAAGATGTTCCACCCGGGAAACGATCACGTTGAAATCCTCGTCGTCACGCATGTCCTCGATCGTGTGACACGCATGGACAACCGTGCTCTTGTCGCGCCCGAACCCGGCGCCGACGGCCGACATCTTCAGTCCGAGCGTGACATGGGCGACATACATGCCGATCTGGCGGATTCGGGAAACCGGTTTCGACGTTCGTTTCGATGAGCGCAACTGGCGGCCGCTGACATTGAAGAACACTGCCAGCAGATCGATAATCCCGTCGCATATTTCCACCGCCTCGGCGGTTCCGACAGAATGGCCGAAGCCGAAATCGGCATCGTCATTACTTTCCCTGTCGATTTCCCCTGCTCCGCTTCGAGCGGGGCTGCTGCCGTCGTGAATTGAAACGCCTGCGAGAGTGTTCAGCATTCGCAAAATTCTCCGTAATAGGTTTTTATTCCTATATCGGATTGGCAAGCGTTGAATAAGTGGTTTTCCGGACTTTGTTCATACGCCCGGTTTTCCGGCCTCTATCGCCGGGTCCCGAAGGTTTTCACCAGGCACTTATCCAACAGATCACCGATGCGCCTACGGTCAGCACCGGTATCGATTGCAGGAGCGCGGCATTGAATTTAGAGCGAGACCGAAGCGGGAGCGCCCGAACCGCACGCATATATGCACTTGCGAGCAGGCCCACGCATTTGCTTCAACTTGCGCGTGCAAGCCAGTGTCGTCTTGCCGCCGCCTCGCCCGATGAGTTGCGCGACTGGATGGAAAGCATCACGATTGCGCTGCGACGCGAGCGGACCAAAAGCGCTTCCCGGCACTGGTCATACGATCTCAACCGCCACATCGCGCTAAAAGCAGCCCGGGACCGGGTGAGGTCAGAAATCGAAGCCAGGAAAACCTTACCCGGCAAAAAGAAAGCCGCGGACGAAGCCGCGGCCTTGAAAGATCGATTTCGGGTCAGGCTGTATCTAGCGCTTCGATCCGCGCTTGCGGCCAAGGCCCATCTCACGTGCAAGACGCGAACGCTGTGCGGCATATGCAGGAGCGACCATCGGATAGTCTGCCGGCAGGCTCCATTTCTCGCGATACTCTTCCGGCGTCATACCATAGTGGCTCATGAGATGGCGCTTCAGCGATTTGAACTTCTGGCCATCTTCAAGGCAAATGATGTAATCGTCGGTGACCGAACGCTTCGGATTGACGGCGGGACGCGGCTTTTCCTGAACTTCCTCAACAACGCCGCCAAGTGTCTTGCCGAGTGCTGTATGAATCTCCGAAATCAGTCCGGGCAGATCCGAGGCGGGAACAGGGTTATTGCTGACATAGGCAGATACGACGTCTGCGGTCAGTTCGGCCAAAAGGTCGTTTTGTCCCGAATTGTCTGTCATAGTTGTATTATCCTTTATTAACTTTCTACGCGCGCCGAGTTGTTGACCGCGTGCTGTATGGTTTCCATCCCAAACCGTACATGACACCTATCACAATAAATTGGAATGCAATAATTAAATTCGCCATTCTTTCAGCAACTAAAGGTTGTAAATGCTTTACTTTTTCGAATATTCTAACGCTATGGCTGTATAAAAGGGATTTAACTGTCTCTTTTCGATTCGCCCATTTCATCCAGCACCGAAGATTTTGCAAGTTCATAACCTACGACATAGGCTGCTTTAGCAAGCAAATGAGCCGAAATCGGTGCCGTCAGAAGAAAAAACGTAATACCCGCAAGTGCTCGCGTTACAGTTGCGGTATCACCCGCATGCACGGCAAGCGCAAGTAAAACCATACCCGATCCAAGCGTGCCAGCTTTCGACGCAGCGTGCATCTTCGAATATATATCAGGAAAACGCCATAGGCCAACTGCCGCAACGAATGCAAAGAAAGTACCTGCAAGTATTAGTAGTCCAGCTACGATATTGACGACTGTTTCCATGTCAGCCTGCTTTTTCGTTATCGGACGCAGTCGCGTCCGAATGGGGCTTCACGGTCGTGACCAGCCGTGGCCGATTTTCCTCGGTTTCCTCGATTCGCCCCCGCGCCATGATGAACCTGGCGAACGCAACGGTCGCGAGAAACCCGACCAGCCCGAGGGCGATCGCGATGTCGAGATAGAGGGTGTACCCCGTCTTGATGCCGAGCACCGCGATGAAGCCGATTGCCACCGCGACCAGCATATCGAGTGCGAGGACACGATCCGGCAGCGTCGGTCCATAAATGACCTTGACCACCGTCAGGAGAAACGTCACCGACAGAACTGCGAGCGCGACATGAACGGCGATGTCGAGAAAATCGGAGGCGATCATCAGCGGAATGCCTCCAGGATCTTGCGTTCGAATCCATCCGCAATGTCTTCACGGACTTGTTCTGGATCCGAACAGTCAAGCGCGTGGACAAAAAGGAAGCGCCTGTCATCCGAAACATCGACTGACAGCGTTCCCGGCGTCAGCGTAATCAAATTCGCCAGGAGCGTGATCTCGAAGTCGCGATCGACCTTCAGCGGATAGGCGAAGATACCGGGCTTCAGGTTCATGTTTGGCGTAAGGACGAGCTTGGCGACCCTGACGGACGACAGGACAAGCTCGTATATGAACAGCAGGATCAGCGAGAGGACGCGCCGCGCTCGGGAAAAATATCCCATCGAGCCGACCTGCTCGCGGATCAGCGACAGAGCCAGCGCGCCAAGTGCGAAGCCAAAAATCAGGTTGATCACGCTGAACGAACCGGTCACGGCCGCCCAGACGAACGCCATCAGGATATTTGCAAGATAGAGGTTCATTCCTGCGCCTCCCCTTCATCCGCCGACGGTTCTTCCACCATCGGCTCTTCAGCAGGAAACACCGCATCCACGTAACTGCCAGACGTCAGAAGCTCACTGGCGATCCGGTCGGTTACCCGGATGACGGGTTCGGGGTAGATACCGACCGCAACCGACAAGAGCGTAAGGGCAATCAGGGAACCGGCAACCGCGCGTCCGCCGTTAGTGGGCCTCGTCGTATCGGTGTCGTCAGTCTCCCGCGTGCTTTCGCGCCAGAATGCAAAAGCGAAAGTCCGCCCGACCGCGATTGTTGTCAGCAGCCCGGTGAGCAGGATGCTAAAAGCGAGCCACCACGCGCCTACGTCGAGCGAAGCCTTGACCAGAAACGCTTTCGGCCACAGGCCCGAGAACGGCGGCAATCCCGAAACCGAAAGAAACAGGATCAGTGCAATTGCGGCAAGCCAGGGGACTCGACTGTACAGCCCGCCCGCCTCGTTGAGCGCAAATCCGTTCATCCGCTCACCGATCATTCCCGCAAGGAAATACAGCGCCGTCATGACCACCATCGAATGGGCCGCATAGAAAACCGCGCCAGACAGTCCGGTCTGGCTGCCCAACGCAAGGCCCGCCAGCATCATGCCAATACCGGAAATGACGAGATAGCCGAGCAGACGCCGGATATCGTTCTGGGCCAGCGCTCCCATGGCGCCGAGCACCATCGTTGCGACGGCGACAATGGCGATCGTGCCTGCCAGAGCGTCGCGTTCAACGTCAAAGAGGGTCAGGAAGATGCGCAGCAGGGCATAGACGCCCACTTTCGTCAGCAGGCCCGCAAACAGACCAGACACGACGATCCGCGGTGTATGATAGGAAGCAGGCAACCAGAAATTGACCGGGAACGCCGCCGCCTTCATCGCAAAGGCGAACAGAAACAGCGCCGCAATGGTGAAAAGTGGTCCGGTGTCCCGCAGTCCTGCCGCCTTGCGCGAGATGTCGGCCATGTTGAGCGTGCCGAACATGCCGTACATGTAGGCCACGGCGAGCAGGAACAGCGTCGTCGCAATGAGGTTCAACAGCGCGTATTTCGTCGCACCGTCCAGCTGCTCGCGTTCCGATCCCAGCACGAGCAGGCCGAAGGATCCGATCAGCAGCACCTCGAACCAGACGTAGAGATTGAAAATATCGCCAGTCAGGAATGCGGCGGTCACGCCTGACAGCATCAGCAGAAGGAACGGATAGAAGCCGTAGCGCCGGCCGGTGCGGTCCACGTCCTCCAGCGCATAGACACCTCCTGCAAGGCCGACGATTCCAGCGACCAATGCAAACGTGGCACCCAGCATGTCGGCAACGAATGTAATACCGAAGGGCGGCAACCAGCGGCCCATCGTCATGACCACCGTGCCATTCTGCAAGACGTGCCAGAAGAGGCCAATATCGGCCAGCAGCATCAGGACCAGGCCACTGATCGCGATATAGGGCTGGCGATCGATGTTCTTGCGCGTCATCAAGCACAGCGCGCCGAATACGAAGCCGATCGCCAATGGCGCGACGACGAGATAGTCGGCCAGAGGCGGCGGTGTCAGCACCATCGCAGCTTCGAGATTGACATTATGGGCGGTTGAAGTGGCCATGAAGCTTTGGTCCGGAGTGTCAGTAGCCAAGCGGCGGCGCGGGTTCGTCGCGCGGTTCGGCGTCGCGCATCTCGTCCGTGTCGTCGGTGCCCAGTTCCTGGTAGCTGCGGAACACCAGTACCAGCAGGAACGCGAAGAACGAGAAGGAAATGACGATCGCGGTCAGCACCAGTGCCTGGGGCAACGGATTGGCGATCGCCTCAATCGGCATGACCGCGTCGTCGGGAATGATCGGCGGTATTTCGCGGGTGATCCGTCCCGTCGTGAAAATCGTCAGATTGACCGCGTTTCCGAGAATGGTGACGCCGAGCAGGATGCGGATGATATGCCGCGACAGCATCAGGTAGAACGACGTCGCAAAGAAGAGCCCGGTCAGGACCGCCATGGCCGTTTCCATCAGTCGCGCTCCCTTTCTTCCAGGGCAAGCGCGGTCGAGGTGATCGATCCGAAAACGACGAAATAGACCCCGATGTCGAAGATCAGCGGTGTCGACAATGCGAGTTCGACACCGAACAGCCGCGGATAGACCCACAATCCCGTCAGGAAGGGCACGCCGGAGAACAGCGACAGGATACCGGCAATCGCGGCCAACAGCAGGCCGAAGCCCGAGAGTGCCATGGGGTGAAAGCGGATTGCGCGGCGGACCGGCGAAACGCCGAAGGCGATGCCGTAGATCGCAAGCGCCGACGCCGCGATCAGGCCACCGATGAAACCGCCGCCGGGCTCGTTGTGGCCGCGAAGCAGCACGAACACCGAAAACAGGATCATGAGGCTCGAAAGGAACGGCGCGACGGTCCGGAAGATCAAAGTGCGCATGGTCAGCCTGCCTCCACTACCTTGTCGGACGGCGACGCGGGCGACTCCGTCGTCACCGGCGTCGACCGCTTCGGCACCACGCGGATGAGCGCAAGAATGGCAAGTCCCGACACCATCACCACCGCGATCTCGCCGAACGTGTCTATGCCGCGGAAGTCGACCAGGATCACGTTCACGATGTTACGACCATGGGCGATCTGCAGCGAATAGGTGTTGAAGAACTCCGTCAGCGTCGCATCGAAGGGCACCTGCAGGACACGTAGCAGCAGCAATGTCAGAGCGCCGCCCAATGCCAGGGCGATCGCCCCGTCGAGGACTGTCTGGGTTGCGGATCGATGGTCCTGTGGAGACAACCGGAGCCGCGTCATCGCCAGCGCGAGAATGACGACTGACAGGGTTTCAACCATGAACTGGGTGAAGGACAGGTCGGGAGCGCCCATAAGCATGAAGAAAACGGCAACCGCGAAGCCCTGAATGCCGAGCGAGACGATCGCGGTCAGGCGGTCCTTGGCCCATATCACCGCGAAAAGCCCCATCACTGCGATGAGGAACAGAAGCCATTCGTAGAAGAACAGCTGCGGGAACGCAGGCACCAACGGCCAGTCGCCCGCGATAGCCATCGGCACGAAGATCGATGCGGCGAGGAGAACAAAACTCGCTGTGATGTAAAATTCCAGCCGTCCGTTCTGCACCAGACGCGTAACCGCCACCGACAGCTTCACGATACCCCGTATTGCCTGGTCGAAACCGCGATCCGGGCCCCATCCGATCGCCAGCAGGAGGCTCTCCATGCCGGCGCGCAAACGCCCGAGCGACAGGTATAGCACTACGCCAAGCGCGACCGTGAGCAGCGACAGATAGAGCGGCACTCCGATATGGGGGATCACGGTGATGGTGATATCGGCTTCATGGCCGCTGACGGCACTGGCCATCGGGCTCGAAAAGCGTGCGTGGAACCATCCGGAAAAGATGGCGGAGGAGAGGCTGCACAAGGCGAGTATCGCGGGCCCCACCCAGAGCAAGATTGGCCCTTCATGCGCGTGTTTCGGCGTGTCGACTTTCGGACCCAGGAAAGGTTTCAAAGCGACCGCGAAACCGATCACGAACATCAGCGCGTTGCCGGTAATCGCGACGATCGTAAAAAGAATCGACCACGCGTCGCCATGCGCCAGTCCGTAATAAATCTCCTCCTTCGCGAGGAAGCCGACAAATGGCGGCAAGCCACCCATCGACAGGGCCGCGAACAGCGCCGCGGCGAAGGTGATCGGCATCGCGCTGGCAAGACCGCCGAGCCTCGTGATATCGCGTGTGCCGGCCTCGTGATCGACATTGCCGGCGACCATGAAAAGCCCGCCCTTGAACATCGAATGGGCGATCAGATACAGCACTGCGCCCTCGATCGCCTTCTCGTTGCCGAAGCCGGTCAGCATGACGAGAATGCCAAGCGAGGCCATGGTCGTGTAGGCCAGCATCAGCTTGAGATCGGTTTGGCGCGCGGCCAGAAGCGTACCAGCGATCAGCGTAAAACCGCCGAATATCGGCAGCACCGTTTCCCACGCCACCGTCTCGCCCATCACCGGGTTCAGTCGCATCAGCAGATAGACGCCGGCCTTCACCATGGTAGCGGAATGCAGGTAAGCGGAAACGGGCGTCGGCGCTTCCATGGCGTTGGGCAACCAGAAATGGAACGGGAACTGCGCCGATTTCGTGAACGCCCCGCCGAGCACCAGCAGAAAAGCAGCGATAAAGAAGGGGCTTTCTCGCAGCAGATCGCCGGAGGAAAGAAGCAGCGAAAGCTCGCTCAGACCCGTGATGTTCCAGATAACCAGCAAGCCCGCGAGCAAAGAAAGCCCGCCGAGACCGGTTACGACCAGCGCCTGAATCGCCGAACGGCGAGACTTTTCTTCCGCGTGATTGAAGCCAATCAGGAGGAATGACGTAATCGAGGTCAGTTCCCAGAAAACGAACAGCATCAGGAACGAGTCCGACAGGACAAGCCCCTGCATCGACCCCATGAACATGAGGATGAACGAGAAGAACCGTCCCTGGTGCTTATGCCCCTTCAGGTAGCCGCCGGAATACAGAACGACCAACGTTCCGATCCCGGTGATCAACAGCGCGAATGTCAGTGACAGGCCGTCGATCAGCCAGGAGAAATTCACGTTGAAGGACGGGATCCAGGAATAGCCGCCCGTAATACGCTCGCCCTGCGACACGCCTTCGGCGAAGCCGAAAAAATGCCAGAACAGAAGCGCCGGAACCACCGCGAGTATCCATGCCGCATTGTGCTTGAAAACGCGGGTCAACACCGGCGCGAACAACGCGGCGATGAACGGGGCAAGAAGCGCGTAGAACGTCATGTCAGGCTACGCACCCCAGTACTATTTCAGGAAAAGGCAAGTCGATATGTGCATGCTGACCGGACCTAGGTCGGTTCTCACCAAATCTCAAGAGGTTGCGGGGAAAACCCGCAGTTTTCGAACAGTTATGGGCCCTCGCCCACATTTCCAGCACGCAAAACCAATCACTGCCGCTTCGATCAAGGCCGTGATGGCAGGCTTTCCCAACGGGCTAGCGCAATTCGCGCCCGCTCTCGCAAGCCATCCTCGTCGAGATCATCCGGCCCGCGTAGCGACGCATCATCGCAAAATGCGTCAACATCATAGAACAGCTGATCGACCGCATGGCGGATCGAATGGCCGCTGTCTCTCGCGCGTCGGAAATTTTCCAGAAACCGGGCCTCGAAATCCCGACCGTTGATGTGGCCGAGAACAAATGTCTCAATCAACTGCCTGAGATGATCGTCGGGCGCATTGCGGTTTGGCGTCAATCCCCTCTCCCCGCCGACAAGTGCCTATCCATTGCTCTGCATGGCATCGATATAACTGGCATCGATCGCCTTCGCGGCTTGGTATGCCGGTCTCGCCCTCAGCCGGTCGGCATAAGCGATGAATTCCGCGCGCTCTGGAAGGGTCTTGAACATCATACCCCAATCCACCTGCGAACCGACATAGATATCGGCGGCAGTAAAGCGGTCGCCGCATATGAAGTCCCGGTCTTTGAGCATTCCGGCCAGCACATCGACGACGAGATCGAAATTTCCGAAACCGAGCCGGCCCTGCGCCCTCGCATCGAGCCCTTCATCCCACTTGAAAGAGTGCGCGATGATCGCCTGTTCGACCGGGCCCGCCGCAAAGAAACTCCAGCGGAAATAAGCCGCCTTTTCGGCCAGCGTAATCGGCTGAAGACCCGCTTCGGGACACGCTTCGGCGAGATAGAGACAGATCGCGGACGCTTCTGTGACGACATTCCCCTCATGCACGATGGCGGGGACCTTTCCCATCGGATTGATACGACGGTAATCGCCCTTCATCTCCGCGCCGTAACCGAGAATATGTTCCTCGTAATCCGCGCCGGCTTCATGCAGAGCCCACCGCGCTATCTGCCCGCGGCTCATCGGATTGGTATAGAATTGAATTTTCGCGGACATGCGCCCCTCCGTTCGCCTGCTTTATCGGCTGTGTTCGGGGCGAATGAGACCGGAGAAGGCATCGCAGCGCAACGCCATTCTCCTTGGGCAAGCATCACTCCTGTCAATTCGGACGCATATATTTCATATACACCCAACCGGTCTTCCACTGGCCGTTGTTGGCAGGGTCGTGCCAGACCTCGCACCATTTGTAGCGGACTGCCTGACGCTTCTGCCAATCCGGCAAATGAGCGATATCATCGAGCATCAATCCACCCTTGCACCGGCCGGTGAGCGACAGCACCGTACCGTTCGGATAGGCGCTCTGCTTCTGGGAATAGGATGCCGGCCAGCGGCGAACGTTGAGAAGGTCGCCCCAGGAGACATTGGTCACCTCCCAGGCATGGAACACCGACGCCCCGACCGGGGCGGTGACGGCTGTTGCGGTGATGAGCGCTGCGAGCGCGACGGGGATCATTTTCAGTTTCATGGCTTCCTCCGGGCTTGAACAGGGGACTGCAATCGATACATCTGATCTAGCTCCCTCTCGCTGAACCGGTCCTTATCCTGCCGTTCAGCTCCCGTTCATTCCGTGCAGATGCGCACAACTGGAGGCCCGATGTCCCGTTCCTTTGGCACCTTGCCGCAAGCGCCCGCCGCCCAAAAAAGTCCCGTAGAGGACGAACGGCACGGGATCACGAGACAGGACGAATACGCCTGGCTGCGTGCGGACAACTGGCAGGACGTCTTCAAGGAGACATCCGTCCTGGACCCGGAAATCCGTGCTCACCTGGAAGCCGAAAACGCCTACCAGGACGCCCTGATGGCGGATACCAAAGATCTCCAGAAGGTCCTGTTCGAGGAGATGAAGGGGCGCATCAAGGAAGACGACTCGACGGTCCCCGCGCCGGACGGCCCCTGGGCTTACGGCTCCTCATTTCGCAAAGGCGGGCAGCAGCCCCTTTTCGAGCGTATGCCGCGCGGCAAGACGGCGCCAGAGGACAAGACCATCATTCTCGACGGTGACGCCGAGGCGGAAGGCAAGGCGTATTTTCGGATCGCCTCGTGTGACCATTCCTCTGATCACTCGAAGCTCTTGTGGGGTTTCGACGACAAGGGATCGGAATTCTTCCGGCTACGGGTTCGCGATCTCGACACGCTCGAAGACCTTAACGACGATGTCGCCGACTCCAGTGGTGGCGGCGTCTGGGATGCGGCCGGCAACGGATTTCTTTATTCGAAGCTCGACGCCAACCACCGGCCATCCAAGCTCTATTACCATCGCGTCGGCACCAATCAGACAGACGACACTCTCGTCTACGAAGAGCCGGATGCGGGCTTTTTCATGGGCGCGGGCGGAAGTCGGCTCGATGATTTCGTCTTCGTCAGTTCCTACGACCACGAAACAAGCGAAGTCCGCCTGATCCGCGCGGACGACCCGCTCGGCGGGGCTGTCATGGTGGCGCAACGCGAGACCGGGGTCGAATACGAACTGGAGTCGGGCGGCGATGTGTTCTTCATCCTGACCAACGCCGACGGAGCCAAGGATTTCAAGATCATGACGGCGCCGGTCGATGCGCCGCAGAAGGAAAACTGGACCGAGCTTGTGCCGCACAAGCCAGGACGTCTGATCCTCGCCGTGCAGGCTTACAAGGGCTATCTCGTCTGGATCGAGCGTGAGAACGGCCTGCCGCGCATCGTCATTCGCGACCGCACAAGCGGCGAAGAGCATGCCATCGACTTCGAGGAGGAAGCCTACTCGCTGGGGCTGGCAGGCAGCCTTGAATACGACACGACCGTCATCCGCTTCACCTACTCCTCGATGACGACGCCTGCCCAGGTCTACGACTACGACATGGGCACCCGTGAACGGGTTCTCCTGAAAACTCAGGAGGTTCCGTCTGGCCACGACCCCGAGGATTACGTCACGCGCCGCGTCAACGCCCCTTCGCATGACGGTGAACTGGTGCCGGTGACCCTTCTCTACCGGAAGGACACGAAGCTCGACGGCTCCGCGCCCTGCCTGCTTTATGGCTACGGCTCCTATGGCATCGCCATTCCCGCATCCTTCAACACCAATTGCCTTTCCTTGGTCGATCGCGGGTTCGTCTACGCGATCGCGCATATCCGGGGCGGCAAAGACAAGGGCTTCGCCTGGTACGAGAACGGCAAGCGCGCGCTCAAGCAGAATACATTCAAGGATTTCATCGCCGCAGCCCGCTATCTCGCGAAGGAGGGATTCACATCCGCGGACCGGATCGTCGCGCAGGGTGGATCCGCCGGGGGCATGCTGATGGGTGCGGTCACCAACATGGCGCCGGACGCTTTCGGCGGCATCATCGCGGAAGTGGCCTTCGTCGACGTTCTGAACACCATGCTGGACGATACCTTGCCGCTCACCCCGCCCGAATGGCCGGAATGGGGAAACCCGATCGAGTCCGCCGACGATTACCGCACGATCGCGGATTATTCGCCTTACGACAACGTGACCGCTCTACCCTATCCGCCCGTGCTCGCCGTCGCAGGGTTGACCGATCCGCGCGTGACCTACTGGGAACCGGCGAAATGGATTTCCAGGCTGCGGGACCATTCCACCAGCGGCGAGCCGCTGTTGTTGAAAACGAACATGGACTCCGGCCATGGCGGGGCGTCGGGACGTTTCTCGCGCCTGGAAGAAATCGCGTTTTCCTACGCCTTCGCGCTCAAAGTGGTTGGCAAGGCCTGAGGTTTCTCGCGCGGCTCGGGTCAGCCAGAGCAGATTGCAGTCCCGTCAGGCAAGCGGGACTGGGATCGCGGAAAGACCTGCAGGACGCGCTATTGCGCGCCCTCGACAGCGGGGATTGCCTTCAGATAGGCGGCAATGGCGTCCCTGTCCTCGGCGGGAAGCTTGGCCATGTTCTCCTGGACATCGACCATGGAACCGCCGACGGAATCGAACTCCGGCGTGAACCCGCTTTCGAGATAGTAAGCGATATCCGCCTCTGACCAGTCGCCGATGGTTCCGCCGGGGGTGATGTTGGGGATACGTCCCTCACCGTCCGGATTGGGCGCTCCGCCGAGCCACGCGCTCTTGTTCAGCCCACCAGCGAAGTCGCGTGGCGTATGGCATTCGCCACAATGGCCGAGCGCTTCGACCAGATACTGGCCACGCACGAGTTTTTCGTCGCTTTCGTCCAGCGGAACAATCGGTGCGTTGCCGGCATAGAGCAGCTTCCACATGCCGACGCCACGGCGGATATTGAACGGGAAACCCATACGGTGCGGACCGGGATCATTTTCAACGGCGGGTAGCGTCTGCATGAACGCCCACAGGTCCGCGACGTCACCGGATTTCATTCGCGAATACGATGTCCACGGAAAGGAAGGGTAATAATGTCCACCGTCCGGCGACACCCCTCTCAGCATCGCGTTTGCGAAGTCCTCACGCGACCATGAACCGATGCCGGTCGCAGGGTCCGTCGATATATTGGGAACGACAAAGTCCCCGAAATCGCTGGCGAGGACATGCCCTCCGCCGAGTTTCAGCTTGTCATCGCCTTCGGCGTCGTCGGCAGCGTGGCAGGATGCACAGCCCCCGGCCCAGAAGACCAGTTCGCCGCGCTCGGCGTCGCCTTCCGGCATCTGCGCCAGGACATCGGCTGGCAATGTCTGCGGTATCGTCAGGACATAGAATGCAAGCCCGCCCGCGACCGCGGCGAGTGCGACAATCAGGGCGAGCTTGCGAATCATCGAAATCAACGAGTCTGGTAACCTTCGTGGCAGCTCCGGCACGTGCCGAGGATCGGACCGACGGCGGCCTGGAATGCCTCAAGATCGGCGGGGCCCTCTCTGCCGGACGCTTCCATCGCGGCCGCTGCGGCAGTCTTGAACTTGTCCAGTTCGGCCTTGAACCCGTCCGGATCTTCCCAGATCTTCGCCGACGCCCTGGTATCCGCTCCCATGTCGCTTCCCTCGGGGAAATAGTCGCCAAATGCTTCGGCGGAGGCATGGAACGCGGCGATAGCGGCTTTACCGACTGCCGGACTGTAGTCGATTTCCTTCTTCATCATGCCGGCAGATGCTCCTGCGGCGGCCCCGTTGGACTGCATCAGGGATTTGCGCACCGCAATGGGATCGTCCGCGGCAAATGCCGTGGCTGTCGTGGCCGCGATAAGGGAAAAGGCAAAAATCGTCTTCTTCACGTAAATCCTCCTGGGATGGTTGGCTCGCAGATTAGAAACGAAGACTGCGACATTTGTTTTATCGGATGGAGTCACGGTTTCGTGAATTCGGGCAATTTGGCTGCGACACAGTGTCAATCATCACGAAACACGGCTCCGGACCACGTCCGGAGCCGTTGAAGATTGAGGGGATTGGTCGATCGCGTCAGGCGGTCGCCGCCTCATACATCTCGAGCACATAATCCCAGTTGATCAGGCTATCGACGAAGGCTTCGAGGTACTTCGGCCGCGCATTGCGATAGTCGATATAGTAGGAATGCTCCCACACATCGACGCCGAGGATCGGCGCTGCGCCGTGAACCAGCGGGTTCTCGCCGTTCGGCGTCTTCATGATCTCCAGCTTGCCGTCCTTGACGGCGATCCATGCCCAACCGGAACCGAACTGACCGACACCGGCTGCGATGAAGTCAGCCTTGAACTTGTCATAGCCGCCAAGGTCGCTGTCGACAGCGCTCTGCAGCTTGCCGGGAAGCGACGTTCCGCCGCCGTCCTTCTTCATCCATTTCCAGAAATGGACGTGGTTGTAGTGCTGGGCAGCATTGTTGAAGAGGCCCGGGTTCTTACCATGAGACTGCTTGACGATCTCCTCGAGCGACAATCCGTCCATGCCGGCTTCGGCGGCGAGATCGTTGCCTTTGTCGACATAGGCCTTGTGGTGCTTGTCGTGGTGATATTCGAGCGTCTCCTTGGACATGAAGGGCTGCAGCGCTTCGTAGTCGTAGGGAAGGTCGGGAAGCGTGAAGGCCATTGGGGATCTCCTTGTTTCAAACGAATTCGTATCCAAATCGGCAGGGGCGGATCACTCCGTCGACTGTCACTCAGACACATAGAATTCCGGCACGGCGACCGCAATAATGGAAGCGGGTTTTTTCCCGCACCTAAGAGTGCGCCCACTCCCAGTACAATTCGCGTGCCTTGGTTGCCACGGGACCGGGCTGCAATTCCCGGTCCTCTATTCTGATAATCGGTACGACCTTGGAATGGTTCCCTGTCGAGAAGATTTCATCGGCATCCATGAAGTCGGCGACCGTCAGTGTTTTCTCGACGGTGGAGAAGCCATACTGCGCCAACAGGTCGATGGTCCGCGAACGGGTAATGCCCGACAGGAAGGTTCCGTTCGGCGCGGGTGTGAAGACCTGCGCGTCCTTCACCATGAAGATGTTAGATGCGCCGGTTTCCGCGACATTGCCGAGCATGTCGAGAACCAGGCAGTTGTCGAAGCCGCGGCTCTTGGCCTCCAATATCGCACGCCCGTTGTTCGGGTAGAGGCAGCCCGCCTTGGCATTTGTTGGCATCGTCTCGATGGTCGGCCGGCGAAACGGCGACAAAGTTACGGAAAAACCGGCGGGCGGAAGCATCGGTGCTTCGTGAAGGCACAGGCAAAACCGGGTCGACTCGGGATCGGCCGGTACCGACATGTAGCCACCATGTTCCGCCCAGTACATCGGCCGGATATAGACAGCGGTCTTGCCGTCGAACTTCTTCAGCCCTTCATGGGTCAGCCCGACAATCTCCTCGGCGGTCATGGTCGGCTTGAGGCCCAGTGCCCAGGCGGAGGCGTTGACCCGCTCGGCGTGCCGGTCGAGATCCGGCGAAACGCCCTCGAACCACCGTGCCCCGTCGAAAACGGAGGAACCGAGCCACATGGCATGGGTGCGCGGCCCGATGATCGGCACATTGCCTTCATGCCAGTCGCCATCGACATAGGTCCATGTCGCGGATTGCGCCTTCGTATCGACCGCCATTTTCGCCTCCGGATTCTCCAAACGCGAGCAGGCAAACCGGATTTCCACGATGAGGTCAATCACTTGCGCGTTCATTAGGGCATTACGCCGCTATTGACCCCCCTTCCCGATTTGCCCAAAGTCGTCGCAACCCGGATTGGTACTATGCAGTTCAAGACTTACGTTTTCGACGCCTACGGCACCCTTTTCGACGTCCATTCGGCAGTCCGGAAATACGCCGACACCCTTGGCCCCGATGGGCAGCGGCTTTCGGAGATCTGGCGCACCAAGCAACTCGAATATTCCTGGATCCGCACGCTGATGGGGTCCTACACGGATTTCTGGCGCCTCACCGAGGAAGCCCTCGACTACGCTTTCGGTGTAGTGCCCGGTGTCGATAAATCCTGCCGCGACAAACTGCTGGAAGCCTATTGGACGCTCGACTGCTATCCCGAAGTGCCGGAAATCCTCGCAAAACTTCGCGAGAGCGGAGCACATGTCGCGATCCTCTCGAACGGCTCATCCGACATGCTCGCGGCCGCCGTGGAGTCGGCTCATCTGGGCGGACTTTTCGATGCCGTCCTGTCGGTCGATGCGATCAAGACCTTCAAGACCGCGCCGGATGTCTACCGCATGGTCACTGACACCTTCGCTATTGCGCCCGCCGAGGTTTCTTTCCAGTCATCGAACCGATGGGATATCGCGGGCGCGCACAAGTTCGGCTTCCACACCGTCTGGATCAACCGCGCGGGATTACCCAACGAGTATCAGAACTACGGGCCAGCGCGGGAAATCGGAAATTTGACCGAGCTCTGAGCCTCTTTAATGTGTTGCGGTGCTGCAACGGTGCGGATGGTATCGCATCCAGCTGCGCATAAACTCACGTTTCTCCGTCATTTTCCGCTCTGATGTTTTGACGAATACGGGTATCTGGATGACATCGCCCTGCCCGCTTCGCATTGCGCCATGTGCAGCCCCATAGTCACGGATCAATGATGAAAGACCTTTCGCGCCGCAATTTCCTTGCCACGTCCGGCGTGCTGACCGCCGGCTTTGCCATCAGCGCCTGCACGACAGTTGAAGAGACGGACGAAAACGGTCCGCGTTTCACCGGCCGCGCTCCCGACTTTCCCGATTACGCCTCGATGTACGGCCCTGTCAGCGATGGCGGTTTCCAAATCCCGGCGGTTCCCTACACCAAAATCCCGGAGCGCTTTCTGCGTCAGGTCGTTTCGGACCCGACCGGCGAAGACCGTGGCACGATCGTCGTCGATACGCGGGGGCACTTCCTCTATCTCGTTTTGGGAGGAGGCAAGGCTGTTCGCTATGGTGTGGGTCTCGGCCGCGCCGGTTTCGAATGGTCCGGCCGCGCCGAAATCGGCGCCCGTCGCGAATGGCCGAAATGGTTTCCGCCTGACGAGATGATCGACCGCGAGCCGAAGCTGGAAAAGTACCGCGTCGAATACGACAGGGAAAACGACGTTTATCTGGGCGGCATGGAGCCCGGCGTCACAAATCCGCTCGGCGCGCGCGCGCTCTATCTCTATCAGGGCGAGAAGGACACGCTTTATCGACTGCACGGCTCGCCGGAATGGAACTCCATCGGCAAGTCGGTTTCGTCGGGTTGCGTCCGCCTGATGAACCAGGACATCATCGACCTTTACAGCCGCGTGCCGAAGGGGACTCCGGTTCTCGTTCGCTAGTCAGGACGACGATCAGTCAAGAACAACGCCGGCCTCGCGCCGGCGTTTTTGTCAGTCCAGAGCCTTTTTCAATCCGCCGAGAATTCCCCGAACCAGCGCGCGTCCGAGCTGGGTCGAGACCGAACGCGCCAACGACTTCATTGCGGCCTCGCTGACGGTCTGGCGGTTCGATCTTCTCTTGGTGGATTTCTTGCGGCTGCTGGATTTCCGGCTCTTGCGATCGTCATCGCCAAAATCGGGCAATGTCCAACGTGAACCGGTTTCCTCGCGCTCTTCTTCCTCTTCGCGCAGCCTCTCGCGTTCGGCGACCTCGGCGGTCTTCTTGGCCTTTTCTGCGAGCATTTCAGAGGCGGACTCCCTGTCCACCGTCTCGTCATATCGTCCCGCCACCGGGCTCAATTTCATGATCTCCGCACGCTCGTCGTCTTTGAGCGGGCCAAGCCTTGAAGACGGTGGGCGGATCAAGGTGCGCTGCACGATTCCGGGTACGCCCTTCTTCTCCAATGTCGATACCAATGCCTCGCCGACACCGAGTTGGGTAATCGCCTCGTAGCAATCGAACTCCGGGTTGGGACGGAATGTTTCGGCGGCGACCTTCACGGCCTTCTGTTCGCGCGGCGTGTAGGCGCGCAATGCATGCTGAACGCGGTTGCCGAGCTGGGAAAGGACCGTATCGGGCACGTCGAGCGGATTCTGCGTCACGAAGAAAACGCCGACGCCCTTGGATCGGATCAGGCGAACGACCTGCTCGACCCGCTCGATCAGGATTTTCGGCGCTTCATCGAACAGAAGATGCGCTTCGTCGAAGAAGAAAACCAGCTTCGGTTTTTCCGGGTCGCCGACTTCCGGCAACTCCTCGAACAGTTCCGATAGCAGCCAGAGGAGGAACGTCGCGTAGAGGCGAGGATTCATCATCAGCTTGTCGGCCGCAAGCACATTGATCGCGCCGAGCCCGTCGCGCGTCGTGCGCATCAGGTCGCTGATCTGAAGTGCCGGTTCTCCGAAGAAGAAATCGGCCCCCTCGCGTTCCAGCACCAGTAGGGAGCGCTGGATCGCGCCGAGCGACGACGAATGGATATTGCCGTAGCGAACAGAGATTTCCTTCGCATTCTCGCCCAGATGCACGAGAAGGGAGCGCAAATCCTTGAGATCGAGAAGCAGCAATCCCTCGTCGTCGGCGATTTCGAAGGCAATATTAAGAATACCTTCCTGCGCATCGGACAGGTTCATCAGGCGGGAAAGCAGAAGCGGTCCCATTTCCGATATGGTCGTGCGGATCGGATGGCCCTTTTTTCCGAAGAGGTCCCAGAAGATCACGGGGAACTCCTGAAACTCATAAGGGTCGAGCTTGATCGTCTCGGCGCGCGCGAGCAGGAAGTCCTTCGCCTCCCCTTTCGCGGCGATGCCGGAAAGATCGCCCTTTACGTCGGCGCAGAATACCGGGACGCCCGCATTGGAGAAGGATTCGGCAAGTATCTGGAGCGACACGGTCTTGCCCGTGCCGGTTGCGCCGGTGATCAGGCCATGACGGTTGGCGTATCGAAGCGCCATGAATTCATGCTCCTGGAAACTGTCATCCGGCTTGCGGCTCGCGCCGAGGAAAATCCGGTCTGTCACGTCCCACATGGTCGCCTCTTTCCGCTATATCGGTGTAATGGCGTATAGTCGCCGCGGCTGCGAACGGCAATGCCGCCAGAAACGACCGCATTTTCCAACATTCGCCTTTACGGCGAGAGGCTTTCTACATATTACGTAAACGTCAATATCCGGAGGACAGAATGGACGAACTCATCTCCCGCATAACAGAGTCCGTCGGCATCGATGCCGACGTCGCACAAAAAGCCGTCGGAATGATCCTCGGCTTCCTCAAGAACGAAGGCCCGGCCGAGCAGGTCAACGAAATGCTGGCGGCGATGCCCGGCGTGCAGGATCTCATCGACAATGCGCCCGAAGCGGGTGGCGGGATGTTCGGTGGCGGCGTGATGGGGCTTGGTTCCGCGCTGATGGGCCTCGGCCTCGGCATGGGAGAGATCTCCGGCGTCTCCCGCCAGACGGTCGATTACGCCAAGGAAAAGGCCGGCGACGGCCCCGTCGATGCCGTCATCGCGGCGATTCCGGGTCTGAGCCAGTTCGTCTGACGCCAATTTCCGCAATCTGAATTGGGCCCGGCCGCATCGCGGCCGGGCTTTTCTTTTGCGCACGCATCCGTTTGCACCCATTCTTCACGCGGAGCGAATCGATGAAACGACGCCAGTTCCTGACGCACGCCGGCGCAACGGCATTCCTGGCCGCCAAGCCGCTGGCGGCGATGGCGCAGTCTTCTCCATTTTCGAATGTCGAACTGCGCGGCAGCCGAAGCGCGACCGATTTCGGAGTCCTTCCCGACGCGCCGGTGGACCAATCTGCGAGCTTCCAGGCGATGCTCGACAGCGGCGCCGGCAACGGCATGGCGGTTTTCATTCCAGCCGGCCTCTACGTCCTGTCCAATATCCGCATTCCGTCCGGTACCGTGATCACGGGAATTCCCGGCAAGAGCCGCCTGATTCTCGGCGGGACCGGTCCGCTCCTCGGGGCTCTCGGCGGCGAAAGCATCACGCTTGACGGCCTCGTACTCGACGGTGCCGGCGTGCAGCAAAACGGCGCGGACGGCCTGATCGAGATGCAATCGGTCCGCTCATTCCGTTTCGAGAAATGCCGGATCTTGCGCGCGACCGCGGATGCTATCCACCTCCGGAGCTGTTCGGGAACCATCACCGGATGCGAGATCGAAAGCGCGCAGCGTTTCGGGATTTTTGCGATCGACAGCGAAGGTCTGTCCATCAGAGATAACAGGATCGAAAAGTGCCTGAACGGCGGGGTCGTCATCCACAGGAACAACCAGGGCTTCGACGGCTCGATCGTCACCGGCAATCGGATCGCCGATACGGGCGCGACGAACGGAGGAACCGGTCAGTGGGGAAATGCGATCAACTTCTTTCGAGCCGACAATGTCGCCGCCACCCATAACATCATTTCGGGAAGCGCATTTTCCGCGGTCCGCGGGAATACCGTGCGCGGCATGCAGGTCACGGGCAACACCTGCACGGCAAATGGCGAAACCGCGATCTACGCCGAGTTTTCTTTCGAGAACGCGGTGATTTCCGACAACATCGTGGACAGTGCCGCAAACGGAATCTCCGTTACGAATTTCGACAAGGGCGGACGCGCCGCGACGGTCAGCGGGAACATCATTCGCAACCTTCATGCGACCGGTCCCTATGAAGCCGACGTCCCGGGCTTTGGAACCGGGATTGGCGTCGAGGCGGATGCGGTCGTATCGGGAAACCTCGTCGAAGGTGCTCCGCTCTTCGGCATCAATGCCGGATGGGGCACATTTCTACGAGACGTGGCGATTTCCGGCAATGTCGTCAGGGACGTCCGCTATGGCATCGGCGTATCCGCGGCAGAAGGCGCCGGTCGGGCCCTGATCCGCGGGAACGTGATCTCTGCGCGTGAAATAGGCATCATGGCGCATGCATGGGGAAAACCCGTCACCAGGGATCTCCTCACCAATTCCGGCGACGCGCCGCCCAATGTCTCGCTATCGGGAAATGTCGCCGGCTGAAACGGACGCCTATTCCAGCAAGGCCGCTCGAAGTTCACCCACCTCGATCCCCTTCCGGTTCGTCAACGGCCTGCGCGAAAGCGGCTCGATGCGCGACCGCATCGTGTCGTCATGACCGAGTAGCCTCAGCAAAATTCCGGCAAGCATGACTTCAGCGGCCGGGTCCGAGCCGTCATCGCATTTCAGGGCGATCCCGAGCCCCGCCTCGGGCAGGGACGCGACGAAGACGCCGTCAGCGCCATTCTTGGCGTAGATTGCCCCCTCACCGGCTTCGATGATGCGGGTGCAGAAATGTCCTGTTCCCGCTGTGAACCAGGGATTGGAGATACACGCCTGCATCAGCCGCGATGTAGCCTTTGCACGTTCGACTCCAAGCGAATGCCCGGTGGCGACTTTCGCGAAGCCATGCGCAAGCGCACGCAGAGGAAAGGCGAATGCGGGGATGGAGCACCCATCGATGGCGAATTCCGCACCGGTAAGCCGGTGTTCCGTCATCGCTTCCTGGGCAGCCATCGCCTGCTTCTGAATCTCATGCTCGACCCCGGTGTAACCGCCGGTTTCGATATCCTGATGACACGCGGCGCACAGAAAGCCCGCATGTTTGCCAGAACAGTTGTTATGCAGTTGGTTTGGTGTCTGCCCGCTACGAACAAACTCGACCAGTTTCGTTTGGTCGCCCAGTGGCCAATGCGAACCGCAGGCGAGATCGCTTTCCTTCAGTCCGACTTTGGCCAGCATCGCCTCGGCGGCGGCGACATGCGCCTCCTCCGCCAAATGCGATGCACAAGCCATCGCCAGCTGCGTGTCATCGAACCCGAACCGGTCGGCGGCACCGCTTTCGACAAGCGGCAGGGCCTGGAACAGCTTGACCGCCGAACGCGGATAAACCGGCCGCTCCACGTCTCCGGATGACCAGACCAGACGCCCTTCGGGGTCCGAGACAGCGATCGCGCCGCGATGGCGCAGATCGACAATTCCGCCACGAACCGTCTCCGCGAGAATGGGATTGATCATGTCCACCTCCGAGCGAATTCGCACATAGCGTTCACCGCATTGTGCATGTGTATCGTTTGCGTTTGCCTCGATTTGGACGCCACTATCAGGCAATTCGATCGCAGAGCCAGAGGATTTTGGGAAAAGTACCGATGCGTTTTGCAAAAACGGCGATCCTGTTCATAGCGTTGGTGTTTATCGCGCCGATGGCTTTTGCCGGTGCTTGGTGGTCGACCGTCGATCGGCCATCCTCCTGGCGGTCCGCCGACTGGTCGGCGACCGGGCTTCTCCCCTCCCCATCCGCATCCACCGACGCGGCGATTTATGTCCTTTCGGCGCGGACGGGCGGGTTTAAAGGCGCATTCTCAGTCCACAGCTGGATCGTCGTGAAGGAACGCAACGCTGTCAGCTATACGCGTTTCGACAAGGTAGGTTGGGGCAGCCCCATTCGGCGCGATGCCTATGCCGCGGACGCGGCGTGGTATTCGAACCGGCCCTGGATCGTTGCGCATCTTTCCGGCGCCGAAGCGGAAGCGGCCCTGCCGCGCGTAGAGGCGGCAATTGCCGCCTATCCGTTCTCCAACCGCGGAGATTATCGGATCTGGCCGGGCCCGAATTCGAACAGCTTCGTCGCACATGTCTTGCGCGAAGTTCCGCAACTCGATGCCGTTCTTCCACCGAATGCGGTCGGGCGCGACTATCTCTCGGGCGGCGAATGGTTCGCGCTCGACCCCGACGGCCTCGACGTGCATGTCTCATTGGCCGGGCTGATCGGATTGTCCGCGGGGCTGCGGAGCGGGATCGAGATCAATCTTCTTGGCCAGACGGCGGGGATCGATTTCAACGGCCCCGCCCTGAAGATTCCCGCGATCGGCCGAGTCGGCTTCTAAAGTCAGATCGACTGGTTATAGGCGCCAACTTCCTCGTTCTCGCGAAGGATCGCATCGACGGCTCGGAACATCTCCAGCTTGCGTTCCTCGGACACGGGACTTTCCACGACTACGACGAGTTCGGGCTTGTTCGACGAAGCGCGCACCAGTCCCCATGTCCCGTCATCGGTCACGACTCGAATGCCATTGACCGTGACGAGATCGACGATCGGATGCCCGGCGATGGCCTCGCCAGCGGATTTCATCTCTGTGAACCGGTCCACGACACGCGAGATCACATCGTATTTGATCTCGTCGGCGCAATGCGGCGACATGGTTGGCGAACCGTAGGTCAGCGGCAGGGCGCGGTAGAGATCGGCCATCGATTGTCCGGGATTGCGGTCGAGCATCCGGCAAACCGCGATCGCCGTCACCAACCCGTCATCGTAGCCGCGCCCGATCGGCGGATTGAAAAAGAAATGGCCGGACTTCTCGAAACCGGCGATCGCTCCGAGTTCGGCAACCCGGCGCTTGATGTAGGAATGGCCGGTTTTCCAGTAATCGGTTACCGCGCCATTGGCCTGCAAAACGGGATCGGTCATGAAAAGGCCGGTCGATTTCACATCGACCACGAACTTCGCGTTTTCATGCTGAGCGGAGATGTCCCGCGCGAGCATGACACCAACCTTGTCGGCGAAAATCTCGTTGCCTTCATTATCGACGACACCGCAGCGGTCGCCATCGCCGTCGAAGCCGAGACCGACATCGGCACCGGTCTCCAGCACCTTGTCCCGGATCGCATGGAGCATCTCCATGTCCTCGGGATTGGGGTTGTAGCGCGGAAAGGAGTAGTCGAGCTCGGCATCGAGCGGAATCACCTCGCACCCGATGCGCTCCAGCATTTCAGGCGCAAACGCGCCTGCGGTTCCATTGCCGCAGGCCGCGACCACCTTGAGAGGGCGATTCAATTTCACGCCTTCCACGAGATCGTCGAGATAGACAGCGCGGAAATCGCGGACCGTTTCGTATGTTCCGCCGCCGTTAAGGTCGAAATCCCCGGAAAGCACGATATCGCGCAATTGCGCCATTTCCTCCTGACCGAATGTCAGTGGGCGCTGGCACCCCATCTTCACTCCGGTCCAGCCATTCTCGTTATGCGACGCGGTCACCATCGCCACCGAGGGCGCATCGAGGGCGAACTGCGCAAAATAGGCCATGGGCGAAAGCGCGAGACCGATATCCTTCACGTCGCAGCCGGCTGCCATCAATCCCTGCGCAAGGGCAAGCTTGATCGACAGCGAGTAGAAGCGAAAGTCATGGCCGACGACGATTTTCGGCCCCGCGCCCAGGCGGCGGATCAGCGTTCCCAATCCCATTCCGAGCGCCTGGACACCCAGCAGGTTGAGTTCCGGGGCCTTGTCGGACGCTGGATGCCCAAACCACCAGCGCGCGTCATACTCGCGAAACCCGGTTGGCTTGACGAGGGCCTGGGTCTCGAATTCGAAACTGTTCGGCAACAGGTCTGAACGTGGTTTCATGGCAGCTATCCCGGCGGTCTCGATGAATCTCGTTTGAATGGAATGATGCCATAAGTCCCCCGACCGTCTGTGTACAGCGGTGGATTACGGCCCAAGCTTCAAGCCGGCTCAACCGCGCGGACAGCAATCGAAACGATTGCAGAAAAAACCGAAGCGGAATCGTCCGACCGCACTTGCGGGAATGAAAGGCCGGCGTTATAGACCCGTGCCGTTTGGTCACGGAGTGTAGCGCAGCCTGGTAGCGCACCTCGTTCGGGACGAGGGGGTCGCAGGTTCAAATCCTGCCACTCCGACCATTTTCCACAAAATTCCCGATTTCGTTTGCGGAGCGCCCCTGCGGTTCGCCGCGGCATACGCATGTCCGGGAAGGGCTCGGCTGATCGCCGCAGGAGTTTTCCAAAGCGCGCGGCCCGGGCACCACGGGGGATGTCGTTCATCGCGGCAGCGGCGTCAGTCCGGAAAACCGGGCTGAATAGCCGGTATGTTTCGCGTTGGCAGTTTTTTCCAATCTTACGCCAATGAAACTCGATTTTACTGGGCGCTTGCGAAGACGTTAACAAACTTCTCTTGTTCAACCACCAGATCACGCCTGCCTGAATACACGGATATCCTCGACTGAAGAAATTTGTTTTCATGCCTCCGGCAAGGCAGCAAAAGGAATATGCATGAAGCCGGTGAGGTCTCCGTTCGAGCGGCGTTCATCAGAGCGTAGCAGGTGTTCGCATCTTGCCGAAATCCGTATCGGATCGAGCTTCGTGCTCAGGGCTATCGTCAAGGATCTTTCCGAGAAGGGTGCGAAACTTCAGCTGCCTCGAGACTCCTGGCTTCCGAAATCCTTCGATATCTGCATTCCCGATACGGGCCTTCAGCGCAAGGCGGTTTGCCGGTGGCGTCGCGGGGAGTATGCGGGCCTTGAATTCGCCATAATCCCGGAATAGCCGCCCTCTCATACCGGTTGTACAGGGTTTTAATAAACCCGGCTACGTTTAGCTCGGCTGCCCTTCTGCGAAGCGCCGCTCGCACATCATTCGTGCCCCAGGACAACAACCTTTAAACCGACGACATCAGCATCACCGCCATCAAGCGGCGGTGCTGTTTTAACAGTGGAACCCCCTCCAATGAAGACGCGACACGTCGTCCCCTTAAGCCAGGAACCCGGCGTTACTCTCCTCGACAGGGTTGCGGACTGCAACACAAGCTACGATATCCTTCGTCTGACCCGGGATATCACCAAATCCTACGGATTCGACTATTTTTCCATTATCCGGCTTCCACGCAGCGATGAGCGATACCTGTCTTCGCTTTCGACAATCAGCAACTGGCCTCCGGAACTGGTCGGCACATATGACCAACTCGGCCTGCTGGAAAAAAGCCCGATCATGGACGCGCTTCGGCGCAGCACGAAGCCCGTCGTTTGGCGGCTTGAAGACATGGACAGAAACCAGGCGGATGGCCGCGAGGAAAAAGCGGCCACGCTCTTTGCCGCACACGGCTTCCATCGCAGCGTCTATATCGCCACCCAGGATCCCTCGGGTGAACGCGGTGCTGTTTCCTTCAGCGGCACACGAGACACGCCGACCGATCCCGAGTTGATGGAACTGAGCTATATCGCCAACCGCATCTACGAGAAAGTGTCTGAGATCAGGGAGCCGGCCGCCCTCGCCGACCAGATCCTGAGCGCGCGCGAACGCGAGTGTCTTCACTGGACCGCCAGCGGCAAGACCAGTTCCGAAATCGCCATCATTCTCGGACTGTCCGAGCATACGGTGAACCACTATCTCAGCGCCGTCTGTCAGAAGCTCGGCGCCGCGAATCGCGCTCATGCGGTCGCGCGGGCAATCCGTTCAGGCATATTGGACTGAAAGATGAGCGACGCAGAAACTCCTCAACTTAGTATCGAGTTCAGGGACGCGCCCTGCCCGTCCCAACCGCTCGCCGCCATCGGACTGGAAGACGCCAATCTTCTGGATGCCCTGTCACAGTTCGATCCCTACGGGGCATGGCGTGTCGATCTCGAAACGGGAATGGTCTACTGGACGCGCGACGTCTTCGAGATTCACGGCATGCCCTACAAGGAAGGGCCAATCGATCTCGCCCTTGCGATATCGCGCTATCATCCCGACGACCGGGAGTTGGTGATGAACTGCATCGAGGAAGCCACGGAGCGAAAAACCGGATTTCGCTTCGTGTTGCGACTGGCAACGCCGGACGGTCATAACAAGCTCGTGAGGGCCAGCGGGCTCTATCGCGTCAACAGCCAGGGAAAAGGCGAAGTTTTCGGCGCGTTCTCGCAGTTTCAGCCAAGAGTGCGTACCGTGGCCGTCAACTCCTGACACACTCGGCAGGCATTTTTGCAAAACGTGATTTTTTGACAATCTGAATCGAGTCTTAACTGTTTTGCGCTACGATTGACTCGCTCTAAAACCGGGACACATAGGCGGTATGATATTTTGTTCGCCAAAAGCCCGGCTTGACGATTTTCGTCATGAAACTGGAGTTGGGTGAGCGTGTGCAGCGTCAAGGCGGGATTTTGATTTTTTCTGAAGACATTGTCCGGATAGGCGGAGCGGCAAGAGCGGGACTTCGTCTCGTTTCGCGTGCCATTGCGGTTTTGGCTTTGTCGTCCAGCCTCTCGACTTTCAATGCGCCGGCCGCACACGCGTTCGAACTTCTCGGTCGATGCCTGATTGGCACCTGCGAGGATGAAGACGGTCCGATCGATCCCAAGAATTATCAGGTCGAACTGACGGTGCTCGCCGATGGCCAACCCAATCGGGACCTCGAGAAAGCCGTCGGCAATGCGTCGCAACTCTGGCAGGGCCGCGACGAACCGGCTGCGGGCTCGGCCGGTCTCCTGACCCGGGCCAAAGCCGACTACAAGCGCATACTCGCCGCTCTCTACAATGATGCGCGATACGCTGCCGATATCTCCATCACTTGGAATGGCCGTGAAATCGCCGATGTCGAGGCGGGAACCGAGTTTCCCGACGACGCAGTGCTCGCGATTTCCGTGCGTGCCGAGCCGCAATTTCTCTTCGGGACAGCGGAGATCGACAACCGCGCGCCCGTCGCCGCCGATCGCTTCGACCGGGTCGATCCACCGGAAGCGGAAGGTTTCATGACCGGTGCACCGGCCTATGCGACCGCAGTCAGAAAGGCCGGGCAGCTTGCCGTCGAGGCCTGGCGCCAGCAAGGCTATTCGAAAGCGAAAATCACCGACAGGAAGGTGACCGCCAATCACGCGACGCGCGAACTGAACGTACGACTGACCGTCGAGCCGGGTCCGCGCGCAGTTTACGGACAGGTCGCGGTTGAAGGCACCAGCCGGATGAAAGACTCTTTCGTCGCGCGACAGGCAGGCCTGGAGCCCGGCGCGGAATACGATCCCGACGACTTGAAGCGAGCCGAGAAAAGGCTGCAGCGTCTCGGGGTATTCCAGTCGATTTCGCTGAAAGAGGCGGAATCAGTGAACCGCGACGGCTCCCTCCCCTTCATGCTCACCGTTCAGGAGCGAAAGCTGCGACGCATTGGTGTCGGCGCGACGGTCTCGACCATCGACGGCGTCGGTGTGGAAGGCTATTGGCTGCACCGAAACCTTTTCGGCAGGGCCGAGCGGTTGCGCTTCGATGGTCGCATTTCCGGGATCGGCACCACTTCGGATTTCAGGGATTTCGACTATTTCCTGGGCACGGAACTTACCTTGCCCGGACGGTTCACGCCTGACACTGACATTATCATCGGTGGCTTCTTTGAGCGCGAGGTGCTCGACCTCTACTCGAAGAATCGGGGTTCGGCGTCCGTCTATGCCAATCACTTCTACAGCGACCAACTGACACTGCGCGGCGGGGCATACGCTTCCTATGGCGAATTCGAAGACGTGTTCGGAACCCGTCGTTTCGGGATTGTCGGCTTCGAGGCCGGGGCCGAATACGACACGCGCGACAACGAACTCGACCCGAAGAGCGGTTTCTATGCGAAAATCGCGGCCAAGCCGTTCTATGAATGGGAATACGGAAACGCGATCGGCAAGATCGTGGCGGAAGCACGGTTGTTCCATGCGCTCGGTGCCGAAGAACGCACGGTTCTCGCCGGGCGTGTGAAGGTCGGATCCATCGTGGGAGCACCGCTTTCGGAGATTCCGCAGGACGAGTTGTTCCTCGCCGGCGGCGGCTCGTCGGTTCGCGGCTATCCCTATCGGGGGATCGGCGTCGCGGTGCCCAGCGGAATGTCCGGCGGACGGTCTCTTTTCGAGGCATCCGCCGAAATCCGTCAAACGGTGACCGATTCCATCGGCATCGTCGGGTTCGCCGATATCGGTCATGTCGGTTCGGATTCATTCCCCGACTTTTCGGAGAGCGTTCGGGTCGGTGCGGGCCTTGGCCTGCGCTACAACACAGGTCTCGGTCCGCTGCGCCTCGATGTGGCGTTTCCTCTCAACCGTCAGGCAGGCGATCCGCGTTATGCGATCTATGCCGGGATCGGACAGGCGTTCTGATGATAACCAAACGCCACGCCTTCGCTCTCGCCGCTTCCGGCGCCGTTCTCGCAGGAACGGCCGGCTACGTACTTGCCCAGGATCAGGACGAGCAGGAAAAATCGCGCTTCATCCGCTTTGTCGAAGAACAGTTGTCGACGCCGAACCGCCAGATCAGGCTGAATGGCATTCAGGGGACCCTCTCCTCCAATGTCAGATTCGAGAGCATCACGATCGCCGACGAGAACGGCGTCTGGTTGACGATCGAAAACCCGAGCCTGCAATGGCAGCGCAGTGCGCTCATTCTCGGCAAGCTCGACATCAGCAATCTGTCTGCCGACCGGATCGACTGGCCGCGAAATCCGATACCCGACGAAAACCTCCCGGCACCCGAATCCTCCGGCTTCTCGCTGCCCGAACTCCCGGTATCGGTCGATATCGGGGAACTCGCCATTGGCGAAGCCCAGTTCGGCGAACCGGTATTCGGCCTTGCCTCGACATTATCGCTCGAAGGCCAGATTTCCCTGGGTGACGGCACGCTGAATACCGATCTGGATATCACGCGCCTCGACGGACCGGGAGGCCAGCTTGCGTTGCAGGCCGCCTATTCCAATGCGACGACCCAACTCGATCTCGACCTTTCGCTGCAGGAGCCGGCGGACGGTGTTGTCGCCAACCTCATCGACATTCCCGAACGTCCCCCGGTCTCGCTCACGCTTGCCGGTGGCGGGCAACTGGACGATCTCGACCTGGGGCTTGCCTTCGACGTCGACTCCCGCCGGATCGCGACCGGAAGCTTCCGCCTGAGTGACACACTGCTGACCGACGATCGGCGCGCCGAATTGCGCCTTTCCGGACCGCTCTCGAGCATTCTCCCGCAACAGCATCGCGCCTTCTTCGGCGCAGAGACGTCCATCGAGTCGGAGATGATCCTGCGGAACGGCGGCGGTCTCGACCTCCAGCGTTTCGAATTTGGCGGTGGAGCGCTCTCCATCTCCGCCTCCGGATCGACCCTTGCGGACTGGTTCCCCCGCGAATTGATCGCGGACATCTCCATGCGCTCAAACGATGGATCGCCGGTTCGCCTTCCCGTATCCGGAGAAGCCGTGACCGTCGGCGCCGGCTCGGTCTCGCTGCGTTTCGGACAGCGGGACGCGCAGGAGTGGAGCCTGGACGGGCAACTCCTCGATTTCAGCGCGCCGGATTACGCGATCGGCGAGATACGGCTCGACGGATCGGGCGCGATCCAAAACATCGCGGATGCCGCCAACCGTTTCCTGTCATTCGATATCAATGCGCAAGCGCGATCCGTGGAGCCCGCCGATCCGGACATCGCCGCCGCAACCGGCGACAGCCTGAGCCTTGCAATAACCGGCGACTGGCGGAGCGAAAATCCGATCCGCCTGGAAAGTGTCAACTTGTCTGGCGACACACTCGCCATCGCCGCAAACGGTCAGTTGGAGAGCCTGAAATTCAACGGCAATGCGCGGATCGAAGCCGCTGATCTCGCAGCATTTTCTCCGCTGGCGGATCGCGAACTGAGAGGCGCTGCCTCACTGTCCGCGCGAGGCGAAGCCGCGCTTGTCGGCGGCGCATTCGATCTTTCTCTGGACGGTACGCTGGTCGATGCGGTCGTCGGCGATGCGCTCGCCGACCGCTTGATTCGCGGTACGACCCGCCTCACCGGCGGCGTGGCGCGCGCGCCGGATGGTCTTCGCTTCAACTCGTTGCTGCTGGAAAACCCGCAATCGCGAACGCAGGTAAACGGTGCATTCGCCACGACCCGCGCCGACCTGCGCGCGCATGCCGAAATTTTCGACGTCGCAACGCTCGACGATCGTGCCTCGGGGCGGCTGGCCCTGGATGCGAAGATCGACAAGGCCCCTGAATCGCAGCGCGACGACCCTTATGACGTGAGCGCCAGCCTTTCGCTTTCCGGGGCACAACTTCTCGACCGTCGTGTCCCCTCGGCCGAGTTCGCCTTTGACGGCGCCATCAAAGGTGCCGAACTGGCCGGAAATCTCAGCGGGACGGGACTGATCGGCGGCGAGCCGATCGATGTCAGCGGCGCAATCTCCAGATCCGGAGACCGGATCGACATTTCCGACCTGTCCGCGAGGATCGGAGCCAGCACGTTCGACGGCGACATCGTCGTCGAAAACGGCCTGTCGACCGGGTCAGTCGCGGCGCGATCCAACGACATTTCCTCGGTCGCGGCACTCGCATTGGTGGATGCGTCGGGAGCCGTGAACGGCGATATCAGGCTTTCGGCAGCCGACGGCCGGCAAGACGCCACTGTCGATCTGACCGCGCGCGACTTCCGGTTCGAGACCAACACGGTCGGCAACGCGGATATCGATGTCGCGGCGCGCGACCTGTTCGGCGTCCCACAGGTCGATGCGACGGTCAAAGCCTCCGACATTGAAGCAGGTGGCGTCGCCGTTGCGACAGCCCGGATCAATGCCAGAAATGAAGGCGACACGACGCGGTTTACGGCCGATGCGCGGCTCGACGACGGCGCGCGCGCCGTGACGGCCGGGACGTTGCGCGCGACATCCGATGGTTTCGATGCGCGCCTGGAAACACTCTCGGCCGACACGAATTATGGCGACATGCGACTGCGCTCGCCGGCCACGATCAGCCGCGCCGGTGGCGTTACGCGCATCGACAATTTCGACGCGGATGTCGCGGGGGGCCGCATCACGGCGTCCGGCACGGTCGCAGACCGGATATCGATACGATCGACCGTTTCCAGCCTTCCCCTATCGATCGCCAATGGCTTTCGACCGGATCTCGGTTTGGGCGGCGTCGTGAATGGCTCGATCGATGTCTCCGGAACGCCTGGCGATCCGAGTGTTTCCTTTTCGATGCAGGGCGACGGGCTGAACGCTGCGGCGCTGCGCTCCGCATCCGTCTCGCCGATCAACGCATCCGTCTCGGGCACTTATTCGAACAGCACTGTGCGTATCGACTCGTTCTCCGCGCGCAATGCGCAGGATCTCGATTTCTCCGGTTCCGGTACGGTTCCGCTCTCAGGGCCCGGTCTTTCGGTGAGACTGACCGGCGGCGCCCCGCTCGCGCTGGCAGAGCGCTATCTTGCAGAGCGCGGCACACGGGTGTCGGGAACGCTGCGCATCGACGCGACCGTTGGCGGATCGCTGTCTTCTCCCGCAGCCGACGGCCTGTTCTCAATCTCGAACGGCTCCGTGGCCGACCCGCTCTCCAATTTGCGGTTGAACCAGATCGGCGGCGTCGCCGGGCTACGGGGCGATACGCTGTCGATCAACCGGCTCACCGGCCAGCTTGCGGGCGGCGGAAGCGTCTCGCTGAGCGGGACGGTCGGGCTGACCGGCACGCTTCCGGCCGATCTCGCCATCCGCCTCTCCAATGCGGTCTATTCGGACGGAGAAACGATCCGCACGACGCTTTCCGGAGACCTCGCCGTCTCCGGAGGCCTGACAGCAGGCCCCCTGCTCTCGGGGCGCATCAATCTCCTGGGCACGGAAATCACGATACCCGAGACGCTTAGCAGTGACGCCAACCTCCTGGACGTCGATCACGTGAACGTCGAAGCGGGCACACTTCGCACGCTCCGCCGCTTGCAAGCGGTCCTGCCACGCGACGACAACAACGCTCCACAAGCGCCTGTCCGGCTCGATATCACGGTGAATTCACCAAACCGCATTTTCGTGCGCGGCCGGGGGATCGATGCGGAACTGGGCGGACAAGTTCGCGTCACCGGGCCGCTCAACGACGTTCGGCCGGTCGGCGCCTTCAACCTGATCCGGGGCCGCCTGTCGATCCTCAACAAGCGGCTTGAGCTGACCGAGGGACGCATCACGCTCAGCGGCTCGCTCGACCCGATGATCAACCTGACCGCGCAGGTCAATGGCGATGACATCGTCGCCTATGTCCGGTTGACCGGCCGCGCTTCCGACCTTTCGCTTGACCTGTCGGCCTCGCCCGAACTCCCCGAAGACGAGATTCTGGCGCGCGTATTGTTCGGCAAGGGGATTTCCAGCCTGTCGCCGATTCAGATCGCCAATCTGGCAACCGCGGCAGCGTCCCTCGCCAGCGGCGGTGGCGGAGGCGGGCTTTCGGAGCAGATCCGGCAAGGCCTTGGTGTCGACGATCTCGACATCACGCAGGACAAGGAAGGGAATGTCGCCGTGAAGGCCGGCAAATATATTCAGGACAATGTCTATCTCGACGTCCAGGCCGGCCAGTCCGGTGGCGAAGTGTCGATCAATCTGGATGTCACGGATAGCCTGACGGCCAAGGGATCCGTCGACACGGACGGCGACTCCAAGCTCGGCATCTTTTTCGAGAAGGACTACTGACGGTTCCCCGCTGATGCGCACCGGAACCGGAAAGACGGCCTTTGGCCGTCAGGCTCGAAGATCGAGCCGTTTCGCCTTGTCCAGGCCCAAAGCCGTCAATGCCGTGCGGACGATGCCCGCCTTGTCCAGCCCCGCCTGCGCGTACATACGCGGCAGACCCGCCTGATCCATATAGACATCGGGCATGACGAGCGACCGCACCTTAAGACCGCCGTCGAGATATCCGCCCGTGCTCAGATACTGCAGAACATGTGCGCCGAACCCGCCGGCCGCGCCTTCCTCAAGCATGATGAGCACTTCGTGCTCGCGCGCCAGAGTGGCAATCATCTCGTGATCGAGCGGTTTGGCGAAACGAGCGTCAGCGACGGTCGTGGGCAAGCCGTAGCTTTCCAGTTCTTCCGCTGCAAGCAAGGCTTCAGCGAGCCGCGTTCCCAGCGAGAGAAGCGCGATCTTGCCGCCTTCCCGCAGAACGCGCCCCTTGCCGATCTCCAGCGCGGTGCCGCGTTCCGGCAGTTCGACACCAACGCCCTCGCCGCGCGGATAACGGAACGCGATCGGCCCGTCATCATATTCGACAGCCGTGCGCACCATGTGTCGCAATTCCGCCTCATCCGACGCGGCCATGACCACGAAACCCGGCAGGCAGGAAAGATAGGCGACGTCATAGGCGCCGGCATGCGTGGCGCCGTCTGCCCCGACATAGCCCGCGCGATCGATCGGAAACCGGACCGGCAGCTTCTGGATGGCGACGTCGTGAACGACCTGGTCGTAAGCGCGCTGAAGAAAGGTCGAGTAGATCGCCGTGAATGGTTTCATTCCATCCGCGGCGAGGCCTGCCGCGAAGGTAACTGCGTGTTGTTCCGCAATGCCGACGTCATAGGCGCGCGCCGGAAATTCCTTCTGGAACAAGTCGACGCCGGTTCCCGACGGCATGGCCGCTGTAATGGCGACGATCCGATCGTCCTCCCGACCTTCCTGCACCAGCGTTTCGCCGAAGACCTTCGTATAGCTCGGCGCATTCGGTTTCGGCTTGGCTTGCGCCCCGGTAATCACGTCGAACTTGACGACGCCGTGGTACTTGTCCGCGGCCTGTTCGGCGGGCGCATATCCCTTGCCCTTCTGGGTGACACAATGGATCAGCACCGGGCCCGAAATGTTATCGCGCACATTGCGCAACACGGCGAGCAACGTCGGCAGATCGTGACCGTCGATAGGGCCGATATGATAGAAGCCGAGTTCCTCGAACAGCGTACCGCCCGTGACGTAGCCGCGCGCATGCTCCACCGCCCGCGTGATCGCGCGATCGACTCGGCGGCCGAGATAGGCCGTCAGTTTCTTGCCGAAATCCCGGATACCCAGATAAGCCGCTCCTGATGCCATCCGAGCGAGATACGCGCTCATCGCACCCGTCGGCTGGTCGATGGACATGTCATTATCGTTGAGGATCACGATCTGGCGAGCATCGATAGCGCCGGCATTGTTGAGCGCTTCATAGGCCATGCCCGCCGACATCGCACCATCGCCGATGACCGAGATCACTTGCCGGTCGATGCCCTGCAGGCGAGCGGCTTCCACCATCCCGAGACCTGCCGACACGGACGTCGAGGAATGCCCGGCCCCGAACGCGTCAAAGTCGCTTTCCGCGCGTTTGGTGAACCCGGAAAGTCCATCCTCCTGCCGCAGCGTACGAATGCGATCGCGACGACCGGTCAGGATCTTGTGCGGATAACACTGGTGGCCGACATCCCAGATCAGCCGGTCATGCGGCGTGTTGAAGACGTGGTGAATGGCGATGGTCAGTTCGACGACGCCGAGGCCCGCGCCCAGATGGCCACCCGTACGCGATACCGCGTCGATCATTTCCGCGCGCAATTCTCCGGCAAGCTGCGGCAGCAGCTTGTCGTCCATCTCACGCAAACGAGTGATGTCGGTTATGCCGTCAAGAAGCGGCGTTTCGGGCGCGTTGGTCGTCAATTTTCTTATCCGTTCGTCCGAACAGCCATAGCCGAAATCACCGGTCGGTCACAAGTTGCACGGCGGTCTTGCAACGAAACATGGCGGGTCGATGGCATATTTCAACGCGACGGACCGTCTCAGGCAAGCAATTGGTCCTGCCGGGCACGCAGTTGCGCAATGAGCGATCCTTCCATCGGTACCGCGTTATCCCAGGTGATCAATTCGCCCCGCGCGATCGGCTTCAGAGCCGTCCCGTTTTCGAGCAGGCCGCAAGGAATGGCGTTTGAGCGCTTCGCGTCATCCGCCGTGAGTGTCCATGAACGGTAGCAATACTGTCCGACGGCATCGAGTTTCTCCCCCGCTGCGATGTCGCGCTTCGCCACCGCACAAACTTCCGCGACACGCCTCGGCAACGGCACCATGTCCCGCTTGCCGTGCAAGACGACCCGCGCCGCTGTCAGCGGCACTTCGAGGGACGTCAGATGATAGGGACGGTGAAATGTGAAGTACGGCCCCTCGCCCATCTTCAGATCGGACATTCGCTCGTGGATGCGCGGATGCTCCGCCTTGATTACGACGAAGATGCCCGGCGACACCCCTTTGCCGATTGAATAGTCGACACATCCGGGCTTCGACAGGACGCCGCCGTCCTCTTTCGGAATCAGGACCGACGCCAGTTGATCGACAGTCGCGCGCGGCCCGTGCATTCCGGGCACGTCCGGCACGAGCCCCGTCGCGTTCGCGATCGCCGCCATCTCGACCATGGTCTTCGAGCCGTCCACGAACTCGACCAGCATGCGAACATTCATGTTCCGCCGGTCGGCCTCCTCCTGGTAGTCGTCGGGCACCGCATCGAAGTTCAGTGGATTGTTCTTGCCCTTGCCCGCGCAGACAACAGAGTGTCCCATCGCCGTGACGAACTCGATGATCTCCATGCATGACGACGGCTCGTCACCGGCGCCAAGCGTGTAGATCACGCCAGCCTTGTCGGCCTCGTGTTTGAGATAGGGGCCGATACAGACATCGCATTCGACATTCATCATGATGAGATGCTTGCCGTGGCGTATGGTCCGCATGCCAATATCGGCGCCCGCTTCCGGCACTCCGGTCGCATCGATCACCACGTCGATCAGACCGTGCGAGAGCGCGAGATCCATATCTCCCGTGACAGCGATCTTCCCGGCTTCCATCGCCACCGACATCTGATCGTGAGTGGAAACGTCCTGCGTGTGGCCTTTCTCGCCATAGGCCATTTCCGCGCCGATGGCCGCACGGCCCGGTGTTCGCTCGACGACGGCGCCGACCCGGATGCCCTGCATCTGCGCAATCTGGGTGAAGATGTCCGTTCCCATCTCACCGGTACCGACGAGCCCGATACGAATCGGGCGGCCGGACTGCGCGCGTTCGCGCAATTCTGCGGCAAGGCCGGTCAGGGCGACGTTCGGAGGAGGTATCGGCATGCAGGCTCTGGCGTCATAAGCGGGCACACAGGGCTCCGCGGCTGGCAATCTTGTCAACTATCGTGTTCGCGAAAGCAACAGCGCCGGTCAATTTGCCGCCCCCTTGCGGGCTGAGGGACCGGTCCCAAGACCGGCCCGTCCGATGGCAAATAATCGAGTCGTATCGGCCGTTTACGGCAGCGACTTCAGCAGATCCCGAACTTCGTCACGCACATCGTCGTTCTTCAGGGCGAGCATGATGTTCGCTTCCAGGAAGCCGAATTTCGATCCGCAGTCGAAGGTTCGCCCGTCGAAGGAAACACCATAAAACGGTTCGCTCTCCATCAGGTTCAGCATGGCGTCCGTCAGCTGTATCTCGCCACCCGCACCGGCGGCCTGAGTCGACAGGATTTCCATGACCTTGGGCTGAAGGATATAGCGGCCATTGATGTAGAGATTGGATGGGGCTGTTCCGGGCTCCGGCTTTTCGACCATGCCGGTGATTTCAAATGCGGGGCCCTTCTCCGCCCCGGTTGCGACGATCCCGTATTTATGCGCGAGGTCGGGGGTCGTCTCCTGAACGGAGATGATGTTTCCGCCGACCTCGTTGTAGGCATCCATCATCTGCTTCAGGCAGCCCGGTTCGCCATCCATAACCATGTCGGGAAGGAGCACCGCAAAGGGCTCATTGCCCACGATGTCGCGGGCACACCACACGGCATGGCCGAGACCCAGCGGCTTCTGCTGCCGCGTGAAACTCACCTGCCCGGCCCCCGGCGTCTCAGCATCGAGTTGCTCGGCAGCGGCCGTCTTGCCGCGCTCGCGCAATGTCGCATCCAGTTCGAACTGATAGTCGAAATGATCTTCGATCAGTCCTTTGCCGCGCCCGGTGACGAAAATCACGTGCTCGATACCGGCCTCGAAAGCCTCGTCGACGCAGTATTGAACCACGGGTCGATCGACTACGGTCAACATCTCCTTCGGCAGCGCCTTGGTGGCGGGAAGGAAACGGGTTCCAAGACCTGCGACGGGAACGACGGCTTTTCGAACGGGTAAGGCCATATCGGTATTCGGACTCCTTTGTTTTTCACTTTGAACTGCTTCGCAGCGCAACATAACGATTTTTCGATGTCCCGTAACCTCTCCCAATGGATTGGAAGAGCCGGCAAAATTTCACTATGAGCTCCCTTCGTACAGGCAGCCTATTCCTTGCGCAGCGTAAGCGAATGGTTCAATAACCGCCGAACTTCGCGCTGGTTCCCATTTGGACAGACATGACCGTTTTTGCGATAGACGACCTTATAGACCTGACCCGAGAAGCCGGTGCGTTGGCAATGGAAACCTACGGGCGCCCGCACAATGTCGCCACCAAGCAAGACAACAGCCCCGTCACCGAAGCTGATCTTGCGGTCGATAACCTGATATTTCCGGCGCTGAAGAAGCGCTTCCCCGATATCCCGATCGTCACCGAGGAGCGCGCGGCGACCCATGCGGTCATGCCGGAAAGCGCCAGCTTCTTCCTGATCGATCCGATCGACGGAACCAAGGAATTCATCAAGAAGACAGGCGAATTCACGATCAATATCGCGCTGATCGAAGCCGGGCGACCGGTGGCCGGGATAGTCTATGCACCGGCGATCGGGCGTATGTTCGTCGGCGCCATCAATTCGGGCGCCCGTGAAATCGGCGCGGACGGCTCGTCTCGCAAGATTTCGGTCCGGGAGTGTCCGGAACAGCAAACCGCCGTCGCGAGCCGCTCACATCTGACAAAAGAGACCGAAACCTTCATCGCGGAAAATAAAATTTACGATTGCGTGAATGCCGGATCGTCGCTGAAATTTTGTCTTGTCGCCGCGGGCGAAGCGGACATTTATCCACGTTTCGGACCAACGATGGAATGGGATACCGCTGCCGGGCATGCGGTTCTCGCCGCGGCCGGCGGACAGGTTTTGACATGTGACGGCACGCCGCTTAGCTACGGCAAATCGCAATTCAGGAACCCCTATTTCATCGCCGGATCGCCAACGGCGCACTACTCGATCCCCGCATCGGTTCGGACGATGTAAGCCTGTTGCACCTCGTGGACGGTGCAGCGAACGGCCGACGGAGCATAATCCCGCATGCAAACCCTCACTCATCTGCAACGACTGGAGGCCGAGAGCATCCAGATCATGCGTGAAGTCGTCGCCGAGGCCGAAAACCCGGTGATGCTCTATTCCATCGGCAAGGATTCGGCGGTCATGCTGCATCTTGCCCTCAAGGCCTTTTATCCGGCCAGGCCGCCCTTCCCGCTTCTCCACGTCGATACGACCTGGAAATTCCGCGATATGATCGCATTCCGGGACGACGTGGCCGCCAAGAACGGCCTCGATCTCATCGTCCATATCAACGAGGACGGCGTGAAACGCGGCATTGGTCCGTTCACTCACGGCTCGGCCCTTCACACCGATGTCATGAAGACAGAAGCGCTCAAACAGGCGCTCAACAAGCACAAGTTCGATGTCGCATTCGGTGGCGCGCGGCGCGACGAGGAGAAATCGCGTGCCAAGGAGCGCGTTTTCTCATTTCGTACGTCGGACCATCGGTGGGATCCCAAAAACCAGCGACCGGAACTCTGGCGCCTCTTCAATGCGCGCAAGAACAAGGGAGAATCGATCCGGGTCTTCCCGTTGTCGAACTGGACCGAACTCGACATCTGGCAATACATCCACCTGGAAAATATCGATATCGTCCCGCTCTATTTCGCCGCCAAGCGCCCGGTCGTGGAGCGCGATGGCGTACTGGTCATGGTCGATGACGAGCGAATGCCGATCGGCCCGGATGAAGTCGTCGAGGAGCGTATGGTCCGCTTCCGTACGCTCGGTTGCTATCCGCTGACAGGCGGCGTCGAAAGCGAGGCCGCCACGCTGCCCGAAATCATCCAGGAAATGCTGCTGACAACCACCTCCGAACGCCAGGGCCGCGTGATCGACCACGATCAGGCCGCCTCGATGGAGAAGAAGAAGCAGGAGGGCTATTTCTGATGGCACACAAGTCAGAGCTCATCGCGGACGATATCGAGGCCTATCTGAAATCCCAGGAAGAAAAGTCCCTCCTGCGGTTCATCACCTGCGGCAGTGTGGATGACGGCAAGTCGACTCTCATCGGCCGGCTGCTCTATGAATCCAAGCTGATCTTCGAGGACCAGCTATCAGCGCTGGAGGCCGACTCGAAGAAGATGGGTACACAGGGCGACAAGCTCGATTTCGCCCTGCTTGTCGATGGACTGGCCTCCGAACGCGAACAGGGCATCACAATCGATGTTGCCTATCGCTTCTTCTCGACGGAGAAGCGCAAATTCATCGTCGCGGATACGCCCGGCCACGAGCAATATACGCGCAACATGGCGACCGGTGCCTCCACGGCGGATCTGGCGATCATCCTGATCGATGCGCGCAAGGGCATCCTCACGCAAACCAGGCGGCACTCCTTCATCGTGTCGCGGCTCGGTATCGAGAACATCGTGCTGGCGATCAACAAGATGGACCTCGTCGATTACTCGCAGCAGGTCTTCTCCGACATCGACATCGCCTATCGCGAGTTCGCCCGGGACCTGGGCGGCATCGAGCACATTACAGCCATCCCCATGTCGGCGCTCGAAGGCGACAACATCGTCGATCACAGCGCGAATATGGACTGGTACACGGGGCCGGCCCTGCTTGAGCATCTGGAGACTGTCGGCGTCCGCGACGCGGCGCAAACCAAACCGTTTCGCATGCCTGTGCAGTGGGTTAACCGCCCCAATCTCGATTTCCGCGGCTTCGCCGGCTATATCGCGTCGGGCACGATCGAGCCCGGCGACCGCGTCAAGGTTCTGCCGTCGGCGAAGGAGAGCACAGTCAAGTCCATTGTGACAATGGACGGCGACCTGAACGAGGCCGTCGCCGGACAATCGGTGACGCTGACGCTCGAGGACGAAATCGATATCTCGCGCGGCGACATCATCTGCGCCTCCGGCGACCCGGCGGAAGTCGCCAATCAATTCGAGACGACGATCCTCTGGATGGCGGACGAACCCCTCTATCCGGGCCGGCCCTATCTCCTCAAGATCGGCACGGCGACAGTCAACGCAACGATCACCCGTCCGAAATATCGCATCGACGTCAACACCCTCGCCCACGAAGCAGCGCTTGAACTCGACCTCAATGAGGTCGGTGTCTGCAATATCTCGCTCGACCGCGCGATTGCATTCGATGCCTATGACGACAATCGCGAAACCGGCGGGTTCATCCTGATCGACAAGATCACCAATGCGACCGTCGGAATGGGCATGATCCATTTCGCATTGCGCCGCTCGTCCAACGTGCACTGGCAGGCGCTCGACGTCGATCGGACGACACGGGCATCGATCAAGGGACAGAAGCCGGTTGTTCTGTGGTTCACCGGTTTGTCCGGCTCCGGCAAATCGACCATCGCGAACATCGTCGACCGCAAGCTGATCGCCATGGGCGCGCACACGATGATGCTCGACGGAGACAATGTCCGTCACGGGCTTAACAAGGATCTCGGCTTCACCGACGCGGACCGCGTGGAAAACATACGGCGTGTCGCAGAGGTGGCGAAATTGATGACCGACGCCGGACTGATTACCCTCGTCTCCTTCATTTCGCCCTTCCGCGCTGAGCGCCGCCTGGCGCGGGAACTGATGGGAGAGGACGAATTCAAAGTCGTCTACGTGGACACGCCGATCGAGGTCGCGGAAGCACGAGACGCCAAGGGCCTATACAAGAAAGCGCGGGCCGGTCAGATCAAGAATTTCACCGGTATCGACTCGCCATATGAAACGCCGGAGAACGCCGCGATCACCATCGATACGACAACAACCTCACCGGAAGACGCTGCCGAGCAGATCATCGAAATGATGGTGCAATGGGGTGTCATCTCGCGATAGATGCGCTGCCGCCGCATCCAACCTGTAGCAGCGAACATCCCAACATCTCGCCGATGCTTCTTCGAGGGCGATTCGATCACTCTCGTCCTGGGCGTCTATGATGCAGCGACCGACATATCGAATAAATTTGTGTCGATCGTAAGGATGGTCTCCCAACGCAGAGACGTCTCGACTGATAGACCGCTTACGTGTAGGGACGCCCCATCTGAACCCCTCTGGGTAGGCGTGTTTGTGAGCTCAGTTCGCGGGCAGTTAAAGAGTGAAGAATTAGATCACACCCGATTGAGGTTAGTAGCGCTGTCCGACTCAAACTCGAGCGCCCCCATCAAACCCAAGATCCAACGATCAATATTTCTGTTTTTTCCTGGGCATCTTGTATTTGGGGCTTCATAAGCGCGTACAAAATCATGCTGTCCATACAACTCAATACACTTCATAATATTTTTCTTATAAGTCTCAATATATTTTACCTCTCCATCATTTGAATTTCTTATTTTAATATTTATTCCGCTACTTCTTAATATCAGTGGCCAATTTTTTATGGGTTTTATATTATTTAAATCATCGAAAACTTCAGCAATATCAGCATCTATATAGGCTCTTAGCCATTTCAGTACCCTTCTCTTCTCAATTGTTCTTTCTGATTCATCTTTTTCACGACTAGATATTATTAGTTTTTTTATCTCACACTTCTTTAAAAGACGAGATCCAGTGACATGGGCGGAACGAGGGCTGTATCCGGCGTCGATAGCAGCCCGCATCGCATTTGGATTCTTACTATAGGACTTCACAAATTCTCGGTGTCGGATGCGCAAACCGGATTTCTTATGACTCTCCTTGAGGTAGCACCTCTTTTTCATATTATCGCGCACCGCGGTCCTTCCGATATATTTTTCGACTGATTTCCTCCGGAAACGAATCGTTCTCGGCCCAAGCATCATCCGTTGAGGGAATTTGGGGTTACTGTCCGCCCATCGCCAAACGGTACGCTCTGTCACGCCAAACATCCGGGCGATTTCTTTCACATCGATCAGATCTGGCCCTTGCGCCATACTCGCATCCTTTTGTGCAGGATTTTATCTTTTGATATCAATCATTTATTGCAGAAATAATGACATACCGTGACATTGTTTTTGTTTAAATATGTTTAATTTTTTGCGAATACTCCAGAAAAATCATGTCCACTGCTAACGCAGATAGAGCCTCCCCAAAGAAATGGTTCCACCGTTATGTTTAGGAAAACGGAGGATCGAAGATGCCCAAGAAGCGGCACAAACCGGAAGAGATTGTCACGAAGTTACGGCAGGTTGATGTGCTTGTCGGCCAGGGGATGGCGCGTGTGGACGCCGTCTGCGAGGTCGCATAACCGAGCAGCCCTATTACCGCTGGAGGAAGCAATATGGCGGTATGGGAACGGACCGACGTGATCGATGTGCTGACCGATCTGTTCATCCTGCGCAGACCGCCGGCCTACATCCGCTCCGAAAATGGCCCTGAGTTCGTTGCTCAGGCGGTTCGAGACTGGATCACGGCTGTCGGCGCCAGACCCGCCTACATCGAACCGTGATCACCCGGGGAGAATGGATACTGCGAAAGCTTCAATGGGTGTTTCCGCGACGAGTTCCTGAACGGGGAGAGCTTCCACAGCCTTCGAGAAGCGCAAATCCTGATTGAGTAATGGAGGAAGCACTACAACACCAAGAGGACACACAGCGCCTTGGGCTACCGCCCGCCAGCCCCGGAAAGCATCATCCCAATAGACCGAAGGCCCGCCATGCAGCAACAATCACATTGGACCCGTCAAATGGGGCTGCTCGCTTAAGGCGATGCGGCTGATCTGCACCGAACGCTCGGCCAAAGCCGCTCAACCAGTCGTTCAGCGTGACGTCCTTGCGCTGATCGATCAACCCGACGACGATGACTTCATGGGCGTCAACGGGCAAGACACGGCGCCACCTCTGTGGCCGGGGCGTCGTCTCACCTTTCTTTGCCAGTGCGATCCAGTGGATCGCGCTCGATACACCCACCCCGAACTGTGCCGCTGTCCGCCGCGCCGACATGCCTCGGCCCAGCCATTCAAGACCCGCGCCCGAAGATCATCGCTGCGGTACGAATTTTATGAGTGTCACAGCTCTTGCGGATACCGCAATCGAATACCCGGGCCAACGTCGCTTTCTTGGTCAAGAAATAGAATGCCACCGCCCTCCAGTGCGGATCGGAGTTTCATGACGGTCGTGACGGTACCTAAGACTGCCCCGGTCGACTGCTCAGCCCTCTGAACAGTTGTAAATCCAACAGCCGCCTTTTCCGCCAATTGCTTCTGTGTCCATCCAAGCATAACGCGAGCGGAACGAATCTGAGCGCCGGAGATCATTGAGTGATTAGACGCTAATTATGGTTGCTATGATACTCATTTTGATGTTTAATACCCCAATTCTGATTAAGGAGACGTGCTTTTGAATACCGTAGCAAATGAACTTACCCGATTCTCCGCCCTCCGTCGTCGTATTCTCGAAGCCGAACCCGATATCGACGATGAAACGCTGGCCGACACTCTGGAAGGGGCGACCAACCTGCTTGAAGCGCTCACCGCGCTGGTGCGCTCGGCAATTGACGATGCCGATCTGGTCGCGGCGCTGAAAACCCGCATAGCGGAAAACAGAGAAAGGCTCGATCGGCTGTCCGGGCGGCTGGAAAAGAAGCGCACGCTGGCACTGTTAGCGATGGAAGAAGCCGGACTCGACAGAATCATGGAGCCGGATTTTACCTTGTCGCTTCGCACCGCCCCACCAAGTGTGGTTGTGACCGATGAAAGCCTCATTCCCGAATGGTTCTTCGTGCCGCAGCCGCCAAAGCTCGACAAGCGGGCGCTTCTGGACACACTGAAGGCCGGCACCTTCGTCAATGGCGCGGCGCTATCGAACAGCCGCCGCTCGCTTTCGGTGCGCACGAAGTAACGGCGGGGAGGATACGATGAGCTTTGATGCAAAACAGATCCGCCAATTGCGCGCCAAGCTGAAACCGCGCCATGTCCGCGCCCGAACCGAAGACGGCATCACGCTGTATTATCTCGAAGGCTGGCATGTGATCGGCGAAGCCAATCGGATCTTCGGTTTTGACGGCTGGAACCGTGAGACTGTGGAGAGCACCTGCGTCTATACAAAACATCTGGGCGTTCGCTTCGAGGCTGTCTACGTGGCGAGAGTACGCGTAACGGTCGCAACCGAAGGCGGGACGACGATCACACGGGAAGGTTCGGGGACAGGCGAAGCGAGCACGTCCACGCCGGGCAAGGCGCATGAACTTGCCCTGAAGGCGGCGGAAACCGATGCGACCAAGCGGGCACTGATGACCTTCGGCAATGCGTTCGGGCTCTCGCTTTATGATCCCAATGGCTCACATCGGACAGCCGTCCCGCAAGCGATTAACGGACGCTACCAAGATGGCGGCATTATCGGAGCTTCTCCGGTCTCGAAGGACGCAGCTATCCCCACAGAAACCTCCTGCGACAAAAGTGATCCGGGGAAAGGCCGAGGTTCGAACCGGGGAACAAACGGCGCAACGATCGCTTGCGAAGCCGTTGCGCAACATGCCACCCCACAGATGGACCCGATCAATGGTTCCGGCCCTACGGCATCAAAAAGGAAGGATTCGGGTTCTTCACCCCAATCCGATCATCTGCCCGCGATCGACGCCGGTCGAGATCAGGCGGGCAAGGGCGGCACTTATCAAACCGATGAGGGAGTATCGAACCACAGGCCGCAATGCCGGATCGATAAATCGACACTTACCCTTTCCGAGCCGAAGCGCGTTCGCGATCCCGAGCATCTACGCTTTGTCGTTACCAATGGCTGTGCGATCTGCGGGCGCAACCGCACCCACGCCCATCACCTGACTTTTGCCCAGCCGCATGCTCTTGGTCGCAAGGTCTCTGATGAATTTACCGTTCCCTTGTGTGCGCAGCATCACGGCGAATTGCATCACGCGGGAAACGAAGAAGCATGGTGGCGCGACCACAAGCTTGATCCGCTTGCCATCGCTGACGACCTTTGGATGCGAAGTCGCAAAAAGAGAATGCGGCTTTGAAAAAGGCCCCGGTCGCGAGATGGACGAGACGCCAAACATTCGTATCCAGATCGCGGTCGAGGCGATATTTGTAGACCGCCATAACCAAAGGTCAAATGATGGCGATCGCCTGATCGAGCAGTCGAGCAATTCCCGCGCGGAGCTTCTGATTGCGGTTCTGATATGATGGAACATTTGTGCGATGATAGCCTGGGTATTATGAAATCTACCCGACGAGGTTTGGCGTTGGATTGATGCTCTGTTTCACGCCCCGTTTGCGCAGTGGCTCGATCGTGCCGGGCTCGTCGATATCTTCGAGGAAATGGGCCTTTCATGTTTATTGATACCCGCATCGCTCAAGAATTCCTGAGAACCATAATATGCTTTGAGGTTCGCGTGGGCCTTCATTTGAAAAGGTCGAAGGTCGCGTCATCGGACGGCATCAGATTACTGGCGAACAGTGTTAGTGTCTAACAGCCTCCCTCCGATCTTCATGTTATGTCCGCGGCTGAGCCGCGGATCAGCGTGTTCGGCAAGAAGCACGTCTTTTGACGGGCAAGGAGAGGCGCTTAGAGACGAAGTTCACCGGTCCGCAAAACAATTTGGCTGCACGGGCCGTCCGGGATGTTGTGCGCACGGACAGTGGGTTTACTTGTCCCAGCACCTTCGCTTGCGAAGGATCACGGTGGATAGTCGTAAAGCCAAAGACACGCGCATTGAGGAGCCGTCGGCTGTATTCGGCACACGTTAATGTTGAACAATGCATACATGTCCCGTATTGTTATCGGGGGCTGGGTATTCCGAATGGAAAACACTCATGCACGTCACGATTCCCTTGTTCCGCGGCTGTCTGAAGATCAAATCATATCGCTATCTGCGTACGCGTGAACGCGATGGAGAGGTGCCGGTATGGAAAGTGGGCGGCCTATACCTCATCTATCGTCGCGCCCAGGGGTCCTGAAGTTCCTGATCGCGCTCGAATGTGGACAAAGCTATCCAGTGGCAGCTGAGTACACCGCCAGCGCGCTTGCAGGCTCGACCTCAACACTCCAGCAGCCGCGGGCGTCCTAACCGGCTCGCTCATTCTGGCAAACGGAGTGCCTGTTAAATTCCATCTCGGATGACTGGCTGGGGCGGCTGGATTCGAACCAGCGCATGGCGGTACCAAAAACCGCTGCCTTACCGCTTGGCTACGCCCCAATGAGATCGCCGTCGCTGCGGCGAAACTGGGTCGTCGATATATTGGCAATTAAACGCCTGTCAACCGCCTATGTAGCAAGCTTGTCCGACGGCAGTGATCCGCATTGATGCCGATCGGGTTGGAGAAAATATTTATTGGCCAGTTCGAACAGTGCCTATTATTTTTCCGCATTAACTTATGTTTGGCAGCTGTAGCCATCTGATTGCCGTATTTAACTGGAATTGGCTACAGATCGGTAGATTTCACGGTTTACATGATTGCCTCATGAGGTATGCCTCGGGGACAACAACCGACGGATTCGGTTCGAGGTGGGATGATCAGCACTGGATCGCAAAGACTGGCGCTTGCAGGCCTTATGGCGTTTTTGCTGTGGGGCTGCACCAGTGCGTCCGGAACGCTGGAAGACGCGTCCAACTCATTTGCCGAAAACGAAGCCGGCGGTGATCTGCAGCTCGTCTCCGCCCTTCCCGCGCCCGCCAATACCAATAACGGCCTCGAACAAAGGCTCGCCGAGAACGATCTGATAAAGGTGGACGTTTTCCAGGTCGATGAGCTCGACCGCGAGGTTCGCATCGATCCGCAGGGACGGATCAATCTGGCGCTAATCGGCACGGTGCAAGCCGGCGGCAAGACGATCCCGGAACTCGAAACGGAAATCGAACGCGCCTATGGCGCGAAATATCTGCAGAACCCCGAAGTCTCCGTCTTCGTCGAGGAATCGGCCGGACAGAAAATCACGGTTGACGGCGCGGTCCGGAAACCGGGCGTCTATACGGTTACAAGCACCTCGACTCTGCTGGAAGTTGTTGCGCAGGCCGGCGGCTTTGCGGAGATCGCCGACGATCAAAAAACCTACATCTTCCGCGATGTCGGAGGACGCAAGCTGGTCGCCAACTACAATGTCAAGAATATCCGGAGCGGAAAGTCGCGCGATCCGCGCATCTTCGGTGGTGACGTGATTGTGTCATTTTCGTCCGGCTCGAAAATTGCTATGAGAAACCTGCGTGAAGCGCTGGGCGTCGCAAGTAGTGCGTCTTCCCTGGCCGTACTTCCGTTGTAAAATTGATTTGGGACCAAGGTGACTGGTCCAACAAAGAGAACCCGGGGCCACCGTGAACAAATTCGAACCCGACAGGCGCTCTTATGAACTGCCGGCCATGGTCGAGCGCAATGTTGTTCATTATCAAGAACCTGCCTTCGGTTACGGTCGCCCACCGGAAGAGGAAGAAGACAGCCTCGATCCGCTAAAGCTGATCTGGTATGTCATTCACTATCGCTGGCTATTTGCCGCGTCTCTCCTGGCCGGGTTGGTAATCGGTGTTTTCGTAACCTTCCTTCAGACACCGCTTTATCGTGCAACGACCGATGTCGAGGTGATCACACCGAGCGCCAAGGTCATTCAGGATCTGGAACTCGTTTCGCAATCGGCCGATCTGCGCGCTTTCGAGACCGCACGCGAGAAGATGCAGAGCCGCGACCTCGCGCGCCGTGTCGTCTTTTCCCTTGGGTTAGCCGAGGATGCAAAGTTCTTGGCACCGGCACCGAGCTTTTCGGTGATGAATCTCTTCAACCGTATTTTCAACTACTCGCCGACGGCCGTTCTGGACGACCTCGACGCCGAAACGCGTGAAGCCATGGCAGTCGGCAAGGTCCTGAGCGGCCTTTCCGTCGATTTGGTCCGCAACACTTCGATCCTTTCGGTCGGCTACAGCCACGCCGATCCGGGATATGCAGCCGAGGTGTCGCGTCAGATTGTGCGCAGCTATATCGACCAAAATGTCGATAAAAGCGGTGAAACGTCCGATCTCGCCCGCCAGTTTATCGAGGAGCAGGTTCGCGAAACGAAGGCGAAGCTGCAGACGTCGGAAGAGGCGCTTGTCGAATATGCCAAGCAGGCGGGGATCACACTGACGGGCAACGATGCCTCGCTGATCTCCGAGAACATTTCGAAACTCAATAACTCGCTTGGAGAAGCCCTACAGAACCGGCTTGAGGCGCAAGCGTATGTCCAGCAGGTCGAGGATGGCAACGCAGCGGCTTTGCCGGAAGTGTTCAAGAGCGACTCGATCCAGAACACCAAGCAAAAAATCGCTGCACTGAAAGCCACCTATCAGGAAAAGTTGACGACGTTGAAACCGGGCTTTCCGGAGATGCGTCGACTGCAGTCCCAGATCACGGAGTTACAAAAGCAGATTGATGCCGAGGTCGCCGCGATCGCCACTGCAGCCAGAATCCGGTTTGCGCAGGCAGAGGAGAAGGTCTCAGGCCTGCGCGCCGAGATCTCCAAGCTCGAAGCGCAACAGGCTGAATTCCAGGACAAGAATATCCAGTACACGATCTTGCGCCGGGAGGTGGAATCCAATCGCTCGCAATATGATTCACTGATTTCGAAGCTGAATGAAGTTGGCGTCGGAGCAGAGCTGAGAACCACCAATGCCTCGATCATCGATCTGGCTGTGCGGCCAACAGCGCCCTATTCGCCGAGCCTGAAACTCAACCTTGCGCTGTCGCTGCTAATTTTCCTCACGCTCGCAGCAGCACTCGTCTATCTGCTCGAACTGATGCGCAACACCTTCACTGTACCGGATCAGGTGGAGAGCGAGCTGAAGATACCCGTGCTCGGCATTCTGCCGCGGACGCCCGAGGACGCGCTCGAAACCGAAATGGCGGATAACAAGTCGAGTCTTTCGGAAGCCTATCGGTCTCTGCGCACGTCGATCCAGTTCACGGGTGTCGGCGACACGATGCACTCGCTTCTGATCACCTCGCCGGAGCAAAGCGAAGGCAAGTCGACAACCGCCTACAAGCTGGCGCACGATTTTGCCGCTCTTGGAAAGAAGGTCCTCGTGGTCGATGCCGACATGCGCAAGCCGCGCATGCATCGGATGTTCAATACCGACAATTCAGCCGGCCTTAGCAATGTGTTGTCAAACGTATTGCGAAAAGGGGACGTACGTTCGATCCTCCACCCCACTCACAATCCAAATATCACGCTGCTTGCCGCAGGCACGATTCCGCCAAATCCGGTCGAACTGCTGATGTCTCAGAAGATGGCAATGGCGGTCGCCCAGATGGCGAAATCCTATGACATCGTGATCATCGACGCGCCGCCGGTTCTGGGCCTCGCGGACGCGCCAGTTCTCAGTCGCCTGGCCGACGCGACGCTGCTTGTCGTCTCCTCGAAACAGGTAACCCGGAAATCGGCCAAGCACGCGCTGGAACGCCTCAGGAGCGCATCGGGCAATGTTGTCGGCGCCGCACTATCGAAATTCGCGGTCGATAAGTTCGATTACAATTACGCCTACCGCTACACGCAGTATAACTATTACGGCTATGACAATGCGTCAGTTGAAATAGAAGATCATGGCACACGCGCATCCAAGGGCGACATCGCCGGCAAGCTGGCTCGCGGCGGGTCTGATCTCATTGATCGTTTCAAGCGCCGTTTTGATTAACGGTGCGAGCTCGCTGATCTCGCAATTCAACCCGGCAATCGCCCTTCAGATCAATCCGCTCCGTTCCGATGACAGGGTCTCTGTCTCGCTCGCGAAGATTGACGACGCGAGAACCGGCAAGATTGTCGAGAAAGGTATGTTCCTCTCGCCGATCGATGCGCGATTCTATAGCCTGATGGGCGTTCTCGCTGAACGCAGGGACGACCGGGAAGCCGCATCGCAATTCTATCGTCATGCACTGGACCTGCTGCCAACCGAATTGCAGGCGCTGACGCGCCAGCTGGTCTTCGACATCCAGTCCCAGCGTTATCTCGAGGCCGCGGAAACTCTGGAAACCCTGGGACGGCGATGGCCGGATCGATGGAGCAGTCTCGAACCCGCTCTGCCGATTCTTCTATCTGACCCCGACGCCTATAGCCGGATCATGCAGCGTTTCGCCGAATATCCACCCCTGCGCGTTCGCCTGATAAACAGCCTCGCAAGAACCAAGGAGACGTTGCCCTTTGCCTATCGCATGGCTGTCGACTGGCATGATAGCGGCGTCGAGGATGTCGACGGCGTCATCAATCTGGTGACCAATGCTTTCCTGCGCGAAAAACAATACACCGAGGCCTATCTACTGTTTCAACTGACGCGCTCGGAGAGCACAAAGTCGGCATTCGTCTACAATGGCAGCTTTGAAATGCCTTTTTCAGGCAACGCCTTCGACTGGCGCATCCGCAACCAGGCCGGTGTCAGCTTCGACCGGGTCACGCAAGACGGGGAAGCGGACCTTTCGATGCGGTTTCTCGACAATCCGATCCGGTTTCACAATGTCAGCCAATTGGTACGCCTGGTTCCCGGTCGCCACGAGGTAGCCATTTCCTATGAAAGTCGGGACCTCGTGACCCCAAAACCAATCCGGTTTGCAATTCGATGCATACCGTCAGGGCAGATGGTCCTGAGTACGCCTTTTATGGACGCAACAGGCAAACACAACGAACGCCATGGCTTCACAGTGCCGGCCACCGGCTGCGAATTGCTGGAGCTTCATCTCTTCAACGAGAAAATGCCGATGAGCTGGCGCAACCGCTATCGCGGAACGCTTTTGCTCCGGTCGGTTTCCATTGTGCAAAGGCGTGGCGTATGACACCCGGATCCGCAGCGTCTCCGCGCTACGCCGGTGCCGTGATCGTCCTTGCCCTGATCCTAGGCGGAGGCGCTGGCCAAGGAATCTGGACCGATCATCTGCTCGAACTCATCCTGGTCCCGGCCCTGTTTTTCGGTATCGCAGGACTCTGGTCCAACCAACTTGGCACCGCAGCGCGAATCCTGACGATCCTCGTTCTGGCGGCTATCGCGATCCAGTTTGTTCCGATAATGCGAACCATTCCCCTGACCGGCGGTAACGGGCTGGGCTTCTGGTCACCGGCGCCGCAAAAGAGCCTCGACGCGGGGCTTTTTGCGATCGCGGCGCTCGGTTTTTTTCTCTATGTTTCGCTGATGAGTGAGCGCCAGCGGGCGCGGCTGTTACCATATTTCTATGTCGGGCTCTTTCTCCAGGCGGTCGTCGCCGTCGTGCAACTTTCCTTCAGCCGTTCGGTCACCCTGTCGGGGATCCTCCCATTTGACGTGAACACAGGGCTCTTTGCGAATGAGAACCACTTTTCAAGCCTGTTCTTTGCAATGATCCCGCTTCTTGCCTACACGATGATCGTGCGCGCGGAGAGCATGCTGGGCTTCGTCGCGCTCAGTCTCGTCATGGTCGGCATCCTATTTGCCGTCGGCTCTCGCGCCGGAATGGGTATCTCGTCGGCAACCGCGGTGTTGTCGCTGATCTGGTTTGCGCCTGTCGGGAACAAGTTTGTCGCGAGGATCGGCGCGCTTTTCGTCGGAGTGTTTGGATTGCTTGCAGCCTTGTGGGCTTTCGGTTCCGGAAGCTCGCTTGAGGGTGATCAGCGATGGGTCATTTTCGGGACAACCTGGGAGGCCATCGGCGATCACTGGCTCTTGGGATCCGGACTGGGGACTTTCACGCTTGTCTACCCAGCCTATGAGGAGGTCGAGCAGGTGATCGCCGCATACGCCAATCATGCCCACAACGACTTCCTCGAAATCATGCTCGAACTCGGCCTGATGGGAACCGCATTGTTGCTGGGCTATTTTGCTCTCTTGCTGCGCAGTGCATTTCGGTCCGGCCTGTCCGAGGCCGCATTCCTATCCGTCGTGGCGCTTTGTATCCACTCCATTCTGGACTATCCGCTCAGGACGATGGCACTTGCGATAACTCTCGGCTATCTGAGCTCTGTTGTTCTGTCACACAAGGACGACATGGAGCGAGACAGAAACCGGCCGGCGACATACTAATCGGGAACGAGAAGGGGAGCAGGTCACCATCTCTGATCTGACGCGGATCAAGCTTATCCTCACCGAGGCTGCAAAGGGAAACTTCTGAGCCCCTCTCGTCGCCATGCCTGTATCAATCACGTGCGCAGGCAGATGAATGTGGAGCTTCGCGCCTGTCGCTTTCTGGCCAGCATCGTTCTACGCAGCCGCGCCCGCCGCGCGGAACAGCCGACGAGGAGCGCCTCGTCGCGGACATGATCGACGGCCAGAAGGTGAACACTTTCTCCCAAAACCTCGACGTCGGTTTCATCTGGAGCATCACCAATATCGCACTCAATACCGCAGATTTTATTTCATCCAGTGTTGTCGGTCTGCGCCCTGCCCGTCTGCCCCGTTCATTTTCCAGGAAGAATCTCGCTAGAAAATGAATATGTCATCGACATTGCCGAGCGTTTGATAATCAAAGTTATGCAGCACCAATTCGTCACCGGTGCCGTTGTTGAATGCGATGGTCGTGTCGCCGCTGCCGGCGTCATATGTGAATCCGAAACCGCTGGAGTCGACGGCAATAGCGGATACGTCGAGCTGATCACCGTCACTGAGGAAATCGAAATCATCGATTTCGTCGCTGCCATCACCGAAGAGGAAGACGAAGGTATCGGCACCAGCTCCGCCTTCCAGACGGTCATTACCACCTTCACCGACAATGGTATCGTCTCCACCCTCACCGCGCAGTCGGTTTTCGCCGGAATTGCCGTAGAGGATGTCGGCATAGTCCGAACCACGCAGCTCATTCGCGCCAACAAACGTGTCGGTTCCGATCAGATCTTGAACACCTGCAACATTTTCGGTTGCAATACCGGTATCGAGGTCCGCGTTGACTCCTTCCCCGGCATCGGCATAGCTGACGCGAGCCGAACCAGTCATGTTCGTGAAATCCATAAAATCATCGCCATCACCAGGACGGACCTCGATCCGATTGGCTCCCTGGCCATTTCGGTAGTCACCATCGACGTAGATGTAGTCGTCGAACGCGCTGCCGACGATCACATTGAGGCCGGAGACCGTGTCAGTCGTTCCCCAGCCATCATCAATTTGCATCGAGCCCGGCATTGTCGGCGGCGTTCCGGAACTCGGCGCACCTGAAGTCAGATTGGCGACAATAGTTCCCGGTGAATTGTCGTAGACGCCGAACACGTAATCCCAATTCGGATCGCCAAATTCGTTGGTAGCCTTGAGGACATCGTCGCCGGCTTCGCCCCTCAGATAGACCGATCCACCCTCTGCGACGAGAATGTCATTCCCACTGCCGCCGGAGAGATCGTCGAAACCGGTGGCAAGATCTGTTCCGCCACTCAACAACATGTCATTGCCGTCACCGCCATTGATTTCATCACTGCCATCAAAGCCGTCGATAACCTCATTGGCCGCCGTGCCGTTCAGCGCGCTTGCGCCGTTGTCATCACCTGACGTGCCATTGATCAAATCGATGATGAAGACGTCCGCGGGATCTTCGATGGTTAAGTCCACACCCTTCACAACAATCGTATCGACGCCATTCAGATCGATTGTGGTTTCGTCATTGGTCCCGTCATAAGAAAATCCGTCGAAGCCACTGGGATCAACGGTAGCCGTCGTTAAGCCATAGGCCGACAGGTCTATGAAGTCACGGCCAACGACGAAATCCCTGATCTCGTCATTGCCGCTTCCCGGCTCGAAGGAGAACAGGTTGGCGTCACCATTTGCGACTAGAAGGTCGTTACCAGCACCGCCTTCGAAATAGTTGGAACCACGGCCGCCGACCAGCACCTCGCCACCGACATCTCCGAAGAGAACCGAAACGCCGAAGCGGCCGCCGCGGACCTCTTCGATATTGGTCAAGGTGTCCGTGAAGGTCTGACTATTCCAGACGCCGGTCACAATTGCGCTGCCGATGCCCGTGAAGCTGACAGTCAGATCCGTGACGCCGGGTCGGTCGTATCGAACGACGTCATAGCCATTGCCACCATCGACCTGGTCATCACCTTGACCGGTGACAAAGCGTTCATCTTCGTCGGAACCGAGGAAGGTGTCGTCCTGGCTCGAGCCGCGCCATTCATCGACGATGCCAATGACCTCGACGGAAGACGTACCGCCATTGCGCTCAGTCGCAATGCCGGTCGTCGCGTCGATGTCGACACCGCTATAGTCATTGAAATTCAGACCGAACTTGCCGCCGCCGAGACTCGAATAGACGTTGACGAAATCATTACCGGTGCCGGGATTGAGAAGCACGAAACCGGTTCCGCCGGCCAATCCGCTCTTGTCGACGCTGAAGGCATCGTTGCCGCTGCCAGCGATCAGATGCAGCCCTTCTCCCGTTGTAAGCTGGTCGATATTGATCACCCAGTCGAAGCCGATGCCGTCCTTGATGATTGTCGCAACGTCCTGTGTAATATCGACATTCAGCGCGGCGCCGCCGAGATTGTTGTAGATCAGGTCGATAAAGTCGGACCCTGTCACATCGACTGCGTCGTTTCCGTTGCCCGCTTCAATGGAGTCGTAGCCGCCACCCGTCGTAATGAAATCGTCACTGTTCGTGCCTGTGAGATATTCATCACCCGCACCGCCGGGAACCTGGTTGAAGTTGTCGAAAAATATGAACGGCGTTGTTCCCTGAGTACTCAGGTCGAACCCTTCGACGACAATCGTGTCGGTCCCCGCCATAGCGTTCGTGATGGATATTGTCGTGTCAGTACCGTCCCAATTTACGGTGATCCCGCTCAGGTTGGTGACGCCGGCCTGGACATAGGCGCGCAAATCGATCCTGTCGCCCTCGGCGAGATTGAAATCCTTGATGGTGCTCGAATTGTACTGGACAAAGACAAACCGGTCGGCATCGGCTTCGCCCCAAAGCTCATTGGTACCCTCACCTGCGCCAAGGATGTCGTCTCCGTCACCGCCTTTGAAGACTTCATCGCCGTCATTACCGATCAGGATATCGCCGCCATTGTTGGAACCGACAATCATTTCGATGTTTGTCAGCCGATCGATAAAGGCCTCGCCACCCCATGCTCCGGTGACATGGGCGCCGTTGGTATCGACATAGAGCGCGCTGATCGCCGAAGCGTTGCCGTGGTTGTAGCGCGCCGTGTCAAAGCCATCGCCACCATCGACCACATCATTACCCTTGTTGGTCATGAACCGGTCGTCGCCGGTGGTGCCCACAATAATGTCGTCTTTGTTGGAACCTCGCCATTCTCCGACGAAACCATCGACATTCAGCGTTGCTGTACCGCCATTCAATTCGGTCGCGACACCGGATGTCGCGTCAATCGAGACACCGTCATAGTCCAGGAAATTCAATGCCAGTATGCCGCTGGCACCGAAGACGTTGACATAGTCATTGCCTGTGCCCGGGTTGATGAGGATGTATCCGTTGCCACCCGCGACGCCACTTGTGTCAACGACAAAGCTGTCATTGCCCGTATCCGTCATGAGATGGAAGCCGACACTCATCTGGTCGATATTGGCGATCCAATCGAAACCGATACCGTTCTTGGCCAAAGTGGCGTTGGACGGACCAATTATTGCATTGACCGCTGCACCGCTCAGGTTGTTGTAGATGAGGTCCACGAAGTCCGAGCCGGTGACGTCAACCACGTCATTCCCGTCGCCGGCGGTTATCTGGTCGAATCCACCAAGCGGCTGGATCAGATCGTCGGCCGCTGTACTGGACAGGATATCATCGCCGGCTGTGCCGCCGGGAACAACATTCATGCTGCTGGCAAGCAGGAACGGCGCGTCGCCATCACCGGTGAGATCAACACCCTCAACAGTTAGGATATCGCCATTTCCAAGATCGATGACCGTGTCCACACCCCCGCTGAGGGTTACCAGTCCGGCCGTCGTCCCAATTCCGAAAGCCCGCAGATCAATGCGGTCGCCGGAACCGCTCCAGTCGAAATCTCCATTTATGATCGTATCGGTACCGTCGCCCGGCTTGAATACAAACCGGTCCGCCCCGGCACCGCCTTCGAGGAGGTCAACGCCAGCTCCGCCGCCAAGTACGTCATCACCACCCCGGCCTCTCAGGGTTTCGTCGCCCTCGGCACCAAAAAGGATGTCCGAGTCAGTGTCGGAGCCACGAACCTCCTCGATATTGGTCACCATATCGAGGAAATTCTGACCGTTCCAAACGCCATTGATGTTGGCGGAACCAACGCCATTGAAAATAGCGGAAACTCCAGTCACGCCGCCGCGGTCATAGCGCAAAATGTCATGGCCCCCGCCGCCATCGACCTGGTCATTGCCTTCGCCAGTTATGAAACGCTCGTCTTCAGCGGTTCCAAGAATGGAATCATCCTTGTTGGTCAGTTGCCAGTCGCGGACAAACCCTGTGCCCGTGATGGAAAGTGTCGAACCACCATTGCGCTCCGCCGCACTTCCTGTCGTGGCATCGACATCGACACCGTCATAGTTGAGCAGCGCGACGCGGACAGGTCCACTGCCCGCGCTGATATCGATGGTATCGGTGCCCGTTCCCGGATTGGCTATGAAGTACAGACCTGACGGGCCGGCTATGGTGAAACTGTCATTCTGGGCGCCTGCCCCGAAGTAGATGCCGTCGCCAATCTGGTCGATATTGGAAAGTGTGTCGTTGCCAATCCCGTCTTTGCCAACAGTACCCGAAGTCGCCCCGATATTGACGTTAAGGGCAACGCCGAGATTACTATACAGCAGATCATAAAAGGCATTGCCTGACGAACCGGTGAAGTCGATCTCGTCATCACCTTCAGACGCTTCAATCGAATCCAGCCCTGTGTTCGTGTCCGGCAGGATCAAATCATCTCCCGGCGTTCCTGCCAGATTATCGTTGCCTGTCGTGCCGTTGATTTGGTTGGTGCCCGAAAAATAGACTTCGAAGTCATCCTCGTGCAGTTGCGCCAATGTCACGCCCATGAGGACGAAACCGTCATCGAAGCTGTCGCCGTCGAGGTCGCCGAAATTGAATGTCGTGTTTCCGCCCGCTTCGGAGGCAAAGGAAGCCAGCGATCCAGGCGTCACGCCCGACACATGGTCGATGACGATGACATCGTCGGATCCTTGCCCTGGCGTAAAATCGGTAATCGTGTCGAAACCGTCGCCCTGATAATAAAAGACCGTGTCATTTCCGGCGCCGGTGGTGATCGTGTCGTCACCCTTTCCGCCTTCGAGAAAGTCGTCCTGCGCGCTACCGGTGATGCTGTCGCCCAAAGCCGAACCGGCAATATCGTTGATACCGCTCACGGAGTCGACAATGGATCCGCCGCCACGCGTGACCGTACCCGAACCGAGGTCGGCGGTAATTGCCGTATCGGAGAACAAATAATTGAGGAAGACGGAGTTCGAAGCCGAACTCAGATCGGTATAGCTGTTGGCGCCGCCAAAGCCGATGACGCTCGAATTGCCCTCGGTGAAGGCGGCGCTGCGCTGATAGGTGACCTGGCCTTCAAACAGGATGAACTCGGCACCGCCGAAGCCAACCCCATCCAGCAGTCCGATCGAAGCAACACTGCCATCGGCATTATGAAGTGTGGTTTCTTCTAGGTTACCCGACAGGAACAGACCGAGTAGGACGCTCAGATTGGTCGTCAAGCCGTTCGCGGAGTCAAGTACTGTCGTTCCATCTGGACCCGTGATGGTCACATCACTGACCGTGCCAAATCCGGCCACATCAGCCGACTGCAGCGACAGGCTGGCTCCGTCTACACTTACCTTCTGCCCGTTTGCATAGGTGACCTCAATGTTCGTCGCCGACAGCGCGGTGATCTGATAGGAGCCGGCATCCGACGCAAGGTTTGCAACAACCAGATCCCGCAGATCGCTGGCCTGCGAAACAGCACCAACGAGGTCGGTCACAAGAACGGAGCTGGAAACCGTCTTTGATTCGAGCAGCGTCGTACCGTCCGCGGCAAAGCGTCGAATACCGTCAGCGTCACCACCGTCAGGGCTGCCCCCGGGACCGTTGAACGTAAAGCTGGACCCGAAAAGTTCGGTGATCGTTCCGTCGCTGTTGACCCAGCGGATCGTTGCGCCGTCGGTGAAAACCGGCGCATCGCTCAGATCGGCGACATTGGCCCAATTGTTGATGAAACCCGTGAAGGAAAATGCCGCATTTCCCAATCCGGTCAGATCGACACCCTCGACAATAATGACGTCGGTACCGTTGACGCTGATTGTTGTGCTGCCCGGATTGGATGTGTTGTAGTCAAACACGGCGAACTGGCTGACATCAGAGATGCCGGCATAGCTCGAAATGTCGATAGTATCGCCTTCACCGGAATTGAAGTCGGAGATCGTATCGGTCCCGTCGCCCGGCGCAAACACGAAGGTGTCTGCATCCGCGCCGCCAACCAGCGTGTCATCTCCTGCGCCGCCCTCGATAAGGTCGTTTCCGCCGCGACCCTCGAGATAGTTGTTGCCGCCCGACCCGATCAGAGTATCGGCCTCGTCCGTTCCCAGCGCGCCTTCGATGTCTTCAAGCGTGTCCGTGTCGCCATAAGTATCCGTGGCAGTTCCCGTTCCCAGATTGACAGTGACCCCTGCCCCGCCGCTTTCCAGGTTATAATTTACGGTATCCCACCCGCCATTGCCGTCGATGGAGTCGTTGCCAGCCTCGCCGACCCAGCTTTCCGAAGAATTGTCTGGACCGGACCCGAAGTCGGAACCGATCAGCGTGTCGGCATCCTGCGTGCCTTCGAAATGGTCCGCAAAGGTGAATGTAGAATTGACACCCGTACCGACGACCGTGCCACTTCCGGCGCTGTCGGTGACTGTCAGTGTAATGCCGCCAATGCCGGACAGGTTTTCGTAGATAATGTCGAGGCCGCCGCCATAACGGTCGGCAAAGGCGGCCGCGTGACCCGTAATCGTATCGTTTCCGAGACCAGCCAGAATGATGTCGCCATCGCCCTGCGAAGCGGAATCACCACCTGATGAGTTGATGGTGTCGTCGCCGTCGCCGGCATTAATGTTGTCACGCCCACCACGTCCTTCGAGGTAGTTGTTGCCGCTGGACCCGATCAGCGTATCCGCCAGATCCGTACCCTGCGCTGCCTCGATATCTAAAAGCGTATCCGTGTCGCCAAACGTATCGGTGGCGGTCCCTGCCCCAAGGTTCACGAATACTGCGCCGCCGCCGTTTTCCAGGTTGTAGGAAACCGTGTCCCAGCCGCCATTGCCGTCGATGTAATCGTTGCCTGCCTCGCCGACCCAGCTTTCCGAAGAATTGTCAGGACCGGATCCGAAGTCGGAACCGATCAGCGTGTCGGCATCCTGCGTGCCTTCGAAATGGTCCGCAAATGTAAACGTGGCATTGACGCCCGTACCAACGACCGTGCCGCTGCCCGCATTGTCCGTCACCGTCAGTGTGATACCGCCAATACCGGACAAGTCCTCGTAGATGATGTCGAGACCACCGCCGTAACGGTCGCCAAAGGCAGCCGCATGGCCTGTAATCGTGTCGCTACCGAGGCCAGGCAGAATGATATCACCATCGCCCTGCGATGCGGAATCGCCACCTGAAGAGTCGATGATGTCGTCGCCGTCGCCGGCATTGATGATGTCGCGACCGCCGCCGCCCTGAAGACTGTCGACGCCATCCAGTCCGTCTAACTGGTTATCATCCGCATCGCCTATGATCGTGTCGTTTTCGTTGGTGCCCGTCACTCTCTCGATACCCGAGAAAGTGTCGGTATCGCCGAACGTATCGGTACCAGTGCCAGTCCCAAGATTTACGTTAATGCCAGAAGGCCCGCCTTCATTGGAATAATCGACGCGGTCGAAGCCTGCTCCGCCGTTGAAGTCGTCATCACCGGAACCGCCGGTCAAATCGCTGCCGCCGTCGCCAACGGTTATCGTGTCGTTGTTGACACCAGCTTCGAACTGGATCCCGTCGCCGTTGACCGAAGTGGAGTCAAAATTGAAGTCGTAATGTGAATAGAGGACATCGAAGGCGGTATCGTCCCCACCATTATAGGCAAAGATCGCAGTCGCCACGTCCGTGGCGGGTTCGAAGACGTTCTGTATCTCTGCTTGTACGACTCCGCCTGTGTTGTCGAGGAACTGGTATGATGTCACCGTACCACCGGTAACGACAGGCCCGGCACCGAATGTGAAATTGGTCCCGTGAAATTGGGTGATCAGTCCGTTGCCTGTGTTTGTAATTTCGATCAGCGTGGATGTGTTCTGCGTAATCGAAATGGCCCCAAGAAGATGAGCGTCCAGGATGTCGCCGACAGATCCTCCTATGAATTGATCGATATCGGCAGTGCTGATCGGATTGACTGCATCCTGTATCGTCACGTCAATCGTATCGATGCCAACGTCATTGTCGGCGTCGGTCGCCGTGAAGCCGATCCGGCGCGCGCCTGCCGGCGGGGTCGATGAGGAATTGGTCAGCTGGATCGCCTGTGCAAGCGCGCTGATCTGCGCCGAGCCTACCGGCGCTCCCTGGTCGAAGGCTATCGTCAGGGCAGACCCGGCTGTCCCGCCCGACACCGTGCCGATCGCCGTGCCGTTGTAGGAAACCGTATTGCCGCTGACCGTGATCGACAGACGATCAGCGACCGACAGCGTATCGTCCGATGTCCCGTCCCCGTCGGGGAAGTCGATGACCAGTGACTTGCCGGTAAAGCCGGTCCCATCTGGGTTGCTGATCACTATACTGGTGTCGAGGAACACGCCGCCATTGGCGTCAAACTCGCCTACTGTCAGGGACCCGTCCAGATTTGCGATCGTCGGCGCCTGCGTCGCCTCGATCGTCACGTCAATCGTATCGATGCCAACGTCATTGTCGGCGTCGGTCGCCGTGAAGCCGATCCGGCGCGCGCCTGCCGGCGGGGTCGATGAGGAATTGGTCAGCTGGATCGCCTGTGCAAGCGCGCTGATCTGCGCCGAGCCTACCGGCGCTCCCTGGTCGAAGGCTATCGTCAGGGCAGACCCGGCTGTCCCGCCCGACACCGTGCCGATCGCCGTGCCGTTGTAGGAAACCGTATTGCCGCTGACCGTGATCGACAGACGATCAGCGACCGACAGCGTATCGTCCGATGTCCCGTCCCCGTCGGGGAAGTCGATGACCAGTGACTTGCCGGTAAAGCCCGTTCCGTCAGGATTGCTGATCACTATACTGGTGTCGAGGAACACGCCGCCATTGGCGTCAAACTCGCCTACAGCCTTGCTCAACTCAAGGAAGTCAAATTCTGGAACTGCCATTCCTATCTCCACCCCAAGATTACATGATCAAATTTACCATACATGATCTTGTACGTAGGCCTGTCAAGTTTCAGGTAGCAATGCTTCTCTGATCATTCACACGCCACCCCGCAACTGTTTGATTATCGCTCTGATGCCACCGATCGACTGCTCTGTTGGGCTACTTGGCCGCCTTTCAACCGGTGATGCGCAACCTCGGGAAAATCATAGACTAGGGCCGGCATTCCCGCATGAACCAAATGGGTCATGCCAATTTGGAAATTCCGTCAGACTCTGAATGCGAAATCGTATGTCGCCATAACAAGCTAAATATCTGTATGGGCGTTGACGACGAAAATTGATGTACCAAGCTTGTACAAGTCTGAAACCGTGATACGCTGACTGTCTGCTTCAAGCTGAGACCGCAGAACAGGATGCGCGAATTAGCGAAGCCGACACCGCTGATGGAAGCGGCTCTACCACAAGCGTTTCTGTGGACGGGCCTTTTATCGGTTCGCTTGAAACCGCTGGAGACTGGGACTGGATTCAGGTTGACCTGATCGCCTGAATTGCCCTCGCTTTAAGGTTAGCTTGATCCCCGACGAAGGAGACATGCCAAGTAACGATCCAGGTTTTCCGATGAGCAGATCATCCATTGCCCGGCGGACAACGGATGCACAAAGGCTTGGTAGGTTCATTCAACGGGCAGCTCGGCGAAGGATGTCTTAACGATCATCTGTTCCGCGGCTACTGACATGGCCGTGAGATCACCGAGGATTGGAGGATCGACTATAGTCTGAACCAACCAAACACGAGCCTCAATGCGCTCCCCCCGAACGAGTTTGCACCCCGGTCCGGAAGGGACCACAACGTGAACAGGGCTAACTTATAGACGCGGACAAAACTGGGAGCAGGTCACTGTCCGTGACTGCGCCATGCCTTGTCTTCGCCCATCTCAGCGATGTAAGTATCGCCTGCCGGGCACCCTGCAAAAGATCGGCAAACTCACGCTACAGATCGTCAAGCGGTTGGACAAGGCCGAGGCCTTCAAGGTTCCGCCGAGACGCTGCGTCGTGGACCGCGCATTCACATGGCCCAGTAGATGCCGAAGGCTCGCAGGAGCCAGATATATATAATTCGATGTGATTCAGACACTTACGGGTTTGAGAGTTCTGCCGATATCCATCACTTCGCAACGACCAGCAATTGGGAACCGCCGAGGAACCGCGCAGTCAAATGAGGCGCGATACGACTCGCGGCAAGTCTTGCATGCGCATTAAGACTGGACAATGTGAACGCAAGTTTCGTTCGCTCGAATGGATGGTTGTATCGCTCGATGATGATCTCGTATCCGCAATATTCCAACGTCGCTAAGGCAGATTCGCGCGAAAAATAGTGTAGATGCCCTACCATTCTGCGTGCGATTTCAATAGGGGTGACACGTGCAATCGCGGTAACGCTCATATCCAGTGGTATGTTAAATACCTTGAATTCTCCCCTGCTCCGAATCTTCTTCAGGAATCCGATATAGTCTTCCACATGTTCGACGACATCTAGGCATAGAATGCAATCATAGTGCACATCCATTTTTGTAATGTCGCCTAGCGTAAATGACAGGTTTGACCTTTGACGTTGCAAACAAAGTTCATATGCTTGCGATGATACCTCATATCCGTGGAAAGTAATATCCGGGTAGTCGCAACTCAATAACCTAAGTATTTCTCCGGCGCCGCATCCTACTTCTGCAACATGCTTGAAACGAGCGAAATCGCCACCGACAAGCTCTGTGACTTTGTCTGCTTTGTAGCGTGAATCGCTCACATGCCAATCGGTGACATTACTAGCATATGTTCCATTATCATAAATGCTTGGCATGGATTAACCTCTGCTGTGGGAAAATAAAAAAAGGTGATTACCCACCCCTTGCCAACCGCGTCGATCACTGAATCCCTGGCGGCATGGACCGTGTTGATTTGTAGCGGCTTTCGATCAACGAACTGAGTGATCTGGTTCTGCGCCTGCAACGACCGGAGAAGAAGTGTCGAACGTCTTCGAAGCTCTGCCTTCGACGGACCGCAAGGAGAGTTGCGATAAGACCAAACCGGGCCGAACAAAGCCCGGGCATGAGGGTAAGGTCCACGCCATGAGACCGTTCGACCGCTTGGTCGAACACCGCCCCGGTCATGCCCCCCTGCAGTCGCGTCGATCTGCCGGACGACTATCGGGCAATGTGGGCCGCAAAGGGGCGAGGCCGACATCAACACCGTCGTCGACACAGCGCGCCTACGCACAGGCGCTGCTTCGTTCAAACCGTTCTTGGAACCCCTCTCTACCTAAAAACTTGACGAGCGTGGGCGTGGGTAATTACAATTAAGTATTAGCTATCCATTCCCAGAACAACGGGCGTCAAACTCATCATTTATTATCTTCTTTGACGCTCCTTCCCCAACAATTCGAACTATATCGAATAGAATATTTAATTATTATTTACCTCGTTGGAAAATCATCAAAACACCACTTTTAGTCATTTTTCCCAACAAATACGAGAATGTTTTACGGCGTCACCGCTCATCCGCGCCTTGGCTGTCTTATCTATTCCAATCTTAACACAGAACGCCCAACCGCAATCGGGTATACCTGCCGCAGGGGCGGGCTTGCGATCTACCGATCTCAGGAAGACTATCGTGCTACCGTCCTGCGATGACACGCGGGGCTGCCCGGTGCCACGCCACAGTGGCCTTGACGCCATCCTCGAAGGTGAACGGAAGAGCGCCACATACGGCTTCAGTCGGGCCCACGTCGAAGATGTACTCAGTACGAATGTTGTTTAGCCGGAACGAGTTGTATGGAGACGGTAGTTTGGCCGCGCCTAAGCCATCTCCGATGAGGGCGAGCAGTCTAGCCAAAGGCAGGGGCAAAGTGACGGGCTGACGCACGCCGAGTTCGCGCGCCAATGCGTTCACATAGTCGCGCAGCGACAACGGCACGTAATCGGCCAAGTAGAACACTCTGCCGTCTACGGCCTCGCAGTCAGCCTCAAGCAAGCGCATGTATTGGTAGGCAATATTACCCACGTACGAATAGGATTTGCATAGGGCGCCACTGCCGGAGTGAAAGTAAGTGCCCTTCTCGATGTGGTACAGAAGTGAGCGGTAATGATCGCTCATATGCGGGCCCCATACGGTAGTTGGTCGTACCAGGCACCAGCTAACCCCCCCGCCATTTTTAACGCGCACGAGTTTCTCAGTCTCTACCTTACTCTCGCCATACACCGTGCTTGGCAGATACTCATCGTTTCGGCTAGGCACGTAGCCAACTTTACAGACGAGTTGGGAAGACGTGTAGACTGCGCGAGTTATTGACGGTGTTGCCTCTACCGCCCTTAGCAGATTGGATACGCCTGTAATATTAACAGAATAGTCAGCAAGGCTGCGCCCATCGAGGTCAGTCTTCGCAGCGAGATGTATAACATTGACCGGCTCGTAGCTCATCATCAACGCAGCCAGTTTTGCGCTATCTAGCAGATCACACTCCTCGAACGCCCAGTCCCGCGCACCATCGGGTTTTGGCCGGATGTCAGTTCCCAGCACGTCGTGCCCCCGCTGACGTAACAAATCACACGTCCAACGCCCGATTAGCCCACTCGCGCCAGTGACAAATACTTTCATCTTATGATGTTTTCTGCAATCTATTTAGTAGCATGACCCACCTTTCGCCGTAGACCCGGGGACTAAATACTGTCTTTGCACGCTTGTGGCCAGCCAATGCGGCGGCCATCCGCCTGTTGTGATCGGTGGCCAAAGTCCTAACAGCTTGGGCAAGCGACGTCACCGAAATGTCGGACAGGCAAAAACCAGTTTCATCACCGACTGTGGTCGGAATCTCGCCCTGATCCGACACGACCAAGCCACAACCCGCGGACATCGCCTCAAGCAGCACAAGCGGCTGTGCCTCGACTGGATAACGGCTCGGAAAAACAAAAACATGCGCCGATTCGAATAACTTCTCCTTCTCCTCCCCCCCGGCCCCCTCAATCCACCGCGCCGAGACGCCGGACAACGCGTTGAGTTCTGCGATTTTCTTCTCTATCCAAACTCGCTTGGTCTCCGGATTGATGAACCTTGTGCAAAATCCGGTGAAGGCCATCGGACCGACGAGGAGGATCTCGATCGGTCGAGGGAGCCGATCGTCAGCACTGGCCAATGCGAGGCACGCTTCGAGGAAGTCGGCGTAACCTTTGCTTTCGATCAGCAAACTTAGATGCAAGAGGACAAGCGGGGCTTGTGAGTTTTCGAAGAGTGCAATGTGCTTGGTACGTACACTTTCTTCAGTAGCAATGTCGAGGTCAGCGGTATTGGGCAACATTGTGATCCGCTCGCCAAGAACACCCAGCTTTATCAGTTGTTCGCGCTGTGACGCGCCCAAGACTGTAATCTCATCCGAAGCGTTGAGCAACCGCAGGAAAAGGCGCATCTTCAGGCTATTTCGCGCCCACGTCATGAATACAGAGCCATGCAGCGACGTGACAATTTTTCGGCGCGGCAAGAGCAGCCGAATGGCAAGATGCGGCACCCCCATTCGTAGAAAGCTGCTAAGGCTCTGGCCGTGATTGAAGACAATTACCGGTCGACCATTTAGCGCGTTTGCCACCAGTTTGACCCATGCCATCACCACTCCGGAGCCATACCGAAGCAGACGCCCAAGCCGCGGCTGGCTGCGGTCCATTGCGGTGAACTCGACCGATCGGCAATTCCATCCCACCGCTTTCAGCTCACGCATCGCGAGCAATGTCGCAGCGGTCTGACCGGAATAGGTAATTGCCTGAGGATATGCGAAGACAGCAGTTTGGTTCATTCGGGATAGCGTATCACCTCGCGTTCCGCGCCAATGCGGTGGAATGTTGAGTCCACGCAACGACACAACCCGCGAACGGCAACGTGCGCCGACTTGGGCCAAGTACCCATACCACCCGATCACGGAGTTACTAAACCGCACGACCGCATTACAAACGCCCCGACAAACACTGCCAGAACGTCTGCTCAACTATCCTAACCCGATTTTCTTGAACGCATGATAATGGACCATGGTAAAAAAACCCAAGAGCGCATCCGCGGCGCTGTACTCTCGTCGGCGAATATTCGTCGTTTCCTTCCGGCAGAGTTCCTGCATGTTGGAAGTTTTGGTAGCTTCGTGCATGCGTTGGTATCCGAGAACCCCCCTCACGGTCTTTACCCTCGGCTTGATCGTCTTGAAGAACCTCACCACGAAATCGTAATCAAGAGCAAAGCCAAACGCCGGATTGAACTTCACCTGCTTTGCAAGATCAGTGCGATAGAGCGTGGCTTGGTTCGTGTAGTAAATGTTATAGCGTAACTGCCTCCAAGAAATCGGTCTGGTGTGTTTAAATGAATATGTTACCTTCCAGTCTCCTTCAATCAATTCTTTCACGCTCATGTCGAAGGCAACTACATCGAAGTCACTATATTGTTCCGAGTTGTCGAGGAATTGATCGAGGGTGTGTATGTCGAACATATCGTCACTATTTTGGAAAACAAACCAGCGTCCCATCGCGCGCTCGAGTCCCTTCTGAATTGCATCTGACTGGCCTCCATCAGGCTCCGATACGATTACGTCATCATCGTCGAGATAGAGCTCGGCTATATTGACAGAATTATCTTGGGATCCACCGTCCATGAAAATGATCTCAAATTTAGAGCGATTCCGCGCGGTGGAGAGCGTCGATAGAAGCTCTTCGAGATAGGAGCCACCGTTGAAGTTCGGGATGACTATCGATAAAATCTTTTCGCCCGCCAAACGCTTTCCTTTTAGCTACCGCCCGTTACTCAGCTAATTGAATAGATAAAACAGCTCTCGGTGGACGAACTTACGCATGCCTACTGCTTATCAATCCCATAAACCGCTTAAAAACGATACAGATGTCACTGTCTTTCATATATCTACTTTACTTCAACTACCGGAGCGCAACTGGTCCCAATATTTTGGACCACACACGCCCCTGGAAGTGAAGGCTTTTCGACAGAGTTTCGTAGCGCCAACTCATTGGGGGGCGAGCGCCGCGCCCCCCATTGAGTTGGAGGATAACGAGGGGCAAGAGAAACGTTAACGCCCAAGTGACTTGCTGCGCGAAATAGCCGCGTGTCGGCAAAGACACTGCGAACAGAACTACTACCGCGATTGTGTAGTTTATATTTGGACTGCGCTTTAAGGTCGCATTCAATAGATACCCGAGAATAAATCCGAGAAGCAAAGCGCTGAATGGCAAGCCCACAATTCCGAACATCAACGTCGCCTGGCCCACGTCATGCATCGCGGTTCCGGTATTTCGCAAGCCAGTGGTCACCTTGTTGTATGCGCCGAGGTAGGTCGCCCTAGGCTTGCTTGGGAAAATCGACGACGGGATGAACTGAGTGGCGACTAGAATGATCGGTTCGAACCCCACTTTTTCCAGAATGTCATGATGTTCAACTACAGCAATTGTGGAGATCGTAACGGTCTGCTCACCGCTCGCTAAGAAAGCGGTTCGTAGATCTAATTCGGCGTCTAGAAGATCGATGTTGGAGAATGAGCCGTAGGAGCGAATCTGTCCAAAAGCTCCAAGAATAATCGCAAGTAAGAAAGTCCCGACGATCAGTGCAAGCCGGCTGAATATTTTGGACCGCCCTACGGCGAAGGGCATGACTTCGGCGAAGAACAGGATCATAATTCGGTAGCGGAAACCGGCATATACAAACAGAATTAGCAGACCGACAAACCACATAGCGTTAAGCCAGCTTGGTCGCCGGCTGCGGCCAAAAAGGTATAAAGCTAGTGCTAGATCGAACCCGATAATAGTGAGCAGAAATGGTCCAGAGGTGAAGATGTTGCGCGAAAGCAGCGAATACGCAATCATCCCGGCCGCGATAACAATAAGCCCCACATAGGCGACTCGGCTGCCCGGGCGTTCCACCTCAAGCCGGCGAAATCGGGACTTGAAAAAGGTATCGCGCCTGAATGCAAGTGGCGCTGAGGCGCGCATCCCCATCAGATAAAAAACGGTATATAGGAGTACTGCGATTGGGAACCTCCACGTAACGCTCGAGTGAGCGCCGCTGATCTCATCGACACCCTCGAGCGCCCAAGGCATCAGCACGAGATAAAGGGTAATCTGCGATATGAAAAAGGTCGGGTAGGAAAACAGGCCATACCGATAGATTGAGAACGAAAATAGCATAATAAAGGATATCAGGTACCAGTCACTCACTCAGCTTCGCCCCCGGCCGTCCCTAGCTATCTAGCAAGACTGTTGAAGAAATGTCGCGTTTGACTTTGAAGACGACCTCGTAATGGTTGTGGCAGGCAAAGTTGATCGCGAAGAAACGGTCGTCAAGCAATTCAACATTGACTTTGCGATGACTTCGTCCATCTTGAAAAAGCCAGCCTACATGAAGTAGACCATCGACGCGCTGCAACCAATGCCGACTGTCGACTGTCGACTGCATCGCCCGAAAGGCGATTTCGCCTTGATTTTCGGCTCCGATGGTGATCGTAGCTGCTCCGCAGAAATCGCGATAGTCGCAATCCCAGATATCGGCCTCAATGATCGGCCAGCGGCCATTGTCTCCCGCTTTCGGCCTGACGCCCATCAGCGATGCCCACGCTTCGGTCAGCGTGCCGCCGACTGAGAAGTGATCCGTAGACAGAAGTTTTTTCACCGCGGGCTGGTCCAGCACCGCCGCCAGGAACTTGGTTGCGATGTCTCCTTCCAGCAGCCTGTCGCGATTCATGGAGAACACCGAATGGTCCCAAGCCGCATCATTGACCCCGATATCACGAACCAGCGGAACAACAAATCGTACTCCAGCCGCTCCATCAAAATCGCTCCGAGCGGTTCGGACATAAAGGCCTGTAGCAGCATCGCCCTGAGCAGTCACTCCGGCGGAATCGACGGTCGCCCAATCGGCGTGTAAAGCATCGAAAGATCACCGCCATCGCCCCGAGCGCCTCATTCACGATCATCCAGGTACTGCGCAATGTACAGTTCTGCCGAACCAGCGCTTCCAAATCGATATTGTTTGAAAGCTCGCCTATTCGTTCGTCTCCGCCTCGCATCCACAGCATCCCAACAAAAACTCCGGGCCAATGGATCAAAATCAAGCCCCCAGAGTGACCCCTTATTCAACAACCGGATAGGCGCTCCTCTCGGCAATACCATGCAGTCGTGTAACTAAATCGCTTGTCGCGTAAAGGTCCCTCTGGGTCTCAGAAGATCTTGGAAATGTCTTCACGGAACGCCGCCCATGATCGCGATCGCGCAACATTCTCGGCGTTGGCTCGGATCATCGGCCATGCATCCAAGCTGTCAATTGCGCGATCGCAGGTCTTTTCGATGTCTTGCGCGAAGTAACCGTCGATAAGGAAACCTGACCGTCCGTCTTCGATAAGGTCAAAGCCCACGGTGTTTTTTGAACAGATTGCGGCAAGCCCATTTGCCATCGCCTCGGTTATCACCAAGCCGAACCCCTCGACAAGGCTTGGCAGGACAAGAAAATCCTTCTGACGCGCATCCGCCCAGAGGGTTCTATCGTCAAGTAGCGTCTTCACAGTAATGTTTGCGGGCAGCCCGCCCAGCCAATGCTCGATCGCTCCCCGAGCAAAGGCAGCCTCGCGAGTGTAGACAGTCAGTTCAATGTCGGGCCGGGAGGCCGTCATGGCGACTAGCTCGAATACGCCCTTCCGCACGACAAACTGCCCGACGAACGCAAGCCTTAGAGCGAAATCCGAGTCCCTGTCAGCTGCTCTTTCCTGGACCGCGTCAGAAACTTCAGGAAATCCGTACGGCACAAGATGAATTCGCGCACTGTTCACGCCTGCGGAGACTAAAGACTGTTTGACAAATGTACTGCTGCAGATCACTTCATCAGACCTAATCACCTCTTCACGCAGACCCTTTAAATACTCCGTGTTTTCGGTCATCTCTTCTTCCTGAGAGCATAGCTCCTCCGTTAGCGCCGGACGAATTTCGAGGTATGATTCGTAGATGCCGCGAATGCTCTGCGGGTGGGGATGCATCTGGAAAAGCGTGATCGCACAATCCCGTTTAATTGACGCAGGGAGATGCGCCAGCCCGCAATTATAGTAGAATAACGCCTTCCTGGCGCCAGTTCTCTTAATGACCTTACTTGCAAGTCGGCCAAGGAGGTAGCCACGCATCCGGTTCACGATCTTATTGCGCGGATAAAAGCGCTCCAAGTAGTCCGCGATCAACAATCCGAGAGAGGAATGTACCACAACACTCAGTCCTGGCTCGTGGCGCTTCCAGACAGAATTTCCGAATACTAATTTACTCAGAAAACCGAATGAGTGATCCGGCTGATAATAGAAATCGGTCACCAAGTGTGTATCACGCCCGGCTTCGCTGAGAGCTTTTGCGACCTGATAGTTGTCCCGGCGGCCATTGTGCACGACGACGACACGGTCTTCTGTTGATCGCATTGTTTAAATGCTACACTGTTTTGTTCAAAAGGGATAATATCTCACCGGCGCGGCTAAGAAACCGGCCGTGAGTTACGACTTGGTGCCGCCAACGATGTGCTAGGTTTGCCAAGACTCTCAATATGACCATAGTTTCTCTTTTCTCGTTCACAACTCGCGGCGCAAACATATCGCGGAAGATCCAGTCTGTCTCGTCGCGCCCAAGTTCAGCCACAAGACGGTCCTTGACGTTTTCAAGAACCAAACGCTTCCATCGTACATGCTTTTCGACTGCAGAGAACGAGAGCGAGTTCGGGCGATGGATGTAGAGTGTTCCTGTCGCGCCACTGTGACGCCAGCCTCGAGCCACCGTGGCGAGACGCATCTTGAAATCCCAATCCTCGTAGAGCTCAATACCATGGGTCATCCCACCAGCTTTGATGTAAAGCTGCTTCGACATAAGCATGTCCCTTGGAATCGGTCCGCTTCGCGATGCAAAATTTCTTAGCGTAATCTTAGAGCTACTCTTAGCGGTCAATCCAGGGTCAAGAATGCTGGAGCGCCAAATGTTCTCGGCATCGATCATTGCAATAAAGGAATACGCGACCGCGTCTGGATCGCCGTTCAAAGCTCGCCACTCTTCCTCAATTTTGGACGGAGCAAATAGATCGTCACCATCCAGATGTGTGACGAAGGGTTGTGTTGCTCGGCGTATTGCCAGGTCGCGATTTGCCGCCACGCCCACATTCTGTTGTCGCAGGATCGAGGTGACGTTCGCATAACGGTCGCAGAGACGCGCGACGAGATCGCGTGATCCATCAGTAGATCCATCGTCGGCGATTATGATTTCTGCTATCGGACGGGTCTGGCCCAGAACAGAACGGACTGCCTTTTCCAAAGTCGGACGACTATTGTAGCTAGTGATAATACAACTGACGGGAAGTGTATTCGGCACGGGATCAGACATGTCAGGTAACTGGCTCGTACAGCACCCGATCGAGGTAGGTTTCGATATTCTTGCCAAGCCGGTCGGCGACCTCAGTCTTTTCAGGCATTTGCTTCCGCTGACGCTGTATTTCGGCCCAGACATGCCGGGGCGAGAGCGACTTGTGACTCCGGTGGCCATGGCAGACGGACGTCAACCCAAACTCCTTCATGATCAGCCAAGTCTTACTGCGGCCCGCATTGAGCGCCGTACCATGGTAAAGATCGAGCGACACCACGGGCTGCCCAACCGATAGTGTGACAACCACCGGATGAAAGCGTACGCCCAAATAGCCAGACGACCGCGACAATAGCTCGAGCCATTGTATAGGAGAGATGGGAAGGCTCGCGCTGGCGAGCGCCCCTTCGTCAATGACGCCTTCAGGCGTAGGTATTGAGATGGTTTGATATCCGTCGGCCTGCGCAAACTGGCTAAACTCCCGGATCCAAGCCCGGTCCATAATCTGCATCGTGTTGACAACCACATACGGTTGCACAGCCGGCGACACATGTCGTGCCGCCCGCATTGTTTTGCGCAACGAAAAGACCGGGTCCGGCACAATCTCTGGTGTGATATTGGGGGCGATCCGCCGGATTTGGCGCAAGGTCCAAGCATCGCGCACCGAAATCCCGTCCATCGCTCGTAAGGCACGGGCCATTCCCTGCCGAGAAACCGCGTCCATACGCGACAGGTTGGATCCCATCGCGCTTGGGGCCAAAGCCACGCGCTTGGGCGCAGTCCCTGGCCCATCTGGAATCCCAGTCAACCAATAGGGGTTGGGAAAGATCAGATCGGCGCGGCTGCTGGCCGGGTTTAGCCGAAAGACCGCGTCCGAGCCAGTAACGAACAGATCTGCCGGCGTCGCACGAACGAGCCGCTCGAACCCCGCCTGATCCTCGATAGGTTTTGTTTGCGGCAGATTATCCTCCACAAAAAGCCTATGCGCCTCCTGTTGCGCGTGGGGAATCGACTCTCGGTATTTCTCCACCAGCCCGCGAGGGCGAAAATCGACGAAATCTACATCGTAGCCACGCGCCTCCAACAATCTTTTCGTCCCCAACGCCTGCAGGTTGGCACCGAAATTCGGCACCCAATGGTGGGTCAGCACATAGGCCTTTTTGGTCGGTCCGACTATCACTTCGCACCGTAAAGCTTAGCAGTAAGGCGATAAACCAGCCGAAGGTCCATAGGATCGTTCTCGCTCTTCAGCGCCGCCAGGGAGGTGTCGGCCATCAGGATCGGTTTCGTGCCCTTTTGGCCGCTATGCATGCCGCCGGCGCCGGTTAGCGTGGTCACTGGTCCGAAATTGTGATTGCGCCCGTACCAGTGGCTTCCCAAGATCGAAGGGAAGGCGTGCCCCGATTGCAGGATCGAGACATCCGGCAATATCCTGGCCTGCGGCGCGTCCCCAAAGGTCGAGCGGTAGCGCACCGCCTGCATTGGAATCTGCCGCTGCTGCGCGATCCAGTTGAAGCTGTCGATGATGCCGTCGGTTTCTGCGCCAAGGGCATCGCCGGACACGGGCCCGCCGAAACGGTCTCTGTCGTTCACGTAGATCCCGTAGACATAGGTGCCGGAAAACGCCCGCGGTTGGTTCTTGGTATTGCGCCCCGCCGTCGCCGTCGCCCGAAAAACCTGACGCAGAGGCACGTCCGCCATCTCGGCGCGGAAGCGCGGGCGCAGCACCAACTTCGCCGCCGATTTCGCCAATGTGGTTCCCGACACGCCAAATTCGGCTAGCCCGGCCTCGGTCAGAAACCCATTGAAATCAACGTTATGCGTCCAAGGTACGATGCTGTGATCTGACGTCACAATGTGGTGCTTGGGCTGCAATTCATCGAATAATTTCGCCAGACAGTCGTCCAAAGTCCTCAGGTGGCTCTCGATGATCGCCAGCCATCCCTCGGACCAGCTTTGACGGCGAGTGTCCCCGCGCGGAACGCGCATCGCGTGGGCGACCTCGCTCATGCCCAGGAAAAGAAGGACTGTCGTCGCCCGGTAGGCCAAGAAGCCGAAGTCGATCTCTTGCGATTTCGCCAGCTTGACGAAGGTGCTGGTGCGCGCCTTCATCATCTCCTCGATATGCTGGGTAAGGTCTCGCACGCTGGAGAAATCCTGCGCGCCGGGTCGGGTGTCGAAAATATATCCGGCCTGCTCGATTTCAGAGACAAGGGCCTTCGGATAGACGGCACCGTCAGGCAGACCGCCCTGAAAGATGCCGCCGCCACCGCCAGCCACGTAAAACCCGGGCACTGCCTGAGCCGGCGACGTCGTGGGGACGTTCATCATGCCGACACGGTCGCCAGCGTCTTCGGCGAGCCTCCAAATCGGGCGGAACTTGGCGGCAGCGCTCATCATCTCGTAATTGAAGCTGAAGTCGAAGGTTCGGCTGCCGTCAAAATTGGGCCTCATATACAGCCCGCCATTCTCGGACGCATCCTGTCCCGAAAGCATGCGCGCCCAGCCGCGCTGATTGAGGTCTTCTGTCACATCGAAGGTGACGTCGGCGTTCCGCAGAGACTGCCAAAACGGCATATCGAATGCGTCGAAGATCGCGGCGGTGCCGCCGTCAATGCCAACGACTAGCTGTTTCATGGGGCGTTCCTTCAGCTCTTCAGGGCGCTGAGTTCCGGTGCGAATTCACGATCCGCTAGCAGAAGAACCGCGATGAAGAACGCGGTAGAGACCGTTACCGCAGCGACGAGCAGCGCGGTGGCGGTCCAACTGGATAGAAGGGCAACGCATGCCGAAGCTACGATGACTAGCGCGATCGCGCCCAGCAGGATGCCTCTCAAGCTGCGTAGATAGTCCAAATTGTTCGCTCCTAGCTTGCGCAGCAGGTAGCCCAGTTGCATTGGTTCGACGATTAGACCGCGCACAAACAATGCCGCCGCAGCATAAACCACCCCCAAGGGCGTCGCCGCAACCAACAGAATCGTACCAATCGCGGCGCGGAAGCTTGAGAACCATAGCCGCGCCGACGGCTGACCGATGGCCACGATCGTCGATCCGTTGATGTAGTTTAGCGCCGTCAACAGCCCAGCACCGCCAAGGAAGGCGAGGATCGGCGCGACAGTTTCCCATTGCCGGCCCAATACAACCTCGACCAAGCTGTCGCGCAGTACGATGGTGAGCAGGAAAATCGGCACTATCGCCGCTCCGCCAAGCCGGACGATCCGCAGGAATATCTCCTTTAGCCGTTTCGGAGAAGACCGGTTGACCTCTGCCAAAACTGGCAGCGTGACCTTGGTGAGGGCTACGCCGACAACTTGCAGAAGCAGGTTCATCACCCGCATGCCCATAGAGAATATGCCTAGGGCGTCGACCCCCAGAAATAGGCCGACAAACATCTTTGGACTTTCGCGATTGTAATGCGTCAGCAGATCCGCACCAGTGATCGAAGCGCCGAAAGTGAGCATCTCGCGCGCCGCCTTGATGTCGAAGCCTATCCGAATTGACCATTCGAGCATGACATAGGTCAGCGCAAGCGTCAGCACTGCGCCGCCTACCATCTGTACGACCAGCGCCCAATAGCCGAAGCCGGACAATACGAAGGGAAGGGCGACTAGTCCTGAAAGTAGATTGGCGATCAACGTACGCTTGGCGAGTGACTTCATCCGCAGATCGCGACGCAGCGCGCCGGTCAGCGTCGCCGTCAGGGAGGTGGCAACAGTCCCAATGGCAAGTAGCGGGATGATCCCGGTGATCCGTGGCTCGCCGAAAACCCATGCAAGCTGCGCAGCAGAGACCGACAACGCGAAGCCAAGCGCCACCGAGATTAGCAGCGTTGTCCACACGGCGGTGCTGAACTCTCGTTCGTCCAGTTTAGTTTTTTGGACGATGACCGTATCCAGGCCAAACACGCCGATCTTGGCTGCAAAGCCAGCCAGCAGCGCGCCGGCGGAAAAGATGCCGAAGTCTTCCGGAGTTAGTATCCGCGCGAAGGCCAGTAGAAAAATCGTGCTGACCCCTTGCCCACCGACCTGCTCCACAGCCGACCAGATGACTGCCCCGAGTACTCGTTTCTTCCAGATCATTCGAGTATCTGAAATCTTGGCAGCGCTCCGATTCTTTCGTCCAGCGCAGCATAAGTGCGTTCGAAACGGACCTTGGTAGCGGCGTCGAACTCACTCACTCCAACCCGTGGCCTGCGAGGTGGCAGCGTTATCGGGATCCCGCAAAACGCCGACAGGTCATCGGAATAGTCCCATAGCGCATCGTAGTGAATGATCGCTCGCGGCACCCCGGAAAGGCTGAGCCATCCATCGATCTGCTCCTCAAAGCGCAAAACGTCCTTTTCGCCGAGGTCCTCAAAGCGGCCAGACGCATGTAGGTGCTCGAAATGCTCTTCTATCCAATCCTCGCCGTAGCGGTTACGGCAGGACACGACCGAGAGCGCGGCATCAGATGCGGAGCCGAAGACGAAGACCACCTTCGTCCCGAGGCCGCGCGGCATTGACTGGGCAAGATCGTGGGTCTTGTAAACTACCCCCTGAGCGAAGCTAGTTTCATCTAGGTTCCACGCATAGTCTGAGACCACTCTGATCCCAAGACCTTGGAACGGGCCAAACCGCCTCTTGGCCATGCTTTCGCGTAGAGCATCCCAAATTAAAGTCGAGCCCGATCGCCCCATGCTCGCGACGATCAAAGGCGAACGGCTGCTCGGAAACACTCGTTGTAACAAGCGTTTGGTTCGGAGCCTGAGTTTGGATGAGATCATTTCAATTCAAGTGAACAGGAGTCACACCAGAGCTATAAGTCCGGCACCGTTTGGCTTTGCGCGAACATGAAATTGATCGTCGCCATCCGTTGTTAGGGCCTCGAAAAACTCATTCCTGCAGCAAACGCCCGATAATGTAAACTATCGGTTGGCTTATTCGAGAGTGGCGATCCGCAGTCCAGCGGCTAAACAGTGGACATTTGAGCGGTAATCATCGCCCCTACAGACCGGCAGTCGCCGCCGCACGGACTGTAAACGCTGCCAGTCCGACCGTCACGCCGATATGCTTGCAATCCAGTCGCTGAAGCTCATCTCGCGACCGACGGGCCTCTGAACGAATTCTAGGAGACCGCCGGCAGTAACCATCAGTGCCGCCAACAGGCCGGCGGGCGTCCATAGGCACGCGCCGATTAAGGTCAGGCAAGAAAGGGTCGCCGCATGCAGGAGATGATCGCTGCGGACCGACAGCAGCGTCAGTTTCGCAGTCGGCGGCGACAAGACCAGTCCGTAGACCAGTGCCAGCGCCATGCCGCCGGCGAACAGGCACTTCAGGCCAAGCCAGGCAGACGAAGACATCGAGGTTAGCTACACCCGCAGGAACAAACCGCCGGCTCATACAAACCGCAGCGCATCCGGCTCGCTCTCCAGGAACCAGCGATAGGTGTCGGCAAGGCCCTCCTGCAAAGAAATGGCGTGGCTCCAACCCAGCGCATGTAGGCGCGAGGAGTCGGCCAGCTTGCGCGGCGTTCCGTCCGGTTTCGATGCGTCGAACACAAGCTCGCCGTCGTAGTCGACCACCGCCTTGATCGCCTCGGCGAGAGCTTGGATCGATACTTCTTCGCCGGTGCCACAATTGACATGCATCTCCCCGGAATAGGTCTGCATCAGGAAAACCAGTGCATCGGCGAGATCGTCGACATGCATGAATTCGCGAAGCGGCGCGCCCGACCCCCAGACAGTCATCGACGGCGCGTTTTTTCGCTTCGCGTCGTGCGCCTTTCGCATCAGGGCGGGAAGGACATGGCTGGTTTCCAGATCGAAATTGTCGCCCGGCCCGTAAAGATTAGTCGGCTGCGCAGCTATGAAGTCCGATCCATGCTGCCTGCGATAGGCTTGGCAGAGCTTGATCCCGGCGATCTTTGCAATCGCATACCATTCATTGGTCGGCTCCAGCGGCCCCGTCAGCAGCGCTTCCTCCGGGATCGGCTGAGGACTGAGCTTCGGATAGATGCAGGTCGAGCCGAGCAGAAGCAGTTTCTCAACGCCAAACTCGTGAGCTGCATGGATGACATTCGCCTCGATCATCAGATTGTCATAAAGGAAATCAGCTGGAAAACGATCGTTGGCCGCGATGCCGCCGACCTTTGCAGCTGCAAGGAAGATCGCTTGCGGCTTATTTTTCTCCATCCACCGCCGCACTTCGGCTTGATCGCGAAGATCCAGGTCTCCGCTTGAAGCGGTTAACAATTCGACATTCTCGTGTTCCAGACGTCGCACGAGCGCCGCTCCGACCATACCGCGATGACCGGCGACAAAAATTTTCTGGCCGGAGAATTCGTACAAAATGTCGCTCATCTGACCGTCATGAGTGGGACACGCCGACGAACTGCCCGAGTTTTCTGGCGGGCTTAGCGATCAGCGCGTAGTCTATGAAGCCGACACCCAGCCACCTGCGGCGAGCACGCATGGCTTCCCAGTTATGTGCCAGATGAGCCGACAGACTTGTCGTGCTCCGGCCGCCCTGCTGCATGTCGATCAACACGTGGTCGATCGCGGTGATCGAATGGTCATTCAACTCGACGGCACGCAGCATCCAATCATAGTCCGACGCCGTCTTGAGCGAGAGATCGAAAGCTCCCACCCGCTCTGCGACCGCGCGGCGCACGTAAAAAGTCGGATGGGCCGGCATCCAGCCCGTTCGAAAGCCGCGCGGAGGCCGCGCCTCAGCGCGCCATCGGCGCACCGGTTTCCGGGTGACGTGATCCGCGACGAAATCGAGATGACCATGCACGATGTCGGCCTTTCCCAACCCATCAGCGATGCGTGAGAGTGCGGTGCTGTCATGATAGGAATCGTCAGAGTTGAGGACGCCAACCGCATCGCCGGTGAAACGCTCAAGGCCCTTGTTCAAGCCATCATACATGCCATCGTCGGCTTCCGAGATCAGCGTGATTTGGTCGCTTGCAAAGGACCGAACGATATCGACGGTCCCATCCTGCGACGCCCCATCAATGACGATCATTTCCTTTTCTTTGTGGTCCTGTGCCAGGAAGCTCTCAATCGTATGCGAGATCGTGGCGGACGAATTGTAGGATACGGTAAGAACAGAGATTTTCATCGCCGTACCGACATTTGCGCCGTGGTGCCGAACGTAAACCAAGCTCGGAGCTCTTTCTCGCCGCGATTCCTAGGCAAACGGATCCCACTAAAAACGGCCCCGGTGTCCGGGCATCGAGCGCTCACGCGACTTCTGCTCGATCGTTGCGGTTATAGCGATCCTCAAGGCGGATAATATCATCCTCGCCGAGATAACTTCCGGTTTGTACTTCGATCAGCACGACCGGCTCCTCGCCTCGGTTGGAAAGGCGATGAACGGCACCAAGAGGCACATAGACCGACTGGTTCGGCTCCATGATACGCTTAACGCCGTCTATCTCCACGTCAGGATGCCCCTGAACGACGATCCAGTGTTCAGCGCGATAACGGTGCTTCTGCAGAGACAGGACTCCGCCCGGCTTCACGACGATCCTCTTTACCTGATAGCCATCATCGAAATCGAGACGCTCATAGTTGCCCCACGGCCTGAAAATCTTCAAAGCCTCGGTGGCTTCCGTCCAGTCTTCCTTTTCAAGACGCGCGACCAGCGGCTTGACGTCTTCGGCGCGATCTTTGGGCATTACCAAAACGCAGTCACGCGTCGCGACGACAACCATATCTTCCGCACCGATCACCGTAGTTAATCGGCCCTCGGAGTGAATTACATTGTTCCGACCATCGAGGACAACGCCGCTGCCGACAACCGCGTTCCCATTGTCATCGGCTTCAACGGTTGTAGAAACCGCACTCCAGCTTCCGACATCCGACCAAGCGTAATCGACCGGCATTACAGCCGCCTTGTCGGTTCGTTCCATCACGGCATAGTCGAATGCAATCGATGGCGATGCTCCGAATGCATCGGCATCGAGCCGCAAGAAATCTAGATCGTTCGTTGCGCCCTCATGCGCCTTGGTGACGGCCTTGAGTGTTTCCGTTTCATACCGACCCACTTCATCGATCAGCACATCGGCACGGAAGGCGAAATTACCACTGTTCCATAAATAGCCGTCATCCACGTATCGCCGTGCATGTTCGCGATCAGGCTTTTCAACAAACCGGTCGACCTTGCATGCGTTGCCGAGCGAATGCCCGGGTAGAATGTAACCGTAGGCGGTCGAAGGTTGTGTTGGTTTGACCCCAAAGGTCACCAGATGTCCTGCTTCAATGTCGTCGCTGGCTGCATCAACGGCAGCGACAAAAGCGTTGGCGTCGGGAATGAAATGATCGGCAGCGAGCACGAGGACACGTGCACTTGTCGATCGTCGCAATGCCTGAAGCGCACCGGCGACGATCGCGGCGCAGGAGTTGCGCGCTACCGGCTCCAAGAGGATATCGGCTTCGACGCCGATTTCGAGAAGGTCCTCAGCAAGGAGAAACCGGTGGTCGTCGGAGCCGACAATGATAGGCTGCGGATCGAATAGATCCGAGCGACAGCGCAGTACCGTCTCCTGGAACAATGAGTGCTCGCTGCCGAATGACAAGAACTGCTTCGGTTTCGACTGTCGCGACACTGGCCAGAGCCGTGTGCCTGCGCCACCGCTCAGAATGATCGGAATGATGGTCATTTCTTCACTATTTGCGATCGCTACCACAAGATCGGCTTATTCAGCGGCATGCCGATCATGCTCTTCGTCGAGACGACGCCATTCGGCTTCACGCCTGACCGTATCCAGATCCGAACGCACCATCTCGTGCACCATATCTGTAAGCGACGTCTTCGCCTCCCAGCCTAGGACCTGCTTCGCTTTGGTCGGATTTCCGATGAGGAGATCGACCTCGGTCGGACGAAAGTAATGCGGATCGACCGAAACGAGGACCCTGCCCGTCTTCTGCTCCACGCCGATCTCGTCGACACCGGTGCCTTTCCATTCGATTCCAATTCCGACCTCGCCGAATGCCGCCTCGACAAAGTCTCGAACTGAAACCGCGCTGCCTGTCGCCAGCACATAGTCATCAGGCACATCCCGCTGGACAATGCGCCACATACCCTCGACATAATCTTTGGCATGCCCCCAATCACGCTTGGCATCGAGATTTCCAAGAAAGAGCCGGTCCTGCAGCCCAAGCGAAATAGAGGCCACGCCCCGAGTGATCTTCCTCGTCACAAAGGTCTCGCCGCGCAGCGGGCTTTCATGATTGAAAAGGATGCCGTTCGACGCATGGATATCGTATGCTTCGCGGTAGTTGACGGCGATCCAATAGGCGTAGAGCTTTGCCGCCGCATAGGGCGAACGCGGATAAAACGGCGTTGTTTCCGACTGCGGTATTTCCTGCACCTTGCCGTAAAGCTCGGATGTGGACGCCTGGTAGAAGCGCGTCTTCTCTTTAAGCCCCAACAGGCGGATCGCTTCGAGTAGTCGCAACGTACCAAGTGCATCGGCATTCGCCGTATACTCCGCAGTTTCAAAGCTCACCTGGACATGCGACTGAGCGGCCAAATTGTAGACCTCGTCGGGCTGGACCTCCTGGACGATGCGAATGAGATTGGTCGCGTCGGTCAAGTCGCCATAGTGAAGCTTCAGACGAACATCGCGTTCGTGAGGATCCTGATAGAGATGATCGATTCGTCCGGTATTAAATGACGAAGCGCGCCGTTTGACTCCATGTACGTGATAGCCCTTTTCAAGCAACAACTCGGCAAGGTAAGCGCCGTCCTGGCCTGTAATGCCTGTTATGAGCGCCGTTTTGGTCATCTGAGTTCCATCCTTACTGGATCTATCTTGGACACTAATCGCTCATAAGCGAAATATTTTGGACGCTCTGCTCTCCCTGGAGCATCTCAATTTCGCGTTTCAACGACTCGTATTCGCGAAGCTTGCGCCGCAGAAACCGCGAGGTCAGCGCCGCTTTTTCGGATATCCCCTTGGGCGTCAGCAGGTAGGCATATCTGAGCTTGTTGTCGGCGGCGCGGAAGTTATTGACCTTCACATGCCCCTTTTCGATCAGCGCATTAAGACAAAAATTCACGGCACCCAGGCTCACACCCAGTTGCCGGGCGATATCCCGCTGCGAACAATCGGGATTGTCTTCGAGCATTCTGAGCACTCGAAAGCGGACATCCTCGCGCTGTTCGCTGATCCTGTCTGATGTCATCGAGGAGAAAGAATGAGCTGGGAGATCGACAAAAGCTACCGCAGCGAGGGTCGCTTCAACGACCACTCGTGATCAGCTTTTCGGCAATATGTGCGAAACGACATCGTAAGCGTTCACGCGTGAACACTAACTCCTCCGCGTGGACTTGCAACTCCAAATTCTTCGCAGGTATCGGTTTAAGCCAACAATCTGACCGCTGTGCGACAGGCGACCGTCTTACTTGGACCCGACCCCTCGAATCATCGTCTCGATGGTGCGTAGAACGATCAGGCAATCGAGCCAGAAGGACAGGTACTTGATGTAGAAAAAATCGTAATAGAGCTTCTCAAGTACGTCATCGGAAGCAACCACATGGCCCTGATTGACCTGCGCCCAGCCCGAAATCCCCGGACGCACCACGTGACGATAGCGATAGAAGGGCAATTCCTCCTCGTACCAGACGGACAAAGGCACCGCCTCTGGACGCGGACCGATCCAGCTCATCTCGCCTTTCAGGATATTGATGATCTGCGGCAGTTCGTCGATGCGGTATTTGCGCAGGACCTTGCCGACCGACGTGATGCGGCCATCGTCATCCTTGGTCTGCGCCGCCTCCCGGTCACCGTGACCGGATTTATTATCGGTCATGGTGCGGAACTTGTAGACAATGATTTCCTCGCCGCGATAGCCGACCCGCGGCTGTCGAAAAAAGACAGGGCCATCGGATGTCAAACGGATCATCGGGCCTACGACCGCCAGGACCAGGCCGAAAAAAGGCAGAAGGATCAAGGCCGCCACCCAGTCGACGACCTGTTTCGCCTGGATATAGATCAGATTAGGCAGGAGCGACCCGAAAGTATTCTCGGAAAGATGTTCGATCTGCACGCGGCCAGTCAGCGATTCCATCACCTGCTTGGTGTGATAGACGGGAACGCCTCGAAGAGTCGTATCGGCCAGAAACTTTTCCCATTCATCGCTCAAATCGGAGCGAAGGTCAGCGACGATGCCCCCGACATGCGGCAACGGACTATCCGGGGCGGGCAGCGCCGTCCAGCGCACCCTGTCTATCGCCAGCACGTCATCGGCATTGCCGCCCGGCACGACCGCGAGATGCGGGCGAACCACGCGTTCATTGATCCACTGGATCACCGTGAACCAGCCAAGCGCGAAGACATAGCTCGCAATCAGGATGAAGCGGCTATAGTCGAAACGGAAGATCAGGAATGTGACAGCGAGCGCGGCATAGGGCAAGCTCACCGTGACAAGCGTATAGGCCCCCGTCTGGATACCCGGGAAACTATAAAGTCGCCGGACGAGAATGAACGCGGCGATCACTGCGATGCTGGCCCCTGTTGCGGCAAAAAAGACCGTATCCGGCATCCGCCCGAAGATCTGATACTGCCCCCTCAGGAGCACCGGCACGACAACGCAGAGCAGAAGCGCGATCGGCAATTGAAACCGCATCCGCATGACGAAACGCGGTATTCGACTTTCTCGGCCGCGCGTCGTCTCCGAGCGAGCATGGTACAACGAGAAAGAAGTGTTCATCTTTTCGGTCCGTTTTCTCCATCCGCCGCTTGCGCCCAGATGATACTTTCGGGTCCGGCCGCTGCTTTTCGGCCGGTTGAAATGTCATGCCGGCAACAAATTGTCCTGTGTCGTCTTGACCGCCACCGAGGAGACGAAACGCATCAGCACCTCGACACGGCCGCGATCATCCTTCGCGATCAATTCGCCGATCTCGTTTGCAAACGGTCCCGCCATCAAAGTGACCTTGTCGCCAACTTTTAGATCCGGCGCATAAGTCACCATGCCGTCCGATCCGGCATGAGCTATGATCGCCTCCACGAAGCCTTGGGGAAGCGGTACCGGCCGCTCGTCCTGGCTTAGAATGAACTTAACGCCCAGCGTTCCGTTGATCGCGCGCCAGCGGATCGAGTCGAGACGCATTTGTACGAAGAGATAGCCGGGGAAAAGCGGCCTTGCGCGTGTCACAAGTTTTCGCACACGACGCATCGTCGCCTTGCGCTTCGGAGAAAACACCTCGAAACCCTGGTTGCGTAATTGGCCGGCGGCGAAGAACTCGCGCGCAGGCTTGGTGGCCACCACATACCATCGTGGCCTACCGGCGATCTCGTGCGTTGCCATGCGTCTTCGCACCCTTTCCCGGTTTCCCGGTATTTCATCACTCGCCCTGCCCGGCAAGAATCCCGCTCTGCCCACAACCCGGACAGAAATAAGGACAACCCACGGTATAGCGCAACCTGAAATATTTAATCCGGCAACATGTTGCCATGTCCGCCACACCGACCCTTGTCCGCAGGCCTGTAACTGGTCATGCCGCAAGATCCTTGTCTGCCAGTATCTTCAGCGGCATGCCCTCCGTCACCTTGAGCGCCAGCTCATCATCGTGACGTGCCGCGATCGCATCGCGTGCCTCCGACATGATCGGTGGGCGCCGGCGCGGATCATGGGCATCCGTGGCGATCACATCGACGATGCCTTCATCGAGCATTCGCTCCGACCAGTATTTTACCCGCGATCCGAACCGCCCCGTTACCGCGCCTGCCGTCAACTGGATAAGACAGCCCGCCTTTTTCAGATCGAGCACCGTCTGATAATGCTGTTCTATCCAGCTCAACCTCTCCGGATGGGTGACGATCGGATAGTAACCGGCGCGGATCAGAACGCCGGCGAATTGCACCAGGCCCGGCAGGCGAACATGATGTGGCGGCTCGAACAGGAAATAGCGGGTCTCATTCAGGGTCGGGATTTCGCCGCGCCTGAACCGCTCATCGAGATGCGGTGCGACATGAATATCTGCGCCCGCAAGGAGCCACAGGTTGATCGCTTCCTCGTCAAGGCGCTGCTGCAGCGCGGCGATGCGCTTCAGGATATCCGGCTTGGTGTTGTCATAAACACCTGGCGTCACATGCGGCGTGCAGGCCATATGAGTAATTCCGTCATCAACCGCGATCCGCGCCATTTTCAGCGCAGTCTCGATCGTGTCGGCCCCGTCGTCGATGCCAGGCAGGAGATGAGCGTGCAGATCAATCATGGATCGGTTGTCGAATTCGCAAATTGTCCGGCGGCCCGTCTTTGCGTTACCGGTCCCGGATGCTCCTGCATAACTTAGGCATCGACGTCCTGTCGACCTTGACTGCGATCAATTACTCAACGCTCATCTTCTTGTCGCCGCCATCGGTTGTGGCGAAATGAATAGTCAAACCCGCTTCGAGCGCGCTAAACCCGATGAGTGGACCCCAATTCTGCCAGAACCCAGGCGATGTCGACGCGGTTGTGGGAACTTCGCTCACCCTCACGCACATTTGCCCGCGCGAATCGAGGATCGAAACCTCCGAATTGGCGGCAACCGACATGGAACAGTCGCCAAGAGCAAGATCGGCGGATGATGCCGGCCCGGTTATCATCTGCGAGCCAACGACAAGCGGACTTCCCTGCTGCGCAGGGACCAGCCCCCCATCCGTCGACACGAGGACCCGCCCTGTCATACGCGTCAGTTCGCCGGCCGCAGCGCCTTGCGGCAACTGCGTCGCACAATCGCAGTCAAGCGATTGCGCCGCCACCGGGCCCGCGGCGGCAAATGTCGCGACGGCCAAAATCAAGATCGTTTTCATCGGTTCAAACACTCCAGGTTTTACCCCCCAACCTAGCTGTCGCCTTAAACGTGCAATGCCAAGCTGTTGTGAAACTTGATTCGCCGTCCGGCTCTTGTGCCATGCAACAAGCCGGATGCGCCGGGATTGTACAATTCACGAAATCTTATAGGCCAGAACCTGCGGAAGCCCCCGCGCAGCGGAATGTGAGCGCACCGCACCGATCAAGTGACTGGAATATCGAGGGAAAATATCAGGAAACCGAAAATGAAAACGGCCGCGATCGAAAGAGCCCGGCCGATCAACAAGTCGCAAAGGCTGTAAACCGAGCGTTATTGGGCGCTCGTCTTCTTGTCGCCGCCGCTCACCACGATCGCGGTCACGCCACCAACGGTGCCCAAGATAAGAAGCGCCGCTGCAGCCTGGCCATTTCCGCCCGACGCAGTCGTCGAGGCCGGTTGGGACTGATAAGCCGCAACGCAGATTTCCGTGTCGCTGGCGAAAATCGACATCTCCGAGTTCACATCCATCGTGAACCGGCAGCCATTATCCGCCGTGTCATTGGTTGGGAAGATCGAGATCTGTGCCGTCCCGTCGGTGCCGGTCACAACCCGCGAACCAAGAAAAAGAGGTTGCCCGGCCTTCGCGCCAGACAATGCCCCACTGAAATCGATCGCGCGAACGTCACCAGCACCGTCGGCGATTTCGCCGATCTCCTTGCTGCCATCGGTGAGCGGGATTTTACAGGTGCATTCCTGCTGCGCGAAGACAGGCCCGACTGTAGCTGCCAACAATGACGCGGCCAACAAGGCTTTGATCGTGTTCATGCGAGCGGACCCCCAGATCCTCAAATAAATAATTGATTCCGTGATTTTGAGGTATCATGCACAGCAGTTGCTGATCAACAGTTAACCTCTTCGGATTTCCGAAGTTTTGCGTTCAGTAAAGCAAACGTGAGTGATTGTAGCAAAAGCACAACACGTGCCCTGACGTCAGCAAACGAAATATTTCTGTCAGTCGCGGATCCGGGCACGAATGACGACGCCAAACCGGAAACGCCGGATTAAGAAAGCGCCAGATTCAGCGCGCGCGCCAGTTTTTTAAGCAGACCACCGGCAGCATCATTTCACTTGCCTGCAGGACCGGTTGCCAAAACAAAAAAGCCCTCTCGCCGGCCGTTAACGGTTTTGACGGGGCTTTTATGCCATGACCCACGCAAAGCTCTCGCGAAGGGGAACCCCCCGTCATGGAAATCCAAAAGCTGTCACTGGAACAGTTCGGTCGGGCCTTGTCGCCGACCATCGCCGTCCTGATCCCCTGTTTCAACGAGGCTGCGACGATCGCGGCGGTCGTGAGGGATTTCAAGGCGGCCCTGCCCGACGCGCGCATCTATGTGCATGACAACAACTCGACGGACGGCACGTCCGAAATCGCCGCCAAGGCCGGCGCCATCGTCAGGCACGAGGGAAATCAGGGCAAAGGCAATGTCGTGCGGCGCATGTTCGCCGACATAGAGGCCGATCTCTACATCATGGTGGACGGGGACGGCACATATGATGCCCAAAGCGCCACGCGTATTCTCGAAATGCTCCGCACCGGACCCTTTGACATGGTCAACGCCGCGCGCGCGCATACGGAGTCGGGTGCCTATCGCCCCGCGCATGTGTTCGGGAATCGAATGCTCACAGGCACCGTCGGCATGCTTTTCGGCAAGCAGACCAATGACATGCTGTCGGGCTACAAGGGATTCAGCCGCCGTTTCGTGAAGACATTTCCTGCGCTCAGCCGCAATTTCGAGATCGAAACCGAACTGATGATCCACGCCCTCGACCTGCGCCTGCCGATCGCGGAGATCGAAGCGCCTTACGGTGCGCGCCCGGACGGATCGGAAAGCAAGCTCAGCACGTTCCGCGACGGCTTCAGGATCTTGCGCCTGATCGGCTGGTTCCTGCGCAACGAAAAGCCGCTCGCATTCTTCTCGGCGGTCGCCGCGGCCTTCTGCCTGCTGTCGATTGGCATCGCCACACCCGTGATCATCGAGTTTTTCGAAACGGGGCTCGTGCCGCGTCTGCCGACGGCGGTCCTTGCGGCATCGATCATGCTGCTGTCCGCTCTCAGCCTCTTTACAGGGTTCATTCTCGACACCGTCACCCACGGTCGCCGCGAGGCGAAGCGCCTCGCCTATCTCAAGGAACCGCCACCGCCGGAAAGCGGCCGAATCTAGCTTCCGCGATAGGTGGAGTAGCTCCAGGGTGTGACCAGCAACGGGACATGATAGCCCGAGTTGGTGTCCGATATCCCAAAACGGATCGGAACCACGTCCAGGAACGGCGTATCGGCCTGTTCCACGCCGCCCTTTTGCCCATAGTAAGCCGCCACTTCGAAATGGATTTCGTAGACCCCGGCCTTCATTTCGTCAGCGCCCAGCAGCAATTCGTCCGTGCGTCCATCCGCATTCGTGACGGCCTGCTTGACTGTTTCGAGATCGCCTGTACCCGACTTCGCCGCATAAAGTGTCAGGCGCATGCCCTGCGCCGGCTTTCCGGTGGCGGTGTCGAGCACATGGGTCGAGAGTTTTCCGGGCATGTTATTCCTCGATCAGGTCGTGAAGGCGAAAAGAGCCGATCTGAGCAATCTGCGCCAGCGCTTCGGATTTCTCATCGGGTTGTGAGTTCTCGAGACGGCGCTCGAAGGCGTCGAGTATCGAATGCTTGTCGTGACCTCGCACTGCCAGAATGAACGGGAAACCGAATTTCTGTTTGTAGGCGTCGTTCAGGGTGTGAAATCGGGTAAATTCCTCGCTCGTCAATCGGTCGAGGCCGGCTCCCTTTTGCTCGGACGTCGATTCAGCCGTCAGTTCACCGGCGAGCGCGGCCTTTCCCGCAAGGTCGGGATGCGCGCGAATAAGCGCCAGCTGCGCGTCCTCGTCCGCGTCGTCGACGGCTGAGACCATGGCGGCGTGAAGAGCTTCGATGCTCGCAAAGGGCCGCATGCCCGAAACCGCCTCGGCGACCCATGGCGAATGCTCGAAAATCGCACCGAGCGCGGCGACGAATTCGGAGTCGGAACAGGTGTTTAGCGTGGAAAGCGGAAGGGTCACGAAAGGCTCCCGCTGCGCGCGCGGACATCGTCGATCGCGGCCAGAATATTTTCCGGCGTAGCCGGCGCTATCAATTGCGGCGCCAGGCCGGGTGCCCCGCAGGAGGCGACCGCGTCGCGGATCGCAAGCCACACCGACACGGCGAGCATCAATGGCGGTTCGCCAACCGCCTTCGAGCGATAAACGGTTTCCTCGGCGTTCGGTGCATTGCCCAGAAGGTGAACATTGAATTCGCGCGGCACATCGCGGGAACCGGGAATCTTGTAGGTCGACGGCCCGATCGTGCGCAGCCGCCCCTTGCCGTCCCACCACAGTTCCTCGCATGTGAGCCAGCCCATGCCCTGTATGAAAGCCCCCTCGATCTGGCCGAGATCGATCGCAGGATTGAGCGACGCGCCGCAATCCTGCAGCAGGTCCGCGCGAAGGCAACGGCTTTCGCCGGTCAGCGTATCGATGGCGACCTCGGCGACGGCGGCGCCATAGGTGTAGTAGAAGAACGGCCGGCCCTTCAGCGTCTTCGGGTCCCAATGGATCTTCGGCGTCGCATAGTACCCCGCCTCGGAGAGCTGCACTCGGGCCGCCCAGGTCATCTTCGCCAGTTCCCCGAAGGAGACGGAGCGATTGCCGGCATGCACGCGGCTCTCGCGAAAAACGATCTGCTCGACGGAAACATCGAAATGTTCGGCGGCAACACTGGCCATGCGTCCCCGTATCGCTGTCGCCGCATTGTAGGCCGCCATGCCGTTCAGGTCCGAACCGGTGGATGCGGCGGTCGCCGACGTATTCGGCACCTTTCCGGTCGTCGTCGCCGTGATCTTCACCTGGTCGATGTCGATCTGGAAGACTTCCGCCACGACCTGGGCGACCTTCATGAACAGCCCCTGCCCCATCTCGGTACCGCCATGGTTCAGATGCACCGATCCGTCCTGGTAGACATGGACCAGCGCGCCGGCCTGGTTCAGGGAGGTCAGGTTGAAGGAGATGCCGAACTTGATCGGCACCATCGCCAGGCCGCGACGCAGCAACGGGTCTTCGGCATTGTGCGCATCGATTTCCGCACGGCGGCGCTGCCAATCGGAACTCGCCAGCAGCGCTTCTGTCACTTCGATTAGTCGATTGTGCTCGACCGGCTGACCATAGGGCGTAACCTCGCCCGTTTCCGGACCGTAATAATTGATCGCGCGGACCACGTTCGGATCGAGCTGCAATTCGCGCGCGATCGAATCCATGATCGCCTCGATGGCGATGATGCCCTGCGGGCCGCCGAACCCGCGAAATGCCGTATTCGAGACGGTGTTCGTCTTGCAGGCATGGCCGACAAAGCGCGCTGCGGGGATGAAATAGGAATTGTCGGAATGGGTCAGTGTGCGCGTGATAACCGGGCCCGTCAGGTCCGGTGTGTTGCCGGCGCGCGCAAGATACTCAATATCGAGACCGCGAATGCGTCCGTTCGCATCAACCCCGGCCTTCCATGTCGCCACCATGTCGTGGCGCTTGCCGGTGGCCGTCATGTCCGTCGAGCGCTTGAGGCGCAGCTTCACCGGCTTTCCGGTCTGTCGAGCCAGCAAGGCGGCGGCCGCTGCAATAATCGTCGGCTGACTCTCCTTGCCGCCGAAGCCGCCGCCCATGCGGCGTGTGAACACATCGACGGAGTTCGCCAGTCCGCCCAGCACATGGGCGACGTGATGCTGCACCTCCGTGGGATGCTGGGTGGATGAATGGACCACCATGTCGCCGTCCTCGCCGGGAATGGCGTAGGCAATATGGGTTTCCAGGTAGAAATGGTCCTGGCCGCCGATATCCAGCCGGCCCTCGACGATCTTTTCGGCAGAAGCAAGGGCCGCGTCGACATCGCCTTCAAGCACCTTTTGCGGCGGCATCACGTAGGAACCGGCCTTGTGCGCGGCTTCGACATCGAGCGCAGGTTCCAGTTCATCGATATCAAGCCCGACCGCACGCGCGGCCTTCACGGCCTGTTCGAATGTCTCGGCCGCGATCGCGCCGATCGGCTGACCGAGATAGTCGACGATCTCTTCCGCGAAAAGCGGCTCTCCGTGAAGGATCGGGCCGATGTCATTGTGACCCGGAATGTCCGCCGCCGCGACAAAGCCCTTCACACCCGGCAGGGCCAGCGCCTTTGCCGGATCAATGGCGTTCAACCTGCCATGCGCGACCGGCGAGATGACCAGCGCCGCATGCAGTGTGCCGGGCATTTCGGTCATATCGTCGATATAGGCCGCATCGCCCGAAACATGTTTGACCGCGCTGTCGTGGGCCAGGCCATGGCCGACAACGCTTCGCTGAATCGTTTCGATCTCGATCGTCATAGCGCCATTACCTCCACCGTCTCGCCCGCGAGGTCACGGGCAAAGCGCTGCAGCAACGATGCCGCGCTGCGCGAGCGATAGGCCGCACTGCCGCGCCAGTCCGACAGCGGATCGAAATCCTCCGAAAGGGCCTGGCCCGCCTCGGTCGCCGAACCTGATTCAAGGGACGTGCCCAACAGCTTGTTTTCAGACGCTTTTGCGCGCTTCGGAATCGCGGCCATTCCGCCGAAAGCCAAGCGGCACGCGGCGACTTTTCCGTCGTCCATCGAGACCCAGAAAGCGCCACAGACGGTCGAAATGTCCTGATCGTAGCGTTTCGACAATTTATAGACACGGAACGCTTCGCCGTCCTTCGGACGCGGCAAAGTCACGGCGGCAATCACCTCGTCGTCTGCGAGTTCGGTCTTGCGGTAATCGAGGAAGAAATCCTCCAGCGGCAGCGTTCGCGCGCCACGCGCCTTCGAGGCGAGCGTGATCGATGCGCCAAGCGCGATCAGTGCGGGCGGACCATCGCCGATGGGACTGGCGGTCCCTATGTTGCCGCCGACCGTTCCCATCGCGCGGATCTGGGTCGAGCCGAACCGGCGGATCAGGACTGCAAGGCTCGGATAGTCCGCGCCGACTGCCTGAAGGATTTCATCCCAGGTTACGGCCGCGCCAAAGGTCCAGGCGTCCGAGCCTGTCTCGATCATGCGCAGTTCACGAACGTGACGTGTGGAGATGATCCGGTCCCAATCGGAATGATAATCGGCGCGCGCGACACCGAGGTCGGTTCCGCCCGCAAGGATGACTGCATCGTGATATTGCGCGCGAAGGTCGGTGAATTCATCCAGTGTTGCGGGCTGATGCAGGACCGATCCGCCGAACTCGATTTCCGGCTGACAACCGGGCAGCTCCGGTGCGGCCTGCTCCGGCCTGTCCGCTTTCGCCGCCGTTTTCGCCGCCTCGACGATCGGCCGGTAGCCGGTACAGCGGCACAGATTTCCCGCAAGCGTGTCGTGAATGACCTCCTCGTCCGGATCGGATGTCTTTTCGAGCAACCCGGTCAGCGCCATGACGATGCCCGGCGTGCAAAACCCGCATTGCGACGATCCGTTCGACGCCATCGCCTCCTGGACGGGGGTCAGAACATTGTCGGTCTTCAATCCTTCCACGGTCGTCAGTTCCGCGCCGTCGAGCTGGGCCGCAGTCATGATGCAGGCATTGGCGGCCATGCGAGGTCCATCGCCACGCCGCAGAAGCACGGTGCAGGCCCCGCAATCGCCTTCTGCACAGCCCTCTTTCGTGCCCTTCAGACCGAGATGATTGCGGATCGCGTCGAGTGCCGTTGTGTCCGGCCGGACCGGCAGATCGACCGGACTGCCGTTGAGCACGAACCGAATTGAACCGGATGATTGCGGAGAGGTTGTCATGATCGGAAACCCTGCCCGTCAGCTTGCAATTGCGTCAATGCGGTAATGCGCGTTGCCATAGACCCGCTCCTCGAGATTGTCGCCCGGTCCATCGCGGTCGACGACGATGAAATCGCTGACCGCCTCAAGGGAAAGCAGCGGATGATGCCAGGTATTCCTGGCGTAGTTCACGCCGGTTCCGGGCGGGCACAGAAACGCAACCGGCTCGCCCGGCAACCCGTCCGCGTCCGGCGCGACAACGGCGAGAAACGGCCGTTGCGACAGGGGGAAGAACAGCTGGCTTCCCAGCGGGTGACGTTCCATCATCGAAATCGTGATCGGCAGGGAGAATGGCTGACCGCGAAACAGGCTTACGATCGCACTTCCGCCGCCGTCGGAAACATCGATTGTCGCCAGATCGTGAAACCGCTCCGTCGAGCCCTGATTGATCATCCGCAGTTCCGCGCCTTCGGTTTCGACAACATCGCCGAAATGAGCGAAAGCTTCCTTCGACAGCGCGCGAACGGGAAGCGGTACGATTCTCATGCGGTCTCCGACTTCGGGGGGTGAACGTCCTGCCAATGGCGCGCGATCTCGATACGCTTCGCCACCCAGACATCCTCGTGCGCTTTGACGTAGTCCAGAAAACGCGCAAGGGCCGCGGCCCGCCCCGGTCGGCCAACGAGACGGCAATGCAGGCCGACGGACATCATCTTCGGCGCGCCCGCGCGTCCTTCCGCCAGCAGGACATCGAAACTGTCCTTCAGATAGGCGAAGAACTGATCTCCGGAATTGAAGCCCTGCGGGGTCGCGAAGCGCATATCGTTTGCGTCGAGCGTGTAGGGCACGATCAGATGCGGTCCATTCGGTCCGTCAACGTAATAGGGCAGTTCGTCGGCATAGGAATCGGCCGAATAAACGAACCCGCCCTCCTCCATGACGATCTTCAGCGTGTTGTCGGACGGCTTGCCCTGGTAGATGCCGAGCGGTCTCTCACCGGTGATTTCCGTATGCAGCCGCACGGCCTCCAGAATGTGGGCGCGCTCGGTCTCTTCGTCGAAATCCTTGTATTCCAGCCATCGCAGGCCGTGGCTGGCGATTTCCCAGCCCGCTTCCTTCATCGCCGCCACGGCTTCCGGATTGCGGGCCATCGCGACCGTCACACCGTACACCGTGACCGGCATGTCGCGCTCCGTGAACAAGCGCCACAAACGCCAGAAGCCGGCCCGCGACCCGTACTCGTAAAGCGATTCCATGTTGAGGTTGCGCTGACCGGGCCATGCATCCGCGCCGACGATCTCGGAGAGGAGCTTCTCGGAAGCCGGGTCGCCGTCGAGAATGGTGCTTTCGGCGCCTTCCTCGTAATTGACCACGAATTGCACCGCCAGTTTCGCACCGCCGGGCCACTTGGGATCGGGTGGAGTCCGACCGTAACCGGTCAAATCCCTCGGATAATCGTTTTTTGAATACATGGTCTAATTTTGAACCCGGAATTGTCTTGTTCGCAAGCGCAAAAAAGCCGCGGACACAGCCGCGGCTTTCGATTGTGTCGTAAACAGCCGTTCTTACTTGCGGCGGAACAGGCTCCACAGCGCCGGAACGAGTGCGGCCGCCAACGTTGCCTTGATGATATCGGTGATGATGAACGGGCCGACGCCCCAGGCGATCATCTTTTCCGATCCGAAGAGAATGCCCATCCAGAGAGCGCCGAGGACGAGAACCACAAGCGTACCGGCCATGTTCGCCGTCCAGAGCTTAACCGGGCTGCGCGACCAGCCCCGATCCGCCGCCCAGCCGGTGATTCCGGCGGCAACGACGAAACCGACGAGGTAACCGAAGGTCGGTCCGACAAGGTTCGCGACACCGCCACCATTGGTGAACACAGGCAGGCCCGCGGCGCCTTCTGCGAGGTAGGCGATCAGCGTGGCGACGGCGAGGTTGCGGCCATAAGCGGCTGCGATGGTGAAAATGGCGAGCGTCTGCAGCGTGACGGGCGTCGGGTTCGGCCAGAGCGGCACCTTGATCTGGCCGGCGACGGCGATCAACATCGAACCGGCGATCACGAGAAACGCATACATCGCGTAGCGCGTCGCGGTTTCCGTCGGCAAGGCGCGGGAAACGAGCGATTGGGAAGTGGTGGGAAATGCCATGTCCATAATCCTGTCTTGGAGCCCCGGACGGGAATGCGGGACCTTCCTTGCCTATATCGGCGAAGCTGGTAATCAGCAACCCGACCTTATGGCGAGACCGCAAAAAGGACCGCATTATCCATGGCCGAAGACATCGAGTTCGACCGCCATTTCGAACCGGCACATGGCAAGGCCGTTCCCGTCGCGGAGAATGTCCTGCGCGTCACGGTCAATAATCCCGGTCCGTTTACCTTCGAGGGGACGAACAGCTACGTGATCGGGCGCGACACGCTCGCGGTGATCGACCCAGGCCCGGATGACGAGGCCCATTTGCAGGCCTTGCTTGCCGCGATCGACGGACGGCCGGTCAGCCATATCTTCGTCAGCCATACCCATGCCGACCACTCGCCGCTCACGCCGCGTTTGAAGGACGCCACGGGCGCGACAGTCATGGCCGAAGGCCCGCATCGGGCCGCCCGCCCCTTGCATATCGGCGAGGTAAATCCCCTCGACGCCTCCTCCGATACCGCCTTCGAACCGGACTTCCGGTTGGCCGACGGCGAAATCGTCGATACCGGCGAATGGGCCGTGGAAGCAATCGCGACGCCGGGGCATACGGCCAATCACATGGCGTTCGCGCTCAATGGCACCGGGATATTGTTCTCCGCGGATCACGTCATGGCCTGGGCCACCTCGATCGTCGCGCCACCCGACGGCGCGATGGCGGATTACATAGCCTCGCTCGAACGGCTCCTGCAGCGGGACGACGCGATCTATTTGCCCGGCCATGGCGGCCCGGTGACGAAACCGCGCAGCTTCGTCCGCGCGCTGAAAACGCATCGCCGGCTGCGCGAGGCCGCCATCCTCGAGCGATTGCGCAAGGGCGACCGGACGATCGCCGGGATGGTTCGCGAGATCTATCGTGACACCGATCCGCGGCTGCATCAGGCGGCCGGGCTTTCGGTTCTTGCGCATCTGGAAGACCTTGTGGCGCGCGGGGCCGTCGAAACCGACGGGCCGCCGGCCATCGAGGGCATCTACCGGCCGAACTAGGCTTCGACAATTCCGATGAGTTGGAAATCGAGCGCTTTCAGGTAGCGGTCGATCAGCCAGGCGTTCCAGCCGAGATCATGGGTTACGAAATCGGTGCGCGCGCGCATGTCGATGAAACTCGTGTCGCCCTCGTCGGTGAGCCTCAACACGACCGTGCCGGGTATACCGATGACCGGAATGGAATAGGCGAACTCGAACAGAAGTTCATCATCCGCACCGATTCGCCCGCGCCGCGAGACCAGCGTCCAGCCGAGATTCCCGCCAACCGCCAGTATCGTTTCCTCGATCGCGTCCGGCGCTGCCTTGAAACGCCGGCCGGTCAAATTGGGATAGCCGTTTCTCAGTTGCGCGGCGACCTGGGCCGCCGAGCCGCCGGCAGGTGTTCGCAGTTCCTCGGACAGGAGCGGCGGATCGATCAAATCCGTCGAGACATCGCTCTGTTGCGGGCGCGCGATCCAGGCGAACAGGGCGAGCACGAAGGGTGCGAGCGTCAATGTGACGAGAAAAAGCGCCCAGATGGCCTGCTGACCGCCCCTCGTTCCCCGCGTCCAAAGGCTTCGAAACGCCACGCCGACCAGAAACAGCGCAAGCAGCGCGACGAGCGCGACACAGCCGATCAGGAGAAGGAAGTTCGGCGTATCGACGATTTCCATGTTGTGCGCGATGAGGATCACGATCGCCAGGACCGGCGCAAAGGACGCCAGACGGAGCGACCAGCCGGCGGCATGCGAGCGTTTTCGCTCCGGCAAAGGGCGAAGTGTAACGGGTTCGTGTCTGCGTCCAGCCTTGAGCATCGCCATGATCAGTCGCGTTAGCGCGAAAACACGCAATGTGTAAAGCCGATCATAAAAGTGCCCCGGTACCGCCCCGTCCCCGCCCAATTGCGGCCAAACTGGCCTTCGAGAGTCGATCGCGCTGGTGGGAATGAAAACCACAAATGGGAGACGTGCATATGCCGTCGGCTGACATGATTGAAACGACGCTCATCGAGCAAACCGGAAACCAGATCGCAAACGGCGAAAAGGAGTTCGTCGACCTGGAATCGGTTGAACTGGAACTCGCCCTGAACCTGCAGACACTTCAGGAGTTCGGCTTCGAGGAATGTCTCAAGGAAGCCAGCGAAGCGAGCGGCTTCAAGTTCCTTTTCCAGCTTCCGGTCTTCGACCAGATACCCGGCCAGCGTATCGCCGTGATGAGCACCAAAGACGGCGACAAGCTGCTCTATGCGGTGCTCGACAACACCGGCAAGGCCATCGAGATCGTTCCACAGGATGCGATGCGCGTCGAAATCCGTGATTTCGCATCGGCATTCATGGACGTGTTCGCGCAGCTCGGAAATCTGCAGAGCTAGGCTCTGCACGGCACGGTCAGGCGCGCTCGTCCGTCCCGTTGGCGAGCGTCGCCTGTGCCGCGGCCAGGCGCGCGACCGGCACGCGATAGGGCGAGCACGAAACATAGTGCAGACCCACGGTCTCGCAGAAATGGATCGAGGCGGGATCGCCGCCATGTTCGCCGCAAATTCCCAGCGTGATGTCGGGCCGCGTCCTCTGGCCGCGTTCTGCGGCCATCTGGACGAATTCGCCGACCCCTTCGACATCGATGGTTATGAACGGATCGCGATCGATCACGCCCTTGCGGAGATATTCGTTGAGGTAAAGGCCCGCGTCGTCACGCGATATTCCGAACGTCGATTGCGTCAGGTCGTTCGTGCCGAATGAGAAGAAGTCCGCACTCTCCGCGATCTTGTCGGCCCGAATGGCCGCGCGCGGCAATTCGATCATCGTGCCGACGAGATACTGGATTTCGGTGCCCCACTTCTCCATGACCGCCTTCGCGATCACGTCGATGCGGTCCTTGATGAATTTCAGTTCGCGCTCATAGGCGACGAGAGGCACCATGATCTCCGGGACGACCTTCTTGCCCGTCTTTTCGCCGGCCTTCATCACAGCTTCGAAAATCGCGCGGGCCTGCATCTCGATGACTTCCGGATAGCAAATCGCCAGCCGCACGCCGCGATTGCCGAGCATCGGATTGATCTCGTGCAATTCCTCCGCCCTCTGGCGGATCCGCTCCACGTCGATACCCATAGCCTCGGCGGCATGCTCCATTTCCCGGCCCGGACGCGGCAGGAATTCGTGCAGCGGCGGGTCGAAAAGGCGGATCGTCACCGGCATGCCGCGCATGATCTCGAAGAGCTCGAGAAAATCGGCTTCCTGCATCGCCTGCATGTCGGCGAGCGCTCCGTCTCGCGCCGCGCCGCCATCGGCCAGAATGAACTCGCGCACCGCGCGCAATTTCTCATCGTCGTTGAACATGCGCTCGGTGCGGCACAATCCGAGTCCTTCGGCACCGAACTCCCGCGCGGTCAGTGCGTCTTCCGGCGTCTCGGCATTGGCGCGCACCTTCATGCGGCGGATGCCGTCCGCCCATTCCATCAATTTCCCGAAGTCGCCGGACAGTTCGGGCTGCACCATCGGCAATGCGCCGAGAAGCACCTCCCCCTTCGTGCCGTCGATCGTGATCACCTCGCCGGCGTGCAGGGTACGGCCGCCGGCGAGCATGGTCCCCTTCTCGGCATTGATCCGGACCGCGCCGGCGCCGGAGATACAGGGCTTTCCCATACCGCGCGCGACCACGGCCGCATGGCTCGTCGTGCCGCCATGGATGGTCAGGATGCCCTCGGAGGCATGCATGCCATGGATATCCTCGGGACTCGTTTCCGGCCGGACGAGAATCGTCTTTCGGCCGGCGCCATGGGCTTCCACCGCTTCTTCGGACGTGAAGACGATTTCCCCGGTCGCCGCGCCCGGCGAAGCCGGCAGGCCACGCCCGATGACGATGCGCTCCACGTCGGGGCTGATGGCCGGGTGGAGCAATTGTTCAAGCGAGGCGGGGTCGATGCGCCGTAACGCCTCGGTCTTGGAGATCAGCCCCTTTTCCGCCATCGATACGGCGATGCGGATCGCTGCCCGCGCGGAGCGCTTGCCGTCGCGGGTTTGCAACAGCCACAGCTTACCCGCCTCGATCGTGAACTCGATATCCTGCATCTCGCGATAGTGGTTCTCGAGCCTCTTGGCGACGTCCTTCAATTCCTGGAAAGTCACCGGCATGGCGTCTTCCATGGAAACCGCATCGCCGCTCGAAGCCTGCGCCTTGCTCAAAGGGTGCGGGGTACGCAGCCCTGCGACGATGTCCTCGCCCTGGGCGTTGGGAAGGAATTCGCCGTAGAGACAGTCCTCGCCGCTCGCCGGATCGCGCGTGAATACGACGCCGGTCGCGGATCCCTCTCCCCGATTGCCGAACACCATCGACTGGACGGTCACCGCCGTACCCCAGCCCTCGGGAATGTTGTGCAATGCCCGGAAGGTCAATGCCCGCGGATTCATCCAGCTCTTGAGGACGGCGCGAATGGCGCCCCAGAGCTGTTCCGTCGCGTCCTGGGGAAACTCTTCGTCGAGCTCGTCGATAACAGCCGCCTTGTAGCCGTCGATCACCGTGCGCCAGTGGTCTGCGGTCAGTTCGCCGTCACGGGTCGCGCCGCTCTCCTGCTTGACGCTGTCTATGATGTCCTCGAACACGGAATGATCCAGGCCGAGCACGACGCCGGCATACATCTGGATGAATCGTCGGTAGCTGTCATAGGCGAATGTCGCGTCACCGCTCGCCTTGGCCAGGGCTTCGACCGACTTGTCGTTGAGACCGAGATTGAGCACCGTGTCGAGCATACCCGGCATGGATTCGCGCGATCCGGAGCGCACCGACACGAGGAGCGGTTTCCCTGCCCCGCCGAATTCCCTGCCGGTTTGGCGCTCGAGGGTTTCCAGCGCCTGGGTAACCTCGCGTTCGAGGCCATCAGGCAATGCATTCGCGTTCGCATAGAAATGCCGGCAAACGTCCGTGGCAACAGTAAAACCGGGCGGTACGGGCAGGCCCAGCCGCGCCATTTCCGCAAGGTTAGCACCCTTGCCGCCGAGCTTGTCTCGGTCGCGCGCGCTACCCTCGGCCTTTCCTCCTCCGAAGCTATACACCCAATTCGTCATTGGTTCTGGTCGGTCCTCTCCCGTCCGGTCATTGGCGGCCTCCTCCTTGCCGCGTCAACAGGAACTGATGCATAGCGCAAACACATGGCGCAATGCGAGGTCTTTTTTGCAGTGCAGCAAATTCGGCCACAATCGCGGTAAATGCGGTTGGAACTCACGGTCTGGGCCAAACTCGGAGAATTCCCTAGACCGCCTCGCGCAATTCCTCGGCCTGCTGGAGATCGACCGAGACCAGCTGAGATACGCCCTGCTCCGCCATCGTGACTCCGAACAGGCGATCCATGCGCGCCATGGTGATCGGGTTGTGGGTGATGATAACGAACCGGGTGTCGGTATCCTTGGCCATCTGGTCCATCAGGTTGCAGAAACGCTCGACATTGTGGTCGTCGAGGGGAGCATCGACCTCGTCGAGGACGCAGATTGGGGCCGGATTGGTCAGGAAGACGGCGAAGATCAGCGCCATCGCGGTCAGAGCCTGCTCGCCGCCGGACAGCAGCGTCATGGTCTGTGGTTTCTTGCCTGGCGGCCGCGCGACGATTTCCAGACCGGCTTCCAGCGGATCCTCGCTTTCGATCAGTTGCAAGTCGGCCGTTCCGCCACCGAAGAGATGCGTGAAAAGCCGCTTGAAATGGTCGTTGACCACGTCGAAGGCTTCGAGCAACCGCTCGCGGCCCTCCCGGTTCAGGCTTGCAATCGCCGAGCGCAATTCACGGATTGCGTCGATCACGTCATCACGTTCGCGGACCAGCGATTCCAGCCGCTCGATCAGTTCTGTCTGCTCTTCCTCGGCGCGAAGGTTCACCGCCCCGAGGCGCTCGCGCTCTATCTTCAACCGGTCGAGGCGCCGTTCGGTGGCGTCCATGTCCGGCATGGCGTCGTCCGACGACAAACCGCTCAGTTTCAGGGCTTCGTGCGGCGCGCAGTTCAGCGCCTCGTGAATACGCCCCTCGACCTCCTTGCGGCGCTCCATGGCGGCCGTCAGGCGTTCTTCGGCGCGGGCGCGTTCCTCGCGGGCGCCGGAGAGCGCCGTGATCGCGTCGGTCGCGGCCTTGTCGGACTCCCGCACCGCCGTTTCCGCCAGAGCCAGCTTGTCTCCGGCTTCCTTGCGAGCCTGTTCCGCCGCCTCGATTTCGCGAACCAGTTGGCGGCGGCGCGCCGGCATCTCGTCCGGCGTCTCATCGAGCGAAGCCAGTTCGGTCGCCGTTTCCTGGCGGCGCTTCGCGAGAACGCCGATCTGCCCGTCCGCATTCGCGGCGCGGGTGATCCAGTTTTCGCGTTCGCTCTTGATGGCAGCGAGACGCCGCTGACGCGCTTCGCGCTCACGGGCCAGAGATTGGTGGTTGGCGCGCGCTTCGGTCAAAGCCGCGCGCTCCGTCGTGACGATCGTGCCCTGCTTCTCGACGCCGACATCGAGGGCAGAGAGATCCGGCTCGCCGGCCAACGCGGTCTCGGCTTCAGCGAGAACGCCCGCCGTCTCTTCTATGTCGGATTTTGCCCGCTGGAGGCTTTCATCGAGCACTGCCTTGCGTTTGGACAATTCGCCTGTTGCGCGTTCGGCGGCGGCGAGCGCCTCGCGGGCTTCGCGCGCGCCGCCCTGTGCGGCGCGAAGTGCTTCACGGGCCTGCCGTTCGGTTTCGATGGCGGCGCGTGTCGCTTCCTTGCGTTCCGCGGCGTCGGCCTCGCAAGCACGCAGCGATTTGGTCGCTTCCACGATCTCCGCATCGAGTTCGGCAAGACGGTTCTTCTGCGCAAGGCGCTGGGCTGCCGGTGTCGGTGCATCGGCGCGTGCGGTGTATCCGTCCCAGCGCCACAGGGCACCGTCCTTCGTCACAAGCCGCTGCCCGGTTTTCAGCTCAGCCTGCAGCAGGCCGCCCTTGTCGACGCTCTCGACCACGCCGATCTGGCTCAGGGCGCGTTTCAGAGCGTCCGGCGCCTTGACGAAATCGGCAAGCGCCACTGCTTCCGTCGGCAGGGCCGGATCGTCGGCGAGCGGGTCGACCGCAGCCCAGTAGGCGGGCGCGTTGGAGTCGAGAGGCAGATCGAGATCGTCGCCAAGCGCCGCGCCCAGCGCAGCCTCGTAGCCCTTCTCGACCCTTATCTTTTCGACGACGGCGGGGAACAGGTCGCCGGCACCGGTATTGAGCATCTTCGCCAGTGTCTGCGCTTCGGTTTCGAGGCGGTTAAGCGCCGCCTTGGCTTCCTGCAAGGCTGGCTGGCGCGCATTTTCGGCCTCGCGCGCGGCTCCGACACTCTGCTCCGCCTCCGCAGCGACCCGCTCGGCCTGGATCGCGGCGTCTTCCGCGGCTTCCAGCAGAACGCGCTTTTCGGCGGGATCGGCAAGTGTCTTGATGCGATTGTCGATCTCCGACAATTCGGACATCAGTCGGTTCTGCTGCGACACCAGGCGGTCGTTGCGTTCGCGTGTCTCGCGAATTCGACGTTCAAGCTGCGTTCGCAGCGCGCCGACCTCGGCACGTTCGCCGGTCAGGCGCGCCAGTTCCGCCTCACTGCGGGCCAGTGCCGCTTCGGCCGCCTCGAACAGCTGTTTCAATTCGGTTTCGCGATCGCCAGTCGCCGCTTCCTCGGCGCTCAGCTCAGCTTCTTCCGCGTTGAGACGGGCGATGGCGGAGGCGTTTTCCTCCTTCATCGTTTCCTCGCGTTCGATGTCCCCCGAAAGCTGGGTCAGCCGGTTTTGCAGTTCGGTGCGCCGCGCTTCCTGGCGTCGAGCATCCTCGTCGAGCTGATTGAGGGCAATCGTCAGGCGCTGCAACGCGGCGGCGGCGGCCGCTTCATTGTCACGCAGTTCGGGCAGTTTCTTCTGCGCGATGGCCTGAACCTTCGCGGCTTCCATCTGCAGTTGCGAACGCTCACCCACCAGCGAGGTCGCCCTGGACAGGGTCGACTGCGCGTCGCCCTCCTGCTGCTTGGCAAGGGTCCATTTCAGGTGAAGAAGCGTCGCCTCGGCTTCGCGAATATCGCGCGACAGGGCCTTGAAGCGATTGGCCTGGCGAGCCTGCCGCTTCAAGCTCTCGATCTGGCTTTCCAGTTCGGAAACGACATCTTCAAGGCGTTCGAGATTGGTCTCCGCGCCGCGCAACCGCAATTCGGCGTCGTGGCGGCGGGAATGGAGGCCGGAGATACCGGCCGCCTCTTCCAGCAAGGCTCGCCGCGCCTGCGGCTTGGCCTGAATGAGCTCGCCGATACGGCCTTGCCCGACCATCGAGGGCGAACGGGCGCCGGTCGACTGGTCGGCGAAGAGCAGCTGCACGTCCTTGGCGCGGGCGTCCTTGCCGTTGATCTTGTAGGCAGACCCCGCCTCGCGCTCGATACGCCGGGTCACCTGCAGCGTATCATCCTGGTTGAATGCCGCCGGCGCGGTGCGGTCGGCATTTTCGAGGAACAGGGAAACTTCGGCGGTATTGCGCGAAGGACGCGTGCCGGACCCCGAAAAGATCACGTCATCCATGCCGGATGCGCGCATGTTCTTGTAGGAGGATTCACCCATCACCCAACGCAGGGCCTCGACAAGGTTCGACTTGCCGCAACCATTCGGCCCGACCACACCGGTCAGGCCGCTTTCGATGATGAATTCAGTCGGCTCTACGAAGGACTTGAAGCCCAGAAGGCGGAGTTTTTCGAAGCGCATCAGCGGCTCCGCCCATAGTGTCGGCCGCGCACGCGACGAAGCGCGCGCGCGGACCTGCCATTACAGCAGGTCGTCGAAAATGGCCGACATCTGGTCAACTGTCAGGGCTCCGGAATATTTCTTTCCGTTGATGAAGAACGTCGGCGTGGCGTTAACGCCGAATTCCGCCGAGGCGCGCTCCCGTATGGAATTGATGTCATCCAGAAGCTTCTGATTGGTCAAGCAGGTCTGAAAGCTCTCCTGTGTAAAACCGGCGAGCTTCGCGATATTTTCCAGCGGCGGACGCGCATTCTCCACGAAGGCCCAGCTTTGCTGCTGCTTGAACAGCACATCGACCATGGCGAAGTATTTCCCCTCGGGGGCGCAGCGCGCGAGCATGAACGCGGCGGCGGCGCGAGGATCGAAGGGAAACTCACGCAGGATGAAGCGCACCTTGCCGGTGTCGATGTAATTTTCCTTGATGGCAGGGAAGGTTTCCTTGTGGAAATGGGCGCAGTGGCTGCACGTCATCGAGGCATATTCCACCACGGTGATCGGCGCATCTTCCGCGCCTTCGACCTGCTCTTCAAGCGGACCGGGCTCCAGCAGCTTGTCCATGTCTACGCTGCCGGCAGCCGCCGGTGCGGATTGCGCAAAGGCCGTCAGCGGCACGGCCGAAGCGGCTGTGAATGCGGCCGCGGCCAGCAGCGTGGAACGGCGCGTCAGGAAAGTGTCAGCCATCTTTGTCATTCTCCGGATTCATTCGATCTGGGGCGATATAGAATATCAAGGGTGTCAGGACCATGGCGTTTTTCGGCTGAACGCAATCTGAACGGCGGATACCGGTAAACTCTTCGTCAAGCGATCGGTCATGTCGAGAGGTGCAGGACAACCTCGCGGCGATGCCTCCGGTCGCGATGTTCGAACAGGTAGATCCCCTGCCAGGTTCCGAAAACGGGTCTGCCGCCCGTTACCGGTATGCCGATGGAGGTCTGCGTCAGCGCCGCCTTGATGTGTGCGGGCATATCGTCCGGGCCTTCCATCGTGTGCACGATCCAGTTCATCGACGGGTCGGTCGAAGGCGGGACAAGGCGGCGAAAAAACGCGTGCAGGTCACGCTGCACGTCCGGATCGGCATTTTCCTGGATCAGCAGTGAGCAGGAGGTGTGCCGCACAAAGACGGTCAGCAGCCCTTCTCCGGCGCCCGCCTCCCGCAGGAAGGCATGCACGCGGTCGGTGAACTCGTACAAGCCCTGCCCGCTGGTTTCTATCGTCAGCGCGGCCTGCATTACCGGGCGGTTGTCAGGGCCAGTTTCGCACCCAGCGCAACGAAGGCGGCGGCAAAGCCGCGGCGCATCCACGCCATGACCCGCGCGCTTGCCAGCATGCGGTCACGCACCGCCGAGGCCACGAAGCCGTAAGCCGCGAAAACAACGAAGGTCATCGCCATGAAGACGGCGGACAATTCCACCATCGCGCCCAACGGGCTTGCCGCCGCCGGATCGACGAATTGCGGCAGGAAGGCGAGGAAGAAGATCGACAGTTTCGGATTGAGGATGTTGATCAGCGTGCCCGTTACGGCGATGCGCGGTAGGCTTCCCGCTTCCTTGCCCGCCTCCACTTTCAGCGCGCCGCGATCCCTGATCGTCTGCCAGGCAAGCCAGAGCAGGTAGGCGACGCCGGCGAACTTCACCACCTGGAACAACAGGGCGCTGGCATGAAGGATTGCCGCAACACCGAGAATGGCGGCCACCATGTGCGGCACGATGCCAAGCGTGCAACCGAACGCCGCCCAGATGCTGGCGAGACGACCCCGCGCAAGCGCAACGGCCAGCGTGTAAATGACGCCCGTGCCCGGCGCCAGAACGACGACAAGTGCCGTTGCGAGAAATTCGGGAGACATGGAGCACCTTTCTTTTTGATACCGGGACGGTATCGACGCGAGCAACCAAAGGCAATCGGCGCATGCGGGCCCAGCGATCATTCGCCTGCCGTCTGCCCGAAAAACGAAAACCGGGGAAGTTACCGTCGCAAACTGGAATCGCGGACAAGCCCGTGTGACGATCCGGACAGGATGGAACAGGGCGATCGACAATGGTCAAATTGCACGAAAGCTGGCTGACGCCGCTGCAGGGCGAATTCGACAGCCCATACATGGCCGCGCTGAAACAGTTTCTCGTCGCGGAGAAACAGGCGGGCAAGCACATTTTTCCACCGGGAGCCGAATGGTTCCACGCGCTCGACGCGACGCCGCTGGACGACGTGCGCGTGGTGATACTGGGCCAGGACCCCTATCATGGGCCCGGACAGGCGCACGGCCTGTGTTTTTCAGTGCGACCGGGCGTGCGCGTGCCGCCGTCGCTGGTCAATATCTACAAGGAGTTGAAGGCAGATTTGGGCATCGAACCGCCGGGACACGGCAATCTGGAGGCTTGGGCGAAACAGGGCGTTCTGCTGCTCAACGCTGTCCTGACTGTGGAGGCGCATCGTGCCGCTTCGCATCAGGGCAAGGGCTGGGAGCGCTTCACCGACGCCGTCATCCGGCTCGTCAACGACCGCGACCGGCCGGCCGTGTTCATCCTGTGGGGCGCCTACGCACAAAGAAAGGCCGCTTTCGTCGATCAGTCGAAGCACTGCATCATCAAGTCGCCCCACCCCTCGCCGCTTTCGGCCCATAACGGCTTCTTCGGCTCGAAGCCGTTCTCGAAGGCCAACGCGTTCCTTCAGGACAAGGGGCTGGAGCCGATCGACTGGCGGCTGCCCGAAATCGCGGCGAACTGAGGCAAGGCGAACATGAACCCGCATACGCTGGCGCTCTTCATTCCAGCCTGTTTCGCGCTCAACCTGACCTTCGGGCCGAGCAACCTGCTGGCGCTGACCAACGGGGCGCGGGCCGGCGTCGGCGCGGCGGTCGTCGCCATCTTCGGCCGGCTGGTCGCCTATGCGATCCTGATCGCGATCACCGGCGTCGGCCTCGGTGCGCTGCTGGCGGCGTCGGCGCATGCCTTCGCGATCGTCAAATGGGGCGGCGCGGCCTATCTGATCTGGCTCGGCGTCAGGATGATGCGCGGTGGCGGCGCACGGACAAGCATCGAAGCCGCGATGGCGACCCGACCGCCGACGCCACAGCTTTTCCGCCAGGAATTCCTCGTCGGCATCGGCAACCCTAAGGCGATCCTGATCTTCACGGCCTTCTTTCCGCAATTCGTCGAGCCCGGACGCTATCTGGCGAGCTTCGCGGTGCTGGGGGCGCTCTTCCTCTTGCTGGAACTGACGGCCGCCGCGCTCTACGCGCTGGCCGGACGCCATATCGGCCGAATGGCGAGCCGGACCAGCGCCACGCAATGGCTCAACCGTATCAGCGGCGCGATGATGATCGCCTTCGGCCTGCTGATGCTGTTCGCGAGACGGCCGGCGGCATAGCGTGCGACATCGCTGCCGCGCCTCGCCATCGAGACCGGCTCGTCAGGCCCGCGATTTCCCCCCGTTCACGACGAGTTGGGCGAGAGGACGCGCAGGGCCAGCAGGTGACAGTTCCTCAGGATCTCGTCGACCTCGTGGATCTGCCGCTTGCGGCGGCCCGGCGGATAACCCGGACGCATGGGGAGAGCCGTCCGATACGGTATGGCTCACGGTCGCGCCTCGCCCGTCATCGCGCCAGGCGACGGGCCTGGGCGTCGATATCGTCAAGCGCGCGCCGGACCGACGCAAGCCGGCGACAAACGCCCGTCGCGTCGACCATTTCGTTGTCCGACGGGATCGGCGGAAGCGGTGGCGGGGTCGGCCCGTCGAGAAAGAGGATGCGCGGGACCGAGCGGGAGTATCTGCGCCGGGGGGCGAAGTTCTTCAGCGGATCGAGCAGGGGAAAGGCAGTCTTTGTCCCGTCCGTAAGCTTCGGGCTTCGCCCTCGCTGACGGGCCCCTGATGCCCCGATGACGGAGCGCAAGGGGCGCACATCGACAACTAGGTCGCGCGCGGCGATCACGATCAGCCGGCGGGCGGCGGATTCGGCGGGCCGCAGGATGCGCGTCAGATAGTTGCGCAACTGCCGCCGCATTTTTCCGTCTTCCGTCAGACCGGCAAGATCGAGCAGCGCCACGACGACGCGCAGAAGCGCGGCGCGATTGCTCTCGATGATGGCGGCCCATTCCACGCGCCTCGTTCTCCGTTAAAGGTTCAGCCGGACAAGGGTACGCAAGGGCGGAAGTCGGTCGATAGAGCGTCGAATTGAAAGGCGATTTTTAAGACAAATCAATGCATTGCCAGCCATTTACGGAACCTTCATCCACCGGATGATGCCGTCTACGGCGCTTCATCGGCGGAATCTTCTTCTTCGATCGCCTCCGGTCCAGCCGTATCGGACTGGTTTTCCGCGATGGTTTTCGCGGCTCTTCCCAAAGGCGCGAATGACGCGATGAACATTCCGAGTCCAACGACCGGGCCGGCCAGATTCGCGGCCAGATAGGCGAGGCCGGCCTTGACTGCCGCTTCGGTCCCTTTCTCCAGTCCGGCCAGCGATCCCTTGCGCACGCTCCCAGCCGCATCGCCCGCGTAACGTCGCGCTTCACGCAGCACGACGCTCGCCACATTGCGGACGACCAATGCGTATTCGGCCGTTCTTTTTTCACGCACAGAACCGGACGCCGCTTCGGAGGAGATTTCCTCCATCGTGTGCAGTGCGGCTATCGCGCTTTCGTCGGCGAGGTCATCGGCTTCACCGATAATGTCCAGGACATCGTCGAGACCGGATTTCACCGCATCCAGATCGGCGCCGGCAAGATCGAGCGCCAGCACCTCTGCCTCTATGTCACGCACAACCGGGAAGCATCCGAGCAGGTCGCGTAGTGTGTCCGACAGATCGACCATTCCGGCGACGGCGTCAGGAAAAAGCTCTTCCTCGTTTCGTGAAAAGGCCGCCGCGTCCGCCTCAATCGATCGCGACCTCGATCGCAAGACCCCCGGGCGTATCCCCGAAAGGTCTGAAGGAAGCGCGCCCAGGAGTTTGCCGACAGAAGCGGTGACGCGAGGGGACGCATTGGCACGACCGAGGCGCTGAGCCAATTCGGTCGCCTTTTCCCTCACCTCCTCCAACAGATCGGCTGCGAAATCGTTGTCGATGGCATCCGCTGCCGGAGGTATCGCTCCGATCCGGTTGTTGCGCCATTGGAACTGGAAAGGGGCCGGCCGCTGTTCGGTGACGGTTTCGTCGTCTTGCTCGGGATGTTCGGCTGTGCTCGCGCGACCCCTCAAAACGATCTCCGCGATCTCATCCACGATCTGCCCAGCCGAACGTTCTTCGGAGGCTGTCCAGAAGGCGTCCGGCTGGGTGGCGATTTCGGTTACGACTTTCCCGTTAAAAAGGGTTTTATCACGCGTTCTTTGCCCAGATGCCTTAACATACCAAGAGAAAATGACCGCCCACGAACCGGGTTGACTGTTTGCGCGATTTTGCCATTCCGCCAATAGGTCCCGATACGATCCGGGCGGCATATGAGCCAATGTAGGGAAGCCGGTGTCAATTGGTAGCCATAGCGATTGATCAAAAAGGGCCACTGTGTCTGCATCGCCGCCTTCATTAGCCAGCCATTGGCAATCGTATTCCACTGCCTTCCAAATCTCTCGCCTGGCGTCGGCGGCGGCGAAGGCGGCGTCGGCGGCTCTGGTGGCGGCTCCGGAGACGGCGGTGGAGGCGACGGCGGCTCTGTTGGCGGCGAAGGCGGCGTCGATGGCGTTGATGGCGGCGTCGTCGGCGGCGTCGATGGCGTCGGCGGCTCTGGTGGCGGCGAAGGCGGCGTCGATGGCGAAGGCGGTCATATCATGGGCGGGATATTTGTGCGCCGCCCATGATATGAAGTTTGCGCGGAAAGTCTGGAGAATCAAGTTCTCCCCTCCTTCCCGATCGGCGACCCGCAATACCAGCGGAAACACGCGCAAGGCCGCGCGCGTGGCGATCGCGTGCGCCCATTCGGTCGGCTTGTCGCTCAACCAGCCTGTAAGGTCTTCCGGCGAATTGATATTCGGTTCCGGCGCGGTTGCCATTGCGTATCCCCCACCCCGTCATCGTTGCAGAGGGTACGCCGCGCTTCAAGTCAAAGCTGCAGTAAAAAACCGCGAAATCGGCAGCTTAGCCGAGCTTTTGGCCGTATCGATTCAATTCTATTTCGCGGCCAAAAGAGGCGTCGCGAGCTTGAGCGCGGCGACGAGAAATGGGGCGGCGTGCATGAGGAGGTCGAAGATGTCGATCGGTCTGGCGAGCGTACCGGCCATCAGCATTTTCAGCTTTTCCCAGATATGCGGCTCGGGAACGAAGGGCGCGAGGCCGAGCGTCAGGCAGGCGATGATGACGAGGCTCCAGGGAAGCTGGTCGAGAAGATTGGCGAGCGATTGCATCTGGAGCGTGTCTCCGAAATTTCAGGGCGGTCCGCCGGTGCGGTGAGGCGCATATCGTTCGGCCCGGGCCGGAATACCACTACGCCCCACGGCGTTGGGCGCTTATGTCGCGGCCGCGGCCTTCATGCTCAGCCGCCCGGGAACCCCCTCGCCCGCCACTGCTCGCGCGGGATCGGCGCACCGACATCGAAGGCGAATGAGCGGACGCGGGTGGCGGCTTCGTCAAGATCGCAGCGGAAGCTGAGATTGTACCAGACACCGCCTGCCCGGAACGCCGCCTCGCGAACCTCGATCGCCGTCCCGGAACCGAGCCTGTAGGCCGGAAGAAGGTCCGGCCAGTAAAGCGGCGAGACGCGGCGAAGCTGTTCTCGCAATTCCGTTGTGCACAGTTCAGCGCCGCGTTCGCCGCGCGACAACGATCCCATCGCAGCCATCGCGACCGGATCGTCGGTCACCGCACGCGAGAAAAGCGTGCGCGCCTCCGTCAGTTCGACCGGAGGCTTCGGTTCCGGAAGCGGCGCGGCGGCCTCGTCGATCTCGGCCGGTTCCGGTTCGAGCGACGTGTCGTCGGTTTCGGAGTCGGTGGATGAATTCCCATCCTGCGTTTCGCGCGGGCCGGTCTCCTCCTCGCCGAATTCGAAAACCGGCCGCAGGACCTGGATCGGCTGGGCGCTTGCCTGTTCTTCTCCCGCAGCGTCTTCGGGCGGCGGAGGCGGCGCTTCTTCCGCGGCCTGCTCGACCTCTTCTTCCTCGGGCTCTTCGGCCTCAGGTTCCGGCGCCTCGGGTTCGGGCGGCGGGACCAGTTCGACGGCGATCGCCTCCGGCTCCTCGCGGTCGAACTCCGGCAATGGCAGGCCGAAGATCAGCAGGGCGATGACAAGCACATGCGCCACGACCGAGGCGGGAACGCCCCAGTGCGCATATCGTCCCTGTTTTTCGGTATCCTGCTGCATCGCGCGATCACTACATGGCGAAAGGGCATGATTGAAATCAACTTGCCGCCAACGCGAAAAACAAGGTGATTTCGAGGCCGTGTTTCTCGCTCAGGCACGCGACACGAAGACCCGCCTGACCTCGGCAGGCTCTCTGCCGTTGCCTACCAGCGCCCGTTTCGGCGATTCCACGCGTAGAGAATATCGGCGAACCGGTCATAGGCGACGCGAGTCACCGGGAGCACGACCCTGTTGCCAAGCAGGAAAGCGATCCAGCCCTCGCCGGGCGTGGCGCGCCAGACCGCAATCGCGACATCGGCCCCGACCAGGAGATTGCCTTCGCCGTCAGTCGCGTGGAGGCGCCGGCGCACGTCATTCAACGATGCTCCGTGACCGGCAAGAATGTCCGGCTCCAGATTGATGTCACGAAACTCGATACGGCCCGCCTTTACGGCCTCGATCAATCGGCTTTTCTGTCGATTGATACCGGCATCGCAGACCGGGCAGCGCGTGTTGTACCAGACGGTGAGCATCGCAAAGACATGCCGAACAAAAAAGGGCGCCGTATGGCGCCCTTTCGCAAAACTAGCTGTCGAGGAAGCTCCGGAGCTTCCGCGAGCGGCTCGGGTGCTTGAGCTTGCGGAGCGCCTTGGCCTCGATCTGGCGGATACGTTCGCGGGTGACCGAGAACTGCTGGCCGACTTCCTCAAGCGTGTGGTCGGTGTTCATGCCGATGCCGAAACGCATCCGCAGCACGCGCTCCTCGCGCGGTGTGAGCGATGCCAGAACCCGCGTGGTCGTTTCGCGCAGGTTCGCCTGAATGGCGGCGTCGATCGGCAGGACCGCGTTCTTGTCCTCGATGAAATCGCCGAGATGCGAATCCTCCTCGTCGCCGACCGGCGTTTCGAGCGAGATCGGCTCCTTGGCGATCTTGAGGACCTTGCGGACCTTTTCGAGCGGCATGGCGAGTTTCTCGGCCAGTTCTTCCGGCGTCGGCTCGCGGCCGATCTCGTGCAGCATCTGGCGCGAGGTGCGGACGATCTTGTTGATCGTCTCGATCATGTGCACCGGGATGCGGATCGTGCGGGCCTGGTCGGCGATCGAACGGGTGATCGCCTGGCGAATCCACCACGTTGCATAGGTCGAGAACTTGTAGCCGCGGCGATACTCGAACTTGTCGACGGCCTTCATGAGGCCGATATTGCCTTCCTGAATCAAATCAAGGAATTGCAGGCCCCGGTTCGTGTATTTCTTCGCAATCGAGATCACGAGCCGCAGGTTGGCCTCGACCATCTCCTTCTTGGCGATACGCGCTTCGCGCTCGCCCTTCTGGACCTGGTTGACGATCTTGCGGAATTCCGCGATCGAGATGCCGGTTTCGGTCGAGAGTTCCTGGATTTCGGAACGCAATTCGTCGATTGCCGCCAGTTCCTTGGCGAATTCGCGCCAGCCGCGCGCCGTCAGGCCCGAGACGGTATCGACCCAGTTCGGGTCCAGTTCGGAGCCGTGGTAGCGCAGAAGGAATTCTTCGCGCGACACGCCGTAGCTTTCGGCAAGGCGCAGAAGACGGCCCTCGTTCTGCACGAGACGCTTGTTGATCGAATAGAGCTGTTCGACGAGAGCCTCGATGCGCTGATTGTTCAGCGAGAGCGACTTCACGTCGGTGATCAATTCGTCCTTGAGCTGCTTCAGGCGCTTCTGCTGGCTCGGCGACAGGGCGTCGCTATCGGAATCCGACAGCGAGCTTTCGACGTGCTGGTCCTGCAGCTTGCGCAGCTTCGCATAGGTCGAGGCAATGGTGTCGAGCGTCTCCATGACGCCCTCGCGCAGTTCCGCCTCCATCGCGGCGAGAGACAGGTTGACCTCGTCCTCGTCGTCGTCATCGTCTTCCTGCTGGCCCTCGCCGCCGACATCGGTGATGTCGTCGGAGCGGCGCGGCTGACGCAATGCGCGTTCCTTTTCCTCGCGCTCCTTCTTGGCCTGCTCGATCTCTTCCGGCGTCGGCACCTTGGGCGCCTGCTTGGCCTCGGGGCCGGCATAGGTCGCTTCAAGGTCGATGATGTCGCGCAGGAGGATGTTGCCTTCGTTCAATTCCTCGCGCCAGATGATGATCGCCTGGAAGGTCAGCGGGCTTTCGCACAGACCGGCGATCATCGTCTCGCGGCCGGCCTCGATCCGCTTGGCGATGGCGATCTCGCCTTCGCGCGACAGCAGTTCGACCGTCCCCATCTCACGCAGATACATGCGCACGGGATCGTCGGTCCGGTCGGTCGGCTCTTTCTTCTTGACGGTCGTCGTAACGGCGCTGCCGGTCGTCGTCGCCAGTTCGGTAGAACCTTCGTTGTCGTCACTCGAGGTTTCATTGTCGGAATCGTTGTCGTTGTCGCTCTCGACCTCGTCGTCCTCGACAACATTGATCCCCATTTCCGACAGCGAGGACATCGTGTCCTCGATCTGCTCGGACGTGACCTCTTCCGACGGCAGGACGGCGTTCAGCTCGTCCATGGTCACATAGCCACGCTTTTTCGCGAGGCGCAGCATCTTCTTGACGCTGTCTGCGCTCAGGTCCAGGAGCGGCCCATCGGGCGCGTGCTCCGGCGTGGTTTCACTTTCGGTCTTTTCTTTGGTCTTGGTTGCCATGAAAGCCTTCATCTCCGGCGACGGTGATCCAGGGCCCTGATCCCGCCTCGTGAAGCCCACCTGTTCGGTGAACGTCGCATTTCCGATCCCGATATCCCCGGGGTCAGGATTATGCGAAGGTTGTTAATTGCCAATTACCCCTAATCTAGGCGTTATTCGCGCCAATCCAACACGACGCGGCGAAAAACGAATCCCCAAACTGACAATAATTTTCGGGAGGCAGCCCGGACCGCCCTTGATTCCCGCGAATCGGGCGTGCGTCAACACCCGAGCAGCCGAATCAGTCAAAAAAGCGGGTACTGCGCGCGAATCACTAGAAAGAGCGCGTCGGACGGCCGGATGAGACGCCGAATCCCTCGACCAGCGCCTCCAGTGATTCCGTCTCGTCGATCTCCTTGCGGATATCCGCCAGACGTCCGAAATTGAAATCGCTGGCGTCAGTGCCGAGCGCGGCCTCGGCTGCACGCAACTCCCGCCGCAGGGTTCGGGACCTGCGGTGCAGATGCAATGCCTGGCGGAACCCCTCGAGCGCATCCTCATGCGCCGCCTCGCCCGTCGCCGTCCACAGGCGGGCACGGCGTATCAACTGGTCCAGTGCAGCAACCGTCGTCGCCTGCGAAACCAGCGCGGGATGCTCCAACAGCGCGTCGCGACTTCTCGGGCGGCCGGTGGCGCAGGCATCGAGGATGGCGCTGCGCAATCGCTCCAACCCGCCATGGTCGAGTTCCAGAACCGCAAAATCGTCGAAATGGTCTGCGAGCAGATCCGGGTGCCAAAGGACCGTCGAGACAAGCGCTGCCTCGCGCAACGGCATGTCCACTCCGCCAGTGGTCAACAGGCGCGACCGCGTCAGGCTTTCGGAGATCGCCAGGCGTCCGCCACTCATGCCGCCCCGCCCCGAAGACCGGCCATAACGATCGCGATTGCCTTTTCCGCGTCCCTTGCCGCCCGAAGACGGCGCACCGAAATGCGCCGCGATACGCTCGCGCATTGCCTGGCCGTAGTGACGCCGCACGCTTTCGTCCTTGATCTGGCTCGTCGCCTCGCGCAACTGCTTTTCGAGTTCGGCGCGACGCTCGGGCGTATCGAAGACACGGCCCTGCGTCTCTCGCGACCACAGCATGTCTGCGAGCGGCTTTGCAGATTTCAGCACCGCCTCGAAGGCTTCGTGCCCGCCGGCCTTGACGAGATCGTCGGGATCCTTGCCCTCCGGCAGCAGGGCGTATCGCACCGACCGACCCGGCTGGAGCCCCGGGAAAGCAAGATCGAGCGAACGCCAGGCCGCGCGCAAACCCGCCTTGTCGCCGTCGAAGCATAGGACCGGCTCGGGCGTAACCCGCCATAAAAGTGCAAGCTGGTTTTCGGTCAGCGCGGTCCCGAGCGGTGCAACAGCATTGGAGAAGCCGGCCTGATCGAGGGCGATCACGTCCATGTAGCCTTCGGCGACGACCACGGTGCCCGCCTCGCGCACCGCCTCGCGGGCACGACGGAAATTGTAAAGGACATTGCCCTTGTGAAAGAGGTCGGTTTCCGGGGAATTGAGATACTTCGCGGGCACGTCCGGCGACAGGGCCCGCCCGCCAAACGCGATCGTCCGTCCCCGCGCATCTTCGATCGGAAACATGATGCGGTCGCGGAAACGGTCAAAGGAAACCGGAATATCCTCACCGAAGACGACAAGGCCGCATGCCTCGATCTGCTCTTTGGACGCACCTTTCTGCGCGAGATGCTCCTTCAAGGCGTTACGGCTGTCCGGCGCGTAGCCCAGGCGAAACTTCTTCTGGGTCGTGCCCGAAAGGCCCCGGTCGCGCAGATAAGCCCGCGCCTTTGCGCCTCCGGAAAGCTGCAGTTGGCTTTCGAAGAAGACGACCGCCATCTCCATGACGTCGTGCAGCGTGGCGCGTATTTCCTCGCGGCGCTCCGCTTCCGGATCGCGTTCGGGCATCGGCACGCCGGCGAGATCGGCAATCTGCTGCACCGCCTCCGGAAAGGACACACCTTCCAGTTCGGTCAGGAAGCGGAAGTGATCACCCTTCACGCCGCAGCCGAAGCAGTAATAGCGGCCCTTCTTGTCCTCGCAGTGGAAACTCGGCGTTTTCTCGCCGTGGAACGGGCAGCACGCCCAGTAGTCGCCGCGCGACGCGTTCGTCTTGCGCTTGTCCCACGCCACGCGTTTGCCGATCACGTCCGAGATGGGAACGCGATCGCGGATTTCGTCGAGGAAAGATTGCGGAAAACGCATCGTCGGCCTTTTCGGGATTCTGCCCCTCTATACAGGGCCGACCGATCCGAGGCCAAGGATGCCTGCGTGCTTTCCCGCTATTCACAGGAGCTACGCGAAAGGCACTTCAGAATTGCGCGTTTTTCAGGAAAGCCGCCACCTTGGCGGCATTGTTCGTGGTGCGGTCGAATTCGATGCCGATCCGGCGCGGTTTTACCCAGCGGATCATTCCATCGATATAGCCGATCTCTTCGGAGTGCAGTTCGACCTTGTCTCCGAAATTCATGCCGGAGGTGTTGTGCATTTCCACATCCACGCCACCCGAAGATATGTCGAGCACAATGCCGCCGGTCTTCATGAAGCCGTTGCGCAAGTTGATATAGGTGCGTGCCACTCCCCGCGGAGCGGACTTGTCATCGGCAATACGGGACGCTGGCATGATGTTTTCCCGGGTGCGACTTTTCCTGTTGTTCGCACCAACCTCCCAGAAAAAGGCAAACATTGCGTTTACTTCCCGCAACGTCACTTTCGATCGGGATTGCCCAATGCGCGACAAATCCGGCCCGGTGAGTCAGGATAGTCGCGACAACGGAGCGGCGCGATGCTGAATTACCTGACCTTGATTTTCCTGTGCCAACTCATCGGCGAAGCATTTGTTGCGTTCGTTGAACTTCCCGTGCCCGGTCCGGTGATGGGCATGGTGCTGCTTTTCGCCGGGCTGTCGGTGCGCCGCTCGGTTCCAGACGATCTCGACACCGTGTCACGTGCGCTCCTCTCCAACTTGTCATTGCTGTTCGTACCGGCGGGAACAGGCATCATGGTGCATCTCGGCCTGCTTGCGAATGACGGTCTCGCGGTCTCTGCAGCGCTTGTCGTTTCGACCGTGGCAACCGTCGCGGTCACGGGCCTTCTCATGCAGGCGCTGACGGCAAAACGCGGGGGAAATCAGGATGATGCATGAAACAGTGCAAACCGGGATTCAGGATGTCTGGGTCTATCTGTCCGCCAGCCCGCTGCTGCACCTGACGCTAACGCTTGTCGCCTATCAGGCAGGCATGTGGATCTACAAGCGCGCCGGGATGAACCCGTTGCTCAATCCCGTCCTGATCGCCGTCGTGGCGCTGGTCTCGATCCTGCTCGTGACCGGCACTTCCTACGAGACATATTTCGAAGGTGCGCAGTTCGTGCACTTCCTGCTCGGCCCGGCAACCGTCTCGCTCGCCATTCCGCTCTACAGGCAGTTTCATCGGGTTCGAAAATCCGCTCTCGCCATAGCGATCAGCCTGCTGACCGGATCGATCTTTGCCTCTGCGAGCGCGATGGCGATCGCCTGGCTGCTCGGCGCGGGCACTCAAACGATCATCTCGATCGGTCCGAAATCGGTCACGGCACCGGTTGCGATGGGCATATCCGAAAGCCTGGGCGGACTTCCCTCCCTGACCGCGGTTCTGGTCATAGCGACCGGGATACTCGGCGCGGCGCTCGGCCCGCTCGTGCTCACCGCCGTCGGCGTGAAGGACTGGGCCTCGCGCGGATTCGCCATGGGGACGACCGCGCATGGCATCGGTACGGCACGGGCGCTTCAGGTCGATGAGGTGGCTGGCGCGTTTTCGGGCCTCGCCATGGGTCTCAATGCGCTGGCGACGGCAATCCTGTTGCCGCTCGCATGGTCCCTGTTTTTCCAGGATTGATCCGCGCGGCTACTGGCGCAGCATTGTCTTGACGACGCCGCTCGCCTTGGCGAAATCCATCTGGCCGGCAAAGCGCTGCTTGAGCGTCGACATGCATTTGCCGACGTCGCGGAGGCCTTCGGCGCCTGTTTCCTGGACGACGTTCTGGCAAGCCTGCTGAACTTCTTCTTCGCACATCTGCTTCGGCAGAAATTCCAGGATAACCGCAGATTCGCTGCGCTCCTGCTCGGCAAGTTCGAGACGCCCGGACTGCTCGTAAGTCGCGGCCGACTCGCGCCGCTGTTTGACCATCTTGGTCAGGATATCCGATATCTCGCTGTCGGAGACGGGATCCTTGCCGGCGGCCCGGTTGGCAATATCACGATCCTTCACCGCCGCGCAGATCAGGCGCAGTGTTGAAATACGTGTATTGTCCTGGGTTTTTTGAGCATCCTTGAGCGCAGCTTGAATCGCATCGCGCATCGTAAAAAACTCCTTGATGGTCGCCGGACCATAGCGCCGTTCAAAGCGCAAAGCAAGAGCGACCAAAGCCTATAACGTGTTGAATTTGCTTCGTTTTTTTATCCACAGCCAGAATGTGATCACTGGCGGATCACAAAAAAGCCACAAATCGCTACGAACGCCTCACCGCCATTTGCGGCCCTGTGATCAGCTCGCACCCGGTGTTTCCAGCGCCTAGATATGGTGTTACAGGCCCGCTACGGCAAGATGCCCCCCAATCACTGTTCCGAGAGCCCCATGACCGACCCCGCCGCACCCGAAACCACACAAACCGAAACCGCATGGACGATTGCCAAGCCGACCGCCCTCCTCGTTCTCGCCGACGGGACTGTTCTGGAAGGCAAGGGCTTTGGCGCAAGCGGCGCCGTGGAAGCGGAAGTCTGCTTCAACACGGCCATCACGGGATATCAGGAGATCCTGACCGACCCGTCCTATACCGGACAGATCGTGACCTTCACCTTCCCGCATATCGGCAATATCGGCACGAATGACGAGGATCTCGAAGATCTGAACCCTGCGCGCCGGGCGGGTGCCGTCGGTGCGATCTTCAAGGCCGATATCACCGAGCCGTCGAACTACCGCGCCTCAGAACATCTCGACGCATGGCTGAAGGCGCGCGGCATCGTTGCGCTCTCGGGCATCGATACGCGCGCGCTGACGGCGCATATCCGCGAGCACGGCGTGCCGAACGCCGTATTGGCGCACGAACCGTCCGGGCAATTCGACATCGACGCGCTGAAGGCGCGCGCAAAAGCCTGGGGCGGACTGGTCGGCCTCGATCTTGCGAAGGAAGTCACCTCGGGCCAGTCCTCGACATGGGAGGAGACGCCATGGGAGTGGGACAAGGGCTACGGATCGTATTCGGTCGGCGACGGGGACATGCACATCGTCGCGCTCGACTATGGCGTGAAACGCAACATCCTGCGGCTTCTGGCCGGTCTGGGCACCAAGGTCACGGTCTTGCCGGCCACGGCGACAGCCGAAGACGTGCTGGCGCTGAAGCCTGACGGCATCTTCCTGTCGAACGGTCCGGGCGACCCGGCGGCGACCGGAGAATACGCCGTGCCGACGATCAAGGATTTGCTCGATACCGGGATACCGGTCTTCGGCATCTGCCTTGGCCACCAGATGCTGGCGCTGGCGCTGGGCGCGAAGACCGTGAAGATGCACCAGGGCCATCATGGCGCGAACCACCCGGTCAAGGACCACACCACCGGCAAGGTGGAGATCGTGTCGATGAACCACGGTTTCGCGGTCGATTCCGGCTCCCTGCCGGCAGGCGTGACCGAAACGCACATCTCGCTTTTCGACGGCTCGAACTGCGGATTGGCGGTCGATGGCAAGCCCGTCTTTTCGGTGCAACACCACCCGGAAGCTTCGCCCGGCCCGCAGGACAGCCATTATCTTTTCAAGCGCTTCCTGAACCTGATCCGCGAAAAGCGCGGCGAAGAGGCGCTGGCCGAGCGCTAACGCCCCGAAAAGCTTTCCATATCCGCCGGATGCTCTAATCTCGGATCATGGAAAGCTACGACATCACCGAATGGGGCCAGCGGCTGGGGGATTTCCTCCGCTTGCTGCAAGGCTATGTCGCGCAACCCTGGACGCTCTACCAGTTCCTGATCATCGCCGCCTGTTTCGGCGTCGCCTATCTGCTTTCGCTGAAGATCGAGCCTGCGCTCGAAGAGAGAGCGCGGCAGATCAAGGGCAATCCGGGGCTGTTGCGCGTCATCATCGCCTTCATGCGACGCACCGAATGGGTGATATTCCTTGTCTTCCTGGCGGTTGCCCGGGAAGCGATCCTGATGATGACATGGCCCAGCCGCAGCTACATGCTTTCACTGGCGCTGGTGCTCGGCTTCACATGGCTCGCCGCCTCCGTGCTGACACGGATCATCCGCAGCCGTTCGCTGGCCCGATTCGTGGCCTTCTGCATCTTTGTCTATGTCGCCGTCGGCGTCCTCGATGTGCGCGACGAGGCGCAGACATTCCTGGATGGTCTGGCGGTCAATCTGGGCGATTTCCGGCTGTCGGCGCTGTTCGTGCTCCGCGCTATCGCGGTGACGACGGTGCTGCTCTGGGTGGCGCATATCGCCGGCAGCTTCATCGCCAGCCTCATCGCCACCTCGTCGGACCTGTCGCCCTCTTTCAAGGTGCTGGCAGGGAAGGTGGTGAGCATCACGCTCACCGTGCTGGCGGGGATGATCGCGCTCAATGCCATCGGCGTCGATCTGACCGCGCTGACGGTTTTTTCCGGCGCGGTCGGCGTCGGGCTCGGCTTCGGGCTGCAGAAAGTGGTGTCGAATTTCATCTCCGGCGTGATCATCCTTGCCGACAAGTCGATCAAGCCGGGCGACACGATCGAACTGGGCGACACGTTCGGATGGATCCGCGAATTGCGGGCCCGCTTCGTCTCGGTGATCACCCGCGACGGGCGTGAATACCTGATCCCGAACGAGGATCTGATTACCCAGCAGGTGATCAACTGGTCGTTCTCCGACAAGTTTGTCCGCCTCGACGTCGATTTCGGCGTTTCCTATGACAGCGACCCGCATGAGGTGATCCGCATCGCCATCGAGGCGGCGCAGTCCGTCGAGCGCGTGGTGGCCAACAAAAAGCCGGTCTGCTGGATGACCGCCTTCGGGTCGTCGTCGATCGACTTCAAGCTGCGCTTCTGGATCACCGATCCGCAGGGCGGATTGACCAATATTCGCGGCCAGGTGCTGCTGGCATTGTGGGACGCCTTCAAGGAGGCGGATATCAACATCCCCTTCCCGCATCGCGAGCTCATCATGCGCACGCCGGTGGAGGTGGTGCACAAGGATGGAAAGGCGGACTAGAAACCGGTCAAGGCGAATCTCTCCTGAAACGTTCCGGCGCCGTGTCATGCGATAGCGGCCCCGAAACAGGAGCCAGATCATGCCGACACCGAACCTCGTCCTCCTCTATGTGGAAGACCCAGCCAAAAGCGCCGCATTCTACGAAACGCTGTTCGAGACCGCGCCGACCGCAGTCTTCCCGACCTACGCCGCCTTCGATTTCGAGAACGGGACCAGCCTCGGCCTGTGGTCGACCGCCGCCCGGGATTTTGTCTCCGGCGGCTCGGGACACCGCAGCGAGATCGCTTTCATGGTTCCCGCCGAAGACGAGGTGCGGGCGTTGCACGAGCGGTGGTCGGAAGCGGGAATCGCGATCGAGCAGGCGTTGCACGACGCGGTCTTCGGCCTGACCTTCGTCGCCATCGATCCGGACGGGCACCGCATTCGCGTTTGCATGCCGGACGAGACCTGACAAACCGTCGGGCCTTCATCGCCGAACATTCATCGTCGAATATGGCGCCCGTCATCGACGGTGGGGCCGTCCGGATCGGGCAGCACTTCCGGCGCGCCGCCAATCATCTCGCCGGCATAGGCCGCCTTGCCCTGCCGGGTGGCGGGGACGCCGCGGCGGCGCGCGGCGCCGGCCGTACCGCGGCCGACAATGCGGCCACCCTGGGCCAGAAGCGCGGCCGCGAGGAAGCCAAGGGCGGCCCAGATCGCGCCTGTCGCCGTCAACGGCACGCCAGGCCTGAATTCCTGCCATGCACCATGGACAAGCGTCGGGTCGCTTTCGCCGATCAGCGCGGCAGGCCGAGCGAAGTCCGGCCATGTCTCGAAGCGGACAGCCTGACGCTGCAGGCTCTCATAGCGGTGGATCGCCTTGCCGATTGACATGCCGCGCTCACGCAGGAAAGCGTCGGCGGAGGCGCGGTAGCGGCTCAGCGCTTCCTGCCGCGACAGGTCGCTGCGGTTGGCGTCGGCGTCGAAATCCTCGACGATCGTGCGCAATTCCTGCAATGCGCCGCCAAGGCGCTGGCGATATTGCTGGGTGAATTCCGGCGCCTGCGACGTCACCGCTGCACCGGCGATACCGGTCACGACGACAATGGTACGCGCAATCAGGGCCATGCTCTCCTCCCGTGCAATGCAGATTAACACAGCCATATGAAAAGTAATGTGCGGCGAGTTGGTTGCCCAGCGATCAAGGCTGATCCTGATCGCCTGACGCCTTCTCCCCTTTCGGGCTGAGGCGATATACCCCGCGTTCGACGCGCTCGAACCAGCCATAGTGATCGTCGGCCATGATCGTGCGCGCACGGGTAACCCCGGTTTCCCTGGCAACGTGGGACGCCTTGGAAGGGCCGGCCTCGCCGAGATATGCCGCGACGCGCATGGCATCCTGCCGGTAGGCGGTCATGATCGTCGTGCGATTCGATCCGCCGAGATTGGGGTCTCCGACACGGCGGGCGAATTCGCGGAGCAAACGCGCCGATTTCGCTTTGCTTTTGCGCGGCGCATAGGGGCCGGGATCGAGGTGGATTTCCGTGAACCCGTCTTCCATGCGCACGGTAATCAGACCGAGACCCAGCCGGCGGCAGAGTTTCAGGTTGGATTTCAGCGATGAAAGGAATGCGCGGCCGCTTCCGCGCGGCACAGCCACATAGACCGTGTCGGTAATCGCCAGCCGGTCGATCGCCTGATGGAAGAGCGACAGGGTGAACCCCGTTTTCAGTTCGACGACAAGGGGCGGCTCGTCACCTCGGACCCCGACGACATCCGCTGCGCCTATCTCCGACTTGACCTCGTAGCCCTGCTCCTCGAGCAACTTCTTGACCGGTGGATAGAGGTCGGTTTCCTTCGGCTTCGCCATGCGAAGTCGTCAGACAGGATTGTTGAACGTGTCGCAATCCTGCAGCCGTCCGGACTGGAAGCCGCGATTGAACCAGTCGCGGCGCTGTGCCGACGTGCCGTGGTTGAAGCTCTCGGGCACGATATAGCCCTGCGTCCGGCGCTGGATTGCATCGTCGCCGATCTGTGTCGCGGCGTTGAGCGCCTCCTCCAGGTCGCCGGCTTCAAGCAGCCCTTTCTGCGCCGTGAAATGCCCCCAGATGCCGGCGAAGCAATCGGCCTGCAGTTCCACGCGGACAGACATCGCATTCGCTTCGGCCGCGCTCATCGTGCGGCGCATGCGATTGAACTCCGGCAGGACGCCAATGACGTTCTGGACATGGTGGCCGACCTCATGCGCGACGACATAGGCCTGGGCGAAGTCGCCGGCAGCCTTGAAGCGACGCGCCAGTTCGTCGAAGAACGACACATCGAGATAAAGCTTCTTGTCGCCCGGACAGTAGAACGGGCCGGATGCCGCGCTGGCGTAACCGCAGGCGGACGAAACCTGCCCTTCGAAGAGGACGAGGACCGGTTCCGGATAACGCTTGCCGTTTGCCTCGAAAATACCGCCCCAGACATCTTCCGTCTCGGCGAGCACAGTCGCGACGAACTGGGTCGTCTGATCGGTGCGTGTCGTGCCGGTTGGCGCGCTGGTCTGTGTCCGCGGCGCAACCTGATCGAACGGGTTGGAGCCGCCGCTCCCCGCCAGGATCGCGAGAGGATCGATACCGCAGGAGCGCAGCACGAAGAACAGGACGACCAGCAAGACGATCCCGCCTATCCCGCCGCCACCGGCGCGCATTGTGCGGCCGCCGGAGGGAATGCGCACACGCGGTCGGGGGGAATACCCGGAAGTGCGGCGGGAGCGTTTGCCGCGCATGTCCTGGATGTTCGAACTCTGTCGGCGGCCTTCCCAGCGCATATGCTGTCTCCTTACGCACGAATCCCATCAATGGCGCAGGAATGAAAAAGCTTCAAGGCGTCGAAGGTTGCAGCCTGGCTTAACCCGGCGGCGGTCAAGCGGACAGGCCAAGGCGGCGCGCAAAACCCGGAAAGGCCTTCGCAGCGACAAAGAGGGCGAACAGAACCGCCGCGCCGACCGCCGCATACCCCAGCAAGGGATGATCGCCGTGAAAGGCGAGCCGGTTCATCAGGCGGCCCGGCAGGAAGGTGAAGGCCCCTGCCCCGATCAGCGCGAAGACGTAGAGACCGCGCATGGTGTTCAGGTGGCGAGCGATGTCGCGTTGCCGCGCGGCGCGCAGCGCGATCCATAGCGAGCCCAGCGTGACGACGGAAAGGATGTGGATCGGGCTGAACGGGCCGATCATGCGGATCGTATGGATGACGAAGGAAGACAGTGCGGTCAGCGCCATGAGTGCGACCCAGACCTTGCCGAGATTGCGGTGCAGGCGGTCGCCCTTTCGGCGGATCAGTACATAGCCGCCGATCAGGAAGGCGAGGATGGCGGCGACGACGTGCACCTGAATGGCGAGCGATGCGTTTGCGAAGAGGGCGAGGTTCACGGCAAACTCCTTTTGCGTGCGCTTTTCGTTGTTCGAAACGCTTGCTAGGAAAGCTGCATGGAGCAGCACAATTCCGATTACGCGGACAGACGGGACGCCTTCGCGAAAGGCGGCGCGCTGCAATTCGCGCTTCGCGAAGTGCGGGGGCTTTTGCGTCGTCCGGGCTTCTGGATCGTGCTCGCGGCGGCCATCGCGATCCTCGTCGTCAGCGGCCCGTCCGACACGCTGACCCGTTTCAACGCAGCCGAGCGAACCGCCTATTGGGCGACGATCGCGTTCCCCACCTTCGTGACAGGCCAGTTTGCAACTGTGCTTCTCGTGCGGCTGATCCGGCCGCTCATCGGCGCGCGCATACCGTCGATCGCGCTCGGGGCGCTACTGGCCGCCTTGCCGATTACGGCGGAGGTCTGGCTGGTCAATTTCGTCTTTCCCGATTCAACGCCGACTTCCGCCGCCGATCTGGTGGGGCTCTACGGCATGTGCCTTGTGATCACGCTGGCGATCGCGACGATCTACGATGTGTCGAGCCCAAAGGCGGCGGAAACGGTCCCGTCTCCCGCACTCGCGGAGGACAACGGCAACCGCTTCCTGAAACGTATTCCGGCCCGACTGGGTACGGAACTCGTCAGCCTGCAGGCGCAGGATCATTATCTGGAAGTGACGACGACCAGGGGGCACGATCTCATCCTGATGCGGCTCTCCGACGCGGAGGCCGAATTGGCCGGTTATCCCGGCATGCGCGTGCACCGGTCCTGGTGGGTGGCGCGCGCCGGCGTAGACGGCATCGAGACGGCGGGGGACCGAATGACGATCCGGCTGTCTAGCGGGGCCGTCGCGCCCGTCAGCCGTGCGAATCGGACGCGGGTGAAATCCTGGATGTCGGGATGAGCCCCCTACCGGATGGTTGAAGAGCATGTTTACGTAACGTTATAAAAACCATGTAACATTCGAAGAATGAACGACATTCAGAAAAACAATCGAGAAAGCACTCGACGCCGCGCCCTAAAGGCCGGTCTGGTCTCCTACCATAATGACGAGATGTCGGTTCCTTGCACTGTTCGCGACGAGAGCGAGTCCGGCGCGCGGCTGCAATTCGAGCGCCACGTCAATCTGCCGGCAAGCTTTCACCTGACGGTCCCGCTCGACGGCAAGAAATGGCCTGCAGCGGTCCAGTGGACCAAAGGCCTGGTCTGCGGCGTACGTTTCACCGGTCCGGCGGTTCCCTCAGACATACACCGCAACCAGTATATCGAGCACTATCAGCCTGACGAGAACGCCGGCCAAGAGCCCGGCGCAAGACCATCGGCCACTCCAGCGCCTGAAACCGAAAGACAGCCGGCGCCATCGACCATCCGCAGGAAGCCATTCGGTCGGCGCAAATAGTCGATCGGGGTCGCCCTCGGCCGACGGATTTTTCTCGGCAAAACTTCCGCAGGGGGTTACATGGCGAAGCGGTTTACCCTATAGCCCGCGTCTAGCCTGAAATTCGAGTTTTCACGCCGGATGAGCCCAGCCCATCCGGTCGTTTTGCACGAGCCGGACCACACCATGCCCAAACGTAATGATATCGACACCGTCCTCATCATCGGCGCGGGGCCGATCGTCATCGGGCAGGCCTGCGAATTCGACTATTCCGGCACACAGGCCTGCAAGGCGCTCAAGGAGGAAGGCTACCGAATCGTCCTGGTCAATTCGAACCCGGCGACGATCATGACCGACCCGGACCTGGCCGACGCCACCTATATCGAGCCGATCACGCCCGAGGTCGTCGCCAAGATCATCGCGCGCGAGCGGGCGGAACGCCCGGACGAGACCATGGTGCTGTTGCCGACCATGGGCGGCCAGACGGCGCTCAACACCGCGCTCTCGCTGCAGCAGATGGGCGTCCTCGAAAAATACGATGTCGAGATGATCGGCGCGAAGCCGGAAGCCATCGACAAGGCCGAGGACCGCAAGCTTTTCCGCGAGGCGATGGACAAGATCGGGCTGGAAAGCCCGCGCTCGGTGCTCGTCAATGCGACCGAGATCAAGGATACCGACCGCAAGGCGCATGAAGCGAAGCGCGCCGATCTGAAGGCGAAGCTTTCCGGCGCCGAACTCGATGCCGCCCTGGATCGTCTGGAGCAGGAATGGCGTGACGGGACGTCCGACCGCAAGCAGCGCTACATGAACCATGCCATGGGGCTTGCCGCGCAGGCGCTCGAGGAAGTCGGATTGCCGGCGATCATTCGCCCGTCATTCACGCTTGGCGGAACCGGCGGCGGCATTGCCTACAACCGTGCCGAGTTCTTCGAGATCGTGCAAAGCGGCCTCGACGCGTCGCCGACGACGGAAGTCCTGATCGACGAGAGCGTGCTCGGCTGGAAGGAATATGAAATGGAAGTCGTCCGCGACAAGGCGGACAACTGTATCATTATCTGTTCCATCGAAAACGTCGATCCGATGGGCGTCCACACGGGTGATTCCATCACCATCGCCCCGGCCCTGACGCTGACCGACAAGGAATACCAGGTCATGCGTAACGCATCGATTGCGGTGCTGCGCGAGATCGGCGTCGAAACCGGCGGCTCCAACGTCCAGTTCGCGGTCAATCCCGACACAGGACGCCTCGTCGTCATCGAGATGAATCCGCGCGTGTCGCGCTCTTCCGCGCTCGCATCGAAAGCGACCGGGTTCCCGATCGCCAAGGTGGCTGCGAAGCTCGCGGTCGGCTACACGCTGGACGAACTCGAAAACGATATCACCGGTGGCGCGACCCCGGCATCGTTCGAACCGTCGATCGACTATATCGTCACGAAGATCCCGCGTTTTGCCTTCGAGAAATTCCCCGGCGCCGAGCCGACTCTGACAACCGCCATGAAATCGGTCGGCGAGGTCATGGCCATCGGCCGGACATTTGCGGAATCCCTGCAAAAAGCGCTTCGTGGTCTCGAAACCGGCCTGACCGGACTCGACGAGATCGAGATCCCAGGCCTCGACGAGGGCGATGACAAGAACGCCATTCGTGCCGCCATCGGCACCCCCACGCCGGACCGTCTTCGGATGGTGGCGCAGGCTTTCCGCCTTGGCTTCACGATCGAGGAAGTTCATGCGGGCTGCCAGATCGATCCGTGGTTCCTCGAACAGATCAAGGCGATCACCGACATGGAAGCGCGCATCCGCGCGCATGGCCTGCCACAGGACGCAACCAACCTGCGCATGCTGAAAGCCATGGGCTTTTCCGATCAGCGTCTCGCAGGACTGACCAACTCGACCGAGAAACACGTCGCCCAGCTGCGCCATGCACTGGAAGTGCGCCCTGTCTTCAAGCGCATCGACACCTGCGCGGCCGAGTTCGCGTCGCCGACCGCATATATGTACTCGACCTACGAAACGCCCTTCGCGGGACAACCCGCCAACGAGGCGGGAATATCGGATCGCAAGAAGGTCGTGATCCTCGGCGGCGGGCCGAACCGGATCGGCCAGGGCATCGAGTTCGACTATTGCTGCTGTCACGCCGCCTTCGCCCTGAGGGACGCAGGCTTCGAAGCGATCATGATCAACTGCAACCCGGAAACGGTCTCGACCGACTACGACACGTCGGACCGGCTCTATTTCGAGCCATTGACCGCGGAAGACGTGCTGGAAATCCTGAAACTGGAACAGGAGAAGGGCGAACTTCTCGGCGTGATCGTCCAGTTCGGCGGCCAGACGCCGCTGAAACTCGCCGATGCGCTCGAAAAGGCCGGCATACCGATCCTCGGCACTTCGCCGGACGCGATCGACCTTGCCGAGGACCGCGACCGTTTCCAGAAGCTGCTGATCAAGCTCGATCTGACGCAGCCGAAAAACGGCATCGCCTATTCGGTGGAACAGGCGCGGATGGTCGCCGCCTCGCTGGGTTTTCCGCTGGTCGTCCGGCCATCCTACGTCCTGGGCGGTCGCGCGATGCAGATCATCCGCGAGGATTCAGGCCTCGACTCCTACCTTCTCGGTACGGTCCCGGAACTGATCCCCGAGGACATCAAGGCGCGCTATCCGAACGACAAGACCGGGCAGATCAACACGCTGCTCGGCACCAACCCGCTGCTGTTCGACACCTATCTGACCGATGCCGTGGAGGTCGATGTCGACTGCCTGTGTGACGGCACGGATGTCTATGTCTCCGGCATCATGGAGCATATCGAGGAAGCCGGCATTCACTCCGGCGACTCCGCCTGCTCCCTGCCCGTTCACACGCTCGGCCCCGACATGGTCGCGGAACTGGAACGGCAGACGATTGCCCTCGCCAAGGCGCTGAATGTCGGCGGCCTGATGAATGTGCAATACGCGATCAAGGACGGCCAGGTTTACGTGCTGGAGGTCAACCCGCGCGCCTCGCGGACCGTGCCCTTCGTCGCCAAAACGATCGGGTTGCCCATCGCCAAGATCGCGGCCCGGATCATGGCCGGCGAGATGCTGGAGCCGGCAATCGGAAATTACGGCACACGGCGCGATGTCAATTCGCTGAACCACATCGCGGTCAAGGAAGCCGTTTTCCCGTTCTCCAAGTTCCCCGGCGTGGACACCCTGCTTGGACCGGAGATGCGGTCGACCGGCGAAGTCATGGGGCTGAACCACGACTATGCGGTGGCTTTCGCGAAGGCGCAGCTCGGCGTCGGCGTCGATCTGCCCAAGACGGGATCGGTGTTCATTTCGGTGAAGGACAGCGACAAGGCCCGCATTCTTGACACTGCCAAGTTGTTCATCGAACTCGGATTCGGCGTGCTGGCAACCGGCGGTACGCAGCGCTATCTCGCCGAAAACGGCGTCCCGGCGACCAAGGTCAACAAGGTTCTGGAAGGCCGCCCGCATATCGAGGACGCAATCCGCAACCGGCAGGTGCAACTCGTCATCAACACGACGGAGGGCAAGAAGGCCTTCGCCGACTCCAAGCCGCTCCGCCGTGCCGCGCTGATGAACAAGGTTCCCTACTTCACCACCATGGCCGGCTCCATCGCATGCGGCGAGGCCATCCAGGCGCTGACCAAGGGCGAATTGCAGGTCCGACCACTGCAGAGCTACTTCGGATAGAGAAATCCGGGCGGGCTTAACGGCCCGCCATCCTCACTGTCTGAAAGCCGAAGACCGCCGCGATTGCCGCAACCATGGCCGCCGCCACATAGGCGACGACCATGCCCGTGCGGGCGCCATCCATATCCGCCGTATCGCCGAAGCCCGCCAGGTTGGCGACAAGGCCGAATATGGCGGCCCCGAGTGCGTAGCCAGCGGTTTGCAGGGTCGGCAGCATGGCCGAGGTTCGGTCGCGTTCCACGCCGCCGCCGACCCGGTCCATCAGCAATTGGCAGAGCGGGCCCCAATTCAGCCCCATCCCAACGCCCATCGTGACCTGTCCGACGATCACCAAGGGCAGTGCATGAGCGGCAACGCCTATGGCCGCGAACACCATCCCGAAGGTCAGCAGCACCGACGAAACCGCGATCGCGCGCAATCGTCCAACCTCGCCCGGGATCATGGCAACGAGGATCGCGGTGCCGCTCCAGGCGACGGCAAGACTTGCGGCCCACGCGCCCGCTAGGGTCGGGCCATGCCCCCACAGGAACTGGAACCCGTAGACCATGAAGACGGCGCCGGCCGCCTGCGCCAGCGGCATCAGCAAAATGACCCACAGCCCCGCGCCGACCACGTCGTCCCAACGAAACGCAGTGGCGGGCAGGATGGCGCTCCTGCTGCGCCGGTCACGGCGAAAGGTGGCGTAGAGCATCAACATTGCCGCGCCGGACATGGCAATCGCGAGACCCGGCGTCGTGGCGGCCGCAACGGAGATCAGAAGGATGGCACCGCCCGCGAGGGTCAAACGCCCGACAGGCATCGGCGCCACGGCATCGGCCTCGCCGCCCGGCGGAACGGTCGGGAAGACGAGAATGATAAATGCGATTCCCATGGCGATGTTGAAGGCGAATGCCATTCGCCAGGAAAGGAACTCGGTCAGGAAGCCCGCGAGCAAAGGACCGCTGAATGCCGCTATCGCCCAAATGAAGGCTTCGAGGCCGAAGATTTTCTGCACGAGCCTTGGCGGAAACAGGACCGGGATCAGCGCGTAACAAATCGCCGCGACAACACCCTCCCCAAAGCCCTGCAATGCCCGCCCTGTTATGAGGACCGGCATGTTGGGAGCGAATACCGTGATGATGCTGCCGACAAGGAAAATCAGGGCCGAAACCACCAGCGCCCGGCGCGCGCCCAGCCTCGCCTTGACATCGGTCGCGGCCAGTCCGCCCACGATCGCGAAAACGAGAAAGAAGGTGAAGGCCCAGGAAATCAGCGCCGCTCCGCCGAGTTCCTCCACGGCCGACGGCAGCGCCGTCGAGATGAAGAATTCGTTGAACGCATAGAGCGCGACGCCGAGGCTGATCGTCGTCGTCGGGCCGAGATAGCGCAGCGAAAGAAGCGCGCGCCATTCGCCTTCGGCAAAGGCCGGCATCTGATCTGTCAAAAGCAACTCCCGCGCGTTCCATCCGGGCGGAACTGCTACAACCTCAACGGTGGTTGAGGTCAAGAGAATAAACCTTGAACCGGCACCGAATTGATGGAGCGGCGTGATATGCGTAGCTTGCGCGTATCAGATGCTCGACGCTTGAAGGCACAGTAATGCAGTTGTCGCGCCGTGTACGGCGTTTGGAGGATTTCAGACGAACCTCTTTTCCGGAGCTGAACCGATGTTCCTGTTCCTGAAAAACTTCCTGGCCCGATTGCGTTTGCCGCGGAGTGCCCTGCCCGTCCCTTCCCTGTCTGCCGCCGACATTGGAGCCTCGAACGAACCTTACCGCGATGCATTCGGCTACCATGATCCCGAGCTGGGCGACCTAAAGGACGATTGGAATTACGCTTGCTGGCGCGGACGCATGGTCTTCGAGTCGGGCGAGGATTGCGACCTTGTGCTGCTGGAAAGGGAGGAGGACGGTTTTCCCGACAGCGATCCACGTCCGTCCGGACTTGCACGCCTGCGCGATGCGCGGCTCATCTTGGAAAGCGAATTGATGGGCCGTGCGACCAGAGCCGTCATCGAGGCTCGCATGGCGCGCCTCAACTGGCGCGACGGACCACCGGCGGACCGGTGGGGACCGATCCAGATCCTCGTCTCGAAAGACGATACGCTCCGGCTGGCCATATACGAAGGCGAAACCGATGAATATTCGCTCTGGATCGTGCGTTTCGACGAGTTGAACAGCCCCGTGGAGGTGCGCCGAACGCCTTTCATCGCAACCGACAAGACGATCGACGACGTGGGCATCATCGTCTGAATATCGGCCTTGTCGTCCTCACGTCATTTTTCTTCGGCAGTGCTTCGCGTTATCCTTCCCTAAAGAAAGGTAACGCCCCATGCCCAAGAACATCGTCATCCTGTGCGACGGGACGTCCAATGAAATCACCGAGAGCCGCACGAACATATTGCGGCTCTATGGCTGCATGCGAAAGAACGACGACCAGCTCGTCTACTACGATCCCGGCGTCGGCACGTTCGGCGGGGCGAATGACTGGCTGAGTTGGACGCGCAAGGCCAAGGAAGTCTGGGGGTTGCTGACCGGCTGGGGTCTCGACCAGAATGTGAAGGAGACCTATCGCTTCCTTGTCGAGAACTTCGATCCAGGCAAACCGAAAACGAAGACCCGGGCCGCAGTCCCACCTGACACGATCTTCATTTTCGGTTTCAGCCGCGGCGCGTATACCGCCCGTGTCCTCGCAGGCTTCATACACGCATTCGGCATCATGGAGCGCCATCAGCTCAACCTGCTGGACTACGCGTTCCGCACATACAAGGCGATCAGCGACTATCGCGCTCCGGGCGACGAGGAAGCGGATATCGACCCCAACGCGGCCTTCCGCACCATGCGCCTCTATGAGCGCGCGCTCGGCACCTACCGGCCCGATATCAAGGCGCTGGGACTTTTCGACACGGTGAGCTCCGTCATCGAGATGGGCCGCTGGTTCCCGCAATTGCGCACACACGCCTTCACCAGCTCCAATCCGAGCGTCGAACATGTCCGTCATGCGGTCGCAATCGACGAGCAGCGCACCATGTTCAATCCGCTGCTCTGGCCGTCAGGCAAAGAGTTTTCCGGCCCTCCCTTCAAGCGGAAGGACCCTGTCCCGCAGGATGTAAAGGAGGTCTGGTTTTCGGGCTCGCATGGCGATGTCGGTGGCGGATATCCGGAACGCCAGAGCGCGCAGGCCAAGATACCGCTCCTGTGGATGATCGAGGAAACGCAAAAACTTGGCGTGAAATACTACCAGCCGACGGTGACGAAAATCGCTCGCGGCGAGGATGAAGATTTCCCGAAATACATGAAGCCCGGCGTCGGGCAGCCAATCAACGGCTCCATGGTCGACTTCTGGCCTTTCGTGGAGTTCCTGCCGCGACGAATCCCGGAAACGTCCTTCAAGAAAGGCCCCGATGCGCGAGGTTTCTACGTCCCGCTTTTCGACTACCGCCGCATCCCGGCCGGCGCGACGATCCATCCGACGGTTCGCGAGCGGATGAAACTCGACGCCTACTACCGGCCGCCGAACGTGCCCAAAACGCCCTGATAAGCGGGATTCGCGGCCCTATTTGCAACCTGGCTGAATCGCACTATAGTCTTTGCGAACTGAAGAAGCGGTTCCTGAGCGTTCGCTCCGGGGGCCGTTTTATTTTGTGCCGCGCCGGTGGCAGAGAGGCGCGCGCAAATCAACGGGGCCAATAAGAAGGATCAGGCCAAATGGAAAAAGCGCCAATGACTGCGAATGGTTTCGCGCAGCTCAAGGAAGAGCTTCGCTGGCGCCAGCAGGAGGAACGCCCTCGCATCATCGAGGCGATTTCCGAAGCGCGCGCCCATGGCGACTTGTCCGAGAACGCCGAATATCACGCCGCCAAGGAAGCTCAGTCTCACAATGAGGGGCGGATCGGCGAACTGGAGGATCTCGTCAGCCGCGCGGACATCATCGACATTTCCAAGCTGTCCGGCACGTCGGTGAAATTCGGCGCGACCGTGACGCTTGCCGATGAGGATACGGACGAGGAAAAGGTCTACCAGATCGTCGGCGACCAGGAAGCCGACGTGAAAGCCGGGAGGATTTCGATCTCCTCACCGATCGCCCGCGCGCTGATCGGCAAGGAGGAAGGCGACTCCGTCGAAGTTCAGGCTCCCGGCGGCGCGCGTGGCTACGAGATCGTCAGCGTGAAATACATTTAGATCGGTCAGCAAGCCGCCCGGGAACATTCCAGACAACTCACGGACTGCAATAGCTCACCAGAAACGCCCGGCAAAAAGCCGGGCGTGCGGTGTGCAAAAGTAGGTCGTTAGCGGAGTTCGGACTCCCGCCACGGTTTGTCCCGATACCGAGAATCCGCTATCAGCTTTTGATGGCGGACATTACGTCGCGCGCCGGCGGCAGACGACGACCTGCGGACAAACTGGAATGGGTCTCAGTACGAAACGAAAACAGGCCTGTTTTCTGCCGAGGGACTTCAAACCGCTCGGCAAGAACGAGCTGATCCGACTCGGCAGTGACAACAAGGGCGGCTATGTCGTGTCCGCCGATGCAGTCACCAGCACAAGATATCTCCTCTCGCTCGGTCTCGGAAACAGATGCGAATTCGAGCTGGATTTCGCCGCCATGGCGCGGCTGAAGCGACTGCATGCCCATGACCCCGCGCTCGACGCGGACGAATTGCGCGAGGCGGGACGCCGATCGATATTGCCTTTTTTCGGCGACACGCCCCAGCGTCGCAGGGCGCGCGCGCATCTGAAAAACTACCGCACGCTCTTTACGGACCGTGGCCCGGATTTCCGGCACTCGCGCGACCCTATCGGGCTCAGCGAGGGCGCCATCCCCCTCCACGAGGCACTTGCCGCACTGGGCTCCGAGCCTGGAAGAGGGTTCCTGAAATGCGATATCGGCGGCGCCGAATACGAGATGCTCGATGCCATCATCGAAGCCAATGAGTCCCTGTCCGGGCTTGTGATCGCATTCCACGACGTTCCCGCGAGACTGCGGGAGATCAGGGTCTTCCTGATGGCGATGAAGGACTTCATGGTTCTCGACAATATTGTCGCGGACAACCGGCGCGGCGTTGATCCGCAAGGTTTGCCGAATGTCATAACCCTTTCCATGTCCACTGCTTTTCCCGTCGATCCGCATATCCCGACCGCCGGGGCGACACGACGCTACAAGATCCTGAACGAGCCGGACGACCCGAGCCTGATTGACTTCGAAATCCTCTACGTGGATGATCAGGAAAAGGGGACCAGATAGGGCTCGTCCGAGCCGATCGGCCTAACCGGCTTGCGTCGTTTCCGACCCGTCGAAGGCGATCAGCCCCTCATCCTTGACCTTGCGTATCGTCAATGCGGTGCGCACGGTATCGACATTTTCGGATGCGGTCAGTTCTTCAAGCACGAAATCCTGAAACGTTCGAAAATCCGGTGCGACGCAGTGCAGGAGAAAGTCGCTATCGCCCGAAACCATCCATGCCTCGCGCACAAGCGGCCAGCCGCTGGTCCGCGAAGCAAATGCCTTCAATTCCGCGTCCGACTGGTGGTGCAGTCCGACAAGACAGAACGCGACAATCTCCTGTCCGAGCCGGGTCGTGTCGAGGATGGCGCGATAGCCAGCGATGATTCCGGCCTCTTCCAGCCGACGGACCCGTCGTAGGCATGGCGGAGCCGAGATGCCGACGCGGCTCGCCAGTTCCACATTGGTCATGCGACCGTCATTCTGCAATTCGCGCAAAATGGCCAGATCGATGGAATCGAGTTCGACGGTGTCTTTCATGACCAAGGATTATTGTCAGAATTTCGCAGTGACAACAAAAATGGCGAATACTGCCGCCACTAGGCAGTGGGCACCCGGCCTCGCGCCCTTGCGCGCGAACTACCGCAAGCCTTAGATAATGGCCAAGGATCGCGGGTTACCGATCTCCCGCTTTTTCACTCGAAAGGTCAAGACATGAGTGCGACGAAACACAGCCCCGTGCTGATCATCGGGTCCGGTCCGGCTGGCTACACCGCCGGAATCTACACGGCCCGCGCGATGCTGGAGCCCGTCCTCGTGGCCGGAATGGAACAGGGCGGCCAGTTGACGATCACGACGGATGTGGAGAACTATCCAGGCTATGCGGAGCCCGTCATGGGTCCGTGGATGATGGAGCAGATGCTGGAGCAGGCGAAGAACGTCGGCACCGAGGTCATCAACGATGTCATCACCGAAGTCGATCTCGACGCACGGCCCTTCCGCGCCATTGGCGACAGCGGAACCGTTTACACCGCAGATGCACTCATCATCGCGACAGGCGCCCAGGCCAAATGGCTCGGCATCGATAGCGAGAAAACCTACATGGGATATGGCGTCTCCGCTTGCGCGACCTGTGACGGCTTTTTCTATCGCGGAAAGGACGTGATCGTCGTCGGCGGAGGAAACTCGGCGGTCGAGGAATCCCTCTATCTCGCCAATCTCGCGAAATCGGTCACGCTTGTGCACCGCCGCGACGAGTTGCGTTCGGAGAAGATCCTGCAGGAGAGGCTCTTCGCCAAGGAGAACGTCACCATCATGTGGGACACGGTGATCGACGAGATTCTCGGCGCCAAGAACAATCCGGCCCTCCCCGCCGCCGTGACCGGCGCGCGGCTGAAGAACGTCAAGACGGGCGAGACCAGCGAAATGCCGATCGACGGCATCTTCGTCGCGATCGGGCACGCGCCGGCCGTTTCGCTCTTCGAAGGCAAGCTGAAGCAGAAGCCGAACGGCTATCTGTGGACGGCGCCGGATTCGACCGCGACCAACATTCCCGGTGTCTTTGCCGCCGGCGATGTCACCGACGACGTTTACCGTCAGGCCGTCACCGCCGCCGGACTGGGCTGCATGGCCGCATTGGAAGCGGAAAAATACCTGGCTGCACAGGAATCGGAGCTGCAGGCCGCCGAATAAGCCTGCAGTGCTGAGGGGAGAACCAGAGCCATGCCGCTAGATTGGGACAAATTGCGTGTATTCCACGCTGCCGCAGAGGCCGGGTCATTCACCCATGCCGGCGAAACGCTGCACATGTCGCAATCGGCGGTAAGCCGTCAGGTTTCCGCGCTCGAGCATGAAGTCGGGGTCGCGCTGTTCAACCGGCATGCGCGCGGTCTGGTGCTGACGGAACAGGGCGAACATCTTTTCCGCGCCGCGAATGAAGTGTTCGTCAAGCTGGAAACCGTTCGTGCCCAGCTTTCGGAATCCACCGAACGTCCCTCCGGTCAATTGCGCGTGACGACGACGGTAGGCCTGGGCTCCGGCTGGCTTACCTACCGCGTGCAGGATTTCCTCGAGCTTTTTCCGGAAATCCAATTGCACCTGATGCTGTCGAACGAAGAGCTCGACCTGAACATGCGGCAGGCGGACTGCGCGATCCGTCTGCGGGCTCCCTCGCAGCCGGATCTGATCCAGCGCAAGCTGTTTACCGTGCATTTTCACGTCTATGCGTCCCCGTCCTATCTCAACAAGTACGGACGACCGGAGAAGCCCGAGGATCTGGACAATCACCGTATTATCGGTTTTGCGGAACCAGCCCCCGCCTATCTGATGGAAATGCGCTCGTTCCTCACCCTGGGAAGACCGGACGGCACGCCGAGGGTGCCGGTTCTGGACATCAATTCGATCATGTCGATCAAGCGCGCCGTGCAGCGCGGCATCGGAATAGCCATGCTTCCCGACTACGCGGTCGAGAAGGATGCGGGGCTGGTCCAGCTTCTCGGCAATGTGGCGCTGCCGTCATTCGACACGTATTTCGTATACCCTGAGGCCCTTCGCAACAGCGCCAAACTTCAGGCTTTCCGGGATTTTCTTATCTCCAAGGCACGCAGCTGGGAGTTCTGATCGCCCGCGATGCATACATGGTTTTCGAGCTATGCGTCTAATGCATATGTGCAATGCACAAAAAGAAATTGAAATTTAACCGGACGGTCAGCATATTACGAACATCAAGAACACGCCGTATCCTCCTCCCACGGTACTGTTCGAGATTTTCGAATGAGAAGGCTATCCTCCTCCCAGCCTTCCCATGAGCGAGACCGGGCCGCTATCCTCCTCCCAGCGCGCCCGGTCTTTTTTTATCCAAACCGCTAAGAATGCAGACCACCGCGAGCGATTGCGGTCGCCATCTCCGCATAAACACCACCTTGGTCGATCAGAGAACGAGCCCCGGTGTAACCGCCCTCACCGCGCGTAATCCACAGGCTCACATTTCGTTTCGATCAGCGGGGCAAAGCTGATTGGGAAAGCCGGCGTGGTGCAAATAACCTCGCATCGGTTGGGGGGCGACATGCAAACGGGAGACTTGTCGCATGCTCGTCCGCTACCTTACGCTCACCACAGCTCTGCTCTTCTGCTATCCGTCCCTTGCCGCCGACCTGTCCTGCAACGGCCTCGTTGCTCCCGGCCAGAGCCTCGTCTGCGCCGGCTTTGAACCGAACTGGGCGATCGAACTGAAGTGCGACGGCGCGTTGACATCGAATTTCACCGATGCCTTTTCCGGCAATATCGCAGTGACCGCCGGGAGTGTCGCGATTCTTGCCGAAGATCCATGGCAATTCGAGACGAGCCACCCTGTCGCCGGCACGATCGCCTATACGCCCGCGGGATGCATGGACGAGAGCGACCGCATCTTCGATTTCACATTCACCCCGACAGCGGCACCGGGACTCGCCGGTCCGTTTCATCCATTCTGCTGCCGGATCGAATAATTCGCACTGAAAAATAGCGCAATCACAGCCGACCGGTAATGCAATGCATCCGCCACCTGCAGGGCGGATGTATTAATCTCCCTATTCACTTAACGGTATTTTCTTCTTTTCCGTGAATTGTTCCATCAGAGCGAGAATATACTTTCTCGATTTGCGCGGCGGTGGTTTTCGGAAAGGAAGCGTGATGTCACAGGGACAGGCTCGGAGCGCCACGTTCGGACGAAGAGGGCTAGCGGAACCGTCCACGCGGCCGAGGCAGCGGTTCGGTTCTACGGGACCTATGTCGGGCAGGCCGCAAATGCCCGGCGAGAGGATCGAAGGCGACATCGTAGCGCCGAGGACAGTCAGCGAACATCCGGTGTGGTCCTATTTCAAGGCGTGCGTGGCGGCGTTCGCCACGGCGATCCTGTTGTCGGGCTTCTTCATGGATTCCAACGCGCCCGCCCCGTTCGCTTCGCGCATATTCGTTAATTTCGTCAGCGGCATCGTGATGATGACCTTCGCGCCGCTCCTGCTGATCCCGATCCGGTTGCTTTCAGACCTTTTCCGGCTGGTATCCGTGCCTCGCGGCGTCTCTGACATCCTCATTGGCGGCTTGGTCGGCTCGCTGATGCTTTTACCGGCGATCACCGAGGGCACCGCACCGGATCCGCTGGCGGGCTGTTTCGTCGTCGGCGGACTGCTCGGCGGCTTCGTGTTCTGGCGCGCGCGCGGCTATCCGGGGCTCAGTTCGCACCATCATCGTATGGCAGACCAGTTCGGCGCGGCTCTCGACAAGTCCCGCCAGCAACTTTGACCAAAACGCCGCGCCCCAAGGCGCGGCGACCATCAGCTATCGCGTCAGCCGCTTGTAGGTCACCCGCTTCGGATTGACGCTGTCGGGGCCGAGACGTCTGATCTTGTCGGCTTCGTAATCCTCGAAGTTGCCCTCGAACCATTCGACATGGCTGTCGCCCTCGAAAGCGAGGATGTGGGTGGCAAGGCGGTCGAGGAACATGCGGTCGTGCGAGATGACCACGGCGCAGCCGGCGAAGTTCTCCAGTGCGTCTTCCAACGCGCCCAGCGTCTCGGTGTCGAGGTCGTTGGTCGGTTCGTCGAGAAGCAGCACGTTGCCGCCCTCCTTCAGGAGCTTGGCCAGATGAACGCGGTTGCGCTGGCCGCCCGACAGGGTGCCGACCTTCTGCTGCTGGTCGCCGCCCTTGAAGTTGAAGGAGCCGCAATAGGCACGCGAATTCACCTCGTGTTTGCCCAGCTTGATGATGTCGTTGCCGCCGGAAATCTCCTCCCAGACGGTCTTGTTGCCGTCGAGCGTATCGCGGCTCTGGTCGACATAGGAGAGATTGACCGTATCGCCGACGGTGATCGTGCCGGAGTCGGGCTGCTCCTGACCGGTGATCATGCGGAACAGCGTGGTCTTGCCGGCGCCGTTGGGGCCGATGACGCCGACGATGCCGCCGGGCGGGAGCTTGAACTCCAGATTGTCGATCAGGAGACGGTCGCCATAGCCCTTCGACAGGCCCTCGGCCTCGATCACCACGTTGCCGAGACGCTCGCCGGCCGGAATGACGATCTGCGCGTCGCCGGGGCGGCGATCGTTGGCGGCCTTGACCAGTTCGTCATAGGCGCGGATACGCGCTTTCGACTTGGCCTGGCGGGCCTTGGGCGAGGATGCGATCCATTCCTGCTCGGACGACAGCGCACGCTGGCGGGCGGCTTCCTCGCGGCCCTCCTGCTTCATGCGCTTGGCCTTGGCTTCCAGATAGGCGGTGTAGTTGCCCTCGTACGGAATGCCGCGGCCACGGTCGAGTTCGAGAATCCAGCCGGTGACGTTGTCGAGGAAGTAACGGTCGTGGGTGATCATCAGGACGGAGCCCGGATATTCGCGCAGGTGCTTTTCCAGCCAGGCGATGGTCTCGGCGTCGAGGTGGTTGGTCGGCTCGTCGAGCAGCAGCAGGTCCGGCTGGCGCAGCAGCAGCTGGCAGAGCGCGACGCGGCGCTTCTCGCCGCCGGAGAGATTGTCGATCGAGGCGTGGCCGGGCGGGCAGCGCAGCGCTTCCATCGCCATCTCGACCTGCGAATCGAGATCCCAGAGATTCTGCGCGTCGATGATATCCTGGAGCTTGGCGCCCTCTTCCGCTGTCTCGTCGGAATAGTTCATCATCAGTTCGTTGTAGCGGTCGAGGATCGCCTTCTTGTCTGCGACGCCCTCCATGACATTGCCCATCACGTCGAGGCTTTCGTCAAGCTGCGGCTCCTGCGGGAGATAGCCGCGCGTAGCGCCCTCGGCGAGCCACGCCTCGCCGGTATATTCCGTGTCGAGACCCGCCATGATCCGCAGCACGGTCGACTTGCCGGCGCCGTTCGGACCAAGAATGCCGATCTTGGCATCCGGATAGAAGGACAGGTGAATGTTCTCGAGAACCTTCTTGGCGCCATAGGCCTTGTTGAGACCGGACATGTGATAGATGAACTGGCGTGCCATCGGGCAAAAAGCTCCATTGCGCATGTTTTCGTGGAATTGCGCGCTTCCTAGGTGAATTTCCCTTCGCCTGCAACGGGCCAGAACGGCTCGGTTTCCAGTTCGCCGATTAATCCGATCTTAGCCGCTTTCGGTTATGCTGACTGTGCAGACCAGCGGCTGGAGCAGACATTCATGTCCATTACGACAGAGGCGCCATCGGTCGCGGACAGGGGCGAGTCCGCGCTCTTTTCACGCCCCTCCCTCCTGTTTGCGCTCTTTGTGGCGGTGATTCCGAACCTGATGTTCGCGCTGGCCGCGCCGTTCTACATCGCGTCGCGGCTGATCTCGCCTCTTCTGTTCCTGGCGGCCGGGATCGCGGGCCTCTTCGTGCCCGCGCCCCTGACTTATCTGCTGTTCATCGCCGCCGCGGCGATCGACATGACGCTGATCATCATGATCGCGTTCCACCTGCCGCTCGACGTGGCGCTCGACTCGCTGCATTACGCCGCATCGATCGACCCGACCGCGTCGATTCTCTACGTTTCGGTCGGGATGGCCGTCACAGCGACGACTGTGCTTTCGGCCTATCTGGTCAACCGTCACCGCGCCATGCTGCGCGGGGCATCGCTGATCCCTGCCCTGCTGGTTGCGGGCGGCCTGTCGGCAGCCGACTATCTGTGGACGCAGCCCTATTTCCAAAAGCCTGACGTCGCCATCGACAGCGCGCGACTCCAGACGGGACTCAGCGCGCAAACCGTCGCGGCAAGCGGCCACAACCTGCTGATCGTCACGGTCGAAGGGCTCGGCGCTTTCGCGGCCCCGGAGGAGCGCGACCTGTTCAAGTCGATGCTGACGCAAAACCTGCCGGAAGGCCGGTTCCGCGTCGAAGACGGCCAGACCTATTATTCCGGTTCGACAACCGGTGCCGCCGCGCGCGAATTATGTGGCCGCTGGGGCGACTATATCGATTACCTGACCGGTGCCGCATCCTATGACTGCCTGCCGAACAAACTCGCCGCCGATGGCTACGAGACAATCGCGTTCCACGGCTTCGGCACCGACATGTTCCAGCGCGACAAATGGTATCCGGAGATCGGTTTCCAGAAGCTGGAATTCATGGACCAACTTCTGGCGGAAAAGCCCGGCCAATTCCCGCAGCGTTGCGGCAGCGTGTTCGAGGGCCTTTGCGACGCCGATGTGGGCAACGCCGTGCACGCGGCGCTCAGGACCGACCCGCAAAAGCGCAAGTTCATCTACTGGCTGACGCTCAATTCCCATATCCCGTTCGTCGAGAGCGAAGACGACCGGATGGGATGCCGCTCCGCCGCCCCGAAGATCGGCAACAAAACGGTGTGTGAACTGTCCAACCTGTGGTCGGGCGTGTTCGAAAAGGTCAATGCGATCGCGGTCGATCCGGGCATTGGCGCAACCGACATCCTCATCGTTGGCGACCACCACACGCCGCTGTGGGAACGCGCGGCCAAGAAGCGCTTCGTTCTCGGCAAGGTCGACTGGTTCCTGTTGCGCCATCGATAGTCATAGGCCGCCCGGCCACCGGTACACCTGCCGAGTCTTGACAGGTCGCCTTATCTGGCAGCAATTCGATGCCGGGAGGTTGGGGCAAAATGGGATTTTCGGAACGGCAGATTCACGCCTCACAGACTGGCGCGGCGCTATGTATGCGCCACGAGCCGGCAAGCGATGGCGCTATCGGCGTGATCCATATTCTTCACGGTCTTGCTGAGCACTCGGAGCGATATGACGCATTCGCGCGGCAATTGTCGCAGTCGGGATTTCATGTCTATGCGCACGACCATAGAGGCCACGGCTTCACCGAAGCACCCGGCGCGCCGCTCGGCTCCTTCGACAGTGGCGGCGAAGGCGCGCGGCTCGTGCTGGCGGATATCGCCTCTATCCACGATCATGTCGCCGACGCGCATCCGGGCCTGCCCGTTCTGCTCTTCGGTCACTCCATGGGCGGCACGATCGCGCTCAGATATGCTTTCGAACACCCGGAGTCCCTGACAGGCGTCGCCGCGTGGAACGCCAGCCTGATCACCGGCCTTCTCGGCCGCGCCGGGATGTGGATACTCGCCTGGGAACGCTTCAGGCTCGGTTCCGACGTGCCTTCCCGGCTGCTGCCGCGGCTGACCTTCGGAGAATGGGCGAAATCGGTGAAAAGCCGCCGCACCGAATTCGACTGGTTGAGCCGCGACCCGGCCGCCGTCGATGCCTATGTCGCCGATCCTCTCTGCGGCTGGCCGGCCTCGGTTGGGATGTGGCGCGATGTTCAGGAGATGGCTTTGACCGTCACCGACATGACGAATGCGCCGGAGGCCGCCCGGCGTCTGCCCTGGCATCTGCTTGGCGGCGGGCGCGATCCGGCGACGATGTTCGGCAAGGCGGTCACGGCCCAGGTGAACCGCATGCGAGCTGCCGGATTCGACGACGTCACACTCGAACTGCTTCCCGAAATGCGCCATGAAACGCTCAACGAGATCGACCGGGACGAAGCTATCGCCCCGCTGATCCGCTGGTTTACGGCCAAGGCGGTGTCTCAAGCCTCGGTCTGAGGATCCGATTTCCCGATACTCGTTACGGCTTTCCACAGCGGCGTGAAGATCGCTTTGGCGAAGGGGATCAGGAGGATGCCGAGGGCAACACCGAAAACACCGTCCATTGCCGCTTTTGCCGTCCACTCCACCGCGCCTTGCGCCTGCGGCACGGCATGGCCGGCTGCAACGGCGACGTCGTGGATTTGATGACCGAGCCAGGAAAAGCCCAGCGCCTCAAGCCCGTGAACAACGATTGAGCCGCCGACCCACAGCATCGCCGCAGTGCCGACGATGGTCAGCGTCTTCAGGAAACCGGGCATGCCCTTGACGACAGCGCGGCCCACGGCGCGGGTGAAGGAAAAGCGGCCGCCTTCAGCCATCAGCAAGCCAAGATCATCGGCCTTCACGATCAGCGCGACACTGCCATAGACCAGAATCGTGATACCGGCGCCGGCAGCGGCCAGCGTCGCCGCCTCGAACCAGATGTTGCTCTCCGGAATCTCGGCGAGCACGATCGTCATGATTTCCGCCGAGAGGATGAAATCGGTCTTGATGGCGCCTTCCACCTTTTCCTTCTCCAGATGCAGCGGATCCTCAGGGGTCGCGGCGGCGGCCTTCGCATCGGGACCGTGATGCGGCATGAAGAGATGGACGACCTTCTCGGCCCCCTCGAAACACAGATAGGCACCGCCGACCATCAGCAGCGGCGTAATCGCCCAGGGCGCGAAGGTGGAGAGCAGCAGCGCGGCCGGCAACAGGACGATCATCTTGTTGCGCAGCGAGCCCTTGGTGATCTGCCAGACGATCGGCAATTCGCGGGCCGGCGAAAAGCCGTGGAGATATTTCGGCGTGACGGCCGCATCATCGATCAGCGCGCCCGACGCCTTGGCGCTGGCCTTGACCGCCTGTCCAACGACATCATCGACCGAGGACGCTGCGATCTTGGCGATCGCCGCAACGTCGTCGAGAAGGGCCAGAAGACCGCTCATACTGGAATACTCCGCCTGTTCATCGAATCCGCTCAGCCCCATTGAACGGTGTAACGGTCAATAGCCCATAAGAGAACACCCGGCCGTCCATAGCTTCCGGATGCGCAAAGAAAAACCCCGCCGAAAAGGCGGGGCTGTTTGCGTCAGGCTGCGCCCGGTTGCGCTAAAACGGCTTACTCGCCGCTTTCATGCGCCAGATATGCGATGACGTCGGCGATTTCCTTCTCCTTGGTCAGCTTGAAAGTCATCTTGGACTTTTCAACCATGTCTTTCGGAGAAGGCAGATACTGGGTCAGCGTCTCGACATTCCAGACGAGGCCTTCGTCGTGGAATTTCTTAAGACCGACCGAATATTTGTAGCCGTCGACAGAGCCCGCAGTACGTCCATAGATGCCGACGAGATGCGGACCGACCTTGTTCTGTTCCTTCTCGATCGTATGACAGGCCTTGCACTTGCGGAACACCTTTTCGCCGGCCTCGGCGTCGCCGGTGATGTCCTGCGCGTAGGCGGCGGAACCGGCGAGAACCATGGCGCCGGCAAATATTGCAGTTACGAATTTCACTCAGTTTCTCCCACTCAATTTGGAGCCTCGTCCCTTAACCCAAGGGTATGGCATTTGTGCGCCTTATGCCACCGCCCTTGCGAGCGCGCACTGGGACCACAGGTCGCAGAGCGCTGTGGCGAGGTGATCGATGTCGGCCTGGGTGTGCAGCGGCGTCGGCGTGATCCTCAGCCGTTCCGTCTTCACCGGGACCGTCGGGTAGTTGATCGGCTGCACATAGATCCCGTAGCTGTCGAGCAGGATGTCGGAGATCCACTTGCACTTCTTCGCATCCCCCACCATCACCGGCACGATGTGGCTCGGATTGGGCATGTGCGGGATTCCCCGAGCATCCAACGCAGCGCGAACCTTGGCCACATTGGCCTTGTGCATCTCGCGCTCCGCCCGGCTTTCCTTCAAATGCCGGATCGACGCCGTCGCGCCGGCGGCAAGCGACGGCGGAAGCGCCGTGGTGAAGATGAAGCCCGAGGCAAACGAGCGCACGAAGTCGATCAGGTTCGACGAACCCGTGATGTAGCCGCCCATCACGCCAAAGGCCTTGCCGAGCGTGCCCTCGATCACCGTCAGACGGTCCATCAGACCCTCGCGCTCGGCCACCCCGCCGCCGCGCGGACCGTACATGCCGACCGCGTGCACCTCGTCGAGATAGGTCATCGCATTGTGCTTCTCGGCGACCGAGCAGATCTCCGCGATCGGCGCGATGTCGCCATCCATCGAATAGACGCTCTCGAAGGCCACCAGCTTCGGCGCCGCCGGATCGTCCTGGCTCATCAGCCGGTCGAGGTCCTTCCAGTCATTGTGCTTGAAAATGCGCTTTTCGCAGCGCGAATGACGGATGCCCTCGATCATCGAGGCGTGGTTCAGCGCGTCCGAATAGACGATGATGCCGGGGATCTTCGAGGCCAGCGTGCCGAGCGCCGCCCAGTTGGAGACATAGCCGCTCGTGAAGATCAGCGCCGATTCCTTGCCGTGCAGGTCGGCCAGTTCGCGCTCCAGCATGACATGGTAGTGGTTGGTGCCCGAGATGTTGCGCGTGCCGCCCGCGCCGGTGCCGCATTTGTCGATCGCCTCGTGCATCGCCGCGACGACCCTGTCGTTCTGGCCCATGCCGAGATAGTCGTTCGAGCACCAAACCGTCACGTCCTGCTTCGAGCCGTCCGCGCGATACCGCGTCGCCTTCGGGAACTCTCCCGCATGCCGCTCGAGATCCGCAAAAACACGGTAGTTCCCGTCATCACGCAACGACGAAAGACGGTCGGTGAAAAACTGTTCGTAATCCAATCCCTTGGTCTCCACTGAACGGTACACGAAACCGCCTTCCATTATTTTGGCGTTCATATAGCGGGTGCCTCCGTATTTTGGAATGACTCAAAATCGGAGTTATCTGGCATTGCTGCCGCGACAACGACATTGATCCTGATCAAGCATCGTCAATCACCCGCAAAAAGAAACAGTATTCCGATCTTTTTTAAACATTTGGAACGCGCGTCCTCGTGCGCCATTTTGCCGCCATCTAAATTGCGGGCTCGAAACAGACGAGGCCCGAAATGCGTCACTTTCCCATTTATCTCGATCTCGCCGGACGGCAAGTCGTCGTTTCAGGGGCGGGAGAGTGCGCTGTTTCGAAACTGCGCCTTCTCCTGAAAACACGTGCCGATATCGCCGTCTTCGGAACCGAACCCGTCCGCCAGATCCGGGAATGGGCCGCCGCAGGGCGCATCACGCTTGCCCGGCGCGCCCTCGCCGACGGCGATGCGAAAGGCGCGATCCTCCTCTATGCCGCCAATGAGGACGACACCGAGGACGCCCGCGTGGCCTATATCGGTCGCGAAGCCGGCGCGCTGGTCAATATCGTCGACAATCTCGACGATTCGCACTTCATCACCCCCGCCATCGTCGATCGTGACCCGGTCACCATCGCGATCGGCACGGAAGGTGCCGCACCCGTGCTCGCGCGCAGGATCAAGGCCGATATCGAGGAGCGACTGCCTGCATCGCTCGGCTTGCTCGCCCGGATCGGCCAGGCCTTCCGGGAGCGTGCCGCCCTCCTCCCGATGGGGCGCAAGCGGCGGGATTTCTGGACACGCTATTATTCCGGCGAGGGCGATGCCGCATTGAAGCAGGGCGGCGAAGCCGGTGTGCGCGCCAAGCTGGAGGAACTTCTGACCGACGCCATCGAAACGCGGCAGCGCGACGGTCATGTGGCGCTGATCGGCGCAGGCCCCGGCGACCCGGATCTCCTGACCGTCAAGGCGCGCCGCCTCATCCATGAGGCGGACGTCGTGCTGCACGACCGCCTCGTCCCGCAAGCGATCATCGAACTGGCGCGCCGGGAGGCCGTTATCGTCGAAACCGGAAAGACAGGGTACGGACCGTCCTGGACACAGCAGGATATCAATGCGCTGACGGTGGACCACGCCCGCAAGGGCGCGCAGGTTGTGCGCCTGAAATCAGGCGACCCCGCGATCTTCGGCAGGCTCGACGAGGAACTGGATGCCCTGGACGAAGCCGGCATCTCCTGGGAGATCGTGCCCGGCATCACTGCTGCGTCCGCGGCCGCAGCCTCCTCCGGCCTGTCGCTGACGAAACGAGGACGGAACTCGTCGATCACTTTCCTGACGGGCCGCGACATCGAGGGCTTCGCCGAACATGACTGGCGTGACCTCGCCAATCCCGGCGCGGGCGCCGCAATCTATATGGGCGTGCGCGCGGCCACATTCCTGCGCGGACGGCTGATGATGCATGGCGCAGCGGCCGATACGCCGGTCACCGTGGTCGAGAACGCGTCGCGCCCCGAACAGAAAACCATCGCAACGACATTGCTCGCCCTGCCCGATGCACTGAACGCGGCGGAGATTACCGGCCCGGCGGTTCTGCTTTACGGCATGGAAGCTCGCAAGGCTGTTCAAGTCGCTGCCAATCCGATTCACGAAAAAGCTGGAGTGCTTTGAAATGGCTCGCGAATACAAGCCCCGCATTGTCACCGCCAACGACCTGTTCGAGGGTGACGCGGTCTATTTCACCGCCTCGCATGGATGGTCACGCGACCATGGCGACGCTGTTGTCGCGTTTTCGCAGGACGCCGCCGACAAGCTTCTGTCGGCCGCCAACATGCAGCAGGACCAGGTCGTCGGCCCCTACCTCGCGGAGACCGTGATGGGCGACGACAACCGTCCTCAGCCGCTGCACTTCCGCGAAGCATTCCGCACGCGCGGCCCGTCCAATTATTTCCACGGCAAACAGGCAGGAGCCTGAGACCCATGTACACGTACAATGAATTCGACGACGCCTTCGTGCGCAACCGCGTGGCGGAATTCCGCGATCAGGTGGAACGGCGTATCGACGGGTCCCTGACCGAAGACGAGTTCAAGCCGCTCCGGCTGAAGAACGGCGTCTATCTGCAGCTGCACGCCTACATGCTGCGCGTCGCAATCCCCTACGGCACGATCAATTCGCGGCAGATGCGCCAGCTTGCGCTGATCGCCGAGCGCTTCGACAAGGGCTATGGACATTTCACCACGCGCCAGAACATTCAGTTCAACTGGCCGCGCCTGAAGGACATTCCCGATATCCTGGACCTTCTCGCCGATGTCGGCATGCACGCCATCCAGACGTCCGGCAACTGCATCCGCAACGTGACCGCCGATCATTTCGCCGGCGCGGCCGCGGACGAGATCGAGGATCCGCGCCCGACGGCGGAACTGCTGCGGCAGTGGTCGACGGACCATCCGGAGTTCCAGTATCTGCCCCGCAAGTTCAAGATCGCGATCACCGGAGCGCCGAACGACCGCGCGGTGACGAAAGCCCATGACATCGGCCTGCGGATGCTGCGAAACGAGGCAGGTGAACCGGGCTACGAAGTCATTGTCGGCGGCGGGCTCGGCCGCACGCCGATGGTCGGCAAGGTGGTGCGCGACTTCCTGCCGAAGGCTGACCTGCTGCCTTATCTGGAAGCGATCCTGCAGGTCTACAATCTGTCGGGACGCCGGGACAACAAATACAAGGCGCGGATCAAGATCCTCGTTCACGAAACCGGGCTCGACGAGATCAGGGAAAAAATCGAGGCGGCCTTTGTACGCCAGAAGCGGGACTTCGCGGGCGTGCCGGCGGACCTCGTCGCACAGATCGACGAGGCGTTCGCGCCGCCGTTGTTCGACAACACCCGCTCCCTCGCCTACGAACAGGCGCTTGGCGCCGACCCGCTGCTCCGCTCTTTTGCCGAGACCAATGTCGCGGAACACAAGAACCCGGCCTACGGCATCGTCTCGGTCTCTCTCAAGCCGGTCGGCGGCACGCCGGGCGACGCGACGGCGGACCAAATGCGGGTCCTCGCCGATCTCGCCGAACGCTACGGTCACGACGAATTGCGGATTTCGCACGAGCAGAACGTGATCCTGCCGCATGTCCGCAAGGCGGATATTCCGGCGGTTCACGCGGCCCTGCGGGAAGCCGGCCTCGCTACCGCGAATATCGGCCTCGTCTCCGACATCATTGCCTGCCCCGGCATGGATTACTGCGCGCTGGCGACGGCACGCTCGATCCCGGTCGCCCAGGCGATCTCGAACCGTTTCGACGAACTGAAGCTGGAACGCGATATCGGTCCGCTCAAGATCAAGATCTCCGGCTGCATCAATGCCTGCGGTCATCACCATGTCGGCCACATAGGCATACTGGGGCTGGACAAGGCGGGGCGCGAAAACTACCAGATCACGCTTGGCGGCGACGGCACCGAGACCACGACGATCGGCGAGCGGACAGGTCCCGGCTTCGACGCCGAAGACCTCGTTCCAGCCATCGAGGCCATCGTTCTCGCCTATCTGGAACAGCGCGTGGACGCGTCGGAGACGTTCCTGGAAGCCTATCGCCGTCTTGGCGCCGAGCCTTTCAAGCAGGCGATCTACGACAAGGAAAAGGATGAAGCCCGTGCTGCATGAACGCCTCCTGCCGGATGGCGCCGATAACGGTATGCAAGCCCGTTACGCCCACACCCGCGACGTGTTGAGAAAGGCCCTTGTCGGCAAGGCGCATGGCGAGATCGCCGTCGTATCCTCCTTCGGGGCCGAATCCGCGGCGCTTCTTCATCTCGTTGCAGAAGCTGATCCGGCGACCCCTGTGATCTTCATCGACACGCGCATGCTGTTCGAGGAAACGTTGGCCTACAAGGACCAGCTCATTCGCCATCTCGGTCTTTCCAACGTGCGCACCGTGTCGCCGAACGGCGCGGCCATCAGCGACACCGATCCCTTCGGCCGGCTGCACCTGACCGATACGAATGCATGCTGCGGATTCCGCAAGACGCATGTGCTGCGGGAGGCGCTGGACGGTTTCGACGGCTGGATCACCGGGCGCAAGCGCTTCCAGGCGGCGACCCGCCATGGCGTTGGCACCTATGAGCAGGCCGCGGACGGCAAGCTGAAGATCAATCCACTGGCGTTCTGGTCGAAGCAGGACATCGACGCGCATTTTGACGCATTTGATCTGCCTCAACATCCGCTGGTCGAGCATGGCTATCCTTCGATTGGCTGCGCGGCCTGCACAAGTCCGGTGGCGGCCGGCGAAGATGCGCGCGCCGGGCGTTGGCGCGGTTCCGAAAAAACCGAGTGCGGCATCCATTTCGAAAACGGAAAGCTGGTGCGCACGGGCGGCGCGGGCGCGGGAGAACAGGCATGAGCATTATCGTCACCGATGACGGTTTCCGTCCGGACGATCTTGAGACCGGCGGGGCGCGCCGTTTGTCGCTGGATGCAATGCGGGAAACGAATGGTGGGGGCGATATCGCGCTCGATATCCCCAACGATGTCGATCCGAACGAGGTTTCCGCATATTTCGATCGCGTCTCCGCGATCGTCATCCCGTTTCCGTCCTTTGCGGACGGGCGCGGATTTTCGCTGGCCCGGCAGTTGCGGCAGGCGGGATATACCGGGCGGTTGCGTGCCAGCGGCCATGTCATTGCCGACCAGTATGCCCATGCCCGCCGCGTCGGCTTCGACGAGGTGGAAATCGGCGAGGAACTGGCCGCGCGCCAGCCGGAAGCGCAATGGCGGTCGCGCGCGGACTGGCGCGCCCATGACTATCAAAAGCGTTTGCAGGCAACTGCCTGAAGGGTTTAACAGGACAATCGAACCATGAACGACCTGCCGTCAATCAAAGAGACGGGAACGCCCGTGAACATTGCCACGCCCCTGCCCGACGGCCAGACCGTCACCGAAGTCAAGCACTGGACGGACAAGCTGTTTTCGTTTCGGCTGACGCGACCGCAGAGTCTGCGCTTCCGCTCCGGCGAGTTCGTGATGATCGGACTGATGGGCGATCCTGTCGGCGACAAGCCTGCCAAGCCGATCCTGCGGGCCTATTCCATCGCGTCTCCGTCCTGGGACGAGGAACTGGAGTTCTATTCCATCGCGGTGCCGGACGGCCCGCTGACCTCGAAGCTTGTTCACATCAAGCCGGGCGATCAGGTGATCCTCAAGACCAAGCCCGTCGGAACGCTGGTCGTCGATGCGCTACTGCCGGGCAAGCGTCTCTACATGATCGCCACCGGCACGGGCATCGCGCCCTTTGCCTCGCTGATCCGCGATCCGGAAGTCTACGAGAAATTCGACCAGGTGATCCTGACCCATACCTGCCGCCATGTTGCCGAACTGGATTACGGTCGCGAACTGGTCGAGAACCTCATCAACGACCCGCTGATCGGCGAAATGGTGAATGGCAAGCTCGTCTACTACCCGACGACAACGCGCGAAGAGTCGCCGAAGATGGGCCGCATCACCGACAAGATCCGCTCCGGCGAATTGTTCACCGATCTCGGCCTGCCCGCATGGGACAAGGAAACCGACCGGGTGATGATCTGCGGGTCCGTGGGCCTCAACCTGGAAATCAAGGAACTGTGCGAAGCCGCCGGCATGGAAGAAGGCGCCAATTCCAAACCGGGACATTTCGTGTTGGAAAAGAGCTTCGTCGGCGAAGGCGGGATTCTCTAAGGTTTGTCCTTGGGGGAAGGACCGTGGCAGGTGACTATTAGTTATCGTCCTTGCTCGGATGCTCCGCCAGCTTCCTTTTTTCGATCTCACTATTAACATCGATCACTATCCAAGATTTCTGACCCTCAGAAAACTCGAAATAGTATGTTCGACCGAGCATTGTTGAGTTCGAAATTTGATCCGAAAGGCGATCACCTTCTTCCATTGAATGGTGTTCAGCAAGCATCCCAAAAATCTCATCGAGCATTGTGGAGTAGGTTTCGTGATCGACTCCCTCGGGGAACACAAACTTTATTTGCTCCCCATCTCTCGTCGCCGACTGAACGGAAAATAGTAGTGACCGGCGCAGAGGTCTCTGCTCTAGCGTAGATCCATATATCTTTTCCAAAAGTTTAACGAGAGCTCTCTTTAAAACAGAATAGTGGTCTTTGCCCGCTTCACTCAGAAATGCATCTAAATACGGGCGAAGAATGTAGACCGCTATTAGTGTTGGTATAGCCCATTCAAAAGCTGCATACAGCCCAATTGGTCGTTTTTCAGACCCTATATGCAAGCCACTCAAACTTGCTTCACCTATGAATTCGTTAGGGTCAAAACCCAATCAGCCTGTTGAGTGAACGACGCAAATCAGATTCAGAGCTTCTGGAAGTCCGTCTGGAGGT
>NZ_JAINFJ010000040.1 GCF_019966595.1 Oricola indica
TCGCATAATATTGCTTATGGAACTAAAGGCTATTTTTGGGAACGATTTCTGCGGCTTAGCAATGCGCCCATTGACGCTGCAACGTCCTAGTGACTGGTTTCGTCCTCGGGCAAACGAGGTACACGGCCCAGCTTGTCGATGACGGCCGACATGACCTGGTGATGGGCGCGCATCATCAAGAGCGCCAGTCGATAATCGTGACGCAGGTCCTCTGTTTCGTCGCCAAGTGGCGCCTCGGCTTCCAGCACGGACAGTTTCTCGTACAAGGTCTGCGCGTTTTCCAGGAAGCGCCTCTGCTCGCGGATGACGTCCAGGGCGACACGCTCAAGCGCCTGCTCATTTAGGCCGGCGAGGATCGCGGCAATGGACTGTTTGGGCGATAATGTTTCAAGATTGAGACTGATCGGTTCTGGCAATAGCGGCAATACCCCGTGGCTTGGTCCGCGGTGCGCCCCCGCGAAAGGAAAGATCTCGACCCCAAGCCGGGGGTTAGAAAACCGCCACAGACGGTCCCTGCGACCTTTAGCTGTGAGGCCTGGACATACGTCACAGGCCCCCGGCCGATGGTCAGAGGATCCCTTGTGCCTGGGTAGCCGGCACCTTGCTCTGTGGTGGGGTTTCTAAGCCCCAAGGCGGCGCGTACCGCCTCGGGGAGAAGCATATTTGATCAGGTTAACGAACGCCAGACGCTAACCTGCGTGTTTGCATTGGAATTATTCGGCGTTTGCCATGAGTTCGGTTGCGGACCGCAACGGCAATCCAACATCGGCGAGAACCGGTTCGCGGAAATTGCCCGCGGCACCCAGCCGGGACCGCATGTCTTGGCTCATATCGAACAAGCCGGCATAGGTCATGGTCTTGCCGATTCGCGCCGGCGTTCCGAGTTGCTCAAAGCGGCAATCGATCGATCTAAAAATCCGTGCCATTCTGGCGTCGAAGACGGACACGATGTGCTCGATGCCGGCCTGTTGGGCGGTTTCGACCATCCCGCACAGGAGCTCCACAGTGGTCCGGTTCACCGTGTGATTTGCTTCGGCCCGGTCCTTAGCTTCGAAGATGCGCGGATTGACCGCAAAGCGAGAGCTCTCCCAGATCAAAGGGCTCTCGACCGCTCCACCCGGCATGAGCATTGAAAACACGTCCCTGAGCATGTTGGGGCCGGTCGTGGGCAAGAGCCGAACCGCTCCGCGCAACTGCCCGGACTGCTCATCGAGCGACAGAAGGTAAAGCGGATCCTCGGCGTCAAACCCGTCGATCTCGCGGCCGTTTTCGACGCTCACGTCCCAGCCGAGGCGGCCGGAAAAGACTTCCGCACGCATGCGGAACATTTCGTCGATCAGTTCGGGGTGCTTGTCCTGGTCGACGCTTTCGATTGTGAAAATCATGATGGTAGTCTCCGTTCGTTAATTGACGACGGAGACACCAGTTATCGGCGATAGTTCTGTCTGAAAATCCGGCTGAACGACAGGGTTTACAGTGGGGAGAGAAGCAGGCCAGCTCTATGGGCGATTGATACGGCATGGGTGTTACTGGTGGCACTGAGCTTGTGCCGAGCACTCTCGAGATAGCAGCGGACGGTGTGTTGCGAGAGCCCCAGGATTGTGGCGCATTCCCAAGCCGTTTTGCCTTCCGCGATCCATTGCAGGCATTCGAGCTCGCGCGGGGACAGATGTAAGTCCAGTGGCCGGTTTCCCTCCAGGCGCAGAACCTTGTCATGGATATGTGTGGCCAAGACCTGGAAGTCGCGCAGATAGACGAGCTTATCATGCGCCCAGTCGCGATCAGCCCTGTCACAACTGATCGAAAGCAGCCCGCGATCACCATGCCGACCATGCACCGGGATCGAGAGGCCTTTCCTCCCAAGACCAAATTCGGTCGCCTCACCAAACAGGGTTTTGACCCTCTCGTCGGTTTTAGCAAATCCGTCCCAATCGAGCGGGAGCAGGCGCCGGAACCCATGATGAATCACCGGGTCAATCTCCACGAAGCGGCGTTCCTTGTAGTGCTCGACCCAATCCGAAGAATACGTCACCGCTAGAAACGGATCGTCGTTCGTACGGCCTGACAGGCCAACACCGAAGTAGGCTGCGGATTTGAGATCGTAGCTGGCAGCAAGTGCCTCCATGAC
>NZ_JAINFJ010000041.1 GCF_019966595.1 Oricola indica
AAACCTTCATCGAAGATCAAGGAAGACATCGCCAGACTGCAGGAGCAGCTCAAAGTCGCTGAAACGCGCGAGGCCGAGCGGATCGGACGGCTCGCGCTCAAGGCCGGTCTCGGAGAAATAGAGATCGACGACGCCAAGCTCGTCGAAGCTTTCGAGGAGCTGGCGAAACGGTTTCGCGGCGGAAGCAGCGAGACCCGGAAATCTCCCCTCACGCAAATCCCGGCTGGCGCGTCTTCGGGCGCGAATAACGAGGCTTGAGCGCATGCGACAGGCAAGCCAGTCCGACGCGCGCAAGAAGGACACGCGCGAGAAGATCCAGCTCGGCGGTCTGATCGCCAAGGCGGGGCTTCGCTACGAGAAGCGGGCGCTCCTGCTCGGACTGCTGATTGACGGCGCCAGCCGGATTGCAGCGAACGAAGCGGAGCGGGAACGGCTCACGGCGATCGGATCGGATGCGTTTTCCAATGACCCTGAATAAGCTTCTCCTCGTGATCGCTCCGGCCGGCTTGATGATCGCTGTATGTCTTGGGCTTACTGGCTCGGAAACCTGGCTGGCACGGTTCGGCAATTCGCCGGAGGCACAACTGACGCTGGGGCGGATCGGCATTGCCCTGCCCTATGGTGTCGCCGCAGCCATAGGGATTGTCTTCCTCTTTGCAGCCCGTGGCGCAATGGCGGTTAAATCCGCCGGCCTTGGTGTCCTGGTGGGCGCGGTCGGCGTGATTGGCGTTGCGGGAATGCGCGAGTTTTCGCGCCTCGGCGGTTTCGCGGATGCGGTCCCAGATGGGCACCGGCTGATCGAATATGCCGATCCTTCGACCGGGATCGGCGCGATGGTCTGCTTCGTCGCTGGCATGTTCGCACTTCGCGTCGCGCTGCGCGGTGATGCGGCGTTCGCAAGCATGAAGCCACGCCGTCTGACGGGCAAGCGCGCGATCCACGGATCGGCGGACTGGATGTCGCTCGGCGAGGCGAAACGGATGTTCGGAGAAGATGGCGGGATCATTGTGGGCGAGGCCTATCGCGTCGACAAGGACAGCGTTGCGAGCCACACGTTCCGCGCCGACGACAGACAGTCCTGGGGGGCCGGTGGCAAGTCGGCGCTCCTTTGCTTCGACGCCTCCTTCGGATCGACCCACGGACTTGTCTTCGCCGGGTCGGGTGGTTTCAAGACGACGTCCGTCACGATCCCCACAGCGCTCAAATGGGGCGGCGGGCTGGTCGCGCTCGATCCGTCAAATGAAGTCGCACCCATGGTCATCGATCACCGGCGCAAGGCCGGACGTGAGGTCTTCGTGCTCAGCCCGAAGGATGCGTCAGTCGGCTTCAACGTGCTTGACTGGATCGGCCGCTATGGCGGCACGAAGGAACAGGATGTCGTCGCCGTGGCGAGCTGGGTCGTCACCGATGTCGGCAGGCAGACATCCATGAGGGACGACTTCTTCCGGGCTTCGGCTCTGCAGCTCATCACCGCGCTGATCGCCGATGTCTGCCTCTCGGGGCATACGGAAAAGGAAAAGCAGACGCTGCGCCAGGTGCGCATGAACTTGTCCGAACCGGAACCGAAACTGCGCGAACGGCTGCAGACGATCCATGACAATTCGGAATCCGAGTTCGTGCGGGAAAACGTCGCCGCCTTTGTCAACATGACGCCGGAAACCTTCTCCGGCGTCTATGCCAATGCGATCAAGGAAACCCACTGGCTGAGCTATCCGAACTATGCGGCGCTGGTGTCCGGATCGAGCCTGTCGACCGACGATTTGGCGAAAGGAAAGACGGACATCTTCGTCAATCTCGATCTAAAAACACTCGAGGCGCATCCGGGCCTGGCGCGTACCATTATAGGCGCACTGCTCAACGCGATCTACAATCGGAATGGAGAAACGAAGAGCCGGACGTTGTTCCTGCTCGATGAGGTGGCACGGTTCGGCTATTTGCGCATTCTCGAGACGGCGCGGGACGCCGGTCGCAAATATGGCATCAGCCTGCTCCTCCTCTTCCAGTCGATCGGGCAGATGCGCGAAACCTATGGCGGGCGGGACGC
>NZ_JAINFJ010000042.1 GCF_019966595.1 Oricola indica
AAACCTTCATCGAAGATCAAGGAAGACATCGCCAGACTGCAGGAGCAGCTCAAAGTCGCTGAAACGCGCGAGGCCGAACGGATCGGCCGGCTCGCGCTCAGGGCCGGTCTCGGAGAGATCGAGATCGACGATGTGAAGCTCGTCGAAGCCTTCGAGGATCTGGCGAAACGGTTTCGTGGCGGCAGCGACACCCGGAAACCACTTCCTGCGCAAAACCCGGCTGGCGCGTCTTCGGGCGCGAATAGCGAGGCTTGAGCGCATGCGGCAGGCAAGCCAGTCCGACGCGCGCAGGAAAGACACCCGCGAGAAAATCCAGCTTGGCGGTCTGATCGCCAAGGCGGGGCTTCGCTACGAGAAACGGGCGTTGCTGCTCGGATTGCTAATCGACGGCGCCAGCCGGATAGCAGCGAACGAAGCGGAGCGGGAACGGCTGACGGCGATCGGAGCGGAGGCGTTTTCCAGTGACCCTGAATAAGCTCCTCCTCGTGATCGCTCCGGTCGGCTCGATGATCGCTTTGTGTCTTGGGCTCACCGGCTCGGTATCGTGGTTGGCAAGGTTCGGCAATTCGCCGGAGGCACAACTGACGCTGGGGCAGATCGGCATCGCCCTGCCCTATGTTGTCGCCGCAGCCATAGGGATTGTCTTCCTCTTTGCAGCGCGCGGCGCCCTGGCGATCAAGTCAGCCGGTGTGGGTGTCCTGATCGGTGCGATCAGCGTGATCGCCCTTGCGGGAATGCGCGAAGTGACGCGCCTCAGCGGTTTCGCGGTTGCGGTCCCCGATGGTCACCGGTTGATCGAATATGCGGACCCGGCGACCGGCATCGGGGCGATGGTCTGCTTTGTCACCGGTATGTTCGCGCTACGGGTTGCTCTGCGCGGCGATGCCGCATTCGCAAGCATGAAGCCACGCCGTCTGACGGGCAAGCGCGCCATCCATGGATCGGCGGACTGGATGTCGCTCGGCGAGGCAAAACGGATGTTTGGCGAAGACGGCGGCATCGTCGTCGGCGAGGCCTATCGCGTCGACAAGGACAGCGTCGCGAGCCACACGTTCCGCGCCGATGACAAACAGTCCTGGGGCGCGGGTGGCAAGTCCCAGCTCCTGTGCTTCGACGCTTCCTTCGGATCGACGCACGGCTTGGTCTTCGCCGGTTCGGGCGGTTTCAAGACGACGTCGGTCACGATCCCCACAACGCTCAAATGGGGCGGCGGGCTGGTAGCGCTTGACCCATCCAACGAAGTCGCACCCATGGTCATCGAGCATCGGCGCAAGGCGGGCCGCGAGGTCTTTGTGCTCAGCCCGAAGGATGGGTCAGTCGGCTTCAACGTGCTCGACTGGATCGGCTGCTATGGCGGCACGAAGGAAGAGGATGTCGTCGCGGTGGCGAGCTGGGTCGTCACCGATGTCGGCAGGCAGACATCCATGCGGGACGACTTCTTCCGTGCTTCCGCCCTGCAGCTCATCACCGCGCTCATCGCCGACGTCTGCCTCTCGGGGCATACGGCAAAGGAAAACCAGACGCTGCGCCAGGTGCGCATGAATCTATCGGAGCCGGAACCGAAACTGCGCGAACGGCTGCAGACGATCCACGACAATTCCGAATCCGAATTCGTGCGCGAGAACGTGGCCGCGTTCGTCAACATGACGCCGGAAACCTTTTCCGGCGTCTATGCCAATGCGATCAAGGAAACGCACTGGCTGAGCTACCCGAACTATGCGGCGCTGGTGTCCGGATCGAGCCTTTCGACCGACGATTTGGCGAACGGCAAGACCGATATCTTCGTCAATCTCGACCTGAAAACACTCGAGGCCCATCCAGGCCTTGCGCGGACCATCATCGGCGCATTGCTCAATGCGATCTACAATCGGAATGGAGAAACGAAAGGCCGGACGCTGTTCCTTCTCGATGAGGTGGCGCGGCTCGGCTATCTGCGCATTCTGGAAACCGCGCGGGACGCCGGCCGCAAATATGGCATCAGCCTGCTCCTCCTCTTCCAGTCGATCGGGCAGATGCGCGAAACCTATGGCGGGCGGGACGC
>NZ_JAINFJ010000004.1 GCF_019966595.1 Oricola indica
GTTATGCCGCCGAGATGACGGCCTGATTGCGAGAAATCACCACTCTTGCAATCAACGTCAAGTAACTTGGCAATGCCCTCGGAAGACCTCGCGGCGTTGCAGCGGGCGATACGCTGGGGCGACGGCGATGCGCTGTTCACCCTGTTCACGCATACCCGCGCCGTCCGCCGCTCGATCATCGAGGCCGGGCAGGAAGTCGACGCACCGGATTTCGGCCGCCATGGCGAAATCGCGAAAACGAAGGAATCCGAGGCGGACTGACCGCCTCGGCTGCCTGCCGGCAAACGCGGCAGGCTCCATGTTCGACTGTCACCGGAGGGCAAACCATGACCCTGTCGCTTTATGACGTGACCATACCGGTCTTCACGCGCGCGCTACACACCATGTCGGGGCTGCTCGATACGGGACGCACCTGGGCCGACGAAAGCGGCCTCGAACATGACGAACTGCTGCAGGCGCAGCTCTATCCCGACATGAAACCGCTGATCCACCATGTCCGCCTCGCCTGCGATACCGCCCGGCTTACCGCCGTACGCGTCGGCGGGGTGGAGCGGCTGGACCTGCCGGCGACCGAAACGGGTTTTGACGATCTGAAGGCGCGGATCGTGCGAACGCGCGCGTTCCTTGAAGCGGTCCCGAAGGAAAGCATGGAGGGCAAGGAGGACAACACGGTCGTCCTGGCAACGCCCGACCGGGAACTGACATTTACCGCCCGCGACTACGTGCTGCGGTTCGCCATTCCCGATTTCTTCTTCCATGACATGACGGTCTACGCCCTGTTGCGCCACAATGGCGTACCGGTTCGCGAGCCGGATTTCATCGGCGGAGCGGAAGTGTCCTAGTGCATTTCAGGGCGCAACAGCATCGGAATGCACTGCACTAGTCGAGCGGGGGGAGTTGCCCGATCGGGATAAACCCGAGCGCGATACGCCCGTCGCGCACGGTCACCGGCACCTTGACCTCCGGTGTCCCGTCCGGCCCGTCCTGCTCCGGCAGGGCGCCGAGCATTTCGATTTGCGAGGCGTATTCGGGAAAGACCGGCTTCATCGTGCCCGCGACGCCGTCCGGATCGACGATGATGGCTTCCAGTTCCGCGTCGAGCAGGCCATCCGCGCCGACGGCATAGGTGCCGCTGACCAGCAGGCCCTGTTTCGGCGTCAACAGCAGCGCCAGACGCCGCACGTCGCCCGACAGGCCGCGCAGAGAGGTAATCCCGCTGGCGGCAAGCGCCGCGCCGCCATCGACCGACAGGTCGGCGTCACCGGCAAGGACCGGCAAGCGGCGGCCGCCCGAAAGTGCGGGATCGACGACGAGGCCCTCATAGCGCAGGGCGAGGTCGAGATCCGCGTCGTTGAGGCGCATATGCGCCTCGGCATGGGCGGCGGAAATCGCATCCTCCAGACCATCAAAGGCGACCTCGATGTCGTCGATGGAAATCGAACCGCGCTGCGGAACGGGATCGGCAAGCGTTGCGGTCGCCCGCGCCAATGACCAGTCGATCCGCGCCGATCCCGCCAGCGCGCTTTCGACCGTGACCGGTGAGTCGAGTTCGGCATAAATGCGTTTCGGGTCGTAGACCTGCGCCGCGCCGCGCAATCCGCCCGCCTCGATCGCCAGCCCATCCGCAGGCCGGGCGAAATCGAGGGAGGTGCAGAAAACCTCCAGCCGGAACGGATATCCGCGCACCTCGCGATCGGCGCAGTCGATCGCCGTGCCGCGTTCGCGCTGCGCCGCGAGAAGCTTATCCGCCCCGGCATCCACCCTGCCGGCGATCCAGTACCAGCCGGCGGTCCATACCGCGATGGCGATTACGATACCGATGCCGAGACGGCGGATGCGCTTGCCGGCATTGTAGCGCGGTTTGGCTTTGGCTTGTTCCATGCTAGACGCCCATCGCCTCCGATTGTGGAATCAGTAAGGGCTTATGGAAGATTTCTGGGTATTCGGCTACGCGTCGCTGATGTGGAAGCCGGGCTTCGATTTTGTCGAAAAGCGCCGGGCACGGCTCTTCGGCTATCATCGCAGCCTGTGCATCGCCTCATACGAGCACCGCGGCACACGCGAAAGGCCGGGCCTCGTGATGGGTCTCGATCGCGGCGGCTCCTGCGTCGGCGTGGCGTTTCGCGTCGCTGCCGCCGACCGCGAGCCTGTCATGGCCTATCTGCGCGCCCGCGAACTCGTGACCAATGTCTATCTGGAACGCACCGGCATGCTGGCGCTGGGGGACGGGCGGAACGCACCGGCCGTCGCCTATGTGGCCGACCGCGCCCACGGGCAATATGCGGGACGCCTGACGGTCGACGATGCGGTCGAACGCGTTTGCGGCGCCGTCGGCGGCATGGGACCGAACGAGGACTACGTGATCAACACCGCCGAGCATATCCGCCTGCTCGGCATACGCGATCACTGGCTGGAACAGGTCGTGGCGGAGATCAGGAAGCGGACGCCCTGAAATCGCCGGAAGACCCGGCGCGAAGCTCCTCGACACGCTTGCGCGCCGATTCGGGCAGCGGCGGCGCGGACGGGTCGTCCGCGAGATCGAGCAATTGCCGGTCGCAGGCGCCCTCTGTCGCCGCGATCAGCGCCTGCTGGAAGTCCTTGCCGGAGAGACCGGGCTGGATCGGTTCGAGAACCTCGACCTTGATCGTGCCCGGATAGCGCATGAAGGAGCGCCGCCGCCAGTAGAGCCCGGCATTGTGCGCGATCGGCACGACCGGAACGTCCAGCTTCTCGTAGAGATTGACGACGCCCTTCTTGTAGGACGGCTCCGCGCCCGGCGGGCGGCGCGTGCCCTCGGGATAGATCAGGATCTGCCGGCCCTGCGTGACGGCGCGCGCCGCGCCGCGATTGACCGACGCGATCGCCTGAGAGCGGTTGCCCCGATCGATTGCGATCATGTCCATCTTCTTGACGTACCAGCCGAACAGCGGAATCCACATCAGTTCGCGCTTGAGGATCAGCGTCGGGTCCGGAAGCCAGGGCAGGAACGCGAACGTGTCCCAGGCGGACTGGTGCTTCGGCGCGATGATGTAGGGACCGTCGGGCAGGTTCTCGCGTCCGATGACGACATGGTCGGTGCCGACGACGATCTTCATCAGCCAAAGATGCGTTTTCGCCCAGAATTTCGGGACGAACCAGGCCATCTTGCGCGGCGCAAGGAAGAAGAACGGCGTGAACACGATCATCTCGATCAGCGTGACCGTGTAGAACAGGAAATTGAACAGGAAGGATCGAATTACCAGCAATGCCGCACCCGGACTTCTTTGATCGAACGTGGTTCAGGCGATACACGCCACATGACGAGAACGCAAAGGCGGCAAAGTGGTTTCGTCACTCCGACGGCGACAGCGATGCCTTGGCGAAGGTGGAGTTCGAGCCGGCATGCGGCGTCACCAGCGTCCGCAACCGCGCCGCGCTGTATTTGAGATATTCGCCGAAAAGAACCCTGTAGCGATCCGCCTGCGCCTCCGCGCTCTCGGGGTCGCGCTGGCTCGCCACGACAGCATGCGGAATGAGCTCTATGCCGTCCATCGCGTCGCCCAGTTCGAGCAGGCTGCGCGGCATGTGATAATCGTTTGTCACCACAAGAAGCGACGAGAAGCCGTTGTCGCGGGCCCATTCGGCGGTCTGGGTGGCGTTGCCGATCGTGTCCAGCGCCTCGTGATCGATGTCGATGCAGCAGTCAAAGCGGTCCTCGTCCACCGCGAAAGCCTTCGCCAGCACGGCGGGAGAGGCCGACGGATGCACCCCGCTGATCAGAAGGCGCTCGCCCTTCTTTGCATCGAGCAGGCGTACTGCCTCGTCGACGCGGGAATATCCTCCGGTCAAAACGACGATACCGTCCGCCTGTCGGTCGGTCGTCGGCGTTCTGAAGGCGGATACATCGGCGAGGAACACGAAGAAGCCGGCACAATAGGCCACGACGCCGACTAGCGACGCCGCCGCGACAAAACGCGCGAACCGGCGCAACCGGTGCGGAGCCTGCCTGGATTCCGTCACCGCATTGCCCGCATAAACTGACGTCGCACCTTGCCCATTGGTGTCAGCTGCTTCGATCATGCCAAAATCGATAGCCCTGAAATGGGGCACGCGATAGACCAAAATCAGACGGGATTGGGTCGCCTGGCGGCAAAAATCGATTAGACAAAGCGATTTAATCCAGCCGGCCGGGATCGGCGCGCCGGTCGTCGATATCGCGCAGAGTGCGCAAGACCGTGATTCGCGTCGTCAGCGCGGTGAGGAACCCGACGAGCACGATGACGGCGAAAACGCCGGCATAGGCGCCGGCCCCGATGGCGAAATCGCCGAAAAAAGCCGATGCCTGTTCGCCTTCGGGCGTGATGATGTTGCGCGCCGCCCACCAGCTCACCAGAAGAAAGACCACCGTCGCCGCGCCGCCGCCGATAAGCCCGCCCCAGATACCCGACAGCAGGAACCGCGTCTGGAACTGCCGCGCGATGAAGCCGGAGCGCGCGCCGACGAAATGCAGCACCTCGATGACGTGCTGACTGCCGGACATCGCGCCCCTCGTGGCGAAGATGACGGTCAGGACAAGCGCGGTCAGGACGAGGACCAGAATGCAGACACCGATGACCGTTGTCGTTCGGGCCATGCTGACGAGCCGGTCGACCCAGGCGCGGTGATCGTCCAGCGAGGCGTTGGGCACCGAGCCGATGATCGTATCGCGCAATGCGGAGAATTCGGGCGGCGCGGCCTCGTCCACCGTGACGACGACAAGGCGCGGAACCGGCAGTTCGTCGAAGCCGAGGCCGGAGCCGAGCCACGGTTCGAGCAGGGCCACGGTTTCGTCGCGCCCGATGATCCGTGCGCCGCGGACGCCGGGGAAACCGGCCGCCAGAGACCGCGCCTTTTCCAGCGCGGCATCCATGTCGAAATCGTCGCCGGGACGGATCTGGATGGTCGCCTCCCGCGCGATCTGGCTCTGCCATGTTTCCGCGCTCTTGTTGACGAGCGAGACCGCCCCGACCGCGAGACAGGCGAGAAACGACATGATCGCGATGACGAGGATGAGCGCCTGGCTGGCGGCGTTGGCGTTGGGCACGATCGGCGCAAGGGTCCGCAGGCCCGGAACGCGGGACTTCTCGCCCGTTCCCTTTTTCCACGGGCCGACGGATCGCGGCAGGCGCGACCCGGCACCCTTGGGCAATTTCATCCTTATGGCCGGGCGCTCATTCATAAATTTCGAGCTGCCCGTTCGAGAGAATCATGCGCCGCGCATCGACCTGATCCATCAGGCCGAGATCGTGGGTGGCGATCACCACCGCCGTGCCGAGCCTGTTCAGTTCGAGAAAAAGCCGCAGCAGGCGCTGCGCCATCGGCGTATCGACATTGCCGGTCGGCTCGTCGGCGAGAAGGATCTCCGGCTGGTCGATCAGGGCGCGAGCGATTGCGACGCGCTGCTTTTCGCCGCCAGAAAGGACCGGCGGCAACGCGTGAATGCGCTCGCCGAGCCCGACCCATTTGAGCAGTTCCAGCACATCGTGCTGATAGGAGCTCTCCTCCTTGCCGCGCACGCGCAGCGGCAGGCCGACATTCTCGTAGATCGTCATGTGATCGAGGAGGCGGAAATCCTGGAAGACCACGCCGATCCGCCGCCGCAGAAGCGGCAGTTCGGCCGGCTCGATCATCGCCATGTCCTTGTTGAAGATGGTGATCAACCCGCGTGTCGGCCGCAGAGACATGAACAGCAGACGCAGCAATGTCGTCTTGCCCGCGCCGGATGGCCCGGTCAGGAACTGGAACGACTGCTTGGGAATATGGAACGAGACGTCGCGCAGGACTTCCGGTCCCATTCCGTAGCGCAGTCCGACATTCTCGAATTTGATCAAGCGGCCCGTCCGATTCGCAAGAACAGCAATGGCGAAGGAATAGAGCAGGCGACCCGCGAATGGAACCGACCCCGCATCCGCAACGGCCTTCCAAAACCTTCGATTAACCAAAGCCGCGTACATCTCAATCATGGCGGTTCCGCGTTGCGCGGCCCGAATATCGAGGAGCGCGCGCGTGGCGCAGGATATTATCGACGCGGAATTCGAGACAATCCGCCGCGATGACGACGGGCACCCGGTCCGCAAAACGCCGGTCGAGCCCGCTCCCGGCATCGATATCGCGGATGACGACCAGATCGAGATCCTGAAATCGGAGGCCGGCAAAAGCGAGATTCCCGGTCGGCGCGCGCAGATCCTTTACGCGCTCTCCGTCCTGTTTTCCTCCGTCGCCGCCTTCCTGATTTCCGGCGGCCACGTCCTGTTCCAGGCCGGCCCCGCCGCGCTCGACCCGCCGGCGCTCGAAATCGCCGCCGATCCGGTTCGACCCCTCATCGGACGCAACGATGTCATGACCGTGAGCGCCACTGTCCGCAACGCGACAGGCGATGCGAAGCGCATTCCCGATGTCCTTCTCACCTTCCGTTCTCCCGACGGTCAGGCCAGCCTCGTCTACCGCGTGGCGCGCGGCGAGACGCTCGAACCCGGCAAAAGCCTTGCGTTTACCGTGAGAATGCCGAAAAAACCCGGTTACGGTCAGGCGCCGAGCCTGAGGTTCGACAATAGCGGGGTTTGACAACATGGCGGTCGTCAGGGGCAAGCGAATAGAGGTTCTCTATTCCGCATCGACCATTGCAGCGCGCAATCTGGAACTCGCCAAGGAAATCGGCGAACGCGATTACCGGGACCTTCTGGTGATTTCGGTGCTGAAGGGATCCTTCATCTTCTCCGCCGATCTCGTGCGCGCCATGCACGATGCCGGGCTCGAGCCGGATGTCGAGTTCATCATGCTGTCCACCTACGGCGCCGGGACCGAGGCGGGCGAAGTGAAAATCCTGCGCGATATCGATTCCGATGTCGCCGGGCGCGACGTGCTTCTGGTCGACGACATTCTCGAATCCGGCAAGACGCTGACATTCGCCCGCGACCTGATCATGCAGCGCAGCGCGAAGAGCGTCGGCCTCTGCGTGCTGCTCGACAAGTCGATGCGCCGCCAGGCCGCGACGCCGCTGCAGGCCGATTTCGTCGGCTTCGAATGCCCAGACCATTTCGTCGTCGGATACGGCATGGATGTCGGCCACGCTTTTCGCGAGTTGCCCTTCGTCGGCGTGGTCGCGGGAGACGCGTGATGGCTTCCATCCTGCTTGTCGAGGACGATGATTCGGTCCGTACATTCACGGCGCGCGCGCTGCAGATCGACGGTCACTCGGTCGATCAGGCGGAAGACGGCGATATCGGGCTTGCCCGCGCGGCGGAAAAAGGCGGCGCCTATGACCTCGTCCTGTCGGATATCCGCATGCCCGCCATGGACGGGATCGCGATGGCGACCGAAATGGCGAAGGATTTTCCCGACCTGAAGATCCTGCTTATGACCGGCTATGCCGAACAGCGCGAGCGAGCGCGCGAGGTGTCGGCGATCATCGTGGATGTGGTGCAGAAACCCTTCACGCTGGCGGAAATCCGCTCGGCGGTTTCCAGGGCGCTTGCGGCCTAGAGAGCCGAGGTCATGCGATGAAGATCAGGTTTTCCATCCTTGCGATCATTGCGCTCGCGCTGTCCACAACGACAGCCAGGGCACAGTTCAGCGAGCGCTATCACATCTGGGCGTCCGACAAGGCGATCGCCGAATCCCAGATCGGCCAGAACTGCCTCGGCGCGTACGCCGCCGTCCGGGAGTTCTCCTACCTGACGCGCCTGTTCGAACATGACGGCAACGACCTGACGGGTTTCGACCTCGAACGCGACATCTTCACGATCAGGGCGAAGGCGATGCGCCTGGAGCAGGACAACACGTCGGAACTGACGACGATGCTGGCGCTGCAGATCGGAAACGACCTGACAAAGGACGAGGACCTGTTCATGCAGGTCGGGATCGCACGGGAAGTCTTCGCGATCCTGCGCGAATGCCAGGCATATTTCGATATTCCCGTGACCGTCCGGTTCAAGCGGCCACCGCCGGCACGCATGCCGACCGACCGGGAATGCGGCATTCGATACGCGACGCTGTTGCATCACGATGCCGGGGCCGTTTCCCGGCAGGTCTTCACCGAACGGTCCTCCCATGCGGCGAATGCGATCAAGGCCGCCAATCCCGGCCTGTCCCCGCAGGAGATCTTCCTGATCGTCGATACGGCGGCACAGAGGGCGGCGGACGGTCTGTGGATCGGATCCGTGCCCAACCGCGGCGCGGTGCGCGACGCCTACGAAAATGCGCGCGCCTGCGACGCCAAATACGGCTTCGCTCCGGTTCCGGTCCCCGCGGGCACCGGCGATCTACTTGGAAAGCCCGGCGGCCAATAGGCGCTGCCGGCCGGGCGCGGATCAGTTCAGCTCAAGCAAGCGCTCGAGATATTCCTTCTCCAGCTGCGGCGACAGCGCGTTGCCGAGACGCCTGCGGATCGCCTCGAGGATTTCGCGGGCGCGGCGAATGTCGATCTCGTCGGGAATCTCGACCGATTCGCCGAAATCCGGTCCGGCCGAGCGTTGCGGCCGGCCGAGCGGATCACGGTCGAGCGCGTTGCGACTGCCGCCGGGTTCCGACGCACCAGTACCGCCATCCATCGCCTGCTGCATCTGCTGCATCATGCTGTCGGCGCCGCGCCGAAGCGCGTCCATCGCCTGGCCCTGGTCGGAAAAGGCCTGCTCGCCCTCGCCCTCGCCAAGCGCCTGTCCGGCTTCGCCCATCTCGCGGCCGGCCTCGCCGAACTCCTCGCCGGGATTGATGCCCATGCCGCGCAGGCCGTCCATGAACTGCTCCAGCCGCTCGCGCAGCGCCTGCTGGCCGGGCGCGAGCCCCTGCAGGCCATTTTGGCCCTGTCCCTGCTGGCCTTGCTCGCCGTTTTCGCCCATCTGCTGGTCGCCCTGCTGGCCTTGCTGACCCTGCTGGCCTTCCTGACCCTCCTGCCGGGGCTGACCCTGTCCGCGCCGGCTCTGGCGGTAGGTCTCGTTCATCAGTTCCTGCTGCTCGCGCAGGATTTCACCCAGCTCGTTCATCTGCTGCTGGGCCTGGTTCTGCTGGTCGCCCTGCTGATTGCGGTGCTGGCCCATCTGCAGATTGTTCATCATGTCCTGAAGCTGCGACAGCATCTCCTGCGCCTGCTCACGCGCGCCGGACTTCGCCAGTTCCTCGATCCGGTCGAGCATGTCCTGCAGGCTCTGCATGTCCATTTCCTGCATGTTTTCCGGCATTTGCTGCTGGGCCATGTTCGGATTGTTTTCCATCTGCCGCGCCAGTTCGCGCAGATAGTCCTGCATGGCCTCGCGCAACTCGGCCATCAACTGCTCGATCTCCTCGTCCGACGCGCCGTTTTCGAGCGCTTCCTTGAGCGCCTGCTGCGCCTGGCGCATGCGGCGCTCGGCGTCCGACAGATTGCCGTCCTCGATCGTCCGCGCGAATTCCCACAGATAATCGACGACGCCGCGCAACGCTTCGTCGTTTCCGCGCGCTTCGAGAAGCCGCGCCCGGGCGGTCACGAGACCGAGAAAATGGCTCGCATCCTTGATCGTCTCCTCCGGCCACAGGGTCAGGACGTCGATCACGTCGACGATGTCGGGAACCGAATTGGCGTCGAGGGCCAGATTGCGCCGCTGCTCGATGATGGCGCGGGCGAGCGGATTGGAGAAAGGCCGGCCCGGCAGCACCAGCGTCTTGGTCTCACTGCGGCCGGTCTGTCCGCGATCGTCCTCGGCCTCCAGCGTCATCGCAACCCGCGCGCCGGCCCATGGATGTTCGCTGAGATCGCGCATCGTCTTGGCCGCGCCGTCTTTCGACGAGCGTCGGGGAAGCGACAGCGGCAGGTCCGGCGCCTCGTAGAGCGGACGTGCGCCCTCGGCGTCGTCATTGGCCAGTTCGACGATACCGCGCGCCTTGGTGACACGATGGTCGTCCTTGGCGAAATATTCGAGCGTCATGGTGCCGTTGGCCGCGCGCACCGGGTCACCCGCAAATTCGATCGTCGGCGCATCATCCGGCGAGACGGCAAAGGACCAGTCGCGTTGCGCATCTTCCGCGCCGCCGGAAATCGACAGCGAGCCGGACTGTTCGAGCGTCACCTCGAAGCGCCGCGACGCCGCGGGCTCCGGACGTCCGTCACCCGTCGATGTGCCCAGCGGCGTTTGCGGACCCGGCCATGTGACGCTTTCCTGCCCGGTGCCGCCGGCAATGCGCACCACGGCGACACTGCCTTCCGGCACGGTGAAGTCGCTCCGGGCGGCGTTCTGTTCCGAGGTCAGGAAGATCGGCGCCATGCCCGTATAGGCGGGCGGCGTGACCCAGGCGTCGATACGCGCCGGTACGGCCTCCGCGACCTGATGACTGCGGAACGCATCGCCGAGCGACCCGCCGGAATTGCCGTAAGACCATGCGAAGGCCGTCACCAGAAGCAGCGCGACGGCCGCGCGCAGGGCAAAGGGATCGCGCCGGGGAATGTCGGTGCGGGCGTTCGCGCCTTGAACGCCATTAACGCGTTCGGCCATGCGCCGCTGGTGTTCGCGCCACAACACGCCGGCGAATGCGTCATCCGAGGTGCCGGACAGCCGGTCGTCCTGCGTGGTGATCGGTGCGTGGGACAGCGCGTTCTCGCGTTCGAGCCGCCGGTCGATTTCGAGCACGCCAGGCATCCGCATCGAGCGCAGCGGCCAGAGGCTCGCAAGTCCGGCAAGCGCGAAGACGGCAATGAGCCCGAGACGCACCGTATCGGGCATGGACCTGAACAGGCCGAACCATGACAGGATCGCGAAGAGCGCGATGACGCCGGCCAAGGGCAAAAGACGCGGCAAGAGGCGCTCGCCGATCATGGCGGCGCGGGTTGCCGCGCGGACAAGCCTGAGCCTGCGCGAAAGGTCCTGCGGGGCGGAATGCTTGGTGTCTGGTGCCATGCGCCTCGTTTCTCCTGACCAAAAGAGTAGCACTCTTCATGGCAAAGGCGAGGCCCAATACCCGGTATTGCGATCACACTCTTGTCAGAGCGAACGGGAAATGCGGCTCAGAACCAGTCCGGCACGCTGTCGAGGCCGATCAGCTCCTCGTAGCTCGGGCGCGGCCGGCAAACGTGGAAGTCTCCGCCCTTGACGATCACCTCGGGGACGAGAAGCCGCGAATTGTAGGTTCCCGCCTGCACCGCGCCATAGGCGCCGGCCGATCCGAAAGCGATCAGATCGTCGGGGGCCAGCTGCGCGATATCACGGTCCTTTGCGAGGTAATCGCCGGATTCACAGACCGGGCCCACGATATCGGCCGTTATGCGCGTTTCGTCCGCGCCCGGTTCGCGAACCGGGATCATGTCGTGCCATGCCTCGTAGAGCGTCGGGCGGATGAGGTCGTTCATCGCCGCATCGACGATAACAAAATTCTTCTCCTCCGCCTGCTTCACAAAGATCACTGAGGTGACGAGGATTCCCGCATTGCCGGCGATCATCCGCCCCGGCTCGAAGATCGCCTTCACGCCGAGCGGCCGGATATGCTTCTTGACGATCTCGCCATAGGCGGCCGGCAGCGGCGGCGGCGCATTGTCGTTGCGATACGGAATCCCGAGCCCCCCGCCCATATCGACATGCTCGATCACATGCCCGTCGGCGCGCAGCTGCGCGACCAGGTCTGTCAGAAGGCGGATCGCGTCATCGAAGGGCTGCAACTGCGTGATCTGGCTGCCGATATGCATGTCGATGCCGGCGACGCGCAGACCCGGCAACTCCCCGGCTCGGCGATAGACGTCGCGCGCCCGGAGCCAGGAAATGCCGAACTTGTCGCCTTTCTTGCCCGTCGAAATCTTGTGGTGCGTTTTCGCGTCGACATCGGGGTTGATGCGCAGCGAAACCCGCGCGGTCTTGCCGGCCGCGACGGCCCGCGCCGAAAGCTGCTCCAGCTCGGGCTCCGATTCCACGTTGAAGCAATGGATGCCCTCGGCAAGTGCAAAATCCATTTCCCGCGCCGTCTTGCCGACGCCGGAGAACAGGATCTTCTCCGCCGGGATGCCCGCGGCGAGGGCCCGCCGCAATTCGCCCTCGGACACCACGTCGGCGCCGGAGCCCAGTTCGGCCAGCGTCCGCAGGACCGCCTGGTTGGAATTGGCCTTCATCGCGTAGCACACCAGCGCGTCGATATCGCCGAAAGCCTCGGCGAAGACACGGTAGTGACGCTCCAGCGTCGCGGTCGAATAACAATAGAATGGCGTGCCGACAGCCTCCGCGATCAGCGGAAGGGGCACGTCTTCGGCGTGAAGCACGCCATCGCGATAGTCGAAATGGTTCACCGGAAAGCCCTGCTGCGAAGAGGCGAAATCAGATCAGTGGATCGAGGATGAAGGGACGGTCCTCGGCGGGCGCGTCGGCGGGTTTTTCCTTCTGCGCCGCTGCCGCCGCCGGAGGCAATTCCGGATCGCCCGCACGCCCGCAGGCGGCTAGCGTCGCGGCGAACGCCGCCAGAAGGAGAATGCGCGTGATGCCGATACCCATCGTCGTCAACCTTTTCCGCTGTTTCCGGCGCGCGCCGGACCCGAACAATCGTTTTCCTAGCGCGGCCATGCGTGAATGAACACCCCCGGCGAAACGCTCAGCCTTCCTTGTCGAGCTTGCGCCGGTGATAGCGGATCTGGCGGCCGACTTCCTGCGGTGCCGTGCCGCCGAAGCTCTTGCGGCTCGCCGCGGACTTTTTCACCGTCAGCACGTCGAAAACCGCATCCGTGATGCCGTCATGGATCGATTGGAGGTCGTCCAGCGTCAGCCGGTCGAGCCGCACGCCCTTCTCCTCGGCGAGCGCCACAGCCCGCCCCGTGACGTGATGCGCCTCGCGGAAGGGGATGCCCAGTTCACGCACCAGCCAGTCCGCGAGATCGGTCGCCGTGGAGTAGCCGGACGCCGCGGCCTCGCGCATCGCCTTCTCGTTGACAGCGAGGTCGGCGACCATGCCGGTCATCGCGGCCAGCGCCAGTTCCAGCGCTTCCGCCGCGTCGAACACGGCTTCCTTGTCTTCCTGCATGTCCTTCGAATAGGCGAGCGGAAGGCCCTTCATCACCGTCAGAAGAGACACGAGATCGCCATTGATGCGCCCGGTCTTGGCGCGCACCAGCTCGGCGGCGTCGGGATTCTTCTTCTGCGGCATGATGGACGAGCCGGTCGAGAACGCATCCGACAGCGTGACGAAGCCGAATTGCGGCGTCGACCAGATCACGATTTCCTCGGCGAAGCGCGAAAGATGCGTAGCGCAGATCGAGGCGGCGGCCATGTATTCCAGCGCGAAATCGCGGTCGGACACCGTGTCGATGGAATTGCGCGTCGGCCCGGCAAAGCCCAGCGCCTTCGCCGTCTGGTGACGGTCGATGGGAAAGCCCGTGCCGGCCAGCGCCGCCGCGCCGAGCGGACACTCGTTCATGCGTTCGAGACAATCCGCCATCCGCGACCTGTCGCGCGAAAACATCTCGACATAGGCCATCAGGTGATGTCCGAAGGTGACCGGCTGCGCCGTCTGGAGATGGGTGAAGCCCGGCATCACGGTTGCGCGGTGCTCCTCCGCGCGGGTCAGAAGCGTCTCGACAAGGCTCTTGAGAAGCCCGGCCGCCTTTTCGGCCTCGCCGCGCACCCACATGCGAAAATCGAGTGCGACCTGGTCGTTGCGGGACCGCGCGGTGTGCAACCGCCCGGCCGTCGGACCGATCAGCTCCGACAGGCGGGCCTCGATATTCATGTGGATGTCTTCGAGCTTGCGCGAGAAGGCGAAGTCGCCGGCCTCGATCTCTGACCGGATCGTGTTCAGGCCGTGAACGATCTTGTCGCGATCCTCCGCCGAAATTATGTGACAGTCGGCGAGCATGGTGGCATGCGCGATCGATCCGTCGATATCCTGGGCGTAGAGCTTGCGGTCGTAACCGATGGAGGCGTTGATCTCCTCCATGATTGCCGCCGGGCCGGACGCGAAACGTCCGCCCCACATCTGATTAGAAGCGCTTTTTTTGGTATCGTCGGACATGAACGAAAAAATCCCGGAAACGAGTGACGGAAAGTCGGCGGAGAGCCGTCCCTCCATCCTGAAAATCGCGGCGATCGCGGTCGCGATAGGGGCGATCGCCGGCGCGGGCGGGATATACGCCACCGGAATGCTCTCTGGCAATGCCGGCGGGACCGAGACGGCCTGCGCCGCCGCGATCGAGACCGGCGCGTCGCTGAAACCTCTCCTGACCGGCGAGGTCGCGGCGATGGCGCCGCGAACGCAGGCAAACGATCTTTCCGGACTGACCTTCAATGACGGAGACGGCAACGCGATCACGCTCGCCGATACGGGCGGCAAGCCCCGCCTCGTCAATCTCTGGGCGACGTGGTGCGCGCCATGCCGCGCCGAGATGCCGGCGCTCGACGCATTGCAGGCCGAGAAGGGCGGCGACGATTTCGAGGTCGTGGCGATATCCGTCGACGGCGGTGACGACGCCAAGCCCCGCGCCTTCTTCGAGGAGATCGGCATCGAGACGCTCGGTTTCTATCACGATCCGACAATCGGGGCCTTTAACACGATGAAAAAGGAAGGCCTCGCCTTCGGATTGCCGGTCACGGTGCTGGTCGATTCGCAAAATTGCGTCGTCGCCAACATGAACGGCCCGGCTGAATGGGCGAGCGAAGACGCCTATCGCCTGATCGACGCTGTTAAGGCAAAAAACGAATGAACAGGCCGCGCCGAACCGCCAAAGGTTAACAGCACGCGACACAAGCACCCCGTCTCTCCGCGATGAATCGTTAAAGTTGTGTCCATCGCGAGAGCGGACACGCTATATGTGGTGAGAACAAAACGGGAAATCATCGGAAACAGCGATTCGTCGCCGATTCGTTCCGCCTCGGTTCTGTTTCTTAACGGAAACTTACCGGGAGGTTAACCCGCATGGTTAACAAGACATGAAGAAAGTCGATTAAATTCAATTTGTTAACGAGCATCGCAATTGGCGGCACAGGGGCTTTCGCCAAGCGTTAACAAACCGGACCGGAACGCCTCGAATGACTCACGCAATGATTCACGTACTGGTAGGCACCAGCCACTGCGCCACCACATCTGGTAGGGAACAAAGCTGCAACCTATGAGAGTCACCGATTCGTCGCCGATTCGTTCCAGACTCGTTCTGGTTGTTAATTTCCACAACCCTGGAGCGGTAGAACCCATGCATTTTCGCGTGTTTTTCGCCCTGTAATTGCCGAAACGGCGTGCTAAACGCTGTGTCAGCTCTCCGGGACGCCCATCAGCGCCGGAATCCCCCGGACTCGAACTTCAAGACAGAGTCAATGCCTTCCGATTTTTTTGACGGCCATACGGTCAAGGCGGTACTCGGCCCCACCAATACCGGCAAGACCCACTACGCCATCGAGCGCATGGTCGCCCATTCGAGCGGCGTCATCGGCCTGCCGTTGCGCCTGCTCGCGCGCGAGGTCTATGGCCGCGTCGCCCAGAAGGTCGGGACGGACCAGGTCGCGCTGATCACCGGCGAGGAAAAGATCGTGCCGCCCAAGGCGCGCTACTCGGTCTGCACCGTCGAGGCGATGCCGTCGCAAACCGACGTGGCCTTCGTCGCCATCGACGAGGTTCAGCTGGCCGGCGATCTCGAACGGGGTCACATTTTCACCGACCGCATCCTCAACCTGCGCGGCCGCGAGGAGACGCTGTTGCTCGGGGCGGGAACCATGACCGGCATCCTGCGCGCCCTGATACCCGGCATCGATATCGTCTCGCGCCCGCGCCTGTCTCACCTCGCCTATGCGGGATCGAAGAAGATCACGCGTCTTCCCCGCCGTTCGGCGATCGTCGCCTTCTCCGCCGACGAGGTCTACGCCATCGCCGAACTGATCCGCCGCCAGCGCGGCGGCGCGGCGGTCGTGATGGGTGCGCTGAGCCCGCGCACCCGCAACGCCCAGGTCGAACTCTACCAGAACGGCGACGTGGAATACCTCGTCGCCACCGACGCCATCGGCATGGGCCTCAACCTGGATGTCGACCATGTCGCCTTCGCGCAATTGCGCAAATTCGACGGCTATGCGTTTCGCGACCTGAACCCCGCCGAGATGGGCCAGATCGCCGGCCGCGCCGGCCGCCACATGCGCGACGGCACATTCGGCGTGTCGGGCCACGCCCACCCGCTCGACGACGAGACGGTGAAGCGCATCGAGGGCCACGAATTCGACCCCGTGAAGGTCCTGCAGTGGCGCTCGCGCAATCTGGACTTCGGGTCGATCGCCGATTTGCGCCGCTCGCTGGAAGTGCCGCCGGAGACACCGGGCCTGACCAAGGCGCTGCCGGCGGTCGACCAGCGGGCGCTCGACTTCCTGTCGCGCGACGCCACCGTCGCCGACACGTGCCGGGGCCGCGACGAGGTCTCGCTTTTGTGGGACGCCTGCGTCCTGCCCGATTATCGCAAGATCGCGCCGGCCCAGCATGCCGATATCATTTCCCAGATTTTCCTCGATCTGGTCCGGCGCGGCCACGTCGACGAGGACTATATGGCCGAGCAGGTGCTTCGCGCCGACCGCGCCGACGGCGAGATCGACACGCTGTCGGCCCGAATCGCGCAAATCCGCACCTGGACCTATGTCGCCAACAGGCCCGGATGGCTTGCCGATCCGCTACACTGGCAGGAAAAGACGCGCGCCATCGAGGACAAGCTGTCCGACGCGTTGCATGACAGGTTGACGAAACGCTTCGTAGACCGCAGGACATCCGTGCTCATGAAGCGGTTGCGAGAGAACGTGACAATGGAAGCAGAAATAAGCCCTAGCGGCGATGTAACTGTCGAAGGCCATCATATCGGCCAATTGGACGGATTCCGTTTTTCAGCGGACAAATCCGCCGAGGGCGAGGATGCGAAGGCCGTCAAGGCAGCCGCCGCGAAGGCGCTCGCAACCGAGTTCGAGGCGCGCGCCGATCGCTTTGCAGCGGCGGGCAATTCCGATTTCGCCCTCGGTTCCGATGGCGTGCTGCGCTGGCTTGGCCAGCCGGTCGGAACGCTGACGGCGGGCGAGGAATGGCTGAAGCCCCGCCTCGTCTTGCTGGCCGACGAACAATTGACCGGCCCGGCGCGCGACAAGGTCGCCGCCCGCGCCGAGCGTTTCGTCGGACATCACATCGAGACGCATCTGAAGCCGCTGGTCGATCTCGGCCGCGCTGACGAACTGTCCGGGATCGCGCGCGGCATCGGGTTCCGTCTGATCGAGAATTACGGCATCGTTCCGCGCCGCGAGATCGCCGACGAGATCAAATCGCTCGACCAGGACGGCCGCGCCGCGCTGCGCCGCTATGGCGCGCGTTTCGGATTCTACCACATCTTCGTTCCGTCCCTCGTCAAACCGGCGCCCGCCGGCCTTCTGACCCTGCTCTGGGCCTTGCAGAACGACGGAAAGGACAAGCCGGGCTACGGCGATGTCGTGCAGCAGCTGGCGACAGGCCGCACGTCGCTCGTGCCCGACCCGTCCTATGACACCGCCTTCTACAAGCTCGCCGGCTACCGGCATCTGGGATCACGCGCGGTGCGTGTCGATATCCTCGAGCGGCTGGCCGACCTGATCCGCCCGGCGCTGCAATGGCGCGAAGGCTCCGGGACGCTGCCCGAAGGCGCGGCCGGCGGCGGCCGCTTCTTCGTCACTCCGGCGATGATGTCGATCCTCGGCGCGACGGCGGAGGACATGGAAGCCGTGCTCGGCAGCCTCGGCTACCGCCACGACAAGGTGGAACCGGCGGAATTCGATGAAAAGCTCGCGGCACTGAAAGCCGCCAACGCGCCCGCCGCACCGGAGACACCGACCGAGGAGCCAGCGGCCGCATCCGCCGAAGCCCAACCGGAGACGCCGGAACAAGCCGAAGCGCCCGCGCAAGAGGACCGTGCGGAAGCGACGACAGCCGAAGCCACACCGGAAACACCCGCCCCCGAAGCCGACGCAACCGAGCCGACCCCGGAACCCGTGGCGCAGGAAGCCCCGGCACCGGCCGAGGTCGTGGAGACACCCGCCGAACAACCGGTGGAACAGGCCGCAGAACCGGAAGAAGCCGAGGAGCCGAAGCCGGTCATGGTCTGGTACCAGGTGCGCGGCGACCGCAACCGGCGCGGCCAGCGCCCGCAAGGCCAGCGGCCCGACGGCGACCGGAGGGGCAAGGGCGGTCACGGCAAGCCGAAAGGCAAGCGCGATCATGGCCACAAGGGCAAGCCGAAAGGCGACGTGGCCGCGTCTGCCCGCCCGCCGCGCCGCGAAAAGCCGATGGATCCGGATTCACCCTTCGCGAAACTCGCCGCCCTGAAGGACCAGATGAAGAAATGATCCGCAAAGGCCATGAGCGCTGATCGCCAGCGCATCGACAAATGGCTTTTCTTCGCCCGCGTGGCGAAATCGCGGACGCTCGGCGCGAAGCTTGCCCAGGGCGGTCATGTCCGGGTCAACGGCGCCAAGATTTCGGTGGCAAGCCATGAGGTCAGGCCGGGCGACGTCCTGACCGTGACGCTGCCCCGGCGCGTTATCGTCTACAAGGTGATCGATTGCGGCACCCGGCGCGGCCCCGCGCCGGAAGCCCGCCTGCTCTACGAAGACCATTCCCCGCCACCGCCGCCGAAGCCCGACAATGCGCTCGATCGCGTTTCCGGCAAGCGCGAGCCGGGCGCGGGCAGGCCGACCAAGAAGGAAAGGCGCGCGCTCGACAAATTGACCGGCGATGACGATTGACGCCTCGCGGTTTCATCGCGATAAGCCAACTGTAACGATAAAGTGAGCCCGATGACCTTCTCCTTGCGCCGATCCGACTTTCCCGACGATTTCATTTTCGGAGCGGCGACGGCCGCCTACCAGATCGAGGGTGCGTCCTTCGGCGGCGCCGGGCCCTCGCATTGGGACACCTTTGCCGCGACGCCGGGGAATGTCCGAAATGCCGATACCGGCGCTGTCGCCTGCGACCACTATCACCGCTACGCGGACGATCTCGACCTGATGCGCGCGGGCGGTTTCGATGCCTACCGCTTCTCGACCTCCTGGGCGCGGGTGATGCCGGACGGCGTATCGGTCAATCCGGAAGGCCTCGATTTCTACGACCGGCTCGCCGACGCGATCGTCGAGCGCGGTTTGAAACCGTATCTGACCCTCTACCACTGGGACCTGCCGGCCGCTCTGGCGGATCTCGGCGGCTGGCGCAACCGCGACACCGCGTCCCGTTTCGCCGACTATGCGCAAACGGTCGTCGCCCGTATCGGCGACCGCATGGAAAGCGTCGCCACGATCAACGAGCCATGGTGCGTCGCCTGGCTCTCGCATTTCCTTGGCATCCACGCGCCCGGCATGCGCGATATCCGCGCGACCGCGCGCGCCATGCACCATATTCTTGTGGCCCATACCCGCGCGACCGAGGCGCTCCGCGCCGCCGGCCAGAAGAATCTCGGCATCGTGCTGAATTTCGAACATGCCAACCCGGCATCGGACATAGAAGAAGACATCGCCGCGGCGAGGCGACAGGACGGGCACTACAATCGCTGGTTCATCCAGGCGCTGACGCAAAAGAGCTATCCGGAGGATATCCTGGAAGGCTTCGCCGGGCACATGCCCGATGGCTACGAGAACGATCTGGACGCCATCGGCGCGCCGATCGACTGGCTTGGCGTGAACTACTACACCCGCTCCAATATCGCCCATGATCCCGCAAGCGCATGGCCGTCGCTCAAACCGGTTCCGGGCCCGCTGCCGAAAACGGGGCTTGGCTGGGAGATCTATCCGGAAGGTCTCCACGGGTTCCTGACGCGGCTCGCCCGCGACTACACCGGCGAGACTCCGATCATCGTCACGGAAAACGGTATGGCCTGGCCGGACACTATCGAAAACGGCCGCGTCGACGACAGCGAGCGCGTCGCCTATTTCGACGCCCATCTCCAGGCCGTGCACCGTGCGATCGCGGACGGCGCGCCGGTGAAGGGCTATTTCGGCTGGTCGCTGCTGGACAATTACGAATGGGCGGAGGGCTATGCGCCGCGCTTCGGCCTCGTCCATGTCGACTACGAGACGCAGCTCCGCACGCCGAAAGCCTCTTTCGAGGCCTTCCGGCAGGCCATCGGCGGCAACTGAGAACCAGATTGCGCGCGCGGCCCGATCCGTCGAAAAATGGTTCGGCACCGCGCGTTTTTGCCCTCTTGCACGCTTCTGGCAAAGCCGCTACCCATCCGCGCGACTGTTTCGCCGGCTCTCCGCCGGCCCCCGACCGTACTGGAGCGTGGCTGTGACCTACATCGTCACCGACAACTGCATTCGCTGCAAATACACCGATTGCGTGGAAGTTTGCCCGGTGGATTGCTTCTATGAAGGCGAGAACATGCTCGTCATCCACCCGGACGAATGCATCGATTGCGGCGTCTGCGAACCGGAGTGCCCGGCCGACGCGATCCGCCCGGATACCGAGCCCGGTCTGGAAAACTGGCTCAAAATCAACACGGAATATGCCGAGAAGTGGCCGAATATCACCGTTCGGCGCGAACCGCCGGCCGACGCCAAGGACCTCGACGGCGTTGACGGGAAATACGAGAAATACTTCTCTCCCGAACCGGGCGAAGGCGACTGACCGGCCGGACACGCGCGCTCCCGAGCGCCAAAGCGCCTTGAAAAACGGGCGCGGGATTTCCATTTCCGTTAAGGCAATTCCGCGAAAGCCGCGACCCTTCGGCCTGATATTTGTGCAACGCATTGAAAAACGCGCATTTTTGTGCTATACACACAAGAATGTCATCGCACGTCACGCTTTTGGGCTGTTTGACGCTCCCTCTATGAAGGAACGCCTCTGCAACCGGTAGTCTATCGGGTAGGTCTTTACGACTCCAGTCGGCTCCGGTTTGGCGCATGCGCATGTGCGGGAATGGCAAGAAACGAGTTGCGGCCCCGGCGGAATGGTCCGGCGGGCGCCCGACAGGGAGTAAGCGAAGTATGGCGACTGCCTCGAAAAAGACGTCTCAACGGCAGGGTTTCAAGACCAGCGAGTTCATCGTGTATCCGGCTCACGGTGTTGGCCAGATCGCGGCCATCGAAGAGCAGGAAGTAGCGGGCCACAAGCTCGAACTGTTCGTCGTCGAATTCCAGAAGGACAAGATGCGCCTGAAGGTGCCGGTTGCGAAAGCCGTGGCGATCGGCATGCGCAAGCTGTCCGAGCCGGATTTCGTCGAACGCGCGCTGAAGATCCTTCAGGGCCGTGCCCGCGTGAAACGCACCATGTGGTCGCGCCGCGCGCAGGAATATGACGCCAAGATCAATTCCGGCGACCTGATCTCCATCGCCGAGGTCGTCCGCGATCTCTATCGCGCCGAGAACCAGCCGGAGCAGTCCTATTCCGAGCGTCAGCTCTACGAGGCTGCCCTCGACCGGATGGCGCGCGAAATCGCGGCCGTCAACAAGATCTCCGACACCGAGGCCGTCCGCCTGATCGAGACCAATCTCAACAAGGGTCCGAAACGCGGCGCCAAGGCGGAAAACGACGAGTCCGACGCACAGGAAGAAGCGGCCTGACAGGCCGACGAACCTTCGTCACGAAATCGTGAAGCCCGGCCCCTGCGGCCGGGTTTTTCTTTTGCGGAGAACAACTTGCGCGCGTTGTTCATCCGGTATTGACGGCCCGTCCAGCCGAAACGTGATCTAATCGCCATAAAAAGGCGTATCGTGGATAAACATTCCAAATTCAAACGATCGGGAGAGCGGCATGGGTTCGGAACTGGCAAGACGTTCGATGGTCAAGGCCGCAATGGCCGCCCCTTACCTCGAACGTGAAGAAGAGCACGATCTCGCCGTCCTGTGGAAAGAAAAGCAGGACCAGAACGCCCTTCACAGGATCACGACCGCGCATATGCGCCTCGTCATCTCCATGGCGTCGAAATTCCGCAATTTCGGCCTTCCGATGAACGATCTCATCCAGGAAGGTCATGTCGGCCTGCTCGAAGCGGCCGCGCGTTTCGAACCGGAACGCGACGTGCGCTTTTCCACCTATGCCACATGGTGGATACGGGCCTCCATGCAGGACTACATCCTGCGCAACTGGTCGATCGTGCGCGGCGGCACGAGTTCCGCCCAGAAATCCCTGTTCTTCAATCTGCGTCGGCTGCGCGCGCGCCTCGCGCAAGGCGGCTCGACATCGTCCCAATCGTCGATGTACCGGCAGATTTCCGACGCGCTCGGCGTCTCGGAGAAAGATGTCGCCCTGATGGATTCGCGCCTGTCCGGGCCGGACACCTCACTCAGCGCTCCGGTCTCCTCCGAGGATGAAGCCGGTGCCGCGCGGATGGATTTTCTCGTCGACGATCGTCCGCTGCAGGACGAGGTGGTCGAAGGGATGATCGACGACAAGCGGCGCTCCGAGTGGCTGCAGGACGCGCTGGAGATTCTCAATGACCGCGAAAAACGGATCATCGTCAGGCGGCGCCTGACCGAGGACGGCGCGACGCTGGAAACGCTCGGAACAGAGCTTGGTATCTCGAAGGAGCGCGTGAGACAGATCGAGAACCGGGCTCTGGAAAAGCTGCGTGGCGCACTCGTCAGCGGCAATCCCGACATGGCGGCCATGCACGCCTAATGGATTTCAGGTTGCGCTAGAATCGAAATGCGCTGCCTCTCGCCTTTGGCGCGAACGCGCATTCTCGATGCTGTTGTTTCAATCCAAACCCGAATTGCACCCGGAACCACGGTTCCGACTCAGTCGGTCACGATCTTGTAGGACCGCCCGGTCTCGACCCTCTCGCCGGCGCCAAGCCCGTTGAGCACGCGGAACAGTTCGAGCGGACGCGACACGCCGCGCATGCGGGCGGCGATCGACCTGTCGGTCTCGCCAGGCACGGCCTTGACGATGTCCAGTGTCAATGGCTTCAGCGCCTTCTTCTCGGCCGCGGACAACCGGCGAAAACTGCCTCGCACCGACTGGGCGAGCGCGCCGAGTTGCGATGAGCCGCGCGGCATTGCGGTCAGGATGCGGTAAACCGAGCTGCCGGCGCGAACCACGGTAATGTCGAAATCCCACTGGTCGGCGGTGGCACGGGCCATCGCCGCATTCATGCCGTTGACGGTGATTGGACGGATCGATGTCGGATCGAGCCCTTCCACCCAACCGCTTGCGATATAGGCCGCCAGCGACTGGTTGGACGACACCTCCGCGCCGTCGAAGCGGATCGCGGCGTTATCGGACTCGCGCGAACCGAGCACCGCCTCCGCCCGGTTGTCGATGTCGAAGCCTTTCGGGAAGGTGAAGGTGATGCCGAGCGCGGCGTGCGAATAGACCTGTCCGCGCACATAGCCTTCCTCGGCCGTGTCTCCGAACAGCATTCCGTCGATACCGGCGAGATAGCTCTCGCGGTTCCGCTCGCCCTGGCCGCGCGAGCCGAACTTGCGCGCATGGCCGATCGCCAGTTCGATACGCTGCGGCGTCGAGGGATGGGTTGCGAGAAAATCGAGGCTCGTGTCGCCGTCACCCGATTTGTTGCGGAATTCCATATAGGCCGCCATGGTCTTCTGGAAATCGGCGGCGGCATAGGGGTCGAAGCCGGCTTCGCCGATGGCCGCGATCCCGATCGCGTCGGCCTGAAGCTCCTGGTTGCGCGAGAACTGCGCGAGACGCAACTTTCCGCGCACCAGCGCGCGCCGTCCGGCGTCCTTGTCCGACAGCACGTCCGACACGACGCGGCTTGCAAGTTCGACCTCGGCTTCCTTCTGCTGGCGCAGGATACCGTGATTGGCCGTGACATGGCCCATCTCATGCGCGATCACGGCGGCAAGTTCGGCCGTGTCGTTGGCAAGCGCAAGCAGGCCGCGCGTGATGTAGAGATACCCGCCCGGCAAGGCGAACGCGTTGACGTTCGGCGAGTTGAGGATGGTGATCTGGTAGACTTGGCTCGGATTGTCGGAAACCGTGACCAGCTTGCCGACGATGCCCGCGACCATCCGCTCCAGTTTCGGATTGGAATATTCGCCGCCATAGGTGGCGAGAATCTTCGGATGCTGGGCCTCGCCGACACGGGCGAGCTTTCCGGAGCGCACATTCTCGGCAATGACCGGATTGTTCGAGGGCTTGATCGAGGAGTCGCCCATCAGTTCCGACAGGTTCTGGCAAGACGCGACCAGAAGCGAAGCAGCGGCGACAAACGCCAACCGTACGCCGCGCGAAGGCGTGGCGCTGCGTCCTGGGGCCGCTTTCATCGTGAACGTCTTGCACTTCATGCGGGTAACAGTATCCGGCACTCGAATCGGCGGGACTTGCCCCAAGATCCCTTGCGCCGGCTTACAGGCAAGCCCATGCCGGCGACAAGTCCCTTGCGCAGGCCCAGCTGCGAACATGTCCCTCATGGAGGACGCACTGCCATTCAAATTGGGCGAAACCGCGTCCGACTGTCCCCCCGACGGTCAGTCGGAAACTTCCTCTTTCTCGCCGAGATAGGCACGAACCGGCGCCGGAGCCGTCTCCGAATCGAGCAGCGACGCCGTATCGCCCTCAAGGACGACCGCCCCGTCTGCGAGAAAGACCGTATGCGCCGCGATCCGCCGCGCATCTTCCGGGAAATGGGTCACCATGACGGTGGTCATGTGTCGTTCGTCATGGATCGAGGCCAGGAGATCGAGCATGTCGGCCCGAAGCGCCGGACCGAGCGAGGCGAATGCCTCGTCGAGCAGCAACACGGGCTTTTGCCGGACGATCACCCGGGCCAGCGCGACCCTCTGCCGCTCGCCGCCGGAAAGCTGCGCCGGCAACCGGCCGCCATAGCCGGACAGACCGACACCGGCCAGCGCCACTTCGACCCGGCCCCGGTCTTCCCCGGTCAGCCGCAGGGACGGAGAGACCCCGAGCGCGACATTGTCGAAAACGGACAAATGCGAAAACAGGTTGTTTTCCTGAAACACCATCGACACCGGCCGTTCGGAGACCGGCTCCTGTGTGATGTCGCGATCACCGAAACGGATCGCGCCTTCATCCGGCGTCTCGAAGCCCGCAATCAGATTGATCAGGGTGGATTTGCCCGATCCGCTCGGCCCGATCAGAGCCGTTACGGCGCCGGTGGGAAACGCGCAATCGAACCGCATCTCGGGCGCGTCGCCACGGTATCTAAACCGCACATCCTCGCAGGTCATCGCGACCCTTTGTTCCGTCATCATCCGTTCTCCCGGTTTTTGTCGCTCAGCCGTCCGCCGCGATCCGCGATCGTCATCAGCACCATGGTCATCACGCACAGGATCAGGGCGAGGCCGGCGGCATCCTGGGTTCGGTAGCTGCCCATGCGCTGCAGGATCAGGTAGGGCAGCGTCTGGACGTCCTGCGACCCGAATATCGCGATCACGCCGAGATCGCCCAGCGACAGGGCCAGCGAGAAGGCCAGCGCAAGCCACATAACGCGGCGCAACAGCGGCCACGTCACGAGACGCAAGCGCGCGAACCCCGCGAGCCCGAGCTGGCGACACAGCCGGTCATAGCGCTCGGACGCGCTCATCGCGGCCGGCAGCAGCAGCCGCATGGCGAAGGGAATCGCCATCGCCGCATTGACGATCACCACCATCAGCGGCGCGGCGGCATAGACGTCGCCGAAGCGACGGATCACGATGAACCATCCCGCCGCGATCACCACGGGCGGCACGACCAGGATCAAGCTCGAGGTCTGCCCGAGCAGGCGCTCGCTTTTCCCGGGCGCGCCCGAAAAACGCCGCGCGGCGGCCGCCTTCGCGATGCCGGTCGCAAGCATCAGCGACATTGTGACCGCCAGCAGTGACGCCAGTGCGGCGAGCACCAGGCTCGTTGTCACGGCCGCACGCACGCTCGCCTGGCCCGCGAGCCCCGGCAGGTCGGCGGCGACACCGCGCCATATGATGACGAGGAAGGGCGCGAGAACGAACAGGGCGCCAATCAGGATCACTGCAAAGGACGCCACCCGCAGCGGGAGGCTGCGGCGCATAGGGAACGACCGGAGCCCGCCCAGCGTCAAACCGGCGGAGACCTCGCCGCCGGCGCGCGTCAGGAGGATGAAGGCAAGCGCCGTGACCGCGACCTGGATGACGGCGAGCAGCACCGCGCGCGCAATATCGAAATCGAAGGTCAGCGCCTGGTAGATCGCCACTTCCAGCGTCGTCGCGCGGGGGCCGCCGCCAAGCGTCAGGACCACGGTGAACGAAGTCACGCAGAGCATGAAGATCAGCGACGCCGCCGACATCAGCGCCGGGCGCATGAAGGGCCAAACAACGAAGCGGAACCGCGAAACGAAATCCATGCCGAGCTGATGCGCGAGGCGGTCATATTCCGCCGGCATCGAGCCGAGAGCCCCAAGGACGACACGCACGGCAAGCGGCATATTGAAGAACACATGCGCGATCAGGATACCCGTCAGGCCGTAGATCGACGGAAAACCCAGCCCCGCGCTTTCCGCCAGCCGGCTGAACATCCCCTGCTCCCCATAAAGGCCGACGATCGCCAGAACGGCGACGATCTGCGGCAGGGCGAGCGGCAGGACGAACAGGCGCAGCAGCGCGCCGCTTCCGGGAAAGCGGCGCAATTCGTAAAACGCGGTCGCGACCGGCACCGCGAAGGCAAGCGAAAGCGCGGTCGACAGCGCGGCCTGAAGAAGGGTGAACCGCAGCGCCCGCCAGATCACCGGATCGCCGAGCGCATCGCCGATCTCCGCGCCCGCGTCCGGCAGCGCCAACACCGCGAGCGGCAGAAAGGCGCCGGCCGCCACGAGGGCGAGGAAGGCGGCCGGCACCAGCGCAAGGCCGCCCGCCACACTCCGTTCCTGCTTCCTTGACATCGGGGCGAGCTACCGGCTCATCGCCTCGAGCCACTCATCGACCCAGCCCTTGCGGTTCTCGGCGACTTCCTCCGGCGAAAAAAGCAGTGCCTGCGCCGGCTCCACCAGCTTGCCGAAGGCCTCATCCAGCGGTTCGGAGGTCGGCGCGGCGGGCAGCATCCAGTTCGTTTCGGGAATGACATCCTGAAACGCGGGGCTGATCATGAATTTGAGGAATTCGGCGGCGAGCGGATTGTCCGCCCCCTTCTTGGTCTGTCCGGCGACCTCGATCTGCAGGTAATGACCTTCGGAGAAGGCCGCCGCCCGATAGCGGTCCGTTTCCTCGGCGATCATGTGATAGGCCGGCGACGTGGTGTAGGAGAAAACCATGGGGGCTTCGCCCGACGTGAACAGGCCGTAGGATTCCGACCAGCCCGGCGTCACGGTCAGCACGCTTTCCTTCAGCTTCTCATAGGCTGCCGGGGCGTCGTCGCCATAGAGCTTCCTGATCCACAGCATCAGGCCAAGGCCCGGCGTGGACGTCCGCGGATCCTGAACGACGATCTTGCCGTAATCGCCCGAAAGGAACTCTTCCATGCTTTCCGGTGGCTCCGCGATGGCCTGCGTGTCGTAGATGACGGCGAAATAGCTGTAGTCGAACGGGACGAAGGTGTCGTCGGTCCAGCCGCCCGGAACGGTGACGGCCTGCGTATCGATGCCATGCGGGGCGAAAAATCCGCTCTCCCGGGCTTCGGCGGTGAGATTGGTGTCGAGTCCGAGTACGATATCGGCATCCGTGCTGCCGCCCTCAAGCCGCAACCGGTTCAAAAGGGCGACGCCATCGGCGACCGAGACGAATTCGACGTCGCAACCGCATTGCGCCTCGAAGGCGGTCTCGATTTTCGGGCCCGGTCCCCATTCGGCGGTAAAGCTCTCATAGGTATAGACCGTCAGCGTTCCTTCGGCCTGCGAAGGAAAGACGGTTGCCGCGAGCGACGCCGCGGCGGCGAGAATGATCGATGTTCTGTGCATCACGCACCTCCTTGGTTCGAATGGGGATCGAGGCGCGTTGTCCGTCTATGCGGATAGAGGCGTCTAATCCCTACGCCGGTGCAAACCGGATCAGGTTCGACGGGTTGGCTTTCGCCTCTCAGCTGCCGTGGCAGCACCCCGTTAGAGCGAGGCCTTTGTAGAATGCGAACCGCCGGCCTTCAAGAGGCAAACACCGATTGCCGCTTGGCGGTTCCGCAAAGCTTGGGTAGTGCTTGGCCATGACCAGACGATCTTCGAACCGTTTCGCCATCCTGCTCGACGGCCGACTGCGCCCGACCGCCAGGCTGCGCGCACAGCTGGAAGGCTGCCGTGTTCTCGCGGCCGATGGCGGCATCCGTCACGCGGAAAGCCTCGGGCTGACGCCGGAAATGTGGCTGGGCGATTTCGATTCGGTCGATGACGACCTCAGCGCACGCCATGCCGGCGTGCCACGCGATTCCCATCCCGCCGAAAAGGCCGTGTCCGATGGCAATATCGCGATTCGCCATGCGCTAGATCAGGGCGCGCGCGAAATCGTCGTCGTCGGCGCGCTGGGCGGCGAACGCAGCGATCACGCCTTCTTCAACCTCGCGATCGCAACCGCGCTGGCCCTGCAAGAGCCGGATCTGACCATCATGCTGACATCGGGCGACGAGGAGGCAATCCCGCTGAAGCCCGGACAATCGCTTTTTCCCGACTGGCCGCATGGAACCCTTTTCTCGGTTGTGGGTTTCACGTTCATGGCGGGATTGACGGTCAAAAGCGCGAAATGGCCTTTGGATAGCGTTAACGTTCCATTCGGATCGACTTGGACGCTTTCCAATGTTTCTGGCGACGACTTGGAAATTCTGCTATCGGAAGGCAGTGCTGCGGCGATCGGTCGGTTTGACAATTCGCTGGTTCAGATGTGACATTTGTCACACTAAAGCTGTTTTCGACTGGCTATCGTATGGCGGGAAAAAAGGAGATCGCCCAATGAAAGTTGCAAAATCCATTGCCGTGCTCGCGGTTATCGGTTCACTCGCTGGCTGCACCACGGCCGAACAGACCGCCACCGGCGGTGCCCTGATCGGCGGCGCAATCGGCGCTGCAACCACCGGCAAGATCGGCGGAGCCGCGATCGGCGCCTTCATCGGCGGCGTTGGTGGTTACCTGCTCGGCCGCTCGTCCAACGGCCAGTGCCGTTACCAGCGTCCGGATGGTTCGGTCTTCATCGCGGCTTGCCCGTAAGACCTGGCCTGACCTCAGTCTGAAGCCGTGGCGCGTCATTGCACGCGCCACGGCTTCTGCTTTTTTGACACCCTTGATTTTTACCGCTGCCCGTCCGAGAAGGCGCAAGCTCCAACGGGTTGACGATGGCCATTTCCCCTCCGCTTCTGCGCGCTGAAAACCTGACACTGACCTTCGGCGGCGCGCCGCTTTTTTCCGAGATCTCGTTTTCGGTTCATGCCGGCGACCGCCTCGCGCTGGTTGGCCGCAACGGGTCCGGCAAATCGACTTTGCTGAAGATCGCCGCCGGGCTTTTTGACGCGACGAGCGGCGATGTGGTCACCGAGAAAAACGCCACGATTCGCTACCTGCCGCAGGATCCGGACCTTTCCGGGTTCCCGACCGTGGGCGATTATGCGCGCGCCGAACTCGGCCCGCTCGACGACCCGTTCCGCGTCGATTACCTGCTCGGCGAATTGGGGCTCGATGCAGACCGCTCGCCCGAAGCGATGTCCGGCGGGGAGATGCGCCGCGCGGCGCTTGCCCGCACACTGGCGCCGGAGCCCGACATCCTGTTTCTGGACGAGCCGACGAACCATCTGGACCTGCCGGCGATCGAATGGCTGGAAGACGAACTCGGCCGGTCGCGGTCCGCGATCGTGCTGATTTCGCACGACCGCCGCTTCCTCGAAAAACTGTCTCGCAAGACGCTTTGGCTCGATCGCGGGACACTTCGCGAGAACGGCGCGGGCTTTGCCGCCTTCGAGGACTGGCGCGACAAGGTCTACGAGGAGGAAGAGCGCGAGCACCACAAGCTCGGCCGCAAGATCGTGCGCGAGGAACACTGGGTCACGCATGGCGTTTCCGGCCGCCGCAAGCGCAACATGCGCCGGCTGGGCGAACTGTCGGACTTGCGCAAATCATTTCGCGAGCACCAGTCGCCCGAGGGGACGGCCAAGCTCGCGGCGTCCGAGACTCGGGAAAGCGGCAAGCTGGTCATCGAAGCGAAGGATATCTCGAAGGCATTTGGCGAGAAGTCGCTCGTCCGCGATTTTTCGTTGCGCGTCCATCGCGGCGACCGCATCGGTCTCATCGGCCCGAACGGTGCGGGGAAGACCACGCTGGTCAACCTGCTGACGGGCGACCTGAAGCCGGACACGGGGACCGTGCGCCATGGCGCCAATCTGGACATGGCCGTCCTCGACCAGCGCCGCGACGCGCTCGATCCGAACGAATCGCTGGAGCATTTCCTGACCGACGGACGCGGCCAATCGCTCATCGTCAATGGCGAGCAGAAACACGTCGTCTCCTACATGAAGGACTTCCTGTTCAAGCCGGAACAGGCGCGCACGCCGGTTCGCGAACTGTCCGGCGGCGAAAAGGCGCGTCTCATTCTCGCCCGCACGCTGGCCCGGCCGGCCAACCTGCTGATCCTCGACGAGCCGACCAACGATCTCGACATGGAGACGCTGGATCTCCTGCAGGAACTGGTTTCGGGCTTTCCCGGTACCGTCCTGCTAGTCAGCCATGACCGCGATTTCCTCGACCGCACGGTCAACGCGGTTATCGCGCCCGACGACACCCGCCCCGGCGAAGGCCGCTGGATCGCCTATGCCGGCGGCTATTCCGACATGCTCGCCCAAAAGGGCGAAACCGCACGGTCACAGAAAACCAAGGCAAAACCGGCAGCATCGAAAGCGCCGGCCGCGCCTGCGGCAAAGCCGTCTCAACCCGCCAAGGGCAAACTGTCCTACAAGCAGAAATACGCGCTGGAAACGCTGCCGGCCGAGATCGAGAAACTGAGCGGCGAAATTGAAGACCTCGAGGCGAACCTTGCCGATCCCAAGCTGTTTTCGAGCGATGCGGCCGCGTTCAACCGGATCGCCGCCGATCTCGAAGCAAAGCGCGAACGCCATTCCGCCCTCGAGGAACAATGGCTCGAACTGGAAATGCTTCGCGAGGAAGTCGAAGGCAGCTAGAGGCTAAGCAATCGGCCCGCAGCGATGCCAACGTTCTTCAGGCTGTGGCGATCCCTCGATGATGCGCTCCAGCACCAGATCCTCATCGTGGAAAATGCGGATCCGCACATCGTGTCCCGACTCCGGATCCTCCGCCGGACCGACATAACGAAATATGTGGTCCTTGTATTCGCCGATAACCTTGGCGCCGGACGGAATACTCGCGGTTCCTTCATGAACGCTCAGCATGCGGCCGTCGTCGGAACACCAGTTCCCGTCGATTTCATGCGCGCGCGCGGGTGCTGCGAAAAGCAAAAGTGCGGGCAGGATCAGCGCGCGTCGTTGCATGGTCTTCATGTCTTCGGAACGTCTTCTGCGAGCCCCGCCATGGTGACTCGCCCGTCCTCTCATTGATGGAAAGACCGGCATTTTCATGCCGGTCATTACAAAAAGTTTCTGTGGTCCGCGAGCCATATAAAGCCGGCTCACGGCGCTCGTTTCGATCAGGAGAAGAACTGCCCCCCATTGGCCGAAATGGTCGATCCGGTGATGAACCCGGCATCGTCCGAAGCCAGGAACACGACGCAGCGCGCGATCTCCTCCGGCTCGCCCAGCCGGCCGACCGGGATTTGCGGCAGGATGCGCGACTTCAGCACTTCCTCGTCGATGGCGCGGACCATCTCGGTGCCGATATAGCCCGGGCAGACAGCGTTGACCGTGATGCCGGCCCGTGCGCCTTCCTGCGCGAGCGCGCGTGTGAAGCCGATATCGCCCGCTTTCGCCGCCGAATAGTTGACCTGGCCGGCCTGGCCCTTTTGGCCGTTGATCGACGAAATGTTGATGACGCGGCCGAACTTGCGATCCCGCATGCCCGACCAGACAGGATGCGTCATGTTGAACAGGCCCGACAGGTTCGTGTTGATCACCGCGTCCCAGTTTTCCTTGCTCATCTTGTGGAACATGGAATCGCGGGTGATGCCGGCATTGTTGACCAGCACCTCCACCGGACCGAGATCCGCCTCCACCTTGGCGATACCCTCGACGCAAGCGTCGTAGTCGGCGACCGACCATTTGTAGACCGGAATGCCCGTTTCCGCCTTGAATTTCTCGGCGGCCTCGTCATTGCCCGCATAGTTGGCGGCAACGGTATACCCGGCCTCCTTCAGGGCGATGGAAATGGCGGCGCCAATGCCGCGCGATCCGCCGGTGACGATTGCTGTTTTGCTCATGAAAAGTCCTCCCTTGAAATCGCGGGCGGAGGCGTGCCTCCGCCCGAAGTCCGTTAATGTTCGAAAATGCCGATCACATGCGCTCGATGCACATGGCGACGCCCATGCCGCCACCGATGCAAAGCGTGGCAAGGCCCTTGCTCGCGCCGCTGCGCTTCATCTCGAACAGCAGTGTGTTCAGGATGCGCGCGCCCGACGCTCCGACCGGGTGGCCGATGGCGATCGCGCCGCCATTGACGTTCACGATGTCCGTGTTCCAGCCGAGGTCCTTGTTCACCGCGCAAGCCTGGGCGGCGAAGGCCTCGTTGGCCTCGACGAGATCGAGATCGCCGATCGACCAGCCGGCCTTTTCCAGCGCCTTGCGCGACGCCGGGATCGGGCCGGTGCCCATGATGGACGGATCGACGCCGGCGGTCGCCCAGGAGACGATACGCGCCATCGGCGTGATGCCGCGCCGCGCCGCTTCCTCCTCGCTCATCAGAACGGTCGCCGCGCCGCCATCATTGATGCCCGACGCATTGGCCGCCGTCACCGTGCCCTCCTTGTCGAAGGCCGGACGAAGCTTGCCGACGCCGTCCAACGTTACGCCGTGCTTGATATATTCGTCGTCGGAAACGACGGTCTCGCCCTTGCGGGTCTTCACGGTGAAGGGAACGATCTCGTCCTTGAACTTGCCGGCCTTCTGCGCGGCTTCGGCCTTGTTCTGCGACGCGACAGCGAAAGCATCCTGCTCGTCGCGCGACAGCTGCCACTGCTTCGCGACGTTTTCGGCGGTGGTGCCCATGTGGTAGCCGTTGAAGGCATCCATCAGGCCGTCCTTGAGCATGGTGTCGATCATTTTCATGTCGCCCATCTTCACGCCGCCGCGCAGATGCGCGCAATGCGGCGCCATCGACATCGACTCCTGCCCGCCCGCGACGATGATGCTGGCATCGCCCGTGGCGATCTGCTGCATGCCGAGCGCGACCGCGCGCAGGCCCGACCCGCAAAGCTGGTTCAGGTTCCAGGCCGTGGTTTCCTTGGGGCAGCCCGCCGCCATCGAAGCCTGGCGAGCCGGGTTCTGGCCTTCGCCGGCCGTCAGGATCTGGCCCATGATGACTTCATCGACCTCGGACGCATCGACGCCCGCGCGCTCAAGCGCGCCGCGGATGGCGGCCGCGCCGAGTTCATGCGCCGGGACATTGGCAAACGCGCCGTTGAACGATCCGACCGGCGTACGCGCCGCACTTGCAATAACCACTGATGTCATAAGGGAACTCCTCGTTAATTGTCCGGACTCACGCCAGACCGTACGGATATCTTATAGCCTCGCGAGCAACACTCAATGCCGCCTTTATAAATCCAACCCGTCGGGCGCTAGATAGCACTTGTTCCTACGCCTTTGGCTGCACTGCAACAAAACGCTTTGATATGAGCCGATTTTGTCACTAGTATTTCGCACATGCGGAATGCGCCGACATAAGGCGCAGCCAACGGGAGACTATGTCATGGCAGGAAACGGCGAGCCGACCGTTATCAAGAAGTACGCCAACCGGCGCCTCTATAACACCGGCACAAGCACATATGTGACGCTCGAGGACCTCGCCAAAATGGTGAAGGACGGCGAGGATTTTATCGTCAATGACGCCAAGAGCGGCGAGGACCTGACCCACGCAGTGCTGACCCAGATCATCTTCGAGCAGGAGGGCAAGACCGGCCAGGCGATGCTGCCGGTTTCGGTGCTGCGGCAGCTCATCTCCTTTTACGGCGACCAGATGCAGATGGTTCTGCCGAGCTATCTGGAACACTCGATGGCCCTGTTTTCCAAGGAACAGGAGCGCATCCGCGAGCAGATGACGTCGATGGTCGGCAAGACGCCGATCGACATCATGGCGTCCGGCCAGCAGATGATCGAGGAACAGACGCGGCGCAACATGGAAATGTTCCGCAACGCCATGCAGATGTTCTCGCCCTTCGCGGCATCGGAAGCGGCTGGCGAAGCAACCGAGGAGGCGTCATCGGAAGAGTCCTCGCCGGACGATCTCAAATCCATGCGCGAGCAGATCGCTGCGATGCAGCGCAAGCTCGACTCGATGGACAAGTAAGCCGAAATTACCAACCCAGCGCGCAACCATCCTTGCGCGGGTCGGAACCACCGATCAGGAAACCGCTTTCGCGGTCGATGACGACCGCCTGACCGCCGCCATGCGGTTTCACGGCCGCCTCGACGGGGTGGCCCATCGCCTGCAAGTCGGCCGCCAGTTCGCCGGGAATGCCGGCTTCGGCGCGGATCACGCCCTGATCGTCCCAGAACATTCGCGGATGATCGATCGCCGCCTGCGGATCCATGCCGTGATCGAGAATGTTGGACAGCACATGGGCATGGCCCATCGGCTGGAAATGTCCGCCCATCACGCCGAAGGAAATCGCCGGCAGCCCCTCCCGGGTGACCATGGCCGGAATGATGGTGTGCATCGGACGCTTGTTCGGTCCGATCGCGTTCGGGTGGGACGGATCGGCGCTGAAGCAGTTGCCGCGGTTCTGCAGCACGATCCCCGTCTCCTGCGTGACGATCTGCGCGCCGAAATCACCATAGAGCGAGTTGATGAACGAAACGGCCATGCGGTCGCGGTCGACTACGGTGATGTAGACCGTGTCCGATGTCGGAAGCTCCGGAAGGGTGAGCGAATTGTTGCGCCTGTCGGGATCGAATTGCCGTAAAAGCTCTTCGGCGAAACCCTTCCCGATCAGCGTCTCCGCCGCGACCGGCATGGTGTCCGGATCGCCGAGCCAAGCGTCACGGGCGCTGTAGGCGAGGCGCGCGGCCTCGATTTCGCGGTGATACCGGGCCGCGCTGAGCGCCGGCAGGCCGCCTGCCCCCATCAGGTCGAGAAGGTTCAGCAGGATCATCGCGACCATGCCCTGCCCGCTCGGCGGCAATTCGTGCAGATGATAACCGGAGTAAGCGATATCCAGCGGATTGACCACGGAGGTCCTGCACGCGGCGATATCCTCCTCGGTGAGGAATCCGCCTTTCGCCTGCAATGTCGCCGCGATCTCCGCGGCGACCGATCCGGTGTAGAATGCGTCGGCGCCCTCGCGCGCGATACGCCTCAGGACGCCAGCGAGTTCCGGCGCCCGCCGGCGCTCGCCAACTTGGGGCGTCCTGCCGTCGACCAGCAGATGCCGCCGTGCGCCGTCGTCCTTCGCGAGCGTCTCGGCACTTTTGGCCCAATCCCAGGCGACACGCGGCGCAATGGCGAAGCCTTCCTCGCCATAACGGATCGCATCGCGCAGAAGGCGGTCGAAACCAAGCGTGCCGTGCAGCGCGAGAAGCGTCTCCCAGCCGCGCACCATGCCGGGCACCGTGACAGCATGGGCGGAGTGCGGCGGGATCGTGTCGAATCCGTTGTCGGCATACCAGTCCGCGGCGGCGCCGGCGGCCGCCCGGCCCGCGCCGTCGATCCCGGTGATTTCGCCGTCCGGCCGGCAGACGATGGCGAAACAGTCGCCTCAGATCCCCGTCATCTGCGGCTCGACCACGCCAAGCGTCGCGGCGGCGGCCACGGCCGCATCGGCAGCGTTGCCGCCCTCCTTGAGAATTTCCAGCGCCGTTGCGGCGGCAAGCGGATGGGACGTCGCGACAAGACCGTTCTCGGCGAAAACCGGCGAACGGCCGGGAAGCTGGAAATTACGCATCGATTCTCGACACTCAGGGAAAAACTGTTTGAACGAACGGGAAAACCCGAACCATGTTAGGGTCGAAGCCCGGCAGCACGCCGCGCCCTATGAAATAAACCTCAAAAACGCAAGAGAGCCCGTACCATGTCAACCATACCGCTCGCCGAGGCAAACCGGATCATCGAAGCCACGCTGGCCAAGGGCCGCGAGATGGGCATCAAGCCGCTGTCGGCGGCGGTGCTTGACCCGGGCGGCCACCTGATCGCGTTTCAGCGGTCCGACAATTCGTCCTTCCTGCGGTTCGAGATCGCGGCCGGGAAAGCCTATGGCGCCCTTGCCGTCGGAGCCGGCTCGCGCTGGCTCAACGCCCAGGCGGAAACCCGGCCGCATTTTCTCGAAGGCCTGTCGAACGTCTCGGGCGGGAAGATCGTCGCCGTGCCGGGCGGTGTCCTCGTCAAGCGCGACGGCATGATCGTCGGCGCCGTCGGCGTCACCGGCGACACGTCCGACAATGACGAGGCTTGCGCCGTCGCCGGTATCGAGGCCGCCGGTTTCGAGGCCGATCCAGGCTGACGGGTCAGCCGATCGACACGTCGCGGCCGGCCGACCGGATAGAGACGGAGAAACCGGCCATCAGATCGACCGCCGCCATCACCATCAAGAGGAAGAACACCGAGGTCGCCGCGCCGGAGACCACCAGGAATTCCACCAGGAAGGCGACGAACACGAAGGTCGACAGAAGGTGGTCGATCACCGAGGCGTTCGACGTGCGGGTCGATTTGAGGATCTCGAAGAACATGAAGACAAGGCCGGCGAGGATAAGCGCCTCGCCGAGATCCATCCGCCAAACGCCACCGGACAGCATGGTCACCGACAGGATCTGGCTCGACCACGGATCGCCGCCCGAAAAGCCGGCGAGACCGGCGATTACGAGATTGTAGAGAATGAAGGGCACGATCATCAAAGGAATGTGCGACACCGGAAACCCCTTTCCTGGCTTTGTCCCGTCGCGCCGTTCCTAGAGCGTTTCCGGTCCAAAGGGAATTGCCCGCGCGAATTCCTTCGATGTCAGGTGTCGATGCGCAATCCCGACTGCTCAAGCGCCGGTTCGAACGTATCGGCGTCCGGGTCGTAGACCCACAAGACCCCTTCGGAAATATCGAACCACGCACCGTGCAATGTCAGCCGTCCGTCGGCTTCGCGCTCGCGGATATAGGGGAAGCTCCGCAAGTTCTCGATCGATTTGCGCACAGACATGCACTCCACGGCCGTCTGCCGGGGATCGTGATCGGAATGGACATGCGCCTCTTCGGCATGATCGGCATGCATGTGACGGATCGGATCATGTCCTTCCCCGCCGGCGACGCTTTCGATGGCATTGTCGAGCAGGCTGATCCAGTGGCCGATCGCATCGCCCTGATCGAGCATCTCGCGGCGCTCGTCCAGAGCCGCCGCAACGCCACCGCAGCGCCCGTGGCCCATCACCACGATATGGCGGACACCGAGACTGACAACGGAAAACTCGATCGAGGCCACCGACGAGCGATAGCGCCCCTCCGCGTTATAGGGGGGAACGAGATTGGCGACATTGCGCAGGACGAAGATTTCGCCCGGCCCGGAATCGAAGATGATTTCCGGAGCGGCGCGCGAATCGCAACAGGCGATCACCAGCGCCTCCGGCTTCTGCCCGCTGGCGGCCAGTTCGCGATAATTGTCCGACCGTTTCCGGTAGGTGGAGTGCAGGAAGCCCTGGTAGCCGTCGAGCAGCTTTTGCGGAAATTTCGTCATGAAATCGAATTAGCGCCGGATCGCAGGGCTTTCAAGTTGTTGCGGCGCACCAATCTTCATGCGCGGCGCGGCCGTGTCGCTAGCCGGCGCAGTTGCACCATGGCCATCGGACGCGCGAAGCTGTCCCGGTCGGTTTCCAGCATCAGTTCGTCCGCCCCGCGCTTGCATGCCCGCGCGACGAGTTCGTAGACGGACGCGGTCGCCAGTTGCAGCGCCTTTTCCGGATCGCCTCCCTCGAGCAACCGCGCGAGGAACAGCGCGGCGGTCAGGTCGCCGGGCCCGTTCGGCGGGTTGTCGATGTTGCGGTGCTCGGCGAGCACGGCCTTGCCGTCGCTCACCAGAAGGTTGCCGGTCCCGCCGGCCAGCATCGAATGAGCGCTGGTCACGAGAACATGGCGCGCCGCCAGTTCGGCGGCGGCGTAGATGATCTGCGAATTGTCGCCCGCCTGCGTGCCGGTCAGCCAGGCGAATTCGTAACGGTTGGGCGTGACGATATCGGCGGTCGAAAACAGCCGGTCGCGGATTTCCGATGCGACCGCTTCGGGCACATAGAGCCCGCCCCGATCTCCGATGACGGGATCGCAGACATGCAGGAGATCCGGATTGGCGCGGCGCGCGGCGGCGATGAAATCAGCGACCGGCAGGGCCTGTTCGGCCGCACCGAGATAGCCGGTGACCACCGCGCCGACTTCGCCGAGATGCGGCGCGGCGGCGAGCGCCGCCATGAAATCGGCAAAGGTCGCGTTGTCGGGCACGATGCGCGGCGCGGGCCCGTGGCCGGGATGCCACGGTAGCGTCACCGTCGGCACTGACCAGACAGGGAAACCGAGCGATTCAAGCGCGAAGACGATGGCGCGATTGCCGACGGAACCGCGCGCAACATGGCTCGAAATGGCGACCACCGCGGGCCGCGAAGACCGTTGCGCCACACTCATCTCGAGAGATAGCCGACCAGCCAGATGGCGAGAACGACAAAGGCGATCAGGCCGAGCGCCCGGCCCGTCCGGCGGCCCCAGACCTCGACGGGATCGTTCGGATCGGCATCGTCGGCGGCCATGTGGGCACGCGCTCGATTGACCGTTCGCGCCAGGGTGGATTGCCCGAGCAGTTCCGAATCGACGGCGACGCGCTCAAGCGTTCTTTGCGCTTCTTCTTCTCTTTTTATGTCGTCGGGATGCTTGTTGGCCATGGCGAACCGCCGATCCTTTGAAACCGAGCGGACACTATCGCGGGCCGCAATGCCCGGCAACCGGCGTGTTGCCGGAAGTCGGCGAGGACGAAAAAAGAAATGTGCTGCAAGCCGTAATCGCTTTGTTATGGTAGCGGCCCAAAAGAGCGGTACAGAGCCTTGAACCGGACGGGAGGGGACAATGGCGAAGAACGCGAGCAAAGCGGTCGAGAAATATATCGGAGCCGTCATCGAGCATCTTGGCTCTCCCGATGACCGCATGAAGAAACTCGTCCACGCGCTGGTCTCGGAAGCGCATGAGGACGACCTTTCCCTTGTCGATCCCTCCTGTATGGCCAAGGCACTGGTTCACACAGCCGATGCGGTGGCGAATCACGCGCGCGGCGGATCGGTCGTCCGCGTCACGCCGGCCTGCGCGCCCAATTGCTGCGTCGTCTCCATCGTCAACGAGAACATGCCGTTCCTGTTCGATTCGGTGATGGGCGAAATCAACGACATGTCGCACCATGTCCGCCTCGTCGTGCATCCGATCTTCGATGTGAAGCACCACGGGCCGGAATTCGAGCTCATCGAACAGTCGCCCGCCGGCACGGCCGAGGAAGGCACGATCCGCACCAGTGTCATTCACGTCATGCTGGAAGACCTGACGGACGAAACGGCAAAGGCACTGCAGGAAAACCTGACATCCATCATCGGGCAGGTGAAGGCCGCCGTGCGCGACTGGCGCGCGATGCTGAAGCGCATGGACTCCGTGATGGAGGATCTGCAGACCCGGGTGCTTCCGGTCTCCCAGGCCGACGCCAACGAGGCGCTGGCCTTCCTCGAATGGCTGCGCGACGACAATTTCACCTTCCTCGGCATTCGCGAATACGATTATGTCGGCGGCGAAAAGAGCGGCCAGCTGGAACGCGCCGACATGGATGGCCTCGGCATCCTGTCCGATCCGACGGTTCGCGTTATGCGCCGCGGCGACGAACCGGTCACGACGACGCCGCAAATCCGGGAGTTTCTGAACTCCAGGGACATTCTCATCGTCGCGAAAGCCAACCTGAAATCCAAGGTGCACCGCCGCTCCTACATGGATTATGTCGGCATCAAGAAATACGACGAGGAAGGCAGGCTGTCGGGCGAGTTGCGCGTCGTCGGCCTGTTCACCTCGACCGCCTATACGCGGTCGGTGACGCGAATCCCCTATCTGCGTTCCAAGATCGACGGCGTCATGAAACGCTCGCATTTCGATCCCGACGGCCATTCCGGCAAGGCGCTGATGAATGTGCTGGAATCCTATCCGCGCGACGAGCTTTTCCAGATCGACATCCCCACGCTGACCGACAATGTGCTCGCCATCGTCGCGCTGGCCGACCGACCGCGCGTGCGCGTCCTGTCGAGGATCGACCCGTTCGACCGCTTCGTCTCGGTGATCGTCTTCGTACCGCGCGACCGCTACAATTCCGAGGTCCGCGAGGAAATCGCCGATTATCTCGCCGACGCCTACAAGGGGCATGTCTCGGCCTACTATCCAGCCTTCCCCGAAGGATCGCTGGCGCGGGTTCATTTCATCATCGGCCGGCGCGAGGGCAAGACGCCGACACCGGTGCAGGCCAAGCTCGAAAGCGACATCGAGGCGATCACCCGCACCTGGGAGGATCATTTCCTCGAGGAACTGATGGCCGAGGGCATCAGCCCCGCGACGCGCGAATTGCGCGACGCGAATTTCCCCGAAACCTACCGGGACACGGTCCTGCCCGCCCAGGCTGTCCAGGACCTGCAGCGCATCGCCCGCCTGTCCGCGGCCAATCCGATCGATGTCGATTTCTTCCGCCCTACCGGCCAGTCGCACAAGGAAGTCGGCGTCCGCATCTATCACTACGGTTCGCCGGTGGCGCTGTCGGAGCGCGTGCCGCTTCTGGAGAACATGGGTTTCCGCGTCATCAGCGAACTGACCTACGCCATCGACGTCGCCGGCAAGCTCGGCAACGTCGTCTGGCTGCATGAAATGCAGATCGAAAGCCAGTCCGGCAAATCGGTGCCTCTCGACGACGACGGCGTGATCTTCGAGGATGCATTCCTGTCGGTGTGGAAGAACGAGAGCGACAACGATCCCTATAACGGGCTCGTCCTCGCGACCGGGCTGACCTGCCGGCAGGTGACGGTGTTGCGCGCCTATGGACGCTATCTGCGTCAGGCCGGAACGCCTTACGGGCAGGCCTATATGGCCGATGCGCTGATCCGCCATCCATTGCTCGCGCGGCAATTGCACGACCTGTTCCAGGCGATGTTCGACCCGGCCCGCGCCGCGGATCCCGGCGAGGATACCGAGGTTACGGCCAAGCACATCAAGGCCGCGATCGCCGATCAGCTCGCAGACGTGCCGTCGATCGACGACGACCGCATCCTGCGCTCCATCCTGACGGTGATCGAGGCGACGCTGCGCACCAATTATTTCAGCCCCGGCGCGAACGGCGAAACCCGGACCTCGCTCGCCTTCAAGCTGGATTCGCGCGCCATTGCCGAGCTGCCGGATCCCAAACCCTACCGCGAGATTTTCGTCTTCGGCCCCGAGGTCGAAGGCGTCCATCTGCGTTTCGGGCCCGTTGCGCGCGGCGGCCTGCGCTGGTCGGACCGCGCCCAGGACTACCGCACCGAGGTGCTCGGCCTCGTCAAGGCGCAGCAGGTCAAGAACGCGGTGATCGTGCCGGTCGGCGCCAAGGGCGGCTTCTATCCGAAGCGCCTGCCCGCCGGCGGCAGCCGCGACGAGATCTTCGAGGCAGGTCGCGCCGCCTATATCACCTTCATCTCGACGCTGCTTTCCGTCACCGACAATCTCGAGGGCGACACCGTCGTGCCGCCGAAACTGATGGTGCGTCGCGACGGCGACGATCCCTATTTCGTCGTCGCCGCCGACAAGGGCACGGCGACATTCTCGGACACCGCCAATGCGATCTCGCAGGAAATGGGTTTCTGGCTGGACGACGCCTTCGCCTCGGGCGGTTCAGCCGGCTACGACCACAAGAAGATGGGCATCACGGCGCGTGGCGCCTGGGAAGCGGTCAAACGGCATTTCCGCGAGATGGACAAGGACATCCAGTCCGAGCCCTTCACCGTCGTCGGTGTCGGAGACATGTCGGGCGACGTGTTCGGCAACGGCATGCTCCTGTCGGAGCAGATCCGCCTGATCGCCGCCTTCGACCACCGTGACATCTTCATCGATCCCGATCCCGACCCCGCATCGAGTTTCGCGGAGCGGCAGCGCATGTTCGCGCTCGGCCGGTCAAGCTGGCAGGACTACGACACATCGAAACTCTCGAAGGGCGGCGGCATCTTCCCGCGCTCCCAGAAGTCGATCACGCTGTCGAAACAGGCCGCCGACGCGATCGGGCTGGACAAGACCAAGGCCTCGCCGAACGAGATCATGACCGCGATCCTCAAGGCGGATGCCGAACTCCTGTGGTTCGGCGGCATCGGTACCTATGTCCGCGCCTCGGGCGAAAGCAATCTCGACGCCGGCGACAAGGCCAATGACCCGATCCGCGTGACCGCGCGGGACGTCGGCGCCAAGGTCGTCGGCGAAGGCGCCAATCTTGGCATGACGCAGCGCGCGCGCATCGAATACGGCCTGCATGGCGGCCGCTGCAACTCCGATGCAATCGACAACTCCGCCGGCGTCAACTCCTCCGACGTCGAGGTGAACATCAAGATCGCGCTCAAGCCCGCGATGGACGATGGCGACCTGCCGCGTCCGAAGCGCAACAAGCTGCTGGCGGAAATGACCGAGACGGTCGCCGCGCTGGTGCTGGAGAACAACTATCACCAGACGCTCGCCATTTCTCTCGCCGAAAAGCGCGGCCTTTCGATCCTGTCGCTGCAACAGCGCCTGATGGAATATCTGGAGGAACGCGGCGCGCTCGACCGCTCCGTAGAGTTCCTGCCCGAAAACGACGTGATCGCCGAACGCCAGAAATCGGGGCGCGGCCTGACCCGCGCCGAGATCGGCGTCCTGCTCTCCTATGCCAAGATCGTGCTCTTCGACGATCTCGTCAAAAGCCATCTGCCGGACGATCCCTATCTGCATGGCGATCTGATGGCCTATTTCCCGCCGCGCATGGTGAAGAACTTCGCCGGGCGGATCGAGAATCACAGGCTGCGGCGCGAGATCATCGCCACGCAACTCGCCAATGAGGCGATCAATCGCGGCGGCACGTCGCTGATCAGCCGTTTCGAGGATGCCACGGGCATGCTGCCGAGCGGCATCGTGCGCGCCCATGTCGCCGTGCGTGACGGCTACGGCTTTCCGCCGCTCTATGCCGCCGTTGACGCGCTCGACAACAAGATATCCGGCGAACGCCAGATTGCTATCTACGAGGAACTCGGAAACGCGCTGCGCCAGGCGACCGGGCATTTCATCAAGACGGGTGAAAGCCATGCGCCGATCGAGGGGTCCGTCACCGCATTGCGCGACGCGACCAAGGTGCTGGAGCCGAAACTGCCTTCGGTGATGCCCGCCTATCTGGTCGACTGGGTCGGCGAACGCCAGCAGGCCATGAAGGATGCCGGGCTTTCCGACGCTGTGGCGCGGAAGATCGCGCTGATGCCGATCCTCGCCATGACGCCGGATATTCTCAGCGTCTCGCGGGTCTCCGGACGTTCCGTCCTCGATTCAGCCGATGCGATGTTCGCCGTGACCGAGATGTTCCGGATCGGTCGTCTCGAACGGCTCGCCTACGACCTGTCGACCGACGACTATTTCGACGGGCTGGCGCAGAACCGGGCGCTCGACAATATCTACTCCGCGCGTATCTCGATCACCAATGCGGCGCTCGCGGCCGCCGGCAAGAAGAAATCGGCGCGCGACGCGGTGGCCGAATGGCACGACACCAACGAGTTGCGCATCGCGCGCGTGCAGGACCGCATCGGCGACATGACGACATCGGGCGGACTGACCGTTTCGCGCCTGACGGTCGCCGCCGGCCTTCTCGCGGATCTCGTTTCATGACGACAGGAGTTCGACGGCGATGACCGTGCCGGTTTCCGATGACAAGCCGGCGGCAGCCTCGCCGTCCGTCTCCCGCAAGGGCATCCTCGGCTGGATGTTCTTCGACTGGGCGGCGCAACCCTTCCACACCCTGGTCATCACCTTCGTCTTCGCGCCCTACTTCGCCGCGCAGGTCGCGCCCGACGCGACCCAGGGCCAGGCGATGTGGGGCTTCGCGGCAGGGCTGGGCGGGCTCTTCATCGCGGTCCTCTCGCCGATCCTCGGCGCGATCTCGGACGCGACCGGCCCCCGCAAGCCCTGGATCTTCGGCTTCTCGGTGCTCGCCGTGCTAGGCGTCTTCGCGCTTTGGTTCGTGCCGCCTGACGCGAGCCAATCGACGATTGTCCTCGGCCTCGCCGCCTTCGTGGTCGCCCTGATCGGTTTTGAATTCGCCGCCGTCTTCAACAACGCGATGATGCCCGGCCTCGTCGACCGCGATAAACTCGGCGGATTGTCGGGCAATGCCTGGGCGCTCGGCTATGCGGGCGGCCTGATCTGCCTGATCGCCATGCTGCTTCTGATGGTCGCCGATCCGGTGACCGGCAAGACGCTGATCGGGCTGACCCCGATTTTCGGTCTGGACGCGACTCAACTCGAAGGCGACCGCGCCTCCGGCCCGCTGACCGCCATCTGGTACGTCATCTTCGTCATTCCGCTGTTCCTGTTCACCCCTGACGCGCCAAGGCGAGAACGCATCGCGGGCGCCGTGCGCGACGGGCTCGCGGACCTCTGGCGAACAGTCCGCAACATCTCGAAGGAAAAGAGCCTGTTCTCGTTTCTGGTGTCGAGCATGATCTACCGCGACGCCCTGAACGGCCTCTACACCTTCGGCGGCATCTACGCCGTCGGCGTGATCGGCTGGACGACACTGCAACTTGGCGTCTTCGGCATCCTGGCGAGCGTGACGGGCATCGGCGGCAGCATCCTGTCCGGCTGGGCGGACACCCGCATCGGCACCAAGACGGTGGTCATCGTGAATATCCTCGTGCTGATCGCGGCCAGCGCGCTGGTCATCTCGATCACGGACACGCAAATCCTGTTCATGCCCGTCGCGGACGGGTCGAGCGCACCCGATATCGCCTTCTACCTGGCCGGCGCGCTGATCGGCGCGGCAGGCGGCGGGCTGCAGGCATCGTCACGGCCTCTTCTCGTCGACCAGACGACGCCGGACCGCATCGGCGAAGCCTTTGGCCTCTACGCGCTGTCCGGCCGCGCCACGGCCTTTCTCGCACCCTGGTCGATCGGCGTCGTCACCGTCGCCTTCGACAGCCAGCGGATCGGCATAACGCCGATCCTCGTCCTGTTCGTTCTTGGAATGCTGCTGCTGATCCCGGTCCGCTCGCGGACCTGACCGGCGCCAGCGCATTGCGATGCAGGTGTTTCAATCCAGACCTGAATTGCACTAGTGCCGGAAGTGGCGGACGCCGGTGAAGACCATGGCGATGCCGTGTTCGTCGGCAGCGGCAACCACCTCGTCGTCGCGCACCGAACCGCCGGGCTGGATAACCGCCTTCGCGCCTGCCTCGACGGCGGAGAGAAGCCCGTCCGCGAAGGGGAAGAAGGCGTCCGACGCCACCACGCAGCCTTTCGTCAGCGGCTCGGCAAGACCGAGCGCCTCGGCCGCGTCCTCCGCCTTGCGCGCGGCGATGCGTGCGGAATCGACCCGGCTCATCTGGCCGGCGCCGACGCCGACGGTCGCGCCATCACGGACATACACGATGGCATTCGACTTGACGTGCTTGGCGACGCGGAAGGCGAATTTCATGTCGGCGAGTTCCGCTTCGCTCGGCTGGCGCTTGGTCACGCATTTCAGATCGAGATCATCGACGACGGCGTTGTCCCGCTCCTGCTTGAGGAAGCCGCCCGCAACCGATTTCACCAAGACGCCGCCGGCGCGCGGATCGGCAAGCGTGCCCGCCGTCAGGAGGCGCAGGTTCTTCTTCGCCGCGACGATCGCGGCCGCCTCCTCGGTGACGGACGGCGCGATGATCACCTCGGTAAAGATCTTCACGATCTCCTCGGCGGCTTCCGCATCGAGCGTGCCGTTCAGGGCGACGATGCCGCCGAAGGCCGAGGTCTGATCGCAGGAAAACGCCTTGCGATAGGCGTCGGCCAGCGTGTCGCCGGTCGCGACGCCGCACGGATTGGCGTGCTTGATGATGGCGACGGCCGGTTTCGCCGGGTCGAACTCGCTGACGAGTTCATAGGCCGCGTCGGTGTCGTTGATGTTGTTGTAGGAGAGCGCCTTGCCCTGCAGAAGGGTGGCGGTGGCGACGCCCGGGCGCTTTTCGCCGGTGAGATAGAGCCCCGCCGCCTGATGCGGATTTTCGCCATAGCGCATGGCGAGCGAAAGCGTGCCGCCGGTCGCATGGTTGCGGCTGACGGGCGGAAGCGAAAGCTGCTCCGCCATGTAGGAGGAGATCATCGCGTCATAGCTGGCGGTGCGCTGGAACGCCTTGGCGGCCAGCCGCTTGCGCTCGTCGAGCGTCGTTGCGCCGTCATTGACTTCCAACATGGCGGTCACTTCGCCGTAATCCGCCGGATCGGTGACGATGGCGACATAGGCGTGGTTCTTCGCGGATGCGCGCACCATCGCCGGACCGCCGATATCGATATTCTCGATGGTGGTCGGATAATCCGAATCCGCCGCGACCACCGCCTCGAAGGGGTAAAGATTGATGACCACGAGGTCGAACGGCATGATCCCGTTCGCCTCCATCGCGGCGAGGTGCTCGGGATCGTCGCGCACGGCGAGCAATCCGCCATGCACGGACGGGTGAAGCGTCTTCACGCGCCCGTCCATGATTTCCGGAAACCCGGTCACCTCGGCAACATCGACGACCGGGAGCCCTGCATCCGCGATGGCCTTGCGCGTGCCGCCCGTCGAAACCAGTTCGACGCCGCGCCCGGCGAGGTCGCGCGCGAGATCGATCAATCCATCCTTGTTGGATACGGACAGAAGCGCACGGCGTACCGTCACGCGGTCGGGAGCGGGAATCTTCTTGGAAACGACGGCCATAAGTCGAACTTTCGGTAACAGGGAAGCAATTGCCGCCGCTGCTAGCATGACGGGTGCGCCTTGCCTATCGCAGGGGCCCGTTTTGCAGTGAAAGATGGACCGTCAGACCTTGCGGATGATCCACTCGACCGTGTCGGTCTGCGGCCAGAAATCGGCGATCACGATCTGACGCGATCGGACCGGGCCGGCGATGCCGGCGAAATACACCGAATCCTCCAGCGTCACGTCGCCCCTGTTGGCCGAAAAGAGCCAGCTCTCGCCCTGGTCGGTCGACAGGTGGATCGTTCGAGCATCCTCGCGCGAGGCATGAACGACCGGATGCAGATGAAACCGGATATCGAACTGGTACTGATGATCGACGCCCTGCCGGCCCGGATGGATCAGTCTGTCGTGGCCGTCGACGCGCGTTCCGTCGTCATGCAGCGAAATGGCGCGTTCGTGCCACAGGCCGAACTGGCGCAGATATCCGTCATGCTGGGCCGCGAATCCCGGCTTCGCCGGGTCTTCCCGACGCTCGATGCGAACGGTGGACGGGCCGGACACGATCCGTGGCGGGCGATCACCCGGAGACCGCGCGATGCCCGCGAAGCGTGCCGAGGACGTGTCGTCCAGAACGAGTGTCGAATGCGCCGCCGTCATGCGCGCCATTTCGCGATAACGTTCGCGACGCAGGCCATCGATGCCGCTATTGACGATCAGGCGTTGCCGCCCGCTCGACATTTCGAAGGCGAGGCAACTCGCATGACCGCCGAAGGCGTATGCGCCGGACGGCGCAACACCGGTGTCGGCAAGGATGATCGTGCCGCCCCGCGCGAGCCGCTGGTAGCCCGAATGCGGCATGTGGCCGAGCGGCTGCGCACCGTTCTGGTCGTGCCTGAGAACAGCAGCCGTCAGGTTGAGATTGGTGCCGCCCGCTCCGTGAAACAGTGCGATATGGCCATCCGCATGGCGGAAGAACCGAAGCGCCGGAAATATCCGGTCGATCGCGCGGACCAGTTCCTGCGGCACCGGCTTCGACGCGGAGACGTAGCATTGCGCCAGCGGCAGCAGGTCGGCGAGCAAGCCGGGCAGCACATCGGGGCACCGGCTGGCGTGTCCGCCGTCCGGCAGGATCTGCAGGCGCAACTGGTTCTCGAGGTTTTTCGACGCCGCCTTTTCGAACCGCGCCGACGGCGGCAGGACCTGCGAGGCGTAGGCGAGCGCGATGCGCACATTCAGGGCGTCGAGGTCGTCATTCGTCGATGAAGCGAGCCCACGCAGATAACGGACCTGCCGCGCCAGCGATCCCATGAACCGCCGGTAGAAAACCGCATCGCTGTCGATCAGAAGCAGCCGCGAATACTGCATCCATGCAATGACGCGCGCCGCGGTCACCTTCATCTTCCAGGCATTGCCCGAGAGATTGCGCCCGTGGCTGAGGATCCAGTCATTGACCAGCGCGCGCGCATTGTTGGATGCAAGGTCGCTCTGCGCGCCCTTCATGTGGCGGAGCCATCGGAACTGGTGGAGCGAGTCCTCCCATCCGATGGATGGAGGCGTCACCGAAAAGGGCGACGCGCCGCCGGTATCGACGACCCGACCGGCAAAGGAATAGCGGCCCTCATAGATATCGCGGGCGACGAGCGGGTCGGTGGGGCGCAGGTCTGGAGGGACCATGACCAGCCGTTCCGGCACCGGTCCTATGAACCGCCAGGCAAATACCGGGCCCTTCTGGATGCGGTGACGCAATCCGGACCAAAAGATACGAACGCCCGACAGCCAATAGCCGGGATCGTTCATCAATGTGGGTCGGCCCAAAAGTTCTCCATCCCGCCAGTCATGACGAATCGAAGTTTATCGATTCGCCACACTGTACAATCAAGGGGCTTCTTCGAACACTAGGCAAGACGCCGGAAGCGGACAGCGAAAAACCCGTCCACGCCGCTGATCGCCGGATCGCCAAGATCGAGATGCGCGGGCGTCAGCCGCAGGAACCCGTCGGACGTGATCGCATCCTCCAGCCCCGGCGCTTCCTCGCGCCGGATCGGGACGATTTCGAAATCCGTCCGCTTGCCGGCAAAGCCGCGCGCCACGGCCTCGCCCTCGTCCGGGTCGAGCGAACAGTTGGAGAAGACGATCATGCCGCCGGGCGCGACGAATTCCGCCGTCTTGTCGAGCATCCGCGCCTGCAGATCGGCGAGTTTCGCGATATCAGCAAGCGACTTGGTGAACGGCACGTCCGGATGGCGGCGGACCGTTCCGGTCGAGGAACACGGCGCATCGAGAAGCACGGCGTCGAACAACTCGTCGGGCGCAAAGGCGAACATATCGGTCGCGACCGTATGGCAACTGCCGGAAAGCCCCAGCCTATCGAGATTGGCCGACAGCCGCTTGAGCCGGTTCGCCGACATGTCGAGCGCGGTCACGCTTGCGCCGGCATCCGCCAACTGCGCGGTCTTGCCGCCCGGCGCGGCGCAGCAATCGAGCGCCGTCTTGCCGGAAAGGTCCCCGAAGAGGCGCGCCGGCATGGCGGCCGCCGCGTCCTGCACCCACCAGGCTCCGTCGTCGAACCCGTCGAGCGAAACGAGATCGCGGCTCAGGCCTCCAAGCCGCAGCGACCCGGTCGGCAGGACGATAGCGCCGAGCCGCTCGGCCCACGCCTCCACCTTGTCGCGCTCCGCAGCTTTCAGAGTCAGGTCGATCGGCGCTTCCAGCCGATGACAGGCATCGATGGCGGCCGCCCTCTCCGGGCCATAGATCGCGGCCAGACGGTCGGCGAACCATTGGGGCGCGCGCACGGGCGCGGTCGCGTAACGCGTGAGCAATGTCTCCTTCTCGCGCGCGGCGCGCCGCAGCAACGCATTGACCAGACCGGAGAAGCGCCGCGAACGGGGATCCGCCTGCGCCGAGGCGACCGCGAGGTCGACGGCGCTGTGATCCGGCACGTCGAGAAACAGGATCTGCGCGAAACCGGCAAGCAGGATGGCGTGCAGGGCCGTCGCGCCGGCTGGCAGCGGCTTTTCCGTAAAGCGCGTGATCGTGTCGTCGAGATCGCCGCAATGGCGCAGCGCGGTCAGCAATATGGCGCGGACCAGCGCCCGGTCGCGCGGTTCCAGCGCGAGGTAATGCGGATGACCGTGCGCCTCGTCGGTGAGACCGTCCATCGACGCCTTCGCGTCGAGAATGGCGCCGAGAATGCGGTGCGCGGCCTGGCGTGCCGCAAGTCCCGGTTTGTCGGTTTGCGTGGACGGCGCGGACTTTGCGCGCGGCCTGGTTTTCCGCCTGCCGGCCGGCGCGCTCAACCCCATGGTCCCTGGTCGCCGCCACGGCCCCATTTGCGGCCTGTTTTGGGTATGCCGGAAGAGCCGGACCGCGCGGGGCGCGACGAAGGCCGCTCGGGCTGCGGCTCAACCGGCTGAGGCGCGGGTTGCGCCCTGTCGACCCGACCATCCATGTCGGAGGCCATCGCCATCAGGGCGCGGATGCGGTTTTCCGTGTCCGGATGCGTCGAGAACAGGCTATCGGCGCGCTGGCCGTTCAGCGGATTGATGATGAACATATGCGCGGTCGCCGGGTTGCGTTCCGCTGCGACATTGACCGTTCGCCCGGCCGCCGAGGCGATCTTGGCGAGGGCGCTCGCCAGCCATTCCGGATTGCCGCAGATTTCCGCGCCGCGCCGGTCGGCGGAATATTCGCGCGTCCGGCTAATTGCCATCTGCACGATCATCGCCGCAAACGGCGCGACGATCATCGCGGCCAGAATGCCGATGAAGCCGAACGGGTTGTTGTTGTCGCGCGATCCGCCGAAGAAGAAGGCGAAATTGCCGAGCATCGAAATGGCACCGGCGAGCGTGGCCGTGATCGTCATGGTCAGCGTGTCGCGGTTCTGGATATGCGCCAGCTCATGCGCCATCACGCCGGCGACCTCCTCCTGGCTCAGGCGTTCGAGCAGCCCGGTGGTTGCCGCGACGGCGGCGTTTTGCGGATTGCGGCCCGTCGCAAAGGCGTTCGGCTGGTCGTTCTTGATCAGGTAGACCGCGGGCATGGGCAAGCCGGCGCGGTCGGCCAGGCTTTCGACGATTCCGTAATATTCCGGCGCGTTCTTCCGGTCGACGGCGACGGCATTGTGCATGCGCAGCACCATCTTGTCGGAATTCCAGTAGGAAAAGGCGTTCATCGCAAGCGCTATGACGAGGGCGATCATCATGCCGCCCGTGCCGCCGATCATATAGCCGATGGCCATGAACAGGGCGGTCATGAAGGCGATCAGCATCGCTGTTTTCATCATGTTCATCGCGCGGTCTCCATGTCCGGTGCCCGTTGGACTCGGGCCTTGTCAGGCTTATAATAGTGTGTGCGCCGAGGCGCATTTTCAACGGCAAAGCGGCATGGCCGGACGGATAGGATGAGCGACGACATGGACAAGGACGGAGCGGACGAAACGGCCGTCGGCGAAACCGGCTCCGAATCCGCGCCGGCGAAGACACCGGACATGCTGCCACCGGCGGCACGTCGCGCACTCGCCGAGGCCGAGGCGCGCCGCGCCGAAATGGCCGCCGCCGAGGAAAAGCGCCGCCGCGAAATCGGCGGGCGTGGCGGCAAGGATCCGGCCCGATACGGGGACTGGGAGGTCAAGGGCATAGCCGTCGACTTCTGAGCGCCGTTTGCGGACTCTGTCCCGGAACGGGAGACCGGGCGCCGATTCCGGTGCCCACAGGGATCCGATAAAGCAAGCGATTCCAACGAATTCCGGCCAATGATTTCGCGGTTCTAAACGCTGTCACGCGAATTCGGGCTTATGCGTTAACCCCGCGTTTAGCGCGTTTGATAATCGATTCCCTCAAGCCCGCCGAAATTAGCCATCCGAAAACGAAGTGCACCCTATTTTGCGCGCCAAGAGGCATGGAGTCCGCCCGGCGGACACCGAAACCAAGCCTAGCAGGAGATTGGCCGTGCGCACCGTATTGAACTGTCTCAAGGATTTCGCCCGCGACAAGCGCGGGAACTTCGCCACCATGTTCGTCGTGATGGGAACAACCCTTCTCATGGGGTCCGCGCTGGCGATCGACGTGGCGCGAATGTTCCAGGTTCACAACAAGCTTGTCTTCGCCGTCGATGCGGCCGTTCTGGCGACGACGCAGGGGCTGACGCTTGGCGACATCGAATTGAAAGACGCCGAAACCGCTGTGCGGAAATACATCGACGCCAATCTCGACGAGCGCAACATCACCGCAAAAACGGTCGATATCGATTCCATCAAGGTGGACAAGGTCAACCGCTCGCTCGAGGTCAAGGCGCACACGCTCATGCCGATGACCTTCACGGGTATCGTCGGCTATGACAATCACCGCATCGACGCGACATCCAAGGCCCAGTTCTCGAACACGGAGGTCGAGGTCGTCATGGCGCTTGACGTCACCGGCTCGATGGACAGCAAGATCGGCGGCCGTTACTCGCCGACGAAGCTGTCCGCGCTCAAGGATGCAGCCAAGCTCGGCGTCAAGACGCTGTTCGAGGATATGGACAGCGGCGACCGAATCCGCGTCGGACTCGTCCCCTATTCGGAGGCGGTCAACGCGGAACCGGTGATCGACAAGATTTCGACCACAGGCGTCACCAAAACCTATTGCAGCGGCTGGTGGTGGAACCAGAACTGCTGGACCGAGACGACATATCCGGACTGCGTGCGCGAACGCACCGGGCCGCAACGCTTCACGGATGCCTTCGCAAGCCCGTCCGCGAAGATCGGTTCGTCCGAATATAGCTGCCCGAACGCCAAGATCCTTCCGTTGACCGCCAGCCAGAGCACGCTCAACAACCGGATCGACAGCTTCAGAGCCGACGGGTGCACAGCGGGCCATATCGCCATCGCCTGGGCCTATTACATGATGTCCTCGAAATGGAACTCGGCATGGCCAACGGATTCAAAGGCGGCCGATTTCGACGAGCCGGGCACCAGCAAATACGCCATCATCATGACTGATGGCGAGTTCAACACCTTCGAGTCGAACGGTCACTCCTGCTCGAGCTATGGCACCAACTTGTCAGAGGACTACGCGCTCGGCCTGTGCAGCGCGATGAAGAACAGCGGCATCAAGGTCTATTCGATCGCCTTCGCAGCCGGTTCCTCCGCCGAATCGCTGATGAAGAATTGTGCTTCGTCCTCCAACGGGTCGAAGAACTATTACAACGCGACGAACGAAGACAGCCTGGAAGCCGCGTTCCTCGAGATCGCGCGCGACATCAAGGGCCTGCGGCTGGTCAACTGACCGGCAGGCGTGCAATGCAACGAAATGAAAAGGCCGCCCGAGAGGGCGGCCTTCGCAATTCCGGGTGCCGGTCGGTCGTCAGACCGCGGCGCTTCCGCGCCAATCCGGCTGCACGGGACATCGCTGTCCGTCAGAGGCTGCTCCGACGGAGTGAGACCCGCATAGACCGCACCGGAACCATAGAACCACTCGACATCGGATCACCTCCTTTCGATTGTTGAAGACAAGCCTAATGTGAAGGCACATCTCCGATTTCGCAAGGGGTTGGCCGAAATCCGTCAGGCAGACGGTCCGGGCGGTGCGTCAGCCACCCAACGGGATCGTGCAATTCGCTTTCAGCGGCACCCAGTTCGAGAACCGGTAGTCGCCCGCGCCGCGCGCCGCGATCCGGTATTTCGCGTCGATCTTGTGGTGAATGGAAAGCGTCCGCGAGATCTCGGCGACATATTTCCCGTTGATTTTCTTGGCCATCACCGTCTGGATCGGACCGGCGCCCTGGCCGTGGCGGATCATCATGTAGCGAACCGGGCCGGCCTTGGTCGTGTAGATCCACGCCTTCAATTTGGCGTTTGCCGGGCAGGCATTCGTCGCCGGCGACTTGATCGCGAGCATCGCCGACTTGACGTCGAACGGTCCCGATCCGCCCTGCTGGAAATTGCCTCCGGCCATTGCGCCGGTCGATATCGCGGCGAACACCGCGGCAAGGATGAATTTTTTCATTGTCGTCTCCATGAAACGAACCTCGAGGCCTGCGCCTACGGATTCACGTTGTCTGTTGGAGACGAAAATGACACAGGCGGCCGAGGCCGCCTGTGCTTGAGGTCACAAGGCCGGTGCCGACGCGAGCGCGGATCAGCGCTTGTTCTGGCGATTCTCGATCAGGTCGTCGACCACCGAGGGATCGGCGAGCGTCGAGGTGTCGCCGAGTGCGCCGAAATCGTCCTCGGCGATCTTGCGCAGAATGCGGCGCATGATCTTGCCGGAACGGGTCTTCGGAAGTCCCGGCGCGAACTGGATCTTGTCCGGCGAGGCGATCGGACCGATCTCGGTGCGCACATGCTTGACCAGTTCCTTGCGCACTTCGTCGGAGCCTTCGGTCCCTTCCATCAGCGTCACGTAGCAATAGATGCCCTGACCCTTCATGTCGTGCGGATAGCCCACCACCGCGGCCTCCGAAACGGCGTCGTGGCTCACCAGGGCGGATTCCACCTCGGCGGTGCCCATGCGGTGCCCGGACACGTTGATCACGTCATCGACGCGGCCGGTGATCCAGTAGTAGCCGTCGGCATCGCGCCGGCAGCCGTCGCCGGTGAAATACTTGCCCTTGTAGGCCGAGAAATAGGTCTGCACGAAGCGATCATGGTCGCCATAGACCGTGCGCATCTGACCCGGCCATGAATCGATGATGCACAGATTGCCGTCGGCGGTTCCCTCCAGCACATCGCCATCGGCATCGACCAGCTGCGGCTGAACGCCGAAGAAGGGCCGCGTTGCCGAGCCCGGCTTCAGGTTGGTCGCGCCCGGCAGCGGCGTGATCATGATGCCGCCGGTCTCGGTCTGCCACCAGGTATCGACGATCGGGCAGCGCTTCTCGCCGACGACATTGTAATACCATTCCCAGGCTTCCGGATTGATCGGCTCGCCGACCGAACCCAGCGTGCGCAGCGTCTTGCGCGACGACTTCTTCACATGCTCGTCGCCCGCTCCCATCAGCGCGCGGATCGCGGTCGGTGCGGTGTAGAAGATGTTGACCTTGTGCTTGTCGATGACGTCCCAGAAGCGAGACGGCGTCGGATAGGTCGGGACGCCTTCGAACATCAGCGTCGTGGCGCCGTTCGCCAGCGGTCCGTAGACGATATAGGAGTGGCCGGTGACCCAACCGACATCCGCGCCGCACCAGTAGACGTCGCCCTCGTGGTAGTCGAAGACATATTCATGCGTCATCGACGCATAGACGAGGTAGCCCCCGGTCGTGTGCAGCACGCCTTTCGGCTTGCCGGTCGAGCCCGAAGTGTAAAGGATGAACAGCGGATCCTCGGCCTTCATCTTGGCGGGCGGGCAATCCGGTTTCGCGCTGGCGATCGCCTCGTGGTACCAGATGTCGCGATCCTCGAACCACTCGATCTTGCCGGCGGTGCGCTGGACGACGAGTACATTGTCGACCTTCACTTCCTCGCGCTCCGCGATCTCGATGGCAAGGTCGGTATTGTGCTTGAGCGGGATCTTCTTGCCGCCGCGCAATCCCTCATCGGCCGTGATGACGAAGTTGGATTTGCAATCGACGATGCGCCCGGCGAGCGCGTCCGGCGAGAAACCGCCGAAGACGATCGAATGGATCGCGCCGATGCGCGCGCAGGCGAGCATCGCGAAGGCCGCCTCGGGGATCATCGGCATGTAGATGGTGACGCGGTCGCCCTTCTTGACGCCGTTCGACTTCATCACATTGGCGAGCCGGCAGACCTTGTCATAGAGCTCGTTATAGGTGATGTGCTTGTCATCGTAGGGATTGTCGCCTTCCCAGATGATCGCCGTCTGGTTGCCGCGCTTTTTCAGGTGACGGTCGATACAGTTGTAGGAAACATTGGTGACGCCGTCCTCGAACCACTTGATCGAGACCTTGCCCTTGAAAGAGGTGTTCTTGACCTTCGTGTAGGGCTTGAACCAGTCGATGCGCTTGCCGTGCTTTGCCCAGAACTTGTCCGGCGAACTGATGCTCTGCTTGTACCATTTCAGGTATTTGTCATCGTCGATCAGCGCGCGCTTCTTGGCGTCCGGCAAAACTCGATAGACAGGACTGGACATTCATTACCTCCCCGGGATTCCTAGGATTTCGACGTTTTGGGCAGGCACGGAATACGCCTCCTCCATGCCCAAGTACCCGTATTGTGTGCGGTTTATAGCGAAGTGAGTCCATAGGTAAATTAGACCAAGGGCGCTCATCCATGGGCGAAACATGTGGCAAAACGCACCGCAAGTTTACCTTGCAGTGCGCCACGTCAATCCGGGCGGCCGACCGCGAATCCGGCTCAGGCAACAACGGTGCGCTGCGCCGGCCCGGTCCCTGCCGCGGACGGACGGTCGAGTTTCATGTCGGCGATGGCCTCGGCCAGTGCGGTTTCGAGCGGGCGGTGCGGCTCGGGGCCGATCAGCGCTTCCAGCCTGCTATTCGCCAACGAATGCGGGACGCGCCAGAGATAGGACATCTTCACAATCTCCCGCAGGACGGGATTGAAAAGGCCGATGGCGCGCAGCAGGATCCAGGGCGTGTTCGCGCGCTTCAGCCGACGGCCTGCCGCCTTCTCGGCCGCCGCATGCATCTCTTCGCCGGTCACGGCATGGCCACGGAAATGCAGGACCGTGAACGGATCCGTTTCCCCGCGCCTTTCGGCGACCCGCACGAAGGTCTCCGCGAGATCCGGCAGATAGGCGAAGGCATGGACAAGGTTCCAGGGGCCGGGCCATGTCATCCTGTCCTTCTTCAGGTCCTTCAGGATCATCAGGTCGAGCCAGCTTTCCGGCCGTGTGCCGCCGAAGAAATCGCCAGCACGGATGATGATCGTCCTGACGCCTTTTTGCCGCGCTGCGCGCTCGTAGAGCGCTTCCATCGCGATGCGCAGCCGGGCCTTTTCGGTGTCGCCGGAAAACGGCGCGTCTTCATCCGTATCCGGCCGGATCGTGTAGCCAAAATTGTAGACATTGCCGGGGATCATGATCGTCGCGCCCGCCGCTTCGGCCGCCGCCAGGACGTTTTCGGCCAGCGGGATGATCGTGTCGGTCCAGTCGTCATAGGCCGGATTGAGCGTGTGCACGATGACATCGGCGCCCGCACAGGCGGCGATCAGCGCATCCCGGTCGAATGCATCCGCCGACACCGGCTCGACGCCGGCCGCCAAAGTCTTCACCTTCGCGCCCCGCGCGACGCCGCGCACACGCCAGCCGGCATCGAGAAACGCCCTTGCCACCGCGTCGCCATTGCGTCCGGCGGCTCCGAGAATTGCAACTGTCTGCATGATCCGTCTCCTTGGATTCGATTGATGCAGACGATCTAGGAAATTCATGAACGAATGAATATGAATGAGAATTGATCTATGCTATTCATTATTGAATGGATGATCGTCGCTTCGACTGGAACCTGATCAAGAGTTTCCTCGCCGTGCTCGACGCCGGGACGCTTTCCGGTGCGGCTTCCGCGACCGGAACCTCGCAACCGACGCTCGGACGCCATGTCGACGAACTGGAGACGTTGACCGGCCTGGTGCTGTTCGAACGCGGCCGGTCCGGCATGACGCCGACCCGAAACGCCCTCGCGCTGGCAGCGGAAGCCCGCGCCATGCAGGCTGGTGCCGACAGTTTCGCGATGGCAGCCGCCGGCAGGGAGACCGCCGTCGAGGGCACGATCCGCATTACCGCGTCCGAAGTCGTCTCGACCTTCCTTCTGCCCGACATGCTTGTCGCGCTCGCCGAGGAGGAACCCGCGCTCGAGATAGAACTCGTCGCCAGCGACTCGGTGCAGAACCTTATCGCCCGTGATGCCGATATCGCGGTGCGGATGGTTCGCCCGGTCCAGAACGACCTGATCGTCCGCAAGGTCAACGAGGCCGCCATGGGCGCATTCGCGCATCGCGACTATCTCGCGAGACACGGCACGCCGAGCGGGCCTGACGACGTCTTTTCCCACCGCATCATCGGCCAGGACAGGGGCGACCTGGTCCTGCGCGGAATGGCTGCTCTCGGCATGACATGCGAGCGCTCGGCATTCACCTTCCGGACCGACCATCCGATCGCGTCATGGCAGTTGCTGCGGTCGGGTGCCGGGATCGGCTTCGCGCAGGTGGCCATCGCGGCCCGGGCGCCCGAGCTCGTGCGCATCCTGCCGCAATTGCGGATCGACCCGCTGCCCTACTGGCTCTGTTCGCATCGCGAGTTACGCCATAGCGCCAAGGTGCGCCGCGTCTATGATTTCCTGGCCGAACGGTTCTCGGCCCTGCCGCTCGGCGAACTCAGATCCTGAGCGAGCGCAATGAGAGCGAAAGGGCGGCGGTCGCGATCAGCACCACGGAGAAAGCGGCGAAGATCACCGCGAGGCCGAAATGCTCCGCGACGAAGCCGAGAACCGCAGGCGCCGTCAGCGCGCCCGAATACCCGAAGGCGGTGACGATCCCGATCCCGATGGCCGGTTCAATGCCCGGAAACCGGCCACCGGCCGAAAAGACGATCGGCACCATGTTGGCAAGGCCAAGGCCGCAGATCAGGAAGCCGACAATCACCATCGGCAGACCCTCCGACAGGCCGGCGAAGGCAAAGCCGATGCTGGCGATCAGCGCCGAGACGAGGAACGTCCGTCCATCGCCGAACCGGTCTCGGATGCCGTCCCCCAGGAAGCGCATCAGCGCCATTGTCCCGGAAAACGCCGCGAAGGCATAACCCGCGATCGCCACGGGTGCGCCGTGATCCTTGGCAAGGTAGAGAGCGCTCCAGTCGAGAATGGACCCCTCCGGCACGAAGGAAAGGAACGCGCAGATGCCGAGCAGATAGATACCGAAACCGCGTGGAAGCAGGGCGAGAATACGCCCGAACGAGAATGCCTTCTTCTCCGTGTTCTCCTCGACGGCCAGCAGCTTGGCGTCCTTGAAATAGAAGAACTGCGCGCCGATCACGAGGATTCCGGTCAAGACCAGCACGCCGATCGAATGGCCCATGTCGCCGAAGCGCGACAGCATCCAGCCGCCCAGCGGCGCACCCGTCAAACCGCCGAGGCTCCAGAAACCGTGGCACGACGACATGATCGCCCGGCCGCGCGCCTTTTCCACGCTGACGGCATTGGCGTTCATCGCGCCGTCCATCGCGCCCATGAAAACGCCGAGCCAGAGCATTGAAAAAGCCGTGATGGCAACGTTCGGCGACAGGGAAATCAGCAGCAGGCCCGGCACCAAAAGGAACGATGTCCATCGCACGATCCGGTCGGACCCGTAACGTGTCGTCAGGACCGCGCCCGTGAGCAGGGCGATCAGCGCACCGACCCCGAACATGATGACCAGCGCGCCAAGGACGGATTCGCTGATTGCCAGCCGTTCCGCCAGGACGGGAATCTTCGGTGCCCAGTGGCCGACGACGAAACCATTGGCGTAAAAGGCGGCCGAAACCGCCCAGCGCGACGAGGACCTGTATTGTGGCGCGCGCAGCGCACCGTCTCCGGTTGTGCTTGCCACGCTCATTGTCCGCATCTCCTTATCTTCGCGCCGGCGGCACGACAGGCTTCGACTGCCGCCTCGGGCGCATCCGCCTCGACCAGAACGGCGGCGCAATCGGCAAGTTCAAGCACGTGAAACGGAGCCGCCGTCATCAGCTTGGCCGTCGTCACCGGCACGATGGTCATCGCGCTGGCGCCGGCGATGGCGCGCTTGAAGCTCGCATCCTCGGCGTGAACCGCGGAGATACCGGCCCGTGGATCGACGCCGCAGGCGCCGAGAAAGCAGATGTCCGGACGAAAATTGCGCGCCGCATTCATGGCTTCCGCGCCGATCGCCGCCCCGACCGTCCTGTCCACCAGGCCGCCGATGGAGACGACGTCGCAATCGCCGCGCAGCGTAAGCGCGCTGGCGATTTGCGGCGCGTTGGTGATGCAGGTCAGGCCGAAATCGCGCGGCAGTGCATCGGCGATGGCGAGATTGGTCGACGCCGCGTCGAGGAACACGCTGGACCCTTCCGCGATCCAGTCGATGGCGGCGCGAGCAAGCGCCGACTTGGCTTCGGACTGCTGTCGCGAGCGTTCGTCGAGCGTGCCGGTGGAAACGGCGGGACGCAGCGCGCCGCCATAGACGCGTTGGCAAAGGCCGCGTGCGGAAAGATCGCGCAAGTCCCGACGGATCGTGTCTTCCGAAACGTCGAGCTCGCGCGCCAGATCGACGGCGACGACCTTCCCATCCGCCTGAAGACGGCTTGCGATGAGGTCCAGCCTTTCGCCGGGAAGCATGCTCATGACGGTTTCCTAAATCGTGCAGAAACGCGCATAAACGTGCAAGAACACGGAGTCAACAGCAATTCGCATCACGATGCGCCGACCGGCGTGGGAACCGTTTCAACTCACCTGACGTTATGGGTTGGCAACCCGTTGAAAGGAACCGCCATGACCGTCGGCACTATTCTTCTGATTATCCTGATCCTGCTCCTGATCGGCGCCATCCCCGCGCGCGGACGCTTCGGCAACGCCCCGCTCGGCATTGTCGGCACGATCCTGGTGATCGTCGTGATCCTGATGCTGCTGGGGATGATCTAGAAGTCAGCGTTGGACTTCAAATGGATTGAAGACGCCGATTTCGAGTAAATCGAAATCACGTACATTGCGTGTGGCGAGGTTAGCGCCATACGCTTTGCATATGGCGGCTATCATGGCGTCCATAACGGAAATCGGGCGCCCAGCCGCTTCCCGCGCAGCGCGAATTTCGCCAAATCGAAACGCCACGTGCTGATCGAAATCCAACACGCGATTGATGAATTGCCCGGTGAGCAATCCTTCCAGAGCTTCGAGAAACCGGGTTGAACCATCGCGCAGCCGGATGCGCTGCCCGCCATAGGCCAGTTCCGCGACGACGGGTGCGCAAAGATAGAGCTCCCCCGGATCCACGCGCCGCAGCCAGTCAGCAACATTTGCGTCGGGAACGGATTTCGCAATCTCCGAAATAACGTTGGTGTCGAGGACGATCATCCGGGATCGGGAACAGTTCGGCCCATGTCCTCGCGCCCGGCCTCGACACCTTCCATCAGCTTACCATGGTCCGCATCGGAGAGATGAGCACCGGCGAATGCCCTGCGCATCGCGTCATACGCGGTTTCGCCAGCCGGAGCCTGCTTCTCCAGATCGGCTAAAAGCCCCTTGCGAAGCAGTTCCTTTACCTCATCGGAAAGGCTGCGGCCTGTCTCTCTCGCGCGGCGCGAGATATCGGCCTTCAGATGATCAGGGATATTGCGGATGAGAAGATCGCTCACTGTCAACCTCGGTTTGATACCGATGATATCATCGAGTTTCGATTTTGTAAAACTTCTCTGTTAACGCAGTATATAGCATTTCACTGAGTATTGCCGATCGAGCGCATCATTTCACGAAGACACACGCAGTTAACGTTCCAGTCTCGAAGTTTTCCAAGTGCGCTTCATCCGTAACGGCCGTCAGCCTTCGTAGACGACCAGCAAGTCCTTTGCGTCGATTTGGTCGCCCGCCTTGACCGCGACTTCGGCGATTGTGCCGTCGCGTTCGGCGTGGATGGCCGTCTCCATTTTCATCGCCTCGATTGAGACCAGCACGTCGCCCGCCTTGACCTCCTGGCCGGCAGAGACGCCGATGGTGGAGATCACGCCCGGCATCGGCGCTCCGACGTGAGCCTCGTTGCCGGGCTCGGCCTTGCGGCGTGCGGCCGAGCCGGCTGCGCCATGCGCCCGGTCGGGCACCTTGATCCGGCGCGGCTGGCCGTTCAGCTCGAAGAAGACAGTGACCATGCCCTTCTCGTCCGTCTCGCCGACGGCGAGGCAGCGGATGACGAGCGTCTTGCCCTTCTCGATCTCGGCCAGCACTTCCTCTTCCTGACCAAGTCCGTAGAAATAAACCGGCGTCGGCAGTGCGGAGACCGGGCCGTACATGGCCTGGGCATGTCCGAAATCGGTGAAGACCTTCGGATACATCAGGTAGGATGCAAACTCGAACTCGCTGACCTCACGCTCAAGCTTCTCCTCGATTTCCTTGCGCTTCGCGTCCAGATCGGCCGGCGGCAGCAGCGAGCCGGGTACGTCGGTATAAGGTTTCTCGTTCTTCAGAACCTTCTTCTGGATGTCCTCGGGCCATCCGGAAGGCGGCTGGCCGAGATCGCCGCGCATCATCGATACGACGGAATCCGGGAAGGCGATGTCCTTGTCCGGATTGGTGACGTCATCGACGGTCATGTCCTGGCTGACCATCATCAGCGCCATGTCGCCGACTACCTTGGAGGACGGCGTCACCTTGACGATATCGCCGAACATCATGTTGACGTCGTGATAGGCGCGCGCCACCTCGTGCCAGCGCGTTTCGAGACCGAGCGAGCGCGCCTGTTCCTTGAGATTGGTGAACTGGCCGCCCGGCATCTCGTGCAGATAGACCTCCGAGGCGGGGCCCTTCAGGTCGCTTTCGAAGGCGGCATACTGGTTGCGCACCGCCTCCCAATAGAAGGAGATCTTGCGAATCCACTCCGCGTCGAGCCCCGGATCGCGCTCTGTGCCGCGCAGCGCCTCTACGATGGAGCCCAGGCAGGGCTGCGACGTGTTGCCGGAGAAGGAGTCCATCGCCGCATCGACCGCATCGACGCCGCTGTCCACCGCCGCAAGCACCGTCGCGGCCGATATGCCCGACGTGTCGTGGGTGTGGAAATGGATCGGCAGGTCGGTTGATTCACGCAGCGCCTTGAACAGCACCCGCGCCGCGGCCGGCTTGAGAAGACCGGCCATGTCCTTGACGGCCAGTATGTGCGCGCCGGCCTTTTCCAGTTCGCCCGCCAGTTCGACATAGTATTTCAGGTCGTATTTCGGACGCGCGGAATTCAGGATGTCGCCGGTGTAGCAGATCGTCGCTTCGCAGATCTTGTTTTCCTCGCACACGGCGTCCATCGAGACTCGCATGTTGTCGACCCAGTTCAGGCAGTCGAAGACGCGGAACAGGTCGATCCCGCCGGCGGCCGCCTGGCGCACGAAATGCTTGACCACATTGTCGGGATAGTTGGTGTAGCCGACGCCGTTGGCGCCGCGCAGCAGCATCTGCAGCAGCAGGTTGGGAACCTGCTCGCGGATCTTGGCCAACCGCTCCCACGGGTCTTCGGTCAGGAAGCGCATCGCGACATCGAAGGTCGCGCCACCCCAGCATTCCAGCGACAGGAGTTGCGGAAGCACCCGCGCATAGCAGCCCGAGATTTTCACGATATCGTCGGTGCGCATGCGCGTCGCCAGAAGGCTCTGGTGGCCGTCGCGCATGGTCGTGTCGGTCAGATAGACCTGGTTTTCCGCCCGCAGCCACTTGGCGAAACCTTCCGGCCCAAGTTCGTCCAGCTTGCGCTTGGTTCCGCCCTCGGGGATCTTGATACCCGGCCACGGCACGATCGGCGGCGCAGCGTCCGCCGGCGGCTGCGGCCTGCCCTTGGTCTCGGGATGCCCGTTGACCGTCACGTCGGCGATATAGGTCACCAGTTTGGTTGCCCGGTCTGCGCGCTTGACCTGCTCGAACAGTTCCGGCGTGTTGTCGATGAACTTGGTCGTGTAGGTGTTGTTGCGGAACTTCTCGTGGCCGATGATCGCCTCGAGGAAGGTCAGGTTCGTCGCCACGCCGCGAATACGGAACTCGCGCAGCGCGCGGTCCATGCGGTTGATCGCCTCCTGCGGGGTTGGCGCCCAGGCCGTCACCTTTTCGAGAAGCGGATCGTAGAAGCGGGTGATCACCGCGCCTGAATAGGCCGTGCCGCCGTCGAGCCGAATGCCGAAGCCGGTCGCGCCGCGATAGGCGGTGATGCGGCCGTAATCGGGAATGAAGTTCTGTTCCGGGTCTTCCGTGGTGATCCGGCACTGCAGCGCGTGGCCGTTGAGGAAGATGTCCTCCTGTTTTGGAACGCCCGATTCCGGCGTGCCGATCGCCGCACCTTCGAGGATGTGGATCTGCGCCTTGACGATGTCGATGCCGGTGACCTCCTCGGTCACGGTGTGCTCGACCTGGATGCGCGGATTGACCTCGATGAAGTAGAATTTACCGGTGTCGGCATCCATCAGATACTCGACGGTGCCCGCGCCGATATAGCTCGTGGCATTGGCGATGCGCAGCGAGTATTCGGCCAGTTCGGCGCGCTGTTCGGCGTTGAGATAGGGTGCCGGCGCGCGCTCCACGACCTTCTGGTTGCGCCGCTGGATCGAGCAGTCGCGCTCGAACAGGTGAACCGCGTTGCCATGCGTGTCGCCGAGAATCTGGCTCTCGACGTGGCGCGCATTCTCGACCAGCTTTTCCAGATAGACCTCGTCCTTGCCGAAGGCTGCGCGCGCCTCGCGCTTGGCTTCCAGCACTTCGCGCTCGATCTCGCCTTCCGAGCGGATCACGCGCATGCCGCGACCGCCGCCGCCCCAGGACGCCTTGAGCATCACCGGGTAGCCGACCTCAAGCGCCATCTTTTTCACGACATCCATGTCGTCGGGAAGCGGTTCGGTCGCCGGGACAACGGGAACGCCGGCCGAGATGGCGAGATTGCGCGCAGCGACCTTGTTGCCGAGCGCCCGCATCGTCTCGGGCTTCGGCCCGATGAAGGTGACGCCGGCCGCTTCGCAGGCCTCGACGAATTCCGGGCTTTCCGACAGGAGGCCGTAACCCGGATGGATCGCATCCGCGCCGGAAATGCGCGCAACCCTCAGGACTTCCTCGATCGAAAGATAGCTCTCGATCGGCCCCAATTCGCGGTCGAGATGCGGCCCGCGCCCGACCTGATAGCTCTCATCGGCCTTGAACCGGTGGAGTGCAAGCTTGTCCTCCTCGGCCCAGATTGCGACGGTCTTGATCCCGAGTTCATTGGCCGCGCGGAACACGCGAATGGCGATTTCGGAACGGTTGGCGACAAGAATTTTCTTGATGGACAAGGCTTTGGATCCGGTCTGGCGTGAAAGTCAGACAGATTCTTTAGCGGCTATTTTTGTGCAGCGCAAACTCGCTTGCGTTCAGTCGCCGGCCTCGGCCATCAGACGCCCGAATTGCGCCCGCATCTCATGCGGTGCGCGACGCGCGACGAAGGATGCGACGCGCGCGTAGCGGTCGGGATCGGGCGACGCGGCGCTTTTCGATGCGATCCGGGCCCACAGCGCCAGGAACAGAACCTGTCCGCTCAACTGCATGAAATCATACGCCAGACGGGACGGATCGTCCGCCGCGCGCACCGTGTCGCGCGCCGTCGTCCAGAGATCGGCGGCCTCGTCCAGCGACGCCGCGCCGGTTTCCTCGGCGATCCCGCTGATCAATTTGGCAAACGCATCGGCGCCGGTGCCCACGCGAAGCCCCCGCGACGCCAGCGCACCGGCATGAATGCCGTTCGCGCCCTCATAGATCGCCGTGATCCGCGCATCGCGATAGGTCTGCTCGACCCGGTATTCGCGCAGATAGCCGTAGCCGCCGAGGATTTGCGTGCCGAGTTCGGCCGCGCGCATGCCGGCCTGCGAGCAAAACACCTTGGCGACCGGTGTCAGGAATTCGACCAGATCCGGATTTTCGCCGGTTTCGAGAATGACAAGGGCCAGATGCGCGATGGCGCGGGCACCGATCGCCAGCGATTCCGTCTCATCGAGCATGCGGCGAACATCGGCGTGGCTGTCGAGCGTCGCCGGGGACCCGTCCGCACGCCGGCCCTGGACACGGTCGGCGGCATAGGCGCGGGCAATATCGATGGCGCGCGACGCATGCGCCACGCCCTGCAGGGAAACATCGAGGCGCGCATGGTTCATCAGCGTGAACATCGCTTTCAATCCCTCGCCCGGTTTGCCGATCAGTTCGGCCTCGGCTCCGTCGAAGACCATCTGGCAGGTGGGCGACGCGTGAAGGCCCATCTTCTCCTCGATCCGGGCGACGGAAACGGCATTGCGCACGCCGCCTGCCGTTTCCGACGGGCAGAGGAAAAGCGACAATCCGCGAATGCCGTCATCGGAGGTCCGCGCCAGCACGAGATGCAGAATGCCGTCGCTGACATCCTGATCGCCACCCGAGATGAAGATCTTCTCTCCGGAGATCCGCCAGCCGTCGCCAGTTTCGGACGCGCGGCACCGGATGCGCGACAGGTCGGAACCCGCGCCGGGTTCCGTCAGGCACATCGTCGCCAGCCATTCGCCGGAGGCGAGCGGCGGGATCATTCGCGCCTTCTGGTCGTCGGTTCCGAATGCCATGATCGTCCGGATTGCGCCCGGCACCAGCCCGGCGACCATCTGCATGGAATGACAGGCGCCGGAAAAGATCTCGCTGACGATCGCGGCGACAGCGCCGCCCATCGCCTGTCCGCCGAAGTCTTCCGGCGCGGTCAGCCCCGGCCAGCCCTGTTCGACATAGGCCGCATAGGCCTGTTTGAACCCGTCCGGTAGACGGACCCGGCCGTTCTCGAGCCTTGCGCCCTGGCTGTCGCCGGGTTCGTCGAGCGGCGCGATCTCGCCCTCCGCGAAGGCGGCGAAATGCCCGGCCAGCTCGGCTGCGAGATCGGCATCCCAATCGGCAATGCGATGCGCGCCGGCAATGTCGTTCAGGCTGAACAGGATGTCGGCGATTGGCGTCGAAAAGGGCTTCATCGTGCAGCTCCCGAATTCGCGCCGACCGGCAGCTTGTTTCCGGCATTTTCAACAAGCCCCAGGGCGTTGACCAGCATGGCCTTGCCGTCGGCGCCGATCGAAGAGAACAGCCGGGCCTCATGCGCCTCCACGGCGCGCCGCGCCGCGGTGCAAAGGCGTTCGCCGGCCGATGTGGCGCGCAAGGCATGGCTGCGCCGATCCCTTGGCGATTGTCCGCGCGCGATCCAGCCGGCCTGTTCCAGTTCGTCGACAATGGTGACGAGATTGGACCGTTCGACGGCCAGCACACCGGCGAGCTGGGTCTGGCTGAGATCCGGGTTTTCGACGATCAGGAGCAGCGCGGTGAAAGTGATCATCCGCAGGCCGAACGGTTCGAGCGTCCGCACCAGATCGGCCTGGACGGCATTCGATGCGCGCTTGAGCGCGTAACCCGCGAAGCTCCGCAAAACCCTGTCGGATACGGGATCAGGCGCCAGTTCGGCTGTCTCTGTCATCATGATATCGGCCTCCTGAATTTCCGATATCAGAGATAATTGTTATATGCCATAACAATATCGCCAAACGAAGCTCGCGCGATTGCCGCGTCACCGATCAGGCCGGCAGCAGGAACAACGTGATGGCGGGGAACATGACGAGGATCGCGACGCGGACGATGTCGGACCCGACGAAGAACAGCACGCTCTTGTAGGTCGATGTCATCGGGGTTTCCCGATCCATCGCATTGATGATGAAGAGATTCATGCCGACAGGCGGCGTGATCAGCCCGACCTCCACCACGATCAGGACGAGAATGCCGAACCAGATGGCCAGATGCTCCGGCGTCATCCCGAAATCGAGCGCGCTGATGACCGGAAAGAAGATCGGGATCGTCAGCAGGATCATCGACAGGGAATCCATCAGGCAGCCGAAGATCAGGTAGAAGACGAGGATCAGCATCAGCACGATCCACGGGCTGAACCCCTGGCTGACGACGAAGCTGGACAGTTCCTGCGGCACCTGGCTCAGCGCCAGGAACGAATTGTAGAAGCCGGCGCCAAGAACGATGAAGAAGATCATCGCCGTCGACATCGCCGTCGAAAGGATGCTGTCGGCGAAGACCTTCCAGTTGAGATTGCCCGAGAGAAGCGCGATCATCCCGGTGCCGGCCGCACCGACCGCCGCGCCCTCCGTCGGCGTGAACCAGCCGAGATAGATGCCGCCCACAACGACGAGAAAGACGATCAGCACGGGCCAGACATCGAGCAGCGCGCGGATGCGTTCCGCATAGGGCTGCGGCTCGCGCGTGCCGGCCGCGTCCGGATAGAGCCGCACATAGATCGAGATCGTGATCATGTAGCCGATCGCCGCGAGGACGCCCGGAATGAAGGCGGCAAGGAACAGCTTGGCGATGTTCTGCTCGGTCAGGATCGCGTAGATCACCAGGATGACCGAAGGCGGGATCAGGATGCCCAGCGTGCCGCCGGCGGCGAGCGTCGCGGTGGAAAACCCGCCCGAATAGCCGTAGCGGCGCAGTTCCGGCAGCGCCACACGGCTCATCGTCGCCGCGGTGGCCAGCGACGAGCCGCAGATCGCGCCGAAACCGGCGCAAGCCCCGACGGCTGCCATGGCGACGCCGCCGCGCCGGTGGCCGAGCCAGCTCTCCGCCGCCTTGAACAGCGCCGACGACATGCCGGAAAGCGTCGCAAACTGCCCCATCAGAAGGAACATCGGAATGATCGACAGCGAGTAGCTGGAAAAGGTCGTGTAGGTCTCGGTCTTGAGCTTGGCGAGGAACACCGTCGGCCCGCCCATCGCGAGATAGAGCCCGCCGATGCCGCAAAGCATCATGGCAAGGCCGATCGGCGCGCGCAGGAAGATCAGCACCAACAGCACGGGAAAGGACAGATATCCCATTTCGAGCATGCTCAATGGGCCGCTCCTTCAGACCGCGGCAGGTAATGGCCGCCGGTGATCAGCCCGAAAACGCGGGCGATGGCGCAATAGACCCCGACGATGACCGCCACGACCGAACCGGCGAAACTTGCCGCATAGGCCCACCAGATCGGAAATTGCAGGAGAAAGGTCGTCTCGCCATTGCCGAACTTGGACTGCAGTCCTTCATAGAGGCGCCAGCAAATGACCACGAGCAAGATTACCAGCGCGACCTCCCAGAAGGCGACGATGAAGCGATTGACAGCCTTCGGCATCAGATTGGTGAAGACATCGACGGTCGCGTGGCCACCATGCAGCTGGCAGATCGGCAGGAAGGCGAAGATGGAAAAGGCGATACCGGCCTCGACCACCTCGAAATCACCCTTCACCGGGCCAAAGGTTTTCAGCATGTCGGCGAAGGCCGGAACCAGCCCCTCCAGAAATTCCGAATGGCCGAGCGTATTGAAACCGCGCCCGATGACGCTGACGCAGGTCAGGACGACCAGCGCGGTGAGCACGATACCGCCGACAAGCGCCATGACGCGCGCCAGCAGCTCCATCAACCTGAGAATCAAGCCGCTCCTCCCCTGCGCCCCGGCATGTCGTGGCCGGCCCCGGCGTCAGGCGCCGGGGCCGGTCCAGTCTTAGTTTCCGTCGGTGTATTTCGCAATCAGGCCGCGCGCTTCCTCGAGCAGCCCGGTGCCGTCGACACCCTTCTCGTCCATCTCCTTGACCCAGGCGTCGATCGTGCCGGCGGAGGCGTCGCGCCACTCCTGCACTTCGTCGGGAGTCAGCTCGATGATGTTGTTGCCGCGATCGACCGCGATCTTGCGGACCGGTGCGTCGTATGCGGCCATCGTCTTGCCGGCGAAGGCGGAAAATTCGAGACCGGAATTGGCATCGATCACCGCCTTCAGGTCGTCGGGAAGGCCTTCATAGCGGTCCTTGTTCATCGCGAAGATGAAGGACGTCGTATAAAGCGACGCATCGCCGAACTCGGTGTGGTTGGTCACGAGTTCCGGAACCTTGAGGATACCGGCCACTTCCCACGGGATGACAGTGGCGTCGACCACGCCCTTCGACAGCGCTTCCGGGATGGCCGGAACCGGCATGCCGACCGGCGTCGCACCCATCGAGGAGAACATCATGTTCGTCACGCGGGTCGGCGCGCGCAGCTTGACGCCGTTGAGGTCTCCGACCGACTTGATCGGCTCCTTCGAATGGATCAGACCCGGGCCGTGGACCCAGACACCGATCGTATGAAAATCCTTGAAGTCGTCGTCGAGCATGTATTTCTCGGCGATGTCCCAATAGGCCTTCGACGCGGCCTCGGCATTGGTCATCATGAAGGGCAGCTCGAAAACCTCGGCGCGCGGGAAGCGTCCCGGCGTGTACCCCGCCACGGTCCAGACGATGTCGGCGACACCGTCGATCGCCTGGTCGATCAGTTCTGGCGGCGTGCCGCCAAGCTGCATCGACGGGAAGCGCTGGATCTTGATGCGTCCGTCGGACTCCGCCTCGACCTTGTCCGCCCAGACATCGAGAACGTATTTGGGAACATTTGCCTGCGCCGGCAGGAACTGGTGCAGCCGGAGCGTCACGTCCTGTGCCATCGCCTGCGTCGCGCCGAAACCGCTCGCGAGCGCCGCGAGACCGGCAGCGCCCGCCAGGGCCAGAAGATTTCTACGCACAAACTTCATTGGACTCCTCCTCCGTTTTGAAGCTGAAGGCCGGTTTAACCGGCTTTCTCCTCAAAGTGCTACAATTTTTTTGCTTTTGGCGCCATTTTTCGTAACACATTGCCACAGGCGACATGGAGCCGCACTGTGACTATTCGGCGTCGCCGATGGTCAGTTCGATCGGATCGAGGCCCTCGATACCGCCGGTAATCCTGTCTCCGGCGACGACCGCGCCGACCCCGGCGGGCGTCCCGGTCATGATCAGATCGCCGGGTGCGAGGTGATAGAAGCCCGACAGATGGCTGACGATCTCCTCGACCTTCCAGATCAGGTCGTCGAGCGTCGCGTCCTGCCGCGTCTCGCCATTGACGTCGAGATGAATGCGCTGACGGGCGACCGCCCCGAAATCGGCAGCCTTGGTGATCGGCCCGACGACAGCCGCGTTCTCGACATCCTTGCCGAGATCCCATGGCCGCTGCTTGACACGCTCAGCCTGCTGCAGGTCGCGCCGCGTCATGTCGAGACCGCAGCAATAGCCGTAGATCGCCGACATCGCCTCGTCCGGAGAAACCCGGAATGCCGGCGCGCCGATGGCGAGCACGAGCTCCATCTCGTGGTGAAAATTAGAAGTGCCGGGCGGATAGGGAATCGTCGCGCCCGTATGCGTCAGCGTCGTCGCGGACTTGGTGAAATAGAACGGCGCCTCGCGATCGACCTCGAAGCCCATTTCGGCGGCGTGGGCGGCATAATTCCGGCCGACGCAAAAAATGCGGCGCACCGGGTAGGACCTGTCCTCGCCCCTGACGGGGATGGATTTGATCTCCGGCGCTTCGAACAGATATCCGCTCATCCGCAGTTCCCCCGTCATGAGTCGTCGGGCAGTACTGACGCTAGAAACGACGCGGCGCAAGTCCCGACTGGAACCAGGTGATGAAGCTCTCGATGGTGAACACCGGCAAACCGGTCGCGGCCGCGATATCGGCCGCATAGGGCGTCATGTTCGTGCATTCGAGCACGATAGCTCCCAAGTCCGGATGTGCGGAACACATCGCAAGCGCCGCATCGACATTGTCGCGGCGCGCGAGCTCGATATCGAGTTCCAGTTCGTTGTCGAGAATGACCCGGGTGAACTCCCGCCCACCCTCGGTCGTGCCGAGCGGCGTGCCCTCGGGAACGCCGGCCTTCGACAGGTGTTCCGCGGTCAGCGTCGAACCGGAGATCGTCAGGACGCCGGCGCGCTTTCCGCGCGGCAAAAGCCGGTTGACCATCGCCACCTGCATCAGCGACGACGTCGCCACGGGCACACCGACGGCGTCCGCCAATTCGTCCTGGAACAGAGCGAGAAAGCCGCAATTCGTCGTGATCCCGTCGACGCCGTCGCGCACGAGGTCGCGCGCCGCCGCGATGAAGGCGTCGAGCGTCCCCGCCGCCCTGTTGCGCACGACGAGGTCGGGCGTGGCGTCGCGAACGACGCGGTAGAGAACGGGAAACGGCCATGTGGTCGCATTGCCCATGTCACCGGGGATACGCGGAAAGCGCGCATCCAGCATCAGGATGCCGACCGACGCGCCGTAAACCGACTTGCCGCCACGAATCTTCATGTCACGCCTCCGCCGGAATGGGCTGGTCGAACAGCCGCTGTTCGCCGGGCATATAGATACTGGAATAGCCTTCCTTCACGGCCGCGACGACCTGGTCCATGCGCTTGGCGATATGGGTCCGCATGATCGACGCCGCCTTGTCGGCGTCACGCGCCTCCAGCGCGGCCATGATCTGCTTGTGCTCGCCCTTGGTCTCGCGGACGCGCAAGGCCATGTCGACCCAGCGGATGAAGCGGATGCGCTCGTTGATATGCATGAGTTGACGGACGAGTTCCTCGTTGCCCGACAATTTCGCGATACCGACATGGAAGGCCTCGTCGAAGGTGGTGACTTCCCGCACGGTCTTGCCCACATAGGTCAGGCCGTTGGCGTAGAGGCTTTCCTTGAGAGCCGCGAAGTCCTCGTCGGTGCCGCGCCGGCAGGCAAGGCGCACCGCCGCCTCCTCGGCGATCCCGCGCAACTCGTAGAGCTCGTAGATCCGCTTCGGATCCAGCGGCCGGCAGAAAAATCCCTTGCCGGGCTGGAACTCGATCAGCCGCTCGGCGACGAGGCGGTTGAGCGCCTCGCGCAGCGGCGTGCGGCTCGCATCGAGCTCGCGGGCCAGCGCGACCTCGTTGATCCGCTCGCCCGGACGGATGCGGAAATTCACCGCCATTTCCTTGAGTTTGCCGTACAGCGCCTCGACGCGGCCTTCGCTCATCGTTCCATACCGGTTTGTCGCGAACTGAGTTGACACAGCCCGGCGTCCTTTACAAGATACAAGCCTGTATACAGCTCTGTGCGCAAATGAGGGAGCAAGGCGTGGGCGAAGCAACGAACCGGATGACGGGCGCAGAGGCAATGGTCCGGATGCTGGCGGCGCATGGCGTCACCCACATGTTCGGCCTGTGTGGCGACACGACCCTGCCCTTCTATGACGCGCTTGCTAGGCTTGACCACGGCATCACCCATTTCCTGACCCGCGACGAGCGCCACGCCGCCTATATGGCCGACGGCTATGCTCGCGTCACCGGCAAGCCCGGCGTTTGCGAAGGCCCGTCCGGCGGCGGCGCGACCTACATTCTGCCGGGCGTCGTGGAAGCAAACGAAAGCTCCGTTCCGATCCTCGCGATCACAACCGACGTGGCGACGACGTCGCGCGGCCGCTACCCGCTGACCGAACTCGACCAGACCGCGCTGTTCCGGCCGCTCACCAAGTGGAACGCCTCGCTCGACGATGCCTCGCGGCTTCCGGCCATGGTCCGCGCGGCGTTCCGCGCCATGACGACGGGACGGCCGGGCGCCACGCATCTCGCGCTGCCCTTCGACACGCAAAAGGGCCTGGTGGATCCGTCCGAGATATGGGCGGACGAGCGGCATCGCCACTTTCCCGCGGAGCCCGCCGCCCCCGATCCCGACGCCATCGCCGAGGCGGCGACATGTCTCTCCGGCGCGAAACGGGCGGTCGCCATTTGCGGTGGCGGACCGGTGATCGCCGGCGCTTTCGACGAATTGCGCGCGCTGGCGCAACTGATCGACCTACCGGTCGCGACAACCGTCTCCGGCCAGGGCGCCATCGCGGAAACAGACCCCAACGCCGTCGGCGTCGTCGGCTCCAATGGCGGCAACCCGGCGACGCGTGCGCTGGTCGACGAAGCGGATGTGATTGTCTTCATCGGTTGCCGTGCCGGCTCGGTGACCACGGAGCGCTGGCGGTCGCCCACCACCGACAAGACGATCATCCATATCGACAGCGATCCGATGGTGATTGGGGCGAACTACAAGACCGCCGTTGCGATCTGCGCCGACGCACGCCTCGCGCTCGCCGCCCTCGTGACGGAATTGCGAACCCGCAACGGCCTGCCGGGCCAGAACGGCGCGGCACGCGCCAAGGCAGCATGGGACGCCAAGCTTGCCGGTTTCGAACCGCTTGCGACGAGCGGCGAAACGCCGATCCGGCCCGAGCGGGTCATCGCCACCCTGTCCCGCCTGCTCGACGACGATGCCGTCGTCGTCGCGGACCCCGGAACGCCCTGCCCCTATTTTTCCGCGCATTACCGCTGGCGCGAGGCGGGGCGGAACTTCATCACCAACCGCGCGCATGGGGCGCTGGGCTACGCACTCGCCGCCTCGATGGGCGCCCATATCGGACGCCCCGGCGTGAAGACCGTCGCGGCGATGGGCGACGGGTCCTTCGGCTTCTGCTGCGGCGAGTACGAGACGATTACACGCAACAACATGCCGATCACCTCGATCGTGTTCTCCAATTCCACCTTTGGCTGGATCAAGGCCGGACAGAATTCGGGCTTCGGCCAGCGCTTCTACAATGTCGATTTCAACCGGACGGACCATGCCGCGGTCGCCAGCGCCTTCGGCGTGAAATCGTGGCGCGTCGAGGACCCCGAGGATCTGGAACCCGTCTTGAAAGAGGCGCTGGCCCATGACGGACCGACGCTTGTCGACGTGATCTCGCAGCCGCTGCACGAGGCCGCGGCCCCGGTTTCGGAATGGGTGGCGTGAGATGACGAGCACGCTGCCGGACGAACGGATCATCGCTTTCGACGTCTGGCACTGCGCGCTGCCGGTTGTCGGCCGCCGCGACCACGGCATCGGCTCGGTCGGCGGCACGATCGAGGTCGTCATCCTGCGCCTGACCGGCGAAAGCGGCGGCCACGGCTTCGGCGAAGCCTCGCCATGGACCGTCTTTACCGGCACGCCGGAAGCGAGCTTCGCCGCGCTCGATCGCTATTTCCGGCCGCTGGTCGTCGGGCGGTCGCTGAAGGAACACGGCGCGATCATGGACGAGGCGAGCCGGACGGTGGTCCATTGCACCGAGGCCAAGGCCGCGCTCGACACGGCGCTGCTCGATCTCGCGGGACAGGTGACCGGCAAACCCCTCTGGTCGTTCCTCGGCGAAAAATGCCGCGACGAAATTCCGCTGTCCTGCTCCATCGCAAATCCGGATTTCGAGGCGGATCGCGCTCTCCTCGAAAGGCTGGAGGGCGACGGCGTCTCCATCGTCAAGCTGAAGGCCGGCTTCCGCGATCACGCATTCGATGTCATGCGGCTCGAACACATCCGCAAGCATCATCCGGGCATGGCTGTCCGCGTCGATTACAACCAGGGCCTCACGCGTGAGGCGGCGCTGGTGCAGGTGCCGGACATCGCCGCGCGGTTCCGGCCCGATTTCATCGAGCAGCCCGTTCGCGCCGGCGATTATCGCACCATGGCGGACCTTCGCGGCCTGATCGACGTGCCCCTGCTCGCCGACGAGAGCGTGTTCGGCCCCGAGGACATGCAGCGCGCCATCGACGAGGGCATTTGCGACGGCGTTTCCATCAAGATCATGAAGTCCGGCAGGCTCGAACGGGCACGGCAAACGGCCCGCATGGCGTCTGCCGCCGGTCTGTCGGCCTATGGCGGCGACATGTTCGAAACCGGGCTCGCCCACCTGGCGGGCGCCCACATGATTGCCGCGACACCGGAGATCACGCTCGGCTGCGAATTCTACCAGGCCCGCTACTTCCTGGCCGACGACCTGCTCGAGAAACCGTTTCCCTGCACGGGCGGTGCCGTGCGTGTGCCAGACATGCCGGGACTTGGAATCTCGCCCGACATGGAAAGGATCGAACGGTTTGCGGTTCAGGCCGCCACGGACCAAAATCACAAAACGCTGATAAATTGTTGACAAAATGTAGATGTATGCCACGATGCCCCGATAGGGTGCAGGTCGGAGATGACGAACCGAATGCCTGAGAAAACGAGTAAAGCAGGAAAAACGGTTGCCGTAATCGGCGCGGGCATTGTCGGCGTCTCGACCGCGATCTGGTTGCAGCGCGACGGCCACGACGTCATCCTCATCGACAAGGCCGGTCCCGGCGAAGGCACCAGTCACGGCAATGGCGGCGTTCTCGCCTCCTGCTCGATCGTCCCCGTCACCGTTCCCGGCCTGTTGGCAAAAGCCCCGCGCATGCTGTTCGATCCGAACCAGCCGCTGTTCCTGAAATGGAGATATCTGCCCAAACTCGCGCCCTGGCTGATCCGCTATCTCGGCAACGCCAATGCCGACGCCGTCCAGCGCCGCGCCGCGGCGCTTCACCAGATCATCGGCGACAGCCTCGCCGACCACCAGGCGCTCTCCGCGGGGACCGGCGCGGAAAAATGGGTCGTGCCGTCGGATTACCTGTTCCTCTACAATGACCGCACCCATTACGAGAGCGACGCTTTCGGCTGGTCGGTGCGCAAGGCGCACGGCTTTGACTGGGACCTCCTCGAAGGCGAAGCCTTCCGCGCATACGATCCGGCCTACGGACCGGCGCTCGACTGCGCGGTGCGCCTGAAAGACCATGGCCGCATCGCCGATCCTGGCCGCTACGTGAAGGACCTTGCCGCCCATGCGGAGGCGAATGGCGCGCGCATCCTGATTGGAGAAGCGTCCGACATCGTCCGCGAAAACGGCCGGGTGAGCGGCGTGCGCGTCGGCGGCGAGACGGTTGCCTGCGACGCCGCCGTGCTGGCGACCGGGGTCTGGTCCGGCCCACTGGCGAAGAAGCTCGGTATCGACGTGCCGCTGGAAAGCGAGCGCGGCTACCACCTTGAACTCTGGGAGCCAAACATCATGCCGCGTTCGCCGGTCATGGTCGCTTCCGGCAAGTTCGTCGCGACGCCGATGGAAGGCCGCCTGCGGCTGGCCGGCATCGTCGAATTCGGCGGGCTCGATGCGCCGCCGTCGCGCGCGCCATATGCGCTTTTGAAGAAAAACATCGAGGCCGCGATCCCCGGAATCGCGTGGAAGGAAACGCGCGAATGGATGGGCCATCGCCCGTCCGTCGCCGATTCCATCCCCGTCATCGGCGCGGTACCGGGCGTCGAAGGCGCCTTCCTCGGCTTCGGTCACGATCATGTCGGCTTGACCGGCGGGCCGAAAACCGGTCGCTTGCTTGCACAGCTTGTCTCGGGCCTCAGCCCGAACATGGACCTTGCGCCCTATTCGCCAACGCGGTTTCAATAGGGCGTCGGGAGATCAGAAGTGGTTCAACAGGGAGAACTATCATGAAGACAGTCAAGACATTGATGGCCGCCACGGCCATCGCCACGCTCGGCACAAGCGCCGCGCTGGCGGAAAAGTGGGACATGCCCATGGCCTATGCCGCCACCAACTTCCATTCGGAAGTCGGCGCCGAATTCGCCAAATGCGTGACCGACGGGACCGATGGCGCACTGGAGATCGTCACTCACCCTTCCGGTTCGCTATTCTCGGGCAACGAGATCAAGCGTGCGGTGCAGACCGGCCAGGCCAATATCGGCGAACGCCTGATCTCCGCGCATCAGAACGAGAACCCGCTCTACGGCGTCGATTCCATTCCGTTCCTCGTCTCCTCCTTCGACGAGCATGAGAAGCTCTGGTCGATCGCCGGGCCGAAAGTTGCCGCCGCGCTCGATGCGGACAATCTGCACTATCTCTATTCCGTGCCGTGGCCGCCGCAGGGCCTCTACATGAACAAGGAGATCAACTCGGTCGAGGATCTCAAGGGCGTGAAGTTCCGCTCCTATTCGACCGCCACGGCTCGCATGGCTGAACTGACTGGCATGCTGCCGGTGCAGGTCGAAGCCGCCGAACTGTCTCAGGCGCTGGCCACCGGCGTTGCAGAGAGCTTCATCTCGTCGGGCGCCACGGGTTACGACCGCAAGGTCTGGGAGCATCTCAGCCACTTCTACGAAGTCGATGCGTGGCTGCCGCGCAACATCGTCTTCGTCAACAACGACGCATGGAACGGCCTGGACGATGCCACCAAGGCCGTCATGAACGACTGCGCCGCAGCGGCGAAGGCCGACGGATTGCAGCGCTCCAAGGACTACACCCAGTTCACGCTGGATGGCCTCAAGGAAGGCGGCATGACGGTTCAGCGCGCCGGCGATACGCTGGTCGAGGAACTCCAGGCCATCGGCGAGACCATGACCAATGAGTGGCTGGAAAGCGCCGGCGAAGATGGCAAGGCCATCGTCGACGAGTACAAGTCCATGTAACGAACCGGGCCGGATCACACGATCCGGCCCGTTTTCCTGACGGAGGGGCCCATGCTTGCCGCTGGCCGCGCGCTCAGGCGCGTACTCGACACGATCTACACCGCCGGCGGCGTCGTCGCGGCGCTGTTCCTGATCGCCATCCTCGTGATCATCGTCCTGCAGATGCTGGCGCGCTGGACCGGACAGGTGTTTCCGGGCGCGACCGACTATGCCGGCTACTGCATGGCCGCCGCCTCCTTTTTCGCGTTCGCATACGCGCTTAATCATGGCGCGCATATCCGCGTGTCGATCTTTCTCAATGCGCTTGGCGGCAAGCGCCGCTGGGGCGAACTCTGGTGCTTCCTCATCGGCACCGCCGCCACGACCTATTTCGCCTGGTACGCGGTGCGCGGAACCTACTGGTCCTGGAAACTCAAGGACATCAGCCAGGGCCTCGACGCGACGCCGGTCTGGATACCGCAACTGTCCATGTCGATCGGGACGATCCTGCTCGCCATTTGCTTCTGGGATCACCTGATCCGCATCATTTTCACCGGTTCGCACGGGATCAAGGCCGATCTCATCGAACAAAGCCACGCCGAATAGGAGACGCGCCTTGGAACAACTGGCCCCTATCGCGATCTTCCTTTTCGTCCTGTTCCTGCTGCTCGGCTCCGGCGTCTGGGTCGGGCTGGCGCTGCTCGGCGTCGCCTATGTCGGCATGGAACTGTTTACAACACGGCCCGCCGGCGACGCCATGATCACCAAGATCTGGACGTCGTCGTCCTCCTGGACGCTCACCGCCCTGCCCCTTTTCATATGGATGGGCGAGATCCTCTACCGAACGCGATTATCGGAGGACATGTTCAAGGGGCTGTCGCCATGGATGGCGCGGCTGCCCGGCGGCCTGATCCACACCAATATCGTCGGCTGCACGGTGTTCGCCGCCGTGTCCGGCTCGTCCGCCGCGACGCTGACGACGGTCGGCAAGATGTCGATCCCGGAACTGCGCAAGCGCAAATATCCCGAAACGATGGTCATCGGGACGCTGGCTGGCGCGGCGACGCTCGGCCTGATGATCCCGCCATCGCTGACGCTTATCGTTTATGGCGTGACGATCAACGAGTCGATCACCAAGCTCTTCATCGCGGGCATCCTTCCGGGACTGGTGCTGGCCGCGATGTTCATGGGCTATGTCGCGATCTACTCACGCCTATCGAAGGACTACAATCCGACGCCGGAACCGACGATGACCTTTCTGGAGAAGGTGAAGAATTCCCGTTTCCTGATCCCGGTCATCTGCCTGATCCTTCTGGTGATCGGTTCGATGTATTTGGGCTACGCGACCGCGACGGAGGCAGCGGCCTTCGGCGTCATCGGCTCTCTCGTTCTGGCTGCCGGTCAGCGATCGCTCACGCTTTCGACCTTCTCGGAAAGCCTGATGGGCGCCGTGCGCACATCCGCGATGATCGCCCTGATCCTGGCCGGCGCGGCGTTCCTGTCGCTGTCCATGGGTTTCACCGGCCTGCCGCGCGGCCTCGCAACGCTGATCGACTCGCTCGACCTGACCCGCTTCGAACTGCTGATGGCGCTTCTCGTCTTCTACATCATCCTCGGATGCTTCCTCGACGGGATTTCCTCGGTCGTGCTCACCATGGCGGTGGTCGAACCGATGATCCGGCAGGCGGGCATCGACATCATCTGGTTCGGCATCTTCATCGTCGTCGTCGTGGAGATGGCGCAGATCACCCCGCCGATCGGTTTCAACCTGTTCGTCCTTCAGGGCATGACGCATCACGAGATGAACTTCATAGCGCGCGCCGCGATCCCGATGTTCCTCATCATGGTGCTGATGGTGTTCGTGCTGATCGCCTTTCCTGATCTCGCGACCTGGTTGCCGGAGAACATGCGCCAGAGGCCCGGGGGCGGCTAGCAACCCTTGGAAAACGCCTTCTTCCACTTCTGGGCCTCGCCCTGGCTGGCGGCGGCGATCCTCGCGATCGTCTTCACGGCCGCGATCGTGCAGGTCAAGCTCGGCATGGGGTTCGGGCTCACGGCCGCGCCGCTCCTCGCGCTGATCGACCCCGAACTCGTCCCCGCCTCTGTGCTGTTTCTCGGCCTCTCCACGGCGACATGGGGCGCATGGTCCGAGCGCGCATCGATCCACTGGCGTGAGGTCACCATCGCCTCGATCGCGCGCATCGTCGGCGTCGCGCTCGCCACCGTGATCCTCGCAAACCTTGCCGACCGCGACACCTTCACCCTCGTCTTCGGCGTGATGATCGGGCTGGCCGTCCTTCTCTCGGTCGCCGGCTGGCGGCTGCCTTTCAATTCGCCAAGCCTTGTCGCCATGGCGACGGTTTCCGGCATCATGGGCACGATCACCTCGGTCGGCGCGCCGCCGCTCGCCATCGTCTACCAAGACCGTCCCGCCGCCGAAGCCCGGCCGACGCTGGCCGCCTTCTTCGCGCTGGGCTGCGGAATCTCGCTGGCGGGTCTGTATCTCTCCGGTTGGGCGGACTGGCGCAATTTCATGCTCGCCATCGTCATGGCTCCCGCGATGTTGGCCGGGCTGGCCGTCGCGCGGAGGATCGGAGGCCGGTTCGACCGGCGCTACCGCCCCGCGCTTCTGGCGATCAGCGGCACCGCCGCAATCATCCTGATCGCCCGGGGGCTGGCGTGAACCCCGTCATCACCCTTCTGACGCTTGCCGCACGCCACGGCCGCATGCTTCTGGTCGCCGGGCTCGTCGCCGGCATCGCCCTGCCCGGCGTGGCGATCGCCTTCAAGCCCTGGCTGCAGGAAATGGTCGCCGCGTTGCTGTTCATCGCCGCACTGCGGATCGGACCGCGTCAGGCATTGGGCGCGATCCGCAACCTTCCGATCGTGGTCGGCATCGCCGTGGTCTATCAGCTTGTCCTGCCCCTGACCGCCATCGCGGTCCTCACCATGGCGGGATGGACCGGCGCTCCTCTCGCCACCGCGCTGGTCCTGATGCTTGCCGCCTCCTCGATCTCCGGCAGCCCCAATCTGACGATCCTGACCGGCCACGACCCGGCACCCGCGCTGCGCCTTCTGATCATCGGCACGGCCATCCTGCCATTCACCGTACTGCCGGTCTTCTGGCTGCTGCCCGAACTCGGCACGGCCGCCGAGGTGATCGGCGCGGCAAGCCGGCTCTTCGCAGCAATCGCGATCGCTACCGCGGCGGCCTTCCTGGTTCGCGGCGTGCTGCTTCGCGATCCGGCTCCGCGCATCGTCGAGGCGCTCGACGGGCTGTCGGCAATCGCCATGGCGGTCGTCGTGGTCGGACTGATGTCGGCGGTCGGGCCGGCGGTCACCGGGACGCCTCTCGCCTTTCTCGGCTGGCTCGCCATCGCCTTCGCCGCCAATTTCGGCCTGCAGGCGCTCGCCGCGCTCGTTCTGGCGAGGACATCGCTGCGCGACCGCGCGGTTCCCTTCGCGATCATCGCCGGCAACCGCAACATCGCGCTGTTCCTGGTCGCCCTGCCCGCGCATGTGACCGACCCGGTGCTGCTCTTCATCGGCTGCTACCAGATCCCGATGTATCTCACGCCCTTGTTGATGCGCGGCTTCTACAACCGGATCGAGCGCCGCACGGTCCGTGCCTGACTGACGCTCACCGGCGAGCCAAACGTGGTCACTTCCGGACGTCGGTCAAAGGTCCGCATTCCGGGTTAATCGGCAGCCAGGCGACATCGGTGATTGAGAAGGCCGCGTAGCCAAAGATGGAGATCATCGCGCAAAGCGGCGTTCGAAATCATCGTCTGGTTTCGCCGGCCCTCTTTGCGCGAGAGGGATTGACAGGCTTTCTTTCACCGTCGAATATCATTCGTGTACGAACTATATTGCACCCTCGGCAGCGATCGTGATTGACCAGACAATCGAGCTCCGAGGCAAACAACTCCGCAAGGGAGACGTTATTTGGCCGAGGTTGAACTCAGAGGCATACGCAAATCCTTCAGCGGTACGGAAATCCTGCACGATGTGAACGTCGATATTCCCGACGGTGAGTTCGTGGCCCTGGTCGGCCCTTCCGGCTGCGGAAAATCGACGCTTCTGAGACTGCTCGCGGGCCTTGATCATCCGTCCGGCGGCAAGATCCTGATCGACGGCAATGTCGTCAATTTCCTTCCGCCCAAGCGCCGCGACATCGCCATGGTGTTTCAAAGCTATGCGCTCTACCCCCACATGACCGTCGCCAGGAACATGGCGTTCTCGCTCAAGCTTAAGGGCATGGCGGAGGACGAGATCAACACGCGCGTCAGCGAGGCCGCGCGCATGCTCGACCTTGAGCCGCTTCTGGGACGCAAGCCGTCCGAATTGTCCGGCGGTCAGCGTCAGCGCGTGGCCATGGGCCGCGCAGTGGTCCGCGAACCGAAGGTCTTCCTGTTCGACGAACCGCTCTCCAATCTGGATGCCAAGTTGCGGGTACAGATGCGCGGCGAAATCAAGGAGCTTCACCGCAAGCTCGGCACCACGATCGTCTACGTCACCCACGACCAGATCGAGGCGCTGACCATGGCCGACCGCATCGTGGTGATGAACGCCGGACGCGTCGAGCAGATCGGCGCACCGCTGGATGTCTATGATCGTCCCGAAACCACCTTCGTCGCCGGTTTTGTCGGCTCGCCCGCCATGAACCTCCTGCCGGGAAAGCTCACGGCGGGAGAAAACGGCACCTTCACGTCCGACAAGGGGCTTTCGCTGCCGGTCGGCGCTGTGCCGTCGGCATTCGATGGCCGCCCGGTCATTTGCGGCTTCCGGCCCGAGCATCTCGTTGCAGGCGGCACCATCGATGCGGCCGTCTCGGTATCCGAGCCGACCGGATCGGAAACCCTCATCCTCGCGAAAGCGAAGGGAGAGCAGATCACCGTGTTCGTCCGCGACCGGATGGATGCCCGCCATGGCGAACGGATCGGTCTTTCCGTCAGCCCGGAACAGCTTCATTTCTTCGCCCCCGACAATGGCCGGAGAATGGAACTGACGGCGGACCAGGAGACAGTAGCCCGTATCGCCTGACCGCGGCGGATACGGCGAAAATCCGCACGATTTTTGCGCCTACGGCTCCCCGGCCGCGGGTCAAAAGGCGTCACTTGCCTCAATTTAAGGCATTGAAAAATTTGCCATTTTTATGGAATTCGCACCATTGACATATCCCGCATATCCTGCGTGAATTACTTCGTACACAAACTAAAAACCCAAAGAGGTGGAACCCGCAGATGCCATTCACATCATCGTCCCCCGATCCGAATATGTCCCGCCGGTCGCCTCGCGCGTTCGGCCTTGCAGCCGTGGTTGCCGCGGCACTGATGACCGCAACATCGCCGCTCGCTCACGCCGAGGGCGTGACCCTGAAAGTCTTCGGCGGCTCGTCGCTCGACAAGCTCGCCCCCCGCCAGAAACCCGACGACCAGGCCCGCATCGAAAAAGAGGTCATCGACGGCTTCCTCGAAGCATATCCGGACGTCGAGGCCGTGGAATGGGACGCCCAGGGCCCGCAGGGCGACGGCGTCCAGCGGCTCGTGACCGCCATGCTCGCGCAGCAGGAAATCGACCTGATCAGCTGCTCGGCCTACCATACCAACGGCACCTATATCCGCCGCGGCCTCCTCAAGCCGATCACGGGCATGACGGACGCCTTCGCCGATCGCGTCGAACCCTCCGCGTTCAACGCCTACGAACAGAACGGCGAACTCTACGGCGTGCCGATCTCGACCATGTCGACCTCGACCATCTACTACAACAAGGACATGTTCGCCGAACTCGGCATCGATGTTCCCGAAACCTATGAGGATGTCGTCGCCGCCGCTCCCAAATTCGCGGAAATGGGCGTCATTCCGATGATCCACCAGGGCGCCAATGCACCGCTCTGGCCGATGTGGTATTTCGAGACCTTCTCGCAGGCCTCCGGCGATCCTATCGAGGCAACCTCCGCAAATCTCGCCGGCGAGGGCAAGTTCAACGACGAAGCCGGCGTGGAAGCCTTCGCGCTGATCAAGAAATGGGTCGATGACGGCATTCTTTCGCCGGAATCGCTTTCGGTCGACCAGGCCGGCATGCGCGCCGCTTTCGTCAACGGCAAGGCCGCGATGTATTACGGCGGCACCTGGGAAATCCCCGCGCTGCGCGATCAGGTCAGCGATTTTGAATGGGGCGTGTTCCCCTTCCCGAAGATGGCCGGCACACCGGGTGACCCGGGCCATGGCGGCGGTCCCGACAACGGTATCTGCATCTCCTCCTCCATCGCTCCGGAGAAGATGGATGCCGCACTGGGCTTCATCGAATACCTGACCCGTCCGGAAGTCGCCACGCTCTACCTCGCCCCCGAGGAGCCGCTCGGCACCTCCATCAAGGGCGTCGCTGGCGTGCAGGCCGACTATGCCGAGGTTCTGCGCGAGAAGAACTTCCCCGCCACCATCAAGTTCCTCGACTGGATCTGGCCGTCGGAAGTCACCCGCGCGGTTGCTTCCAGCATCGCCGGCGTGGTGGGCGGAGAGGTGACCCCGCAGGAGGCCGCCGACACCGTGCAGCAGGCCTATGACGACCTCGTCGACCAGGGGCAGTGGCCGCCGAAGTAAGCGGCACTTGGCCGACCGGAAAACACCGTTCAACTCAAACAAAAAGACGACTGCGACAATGAAGAAAGAACAGCTCTTTTCGATCGGCTACCATCTCAACAGCTGGGATCTGGCCGGGCTGCCAATCAAGCCCGCGCTGGAATTCCTCAAGGGACAGGGTTTCGAATGGTTCGAGATCCTGGCCTGGAACTCCCTGTCGGACGTCTTCGCCCGCAAATACATGGACCTCGGCCCGCAGGAGCCGGCCGAGGTCATCACCGACACGACCTTCCTGCGCCGCATGGCGACACTCTCGCAAGGGCAGCGGGAACAGGGCATCCGACTCTCCTCGCTCTACTGCAACGGCACCTTCACCGATCCGAAGATGTGGCCGTGGGAGCGTGATGCGTTCGAGGCCATCGCCCGCATCCTCGCCGGTTTCGGCGCCCCGGTTCTCGTCATGGGCGGCGGCCCTTCGGAAGCCATCGCCGGCAAGCACACCGCCGACGACTACAAGACCTTCTGCCGATCTCTGGAGGAAATCGGTCGCATCACAAGGGAATTCGGCGTCGAGACCGTCTATCACCCGCATCTCGACACCTTTGTGGAGACCCGCGAACAGCTCGACCGGATGATGGACGAACTCGACACCAACTGCGCGGGCCTGTGCATCGATCCGGCCCATCTGGTGCAGACCAACTCCGACCCGGTGGACGCGACCAGAACCTATATCGAGGCCATCCGCTACATGCACTTCAAGGATTCGGCCGTCGACCCGACCCTCAAGGGCTTCGACCGCTATGCCGCGTTCTGCGAACTCGGCGCCGGTGTCGTCGATCTGAAGGGCCTCGCGGACGTGCTGATCGAGGCCGAATATGACGGTCTCGCCATCATCGAGCTCGACGTCTCGCAGAAGACCGCCGAGCAAAGCACGATCGAGAGCATCGCCTATGTGACGGAAGAACTCGGCCTCTCCCTCAACCCCGCCAAGGCAGGCTGAGTCAGGACATGGCCCGGAGCGGACCGGAACAGGCCAACGAGGATGCGTGGCAGCCGTCGCGCCTCTCCCGTCTCATCGAAAGCGACGGGTTCGCCGCGGCGGTGATGATCCTGCCGGCGACGCTCCTGCTCGGCACCTTCTTCCTGTGGCCGTTCTTCTACGGCGTCTGGCTGAGCATGACCAACTGGGACGGGTTCTCCCAGCCGGCCTTCATCGGTCTGCGCAATTTCACCCGCCTCTGGTCGGACCGGATCTTCCTCGGCGCGCTCGAAAACAACGTCATCTTCGTCTTCTGGGTGGTGATCCTGAAGAACGTGCTGGGCCTTGCCGTCGGACTTCTTCTTCAACGCGCCGGCGTCGGCCGTGCCTTCTTCAGGGCTTCGATCTTTCTGCCGGTGACCATGTCCTTCGTGGCCGTCGGCCTGCTCTGGTCCTGGATCTACAATCCAATATTCGGCCTGCTCAACGCCGTCCTCGATTTTACCGGCATGTCGGGCCTCAAGCTCTCCTGGCTCGGAGATGCGAATGTCGCCCTCTACTCGGTCATCGCAGTCGATGTGTGGAAATGGCTCGGCTTTCACTCCGTCATCTATCTCGCCGGGCTGCAGGCGCTGCCGACCGAGGTCTATGACAGCGCCCGGATCGACGGCGCGTCGGCCTGGCACCGTTTCCGCTACATCACCGTTCCCTTGATGATGCCGGTCATTTTCATCAACACGATCCTCGCCTTCTCCGGCGCGTTCGTCCGCAACTTCGACATCGTCTATGTGCTGACCAAGGGCGGCCCGAACCATGCGACCGAGGTCGTGCTCACCGACATGATGAACCGCGCCTTCTCGGACGGGGCGATCGGTTATGCCGCGGCGATGGGCTACGTGCTCTTCCTGATCGTCGTCGTCCTCAGCGTCGGCCTGTTGATGCTGATGCGGCGCTGGAGGCTGGAAGTATGACCGCCACGACGTTCGACGAAGAACGCGCGCCGCGCGATCTCGGCAAGATTCTCGAGACCGCCGGCGTCTATGCGGCGCTGAGCCTGCTCGCGCTTCAGACGATCTATCCGCTGCTCTGGGTGCTTTTCGGCTCGCTCAAGACCAAGGGCGGGATGATGAACAACATCTGGGGCCCGCCGCGCAGCCTCGAACTGTCGAACTATTCGGAAGCCTGGCGGATCGCCGGCATGGGCGACCGTATCCTCAACAGCCTGACCGTCACCGCCCTGGCGCTGGTCGTCCTCGTTGTCGTTGCAACGCCCTGCGCCTATGCGCTCGCCCGGCTTCGGTTCCGCGGGCGAGCCATCGTTCTCGCCGTCATCGTCGGCGCCATGCTGGTGCCACCCCAGGTGATGGCGATTCCGCTTTTCGTCGTCGCGGCCAAGCTCAAGATGGTCAACAGCCTCTTCGGCATCTCGATCATCTACGCCGCGACGTCGCTGCCTCTTTCTGTCTTCATATTGCGCAGCTTCTTTCTCACGCTCCCAACGGAACTCGAGGATGCCGCGCGCGTCGATGGTGCCAGCCGGCTCGACATTCTCGTAAAGGTCATGCTGCCGCTCGCCCGCCCCGGCATGGCGCTGGTGACGATCTTTGCCTTCATCGAGATCTGGAACGATTTCTTTCTCGCTTTCCTGCTTCTCAGGCAGCCGGCGGTCCAGACCATCCCGCTCGGGCTCGTGGCCTTTTTCCAGCAGTATGATTCCCTCTGGAACCTCTATTTCGCGGCACTCATGATGACCACGCTGCCCGTCATCCTGATCTTCGTGCTGATGCAGCGGCAGTTTATCGCCGGTATTACTGCCGGCGCGACGAAAGGTTGAAATGACAGCGAAACCAATTGGCGTCGGCGTGGTCGGTTGCGGCAAGATCGCCCAGATGATGCACCTGCCGACGCTGCAGGAACTGCCCGAGTTCACAATCGCGGCGATCTGCGACATCTCGGAGAAAGTGCTCGGGGAAGTCGGCGAGATGTACGGCGTCGAACGCCGCCATACCGGGTTCCAGGCGCTGATCGACGATCCAGCCGTCGAGGCGGTGCTGATCTGCAACTTCGACCACGGCAAGGTCGTCGAGGCATGCCTGAAATCCGGCAAGCACATGCTGGTGGAAAAGCCGCTCGCCTTCACGCCGTCCGAAGGAAGGCCGCTCGTCGAGGCGGCCGCGAAATCGGACGCCGTCAATCTGATCGGCTACATGAAGTTCTACGACGAAGGCTATGTCGAAGGCTGCGAACAGATCCGCGCGGCCGGCAAGCCGAAATCGATCCAGGTCCACGATTTCGCCGGTGTCTTCGATCCCTATGACGGGCTCTACACGCTGAGCCGGGGTTCGGACGTCGCGCCGGAACTCCTGTCGAAGGAGCCCGCGGACGCCGCCGCGCGGATCGAAGCGGAACTCGGCCCCGACCACGTCGCGTATCGCGATCTCTACCAGATGCTCCTGATGCTCGGCAGCCACGATCTCGCTGCCCTGCGGGGCGCGTTCGGTGCGCCGGAAACGGTGCTTTATGCACGCGCGCCGAACATGTCGCATATCATCGCCGTGCTCGGCTTCGCCAACGACGTGACGGCCGTGCTCGAGGTCTCGTTCGGAGCGCAATATGAATGGTGGGACGAGTGGATGGAGGTTCACGGCGACACCAGCATCGTCCGCATCGACTTCCAGCATCCTTACGTGCGCAATGCCCCGGCGACCGTCAGAGTGCGCAAGCCAGCCAACGGCAAAGGCGCTGATACCGTTATGACGCCCCTTCCCGAGGACGCCTTCCGCCGCGAGTGGCAGCATTTCGCCCGCTGCATCCGCGACAAGGAAACGCCCGTCACGCCGATTGCTGGCGGCCTGTCGGATCTCGAACTTGCGCTTGCCATCATCAAGGCATTGCCGCCGCTCAAGGGCTGAAGTCGGTCTTGAACGAAAGAAGCCGGCGACCTTTGCGGGTCGCCGGCTTTTTCATGTCGAGATCTGAAAGATGTCAGGCGACGTTCGCCCGCCCTTCCCTCAGATCGCGCGTCGCGATCGCATCGACGGTCATATCCGCGCCGATCACCACCCCGAACAATTCGCGGGCCTGCTCGCGCGTGTAGTATTCCATGCGCACATCGTGAAGCACCGCCGCGGGATCGCGGTCACGGGCCTTGCCGTATCCGCCGCCGCCCGGCGTGCCGACACGCACCGTGTCGCCGGCCTTCATCGGAATATCCTGTTCCTTGGTGATATGCTCGGGCCGGTGAACGACGCCGTCGCGTTCGACGATGATCTCGCCCGGCATGCCGTCCTCGCCGCCGATCGCCCCCTGAGGGCCGAACTTGCCGTGGTCCATCACGAAGGAAGCCGTGGCATCGCCGCGCAGCAGCTCGACCTCATATGTGATGCCGAAGCCACCGCGATGCTCACCCGCGCCGCCCGAGGCGTCGCGCAGCGAATATTCACGAAAGAAGACCGGGAAGACCTGTTCGGTGATTTCGATCGGAGGACTCTTGGAAATGCCGATGGTCGAGCATCCGTTCGTCAGGCCGTCGCCGTCCGCATGGCCGCCATAGCCACCGCCCGAGATGTGATACATGACGTAATCGCGACCGAGCAAAGGATCGCTGCCGCCAAGCGCGAAATTGCCGCTCGAACCTGCCGGCGCCGCCGTCACCCGGTCGGGCAGAGCCTTGACCATGGCCGAGAAGACCGCTTCGGCGATACGCTGCGAAACTTCCGCCGCACAGCCCGACACCGGGCGCGGATATTTGGCGTAGAGGAACGTGCCGGTCGGATCGACGATGTCCATGGGATCGAATGCACCGGCGCTCAGCGGAACATCGGGAAAGATATGCCGCATCGCCAGGTAGACCGATGAATGGGTCGTAGCCAGAACGCAGTTCATCGGTCCGCGGCAGGGCGGGCTGGAGCCTGCGAAGTCGAAGACAAGCCGGTTGTCCTCCGTCTTGGTGACCGACAAGGCGATCTTCAGCGGTTCGTTGACGACGCCGTCGGAATCGATGAACGCTTCACCGTGATAGGTACCGTTTTCGATCAGCGCGATGCAGGATCGCATTTGCTCGCCGGAGCGGACACGCAGCTCGGCGACGGCCTGATCGACGGTGTCGTCGCCATAGCGGTCGAGAAGCTCGATCAGTCGTTCCCGGCCGATCTCGAGCGCCGCGGTCTGCGCGCGAATATCGCCGATACGCTGCTCGGCGACGCGGATGTTGGAGGTGATGATCTGGAAGATCTCGTTGTCCATCTTGCCGCGTTTGAAGAGCTTGACCGGCGGGATGCGCAGGCCTTCCTGTTCGACCGACGTCGCCGAGGCGGAGAACCCGCCAGGGACCGTGCCGCCGATATCCGGCCAATGACCGATGTTGGAGAGCCAGCAATAGACCTTGCCATGACGAAAGATCGGCATGGCGAAGCGCACATCCATCAAATGGGTGCCACCGAGATAGGGATCGTTGACGACATAGATGTCGCCCTCTTCCGGCGGCAGGATCTTTCCGTCGCGAATGAATTCGATGATCGTTCGCGTCGAGGCCTGCATGGTGCCGACAAAGACCGGCAGACCGCCGAGCCCCTGCGCGATCAGCGAACCGTCCTCGGCGGAATAGATGCCGTCGGACCGATCGTCGGCCTCCGCAATGATGGGCGAGAAGGCCGCGCGCGAGAACGTGGTGTCCATTTCGTCGCAAACCTGCTGCAGGCCGGCCTGGATGACGGACAGCGTGATGGAGTCGAGCTTAGTCACGCGCTTCTCCCCGAATGTGAATGATGATGTTGCCCTCGCCGCAGCCCTCGGCGACGCAGCCGGGCGGCAGCACTGTCGTCGCGTCGAACTGCGCCAGGATCGCCGGCCCCTCGATGCGTGCCATAAGCGGCAGCTTCTCCCGTTCGTAGATCGCCGCGTCCATCCACGCGCCGTCGAACCAGACTTTTCGCGTACCCATGCGCGCGGCCTCGATCGTCTCGGCACGTTCGGCGCGTGGTATGAGGTCTGCGAGCGGCGCCGGCTCACGCAGGCCGATCACCGAGGTGTTGACGTTGACGATCAGCGCCCGCACCTCCGGCAACCGGACGCGGAACCGTTTGAAATAGGCTTCCTCGAACAGCATCTGGATCGCGTCCATGTCGTCGACTTTGCCCTCAATCGGCACGCGAATGAGGTGGGTCTGGCCGGCGAACTGCATGTCGAGACTGTGTTCCATGCGGATTTCGACCGGTCGGATCGTTTCCGCGGAGAGCGCGGCTTGCCCGGCTTCGACCTGCGTCTCGATCATGCTGTTGAGCTCGGCCGGCTCGACGTCGTGAACGAGCATGTTGAGCGTGTTGACGTAGTCGTGCTGCAGATCCGCCACCACGCAGCCGATGGCGTTGGTGATCCCCGGCCTGGCAGGTACGAACACGCGCGGGATTCCGAGTTCCTTCGCGAGGTCCGCGGCATGGAGCGGACCGGCTCCGCCGAAAGCGTAAAGCATCAGTTCGCGCGGGTCGTTGCCCTTGGCCAGCGACACCATGCGGATGGCGCCGGCCATTTTGAGGTTGGCGATCTTGAGAACCGCGCCTGCCGCTTCCATCGCATCGACGCCGAGCGGTCCGGCGAGCTTGTCCTCGAAAATGGCCGTCAGCGCGTCGATCGACACCTTTTTGTCGACAGCCAGCAGGCGCTCGGGATCGAGGCGTCCGAGGAGCAGATTGGCGTCGGTGATCGTCGGCTCGACACCGCCCCGGCCGAAACAGATCGGCCCGGGCATCGAACCCGCGCTCTGGGGGCCAACCGTGAGGAGACCCGCGTCATTGACCTTGGCGATTGAGCCGCCGCCCGCCCCGATCGTGTGAACGTCGACCATCGGGACGTGGATCGGCATCGCATATTCGACTTCGATCTCGTTGGAGATCAGCGGCCTGCTGCCACGGATCAGGGCCACGTCCGAGGACGTGCCGCCCATGTCATATGTGATGAGATCCGTATAGCCGGCACGCGCAGCGGTCCGCGCCGCGGCAATCACGCCAGACGCAGGCCCCGACATCACCGTCTTCGCCGCTTCTCCGACGACGAGAGAGGACGAGGTGGTCCCGCCGTTTCCGTTCATCATCAGGAAATCGCGGGAATAGCCGTCCTCGAGAAGCTGGTTGCGCAACCGGTCGACGTAACGCTGGAGAATAGGCTGCACCGAGGCGTTGACCGCCGCTGTCACCCCGCGTTCATATTCACGCGCCTCCGACAGCAATGCGTGCCCTGTCGTGATGAAACCGTTGGGCCACATTTCGCGCGCGATTTCCGCCGCCCGGATTTCGTGGGCCGGATTCTTGTAGGCATGCAGGAAATGGATCACCAGTCCTTCGCACCCGGCGTCGATCAGGTTGCGCACCGCGAGGCGGAACTCATCCTCGTCGAGCGGGTGACGCACCTGGCCGGTGGCCTCCATCCGCTCGCTGACTTCGAGGCGAAGATTGCGCGGCACCAACGGCACGAAAGAGCCGACCATGCCGTAAGGTTGAGGTCGCGTCCGCCGGCCAAGCTCGATGACGTCCCTGAACCCCCTGGTGGTGATCAGGCCGGCTTTGGCGAGGCGGCGCTCGAGCAGCGCATTGGTGGTGGTGGTCGTCCCGTGGATGACGAGATCGATGTCAGAGGCCTTGTAGCCCGACTGCGAAATCACACTGAGAACCGCACGCGACTGGTCGTCAGGGGTCGTCGGCACCTTGCCGATCCTGACGCCGCCGCTTTCGGAATCGAGCACGATGAGGTCGGTAAACGTGCCGCCGACATCGATACCCGCGACCACTCCGCGAAATCTGTCCTCAGCTTCAGCCATGGGAATTTTCATTCTTTCCGTATGTTGTTGGCCGGCCCGAACCGTTTGGAACGGCCGGCATATTTAGTTTGTACACGAAGTAATTTTCCAACGCGAGATACCGCGTTGGCAAAAATATCCCCCGTCTAGCGCTGGCCGTCCCGCACCTTGATGTCGGACGCCGCCAGACCGCCCATGCGGGCGTGCACGCGCGGACCGCAGGCCATCACGAGCGCCAGCAAGAGCTCGTCGGGACGCGGACCGTCGGGAATGCCGACTTCCATCGCGTCGAAGTGACTGCGCACATAGGCGGCGTTGATATGGCCGATCGGAATGTCTATCCGCGCGCCGAAACCGCCGACCTTTTTGGCCGAAGGAACGATTGCCAGCGCCTCGCCCAGCGTCTCGCGCATCGCATAGCCGCCCGGAACATGCCACAGCGCGCCATGTTCGAGTTCGCCGGCCGTGCCGACGATCACCCCCTTGCCATAGGCATCGATCGCGGTGCTGTCGCCGCCGAGCGCATCGATGAGCTTTTCCGTCATCATCACGCCGAGCGGCTTGAGGTCTTCCATGCCTTCCTGGATTTCCTCGACGTAGCGCCCCGCATAGGGGTTGGAGACGACCGCCAGGGCCGCCGCACGGCGCCGGGGCGTCTGTGCGACAGGGCCGCCGTCATGGAAGATCTCTTCGGTAACGACGGAGATCTTCCGGATCGCGAAATTGGGCATTCAGTATCCTTTCGGTCATTGTCGCGCGGTCAGCGCGCGATTTTCTTGATCAGTTCGATGAAGCGCTTGCGGTCACGCTGATTGAGGGGCGCGAGCAACTCGTCGCTCACCGCCTGGGAGATCGGCAGAACCTCGAAGGTGAAATCGAAGCCCTTGGGGGTAAGCTGGATGAGATTGACCCGCTGGTCCTGCTCCGAGACCACCCTTTGGGTCAGTCCGAGCGAATCCAGGCGCTTGAGAAGCGGGCTGAGCGTGGCGGTATCGATCGCGGTGATCTTGCCGATCCGGTTCTGCGGAAGATCGCCGTAGCGGAGCAAAGTCGCCAGCACCGCGACCTGCGTTGGCGTGACCGCGTACCCCTCGAAGGCCTTCTGAAAAAGCGCCGTGCCCCGCTGGTGCGCCAGCCGCACCAGGTGGGCATTGTGGTCTTCGAGAACGTAGCCGATCTCCTTGAGCCGCCGGTCAATTTCCGCCGGCGAAGGCCTGTCATCCAAAACCGGACTTTCGCCGCCTTCTCGCTCCTCGATGCGCTCTGTCATTGGGCGGCCATTCCGGGAGCCATGTCTTCCTCAAACACCTGATTAAGGATCGTCTTGCCCGAGGACAGGCCTTCTATGACGGTGTCGGTCTCGGCGACCGTGCCGAAATGCGTGGCAATATCGTAGAGCGTCGAGACATGCTCGCGCGGCCCGGTGGCGGCGCAAGCATCGTGCGGGACGACCACGTCATAGCCCTGGAAGAAGGCGTCATGCACCGTCGAGCGGACGCAGATGTTGGTCACCACACCGCAAACGACCACCTGGGAGATCTGCATGTCTTTCAGCAGAAGATCCATATCCGTCTGGAAGAAGGCCGAATAGCGATGCTTGATGACGTAGAGATCGTCCTCGCGCGGCTCGAGATCCTCGATGATCTCGGTCGCCCAGGTATTTTCGACGCCGTGCGGCGTGCGCTTGAGGAATTCCCGGTCCTGCCGCATGTTCTTGCGGTGGGAGTCGATCACGAAGATGACAGGCACGTCGTTGGCGCGCGCTGCCGCGATCAAGGCCTTCTGCTGCGGCATCAGTTTTTCATAGCCCGGCAGAACCATTTTCCCGCCCGGCTTGCAGAATTCATTGATCATGTCGACGACGATCAGGGCCGTTTTCTTCGAATCGAGAACCGTCGAACCTTCCTGCCGGTGTGCAGAAAATACATCTTGCATCGCTTTTACTCCCTTTCTATCGCCCGCTGCCGTTTCAGTCTTCCAGCGACCGGTAGAGCATCTCAAAAAACTTAGCCGAGTTGACTTGCGAGGCCAACTTTACGTTGGGCTCGAGACCATTAAGCTTGAAATAGTCCGCGACCGTCGCGCCGAACGTATGGGTGCCGGTCCGGTCGATCGAGACATGCGCCTCGCGCGTTTCGATAAGCGTCGGATCGACAACAACGGCAAGCGCCAGCGGATCATGCAGCGCGCCGCCGATTCCCATCTGGCCGCGGTGAAGCTTCTCATAGAATTTCAGCCAGTCGAAAACCACGCGCGACAGCGGCGTGTCGATCTTCTCGATGGCCGCGAATTCGTCTTCCTCGACCAGCACGTGCATCGTCACGTCAAGGCCGACCATGGTGATGTCGAGGCCGCTCGCGAGCACGATCTCGGCGGCTTCCGGATCGCAGAAGATGTTGAATTCCGTCGGCGTGATGATCTCGCTGCGGCGGTAGAACGCCCCGCCCATCAGCACCACCTTCTCAATCTTGGAAAGCAGTTCCGGGTATTTGAGAACCAGCATGCCGATATTGGTCAGCGGTCCGGTGGGGACCAGCACGATCGGCTCCTCCGCCTCGCGCAGTTTGGCGGCGAGAAAATCGACGCCATGCACAGGGACGGCTTCGACCGTCGGTTCCGGGAGGTAAGGCGAACCGTCGAGACCGCTCGGTCCGTCGGCGGTTCCGAGCACCAGCGGACGCGCCAGCGGGGAAGCGCAGCCGGCGGCGATCGGCACGTCGCTTGCGCCGAGAAGCTCCATGATCCGCCGTGCATTGATGGTCGTGCGCGCCAGTGGCGCATTGCCGCAAACAGTCGTCACGGCCACAAGTTCGATCTCGGGCAGCCTGTGGGCCATCAGAAGCGCAATCGCATCGTCATGACCCGGATCGCAATCGATTATGACCTTGATTGGTTTCACGAACCTGCTCCTACGCCAACGTGCCGATGGAAGACTTGAACAGCTTGAGGAACGACCGGCCGTCGAGCCCCTTGCAGATGCGCGTTGTCTCCGGTCCATCGAACGACAGGATCTGCCGCCCGGTGAAGGCAACGGTCTGGCCCCGAACCAGCCGTTCGTGCAGCGCGACATCAACGAAAAGCGGTTCAGTCATTTCAAAGAACTCCGGATGCGTGACCGCCGCCACCGCGATCGCGTCATCGAGCGGGAACCCGACCAGTTGGAAAAACTCCCGCCAGATATCGATATAGATCGGGAAATTCTCGCAGATGTGCCTGACCACCTTGCTGTCGGGATGGTCGGCGGCAAGGTCCGCCAGATCGTCGCGTGTCAGCATCGACGGGGCGACCCTGTTGTCCTCGCAGATATCGAGCGGCACCAGAACGACCGGCGCGCCGGAGCGCAGCACGACGCGCGCGGCCTCGGGGTCGGCCCAGATATTGTATTCCGACACCGGCGTGATGTTGCCGGGCGTCGTGAAGCAACCGCCGAGCACGACGATCTGCTTGACCAGTTGGGCGATGTCGGGGGCCATGTCGAGCGCCATGGCGACATTGGTCTGCGGCCCGGTCGCCACGATTGATATCTCGCCGGGATTGGCGCGTACGGTCTCGATGATGAAGTCGACCGCGTGCTTGTCCATCGCCTTGCGTATCGGCGTCGGCGCGGGCGGATTGAACTTCTTCAGGCGTTCGCCAAAACGGTCCTTGAGCTGTTTCTCGAAGTGGACCGGAGCTTCCATGTCCTCCTTCGAATTGCCGACGATCGGCCGCCAGGCGCCCGCCGCGACCGGCAGATCGTCCCTGCCCGCCAGCGTAGCCGTGTTGAGAACCACGTTGGTCACCTGTTCGATGGGGCCGGCCGCACCTGTGACCGCGGTGACGCCCTCGAGCTGGATGAAATCGGATCCGAGCGCGAAAAGGATGGCGAGAATATCGTCGCCAGCCGAGTCCACGTCGAGAATGATCCTGTGCTTGGTGGCTGTCATGCTTTCTCACGCCTGATGAGTTGAAGGGATTCCGCCGTCTCGCGCAGTGTTTTCGGACGCTGCCGATAGGTCAGCAGGAAGAGCGCGCCGAGAGTGACCAGATACGGGACCGTCAGAACCAGATAGGAAGAGAGCCCGAAGGTCTGCAGCCGGAGCGACAGCGCGTCGGCAAAACCGAAGAGCAGGCAGCCAAACAGCACCTTCACGGGATCGCCGATGGAGAAGATCAACACCGCGACCGCCATGAAGCCGCGGCCCGACGACATGTTCTCGGCGAACATCGTTATGTATCCGAGCGAAAGATGCGCGCCGGCAAGGCCTGCGAACAGGCCGCAGAGCAGCGAGGCAATATGCTGCATCAGCCCTGTTGGAATGCCGAGCGATTCCGCGGCCGCCGGCTTCTCACCCGCAACGCGGATATGGAGCCCGAGCCGCGTGCGATAGATGATCACCCACACCACGAAAACGAAGATGAAGGCGAGATAAATCAGCGGCGTGAAACTGCCGAGCGCCTTGCCGAGCGAGCCGAGGTCTTCGACAATCGGAATATGCATCCGGGGCAGTCCGACAATGTCGCCGCTGACGATCGAACCGCGCGTGCCGAAGATCGCCTTGGTCAGGGTGATCGTCAACCCGCCCGCGAGGATGTTCAGGGCGAGCCCCACGACGACCTCGTTTGCACGCAGGGTGACCACGAAAATCGAAAAGGTCAGCGCCACGCACATGGCCGCGAGCACTCCGATCGCCACGCCTCCCCACGCCGATTGCGTCCAGATCGAGCCGAGGACCGCGAAGAACGCGCCGATAAGCATCTGACCTTCCAGGCCGATATTGAAAATGCCGGCCTTGGTGGTGAAGGTGCCGCCGAGCGCAACCAGCAGGATCGGGGCCGTTGTCCGCAGCGTCGCCGAGATCAGCGACACGTTGAAGATGGTTTCTAGAACCTCCAACGTCGTTCTCCCTGGTTGCTGTCCCGCCGGCGGCGCAGAAGGACTTGCGCTGAAACGCACAGGATGATGAAGGCCTGGAAAACCGTGATGACCTCACGCGAGGCGTTGGTTTCCACCTCCATGAGCAGCGATCCGGCGCGCAGCGCACCGAAGAAGATGGCGGTGAAGATCACGCCGATCGGGCTTCCGTTCGCCAGAAGAGCCGCGATCACGCCATCGAAGCCGAAGCCGGGGGCGAAGCCTTCCATGAATCGGTGGTGGACGCCGAGCGTTTCGACGCCGCCGGCCAGACCGCCGACCGCGCCCGAACAAAGCAACACGATCAGGATGTTCCGCCGCACGGGGATACCGCCATACTCGGCGAACTTCATGTTCGAGCCCATCGTGTTCATTTCGTAGCCGGTCGAGGTCCGGGTCAGGAACAGATGAAACCCGACGGCGAGCGCCAGTCCGATGAACAGCCCGAAATTAAGCCGCGAGAAGTCGAAGAGTTGCGGAAGGTAGGCGGTCGTCGCAATCGGAGCGGTTTCCGACCATCCGCCAGGACGCTTGAACACGTCGATCGTCAGATATGAGGTGAGCAGGATCGCCACGTAGTTGGACAGGATCGTGGAGACAACCTCGTTGGTGCCGAAGCGGGCGCGGAAGAAGGCCGGGATCAGGATCCACAATCCACCGGCAACGACCGCGGCCGCAAGCGCGACGACCATGTGAAGTCCCGCCGGCAGAGCGAACTGGAAGCCGACGAAGGCGGCGGCGAAACCACCCATGTAGAGCTGCCCCTCAACACCGATGTTAAACAGCCCGCCGCGCAGCGCGATGCAGGCGGCCACGCCAGCGATGATGATTGGCGTCGCCTGCAGCAGCGAACCGGCGATCCGCTCGCTGCTGCCGAAGGCGCCGCGCAGAAGCGTGGTGAAGACGAGGATCGGATCCTCACCTACCAACATGACAATGATACCGCCGCCTATGATGGCGATGACCAGGGCGACCATCTGCCCGAGAAGGCCTTCCAGCCAGGCAGGCAATTGCCTGCCCGCGCGCGCGGTGGGCGTGGTGTCGGCTTCAGTGCTCATGCCGCTTGATCCGAGCTGCGCGAACCGCCCGCCATGAGATATCCGATTTCCTCTTCGGTCGTGTTCTCCGGATCGACCGCGCCGGCAATGCTTCCTGCGAACATTACGAAAACCCTGTCTGCCAGCGCCAATATCTCGTCGATTTGCACGGAGATCAGAAGAATGGCTGCCCCGGCGTCGCGCCGCTGAATGATCTCGTCGTGAATGCCCTCCATGGCGCCGATATCGACGCCGCGGGTGGGCTGGTCGATCAGGATGAGCGGCATGTGCTGCGAAAACTCGCGGGCGACGACGACCTTCTGCATGTTGCCGCCGGACAGGGTTTTCACCGTGACATTCTCGTCCCTGGCGCGAATATCGAAACGCTGCATGAGTTCGCGCGCCAAATCCCTGACCGCGCTCCAGCGGATCAACCCGTTCTTCGCCCATGGCTCGGAGCGCTGCCGCCCCATCAGGATGTTGGCGCTGATATTGGCGGTCGCATTGACCCCGCGAACAAGTCGATTGGCTGGCACATGGGCAAGACCGGCCGCGCGCATGTGGCGCGGGTCGCTGCCCTCAACCGCCTGCCCGTTCAGAAAGATCTCGCCGTGGCTCGGCGCGCGCAGGCCGGAAACGACTTCGGACAATTCGGTCTGTCCGTTGCCGTCAACGCCGACGATCCCGACGATCTCGCCAGACCGGACCTCAAGGTCGATCCCGCGCAGCGCCGGCAGACCACGATCATCACGCGCGAAGACGTCGCGCAGTTCGAGGATGGCATGACCGGAAATTGGCTTGCGGTCGCGGCGGTCGAAATTGACCTCGCGCCCGACCATCATGTTGACGAGCGAGTCCTCGTCGAGTTCCTTCGTCGGACGCGTGCCGACCACCGCCCCGTCGCGCAGCACCGTTACCGTATCGGACACCTCGAGCACTTCGGAAAGATGGTGCGAGATGAAGATCACGGTCATTCCGGCATCCGCGAAGCGCCGGATGATACGAAAGAGATCGCGGCTCTCCTGGGGCGTGAGAACCGCCGTCGGCTCGTCGAGAATAACGACATTGGCGCCCCGCGCCAGGACCTTGAGAATTTCGACGCGCTGCTCGGCACCGACCGAGAGCTCGTGGATCTTGCGATCGGGATCGATCTGCAGACCGAACTCCTCGGACAACGCCCTCGCCTTTGCCGACTGGGCCTTGTGGTCGACCAGACCGGCTTTGGTGATTTCCATGCCGAGAAAGATGTTCTCGGCGACCGTCAGCGACGGCACCAGCTTGAAATGCTGATGCACCATGCCGAGCCCCAGGCCAATCGAGGTGCGTGGCGATTCCATCACGACGGGTTTGCCGTCGATCTGGATTTCGCCACTGTCGGGCTGCATCAGCCCGAAGAGGATATTCATCAGCGTCGTCTTGCCCGCGCCGTTCTCGCCGACGAGGGCGTGAATCTCGCCATGGCGGACGCCGAAACTGACATCCCGGTTTGCGGCGACCGGACCGAAATTCTTCGACACACCGATCATCTCAACGGCGAAGGCCATAGCGGTCAATTCCAGGTTTGCAACGTCATTCGAACGGTAATGGGTCGGGCCGGCAGGCGTTCTGCGCAGTGGTTTGGGAGGGAGCAACGCCGCCCGCCGGCCGATTCTTTTACTGGTTGAGCGTCACCGAGATCGAGCCGTCCGCGATGCCCGCGCGAACTTCCTCGAGCTTGGTCATCACGTCCTCGGGGATCATGTCCGCAACATCGTCGCAGACCTTGAGCTCGATGCCGCCGGCGGCCACGCCGTAGGAGACCGGGCCGGCCGTGACCGGCGCGCTTCCGTCAACCTCGCCCTTGATAACGTCATAGACGGCCACATCGGCGCGCTTGAGCATGGAAGCGAGGATATGGCCGGGAGCCGTCGGACACTGGTCGATATCGACGCCGACAGCATATTTGTCCGCAACCTTGGCCGCCTGCAGCACGCCCTCGCCGGTGGGGCCGGCAGCCTGATAGATGACATCGACGCCCTGACCGTAGAGGGTCATCGCGAGTTCGGAGCCCTTGGCCGGATCGTCGAAGGTGCCCGAGAAGACGCTCGAGACGGATACGCCGTCGGACTGTTCGTCGACGCCCTGCTCGTAACCCATCAGGAAGTTGCGGATGACCGGAATGTCGCGTCCGCCAATGAAACCGACCTGGCTGCCGGAATCGAAGCCTTCGACGCCCTGCTCGGTCAGCATGCTCGTCAGCGCACCGACGAGATAGGAGCCTTCCTCCTCGACGAAGTCGATATAGGTCATCGTTTCGCTCTCGAGGATGCCGTCGATGAAGATGAACTTCTGGTCGGGATAGGCGGCATTGGACTTCTGCAGCGCGTCCACGAGTTCCCATCCCATGACGAAGACGAGATCGTATTCGCCGTCCTTCGCGATGTTGTTGAACTGCTCTTCATAGTCGAGCGCGCGGTTGCCCGTGTCCACGATCTTGACCTCGACGTCGAAGTCCTGCTCGGCCTTCTTCAGACCGTTGACAATCGCGATGCCGAAGCCCTGTGAAAAATAGCCCGAGATCGCCGCTACCTTGAGCGTGTCGGCGGAAGCCGCCGAAATTCCTGCGGTCATGGCACCGAGCATCGCTGTCCCGGCCGCCAGATTTCTGATGTTCGCCTTCATGTCTGTTCTCCGTTTCTACAGATACTCCGAACGCCCGTTTGCCGGCAGTCTCGCGTGGCTCTTGACGAGTTTATTTGTTCGTGTACGAATTAAAGTTGGAAGCAAAGACGGACTGTTGTCAAGTCGGCTTTCGCAACAAAAACCTCCGGAAATGCACTTTCCGGACACGTATTTCCACCGCTTCTCGATCGGAGATCCGGGATGACAAAGCACGCCATTGTAACAGGCGCCGCCGGCCTTCTGGGCAGCCACGTCACCTCTGCATTCAGGAGCCGTGGCTACACTGTTACCGCTCTGGACGTCACGGGCGCGCCCGGCGTCGAACAGATCGACCTGACGAAGCTCGACGCCGCCATGGGGGCGATCGGTCCCGCCGATTGCATGGCGCATATCGCCTCTCTGCCGCGTCCAGTCGGCTACGCGGCCGAGGACGTCTTCCGCATCAACATGACGCTCATGTTCAACGTGCTGACGGCAATGGAGCGGAGCGGGATCAAGAAGATGGTCTTCGCCTCCTCCTTCAGCGTTCTCGGCCTGCCATTCGCGCCGAGGCCCGTCGAGATCGGCTACTTTCCCGTCGATGAGCATCACCCGCAGGCGCCGCAGGACGTCTATGCCGTGACCAAATGGCTCGGCGAGGAAATGGTCGAGGCCTGGACACGCCGCACCGGCCATTCGGCCGCCAGCATCCGCATGCCGTGGATCCAGACCGCGAAGAGCTTTCCCGAACAGGTCGGTCCGCGCCGCGACCGCGAGGAAGCCGGCCTCGATCTCTGGGCCTATATCGATGCCCGCGATGCGGGCCGGGCCTTCGTGCAAGCCGCCGAAGCCGATATCGCGGGCCATGAGCGCTTCTTCATTTCCGCCGCCGACACCTATTCCGAACGCGAGACGGCGAGCCTCCTCGACGAAACCTATCCGGCCGTCGAACGCCGGACGCCCCTGCCCGGGCACACGGCGCTGCTGAGCAACGACCGTGCGGCCGAACTGATCAGCTTCGCGCCGGAATATGGCTGGCGCGACTACTGAAAACCCGAATGAAAGCAAACGACATGGCTGACACTTTCGACGGCAAAACCGTGCTGATCACCGGCGGCGCCGGCGCCATCGGCTCCGCAACCGCGCGGACTTTCCTCAAACGCGGCGCGAATGTCCTTCTCGTCGATCTCGACGCCAAGGGCCTTGAACAGGTGGCCGAAGGGCTCGCCGCGCCCGGCAAGGTCAAGACCGAGGCCGGCGATGTTTCCGATGCCGAAGTGATGAAGGGCGCGGTCGCATCCGCGGTCGAAACCTTCGGTGCGCTCGACATGGCCTTCAACAATGCCGGCATTTCCGGCGAGGTCGCGCCCGTTCACGAACTGCCGCTCGATGAGTGGGACAGGATGGTCCGCGTCAATCTGCGCTCGATGTTCGTCTCGCTGCAGGCGGTCGCCGCCGAGATGGTGAAGTCAGGCAGGGGCGGCGCCATCGTCAACATGGGCTCGTCAATGGCCGGATGGGATGTTCTCGCCGGTGGCGCCGGCTACGTGTCGACCAAACACGCGGTGGTGGGCCTCACCAAGTCCGCCGCCTTCGACCTCGCGCCGCACGGCATTCGCGTCAACGCGGTCTGCCCCGGCGTGATCGAAACGACGCTCGGGGTGCCCGGCCTGCGCGAGGGCCAGACGGACGGCCAGTCCCAGGTGGAGAAATTCGCGAGCCGCATCCCGTCCAAGCGCATCGGCCAGGTGGAAGATGTCGCCGAAGTCGTAGCCTTTCTCGCCTCCGACGCCGCCCGCCATGTCAACGGCGCCGCCTGGCTCATCGACGGCGGCCAGACGTTGCAGAGTTTCGCCAACGGACCGGATTCCGGCGGATATTAGTTCTGGTCGCGGCGAGCACGGAGAAAGCGCCGGACGCCGAAGAACCGCCCTTCCGTGTGCGCCCTATACGTCCGTCTCTTTGATCGTGACCGGCTCTCCCCGAAATCCGGAGGAGGTCCGGACCTGAATTGCGCAAGCGCGGGTCACATCAGGCCCGAATGCCGCGGCGACGCCTCGCGATCCGGCTCATGGATCCAGCCATCTTCACCGGTCTCCTGCCAATTCACCTTGTCCTCGTCGAGGAAGTCGACCGAATGGATGACGACATCGTCGCCTTCGAGAAAGCAGACATTGTAGTTCGGCTGTAATTCGCCATGGCCCATGCGGTGCGCATTGCCGGAGAAATCCGGCCAGCAGGCGTGGTTGGTCGACCGAGGGGCCGAAAACGGAATGCCGCCTGTGGAACCGCTCAGCGTGAAATGGCAGTGGCCGAAGAACATGTGGCGCACCGTGCCGCGATATCGCGCCAGCAGGGCCTTCAGTTCGGCTTCCTCGCGAATGCCGATCAGGTCCGCATTGGCGACATGCACGGTCGTCGGGTTGTGATGCATGAAGAGCCATGCCGGCTTGCCTTGCGCCGCTGCTTCATCAAGCACGGATTCCAGCCATTTGCGCCGGACTTCGCAATAGGATCCGCCATGCTCGCCCTGCATGACCGTGTCCATATAGACGAAAATCCCGGCCGTGGTCTCCTCGGTCCACTGGATGAAGCCGTCCGCATCGCGCGCGGCAGCGGGAAATGCTGCGGTAAAATTTTCCCGGTCGTCGTGATTGCCGATCAGAAGGCGCGGCGCCTTTGCGCCCCGCAGTGAACTTCCGGCAAGGATGTTCTTGAGCATCGCATAGCTCCCCGGCCGACCGTGATGCGTCAGATCGCCGGTAATGACGATAAGGTCGGCATCGCCCTGATGCGCTTCGACATGCGCGAGGCATTTTCGGAAGTTCTCGACGGGATCGAGACCGAGGATCGGTTCGGGATTGATGTGGATGTCGGAGATGTGAACGAGTTTCATGTCGGAATCCGAGGTCGCAAATTTTCCGTCCCATAGACCCCCGGCTTGTCATATCCGTGACAGCGCCGACCGGATTACCGGGTCGACCTGACGAACCGCCCCGCATCCGATCTCACCGCGTCGGCGAGGAATGCCGTCGCGGCCTTGATGCGGGCGAGGCCGCGCAAGCTTTCGTGATGGACGATCCAGTAGGATCGCTGCACCGACAAATCCGGGAGCACGGGAACGAGATCCTCGTGGCCGGACGCCAGATAGTCGTGCAGAACGCCGATGCCCGCACCGGCCCGCACGGCTTCGAACTGACCGGTCGCGCTCGAAATCTCGATCCGGGATCGCCAGCCGGACCAGAAGGTCGGGGCATAATTCAGCGACGCCGAATAAATCAGGTCCTCGACATAGCCGACGAGACGGTGGGTCCGAAGATCCTCGGTCGTCACCGGCAGACCGCGGTTTTCGACATAGCTGCGCGCCGCGTAAAGGCCGAGCGTGTAGTCGGTCAGTTTCTGCGCGATCAGCCGCCCCTGCTCCGGTCGGCCAACCATCACGGCGATATCGGCCTCGCGCTTCGACAATGAGAAGGCCTGCGGCACCGGCACGAGCTGAACCGTGAGACCCGGGTGCCGCTCGGCAAGCTGCGCGAGCCGCGGCGCAAGAAAGGAGACGCCGAAACCGTCCGGCGCACCGATGCGCACCGTGCCGGAAACCTCCGGGCCCGAATGATCGAACAGCGATTGCGCCTGCAGGAATTCGGCCTCCGCGCGTTCGAGCGACGCGGCCAGCGCCTCGCCCTCATCCGTCAGTTCGCATCCGGTCGCGCGCCGGATCAGGAGATTGGCGCCCAGTTGCTGCTCCAGCGACGCCATGCGCCGGCTGAGCGTCGCCTGATTGATGCCCAGCGCCTTCGCGGCACCGAGCATTTGCCCGGCCCGCGCCACCGCCAGGAACAATCGCCCGTCTTCCCAGTTCATGATTTCATCCTATGCGTTTTTGCATAACGACTTTGAATATTATCGCATTGTTATGAGAATAACGAAATGAGACATCGCCTCCAACCAAGGAGGACACGTCCATGACGACGATTACCCATTACATCGCCGGTTCGCCGACCAGAGGCACCGCCGACCGTAGCCAGCCGGTCTTCAATCCCGCTACCGGCGAAGCGGAGAAAGAGGTGATCCTGGCCTCCGAGCAGGACGTCAACGATGCGGTCGCCGCCGCTAAGGCCGCATGGCCGGCATGGTCGAAGACGCCGTCGCTACGCCGCGCCCGCATACTCGACAAGTTCAAGACCATCCTGTGGGAGCGCGCGGACCAGCTCGCCGAAGCGATTTCCGCCGAACACGGCAAGACCCATGACGACGCGCTCGGCGAAGTGACGCGCGGCCTCGAGGTCGTCGAGTTCGCGATCGGCGCGCCGACCCATCTCAAGGGCGAATTCTCAGAAAGTGTCGGCACCGGTGTCGATACCCATTCGATCCGCCAGCCGCTTGGCGTCGTCGCCGGCATCACCCCGTTCAACTTCCCGGCCATGGTGCCGATGTGGATGTTCCCCGTCGCGCTCGCCTGCGGCAACACCTTCATCCTCAAGCCGTCGGAGCGCGACCCGTCCCCCTCGCTGCTGATCGCTGAATGGCTGACCGAGGCCGGCCTGCCGGAGGGTGTGTTCAATGTCGTCCAGGGCGACAAGGTGGCTGTTGACGCGCTGCTGCACCACCCGGACGTCAAGGCCATCTCCTTCGTCGGATCGACCCCGATCGCGAGATATATACACATCACCGGCGTGACCAACGGCAAGCGCGTTCAGGCGCTCGGCGGCGCCAAGAACCACATGATCGTGATGCCCGACGCCGATCTCGACATGGCGGCCAACGCCCTGATGGGCGCGGCCTTCGGCTCGGCCGGCGAGCGCTGCATGGCGATCTCGGTCGCCGTTCCCGTCACGGACGCCGTCGCCGACGCGCTGATCGAGCGGCTGGTGCCGAAGATCGAGGCGCTGAAGATCGGCCCGGCCGCCGACCGCTCCTCCGAGATGGGTCCGGTCGTCACGCAACAGGCACGGGAGAAAATCCTCGGCTATATCGACGCGGGCGAAAAGGAAGGCGCAAAGCTGGTTGTCGATGGGCGCACCTTCAAACAGCAGATGCAGGGCTACGAGAACGGCTACTATGTCGGCGGCACGCTGTTCGACAATGTCACGCCGGACATGTCGATCTATCGCGACGAGATCTTCGGCCCGGTGCTGTCGGTTGTGCGCCGCAACTCCTACCAGGAAGCGGTCGATCTGATCCACGGCCATGAATACGCCAACGGCACGGCGGTCTTCACCCGCGACGGCGACACGGCGCGCGCCTTTTCGCAGGATATCGAGGTCGGCATGGTCGGCATCAACGTGCCGATCCCGGTTCCGATGGCGTTCCACTCCTTCGGCGGCTGGAAGGCCTCGATCTTCGGCGACCACGCGATGCACGGCATGGAGGGCGTACGTTGCTACACCCGCATCAAGACGACCACCACGCGGTGGCCGGGCGGCATACGCGACGACGCGCAGTTCACCATGCCGACGCTTGGCTGAAACGCGCTGTCGCGGCGCGAATTACCCATTCGACATCCGAGAGGGCACGTGACGCCCTCTCCAACAATGATCGTGAAGTAAGGTCAGTTTTCATCGGAAGTTCAGTTCCGTATCCGCAAGGCCAAGACCGGCACTCGGAGACCGCCAAGTTCAGATCGCCCAAGGGTTTGCGATCGGCGTTCGTTCAGCTAGAATGTACGAAAATCAGCGATTTCTGACATAAGTGGAACGAAACTGATGACGAAAAAGAAAGAATATCGCAAGCCTGCAATCGCAAAGAGAACACTGATCTCGAAAGTGGTTGCCGCTCCGTCAACCGGGGTATGAGCCTTCGGGGCTGACACGCCCCATTTTCGCTTGACGTCCGGCATTTGTGGCTGGGATATTCCCGCCAGAGCAAGATTTCCTGAATATGGAGAGAACGATGGATACCCGATCGAAGCGGATTTATGTGAAACCGGCGCTTGTGAAGCAGGAAAAGCTTCCATCGGTTGTCGCACGCAACTCCGATCCCGCCTAGAAAGTTCACCATCCCGTTTCGCTTGGGCTTTCAACCCGCCGCCCCTTTACGGAGCGCGCCGGGTTGCAATAAGCAGCGGATCTGACAGGCCAATTCCGGTAAAAAGGAAGAATTTTATGAAGAGCCAAGCGAAACGAATTTATGTGAAGCCGACGCTGGTCAAGCAGTCGACGCTCGCCGGCGTTGTTGCGACCGGATCGCCTGAGAAATAGAATACCTTCCCATCGTCCTCGCTGGAATTCAGCGCGTCGATCCATAAACCAGGGAAAGGAAGGGAAACAGATGTCAGCCAGGAAAACCTATACGAAACCCGTCCTCCTGAAAAAGCAGGCGCTGACCGCGATTGTGGCGGGCGGCTCCGCGCGCCCAACCTAGGAAGAGTCGACCGTTCGAGATCGACTCCTTTTCGGCACTGTAAGCCGCTTACCGTATTGGAGAGGACAGGAAAAATGACGAAAAAGAGATACGAAAAACCCGCGGTCACGAAATCCGGCGTGCTGTCGGCCGTTACCGCACAGGTTTCCTCCGGAAATGGCTGACGAAATCCGGCCGGCTTCGGCTCTGTGACCGTTTCAGTATAAAACACGTCCGACAGTTGTGAGAGTTCATGTCAGCGTCCAAGGTTTACGCGCTTTCGCCAATCGCCTCCTTTGAAACCGTCGGCGACGGCGCTGTCATTCTCCTTGGCGACAGCGGGCAGCTCTATTCATGCAACGACACGTCGGAAGCATTTCTGAGGAATGTCGACGGACAGCGCTCGATCGACGAGATCGCCCGGCTGATGGAGAGCGAGTACGACGTCGCGCTCGAAACGCTGATCGGCGACCTGAATGAGCTTGCCGCCGAACTGGAATCCGAGGGAATCGTCGTTAGCGCGGAGTGATGGGCGCGGTCATGCCTGCAATCGGCCATTGGCAGCGATGGCGCCTCCTGCTCGATATCTGGATCGCGGCGCGATTCCTCCCCTTCCGCATTCGCGGTAAAAGCTTCTCCGAAATATTGAGACTTGCCGAGCACGGCAACCAGGGCGACGTTCCGCATCTGCCGGTACCCGACATCGCGCGGTTTGTCCGCAAGGCGGTTCGCAACCCGATCCTGATGCGCGATCGGCGCTGCCTGCGCGCCGGGTTGGTCGGCTACGAATACCTCCGCAGGGCCGGCTATCGGCCACAGCTTCATTTCGCGGTGGACGAGGGGTCGATCGGTTCGCCCCGGATCTCCGCGCATTGCTGGGTATCGATCGATGGCGAGGAAGTGATCAACAACCGCATGGATGGCCAGGTTACGATATACGTGCATCCCTCGCAGACCGGAGCGACCAAAGGACAATGATCACACGCTGGTTCGATCTTCATGCCGGCGCCTTGCGGGTCGATGCGGAAAACCCGCTGCAAATGAACTCGTTCTCGCGCATTTTCAGCGACGAAACGATCGCTGCCGCCGACAGCGCCGCATTCGCGCTGACGATCCGCGAAGGCGAACCCGAATCCGCGCCGGATGGTGCGACCTTGATCTATGCAGGACCGGTTTTCGACGAAGGCGACTGCCGGTTCACTTCACATGATGGAACGCAGTACCTGCAATTCCCCGACCGCGTGACACTCATACTGGCCGCCGACAAGCGCCACGCGTCGATCACGGTTGCGCCGGGCTGCGAAAGAAGCGCGGGCCAGTCAGTTGCGATGCTTGTTCTGCACGCGGCGGCCAACGCCACCGGGCAATTCCTGCTGCATTCTGCCGGCGTAACGATGCCGGGCAGCGATGATCTCGTTGTCATTTTCGGCCAAAGCGGCGCGGGGAAGACCACCACCACCCTGGCGCTCTGCGATGCGGGGTTCGGCCTGTGCTCGGACGATGTGATGGTTTTCCGGGTCGACGCCGACGGCGTGACCGCCTGGGGGTTGCCGCGCAATCTGAAGGTTCACCGGAAGACCGCGGAGATGCTGGATTGGGTGGCGCCCCGGCTTTCGGGCGATTGGAGCGACGAAGACGAGCGCCGCCTTCTGCAGGCGGATATAGCGGACCGGATTCGCATCGAACCCACCGGGCGGCGGCCGGTCGCCGGCCTGTTCAAACTGGAGCGGAGCGGACGCACGGAGAGCGACGTGCTCGCGCTCGCCGCGACCGAAACCCTCGCGGCGCTCGCGGCCGACAACATGCGAATAGGCAAGACCGGCCTGGTCGAGGGCGAAATCAGGCAATTCAGCCTGCTGGCCGCCATCACCAGAACGCTCCCCACCTTCAGGCTGTGCGCCGGATCGGACCTGAGCACGATCGCACCGGCGGTCGAAACAGCGATCGCGGAGGATCGGCAGCGCCGTGACGTCAAGGCAAACTGAAGCGCTGCTATGCCGGCTGGCGGATCCCGAAGCGCCGGTCCCGAACGTGCCTCCCGGGCACCTTCCCCGAATCGCGCAGATGGCGAGCGATCACAATGTCGGGCCGGTCGTGCTGCGCAAACTGGCCGGAACATGCGATCCGGAGATCGTCTCCGACCTCAAACGCGAAGTCGAAGCGACCATCGCGCTGACCCTGCGCCTGCGCGGTCTGGCAAACGATGTCTCCGCTTTCATCCGCGAAAACGGCATCGCCGCGACGATGGTGAAAGGCCGGAGCTTTGCGACGCGTCTCTATCCGGTCCCCGGCGACCGCCCCTTCACCGACATCGACATTCTCGTTTCACCGGATGCGCGTGAAGCGTTCGCCGGGTTCCTGACGGATCGCGGTTTCCGGCTGCACAAGCGGGCGGCATTCGACAACACGGTCGCCAACCAGGAAGAAAAATGGCTGCATGAAGACGTTCCGGCATTGCTGATCGAAGTCCATGGAAACCTCGTTCATTACGAGGGGCTGCGCCGGCGCGTGAGCTTTTCCTACGACGATTTGATACGGATCGACCCTGACGACCCGGAAGCGCCATTGTGCCTGTTCTTTCTGGCCGTCGTCCACGGAACGCTCGGCCACAAACTCCACCAGATACGCTTCCTGGTCGATGTGCTGCAGGCTTTCAGAAAACTCGACACCAATGACCGGGAGAAACTGCCGCAATTGGCCGCCGACCTGCATCTGAGCATCGAGACGGCCCTTTGCCTTCGCCTGATCGCGGAAATGTTCGATGAGACGGCCGCGGCGGAACTGGCGAGCCGTTTCACCTTTTGCCCGCTCGCGTCGCTCGGCAGGGACATGATTACGGCGCAGGTCGTCATCGATGCCCCGTATTCGCGCATGTCGCGACTGCGCAGGCATGCTTTTCGCTGGATACAGAGAACGATACGCCGTTAGCTGCGTGAACCGGCCATCAGGCCACGTTCATTTTCGATCCCGGTTCAGCTAAACAGTCACGCAAAACAAGACCGCAAGACAAAGACAATGAGTTCCGAAACCGCTTCCGTCCTGTCGATGCTACCCGTTTCCGCCCGGATTTCCGACGTGCGGACCGGAAGGGAGATGTCGGCGTCCGATATCGGGCGGGCGGCGCGGAAGGGCGCTGTCGAGTTGTCGGCGCTCGGCCTTGATCACGGGGCGCGCATTGTGGTTTCGGAGTCCGACGGCATCGATTTCCTGATCGCGCTTTTTGCGTGCTGGGAAGCAGGCTTCGTCGCCGTCGGCGTCAATTCGGCGCTGACCGGCGCGGAACAGGAAAATGTCATCGAGGCGACCGGCGCGAGGCACTGGATCGGCGAACGCCGCTGCGACATGCCGCAACCGGACCCGGACACTGCATCCGCCGCCATGCCCTTGGGACTGGACGAGCCGGCTCTGATCCTGATGACATCGGGCACCACGGGCCGTCCGAAAGGCATCGTCCATTCACGGCGCAGCCTGCTGGTCCGGATTTCCCTGAACATCGCGGAAATCGGGCGCGACACGTTGAGCCAGGTCCTGTGCGTGCTGCCGGTGTTCTTCGGCCACGGCCTCATCGGCAATTGCCTGACGCCGCTTTTCGCCGGCGGGCATGTCCACATATGGACGGTTCCGGACATGTCGGAAATGCGCGGGCTTTCCTCTGTCGTCGAGACACGCCGGATCGGCTTCATGAGCTCCGTTCCGTCTTTCTGGAAGATCGCACTGCGCGTTTCCGACTCGCCATCCATACCCATGACCCGAATCCATGTCGGCTCGGCCCCGCTTTCGATCGGCCAGTGGCGGGATATCGCGAAATGGGGCGGCACCGACAATGTCTTCAACATGTTCGGCATGACCGAAACCGCGAACTGGATCGGCGGCGGTTCGCTGCGCGACGATCGGGCATGCGACGGCTATGTCGGACCGATATGGGGCGGCGCACTCGCCGTGCGCGACGAAAACGGCCATATTTCCGGCCAGGGACGCGGCGAGGTCCTGGTGCAGACGCCGTCGATCATGCTGGGCTACTGGCAGCGCCCCGATCTGCAGACGGAGGCCTTTTGCGACGGCTGGTTCCGTACCGGCGATACGGGCAAAATCGACGAAGAAGGCCATCTTGTGCTGGCCGGCCGGATTAAATCGGAGATCAATCGCGGCGGCATCAAGGTGCAGGCCGAGGAGGTCGACATGATGCTCGAACGCCATGCGGATATCGCAGAGGCCTGCGCCTTCGGCATCCCGGACCCGGTCGCGGGAGAGGCCGTTGCGGCCGCGGTCGTGCTCAAACCGGGATCGGACTTCGATGCGGAGGCAATCAAGGCCTGGTGCAGGACACAGGCCCGCGCCGACGCGGTACCGTCCCGCCTCTACAAGCTCGACGCCATCCCGCGCAACGATCGCGGCAAGATCGTGCGGGCCGATGTGCGAAACCTCGTCGCCGACGAAACGTGAGCGCGTTCTTCATGAAAGCCAGAAGCAAGCTCGCCCGGCCGCTCGAAACGGAACGGTTCATCCTCGAGCCGATGGGCCCGATACGGTTCATGATCGAAACCCGCGAGATACGCCGCGACCCGGAAATCCTCGCGGGCCTGTTCCAGACTTCAAAACCGCGCTCCGCGTGGAAATGGGCGAGAACCATGTCCCTTCCCGACAACCGCACCAAGTTCGCGTTCTCGATCACGCCCAAATCGGGCGGCCGATCCATCGGCTTTCACAAGGTCAAGATGCGCGGATACCGGTCCGCCTTCAATTCCGTCGCCATCGGGGATCGCGAATGGTGGGGCAAGGGGGTCGTCCTGGAGGTACGCGCCAAGCTCATGAATCACTTCTTTTCCTGTTCCGACGTCGAGCGTTTCTACGGTGTCGTCGAGGCGCGCAACACCGCATCCATCTTCAACTACCGGCGGCTGGGATACGACCACGTCGGGAGCTGGCACCGCAGCAACCAGAACCCGCAGACGGGCGAGGTCGTCGATTTCCTGAATTTCGAGATCTTCAAGGACAAGTGGATGGCCGGTCCCTGGGCGGAGAAAAACGATGACGCCTGACGACCGCGCCTGCGAAATCGTCGCGAAAGCCCTCAAGATCGATGGCGGTCACGTATCGATCGACGACACGATGGAAACCCTGCCGGCGTGGGACAGCCTGGCCCACATGTCGATCGTCCTGACGATCGAGGCCGAAACGAACCGCCAGCTTCGCGCCGAGGAAATCGCCTCCATCCTGTCGGTCAGGTCCGTCGCCGAACTGCTTTAGGATGCGGCCCGGCTGCGATTTATATCTGGGAAATCCGCGGAGAAATTGGCACTTTCGCCCCGGTTCACAAGGGAAGCCGGTATTCGGTCTTGGTCTATGGCGGAGAGGGTGGCCGCCTGAGTTTTGATCATGATCGCCTGGGTTTGAAAGAGTGTTGAGCCTTACTAATTTTTATTTTTGTGACAGGCTTCTAATACGTTATGATTAAAGTAGTTAATTGTGAGATGTAGGTGCTGTTTTGGATCGGAAGAATATAATATTATCGTTATCTGCTTTAATTTCGGCACTTGGTACTGTTGCTTGCTCAGACGAACTCTCACGGGAAAAGGCAGCGGAAATATTAAGAGCCGCAGATAGAAAACCCTATGTTGAGGCTATACGTTTTAGAGGAGTTTGGCAGACATTTGACAGTGAAGAAGAACGAGACAGGTGGCTATCGCAGGTTAATTCATACCTCAATTATAACGGAATTATAAATATAAATGGATACAATGATTATAAAGATAAATTAAAATCAATACTTGAGTGGAAAGAGCTAGGTGTAGTGGAGAAATATTCTTTGTTTACAGGCAAAACCGGCTCGGCTGGAGGTGCGAAAGTCCGACCGGCCTTACTTTCAAATCCAGTTTTATCAATAGAAGGGAGAAGATTTTGCCGAATTATTGGAAGTCACATTCAAAATCAAGAGATGATAAAATGTGAATTACCAATATATATATGGAATTTCGAAAAAATTACGGGAATACGAGAGGCAGGAGAACGGAAGGTGGTTGAATATACTATGACACGTGAACTGACACCGTATGCTGCAAAAAGTATAATGTGGCGCGGTAGCCCAGAGACAATGACCGAGTCGGCAAATTTCATCCGATATGATGATGGATGGCCACTCGCTTCTTTCTAGAGCTTCGTAAGGCGTCCCGGCAACTTCTGCACTACCCAGAGTCAGATACTTAAGTGCCGCGTTTTATCGGCGCACTGTTTTGGGGGAAGTTACGATCCATTGCTCGAATCTACTCCATCTATTTCCTCGCATGTGCGGCAACGTCGCCGAATGCGGGCATAACAGGAGCATCGCGGCCCGTCGCGGCCGATCGACACATTGACAGTGAAGGATGCCCATCTGGCAAAACGCGCGTGTCGCGGTATACGCCTTAGTCGGTCGCGGCTGGCGTTTACCGCCAATGGCATTGGGTATTTCGCTATGCCGTTTCTCACCGAGACGAGGAGAATGTTCTCGAGAACAAGGTTTCATTGCGGACATGGTTCGGCTGAAGGTAGTGCTTCATCCTCCAATCAAAGCGGGTCCGAGCATTCTCCCGACGAAACTCACTTCCAACGAAGGCTACTAAGTTTATAAGGAACAATCGCTTCCACGCAGTCGTGTTATCGTTGTTTATCAGTATGTTGGTCGTGGTATGGTAAGTTTCTAACTGCTTCCAAGACATTCCCCGGGTTAAGCCGGGAGAATAGCTGCCAAAATCTATTAAATACAAATAGAATCAATATGCCTGATGGCGGAGAGGGTGGGATTCGAACCCACGATAGAGTCACCCCTATACCGCATTTCGAGTGCGGCGCTTTCGACCACTCAGCCACCTCTCCGTGACCGCTTCGACGAGCGGGCCGGTCCATAGCCCTCTATGGCGGCGAAGACAAGCCTCCGCTGTCGAAAAGCTTGACTTTTCGCCGGACCCGCATCATAGGGGTGCCGCTGGCGCGGGAAATCCGCGCCGCTTTGTTTGTGTCCGGCAATGACCGGGCATGAAACCGAACCGAAACCGTCACGACTGACCAAAAAGACGGCCTGCCCGGACCGCACCAGCGGCGAGTGGCAAGAGCCGGACCGAACACTGAAGGAAAAAAAATGTTCGCAGTCATCAAGACCGGTGGCAAGCAGTACCGCGTTGCCGCCGAAGACACACTCCAGATCGAACTGCTCGACGGCGAGACCGGCGACATGGTGGAGTTCAACGAAGTTCTCATGGTCGGCGAAGGCGCCGATGCGACGTTTGGCGCGCCCTTCGTCGAAGGCGCCCTGGTCACCGCCGAGGTTGTCTCGCAGGGCCGTGCGCGCAAGGTCATCGCCTTCAAGAAGCGCCGCCGCCAGAACTCCAAGCGCACCCGCGGCCATCGCCAGCACCTGACCACCGTCCGCATCGCCGAGATCCTGACCGGTGGCGCCAAGCCGTCCAAGAAGGCCGCGCCGAAGAAGGCCGAGGCAGCGCCCGCGCCGAAGGCGGAAGCACCGAAGCCGGCCGCCAAGGAAGAAAAGGCGGCTCCGGCCGCTGCCGCGTCGCTGTTCACCGCGCCGGAAGGCGAGGCCGACAAGCTGACCAAGATCAAGGGCATCGGCCCTGTTGCCGAAAGCCAGCTCAACCAGCAGGGCATCACCACCTACGCGCAGATTGCCGCTCTCAGCGAAGCGGACATCGCGACGGTGGACGAGAACATGCCCTTCAGCGCGGATCAGATCCGCGACTGGCAGGAGCAGGCCAAGGCCCTGATCGCGAAGTGATAGCCGGCCGGGGTTGTAAAAACGCCCCGTAGCCACCATAAGAACGGAAATTCGCGCGGTTGGCGCGACAGGAGATAGACAATGGCACACAAGAAAGCCGGTGGTTCGTCGCGTAACGGTCGCGATTCCGAATCCAAACGTCTTGGCGTGAAGAAATTCGGCGGCGAGAAGGTCGTCCCGGGCAACATCATCGTGCGCCAGCGCGGCACGAAGTGGCATCCGGGCGTCAATGTCGGCATTGGCAAGGATCACACGATCTTCGCGAAAGTCGAAGGCGCTGTGGAATTCAAGGCGAAGGCCAATGGCCGAACCTATATTTCCGTGATGCCCATGCAGGACGCAGCGGAATAAGCCGGACAACCATATGGTCCGGCGTCTCATGACCCGGATTTGGCGAAAGCCGCGATACAAGGGGAGATGGGACGCCACCATCTCCCCTTCTCGATTCAAGGCAACGAAACGATGATCCAGCCAGCACAGCAGCTTTACGGTCCCGATCTTCCGGACCTGAGCTACGACACGCCCGTTCTCGTGACGACGCGTCTCGTGCTGCGACCGCCGCACCGTGACGACGTCGAGGACTTGGCCGCCATCGCCAACAATCGGCAGATCGCGGAAATGACGTCGCGCATGCCCTATCCCTATCGCGAGAGCGATGCGGAAGTGTTCCTGGAGGGCTGCCTCACCGGGGAGCATGAAGGCTATATCTACGCCATCACGCTGGCCGATACCGGCCATCTCATCGGCTTTGCCGGCCTCGAGATTCGCGATCGCAGCGGCGGCTTCGAAGTCGGCTTCTGGCTTGGCGAGGCCTATTGGGGCCATGGTTACGCGACCGAGGCGGCAAATGCCCTCGTCGATCAGGCGTTCCGCTCGACCGACGCCGAACGCATCCATGCGGTGTGTCGCACGGTCAATCCGGGTTCGCGCAACGTGATCGCCAAATGCGGCTTTTCCTTCGTCGGGCTCGACGAGATCGACAGTCTCACTGCCGGCCGCGTACCGGTCGAACGCTACACGCTCGATCGCGCCGACTGGCTGGCCCGCAAACAGGCATAGGCCGGCCTTTACGCGCCGAGATGAATCCAGACGGGCATGTGGTCGGAGCCTTCCGCGCTCTGATCCACATGCGCCTTCGTCACCAAGTCGGCGAAGCCCTGGGTGGCGAAGCCGTAATCGAGGCGCTTGACCCGCTCGCGATCGTCGGGATCGACCCAGCTCCAGCCGGAATCGGTCGCCGTCACATCGACGAGTGGCCCCGTTTCGGAGAGCATGTCGCGGTATTCCGCGAGATCGGGCTCCAGGTTGAAATCGCCGAGCAGGATGAAATCCTCGGCATGCGGCAGTTCCGGAAAACCGTATTCGCCGAGCCCGGTGACGGCCATGCCGGTATGGGGAACGGCAAAGGCGATTTCCTTCAGGGCGGCGATCTGGTTCAGCCTTTCCTGCGGATCGATGTGATCGAGATGAACGGAATAGAAACGGAAGGGACCGGAAGGCGTCGCGATCAGCGCTTCCAGCGCCCCGCGCTGCAAGTTCAAGGAGGCAGTGCGCATCGAGCGCGGCAGAAGGTGGCCGCGCGCAGACAGGATCGGCCAGCGTGACAGGATCATGTTTCCGAACTGGAACCGCCGGTTCACCGCCACGCCGTCCTTTACCGCGCTGCCGAAATCGACATCGGCCGGCATGTGGTGGACGGCGAACCGGTCGGGCATGAGCGCCTCGATCTCGGCGACCATGTCGCGGCCCTCATTGCGCATGAAGCCGCGCGTCACTTCCTGCAGCGCAATGATGTCGGCGTCCTTCACGGCCTCGACGATCCGCTCCAGATCGTAGGCGCCGTCCAGTCCGATGCCGAACTGTATGTTGTAGGTGACTACCGTGAAGGCCATGCAGGAATCCCCGAATTCATTGTCGCGCGGAGCGCGTCTATGCGATAGAGCATCGCAAACTTGTACCAGGCAGATAACAAAACCATGAAATTCCTCGATCAGGCGAAAGTTTACATCCGGTCGGGCGACGGCGGCGCCGGCTCGGTCTCGTTTCGCCGCGAAAAATATATCGAGTTCGGCGGTCCCGACGGCGGCGACGGCGGACGTGGCGGCGACGTCTGGGCCGAGGCGGTCGAGGGTCTGAACACGCTGATCGACTACCGCTACCAGCAGCATTTCAAGGCGAAGACCGGCGTGCACGGCATGGGCCGCAACCGCACCGGCGCGAAAGGCGCGGATGTGACGCTGAAAGTGCCCGTCGGCACCCAGATCTACGAGGAAGACAACGAAACCCTGATCTGCGACCTGACCGAGGAGGGCCAGCGCTTCCTGCTCGCAAAGGGAGGCAATGGCGGCTTCGGCAACGCCCATTTCAAATCCTCGACCAACCAGGCGCCGCGCCGCGCCAACCCCGGTCTCGAAGGACAGGAACGCACCATCTGGCTGCGCCTGAAGCTGATCGCCGACGCCGGCCTCGTCGGGCTGCCCAATGCCGGCAAGTCCACGCTGCTGGCGAGCGTCACGGCCGCCAAGCCGAAGATCGCCGATTACCCGTTCACGACGCTGCATCCCAATCTCGGCGTTGTGCGCATCGATGCGCGCGAATTCGTGCTCGCCGATATCCCCGGCCTGATCGAGGGCGCGCATGAGGGCGTCGGTATCGGCGACCGTTTCCTCGGCCATGTCGAGCGCACCAATGTCATGCTGCATCTCGTTTCCGCGCTGGAGGAAGATCCGGCGGCGGCCTACAGGACGGTCCGCAAGGAACTCGAGGCCTATGGCCACGGATTGACGGAAAAGCCGGAAATACTCGCGCTGTCGCAGATCGACACGGTCGACGCGGCGACGATCGCCGACAAGACGAAACAGCTGAAAAAGGCCGCGAAGAAGGAGCCCCTGCCCTTCTCCTCCGTCAGCCGCGACGGCCTCGACGAGGTCCTGCGCGCCCTGATGACCCATATCGAGGAAGAGCGGAAACCCGAGGAGCCGTCGGAGCCCGATCCGCGCTGGCAGGCGTGATGCGATGCAGGGTCGTCTCGCTTCCTACCGGCGCATCGTCGTCAAGATCGGGTCCGCGCTTCTCGTCGACCGCAAGGCCGGCCTGAAACGCGCCTGGCTGAACAGCCTCGCCCGCGACATCGCGGCGCTGCGCCGTGACGGTCACGAGATTCTCGTCGTCTCCTCCGGTGCGGTCGCCATGGGCCGCACGGTTCTCGACATGCGCTCCGGTTCCCTGAAACTGGAGGAAAACCAGGCGGCGGCCGCGGTCGGGCAGATCGCGCTTGCGCGCGCATGGGACGAGGCGCTCGACAAAGAAGGCATCACGACCGGACAGGTTCTCGTCACCATCGACGACACGGAATCGCGCCGCCGCTACCTCAACGCCCGCGCCACCATCGGCGCGCTTCTGCGCATGGGCGCGGTCCCGGTCATCAACGAGAACGACACCGTCGCAACCAACGAGATCCGCTACGGCGACAATGACCGCCTCGCCGCGCGCGTCGCGACCATGATGAATGCCGATCTCCTGATCATCCTGTCCGATGTCGACGGGCTCTACACCGCTTCGCCCGCTCTCGATCCCGATGCCCGCCACCTCGCCGAGATCGAGGCGATCACGCCGGAGATCGAGGCCATGGCCGGCGAGGCCGCGTCCGAATTGTCGCGCGGCGGCATGCGCACCAAGGTCGAGGCCGGAAAGATCGCCACCCAGGCCGGGACCGCGATGATCATCACGAAAGGCGCGGTGGACAACCCGCTATCGGCGCTCGACGGCGGCGCGCCATGTTCCCTCTTCCACGCATCGACCGCACCCGTCTCCGCATGGAAAAGCTGGATCGCCGGCCAGTTGGAGCCGCAGGGCAGGCTCATCGTCGATGAAGGCGCGGCGCGCGCGCTACGCTCGGGCAAGAGCCTGCTTCCGGCCGGAGTGCGCGGTGTCGAGGGCGCGTTCCAGCGCGGCGACACGCTCGCCGTTGTGCTGGAGGGTTCCCGAGAGGAAGTCGCGCGCGGCCTCGCGGGTTACGATGCCGACGAGGCCGGCCTGATCGCTGGCCACAAGACGCCGGAAATCGAGGCCATTCTCGGCCATGCTCCCCGCGCCGCCATGATCCACCGCGACGACATGGTGGTTAAGGCCTGACCGCGGCGAACATCGCCGCGATCCACCCTCATTGCCCTTCGCTGCATTGAGCGCTAAACAATCCGCTCGCAATAACAGGAACAGGACCGATGCTCACCAGGGCCGAAATCAACTCGCAGGACATTCCCGCCCTCATGGCGGACATGGGCGCGCGCGCCCGTGCTGCGAGCCGGCCACTGGCGATTGCCAGCACCGCGCAAAAGGACGCCGCACTGGCGGCAATGGCCGACGCGATCGAGGCCGGCTGCGACGACATTCTCGCCGCCAACGCCATCGACATGGAGCGCGCGGAAACGTCCGACCTGACCGACGCGTTCCGGGATCGCCTGAAGCTGACGAAAGATCGCGTGCAGGCCATGGCCGACGGGATACGCGCCATTGCCGGCCTGGCCGATCCGGTCGGCGCGATCATCGCGGCCTGGGACCGTCCCAACGGGCTGCAGATCGAGCGCGTGCGCACGCCGCTCGGCGTCATCGGCGTCATCTATGAGAGCCGTCCCAATGTGACGGCCGATGCCGGCGCGCTGTGCCTCAAGGCCGGCAACGCCGTCATCCTGCGCGGCGGCTCCGATTCCGCCAACTCCTCGCGCGCCATCCATGCCTGCCTGGCCGAGGGGCTGGAAACGGCCGGCCTGCCCGCCGATGCCATCCAGCTCGTTCCGGTCACCGACCGCGCCGCCGTCGGCGAGTTGCTGACCGGGCTGGACGGCACGATCGACGTGATCGTCCCCCGCGGCGGCCGCAGCCTGGTCGAACGCGTCCAGTCGGATGCCCGTGTCCCGGTCTTCGCCCATCTCGAGGGGCTTTGTCACATCTATGTCGACAAATCGGCCGATCTCGACATGGCGCGCGCCATCGCCGTCAACGCCAAGATGCGCCGCACCGGCATCTGCGGCGCCGCCGAGACCCTTCTGGTCGATCGCGCGGTGGCCGAAACCCATCTCGCACCGATCCTCGACGCCCTCGATGGCGCAGGCTGCGCCATTCGCGGCGACGCGGATGTCTGTGCCATGTGGCCGAAGGCGGAGCGTGCGACGGAAGCCGACTGGCTGACCGAGTATCTCGGCCCGCTGATCTCGGTCGCGCTGGTCGACGGCATCGAGGGTGCGATCGAGCATATAGCCACCTATTCGTCGAACCATACCGAGGCGGTGATCGCCGAGGACGCCGCTGTCGTCGAGAAGTTCTTCAACGAGATCGACAGCGCCATCCTCCTGCACAACGCATCGACGCAATTTGCCGATGGCGGGGAATTCGGCATGGGCGCGGAAATCGGCATCGCGACGGGCAAGATGCATGCGCGCGGGCCCGTCGGCGTCGAGCAGTTGACATCCTTCAAATACCGGGTGCGCGGCACCGGCCAGATCCGCCCCTGAGCAGAACCATGAGCGACACCGCGGAACTTTTTCCGGGCGTCGCCCGACACCATCTGCGCATGCCGCATGTCGAACCCGGCATGACGGTCGGCCTGTTCGGCGGATCCTTCAATCCGCCGCATGAAGGTCACCTGCTCGTCACCGAAACGGCCATCCGTCGCCTCAGGCTCGATCAGCTCTGGTGGATCGTGACGCCCGGCAATCCGCTGAAGGACACGACCGAATTGCCGCCGCTCGCCGAGCGCATCGCCTGGTCCGAGAAAATCAATGGCGACCCGAGGGTCAAGGTCACCGCGTTCGAGGCGAGCCACCAGGTGCGGTTCACCGCCGACACGCTGGCGCTCGTCCGGCGGTACAATCCGCGCGTCCGTTTCATCTGGGTGATGGGCGCCGACAATCTCGCGAGCTTCCATCGCTGGCAGAACTGGCAGGACATCGCGCTCACCTTCCCGATCGCGGTGGTCGACAGGCCCGGCTCGACCCTGTCCTACCTCTCCTCGAAAATGGCGAAATCCTTCGCCTATGCCCGCATCGACGAATCCGACGCCGCGCTGCTTTCGACCCTCCCCGCGCCCGCATGGACTTTCCTGCACGGCCCGCGTTCTCCGGTGTCTTCGACCGCGATTCGCAACGGCGAGGTATCGGCCCGCAAGAAGGCTTGAACGCATCTGTCTTGAATCTGTTACCGCCTCGTGCCTATCTTTGGAGTGGGAAAGGCGAATCATCTTTCCCCTCGTTTGTTCCGAATTGAAAGGAAGCACTTGAGAACAACGACGTTGAAGAAGGCCGACCTCGCGCCTTCTACCCCCGATATCGGCGAAACCGACGCTGCGAATCGGGTTCTTGAACTGGTCATGGAAAGTCTCGACGACTCCAAGGCCGAGGACATCGTTTCCATCAACATACAGGGCAAATCCGCGATGGCCGATTACATGGTAATCGCGTCGGGCCGTTCCCATCGCCATGTCGGCGCGGTGGCGGACCATTTGCTGCGTGCATTGAAGGAAGCGGGTCATGGAACCGCGAAGGTCGAGGGCCTGTCCGCTGCGGACTGGGTTCTGATCGACGCCGGCGACGTGATCGTGCATGTCTTCCGTCCGGAAGTCCGCGACTTCTATGCGCTTGAGAAGATGTGGCAGGAGCCTGAGGAAGCGGCCGACACCCTTCATTAGGGAACCGGGCATTTCCAACAGCACCTGAGGCGCGATGCGATTGACGATTTTTGCGGTGGGCCGCATAAAACCCGGCCCCGACGCTGAGCTTGTGTCGCGTTACACCGACCGGCTTGCAAAGGCCGGAAAGGCGCTGGGCCTCGATTTTGACGGCTTGACGGAGATCCCCGAAAGCCGTGCCCGAACGGACGCGCTGCGAAAATCCGAAGAAAGCGCCAAATGCGCCGCCATGGCGCGCGAACCCTCGACAGTCCTGATCCTTCTCGACGAGCGCGGCAAATCGCTCGCGTCGCGGAAATTCGCCGACCGGCTGGCGGATTATCGCGACACCGGCATATCGCGCGCGATCTTCGCCATCGGCGGCCCCGACGGCCATGACCCCTCGCTGCGCGATCGGGCCGATCTCGTCCTCTCCTTCGGCAACCAGACCTGGCCGCACCAGCTCGCCCGCATCATGCTGGCCGAACAGCTCTATCGCGCCGTGACCATCCTGTCCGGACATCCCTATCATCGCGATTGACGCCTGCCGCCATGTTCTGGCCGAACTTGCCGGTTCCATTGCCGACGTCCCGCGATAGACTCGTGTTCACACCGCCAATGATTCGTCGAAACGACGCCTGATGCGCCTTCCGCCCCGCCTTGTTTGCCTGCTGGTCGCCGGTCTCGCCGGAACGCCGGCGGTCGCGCAGCAGCAGGATCCGGACGCCCTGGCGATGAGCCTGGAGCAAAACGCCGGCGAACTCGCCGACATTCTCCGCGAACACGCCGTCTCCGCAAAGCGTAGCGAGGAACTGGAGCAGGAGGTCGCGCGCATCCGCAAGGACCGCGCCTCGCTCAACACCGCCATCATCCAGGCGGCGAAAACAGAGAAGAAACTCGCGGCGGACGTCTTCGATCTCGAGGAACGGCTGGTCGCCACCGGACGCGAGGCCGACGCCGTCCGCGCCAGCCTGCGCGAGCGCAAGGCACTTCTCGCCGAGGTGCTCGGCGCGCTTCAGCGCATGGGGCTCAACCCGCCCCCGGCCATTCTCGTAACGCCGGAAGATGCATTGTCCTCGGTGCGCAGTTCGATCCTGCTGAGCGCGGTCGTCCCCGACATGCGCGACGAGACCCTCGTCCTCATCGCCGACCTGAAGGAACTCGGCCGCCTGACCGCGACCTTCAATGCCGAGCGCGAAGAACTGCGCAGCACCCTCGTCGAACAGAAAGAAGAGCAGGCCAGGCTTTCACTTTTGCTTGAGGAAAAGAAGGCGATCGAGGACCGCCGGGCCGAGGATCTGGCGGCGGAACGCAAGCGAGCCGCCGAACTCGCGGCGCAGGCCTCCACGCTGCAGGATCTGATCGCGTCGATCGAAAAGGAAATCCAGTCGGCCCGCGAGGCCGCCGACGCGGCGCGACAGGAGGCGCAGCGCCGCCTTGAGGAAGGCCGCGAACGCGCTGAAAACCAAGACCTTTCTGCGGCCCGAATCGCGCCCGCCTACGCATTTTCGGAACTGCGCGGCAAGCTGGCGCAGCCGGTCGGAGGCCGCACAATTACCGCATTTGGCGATAATGACGGACTTGGCGGCAAGGCGCAGGGCGACACGATCGAAGCCGAACCGGGTGCCTGGGTGACCGCTCCGTCGGACGGATGGGTCCTGTATGCGGGACCGTTTCGCTCTTACGGTCAACTCTTGATCCTGAATGTCGGAGACGACTATCATGTGGTGCTGGCCGGGATGGAGCGCATCGATGTGGATCAGGGACAATTTGTCCTCGCCGGGGAACCGGTAGGCACGATGGGCAGGGTTCATCTCGCAAGTGTTTCGGCGGCGGCTGCTGAAAACGAGAACCCGACGCTCTATGTTGAGTTCAGAAGAAAAGGCAAACCCGTCGATCCCGACCCGTGGTGGGAATCGATCGGTTCTGGAAGGACCTGAAAATGATGCGCAAGTTATCGCTGCTGTTCGCCGGAGGCCTGATGGGCGCCGCCTCGATGCTGGTCCTGTCCGGCAACGGCCTCATGATGCCCGCGAATGCGGCCGGCACAGACACCTACAAGCAGCTTTCGATCTTCGGCGACATCTTCGAGCGCGTGCGCGCCAATTATGTCGAGGAACCCGAAGACAAGGAACTGATCGAGAACGCGATCAACGGCATGCTGGCCTCGCTCGATCCGCACTCCTCCTTCATGAACGCCGAGGATGCGGCGGACATGCGCACCCAGACAAAGGGTGAATATGGCGGCCTCGGCATCGAGGTCACGATGGAGGACGAACTCGTCAAGGTGATCACGCCGATGTTCGACACGCCCGCCGAAAAGGCCGGCGTTCTGGCAGGCGACCTGATCGCCAAGATCGACGGCGAGGAAGTCCGCGGTCTGACGCTGGAACAGGCCGTCGACAAGATGCGCGGCCCGGTCAACGCCCCGATCGAGCTGACGATCCTGCGCGAAGGCGCCGACAAGCCGCTCGAAATCACGGTCATCCGCGATGTCATCAAGGTGCAGGCGGTGCGCTACCGCGCCGAGGACGACATCGGCTACCTGCGGGTGATGTCCTTCACGGAGCAGACCTTCGACAATCTCCAGAACGGCATCGAGAAGCTGACCGAGGAGATCGGCGAAGACAAGCTGAAGGGCTTCGTGCTCGATCTGCGCCTCAATCCCGGCGGCCTGCTCGACCAGGCGATCAACGTGTCCGACGCCTTCCTCGACAAGGGCCTGATCGTATCGACGCGCGGCCGCGACGACCGCGACACGCGGCGCTATTCGGCCCGGCCGGGCGACCTGACCGGCGGAAAGCCGCTCGTCGTCCTTATCAATGGCGGCTCGGCCAGCGCCTCCGAAATCGTGGCCGGCGCGCTGCAGGATCATCGCCGTGCCACCGTTCTGGGCTCGCGCTCCTTCGGCAAGGGCTCGGTGCAGACGATCATCCCGCTCGGCGAGAGCGGCGCGCTGCGCTTGACGACCGCGCTCTACTACACGCCGGCCGGCGTCTCGATCCAGGGCAAGGGCATCACGCCGGACATCTCCGTCGACCAGACGATCCCCGAGGAACTGCTCGGTCGGGACCTGTCGCGCGGCGAGTCCGATCTGCGCGGCCATATCACAGGTGACGAGGAGGACGAGGAAGGCTCGGGCTCCATCGCCTATGTCCCGCAGGATCCGGAGGAGGACGACCAGCTCGCCTTCGCCCTGTCGCTGATCCGGGGCGAAAAGACCGACCCGGCCTTCCCGCCGGATCCGGCAAAGGCCCTGCCGAACTGAGGCAGGCCGTTGCCAAAGAGACAAACAGCCATGTTACAAGAGGCCACCGTTTCCGGTGGCCTTTTGATTCGCGGCGGCAATCGATAATGAACGACCTGAACGCACCTCTCGGACAGACCGGCAGAAGAGCTGCCACGGCCAAGCGCCGGGCTGCGCGAAGCCCGAAAGCGCGCCCGGGATTTCCCCTCGTCACGGCTCTCGTCATCACCGGCGTGGCAGGCCTGAACGTCTTTTCCTTCCTGCAGCGCGACACGCTGCCGGACAGCGCGCCGATCGTCATTGCCGCGGCCGCTCCAGATGTCGCCGACGCACGCACCACCGGCTCGGTTGCGTCCGCCGACACGGCGTCGGCTAACGATACGGGCGTCGAAGTCGTTTACGGTGAACCCCGCGAAATGCCGGCCAGCGGAGGCGATACGGCCACCGCCATCCCGGAACCGCGCCCCGATATTCCCGAAGGCCGGCTGTCCGAGGGCGGCCCGAAGGTCATCGTCATCCGCGATCCCGGCGACGCGGCTGTGGGACAGCCGGTCCAGGTCGCCCACCTTCCCGATGACGGGGCGGTCGAAGACAGTGAATGGGGCGCGCTTCCCGTCCGCACGTCCGACGGCAGGCGTCCGATGGACATCTATGCGCGGCCCTGGTCTCAGGCCGGCGGCAAGCGGATCGCGATCGTCATCGGCGGGCTTGGCCTGTCGCAGACGGGCACGCTGCACGCGCTCGAAAAGCTGCCGCCGGAAATCACGCTTGCGTTTTCCCCGCAGGGCAACAGCCTCGGACGGTGGATGCGCGAAGCGCGCAGGCAGGGCCACGAGCTTCTCGTCCAGGTGCCGATGGAGCCCTTCGGATATCCGGACACCGACCCCGGTCCGCACACGCTGACCGTCAACGCCGACAGGCAGGACAACCTCGACAATCTACGCTGGGCGCTCGGACAGATCACCAACTATACCGGCATCGTGAATTATCTCGGCGGGCGGCTCGCCACGGCCGACGCGGCGATGACGCCCGTTCTGCGCGAAGTGGGCGAGCGGGGCCTTCTCTATTTCAATGATGGGACCGGCGGGGGCGAGAAACTCGGCATGCTCGCAGCCGCGCTCGACGTGCCCTATGTCGCGGCAAACGCGACGCTTGACGCCACACGCGATCCGGCGGCGATCAAGGCAAAACTGGCGGAACTCGAAAAGATCGCCGAAGTCACCGGCTACGCGATCGGCAGCGGATCGGCGCTCGAGGTTACCGTCGATACCGTGGCCAGCTGGGCCAATGCGGCGAAGAAGCGCGGCTTCGAGATCGTCGGCGTTTCCGCTCTGGCGCGATAGGCAAAGAGATGACCAGGAAAAAGATTAAAGCGGAAGACCTGCCCTACCGCCCATGCGTCGGCATCATGGTCTTGAATGCCGACGGGCTCGTCTGGGCCGGCAAGCGCGCCAAGGAAGGCAACACCGAATATTCCGGCCACGCAAAGCTCTGGCAGATGCCCCAGGGCGGGATCGACAAGAACGAGGATCCCCAATCAGCAGCATGGCGCGAACTCTACGAGGAAACCGGAATCCGGTCGGCCGAACTGATCGAGGAAGCCCCGGAATGGATCAATTACGATCTGCCCGAAGACATGATCGGAATCGGACTGAAGGGCAAATTTCGCGGCCAGACGCAGAAATGGTTCGCTTTCCGCTTCACCGGCGACGAAAGCGAAATCCAGATCGACCCGCCGCCGGACGGTCATGAGCGCGAATTCGAGGCATGGGACTGGCTGCCGATGGCCGACCTGCCCGAGCTGATCGTGCCGTTCAAGCGCGGTGTCTACGATGAGGTCGTGCGCGCCTTCGGCCATCTGGCGGGAAAGAAGGCGTCATGATGCTGATCGGCCTGCTCGGCGGGATGAGCTGGGAATCGACGGCGATCTACTACCGGGAGATGAACCTCGCCGCGAATCGCGCGCTCGGCGGGCTGCATTCGGCGCGGATCCTGATGCACTCGGTCGACTTCGAGCACATCCAGCGCCTACAGCACGAGGGGAAATGGGGGGAATCTGCCCGCATTCTCGTCGAAGCGGCGCGCTCGCTGAAGGCGGGCGGCGCGTCTTTCCTCGTCATCGCCACCAACACCATGCACAAGCTCGCCGACGAGATCGAGGAAGGCTCGGGCCTGCCGGTGTTGCATATCGCCGATCCGACGGGGGAGGCCGTGGTCAATGCGGGCCACAAGAAGGTCGGCTTGCTGGCGACCCGTTTCACCATGGAAGAGCGCTTCTATCGCTACCGGCTGGAAAACCGCTTCCATCTGGACGTCGTGATCCCCGACGACGATGAACGCGCGGACATCCATCGCATAATCTACGAGGAACTGTGCCACGGTACGGTGAACGAAGCATCCGCCGCGCGCTTTCGGCAGGTCATCGACCATATGAAGTGGGCGGGATGCGAAGCCGTCATTCTCGGCTGCACCGAGATCACCATGCTCGTGTCGGCCGCAAATACCGCGCTGCCGGTCTTCGACACGACAGCGTTGCATGCCCGCTCCGCGGTATCGCTGGCGCTGCAGGGCGAACTGATCGGATTGAAGGACTGACGACCTGAAAGCGGACAACGCAAAGCCGAAGGAGCGGACGCGCGATGATACTGCAGAAGACGAAGTTCCGAACCGGCGCGCCGGAAGACCGGATCGCCATCCTCGCGCTCCAGCGCCGCGCTTTCGGCCGGGAAGCCGAGGCCGAACTTGTGGACCAGCTTATCGAAGGGCCTGTCGAGACAATATCTATGGTGGCCGAACTCGATGGAATGATCGTCGGCCATGTCCTGCTGAGCCGTCTGAGCGGCCCCGACATGGCGCTTGCCCTTGCGCCGCTCTGCGTCGACCCGCAATGGCGGGATTTCCTGATCGGGACCGAACTGACCAATCGCGCCATCGACAGGGCGCGACAGGACGGCTGGCACGCCGTCTTCGTTCTCGGCGATCCGGTCTATTACGGACGCTTCGGCTTCAAGTCGGAACTCGCGACGCATGTGGACGCGCCATTCTCAGGCCCGGCCTTCCAGGCGCTGGAACTGGTCCCTGACGCGGTCGCGAAATATCGCGGCGCTGTCCGATACCCGCAAGAGTTCGAGGCCGTCTGAAATGAAAACGGCCCGCGATTGGCGGGCCGGTGTCAGTATTCTGAAATCAGCAACCGGATATCAGGCCGGCAGGATCGCGCCTTGCAGCGTGGTCAGCTGATCGAGATACATCATCGCCTTGGAGCGGCTGTCGTCGTCCTTGGCATCCTCGACATCTTCACGGGCATTGGAAATGCGCTGTTCGATATCAGCGGGGTCGATGTCGTTTACGTTGACGGCGGATTCGGCGAGCAGCGTGCAGGCTTCCGGCATGATATCGACAAAGCCGCCGAACACGCAGTAACGCTCCGTCTGGCCGGCCGCGGTTTTCACCTCGATGACGCCCGGCTGAAGCGTGGCCATCACCGGCGCGTGCTTCGCGAGAACCGTGAAATAGCCTTCCTGGCCGGGAACGACGACTTCCTCGACGTCCTCGGACACCATAAGCCGCTCGGGCGAGACCAGTTCAAATTTGAAAGCTTCGGCCATGGGTCAGTTCACTCGGACTGTGTTTGCGATACGGTCATGATCAGGCCGAGAACCGCGCCGATCGCGGTTCCCGTGAGTATGTTGAACGCGACGCCGTTGCGAAACGTCATGCCGAAAAACTGTTCGAGCGACTCCGGCCCGATCATGTAACCGACCAAGGCACCTGCCAGGGCGGTTTCGGCTATGGGGACCCAACGGCTCATGGCGTCCTATCAGGCCGCCTCGGCGGCCAGCTTCTGTGCCTTCTCGACGGCTTCCTCGATGGAGCCGACCATGTAGAAGGCGGCTTCCGGGAGATGGTCGTATTCGCCTTCGACGAGGCCCTTGAAGCCCTTAATCGTGTCGGCGAGATCGACCAGCTTGCCCGGCGAACCGGTGAAGACCTCGGCCACGAAGAACGGCTGCGACAGGAAGCGCTCGACCTTGCGCGCGCGCGCCACGGTCAGCTTGTCCTCTTCGGAGAGCTCGTCCATGCCCAGGATGGCGATGATGTCCTGAAGCGACTTGTAGCGCTGCAGCGTCTGCTGCACCTGACGGGCCACTTCATAGTGCTCTTCACCAACCACCTGCGGGTCGAGCATGCGCGACGAGGAATCGAGTGGATCGACGGCCGGGTAGATGCCCTTCTCGGCGATCGAGCGGTTGAGAACCGTCGTCGCATCAAGGTGGGCGAACGAGGTCGCCGGCGCCGGGTCGGTCAGGTCGTCGGCCGGCACGTAAATGGCCTGCACCGAGGTGATCGAACCCTTGGTCGTGGTGGTGATGCGTTCCTGCAGCGCGCCCATGTCGGTCGCGAGCGTCGGCTGATAACCCACGGCCGAAGGAATACGGCCGAGAAGCGCCGACACTTCCGAACCCGCCTGGGTGAAGCGGAAGATGTTATCGACGAAGAACAGAACGTCCTGGCCCTGGTCGCGGAAATACTCGGCAATGGTCAGGCCGGTCAGGCCGACGCGGGCACGCGCACCGGGCGGCTCGTTCATCTGGCCGTAGACAAGCGCGGCCTTCGAGCCCTCGCCGCCGCCTTCCTTGTTCACACCGGATTCGACGAACTCGTGGTAGAGGTCGTTGCCCTCACGGGTACGCTCGCCGACGCCAGCGAAAACCGAGTAGCCGCCGTGCGCCTTCGCGATGTTGTTGATCAGTTCCTGGATGAGAACGGTCTTGCCGACGCCCGCGCCGCCGAACAGGCCGATCTTGCCGCCCTTGGCGTAGGGAGCGAGGAGATCGAGGACCTTGATGCCCGTGACGAGAATTTCGGCTTCCGTCGACTGGTCGACATATTCCGGCGCCGGCTGGTGAATGCCGCGCATCTCTTCGCCCTCGACCGGGCCGGCTTCGTCCACCGGCTCGCCGATGACGTTGATGATGCGGCCCAGCATTTGCGGGCCGACCGGAACCTGGATCGGAGCGCCCGTATCGACAACCGTCTGTCCGCGCACGAGACCCTCGGTGGAGTCCATCGCGATGCAACGCACCGTGTGCTCGCCGAGGTGCTGCGCGACCTCGAGAACGAGGCGCATGCCATTGTTGTCGGTCTCAAGCGCGTTGAGGATCTGCGGCAGATGGTCGGTGAACTGAACGTCCACGACGGCGCCGATGACCTGTGCGACCTTGCCTTCGGGGCCCTTGGCCAACTTCACGGCGGCCGGTTTTTTCGCTGCTGCTTTTGCCATCGTGTTACCTTTCCTTAGAGCGCTTCCGCGCCAGAAATAATTTCAATCAGTTCCTTGGTGATCTGGGCCTGGCGCTGGCGGTTGTAGTCCAGCGTCAGCTTGTCGATCATTTCGCCGGCATTGCGCGTCGCGTTGTCCATGGCGGACATGCGCGCGCCCTGCTCGGACGCGGAATTCTCGAGCAACGCCCGAAACACCTGTACCGAGATGTTGCGCGGGATCAGATCCGAAAGGATCGCGGCGGCATCCGGCTCGTATTCATAGGCTGCATCGCCGCCCGTTTCGGCGTCGCTGTCGCCGTCGGCGGAGGCCGGGATCAGCTGCTGCGCGGTCGGCAATTGCGAGATCACCGACTTGAACTCGGAATAGAACAGCGTGCAGACGTCGAATTCGCCCTTTTCGAACAGGTCGATCACCTGCTTGCCGATCGCGTCCGCATCGGAGAAGCCAAGCCTCTTGACGTCGCGCAGATCGACACGGTCGATGATGTGGCTGCCGAGGTCGCGGCGAAGGATGTCGTAGCCCTTCTTGCCGACGGTGATGATCTTGACCGTCTTGCCCTGGCCGAGAAGCTTGCGGGCATGGTCACGGGCAAGCCGCGCAATCGACGAGTTGAAACCGCCGCACAGGCCGCGCTCGGCCGTGCAGACAACCAGAAGATGCGTATCGCTCGCGCCGGTACCGACCATCAGCTTCGGCGCATCGTCGGCGTCGCCAAGCGTCTGGGCGATGTTCGCGAGAACCGCGCCCATGCGCTGCGAATAGGGACGCGCCGCTTCGGCGGCTTCCTGCGCGCGCCGCAGCTTCGCCGCGGCCACCATCTGCATCGCCTGCGTGATCTTCTGGGTCGACTTGACCGAAGAAATGCGGCTTCGAAGGTCCTTGAGTGAAGGCATGCCGGATCGTTCCGTTTGCTAGTTTCGGTCCGCCCTTACGCGAAGGTCTTCGCGTATGCGTCGATCTGAGCCTTCAGCTTTTCCTCGATCTCGTCGGAGAGCTTCTGCTCGGTGCGGATCGCTTCAAGCACATCCCTGCCTTCCGAACGCATATGCGCAAGCAGGCCCTGCTCGAACTTGCCGACATCGGAAACCGCGAGGGTGTCGAGATATCCCTTCACGCCCGCATAGATCACCGCGACCTGCTCTTCCGTCTTCAGCGGCGAGAACTGCGGCTGCTTCAGAAGTTCGGTCAGGCGCGCGCCGCGGTTGAGCAGGCGCTGCGTGGCGGCGTCGAGGTCGGAGCCGAACTGCGCGAAGGCCGCCATCTCGCGGTACTGCGCGAGCTCGCCCTTGATGGAGCCGGCAACCTGCTTCATCGCCTTGATCTGCGCGGCGGAGCCGACGCGAGACACCGACAGGCCGACGTTAACGGCCGGGCGGATGCCCTGGAAGAAGAGGTCGGTCTCGAGGAAGATCTGACCGTCGGTGATCGAGATCACGTTGGTCGGAATGAACGCCGAGACGTCATTGCCCTGGGTTTCGATGATCGGCAGAGCCGTCAGCGAGCCGGCGCCATGATCCTCGTTCAGCTTCGCGGCGCGTTCCAGCAGGCGCGAGTGCAGGTAGAACACGTCGCCCGGATATGCTTCGCGGCCCGGCGGACGGCGCAGCAGCAGGGACATCTGACGGTAGGCCACGGCCTGCTTCGACAGATCGTCATAGCCGATCAGGGCGTGCATGCCGTTGTCGCGGAAATATTCGCCGATGGTGCAGCCGGCGAACGGCGCGAGATACTGCATCGGAGCCGGATCGGATGCCGTCGCGGCGATGACGACGGAATATTCCATCGCGCCGCGCTCTTCGAGCACCTTCACGAACTGGGCGACGGTGGAGCGCTTCTGGCCGACGGCGACGTAGACGCAGAAAAGCTTCTCTTTTTCCGGGCCGTTGTCGTGGATCGGCTTCTGGTTGAGGAAGGTATCGAGGATGATCGCGGTCTTGCCGGTCTGGCGGTCGCCGATGACGAGCTCGCGCTGGCCACGACCGACCGGGATCAGGGCGTCGATGGCTTTCAGGCCAGTCGACATCGGCTCGTGCACCGACTTGCGCGGCATGATGCCGGGCGCCTTGACGTCGACGCGCTTGCGCTCTTTCGACTTGATCGGACCCTTGCCGTCGATCGGGTTGCCGAGTGCATCGACGACGCGGCCGAGCAGTTCCTTGCCAACCGGCACGTCAACGATGGCGCCGGTCCGCTTGACCGTGTCGCCTTCCTTGATGTCACGGTCGGAACCGAAGATCACGACGCCGACATTGTCGGCTTCGAGGTTCAGGGCCATGCCGCGAATGCCGCCGGGGAATTCGACCATCTCACCGGCCTGGACATTGTCGAGACCGTAGACGCGGGCGATGCCGTCACCGACGGACAGCACGGACCCGACTTCGGAAACTTCAGCTTCCTGTCCGAAATTCTTGATCTGGTCCTTAAGGATTGCGGAAATTTCCGCGGCGCGAATATCCATCAGCCGACCTCTTTAAGCGCGAGCTTCATTGAAGACAATTTGGTGCGAAGCGACGTGTCGATCTGGCGCGAGCCGATCTTGACGATCAGTCCACCCAGAAGCGAAGGATCGACGGTCAGGTCGATCTCCACGTCTTTGCCGGCGACGTCCTTCAACGTCGCCTTCAGATCCTTTTCCTGCGCGGCGGTCAGCTTGAAGGCGCTGGTGACCTGCGCAGTAACGATACCCTTGTGATCGTCGACGATCGCCCGGAACGCCTTGATCATGCCCGGCAGGGCGAAGAGGCGACGGTTCGACGCGACGACTTTCAGGAAGTTTCCAAAAACCCCGTCAAGGCCGGCCTTGTCGGCGATCGCGGTGATCGCCCGGAGCTGCTCGCCGGTCGAAAAGACCGGGCTGCCGATCAGGCGCCGCAGGTCTTCGCTTTCCGCGAACAGGGATTCAAGAGCGCCCAGCTGCTCCTCGACCTTGCCCAGCGAACCAGAGTCCAAAGCGATATCGAAAAGGGATTGAGCGTATCGTGAGGCAACACCGGAAGTGAGAGATGATTTGGCCACTGGCGATCGCTTCTCTGTCTAACCTCGATGCGCACGCAAAACGGAGCCGATGGGCTGTGCGCAACGCATTGATCTTGTTGATATTTCAGAATCGCAACATGGTACGGCAGTCGCACCCCGCCTGCGAATTGCGAGCCGTCTAGCACATGCTTTTAGCGGGTGCAACACGACGGCACCCGCCTTTTGTCGCAGGAACCGCCGATTTTGGCGCGCAAGGAAGCGCCTAGCGCACGATTCCGAAGGCGTAAAGAAGCGGCGCGACGGCCAGCGCCGCCTCGATGGAAATGGAAATCCAGTTGAACGACGAGTTGCCCCGATCGAACACGATCGAGACCAGCCGTCCGAGCGCGGTGAAGGCCCAGCCCGCGCCCAGCACCATCCAAACGAAGGGCTGATTGAACGCGATCGCGACAAGCGACGTGCCGAGATAAAAGCCCGCTATCGTCGCCCGGCTCTCGGATACCGCCTCCGGAATCCCTTCCTCCGTCCTCAGCCGCATGATGCGGAAGGAAAGACGCGGCGCGAAGAAGCACAGCAGTCCGAAAAACAGCGTGACGAGGGCCGAGGCCCAGGCCAGCCACTCGCCAGGCGATTGAGGGGGGATGATGGAGATCATGACGCGATATCGGCTTTCCGGTTTCTGCCTGCGCAATATGTATCGGGGATACGCGGGGTAAAGGCCACCCGTCAGAGATAGGACAGGATTTCTTCGGGAACAGATCGCGCATCAATGTCCGATTCGCGCACGAGCTGGTCGAAATGCTGTGTCAGGGCGCGCACCTGGCGGGTCTCGCGGAACACCATGTAGAACTGCCCGACATAGACGACGGCGAGCAAGGGGCCAAAGACCGTGACAGGCGCCGAGAAAACGCGCTTGCTGTCGTAGAGATAAACCCTCAGCGACGGGTAGAGCCGAGCGCAGGTCTCCGCCATGGCCTCGATCTGCCGCCGCGCCACATCGCGCGACAGGCCCTTCCAGTAGCCCTCGCAGCGCGCCAGCGATTCCACCATGTCGCGCGCGACACAGATCTCGTAGTCGCAGCCCGGCGCGCGCAGCCACTCTACCGTGTCGCGCAAAGACTGCATCGCCTGTTCCGGCGTCTTGGCGATAAAGGCGGCGTACTCCCAGCCCAGCACCTCCTCCGTCTTCAGCATATCGGGCAGCGTCGCCGATACGTGACGGATCTTGTGTCCGGCGGCTTCCCGGTGCCAGGCGATGATCTGGTCGTCCGCCGGCGTCCGATTGGCGTCGGCGATGCGAAAGCTGGCCGACAACAGGTCGGCGGCGGTTTCGCTGCGCTCGGTCAGGCCGAGCAGCCAGTCGGCGCTGACGCCGAGCGCCGAAGCGAACTCCGCGGCAAGATGCGCGTTCGGAAGGCGCGGATCGTCACCATTCAGCAGCTGCGCGACGGTTGACCGATCGACTCCACATTCCCGCGCCAGCCCGCTGCGCGATAATCCGCTCGCCGCCATGCGTTCGCTAACGCGTTTCCGAAAAAGGTCTGCCCGTTCTTCCTTACGCATGCCAGATAATTACCGCTCATGGTGATTATTATCAACATTCAAGAAAAAAGTTTCGAAAATACCAAATTGCCGTCACTACCCCGGACGCCTAGGTCGCTGTTGCAACCCCGAACCGAAAGCAACAGCAAATGGACTCGAAAATCCGGACCATCGCCAAGGCAATCACCTGGCAAATCCTCGGCCTCATCTCGATGTGCGCACTCGGATTCTGGCAGACCGGCTCGGTCGGCGGAGCGCTCACGCTCGCCTTTTCCGCCAGCCTGATGAGCATCGGAGTCTATTTCCTGCACGAACGCGCCTGGGGCCGCATCCGGTGGGGACGCGACGCGCGGGCGTGAAGGCAAGGCGACCCGACGCGCCATCCATAACGACATCATCGCTCCGCTTTTACCGTAAGCGCCGCCGCCACCGAGTGCTCGGTCCGGCTGCTCGTTACATTACTTAGCCAATCATCGAAGTTTTCCTTGCGCGCTCGTCCGCCGGATGATAGTTAGTGATATGGCTAAGCATGATATCGATCTTTCGCCGCTCTTCCACGCACTTGCCGACCCGACCCGTCGGGCGATGCTCACCCGGCTCGCCGAAGCGCCCGCACGGGTAACGGAACTGGCAGAGCCGACGGGCCTGAAGTTGCCGACCGTGATGCGGCACCTCTCGGTGCTCGAGGAGGCGGGTCTGATCGCCACGTCCAAGGACGGCCGGGTGCGCACCTGCGCCATCGTGCCCGAGGCATTTCAACCCGTCCGCAGCTGGCTCGACGAACAGCGGGCCATCTGGGAGGCGCGGCTCGACCGCCTCGATGCCTATGTGATGACTCTGATGAAGGAACGCGAAACGTGAAACCGGACTTCGACCCAAATACCGACCTGAGCTTTACCCGCACCCTGGCGGCGCCACGGCGGCTGATCTGGGAATGCTGGACGAAGCCGGAGCATATTCCCCACTTCTTCGTCCCTCTCCCGCACAAGGTGACTGCGGTTGACATCGATCTGCGGGTCGGCGGGAAGTTCGACACGACATTCGATGTCGAAGGCCAAGTGATGGAGAACCGGGGCGTCTATCTGGAAATCGTGGACGGCGAGAAGCTCGTTTTCACCGATGCCTACACGGAGGGCTGGAAGCCCGCGCCCGATCCTTTCATGACCGCGATCCTGCTGCTGGCGGATGCGCCGAACGGCGGCACGACCTACACGGCGATCGCCCGGCATCGCAATCCCGACAGCTGCAAGACGCATGAGGACATGGGCTTTTACGACGGCTGGGGCACCGTTGCGACACAGCTCGAAGCCTACGCGAAGGAATTGATGTGACGACCCGCGACTTTGCCACCCTGACATTCGAGCGCGACATCGCCGCACCACCGACCGCTGTGTGGGAAGCATGGACGGCCCCTGCCGCGAGGGCGATCTGGGCACCGCCGTCGCCGACGGTCACCGTGGAATTCCTTGAAGCCGATACCAGAGTAGGCGGCCGGGAGATATCGCTCTGCAAGGTCGCGGGACAGCCCGATTTCCGCTGCGAAATCGGCTGGCTCGCATTGGAACCGATGGCTTTCAGCGTGAATTACGAGGTGATCTCGTGCGAAGGAGCGAAGCAGTCGGCCGCGCTGGTGACGGCCGATTTCGCCGGCGACGGCGACCGCACCCGGCTCGTCGTAACGGTCCAGCTTTCCTCGCTGGCCGGGGATATGGAAGCCGGCTACCGCGAGGGCTTCAGAGCCGGGCTGGACAATCTTGCCGGCGTGGCCGAGCGAACCATGGTGCTGCAGCGGGTCATTCAAGCGCCCCGGTCCGTGGTCTGGGGCGCATGGATGAACCCCGAAACGCTGCCGCAATGGTGGGGACCGGACGGCTTTTCCTGCCGAACGCAGCGGATCGATCTGCGCGAGGGCGGCGAATGGGTATTCGACATGATCGGCCCCGACGGCACGGTATTTCCGAACCACCACCTCTATAATGAGGTCCGGCCCGAGGAACGGTTCGGCTACGCCCTGCTGTGGGGCGAAAACGGACCGAAACATGCCGATGCCTGGGCCTCGTTCGAGGATCAGGACGGGGCGACGAAAGTCACGCTTGGCATGGTGTTCAGCTCCACGGCCGAATTCCAGCAGGCCAAGGGCTTCGGCGCCGTGGAACTGGGTTACCAGACGCTCGGCAAGCTGGAGCGCTTCGCGACATCCTGAAAAGCACACTCAAAGGAATGACTGCGGATCGATATCCACGCTGACGCGCACCGAGCCGCGCGGACGCGGAGCGCTGGCGATCAAGGCCCGCAGGAAAGCCTGCATGTTTGCGCGTTCGGGTCCGTGCACCAAGATGCGGAAACGATGCCTGCCCCGGATCAGCGCCAGCGGCGCTTCGGCCGGCCCGAGCACCATGATTTCGCCGGACGGCGCGGCGGCGCGCAGGGCCCGGCCATGATTTTCCGCCTCGGCGCGGCTGTTGGCCGAGATGATGATCGAGGCAAGCCGGCCGAACGGCGGCAGTTGACCGCGCTCCCGTTCGGCGATCTGGTTGGCGTAGAAGGCGTCGGCATCGCCCGACACGATGGCGCGCATCGCCGGATGCTCGGGCTGGAAGGTCTGGATCAGACCGAGGCTCTTCTTGCCGGTTCGCCCCGCGCGGCCGGTCACCTGGCTCAACAGTTGGAACGTCCGCTCGGCGGCACGCGGATCGCCATTCGCCAAGCCAAGGTCCGCATCGACCACGCCGACCAGCGTCATGTTCGGAAAATTGTGTCCCTTGGCGACCAATTGCGTGCCGATCACGATATCGACCTCGCCCTTCTCGATCGCCTCGAGCTCGAGCCGCAGCCGCTTCACGCCGCCCAGCATGTCCGACGAGAGGACGATGGCGCGCGCATCCGGAAAGGCTTCGACGACTTCCTCGGCGATGCGCTCGATACCCGGCCCGCAGGCGACGAGATGGTCGAGCGTGCCGCATTCCGGACACGCCTCGGGAACCGGCTCGTGATGGCCGCAATGATGGCACAGAAGCTGGCCGCGGAACCGGTGCTCGACGAGCCAGCTCGAACAGTCGGGACATTCGAAGCGATGCCCGCAAACCCGGCAAAGCGTCAGCGGCGCATAGCCGCGGCGGTTCAGGAACAGGATCGCCTGCTCGCCGCGCTCCACCGCCGCGCCGACCGCCTTCACGAGTGGCGGCGACAGGAACTTGCCGCGCGCCGGCGGCGTGCGGCGCATGTCGATGGTGGCGAGTTCCGGCAGAGCGGCCTCGGCGAATCGCCGTGACAGCTTCACGTGGCGATACCGCCCTGTCTCGGCATTGTACCGGGTTTCCACCGACGGCGTGGCGCTCGACAGGATGACGGGGAAACCACCGATATGGCCGCGCACCACGGCCATGTCGCGCGCATGATAGACGACGCGTTCCTCCTGCTTGTAGGCGGGATCGTGTTCCTCGTCGACGACGATCAGTCCGAGATCGGAGAACGGCAGGAACAATGCCGAGCGCGCACCGGCGACGACACGGACACGCCCGTCCGCCACCTGCCGCCACACCCTTTCTCGCGTCTTCGGCGCAAGATCGGAATGCCATTCGGCCGGCGGCGCGCCGAACCGGTCGTGGAAGCGCTCCAGGAAGGAATGCGTCAACGAGATTTCCGGCAGGAGAACGAGAACCTGCCTGCCCTTCTCCAGCGCAGCCGCGATTGCCTCGAAATAGACCTCCGTCTTGCCGGAGCCGGTCACGCCGTCAAGCAGCGACGCCGAGAAACCGCCTTCGCGGACGGGGGCGGCGATCGTTTCAGCCGCCGCCTGCTGATCACCGGATAGCTGCGCCGCGCCGAATGTCGGGTCCGGCCGCGCTACGACCGGCACCGGCGGCAAATCGATCTCCTCGAAGGAGCCCGCCTTGAGAAGCCCGTCGACGACGGACAGCGACACGCCGGCCGCATGCGCCAGCCCGGATCGCGTCCAGCCGAAACCGTCCGATGCGGTTTCCATCACCCGCTCTCGCGCCGTCGTCATGCGCTCGGGCAATATATTCGTGCGTCGCAGTCCCGGCGTCAGCGGCTCGGGATCAAAAGCGGCGGGAACCCGCAGCACCATGCGCGCCACCATGCCGGGCGCGGCCAACGTGTACCGCGCGAGCCAGTCCACGAACCGGCGCGTCTCCTCGCTCAGCGGCGGGCAATCGAAGACATGTTCGACCGCGCGCAGTTTCTTCGCATCGACGTCGTCCTTGTGGTCCGCGTCCCAGACGACACCCGGCACCAGCCGCGGACCAAGAGGCACCGCGACGATCGAACCCGGCTCGACGTGCATCCCCTGCGGAACCGCATAGGTATAGGGTCGCTCCGACGGGGTCGGGACGAGTACGGGAACGGTATCGGGAGCGAGCAGCGAATCTTGCTTCATTTGCCCGTGACCTTGCCCACTCTTTGGTCTAAACGGAAGCCCGATCGCAAAACCCTCAAGACGGGATCATAAAAGGGCGCAATCCATGAAATTTTTTGTCGACACCGCCGATGTGAAGGAAATCCGCGAGCTGAACGAGATCGGACTGCTCGACGGCGTGACCACCAATCCGTCCCTGATCATGAAATCGGGACGCAGCATCAAGGAGGTCACGAAAGAAATCTGCGATATCGTCGAAGGACCGGTCTCTGCCGAGGTCACGGCGCTCGATTTCGAAGGCATGATGAAGGAAGCCGACATCCTGTCGAAGATCGCCGACAATATCTGCATCAAGGTTCCGTTGACCTTCGACGGCCTTAAGGCCTGCAAGGCGATCACGGGCGACGGCCGCAAGGTCAATGTGACGCTGTGCTTCTCGGCCAACCAGGCGCTTCTCGCCGCCAAGGCCGGCGCGACCTTCATTTCGCCCTTCATCGGGCGTCTCGACGACCTCGCCATCGACGGCATGGAACTGATCGCCGATATCCGCACGATCTACAACAATTACGGGTTCCAGACCGAGATCCTCGCAGCGTCGATCCGCACCGTGAACCATGTCAGGGAAGCGGCCCTGATCGGCGCGGATGTGGCGACGGTTCCGCCCGCGACGCTGAAGGCGCTGGTCAAGCACACCCTGACGGACAAGGGCATCGAAGCCTTCATGGCCGACTGGGCCAAGACCGGCCAGTCCATCGCCTGACCCGCGGAGGCTTCGGCCTCCGCCTTTCCTCAGACCTCGAGACGCGCGACCAGCGTTCGCAACAGCTGCTCGCGATGCGCCGACGTGCCCGTCGCCGGGTCGATGACCGTCTCAGCGATCGCCAGAAGCTGTCCGCGTTCGGCGGGCGTCAGCGTTTGCCTGAGATAGGGCGCTACGTGACGCAATGCGGTGCTGGCTTCGGCGCATTGGCCGGCCGCCCACTTGCCATAGATCACCGCCTCTTCGACCAGGGCGGGACTGCCGGCGACCGGCAACAGCGCCTCGCGCAATCGATGCTCGGCCTTGTCGTCAAACACGCCCTGGTCCTGCGCCATCGCGATAATCACGGTCGCCGCGCCCACAACGGGATCGTCAATGGCCGCGAAAGGGCTTTCCGCGGCGCGATTGCGGAATCTGCGTCTCTTCGCCGCGCCATGGGCGCGACCCGCCGCGTCGGCGATATTGCGAACAGCAACCCCCGCCGCCCTGAGGCGATACCACCAGAAAAGGCCTGCGCCGAGCAGACCGAGAAGTGTAATGACGACGTGCATCCGGTTTTCCTCCGGCTGAGAACGGGATTTGCGCCCAGCCTTGCGTGGAAAACGGGAACGGGTCTGTGCGCGAGCGCACATGCGGACCCGGCGGCTATCGGTCTGAAATGATGGAAGCGCCCGCCGAGACGGACGGTATCAGCCGGCGAATTCCGCGTCGGCGTCGTCGCGCAGAACGAACTCGCAATGGTTTTGCATGCGAACGGTCAGGTCCTGAACGTCGCCTTCCAGCATGTCGGGTTCGATCGGCTTGCCGATCGTCATGCGGAAGTTCTGGCCCTTCTTGTTGAGCAGCTCGTGGAACACCGTCATGTCCCGCAATTCGGGCGTGCGATGCGACAGCAGGTAGAAGAGCTTCGAATTGCGCGAACTCATATGCATCGGGATCACCGGCACATTGTAGCGCTTGGCCATGTGCACGCCGGTCGCCTGCCACGGGCGCTCATGCAGCCCGCCCTTCGCCCAATAGGCGATGCGGCCCGAGGGAAACAGGATGATCGCCCGGCCGTCCGAGAAGGCCCGGCTGGTGCGCACGAGCGTCTCGCGGCTTTTCGCATGCGATTTCTCGGTGGTCCGCCATTCGACCGGGATGATGATTTCCGACAGACGCTGGTTGACCCGGATCGCGTCGCGATTGGCGAAGAAGACGAGATCGGGACGCGTGTCCTTGATCATGTCGTAAACGGCGACGCCGTCGGCAATGCCTGTCGGATGGTTCGAGACAAGGATGAACGCGCCTTCGGAGGGAAGGTTTTCCTTGCCCTCGACGGTGACATCGAGCTCCAGCATTCGGCTGACATATTCGAAACACTCGATGCCGCTGAGCTCCGCAACCTCGTCGGCCATGCGAACGGCCTGATCGTAATAGAGGACCTTGTAGAGCGCCGGCCGGATCAGCGGCCACATCGGATGCTTGATTAGCGTCTGGCCACGCTCCTCGATCAGCTGATCGACGACGTGGCGGTCTTTCAGCGCGCGGGAATCCGCCCGACCCGTCACGATGTCGGAGAAAGTCGAAGATGCGCTCTGGAATTCCATGGCCATGTGTCCGGTGGGCGTCGTCGCCGTCCTCTCACCGATTTGTATATCGATAGTATGACACATCCGCCAATACAGTGAAGCGTCACGCTGCGACATATTATGCCACAGCGTGAATTTCAAAGAAATAATAGTGCGTTAACGACGGTAACGTCAGCTGCCGACTTTTTCGACCCCGCGAAAGGCCTGCGCGCCCCACAGCTCTCTCACTCGCGCATCACGGCCACATCCCTTGCGGTAACCCTTGTAGGCCTTGGCGCGGGTGACGATTCCGAATCGGCTCAGCACCCTCTCCTGGCTGAGATAATAGTCCTGATGGTAATCCTCGGCCTTCCAGAAGGTCGCTGGCCCCTCGACCGGCGTCACGACCGGCTTCCCAAGCGTCTCCTGCGCGTCGGCGATCGCTTCGCGGGCCGCTTCCGCCTCCTCGCTGGTGCCCGCATGGATCGCGGTCGTGTAGCTGTGGCCGCGGTCGCAGAACTGCCCGCCGGCATCGGTCGGGTCGATGGTGCGAAGGAAATTCGTCACCAGCGTGCGATAATCCGTTCTGGTGTCGTCGTAATCGACCTTGACGACCTCGCGATGTTTGCCGTGATCGCGGTAGGTCGGATTGTCCATCTCGCCGCCCGCATAGCCCGACGTCGTCGCGACGACACCCTCCATGTGATCGAAATCGCTTTCAACGCACCAGAAGCAGCCTCCGGCGACAACCAGGGATTTGGTTTCGGCGGAAGCAGGCATGGCGGTCAGGGCCGTTGCAGCCAGCGACAGCGCAGCAATCGTCTTTTTGAGCAAGGTCATCGGATGTCCTCCGTTCGTGTTCCTGCATCCTCACATGGAACACCCATTTCACAATGCCGACCCCGCGCCCAATCAGATTTGAACACGCTTGCGTGAGCAATATTTTTGATCGCGACTTGAACCGAAGGCCGGGTACAGCAGTTAGACTCCCGAATTCACAAAAGGAGACCAACATGAAACGCCATGCTTCAGCCGTCTGGGAAGGCAATCTTCAGGAGGGCAAAGGTCGCCTGACGACGCAGAGCGGCGCGCTCAACGACAAGCGCTACGACTTCCGCACCCGTTTCGAGGACGAGGACGGCACAGCCGGCACCAATCCGGAAGAACTGATCGCCGCGGCACATGCCGGCTGCTTCGCCATGCAGCTTTCGCATTTCCTTGCGGAAAACGGTACGCCGGCAGACAAGCTCGAGGCGAAGGCAACCGTGGAAGTGGTGCCCGGCGAGGGTATCAAGGGCAGCGCGCTGGTGCTCGAAGCCTCCGTCCCGGGGATAGAGGACGAGACCTTCCAGGAACTTGCGACCAAGGCCAAGGAAGGCTGCCCCGTTTCCGGTGCGCTGGCGGCGATCACCATCACGCTGGACGCGAAGCTGGTCTGAGCGTTACTCACCCATGGCGTCGAAGGCGGACAACGCCTCGGCGCCATAAATCATCGACGGGCCACCGCCCATATAGAGCGCCACGGCGATCGTCTCGATCACCTCTTCGCGGGACGCGCCGTGTTTTTTCGCGGCCTTGGCGTGGAACGCGAGACAGCCGTCGCAACGCGCCGTGATGCCGATGGCGAGCGCGATGAGCTCCTTGGTTTTCGAATCGAGTGCGCCCGGCTTGATCGCCGCCTGCGCCAGAGCGCTGAAGCCCTTCGCGGGCTCCGGCATCGCCTTGCGCAGTTCCGCCATGCGCTGGTTGGTCTGATCGGTGAATGCAACCCAGTCTGTCTCGGCCATATGCCATTCCTTTCATTTTTCCGGACGTCCTATCGCGGAAAAGGCGATGACGAGTTGATGCGGGTCAAGGAGATGAGTCGCACCATCCTCGTCCCCTGTCGCTAGCCAGAGCTGTTCGGGAGCGGCGACTCCAGAGTAGTGCCAAAGCCGGTCAGCCGGCGCATCGACCAATTCTGAAATCCTCAGACCAGTCGACGGCCAGGCGCGTAGGGCGGGACGGCGGCGAGGATGTCAGCAGCAGCGGCGCGGGCGCGCGCTTCCTGCAACCCGGACGGCGCCGCATGACCGCCCAGCAGGGAAACGAGCATGTCGGATCCGACGAGCCGGTCGAGGAAGGCGGTGGCGAGGCGGCTTCGCTTCTCCGCGCCAAGGCTCCGCGTCTCCTCCCGAAATGCGAGGAAGGCGGCCACCGCATCGCGATGCGTGCCGATCAGGGCGTGCCATGTCCTGTCCGCGAGATCGGGAAAGCGGTCCGCCTCGACTGTGACGGCGCGAAGAAGAGCGACAGTCTCCCTGTCGCCCAGCAGCGCCTGGAACCGCATGGCGCGGGCCTGCAGCGCCTCGCCGAGCGGCTGCGTCAACCCGGCGCCCGGGTCGATCCACCCCGCCTCGACGGCTCGATCGCAGGCCTGCACAACGACCGCGCGGAACAAATCGTCCTTGTCGTCGGCGTGACGATAGAGCGTCATGATCGACACTTTTGCATCCGCCGCGACGGCCTCCATCGTGGTCCCGTCGAAGCCATGCGCCATGAATTGCCGATGCGCAGCGTCAAGAATCGCGGCGCGCTTTCGCGCCATCAGCTTCGCCTTCGGGTGACCCTCAAGCCACTGTTTCATATGGGTTTTCGCTTACCGTTATATGAGAACCTATCGAATCATCTTGGCCATACGAGACGATAGGCTTCATTCTCATAAGCGGTGCGAGAAGCGATCTGCAACCACCGCGTTGCGAGAGGCAGCCCTCTCGAATCGAAAAGCGGGGGAAAACGGCCGCGGCCGCGGCCGCGAAAACCCGGTGTCGAAAAATTTCGGGCGCCGCGATGAAAAAAGAGCGGTCGAAGAATCGTTCGATTGGTCAGCGCGAGAAAACGCGCCGAGCCGCAAAATGGCTCGGCGGGAAAACCCGTCACGATAAAATCGTCACATCACGAAATCGCCGTCGCGCAAAATCCGTTTCCGTGCTCGCGTAAAAACCGGGGAGATCGCTCGCCGCATTTCCGCCCGGTTGAGTGCCGAAACCCCCTCCGGAGAGAATTGCCCTCGATCATCGAAAAAATGGAAAAGGTCCGCAGATGAAACGTCTCGTCAAAATCGTCGCTGTCGTGGTGCTGGCAATCGTCGTCGCCGGGCTTGCCTATGGCGGCAAGGGCTATCTCGACGCGCTGGCCGACGCCGACCAGTTGCGCGTACGCGCCGACGCGCTGATCGCCGACGGGCGCGGCGGCAACGATCTGGGCGAGGGCCGGCTCGACGATCTTCTCAAGGTGCAGGACCCGGCCTTCCGCGACCATGGCGGCATCGACATGAGCACGCCCGGCGCCGGGGTCACCACCGTTACACAGTCGCTTGCCAAGCGGCTCGCGTTTGAGAATTTCCGTCCCGGCATCGGCAAAATCCGCCAGACCGGCTACGCACTCGGCCTCGAGGCGCGGCTTTCGAAGGGCGAAATCATGGCGCTCTGGCTCGATACGCTGGAGATGGGCCGCGGACCGGATGGCTGGATGACCGGGTTTTTCGACGCATCGCAGACGATTTTCGGCGCGCCGCCGGCCGAGATCGGCCGCACGGAATTTCTCAAGCTCGTTGCCGTGATGATCGCGCCGGGAAAATACGACTTGCAGGGCACGGACGCCGAATTGGTGGAAAGGACGGCACGGATCGCACGCCTGACGAAAGGCGAATGCGCGCCGCTCGACAACGGCGATGTCTGGCTCGAAGGCTGCCGGTAGAACCGGCCGGGATCACACAGGCCGGCTCACGCGCCGGCAGCATCGAGGCGCGCTTTCAGTGCGGCGACTTCCTCTTCGAGGGTCTGCACGCGTTGCTCCAGTTCCGTCATCCGGGACGGCGCCGCTTCCCGCGCAGGACTCGCAGGCGAGATATCGGCAATGTCGACGTCGCCGGACAGAAGATGCGCGAAGCGGATCTCCCGCTGACCGGGCGCACGGCCGATCTCCTTCACCAACGCCGGACGGCGGCCGATGAGCATGTCCAGCTCCTCCCGGACACCATCGGCGGAACCAAAACCCGTCATGCGTTCGCTGCGGGTCAGCAGTTCGTTGACCGTCTGCGGCCCGCGCAGCAGCAACAGCGCCAGCAGCACCGATTGCGGAATCGTCAGAACGAACACGGCGCTCGCCGCCTGCTCGAACCGTTCCGTGCGCGAACCGGAGGCCCGCCGGACAAGCTTTTGCTGTTCAAGCGACTGAAGCGCCCGCTGGATGTCGGCAGGCTCGAGCGCCATGACCGGCTCGCGCGACGATTTCTGGTTGGCCGCCGCCTGCAAGGCATTGAAGGTCAGCGGATAGACATCAGGCGTCAGCCGCTGCTTTTCGATCAAACAGCCAAGGACGCGCGCTTCGACGGGATTCAAATGGGGAAGAGGTTCCTGGCTCATCCAATGATGATTAGCCGATTTATGCACTCTGCGGCTAGGCGATTCACGCCGTTATTCCCAGGCAGGCAAAGCACAATATTCAAAGCCCGATCGCCTCGCCCTACACCCGTCGCTCGACCATCATCTTCTTGATTTCCGCGATGGCTTTCGCCGGGTTCAGACCCTTGGGGCAGGCCTGGGTGCAGTTCATGATAGTGTGGCAGCGATAGAGCCGGAACGGATCTTCCAGATTGTCGAGCCGCTCGCCGGTTGCCTCGTCCCGGCTGTCGATCAGCCAGCGATAGGCCTGCAGCAGCGCGGCCGGGCCGAGATAACGGTCGCCGTTCCACCAATAGGACGGGCAGGATGTCGAGCAGCAGGCGCAAAGAATGCACTCATAGAGGCCGTCGAGCTTAGCGCGGTCCTCGTGGGACTGGCGCCATTCCTTTTCCGGCGCCGGCGTCTTCGTTTCGAGCCAGGGCTCGATGGAAGCGTGCTGGGCGTAGAAATTCGTCAGGTCGGGCACGAGATCCTTGACCACCGGCATGTGCGGCAGCGGATAGACCTTCACGACGCCGTCGACTTCCTCGACGCCCTTGGTGCAGGCCAGCGTGTTGGTGCCGTCGATATTCATCGCGCAGGAACCGCAAATGCCCTCGCGGCAGGAACGGCGCAGCGTCAGCGTCGGGTCGATCTTGTTCTTGATGTAGAGGAGACCGTCGAGAACCATCGGGCCGCAATCGTCCATGTCGACATAATAGGTGTCGATGGACGGGTTCTTCCCGTCATCCGGGCTCCAGCGATAGATCTTGTATTCCCGCAGATTGGTCGCGCCTTCCGGCTTCGGCCAGGTCTTGCCCTGCGTGATCTTGGAGTTCTTGGGGAGTGCGAGTTCAACCATTTCTATCGGCTCCGCATCAGTGCGTTCTCAATTCCTTGCGGACGACCAGCTTCAGACCGCTCCAGACATCGGAAACGGCGCAAACCTTGACGTCGACAAGGCCGGACGGCAGCAGCGCATCGCGCACGCCATCCTCTGTAATATCGGTCGCGACCTTCGAGGCCTTCTTCGGCCAGGAAACCCACACCATGCCATCCGGCATGATGCGGTCGCGCAAGGTCTCGGCGTTTTCTGCCAGATCGGACTTCTCGACCGTAAAGGCATGCACGAAATCGTAGTGTCCTTCGCCCGGAAGCGCGTCCCAGCCGATCTTTTCGACAGAGGCGAATTCGCGCGCCCCGGCCAGTTCGGCAACCTCGCCCGGCAGCTCGACGAACAGCGCGGCATGGCCGTCCTTCATGCCGAGCTTGTCCGGCAGGGGCTTTCCAGAATATCCGGCCGCCGCGAGTGCCATCGTCAGTACACCCGCGCCTTCGGTTCGATCTTCTTCGGGTCGATGCCGTCTGCGAGCAGCTCCGTATGAACGGGACGATAGTCGAGCGTGACTTTGCCGGCTTCGTTGACCCAAGCCAGCGTGTGCTTGCGCCAGTTTTCGTCGTCACGCCCGGCGAACTTGCCTTCCGCGTAGTCCTCGCGGGCGTGGCTGCCGCGGCTCTCCTTGCGGGCCTCGGCGCCGTAAACGGTGGTGATGGCGCAGGCCATCAGGTTCTCCAGCTCCAGCGTCTCGACGAGGTCGGAGTTCCAGATCATCGAGCGGTCGGTGACCTTGAGATCGGAGAGTTCGCCCCAGATTTCCGAGATGCGCTTGCACCCGGTTTCGAGCGATTCCTGCGTGCGGAAGACGGCGGCGTCCTCCTGCATGGCGCGCTGCATCTTCTCGCGCAGCACGGCCGTCGGCGTGCCGCCGTCGGCATGGCGCAGCTTGTCGAAGCGGGCCATGATCTTGTCGCAGGCCGCCTCGTTGACCTCGGGGATCGACGCCTCGCGGTCGATCACCTCGCCGGCGCGGATCGCCGCGGCGCGGCCGAAGACGACGAGGTCGATCAGCGAGTTCGAGCCAAGCCGGTTGGCGCCATGAACCGACGCGCAGCCCGCCTCGCCGACGGCCATCAGGCCCGGCGCGACCGCGTCCGGACCGCCATTGGCCGGATTGAGCACCTCACCCCAGAAATTCGTCGGGATGCCGCCCATATTGTAGTGGACGGTCGGCAAAACCGGGATCGGCTCCTTGGTCACGTCGACGCCGGCGAAAATCTTGGCGGATTCCGAAATGCCCGGCAAGCGCTCATGCAGCACGGCGGGATCGAGGTGGTCGAGATGCAGGAAGATGTGGTCCTTGTCCTTGCCAACGCCACGGCCTTCGCGGATTTCCATCGTCATGCAGCGCGAGACGACGTCGCGGGATGCGAGATCCTTGGCCGACGGGGCATAGCGCTCCATGAAGCGCTCGCCCTCGGAATTGACGAGATAGCCGCCCTCGCCGCGCGCGCCCTCGGTAATCAGGCAGCCGGCGCCGTAGATGCCGGTCGGGTGGAACTGCACGAACTCCATGTCCTGCAGCGGCAGGCCCGCCCGTGCGATCATGCCGTTGCCGTCGCCCGTGCAGGTATGCGCGGAGGTCGCCGAGAAATAGGCGCGCCCATAGCCGCCGGTCGCAAGCACGACCATCTTGGCGGAGAAGCGGTGGATGGTGCCGTCATCGAGGTTCCAGGCAACGACGCCGGTGCAGACACCGTCGTCGGACATGATCAGATCGAGCGCGAAATACTCGACGAAGAACTGCGCCTTGTTCTTGACCGACTGGCCGTAGAGCGTGTGCAGGATGGCGTGACCGGTCCGGTCCGCGGCGGCGCAGGTGCGCTGCACGGGCGGGCCGTCGCCGTAATTCTGCATGTGGCCGCCAAACGGGCGCTGATAGATCTTGCCGTCCTCGGTGCGGCTGAACGGCACGCCGTAATGTTCAAGCTCGTAGACCGCCTTCGGCGCTTCCATGGCGAGATACTGCATGGCGTCGACGTCGCCGAGCCAGTCGGAGCCCTTGACGGTGTCGTACATGTGCCACTGCCAGCAGTCCGGCGTCATGTTTGTCAGCGAGGCGGCGATGCCGCCCTGCGCCGCAACCGTGTGAGAACGCGTGGGAAACACCTTGGTGATGCAGGCCGTTCTAAGCCCCTGTTCGGCCATGCCGAGCGTGGCGCGCAGACCCGCGCCACCCGCGCCGACCACGACCACATCGAATTTGTGGTCTTCGGTGCGATAGGCCGAGCCGTTCTTGGAAGCGTCAGTATTCATCCGTATCGTTCCCTGGAGCCGCTATCCGGGTTCGCCGGGGCAATCAGCCCGCGAAACCCAGTTTCAGGATGGCGAAGACGCAGAGTGCGCCGATCGCGAAAGTGAAGAAGACATTGAGGAGAAGTGCCGCGAATTTCGCGCCTTCGCCGTGCACGTAATCCTCGATGACGACCTGCATGCCGAGCTTGGCATGGTAGAGGCCGCTGACGACGACGAGCAGCAGGATGACCGCGACGAGCGGGTGACCGAGCGTCGCGCGGACCTCCTCGTAGGATCCGCCGACGCAGGATGCGACGATCCACACGAAGGCGATCATCAGCGGCACATTGGCGACCGCGGTAACGCGCTGGCGCCAAAAATGGCTGGTGCCGTCCTTTGCCGAACCGAGACCGGCGGCACGCTTGTAGGGTGTCAGGATGGACATGGCGTTTCTCCCCTCAGCCCGCGATCGCGGCGATGATCCAGATGACGAAGGTCAGCGCCACGGATGCGGTGATCGTCGCATAGGCAAGCTTCGTCGAGGTGCTTTTCCCGAACAGGTATCCGAGATCCCAAGCGAAGTGGCGCAGCCCGCCCAGCATGTGGTGTATCAGCGCCCATGTGTAGCCGAACAGGATCAGCACGCCGAGCCACGAGCCGAAGAAACCGTTGACGAGCGCGAAATAATCGGGACCCGACGCCGCGGCGATCAGCCACCACGCGACAAGGATGGTGCCGACATAGAGCGCCATGCCGGTGATGCGATGGGCGATCGACATCATCATTGTCGGAATCGGCTTGTAGATTTGAAGATGCGGCGAAAGCGGACGCTCGCTCTTGGCAGGACTGGAAGCGCTCACGACTGGCTGCTCCTCATATGTGACTCGGGCCGGTGCACGTTGGAGTGCACCCGTTAATAGGGCGGCAATCGCGCCGCGTCAAAGGAACGCGGCATCATAGGTTTCATCCCTTAGTGGGATTGTGCTGCATTGCAACAGCATCGCCGCATTTCAATCGATTGGATTTGGAGCGCGGGCGGAAAGGTCTCCGAGGGCTGCATTCAAGGCGCTGTTTCGTAACGCGAAAAGCCATCACCGGGTGCATACCATAGGCTTTTGGCCGGAAACGAACCAGGTCGCGCTGCGCCCTTCCAGGATCAGCGCATGGATACCTTCCGCGTAGCGGACTTTCTGGCCCGCCGGGCTCGCCGGCATGGTAGCCGAATAGCCGCGGCTGTCAGAAGCCGTCACGGTCGCGCCGGCGCGCTCGAGGGTCAGCGTCACGTTGTCCGAACAGCGATAGCGTGCATCGCCGCCTTGCGAGGACGGAAATCCGTCGAAACCGATGGACTGACATCCGGCTAGGACAATCGGAAGGATGAGAGGAAGGAAGGAACGGGAAAGCGTCATGTCGCCGTCATAGTCCCGGCATTTGTGACGGGCAAGCCGTTATGCGGCGGCGATCTTGCCCTTCATAATTCGCGTGTTCTGTTCATGGACGGTCACTCGGTTGCGCCCGTTCCGCTTGGCCCGGTAGAGGGCCTTGTCGGCCATATGGACGGCTTCCGGGAACGGCGCGCCGGCAGGCCAGCAGGCGATACCGAAACTCGCCGTCACGGTCGCGCCGTCGACACAATCCTGATTCAGCGCCTCAAGCGCGCACCGGGCGGATTCGGCATAAAGACGGGCCAGAGCGGGGTCCGCTGCCGCGAACACGACCATGAACTCCTCTCCGCCCCAGCGCACGACGAGATCGTCCTCGCGGGCGGAACAATCGAGAATCCGGGCGAAATTCGTTATCACCCTGTCGCCAGCCTCGTGTCCGTAACGGTCGTTGATCGATTTGAAGCGATCGATATCGGCCATGATCACCATGCGGTCCTGACCGGCGGCGAAGCCGGTGACGCGCGACTCCAGCCCGCGCCTGTTCAGGACCCCCGTCATCGGATCTGTCTCGCTGGTTTCGGTCAGCCCGGCGACGATTTCCATTCCGAACATGACGAACAGGTTCACGGCAATTGCCAGCGCCGCGAAGGAGACCGAGAGCTGAAATGTCAGCGCGGCCGCCGACTGCGGATAATTGGCCTGAGTGAGCGTTCCGCCCTCGAACCAGATCACAACAAGCGTGCGCACCAGCAACTGAAGACCGTTCAAAAACACCAGGGCCTGCAGGACGCGGTCGACCTTTCGGCGCATCTCCCGCCTCAAGGCGATGGCGGGATAGGCGAACAGCACGAACCCGCCGGCGTTCATCAGCAATGTTCGCGCCGCGATCATGTCATGGCCGAACCGGAACCAGGTCAGAAGGGCGAGCATGCAGACGGAAACGCCGACCAGCGCACGCACGGGTACGCGTCCGCGATAAAAGACGAACATGGCCGCGCTGAAGGTCGCGGCTGTGGCCGCATAGACCGGGTTGATGACAAATATCGCAACGTCCGGCGACAGCAGCGGCCGTATGAAATCGCCCAGCAAGCCGATAGCCCCGAGGAGGTAGGAAAAGGCGAAGACCTTCAATGCGCGGACCTCGCGCGCAAAATGCCACAAAACGGCGAACCCGCAGGAAAACACCAGGAAGATCATCGGGCTGATCAACTGAAAGTAGGACTGTTCCTGCACGACCCCTGACCTCACTACGCCACGGGCGGCGCAGCCCGGGCGCGGACAGCCTATGCCGTCAAATTTGATAGGGAGTTAATAAGGGGCTGCGACCAAAGCGCCCCGCAGCCTGCCCGCATGGCACCAAGCCACTTCCGATTCGCCCGGTTCCGCTCTAAAGCGGTATCATGCTCACCATTCTCGCCACCGTCGCGCCGGTTTTCCTCCTCATTGCCTTTGGGTGGATTTCGGTCAGAACGGGGTATCTGCCGGGCGGCATTGCCGAATCGCTGAACGCCTTCGCCGTAAAACTTGCCGTTCCCGTGCTTCTCTTCCGCGCGCTCGAACGGCTTGACCTTGCCGCCGCCTTCTCGCCGCCTCTGCTGATCAGCTATTATGCCGGCGCGTTTACCTGTTTCACGCTCGGCATCATCCTGGCGCGCAAATTCTTCAATCGCCGCCCTGGCGAGGCCGTCGCCGTCGGCTTTGCCGCCACTTTCTCCAACTCCGTCCTGCTCGGCATCGCTATCGTCGAGCGCTCGCATGGCCAAGCGTCCCTGACGGCCGCCTTGGGCATAGTCGCCCTGCATGCGCCATCGATCTACGCCGTCGGCATGGTGACGATGGAACTGATGCGCCGCAACGGGCGAACGCTGGTCGAGACCTTCTCTGTCGCTGGACGCTCCATCATCGCCAATCCGCTCATGATCGGGATCCTGCTGGGTATCATTGTCAACGTGACCGGACACTGGGTTCCGGCCCCGGTCATGGCGGCCGTGGACATGATGGCGGTGGCTGCCATTCCCGTCGCCCTTGTCGGGGTCGGCACGGCGATGACGCGCTACCAGATGAAGGCGAACCTGCCTGAAGCCGGCATGGTCGCCGCGCTATCGCTCCTCTTGCATCCGGCGATCGCATTCGTGCTGTCGCACTTTGTCTTCGACCTCCCGCCAGACACCGTGCGCGCCGCCGTGACGGTCGCCGCAATGCCGCCCGGCCTGAACATCTACCTCTTCGCGGTGATGTACGACCGCGCGGTCAACCTCGCCGCCTCCGCCTTCCTGCTGGCGACGACGCTCTCCGTGATCACCGTGACGTTCTGGATTTACGTCCTCAACCACGTCGTTCTGGGATGATGGCAGGTGACCTGCGGTCAGGCGACGGCGGATGCCTGTCCTGCCGGGTCCAGGCCGTCGACACAGACGCGGTTTCGGCCCTCGCGCTTGGCGCGGTAAAGCGCCACGTCCGCACGGCGCCCGATGACCCGGACATCGCGGTTGTTCTCGCAGGCGGCCACACCGAAACTCGCCGTGACCGTACGGCCGCCGAGACAGTCATGCGCGAACGCTTCCCATCGGGTCCGCACGCCCTCGGCGAATAGCCGCGCCGCCGCGGCGTCGGCATGGGAAAGGATAACCAGAAACTCCTCGCCGCCCCAGCGGACGACGAAATCGCCTTCGCGCGCGGCATCGCACAGGAGACGCGCAAACGCGCTGATGACCAGATCGCCAGCCTCGTGACCATAGCGGTCGTTGACGGCCTTGAACCAGTCGATATCAGCCATGACGACAGCCCGGGAAGAACCGCCCGCCTGTCCGTCGCGGACAAATGAATCGATGCGCGCCTCGAAACCCCGCCGGTTGAGCGTGCCGGTCAGCGGATCGGTTTCGCTGCTTTCGGTCAGCCTCCGCAGAATTTCGGTGCCGTACATTGTGAACAAAGCGCCGGCGACGGCCAGTGAGACGACGGCGAGCAGCATCTGCAGCGTCACCGACGCCAGAGACCCCGCATAATCGGTATCCGCCATTGTCGCGCCGACGAACCAGAAGATCACACCCGTGCGAAGAAGAAGCAAAACGACGCTGGCCACGATCACCGTTTGCAGGATTCGGTGGATCCCATCCCGCATCTCGTGGCGCAGTGCATGGATCGCGTGGAGATAGATCAAGGCGAGGCCGGTATTGATGGCCCATGCGCTGGGGACGACATTGGAGAGGCCGTATCGCAGCGCCGCATAACAAACCATCACTGCCGCTGCGGATATCGTCAGTGTTTTCCACGGTACCCGGTTCCGGTAACGCGCATGGAGGCCCGCGCAGAAGAAGACGGTTGTCGCAAGGTATAGCGTGCTGAGAACCGCAGAGGCGACACCCGGATAAAACGCGGACTGCAGAAAATCCACGATCATCGCGCAGGAAGCGGCGAAATAGGAAACCGCGAAGAAGCGCAACGAACTGATATCGCGCGCAGTTCGCCACAGCAGGAGAAACCCGCCCGAAAAGGTGAGCGAGATCAAAGGTGTCAGGAGCTGAAAGTAAGACTGCTCGAACATCCGTCTATCCGGTTGGCTGCACGCGGCGGCCATCGTGTCGGGCAAAATGACTAGCAGGCCCCGCTTGCCATCCCGTTAATCGTGGGCTGCGCGGCGTTCGAATTGAATACGGCGCCCGCAGGCGCCGTTTTGCTATTTGCGGTCGGTCCGGCCAAGCGATCCCGCCTTGTCGGCGAGTGCCCTGCAGACTTCCGGCCACGCCGTGTCCTCGGGATAAAGCGCGCTACGCAGCCAGGCCCAGACCATGCGGCGGGTCAGCTCCAGCCGGTCGGGATCCTCGTCGTCGGTCTCCCTGGCGTCATGGCCTGCGACGCCGCCGAGCCCGTGCTTGCCGCCGGCAAGGCTGAGAAGATCCTTCGCGCCGGGGCCGTATGTGAAGGGGTCGAGATGCCATTCGGCGCCGCGGGTCGTCAGGTGCGGATTGTCGTCGGCGTCGCCGGCGACCACGAGCGTCGGCGTCGTCATGGTGGAGAAGTCCGGATTGAGGACATGATAGTTCTCGCGCGCGAAGTCGCTGAGGCTGTCGCCGCCATTCCCGGGTGCGGCCAGAAGCACCCCGGCCTTGTAACGGTCGTCGCGCATAACGACGGCCGGGCCGCCATTCTCGACATCGATCAGCCCGGCACCGAGGATCATGCCGACGGTCTGACCGCCCATGGAATGCCCGACGGCGGCAATGCGCTCATGGTCGACCCGACCGGCGACCGCCGGGACCTGCGCCTCGATCTCGTCGAGGCGGTCCACAATCAGCGACATATCCTCGACACGAGAGCGCCAGAACAACGGCGCGCCCGGCGCATCGGCGCCAAGCGCATAGATTTTGGCATTCAGGTGGGTCGGCTGGATCACGACGAAACCGCGCGCCGCCCAGTATTGGGCGACCGGCCCATATCCGTCCAGCGACGGGATATAGAGCGACGGGCCGTGGCCGTGCGACAGGACAATGACCGGCAATCGGTCTCCGGTCACCGGCGCGGACACCCGCAGTTCCAGGTCGATCCCGCGGCCGGGCGCGGCCAGCGTGACGGGCGCGATGGAGACAACAGGGACGGCGTCCGCGACCGGGATGTTCGCGGCCTTGTCGATGAGCTCGTTCATGACGATTTCCTTCGCGGTTCGTTCGGTGTGGCCATGGCCGCCGGGCCGTGTTATCTGGCAGAAACGGAACCATGTTCCGCACCATATACGGAACAATGTTCCGTTTATCAAGTGGAATCATGTTCCGCTTTTAAGAGGCATGCCGTGAGCGAAGGCGAAAACAGACAGAACGAAGCGCTGGAGCGGCGCGTTCGCGCCGATGCGCGGCGAAATCTCGACGGCCTATTGAAGGCGGCGATGGAGGTGTTCGCGACGTCGGGCGTGGATGCGCCGGTGCGTGAAATCGCCGGCAAGGCCGGCGTCGGTGTCGGCACGCTCTACCGCCATTTCCCGCAGCGCTCGGACCTGATCGTGGCGGTGTTCAGGCGCGAGATCGACGCTTGCGCGGACGACGCGCCAGTGCTGGCGGCGCAATATCCGCCCGGCGAGGCGCTGTCGCGCTGGATGCAGCGTTTCGTGGACTTCGTTTCGGCCAAGCGCGGCCTGTCGGCGGCGCTGCATTCCGGCGACCCGGCCTACGAACCGCTACCGGCCTATTTCGACCAACGGCTCCGGCCTGCGCTGGAAAATCTGTTGCAGGCGGCGGAAAAGCCCGGCGAAATCCGCCCCGGCATGGACGCGATCGAATTGCTGCACGCCGTCTCGCGGCTGGCCAGCGCGGGAGGCGATGACGCGAGGCGCATGGTCGCCCTGCTGGTGGACGGGCTGCGTTATCGCGCTGGCGATACGCAGGGCTGAAAAGAAAACGGCGCCCGCAGGCGCCGTTTAAAACCCGAATTTCCCTCGGTCAGAGCGTGCGCACGTCGACGAAATGTCCGGCGATCGCCGCCGCCGCCGCCATGGCCGGCGAGACGAGATGGGTGCGGCCCTTGAAGCCTTGGCGGCCCTCGAAATTGCGGTTCGAGGTCGAGGCGCAGCGCTCGCCCGGTGCCAATCGGTCGTCATTCATTGCGAGGCACATGGAACAGCCCGGCTCGCGCCACTCGAAACCGGCGGCAAGGAAGATCTTGTCGAGACCCTCGGCTTCCGCCTGTTCCTTCACCAGGCCGGAGCCCGGCACGATCATCGCGTTGACCGTGGAGGCGACCGTCTTGCCCTCGACAACCTTCGCCACTTCGCGCAGATCCTCGATGCGGCCGTTTGTGCAAGAACCGATGAAGACGCGGTCGATGGAAATGTCGGTCATCTTCGTGCCCGGCACGAGACCCATATATTCGAGCGCGCGCTTCTTGGAGGCGCGCTTGTTGGCATCCTCGATATCGTCGGGGTTCGGCACCGCGCCCTCGATGGACACGACGTCCTCCGGCGAGGACCCCCAGGAAACGATCGGCGGCAGATCGGCCGCGTCGAGCTTGACCACCTTGTCGAAATGCGCGCCCTCGTCGGTGTTCAGTGACTTCCAGTATTCGAGCGCCATGTCCCAGGCTTCGCCCTTCGGCGCGCGCGGCTTGTCCTTGATATAGGCGAATGTCTTTTCGTCGGGCGCGATCAACCCGGCGCGCGCACCGCCCTCGATGGTCATGTTGCAGACCGTCATGCGGCCTTCCATCGACAGGGCGCGGATGGCTTCACCGGCGAATTCGATGACATGCCCGGTGCCCCCGGCCGTGCCGATCTCGCCGATGATGGCGAGGATGATGTCCTTGGCCGTGACACCTTCGGGAATCTCGCCGTCCACCTGGACCAGCATGTTCTTCGCCTTCTTCTGGATCAGCGTCTGGGTGGCGAGCACATGCTCCACTTCCGACGTGCCGATGCCATGCGCCAGCGCGCCGAAAGCGCCATGCGTCGAGGTGTGGCTGTCGCCGCAGACGATCGTCATGCCCGGCAGGGTAAAGCCCTGTTCCGGTCCGACGATATGCACGATGCCCTGGCGCTTGTCCTTTTCGGAGTAATATTCGACGCCGAAATCGGCGGCGTTCTTTGCCAGCGCCTCGACCTGGATGCGGCTTTCCTCGTTCTTGATGCCTTCAACCCGGTCCGGCGTGGTTGGCACGTTGTGATCGACGACGGCCAGCGTCTTCGTCGGCGCGTGTACCTGGCGATGCGCCATGCGCAGACCCTCGAAGGCCTGCGGGCTGGTGACTTCGTGGACGAGGTGACGGTCGATATAGAGAAGCGACGTGCCGTTCTCGTCGGTATCGACGACGTGGTCGTCCCAGATCTTGTCGTAGAGAGTGCGCGGTGCGGTCATGGTATTTTCCATTCAGGGCTATGAAATTCGTAAGGAAACCGGCCTCGGCCGGGAGCGGCGGACGCTTAGCCGAGCCGCGAAAGCTGCGTCAGCGCAACACGCGCGAAAAAGCGCGACGGCAGGCGCTTGCGGTCCTGCAGCGTAAAGCTCTTGAAGCCCGGATGTCCGAACAGCTGTTCCATGGCGGCGCTCATACCAAGTTTCGTCATGGACGGCAATCTGGGATCCCTCACGGTCGATGCAAGGGACGCGCCCTCAAGCCCCGTCCCCCGAACCGCTGTGCTCTTTCCGCCGGCGGCGACTCTTTTCCTTCAAATCGAACCAGAACTCGAAGCGGCGGATCAGCGTCAGCGTAAGAATACCGAGGAAAGTCGCGAGCGCCGCAATGGAGAACAGGCCAAGGCCGGCCGCGAGTCCGATCGCCGCAGCCAGCCACATGCCGGCGCCCGTCGTCACGCCGTGAACCTCGCCCTTGAAGAAAACGATGAAACCTGCGGCCAGGAAGGCGACGCCGCCGGTGATCGCCTCGACCAGCCGGAGCGGGTCGGTGCGAAGCGCGTCGGAAGAGAATTCCGGCTGGTTGACGAGTTCGATGGCGATCAGCGCGAAAGTCGCCGAGGCGACGCTGACGAGGATATGCGTACGCAATCCCGCTGGTCGTTCCCGCCACTCGCGCTCGAGGCCGAGCACCGCGCCGAGCAGCAACGCCGCCACGAGGCGAAGCGCGATGACGGAGAACGGCAACACGGTTGCGAAATGAGCGGTCAGGGTCTCCTGCATGGCTGAAGCATAACACGCGAGGCGACGAGGCGTTGCATGGCTCAGTTCCGCTCCTGCGCGCGCCGCATCCGCTTTTCCAGCCGCCTCAGCAGGAGAGACAGGCCGATGGTGAGGATCAGATAGATATAGGCGACGATGGAATAGGTCTCGAAGAACCGGAAAGAGCCCGCCGCATAGACCTTGCCCATCTGCGTGATATCGGCGACGCCAAGCACCGAGACCAGCGACGAATCCTTGACCATGGCGACGAAATCATTGCCAAGCGGCGGCAGGATCGTGCGGATCGCCTGCGGAAAGACGATCAGCCGGAAACGTTGCCAGCGATTGAGCCCAAGCGCTTCCGCCGCCTCGACCTGGCCATCGTCGACGGCGAGGATGCCGGCGCGAAACACCTCGGCGATGAAAGCCGAATAGCCGATCATCAGCGCCAGGATCGCCCGCCAGAGAAGCGAGATATCGCGCACCAGAACCGGATCCATGATCCCCGCCGCCTGCAGCGGCTGGGTGACGAGATTGATCAGCCAGACCAGGGCCGGCGCGCCGACAAAGGCGATGTAGAACAGCAGCACCAGAATTGGGATGCCGCGGATCACCTCGACATAGAAGCGCGCTACCTGCCGCAAAATCAGCGAGCCGGACAGGCCCATCAGCGCCAGACCGAGACCGAGAAGCGTGGCGAGCGCGAAGCCGACCAGCGTGACGAAAATGGTAATGCGCACGCCGCGCGCCACGGTGGAAAAGACCTGCGCGTAGAGATCGCTGGAGGCGATCACCAATGCCAGCGTCGCGCCGATGGCGCAGATCGCCAGCAGCCACCACGGAAAGTCCTTCTCGCCGGAATTCTCGCGACGCACCACGCTGTTACCGCCGCCCCGCCCCTGCCCGTAACTTCACGGCGCGGCTACTGGCCGAGCTTGTAGTCGAGGAACCACTTCTTGTTCAGCGCATCGAACGTGCCGTCCGCCTTCAGTGCGGCGATCGCCGCATTGATCGGCGCGACGAGGTCGGAGCCCTTCGGGAAAATGAAGCCAAAATCCTCGGTTCCGAGCGGCTCGCCGATCATCTTGAGAGCACCACCGGAGGATTCGACATAGCCCTGGCCCGCTGTGCCGTCTGTCAGGACAAGATCGACATCGCCGGTGCGTAGCGCCTGCACCGAGGCGCCGAAGGTTTCGAACAGCTTGATGCGCGCATTGCCCTCGTCGCCGTCGAGCACGTCATAAACCGCGACATAGAAAGGCGTGGTGCCGGCCTGCGCGCCGACCAGCCCGTCTTCAAACGCGTTGAACGACGCCGCGTCGGTGAAACGCTCCTCGTCGGCACGCACCAGCATGTGCATTTCGGACCGCATATAGGGATCGGAGAAATCGACCTTCTCACCGCGTTCCTCGGTGATGGTGATGCCGGTCATGCCCATGTCGTACTGTCCGTCCGAAACCGCCTGGATCATCGCGTCCCAGGACGTGTTCTGGTATTCGGCCGTGAAATTCAGACGCTTCGCGATTTCGGCGACCGCGTCATATTCCCAGCCGATCGCATCGCCGGTCTTCGGGTCGACGAATTGCAGCGGCGGATAGGCGTTCTCCGTAACAATGACAACGGTGCGCCCGCCCAGATCGGGAAGGTCCTGCGCCGATGCGGCGACCGGCAAAAGGGTGAGGACGGCGCCAAGGCCGAGGAGAAGACGACGGGAAATCATGGATGGCTCCATTTGTGGCTAAGCTGGAACCGCAGAGACTATCCACTGGAGAGCAGGACGCAAGCCGGCGCCGCGTAAACCGCGTTCAGTTGGCCGGCGGCGGCAAGAAAGCAGCGAGCTCGGACGGCTCCATCTCTTTCAATCGCCCAAGCGCCTGCTTGTAGGTCGATCCGACGACCTGATCGTATTTTTTCCAGTCGAGCATCGAGACGCCGCGCACATTCGGCTGGAACAGCATGTCGACCTCGTCGCGCATCGCCTTCTGTCGCGCCATCGCCGTCACGATGGACGCGGTCAGCAGCGTGTCGGGCAGGCTCGGCAGGCGATAGCGGCGTTTCCTGCGCGGCAGGAGCGCATCCATCAGGATGGCGCGCGGCGAAGGCACGTCCTCCAGATTGTAGCGTTTCTCGACATTGGGCAACAGATCGACGCCGATGATCTTGCCGGCGCCCAGCTTCCCGCGCATCACATCGACCGGAAAATTGTTGAAGCTGCCGCCGTCGAACAATACCTCGCCCTCTTTCAGAACGGGCGGAAAGAGACCCGGTATCGAGAAACTCGCCACCAGATTGCGGGCGAAGTCGCCATGCATCAACACCTGCTCGCGGTGTTTCGTGAAATTCGAGGCGACGACGAAAAAGGTCTTCCACGTATCCTCGAGATCGAGCTCCTGTCCGCCGGTGCGCTCGGCAACGAGCATATCGGTGATCTGGCGCGCGCGCTGTCCCTTGATCAGCGAAACAAGCGGCGCATAACTGTAGTCGCCGGTCAGGTTGCCGAAGCGCGAGGTGACGAACACCCGCCGGGCCATGTCGATGAAATCATCGCCCTCGACCTCCATGGACAGAAACGCGCCCATGATGGCGCCCGCCGACGTACCGCCGACATAGTCGAACTCGACGCCCATCTCGGTCAGGGCGCATGCGACGCCGATATGGGCGAAACCGCGCGCGCCGCCCCCGGCGAAAACGATCCCGATCGCATTGCCGGTCAGGATGCGTCCGAGCCGACGCATGTCCCGGTCGAGCGTCGGGCGAATGTGGAAATGGCGGTCGACCTTGCGGGCTGCCAGCCAGCGCGACGTGCCGCGCGGCGCGACCGCGCCCGCGGGATGCAAGAGGACGAGGGCCACGCGCCCCTGAACCGAATGGTCGCCCTCCAGCATCTGCTTTTCGAAGCGGCCGGGCGCGGGATCGTCATCCGCATTGGCGACAAGCAGGATCTCGTCCGCGTGGTGGATCGCGGTCGTGGACCAGACGGAATCCTGCGGATCGCCGATGAGGAAGATCGCGTCGTGCTCGCCTTCCATGGCGCCGATCTCGGTGGAGATCTCACCGCGCGGACGCAGGATATCGGGTCGCGACAGGTGCCCGAAACGCTCGTGCACCGTATCGGAATCGAGGATGGCGATCCTCTCGCGCCATGGTTTCTGCGCATCGGCCAGCCGCCGGACGAAACTCTGGATATCGATATTTTCGCCGACGGGCAGGATCGTGACGATGACCGGCGGCGCAGGCGCGCGGGTCTTCTGCTGCTGGCGGCGAAACCGCGAGATCACGTGGCGGGTTATCACCAGCGCAAGTTCGGGTTGGCGGCCGATCGCCTGCTCGACCACCTTGCGCGAAACCCTGGCGACGAGCGAATTGCGGATCGCCGCGACTTCCGCACTGCGCGCCTCGTCGGTGAACATCGCGAGTTCGCCGACAGGCTCGCCCCGGCCAATATCGCCGAGAACCCGCCGGCTGCCATCCGCCTCGATCAGGATTGCTCTCAACCGGCCCGAAAGGACGAAGAACACGTCATCGTCGCGGGCGCCTTGCTCGATCAGGACGTCACCGGAATAGAGTTCGAGGAAGGTCGAATTTTCTTCCATGAAACGGATAAAGTCGTCGTCATCGACGGCGAAATAGTCGCGCAGGCACGCATGCAGTTGCGAGAGGTGGCCATCCACGGCACCGCTCTCGCGTCCGGATCTTTCTTCATCGTCCTGTGCGTCGGCGTCGTGAGATGCCTCGCCGGACGCGCGCTCCTCCGTGCGGTCCATCAACTATCCTCTTGTTACAGCTGATAGTTGCAGTTCATTTTCATTTTGACAATAAAAGGACGAAACGAAATTTCACGCACCCGTCTATGATCGTCTCGACGCGGCGAAACGGGTCGCTGAACGGCGTATCGGTGTCGAATATCGGCCGCCGGACGATCTCTATGGCGATCAGGGCGAATGCCGCTGAAACAAAGCAGCGGTCCGGTGCCGCCCTCGCGACGCGGCCTTGATCGCAAACAAAAAAGGCGGGCCAAAGCCCGCCTTTGAAGGACCTGCCGGAGCAGGGAATATCTTATGCGTTGTTGTCTTCTGCCGGTGCTTCGGCTGCCGCGGCTTCCGCCTCGGCTGCCTTTGCCGCTTCCGCTGCTTCCTGGGCTGCCTTCTCGGCGGCAAGCGCCTCGGCTGCGGCGACCTTCTCGGCCTCAATGCGCGCCTTCTCGTCGAGCATCTTCTGGCGTTCGGCGTCGTTCAGCTTGCGGGAACGGGCATTCGTGTTCTCGGAGATACGGGCCTTTTTGCCGGTCAGGCCGCGCATGTAATAGAGCTTGGCGCGACGCACCTTGCCTCGGCGAACGATTTCGACGGCCTCGACCATCGGCGAAAACATCGGGAACACACGTTCCACGCCTTCGCCGTAGGAGATCTTGCGAACGGTGAAGTTCTCGTTGAAGCCGGCACCGCTGCGGGCGATGCAGACGCCTTCATAGGCCTGCAGACGGGTGCGCTTGCCTTCCGTCACACGGACCTGCACGCGAACCGTGTCACCCGGGGAAAAATCCGGGAAGGTGCGCTTGTCGAGAATTTTCTGGGCCTGTTCGGCCTCGAGCTGGCGGATGATGTCCGTCATGATTTCATTCCTCTTGTTCTTTTGAACCGCCAGAGCGCTCGACAAGGGCAGAAAGTGCGTTGACCGTCATGCCTGGCCCGAAGACCGGAGCGTATTCACGAGATCGTATTTGCTGTTGAGTTAGGGCAATCCGCCCGAATTCCGCGCGTCCATACAGGAGAAAGGGACATTTGTCACGCCTTTTCACCGTAAATCGGGCGACCGGCGAGGCGGACAACATGACACCCATTGCACGCCGGCCATGGCGTCGGCTAGGCAAAGACGGGCATTCGGCCCGACCGGGTGGAGCGCCATGACATTGTTCAGTATTTTGATGCTGTTTGCGGCGGGATTTCTCGCCAGCGCGGTCAATGCGATCGCCGGCGGCGGCACCTTCCTCACCTTTGGGGCGATGACGCTGATCGGCATACCGCCGATCGTCGCTAATGCGACCTCTTCGGTGACGCAATTTCCGGGCTATGTGACGTCTGCGCTGGCCTATTACACCGAGATCCGCAAGGATCTGCGCGAAGCGCTGAAGCTCGGCGCGATCTCGGTGGTCGGCGGCCTCGCGGGCGCGCTGACGCTGCTCGCGCTCTCCAATCCAACCTTCCAGCAGATCGTGCCATGGCTGCTGATCGGCGCGACCGCGCTGTTCGCCGCAGGGCCATGGCTGCGGCCGAGATCGCTCAGCCCCGACCATCCGATGGGGGCCATCGGCCTGTTCGCGCAATTCGTCACCTCCATCTATGGCGGCTTCTTCGGCGCCGGCCTGGGCATCATGACGCTGGCCGTCCTCGGCATCGCGAAGGGCGGCGACTACCACCGGCTCAACGCGATGAAGAACTTCATCGCCGTGCTGATCGCGGCGGTGGCGATCGTCGTCTTCGTCGGCGGCGGCGTGATCGCCTGGCTTCCGGCGGCGATCATGATCCCGGCAGGCGCGCTCGGCGGCTACGCCGGCGTCTGGATGGCCAAGCGCGTGCCGCAATGGGTTGTCCGCGCGCTCGTGATCGCGGTTGGCCTGTTGCTGAGCTGGTATTACTTCACGAAGTGACGAGGCGCGCGGCGCGTTACTTGCCCAGCAGATCCGGCCTTCTTTCAGCCGTCAGCTTCTCCGCTTCCTCGCGCCGCCACGCATCGATCTTCGCGTGATTGCCGGAGGTCAGCACTTCCGGAATGACGCGCCCCTCCCATTCCGGCGGCCGCGTGTAATGCGGATGTTCCAGCAGATTGCCCTCGAAGCTCTCGGTCTCGCCGGAAGCGGCATTGCCCATGACGCCCGGCAGGAGGCGGATGACCGCGTCGAGCAGCACCTGCGCCGCGACCTCGCCGCCCGACAAGACATAATCGCCGACCGAAACCTCCTCGAGATCGCGTGCATCGATCACGCGCTGATCGACCCCTTCGAAACGGCCGCAGACGATCACCGCGCCCGGACCTGCCGCGAGATCGCGCACACGGGCCTGCGTCAGCGGCTTGCCGCGCGGGCTCATCAGAAACCGCGGACGCGGATCGTCATCGCCGGCATTGACATCGAGTGCCGCCGCGACAATGTCGGCGCGCATCACCATGCCAGCACCGCCGCCGGCCGGCGTATCATCGACACTGCGATGTTTGTCGGTGGCGTAATCGCGGATCTGCACGGTTTCGAGCGACCAGTCGCCGCGCCCCAGCGCCTTGCCGGCCAACGCCTGGCCGAGCGTCCCCGGGAACATTTCAGGATAGAGCGTCAGAACCGTGGCACGGAAGCTCATGCCTCCTCGCCTTCCTCGCCGCGCACCTCTATCTCGTCAGGCCGCACCAGCACCAGCGTGCCGGCATCGAAATCGATCTCCGGCACCGTCGCGCGCGAGAATTCCATGAGGAAGGTCCGCTTGCGCGCCAGACCGCCGCCCGGCGTGACGGGTGCGATCTCCAGAAGATCGCCGGCCCCGAAATTGTGAACGGCGATCACTTCCCCCGTCCTGTTGCCGTCTTCAAGCACCGACAGGCCCACGAGGTCCGCGATGAAAAATTCATCATCCTCGAGGTCCTCGTCCGGCAACCGGGTCCGATCCACGAACAGTTCAACGCCGTTCAGCGCTTCCGCCGCACTGCGGTCGCGCACCTGTTCGAAACGCACGACGACGACCGTCTTTTGCGGCCGGATATCGACCACGTCGAAGGCGCGGCCCTGCATGTCGTAGAGCGTGCCGTAATCCGCGAGCGCCAGCGGGTCGCCCGTATAGGGTCTCACGCGCAATTCCCCGCGCACACCATGCGGCGCGCCGATCACACCCATCAGGACCGGATTGTCGGGTTTTGCCATGTCTTGCTCCGTTTCGGTGCGCGCCGATTACAGGCTTTTGCGGGTTTCGCCAAGCATTCGGGAAATCACCCGGTAACCATTGCAAGGCAATATGTCCGCATGTCCGATGACAGCGCCCTTCTCGTCAATGCGAAACCCGATCTCGCCGCCGCGCGGCGCGCCTGGCTCGAACAGCTGAAAGGCGAACGCCGTCTCGCGTCGAAAACGCTGGAGGCCTATGAGCGCGACACGCGCCAGTTCCTGCAATTCCTGACCGGCCATCTCGGCGGCCCGCCCGGCCTTGCCGATATCGCGGAACTGAAAACCCTCGACTACCGCGCCTTCCTCACCAGGCGCCGCGCGGGCGGTGCGGGCGCTCGAACGCTGGGACGCGGCCTCGCCGGCATTCGCTCCTTCATGCGCTATCTCGAACGGCAAGGGCTGGCCAATGCCGCGGCGGCCACGGGCCTGCGCGCCCCACGACAGCCAAAATCGCTTCCCAAGCCCCTGACCGCCGCAGATGCGCGCAAGGCGGTCGATGCATCCGAGCAGCTGCACGCCGAGCCCTGGATCGCGGCGCGAAACGCGGCTGTCCTGACGCTGCTCTATGGCTGCGGGCTGCGCATCGGCGAAGCGCTCGATCTAACCGGAGAAGCCTTGCGCGACCGGCGCGAAAAGGCGATCGCGATCACCGGCAAAGGCTCGAAAACCCGCATGGTGCCACTCCTGCCCGTAGTCTTCGATGCGGTCGATCTCTACCGCCGGCTTTGCCCCTGGGATCTCGAACTCGACCAGCCGCTGTTTCGCGGCGCGCGCGGCGGAGCATTGCAGCCCGGTGTCCTTCAGCGCGACATGCGGGCGCTTCGCGGCGCCCTCGGCCTGCCCGAGACGGCAACGCCGCACGCGCTGCGCCATTCCTTCGCAACCCACCTGCTGGGCAGCGGCGGCGACCTGCGGACAATCCAGGAATTGCTGGGCCACGCCAGCCTCTCGACCACACAGGTCTACACTGGAGTCGATACCGCCCGGTTGCTCGACGTCTATCGCAACGCGCATCCGCGCGCGCGTGGCGGATAAAGACGGATTTTACGCCGATATTAACGGAATCATTGCCCTTGGCTGCCAGATTGCCCGTATGAACGCCATGACAGACCGTTTCGACCGGATGACCGGTCCGCTTCTCGCCGCGCTCGGCGCCGTCAACGCGCTCTTCGCGTTGATTTTCCTCGCCGTGCTGCTTGTCGCCATGCATGCAATGCCGGCAGCGGCCGACGACTGCCGAGGCGAGAATATCCTTGCCGCGATGCGCGACGACGACCCGGAGGCCTACAAGCGCCTGCGCGCGGAGGCGGAGGCAACGCGCAACGGCGACACGCTCCTTTTCCGCATCGACAAGCCGGGCGTCGAGCCCTCCTGGCTCTTCGGCACCATGCACCTGACCGACGAGCGGGTGATCGACCTGCCGGAGAACGCCCGCAAGGCTTTCGAGACCTCGGCCACGGTGGCGATCGAATCGACGGAAATCCTCGATCCGGCCAAGGCGCAGCTTGCTCTTTTCTCCAAGCCCGAGCTTACAATGTTCACCGGGAGCGACGATCTCTCGGACTATCTGACCGACGAACAGCGCGAGATCCTCAAGACGGGACTTGCCGCGCGCGGCGTCCAGCTCGCGCTTGTCGAGCGTATGAAGCCCTGGCTGATCACCGGCATGATCGCTCTGCCGCCCTGCGAACTCGACCGCAAGAAGGCGGGCCAGTCCTTTCTCGACCTGAAACTGGCGCAGGACGCCGACAAGGCGGGCAAGGACCTCGCGGGGCTGGAAACGATCATGGAACAGTTCGAGGCGATGGCCTCGCTGCCGATGGAATTCCATGTCGCCGGTCTCGTCGAGACCATCGCGCTCGGCGACCGCATCGACGACATTATCGAGACCATGATTCAACTCTACGTCGCGGGCGATACCGGCGCGATCTGGCCGATGCTGCGCGCTGTCAGCCCCGAGATGAATACCGACGCCGAACTCGCCGACAGCTATGCCGAGTTCGAAGAAACCATGGTTCATGTCCGAAACGAGACCATGGTCGAGCGCTCCCTGCCGCTGCTCGACAAGGGAAGCGCCTTCATCGCCGTCGGCGCCCTGCACCTGCCGGGCGACAAAGGCCTCGCGGCACTGTTCGAGAAAGCGGGCTACAAGGTCACGCCGGTCTACGAATAAACCGCTCCCGGTCTTGTGATCGGCGTGAAACTTGGCGATTTGCCCTTTCTGCGCTAGCCTTTCCCTGCCCGGACTTGTCCGGGTCAGCAATAGGAGCAGCGCATGACACCGAAAGCACTGGCCCTCGGCCTTGCAGCGGCGCTCTTCGTATCCGGCAGCGCAATCGCCTGCCCGATGCATGACGTGGTTGCAGAAAACCAGACGCCCGTCGACTATTCCAAACTCGAAAAGATGGAAGTGGCGAAGGTGCCTGTTGACGCATGGCTCATCAAGTATCTCGACGCCTGGGAACAGGCCTGAGAAAAGACTGATCTCCAATCGACTGAGACCGGCGTCCGAGTGGCGCCGGTTTTTTTGTCAGCCGCGTCGATGGAACGGTTTGCGCATGTCGTCGTTGTCATCCCAATCGCACAAAGGAGACGATTATGACGACTCAGGACCGTGAAACTCGTATCGTTTACACGAATGGCGGCGCCGGCTGGCTCATCGCCGCCCTGCTGCTCGTGGTTATCGGCATGGGTGGATTTTACCTCTACCAGTCCGGCGCGTTGACAGGCTCGAACGATGTCAGCGTTACGATCGACGTTCCCGAGGAGGTCGTTCCGGCCCCGCCAGCGGAATAACCGCCTCGATACGAAAACGGGCCCGCGAGGGCCCGTTTTTTTGTGCGGCATTTCAACCGCGATCACATGTGGATCGGCTTGCCAAAGGCAGTCGCCAGCGCGGCCTCCCGTACGGTCTCCGACATGGTCGGATGCGCGTGGCATGTCCGCGCCAGATCCTCAGACGACCCGCCGAACTCCATCAGCACCGCCGCCTCGTGGATCATTTCGCCCACGCCATGGCCGACCATGTGCACGCCGAGCACGCGGTCGGTTTTCTTGTCGGCGAGAATCTTGACGAACCCGTCGGTCGCCAGCATCGCCCGCGCACGCCCGTTCGCCGCGAAGGGGAATTTGCCGGACGTGTACTCGATCCCGGCTTTCTTCAGTTCTTCCTCGGTCTTGCCGACGGACGCGACCTCCGGCTCGGTATAGACCACGCTCGGAATGACGTCGTAATTCACGTGCCCGTGCTGTCCGGCGATGATCTCGGCGACGGCCATGCCCTCGTCCTCGGCCTTGTGCGCCAGCATCGGCCCCTCGACCACGTCGCCGAGTGCATAGATGCCGGTGACCGAAGTCTGCCAGTGATCATTGATCTGGACGCGGCCGCGTTCGTCGAGCACGACGCCGGCTTTTTCCAGTCCGAGACCGTCGGTGAAGGGTTTGCGGCCGGTGGAGACCAGCACGATGTCGGCCGAAACGGTTTCCGCGTCTCCGCCCTTGACCGGCTCGAACGTCACATCCGCGCCCTTGCCGGATTTCTCGACGCCGGTCACCTTCGCGCCGAGGTTGAACTTGATGCCCTGCTTCTCCAGCATCCGCTGGAACTGCTTCGACACCTCGCCATCCATGCCGCCGAGGATCTTGTCGAGATACTCGATGACCGTAACCTCCGCGCCGAGGCGTTTCCACACCGAGCCGAGCTCCAGGCCGATGACGCCGCCGCCGACCACGATCATGTGACCGGGAACCTTGGAAAGGTCCAGCGCACCGGTTGACGAGACGATCGTTTTCTCGTCGAACTCGACCTCAACACCCGGGATGCCGGCGACGTCGGAGCCGGTGGCGATGACGATGTTCTTCGCCTCGATCTCCTGCTCCTTGCCGTCTTCGCCGGTCACCGAGACCTTGCCCTCACCGAGGATTTTGCCGGTTCCCGTGATCCAGTCGATCTTGTTCTTCTTCATCAGGAAGGCGACGCCATCGACATTCGATTTCACGGTCGCGTCCTTGTGCGCCATCATCGCCTTGAGATCGAGCTTGGGCTTGTTCACCTTCACGCCCATCTTCGGAAGCGTGTGCTCGGCTTCCTGAAAAGCCTCGGACGCCTGCAGAAGCGCCTTCGAGGGAATGCAGCCGATATTCAGGCAGGTGCCACCAAGCGTTTCGCGTTTTTCCACGATCGCGGTCTTGAGGCCGAGTTGCGCGCATTTGACAGCGCACACATACCCGCCCGGTCCCGATCCGATTACGACGACGTCATAGCTGCTCATGAGATTTCCTGACTTTCATGAATGGTTTCGCTTTGAGGTTCGGCCGCTCCGCGCGGCATGCGGTTTCGCGTTCCATCGACGGATGCAAGGGATATGACGAGGACTATCATACCTTCAACCAGCAACGATATGCCAATGCCGAAAATGGTCGAAATGCCGATCAGATCGTGCTGCAACTCGATATCCGCCGTCGACCGGCCGCACCACGCTCATCCTGATCGCGACGCTCGCCATGGTCGCCCTAGCGCCCGCCCGTCACGTCGAGCGTGGCGCCCGTCGAATAGGAGGCGTCCTCCGACAGGAGGTACACGATCGCCTGCGCGACTTCGTCCGCGGTTCCCCCGCGCTGCATGGGGACCTGTTCCCGCATCTGCGCCACGCGTTCCGGCTCGCCGCCCGAGGCATGGATTTCAGTGTCGATGATGCCGGGCCTCACCGCGTTGACGCGAATACCCTCGGTCGCGACCTCCCGCGCCAGGCCGATCGTCAGCGTGTCGATCGCGCCCTTCGACGCCGCATAATCGACATACTGGTTGGCCGCGCCGATCCTGGCCGCCGCCGAGGTCAGGTTGACGATGGCGCCGCCATCGCCGCCATGTCGCGTCGACATGCGCCTTACCGCCTCCCGCGCACAAAGAAAAACACCGGTGACATTGATCGCGAACATCCGCGAAATTCGTTCGGCGCTCATCTCGTCGACCCGCGCGGACTCATCGACGATCCCGGCATTGTTGACAAGGCCATCGAGCCGGCCCCAACGGGTATCGACGGCATCGAACATGGCCAGGATATCCGCCTCGCGGACCATATCGGCCTGGATCGCAAAAGCCTCGCCGCCCTCCGCGACGATTTGCGATACCACGGAAGCGGCGGCCGCCTCGTCGCGGGCATAGTTGACCGCGACCCGCCAACCGCGTCGTGCGGCCAGCAGAGCCGTCGCCGCGCCGATACCGCGCGAACCGCCGGTGACGATCAGAACCTTGGAATCTGCGCTCATTCCTGACATCCGCTGAGTTCGAGGATTTCCGCCGGCTTGTGGATGGGGCCTTCACCATCGAAGGCAGGGTTCATCCAGAGCATGGCGGTGAGGTTTGGCAAAAGGATCTGGTGAGCCGCGTCCTCGCCCGCCACCGGCAGTTCGATGAGCTTCCCGGCCTCGTCGGTGCCGTAGACCACGCTGCGGTAGAGGAGACAGGCGTCGAGTTCCTCGCCCGTCACGTCGCCCTCGGGGCAATTGTGCGGCGTAACGATCTCCGGCTGGCGCAACCCGTGCGTCGCCTCGACATAGCCGGTCATCACCGGCCCGTCGCGAAAGATCAGGCGCACCTCATGCGCCATCATCACCGCGTCGCCGCGGCCGACGAATTCGAGCGCGGTGTTGCCGTCGGCGCTTTCATAGACCGCAAGCTCCTGCGGACAGGCCGCGACGGCGGGATTCGCGAAGAACGTGCCCGCCGCCAGGATCGCACCGATTGCCTGCATCCGCATGCCGGCCGCCTTTCGCTGCTCCGGATCAGAGATCGAGGACGAGACGCTCCGGATCCTCGAGGCTTTCCTTCACGCGCACCAGGAAGGTCACGGCTTCCTTGCCGTCGACGATCCGGTGGTCGTAGGAGAGCGCCAGATACATCATCGGACGGATCACGACCTGTCCGCCGATCGCCATCGGGCGCTCCTGGATCTTGTGCATGCCCAGAATGCCCGACTGCGGCGCATTGAGGATCGGCGACGACATCAGCGAGCCGTAGACGCCGCCATTCGAGATCGTGAAGGTACCGCCCTGCATGTCGGCCATGCCGAGCTTGCCGTCACGCGCCGCCTTGCCGAGACGGCCGATTTCCTTCTCGACCTCGGCAATGGACATCTGGTCCGCATCCCGCACCACCGGAACGACGAGACCCTTGTCGGTGCCCACCGCGACGCCGATGTGGCAGAAGTGCTTGTAGATCACATCGGTGCCGTCGATCTCGGCATTGACCGCCGGAACTTCCTGCAGCGCGTGCGTCACGGCCTTGGTGAAGAAGCCCATGAAGCCAAGCTTCACGCCATGCTTCTTCTCGAACAGGTCCTTGTATTTCTTGCGCATCTCCATGACCGCCGTCATGTCCACCTCGTTATAGGTGGTCAGCATCGCCGCCGAATTCTGCGCATCCTTGAGCCGGCGCGCGATGGTCTGGCGCAGCTTGGTCATGCGCACGCGTTCCTCGCGGTCGGCATCCGCCGAGGGTGATTCCGGGCGGGCGGCCTTCGGCGTCTCGGCGGGGCTCGACGGGGCACCCGAGGCCAAGGCCTCGATGACATCGCCCTTCAGCACCTGACCGCGCTTGCCGGAACCGGAAACCTGCTCGGCCGATACGCCCTTTTCGGCCATCATCTTGGCGGCCGACGGCGCCGGAGGCATGTCGCCACGCGCCGCGTCCATGCCGGCCGTATCGACATCGGAACCGGACGGAGCCGGTTCGGGCTCTTTCTTGGCCGGCGCTTCTTCCTTCTTCCCGCCAGAGTCGGATGCGGCGGCTCCTGCGCCTGATCCTTCCTCCAGCATGCCGAGCAGTGCGTTCACCTCGACCGTGTCGCCCTCCTTGGCGATGATCTCGCCAAGCGTGCCCGCGGCCGGCGCCGGCACTTCCAGCGTCACCTTGTCGGTTTCGAGTTCCAGCAGCGTCTCGCCGTCGCTGACGGCCTCGCCCTGCTTCTTGAACCATTGGCCGATCGTCGCCTCGGTGACGGATTCGCCAAGCGTCGGTACGCGAATTTCTTTTGCCATCGTTTCGTCTTTCCAGATCCGTGTTTCGGTGCGGCTTTAGTCGCCGAGCGCGTCTTCCAGGAAGGCCGCGAGCTGTTCCTTGTGTTTCGACATCAGGCCCGTCGCCGTCGACGCCGAGGCGGCGCGGCCGGTGTAACGGACGCGCTGGTGCTTGGCGTTGATATGGGCGAGGACCCATTCCAGATAGGGATCGATGAAGGCCCATGCCCCCATGTTCTTCGGTTCCTCCTGACACCACACCATGTCGGCGTTCTTGAAACGCGACAATTCGGTGATCAGCGCCTTTGCCGGGAACGGATAGAGCTGTTCCAGACGCAGCAGGTAAATGTCGTTGATGCCCCGCGCCTCGCGCTCCTCGTAGAGATCGTAATAGACCTTGCCGGTGCACATCACGACGCGACGGATCTTGGAATCCGTCACCAGCTTGATCGGGCCGTCCTTGCGGTATTCCGCATCGTCCCACAGCAGGCGGTGGAACGCGCTCTCGCCCGACATCTCGTTGAGCGTCGAGACCGCGCGCTTGTGGCGCAAGAGCGACTTCGGCGTCATCAGGATGAGCGGCTTGCGGAAATCGCGTTTCAACTGACGGCGCAGGATGTGGAAATAGTTGGCCGGCGTCGTGCAGTTCGCCACCTGCATGTTGTCTTCCGCGCACATCTGCAGGAAGCGCTCGAGACGCGCGGAGGAATGCTCCGGTCCCTGCCCTTCATAGCCGTGCGGCAGCAGGCAGACGAGGCCCGACATGCGGAGCCATTTGCGCTCGCCGCTCGAGATGAACTGGTCGAAGACGACCTGCGCCCCGTTGGCGAAGTCGCCGAACTGGGCTTCCCAAAGCGTCAAGCCGTTCGGCTCGGCCAGCGAGTAGCCGTATTCAAAGCCGAGCACGGCCTCTTCCGAAAGCATCGAGTTGATGACCTCGAAGCGGCCCTGGCCGGCCGAGATGGCGTTGAGCGGCACATAGCGGCTTTCATTCTCCTGATCGTACAGGACCGAATGGCGCTGCGAGAAAGTGCCGCGCTCGCAGTCTTGGCCGGACAGCCGAACACCGTAGCCTTCCTGGACAAGAGCCCCGAAGGCCAGCGCCTCGGCGGTCGCCCAGTCGATGCCCTCGCCGGTCTCGATCATCTTGGCGCGGTTGTCGATGAAGCGCTTGACGGTGCGATGGACGTTGAAGCCGTCCGGCACCACCGTCAGCTTCTTGCCGATCTCCTTGAGCGCCTTCATCGGCATTGCGGTCTTGCCGCGCCTGCGTTCGTCCTCGTTGTCGGCTTTCGACAGACCCGACCATTTTCCGTCGAGCCAGTCCGCCTTGTTGGGCTTGAAGGTTTCGCCAGCCTCGAACTCGACCTCGAGATGCTCGCGCCAGTCCGCTTTCATCTTGTCGTATTCGTCGACCGTGATCAGGCCCTCCGAGATCAGCTGGTCGGCATAGATCTGCGCCGTCGTCTTGTGCTGGCGGATCTTCTTGTACATCAGCGGCTGGGTGAATGCCGGCTCGTCGCCTTCGTTGTGACCGAAGCGGCGGTAGCAGAACATGTCGATGACGACCGGCTTGTGGAACAGCATCCGGAACTCGGTCGCCACCTTCGCGGCATAGACCACCGCTTCCGGATCGTCGCCATTCACGTGGAAAATCGGCGCCTCGATCATCTTCGCCACGTCGGACGGATAGGGCGAGGACCGCGAGAAGCGCGGATTGGTGGTGAAACCGATCTGGTTGTTGATGATGAAATGCAGCGTGCCAGCCACGCGGTGTCCGCGCAGCGCCGACAGGCCGAGGCATTCCGGCACAACGCCCTGGCCCGCGAAGGCGGCGTCGCCGTGGATCAGCAGCGGCAGCACCTTGGAGCGCTGCTCGAGGCCGACGATTTCGTCGCGCTGCGAACCGCCGGCAAGCTGATCCTGCTTGGCGCGCGCCTTGCCCATGACCACGGGATCGACGATTTCGAGGTGCGACGGGTTCGCGGTCAACGACAGGTGAACCTTGTTGCCGTCGAACTCGCGGTCCGAAGACGCACCAAGGTGGTATTTCACGTCGCCGGAACCTTCGACCTCGTCGGGTGTGAAGGATCCGCCCTTGAACTCGTTGAAGATAGCGCGATGCGGCTTCGCCATGACCTGGCTCAGCACATTGAGGCGGCCGCGGTGGGCCATGCCGAAGACGATGTCCTTCATGCCCATCGCGCCGCCGCGCTTGATGATCTGCTCGAGCGCCGGGATCAGCGACTCGCCGCCGTCAAGGCCGAACCGCTTGGTGCCCTTGTACTTGACGTCGATGAACTGCTCGAAACCTTCCGCCTCGACCAGCTTCTGCAGGATCGCCTTCTTGCCGTTAGGCGTGAAGGTCACGCCCTTGTCCGGCCCCTCGATACGCTGCTGGATCCACGACTTCTCCTCCGGATTGGAGATGTGCATGAATTCCACGCCGATCGTCGAACAATAGGTGCGCTTCAGGATGCCCAGCATTTCCGGGATCGTGGCGAATTCCAGCCCGAGCACATTGTCGATGAAGATCTTCCGGTCGTAGTCCTCCGGGGTGAAGCCATAGGCCTCCGGCGACAATTCGTTGTAGTCCTCGAGCGGCTTCGCAATGCCCAGCGGGTCGAGTTCGGCGTGCAGGTGACCGCGCATGCGGTAAGCGCGGATCATCATGATCGCGCGCACCGAATCGCGCTGCGCCTTGACGATGTCCTCGTCCGAAATCGAAAGCGCCTTCCCGGCCGCCTTCTCCTTGAGCTTGGTGCCCATATGGGCTTCGACTTCCGCCCAGTTGCCGTCGAGCGCGGAGGTCAGGTCGCCATTCGGGGTCAGCGGCCAGTTGTCGCGCTCCCACGACGCGCCCTGTGCGTTCTTGCGCACATCCTCTGGCTTGTCGTGCAGATCGCCGAAGAACGCCTGCCATTCCGACGGCAGCGACGCCGGGTTGTCCTGGTACTGCGCGTAGAGCTCCTCGATGTAGTGGGCGTTGCCGCCATAGAGGAAGGAGGTCTGCGCGAAAAGATCGTTGAGTTCGTCGGTGCGTGCCATTTGCTTCACCTTGTGCGGGCCCTGCGGCCCTCCTGGGTTCGATACGCCTGCGGCGCTTTTGCGTTTCCTTGGCGGTCTATCGCCGCCTGCCCCGTCATGGCCGGGGCGGCGAACCGCCCCGGTTCAGTCGTCAGCCCTTGAGCACTTCGACAAGCGTCTTGCCGAGCTGCGCCGGAGACGGCGAGACGCGGATGCCCGCATCCTCCATCGCCGCGATCTTGTCTTCCGCGCCGCCCTTGCCGCCGGAGATCACCGCGCCGGCATGACCCATGGTGCGTCCGGGAGGCGCCGTGCGGCCGGCGATGAAGCCGACCATCGGCTTCGAGCGGCCCTTCTTGGCCTCGTCCTTCAAGAACTGCGCGGCATCCTCTTCCGCCGAGCCGCCGATTTCGCCGATCATGATGATCGACTCGGTCGCGTCGTCGGCGAGGAACATTTCCAGCATGTCGATGAATTCGGTGCCCTTGACCGGGTCGCCGCCGATGCCCACGGCCGTCGTCTGGCCCAGTCCTTCATTCGTGGTCTGGAATACCGCCTCATAGGTGAGCGTGCCGGAGCGCGACAGGACGCCGACGGAGCCTTTCTTGAAGATCGAACCCGGCATGATGCCGATCTTGCACTCTTCCGGCGTCAGGACGCCCGGGCAGTTCGGTCCGATAAGGCGCGACTTCGACTTGTCGAGCTTCGCCTTGACGTTGACCATGTCCATCACCGGGATGCCCTCGGTGATGCAGATGATGAGCGGAACCTCGGCCTCGATCGCCTCGATGATCGCCGCGCCCGCGCCTGCCGGCGGCACGTAGATCACCGACGCATTGGCGCCGGTCGCTTCCTTGGCCTCGCCGACGGTGGCGAAGATCGGCAGTTCCGCACCGGCCTTCTCGCCCGCGCCCTCGCCGGCCGTCCAGGTCTCTCCGCCCTTCTTCGGGTGGATGCCGGCGACCATCTGCGTGCCGTGATAGGCCAGCGCCTGCTCGGTGTGGAAGGTGCCGGTCTTGCCGGTCAGCCCCTGCACGAGAACCTTGGTGTCTTTGTTGATCAGAATGGACATATGCCTTGCAGCTCCTTATTCCGCGCCGTCCGGCTCGGACGTTTCGAATTTTAAAAGTACACCCGCAAATCCCGACGCATCGCGCATCGGGCTGCCCTTGGTGATGAAGAAGAGATTGGTGTCGAGGGTTCGCGGCAGCTTCGGCGACGAACCCCATGTGTAGCCCGCCATGCCCTTTTCCTCGATGGTCTCGCCGGGCGGCGTGCCGAGGAAATCGGTGACGAGTTGTGGGTCGATCGGCGCGGTTGCGCCGAAATCGTAGAGATAGCAGCCGATCAGCGTGATGATCTCGGGCGCATGCACACGGGTCACCACCACGAAATGCGGATCGCCACCGATGAAACCGCCAAAGGCGGACCGCTCATAGGTCCAGCCCTTGTCCGCCTCTTCGAGGATCGCCTTGTCCGATTTCTGCAGCAGCTTCTGAAGGTCTGCGTCGTCGGTAGGCTCGAGTTCCTTCCAGCCCAGTGAACGGACATGGTCGCGGGTGCCCGCATAGCTTAGCCGTTGCGGCACGCAGGCCTGGCGGAACGCATTGACGAAGGTTTCACCGTCCGGCACATGCGCCTTCGCCGCGCCCGAGAACGCGAAAACGGCAAAGGGGATCGCAATGGCGCGAAACAAACCCGTCACGACGATGCCCTCACCTGCCCGTGGTGCCGGGCGGCATGAACGCCCGAAAGCCCGATCACGAAGAGCAGCACCGCCAGCGCACCGGCAAATATCGCCGCCGGCACGATCAGGAAGGCGTCCTCGCAATCATGGGTGAGGCCCTTGGCGGCCTCGATCCGGCATGCGGCCGCGTCCGTTTTCGCGACCCCGTAAAGCCACCACGAGGAAAGCGCGGTCAGCCCGACAAGACCCGCCACGCCCGGCAGCAGTCGGCGACGGCACCAGTTGCCGAGGGATTCCGGCTTGCCGAATGCGAACAGCACGACGAACGCCGCGGCCAGAACGGCGGCGCTTGCGACGATCATCGTGTCGAGCTGGTTCACTTCGGGTTCTCCTGTGGTCCGGCCGCAAAGGCCGATCCGGCTCGGTTACGCGTCTTCGACGGCCTTGACGATCTTCTGCGCCGCGTCGTCGAGATCGTCGGCGGCGATGACGTTCAGGCCGCTCTCGTTGATGATCTCCTTGCCCTTCTCGACATTGGTGCCTTCGAGGCGGACGACCAGCGGAACCTTCAGGCCCACTTCCTTCACGGCGGCGACAACGCCCTCGGCGATCACGTCGCAGCGCATGATGCCGCCGAAGATGTTGACGAGGATGCCTTTGACGCTCGGATCGGCGGTGATGATCTTGAAGGCCGCGGTGACCTTCTCCTTCGAAGCGCCGCCGCCGACATCGAGGAAGTTCGCCGGCTCCTTGCCGTAGAGCTTGATGATGTCCATCGTCGCCATGGCGAGGCCGGCGCCATTGACCATGCAGCCGATGTCGCCATCCAGCGCCACATAGGCGAGGTCGTATTTCGACGCCTCGATTTCCTTCTCGTCCTCTTCCGACTTGTCGCGCAGCGCCATGATGTCATCGTGGCGGAACAGCGCATTTCCGTCGAAGGAAACCTTGGCGTCGAGAACGCGCAGATGGCCGTCCTTCATGACGATCAGCGGATTGACCTCGAGCAGGCTCATGTCCTTCTCGATGAACGCCTTGTAGAGGATCGGGAACAGTTTCATCCCGTCCTTGGCTGCGTCCTTCGTCAGTTTCAGCGCCTTGTTGAGTTTCTTCGAATCGGCATCGGTGACGCCCGTCTCCGGGTCGATCGGCAGCGTCAGGATCTTCTCGGGCGTCTCTTCCGCGACCGCCTCGATATCCATGCCGCCCTCGGTCGACACCACGAAGGCCGGACGGCCGACGGTGCGGTCGATCAGGATCGAGAGATAGAGTTCGCGGTCGATATCGGCGCCGTCCTCGATATAGAGGCGGTTGACCTGCTTGCCGGCCGGGCCGGTCTGCTTGGTCACCAGCGTGTTGCCGAGCATTTCCCTGGCGTTCTCGACGACTTCCTCGACGGACTTCGCAAGCCGCACGCCGCCCTTGGCGTCCTCGCCCAGTTCCTTGAACTTGCCCTTGCCGCGGCCGCCGGCATGAATCTGACTCTTCACCACATAAAGCGGTCCGGGCAGCTTCTGGGCCCATTCCTCAGCCTGTTCGACGGAATAGACAGCCACGCCGCCGGCGACGGGAGCGCCATATTCATGCAGCAGCCGCTTGGCCTGGTATTCATGGATATTCATGAGGATTTCCCTTGTTCAAAATCTTGCCGTTATTGGCCTTCGGGCACTGCGCCGCCCATTGAAAACATTTTCGGATCGTTACCGCCGATCACGATCGGCGCATCCGTTCCGCATACATGGCGCGCGGCGAAGGCGGCAGCGCCACGGGCAACGCCGTTGGCCTGTTCGGTCGCCGCATCGACCGCCGCGACAACGCAACCCGGCGCGCCCGGCTGCCCGATGCTGGAGACGACCAGAACCTGTGCGCGGTCTTCCGGACCGCCCGTTACGCCGGAATCGAGATGGAAACGGATGATCGCCGCAAACGGCACGCCGTTCTCGTCGAGCCGCCATTCGATCTTGTCGCCGATCGTGTTGAACGGGCCGAAGGTCTCGAAGAGATCGTTCGGCGCGCCGAAATCGACATCCATGCGCGCATCGCCGTCGCTGACATAGACGGGAATGCCGTCATGGCCCGGGCATTCGAGTTCGACGCCCGCGCCTTCCTCGTGCGTTTCGAGAACCGTGCAGGCGTCGAGATCGAGATCCGTATAGACGCTTTCCGCCGCTTGCGCGGAACCGGCCCACGCACCGATCACGAGAATCCCGGCCGCCATGCTCCGCAGGGCGGCTCGGGAAAATATCGGGTCGGCGTCTTGCGGCATCGCGCGGACCCTATTTCAGGTTCGGGGCGATACCGCGGCAGGCCTCGCAGAGGCCGGCGACGGATTCGACGGACTTGTCGAACTGCTTCTGCTCGCTCTTGTTGAGCTCGATCTCGATAACCCGCTCGACACCGCCGGCGCCGATGATCGTCGGCACGCCGACATACATGTCGGAGACGCCGTACTGTCCTTCGAGATAGGCCGCGCAGGGCAGAACCCGCTTCTTGTCCTTGAGGTAGGATTCGGCCATCGCAATCGCCGAGGCGGCGGGAGCGTAATAGGCGGAACCGGATTTCAGCAGGCCGACGATCTCCGCGCCGCCGTCACGGGTGCGCTGGATGATCTCGTCCAGCCGGTCCTTGGAGACCCAGCCCATCTTGACGAGGTCGGTCAGCGGAATGCCGGCGACCGTGGAGTAGCGCGCCAGCGGCACCATCGTGTCGCCATGGCCGCCGAGCACGAAAGCGGTTACGTCCTCGACGGACACCTTGAATTCCTCGGCGAGGAAGTAGCGGAAGCGCGACGAGTCGAGAACGCCGGCCATGCCCACCACCTTGTTCTTCGGCATGCCGGAGAACTGCTGCAGCGCCCAGACCATCGCGTCGAGCGGGTTGGTGATGCAGATCACGAAAGCGTCAGGGGCGTATTTCTTGATACCCGCTCCGACCTGCTCCATCACCTTCAGGTTGATGCCGAGGAGATCATCGCGGCTCATGCCGGGCTTGCGCGGCACGCCGGCGGTCACGATGCAGACATCGGCGCCCTTGATGCCCTCATAGGAATTGACACCCGCGAACGTCGCGTCGAAACCATCGACCGGCGAGGATTCCGCGATGTCGAGCCCCTTGCCCTGCGGGATGCCTTCCGCGATGTCGAACAGGACGACGTCGCCCAGTTCCTTCAAACCGATCATGTGTGCGAGCGTCCCGCCGATCATGCCGGAACCGATGAGTGCAATCTTGTTGCGTGCCATGTGGGAATGTTTCCGTTGAAGTGCCGTAGGATGAATTTACCGGGCGCGACCCTTGGTCGCACAAACCGCATTATCGGGAACGGACGTGACTCACTCCCGAAAAAAAATCAACTGAAACTTTCGTCATTAATGTTTTCAAACGTTTAGATAATTTGGGATTTACGTAAACGTAAGAATTATTTCCGAGTTTTTCTCACATGGCGCTATTTTGAGCGACCGGGAGCCGTGTGTTCAATCAAATCCCAACGGTTGCCGAAGGGATCGGCGAAGACGGCGACGATCCCGTAGGTCTCGTGGCGCGGTGCCTCCAGGAAGGATACACCGGCTTGTGTGAAGGCCTGATGATCACGGCCGAAATCCTCCGTCTCAAGAAAGAAAGCCACTCGGCCGCCGGTCTGATTGCCGATCGCCGACTGCTGCGCCTGGCCCTCGGCCCTTGCCAGCAGTAACGCCGCTCCGCCGCCCGCCGGCGCGACACGCACCCAGCGCTTCGTTTCCGACAATTTCGTGTCCTCGAGGAGTTCGAAACCGAGCGCGCCGCAATAGAACGCGATCGCGGTATCGTAGTCGCGCACCACGAGCGTAACCGCGGCCATACGGCCGGTCATCCGGCCTTCCCCGCGCTCGCCACCCACTCCTCCGACCGCATCTCGATCAGGCGCGAGGCCGTGCGGTCGAATTCGAACACCTCGACGCCGGTCTTCGCCTGGTAGAGTTCCTGCGGTTCGGCTTCCGCGGACACGACGATGCGGTTGCGATTGTCGTAGAGCGTGTCGATCAGGTTGATGAAGCGCTTGGCCTCGTTGCGCCGGCCCTCGCGCAGTACCGGGACGTTTTCCACGAACACGGTGTGATAATTGCGCGCGATCGCCATATAGTCGCGCGCGCCAAGCGGCTTTTCGCACAAATCGGCGAAGGAAAACCGCGCCGCGCCCATGGCGACCGCCGGAATGACGATCTCGCGGCCCTTCACCTCGATCATTTCGCGATGCGCTTCCACACCGCCCGTCAGGCGGCCCCACACATCGTCCAGCGCCTTGTCGGCGCCATCGCCGAGCGGCGCGACATAGAGCTTGGAATTCGACAGCCGGTCGAGCCTGTAATCCCGGTCGGCATCGAGGCTCATGATCTGCGTGTGTTCCTTGAGCACATCGACGAAGGGCAGGAAAAGCGACCGGTTGAGGCCGTCGCGATACAAATCGTCGGGAGCCACATTGGAGGTGGCGACAAGGATGACGCCCTGCGCGAACAGCGCTGTGAACAGCCGCGACAGGATCATCGCGTCGGCGATATCGGTCACCGAGAACTCGTCGAAACACAGGACCCGTGCCTCACCGGCCACATCCTTCGCAACCGGCCCGATGGGATCGTTCTCCTTGACCGTTCCTTCCTTGAGCGCGGCGCGATGCGCGGCGATCCGGTCATGAATATCGGCCATGAAATCGTTGAAATGCGCACGCCGCTTGCGCTTCGCCGGACAGGCCGCGAAGAAGAAGTCCATCAGCATCGTCTTGCCGCGCCCGACGCTGCCGTGGACATAAACCCCCTTCACGACGCCCGGCTTCGGCGCGCTCTTGGCAAAAAGCCACCCGAGCGACGAGGATTTCGAGGCAAGACGCAGCGAACCGATTTCGTCGTTGAGAGCGTCGAACTGGCTGGCGAGCGCTTCCTGCGCGGGATCAGGATCGAGTTTGCCGTCGGATGCGAGCGCATCGTAACGCGCCCGCACCGAATCTCCGGGATGTAGCTGGTCAGGCATCGGCGCCCGCCGCTCCTAGCGCGTGAGCGAGATCGCTGCGCCGCTGGTGGTCTGTCCGTTGAACGCGCCAGCGCCCGACGCGAACAGCGACGCCACCTTGTTGCCGTTGGAATCGCTGAGGACCACCTGCTGGCCCTGTACGTCCCAGGCCGCGACACTGGCCGCATCGCCAGGACAGCCGCGCGAGGCGGCGCGGAAACCGCCGGTCCACTTGGTGAGCGCCATGAACATCTGGCAGGACGAGCCGGCGGTGGTGACTTTCCAGGCTCCGACGAGCGCTTCGCGCGTCACCGGCTGGGCGGTCGCAACCTCCTGGATGCTGGAATCGGTCGCATTGGGATCACCCGGCATACCGCCATTGGCGCCCGGCGCGTTGGGGAACTGCCCCTGCGCATTGGGATCGACACCCGGCTGCGACGGCGGCGGCAGCTGGCCGGACGTTACCGAGCCTCTGGGCGCGGGATCGAGCGGAGCCGGTTGCCCCTGGGTGGGGTAGGTCCCGAATCGCGAGCTCGTGCACCCGCTGACGGCAATAGCCGCGGCGACCAGACACACACCCGCGGCAAACGCAGATTTCTGCATTAATCTCTCCTGTTCGCCCGCGCTTGCGCCACGGGCAGATACGCCCTTCAGTCACCCAATAAAATGGCGAAATAAGGAAAACACAACCTTAACCGACCGGACGATTTCTTTTCTGCACAAACTGCTCCTACAACCGGGCGGTCCCAAACTGAAACAGCGCCGGCCAGCTTTCTGCGCAGAAAACGAAAAAGCGGGCCGCAAAGCCCGCCTTCCCGAAACGGTGTCGCCTGTCGCGAATTACTCCGCGGCGGCTTCTTCCGGTGCAGCAGCCTCTTCGGCGGGCGCTTCCGCAGCGGCGGCTTTGGCTTCGGCGGCCTCGGCGGCAGCGGCTTCCGCGGCGGCCTTGGCTTCCTCTTCCTTCTGCGCCTTCATGGCGATGCGTTCCTGCGCGGCCTTGCCCGGCTTCGCCTTGTTCGGGTTGTTGCGCGCGTCGCGCTTGGCGAGCCCGGCCTCGTCGAGGAAGCGCAGGACACGGTCGGTCGGCTGCGCGCCGACTTCGAGCCAATGCTTGATGCGCTCTTCATTCAGCGTCACGCGCTTTGCTTCGCCGTCCTTGGGCAGCATCGGGTTCCACGACCCGACCTGTTCGATGAAACGGCCGTCGCGAGGGCTACGCACATCGGCGATGACGACGTGGTAGTAGGGACGTTTCTTGGAGCCCGCGCGGGCCAGACGGATTTTCAGTGCCATTTTGTTTTCCTTCTCAGTTCAATGACAGTGTTCGTTTTGATTTCAGAAATGTTTCGGGCGGCAGGTGGGCCAGATATCGGCGGTGAAGTCCTGCACCGGAACTCTTTCGCGCTCGCGAGCCGCGCCCAGCCTGCGCGCCACGCCCTGCGAGGCCGCGTTGTCCGGGTCGATCACGCTGATCGCGGTCGGCCAGTCGAGCGTCTCGTAGGCGAAGCGCAGAACGGCGGCGGCCGCCTCGCTTGCATAGCCCCTGCCATGGGCGCCGCGCGACAGCGTGTAGCCGATCTCGCGCCCAGGCCAGTCCGGCGGCTCCAGCAGCGAGCAGTGGCCTATGCAGCGATCCGTGTCCTTCTCCGCGACGCAAAAATAGCCGAAGCCGAGAATGCTCCACGTGCCCGCCATGGCGGTGAAGGATTTCCACGCCTTGTACTTGCCCTCCGGTCCGCCGACGAAACGCATCACGAGCGGATCGGCCTTGTAAGCGGCGACCGCGGCAAAGTCCTCCAGACGAAAGGCCCGCAGCTTCAGCCTTTCGGTCTCGATGACCGGTATGTCGGCGGCACGGACCATTGTTATACGACGTCCTCGTCAGCGCCCTTCGCCGCGATCGCCTCGTGATGGCGGATCACTTCGCGAATGATGAAGGCAAGGAATTTCTCGGCGAAATCGGGATCGAGATCGGCATCCTTCGCCAACTGGCGCAGCCGCTCGATCTGCCGCTTCTCGCGGTCCGGATCGGACGGCGGCAGCTCATGCGTGGCCTTCAGATGGCCGACCGCCTGTGTGACGCGGAAACGCTCCGCGAGAATATGGATGAGCGCCGCATCGAGATTGTCGATCGAAGCCCTGAATTGCGCCAGCTTGTCGGACACCTCGGTCATGCCGCCTGCCCCAGAAATTGTGTCGGCGGAAGATGGCGGTAGATCTGCGCATTCCATCCATGTTCGCGATAGTCGCGCTCGAACGTCGCGCCGAGGCGCGTTGCAAGGCGAATAGACGCTTCGTTGGCGGGCTCGATCAGGCTCATCGCCGTCGACCAGCCGAGATCTTCATAGACATGGCGGATCGCCCGCTTCGCGGCTTCCGCGGCCAGTCCGCGCCCGTAATGCTCGGGCAGCAGTGCCCAGGCGATTTCCGGCTCCGGCAGATCCGGCGGAAACCACGGACCGCAAAACCCGACGAAGTCGCCCGTTTCCTTCGATTCGAGCGCCCATTCGCCGAAACCGTTGATCAGCCACTGGCCCGCATAGGTCGCCAGCCGCCGCCATGCCTGGGCTTCGTCCAGCGGGCCGCCGTAAAACCGCGACTCCTCGCCTGCGAAGAACGCAGTCATCGGCGCGACGTCGGACTCGCGGAACCCGCGCAGGATCAGCCGATCGGTTTCGAGAACGGGAATATCGATCATTTCTTCTTCGGCAGGCCGGGCAAGCCCGCTCCGCCGCCCATTCCCGGAAGGGCCGGACCGCCGCCGAGGCCAGGCAGTTTCGGCATGCCGCCGCCACCGCCGAGACCGGCGGCCTGCGCCTGCTTCTGCAGTTCCTCGAGTTCCTTCGGGCTCATCTTCGATAGATCGGGCATGCCGCCCATCCCGCCCATGCCGCCGGGGAGGCCCATCTTTCCGGCGAGGCCGCCCATCATCTTGCCCATCATGCCGCCGCCCTTCTTGCCCTTCATGGACTTCATCATGTCGGCCATCTGACGGTGCATCTTCAGGAGCTTGTTGATGTCGGCGGCGCTGGTGCCCGAGCCGGCGGCAATGCGCTTCTTGCGGGAATGCTTCAGGAGATCCGGGTTAGACCGCTCCTTCGGCGTCATCGACGAGATGATGGCGAGCTGGCGCTTGAAGACCTTGTCGTCGAGCCCGGCCGCAGCCATCTGGTCCTTCATTTTCCCCATGCCCGGCATCATGCCCATGATGCCGCCCATGCCGCCCATCTTGGACATTTGCTGAAGCTGGTCGGCGAGGTCGTTCAGGTCGAACTTGCCCGACTGCATCTTCTTCGCCATCGCCGCGGCTTTTTCCGCGTCGATGGTCTCGGCAGCCTTTTCGACCAGCGAGACGATGTCGCCCATGCCGAGAATGCGGTCGGCGATGCGCTTGGGATGGAATTCCTCTAGCGCTTCCATCTTTTCGCCGGTACCGATCAGCTTGATCGGCTTTCCGGTGATGGCGCGCATGGAAAGCGCCGCGCCGCCGCGGCCGTCGCCGTCCATGCGGGTCAGCACGATACCGGTCAGCGCAATACGCTCGTCGAAGCTCTTGGCGAGATTGACCGCGTCCTGACCGGTCAGCGAGTCGGCGACGAGCAGTGTCTCGTGCGGATTGGAGGCCTTCGCCACATCCGCCATCTCGACCATCATCGGCTCGTCGATATGGGTCCGGCCGGCCGTGTCGAGGATGACGACGTCATGGCCGCCGAGCTTGCCCGCCTGCACCGCGCGTTTCGCGATATCGACCGGGCCCTGACCCTCGATGATTGGCAGCGTGGCGATGCCGGTCTGCTCGCCGATCTGGCGCAACTGCTCCTGCGCGGCGGGACGCCGCGTGTCGAGCGAGGCCATCAGGACTTTCTTGCCCTGTCGTTCGCTCAGCCGCTTCGCGATCTTGCCGGTCGTGGTCGTCTTGCCGGAGCCCTGTAGGCCGGCCATCATGATGACGACGGGCGCCGGCGCGTTGAGGTCGATCACCTCGCCTTCCGAGCCCAGCATCTCGACAAGCTCGTCATGGACGATCTTGACGACCATCTGGCCGGGCTTGACGCTTTTCAGCAGGTCGGCCCCGACCGCTTTCTCGCGCACCCGGTCGGTAAAGCCGCGCACGACTTCCAGCGCCACGTCCGCCTCGATGAGCGCACGGCGCACCTCGCGCAACGCCGCGGAGACATCTTTCTCCGACAGCGCGCCGCGTCCGGTCAGGTTACTCAGGATCGAACCGAGGCGGTCCTGAAGCGATTCAAACATGCGTCTCTCCACTTCCGGTCTTTTCCGGAAGGTAGGTGTCCGTTGCGCCGCGCAAAACCCCAAAGCCAAAAAGCACCCGGGGGCGCATCGCGCTGCCGGGTGTTGACCTCCGGGATCTCTTTATACCTTTGCGGGTCCCGGTCGGTGGCTCGGAGTTTTCACTCGTCGCTAGTCGCGCGGGCTATGGCGGAAAAGGGGGATGGAGTCAAGGTCGCGACATACTCAACACGCCGTCACAGGCTTGCAATTGCGGCCGAAGCGTCCACTTTGCTCAGATGGACCAGCAATCGCCCTTAAAGCCCCTCCGCGCCTCGGACCGCGAATCCGCCAACCGCTACTACAGCGGACCGGTCACCGACCATTTCGACGGGACGGTTTTCTTCAATCCCGGCGGGACGCCGCCGCCGGGTTTCCTCCAGGTGCTGCGCTGGCGCTTCGCGGGCGGCAAAACGTCCTGGCCGAAAACCTATGCGAGCCCGCATGACGATCATCATCCGGAAGAACGCGTCGAGGGAACCGGCCTACGCATCACCATGATCGGCCATGCGAGCATACTCCTGCAAACCGCCGGGCTGAACATGCTCTTCGATCCGGTTTTCGCCGAGCGCGCGAGCCCGGTTCAATGGTTCGGCCCGAAGCGGCGCAATCCGCCGGGCGTGCGCTTCGAGAAACTGCCGAAAATCGACGCCGTTCTCATCAGCCACAATCACTACGACCACCTTGATCTCGCGGCGCTGCAACGCCTCGCCCGGGAACACGACCCGATTTTCGTGACACCGCTCGGCAATGACGCGATCATCGGCACCGCCGTCGATCGGGAACGGATCGTCACCGGCGACTGGGGCGACACGGCCTCTCTCTCACCGGATGTCACGGCCCATTTCGAGCCGATCCATCATTGGTCGGCGCGCGGTGGAACCGACCGGCGCATGGCGCTCTGGGCCGGCTTCGTCATCGAGACACCGGGCGGCAAGGTCTACCATGTCGGCGACACGGGCTTCCACGACGGCATCAACTATCGCGCGGCCGCCGAGAAACATGGCCCTTTTCGTCTCGCCATTCTGCCGATCGGGGCCTACGAACCGCGCTGGTTCATGACACCCCAGCATCAAAGCCCCGACGAAGCCGTGCGCGGCCACACGCTTTGTGGCGCGGCGTATACCGCCGGCCACCACTGGGGCACATTCAACCTGACCGACGAGGGAATCGAGGACCCGCTGACCGCGCTCGACGAGGCGCTCGCGAAGCATGGAGTCGCGCCGGACGTGTTCCGCCCGCTCAAACCCGGCGAAACGTGGGACGTGCCGCTATAGGGCCGGCGCGTGCTTTATCGCGAGACGCTCCAGATCGTCGCATGACGGATTATTGCTGGTATTCGGGATCGAATTCCCCCATTTGAAAAGCAAGGGATCGTGCTCGCTACCGCGTATCCGCCGTGAAATCAGAACCGGAAGCCTACACGTGTCTCAAACCGATCACCCCGCCGCGACGAAAGACGCCCGCACCTGGGCGAAGACCATCGCCACCTACAGCCAGCCGTCAAATGCGCGCGGCAGCCTCGAATTCGCGCTTTCGCTTGTGCCGTTCGCCCTGATATGGGCAGCGATGGCCCTCCTGATCAGCCACGGCTACTGGGCCGGCCTGATTCTCGCCTTGCCGGCTGCCGGTTTCCTCCTCCGCCTGTTCATGATCCAGCACGATTGCGGCCATGGCGCCTGCTTCCGCAGCACCCAGGCCAATGACTGGGTCGGGCGGGCCGTCGGTGTGATGACCCTGACGCCCTATTCCAACTGGAAACGCTCCCATGCGCTGCACCATGCGGGTTCGGGCTGTCTCGATCATCGCGGATTTGGCGAGATCGCCACGCTGACCGTCGAGGAATACAAAGCCCTGTCGACGTGGAAAAAATTCAAGTATCGGCTCTACCGGCATCCGCTCGTCCTGTTCGGCATCGGCCCGGCCTATCTCTTCATTCTCGACCATCGTCTCCCGCTAGGATCGATGCGCCGCGGCTGGCAGCCCTGGATCTCGACCATGGGCACCAATCTGGCGCTCGCCGCGCTCGTGGCCGCCCTGATCTGGCTTGTCGGCTGGAAGGTCTTCCTTGTCGTGCAGCTGCCGATCACCCTGCTCGCGGCAACCGCCGGCGTGTGGCTTTTCTTCGTGCAGCACCAGTTCGAGGAAACGAGCTGGGAACGCATTCCCGTCTGGCAGCGCCAGCACGCGGCGCTGCACGGTTCCTCGCATTACGACCTGCCGCAGCCGCTGCGCTGGTTCACCGCCAATATCGGCGTCCACCACGTCCATCACCTGTCGGCGCGCATCCCCTTCTACCGCCTCGGCCGGGTGCTGCGCGACCATCCGGAACTGCGCAAGATCAACCGGATGACGCTCCTCGACAGCCTGAAGACGATCCCGCTGGCGCTGTGGGACGAAACGCAGAGCCGCATGATCTCGTTTCGCGAATACCGCCGGACGCAGGCGATAGCTGCCTGAATCAGGCCGTCGCGATCCAGTCGCGGGCGAATTCAAGACCTTCAACGCCCGCGAAACGCCTGACTCTATCCAGTTCAGCTTCGAGTTCCGTCAGGAACGCTTTCGACAGCCGAACACCCTTTTCCGGCCAGAACCGCTTCACCGCCAGCACGTCGGCATTGCGATCGGCCTTCATGTCGATACGTCCGACGATGCGGTCGCCGCGCATGATCGGGAAGACGTAGTAGCCATAGACCCGCTTCGGCTCGGGCACGAAGATTTCGATGCGATAGGAAAAGCCGAACAGGCGCTCGGCGCGTTTGCGGTCTCGCAGCGCCGGATCGAAGGGGCTGAGCACGCGCACACGGCCCGGCGGCTCCGGCGGTTCGTCCAGCAAATCCGGATAGTCCCTGAAGCGCAGGCAGGCGCGCGGCTTCGAGCCGTCGGCGCTTTCGATCAGAACCGTTTCCAGTTCGTCATCGTGCTCCGCGATCCAGGCGGCCACCTCGTCAGGCTTCAGCAGGTCCCAGAAGGCCGCGATCTCTCCGCGCGTGGCAAAGCCCAGCCGCGAGAGCGCCGAGCGGCAGGCCCAGTCGACAAAGGTATCGTGCTCCACCTCGGCGCGGTGGCAATGGTCCGGGATGACCCGTTCCGTGAGATCATAGACCTTCTGAAACCCGTCGCGCCGGGCGATGACGAGCTTTCCCGTCCGCCACAGATATTCCAGCGCCGTCTTCGATGGATGCCAGTCCCACCAACCCGTCGACGGCTTGTCGCCCTCGAAATCGCGCGTCATCACCGGGCCGTCGCGAGCGACCCGGTCCAAAATGCCGTCACATTCATGCAGGAAGCGAGTTCCCTGCCAGCTCTCATATTTCGCCTGCAGCCGCGCTTCCTCGCGGGCAAAGCGGTGCCGCCAGTAGCAGAAGAACGCCGACGGAATGATCGACGCGTCGTGGGTCCAGTTCTCAAAGAGATGACAATCGCGTTCGACCAGATGTTTCAGGTTCTTCTCGCGATAGGTGGCGTTGCGCGAAAACAGGATCTGGTGATGCGCGCGGGCCACCGTATTGATCGAATCGATCTGCACGAAGCCGAGCCGGCGGATCGTTTCCATGAGATCGCCGCGCGATTGCCCCTTGTGCGGCGGGTCCGAAAGCCCCTGCAGCGCCAGGAAGGCGCGACGGGCGGTCTTGTTGTCGATCGTGGCGGTCATGGGCGGCGCAGAGACTGCGTTGGAACCGGTTGCGAAAGCAAGCCGCTTCGCGAACGCTCCTGACACTGGTTTTTTAACGTCCGATCCGCCATATAGGCCCGGAAACAAGGGAAAACCGGACGAAATGGCGCTCGACGTTCCGTTTGCGAAAATGAATGGGCTTGGAAACCTGATCATCGTGGCCGACATGCGCGGCCGCGACGGGACGATTGCGCCCGAGGCGGCCGTGGCGCTGAACGCCGATCCGGCGACCCGATTCGACCAGATCATGGCGATCCACGATCCGCGCATCGACGGCACGGACAACTACATCGACATCCTCAACTCCGACGGTTCACGCGCCCAGGCCTGCGGCAACGGCACGCGCTGTGTCGTGCAGGCGCTGGCCGCCGAAACCGGCAAGGCCGTCTACACGTTCCAGACGCCGGCTGGCATTCTCAACGCCGAGGAGCATGAGGACGGGACGATTTCCGTTGATATGGGCCGTCCGCGTTTCCGCTGGGACGAGATCCCGCTGGAGGAGGAATTCCACGACACGACCGGCATCGAATTGCAGATCGGGCCGATCGACGCGCCAGTGCTGCACACGCCATCGGTCGCCAGCATTGGCAATCCGCATGCGGTCTTCTGGGTCGATGGGGATGTCTGGTCCTATGACCTGGAACGGTTCGGGCCGTTGCTGGAAAATCATCCGATCTTCCCGGAAAAGGCCAACATCACCATCGCCCAGGTGGTTTCGCGCGATCATGTCATCATCCGCACATGGGAACGCGGCGCCGGCCTGACCGAGGCATGCGGCTCCGCCGCCTGCGCCACGCTGGTCTGCGCGGCGCGCATCGGCAAGACCGAGCGCAAGGCGACCGTGACGCCGCCCGGCGGCGACCTTTTGATCGAATGGCGCGACGACGACCGGATCATCATGACCGGACCCGCCGAATGGGAATTCTCCGGCCATCTCGACGCCACCACCGGCGCATGGGCGCGCGACGCGGACACGCCGGCACAGGAGGCGATGTAATGGCGGTCGACATCGTCACATTCGGCTGCCGGCTGAACACCTATGAATCCGAGGTCATGCGCCGCGAGACCGAGGCGGCCGGCCTCGGGCAACTGGAAAACGGCGCCATCGTCTTCAACACCTGTGCGGTCACCGGCGAGGCCGTCCGCCAGGCTAGGCAGGCGATCCGCAAGGCGCGCCGGGAAAATCCGGATACCCGCATCATCGTCACGGGCTGCGCGGCCCAGACCGAGCCGGCATCCTTCGGCGAGATGGAGGAAGTCGATCTCGTCATCGGAAACGACGACAAGCTCAAGGCGCAGAGCTACCGCGCCCTGCCGGAATTCGGCGTAAACCAGTTCGAGAAAGTGCGCGTCAACGACATCTTCGAGGTCACCGAGACGGCGTCGCACATGGTCGATGCCATCGAGGGCCGTGCGCGCGCTTTCGTCCAGGTCCAGAATGGCTGCGACCACCGCTGCACCTTCTGCATCATACCCTACGGACGCGGCAATTCGCGCTCCGTGCCGATGGGTGCGGCCGTCGACCAGGTGAAGCGGCTGGCCGAGAACGGCTATCACGAAGTCGTGCTGACCGGCGTCGACCTGACGAGCTACGGCCCCGACCTGCCCGGCAAGCCGACGCTCGGCCGCCTTGTGCGCTCGATCCTGCGCGAGGTGCCGGAACTCGACCGGCTGCGCCTCTCCTCGATCGATTCCATCGAGGCCGACGACGACCTGATGGAAGCGATTGCCAACGAGCCGCGCCTGATGCCGCATTTCCACCTGTCGCTTCAGCATGGCGACAACCTGATTCTCAAGCGCATGAAGCGCCGCCACGCCCGCGAGGACTCGATTGCCTTTTGCGAAGAGGTTCGCCGCCTGCGCCCCGATGCCGCCTTCGGCGCCGACATCATCGCCGGCTTTCCGACCGAGACGGACGCGCATTTCGCGAATTCGCTGAAAATCGTCGAGGAATGCGGCCTCGCCCATCTCCACGTCTTCCCGTTTTCCCCGCGCGAGGGAACGCCCGCGGCCCGCATGCCGCAAGTGTCGCGCGAGATCGTCAAGGCGCGTGCCAAGCGCCTGCGCGAAGCCGCCGATGCCGCGTGGCTGCGCCACATGAACGGACTGATCGGCACGCGGCAGGACGTTCTGATCGAGCGCGAAACGCTCGGCCGGGCGGGCGACTTCTCGCTGGTCGAGGTCGGGGCGACCCACGCGCAGCCGGGCCATATCGTCCCGGTCGTCATCGACGGGCATGACGGAGCGAAACTCACGGCGAAACCCGCTTTCGCGGTTGCGGCCGAGTAAGTATAGTCCGCGCCATGGCTCTAGGATTCGTCAAGAAAATCTTCTCCTTCGGCAGGAAGGCCGTCGAGGACGTTCCCGCGGAAGACACTGCGGAAAAAACGCCCGAAACGACCATCGCCGAAACCGCGCCCGAAGGCGTGATCGCCGCCGGTGGCGAGCCGGATATTCCGCCGATACCGCCGGAGCAACCGCAACCGCCGCAGCCATCCGAGGAACCGGCGCCGGACGCGCCGCCCGAGACACCGCCATCGGAGGAACCCGTTCCCGGCGAATGGCCCGAGGAATTGCCGCCGGGCCCGGAAACGCCGGAGCCCGATCACGGACCTGACATCTCGCCGCCGGATTCTCCGCCGGAAGCGCCACCCGTCCATGAGCCCGTCTACGAACCGCCGAACGAGGTTCCATCGGAGCCCGTCGAGGTTCCGTCCTACACGCCGTCAGAGATTCCGCCGGGCAGTTTCCCGGCGGAATTCACATCTGCCGAAGCGAAATCACCGAAACCGGCAAGCGAACCCGCGCCGGAGCCCGCGATTTCCGAAACGGTCGAGCCTGAGCCTGAGCCTGAGCCTGAGCCTGAGCCTGAGCCTGAGCCTGAGCCTGAGCCTGAGCCTGAGCCTGAGCCTGAAACGGCATCCGAAAACGAAGCCGATGTCGAGCCTGCCGCTGATGCGCCACCGGCCGATCCGGCGGGCAAGGTGCTCATCGGCGAGGAACGCGCTCCCGTCGCGGCAGCCGCCCCTGCAGAGCCCGAGCGCCGCAACTGGCTGAACCGCCTCACATCGGGCCTGTCGCGATCGTCACGCCAGCTTTCCGATTCCATTTCCGGCATTTTCACGCGGCGCAAGCTCGACGAGGACACGCTGGAGGAACTGGAAGACGTCCTCTTGCAGGCCGATCTCGGCCTGGAAACGGCAATGCGCATCACCGACACGCTGGCCTCGGGCCGCTATGGGCGCGAGGTCTCGGACGAGGAAGTACGCGCCATCATGGCGGAAGAGGTCGCCAAGGTCCTCGACCCGGTCGCCGTCCCGCTGGAACTCGACCTCTCCTACAAGCCGCATGTCATCCTGGTCGTCGGCGTCAACGGCACCGGCAAGACCACGACAATCGGCAAGCTCGCCGCCAAGCTGCGCGACGCCGGCCTCAAGGTGACGCTCGGCGCGGGCGACACGTTCCGCGCAGCCGCCATCGAACAGCTCAAGATCTGGGCCGACCGGACGGGATCAACCTTCGTCGGCACGAAGCTCGGCGCGGATGCGGCCGGCCTCGCATGGGACGCCTTCAAGACGGCGCAGGACAACGGCTCGGACGTGGTCATCATCGACACAGCCGGACGCCTGCAGAACAAGGCCGAACTGATGGACGAACTGGCCAAGATCGTCCGCGTGCTCCAGAAACACGATCCCGAAGCCCCGCACACCGTTCTGCAGACGCTCGACGCCACCACGGGTCAGAACGCGCTCAACCAGGTCGAGATTTTCCGCAACGTCGCGGGCGTGAACGGCCTCGTCATGACGAAACTCGACGGCACGGCGCGCGGCGGCATCCTCGTCGCCATCTCGGCGAAATACAAACTGCCGGTCTATTTCATCGGCGTCGGCGAAAGCGTCGACGACCTCGAACCATTCCGCGCGAAGGATTTCGCCGCCGCGATCGCTGGCGTGGCCGCCTGACGCTATTCGGCCGAGGCGAGTTCCCGCCGCTTCAGCACGTCGCTTACCGCATTGACCGCCTCGATCCACAGTCCAGCATCGGCGGTGAGGCTGTCGCCATAGGGTGTCGCGAAACTCAAGACGTGCAGCTTCGAGTCGCCGTCGTAATAGCTGATCTCGTGCTCGGAAATATCGAGATACCCGTCCTTGTTCGTGTCGTGCGCCGTGCGCCGGCCCTTGATGCGCGCCTTTCCGATCGAGCAGTCCAGCGGGTCGGCCGCATGGTCGATATCGCAGAAGGTGAAAAACCGGCGGATGCTGAAGCGCCCCTCGGGAAGAGGACCGCTCGAAATCTTCACCGTCTCGCTGCGTTCGAACACCGTGATGTGCGCGTGGTCCTCGACATGCGCCGCCATCAGCCGGTTCAGCGGTCCGGTGTGACGAATCTCGAAGAGCTTGTCGTCGCGAACGCCGAGATTTTCCTGGCCGCCATCGACGCCGAGTGTCCAGACAAGCGCCGCATGCGCCCTGGAACCGCAGCGAAGCGTGCCGGAAACGATGCCCTCCGGCAGCATGTCGAGTGTCGCCGCCGGCTCCGGCCCGCTCGCGCCGTTCGGACGGAACTCGCAGGCGAAGGCCCCGCTCGCGGTGAAGCAGAAAAAGACTGACAGGACTGACTTGATCAACGGATTCGGCATGTCGCGCTCCTTGCTTTGAGCGAAGCGCGCGGGAGGCGGGCCTCGCTAGACGGCCGTGTCCTCCCGGATCGTGGTGCTGCTACGAAAGTAGCATCGCCAACCGAGTGTGAGCCCGATTCGTTGACGAATGATTAAGCATAACACCAGTTTTTGCTGCACCGCAACATAATCCGCCGATCCGGCTTTTCGCGCTTCGCACTGGCAAATCGCGATTCAATCGCCTAGGTGAAAGCGAACGGCCCCATTCGAAGCGGATACCCCATGACAAAGCCGGTTTTCGAGCGCGACCCCGCCGATCCCGAACGCGAAAAGATCAATCCCCTCCTCAAGCTGGCTCTGGAACTCGGGCCGCTGGTCGTGTTCTTCTTCGGCAATTCGCGCGGCGAATGGCTGGCCGAGCGCTTCCCGGCGCTGGCCGACATTGGCGGTCCGATCTTCATCGCCACCGCCCTGTTCATGGCCGCCACGGTGGTCGCTCTCATCGTGTCGTGGATGCTGACCCGGACCCTGCCGATCATGCCGCTCGTCTCCGGCGTCGTCGTCGTCGTCTTCGGCGGGCTGACGCTCTGGCTGCAGGACGAAGTCTTCATCAAGCTGAAGCCGACCATCATCAACACGATGTTCGGAGCGATCCTGCTCGGCGGCCTCTTCTTCTTCAAGACGTCGCTTCTGCGCTACGTCTTCGACAGCGCCTTCAAGATCGATGCCGAAGGCTGGAACAAGCTGACCCTTCGCTGGGGCCTTTATTTCCTCGCCATGGCGGCGGTCAACGAGATCATCTGGCGCAACTTCTCGACCGATTTCTGGATCGCCTTCAAGGTCTGGGGCTTCACCCCGCTGGCGATCATCTTCACCATGGCGCAAATGCCGCTGATCAACCGCCACTCGCTGGACGAAAATCCCGATGAAGCCTGATTGCAGCCGGATGCTCAAAAAATGAGCGCCTTTCCGCCTGAACTCGCATAATTTTACAACTTGCGGCGGCCAGTTGCGGCATTTCGCCGCTTGGCACGGAACCTGCCTGATCAAGGGGCATGGAATTCCGGTTCTTCGAGATCTACCGAAATGCCGAATATCTTGAGCTGCTGCTCGAGGGCACGTTGCGCAGCGCGCTGCTGTCGGCGGGGGCCGGGCTGATCGGTCTCACTATCGCGATCCTCCTCTCCGCCTCGCGCTATTTTCACGTACCGGTGCTGGCGCAAGTTTCCGCCGCCTTTGTCGAATTCATCCGCAACACACCGCTGATCGTGCAGCTCTTCTTCGTCGCCTTCGGCCTGCCGATGCTGTTCGGCTACCAGTGGAACTTCACGGCGCATGCCCTGCTCGCGCTGACAATCAACTTCTCCGCCTATTTCGCCGAAATCCTGCGCGCGGGCTACGGCTCGGTGCCCGACGGGCAAATCGAGGCGGCCACAGCGCTTGGCGTGCGCAAACGGCTGATCTTCATCAAGATCGTGCTGCCGCAGGCGATCGGGAAAATGTACGCCTCGCTCAACAGCCAGTTCATCTTCCTGTTCCTGACCACCGGCATCATCTCCGAGATCGGCGTCCGCGACCTCACCTATGCCGGGCTCTATATCGACAGCCGGACCTTCCGGTCCTTCGAGGTCTTCATCGTCCTGACGGTAATCTACCTGCTGACGGCCTTCGCCTTCAAAGGCCTGCTGAACCTGATCTACCGCACGATGTTCAAATGGCGGGCGACCGCATGAAGGATCTGTTCGCGGAAATCTTCGGGAAACCCTTCGGCATCGTCCTCTACCAGTTGCTCGATGCGACCCAGTTCACGATCTACCTCGCGCTGATCGCCTTTCTGGGCGGCGGGCTGGTCGCGCTGGCAATCACCATTCTGCGCGTCGCGCCCTCGAAGAATGCCAAGCGCGTCTCGGCGGCATACACCTGGGTCTTCCAGTCCGTGCCGCTGCTTATGCTGCTGTTCCTGCTCGGGCTGGGCGTACCGCGCCTGACCGGCTCGAACATCAATCCCTGGATCGCCGCCTCCTGCGCCCTGACGCTCTATACGAGCGCCTATCTCGCCGATGTCTGGCGCGGCGCGATCGAGAGCGTCCCGCGCGGACAGTGGGAAGGCGCCGCCGCGCTCGGGCTGCGTTTCATTCCCGTTTTGCGCCTCGTCATCATGCCCCAGGCCGTGCGCTTCGCGCTCGCGCCGACCGTCGGCTTCATGGTTCAGATCATCAAGGGCACGTCGCTCGCCTACATCATCGGCTTCCACGACCTGATGAACACCGGAAAGCGCTGGGCCAACGCGCCGGTCGATGGCACCGAGCCCTTCGTCATCTTTCCGCTGATGGCCCTCATCTATTTCGCCCTGTGCTACCCGCTGTCGCTCTATTCGCGCCATCTCGAAAAGCGTCTCGGCGGCGTGCGCGGCAGGGTAGTCAAACCGGCGGCCTGACCCGTTTCACCCAGAAGAAAGGAAATCGACATGCTGAAAAGACTGATGAAGACCGCGATGGCGGCGCTGTTGCCCGCCCTGATCGTCGCCGTGCCCGCAAAGGCGGAGCTTTCGGACATTCTCTCGGCCGGCACGATCAAGATCGCCATTCCCGAGAACTTTCCGCCCTTCGGGTCGCTCGGGGCCGAAGGCGATTATGTCGGCTATGACGTCGATGTCGCCAACCTGATCGCCGCCGATCTCGGCGTGGAGATCGAGCTTGTTCCGGTGACCTCGAAGCAGCGTATTCCGTTCCTCGAAACCGACCGGGTCGACCTCGTCATCTCGTCGATGGGCGCCAATCCTGAACGCGCCAAGTCGATCTGGTTCTCAAGCGCCTATGCGCCCTTCTTCTCCGGCGCATTCGCCTCGTCGGACAAGGCGATCTCCTCCGTGGACGAACTCGCGGGATTCAAGGTCGGCGTGACCGGCGGCACGCTGGAAGACCTCGAACTGACCGAGAAGGGACCGGAAGGCATCGAGATCATCCGCTTCGGCGACAACGCCGCCAACCTCGCCGCCTATGTTTCCGGCCAGACCGATGTCATCGTGACCGGCAACACGGTCGCCGCACAGCTTGCAGCCGACAATCCGGACCTTGATGTCGAGACCAAGTTCATCATCAAGGAATCGCCGGCCTTCATCGGTGTGAAGAAGGGCAATGTCGATCTTCTCCAGTGGGTAAATGTCTTCATCCTGCACAAGAAGCTTGGCGGCGACCTGAACAGCCTCTCCGAAAAATGGCTCGGCCAGGAACTGCCCGACCTCCCCGCGCTCTGACGCTCGATCTTTCCGGCTGCCCGCCTCGCGCGGGCGGCCGCTTCAGGCCCGCGCCCGCGCCTGTCCGCTTCGGCTGTCCATCGCCAGCAATGCCGTGACGCCCGCCAACGCCAGCATCCCCCCGATAACCGCCGTTCCCGCATAGGACGTCACCGCCGTACCGACGGCGAAGGCGATCGCGGCGACCATCTGCCCGACGAAATTCGATGCCGCCATCAGCGCGGCGCCGGCTCCGGGCCGCGTCGACATCAGGTCCTGCAGATAGGAGATCGAGACAGACAGGATCACCGCAGCGCCGAGCGCCGCCGGAACGACCAGAAAGTAGGCGACGGCCATCGACGTCATCGAGGCGAACAGAAACAGGAAGCCCGCATAGATCGTCCCGCCCAGTGCGATCAGCCGTGGCTTCGACAGGCGCCTCAGGGCGATCCCGCACATCAGCATGAAGGGGATTTCGAGCAGTGCGATCGCGCCGTGAAACCGCCCGACATCGGCCGTCTCGCCGCCGATTTCTCTGACGATCAGAAGCCCGAACAGGACCATGTAGAGCTGGTTGGAACCGGTGATGAACCCGACGGCCAGCATCCGCGCGAGGATCGACGGCGCCAGCATTTCCTTCAGGGCCGCGATGATACCGAGCCCGGATCTCGTGTCCTCCAGCGCGCCGGCCGCACCCGCCGGCCAGAATATCGCCACCAGCGCGAAACATATGACCGTCGCCAAACCCGCCGAAATGTAGATGTCGGTCAGGTCCGCACCGCTGGCCAGCGCCATCGACCACAGCGGCGGCGTGATGACGAAAGCCAGCGAAAAGCTCGCGCGCACAACGCCGAAAATCTCGTCGTAACTGTCGGGCGCGCGCGTACGCACCGCGATACGGGCAAGCGCGAAGAGCTGGCTGAAGGCCGTTCCCCCGAGCGGAATCAGCGTCATGTGCGCGACCGCGAAAACCAGCGGAGATTTCGCCGCGAAGACGAGGAAATAGCCGACGGCTGCTATTGCGAAGGTCGCGACGAGCAACTTGCGGCGATTGGCGCGCTGGTCGGAAACGATGCCGATCACGATCGATGCCGCCACGGTGACGAGCGATGCGGCGAAAAGGATGCTCGAATAGGTCGCGTCGGCAAGGCCAAACCGCTCGACCCCCACCAGGGAGGCAAAAGGCATGACCGAAGAGACCGCCACCCCGACAAGGAACAGGCCGGCCAGAATCAGCCGCAGCAGCGGATCGCGAAGCACAAGCGCAAGGGATGAAAACACTGCGGGACAACTCCGGTGAGCTTTCTGCTCAGTAGGCCCGGCGCCCGCTCCGTGCAAGCTCAGCCCGGTTCGATAGCATCCAACGCGGCCTGCAACGCCTCGTAGAAAAGTCCGAGGTGCCGCCCGTCGACGAGCGCATGGTGAACCTCGATCGTCACGGCGACGGAGTGGCGGCCGTTGCCGTCATCGGTGAACCGCCCCCATGACACTCGCGGAATGCACTCGTCCGAGCCGGGCATCGCATTGTTGAGACTGGTGAAGTCCATCCAGGGCAGACAGGACAGATAGGCGACGTCGTCGCGAAAGCCTTCATTCGCGCCAAGCCCGTCCCGCTCGGCCGCCTCCGCGATTTCCCGGGCGCAAAGCGGATCGAACACCGCCCAGGCGGGATCGAACCCGACATAGCCATAGCCGAAACTGCCGTCGGCGCGCGGCACCGTCATCGAGAGATCGACGCGGTCATGCTCCACGACAACATCACCGCGAAACCGCATCCTGAGCGCCGGCACCGCGTGAATGCCGGCGCCGATCGCATAGATGCAGGCGCGATAGGCCGAGACACCGGCCGGCTTCAGTTCCGTGACCAGCCGCGTGACATCGGCGCGCGACGTGATCGCGTAATGCGGCCGCTCAAAGCCGCGAAAGAGCCGGAAAGTCTCCGCGCGCGGCCATGTCGCAAGGTCGACGACGCGTTCCGCCATCAGGCGGTGGCCTTCGCCTTTTCGAACCGCTTGCGGTCATTGGGGTCGAGGAATGCCTTGCGCAGACGGATGTTTTTCGGCGTCACCTCGACAAGCTCGTCATCCTGGATCCAGGACAACGCCCGATCGAGCGTCATCTTGATCGGCGGGGTCAGCTTGACGGCCTCGTCCTTTCCGGCGGAGCGGATGTTGGTCAGCTGCTTGCCCTTGAGAACGTTGACCTCAAGATCGTTGTCGCGCGTGTGAATGCCGATGATCATGCCCTGATAGACCTTCGCGCCCGGATCGATGACCATCGGACCGCGATCTTCCAGGTTGAACATCGCATAGGCAACGGCCTCGCCGGCCTGGTTGGACAACAGCACGCCGTTCACGCGGCCGCCGATCTCGCCCTTGTAGGGCTGATAACCATGGAACAGGCGGTTCATCACGGCGGTGCCGCGTGTATCCGTCAGGAGCTCGGACTGATAGCCGATCAGGCCGCGTGTCGGTGCATGGAAGACCAGCCGGACGCGGTCGCCGCCCGACGGGCGCAGTTCGACCATCTCCGCCTTGCGCTCCGACATCTTCTGCACCACGACGCCGGAATGTTCGTCATCCACGTCGATCACGACTTCCTCGATCGGCTCCATCAGCGTGCCGCTCTCGTCCTTGTGCATGACGACGCGGGGTCGCGAGACGGCGAGTTCGAAGCCTTCGCGACGCATTGTCTCGATCAACACCGCGAGCTGCAATTCGCCACGGCCGGAGACATAGAAGGAATCCTTTGAATCGGCTTCCTCGATCTTCAGCGCGACATTGCCCTCGGCTTCCTTGAGCAGCCGGTCGCGGATGACGCGGCTGGTCACCTTGTCGCCTTCGGTGCCGGCAAGCGGGGAATCATTGACCAGGAAGCTCATCGTCACGGTCGGCGGGTCGATCGGCTGGGCCGTCAACGGCTCGGTGACCGACGGATCGCAGAACGTGTCGGCGACCGTGCCCTTCGACAGGCCGGCAATGGCGACGATATCACCCGCCTGCGCCTCTTCGACCGGCTGGCGCTCCAGCCCGCGAAAGGCGAGAATTTTCGAGATGCGGCCGTTTTCGACGAGCTTTCCATCGGCATTGAGAACCTTGACCGTCTGGTTCGGCTTGATGGAGCCGGATTCGATGCGGCCCGTAATGATGCGGCCGAGGAAGGGGTTCGCTTCCAGAATCGTCCCGATCATCCGGAACGGGCCGGCTTCGACCTTCGGCTCCGGCACGTGGTCGACGACGAGGTCGAACAGCGGTGCGAGCGAGGCATCCGCCGGCTTCTCCGTCTCGGGCGCCATCCAGCCGTCGCGGCCGGACCCGTACAGGATCGGGAAATCGAGCTGCTCGTCGGTCGCGTCGAGCGCGGCGAACAGGTCGAACACCTCGTTGATCACCTCGTCGGCGCGCGCGTCGGACCGGTCGATCTTGTTGACGGCGACGATCGGGCGAAGTCCGACCTTCAGCGCCTTGCCGACGACGAACTTGGTCTGCGGCATCGGACCCTCGGCGGCATCGACCAGCACGATCGCGCCGTCCACCATTGAGAGGATGCGCTCGACCTCGCCGCCGAAATCGGCGTGTCCGGGCGTGTCGACGATGTTGATGCGCGTGCCCTTCCATTCCACCGAGGTCGCCTTGGCGAGAATGGTGATGCCGCGCTCCTTCTCGATATCGCCGGAATCCATCGCGCGTTCCTGCACGCGCTCGTTGTCGCGGTAGACGCCCGACTGTTTGAGAAGTTCGTCGACGAGCGTTGTCTTGCCATGATCGACATGCGCGATGATCGCGATGTTGCGTAGTGCCATTGTGTGTATCCGGAAATCGAGGGCCGGACCAAACGCCCGGCATTGTCGTTGCCGCGCTCATACAGGCTTTTTCGCAAATGCGAAAGACCATTGAAAATTAGCGGCTGCGGAACCTGTTTCCTAACGAAGCATTAACGCAATAAGCGCAATCTGCGTTCCAAGGAGAACGAATGATGGCCCTTCACATCCTGCCCGCAGCCGCTCTGGCATCCGCCCTGACTATTTTCGGCGGCGTGGTCGCGCCCGGCCCGGACGACACGCCAACCGAGGCGGAACTGGCCTATGCCGATGCGCCTTACGGCGTCGATGCGATGGTGACCGGCCCGACGAGCAAGTCTTTCAGGCAGCAGCAGAGGGTCAACGGATGCGACGCAGCCAAATGGCCCGATATCCCGCTCGCCTGCTTTCCCGAATAGGCCGCGCTAACGGCGCGCGGCTTCGCCGACCATCATCAACTCGCCGATATTCTCCGTCGTAACATAGCCAGCCAGCCGGCCCTCGCGGTCGGTCACGCCAACGGCCGGAACGTCATCGCCCGGCGATTGCAGAAGCTTGAAGGCCGCATCCAGCATCGCGGTGTCCGGCACCAGCGGAATGTCGCGCGCCATCACCTCGTGAACCGGATAGCTCCGGTCGTGCTGCTGCAGCGCGGCAACCATGGCCGAACGCGTCAGCACGCCGCGCAGATTGCCGCCGCCATCGATGACCGGAAATTCGTGCTGCGTCGTCCTCAACAGCGCATCCGCCGCATCCCCCAGCGTGGATGCCGATCCAAGCGCCTCGTATTTGGTGATCATGCCCCTGCGGACCGGAACCCGCGCCGCCATCGCCTGGAATGACGTCGCCTGCGATTCGCCGGTCGCGGCGATGTAGACGAAGATCGCGACGAAGATCAGCAGAACGTTTCCCGACAGGAGACCAAGAAAACCGAAGATGAAGGAGGCGACCTGCCCGACCGTCGCGGCGATCTCGGTCGCCCGCACCCGCGAGAAGCGCATGGCCAAAAGCGCCCGCAGCACCCGGCCGCCATCCATCGGGAAGGCCGGGATCAGGTTGAACAGCACGAGAATGACATTGACCGTCGCCAGCCGCGCCAGGAAACCCGGTTCCGGATTGTCGATATTCGATATGGCCGCGAGATTGGGAAAGGCCCCCAGGATCACGATCAGAACGGCGGCGATGACGACATTGACCAGGGGCCCGGCAATGGCCACGACGATCTCCTCGCGCGGATCCTCCGGCATCCGCTCCAGCTGCGCGATACCGCCGATCGGCAGGAGCGTGATGCGTGGCGTCTTGATGCCATAGCGCCGCGCGGCGACCGCATGACCAAGCTCATGCAGCACGACGCAGGCGAACACCGCGATGATGAACGCCACGCCCTCGGTGGCCGCAGCCCCGCCGCCCTGCTGGAACGAGGCGATCCCGATCCACAGCAGCAACAGGAAAAAGGTCAGGTGAATGCGGATCTCGCTGCCCGCGACCTTCGCGACCGGAAACGACCATTGCATGACATCAACTCCGAAACCGCCGCGCGACAGGTGAAATCTCCATGACGCGGCTGACAAGGTGACTGTTTTCTACTTAAGTGGCCCTCTGGGGACGAAACAGCAAGGAACAGACGCATGCAGATCGGAATGATCGGGCTCGGTCGTATGGGCGGCAACATGGTGCGCAGGCTGCTGCGCGCCGGACACGAATGCGTTGTCCACGACATCCACCCGGAAAGCGTCGCGGCGCTGGTCGCCGAAGGCGCAACGGGCGCGGCCAGCCTCGAGGAATTCACAGCCTTGCTGAAACCACCGCGCGCCGCCTGGATCATGCTGCCGGCGGCAATCGTCGGCGAGACGGTGGAACAGCTGGCGGCCCTGATGCAGGCGGACGACGTCATCATCGACGGCGGCAATTCCCGCTACACGGACGCGGTCGACATTGCGGCGCGGCTGGCGCCGAAAGGCATGCACTTCGTCGATGTCGGCACCAGCGGCGGCGTCTGGGGGCTGGATCGCGGCTATTGCCTGATGATCGGCGGCAACGAAAAGGCGGTCGCCCGCCTCGATCCTGTTTTCGCGGCCCTTGCGCCGGGCGGTGACGGCGATACGCCCGCCGAGCGGGGTTATCTGCATTGCGGCCCGGCCGGCTCCGGCCATTTCGTCAAGATGGTCCACAACGGCATCGAATACGGCATGATGGCCGCCTATGCGGAAGGCATGAACCTCCTGAAGGCCGCCAATACCGGGTCGCAGGACCACGACGTGGATGCCGAGACGACACCACTCGACCACCCCGAATATTACCGCTTTGACCTCGACGTGCCGAAAATCGCCGAGGTATGGCGCCACGGCAGCGTCATCTCGTCCTGGCTGCTGGACCTCACGGCCGATGCGCTGAAGGACGACCCCGCGCTCGAAACATTCAGCGGCCATGTTTCCGATTCCGGCGAAGGCCGCTGGACACTCGACGCCGCCATCGACACGGCCGTGCCCATGCCGGTTCTCTCCGCGGCCCTGTTCCAGCGCTTTTCCTCGCGCGGCCAGTCCGACTTCGCGGACCGAACGCTCTCGGCCATGCGCCTCGCCTTTGGCGGGCATCTGGAGAAGAAAACATGACTCACACCCGATCGGCTGCCGGCAGGAGTCCGAAGCCCGTTCCCGCCCGGCTGCCTTTCAACCCGTCAAACGCAATCAGCCCCGCTATCAGCGCGACCGCCGCATCGCCGGCGGGAAATGCGAACCACAGCGCCTGCGTCCCCCATGTCGCTGTCAATGCGAATATCAGGACAGGGACCAGCAAATACGGCCGCACCAGCGTCAGCAACGCGGCACGGCGCGGCCGGCCGGCGGCCTGGAAGTAGAGCGCGAGCACCAGAACGGGGCCCGAAAAGAGATAGAACGACACCATCGGGCGCAGGATGGCCCCCGTCCTCGTGACGACCGCGTCGGAGCCGACGAACAGCGCGCCGATATGCTCGCTCAAGCCGATGAACAGCAGCTCCAGCCCAAGGCAATAGGCGAATGACACCATGACCGCGAGGCGCAACGCAGCGTCCGAGCGCCGGAAGAGCCCTGCGCCCACATTGTTGCCGACGATGGCCTGCATCGCCAGCGAGATCGCCATGAGCGGCATGAAGGCGAAGCTGAGAATGCGCGTCACGATGCCATAGGCCGCAACGGTATCGGAATAGCCCTCTCCCGCAGTCAGGCGCAGCGTCGCGATCACCGTTGCCGAAACCAGCGCGATGCCGATGAAGCTGAGGCTGAGCGGCGCGCCGAGTGACAGCATCTCGCGCCATTGCCCGGTCCAGCGATGTGCGAGAAGCGACGAGAGCGGAAGGAAGTCGTCACCACGCAGCCGGATGCCGACGAGCAGCGCAAGCCCGAACGACTGCGCCAGGACGGTTCCCCATGCCGAACCGGCGACGCCAAAGTCCAGCATAACGATCAGAACGTAGTTGAGCGCGATATTGGCCAGCGTTACGCCGACCGACATCGCCGCCATCAGCCCTGCCCGGCCCTCGTTGCGCCATGCATCCGCGTGGACGCCAAGCAGGAATTGCACCGGCGTCGCGAAAATCATGATCGACAGATAGGTGTAAGCCATGCCGGCGACATTGGCCTCGCCGCCCGAGAGCCGCTCGACCGCGACACGCCCGCCGATTGCGAAGGTCGCGATCAGCAACAGGGAGACAAAGAGCGACAGACCGTGCGCGTGAGCAAAGACCGCCGCCGCGCCGTCGCGAGAGGCGGCGCCGAGGCGTCGCGCCAGCAGGCTCGACATACCGCCGCTGACGAGCGTCGAGAGCGCTATGGTTATCATCACCGCCGGAAAGACGATGCTGACGGCGGTCAGCGCGTCCGCGCCGACGAAATGGCCGAGAAAGGCCGCATCGACGACATTCAGCAGGCCGCTCATGGTCATGATCAGCAGCATCGGCAGCGCGTTGGCGGCAAAGAGCCGCCCGGTCGGCGCGGTCAGAAACCGGTTTTCGGACGAAAATTCAGTCGGCATGGCACACTCCCCGCAAGAGGCGTTTCGCGCATGATGGGAGCCTGCATTGCCCACCTTCGAAACGCTTCGAGGGTCAGTGGCTACAACTGGCGGGACTTCACCGTGACTTTCGTCCGCAGGCGGCGGGCGCCCGAGGCCCTCGCCGTCCTATAGCTGCGGTTCACGAAAAGGAGAAGCCGGGAACCCGATAATTTTCGGATGCGCCGACCGGCGGGTCAGATCAGACCCCGCCCCTTCAGCATCGCGTCCGGTGTCGGCAGGCGACCGCGGAACGCCGTATAGGCGTCCTCCGGATCGACAGTGCCGCCGGACGAATAGATGTGGGTCTTCAGCTTCTCGGCGATCTCGGCATTGAATGGATCGCCGGTCTCCTCGAAGGCCGCGAAAGCGTCGGCGTCCATCACTTCCGACCACATGTAGGAATAGTAGCCCGCCGCATAGCCGTCGCCGGCGAAGATGTGCTGGAAATGCGGCGAGCGGTGCCGCATCGCGATGGCGTCGGGGATACTGATGTCGGCGAGCACCTTCGCCTCGAAATCGAGCGGCTTTTCCGGTGCATCGGGCCGCGCATGATAGGCCATGTCGACCAGCGCGGAGGCGGTGTATTCCACCGTCTCAAAGCCGGCATTGAAGGTCTGCGCCGCCAGTACCTTGTCCAGCAGCTCCTTCGGCATCGGTTCTCCGGTATCGTAATGGAGCGCGTAGGTGTTCAGCACTTCGGGCACGGTCAGCCAGTGCTCGTAGAGCTGCGACGGCAGTTCCACGAAGTCGCGTGAAACAGAGGTGCCGGAGACCGACGGATAGGTCACGTCGGACAGCATGCCGTGCAGCGCGTGGCCGAATTCGTGAAACAGCGTGCGTGCGTCGTCGAAGGAGAGAAACGCCGGCTTGCCCTTGGGCGGCTTGGCGAAATTCATCGTGTTGAGAATGATCGGCGTCTCGCCGAGCAGTTTCGACTGCGACTGCAGCCCGCTCATCCACGCGCCGGAACGCTTGGAGGGCCGCGCGAAATAATCGCCGATGAACAGCGCCCGGTGCGATCCGTCCGGGTTCTTCGCCCGCCACAGCCGCGCATCCGGATGGTAGAGCGGCACGTCCGGAATTTCCTCGAAGGTGATGCCGAAAAGCCGGGTCGCCACGGCAAAGGCGGCCTCGATCATCTTGTCGAGCCGCATATAGGGCTTCACCTCGTCGTCGGAGAAATCGAAGCGCTGCTGGCGGATCTTTTCCGCGTAATGGCGCCAATCCCATTTCGCCGGCTGGTAGTTGTGTCCTTCCGCAACGATCAGCTCGGCGATATCGCCGGCTTCCTCGTTCGCCCGCGCGACCGCCTTTTCCCAGACCGTGTCGAGCAACTGGCCGACATTGTCCGGCGTCTTCGCCATCGTGTCGTCGAGCTTGTAGGCGGCATAGGTCGCATAGCCGAGCAGCGACGCCTGTTCCTGGCGCAGCTTAAGCGTTTCGGCGATGACCTCGCCATTGTCGGTCTCGCCGCCGTTTTCACCGCGAGCCAGCCACGCCTTGTAGACCGTTTCGCGCAGGTCGCGCCGCGAAGACCATGTCAGGAAGGGGTCGGCGATCGAACGCGACAGGGAGACGGCATGCTTCCCGGGATGGCCGCGTTCCTCGGCGACCGAAGCAAGCGCATCGACCAGCCACTCCGGCAGGCCGGCGAGATCGTCTTCGCTTTCGAGCAGAAGCATCCAGTCGGATTCATCCTTGAGCACGTTCTGGCCGAACTGAGTGCCGAGCGTCGCCAGCCGCTCGGTGATGGCCGCGTAACGGGTCCGGTCATCGCCGGCCAACGCCGCGCCCGAGCGCACGAAGCCCTTCCAGCGCCGCTCGAGCACGCGCATCTGCTCGGTCGAGAGCCCGAGGTCGTCGCGCATCTGCCAGAGCGCATCGACCCGCTCGAACAGCGGACCGTTCATGGCGATCTCGGTGCGATGACGGGCATATAGCGGCGAAACGGTCCGCTCGGTGGCGCGGATCGTGTCATTGGTGTGCGACCCGGCGCGGTTGAAGAAGATGGCAGACACTCTCGAGAGGGCCTCGCCCGCTTTCTCCAGCGCCTCGATCGTGTTTTCGAAACTCGGTTCGGACGGGTCGGCGGCGATCGCCGCGATCTCGTCGAGATGCACCGCGAAGGCGTCGCGGATCGCCGGTTCGAAATCCTCGTCCCTGATTGCCGTAAAATCGGGCAGGCCGTAAGGTCCGGTCCAGTCGGTCAGGGCGGCGGAAGAGGCGGTCATGGCGGGTCCTTCGAGTGATGGCGTGTCGCCTATCAGCTAGGCGGTGCGGCCCGTCTTGCCAAGGTCAGAAGGGCCCCTAACCGTCAATGGCGTGTTGCCGGGCGCCGCGTTCTCGACAATTCGACCATTCGGTCGTTGATCGTCTCGCGCACCGCATCCCACAGGAGGGAGAAGGACTGGAAACCCTCGTCGGTGACCGCATCCGTGTCGAGCGCGACCACGACGGTTTCCAACACGGCATTGAGTTCCTGCTTCAGCCGCCGCAGCTCGACCGGATCGGCGGCATCCTCGGCATGCTTCTGTATTTCCAGCAACTGGTAGTTATAGGTATCCGCCCGGTTTTTCTGGTTCGCGACGAAACGCGAACGCAACGCCAGCAACGCCGAGACGATCAGGGTCAGCACGGTTACGAGAAGCGCCAGCGGCTCGGCGTTTTCCTGCAGGAAACCGGGCTGGTCGCGATTATAGAAGGATTGCGCGCCCTCATGCAGCGGCACGCTGAGCCCGGCATCCGTGTCGGGCGCGGCAATCGCCGATGCCAGCGCGAAGCGGATCGTCAGGTCGAGCCGGTATTCGAACAGGATCCGCGTCACCTCACGGATCGCCTCCGCGTCCACTCCGGTCCGCGTGACGAGAATGCGGTCGACCGCCGCCGTAGGCGTATCGCGAGACGGCACCGGCGTCGCGCCCGTGAAGGCGCCCTGCGGTATCACGCCGGCCGTCAGGAACGGCCGTTTCAGCGCGATCGCCTCCGCCTGTCCGACCGGCACATAGCGCAACGATATCGACTTCAGCTGCGCATCCTCGAACAGGCGGATCAGATCGAAATCGCGCAACGACCGGATCGTGAAGAGCGCATCCACATCGCCCGCGAGCAATCGCTGCGCCCCTTTTTCAAAAGGTTCGGCGCGCCAGTCGAACCGGTCGATCGGCAGGTCGTAGTGATCGCCCAGAACCCAGAAGGACCGGAAGGCGTCGGTGCCGAATTGCGGGATGGACACCGAGCCCGACGCCAGGTCGGTCACCGCGCGGATCGCCGTATCGCCGCGCACGATGATCTGGAAAAGATCCGGAAACAGCCGTGCGATCACACGCACGTCCGAAACGACCGGCGTATCCGACCGGATCACCGCCAGATCCACATCGTGGGTGTTGAGACGCGCGATATTCTCCGAGGAATCGCGCGAGGCGCGAATGTCGAGCCGCACCGTCTCGGAGTGCCGCGCCACGACGTCGGCCACCTCTCGCATCAGATTGTAGGTGTCGGAGCCAAGCGGCCCGGTCGCGACCGCCAGTGTGACCGGTTCGCGCTCGCGTTCGATCCAGAACCATGTACCGGCCACGGCCAGCACCACCGCAACGAGCGCCAGGAAAAACGAGAGACGGCGGACACGCACCGTGTACGACGCGGCATTCGGCACGACGCCTTCGGCCGCCACAGTCGCCCTGCCTGTCCCCTTCACCGCCACTGTTCGATCCCGTCCGCCCCGCCTGTTTTCAAAGCTGTAGAGGGGCCCCGGAACGGGTGCAAGCGCCGACTGGCGCGAAATCGGCGCTTGACAGCGCGACGCAATATACTAAGCCTGCCTTATTATCTTTCTCGCTTACGAAAGCCGCCCCTTGGTCGATCCGGATGCATTCGGCTTCATAGTGACCGACATCGCGCGCATGTCGCGCGCCATGCTGGAACGCCGCATCGCCGCCGCCAGCCTCGGCATCACGCCGGGCGAGGCCCGCACGCTGCTTCACATCGCCGCCCGGGAAGGCCGCCGGCAGACACAGATCGCCGAACGCATGGGCGTCGAGCCGATGACCGCGTGCAGCTATATCGACCGGCTGGAAAAACAGGGCCTTGTCGTGCGCGAAACCGATCCGGACGACCGGCGCGCGAAAAAGGTCCGGACAACCGACACGGCAAGGCAGTTGATTGACGCAGTCGTCGAGCAGGCCGCCGGCATGCGTGAGCAGACGCTGGACGGGCTGGACCCGGCGGAACGCGAAACGCTGATGGCGGCGCTTCGCCGCGCCCGCTCCAACCTTGCCCGCCAACTCTCGACACCTCTTGACGACGACGAGGCGGACCAATGACCGAGCCCGTCATGAGCGTGCGCCGGACCACGCTGATCGCCTCCGCCCTGGTCGCTCTCGGTCCGACATCGATGGCGCTCTACACCCCCGCCATGCCCGAACTTGTCAGGGCCTTCGACAGCACGCCGGGCGTGATCAAGGCCACGCTCACGGCCTATTTCGCCGGTTTCGCCTTCTCGCAGCTTTTCGCCGGCCCGATCGCCGACGCATTCGGCCGGCGGTCCTCGACCCTGGTATTCATTTCCATCTATATCCTCGGAAGCCTCGGAGCCGTCCTCGCGCCGTCGGTCGAGATCCTCATGGCCGCAAGGCTGGTCCAGGGCATCGGCGCGGCGATCGGCGTAACCGTATCGCGCGCGATCATACGCGATCTTTATCCCGGCGACCGTGGCGCGCGCATTCTCAATCTCGTCGGAATCATCCTGGCGATCGCGCCGGCCATGTCGCCCGCGATCGGCGGCGTCATGATCGGCTTGACGGGATGGCACTCCGTCTTCGTGATGATGGCGATGTTCGGCTTCGCGATTGCGGCCATCGGGCTCTTTGCCCTGCGCGAAACGATCGTGCCCGACCTGTCACGCCTCCGGCCGCTCAGGATCGCGCGATCCTACGGTCAGTTGCTTTCCAATGCCGAGTTCATGACCGCATCCGTCGCAGTGGCCTGCGGCGTCGGGATTTTCTATGCGCTGGCGACGATCCTGCCCTTTGTCCTGATCGACGTCGTCGGCCTGACGCCGACCCAGTTCGGCTTGTCCATGCTGTTCCAGTCCGGCGCCTTCATGACCGGGTCCGTGGCATTCCGGCTGCTCATGCGCTGGATCACACCCCGTCAGGCGGTCCTGCCCGGCTTTATCATGATCCTGACGGGAAGCATTTCCCTGGCGATCGTTCCGAACCTTGTCGGACCGGCCCTGTTGACGATCATGGTACCGGTCGCGATCTGCTCTTTCGGCGTGGCGATGATGATGCCGTACATGCTGATGGCCGGCATGCGCCCCTTTCCCCATATCGCTGGACAGGCCTCCGCCATGGTCGGTTTCTTCCAGATCGGGTCGGGTTTCACCGGTGGTGTGACCGGCACGTTGATCGGAGATCCCGTGCTGTCGATCACGATCGTCATCCCGACAATGGGGATGACGAGTTTCTTCACCTATCTCCTGTTCTCCCGCGTCACCGCAAAGGCACGGCGCGAGGAAGACGAAACGCAGCGGATGCAGGACGAGATCACCGCGCCCGCTGCGTAGTGATGCGGCTCAGCCCTTGCGATTGCGCGCGGCGAGCGTGCGGAGGCGAAGCGCATTGAGACGGATGAAGCCCGCTGCGTCCTTCTGGTCGTAGGCGCCGTGATCGTCCTCGAACGTGACGAGTTCCTCCGAATAGAGCGACTTCGGCGACTTGCGGCCGGTGGTGATGACATTGCCCTTGTAGAGCTTCAGCCGCACCGTGCCCTCGACGTCCTTCTGGGAATGATCGATCGCGGCCTGCAGCATTTCGCGCTCGGGCGAGAACCAGAAGCCGTTATAGATCAACTCCGCGTAGCGCGGCATCAACTCGTCCTTCAGATGCATCGCGCCGCGGTCGAGCGTGATCGATTCCATCGCCCTATGGGCATGCAGGAGAATAGTGCCACCCGGCGTCTCGTAGACGCCGCGCGACTTCATGCCGACGAAGCGGTTCTCGACGAGATCGATACGGCCGATGCCGTTGTCGCGGCCGAGATCGTTCAGGGCGGCGAACAAGGTCGCCGGGCTCATCGCCTTGCCGTTCAACGCCACGGCGTCGCCGTTCTTGAACTCGATCTCGATATCGGTGGGCTGGTCGGGTGCGTCCATCGGCGAGACGGTGCGCATGTGGACGTATTCCGGCGCCTCTTCCCAGGGATCCTCGAGCACCTTGCCCTCGGACGACGAGTGCAGCATGTTCGCGTCGACCGAGAACGGCGCCTCGCCATGCTTGTCCTTCGGCACCGGGATCTGGTGGTCCTGCGCGAAGTTGATCAGGTCGGTTCGCGACTTGAACGCCCAGTCGCGCCACGGCGCGATCACCTTGATATCCGGGTTGAGCGCATAGGCCGACAATTCGAAGCGAACCTGGTCGTTGCCCTTGCCGGTCGCGCCATGCGCGATGGCGTCCGCGCCGGTTTCCTCGGCGATCTCGACGAGACGCTTGGAGATCAGCGGCCGCGCGATGGACGTGCCGAGCAGGTAAACGCCCTCATAGACAGTGTTGGCGCGGAACATCGGAAAGACGAAATCGCGGATGAACTCCTCGCGGACATCCTCGATGTAGATTTCCTTGATGCCGAGCATCTCGGCCTTCTTGCGTGCCGGCTCCAGCTCGTCGCCCTGTCCGAGATCGGCGGTGAAGGTCACCACCTCGGCGCCGAATTCGGTCTGCAGCCATTTCAGGATGATGGAGGTATCGAGCCCGCCGGAATAGGCGAGCACGACTTTCTTGACGTCTTTGTGTACGGCACTCATGTCTGTTCTTGTCCAGTGATAACGGATCGGGGAAATCGCGCGCACCATATTGCGTTTGCGGCGTCGCGCAAGCGCTTTGCGCCCGATCAGGCCCTGCGGCGCTCGCGTGCTTCCGAAATGGCGGCCAGGATCGAGAAAATCGCCACCGTCATCAGGAAACCGAGCACGGCATCCGACAAGTAGTGCGCCCCGAATGCGACGCGCAGACCGGCCATGAACACCGACACCGCTCCGACCACGATTGCCGCCCATCGGTGGCGATGCACCGCGAAAAGGAGCGCGATGCACATCAGCCACCCGGCCGCGGCCGCCTCGCCGGATACGAAGGAGCAGTTCGCACTGCAGTAATCGGTGATACTGCCCGCTTCGACGAAAGGCAGCGTTCCGCCGAAATCCTCCGTCACCCTTGGCCGGGGCCGGCCCCAATAGGCTTTCAGAATGCCATTGACGATCAGACCCGGCCCGAGGATCAGGGTGGCGAGAAGCACCACCTTCATGCGAATACCGGGATTGCGCCACCGCCGGCCCTTCCGGATATCGACCGCAACGACGATCAGCATGACGATCCCGAGAATCGCCGCCAACGGATGCAGTATCTCCCGGATCAAACCGAAAAATCCGGATTCGGCGTAGAGGAATCCCCCGCAACTCCGGCCGTTGGGTGCCACGCTCGCCGCACAGGCTTCCGCGTCGAAGAACCAGCCCGCAACCGCCAGGTCGATCTCCGGTGCCAACCGGAAGCGCAACAGCAGCAGCAGCCAGGATGCCGCGAGGACGGTGGCGACAAGCGGGTCGGCCAGTCGTCCGAACGGATTGTCGGATTTCGGGGCAGTCAAGATGTCGGGGCCTCTGTTGGGTTGACGTTCCCTGTGGCATGGTGCGTTTCGACCTTCAAGAGCGATCCGCCGAGGACTTCAGACGCGCAATGCCCGCCTTCATTCCCGATTGGCCGACCCTGGCCGCCTTCTCGGTCGCCGCGATCGTCCTGGCGATCACGCCGGGCCCCGATATGACGCTGTTCCTGTCGCGCACGCTGAGCCAGGGCCGCGCGGCGGGCTTCGCCTGCATGTTCGGCGCCTATGCGGGGATAGTCGTGCACACCGCGATGGTCGCGCTCGGCCTGTCGGCGCTGATCGTCGCCGCGCCGGCCGCCTTTGCCGCGCTGAAGGTTATCGGCGCCGGCTATCTCGTCTGGCTGGCGATCGATGCCATCCGCAGGGGATCGTCTCTGACCATGAAGACGGAACGCCGGCAGGCGCCGCATGTCGGCGCGAGCTTCCTGACCGGTGTCGGGATCAACCTGCTCAACCCGAAGATCATCCTGTTCTTCATGACGTTCCTGCCGCAATTCGTCGCGACGGGCGATCCGCATGCGACAGGCAAGTTCTTCTTCCTCGGCGCGATGTTCATCGTCATCGCGGTGCCGATCACCTCCGCAATGGTGCTGGCGGCGGGCTGGATGTCCGAAACGTTGAGGCGGAAACCTGTCGTCACGCGCGTGATCGACTGGCTGATGGCAAGCGTCTTCTCCGCCTTCGCGGTGAAGATCCTGTTCACGCAGGCGCGTTGAGATCAGTCGCCATGCCCGGCGATCATCATCGCCTCATAGGCCAGACGCTCGGTCTTCTTCATGCGCTCGGACGCGGATTTCAGCTGGCCGCAGGCAGCCAGGATGTCCTGTCCGCGCGGCGTACGGATCGGTGAGGCATAGCCGTTGGCGTTGATGAAATCGGCGAATTTCTCGATCTCTTCCCAATCGGAACATTCATAGGCCGAGCCCGGCCATTTGTTGAACGGGATCAGGTTGATCTTCGCGGGGATGCCCTTCAGCAGCCGCACCAGGTCCTTCGCGTCGGCGAGGCTGTCATTGACGCCCTTGAGCATAACATATTCGAAGGTGATGCGGCGCGCGTTCGACAAGCCGGGATAGGCCCGGCAGGCGTCGAGCAGGTCTTTGAGCGGGTACTTCTTGTTGATCGGCACCAGTACGTCGCGCAGTTCGTCGTTGGTCGCGTGCAGCGAGATCGCCAGCATGACGCCGGTCTCCTCGCCGATCTTGACGATCCCCGGCACAACGCCCGAGGTCGAAAGCGTGATGCGCCGCTTGGACAGCGAAAGTCCGTCGCCATCGGCGAAAACCAGCAGCGCGTCGCGGACATTGTCGTAATTATAGAGCGGCTCGCCCATGCCCATCATGACGATGTTGGAGACCTTGCGGCCTTCCGAGGGAACGATCGCGCCCTGCGGCGTGTCCCGGTCCGGAAAATCGCCAAGCCGGTCGCGCGCCAGCAGCACCTGGGAGACGATTTCCTCCGATGTCAGGTTGCGCACCAGCCGCTGCGTGCCGGTATGGCAGAAGGTGCAGGTCAGCGTGCAGCCGACCTGGCTCGAGACGCACAGCGTGCCGCGTCCTTCTTCCGGAATGTAGACCGTTTCGACCTCGACGGGCCGGCCGGCGCCGCGCGGCGGAAAGCGCAGCAGCCACTTGCGCGTGCCGTCATTGGAAATCTGCTCCTCGACGATTTCCGGCCGCGCGATGGAGAACCGTTCCCTGAGCAGCGCACGAAGATCTTTCGAGACGTTGGTCATGTCGTCGAAGTCGGAAACGCCGCGTACATAGAGCCAGTGCCACATCTGCTGCACGCGCATGCGCACCTGCCGCTCCGGCACGCCCGCGTCCTTCAGGGCCTCCGCCAGCTGCGGACGCGTCAAGCCGATCAGCGTCGGCTTTTCGGCCGGCGCTGCGGAAGCCCGCGCGCCATGCAGGTCGCGCGCAGCCTTTTCGGTCAGGTCGATGGAAACGCCCATGGTCAATCCGTCATGTCTCAAGAAGCGCGCGCAATAACACACTCCGCACGCCGCGTCACGCCACCGCAAACGGCGAGAGCCGGGTCATGCCCGGCATCCATCCGCAACGGATGACAAAAACCGTCAGTTGCAGTTTTGAATGGCGTTGAGCGACGCGGTCACGCCGGACAGCGAATAATCGTAGCTCGTATTCGTGCCGCGTGCGGATGTCGCCGTCACGGTCATCTTCGAGCCCGCCTTCATCGCGGCAACCAGCGCCGGCTCCTGTGCGGCATTCTCCGCCCAGGCCGATTTTTCCTTCGTGAAGAAGGTGAAACTCTGGTCGCCGATCGTCACGGTCACCTTGGAGGCGTCCTGCAGACTGTAGTCAGCCATGAACTGCGGCTCATAGGAGACGTTCTGATTCGTCCTCTGGGTGACGATGAAGAAATTGGTGCCGTGATTGACGCCGCTTGGCTTCTCGGATCCGGGGATCGGAACGGAGAGCGTGTAGCAGACTTTCGAGCCGCCGGAATTGTAGCTGAAAGCGCTCCAGTCGTTGTAATCGCCGATTCGCGTCGGCGTTTGCGCCCAGGCGCCGGCTGCGCTTGCCGCAACCATTCCAGCCGCCATCAATCCCGCAATAGCTTTCGTGTGGATGAACATATTCCCTACCGGTTCGTATCGGTCACGCATGAAACTTGAGGATTTGGCCAGCCCAATCTGGATGAAGCAGGGTTACCAAACTGTGAACGAAACGCAAATGAGTTTATCGATTTCCGTCACAACGTCCTCGGCCTCGCGACACGTTGTCCCAACGCACGAGAAATGTGCCCTGAAAGAGGCAACAGTTTGACTTTGTTTCCCAAAGCGGATGACACGAGCGACGTCACGGAACTATCATCGTCCCGGGGCAAAATCCCCTTTGACCATGTCCGATAAGAGAGGTCCCGGCATACCGGCAACCGCATGACGAACGCGCAGCACCAGCATTTCGCATCGCTCGCCCGCGCAATTGCGGAGACCCGGGACCAGTCGGCATTCGCCGAGCTGTTCGACTATTTCGCGCCGCGCATCAATGCCTATCTGCGCCGCCTCTCGCTCGATTCCGGGCAGGCCGAGGAAATCACCCAGGAGGTGATGATGGTGCTTTGGCACAAGGCGACCCTGTTCGATCCGGCGAAATCCTCTCTCGGCACATGGCTGTTTCGCATCGCACGCAATCGCAGGATCGATCTCGTGCGCCGAGACCGGTCAGACCTGCTCGATCCCGACGATCCGGTATTCCGCCCCGAGGAACCCGAGCCCGCCGACGCGATGCTCGACGCGGAGAGGCGCGACGAGCGGGTGCGCGCGGCGCTGGACGAACTGCCGGCCGAGCAGCTCGAACTGGTCCGCAAGGCGTTCTATCTCGGCATGTCGCACAGCGAATTGTCCGAGGAGACCGGGCTGCCGCTCGGAACGGTGAAATCGCGCATCCGGCTGGCTTTCGGACGCCTGCGCAAGACGATATCGGCAGACGAACTGATCGACATCGATCCGTAGGCGCGGATCTATGCCGGATCGGCGGCCTTCGCCGAGGCATCGGCAAGCGCTTCGCGCGCCAATTTGTCGGCGAGCTTGCACATGGCCGGGATACGGTGCGCGCCGTGCAGGGATCGGACGATCCGCGCCGCGTCACCACCCTCCATTCCGGCAGCCGTTACATGCAGAGGGCGCGTGCTTTGCCCACGCAGGACAGACGACGACCAGTCGTCGCCGCGAAATGGGGTCTTGGCCGCGCCGATGACCGAAACACGCCCGCCAAGCGCCGCATGCAGGTGCGCGCCGAGACCGGGACGGCCGTCGGCGCCGAGATGCACATAACCGTCGATGATGATCAGATCCGGCGCATCCGACCCGTCGAGCAGGGCAAGCAGCACCGGCAGTTCGCGCTTGTAGAACTCACCGGGACGATAATCCGCGGCCTCATGCGCCAAGACGATCAGCCGCGTGGCAAGTGGCGCAACCGACGCGACATCATCGATCAGGACGCATGCGCCAGCGGCGAAGCCTGTGCCATAGGCCGCGTCGAGAATGGCGATCGTTCGGGTTTCGGAAGCGTTTGACGTGTCAGAGGTCGATTGTCGGCTTGTCATCGTCCGCCGGCGTGTCGATGTCGTGATCGGCGAGCGCATGGCGGGCCGCGAGGCGATGCGCATCCGTGATGCTGCCGCGAACCGCGCCGATCGCGGCCATCAGCACGGCGACGTCGTCGCCGAAACCGATCGACAGGATGAAATCGGGAATGATGTCGATCGGCAGGATGAAATAGGCGAGCGCCGCCAGCAGCGTGCCGCGCACCTTGGCCGGCGTCTTCGGGTCAAGCGCGCAGAAATAGGCCGCGACGACCTCGTCCATGTAGGGAACGCGCCGCGCCGCCTTCTTCGCGGTTGCCCAGAATCGTTCGCGCACGCGCTTCTCGCGCCGGCCCTGCTCCTCTTCGGAGCCCGGTTCCAGAATCTCGCCGATCCGCGCCTCGTCCATGCCGTTACCGGTTCCAGTCATGGGTACAATGTGGGATTTTCCGTCCGATGCTTCAAGCGACGGCCTTGTTCATCGCCTCGGCGAGGGAAAGATCCAGTTCGGTCACGCCGCCCGAATCATGCGTCGTCAGCGTGACTTCGACCCGGTTGTAGACATTGAACCACTCCGGATGGTGGTTCATCTTCTCTGCGACCATCGCCATCTCGCTCATGAAGGCGAACGCCTTGCGAAAGTTCGCAAATTTGAACTTGCGGTGAATCGCGTTGCCGTCTTCGCTCGCGGTCCAGCCTTCGAGTTTTTCCAGCCCGGCGGCAATTGCATCGGCATCCAGTTTGGGTTTTGACATGGCGGCCTCCTTTTCTGCTTCGGGTTACACATGACGCACGAAAACCGAAAGTCGATCCTCTTCGTCTGCCTCGGCAACATATGCCGCTCGCCCCTGGCGGAAGCCGTCTTTCGCGACATTGTCGAAACCGCCGGCGCGGCCCACCGCTTCGAAATCGATTCCGCCGGAACGGGCGCATGGCATGTCGGCAATCCGCCCGATCCGCGTTCTGTCGAAGTCGGCCGGCGTCACGGCATCGACCTCTCGGGGCTGCGCGCCCGAAAGGTGGCGCGTTCCGATTTCGACCGTTTCGACCTCATCCTCGGGATGGATCGGTCGAATGTGGCGAACCTGACGGCGATGGCGCCCGCCTCGAGCCGCGCCCGGATCGCCGAATTCCATGATTTTTCCACAGGCACGCCGCGCGACGTGCCAGACCCCTATTACGGAGGCGATGACGGGTTCGAAGAGGTCTACCGGATGATCCGGGCTGCTGCGGGTTCGCTGTTCGAGAAGCTTGGCGCCGACATGCGCGGGGTCAGCGGATAGCTTTCCTCGACGATGTAGGGACCGCCGCCAACCGATTCCTTCGACGACATCAGCACGAAACGGCCGACCGTGAACGGCGGTACGAAAAAATTGCCCCGGCTGGAAAGATAGCGCGCAATGACCTCCGGCGGCGTATTGCGCAGCCTGGCAATGGTGACATGCGGCGTGAATTTGCGAGGGTCGGCCGGCAGGCGCAAACGCTGGCAGATACGTTCGATTTCGGCCTGCAGCTCGATGACGTCGGGCGAGGCCGTGGGTGTCGCGAACAGTGCCCTCGGCTTCTTTCCGCCGAAGACGCCCAACCCGGAAAGACCGAGCTTGAACTCGTAGCGCCGCACCCTGTCCAGCGCATGGGCGACCTCGTCGGCCATGTGGTGCTCGACATCGCCGATGAAGCGCAGCGTCAGATGGTAATTCTCGGTATCGATCCAGCGGGCGCCCGGAAGACCGCCTCGCAACAGTGAAAGGGACATCGCCGCAGTGTGCGGAATTTCAAGGGCGGCAAACAAACGCGGCATGGCGCTCTCCCTTCTCTGTCCGTGGCGTGACGGGCAAATCACCCTGTCCACAGCTGAATCGAATCACGGACCGCCCGGCGGTGCAAGGCTAAAATTCCGGCGGCGTTTCGCCGCTCCACAGGCCTCAGCTTTCGCGGCCGGCGAGATAATCCTCCATGAGCGGAAGAAAACGCCCGACCATCTCCGCTACGCCGACCGCATTCGGGTGCATCCCGTCGGCGAGCAGCTTGTCCTCCTGCGCGGTCACGCCGTCGAGAAAAAACGGATAGAGCGTGACATCATGTTTTTCGGCGAGGTCCGGATAGATCGGGTTGAAGGCCGCGGCGTAATCATCGCCCATATTCGGCGGCGCCAGCATGCCCGCAAGGATGACATCGACGCCCCGCGCCTTCAGCCCGGAGATCATTGCGTCGAGATTTTCCCGCGTGAGGTCCGGGGAGACGCCGCGCAGCGCGTCGTTCGCGCCGAGTTCCAGAATCACGAAATCCGTATCGTCGGGCACCGACCAGTCGAGCCTCGCAAGCCCGCCGGACGTCGTGTCGCCGGAAACGCCGGCATTGGCGATCACGATATCGTGACCTTGTGCCTTGAGAGCCTCCTCGAGTTGCTCCGGAAACCCCTCGCCTGGCGCGAGTTGGTAGCCAGCCATAAGGCTGTCGCCGAAACCGACACCCTTGAGCGTGTCCGCGCTGGCACCTGAAACACTGCCAACCAACGCGCCCGCAAGGAGAAAAATGCGGATTAAAGATTTGAACATTGCGTGTCCGATACCATTTTCACCCAATCGCCGCACATATAGGACTGTTTTCCCGTGACAGAAGCGCTGATTTCCCTCACCGACGTGGATTTGCGGCTTGGGGGCGCCGTCAACGCCGTCCATGTGCTCAAATCCGTCGACCTCGAAATCGGCCGCGGCGAATCGGTTGGCGTGGTCGGGCCGTCAGGGTCCGGCAAGACGACCCTTCTGATGGTCCTTTCGGGCCTCGAACGCCCGGATTCGGGCACCGTGACGGTTGCCGGCGCAACGTTCAACACGATGAACGAGGACGCCATCGCCGCCTTTCGCGGCCAGAATATCGGCATCGTCTTCCAGTCCTTCCACCTGATCCCCAACATGACCGCGCTGGAAAATGTCGCCGTGCCGCTCGAATTGGCCGGCGAGCGGGACGCCTTCGAAAAGGCGGAGGCCGAACTCGCCGCTGTCGGCCTGAAAGACCGGCTGACGCATTATCCCGGACAATTGTCCGGCGGCGAACAGCAGCGCGTTGCCATCGCGCGTGCGCTCGCACCCGATCCGAAAATCCTGATCGCCGACGAACCGACCGGGAATCTCGACGGCGCGACCGGCCACCTGATTTCCGAATTGCTGTTCGCCAAGCAGCGCGAACGCGACATGACCTTCGTTCTCGTCACCCATGACCCCGAGCTTGCGGGACAGTGCGACCGCCAGCTTTCCGTCGATTCCGGCCAGGTCCGCGAACGCGGCGATTTCGACAAGGCGGCCGAATGAACCGGATGCCGCTTCGACGCAGCATTGCGCTCGCCTTCCGTTTCGCGCTGCGCGAACTGCGCGGAGGCCTGTCCGGTTTCTACATTTTCCTCGCCTGCATCGCGCTCGGCACGGCGGCGATCGGCGGCGTCAATGCCGTATCGCAATCGGTGACCGAAGGGATCGAACAGGAAGGCCAGGTCATCCTCGGTGGCGACCTGCGTTTCGAGCTGAACCACCGCACCGCCACGGACGACGAATACGCCTTCCTCGATTCTCTCGGCGACGTGGCCGTTCTGGCCGACATGCGCTCGATGGCGCGTCTCGAGGACCAGTCGGATCAGTCGCTGGTCGAGTTGAAGGCCATCGACCAGGCCTACCCGCTCTATGGCGAGCTCGTCACGCGGCCGAACATGGCGCGAGACGACCTGCTCGGCGAACGCGATGGCGTGTATGGCGCCGCGACCCAGCAGATACTGCTCGACCGGCTCGGCCTCGAAACCAGCGACCGCGTCCGGCTCGGCAATGCGACATTCGAGTTGCGGGCCGTCATCGAAAGCGAGCCCGACGCCGTTTCCGACGGTTTCGCCTTCGCCCCGCGCCTTCTGGTCTCGCTCGACGGTCTCGACGCGTCGGGGCTCGTCCAGCCCGGCTCTCTGGTCGAGTATGTCTACAAGATCCGGACCCCTGCCGGAACGACGACGGATGAATTGCGCGCCATCGAGGAACGCGCCAACACCGAATACCGCACGTCCGGCTGGTCGATCCGCAATCGCGGCAATGCCGCGCCATCCCTCACGGCCAATATCGAACGCTTCGCGCAGTTCCTCACCCTGGTCGGCCTCACCGCGATGGTGACCGGCGGCGTCGGCGTCGCCAATGCGGTGCGTGCCTTCCTCGATTCCAAGCGCAATGTGATCGCCACCTTCAAATGCCTCGGCGCGCCGGGCGGATTCGTGACGCTGGTCTATCTGATCCAGATCCTGGCCATCGCCGGGGTCGGCATCGCGATGGGCCTCGTCCTCGCATCGCTCATGCCGTGGGTCGCGGCATGGGCGCTGGCGGATTTCGTTCCGCTCCCCGCAAGCCAGGGGCTCTATCCCGGGGCGCTGGCGCTGGCCACGGCCTTCGCAGTTATCACCACCCTGGCCTTCGCGATCCTGCCGCTCGGCCGCGCCCGCGATATTCCCGCGACCGCGCTCTTCCGCGAACAGACCTTCGACGGCGAAACCAATCCGCGACCGGCCTATCTCGCCGCCGCGATCCTCCTGATCGCGCTTCTGGCGTGGCTCGCCGTGGAGACGTCGTTCAGCCGGAATATCGCGATGACCTTTCTTGCCGGCATCGCCTTTTCCTTCGGCGTGCTGCGGGCGGTTTCGATCGGTGTCCAGCTGCTGGCGAAACGTGCGCCGCGCGTGCATTCGACCTCGCTCCGCCTCGCCATCGGCAATATCCACCGCCCCGGCGCGCTGACACCGTCCGTCGTCCTGTCGCTCGGCCTGGGCCTGACGCTGCTGGTCAGCCTCGCACTGATCGACGGCAATCTGCGTCGCCAGATCTCCGGAAACCTGCCCGAGCGCGCGCCGAACTTCTTCTTCGTCGACATCCAGAACGACATCATCTCGGATTTTTCGACGCTGCTGACGGACGAGGCCGGTTCGGAAGCCGTTCTCCAGCGCGTGCCGATGCTGCGCGGACGCATCGTGGAACTCAACGGACAGGACGTCGCGACGATGGAGCTCCCGCCCGAAGGCGGCTGGGTTCTGCGCGGCGACCGCGGCATCACCTATTCGCCCGTCTTGCCGGAAAATTCGACGCTGGCCGAGGGCGACTGGTGGCCGGAGGACTATGCCGGCGAACCGCTGGTCTCCTTCTCCGCCGAGGAAGCCGGCGAGATTGGCATCGGCATTGGCGATACGGTGACGATCAACGTGCTCGGCCGCAACATCACCGCCCGCATCGCCAATCTGCGCCAGGTCCAGTGGGAATCGCTCGCCATCAATTTCGTGATGGTCTTTTCGCCGAACACATTTGCCGGCGCGCCGCATGCCTGGCTCGCCACGCTCACCCTGCCCGATGCGGACACGGCGCGCGAAGCCCGGATCCTGCGCGACGTGACGCAGGCCTTTCCGGCGGTGACCTCGGTACGCGTCAAGGATGCGATCGATCTCGTCAACCGGCTGATCGGCCAGCTTGCCACCGCGATCAGGGCGGCTGCCGCCGTCGCGTTGATTTCCTCGGTGCTCGTGCTGGGCGGCGCGCTTGCCGCCGGAAACAGGGCCCGCGTTCACGATGCCGTCGTGCTGAAAATGCTCGGCGCGACCCGCAGAATGCTGATCGGAGCCTTCTCGCTGGAATATCTCATGCTCGGGGCGGCGACCGCGCTTTTTGCGCTCTTCGCGGGCGGGGTTGCCGCATGGTTCGTGATCACGCAGATCATGAACCTGCCCTGGCAATTGCTGCCGGGTGTCGCCGCCGGGACGCTGGTCACCGCGCTCGTGCTGACGGTCGGTTTCGGGCTCGCGGGCACATGGCGCATCCTCGGACAGAAGGCCGCCCCGGTTTTGCGCAATTTGTAGGAATTCCGGCAATCATTCCTTAACCATGCCGTACGGCAGCCCTCCGGGCGGGGAAATGACGAATATGTGCGGCACCTTTTCGCGCATGCGCGGTCTTGTCTGCGCCGCATTGGCACATCATATTACCCACAGGCATGCTGGAGTCCCGCCAGCGGCGCCGCGGTACGGCATGTTGACGCCGGCCGGACACCCGACGGGATTTGAGAAGCACAGAGGATAAAATGGCTGACCTTCGAAACATGAACGCGCGCGCCGGCCAGGCTCGGACTTACGACGCGAGTATCGATCAGGGCCTTCGTGCCTACATGATCCGCGTCTACAACCTGATGGCGCTCGGTCTCGCCATCACCGGTTTCGCCGCACTCGGAACCATGATGCTCGCGACCACGACAGATCCGTCCGCAGCTGTCGCACAGCTCGGAAACGGCAAGATGCTGACCAGCGTCGGCAGTGCACTCTACGGCTCGCCGCTGCGCTGGGTCGTGATGCTCGCCCCGCTCGGCATGGTGTTCTTCCTGAGCGCCCGCATCAACAAGATGAGCGTCTCGGGCGCGCAGATGGCCTTCTGGGTCTTTGCCGGCCTGATGGGGCTGTCGCTTTCGTCGATCTTCCTCGTTTACACGGCGGCAAGCATCGTCCAGACCTTCTTCATCACCGCGACGGCCTTCGGCGCACTTTCGCTCTACGGCTACACGACCAAGCGCGACCTGTCGGCGATGGGTTCGTTCCTGTTCATGGGCCTGATCGGCATCATCATCGCATCGCTGGTGAACCTGTTCCTGGCATCGTCCGCGCTGCAGTTCGCGATCTCCGTGATCGGCGTTCTGGTCTTCGCCGGCCTGACCGCCTACGACACGCAGCAGATCAAGGAGATGTATTACGAGGGTGACGGCGAAGCCGTTGCCGGCCGCAAGGCCATCATGGGCGCGCTGCGCCTCTATCTCGACTTCATCAACCTGTTCATGTTCCTGCTGCAGTTCCTCGGCAACCGCGAATAGGACAAGTCGGTATTCCGACCCAAAAAGGCGGCCTTCGGGCCGCCTTTTTCAATTGTGCGGCGCGCCGAAAACGGCTTCACTGGCGCGACAGCATCTCCAGGCCCGATTTCATGCCCGCCCTTTCGATCCGCGACGCGCGCCCCTCCGACATTCTCGCCATCACCGCCATTTACCGCGACGCCGTCCTCAACGGCACCGCCAGCTTCGAACTGGACCCGCCGGACGAGGCGGAAATGGCGAAACGCCAGGAAGCCGTTCTGGCGGGCGGCTATCCCTATATCGTCGCGGAAACGGATGAAGGCGGCATTGCCGGCTACGCCTACGCCAACGCCTTCCGGACCCGGCCGGCCTATCGCTGGGCGGTGGAGAATTCGGTCTATATCGACCCCGCACTGCAGGGAAAGGGCGCCGGCCGCGCGCTGATGATCGCCCTGCTCGACCGTGCGGAATCACTCGGCTTCCGGCAGGTGATAGCGGTCATCGGCGGCTCGGCGCATGTCGCCTCGATCCGCCTGCATGAAAGCCTCGGCTTCGAGATGATCGGCACCTTCAAGGGATCCGGCTTCAAGTTCGGCCGCTGGCTCGATACGGTTTTGATGCAGAAAGCGCTGAATGGCGGCGACACGACAGCGCCCGACGAGAACGCCTATCCGGGAACGCTCTATCGTCCGCCCGCGAACGCGCGCTGACCAAGATCAGTTCGAGGCGACGATTCGCAGCGGCTTGTCGAAGACCTTGAGCACATTTGCGAGATCCTGGCCGCGCTTCATCACCATGCCCGAGGCCGAAACGATGCTGTAGGCGCCCTGTCTGCGCGCCAGTTTCGGGTTTTTCTCGATGCGGTAAAGCGGACTTTCCGACGCCCGCCGGAAGACCGAGAATACTGCCCGGTCCTTCAGGCTGTCGATGGCGTAGTCGCGCCATTCGCCGGCGCCCACCATCAGGCTGTAGATTCTCAGGATCTGGTCCAGTTCGCGGCGGTCGAAACGGACTGTTTCGAAGGCCTGCCGGCCTGTCGCGGCCGTCGGGAGGGGAACCACCTTTTCGCCCCGATCCGTGCTCTCCTCCCGTAGCCGGACCGCGCCCTTTGATATTTCGTCCTCGGACATTCCTTCTCCCGCTGGTTCGTATGGGAAGTTTGCCGTGTTTTGGCGTGGTTGCAAGGGCGTGAACGAAAAATCGCATCACAGAACCGATTTCAAATCCTTAACAATTTCTTGCCGTTTCGCTCACAGTTTGGAACATCGTGTTCCGATCAGTGAATCCCTGACACCTTTTCGCCGCAGTTGAGACACAACTCGGCCCGGATTGCGGATGAATTTTTGGGTGTTGCCGATTGTGTTCCGCGACAAGTTTCGGGGAGCGCAACTAGCAAGGTAGGTGGCAGCCGGTTCACGGCGCTAGGCTTTGTCACCGAAGGACCGGTTCGGTTGAGGTATTGGAAACCTCTAGCCCCCCAGCCCCCCGATGCCACACCGCACCGGTCCGTACCTTGCTTTCGCGATCTGCCGATATTCGCTCAAAAAGCGTCAGGATGATTGGCGGGGAAGGATGGCTGCGCCTATGATCGCACCGGGACGGCCGCCTTTCGTGGTTTTCTGGAGCAGGACGGCGCAGCCATCGGCATTCTTGGCGGCAAGTTCCGACCGCGGAATATCCACCGTCATTGCCTCGCCCTCCCACATTCCAATGGTCTGGTAGTCGGTGACGGCATTGACGTAGGAAATCGTCTTGCCGGCATTCTCGCCGCGATCGATCGCGACATCGGCCTGCCGGACGAAATAGACCAGAACGAGATGGATCTTGTCGCCGCCGGTCGGCGCGCCCTCGGCGCTCACCCGCATGCGGTCGCCCATATCCTCGAATTTCAGTCCGACGGTCAGGCCGAGCCCGCGGTCCTTGTCGCGGGCCATCATCTCGGAAATTTCCCGGTAATGCCCGCCATTGGTATGCGACCGGCCATTGATGACCGCCTGCGGCGTGTAGACGCCACGACGGTTCAGCCCTTCGGCATATTCGTATTGTCGCCGTGTATTGGCGTCCGAACCCAGCGTGTCCTGCCAGCCGAGATAATCCCAATAGTCGACATGGTAGCCCAGGGCGACCACATCATCGCGCGCCGCGAACTTGGCGAGCGCCAAATCGGCGGGCGGACAGGAATTGCAGCCCTGGCTGGTGAAGAGCTCGACGACGCCGAGCGGCTTCTGCACGCTTTCATCCGCCTGCGGCGCGGCCGCCGGAGACAGTGCCAGAAGACTTGCGGCAATTGCCGTTATCGCGAAAGTCCGTTTCACCGAATGCCACCCATTCCCTTCATGACCCCGAGAATAGGCGCTCACCGGTTCAACAGAAAGTCACGTTAGGGTGACAAATGCCCGCCGAACGGTGTCCGGCGGGCTGAAATGCGGCTTTGCGCTATTCGGCGGCGACCAGAACCGGACGGAAGAACGGCGCGCGGCCTTCGCTCGGAAGGTCGTTTCCGATGACGTCCGCCACCGCCTCGGCGGTCGCGGCCGACAAGGTCCATCCGAGATGGCCGTGACCGGTGTTGTAGAACACGCGCGGCGCACGGCCACGTCCGAAACGCGGCATCATGTTCGGCATCATCGGCCGCAAGCCGGCCCACGGCACGACATTTTCCGTGCTCACGCCGGGAAACATCGTTTCGCACCACTGCGTCAGCGGGCGAATCCGGTCAGCGCGAATGTCGCGGTTCTCGCCCGTGAATTCGGCGGTTCCGGCGATGCGAAGGCGGTTGGCGCCGAGCCGGCTGGTGACGATCTTGGCGTCGTCGTCGAGCAGGCTGATCCACGGCGCGGCGGCGCGGCTCTCGGCCTCGTCGAGATTGACGGTGATCGAGTATCCCTTGACCGGATAGATGTTGACGCGGTCGCCCAGTTGCGCGGCGAATGCCCGGCTGGCGATGCCGGCGGCGATCACGATGCCGTCGAAGCGTTCCTCATGACGTTCACCGCCCTGTTCGAACCACACGGTCACGCCGTCGGGATCGCGCTGGAGACGCGTCACCGACGCCCCACCGACGAAACGCCCGCCGGACCGTCCGACCGCGTCCGAGAGACCCGTCGCGAATTTGTGGATATCGCCGGTCGAATCGGTCTCGGTGTAGAAGCCGCCATGGAAATCGCCGGTCAGCGCCGGTTCCATCCGCCGCATCTCGTTCGGCGAAACGGGAAGCCGATCGAGACCCGCCTGCGCGTAGAGCTGCGAGACCTTGGCCGCGTGATCGAAACCCTTGCGATCGCGATAGACATGCAGGATGCCGCGCTTTTCGCGGTCGAACTCGATGCCGGCCTCCTGCGCCATCCGCTCCATATGGCCACGCGCGGCCAGGGCGAGACGCACCGTTTCCATCGTGTTGCGCTCATAGTGCGGAATGCTGGCGATGAATTCGGCGACCCACGACAGTTTGTGCCAGCCGGGCTTCGGGTCGAACAGAAGCGGCGCATCCTTGCGCATCATCCACTTCAGACCCTTGAGCACCGTCGACCAGTGGGTCCACACTTCGGCATTGGACGCCGAAAGCTGGCCGCCATTGGCGAAGCTTGTTTCCATCGCCGCGTAACGCTGGCGGTCGAACAGGGTAACGTCGTAGCCGCGGCGGATCAGCGACCATGCGGAAGTCGTTCCGGCAATGCCGGCGCCAATGACTGCTATTCGGGTCATGTCGGTTCCTCTCAGATGACCATGGCGAACCGGCGCTTCGCGCGCTTTTTCGGTTCACACCCCATCTGTCAGGAACCTGAGAGCTTTGCCCGGGGCTCCGCCATATTTGGCTGGATGCCGCTGGCCGGACCGTCCGGCTCGGGCTTTCTCCTTCGGTGGGCGGCAAGCCGCCACTCTCCAGATTGTTGCCGATCGCACGGTCCTTCTGCCTGAGAGTTTCCGGGGCGGTTGCTCCTTCGGCGCCGGCTCCTGTGTGGACCCGGTCTCTCCCGTGCGATACTTGGTCGCCGCATATCCCAAAACACGCGCCTTCGCAACGAAATCCTGTTAAAGGCGGAGAAATGTGACAGCCGCTTTTCATTTCTGTCACAAAACGCTTTTATCAGGCATCAACGACGTCAGGAATCAGGAAGATACCCATGAAAATCGCAGTTCTCGGCGGCGACGGCTTCGTCGGCTGGCCGACCGCGCTCCATCTCAGCGACCAGGGCCATGAAGTCCATATCGTCGATAACCTGTCGCGTCGCTGGATCGATACCGAACTGGGCGTTCAGTCCCTGACGCCGATGGACTCCATCCAGGAGCGCACGCGCATCTGGCATGAAGAAACCGGCCGCAAGATCCATTTCCACCTGATCGACCTCGCCCGCGACTACGAGGTGTTCAAGCAGTGGCTCGTCGAACACAAGCCCGACGCGATCATCCATTTCGCCGAACAGCGCGCCGCGCCCTATTCGATGAAATCCGACCGCCACAAGAACTACACGGTCAACAACAACGTCAACGCGACGCACAACGTGCTGAACGCGCTGGTCGAGACCGGCGTTGACGCGCATCTCGTCCATCTCGGCACGATGGGCGTCTATGGCTACTCGACCATCGGGGCCGCGATTCCGGAAGGCTACCTGCCGGTCGGCATCGAGACGCTGGAAGGCGACACGGTCTCCCAGGAGATCCTCTACCCGTCCAATCCGGGTTCGATCTACCACATGACGAAGTGCCTCGATCAATTGCTGTTCCAGTTCTACGCCAAGAATGACGGGCTGCGCATCACCGACCTGCACCAGGGCATCGTCTGGGGCACCCATACCGAGCAGACCCGCAAGCACCCGCAGCTCATTAACCGCTTCGACTATGACGGCGACTACGGCACGGTGCTCAACCGCTTCCTCATCCAGGCCGCCATCGACTATCCGCTGACGGTGCACGGGACCGGCGGCCAGACCCGCGCCTTCATCCACATCCAGGATTCGGTGCGTTGCATCGAGATCGCGCTGAACAATCCGCCGAAGGCCGGCGAAAAGGTGGAAATCTTCAACCAGATGACAGAGACCCACCGGGTCCGCGACCTGGCCGAGATGATCTCCAAGATGACCGGTGCGAAAGTCGCCTACCTGCCCAACCCGCGCAAGGAGGCCGCCGAGAACGACCTGATCGTGAAGAACGACAAGTTCCTCGGTCTCGGCCTCGACCCGATCACGCTGGAGGAAGGGCTGCTCGACGAAGTCGTCGACGTCGCCAAAAAATTCGCCTACCGCGTCGACCGCAGCCGCGTACCCGCCGTGTCCGCATGGACCAAGGATATCGCCAAGACGGTCGAGAAGGATCCCGAAGGCAAGCGCCTCAAGTCGGTTTCCTGATTGCGGCCCAGTTCCTCGCGATATCCCTGATATGCGGACCTCCGGGCCATAGGCCCGGAGGTCTTTTTCGTGTTAGCCTTCCGTAGCGTGACCAGTCGCGCACCGGGAGGGGACAGACATGAAAACGGTTTCAATCGCGCTCTTCGCGCTGGCAACGCTGGGAACTTTCGCCTTCGCGCTGAAGCTCCTGTTGGCGAAAACCTATTTTCCCTATCATCAGCAAGTTACCGGCAAGGCCTGGCAGGATCTCGACCCGGGCGTGCGCACTGTCATCGGTGCTTTCATGCGCCTGTTCGGCGGCGCGCTGATGGCGGCAGCCGGCACGACCGCATGGATGCTCTGGCTATATGCCACGGGTGTCGCCATTCCGGCCCCGCTCGTCGCGCTCCCGGGCCTCGTGATCGGGCTTGTAACACTCGGCGTGACGACCACGCTGTTCGCCAGTGGCGGCACGAAGGCGCCGCGCGGTCAGGTTGCGATTCTGGTCGGGATCACGATTGTTGCAGTCATCGCCGGATTGCTGGCGAACTGACCCGGATCAGAACACCTCAGGACGGCGCAACCGCAACGCCTGCAGCAGGAAAACGGTCTTCATGTCGCAGATTTCACCGCTGGCCGCCTGCCGGACGGCTTCGGCAGCCGGCATCTCGACGACCTCGATTTCCTCATGCTCGTCTTCCGCGCCGCCGCCCGCGGCCACCCTGTCGGCTGCGCCATATGGGGCGAGATAGAGATGCATCTTCTCTGTCGCGCAGCCCGGCATCGTCCACAGCGCGCCCGCCGGCTCAAGATCGGAGAGCCTGAGCCCCGTTTCCTCCATCGCCTCGCGCCGCGCGGCATCGGCGGGGTCCTCGCCATCGGTGACACCCGCTGGCGCTTCCAGCAGCAGCGCGTCCGCGCCGACGAAGAGCGGCCCGGCGCGGGGCTGGCGCACCAGCGTGACGACCCGGCGCTCCGGATCGTAGGGCAGCACGCAGGTCGCGTCGCCATGATCCTCGACCTGTCGGGGATGCTCGGATCCGTCCGGACTTTTCATCGTCACCAGATGAAACCGGCCCCAGCCGTCGTGAATGGTCTTGATATTGTCGATCACATGCACTGAAACGTCTCCCGGTAGCGGCCTTCATTGAACACATTCACCGCCACCCGCCAACAGGGACCGCCAGCAGGATCGTCATGACCGCCAACGCCGAACGAAACGCCTATGTCACGCTCGTCACCAATCGCGACTACGCCGATGCCGCGATCGCGCTGGTCCGCTCCATCGCGCTGACCGGCACAAAGGCGGATATCGTCGTGCTGCATACCGGCGCGGTCGATGCGAAGGGTCTCGAACCCCTGAAGGCGCTCGGCGCGCGCTGCATCGAGGCGGAACTGCTCGACACCTCGCCTGAGTTCAACGCCCGCCACCAGCGCGACCGGCTGCATGCGGACGCGCCCTTCACCAAGGGCAACAAGCCGGCCTTCCACACCCCGCTCGACAATTTCGCCAAGCTGCGGCTCTGGGAACTCGAACAATACGACAATTGCGTCTTCATCGACGCCGACGCCATCGTGGTCCGCAATATCGACCGGCTGTTCGCCTATCCGGAATTTTCCGCGGCGCCGAATGTCTACGAGGGGCTTGGCGACTTCCACCGGCTGAATTCCGGTGTTTTCACCGCAAAACCCTCGAAGGCAACCTTTGCCGCGATGATGCAGCGGCTCGACCGGCCGGACATCTTCTGGCGACGCACCGACCAGACCTTCCTGCAGGATTTCTTTCCGCAATGGCACGGCCTGCCGGTCTTCGACAACATGCTGCAATATGTCTGGTTCAACATGCCGGAATTGTGGGACTGGAAATCCGTCCATGTCGTCCACTACCAGTATGAAAAGCCCTGGCAGGCCGATCATCCGAAACGCGCGCAATTGCGGCCCCTGATCGATCTCTGGCAGGCATATCGCACCGGCGAGAACATCCCGGATATCGACACGCTCGCCAATCCGGCCTCGCCCGAATGAACGTCCTCGTCACCGGCGGAACCGGCTATGCCGGCCGTTTCATCGTCGAAGCCTTGCTGGCGGGTGGGCACACCGTCACCGTGATGGGCAGGACAAGACCCGACGATGGGTTCTTTTCGGCCCCTGTGGATTTCATCGCGGGCGATCTCGACCCTGAAAACGCCTCGCCCGGACTGTTCGAGGGCGCCGACGGTTTCGTCCACGCCGCTTTTCATCATGTGCCGGGGAAATTCCGTGGCGGCGAGGGAGACGATCCGGAGACCTTTCGTCGGCTCAATGTCGAGGGATCGCTGGCGCTTTTCGAGGCCGCGAGGCAGGCGGGGGTCGGCCGCGCCGTCTTCCTATCGAGCCGGGCGATCTACGGGACGCAGCCGCCCGGCGCGGGATTGACCGAGGAGACCGAACCGCATCCGGACACGCTCTACGGAGCGGTGAAACTGGATGTCGAGAACGCGCTGCGACAAATGGCGGATGATGATTTCCTGCCCGCCTCGCTGCGCGTCACCGGGATTTACGGCCCCGCCGGACCGGGCCGGGCACACAAATGGGCGGGGTTGTTTGCCGACTACGAAGCCGGCATCGACATCGCGCCGCGCGTCGGCACCGAGGTCCATGGCGATGACATGGCAAGAGCCGTACGGCTGATGCTGGAGGAGGACGGAAACGCGATCCGCGCCGCCTCGCCGAGCCTCGTCTTCAACGTCTCGGACCTCCTTCTGGACCGCAGAGAGTTGCTCGCCAGCTACTCGCAAGCTGCGGGCATCGACCGTCCGCTCCCTCGCCCCTCCGACGCCTCCGCCTACAACGCGATGGACTGCTCGCGGCTGAAAGCGCTCGGCTGGACGCCAAGACAGACGCTCGATCTCGGCGAATTGGTCTGAAGAGCGCCGGCTGCTCTTCCCGCACGCAGGCGAGAGAACTCACGCGTAGCTCACCACCTCGAACTCGATACCGTCCTCATCGTCGAAATAGAAGCGGCGGCCGGGCTCGTAGTCGGCATGGTTGTATGGCGCGTATCCCATCGCCTTGACCTTTGCCTCCACCGCGTCGAGATCGTCCACGGTAACGCCGATATGGTTGAGGCCGCCGCGTGTGAAATAGCTTTCCGCGGCCGGGTCTCCCGGCGTGCCCTTGGCGTAAACGGCGAGATAGCTGTCCTCCGCGCCGACATGCACGGTGAAGCCTTCATACTTGGCGCTCCCCTTCCAGCGGATTTTCCAGTCGAACAGCTCGCACAGGCGCTGCGCGGTTTTCTCCGGGTCGGAAACGGTAATGTTGACATGCTCGAGAGCCGCCTGGGCCATGATTTTCTCCATATCGGGATTTCGGATTTGCACTGTTTACGATCTCAAGTTAACTTGAGGTCAAGCTATTTTTCAGAGGAGTTATCATGACCCTGAAAGCGACCGACCGCCTGCCGATCGGCGAGCTGGCGCGACGCACCGGCATCGCGGTCTCCGCTATCCGTTACTACGAGGATCAGGGCCTTGTCGTATCGGAGCGCAATACCGGCGGACAGCGGCGCTTCCTGCGCTCCGACATCCGTCGCCTCTCCTTCATCCTGATCGCCCAGCAATTCGGTTTCACCTTGCCGCAGATCAGGGAGGTGCTGGACAGGCTGCCGAACGGCCGGACCCCCAACAAGGCGGATTGGACCCGGATCGGCGAGACATTCCGCGCTGAACTCGACCGCAAGATCGAGACGTTGACCGAGCTGCGCAAACGGCTCGACAAATGCGTCGGATGCGGTTGCCTCTCGCTGACCGACTGCACGCTCTACAATCCGCAGGACCGCGCCGCGAACAAAGGCGCCGGCCCGAGATACCTGATAGGAGACAAGCCCGAGGATCTGTGAAGCGGCGGGCCGGGTGGGACAAGGGTGGGAGCCGTTCCCTGGGCCCGGCGGGAAACCGGGAAAACCTGACCGGTGCCCTGTACCACCACGCCCGGTTGACGCGGCCCGCCGCTCTCTTTCGAAAACGCGGACGGGCATGCATCGTTCCGCGCATGCCTTGTCCGCTTGAAACCCATGCATCACAATCGCGGTTGCGCGCTTGGCTGAGGGAAAATCCAACCGGCGACATCACGGGGAAACCATGGCCGAAAAGGACTATCATCCGATTCGCGAGACACCGATTCCGGTGCTGCCGCTCTCTGTCGGGCTCGTGTTCTTCGCGGCTGCCCTGACCCCTTCCCTCATTCCCCGCGAATGGCTCCTCGAAGGTGTGCTTGCGGGCCTGGTCGCGGGCATCGGCTATATGGTCGGGCGCCTGTCGCTGACGGTGTGGCGTCTGATGGAACTGCCGCTGCCCCGAGGCCGGTTGGCCACGGCCGGCGATGCGATCGTTCTTCTCCCCGCTGCGAGCCTTGCGCTCTGGAATCTGCTCCGCGCCGCCGACTGGCAAAATTCGGTGCGCGTCCGCGTCGGCATGGAAGCAACCGATGAGGCTCATACGCTGCGCCTGTTCCTTCTCGCGACGGCGGTTTTCCTTCTCTGCCTGTTGATCGGGTTTCTTGTGCGCCGTCTCTACGACCTGGTCCGCAACCGGCTGGACAGGGTGATGCGCAGGCGCACGGCCAATGTTCTTGGCCTCGTCGCAGTCGCCCTGATCCTGATCGTGGTGACCCGCGACGGCATCACCCCCGCGCTGATGAATTTCGCCGACGATTCCTACGAGGCCGCGCAGGACCTCTTCGACCCGCAGCGCCCGCCGCCCTCCGATCCGCGCATCGCCGGCAGTGTCGCCTCGCTCGTCGATTGGGGCGCGATGGGCAAGCCGGGCCGCGACTTCGTGTTGAACGGTCCCGACGCCGGCGACATCGGCGCCTTCACCGGCGAGGCGGCGAAAATGCCGATCCGCGTCTATGTCGGACGCGCCCAGGCGGACACGCCGGAGGAACGGGCCCGCATCGCGCTTGACGAGATGAAACGCGTCGGCGCGTTCGAACGCGAAATCCTGGTGGTTTCCAGCCCGACCGGCACGGGCTGGCTCGACCCGGGCGCGCATGACACGATCGAATATATGCATGGCGGCGATGTCGCGACGGTCGCCGTGCAGTATTCCTACCTGCAATCGCCACTCGCCCTGGTCTTCGACACCGCCTCCGGCCTCGATCAGGCCACTGCGACGATGGACGCGATCTACCGCTACTGGACAACGCTCCCTGCCGAAACCCGGCCGAAATTCTACATCCACGGCATCAGCCTCGGTGCATGGAGCTCCATGTACGCCTTCGACATCTTCCAGATGGTCAACGACCCGATCGACGGCGCGCTGTGGTCCGGCCCGCCCTTCACCTCGGACCTGTGGCGGCGCGCGGTCGCGCGGCGCGATCCCGGTTCGCCCTTCGTCCTTCCTCGGGTCGGGAACGGCGAACTGTTCCGCTTCGCCTCGCAATATGCGCAACCCGGCGAGAACGGCGACCAATGGGGGCGCATGCGCATCGTCTTCCTGCAATACGCCTCCGACCCGATCGTTTTCTTCGACCGGAACGCCTTGTTGAACCGGCCCGTCTGGATGCGTGAACCGCCGGCACCGGATGTTTCTCCGGAGCTGAGCTTCATGCCCGTCGTGACGCAGTTCCAGTTGGCCTTCGACATGGCCGTCTCGAAACATCTGCCGCTGGGCTATGGGCACAACTACGTGGTGGACGACTATATCGACAGTTGGGCCGAGGTTGCGCCGCCGGATGGCTGGTCGCCGGCGCAGTCGGCGCGGCTGAAGGCGTGGTGCGGCCCGCCTTCGAAATTTGGCTGCCGCGCCGCCGAAAAGGCGCTGCCCGCCGGGAGCTAGGCCATTTCCAGCGCCGCCAGTTCTTCTTGCGTAAAGACCCGCGCACGGGCGAGGAAACGCTTCTCGCGCCCATTGTCGAGCGAGAACATGCCGCCGCGTCCTGGCACCACGTCGAGGATCAGCTGCGTGTGTTTCCAGGCAGCGAATTGCGGACCGGATATATAGACCGCGACGCCGTCGATCTCGCCAAGCTTCACGTCGCTCGCGCCGACACGAAAATCGGCCGCCGGGTAACACATTGGCGAGGAACCGTCGCAGCATCCGCCGGACTGGTGGAAAATGATCTCCGGGTGTTCCTGCCGGATGTCCGCAATCAGCTGCCGAGCCGCGTCCGTCGCCTCGACCCGGTTGGGGTGTTTCGTCATGTCCGCCGCCTCCTGCTGACGAAAAGGGGCCCCCGCAGGGGCCCCGGGCTTCTTTGGGAGGAGAAGGTCAGAAGAAGCCGAGCTTGTTCGGATTGTAGCTGACCAGCATGTTCTTGGTCTGCTGATAGTGGTCGAGCATCATCTTGTGGGTCTCGCGGCCGATACCCGACTGCTTGTAACCGCCGAAGGCCGCATGCGCCGGGTAGGAATGATAGTTGTTGACCCAGACCCGGCCCGCCTGGATGTGGCGGCCGAAGCGGTAGCAGGTGTTCTGGTCGCGCGACCAGACGCCAGCCCCGAGGCCGTAAAGCGTGTCATTGGCGATTTCGAGCGCCTCGTTCTCGTCCTTGAAGGTCGTGACCGAAACCACCGGCCCGAAGATCTCCTCCTGGAAGACGCGCATCTTGTTGTGGCCGCGCAGGATCGTCGGCTTGATGTAATAGCCACCCGACAGGTCGCCGCCGAGATCCGCCGCCTCGCCGCCGATCAGGACTTCGGCGCCTTCCTGACGACCGATGTCGAAATAGGAGAGAATCTTTTCCTTCTGCTCGGAGCTCGCCTGCGCGCCGATCATCGTCTCGGCAATGCGCGGATCGCCCTGGATGATCGCCGCGGTGCGGGCGATGGCGCGCTCCATGAAGGCGTCGTAGATATCCTCGTGAATGAGCGCGCGCGACGGGCAGGTGCAGACCTCGCCCTGATTGAGCGCAAAGAGGACGAAACCCTCGATCGCCTTGTCGAAAAAGGCGTCATCCTCCGCCATCACGTCCTTGAAGAAGATGTTCGGTGACTTGCCGCCCAGTTCCAGCGTGACCGGGATGATGTTCTCGGTGGCGTATTGCATGATCAGCCGGCCCGTCGAGGTCTCGCCGGTAAAGGCGATCTTGGCGATGCGCGGCGACGACGCCAGCGGCTTGCCCGCCTCGAGGCCGAAGCCGTTGACGATATTGAGCACGCCCGCCGGCAGGATATCCGCGATCAGCTCGGCCAGGACCATGATGGTGGCCGGCGTCTGCTCGGCCGGCTTCATGACGACGCAATTGCCGGCAGCGATCGCCGGCGCCAGCTTCCAGGCGGCCATCAGAACCGGGAAGTTCCACGGAATGATCTGCCCGACCACACCGAGCGGTTCGTGAAAATGATAGGCGACCGTATCATTGTCGATCTCGCCCATCGTGCCTTCCTGCACGCGCACGGCGGAAGCGAAATAGCGAAAATGATCGATCGCCAGCGGGATGTCGGCGGCCATGGTCTCGCGGATCGGCTTGCCATTGTCCCAGGTCTCGCAGGTGGCGAGCAGTTCGGCGTTCTCTTCCATCACGTCGGCAATCTTGAGAAGCGCCTGGGCACGGTTGGCGGGCGAAGTGCGACCCCAAGCATCCTTGGCGGCATGCGCCGCGTCGAGCGCCAAATCGATATCGGCGGCGTCGGAGCGCGCGATCTCGCAGATCACCTGACCGGTGACCGGCGTGGTGTTTTCGAAATACCGGCCGTTGACCGGGGCGACAAACCTGCCGCCGATGAAATTGTCGTAGCGCTGCTTGAAGGGCGAGACGTGCTGGCCCGCTTCGGGTTTGGTCATGACATTCATGGATTTTCTCCTCCTGGGCCGGACCGTTCCGGCATGCGGAACCGTTAGAACGGAAAAGGCCGGGCGGTCAGCCCGGCCGGAGACGGAGAAGAAGGAGACTGTCTCACCGTTGAGACAGTTCGCGCAGGTCAGTCGAGATCGAGGCGGTTCAGGCGGCGATAGAGGGTGGCCCGGCTGATGCCGAGCGCCTTGGCTGCCTGCGAGTGATTGCCGCCGGCACGCGCCAGCGCACGTTTCAAAGCCGCGCGCTCCGCCCGCTCGAAACCGGTAGCCTCGCCGGTCCGGCCGAGAAGATCGGATGCGGGCTGCTGCCGGATCGTCTCCTCGGACCCGAGCCCGAAGGCGCGCCGTGCCGCATGGGTCGCGCCAATGACGATGTCGTCCTCATCGACCGCCAGAAGCAGCGCATCGCTCGCATTCGCCTCGGAGGTCACGATGATGCGGGCGCCGGGAAAGGCGGCCCGGAAATTGTCCTGCTCGATCTGGCGCGCGGTCTGGGCGACCTGCGCCGCGATCAGCCGCGAGAAAGCCTCGGTCTGGTCGGCGCGGCAGGACGACACGTCGAGCGCACCGATCAGCCGTCCATCGGCGCCATAGATCGGCGCATCCATGCAGCTCATCGCGGTGTTGCGCGCGAAGAAATGATCGGAACGGTGGATCACAACCTGCCGGCGCTCCGTGAGGCAGGTGCCGATGCCGTTCGTGCCCTCGGCCGCCTCGCTCCACACCGCACCGGCGCAAAGACCCCAGTCGTCGAAGGTCTCCGCATCGCCGGAACCGGCGCGCTGGTCGAGCACGACCCCATCGACATCGGTGAGCAGGACGCAGCAGCCGGAATTGCCGACGAGACCGAACAGCTGGTCGAGCCGGGGCGCGGCGATGGTCATCAGCCGGTCCACCGCGGACCGGCGCATATTGAGCGCTGATTCATCGACCCGGTCCGGCGCGCGTTGATTGGATGGATCGAGCCCGTGATTGACGAGCGATCGCCGCCATGACGCGGCCAGCGGCGAGACGGCCGCTGCGGATGAAGACCGCGCTGCCTCGATGACCATGTCAATATGATTTGCCTGCGCCACTGGGGCTCCTCCCGAACCAATAGCCCGAAAAGAGTAGCACCGGGCGCCACCGCGTCAAACCAGCCAATGGTCGGAGAAGACGGCGATACGCCGCGACCGGCGAAACTGTCTCACCCATGAGACAGTTTCCGGGAAAATTCCTCCAGCGGCCCGATCGAACGAAACGTCGATGCGACCAAGATGCGATCTCGGCTTCCCCTAAGCGCGAAAGCCGAAGTCGGGCACGACATCGAGGACGCCAAGCGCTTTCGTGGCGTCCTTGTCCAGTTTCCCCGCGAGGAGAAGCTGCGCGAAGCCGTGAACGAGGCTCCACGACATGATCTGCGCGCGCAATTCGGCGTCGGGCGCGCCAGCCTTGTCCCAGTCGAGATTCATTGACGCCTCGCGCAGGATCTCGAAACATGCGCCGACCCCGGCCTTGAGCGCCGGATCATCACGGGTCGTCCGGCCGCTCGAATACATCAGTTCGAAAAGGGCCGGCTGCGCCCTGGCGAAATCGACATAGCCTTCAAAGGCGGCGTTGCGCACCTCATGCCGGGTCGGGTTCTCCGGAAGCCCCCGCCGCATATGCTCGGCGAGCTGTTCGTAACCGCGCGCGGCAATGGCGGTCAGAAGCCCGTTCATGTTGCCGAAATGGTTTTTCGGCGCGGTATGGCTGACGCCCACGCGCGCCGCGCATGTGCGAAGCGACAGATCGGAGAGCCCGGACTCCGACAGGATTTCCAGCCCCGCCTCGATCAGCGCCTCTTTCAGATTGCCATGATGGTATTTTTTATCGCGCAATATCAGTGCCTTAAATGTTGATTGTTTCCGCTGTAAATATAGCCTTGACTCACGGCCACGTCCACGGCAGATAATATATACACTGGAAACATTTGATCGGACCGGACGATGCCCGCGCATGAAACGCCTCCCACGCGATACTACCACGATCTCGTCCGCGGCTTCCCGCCGATGACCGGCAAGACGGTATTCATCACCGGCTGCACATCGGGCACCGGGCTGGTTTTGGCGAAGACCTGCGGCAAACTGGGCGCGCGCGTCGTCATGCTGAACCGCCCGTCCGAACGCGCCGACAGGGCGTTGAATCAGCTCGTCGACGCCGGCGCGGACGCCGTCCTCGTCCCCTGTGACCTGACCAGTTTCGACAGCGTGCGTGCCGCCGGCGCGATGTTGCGCGAGCGCTTCGCGGACAGCGGCTGCGACGTGCTGTGCAACAATGCCGGCGTGATGGGCCTGCCGGATCAGGCGACCGGCGACGGGTTCGACGTGCAGATGCAGGCCAACCATCTGTCGCATTTCCTGCTGACGCACGAGGTCTGGCCGCTTCTGGAGAAAGCCGCCGAATTGCACGGTGAGGCGCGAGTCGTCAATCACAGTTCCGGCGCGCGCGGCAAACCGGGCCAGGAGCTGTTCGCGAAGTATCTGCAAAAGAACGGCGGCAGTCTCGGCGGTGACGGCTTTCCGGGCCTGGCGAAATGGGCGCGCTACCGACAGACCAAGCTCGCCAATCTTCTGTTCACCTATGCGCTGCACGAGCGCGCCAATGCGCGCTCCGGCAACCGGGTAAAGAGCCTCTGCGCCCATCCCGGCCCCACCGACAGCGGCTTGCAGGCCAAGACCACCAAGGCGGGCGGCACGGGACTGTTCGACCGCTACATTCTCGCCCGAACGCTGAAGGCGGCGCATTCCGTCGAGGACGGCGCGGCGGGCATCACCCGCTGCTGCTGCGAACAAGGCGTCGAAAGCGGCGCCTTCTACGGCCCCGAAGGCCGCGGCCAAGGCGGCCCGGCGAAGCTGTTGCCGCCGGAGCGGAACCCGGAGAGCGAGGCGCTGCTTTGGAAGGAGAGCCTTGCGGCAACGGGGATCGTCGATTTTTTCGGGTAAGGCCACTCGATACGCTTCGCGCTAGCTTCGTCTTCCTGAGCGCGTTCGAAAGACGTGCGTGATCGTCTCCGCGCTTCGCTTCCAAAGCGGGATCGGGGCAGTCTGGCCGTGCCCCCGGTCTCATGAGGAATTCGGCGCCTTGAGCGCGCTGAGCGCCAGCGAATGACACTCGCGCAGCACGTCATCGATCTCTTGATTCGCCCGCTTGCAATAACCGGGCGGTCGGCCGGCGCGGAGTATTTTCCGGTGGTACAGCCCTGAAGCCAAGCGCGCCTGCCGGCGGGCAAGGCGCAGGGCCTGTCCGTCGAGATCGTCGAGCGCATGTTTCAGCGCCACGAGGCGGCGGCAAAGCGGGCGGGCATCCACTTCCTCGTCTGCGTCCGCAAGCTCGAACCCGTCCTGCGGGAAGGGACGCAGGCCCTCCCAGCGCAGCTTGTCGAAGCGGCGCGGCGGATCGGCAAGGGGAAATGCGGGAGGTTGCGGTTTGGCGACTTTCGGGGCGGCGGCTGTCGGCTTTCGTCCGGCGCGGGGTTTCGGGAGATCGACGGCGATGCCCCGCGCGGCGATGACGATCAGCCGCCGGACGGCGGCTTCGGCCGGGCGCAACAGACGCACGATCCGCCGCCAGACCCGGCGCGGCACCGCATCCGCACCGCCCTCGTCCAGCCCCGCCATGAAGAACAGCGCCACGACGATGCGCAGGAGGGCATCGCGGTTGCGGATGATTGCAAGAGTCCAGTCGAAGGTGTTTCCTTGCGCGGTCATCATTCGGCAAGGGTAGAAGAGACGGCGTCGCGGTGGATAAGTATGGTGGCAGAAGAATTGCGCATCTCTGCGATGATACTCCGCACGGCATCTCACCCTCCGTCATCCTCGGGCTTGACCCGAGGACCCATTCCGTGAAGCTCGAACCATGGGCGGCTACGTCTATATTCTCGCGAGCAAGAAGGGCGGCACGATCGATATCAGTGTGACCGCCGACCTGTCGCAACGCGTCTTCGATCACAAGGACCGCATCAACAAAAAGAGCTTCACCTCGACCTACGGCGCGGTGCGTCTCGCCTGGTACGAGCTTTATCGCGGAATGGGGTGGTGATCGTTCTTCGATGCCATGCGCGATGGCGGCATCACGGAATGGGTCCTCGGATCAAGTCCGAGGATGACGTTCTATGATTTGACATCGCGGCTAATCGCCGAGACCGAGCGAAATGCCGCCAGTAGCACTCTAATTCATCGCCTCACGTGAGACACGTGCGGCGTATAAGACACTGAATACAAAGCTAAAATATTGATTCTCCCAGTAATGCAAACCCGCCGGACCTCTCGGCCCGGCGGGTTCGTCATGTCCAGCAATGCGCCTTACGGCTTACGCCGCCAGATCGCGCAGCACCGTCTGCAGGATGCCGCCATTGTTGAGGTAGCCGATCTCGTCCGCCGTATCGACGCGGCAGATCAGCGGGACGTCCTTGGTCTCGCCGTCGGCATAGGTGATCTTGGCGATCACTTTCTGGCGCGGCTTGACGGTTTCGAGGCCCTCGATGGTGACCGTCTCGTCGCCCTTGAGGCCGAGCGACTGCCACGACGTGCCTTCCTCGAGGACGAAGGGAACGACGCCCATGCCGACGAGGTTGGAGCGGTGGATGCGCTCGTAGGACTGCGCGATGACCGCCTTGACGCCGAGCAGGTTGGTGCCCTTTGCCGCCCAGTCGCGCGACGAGCCGTTGCCGTATTCGCCGCCGGCGAAGATGACCAGCGGACGGCCTTCTTCCTTGTACTTCATGGCGGCGTCGTAGATCGGCATTTCCTCCTTGGAGGGATAATGGATCGTGTAGCCGCCCTCGCGCCCGTTTTCGCCCAGCATGTGGTTGCGGATACGGATATTGGCGAAGGTGCCGCGCATCATCACCTCATGGTTGCCGCGCCGCGTGCCGTACTGGTTGAAGTCGGCGACGCCGACGCCGTGATCCATCAGATAGGCGCCCGCCGGGGACTGCGCCTTGATCGACCCGGCCGGAGAGATGTGGTCGGTGGTGATCTTGTCGCCGAAGAGACCGAGGATGCGGGCATCCTTGATGTCCGAGATCTCGCCGGCGGACTTGCCCATGCCGACGAAGTAGGGCGGGTTCTGCACATAGGTCGAATCGTCGTCCCAGGTGTAGGTCTGGCCGGTCGGCGCCTGCACCGCCTGCCAGTTCTCGTCGCCCTTGAACACGTCGGCGTATTTCTTCTCGAAGATTTCGCGCGTGACGTATTTGGCGATGAACTCCTGGATCTCGACATTGGAGGGCCAGATGTCCTTCAGGAAGACGTCGTTGCCGTCTTTGTCCTGGCCGATCGGCTCCTTGGAGAGGTCGATATTGACCGTGCCGGCCAGCGCATAGGCGACGACCAGCGGCGGCGAGGCGAGGTAGTTCGCCTGCACGTCGGGCGAAATGCGGCCCTCGAAGTTGCGGTTGCCGGAAAGAACGCCGGCGGCAATCAGGCCCTTGTCGTTGATGGTCTTGGAGATCGGCGCGTTGAGCGGGCCGGAATTGCCGATGCAGGTCGTGCAGCCGAAGCCGACGAGGTTGAAGCCGATCTGGTCGAGCTCCTTCTGCAGGCCGGAATTCTCCAGATACTCCGCGACGACCTGCGAGCCGGGCGCCAGCGAGGTCTTGACCCACGGCTTCTGCTTGAGGCCGAGCTCATTGGCCTTCTTGGCGAGAAGCCCGGCGCCGATCAGCACCGACGGGTTCGACGTGTTGGTGCAGGACGTGATGGCCGCGATGGCGACATCGCCATTGCCCAGATCGTAGTCCTCGCCCTCGACGGCGTAACGCTTGTCGAGTTCGGCCGGGTTCTTCTTGTATTCGGCCTCGAAGGCTTCGCGGAATTTCGCGCCAACGGTTTCCAGCGCCTGGCGGCCTTCCGGACGCTTCGGACCGGCCATCGACGGCACGACGTCGCCGAGATCGAGTTCCAGCGTGTCGGTGAAGACCGGATGCTCGGAACCGGTTTCGCGGAACATGCCCTGCTCTTTCGCGTAAGCCTCGACCAGCTCGATGCGGTCAGCCTTGCGGCCGGTCATGTTCAGGTAGTTCAGCGTTTCCGAATCGATCGGGAAGAAGCCGCAGGTCGCGCCATATTCCGGACCCATATTGCCGATGGTCGCGGCGTCGGCCAGCGTCAGGTGATCGAGACCGTCGCCGAAGAACTCGACGAACTTGCCGACCACGCCCTTCTGGCGCAGCATCTGCACGACAGTCAGCACGAGGTCGGTGGCGGTGACACCTTCCTTCATCTTGCCGGTCAGCTTGAAGCCGATGACTTCCGGCAACAGCATGGAGATCGGCTGGCCGAGCATCGCGGCCTCGGCCTCGATGCCGCCCACACCCCAGCCGAGAACGCCGAGGCCGTTGATCATCGTGGTGTGCGAATCGGTGCCGACGCAGGTGTCCGGATAGGCGACCGTCTCGCCGCCGTCTTCCTTGGTCCAGACGGTCTGGCCGAGATATTCGAGGTTCACCTGGTGGCAGATGCCGGTGCCGGGCGGCACGACGCGGAAGTTCTCGAAGGCCTGCTGGCCCCATTTGAGGAAGCGGTAGCGTTCCCCGTTGCGCTCATATTCCTTCTCCACATTGTGGGCGAAGGCGAGCGGCGTGCCGAATTCGTCGACGATCACCGAGTGGTCGATGACGAGATCGACGGGCACCAGCGGGTTGATCTTCTTCGGGTCGCCGCCGAGCGACACCATCGCGTCGCGCATCGCGGCCAGATCGACGACGGCGGGAACGCCGGTGAAGTCCTGCATCAGCACGCGCGCCGGGCGATAGGCGATTTCGTAGCCGGCAGAGCCCTTGTCGTTCAGCCAGTTGGCGACGGCCTGGATATCGGCCTTCTTGACCGAATTGCCGTCCTCGTTGCGCAGCAGGTTCTCAAGCAGAACCTTCATCGAATAGGGCAAACGGGAAATGCCTTCGAGGCCGTTCTTCTCGGCTTCGGCGAGGCTGTAATAAACGTATTCCTTGCCGCCGACATTCAGGGTCTTGCGGCATTTGAAGCTGTCGATATTGGACACGGGAATTCACCTTTCGAGTTCGGGTTGCCTTGCAAGGGACGAACTCTTCCGCATGCGCATGATAACGCCACCCGAGAAGATGCGGGTGCGGCCATTTCCGCTGTCCGTCCCTGCCAGACCACACGAAGAGGCCCGACAATCAGGTCGGCTCAATAAGTTTCAACACCGGCCGCTGGTGCACTGCGAAATCGATATAGATCAGTTTTTTGAACGATTCCAGAGCGGCGGGGGGCAAAAAAGCGCGGGTTATTGCCTGTGTGGCGCAAACCATGCGACATGCCCGGCGAAACAGGGGAAACCATGAAGCTCGTCGTCACCGATCTTGCCGCGGATCGCGGTTCCGGACCGATCTTCGAAGCGATAACCTTCGCGTTGCAGGACGGCGAGGGGCTGCTGGTGACCGGGCCGAACGGCGCGGGCAAATCGACGCTGATCCGCGCCATTGCCGGCCTGTTGCGTCCCTCCGCGGGAACGGCCGAGATCGAGGGCGCTACGGAGGACTGGCCGGACGTGCCGTCGGCCTCGCATTATCTCGGACCGATCAACGCGATGAAGCCGGCGCTCACCGTCTTCGAGAATCTCTCCTTCTGGCAAACCTTCTGCGGCCGGCCGGCGCTCGGTGTCGACGAGGCGCTGGAGCGAATCGGGCTGGAGCACACGCGTGACCTGCCGTTTTCCTATCTCTCGACCGGCCAGCGTCGCCGGGTCTCCATCGCCAAGCTGCTGATCAGCCACAGGCCCGTCTGGCTGCTCGACGAACCAACCTCCGGCCTCGACGCGGCATCCGAACTGCATTTCGCCGAACTGGTGCGCGAGCACATGGAAACGGGCGGCATCGTTGCGGCGGCCACGCATCTGCCGATCCGGGTCGAGGGCATGAAGGAACTGAAATTCGGCGGGGTGGCGGCATGACCGCTCTCATCCTGCGCGATATCCGGCTCGGCTTGCGTGCCGGCGGCGGAATGCTGATCGGCATCCTGTTCTTTCTCGCGGTCATCGCCGTGGTGCCGTTCGGCGTCGGGCCGGACCTGAACCTGCTCGGACGCATCGGCCCGGCGATCCTGTGGATCGGGGCGCTGCTTGCCTCGCTGCTCGGTCTCGACCGGCTGTTTCAGGCCGACCGCGAGGACGGATCGCTCGACATTCTGATCCTGCAAGGCCACGAACACCCGCTGGCGCTGACCGTCTTCGCCAAATGCGTCGCCCACTGGCTGACGACAGGACTGCCGCTCGTGATCGTCTCGCCCGCGCTCGGCCTGCTGATGAACATGCAGCCGGCAGCGATCCTGGCGACCTCCGCGACGCTGCTCGCCGGCACGCCGGCCATCACCTTCATCGGCGCGACCGGCGCTGCGCTGGCCGTCGCCCTGCCGCGCGGTGGATTGCTCGTCTCGGTGATGGTCCTGCCCTTCGTCATCCCCGTCCTTATTTTCGGCGTGATGGCCGCCTACGGAGCGGTGGAAAACCCGGCGCCCTTCACGCAGCCCTTCCTGCTGATGTGCGCCCTGACCCTGTTCTTTTCGGTTCTGGGGCCCTTCGCGGCCGGCGCCGCGCTGAAGGCAAGCTCGGATTGATCGGGTCAATTGCACAGCAGGCCCGTTCACATTAAGTAACGCGCATGAATGACACGACCGCACAGGCCCGCTTCAGTTTCACCGCCCTCGCCAATCCGACGCGGTATCTTTCCTATTCCGGGAAGATCCTGCCGTGGCTCGGCGGGTTGAGCGCGTTGTTGCTCATTGTCGGCCTCTACATGGCCTTCACCGCGCCCGAGGATTACCAGCAGGGCATTACGGTGCGCATCATGTATGTGCATGTGCCCGCCGCATGGCTGGCGATGATGGGCTATATGGTGATGGCCGTTTCGGCGCTCGGAACGCTGATCTGGCGTCATCCGCTGGCCGATGTCTCGATCAAGGCCGCCGCGCCGATCGGCGCTGCCTTCACCTTCCTGGCGCTTGCCACCGGCTCGCTCTGGGGCAAACCGATGTGGGGCACATGGTGGGTCTGGGATGCGCGGCTGACGTCGATGTTCGTGCTGTTCCTGATGTATCTCGGCGTCATCGCGCTGCAGCGCGCCATGGACGATCCGGTCAAGGCGGCGCGTCCGGTGGCGATCCTCGTCCTGATCGGCACGGTCAACATTCCGATCATCAAGTTCTCGGTCGACTGGTGGAACACGCTGCACCAGCCCGCCGCCGTCTTCCGCATGGATGGCCCGACGATCGACCCGAGCCTGCTGTGGCCGCTGCTGATCATGGCGGTCGGCTTCACGGCCTTGTTCTTCTTCCTGCACATGGTGGCGATGCGCACGGAGATCTGGCGCCGCCGTATAGCCTCGATGCGCCGCGCCAGCGCGCGCGAACAACGGTCGACAGCCCGGCCTGTGCTGGCGGAGTAGTCCATGACTCACGAGCAATATGTTTTCGTCTCCTATGCCCTGACCGCCGTCGTTCTCGGCGGCATCGGACTGTGGCTCTGGATGGACCGCCGCGGCCGCCTCGCCGAACTCAAGCGGCTGGAAGAGGCCGGCGTGCGCCGCCGCTCCGAAGGCTGACAGCCGGGCCGCCAAGCGCCCCGCCGGCACAGGAACCGACATGACGATCACGCAAGAAGACGAACTCATCGGCCTGAAGGAAATCGGCCGCATCGTTGCCAATGCCGTCGAGGCGATGAGCACCGCGCTCGAGCCGGGCATGACGACCGCCGAACTCGACGCGATCGGCCGCAAGGTCATGGAAGACGAAGGCGCGCAGCCCGCGCCGGAACTCTGCTACGGATTTCCCGGCGCCACCTGCATCAGCGTGAACGAGGAAATCGCCCACGGCATTCCCGGGGACCGGACGATCCGCAAGGGCGACCTCGTCAATTTCGACGTCTCGGCGGAAAAGGACGGCTTCTTCGCCGATACCGGCGCGTCATTCGCGGTCCCGCCCGTGTCGAAGGCGGTTCTGAAACTGTGCCGGGACGGAAAGCGCGCCATGTGGGCGGGCATCCGGACGGTGGCGACCGACAGGCCGCTCGCCGATATCGGCAATGCGGTCGGCGATTTCGCGCGCAAGAATCGCTATACCCTCGTGAAGAATCTCGCGAGCCATGGCGTTGGCCGATCCCTGCACGAGGAACCGGGTGAAATCGCCACATGGCCCGACCGGTCCGAACGCCGGCGGATGACCGAGGGGCTGGTCTTCACGATCGAGCCCTTCCTGTCCATGGGCGCGGAATGGGCGGACGATACCGATGACGACCCGTGGACGCTGTTCAGCGCACCGCGCGCGCCGACCGTGCAATATGAACACACCATCGTCACCACCAGGAACGGACCGATCGTCGTGACGCTTCCGGGCTGACGCGACAACGGCCGAACCCTATATGAGGCGCGGACGACAATTTCGGAAAAAGCCATGAGCGAGACGACAAGCGACACCAAGGCAAGGAAAAAGACCAATCTTGCCGTCTTCATTCCCTTCGCCGCCTTCGCGGCGCTGGCCGTGGTCTTCGCTGTTTTGATGTTCCGGCCCGGCCGCGACATCACGGAAGTGCCGTCCATGCTGATCGGCAAGACCGCGCCCGAAATCGCCCTGCCCGCAATCGAAGGACTGACCGGGCCCGACGGCGCGCCAACGCCCGCATTCGATCCGGCGCAGTTCGGCGGAAAGCCGGTGCTGGTCAATGTGTGGGCCTCGTGGTGCGTGCCTTGCCGGCAGGAGCATCCGCTGCTGATGGCGCTGGCCGAGCAGGCAGGCGTCACCGTCGCCGGGCTGAACTACAAGGACAAGACCGAGAACGCGCTCGGTTTCCTGGGCAGGCTCGGCAATCCATACGCGTTTGCCGGCGCCGACAATTCCGGACGCGCTGCAATCGAATGGGGCGTCTACGGCGTACCGGAAAGCTTTGTCGTCGGCACGGACGGCACCATCCTCTACAAGCACACGGGCCCGCTCACGCCAGAGGCGATCGAGACCGAAATCCTGCCGCGCATGACCGGCGAATGACTCGCTCAACGGCGCTCGCGAATGCCGTCCCCATGCGAATTCCTGCCGTCTGAAACGCAACGTTAGTGGATAACCGGATCAGGGTGTGAATAGACGGTAACATTCGCCGTTTGCGACTTGCCGCCCAGAATCCGTTAACGCATTCTTGCGCGGCCATGTCCCAATTAACCGTTGAAATCCGGCCCGCCTCGGAACGTGACGCCGCCCAGATCGCCGATGTCCATGCGATCGCGTGGCGTGGCGCCTATGCCGGCCTCATACCGCACAAATCGTTGCAGACGATGATCGCGCGGCGCCATGCCGGCTGGTGGAAACGGGCGATCGGTCGCGGCACATCGGTCATGGTGGTCGATTTCGGCGGAGCCATCGCCGGCTACTGCACTTTCGGGCTGAACCGTGCCCGCGCCCTGCCGCAGGATGGCGAGGTCTACGAACTCTACATACTGCCCGAATACCAAGGGATCGGCATCGGCACCCGGCTGTTTTCCGCCGCCCGCGCCAGCCTCCGGGATCTGGGATGCGACGGCCTCGTCGTCTGGGCGCTGGAAGACAACGCCATGGCGGTGAACTTCTATCTCGGCCATGACGGCAAGGATGTCGCCCAGGGTTACGAGACCTTCGAGGGCAAGGCGCTGCGCAAGCTTGCCTTCGTCTGGAAGTAAGTCACTTCTTTCCAAAAAGCCGAAATTTCTTCCCTGACGTCAAGTACTTTGACGCCTGTCAATGTCGGGAATCTTTTACTTCCTAGGCTTTCCCTACCCAAGGGTCACCGACGCTAGAGGACCGCGCGCGAGAACCACGGGGCATGGCGGTCCGGGAGGAATTATCGATGTCCGTCAAAGCCGTTTTGAGTTTCGTAAAGGCGAGGCGCACGCTTTTCGTGGCGTCGCTGGCCACCGCACTTTTCACACCATCGGCGAATGCCGAGGTCAGCGCCGGGATGAGCCGCGATCTAGATGCCTACAGGGCGCCGTATGACTCTTCGGCACCGCAGGGCTATTCGCTGTGCGACATAGTCGGTATCGGCATCGCCGGATCAAATGACCATGTCTATGTCTGGTACCGAAACGGGATGGTAAGTTCCGGATCGACTGGCGATCTTGCCCGTTACCGGTCGCCGCAACCTTACAGCATGCCGCAGGGCCGGTCGCCCGCCGACATCGTGGCGATGGCCGTCGCGGGATCGAACGATTGGGTCTACACGTGGTACCGGGACGGATCGATGAGCGCCGGATCGAGCACGGACCTTGCCAGCTATCGCCCGCCACGACCATACAGCCTGCCACCTGGCAAGACACCTCAATCGGTGGTCGGAATCGGCATCGCCGGATCAAACGATCGCGTCTTCGTCTGGTATGACAACGGGACGGTCAGTTCGGGAACATCGACCGATCTGGACGCCGCGACACCGCCGCAGGCGGTCGACAATGCGCAAGGATTCACGACCCCGCAGATCATCGATATCGCAATCGCCGGGTCCAACGATCACGTCTACACATGGTACGGCAACTGCGCTCTGCCGGGCGGCGTGGTCGCCAAGACGCTACCGCAGGTCGGTCAACCCTCGCCCGAAGAGACCTCCAAACCGCATTTCGACGTGATTCCGGATGCGGTCATCGTTCCGCAAGCCGGACAATCAGGACCCGCAAAGCCCGATCTGACGCTGATTCCGAAGGCGCTCGAGGCATTGAGGAAGCCACAATTCCAGATCATTCCCGACGCCGTGATCGCGCCGGAGGCGCAGCAGGCGGAAAAGAAACCGAAATTCGAGATCATTCCTGATGCCGCGATAACCAAACCGAGCGCGCCCCAGATCGATGTATCGCAGTGGAAGAACCGACTGGCGGACGTTACGCAAAGCGGATTGTCCGTGCTCAACGACAGCATGGATCAACTCGATGCGCTGACCGGACAAAGCGCGACACTGCGCATCAAGGAAGCGCCAGGCGGATTGCGTCCTCCGATTCTGGATGGACCAGACCTGATCGACAATCTGCAAAAGAACAAGGCGCTTGCGATCAGCGAGGATTTCCTGGCCTCGGCCGCCCCCGGCCTCGGTCAGGCCAAGCCCGACATGAACGCGGTCAGCGCCAAGCCGCAGGTCACCGACCTTCTCGTTTTTCCGGAAGCCGAGGCGCTGCAACCCGGCGGTTATGTCGTGATAAAGGGAACCGGCTTCGGGGATGAAGCGGGCCGGGTCTTTATGCGCTACGAGTCGGGCTCGGGAGAACTGACAGAGTCGCGCCTGTCTCACGATGTCGAACTCGAACCGGTCAACGACTCCTGGGCCGCAGCCTGGCACGATACGGTGATTGTGGTTCGCGTGCCGGACGATCTGCCAGGCCAGATGCTCGGCGGCGCTCGCAATGCGGAACTGGCGCTCGTAAAGCCAAACGGCGCACAGGTTAAACTGTCCGTCCTGCTGCATGCCAGCAGCGCCCCGGTCATCGCGTCCGTGACAAGCAGCGGCGGAGAAATCGGCTGCTGCTGCCCGATCGGCACGGAAACGTGGTCGCGACTTCCAGAAAGTCACAACTATGTCTACTGGCCGGCCCCCGGCCGCCTCGACACGCCGCATTGCGGCCTCGACAAGAAACCCTGGCTGCAGCCGGGCAGTAAAATCGTGATCGCGGGCAAGCGGTTCGGGGAGATACTGAACGGCAAGCTGCCAGGTACGCTGGCGCTTGAATTCCCCGACGAGTCGCGTCCGGCCGGCATCAGCGTGAAACTCGATGTGACGAAATGGTCATCCACTTCCATAGAGGCACGAGTCGTCAGTTCCTCGATCAAGGGGTATTTCGCGACCCATCCGGCCTGGATCAACCTGCATGTCGGAGACGACTATGCCAATGCCGAACCCGTCGCATTCGGTCCCGAGATGTCCTACAAATGGGTCTCCGGCTACGAATGGCTCAAACTCGATTGGGACAGTCTGGGCGAGAAGATCGAGACGCCGAACGGCAAGGCCATGCTGGTGACGCATGTGCCCGATTGTGGAACATTCGATGATGACGGCGAGAAGGGCTACGACCAGTTCTTCGACGATGCGGCGCATGCCTATCCCGACGACGCACAGGTGACATGGTTCCGCTTCGAGCAGATCGACCCGACCCACCCCGTCGATGAATGGGACGTGTTCGGGATCGGCGTCGACGACCTCGCCTCGGTCATTCTCGACCCGTCGAGTCTGATAAGATTGGGCGCGGAACTGCTTATCAAGGCGTTTACCCTTGCGGGAGAAGGCGGATATCACGCCTACCCGTTCTTCTTCGGCAACCAAGGCATGCTGATGGGTCCGGAGAACTCCTTCTCGATCCGCTGGGAAACATCCTGCGAGATCGGCGATGGCAAGCCGATCGTCTATACGACCTCCTTCCTTTTGGAAGGTCCTCCCGCTGCGCTCGCCAAATACTAGGTGGAAAGGAGACCGGTCCATGAAGCTCAACCCGTCCATCCGGTTCGCGTTCCTGGCCACGCTGGCATTCTCGATACCGGGCGCTGCGGCGCAGGCGCAAGACGATACCGTCTCGGTTGCGGACCGCGGGTGCCACGCCGATAACGCCACGGCTTCAGGCGCGCGCGACCTGGATGGCGGCTTCACGGAAGACACCGCCATGACCGTCACCATGTGTCTCGAATACTGCTTTGCGGAGGGGTATCGCTTCGCCGGCCTGCAGGCCGGGACCGAGTGTCACTGCGGGACCGACTACGGGCGTTTCGACGGGAACGCCGTATGCGACACGCCATGCGCGGGAGACGCCTCGCAGCAATGCGGCGGTTCGGCCGCGAACCATGTCTACGAGTTCCTGACAGGCAACGCACCTGACGCGGCCTCGCAGTCTCCAGCGGTGCCCAAGACGCCAACGGGCGCACCCGACCGCATAGAGCGGACAGCGGCAGTTATTGCGGTCGGCAAGTGGCCGGAGGGCCTTGCGCATGATGGCGAAAGCCTGTGGGTGGCCGAAAGCGGCGCGCGCCGGGTCGCCCGTCTCGACACCGAGACACGGACGGTCGCAGAGCGTATCCGGGTCGGCCGCTTGCCCGTCGGCATGGCCGCCTCGCCAGATGGAGAGATCTTCGCCGCGGTCGCGACCGACAAGACCATCTGGCGCTCCGGCAATGGTGGCGGTACGCTCGCGCAGCTGCAGGACTATCCGCAGGCAATTGCCGCCAGCCCGAACGCAATCCACGTCCTCACCTGGATCGGCGGGTCATCGAGCAAAACTGCGGTCGTGCGCATCGATCGTACAACAGGTGAAAAGACGCGCTCCCCGGTGTTGCCGAAGAACGGTTTCGATATCGCCGCCACGGACGCGACGATCTGGACACTGCATCGGCTGGACGGGGAAAACCGGTCGCAGCTTGTCGGCCTGGACGCCGACACGCTCATCGTCACGCATCAGACCACGTTCGACGGCTACGCCTACATGCTGTCCACGAGCGAAGACGGCCTGTTCGCCGCAGGCGGGGAGTACGGCGTATCGGGACTGATCGTGGCGTTCGATCCCGCAACTGGCGTGGAACGACGCCGAAACAGCGACATCGGTTTCCTCGCCGCCCTGACGGCGGATTCCGGCCATGTCGTCGCCATCGATCGCGCCGGCGAAATAGCTGTCTTTTCCGCGGATCTCGGCCTGCTGCGGACGATCTCCACATCCTTCGGCGGTTTTGAGCCGCGGAGCGTTCTCCTTGTCGAGAACGACATCTATGTCTCGACGCATCGCGGTGCGGGAGAAAACGGTTCCGTCCTCGCGATCGATGACTGGACGCCGTGACAGAAACCCGTCAGGGGTTGTCGAGTATTCCGAAATAACGGCTCGGAAAACCCGTAAAAGGGCCGGGATCGCCGTGATACTGCGGCTCGTCCGTGCGGCAGGTAAAGCTCTCCACGAGCGTATCGGCGATGCGGCGTGCCATCTCGTTGGCATCGGCATTCTGCAAGGCATCGACATAGCCGACGATGCAGGCATCTCCGACGCGCGGCTGGCCTACCTTCGAAACCACCAGCACCTGTCCCTGATGGCGAACATCCGGCGCGCCGGTCTCGGGATTGGGATTATCGACGAACCATCGCAGGATCGTGGCGAAGGGAATACCGTCGCGCAACCGCCATTCGACCGTGTCGTTGACGTGGTTGAAGCTCGTGAAGCTCTCCCAGGCACCGGACGCGTACCAGTCGCCGACATAGCCGAAGAACAGCGACTGGCGCAGATCGCCTTCCGAATAGAGAATGCCGTAGCCGCCATGGCCGGCGCAGGACAGCCACGCTTCCGCCTCCTCGACCGGCAGTTCGACGCATCGATTGTCGAAGTCGAGCGCCGTGTAGATGCTAACGATCTCACCGTCCGCGCGCACCGCCTGTGGCATTGAAGTGCAGAGGCAGATCGCAAGGGCAAGGGCGGAAATCCGGTGTCGCATTGCCTAAAGTCTCCATTGCGGCGCAGAATGCCATCGGCGAAGGAAACGGGCAATGTGGCGCAGGCGATCCGGCGCCGGTGATGTTGCACCGCACACAAAAAGCCGGTATCAGCCGCGGAAATCGAAGGAGTAGAATCGGATGCGTATCGAAGCCATCGCCATCGGCAGCAATCCGCCCGAGGATGTCAATGTCATCATCGAGGTTCCGGTCGGCGGCCAGCCGATCAAGTACGAAATGGACAAGGATGCCGGTGTGCTGGTCGTCGACCGCTTTCTCTACACGCCGATGACCTATCCGGGAAATTACGGTTTCGTGCCGCACACCCTGTCCGACGACGGCGATCCGATCGACGTGCTCGTCTGCAACACGCGGCCGCTGATTCCCGGCTGCGTCATCAATGTGCGCCCCATCGGCGTCATGCTGATGGAGGACAATTCCGGTCAGGACGAGAAGATCATCGCCGTGCCGACGCATGCACTGACCAAGCGCTACGACAGCGTGAAGGACTATGACGACATGCCGGATATCACGCTCAAGCAGATCGAACACTTCTTCGAGCACTACAAGGATCTGGAACCCGGCAAGTGGGTGAAGATCGGCGGCTGGCAGAATGCCGAGGTCGCAAAGCGCCTGATCATGGAAGCCGTCGACCGCGCGAAGTCGGCGAAAGCCTGAACAGGCGTCAGCTTTCGGGCGCCGGCACGAATTCGGCCAGCGCCTGCTCCATATCCCGGGCTTCGACACGGATCGTCTTGTCGCGTGCCGTTTCGCCGGCGATGACGGTGAATGCCGATTTCGGTTGACCGAGCGCCTTCGCGAGCAGAGCCGTCACCGCCTTGTTCGCCTTGCCTTTCTCGGGTTGCGCCGCGACGCGCACGCGCAAGCGCGCCTGCCCGTCATCGCGCATTTCGATGCCCTCGACAGCGTTGCGCGAGGCATTCGGCGTCACCCGCAGGAAGAGATCGTAATGGCTCTCGCCCCGGCGAACGAACCCCGGAAGCGCCATCAGATGATGGCGGGGGCAAGCACGTTGATGATGATGCGTTCGATGAAGAAGATCGCCACGAACAGCACGATCGGCGAAATATCGATACCGCCGAGATCCGGGATGATGTTGCGGATCGGCCTCAGCAAGGGCTCCGTCGCCTTGTAGAGGAACTCGCCAATCATCGCGACGAACCGGTTGGAGTTGTTCACGACGTTGAACGCGTACAGCCACGAAAAGATGACCATGGCGATCACGATCCATTTGTATATGCCGATCGCGAAGAGAAGCGTTTGAATGATCGTCAGGCCCACGCGCGGTCTCCCTTGTCTAGCCGAAGGTTCACTTAGGCGTTCGCACACGCCGCTGCAAGGCAAAGCGGATGCGGCCAATGTCCCGAAGGGGTACATTTTCTCCTTTGCCAAAGCGCGGCAAAGCCAATAACGGTGGCTGGCCATGTCCGCAGACTCCCCCGAAACGATCAGTCACCGCAGATTCGCCGCTTTCGCGCATCCGGCATTCGTGCGCTACTGGTCGGCGCGTTTCCTCACCACCTTTGCGGTGCAGATCGTCGCCGTATCGGTTGGCTGGCAGGTCTACGACCTGACCCGCGATCCGATGGATCTCGGCATTATCGGTCTCGTCCAGTTCCTGCCGCTGCTGCTTCTCGTGCTCGTGACCGGCACTGTCGCCGATCGTTACGGCCGCCGGCTCGTGATGGGCGCGGCGACAGGCCTCGAGCTTTTATGTGCCGGCGCGATTCTGTTCTTTTCGATTCGCGGCCTGACAAACCCGCTGCCGGTCTTCATCGCCCTGGTGGGCATGGGTACGGCGCGCGCATTTTACGGGCCGGCTTCGCAGTCGCTGGTCGTCAATCTCGTGCCGAAGGTGGATTTCGCAAACGCCGTGGCCTGGAACGCCTCTTCATGGCAGGTGGCGAGCATCGTCGGCCCGGTGGCGGGCGGCCTGCTTTACGGCGTCGGCGCCAATGTCGCCTATTCGGTGGCCGTCTGCCTGTTCGCCGCGTCGGCGATTCTTGTCGCGCTGATCCCGAAGCCTCCGGCGCGCGACGAGGTGAAGAAAGTCACGTTCTCGTCGCTGTTCGACGGGCTGCGTTTCATCCGCAAGGAAAAGGTCGTGCTCGGCGCGATCTCGCTCGATCTGTTCGCCGTTCTTCTCGGCGGCGCGGTGGCGTTGTTGCCGGCCTATGCACGCGACATCCTGCATCTCGGGCCGTGGGGACTTGGCCTGCTGCGCGCCGCGCCGGGGATCGGCGCGATCGCCATGGCCGCCTATCTGGCCGCGTCGCCGATCAACAATCATGCCGGCCGCATTCTGCTCGTCTTCGTCGCCCTGTTCGGCCTTTTTACCGCGATCTTCGGCATGTCGACCATCGCCTGGCTGTCCATTGTCGCGCTGATACTGGTCGGCGCGACCGACATGGTGAGCGTCTACATCCGCGAGACCCTGCTGCAGCTTTGGACGCCGGACGACGTGCGCGGCCGCGTCAACGCGGTCAACATGGTGTTTCTCGGCGCTTCGAACGAGTTGGGGGAATTCCGCGCCGGCTTCATGGCCGCATGGATCGGCATCGTGCCGGCAGTGGTTCTGGGTGGTTTCGGCGCCATCGCGATTGCCGGCACCTGGGCGATCCTGTTCCCGAAATTGCGCGACGCGCGCTACCTGCACCGACAGGGCTAGAGCATTTCAGATTGCAATGGAATCACAATGCGCGGCCTCTCGCCTCTGGCGCGAACGGGCACTCCGATGCTGATGTTTCAATCCAAACCCGAATTGCACTAAGCGGAGCGCTTGCGTATCGCGCCGGCCCCTTCTCCCCCCTGCACGAAGACAAGATCGAGAAAAGACTGCAGCCATGCGAGGACCGGTCGGTCATAGAGAAGCCGCCCCTGCAAATGGTCTCGCCCGACCTGCGATCCCGGCAGCGTGAAACGATGCGCGCCGCGCGTCACCCAGCGCTGCATCATCACCTGCGTCAGTTCGGCGTGAAACTGCACGCCCCAGGCATTCTCGCCATATCGGAACGCCTGGTTCTCGTAGGTATCGCCCTCGGCGAGGCGGACCGCGCCCGACGGCAGTGAAAAGCCCTCGCGGTGAAACTGGTAGATCATGTCCGGCCAGTCCATCAGCGCCGCGCCCGCCTCGGTCGGGCGCAAGGGATACCAGCCGATCTCGACCAGGCCGTCCTGTCGGCCTTCGACGCGGCCGCCCAGATGATTGACCAGCATCTGCGCGCCGAGACAGATGCCGAGAAGCGGCTTGTTCTCTGCAAGCGGCACGGCCATCCAGTCCGTCTCGACGCGGACATGGTCGGCCTCGTCATTCGCGCTCATCGGGCCGCCGAACACCACCGCGCCGGAATGCGCTTCCATCGTGTCCGGCAACGGATCGCCGAGCGGCGGCCTGCGGATATCGAGCGGGAAACCCATGCGTTCAAGTTGCTGGCCGACGCGTCCCGGAGACGACGTCTCCTGGTGCAGGACGATCAGGATCGGCTTCGGGCCCGGAGCGGAGATCATGCCTGCGCGTCGCCCTCCCCGGTGGCGCGTGCCTGTACAGCCTGACGCAAAAGAACGCGGTCGCGCCCGTCGACGCCAAGCAGTTCCGAGACCCGCCAGACCAGATTGTCCTCCAGCTCGTGGTTCTCGCCGTCCGAATAGACGATTTCCCACAACAGCTCGATGAACCCGACCCGCTCCTCGGCGGACAGGCTGCGCATCAGGACGCTGGTAAACTGGTAGAGATCGACCGCCTCGCTGTCGGCGGCACGCGCTGCCGCGACCAGCTTCGAAAGCGTTTCTTCGTCCAGCGAATAGGTTTCGCTGAGCACTTCGCCCAGCCGGTCCATCTCCGCTTCCGTGTAAACCCCGTCGGCGCCGATCACGTGATACATAAGCGCTGCGGCGGCAAGCCTCGGATCGTCTTGGGAAAAGGCGTCACCGCCCTCATCGTCCGGCTGCAGGTTCAGCGTCTTCAGGAAAGTCGCGATCTTTTCAAACATGTCCATCCACCTTGTCCGGGGAAAGTGTCAGTTTGCCCCGTGCGGTGCAACATTCAAAAAAGTCGAAAACGCCGTGAAGGTTCCTCCGATTGGGCATCGGGATCGATTCCCGGATCGTCCGGGATCGGCGGACGGGTCTCTTCCGTGTCGGATTCAGGCTCCACGTTACCGGCCGGTTCCGGCTTCTCGGATACGGACGCTTCTTCCTTTTCGGGCTCTTCCTGGTCCACCGGCTCGGTCTCTTTCGTCTCGGCGGGCTCCTCGTCCGGTGTTTCCGTTTCGGGTTCTTCCTTTGTCACCGGCGCTTCGACGGCTTCGGCCTCGATAACGGGCCCCGGTTCCTCGGCGACCGCCGCCTCGTCGACCAAGTCCCCCTCACCCGCGGTCTCGGCGATTTCGGCGTCCTCCGCTTGATCGGGTGCTTCCGTCGGCGGCGCGACGGGGATGCCGCGCACCATCGGGTCGAGGTCGTTCTCGACAACGGGGCCGAGGCGTTCCACCGGCACCTTCCATTCGAAGGCGTCGAGCCGGCCACTGATCGGGGAAACGGGGGCCCATTCCTCCGAAACATAGCCGTCTGCCGTCCATGCCGGGTCGCGCGGGGCGCGAACCGCCCGCGCAAGCCATTCGCGCACCTTGCCCTGGTCGCCGGTGTCGGCGTCCTCGATATCGGCCATCAGCATGAAGGCGCCCTCGCGCGGTTCGTTGCGCAGCACGAGAGCGATGGCCTTGCGGGCGTCTTCATATTCGCCGGCTTCCAGCGCCATCTGCGCCAGGATCAGGCTGGAATCGGTATTGTTCGGTTTCAACTTCTGCAGCCGCTGAGCCCGCTTGTAGCGGTCGAGCGACGAATCGCCCGGGCGCGCATTGACATGGGCGAGTGCGATTTCGGGATGCGGCGCCTTGCGCCACGTTGCCTCGAGGATATGGACGCCCCGGCGCAGCTCGTTGAGCCGGAAGCAGGCCTGCGCGGCGGCAACTGCGGCCGGAGCGAATTCCGGCGCGAGGCGATGCGCCTCCATCGCGGCCGTCTTGGCCTTCGCGGAGTCCTTCTCGATATTGTCGCGGGCAAGCGCGGTCAGCAGGACGGCGCGCTTGCGCTTGGCCTCATCCGTCTCGACCTGTTTGGCCTTCTTCTGGCTTTCCAGCAGCGCGATCGCGCCATCCCAGTCGCCGGCGGCGGTCTTGAGTTCGAGGGCCGCCGTCCCAGCCCATCGAAGATGCGGCGCGAGTTCGGCGGCTTTCTCGGCGTAATGCTTCGCCGCTGCGCGGTCACCGAGGCGCTTGGCCTCCATGTAGAGGCCGCGCAGGCCGAGAATGCGAACCTCGGGATCCTCCAGCATCGCCTCGAACTTGCCGCGCGCCTCGTCGTGATGCCCTTCGGCGATACTGGCCTGGGCGTCGAGGAGCTGAAGCAGCGGCTCGGTCGTCGAACTGAGAAGACCGTTCGCCTGCTTGAGCATCTTGCGCGCGGTCACGGCATCGCCCGCGCCCGCGGCGATGATCCCCGTCGAGAGCGATTGATACCCCCGGTCACGGCGGCGCGCACGGAAGAATCGCTGCATGCGCTGCGGCGACGTCAATACGATCTTGAAAACCCACCAGACGAGCATGACAGCGACAATCGCGGCTGCAACCGCCACGGCGGCGACCATCAGCGACAGCGTGATTTCGCGTCCGGCAACGGTCACCATGATGGTGCCGGGCGTATCCGCGATCACGGCGAAACCGAGCCCCAGAACGGCGACGGCGGCGATGAAGAAAAGTACACGCAACATGGTTCGCGGCTCCTATTCGCTCGCCGGCGCTTCGCCGGCCTTCATCGCGCCGCTCAGCACCCGGCTGATCAGCGTGTCGAGTTCGCGCCGCGCCTTCACGTCGGCGATGAAGTCCGCCGAGGCTTGCTGCGAGGCTTCCGGCAGGCTGTCCCATTCGGTCACCACCCGATCGAAATTCCCCTGCTGCAGGGCGACCTCCATGCGTGCGGCGATTTCGCCCGGCTTGTCGCCCGCGACTTCGCCAACCGGACGGATCTGCACGAGGGATCGCGCGCTGGCGGATAGCCGGTCGAGTATGCCCGCATTGGACCCGACCCCGCTCTGCGCCGCGACGATGGCATTCGCGACCGCCGGGAAACGCTCCGTCAGCTGCGCCTGTGTCGGCACGCCGGAGGCCGCATAATCGCGCAGCGCCGCGATGCTTTGCGCATCGTCACTCACGGCCGCATAGGCCTCCAGTTCATTCATGAAGCCGCCGCCGCGATCCGCGGCCGATTTCAGCGCCGAAGCGGCGATGGCCGCGGCGACACGGCTGCCGGCGCCCGCCTCGATATCGGTCTCGACGCCGGAAATCCGGTCTCCCAATGCCGCCAACGACGACCGCGCCTCGGCAAGTCCGGCCGAAAGCGTTTCGATTTCGCTGCGAAGATCCGCGACGCCATCGGAGGCGGATTGGGCCGCCTGCATCGCGTCCGCCACCTCTCCGCGAAGTGCCGTATCGGCTTCACCGGCGGTATCATCCGAAGGTGCGGCATCGAGCGTGGCGACTTTCCCGGAGAGATCCGACAGGGTTGCCTCGATTGCGTCGGCGCGTTCGGACAACGCTTCAAGCCCGGCATTCTCGCCCGCGCCGCCGGAAGAGACGGCCTGGTTGAGCGATGCGACCCGATCGCCAAGCGAAGCAAATTGTTCCTGCAATCCGGCGAGCGCCTCTCCATTGGCCGTCGCGGCCGTTTCCGCGGATTCGACCCGTTCTTCAAGATCGGCAGGCACAGCAGGCGCCGCGCCTTTCACGGCTTCCAGTTCGGACGACAGGGCATCGATTTGGCCCTGCAGAGGCGTAAGATCGACCGGCTCGGCGCTGCGCATGGACGGCAGGACGCCGGCCCATTGCAATCCGCCCGCAAGCAGAAGCGCAACCAGTCCGCCGATCACACCGCCGCCGATCGCCCTGAAACGTCCACCACCACCTGATGGCGATGACGGCAGGGGCTCCGGATCGGGCGACGGACCTTCTCCGCCTTCGATCGCCTCGCGTGCGGCTTCATCGGCCTTCGATTTCGGCATAACGGTCTCGGGCGAAGCTTCAGCGGGTTTCCCGTCCCCGGACATCTGCCTGTCGGTCGTTCCGGTCGCGTTCTCGAAAGCGACCGGCTCCGCCGGCGGCGCTTCTCCGCCGGTTTCGGACTCGGTTTTGACTTCGCTTGCTTCGAGATCGATCGTCACGGGCTTGCGGGTCGGTTTGCTGCGCCGGCTCTTCGGCTTTTGAACCATCGGAGGTCTCCTGCGGGGCTGCTGACGACTGTCTTAGCATGCCTTTCGCAAAGCAAAAGCGCCTGATTGAAATTCAGGCGCCCGACGACGGCACTGTCGCACGCAAGGCTTCCAATAGAGCGTGTTCGTTAGGCGCGGTAGCAACCATCACGCGGGGCCTGAAAGTGTCAGGCAAGGCATCAGCGACACGCGCCGAAATCGCGATAAATCGAGTATTTTCAAATAGATCTTCGGTTTTTGTCGAAACCGCATCGGCGAATGCGCGTGCCGATAGCGCGGAATGAAACAGGATGGCGTCCGGCCTGCGGTGCGACAAGGCGTCGGTCAATAAATAAGTCATACGACTGACTATTTTGCTCGAATAGACGATCGCGAGCCCCCCCTCGAAGCCGCTCCCGACCAGCTTGTGCTCAAGGTCGCCGGTACGCACCTTTCCGCAAAGATAGACAAAGCGGGCGCTGACTGGCTCCGCCCTGGAAACGAGCGACACGAGGTCGTCCACCGCGCCGTCGGCGGAGCGGACGTGAACGAAACCCCGCGCCAAGGCTTCGGCGCGCGTGGCGTCGCCGACCGCATAGACCGGCTTGTCCGCAAGGGCCGCAAGAAGCGGCTCGGGTAGAAAACGAAACGCGTTGGCGCTGGTCGCAACGACGAAATCCGCACGCTCGATATCGCCCGGATCGATTTCCGGATCGAACGCGACGATCTCGGTCAACGGAAGAACGAGGAAATTGTATCCCGCATCAGCCAGCGCGGCGGCGGTCTTGTCCGCGCCCGGCTGCGGGCGGGTGATCCAGACGAGGGGAGCGCCGGATCCGCTCACGACCACGAGGCGAAGAAACCGTCGCCCGCTTCAAGGCGCAGATGCCGCCCCGCAGCGCGGCCGATATCGGCGGCCTGGCTCATCGGGCCGTCCTTCGCGATCTCGTGCGCCTGCGTACCGTCGGGGGTCAGGATCATGCCGCGAAAGGCGATCCCGCTTTCGGTCACGAGGGCGAGCCCTGCGATCGGCGTTCGGCAGGAACCATCGAGTTCCGCGAGAAACGCCCGCTCGCAGGCAAGCGCTGTCGCCGTCGGTTCATGGTTGAGAGGCTCGACCAGCGCGTCGGTGCGAGGATCGCCTGCGCGAGCCTCTATGCAGATCGCACCCTGCCCCGGTGCGGGCAGGAAGACATCGGGGTGCATCAGATCGGTGATGATGTGTTCCATGCCGAGCCGGCGCAGCCCGGCATTGGCGAGCAGCGTCGCATCCGCGACGCCTTCCTCGAGCTTGCGCAGCCGCGTTTGCACATTGCCGCGAAACTGAACAACCGAAAGATCTGGCCGAATCCGCCGGATCATCGCCTGCCGGCGCAATGACGAGGAACCGACCACCGCGCCCTCCGGCATATCCGCCAGCGATTTCGCCTTGTTCGAGATAAAGGCGTCGCGCGGGTCCTCACGGTCGAGAAAAGCGGTAATGGCGAGCCCTTCGGGCAGCACGGTCGGCATGTCCTTCGAGGAATGCACGGCGAGATCGATCCGACCGTCGCGAAGCTGTTCCTCCAGTTCCAGGGTAAAAAGCCCCTTGCCGCCGACTTCCGAGAGAGGTCTGTCCTGAATGCGGTCGCCAGCCGTCGAGATGACGCAGACCTCGATCATGTCGGGCGCGATGGCGTGCGCGTCGACCAGTCGGTCACGAACCTCGTGCGCCTGCGCGAGCGCGAGCGGGCTGCCGCGCGTGCCGATCCTGATTTTTTCCGCTGCCGCCATGATTGTTTGCAAGCCCGCCGTTCCGTGATACCCGAAGCCGGACAGGTAACCCCAATTCCGCGCATCGGCAACCGCACCCAATGACGCGGCGTTTCAGAAAGCGGCGCCGACCTCCATGACCACTGTGCTTGGCATCGAAACGAGCTGCGACGAGACCGCCGCTGCGGTGGTGCGCCGCGCCGCGCCGGACGCACCGGCGGAAATCCTCTCCAACACGGTCTACAGCCAGATCGCCGACCATGCCGCCTATGGCGGGGTTGTGCCGGAGATCGCGGCGCGGGCCCATGTCGAGGGACTGGACGCGATCATCGCGCGCGCCATGGCAGAAGCGGGAACTGGTTTCGACGAGATCGACGCCGTCGCGGTGACCGCGGGTCCCGGCTTGATCGGCGGGCTGATGGTCGGCGTCATGACGGCGCGGGCGATCTGCTCGGCACGCAACCTGCCGCTGATCGGCATCAACCATCTCGAAGGCCACGCCCTCACGCCGCGCCTGACCGACGACCTCGATTTTCCTTATCTCCTGCTGCTCGTTTCGGGCGGGCACACGCAGATCCTGCTGGTCAATGCGCTGGGAGATTATCGCCGCTGGGGCACGACCATCGACGATGCGCTGGGCGAAGCCTTCGACAAGACCGCCAAGCTTCTGGGCCTGCCCTATCCCGGTGGACCGGCGGTCGAACGCGAAGCCGCGAAAGGCGATCCGAAACGCTTCGCCTTCCCGCGGCCGATGAAGGGCGAGGAGCGGCTCGATTTTTCCTTTTCCGGCCTCAAGACAGCCGTACGGCGCGAAGCAACCGCGCTTGCACCATTGACCGAGACGGATATCGCCGATCTCTGCGCCTCGTTCCAGACCGCCGTCACCGATACGCTCGCCGATCGGATCGGACGGGCATTCGCGCTCTACCGCGCAGAGTTCGGCGACGGACCGGCGGCGCTGGTCGTCGCGGGCGGGGTTGCCGCCAATGCCGCGATCCGGACAAGGCTGGGCGATCTCTGTGCCACCAATGATTTCAAACTGCACGCGCCGCCGCTCAATCTCTGTTCCGACAACGCCGTGATGATCGCCTGGGCCGGTCTCGAACGGTTCGAGGCCGGCGAAACCGGCAATCGTGATGTCGCGCCGCGTTCGCGCTGGCCACTGGACCCGTCGGCGGAAGCGCTCATCGGCGGCGGTCGCCGGGGAGCGAAGGCATGAAAAGCGCTCCGACGGAAAGCCGCATCGCCGTGCTCGGCGCGGGCGCATGGGGCACCGCGCTTGCCGCTTCCTTCGCCCGCGCGGGACGCGACTGCCTGCTCTGGGCGCGCGCTGACGACTCCGTCGCCGCAATCAACAGCCAACATCGCAATCCACGCTATCTGGGCGATATCGCCTTGCCGGAAACTCTGCGCGCAACAGGAAACATGGCCGAAGCGCTGGACGGCGCGGGCGTGATCCTACTCGCCGTGCCAGCGCAGACGCTTCGCGATTTCCTTGCGGACACGCTCGGATCGACGGCCCCCCGATCGGTTTTCGTGTCGACCGCAAAGGGGATCGACCGCGAGACCAGTCACACCATGTCGGAGATCATCGACGATGTCGCGGGACGGGACCGCTCCGCCGTATTGTCCGGCCCCAGTTTCGCCGCCGACGTCGCGGCGGGCCTACCCACTGCGGTAACGGTCGCCGCCCACGATCTCGAAACGGCGAAGGCACTGGCGGAAGTCTTGTCGAGCAAAACGCTGCGTTGTTACGCCTCCGACGACCTGATGGGGGTCGAACTGGGCGGTGCGCTGAAGAACGTGCTGGCGATCGCCGCCGGCATCGTCCACGGCGCCAATCTGGGCGCCAGCGCCGTCGCCGCCCTGACGACGCGGGGATTCGCTGAATTGCAGCGCGTCGCGGATGCGCTCGGCGCGAAACCCGACACGCTGGCCGGCCTGTCGGGCCTCGGCGACCTGATCCTTTCCTGCGGATCCGAGAAGTCGCGCAACTTCGCCTATGGCGCGGCGCTTGCCCGCGGCGAGGATCTATCGAACCGGCCGCTTGCCGAAGGCGTCTTTACCGCGTCGGTGGCGGCGAGGTTGGCGCACGGACACGACCTCGACGCGCCGATCATCTCGGCCATCGACGCCATTCTCGCCGGCAATCTGACCGTCGAAGCGGCCATGTCCGAACTGATGTCACGGCCGCTCAAGACCGAGACTTGACCGCGCCGCCGTGTTCGCTAGCAAGGGCGCAGCACAAATTCCGGTCCGGAGACGTTTCATGGCGAATTACTGGTTGTTCAAATCCGAGCCCTTCAAGTTTTCCTGGCAGATGCTGAAAGACAAGGGCGAGGCCGGCGAGGAGTGGGACGGCATCCGCAACTACCAGGCGCGCAACAACATGCGCGCCATGAAACTCGGCGACAAGGGCTTCTTCTACCACTCGAACGAGGGGCTTGAGGTGGTCGGCATCGCCGAGGTCTGTAACGAGATCCACCCGGATTCGACCACCGACGACCCGCGATGGGAGTGCGTCGACCTCAAGGCGGTGTGCGACATGCCGAAGCCGGTGACGCTGAAGGACGTGAAAGCCAACCCGAAACTCGCGGAGATGTCGCTGGTGACCTCGATGCGCCTGTCCGTCCAGCCCGTGACCGAGGCCGAGTGGATCGAGGTCTGCCGCATGGGCGGGCTCGACAATCCGCCGAAATAGCGGGCTGATCCGATGAACGGCGACAAGGCCGGCTTCATCCGCGCCAACACCGCCATCATGACGCCGCCGCATGTGCCGGAAATCCACCTGCACATCGCCGACGAGGCGCACGACCTTTGGCACAAGACGGAGGAGGAACTGGCGCAGATCGGCCTGCCGCCGCCCTTCTGGGCTTTCGCATGGGCCGGCGGGCAGGGCCTGGCGCGCTATGTTCTCGACAATCCCGCATGCGTGCAAAACCGTCGGGTGCTCGACTTCGCGACCGGCTCCGGCCTCGTCGCCATCGCGGCGGCGTTGGCCGGCGCGAAATCCGTGACCGCCGCCGACATCGACCCGTTCTGCGAAACCGCCGTAACGCTCAATACGGCGCTGAACGGTGTCGATATCGCCTGTGAGGACCGCGATCTCGTTGGCAGCCCATTGCCGCAGATCGAGACAGTGCTCGCCGGTGACGTGTTCTTCGACCGGGAGATGAGCTCCCTCCTCATCCCGTGGTTTTCAACGCTCGCCGACAGCGGCACGGAGATCCTGATCGGCGATCCCGGCCGCGCCTACCTGCCGCGCGAAAATCTCACCCTTCTCGCCGACTATGCCGTACCGGTGACGCGGGCGCTGGAGGATGCAGAGGTGAAGCGCACATGTGTATGGCGATTCGGAACCGTAGCGCGCCCGGCTGCTTGAGTTTTCCCGTGCCGCGGTGTTTCCTCTCCACGGGAGTGATTTAGGGGAGGGAAAACTCATGTCATTTGGCGGCGCGAACTACATCGCGATCCTCGTCGCGGCGGTCGCGGCCTATCTGGCCGGCGCGATCTATTATGGCTGGATGGGCAAGACGTGGATGAAAGCGGCGCGAATCGATCCGGCCGACGCCAAGATGTCGCTGCCGCTCATGGTCGTCGGCTTCGTCTGTGAATTGATCATGGCGTGGGTCATGGCCGGCGTCATCGGCCATTTCGGTGACGTCAGCATAAAAACCGGCCTGATTTCCGGATTCCTGCTGTGGCTTGGATTCATGGCCACCACACTGACCGTCAACCAGCGTTATCAGGGTTTTGGATGGGATCTCAGCCTGATCGACGGCCTGCACTGGCTGATCGTTGCGCTGCTGATGGGCGGCATTCTCGGCGCCTTCGGCGTCTAGTGCAATTCAGGTCTTTGTTAAACAACCAGAATCGGAATGCGCGTTCGAGCCAAAGGCGAGAGGCAATGCATTCTGATTCCGTTGCAACCTGAAAAGCACTAGGCCAGCGTTCGAACCATCGTCGACGAGCCGATGCGCGGCAGCAGCCGGCGCATCGTTTCCGGCGCGACTGCGATACAGCCTTCCGTCGGCGGGAAACCCGGCTTGGCGACATGCAGGAAGATCGCCGAACCGCCATTTCGCATGCATCCGAAGGGCGGAAGGTTCCAATCGAGCACGAGGCAGACGTCGTAGAGCCGGTCGGCGCGCATCATCGCCTCATGACTTGGCCCGAACGGCAGGCGCACCGGCCGGTTGTAATTGGGGTCCGTCGGCGCATCACACCAGCCGTCGCGCGGCCCGATCGGTTCCAGCTCCAGCGCCGTTCGCGGCCGTGGCATCCTGTCGGCTCGAAACCAGCCGGAAACGATACGCATCGCCGCAATCGGTGTTGCGCCGTCGCCTTCGCGCTTGATCGGTCGCAGGCCGCTTCGCCCGAGCGCGCAATCGAAGCTCCAGCCGCCGGCAACCAGCACGCCCCTGCGCCCATCGCGCGCCGCCCGTCGAACAAAGATGGTTGAAATCACGCTGTTTTTCCGCCTGCCCTTTTTCGCTCACGTTTATGACCGATCAGTCACAACTTGGTGCAATGCTGCGTGAAGCGCTTTCGCCGTTCACATTTTCATGACAGGAAATGTGTAAACAGCGTGAAAACGCAAGAAAACTGACGATCGAGGCAAGACAGCCGATGAATCCACGGACAATTCTCCTTGTCGATGACGACGAGGACCTGCGCGAGATGCTGGTCGAACAGCTCTCACTCTACGAGGAATTCGTGGTCATGGAGGAGGCCACCGCGACGAAGGGCATCCAGGCCGCCCGCGGCAGCGTGATCGACCTCCTGATCATCGATGTGGGCCTGCCCGACATGGACGGGCGCGAGGCGGTGAAACTGCTGCGCAAATCCGGGTTCAAGGCCCCCGTCATCATGCTGACCGGCCACGACACGGATTCCGACACGATTCTCGGACTGGAAGCCGGTGCCAACGACTATGTCACCAAGCCGTTCAAGTTCGCCGTGCTGCTGGCCCGCATCCGCGCGCAGCTTCGCCAGCACGAGCAGAGCGAGGATGCCACTTTCGTCGTCGGGCCCTACACGTTCAAGCCGAGCCAGAAGCTGCTGATCGACGGAAACGGGTCGAAAATCCGGCTGACCGAGAAGGAAGCGGCGATCATCAAGTATCTCTACCGCGCCGACCGCAAGGTGGTGACGCGCGATACGCTGCTCGAGGAAGTCTGGGGCTACAATTCCGGCGTGACGACCCACACGCTGGAGACCCATGTCTACCGGCTTCGCCAGAAGATCGAGAAGGACCCGTCCAACGCGGCAATCCTCGTGACGGAGAGCGGCGGCTACAAGCTGAACCCGTGATCCGCCAGATTACGGTATTGAAGCGCATTGTGTCCGGATAAACCGGGCGTTCCGCCCGCCCGGACTTTTCATTCGCGAATCGGTCATATAACAGCGGCTTTACTGAGTTTTTGCGCGGCGGGTCCAGCTTTTGTCTCTTGAAGACGACATCCGCATCATCTCCGGTGTTTCACTGTTCGAGGAATTGTCCAGCGAGCAGTTGCGTCTGCTTGCCTTCGGCGCGGAGAGCAAGTCGCTTGCCGAGGGCACGGACCTCTATCGTGACGGCGACAGCGCCGATTGCGGCTACATCGTCGTGTCCGGCGCGATCGACCTTTTCCGCGACTCGCAGAACGGCCGCCGTGTTCTCAAGCGCATCGAACCAGGCATGATCCTCGGCGAACTGGCGCTGATTACCGAGACCACGCGTCTCACGGGTGCGGTGGCCGCCGAGGACACGAAACTACTGCGCATCAATCGCAGCCTGTTCAAGCGGATGCTGGAGGAATATCCGGAAAGCGCCGCCTATCTGCATGCGAAGCTGAGCAAGCAACTTCGCGCGCTGCTGCGCAGCATCGGCGAACTGGACGTTCATTTCAACGACAGCTGAAAGCCGCTTTTAGCCCTCAGATTGCGAAGCGGGCGATGACCGGCACGTGATCCGACGGCTTTTCCCAGCCGCGCGCCTCGCGCAATACGGTAATGTCCTCGACCAGGCTTTCGAGATCCGGCGATCCCCAGACGTGGTCGAGGCGCCGGCCCCTGTCCGTTACATCCCAGTCGCGAGCCCGGTAACTCCACCACGTGAAGATCTTCTCTTCCGGCGGGATGAACACCCGCATCAGGTCCGACCATCCGCCTTTCATCCGCAGATCTTCGAGCGTCTCCGTCTCCAACGGCGTGTGGCTGACGACTTTCAGCAATTGTTTGTGCGACCAGACGTCGGTCTCCAGCGGCGCGATGTTGAGATCGCCGACGAGAATCGCGGAATCCGCCTTGCCCGGATCGGCCGGAATCGATCGCATCTCGTCCAGGAAATCCAGCTTGTGGCGGAACTTCGGGTTGATTGCCGGGTCAGGCTCGTCGCCGCCCGCGGGCACGTAGAAATTGTGAACCCTGATGCTGCGGCCCGGCGCCCTCACGATGCTGTCGAGATGACGCGTATCGCCCATGCCGCAGAAATCGCGCGATACGACCTCCTCCAGCGGATGTTTCGAGATCGTGGCAACGCCGTGATAGCCCTTCTGCCCGTGGATCTCGACATTCGTATATCCGAGCTTGTGGAAGGCCTTTGTCGGAAACTGATCGTTCGGACACTTCGTTTCCTGCAGGCACAGCACATCGGGCTGATATGTCTGCAGGAACGACTCGACGATCGGCAGACGCAGGCGAACGGAGTTGATGTTCCACGTGGCGACGGAAAATGTCATGGGAGGCCCTCGGTGCGTTCGATTGCTTGTCTCAACGCACCGGGTCTATGGCAAGCGCCAGCCGGCGCCTTCGCGCCGGCAACCCACAATTTAGAGACGGATACGGGCGTCAGTCGGAGCGGAAACGATCTTCGTTGATCTTCTGATAGGGAATGTCGAACGTCCCCTTGCCGAAGCGCACACCCTGCTGGACGTTGTAGACCATGACAGTCGTGTCCTTGCCCTGCGCGTCCCGGATCGTCCACTGACGCAGATCGAAGCTCTTCGGGTCGAACATCATCGTGATCTGGCTGTCGCCGAAGATCTGCTTGTCGCCGATGACGATCGTGGTCAGGTCATCCGCTTCGCTCACATTGCGCACCCGATCGCCGCTCAGGTCGATCCGGTCGCCGAGCAGCACATTGAGCGGTGTCTTGCCGAGGGGATAAATGCTCCAGGTGTCCAGCTTCTTGTTGTTGACCACGAGTGACTTGCCGTCGGCCACGACGCGGATCGGCGACGGATTCTCATAGAGGAAAAGAAGCTTGCCCGGCCGCTCGATATAGAACTTTCCGCCGGTCTGCTCGCCGGACGGACCGAACTGCACGAATTCGCCGGCCATGGACCGGACATTCGAGAAGTGATTGGCGATTCGCTGCGCCGTCTCGGGCGCCGCGAAGGCGGGTTGCAGCGCCGTGATTGCAATTGCCGTGGCCATGGCGCCGGCAACAAGGCCGCGCCGCGTGATCGCCATCGGTTTTGCGAAAGTGTGATCCGTCATGAACCGCTCCAGCCGGTTTTCCGATTTGTTGTTTGTACGCGATAGATAATCATACAGTTGGGCGGCTCTGTGGCGTCGGCCACAGTGCGCCGACTACATCTCGTCGTTTTCGGTTGGCACCAGGATCTCGCGTTTGCCGGCATGATTCGCGGGTCCGATAATACCCTCATCCTCCATCCGCTCGATGATCGAGGCCGCCCGGTTGTAACCGATTCCCAGCCTGCGCTGCACATAGGAGGTCGATGCCTTTCCGTCACGCAGCACGACCGCCACCGCTTGGTCGTAGGGGTCCTCGGAATCGCCCATATCGCCGCTGTTGCCGCCGCCACCACCATCGCCGCCGTCCTCGTCGTCGTCCTCGGTGATCGCTTCCAGATATTCCGGCACGCCCTGCATCTTGAGATGTGCCACGACATCCTCGACCTCGCGGTCGGAGACGAACGGGCCGTGCACGCGCTGGATGCGCCCGCCGCCGGCCATGTAGAGCATGTCGCCCATGCCGAGCAGCTGTTCGGCGCCCTGTTCGCCAAGAATGGTGCGGCTGTCGATCTTCGACGTGACCTGGAAGGAGATGCGCGTCGGGAAGTTCGCCTTGATCGTGCCGGTGATGACATCGACCGACGGACGTTGCGTCGCCATGATGACATGGATGCCGGCAGCACGCGCCATCTGGGCAAGCCGCTGTACCGCGCCTTCGATGTCCTTGCCGGCGACCATCATCAGGTCGGCCATTTCGTCGATGATGACGACGATATAGGGCATCGCCTCCAGATCGAGCGTCTCGGTTTCGTAGATCGCCTCGCCGGTCTCGCGGTCGAACCCGGTCTGCACCGTGCGGCTGATCTCCTTGCCCTTCTTCTGGGCCTCGCGCACCTTGGCGTTGAAGCCGTCGATGTTGCGCACGCCGATCTTCGACATGTTCTTGTAGCGCTGTTCCATCTCGCGGACGGTCCATTTCAGCGCCACGACCGCCTTTTTCGGGTCGGTCACCACTGGCGTCAGCAGATGCGGAATGCCGTCATAGACGGACAGTTCCAGCATTTTCGGGTCGATCATGATGAGGCGGCATTCCTCGGGCGACATCTTGTAGAGGATCGAGAGGATCATCGTGTTGATGGCAACCGACTTGCCGGAGCCGGTCGTGCCGGCGACGAGCAGGTGCGGCATCTTGGCGAGATCGGCGATGACCGCCTCGCCATTGATCGTCTTGCCGAGCGTCAGCGCCAGCTTGGCCTTGGAATTGTCGTAGGCTTGCGCGGAAATGAGCTCGCGCAGGAAAACCGTCTCGCGCCGCGCATTCGGCAATTCGATACCGATCGCGTTACGGCCGGGAACGACGGCGACGCGCGCGGCGATCGCGCTCATCGACCGCGCGATGTCCTCGGCCAGTCCGATGACGCGCGAGGACTTGATGCCCGGCGCGGGCTCGAGTTCGTAAAGCGTGACGACCGGACCCGGACGCACATGGATGATCTCGCCGCGCACGCCGAAATCCTCCAGCACGCCTTCGAGCAGTCGCGCATTCTGTTCCAGCGCTTCCGGCGAGAGGCCCGGATCCTTGCTCTGGTTCTTCGGCTCGGCGAGCATATGGATGGCCGGCAATTCGAAACCGGCGTCCTGGATGAAGCTCGCCTGGGCTTCGCGCTGAACCCGAACGCTGGGTTTCGGCTTTGGCGCGGCGGACGCCACGCGCGAAGACGGACCTGCATCGGCATGATCCGATGTCGCAGGCGCGGCTCGCGGCGCCCAGTCGTCCTGCGGTTCGGTGTCGATATCGTCGTCTGGGCCAAGGTCGAAATCGGGATCGAACGGTGCTTCGTCACCGAAGCCCGGTTCCCGGCGCTCGCCGACGTCCGGAGGCGCGACATCGCGAACATGGGCACGGCGCGACCGGAACATCCGCCGCACCGCCGCACGCGCCGTATAGTAGCCATGGATCAGCGCACCGATCGTGACGAAGCGGCCGTTTCCGTCGGCGTCCTCGTCCTCGTCGTCTTCGATATCGGTTTCCGCTTCACGGACCGGAATCGCGTCGGCAGCGCCCCAAAGGAAGCCGCAGGAAACCGCCAGCGCGTAGAAGGCGAGCGGCGCGAAGACGATGAACGACAGGACCCGCATCCATCCCGCGGGATAGCCGCCACTCAGCATGCCCGGAAGCCTGAGGACCATGTCGCCGAACACGCCGCCGAGGCCTGTCGGTAGCGGCCAGGTGCCGGTCATCGGGAAACAGCCGGCGACGGCCGCGGCCAGGATGGCCGCAATTGGCCACATCGCCAGCCGGCGGGCGGCATGCGGCCAGTAGCGGCCGCGAATGCGCGCATAGCCCCAGAACACGGTCGGCAGCAGGGCGGGAAGCGCGGCGAGGCCGAAGAACTGCATGAAGATGTCGGAAACGATCGCGCCGGGATAGCCCATCGCGTTGCTGACCGGCGCGTCGGCGGCATAGCTCCAGCTTGGATCGCCGGCGTTCCAGGTGGCCAGCGCAAAAAGCGCGAAGGCACTCAGCACCCAGAGAAGGATGCCGGCCATGAACTCCACCTGGCGGCGAACGAGATCGGCCATGCCCGCGGTCAGTGATCGGTCGCGGCGATGGCTCCTCCCCATCGTCCGGTCGGCGTGAAGTGATATGGCGTGATCGGCGTGCATCCGAAATTCCCGTCTTCCCTCCGCCACGGCGGCGGACACAATTTCCCGGCCGCAGCCTAGTAAAGCTTGGTTAAACAGGCATTAACCATGCAATCGCGTCCGGCAGGAGATCGCGCGCGGGCACAAAAAAGGCCCGGTCACGAAGACCGGGCCAGTTGGTGTGATGTCAAACATCACGACGGGATCAAGTCACGGAGACGGGCGATGGGAGGAGGTATCGCCCGTCTCCGGGTTTCACGCGCGACGTCAGCCGCGAGAGAATTCCGGGTAAGCCTCGACGCCGGTTTCGGCTTTGTCGAGACCGATCATCTCGTCCTCGGCGGAGACGCGGATGCCCATGATCGCCTTCAGGATGAACCAGACGACGAAGGAGACAACCAGCGTGAAGACACCGTAGGCGACGATACCGACCAGCTGCGTGCTGTAGCTCGTGTCGGCGTTGGAGAACGGAACGATCAGCGTGCCCCAGATACCCGCAAACAGGTGGACCGGGATTGCGCCGACGACGTCGTCGATCTTCAGCTTGTCGAGCAGCGGAACCGTGAACACCACGATGGCACCGCCGACTGCGCCGATCAGAAGCGCCTGCCATACGGCCGGAGCCAGCGGCTCGGCAGTGATGGAGACGAGACCGGCAAGAGCGCCGTTGAGCACCATCGTCACGTCGACCTTCTTGTAGAGGACCTGCAGAAGGATGGTGGTGGCGACCACGCCGGCCGCGGCGGCCAGGTTGGTGTTGGCGAAGATGCGCGAGACGTCCGTGACATCGGCGATCGTGCCCATGGCGAGCTGAGACGCGCCGTTGAAGCCGAACCAGCCGAGCCACAGGATGAACGTACCGAGCGTGGCGAGCGGGATCGAAGAGCCGACCATCGGGTTGATCTTGCCGCCTTCATACTTGCCGGCACGCGCGCCGACCAGCAATGCACCGGCGAGAGCAGCCCAGCCACCGACCGAGTGAACCAGCGTCGAACCGGCGAAGTCGGAGAAGCCCATCTCTGAGAGCCAGCCGCCGCCCCACTGCCAGGAACCGGCGATCGGGTAGATGAAGCCGGTCAGGACGACGACGAAGATCAGGAAGGGCCAGAGCTTCATGCGCTCGGCGACCGTACCGGACACGATCGAGGCAGCTGTTGCGACGAACACCATCTGGAAGAACCAGTCGGAAGCCGTCGAATAGCCGACGTCGAGAGCGTCACCGCCAACCGGATCGAAGGCGTAGGTGCCGAAGGACCCCATGTAGCCGCCGTCAACGCCGGTATACATGAGGTTGTAGCCCACCAGCCAGTACATGATGCCGGCGATGGAATAGAGCGCGATGTTCTTGAGGGACTGCATCGACACGTTCTTGGAACGCACGAGGCCGGCCTCGAGCATGGCGAAGCCCGCGGCCATCCACATCACGAGGAAGCCGCCGATAAGGAACAGCAACGTGTTGAAGATATACTGCACGTCGGGCGAAGCCACGGTGGACGCGGCCTCTGCCGCCGCTTCGGTGTCCTGCGCGAATGCGGGTCCCGCACTCAACGCCACCGCTGCGGCAAGGCCGGCGAGGCCGTATCGAAAACCTTTGGACATGGTCATTGTGATTGAACTCCTGAAGTAACTTGCACCGGCGCCTTAAAGCGCTTCGGAATCGGTTTCGCCCGTACGGATACGAACGGCCTGATCGATCGTGTAGGTGAAGATCTTGCCGTCGCCGATCTGGCCGGTCTTGGCCGCTCCGGAGATGGTTTCGATCACCTTCTCGACCATGTCGTCGTCGACCGCGAGCTCGATCTTCAGCTTCGGGAGGAAGCTGATGGCGTATTCCGCTCCGCGATAAATCTCGGTGTGCCCCTTCTGACGCCCATACCCCTTCACCTCGGTGACGGTCAGGCCCTGGACGCCAAGCCCGGTGAGAGCTTCGCGCACCTCATCCAGTTTGAAGGGCTTGATGATGGCCATGACTATTTTCATGCGCTGTAGTTCCCTATGTTTACTCATTTTCGCCGGCTGGCCGGCGATACTGGGTGCAGCGCGACATCGATGCCGAACGCTGTCGGGAAACACCATTCAAGACCCGTGCCAAATTGTCGAAAACCGTGCAACGCGTTGAAAAAAAAGCATATTTACGTGATGCTTTTTGTCGCACCGATTCATATGCAGTGCAACATGCCTAATTATTAGGCATTTCTGAAATCTTGATGATTTCTTAATCTTTACGCTTCGGAAACCAAAAACCCGGGCCGAAACCCGGGTTTCCTGTCGGGAGAATTATCCCTGTTTTCAGGCGTGATAGGCCGATTCACCGTGGGAGGCGAGGTCGAGGCCCTCGCGCTCCGCATCGCTGCTGGCGCGAATTCCGGTGATCGCCTTCGTGATCAGGATCAGCACCGCGGAACCGACGCCCGACCACACCACGGTAAGCAGCACGGCCTGGACCTGCGCGAGGACCTGCGCGCCCATCGTGCCGGCCTCCACGACATAGCCCGTTCCGCCGAGGAACGGCGCGCACAGGATGCCGGTGCCGATCGCGCCGACGATACCGCCGACGCCGTGGACGCCGAAAACGTCCAGGCTGTCGTCATAGCCGAATTTCGATTTTATCGTCGTCACGAAGAAGTAGCAGATCGGCGAGACGGCGAGACCGAGCACGAGTGCGCCCATTGGACCGGAGGTACCGCAGGCCGGCGTGACGGCGACGAGACCCGCCACCATGCCCGATGCAGCGCCAAGGCCGGAGGACTTGCCGCGCATGAAGCCTTCCACCACCGACCAGGAAACAACCGCGGCGGCCGTCGCGATGAAGGTGTTCATCATCGCCAGTGTCGCGTTGGAGGTCGCCTCGAGATTGGAGCCGGCATTGAAGCCGAACCAGCCAACCCACAGCATCGCCGCGCCGACCATGGTCAGCGTCATCGAGTGCGGGGCCATGTTGTCCTTGCCGAAGCCGATGCGCTTGCCAAGCATGATGGCCCAGACAAGCCCCGCGATGCCGGCATTGATATGCACCACGGTGCCGCCGGCGAAATCGATCGCGCCCCAGTTGAAGATCAGGCCCGATCCATCCCAGACCATGTGGGCGATCGGGAAATAGATGAAAGTGACCCACAACACGGTGAACAGCATCACGCCGGAGAACTTGGCGCGCTCAGCAAACGCACCGACGATCAGCGCCGGGGTGATGGCGGCGAATGTCATCTGGAAGCAGATGAAGACATATTCGGGGATCATGACGCCGTCGGTGAAGGTCGCAGCCTCGCTGTCCATCGTCACGTCGGCGAGGAACATCTTTCCAAGACCGCCCCAGAACGGACTGGTCGATCCCCCGAAGGCGAAGGAGTAACCCCACAGGACCCAGATGATCATGACCACCGAGGTGATCAGCGTGCACTGCATCAGCACGGAGAGCATGTTCTTGGCCCGCACGAGACCGCCGTAGAAAAGTGCAAGGCCCGGAATGACCATGAACAGGACGAGCAGCGACGACATCATCATCCAGGCGGTATCGCCCTTGTCGATGGTCGTCGTCGCGGCATCCTGGGCGAAGACCGCCCCGGTCGAAACGAGGAGTGAGAAAAGCGCCGCCGCGCCGGAGAGATATTTGCTTTTCATGGAAAGCCCCTGTGCAATCCCGCGTCAGAGCGCGCTGGAGTCGGTTTCACCGGTGCGAATGCGCACCGCGTTTTCTATGCTGTAGACGAAGATTTTCCCGTCGCCGATCTGGCCGGTCTTGGCGGCTCCGGAAACGGCGTCGATCACCTTGTCGGCCATGTCGTCATCGACGACGATCTCGATCTTGATCTTCGGCAGGAAACTGATCGCGTATTCCGCGCCGCGATAGATCTCGGTGTGGCCCTTCTGGCGGCCATATCCCTTGACCTCGGATACGGTCAGCCCCTCGACACCGACGTCGGTCAGCGCCTCGCGCACCTCGTCCAGCTTGAACGGCTTGATGATGGCCATGATGAGTTTCATGACGGCTCCTCCCTGACAAATGAGCGGTTTCGCCCGCGCCGGACCGATCCCGGCGCAGTTCTATAATCAAAAGCCATGCCAGTTCACGCTTCGCCCGAATCGCCGCAAATTGGGGAGTTATCTTCTGGATGACCGGAAATTCACCAGAATGCCGCCTGACAAATTGGCAAAATACGAGGAAATGATGAATTTTTAGGCGTTTTTGGTCCGCAACCGGATCAGGCCTTCCTGTGCCACCGATGCGACCAATGTCCCGTCGGTCGCGTAGATCGAGCCGCGGGTAAAGCCCCGCGCGCCGGACGCGTTCGGGCTGTCCTGGGTGTAGAGAAGCCAGTCATCGAGCTTGTGCGGGCGGTGAAACCACATCGCATGATCGAGGCTCGCCGCCTGGATCTCCGGATCGAAGACGGACCGGCCATGCGCGAAAAGCGACGTGTCGAGCAATGTCATGTCCGACAGATAGGCCAGGACCGCCGACTGCAGCGCCCTGTCATCGGGTATCTCGCCGGTGGCGCGTACCCAGATATGCTGTTTCGGCGGCAGCTTCTCGCGCGTGATGTAGTGGGTCAGCGAGACCGGGCGCAACTCGATCGGCCGCTCGCTTAGCCAGTATCGCTTGATGTGCTCGGGCAACTGGTCGAAGAACTGGGCGATCAGGTCCTTCTCCCGCAGCAGCGTTTCCGGACCCGGAATACCCTCAGGCATCTCGATGGCATGTTCGAGGCCGGGTTCGTCGATCTGGAACGAGGCCGACAGCGAGAAGATCGCGTGGCCATGCTGGATCGCCACGACACGGCGCGTCGTGAAACTGCCGCCATCGCGGATCCTGTCGACCTCGTAGATGATCGGAACCGCCGGATCGCCCGGCCGCATGAAATAGCAATGCAGCGAATGCACGGCCCGGTCCGGCTCGACCGTGCGCTGCGCGGCGACCAGCGCCTGCGCGATCACCTGGCCGCCGAAGACGCGCTGCCACCCTGTTTGCGGGCTGCGACCACGGAACAGATTGCGCTCCAGATCCTCCAGGTCGAGAATGGAGATCAGTTCCTCGATGGCAGATGACATGACGGTGATCCGGTTTGGATATGTGACCGCGCTTTGCTACAGGGGAAGCCGGACAAGTCAAGTTTACGGCGCGACAGGTTCCGCGCCACGGAGAACACTATGGCCACCACCGCCAAGCGCAAGACCACGGCAAAAGGCTCAGCCAAAGCGCCCGAAAATCCGGATATCCTGATCGCGGGAGCCGGTTATGTCGGGCTTGCGACCGCCGCGGCGATCGCGCATGCCGCGCCGCATCTCGTCATCCGTGTGGTCGATCCTGCGCCCGAAGGCGTCTGGAAAAAGGATGCGCGTGCCTCCGCGATCGCGGCGGCCGCTTCGCGCATGCTCGCCGAACTTGGTTGCTGGGATGCACTGCTGGAAGATGCCGAGCCGATCAGGGAAATGATCGTCACCGATTCGAAGACCGGCGACCCGACGAGGCCTGTCTTCCTCACATTCGACGGCGAGGTGCAGCAAGGAGAACCCTTCGCCCACATGCTGCCCAATGCCGCACTCAACGGCGCGCTGCGCGCGAAATGCGAGGCCTCGGGCGTCACCATCTCGCAGGGCGTGGCCGTTTCCGGCTTTTCCGAGGAGGCGCCAGGCGCGCCACTGACCGTCACTCTGACCAACGGCGAGGAGGTCAAGGCGCGGCTGCTGGTCGCAGCCGATGGCGTCAAATCGGCGCTGCGCGGCCTCGCGGGCATAAAGACCGTGCATTGGGACTATGGCCAGATGGGCATTGTCGCCACGATCGCGCATGAGCGGCCGCATGAAGGGCGCGCCGAGGAGCATTTCCTGCCCGCCGGCCCCTTCGCGATCCTGCCCCTGAAGGGAAACAGGTCTTCCATCGTCTGGTCCGAGACCAAGGAAACCGCCGAAAGGCTGCTCGCCGGCGACGATTTCACCTTCGATGTCGAACTGGAACAGCGCTTCGGCCTGAAGCTTGGCGAAATCCGGGTCGAAGGTCCGAAACGGGCCTATCCGCTCGGTCTCACCCTGGCGCGGGACTTCGTCAAGCCGCGCGTGGCGCTGGTCGGCGATGCGGCGCATGGCATCCATCCGATCGCCGGCCAGGGTCTCAATCTCGGCTTCAAGGATGCCGCCGCGCTCGCCGAGACGGTGGTGGAGGCCGACCGGCTGGGCCTCGACCTCGGGGCGCTCGACGTCTTGCAGCGCTACGAGCGCTGGCGGCGTTTCGACACCTGGCAGATGGGCGTGACCACGGACGTGCTCAACCGGCTCTTTTCCAACGACTTCACGCCGCTCAGGGCCGTCCGCGATATTGGCCTTGGCCTGGTCGACCGCATGCCGGGCGTGAAGAATTTTTTCATCGGACAGGCAGCCGGGCTTTCCGGTCCGGCCCCGCGTCTTTTGCGCGGCGAGCCGATCTGACAGATTTCGCGGCCTTCTCACCGGGGAGTGCCGCGACAGAAAAATCGACGAACGCATCGGCAATCAGTTCACAAGCGGATCATTCGGTTGAAACCGGAGGCGAAAGTCAGGCGGAAGCGAGACCGAGCGTGCGTTCCATGCGGGCAAAGCACTCGGCCAGAACCGGCGGCTCGCCGAGCGCATGGGCAAGCGCGATCGAGCCCTGCCAGTCCGCGATGACCGCACGCGCGCGCTGCAATGCAATGGACGGTCTGAGGCCCGTGCGCCCGAGTTCCGTCGCCACGAACCCGGTCAGGAGGGAAAAGCTCTCGGCCGCGCGTGCGCCATGTTCAGGCAGCGTGTGGCGGAACTCGCGCGCACCCGCGAGGATCGGACAGCCATGCTGCACCCGGCTCTGCTGGCCCGCCTGCAATCGTGCGACCAGCAGTTTCAGCCGGCGGCGCGGCTCCGGCGTCTCCGTGCGCACATCCTCGATCAGCGTTTCGGTCTGGTGGACGAAGAGATCGGCGACCGCGCCGGCGAGATCGCCCTTTGTCTTGAAATAGTAATAAACATTGCCGAGCGGCACATCGGCGGCGCCAGCGATATCGGCGAGGCTCGATGCCTCGAAACCGCGTGTCCAGAACAGCTCCGCCGCCGCCTGGACCAGCGCCTCGCGACGGGCCTCTCCGCGTTTTCGTTTCGGCTTTTCTTCCACCTGCCGCGTTCCCCGATTCGGTTCCCGCCAGCCTATCCGCCATTCAGGCTTTGTCGAGCGAACGCGCTTCCGACGGCAGCATGATCGGCACGCCGCCGCGCACCGGATAAGCGAGCTTCGCCGCGTCCGACACCAGTTCGCAGCGCTCGCGATCGAATGTCAGACGCGTCTTGGTCAGCGGGCAGACGAGCAGATCGAGCAGCTTCGGATCGATCCCCTCGCTCTTCTCGGCGCGCCCTTCTTCGGGCAGGTCTGCAGTGGTCTTGGACATGTCGCGCTCCGCCTTCGAAGCGACCCTATTGCAGCGTCGGCGCGGAGTCATCCGTGTCGCGCGCCAGAGCCATCTCGGTGATCGCGATCAGCGTGTCGGCGCGGTTCTTCAGGTCGGGCGCTTCGAGCAGCGCCTGCTTTTCCGCCGGTCCGTAGGGCGACATCATAGACAGCGCGTTGACCAGCGTATCATTGCCGGCACGCTTGACACTTTCCCAGTCGGCCTCGAGTTCATTGGCTTCCAGATAGGCCCGAAACACGCGCAAAAGCGCCTCTCGATCGACGCAGGACCCATCCGCATCCTCGTCGAGATCGGAAATGAAAGGGCTGATGCGGCACTGCCTGAACGGTGTGCGCACGGCCAGTTCCTCCGCGACGCGGAAACGGCATATCCCCTGCAACGAAATCAGATAGCGCCCGTCTCCGCTTTCGGCGAAGGAGGCGATGCGGCCGAGACAACCGACTGCGCACAGATGCGGCCTGTCGGCGGAACCGGTGTCACCGGAGAATTTCGGCTGGATCATGCCAATCGTGCGATCGCCGCGAAGCGCGGTGTCGATCATTTCGAGGTAGCGCGGTTCGAAGATGTTCAGGGGCATCTGCCCGCCGGGCAAAAGCAGCGCGCCCGACAGGGGAAACACCGGCACGCAAGCCGGGATGTCCTTTTCGGTGCTGTATGTCTTGTTGCCGGCCTGCATTTTCGAAAGCGCTCCTCCCCGGGTTCACCATTTCGAATCTGTGTCGGACGCCGCCAAACTCAAGGGGCGGGACGCCCCCTTAGCGAAACAGCAGCGCCGAAAGCTTGCGCCGCGCCTTCAAGGTCGCCGGATCGGTTGGCCCCCACGCCTCGAAGAACTTCAGAAGTTCCAGCCGCGCGCCATCCTCGCGCCATTCGCGATCCGCTTTCATGATCTCGAGAAGCAAGTCCGCCGCAGCGGCCCGATCGCCGGTCGCGGCGCGGATCTGCGCAAGGTCGAAACGGGCATCGTGATCGTCCGGCTTTTCGGCCAGCCGGCGTTCCAGCTCCGCCGGATCGCCTAGACCCGCGACCTTTTCGGCCAGTTCCAGCCGCGCCTTGATGGAGCCCAGTTCCACCGATTCGGCGATGCCTTCCGGCGCGCCTTCGACCATCTGCTTCGCCTGAGCCGTCTCGCCCGCGTCAAGCAGCATGCCCGCAAGCCCCGCATAGGCGGCGGCGTTGTCGGGAACCTGCTGCAGGATCATCTGGTAGATCTGCGCCGCCTGGCCCGTGTCACCGGCCTCGAGCGCCGCTTCGGCCGCGCCGAGCGCCTGCTCGATCGCCTTTTCCTTGTCGTCGCCCTTCGACGCACCGGCAAGCTTGGCAATGAACTCGTTCAGCTGACTGTCGGGCACCGCCCCCATGAACCCGTCCACCGGCTGGCCGTTGTGAAAGGCGACCACGGCCGGAATCGACTGAACGCCCATCTGGCCCGGAATCGCCGGGTGATCGTCAATGTTCATCTTGACCAGCTTGACCTTGCCGCCGGCCTGTTTCACCGCAGCCTCGATGCGCGGCGTCAATTGCCGGCACGGACCGCACCACGGCGCCCAGAAATCGACCAGAACCGGCTGGTTGCGCGATTCCGCGATCACGTCCTGCTGGAAATCGGCGGTTGTCGTGTCCTTGATCAGGTCTCCCGCCGGCGCGCCGCCCATTGCAGGCGCGGGCTGAGCGGCACCGTTACCGGCCGCGCCGAAACCCACCGTCTGTGCGCCGTAACCGCCCTGATCGGAGGCAAACGGATTGTCGTTCGAATTCATGATGTCTTCCTTCGCACCAGGTGCCAAAACTTGTCCGCTTATGTCGCGTTTTCACCGGCCAGTTTCAAGACATTCCAGCTGTGACCGGTTGCCTCGACGAAACGCTTCATGTCGGACATCGCGATCGAGGTCGTCGCGTCGTTCGTCAGCGGATGGGCGTTGATCACGTCATGGGCGGCCAGCGCTTCGTCGAAAATCAGCGTCACGGCGTTTTGCGTATCGTTGAGGACGCCGAACGCCGTGACCGCGCCCGGGATGACGCCGAGAAACTCCATCATCTGCTCCGGCTTTCCGAAGGACACCCGGCCGCTGGCCCCGATGAACGTGTGAACCGTCTTGAGATCGATCGTCGCATCCTCGTCCACGGTGAGCAGGAAATACCGACCCTTCTTGTCCTTCAGAAACAGGTTCTTGGTATGACCGCCGGCAATCTCGTCGCGAAGCGCCTTGGATTCCTCCACCGTGAAGACCGGCGGATGGTACTTCGTGGTCACCTCGATGCCGAGACTGTCGAGAAATGAAAAGAGATCGTCCCTCGTCTTGTGCGCCGTGTCGCTCATCTGTCAGACCTTGTCCGGTTTGGCGTCTCAATAGGGTCTGGCCCCGCCACTTGGCAAGCCGGACGGCCTTTCGCCGAAAAACTGCGCGACGGCCCCGTATTTTGGTGTTGCATTCGATCTGCGCTTGCGGCATAGAGCGCGGCAGCCGATTTCAAGGCGCGCCGAGCGGGCGTAGCTCAGGGGTAGAGCACAACCTTGCCAAGGTTGGGGTCGTGAGTTCGAATCTCATCGCCCGCTCCAGTTTTCTTCAAGGTCGAGGCCCCGGTTTCCGGGGCTTTTGCTTTTTCGGATATTGTGAAAGTGGAATGCGCGGAAGCGGCTCGAAGGGTCGCGGTTACACGCGGATTACCGTTTTGCGGATTCGGCTGAAAATGCTCGATGTTTAACCGACCGGTATGGCGTCATTCCAAAACTGCTCGTACGCAGATATCTTTAGACGCCCAAGTTCGGGATCGATCCTTATTATCGATGCGTGCGAGCGTTTTGCCAGGTCCCTGAGAGATTGCGTCACCGTGAACACGTCGTGTTCGTCAATGAACACCAATCTGTCGTGTAATTTTCCTTTCGATGTTAGCCGCGCCTCGAGCGGTCGATCACCTCCGAACTGCTGCTGAAAACGACGAACTGCCGGCTCAAATGACGCTTTTACGGTTGCCGCATCAGAAAGAAGTTGAACGAAAATCCCTTCGTTAGCCAACACTGCGTAGTCGGTAAGTACAGTTTCATCCATATAAGGATCTATGATCCAAACTGACCCCAAGGCTGTCTTCAGAATCTTTGCCGCGCCAGCGAGCGCATCCAGATCGTTTCCGGCCTTAATAAACGTGCCCTGCTGCTGGATCGGAGCGTCCAACTCGACATATGCGAGCGCGCGGTACAAGACCGCATTAGCCCGATCACGAACTGACCATGGATCAAGCTGCAATTGTACAGAAGTAGCGGCCGCAATTGCCCCTGCCCAAGTCTCTGAAACCTTTGCCGCAAGTGCTTACGCTCTCCCGAGCCACCGCATGAACTGCTTCATATCGTCGACGTCGGGCTGGTCCTGGAGTAGCGACCCGATTGCTTGTTAAAGTGCGCCGGCGTCTAGGCCGCGGACTCATAAACGCGCAGCCATAGCCGAATGGCGGCGAGCTTGAGGAAGGCGAGGAAGTTAGCGGCGCGTTTTTCACAGCGCGTCGCAACGCGCCGATAGTGCTTGATCCGATTGAAGAACCGTTCGACCTGATTTCGGTGGCGGTACAAATACGGGCTGAAGCAGATCGGATCACGCCGGTTCCGACGGGGTGGGATGGTTGCCCAGCCTCCACGTGAACTCACGAACATTCGTATGTCGGTCGCGTCGTAAGCTTTGTCCGCGAGCACCATTCCGCTGCTCGGCAAGCCTTCAAGCAGAGTGCGAGCGACCAAGCTGTCGTGCTGCTGACCGCCGGTGATTGCAACGTGGAGCGGGAGGCCGTTCGCGTCGACGACGGCGTGGATTTTTGTCGTCAGCCCACCGCGGGAACGTCCAAGGTCTTCTCTGCCGCCGCTCCGGACACAAGTCTCGTGCTGATGGGCGCGCACTATTGTGCTGTCGATCATCTGCACCTCAGCATCGTCCCGATGCGAGATGGCAGTCAGGATACGATCCCAGACGCCTGCACAACGCCAACGCACGAAGCGGTTGTAACAGGTGGCACAAGGTCCATAGCGCTCTGGCAGATCACGCCAAGGCGCGCCAGACCTCAAGACCCAGAAGATGCCATTCAAGACGCGCCGGTCATCGACGCGCGGGATGCCTCGCGGCTTGCAGGGAAGGATCGGGGCAATCAGCCGCCATTCGGCGTCAGTGAGGGCGTGTCGCACGTTCAAGTCTCCTTTTCGGAGCTTGAATCATGCCGGCTGGCCCAAGTTCAATGTCTGCTTTGCCTCCAGATTCGGTCACCCGATCCGCGAAACGAACCGACTGCTTCTGACCCGAAGCGGACGTTTTCTAGAAATCATACGAAAGAAATCCGCTATCCGTTGATGAAACGGCATTCTAGGTCCCGAATGCTCGTCAACAGACAGGCCGCAACTACTGCGACTAGTTCGTTTCGTTGACAGCACGACCTCCAGTTTGCAACATTAATCCCTACTCGTGAACTTCGCTTATTCTCGCATACGATTTCTGTTTTTAAATGCGCCTGACCCTATTGATTTCCGTTTGTCTGATCCTGGCTTCTGGGCCGCTTCAGGCGCAGGATCAAATGGAGCCGGACTGGATAGACAGGACCGGCGAGGCCGGCCCGCTATTCCCCAATCAGCTCGATTCAGCGGGCACCGGCAAGTGCGGCGCATGGTTCCAAACGGGCAGCGGAGCTACCATTGTACCCCACGATCGATTTCGGGATGCCCCTTACAATTACGAGGAAGAGCGCGTTGAGGGGGATGGGCCGGAGGTCGTCAGATATCGAGCAAGCGATGCCTGCGGCCTGCGTTTCAGCAATCTGAACGGCGCTTGGGAAATCCAGGCAGCGAACCTAGGAACGCAAATCGGGAGATTCTTCAACATCGAAGGAGAGGAGCAACAATACGGTCAGGAGCGGCAGCAACTGCTCGTCTCCCATGATCGAGAAACGGGCGCCTTTTCAGCCCGCTTGCTCTACGTTCCGCCCGACAAGGAACCCCGCAGGAGCTTCGGGATCGGGGTCGGCGATCTTCTGCTCGAGGGTCGGCTAAGTGCCGACGATATGTGGCTCGATGGCATTGGATACTTCTCGCTGGCGGACCGAAAGCGATGCCCGGCGGCCATCCGTTACCGTTTGCCGGTTGATTTCATATCGCTTAGCTACCAAGCCTATGAGGACAAGGCTTCAACGCCTCTCCTCAGACTGCATTGGCCGATGATGGATGTCGCAGAGGACTGCAGCTTCAGTATTCGAAAGCGAGGTTCTCCGCTCAGCCACAACTGGATCAACTTCGAGTTGCCGGAGCGCGTTCCGTGAACCGAGTGATCGTTCTGCGGGCGGCGGCTCTCGTGCTCTTTTTGGCTGCCACGGCGGTCGGGGCCTTTTTGCTGACACAGCGCCCGTCGAAGGATGAGGCCAGCGTGATCGCGGCGCTGGAAGAAGCTGTCATTGCGCTTCGTTTCCCGGGAAGCACCGTCGAAGAGGCAGCCGCCGAGTTGAAGACACCGGAGAACGCCGCGGCCTTTGTAAGGGAGCGCGTGTCCGAGACTGGCTATAAGGGCGCGATCTTCACCCCGGAAGACGTCCTGCAGCAACGGGTCGGCAACAGGATGGACCGTGCCCGGTTGCTGGTAGCGCTGATCGAGGCCCAGGGCGGCACGGCGCACATCATGGCGGACGGACGATCTGCGCAAAGAGCGCAGATGACGGAACCGGAGACTCCCGGGGCACTGGTCAAGCTCGCTGCACGGTTGCATGTGAATACCGACGAGGCGGAAACCCGAGCGATGGAACGCCACCGCGACAGGCTTCTGGCTATCCGCGATGAGATTGACGCATCGGAGGCGCTTATCACGGAACTACTTGGACCCAGGACTGTGCCTGAACCGTCCAGCGTGTCACCGGTGCCGCATCTGTGGGTCGAAGGCGAGGACGCGCAGGGCGCGGCGTTTGCGCTTGCGATCGGACCCGACCCGGTCCCGGCAGCAGGCGAGAACCTAGAGGCCGCACCCAACTCGTTGGCTTTGAAGGTGATCGGCATCGGCCGTGATGGCGCCCGTCACGTTTTGTTGGACTATAAAGGTCCGGTCGCCAGCACGACGAGCCTATCTTTCCAGCCGGTTGTCGGTCCGGTCGAGGCGTTCGGGAAACCGCCGTCACCGGAATCCGTGCCCCTCTGGGCGCCCGTGCTGGTCATAGGCGATAAATTCGTCGGCGGCACACCTTTTTCCCCCTTGGGCGCGGCGGTTCCCGCGACAGAGCCGGGACGGCCTCCGTTGCTGCCAGAGCCGAACGGAGGATCAACGCCCGCTCCTGACATCGACGACCTTCGTGCCGTGTCCATCGATACTTCCGGCTTTCCGGAATTGCGTGCCACCCTTACTGGAGGTTTGCCCGAGGGCGAGTACTGGCAGGCCCCTTGGGTCGATGTCTTCGACGATGGCATCGCGCGGCACGCGCGCATCTCCTCGCTCCCACAAGGAGGGCAGACCGTTTTGCTTCTGATCGATGCCTCCGCGTCGATGGCGCAAGGCTCCCGGGTGTTGCGCGCGCGAGATCTTGGCCGGGCCATCGTCTCGCATTTGCCTGTCGGCACGAAACTCGCCATCGCCGGTCTGAACGGTGAGATTCCGCTCGTGACTCGCCGCCCGGGCATCATAAGCGCGCATGACCAGCAGACGTTGGGTGAGGCCGTCGACGCCGCGCTGGTCATGGGTGATGGGTCCAATCTTCCGGATATGCTCGAGACCTTGTTGAACGATTCCGAGTTGAAGATGCAGGCGGCAGATATCATCCTGATCGGAGATGGTGCATTTAAAGCGTCTGAACGTTCCGAACTCGGTTCCCTACTTTCCAGCAACCTTTCACGATTGTTCAGCGTTTCAATCGACGCGCCCGGCGACGCCTTTGCCCCCGTCGGAGATGTCATAGAGTGGAAAACGTCGGAGTCTACCGTAGCCGAAACCGCGAACATGATTTTGCGGGCGCGGGGTTCGCAAGTCACTTTCGCCTGGCAAGCCCCGGAAGAGGTGCGTGAAGGACAAAGGCGCAGGGTTGAATTCAAACCGGTCGCGAAGAACTCCCGGCCTGCCACGATCGAATATGTCACGCCCGCACCAGATACGGGAAAGCGCGACGATCCGGGCCTTTTGGCGTCTCTCGCTTTGGAAATCACTCTGCCGGACGGCGGGACAAAGCTGCGGCCATTGTTTGCACTGGGCGCCGATGCGGATCCCTGGAACCTGGAAACCGGCTACCGACTGACGATCAGTCCGGGCCCGTCCCCCGATCGTGTGCTGGCGACCGCCGCGCTTGAGGAATGGCTCGCTCTTGCGAGGGCGCGTAAAGCTGGCGAGGAAGCAGCGGCAACGCGTGTCGAGACCATAGGTTTCGCCGCGCTCCAGAAAGTATCGTCGCTGGTTGGCTATCGGGCTGTCGTGACGGGGGTCGCGCCGGCGACTACATCGCCGATCGTGATGCTGGAGCACTATACGCCGTTTCCGCAGGAGAATGCCCTGGCGGTGCGGCGCAGCCTCGATCTGGTCATGGATGGTGGACTGCTGGACGGAGCAGGGCCGAGAGCTGGCCTTGCCGTTGCAGCCGCCGAGGCGGCCTTGACGGGCGGGGCCAGCGTTAATGACAGGATTCGCCGCGCCGACGACAGGACCGTCCTGCGCTCCAGCGATACCTTGCCCGGCTGGTCCGGCGTTCTCGACATGGATGGCGGCGAGGCAATCGCGTCGCCGGCTGCCGGTGCGGCTTGGGTGCTTCGCGAAGCCGGCGGGCTGGAAGCGCGGTTGTTCCGTCCTGTCGCCAAGGGGGCCAGCGACGTCATGATTGCAGGGGAATTCGCTGCCATCCGTTCGCGACTGGAAATGGTGAGCATCACATCGGGCGCCGCTGGTTCGGTAGCCGGTGTGAGCGGCGTATTGAATGGCGGGGTTGTCGGTTTGCTGGACCAGAATTTGCGGCTCTGGTGCTATTCCTCGGTGATGATGGGTTATGTCGCGGACCAGATTTCGAACCTGCCGACTCCAGGCGGCGGAGATCCGGCTGCATGGAGGGCCAGGGCGTTGGAGCTTTGTGAACTTGCCAATGCAGATGGACTGGCGGAAGCCTATTTGAAAAGCGTTGGTATTGGCATGGCGGGTGGATTGCTCGGTGATCAGTTGAGTGCGCTCAGCGGAGGTTTGTTCTCATTGGAACTGGCGCGGCGCGCGGCGGAAGTCTACCGAATCTTTCCGCGAACATTGTCTCCGGGCGAGGCCGGCGGCATCAGCCTTTTCTGGAACGAAATCCTTTGGTTCTCCGAAATATCCGCTGCGCTGGACACGGCGATTACAGCGGATCCGGGGGAAACATGATGCATTTGGATCTGCCCGTTGGCTGGGAGTCACCCGACCCGAACAGGGCTCGGCAGCTAAAGGCGCAGTTCCTTACTGAACTGGAGCCCGATCATCCGCTACACAAGCTTCCGTTCGAGGTTGTCGGCGTCCATTCGGGACAGGACACAGTCGTCGTGTGCACATCGGATCCCGATCTTTCGTTCCAGGCGATGCACTTGAGCTGGGCACGGAACGAAACTCAAACGCCACACGAAGTCGAACGTTTGGCCGATTTGCCGCTGATATTTGAACCGCCGGCCGACAGCGTGGATGAAGTGACGTTGTGGACTGATGGCGAGACGGAGAAAGGTCTGGTGCTCGTCCAACATCTCCTGAACGGCGACCAACTCGTCACTTGTCTGGATTGGCCCTACGGACTTTCGATCCCCAAAACAGCGAGGGATCTTGAAGGGGCTGGCTGGCGACAGGTCAGGGGTCCGCTGAACCCGAGGGCGCCATTAGACGGAGCCATGGTTCCAACGGGTCAAACCGTCGAATATTGGGTTCGGCCGATTGTCGATGACTTCATGCTTTTCCGCGTTGTCGCGACACCGGGAGAAGCGCTTTCCCTACGGCAGTTGATCCCCCCGAAGCCGGATGTCATCGAGTTCGATACAGAAGACCAGTTCCGTTTATATCTTCCGCGAGGTTTTGCGTGCCGGTTTGTGTCTCCGGTCTATCCGGGATACGGGCTGTCTGGATTTAACGATCTGGATAGAAGTCACACCCCCTCTTCGGACTGAGGGTTGGCGCACTGTCCGTTTACTCGCGAATACCAATACGATTTCAGCTGCTCTCTGGTTTCGCCACAGGATGCACATGGCCGCTTTTGGCACGTTTCGGACATGGCAGCGCTTTCGGCAATGTCCGGATGGGCGCCGAAAACAGCGATCAACTGATCGTCGTGTATGAGTACAGGTCCTAGAGTATATCTCGAACCGTTCATCGGGCGAGCCGACGCGCCACGCAGACCCTCGCCGACCAGCTCAGGTACAACATCTCCGGCTATCTCGACGGCAATCCCCTGAATGTCGTGAACCGAGGGGCGGCGGCGCTCAGCCCGCGCCGATGTCGAAGACCCTGCGGTCGAGCTCTGCCCTGCGCCACACTGGTCCGATAGCGCTTGGCTATCGACCTTTGAAGCTGCTAGCATCTTCCCCTACGACATCGATCCCGACCAGCGGAGGGCAATCATGAGTATGTTTTTGAAGCGCAGCCTGATCGCAGCCGTCGCGCTGAGCCTTTGCGCCGGTTCCGCCCGGGCCCAGGAGCTCACCTCAGGCCAGGTCCTCGCCGCCCTGTTTCGCGCGGGGGATTCCCGGCCGGTGGTGATAGCCGATCCCGGTTTCCGGACATACCTGTCCGAAGCAGGCTTTCGCGCCGATCTGCCGGGCGCGCTGGCCGCGGTTCTCACGATCAACGACCCGGATGCGCCGAGTGCCGCGGAGCCACAACTTGTCACTGTGCATCATGAGTGCGCAGCGAAGGATGACGGTTTCCGGTGCGACCTGTTTCTCGATCTGGCAGGCGTGGAGGACGGAGACGGGATGGCGTCGACGGTCATCTTCCGGTTTCAACTGGAGCCCGATCCGGACGCCACGGCGGGCCAGGTGCGGCTCGCCGACGGCGTCACCATCCTGACCGCGGGCTGACGGATGGGCTGGGTCGGGGGGCTCGCAAAGCGGGCATTGCTCTATGTCGTCGTCAGCCTGGCCGTCGTGCTCGGCGTCTTCTTCGGCGGTCAATTGCTGTTCCCGGAGGCCTTCCAGCCGACGCCCGCCGAAGACAAGAACCTTTTCACCGAGATCGACCGCGAGGACCTGTCGATGGAGGGCCGCACGCGGATTCAGGTCACGATCGCGCCCGCAGCGCCCATCGGGCCGCATCTGAACTCCCTGCACGAGGTCCTGTTGCGCCAGGCCGCGCGAAACCTGGCGGACGCGAACGACGCCGATGCGGTCCATGTCGTGCTGGCGGTCGACGACCGCCTCGCGGCCGCGCCGCCGCTCGGCGAACTGCAGTTCGCGCCCGACGGTCGCGGATGGTCCGGCGACGAAGGCTGGACATATCGGTTGCGCATGCCGCAGCCGCCTTTTCCCGAAGAAGCCGGGCAAATCATGCAAGCGGTTCTGGAGTATCGCGCGGCGACCGACGCCGGGGCGCGGTCGGACCGGGATCTGGAGGATTTCATACGCAGTTCGGTCGAGACCAATTCCGCCGCGATCCGGTCGGTGCTGCAGCCCAATTACGAGACGACCACCGGGAACGCGGAAGATTGACCGGCGGCTATCGCGCGCAGAGGGCCTGAGCCAGCGAAGCGATCTCCTTGTCGGCCTTGCCTTCCGCATCCGCCAGTGCCGGCAATGACAGCCTTGGCGGTATGGACTGATTGCATGTCGGCCTCGCGCCGCAAGACTCCAGAAGCTCGATGGCAAGTTCCTCCGCGGTGGCGGCGACGCCCAGATCGAGCGCCAGATCGTCCATGCACTTCGCGGAGTCGCGCAATACGGTCGCGCCATCTTCGGACGACGGCGCATTGGCGTCCGTCGAGACGTCCGCGGACGCCATCCGCGCGGCTTCGGCCATTTTCGTCAGGCGCTCCTCCAGCGTGAGGACATCGCGGGCGGTTTCGAGCAAGCGAACGCGCAACATGCCCTGCTGCGATGGCTGAAGCTCGGCAGGTGTGGAGAGAGCCGCTTCGATGTCGCCGCCGAGAATCGGCAGCCTCTCCGCGATATCGATCATGGAGTCACCCAGAGGCTCCGCGCCTTCCAGTACCTCCAGACCGTCGAGTGTTTCGACAAGCGCCGCCAGATCGGACAGGTCCTCGGCCGACGCCTTCCATTCCGGATCCGCGACCGATGCTCCCGATCCTCCGGAAACGGACGCCATGGCTCGCTCCAGCAGCCGCAAGACGCCTCCCGCGTAGAGGCTGTATCGTTCGGCTAGCGCGGCTTCGAACGGGACCGCCCGCGCCACCGCCTCCTCCGCCAGAACGCTCGCCTGTCCGAGCGCCGACGCCGCGCGCTCGAAAGCGGCGGCCCGCGCATCGAGACCCATCTGCGCCCCGCACCGTTCCGCTTCGTTGAGCACCGGCGCACACGTTCCGCCGCAGGTTTCGATGGAAACGGCCAGACGTTCGGCGCGCAAGAACGCCCGGTCGCTCATCGCGCGAAGGTCGCCCGGATCGGCCAGCAGCGAGGCGTTGGAGCACGCGGCGGCCGGATTGGCCTCGGGAGGCGCGAACGGGGCCTTATCGACCGATTTCAACACCGTCTCGAGTTCCTCGGTCGGCGCGTCCTTTCCGAACGCGGTCAACGCTTCGCAAACCGGACAGTCCTCGGCCTTCGCGCCGACGGACGCGGACAGGTATCCCGCCAGCGCCAGTGCGATCAGACTGACTTTTCTCGCATCACTCATGACCGGCTTCCTTCCCTGCGATTGTCGTGGAGGCCGCCGCTGTCCCGAAGCCCGACGATACCGTCAGTCCGGAGAATGGGCAGCCCATGTTCCATGCTAGCCGCCGTCCGGCGCGAACTTGCTGCGCAATTCGGCCTCTACGCTAGGATCGAGGCGGGAATACTCGAAATACCGCAGCAGATTGTCGGAAATCGCGCAGGTCTCCCGATCGCTGATCCACGGCACGTTGAAGGATGCGGAGATCGTGTCGTTCGACGCGAGGTACTGCATTCTGGCTCGCAGGTCGCGGCTGCCCGGCGCGCAGGTCGCCCCAGTGGCCTGCGGATAGCGGTAGCGGAAAGAGCCGTCCGAGATCAGCAAGGTGGAGGGATTCGCCCGAAACGAGAAGAGAAGGTTGCCGGGCGTATAGCCATGATCGGCCCAATGGCGCCCGGCTTCGATCATCGCCGCCTCGTAGAGCGTTCCCTGCGCGCTGTCCGTGTTGACCAGGTCGGTTTCCCCCCTGGCCCTGATCTCGACGACCGTGCCCCACTGATCTTTCCACAACCCCTCGATACCCAGCCGGAAACGGTGATTGAGGTCGGGGCCGTCCTCCCGGGACAGCCAGAGGAGTTGCCCCAGATCGAGCTTCACCGGCGTCGCGGGATTGCTGTCGAGGCTGGGCCACGGCGTCGCGCCCGGCCCCGGCGACACCGAGAGCTGCAGGTAGCCATCGCCGTTCGTGTCGATTCCGACGCCCCGTCCACCGCCCAGCGTCGCCCGCCAGCCGGTCGCATTCCCCGCCCCGCCCGTCACGGTCATGGGCGTTTCATCGAGCAGGACCTGCGGCGCCCGGTCCAGCGGCTGCGAGAAGCGCATTGCGATCGTCAGATCCCCCAGGAAGCTCGGCGCGCCATTGCGTGCGACCGACAGCGCCAGCGGCTGCTCGCCCGCTTCTTTCATGTATCGAAGATAGGCAAGCCGCGCCTTCAGCCGCGCCCGCATCTCCTCGACGCCGCGACCCGCGCGGAGCGCCAGGTCGTATTGGCCGGCGAACCAGACCGCGGTGACCAGTTCCTGATTAAAATCCCTCATGACCCCTTCGCTGGTCGCTTCGGTGATGGAAGCGATGACCGCCTTCATTCCCGTGACGAGCGCGAAGTTCTTGGCCTCGGAGCCGAGCTTTGAGACGAAATTCCTGAGCCCCGGCAAGGACTTCAACGTCTGCAGGGACGACTGGGTCGTGATGGCGTCCGCTCCTGCCGCGAGAAGCGTTTCGATCGTATCGCCGATGATGACGTCTTTCGCGTTGCCGGTGGCGATCGGAAGATCCCCGGTGATGCCGACAAAATCCGACGTCCAGCCGATGAAATCGAAGCTCCAGTGATCCAGAAGAATGGCAGCCCACTGCTTGCCGAACGCATCGTTCGCTCCGCCGAGACTGGTCTGCGACAATGCGGTGATTTTGGAGTTCTTCTTTGCGAGTTCCAAAACCCCATCCAGGCCTTCAACGACCGTTCCCGCATTGATCGCACCCGTCACGGCCGCCGCGAGTTCCAGCAAGGCCGGCGCGATAACCTCGTTTCGCTCCGTCAGCGCCACATATTTCGCGAGAAACACCAGCCTGAAATTGGAGGATTGCTGATAACCGATGAGATCGCCGCGCGCCCGGCTGAGGGTCTCGAGGATCTTCTCGGCCTCGGCGATCTCCGACTCGATGCGCGCGATCGCGCCATCCAGCAGCGCCTCGTATTCCGGATCGTCCGCGCCGCCCTCGGCATCGGCGTCGGGGTCCGGCGACCAGACGCCCGTATAGAAGACGTCACCGCCCGCATCCATGGTGACTGCGGCGAGGTGCGGAGGCGGATGGCGAAGAACCAGCGTGGTATAGGCTTCGAAGGCCTTGGCGACCTGATCCTCGAAATATCCCAGCGTTCTCGACATTCTTTGCGCCGCGAGGTCGGCCGCCCGCCATTTCAGGTAGAATGTGCCGGCTTCGAGTGGCTCGACCTTGAACAATGCGGCACGCGCCGCCTCCAGCCTCGCCTCTGCCTGACGCCTCGCCGCGCGCGCCGCGTCCCTTGTCTTCAGGGCCTCGCTGGCGCGTTCGGAGACACGTTCGCCGCGCGCCGGCCTGAGTTGCTGATAGAGCCTGTCAGCCTCGACCTCGCGCGCGCTGGTGGTTTCGACGGCCTTCTGCGCATCGATCACAGCCTGTCCGAGTTCTTCGGTGCGGCGATTGTATTCCACCAGGGAGGAGAGATAGGAGCGTCGCGCCGCCTCCGCGCGCGTCTCCACCGCCTCAATGCGCGCGACAAAGTTGCGTTCTTCCTTTTTCGCCGTCTCGTAGGCCAGCCGGCTCGCCCGTATCTCGGGGCCGATGCGCGGCAGATCCTCGATCGTCTGGGCCGCCGCCGGCACGGCCGGCAACGTCCACAGCGCAAGCCCGACCATGGCGGAAACGAAGCGCGTTTTCCGTGACGAAGAAGCACTCGTCATGGCGTCACCGCCTGAGACCAGCGTGAGATCATCGCCATTGAACCGCCCGCCGGACGAAATGCGCACCGCTGAATGTCGTGCCGGACATCGCTCCCCCCGAAACTGTGCGCCAGCGTCAATTACGGCATCTCAAGACGAAGACCCGACCTGTCGCAGCGCAATCGGCAAATTCGTGCTTTCTTGACGCAAGGTCATATCTGACAACAGGCGCATCTGTCTTGTCAACTTGGGCAGGCATTCGGCGCAGACGCTTCGAACCCGCAGGGCCAGCAGGCCCGACCGGGCGTCCGAGCCTCCGTGACAATGCGGAGATCGCTCTTGCCGATGGCATCTTGTCCGTACAGCGAGCATGGTTGAAAGCCCGCGATAATTACGGCGACACTTACCAAGGGAAGGATTACCGATGTCCGATCGCGCCGCCCGCCGCAAATCCCTCACCGAAGCCGACCGCCTGCAATTCGTCCGGGAAGCCACGGACGCGCATCACAGGCTTGCACCCTACCTAATCGCCCTCTCGCCTCTCAGCGATGACTACAAAGCCATCCAGCGGCTTTCTCAGGCGCTACGGGCGGCAATCCGTGAGGTAACTGGCGAAGAGCCAGGGAGCAGCGCCGGTTTCCGAGGCTTTTGCTTTTTCGGACATTGTGAAATGCGCGGACGGGGCGACAGGTGTCGTGCTGCGCGACGTCGAGCCGGGTTCTGCAATCGCTCTGAGCAGACTTATTTCTTTGGCAAGGCCCAAGACCTTGTCGCCCGCGACAGACCGCCGTTCTCGGCCCTCAATGAAAATTGCGCCCCCGAGGCATGGCCCTAGCGGTGGACTCGTCATGCTTCAGCGTCTCGTAATCGCCTCGCAGTTGCGGCGCATCCTTGAGCAGTTGCGCGAGCCGTGAGCGCGGTCTCAGCTTTTCGCGGATTTCGATGACCGGCCGGCGAACCTCGTCGGCATTCGCTAGGCCCGCATCGCCGAGCTCCATGTCGCAAAGGTCATCGCGTTCCAGTTCGGCAAGCATCGGGGTCAGATCCTCGATCCGGTCGGCGACGACGTGGATCACACCCTTTTCGTTCTGCAGCCGGCCGGAAACGCGCACCAGCCGGGAACCCAGCACAAGCGCACGGTAACGCTCGAAGGTCTTCGGCCAGACGATGACATTGGCGACCCCGGTCTCGTCTTCCAGCGTCATGAAGATCACACCCTTGGCCGATCCCGGCCTTTGCCGCACGAGAACGAGGCCGGCGACATCGGCCCGACGCCCGGACGGGACAGCGTCCAGTGCCTCGTGGCGCATCACCCCCTTGCGGTCGAGCCGGCCGCGCAGGAACGAGACCGGGTGCGCCTTCAGCGACAACGACACATAGCGGTAATCATGCACCACCTGTTCGCCGGGCGGCATCGGCGGAAGCCGCATCTCGGCCTCGCCGGCGATCTCGATGCCGGCCTCGTCCGGGTCGGCGGCCGCGCTTCCGCGCTCGAACAGCGGCAGGTTCTCCTCGGCGGATTTCGGATCCAGCGCCCGCACCGCCCAGAGCGCGGCACGCCGGCCGAGCCCGATGGAGCGGAAGGCGTCCGCGTCGGCAAGCCGCTCGATGCATGCCCGGTCGAGCCCGGAGCGCAGCCACAGGTCGCGGACCGAGTCGTAGCCCGCGCCGCGCCGCGCGGCGAGCAGCGCCATGTCCTCCTCGCGCAGGCCCTTGACCTGCCGGAAGCCGAGCCGCACCGCCTTTATCGCGTCGATGACGGTCTTCATTTCGCGGTGGCGCGGTGCGATGCGCGCGGCGGTCTCCGCCTCGTCCGCGTCCCGGTCTTCCAGCGCGTTGTCCCAGGCCGAGGCATTGATGTCGACGGGACGGATCTCGACGCCATGCTCGCGCGCGTCGCGCACCAGCTGCGCCGGCGCATAAAAGCCCATCGGCTGCGCGTTGAGGATCGCCGCGCAGAAGACATCCGGGTAATGCGCCTTCAGCCAGCAGGACGCATAGACGAGCAGGGCGAATGAGGCGGCATGGCTTTCCGGGAAGCCATATTCGCCGAACCCCTCGATCTGGCGGAAGCAGCGTTCGGCAAAATCGGCCTCGTAGCCATTGGCGACCATGCCCTCGATCATCTTCTTCTGGAAGGTATGGATCGTGCCGACCCGCCGGAACGTCGCCATGGCCCGGCGCAGCCGGTCGGCCTCGCCGGGCGTGAAGCCGGCGGCGACGATGGCGATCTTCATGGCCTGTTCCTGGAACAGAGGCACGCCGAGCGTCTTGCCGAGCACGCCTTCCAGTTCCCGGCTCGGATAGCTGACATCCTCGAGACCCTGGCGGCGCCTGAGATAGGGATGCACCATGTCGCCCTGGATCGGGCCGGGCCGCACGATCGCCACCTCGATGACGAGATCGTAGAAAGTGCGCGGCCGGAGCCTCGGCAGCATGGTCATCTGCGCCCGGCTCTCTATCTGGAAGACGCCCAGCGTATCGGCCCGGCAGATCATGTCGTAGACGTCCTGCTCCTCCTTCGGGATCGAGGCCAGCGACAGTGGACGGTCGTAATGATCCTCCAGCAGGTCGAAGGCGCGGCGGATGCAGGTCAGCATGCCGAGCGCGAGGATGTCGATCTTCAGGATGCCGAGCGAATCGAGATCATCCTTGTCCCATTCGACCATGGTGCGCCCGTCCATCGCCGACTTGGTGATCGGCACCACCTCGTCAAGCCGGTCGCGCGTGATGACGAACCCGCCGACATGCTGCGAGAGATGCCGCGGGAAGCCCATGATCTCCGAGGACAGCTGCAGGACGTTGCGCGTCGTGCGATCGTCAGCATCGAGACCGGCCGCCTTCGCCTCACGGTCGCCGAGATCGGCGTTCGACCAGCCCCAGATGGAGCCGGAGATCGCGCCGGCGACATCCTCCGAGAGGCCGAAGGCCCGGGAAACCTCCCGCGCCGCCGACCGCGCCCGGTAGGTGATGACGGTCGCCGCCAGCCCGGCCCGTTCCCGGCCGTATTTCTCGTAGATGTATTGGATCACCTCCTCGCGGCGCTCATGCTCGAAATCGACATCGATATCGGGCGGCTCGCGCCGCTCCGGCGAGATGAAGCGCTCGAACAGGAGATCGGTCAGCGCCGGATCGACCTCGGTGATGCCGATGCAGTAGCAGACCGTCGAATTGGCCGCGGAACCGCGCCCCTGGCACAGGATGTTCTGCGCGCGGGCATAGCGCACGATATCGTGCACGGTCAGGAAATAGGGCGCATAATCAAGGTCCGCGATCAGCGCCAGTTCGTGGCGGATCTGGCTCGTGACCTTCTCCGGGATGGTCACGCCGTAACGATTATGCGCGCCCTCCCATGCCAGCCGTTCCAGCTCCGCCTGCGGCGAGGCGCTTTCGCCATAGGGCTCCTCCGGATATTGATAGCGCAGTTCCTCAAGCGAAAAGTCGAGCTCGCCGAAAAAGGCCATGCTTTCGGCGATGGCGGCAGGTTCGGAGCGGAAGAGCCGCGCCATTTCCTTTGCCGGCTTCAGATAGCGTTCGCCGTTTGCCGAAAGACGATAGCCGGCCTCGCCGAGCGGACTGTGCTCGCGGATCGCGGTCAGCACGTCGCCGAGAACGCGGCGCTGCGGATCGTGATAGATGACGTCGCCGACCGCCATCAGAGAAACGCGCGAGGCGGCGGCGAAAGCGCGGCTCGCCTCGAGCGTCGCCCGGTCGCGCCCGTCATAGCCGGGGGTCAACGCCAGCCGAACCGCCCGGCCGAAGCCGGATCGCAACGCGTTCAGAAAGGCGAGACAGGCCTCGTCCAGCGCCTCCGGGCGCGGCAGGACGGCAAGCGCCAGCCGCTCGCCCCATTCGAGCAGGTCGCCGCGCTCGAGCAACGGCGCGCCCTTCTCGCCGCGCAGATTGCCGGCGGTCAGAAGCCGGCACAAGTTTCCCCATCCGCGCCGGTTGACGGGATAGGCGAGCACGTCCGGCGTGCCGTCGCAAAAGACCAGCCGCGCGCCGGGCCGGTAGGAAAGCCCCGCCTCCTTGGCCGCCATATGCGCGCGCACCGTACCGGAGACCGTATTGCGGTCGGCAAGCCCCAGCCCGGCAAGCCCCAGCTGCTTTGCCGTGACCGCCAGTTCCTCGGGATGCGACGCGCCGCGCAGGAAGGAGAAATTCGATGCGGCGGCGAGTTCCGCATAGGCCGGCTCATCCTCCGTCATGCGAACATCCCGTGCAGGAACCACTCCGGCGCGACACCACCGCCCGCCGCACCGTAAAGCCCGCGGCGAAACAGCCAGTAGCGCCGCCCGTCCTCATCCTCGACGCGGTAATAGTCGCGGGGCGCGGGATGCAAATCTTCTGGCGCCTCGTGGCCCCACCACTCTCCAGCGATCCGCTCCGGCCCTTCCGCCCTGGTGACACGGTAATGCGCGCGGCGCCAGCGGAAGTGCTGTGGCGGACCTTCAGGCACGCCGGCCACCACCTCCACCGGTTCCGGCCGGGCGAGAAGCCTCGCGGGACGCGGCACGGCGGGCGGCAACGACATATTATTTGCCGGCAAAGGAGATCTATCTTGTGAAGCGGGCCGCAACTCTTCGGCGCGCTCCGGCTCGTGACTTTCGACCGCCTGCAGCCGCGAAACCGGGTGCCGTGCATCCACCGGCGCATTGGCGCCGAGCCGCGCGGCGATGCGGTCGAGCAGGATGGCGAGATCGGGATCGCCACCATCCGTCCCGTCGGAAAAGTCGCCCTGCCCGTCATCCATCGCGCCGTCCGCCAGCACGGACAACCGGACCACGTCGAAGCCGAAACCGGCATCCAGTTCGTCGCCGACGCTCGCCAGCCGTTCGCGGAACAGCTTGACGACGGTTTCGGGATCGCGCACCGGGCGCGACGCGCCGACACAAAGCCGGTAGACGACGCCGTCGACCCGAAACAGCGCATATTCCAGCGCCCGAGCGCCCGCGCCGCGACGTTCCAGCCCGCCCTGCAGCCGCATCGCCAGCGCCAGCAGCAATTGCTCGACATCCTCGATACGGCCGACCGGCTCGGCAAGCCGGCGCTCCGCCGACAGCATCGGCACCGGAAGGCGCGGCGAGATCGCCTCCTCGACAGCGCCGAGCGCCTGGTCGAGCCGGAGCAGGCACTGCCGCCCGAAACGGCGGGCCAGCGGCGCGCGCGGCGCTTCGGGGAGCTGGCGGACGGTCTTCAGACCGACCTTGGCGAGACCGGCCAGCGTCTCGCCGTCAAGCCTGAGCGCGGCAAGCGGAAAAGGGCCGAGCACGGGCGCCTCCGCGCCCGGTTCGACGATCAGCGGCCCGTCGGCAAACCGTGCCGCCGCCCAGGCGGCCCCCGGCGTCGCGGCGACCGAGGCACACGCCGTGAAACCCTGCTCGAACAGCCGCGCGAGCAGATCGGCCAGAAGCCCCTGCTCGCCGCCGAACAGATGCGCGCAGCCGGTGATGTCGAGAAACAGCCCGTCCGGTGCGTCGAGCGCCACCAGCGGCGTGTAGCGGTCGCACCAGTCGGCCAGCGCGGTCAGCAGGCGGCGGTCGGCCTCCGCGTCGGCGGGCACGATATCGAGATCGGGATGGGCGGCGCGCGCATCGGCCAATCCCTGACCGCGCCGAAGGCCCCGCGCCTCCGCCGCCGCGTCGAGGCCGGCGATGCGCATGGCGTTCTTCTCCTTGTGCGCGGTGACGAGCGGCGGCGCTTCAGCTCCCGTCTGCCGCCATGTCCTGCCGTGACGGCCCCGCGCGATGCGGTCGGTCGAAAGATGCGGAAAGGTCAGCGCCAAGATGCGCCGCGCCGGGGAATGCGACGAGCGTGCCGCGTTCGCCGGCGGCGGCGTCACGGCGGTCGCGGCGGCGTTCGTCCCGTTCGGTAAAGAATATGCGTTCATGGCTGTTCCAGTGCAGCAGATGGGTCCGCCCGGCGGGACCGGCCTTGTTCTTCTCGATCGTCACGGCGAATCCCGGCGGACCGATGCCGCCCGGCACGGCGCGGGCATGCGGCGTGCCTGCCAGCACCATCGCCGGCGCGGAAGGAGCCGGCGCGAGGACGAGGCGGAGCGGAGCGGCGGTCGCGTCGGCCTCCGCCGACTGGCGCAGCAGCAGGACCGGCCGCCCGGAAGCCTGACCGCGCCGATGCAGGCGCTGCGTCTCGCGCAGGCCAAAGCCCGGCGCCGCGCCACGCATGTCGAGCACCGTGGCGGCGAGGCCGCGCGTGCGCGCCGCTTCCTCGGCGACCCACAACGCATCGCAAAGCCGTTTCGGCTCGACCAGCAGGAGCCGCTCCGGCGCGAGACCGAGCGCGCAAAGCCCGCGCCCATGCGGCAGCCCGGCCTCGGCAAAGGCACCACGCGCGCCGATCCACAGGACGGGAAGCCCCGACAGAAAGCCCGGCGCGGCCGCCAGCGACAGCAGCGCGGCGACGAAGCCGGAGGCCGTTCCCGCATCACGCGCCGCGCGGGCGTGGATCTCGGTCAATCCGGCCAGCGCGATGCCGCCATTCAGTTCCCGGTCGAAGTCCGCGACGCCGGTGGCGAGGACCGTGTCCCGCCCGGCTTCCGGGCCGTCGGACCAGCCCCGGCCGCCTTCGGCAAGGGCCGGCGGAGCCTTCTCGATACTGGCAATCTGCCGGCGCAGGGACAAAAGCGTCGCCCGCGCCGTGGCGCGTTGTGCTGACGCCATGGCGTTCGTCCCGTGTTCCTGTTTCAAAATCCGGCCGCAGCGGGTTCATTCACGCATTCGCGGCTATGTTCTTGTTATGTTCCTATTGATTCCGACAAACCGCCAAAGAGTCAAGACGGATGGAAAAAAGAATTTATTCCTCTAAATCCGCGTCATTTTCCGCCCCCTCGCGCGGGCCGCCAAGACGCGATATAGAGGGCGTGAAAACGATGCAGAAAACACCATGGACCGCACTGACCAGAGCGGCGACTGGGCCGACCGGCTCTCGCCCGACCTCGCCACCATCGAATCGATCGCGCTGACGGCCTATTCGCACCTGCCGCAGGAATTTCGCGCGCTCACCGGCGACGTGCAGATCGTCATTGCGGACTTCCCGACCGAGGAGATCAGCGACGATCTGGGCCTCGAAACCCCGTTCGACCTGCTCGGCCTGTTCGAAGGGCGCGGCGTCGCCGAGCGCTGGAACCCCGGCACCGGCGAGCAGGTCAACCGCATCACGCTCTATCGCCGCGCCATCCTCGACTACTGGTCGGAAAACGAGGAATCGCTGGGCGACATCATCACCCATGTGCTGATCCACGAACTGGGTCACCATTTCGGCCTCTCCGACGCCGACATGGAACGCATCGAGGAAGCAGCCGAGTAAGGCCGGGCGATACTGCCTGGCAGGATTTCGCCATCGGCACCGCAAAAGGGCGGTTTTTTCCGCAGGCTTAGCGGAGGTAACGCGAACCCGGAACGTCGTCCGCTTTTCGCTCGCCTGGCGCGGACAAGTAACTGAGCGCCGCACCATTGATCTCGCGCAGGAGCTTGCGCTTCATCGCCGCCTCGTAATCGGCAAAATCGCGCGCGATCTCGACGAAGGCGCCCGGACCGTGGATCACCTCGGCGCGGTAATAGGCCACCGGGTCCGGCTTCTCGCCCTCGATGACCAGGCCATTCACCGTGACATTGGAAAAATCGAAATTCTTGAAGGCGAGCGCCGGCTCGTAACCCTCGTTGTTGACGCCATCGCCCGACACATCGACCACGGCGCGCGCGCAGGAAAGCGGCGCGCGCGACAGGCGGATCGCCGAATGGCCGAGCGCGTAACCAAGCGCCGTCGGGAATTCGTCGAACCCGCGCTCATGCAGCCCGATCGCCCCCGCGAAGGCGAAGACATCCGCCTCGCTGGCAAGAAACGTCCACGGCACGATGTCGACGACCTGGGTGCGCCCGCTCCATTCGAACGCCATCGCCTGAATACCGCCGGCCTCGACGATCGCCTGCACGATGGAGGGATCGCGCAACGCACGCGACAAGCCGCCCATCTGCAGGGCGAACTCGTTCTCGTCGATGCTGGAGGACACGTCGAGCGCCAGCACCAGCGACACGCCGCATCGCGATTGAGCGGAGACCGGGCCCGACATGAAGCCGAAGAGAAGAACTATCGCGACAAGAACCCGGATACCGCCGCTCCTATTGTTCGCCGAGTTTCATCGTGGGGTCGTATTCCTCGCCCTCGACGGTCTTCACCACCGCCTGCGCGCAACGCAGGGAATGGGTCTGGGCATCGAAAGCATAGGACGGCGAGCCATGCAGCGACCAGCCCTTGTTCAGCGCCGCGGTCACCTTGTGGCAGAAGGTCGAATCGTCCGGGCCTGTCAGCAGGCGATAAAGCTGCATGAATTTCCTGTCCTTTCAGCCGCCCTGCTGGAGAGCGGCAAGCGCCAGCGTGCGGCGCGCTTCTTCAAGATGCAATCGTTCCACCATGCGTCCGTCAAGCCCGATCACGCCGGCATCGCGGTTTTCCGGCCGCTCGAACGCTTCGACGATCGCGTTTGCTTCGGCCTCGCGCGTCTCGGAAATGCCGAAAATCTCGTTCGCAACGGCGATCTGGCCCGGATGGATCAGGGTCTTGCCGTCAAAGCCCATCGCGACCGAGCGGCCGCATTCCGAACGGAAACCCTCCTCGTCGCGAAACGCGTTGAAAACACCGTCCAGGACGTCGAGCCCGAAGGCGCGGGCGGACAGGACGAGATCTGCCATGAGAGGCCCCAGCACCGCATGGTCCCGGCCGGGCAAGCGCAGATCCTTGGCGAGGTCGTTGGTGCCCGCCACGAGGCAATCGAGCCGGGAACCCGGCGTTTCGCCCCATTCGGCGATCTGGCCAACATTGAGAAAGGCCTTCGGCGTCTCCATCATCGCCCACAGCCGGATCGTGTCGGCGGCGTCCGTTTCGGCCAGCATGTCGGCGACATCGGCAATATCGCGCGGCAGGTCGACCTTGGGGATCAGGATCGCGTCCGGCTTGCAGGCGCGCGCGGCGAGGAAATCCTCCGGGCCGAACGCGCTCGAAAGCGAATTGATGCGGATGACGCGCTCGCAGCGGCTTTTCGGGTTCGCCTTGAAATGATCGCGCAGCCTTTCACGCGCCTCCTCCTTGGCGGCCGGCGCGACAGCATCCTCCAGATCGTAGATCACCGCGTCGCAAGGCAGCGAAACGGTCTTGGCGACGGCCTTTTCGTTGGAGGCGGGCACGTAGAGAACGGAGCGGCGAAGGCGAAGCGGGCGCTTGGTCATCGCCACGTTTGACAATATTGCGCGACACCCCGCAAGTAGCGTTGCGAACGGAGTCGCCCATGACCCATCAAAGCTGCGATATCGCGATCATCGGCGGCGCACTGGCCGGCGCGGCGACAGCCTGGCACCTCGCCCGGCTCGATCCCGGCGCCTCCATCGCCGTGTTCGAGCGCGATCCCGCCTTTTCCCGCGCGGCCACAGCCCTTTCGGCCTCGGGTATCCGGCAGCAATTCTCGCGCGCCGAAAACATCGCCCTGTCCCGGCGCTCGCTGGATTTCATGCTGAATGCTTCAGAAAATTTCGGAGACGAAACGAATATCGGCTTTCGCGAAAATGGCTATCTCCTCCTCGCAAGCGATGCCGGCCGCGAGACGCTCGCCGCCAATCATGCGGTACAAAAGGCATGCGAGGCCGATGTCGTCTTGCTCGATCCGGCCGCGCTGGCCCAAAGATTCGGCTGGCTCAATCTGGAGGGCGTCGCCGCCGGGTCCTTCGGACTGTCGCGCGAGGGCTGGTTCGACGCCATGGCGCTGCTCTCCGCCTTCCGGCGAAACCTGAAAGCGCATCCGAACGTGACACTCGCAACCGGTTCGGTCGCTTCGATCGACAGCGCTGATGGCAGGGTCAGCGGTCTGCGCCTCGATGACGGCACGCATTGGCACTGTGGCACGATCGTCATCGCCGCCGGGCCATCCTCCGGCGCGGTCGCGCGCATGGCCGGCCTCGACTTTCCGGTCGAGCCGCGCAAGCGCACCGTATTTTTCTTTCATGCAAGGGACAGTTTTCCCGATATGCCGCTGACGGTCGACCCGACAGGTCTCTATGTCCGACCCGAGGGTGACGGCTACATCACGGGCATTTCTCCGCATCCGGACGCGGACGGTCCGGCCAACCCCGACGATTTCGACCCGGACTGGCCGCTTTTCGAGGAGACGATCTGGCCGCTTCTCGCAGAACGCGTTCCCGCTTTCGAGGCGATCAAGCTGCATTCGGCATGGGCCGGTCACTACGACTACAATCCCTTCGATCGCAACGCGCTGATCGGCATCGTGCCCGGTATCGGCGGGCTCTACGCGATATCCGGTTTTTCCGGCCACGGTGTACAGCAGGCCCCGGCGGCGGGCGAAGCGCTCGCCGAATTGATCCTTTTCGGCGAATATCGATCGGTCGATTGCACAGCCTTCGCGCCCGATCGCGTCGCCGCCGAACGGCCTTTCGCCGAGCGCAATATCATTTGACGCACCGACAGCGCTTCATTTTTGCTGCGCGCTTTGCTATTGGCCTGCCGAGAATTCCAAGCGAAAGCGGTCACCATGGACAAGTTCACCACGCTGAGCGGCGTCGCCGCGCCCCTTCCGATCGTCAATGTCGACACCGACATGATCATTCCGAAGGACTATCTGAAGACCATCAAGCGCACCGGCCTGGGCAAGGGCCTGTTCGCCGAGATGCGCTACAATGAGGATGGCAGCGAGAATCCGGACTTTGTCCTCAACAAGCCAGCCTACCGCAATTCGAAGATCCTTGTCGCCGGCGATAATTTCGGCTGTGGCTCCTCGCGCGAACACGCGCCTTGGGCCCTGCTGGATTTCGGAATTCGCTGCGTGATCTCGACCTCGTTTGCCGATATTTTCTACAACAACTGCTTCAAGAACGGCATCCTGCCGATCGTTGTCAGCCAGGAAGACCTGGACAAGCTGATGGACGATGCCGAGCGCGGCTCCAACGCCACGTTGACGGTCGATCTCGAATCCCAGGAGATCAAGGGTCCCGATGGCGGCTCGGTGAAGTTCGATATCGACGCCTTCAAGAAACACTGCCTGCTCAATGGCCTCGACGATATCGGCCTGACCATGGCGAAATCCGCGAAGATCGACACGTTCGAATCACAACTCGCCGAAAACCGCCCCTGGGCCTGACGCACCCTTGAAGCCCTTTATTCCCCGGCGGCTCGAGCCCGTCATATTCGGATTGCTGCTGACCGGCATGATGAGTGCGCTGGTGTCCGGCCTCTCGACCTTTCTCGCGGCCGGCGCCGTGGCCGGTTTCGCCGCGCTCTGGGCGAAGGCATGGCTGTCGTCATGGGTGCTCGCATTCCCGTCGGTACTTGTCGTCACGCCGATTGTGCGCAAAATCCTCCACAGGATCGTCAAGCCCGACTGATCCGGAAAGCGAGGCGGGACATGAAGACGTTCATCGGTTGTCTGGTTGCGGCCATGGCGTTTGCCGGCATGGCAATGCCGGTCAAGGCACAGGATAAGGGAATCCCTTTTGCCGGCGGAACGATCCGCATCGCCGAAAACGACGATTACGAACGTGTCGTCACCTTCGATGACCGCGAGATCGCGCGCGACTACATGGTCTTCTTCGACCGGATCGTCTCCATAAACGACACCGAAGTCGCCTTGATTTCCATCGGACCGGGCGGCAATGCCTGCGGGGCCAACACGCTGATGGTCTGGCCTGACGGGGAAGGCGGCGTGAAGACCGATTCGCTGCCCGGCGACTGCGGTTGGCCTACTCCGGCCGTCTCCGATTACCGTATCCTTTTCGTTCCCTGGGTCGGGCCTGGGGAGGAACTGGCGATCCGCAGCTGGCAGCCGGATGCGGGCTTCTCGATGGCCGGAATGCTGCGATTCGCCCCCGAACCGGGCACGACGTGGTCGGACCTGAGCGCCGACCCCGCACGCCACCCGATCGACTACTTCCTGAACGAGGCGCTGTTCGCAGTCGCGTCAAACGCGCTGGGAGACGATCTGGAGGAATATGCGACGGGCTTGCGCGTCTCTTCGGAAATGGAGGAGGTCGGCGACGCCCTGTTCGCCGCCAGCGGATGCGTGCCACATAATTGCGGCGGCGCCGATTCGCTGCTCGTGGTCGACCTGAAGTCGGAAACGGCCTGGTTCGCGCAGATGCGCGGAAACACCGTCGCGCACTGGCCGGAACTCGACAAATGGCCCGAGCCGGCACGCGCACAACTGAGCCGCCTCGGCATCAACTGATCGAACGCATACCGGTCCGCCAGATTGACATTCGTTTTTCCTTCGGAGCAAAAAGGATGGCGGGGGTCGGCAAACAGTTTGCCGGTGAAGCGTTTCAGGGAAGTTTTTAAATGGCGGCCACGGTTCTCGACACGACAATACGGATCATCGCGGAAAAGACGGAAATCGATCCGGACAAGATCAAGCCGGACACCGAGCTGGAGTCGCTTGAAATCGAATCGCTCGACCTCGCGGATATCATTTTCGAGCTCGAAGACGAATTCGACATCGATATCGACCTGAACGCGGCGTCCGCATGGGACAAGCTCAAGACCGTCTCCGATATCGCGGATTCGGTATCGGCCCTGATCGACAAGGGCAATTGAATGACAAGACCGCGCGTGGTCGTCACCGGCATCGGAGGCCTTTGCTGCCTCGGCCGGAACGTCGATGAAATCTGGCAGTCGATGCAGGCGGGACGGTGCGGCATCGGTCCGCTCACCATCCCCGACAAGGACGACCTGAAAACCGAAATCGCGGGCGAGATAAAGGAACTCCCGCCGCACGAATTCGACCGCCGCAAGCTGACCTCGACAGGCCGGATCGGCCTTCTGGCGGCGCTTGCAGCTGCCGAAGCGCTGCAACAGGCGGGGCTATCGGTCGAAGACCGCCCACCGATGCGCATCGGCGCGGTAACCGGTGTCGGCGTCTATGGCGGCGATGCCGTCGAGGCGGCCTACCGGGCGATCTTCCTGAATCACAAGAAACGCACAGATATTTTCACGGTGCCAAAGGCGATGCCGTCCACCGCCGCGGTGCACACCAGCATGATCCATGGCCTGACCGGCCCGGTTTTCGGCGTCACTTCCGCCTGTTCCTCCTCCAATCACGCATTCTTGTCAGCGCTCGACCTCCTGCGGGCGGGCCGTGCTGACGCGATCGTCGCCGGCGGCTCGGATGCACCGCTGTCCTACGGGGTCGTAAAAGCCTGGGAATCCATGCGGATCCTCGCCAAGACCGGCTGCCGGCCGTTTTCCGCCGACCGCGAGGGCCTGGTGCTCGGTGACGGCGCGGGCGCGCTGGTGCTGGAAACGCTTGAAAGCGCGCAAAAGCGCGGTGCGCCGATCCTGGCTGAGCTGCTCGGCGCGGGCATGTCGGCCGACGCGAGCGATATCGTCGCGCCGACGCTCGAAGGTCCGGTCACAGCCATACGCGAATGCCTTGCCGATTCCGGCCTGGATATCTCCGACATCGACTATATCAACGCACACGGCACGGCCACGCTCGGCAACGACCGCACGGAGACTTCGGCGATCCGCGAGGTTTTCGGCAAGCATGCGGACGGGATTTCGGTGTCTTCCACGAAATCGATGCATGCCCATTGTCTTGGCGCATCCGGCGCGCTGGAAGCCATTGCCTGCATCAACGCGATCCGCGACGGCGTCATACCGCCGACGGTGAACTATACCGAGCCCGATCCGGAATGCGATCTCGACATCACGCCGAACGAAGCCCGCAAGCGCGATGTAAGCGTGGCGGTCAGCAATTCCTTCGCCTTCGGAGGCGCCAATGCCGTCGTGGCGTTCCGCGCATACGATCAGGCGTAATCGCGCACCAGCGCAATCGGCTTTTCACCGGCATCATCCTGTCCGGCCGTGACATAGGCTGCAATCGCGGCATGAACGCCTTCGTCGCGAAGCACGCGGCGATGACCGAGCCCGCTGGTCGTATGCAGCCGGACATGTCGTCCGGCCCGCGCCATGCGCAGCGCATCCGTATAGAGAACGTCCGTATCGTCCATGTCGTGAACGACAAGGACCGGGAGATCCGTATCGGCGAGTTGGTCGCCCGCAACGAACAGGTCGAGCGACCGGCCCAGCAATGACAACACGCGCCGCTCCAGCGCCTCCTGCGCCACTGGCGGCAAGCCGATTCGGCGGCCGAACCAGCGAAACAGCGCCGGCAGGGAATTGGGTGCACCAATCGTGACCAGCCTCTCCGGCCGCCGTGCGGGGACGCACATCGCCGAGCCGAGCGCCGTGTTCAGCACGACGGAACCGCCGAAGGAATGCCCGATCATCGCATCGAATGGTCCGTAATGACGCCATGCGGCATCGACCGCCTCGATACCTTTGCCGAGATGCAGATGGCGACCGGTCGATGCACCATGACCCGGCAGGTCCAGCAGCACGGTGTCGATACCGGCATCGTTGAGTGATCGGGCAAGCGCCAGCAGGTGCAGCGACCGCGAATTCCAGCCATGCACAAGCAACGCCTTTCGGCCGATGGGTCGCGACGACGGCATGTCCCATGTCGCGACGAGGCCGCCAGCGTGTTGCAGCATCAGGGGACGGACGCCCTCCGGCATTCCCGTGGTCCCGGACGTTCCCTTCCGCCGCGCCGTCCGCGTGAAGAGCCTGAACGCGAAATCGGCGGTGGTTTTCGGCCAGAGGGTGCCCGCGCGTGCGACCAATCCCTTTGCAATTCGTTGTCCCGCATGCATCATCGGCAAAAGACCTTATGTTCAACCATGAACAGAATAGTACAACTATGAACAATAAACAAGGTGCCGCGCAGGACTCCGCCGTCGAAGACGCGCCGATGTGGGCGAATCCGCGATTCCGCAACTGGATCGCCGTCGCCCGCGCCTGCCATCTCGTTCAGCAGGAACTGGCGCGCAAGCTGAAGTCGCTCGACCTCAAGACGCCGCATCTCGACATCATGGTGAATCTCGTCCGGTCGCCGGGCATCAGCCAGCAGGACCTCGCCCGCAAGCTGTTCGTCGGCCGGTCCAACATGACCATGCTGCTGCCGCAACTCGAAAAGCGCGACCTCGTGGAACGCCGGCCAGATCCGGGGGACCGTCGGGCTCTGCGCCTCTACCTGACGCCGCAAGGCGAGGCGCTTGCCAAAGAGGCGATCGCGATACAGGCCGGAATCATCAACGACATCATGTCGCTGTCGACGCCGGAGGAATGCGAGTTGGTCGGCGATTGCATGCGCCGTATCGCCGATCACCTGCTCGGCCATTCCGATGATGCCGACAAGACGGAGAACACACGATGAAAACGCGCCGCCTGGTTTCCACCGGTTCGCCCTTCGAGAAGGAGGCCGGCTATTCGCGCGCCGTCGTCCAGGGTGACTGGTGTTTCGTGTCCGGCACCACCGGCTACGATTACGCGACCATGACCATGCCGGAAAGCGTCGCGGCGCAGACCGAGAACATCCTTCGCACCATCGACGATGCGCTGGCCGAAGCCGGTTTTTCGCGCGGCGATGTCGTGCGCGCGCAATATACGGTGACCGACGCATCTTTTGCCGACGAAGTATTCCCGATCCTGGGACGATATTTCGATGGAATCCGGCCCGCGGCCACAATGGTCGTCGCCGGATTGATCCGGCCGGAAATGAAGATCGAGATCGAGGTGACCGCGCTGCGGGGCTAGGCGCCTCGCGGCAGAAAGCAACGGCCAGTTGAATTCGCGCCGTACAGCCTCTATTGCCCTCATCGACACTTCAAACCGACGGATATCCAGATATGACGACGCGTTCCCTCTTCCTTCTCCCCGGCGACGGTATCGGCCCCGAGGCCATGACCGAGGTTCGCAAGCTGATCAGCCACATGAACGAGAAGGAAGGCGCCGGCTTCGTCACCGACGAGGGACTGGTGGGCGGCTCGGCCTATGACGCCCATGGCAAGGCCATTTCGGACGCGGACATGGAAAAGGCGATGGCGGCCGATGCGGTGCTGTTCGGCGCGGTTGGCGGACCCAAATGGGACGGCGTGCCTTACGATGTGCGCCCCGAAGCCGGCCTCCTACGCCTGCGCAAGGACATGGCCTTGTTTGCCAATCTGCGCCCCGCCATCTGCTACCCCGCGCTCGCCGCGTCCTCCTCGCTGAAGCCGGAAGTCGTGGAAGGCCTCGACATCCTGATCGTGCGCGAACTGACCGGCGGCGTCTATTTCGGCGAACCGAAGGAGATCATCGATCTAGGCAACGGCCAGAAGCGCGGTATCGACACGCAGGTCTACGATACGTTCGAGATCGAGCGCATCTCCGGCGTCGCCTTCGAACTGGCGCGCACCCGCGCCAACAAGGTCTGTTCGATGGAAAAGCACAATGTGATGATATCGGGCGTGCTCTGGAAGGATGTCGTCACCGAGACCCACAAGGCGAAATATTCCGATGTCGAGCTGACCCACATGCTGGCCGATGCCGGCGGCATGCAGCTCGTGCGCTGGCCCAAACAGTTCGACGTCATCGTCACCGACAATCTCTTCGGCGACATGCTGTCCGACGTTGCCGCCATGCTGACGGGCTCGCTGGGCATGCTGCCTTCGGCGTCTCTCGGCGCGCCGGACCCTGTTTCCGGCAAGCGCAAGGCGCTCTACGAGCCGGTACACGGTTCCGCGCCCGACATCGCCGGCCAGGGCATCGCCAACCCGATCGCCATGATCGCGTCTTTCGCGATGTGCCTGCGCTACTCCTTCGGCCTGATCAACGAGGCCGACCGGCTGGAGAAGGCGATCTCCACCGTCCTCGACAAGGGTCTTCGCACCGGCGACATCATGTCCGACGGCTGCACGAAGGTGACCACAGGCGAAATGGGCGACGCCGTGCTCGAAGCCTATGCCGGCGCCGCCTGACGCGATAAAGGGCCGTTGTGCGGGATTCGGAGATCGCCTTTCGTCACGCAACAGCGGCTATTGTGGCACATCGAGCGGCGCGCCGAAGCCTGACAAGCCTCGGCGCGCCGTGCAAATGGCCTACTGCCAGGTCGTGAAGCCGATTGACAGGGTCTTGGGCGATCCGCCGGAAAGCGCATTGATGCGGAACTGGGAAATCCGGCCTTCGTTCGTCTTGGCGCAGATATAGCTGCCGACCGGAAGGTCGCTCAACGACACGCGATCCCGGGTCATCCGTGCGGAGGCGCAGCCCGCCGCACCGCGATTGGCGCGGTTGCCGACGCCGATCCGCGCGCCGTTCTGCGGAACGAGATAAAGCAACGCCCGAGTCTCCGCCTGGAACCAGAAATCCGCGCCGTTGCGCGTCACCGCGCCACGGTCCAGATCGAACAGGTAGGTCTGCGGGATATCAAGCCGCCCTGTCGCCGAGGTTCTTGGTCCGCCACCGCCGGACGCCTGGCAATCGAACCCGCCGCGCGCGGCCCGGCAGGTCTGGCCCCGCGGCGCCTCGCGCTGGATGCTGCCCGACGACCCATAAATGCACATCAAGGCGGGCTTCCCGCCGATGGCCTGCACCTTTGTTTCCGACAGCCGGTTGATCATGGGTGTGGTCCACCAGCCGGAAGGGAGATTGTCGGTGATCGTGCGCCGCGCCTGGTCGAGCGGGCAACGGATGAAGTCGGCGCTGGCTTCGGATGTCGCGCCCGCAATCACGGCCAGGACGGCCGCGGCCTTGATGAGGATGTGCATGGTCTTTTCTCCTTGCGTCGCCGGAAGCGGCGTTTGCGGTGAGACTAAACACGGCCGACTGAAGCCCGATGTTGACTTTCGCACAGTCCTGCATCAAAACGCCGCCACCATGAGCACCGCAACGTCGAAAACCACGAAGACGACCTGACCGCTCCGCCCCTCACTCTCCCGGGGGCGGGACGAGTGGTGCTTGCCAAGCAAAGGGGAGAGAGGAGCAAGAAGGGCCATGGGCTTTACAATCGCCATCGCAGGCGCAACCGGCAATGTCGGTCGCGAAATGCTCAACATACTGGAAGAACGCGGTTTCCCGGCAGACAAGGTCGTGCCGCTCGCCTCGCGCCGCTCCATCGGGCAGGAAGTCTCCTACGGCGACAAGACACTCAAGGTCCAGGCGCTGGAAAACTACGACTTCTCGGAAGCCGATATCTGCCTGATGTCGGCAGGCGGCAACGTGTCCAAGGAGTGGTCGCCGAAGATCGCCGCCAAGGGCTGCGTCGTCATCGACAACTCCTCGGCCTGGCGTTACGACTCCGACGTTCCGCTGATCGTTCCCGAGGTCAATGCCGATGCGGTCGAGGGCTTCCGGAAAAAGAATATCATCGCAAACCCGAACTGCTCCACGGCGCAGCTCGTCGTCGCCCTGAAGCCGCTGCACGACGCGGCGACCATCAAGCGCATCGTGGTATCGACCTATCAGTCGGTCTCGGGTGCCGGCAAGGAAGGCATGGACGAGCTCTTTACCCAGACGCGCGCGGTCTTCGTGTCCGATCCGCTGGAGAACAAGAAGTTCACCAAGCGCATCGCCTTCAACGTCATTCCCCATATCGACGTCTTCATGGAGGACGGCTACACGAAGGAGGAATGGAAGGTCCTGGCCGAAACCAAGAAGATGCTCGACCCGAAGATCAAGGTCACCTGCACCGCAGTGCGCGTGCCCGTCTTCATCGGCCATTCGGAAGCCGTCAACATCGAGTTCGAGAAGCCGATCACGGCCGACGAGGCACGCGAGATCCTGCGCGAGGCCCCGGGCTGCCTGGTCATCGACAAGCATGAGGACGGCGGTTACATCACGCCGTATGAAAGCGCCGGCGAGGACGCCACCTATATCAGCCGCATCCGTGAGGACGCCACGGTCGAAAACGGCCTCAACATTTGGGTCGTCTCCGACAACCTGCGCAAGGGCGCGGCATTGAACACGGTGCAGATCGCCGAGCTCCTGGTCAATCGTCACCTGATCGAGCCGAAAAAGAAGGCTGCCTGATTGGCGAGTGTTCGATACCGGGCGGGGAGGGGAACCTTCCCGCCTTTTTCATGCGCCGCACTGCGGCAAATTGTGCATTCCGAGCGGACGCACTGGAATGCTTAGGTTGATATCAATATAATTCGGCGATGAAAAAAACATCTGCCTTTCCCTTCGAGTCCACGCTCGAGGTGCGCGACGCATGCCTGTGCCTGCATCTGCAACGCGCCGCGCGCAAGGTCGCGCGCATTTTTGACGACGCCTTTCGGCCGCTCGGCATTACCAACGGGCAGTTTTCGCTCCTGATTTCGCTCAACCGACCGGAACCGCCCGTCATGGGCGATGTCGCCGCACTGCTGGCGCTTGATCGAACAACGTTGACAGCCAATCTGAAACCGCTTGAACGGCGCGGCCTCGTGGTCGTTTCTCCCGATCCGAACGATCGTCGCAGCCGGCGTCTGGCGTTGACCGCCGAGGGCGAGGAACTGATGAACAGGGCCTATCCGATCTGGCGCGAAACCCATGCGCTGATCGACAAAATGATCGCCGATCCCGACCGCCTGCGCACCGATCTGCTGGCCCTCTCCTGAACAAAAAAGGCCGGCTACGAGAGCCGGCCTTTTATGTTCATCTGTCGTCCGGGGCCTATTCGGCGGCTTTCGGAAACTCGTGGATGTTCTCATAGGGCTCGGACTGCTCTCCGGTCTCGGCCTCTTGGTTCTTCGGCTGTTCGGCAACTGCCTTCTTCTTGCGACGAAACAACTTGGCGAGCAGGCTGCGATCATCCGCAATCCAGGCATTGTCGCGCGTGAACACCATCAGGGCGGCCGGGGTCACCACGAGCGTCAGCATGGTGGAGAAGGCGAGGCCGAACACGATCGCGCTCGAGAGGGAGATCCACCATTGCGTCGATGGTGCGCCGATCGTCACCTCATGGCTCAGAAGCGCCAGATTGACGCCGAAGGCGATCGGCAGCACGCCCAGAATGGCCGTGATCGCCGTCAGCATGACCGGACGCACGCGTTCGCGGCAGGTTTCCAGGACGGCTTCAAGCTTGTCCCAGCCTTCCGAACGCAGATGCACGTAGGTGTCGATCAGGACGATGTTGTTGTTCACGACCACACCGGCCAACGCGATCGTGCCGACCGCTGTCATCACGATCACGAAAGGCTGTTGCATGATCAGAAGACCGAGCAGGACGCCGACCGTCGACATGACCACGGCTGTCAGCACCAGCCAGACATAAGTGAACCGGTTGAACTGGGCGAGCAGCAACGCGAAGATCAGGAAGATCGCGACCCCGAACGCCTTGCCGAGGAAGGCCGAAGCTTCCGCGCTTTCCTCGTTCGAGCCGCCAAGCTTCCAGCGCACGTTTTCCGGCAAGTCGAGCGTGGGCAGCGCGTCCGCCACCTGCTGCTGGAAAACCGAATCCTGCGCGCCTTCGGTGAGGTTCGCGGACACGATGACCGTGCGCGTGCCGTCGATGCGCTTGAGAGTGCCAAGGCTCTTGGCCGGTTCGCGCGTCACGAAATTCGAAAGAGGAACCGAACCCTGCGGGGTCTCGATCCGCAACTGCTCGAGTGTCGACAGGGTGCGCCGGTCTTCCGGCAGGCGCAGCCTTATATCGACCGCATCATCGGCGCCGGCCGGACGATAATCCGACAATTTGAGGCCGGTCGTCACGAGTTGCACGACAGTCCCGACGGAACCCGGCCCGATGCCGTATTTGGCGGCCTCGGTGCGATCCACCTTCAGCTCCCAGTCGATCGACGGCGGCGGCGCACCGTCCGAAAGGTCGATGACCTCGGGAATCGTACGCAGGTAATTCGCGACTGTCGCCGCAGCCTCGTCGAGCCCCTCCGGATTGCTCGCGGACAGTTCGACCTGGATCGGCTTGCCTTGCGGCGGACCCGCATCCGGAACCGAAACCTCGGCCTCGACGCCGGGAAGACCGGAAAGCGCGCCGCGCAGATCCGTCAGGATCTCGCTCGCTTCCTTGCGCTCGCGCCAGTCGACAAATTCGTACTGGATCGTTCCGATGACATCCTCGTCCGGCGAACCACCCATTCCGCCACCACCGCTGGAAGCGCCGACGCGGGTATAGACGGTTTCAATTCCGGGCCAACCGAGCACACGCTCCTCGACCGTGGATACGGCCTCGTCCTGCTCGTCGAGCGACAGGTTTCCGCGCGCATGCACATAGACGAGCCCGTATTGCGGTTCGACGCTCGGGAAAAACTCGGTCCCGCTATTATATTTGCCATAGGCGAAGACGATTCCGACCATCAGGGCCGAAACGAAGCCAAGCGTCGGCAGCGGATGACGCACCGCTTTCTTGACGACCGCCATGTAGAGCCCGTCCGGCTTGCGCTCCTCGACCACGGCCTTGCCGAAGATCGAGCCGAGCGTCGGCGCGAAGAACAGGGCGTAGAGAATAGAGGCCGACAGGGTGAAGATCAGCGTCAGCGGCAGATAGCCCATGAACTCGCCGACAATGCCGGGCCAGAACAGAAGCGGAGAGAACGCGGCGATACGCGTTGCGGTTGCCACCACGACCGGACCGAACATGCGCCGCGCGGCTTCCGCGAAGGCCGGGCCCGAAGGCATACCCTCGGTCATGCGCCGCTCGGCGTATTCCGTCACGATGATCGCATCGTCGACCAGCATGCCGACGGCCAGGATCAGGCTGAACAGCACGACGAGGTTGACGGTCAGCCCGGCCAGCGAAAGCGCAAGGATGCCCATCAGGAACGAAGTCGGGATCGCCAGACCGATCAGGATCGACGACCGGATGCCGAGGAAATAAAGGATCACGATGAAGACGAGGATGACCGCCGTCAGAACCGAGTTCTGGAGGTCCTCGAGCAGCGTGCGGATATCGGTCGACTTGTCCTGGCTGTAGGTGACTTCCACACCGGTCGGCAAGTTGGCCTTGAACTCCTCGGCCGCCGCCTTCACGCCGTCCACGGTCTCGATCAGGTTTGCGCCGGTGCGCTTCGAAACCTCGATTGCGACAGCCCGCTTGCCGTTCAGCCGCGCCTTGCTTTTCTCGTCCTCGAAGGTGGACCGGATCGTCGCCAGGTCCCGGGCGCGCACGACGGCATTGCCGTTCGCCGCGATCGGCAGGTTGGCGACATCCTCGACCGTCTCGATCAACGCCGGCACCTTGACGGCATATTTGCCCTCGCTGCCTTCCAGCGTGCCGGCCGCAACGAGCTGGTTGTTGGCCCTCACGCCGCCGATCATCTGGTCAAGCTGGAGATTGTAGGAGGAGAGTTTCGCCGGATCGATGATGACCTCGACCATCTCGTCGCGCGAACCCTGCAAATTGGCCTCGAGCACGCCGGACACGTCCTCGATCTTTTCCTGCAATTCCTTGGCGGCACGCGTCAGGACTCGCTCCGGCGCATCGCCTGAAAGCGTCACGACCAGAACCGGGAATTCCGAGATGTTGACCTCGTTGACGGACGGCTCGTCGGTCCCGTCGGGAAATTCGCGCTTGGCGTCGTCCACTTTTGAGCGGACATCCTCCAGCGCCGTCGAAAGATCGGCGTCGGGTTCGAATTCAAGAACGACGTTGCCGCCGCCCTGGTAGGCGTTGGACGTCATCTTGTCGACGCCCTTGATATTCTGAACCTGGGTCTCGACGGGCCGCACAAGCATGCGTTCCGCATCTTCGGGCGAGATGCCCTGAAGATGCAGGCTCACGTAGATCACCGGAATCTGGACATCCGGCTCGGCCTCTTTCGGCACGTTGATATAGGCCACGGCGCCCGCAATGATGATGAAGATCAGCGCCGTGATCGTCAGTCGCGCGTTGTTGACCGCGACTCCGAGGAAATTCAGCATGTTCAGATCGCTCCCGCGGATGCTTCCTCGATAAGCCGCTGGATGGTCTCCCCATCGGCCTCGACCGGTTTCACCTTCACGCCGTCACCGACGAAATTCTGGCCGGCGACGATCACGCGGGCGCCTTCCGGAATGCCCCCGAGTATCAGCGCACCCGTGGAATCGTCGACGATGTCGATCGGGTGGAAGACGACGACATCATCTTCGTTGACCGTGCGCACGCCGATCTCGCCATCGTCGTTGAGTGCCACGACGGAACGCGGTACCGGCGTCGCCAGGACCGGCTCGCCCCGCAGAACGACTTCCGCAGTCATGCCGGCCGGGATTGCGAGTTCCGGGTTGGATACCTCGACTTCGACCGTATAGGTGCGGGTCGCCGCCTGCGCGGATCGGCTTATGTAGCGGATCGTTCCCGTCACCGTGGATCCGTCGACCAGCCGCAGATCGGCCGGGTTGCCGACCTTGACCACGCCAAGGTCGCTTTCGTTGACTTCGCCGGTGCCGATAATCGGATCGAGCGCGATGAGAGTGGCAACCGGCGTCCCGGTCGATACAGACGCGCCTTCCTCGACATCGACGGAATCGACCACCCCGTCATAGGCAGCCACGACTTCCAGTTTGTCGACTTCGGCCTGCGCCGCCTCGACCTGGCTCTCTGCGGCACGCAACGCGGACTGCGCGGCATCGCCCTGCAGTTTCGCCAGCGTGCCCTGTTCAACGAGCTTCATCTTGGCTTCGGCTTCCGCCTTCGCCTGTTCCAGCGCCTGTTCGGCTGAACGCAGCGCGGAAATACGGCCTTCCGGCGCGATACGGGCGATGACGTCGCCTTCCTTGACGATAGCGCCTTGCTTGACGGCCAGTTCACCGATGATACCGGCGGCGCGAGCCGTCAGCTTGGTCACCTTGTCCGCCTTGGTCACGCCGGAAATATTGACCGACCGTGCGTGCCGGATCTGCGGGATCACCGCGACACCAACAACCTGCAGCGGTTTGGATGGCTCGGAAGCGGCGGCCTGTTCGGCCGGCGTTTCGCTCGCACTTTCCTGGGCGCTTCCAACCGACGAGAATTCGCCGGTGGCGATCCATGCGGCCGAACCAAGGAAAACAAGAATGGCTATGTAGCGGTTCGCTTTCATATTCGTCTCTTCGATACATCGGGAACGGGCCGGCGCCAGGAAACTGACTTCAAATGGCCGCGAGCACTACTTATTCAACACTTCCGATCCCATGACCGGTCGATTCTTAACATTTACGGGACCGATTGTTGTTGGATTACCACATATTGCACTGCACAAAACAATCCATCATCGACTACGCGAATTGAATCTCTCTGTTAAGAGGCAAGTTGCGAAATAGTATTCCCTCTTGGGAATCTCGTGAACGCAGAACGATGTTCAGCGCATACGCCGTTTGACAAATTGACAAAATAACGAAAAATGTCATACCGTCAAGTGATGATGCTCCACACCACCCCAGACAAACGCGGAACGATCCTCGCCGCCGCCTTCGAGGTTTTCATAAGCTACGGCTTCCGGAAAACATCGATGGACGATATCGCGCGCGCCGCCGGCATGTCGCGTCCGGCGCTCTATCAGGTCTTCCGGAACAAGACGGAGATTTTCCGCGCCGCCAGCCAGAGCCTTCTCGTCAAGTTTGGCCACGAGACGCGTGCCGCTTTCGATAGCGACAAGCCCTTCGCCGAGCGGCTTTTCAACTCCATCGACCAGAGCATTCTCTCGCTGCACCGCAAGATCGATGCGACCCCGCATGGCGCGGAACTCATGGGCGTCAACGCGGAAGTCGCAGGCGACATCGAGGAGAAATGGTGCGACATGATGGTCGATGCGATTGCCGAGGGCGTCACCGAAGCCGAAAGCAAGGGCGAGATCGCGCTCGCGCCGCTCGGTGTGGATGCACACCGGGTCGCGACAATCGTCATGCAGGCCATGGAAGGCATGAAGGCGAAATACCTGCGTGGAGAACCGATCGAGGACGATGTTCGCCACATGGTGAATTTCGTCGCTGGTGCCCTCGCCATTTCCATAAGAACCACCAGCGAGTGCAAATCAGGTCTTGGCTGAACATCAGCATTGGAATGCGCGTTCGAGCCGAAGGCGAGAGGCAGCGCATTTTGGTTCGATTGCGACCTGAAATGCACTAGCCGCGTTTCGTGCGCAGCCTGTTCATCGCTTCGCGCATGCGGTGACCCGTGGTCTTCTTCGACGCCTCCGGCAGGATATGCGGGCTGATCTCCTCCGAGAGGTCCAGCGTCGCGCGTTCTCCGACGGCATCGAAGCTCTGCTCGAGAAAATCGGCCGCCGCCGCACGACCCATCTCCTTGAGATAGAGCAGGAAATTCCACTCCGCATTGATCTTGGACGAAGCGGAAAGCTCCTCGACCACCGCGTCGGCGGCAATCCGGTGCATGCGGATGTCACGGTAATTCATGCCCTCCAGCCGACCGGCATTGATCAGCCGCCGAACGAATTCGATAGCCCTGAATTCGCGCAACAGACCCGCATTGAACGTGATCTCGTTCATGCGGTCCTGGATTTCCAGCGCCGTGCGCGGTGTCTTGCGCGTCTCGATCGGATTGATCTGGACAAGCAGGCAGTCATCTGTGCCGGAGTCATAGAAAAACGGAAACAGCGCCGGATTGCCGCCGAAGCCGCCGTCCCAATAGGGCACCCCGTCGATTTCCACGGCCTGGAAGATCGTCGGAATGCAGGCCGACGCCATCACCACATCCGGCGTGATCTCGTTATGGTCGAAGACCCGGACCTTTCCGGTCCACACATTGGTCGCGGAAACGAAGGTCTTGATGGCGGTGCATCTGCGCACGCGATCGAAATCCACCCGCCTTTCGACGACGTCGCGCAGCGGATTGAGATCGAGCGGGTTGAGATCGTAAGGCGAAAACACCCGCGAATAGAGGTCGAAGATGCGGTAGCTCGGCGAATTTTCCATGCTCCAATTGCCCCAGAGCATGTCGATCGGCGTACGTTGCACCGGCGAGAACCGGCCTTTCAGACTCACCGCGTACCAGAAATCGTGCAGCGCCTCGCGCGCACCGTCGCGCCCGTCCCGCTCATAACCGTCCACCAGCGCGACGGCATTCATCGCGCCGGCGCTAGTGCCGGAAATCCCGTCGAATGCGAGCCGCCCGTCTTCCAGCAGCGCATCGAGCACGCCCCAGGTGAACGCGCCATGCGAGCCGCCGCCCTGCAGCGCGAGATTGACGAGTTTCGGTTTCTCAGCCTTGCCGTTCTTAGCCATGGCTAGAGCGCGGTCCAGCCGCCATCGACGGAGATCGTTGTCCCGGTGATCTGCTCGGCATTCGGCGAACAGAGGAAGACCACCGTGCCGCCGATCTGTTCGACCGTGGCGAATTGTTTGGAGGGCTGGCGTTCCAGCAGCACTTCGCGCACCACCGTATCGCGGTCCATGCCGTATTTCTCCATCGTGTCGGGAATTTGCGCCTCGACCAGCGGTGTCAGCACGTAGCCGGGACAGATCGCATTGCAGGTGATCGGGTCTTCGGCCGTCTCCAGCGCCACCACCTTTGTCATGCCGACAACGCCGTGCTTGGCCGTGACATAGGCCGATTTGTAGGGCGAGGCCGTGAGGCCATGCGCCGAGGCGATGTTGACGATCCGGCCCCAACCGGCCTCGCGCATCATCGGCAAGGCGGCGGCCATCGTGTGGAAGGACGAGTTCATATTGATCGCAATGATCCGGTCCCAGGTCTCGACGGGAAAATCCTCGATCGCCGCGACATGCTGAATGCCGGCATTGTTGACCACGATATCCACGCAGCCGAACTCCGCCGCCGCCTTCGTGATCAAGGCGCGACATTCATCGGCCTTCGACATGTCCGCCTTGATATAGAGCGTCTTGTTGCCGTGCTTTTCGGCGATCTCGCGGGCCAGCGCATGGTCCTCGTCGCGATCGCTATAGGAGTTGATGACGACATTGTGCCCTTCGGCGGCGAGCGCGTGGGCGACGCCCAGCCCGATGCCCGAATTCGATCCCGTGATGACAGCCGTCTTCGTCATGATAAGTCTCCGCGAGGTTTCTGCTGCGGTGCAACATAGTGCGCCGCAATCGCGATGTCAGGCTTAGATTGCCTTGACCTTGCCAAATCGATCGAATCTTTTCGCGGATGACGGCGGGACCGGGACGCGTTTCCAAATCCTGTCACGCATTGCCGATAATCAGGGGAATTGATGAATCCGATGACCGTTCATATCTATGGCTATCCGGGCTGCACGACCGTGAAGAAAGCGCGCGAATGGGCCGAGGCCGAGGGACTGGATCCGCACTATGCGCATTTCTCGAAACTGCCGGACCTGAAAGCCAGCCTCGCCGAATGGATCGAAAAGGCCGGCATCGATTCCGTCTTCAACGACCGCGCACAGACGCTGAAGAAGATGCCGGAATCCGAACAGCAGGCGATCACGGCGAGCGACGACGCGAAGATCGCAGCCATGGCCGCTGATCCGCGCCTGATCAAGCGGCCGGTCGGCACGGATGGAAAGACGGTGCTCACCGGGTTTAAACAGCCGGAGTGGGAAGCCGCCTTCCGGTGACATGCGGGCGCGATTGCGCCCGATCCGGCGACACGATATGGAAGCCGCCAATGGCAGGCACAGGTAACCGATGAGCCAGTACCAGAGCGAACCCCTTCTCCGCCACCGCACCGTGGGCGTCGATGTCGGCGGCGTGATCGTCGGCGGCGACGCGCCGGTCGTCGTCCAGTCCATGACCAACACAGACACGGCCGATATCGACGCGACAGTCGCGCAAGTAGCGGCATTGCATCGCGCCGGCTCGGAGATCGTGCGCATCACGGTGGATCGAGACGAGAGCGCCGCGGCCGTGCCGAAGATCCGCGAAAGGCTGGAGCGGCTTGGCGTCTTCGTGCCGCTGGTCGGCGATTTCCACTATATCGGCCACAAGCTTCTCGCCGATCACCCGGCCTGCGCCGAAGCCCTCGCCAAGTACCGGATCAATCCCGGCAATGTGGGTTTCCGCGAAAAACGCGACCGCCAGTTCACCGATATCGTCGAGATGGCCATCCGCCACGACAAGCCGGTACGCATTGGCGTCAATTGGGGCTCGCTCGACCAGGAACTGCTCACGCGCCTGATGGACGAGAACCACGCGAACGGCGCACCGCTGACCGCCCGCGAGGTAACCCGCGAAGCCATCGTCCAATCGGCGCTGCTTTCAGCCGACCTCGCCGAGGATGTCGGCCTGCCGCGCTCGAAGATCATCCTGTCGGCCAAGGTCAGCCAGGTGCAGGACCTTATCGCCGTCTATATCGAAATGGCCCGCCGAAGCGACCATGCCCTGCATCTCGGCCTCACCGAGGCCGGCATGGGCACGAAGGGCGTCGTGGCGTCCTCCGCGGCCATGGGCATCCTGCTGCAACAGGGAATCGGCGACACGATCCGCATCTCCCTGACGCCGGAACCCGGAGGCGACCGCACCCGCGAGGTCCAAGTCGCGCAGGAACTGCTTCAGACCATGGGCTTCCGCCAGTTTCTGCCCGTCGTCGCCGCATGTCCGGGCTGCGGCCGGACAACCTCGACCGTCTTTCAGGAGCTCGCCCAGACGATCGAGGGCGATTTGCGCGAAAACATGCCGGTCTGGCGCGACAAGTATCCCGGCGTCGAGAATCTGAAGGTCGCGGTGATGGGCTGCATCGTCAACGGACCCGGCGAATCCAAACACGCCGATATCGGCATTTCCCTGCCTGGCACCGGCGAAACACCGGCCGCACCGGTCTTTATCGACGGCAAGAAAGCGGCGACCCTGCGCGGCCCCGACATAGCGCGCGATTTCCAGGCGATGGTCAGCGACTATATCGAACAGCGATTCGGTGACGGAACGCAAAGGAAAGCCGGCTAATGAGAAGGCGGCGAGGGGCGGTGTCCGCCGCAAATCGCGCCCTTTCCGCTATCGCGGCGCTGCTCCTGTCCGCTCATCCTGGATTTGCCGAAGATGACGGCGTTCGCGTCGTCCTGCCGTTGCAACTCGACGGTGCGTCTCCGGATGCCGATTTCGAGCGCGTTGATCCCGACGAGGACAAGAAAACCTACGATATCGGCGCCTTGTGCGACATGATCGCGGCATCTGCGGACGAGCATGGATTGCCGCGCCCGTTTTTCGCCCGCCTCATCTGGAAGGAAAGCCGGTTCGACATCAATGCCGTCTCGCCGGTCGGTGCGCAGGGCATCGCGCAATTCATGCCGGCGACCGCCCTGCGGCGCAAACTGCGCAATCCATTCGATCCGGAACAGGCACTTCCGGCGTCGGCGGCCTATCTCGCCGATCTGCGCCGGGATTTCGGCAATCTCGGCCTTGCCGCCGCAGCCTACAATTCCGGGGAGGAGCGCGTTTCGCGCTGGCTGGTGCGTGGCGGACGCCTGCCATACGAGACCGAGGACTATGTCCTGACCATTCTCGGCAAGTCCGCGGAAAATTTTCGCAACATGACCGAAGACGACATCCAGCAGCCGCTCGACGCCGAAAAGCCCTTCGCGGAGGCATGCCGCGCACTGCCGGTGAGACCGGCGACGGCCACCCTCTATGCATCGACCGACATTCCGCCCTGGGGCGTGCAGGTCGCCGGCAATTTCAATCTCGGGATCGCGGTGAAGAAATGGGAACGCATCCGCGATCGCCACGCGCGGATCATAGGCGATGTCGAACCCGCGATTTTCGCCAAGCGCGGCGCGATCGGTCTCAAGGCGATGCATGTGGTCCAGATCGGAGCGTCCGACAGGCGCGAAGCGAGCGATCTGTGCAATCGGCTCCGAATCGCCGGCGCTTCATGCGTCGTTGTCCGGAACTGACCCATTCCGTTTCCGAATCGATCCCTGAATTTTAGAGTTTTCAGGATCGCTTCCAGGCTACGATTGACGATCGGCGACGAACCGCGCCGCCTCGGCAAGCACCGTTCCCTTCGCACCAAACGGAGCAAGAAGCGCTTCCGCCGAACCGACCAGCCGGCCCAGTTCGCCCCGCGCCCAGTCTTCCCCGCGCAGGCTGACCAGCGTCGCCTTGCCCGCGTCGGCATCCTTTCCCGTCGCCTTGCCCATGGCTGTCGGCGTCTGAGTCACGTCAAGCAGGTCGTCGGCCAGTTGGAAAGCGAGACCGATGATCTCTCCGAAGGACCGCATGCGGGCGACATCCTCATCGCCTGCGCCGGCGACCAGCGCCCCGGCCTCGCAGGCAAACCGGATCAGCGCGCCCGTCTTCATCGCCTGCAGCGTGACGATACCGTCGGCGTCCGGTTTCTGCTCCGCCGCGGCCAAATCCAGCGCCTGTCCCCCGGCCATGCCGCCAAAGCCCGCGGCACGCGCCAGCCGGTTGGCCAGCTCGGCCCGGATATCGCCAGGCAATCCGTTGTCCCGACCGCTCACCAGATCAAAGGCGAAGGTCAGCAGGCTGTCACCGGCGAGAATCGCCGCCGCTTCGTCATAGGCGCGGTGAACCGTAGGCTGGCCCCGACGCATGTCATCATCATCCATGGCCGGCAGATCGTCATGGATCAGGGAATAGCAGTGCACGCATTCCAGCGCGGCGGCGGCCGGTAACGCCTGACCCTCCGCTGCGCCGAACAGCCGTGCTGTCTCAAGGACGAGGAACGGCCGGAAGCGCTTCCCTCCATTCAGAACACCGTGACGAATCGCCGCCATGAGGCGTTCCGGACGCATCGTCTCGCCCGGCAACGCGACGGAACCGAGCACCTGCTCCAGATAGGTTTCGATTTCGGCGGCGCGAGCGGTGAGCGCTCGAGTGAAAGACGTGTCGGACATGGCTTTCCGATGGCCGCTCCGCGCGTTCCGGTCAAGTCCGCAACACGATCCATGTTGCGGGGTCCCGTCGAATTGCCTAGGAATCTGCGACGCCGCGCCCGGCAGATACGCAACGCCCAGGACCATCGACGATTTGGCCCCGAAACGGAAAACCGCCGCCGCGGCCGGCAGGAAAAGCGGAAACGCATCCTCCGGGAAGAAAAAATCCCGCTGGTCCGCTGCGGCGTGGCGCAATCGCGGCGCCCGCGTGCTGCGCTACGGGCTGATCGGTCTTGCGGTTCTGCTGATCGCGCCGGTCGTGGTTGCCGCCCTTTATCGCATCGAGGCGGTCCGTCCGATATCGACCCTGATGCTGCGCGACACCGTGCTGCTCAGGCACTGGGAGCGCGACTGGGTCGAGTTCGACGCGATCGCTCCCGTCCTGGTCCAGTCCGTCATGATGTCCGAAGACGGTCAGTTTTGTACCCATAACGGCGTCGACTGGGGCGCCCTGAACGCGGTTATCATCGATGCGCTGGACGGTTCTCCGACGCGTGGAGCATCCACCATCACCATGCAGACCGCCAAGAACCTGTTCCTTTGGTCCAGCCGCTCCTTTCTGCGAAAGGGCCTGGAAGTGCCGTTGGCGGTATGGATCGATCTCGTCCTGCCGAAAAAACGGATCATGGAGATTTACCTGAACATCGCCGAGTGGGGTGACGGCATTTACGGCATCGAGGCGGCAAGCTGGACCTATTTCGGTCGCCCGGCATCCGAATTGACCGCGCGACAGGCGGCGCTCCTGGCGGTGACCCTGCCGAACCCATATCAGCGCGACCCGCTATCCCCCGGACCGCGGCTCAGCCGGTTGGCGAATGTCATACTCGGACGCGCGGCCTCATCCGGCGCTTATGTCCGCTGCCTCTACTGAGAGCGGCACAAAATTTGCCGGCGAGTCTGGTCAAGACGCATTTGAGCGTGTATAGGCCCGCAATCTTTTTCAAGCACATGTCGGGCGATTGTCGACCGGAGCGGTCAGCACACCGGCTCGCCTGATGTAACTGGAGACGTAAAATGGCTGTTCCGAAGCGAAAAGTGACCCGCTCGAAGCGCGGCATGCGCCGTTCGACTGACGCACTGAAAAACCCGTCCTATGTCGAGGACAAGAATTCCGGCGAACTGCGCCGTCCGCACCATATCGACCTGAAGACCGGCATGTATCGCGGTCGCCAGGTTCTCGAGCCGAAGGAAGGCTGAGGCCTTTCTCGCCTTCGAATGCGTATCAGGCCCGCATCCACGAGGATGCGGGCTTTTTCTGTTTGAGTTTTACTTGTCGATTTCCGCGGCCATGATGGCGATGGCCTTCTGGTAGACCCCGGCGGCATTCCAGCCCTGGATCGCCCGGAAATTCGCCTGTCCCGGCTGATATCCGGCACCGCGCCGCCATCCATGCGCGCGCAGGAAATTCGCCGTCGAGGCGAGCGCGTCCCACTGCGATCCCGCCAGATCGACCCGTCCATTGCCGTCGCCATCGACGCCATAGCGAAGAACGCTGCCCGGCAGGAACTGCGTGTGCCCGACCTCGCCATGCATCGCGCCTCGGGTTTTTGAAGACAGGACCCCACGATCGACCAGCTGAAGCGCGGCATAAAGGTGTTCGGTGAAAAACGCCGAGCGGCGGCAATCATAGGCGAGCGTCGCGATGGCCGAGACGACATTGGCGTTGCCCATGAAACGGCCAAATCCGGTTTCCATGCCATGGATGGCAAGGAGCGGCCCGGCCGGAACGCCGTATTTGCGCTCGATCGCCGAGAAGAAGCTGGCGTTGGACGCCTTGCGCCGCCTGCCCTGCGAGATGATCGTGCTGGAACCACGCACCTGCATGAACTTCTGCAGCGAATAGCGGAAACTCTTCTGATTGCGGTCGGCGTGGATGGTCTTTGTTGCGTAGCGGGTGCCAGCAAGCGCCTGCAGCCCCCTGTTTCGAATGCCGTTCGCCTTGGCTTCGGCCGCGAACTGGGCCTTCCAGCGCTCGAAGCCGCCGGCATTGTTGCCGCACTGGGCCGCGTGCCCGACACCGGTCAGCATCGCCGTCGCGACGACCACACCCAATGCCAGTCTCGCCAATCTCGATTTCATGCCATGTTCTCCAGATGAAGCGTAAATTCGGTCACCCCGCGCGGAACATGCCCTATTCAAACTGAAAAGTCAGCGCTGATTTCGTACCAAAATCACGTCCATTTAGCGCCCGCCAAAGATCGCAGTGCCGACCCGCACGCTGGTCGCACCAAACCCGATAGCCGTTTCGAAATCGCCTGACATGCCCATCGACAACTTCTCGACATCGTTCTCGCCGGCGAGCTTTCGCAACAGCGCGAAATGCGGTCCCGGGTTTTCATCGAAGGGCGGAATGCACATCAGCCCCTCGACCGTCAGGCCAAGTTCATCGCGGCAAAGTTTGATGAATGCCGCGCAATCATCCGGCGCGATCCCGGCTTTTTGCGGTTCCATGCCCGTATTGACCTCGACATAGAGCCGCATAGGTTTGCCCTGTTTTTCGATTTCCTTCGCGATGGCGCGCGCGATTTTCTCGCGGTCGACCGTCTGGATCACGTCGAAAAGGGCGACCGCTTCCTTCGTCTTGTTGGATTGCAGCGGCCCGATCAGATGCAACTCGACATCGGCATAGTCGGCTTTCAGACCCGGCCATTTGCCCTGCGCTTCCTGGACGCGGTTTTCGCCGAACACCCTCTGGCCCGCGTCCAGCACCGGCCGGATCGCGTCGGCGTCAAAGGTCTTGGAAACGGCGATCAGCTCGACATCCTGGCTTTGGCGACCCGCCTCCCGCGCTGCCGAATCGACGCGGCTTCGCACGTCCTTCAAACCATCCACTGCCGACATGCATGCCTCCGGCTTCGTTCTGGCCGATCCGGCCGGTTGTTGACGGCTTGCCCTTTTACCGGCAAGAGACCGTTGATTTGTTTCGCGGCGCAAACCTGCACGCCGCCACGAAGAATTCAAGAGTTTCAACTCCATGACGACCGAACGATACAATCCGCGCGAAGCCGAACCGAAATGGCAAAAGGCCTGGGCGGACGCGAAGCTTTTCGAGACCGACAACGACGACCCGCGGCCGAAATACTACGTGCTGGAAATGTTCCCCTACCCGTCGGGCCGCATCCATATCGGCCACACGCGCAACTACACGATGGGGGACGTCGTCGCACGCCACCGCCGCGCGCTCGGCTACAACGTGCTGCATCCCATGGGCTGGGACGCCTTCGGCATGCCGGCTGAAAACGCCGCGATGCAGAACAAGGTCCATCCCGGCGAATGGACCTACGCCAATATCGAGACGATGCGCGAGCAGCTCAAGCTGATGGGCCTGTCGATCGACTGGTCGCGCGAATTCGCCACCTGCGATGTCGATTACTATCATCGCCAGCAGATGCTGTTCGTCGATTTCCTCGACAAGGGCCTTGTCTACCGCAAACAGTCCAAGGTGAACTGGGACCCGGTGGACATGACCGTGCTCGCCAACGAACAGGTGATCGATGGCTGCGGCTGGCGCTCAGGCGCTCCGGTCGAGCAGCGCGAACTGACGCAATGGTTCTTCAAGATCACGGATTTTTCCCAGGATCTGCTTGATTCGCTCGACACGCTCGACGAATGGCCGGAGAAAGTGCGCGTCATGCAGCGCAACTGGATCGGCAGGTCCGAGGGTCTGCAGATCCGCTGGGAGCTGACCGGGGACACGGCCCCGCAAGGCGAGACCGAGCTCGAGGTCTACACGACCCGCCCCGACACCATCTTCGGCGCTTCGTTCATGGCGATCGCGGCCGATCATCCGCTGGCGAAAAAGGCCGCGGAAAACAATCCGGACCTTGCGGCCTTCTGCGAGGAATGCCGGCGTGCTGGCACCTCGGTCGCAGAGCTCGAAACAGCCGAGAAGAAGGGCTTCGACACCGGTATCCGGGTTGTCCATCCCTTCGATGCCAGCTGGACGCTGCCGGTCTATGTCGCCAATTTCGTGCTGATGGATTACGGCACCGGCGCGATTTTCGGCTGTCCGTCTGGCGATCAGCGCGACCTCGATTTCGCCAACAAATACGGCCTGCCGGTCATCCCGGTTGTCATGCCGAAGGATGCTGATGCGGCGACCTTCCAGGTCACCGAGGAGGCTTATGTCGATGATGGCGTCATGATCAATTCGCGCTTTCTCGACGGCATGAGCCCGGAAGCCGCCTTCGAAGAAGTGGCGAAACGGCTCGAGGAAACGGCAATCGGGAACGCCCCGCAGGCCGAGCGCAAGGTGCGTTTCCGCCTGCGCGACTGGGGTATTTCGCGGCAACGCTACTGGGGATGCCCGATCCCGGTCATTCACTGCGATGATTGCGGTGTCGTTCCAGTACCGAAAGCCGATCTTCCGGTTAAATTGCCCGACGATATCGACTTCGAGAAGCCTGGCAATCCGCTTGATCGCCATCCGACCTGGCGCGACGTGAACTGCCCCGCCTGCGGAAAAGCCGCGAAACGCGAAACCGATACGATGGATACGTTCGTCGATTCGTCCTGGTATTTCGCACGCTTTACCGCACCGAAAGCCGACAACCCGACCGATCCGGTCGCGGCCAATGACTGGTTGCCGGTCGACCAGTATATCGGCGGCATCGAACACGCGATCCTGCATCTGCTCTATTCGCGCTTCTTCACCCGCGCGATGCGCGAAACCGGCCATCTCGACCTCGCCGAACCATTCAAGGGCCTGTTTACCCAGGGCATGGTGGTGCACGAGACCTACCGCACTGGAACCAGCGCGAAGGGGCAATGGCATGCGCCATCCGAGATTCGCCTGGAGGACAATGGCGGAAAGCGCCGCGCCATCGTGATCGAAACCGGCGAGGAAGCCGCGATCGGTTCTTTGGAGAAGATGTCCAAATCGAAGAAGAACACGATCGGGCCGGAAGAAATCACCCAGAGTTACGGCGCTGACACCGCGCGCTGGTTCATGCTTTCCGATTCGCCACCCGACCGCGACGTGGAATGGAGCGATCGCGGCGCCGAGGGCGCGCACCGTTTCGTCCAGCGGATCTGGCGCGTCGTATCCGGCGCGGCACCGACAATCGCTCCGGGAAATCCCGACGAGGCCGGCGCAGAAGCGCTCGCCATGCGCAAGGCGGCCCACAAGGCGCTGAAGGCGATCGGCGAAGACCTGTCACGGCTCGGCTTCAACCGTGCCATCGCCCGCGTGCACGAACTGGTCAACGAAATCGCTCCGGCGGCAGAAAAAGCCGGAAAGGGAGCTCCGGCCGACAAGGCAGCCGCCCATGAGGCGCTTTCGATCCTGGTGCAGGTCATCGCACCGGTCATGCCGCATCTTGCGGAGGAATGCTGGCGCGTTCTTGGCCACGAGACCATGGTCGCCGAAACCGCATGGCCTGAATTCGACCCGGACCTCGTCCGCGAGGATACGATCACGCTCCCGGTCCAGATCAACGGAAAGCGCCGCGGCGAAATCTCCGTGGGCAAGGACGCCGACAAGGAGTCGATCGAAAAGTTGGCGCTGGAGGCGGATTTCGTCATTCATCACCTCGGCGGGGCCGCGCCGAAAAAAATCATTGTGGTTCCCAACCGCATCGTCAACATTGTCGCCTGATGCAGACGGGAGCCCGATTGCAATGAAAAGGCTTGTTCGATGATAAGAATTGGCGCGAAGATCGCCGCCCTCGCCATCACGGGCTTTCTGGCCACGGCCTGCACGGTTCAGCCGCTCTATGCGCCCTCGGGTCCGGCATCCACCGTTCAAAATGCAGCGCTTGCCTCGATATATGTTAAGCCGGCTGACGATCGGGTCGGTCAGCAGGTGCGGAACGCGCTGATCTTCCTCCTGAATGGCGGGTCGGGCCAGCCGGCCAATCCGGCATACGAACTCGACCTCAAGGTTTCGAGATCGAATCGCGGAACGCTCGTCATCCAGACGCCAACCGATGGCGAACCGACCGCGAGCACCGTCACCGTGACCACGAATTACACCCTGACCGACACGGTCGACGAGACGAAGATCTCCGCACGTCGTGCCAGTGCGTCAGCGTCCTATGATGTTTCGGGCCAGGAATTCGCCAATGCGCGCGCCGAGCGGGATGCCGAGAACCGGGCCGCCCGCGACGTCGCCGAACGAATTCGCGCATTGCTCGCCGCCGACCTGGCGCGCGCAGGCAGGCAGTAGGCGTGAGCGAACTCAAGGCCGGTGAAGTCGACCGGTTCCTCGCGAAACCGGACACTTCGAGGCTCGTCTATCTCGTTTATGGGCCGGACCGTGGCCTGGTTTCCGAGCGGGCCGAAAGGCTGGCGCGTTCGACCGGTGTCGATCTTTCCGACACCTTTTCCACCATCAAGCTGGACGCCAATGAACTGGCAAGCGATCCCGTTCGCCTGGTCGATGAAGCATATACGGTTGCGATGTTCGGCGGCGACCGGCTGATCTGGATCCGCAATGCGGGCAATCACAAGGACGTCTCGGCAAACATCGAGAAAATCCTCAAGGAACCGCCCGACGCCGTGAAACTCCTTGTCGAGGCAGGCGACCTGAAGAAGGGAACCGGCCTTCGGGCGATCGTCGAGAAATCGCCAAACGGGATCACACTCCCTTGTTATGCCGACAACGCGCAGACTCTCAACGGACTGATCGACGCCACGTTCGGCGAAGCGGGTCAGCGCCTGTCGCTCGATGCGCGTCGCTATATCCAGGATCATATCGGGGGCGACCGGCGCGCGTCGCGGGGCGAACTCGAGAAACTTGCGCTCTATGCCCATGGCGAGGAGGAAATCACGCTCGACATGGCGCGCCAGAGTATCGGCGACGCGTCGGCGGTCTCCTTCGATGAAGTCGTAGATGCGGTCATAACCGGCAGGTTGGCGGATTTCGACGATTCAATGCAAGCCTTCATTTCCGGCGGATCGAATCCCCAGCCGCTGCTTGCCGCAGCGATCCGACAATTCCAGCAGCTCGATCTTCTGCGCGCCGAAATGGACAAATCGGGAAAGCCGGCGGGTGCCGTCATCGCCGCCGCACGGCCGCCGGTGTTTTTTACCCGCCGCAAGACGGTGGAACAGGCGCTGACACGCTGGACGGCACAAGGAATTCGCCACGCATTGAGACGGTTACAGGATTGCGTTCTGGAAAGCCGCATGAATTCGGCGTTGACGGTGCCGGTTGCGAGAACGGCTTTGCTCGCCATCACGATACAAAGCGCAAGAAGACGTTAGCCGGCTTATAATATCGGGAATTCAGACGCCCTGAAGCCGATGGCAAAGCGAATCGAGCTGTTCCAAAGTCTTGTAGCGAACCTTCAGTTCCCCGCCCTGACCGCTATGGGCGATTTCGACACGTAAGCCGAGTTGATCGGTCAACAATTTCTCCAGGGCCAGCGTATCGGCGTCTTTCTGTTTGGCGGCAGCGCCGACGGACCGGCTGGTCTTTTGCGTACCGTCCGCGTCTTGCGCAAGTTGTTCTGCCTGTCGCACCGAAAGACCGCCTTCGACTATGCGACGCGCAAGGGATTCCGGATCGGACGCGGTGATCAATGCCCGCGCATGGCCGGCCGACAATGCACCGATACGAACCTGCTCGCGGACGGGATCCGGCAGCTTGAGAAGGCGCAGCGTGTTGGCGACATGGCTTCGGCTCTTGCCGATGACATCACCAAGGTCGGCCTGGGTATAGGCATATTCGTCAAGAAGCCGCTGATATCCGCCCGCTTCCTCGATCGGATTGAGATCGGCACGCTGGACGTTCTCGATGATCGCCAGTTCGAGCGCGATCTTGTCGTCCACGTCACGGATAATGACGGGGATATCGACAAGCCCGGCCCGCTGGGCAGCACGCCAGCGCCGCTCGCCCGCGATAATCTCGAACATGTCGGCATGGCCGGCCTGCGGACGCACGACGACAGGCTGGATAATGCCATGCTCGCGGATCGAAGCCGCGAGATCGGCCAGGTCTTCCTCGGCGAATTCGCGGCGCGGATTGTTCGGATTGCGGACGACAAACTCGATCGGCAGCCGGCGATCGGCGGGTTGCGGCTGCTTCGCCTCTTCCGCGGGCTGGTCCATTTCACCGATCAGTGCCGCGAGGCCGCGTCCAAGTCTTTTGCGGGAAGCGTCGTCTGCCATGGTCGTACCGTTTGTTTCGTTATCGAATCGCTTCAGGCCGCCGTCAGCCGGCGTTCACGCCGGATCACTTCCGACGCCAGTTGCAGATAGGCCTGGCTGCCGGCGCAACCCAGATCGTAAAGGATCGCCGGTTTTCCATGCGATGGTGCCTCCGAGACCCGGACATTGCGCGGGATGACCGTCTCGTAGACCTTGTCTCCAAGATGCGACCGCACATCCTCGACGACCTGCAAGGCAAGGTTGTTGCGCTTGTCGAACATGGTGAGCACGATACCCTGGATTTCGAGCTTCGGATTAATCGACCGTTTGACCTGGTCGACGGTCTTGAGAAGCTGGCTCAGGCCTTCGAGCGCGAAGAACTCCGTTTGCAGCGGCACGAGGATAGAATCGGCGGCCGCCATTGCATTGAGCGTCAGGAGATTGAGCGACGGAGGGCAGTCCACCAGCACATAGTTGAACCGGGTCGAGACGCGATCGAGCGCGGACCGCAGCCTGAATACGCGATCCTGCTTGCCCGAAATCTCCATCTCGACGCCCAGTAGGTCCATTGTCGATGGAACAATGGAGAGATTGGGCACAGCCGTTGGCACAGCCGCGTCAAGCGCGTCAGCCTCACCGAGAAGGACGTCATAGGAGGAAACTTCGCGATCTTCGCGGTCGATACCGAGCCCGGTGGACGCGTTGCCCTGCGGATCGAGATCGACAATGAGAACGCGCTCGCCGATAGCGGCAAGCGCGGTCGCCAGATTGATCGCCGTGGTCGTCTTCCCCACGCCGCCCTTCTGATTCGCTATGGTTATCACGCGACAACGATCCGACATCGAAAGTCCCCGGTTGCAGGAAAGATTCAGGCCGGTTTCGGTTGCAGATTCGAGATTTCGAGAATGACGGAATCCGCGTCGATCCGGCTCTTATGTATTACCAGATCGAAAACGTGTTTGGCACGGCTTTCTTCGATCTCGCCGGCATATCCACGGCCTTTGTGAAACAGAGCGCGCGTACCGGACGAGAGCCAGGCCGAGGTCATATCGAGAAGCGCCGGCAGCGCAGCCAACGCCCGCGCCGTTACGATATCGGGCCTTTTCATCGCCGGGATTGCTGCCTCGATACGGGCAGGATGGATGATCGCCGACGGTGCACATTGTGCCTTGACCGCCTGTAGAAACGCCGTTTTCTTCCGGTTGCTTTCGATCAACTCAACCCGCGCATCCGGTTGATCCTGCAGAAGTATCGCGATCACCATGCCCGGAAATCCGCCGCCCGAACCGAGATCCGCCCAGTGTTGCGCCTCAGGCGCGAGATCGAAGAGTTGAGCGCTGTCTGCGATATGGCGCCGCCAGAAATCTTTCTGCGTGGACGGTGCGGTCAGATTGATCCTCGGCGACCACTTCTCATAAAGCGCCGCGTAATCACGCAAGCGCGCATGTGTTTCACGTGAAACACCGCCCAGGAAATCGGCATCGTCGAAGGCAGCGTTTCCGACCATGATCAAGCGACGCGCGGCTTCGCAGCGCGCCGCTGCTGCTGAATATGGGCGATGACCAGCGCAATCGCCGCCGGCGTCATGCCTTCTATGCGCTGCGCCGCTGCCAGTGTCTCGGGCTTCCGGCTTTCCAGCTTCTGTCGCAGCTCATTCGAAAGCCCCGCGATAATAGAATAATCCATATCGGCTGGAATCGCCGTTTGCTCCTCCCGGCGCACAACCGCGATATCCGCCTCCTGACGTCTCAAATAGACCGCATATTGCGCTTCAATTTCGAGACGCTCCCGAATCAAAGCAGGGAATTCCGAGAATTCTGGCCAAATACGAGCAATATCGTCTGAAGAGACGGATGGATAGGACATCAGATCATACGCCGAACGACGGACGCCATCCTGATTGATTTCGAGTCCGAATCGAATAGCCTCCTGCGGCGTGACCGCATGGGCTTTTGCAAAATCACGAGCAGCATTCAGGTCTCCGCGAACCGCGTCGAAATGAGTCCTGCGGACACTCCCGGCCAAACCAATCTCGATCGCCATCGGAGTCAGACGCATATCCGCATTATCGATACGCAAGGAAAGCCTGTACTCCGCTCGCGACGTAAACATGCGATAGGGTTCCGAAACCCCGCGAGAGACGAGGTCGTCAATCATCACGCCGATATAGGAGTCCGTTCGGCTGAAAACGACCGGATCTCCACCGGAAGCCTGACGCGCAGCATTCAGCCCCGCGACGAGACCCTGCGCTCCCGCCTCTTCATATCCGGTTGTTCCGTTGATCTGCCCGGCCAGGAAAAAACCGGAGGTCCCACGCAGCTGCAGCGACACTTCAAGCGCCCGCGGATCGACATGATCATATTCGATCGCATAACCCGGCTGCAGTATCACCGCATCCTCAAGACCGGGGATGGTTCGAAGCAATGCACTCTGCACCTCTTCCGGCAACGAGGTGGAGATCCCGTTTGGATAGACCGTATGATCGTCGAGCCCTTCCGGCTCCAGAAATATCTGGTGACCATCCCGTTCCCCGAACTTGACGATCTTGTCCTCTATCGACGGACAGTAGCGCGGACCGACGCCCTTGATATTCCCGGAATACATGGCGCTCCGGCCGAGATTGGCCTCGATGATCGCATGCGTTTCCGGTGTCGTGCGGGTAATCCCGCATTCAATCTGCGGATTCGTGATCCGCTCCGTCATCGTGGAAAATGGTACCGGATCCGAATCGGCTGCCTGCATGGCAAGCCTATCCCAATTAATCGTACGGCCATCCAGACGCGGTGGCGTCCCGGTCTTCAACCGGCCGAGAGGAACGCCGAGTTTCTCGAGCGTTACAGACAGGCCAACACTCGGCGCCTCGCCCATTCGGCCGGCCGGTATCGTCTTGTCACCGATATGGATCAGGCCGCGAAGGAATGTCCCGGTCGTGAGCACGACGGCGCGACACGAAATGGTTTTTCCATCCGCCAGAATCACGCCGCTGACCGTTCTGGATGAATCCAGTTCCAGATCGGCGACCTCACCCTCAATGACCTCAAGGTTCTCTATGGCCAAAATTTCGCGCTGCATGGCTTCGCGGTAGAGCTTGCGATCCGCCTGGGTCCGCGGCCCGCGCACAGCGGGCCCTTTGCGGCGATTCAACATTCGGAACTGAATACCTGCCGCATCGGCGACACGGCCCATCAACCCGTCCAGCGCATCAATCTCCCGGACCAGGTGTCCTTTTCCAAGCCCTCCAATGGCTGGGTTGCAGGACATCGTTCCGATCGTCGCGAATGAGTGCGTCACCAACGCCGTTCGCGCGCCAACGGCTGCTGCCGCGCGAGCCGCTTCGCACCCGGCGTGGCCGCCACCGATGACAATGACATCGAATTCGCGTTTCATGGTTCCACCTGTTTGAATGTCCGGGAGATGAAGCAGGATCAGGCCCGCGTCAAGACCCGCCATGTTTCACGTGAAACACTGACCGCTGATGAAACATTCCATTCAGGCCTTCTGATCCGTTACACGTGAATCATTTGCCGATACAGAACTCTGAAAAAATGACACCGAGAACGTCCTCGACGCCAAACTGTCCGGTTATCCGCCCCAGGCTATAGGCCGAAAGACGCAGTGACTCCGCACGAAGTTCCAGCGGCATAGTACCATTCTCCGTCGCATTCCGAAGTCCCGACAGCGCTGACCGCACATTCTCGATGTGCCGCTGGCGGGTCGGGAGCGAGCTAACGTCATTCCCGACAGAATCTGCGAGATGGGAACCAAGCCGATTCAGGAGTTCATCGAGGCCATCATCTTGCCGCACCGAAATCGATAACGCATCCGAATCGAATCCTGCGTTCTTGATGTCGCCTTTCGACACGATGCGCCACACCGGAACATCCCCGAGATCTTCTATCGCTTCCCATGACCCATCAGGCGAAAGATGGAGCACAAGATCCGCTTCACCAGCCTTTACAAGGGCTCTCCGAATGCCTTCTGTTTCGATTGCATCTCCCGCATCGCGAATCCCGGCCGTATCGGTAATGACGACCAATTGTCCGCCGATCGAAAGCCGCGACTCGACCGCGTCCCGCGTCGTCCCGGGTATATCCGATACAATAGCGACATCGCTACCCGCTAACGCATTAAGAAGGCTCGACTTGCCAGCATTCGGCGCACCAATGATCACGATGCGGAATCCGTCTCGCACCGCCCGGGCTCGATCCGCACCCGCGAGATGGCGACGCATTTCATCGGCCAGCGCCGACATATCCTGCCAGACACGATCCGAAACGGAACCAGGAACATCCTCTTCGTCCGTAAAGTCGATTTCAGCTTCGATCATCGCCCGCGCATGGAGCAGGCGCTTCTGCCAGCCCTCATACACCCCCTTCAAAGCGCCAGAGGCCTGTGAAAGCGCCAGTATTCGCTGGGCTTCCGTCTGCGACGCAATGAGATCCGCGAGGCCTTCCGCCTCGGTCAGGTCGAACTTTCCATTGGCGAAAGCCCGCTTTGAAAACTCGCCCGCCTCAGCCAACCGAAAACCATCAAAGCCCGACAACTCTTCCAGAAGTCGATCCACAACAGCCCGTCCGCCATGAAGATGGAATTCAGCGACATCTTCACCCGTGAAACTGCCGGGACCCGGAAACCAGAGAACAAGTCCCCTGTCGATCTCCATATCATTGCGGCTGCGAATCGAACGAAGCGCCGCCTCTCGCGCCTCCGGAAATGATCCGGACAACGCCTTCACCGCATCGCCAGCACCGGGACCGGATACCCGCACGACCGCGACACCGGACGGAAGACCGCCGCTCGACAATGCATATATGGTTTCCATATCCTTAAAGGCCCGACGCGACAAAGGAAGCTGAATTGACGGATGCCCTGCACAACAGGCTCGCGGACGCCGCCAGCCCGTATCTACTGCAACACAAGGACAACCCTGTCCACTGGCAGCCCTGGGACGATGCCGCGCTCACAGCGGCAAAAAACCTCGACCGGCCGATCCTTCTATCCATCGGCTACGCCGCCTGTCACTGGTGCCACGTCATGGCGCATGAGAGCTTCGAAGATACCGACGTCGCGAAGCTGATGAACAGCCTCTATGTCAACATCAAGGTCGATCGCGAAGAGCGGCCGGATATCGACCAGCTCTACATGGCCGCCCTGACCGCCATGGGAGAACAGGGCGGATGGCCGCTCACCATGGTGCTGACACCGGACGGAAAACCTTTCTGGGGCGGCACCTATTTCCCGAAACAAGACAGCTACGGACGGCCCGGCTTCGTAGACGTTCTTGTCCAGGTCGAAACTGCTTGGCGCCAACGCCGCGACGACATAGACGCAAATGCCGATCGCCTGCAGGCGCATTTGCAAAACCAGCTCGCCGGCGCGGCAACGCCTGCGACATTGACCCCGGAAACGATCCGCAGCTTCTCCAAACGTGTCGCGACGCTGTACGATCCTGATCACGGCGGCCTGAATGGCGCGCCGAAATTTCCGAACGCGCCATTTCTCGAAACCCTTTGGCGCGGGTGGTTGCGCGACGGCGACGAAGACGCTCGGGACCGGTTCATCGAGACGGTTACCGCCATCGCACTCGGCGGGATCTACGACCACCTCGGTGGCGGGCTCGCGCGCTATTCCGTCGACGGCCAATGGCTCGTGCCGCATTTCGAGAAGATGCTCTACGACAATACACATTTCATCCGCCACTGTATCTGGGCGCATTCGCAGACGCAGTCCGATTTGTTCCGGCTGCGAATCGAGGAAACCATTGGCTGGCTGCAACGGGAAATGACCATGCCCGGCGGCGGATTTGCCGCCAGCCTCGATGCCGACTCCGAGGGCGAGGAGGGCAAGTACTATGTATGGTCTCTGCCCCAGATCGAGGAGATCCTCGCCGGCTCAACCGAGGCTTTTGCGTCGGATTACGACGTCACGCGGCGCGGTAACTGGGAAGGAACCAATATCCTCAACCTCTCGACCCTCCGCGCCGATCCGGACGAAGCGGCGAAAGTAATCAATCGTCATTCGAAAAGCCGTGAAGCCCTGCTGGCCCACCGCGTCGGTCGCATTCCACCCGGGCAGGACGGGAAAATACTGGCGGACTGGAACGGTTACGCAATCCGGGCCATCGCCGAAGCGGCACGTTATTTCGGATCCGGATCCTGGACCGCACTAGCGACCGGGCATTTTAGAAAACTGATGGAAAGGATGTTGTCCGACACCCGGCTTTCCCATGTCTTTGATGGGGAGAAAGCGAGCGGGTTCGGTTTCGCGACCGACTATGCCGCCATGATCAGCGCAGCTCTCGCTTTGTATGAAACGACATCTGACACGGAATTTCCGGAAAAGGCGCTGAAGCTGGCCGATTTGCTGAAGCAGAATCATTTCGATTTCGAATCGAGTCGTGGATTCTGGATGCAGGAGCAGAACCGCTCCGATACCCCCATGCTGACCTGGAACGATCTCGATGAAGCCAATCCATCGGCGACGGCACAAATTTTGGAAGCGCTTTCACGATTGGCGCTTGCCACAGACGACATCCAACTGACCGGTTTGACCGACAAATTGATGGCACAGGCCGCGGGACGCATCATGCAAAGCCGGTTCGGCCAGGCAGGCTTTCTCAACGCGGCGGACACTGTGCACGCCTCGCGCAAGCTGGTCGTCGTCGGAGACAGCGCCGAGACCGACCCTCTATGGTCCTGGACGACGCGCCACCCCGACCCGCGCCGATTGGATGTGTTCCTTGCTGCAGTTACCGACAACCCGAAATTTCAGGACAAAGGCGCTTATCTCTGCGCTGAAATGAAATGTTCGCCGCCGGTCAAGACCGACGGCGAACTCGAAAGGCTTCTGAAAAGCGGGTTATGAATCCGGCTAACGAGCCGGATAATCCAATCAGGCGTTCATCGAATCGAAGAACTCTGCGTTGTTCTTGGTCTGCTTGAGCTTGTCGATGAGGAACTCGATCGCGTCCGTCGTGCCCATCGGCGCGAGGATGCGGCGCAGAACGAAGATCTTCTGCAGATCCTGACGCGGAATAAGCAGGTCTTCCTTGCGGGTACCCGACTTGAGCACGTCGATCGCCGGGAAGGTGCGCTTGTCGGCAACCTTGCGGTCGAGGACGATTTCCGAGTTACCCGTACCCTTGAACTCCTCGAAGATCACTTCGTCCATGCGGCTGCCGGTATCGATGAGCGCCGTCGCGATGATCGTTAGCGACCCGCCTTCCTCGATATTACGCGCCGCACCGAAGAAACGCTTCGGACGCTGCAGGGCGTTGGCGTCGACACCGCCGGTCAGCACCTTGCCCGAAGAGGGCACAACCGTGTTGTAGGCGCGACCGAGACGGGTGATCGAATCAAGCAGGATGACAACGTCGCGGCCATGCTCGACCAGGCGCTTGGCCTTTTCGATGACCATTTCCGCGACCTGGACGTGACGTGATGCTGGCTCGTCGAAGGTGGAGGATACGACCTCTCCCTTCACCGAACGCTGCATGTCGGTCACTTCTTCCGGGCGCTCGTCGATCAGAAGCACGATCAGGTAGCATTCCGGATGGTTGGCCGTGATCGAATGGGCGATGTTCTGGAGCAGAACGGTCTTACCGGTTCGCGGCGGCGCCACGATCAGGCCACGCTGGCCCTTGCCGAGCGGCGCCACCAGATCGATGACGCGCGCCGAATTGTCCTTCGTCGGCGCACCATCGATTTCCATGTTGAACCGCTCGTCCGGATAGAGCGGCGTCAGATTGTCGAAATGGCTCTTGTGACGGATCTTTTCCGGGTCTTCGAAATTGATCGTGTTGACCTTGAGAAGCGCGAAATAGCGTTCGCCTTCCTTCGGACCCCGGATCGGACCCTGAACCGTATCGCCGGTCTTCAGCGAGAAGCGGCGGATCTGCGATGGCGAGATGTAGATATCGTCCGGGCCCGGCAAGTAGTTCGCGCTGGCCGAACGCAGGAAGCCGAAACCGTCCTGCAGGATTTCGACGACACCGTCGCCGATGATTTCGACATCGTCCGCAGCCAGTTTCTTCAGGATCGCAAACATCAATTCCTGTTTGCGCATCGTGCTGGCATTCTCGACCTCGAGGCTCTCGGCGAATTCGACGAGATCCGTGGCGGACTTGTTCTGGAGGTCCTGTAGTTTCATTTGTTGCATGAAAACGTGCTTTGTTCTTGGAAGAAAAATGGAAGAAGGGAAGTCGGCCCGTAGAAAGGGGAGGGGAATCCCGGGGCGCGTTTACCTTCACATAAGCCGTAGCCAATTCGACTTCAAGTCACTTTTGACGAAGCAGTCAGGCGAAGGGTTTGACGATAACGAGCACGACGATGGCGATCATCAGCAGCGTCGGGGCTTCGTTCATCATGCGCCAGTAGCGCGGTTTCCGATCGTTGCGATCCTCGGCGAAGAGCCGCACCGCACGCGAGAAGACGCCGTGCACGGCCGACAATGCGAGAACGCAGGCCAGTTTGGCATGGAACCACCCATCCATCAGAAAGCCACCGGACCAAGCCAGCCACAATCCCACGGCCCAGGCGATGACCATCGCCGGATTCATGATCACCCGTAACAGCCGGCCTTCCATAACCTTGAAGGTTTCGCTCTGCTGCGAGCCCGGTTTTGTATCCGCGTGATAGACGAAAAGCCGGGGCAAATAGAGCATGCCGGCCATCCAGGCGATGATCGCGATGACATGGAGTGCCTTGATCCAGAGATAGAGCCCGTCCGGATCCAGCCAGAAGATCAGTGCCGCGAGCAGGCCGAAAACAACCAGCGCGATGACCGCGCGTTTCGCCGCTTTGCGGCCGCTCTGCGCGGAAATCTCGCTCATGCGTTGCCCCGTACGCGATCGACCAGATAGCCAACATCATCCGGGTCCGCTTGCGGCGTCACCCCATGACCGAGATTGAAAATCAACGGTCCATTGCCAAGTGCATCGAGAATACGGTCCACACCCTCACGGATCGCGTCCCGGCCCGCCACAAGCCGCAGCGGATCAAGATTGCCCTGAATCGGACCTTCTTTCTGAAGCTCCGCCGCAAACGAGAAAGGCACGGTCCAGTCCAGACCCAGCGCATCAACACCGGTTTTTTCCCGATAGCCCCGATAAAGGCTTCCGGCGCCCTTCGGAAATCCGATGATCTTCGCGTCCGGCCTTACCGCACGCACCTTCCCGACAATCCGCTTCATCGGCTGGACGCAGAAAGCATCGAAACAATCCTCGTCGAGGACGCCGGCCCAGCTATCGAAAACCTGGACGGCATCCGCGCCATTCTCGAATTGCTGCAAAAGATAGTCCGCAGACATATCCGCAAGAAGGTCGAGCAATCGCATCATCGAAGCCCGGTCGCGATAACCGAAGAGACGCGCCGGCGCCTGGTCCGGTGTCCCGTGCCCCGCGATCATGTAGGTAGCGACGGTCCAGGGCGCACCACAGAACCCCAGAAGCGTCGTTTCCTCCGGCAATTCCTGCCGCAAGCGCTTCACCGTTTCATAAATCGGCGCCAGATGATCATGCATGCCCGATGGATCGAGTTTCGCGATACCCTCCGCATCGATCGGATCCATCTGCGGTCCTTCGCCCTGCACGAAACGAACATTGCGTTTCAACGCATCGGGGAGAACCAGAATGTCCGAAAACAGGATCGATGCGTCAAAGGCATAACGCCGTATCGGCTGCAGGGTCACTTCCACGGCCAGATCCGGCGTGTAACAGAGATCCAGGAAGCCTTTCGCGGTCGCTCTCGTTTCCCTGTACTCCGGCAGATAACGACCGGCTTGTCGCATGATCCAAACAGGCGGAGGACTGAGCGTCTCTCCGTTCAGGACCTTCATGATCTTCCGCTCGACAGCCATTATCCCCGTTTCCTCGCTTACTTTCTTTTCCATAAAATATGTCAGCGAAGCTGATTGATGATTCTATGAGTCTGTGAATAGCAGGTATCGCCACTTATGCAGAAGTCGGGATCGACCGCCGCGACAATTCGGCCGCGGGAAACAAGGCCATATCTGCCTGTGAATCAATGTGGATAAATTTCCAATGTAAATTCAAATAGTTAGGTTGTATTGTCCGAAGCTGGCTGTGGATAGTTTCTGCAATTCGTGGCAAGGACGTATCATCCACACAATTCCCCACAGTGGACAGAATGCCGTCTGACGGTTGTGAATTGTGCATGAGCATCACTTTCGTTTCGAGCGGGACGGTCCGGTCATGTCGGAGCGCGAATTGTCCACAGTCTCTCCCGTGTGAGGTCGCGGCGGACCAACTTGCAAAAACCGGTTCAAGCGTCTAACCGCCTGCCCAACAGAAAGAGATGAGATGTCCATCGTTCTAGCGTCCACCAGCCCGTTTCGTGCCGCGATCCTGATGAATGCCGGCATCGGGTTCAGGGCGGAGGGGTCGAACATCGATGAGCGCGCGGTCGAGGCTCCGCTGCTGGAGGCCGATGCGACGCCCGAAGATGTCGCTGCCATTCTCGCGGAAGCCAAGGCACTGGATGTTTCCGAGCGCAATGCCGGCGCGCTTGTCCTCGGTGGCGATCAGACCCTGTCGCTGGAAGGTGAGCTGTTTCACAAACCGGCGGACATGGAAGAAGCACGTCGCAACCTCCTGCGCTTTTCCGGCAAGACCCATCAATTGTGGAGCGCGCTCGCGCTTGCGCGCGACGGTGAAACGATTTGGCGGCATGTATCGGTCGCACATATGACGATGCGCCCGTTCGCGCCGGACTTTATCGGACGCTACCTCGCATCCGTCGGCGACAGCGCCCTGTCCAGCGTCGGCTGCTACCAGTATGAGGGCGAGGGCATCCAGCTGTTCGAGCGGATCGAGGGCGACTACTTCACGATCATCGGTCTGCCGCTTCTTCCGCTTCTCGCAAAACTGCGCGAGTTGGGGGAAATCGATGGCTAACGCGCCTCGTGCCTTCGTGGCCGGGCATCCGGTCGGTCACTCGCGCTCGCCGCTGATTCACGGAAGCTGGCTGATGCGCTACGGGATCGACGGCGTCTATAGCGCCGTGGATGTCGCGCCGGAGGATTTCGCTGCGCTTCTCATCGACATCCGCGCAGGGCGATGGACCGGTGGAAATGTCACGATCCCTCACAAGGAGCGCGCTTTCGAATTTGTCGATCGGCGCGATGCCGCTGCCGAGGCCATCGGCGCGGTCAACACGCTGTGGATGGACGGTGAGGAGCTGGTCGGCGGCAATACCGACGCCTATGGCTTCGCGGCCAATCTCGATCAGAGCCTCGCCGGTTGGCGTGACGGCTCGTCGGCTTTGGTGCTGGGCGCCGGCGGCGCGAGCCGCGCGGTCCTGCATGCGTTGATCGAAGCGGGTTATAAGCGGATCGACGTCGTCAACCGGACTGTCCCGCGCGCAGAACAACTCGCCGCCCGGTTTGGAGAAGCTGTTTCGGCGCATGGCTGGGACGAAGCGGACAACCGGCTCGCTGAGGCCGATCTCATCGTCAACACGACTTCGCTGGGGATGGAGGGCCAGCCGCCGCTGCCGCTCGACATTACGCGGGCGCGGACTTTCGCCATGGCGACCGACATCGTCTATGTGCCGCTGCAAACGCCCTTCCTCGAAATGGCGGCGCGCACGGGTCTGCGCACCGCAGATGGACTCGGCATGCTGCTTCACCAGGCGGCGCCCGGTTTCGAACACTGGTTCGGAACCTGGCCGGATGTGGATGACGCGCTGCGCGATCTCGTGATAGCGGATCTCGACAAGGCTGCTCAGGGATGATCGTCGTCGGATTGACCGGTTCGATTGGCATGGGAAAATCGACCACGGCAAAAATGTTCGCCGACGAAGGCGTGCCCGTCCATGACGCGGATGCAACCGTTCATGCGCTCTATTCAGGCAAGGCCGCGCCTCTGATCGAGAAAGCGTTTCCCGGAACGGTGAAGGACGGCGTCGTCGATCGGTCGGAGCTCGGCAAGCACGTCGTCGGCAATCCGGATGCGATGGCAAGGCTCGAAGCCATCGTCCATCCATTGGTCCGCGAAGCGGAAATCGAATTCCTCGACAAGGCGCGCGCCGAAAACCGGCCCTTCGTTATCCTGGACATTCCGCTGTTGTTCGAAACCGGTGGCGACAGCCGTGTCGACCGGATCGTCACGGTTACCGCGCCGGCTCAGGTGCAGCGCGAACGCGTGATGAGCCGGCCTGGCATGACGGAAGAACGGTTCGAGGCCCTGCTCGCGCGCCAGACACCCGATGCGGAAAAGAGACGCCGCGCCGACTTCATCATCGACACGTCGCTTGGCATGGACTGTGCCCGCGCCAAAGTGCGCGACCTTGTCTCCGTACTGTCCGCCGACGGCCACGAAAAACGGCGCACCGAAGCCGACTAAGCGTTGGATGACGGCTTCGCCCCATTGAGGGCTTCCGTGACGACGCCCATGATATGGCATCGAGCAGGGATGACGACATGCGGGAAATCATATTCGATACCGAGACCACCGGCCTCGACGCAAAAAACGACCGGATCATCGAGATCGGCGCGGTGGAACTGGAAAACCGGTTTCTGACCGGACGGACGTTCCATGTCTTCGTGAACCCGGACGGGCGGGAGGTCCATCCGGAGGCGCTGGCCGTTCACGGGATTTCCAACGAACAGCTCGCCGACAAGCCGAAATTCGCCGAAGTCCTTCAAGGTTGGCTCGACTTCACCGAGGGCGCGACCCTGATCGCGCACAATGCGAGCTTCGATGTGGGCTTTTTCAACGCGGAGTATGCCAGGCTCGGTTTTGGCCCGGTCGACCCGGACCGCGTCGTCGACAGCTTGCACCTCGCCCGTCGCAAACATCCGATGGGCCCCAATTCGCTCGATGCGCTCTGCAAGCGATATCGCATCGACAACTCGATGCGCGAGAAGCATGGCGCCCTGCTCGACAGCGAATTGCTGGCGGAAGTCTATATCGAACTGGTCGGCGGCAAGCAGGCCAAGCTTGGCCTGGAAGTCGAGGAATCGGCCGATCAAACGGCGCAGGAAACCGATGGCGGTTCCGCAGGCGGGGTGAAACTGCGCCCGAGGCCGGAACCGCTTCCGTCACGCCTGAGTGAACAGGAAGTCGCTGCCCATGCCGAGATGGTGGCCCGGCTCGGCGAAAGCGCGATCTGGAACGTCGGAAAATGAAAAGGGCGGCAAAGCCGCCCTTCTGACAAATCCGATTGAGCCGAAGCCGATCAGGCCTGGGCTTTCTGCTTGCTCTGTTCTTCGGCCATGCGGCGCTGGAACATCTGAGCGAAATCGACCGGATCGATCATCAGCGGCGGGAAGCCGCCATTGCGGGTGCACTCGGCGATGATCTGGCGCGCGAAGGGGAAGAGAAGCCGCGGGCATTCGACGAACAGCACCGGAAGGACGTGCTCCTGCGGGAAATTGGCCACGCGGAAAACGCCGCCATAAACCAGTTCGACGTTGAACAGGACGTTATCCCCGTCCTCGGCCTTGGCGGTCAGGGTCAGGCTGACATCGTAATCGGTGTCGGCGAGCGGATTGGCCTGCACGTTGACATTGATATTGATCGCCGGCGACTTCTCGCGTGGACGCAGTGACAGCGGCGCGCCGGGGCTTTCGAAAGACAGGTCCTTGACATACTGGGTCAGCACGGAGAGCTGAGGAGCCGCGCCGTTTCCATTGCTGGTTGCTGCACCCGCGGGCTGGTTTTCACCGCCGTTCTTGCCGTCTTCTGCCATGTGGAAAGCCTCTTGTCTGAATAATGAGAGCGCGGTTTTACTCGCGCGGATTGGAGTCGCGGCTGGCTAGCACGGCCCTTGCAGGCTGGCAAGGACAGGGTGTCCGCGCCTATCGGTCCTTCGACCATGGACTGTCGTCACTGCCTTCGCCGGAATACTCGTCTTCCGAAAGGTCGATCGTATTGGCGTCATAGCCGGGGCGCGTCTCGTAACGGGTTCCGCCAGCCGATACGACATGAACGCGAGAGCGCGCGAAACGCCACACGGCGTCGCGCACCGGCGGAACGAACAGGAGAAAACCGAGCGTGTCGGTAACGAATCCCGGCGTGAGTAGCAGAATGCCCGCGACGAGGATCGTGACGCCATGGACGAGATCGCGGCCGGGCATCCGTCCCTGGTCGAGTTCGGTGCGCATCCGCGTCATCAGGCCGAAGCCCTGAACCCGCAACAGGATGGAGCCGATGATCGCGGTCAGTACGACCATGCCGAGTGTCGGGAACACGCCGATTTGCGAGCCGACGGCAATGAACACGCCGATTTCGAGCAGCGGGATGATCAGCAGTGCGAACGGAATCAGGGAAAAGGGCATCAAACCGCCTTCTTCGTTAAGCTTTGTAGTCTCAATGTAGTTATTCGCGACGCGATTTGAATGCTCGCCATTCATGGTTATATGGGGAGCAGTGGATTTCTCTTAATGCGGGACATTTGATGGAAGGCTCCAACCTCGTCACATTGATATTCGTCGTAGCGGCGGTTTTCGTGTTCCTGCAGCTGCGCAATGTGCTCGGCAAACGCACCGGACACGAGCGCCGGCCTTTCGATCCCTATTCGAGCAAGCGCGAAGCGCCGACCGAGCAGGATGCGGAAGCAGACGGGGAGTCGGACAATGTCATCACTCTTCCCGGACGCGGCGAAATGCGCGCCGATCCGTATCGCGACATCGATCGTGTCGCCAAGCCGGGAACGGATCTCAATACAGGCATGCGCGCCATCAAGGACCGTTCGGCTGATTTCGAGCCGGCCAGCTTCCTGTCCGGGGCCAAGATGGCCTACGAGATGATCGTCATGTCGTTCGCCGACGCCGATCGCAAGACACTGAAAAATCTCCTGTCGAACGAAGTCTATGATGGATTCGCCGCCGCCCTCGATGAGCGCGAGGCCAAGGGGGAAACCGTACAGTCGAGCTTTATCGGCATCGACAATGCGGACATCATCGCGGCGGAGATGCGCGACGACGACGCGCTGGTCACCATTCGCGTGGTTAGCCAGCTCATCTCGGCGACCCGTGACAAGGACGGCAACGTGATCGACGGCGATCCGGACGCGGTCGTGGAGGTCAAGGACGTGTGGACCTTCGCGCGAGATACCCGCGACCGCGATCCGAACTGGCGGCTGGTCGCCACCGAATCCGAAGACTGACATCACCGCGTCGTGTGGACACTTCGCCCCATTTCCTTTTCCGGCGTGCCGGGATGGGGCGAGGACGATGTTTCGCAGGCATTTGCGGCGTTTGCCCGCCATGCCGGCCGACCCGCGGACGAGACGTACCGGCGAGGATCGATCGGCGTGGCACCGGAAAGCCTTCACGCGCTTTGCGAAGCCGCCGGCGAAAAATCCGCCAGGGAAAATCCTCGCGGTTTCTTCGAGGACAATTTCGACTGCTACGCACTTGCCGACGATGATGGCGGGCGCGGCTTCGTAACCGCGTTCTACGAACCTGAAATCGATGCCTCCAGCGACCGGACGGAGCGGTTTGCAACGCCGTTTTACCGGCGGCCGTCCGATCTTGTTGCGGTAACGCCGGAAAACCGGCCCTCCGACTGGGATCCCGATATTCGTTTTGCCCGTCTCATGCCTGACGGGACACTCGAAGCCTATCCGGACCGAAAGCGGATCGAGGAAGGCTTTCTGGACCATCAGGGCCTGGAAATTGCCTGGGTCGAGGATCCCGCCGACGCTTTCTTTGCGCACATACAGGGTGCGGCACGGTTGAAATTCGCCGACGGTTCCGTCATGCGCATCACCTATGACGGCAAGACCGGCCACGCCTTTACCTCAATCGGCAAACGACTCGTCGAGCGCGGCGAGATCGCGCCGGATGCGGTTTCAATGGCGGCGATCCGTTCCTGGCTCGCCGCGCATCCGGATCGGGCGCGCGCGCTGATGCAGGAGAACCGCTCCTTTATCTTTTTCCGCGAGGCCCGGGTCGCAGACGCCGATGCCGGTCCGGTTGCCGCCGCCAAGGTCCCGCTGACGGCCGGCCGGTCGCTTGCCGTAGACCGCCTGATTCACACATTCTCTACGCCGGTTTTCGTTTCGGCGGATGCGGTCAATGGCGAAGCCTGGGCCAAGTTGATGATCGCGCAGGACACCGGCAGCGCAATCGTCGGTCCGGCGCGTGGCGATCTCTTCATGGGCTCCGGGGAGGAAGCGGGTCATCGCGCGAGCGCGGTTCGGTCGCCTGCCGACTTTTTCCTGCTGGTTCCGAAATCCGCTGCGATCGAGCCCGGCAGGGTGGTCGCGCCATGAAGGACGGCAAGACGCGACGCAAACTGAGCGACGAGGAGACCATACTCTGGCACCGCGTGGAGCGGACGGTGACGCCGCTGCGGGACCGGGCTGTTGTTCGTCCCGAATTCAATCAGGACGAAATGGCACGGGAATTCCGCGAGGCGCTGTCCGGCGGGGACCAATCGCCGAAGCCTGAAAAGAGACGCGCCGCCGATATTCGATCGCCGATCCAGCATGATCACCGGCCGCCGGCGCCGAGATCGCGAAAACCCGAACCGCTGATCGATCGACCAACCACCCGCAAAATCGCCAAGGGCCGTATTTCCATCGATTCCCGTGTCGACCTTCATGCCATGACACAAGACCAGGCACATGACCGGCTCTATGCCTTTCTCGCCAGCGCCAGGTCGCGGGGCGACCGCCACGTTCTCGTCGTTACCGGCAAGGGTCGGTCTCCGGGCAGTGAGGGAGTTTTGAAACGAATGGTGCCTGTCTGGCTCAATGGCCCGCGTTTTTCGGAACTGGTGAGTGGATACTCCTCCGCCAGTCGGCATCATGGTGGCGAAGGGGCGATCTATGTCCGGCTTCGGCGGCTGTCGCGGCCGGACGGGAGTATGCGCCGATGACGCCGTTCGGGGAACGCCTGCGCCAGCTTCGTGCCGAAAAAGGCATCAGTCAGAAGGAGATGGCCGAGAAGGTCGGCGTATCGGCGGCCTATCTGTCGGCGCTCGAGCACGGCCATCGCGGCGTCCCCTCGTGGGTGTTGCTCCAGCGGATCATCGCCTGTCTCAATATCATCTGGGACGAAGCGGACGAATTGCAGCGGCTTGCGCTGCAGTCGCACCCGAAGGTCACGATCGATACGTCAGGACTCAATCCGATGGCGACCGAACTCGCCAATCTTCTGAAACAGTCGATCGGAGATTTGCGTCCGGAAGACCTCGACCACCTGATGCATCGCATCAAGGTGTTGCTCAATCGCCCGGACCGGATGTCCTGAACGCCGGTATCAGTTGTCCAGCAGCGCCCGCAATTCGTCTTCGCGGTCGTTGATCATCCAGCCATAGTAGTTTTCTTCCGGATAGACCGTCTTGCCCGAGCGCTTGTTGCGCCGCGCAAGCTCGCGTGCCCGGCCGGCGGCGTCGCCGGTATTGTAAAGCGTCGCGGTGAGGCCCGGATTGGCGGAGATGTCGAAATCCGCGATCTCGCGATAATCGTCGATCGCGCTCGCCAGCGTGGCGGCGATGTAGGGCACGGTCTCTTTCGGGTCCATGATCGCCTTGTAGACGTCCTTGCCGTCGGTGTGTGAAAGCTTGCGCGCGCCTGTCACCGCATTGACGCGGTCGGTCATCATCAGGGCGGTCAGGGGGTTGAGCTGGCCGAGACCGAATGTCTGTCCGGCATAGAACGGCTGGAAGAAGACGGCGCTGAACCGGTCGTTCGGAAACGCCTTGCCGTCGACCTTCTTGCCCCGGAACTTGGCGTTCCAGACATCCTCGCGGCAGGTCCAGATCGCTTTGCTGCCGGACAGCTCATTGCATTTGTCGAATTGCGGCCTGGCGATGAAATCGTCGATATCCTCGCCGTCATACTGGAAGTCGATCGAACCCTTCAGGTAGGAAATCGCCTTGATGTAGTAGGTCTGGGCGCGGTCATAGGCGTCCACATTGTAGGTGTGCTCGCCGACGATGGCTCCGATCATGTGAATTGGATCGATGCCGAAGTCTTCGGCGGAGTCCTTGATCCGCGCTATCAGCCGGCGGTCGCGACGCAGCAGGCCGAGGACCTTCTCGTATTTCCTGTCGAAGGTGGTCTTGAGCGCCTTGGTCCGGTTTTTCGACGCTCCGGGGATCGACGGCTGTTCCGAATTGCGATTGCCGGGCTCGACCTTCGTTACGGCACCGGCCGGTGTCGCGGCCAGCGTCAGGGCCACGAACATACCTGCCGTTAATGATCGGAATGACGACATCATTTGGTTTTCCGCCAGCGCGCCCCTCATTTGCTAGTATGAAATGCGCCGGCAGGAGTCGAGAGCCTGCCGCAACGAAAATCCGCCTATGGCCGTTCGGTCACAGTATGTAGCGCGACAGATCCGCATTGCGCGCCAGGTCACCGATCTGCTTGCGGACATAGTCGCCGTCGATGGTGAATTCCTCGCCCGACTTGTCCGGCGCCTCGTAGGAAATCTCGTCGAGCACGCGCTCCATGACCGTCTGGAGCCGGCGCGCGCCGATATTCTCGATCGTCGAATTCAGGTCGACGGCAATGTCCGCCAGCGCATCGATCGCATCGTCCGTGAAGGTGATGGTGACGTCCTCGGTCTTCATCAGAGCGACATACTGCTTGATGAGGCTGGCCTCGGTTTCTGTCAGGATACGGCGGAAGTCGTCGCGCTCCAGCGCCCTCAATTCGACGCGGATCGGAAGACGGCCCTGCAGTTCCGGAAGCAGGTCCGAGGGCTTCGAGACGTGGAAGGCGCCCGACGCGATGAACAGGATGTGGTCGGTTTTCACCGGACCGTATTTCGTGGCGACGGTCGTGCCCTCGACAAGCGGCAGCAAGTCGCGCTGGACGCCTTCGCGGCTAACGCCTGCGCCATACCGGCCTTCCGACGCGGCGATCTTGTCGATCTCATCGAGAAAGACGATGCCGTCATTCTCCGCCGAGCGCAGCGCTTCCTGGGTAATCTGCTCCTGGTCGAGCAGTTTGTCGGATTCGTCGGCTACCAGCATGTCGTGCGACTCGCGCACGGTCGTTTTGATCGTTTTCGTCTTCGCGCCGCCGAACGCCTTGCCCAGCATGTCGTTGAGATTGATCATGCTGATATTGCCGCCGGGCATGCCCGGGATTTCGAAGCCCGGCATTCCGCCCGAAGCCGTGTCGGCGACCTCGACCTCGATTTCCTTGTCGTCGAGCAGCCCGTCGCGCAGTTTCTTGCGGAAGCTTTCCTTGGTCGCCGGGCTCGCGGTCGGTCCGACGAGCGCGTCGAGCACGCGCTGTTCGGCATTGACATGCGCCTTGGCCTTGACCTCCTCGCGCTTTCTCTCGCGCACCAGCGTGATGCCGGCCTCGACGAGATCGCGGATGATCTGCTCGACGTCGCGGCCAACATAGCCGACTTCCGTGAACTTGGTCGCCTCGACCTTGACGAAGGGTGCGCCCGCCAGCTTCGCGAGGCGGCGCGAGATCTCGGTCTTGCCCACACCGGTCGGCCCGATCATCAGGATGTTCTTCGGCATGACCTCGTCGCGCAGCGTGCCTTCGAGACGCTGCCGCCGCCAGCGGTTGCGCAGCGCGATCGCGACCGCGCGCTTGGCGTCCTGCTGGCCGATGATGAAGCGGTCGAGTTCGGAAACGGTTTCCCGCGGAGAGAATTCAGACATGGGCACTCACGATTTGATGGGAGGCAGTTTCGAAAGCAGCGATGTGGGTAGCGTCGACCCGACAATCAAGCGCCGGATGCGCTGCCAGCCCGCGCCGAAGAGGATGATCAGCGCGCCGATCACCAGCAAAATCAGGGCGAATGGCGGGATTCCCGTCGTGTTCGCAGCGCTGTTCACGAGATAGTAAATTCCGAGCGATCCGAAATAGGCAAGCGTTGGGATCAGCAGCGACCGCCGGTCGATGGCGAGCGCCACATAGACGAATGCCGCGATCAGCACGCCGAGCATGATCGATGCCGATGCCCCCGGCTCGATCTCGCCGAAGACGACATCCTGGCCCGTCGCCAGGATGAAGAGGGGATGGACGAGAAGCGGCGCCGAGATGACATGCAGCCAGAAGGCGCAGTCAGACCATATCGTGAAGCGTTCGCGGTCGTGCAGATCGAGCGCCAGCCCGACCCCGAACACGAGGAACCCGCAGATGAGCGGGACATAGAGCGCTCTCGCCAGAACGTCGGGGATCTGCTCCATGGTCGGAAGCAGCATTTGGCCATCGACCACGCCGTCGTAGAAATAAAGCGTCGTCAGGAAAAAGGCCGCGCCGGTGAAGGACAACGCCAGGACCGCAGCCATGATCGGCACCCGGAAACGGGCGAAATAGATGATCGCAGCAATCGCGGTGCCGCCGAACAGGATGGCCGCGACCAACTCGGCCTGCGGACGCAGGCCGGCCAGTTGCAACGGGTTTTCGACACCTGCCAGACCAAAACGGGTCTCCAGATAGTTGCCGAGTAGAAAAAGTATCGCGGCGATAAAGCCGAGCCCCAGAACCGTGCTCGACAGACGCATCCTCCGCTGGCGGGTGACGAATTCGGCGACCAGCCACGCGAAAACGCCGAGAATGGCCGCGATCACCGGGGTGGAAAACTGCGAGACCGATTGCAGCGCGAACAACCCGCCGGCGAACAGCAGCAGGATGCCGATCGTCACGAAGAGATCGTTTCCGCCTCCGACAAGCCGCATCGGCTCGTCATTGGTTATCGTATCGTCACTGCCCCGATCGATCGGTTCGGTCGCCAGCGCAACGAGCCTGTCGCGCTGGTCCGCGGTAATGATGCCGTGCTCCACGGCGTGTGACAGCGTGTTCTGGGAAATCATCCCTCTATCTCCGCGAAGCGTTCCGTGGTGATTGTCATCAGCACTGTTACACCTGATCCGTGTGGAAAGCGGCCATACTCGCGAAACCCGACTTTCTCATAGGCGCGGATCGCGCGCGAATTGGCTTCATCAGGATCGATCACGACGGTTTCGTGCCCTTCGGCGAAAAGCCGGGCGAGGAAGGCGCGCAACACTGCGGTGCCGATGCCCCTGCCGAGAAGCTCCGGCCGGCCGAGTGACAAATCCACGCCGACCGCCGTTCTCGGCAACTCGAGCAGCCACGGCGCTTCGGCGCCATGACCGCTGTCGACCTCGTTGCCGACGGACCAATACTGGATATAGCCTGCCGGTTCGCCCTCATGGAAAAAGATGAAGGGCCGCGTCTTGTCGCGCCCTTCCACCTTGTCGCGTATTCCGGCCATTTCCTTGTCCGGATCGCCCCACCATTCGTTCATGGGCGGGTTTTCCAGCCAACGCTGCAGCATCGGATAGTCGGCGGGCGTCATCGCCGCGAATGCGATCAATGGCGTGTCAGTCGGCATCCAGGCTTTCAACGATCACGTTGCCGTTCGTGTAAACGCAGATCTCTCCGGCAATCTGCATGGCGCGTCGGGCGATGGCTTCGGCATCCATGTCCGTGTCGATCAGCGCGCGGGCCGCGGCAAGCGCGTAATTGCCACCGGAGCCAATCGCCATCACGCCTTCCTCGGGTTCCAGCACGTCGCCGTTTCCGGTGACACAAAGCGATACCGACTTGTCGGCGACCAGCATCATTGCCTCGAGATTGCGCAGATATTTATCGGTTCGCCAGTCCTTGGCGAGCTCGACCGCGGCGCGCATCAGCTGGCCGGGATACTGCTCCAGCTTTTTCTCCAGCCGGTCGAGCAGGGTGAAAGCGTCGGCGGTCGCGCCTGCGAAACCGGTGATCACTTCGCCGTCCTTGCCGATGCGGCGGACCTTGCGGGCATTGCCCTTCATCACCGTCTGACCAAGGCTGACCTGCCCGTCGCCGGCGATGATCACCTTGTCGCCCTTGCGCACGGTGACGATGGTCGTGGCATGCATCGTGCCGTAGGGATTCTCGTCCTTGCTCATGGTTCGTCCTTTGCAGGGCGTTTCCGGGCGAAGCGAAATCCGGCTCGCCGTTCGGAAACGCGATAATAAACTGGCATGGGCGCGACGGCCCTGTTTCGTCCCCGCTATGTAAGCGGGCCGTCGGCAAATGCAAACGCGCTGGCGATACGCTGGCATTTGCTCCGAACCCTTGTTATGAGGCGCAGTCGCCGAGAAAAAGGGGCATTCGCCATGACCGCGCGCACGGCTGAAATCAGCCGCAAGACAAACGAGACCGCCATTTCCGTTGCAGTCGATCTGGACGGAACTGGCAAGCATGAGATGAAGACCGGCATCGGTTTTTTCGACCACATGCTGGACCAGCTCGCGCGCCATTCGCTGATCGACATGACGGTCAATGCCGAGGGCGATCTGCACATCGACGACCACCACACCGTTGAGGATACCGGCATCGCGCTCGGACAGGCTCTGGCGAAGGCGCTTGGCGACCGGCGCGGCGTGACGCGCTATGCAAGCCTCGATCTTGCCATGGACGAAGCACTGACGCGCGCCGCCATCGACGTGTCGGGTCGGCCCTTCCTGGTGTTCAGGGTCGACTTTCCGACCCAGAAGATCGGCACGTTCGACACCGAACTGGTGCGCGAATTCTTCCAGGCATTCGCCCAGAATGCGGGGATCACATTGCATGTCGAGAATTTCTACGGCGCCAACAGCCACCACATCGCCGAGACCTGCTTCAAGGCCGTGGCGCGGGTGCTGCGCGCGGCCGTCGAGATCGATCCGCGCCAGGCGGATGCGATCCCGTCCACCAAGGGCACGTTGAACGGATAGGCCGATATCATGGCGAGCTATGTTGTCATGCAGCGTCGCTCCGGGGCACCGTCGCGCCCGGACACGACTTTCGTGCGTGATGAATTCTCTTTTCCCGCGCTGATCGTTCCGCTTGTCTGGCTGGTCTGGCACCGCCTCTGGTTCGCTGCCCTGATGTTGCTGCTCGTCTCCGCCGGGATCGGCATGGCGGGCGAATATATCGCGCCCGGCGCGGCCATGTTTTTTGCCGGTCTGGTCGTCAGCGTCTATGTCGCGCTGGAAGGGCCGGCATGGCGGCTCGCGCGTTTCCGGCGGCTCGGCTATAGCGAGGTCGGCGCAGTGATCGCGTCGAATCTCGACGACGCGGAAATTCGCTGGTTTGCCGGTCGCGGCGCACCGAAATCGGTCGACCGCCCCCGGCCGGCGGTCATGAGATCCGGCGTGCTTCCGCCGCCATTGCCGCCACAGTCCGACATGCTGTTCGGCTACGACGATACGGGACGATGAGCGCCATGCGTGTTGCGATAATCGATTATGGCTCGGGCAATCTTCGCTCGGCGGTGAAATCCTTCGAACGCTCGGCGCGCGAGGCGGGCGTTTCCGCCGAGATCGAGCTGACCTCGGACGCTGCCCGTGTCGCCTCCGCGGACCGGATCGTCCTGCCGGGCGTCGGCGCCTATGCCGATTGCCGCGCCGGCCTGGATGCGGTGCCCGGCATGGTGGATGCGCTGAACGAGGCGGTCCTCGAAAAAGCCCGCCCTTTCTTCGGCATCTGCGTCGGCATGCAGCTCATGTCGTCGCGTGGGCTGGAAAAGACAGTCACGCAGGGGTTGGGATGGATAGCCGGCGATGTTGTCGAGATGACGCCGTCCGATCCGGACCTGAAGATTCCGCAGATCGGCTGGAACACGCTGGAGCTGGTGCGCCCGCATCCGCTGTTCGACGGCATCAGGACCGGAGAAGATGGCCTGCATGCCTATTTCGTCCATTCCTATCACCTCGCCGCCGAGAACGAGGCGGAGGTGGTCGCCCGCACCGACTATGGCGGGCCTGTCACTGCCGCCGTCGCGCGCGACAACATGTTCGGCACCCAGTTCCACCCCGAAAAGAGCCAGACGCTGGGTCTCGCCCTGATCGGCAACTTCCTGAAATGGACACCGTGAATGGTCGGCATATTGGACAGTATTTCAAAGGCCATCCGCGAAGAAACTGGCGAAATAGATCCCGCCGCAATTGAAAACGCGAAGGAGCTGTTTGAGGTTGCGGATTTGCCGTTGGCAGAGCCTGTTGAGATTGGGCGCGGATATTGGCCCACGCTCCAAGTCGATTGGGACCCGGGATTTCAAATCGAAATATTTGCGGATTCCTATGAGTTTTACGATCTGAGGGATGGTGGGTTTGATGTTAAAGAGTTCAAGCACAAACCCGGCGAAACCATTCCCGCTGAACTTGTCGCATTGATGGAAAAATTCTTGCCGAAACGCCGATGACCAAGATCCTCTTTCCCGCCATCGACCTGAAGGACGGCCAGTGCGTGCGCCTCGTCAAGGGCGACATGGGCCAGGCGACCGTCTACAACCCGGACCCCGCCGCGCAGGCGAAAGCCTTCGAGGACCAGGGCTTCGAGTGGCTGCACGTCGTCGATCTGAACGGCGCTTTCGAGGGCCAGTCGGTCAATGGCGCGGCGGTCGAGGCAATCTTGGCTGCAACGACCAATCCTGTGCAGCTCGGCGGTGGCATTCGCACGCTCGAGCACATCGAGAACTGGCTGGAAAAGGGCTTGGCCCGCGTCATTCTCGGCACAATCGCCGTGCGCGATCCGGATCTCGTCATAGAGGCTTGCAGGCAGTTTCCCGGCAAGATCGCGGTCGGCATCGACGCCAAGGGCGGCAAGGTTGCCGTCGAAGGCTGGGCCGAAGCCTCCGAACTCGGCGTCATCGAGCTGGCGAAGAAATTCGAGGGCGCCGGCGTCGCCGCGATCATCTACACCGATATCGACCGTGACGGCATCCTGACGGGCATCAACTGGGAATCGACCATCGATCTGGCCGATGCCGTCTCGATCCCCGTCATTGCGTCTGGCGGATTGGCGTCGATTGCGGATGTCGTCCGCATGACGATGCCGGATGCGGTCAAGCTGGAAGGCGCGATATCCGGCCGCGCGCTCTATGACGGTCGGATCGACCCGGAACAAGCTTTGGCGGTTCTGCGCGGCGAAGGGAGGGGAAAATGACCCTGAAAGCCCGCGTCATCCCCTGCCTCGACGTCGCCGGTGGCCGAGTGGTCAAGGGCGTGAATTTCGTCGATCTGGTCGATGCCGGTGATCCGGTCGAGGCGGCAAAGGCTTATGACGCCGCCGGTGCCGATGAACTCTGCTTCCTCGACATTACGGCCTCTTCCGATGATCGCGAGACGATCTATGACGTCGTCGCCCGCACCGCCGAACAGTGCTTCATGCCGCTGACTGTTGGTGGCGGGGTGCGCGCGGTCGAGGATGTACGCAAGCTGCTGCTTGCCGGCGCTGACAAGGTCTCCATCAACACGGCTGCCGTGAAACGGCCGGAACTGGTCGCCGAAGCCGCCGACAAGTTCGGCAACCAGTGCATCGTCGTCGCCATCGACGCCAAGGCGGTCGATGAGGGGGACGCCGAGCCGCGCTGGGAAATCTTCACCCATGGCGGCCGCGTCCCGACCGGTATCGATGCGGTGGAGTTCGCGCGCAAGGTGACAGAGCTCGGCGCAGGTGAGATCCTGCTGACCTCGATGGACCGCGACGGCACCAAGATCGGCTACAACATTCCGCTGACGCGGGCCGTTGCCGATGCGGTGCGCGTACCTGTGATCGCGTCTGGCGGCGTCGGTACGCTCGATCACCTGGTCGAGGGAATCCGCGACGGTCACGCCACTGCCGTGCTTGCCGCCTCGATCTTCCATTTCGGAACCTATACGATCGGTGAGGCCAAGGATCATATGGCCGAAGCCGGCATCGCCGTGCGCCGCGACGCCTGAACGGAAAGAAACAATGACCGATTTCACGCTTGCCGACCTCGAGACAATCGTCGCCGCGCGCGCAGCCTCCGGAGACGAAAGCTCCTGGACGGCGAAACTCGTCGGCAAGGGTATCGAGAAAGCGTCCAAGAAGCTGGGCGAGGAAGCGGTCGAGACCGTGATCGCGGCGATCGGTCAGGATCGCGGACAGCTTGTGGGAGAAACGGCCGACCTGCTATACCATCTCCTTGTCGTCCTCCACATTCGCGGCGTTGCGCTGGACGAGGTTCTGGCAGAACTTGAAAGCCGCACGGGCCGGACCGGGATCGAGGAAAAGGCGTCCCGTCCCGGGGAGTAATCACAGGCAACTTCATGGACCAATCCGTCAAGCGCAGCGGGCACACGGTGCATACCGATCCACTCGACCAGTTGTCGGGCAGCGAGTTGTCGCCCTATCGGCGCTTTTCGGCGGCCAGATGGTCCGAATTCAGGGCCGATACGCCCCTGACCCTGACATCGGACGAGGTCATGCGGCTGCGCTCGCTGAACGACCCGGTCGACCTCGAGGAGGTCCGGCGCATTTACCTGTCGATGTCGCGCCTGCTCTATTCCCATGTCGAGGCGTCGCAGAGCCTGTTCGAGCAGCGCAAGACCTTTCTCAATGTCGACGAGGCGATCAAGACGCCCTTCATCATCGGCATCGCCGGATCGGTCGCCGTCGGCAAGTCGACCACGGCGCGTATCCTGAAGGAACTGCTGGCGCGATGGTCGTCCAACCCGAAGGTCGACCTCGTGACGACGGACGGGTTTCTCCTGCCCAATGCCGTTTTGCGCGAACAGGGCCTGATGGAACGAAAGGGTTTTCCGGAGAGCTACGACGTCCCCGCCGTCCTGCGGTTCCTGTCGGCCATCAAGGCGGGCGAGCATTCTGTGCGCGCGCCGCTTTATTCGCATCTCGTCTATGACGTGCTGCCGGACGAATACATAACCATCGACCGGCCGGATATCCTGATCTTCGAAGGGATCAACGTTCTGCAGGTTCGCGACCTGCCGGAGGACGGCAAGATGGTGCCCTTCGTGTCGGACTATTTCGATTTCTCGATCTATATCGACGCCGACGAGGAGCAGATCCACGACTGGTACGTGACCCGCTTCATGCGGTTGCGCGAGACGGCGTTCCGCGATCCGAAGAGTTTCTTTCACCGCTACTCGGAACTGTCGAAGGATTCCGCGCTCGGTATCGCGGAGGGATTGTGGACCAATATCAACCTGAAAAACCTCAGGGAAAACATCCAGCCGACGCGCCCGCGCGCCGATCTGATCCTCAAGAAGGGGTCCGACCACCTCGTTGAGGAAGTCCTGCTCAGGAAGCTCTGATCGCGATTACGCGGGCTTCGTCACCCGGCGCAGCGTCAGGTTGATGCGTCCGCCGTTCTTCAGGAGCGCCGAGGTCGCCGGATAGATCCGGTCGACGCCGTGATAGCAGAGCCGTCCCGGTCCGCCGAGCAGGATGACGTCGCCGCTGTCCAGCTTGAGAGAGACGGTCCGACCGGATCGCGTGGTCTCGCCGATCCGGAACAGGCAGGTATCGCCGAGCGAGACCGAGAGAACCGGCGCGTCGAAATCCTCCTCGTCGCGGTCCTGATGCAGACCCATCTTCGCCGTATCCTCGTAGAAATTGACGAGGCATGCCTCCGGCGGATGCGGATAGCCGCTATAGTCTTCCCAGAGTTTCATCAGGGACGCCGGAAAATCCGGCCAGGGTGCGCCGGAAACCGGGTGCGTCGCCTGATAGCGATAGCCGCGCTCCTTGTCGGTGACCCAGCCGAGCGACCCGCAATTGGTCATGCGAACGCTCATTTCCTTGCCGGTGCGCGGCATGCGCGGCGTAAACAGCGGCGCCTTCGTGACGACCGCCCGAATGTCCTCGACCAGTCCGCGCTGCTCATCCAGCGACAGACAGCCGGGTATGTGGCGGACGCCCTTTGGAAGTACCAGCATGGTCAGGATATGGGTTTCCGGCGGCGAAACGCCATGCGCCGCCGCCGGATTTTTCGAGTATCAGTCGGCGTCCGGGATGCGCAGGACCTGCCCGGGATAGATCTTGTCGGGATGGGTCAGCATCGGCGTGTTCGCCTCGAAGATGAGATTGTACTTCGATCCGTTTCCATAGGCCTTCTCGGCAATCGCCCAGAGCGTGTCGCCCTTTTCCACCGTGTGGAATTTGGGGTCTCCGGCCGGCGCGTCGGCGACCTTGAGCTCGCTGGCCTCGACCTTGGAAATCCCGAGGGTGTTGCCGACCGCGACGACCGCCTTCTCGAAAATCGACTGGTCTTCGACGGCTCCCTTGATGATCGCGGTATCGCCCTTCACCTCGATTTCCACGCCTTCCGTGCCGAGGGCGTGCGAATCGAGTTCTTTCTTCAGTTCTTTCGCATTTTCCTCTTCATCGTCGCCGAAGCCGAGTTTTTTGCCTGCCGATTTCACGAAATCGAAAAATCCCATCGCAACATCCTTCCCGATAAACTTTACAACGCCGCGCCTCGCGACCGGATCGACCTTAATGCGCGCAATTGCGGCGGGCTAGTCCTCGGTATCGACGCTGCCGCGCATTTTCTTGATCTGCGCCCGGCCGGCCTTGGCCTTCAGCCGACGTTCGACCGAGCCGCGCGTCGGCCTCGTCTTCTTGCGCGGAGGGGGCGGCGGCTCGAGCGCCTTGAGGACGAGGCCCTTCAGGCGTTCCCGCGCGTCCTCCCGGTTGCGCTCCTGCGCCCGGTGCCGGCTCGCATGGATGAGGATCGACCCGTCCTTTGCGGCGCGTTTGCCGGCGATCTGGACGAGTCGCTTCAATTGCTGATCGTTGAACACACCGGCGGAGCCGGGAAAGAAGCGCAGCTGCACGGCGCTCGACGTCTTGTTGACGTTCTGCCCGCCGGGCCCGGAGGCGAGCACGAAATCCTCCGTCATCGACCAGCCGGGCAGGATCATCCCGTGACGGATCGGCAGGTCATCGACGCTCATTGTTTTCGCTCGGGTTCGAATGCCTCATCATGGCACGAGACGTTAAGCGTTGCGCCGGCTCGAAAAAAGCCGTGGCAAAAGAAAAACGGCGCCTGCCGCGAAGCAGACGCCGTGGACTCACCCTTGCGGGCTGCTGTTATTCAGCGGCCTGGAGAAATCGAGGCGCCGCGTCCATCACGTCGAGATCGACATGGTTGGCGAATTTTTCGAAGTTCTCCGTGAACATGCCGGCGAGCTTCTCGGCCTGCAGGTCGTAGGCACGCGGATCGGCCCAGGTCGAGCGCGGATCGAGGATGGCGCTGTCCACGCCTTCGACCGCGACCGGAACGGCAAAGCCGAAATTGGGATCGGTCCGGTATTCGACGTCGTTCAGTTCGCCCGACAAGGCGGCCTTGAGCAGCGCGCGGGTCGCCTTGATCGGCATGCGGTTGCCAACGCCATAGGCGCCGCCCGTCCATCCGGTATTGACCAGCCAGCAATCGACGCCGTGTTTGGCGATCAGGTCGCGCAGCAGATTGCCGTATTCGCTCGGATGGCGCGGCATGAACGGTGCGCCGAAGCAGGTCGAGAATGTCGCTTCCGGCTCGGTTACGCCCTTCTCGGTACCGGCGACTTTCGCCGTGTAGCCGGAAAGGAAGTGATACATCGCCTGCGCCGGCGTGAGCTTGGCGATCGGCGGCATCACGCCGAACGCGTCGGCGGTCAGCATGATGATGTTGTTCGGCTGGCCGGCCTTGCCGGTCGCGCTTGCATTCGGGATGAAGTGCAGCGGATAGGCGCAACGCGTGTTCTCGGTCAGCGTGGCGTCGTGGAAATCCGGCATCTTGTTGTCGTCGAGCACGACATTTTCCAGCACGGTGCCGAAGCGCTCCGTTGTCGAGTAGATTTCCGGCTCAGCCTCGCGCGACAGGCGGATTGTCTTGGCGTAGCAGCCGCCCTCGAAGTTGAAGACGCCGTTCTCGCTCCAGCCATGCTCGTCGTCGCCGATCAGCGTACGCGCCGGATCGGCGGAAAGCGTGGTCTTGCCGGTGCCTGACAGGCCGAAGAACACCGCGACGTCGCCGTCCGGTCCTTCATTCGCCGAGCAATGCATGGGCATGACGCCCTTTTTCGGCAGGATGTAGTTGAGCGCGGTGAAGACCGATTTCTTCATCTCGCCGGCATAGGAGGTTCCGCCGATCAGCACGATCATGCGGGTCAGGTCGACCGCGATCACTGTGCCCGAGCGGCAGCCATGCCGTTCCGGATCCGCCTCGAAGGAGGGAAGATCGATGATCGTCATTTCCGGCACGAAGGCGGAAAGCGCGTCGCGGTCCGGCCGGATCAGCAGATTGCGGATGAACAGTGAATGCCAGGCATTTTCGGTGATGACGCGCACCGGAAGGCTGTAATCCGCGTCCGCGCCGCCGATCAGGTCCTGGACGAACAACTCCATGCCCTGTGCCTGTTCGAGGAAGTCCTCGAGAAGACGGTCGAAGTCCTCCGGCGTCATCGCCTTGTTGTTGTCCCACCAGATGTGGTCATCGACGGTTCCGTCCTTGACGACGAACTTGTCCTTGGCGGAGCGACCGGTGTGCACGCCGGTCTTTGCGACGAGGGCGCCATGTGCGCTGAGCTGCGCTTCGCGGCGGTCGATCGCCTCCTCGTAGAGTTCCGCCTCGGTGAGGTTGTAATAGACGGAGGACGGTGCCCGAAAGCCGTGTTTCTCGAGTCCGTGCGCCGTATTGTACAATCCGTTTGTCTTCATTGTCCTCACCAGTCGGGTCTCTTTTTGGTTGCTCCTGTCGCCGCCAGCAGCCGCGAAAATTTTAAATCTGTTTAAGTCTGCGTTTAAACAGGGTTAGAGCGTGAAACAGAAATAACCATGGATTTCAAATGATTAATCGATTTAATCTTTAAAAAAATAATTTAATCGGTTCAAGTTGTGCGTAAAAGACGTAGTTGGGAGCCTTGTCGTACGGCAATTTGTCGGAGCGCACCGGTTTCATCGTCCGCCCATGGAAAGGGGCGCTCCATGACACCAGTTGCGTTCTGTGCCACATTTTGCGCCAAGTTTCGGCGTCAACCGCTCACCTTCTGGAGGCGAGCAAGGGACAAGGCGTTATGGCTGGGGAGAATTTCAGCATGCAGACAGTTGCGCTGGTCGATGACGACCGGAACATCCTGACTTCGGTATCGATCGCCCTCGAGGCGGAAGGATATCGGGTCGAGACCTTTACCGATGGCGCCTCCGCGCTCGAGGGATTGGTCACGCGTCCACCCAATCTCGCGATCCTCGATATCAAGATGCCGCGGATGGACGGCATGGAGCTCCTGCGCCGGCTGCGTCAGAAGACCGACCTGCCGGTAATCTTCCTGACCTCCAAGGACGATGAGATCGACGAGTTGTTCGGCCTGAAGATGGGCGCCGACGATTTCATCACCAAGCCGTTTTCCCAGCGCCTGCTGGTCGAACGCGTCCGGGCCGTGCTGCGCCGGACCGCCGCCCGCGAAATCGCGGTCAAGGGCGATGCCGCCAGCCAGGCCCAGTCGATCGTGCGCGGCAACCTCGTTCTGGACCAGGAACGCCACACCTGCACCTGGAAGGACCAGCCCGTCACGCTGACGGTGACGGAATTCCTGATCCTGCACGCGCTGGCGCAGCGCCCCGGCGTCGTGAAAAGCCGTGATTCCCTGATGGATGCGGCCTATGATGACCAGGTTTATGTGGATGACCGGACGATCGACAGCCACATCAAGCGCCTGCGCAAGAAGTTCAAGGTCGTCGACGACAGTTTCGACATGATCGAAACGCTTTATGGCGTCGGTTACCGGTTCCGGGAAAGCTGAACCGACGCCGATCCAAGGCTGAAGACGAGGCGCAATGACGCTGGAAGCCGATCACATCGCTTACAGGACCGGGACCGAAAAACCCGAAACGCGCCGCGGCCGTGAAAAGGCCGCGCCGCGCGCTCCGGGCGCGTCGCGGGGCGGCTTCCTTCGGCCGCTGCGCAGACTGTTCGGCGGATACATCTTCTCCTCGCTGACGCATCGTATCCTCTTCCTGAACCTCGCCGCGCTGGGCGTGTTGATGTCGGGCATCCTCTACATCAACCAGTTCCGAGACGGGCTGATCGATGCGCGCGTCGAAAGCCTGATGATCCAGGGCGAGATCATTGCCGGGGCGATCGCGGCCTCGGCCAATGTCGAGACCAATGCGATCCTGATCGATCCCGACAAGCTGCTCGAACTGCAGGCCGGCGAGTCGATCGTTCCGAATGCCGACCGGTTCGACAATCTGGATTTCCCGATTAATCCGGAGCGCGTCGCCCCGGTCCTTCAACGATTGATTTCGCCGACCCGCACACGTGCGCGCATCTATGACCGCGAGGCGATCCTGCTGCTCGACTCGCGCCGGCTCTACGCTGGCGGACAGGTTCTGCGCTACGATCTTCCGGAGATCGATGACAACGATCAGGGCCTGATGGACCGGATCGACCGGCTGATCTCGCGCATCTTCCGCCGCCGCGACCTGAGCGTCTACACAGAGCAGCCGGGCGGCAGCGGGACGGCCTATTCGGAGGTCATGGCGGCACTCGCCGGCGGGCGCTCGCAGATCGTTCGCATCAGCCCGCAGGGTGAGCTTATCGTCTCGGTCGCTGTGCCGATCCAGCGTTTTCGCGCGGTTCTCGGCGTGTTGCAGCTATCGACGCAGGGCGGTGATATCGACAAGATCGTCAAGGCCGAACGTTTCGCGATGATGCGCGTGTTCGGGGTCGCCGTCATCGTCAACATCATCCTGTCGATCGCCCTGGCAGGCACCATCGCCAATCCGCTGCGCCGCCTTGCCGCCGCCGCGGTGCGGGTGCGGCGCTCGATCAAACTGCGCGAGGAAATTCCCGACTTCTCGTCCCGGCAGGACGAGATCGGCAATCTGTCGGTCGCGCTGCGCGACATGACGAATTCGCTCTATGCGCGTATCGACGCCATCGAGAGTTTCGCCGCCGATGTTAGTCACGAACTGAAGAATCCGCTGACATCGCTTCGCAGCGCCGTTGAGACCTTGCCGCTTGCGAAGAACGATGACATGCGCAAGCGCCTGACCGATGTGATCGAGCACGATGTCCGCCGCCTCGACCGGTTGATCTCTGATATCTCGGATGCGTCGCGCCTCGATGCCGAACTGGTTCGCGAAGACGCCTCGACGGTCGATCTGTCCCGGTTGCTTTCCGAATTGGTCGGCATCCTCGATCAGAGCGTCGCCGCGGGAAATGCGAAGCTCAAGCTGCATGTCGGCAAGCTGCCGGCCGGCGCGAAAGGCTTCCATGTCAACGGTCACGAACTGCGAATTGGCCAGGTCATCACGAATCTCGTTCAGAATGCGTTTTCCTTCATTCCGAAAAAGAACGGCCGCGTGGATGTCCATCTGTCCATGACGCCGACCCACGTCGTCGTTGCGGTGGAGGATAACGGTCCGGGCATTCGGGCCGAAAACATCGAGAACATCTTCCAGCGCTTTTACACGGACCGGCCGGGGCCCGATCAATTTGGTAAAAACTCAGGTCTCGGCCTGTCGATCTCGCGCCAGATCGTCGAAGCGCATGGCGGCAAGCTGACGGCGGAGAATATTCCCGGAGGCCCCGACGGTCAGCCGGCCGGTGCACGCTTCATCATGCGGTTGCCGCGCGAATGACGAATGCGGGAACCGGCGATATTGGCCAATCGCTGGAACATGCCACAGTCGTCGAGATCGACGGACGCGGCGTGCTGATTCGTGGCGCTTCCGGATCGGGCAAGACAGCGCTCGCCATCGAGCTTCTCTTCCGGTGCCGCCTCTGCGGCATATCATCCGCCCTGATCGCCGACGATTATGCGTTTTTGAGATCCGATGCTGAACCAGCGGGTCTGGTCGCGGCGGCTCCGGAGAAGACTGCCGGCCAGATCGAGTTCAGGGGCTTCGGCATAGTGAATGTCGCGCCCGACCGGCATCGTCCGCAAACGCGCCTTGCCTTGTCCGCTCTGCTGTGTCCGCAGGAAGAAACGGAGCGGGTCGCCGACCCGGACCGGGTCTTTTCCTCCAACGGCATCGATCTTCCGGAACTGGCACTTCCCATGCGCCAGCACGCCGTGTCGGCCTGCGCCATCCTCGGATGGCTCGGTTTGTCGGATCGTATCCTCTGATCGCACATCTCGAACAAAGCGAAAGCGATTGCCGGGAATTGACCGGAAACACCTTGTCATGCGGGAAAATTGCTGATCATGATGCGGGCGCCCGGAGGGGAGGTGGCCGTCGTCGAACGGCCGGACACCGTTGGGCAGGACGGGAGAAACAACGTAATGATTGGCGTCGTGCTCGTAACGCACGGAAACCTCGCGGAAGAATTCAAGAATGCGGTCGAGCATGTCGTGGGCGCCCAGGTGCAGTTCGCCACGGTCTGCATAGGCGCTGATGATGACATGGAGCAGCGCCGCCGGGACATTCTCGCGCGCGTGGCCGATGTCGATGGCGGAGAGGGCGTTATCATTGTCACCGACATGTTCGGCGGCACGCCGTCCAACCTCTCGATTTCCGTCATGGAAACCGGCCGCATCGAGATCCTTGCCGGCATGAACCTGCCGATGCTGATTAAGCTGGCGCGTGCGCGCGAGGACCAGCCCATGAGCGAAGCGCTTTCCCAAGCCTGCGAGGCAGGTCGCAAATACATCAATGTCGCAAGCCAGATCCTTGCAGGGAAATGACGCGTTGGGCGGTGTGATGAAGACTGCGACGCGCAGCCTGAAAATCACCAACAAACGGGGCCTTCACGCCCGTGCATCGTCGAAATTCGTCAAGCTGGTCGAACAGTTCGACGCCGTCATCACCGTCGCCCGTGACGGGCTTTCGGTTCATGGAACGTCGATCATGGGGTTGATGCTGCTCGCCGCCGGTCCCGGGTGTCATATCGAGGTGACCGCGGAGGGGCCCGATGCCGACGCCGCGCTGGACGCGGTCGCCGCCCTTCTGGACGACAAGTTCGGCGAGGGCGAGTAACAATCGCGGATCAGCATATAAGGATTTCCTTATATTATGATTGTCAGTTCGGTCGCGCTCTGCTAGTCAGCGCGCCAAACCGAACGGAGTAATCCCATGTCCAATTCGAACGACTATGTGGTCGCGGATCTTTCGCTTGCCGATTTCGGCCGCAAGGAACTCGACATTGCTGAAACAGAAATGCCGGGCCTGATGGCCTGCCGCGAGGAATTCGGCGAAGCGCGTCCGCTTGCCGGTGCGCGCATCTCCGGATCGCTTCACATGACGATCCAGACCGGCGTGCTGATCGAGACGCTGAAGGCGCTCGGCGCCGACGTCCGCTGGGCGTCCTGCAACATCTTCTCCACCCAGGATCACGCTGCCGCAGCGATCGCCGCGACCGGCACGCCTGTCTTCGCCGTCAAGGGCGAGACGCTGGAGGAATATTGGTCCTACACGGACAGCATCTTCCAGTGGGCCGATGGCGGCTTGTCGAACATGATCCTCGATGATGGCGGCGACGCCACCATGTACATCCTGATCGGCGCCCGCGCCGAGGAGGGCGAGGATGTCCTGTCGAACCCCGGTTCGGAAGAAGAAGAGGTCCTGTTCGCGCAGATCAAGAAGCGCATGGCGGCCTCTCCCGGCTGGTTCGTCAAGCAGCGCCACGCCATCCTGGGCGTCACCGAGGAAACGACGACCGGCGTGAACCGCCTGTACCAGTTGCAGAAGAAGGGCCTGCTGCCCTTCCCGGCGATCAACGTCAATGACAGCGTCACGAAGTCGAAATTCGACAACAAGTATGGCTGCAAGGAATCGCTGGTCGACGGCATACGCCGTGCCACCGACGTGATGATGGCCGGTAAGGTCGCCGTGGTCTGCGGCTATGGCGATGTCGGCAAGGGTTCGGCGCAGTCGCTGCGTGGCGCCGGCGCGCGCGTCAAAGTCACCGAGATCGACCCGATCTGCGCTCTGCAGGCGGCGATGGACGGCTATGAGGTCGTCGAACTCGAGGATGTCGTCTCCTCGGCGGACATCTTCATCACCACCACCGGCAACAAGGATGTCATCCGTCTCGAGCATATGCGCGCGATGAAGGACATGGCGATCGTCGGCAATATCGGCCACTTCGACAACGAGATCCAGGTCGCGGCGCTGAAGAACCTGAAATGGACCAACATCAAGCCGCAGGTCGACATGGTGGAGTTTCCGGGCGGCAACCGCATGATCCTGCTGTCCGAAGGCCGCTTGCTGAACCTCGGCAACGCCACCGGGCATCCGAGCTTCGTCATGAGCGCGTCCTTCACCAACCAGGTGCTGGCCCAGATCGAGCTCTTCACCAAGGGCGATGACTACGGCCACGAGGTCTATGTCCTGCCCAAGCATCTCGACGAAAAGGTGGCCCGGCTTCATCTCGACAAGCTCGGCGCACGGCTCAGCGAGCTGTCGGACGAGCAGGCCGCCTATATCGGCGTTACGCCGTCGGGGCCCTACAAGCCGGAACACTACAGGTATTGATAAGCAATACCTGAGCATACCAGATATTGTGGCCGGAGAACGCATTCTGTTCTTCGGCCTTTTTTTACGACCTTGACGCTTCACGCCGATTCGTCGTGCGGGTATTTTGGGGTGATTCGCGAATGCGCGCGGGCGGCGCAGAAATCGCGAAGTGTCCGCGCGGACTTCACATGAAAGTGGCCGTTTCGCGTGCCTGCGGCGAGGGGACGAAGAATGCCGGAATCGCAAAGTGCAAGAAGACCGGGCGGAAGCGTCTTTCGCTCCGGACGCCTTGCGCTGCTTGGCGCATCGACGGCGCTTTTCGCTGTACCGGCCCCTGCTTCCGCGCAGGATCAGATCTCCTTTCTCGACGCGGTCCTGTCCTATCATCTCGGCACCCCGGAAGTCGTCCAGTTCGCGCTTTTCACCGGAGCGATGACCGCCGCGCTCGCCTCCGCGCTGTGGTTGATCCGCGAGCGCGGCCGCACTGCGCGCCAGAACACGACTTTGCGCGCCAGGGTCTCCGCACTCAACGCCCAGGTCGCCAAGCTCGAAGCGCTGGCGACCACCGAAGGCCAGCGCGCCATCATCTGGGAAGACCGCGAACAGAAACCCGTCATCATCGGCACGCTTGACCCCGCCAGCGGCGCGCCCGCCGAGCGGAGTGCTTTCCTCGCTTTCGGACGGTGGCTGGAACCGCGTTCGGCGGCGCGCATCGATCATCTTGTCGCCGAGCTGCGTGACGAGGCGAGGCCTTTCAACGATACGGTCGAGACCCGGCATGGCGTTCCAATCGAGGTGACCGGCCGGACCAATGGATCGAGCGCAGTCGTCCGTTTCGAGAGCCTGACCGGCGAACGCGCGGAGCATGCCCGTCTTGCGCTCGAACACAATCGCGTCGTCGATACGCTGGAAACCCTTCAGGCGCTTCTCGATTCACTGGACGCGCCGTTCTGGCTGCGCAACGCCGATGGCGCGCTGGCCTGGGTCAACCGGGCCTTTGCGGAAGCGACCGGTCACGCCAACTCGGCGGACACGATCGCGGCCAATGTGGAGCTGTTCGGCAATCAGGCGCTGAAGACGATTTCAACGGGACTAGAGGCCGATGGCGAATACAGGGCTTCCGTCTCGACCGTCGTCGGCGGAGACCGGTTGGTTTACGACGTCGCCGATGCGAAGGGGCCTTACGGCTCGGCCGGGCTCGCTGTCGACAAGACCGACTACGACGCCATGCGAAGCGAGCTCAACAGGACCATTCGCAGCCACGAGGAGACGCTCGACCGGTTGACCACCGCCGTTGCGATGTTCGACGAGAATGCGCGTCTGCGCTTCCACAACCAGGCATTCCAGAAAATGTGGGACCTAGACCAGGGGTTCCTCGATTCCAAGCCCGACAACGCGATGTTCCTGGATCGGCTACGCGCCGACGGCCGGCTCGAGGAAAAGCCGGAGTGGCGGCGCTGGAAGGAAGGTATCCTTGCCGCTTATCGCGCCGTCGAGCCGCAGGAAGACGTTTGGTACCTGCCCGACGGCCAGACGATCCGCGTCGTCGCCAATCCGCATCCCAAGGGCGGCCTGACCTGGGTGTTCGAGAATCTGACCGAACAGATCGATCTGGAAAGCCGCTACAAGACGCTCATGCGCGTGCAGGGTGAAACGCTGGATCACTTGGCAGAAGGCGTGGCCGTGTTCGGGCAAGATGGTAAGCTTAGGCTTTCCAATCCTGCATTCGCCAGGTTCTGGGGCATCGAAGATCTGCTCGAAAAGGAATCGGTCCATATCCGCGAGATCGCCGAATCCTGCCGGCAGCGATTGGGTGATGCAGAACCATGGCGGCAGTTTGCCGGGATGGTCACCGGCTTCAGCGACGACCGGGCCGACGAAACGGGTCGCTGGGCCGTCGGTGACACGATCCTGTCCTGGATGGTCGTGCCGCTGCCCAACGGTCAGACGATGATTACCTTTGTGGACGTCACCGCGACGGAGGAGGTCGAAAGGGCGCTTCGCGAACGCAATGAAGCGCTGGTTTCCACGGCGCTCCTTCGCACACGCTTCATCCGCCACGTCTCCTATGAACTGCGCACGCCGCTGACCAATATTTCAGGCTTCACGACGCTGTTGCAAAATCCGTCGACCGGCCCGCTCAACGAGAAACAGCAGGACTATCTGGGCTATATCGCCTCGTCCTCCGAGGCGCTGAAGCTCATCGTTGACGACATACTCGACCTGGCCACGATCGATGCCGGGATCATGGAACTCGATTTCGCCGAGGTGGAGATCGAGCCCATGATGCGCGAGGTCGCTGCCGGGCTCGCGTCGCGCTTCGGAGAGCACAACCTCGACCTCGTGGTTCGCGTCGCGCCTGACACGGGTGCCATTTTCGCCGATGCCGACCGGCTTCGCCAGATCATGTTCAACGTGCTCGCCAACGCGGCGGATTTCGCGCCGGAAGGCTCGACCGTCACCTTCACCTGCGAGCGTTTGCAGGACGGCGTCGTGTTCAAGGTCCGCGATCGCGGACCGGGCATTCCGGCCGAGGCGCTCAAGGAGATCTTCGATCCGTTCGAAACCGGCAAGCCGGGGCGCAAGCGCGGTGCGGGTCTTGGTCTTTCGCTGGTCAAGAGCTTCGTATCGCTGCATCAGGGGGAGGTCTCCATCAATTCCTCGCCGGAGCGCGGCACGGAAGTGATCTTGCAGTTCCCCCAGGTCCCGCCCGGCGCGCGCGTCGCGGCCGAATAGAAGCCCGGCATCGAGCGTGGCATCGGAAACAGCCCCGTGAAACAGTCCTTTTCGTCCGAAGCAGCCCTGACGCGTTTCGCGCAGGATGTCGCCATGGCCCTCAAGCCGGGCGACTGTTTGCTTCTCCGTGGCGATCTCGGCGCCGGCAAGTCCACCTTCGCGCGCGCTGCCATCCGGACGCTCGCGGGCGATCCGGCAGGCAAGCTCGAAGTGCCAAGTCCGACATTCACGCTGGTTCAGACCTACGATCTCCGTCTGCCCGTCTCGCATTTCGATCTCTATCGCCTCGGTGATCCCGACGAACTCGACGAACTCGGTCTGACGGATGCGCTGGCCGAAGGCATTGCGCTTGTCGAATGGCCGGAACGCGCCGAATCCCGCCTGCCCGCAAACAGCATCCTGTTCGAAATCGAGGAAACCGGCGAAAGCGCGGATGGCCGCGAAGTGACGATCGCCGGTCCGGCAGAATTCATGGCGCGGCTGGAGCGCAGCCTTGCCATGCGCGCATTTCTTCAAGCGCATGGGCGCGGCGACTGGTTTCGCCGTTTTCTCCTCGGTGATGCGTCAACGCGCGCTTATGAAACTGTGGAGCGTGGAAGCGATCTCCTGATCCTGATGAACGCGCCGCGCCGCCCGGACGGACCCCCGGTACGCGACGGCAAGCCCTATTCGCAGATCGCGCATCTCGCCGAGGACATCCTGCCCTTTGTCGCGATAGGCCGACACCTTGCCGAGGCGGGGTTTCGGGCGCCGCAAATCCATGCCTTCGACCTGGATCAGGGTTTCGTCCTTCTGGAGCACCTTGGGTCTGACGGCGTGCTGGACGAGAACCGCACGCCTCTACCGGACCGCTACGCGGCGGCAGTCGATTGTCTCGCCGCGATGCATGCGCGGGATTGGCCGCATCGACTTGAAGTCGATGGAAGGGCGTATGCCATCGCGGATTTCGATCGTGACGCCTTTCTGATCGAGACAGAGCTTCTGACGGACTGGTTTCTGCCCCGCATATCCGGAAGGAAATCGTCTGCCGACGCGGTGTCGGTGTTCCGCGACCTCTGGATGGAACTGTTCGCCATCGTGGATGCGGGCGAGAAGACCCTGCTCATGCGCGATTTCCACTCGCCCAACATCATCTGGGATGGCTCGGCCGAGGGTGTGGCGCGGATCGGGCTGATCGATTTCCAGGACGCGATGATCGGTTCGACCGCCTATGACGTCGCGTCTGTCATCCAGGATGCACGCGTCGATATCCCGTCCTCCCTGCAGAACACGCTGCTCGACCGGTATTGCGCGGCGCGAACCGCGCAGGGCGGTTTCGACGAGGCGGCGTTCCGCCTCGCCTTCGCGATCCTCGCCGCCCAGCGCGCGACCAAGATCCTCGGCATCTTCGTGCGTCTCGACGAGCGGGACGGCAAGCCCGCTTATCTCGGCCACATTCCGCGCCTGCAGGCCTATCTGCGCGAAAGCCTCGCCCACCCCGCTCTTGCCGGGCTCGCGGCCTGGTACGACAAGTACGGCATCCTCGACGCCGGGATCGGACCGCGGCAATGAGCATGCGCATCAAGACAGCGATGATTCTGGCGGCAGGCTTCGGCAAGCGGCTGCGTCCGATCACGGAGACGATCCCGAAACCTCTCGTTCCCGTTGGCGGGCGCACCATGCTCGACCGCAGTCTCGATCTCGCTGAAGCGGCGGGTGTGAACAATGCCGTGGTCAATGTTCACTACCTCGCGGATCAAATCGTCAGGCGTTGCCGCGCCCGTGCCCATCCGCCTGTGACGATCAGTGACGAGACGGACCGGATCCTCGAAACCGGCGGCGGGGTCGTCAAGGCGCTGCCGCTTCTGGGAAACGATCCCTTCCTGCTGCTCAATGCCGATACGTTCTGGATCGAATGGGGAGCGCCCAACCTTGCTGCCATGATGGCGGGTTTCGATCCGGCGCGGATGGATATCCTCCTGATGCTTTGCCGGCTGAAAGACACGACCGGTCATGCGGGTGGCGCGGATTTCGAGATGGATGAAGATGGCCGCCTGACGCGGCTTGCCGACAAGACTGATCCGGCTGGTCTGCTCTATGCCGGCGCGACGATTTACAATCCCGCGATCTTTGACGGCGCGACCGCCGAACCGCATTCGCTCAACCTCTATTACGATCGCGCAATCGCCAAAGGCCGTCTGTTTGGCCACGTGATGGCCGATGGTCACTGGTTTACGGTGGGCACGCCCGAGGCTCTTCCGGCGGCGGAACGCAAACTGGAACAATTGCAGGCACAGCGCGCCGATTGACCGGTCCTGCCCGGCCATGGAAACTGTGACCGGATTCGCTTCCTGATCGAAAGAACTGTCTTGGCCGGATATGTCCATCCCCGCGTCTATTCCGTTGCGCCCGGCATTGCCTTCCTGCCGGCGGTGACACGCGCGCTCTGTGACGGGGATCTGGTGCCGGGCTTCAGCCATGGTGGCGATCCGTTGCGATTGTCCACCGTATCGATCTATGTGCCGACGCGCCGCGCCGCCCGCGAGATGCGCTCGGCCTTTCTCGACCATCTCGGCGGCGAGACGATCCTGCTGCCGCATATCCGCCCGCTCGGCGAATTCGAAGAGGATGTCGATTTCTTCGAAAGTGGCGAGACGGGCTTTATCGACATACCGCCCGCCATCGACAGTACCGAGCGGCTTCTGTTGCTCGGCACGTTGGTTCGGCAATGGACGAAGCATTTGAAGGTCGATGTCGAGAGGCTTTATGGCGGCGAAGCTATCGAGACGCCGGTCTCGACCGCCGACGCATTTTGGCTGGCGCGGGATCTCGCCGCGCTGATGGACCAGTTCTCCACAGGTCAGGTGCCTGTTTCCGAGATTGCCGGCCTCGAAACGGCGGAACTGTCGGAGTGGTGGAAAGTCACTCTCGCCTTTCTGGAGATCATGCGCCGTGAATGGCCGGACATTCTGGCCGGGCGGGGAGCGCTCGATCCGGGCGAGCACCGCAATCGCCGGCTTCTCGCCGAGGCGGCGCGCCTGGCCCGCAATCCGCCGAAAGGGCCGGTTATCGTCGCCGGCTCGACGGGCACGATACCCGCAACGGCCGAATTGATTGCAACTGTTGCCCGGCTGCCGTCGGGCGCGGTCGTCCTGCCGGGCTTCGACGGTGCCATGGACGACTTGTCGCGGGCGCTACTCACCGGCGACGAGGATATCGCCTCCGTCATCGGCCATCCGCAATATGGGCTCTACAAGCTCGTCGGACGGATCGGGATCGCGCCGGAGCAGGTCGAAACGCTGGGCCGCCCCGAATCCGCTTCGCTGGCCGCACGGCGACTGTGGGTGTCGGAAAGCTTGCGCCCATCGCCGGTCACCGACCGCTGGACCGAAACGCGTCGGGAAGTTGCTGATATCGCCTTTGAAGATGTCGCCTTGCTGCAGGCGCCGAACGAGCATCTGGAGGCGGCGTCGATCGCTGCGGCGCTGCGCGAGGCGGTCGCCGATCCGCAGGCGACAGCGGCGCTCGTGACTCCGGACCGCGAACTGGCGCGTCGCGTCGCCGCCGAACTGGCGCGATACGGCATCGCTGCCGCCGATACGGGCGGCACGCCGCTGGCATCGACCGCGCAGGGCCGCCTGCTCGAACTCGCATTGGATACCGTGTTCAATCCCGGTGACCCAGCCGCGCTTCTCGCGCTCCTCAAGCATCCGCTCGTGGCGCTTGGCGCGACGCCGGACGATCATGCGGCGTTGGCCAACCTGTTCGAGATGGCGATCCTGCGTGGCGGAACGGGACGCATCGGGCCGGACAGCCTTGTCACGCTCATTGAGAAGCGGAAGAAGGAGCACGGCCGCAAGGATGAGGATGGTGTCTATCTTCCGCCGTGGCTGGCGTCCCTCACGTCAGACGATCTCGACCGCCTGACGCAATTCGCCGCGCGCATCGAAGCCGGGCTGGCGCCGCTTGCAGACCTCGTCGCACGGAATGGTTCCGTCCCGCTCGATGCGCTTGTCGCCGCGACGGTGCGCGTTCTGGAGACATTGGCAGGCGACGAGACCGGCTTTCACGACTCGCTCTATGATGGCGAATCCGGTGCGATGCTGCGCAATTTCCTGTCCGGGCTCGTCGCCTGCGATGTACCGCTTTTTCTCGAGCCTGACGACTGGCCGCAGGCGGTGCGTGCTTTGATCGCCGATCTCGCGGTCAAGCCCGCGCCGGGCGGTCATCCGCGCATTTCCATCTGGGGCACGCTGGAGGCGCGCCTGCAAACCGTCGATCTGATGATCCTCGGTGGCCTCAATGAGGGCGTCTGGCCGCGCCAGACCCAGAACGACCAGTTTCTGACGCGCGGCATGAAGGAAGGTCTCGGCCTCGAACCGCCGGAACGCCGGATCGGCCTCGCTGCGCATGATTTCCAGATGGCGATGGGCCAGAAACGGGTGATTCTGTCGCGGTCGGAACGCGCCGACGGCGCGCCCTCCATTGCTTCGCGCTGGCTGCAAAGGCTCATGACCTTTGCCGGCGAAGAAACCGTCAAGTCGATGAAGTCTGCCGGCGACCGCTATCTGGAATTCGCACGCGCCATGGAAGCCGGGGTAACGTCCAGTCCGGCGCCGCGCCCCTGTTTTGCCCCGCCATTGCCGGCGCGTCCGAAATCCCTCTCCGTTACGGAAGTCGAGACCCTCATCCGCGATCCTTATGCGATCTATGCGAAGAAGGTTCTGAAACTGCGCCCGGTCGAGGAACTGGTGCGCGATCCGGGTGCGGCGGAACGTGGTTCGCTGTTTCACGCGATCTTCGAAACCGCGGTCACCGAAAAGATCGATCCGCTCGCGCCCGACGCGCAGGAACGCACGCTTGCCGTGGCGCGCCGGCTCTTCGATGCGGAGGAACTGCCGCCGGACATCCGTGCGACATGGTGGCCGCGCGTCGAGACGGCAGTCGCCGGACTGGTCGAGTGGGAAGCGGAGCGCTTCGTTTCGGCTGGAGACCGCCACGCCGAGGTCAAGGCGGTTCCGACGGAAGTCGGACCGACCGGTATCCGCCTGACGGGTCGCGCCGACCGCATGGATGTCAGGCCCGGAGGAGGCGTCGACATCATCGATTTCAAGACCGGATCGCCGCCGAGCGCCCGCATGGTTGCCGCGCTCCTCGCGCCGCAATTGCCCTTGGAGGGAGCGCTACTGAAACGCGGCGCCTTTCCGGACCTTGGCGAAGCGAACCCTGCCGCCATGGCTTATGTGCAGGTCGGTGCGAAAGGCGCGGTGACGGAAAAAGACGTCCTGAAGGGCGACCGGGAAAACGGGCCGATCGATCCGGTCGACATCAGCGAACGCGCCTGGGAGAAGCTCCTGGCGATGCTGGCGTATTACGGAGCCGAAACGACCGGTTACCTGTCGCAGCGCATGCCGCAGAAAAGCTTCGACCGCACGGGCGACTACGATCATCTCGCCCGTGTGCAGGAATGGCGCACATCCGAAGGAACCGGCGATGAGTGAGGCGCCGCGCAAGGTTCTTCCGGACACCGATACGCTGTCGCGCCAGAAGATCGCCGCCGGTCCGGAACGGTCGGTCTGGGTGTCGGCCAATGCCGGCTCCGGCAAGACCTATGTGCTGGCGACGCGCGTGATCCGGCTTCTGTTGTCGGGAACGGACCCCTCCCGCATCCTCTGCCTGACCTACACCAAGACCGCGGCCGCCGAGATGAAGGACCGCGTCTTCAAGCGCTTGGGCGAATGGGTCACCATGCCGGAAGCAAAGCTGCGTGACGCGCTGGCGGAGCTTGAGGACCGCACGCCGGATCGCGACAGGATCGCTTTCGCCCGCTGCCTGTTTGCCCGGGCGCTCGAGACCCCCGGCGGGCTGAAGATCCAGACCATCCACGCCTTCTGCGACGCGTTGCTGCATCGCTTCCCGCTTGAAGCCAACGTGCCCGGTCATTTCGAACAGCTCGACGAGGACATGATCGCGGCATTGATCGGCGAGGCCCGCGCCGAGATGCTGTCGCGCATCGATCGCGGCGATGGCGCGGAGACCGCGGAGGCGTTCCGAACCGTCATCGACCTTGCCGGGGAAAGCGGCCTCGACAGGCTTCTCGACGAGGCGGTCGGCAATCGCTCGAAGCTGACCAATTTCCTGCGTGGCCTTGGAGTACACGGCGAGCGCGCGGTTTTCTACCGAGAGATCTTCGGATTCCGGCCGGATGACACGCCGGACCGCTTCGCTGCAGATGCGGTCGAAAAATTGCGCGCCCTTGCGCCCGTCATGCGTGACGTCCTCGATGCGGCCGCCGGTGTGTCCACGAAGACCGGGCGCAATTTTGCGCAGGGCTTTCTCGATGCGCTCGGCGCGACGGACCCCTTTGACCAACTGGAATCGCTGTTTCTCAAGAAGGATGGCGAGCCGCGTTCGACGGGCAATCTGAGCAAGGACAAGGCGGTACAGGCCGTGCCGGGTTTCGAGCCGGCCCACGCTGAAGCCTTGGCGGCCGTCATGTCGGCGCGCGACCGGTCCGCGCTGCTCGCCCAGATCGAAAACACGCTCGCCGCGTTGACGGTGATCGACAGGCTGTTAGCCGGCTATGAAGGGCTCAAGCGGTCGCGAGGCTATCTCGATTTCGACGACCTGATCGGCCGTACGGCCAGCCTGCTTGCTCGGCCGGATGTCGGCGCGTGGGTGCGCTACAAGCTCGACCAGGGCATCGACCACATTCTCGTCGACGAAGCGCAGGATACGAGCCCGGAACAGTGGGCAGTCATTCGCGCGCTGTCCGACGAGTTCTTTTCCGGCGAGGCTGCGCGCGAGGTGACGCGGACCCTGTTCGCGGTCGGCGACGAAAAGCAGTCGATCTATTCCTTCCAGGGGGCCAACCCGAAGCTGTTCGGCGAGACCGGCGATGCGGTGCGGGACCTCGCCAAAGCGGCCCATGGCGAGGACGCGTTTCGCGACGTGCCGCTGGAAACCTCATTCCGCTCGACGGAGGATGTGCTTGCCGCCGTCGATATCGTGTTCGAATCGGACACGAACAAGCGCGGCGTCGCCTATGGCCGCAGCGAGATCCGGCATAAATCCTTGCGAAGCGGCCAGCCGGGACGGGTCGAGGTCTGGCCGCTGGTGCGCGACGAGGATGGCGGCGAACAGGAGGACTGGACCGCGCCTGTGGATATGCCGCGCCCCGCCGCCGTGACGGTCGCCGAGCGCGTCGCCGCAACGATCGCCGGATGGATCGAATCGGGCGAAAGGCTGGAAGGGACCGGCAATCCGATTACCGCTGGCGACATCCTGATCCTTGTCAGGAGCCGCGACGGGTTCATCGCCACCCTTTCGCGCGCGCTCAAGGAAAAGGGCGTCGATGTCGCCGGTGCCGACCGGCTCAAGATGACCGACCATATCGCGGTCCTCGACCTGCTTGCCGTCGCCAAATTCGTGCTCCAGCCTGCCGACGATCTGTCGCTTGCCGCGCTGCTCCGCTCGCCTCTGTTCGACCTCTCCGAGGAAGCCCTGTTCCGCCTGGCCCACGATCGGGGTGATGCGACGCTGTTCGAGGCACTCGCGGATAAGGCGGAAGGTGATGCGGCGCTGCGTGATGTTCACACCACGCTTGCGCGCTGGCGGGAGCGCGCGCGGCATCTGCCGGTCTATGAGTTCTATGCGGAGATCCTCGCGGGCGAGCGTGGCCGTGAAAGGCTGGTCGGTCGCCTCGGACCGGAAACGCCCGACATTCTCGATGAATTCATGCGCTTCGCGCTCGCGCAGGAGCGAGCCGGTCTCCCGTCGTTGCAGAACTTCGTCTCTGTTCTGGAGTCGGCGAGCCCGGTCATCAAGCGCGAGATGGACCCGTCGCAGAAACAGGTGCGTATCATGACGGTGCACGGCGCCAAGGGTCTCGAAGCGCCCGTCGTCTTCCTGGTGGATCGCGGTGCGCCGCCACACAGTTCGCGCAATACGGGGGCATTTCTTGACGTCGAATCGGAAAGCGGCGTCGAAGCCGCCCTGTGGAACGGCGCAAGCAACGTGAAATCGGGAGTGGGCGAAGCGGCGAAGGCGACGGTCGCGCTTGCCGCCGAAGAGGAATATCGCCGCCTGCTTTATGTCGGCATGACGCGAGCCGCCGACCGCCTGATCGTTGCCGGTTATGCCGGTCCGCGCGGTGGTGGCGACGAAACGTGGCGCGCCGTCGTGGAGCGGGCCCTGGAGCCGCGGTCTCAACCGGTCTCCTATCCGGACTTCGAGGCGCTGCGCTTCCAGGTCACCGAAGCGACGCCGGTGGCGCCGCCATCCGGCGATGAACCGGAAAGGACCGCTTCGACTGCGCTTCCCGACTGGTTTCGAGACAAGGTTTCCCCGGAACCGCCCCTGCCGCGCCCGCTTTCGCCCTCCGGCGCGTCAGGCATCGCCATCGAGCGCGAACGCGATACGGCCGAAGCGGCCGGTGCGCCGTCGCTTCTGGCGCCGGGAGGCGGCGAACCGCCCGCGCTCGCGGTGCGCCGGGGCATCGCCATGCACCGGCTTCTGCAGATGCTGCCATCCGTGCCGCCGACGGAGCGACGCGACAAGGCTGCCGAATATTGCCGCCGCTTCGAGAGCCGCTGGACGTCGGAGGATATCGGCAAGATTCTCGACCAGGCTTTCGCCATTATCGACGATCCGGCCCATGCCGTCCTGTTCGGCGAGAATACGGCCGCCGAAGCACCGGTGATGGGAACATTGCGGCTGGGTGGCGAAGACCGCGCGATCTCCGGCGTGATCGACCGAATCGCGGTGGAGCCGGGCCGCGTCCTGCTGGTCGATTACAAGACGAATGTGTCTCCGCCGACCGACGCGTCGGATGTACCCGATGTCTATCTGCGCCAGATGGCGCTCTACCGTGCGCTCGTCGCGCCGCTCTACCCGGACTGCGCCATCGAGGCGAAACTGCTTTATACGGCGGGCCCTCGAATGATCGCATTGCCGCCCGCGATCCTCGACGCCGCGCTCGCCTCGTTCACGCAGCTTTGACCCTGCGGCAAATGTTGCGCTGGTCTTGAATCAGCGTCGATGATACCCAGATGCAGACGGACTTTTGAGACAAGGAGTGCCGACATGGCGACCGTTAATATCGACAACAGCAATTTTCAGAGCGACGTTCTCGGGTCTTCCGAGCCGGTCGTGGTGGATTTCTGGGCCGAATGGTGCGGCCCGTGCAAGATGATTTCGCCTGCACTTGAGGAAATCTCTGCGGAGATGGAAGGCAAGGTGAAGATCGCCAAGGTCAATGTGGACGAGAACCAGGATCTCGCCGTGCAGTATGGCGTGCGCTCGATCCCGATGCTGCTCATGTTCAAGGACGGCGAGATCGCCGACCAGATGATCGGCGCCGCGCCGAAGGCGCGCCTGATGGACTGGATCAAGAACGCCACCGCCTGAAGGGCGATCGTTTCCGAGAATCGAAATCAGCCCGGCTTCGGCCGGGCTTTTTTCATTCCGGCGGCATCCCGTTGTCGCGCAGCACCTCGCCAGCGAGATAAAGCGACCCGCCGATCAGGACGCGCGGCGGCGGCTCAAGCCTGTTCCAGCCCTCGCCGAGCAATCTCAACACTTCCTCGACATCCTTCATCGGCTGGGCCGTCAGCCCGGCTTCCTCCGCGCTTCGCGCTAGCGTTTCGGGATCGAGTCCTGCATCGTTGAAATGGACCGGTACGGTGAAGACGTGCCGCGCCATGCCCTCGAAAGCGCGAAAATAGCCGCGCGCATCCTTGCCGTCGATCATGCCGGTGATCAGGAAAAGCGGACGCTCGATACGGTCCTGCATTCCGGCCAGCGTCTCGGCGATCATCATCGCGGCATGCGGATTGTGGCCGCCATCGAGCCACAGTTCCGAGCCGCCGGGCAAGAGGGCGGGAAGGGGACCTTCGGTCAGGCGCTGCATGCGTCCGGGCCATTTGATGTCGGTCAGGGCGCGCTCGGCGGTCTCGAAATGAATGTCGAAACCCGCCGTTGCGACCGCGGCCAGCGCAGTCGCCGCGTTGGCGATCTGGTGACGGCCCGGCAGTTTGGGCAGGGGCAGGTCCATCAGCCCGGCCTGGCTCTGGAAAACCATGCGCCCATGTTCCTCGAAAGCAAGGAAATCCTGGCCGTAGACCGCGAGCGGACAGCCTCTGCGTTCCGCCGTGTCGATCAGCACTTCTCGGGCGACGTCGTTGTCCTGTGCGCCGATCACCACCGGCACACCCGGTTTCATGATGCCGGCCTTTTCCATGGCGATCAGTTCGATCCTGTCGCCGAGATAGGCCTCGTGGTCGAGCCCGATCGGCATGATCACGCTGACGGCGGGATTGCTGATCGTGTTGGTCGCGTCGAAACGGCCGCCCAGACCGACCTCGACGATCGCGGCATCGGCCGGATGTTCGGAAAACAGCACGAACATGACGACTGTCATGATCTCGAAGACGGTGGTCGGTTCGTCGCCATTGACCTCGGCGACGCGGCGGATGGTGTCAGCGAGAACCTCGTCGTCGACGAACTGTCCCGGACCGTCCGTACGGCCCATACGGAAACGTTCGTGCCAGCGCACGAGATGCGGCGAGGTGTGGACATGCACCGACTTGCCGTCCGCTTCCAGAAGGGCGCGACACATCGTGGCGCATGATCCCTTGCCGTTGGTGCCGGCGATATGGATCACCGGCGGCAGCTTGTCCTGCGGATTGCCGAGCCGGTCGAGCAGGCGATGGAGACGATCCAGAGAGAGGTCGAATCCCTGCGGGTGGACGGTTTCCAGTCGCTCGATTTCGCGTTTTGCCGCGCCACCGGCGCCGTTTCCGGCAATCGGGTCGGATCGGCGCTGTGCCGGTATCGTCAAGTCGGTGTCCGATCGTTTGCGCGGGTCAGGATGCGTCCGCTGTTTCGGGCGCGGTCTCGGCTTCCTGTAGCGGCTCCTCGGCCTTGGCCTCCGGCTCCGGCGCGGGCAAGCTTGGGGTGGCCGCGGGCTGTTTCATCAGGATGCGAAGCAGCCGGGCGATGGTCGGCCGCAATTCGTGGCGGTGCACGACCATGTCGACCATGCCGTGTTCGAGCAGGTATTCGGACCGCTGGAAACCTTCCGGCAGTTTCTCGCGGATCGTCTGCTCGATCACGCGCGCGCCCGCGAAACCAATCACCGCGCCCGGTTCGGCGATGTGGATGTCGCCGAGCATGGCGTAGGACGCCGAGACGCCGCCGGTCGTCGGATTGGTCAGCACGACGATATAGGGAAGCCCGGCTTCCTTGAGCATTTCGACCGCGACGGTGGTGCGCGGCAGCTGCATCAGCGAAAGGATGCCTTCCTGCATGCGCGCGCCGCCGGAAGCCGCGAACAGCACCATGGGCCGTTTCTTCTCGATCGCGGTCATGAAGCCTTTGACGATCGCCTCGCCCGCCGCGATGCCAAGCGATCCGCCCATGAAGTTGAAATCATGCAGGCAGGTGGCGATCGGCATGCCTTCGAGCGACCCGAGCGCATTGACGATCGAATCGTCGAGCCCGGTCTTCGCCTTGTTCTCACGCAGCCGGTCCGTGTATTTCTTCTGGTCGCGGAAGCGCAGCGGATCGACCGGCACTTCGGGGTTGTCGAGGACCTCGTAAACGCCATTGTCGAAGAAATGTTGCAACCGGTCGCGCGCCGAGATCTTCATGTGATAGCCGGATGACGGCACCACCCACTGGTTTGCCTCGAGATCGCGGTGGAACACCATTTCCCCGGTCTCGGGACATTTGATCCAGAGGTTTTCCGGCATTTCGCGCCGGCCGAGCATAGAGTTCAGCCGTGGGCGGACGTAATTGGTGATCCAGTTCATGGGATTTGTCCCGTTTTATCCAGTCAGGCCAATGTGGCGCGTCTATCCGGCGGCTTCAAGGCGCGAGGCGCGAACGCCCGCCGCGAGCCCGCCAACCAGCGTTGCGACCGCTTCCACCGTATCGGTGGTGGCGCGATTGTCCTTGTCGAGCGTATTGGCCACCGCCTGGACGATCGCGGTGCCGACAACGACGCCGTCGGCATCGCGGCCGATGACCTTTGCCTGCTCCGCGGTCTTGACCCCGAAACCGACACAGACCGGCAGGTCCGTATGGTTCTTGATGCGGGTGACCGCGTCGGCGATCTTCGAGGTGGAGGCGATCGCGCCGCCGGTGATCCCGGTCATGGAGACGTAATAGACGAAGCCCGACGTGTTCTTGAGAACCGCCGGCAGGCGCTTGTCGTCGGTTGTCGGCGTCGCGAGCCGGATGAAGTTGATATCGGCCGAAAGCGCCGGAATGCACAATTCGTCGTCCATTTCCGGCGGCAGGTCGACGATGATCAGACCGTCCACGCCGGCTTTCTTCGCATCCGCCAGGAAGGTATCGACGCCGTAGATATAGATCGGATTGTAGTAGCCCATCAGGACGATCGGCGTGTCGTCGTCGGTCTCGCGGAACGTCGCGACCATCTGGAGCGTCTTTTTCAAAGTCTGCCCGGCTTTCAGCGCGCGCAGGCCCGCGGCCTGGATCGCCGGACCGTCGGCCATCGGGTCGGAAAACGGCATGCCCAGCTCGACCACATCCGCGCCGGCGGCCGGCAGTTTCTTCAGGATGGCGAGCGAGGTGTCGTAATCCGGGTCGCCGCTCATCACGAAGGTGACGAGGGCCGGGCGGCCTTCTTCCTTCAGCTTCGCGAAACGGGCATCCATGCGTGCAGTCATGTTCTGTCGTCCTTTGTCCGGGCCGCGACGCGCTCCCCGTCTTCTTTCTCAAATTCGCCGACGCCCTCTGCATTCGGCAAAATGTCGAGTACCTTTTCCGACGGCCGGCAAAGGGCCGCGCCCAGCGGTGTGACCACGATGGGCCGGTTCATCAGGATCGGGTGTTCGACCATGAAATCGATCAGTTCGTCGTCGCTCCATTTCGGGTCGTCGAGCCCGAGCTCGTCATGGGGCGTGCCCTTGCGGCGCAGGATCTCGCGGACCGGAAGTCCCGTCGCACCGATCAGTTCGACGAGCTTTTCGCGTCCGGGCGGGGTCTTCAGATACTCGACCACCTCCGGCTCCTCGCCGGATGCGCGGATCATCGCCAGCACATTGCGCGACGTACCGCATTTCGGATTGTGGTAGATCGTCACGCTCATCCGTCGGCGGACTCCCGGATCGTGATCGTCACATTGAAAGCGTAGAAACCGTTCTTTGCGATACGCGAGACGGCTTCCTTGGGATCGAAGGCGATGCGCGGCTCGCCGTCGTCGGGAACGCGCGTCAGGAACTGCAGGTTCTGGCTCGTACGCACGCCCTCGGCGTTTTCGCGCGTGTCGCCTTCCTCGATCGCCACGTAGTGAAGCGGGTTCTGCTTCGATTGGTAGATCTCGAACGCGGTCAAAGGTCGTGCCCCAGGATCTTGCCGACCGTGAAGACGTCCTTGTCGCCACGTCCGCACAGGTTCATCACGATGATCTGGTCCTTGCCCATGGACGGTGCGCGCTTGATGACCTCGGCAAGTGCATGAGAGGGTTCGAGCGCGGGGATGATGCCCTCGATGCGGCAGAGAAGCTGGAAGGCATCCAGAGCCTCATCGTCCATGATCGGCACATAGTCGCAGCGGCCCGAATCCTTGAGCCAGCTATGTTCCGGCCCGATGCCCGGATAGTCCAGACCGGCGGAGATCGAGTGTCCGTCCTTGATCTGGCCGTCGCCATCCTGCAGCAGATAGGTGCGATTGCCATGCAGCACGCCCGGCGATCCCGCAGTCAGCGAGGCGCAATGCTCCTCGCCGGAAAGCCCCTTGCCGCCCGCTTCGACGCCGACGATCTGGACATCCTTGTCGTCGAGGAACGGGTGGAACAGGCCGATCGCGTTGGAGCCGCCACCGACCGCGGCAACGAGCATGTCGGGCAGCCGTCCCTCGGCCTGCATCAATTGCTCTTTGGTTTCCTGACCGATGACCGACTGGAAATCGCGCACCATCTCCGGATAGGGATGCGGGCCGGCGGCCGTGCCGATCAGGTAATAAGTGTCCTCGACATTCGTCACCCAGTCGCGCAGCGCCTCGTTCATCGCGTCTTTGAGCGTGCCGTGGCCGGAGGTCACCGGGGTTACTTCGGCGCCGAGCAATTTCATGCGGAAGACATTCGGCGCCTGCCGCTCGACATCGGTTGCGCCCATATAGACATGACACGGCAGGCCGAAGCGGGCCGAGACCGTTGCAGAGGCCACGCCGTGCTGTCCGGCGCCGGTCTCCGCGATGATCCGCGTCTTGCCCATGCGGCGTGCTAGGAGAATCTGCCCTAGGCAGTTGTTGATCTTGTGCGATCCGGTGTGGTTCAGCTCGTCGCGCTTGAAATAGATTTTCGCGCCGCCGAGATGCTCGGTCAGCCGCTCCGCGAAATAGAGCGGTGACGGCCGGCCGGTATAATGCGTGTTGAGCGACTGCAATTCGGCCTGGAATTCCGGATCGTCCTTGGCTTTCGCCCAGTGATCCTGAAGGTCCAGGATAAGCGGCATCAGCGTCTCGGCGACGAAACGGCCGCCGAAAATCCCGAACATGCCCTGATCGTCGGGTCCGGTGCGGAACGAGTTGGGTGAAGGCGGCTTGTTCATGGCGTCACTCCCGATTGCGGGTCTCGCCCGCTTGCGCCGCTTTCAGGAAGGCGGCGATCCTGTTGATGTCCTTCACGCCCGGCGCGCTTTCCACGCCCGACGAAACGTCGAGGGCCCTGGCGCCCGAAACCGCCAGTGCTTCCGCTACGTTTTCGGGATCGAGACCCCCGGAAAGCATGTAATTCACCTTACCGTCAAGCGCCGCCAGCAGGGACCAGTCGAAGGAGACGCCGTTTCCACCCGGAAGCGCCGAATTCGCCGGCGGCTTCGCGTCGAACAGAAAGCGGTCGGCGATGCCGTAATAGGGCTCGATCGCGTCCAGATCCCCGGCCTCGCGGATGGAAAACGCCTTCATCACCGGCAGGCCGAATTTTGCGCGCACATCGGCCACGCGTGTCGGGCTTTCCTTGCCGTGAAGCTGCAGCATGCCGGGCTTCACCGTGGCGACGATGTCGGCCAGCGTCGCGTCGTCGGCATCGACGGTGACGGCCACGGGTATCGCCAGACGCTGCCGCGCTCGCACGGACAGATCGCGTGCGACTTCGGCCTCCACGTGGCGCGGGCTTTTTTCGAAGAAGATGAAACCGATATGGTTCGCGCCACCGTCAAGCGCCGCGTCAACCGCCTCTTCCGTCTTCAGCCCGCAGATTTTGATGTCCAGTGCCATGCGGGGGAAATAAGGGGGCAGCGGCCAAGAGTCGAGACGCCAGTCGGGGAATATGATCCGTCTTGATGCGAAACATTGCGCCGCGCGAGCGCCCTCAGTCCTTTTCGAATCCGATCGCCTGCAGCGCCGAGCCGTTCTTCTTCAGCCATGCCTTGCAGCGTTTGGTGTCCGGGCAGAGTTCCTCGCACAACGCCCAGAACTTCGGTCCGTGGTTCATGTGCCTGAGATGCGCCACCTCGTGGGCGACGAGATAGTCGATGACCGGGCGGGGCGCCATCATGATGCGCCATGAAAACGAGAGGTTGCCTTCCGACGAGCAGGAGCCCCAGCGGCTGACCGTGTCCTTGTAGCGAATGGATTTCGCATTCCTGCCGATGGTCTTCGTGTGTTTTTCGACCAGGGCGCCGATTTCGGCTTTGGCTTCCTTCTTCAGATGGTCGGCAACGCGGCGGGGCAGATGGATGCGCTCGCCGCGCACGATCAGTTTCGCGCCGTCCGCATCGCGCACCGCCTGTGTGACGCCGCGCCCCGGCTCGTGCACGATCTCGTGGTTGACGCCCCGGATCGGCACCTTGATGCCCGGACGCACCTGCGGCCGGTCGGGGATCGTGCCGATCTTTTCCTCCAGCCAGTCGCGGTTGCGGAACAGGAAGCGCTCGACCTCGAGCATCGGGACGCCGACGGGCGTCGTGACCGTGAGCCCCTGTGCGCCGGGCCTTATGCGCAGCGTCAGGCGCCGGGCGCGCGGGTTTTCGGTAATTCGAAGCGGCAAGGCCCGCCCGGCCACCTCATGCGTGAGGTGCTGCACGGCCTTGCCGTCCGCTCCGACGGATTTCTTGCGCATGAACCCGAATCCCATGCTTGGGATTTAGCCGATTCTCGTGTCGGGAGGATAAAGAAAAAAGCCCGCGGTTTGGAAAACCGCGGGCTGGAGCCATGGAGGTCAGTTTGGAGGTCAGACCGAGTTTAGGCTCGAAAGTCAGCCGTGATCTGTGACATTCGGCACAGAGGGACCATGATTGTTGCCATTGTCGCCATTGTTGTGGCGGCTCGGACGTTCGCGCATGAAGCGGTCGAACTCTTCCTGGTCCTTTGCACGACGCAGTTCGCGCATGTAGGAGTCGAACTCCTCGCGCATCGTGTCGAGCTTGCGGCGTTCTTCTTCCAGGCGCTTCAGTTCCCCTTCGCGCCAGTCGTCGAAGGCCACGTTGCCCGTACGGGCATGGTAGTGGGCATGCCGGCCGCGGCGTTTGCGGCCGATGCCGCTGCAGCCCCGGAATACTTCGTCGGTTTTCATGTTCACGTCCCTCTTGAAGTCGTCGAGCCTGTCGCCCCACAGGATATAGGCCAGCATCGCCAGGCCGAGCGGCCAGAAGATGATGAAACCCAGAACCATCAGCGCGATCGTCGCGGGTGTCCAAGCCGGGCGGATCAGAGCGGTTTGTGTCATTCGCTACCCCTTTTCGAGTTCAAGGCGGCGGTGGTCGCTGCCTGCAAACGAGGTGGGTACGCTCAAGATGTTTTGCAAGTTGAAAAGCCCGGAGTTCCGGGCTTCCGAGGGCGACTCACTGGAGTTTTCTCCACACGGGACGTGATGAAAAATTTTGTCCTTGAGCCGCCGAAAAGCTGTTTTGACCGTCGAAAACAGGTCGTGAACAGGTCGCGCGGCATGCCTGGGCGGCTGGCGGATCAGCGCGCCGCGCGGATCGGTTCGACCATCGCCGTCACGGTGCGGGCGAGAAGGTCGAGGTCCTGCGGCCGTGAAAGCCGGTGATCGCCGTCCTTGATCATGGTCAGCGCCGCGTCGTCCCTGGACAGGAATTCCATCAATTTTTGCGCATGCGTGTAAGGTACGTCCGGGTCGGCCATGCCCTGCAGGATGTGCACCGGGCAATGCGTGTCGAGGGGCTCGACCAGGACGCGGTTGCGCCGCCCGTCCTCGAACAACGTCTTCGTGAAGATGTTCGGATCTGGCGAATATTCGCTGAATTCCTCGAAATAGCCCTTCGTTTCCATGTCGGCGCGCTCCTTTTCCGTCAGTTCCGGCTCCATCAGCTCGTGCGTGAAGTCCGGCGCGGGCGCGAGCAGCACCATCCCGGCGATCCGGTCGTCCGGACCGCCCCTGTTGAGCTCCTGCACCATTCGGAGCGCGATCCACCCGCCCATCGACGAACCGATGAGGATCTGCGGACCTTTCGTGTAGTGTTCGAAGACGGCGATGCTCTCGGCCAGCCATTTCGAGATCGTGCCGTCGGTGAACGCGCCGCCCGATTCTCCGTGGCCCGAATAGTCGTGGCGGGTATAGGCGAGGCCGAGGTCTCCGGCCAGCTGGTCGAGCCGCTCGGCTTTCGTGCCGAGCATGTCGGAGCGATAGCCGCCGAGCCAGACGAGGCCGGGAGCGCCGCCGGAACGGTGCCGTACCGCGATATCGACACCGGAAACGTCGAGTTTTTCGGGCTGTTCGGTCATCGCGGTCCTCTCCTTTGGCTTTGAGCCGTGTTTTGCGCGGCTCGGCACCCTATGTGAAGCCCCATGCCGTGCGATGATGATTTTTCTCGTGGGTCGTGCTATTGACTCGGCGCCGGGAATCCCGACATTGCGCGGACTTCCCATTGAACTCGTACCGAAACAGTACAGGAGACAACGACCATTCGCCGTCCATTCCGAGCCCCTCCGGCTCAAAAAACAGGCCCGACCGCCAATCGCGACATTCGCGACCCACAGATTCAGTTGATTGACGCCGAAGGCGAGAACCAGGGCGTCACGGATACAGCCGAAGCCCTCCGGGTCGCGGAAGAGGCGGGGCTGGATCTCGTCCTGATCGTCCCGAACGCCAATCCGCCCGTTGCCAAGATCGTCGATCTGGGCAAGCTCAAATACGAACAACAGAAAAAAGCCGCCGCCGCGCGCAAGAAGCAGAAGACCGTCGAGATCAAGGAGATCAAGATGCGTCCCAATATCGACACCCATGATTACGAGGTGAAGATGAAGGCGATGCGCCGCTTCTTCGACGAGGGCGACAAGGTCAAGGTGACGCTGCGCTTCCGCGGCCGCGAAATGGCGCACCAGTATCTCGGCATGGAACTCTTGCAGAAGGTCAAGGGAGACACAGACGAGATCGCCAAGGTGGAGGCCGAGCCGAAGCTCGAAGGCCGCCAGATGATGATGGTGCTCGCGCCTCGCTGAGGCCGCGACCATTTGCTGACATTGTGAAAGCGGGCTTCGGCCCGCTTTTTTGTGTGGTCAGGCGATTTTGTAGGCGCTGATCACCCAGCCGGTCAGACCTGTCCCCGGAATGTGTTCGCCGTGCTCTTGCGCGCGGATGGTGATTCGGCCGAGCGTTGCCAGCGCATCGAGTTTCGCGATGAGCGACCCCTCCCGGTAGAAATTGTCGTTCAGTCCGATCACCAGCGCGCCGCCGGGCCGGACAACCCGCAAGATGTCGTCAAGCGCATCGGCCCGGACATGACCGAAGGAGAACACGCCGACACAGGCCGCGGCCCCGTAGGTGTCGTCCGGCACGTCCATCGGCGGTTCGTTCAGATTGGTCTCGAACAGTTGGCGGTAGGTGCCGGTCTTTGCCGCCTTGGCGAGCATGCCGGAAGAGAAATCGCAACCATCCACGGTCTCGAAACCCACGCTGCACAGCGCCAGCCCGGACATGCCCGACCCGCAGCCGACATCGAGAACGGCGCAGCCGTCGGGATCGGCCATCAGGCGCAGAGTTTCGGCGCAACGCGCCGGCTGGCGATAGCTGTTCTCCGTCAGCTCATCGTCATAGATCTCGGCCCAACTGTCGTAGAATGCCCTGGTTTCGGCATCGCTCTTGACGGTATAGGCCGTCGAAAGAAACCGTCTCTTCTCAGCCATTGTGACATTGCCCTCTCACAACGGTCTCCAATGCTTGCATTCCGGGCGCTCCGAGTCTATAGAGCCGCGTCCCGAACGGTCCGGCAGGGCATGCCGTGGCCGTTCCGAATGCAAGAACAGCGCACATCGTTCGACGGCCGGGCCCGCTTCGCATGAGTTTCATGCGGCAGGCGGAATTTGCGGCAAGTCTCGTGAAGCAGCGATGGCGCACAATAACGGAGAGCAAAATGCCCAAGATGAAGACGAAGTCTTCCTGCAAGAAGCGCTTCAAGATCACGGCTACTGGCAAGGTCAAGGTCGCTGCCGCCGGCAAGCGCCATGGCATGATCAAACGGTCCAACAAGTTCATCCGCGACGCGCGCGGCACCATGGTGCTCGCCGATCAGGATGCGAAGATCGTCAAGAAGATGATGCCCTACGGCGACTGAGCCGTCACGACCCGAACCAGGAGATTAGATCATGGCACGTGTAAAACGCGGCGTGACAGCCCACGCCAAGCACAAGAAAGTCCTCAAGCAGGCGGAAGGCTTCTACGGCCGCCGCAAGAACACCATTCGCACCGCGAAGGCCGCTGTCGACAAGTCGAAGCAATACGCCTACCGCGACCGCAAGACTCGCAAGCGGAATTTCCGCTCGCTGTGGATCCAACGCATCAACGCCGCCGTGCGCGAGCATGGCCTGACCTATGGCCGTTTCATCGACGGCCTGAACAAGGCCGGCATCGAGATGGACCGCAAGGTCATGTCCGACATGGCGATCCACGAGCCGCAGGCGTTCGAAGTACTGGTCGGCAAGGCCAAGGAAGCCCTTGCCTATCTCAAGGACACTACGCCGAACGCGTTTGAAAGCGCTGTCCGTTAAGTCAGCGCTTTCTCGACCGAGACCCTGAGAAACCCGCGCTGGCTGGTCCAGACGCGGGTTTTTCTTTGACCTTTCACATCGCGCGGCTAAACAAATCCGCGCAACCGCAAACCGGAAATTCGACATGCTTCAGGAACTCGAAAGCCTCGAACGAAAACTGATGGACGAGATCGCCGCCGCGGCCGACGAACCGGCCATCGAGGCGGTGCGCGTCGGTGCCATCGGCAAGAAGGGCTCCGTGTCGGAACGGCTGAAGACGCTCGGCAAGATGACGCCGGAGGAGCGTCAGGTCATGGGCCCGGCGATCAACGGGCTGCGAGACCGGATCACCCAGGCGATCGCCGCGCGCAAGACCGAGCTGCGCGATGCCGCCATCGAGGCACGGCTGGCGACCGAGACCGTCGATGTCACTTTGCCGGTACGACCCGCGCCCGCGGAAACCGGTCGGATCCACCCGATCACCCAGGTCACCGACGAACTGACCGCAATCTTCGCCGACATGGGTTTCTCGATCGCCGAGGGGCCGGATATCGAGACCGACTACTACAATTTCACCGCGCTGAACTTCCCCGAGGGCCATCCGGCCCGCGAGATGCACGACACTTTCTTCTTCAACGCGAACGAGGAGGGCGAGCGCAAGCTCCTGCGCACGCACACCTCACCGGTGCAGATCCGCACCATGGAAACGCAGAAACCGCCGATCCGCATCATCATTCCGGGCAAGACCTACCGGCAGGATTCGGACGCCACCCACTCGCCCATGTTCCATCAGGTCGAGGGGCTGGTGATCGACCGCCACGCCAATGTGGCCAATCTGAAATGGGTGCTGACCGAATTCTGCAAGACCTTCTTCGAGGTCGAGCACATCGCCATGCGTTTCCGGCCGTCCTTCTTCCCCTTCACCGAGCCGTCCATGGAGGTTGACATCCAGTGCGACCGCTCCAAGCCGGGCGAAGTGCGCTTCGGCGAGGGCAAGGACTGGATGGAGATTCTCGGCTGCGGCATGGTTCACCCGAATGTGCTGCGCATGAGCGGGCTCGATCCCGACGAATTCCAGGGCTTTGCCTGGGGCATCGGCATCGACCGCCTCGCCATGCTGAAATACGGCATGCCGGACCTGCGCGCCTTCTTCGACGCCGATGTGCGCTGGCTCAGCCATTACGGCTTCCGCCCGCTCGACATGCCAACGCTGTTCGGGGGGCTGAGCGCGTGACGTCTTTGCCGCAGACCTCGCACGGCACGGAGACCTTCTCTTTCGGCGACAGCCCGGAATGGCGCGATGGCGGCTATGCGCCGGACATGGAACTTGTTTGCGAGCGTTTTCGCCTCGTCGAAACGCTCGAAACCGACACGGATGACTGAACGATGAAATTCACCCTTTCCTGGCTGAAGGAACATTTGGATACCGACGCCTCGCTCGACCAGATCGTCGAGCGGCTGACGAATATCGGCCTTGAGGTCGAAGCAGTTGACGACAAGGCTCAGTTCAAGCCGTTCGTGATCGCGAAGGTTCTCACCGCCGAACAGCATCCCGACGCCGACCGCCTGCGGGTCCTGTCGGTGGACACAGGCGACGGCAAGCCGGTCCAGGTCGTCTGCGGCGCACCCAACGCGCGTGCGGGCCTTGTGGGCGCTTTCGCGGCGCCCGGCGCATACGTACCCGGTATCGACGTCACGCTTTCCGTCGGCAAGATCCGTGGTGTCGAGAGCCACGGCATGATGTGTTCCGAGCGCGAATTGCAGATGTCGGATGCCCATACCGGCATTATCGACCTGCCCGAGGATGCGCCGGTCGGCACATCGTTCGCCGCTTACGCGGGCCTCGACGATCCGGTGATCGAAATCGGCCTGACGCCGGACCGCGCCGATTGCACCGGCGTTGCGGGCATCGCGCGCGATCTCGCGGCCGCCGGTCTCGGAACGCTGATGACGCCGGGGGTCGAGCCGGCCGCCGGCGACGGCGCTTGCCCGGTCAAGGTGACCATCGAAGACGCAGACCTTTGCCCCGGCTTTGCGCTGCGCATGGTTCGCGGCGTCAAGAACGGACCGTCGCCGGCCTGGATGCAGCAGCGCCTGCTCGCGATCGGCCTGCGCCCGATCAATGCGCTGGTCGACATCACCAACTACATCACGATGGACCGCGGCCGTCCGCTGCATGTCTTCGATGCCGGCAAGGTCGCCGGTAATCTCGTCGTGCGCCGCGCCAGGGAAGGCGAGAAGGTTCTCGCGCTGGACGAGCGCGAATACGAACTGACGTCGGAAATGTGTGTCATTGCAGACGACAACGGCGTCGAATCGATCGCCGGCATCATGGGCGGCGAACATTCCGGCTGCGACGAGAACACGACCGACGTGCTGATCGAGTCGGCGCTGTGGAACCCGATGAACATCGCCCGCACCGGCCGCGATCTCGGCATCATCACCGATGCGCGCTATCGCTTCGAGCGCGGCGTCGATCCGCAATTCATGGTCGACGGCATGGAAATGGCGACGGAACTCGTGCTCGATTTCTGCGGCGGCACGCCGTCCGAGCCGGAGGTCGTGGGTTATGAGGCCTATGCGCCGAAAGTGATCGATTTCCCGTTCACCGAAGTGAAGCGCCTCGTCGGCATCGAAGTGACGTCGCAAGAGCAGATCGACATCTTCAAGCGCCTCGGGTTCGGCGTCGAGGGATCGGGCGTCGAGGCGAAGGTCACGGTGCCGTCCTGGCGTATGTATGACGTCGAAGGCAAGGCGGACCTCGTCGAGGAGGTCATGCGCATCCATGGCGAGAACAATATCGACCCACAGCCGCTGCGGAGCCATGGCGCGGTCAACGCGAAGATCCTGACGACGCTGCAGATCCGAACGCGTCTCGCCAAGCGCGCGCTGGCCGTGCGCGGCATGATGGAATCGGTCTCCTGGTCCTTCATCCCGGCGGAGCATGCGGAATTGTTTGGCGGCGGCAGCGCCGCGCTGAAGCTTGCCAATCCGATCGCCGCCGACATGTCCGACATGCGACCGTCTCTTCTGCCGGGCCTGCTTGCAGCCGCGCAGCGCAATGCCGACCAGGGCGTCGGCGATGTCGCGCTGTTCGAGGTCGCGGCGACCTACGAGGGCGACACGCCGGACGCGCAGCGCCGCGTCGCTGGCGGCATTCGGCGCGGCACGGCTGCACTGACCGGTGGCGGTCGCCACTGGGCTGGAAATGGCGAGGCGGTCGGCGTGTTCGACGCCAAGGCGGATGCGCTCGCGGCGCTTGAAGCCTGCGGCGCTCCGGTCGCCAATCTCCAGATCGAGCGCGGCGCGCCCGGCTGGTATCATCCCGGCCGTTCCGGCGTGATCAAGCTCGGCCCGAAGGTCGTGCTCGGCCATTTCGGCGAGTTCCATCCGCGCACGCTAGAGGCGCTCGATGTGTCCGGTGCGCTTTGCGGTTTCGAGGTCTTCATCGACGCCATTCCCGAACCTAAGAAGAAGCCGACACGCACCAAGCCGAAACTGGAAATCTCGCCCTTCCAGATGCTCAGGCGCGACTATGCCTTCGTGGTCGATCGGGACACCCCGGCGGCGACCCTCGTCCGCGCCGTCTCCGGCGCCGACAAGAAGCTGATCACGAATGTCAATGTCTTCGACATCTTCGAGGGCGCATCGCTGGGCGAGGGCAAGAAGTCGGTGGCGCTGGAAGTCTCCATTCAGCCGACGGACCGCACGCTCACCGACGAGGATCTCGACGCGCTGTCGGCGAAGATCGTCGAGAATGTCGGCAAATCGGCAGGCGGGGTGCTGCGCGGCTGATCCGCCGGCTTTCCCGCGTTCCGTTTCCGGAATAGTCTTCTCCCGAACTCCGGGAGAAGACTATGTCCTTTTTGGCGCAGATCCTTGTCGCAATCGTCGCGCTGGAACATATCCTGTTCCTCGTCCTCGAAATGTTTCTCTGGGACAAGCCGCAGGGTATGAAGGTCTTCCGCAACACGCCGGAAAGCGCTGCGGCGACGAAAGTGCTCGCCGGCAATCAGGGCCTCTATAACGGCTTTCTCGCCGCCGGGCTGATCTGGTCGCTGATACCGCTCGGCGCGCCGGGTGCCGCGTCGGCCATCGCGACATTCTTCCTGCTCTGCGTGATTATCGCCGGTCTGTACGGCGCGCTCAGTGTCTCGCGCCGCATTCTGTGGGTGCAGGCCGCACCGGCGCTGGTCGCACTGGCCGCCGTTTGGCTGCTTTGATGCGGGTGCCTGAACATGCATCGGGCACAGGGTGACAGCACGGACGCCGTGAGTAGTATGGCCACCGAATCAAGCAGGAGGAACGTCATGTTTCGTTGGGGAGTATTATCGACCGCGAAGATCGGCCGCGAGCAGGTCATTCCGGCGATCTGCGATGCCGAGAATGGCGTTCTGACCGCGATCGCCAGCCGTGACGAGGGCCGCGCCCGCGCGCTTGCCGACCGGTTCGGCGCGCCGCATGCCTTCGGCTCCTACGAGGCGCTACTCTCCTCCGATACGGTCGACGGGGTCTATATCCCCGTCCCGACGGCGCAGCACATCGAGTGGGCCGTGAAGGCGGCAGAGGCGGGCAAACACGTGCTCGTCGAGAAACCGATCGCGCTGAATGCCGCCGAGATCGAGCCGCTCATTGCCGCACGGGATCGCGCCGGCGTGGTGATCTCAGAGGCTTTCATGGTCACGTATCATCCGCAATGGATGAAGGTGCGTGATCTCATCGCCGACGGCGCCATCGGTCGCCTGCGCCAGGTGCAGGGCGCATTCACCTATTTCAACACCGACCCGACGAACACGCGCAACATCCCGGAACTGGGAGGTGGCGGCCTGCCGGATATCGGCGTCTACCCGACCGTGACGACCCGTTTCGTCACCGGCAAGGAGCCGGTCTCCGTCTCGGCGACGGTCGAGCGCGATCCGACATTCGGTACGGACATCTATTCGGATGTGCGCGCGAAATTCGACGGTTTCGAACTCGCCTTCTACTGTTCCACCCAGATGGCGCTGCGCCAGATGATGGTGTTCCACGGTGAGAAGGGCCTCATCGAGGTGGATGGCCCTTTCAATGCCGGCGATTACGAACACGCCCGCATCACGCTTCACAATGCCGGCCATAACCACGCGGAAGTCTTCCGGTTTCCGGGCGTGCGCCAATACAAGCTGCAGGTCGAGACCTTTGCCCGCAAGGCGCGCGGCGAGGACGTGGCGATCTTCGAACTGGAAAATTCTGTCGCCAACCAGAAATTCATCGACGCTGTCTTCCGCGCCGGTGAGAGCGGGAACTGGGAAACTGTTTAGCCGCCAATCTATAGATAAAGATTAGCCGGTTAATATTACCACCAGACGCCGCCTCGCGTGACCCGAATGCGTGGCTTCCTGCCCTGTTTCTCCCAGGGATGAAGGCTTTCCGCGCAGGCGGGATCGTCGCAATCCGGGTCCTCGACCATGGAATGGCGCTCGGGCATTTCGCCGGCGAGCGCCGCCCAGTGGCCGAAACGTGCTCGGTCGCGGCGTCCGAGCCGGATCTGCGGCACCGGCGAGTGACCGCTGGCCGGGCGATTTTCGCCGGCCGGCGACGTATCGCGGAGCGGAGGCTGACCGCGCAGGGCGCCCTTCAGCGCCGAAAGTCGCGCGATGCGTTCTTCGGTTGCCGGGTGGGTGCGCAGCATCGAAGGGTCCGGAATGCGGCTGCCGGGCAGCATCATGCCTTCCCAGCGTTTTCCCCGCGCCCGCTCCAGCTTGAGAAGTGCGGAGGACAAGCCGTCCGGATCGCCGGTCAACAGCGCCGCGCCGTAGTCCGCGTCGAACTCGCGGGTACGCGACAACGCCAGCTGCAGCAGCCCACCGATTGTCGGCGAGGCGACCATCGCGAGAATGCCAAGCCACGGAATCTGCCCGAAGAAACCCGAGATATTGAACAGGATCGCGAACAGGCCGACGGTCGAAAGTGTCGAGGTCATGCGCGACACCATGTCGGCGAGCGACATCACCTTGATGTCTTCATTGGCGATATGGGTGGTTTCATGCGCCAGAACGCCGGCCAACTCTCGCAGAGTGAGATTGCGCAGGAGGGCATCGGTAACCGCGATCGCGGAGTCGTCGCGCCGCCCGACGGCGAAGGCGTTCATCATCCTCGACGGGATGACATGGAGTTTCGGCGTCGCCGGAAGGTTGGCGCGTGACGCCAGTTCCTGGATCATCCGGTAGCCGGCCGGGAAATTGTGCGGCGTCACCGGCCGCGCCTTGTACATGCGCAGAACCATGTTGGGGGAGACCCGCCGCGCCGCGCCGAGCATGAACGCGCCGATTGCGATGGCGTAAAGCAGCCCGGTCGTTCCCGCGATGGCCCAGGCGGTCACCGCGAGCAGCACGAGGCTCCCGGATGCCAGCAACCATGTATGCAGCGCATTAAGCGCGCGGTGCTGGCGGTGAATGATGTGATCTTCGTTCAGGAACGGCGGTCTCATGCGCTCTTATATGGGCATTGCCGGCGGCTTTGATGAGTCCTTCACGTGCGATTGAAGACGAATCGCGAGTAGCCCAGATAGGAAAACACGGTCACGGCCGCGACGGCGATCACCAGCGCGATGAGCGGGGTGATCGTACCGGGCGCGGCAAGCAGCAGGCCGGAATAGATGGCGTAATTCAGCGCAGCGCCGAGTATCGCCACGAAACCGTAGCGTGCGCCTTCCTGCACCACATGCCGGTCGCTCTTTCCGAAGGTCACGGTGCGGTTGATCATCCATGTCGTGAACATCGCCGCCGCGATGGCGAAGAGACGTGCTGTGAACGGACCGAGCGGCGTGAAATGCATCAGCACCGTCAGCACCGTCGCATCGACAATAAACCCGGTGCCGCCCGCTACGGCGAAGCTGCCGAGTCTGAAAAGCAGGTTTTTCGATACGATATCGCGCATGTGTGGTCCTGGCGCTCCGCAATCGCCTTGCGGCGCTGATACACCCGGGTCGCGGCGCCGTCGATCCGAATCCGGTCTTTCAATGCCGGATCGTTCGCATTTTACCTTTTCTTGATCCGGTTAAGGCTAGGTTTAATCCGACGATCGCCAAGCGGATTTCCTGCCGATGACTTATCTTTCCGGACAACGCGACAGCGTACAGAGGGCTTCCGGGTCTGCCTCTGCGCGCCTTGAGCCTGTCCTGCTCGCGCTTTTCGCGACGCTCTTCGTCACGCTGATCGGATTGAGCGGCTCGGATGCCGAGGGCATTCCCAATTCCGACGACCTTCTGAGGCTCGTCGAAGTGCGTGACCTTCTTGCCGGCCAGAGCTGGTTCGATCTGACCCAGTACAGGCTCGGTCTCGATGGCGGCACTGTGATGCACTGGTCGCGCCTGGTCGATGCGCCGATTGCCGGCATCGTCATGATCGTGACGGCAATGACCGGCGACGCAGCGCTTGGCGAGGCGGTCGCGAAAACCCTCTGGCCTGCGATCACGCTGCTTTTCGCCATGGCGGCGCTGATGACCGCCTGCTGGCGCACCGGCAACGCCGCCTGGCGCCTTACCGTCGCCGTCGCCGTCATCGGCGCGGTCGCGCTCTGGACGACGGGCGCTTTCGGGCCCGGCGCACTGGACCATCACAATATCCAGATCGCGTTGGCGCTATGGCTCCTTGCGCTGATTCTGCCTGGGGGGCGTGCTGTCGCGGCGCATGCCTGGGCTGGCCTCGTCGCGGTGGCAATGATCGCCATCGGCATGGAAGTCCTGCCCTATGTCGCGCTGGCGGGCGTCGCCGTCGCGCTCGGTTTCGTGTTCGGCGCGGTCTCGCCAGCCGCCGCGCGCGCATTCGGACTTTCTGTTGCCGCATCCGCTGCCGTGATCTTCCTCGCGACGGTCGCGCCGTCGAACTGGACCGGCAATGCCTGCGATGCCTATTCCTCCTTTCATCTCCTGGCCGCGTCGGCCGGTGGCCTCGGCCTGGCCGCCGTGTCATTCATGCGCGGCACGATGCTGCGGCTCGCGGGGATCGGGCTCCTGGGCGCTGCCGTCGCCGGTCTCGTCGCGGTGTTCTTTCCCCATTGTCTCGCCAATCCGCTCGCCGGCCTCGATCCGCGTCTGAAGACGTTCTGGCTGGAAGGCGTCGTCGAGACCCGGTCCCTGGCCGACCTCTGGACGGCGGATCCCTTTGCCCTGTTCGGGTTCTACGGCATGGCGGTCTGCGCTCTTATCGTATCCGTCATCTCGGCGTTGCGCGGAAAACCATTGCCGCGCGGGCAGGCCGTGGTCTTCACCGCATTTCTCGCAATGGGTATCGCGGTCACGGCCTGGCAGCAGCGCGGTTTCACATTCGCAGCTGCTTTTGCGGTCCTGCCGCTTGGTTTCTGGATCGGACGAATGCGCGAAAACATGCCGGAAGGACGGTCGATCCCGGCGACGCTGGGTCTTGCCGGCGCCTGGGCGGTGTCGCTCAATCTCGTCTGGTGGATCGCGGGCGCGCAGGCAGCCGCGCTGTTTTCCGCTGGCCCGACATTGCAGCAACAGGTCGCTTCCGCATCCCTGCGCGACTATTGCTACACGTCAGATTTATACGCGCCGCTTGCCGGCGAACCCGAAGGCGTCGTGCTGGGTGCGACCGACATCGGCGCGAGCGTGTTGCTCTACACAGGCCACCGCGCCGTGGCCGGGCCATATCACCGCAACACCGCCGGCAATCTGCTGCTGATCGACGCCATGCTGGCCGCGCCGCAAGAGGCGCGATCCATGCTGCGGACCCATGGCGTGACGCTGGTCGCCGATTGTCTGAACGGCGCCGACGGTTTCGACTTCATAGCCGCTGCGCCAAACGGCTTCCAGGCGGCGCTGCGTGGCGGATCGGTTCCGGACTGGCTGGAAGCGGTTCCATCGACCGTTGGAGAGCCGCTGGTGATCTACAGGGTCCTGCCGTGAACGGCCCTTGGTGAATGCCGCAAATCAGTTTAGTTCTGGACACAATGCAAGGAAGCGCCAAACAGGGCCGGACGTGACAGGCATGGCATTCATTTCCCGCATCATGAAGATCGCCGGCGCGGTCGCGGCGCTGACTGCCGTCGCCGCACCTGCCGCCGCCGAGCCTGCCGCCAAGGAACTCTTCGGCCGCATGCCGCTTCCCAGCGTCTCCGAACCGGCTTCGGTCGGCTTCTATTCGAAGGGCTGCATCGCCGGCGCGGTCGCGTTGCCGACAGACGGTGAGACCTGGCAGGCGATGCGGCTCGAACGGAACCGTCGCTGGGGCCACCCGAAGATGATCGCTCTTCTGGAGAGGCTCTCGCGCGAGGCGGTGCAGGACGGCTGGCCGGGACTGCTCGTCGGTGACATCGCGCAGCCGCGTGGCGGGCCGATGCTGTCGGGCCATGCCTCGCATCAGGTCGGGCTCGATGCGGATATCTGGCTGACGCCGATGCCGAAACGCACGCTGACGCGCAGCGAGCGCGCCAACACCAGCGCGACATCGATGCTGAAAAAGGACTCGCTGCACGTCGATACGAAGAAATTCACGCCCGCGCATGCAAGATTGCTCAAGCGCGCGGCGTCCTATGACGAGGTGCAGCGCATCTTCATCCATCCCGGCATCAAGGAGGCGATGTGCGAGGCTTATGGCGGATCGCGCGCCAATGATGACTGGATGAACAAGCTTCGGCCCTATTACGGTCACCACTACCATTTCCATGTCCGTATCTTCTGTCCGGACGATTCGCCGAATTGCCGGCCGCAGCAGTCGACCGGCTCGGGCAATGGATGCGGAAAAAGCCTCGCATGGTGGTTTACCGACGAGCCCTGGGCGCCGGCAAAGCCGGAACCGGGCAAGAAACCGGTAAAACCGCGAGCGGTCACGCTTTCCGACCTGCCGCCGGCCTGCGCGCGCATTCTCGGAGAACCGGCTCCCGCCGATGCATCGCTGGTCACCTATGTCGATGGTTACGACCCGACACTGGCGCGCGCGACGGCGGTGCCGGTGAAGGCGCCGGCCATACCGGGCAATCGCGTTCCGGTCCTCGTTCCGATCCCTGCGGCGAAGCCGAATTGATGCCGCGCCGCGATTTCGGCTTTTATCCGTGAGCCAATTCGATTATGCGGGTTCAAACGATTTAAACGGACATTGCCATGAGCCAGACGCGCAGGATCGCACTGGTCGCCCACGACCAGAAGAAAGACGACCTCGTGGAATTCGTGCGCGAGCACGAAGCGGCTTTCTCGCGTTACGATCTCGTCGCGACCGGCACCACCGGCGCCCGGATTACCGAGGCATGTCCCGGCCTTGCCCTGACGCCGCTGAAGAGCGGCCCGCTGGGTGGCGATCAGCAGATCGGCGCGATGATTGCCGAAGGCCTCGTCGAGGCCGTCGTTTTCTTCGTCGACCCGCTCACACCCATGCCCCATGACGTTGACGTCAAGGCGTTGATGCGGCTTGCCATTGTCTATGACATTCCCCTTGCGCTAAATCGAAGGTCCGCGGGCATGCTGCTCGCGTCCCTGCCCGGGGCCTGACCAAAGCCGGATCAAGGAGAGGCACATGTCCAACGGCCGTACGGAAGCAGAAGAGAGATTGCCCTTTCCCGTGCTGATCGCCGATATCGGCGGCACCAATGCACGGTTTGCGATCGTGATCGACTCGAATGCCGAGCCCAAGCGTTTCGAACCCATAAAGACCGCGGATTATCCGACGCTCGATGCCGCGATCCAGCAGGTTGTTCTCGACAAGACCTCCATCTTGCCGAAATCGGCGGTGCTGGCCGTCGCGGGGCCGACGGATGGCGACGAAATCGACCTGACCAATTGCCACTGGATCGTCCGGCCGAAACGCCTGATCGCCGAACTCGGTTTCAGCGACGTCATGGTGATGAACGACTACGAGGCACAGGCGCTGGCGGTGGTCGCTCTCGACGCCGAGTTTCTCGAGCCGATTGGCGGCGGAGAGCGGATCACCCATGCCAACAGGGTCGTCATCGGGCCGGGCACCGGCCTTGGCGTTGCCGGCATCGTGCACGGCTCCAACACCTGGATCCCGGTCGCGGGCGAGGGCGGCCATGTCGATCTCGGGCCGCGCACCGAACGCGACTACGAGATTTTCCCGCATCTCGAGACGATCGGCGGCCGCGTGTCGGGCGAGCAGATCCTGTGCGGGCGCGGTCTCGTCAATCTTTACAAGGCGATCGCCCAGGCCGACGGACGCCCGGTCGTCTTTTCCCGTCCGGAGGAGATCACGGCGGCGTCATTCGACGGCAGTGACACGGTGGCGGTCGAGACCGTGCAGCTTTTCATCGAGTATCTGGCGCGTGTCGCCGGCGACATGGCGCTCGTCTTCATGGCGCGCGGCGGCATCTACCTGACCGGCGGCATTACTCACAAGATCCTGCCGGTGATCGATGCGGACCGTTTCCGCGCGGCCTTCGACAACAAGGAGCCGCACCGCAACCTGCTCGAACAGACGCCCGTCTTCGTGATCACCCACGATCAGGCGCCTCTGGAAGGACTGTCGGCCTATGCGCGCATGCCCGCGCGCTTCGGTGTCGACACATCCGGGCGCTGGTGGCGCGAGGATTGACCCGTACTGCGGATTGCTTGATTTCGCATGGTATCTTTTCGAGGATGCGTCATGTATAGCTCCCGCGTTTTCCGAAGGGGCATAAGGAAAAACCGTTGAAAGCGGACCGGCACAAGAAGGTATCGATGCCGGAAGGCACATTCCTGCTCATGAAACGCATCGTCGCCGAGAACGCGCGCGACTATGTCCGTTATTATGTAATCGCGATTGTCAGCCTGGTTCTCGTGGCCGCATCCACCGCGTTCACGGCGTGGATCCTGCGCGACATCATCGACGAGATCTTCTATCGCCAGCGCCGCGACATGCTTGTCTGGATCTGCGTGGCCATTTTCCTGGCTTTCCTGATCCGCGGCGTGGGGAGCTATGTCCAGGCAGTGCTTCTCGCGCGGATCGGAAACGACATCGTCGCCCGCTACCAGAAGCGGATCTTCGATAAGCTGATGAGCCTGAGCGTCGACTTCTTCACCGACTCGCGCTCGGGCGAACTCGCGGCCCGAATCAGCCAGAACATCACAGCCATCCGCGATATTCTGAACACGATCGTGACGTCGATCGCCCGCGACCTGCTGACGCTGATCGCACTGATCATCGTGATGATCGTTCAGGATTGGGCGCTGACGCTCGCCTCTCTTCTCATCGGTCCGCCCGTGATCATTGCTGTCGCCTATGTTTCGAGGCGTATCAGAAGCGTCGTGCGCGACACGGTCATGCTCGGCGCGCATGTGGCGGGAACGATGCAGGAGGTGTCGCAGGGCATAACCGTGGTGAAAGCCTTCACCATGGAAGATCAGCTCAAGGAAAAGATCAGGGGCCTGATCGACCGCGCGCATGAACGCGCCGACAAGCTGGCCGCTATCTCCGAGCGCGTGACGCCGCTGTCCGACCTGCTCGCCGGTGTCGCCGTGTCGGGCGTTCTTGCCTATGGCGGCTATCGCGCGATCTTCATGACAGAGCCGCCCGGCGCCGTCATTTCCTTCATCGCGGCGCTCCTGCTCGCCTACGAGCCGGCCAAGCGCCTCGCCAGGGTCCAGGTCAATCTGGAACGCGCCGTCGTCAATGCGCGCATGATCTACGAGATCCTCGACATGGAGGTCGGCCAGACCGATGTCCCCGACGCGGCGAAACTGGACGTAGACCAGGGCCGTATCGTCTTCGACAAGGTCGATTTCGCCTATACGCCGAAATTGCCGGTTCTGCGCGAACTGAGTTTTGTCGCCGAGGCCGGCAGGACGACGGCGATCGTCGGCGCATCGGGCGCGGGCAAATCCACCGTCATCGCCCTGCTTCAGCGTTTCTACGATCCGACGGGCGGAACGATCACGATCGACGGCCAGGACATCGGCCACGTCACCAAGGCGTCGCTGCGAGGCTCCATCGCCTTCGTGTCCCAGCAGCCATATCTCTTTGAGGGCTCGATCCGCGACAATATCCGTTACGGGCGTCCGGATGCGACCGACGCGGAGATCGAGGAAGCGGTGCGCCTCGCCCATGCCGAGGACTTCGTGCTTGCCCAGCCGCAGGGCTATGACACGCCGGTCGGCGAAAACGGTGTCACGCTTTCCGGTGGCCAGCGTCAGCGCTTGTCGATTGCGCGCGCGATCGTCCGCAACGCGCCGATCCTGTTGCTGGACGAAGCGACCTCGGCCCTCGACAATGACTCCGAGAAGCTGGTGCAGCAGGCGCTCGTGGCGGTCATGAAAGGACGCACGACCATTGTTGTGGCGCATCGCCTGTCCACCGTTGTCGATGCGGACAATATTCTCGTGATGGAAGAGGGCCGTGTCGTCGAGGAAGGCGATCACTCTTCCCTGATCGCGCGTCCGAACGGCATCTATGCGCGGTTTTTCGCGTTGCAGGATACGAACGCACCGGACTTGCTCGACAAGCGAGCGGTGCAAGCCGACAAGGAAACCGGAGCGGCACCGGGCGAAAGCTGACGGACCGATGGCTGAAGGAAGCGAAACCATGGACAAGATGCGCATCGCGATTGTCGGGGCCGGCGGCAGGATGGGCCGCAATCTCATTCGCGCGATCGACGAGAATGAGAGCGTCGAACTGTCAGGCGCGCTGGAGCGCGAAGGTGCAGCCCAGATCGGTGCCGATTGCGGCGTTCTTGCGGGGCTCGAGCCGAACGGAGTCGCTGTTTCGGCCTCGATGGAAGAAGCCTTTTCCGGCGCGCGCGCCATCCTCGATTTTACCGCTCCCGCTGCGACCGTTGCCGTCGCCCGTCACGCGGCGAAGAACGGCATTGCCCATATCATCGGAACGACCGGCCTTTCGGACGATGACGACAACGCCCTCGCCGCAGCCGCGGAAATGACCGCCATTGTCCGGTCAGGCAATATGAGCATGGGGGTCATCATGCTCTCGGTTCTCGTCGAGCAGGCGGCGCGTGCGCTGGATGCAGCCGACTGGGATCTCGAAGTTCTGGAAATGCATCATCGCCACAAGGTCGACGCACCGTCGGGAACCGCGTTGCTGCTCGGCGAGGCGGCGGCGAAGGGTCGCGGCATCGATCTGGAGGAACACTCCGTGCGCGTGCGCGACGGCCACACCGGTCCGCGCGAGAACGGCTCCATCGGCTTCGCCACCTTGCGCGGCGGCTCTGTCGTCGGCGATCATTCGGTGATCCTTGCCGGACAGGGCGAGCGTGTAACGCTATCCCACCACGCTGAGGATCGCATGATCTTCGCGCGGGGCGCGGTCAAGGCCGCGCTCTGGACCCATGGCCGTGCGCCCGGCCTCTATTCCATGTATGACGTGCTGGGTCTTACCAGCTGACACCGATCGATCGAGGGAGTTTTTCATGTCCGGAACAATGGTTCTCGTCCGTCACGGCCAGAGCGAGTGGAACAAGCTTAATCTCTTCACCGGCTGGAAGGATCCCGGCCTCACGGAACAGGGCGTGGAAGAAGCGCAGGAGGGCGCACGGGCGATCAAGGACTACGGCATCACCTTCGATATCGCCTTCACCTCTGTTCTCAAGCGCGCCGAGAAGACCTGCGAGATCATCCTCGACATCATCGGCCAGTCCGATCTGGAGACGATCCACGACCAGGCGCTCAACGAACGCAATTACGGCGATCTCGCCGGCCTCAACAAGGACGATGCCCGCGCCAAGTGGGGCGAGGAGCAGGTTCATATCTGGCGCCGTTCATATGACGTGCCGCCGCCGGGCGACGAGGGTGAAAGCCTGAAGGATACAGGCGCCCGCGTTTGGCCCTACTACATGACCGAGATCCTGCCGCGCGTGCTGCGCGGCGAGAAGGTGCTGGTCGCCGCCCATGGCAATTCGTTGCGCGCGATGGTGAAGATCCTCGACCGGTTGTCGAACGACGAAGTCACCAAGCTGAACCTCGCGACCGGCGTGCCGATGGTCTACAAGCTGAACGCCGATTCCACCGTCGCCTCCAAGGAAATCCTGGGAGACATGTCCGGCGCGCACTGAGCGCCGGCTTACGGCGCCTGTCAAACATCGCCGATTTGTCCGGCCTCCCAGCCGAGGATAGCCCGTTTGCGCGTCAGTCCCCAATGATAGCCGGTCAGCGCGCCTGACTTGCCGACGGCGCGATGGCACGGCACTACGAAGGAAACGGGATTGGCACCCACAGCCGCGCCGACGGCGCGGGGTGCTTCCGGTCGGCCGATCCGGTCGGCGATCTCCGAATAGGCAAGCGCCTTGCCCATGGGTATCTTGAGCAGCGCGTTCCAGACCGAGACCTGGAAGTCCGTCCCGATCAGGACCACGCGCAGCGGCCGGTCGGGACGCCAGTTGGCCGGATCGAAAATCCGGGCCGCATAGGGCGCGGTCGCGCCCATGTCCTCGACATAGCCTGCCTGTGGCCAGCGCCCCGTCATGTCGTCCAGCGCCGCCTTCTCGCCGCCGGGATCGCAGAAGGCGAGACCCGCAAGGCCGCGGTCCGTGACCATGATCAGCGCCAGCCCGAACGGGCAGACATGGAAGCCGTAGCGCAATGTCAGCCCCGCGCCCTTCGCCTTGTATTCGCCCGGCGACATCGCCTCATGCGTGACGAAAAGATCGTGCAATCGTCCGGGTCCGGAAAGCCCCAGCTCATAGGCCGTGTCGAGCAGCGGCAGGTCGCTGGCCAGCAACCGGCGCGCATGATCCAGCGTCACCGCCTGCAGGAAGCCCTTTGGCGACAGCCCCGCCCAGCGGGTGAACAGCTTCTGCAGCGCGGTCGGCTCCATCTCGACGGAAGCCGCGAGGTCTTCGAGGGAGGGGTGCTCGCGGTAGTTTTCGGAAATTGTCTCGATCACGCGGCGTACGATCTCGTAATCGGCACCGGTGGTGATCTCGTCGGTCAGGATGGTTTGCGGTCGGGTCATGGCGTTCATGGCGAAATCCTCATCTTCGTGGAATTCACCACGAAGCGAGGGGCCTCGCCACCCGATTCTTGACGAAGCCAGCTCCCCGCTCGACATTCTGAATCCACTCACTCTTGCAACGGGAATAGGCATTGCTGTCGTCAGGATGAAGTTCTTTGCAACGATGCTTTTCGGCCTCGTAGGCTCGGGCAATCCGCGGATTTGCACGCAGAAGATCGCGGAACACTAAGTGTCTGTCGATCTCCGCATTGCCTCTTTCAAAACAATGCAAATGGACAAGGCGGACCCCACTCTGCGGATCGTTCTTTATGCAATATCGACGGGCGGGCACGCCGTTCTCCCCGCGCCATTCATAACCAGCCGATTCAATTGCCGCCTGATTTTCATCCAGCAGATCGAGGTTTGCGACCTCGGCCATCAGGTCGATAACAGGCTTTGCCCGTATGCTTGGAACTGCGGTCGAGCCAATGTGATGAATTGCAAGAAAGATACCTCCGGCGCTCTTGCGAAGAACTTGCGCTTCCTCACATGCAAGTTGCCGCCAGCCAGGATTATGCGGGACCAGTTCCACGCGTCTCGGCAATCACGCTTACCTTTCCAATCGTGCTGTGCTAACGCCGCGCCGTCGACAGCGCGTTCGAGAACGCGTCGGCAAAGCTCTCCCGGTCGTCGGGATTGAGGAAGGCCCCGACCGGCGTGGTACGGCCCTCGCCGCTGACCTTCATCGATGTGATGCCGATCTCGTCATGCCGGTCGACGAGGAACCGCGCCCAGAACGGATTGTAGCGGTGGTCAGTGGCCCGGCCCGCCGGCGTGATCTTGCGGATCAGGAGTTCCCGGCGCGACACCTGCACTTCCTCGCGCGCCCGCCCCGCCCGGTAATTCAGCTTGAAGGCGACATAAAGCGCCAAGAGGTCGAGGCCGCAGAATGTCGCGATCGGCCATGCGCCGGCAACGAAGAAGAAGAAAGCCTGCACGAGCAAAACGGCGCCCGCGAGGATCATCAGGACGGTGAAACCATTGCGTGACAGCGAGCGATGCGGCGTCAATAGCGCCGTGAAGAGCGTCTTCTCCGCGTGGTCTTCCGGTGCCCCGTCTTCATGCGTTGTCTCTGCCATGACTGATATTTATAGGGGAGGTATGCAAAAACCAAAGTCCAAAAATGCCGCAGCCTCGGTGGCGGGGTCGAAGCGGCGCAGGAAGAGCCTGCCGCGCTCGAAATATTCGAAGGACGAGGTGCGCGAGATCTTCCGGCGGTTTTCGGTCCAAAGGCCCGAACCGAAGGGTGAACTTGCGCACGTCAATCCGTTCACGCTGGTCGTCGCTGTCGCGTTGTCCGCGCAGGCGACCGATGCGGGCGTCAACAAGGCGACGAAGGCGCTCTTCGCGGTCGCCGACACGCCGGAAAGAATGCTGGCGCTCGGCGAGGAGAAGGTCGGAGAGCATATCCGCACCATCGGGCTTTGGCGCAACAAGGCGAAGAACGTGATCGCCCTGTCGCGAAAGCTGGTCGATGAGTTCGGCGGCGAGGTCCCGCGCACCCGCGAGCAACTGGTCACCCTGCCGGGCGTTGGCCGCAAGACCGCCAATGTGGTCATGTCGATGGCTTTCGGCATCCCGACCGTGGCCGTCGATACCCACATCTTCCGCATCGCCAACCGCATCGGTCTCGCGCCGGGCAAGAACCCCGACGAGGTGGAGGAAAACCTGATGCGGGTGATTCCCGAGGATTATCTCTTCCACGCCCATCACTGGCTGATCCTGCATGGCCGCTACACCTGCAAGGCGCGAAAGCCCGAATGCGAGATTTGCGTCATCGCCGACATCTGCAAGTCGAAGGAAAAGTCCTGCGACATCCCCGCGCCGCTCGTCGAACTGCCGGCGCAGGTGATCGGCTGAGCGAAATCAGGCGACCGAGGCCGCCCGGTTGATGTCGCGCGCGGCGATCGCCTTGTGCAGATGCACCATGAGCGCGGCGCCGAAAAGCGGTGTCAGGATGTTGAGGATCGGCACCGCCATGAAAGCCGCGATGACCAGTCCGGCGCCGAAAATCGTCATACCGTGTTTCGCACGAAGCCGGCGGGCATAGTCGTCCGGCCCGAACCGTCTCGAAGCGAACTCGAAGAATTCGCGGCCGAGCAGGTATCCGTTGATGACGAAGAAGGCGATCAGGTTGATACCCGGCACCAGCAGCAACACCAAGGCGAGCAAATTGCCGAGGATGACGACGCCGGTGAACTTGATCGCCAGCCAGATGCCTTCGCCAATCGGCATCGCCTTGCCCGGCGGGTCGTCCGGATAATAGGTTTCCTCCAGAGCCTGCGCCGCGTCATCGAGGAAGATGCCGGCGATCAGTGCGCTGACAGGCCCGATCAGGAAGGCCAGCGCCGCCGCCAGTCCGAACCCGGCCATCATCAGCGCAAAAAACGAGATCCAGCCGGTCCATTTCGGCAGTTCGAAATCGAGCTGGAAGAAGTCGGAAACCCACGGCAACGCCAGTTCGGTGAACCCGGATGAAATCGCAAACCAGGCACCGATCAGCGCAAGAATGGTCAGCCCGAGCGATTTCCAGAAGGTCGCGCGCATGCCGGTATGCAGAAGCGAGCGCAGCGCATTGAGGGCGGAATCGAAAATCATGCAGGCCAAATGGCGACGAATGCGCCGGCATGCAAGATGCGGCTTTTCGCTGCCCGCACTTTGCAAGCGCCGCACGAGCCGTTAAACGCCGGGAAACGTTTCATTTTGGGGAATCCATGTCCGAGTTCGACGTCCTTTGCATCGGCAATGCCATTGTCGATATCATCGCCCGTGCCGAAGATGACTTCCTGCACGAAAACACCATCATCAAGGGCGCGATGAACCTGATCGACGCGGACCGCGCCGAACTGCTCTATGACCGCATGGGCCCGGCGGTGGAAACGTCCGGCGGATCCGCCGGCAACACCGCGGCGGGCGTCGCCAGCCTCGGCGGTGCTGCTGCCTTCTTCGGCAAGGTCGCCGACGATCATCTGGGCGGCATCTACCGCCACGACATTCGTGCCCAGGGCGTCGCCTTCGATACGAAGCCGCTCGCGGGCCCGCCGCCGACCGCGCGATCCATGATCTTCGTCACGCCGGATGGCGAGCGTTCGATGAACACCTATCTCGGCGCCTGCGTCGAACTTGGCCCGGAGGACATCGAGGAGGACAAGGTCGCCGGATCGAAGGTCACCTTCTTCGAGGGATATCTGTGGGACCCGCCGCGCGCAAAGGATGCCATTCGCATGGCCGCCGATATCGCGCATGCCAATGGACGAAAGATGTCGATGACCTTGTCGGACCCGTTCTGCGTCGATCGCTACCGCGACGAGTTCCTGGACCTGATGCGGTCCGGCACCGTCGATATCGTCTTCGCCAATGAAGAAGAGGCGAAAGCGCTGTATCAGACCGGCGATTTCGAGACCGCTCTTGAAGCGATGCGCACCGATTGTGATGTCGCCGTCGTGACCCGTTCGGAGAAGGGCTCGATCGCGATGACGTCCCGCGAAACCGCAAGCGTATCGGCTTTCGAAATCGACAATCTCGTCGATACGACCGGCGCCGGCGATCTTTATGCGGCCGGATTCCTGTGGGGTTATACCCAGGACCGCTCGCTGGAGGATTGTGCCCATCTCGGCTCGCTTGCCGCGTCCGTGGTCATCCAGCAGATCGGACCGCGCCCCCAGATCTCGCTGCGCCAGGCAGCGATCGACGCCGGCCTGCTGAAGGGCTGACAAATAAAAAGGGCCGCTCGCGCGGCCCTTTCCGTCCCCCGGCGATGTTCGGCCGGTTAGTTGAACTTGTAGCTGAGGCGTCCGCGGACCTCGTGGGTCTTCACGTCTGCGCCGCCACCGATATTCGTGTGGAGATACTCCGCGCCGCCGACGATATGGTCGGAAAGCTGCATGTCGGCGCCCGCGCCGACCGAAAGGCCGCCATCGCTCTCGCCGTCGGCCCACATGTGGCCGTATCCGACGGAGCCGGTGACGAGGAGATTGTCGATGGCGACACCGGCGCGAACCCTTGCACGCGCGGTCGCATCGACTTCCATGCCGCCGACATCCCAACCGGCCCAGTTAACATCCACTTCCGGCCCGGCAACGAACTGGCCGCGCTGCATCAGATAACCGGCATGCCCGCCGGCAACCATCGCCGTATCGTTGCCGCCATCGGTCCGGATCTGCCCGCCGCCAAGCTGAACGCCGGCATAGGCGCCCTGCCAGTTCGGCGACTGGTACTGCGTTTGGGCGGAGTATTGCGGCTGCGGAGCCGGATCGTAGTAAGTCGTGTCGGCAGCGTTCGCCACCGCGCTCAGCGAGGCAAGGGCCGCTGCGGTCGTCAGAAAGACGTTGATTTTCATCGGTAGCTCCATGGCTTTGGTTAAGCGATGGCTACCGGATTAGTTAAAATTTCTTTTCGAAGCGTGAAGCGGCATGGTTAACGCCGCAGAATCGACTCTGTTTTCAGGCGTCTTTTTCGGATTCCGGGTTTGGTGCGCCCGGTTCCGCTTCCGCCGTCTGCTTCGGGCCGCCCTTGGCGACGCCGACCATGGCAGGCCGCAGCACGCGATCGCCGATCTGGTATCCGGCCTGCACGACCTGAACGACCGTGTTGTTCGGCACTTCCGGATTGGGCACCTCGAACATCGCCTGATGGAAGTTCGGATCGAATTTCTGCCCTTCGGGCTCCAGCTTCCTCACGCCGTGGCGCTCCATGGTCGAATGCATGGAACGTTCGGTCAGTTCGACGCCTTCGAGGAGTGTCTTCAGCGTTTCATCGGCGGCTTCGCGCTGTTCGTCCGTGACATGGTCGAGGGCGCGGCGCAGATTGTCGGCGACGCCCAGCATGTCGGCGGCGAATTTGGAAATCGCGAATGTCCGAGCGTCGCGCACTTCGCGCTCCGTACGCCGGCGCAGGTTTTCCATGTCGGCGGCCAACCGAAGCAGCCGGTCCTTCATATCCGTATTCTCGGCCTGGATCGCCGCGATCTCGTCTCCGATATTGACGGCCTCTTCGCTGGAGGTCTCGCCTTCCTCTCCTTCGGAGTCGTTCGCCCATGCCGATTTCTCGGCCGCGTTCGTCTTGCGACCCTTCTTGAGGATGTCGTCGGCGGCGCGTTTCAGCGCATCGCGGTCGTTCGGATTGATATTGGTGTTCATGTCTTCGGCAGCCGTCTTTTTCTCGTCAGCCATCTGGATGTCTTCCATGATGTTCGGGGATTTCTTTTGTCGGCGATATCGAGGTTTGACCGTGAAAAATCAAGGGCAGGCGCGAGATTCGCCGGTCGCGATGCGGAAGCCCTTGCCGCCGGGTCTCGGTCGCGCGTGACAAGCCGCCGTAACTAGCCGTCTTCCAGCAGTTTTCCGATCAGCTGCGCGGTATAGTCCACCACCGGTACGATCCGTGCATAGTTGAGACGCGTCGGGCCGATGATGCCGATGGCGCCGACCACGTGGCGGTTCGAGTCCCGGTAGGGGGCGACCACCAGCGAGGAGCCGGACAGCGAGAACAGCCTGTTCTCCGACCCGATGAAGATCTTCACGCCGGAGCCCGATTCCGTGAGTTCGAGCATGCGCGCGATCTCGTCCTTTCGCTCCAGCTCGTCGAACAGGAGCTTCAGCCGCTCGATCTGTTCCTTGTCCTGGACGTTTTCGATCAGGTTGGAGCGGCCGCGCACGATCAGTTGTGCCGGCTGCCCGTCTCCATTGCCGGACCACATGGCGAGGCCGCGGGCGATCAGGTCGGCGCTGACCGCATCGACTTCGGAACGCAGGATTTCCTGGCGTTGGCCGATCGCCCGCCGCGCTTCCGACAGGCTGCGGTCACGGCCGTGGTGATTGAGATAGTTGGCCGCTTCCGAGAGCTGCGCGGCGGTCGTCCCGGCGGGCAGGTCGATGACACGGTTTTCCACTTCACCGGATTCCCACACCAGAACGGCGAGCGCCTTCTTTTCCTCGAGCCGGATGAACTCGATGTGCTTGAGGATTCCTTCGCGTTTGGTCGTCATGACGAGCCCTGCGCCGCGCGAAATGCCGGACAGCATCTGGCTGGCGTCGGTCAGCAGCTTCTCCATCGACTGGTGCTGGCCGTCGCGCTTGATCTGCGATTCGATCAGGGACCGCTCGGTGTCGTTCACCTCGCCGGTGTCCATGAAGGCATCGACGAAGAACCTGAGTCCCTGTTCGGTCGGCAGGCGGCCGGCCGAGACATGCGGCGAGTAGATCAGGCCGAGAGCCTCGAGATCGCTCATGACGTTTCGCACCGAGGCGGGCGACAGCGACATGGGCAGCTTCTTCGACAGGGTGCGCGAGCCCAGCGGCTCGCCTTCCTGCAGATAGCTCTCCACGATCAGCCGGAAAATCTCCTGCGACCGGTCGTCGAGCTCGGAACTGAAATTGAGGTTTGTTGGCATCGTGCTACGCGACAGCTCCGGTTTCACATCATCTATATAATGCGCCTTCGCCCGATCAAACACGGGAAACGTCGATCGACGCACCCTATGCACGGGCGCGGCGTTCCTCTAGAACGCCCGCACATTTGAGTCCAAGAGGTACATCCATGACGAGACCGTCCGGGCGCATGCCCGACCAGATGCGCGCCATTTCCTTCGAGCGTGGCGTTTCCAAACATGCCGAGGGCTCCTGCCTGGTGAAATTCGGCGACACGCATGTGCTGTGCACCGCGAGCCTCGAGGAGCGAGTCCCGCCATGGATGCGCAATTCCGGCCGTGGCTGGGTGACCGCCGAATACGGCATGCTGCCGCGTTCCACCGGCGATCGCATGCGCCGCGAGGCGTCGGCGGGCAAGCAGGGCGGCCGCACGCTGGAAATCCAGCGCCTGATCGGCCGCTCGATGCGCGCCATCGTCGATCTCGAAGCCCTCGGCGAACGCCAGATCACCATCGACTGCGACGTGATCCAGGCGGACGGCGGCACCCGCACGGCGTCGATCACCGGCGGTTGGGTCGCTTTGCATGATTGCCTCGACTGGATGCATAAGCGTCAGATGGCGTCGAAGACGCGGGTTCTCAAGGACCACATCGCGGCCGTTTCCTGCGGTATCTACAAGGGAACGCCGGTCACCGATCTCGATTACGCCGAGGATTCCGAGGCCGAAACCGACGCCAATTTCGTCATGACGGGCTCCGGCGGGGTCGTCGAAATCCAGGGCACCGCGGAAGGCGTCCCGTTCTCGCGCGACGAGTTCAATGCGCTGTTCGACCAGGCGTCGAACGCTATTCAGCAGCTCGTCGAAATGCAGAAACAGGCGGTCGGGGCCTGATGCCGGCCATGTTGCGTCCGGACGGTATATTGGAGACGGCGCTTTACGTCGCCGATCTCGACGCCGCCGAGCGCTTCTATGGCGAAGTGATGGGGCTCGATCGCATCGCAAAGGTCGAGGGGCGGCACGTTTTCTTCGCCTGCGGCACGGGCGTGCTTCTCCTGTTCCGGCCGGACCAGACGCTCCAGCCGTCCAGGAATCCGACCATGCCGGTGCCGAGCCATGGTGCGACAGGCCCGGGCCATGCCTGTTTCAAGGCAACGCCGGTGGATATGGATGCTTGGCGCGGCCATCTGGAGGCTGCGGGCGTGGAAATCGAGGCCGATTTCCGCTGGCCGAATGGCGCCCGCTCCCTCTATTTCCGAGATCCGGCCGGCAACAGCCTGGAGATCGCAGAACCGAAACTCTGGGGATTGGAATGACGCGCAAACTCGAACCCGGCAAGCTCGTGCTCGCGACACACAATGCCGGCAAGCTGTCTGAGATGCGCGACCTGATCGGCCCGTTCGGCTTCGAGGTGACGTCGGCCGGCGAACTGGGGCTTGCAGAGCCACCCGAGCACGGCACGACCTTCGAGGAGAATGCCAGGACCAAGGCAGTCGCCGCGATGCAGGCGACCGGCCTTCCGGCGCTCTCCGACGACAGCGGCATTTGCGTCGATGCGCTTGACGGCCAGCCGGGGGTTTACACCGCCGACTGGGCGGAAATGCCCGACGGCACACGCGACTTCGCCATGGCGATGCGCAATGTCGAGGAGAAGCTGGCGGAAAAGCGAGCATCCGACCCGAAGGACCGCACCGCCCGTTTCGTATCCGTCCTCTGCCTCGCTTTCCCGGACGGCCATGTCGAGTATTTCCGTGGCGAGGTCGAAGGAACGCTGGTCTGGCCGCCGCGCGGCACGCTCGGCTTCGGTTACGATCCGGTCTTCAAACCGGAGGGCTACGACATTACCTTTGGCGAGATGTCCGCGGAAGAAAAACATGGCTGGAAGCCCGGCGACGCGAGTGCTCTGTCGCATCGCGCCCGCGCCTTCAAGGCCTTCGCCCATGACTGTCTCGGTGTTGCATAAACCCGCCGCTGCCCGGTCGAATGGCGACGATGGCGCGCCCGGTTTCGGCGTCTATATCCATTGGCCCTTCTGCGCGGCCAAGTGCCCCTATTGCGACTTCAATTCCCACGTTCGCCACAAGCCCGTTGATCAGGCGCGTTACGTCGAGGCGTTTCGCCGGGAGATGGAAACCATGCGCGGCTGGACCGGTCCGCGTGCCGTCACCTCGGTTTTCATCGGCGGCGGCACGCCCTCGCTGATGCAGCCCGAGACGGTGGCAGCGCTTCTGGAGACCGCCGACCGGATATGGGGGCTTCCGGCCGGTATCGAGATTACGATGGAGGCGAACCCGTCCTCTGCGGATGCCGGAAGATTTGCCGGCTATCGATCCGCGGGAGTCAACCGCCTGTCGCTGGGCGTTCAGGCCCTGAACGATGCCGATCTGAAGTTTCTCGGCCGTCTTCACAATACGAAGGAAGCGCTGCAGGCGATCGCCATGGCCCGGGCAACCTTCCCGCGCCTCTCCTTCGATCTGATCTATGCCCGTCCGGGCCAGGCGCTTGATGCCTGGGAGACGGAGCTGCGCGAGGCTGTCGGATATGCCGCCGACCACCTGTCCCTCTACCAGCTCACCATCGAGGACGGCACGCCGTTCAAGGCGCTTTTCGAGGCCGGCAGGATCGCCATCCCCGATCAGGACCGCGCAGCCGATCTCTACGATCTGACCAATGCCGTTACGGCGGATCTCGGCCTGCCGGCTTACGAGATCTCCAATCATGCCGCGCCCGGCGCGGAATCGCGTCATAACCTGACCTATTGGCGCTATGGCGACTATGTCGGGACCGGTCCCGGCGCGCATGGCCGCTTCTCGCTGCCGGGCGGCGGCAAGCGCGTCACCATCACGGAGCGCCATCCCGAGACATGGGCGTCCTCCGTCGAGCAACGGGGCCATGGCGTGATCGAGGAGGAAAGCCTCGACAGTGAGGCGCAGGGTGACGAGATGCTGCTGATGGGCCTGCGACTTGCGGAAGGCATCGATGTCGCGCGCTATGAATCGCTCTCCGGCCGGGCCTTCGACCCCGCGCGGCTCGCCATGCTGCAGGCCGAGAAACTGGTTGAGCCTGTCGCCAACAGCCGTCTGCGCGCCACGCCGGCCGGGCGTCTGGTGCTGAACGCCCTCGTCGCGGAACTGGCGGCATGAGTGGCGGGCGCGGATTTATTATCGGTGGCCACGAGATTTCCGCGCCGCCGCTCGATCCCGGCCTTTATGTTGTCGCGACGCCGATCGGAAATCTGGGCGACATCACGATCCGCGCGCTGGAGACGCTGGCGGCCTGTGATGTGCTGGCCTGTGAGGACACACGAGTAACGCGTCGCCTGCTCGATCGCTACGGTATCCGGGCGAAACCCGTCGCTTATCACGAACACAATGCCGATGTGGCCGGCCCGAAACTCGTCGAGGCGCTGGAAACCGGAAAGACCGTGGCGCTCGTCTCCGATGCGGGAACGCCGCTCGTCTCCGACCCTGGCTTTCGGCTTGTCAGGACAGCCCGCGACGCCGGTTTACGTGTCATCCCGATACCGGGCCCATCCGCGACGCTGACCGCGCTCTCCGCCGCCGGTTTGCCGAGCGACGATTTCCGATTCATAGGCTTTTTGCCGGCAAAGGATACGGCGCGCCGTACCCGTCTTTCAGAACTGGCGCATGAATCGTCCACGCTTATCGCTTTCGAATCGCCGAACCGCCTGCAGGCCGCATTGGCGTCGATAGCAGAAATTTTCGGTCCGGATCGTATTGTGTCCGTCGGGCGCGAGCTCACGAAGCGGTTTGAAACGATCCGGACGGGAACGGCCAGCCAAATCGCGGAGCGGTTCGAATCCGAAACGATCAAGGGCGAGATTGTAATCCTCATCGCGCCAGCGCCGGAGGGCGAAACGCGATGGACGCCGGAAAGCACCGATGCGCTGCTGCGCGACCTTCTGCAGTCCATGTCCGTATCCAAGGCCGCCCGCGAGGCAGCGCAAACGACCGGCCTGCCGAAATCGGATCTCTATGCGCGTCTGCTGGCTTTGAAGGATGAAAACTGAGCCGGCAAAACAGAAGCGGCGCGCCGCCTATGGTCTCGGCCATCGCGGTGAGTTTCTCGCGGCGTTTGCCCTGCGTCTGAAAGGCTTCCGCATCCTTTCGCGCCGCTACCGTACGCCGGCCGGCGAGATCGACCTGATCGCCCGGCGGGGCGATCTTGTCGCCATTGTCGAGGTCAAGGCGCGGCCCACTTTGACGGAAGCGATGGATGCCGTGACGCCCAATGCGCTCCACCGTATCGAGTCCGCAGCCGATTTGTGGCTCTCCCGTCAGCCGGACCATGCCCGCCTGTCGATGCGCTTCGATCTTGTCGCGGTGCTGCCGCGCCGTTGGCCGGTTCACGTTCCCGGCATATATCCCTGATTGATTTTCCGCGCCGCGCGCGCCACTTAACGGGTCGAATTCAAGGGAAACCGTTCCATGCCTCTCAAGGTCGCGGTCCAGATGGACCATATCTCCGGCATCCAGATCGCCGGTGACACCTCTTTCGCGCTGTGTCTCGAGGCCGAGAAGCGCGGCCATGAACTCTTCCATTATACTCCCGACCGGCTTACCATGCTCGGCGGAACCGTGTCGGCGCGCTTGGAGCCGCTTTCGGTGCGCGATGTCGAGGGCGATCATTATACGCTCGGCGCCGCCGTACGGACGGACCTTGCGGAGATGGACGTCGTCCTGCTGCGGCAGGACCCGCCCTTTGACATGAACTACATCACCACCACGCATTTGCTCGAGCGCATTCACCCCGAGACGCTGGTCGTCAACGATCCGGTCTGGGTGCGCAATTCGCCCGAAAAGATCTTCGTCATGGAATTCCCGGACCTGATGCCGGAGACGATGATTACCAAGGACATGGAGGAGATTCGCGCCTTCCGCCGCGACCATGGCGATATCATCATCAAGCCGATCTACGGCAATGGCGGCGCGGGCGTCTTCCACCTGCGCGACGGCGACCGTAATCTGACGTCTTTGATGGAGATGTTTTCCCAGCTCACCCGCGAGCCGCTCATCGTGCAGCGCTATCTCGACGACGTGCGCGGCGGTGACAAGCGCATTATCCTGATCGATGGCGAGCCGGTCGGCGCGATCAATCGTGTCCCCGATGAAAGCGATGCGCGCTCCAACATGCATGTCGGCGGCAAGGCCGTCGAAACCGAGATGACCGAACGCGAGCGGGAAATCTGCGACCGCATCGGCCCGTCCCTGCGTGATCGGGGCTTCACCCTGGTCGGCATCGACGTGATCGGCGGGTTGATGACCGAGATCAACGTCACCTCGCCCACCGGCGTCCGCGAGGTGAAGAAATTCGGCGGCGCCGACATCGCCGTGCTGTTCTGGGACGCCGTTGAGGCGAAGATTTAGGGCTGCCGGACGGCGCGCCCGCAACCCTTGTCAGAAACTGAAGATGTCGCCGATATTCTCGATGATCGCGACCAGCAGGACCACGGCCGCGACGACAAGCGCCAGCCACCAGAAATACTGGAAGACGATCGCGGTCGCGCCGAGGCTGACGCCATAGGCGGCATATCGCCAGTTTTCGCGCAGCACGCCAGAGATCAGCGAGAGCAGAATGGCGACGATGCCGAGGATGGGCGCCGCGAGGGCGAGGTAGTAGGTCAGCGGGGCGGCTTCCGCCTTCAACTCCGGTTTGGGCAGTCCGAGAAATGTGCGCCAGGCCGACCGCTTGATCTCTCCGGCGATTTCGCCGATCTGTGCTCCGACGGACGGTTTCGGTTCGAAGGACGGCGCTGCGATCTGGAAGAAGACGAGCGCCAGCGCGAGCGCGCCGAAGAGCACGGCCCAGAGGCCCCATTTTCGAAACGGGCTGGGCGAGTTTGGTCCGGCGACTTCGCGGTACTGACTGTCCATGACGGACAGAAAATCCCAAAATAATTGCAGCAACGTGAAAATATTCGCGTCAAAGCAATGAATGGGCTGGTTTGCCTGGAAAAGTTGTGGACCTCTGATCGGTCGAGTCCGTCGGCTTCCTTTAAGTAAATGTGCCGATCATCCGATTGCGCGGAGAATTCCGCTCTGCTGCGGGGCGCGGTCGGGGCGAAGCGATGAGGCTCGCGCACTTAACCTTTTGTTCCGCGGTCACAACCGGATACAACCCGGAAACACGCTTTGCGTGCACAAGTTGCGAATATGTTCTTGTCTTGTTCCTATTTATGAGTCTTAATGGAAGAACTCAGGCGGGGACGGGCAGATGGTATCTCGGGTTTCGACGGTTTCCTTTCAGGGCATCGAGGCGGTGCCGGTCGATGTTCAGGTCATGGTCGCACCGGGCAAGGTGAACATGCATATCGTCGGCCTTCCGGACAAGGCGGTGGCCGAGAGCCGGGAGCGGGTCCAGTCGGCGCTGCATGCCTCCGGCCTGTCGATGCCGCCCAAGAAGGTCACAGTCAATCTGGCGCCCGCCGATCTGCCCAAGGAAGGCTCGCATTTCGATCTTCCGATCGCGCTCGGTCTCATGGCGGCGCTCGGCGCAGTGCCCGCCGATGCGCTGTCGAATTATGTCGTGCTCGGGGAACTGTCGCTCGATGGCACCATCGCGCCGGTTGCCGGCGTGTTGCCGGCGGCGATTGCGGCCAATGCGCAGGGCAAAGGCCTGATCTGTCCGAAGGAATGCGGGCCGGAAGCGGCCTGGGCGGGCGAGGATGTCGATATCGTCGCGCCGGCGAGCCTGATCTCGCTTGCCAACCATTTCCGCGGCACGCAGGTTCTCACACGCCCGGTGCCCGCCCGCCGCGAGCTTCCAGCAGGCCTGCCTGATCTCGCCGACATCAAGGGCCAGGAAACGGCCAAGCGCGCCCTGGAGGTCGCCGCCGCAGGAGGGCACAATCTCCTCATGTTGTAAACGAAAGACCTCGCAACATGAAAGGAGCCCAATATCATGACCACCATCACCAAGAACACCAAGCCCGCTCTCCCCAAAACCGACGCTGAGGCCATCGCCTTTGCGCTGGACCACCTCCACGACCACGAGCGCACCGAATTCCTACAGGACTGGCGTGCCGGGAAGGACGTAAGTTGGGGGCTGGAGGTTATCACGGCTGACGGGAAGCAAGCAGCCTAACGCACCCATATCGAACCGACTTCAAGGCCCGTGCGCTTGGTGGTGTGCGGGCCTTTTCGTTGCCGTTTGGGGAAGTCGCGCGGAAATAGCCGCCCTAATGATAAAGGCCAGCCCTACCGTTCATGGGGAATTTGGACATCGAGCAGGTCCGCAAGGCCGATTACTTTTTCGCCTAATCTACCACACGACACACAATAGGCTCCCTCTTGATAAACGCCATACGCTCGCCGTACCGGTCTACACTCAATTAGGCGTGTACTCGATAAACACTACGCGCTCGCCAGAAGCCGGTTTGGTGCAACTACCCGCTATCTTGAAATAGGCTCCCTATTGATAAACGGCACCCCCGCCGAAATAGGCGTCCTATTGATATAGACCTCTTGCCGACGCCAAGGCCGCATCGCGTTCCCTAGGGCGGCTTTCCCTTCACCTGACCGAGAGGCTTTCCGCCTTGCTTTGGAGCATCCGGCTGCACGTCAGCGCCCGGAGACGCTCCTTTTTTACCCGCTGCTAAGGTGGAGCGGGTTCGGCCAACCACCCCACACCAACGACACCAACGAAAGGGTCAACCCATGACCAACCCACTACCGCATGACCTAACCCGGTTCCTTCAAGAAGACCCCACCCGAGGCAACCCGTGCTTTCCGATCCCCGATGTTGGCGAGATGAGCCGGGAGGAACTTGAGGCTACACTGTTCCGCTTGGTGGACCATCTGGATTTCGCGATGAGACACTTCGGAACAGACGACCGACTTGAGGGATACCTTCGGACCCTCATGAACGGGGGAGACCTGAGGCCGCTACTCGAAGCAAGGCGACAGGAATTGTCCGAAGAAGATTGGGGAGCCTTCGACGGCACGAAAGCGCAGGTGACGCCATGACCGGTGTCGAGAACAAGGTTGCCCCACTTCGCTGCACTTCGATGACTAGTACTGACGAGATATGCAACGGCTCAATTCGGTTCGTCATTTTCTCAAGTTACGGCAACGACAGTGTGGCACTAATCCAGTGGGCGCATGAAAATGCCCTTACAGGCGTGGCGGTCGTTTTCACTGACACCGGTTGGGCTGCGGATGGTTGGATGGAGCGCGTCGAAAGGTGTGAATGCTGGGTGCGCTCTCTGGGCTTTTCGCCCTACCGCACCGCGTCTGTGGGGTTTCGTCAACTTGCTCGCAGCAAGAAAGGCTTCCCTACCCAACGCTACCAGTGGTGCTCCTATATCCTCAAAATTGAGCCGGGACAGCGCTGGCTTGAGGCTCATGACCCTGAGGCCAGGGCGATATGCTTGATTGGTGTGAGACAGGGGGAGAGCGCGGATCGCGCTAGCTTTCCTGAGTGGCTTCCGCGCAGTGAAAACCACGGCGGACGCGTCATGATTGCGCCCTTCGCGACGTGGAAGACGGCTCAGCGGGACGAACTTATCCTCCGAGCAGGCTTCGAGGTGCTTTCTCACCGCTCCCGTGAGTGTAAGTGCATAAACTCTAATCGCTCCGATATGCGACAATTTACCGATGCCGATTGGAAAGAGATTGCCGCCGCAGAAGCGGAGATCGGCAAGACAATGTTCCGTCCCCACCGCCATATGGGAGCGAAGGGCGCTTCGGAGGTCCGCAAATGGGCGAATAGCGAAAGGGGGAAGTACAGACCGCCTGACCCCAACGACGCAAAACCGCCCGATGATCTACCCGATGAGGACCTATCTGGCTGCAAGCCGGGCTGGTGTGAAGCCACATGAAGGCCCCCTGTAAGTCCAAATCATAGGCGCAGACCACCTATTCACGATTGGTTTAGCAACTGGCACCGAGCGCAACTTCCTCAGGTGTTCGCCTTCTATCGGAATAGACCCCATCAACAGCGATTAGAGACCAAATGTCCGACCAAAATTCAAACACACCACCCCGCGACCTCTTTAAGGAAGCCCTCAAGAAGATCGATGAGGAGCGCGG
>NZ_JAINFJ010000005.1:0-153823 GCF_019966595.1 Oricola indica
ATACTTGTTCGTCGTCTTGCTCATGATGCTCCATCCTACTCAGGAGTTGGAGCCTCCGGCAAACCCGGGGCGGTTCAAGCTGAGCGCAGGTCGCCGATTGTCACGGGGCTTGGATTAAGCATGGAGCGAGCGCTTCAATGCGTCGAGCGTTATCTCTGTCGCGCCTTCAACGACCTGCTCGAATCCATCATTGATGGATGGCTCTGACCTTTAGGTTCGTTTGATATCATTCATCCCTGTTTAGCCGGTCGAATTGTGTAAAGGACGTTCTCATTTTCGTCTGTCATTTCTTCGACCTGAACGGAAACGGTTTGCCCCGGATATCTTTTGGCACCCTCTGCGTGACCTCGCCGGAAAGCCTCCGCTCGTTCCTCGCTGGTGATCTGTCTTCTAGGCAATCGCGCCTCCCATGCTTTACGCTAAGCATACAGTAAGCCTAAGTCGGACGCGACAAGACAGCGGTCAAATTTCAAACTGAGACACCACCGCGGACGATCATCGGCATGTTGGCGATATGATCGTCACCATGATCGACAACGTGGCCGACATGCTGATGACGCCGTTCGTCGATGCCAACGGGGCAAATGGGCCGCCGGAAGCTGCTCAGACGGCCACCGCGCTTGCTGGGATTGCCGGCGCTTCTGCTGCGACCTGCGCCCCGGCTCGCTCTGCACACCCGAGGGGAAAGCGAATATAGCCTAGCCACGGTTCCTCATAGCCGGAGGCGGCCTCGATCGTGGCGCGGGGATCGATCCACGGCACTGGCGCGGAGGCTATGTCGCGGGCATTGTCCTCGCCTTCGAATATGGCGCGGCTCGCGGCGTTCGCCTGCAGTCCGGTGAGGATTTCGGCGACATCATGCCAAAGGCCGACGACGTATTCGCGCAGTGCGCGGTCATCCGGGCTGGCGCGGAGCTCAGCTTGGGCGGCTTCTAGCTCGTCGAGCAGGCAGGCGTGCGCGAGGCCCGTGTGTGGGTCGCCGGTTGGGCAATCGTAGCGGTAGACTGTGTTCAGGGCTGCCGCGACAGCAGCGGCATCGTGTGGGGTAAGGTCGTGTTGCATGTGTGCGTTCTCATCTCTTGTCTCCTTTGCTCGGCCGGTAGTTCCGGCTCCCTTGTTTTGTCTGGTGAGGGGTGTTGAGGGGCTCTGGTCTATTATGGCGCCTCCTCGATCGTGATCCCGTCGGAGACGATCCGCAGGCACTGGTCGGCGCCAGGCTGACGCGTTGCCTTGCGAGCAAGGGTCGAGGGACCGGAGGTGTACTCGACAGCGTAGCTGACCGCGTGGTCGTTGCTACCGGGATTTTCATTTGTGAGCGCCATGGCGCGGAGACTCCTATATGGTCAGGGGCCTCCTTTGCTGCAGCCAACTATACGGCGCTTTCCTAAAACATCAGTGAATCGGCATTGCAGCCCTGCGGCGTAAGCGTAGACGGCTCAGGCGCGTATCAGGTGCCGCCGGTGTGCGTTTCGATTCTCCACCGCATGGGCGTAGGCGGGCTATTCTCGGCGATTGGCCGCCGGTTTGATCGCGATGAACGGAACATATGCTCGCGGGAGCGTCCGGTGGTGCAGGCAAGGCCGTTGGTGCGCTCGACGAAGCACCTCCTCGGTGGTGCGATCTACTCGGAATGCGCGTGCGCGCAAGTCGTCGAAGTGCTGGCTTGTGTAAATTGCTCGCTTGTCGGTCAAGCACATCCGCTCCCAGTTTAGGTTTCAGTAGAATTCCTATTCATAATTTGTACCGAAGAAAACTTGTTTCTTTCTTCAGTAGAAATCCTATTCCACAAATCTTGGCGGGCATTTTTGTTTCTTTCTAATAGAAATACAGATTTGACTCTTCATCTTTTCACCTGAGATGATGTGGATATCGCAGACGACTGCGAGAGATTTTCCAGGCGAAAGGAGTGAATGAAATGAGAGGCAAGACCGCCGGCGGCGAACGGGTACGCATGACAGTGGTGGTACCGAAGGAGCTATTCGAGCGCGTCGAGAATGCGCGGTTTATGCGCCGCGACCAGACCCGTAGCGCAACCGTTGAGGCGCTACTCCAGGCTGGACTCAAGGCCGAGCAGGAGACGGGGCGATGAGTGCGGCGAAGAACTGCGCCTGTCCCCTGTGCGTTTTCACCGACGCACTGCAGACAGCGCCGCTCCTCCCCGAGGAACGGGCGAAGCTCACGACTGCCGAAACGGATGGCGCTGTCATTGTCCGCTATTCTGACGAACCGCTGCTTGAGGTCGCGGTCACGGTTGTAGGCGACGCAATCCTCCGTGACGTAGCAACCGATCAGAATGTGGAAGTGTTTCGCGGCTTGGCTGCCGACTGGCGCGATCCACGAGACATCGTGATCAGTGCGCTCGAAATCTTGCAGGTTGGTTCGGGTGATGTCGAAGCCGCAATCCTTCCGCCAGAAGCATGGCCGGATGGCGCGGACGTCAAGGAGACGCTGGCCCGCCTGCGCGCTGAGTACGAGTCCGAGGCGGAAACGGGCGACACTGTGCGCACTCTCCACTGATGACCATGTTCGAAATCAGCCTCACGTACTTAATCGCGGGTCTCGCGATGGCATCGCTTGCTGGAGTTGCCATTCAACGCGAGCCCGAGCGTTTTGCCGACAAGGGCAATACCGCCATGGGACTCACACTCGCACTGTGTGTTCCATTCTGGCCGCTTATCATGGTGACAACAGTGTGGTTGATGATGAGGCGGCGTGGGAGTTGAGAAAAGGCGAACGGCAGCGAAGGCCGGGGAAGGGGCGGCGACCGGGAAACCGCCGCCCCACAACGCTCACAAGAGAGGACAAACCATGAGCGCATTCGAGGTAAAACTGGCTGTATTTACCATCACAGCCATGCCGGTGGTGGCCGTCGCGAGTATGATGCTCGGATACAGCTTTGGCTGATCAGGAGGGGCGGCGCTCTATGGGTGCCGCCCATCGCTTACGCGGATGCGGGACCGCGCGGCGCGGGGAAAACCTGCCCCTTGGCGACGACCTCGCAGCACACGACGGCATGACCATTGTGGCGGGGCTCGACGACCTCAAAGAGGGTGCCATCGACACGGGTGATCGTGTCGCCCTGCTTGATCGCGAAGCCGTCCGGCAGGTCGCAAACGCGGATTTCGAAAACAGGGTTCTGAACGCTGATTCCGGTCTGGTACATGCGGTTGTTGAAGCTCTCAGGCTTGGCGCGGCTAGGCGCGGTGTAGATCGCGCAGACTACGAAGGCCGGGCCTCGACCATGGTCGCGAACAGGACCCTTGTTCGGACGCTGTCGCATGGGGGTGTAGGTTATGACCTCTCCCCATTCGGCGTTAAGCGCGCCTTGGATCTCCGCGTCAAACTCGTCGGATGCAAGCATGTGATTTCGTCCTTTCCCGGTTGTGTCGCATGCATTGCAAAAAAAGGCCGGCAGCCTGTTGGAGAAGGCACCGGCCGAAGTTGGAGAGAATGCAGGCATGCGCCTTCAGTATGCGGGACCGGGGGCAAATTGAGCAAATTGCCGGAGAGGCGGGCGCGGGAGGCGTACCCGCGGGTACGCAGTAATTCGGAAAGAATCGACTAGGATACTGGTGGGTGCAGTTGCCGCGATACAGGCGCGGCGAGCGGTTCTCATCCGACGCAGAAAAGAAAGCCCCACACGCGCAAACGTGCAGGGCTTCAGGTGAGAACGCTTCCGGTGGACGAAACCGGGCCAATTCAGCAACGCATTGAACAGGAGTGCGCCAGCGATGACCCATCATCGCCCCGACGGGTTTCAGTTTTCTAAAGAACAAAAAAAGAACACAACAGTGCCGCAGGTGCGGGCCAGGGTGCTATCGATCTACGCGCGTTTTGCGCACACCTACCTCGAGAACGGCTATTCGCCGTTGCCTATCTTACCGGACGGTAAGGCGCCGGGGCGCTATAGCCACGGCGCGGGACCACTCGACCTCTCCCATGCGCGTGAAGCAGGTCTGCCTGAGCCTGAGGTCGGCTTGCCGGTCGCTGTCGCCATGCATCGCTGGCAAATTGGCGACATCACTGAAAACCGTGTCGACGCATGGGCAAGAATGCCGGGGGCATTCGGCATCGGCGTGCGCCATGGTCCTCATTTTGTCGCCATCGATTACGATCACTCAGACCGCGACCTCGAGCATAAAGTGCGTGCCTACCTGTACACGCTCGACGGCACACCAGTGCATCGCCGAGGCCGCAAGGGGTTCGCCGCTTACTTCCGCAGCGACGGCAGCGTTAAATCCGGCGCGGTAAATGCGCCAGACCGGTCGCGCATCGTCGACATACTCGCCGCCGACAAGCAGTCGGTCGTTCCACCGTCTATCCACCCGGACACCGGGGCGCCGTATCATTGGCTCACCGACGACACGCTAGAAGACACATCGCTCGATGCTCTCCCACTCATCACGGTGGCGCACATCGAAACGCTGCAGGCGATCATCCGCGACCATGTCGGCGAGGGCGTATCTGTATCAACAGCGCGAGAGCGTAGTGAGCCGAGAGAGCGTCGCGACGCGGAGTCTTTCGCCGACCATGTCAACAATGTTGCGCTCGACAGGCTCTCCGACTGGGTGCCAGCGCCAGAGCTTGGATTCACTAGGCTGCAACAGCGGGGCGACGGATCATTCGCTTGCGTTGCGCACTGGCGCCCATCGTCGACAGGTCGACCGCTGGAAAAGCGTAAGCGCAATCTCTCGTTTCACGTAGACGGCATCCGCGACTTTGGCAGCGGCGAGGGATACTCCGCGTTGTCTGCGATCATGGCTAGCACCGGCTGGGCTTTTCCCGACTCCATCAGGTGGCTCGCGAGCAGGCTGTCGCTCAGCGAGGTGGAGTGGCTGTCGGGGCAAGAGGTTGTCACAGGTTGGCAGCCGCGTCCCAGTGGAGTTGCCACCGATAGCGAAACGCCTGAGCTACCAATCGAAGAGGTACGCGACCGCGCGGCCGACTTCGTGCGTCTGTACAAGGGCGAGGGCATCGCCAAAGCGCGGTCCCGCGAGAAGCTCCTGCAGGAGGCACCAATACTGGTAGAGGCGGCAAGGCAGGACATCGCGGACGCACGCGCTCGCCTTCAAGCCGCCTACAAGGACCACAGAAACGAGTCGAGAGACCTGCGCATCGATGTCGCGATCTTGTCTACGAAGCTCGAGCGCGCCCTTGATGAGGGGTTGAGCGAAGAAGAGCAGAGCGACATTGCGCAGACGCTCATGCGCTCCGAAGACCGCCTGTACGATATCACCACGCCCCACCGCGACGGCCATGTGAATCCGCATTATGTGGAGATCATCGACCTCGACCGCGCCATCCTGCGCGCCGAGGAGGCACTCGCCCGGCTGTTGCGCCGTATCGATGACGCTGCATCGCACTTCGACGTGTGGGTGTGTTCCCCGCCACCAGGAGGCGGAAAAACGCGCGCTGTGCGCGAGTGCCTATTCGACGGTTCACTTGACGGCGTCATCGCTCAGCCGACCAATATGCTCGGTCGTGAATTCGAGGAAGAGTCGACGGATGTCCTCGCAGTGTTTGGGCAGGAGTCCAAGGGCGCCGATGGTGAGCCCATCTGCCGGCGTATCGACGCGGTGCGCGAGGTCTCGAAGCTAGGACTTCCGGGAGTGAGCCTGTGCGGCTCGGCTAGATTCGACGAGGATGGCAGGCTCGCCAATGCAGAGGAACTTTGCCCCCATTACGCCAACTGCCCCTTCATCAAGAACCGCGGCGAAGCAATGACGCACACCAGCCATGCGGTCACACATGCGCACCTGATGCGCGGGAAGCCGGAACATTTCGGCGCCGCACTGATGCCAGATGGCATGGCCGGTCCGATTGATCATGAATTTCTGGTGATCGACGAGGCTTTCGCGACGAGCAGGATCAAGACATTCGACTCGCGCGCGGCTGTCGCGGTCGCCGACCTGCTCGATGTGCCGGAATTCAAAACGGTGGCGCGCGGTGACTCTATGGCGCTTGTGCGCGACGAGGAGTCCGAACAGAAGCGCGACCTTGTCGAGCGAGTCATGTGTGAGGTGGCTGCTGGTCTGGAGGCGTCATGGTCCGACGATGCAGCGCTTGGCAGCATGTGCGGCGCGCTCGGCGAGCACTTCGCCGGAGTCACGCGTGAAGACCTATCCACAGTCGCCTCGCTGTTTAAAAGTCAAGTGGAGCAGTTACAGAGCGCATTTTCCGCGACGATTGATGACAAGCAGGTGGGGGCTCGCGCTCGGAAAATTCAGGCCATAGTCAACACCGCGCGAAAGCGCGCTGAGCTTCTAGACGCTGTCCGCGACCTGCTTGGGCTACAGGTGCTGCGGTCTGGTCGGGTAATCATGTCGCGAAGTGGCGACGGTGTGCTCACGGTTGGCGTCCAGGGTGTCGACAAAGTCTCGCCGGGGTGGGTGCGTAACAAGGCCGTGTTGCTCCTCAACGCGTATCCTGAGCCGGATGCGGCGGTCGAGGAGGTGCTTTCGCATTGGGCTCCGCACCCTCTGGAGGAGGGGCGACGCGTGCACTGCCGGCCTCGCTTCATCCACATGGATCATGTGCGAGTTAAACGGCCGGCCAAGAACATGGTGATTCAGTATGTCGGCGCTCCCGTCGAGGCCAGTAAGGTTGGCCTGCGCGACGCGAAGCTCGGCAAGGAAGATCCATCGCGCGGGCGGTTCAATCGGCGCGAACTGATGCGCCTGATCAAGACTGCACTGCGGGATGCAGCGGCCAACGCGGAGAAGAATCGCGAATGGCTTGGCGAGGAGGACTATACTCAAGCTCGCCGGGTGTTGCTGGTCGGCTCAGGCGCGTTGCGTGAGTGGATCGATTGGCATCAGGCGGAGCACGGAGGTCTGGCAAATCTCGATTTGCTGGAACGCGGCAAGTCGAGCGGCGTGAACGCGTACGAGCAATATGGCGCTGTGATCGTGATGGATCATGCGCGCCCGGGACCGCTCGTGATGCCGCTACGCACCATGGCTGTCTCAGGGCGCTGGGAGGGCTTCGATCAGGGCAGGTGGGAGAACGGCCTATCGCGCGGTCGAGATGGCTCAGAGGGCGCTGTGAGGCGTCCTGTGTATGGCCACGCCATCGCCGATGAGCTTTACGCCTGGACGGCGCTATCGGGTATTGCTCAGGCGGCATACAGGGTGCGGCCGGATCAGTGGAAAGGATACCCTCAAGCGGTTCACATCGTATCGAGCGAGCCGGTCGCTGAGGTGGGTGTCGATACGGTGATCCACTGGGACGCGGTTCGCATTGCCGGCACACCGGAGTCGGCGCGCAACCAGTATGAACAGGTGCTGCGGTGGGGCGGCTATTTCCAGAACCCTGAGCACCTTGCGATTGCCTACAGAGATGAATTCGACCTCGCGGAGGCTGGTCGGCTGTCGCGCAAGTTGGCGGAAATCGAGCCGGGGCAGCCGTTACCGGCGTTGGCGTTTGTCACAAGGACGGTGCGCTATACGATCTCGGCAGATGGCCGGGGTAGGCCGTCTGAATTCACCTATGATCCGACCGTGACGCCTGATGACGAGGTCGAGGAATTCATCAAGTCGAAGCTCGGTGAGGATGCCCGAGTCGTGGCCGGTGGAAGCCTGCCAAGGGAAAACGTGATTCCGATGAATCCTGAGGAGCTGGCAGCGCGGCTGAGCCACCTCGCCGACACGCCGCGAAAAGCGCGGACTCTGGTGGCGGGGCTCATTGCGGGTGGGCAGTATCGTGTTTTCGGTTACCGGCGGACAAAGCAGGATGGAAGCCCGCACGGGCGGATGAAACGGGTGCTTGTGGCTTTGAATATAGACCCGGAAACGGCGATTCCCGCCTATGAAGGCGTGCCTGTGTCTTCAGTTCATGAATTGACCGTAAGTGACTGAAAATTAGAATATAAACGCGTTCAAAAAGTTACTGTCGTTAGGGTGAAAACCCTATAAGGAACTCTGCCCGAAGGGTCTTCTATTAATATATAGGGGTTTTCAGCTTAACGACAGCAACTCGGATTTTTCAACGATTTAGAAACCATCCAAGACCCCAAAGTGGCGGTGTGGTAGACCCGAAAACACCGCCGGCACCCATAAGGGGCAGCGGAGGCGGCGGAGATCGACACAAAACGCACCAGCGAGGCCGTGGAGCGTGCAGGAGAGCGTGTAGCGCTGCTCCGAGACAATTCTCCCACCATCCAGCGCATGGCGTGGCCTGTGCGGGGAATACAGGAGGCATTCGCACCGCTCGTCCAGGCGCGGGGATTGATGGCGCGTGCCTTCGCCGGGGTGTGTGGTGATGGCGACGGAAGCGATCCGTACTTAGATTTAGTGAATGTGTCTTAAGTTGTTGACATCTCCAAGTGATGAGCAAGATCGAACCGCGCGACAGTCTTATCTTCTTTATCCCGTCGAAGACCTATGCCAAGGGTGATAGCATCGGAGCGCCGTTGCTATGTTGGCAAGCGAAAATACAACATGACCTACGTGAAAAACCTGCCGGAGTTTATCCACGAACTATCAAAGCTACGTAAGCGCACTGCCGGCGGAGAGCTCTTGTTTCGCGGACACCGCAGTAAAAAGTACAAGGCGGAACCGTCTGTTTTTCGCAGCCGAGCTTGGCGAAAAAACGAACACACAATGCTTCGGCAGGTCCTTGCCCAACATCCTACAGAGTTTGCACAGGACACGAGCACTTTTGAATTGTTGGCGCGTGCGCAGCACTACGGTCTCCCGACACGGTTACTTGACATCACGAGCAATCCGCTGGTCGCTCTCTATTTCGCGTGTGCTCCATCGGAAAAGCAAAACGAGTCACGCCCCCCCCCAGAACCGAACGGCAATCCTCGAGCTCCTCGGCCTACCGGCGAGGTTGTAGTCTTTTTTCCAGACAATCTCAGGAAACGTTTCTTCGATAGCGAAGTGGTCGCTGCGCTCTGCAACCTAACCTACCTTGATGGTGACGCGAAGCAGGAAATCCGAAAGCACCTCCTCACTTGTTACGAGAAGGCGAAGACCAATACGACAACGCCTCAAGCGCTCGATGACATGTTCACTAAACAGTTCAACAATCATCCGAGCGTGAGAGAACTCGTTCGTCTTGTTCGAAAGGATAATTCCAGCGTCGGGGACAGCATCCGGCCTAGGGATCTCGCCGATATCGTTATGGTTCTCCCTCGGAGACTCGACAAGAGAATAGCGGCGCAAAGCGGAGCGTTCCTCGTATACGGACTATTCAATCCAGAGTCCGACGAAACCAAATTCAACTTTTTGTTCGAGAGTTTCGATACCGAGGAGCTCTATATTAGTCCGAAACACAAAGGCGGGATCATGGCTGAACTCAATAGCATCGGGGTCAATAAGGAAACCCTGTTCCCGAGTCTGGAAAGAACAGCCGATAAAATCAAGGCGGGCCAGAGGGTTTGAGCTATGTCGGCGCTCCGTGTGAGTGAATTATATATCAGCTCCGCCGCCAGTATTCAGGCCCATCATCGGGGGCCTGTCTCATTTGGCCGCAATATCCAGCACATGGCAACCACTCATTTCCACTGAGATTTCGTCCGGTGGATTTCTTGGATTAGCACACCCGACTTCGCGCCAGAACATATCAAGAACAGATTCACCGATCTTTTAGAACCCAGCCCCAAAATGAGGATCAGGTCGCCAAACGATTGGCACTGCTCCAAGCGGCGACCGAGAGGCGCGCCGCCGGTGTCTTCGATTGTCACCTGCCGGCGGCCACCACACCCCAGTATAAATACCGAGAGAAGGATCACCCATGCTGAACAGCATCATTTCCCGCGTGCTCAAAGGCACCGACAAAGCCGCCAACACCGCCACCGACAAACTCTCCGCCGCCAAGGCAAAGCTCTCCGAACTCGAGGCTCAGGCCGCCGACCAGGCTGCCGAGATCGTCGAACTCGAGGCGAAGGCCCGCGAGGCCGCAACCAACGCCGCATTGCGCGAAGCGGGCGCAAACGACGCGCTCGACAAGGCCGAGTCCGAACTCGCCAAGGCGCGCCGCCTGCTCGAAGCCACCGATCAGCTGGTCGCTGATCTCAAGGCAGCCCTGCCGGCTCTCGAAGCCGAGGCCGCGGCCGAAGAGCGCGAGGCGGAGAATGCCGCCGCTGTCCAGCGCGCCAAGGACACCCTAAAAGCCCTGCCAGCCGCTCAGAAGGAAGCCGAGAAGCTGGTCGAGGCAATCGCTGCGCTCGACATGCTCCGCGTCGAGGCCCGCGACGCTGTCGCCGCGGCATTCGCCATGGCAGCGCGCGATGACGCCTCCGGCGCCAAGGAAAACATCGCCGTCGGCGTGAGCAAGGCCCGCGAGAAGCTGCAGCTGGTTGCTGCTGGCGACTTCCTTGCAGCCAATCGCGCCCCGTACGCCGACGAACGCCTCGACTCCAAGCCATCTGCGACACCGACCGGCTTCTCGCGCATGCAGCACAATCTGACCACCACCGAGCGCCAGACGCCGCACCTCGAATACGACTCCGAGCGCAAGGAGTGGGTCAAGGCAGCGTCGGCATAAGCCGGCGCTCCACCGCTCGAAATCACCCGGCAGTTGCGCCAACTCAAACACAGGAACGAACCATGAGCGACGCTCTACTCCTCCGCAAGGCCGAAAGTCACGCCAAACTGATCCAGGCGGGCAAGGGCGATGAACCTTATCCGCGGACTGGTGGACTCACGCCCCGCAAAGCTCTTCACCGTATGCTCGAAGCGCACCTCTACGAGGCTGGCGACCGCACGCGCCTGTGCGCAATCCTCGGCGTGGGTGTCGAGCGTAGCATGTCGGCCATCGTCGCTAGCGCTATCTCGACCACCTCAAGCGCCAAGGACATCGCCACCTCAAACGTGATCCCGCTAAAACCTTCTCCGGCACCCGCCGCTACTGCGGTGAGCACCAACAAGGCGACAACCCCGGCTCAGTCCAACGTGAAGCCGACCAATGCGACCTTCGAGCAGAGGCTCGCAGTGTCCGGCCTTTCCGCGGAAGACCAAGCCGAAATCCGCGCCGCAGCTGAGCGCGATCAGGAACGCAACGCTCAGAACAAGCTGCACAAGGCTGCAGTCGCCACCGCTCGCGCGATGTTTGGCAAGCCCGCACCAGCCGCTCAGACCAAACCCGCGCCAGCCGCCAGCGCACCTGTGCCAGCACACATCGCAGCTGCTCGCGCCATGGCCGCAGCCAAATACGGGCGGCGCTGATGCATCTCTCTCGCAAGGTGGAGCACATGCTCGATGCGTTGGGGTATGCCGCCTGGCAGCGCATGGAACAGCGCGACGAGGCTATCGGCGCTGACACCGTGGCCGCTGCCAAGGGCATGCTCGCAAACGCAGCGCTCACGCTGAGCGAGCACGAGCGCACGCTGTTGCAGGATGCTATCGAGAGCGCAGCAGCACCGCTGCCGGCAGAGCAGGGAGGGGCTGCCTGAGCGCAGCCTCGCGCACCACTCCTATGATACCGCCCGATGGCAAAATCTCGGATGGCATTGCGCTCACACATGGCGCCCACAACAGACCCACCACCCTGCAGCGCATGGCAGCAGTGCAGATCATGGCAGAAGTAAGGCAGAGCATGGCGCAAGTAAGGCAAGCGATAGAACGGATCGATACAATTTCGTATCATTTTGCATAAAGCCCAAAATACAAGATTAGAACAAGGCCATACTGCTGCAGATCAGAGTACATAAGCCAATTTTTCAAATCGTTTGGGTCCTGTGACCTTCACTTTTTACTTACGAGGCGGGCGCAGCGCATACTCTGCGAAATGAGGGATATATTCCCAAGGGGGAGCCGCCCCTAAAACAGGCTGAAAACGGACACCGGAAAAATGGCAAAAAGTGCAGTAAAAACAGCGGGTAAGGCGACAGGTTCGCTGCAGGTAACCGCCACCTCAAGAACCCTGGTCGCGCGGGGCGCGCTCGCTCGCGTCCTGAATTGCAACACGCGCACCGTCGGGCGCTTCGAGGAGAAGGGGATCATTGCGCCCGAGCACCGCAGCGGGACCCGATATATTCTTGAGCTAGCCGTGCCGGCCGTCGTCGAACACTTGCGACAGGTCGCGGCGAACCGAAAAGTCGAAACCGAAGATGGCGACACTGTCGATCCAACAAGAGAAGCCGCGCTTCTCAACCGCCAGAAACGGCAGCTTGCCATCGAGCAGACGCGCGCCGCACAAATCAAGAACGCCGCGCTCGATGGCTCACTGATCCGCCGAGACCGCGTTACCACCGCGCTCGCTCAGGTGATCGCTTCCGCGAAGTCAAAGATCACCGCGCTGCCGTCGCTGGTCGCTACGCAGATTCCGGGCCTTACCCGCGATGACATGATCACGCTCGACGATATCGCCCGCGGCATCCTCGACGACCTGTCGGCGGACATGCCGGAAGCGGCCAAGCGCGTCGTGATGCAGGAGCACACCGAATGAGCGCGCCATTCCACATCCCAGAGTCGGCGCCTGTCGATCACGAATGGGAGATCGACGAGACGCGCCTGCTCGCCGAACTGCTTGCGATATGGAAGCCCGCGCCGAAGCTCACCCTCTCCGGGTGGGTGCGCGCCAACATGTCGAATGAGCAGGGCGAGGGTATCCGGCCATTCGCCTATCAGGCGGGAATCCTCGATTCGCTCGGCGACCCTTCCGTGCGCGAAGTTGCATGGATCAAGTCTGCCCGCGTCGGCGGCTCAATGATCGGCACCGCGGTGACCTTGCACGACATCTCACAGGGTCGGCGCGTCGGCTTCGCGATGAGCCGCGAAAGCGATTGCCGCGACTACTCCGCCACCGTACTCGCGCCATCGATCGATTATTGCAAACCGGTAGCGGACATCCTGTCGAGTGCGCAAGGCGGCTCCAGCAACCGTGACACTCTCCTGCAGAAGAGCTTCGGCAACGGCGGTAGCATTCGACTGCTCAATTACACCTCGCTCGCCAGTGCGCGTCGTATCTCACTCGACACCATCATCCTCGACGAGGCGGAAACAGCTGAATCCGAAACCGAGGAGGGCAACGTCGTCGACCTCCTGCGCAAGCGTGTCAGTGCGTCTGCCATGCCGCGCATTTTTCACACCTCCACGCCGGTGGAGGAGGGCCTCTCCCAAATCCAGGCGCAGTATGAGCGGGGCGACCAGCGCATCTACGAGGTGCCTTGCCCCGAGTGCGCCGGCCGCTTCGAGTTGCAGCCGGAAGGCCTTCACATCGACGGCAGGCCGGTCCTGAATATGAACGCCAAAGACCTCGCGGAACTGCCGGAGGATTTCGAAGTCGAGCACGCCTGCCCACACTGCGGCTCGTTCATTCCTGAGCGGCAAAAGCGCTGGATGGTGAACAATGGCGACTGGCGCGCCACCGCAAAGGGTGAGCGCGGCGTTGTCAGCTTCCGCTCAAATGCGCTGGTGTCGCTGCTGCCGTCGGCGGCATGGCACACGCTGGCGACCGAGTGGATGCGCGCCAACGGCAAGCCTGCCGACGAGCGCGTCGTCGTCAACACCCTGTGGGGGCGCCCATATTCCTCGGCAATCGACGAGGGACTCACGCTCGACGCGGTGAAGCTGCACTGCCGGCCGGTCAACCTCACCCTGATCAGCAACACGCAGGCCTTGCGGCTCACCGCGGGCGTCGACGTGCAGGAGAACAGGCTCGAGATCGCGCTCCTCGGTGCGAGCGACAACGGTTTCGTTATCCTTGACCATCAGCGCATGCATGGAGATCCAACTGGCTCTGAGCTTTGGTCGCGCCTCGAGGACTACACAGCGAAGGGATTCAATTCCGACCTCTGCGGCACGCTCTACATCGACGCGGTAGCAGTGGACTCCGGCTACATGGCACAGACCGTCTACGAGCAGTGCGCAAAGCGCGCCACCTGGTACGCAATCAAAGGCGTCGACGGTCCCGCCAAGCCGCTTTGGCGGCAGTCGAAGAGCAAGCCTTCCGCGAGGTTCGACGCGCACCTGTTTCTGATTGGGGTCGACTCCGCCAAGGAATGGATCGCCACACGGATCATGGATCACGACGACCTCTCCGGAAATTATTTGCAGATCGCCGATCACCTCGCAGACGACATCATTGAGCAGCTTATTGCCGAGGAGCGGCGACATGTCGCCTCGAGCGGCCGGCGCAGCGTGCGGTGGTTTCCTCGTAACTCGACAGTACGCTCGGAGCTGCTCGACTGTACCGTCTATGCACTCGCCGCTCACCACTCGCTTGGTGAAGCGAACTGGGACCGCCTCCGTGACGACCTAACTGTGCAACATGGTAGCGAATCGAAGGGGGCGGGCGGCTTCCGAGCCCTAGGAGAGCGCTTGGGCAGTGGCACCACTTCTGTGTTTTAGCTCACGAACATAACAAGAACACAGAAGTTTAAGATTTGGCGGCCACAATACGCTCAACCGTGACTGAGCCGCGCCATTTGCGCCGCCGTCGCCAGTGGAAACAAACAATACAACGGAGATAGCCGATGCCGCGCAGCCGCGCCGCACCCGCACCAAAACTCGCGCGCCGAGGAGCGCCCCCCGGCTTTCCGCAGCCACTCGCCGAGATCGCTAACCATAGCGCCGAAAAGACGCGCATGGCGGCACATAACCTACTCGCCGAGTGTCGTTCGACCTTCGGTTATTCGGCATTGGGATCAGACCGCCTCGAGGCTGCTGTGATGATCGCAGCGCTCGAAGACTTCACGGCGATGCTCGCCGAGAACCAGCAGGAGCAGGCCGCATGATTAACGACCTCGAATTCTTCAACGCGCACCCGAGCCGCGCGCACCGCCTCCGGCCGCCGTTCCCCGGTGAGGTCGAGGAGATCGCCAAGGCCACCGGCACGCGGGTGCCTGTCGCGCCGCTGATGCAAACGCTGGCAATCGTCGTGCGCGCCGACCGCGCCTCCGAGACCGAGGCAAATCTCAACATCAACAAGGCGCTCGTGAGCGCCGACATGCTCGACCTGTTCACCGTCGGCGAACTCAGCGCGCAGCGCATCTATGAGCGCGCCCTCGGCATCGCCATCGCGCCACGCAATCCGGCGCTCGCCGCCGTCACCTGATAGACCACAAGGAACTCGCCACCCATGGCCGCAGTCGCAACAGCCCTGATCAAATTCGACGGCGTCGCTGCCGGCTTTCACTCCGCTGTGGCCGGCATGCAGAAGGCGACGCGCGGTCTGCATAACAGCCTGCGCGGTGCGTCCGCGAGCATGGCTCGCATCGGCGTGGCCTTCAGTGCTCCGTCGATTGCCGCCGGCTTGGCGTTGCGTTCGATAAAGGACGACATCGTCGATCTCGACTCGGCTATCGCCCAAATCCAGAAATTTTCGCCGCTCGAAGGTGCGGCGCTGAAGGACTTCCGCGAGGAGCTTAAAGCGACCGGACTCGAACTCGGTCGCACCGAAGCGCAGATGCTCAATGCCGGCGCGGCTGCTCTGCGGTATGGCGTCGCTCAGTCAGAGCTTGCGGGTTTCCTCGACCTCGCGACGCGCTCGTCCGTTGCGTGGGGCATTGCCGAAGATGAGACATCCACGACGCTCGCGCGGGTGCAGAACAATCTCACGCTCTCGAGTGAGGGGCTGCGCGAATACGCCGACTCCGTGAACTTCCTCGCTGACACGCATGCGACCTCCGCAGCTGCGGTGAATGACGCAGGCCTGCGCATGTCGGCCTTCACCAGCGTGGCGGGCGTGTCGACCGACGCGATGCTCGCATTCGCAACCGCCGGTACCGCTGCCGGCCACGACGCCAGCCGCGTCGAAACCGCGTGGCGCAAAGTGCTCACCACCATGACCGCCGGCACCGCGGCGACCACGCGCCAGAAGAACGCTCTCGCAGCGCTTGGGCTGTCCGCGAGCGATATTGCGAGCAGCTTCTCTCTCGACCAGGACGGCACAGTTTTCGATGTCCTCGACCGCGTCGGCGAGATCGAAGACTCCGCCGAACGGCTCAGTATCCTCACCGAAATTTTCGGCCTCGAAGGCTCCACCGTGGTCGCCGGCTTCGTCGACCGGCTCGATGACGTGCGCGCCTCTTACAATGACCTGCGAAACGACATTGAGGCCGGCAGCGTCGGCCGCGAAGCAGAGCGCCAGTTCAACACCGCAAGCGCCGCCCTCGACCGCATGCACGCTGCGGCGACCGCGATGCGCACCGCCATCGGCGAGACGCTGGTGCCGACGTTCAACGCCGCGACTGCTGCGCTCACGCGCATGGCGCGCTTTGTCGACGACAATCCCGCGATCGCAAACCTCGCCGCACAGGCGCTCCTGCTTGGCGCAGCTGCAGGCCCTGCGGCGTTCGCGCTCTCCGGCCTGTTTTCGGTGCTGGCGTTCGCCACGCGCCCGCTGACCATGGTCACAGGCCTGCTTGGAAACGTGACCGACGCATTGCTCGGCAGTGGCAAGACGGCGCGTGTCGCGCAGGCGTCGCTGGCGCGCACTTTCCTGTTCCGCGTCCCGATGATCGCCGCAGCCGGCGCCGCGGTCTATGCGCTCTATCAGTCGTGGGACAAGCTCCGCGAGATCGTCTCCGACGGCCGCCTGCAGTGGGCTGGCAACGCGTTCAAGACAGCATTCGACTCCGCCATGGCCGGCGACTGGTCGAAAGCCTGGACCGCGTTTCGCACCGGTCTCGAGGTACTGGTCGACATCTCGCGCGATATCGGCGCGGCGGCATGGGCTGAACTGCAGAAAGCGTTCGCCGCCGTCGACGGATGGGCGCCGAACTTCGCCAAATACCGCGAGGCGCTGGGTGGGCTTGCCGACAGCCTTGGCCGACTGTTTACGGCCATCTTCCCAAGCGACGGCTCGATCGATGACGCCGGCAATGCGCTGCAGCGTTTCGCGCAGAAATTCGTTGACGGTGCATTCGACAGCGCAGCCACCATCGTCGATACGCTGGCATCGGCAATCGACGGACTCGCGGCTGCTATCGAGCGGTTCAACAAAACTCGCATCGATCAGGGGACGCTCAAGGCGATGGGGCAGTTTGCTGTCGAGAACCCCCTGATCACCGGTGCAGGCGCATACGGTCTCGCTGCCTTCGGTGGTAGTGCCGCAGCCCGCGTGGCCGGTGCGCTGAAAAACATCGGCCCGGTGAAGCTGGTCGCGCTCGCCTTGACGGTCGGAACTGTCGTCGATGCGTTCGTCGACCTAGAGGGGGTGAATCTCGGCACTATAGCCGCCGGCCTCGCCGGTGTCGTCGTCGCGTTCCGTGGGCTCAAGCCGCTCCTCGCGCTTCTGGGTGCCGGCGGTGGACTCGCTGCGGCTGGCGCGGCTGCAAAATCCGCCAGCCTTGCAGCTGGCCTGCGCGGCGTCTTCGCGGCGATCAAGGGCGCGTCATTCTGGCGGTTCACCCTGATCTCGCTCGGCATCGAGCGTTTCATCGACGCTGTGTCGAATTTCTCCCTCGGCGCAATCGAAGACCTTGTCTCCAGCATCGGGCGGCTCGGCAGTGCGATTTCGGCCGAAGCCACCAAGCTCGGCCTCACCAAAATCGCCGGCAAGGCGCCCAAGGCAGCTAATGACAACCTGCGCGGTGCCGAGACCGTCCTGAAATCGTTCTCGTCGCGGTTCGAGAAGTTGGCAAAGGCAATCGAGCCGATGACTCGGCTATACAGTGACCTGTCAGAAGGGGAGGCTCGCGAGGTAGCGAAAGCCGCCAAGGGCGCTGTTCGCCTCTCTGACGGCAAGGCCACGCCTGTCGCTGGTATGCGGGACATGCTCGAGGCGCTATTCAAGCCATGGAACCTCGCCGCGTTCTTCAAAGGCATCGGAGTCCAGATGGCCGGCGATTGGGCTGCCGGAAAGGTCGCGCGCGGAATCGGAGTTGCCATACACGGCGAGGAAGCTGTCCGGGATGCTGAGGCTGCCATGGCCGACTTCCAGTCAAAGAGCCTTTTCGGGCAAGGATTGGAAGTCCTGCGTGGGTGGGCGGATGTTCTCGGTATCGGCAAGGCCGACCAGGCAGCGCCGAAGGTCGGCGCCGGCACGCCGACAGATGCCAGTGAATCCATCTTCGCCCTCCGGTCAGCAGAGCAGGCGACACGCGAGGGCTCCAGTGTAGTCGCGCAGAAAATCGATCACCAGACCGCGGTGCTCAACGCAGCCCTGCAAGCGCTTCCAGGTGCCATTTCCAGCGGCGTCGCCGGCGCGCTGCCGTGGAAGGCGATAAACTCCAATACCCCACCTACCGGTGCCGTTCGGCCGCGCCCCGTCTCCTCTGGCGGCATGGCTGATCCGGCGGTTGCAGGCGGAGGTGGCTTCTGATGATCAGGATCGACGCCAAGAGCCTCTCCCAACTCAATCGCGCGCTCGAGGACATCAAGGCCGGCCTTGGTGAAAAGGTCATGCATCAATCGTTCGGGGACGGCATCCGCCGCGCCCAGACGGTTGCGCGCCGCGAGACCATCCGTGAAGGTGGGTTCAATCGCGCCAGACCGTCGCTCAGCGCCAAAGTCCGTAAATCGATCCGTGGCTACACTACCAGCCCGATGTCGGCTGAGATCAAAGGCTCCGGTCGGTTTGAACGCCTCACACACTGGGCTAAGCCGCGCGATCCGCTCGCCAACTATCGTGGGCACGGTGTTTCAATTCACGGGGCGTTCGGCCGTGACTATCGGATCTTCGAAAATCAGTCGGCGTTCGTCCGCAGCGGCACCAGCGGCATCGCCGTCGTACTCGGTCGGCAGGGTGCCGGCCGGTATCCGCTCAAGACTTTCTCCGGCCCGTCGGTCGGCACCGTCATGCGCGCGAAGTCGGTTATCGAACCGACGCGCGAGCGGTTCTTCAACGCCGTGCGAGACGGCCTCGGCAAGCGCTTCGACCGCCATACAAATTCTGCCTTCCGCGCCCGCGGCCTATAGCCACCAAGACCGAGGAGTCACAAACCGCATGACCACAAAGAAAGAAGCCCACCAAGCCATGGTCGACCTCCTCGAGCACGTTGGGGTATTGCCATTATCTCGCACTGAGGCCATCCGGCTGGCGCCGGAGATCGGGCGTGTACCGGAGTGGAGCTGGTCGGTCCACCGCGCAAATCTCGCGATAGCCGGCGAGGGCATCCACACCTTGCGCTTTTTGCGACCCAAACCCGGCCGCGGCATCACTGGGAACACGTCAGCCATCGTTCTTGCCTCCTCTCTTGACGAGGCTGTTGAGTGCCTGCGGGTCGCAATTCCCGACGCAATTCTGTTGCCGCCCCGCGACCGTCGGTCGATAGAGCGCACGGCGCTCACGTTTTCGGAGGCAGCGTGATGGCCATCACACTCGCTCCCCGCGCCCTCAGTGGCGCAGATATCGACGCCATGCTTGCGCGTTCCTCGCGGTCGGCTGGAGCACTTGATCGCGCTCTCGCGCCAGCTGAGCAACCTGCAGGGACCCTCCGCGCACCGTTCGACCCACAAGCCGCCCTCGACGCGATGATCGCCCGCGGACTTGTCCCGCTCGGCAAGGTGGCTCCGTACTTCTATCCGGACCTCGTCCGGCGCGGATATCAGGCGGATATTTTCGCGACCTATCTCCGTCACGCCCCGCCGGCTGTAACCGGCTGGCTGATCATCCGCCTGCGCACCGAGCTGGTCCCTGCAGTAGCGTCGCGCGTGATCTTCAATCCGGCGATCACCGGTTCGGCACCGCGTGCACTGTGCGAATGGATCGAGCGCGAGTTCGGTGTCGCGACCCACGCTGAGGGCGACCGCCATCACCGCGCGCAACGAATGCAGCGCACGCTTGGATTTTTTACGAGATGCCCCGCGGATGCAGTCCGCATCGCGCCCGAGATCGTCGGCTCGCCTTCCACGGCGCGGGCGCTCGCCAGCTGCGAGCCGGAAATAGGAGAGTGGGCGCTCGACTACCGCGCGGCGTACGAAGCCGCCGAGATCAAAGGCCCGGCCCGGCAGGCCGTTCTATCGAAAGGCGCAGCCTCCACCGCCGAGGAGGCAATCGACCTGTTGCGAAAAGTGCTTCGCGAAGCCGGATTCACCGCTGTAGAGGTGCGCTCCGTCGAGCGGGTAATGGGTTAAAGGGCGCGCAGACGGCTGATGATGCCGGGGGCCATGCCCATGGCTTCACGCCAGAGTCTTGCGTCGGCCTCCATCATCGGTGTGAGCCGCGCCGCAGGAGTTCCGTCATAGAGTCCTTCATAAGCATTAGTGATCGTTGCGCGCACACCGCGCACCTTGGCCCAGAACTGTGCGAGATCACCGCAAACATCGCCTAACCGGCCAACCTCTCCGAGATTCGCTATGAAGATCGGGTTTGGCTCCTCTGCCCGTTCCTTGCTGTTCATCGGTGCCAATTGAGGCAGCAGTTCCTGAACAGAAAACGCACCCGCAGGTGCCGCTTTGATTTGAGGGATCATTGCCTCGACGGCTTCCACATGCGCGCGCACCTCCATTATTCGGACGTACGACTCCACCTCGGCAGCGAGAGCCTGCGCAAGCGACCTGCGCGCCGATCTAGCCTCCGCGCGCCGTGCGGCTCCCGCGCTGAGGTACGATGCGATAGCGCCAATCGCGACCAAACCAATGGTCTTAAGCCCCTCAATTGCGGAGCAGACTGCCTCTGGCGTGAGCCAACCAATTCCCGATGAAGCTTCCATTCATAGGCCCTCCGGTCTCCACCAGCTGGTGATAAATACCGTGTCGATCAAGCCGAATCGCGCGTACAGAGTCATCGTTCTACGCCAAATTCCGTACAGAATCCGTACAGAATGCGAAACCGACTACCTTTGAGGTTGCGCCTGCGAAGTTCAATCTATTGTTTTTGCTTCGATTTATTTGGTGAGCGCGCAGGGGTTCGAACCCTGGACCTACTGATTAAAAGTCAGTTGCTCTACCAGCTGAGCTACGCGCTCCCGAGCGGCAGGTGGCCTGCCGTCAAGACGGGTCGTTCATAGGGACGGCGTCCGATACGGTCAACCGCTATTTACCGCCTCAAGCCTGAAAAACGTGGCAATTCGCCGCCACGCGAATTGGTGATTTTGCCGTGAAGTTCATATGTCCTATGACACGCGCGTCCCGGCATAGCCGCCGGACGACGAATTGCATTCGAGCGGAGCACACATGGCCGTCGACATTTCCTATCTGAGCGCGCTGGGGGCAGGCGCGATCTCGTTCTTGTCGCCCTGCGTGCTGCCGCTCGTGCCGCCTTACCTGTGCTACATGGCGGGCGTGTCCATCGACCAGTTCCGTGGCGAGCCGCAACAGGGCGGCGCGGCCGTCGCCGCCGCGCCCGTGCGACTGCCTTTGCTGATCGCGTCACTGGCCTTCGTGGCCGGTTTCTCGACGGTGTTCGTGTCGCTCGGCGCGGGGGCTTCCACCATCGGCGGCGTGTTGCGCGCCTATCAGGACTGGCTGGCGATGGCCGCGGGTGTGGTCATCATCCTGATGGGGCTGAACTTCCTCGGCGTTTTCCGAATCGCGCTGTTCTCGCGCGAGGCGCGTTTCCAGGCGCAGGGCACCCCGGCCAATCCGTTCGCGGCCTATGTGATGGGGCTTGCCTTTGCATTCGGCTGGACGCCCTGCATCGGGCCGGTTCTCGGTCCGATCCTGACATTGGCCGGTGCGCGTGACAGCGTGGGCGAGGGGGCGGCGCTGCTGGCGGTCTATTCGGCGGGTCTCGGAATCCCCTTCCTGCTGGCTGCCGTCTTTTCGGGCGCCTTCATGCGCTTCATGCAGTCCTTCCGCACCCATCTGGGTACGGTGGAGAAGGTGATTGGCGGCCTGCTGGTTCTGGCCGGCGTGTTGTTCCTGACAGGCGGCATGCAATCGATGTCGTTCTGGCTGCTTGAACGATTCCCCGTCCTCGGCACGCTCGGCTAAGGGCCGGCCTGTCATGTGTGGCATTGGCGCGGGAATCCCGCTATGCGCATCGTGACGTGAACTCACAGCCGTTCGGAGCTTTTCCCATGGCGCGTACATGCCTCACCATCATTCTCGCCGCGGGCCAGGGCACCCGCATGAAGTCCGCGCTGCCCAAGGTGCTGCATCCGGTCGCCGGCTTGCCGATGGCGGCACATGTCGTGGCGACGGCCAATGCTGCCGGCAGCGACGCGACCGCGATCGTCGTCGGCCATGGCGGCGACGCCGTGCGCGAAGCGCTTTCCGGGATGCTGGGGAACGCGACATTCCACGAGCAGACAGATCAGTTGGGCACGGCCCACGCCGTGCTCGCGGCGCGAGACGCCATTGCGAAAGGCTATGACGACGTCCTCGTCATGTTCGGCGATACGCCTCTGGTCCGCCCCGAGGTGATGCAGGAGGCCCGCGCCCGACTGGGCGATGGCGCTTCAGTTGTAGTCGTCGGGTTCCGCCCGGAGGATCCGACCGGTTATGGCCGTTTGATCGAGATCGACGATACGCTCGTCGCGATCCGCGAGCATCGTGATGCGTCGGATGAGGAACGATCCATAAATTATTGTAATGGTGGGATAATGGCGCTTTCAGGTCGATTGATTCTCGACCTGTTGGACGCGATCGGAAACGACAACGCCAAGGGCGAATACTACATGACCGATGCGGTCGAGATCGCCCGGGAGCGCGGTGAAAAAGTCGTTGCCATCGAGGCGCCGGTCGAGGATGTCGTCGGCGTCAACACGCGGCGCGACCTTGCCGCCGTCGAGGCGATCTGGCAGCGCCGCACCCGCGAGCGGATGCTGGATGACGGCGTTTCGATGACCGCGCCCGACACGGTTTACTTCCATCACGATACGGCGGTGGAGCCGGATACCGTCATCGAACCGAACGTCGTTTTCGGGCCGGGCGTGCGCGTCGCGGGTGGCGCTCGGATCCGGTCGTTCTCCCATCTGGAAGGTGCGACCGTCGGCGCGCATGCCGAGGTCGGCCCGTTCGCGCGGTTGCGGCCGGGCGCCGATCTTGCCGACAAGGCCAAGGTCGGAAATTTCTGCGAAGTGAAAAAGGCGGAAATCGGCGCAGGCGCCAAGGTCAACCACCTGACCTATGTCGGCGATGCGGTGATCGGCGCGGGCGCGAATATCGGCGCGGGCACCATCACCTGCAACTATGACGGCTACGGCAAGCATCTCACCGAAATCGGGCAGGGCGCCTTCATCGGATCGAATTCGGCGCTCGTCGCCCCGGTGAGGATCGGCGACAATGCCTATGTCGCATCCGGGTCCGTTGTCACCGAGGCGGTACCGGACGACGCCGTCGCCTTCGGGCGGGCCCACCAGGTCAACAAGGATGGTCTCGCACCGAAACTCCGCGCCCGGTTCAAGGCCGCCAAGGAAGCCGCGAAGAAAGCCTAGCCCGCGCGCAGCAGCCGGATCGCCTCGTCACGCTCGAACAGATAGAGCAGGGTGCGCAGCGCCTTGCCGCGTTCGGATTGCAGGTCCGGGTCTGTCTCGATGATGAGCCGCGCGTCGTCGCGGGCGATTTCCAGCAGGTCGGCATGGTCGGCGAGCGAGGCAAGCCGGTAGTTCGCCGCGCCAGACTGGCGGGTTCCCAATATCTCGCCTTCGCCCCGCAGGCGAAGATCCTCCTCGGCGATCCGGAAGCCATCCTCCGTTTCGCGCATGATGGCGAGGCGGGCATGGGCGATCTCGCCGAGCGGCTCCTTGTAGAGCAAGAGGCAACTCGAGTGATCGCTGCCGCGTCCGACACGGCCACGCAGCTGGTGCAACTGCGCGAGGCCGAAGCGCTCGGCGTGCTCGATCACCATGATCGTGGCATCCGGGACATCGACGCCGACCTCTATCACGGTCGTCGCGACGAGCAGCCGAAGGTCGCCCTGCTTGAAGGCCCGCATGACCGCGTCCTTCTCCTCGCCCTTCATGCGACCGTGCACGAGGCCGATCGGCGCGTTGATCACCTTTTTCAACGCATCGAACCGCTCTTCGGCGGATGCCACCTTCAGATCCTCGTTCTCCTCGACCAGGGGGCAGATCCAGTAGATTTTCTGACCGGCGGCGACAGCGTTTCTTGCCCGCTCCACCACCTCGTCGAGACGCCCGAGCGGCACCGTGACGGTATGCACCGGTTTCCGGCCAGGCGGCTTGGTGTCGAGCTTAGAGACATCCATGTCGCCATAGGCCGTCAGCACCAGCGTGCGCGGAATAGGCGTCGCGGTCATGACGAGCATGTCGGAGTGCTGTCCCTTGGCGGACAGAAGCAGCCGTTGATGGACACCGAAGCGATGCTGCTCATCGACGACCGCAAGGCCGAGATCGCGGAATTGTACGCTGTCCTGGAACAGGGCATGCGTGCCGACCAGTATGTCGATCTCGCCGGCGTGCAACGCGGCAAGCGTCTCCTCGCGGGCTTTGCCCTTCTCGCGTCCCGTCAGGATGCGAATTCGAAGTCCCGCCGCTTCGGCGAGCGGCCCGATGGAGGTAAAATGCTGGCGTGCGAGGATTTCCGTCGGCGCCATCATCGCCGCCTGTGCGCCGGTCTCGATCACGCTTGCCATCGCGAGCAGCGCGACGATCGTCTTTCCCGAGCCGACATCGCCTTGCAGCAGCCGAAGCATCCGCTCCGGCTTTTCCTGGTCGACCGAAATTTCGCGAAGCGAACGCTCCTGCGCTTCCGTGAGATCGTGGCCGAAGGCCTTGCGAATCCGCTCGGCGATGGCGCCGTCTCCCTTGAAGACACGACCTGCGGATTTCTTCATCTTTCGCCGCACCATGCCGAGAGCGAGTTGGCCCGCCAGCAATTCGTCATAGGCCAGTCGCCGGCGGAAAGGATTTTGCAGATCGACATCGGCCTCGTCGCGCGGCGCGTGCAAATTCACGAGGCTGGCGCGAAATCGCTCGAACCCCTGCCGTTTCGCCAGATGCGGATCGTCCCATTCCGGCAGATCGGGCACCCGCTCCAGCGCGGAGAGCACAGCCTTGCGCAACACCTTGGGCGTTACCCCGGCAGTCAGCGGATAAACCGGCTCGACCAGGGGAAGGTCGGCGGCATTTGCCTCCGAAACCATGTGATCAGGATGCACCATGTTCGGCCGGCCGTTGAACCATTCGACGCGCCCCGACACCAGCATCGTTTCGCCCACCGGCAGCGACTTCTCGAGCCATGCGGCCTTGGCGTGAAAGAACACAAGCGCGATCTCGCCAGTCTCGTCATGAGCGAAGACACGGTACGGCACGTTCGAACGGCCACGCGGCGAGGGCTGATGCCGGTCGATGCGAACCTTCAGCGTAACGATCCCACCTTCCGGCGCGAACGCGATACCGGGCTGCTTGCGCCGATCGATGATCGAATGGGGTAGATGGAAGGCGAGGCCGAGCACGCGCGGCTCGTCCATCGCATCGGGAACGGGCAAGAGATTGCCGAGCAGTTTCGCAATACGCGGGCCAATCCCGTCGACAACGCTGACAGGCGCAAAAAGAGGATCGAGAACCGGCGGACGCATGTCGCGCATCTTTAATGCCGCCGATGGGGCGATCAAGGCTGACAAGGCGAGTGACCGGCGTTATACCGGCCCGCGTTCCTTTACCCCGAAAAGTCCGGCCATGCCCTTGTCCACGCAGGATGCCAACTCCCAACTCGATTCCCGCCGCCGCCGCGCCAAATTTCGGGCGTGGCACCGCGGCATGAAGGAAATGGACCTGCTGCTCGGCCAGTATGCCGACGCGCATGTCGCCACGATGGGCGCGGATGACCTCGACACGTTCGAATCGCTTCTCGAAGTCCTCGATCGCGATCTCTTCAAATGGTTCACGGGCGAGGGGCCCGTTCCCGCCGAGCAGGACACGCCGTTGTTTCGCGCGATCTGCGCCCATCACGGGATCACGCGGGCATGAGCGGCAAAGCGGGCAAATCCTGGATCGGCGTACCCGATATCCCGGCCGATGCCGGGCGTGTCGTGTTCTCCGGCGTTGCCGCGGGCGCGGAACCGTTCGTCGTCAACGCGCTTGCCGGCAAGGCGGCGGCGCAAGGCGGGCCGCTGATCTATGTTGCACGCGACGGCTCGGGGCTCGCCGACTGGGCGCAGGTCTTCGCATTCATCGCGCCGGACATCGAGATCATCGACTTTCCCGCCTGGGACTGCCTGCCATATGACCGCGTGTCGCCCGGATCGGATGTCTCCGCGCGCCGGCTTGCGGCAATGAACCGCCTCGCCGCGTTGCGGCGGAACCCGGCGCCGGCCGTTATTCTGACCACGGTCAACGCCGTCCTCCAGCGCATGCCCCGCGCAGAAGACATTTCGGCCGAGACGATCATCGCGAAACCCGGCCAGAACATTCGCATGGACGACATATCCGCGACACTGGCGTCAGCGGGGTTCGAGCGTGTTCCGACCGTTCGCGAGGTCGGCGAATATGCCGTGCGCGGCGGGATACTCGATATCTTCGCGCCGGGAACGCCGGAAGCCATCCGGCTGGACTTTTTCGGCGACACGCTGGAGACCGTTCGCGCCTTCGATCCAGCAACGCAACGGACCACGGAACAGAGAAACGAGTTCGTGCTGCAGCCGGCCAGCGAGATTTCGCTGACGGCAGACAGCGTCGCCCGCTTCCGCCAGGGCTATCTCTCGACATTCGGCGCACCGACCCGCGATGACGCGCTCTATGCCTCGATCACCAGCCAGCAGCGTTTCGCGGGCATGGAACACTGGTTGCCGCTCTTCCACAAGGAATTGACGACAATCTTCGAGTGCCTGCCGGATGCGCCCGTTCTCATGGAGCACCTGACGCGTGAGGCATTGTCCGAGCGTCGCACCATGATCGAGGATCATTACGATGCGCGCATGGGGCAATCCGAGGGCGTGCTGGGCGGTGACGGCGTTCCCTACAAGCCGCTTCCGCCGGACGCGCTCTACCTGACGCCCGACGAAGTCCTCGAACGCGCGCGAACCCGCCTGACGGTGGACCTGTCGCCATTCGGCGTACCCGAAATGTCGGATGTCGCGGTCTTCGATCTGGGCATTGCCGCCGGACGCAATTTCTCTCTCGAACGTGCCGAGAAAGATACCAACGTCTTCGAGATGGCCGCGCGCCATATCGCCGGGCTGCGCGCCGACAAGAAGAAGGTGTTTCTCGCCGGCTGGAGCGAAGGATCGCTGGCCCGCCTGATCCAGATTCTCGAGGAACACTCGCTCGGCGGGATCGAAACCGTCAGCGGCGCGGGCGTCGCGATGGCGCTCAACCGGACGAAGATACCGGCTGCAGTGCTGTCCATCGAACATGGTTTCCAGACAGCCGATTTCGCGCTTGTCGCGGAACAGGACATTCTCGGCGACCGGCTGGTCCGCCATCGCCGCAAGCGCAAGGCATCCGACTTCATCTCCGAGGCATCGGCGCTCGCTGCCGGCGATATCGTCGTCCATGTCGACCATGGAATCGGCAAGTTCGTCGGACTGCGGACCATCGAGGCCGTCGGGGCACCGCATGACTGCCTGGAGATCGTCTATGCGGACGAGGGCCGGCTGTTTCTCCCGGTCGAGAATATCGAACTGCTGTCTCGTTACGGCTCGGACGCGAGCGGGGCCGTGCTCGACCGGCTCGGTGGCGGCGCATGGCAGGCGCGCAAGGCGAAGCTGAAGAAGCGCCTGCTCGACATGGCGGACCAGCTGATAAAGATCGCTGCCGCACGCGAGACGCGAACCGCTCCCGCACTGCGCCCGCCCGAAGGGCTCTATGACGAGTTCGCGGCGCGTTTTCCCTATGACGAGACCGAGGACCAGCTTTCGGCGATCGACGCCGTCGTGGGCGATCTTGTCGCCGGGCGGCCGATGGACCGGCTGGTGTGCGGCGATGTCGGCTTCGGCAAGACGGAAGTTGCCATTCGTGCGGCCTTCATTGCCGCGCTGAACGGGTTGCAGGTCGCCGTCGTGGTCCCGACCACCTTGCTGGCCCGCCAGCATTTCCGCTCCTTTTCCGAGCGGTTCCGCGGCCTGCCGATCAATATCGCGCATGCGTCTCGCCTTGCCGGCCCGAAGGCCCTGAACGAGGCGAAGAAAGGTATCGCGGATGGCAGCGTCGATATCGTCGTCGGAACGCATGCGCTGCTGAGCCAGAGCATCGGATTCAAGAATCTCGGACTGCTGATCATCGACGAAGAGCAGCATTTCGGCGTCAAGCACAAGGAACGGCTCAAGGAGCTGAAATCCGACGTGCACGTGCTGACGCTGACCGCGACACCGATCCCGCGCACGCTGCAACTGGCGCTGACCGGCGTTCGCGAATTGTCGCTCATTTCCACGCCGCCGGTGGACCGCCTCGCGGTGCGGACGTTCGTCTCGCCTTTCGATCCGCTGGTGATCCGCGAAACCCTGCTGCGCGAGCGCTATCGCGGCGGACAGAGCTTCTATGTGTGTCCGAGAATTTCGGACCTTGCCGAGGTGAAGGCGTTCCTTGACGAACACGTGCCGGAACTGAAGGTCGCCGTCGCGCACGGCCAGATGGCGCCGGGTGAGCTCGACGACACGATGAACGCCTTCTACGACGGCAGTTATGACGTGCTGCTGTCGACCACCATCGTCGAATCCGGGCTCGACATCCCGACTGCCAACACCATGGTCGTCCACCGCGCCGACATGTTCGGTCTCGCCCAGCTCTACCAGATACGAGGCCGCGTCGGCCGGTCCAAGCTGCGCGCCTATGCGCTGCTTACCTTGCCCGCAAACAAGATGCTCACCAAGACGGCCGAACGCCGGCTGAAGGTACTGCAGTCGCTCGATTCGCTCGGCGCAGGCTTCCAGCTCGCCAGTCACGATCTGGACATTCGCGGTGGCGGAAACCTCCTCGGAGAGGAACAGTCCGGTCATATCAAGGAGGTCGGCTTCGAGCTCTACCAGCAGATGCTGGAAGAAGCGGTGCTGGAGATGAAGGGCGAGGCCGTGGACGACCATGGCCAGTGGTCGCCGCAGATCGCGGTCGGCACCTCCGTCATGATCCCGGAGAGCTATGTCGGCGACCTGCAACTGCGCCTGTCGCTCTATCGCAGGCTGGGGGAACTGGAAGAAGTGTCCGACATCGATTCATTCGGCGCGGAACTGGCCGACCGTTTCGGCCCGCTGCCCGAGGAAGTCGAGCACCTGCTCAAGGTCGTCTACATCAAGGCGCTGTGCCGCAAGGCGAATATCGAGAAGCTCGACGCCGGACCGAAGGGCGCTGTCATCCAGTTCCGCAACAAGGAGTTTGCCGATCCGGCGGGCCTCATCGGCTATATCGGCGAACAAGGCTCGCTTGCGAAGATACGGCCCGACCAGTCGCTCCTGTTCACACGGGATTGGCCGACGCCGGCGAAACGCCTGACAGGCAGCGCCGTGCTCGCGACCAAGCTGGCCAAGCTCGCCGATGCGGCAAACGCCAAGCCGGCGTAAATATTCAGCGCAAAAGAAAACGGGGCCTCGCGGCCCCGTCATGCATCTCGGATCTTTGCGGCAGGATCAGTTGCCCTGCTTGGCCTTTTCCTGCTCTTCGAGAAGGCGCTTCTGGAAGTCTTCCCGGCGCTTTTCGATCGCTTCCTGCAACTGCTGCTGGCGGCTTTCGACTTCCGACTGCTTCAGCGGCTCGCCGTCGAAAGCGTTGGTGAAACCGCTAAGCGAAATCTTGATCGGGTTCGGCTGGTTGCGGAAGTTGATCGAAGTCAGCGACATCTCGCCGCCCTTCTTCAGCGAAGCGACCAGCGCCTCGGTGAGGGGAGCCTCGGCGATGCAACGATCGGGCAGGCACATCGCATAGTCGATCTTCTGGGCCTGGCCGCCGTCGATCTGCATGCCGATGCCAGCCGGGATGATGCGGCCGGTGGGCACGGCGATCTGGAAGATGGCGCGGTTCACCTTGCCGGTGATCTGGATCAGGTTCACGGCGGTAAGCAACTGGCCGGTATTGGCCGTGCGGATGTTCTGCACGTTGCAGATATCGTTGTCTTCCTGCTTGCTGCAGACCTTGAACCAGCCCTGAGGGGCCTGCTGCTGTGCCGAAGCGCTGGAAACGAAACCTGCGGCGGCAATGCCGGCGGAGATCATGATGGCAATGGATTTGCTGAAACTGGTGCGCATGAAGCTGCGTCCTCTTTGCGGTGCATAATTCGATAGGGCGAACCGGTGGTATTCAATTGCGGCTACACCATGACGTGCCCGATTTCGCGGTGTGATACACACGCACCGGCGGCAATTCCAGCCCCGCGCCGCATTTCCTTTCAATTTCCCTGCTTATGCTGAATTTGCGACGAGCCCGTGATAGGTTTCGATTCTGCGATCGGCACACGATGGAGGACATTGAATGCGGTTTCATATCAGGAAGAGCATCGGCGCGGCCGTAGCACTCGCGCTTGCCTTTGCAACGGGCGCGCAGGCCGAGCCCTCCCATGGCGTCGCCATGCACGGCGAACCCGCTCTGCCATCCGATTACACGCATTTCCCTTATGCCAATCCCGACGCGCCGAAGGGCGGCTCGGTCAAATACGGTGTTCGCGGCACATTCGACAGTCTCAACCCCTTCGTCCTTTCAAGCATGCGAACGACCGCACGCGGCATCTGGGATCCCGAATTCGGCAATCTGGTTTTCGAATCATTGATGCTGCGTTCGCGCGACGAGCCCTTCACCATGTACGGCCTGATCGCCGAAACGGTCGATATGGACGAGGAACGCACATGGGCCGAGTTCTCGATCAACCCCGACGCCAAGTGGTCGGACGGCGTTCCGATAACGCCCGAAGACGTGATCTTTACCTATGAAATCCTGACCGAGAAGGGACGTCCTCCCTACAATCGCAGGATGAACAATATCGACAAGATCGAGAAAACCGGCGACCTCAAGGTCAAATTCACCTTCAACGAGAACGCCGACCGCGAATTTCCGCTGCTTGTCATGCTGACACCCGTGCTTCCCAAGCACGCGACGAATGTCGAGACGTTCGAACAATCGACACTGACGCCGCCGGTGGGCAGCGGTCCCTATCTGGTCGACAGTATCGAGCCGGGAACGCGCATTACCTACAAGCGCAATCCCGACTACTGGGCAAAGGATATCCCGTCGAAGCGCGGCTTCGACAACTACGATAGCGTCACGGTGGAGTATTTCCGCGACCAGACGGCGCTGTTCGAGGCCTTCAAGAAGGGGGTCTTCGACATTTACCCCGAAAGCGATCCGGTAAAATGGGAAACAGCCTATGACTTCCCGGCCGTCGAGGACGGACGGATCAAGAAGGCGTCCTTCGTATCGAACCGGCCGGAATCCATGCTCGGTTTCTTCTTCAACACGCGCCGCGAGCAGTTCGCCGATCCCAAGGTCCGCGAAGCGCTGGCGATGCTGTTCGACTTCGAGTGGGTGAACAAGAACCTCTTCGGCGATCGTTACACGAGAACCGGTTCCTACTGGCAGAATTCCGATGAATTGTCCGCGCTCGGCCGTCCAGCCGACGAACGCGAAAAGGCGCTGCTCGAACCCTATCCCGACGCTGTGCTGCCCGAGGTCATGGACGGAACCTATACGCCGGTCGAAACCGACGGGTCCGGCCGCGACCGCTCCGTCATGCGTGCGGCGCTCGAGAAACTGGGCGAGGCCGGATACGCCATATCCGACGGCAAATTGATGAAGGACGGCAAACAGCTTTCCTTCGAGATCATGACGTCGAATCTGGACGAGGAGAAAATGGCGCTCGCCTACAAGCGCACCGCCGATACGCTCGGAATCGATGTTTCGGTGAGAACCGTCGATGACGCACAGTTTCAGAAACGCCGCCAGACCTACGACTACGACATGACCGCCGCCTCGCTGTCCTCGTCGCTTTCGCCGGGCGCGGAACAGATCTGGCGCTGGGGGTCGCGTTCACGCGATGTCGAGGGAACGTTCAACTATGCCGGCGCATCCGATCCGGCAATCGACGCAATGATCGATGCGCTGGTCAACGCCCGCGAACGCGAGGATTTCGCAGCCGCCGTGCGGGCTTTGGACCGGATACTCATTTCCGGTCACTACGTGATCCCGCTCTATCATATTCGCGAATCCTGGGTCGCTCATTGGGCGCACATCAAATACCCGGAGAAAACGCCGCTCTACGGATACCAACTTCCGGTCTGGTGGTCAGAGAAGTGACTCGTATCGCGATCGATATCGTTTCCGACGTGATGTGCCCATGGTGCTATATCGGAAAGAAACGGTTCGAACAGGCTCTCGAAACGCTTGATCCCGATATCGAGGTCGGCGTCACGTGGCGTCCGTTCCAGCTCGATCCGACCCTGCCGCCCGAGGGCAAGGATCGGGATACCTATCTCGCGGAAAAGTTCGGCGGGATCGAGCGCGCCCGCCAGCTCTATGGCAATATCGAACAGGCCGGGCAGGGCGTGGGGATTCCTTTCCGGTTCGACTCCATCGCGGTATCGCCGAACACGCTGGACGCCCATCGGCTGATCCGCTGGGCGCAGACTGCGGGCGACGGCGTGCAGGGCCGCGTCGTGGAAAGACTGTTCGAACTGTATTTTCTCGAAGGCGCGAATATCGGCGATCATGCCGTGCTGATCGAGGTCGCGCGCGAATGCGGCATGGATACCCCGATTGTGGAAACGCTGCTGGCGTCGGATTCCGACCGGGAGGCCGTGACGCGTGAAATCGCGCTCGCCCAGCAGATGGGCGTCACGGGCGTACCTTGCTTCATTTTGCAGAACAAATACGCGATCATGGGCGCGCAGGATCCAAAGACCATCGCCGACGCCATCCGGCAACTGGCGGCCGAAACAGAGCCGGCCGCCGGTTAGTCTTTAATGTTCCAGCCCGGCGCGGATCGCATAACGCCGGTCGTCGGAAAGCCAGTCGAACACCTCCGGGACCTGAGGGTGACGAACGGGCTCGCCGGATTCGTCCGGCAGCAGGTTCTGCTCCGAAACATAGGCGACATATTCCGTGTCCGCGTTCTCGGCGAACAGGTGATAGAACGGCTGGTCCTTGCGCGGGCGCAATTCCTCCGGGATGGATTCATACCATTCCTCGGTATTGGCGAATTCGGGATCGACGTCGAAAATCACGCCCCGAAAGGGGTACATGCGGTGACGCACGAGCTCCCCGATCGCGTAGCGCGCAGTGACCGTTTTTGCAGAATGTTTTTCCATGCCTATGATTTGTGCTGTATTGCCCGAAAATTCAAGGGTTTGAAATCCGGATCGCATGGCTTGACCAAGGGGAAATGCGCCAATAGGTGCAGAGGTTCGACGCCGCGCGGGGAAGGGGACAGTGGCTAACGTCATCGGCCTGGTACTGCCGTTTTTCGGCCTGATCCTTCTGGGGTTCGTCACCGCGCGGATCACCCGTCAGCCCCTCGACGCGCTCGGATGGATGAACACGTTCATCATCTATGTCGCGCTTCCCGCATTGTTCTTCAATCTGCTGTCGCGCACGCCCGTCGAGCAATTGGCACAATGGCGTTTTGTGCTCGGCGCGACCTTCGGGACCTATATCGTTTTCTCGCTGATGTTCGTGATCGCGGTGCTGCGCTCCGGCGGCGATGTCGCCGAAAGCACGGTCAAGGCGCTCGCGGCCGCCTACGGCAATATCGGCTATATGGGACCCGGATTGGCCCTTCTGGCGTTCGGTGAGGACGCGGTCGTTCCGGTGGCGCTTGTGTTCTGTTTCGACAACACGCTGCATTTCGTGATGGCGCCGCTGATGATGGCTCTGTCCGGCCGCGATGCGAGCCACCAGTCGCCGCTGCAACTGGCGTTCGGCGTGGTGAAGCGCGTGTTCACTCACCCTTTCATCCTGTCGACGATTGTCGGTGTCGGTGCGGCGGTCGTCTCGTTCCAGCCCCCGGCCGCGATACAGACGCTGCTGAACTATCTCGCCAATGCCGCCGCGCCCTGCGCGCTCTTCGCGATGGGCGTGACCCTGGCGCTACGGCCGTTGCGGCGCGTACCTTCGGACATGGTCTTCATCGTCGCGATCAAGCTCGCGGTCCATCCGATTATCGTCTACCTGCTGCTGAGCTGGATCGGTAATTTCCCGCCGATCTGGGTCTATTCCGGCGTGTTGCTCGCCGCGCTGCCGACGGCAACGAATGTCTTCGTGATCGCGCAGCAATACGGCGTGTGGGTCGAGCGCGCCTCCGCCTCGGTCCTGATAACCACCACCGCCTCGGTCGCGACCGTGACGGCGCTGCTGTTTGCTATGACGAATGGCTGGCTTCCGCCCGATCTCTTTCCCTGAGACGTTTGCCGCGCTCGAATAGGCTGCGCAAACCGTAGCCCGGCGCCATGCCTTCGCGCATGACGATGTTGCGCAAGGGCGGGATCGCCGCGATCGCGCCAAGTCCGACGGCGCGCGCCAACTGCACCGGGAGAAACCCGGTCAGGAGGGATCGGTTGAGAAGATCGACCGTGCCGGTCCGCGTCGTCACGTCAGCACGCCGCATCCGGTCGTAGCGTCCCGTGACGCCGGACGAACCCGGATCGACCCCGGCGCTTTGGAGGCATTTGCCGAGATCGTCGATGTCCCGCAGCGAGAGATTGAGGCCCTGTGCGCCGATCGGCGGGAAGATGTGCGCCGTCTGGCCGACAAGAACGAGCCGTTCTGCGCCGAAGCGATGTGCGATCATGCCGGACAGAGGCCAGCACTGCGGCTTCGAGACGTCGCTGACCTTGCCGAGCATCGACTGCATGCGCGTCTCGATCATCCCGGCGAGTATATCGCCATCGAGGGAGGCGAGGCGCTCCGCCTCATCGGGCTGCACCACCCAGACAAGGCTGGAATGTTTGCCCGACATCGGCACCTGCGCGAACGGCCCGGTTTCCGTATGGAATTCACTCGACGTGAAGCCGTGATCGCGTGTGTGCGCGAATGTCAGGACAACGGCCGTTTGCGGATAGCTCCACTTGCGCGTGCCAATCGATGCGCTTTCGCGCAGGATGGAGTTTACGCCATCGGCGGCAACGACCAGCTTCGCGTTGACCGTCTCGCCGTTTGCAAGCGAAACGGTCGCCCCGTCCGGCCCGTAGGCCGCGGAGCTCGCCATGGAATCGATCTGCCGAATCGCCGGCACATCCTCGATAACGGCCGACAGCGCGGCGTTCAGCGCGCGATTGACGATATTGTATCCGAATGCCGGCTCGTCGATTTCATGCGCCCGGAAAGTCACGGTCGGCGCGCGCACGAGGCGATGCGATCCATCGAGAATGCGCATCGTCTTCATCGGCGTGGCGTCGTTTTCCAGATTTGGCCAGGCGCCCATGTCTTTCAGAAGATCGATCCCCGGCATCATCAACGCGGTCGTGCGATCGTCGCTCTCGATGAAAGTGCCGGAAGGCGCAACGAGAACGACCGAATAACCGAACTTCGCGGACTGCAAAGCCGCCGCCATGCCTGCCGGTCCGCCACCGACGACAACGATATCGCACTCGATCATGGGCTTTTCCTTTCGGGTATACAGATGAGAGTCATGTGGCGGAGGTCTGCGCGTGTGTCCAGTGTCAAGCGCGATTTCGCCCGAGACCAATTGATGCACCGCACGCACGATCCGAATTCAAATTATGGAAATCCCGGAAAAACAACGGGATTCGATCTTTTCGCATTTGCTTGCTTCGCCGGAATGCGCTTAGTTTCGAATTGCAAGATTTTATCAGCGGGTAAAATGTATTGACGGATGCCGGGGGCAAGAAGGTCGCGTCGGAAACTCTCCTGAAAGTGGAGGGTATCACCAAGATTTTCGGTACGCTCAAGGCCAATGACGGCGTCGATTTCGATATCGTACCCGGTGAAATCCACGCTTTGCTCGGAGAAAACGGGGCCGGCAAATCGACGTTGGTCAAGATGCTGTTCGGATCCTTGCAACCCGACGGCGGCACGATCTACTGGCGCGACAGCGCGGTTTCCATCACCAACCCGATGCAGGCGAGGGCGCTCGGCATCGGCATGGTGTTCCAGCATTTCTCGCTGTTCGAATCCCTGAGCGCCGCCGAGAACATCGCGCTGTCTCTGGGCGGTGACGTCACCTTGTCGAAAATCGCGGCGGAAGCGACGCGTGTCTCGCACGAATACGGGCTTCCGATTCATCCCGACAGGCTGGTTGGCGAATTGTCGGTCGGCGAACGCCAGCGAATCGAGATCGTGCGCTGCCTCCTGCAGCAACCAGAACTGATCATTCTCGACGAACCGACCTCCGTGCTCACACCCCAGGAAGCCGAGAAACTGTTCGCGACGCTCGACAAGCTGCGCGCGGAGGGCAAGTCGATCCTCTACATCTCGCACCGTCTCGAGGAGGTGCAGCGCATCTGCGACCGCGCCACCGTCCTGCGCCACGGCAAGGTGGTCGGGCACTGCAATCCGCGAGACGAGACCGCCAAGAGCCTTGCCGCGATGATGGTAGGCGAGGACATCCACAGTATCGAGCGAAGCGAAATTTCGGCAGGCCCGAGCAGTGAAGAGCCGGTCATGGTGATCGACGGGCTGAGTCAGCCGGCAAGCAGTCCATTCTCCGTTCCCTTGTCCGGCATCACGCTGTCGGTCCGGCCGGGCGAAGTCGTCGGCATCGCCGGGATCGCCGGAAACGGCCAATCCGAATTCTTCGAGGCGATCAGCGGCGAAAGGCTGCAGGACAAGGGCAGCCGTGTCATGATCCGCGGCAATGAAGCCGGACGCCTTGGCCCGAGCGGCCGTCGCCGGATCGGCGCGGCATTCTCGCCGGAGGAACGTCTTGGTCACGGCGCCGTGCCCAGCTTCTCGCTCTCGGAAAACCTGCTGCTCAGCCGGCACGCATCCGACCGGAAGGCCTATATCGGCCCGCTTGGGACGATCCGCCGCGGCGCGCTGACCAAGACGCTGGAACGCATCGTCAAAGCGCTCGATGTGCGAAAATCCGGCTATGATCCGGCGGCCAGTTCATTGTCTGGCGGCAATCTGCAGAAGGTCATTCTCGGGCGGGAGTTCGACCGGTCCCCGGCCTTGCTGATCGCGAACCAGCCAACCTGGGGCGTCGATGCGGGCGCCGCGGCGCGCATTCGCCAGGAAATCATCGACCTCGCGCGCAACGGGGCCGGCGTTCTGGTGATCAGCCAGGACCTCGACGAATTGCTCGAAATCGCCGACCGCATCGCCGTGATGTCCGATGGCGAATTGTCGGAAACCGTACCCGCGGAGACGGTGACGCGTGAGACGCTGGGGCTGATGATGGGCGGGGCGACACCCGAGAAACACCACGAGGAGCGGGTCGCGACGATGGAGGCGGGGCAAGAGTAATGCGTATCGAACTCGTGCGACGCCCCAATCCTTCGGCACTCTACAGCGCCCTGTCGCCGCTGCTCGCGTTGGCGATCACCGCCGCGCTCGGCGCGGTCATGTTCGCGCTTCTCGGCAAAGCGCCGCATCTGGCGCTCTATTCCTATTTCATCGAGCCCCTGACCGAGGTGTGGTCGATCCACGAATTGCTGATCAAGGCCGCGCCTCTGATCCTGATCGCGGTGGGCCTGTCGGTCTGCTTCCTGTCGAACAATTGGAATATCGGTGCGGAAGGTCAGTTCATCATGGGCGCGATCGCCGGGTCGGCCTTGCCGATCCTGGCGCCGGATTTTCAGGGACCGCTGGTCCTGCCGGCAATGCTGATCATGGGCATGCTCGGCGGCATGGCCTATGCGGCGATCCCGGCCGTGCTCAAGGCCCGTTTCAACACCAACGAAATCCTTTCGAGCCTGATGCTCGTTTACGTGGCGCAGCTTTTCCTCGACTGGCTGGTGCGCGGTCCGTGGCGCAACCCGGAAGGCTTCAACTTCCCGGAGAGCCGGAATTTCCACGCCGATGCCATCCTGCCGGAAATCATGTCTTCGTCCGGGCGCGCGCATTACGGCTTCGTTTTCGCGATCATCGCCGCGCTCGTCGTGTGGTTCACGCTCAACCGGACACTGAAGGGCTTCGAGATCCGTGTTCTGGGGCAGAGCCCGCGCGCCGGACGTTTCGCCGGATTTTCCTATACCACGACGGTCATCACCACCTTCCTGATCGCCGGCGCACTCGCCGGTCTTGCAGGCATCAGCGAGGTCTCGGGCGCGATCGGCCAGCTGCGGCCGGTGATTTCGCCCGGATATGGCTTCACCGCGATCATCGTCGCGTTTCTCGGCCGGCTCAACCCGCTGGGCATCGTGGCGGCCGGTCTCGTGCTCGCCCTGTCCTATCTCGGCGGCGAGGCGGCGCAGATCACGCTTGGCGTTTCCAACAAGGTGTCGAACGTGTTCCAGGGCATCCTGCTATTCAGCGTGCTGGCCTGCGACACGCTGATCCACTACCGGATCCGCATCGCCGGACCGGCAAGGGCGGAATAGGGAAGGGCGATCATGTCGTTTGAAATGGCCGAAGCGATCCTCCTGACCATCGCAACCGCAGCGACCCCGCTGTTGATTGCGGCGCTTGGTGAACTCGTCGTCGAACGCTCCGGCGTGCTCAATCTCGGTGTCGAGGGCATGATGGTCATGGGCGCCGTGACGGGTTTCGCCGCCGCGCAGCTGTCCGGCTCGCCATGGATCGGTGTGCTGGCCGCGATCGTGGCGGGCGCGGTTTTCTCGATGCTGTTCGCGTTTCTGACGCTGAGCCTTGCGACCAATCAGGTCGCGACCGGCCTGTCGCTGACCATTCTCGGGCTCGGCCTGTCCGGCATGATCGGAGAATCCTTCATCGGAACGCCGGGTCTGAAGCTTCAGTCCTGGGTGATCCCGGGCCTTTCGGAGATACCGCTGGTCGGCAAATTCCTGTTCGCGCAGGATCCGATCTTCTACATATCGATCCTCCTGACGATATGCGTCTGGTGGTTCATATTCCGGACGCGAGCAGGACTGACCTTGCGCGCAGTCGGCGACAGCCATGGTTCCGCGCACGCGCTCGGCATTCGCGTCATTCGCATCCGATATCTCGCCGTGCTGTTCGGCGGCGCATGCGCCGGCCTTGCCGGAGGCCAGCTGTCGCTGGTCTACACGCCACAATGGGTAGAGAACATGACTGCGGGGCGCGGCTGGATTGCGCTGGCTCTCGTCGTCTTCGCGTCATGGTTGCCATGGCGGGTCGTCGCGGGGGCCTATCTCTTCGGCGCGGTCACCATCGCCCAGTTCCACGCCCAGGCGCAGGGAATCGCCATTCCCTCGCAGTTCCTCTCGGCATTGCCCTATCTCGCGACCATCGTCGTTCTTGTCTTGATTTCCTCTAACAGGCGGATGACGATGCGCAACACGCCGGCATCGCTCGGCAAGCCGTTCGTGCCCGAACGGTAGGAATTCAGGCGGGATAAACACGGCACCAGAACCGTACCGATTCATTCCACGCGTAAACAGGAAGGCATCTCTATGCGTAACACAACCAAACTCATGCTCGCCGCCGTCGCCTCTTTTGGCATGGCCGCGCAGGCCCAGGCGGCCGATGTGAAGGCATGTTTCATCTATGTCGGCCCGATCGGCGACTTCGGCTGGTCATACCAGCACGACCAGGGCCGGCTTGAGCTCGAGGAAGCGCTCGGCGACAAGGTCGAAACCGCCTATCTCGAAAGCGTGCCGGAAGGCGCTGACGCGGAACGTGCGATCGAGCGTTTTGCCCGCTCCGGCTGCAACATCATCTTCACGACGTCCTTCGGCTACATGGACGCGACCAACAAGGTCGCGGCCAAGTTCCCGGACGTGAAGTTCGAACACGCCACTGGCTACAAGCGCGAGACGCCGAATGTCTCGACCTATAACTCCAAGTTCTACCAGGGTCGTTATGTTCAGGGGCAGATCGCCGCGAAGATGTCGGAAGCCGGCGTGGCGGGCTACATCGGGTCCTTCCCGATCCCCGAAGTCGTGCGCGGCATCAACTCCTTCATGCTCGGCGCACAGTCGGTCAATCCGGACTTCGCCGTGAAGGTGGTCTGGGCCAACACCTGGTTCGATCCGGGCAAGGAAGCCGACGCCGCCAAGGCGCTGATCGACCAGGGCGTTGATATCATCACCCAGCACACCGACTCGACAGCACCGATGCAGGTTGCGGCCGAGCGTGGCATCAAGGCCTTCGGCCAGGCGTCCGACATGATCAATTTTGGTCCTGAAACCCAGTTGACGGCGATCGTCGACGATTGGGGTCCATACTATATCGAACGCGTCCAGGCGCTTCTGGACGGCACCTACGAGTCGGTCGATGTCTGGCACGGCATGGCTGACGGCAACGTCGTCATGGCGCCCTATGCCAACATGCCCGACGATGTGAAGGCGATGGCCGAAGAGACCGAAGCCGCGATCACCAGTGGCGAACTGGAGCCCTTCACCGGTCCGATCACCAAGCAGGATGGCTCGGAATGGCTGGCCGAAGGCGAACAGGCCGATATCGGCACGCTTCTCGGCCTCAACTTCTACGTTGCCGGTGTCGACGACCAGCTGCCGCAATAAGCGGTTCTTTGAAGAGCATAGGGAAAGGCGCCTTCGGGCGCCTTTTTCATTCGGCCGCGGCCGGTAGCGCGGTCTGGCCACGCGTGGTTCCCGCAAAGGCCAAAACCGCGAAATGGACGAAAAGAGAGGCAAGGACGACTGGCGCAACGGCGATCTTGAGCGACGTCAGCCAGAGCATCACGACAGGCGAAAGAAAGGCGAAAGCCAGCAGGGATTTCAGCCACGGCGCGAAACCGTGGCGCATGCCGAGGGCCGCCGCATATGCGATGGCCGGCGCCAGAACGAACAGGTCATAGTTGAGGCCGAACGGGGTCGCGAGCAACGCGCCTGTCAGGAGAAGGGCCGCGCGAAACGCGAACGCCACGGCATTTCGCGGCCGCCACGCCCAGACAACCACGCAAGCGACCGCGACCGATACGCACGCCTGAACCGCCATCGCCGGCACATGTGCCAAACCGCCGACGCGAAGCATCGCATAGGTGGAGATCATCTTGCTCCACTCGACATATCCATTGCTCAGCGTCGCCATCGCGTCGGCACCCTGGGCGATAAACAACGCCCATGTGTTCACGCCGAAAAGCAGCGCCGATAAAGCGGCGACGGCGAGCGTCATTGCAATTGCCGAAAAGATCGTACGCCAATAGCCGCCGGCAAGAAGCGCAAGCGGGATCAGAAGTCCCAGCTGCGGCTTGAAGGTCAAAAGGCCGAACAGGATACCGGCGATGATGGGGCGTCGGTCGAGTAACAGCAGCGCGCCCCCAAACAGCGCCGCGGACAGGAAGGCATTCTGGCCATGCGCGACTGTCAGAAATGTCGCGGGAAAGGCCAGGACGAGAAGCACGACCTCCGGCCGTCGCCCGGCAATCGCCGTGATGACCCACACCGCGGCGAGCAACCCCAAACCCAACCACGCCGCCAGCGCCGCGTAGTAGGGCAGCAAACCGAACGGCAGGACATAGGCGAGGTAATGCGGCGGATAGAAGAAGGCGTAGAAATTTCCGTCGCCGAATATCGCATCCTGTGCCCGCGCAAAATCGGCGGCCAGATACGGAACCTCCGGACGACCCAACAGCGCTTCTCGCGCGGCGACCCAGAAGCTGACGAAATCCGAGCCGAATGGAGAGCCATTGGGCAGAACACCGCCATGGGCGAACAGGACATAAGCGGTCGCGATGATCGAGACGCTGACGATTACCAGCGGATAGACCCGAAGCCGGTCCTGCTGCAGCCAGTCGCCCGAGCGTAAGCTGTCAAGAATGCGCGCCATGTTCGCTCCGTTCCATGGCGCGCAATTCTAGTCTGCCGTGTTTTAAGCGAGGTTAACCCTCTCAGGCTGCCGAAAGCACGTGACCGGACGGGCTCGGTTCGCCGTTCAGGGTCTTCGAAGCTTCGAAAAGCCGTCTCTGCTCATCCGCCCAGGCCTTGATGTCGTATTTGCGGATCGTCTTGCGCAATGCCTGCATGCGCTGCCGCTTCTCGGTCTCCGACATCGACAGAGCCTGGTCGATCGCCGAGTCCATCGACTTGTGCGAGAACGGATTGGTGACGACCGCAGCCGCCATTTCGACCGCCGCACCCGCGAATTCCGACAGGACGAGAACGCCGTCCTCATCGGTGCGCGCAGCCACGAACTCCTTGGCCACGATGTTCATGCCGTCGGCGAGCGGCGTGATCCAGGCGATATCCGCCGCCCGGTAGTAGGCGGTCAGGTGCTTGAACGGAATGGCCGTGGAGATAAGGGCCAGCGGCTGCCACTCCAGCGATCCGAAGCGGCCGTTGATGCGGCCGGCAATCTGCTCGATCTCGCCCTGGATTTCGCCATAGGCGGTCATTGCGCGGTTGGCGCTGACCGAGACATGCATCAGCCGGACCTTGCCGCGCAATTCGGGACGCCGTTCCAGAAGACGTTCGTAGGTCTCGAGCTGTTCGATCCCGCCTTTGGTGTAGTCGGTGCGCGATACCGAAACGATCAGCTTGGTATCGCCAATCTCGCGACGTATCCGCTCGACCTTCTTTTCCGTTTCCCGGCTTTCGGCCTGTTCGCCGATATAATCGACATCGACACCGACCGGGCAGGCGCTGACGAGCAGTTTCCGGCCATTATGCGAGATTTCGGTCGGAACCGAGCGCTCGACCAGCGCCGTACCGTCAGAAATCAGTTCGTCGGGCACGTGCTCGCGCTTTGTGACATCCACCTCGAAAAGCGACCGCGCGACCTGCACGAAATTCGACGAGTAGCGCGGAATATGGAAGCCGACGACATCGCACGACAGCAGGCTGCCGACGATTTCCTTGCGCCACGGCAACACGTTGAAAATGTCCGGGGCCGGGAAGGGCGTGTGGTGGAAGAACGAGATGCGCACATCGGGCCGCAACTGGCGCAGGTAACCCGGCACCAGCCACAAATTGTAGTCGTGGATCCAGACCACCGCGCCCGGATTGGCTTCGGCCGCGGCCGCCTCCGCGAACGCCCAGTTCACTTCCCTGAACGTCGGCCAGTCGACCGGGTCGTAATTGTACTTCTCCTTGAAGGAGTGAAGGATCGGCCAGAACGCCTCTTTCGACGTGACGTGATAGAAGCTCGACACCTGCTGCGCCGTCAGCGGAAGCCGGGAAACGGTGTAGTCTCCGAAGCTGTCGCTGATTTCGATCGTGCGCTCGAATTCAGGATTGGCGGGGTCCTCCGCTTCCTTCCAGGCGATCCACGCGCCCTTGTCGACATATCCGAAGAAGCTCTTCAGCGTCGGAACGATACCGTTGGGGCTCTTGTTTTCGCGGAACACCGTTTTTCCGTCTTCGACCGCCTCCTCATAGGGCTGGCGGTGGTAAACGATGACGAGATCAGAGGCCATTATTCTTGTCCTTTCGGTATCGGGTGGAAATCGAGCGCCTCAATGGCTTCGAGTATTCCGCCTGCGCCGATGGCGGATGCTGTGTAGACGTGATCGAGGTCGGAGACTTTGGCGAGCAGCGCATCTTCCGCGCCGCCGACAGCGACAGCGGGAAGCCCGCAGGAAAGCATCGACAGGTCGTTCAACGTATCGCCCGCGGCCAGGACCCGTTTTTCGCCGATATCGAGATGGTTGATCAGTCGGCGCAGGGAAGGGCCTTTGCTGACCCCTTTCGGCAACACGTCGAAATAGCGGTTGTCGGAGATGAGGTGATCGAGATTCAGCGCGGCGACCATCGCCTCGGCGAGCGAGTCGTAGTTCTCGGCATCGAGGTCGTAGCTCACCCGGTATCGAAACGACGTCGGCTGCAACTGCAGCCCCGGATGATCCTTGAGGATCTCGCGAACCTTGTCTCCGCTGTTGTTCCAGCGGCTGGCGATATCCTCCTCCAGAGGCTTGATCGGCGAAATGCCGCGGGCGGGCGTGACCTCGGCGATCGTCGTGCCGACATCGCCGATCACGTAGTCCGGCCACGGCACACCGCGTTCGTCGCAGAGTTCCGCAATGAATTCGGGATCGCGTCCGGTCACGAAGATCAGGCCGAATGTCGGCCGGTTTTCTTCGATCAGGTCATAGAGCAACCGCCGGTCTTCCTCGGTTCCGCCGAGAAAAGTACCGTCGAGATCGGTCGCCAGGACGAACTCCCTCTCGGACAGGTCCGGCAGCTCGATACGTTCATGTCTGGTCATGCCGCGGGCTCCTTGAAACGTCCGACGGAATTGGGCTGAAGCGGGTGGTCGATGGTGATCTCCAAAGCCTTGGGCTCGGCCATGATCGGCTGCGCCCAGAGATCCGCGAATGTCTCGCGAAGCCCGGCGCCTTCATGCAGCACCCGGTGAACGGCCTCGCAGATCGGCATGGACACGCCGATGCGACGTGCAAGATCCATCACCGATACGGAGTTGATTTCGCCCTCAACGACAACCGGACGCCCCTCGAAACAGTCTTCGCGTTCAATGCCCTGGCCAAGCTGGATGCCGAGCGACATGTTTCGCGATGTCTGGCTCGAACAGGTCAGGGTCAGATCGCCGGCGCCCGAAAGCCCGGTGACGGTCTCGCGACGACCGCCCAGCGCTTCAGCGAGCGTCTTCATCTCGTCCATGCCGCGCGCGATCAGCGCCGCACGCGTGTTCTCGGCAAAGCCCGCGCCGGTCATCATGCCACACGCAATCGCGATCACATTCTTGACCGCACCGCCGATTTCGACGCCGATCAGGTCGTCGGAGATGTAGGGGCGGAACGCTTCGGAGGTCAGCGAAACGGCGAAGCGCGCAGCCGTGCTGTCGCGCGGGCTGATCCTGTCTTCATGCGAGAAGGGAAACGCCACCGTCACCGCCGTTGGGTAAGCCATGGCGGTTTCGTGGGCGAATGTCGGGCCGGAGATCGCTCCGACCGGGTGACGCGGCAATTCTTCCGCCGCGACGTCCGCGAGCAACCGTCCAGTCCCGGTTTCGATGCCCTTTGCGCACAGCGCGACCGGAACACCATCCTTGAGATGCGGCGCCATGGCGCGGCAGATGCGGCGGATCGTGCGCGACGGCGTCACGATCATGACCGCGTCGGCGTCGGCCAGCGCCTCTCCCATATCCGTCGTCGCGCGGATTCCTTCCGGAAGCGCGATGTTCGGCAGGTATTTTTCGTTGAGGGCTGTGTCGTTGATCGTGGTGCAGAGATCGGCATCACGCGCCCACATCGTCACGTTGCGGCCCGCACGCTTTGCGACCGCCGCAAGAGCAGTTCCCCACGCGCCGCCGCCGATGACGGCGATGGTGTGATAGGGGCGTGTTTCGTCGATGACGGACTGTCTGTCGTCCAGAGGTATGGTCATGTTGTTCCGTTCGGATCGGGTTCGAATAGACAGGGCGGACAATTCGATTTCGGCCCTGATCGCGCGGCTGTATCAGAGTGATTTGCCAGGCGGGCGCGGCGCGGGTATTTCGCCGGAGAGACCCGGACCGGTTGGGGTCGGGTGATAGCCAAATGAAATTGTGCAGTGCACACTCATACCCTTAGACATAACTTGCTCATCAATAATATCAACCGCTTGGGCCGAAAAACGTTCCCTGTGTGCCGGTGATTCTCCGCGAACTGCTTGAAGCCACATGGGAATTGCGACTTGACGATTGTCATCGCCGAATAGGCTGCATGACGACTAAATCCGGAATCCTGCATCCAAAAGGAGGAATCCATGATTCGGCACCTGACCGTCCTGCTTGTCGGAATTGCCCTTATTTCGCCCGCCAAGGCCGACGACGCGGTAACGCGCGGAGAGGCCGTGGTCGAGCAATGGTGCCGTTTGTGTCATCTGCGCGCCTCGGACACGCCCGATCCGGTAATGGCGCCGCGTTTCGAGGACATCGTCCGCCGCCAGGGACGCGATGAGGCGTATTTCACGCAGTTCCTGAACGAGGACCACTTTCCGATGACGACATACAGGCTTTTCGACAACGAGAAAGCGGATGTCGTCGCGTGGCTTATGGCACTGCAAGAAGAGCAACGCTGACCAAGCCGGTAATTGCTCCGCCCAATGACGAAAGGCGCGGCATGGCCTTGATGTCAGTCAATGCGGACCACTTCGCCTGCTGATTGTATTTGGGCAATCTTGTTTTAAGCGGAGGGACCCCACCAATGACCGATTCCGAGACTGTAATCTGGCTCGAAGACGCCAGCCGCAAGGACGTACCGCGTGTTGGCGGCAAGAACGCATCGCTTGGCGAGATGCTCAACCAGCTCGGATCGAAGGGCATCGCCGTTCCGACCGGTTTCGCAACCACGTCGGAAGCATATTGGCAGTTCCTGGAGGCCAACGATCTCAAGTCAGGCATCGCGGACGCCATGCGGGACTACGAGGAAGGTCACGCAACACTCGCCGAAACGGGTGCCGCTGTCCGAAAGATGATCCTGCGCGGCAAATGGCCCGAGGCACTGGCGGCGGAGATCGGTGACTTCTACGCCAACATGTCGAAAAAAGCCGGCCGCGACGAAGTCGATGTCGCCGTGCGGTCCAGTGCGACCGCGGAGGATTTGCCCGACGCCAGTTTCGCCGGCCAGCAGGAAACCTATCTCAACGTCAAGGGCGAGCGCGAGTTGCTCGACTCCTGCAAGCGCTGCTTCGCGTCGCTGTTCACCGACCGCGCGATCAGCTACCGGCAGGTCAAGGGCTTCGACCACCTCCAGGTCGCGCTTTCCATCGGCGTGCAACAGATGGTGCGATCCGACAAGGGCGGCTCCGGCGTGATGTTCTCGATCGACACCGAGACCGGTTTCGACAAGGTCGTCGTCATCAACGCCGCCTGGGGCCTCGGCGAAAACGTCGTGCAGGGCGCGGTCGATCCGGACGAGTTCGTCATCTTCAAACCTCTCCTCGAGGGCGGCAAATTCAAACCGATCGTCGAAAAGAAGGTCGGCGCCAAGGGGATCAAGATGATCTACTCGGAAGGCGCCGAGAAGACGCGCAACGTTCCGACCTCCAAGGCCGAGCGCGCCGCCTATGTGATCGACGACGACGAGATCCTGACGCTCGCCCGCTGGGCCTCAATCATCGAAACCCATTATGGCTGCCCGATGGACATGGAATGGGCAAAGGACGGCGAGACGGGCGAGCTCTTCATCGTCCAGGCCCGTCCCGAAACCGTTCAGGCGCAACGCGACCAGTCGTCCTTCAAGTCCTACGAAATCAAGAAAAAGGGCAAGGTGCTCACCAAGGGCCTGTCGATCGGCGGATCCGTCATCGCCGGACGGCTCTGCCTGATCGAGGACGTGGCCGATATCGACAAGTTCGCGGACGGCTCCATCCTCGTGACCGGCACGACCGATCCGGACTGGGTGCCGATCATGAAGCGTGCCGCGGGAATCATCACCGATCACGGCGGACGGACCTCGCATGCGGCCATTGTCAGCCGCGAACTCGGTGTTCCGGCAGTTGTCGGAACCGGTGAGGCGACGCATGTCCTGCATTCCGAACAGGAGGTGACGATCTCCTGCGCCGAGGGCGACGAAGGCTTCGTCTACGAGGGTTATGCGGAATACGAGGAAAAGACCGAATCCCTCTCCGACATTCCCCAGACCGAAACCCGCGTCATGCTCAACCTCGCCAATCCGGGATCGGCCTTCCGCTGGTGGCAGATTCCGTCGGAGGGCGTCGGCCTCGCGCGCATGGAATTCGTCATCAACAACCAGATCCAGGTTCACCCGATGGCGCTGATCCATTTCGATCAGATCACCGACGAGGAAACGCGCGAAAAGATCGAAGTCCTGACGCGCGACTATGACGACAAGTCTGAATATTTCGTCGACAAGCTCGCACGCGGGCTCGCCCGCATCGCCGCGACGGTCTATCCGAAACCCGTCATCGTGCGCATGAGCGACTTCAAGACGAACGAATATGCCGGTCTTCTCGGCGGCGCGGGTTTCGAACCGAAAGAGGAAAACCCGATGATCGGGTTCCGCGGCGCGTCCCGTTACTATTCGGAGGCCTATCGGCCCGGCTTCGCGCTGGAATGCCAGGCCATGGCCCGGTTGCGCAACGAGATGGGCTTCGACAACGTCGTCATGATGATCCCGTTCTGCCGGTCCGTCGGCGAGGCCGACAAGGTGCTGGAAGTGATGGCCGAAAACGGCCTGAAACGCGGCGAGAACGGGCTTCTCGTCTATGTGATGTGCGAGATCCCGTCCAACGTCATTCTCGCCAAGGAATTCGCGACCCGGTTCGACGGCTTCTCCATCGGCTCCAACGACCTCACCCAGCTGACACTGGGGGTCGATCGCGATTCCGACCGCTTGTCGGGGCTGTTCGACGAACAGGACGAGGCGGTCAAATGGATGATCTCGAGCGTCATCCGCGAAGCCCACGCAGCCGGCGCAAAGGTCGGCTTGTGCGGCCAGGCGCCGAGCGATCATCCGGAATTCGCGCAGTTCCTGGTTGATTGCGGGATCGATACGATTTCCGTGACGCCGGACAGCTTCATCGCCGTCAAGAAGCAGGTCGCCGAGGCCGAGGCGGCCCGAAAGAAGGGTGGCGCCTGACGGACCCGGCGGGTGTCCCCGGTGCTTTCCGTCTGATACACATCTGCAAAACGGGCCGGTTCTCCGGCCCGTAATGTTTCACGCTAGGAAACGGCAGCGGCCATGGAACGAATTCTCACAATCGCCCTCAATCCCGCCATCGACGTCAGTTGCGACGCAGAGCATGTGCGCCCAACGCTGAAGACCCGCACCGAGAACCAGAAGCATTATGCCGGCGGCGGCGGGGCCAACGTCGCCCGGGTGATCGCGGAACTCGGTGGACGCGCCGAACTTCTCTATCTGTCCGGCGGCACGACGGGTCCGCTTTATGACGGACTTCTCGCCCAATACGACATCGCCCGCCATCGCATTCCGATGCAAGGCGACAATCGAATCGCGCTGATGGTGCACGAGCTGACCACCAATTTCGAATACCGCTTCGTACCGGAAGGCCCGACCGTCGATCCGGCCGAAATAGAGCCGGTGCACGAATTCATCGAGGCATTCGATGGCGATTATATCGTCGCCAGCGGCAGCCTTCCGAACGGAGCGCCGGACGATACCTATCGGCGCATGGCCGCCGTCGCGCATGAAAAGGGCATCCGTTTCATCCTCGACACGTCCGGCGAAGCGCTGCGCCAGACGGTCGATCATGCAAGGATCTTCCTGCTGAAGCCGTCAATGAGCGAGTTGGAGAAACTGATCGGCGAGCGGCTCGACGAGTCAAGCGCATCCGATGCCGCGGTCGAACTCGTATCGCGCGGCGCCGCGGAGAACATTGCCGTCTCGATGGGCAAGGGCGGCGCGTTCCTCGCCAATGCGGACGGGGTCGTGCGGATGCGCTCCATCCATGTCCGCGAAGCCTCGGCCGTCGGCGCGGGCGACAGTTTCGTCGCCGGCATGGTCTGGTGGTTGTCGCAGGGACATACGATGCACGAGGCCTTCCGCTTCGGCATTGCTGCCGGCTCGGCCGCCGTGATGACGCCCGGCACGGAACTGTGCCGCAAGCAGGATGTCATGATGCTCTATGAGCACGGTGTGACCCGCGTGCACGGCTGACAGCGGGAAATTTCCCCGAAGCGCGACTGGCCTACATCGGGAATGCGTCGGACGTCGAAATCGCCGCCCCGCGCAATCCCGCATCATTGGCGAGAATCGCGTAAACCGGGATCGAGGCGAGGAGACCGGACATCGCCCCCTTGTCAAAATAGATTTCCCGGAAGCGGTCGCTATCCAGCAATTTCAATATCTTCGGCGTAATACCTCTACCGATATATACGCCGCCGCGTGCGTCATGCAGCAGCGCCATGTCGCCAGTGACGCGGGCGAGGATCGAAACGAAACAATCCAGCGTATCGACCGCAAGCGCGTCATCGTCCTCCAAGGCCAGATCGATGATCTCGGATGCCGACGCCACCGGCTCCGGCAGTCCTTCGATGTCGGCAAGGGTTGCATGGATCGCTTCGAGACCGCGTCCGGACAGCACCGATTGAAGCGGCGCGTAGCCGTAATTCCCGGCGACTTTCGACAGGACCGCCATCTCCCGTTCATTCGTCGCGGCAAAGGCGGAATGTCCGGCATTACCTGAAATCGGGATATGCTTGCCGGACGCTTCGATCAGCGATGCGGTGCCGAATTCTCCGCCGATGCCGAGCACGACCTTCGGTGCGCCGTCGATGGCGGTTCCGGCGTTGATCTGACAACGGTCATGCGCATTGAGATAGGGCAGGACGAGCGCGAGCGCTTCGAAATTGTTGACGAAATGGACCTTCTTGGCGCCGCAGGCCGCCTGAAGATCTTCCGGCGTGAAGCTCCACGGGGTGTTCTCGACGCCCATACGCCCGCCCGCCACCGGATCAGCTATGGAAAATCCGGCGATATCCGGATTGTCCGGAATGGATTCAAGGTAATGCACAACGGCGTCGGGCAGGGAAGAGAACATGTCGGTGCGAAACACCGCGAAATGCTCGACCGACAATTCGTCGATATCGCAAATCGCGAAACGGGCATGCGTGCCGCCGATGTCGCCGATGATTGCTTTGCGCTTGCTGGCTTGCATCAGTTGCGGTCCTCCTGCTTCATTCGGTCCGTGCGGCACGTTCAATTGCAGGCATGGCCGCCCGCCAATCTCTGATCATCCATCCCAGGTCTCTGCACGAACCGTGGTGATCCATCGGTAACGTAAATCGACCGGACGACGCCTTGACCGGCATCAATGGAGCGGATTGCCCCAAGAGCGCGGGCAACGGCACGCCAAAGCCTGCGCCCCGGTGAGTAATAACCGCGTTGAGCAGCCAATGGCTACCCGACCATGAGGCGGTTGAGGTCGGATTGCATCAGCAAGGCATAGGTGAATCCGCCGAAAACCCGTTCGCGAAGCCGGCTGTGGCCGAAGGCGCCGGCGACGACGAGATCCGCATGCCTCGCATGCGCCGCGTCGATAAACGCTTCCGACGCGTTTCTTGCCGTGATCGCCTGCGCCTCCGCGGCGATCCCGTGACGCAGCAGGTAGCGGACAACGTCCCGTGCTCCGGAATCATCGACATCGCCGTGATCTTCGCCGATCGAGAGAACCATGACTGTGTCCGAGAGATGCAGAAAGGGCAGGGCGGAAGAGACCGCCCGGCGGGCCTGCGGCGTATCCTTCCAGCCGATGATCGTCAGCGACGGGTGACGAAACTCGGATCGTTCACCGACGAACAGGACGGGCCGCCCGGCATTGCAGACCAGTTCGCCGGGATCGACGGCCCGGTAGCTGTCGCCGGGCGATGCGCCTTGAGGCGTGCCGGAAACGACAAGATCCGCGGCACGGGCATGCAGAAGCAGCGCTTTTGTCGGCAGGTCTTGCGATTGCCGCCAGCCGGAGTTCTGCCCGTCGCCCGCGACGTCCATGAATTGCTGCCGGAGATCGTTGAACCGTCGCACATTCAGGCCATCCGCCTCATCTCGGTAGGCCTGATCGGCTGCAACCTCCATGTCGCTGACATGGACCGGCCTGAGCGCTGTTGCCGTGAAACCGATGAGATAGGAATCAAGTTCGCCGGCGAGATCCGTCGCGTAATTGAGGCGGTTGTCCGACCGGCCATCGAATTCAAGATGGGCAAGGATGTTCTGGTAGGACACTTCGGCCTCTCGCGATTGCTCCGACCTCAAGACCACATCTCGCGCCCGGCTGCCGTGCGGGGCATTGATCGCGATCAATCGGCCGTTCGTTGAAGCGCAAATGCGACGGCAACGTTCATTCAATTGACTTTAATCGCTGCGACTGGTGGTTTGGTGCGGCTGCGGACGGATCGATGCGACGATGAACGAAACAGTTATGAAACTCGGCTCTTGCGGGAAGTGCGAACAGTGCCCCGTACATCATCGGTCGATCTGTCGCGCCGCGTCCGCCGAGGCAATGCAGGAACTGTCCAGGCTTTCGCACACTCGCAACTTCGAGAAGGGCACGGTGATTGTCGCCCAGGGCGATGAGGCGGACATTGTCGGCAATGTCGTCAGCGGCGTGGTGAAACTGACCAACATGTCCATGTCGGGCCAGCAGAACATTGTCGGTCTCCTGTTCCCCTCCGACTTTTTCGGGCGCGCCTATGCGGAAACATCCCGGTTTTCCTACGAGGCGGCGACCGACGTGACCTTGTGCAGCCTCGGCAGGCAGGCTTTCGAGGGTTTCATCGCCCGACATCCCGAAGTCGAACATGCCCTTCTGCTGAACACGCTCGATGAACTGGATGCCGCGCGCGAATGGGCGGCGATGACCTCGTGTCATACGACCATGCAGCGCGTCGCGACATTTCTCTTCATCCTGTCGCAACGCTCGGACAACCGGTTCTGCCACAGCGGCGACAAGATCCCTCATGTCATTATCGCGCTGCCGATCGGCCGTCGCGATATTGCGGCCTATCTCGGCACGACGCCGGAAACGCTCAGCCGGAATTTGCAGACGCTGGTGCGCAAGCAAATCCTCCGTCCGATCGACACCAACCACTTCGAACTGGTCAACGCGTCCGAGCTCGTCGAACTGACCGGAGAGATGCGCGAGGATCTCGAATCCATGTACGGCACCGGAAAACTCAAGGCGTGACGGCCGTTTCGACGGTTAGCGATGGCGCCTCAGCCTGACGACGATCGCAGCCATTTCGCGCAGAATAACGGGCACGACACTCAGACCGATCACCACGAGCCATGCGCGGGCCGGCAATTCGGCCAGGCGCAGGGCTTCGGCGATCATCGGTTGCAGATCGGCGACCGCGAGAATCGCAAGGCATAGTCCGATCGCCAGCCAGACATAGCTGTTTCGCGTGACCTGACTGGTCAGCAGCCTGTCGCGCCAATTGCGCATGTTGAACACGTGCCAGAGCTGCGCGAGGGCGAGCGTGTAGAAGCTCATCGTCGTCACCGTATCGCCCTCCATCCCGAACAGATAGACGGCAATTCCCAGCGCGCTGAGCGTGACAGCGGAAATCACACAGCCATGCGCCACGATTGCGATCCACTGACCGCGCGCAAGGATCGGCTCGGATGGCGGACGCGGCGGGCGCGCCAGCACATTGCGGTCGGCCTCGACCGTTCCCAGCGCGAACGCCGGAAAGACGTCGGTGACCAGGTTCAGAAACAGGATCTGCAAAGGCAGGAGAGGGAGCGGCAACCCGCTCATGACCGCTATACCGACGATCAGGATCTCGCTGAGATTGCAGGACAGAAGATAGGTCGTGAAGCGCCTGATATTGGTGTATATCAGCCGGCCTTCGCGGACTGCGTGGATGATCGTCGAAAAGGCGTCGTCGCGCAAAACGAGATCCGCGGCCTCGCGCGCCACCTGTGTTCCCCGCAGCCCCATAGCAACGCCGATATCCGCCTTCCGCAGCGCCGGCGCGTCATTGACGCCGTCTCCCGTCATGGCGACGACTTCACCGGCTTCCTGATGCAGCCTGATGAGTGCGAGTTTCTGTTCCGGATCGACCCGCGCGAAAACGCGCGCTGCACGAGCACGGTCGCGGTCCTCGCCGGTCATCTCGTCATAGGGTTTGAGATCGCGCCCTTCGACGACACCATCGTCGCCATCGGCCAGCCCGACGGCCTCCGCGATGTGGGATGCGGTTGCCGCGTGATCGCCCGTCACCATCACCACCGATATCCCCGCGCGCCGCGCATCGGAAATCGCACCGGATATGTCCGACCGGGGAGGGTCCTGGAAGCCGACAATGCCGTAAAGCGTAAGCCCCTCGTAAACCGGCGCGGTCCCATCATCCGTGGTCTTGCCTGCAATTGCGAGCAGGCGCAGACCCTGCAGGGCGAGCACCTTGCAGACCGTTGCCCAGTGTCGTCTCTGATCGCGGTCGAACGGGCGGGTCCCGTCGCCATTGGCGACATCGACAACGTGGTCTAGCACCGCCTCCGGCGCGCCCTTCACCGCAACCAGTTGCCGACCTTCGCATTCATGCAGCGTCGCCATCATGCGCGTATGCGTATCGAAGGCGTGCTCGGCGGTTTCGGGACATGTCGCCAGGAGGCGGTCGCGGTCGAAGCCGCCGGCAGAGGCAGCTTCCAGCAGCGCGATTTCCATCGGGTCACCGGTCGATGCCGCACCGTCCCGCCCGAGCGACGCATTGTTGCACAGGGCCGCGTTGCGCAGGACCAGACCGGTGTCCTGGTTCGGCTGCGGTTGGATCGGACGCCCGTCGAGCAGAAACGACCTGGTGTGCCGGTCGAATGTCATCTCCCCGCTCGCAGTGACGATGCGGTCGGCATGCATCCGGTTTTCGGTCAGCGTGCCCGTCTTGTCCGTCAGGATCACGGTTGTCGCGCCGAGCGTTTCCACGGCCGACAATTGCTCGATCAGGGCGTTGTGACGGGCCATCCGCAACATGCCGCGCGCAAGTGCGAGCGTGGCGACGATCGGCAATCCTTCGGGAATGGCCGCCACGGCAAGCGCGACCGCGGATTCCACCATCAGCACCAGATCCTGACCGGCGATAACGCCGCTGATCGCGACGATCGCCGTGACCACGAGGGTGAGCCAGATGAGATGCCGGCTGAGAAGCGCAAGTTGCCGCTCGAGCGGCGACCGCTCGGGCTCCGATTCCTCCACGAGCCGGGTGATCCGGCCGAGTTCGGTGTTCATGCCGGTGGCCGTGACGACGGCCTCGCCGGTTCCGCCCGTGATCGCACAGCCCTTGAACAACATGCAGGTCCGGTCGGCGAGGACAGTCTCCGACGCCACGGGGTCTACCGACTTCGAGACCGGCATCGATTCCCCGGTCAACGCGGATTCATCGGCCGAGAGATTGGCGGATGACACGACGCGCATATCCGCCGCGATGACATCGCCGGCGTCGATGATCGCGACATCGCCCGGCACCAGCTTCTCGGCGGATATCGAAACGATCGTCCCGTCACGCCGTACCAGCGTGTTCCGGCTGGTCAGTTCGCGCAGCGCCTCCATCGAACGGACGGCCTGTATCTCCGTGATAAACCCGATCGCCGCATTGATGAGCAAGACGGCCACGATGGCGACGAACTCCACGGTCTCGCCGAACAGCAGCGCCAAGGCGGCGGCAGCGACCAGCAGGTAGACGATGGGGCTTCGAAACTGGTTCAGCAGAATGATCAGGACATTCTGGCGCGCCTTCTTCCGCAGCGCGTTCGGTCCGAACCGTCCGAGCCGCGCCGCAGCTTCGTCGCCGGACAGCCCGCGCGCCGGATCGACCTCCAGCATCTGGAAAAAATCCGCAACGGCTATGGAATACGGCGCTTCCGGCACGGCACCGTCATTTCGCGATGTCTCGTCTGTGTTCGAAGAGGCGATGGTCATGAACGGGGTCCGGGATCACTCCGGGTTCTTCCTGATGCGACGCACACTCGCGCCGCGCAGGAGCGGCGCAAGTGCGCTTTCATAGAGTGCGGATCGTCAGTGCGCCATCAGTACCGTGAAACGTTCATTGGCAAGCAAGTCGCGTGTCGCACCACCGAAGAAGAATTCACGCAGGCGCGAATGCCCATAGGCGCCCGCGACAATCAGATCGACATCGAGATCGGTCGCGTGCTGAACGAGCGCATCAGCAACGCTCCGACCCGCCGATGCGAGAACATCGACGGTGACATTCGCACCATGACGGGCGAGATACGCCGCGATATCGCTGCCGGGTTCTTCGCCCTGGTCGAATTCGGACGCCACCGGATCGACAAGGGCCACATGGACCGTCTCGGCACTTCCGAGCATGTCCATGCAATCGTGGACGGCTCTGGCGGCCTCGCGTGTCGCGTTCCACGCGATCATCACCCGTTTCGGCTTCAGGGTCAGGTCGCAACCGGAAGGAGCGACGAGGAACGGGCGGGCGCTCTGATAGACGAAACCTTCCAACGCCTTGTCGGAGAGGCGCTTGTCCTGATCGGAAGTCGGCATGAAGAGACCGAGATCCGTGTAGCGGGCACGCATGCCGACAATATCGGCTATCTGGCCTTCGTCGCAGTAATAGGTGGAGACATCGCCGGAGACGCCGGCCTCGGCCATCAACGCTTCGATGTCGGACGCTTTCGCCACTGCAACGGCACGGCCCTTTTCGCGCTCCTCGGACCATGTATCCGCCGGCACGGCACCATAGGCGGTCGCACTGGCGGGAAGTGCAATCCCGACGACAAGCACGGCAAGATGGCTGCCGTTCTGCTGGCAAAGCGAAATCGCACGCGCGACGCTGTCGGTCGGTTGCCCGCTATCCATCACGATGAAAAGTGTTTTCGGAACCATATCTTTCAGCCTTTCTTGAACGGTGGCGAGAGCCGGAGCCTGTATCTGCCTTGCATCCACCACCGATTCATCGGTGTCCCGCAGCATGACTGCGGACAACACGAAGAGCCTTGATGTCTGTCAAACCGCGCCTCGCGACCCTTCTGTGACGAGCGGGTGCCTGAAACGCGTTTCGCCTATCCGGATAGCGACAATCCGTCCAGGATCAGGTCGCGAAGCCGTGTCGCCAACGGGCTCAGCGTGTGGCTCTTCAACGATATCATATGATACGGATGAATGACGATCGGCTCGTCGAGATCCAGCGCCACAAAGCGGCCCTGTGCGCCCTTTGGCGCGACGAGTTCCGCCACCTCTCGCGTGATCGGTGCGACGGCATCCGTGGAATCGAGATAGCCGATCATGACCAGCAGCGACGTCGTGTTCACGATTTCGGAGGGCAGGGGGGTGCCGGACGAGAAGAAGACCTCCTCGACAGCCTGGCGCATCGGCGTATGCGGCGCCTGGATAACCCACTCCCATCCTTCCATATCCGCGATCGTGAGTTTTTCCCTGCGGGTGAGCGGATGGTCGCGGCGAACCAGGAAGCGGATGATCTCGACCCTTCCGCGCTTCACGGCGAATTGCCGCGCATCCGTTCCCGGCGGGATACGCGACAGGACGAAATCATAGTCCCCGCTTAGCAATCCACCGATCAGCACATCGCTCGGCGCGACATCGACGTGAATGTCCGCGCCCTCGGCCATCCGCTTCAGCTGCTGAATGGCGGGAACGACGAAACCAACCGCGCCACCGGTCACCGACCCGACCCGGACCGACCCCGCGCGCCCGGAGATCGCCGCCTCGGTTTCCTGGAGCGTCAGATCCAGGCCGTGGAGAAGTGAATTCGCATTTCGGGCCAGCGTCTCTCCGGTCGGTGTCGGCGTCATACCCTTCGGGTGACGGACGAAGAGCGGAACGCCGATCAGCTTTTCAAGACTGGCCAGCATGCGCGATGCGGCCGGCTGCGTGATCGCCAGTCGTTCCGCGGCCAGCGCCAGCTGGCCGGTGCTTGCGATGGCTTGGACGAGACGAAAATCGCGTATCTGGAGGCGGTTGGCCAAGTTTTGCATAGTTTGCATATCAAAGTTGGTATGCAGATTGTCAATCTAATTAATTGATGCGCAAGCTCACGATGCATTAGCGTCTGCGCCGGGTGTTACTCGACACCCGAAACAGCGTCGCCTGCGAGGAGGATCTGCCGGCGGCCACTTATTCCCTGGGAGGATTTCATGAGGAAACTGCTTTCCGCAATGACCGCGCTTGCCTTTGGCGCTGGTCTGCTTGCCGCTCCGGCAATTGCGCAGGACAAGGGCACGATCGGCATCGCGATGCCGACCAAATCGTCCGCACGCTGGATCTCGGATGGAAACTCGATGGTCGAGCAGTTCGAGGCGGCTGGCTACAGCGCCGACCTGCAATATGCCGAGGACGACATTCCGAACCAGCTCGCGCAGATCGAGAACATGATCACGAAAGAGGTCGATGCTCTCGTGATCGCCGCCATCGACGGCACGACGCTTTCCAACGCCCTTGCAAACGCCGCCGCGCTCGGTATTCCGGTCATCGCTTATGACCGCCTGATCCGCGATAGCCCGGATGTCAATTATTACGCGACGTTCGACAACTTCAAGGTCGGCGTGCAGCAGGCCAATTCGCTGGTCCAGGGTCTGGAAGAACGCTATCCGGACGCCGAAGCCTGGAATGTGGAGCTGTTCGGCGGCTCGCCCGACGACAACAACGCATACTTCTTCTACGACGGCGCGATGAGCGTCCTCCAGCCGCTGATCGACGACGGCAAGATCAACATCGTATCCGGCCAGATGGGCATGGATACGGTTGGCACGCTGCGCTGGGACGGCGCGGTGGCGCAGGCCCGCATGGATAACCTTCTCTCGGCCCATTACACCGACACGCAGTTGCATGGTGTCCTGTCGCCTTATGACGGTCTGTCCATCGGCATCCTGTCTTCGCTCAAGGGCGTCGGCTACGGCTCGGGAGACCAGCAGATGCCGATCGTGACCGGTCAGGACGCGGAAGTGCCGTCGGTCAAGTCGATCCTTGCCGGCGAACAGTACTCGACGGTGTTCAAGGACACGCGCGAACTCGCCCGTGTCACCGTGGGCATGGTCAATGCGCTTCTCGAAGGCGGCGAGCCGGAAATCAACGACACCAAGACCTATGACAACGGGGTCAAGGTGGTGCCGTCCTACCTGCTCGAGCCGGTGTCGGTCGACGCATCCAATTGGGAAGAAATCCTGATCGGAAGCGGTTACTACACGATGGATCAGATCAAGTAATCTCTTCCTGAACGAGCATGCTCCTCCTCGCCGTCCAGATCGGCGGGGAGGAGCAAACAAAATCAACGACCATCCCGAGTTTTCGTGCGCCATGAGCACACTTCTTGAAATGCGCGAGATCACCAAGGAGTTTCCGGGCGTCCGGGCGCTCGACCGGGTGAGCATCGCCGTTCGGCAGGGCGAGATCCACGCGATCTGCGGCGAAAACGGCGCCGGCAAGTCGACGCTGATGAAGGTCCTGTCCGGCGTCTATCCCGCCGGCAGCTACGAGGGCGAGATCGTCTTCGAGGGCGAACCTGTCGCGTTTCGCGATATTCGGGACAGCGAAGCGCGCGGCATCATCATCATTCACCAGGAACTGGCACTCGTGCCGCAACTGTCGATCGCCGAGAACATCTTCCTGGGCAACGAGCGCGCCGTTCGTGGCGTGATCGACTGGCGCGAGACGAACCGGCGAACGGAAGAGCTTCTCGCCAAGGTCGGCCTGAACGAACCGCCAACCTCCAAGGTCGACAGCATCGGCGTCGGCAAGCAGCAGCTTGTCGAGATCGCGAAGGCGCTCTCCAAGGACGTCAAGCTGCTGATCCTGGACGAGCCGACAGCCGCCCTGCAGGAAAACGACAGCCGCAAGCTGCTCGACCTGATGCTGGAACTGAAAGCGCAAGGCGTCACCTGCATCATCATTTCCCACAAGCTCGGCGAAGTCGGCTATGTCGCCGACACCGTGACCGTGATCCGGGACGGAACCACCATTTCGACGCTCGATGCAGCGGATGGTCTCGGCGAGGACCGGATCGTCCGTGACATGGTCGGCCGCGACATGACGCACCGCTTTCCCGAACATGCGCGCTCGCCCGGCGAAGTGCTGCTCGAAGTCGAAAACTGGAGCGTCTGGCATCCGGAGCACGCCGACCGGCGCGTCATCAAGGATGCGTGCTTCACCGTGCGCTCCGGTGAGGTCGTCGGCATCGCCGGTCTCATGGGGTCGGGCCGCACGGAATTGGCCATGTCGATCTTCGGCCGCAGTTACGGCCGCAACATAACGGGCGAGATAAGGTTGCGCGGCCAGCCGGTCGATGTCGGCACTGTCCCCCGCGCCATCGACGCGGGCATTTCCTATGTCACGGAAGACCGCAAATCGCTGGGCCTCGTGCTGGACGAAACCGTGCGGTTCAACACAACGCTCGCCAATCTCGAGAGTGTCTCCTCGGGTGGCGTCCTCAATCGCAACGAGGAAACCCGGGTCGCGGAAAAGTACCGCGACGCGCTGGCGATACGCACACCGACGGTCTTCCAGAAAGCGGTCAACCTCTCCGGCGGAAACCAGCAGAAGGTCGTGCTCGCAAAATGGCTGAATACGAGGCCGGACGTGCTGATCCTCGACGAACCGACGCGCGGCATCGATGTCGGGGCGAAATACGAGATCTACACGATCATCAACGAACTCGCCGCCGAAGGAAAAGGCGTCGTGATGATCTCGTCCGAAATGCCGGAACTCATCGGAATGTGTGACCGGATCTACGTGATGAACGAAGGCGCGCTGGTCGGCGAACTCACCGCCGCGGAAGCGAGCCAGGAGCGCATCATGTCGCTCATTGTCAACGAGTAGGGAGAAAGACGTGACTGCGGTTCAAAGCAGCGAACGCGCCGAAAAGGCGGAGTCGGGCAGGAGCGTTCGCGATTACCTCTCTTCGCATTTGCGCGAATACGGGCTCCTTTTCGCATTGATCGCCATCATGGCGTTCTTCCAGATCGTCACCGACGGGACCCTGTTGCGCGCGGTCAACGTCACCAACCTGCTGCTCCAGAACAGCTATATCGTCATCATGGCGCTGGGCATGCTGGTGGTCATCGTGTCGGGTAACATCGACCTTTCGGTCGGCTCGGTGATGGGGTTCATCGGCGCGCTCGCGGCCGTGATGATCGTGAACTGGGACCAGTCTGTCTTCCTGACCATCATCGTCTGCCTCGTTGCCGGCGGCCTTATCGGCGCCGCCCAGGGCTACTGGATCGCCTACTGGAAGATACCGTCCTTCATCGTCACCCTGGCGGGCATGCTCGTCTTTCGCGGACTGTCGCTCTGGCTGCTCGAAGGTCAATCGGTCGGGCCGTTCCCGAGAGAATTCCAGGTGATCGCAAACGGCTTCGTCGCCGATATTTTCCCCACCGGCGTGGGTGAAGCATTGGCCGGCGTCTTCGATGTGCGCAGGCTGAATGTGCTGGCGCTCGGCTTCGGCATCCTGGCGGCGGCCGCATTGGTCTGGATCGGGCTGCGCCAGCGCGCGCGGAACCGCTCCTACGGCATTGTCGACGAGCCGCGCAGCTTCTTTGTCGCGCGCAACGCCATCGTCGCGGCAGCGATCATCTTCATAACCTACAAGCTCTCGACCTTCCGGGGCTTGCCCAACGTGCTTCTGACGATGGGCGCGCTGACCATCATCTACGCATTCCTGACCCAGAACACCGTGATCGGCCGCAGGATCTACGCGCTTGGCGGCAACGCCAAGGCTGCCAAGCTCTCCGGCATCAAGACGGAACGCCTGACATTTCTCGCCTTCGTCAATATGGGCATTCTCGCCGCGGCGGCAGGCCTTGTCTTCGCGGCACGGCTGAACACGGCGACGCCGAAAGCCGGCTTCGCGCTGGAACTCGACGTTATCGCCGCGGTCTTTATCGGCGGCGCCTCGATGTCCGGCGGCGTGGGCACGATTGTCGGCGCGGTCGTCGGAGCGTTCCTGATGGGCGTCCTCAACAACGGCATGTCGATCATGGGCATCGGCATCGACTACCAGCAGATGATCAAGGGCCTCGTGTTGCTCGCGGCGGTCGTCTTCGATGTTTACAACAAGCAGAAGCAGGGTTGATGAGTATGAGTTTCAAACCCGCGCAATGGCCCCGCAGGCTGCGTTCGCAGGAATGGTTCGGCGGCACGGGCCGCGACCAGATCTATCATCGCGGCTGGATGAAGAACCAGGGATTCCCGCACGACATGTTCGACGGGCGTCCGGTGATCGGCATCCTGAACACCTGGTCCGAACTGACGCCGTGCAACGCACATCTGCGCGATCTCGCGGAGCGCGTGAAGAACGGCATCTACGAGGCGGGCGGCTTCCCGGTTGAAGTACCGGTCTTTTCGGCGGCGGAAAGCTCGTTCCGGCCGACGGCGATGATGTTCCGCAACCTTGCCGCCCTCGCGGTCGAGGAGGCGATGCGCGGTCAGCCGATGGACGGCGCCGTCCTGCTCGTCGGCTGCGACAAGACCACCCCGAGCCTGCTGATGGGCGCCGCGTCAACCGACATGCCCTCCATCGTGGTGACCGGCGGCCCGATGCTGAATGGTTATTTCCGGGGCGAGCGGGTCGGATCGGGAACGCATCTCTGGAAGTTCTCCGAGGCGGTGAAAGCCGGAGAAATGACCGCCGAGGATTTTCTCGAGGCGGAAGCCTCGATGTCGCGCTCGCCCGGCTCGTGCAACACGATGGGAACGGCGTCCTCGATGGCCTCGATGTCCGAGGCACTTGGCATGGCGCTGTCCGGAAACGCCACGATCCCGGCCGTCGACAGCCGGCGCCGGGTCATGGCGCAACTGTCCGGTCGGCGCATCGTGCAGATGGTCAAGGACGATCTCAAACCCTCCGACGTCATGACCAAAAACGCGTTCGAGAACGCGATCCGCACCAACGGCGCGATCGGCGGGTCCACCAACGCGGTCATCCACCTGCTGGCGATTGCCGGACGTGTCGGCATCGACCTCTCTCTGGACGATTGGGACCGCTGCGGCCGTGACGTCGCGACCATCGTCAACCTCATGCCGTCGGGCAAATATCTGATGGAGGAGTTCTTCTATGCCGGCGGACTGCCTGTCGTGCTGAAGCGCCTCGGCGAGGCCGGGCTGCTGCACAAGGACGCGCTCACGGTCTCCGGGGAGACAATGTGGGATCAGGTGAAGGATGTCGTGAACCACAATGAGGACGTCATCCTCCCGGTGGAAAAAGCCCTGACGCAACAGGGCGGCATCGCCGTCCTCAAGGGCAATCTCGCGCCAAAAGGGGCCGTCATCAAGCCGTCCGCCGCGTCGCCGCATCTCCTGCAGCACCGCGGCCGTGCCGTCGTCTTCGAGGATATCGACGACTACAAGGCCCGCATCAACGACGACGCCCTCGATGTCGACGAGACCTGCATTCTCGTTCTGAAGAACTGCGGCCCGAAGGGCTATCCGGGCATGGCCGAGGTCGGCAATATGGGCCTGCCGCCGAAGATCCTGAAAAAGGGGATCACCGACATGGTCCGCATCTCCGATGCGCGCATGTCCGGCACGGCCTACGGAACGGTGATATTGCATACATCGCCGGAAGCGGCGACCGGCGGTCCGCTGGCCGTCGTTCGCAATGGCGACATGATCGAAATCGATGTTCCGGGCCGGCATATTCGCCTCGACATCTCCGACGAAGAGCTTGCGGCGCGCCTGGCGCAGTGGTCCGAACCCGCCGACCGTCCGACATCCGGATATGAGTGGCTGCACCAGACCCATGTGCAAGGCGCGGATACGGGCGCGGATCTGGACTTCCTGAGGGGGTGCCGCGGCGCGCCCGTCGGAAGGGACTCGCACTGATGAGTACGAAGATAGCCCTGGTCGGAATCGGCAAGATCGCGCGCGATCAGCACGTTCCCTCGATCGAAGCGTCGCCCGACTGGGAACTCGCGGCGACGGTGTCCCGCCATGGAACGGTGGAAGGTGTCGAAGCCTTCACGGACATGGACACGCTCCTCGATGCGCGCCGCGACATCGAGGTCATCTCGCTGTGCCTGCCGCCTGTACCGCGCTTCGCCTATGCGTCATCGGCGCTGAAGGCCGGCCGGCATGTCATGCTGGAAAAGCCGCCGGGCGCGACACTCGCCGAATGCCATACGCTTGGCGCCATGGCGAAAAGGGCAGGGGTTTCGATCTACGCGACCTGGCACTCCCGCGAAGCTGCAAGGGTCGGCGCGGCGAAGGAATGGCTGCAAAACAAACGTCTCCGGTCGCTCAAGGTGGTCTGGAAAGAGGATGTGCGCCGCTGGCATCCGGGCCAGGAGTGGATTTGGGATCCCGGTGGCCTCGGCATCTTCGATCCGGGCATCAATGCATTGTCCATCGTCACGGAAATCCTGCCGGACCCGGTTCACCTGACCAAAGCCGTTCTCGAATTTCCCGAAAATCGCGGCACGCCGATCGCCGCATCGCTCGCCTTCGCGCATCCGCACGGCGCGGACATGTCCGCGGTGTTCGACTGGCGACAGGACGGAGACCAGATCTGGACCATTGAAGCCGAGACCGATGAGGGCACGCTCGTGCTTTCCGAAGGGGGCGCGACGCTTTCGATCGATGGTGAAATCCATGCCGGCAACGACACGGACGGCAATCCTCTGCACGGAGAATATCCGCGCCTCTACGCCAGGATGGCGGAGCTTGTGCGAACCGGCGGGACGGATATGGATCTCGCTCCGATGATCCATGTCGCCGACGCTTTCCTGTTGGGGCACCGCGTCGCCGTCGAGCCTTTCGACTGGTGACGGGGCAGTGATCATGGAAACGCCGACACCCGACAGCAACGATACCGCCCGGCTCGTATCTTTCAGCGTCGCCGATGCAACAAACGGAACTGCAGGAGAATTGAATTGAAAAAGGCCCTTTCCGGCATCCTCCCGGTGGCGCCAACGCCATTTCACGCCGACGGCAAGGTCGATGAGGACGGCATGCGCCGCGTCATCGACTGCATGATCGACCAGGGGGTCGATGCGATCTGCATCCTCGCCAACTATTCCGAACAGTTTCTTCTTTCGGACGAGGAACGCGCGCTCCTCATGCGCCTAAGCCTCGAACACGCGGCCGGTCGCGTGCCGATCATCGTGACAATCAGTCATTTCTGGACCGACCTTGTCGTACGCCGCGCAAAGGATGCCGAAAGCATGGGCGCGGCCATGGTCATGATGATGCCGCCCTATCACGGCGCTGCATTGCAGGCTGCGCCGCAGGGTATCTTCGAACATTTCCAGGCGGTCAACGACGCGATCTCGATACCGATCATGGTGCAGGACGCACCATTGTCGGGCGTGAACCTGACAATCGATCTGCTCGCGCGCATGGCGCGTGAGCTGGAGAACGTTTCCTATTTCAAGATCGAGTGTCCCTTCGCCGCCGACAAGCTGGCCGCGTTGATCGACGCTGCCGGCGATCACATTGAAGGACCCTTCGACGGCGAGGAGGCGGTCACGCTTCTCGCGGATCTCGATGCGGGCGCAACCGGAACGATGACCTCCGCCATGTTCCCGGAAAAGATCGGCCCAATCGTCACCGAATATCTTGCGGGCAACCACGAGGCGGCGCTGGAGCATTGGAAACTCTGCCTGCCGCTGATCAACCACGAGAACCGCCAATGCGGCCTTCGCGCCGCCAAGACCGTGTTCATGGAGGGCGGCGTGATTGCCAGCGATTATGTGCGCCATCCTCTCAAGCCGATGTCGCAACGCACGCGCGATCGTCTTCTTTCCCTTGCGCGCGATCTCGATGTGCTCGCGCTGAAATGGGGCAAGTAGAGGGGTTCCGGGATCGTGACGATCACCATGGCAACAACCCAGAAGCTTCCCGCCAGTCGCTGCGAACTCGGCGAAGGCCCGTATTACGATCCGCAGGCGGATACCGCGTGGTGGTTCGATATCGTCGGCAAGTCGCTGTTCGAACATCGTTTTTCGACAAGCGAGACAAGCGAACATGCGCTTCCGCGCATGGCTTCGGTCGTCGCGGGAACGGATGACGGGCGCCAATTGCTCGCCATGGAAGACGGGCTCTACCTTCGCGATCTCGCGGACGGCGCATTGTCGCTTCTGGCGCCACTGGAGGCGGACAACTCCGCCACGCGCTCCAATGATGGACGCGTACACCCGTCGGGCAATCTGTGGATCGGCACGATGGGAAAAAGGGCCGAATGGCAGGCCGGCGCAATTTACTGGTTCGATGGCGCCGAACTGCGCCCGCTCTTTCGCAAGATCACGATTCCGAACTCCATCTGCTTTGCCCCGGACGGGCGCACCGCCTATTTTGCGGATACGGCAGTCAATACCATATGGCGGGTAGGGGTCGATGCCCGAACGGGTCTGCCCTCCGGCGAACCGGAACCGTTTCTCCACGAGAAGGACCTTCCTCTCGGCGGCCATTTCGACGGTTCGGTCACGGATGCCGATGGTGTATTGTGGAATGCCGCATGGGGTGGTGGCTCGGTCTCCGGCTACGCGCCCAATGGCCAACCCGTCCGCACCTACGAGGTTCCGGCGGCGCAAACCAGCTGCCCCGCATTTGTCGGCCCGGGGCTCGACCGCCTTCTTGTGACCACGGCATGGGAAGGATACGACGAGGCCGCGCGCGCATCGGACCCCGGTTCGGGCTTCACCTATGTGATCGATGGCGGCTTCAAGGGGCGACCGGAGCCGCAGTTCCGGCTCCCGACAGCCACGTGACTCTAAGAATTAAAGGATAGGACATGCTTTCAGGCAAACACCTTATTGCAGGCGAATGGAAATCAGGCGACGCGACGTTCTCGTCGGAACCGGCACATGGCGACGCACATGAATTCGCGGTTGGTACGCCGGCGCATGTAGACACGGCGGTGAAAGCAGCCGAGGACGCATTCGTGTCTTATGGCTACTCCAGCCGGGAAGATCGGGCCGCGTTCCTCAACGCGATCGCCGACGAGATCGAAGCGCGTGGCGCGGAAATCACCGCGATCGGCACAAGCGAAACCGGCTTGCCGGAGGCTAGGCTCGAAGGCGAGCGCGGACGGACGACCGGTCAGCTTCGCTTGTTTGCAAGCCACATTCTCGAGGGCGATTACCTCGACCGCCGGCATGACGAGGCGCTGCCCGACCGTCAGCCGTTGCCGCGCCCCGATCTGCGCATGATCCAGCGTCCGATCGGACCGGTTGCGGTGTTCGGAGCGTCCAACTTCCCGCTCGCTTTCTCGACGGCCGGTGGGGATACCGCGGCCGCGCTCGCGGCGGGATGCCCCGTCGTGGTCAAGGGCCATTCCGCCCATCCGGGCACTGGCGAGATCGTCGCGCAGGCGATTGATGCTGCGATCAAGAAATGCGGCCTTCATCCGGGCGTCTTCTCGCTGGTCCAGGGCGGCACGCGCGAGACCGGCCAGGCGCTGGTGACCCACCCGTTGATCCGGGCCGTCGGCTTCACCGGTTCGCTCGCCGGCGGGCGGGCGCTGTTCGATCTCTGCGCCTCGCGCCCCGAGCCGATTCCTTTCTTCGGCGAACTGGGTTCCGTCAATCCGATGTTCCTGATGACCAATGCCGTAAAGGCCCGGGGCGGGGAGATCGCCAAGGGTTGGGCCGGATCGCTGACCATGGGCGCGGGCCAGTTCTGCACCAATCCCGGCATCGCCGTTATCATCGACGGTCCGGACGCCGATGCATTTTGCAAGGCAGCAACCGAAGCATTGGAACCGGTCGGCGCGCAGACCATGCTCACCGACGGCATCGCCGGTGCCTACCGCGCGGGCCGCGACCGGGTGGCCGCGAGTGCGGGCGTGCAGGATCTGCTCACCTCGACCTGCGACCTGCGCAACGCGACGCCTTACCTTTATCGTGTGTCCGGCACGGACTGGCTGGCCAATCATGCCCTCGGCGAAGAGGTCTTCGGCCCGCTCGGGCTGATCGTCACGGTCAAGGATCTGGACGAAATGCAGGCGATCGCCAGTTCGCTGCAGGGCCAGCTCACCTGCACGATCCATATGGACGCGGCGGACACCGCAGATAGCCAGACACTGATGCCGATCCTCGAACGCAAGGCGGGCCGTCTGCTCGCAAACGGTTTTCCGACCGGCGTCGAGGTCTGCGACTCCATGGTGCATGGCGGCCCGTATCCTGCCTCGACCAATTTCGGAGCGACCTCTGTCGGCACGCTGTCAATTCGGCGCTTCCTGCGCCCCGTCTGTTTCCAGAACATCCCGGACGCATTGCTGCCGGACGACCTGAAGTAGACAAGACAGACCATAGGGCGCCGCCTTCGGCGGCGTCCGCTGAAATCTGCTCAACAAACCGCGCGAAAGGATTTTTTCGCGCGGGTTTGAAGCGTTTCCAAGCGCGACTGAACTCCCAACAATATACTGATTTTATTACGTTATTTGGAAAGATTTTTCGCCCGGGAAGGCAATTCCCGGTTGGCGGTCTAATAATATTACTATACGATTATTATGCATCGCCGGCTTGTCCTCGGAGGAGGTTCCCGGCGGAATCCATGGGAGGAAATATTATGATACGCAAATTCGCACTTGCCGGCGCAGCGCTGGCCGCAACCACCTTCATGTCAGGTACCGCCTTGGCGCAGACGATCGGCTTCTCGCAGGTCGGCTCGGAAGGCGACTGGCGCCCGGCTTTCTCTGCCAACATGCAGGAAAGCGCCAAGGAATACGGCGTCGATCTCAAATTCGCCAACGCACAGGGCAAGCAGGAAGAGCAGCTTCGGGCCGTTCGCGCCTTTATCGCCCAGGGCGTCGACGCCATCATCATCGCGCCGGTCGTCGTGACCGGGTGGGATCAGGTGCTGCGCGAAGCCAAGGAAGCCGAAATTCCGGTCTTCCTCGTAGACCGTGACGTCGATGTCGAGGACAAGTCGCTTTATGTCACGCGCATTTCCGCGGACTTCAACCTCGAGGGCAAACTGGCCGGCGCATGGCTCGCGGCTGAATCGCTCGGCGATTGCAAAGTGGTCGAGCTCCAGGGCACGACCGGTTCCGCACCCGCCATCGAGCGCAAAGGTGGCTTCGAGGCCGTTCTCGACCAGTTCCCGGCGATGGAAATCGTCGCAAGCCAGTCTGGCGACTTCACGACGGACGGCGGCAAGAAGGTGATGGAAGCCTTCATCAAGTCGACCAACAACCTCGAAGGCATTTGCGCTTCCTTCGCGCATAACGACAACATGCAGCTTGGTGCGATCCAGGCAATGAAGGAAGCCGGTCTTAAGCCTGGCGAGGATGTGCTGATGGTCTCCGTCGACTACGTCCCCGCGATCAAGGACGCTCTTGACGCTGGCGAGGCCAATGCCTCGGTCGAACTGCGCTCGGCGGTCGGCGAGTTCATCTATCCGGTGGTCCTCGACTACCTGAAGAACCCGACCGAGCTCGACAAGTGGATCGTCATTCCCGGTGACCTGCACACCGCTGACTAGGTTTCGGCATTGCCGCTGAATCCATGAAGGTCGGCGCCCCGTTCGCGGGGCGCCGCTGCATGCCGCATCTTGCGGCTGCCGTACCGACCTTGTGCAAAGGTGACTGAACCAATGAACGCTTCCGCTGGTCCCGCTGCGCGTGTCGAGATGCACGCGATAGGCAAATCTTTTCCGGGCGTCCGCGCGCTATCCGGTGTCGATCTCACGCTCTATCCGGGCGAAATCCACGCCCTGCTTGGCGAAAACGGCGCCGGCAAATCCACCCTCATCAAGATCCTGACCGGTGCGTTGGATCGTGACGCCGGCGAAATCCGCCTCGACGGAGAACCCGTCGATTTCCGGTCCACGGGCGAAGCCCAGACGAGCGGCATCTCCACCGTATATCAGGAGGTCAATCTGATCCCGGCAATGTCGGTGACGAAGAACCTCGCACTCGGCCCTTCGGACGGCGCGTTCGGCATCATTTCGTGGCGCAAGGCCCGCGCGGCCGCGCGTCAGAAACTCGCGCGCCTCAACCTGGACATCGATATCGAGCAGCCCGTAGGCACGTTTTCGGTCGCCGTGCAGCAGCTCGTGGCCATCGCGCATGCGCTCGACGACGACACCAGCGTCCTCGTTCTCGATGAGCCGACCGCGAGCCTCGATGCGCAGGAAACCGCCACGCTCTTTTCGATTCTTCGCGACCTGAAATCGCGCGGCATGGCGATCGTCTTCATCACTCACTTTCTCGACCAGGTTTACGAGATCTCCGACCGTATCTCGGTCCTGCGCAACGGCGGACTCGTGGGAACCGGATTGGCCTCGGACATTTCCCGCCAGGAGCTGATCTCGATGATGATCGGACGCGAACTGGGAGAGGTCGAGGCGACCTTCGCCCACAAGGCGTCCGAAGAGAAGGGCACCGAAAAGCTCGTCGCGCGCGGCATCGGCCGCAAGCGCACGCTGGAGCCCTTCGATCTCACGCTGCATGCCGGCGAGGTGGTCGGCCTGGCGGGGCTCCTGGGCTCAGGGCGCACCGAACTCACGAAACTCGTTCTCGGCGCCATCCGCGCCGACAGTGGAACGCTCGAAGTCGGCGGCAAGGATGTCGGCCGCAACACGCCCCGGCAATCGCTTGAATCCGGCATCGCGTTCTGTCCCGAAGACCGCAAGGCCGAGGGCCTTGTCGGCGATCTGAGCATCCGCGAAAACATCATGCTGTCGATGCAGGCAAAGAACGGATGGCTGCGCCGGGTCCCGCGCAAGCAGCAGGAACGGCTCGCCAGCGAGATGATCGACGCTTTGGCCATCGCAACGCCGGATGCGGAGAAGCCGGTTCGGCAACTCTCAGGCGGCAATCAGCAAAAGGTCGTGCTGGCGCGAGCGCTCGCCTCGAAACCCGAGATACTTCTCCTCGACGAGCCGACACGCGGCATCGATGTGGGCGCGCATGCCGAAATCATCATGTTGATCCGAAGGCTCTGCGAGGACGGCATGGCGCTCCTCGTCGCGTCTTCGGAACTGGACGAGATCGTCGCAGCGTCCGATCGCGTCGCGGTTATGCGCGACCGCCGCAAGATCGGGGAAATCGCCGGCGAGGATATCAAGCGAGACAACATCATCCGGATGATAGCGGGGGAAGACGGTGGCCAGCACTGACAGCACGGCGGAGCATTCCGCACCCGGTCGGGTCAAGGCGATCGCGCAGAGCCGGGCCATTTGGCCACTGCTCGCGCTGGCGCTCATCCTGATCGTCGCCGGGTTCATATCGCCGAACTTCTACGAGATTCGCATCGTCGAGGGTCGGCTTTTCGGAAATCTGATCGACATCCTGTACAGAGCCGTGCCGACGGCGCTTGTCGCGCTCGGCATGGCCGTCGTGATCGGGACGCGGGGCATCGACCTTTCCGTCGGATCGATCATCGCCATTGTGGGCGCGGTGATCGTGTGGCGCATCAAGATGGGCGATCCGCATGTCACGATCCTCTTCACCGCGCTTGCCGCCGGCATTCTGTGCGGCATGTGGAACGGCTTCCTCGTCGCCGCGCTGGGAATTCAGCCGATCATCGCCACGCTGATCCTGATGGTGTCGGGGCGCGGCATCGGCATGTTGATCAATCTCCTCTACGGCGGGACCGATCCGAGCTTCGAGAGCGCGTTCCTGCAGGGATTGTCGACCGGAAGCATCTGGTTGATCCCGACCCGGCTGGTCCTCGCCGCCGGCATATTTCTCGCTCTGTGGCTGCTGATCCGCCGCACCGCGCTCGGCCTGTTCGTCGAGTCCGTTGGCGGAAACGCGGCAGCATCCAATCTCGCCGGCGTCAATGCGCGGGTCATCGTGTTCGTCGCCTATGTCCTGTGCGGGCTACTTTCCGCCTGGGCTGGAATCATCATGACGGCCGACACCCACACGTCAGATCCGGTATCCGTGGCGCTTTACATCGAGCTTGACGCGATCCTGGCCGTTGTCATCGGCGGCGGGTCGCTCGCCGGCGGGCGCATCTATCTCGGCATGACCGTTATCGGAGCGCTGGTGATCCAGGCGCTGACGACGGCGACACTGATCTCCGGATTGCCGCCGGAGTACAACCTGATCATCAAGGCGCTCGTCGTGCTGAGCGTCCTGTTCCTCCAGTCCGCCAATGCTCGAAATGCCATTCGCGGCCTGGTCTCGAGGAAGCCGTCATGAACAAGAAGTATCTGCCACTCGCCGCCACCATCGCCGTCTTCGTCGCGCTCTTCGTGACCGGCGGCGCGATGTACAACAACTTCCTGTCGACGCTGGTGCTCGGAAACATCCTCGCCGACAACGCCTTCATCATCATCGCCGCGATCGGCGCAACCTTCGTCATTCTTTCGGGCGGCATCGATTTGTCGATCGGCTCGATGATCGGCTTGGTCGGCGTATGCATGGCCGTTCTCGACCGCATGGGCTGGCATCCGCTCGCTGCGGCCGCCCTGATGATCTGCTTCGGAATCCTCTACGGCGCGCTGCAGGGGTTCATCATCGACTTCTGCGATATTCAGCCCTTCATCGTCACGCTGGCGGGTCTGTTCCTCTTGCGCGGGCTCTGTTTCATGGTGACGCTCGAATCCGTTCCGATCCGCCACGACTTCGTGGATCTCTACGCGTCGGCGAAAATCCCGCTACCCGGACGCGGCGTCCTGCGAAGTTCGGCGATCGTGATGCTCGCAAGCCTCGCGCTCGCGATCTTCATCGCCCATTTCACCCGCTTCGGAAACAGCGTCTACGCGATCGGCGGAGACAAGGAATCCGCCAGGTTGATGGGCGTCAACATCCGTCGCACGACAGTGGGCATCTACGCGATCGGTGGTTTCTATTCGGCGCTCGCAGGGGTCGTCTACGCGCTCTACACATCATCCGGCTATCCGCTTGCCGGATCCACGCTGGAGCTTTCGGCAATCGCCGCGGTCGTCTTGGGCGGAACGTTGCTGACCGGCGGTGTCGGCATGGTCGCGGGCACGCTGTTCGGTGGCATGATCCTCGGACTGATCTCCACATTGATCATCTTCCACGGTTCGCTGAACAGCGCCTGGATTCTGATATCGAGTGGCGTCCTTCTGTTCGCCTTCATCGTCCTCCACCGATTCCTCGTCAGCTCGTTCGACTTGCGGGGGACCTCCTGATTCCGCTACGGCATAATCTGTGCCGCCATCCCGGCGAGGACACGCACTCTAAATTCGGAAAAGAACTTGGATACAGCCATCTCCGATCGCGCTTATGTGCTCTCCGATCCAAACGGCGGCGCGGGACTGGGCGTTCTCGATCGATTGGGCCGCGAAATCGTCAGCGGAACCTTCCCGCCTGAAACGCGTCTGCCGGACGAGGCGTCGATGCTCAAGCGCTACGCCGTGTCGCGGACGGCACTGCGCGAAGCCTACAGCAAGCTCTCCGCCAAGGGCATGATCGTCGCACGCCCGAAGGTTGGCACCAGCGTTCGCCCGCCCGCATTCTGGAACATGCTCGATCCCGAGGTCCTGGGTTGGCATTTGCAGACCAAGTCGCCGAACGAGATCGCCATGGATCTCTACGCCTTGCGCCGCATGGTCGAGCCGCCCGCAGCGGCGCTCGCCGCCAAGATCAGGAGCGAAGACGAGCTGGCGAAAATCGAAAGTGCCTACCGGGACATGGCGGTCAAGGCACATGACGAGGCGGAACTGGTGCAGGCCGACCTGCGCTTTCACCTCGAGATCCTCTTCGCCACCCACAATCACTTCATCGGAGCATTCAGCGCGCTCATCCACGCGGCGATGATCAGCACCTTTCGCCTGAGCTGGCGCGGTGCCGCCGTCGCGGTCATCAAGCAGGCGCGCCTCGAACAGCATGGCGACGTGCTGGACGCGATCTCCCGGCAGGAACCGGAGCTCGCCCGCCAGCGCATGGAAGTCCTGCTCGACGACTCGATCCGCGATGTGGACGAAGCCTTGGGGACACGATGACGTCTTGCGGCGAATTTGCAGGGCTTTCGAAAGCACACAAACCTGCACTCATCTGAAGAGAGGCTGCGTCTATCTGCTCGGATTTCGCAGTCGGCTCAGCGTCACGGGCGTCATTCCCAGGAACGACGAAATCTGACTGTGAGTAAACAGGGTTTCGTGGTCAGGATAGTGGCTACGAAACCACTCCAGCCGCTCCTTGGCTTTGAGCGCGAGGCTCCATTCCCGGCTTGTCTTTCGCTCAAGTTCGGCGCGCAGAACTGCATTGGCCCACTCCTCGATCGCTGACGAACCGCGCATCAATTCCAGAAGGGCCGCGGCCGATACCGAAGCGGCCTGCCCATCTGACTCCAGTCTCAAGCTGACAAGGGACTTGCCGTCGGCGGCGCGCGCCAGATTGGGCGTGATCACACACGGCCCAACAAAAAAACCAACGCACACTTCGCGCCCATCGGCGTCGCCGATCAGACTGACCGCCTTCCCTGACAACAGAATGTATTCCATCGCATCTGGCTCACCCTGCCGGGCGAGGAAGGCGGTTTTCGGAAGTCGTTTCGCCTCGAACGCCCCGGCCAAGGCGCGTGCATCGGCCGCGGTCAGATCACCGAAAATCCGTCGGTCCCGTTCAAAGCTGCTTGCGATCTGCATTTCTCGCGTCCCGTTAACAAAAGACAATGCCTCGCAGGCAAGGCGCTCCTAACAGCTAGGCATACTTCAAATGCGAAAGGAGTTCTTCTCATGAAAATCGATCACAGCGGCAAGGCCACAATCCTGTTCGGGCTGGGCGCCGCGATCATCTATCTTGTCATGGTACTGGGCACGCTCAGTTATCTGAACGATCTTGCAGGCGCGCTGCCATTCGATCTGCGGCCCTCAGGATACTCACATTCTGACACCGTAGGTCTGCTGGAAGCACTCGGTGCGACCGGGCGCCACTATTATCTCACGCGGCAGATCCCTCTGGATACGCTCTACCCCGCATTGCTGGCGCTGACCCTGATTTCGGCACTTCGATGGCGTTCATTCAGGTTCGGGCCGACGCTGATGACCCGGATAGGCGGAGCCTTGGCAATCCTGGCCGCGAAATTCGACTATCTGGAAAACCTGGGTATCAGCTTCATGCTGCTGACTGGACCAGAGCCAGACCTTGCGCTGGTAAAGGCCGCAAGCACAGCGACGATCTTGAAATCGGCTCTGACGACGGCTGCCATACTTGCCGTTATTGCAAGTCTCCTGTCGGTCCTGTTCAGGCGCATGTTGAGTGCACGCACCACCCCTACGGCTCGCTGATAAGATGTCTCGGCTCGTCTGCACCCAGGCCGCCAGCAAGGTCATACCTTTACCGGCGCGGGCAAGATCGGGAGAACGCGTTCGCGAGGGCAAGTGGCGGAGAGGGTGGGATTCGAACCCACGGTACGGTCGCCCGCACGCCGGTTTTCAAGACCGGTGCCTTAAACCGCTCGGCCACCTCTCCGGAGGCGTCGTATTGGCATGAAACCCTGAAACCGCGCAACTGTGAATCTGTAAACGCAGAGAGGGCGGTTGGCTGTCTGACATGGCTTCATTAACCAAACCAAGCGAGCGGGCGCGAAGTGCGATGTGTCACACCCGTTCGGGATTGGCCTTTTAACCAAATTTGTGTATCCCGGTTCCCGTTATGCGTTCTCAGATGCCCAAAACACCCGTCAAAACCGCCTCCGCGATCGCCGTTCTCGGCCTGGTCCTTGCGGGGTGTTCGACGTCTCAGCCGAAATTCGGTTATTCGCAGACCGAGGGTGTCTATGCGGCGAACGGCAAGACGTCCGGCGCAGAGTATTTTTCGGTCGCATCGGTCGGTGTCTCGGCGAGCCCCCGGGTGGCGACCGGTGCCGTCATGCCGCGCGGCGGCGGAACCTCGAAGGTCGGCAAGCCCTATACGGTGGCCGGAAAGACCTATTATCCGACCGAAAACCCCAAGGGGGCCGAAGTCGGATTGGCGTCCTGGTACGGGGCGGCATTTCACGGCCGCAAGACCGCCAATGGCGAAATCTACGACATGGCGCACCTGACAGCGGCCCACAAAACGTTCCCGCTGCCCAGCTATGCGCGCGTGACCAATCTGGAAAACGGCCGTTCGCTGCTGGTCCGCGTGAACGATCGGGGGCCTTTCGCGCATGATCGCGTCATCGACCTTTCCAAGCGAGCCGCCGATCTCCTCGACTATACGAATAGCGGCGTCGCCAAGGTGAAGGTCGAGTATGCCGGCCGTGCACCGCTCGACGGACAAGACGACGCGTTCCTGCTCGCCTCCGTCCAGGGTGTCCCGGGAAATGCGCCCGATGGCCGCTATATCCAGCCGAGCTCCGGCGTCATGGTTGCCATGAACGGGCAGACGCCCGAGCGTCGTCCAGTACAGAAACGCGGCCTGATGGGCGTATTGTCTTCCGCATTCGGACTTCCGACACCGCGTCGCGACGTCGCTCAGGTGGCAGACAGGATGGAACCGGCCGCTTCCTCGGCCTATGCCGATCAGCGGGTGGCTTCGGCTTTCGCCGACAATCCGTTTTCCGGATTGACATCCTCCGACTGGAAATCACGCTAGACAGAACGCACCGCGAAGTTGCCTGAAGGCGAAGGGATTTGGTAATTGAATCCTCGGGCCTCTGTACCTTCGGATAACGACGTGTAGTCTAGCGCCATGCGAAATCCAGTTTCCATCATCGTTCTTGCATTGAGCCTGCTCGCCAGTCTCGTCCTGCCGGCCGCCGCGCAGCTTTTCGAGACGAGGGCAGGGCAGGCGGTCTTGCTCGACGTCAATTCGGGGACCGTTCTCTTTTCGAAGAACGCGGATGAGCCAGTGCCGCCGGCGTCGCTCGCGAAACTGATGACCATGGAGGTTGTCTTCAACGCTTTGAAGGCCGGCCGGCTGTCCATGGACGACGAGTTTCTCGTCAGCGAAAACGCATGGCGAACTGGCGGGGCGGTTTCGGGCGGATCGACCATGTTCGCGGAACTGAATTCCTCGATACGGCTAGAAGACCTGATTCAGGGTGTCATCGTCCAGTCGGCCAATGACGGATGCATCATCATCGCGGAGGGCATGGCGGGTTCCGAAGCGATCTTCGCGCAATTGATGAACGAACGCGCCCGCAAGATCGGCCTGGAGAATTCCACCTTCATGAATTCGACCGGCCTGCCGGATCCCCAGCAGAAGGTGACGATGCGCGACCTCGTCAAGCTCGCCGTCCATATCCAGAGCGAGTATCCCGAATACTACAAATATTACGCCCAGCGCGATTTCACCTGGAACAAGATCCTCCAGCGCAACCGCAATCCGCTTCTTGCGATGGATATCGGCGCCGACGGCATGAAGACCGGCTACACCGAGGAATCCGGTTACGCCATCGTCGGCTCGATCGATCGCGATGGACGCAGACTCATCGTCGCGATGAGCGGACTTCCCGATCAGCGTTCGCGCGGCGAGGAAGCCCGCAAGCTTCTCGAATGGGGCCTGCGCGCATTCCAGCCCTACGAAATCTTCAAGAAGGACGAGGAAATCGGCAATGTGCGGCTTTATGGCGGCGCCCAACTGACCGTTCCGGTCACTGTCCTGAAAGACCTGATCATCCTGCTGCCGATAACCGAAAGAGACCGCATGAAGGCGCGGGTGGTCTATACCGGCCCGGTGATGGCTCCCGTGGAAGCCGGCCAGGAAATCGCCACGTTGAAGGTCTGGATCGGCGACAACCTTTCCCAGGAAAAGCCGCTCTACGCCGCGCAATCCGTGCCGCTCGGGCCGATTCACCGCAGGGCGCTGGATGCGTTGACGGAGCTCGTACTTGGCTGGATCTGATTTGGCGCGGACGAAAGGTTCGCGCGGTCGTGGCCTCTTCATTACCTTCGAGGGTGGAGACGGCGCGGGGAAATCGACGCAGATACATCGGCTTGCGGAAACCCTTCGCAAACGCGGATACGCGGTTATGGAATCGCGCGAGCCGGGTGGCACACCGGGCGCCGAAGCAGTCCGGCATGTCGTTCTCGACACCAGTGCTGCCGAGCCCTTCGGCCCGTATCTGGAGGCCATGCTTTTCGCCGCAGCCCGAAACGACCATGTCGAGCAAAAGATCCGCCCCGCACTCGAGCACGGCGAGATCGTGCTTGTTGACCGGTTCATGGATTCGACGCGGGTCTACCAGGGCGCAACCGAAAATCTCGACAGCGGCTTCGTGAAGTCGCTCGAACGCGTGGCGGTCGCCAATGTCGTCCCGGACCTGACACTTATCCTCGACCTGCCGCCGGAGGAGGGGCTGCGCCGCGCCCATGCGCGCCGGGAGGCCGACACGCCGGTCGACCGGTTCGAGAAGGAAGACATCGCGGCGCACGAGATCAGGCGCGCGGCATTTCTCGACATCGCGGAGAATGAGCCGGAACGATGCCGCGTGATCGATGCGTCCGGTTCTGCGGATGACGTGGCCGAACAAATTCTCAATGTCGTTTCACGCGCGATACGAAAGTCCGGCATTGCCAAGATCGGCGCGGACGGGAAACAGGACAGCGCCTGACGACATGATCGAGGTCCCGGAAACCCATGACACGCTCGAAGGCATCAATCCGCCGCAACTCACCAAGACGTTGCACGGTCACCCTCGCGAGCAGGAATTTCTCTCCGCCGCAGTCGCGAGCGGCAAGCTGCACCATGCGATGATCTTCGAGGGCGAGCGCGGCATCGGCAAGGCAACCGCGGCATTCCACCTTGCGAACCGGCTGCTCGACCGCCAATCCGCCCATGTGCCCGATCCGGAATCCGGCACTTTCCGGCAGATCGCACAGGGCGCACATCCCGGCTTGCTCTATCTGACGCGACCGAAAAACGATCAGGGCACCGGTTTCAAATCCGCGATCACGGTCGATGAAATCCGCCGCCTGCAACGGTTCTTCGCAATGACGGCGGCGGGCGCGGACAGCTACCGGGTCGTGATCATCGATCCCGTCAACGACCTCAACCGCAACGCGGCGAACGCCCTTTTGAAGCTGCTCGAGGAGCCGCCCGCGCGCGCCGTCTTTATCCTGATTGGCCACGGCACCGGCGGATTGCTGCCGACGATCCGCTCACGCTGCCAGATCCTGAAGTTCTCGCCTCTGGCCGACGAGGAAATCGAGCAGATCATCCGTGAGCAGGGCGGCGGCGCCGATGACACGGAAATCGCGCGTATCGCGGCCCTTGGCGGCGGCAGCGCGCGCCGCGCCCTGTTGTTTGCCCAATTCGGCGGCCTGGAGCTGAAGGAAGCGCTCGATACGTATCTGTCCGGGCCAAGGCCGGACGTTGCGCAGGCCCACAAACTTGCCGAGATCGCCGGCGCGCGCAAGAACGAGATCCATCGCGACATCCTGCGCGAACTGGTTCTCGACCGGCTTCGCGACCGTGCGACGCAGGCCGCGCGATCCGGCCAATTGCGCGCCGCAGAACGCATTGCAACCGCCGACATGGCGCTGCAGGATCGCATGCGGATGTCGGACGCCTTCAATCTCGATCGAAAGCAGGACTTCCTGTCCCTGCTCGGCGACGTGCATGAATTGCTGAGCGCGACGGCCCACGCGTGATTTTTCCGGCAACCCGGCTTTCCTTGAGCGATTGAAATCGGATAGAGCAGGGCACCTCGCGCAATCATTCCAGACAGGCCGACATGTCCGCCAAAGACCGTTACTATATCACCACGCCGATTTTCTATCCGAACGGCGTTCCCCATATCGGCCACGCCTATACGGCGATCGCGACCGACGTGCTCGCCCGCTTTGCCCGCCACGACGGCAAGGACGTGTTCTTCCTGACCGGAACCGACGAGCACGGCCAGAAGATGCAGCGCACCGCCGAGCAGGAAGGCATCGCGCCGATCGAGCTCGCCGACAAGAACTCCGCCGTTTTCCGCCGCATGGTCGAAACCGTCGGCTGTTCCAACGACGACTTCATCCGCACGACGGAGGAGCGCCACCGCATCGCCGTCCAGGAACTCTGGAAGCGGATGGAAGCCAATGGCGACATCTATCTCGGCAAGTATGGCGGCTGGTACTCCGTGCGCCAGGAAGCCTATTTCGACGAAAGCGAGACCACGCTCGGCGAAGACGGTGTCCGCCGCGAGCCGCTTGGGTCCGAAGTCGAATGGGTCGAGGAGGAAAGCTACTATTTCCGGCTGTCGGCCTATGGCGACAAGTTGCTGAAGCTCTACACGGACAATCCTGATTTCGTGCTGCCGGCGGAACGCCGCAACGAGGTCGCGAGCTTCGTGAAATCGGGACTGAAGGACCTCTCCATTTCCCGCACCACCTTCGACTGGGGTGTGCCGGTTCCCGGTGACGACAAGCATGTGATGTATGTCTGGGTCGACGCGCTGACCAACTATCTCACGGCGACCGGTTTCCCTGATGAAAATGCGCCGCGCGCGAATTACTGGCCGGCAATGCACATCATCGGCAAGGACATCGTGCGGTTTCACGCGGTCTACTGGCCGGCCTTCCTGATGAGCGCCGGCGTCGAGCTGCCGAAACGCGTTTACGCGCATGGCTTCCTGTTCAACAAGGGCGAGAAGATGTCGAAGTCCGTCGGCAACGTCGTCGACCCCTTCGCGCTGATCGATGCCTACGGGCTCGACCAGGTGCGCTACTTCTTCATGCGCGAAGTGCCGTTCGGCAATGACGGTTCCTACAGCCACGAGGCGATCGTCAACCGGATCAACGCCGATCTCGCCAACGGTCTCGGCAATCTGGCGCAACGCTCGCTGTCGATGATCGCCAAGCATTGCGAAGGCAAGGTGCCGGACCATGGCGCCTTCACGCCGGAAGACGAGGCGCTCCTGGCCGAAAGCGCACCGGCGCTTGCTGCGGCGCGGGACGCAATGGACAAACAGGCGATCCACAAGGCGATCGAGGCCACCTTCGACATCGCGGCCGCCGCGGACCGCTACATCGACGCGCAAGCCCCCTGGGCGCTGCGCAAGACCGACCCGGATCGCATGAAAACGGTTCTCTATGTCGTTGCCGAGACGGTGCGCCGCATCGCCATCCTCGCGCAGCCCTACATGCCGGACGCAACGGGAAAACTGCTCGATCTCGTCGCCGCGCCGGCCGACGCCCGCGATTTCGACAGCCTCGACGCGATGCTGGTTCCCGGAACGGAACTGCCCGCGCCATCCGGCGTTTTCCCGCGATATGTGGACAAGGAAGATTGATCGCGGGCTCATGACCGTACTCGTCGACAGCCATTGTCATCTGGATTTCCCCGACTTCGAAGTCGAACGCGACGAAATCGTCGCGCGCGCCCGCGAGGCCGGGCTCGTGCGCATGGTCACGATCTCGACGCATGTCAGGAAGTTCGACACGATCCGCGCCATCGCCGACACCTATGAGGATGTCTTCTGTTCGGTCGGCACGCATCCGCACAATGCCGATCAGGAACTCGACATCACGGCGGATGATCTCGTCCGGCTGGCCGAGGGCGACAAGGTCGTTGCGATCGGCGAAGCCGGTCTGGATTACTTCTACGACAAGGCGCCGCGCGAGGCGCAGGCGGAAGGATTTCGCCGCCATATCGACGCCGCACGGCGCACCGGACTGCCGCTGGTGATCCACGCCCGCGATGCCGATGACGACATGGCGCGAATCCTGACGGAGGAAACCGAAGGGAAGGGGGCCTTCCCCTTCGTTCTGCACTGTTTCTCGTCCGGCCGCGCGCTCGCCGAAACCGGGATATCGCTCGGCGGCTATGTTTCCTTTTCGGGCATTCTGACCTTCAAGAAATCCGAAGACATCCGCGCCATTGCGAAAGACATGCCGGCGGACCGGATTCTGGTGGAAACGGATTCGCCGTATCTCGCACCGCCGCCGCATCGCGGAAAGCGCAATGAGCCGTCTTATGTAAAGAACACCGCGCAGGTGCTGGCCGATACGCGCGGCGTTTCGCTGGACGAAATCGGAATGGCGACGACGGAAAACTTCTACCGCCTGTTTTCCAGGGTGACGCGGCACGATGGCTGACGGGCAAGCGGCCGCCATGAAGTTCACCGTGCTGGGCTGCGGTTCATCACCCGGCACGCCGCGTCTCAACGGCGACTGGGGCAATTGCGACCCGCATAATCCGAAAAACCGCCGCCTGCGTGCGTCCTTGCTGGTGGAACGCTTCGCGCCCGACGGCGAGCGCACCTGCGTTGTTATCGACACCGGGCCGGATTTCCGCCAGCAGATGCTCGCCGCGCAGGTCCGACAGCTCGACGGCGTGGTCTACACGCATCCGCATGCCGACCACATCCACGGCATCGACGACCTTCGGACTTTTGTCCTCTGGCAGAAACGGCTGATGGACATATGGGCGGACAACTCGACATTCGAACGGTTGGACGATGCGTTCGGTTACTGCTTCCAGACGCCGCCGGGCAGCGGCTATCCGCCGATCCTTCGACGCCATCCGATCGAGATCGGGTCGCCATTCGAAGTGAACGGGCCGGGCGGTCCGATCCGCTTTGAGCCGCTCCTCCAGACGCACGGCGCAATCCATTCGCTCGGCTTTCGCATCGGCGATTTCGCATATTGTTCGGACGTCAGCGCCTATCCCGACGCCACGCTCGACCAGCTGCGGGATCTCGATGTCCTCGTGATCGACGCGCTGCAGTATCGCGAGCATGTGAGCCATTTTTCGCTGGAACAGGCACTGGCCGTGATTATGGAACTGGCGCCGAAACGCGCATTTCTGACCCACATGCATACGCCGCTCGACTATGAAACGGTGAAGCGCGAGACGCCTGACCACGTCGAGCCGGCCTATGACGGCCTTGTCATCGAAACCGGAGCCTGACGCCATGAGCAATCCCGTCGTCCCGAAACCCGGATCGAGCATGGAGCGCGTCGCTCAGGACGCCGAGCGGCTCGGACTGCAAATCAAATTGCGCGTGATGGATCAGTCGACGCGCACGGCCGAAGACGCGGCCGAGGCCTGCGGCTGCACCGTCGGCCAGATCGTCAAGTCTCTGGTCTTCGAGAATGCCGATACCGGTGCGCTCGCGCTGCTGCTCGTATCCGGTTCGCACAACGCCGATCTCGAATACATATCAAGCAGATACGGATTGAACCTCAAGCGATGTGACGGCCGTCGCGTGCGCGACGAGACAGGCTTCGCCATTGGCGGCGTCGCACCGATCGGCCACAAGGCTCCAGTCGCAACATGGCTGGACGAAAGCCTGCTGGACTATGAGACGGTCTGGGCTGCCGCAGGGCGGCCGGACAGCGTCTTCAGCGTCGATCCAAGGGCTCTGGTCGACGCCGTAAAGCCACAGCTCATCACGGTATCGGGCTAATCGCAGTTCCATAATCCATCTTATGCGACAATTAGATGGAGTGTCGCGGATATGCTTTGAATTGGAGAATCGATGAACGCCTCCTCCCAACGCCTCCGTATCCTCGTCCTCTATGGCGGACGCTCAGCCGAGCACGATGTCTCGCTCATGTCGGCGACGAATGTCGTGCGCGCGCTCGATCCCGAGACGTATGATGTCGTACCCGTCTATGTCACACGCGACGGCCGCTGGTTGCTGGCCGCCTTCGAAGACCGCGAACTGACGCGGCCCGAACGCGGCGTCGAAGTCGCGCTCGTTCCTGGCGGCCACGGCCGGATGCTTGCCGCCGGCACGGACCGTATGGAAGAGCTTCCGCCGGCGGATCTGCTTTTTCCGGTGTTGCATGGCCTGCACGGCGAAGACGGCGCGGTCCAGGGGCTGGCTGAAGTCGCATGCGTGGCACTTGTCGGTTGCGGCATTCTCGGCTCGGCGGCATCGATCGACAAGGACATGACCAAGCGCCTGCTGCGCGATGCCGGCGTGCCTGTGGCCCGCTCGGTCGTCATCCGAAAGGACGACATTCCGACCCTCGCAGATCTCGAAAAGAAACTGGGACTGCCCGTCTTCGTCAAGCCGGCACGCCAGGGCTCGTCGGTCGGCGTCACAAAGGTCTCAAATGCCGGCGACTACGATACGGCGCTCGCCGAAGGCTTCCGGCATGACAGCAGGCTCCTGGTTGAGGAGTTTGTCGACGGCCGCGAAATCGAGTTCGCCGTACTGGAACAGCCGGACGGTACCCTTATCGTGTCTCGCCCCGGCGAAATCGCCCCATCCGAGAGCCACGGCTTTTACAGCTATGATGCGAAATATGTCGACGCCGATGGCGCGGCCCTGACTGTCCCGGCAGAACTGCCGGAAGACATCGAGACACGAATGCGCACCTTGGCCGCCGACGCCTTTCGCGCTGCTGGCTGTGACGCCATGGCCCGCGTCGATTTCTTCGTCACGCCCGACATGAAATGCCTCGTCAACGAGATCAACACGATCCCCGGCTTCACCGACATATCCATGTATGCCAAGGCCATGGCCGCATCCGGCATCCCCTACGAGGAACTGCTGGATCGCCTGATCGAGCATGGTCTCGCTCGCGCTGGTCGCTGACAACGCAGTTTCTGTGGACGCAGCAACGATGCACATTCGTCCCGTCACGCTTATGCATAGTATGCTGGCATGACCCCTTCCCGCGACATTTCCCGGCTTCTCGAAATCATGGCGGCGCTGCGCGATCCCGAGACCGGCTGCCCGTGGGATGTCGAGCAGACCTTCTCTACCATCGTGCCCTATACGATTGAGGAAGCCTACGAAGTTGCCGACGCGATCGAGCGGAACGACATGGTCGATCTGCCCGACGAGTTGGGCGACCTCCTGCTTCAGGTCGTCTTCCATTCCCGCATGGCCGAGGAAGCCGGCCAGTTCGATTTCGGCGATGTGGTCGAAGCGATCACAAGGAAAATGATCCGCCGCCATCCGCATGTCTTCGGCGACGATTCCGTGCGCGGCAAGAAGCTCGCCAAGGGCATGTGGGAAAAGATCAAGGCGGAAGAAAAGGCCGAGAAGGCCGCAAAACACGCGGAAACGCAGAAAGCCGCAGGCGTGGAGCAGGTCGAACACCTGTCGCTTCTGGACGATGTGCCGCGCGCCCTTCCCGCCCTGATCCGCGCGATCAAGCTGCAGCGCAAAGCCGCCCGCGTCGGTTTCGACTGGGACACCGCCCCGCCAATCCTCGACAAGATCGAGGAGGAAATCGGCGAATTGCGCGAGGTCATGGCGTCTGGCCAGGAGGACAAGGTCCGCGAGGAATATGGCGACCTGCTCTTCGCGTTGGTCAATCTCGGCCGCCATCTCGATGTCGAACCCGAGGCCGCGCTCGAAGCCGCCAACCACAAATTCTTCACCCGTTTTCGCCACATAGAACGCCGCCTCGGCGAACAGGACCGCAATCCCGCCGACGCCACGCTCGACGAGATGGAAGCCCTCTGGCAGGAAGCGAAGACAGCGAAATAGCTGCGCGACATGGAGACGCGTTAGCGGCCTCTTTCCATTTCGCCCGCTGGCCGCTACTGCCGTTTGGCACATCCACGAAAGGCTGCTTCCATGAGCGATGAAACCCGCGACACAAACGGCACGATCCTGGCCGATGGCGACAACGTTACGGTCATCAAGGATCTGAAGGTCAAGGGCACGTCCTCGACCATCAAGCGCGGCACGTTGGTCAAGGGAATCCGCCTCACCGGCAATCCGGACGAAGTCGAGTGCCGGGTCGAGAAGATCAAGGGCCTCGTCCTGCGCACCGAGTTTCTGAAAAAGGCCTGACGACTTCTGACAGCCCGGCATCGATTCCGGGTGAGAGAAATCTCAGGAAATTTTCCTATCCATCTGAAATATCTATAGTTTCTTGATTCTCTGAATACGCCTGTCCACCGACCCTCATGATCGGTCACCTTGTCCTTGCATTCGAACGCCCCGCGAAAATGAATGCGGAGACAGCGAGACGATATGGACGACAGGGCATGGCTGGCCAGGGCAATCGAGCTGAACTGCGACGCGCTTCTGCGGATCGCGGCGCATCTCGTCGCCGTCCTCCGCCTGCCCGGCGGCGGTATGAAGGACAGTCTGCCGGCCGCAATCTATTTCCGGGTCCTGCGCATCCTGCGTCCCGCCGAGTCCGCGGTGCGCCGTCTCATTGTTCTGGAAGCGATCGGGCTCGATGATGAGCCGGGAATCCCCCGAAAGGCCCCCGACAACGGAACCACCCGCGCAAAGACTCAATCCGGCTCGCACAGCAAGCCGAAAGCGGACCCCGCATTCCAGCTTTTCGACCCGTTCAAGCCGCTGCCGGACAATCCGTGGATCACGGAGGGAGAAGAGCACGAAGATGAGCCTGACGCCCTTCCCGGCTCTGAAGTCTTTCGGCTCGACGAACCGCGCGACGCAAAATCGCTCGGCCGCCGCGTCCGGGCGCTGATCGACGCACTCGACGATCTGCCGGCACAGGCCAGACGTCTTGCCCGGTGGCGGCTCACACGGCGGCGCCCGCGCAGACTGTCATCGCTGCGACCCGGCTTCCCGCCCGGCTATCGCAGGGGCCGGCCCGTTCATGAGGTCGACAGCATTCTGCGCGAATGCCAGGGGCTGGTCGGCTGGGCGAATAAGCCGCCGGGGCAGCGATAGATCGGCGATTGGAAAAATTCAGCGACGCTCGAATGCGGCGGCGTTGTCGCTTGTCATCTCGATATCGACCGTCACCGTACCGTCGTCCGCGGTCTCGCGGCGGCGCACCTGACCGTGGTCGTAGAGCCAGGCGAGATCGGCCCCGCGCTCCGGCGGAATGGAAAACCGCCGCGCGACGAGCTTGCCGGCGATCCGCGTCTCGATCTCGGCCAGAAGCCGGTCGACCCCCTCGCCGGTGATCGCCGACACGGCAGCGATGGACGGGCCGGTGGCAGAGCGCTCTGCCCGCGTGATCAATTCGGCCCGTTCTTCAGGCGCGATCGCGTCGATCTTGTTCCAGACCTCGATAACGTGCTCCTCATCGTCGGGGTCGATATCGAGATCGCGCAGAATCTCCGCCACGTCTGCGGCCTCTTCCTTGCTGGCCGCGCCGGACATGTCGCGCACATGCAGCACGACATCGGCCTCCTGCACCTCTTCCAGCGTCGCCCGGAAGGCAGCGACCAGATGGGTCGGCAGATCGGAGATGAACCCGACCGTGTCCGAAAGGATAATCCATGTGCCGCCCGGCAATCGCACCCGCCGCAAGGTCGGATCGAGCGTCGCGAACAACATGTTCTCGGCCATCACCTCGGCGCCGGTCAGCCGGTTGAACAGGGTCGACTTTCCGGCATTGGTGTAGCCGACAAGAGAAACGATCGGCAGCGGAACCTTCTTGCGCTTGGAGCGGTGCAGGGTGCGGGTCCGGCGCACGCCTTCGAGTTCGCGCTCCAGCTTCTTGATCTTGTCCTGGAGAATACGCCGGTCCGCCTCGATCTGGGTCTCGCCCGGTCCGCCGAGGAAGCCCGCGCCGCCGCGCTGGCGTTCGAGGTGGGTCCAGCTTCTGACCAGCCGGCCCTTCTGATAATTCAGATGCGCCAGCTCGACCTGCAGGGAGCCTTCCTTGGTCTGCGCACGCTCGCCGAAGATTTCAAGAATCAGGCCTGTCCGGTCGAGAACCTTGGCGTTCCACTCTTTCTCGAGGTTGCGCTGCTGAACCGGCGTCAAGGAATGGTCGACGATGACAAGCCCGGCATGACATGCCTCTATGATGCCCCTGATCTCCTCGACCTTGCCCGTGCCAAGCAATGTCGCGGGCTGTGGCTTGGAGACCGGAACGATCATGCTGTGCGCGATATCGAGATCGATGGCGCGCGCGAGGCCTTCCGCTTCGATCAGGCGCTCGGCGGCGGCGCGCAACGGTGCGCTGTCCGTGCCCTGCCCTTGCTGGCGCAGGTCCGGCTCGACAACCACGGCGACCGTGGGCACCGGCGCATGATCCTGACCCTTGCGCTTTCGCGCACGGACGGGGTCGTGCTGATTTTCAGAGTGTTTCGTCAATCGGGTTTGGACGTCGCGTCGTCGTTTTCATACAAACTGACCGGCTGGCCGGGCATGATCGTCGATATCGCGTGTTTATAGACCAGTTGCGCATGTCCGTCGCGCCGCAGCAAAACACAAAAATTGTCGAACGAAGTGACGACGCCCGTAAGCTTCACCCCATTGACGAGGAAGATCGTCAGCGGAATTTTTTGTTTGCGAACTGCATTCAGAAACTGATCTTGCAGATTTTGGGAGCGTTCAGCCATGTTTTTTCCGTCTGTACAGGTATCAATGAATTAGTCGCGATATGGTTTTGCCGCAATGCGAGTAACGTAAAATTCCTAGTGATTTTTTCAATGCGGAAACTAATTGGGCTTTCGTCTCACTCTTTCGTGATCAAATGGGCGTTTTCTCCGCTGTTTCAAAGAATGCGTCTCTTAGCGCAAGCGAAACTGATCCGGGGTGTCCATTGGCGACTGATGTCTCGTCGATACGCACGACAGGCATCACCAGTGTTGTGGCCGCCGTAATGAAAGCTTCCCGCGCGTGCTTTGCCTCCTCAACGGTAAACCCGCGCTCCTCAACCTTGAGGCCCTGCCCGGCGGCGATGTCCATCACCGTAGCGCGCGTGATCCCGCGCAGTATACCGAAATCCGCAGGCCGTGTGACCAGCGTGCCGTCGGCGGTCACGATCCAGGCATTCGTCGCCGCGCCTTCCTTCACGATACCGTCGGCATCGACGAACCAGGCCTCGGCGGCCCCCGTTTCCTTCGCCTTCTGACGCGCGAGGACATTCGGCAAAAGGCCGACAGTCTTGATATCGACGCGATCCCAGCGGCTTTCCGGTACGGTCAGGACGGCGACGCCCTCGCCCGCCTTCGCCCTTGCGGCCTGCGGATCGCTGCTTCGTGCGGTAACGACCAGAGACGGGCGCGTGGTGGCGGAAGGAAAAACGTGGTCGCGCCGGGCGACGCCGCGCGTAACCTGTATATAGACCATGCCGTCGCTCACCCTATTTCGCCGCGCCACTTCCCGCAGGATCGCAACGAGAGCGTCGCGATCGACAGGCCACGCGATCTGCAACTCACTCAGGGACCGCGCCAACCGGTCCAGATGCCGGGTCATGTCGATGATATAGCCACGCGCGATCTCGCAAACTTCGTAGACGCCGTCGGCGAATTGGTAGCCGCGATCCTCGACATGAACCACGGCGTCCCGGTGGCGCGAATATCGGCCGTTGACATAGGTAATGCGCGACACTCGATTCTCCGGTTTTCAGCGACTCAGCCAGTATCTCAAATTCAGAATTGCAAAGACGGCGACGAATTCCAATCGGCCGAGAAGCATGACCACGCAACCGATCAGACGTTCAAGGCTTCCGAAGTCACGGTACTCGGGCCACAGATCGGGCGTCGCGGCGACGGGAATGTAAGCGTCATAGAGCGGCCCGGCATTCACGAGAAGCGCCATTGCCGCCAGCATCGAGGCTTCGAAATTGCCCTGCCCGCCTGCAAGCGTGAACATGGCGAACGCGACCACCGCAAGAAGCAGCACCATGACCGGCCAGGATTCGACGATGGAACGCTCGTCATAATCCGCCCGTGCGATCCGCGTCGGAATGACAGAACTCGGATAGATCAGAAGATTGAGTTCCCGGAACGACTGAACCAGCATCGCGCCGAGACGGTGGATTTTCAGGCCGGACGAGGTCGAGAAGACGGCCGCACCGATGAACGCGATGGCAAAAACGAAAATCTCCGGCAAGAGCGCGATCACGCCGGGCCGAGGCTCATGGCCAGACGTCGCCACAATCGACGCGGCGGCGAAAAAGCTCTCGACCAGTACCGGCACTGCATCGCCGCGTCCCGTCACCGCGCCAATCTCCAGAAATGCCACGAGATAGAGGATGGTCATGACAGCGACCAGAAACATGACCCACCAGGCTTCCCGGTTGCGCCAGATGACGCGGAAAGGATTGGAGAGGTCATAGCGCTGCCAGAACAGACTGGTGGCGGAAATCGTCAGAACCGTCGCCATGATCGCAAGTGTCGGCACACCATGGTGTGCTTCCAGTTCCGTGTCGTAGGGGTTGAAGCCCCCGGTCGACAGGCTCGTCATCGTCAGGTGCGCCGCCCCGAGACTGTCGGTGCCGCTGGCGATGAAGAGAAAGAACGCAATCACGGACGCGGCGACATAATAGGCGAGCAAAGGCAGATATCGCCGCAGATGCTGTGCACCCGCATCGCGCTCGCCACCCGTTTCGATATTCCATTCCGGCGCCATCGCCCGCTTGGGCAGACCGCCGATCGCAAGCGGAGAAAGGACGAGAAACAGAGACGCCAGCGTGAGGAAACCGCCGATCCATTCAAGCTGAAGCCGCCAGAAGATGATGGAGCGCGGCATTGCCTCGCGTGCCGTGAAGGTCGACGCGCCGGTTGTGGTGAGACCGGAAACACTTTCGAACAGCGCGCGCTCGAAGGGCGTATCCTCCGCAAGCACGAAGGGCAGCGTGCCGAGCAGGGACAGGGCCGCCCAGACGAAGACCATCGACAGGATCAGACGATTGGGCGTCACGACATGACGGCTGCCGAGCGAGGCGATCATGGTCAGGATCGAAACGAACGCGCCGGTCGATGCCAGGACGGAAAGCCGCAACACCTCCTCTGTCTCGTCATGCGCGAAACCGACGAGGATCGGCGCCGCCATCGAGACGAAGAACAGGGCGCTCGCAAAGGCAAGGAGAAAGACTACGGTCCGCACGACGTCCCCCGAACCGTCCTGTCGGGAACCGGCGACTTCATCAGAAGAATTCGAGGCTGACGCGGAACATCTGCTCCACGCGGCGAACCGCGTCGGACTGCGCGAAGATGACGACGCGGTCCTTCGCCTTGATTCTGGTCGTCCCGTCCGGCTTGATCACCTCGCCGTCGCGGTAGATCGCGCCGATACGGATATTTTCGGGCAGATCCAGTTCCTTCAGCGGCGCACCGACCAGCGGAGAGGTCTCCAGCGCCTCGGCCTCGATCACTTCGGCCGACCCCTTCTGCACGCTGTGGACCTGACGAATGCGTCCTCTGCGAACATGTTGGAGAACCCGGGAAATCGTGACCGCACGAGGATTGATATGCGCGTCGATCCCCAACGTGTCGGTGAACCCCTGGTAGGCCGGATCATTGATCAGTGCGAGTGTCGACTGGCATCCGAGCCGCTTGGCCATCACCGACGACAGGATGTTGACCTGGTCGTCATTGGTCAGCGACACCATCAACTCACTATCCTCGATATCGGCTTCGACCAGCACCTGCTGATCGAGCGCGCTGCCGTGCAGGACGACAGTACGCCGCAACTGGTCGGCGACATGGACCGCACGCGTGTGCTCCGCCTCGATGATCTTGACCTTGGTGCGCGAGTCCCGCGCCTCCATTTGGGCCGCGACGTAGAGGCCGATATTGCCGCCACCGGCAATGATGATCCTGCGCGCTTCGGCCTCGTCGTGACCGAACAGGCTCAGCGTACGCTTGACCTGCTTCCGGTTCGAAATGACATAGACGAGGTCGCGGGCCAGCAACTGGTCGGCCGAGTGGGGGACGAAAAGCCGCTCGTCGCGCCAGACGCCAACCACCGTTGCGGAGAGGTCCGGAAAGAGTTCCGTGAGCTGGCTGAGCGGCGTGTTGATGACCGGGCAGTCCTCCCGGCATTCGATCGCCATCATCGTGACCTTGCCCTCGGCAAACTGCACGATGTCATTGGCGCCCGGCGAAGCAATCCGCCGCAACACCACATCGCCCACTTCCCGCTCCGGGGAAATGATCACGTCAATTGGGAGATGATCGCGCGAAAACAGATTGTTGTAATGCGCCTGCAGGTAGCTTTGCGAGCGGATGCGGGCGATCTTGGTCGGAACATCGAACAGCGAATGCGCCACCTGGCACGCGGTCATGTTGACTTCGTCGTAAAGCGTGACGGCGATGATCATGTCCGCCTGGTCCGCGCCAGCGGCGGCAAGGACATCCGGATGGCTGCCATGACCGACAAACCCGCGCACGTCGAGCGTGTCGCGGATCCTCTGAACGAGCGTCGCCGACATGTCGATCACGGAGACGTCGTTGGCTTCGGCTGCGAGGCGCTCGGCGATGCCGTACCCCACCTGGCCGGCGCCGCATATTATGACCCGCATTCGCTTCCCCGTCCGGTTTCGTTTGCCTCAGACACCGAGCGACTTGAGCTTCCGGTGCAATGCGGATCGCTCCATACCAACGAATTCCGCCGTACGCGAGATGTTTCCGCCGAAACGCGATATCTGCGCCAGCAGATAGTCGCGCTCGAACCGCTCACGCGCCTCGCGCAGCGGCAACGCCATGATGTGCGCGTCCTCCGATGTCGGCGCGCGTGGCAGGTTCTCTCCGATCTCCGACGGCAGCATGTCCACGCCGATCACCGTGTCTTCCGGCTCGTCGCGCGTCAGGATCATCAGGCGCTCGATATTGTTGCGCAACTGGCGAATGTTCCCCGGCCAGTCATGAGTTTGCAGCACGGCCATCGCATCGTCGCCGATGAATTTGGGACGGATACCCGTATGCTCGCTGATCTGGGTCATGAATGTCTGAACCAGAAGCGGGATGTCCTCGCGCCGTTCGGCGAGCGGGGGAACGTCGATCGGGACGACCGAAAGACGATTCATCAGGTCGCGCCGGAACGTCTTCGCCTCGATCAAGGCTTCCAGATTGAACGCCGTCGACGAGATGATCCGCACGTCAACCTTGACCCGGCGCACACCACCCACCCGTTCGAACTCCTGCTCGACCAGAACGCGCAGAATCTTCGTCTGCGTCTCCAGCGGCATATCGGCGACCTCGTCGATATAGAGAATGCCGCCATGGGCCTGCTCCAGCGCACCGACCTTGCGCTCGCCGCCATTCGGCTCTGTTCCGAACAGCTCCGTCTCCATACGGCTCGGCGTGATGGCTGCCGCGTTGATGACCACGAACGGCCCGCCCGCGCGGCCTGACTGCATGTGGATGGAACGTGCGACGAGTTCCTTTCCGGATCCCGACGGACCCGAGATCAGAATACGGCTGTTGGTCGGCGCTACCCTCGCGATCGTCTGGCGCAGCGAATTGATTGCTGCCGAATTGCCGATCAGTTCCGTCGTCTCGGTCGAGCGCCGCTTGAGATCCTTCACCTGCATCTTGAGCGAGGATGTTTCGAGCGCCCTCTCCGCGACGAGGACGAGCCTGTCGGCCTTGAACGGCTTCTCGATATAGTCGTAAGCGCCACGCTTGATGGCCGAGACTGCAGTCTCGATATTGCCGTGACCGGAAATCATGACGACAGGCATGCCGGGGTGGATCGTCTGGATCTCGTCCAGCAATGCCAAGCCGTCCAGCTTGCTGCCCTGAAGCCAGATATCGAGAAAGACCAGCCGCGGCGCGCGGTCCGAGATTGCCGCGAGCGCGCTGTCGCTGTCATGCGCCATGCGTGTCTCATGGCCCTCATCTTCCAGAATGCCGGCGACGATCTCCCGAATATCCTGTTCATCGTCAACAATCAGAATGTCCGCTTTCATACTGTCCTCTCGGCTAACGGACGCATGTCGTCCGTTATCTCATTCTGCCCCACTTCCTCTATCTCCACTCCGGCGGCGACGGGAAACACCAGGCGCACCAGCGCTCCACGGCCATCGTCGAAATCGGCCGGCGCATCGTGCAATTCGAGTCGCCCGCCATGGTCTTCCATGATCTTCTTGACGATGGCGAGGCCGAGGCCCGTCCCCTTCTCGCGGGTCGTCATATACGGTTCGAGAAGCTTGGCCCGGTTCGCGCGCGGGAGCCCTTTTCCGTTGTCGATCACATCGACCGCGATCTCCTCCGACCCCTGCCTGTAGGCGCGCACCTTGATGCGGCCGTCCCCGCGGCCTTCCGCCTCGGCGGCCTGCCGGGCCTCCACCGCTTCAGACGCATTTTTTATAATGTTTCCGATAGCTTGCCCGACGAGCCTGTCATCGAACATGCAGACGAGTTCCTCGTCATCGAAATCGCGTTCGAAACTGATATTGCTCCGGCTGACCTCCACCAGGAATGTCGCCTCGCGCAGCGTCTCTCGCAGATCCTTCTTCTCCATGACCGGCTTCGGCATGCGCGCAAATGACGAGAATTCATCGACCATGCGCCCGATGTCGCCAACCTGCCGAATGATCGTATCCGTGCACTGGTCGAACACCGCACTGTCTTCGCCGACCATCTTTCCGTATCGGCGCTTGAGCCGTTCGGCGGAAAGCTGGATAGGCGTCAGGGGGTTCTTGATCTCATGGGCAATGCGGCGCGCGACGTCCGCCCAGGCCGTCGAACGCTGCGCTTCGACGAGGTCGGAGATATCGTCGATCGTAACGACATGCGTATGCTCGGCAGGCGCATCCTCGGCTTCATCGCTCGCATTCTCATGGATGCCGCCCACTTCGCGATCGACCGTGACCTGAACGTTGAGAACGCGTTCGCGGCCATTGCGATCCAGAAAATTCACCTGCTTTCGCGCGTCTTCGCGTTCGCTTCGACGAACCTCGTCCAGTGCTTCGGCGACATGCGACGACAGATCGGACAACTGCGTCCCCGGCTCGATCGTTTCTCCCGTCCCGAGAATGAGAGCGGCGGATCGGTTCGCGACCGTGATCACACCATTGTCGTCGACCCCCATGACACCTGCCGAAACCCCGGAAAGGACGGCTTCCGAAAAGCGGCGGCGCTGGTCGATAAGGTCGGTCGCATGGAGGATTTCGTCGCGCTGTTCCTTCAACTGACCAAGCATTCCATTGAACGTCTCGCCGAGATAACCGACGTCGCCATCCGAAGCGCGGACCGGAACGCGAACATCCAGATTGCCGCCGGATACTTCCTCAGCCGCGCCGATCAACTGCCGGATCGGGCGAACCAGCCTGTTGGCGACCGCGATACCGGTCCAGATCGCCGACAGGACCATGATCAGGGTGAGGCCGAAATAGAGGATTGCGAATGCGAGTTGCACATTCGTCCTGTTGCGTTCCAGGCCGACATATTCGGCCCGGTTCTGCTGCATCAGCTGAACCGCTTCCAGGACATCTGCGTCAACGGTCCGGATCGTATAGACATACGCGTTCGGAATTTCGCGCAACTTGATGATCGCCCCGACCAGATTGGTCACGCCCGGCGGGATTATGACAGGTCTTCCGTCGGCTGCCGTTTTGAGAGCGTCCAACGGGGGCTGCGGCAATGCGCGCTCGACCTCTATGTCCGCACTATGGATCGCACTGCCGTCCGGACGAATGACGAATGCGCCCAGCATGCCGCGCCCACGCGCCTGCTGCGTCAGGTAGCGGCTGAAGCCGGCGCGATCGAGGTTGTAGAGCCGACGCTGGCTGTCCAAGGCGAACGCCATGTTGATCGTCGCGTCGCGCAGGTTGATGGCGTTTTCGTTGATATAGGATTCCGCCACCTGCAGCGAAGAATCGACGATTGTCTTCGTACGAATCTCGAACCAGCGGTCCAGCCCGAGATCGAGCGTGATGCTGGCGACGACGGCGATCGCGATGGCCGGAATGACGGCAATGATCGTGAACAGACTGACGATGCGCACATGCAGTCGCGACGCGGCCTTCCCGGCCTTGCGTGCCACATATATGCGCCGCAGCTCCACGCCGATCAGCCACAGCAGCGCGAAGACGAAAAACCCGTTGATGACGATGGCCGACAGCGTGACGGTATTGTCAGGCTGGATCGGCGTCAGCCCGATCAGGACGGCAAAAGAAACGCCCGCCGTCAGGAGAGCGCCGATGATGACGGCTATGCCGCGATACTGCGCCCTGCGAGCGCTCGACCGGTCGTGGATACCGAAATCGAGTGCGACCTTGGCGCTCTGGAGAAAGGGCATGAGTAAATCGCTGATATCCGACGGATCGGAGTGCTGAATATGCAACAGAATGTGGCGACTTTACAACATGTCGCCACCCTCCCCAACGATTTATGCCCCGCCCTTGAAGACGCTCAGGCCGTGTTCCTTGATTTTCTTGCGCAGCGTGTTCCGGTTGAGGCCAAGCACCTCGGCCGCGCGGATCTGATTGCCGCGTGTCGCCGCCAGAGTGGCGAGAATCAGCGGCTGTTCCAGTTCGGCCAAAACACGCTGATACAGGCCCGGCGGCGGCAGGTTCTCCCCAAAGGAACGGAAGTAGTCCTGCATGTTATGCTCGACCGCCTGCGAGATCGTCACGTCGCCGGCCAGGAGACCCGACGGGGACTGTTCGCCCCCCTCGCCGGCATCCAGTTCGGCCGCGACGATTTCCGGGGTGATTTCCTCCTGCGGATACAGAGCGCTCAGCCGGCGGATCAGGTTTTCGAGCTCACGCACATTGCCCGGCCAGTGATAGCGGCTCATCAGTTGCAGCGCTTCCGGCAGGATCCGCTTCGCCTCAAGCCCCTCGCCCTGAACCTTGGTCAGGAAGTGGGTCACGAGATCGCCGATATCCTCGAGCCTTTCCCGCAGTGGCGGCATGCGCAACGGAACGACATTGAGACGGTAATAGAGGTCCTCGCGGAACAGGCCCTGGTTGATCAGCGAGCGAAGATCCTTGTTGGTCGCCGCGACGATGCGGACATTGGTCTTGATGGGCGTGCGCCCACCGACCGTCATGTATTCGCCCTGCTGAAGCACGCGAAGAAGCCGCGTCTGGGCGTCCATCGGCATATCGCCGATCTCGTCGAGAAACAGCGTTCCGTTCTCGGCCTGCTCGAATCGGCCGCTGGAGCGCGCCTGTGCGCCGGTAAAGGCCCCCTTTTCGTGGCCGAACAACTCGGACTCGATCAGATCACGCGGGATAGCCGCCATGTTGATGGCGACGAATGGGCCGTTCTTCCGCTTGCCGTATTCGTGCAGCGCGCTTGCGACAAGTTCCTTGCCGGTACCCGACTCGCCGTTGATCAGCACGGTCAGATCCGACTGCATCATGCGTGCGAGCACACGATAGATATCCTGCATCGCCGCGGACCGTCCGACCAGCGGCATACCCTCATGGTCTTTCTGCGCGGCGGCCTTGGAGGCTTGGTCGTCTCCGTTCTTGCGGCGCGATTCCGCCAGCGCGCGGCCCACGATTCCGGTCAGTTCGACAAGGTCGAAAGGCTTCGGCAGATATTCGTAGGCGCCTTTTTCGGATGCGCGGATCGCCGTCATGAAAGTGTTTTGCGCACTCATCACGATGATCGGCAGTTCCGGACGGACCTTGCGCATGCGCGGCAGGAGATCGAACAGATTGTCGTCCGGCATGACGACATCGCTGACGACAACATCGCCGTCCCCGGCGGTCACCCAGCGCCAGAGCGTCGATGCATTGGAGGTCAGCCGGACGTCGTAACCGGCGCGCGAAAGCGCCTGGCTGACCACTGTCCGGATGGCGGCGTCGTCGTCAGCGACAAGAACGGTGCCTTTCATTGTTCGTTGTCTCCGCTAGCGGGCTGTATCAATTCGATCGGTGTTGCCGGCGCGGCCGGCATCAGAATGCGAAACACCGTCTTGCTCGACTGCGAGTCGCACTCGATCACACCGCCATGATCGCCGACGATCTTGGCGACCAGCGCCAGGCCGAGGCCCGATCCGTTCTGCTTGGTTGTGATGAAGGGGTCGAACATGTGCATCTGTATGTCTTCGGGAACACCCGAGCCGTTGTCCTCGACACAGAATTCCAGCGGCAATGCGACGCGTTCATTGGCACCCGGAATGGACAAGCGGATACCCGGCCGGAACGCGGTACGCAGTTTGATCTGGGCGTGCTCGTTGTTTTCGCAGGCCTCGCAGGCATTCTTCACGAGGTTCAGAAAAACCTGGATCAGCTGATCCTTGTTGCCCAGGACCATCGGCAGCGACGGGTCGTACTGCTTCACGAAACTGATGTCGCGTCCGAAACCGGACACCGCGATCTGGTGCACCCGGTCGAGCACGACATGGATATTGACCGGTTCGCGTTCGATCGGCCGTTCGTCGGAGAAAACCTCCATCCGGTCGACCAGCGATACGATCCGGTCGGTCTCCTCGCGGATAAGACCGGTCAGTGCGCGGTCCTCGTCGCTGACCGCAGCCTCGAGCAGTTGCGCCGCGCCGCGAATGCCGGACAGCGGGTTCTTGATCTCGTGACCGAGCATCGACGCCAAGCCGGTGACCGATCGAGCGGCCCCGCGATGGGTCATCTGCCGGTCGAATTTCTCGGCCATCGAACGCTCCCGGAAGACGATGACCATCGAGCCGGGTTCATCCGAAACCGGCGTCACATGGACGTCGACGATCCGATCGGCACCAAGCCTCGGCGACGACAAATCGACCCGATACTCGTTGACCGGGGATTCATGCTCACGCACCTGCTGAACAAGCGCCAGCAAGGGGCTTGAAAATGCGACGAAATCCTGAATCTTGGACTTGGCGAGTTGGCTCTGCGATGAAGAGAAGAAGTACTCCGCCTCGAGGTTGGCGAAGGCAATCGTATCCTCCGCATCCAGAAGCACCACCGGATCGCGCAGCGTATCGAGAACCTTCAATGCGCGCATCGGATCCGGCGCGGACTGTTTTTTGCGCAATGTAAACGCCACTATGCAGCCTCCGCCCTGAAATCGGAATTTGAGATGATCTCGCCTGTCATGCGCATGACCTCGTCCGGATCGTTGCTCGTCATGACCCGGCGGCGGAGCGCCGTGTGGTCGGCCTGCACACCATGCCGATCGAGATACCAGCCAAGATGCTTGCGCGCATGGCGGACGCCGGTCTCGCGCCCGTAATGAGACAGCATGTCCTGGTAATGGCCGGCGACATAGTCAGGCAATTCCCGCGCCGACGGCGCGGCGACCGTTCCGGCCTCGTCGAAGCCTGCCTCCCGCGCCATTTCTCCCGGCAGCCACGGTGCACCATAGCTTGCGCGTCCGACCATCACCGCATCGGCCCCGGAGGCCGACAGCGCAGCACGCGCGTCCTGCAACCGGGCAATATCGCCATTGACAACCAGCGGAATGGAAATCGCCTCTTTCACATCGCGCACCCGACGCCAATCGGCATGACCATTGTAGAGTTGTGCGCGTGTCCGGCCGTGAACCGTTATCATCCGCACACCCGCATCCTCTGCGCGTTTCGCGAGTTCGGGAGCGTTGATGCTGTGCTCGTCCCAGCCGAGCCGCATCTTGAGCGTGACGGGAATATCGACCGCATTCACGGTGGCCTCGATTAGGGTGAGCGCATGATCGAGATCACGCATCAGGGCCGAACCGGAGTATCCGCCCGTCACCTTCTTCGCGGGACACCCCATATTGATATCCAGGATATCGGCGCCCTCGCCCTGCGCGATCCGTGCCGCCTCTGCCATCCAGCGCGCCTCACGCCCTGCCAGTTGCAGCATGCGCACCGGCAACCCGTCCGTCTGCGCACGCACCCGGCTTTCCTTGCGGGCACGGCAGTATTCTTCGCTCGCGATCATCTCCGACACGACAAGCCCCGCGCCGTGACGGAATGCGCGCTGGCGAAACGGCCAGTCGCTCACGCCTGACATCGGAGCGAGGAAGACCCGGTTGCGCAACTCGACAGATCCGATCTTCAGAGGTGCGTGGATATCGGTCATGAATGCCTTTGACTGAATAATGGGCATATACACACTATGCCTATTTACTAGACACTATGCGTGCCTTGTGCAATCGGCGCGGTGTGTTAAAGCGAGCCCGATAGGCGTTTTTTCAGGAACATGGCGCTTTTGCCTGCATAAGTGCCGAAAGAAAAGTCGAAAATGCAAACCGGGCAGCGTTACGGAGTGGTCATTGTCGCGGCGGGGCGCGGCGAAAGAGCCGCCGGCGCGGGCAATGGTCCCAAGCAATACAGACGCCTCGGCGCGAAGTCCGTGATAGCGAGAACACTGGGAGCTTTCCGGGAATGGAATCCGGAATGCCCGGTGGTGATCGTCCGCCACGCAGATGACGAGGCGCTGCTGCGCGAAGCGCTTTCCGGGGATCTCGAAGGGATTACGGTGGTCACCGGCGGCACGACGCGGCAGGCATCCGTCCTGCGCGGCCTGGAAGCACTCGCCGCAATCGATCCCGCGCCGCAATTCGCGCTGATCCACGACGCCGCGCGCCCTTTCATTACATCAGCCGTTCTCGACAAGATCGCGGAGTCTCTGGCTAATGCCCCAGAGAGCGGCGTCATTCCCGCCCTTGCGGTCTCGGAGACATTGAAGGCCACGGACGACACCGGCAGGATACACGCGACGGTGCCCCGCGCAGGGCTGTACCGGGCGCAAACGCCTCAGGCATTCCCGCTGGCCTCAATACTGGATGTTCACAAACAGGCGGCAAAAACGGCGGCCGAGGAGTTCACCGACGACGCGGCGCTGTACGAGTGGGCCAATCTGCCGGTGCGTGTCGTTGCCGGCGATTCCCGCAATATCAAGCTGACATGGCCGCAGGATTTCGAGGAAGCAGAACGCATGCTGAAAGACGAGACCGCTCCCGTCCTGCCAGATGTTCGCGTCGGCCATGGATATGACACGCACCAGCTCGTCCGCGGAGACCGGATCGTCCTTTGCGGCGTCGAGATCGCCCATGACCGCATGCTCTCGGGACACTCCGATGCCGATGTCGGTTTCCATGCATTGACCGACGCTCTTCTGGCGACGATCGGTGAGGGCGACATCGGCAGCCATTTTCCGCCGAGCGATCCGCAGTGGAAAGGCCAGGCGTCCCATGTTTTCCTGAAACACGCGGCAACGCTGGTTCAGGATGCAGGCGGCCGCGTGACTCATTGCGACGTGACGCTTTTATGTGAACGACCGAAGATCGGCCCGCATCGCGAAACCATGCGCGAGTCGATCGCCAATGTCATCGGAATCGGCGTGAACCGGGTTTCGGTCAAGGCGACGACAAACGAGAAGATCGGCTTCATCGGCCGCGAAGAAGGTATCGTCGCGCTGGCAACCGCGACAGCGGTCTTTCCGATGGAAGGAGAATAATGCGATGAATGACAACAGCGAAGTGCAAGACGAGGTTGCAGAACGTATCGGCGCCCTACTCGATCTCTGCAAACAGAAGAACATCATGATCGCGACGGCAGAATCCTGCACCGGCGGCCTGATTGCGGCCACCCTGACGGAAGTCCCAGGCTCGTCCGCCGTGGTCGACCGTGGTTTCGTCACCTATTCGAACGGCGCAAAATCCGACCTGCTCGGCGTTCCCGCCGACATGATCGAGCGCAACGGCGCGGTGTCCAGCGAAGTGGCGGGCGCGATGGCGGAGGGCGCCCTCGCCCGCGCCGACGCCGATATCACGATCGCGGTCACCGGTGTCGCCGGTCCCGATGGCGGCACCGATCTCAAACCGGTCGGTCTCGTCTGGTTTGGATGCGCCGCGAGTTGGGCGCCGACATTCGTGCACAAGACGGTCTTTCCGGATCACGGCCGCGCCTTCATCCGACAGGCAACGGTGATGACGGCTATCGAGATCCTGACGGAAACGGTGAAGCTCGCTCCGGACCGCCAAGCGGAGCCCGAGGTTGAAGCCGAAGACTAGGCCGTGGCGTCATCACGTCGCGGATCGCCATAGACCGCGAATGCACGTTTCTGGAATGCCTCCGAGAACATGCGAAACGCCCTGTCGAACATGGCGCCCATCACTATGCCGAGCGTCCGGCTCTTGAACTCGTAGTCGATGGCGAAATGTACGTCGCAGCCGCCATCCGGCCGCTCTTCGAAGCGCCAGCGATTGTCCAGGTAGCGGAACGGCCCCTCGAGATAGGAAACGTCGATCGCATTCTGCCCGGGCTTGAGTACGACGCGTGACGTGAAGGTCTCGCGGATCATCTTGTAGCCGACAGTCATGTCGGCAACGAGCATAGTGGCATCTTCGCGTTCGCGCCGCTCGCGAACACGCAATGCCTCGCACATCGGCAGGAACTCCGGATATCGCTCGACATCTGCAACAAGATCGAACATCTGCGCCGCGCTGTGCGGAACGGTCGTTATGTCCTGAAACTTCGGCATGCCGGACAGCTAAGGATCACGCTCCCACATGGCAAGTAGGCGATCCGCATCCGCAAAGAATTTCAATGTGCATACGGAAATGCCGCCGCCAGATAACACCGAAAAGCGAAACACGCCGCGGTAGTCGCATCCACAAGACGAGCTCCGTGCGCGGCAAACGGAGATAGAAGGTCGGCGAGCCCTCGCAAGGCCCGCCTGGCCTACCCGGCTGCCGCCAGTCTCTTTGCCCGGTTTTCCCTCAGGCGCGCGAAATCGTCTCCGGCGTGGTGCGAAGACCGCGTCAGCGGGCTCGCGGATACCATCAGGAAGCCTTTGGAATACGCGATGGTCTCCAGCGACTTGAACTCGTCCGGCGGAACGAACCGGATGACCGGATGGTGCTTTTTGGTTGGCTGCAGATATTGCCCGATCGTCAGGAAATCGACATTGGCGGTGCGCAGGTCGTCCATAAGCTGAAGGATTTCGTTCCGCTCTTCGCCAAGCCCGACCATGATGCCTGACTTCGTGAACATGGTCGGATCGATCTCCTTGACCTGCTGGAGAAGCCGGATCGAATGGAAGTAACGGGCACCCGGCCGCACCGTGAGGTAGTTGGACGGCACCGTTTCCAGATTGTGGTTGAAGACATCCGGCTTGGCGGCGACGACCTTCTCCACTGCCTTTTCCTTGCGCAGGAAGTCGGGCGTCAGGATCTCGACCGTCGTGTCCGGTGCTTCCTCGCGGATTGCCTGTATGACCTCGACGAAATGCTGCGCGCCGCCATCGTCGAGATCGTCGCGGTCGACGGAGGTGATGACGACATGCGTCAGACCCATCGTCTTGACCGCATGGGCGATGTTTTCCGGCTCCTTCGAATCGAGTGGCGCAGGCCGGCCGGTCGAGACATTGCAGAAGGCGCAAGCGCGGGTGCAGATCTCGCCCATGATCATGAAGCTGGCGTGCTTCTTGTCCCAGCACTCGCCGATATTCGGGCAGCCCGCTTCCTCGCACACCGTCACGAGATTGTGCGATTTCACGATGCCGTGCGTCTCCCGGAAGCCGGCCGATGTCGGCGCCTTCACGCGGATCCAGTCCGGCTTGCGCGCCTGGACGGGCTGGTCCGGCCGGTGCGCCTTTTCGGGATGGCGCACCCTTTGTGCGGGCGCGGTCGTATCGAGCACTGTGACCATGACTGTCTGCTTTTCTGTCTTTTTAACGACGCTTGCCGGTGACGAGCCCCGCCACGAACAACAACACGATGGCGCCGACCGTGGCAGTAATGAGCGAGCCGACGAAGCCGCCGCTCGGCATGATGCCGAGTACATTGAACAGCCAGCCGCCAACGAAAGCGCCGATGATGCCGATGACGATGTTCATCAGCAGGCCCGACTGGTTTTTCATGACGATGCCGGCAAGCCAGCCGGCAAGGCCGCCGATGATGATCCAGATGATGAAGCCCATTTGTCCTGCTCCTTATTCTAATTCACAGATGCGTTTGCGGGGTCGGGATTGCAAGGCCGATACCGGCCTTGCGGACGACCCGGGTCACGCGTTCAGCACGCGCCCATAGGCGTCCAGAACGCTTTCCTTCATCATCTCCGAGAGGGTCGGATGCGGGAAGACCGTATGCATCAGTTCTTCCTCAGTCGTCTCGAGGTTCATCGCGACGACGAAGCCCTGGATCAGTTCGGTCACTTCCGCGCCCACCATGTGTGCACCGAGAAGCTGCCCGGTCTTCTTGTCGAAGATCGTCTTGATCAGGCCCTGGTCCTCGCCAAGCGCGATCGCCTTGCCGTTGGCGACGAACGCGAAACGCCCGACGCGGATTTCGTGGCCGGCCTCTTTCGCCTTGGCTTCCGTCAGACCGACGGATGCGACCTGGGGATGACAGTAGGTGCAGCCGGGGATCATCGACTTGTCCATCGGATGCACGCCCGGCACGCCGGCGATCTTCTCGACGCAGATGACGCCTTCATGCTCGGCCTTGTGCGCCAGCATCGGCGGCCCGGCGACATCGCCGATGGCGTAGATGCCCTCGACATTGGTCTTGCCATACCCATCGATGACAATGCAGCCGCGGTCGGTCTTTACGCCGAGGCTCTCAAGACCGAGATTCTCGATATTGCCCTGCACGCCGACGGCGGAGATCAGCCGGTCGGCCTCGATGGCCTCGGTCTTTCCGTCCTTTTTCTCGACATGGGCAACAACGGAGTTCGACTTTTTCTCGACCTTCGATACCTTCGCTTCGGTGATGATCTTCAGGCCGTGCTTCTCCAGTTGCTTGCGGGCGATCTTGGAGATTTCCTCGTCTTCGACCGGCATGACCTGCGGCATAAGCTCGACGACCGTCACATCCACACCCATGGAATTGTAGAAGCTGGCGAATTCGATGCCGATCGCGCCCGAGCCCATGACGACAAGCTTTTTCGGCATTTCCTGCGGCACCATCGCCTCGAAATAGGTCCAGATCAGCTTGCCGTCCGGCTCGATGCCCGGAAGAGCGCGGGGCCGCGCGCCGGTCGCGACGATGATGTTCTTCGCCGTGTACTCGCCCTCGCCCTTGACGCCCTTGGGCACCGGGTGCTGCGGCTCCATCGGTTTCTTGGAAGGCTTGCCGACAGTGATCTTGCCCTTGCCGGCGAGTTTCGCCTCGCCCCAGATCACGTCGATCTTGTTCTTCTTCATCAGCATGCCGACGCCGCCATTAAGACGCCCGGAGACACCGCGCGACCGATCGACCACGGCCTTCACGTCCGCGCTCACCGTGCCGTCGATTTTCAGTCCGTAGTTCTTGGCGTGGCTGGCGAAGTCCATGACTTCGGCCGACCGAAGCAGCGCCTTGGTCGGGATGCAGCCCCAGTTGAGACAGATGCCACCGAGATGCTCACGCTCCACGATGGCGGTCTTGAGGCCAAGCTGCGCGGCCCGGATTGCGGCGACATAGCCGCCGGGGCCGGAACCGATGATGATGATGTCGTATACGTTCGACATGGGCGCTTCCACTCCTTGTTATATCGGCCCGACGGCGCGAGACGCCGGCGACCGGTTGCGGGAGTGGAAGCCTTTTGCCGCCCCTTATGCAGGGTCTTCTGCGGTGGGTTCCGGCTTGACCAGCATCCCGTAGATTTCGTCTTTCAGTGCCATGCGTTTTTTGCGCATCTCGACCAGACGCGCATCATCGCAAGGTTCAATATCGGTCTCTGCGCGATGAATGGCCCGGTTCAGCTCGTGATACTCGTTCGAGATCCGGTGAAAGTGGCCATCCTTCTCACGCAAGTGGTGGATTTCGGCGACCAGTTCCGGGAATTCGTCGGCCAGTTCATGCGGGACATGGGACATTGGGATACCTCCAGTTTATCCGTCGTGTATCCGACCCTAAGCCCTGTTGCCAGTCCCTCCTTGATCCGTATCAATTTATAGTCCGAGCATCAGCGAAACGACCGGCGCAAGCGCCTTTCCGATGGCTCTCGTATTCTCTGCGTCGAGATGAATCCCGTCGACAGGCGACGTCGATGCAACCGTTGATGCGTCGAAGAAACCGCACTCCAGATCGTCCGCGACATCCGCATACATCGACCCGAGCATCCGCGATTCCGATATCTTGCCCGCAAACATCGCCGCGTAATCCGGATTTGCGGTCTCGCAGAATGGCGGCGGCGCGACGATCAGGACCGCGGGCGTCTCCATCTCGAACGACCAGTCGTGATTGCGCACGAGGCTGACCAGTTTCTCGATCCCCTGCCGCGCGGTGAAGGCGAGGCCGTGAACCGACGGCTTCAGGTCGTTCGTGCCCAGCATGATGACGACGAGATCGATAGGCTTGTGCGTATCGAGCACCATCGGCAGCGTCCGCGCGCCATTTCGGTCACTTCCACCGAGATGATCGTCGAACGCTGTCGTCCGGCCGTTCAGTCCTTCGCCAATCACCTCGACGCGCCCGCCAAGTGCATCGGCGAGCGCCACCGGCCAGCGATTTTCGCTCAGGTGGCGTCGCCCGCTTTCCGGATCGTAGCCCCAGGTCAGCGAATCGCCGAAGGCAAGAACGGTTTTCATCGCGCGATCGGCCCTAGACCAGCATCGACATCGGGTTTTCGATGTAGCCCTTGAAGGCCGCGAGGAGTTCCGCGCCGAGCGCGCCATCGACACAACGGTGGTCGGTCGACAGTGTCACCGTCATCACCTGTGCTATGGCGATCGCGTCGTCCTTGACCACCGCGCGCTTCTCGCCCGCGCCGACCGCAAGGATCGTCGCATGCGGCGGGTTCACGACAGCGGCGAAGTCCTTCACGCCCATCATGCCCATATTGGAGACCGCCGTCGTACCGCCCTGGTATTCCTGCGGCTGCAGCTTGCGTTCCTTGGCGCGCTTGCCGAGATCCTTCATCTCGTTGGAGATGACCGAAAGCGACTTCATTTCCGCCTGGCGAACGATCGGCGTGATCAGCCCGCCCGGGATGGAAACCGCAACGCCGACATCGGCATGCTTGTGCTTGACCATCGCCTCGTCGGTCCACGAGACATTGGCGTCCGGCACGTCTCGCAGTGCAAGCGCGAGCGACTTGATGACCATGTCGTTGACCGACAGCTTGTAGGCCGGACGATCGTCCTTGCGCGGTGCGGCGGCGTTCAACTCGGAACGCAGCTTGAGGAGCGCATCCAGCTCGCAATCGACCGAGACGTAGAAATGCGGGATCGTCTGCTTCGATTCCTGCAGCCGCTTCGCGATGGTCTTGCGCATGCCGTCATGCTTGACGAGTTCGTAGGAGCCTTCCTCGAACAGCTTGAGCACCGCATCGGTGGACGATCCGGTCGCCATTGCAGCCGCAGGCGCCGGCGTGACCGGGGACTTGTCGGCAGCGGCGGAAGCCTTCGCACCACCGGCGATCGCGGCTTCCACGTCGCGCTTGACGATACGGCCATGCGGCCCGGTGCCCGAAACCGCCGTGATATCGACGCCTTCGGACTTGGCGATGCGACGCGCCAGCGGCGAGGCGAAAACCCTTTCGCCGTCCTTGACCGGCACAGGCCCGGCCTTGACGTTATCCGGGATTGCTTGCGTCTGCGCCGCCTTGGCAGGGCCCGGAGCCGGCGTAGCGGCCGCCTTCGGTTCCTCTTTGGCCGGCGCGGCCTCGGCTTTCGGCTCTTCCTTGGCCGGTGCCGGCGACGCACCGCCGGAGGACGCCGCCTCGCTCACATCCTCGCCTTCGGCGGCGAGAATGGCGATGACGGCATTGACCTTGACGCCTTCGCTGCCCTCGGCAACGACGATCTTGGCGACCGTTCCCTCATCGACAGCCTCGACTTCCATCGTGGCCTTGTCCGTTTCGATCTCCGCGATCACGTCGCCGGCGGAAACGCTGTCGCCTTCCTTGACCAGCCACTTGGCGAGATTGCCCTCTTCCATCGTCGGGGAGAGCGCAGGCATTGTGATATTGATGGGCATAGTGCTCCTCCCCCTCAGGACGCGTAGGTGACGGTTTTGACCGCGTCGACCACTTCGCCGACATTCGGCAGCGCCAGTTTTTCCAGATTGGCCGCGTAAGGCATCGGGACATCCTTGCCGGCGATGGTGACGACCGGCGCGTCGAGATAGTCGAACGCCTCGCGCTGCACGCGGTTGGCGATGAAGTCGCCGACCGAACTCTGCGGGAAGCCCTCTTCGACGGTTACGAGACGACCGGTCTTCTTCACGCTTTCGATCACCGTCGGCAAGTCCATGGGACGGATCGTGCGCAGGTCGATCACCTCGCATTCGATACCGGCTCCCGCCAGTTCCTCGGCCGCCTTGATGGCATAGGTCATGCCGATCCCGAAAGACACGATCGTGCAGTCAGACCCGGAGCGATGGATGCGCGCCTTGCCGATCGGCAGCACGAAATCGTCGAGTTTCGGAACGTCGAATGTCTGTCCGTAGAGAATCTCGTTTTCGAGGAAGATCACCGGGTTGGGATCGCGGATCGCCGCCTTCAAGAGGCCTTTCGCGTCCGCCGCGGTGTAGGGCATGACGACCTTGAGGCCGGGCACGTGGCTGTACCACGCCGCATAATCCTGGCTGTGCTGGGCCGCAACGCGGGCCGCCGCGCCGCTGGCGCCGCGGAAGACCATCGGCGCGCCCATCTGGCCGCCGGACATATAAAGCGTCTTGGCCGCGGAGTTGATGATCTGGTCGATCGCCTGCATGGCGAAGTTGAACGTCATGAACTCGACGATCGGCCGCAACCCGGACATTGCCGCGCCGACACCAACACCGGCGAAGCCGTGTTCGGTGATCGGCGTATCGACGACACGCTTCGGACCGAACTCGTCGAGCAGGCCCTGCGTGACCTTGTAGGCGCCCTGGTATTCGGCGACTTCCTCGCCCATCACGAAGACGGTCTCGTCGGCGCGCATCTCCTCGGCCATCGCGTCGCGCAATGCTTCGCGGACCGTTGTCGGGACCATTTCGGTTCCGTCGGGAATGTCCGGGTCGGAACCGACATCCGGCGCCGACGGTTCGGGATGGACCTTGCCTTCGGCAGGCACCCGGCGCGCATCCATGTCCTCGACGGCATTGCCATCGGTCGCGGTACCCTCGCCGGCCGCGCCATCGGCGCTTCGCTCGCCATGCGGATCGCCGGAGGGTGGCGCGGACTTGCCGATGTCATCGGCGCTTTCGCCTTCCTGAAGCAGAACCGCGATCGGCGTGTTGACCTTCACGCCTTCGGCGCCTTCGTCGATGAGGATCTTTCCGATCACACCTTCATCGACGGCTTCGACTTCCATCGTCGCCTTGTCGGTCTCGATTTCGGCGATCACGTCACCTGACGAGACGTTGTCACCTTCCTTGACCAGCCATTTGGCCAGATTGCCCTCTTCCATCGTCGGGGAGAGCGCAGGCATCAGAATATCAACGGGCATGGTTTCCTCACCTGTGTTTTCTTGCCGGCCCTATTGGAGCCGGAATCTTTTCCAGAACAGCACCGCTGCGAGGCAAACTGCCGCCGCGATGAACATGAAACGAATGGCGCGCAGCCAAAGCGGATCCGGACCGAACCTGATCTCGCGATCCAGCGCCGCACGCCGGCGCGCCGAAGAGTTGTCGAGATAGTCAGCGACTTTCCGGCCGGCGCCGATGAACGATTTGAAGACATGCCAGAAAAACAGGCCGAAGAGGGCGACGACACCCGCCCCCAACACATAGACCCAGATATCCGGCGAAGCCTGCATCGACCCGGACCGCCTAGTGCAGAATGTCCGTGTAGAGCTCGGATGCATCCGGCTCCGGATCGGTCTGTGCGAACTCGGCAGCGTCGCTGACGATGTCGCGCACCTCCTTGTCGATCGCCTTGAGTTCCGCCTCGTCGGCATAACCCTTCTCGAGAATACGGGCTTTCACCTGCTCGATCGGATCGTGTTCGGAGCGCATTTTCTGCACTTCGTCCTTTGAGCGGTATTTCGCCGGGTCGGACATGGAGTGGCCGCGATACCGGTAGGTCTGCATCTCGACGATGATCGGCCCCTTGCCGGAACGGGCATGTTCGAGCGCGAGTTCGCCAGCGGCCTTCACCGCGCGGACATCCATCCCGTCGACCTGGAAGCCGGGGATAAGGAAAGACGTGCCGCGATGCGAGAAATCGGTTTCGGCCGAAGCGCGACTGACTGAGGTGCCCATCGCGTAGCGGTTGTTCTCGATCACATAGACGACCGGCAGCTTCCACAGCGAAGCCATGTTGAAGCTCTCATAGACCTGGCCCTGGTTGGCGGCGCCGTCGCCGAAATAGGTCATCGTGACGGCACCGTTCTCGCGATACTTGTTGCCGAAAGCGATACCGGTTCCCAAGGACACCTGTGCGCCAACGATGCCATGGCCTCCGTAGAAGTTCTTCTCCTTGGAGAACATGTGCATCGAGCCGCCCTTGCCCTTGGAATAGCCGCCCTGTCGTCCGGTCAGTTCGGCCATCACGCCGCGCGATTCCATTCCGGCAGCGAGCATGTGGCCGTGATCGCGGTAACCGGTGATGACCTGGTCACCCTCTTTTGCCGCCATCTGCATCCCGGTGACGACAGCTTCCTGACCGATATAGAGGTGACAGAACCCGCCGATGAATCCCATGCCGTAGAGCTGACCGGCCTTTTCCTCGAAACGGCGAATCATCAGCATCTCGCGATAGGCGAGAAGTTCATCGTCCTTGCTGAATTCGGCTGGCTTGGGGGCTTTGATTGTTGATGAGGTTTTGCCCCTCGCCGACGCGGCGGGGGTCTTTTTGGCACGCGTTGCCATGCACTCACTCCCTAGCTTTTTGTTGGGAAATAGAGTAGCGTAAGAATGCCGGAAGGCAATGCCTAAAACCGCATGGCTGTCATACGATAAGCGGCTCAAATCGCAGGATAAAATGCGAATTAACCGAAATTCGGTTAATTGGGCGCTATTGCAGAATTACAATTTCATTCGACCGTGTGAGACCCAAAAGCCGCCGCGCTTGCTCGTCGATCATGTCCCTCTCCAGCGAACCGTCGCGCAGCATCGCCGTCTTCTTGTCGAGCGCCGCACGACGTGTCTCGAGGCTCTGCAACTCGGCCTCGAGCTTAGCGATGCGCTCTTCATACTGCTGCCCGGACGTCAGCCCCAATGAGCCGTTGATTGCGTGGTGGCCGAAATAGGCCAAGACCCCGGTCGCGAAGATCGGCAACACGAGATGACGGAGAGGAGAACGGCGACGATGACGGGTCCACATAATACAAAAGCCCTGGATCGGACCTTTGACACTACGCGCTTTTGGTTAAGCGGCGCTAAACGGAGAGCGTTCATATGATCGAAGACGACTACCGCCCTGGCTCGAAATCCGGGCGCGACACAGACCGGATGATCGTCATTTCGGGCTGCTCCGGCGGCGGGAAATCCACCCTGATGGCCGAACTTGCGCAACGCGGCTACGCAACATTCGCGGAACCGGGCCGCCAGATCGTGCGCGAACAGCAACTGATCGGCGGCACCTCCGTGCCATGGGACGACATGGCCGGATTTCTGGAACAGTGCGTCATTCGCGCCATTCACTTCCACACATTGGCGCAACCCAATGCGGGTCCGGTATTCTTCGACCGTTCGATGATCGATGCCGTTGCGGCTTTCGAAACGACCCAATCGCCGGTCCCGTCATGCTACTACCGGGCAATCGATCGCTGCCGCTACGCACCGATCGTCTTTCTTGCCCCGCCCTGGGAGGAACTGTTCCTCTCCGATCGCGAACGACAGCACGACTTTGAAGCCGCCGCCGGGGAATATGAGCGCCTCGCTGAGGCCTATCCCCGCCATGGCTATCTCCCGGTCATCCTTCCAAGGATCACCGTTACCGAACGGGCGGATTTCATCGAGCAGGAACTAAAACGCCGCCGGCTTTGGCCGGCGGCGGTATGAAGCGTGCTGGACAGCGCGAAGCTGGCTAGGCCTTCAGGATAGACGTACCGGCATAGACCGCCTGCGCGCCGAGTTCTTCCTCAATGCGGATCAACTGATTGTATTTCGCCAACCTGTCGGAGCGCGCGAGAGAGCCGGTCTTGATCTGCCCGCAATTCGTAGCCACCGCCAGGTCGGCGATGGTCGCATCCTCGGTTTCGCCGGAGCGGTGCGACATGACTGCCGTGTAGCCGGCCTTGTGCGCGGTCTCGACGGCATCCAGCGTCTCGGTGAGCGAGCCGATCTGGTTGACCTTGACGAGAATGGAATTGGCGACGCCCATCTTGATGCCGTCGCGCAACCGGATCGTGTTGGTGACGAAAAGGTCGTCGCCGACGAGCTGGCACTTGTCGCCCATCATTTCCGTCATCACCTTCCAGCCGTCCCAGTCATCCTCATGCATGCCGTCCTCGATCGAGATGATCGGGTAATTCGACACGAGATTGTCCAGATAGGCCGCATTTTCCTCTGACGACAGCGACTTGCCCTCGCCCGCCAGTTCGTACTTTCCGTCCTTGTAGTATTCGGACGCCGCGCAATCGAGCGCGAGACGGACATCCTCGCCGGGTGTGTAGCCAGCCGCCGAGACCGCCGACATGATGAAGTCGAGCGCTTCAGTCGTCGAGCGAAGGTTCGGCGCAAAACCGCCCTCGTCGCCGACGCTCGTATTGTGCCCGGCCTTGTTGAGTGCCGATTTCAGCGTGTGGAAGATTTCAGATCCCATCCGCACCGCGTCGGCAATGCTTTCCGCGCCGACCGGCATGATCATGAATTCCTGGATGTCGATCGGGTTGTCGGCATGCGCACCGCCATTGATGATGTTCATCATCGGAACTGGAAGAATATGCGCATTGGTGCCGCCAACGTAACGATACAGCGGCATGCCGGAATAGATCGCGGCCGCCTTTGCGACGGCGAGCGAGACACCGAGGATCGCATTGGCGCCGAGCTTGCCCTTGTTGGCCGTGCCGTCGAGCTCGATCATGGTCGCGTCGATCTTGGCCTGCTGCGTCGCGTCCATGCCACCGATCGCGTCGAAGATCGGACCGTTCACCGCGCCGACCGCCTTGGTGACGCCCTTGCCCTTGTAGCGTTCACCGCCGTCGCGCAGTTCGACCGCTTCATGCGCACCGGTCGACGCGCCGGAAGGCACGGCGGCGCGTCCGAGCGTGCCGTCTTCCAGCACGACATCGACCTCCACGGTGGGATTTCCCCGGCTGTCGAAAATCTGCCGGCCGATAATATCCACGATAGCGCTCATGCCAAAGGTCCCTTTGCCTGGTAACAATCTCGGCTGTGCCTTAGCCGAGCCACTCACAAAGTAAAACAGGAGCGGCGAACAAATTCATCCCGAAAATCATTGTCAGGCCCGAATCGGCGTCCAGCGTCGCATTTGCTTTGGGGGCGCAACCCGTGGAGGACACCATGACACGGATCGCAGGAGCACTGACTTTCGCCTTCATCACGCTTGGCTTGCTGACGTCAGGCCATGCGCCGCAGAATACGGTCGGTGCCGAGGAACTGGTAATCGTCGCCGGAGACTGATCAGCGGGATTTCGCGATCCTGTCGAACGCCACCAGCGTCTCGATCAGGCGCGGCATATCAGCAAGCGGCACCATGTTGGGACCATCGGACGGCGCATTGTCCGGATCCTGATGCGTCTCGACAAAGACGCCGGCGACACCCACAGCGACCGCCGCCCGCGCCAGCGTTTCCACGAAGCGCCTTTCACCACCGGAAGAGCCGCCCTGCCCGCCCGGCTGCTGAACGGAATGCGTTGCGTCGAAAATCACCGGTGCACCGGTCCCGGCCATGATCGGCAGTGAGCGCATGTCGGAAACGAGCGTGTTGTAACCGAAGGAAACGCCGCGCTCCGTCAAGAGCACATTCGGATTGCCGCCCTCGACCACCTTGGCGAGCACGTTTGTCATGTCCCAAGGCGCGAGGAACTGCCCCTTCTTCACGTTGATGACGCGTCCCGTGCGGGCCGCCGCAAGCAGCAGGTCCGTCTGCCGGCACAGGAAGGCCGGAATCTGCAGGATATCGACCACCTCGGCCACGTCGGCGCATTGCGCCTCGGTATGAATGTCGGTCAGCACCGGAAAACCGAACTCGGCTTTCAGGTCTGCGAAGACCGGCAGGGACTTGTCGATGCCCAATCCGCGTCGGCCCGAGAGCGACGTGCGGTTGGCCTTGTCGAAAGACGATTTGTAAACGAGACCGATACCCGCCTTTTCGCATATTTCCTTCAGCGCGCCCGCCATGTCGAAAGCATGGTCCCGGCTTTCCATCTGGCATGGACCGGCGATCAGCGATAGCGGCGCATCATTGCCGAACGCGACGTTGCCGGCCGTAACGGAGCTGTTGGGGGTCATGCCGACGCCTGTTCCTGAAACGCGATGAAGCAGCCCTGCCCCGCAGAGGCGTCGACGACGACACGATTGTGCATCTCGCGAAACGCTGTCGCGTGATGTTCGAGCGTCCGGCGCACAGCTGCAAGCGAGCGAACCGAGAGGATGATCCCCTCCAGCCGCAAACCCCGACCGGCCACCGAGCGCTTGACGCCGAAATAGGCGGACAGGCCTTCCGGGGTCATCACATTGACGAGCGCGTTTTCCGCGGCGATTTCCAGTCCGAACGAGTGCGCCTCGTCGTCCCGGTTGTTGACCACCTCTTGCAGGAGATACTGGAAGTCGGTCGGATTCGCTTCGCTGAGCACGATCTCGACGATGCCGGACACGCCGTTTTCGTGAACCTCGAGCGCACTGCGATCGACCTTGGGTTGGGCGACACGTTCGCAGGTGAAGAAGAAGGAATCGGGAGACCGCAGGTCCGCCGCGAACGCCAGCAGGAATTCCGCCTTGTCCTTATCACCCTGGGCATTGATGAACTTGCGCGAAAACGAAAGCTTCTTGCCGGCGGAAAAGCCGGTCTTGCGGAACGCCTTGTGATCGGCCTTCGCGTCATCGGTCAGAAAAGCGATTGCGGAAAAGCCGTTATCGCCGTTGCGAAAGCGAAACGCCTGATCGCGCGCGGTGAAGACATTGCCCTTGCGCGCTGTCGCCTCACAATCCTCGCGTTGGGCGATACCCAATGGCTCCAGAAACGTGCCGTCTGCAAAGTAGATGCAGGCGTTTTCGGTGCCGAACGGATGCAAGCCGTCCGGCGCGACCGTGAACCCCAGTGCGGAAAACCGCGCGCGCGCCATTTCGAGGCTTTCCACCGGCAGGACCGCGTGGTCGAGGATGCGCGCCTTGCGCGGCTTTTTGATCGCTTTCGACATTGGCGTGATTTGCATCATTTACCGGGGGCGTTCAAGCGCTTCATTACCACCGCGCATGTCTGTCCTAGATGCAACAGGCAGCGGGGACGGTGAAAATGGAGGTGGCGATGCAATCGCGATCGGGGTTCGCACTGGCGCTTATGGCGGCGCTGGCAATCAGTACATTCCCGGCCAAGGCGCAATCGGCGGATGAACAACAGGCGCAGGATGTGGTGACGCGACAACTGGAAGCGTTCCTGTCCGGCGATTTCGAACAGGCATATTCCTACGCGTCTCCGGATATCCGGAAGATTTTTCCGACGCTCGACCGTTTCATGGCGATGGTTCAGACTGGTTATCTGCCGGTGCTGCGGCCAGGCAACTACGCCTTCGGCCGCGTCGAACGCCTTGCCGACGGGCGACTCGTCTGGGAGGTCATGATCAATGGCCCCGATGGATCCGACTACACCGCTGCCTATTTCATGGAAATGCAGCCCGACGGATCGTGGAAGGTCGATGCCGTCACGATGCGCAGGGGCGCGGCCGGCATGACCTAGAGCGGGTCGATATCGCCGCGTTCCCACGCCGCTTCGGTTTGCGCGCTGAACGCGGCGTAGTTCCGCGACGCGATCGCATCCCGGATGCCCTGCATCAATTGCTGGTAGTAATGGATGTTGTTCCATGACAGCAGCATCGCGCCGAGCGCCTCGCCGGAGCGGATCAGATGATGCAGATAGGCGCGTGAATAGTCCCGCGCTGCCGGACAGGTCGACTCCTCGTCGAGCGGCCGATGATCTTCGGCATGACGTGCATTCCTGAGATTCACACGTCCGCGGCGCGTGAAGGCCAGTCCATGGCGCCCGGAGCGCGTGGGCATCACGCAATCGAACATGTCGACGCCATGCGCGACCGAGCGAAGGATATCCTGAGGCGTTCCAACCCCCATCAGATATCGCGGCCGATCTGCCGGCAGGATCGGACAGGTGACATCCAGCATGGCGAGCATGACTTCCTGCGGTTCGCCGACCGCAAGACCGCCGATCGCATAGCCCTTCAGGTCGAGCCCGGTGAGCGCCTTCGCGGAATCCTCGCGCAGTTTCTCGTCATCGCCGCCCTGAACGATCCCGAACATCGCCCTCTCGGGCTGCTCGCCGAATGCGGTCTTGCAGCGTTCGGCCCAACGAAGCGAGAGCTCCATGGCCTTGCGGATGACGTCCGGTTCCGCCGGCAGAGCCACGCATTCATCGAGTTGCATCTGGATATCGGATCCGAGCAGGCCCTGGATCTCGATGGACCGTTCCGGGCTCATTTCGTGGCGCTTTCCATCGATATGCGACTGGAAGACGACGCCCTGCTCGCTCATCTTTCTCAGACCGGCAAGCGACATGACCTGGAATCCGCCGGAATCCGTCAGGATCGGATAGGGCCAGCGGATGAATTCGTGCAATCCGCCGAGCCGAGCCACCCGTTCGGCGCCGGGACGCAACATCAGATGGTAGGTGTTACCCAGAATGATATCGGCGCCGGCGTCGCGCACCTGATCGAGATACATTGCCTTGACCGTGCCGACCGTGCCCACAGGCATGAAGGCCGGTGTACGGATATCACCGCGCGCGGTCTTGACGAACCCGGTCCGCGCCGCGCCGTCGGTCGCCAGCAGTTCGAAGGTAAATGGAGTCGTCATCAGGCGGCCTCTTGGGGGAACAGCAGGCAGGCATCCCCGTAGGAATAGAAACGATAACCGGTTTCGATCGCATGGGCATACGCCGCCCGCATCGTATCGAGGCCGCTAAAGGCCGAAACCAGCATGAAAAGCGTCGAACGCGGCAGATGAAAGTTGGTCATCAGTACATCGATTGCCCGGAACCTGTACCCAGGCGTGATGAAGATGTCGGTCGCACCAGCCCACGGCTCGATTAGGCCGCTTTCCGATGCGGCGCTTTCCAGAAGCCGCAGCGAGGTCGTACCGACCGCAACCACACGGCCGCCATTCGCACGGGCTTCGTTCAGCATCGCTGCCGTTTGCGCATCCACGTGGCCGATCTCCGCATGCATCTTGTGCGCGGTCGTATCCTCGGCTTTAACCGGAAGAAACGTGCCCGCCCCGACATGCAGCGTCACGAAGGCGCGACGGATGCCGGCTTCATCGAGTGCCGAAAATAGGTCGTCCGTAAAATGCAATCCGGCAGTCGGAGCGGCGACGGCCCCTTTTTCGCGGGCATAGATCGTCTGGTAGTCGCGCCGATCCTGCGCATCCTCCGCCCGTTTGGAAGCGATATAGGGCGGCAAGGGAACATGACCGACCAGCGCAAGAGCGGCGTCCAACGCCCCGCCGGCGCGGTCGAACCGCAACTCGGCCTCGCCCTCGTCGCCCTTCGACAGGACTTCGGCTGCGAGATCGTGACCATTGGCGCCGAAATCGACCCGGTCGCCGGGCTTGAGCTTCTTTGCGCCCCGTATGAACGCCTTCCAGCGATCCGGACCGACACGCATATGCAGGGTCGCGCCGACATGCGCCGTCGCGCCGTCCGCGCGAATGCGGACGCCTTCCAGTTGAGCCGGAATGACCTTGGTATCGTTGAAGACGAGCACGTCTCCCGGCCGCAAAAGGCCGGGAAGTCGGTTCACCGTCGTATCAGACAGATCCTCGCCGGGCTTGACGACGAGCAGCCGCGCGCTGTCACGCGGCGAAGCCGGCCGGATGGCGATCCGGTCGTCCGGCAGGTCGAAATCGAAGGCGTCTACACGCATGGGTTCCGCCTGCCGGCCTTAACGGATTACTGGTCCGCAGCGATCTTCATGGAGACGATCGAATCGGGATCGCGCACGGGTTCGCCGCGCTTGATCTTGTCCACATTGTCCATGCCTTCGACCACCTGGCCCCAGACGGTGTACTGGCGATCGAGGAAGGATGCGTCCTCGAAGACGATGAAGAACTGCGAATTGGCGGAGTTCGGATTCTGCGCCCGCGCCATGGAGCACACGCCGCGCGTATGGTTGGCGTCGTTGAACTCGGCGGCAAGATCCGGCTTCGATGAACCGCCCATGCCCGCGCGCGACGGATCGAAATTGTCGGAGTTCTTGTTGCCGAAACGCACGTCGCCGGTCTGCGCCATGAAACCGTCGATGACACGATGGAAAACCACGCCGTCATAGTCACCAGCACGAGCCAGTTCCTTGATCCGGGCGACATGGTTCGGCGCGAGATCGGGCCGCAACTCGATGACGACGGGACCGACGGTCGTTTCCATGAGCAGCGTGTTTTCGGGGTCCTTGTAGGCCATGTGGCGCCTTTCTTCGATTTTTTGGATTTGCCGTGACTTATTGTGCGTCCGCCGCGATGACAACCTTGATCATCCGGTCAGGATCGGAGACCGCGCCATTGTTGGCCTGAGTCCCTTTCTTGATCTTGTCGACGAATTCCATGCCGCTGACCACCTCACCAAACACGGTGTACTGGCCGTTCAGGAAGCTTCCCTCATCGAACATGATGAAGAACTGCGAGTTGGCGGAATTCGGGTTTTGCGCCCGCGCCATGCCGACCGTGCCGCGCACGAAGGGTTCGCTTGTGAATTCGGCCGGAATGTCGGAGAGGTTCGAACCGCCGGTGCCGGCACGGCCCGGCTGAAAGCCGTTCTCCATGTCGCCGAACTGGACGTCGCCGGTCTGCGCCATGAAACCCGGAATCACGCGGTGAAAAGCGACATTGTCGTATTCGCCGTTGCGCACGAGCGTCTTGATCTGCGCGACATGCTTCGGCGCAAGGTCCGGACGCAGACGCACGACCACATCGCCATCTTCCAGCTTGATGATCATCGTGTTTTCCGGATCGGTCGTTTCCTGTGCGACAGCGGCTGGCCCGGCCAGCGCGATACCGAAAGTCGCCGCGCAGGCGGCCATGAAGACGCGTTTCGTCAGGTTCATTTGTGAGTTCCTCGAGAGTGTAGCGTTCAGTTGAATTTCGCGCGCAGCGCCGTATCGACGGCCGCGGGAACGAACGGGCTGGTGTCACCGCCCATCGACGCGATCTGGCGCACCAATGTGGCGGTAATCGTGCGAACCGAGGGGCTCGCCGGAAAGAACACCGTCTGAAGATCGGGCGCCATCATCTCGTTCATGCCGGCCATCTGCATTTCGTAATCGAGATCCGTCCCGTCTCGAAGCCCACGAACAAGCGCCTTCGCGCCATGGTCCCGGGCGGCATTCACGATCAAGCCATCGAAACTGACGATCGTCACCCGCTCTGGTGAAAGATTTTCACTTTCAATGACTTGCTTGATCAAGCTCACGCGCTCATCGAAGTCGAAAAGCCCTTTTTTGCCGGGATGCGTACCGATAGCGATCACCGCCCGGTCGAATACCGCCAATGTGGCCCGCAACACATCGATGTGGCCGTTTGTGATGGGGTCGAAGGACCCGCCATATATCGCGACATGCTCTGTCATGGCGAGAGCCTCTAGCCCAGAATCGACGCGCGGGAAAGGGACCCGGCGGTTTAAACCGGATCACCCGTTTATGCACTGAACCGGAAAAACAGCCGCTCCCTCGAAGGAAAGCACGCCCGCCTCGGCGTAGGTCTTGTCGCCGGAGGCCTGGAAGAGCCGCAGCGAAACGACGATGCGTTCGACATTGGGATCGGTGAAATCGACGATGACGCGCGTGTTGTCCGCGTATCCCTGCCCGAAAATGAATGGCCGTTCGTCGCCGCTCGCATTGGTCGACCAGGTGTCCACCCCGTCGGTGGCAAAGGCGCTCAACACGTGCAGAACAGGGAGATGTCCGACACCGATCGAAATGGACGCACCGGATCCGTCCGTCGCGTCGCAGATGATGTCTCCGGACGCCTGCGCGGGCCGCGCATGCATCCCAACTGCAACCAAAATCGTGATTGCGGCGTTTAGTGCATATCGGGACTTAAACATGGCGACCTCCAGTGCCAACCCGGAACCATACTGCCACGATGTGCGCGAATGCACATCCACCGCGTGAAAAATAAGGCTTAATCCGTCTCAACAAAGGAGACACCGACATGATCGCTTTTTTCGCAATGTCCATGATGCTCGTTACCGCAGCCTTCGCAGTTCCGGCCCTGATGCCGAAAAAGGCCGCGCACTAATTGTCGATCAGGCGGCGCGCCGGGCAGCCAGCATCCACAGGCCGCCGCCGATCAGACACGTTCCGGACACGCGTTCGACCAGTCGAATGTTACGCCGGTTCAGCCATCCGCCCGTTCTCCCCGCCGCGAACGCATAAACGCTGTCGCAAACAGTCGCCACGACCACAAAGGTCGCGCCAAGAAGCACCGTTTGCGCGGCGGGATTTCCCGAAGTCGAGACGAATTGCGGTATGAAGGCGCCGAACAGGAACAGCGCTTTCGGGTTCGACCAGATAACGACGAATCCCTGCCAGAAATATCCCCATGACGACCGCCTCGCCAGGTTCGGATCCGCCTCCCCGAGCGATCCGTCTGCCCGCCAAAGCTTGACGCCGAGCCATATCAGGTAGAGCGCGCCCACGACCTTCAGTACTATGAACGCCTCGCCGACAATCGCCACCACGGTATTCAGGCCGACCGCGAGGATCGTGATCATCGACAGAATGCCGAATTGCGTACCCGCCACGTTGAGCAAACCCGCCTTCGAGCCGGCGCGCAATGAATTGGCGATGATGACTGTCACCGTCGGTCCGGGGACAACGACGATAAGAAAGCTGGCAATCGCAAAGGCCAGCAAGGCGTTCAGGTCGATCACGATAAGGCGTATCCCGGGCTGTGGCTGTCCGGTCGACTAAGCCACAGCCTCAGACCCGTGTCACGCCTCGTCTTCCGGAGGCGTCTGATCGCCGGAATCGGGCACATCCAGGCCCTCTTCCGCCTCTTCAGCGCTTTCCTCCGGTTCGCGAATACGCTCCACCGAAACGACATGCTCGCCTTCCGCGGTCTTGAAGATCGTCACACCCTTGGTGGCGCGCGAGGCGAAGCGAATACCCTCGACCGGAACGCGGATCACCTTGCCCGAATTGGTGACAAGCATGATCTGGTCGCCGTCATCGACCGGGAACGCCGCAACCAGCGGACCGATTTCCCCGGTCTTCGACGTATCGGTTGCCCGAATGCCTTTGCCGCCGCGCCCGGAGACCCGGAAATCATAGGAGGACGAGCGCTTGCCATAGCCGAATTCGCTGATGGTGAGCACGAACTCCTCTACCGCAGCCATCTGCTCGAACTGCTCGTCGGTCAGGACGAAGGTGTCGCCACTGGCCTCGGTTTCCTCATTGGTGAGCGCCACATCCTCGGCATCTTCATCTTCCGAATGCCTGCGCAGCGCCGAAGCCTGCTTCAGATAGGCATTCCGCTCGGCGGGCGTCGCATCGCTGTGCCGCAGGATCGACATCGAAATCAGATTGTCGCCATCGCCCAGAGAAATGCCGCGCACGCCGACGGAATTCCTGCCGGCAAAGACGCGTATGTCGGTCACCGGGAACCGGATGCACTGACCGATCGCGGTCGTCAGGACCACATCGTCGTTTTCCGAACAGGTCGCGACATTCAGGATCTCCGAGCCGTCATCCTCGAGCTTCATCGCGATCTTGCCGTTGCGATTGACCTGTACGAAGTCGGACAGCTTGTTGCGCCGGACCGTGCCGTTCGTCGTCGCGAACATGACGTCGAGTTCGCCCCAGCTATCCTCGTCCTCCGGCAACGGCATGATTGTCGTAATGCGTTCTTCGTCCTGCAACGGCAGCATGTTGCGCAGGAACTTGCCGCGCGACTGTGGCGTACCGATCGGCAGCCGCCAGACCTTCTCCTTGTAGACGATGCCTCGCGACGAGAAGAACAGGATCGGCGTATGCGTATTGGCGACGAAGAGGCGAGTGACGAAATCCTCCTCCTTGGTCGCCATGCCCGAACGCCCCTTCCCGCCGCGCCTCTGGGCGCGGTAGGTCTGCAGCGGAACGCGCTTGATGTAGCCCTGGTGGCTGAACGTGACGACCATGTCCTCGCGGGCAATCAGGTCCTCGTCATCCATGTCCGGACCGCCCTCGGCAAGTTCGGTGCGCCGCGGCGTTCCGAACTCGTCACGCACGGCGATCAGCTCGTCCTTGACGATCTGCTGGATGCGCGCGCGCGAAGACAGAATTTCGAGATAATCGCGGATTTCAGCGCCGATCTTGTTCAGTTCGTCGGCGATCTCGTCACGACCCAGCGCGGTCAGGCGCTGCAGGCGCAGATCGAGGATGGCGCGCGCCTGTTCCTCCGACAGCATGTAGGTGTTGTCTTCCGGATCGATGCCGTGGCGCGGATCGTCGATCAGCGCGATCAGAGGCGCCACGTCCTTCGCCGGCCAGCGCCGCGACATCAACTGTTCGCGGGCCGTCGCCGGGTCCGGCGCGCTCCGGATCAGTTGGATCACCTCGTCGATATTGGCGACCGCAATGGCGAGACCGACCAGCACATGCGCGCGTTCACGCGCCTTGCGCAGCAGGTATTTCGTACGCCGGCTGATGACGTGCTCGCGGAACGAGACGAACGCGCGCAGCATGTCCAGCAGCGTCATCTGCTCGGGCTTGCCGCCATTGAGCGCAACCATGTTGGCGCCAAACGATGTCTGCAGCGGCGTGTAGCGATAGAGCTGGTTGAGAACGACATCAGCGACGGCGTCACGCTTCAGCTCGACCACCACGCGGTAGCCCTGCCGGTCGGATTCGTCGCGTATGTCGGAGATGCCCTCTATGCGCTTCTCGCGCACAAGTTCGGCCATCTTCTCGATCATGCCCGCCTTGTTGACCTGGTAGGGCACCTCGGTGATGACGATGGACTCGCGATCGCCGGCACGCTGCTCGATATCGACCTTGCCGCGCATGACGATGGAACCGCGGCCCGTCTCATAGGCCGACTTGATGCCCGAACGTCCAAGCACGATCGCGCCTGTCGGGAAATCCGGTCCGGGGATGAACTCCATCATCTCCGGCAGCGTGATCGCGGGATTGTCGATCAGCGCCATGCAGCCATCGACAACCTCCGAAAGGTTGTGCGGCGGGATATTGGTCGCCATGCCGACCGCGATGCCGCCCGAACCGTTGACAAGAAGGTTCGGGAACCGCGCGGGCAGCACCGTCGGCTCATTTTCCGAACCGTCATAGTTCTCCTGGAAATCGACTGTTTCCTTGTCGATGTCCTCCAGAAGCTCGTGCGCAACTTTCTCGAGCCGGGATTCCGTGTAGCGCATCGCCGCCGGCGGGTCGCCGTCGATCGAGCCGAAATTGCCCTGGCCATCGACCAGCGGCACGCGCAGCGACCAGTCCTGGGCCATGCGCACCATGGCGTCGTAGATCGCCGCGTCGCCATGCGGGTGATATTTACCCATGACGTCACCGACGATGCGGGACGACTTGACGTATTTGCGGTTCCAGTGGAACCCGCCCTCATGCATTGCATAGAGGATGCGGCGATGGACGGGCTTCAGGCCGTCACGCACGTCCGGCAGCGCCCGGCTCACGATCACGCTCATCGCGTAATCGAGATAGGAACGCTGCATTTCCTCCAGAATGGAGACAGGCTCGATACCGTCGCTTCCGCCGGGCCCGCCGATTGGTGTTTCGTCGCTCAAGGAATTTATGCTTTTCTGTTCAGAATCATTGTGTTGAGATTAGCGGATACGGCTGCAAAAAGCGAACAATCCGGCCATCTTTCCCTATATATAGGGTGAGTTTCTCCACCGGAGAATGATCGCGCGCCTCTCTTGCCCGCCAAGCCGCTATCCTGCTACGCAAAACCATGAGCATGGACCTCCTCATCAATTCGATCGTCACGCTTTTCGTGACCATCGATCCGCCCGGCCTCGCACCGCTTTTCCTGGCGGTCACCACCGGCATGAATAGGTCGGAACGCAAGCAGGTTGCGCTGCGCGCGAGCGTGATCGCATTCGCGGTCTTCCTGGTCTTCGCGCTGGCCGGGACGTTGATCCTGAAACTGTTCGGTATAACGTTGCCCGCATTTCGCGTGGCCGGTGGATTGCTGCTGTTCTGGATCGCTTTCGAGATGGTGTTCGAGCGCCGCCAGGAACGCCATGAAAAAGCCGCCGAACGCGCGATTACCCAGGATGACATCCACGGTGTCGCCGTCTTTCCGCTGGCTATCCCGCTCATGGCGGGCCCCGGCGCGATCTCAGCGGTCATCCTGCTGTCCGGCGATTTTTCAAACGCGATTGATCGCACCGCGCTGATCGGCATCGTGCTCGCGATCGTGCTGCTGACCTATGGTATCTTTCTGCTGGCCGAGCGTGTCGAGGGTTTGCTGGGTGCCACGGGCCGCACAGTGCTGACGCGCCTTCTCGGCGTCATCCTGTCTGCGCTGGCGGTGCAATTCGTTGCCGACGGCGTCAAGGCGCTGATCGCGGCCTGACCAGCCGGCGTTAGCGCAACGCGTCGAGATCGACAGTCATCTCTTCACCGCCGAATGCGTGAACGCTGTCATGCGCCTTCACTGTCACCGAAGATATGGCACCGGGAATTGCGATGCCCGACTGTGAGCGCGTGAAAGGCTGTTCTGTTTCGTGCGGGTGCAGAAGAACCCGCTCCCCATAGACCATACCGTCCGGCCCCTCGACGACCCACTTGTCGGCGTAGTGATCCCAGCCCTCGTCGGCATGGCGCACCGTCACGTCGAAGCGCCACGCTCCGCCGCTCTCGGCTGTCGCGTCGACCGCGACGACATCCGCCTCGCCGGCGAAGACCTGCGTCAGGGACAACAGGATCGCCGCGATGGTGACGAGCGCGATCGACAGCGCCGTCGCGTCAGACCTCGTCCCGCGCCGGGCATTCATGGTTCATTCCTCAGAACGGAATCTCGTCGTCCATGTCGCGGACGAAATCATCGCCGCCGGACGGCGCCTGGCCACCACGATCATTGCCGTAGCCGCCGCCACCGCCGCCAACCCGCTGCTGACCGCCGCCGCTATAGGAGCCCTCGCCCTCACCGCGACTGTCCAGCATCTGCAGGTCACCCCGGAAGCGCTGCAGCACGATCTCGGTCGTGTATTTGTCCTGGCCGTTCTGGTCCTGCCACTTGCGGGTCTGCAACTGGCCCTCGATATAAACCTTCGCGCCCTTCTTCAGGTAGTTTTCGGCCACCTTGGCGAGGTTCTCGTTGAAGATGACGACGCGATGCCACTCGGTGCGCTCACGCCTGTCGCCGGAGCCCTTGTCCCGCCATGTCTCCGATGTCGCCACCGAGAGATTGACCACCGGATCGCCCGAGTTCATTCGCCGGATTTCGGGATCGGCGCCCAGATTCCCGACGAGGATAACCTTGTTCACACTGCCAGCCATGACGCCAACACTCCCGTCTGATTGTTCGATACGTGATTTTACCCTACTCAAGCGCGATAGCGGGCTCCACACCGGCTGACACTGTCCACAGGGTCTTTTTGTTCTTGTATTGTTCTAGTGTTTGCGCAATGCCTCTGTCAAGGCGCATGCGGCGAGTCGGGGATTGTCGGCAGAGATTGCCCCGATCCCTCGACATCAGACGCCGCATGCTTAAATGATGGAAGCAGGCGGACCTCCGCGACAGGCACCTTTCATGACCGATCAGAAACACATCACCATTCGCGGGGCCCGCGAACATAATCTGAAGAATGTCGACCTCGACCTGCCACGCGACAAGCTGATCGTGATGACCGGCATGTCGGGCTCGGGCAAATCCTCGCTCGCCTTCGACACGATATATGCCGAGGGGCAGCGCCGCTATGTCGAAAGCCTGTCGGCCTACGCGCGGCAGTTCCTCGAGATGATGCAGAAGCCGGACGTCGACCAGATCGACGGCCTGTCGCCGGCCATCTCCATCGAGCAGAAGACGACGTCGCGCAATCCCCGCTCAACTGTCGGAACGGTCACCGAAATCTACGACTACATGCGCCTGCTGTTCGCGCGCGTGGGCGTGCCGATCTCGCCGGCCACGGGATTGCCGATCGAAAGCCAGACCGTCAGCCAGATGGTCGACCGCATCATGGCATATGAGGACGGCACGCGGCTCTATATCCTCGCGCCCATCGTGCGCGGACGAAAAGGCGAGTACCGCAAGGAATTCGCCGACTTGATGAAGAAGGGCTTCCAGCGCGTGAAGGTCGATGGCGAATTCTACGAAATCGCCGATGTCCCTGCCCTCGACAAGAAGTACAAGCACGATATCGATGTGGTGGTCGACCGCGTCGTCGTGCGCGACGACATCGCCGCGCGGCTTGCCGACAGCCTCGAGACCTGCCTCAGCCTCGCGGATGGCCTTGCCGTCGCGGAATTCGCCGACCGGCCGCTGCCGCCGGAAGACACCGGCGCCGACGCGGTCAACAAGTCGAAGAACGACACGCATGAGCGCGCCGTCTTTTCCGAAAAATTCGCCTGCCCGGTTTCCGGCTTCACCATTCCCGAGATCGAGCCCCGGTTGTTCTCGTTCAACAACCCGTTCGGCGCCTGCCCGTCCTGCGACGGGCTGGGCACGCAGAGCACGATCGACGCCGGCCTCGTCGTGCCGGAACGCGAGGTCAGGATGACCGATGCGATCGCGCCGTGGGCGAAATCCTCCTCGCCCTACTACCGGCAGACCCTCGATGCGCTGGGCAAGGCCTATGGCTTCAAGATCACCCAGAAATGGTCGGAGATCTCGGACGAGGCGCGTGACGCCGTGCTGCAAGGGACCGGCAGCCGCAAGATCGACTTCGTCTATGATGACGGGCTGCGGTCCTACAAGACCTCGAAAACCTTCGAGGGCGTGATCCCCAACCTCGAACGCCGCTGGAAGGAAACCGATTCGTCCTGGGTGCGCGAGGAGATCGAGCGCTACATGTCGGCAACGCCCTGCGCTGCCTGTAACGGCTACCGGCTCAAGCCGGAAGCGCTGGCCGTGAAGATCGGCGGCAAGCACATTTCCGAGGTCACCGAATTCTCGATCCGCAACGCGGTGAAATGGTTCGACGAGGTCGAGGAGACATTCTCCGAGAAACATCGCGAGATCGCCTATCGGATCCTCAAGGAAATCCGCGAACGCCTGCGCTTCCTCAACGATGTCGGTCTCGATTACCTGACCCTGTCGCGCAATTCCGGAACGCTTTCCGGCGGCGAAAGCCAGCGCATCCGCCTCGCCTCGCAGATCGGCTCGGGATTGACCGGCGTGCTCTATGTCCTGGACGAGCCGTCCATCGGCCTGCACCAGCGCGACAATGCCCGCCTGCTCGACACGTTGCGCCACCTGCGCGATCTCGGCAATACGGTCATCGTCGTGGAGCATGACGAGGACGCGATCCTGACCGCCGACCATGTCGTCGATATCGGCCCGGCGGCGGGCATTCACGGCGGGCGGATCATCGCCTCGGGAACGCCCGGCGAGATCATGTCGAACCCCGCTTCGCTTACCGGCCAGTATCTTTCGGGCGACAAGGCGATCCCGGTGCCGGCCGAACGGCGCAAACGCAGGAAGAACCGGGCCATCAAGGTATCCGGCGCGCGCGGCAACAACCTGAAGGACGTTTCGGCGGAAATTCCGCTCGGACTGTTTACCGCCGTCACCGGCGTATCAGGCGGCGGCAAATCCACATTCCTGATCGAGACGCTCTACAAGGCGGCCGCGCGGCGCATCAACGGCGCTCGCGAAAACCCGGCGGAATACGACCGTATCGACGGCCTGGAACTGCTCGACAAGGTGATCGACATCGACCAGTCGCCGATCGGCCGCACCCCGCGCTCCAACCCCGCCACCTATACCGGCGCCTTCACGCCGATCCGCGACTGGTTCGCCGGCCTGCCGGAAGCCAAGGCGCGCGGCTATGCGCCGGGGCGGTTCTCCTTCAACGTCAAGGGCGGCCGCTGCGAGGCGTGCCAGGGTGACGGCGTCATCAAGATCGAGATGCACTTCCTACCCGATGTCTACGTCACCTGCGACGTCTGCGACGGCCACCGCTACAATCGCGAGACGCTTGACGTGCATTTCAAAGGCAAGTCCATCGCCGACGTGCTGGAAATGACGGTGGAGGAAGGCGTTGATTTCTTCGCCGCGGTTCCGGCCGTGCGCGACAAGCTGGAAACGCTGAAACGCGTCGGCCTCGGCTATATCAAGATCGGCCAGCAGGCGACGACGCTGTCCGGCGGCGAGGCGCAGCGGGTCAAGCTGGCCAAGGAGTTGTCGCGCCGCGCCACCGGGCGCACGCTCTACATCCTCGACGAGCCGACCACCGGCCTGCATTTCCACGACGTCGCCAAGCTGCTGGATGTGCTGCATGAACTGGTGGAGACCGGCAACACGGTCGTCGTGATCGAGCACAATCTCGAAGTCATCAAGACGGCGGACTGGATTATCGATCTCGGCCCCGAAGGCGGTGACGGCGGCGGCGAGATCGTCGCAACCGGCACGCCGGAAGACGTGGTCGGGGAACCCCGTTCCTACACCGGCCAGTTCCTGCGCGAACTGCTGGAACGCCGGCCGCAGAAGAGGGTCGAAGCGGCGGAATAGCTACCTCCCGAGGGCGGCTCGGCTACCGTGCCATTGATAGCCGTCAAGGAATTTTCACAATCGAATTCCTACCTTCCCGACACCCCGCGAGGACGGGGCACGCAAAGGAGGTATTCATGGCTGAAAACAAAAAGAGCAATGTTCCTTCCATGTGGTCCGGCGGAATGTTCGACGACTTCCGCAAGGAAATGGATGATGCGATCTCCAGCTTCTTCAGCGGCCGGCGCGGCTGGCCGACGCCGTCCAAGGCTTGGGCGGATATGCCCGCCGGCCTGGTCAATCCCGCCATCGACGTCACCGAGAATGACGTTTCCATCACGCTGACCGCGGAACTTCCCGGTCTCGCTGAGGAAGATGTCGATCTGACAGTGCGCGATGGCGTCCTGACGCTGAAGGGAGAGAAAAAGCACGGGCGCGACGAGGACAAGGATAACGTTCATGTCACCGAGCGATCCTATGGCTCGTTCCAGCGTACCATGCCGGTGCCGGACCGCGTCGATGCCGACAAGATCAGCGCCAAATTCGACAAGGGCGTCCTGAAGGTCGTCATGCCGAAAAAGGCGGAGTCCGTCTCCGCCGCGCGCAAGATCGCCATCGAGAAGTAGCAGCGGGAAATAGCAGTATGTGTCAGGAGCCGGCCGGTCTTCCCGGCCGGTTTTCTGCTTTCGGGTTGCCGCCGCCCGCGACATGCGCCAAGCATGCGCCATGGCAAATCGCGGTATTATTCGATCGGGCATGGGCGGCTGGAATTTCGAGCCATGGCAAGGCGTCTTCTATCCGGAGGACCTGCCGAAGAAACGCCAGCTCGAATACGCGACACGTCAAGTCACCACGATCGAGGTCAACGCCACCTATTATCGCGGCCAGAAGCCCGAAACGGTCGCCGGCTGGGGTGCCGAAGCGCCTGACGGTTTTGTCTTTTCCATCAAGGGCAACCGCTTCGTCACCAACAAGAAGGTGCTCGGCAGCGCCGCGGATTCGCTGAGCAAGTTCTTCGCCCAACAGCTTTCCGGTCTCGGCGACAAGCTCGGTCCGATCCTGTGGCAGTTCGCACCGACAAAGAAGTTCGAGGCCGACGACTTCGAAGCGTTCCTGACGCTCCTGCCGCACGAGGAAAACGGCGTCCGCTTTCGCCACGCTCTGGAAGTGCGCCACGAGAGCTTCATCGATCCCGCATTCGTCGAACTGGCCGCCGCGTATGGCGCGGCCATCGTCTATGCCGACCATTTCACCTATCCGGCCATCGCCGACGTCACCGCCGATTTCGTCTATGCGCGCCTGCAGACGGGCGACGATTCAATCCCGACGGCCTATTCGCCGGACACCATGGACGCCTGGGCGAAACGGGCGATCACCTGGGCTGAAGGTGGCGTCCCCAACGATCTGCCGCTTGCCGCACCGGACCGGCGACCGGAACAAAAACCGCGCGACGTGTTCCTCTACTTCATCCACGAGGGAAAGATCCGCGCACCGCACGCGGCAATCGATTTCCTGAACCGGGTCGAAAAGGCCGGCTGAACCCTATCCGACGAGCAGCGGCTCGAGCGCCGGTGCGATTTGCGAAACGATATCTTCGGCGATTGCCAATGGTCCGGCCGCCCTGCCCGCCTCGCCATGCAGCCATGCCGCCGCGCATGCCGCTTCGAAGGGAGCCATTCCCTGCGCGATCAGTCCGCCAATGACGCCCGCCAGAACGTCGCCGGAGCCTGCGGTCGCAAGCGCCGCCGTTCCATTGGAATTGATCGCGGCCCGTCCATCCGGAGCGGCGATCACCGTATCCGGCCCCTTGTAGAGCACGACCGCATTCGCCCGGCTCGCCGCTTCCAGCGCTTTGTCGAGTTTCGACAGTGTTCGATCGTCCGCTAGATCGGGAAACAACCGCGCGAATTCGCCCTCATGCGGCGTCAAAACCAACGCGGGAGCCTCGCTTCCCTTCGCCGCATCGAACAATGCCGCATGATCTCCCGCAAAGGCGGTAATCCCATCGGCATCGAGCACAAGCCGCAGGCCGCTCTCCTGTTTTTCCGCCAGCAGCGAAAGCGCGATCTCCCGCGCCATCGACAGGTCGCCGAAGCCGGGACCGAGAACGCAGCCCCGACAGCCCTTCAGTTCCCTGAGCCGGTCATAGGCGTCGTCCGGTCCGCATGAGCGGAGCATGATCGAGGTCACATGCGCGGCGTGGATGTCGAGTGCGTCGGACTGACCGAGGATTGTCACCGCGCCCGCCCCGGCCCGCTGTGCGGCCATGGCCGACAATCGTGCCGCCCCAGTCGCGTGCCGTCCGCCCGAAAACACCGCCGCATGGCCTCGGGCATATTTGTGCCAGGCTGCATTCGGACGCGGAAGCGCATCGGTCCAAAGCGCGAGCCCGTTCTCGAAAATGTTTGGCGGGTCGTCCCGAAAGACCTCGGGCCGGACGCCGATATCTGCAACGACCAGCGTTCCGCAAAGGGCCCTACCCGGATAAAGAAGGTGCCCGGGCTTCTTGCGAAAGAACGTGACCGTCGCATCCGCCGGCACCGCTCCGCCGAGATCGCGGCCGCTGTCGCCATTGACGCCGCTTGGCAGGTCGACAGCGACGACGCGGCAGCCGCTCTCGCGCATCCTGTCCAGCGCGGTTAGCGCAGCGCCGGTAATTCCCCGTGCAAGACCGGCACCGAACAGCGCATCGATCACCACGTCATCGCGACCGGGATCGAACCGGTCGAGCGGCAGCACCGGCACGGCGCATTCCGACCGGGCAATCTCCGCGTCCGAACCCGGGCGCGGCTCGCCCAAGGCGAATAATCTGACTGCGACACCTGCTTGCGCGAGCCGTTGTGCGACGACATAGCCGTCGCCGCCATTATTCCCGGGCCCGCAAAGAACCAGCGCGCGGCGCGCATCTCCGAAACCGGCAAGCACGCAGTCGGCAACCGCCGCCCCGGCATTGCGCATCAGGGTGATGCCCGATGCATAGGCATTGCGAATTGAGAAGGCATCTGCACGCGCCATCCGCGCGCAAGTCAGGATCGCATTCTCATGACGGGCGTCCGTCGCGGACTCCATTTCGAACCTCTTATGTGATTACAAATTATGCAATTTGCCTATTGGTTGTGCATTCCATATGTAGCTAGGCGCGAAACACGGCGCGCACCGCAGATGGCAAAGCCGAGATTGTTGGGCTTCGGCGAACTTGTCCATGGCAAAACGACGCAGTTCAAAATTGGCACGCCATCTGCTTGTGTAGCGCCAGACTTTACCGTGGAGGCTTGCCTGTACATGAAAAAGATCGAAGCGATCATTAAACCGTTCAAACTCGATGAAGTGAAAGAAGCTTTGCAGGAGGTGGGCCTCCAGGGCATTACCGTCACGGAAGCAAAAGGGTTCGGCCGCCAGAAGGGCCATACCGAGCTCTACCGGGGCGCCGAATATGTCGTGGACTTTCTCCCGAAAGTGAAGGTCGAGGTCGTGGTCGCGGACGATACCGTCGAAGCGGCCATGGAAGCGATCAGGAATGCAGCCCAGACCGGGCGCATCGGCGACGGGAAGATCTTCGTCTCCAATATCGAGGAAGTCATCCGTATCCGTACCGGCGAGACCGGCGCGGACGCGATCTGACGACACGGTTCCTCGAGAAACCATTTCCCCAAAATTTGCAGTTCAACCAAAGGGAAGACAAATGAGTGCAAATGACATTCTGAAGAACATCAAGGACAACGAGGTCAAGTTCGTCGACCTGCGCTTCACCGACCCGCGCGGCAAGTTGCAGCACGTCACGATGGAAACCTCGGTCGTCGACGAAGACATGTTCGCCGACGGCGTCATGTTCGACGGTTCCTCGATTGCCGGCTGGAAGGCCATCAACGACTCCGACATGGTGCTGATGCCCGACACCGAGACCGCGCACATGGACCCGTTCTACGCGCAGTCCACGATGGCGATCTTCTGCGACATCCTGGAGCCGATGTCCGGTGAGGCATACAACCGCGATCCGCGCATGACCGCGAAGAAGGCCGAGGCCTACATCAAGTCCGGCGGATTCGGCGACACGGCCTATTTCGGCCCGGAGCCGGAATTCTTCCTGTTCGACGACGTGAAGTTCTCGACCGACATGTACAAGACCGGCTTCGAGGTCGATTCCGTCGAACTGCCGACCAACACCGACGCCGACTACGAGACCGGCAACCTCGGTCACCGTCCGCGCATCAAGGGCGGCTACTTCCCGGTCAACCCGATCGACTCCGCACAGGACATCCGTTCCGAGATGCTGACGGTCATGGGCGAAATGGGCGTGAAGATCGAAAAGCACCACCACGAAGTGGCGGCCGCTCAGCACGAACTGTCGATGCTGTTCAACACGCTGACCTACAAGGCCGATGAAGTGCAGCTTTACAAATATGTCTGCCACAACGTCGCCCACGCCTATGGCAAGACGGTCACCTTCATGCCGAAGCCGGTTTATGGCGACAACGGCACCGGCATGCACGTCCACCAGTCGATCTGGGGCGACGGCAAGCCGCTGATGGCCGGTGACGGCTATGCCGGCCTGTCCGATACCTGCCTTTACTACATCGGCGGTATCATCAAGCACGCCAAGGCGCTGAATGCCTTCACCAACCCGTCGACGAACTCCTACAAGCGTCTCGTCCCGGGCTTCGAGGCACCGGTTCTGCTCGCCTATTCGGCGCGTAACCGTTCGGCGTCCTGCCGTATTCCGCATTCCGGCTCGCCGAAGGGCAAGCGCGTCGAAATCCGCTTCCCGGATCCGATGGCGAACCCCTATCTTGCCTTCGCCGCAATGCTGATGGCCGGCCTCGACGGCATCAAGAACAAGATCCATCCGGGCGACCCGATGGACAAGGATCTCTACGACCTGCCGGCCGAAGAACTTGCCGGCATCCCGACCGTTTGCGGATCACTGCGTGAAGCCATTGCGGCAGCCCGTGAGGATAACGACTTCCTGAAAGCCGGCGGCGTCTTCGACGACGACCAGATCGAGGCCTATCTCGAGCTCAAGGAAGAGGAAAACATCCGTTACGAGCACACGCCGCACCCGGTCGAATACGACATGTACTACTCGCTCTGATTCCAGAGCGAAGGGGACGGGGCTACAAGCCGGCGGCGCGCAAGCGCCGCCGGTTTTTTCATGCCGTTGAACCGCCGGTCCGGCATGGAAATCGGAAGGGGTGACAGGGTTTACACCTCACCTCACATTTGTATGCTGTTGCAAATCCCGCGCGCGACACGCATGCGGACGACCATTGGGCAGCGCGAACGATTTGCCCAGAACCTTCATTATCCAAAACGAGAAGCCATATGAGCGAAGCCCAGCACGGCAGCAAAGTGCATATTCACTACACAGGAAAACTGACGGACGGCACCGTCTTCGACAGTTCCGACGGACGCGAACCCCTCGAATTCGAGCTCGGCGCCGGACAGGTGATTCCCGGTCTGGACAAGGCCATGCGCGGCATGGAAGTCGGCCAGTCGAAGACTGTCACCATCCCCTCCGACGAGGCCTATGGCCCGCATCATCCGGAAGGCGTCCACGTGGTCGAACGCGAATCCCTTCCCCCGAATGTCGATACCGACCTCGGTTCACGCCTGCAGGCATCCGCCCAGGACGGCAATGTCATCAATCTGACGGTGGTTGCGGCCGACGACGCCACCGTGACGCTTGACGCCAACCATCCTCTTGCCGGACGCGATCTGGTTTTTGACGTGGAACTGGTTGCGGTCAGCTAGCATACTTGACGGGGTGCGAGGCATCGGCTTCGCGCCCCTTGCCCGCAAGGGCCGGATTTGCCACACCGGTTCTCAGAGGAACCGGGAGACAATTTCATGGCAACGCTTTCTTTCTACGGCGCGGCGGGGACCGTAACCGGTTCCTGCTCGATGGTGCAGGCCGCCAATGCCCGCTTTCTCGTCGATTGCGGCATGTTCCAGGGCAACAAGACGATACGGGCGCTCAACGATCAGCCATTCCCGTTCGACCCCGGCGCCGACTTCCTGATTCTCACCCATGCCCATATCGATCATTCGGGGCTCCTGCCCAAACTGGTCAAGCATGGCTTTTCCGGACCCATCTACTGCACGCCCCCGACCGCCGATCTGCTGAGCTTCATGCTGCTGGATTCGGCCAAGATCCAGCGGTCCAACACCGAGCGCTACAATCGCCGGCGCCAGCGCAAGGGCGAGGAACCGCTTGAGCCGATCTACTCCGAAGAAGACGCGCGCGCGACTCTGGAACTGCTCCGCACCAAAGATTACGACTCATGGTTCGAGCCGAAGCCCGGCATCCATGTCCGTTTCTGGAACGCCGGCCACATCCTGGGCTCGGCCTCCGCCGAATTGAAGATCGAGGACGATAACGGCGGCAACACGATGCGCATGCTGTTCTCGGGCGACATCGGCCCCGAGGAGAAAGTCTTCCATCCCGAGCCTGAAGCAGAGCGTGGCTTCGACTACGTCATCTGCGAGAGCACATATGGCGACCGCGAGCGAGACGACTACACGCTGGAAGTCCGCCGCGAAATGCTCCGAAAGGAACTCGTGCGCGGATTGTCGGCCGGCGGCAATGTGGTGATCCCGGCCTTCGCGGTCGAACGCAGCCAGGAACTCCTGCACGATATCGGTGTCCTGCTCGCGAATGGCGAACTGCCGGAAACGACGGTCTTTCTCGACTCACCGCTCGCCAAGGCCGTGACGGAAGTCTTCATCAAGCACGCGGGCACGCTCGACGACGTCGAGCTCGACGAAGCCGCGCTCTTTCGCGATCCGCGCTTCCGCCTCGTTCAGGATGTCGAGGAGAGCAAGGCGATCAACCGAATCACCGGCGGCGCGATCATCATCTCGGCCAGCGGGATGGCCGATGCGGGGCGCATCCAGCATCACATCAAGAACAATATCTGGCGCCCGAATGCCACGATCCTCTTTGCCGGTTACCAGGCCCCCGGAACGCTGGGATATTTCATCACCAGCGGCGAGCCCGTCGTTCGCATTCACGGCAAGGAGTTCATGGTGAAGGCGGAAATCCGCCAGCTCGGCAACTATTCCGCCCATGCCGACCAGTCGGAATTGCTCGACTGGGTCGAGGAGCGCGGACCCGTGGTTGGACGCCTGTTTCTCAACCATGGCGATGACGATGCCCGCGAGGAAATGGCGCGCCTGCTGGCAACGCGTGGGTTCGACCCGGAACATATCGTCCTGCCGCAGATGGACGAATCGTTCGAGCTCGTGGCCGGTGACGCCAAATCCAAGGGACGCCTGCCACAGCGCGTGCCGCAGGCGGAATTGCTGACCGATTGGAATAACGATTACGCCGCGTTCCTCGTCACCCTCACACGGCGCCTGCAAGACGCCAAGAACGACGAAGAACGCCGCGAGATCATCGCCGGCCTGAGCAAGGCGCTTTAAAAGGCTACGGGTCCGCCGACGGAGCAGAAGTCAGGCGTGCCTTCACTCCTCAGTGTCGGCGTCGGACTCCTTGAACCCGAGCAGGTTCCAGCTCTGCACCATGTGCGGCGGCAAGGACGCGGTCACATTGATGACGCCGCCGTCGGGATGAGGAATCACGATGCGCCGCGCATGCAGGTGCAGCTTTTTCTGCATCCCGCCCGGAAACTCCCAATTCGGATCATCCTCGAAATATTTCGGGTCGCCGAGGATCGGATTGCCCATATGCGCGGCGTGAACGCGGAGCTGGTGCGTGCGCCCGGTGACCGGCTCCATCTCCAGCCATGACAATTGGTGGCCGGCGACCTGCACAACGCGGTAATCCGAAACGGCGTGGTCCGCGTCGGGTTCGCCATGTTTGCACACGCGCATCTTGTCACCGTCGGGCGTCTGCTCCTTGAGCAGCCAGGTCGAGATGCGCCCTTCCCGCTTCTTCGGGACGCCCTTGACCAACGCCCAGTAGGTCTTCTGGGTGTCGCGTGTCCGGAATGAACCGGTCAGTTTCTGCGCCGCGCCGCGTGTCCGCGCCACGACAAGGATACCCGACGTATCGCGGTCGATACGGTGCACGAGGCGCGGCTTCTCGCCTTTGGCGTTGCGCAGCGCCTCGAGCATGCCGTCGATATGCCTGTTGAGGCCCGAACCGCCCTGAACCGCGAGACCCGCCGGTTTGTTGAGAACAAGAACTTTCTTGTCCTCGAAGAGGATCATCCGCTTCAGGGCCTCTTCGTCGCTTTGGTTGCGAATCGTGCGGGCGGTCATCGGCCCCTTTTCGAGCACACTCGCCGCCGCCATTGGAGGAATGCGCACAGTCTGCCCCGCTTCGAGCCGCGTTTCCGACTTGGCGCGGCCACCGTCGACCCTGACCTGGCCGGTTCTCAGCAGTTTCTGCAATGCACCGAAAGCAAGGTCCGGATAATGGACCTTGAACCAGCGATCGAGACGCATTCCCGCCTCGTCGTCCTCCACCGTCTTCTGCTCGACGTTCGCCATCTTTGGTTCTCCGCCGTCAGACTACACTGCGCACGAGCGTCAGCCCGGCGAACAAGGCAAGGATCGACAGCGCCACGCTGGCGGCAAGATAGATCGCACCCGGCCACTGGTTGCCCCTCTCCCACATCAATGCGAAATCGAGCGAGAACGCCGAAAACGTCGTGAAGCCGCCGAGGAAACCCGTGGCGATGAAGCTGCGCAATTCCATACTGGTTCCGGTCCGCCGCGCGAGCCAAGCCACGAGAACACCCATGGCGAAGGACCCGACGATGTTGACGATCATCGTGCCCCAGGGGAAATGCGGCCCGGCGATCCGGAGCGCGGCAAGATTGGTCAGGTAACGGGCGGATGCGCCAAGACCGCCGCCAAGGGCCACGAGTAGAAGATGAGACATGGAGTCGTCCTACTCCATGGCCCGCCGGCGCGAAAGCCCCGGCGCGTCGGCTTCAGATCTTTCCGGCGACGTGCGGAGCCTGTGCGACGAATTCGTCGACGAACTTGTCCAGCGCCACCCAGTCGGTGAACTCGTGATCGCGGTTGGTGTCGGTCGGCCCGCCCTCTTTCCGGGCTATGCGCTTCAGCATCCAGCGGCGGAAGAAGTCGTACTCGGTGTATTTGAGCGCGCCAGCGGCGTTGTGGATCGATACAGGCCACCAGCCGGTTTCCTGGCTGAACTTCTCGACGATCTGATCGAGTTCGGCGATCTCGCTCTCATCCGCCGATGCCGCAGTGAGAGATACGGAAACGAATGCGCCCGGGCGGGCCATCAGCGTTGCACTGTTCTTTTCCACGAAGCGGCGCAACTGCGCCGGAAACGTACCGATATGAACCGGCGCGGCCACGATCGCGACGTCGAAGGCGCTCGCGTCGGGCGCTTTATGTACATCGGTGGCGTCGATCTGCGTCACGTCGTTTCCACCGCCCGAAAGCCTCTCGGCCACATGGTCGGCAATCTTGCGTGTCTGACCCTCAACGGTCGCATAAACGAGCAGAATTCGCATGCTTTCCTCCATTCGGCGAACCAAGTGCCACCCGCCGCCCGGCATCGCCTTGATAACGATCAAACCCGGCGTTCAGGAGTTTTTCTTGTTCCGCAGTTGCGCCCAGTAGTCCAGTCGTTTGCGGATCTCGCGTTCAAATCCGCGCTCGACCGGTTCGTAGAAATTCTGCCGTCCCAGTGCTTCCGGGAAGTAGTCCTGCCCGGAGAAAGCGTCGGGTTCGTCATGGTCATAGCGATAGCCGTCGCCATACCCCTCCTTCGACATCAACTTAGTCGGCGCATTGAGGATATGCATCGGCGGCAACAGCGAGCCGTTCTCCTTCGCAGCCCGCATCGACGCCTTGAACGCGACATAGGCCGCGTTCGATTTCGGCGCGGTTGCGAGGTAGATGCAGGCTTGCGCCAGCGCGAGTTCGCCCTCGGGCGATCCCAGATAGTCATAGGCTTCCTTGGCGGACAATGCGATCGACAAGGCCTGCGGATCGGCGAGACCGATATCCTCGCTCGCCATGCGAACGAGCCGCCGGCCGATGAAAAGCGGGTCCTCGCCAGCGTCGAACATGCGGGCGAGATAGTAGAGCGCCGCATCCGGATCGGATCCGCGAACCGATTTGTGCAGCGCGGAGATCAGGTTGTAGTGGCCGTCCTGCCCCTTGTCGTAAATTGGTGCGCGCCGCTGCAGAATGCGCCGCACGCCATCCTCATCAAGTGTCTCGTCGGGCTTTGCCGCACGAAGAATTTCCTCGGCCAGCGTCAGAACGGCACGGCCGTCGCCGTCGGCCATGCCAGTGAGCAGGATGCGCGCCTCGGGAGTAACCGGCAATGCCGTGCCCGTCAGCGCCTCCGCGCGCTGCAAAAGGCGCTCCAGATGATCCTCTTCAAGCCGTTTCATCGTCAGGACACGCGCGCGCGAAAGCAAGGCGGCGTTCAGTTCAAAGGACGGATTCTCGGTCGTAGCGCCGACAAGAAGGATCGTGCCGTCCTCCATGACCGGGAGGAAGCTGTCCTGCTGCGCGCGGTTGAAGCGATGAATCTCGTCGACGAACAGCAATGTCTGCTTGCCATTGCGCAACCGCAGCCGCGCCGCCTCGAAGACCTTCTTCAGGTCGGCGACGCCACTGAAGATTGCGGATATCTGCTCGAAATGCAGTCCGGTCGCGCCCGCGAGCAAGCGTGCGATGGTCGTCTTGCCGGTGCCCGGCGGCCCCCAGAAGATGACATTGCCCAGACTGCCGGATGCGATCATCCTGGTCAGTGCACCGTCCGGCCCGGTCAGATGATCCTGTCCCACGACGTCGTCGAGCCGCTCCGGCCGCAGCCGGTCGGCAAGCGGGCGCGGCGCCGAGACCGCCGCACCGGTATCCGGCGTTGCAAAAAGATCGCTCATGCTAACCGCGGAAATACTGGCGGATCAGGCGGCCGCCGCGATTGACCTCGAAGCTCCAGGACCGCTTGCCGTCCTCAACGGTCGCGGCAACATCACCAACCTCCCTGATGTTCGTGCCATTGATCTTCACCAGTATGTCACCGGGACGGAAGCCGAACTTCATCGCGGGCGAGCCACGCCTGATGTCCGTGACGATCACGCCGTCTCCCCGGAAACGGATATTCATCCGGTTCAGGATGCGCGGTGAGATATTCGCAACGCTTGCGCCGGCGAGCGGATTTGAACCGGTAATCGTCGTCTCGTTTGCGGGAACGGATTCCGGTGCTTTCTCGAGCCGGATATCGAGTGCGAGGCGTTTCCCGCGAGACAACAGGGCGAATGTCACCGTGCGTCCGGGCCCGGCAGTCGCGAGGCGATAGAAGATGGCGTCAGGATGTTCGATCGTATGACGGTCGACGCTCAGAACCACGTCACCGACACTCAGGCCGGCCCGGTCCGCGGGACTGCCCGGGTCGATACTGCGCACGATCGCGCCCACCGGCCGCCGCATGCCGAGGCTTTCGGCGATCTCGGCGGTGACCGCCGAGAACTCGGCCCCGAGATAAGGCCGCTCGAAGGCGTCCGCACCGCCGCGAACCTGATCGAGCACCGCACGCACCATGTTGGACGGGATCGCAAAACCGATACCGTTGGAGCCGCCCGACCGAGAGAAAATGGCAGAGTTGATACCGATCAGCCGGCCCGACATGGCGATCAGCGCACCGCCGGAATTTCCGGGATTGATGGACGCATCGGTCTGGATGAAAAATCCGAAATCCGAGACGCCGATCCGGGTCCGCGCAAGTGCCGATACAATGCCCGAGGTGACGGTCTGCCCGACACCGAACGGATTGCCGATCGCGAGCACGAGGTCACCCGTCTCGACCGCGTCGGAATCGTCCAGTTCGATATAATCCAGCTGCCGGCCAGCATCGATGCGCAACACCGCAAGGTCGGAACGTTCGTCGCGCAAAACGACCGTGCTCTCGAATTCCTCGCCATCCGACAGGGCAACCTTGATCTCGTCGGCATTGCCGATGACGTGGTTATTCGTGACGATCAGGCCGGACGGATCGACGATGACGCCGGATCCGAGCGACTGCTCCATGCGCGGCTTGGCCGGTCCACCGAAATTCCGACCGAAGAAATGTTCGAAAAAGGGATCGCCCTGAAATGGCGACGAGCGCTGCTGCACGATGCGGGCTGCATAGACGTTGACGACGGCGGGCGCCGTCCGCTTCACCAGCGGCGCGAAGGAAAGCTGAATCTCGCCTTGACTGGCAGGGACGCGACGCGGTCCGTCGGCATCGGCGGGATTTCCGGGACGCGGTGGCTTCTGGCGCGAATTACCGCCCCCGAAGAGATCTTCAAGCAGGTTGTTGACGCCCTCTTCGATGCTTTGGGCATGGACCGGCGCGAACGCTGTTCCCAGAACCAATGCCACTGCGAGCACCACGCGCGAAATACGCATCGATGACATGAAAAGCTCCCTGACCGCCTGAGATTCGCGCCAACATAACGAAAAAAAGGGGCCATAAAAGGCCCCATTTTCAGACAGTCCCTCGGGACTATTGTCAGGCTGCTTCTTCGGCAGCCTGCTCTTCTGCCTCGACCCGGGCGCGGTCGCCCGCTCCCTTTGCGTCGACATCGCGGTCGACGAACTCGATGACTGCCATCGGCGCATTGTCGCCATGGCGGAAGCCCGCCTTCATGATCCGCAGATAGCCGCCATTACGATCGGCGTAACGCGTCGCGATCGCATCGAACAGCTTGCGCACCTGGGTCTCGTCGCGGATCGCGGCGATCGCCTGGCGGCGGGCATGTAGATCGCCGCGCTTGCCGAGCGTAACCAGCTTCTCGACGATCGGACGAATTTCCTTGGCTTTGGGCAGCGTCGTCACAATCTGCTCATGCTCGATAAGCGAAGCCGCCATGTTGGCGAACATCGCCTTGCGGTGGCTAGCAGTGCGGTTCAGCTTGCGGCCCGATTTTCCGTGGCGCATGAGCCTTCTCCTTGCGTGTTAGGCCGGTGTTGCCGGCGATCAGTAATGATCCTCGTAGCGTTTCGCGAGGTCTTCGATGTTTTCCGGCGGCCAAGCCGGGACTTCCATACCGAGATGGAGACCCATGGACGCCAGCACTTCCTTGATTTCGTTCAGCGACTTGCGGCCGAAATTCGGCGTGCGAAGCATCTCGCCTTCCGTCTTCTGGATCAGGTCGCCGATATAGACGATATTGTCGTTCTTCAGGCAATTCGCCGAACGCACCGACAATTCGAGTTCGTCGACTTTCTTGAGGAGAGCCGGGTTGAACGCCAGTTCCTGGACCTGTTCTTCCTGGACTTCCTTCTGCGGCTCTTCGAAATTGACGAAGACGCCGAGCTGATCCTGCAGGATGCGTGCCGCAAACGCGACTGCGTCCTCGGCCGTCACCGCGCCGTTGGTCTCGATCGTCATCGACAGTTTGTCGTAATCGAGAACCTGGCCTTCACGGGTGTTTTCCACCTTGTAGGAGACCTTGCGGATCGGCGAATACAGGCTGTCGACCGGGATCAGGCCGATCGGCGCGTCCTCGGCGCGGTTGCGCTCGGCCGGCACGTAGCCCTTGCCGTTGTCGACGGTGAATTCCATGCGGATCTCCGCGCCCTCGTCGAGGGTGCAGATGACGTGATCCGGATTGAGGATCTCGACATCGCCGACCGTCTGGATATCGCCGGCGGTAACGACGCCCGGGCCCTGCTTGCGCACGACCATGCGCTTCGGACCGTCGCCTTCCATGCGGATGGCGATTTCCTTGATGTTCAGGACGATGTCCGTCACGTCCTCGCGCACGCCGGCGATCGAGGAGAATTCATGCAGCACGCCGTCGATCTGCACGGCGGTCACAGCCGCGCCGCGCAGCGACGAAAGAAGCACGCGGCGAAGCGCGTTGCCGAGCGTCAGACCGAACCCGCGTTCCAGCGGTTCGGCGATGAGCGTGACCTTGTTGGTGCCTCCGCTCTTGAACTCGACCTTCTTCGGCTTGATCAGTTCTTGCCAGTTCTTGTGTATCACGGCAGTTTCCCTCAGCTTCCTTGCCACCATCCATTCGTGGCAACAGACCTGAAAACGGGCGACGCAGGATCGGCGTCGCCCTTCTTGTACTTACACCCGGCGCTTCTTGCGCGGACGGCAGCCATTGTGCGGGATCGGCGTCACGTCGCGGATGGACGTGATGGTGAACCCGGCAGCCTGAAGGGCGCGCAGAGCCGATTCACGGCCGGATCCCGGGCCGCAGACTTCGACTTCCAGCGAACGCATACCGTGATCCTGAGCCTTCTTGGCGCAGTCCTCGGCCGCAACCTGCGCGGCGAACGGCGTCGACTTGCGCGAGCCCTTGAAGCCCTGCATGCCGGCCGAAGACCAGGCAATCGTATTGCCCTGCGCGTCGGTGATGGTGATCATCGTGTTGTTGAAAGTCGAGTTGACGTGCGCCACGCCCGACGAAATGTTTTTACGCTCGCGGCGGCGAACGCGTCCGGCATCCTTTGCCATGGTAGTCCTTTCGATCTCTGCACCGCCGTAGTTCCAGCGGCTACACCTGGGGAGCAAACAGTGAGCAGCGAACCGGCGAGCAGAAAGTCCTGTTCGCCAACCGCGGCCTCGCTATTCGCCCAATTACTTCTTCTTGCCGGCGATCGCCTTTGCCGGACCCTTGCGGGTACGGGCATTGGTGTGCGTGCGCTGACCATGCACCGGCAGGTTGCGGCGATGGCGCAGGCCGCGATAGCAGCCAAGGTCCATCAGACGCTTGATGTTCATCGAAACTTCGCGACGAAGATCGCCTTCGACCTGATAGTCGCGGTCGATGGTTTCACGAATGCCCATGACTTCGGCGTCGGTCAGTTCATGCACCCGGCGCTCTGCGGGGATGTTGTTCTTCTCGACGATTTCCTGAGCGAAAGTCGCACCGATACCGTGAATATACTGAAGCGCGATCACAACGCGCTTTCCGGTCGGTATGTTAACACCGGCTATACGTGCCATTTTGTTCTCCATGTATGCCGGGTGAACCGGCGTTTATTGTTGCCCCGCGTCCGGTGGAGGCCGGCCCTTGCGGGTTTCCCAACCAAACGGCATCGCGCCACGAAGGCACTCAATGTCCTATCTTGCAGGGAGGATGCGACGCTATTGCACGGGCTGGCGATTCCGTCAACCCCGTTTTTACAATCTGTTAAAGGCGCATCAGAGCGAAGCCAGAACCTTTTCGATCTGAGCGGTTACGCCCTCGATCGTGTCCATGCCATCGACGTTCTTCAGCATGCCCTTGGCATGGTAGTAGCCTGTGAGCGGAGCCGTCTTCTTGTAGTATTCGCGAAGCCGCTCGTCGAACACCTCCGGCGTGTCATCCTTGCGGACCGGCTGACCGGCGGCTTTCGCCTCCTCGGCCCGCTTCATGATCCGGCCGACCAGCGCCTTGTCGTCGACAACGAGCTCGATGACCGCATCGAGATGCGTGCCTTTCGCGGCAAGCATCGCCTCGACCGCATCGGCCTGGGCGAGCGTGCGCGGATATCCGTCAAGGATGAAACCGTTGGCGCAATCAGCCTCGTCGATCCGGTCGGAAACGATCGCATTCACGATCTCGTCCGAAACCAGTTCCCCCGCTTCCATGACTGCCTTGGCGCGAAGACCGACCTCGGTCTCCGCCTTTACCGCAGCACGCAGCATGTCGCCGGTGGAAAGCTGCGGAATGGAGTATTTCTCGACCAGGCGCTGCGCCTGCGTTCCCTTGCCCGCGCCGGGCGGTCCCAGAAGTATAAGTTTCATCGTCCGCGTTTTCCCCCGCGCAGTTTCGACTTCTTGATCAGGCCTTCATACTGATGGGCGATCAAATGCCCCTGCACCTGTGCAACGGTATCAAGGGTAACGCTCACGACAATCAGCAGCGACGTACCGCCGAGATAGAACGGCACTCCCGTCGACGCTATTAGAAATTCGGGTAACATGCAGACCAGCACGAGATAGATCGCGCCGACCACCGTGATGCGCGTCAGCACGTAGTCGATATATTCCGCCGTGCGCGCACCCGGACGAATCCCCGGAATGAAGCCCGAATGCTTCTTCAGATTGTCGGCGGTATCCTCCGGATTGAAGACGATCGCCGTGTAGAAGAACGCGAAGAACACGATCATCGAGGCGTAGAACAGCATGTAGAGCGGCTGTCCGTGCCCGAGCGCGGCCAGGATCGCGGTCGCCCATTCAGGCAATGTCGAGGAATCCGAGAAACCGGCCAACGTCGCAGGCAGCAACAGAAGCGACGATGCGAAGATCGGCGGAATGACGCCCGCGGTATTCAGCTTCAATGGCAGGTGCGACGTGTCGCCCTGGAACATCCGGTTGCCGACCTGCCGCTTTGGATACTGGATCAGAAGGCGGCGCTGCGCGCGTTCCACGAACACGATCGCGCCGATAACCACGATCGCCACAACGATGATCGCAAGGATCACACCGGTCGCAAGCGCGCCCGTGCGGCCGAGTTCCAGCGTACCGGCAATGGCGCTCGGAAGACCGGCGACGATGCCGGAGAAGATAATCAGCGAGATGCCGTTACCGATACCGCGGGCGGTGATCTGCTCACCGAGCCACATCAGGAACATGGTGCCGCCGACAAGCGTGATCACCGTGGAAATACGGAAGAACCAGCCCGGATCCGCGACGATGCCGCTGCCGCTTTCGAGACCGACGGCGATGCCGTAGGCCTGCAGCGTCGCGAGCAGAACCGTTGCGTAGCGCGTGTACTGGTTGATGACCTTGCGGCCCTGTTCGCCCTCTTTCTTCAACTGCTCCAGCGACGGAATGACCGACGTCATGAGCTGGATGGCAATCGAGGCCGAGATATAGGGCATGATGCCGAGCGCGAAGATCGCCATGCGCTGGACGGCGCCGCCGGAGAACATGTTGAACATCCCCAGAATACCGCCCGACTGGTTGTCGAACGCCTGCGCAAAGGCATTCATGTCGAGTCCGGGGAGCGGGATGTAAGTACCCAGCCTGTAGACGAGGAGTGCGCCGAGCGTAAACCAGATACGCTTTTTCAGCTCTTCGGCCTTGGCGAAGGCGCCGAAGTTCAGGTTGGATGCCAGCTGTTCTGCTGCAGATGCCATTGAAGAATTCTCCGGTTCGGCGTGGGCCGGTCAATCGCCGGAAATGCGGCCGGCCGGGCCAACGCACGTCAGTGCGGAGATAAGCGCCATGCCGGGGAGACGCAAGTAAAGAAACATGTGAAGAAAGGGCGGCGGATATCTCCGCCGCCCTCCGGTATCACTCGGCTGCCTGTTTCGCGGCTGCCAGGACCGTGACGGAGCCACCGGCCTTTTCGATCTTCTCGACCGCAGACTTCGAAGCGCCGGCGACCTCGAAGGTCACCTTGGCCTTCAGCTCGCCATCGGCCAGCACGCGCACGCCGTCCTTGACGCGACGGATCACGCCGGCTTCGGCCAGGGCCGCGGCATCGACGGTCTTCTTGGCGTCAAGCTTGCCAGCATCGATCGCGGCCTGAATGCGGCCAACCGAAACGATGTTGAGGTCCTTGGCGAAGATGTTGTTGAAGCCGCGTTTCGGAAGACGCCGGTAGATCGGCATCTGACCGCCTTCGTAGCCCTTGATGGCTACGCCGGAACGGGACTTCTGACCCTTCACGCCGCGTCCACCGGTCTTTCCCTTGCCGGAACCGATACCGCGTCCCACCCGCTTGCGGGAGGTGCGTGCGCCTTCATTGTCGCGCAGTTCGTTCAAATCCATTGTTCGTCTCCCCGCTATCAGGCCTCGTCCACAACGCGGACGAGGTGCTGGACTTTGCGGATCATGCCGCGCACGGCCGGAGTATCTTCCAGCGTACGGCGACGGTGCATCTTGTTAAGGCCGAGACCGATCAGCGTTTTCTGCTGGTCGGCCGGCCGGCGGATCGGGCTGCCGATCTGTTCGACCGTGATCGTGCCCTTCTTGGTGTCAGCCATCAGTCAGTTTCCTTCCAATGACCCCTGCCCTCGTTGCCGAAAGCCAGGAGCACGATCGATCTATTCTTCGGCGCCGATCAGCTCGCGGCGGCGAGACTGAAGCGTGGAATATTTGAGGCCGCGCTGTGCCGCGATGTCCTTCGGATGCATCTGGCGCTTGAGGGCATCAAACGTGGCGCGAACCATGTTGTACGGGTTCGACGTGCCGAGCGACTTGGCGACGACGTCCTGGACGCCGAGCGTCTCGAAGACGGCGCGCATCGGGCCACCCGCGATGATCCCGGTACCGGGCGTTGCCGCGCGCAGCAGAACCTTGCCGGCGCCATGACGGCCTTCGACGTCATGATGCAACGTACGGCCGGAACGTAGCGGCACGAAAATCATGTCGCGCTTGGCGGATTCGGTCGCCTTGCGGATGGCTTCCGGCACTTCGCGCGCCTTGCCATGACCGAAACCAACGCGGCCCTTCTGGTCGCCAACGACGACGAGTGCGGCGAAACCGAAACGGCGGCCACCCTTCACGACTTTTGCAACGCGGTTGATGTGAACGAGCTTGTCTACGAACTCGCTCTCAACCTCATCGCGTGGACCACGGTCGCGTCCGCGACCTCCACGATCGTTTTGTGCCATATCCTAGTCCTTTTTCTTTTCCGGAAGCACGGGGTTGAAATTTAGAAGTTCAGCCCGCCCTCGCGGGCGGCATCGGCGAGCGCCTTGACGCGGCCGTGATAGATGTATGCACCGCGATCGAAGACGACGTCCTTGACGCCAGCCTCGACGGCGCGCTCGGCGATCAGCTTGCCGACAGCCGCCGCAGCAGCTGCGTCGGCACCGGTCTTCAGCGAGCCCTTGAGGTCGCCTTCGAGCGTCGAAGCGGCAGCCAGCGTACGGCCGGCGGCATCATCGATAACCTGTGCATAGATGTTCTTCGACGAACGGTGAACCGACAGGCGCGGACGACCGTTGGCGACCTTCTTGATCTGGCGGCGTACGCGCTGCGCGCGGCGCGAGATCGTTTCTTTTCTGCTAGCCATGGCGCGCAATCCCTACTTCTTCTTGCCTTCTTTGCGGATGATGGTCTCTTCCGCATATTTGACGCCCTTGCCCTTGTAGGGCTCCGGTGACCGATATCCGCGGATCTCGGCGGCGACCTGGCCAAGCTGCTGCTTGTCGATGCCAGTCAGCACGATTTCAGTCGGCTTCGGCGTTGCGGCCGAGATGCCTTCCGGAACCTGGTAGACGACCTCGTGGCTGAAACCCAGCGAAAGCTGGATGTTCTTGCCCTGCATGGCCGCACGATAACCAACGCCGTTGATCTCGAGCTTGCGCTCGAAGCCGTTTTTCACGCCTTCCATGATGTTGGAGATCATGGTGCGCGACATGCCCCACTTGGAGCGTGCGACCTTCGACTGGTCCTTCGGCTGAACGGCGACCGCGCCTTCTTCCAGCGAAACCAGAACTTCGTCGTTGACGACGAACTTCAGTTCGCCCTTCGGGCCCTTTGCCGTCACGGTCTGACCGTCAACGCTCGCCGTGACACCGTCCGGAATAGCTACCGGCCTTTTTCCAATACGCGACATTTTTCAACCTGTCCGTTTACTGGGTTTCTGGCTTGCAAGACGCATCAGAAGATGCGGCAAAGCAGCTCCCCGCCAACATTCTTTTCACGTGCTTCGTGATCCGCCATCACGCCCTGCGGCGTCGACAGGATCGAAATGCCAAGGCCGTTCGCGACGTGCGGGATCGACTTGACCCCGACATAGACGCGGCGGCCCGGCTTGGACACGCGCTCGATTTTCCGGATGACCGGCGTACCGTCGAAGTACTTCAGCTCGATTTCGTACTCGGCCTTGCCCGAGGAATACTCCACCTGCGAATAATCGCGGATGTAGCCTTCGGATTTCAGCACTTCGAGCACGTTCCCGCGCAGCTTCGAAGCCGGCGTCGAGATACGGTCCTTGGAACGGTGCATCCCGTTACGGATGCGGGTCAGCATATCGCCAAGAGGATCTGACATGGACATCTTGAATTCCCCTTACCAGCTGGATTTCACGACGCCCGGTACACGACCGAGCGAACCGAGTTCGCGCAATGCGATACGAGACATCTTGAGCTTGCGGTAGTAACCGCGCGGACGCCCGGAAACCTCGCAACGGTTGCGCACGCGCACCTTGGCGGAATTGCGCGGCAATTCTGCGAGTTTCATGGTCGCGCGGAAACGCTCTTCGATCGGCTTCGAGCGATCCATCACGATCGCCTTCAGCGCCGAGCGCCTCGCGGCATACTGATCCACCAGCTTGCGGCGGCGGTTGTTCTTTTCGACTGCGCTGACTTTTGCCATGCGAACTTATCCTTTTAACGCTTGCCGTTACTGACGGAACGGGAAGTTGAAAGCCTTGAGCAGAGCCCGGGCCTCGTCGTCCGTTTTCGCCGTCGTACAAACGATGACGTCCATTCCCCAGATCTGATCGACCTTGTCGTAATTGATCTCGGGGAACACGATGTGCTCCTTCAGGCCCATGGCGAAGTTGCCACGTCCGTCGAAGCTCTTCGGGTTCAGGCCGCGGAAGTCGCGAACGCGCGGCAGCGCGATGTTGACCAGGCGATCCATGAACTCGTACATGCGCTCTCCGCGCAGTGTCACTTTCGTGCCGATCGGCATGTCTTCACGCACCTTGAAGCCGGCAATCGAGTTGCGGGCACGCGTGATGACAGCCTTCTGGCCGGTGATGAGGGAAAGATCCTCAGCGGCCGATGTCGGCTTCTTGGAATCCGCAGTCGCTTCGCCGACGCCCATATTGACGACGATCTTCGTCACGCGCGGGATTTCCATCTCGTTCTTGTAGCCGAACTCTTCGAGCATCTGCTTGCGAACGGTATCGCCGTAGAGCTTCTTGAGCCGTGGTTGGTACTTAGCGTCAGCCATCGATCACTTCTCCGGAACGTTTGGAAAAGCGAACCTTGCGTTCGCCTTCCATGCGGAAGCCGACGCGGGTCGGCTTGGAGTCTTTCGGGTCGAGCAAGGCCAGGTTCGACAGGTCGATCGGGGCCTCTTTCGAGATAATGCCGCCTTCGCTGCCGGCCGTCTGGCGCTGGTGGCGCTTGACGACATTGACGCCGGAAACAACCGCACGGTTGTCTTTCGGCATAACCTGGAGGACCGAACCTTTGCGGCCCTTGTCCTTGCCGGTGAGCACGACGACTTCGTCGCCCTTGCGGATCTTCTGCATCGTGTCTCTCCTTACAGAACTTCCGGCGCCAGCGAGATGATCTTCATGTGCGCCTTGGCGCGAAGTTCGCGCGGAACGGGGCCGAAGATACGCGTGCCGACCGGATCTTTCTTGTTGTCGACGATCACGGCCGCATTCTTGTCGAAGCGGATCACGCTACCGTCGGCACGGCGAATATCGCTCGCGGTGCGGACGACGACGGCTTTCATGACGTCGCCCTTTTTGACGCGGCCGCGCGGAATGGCTTCCTTGACCGAAACGACAATCACGTCGCCCACGGAAGCATATTTGCGCTTCGAGCCGCCCAGCACCTTGATGCACTGAACACGACGGGCGCCGGAATTGTCGGCGACATCGAGGTTTGTTTGCATCTGAATCATGACTGGCTGCCTTTTAAAATGTGTCCAGCTGGCTTCCTGGGAAGCCGCATGTATTGCGGTTTAGGTTCAGGACGCAGGCTGGTCGGTGACGACCACCCAGCACTTGTCCTTCGAGATCGGCGCGCTTTCCTGGATGAAAACGGTGTCACCGGTCTTGAACTGGTTGTTTTCGTCGTGCGCCTTGTACTTTTTGGAACGGCGCACGGTCTTCTTGAACAGCGGGTGCGTGAAGCGGCGCTCGACCCTGACCACAACGGTCTTGTCGTTCTTGTCGCTGACAACGGTGCCCTGCAGAACGCGTTTTGGCATCTTACTTCCCTTTGGCCGCGTTTTCCGCGGCAATCGTCTTGATACGGGCAATGTCGCGACGCACTTCGCGTACGCGCGAGGTTTTCTCCAGCTGACCGGTCGCTTTCTGGAAGCGCAGGTTGAACTGTTCCTTTTTGAGCTTGGCCAACTCGTCGGCGAGTTGGTCGGCGCTCATGGCCTTAACATCAGAGGCTTTCATCGGCTCCACTCCTACTCGGCGATGCGCTGGATAAAGCGCGTCTTGACCGAAAGCTTCGCGGCGCCGAGACGCAGTGCCTCACGCGCGATATCTTCCGGAACGCCGTCGATTTCGAACATCACGCGGCCCGGCTTGACCTTGGCCGCCCAATAATCGACGGAACCCTTGCCCTTACCCATGCGAACCTCGGTCGGCTTCGACGTAACCGGCACATCCGGGAAGATGCGGATCCACACGCGGCCGGCACGTTTCATGTGACGGGTGATCGCGCGGCGGGCCGCCTCGATCTCGCGGGCGTTGACGCGGTTCGGTTCGAGCGACTTCAGGCCATATTCACCGAAGTTCAGAGCGGTTCCACCCTTGGCATCGCCATGGATCTTGCCCTTGAACTGTTTGCGGTACTTTGTCCGTTTTGGTTGCAACATCGAATTCTACTCCAAACTGTCCGCTTACGCGTTTTCGCGACGGCGGCCAGAGCCCTGGTTGTCGGATTCGGTTGCCCGACGCTCCGACGCCATGGGATCGTGCTCGAGGATCTCGCCCTTGAAGATCCAGACCTTGATCCCGCAGATGCCGTAAGCCGTCTCGGCTTCGGCGGTTCCGTAGTCCACATCGGCGCGCAGCGTGTGCAGCGGAACGCGACCCTCGCGGTACCATTCGGTACGAGCGATTTCCGCGCCGCCGAGACGACCCGCGCAGTTGATGCGGATGCCTTCGGCGCCGAGACGCATCGCCGACTGAACGGCGCGCTTCATGGCGCGGCGGAACGCAACGCGGCGCTCCAGCTGCTGTGCGATCGACTGGGCCACGAGGTTCGCGTCGATTTCCGGCTTGCGCACTTCAACGATGTTGAGGTGCGTTTCCGCAGACGTGAACTCCGACAGTTTGCGGCGCAGCTTTTCGATGTCCGCACCCTTCTTGCCGATGATGATGCCCGGACGCGCCGAGTGGATCGTTACGCGGCACTTCTTGTGCGGACGCTCGATCACGATCTTCGACACGGCGGCCTGCTTGAGTTCCTTCATCAGGTACTCGCGGATCTTCAGATCCTCGTGCAGCAGCTCACCATATTCGCCGGTGTTCGCGTACCAACGCGAATCCCAGGTACGGTTGATGCCGAGGCGAAGGCCGACCGGATTGATTTTCTGACCCATTACGCGGCCTCCCCTGCTTCCTCTTGCTCACGCACGACGATGGTGAGGTGAGAGAACGGTTTCTGAATGCGGCTTGCGCGGCCACGGCCTCGCGCCATGAAGCGCTTCATCACGATCGACTTGCCGACATAGGCCTCGGCGACAACCAGAGCGTCGACATCGAGGTCGTGATTGTTCTCGGCATTGGCGATCGCGGATTCGAGCGTCTTCTTGACGGTCGAGGCGATGCGCTTGCGCGAGAAGGTCAGGTCAGCGAGCGCCGAATCGACCTTCTTGCCGCGGATCATGGCCGCAACCAGGTTGAGCTTCTGCGGGCTGACACGGATGGTGCGGGTAACCGCACGCGCTTCGTTGTCGGCCAGCCGGCGCGGTGCCTTGGGCTTGCCCATGGTTACTTCCTCTTTGCCTTCTTGTCCGCGCCGTGACCGTAATAGGTCCGGGACGGAGCGAATTCACCGAATTTGTGGCCGACCATGTCTTCGTTGACCGCCACCGGGATGTGTTTCGAACCATTGTAGACGCCGAAGGTCAGGCCGACGAACTGCGGCATGATCGTGGAACGGCGGCTCCAGATCTTGATAACGTCGTGACGACCGCTCTCACGGGCCTTGTCAGCCTTCTTGAGAAGATAGCCGTCGACGAACGGGCCTTTCCATACTGAACGAGCCATTAGGCTTTTCCTCTCTCGGTTACTTCTTGCGCTGGTGACGCGAGCGCATGATGAACTTGTCTGTCGACTTGTTCGAACGGGTACGCTTGCCCTTGGTGGGCTTGCCCCACGGCGTCACCGGATGACGACCGCCGGACGTACGGCCTTCACCACCGCCATGCGGGTGATCGACCGGGTTCATGACAACGCCGCGGACATGCGGGCGACGACCGAGCCAGCGAGAACGACCCGCCTTGCCCAGATTGATGTTGCCGTGATCCGGGTTGGAAACCGCACCGACCGTGGCGAAGCAGCGGCCCGAAACCAGGCGCTGTTCACCAGAGTTGAGGCGCAGAATGGCCATGCCCTGGTCGCGACCAACGAGCTGTGCGTAGGAACCAGCCGAACGGGCGATCTGACCGCCCTTGCCCGGCTTCATTTCCACGTTGTGCACGATGGTGCCGACCGGCATGCGGCCAAGTTCCATCGCGTTGCCCGGCTTCACGTCGACATACTCGCCCGACACCACGCGGTCGCCCGCCTGCAGGCGCTGCGGTGCGAGAATGTAGGACAGTTCGCCGTCATCATATTTCAGGAGAGCGATGAACGCGGTCCGGTTCGGATCGTATTCGATGCGCTCCACCGTCGCTTCGACGCCGGTCTTGCGGCGCTTGAAGTCGATGATGCGATACGTGCGCTTGTGACCGCCGCCCTTGTTGCGCGAAGTCATGCGGCCCGCATTGTTGCGGCCGCCCGACTTCGTCAGGCCTTCGGTCAACGCCTTGACCGGACCGCCCTTGTGCAGGCCGGAACGGTCGACCGTCACCAGCTGGCGCTGGCCCGGAGACGTCGGTTTGAATGTTTTCATTGCCATAACAAATTACCTCTCGGCCGACCGGTTAGAGCCCGGTCGCGACGTCGATGGACTGACCATCGACGAGGGTCACGACCGCCTTTTTAACGTCGCTCTGCTTGCCGGTGATGCCGCGGAACCGCTTCACCTTGCCCTTGCGAAGCAGCGTGTTGACTGACTTCACCTTGACGCCGAACAGCGCTTCGACTGCAGCCTTGATCTCAGGCTTCGAAGCATCGCGGGCGACATTGAAGACGACCTGGTTGTGTTCCGACACGAGCGTCGATTTCTCGGTGATCACCGGAGAGACGATCACGTCATAGTGGCGAATATCCGTCATTTGAACCGCTCCTCGAGAGCCTCGACAGCAGCCTTCGACAGAACCAGCTTGTTGCGGCGAAGGATGTCGTAGACATTGATCCCCTGCACCGGCAGCACGTCGATCTGCGGAATGTTGGATGCCGCATTCTTGAAATTACCGTCCAGCTCGGCACCGCCGATAACCAGTGCATTCTCCAAGCCGAGGCCGGAAAGCTGACCGAGCAGCGTCTTGGTCTTCGCGTCGCCCGCCTTCAGATCATCGATGATGATCAGGTCGGACGACTTGGCCTTGGCCGACAGCGCATGACGCAGGCCGAGCGCGCGAACCTTCTTCGGAAGCACTGTCTCGTGGCTGCGAGCAACCGGCCCGTGTGCCTTGCCGCCGCCGCGGAACTGCGGAGCGCGCGCGGAGGAGTGACGGGCGCGGCCCGTACCCTTCTGGCGGAACATCTTCGCACCAGTGCGGGAGATGTCGGCACGGCCCTTGGCCTGATGCGTGCCCTGCTGCTTCTTGGCAAGCTGCCAAAGCACAACGCGCTGCATCAGGTCGACACGCGGATCGAGGCCGAAAACCTCGTCGGAGACCGATACGGAACCGGCGGACTTGCCGGCAAGTGTCGTCACTTTGAGTTCCATCATTCTGCCCCTTCAGCGCTCTGCGAAGCCGGAGCTTCTGCACCCGCGCGCAATGCGGCCGGCTTCGGTGCATTGTCCGGCAGGCTCGATTTCAAGGCGTCGCGGACGAGGATCCATGCACCCTTGGAGCCGGGGACGGCGCCACGAACGAGGATCAGGCCACGGTCCGCATCGGTCGAGACGATCTCGAGGTTCTGCGTCGTCACCCGGGTCGCGCCCATGTGACCGGCCATCTTCTTGCCCTTGAACACCTTGCCGGGATCCTGGCACATGCCGGTCGAACCATGTGAACGGTGCGACAGCGAGTTACCGTGCGTCGCGCGGCCACCACCGAAGTTGTGGCGCTTCATGACACCCTGGAAGCCCTTGCCCTGCGTCGTGCCGGTCACGTCGACCTTCTGGCCCGGAACGAAATGCTCGACCGTCAGCTCGGCGCCGACATCGATCATGTTGTCCGGCGAAACGCGGAACTCGGCCAACTTGCGCTTCGGCTCGACGGACGCCTTGGCGAAATGCCCGCGCATTGCCTTGGAGGTGTTCTTCACCTTCGCAAAGCCCGAACCGAGCTGCACCGCGGTGTAGCCGTTCTTGTCTTCTGTACGCTGGGCCACCACCTGGCAGTTCTCCATACGAAGAACGGTCACCGGCAGCTGCTCGCCGTCGTCATTGTAGACGCGGGTCATGCCCAGCTTCTGTGCGATTACTCCTGAACGCATTGGTTCATCCTTCCCCAATCCGGCCCGCTCAGAGCTTGATCTCGACATCAACGCCGGCCGCCAGATCGAGCTTCATCAGCGCGTCCACGGTCTGCGGTGTCGGATCAACGATATCCAAAAGGCGCTTGTGTGTGCGCATTTCGAACTGCTCGCGGCTTTTCTTATCGATGTGCGGAGACCGGTTCACGGTGAATTTCTCGATCCGTGTCGGCAACGGCACCGGCCCGCGTACGCTCGCACCGGTCCGCTTAGCGGTCGACACGATTTCACGCGTCGATGCATCGAGGACCCGGTGGTCGAACGCCTTCAGGCGGATGCGGATGTTCTGGCCGTTCATTACGACTGTTCCTTATTCAAGAAGGAAAGCGCGGCAGCTCGTGCCGCGCTCCCTCAAAACACTTTTGCTCGCCTATTCGATGATCTTCGCGACGATGCCGGCACCGACGGTGCGGCCGCCTTCGCGGATAGCGAAGCGCAGGCGGTCTTCCATCGCGATCGGCACGATCAGCTCGACATT
>NZ_JAINFJ010000005.1:153923-402815 GCF_019966595.1 Oricola indica
CCGACGGTGCGGCCGCCTTCGCGGATAGCGAAGCGCAGGCGGTCTTCCATCGCGATCGGCACGATCAGCTCGACATTCATCTCGGCATTGTCGCCCGGCATCACCATCTCGGTGCCTTCCGGAAGCGTAACCTCACCCGTCACGTCCGTCGTGCGGAAGTAGAACTGCGGACGGTACTTGTTGAAGAACGGCGTATGACGGCCACCCTCTTCCTTCGTCAGGATGTAGGCTTCCGCGACGAACTTCGTGTGCGGCGTCACCGAACCCGGCTTGCACAGCACCTGGCCGCGCTCAACGCCTTCACGGTCGATACCGCGGATCAGCGCGCCGATGTTGTCGCCGGCCTGGCCCTGGTCCAGAAGCTTGCGGAACATCTCGACGCCGGTCACCGTCGTCTTCTTCGTGTCGCGGATGCCGACGATCTCGACTTCCTCACCGACATTGATCACGCCGCGCTCGACGCGACCCGTCACAACCGTGCCGCGGCCCGAGATCGAGAACACGTCCTCGATCGGCATCAGGAACGGCTGGTCGACCGGACGCTCGGGCGTCGGGATGTATTCGTCGACGGCGGCCATCAGCTCGCGGATCGCGTCTTCGCCGATCTTCTTGTCGCTGTCTTCAAGAGCGGCAAGCGCCGAACCCTTGATCACCGGAATGTCGTCGCCCGGGAACTCGTAGGACGAAAGCAGCTCACGCACTTCCATCTCGACGAGCTCGAGCAGCTCCTCGTCATCGACCTGGTCGACCTTGTTGAGGAACACCACGACAGCCGGAACACCGACCTGGCGGGCCAGCAGGATGTGCTCGCGCGTCTGCGGCATCGGGCCGTCGGCGGCCGAGCACACCAGGATCGCGCCGTCCATCTGCGCGGCGCCCGTGATCATGTTCTTCACATAGTCGGCGTGGCCCGGGCAGTCGACGTGGGCGTAGTGGCGTGCATCCGTCTCGTACTCGACATGCGCCGTCGAGATCGTGATGCCGCGCGCCTTCTCTTCCGGCGCAGCGTCGATCTGGTCATACGCCTTGAAGTCACCGAAATACTTCGTGATCGCTGCCGTCAAAGACGTCTTGCCGTGGTCAACGTGACCAATCGTGCCGATGTTCACGTGAGGCTTCGTGCGCTCAAACTTACCCTTCGCCATCTTTATTCTCCGTTCTTCTTTGTCTCGTGGACAAGATGTTGTTCTTGGCCGGCCCCGCCTGGCGGACGCCGGCCGATCCCCGCCTTAAGCGTATTTCTTCTGGATCTCCTGAGCGACCGCCTGCGGCACCGCCTCATAGTGATCGAAGATCATCGTGTACTGGGCGCGACCCTGGCTCATGGAGCGCAGCGTGTTCACGTAACCGAACATGTTGGCGAGCGGCACCATGGCCGTGATCACCTGATCGATGTTGCGGCTTTCGGTACCGGCGATCTGACCGCGACGCGAGTTCAGGTCACCGATGATGTCGCCCATGTAGTCTTCCGGCGTAACCACTTCCACCTTCATCACCGGCTCAAGCAGCTGCGCACCAGCTTTCTGAGCACCTTCGCGGAAAGCGGCGCGAGCCGCGATCTCGAATGCCAGAACCGAGGAGTCGACGTCGTGGTAGGCGCCATCGGTGAGCGTTGCTTTCACGCCCAGCATCGGGAAGCCGGCGAGCGGACCGGAGTCCATGACCGACTGGATGCCCTTCTCGACGCCCGGGATGTATTCCTTCGGCACGTTGCCGCCGACGACGGTGCTTTCGAAAACGAAATCCTCGCCCTCGGGGTTCGGCTCGAACGTGATCTTGACGCGCGCGAACTGACCGGAACCGCCGGACTGCTTCTTGTGCGTGTAGTCGATATCCGCGGCCCGCGTGATCGTCTCACGGTAGGCAACCTGCGGAGCACCGATATTGGCTTCGACCTTGAACTCACGCTTCATGCGATCGACGAGAATGTCGAGGTGCAATTCGCCCATGCCCGAGATGATGGTCTGACCGGATTCTTCGTCAGAACGCACGCGGAAGGACGGGTCTTCGGCGGCCAGGCGGTTGAGGGCGAGGCCCATCTTTTCCTGGTCGGCCTTCGACTTCGGCTCGACAGCAATGGAGATAACCGGATCCGGGAATTCCATGCGCTCAAGGATGACCGGCTTCAGCGGATCGCAAAGCGTATCGCCCGTCGTCGTTTCCTTGAGGCCCGCGATGGCGACGATGTCGCCGGCGAAGGCTTCCTTGATGTCTTCACGGCTGTTGGAGTGCATCTGCAGCATACGGCCGATGCGCTCACGCTTTTCCTTCACCGTGTTCATCAGCGAGGTGCCGGTTTCCAGCTTGCCGGAATAGATGCGGCAGAAGGTCAGCGAGCCGACGAACGGGTCGTTCATGATCTTGAAGGCGAGAAGCGAAAGCGGCTCGTCATCGGACGACAGGCGCTTGACCTCTTCTTCGGTCTTCGGATCGATACCGCGGATGGCCGGAACGTCCACCGGAGCCGGCAGGAAGTCCACGACACCGTCCAGCAGCGGCTGCACGCCCTTGTTCTTGAAGGCGGAGCCACAATAGACCGGGAAGAACTCGACGTCGCAGGTGCCCTTGCGAACCAGCTTACGCAGCGTTTCGTTGTCCGGCATTTCGCCTTCGAGATAGGCTTCCATCGCGGCTTCGTCGAGTTCGACAGCAGCTTCGATCAGCTTCTCGCGCCACTCTTCGGCCTGCGCCTGAAGATCGGCAGGGATATCGAGGATGTCCCATTCGGCGCCGAGGTTCTCGGACTTCCAGACCAGGGCCTTCATCTCGATGAGGTCGACGCAGCCGGCGAAATCGTTCTCAGCGCCAATCGGCAGCTGCATGACCAGCGGCTTCGCGCCGAGGCGGCTTTCGATCATCTCCACACAACGGAAGAAGTCGGCGCCGATCTTATCCATCTTGTTGACGAAGATCATGCGCGGGACGTGATACTTGTTGGCCTGGCGCCAGACAGTCTCGGTCTGCGGCTCGACACCCGCATTGGCGTCAAGCAGCGCGATCGCGCCGTCAAGCACGCGCAGCGAACGCTCAACCTCAATGGTGAAGTCGACGTGACCGGGCGTGTCGATGATGTTGAAGCGGCGCTTCTTGCCGTCGCGGCCTTCCCAGAACGTGGTCGTGGCAGCCGAGGTGATCGTGATGCCGCGCTCCTGCTCCTGCTCCATCCAGTCCATCGTCGCAGCGCCATCATGCACTTCGCCGATCTTGTGGCTCTTGCCGGTGTAGAAAAGGATACGCTCGGTCGTCGTCGTCTTGCCGGCATCAATGTGGGCCATGATGCCGAAGTTGCGGTAGTCTTCCAGCTTGTAGTCGCGAGCCATGGGAGGAGGCCTCTCTAGAAAGGTTCGTTCTGTTACCAGCGGTAGTGCGAGAATGCGCGGTTGGCGTCAGCCATCTTGTGCGTGTCTTCACGCTTCTTGACGGCGGAACCCCGGTTGTTCGCAGCATCCATCAGCTCACCCGACAGGCGATCGATCATGGTCGTCTCGTTGCGCTTGCGCGCAGCGGAGATCATCCAGCGAATGGCCAGAGCCTGACGACGCTCCGGACGGACATCGACCGGCACCTGGTAGGTGGCGCCACCAACGCGCCGCGAGCGCACTTCGACGTGCGGGGCAACGTTTTCGAGAGCCTGATGGAACAGCTCCACCGGCTCCTGCTTGGTCTTGTCCTGGATGACGTCGAACGCGCCGTAGACGATGCTCTCGGCGACCGACTTCTTTCCGTCGAACATGATGGCGTTCATGAACTTCGTGATCACCATATCCCCGAATTTCGGATCCGGGTTGATCTCACGTTTTTCTGCTCTGTGGCGACGCGACATATCTGCTTCTCACTTCTGGCGGCGGCCAACCCGGCGCGCCGAAAATTCATTACTTCGGACGCTTGGCGCCATATTTCGAACGGCGCTGCTTGCGGTTCTTGACGCCCTGCGTGTCGAGCACGCCGCGCAGGATGTGGTAGCGAACACCGGGAAGGTCCTTCACGCGGCCGCCGCGGATCATGACCACGGAGTGCTCCTGAAGGTTGTGACCTTCACCCGGGATATAGCCGATTACCTCGAAGCCGTTTGTGAGGCGAACCTTGGCAACCTTACGGAGAGCCGAGTTCGGCTTCTTCGGCGTCGTGGTATAAACACGAGTGCAAACGCCGCGTTTCTGCGGGTTGGCCTGCAGGGCCGGCACCTTGTTGCGTTTGACCGGAGCCTGACGAGGCTTACGGACCAACTGGTTAACTGTAGGCATCAAGCCATCCTTCGTTCATACGGGCGCGTGCGCGCAAAATCTGTTTCGCATCGACATGCAACAGCGGGGCATGCGGCCGCTGCAGGCCCTGCCCCAAAAAACCAGAGGAAACGGCAAGCCGTTTCATGAATTTTGCAATGTTTCAGCTACGCTGGTCAGCCTTGTTTGAGACAAGCTTCAGGGCTCGGCGCCACCGAAAATTCAATCTCACATCGGCTTGATGGCCGGCTTCTATACTCAAGCCTCTGGCCCGTCAAGACAAATCGGGCACTTTTTGCGCATGCGGGTCATGCGCCGAGAACCATCCGAACCGGACGAAATCTTGTTGCGTCAGCATACACCTTTTCGCAATTTTCCGCGAAATAGGGAGTGAAGCCCCCTCTCCCGTCGCATCCGACCGGGAATCATGTTCAATTGCAGTCATACCGACCGGCGAAACGGGAGCCAATTCATGACGGATATCGAATCGGATGTCGAACGCGGCGTCTTCATCATTATTGGTCGCGTCTGGCCGGTAAAAGACGGCACCGAGATTCCGATCCATATTCTGCTCGTCGCACCTGACGATGATTCGGCAGTGCGCACCGCGCTCAATGCGCTCGCCGAGCGTGGCTACGAGGAAGCGGAATTCGACCAGATCGGCAGTATCGTGGAACCGCCGGACGAGGAGCCACATGCCTCCGCCTTCCAAGGCGCACTCGAGGGCGAGGTCGCGATCGTTACATTCGACGAAGGCCTCGAGGAAGAGACGGACACGCGCCGGCCTTCCGCCATCGACGACGATGACTACGATCCCTTTTCCGTGCTCAAGGATTGGAAACCGGGCGACTGACCTTTCCGGCCTTCCTGCCCTACAAATGAAAACGCCGGGCGCTTGGCCCGGCGTTTTTTTTTTGGTTCTGCGAATGACCGTACTATTCGGCTGCTTCGCCCGACTGCGACATGTCCAGAAGCATCGCATCTGCGCTCGCCGCGTTCGAAGCCTTGCGGCGTTCATCGAGGATGAGATCGTCGCGTGCGGTCGCAATGCGGCGGATCTGGTTCATCGTGCCGCCGGTACCGGCCGGGATCAGACGGCCGACGATGACGTTTTCCTTGAGACCCTGAAGCGTGTCGATCTTGCCGGCGACGGACGCTTCGGTCAGCACCTTGGTCGTCTCCTGGAAGGAGGCCGCCGAGATGAAGGACGGGGTCTGCAACGACGCCTTGGTGATGCCGAGCAGGACCGGTTCCCCGGTTGCGGGTTCCTTGCCTTCCTCGATCAGGCGCGCATTGACCTCTTCCAGTTCGATCCGGTCGACATTGTCGCCCGCGATATACTGGGTGTCACCCGAATGCGTGATCTCCACCTTCTGCAGCATCTGGCGAACGATCACCTCGATGTGCTTGTCGTTGATCAACACGCCCTGAAGCCGGTAGACTTCCTGTACTTCGTCGACAAGATAGGAGGCAAGCGCCTCCACGCCCTTGACCGCCAGGATATCGTGCGGCGCCGGATTGCCGTCGAGCACATATTCGCCCTGTTCGATCGTGTCGCCGTCCTGCAGGTGGAACGGACGCCCCTTCGGAATGAGGTATTCCGCCGGCTCCTGCGTTTCGTCATGCGGCTCGATGATGATGCGACGCTTGTTCTTGTAGTCGCGACCGTAACGGATCGTGCCGTCGATTTCCGCGATGACGGCGTGATCCTTCGGACGACGCGCCTCGAACAGCTCGGCCACACGCGGCAGACCACCGGTGATGTCCTTGGTCTTGGCGCTTTCCATCGGAACACGCGCGATCACGTCGCCCGGCTTCACCTGCGAACCCGGTTCGACGGAAAGAATCGCATCGACCGAGAGCATGAAGCGCGCATCGCCGCCCCTCATGAGCTTCGCCACCTTGCCGTTCTTGTCGAGCACGGTGATCGCCGGCTTGAGATCGGCGCCACGCGGCGTCGAACGCCAGTCGATGACCATACGCTTGGTGATGCCGGTGGATTCGTCCGCGGACTCCTGAACCGACAGACCGTCGACCATGTCCTCGAACTGCACCGTACCCTCGACTTCCGTCATGATCGGGCGGGTATAGGGATCCCACTCGGCCATACGCTGACCGCGCTTCACCTTGTCGCCGTCGTCGACCATGATCTTCGAGCCGTAAGTCACGCGCTGCGTCGAACGCTCCTCGCCCTTCTCGTCTCGAATGATGATGGCCATGTTACGGCCCATCGCGATGTTAGCGCCGTCCGAGTTGCGCACAACGTTGCGGTTGCGGATCTCGATCGTGCCCTCATAGGACGCTTCCAGGAAGGACTGGTCGACAACCTGCGCCGTGCCGCCCATGTGGAAGGTACGCATGGTGAGCTGCGTGCCCGGCTCGCCGATCGACTGGGCCGCGATAACGCCGACCGCTTCACCCATGTTGACGGGCGTACCGCGCGCCAGGTCGCGTCCGTAGCAGACGCCGCAGACACCGGACTGCAGTTCGCAGGTCAGCGCCGAGCGGATCTTCACGGTCTGGATGCCGGCTTCCTCGATGAGGTCGACGTCCTTCTCCTCGACCATGCGTCCAGCCGGAACGATCACCTCTTCCGTACCCGGGTGGACGATGTCCTCCAGAACGGTACGGCCAAGAATACGCTGACCGATCGAGGCAACGATCTGACCCGCATCGACGATCGGGGACATGGTGAGCCCCTTGTCGGTGCCGCAATCCTGCTGCGTGATGATGCAGTCCTGCGCCACGTCGACGAGGCGACGGGTCAGGTAACCGGAGTTTGCAGTCTTCAACGCCGTATCCGCGAGACCCTTGCGGGCGCCGTGGGTGGAGTTGAAGTACTCGTTCACCGACAGGCCTTCCTTGAAGTTCGAGATGATCGGCGTCTCGATGATGGAGCCGTCCGGCTTGGCCATAAGGCCGCGCATGCCGGCAAGCTGCTTCATCTGCCGGGTCGAACCACGCGCACCGGACCGAGCCATCATGTAGATGGAGTTCATCTGCTTCTGACGACCGTCTTCCTCGAACTGGACAGCCTGAATTCCGGCCATCATTTCTTCGGTCAGCTTGTCGTCGCAACGCGCCCAGGCATCGACAACCTTGTTGTATTTCTCACCGAAGGTGATCAGGCCGTCATTGTACTGCTGCTCGTATTCCTTCGCGATCTTGTCGGTTTCCGCGACAATACCGGTCTTGGATTCCGGGATGACCATGTCGTCCTTGCCGAACGAGATGCCGGCGCGGCAGGCATGGCCGAAGCCGAGCGCCATGATGCGGTCCGCGAAGATCACGGTCTCTTTCTGGCCGCAGTGACGGTAAACGACGTCGAGCATCTTGGAGATGTTCTTCTTCGTCATTTCCGTGTTGCACGTCTCGAACGGCACCTTGGCCTGACGCGGCAGCAATTCGCCGATGATCATGCGGCCCGGAGTCGTTTCGTAGATCTTCGAGACCGGATTGCCGTCCTCGTCGACCGTCTTGAAGCGGCCCTTGATCTTGGTGTGCAGCGTGACGACCTTCGTCTCCAGCGCATGGTGCAGTTCGCCCATGTCGGAGAAAACCATCCCCTGCCCCGGCTCGTTCTCCGCCACGATCGACAGGTAATAGAGGCCGAGAACCATGTCCTGCGACGGCACGATGATCGGTTGGCCGTTCGCGGGATGCAGGATGTTGTTGGTCGACATCATCAGGACGCGCGCTTCCAGCTGTGCTTCAAGCGACAGCGGAACGTGAACGGCCATCTGGTCGCCGTCGAAGTCGGCGTTGAACGCGGTGCAGACCAGCGGGTGAAGCTGGATCGCCTTGCCTTCGATCAGCACAGGCTCGAAAGCCTGGATGCCGAGACGGTGCAGCGTCGGAGCGCGGTTGAGAAGAACCGGATGCTCGCGGATGACCTCGTCCAGGATATCCCAGACTTCCGGCTTTTCCTTCTCGACCAGCTTTTTCGCCTGCTTGACCGTGGACGAATATCCCTTGGCGTCGAGGCGCGCGTAGATGAACGGCTTGAACAGTTCGAGCGCCATCTTCTTCGGCAGGCCGCACTGGTGCAGCTTGAGTTCCGGACCGGTCACGATGACCGAACGACCGGAATAGTCGACGCGCTTGCCGAGCAGGTTCTGGCGGAAGCGGCCCTGCTTGCCCTTGAGCATGTCGGACAGCGACTTCAGCGGACGCTTGTTGGCGCCCGTGATGACGCGGCCTCGGCGGCCGTTGTCGAACAATGCATCGACGGCCTCCTGCAGCATGCGCTTCTCGTTGCGGATGATGATCCCCGGCGCGCGCAGTTCCATAAGCCGCTTCAGGCGGTTGTTACGGTTGATCACGCGACGGTAGAGGTCGTTCAGGTCCGACGTCGCGAACCGGCCGCCATCGAGCGGAACCAGCGGACGCAGGTCCGGCGGGATCACCGGGATGACCTTCATGATCATCCACTCGGGACGGTTCTGCGAGTCGATGAAGTTCTCGACGACCTTCAGACGCTTCATGAGCTTCTTCTGCTTGAGGTCGGAGGTCGTGGTCTCCAGTTCCTCGCGCAGTTCGTTGGCGATCTTCGGCAGATCCATGGCGCCCAGGATTTCCTGGATCGCCTCGGCACCGATCATCGCCGTGAACTGGTCCTCGCCGAACTCGTCGACGGCCATCATGTATTCTTCCTCGGAGAGGAGCTGGAACTCCTTCAGCGTGGTCAGGCCCGGTTCGGTGACGATGTAGTTCTCGAAATAGAGGACGCGCTCGATATCCTTCAGCGTCATGTCGAGCAGCGTGCCGATGCGCGACGGGAGCGACTTCAGGAACCAGATGTGGGCGACCGGAGCGGCCAGCTCGATATGGCCCATGCGCTCGCGGCGCACGCGCGAAAGCGTGACCTCGACACCGCATTTTTCGCAGATGATGCCCTTGTACTTCATCCGCTTGTATTTGCCGCACAGGCACTCGTAATCCTTGATCGGACCGAAAATGCGCGCGCAGAAAAGACCGTCGCGTTCCGGCTTGAACGTACGGTAGTTGATCGTTTCGGGCTTCTTGATCTCGCCGAACGACCAGGAAAGGATCTTCTCCGGGCTCGCTATCGAGATCCGGATGGCATCAAAATTCTGGACGGGAGCCTGAGGATTGAAAAGATTTGCAACCTCTTGGTTCATGCCGTTCTCCTTGGGGGTCGACCCCGGTTCCTATGCGCGGACTGGCTTGTCCGCTGTGTAATCTCAAATACCGGCCAAACGATGATCGACGCTGGCCCACGCGCTATGGCGACCGCCGGACATTTCATGCCCGGCGGCCCTGCAATTACTCCGCGGCGTCCGGAAGCGCCTGCATCTCGTCGTCCTGGTTGGCGACACGCGTGGAATCCAGTTCCACGTTGAGACCGAGAGACCGCATCTCCTTGACGAGCACGTTGAAGCTCTCCGGGATACCGGCCTCGAACGTGTCGTCTCCGCGTACGATCGCCTCGTAGACTTTCGTGCGGCCGGCCACGTCGTCCGACTTCACTGTCAGCATCTCCTGCAGCGTGTAGGCTGCGCCGTATGCTTCCAGTGCCCAGACCTCCATCTCGCCGAAGCGCTGACCGCCGAACTGCGCCTTGCCGCCCAGCGGCTGCTGGGTGACCAGAGAGTACGGGCCGATCGAGCGTGCGTGGATCTTGTCATCGACAAGATGGTGCAGCTTCAGCATGTAGATGTAGCCGACGGTAACCTGACGGTCGAACGGCTCGCCGGTACGCCCGTCATAGAGAGTCGACTGTGCCGATTCCTTCAGCCCGGCATCGGCCAGCATCTTGTTGATGTCGGCTTCGACCGCCCCGTCGAAGACAGGCGTCGCGATGGAAACGCCGCGCTCGAACTGTTTGGCGATCTCGAGAACGCCGTCGTCGTCGAGCTTGGCCACCGGTTCGTTGCGGTCGTTCGCCGGGATCAGGTCCGTCAGCGTCTCGCGGATCGGCGTCACATTGCCGTTCTCGCGATAGGCTTCCATCATCTCGCCGATCTTGCGACCCATGCCCGCACAGGCCCAGCCAAGGTGCGTTTCAAGGATCTGACCGACATTCATGCGGCTCGGAACGCCGAGCGGATTGAGCACGATATCGGCATGCGTCCCGTCTTCCAGGAACGGCATGTCCTCGATCGGCAGGATCCGCGACACGACACCCTTGTTGCCGTGACGGCCGGCCATCTTGTCGCCCGGCTGGATCTTGCGCTTCACCGCGACGAAGACCTTGACCATCTTCATCACGCCGGGCGGCATCTCGTCGCCGCGCTGCACCTTCTCGACCTTGTCCATGAAACGCTGTTCAAGACGCTTCTTGGAATCGTCGTACTGGTTGCGAAGCTGCTCGAGATTGTCCTGGCGCTTCTCGTCCGTGACGGCGAACTGCCACCACTGCGAACGCGGATAGTTGTCCAGAACCTCGGCATTCAGCGTAGCGCCTTTCTTGAAGCCCTTCGGACCGGCGATGGTCTCCTGGCCTTCCAGCATTTCCGCGAGACGGCCGAACGTGTTGCGATCGAGGATCGCCTGTTCGTCGTCGCGGTCCTTCGCCAGACGCTCGATTTCCTCGCGCTCGATCGCCATCGCACGCTCGTCTTTTTCGACGCCGTGACGATTGAAGACACGCACTTCGACGACCGTGCCGAAAGCGCCGGGCGGCATACGCATGGAGGTGTCACGCACATCCGATGCCTTTTCGCCGAAGATGGCGCGCAGGAGCTTCTCCTCCGGCGTCATCGGGCTTTCGCCCTTCGGCGTGATCTTGCCGACCAGAATGTCTCCCGGGCCGACTTCGGCACCGATGTAGACGATACCGGCTTCATCGAGGTTCTTCAGCGCTTCTTCCGAAACGTTTGGAATGTCGCGCGTGATCTCTTCCGGTCCGAGCTTCGTGTCACGCGCGCTCACCTCGAATTCCTCGAGGTGGATGGAGGTGAACACGTCGTCACGGACGATCTTCTCGGAGAGAAGGATCGAGTCCTCGTAGTTGTAGCCGTTCCAGGGCATGAACGCGACGAGCACGTTCCGGCCGAGCGCCAGATCGCCCAGATCGGTCGACGGACCGTCGGCGATGATATCGCCCTTGCCGATCACGTCGCCAACACGCACCAGCGGACGCTGGTTGATGCAGGTCGACTGGTTGGAGCGCTGGAACTTCTGCAGACGGTAGATGTCGACACCCGATTTGGAGGCATCGAGATCTTCCGTGGCGCGGATGACGATACGCATCGCATCGACCTGGTCGACGATGCCGGCGCGGCGCGCGCCGATGGCGGCGCCGGAGTCGCGGGCCACGATCGGCTCCATGCCGGTCCCGACAAACGGCGCCTCGGCGCGCACCAGCGGCACGGCCTGACGCTGCATGTTCGAGCCCATCAGGGCGCGGTTGGCGTCATCGTTTTCCAGGAACGGAATGAGCGCTGCGGCAACCGAAACGAGCTGCTTCGGCGACACGTCCATCAGATCGACCTGCTCGCGCGGTGTGAGCATGACGTCGCCGGCATGACGGCAGATGACGAACTCGGAAACGAAAGCGCCGTCATCGCCGATCTCGGCATTGGCCTGAGCGACGTGGTGCTTCGCTTCTTCCATGGCCGACAGATAGACGACCTCGTCGGTCACCTTGCCGTCGACGATGCGGCGATACGGGCTTTCGATGAAGCCGTACTTGTTGACGCGCGCGAACGTCGCCAGCGAGTTGATCAGACCGATGTTCGGGCCTTCCGGCGTTTCAATCGGGCAGATACGGCCGTAGTGGGTCGGGTGGACGTCGCGAACCTCGAAGCCCGCACGCTCACGCGTCAGACCGCCCGGTCCAAGCGCCGACAAGCGACGCTTGTGGGTGATCTCGGACAACGGGTTGGTCTGGTCCATGAACTGCGAAAGCTGCGAGGAACCGAAGAACTCGCGAACGGCGGCGGCCGCCGGCTTCGCGTTGATCAGGTCCTGCGGCATGACCGTGTCGATCTCGATCGAGGACATACGTTCCTTGATCGCCCGCTCCATGCGAAGCAGGCCGACGCGGTACTGGTTTTCCATCAGCTCGCCGACCGAACGCACCCGGCGGTTGCCGAGGTTGTCGATGTCGTCGATTTCGCCCTTGCCGTCACGCAGATCGAGCAACGTGCGCAGGACCTCCATGATGTCTTCCTTGCGCAGAACGCGCACGGTGTCCTCGACGTCGAGCCCAAGACGCATGTTCATCTTCACGCGGCCAACCGAGGAAAGGTCGTAGCGCTCGGAATCGAAGAACAGCGACTGGAACATGGCTTCCGCCGTTTCCATCGTCGGCGGCTCGCCCGGACGCATTACGCGATAGATGTCGAACAGCGCATCCTGCTGGCTCTCGTTCTTGTCGGCGGCCAGCGTGTTGCGGATATAGGCGCCGACATTCACGTGGTCGATGTCGAGGATACTGAACGACTCGTGACCCGACTCCAGCAGAACCTGGATGGTCTTTTCATCGATCTCGTCGCCGGCTTCCAGATAGATCTCGCCGGTTTCGAAATTGACGACATCCTCGGCAAGATACATGCCGTACATCTCTTCGTCGGTTGCGCGAAGAGCGGTCACGCCCTTTTCTGCAATCTGACGGGCCTGACGGGCGGTGAGCTTCTTGCCGGACTCGAGCACGACTTCGCCGCTGTCGGCGTCGATCAGGTCACGGGTGACCTTCATGCCTTTCATGCGGTCCGCGGAAAACGGCACGCGCCAGCCCTCGCCATCGCGCTTGTATTCGACGGCGTTGTAATAGGTGTCCAGAATTTCCTCGGCATCCAGGCCAAGCGCCATCAGCAGCGATGTGACCGGAATCTTGCGGCGGCGGTCGATACGCGCGTAAACGAGGTCCTTGGCGTCGAATTCGATGTCGAGCCAGGAACCACGATAAGGGATCACGCGGGCGGCGAAGAGAAGCTTGCCGGAGGCATGCGTCTTGCCCTTGTCATGATCGAAGAAGACGCCCGGTGACCGGTGCATCTGCGAAACGATCACGCGCTCGGTGCCATTGACGATGAAGGTGCCGTTGTCGGTCATGAGCGGCATATCGCCCATGTAGACATCCTGCTCCTTGATGTCCTTGATCGACTTCGCATCGGTGTCTTCGTCGATATCGAACACGATCAGGCGCAGCGTCACCTTGAGCGGCGCCGAATAGGTCAGGTCGCGCTGGCGGCATTCTTCCACGTCGAACTTCGGCGCTTCGAATTCATAGCGAACGAATTCCAGCATGGAGGCGCCGGAAAAGTCCGAAATCGGGAAAACCGACTTGAAGGCGGCCTGCAGGCCTTCGTCGGCCCGGCCACCGGCCGGTTCATCGACCATCAGAAACTGGTCGTAGGATGCTTTCTGAACCTCGATCAGGTTCGGCATTTCGGCAACATCCGGGATGTGTCCGAAAAACTTTCTTACTCGTCTGCGTCCGTTGAAGGTACTGGACTGAGCCATTGCCGCTCCTCATTGTCTGCCCTGCCGGGCCTGCCGAATAAAGCTCCGCCGTCGCGGAGGACCTTGTAGAAAGAGCGAAGACCCATGCGCCCGGCCTTCCAGCTCTTGAAACGGTAAAAACCCGTTTCCGGAAACCGCTCGCGGCGGCCTCGGGAAAAGGGTTCACGCAACAACGATGCGGCGGACGGAGCTTGTCCGCCCGCCGCAGTCGATACTTACTTCATCGACGCTTTCGCGCCGGCTTCCGTCAGCTTCTTGACGATCTCTTCGGCTTCGCCCTTGGAGATCGCTTCCTTCACGGCCTTCGGAGCGCCTTCGACCAGGTCCTTGGCTTCCTTGAGGCCGAGACCGGTGATGCCGCGGACTTCCTTGATCACGTTGATCTTCTGAGCGCCGGCTTCTTCGAGGATGACGTCGAATTCGGTCTTTTCCTCAGCAGCGGCAGCTTCACCGGCACCACCGGCAGCGGCAGCAACCGCGACCGGAGCAGCGGCGGAAACGCCCCACTTTTCTTCGAGCATCTTCGACAGCTCAGCAGCCTCGAGCACGGTCAGGCTCGACAGGTCTTCGACGATTTTTGCGAGATCAGCCATTTTACGTTTTCCTTGGTTTGATCAGGTTCGAACTAAGATTGGGTTGAGTGATGAAGACAGCCTATGCCGCCTCGTCCTTCTGGGCATATGCGTTGAAAACGCGAGCAAGATTACCTGCCGGTGCGTTGACAACCTGAGCGATGCGCGTCGCCGGCGTGGAGATCATGCCGACAATCTTGGCGCGCAGTTCATCCAGCGACGGCAGGTCGGCAAGAGCCTTCACACCGTTAGCATCCAGAACAGTCGCTCCGAGCGTACCGCCGAGCAGAACGAGCTTGTCGTTCGACTTGGCGAATTCACTCGCGATTTTGGGAGCCGTGACCGGATCACTCGCATAAGCGATGACCGTCTGACCTGTGAACAGGTCGGACATTCCTTCGGCTTCCGTGCCCTTGAGAGCGATTTTGGCAAGACGGTTCTTCGCGACTTTCACGGTTCCGCCCGCTTCACGCATCTTGGAGCGAAGTTCGCCCATCTGCGCAACGGTAAGACCCGTGTAGTGGGCCACGACAACCGAGCCGGCTTCATTGAAGACGGTATTCAGCTGCGTGACGAATTCGCGTTTTTCCGCTCTATCCACTGCGTCTCTCCAATTTGCAGACGATATCCGGAGATATTGCCCGCTGTTGCCTTTGCCGCCAGGAGACCTTTTGGGACCACCCGACGACGTTCGAGGATCCTGCCCCCTTACGCCGGTCTTGCGATCACGGCACAAGGCAATACGTTCGAACCCGCGAACCGCGGCCTTTCGGCCAAAAATCCTTTGGGCCCTTCGCGTCTCATGCAGGCTCGTGGGAATTAAGGCGAGCCACCTGCAATCTCGGACAGGGACCGGGCTTGTGGCCCGGCTTTCCCGACCGGCGAACCGGGCGGGAAATCTTTGCGGGACAATCGCGTGAAGCGATGTCCCGAAACTTCAGATCACGCTTCGACGGACAACGTCGACGGATCGACCTTCACACCGGGGCCCATCGTCGAGGAAACGGCGACGCGCTTCAGATAGGTGCCCTTGGCGCCCGACGGCTTGGCCTTGTTGACCGCATCGGTGAAGGCGCGGATGTTTTCCTCGAGCGCCTTGGCGTCGAAGGAAGCCTTGCCGACGCCGGCATGCACGATGCCCGCCTTCTCGACACGGAACTCGACAGCACCACCCTTGGAAGCCTGGACCGCTGACGTGACATCAGGGGTCACGGTACCGACCTTCGGGTTCGGCATCATGCCGCGCGGGCCGAGCACTTTGCCCAGACGACCGACCAGCGGCATCATGTCCGGCGTGGCGATGCAGCGATCGAAATCGATCGTGCCGCCCTGGACGATCTCAACGAGATCCTCTGCGCCAACGATATCCGCGCCGGCAGCCTTGGCTTCTTCAGCCTTGTCGCCACGCGCGAAAACCGCGACACGGACCGAACGACCGGTGCCATTCGGCAGGTTGACCACACCGCGAACCATCTGGTCCGCATGGCGGGGGTCAACGCCTAGATTCATGGCCACTTCGACGGTCTCGTCGAATTTCGCCTTGGCGCGATCCTTGACGAGGCCGACAGCCTCGCTCAGGTCATAAAGCTTGTTGCGATCGATACCGTCGCGAACCTGCTGGGTGCGCTTGCCAATCTTAGCCATCGACTCAGCCCTCCACTTCCAGGCCCATCGCGCGGGCGGAGCCTTCGATCATGCGCACAGCCGCATCGACATCGGCAGCGTTCATGTCCTTCATCTTCATTTCGGCGATCTCGCGAACCTTGTCGCGGCCGATCTTGCCGCAAACCGACTTGCCGGGCTCCTTGGAGCCGGACTTCAGCTTCGCTGCCTTCTTGAGAAGGTAGGATGCCGGCGGCGTCTTGGTTTTGAAGGTGAACGACTTGTCCTGGTAATAGGTAATCGTCGTCGGGATCGGGGATCCCTTTTCCATTTCCTGCGTGGCGGCATTGAACGCCTTGCAGAATTCCATGATGTTGATGCCGCGCTGACCGAGCGCAGGACCGATCGGCGGCGACGGCGTGGCCGACCCTGCCGGGACCTGGAGCTTCAGCTGGCCTGCAATCTTCTTAGCCATTGTCTACTCTCTTGTTTCATCGTGCCGGCGAACCGGCGGTTCAAAGAGTTGGTGGTGCGATCCGGCATCCGGCTAAGATGCCCTTTCTCCCACCGCTCATGCGGCTTGCGCCGCCTCGATCAGCCCTTTTCGACCTGACCGAATTCCAGCTCGACCGGGGTTGCCCGACCGAAAATCGAAACTTCGACCTTGAGGCGCGAGCGCTCCTCGTCGACTTCCTGCACAGTGCCGTTGAACGACGCGAACGGACCGTCGGAAACGCGAACCTGCTCGCCGACCTCGAAGGAGACGGAGGGCTTCGGCCGCTCGACGCCTTCCTGGATCTGGCCGAGAATCTGGTCGGCTTCGCGGTCCGTGATCGGAACCGGCTTGTTGTCAGAACCGAGGAAGCCGGTCACTTTCGGCGTGTTCTTGATCAGGTGGAACACATCGTCGGTCAGGTTGGCCCGCACCATCACGTAGCCCGGGAAGAACTTGCGCTCGGCATCCACCTTGCGTCCGCGACGAACCTCGATCACCTTCTCGGTCGGCACGAGTATTTGCTCGAAACGATCCCAAAGCCCCTTCGCCTTGGCCGCTTCCTCAATGGATTCAGCGACCTTCTTTTCGAAGTTCGAATATGCGTGAACAATATACCAGCGAGCAGGCATGTAACGTTTGGTCCGTAAAACTGATTAGCCCACCGACCCGAAGACGAAGTCGAAACCCCATCCATAAATCTGGTCGACGGTGAAAAAGAAAATTGAGGCAAGCATGACCATCGCCAGCACCATGATCGTCGAGATCATCGTTTCGCGGCGCGAGGGCCACGTGACTTTAGCCGTTTCTGAGCGAACTTGCTGCAGAAAGGTGAAAGGGTTGGTCATTGCCATGGCGTCCATTCCAGTGCGCGGCAAGAGACCGCGCGGCGTTCGTTTGTTTCACGGCGACTGACGAGAGGCAAAAAAGGGCGCTCGAAGCGAAACACGCCTCTCGCACCATCGTCAACTTTCCATGAGTGCGCACCCGTCCGCCCGGGACAATACCAGCGCACTGCGCCACCTACAGCCGATTCCCGTCAAAATCAAGGGGTCCTCCTGAGAAAATCCCCCCAGTGACAAGAAATCACGGGACGCAATCCACGAAATATCAGTCATCCGTTGCACGCATGTATTCACTGTCGCGCTCAAGCGCAAGTCGCGTGCGTACGCTGTCGCCATCGTAACCGAACTCTTCGAGGGCCCGTCCCGCAAGCTGCAAGCCGGCCTCGACAGCTTCCGGTATGACGAAATCCGCGCCCGCCTGCATGAGTTCCTGCGCATGCGCCCGGTCGCGGGCGCGCGCGAAAATCGGCGTACCCGGCGTGAGCTTGCGAAATTCCCGCACCATCGCGCTGGCGCTTGCGCGATCGTCCACGGTGACGACAAGCATCGCCGCGCCACGCGCACCGGCGCGCTCCAGGATCTCCGCCCGCGCCGCATCACCGTAATAAACCTTGCGCCCGTCACGCCTGCGCTCCGAGACAAGCGTCGCGTGACTGTCGAGCGCAACAAAATCGACATCCTCGCTGTCGAGAATGCGGGCGATCGCATGACCGACCCGGCCAAAACCCGCCACGATGACGTGGCCTTCGAGGTCTGAATAGTCCGATACGGTCGGTGCGTCTGGCAGCGGCTTTGCCGCCCTCTGACCCAACACCTCGCCGAGACGCCCGGTCAGGGGCGTCAGCACCATCGATAGACCCGCAATCGCCGCGATCACGACACCATGCGCGGGATCGACCACGCGCGTCGCGGTTGCCACACCGAGCACGACGAATGCGAACTCGCCGGCCGGCGCGAGCAGCCCGGCCACCTCATATGCCTTTGCGCGGTTTTTCGTGACGACCTGAATCGCAAGCGCCGCCGCCGCGCTCTTGACCGCGAGAAGAATGACGATTCCGCCGATGACGACAGGGAGGTTTGCGAGGATGATGGACGGGTTGAGCCCCATGCCAACCGTCATGAAAAAGAGGCCGAGGAAAAGCCCCTTGAATGGCTCCAGATCGACCTCGATCTGATGCTTGAACTCCGTCTCGCCGACCATCAGACCAGCAAGAAAGGCGCCGAGCGCCAGCGACAGGCCGGCGCCAGCGGTAATCGCGGCCGCGCCAATCACGGTCAGAAGGGTCAGCGCCATCAGGAGATCGCGTCCGCCGGCCGCTGCGGCGCCATGGAAAATCCGTCGCAATAGGAAGCGACCGATCAGATAGATCGACAATATCGCGACCGTGCCCTGGATCAGTGCGGTCAGGATGACAGTGGTGACGCTGCCGCCGGAATCACCGCCCGCAAAGCCGACGAAGATCAGGATCGGCGCGACGAGAAGATCCTGGAACAGAAGAACGCCGATCGTCGCCCGGCCGACCGGCGCGGCAATTCGATGCTGATCGATGAGAAGCTGCGATACAATCGCCGTCGAGGACAGGGCGAGCGCGAGACCCGCCGTCAGCGCTCCGGCGCCGCCAGCCCCGGCGAAGTAGGCCAGCAGCGTGAGCGGAACCGCGCTCAGCCCGACCTGCAAGCTGCCCGCGCCGAAAACGAGATGACGCAGACCCCACAATTTCTCGAAGGAAAACTCCAGCCCGAGCATGAAGAGCAGGAACAGGACGCCGAGTTCGGCGAACTGCTCCGTCGCTTCCGGTTCGGTGATCGTGAAGTGTCCGAGCAGCGGCCAGTTGTCGGCGAACGCCCCGAAGCCGTGCGGTCCGAGCGCCGCACCGGCCAGCACGAAACCGACGATGATCGGCAGATGCAGCCTGCGGAACAGGGGAACGATGATGCCGGCAGCAAACAGGAAGACAAGCGCGTCTTCCAGAAATACCGCCCCTTCCCCGTGATCCATCGCCTCGCTCCGACCAGCCTCGCCCGATCCAAAAACGGACCGACATAGCCAAGCAAGTCGCGCGCCATATTGAAAACGCACGCGAATCCGCGAGCCTGCGGAGGCATCCGGAAAAACCTGCCGAATTTTTAGGCTTGAAGTGGGACTGGCAGGGGCAGCAGGATTTGAACCCGCGACCTACGGTTTTGGAGACCGTCGCTCTACCAACTGAGCTATACCCCTAGTCCGACGTCCTGATGTACAGGACGGCGGGTCTCATATTACGGCCCAACCGCCTTGTCCAGCCATTCGGGACAAAGGACGACTGATTTCTTCACGGGAGCTTGCCTGCCCGTGAAAGAGCAGTCGGATTATTCCGTCTCCATCACCTGATGGACCTCGACCACGTTGCCTTCCGGATCGAGAAAGAAGATCTGGTGCCAGCTCGCGGTGGCGACACCGGCATAGTCGCTGTAGGGAATCCCCTGCGCTTCCAGGTGCTTCTTGAAGGCCGCGATATCGTCGGTACGAAACGCCAGATGGCCGCGCTCCACCGGGTTGACCACGTTACCGGTCCGGAACCCGAGACCGAGATCCTTCTGGGCCAGATGCATCTGCATGTCGCCGTCACCGAGAAACGCGACGTCGCCACTGTAACCGCGCTGCATTTCACGCACCGGAAGATCGTCCGCCTGCTCACCCAACCCCATGACATCCGCATAGAAGCGGCGCAGCCGGTCGACGTCGTCCGTCACGTAATTGACGTGATGCAGCCAAACTTTCATGGCGGCTTCCTCCCTCGCCTCAGGTTCCCGAAGTTGCCTACCACCGAACACAAGGCCTCGCCAGCGTGAGCCAGGAGTTCCCGGGCCAAACAAAAAAAGGCGGGCCGAAGCCCGCCTTCAAATCATGCGATCAACGAGATCGATTACTCGATGATCTTCGCGACGATGCCGGCGCCGACGGTGCGGCCGCCTTCGCGGATAGCGAAGCGCAGGCGGTCTTCCATCGCGATCGGCACGATCAGCTCGACATTCATCTCGGCATTGTCGCCCGGCATCACCATCTCGGTGCCTTCCGGAAGCGTAACCTCACCCGTCACGTCCGTCGTGCGGAAGTAGAACTGCGGACGGTACTTGTTGAAGAACGGCGTATGACGGCCACCCTCTTCCTTCGTCAGGATGTAGGCTTCCGCGACGAACTTCGTGTGCGGCGTCACCGAACCCGGCTTGCACAGCACCTGGCCGCGCTCAACGCCTTCACGGTCGATACCGCGGATCAGCGCGCCGATGTTGTCGCCGGCCTGGCCCTGGTCCAGAAGCTTGCGGAACATCTCGACGCCGGTCACCGTCGTCTTCTTCGTGTCGCGGATGCCGACGATCTCGACTTCCTCACCGACATTGATCACGCCGCGCTCGACGCGACCCGTCACAACCGTGCCGCGGCCCGAGATCGAGAACACGTCCTCGATCGGCATCAGGAACGGCTGGTCGACCGGACGCTCGGGCGTCGGGATGTATTCGTCGACGGCGGCCATCAGCTCGCGGATCGCGTCTTCGCCGATCTTCTTGTCGCTGTCTTCAAGAGCGGCAAGCGCCGAACCCTTGATCACCGGAATGTCGTCGCCCGGGAACTCGTAGGACGAAAGCAGCTCACGCACTTCCATCTCGACGAGCTCGAGCAGCTCCTCGTCATCGACCTGGTCGACCTTGTTGAGGAACACCACGACAGCCGGAACACCGACCTGGCGGGCCAGCAGGATGTGCTCGCGCGTCTGCGGCATCGGGCCGTCGGCGGCCGAGCACACCAGGATCGCGCCGTCCATCTGCGCGGCGCCCGTGATCATGTTCTTCACATAGTCGGCGTGGCCCGGGCAGTCGACGTGGGCGTAGTGGCGTGCATCCGTCTCGTACTCGACATGCGCCGTCGAGATCGTGATGCCGCGCGCCTTCTCTTCCGGCGCAGCGTCGATCTGGTCATACGCCTTGAAGTCACCGAAATACTTCGTGATCGCTGCCGTCAAAGACGTCTTGCCGTGGTCAACGTGACCAATCGTGCCGATGTTCACGTGAGGCTTCGTGCGCTCAAACTTACCCTTCGCCATGTACCTTTTCCTGTATAACTGGGTGGCTTAACATGGGAGCCCATGTTTGGGCGGGGGACATAAGGCTTAAAACCGTTATTCGCAAGGCCAAATCGCCGGATGGCGTGGCGGCGACGGCAATCATCCGCAAGGACTGGAGCGGGTGAAGGGAATCGAACCCTCGTCGTAAGCTTGGGAAGCTTCTGCTCTGCCATTGAGCTACACCCGCCGCGACGATACTGATATCCGGCTTCGCGCCGATTTGACAACTGCAATTTGCGGTCAGGCGGCGCCCGCGTTCGACAGCACGGATTGAAATGGTTCAATCCTGGCAGGGAAAACACTCTTTGCGCCAACCCGACGGGTGAAACTGTCCGGATCCGCATACGGGAGGAAGGCAATGATCGAGACCTGGCGGGAAGCCGTGGTGGAATCCGCGGCATTCTATGTCGGATGGGGCGGGCTGCTCATCGGCATCGTGTTCGGTTACCTCGTCTATGTGACCAATTTCTGCACGATGGGTTCCATCTCGGACATCCTGTCCTTCGGCAGTTACAACCGGTTCCGCGCCTGGCTGCTGGCTTGCGCCGTCGCAATCCTCGGGGTCGCGGGAATCGAGGCACTGGGCGTCGCCGATACTGCCGATTCGATGTATCAGACGACAAATCTCGCCTGGCTGGCGAATGTCGTCGGCGGGCTCCTGTTCGGATTCGGCATGGTGTTTGCCGGCGGCTGCATCAGCCGAAACCTCGTCCGGGCCGGCGGCGGCGACCTGCGGTCGATCGTCGTGCTGATGATTACCGGCATCTTCGCCTTCATGACGATCGGCGGCATCATCGGTCCGCTGCGCGTCGCGCTGTTCGATCCCGCCACCGTCGATCTCGCGCAGTCCGGCATGGAAACCCAGCGCATCGGAGAAGCGGTCTCGGTCATGTCGGGCATATCGTTGGAAACCGCGAAACTCGCAAGCGTCATCGTCATCGCGGGCGCATTCCTGATCTATTGCTTCATGGACAGGGACTTCAGGTCTTCGGGCCGCGATCTCGTCGCCGGATTCGGCATCGGCCTGTGCATCGTCGCCGGCTGGTTTCTCACCGGTCTCGCAGCCGACGAATTCGCCGACATTCCGGTGCAGCTGATCTCGCTATCCTATGTGCGGCCCGCCGGCGACAGCATCGACTATCTCATGCGCTACACCGCGCTCGGACCGCCCGGATTCGGTATCGTGACGACCGCCGGCGCGTTGATGGGCGGGTTTCTCGGCGCGACCGTATCGGGTCGCCTCGGCCTGACGAGTTTTGCCGACCCTGCGGATTCGGTGCGCAACATGTTGGGCGCCGCCCTGATGGGAATCGGCGGCGTTCTTGCGCTCGGCTGCACCGTCGGCCAGGCACTGACCGGTTTCTCGACGCTGGCGATCGGCTCGGCGATTACCTTCGCCGCGATCGTCATTGGCGGAATAGCCGGCGTCAAGACGATGGAACGGATCGCGTAGGAGGAGTTTTCGGGGACTTGCCTGGAGCGGGTAGCGGGAATCGAACCCGCATATTCAGCTTGGAAGGCTGCTGCTCTACCATTGAGCTATACCCGCCCGCGGGTTGGTTGTGCCGGGCCAGTGGTGGAGGAGGTTGGATTCGAACCAACGTAGCCATAGGCAACGGATTTACAGTCCGTCCGTTTTAACCACTCACGCACTCCTCCAGAACTGGCGCCGGAGCACAACGGTCGCGAGACCGCGAGGCGCCTTATGGCGGGACCGGTTTTGACTGTCAACACGCCGCGCCGGTTTTTAGTGCCCAGATGTCGCTGTTTGAGATAGGCAATCGATTTGCGACAGCAAATCCGCTAAGGCGGGTCGCATGAATGACAAAAAAACCAGCGGCGGCGGCAAGGACGGGCACTATGCCCGGTTGCGCCGCGCCCACCGCGAAGCCAATCCGCTCCCCTCCTCCGACAATGTCGTACTCTACGGTCTCCACACCGTCAGAGCGGCGATTCTCAATCCAGCGCGAAAACCGTTGCAACTGCTCGCGACGCGAAACGCCCTCGCCCGCCTCGAACTCGCCGACGACACGCTCGCAAGATGTCCGGTCGAAATCGTGGAACCGAAGGCAATCGACCGCCTGACCGGTGACGGAGCCGTGCACCAGGGCATCGCACTCGAAACCCTGCCCCTGAAACCGAAACCGTTGACCGCTCTGGGCGACACCGACCTCGTTCTCGTGCTCGACCAGGTGACCGATCCGCACAACGTCGGCGCAATCCTGCGCTCGGCAGTGGCCTTCGGAGCCGGCGCGCTTGTCACGACCGCGCGCCATAGTCCGGTCGAATCGGGCGTACTCGCCAAGGCGGCGTCGGGCGCTTTGGAGCACATCGACCATATCGAGGTCCGCAACCTCGCAGAGGCGCTGGAGACCTTGTCGCGATCCGGGTTCCAGACTGTCGGACTCGATTCGGAAGGTCCGGACATTCTCGAACAGACCGTATCCGGCGCAAAGATTGCCCTCGTGCTCGGCGCAGAGGGAAAGGGGCTGCGCCAGAAGACGCGCGAAACGGTAGACGCCCTCGCCCGCCTCGACATGCCGGGAGCGATCAAATCGCTCAACGTGTCGAATGCGGCCGTCCTGTCGCTTTACGTCGCCCGGCACGCTATGGTCGAAAGCTGAGCAAGCCGACCCAATTTGGCCTGATTTGTGCCACAAAGGTCGCGCCGGACGCCTGAGGGGCAAAACAAACACGATTTTCCGATGGAAAGGTATTCATGATGAACAAGGCGGCGATGGCGGCACTGGCGGGGATCCTCGCTTTCACCACGGCCTGTACGACAGTTGATCCGTTCACGGGTCAGCAGAAAGTTTCCAACACGGCGGGCGGAGCCGCGATCGGTGCCGGTGTCGGCGCACTCGCAGGCCTGGCCGCGGGCGGCGACGACCGCCGCAACGCGCTGATCGGCGCCGGTATCGGCGCGCTCGCGGGCGGCGCGGTCGGCAACTTCATGGACCGTCAGGAAGCCGAACTGCGCGCGCAGCTCGCCTCCACGGGCGTCTCTGTGACGCGCGTCGGCAACAACATCATCCTGAACATGCCGTCGAACATCACGTTCGCGACCGACCAGGATCAGGTGGTTCCGGCTTTCTACGCGACGCTCGATTCGGTCGCGCTTGTCCTCAAGAAGTACAATCAGACGCTGATCAACGTGTTCGGTCACACCGATTCCACCGGATCGGACGACTACAACCAGGCACTGTCGCAGCGTCGTGCGAATTCGGTCGCCAATTACCTGGCCACACGCGGCGTCAGCCAGCAGCGCATGATCGCAACGGGTTACGGCGAAAGCCGGCCGGTCGCAGACAACTCTTCGGAAACCGGCCGCGCGCAGAACCGCCGCGTCGAAATCCAGATCGTTCCGCTCACCTGATCGGGACTTTCATCGAAGTTCGAAAAAGGCGGCCCTTGGGTCGCCTTTTTTCATTTCTCTTCGTCCAGTTCCCCGGCATCCCTCGCCCGCATCTCCTCGATATCGTCGGCGATCAATGCCAGATGCTGCTCGATCAGCGAAAGATTGGCGATCAGCCCGCAGACCAGCGCCGCGACAACGAGGCCGACAATGATACCGAGGCCCGCGCCGAAGGTCAGGTTCTCACCAACTCCATCGGCCCATCGATATCCGCCATAGCCGCACGCCAGGACGATTATTGCGGCCAGCGCCGGATTGAGCGTTTCGAGCAGCTCTGCGAGAAAACGGGAAAACCACATCACACGACCTCGTATCTGTCGAACCGGAGACTATCCGGTTCGACGGTCGGGACAAGAGGCAAATATGTGTCGGATGAAGCCGGCCGCCTCGGCTAAAAGACGACCCCGTCCATCAATTTGCGTGCCGTGCGCAACACGCCCGCCGAAACCAATTCGCCCTTGTCGTCCAGCGTCGCGACCACCGAGAACTCGCCGGTCGGGTGTTCCACCGAAAGCGTCTTCGGATTGCCGTCGGGAATCTTCGCGATCTTCGCCGCCGGCCCCGATTTCATCATGCAGGCCGTCCCGACGCTGACGGCGCCGAGCACGCCGATCGCCTTGTGGCAGCGATGCGGGATGAAGGTGCGCGTCGAGACGCAACCGCCATTCTTGGCCCGGCTGACCATCGTCATCTTCGGCACCGACTTTTCCTTGACGTCGCCGAGATTCATCAGCGGGCCGCATTTCAGCCGGATCGCCTCGAGCTTGGCGCGCAATTCGTCGTTGGCCTCGAGTTCTTCCGGCGTCTCGTCGCCGGTGATGCCCATGTCTTCCGCCGACATAACCACGCAGGGCATGCCATTGTCGATCATCGTCACCTCGACACCCTCGACCGTGTCGCTCTCATTGCCCGTCGGCAGCAGCGCGCCGCAGGTCGAGCCCGCCGTATCCTCGAAGATGATCGGCTGCGGCGCGGATGTCCCGGGCACGCCGTCGATGCTGGCGTCGCCCTCGTAATTCACCTTGCCGCCCGGCGTCGACACCGTGGCGATGGCAAGCTGGTCGGTGTTGACCATGAAGATGCGCACATCGGTCGTGCCGTCCTTGGCCTCGACCAGACCGCGCTCGATGGCGAAGGGGCCGACACCGGCGAGGATGTTGCCGCAGTTCTGCGAATCCGTGACGATCGGCTGGTCGACGAAGACCTGCAGGAACAGATAGTCGACATCTACCCCTTCCCGCTCGGACTTGTTCACCACCGCGATCTTCGATGTCAGCGGGTCGGACCCGCCCATGCCGTCGATCTGCCGCGGATCGGGCGAACCCATCACCCGCAGCAGAAAGGCGTCGCGCGCCGCCGTGTCGGCGGGCAGATTCTCGGCGAGGAAGTATCCTCCCTTCGAGGTTCCTCCCCGCATCCACATGCAGCGCACACCGTCAGACATATTTCAGGCCTTTTTCCTTGAGGCGCTCGCGCATCTTGTAGATGTCGAGCCCCAGCTCTCCGGCCTCGAAACGCGCACGCTTCTCGGCCTCGTTCGCCTCGCGCGCCTGCGCCTTCTTCAGGACGTCGGCGGCTTCCTCTCGGCGCACCACGCAGACGCCGTCATCGTCGGCGACGATCACGTCGCCCGGATTGACCAGTTCGCCCGCGCAGACCACCGGCACGTTGACCGAGCCCAACGTCTCCTTGATCGTGCCTTGTGCGAAAACCGCCTTCGACCAGACCGGGAATTCCATCTCGGTCAGGTCGCGCGTGTCACGCACGCCGGCATCGATGATCAGGCCCTTGCAGCCACGCACTTTCGCCGAAGTCGCCAGCAGGTCGCCGAAATATCCGGCATCCGACGGCGATGTCGGCGCGAGGACGAGGATGTCGCCCGCCTTGATCTGCTCGATGGCGACATGGATCATCCAGTTGTCGCATGGCGGGGCGGAAATCGTCACCGCCGAGGCTGCGAGACGCGCGCCGGAATAGATCGGCCGCATATAGGCGGCGAGCAGGCCCTTGCGCCCCTGCGCCTCGTGGACCGTCGCCACGCCACATTCGCCGAGACCGTCGATCACCGCCTGGTCGGCGCGTTCGATGTTCTGGACGACGACGCCCTCTCCAACTGTCGAGCCCGCCATCAGAGTTCGTCCACGGTGCGCGGGAAGATCGACTGGAAGCCTTCGGCGTATTTGCAGTCGCGTCCGCCGGCCTGCCCGCCGGAATTGCGCTTGAAATGGTTGGCGCGGTTCTCGGCGACATTCTCGTAGAAATGCCACAGATGCTCCTGACCCTGCATGCACTGGATCGCGGCCCACTTCTTGTCCCAGACCTCGGTGATGTCGAGGAAGACGTCGGGCTTCCATTCCATCTGCTCGGTCTGGTGTGGCTCGAACAGATAAAGCTGCGGCGCGCCAAGCACCTTCTGGCCCGGATTGTGGCCCCAGGCCTGCGCGATCATGCGGCAGGTCAGTGCGAAGTCGGTCGTGTACATGTGGTCCGTATTGTACGGATCCCACTTGGAATGGCTCATCATGAAGGCCGGCTGCACGGCGCGGATGACATCGACCATGCGGTCCTGCGTCTCGCGGCCGAGATCCAGCGGATAATCGCCGACATCGAAGAACTGGATGTCGTGGACGTCGAGCGCCTTGGCGGCATTCTCGGCTTCCTTGCGGCGCTCGGTCTTGACTGTCTCGAGCGTCATGCCTTCCTTTTTCCAGAGCTTGGCGCTTTCGCCGCGCTCGCCATAGGACAGGCAGACGACGGTGACGTCGTAGCCGCGTTTCTGGTGGAGTGCGATCGCGCCGCCGCAGCGCCAGACGAAGTCGGCGGAATGCGCGCTGATCACCAATGCTGTCTTGTTTGCCATTTTGGGCTCCCGTTTCTTAAGTTTTGCCCGGAACGGGTGGCGTTCCGTGGGTGTGGAATGTCTCGATGGTCTTGAGGCCCCAGGCCTGACCCTTCTTTCGGTCGGTCTCTGTCCAGCAGACCGGTTCCCATTCGGGATCGAGGATAAGCCGCGCGCCGGCATTGGCCAGTTCGATGCGGTTGCCCGCCGGCTCCCAGACATAGAGGAAGAACGACCCCTGGATCGCATGTTTGTGCGGACCGGTCTCGATATGCACGCCGTTTTCAAGGAAGATGTCGGCAGCGCGCAAAATATCCTCGCGCTGGTCGGTCGCATAGGTGACATGGTGCAGGCGCCCGGTGCCGCCGCCGCGCTCTTCAGAGCAAACGGTGTCGTAGGTCTTGTTGTTGCAGGAGAACCAGACACCGCCGAGCCGGCCATTGTCGAGCTGGATATATTCGGTCATCCGGCTGCCGAGGCAGGTCTTCATGAACTCTGCGAATGCACGTGCATCCTCGCCAAGCAGGTTCACATGGTCGATGCGGCGCGGGCTGACGCCCTGCGCATGGAAGCGGCTCGACAGGTTCTTCAAAGCCGAGGCATCCTCCGGTGGCGCGACATATTTCTTCGTGTCCCAATAGAGTTCGAACACATGGCCGAACGGGTCCTCGAACCGGTAGGCCTTGCCGCCATGGCCGAGATCGCCATCGACCCAGCCAATCGTCTTGTAGGGGCTTGCCTCTATCGCCGCGATTCGGCGTTCAAGCGCTTCCGGCGACGAGACGCGGTAAGCGACATGGCCGATACCCGTCGTGTCCGACTTGGTCAGCTTCATCGAATGGAATTCATAATCGTCCCAGGCGCGCAGATAGGCAGACGTCCCATCGCGACCGCTTTCCTTCAAACCATAGACGCGTGTGAAGAAATCGAGGCTCTCCTCGAACTTGTCCGTGAACACTTCCACATGCCCGAGATGGGCGACGTCGTAACAAGGTTCGGTCATGTCCCGCCAATCATATCTGACGCTGTTTTCACTGCCACGCCGCGTCGGGACGCGCGTGCTCCTCCGCTCGCTCTGCGAACAGCCTTCAACTCTTAGCGCGATCCCGCGATCCCGGCCAATTCGACGACGGCTCGCCCGATAAGTTTTGCGTAGAGACCGCGATCCCGCGTCACTGCGCGCCGCCCGTCAGGCGCCCTTCTTGCGGGCCTTGAGAACCGTGTCGGCGATATCCGCCAGCCCACCGCCCTCCGGCACTATGCATCCGAGCTCGCCGATCTCGTCATGCAGCGCCGCGATCGCATCGGCCAGCGCGCCGCCATTGGCGAAACCCAGCTCGCGCATCGAATTGGCCGACTCGCGCATCTCGGCCGCGCGCCGTACGCCGTGCCGCATGATCCGCTCGAACTCGTACTCTCCGAAATCCGGCCAGCCGAGCATGTCGTAGGAGCCCGACAGCGACTTGTAGACCTCGTCGTAACAGCCCGCCTCTCTCGCTGCAGAGATCGCCTGCACGGTGATCGCTTCCAGCCCCTTCACGAAAAGCGAGCGGATCATCTTGATCGAGGTGGCCGCCCCCTCCTCCGCGCCGACGCTGCGCCATGCGAACGCAAAATCCGTCAGCGCGTGGGTAATATCGTCTTGCTGGTCGCCGGCAATCAGAACCGGCGTCTTGTGGCCGCGCGGATGCACTGGCGCCATCACCGCCATGTCGACGTAGCGCGCGCCCTTGCCCCGCACCAGCGCCGCCGTATCCTGCTTGCGCTTCGCGGAGACCGAGTTGATGTCGAGATAGATTTGCTCGTCCGTCAGCCCGCCCTCGACAGACTGCGCGGCCTCGAGGCTCGACGCCGCCGTCACCGCGGCGATGATCCAGTCCGCGCCGGCAATCGCCGCGACCGGTCCGTCCGCAAGCGTCACGCCAAGATCTGCCGCTGCCGTTTCCACGTCGGCACCGGCCGGCGTGCCCTGCTTGATGTCATAGGCGGAAAAGGTCTCGACGCCGCACTCCTTCAAGCTGGCCGTGAAGGCCCGTGCCGCCTCGCCGAATCCGATGAAGGCAATATGCATGATGTCCCGTCTCTGGTTTGAAACTGCTACTTAAAGATCGATCTCGATTGTACCGCCGTCTTCCGCCGCGCGCGACTGGCAAAGGATGATGGCGCTCTCGCGCTGTTTCTTCGACAAGACGAAGTCGCGATGCTCCACATCGCCGGCAACGAGCCCGCATTTGCAGACGCCGCAAATGCCGTCGGAGCATTTCACGTCGATGTGGATGCCGTTCTCGGCCAGCACGTCCGTCGCGGTCTTGTCTTCCGGCACAAGAAACTGGCGGCCTGACTGCGCCAGTTTCAGAGTGAAGGGATGGTTCTCCCATTCCGGCAGCTCCGGCACCGAGAAATACTCGAGATGCCGCGCCTCCTCCGGGAAGCCCTGTCGCTCCGCCGCCTCGACGACGCCCTGCATGTAGCGGTCCGGCCCGCATGTATAGACATGCCAGCCGTCCTCATAGCCCGCGAGCACGTGATCGAGATTGGCGCGTGTCCCCTCGGCGGTCACATGGACATAGACCTTGTCGTGCCAGGGCACGTGAGCCAGATCGTCCAGATAGCCCGCCAGCTCGCGCGATTTGATCGAGTAATGCATGGCGAAATCCGCGCCGATCGCGTGCAGCCGGTGCGCCATCGCTATCATCGGCGTAATACCGATACCGCCCCCCATTAGGAAGGTGCGCTTTGCCGTCTCGTCGAGCGGGAAATGGTTGATCGGTCGCGAGATGAAGATCTTGCGACCCTCCGAGAAGATCCGGTGCATTAGTTTCGAGCCGCCGCGCCCCTCGTCCTCGCGCAGCACGCCGATCTGGTATTTCGACCGGTCCGCCGGATCGCCCGACATCGAATATTGCCGCAGGAATTCCGGCGCGACGACGATGTCGAGATGCGCGCCCGCCTCCCATGCCGGCAAGTCTGAGCCGTCGAGCGAACGGAACTCGTACTTCGTCACGTCGCCGCTCATCTTTTCGGCCTTGGACAAGACAACCCGCAGCACCGGGCTCTCTCCGGCCGCCGTGTAGCGATGGACATGGCTTTCGTCGCCTCTGGCCAACCGCGCGCGATATTCCTCCGCGGTGATCATCGCCTGATAGGCCTCGATGCCCTTTTCCCGATCCATCGGGAACGGATAGGGCCAGGGATGCGGCGCGAGGTCGGCGGGATAGACGGCGAGCGTCTGATCCTCGTATTTCAGGTCAAGATCGCGCTGCAAGTCTCTGCGATTTATAGGGTGTCTCGTCGGTCGGTACGCACCGTCATCCTCCAGCTCGATGTCCCACCACCATTTCTTGACGTCGTTCAGCCCGCCATTGCCCACCGCATCGTCGAGCTTCGCCAAGTAAGGCGCGGCTGACGGAATATTCGACGCCATCCAGCGGAACGGCGCTTCGGCGAACAGGCCTTCGAGGTTCCACGGGCAGGTCTTCATGCAGCGCCCGCACATCGCGCCGCCCTCGGTCGTGATACGGTACGTCGCGCATTTCTGGCTGTCCGACTTCCAGATCTCGTAGCCGTTGAACATCAGCTTCGGCCCCGCCGTGATCGCGCCGGACGGGCATTCGCGGGCGCATTTGTTGCAGCTCTCGCAAAAAGTCTGCAGGCCGAAGTCGATCGGCTTGTCATGCGCTACCGGCATGGTCGTGGTGACGACGCCTGACTTCAGCCGCGGCCCAAGATAGGGATTGAGGATCACCTCGCCGATCCGGCTGACTTCGCCAAGGCCAGACAGCAGGAGCAGCGGCGGTTGCAGCACCTCGCCGTCCATCACGGTATGCGCCTTGGCCGAATAACCGAGATTGCGGATCTGCTTGGCGATCACCCCGCCGAGCAGCGAGAAACGCAGATAGGCGCGCATCGACTGCGCCACCGAGATCCAGTCGTCGCCCGACGCGCCCTCCATGGTCTCGTAACCCTGATCGATGATCATCGAGACCGCCTGGTCGTGCGGCGGTGTCAGTTCCGCGCCGGTCGCGTCATGCGAATACCAGGTCCAGTCCGGGCAGCGCGAAAGGCCGACCGCATCGACGCCGAGGAAGTAGGTCGCCGCCTTGATGTTCTCGGCATTGCGCCGTGCGTCATGCGTCGATGCGGCGATCTCCGCCGCCGGCTCGCCGTCCTGCAGCAGCACGAATGCGCCCAGCACCCGGCGCTGGCCCATCGAGGGCGCGGCCTTGCGCGCATAATGGCCGCCCTTCGCCCCGTCCTGGCAGGCCTTGCCCATGTCTCCGAACTGGGCGCGCGCGAACATGTCGGTGCGTTTCGGCACCCGCGCCACGCGGTCCTCGTCGATATAGGTCGTCGGTTCGTCGACCCGCTTCAGCTTCTCGAAGGGATGCAAACCGTCGACGAAGCGCCGGTCGGCGAATGGCTCGCGGTTCAGTGCGTTCTTGGCGAAGCCCTTGCCCGTCCACCATGCCGGCCCCTTGGTGCGAAACCAGGGCTGTTCGGCCAATGGCGCGAGTGGCAGATCAGCGGCGATTTCCATTTCCGTGGTAATGGCAGCGACGCCGAAGCGGCTGCCCACATAAGGATTCGCCAGTTCTCCGTGTTCGACACTTGCGAGCCCAGCCGCCACGGCCAGCTTGTTGAGATCGACATCCGAGGATGTGCCCGTATGCGCCTTTGCGTCGAAACCTAGCAGACGGATATAGTTGGCGATAACGACCGCCGTTTCCGACGCCCTCAGGCAGGCGCGCTCCGCCTGCGCATCCATGATCCAGTCCGCGCCCGGCTCGTCCGGCTTCGGATCGCGCGGATATTCATAGAGGAATACGATGGCATGGCTGTGCCCGTTGATCGTCGTGGGCGGCGCCTCCATCGATTCCTTCAGATCGGCCATGATCATGTCGATGCCGGAGGCGAGCGTCTTGGTCTGCCGCGTTCTCAGATCGTGCTTCAGCCGGTCTATGGCCGGATTGCGGATCGGTTCTTCCAGCAGGTCGGAACGCGACAGCGCGCAAGCGCCGATCATCGACGCATCCGAGAAATAGCCGAAACCTTTCAGATGATTGGCCCGCTCGACGGGATCCGCCGGGATCTCCGCCCGCGCCTTGTTGACCAGACCGTCGCGAATGGCGTCCATCATGGCCTGGTATTCGCCCATGGCGTTGACGAGACTTTCCGGCTTGTCCGGTCTCTCGAAGGAAAGCCGCGTCATCGCGGGGATGGAAGCAGCATCGGGCCCCCGGTCCGTCCGGGCGAGGCGCTCAAGCGGATACGGACCCATATGGACCGGGCGATCCCGGTCGGAGAAGAAACGAATGCCCATGCCTCCCATCCATGAACCTGCACCGGCCGGTGCATTTTCCTGAACGTGTTAAGCTAATCGGCGATGACGCGCCACCCGCACCTGTCCCATTTCGCTGTTACCTCTGGCGCCGCTATTTCGGGGCCATACGGATCGCTCCGTCGAGACGAATAACCTCGCCATTCAGATAAGGGTTCTCGATTGCAAACCGGACGAGACTGGCAAATTCCTCCGGCTTTCCGAGGCGCGACGGATAGGGAATCGATGCGCCGAGGCTCTGCTGGATCTCTTCGGGCATGCCCTGCAGAAGCGGTGTCAGGAAGATACCCGGCGCGATCGTGTTGACGCGGACCCCGAAGCGGGCAAGCTCGCGCGCGATGGGCAGCGCCATCGAAACGATACCACCCTTCGACGCCGAGTAGGCCGCCTGCCCGATCTGGCCGTCGAATGCCGCCACAGAGGCGGTGTTGACGATGATGCCACGCTCATTGTCGTCCAGCGGCTCCTGCACGGACATGCGGGCAGCCGCGACGCGAAGCATGTTGAACGTGCCGATCAGGTTGACCCGGATGACGTTCTCGAACTCGCCGAGCGGTTGCGGCCCTTCGCGCCCGACGACACGCCCGGCGGTTCCGATCCCGGCACAGTTCACGAGAATCCGAATATCGCCGGCGGTCTCCACGGCGGCATCGACCGCCCTGTCGGCGTCCTGCTCGCTCGTAACGTCACCGGCGACGGCAATACCGCCAATTTCGGCGGCTGCTTTCGAAGCGGCGTCGGCATTGCGGTCGAACACCACCACCTTGGCGCCAGACTCGGCGAGCATTCCTGCCACGGCGCGTCCCAGACCGGACGCCCCACCCGTTACGATTGCCCCTGCACCTTCCAGCTTCATACCGCCTCCCTGAGTTTACGGATCAGCATGACCCGCCTGTCGTGATTGTTGTAAAGCGCTTCGGCCAGGTCGTCGCGATTGCGCAGAACCGCGCGCTGGTTGAGCGATCCCTTGTCGGTCACCTCGCCGGCGTCGAAAGACAGTTCATCTTCGAGGAATATCGCGCGCACGACACGCGTCGCCGAACCGGTGGATTTTGCCGCGTGCGCATCGAGCAGTTCCTCCATGCGCTTATGCACGTTCTCGTGCGCGAGGACCCTGGTGTCGGTCATTTCATCGCCACCCGGCACCAAGGCCCGAAGTTTCGGCATGAAGGGAATCAGGATCGCGCCGAGTTCGTCACGGTTCTCACCAACAAGCACGACATCGCGAACAAGCCCGCCGAACTGGTCCACCAGCTTGGCGCGCAAGGCCCCAACGGCAACCCACGTGCCCGTTCGCAGTTTGAAATTCTCGGTAATCCGGCCGTCGAAGTAGAAGCCCTTCGATGCATCGCCCGGGACGGCGAAGCGCAGGGCATCTCCAAGCTGGTAGAAGCCCTCTTCGTCGAAAGCCTCGGCGGTCAGTTTCGGGTTGCGCCAGTAGCCGGGCGTCACATTCGGCCCCTTGATGCGAACCTCGAGCTTGTCGTCATGCGGAAGCAGTTTCAGGACGACACCCTGCGACGGAACGCCGACATTACCGGCGATTTCCTGCTCTTCCATGCACATCAGCGCAAAGGGCGCCGTCTCCGTCGCGCCGAGTCCGGTGCCCAGGAATACGCGATGGCCGGTCGTCTGAGCCGCAAGATCGTTCAGGCGATCCCACGTGTGCTGTCCCATCGCGGCAGCGGCATACATCATCATGCGCAGCTTCTTGAAGAAACTCTCGCGAAGGACATCGTCCTTCTCCATCGCATTGACGAGCAGTTCGTATCCGGCCGGCACATTGAAATACCACGTCGGCGAGACTTCCCGCAGATTGCGGATCGTGATTTTCATGCCTTCGCGCGAGGGCTTGCCGTGATCGATATAGAACGTCCCGCCAGTGAAGATCATCAGGTTGAAGACCTTGTTGCCGCTGGCGACATGGCTCCACGGCGCCCAGTCGACGACCACCGGCGGCTCTTCTTGCATAAAGGCGTAGCAGTCGGTCACCATCGCAATGTTCGAGCACAGCATACGATGGGTGGTGATGACCGCCTTGGGCGAACCGGTCGTGCCTGAGGTGAAGAGAAATTTCGCGACCGTATCCGGCCCGACCGTGGCGTGGGCCTGATCCACTTCCGGTCCCGGCACTGTCTCCAGAACATCATCGAAAAGGAAGCAGTCGCGTCCGCCGATCGGCTCGGTTACGACGACCGCCTCGACTTCCGGCCCGAACACCATGTCGATGGCGCGATGATAGGCCGATCCGTCCTGCGCGAAGACCATTCCCGGCGTCAGCTGGCCGGCGATGTCGCGCAGCTTGGCGCAGTCTTCCGAGATGAGGGAGTAGGCCGTCGAGACGGCAGCAGAGGGAATGCCCACATGCTGCGCGCCAAGCGCCATCAGCGCGTGCTCGATCGAGTTGTGAGACAGGATCAGCAACGGCTTTTCGGCGGAAAGCTTGTTTTCGAGAAGGAATGCGGAAATCGCCCGCACCTTTTTCAGCGCCTCGCCATAGGTGACCTTGCGCCAGTCCCCGGCCCCGTCGCGCTCGGCCATCCAGACGCGGTCAGGCGCGGTCTCCGCCCAGTAGACAAGACGTTCCGTTACCCGATCCGGATATTGCCCGAGCTCATCCTTTCGGCTGACGATCCAGGTACCATCGTCGCGTTTCTCGGTAACGATTTCCGGGGACCAGACAGCGATCTCTCGCAATGGAGCAGCGGACATTAGTTCCTCCCAAAATGCCCATGAATTCAGCTTGACCGCGGACGGCCATTGACGCAATGGTCGGTGTTCGTATATTTCAAAACATTATCCTAGTAAACAATTTCAAGTGCACATATAACCAATAAGGCCGAATGGCCGTGGCGGGAGGACTAATGGAAAAGGCGGTTCAAGACGGTTTCGTCACCTACGAGCTCGACGGCGATGTCGCGCTTATCGGCCTGAACAGGCCCAACAAGCGCAATGCGATCAGCGACTCCTTTGTCGAAGCTATCGCCGATGTCGTCATGCGGGCAGAAGATGAAGCCAAAGCCGGCGTCATTTACGGCCATGGCGATCATTTCTGCGCCGGGCTGGACCTCGCCGAACACGTCAAGAAATCTCCGGTGGAAGGTGTGCGCGGCTCACGCCGCTGGCACGCGGTCTTCGGCATGATCGAGCATGGCGCCATTCCGTGGGTCGCGGCGCTGCATGGCGCTGTGGTCGGCGGCGGCCTGGAGCTCGCCTCATCGACCCATATCCGCGTCGCCGACGAAAGCGCATTCTTCGCCCTTCCCGAAGGCCAGCGAGGCATCTTTGTCGGTGGCGGCGGTTCGGTTCGAGCCGCGCGCCTGATGGGCGCCGCCCGCATGACCGACATGATGCTGACCGGCCGGGTTGCAAGCGCAGAGGAGGCCGAACGCTGGAACCTTGTCCAGTATCGCGTCGGGCGCGGTGACGCCAAAGCCAAGGCGCTCGAACTGGCGCATTCGGCCGCCGGAAACGCGGAGCTGTCCAATTTCGCCGTCATTCACGCCCTGCCCCGTATCCAGGACATGGCCAAAGAGGACGGCTTGTTCGTCGAGTCGCTAATGGCATCCTTTACGGCGACCAGTCCGGAAGCCGAGGAGCGGTTGCGTGCCTTCCTCGAGAAACGCGCCAAGCGGCTGAATATCCCGGGAAGCCAGTGACATGGCGCCCTTGGCCTTGAACCAGCAGATGAGCGAAGACGAGGTCGACATGCAGGATCTTGGTGACTCGATCGGCTTCCTCACCCGCCTCGCGCAGGTCAAGACATACGAGACCTTCTTCGAGGACCTCGGCGCACACGGATTGCGGCCCGGAGAATATTCCACAGTCCTCCTGATCGGCCGCAATCCGGGCATCCGGCAGGGCATGGTCGCCCAGAAGCTGCGGATCAAGCCGGCACACATGACCAAGCTGATCCGCGCCCTCGAGGATCGTGGGCTCGTGGACCGGACAATACCCGATCACGACCGCAGGTCGGTCGAGTTGACCCTGACGCAGACGGGCCGTCAGTTCGTCGAAGAGCATCGTTTGTCCTTCGCCCGGCACGAGACGAGACTGAACAAAGCCCTGACGCCGGACGAACTACGCTCGCTCAAACGGCTTCTACGCAAATATGTCGATTTCGACGGGGAGGAAACGGCGTGAATTTCGACGCACTCAAGGCATTCGACATCCACACACATGCCGAGGAGCCGTGCTGCGGCCCGCGTGACGATGGCTACGATGAGTTCCAGTCCGGCATGGCCTCCTACTTCAAGAACCCGGCCGGCCGCGATGGCATGCTGCCGAGCGTGCAGGACACCGCCGCATATTATCGCGAACGCAATATTGGCTGCGTGATCTTTCCCGTGGACGCCGAGCGCGAGACCGGGTTCCGCCGCTATTCGAACGAGGAAGTCGCGGGCATCGCCGCCGAGAATTCGGATATCATGATCCCCTTCGCATCGATCGATCCGGCCAAGGGAAAAGCCGGCGCGCGGGAAGCGCGGCGACTCGTGCGCGACTTTGGCGTGCGCGGCTTCAAATTCCATCCGACCATGCAGGGCTTCTATCCCAATGAGCGCTGGGCCTATCCGCTTTACGAGGCCATCGCCGAGGAAGGCGCGATCATGCTGTTCCACACCGGCCAGACAGGTGTCGGTTCCGGCATGCGCGGTGGCATGGGAATGCGGCTGAAATTCTCCAACCCGATGTATATCGACGACGTCGCGGTGGATTTCCCGGACACTCCGATCATTCTGGCTCACCCGTCCTTTCCATGGACAGAGGAAGGGCTCGCCGTCGCCCAGCATAAGCCGAATGTCTATTTCGACATGTCCGGCTGGTCGCCGAAATACTTTCCGCCGATTTTCGTTCACTATGCCAATACGATCCTGAAGAAGAAGATGCTCTTCGGTTCGGACTGGCCTGCTATCACGCCAGATCGCTGGCTCAGCGATTTCGAGAAGATCGGGATCAGGGATGAGGTGCGTCCCCTGATTCTGAAAGAGAACGCGAGGAGATTGCTCGCGCTCTGAGTTTCCACGCATCAAGGGAGGAATCGATGAAGAAACTGCTCGCAGCATTCCTGGCCGCTTCGGCCATCGCGCTCGGCGGCACCAGTATGGCGGACGCACGCGAACTGCGTATCGCGCCGGCCGCTCCGCCGCCGCATCCGGCGAACGGTGTCATGTACACCAATTTCGCGAAATACCTTCCGGAGGAATCCGACGGCCGCCTCACCGCGACCATGCTCGGACCGGAAGTGGTCAATCTTGGCCAGATGAAGGACGCCCTGCAGTCGCAGATCGCGGAAGTCGGCAACCTGTTGCCGCTCTACTTCCCGGCCGACCTGCCGATGATGTCGGTCACGGGCCAATTGTCGCTGACCGGCACAAACTCGCAGGCGATGGGCGCGGCCCTCACCGAATTCGTGGTCAACTGCACCCCCTGCCAGGAAGAGATGAAGAGCCTGAACTTCGTCTTTCTCGGCTCGGGCGCTTCGGACGTCTACGAATTCCTGACCACCAAGCCTATCCACAACGCCGATGATCTCAAAGGCCTTCGCCTTCGGTCCGGCGGCGCGCCCTGGGCGCGTTTCGCGGAGCATTTCGGTGCGACGCCGGTTCAGATGTCCGTCTTTGACCAGTTCGAGGCGATGAACTCCGGCACGATCGACGGCACGATGGCATCCATCGCCGACATGCTGTCCTTCCGCCTCGTCGAAGTGGCCAAATATGTCACTTACGCGCCGCTCGGCCTCTACTTCTCGACGTCGAACTTCACCGTCTCCAAGGCAACCTGGGACGAGCTTTCGACAGAGGATCGCGCGGCCATGGTGCGGGCGGCGAACCGCGCCAATGCGGACTTCACCAACCGCTGGGGATCCACGATGCCTGGCGAGGCCGAAGCCGCATCGCGGGAAGCCGGCGTCGAGTTCATCGAGGCCGATCCCGAGTTCGTCGAAGAGATCGAGCAGTTCATCCAGGATGACATCGAGACTGCCGGAACCTACTCGCAGGAGCAGTTCGGCATCGAGGATGCGCCGGATCAGATCCAGCAGTTCCTCGCGCTCGTCGAGAAGTGGACGGCCATCGCGGAAGAGGAAAACAACGACCCGGTCGCCATGTCCAAGCGCGTCTATGACGAGGTCTGGTCCAAGGTCGATTACGCCACTTACGGCCAGTAAGGCACGACAGATCGCCGGGAGCTCAGGCTCCCGGCGGCACAGTTGCACTGAAACCGGTTCTTTCGAGGAAACCCATGCGCCTGCTTTCCCGCGTGCAGGACGGTCTCTTGGCGCTGCTTGCGCTGATCGGCGCGCTCGCCGTCATCGCGCTGATGTTGCATGTCGTCACGGATGTCGCGATGCGCAACCTGACCAACACGCCTATTCCTGCAACATATGAGATCGTGACCCATTACTACATGATCTCCCTCGCCTTCATCCCGCTCGCCTGGGTGGAACGCGGCGGCGGCATGGTGCAGGTCGAGGTGATCGAACCTTTTCTGGGACCTCGTGCGCTTTCCTGGTCCGACCGGCTCGTGGCGCTGATTTCCACAGTGATCTACGGGGCGCTGGCGTGGTTTACCTGGCTCACCGCACTCAAGAATTTCGATACCGGCGTCTTCGTGATGGCCCAGAACATTCCGGTCGCCACCTGGCCGGCCTATTTCCTTCTGCCGCTCGGCTTCTTCCTCGCCGCCCTGACAACGGCGATCCGCATGTTCCAGCCAACACGTGAGGTCGAGCAATGAGCGTCGCCACCGGCTTTGCGGGTGTATTCCTGCTTTTCGTTCTGTTGGCGCTGCGTGTCCCGGTCGCGCTGGCGCTCATCGCCGTCCCCGTCGCCGGCATCGCCTGGTTGATTGGCTGGGCGCCGGCGATCGGCATCCTGTCGTCGACGCCGTTTTCCTTCGTGGCCAACTGGACGTTGTCGGCCGTGCCGATGTTCCTGCTGATGGGCTTCATCGCGTTCCACACCGGCCTGACCGGCGGCCTGTTCGACGCGGCGAAAGCCGTTCTGCGCCGCATACCGGGCGCCCTCGCCATATCATCGATTTTCGCCTGCTCCGGCTTTGCGGCCGTCTGCGGCTCGTCGCTGGCGACAGCTGCCGCGATGGGGCGGATCGCGATCCCCGAAATGGTGAAATCGGGCTATGCGCCGAGCTTCGCCGCAGGCTCGATCGCGGCGGGCGGAACGATCGGGGCGCTGATCCCGCCTTCGATCCTGATGATCGTCTACGGCGTCTTCGCCGAAACGTCGGTGACACAGGTTTTCCTCGGCGGCATCACTATCGGACTCCTGACCGCGATCGCCTATTCGATCGTCGTTCTGCTGACATGCTGGTTGCGGCCGGACATTGCCCCGCCGAAACCGCTTGATGCCGAGGGGATCGACACCAAGAGCGCGATCCTGAACATCTGGCCCGTGCTGCTCCTCATGGTAATCGTCTTCGGCGGCCTGTTCTCCGGCGTCTTCACCGCGACCGAAGCAGGCGCGGTCGGCGCCATCGGCTCGATCCTCATCTCGGTGGCAACCCGCCGGCTGACCTGGGACGTCTTCAAGACCTCGATGATCGAAACGCTGATGACCTCGTCGTCGCTGTTCATCATCGGCGTGGGCGCGTCCATGTTCACGCGCTTCCTCGGGCTGACCGGACTGACCGGATTCATCTCGGCGACGGTGAACGGCGCCGACCTCGGTTATGTCGAGCTGATGTTCATCGTGGTCATGCTTTATCTCGTGCTCGGCATGTTCATGGAGCCGTTCGGCGCGATGCTCGTGACGCTTCCGGTCCTGCTGCCGATCTTCAAGACACAGGGCATAGACCTGGTCTGGTTCGGCGTCCTGTGTGTGAAACTGCTTGAGATCGGCATGATCACGCCGCCGGTCGGGCTCAACGTCTTCGTCATACGAAACGTGGCGAGCCAATACGCCACGGTCGTGCAGATATTCAAAGGCGTGATTCCGTTCCTGCTGGTCGATCTGCTGGTCGTCGCGATCGTGATCGCGCTGCCGCAGATCGTGCTCTACCTGCCATCCCTGATGAAGTGAGGAACCGGCGACAAAAAAAAGCCCGGACAACCGTCATTGGTTGTCCGGGCTTTTCCGTTGTCTCGGGGTAACTTAGAAAGGCAGTCCTACGTAGTTCTCGGCGAGCGAGCCAAGCGCCGCCTCGGACGAGAACAGATACTCGAGATCCGTCTGCTGCAGCTTCTGATCGTAGGGAATACTGTCCGGGAAGGTGTGAAGAAGCGTGGTCATCCACCAGGAAAAACGCTGCGCTTTCCAGACGCGAGCCAAGGCCTTTGCGGAATAGGCATCGAGCCCGGAATCGTCGCCGTTCTTATAGTGATCGACCATCGCGTGATAGAGATAGTAGATATCCGAAGCCGCGCTGTTCAGCCCGCGCGCGCCGGTCGGCGGCACGATATGCGCCGCATCGCCCGCGAGGAACAGGTTTCCATATCGCATCGGCTCGGCAACGAACGACCGTAGCGGCGCGATGGACTTTTCGATCGAAGGTCCGGTCTCCATGCGACCGGCGACATCCTCGGGCAGCCGCCGCTTCAACTCGGCCCAGAAATCGTCGTCTGACCAATCCTCCACGCTGTCAGACAGCGGCACCTGGATATAGTAGCGGCTCAGTACCCGCGACCGAAGGGAACACAGCGCAAAACCACGCTCGTGCCGGGCATAGATCAGTTCCGGGGAGACGGGCGTCGTGCGCGAAAGCACGCCGAGCCAGCCAAACGGATAAACCTTCTCATACTCGGTCAGAACGTCGCTCGGGATCGATTTGCGGCTGACGCCGTGGAAGCCATCCGCGCCAATGACGAAATCGCAGTCGATGCGAACGATCTCGTCTCCCTTGCGGTAGGTGACATAGGGAGTGTCGGACTTCAGGTCGTGCGGCTTCACGTCCTCCGCATTGTGGATGACGATTCCGTCCATCTTGTCGCGCGCATCGTAAAGATCGCGCGTCAGTTCCGTCTGGCCATAGACGACAACCGACGAACCGCCGGAATATTTGTGCAGGTCGACGCGGTCCAGCTTGCCATCATGCGAGATGTAGAAGCCTTCATGCGTTTCGCCTTCGTTGTCCATGCGCTCGCCACATTGCGCTTCACGCATCAACTCGGCAAAGCCATGTTCCAGAACACCGGCACGGATACGGCTCAGCACATATTCACGGCTGTGCTTTTCCAGCACGACCGTATCGATTCCCCGAAGATGAAGAAGCTGCGAGAGCATCAACCCCGACGGGCCACCACCGATAATACAAACCTGTGTTTTCATGAAAAATCCTCCACATGGACGAAAATATCACCGAACACATTGACCGGAATGGACGGCAGTCCAGAATACTTGTACAAATCGAACATGGATACCGCACAGACTGCCCTGCCCGTCCTGAGCTGCAACCTGTTCGGCGAAGCCGGCGACCTGCCCGACGTCGTTCATTGCGAGACGATTGAAGTGCGCTCCAAGCTGCATGGCTGGGAGCTTACACCGCACCGGCACGCAAGATTGCACCAAGTCCTGTTGATCGAGAGCGGTGGTGGGCGCGCCACGATGGAAGGTCACGGATTGGCGCTCGCACCGCAAACGCTGATCAATGTGCCGATGGGATCGGTGCATGCCTTCACCTTCGTTCCGGACACACAAGGCTGGGTGGTCACGCTCGCTGCCGAAGTCATCGACGAAGTTCTCGATCCATCGGAGGGACTGCGCCCCGTTCTCGCGCGTCCGGCCGTATTGTCGGCGGGACCCATGGCATCCGTGATCATGCGGCAGATATTCGACGAGCATGCCGGGCGGCGCTTTGCCCGTGCGCAAATTCTGCGCTCGTTGTCCGGCGTTCTGCTCGGCGAGGTCGCCCGCAGACTTTCCACCGACGAACCCGCCAGACCGAAAACGACGGACAACACGATCTTCCGGCGCTTCGAGGCACTTCTCGAAGAGCACCTGATAGACCATTGGTCGGTGACCGACTATGCGAAGGCTCTCTCGATCACGCCGACACATCTGAGCCGCATGACGCGCGCCGCGATTGGCCAGCCAGCCACGAGATTGATCGAAGAACGCATGATCCGCGAAGCGCGGCGCAACCTGGTCTACACCAACCTGCCCGTCTCGAAGATCGCCTATGCGCTCGGATACAACGATCCGGCCTATTTCAGCCGGGTCTTCAGCCAGGCCACCGGCATGTCGCCGCGCGAATTCCGCATGCGCGTCGAAGCGCAGGGCGCGTTCCATGCGTGAATGTCGTCAGAGCACCGTGCGCACATGCCAGAGCTCGGGGAACAGCTCGACCTCCAGCATCCGCTTGAGATAGCTCACGCCTCCGGTTCCGCCGGTACCGCGCTTGAAGCCGATCACCCGTTCGACCGTGGTCACGTGATTGAAACGCCAGCGTCGGAAATAGTCCTCGAAATCCACCAGCTTCTCGGCGAGCTCATAGAGCTCCCAATGCGTCTCTGGCGCTTCGTAGACGACCCGCCATGCATCCATGACGCCATCGTCGGCCGCGTGAGTCCGCGAGACATCTCGGTCCAATACACCGGTCGGTATCTCGACGCCCTTGCGGGCGGCAAGCCGCAGGACCTCGTCATAGAGGCTCGGCCGCGTCAGTTCTTCCTCGAGCAGCGACACGATATCCGCGCGATGCGCATGCGGGCGCAGCATGGCGTGATTGCGATTGCCCAGGACATATTCGATCAGCCGGTACTGCCACGACTGGAAGCCCGAGGACTTATCCAGCGCATCGCGAAAGCGCGTATAGTCGCTAGGCGTCATCGTGCGCAGCACGTCCCAGGCGGAGTTCAACTGCTCGAAGATCCGGGAAACGCGCGCCAGCATCTTCATCGCCGGCTGCAACCGGTCCTCGGATATCGCTTTGCGAGCAGCAATGAGTTCATGGATCGCCAGCCGCATCCAGAGTTCGGAGGTTTGGTGCTGGACGATGAACAGCATCTCGTCATGCGCGTCGCTCAGGGGCTCTTGCGCGCCGAGAATAGCGTCGAGATGAAGGTAATCGCCATAGGACATGCGCCCGTCGAACTGCATTGTCGCGCCTTCGCGGGACGGATCGTAATCGTTGCCGGTCGTCATGTGACCGCCTCCCGCTTCAGGAATTCCGGCCTGTCCCACTCGCCTCTCTCCACGATCTCGCACAACGTCGCCGCGGCGCGTCGCACCTCGTCTTCGGTGTTGTAGAGCGGACAGAAGCCGAAACGCATCCGGTCCGGCGCCCGAAAATCCCCGATCACGCCACGCGCGATCAAAGCCTGCATCGCCGCGTATCCTTCGCGAAATCGGAAAGAGACCTGGGATCCGCGCTCCGCCGGGTCGCGCGGACTGGCGAGTGAAACCTGCGTCGTCCCGGATTCAACCCGGCTTATGAAGAGTTCGCTAAGTTCGATCGACCGCGCGCGAATATCGTCCATGTCTATCTCGTCCCAGACATCGAGCGCCGCATCGAGCACCGCCATCTGGATCACGGGCGGCGTCCCGACCCGCATGCGCGCAATGCCCGGCGCCGGGCGATAATCGAGATCGAAGGCAAATGGCGCATCATGACCCAGCCAACCTGAAAGAGCCGGTCTTACAATATCTTGCAGGTCCGGATTCACGTAGATAAACGCCGGCGCGCCGGGCCCGCCATTGAGATATTTGTAGGTGCACCCGGTCGCCATATCGACGCCGCAACCGGCAAGATCGACCGGCACGGCGCCCGCCGAATGGGCCAGATCCCAGATCGAAATCGCGCCCGCCTCATGTGTCATTCGCGTGATGCCGGCCATGTCATGCATGCGGCCGGTCCCGTAATCGACATGGGTCAGCATGACCGCGGCGATCGTCTCGTCGATCGCGCCAGAAACCTCTTCCGGCGCGACGATCCGCAATTCATGCCCCTTGCCTAGAGAGCGCAGGAGGCCATCCGCCATATAGAGATCGGTCGGGAAATTCCCGCTGTCGGAAAGGACGACCTTCCGTTCAGGCCGCAGTTCGAGCGCTGCGGCGAGCGCCTGGTAGACCTTGATGGACAGCGTATCGCCGATAACGACGCTGCCCGGTTGCGCACCAACCAGCCGGCCGATCCGATCACCGAGCCGGATGGGCATTTCCATCCAGCGCGCCTTGTTCCAGCCGCCAATCAGCATGCCGCCCCATTCATCGGTCATCGTGCGATTTGCGCGCGAGACCGCGTTTTGGGGCAAGGGCCCCAGCGAATTGCCGTCGAGGTAGATGACACCGTCCGGCAGATCGAAGAAATCACGCGTCGCAGCGAAGTCCGTCATGACGCCGCTCCGGATTTGCCGATTTCGGCCGTTGCCTCGATTTCCACCAAAGCCTCATCCTCCAGAAGAGCGGCCACAACGATCAACGTCATGGCCGGAAAATGCCGTCCCATCACGCGCCGGTACGCCTCGCCGACTTCGCGTTGGCGCGCGACATATTCCTTCTTGTCAGTCACGTACCAGGTCAAACGGACGATGTCGGCGACCTCACCGCCTGCCCGGCGCACTACCGCCGCGATATTGGCCAGAGCCTGCTCGGTCTGCCCGACGAAATCATGCGTTTCGAAGACCTGGTCGCCATTCCAGCCGATCTGCCCACCGACATAAAGGCGCGATCCGTCCACGAGCATGCCATTGGCATAGCCCTTCGGCTGAACCCACTCGGGAGGATTGACGGTCTCGATCATGTTCGCTTTCCAATCAGATAATATAAGGGTCAGGCGTCAGCGCGCAGGCGGAAACGCTGGATCTTGCCAGTCTGGGTTTTCGGCAGGGCATCGGTGAACACCACCGATCGCGGATATTTATAAGGCGCGATCGTATCCTTGACGTGTTGCTGAAGCCGCAGCACCGTCGCCGCATCGCGCGCCACGCCATCGACGATCACCACATGTGCTTCGACAATCTGGCCGCGATCCTCGTCCGGCACACCGACAACCGCGCATTCGACGACGTCGGGATGGGCAAGCAAGGCGGCCTCGACTTCGGGGCCGGCAATGTTGTACCCGGCCGAGACGATCATGTCGTCATTGCGCGCGGCGAAGTGGAAATACCCTTCCTCGTCCTGCCAGAACGAGTCGCCCGTCAGGTTCCAGCCGTCGCGGACATAGTCGGATTGACGCTTATCGGCGAGATACCGGCACCCGGTCGGGCCTTTCACGGCGAGCTTTCCGACTGTGCCGCGCGGCGCTTCGTTCATGGCTTCATCAACGATCTTCGCCTCGTATCCACCCACCGGCTTTCCCGTACAGGCAGGGCGGGAATCGCCGAAACGGTTCGAGATGAAGATATGCAGCATTTCGGTCGCGCCGATGCCGTCGAGCATCGGCTTGCCGGTCTTCTCCATCCATTGCTCATAGACCGGACCCGGTAGCGTTTCGCCCGCCGAAACGGCGGCGCGCAGGGAGGAAAGATCCGCCCCCTCCTCCATCGCCGTCAGCATGGCACGGTATGCGGTGGGTGCGGTGAAGCACACGGTTGCGCCATAGGTCTGGATGATTTCGACCATGTTGGGCGGCGTGGCGCTTTCGAGGAGCGTCGCCGCAGCCCCGAAACGCAGTGGAAACACCGCGAGCCCGCCAAGGCCGAATGTGAAGGCGAGCGGCGGGGAGCCGACGAATACATCGTCCGGCGTGACGCCAAGCACCTCCCTGGCATATCCGTCGGCGATAATCAGGAGATCACGGTGGAAATGCATCGTCGCCTTGGGCTCGCCGGTCGTGCCCGAGGTAAAGCCCAGCAGGGCGACATCGTCACGTCCGGTCTTCACGCTCTCGAAGAGAACGGATTTCCGCAGCGCTAGACGGTCGAGTTCCGCGTCATGATTGGCCGTGCCGTCGAAGCCGACCACCTTGTCTAGATAGTCGCTGGTCTTCGCACAGGCGACCAGTTCGTCCATCAGCCGCGTGTCGCACAGCGCCAGCGATATTTGCGCCTTGTCGACGATTTTCGAGAGTTCGCCCGCGCGCAGCATCGGCATCGTGTTGACGACCACGGCACCGGCCTTCGTGGCGGCAAGCCACGCGGCGACCATGGCCGGATTGTTGGCCGACCGCACCAGGATGCGGTTGCCGGGCTGGATGCCATAATCCTCGACCAGCACATGAGCGATACGGTTGGTCCAGTCGGTCAGTTCCTTGTAGGTGCGCTGACGTCCATTCCCGATCAGCGCGGTATGATCCCCGAAACCGCGCGCCACCATGCCGTCCGTGAGTTCGTAGCCGGCATTCATCCATTCCGGATAATCAAACCCGTCCAGCAGGAACTCCGGCCACTGATCCGGCGGAGGCAGGTTGTCCCGGGTAAAGCTGTCGGCATGTCCGCTGGGTCCAAGCATCTCAACCTCCCTGCGCCGCGTTTGCGAGCGTCTGCCGCGCGATGATGACCTTCTGGACATCGGACGCGCCTTCATAGATCCGCAAAGCACGGATTTCCCTGTACAGGCTTTCCATGACATGCCCGCGCCGAACCCCATCGCCGCCATGCAATTGCACGGCCTTGTCGATGACCTGCTGCGCGCGATCGGTGGAAAAAAGCTTGGCCATTGCCGCCTCGCGGCTGATGCGCGCGGCGCCGCTGTCCTTCAGCCAAGCCGCCCGATAGACAAGAAGCGCGGCCGCATCGATATCGAGCGCCATGTCGGCGACATGGCCCTGAACCATCTGGAGGTCGAACAAGGGCGCATCGAACAATCGACGCGCCTGTACGCGCGAAACCGTCTCGTCCAATGCGCGACGCGCGAAGCCAAGCGCAGCGGCGGCGACTGTCGGGCGGAACACGTCCAGCACGGACATGGCGATCCTGAAACCTTCGCCCGGCTTGCCGATCATCGCGGAAGCGGGAACCCTGCATTCGTCGAAGGCGAGCCGCGCCAGGGGATGCGGCGCGACCGTCTCAAGCCTTTCGGCGATTTCCAGCCCCGGCGTTTCGGCCGGAACGATGAAAGCCGACAGCCCTTTTGCGCCTGGAGCTTCGCCGGTCCGCGCGAAGACTGTGTAGACATCGGCGATCCCGCCATTGGATATCCAGGTCTTCTCGCCATCCAGGACATAGAAATCGCCGTCCCGGCGCGCGGCCACTTCAATATTGGCGACATCGGAGCCGGATTTCGGTTCGGTCAGCGCAAAAGCGGCAATTGCCTTGCCTGCGCGCGTGCGCGCAAGCCATTCGTGCTTCTGGGCCTCCGTGCCGAACAGGGATATCGCACCGGTTCCGAGCCCCTGCATCGCGAACGCGAAATCGGCCAGTCCGCTATGACGCGCCAATGTCTCTCGCATGATGCAAAGACTGCGCACATCGAGAACGGCATCATGCTCGTCCGGTGCGACAGCCGTGAGTTTGAGCCAGCCGGCTCCGCCGAGCGCGCCGACGAGCGCGCGGCAGGTACAGTCGGTGTCCTCGTCATCCGCCGCTGCGAGCATCTCGCAAGCCCATTCGTCCACGCGCACAGCCAAGTCGCGGTGGTGCGGCTCGAAAAACGGCCAATCGAGATAGCTCCGGTCGCTCATCAATCGCCCTCGAAAACGGGTTTCCGCTTCGCGGCGAAAGCCTCATAGGCGCGTCGGAAATCGGCGGTCTGCATGCATATCGCCTGCGCCTGCGCCTCGGCTTCGATGGCCTGGGCGATGCTCATGTTCCATTCCTGGGCGAGCATCGTCTTGGTCATCATGTTTGCGAAATTCGGTCCGTCTGCGATGCGCGCCGCGAGCGACTTCGCCTCGTCCATCAGGGACCCGGCCTCGACGAGCCGCGAATAGAAGCCCCAGCGCTCGCCCTCCTCTGCGCTCATGGTGCGTCCGGTGTACAGCAACTCAGCGGCGCGCCCCTGCCCGACGATACGCGGCAGCACGGCGCAGGCGCCCATGTCGCACCCGGCTAGCCCGACCCGGTTGAACAGGAACGCCGTTTTCGCGTCCGGCGTGGCAAGGCGCAGATCGCTCGCCATGGCGATGATCGCGCCTGCACCGACACAGATACCGTCAACCGCGGAGATAATCGGCTTTCCGCATTCGACCATCGCGCGCACGAGATCGCCGGTCATGCGGGTGAACTCGAGCAGGCCTTTCATGTCGCGATCGAGCAGCGGCCCGATGATCTCGAAAACATCGCCGCCCGAGCAGAAATTCCCGCCATTCGGCCCGAAAATGACCGCCTTGACCGTGTCGTCGCCGCGCAGCGCCAGAAACCAGTCACGCAGTTCGGCATAGGATTCGAATGTCAGTGGATTCTTGCGCTCCGGCCGATTCAGCGAAACCGACGCGACGCCATTGTCCATGGTCAACATGAAATGCTCGGGAGTGGCAGCTTGCATCGGATCACTCCCCACGTCGGCGCACGGCTCTGCCCGAAGGCGCGATGCCATCGAGGGCCGCGGTCAGCATGCGCGAATCCGCGCCGCTGAGGCCGGATAGCATTCCATCGATCCAGCCTTCGTGATCGCCGGCCATGGTCTCGAAACGCGTTCGCCCGACCGGTGTCAGCCGCACCGTGATGGCGCGGCGGTCATTGTCGACAGGTACCCGCACGACCTCGCCATCGGCCACGAGGCGGTCGACGATACCCGTTACATTGCCGTTCGAAACGCGCAATTCGGTCGAAAGGTCGCTCATCTTGAGCCCCTCCTCGTTCCGGTACAACGCCGCCAGCACGTCGAACCGCGGCAGCGTCGTATCGAACTCGGACCGCAGCTTTTCGCGCAACTCGCTCTCGATGAATTTCGACACCTTCAGGATTCTTAGCCAGAGTCTCAGGCGATCCTTCGAGGCGTCGGCTTCACTGTCCATTCCGGACTGCCCGACAAGCGGTTTTACCGTGTTCATGTCTCGCCTCCTGACAATGCGATGGCCTGCCCGGTAACGGACGCGCCGCCCGGTCCACACATCCAGAGCGTCGTCGCCGCGATTTCCGACGGCTGGATAAAACGGCGCTGCGGGTTCATTTTGAGAAGGGACTCTTCCGCCTGATCGCGGCTCCGTCCGGTCTTGTCCATGATCGTGTCGATAGTGCGCGTCAGCATCGGCGTATCGGTGTAGCCGGGACAGATCGCATTCACTGTCACGCCTGTCGTCGCGAGTTCGACGGCAAGCGATTTGACCAGCCCGATGACGCCGTGCTTCGAAGCGCAGTAGGCCGAGATATAGGGATAACCGCGCAGTCCCGCGATGGACGCGATAGCAATCAGGCGACCGTTCGGACCCTGATTCAAATACTCAAATCCGGCGCGGAAGGTATTGAAAACACCAGTCAAATTGACATCGATGATATCGCGGAACTTGTCCTCGGTCAGCGTCTTCAGCGGCGCGCTTTCGGCAACCCCGGCATTGGCCACCACGATATCGACCGCGCCATTCTTTGCGCATGCCGCTTCGACGGACCGCATCATGCCATCGCCGTCCGTCACATCCGCCGATACGGCGACGATACGATCGCTCTTCGCGGCAACGGCCTCCAGTGGTTCGAGACGCCTACCCATGACGGTGACGCGGGCACCCTTTGCGGCCAGTTCGAGCGCGATCGCCTCGCCCACGCCGCTGCCGGCGCCGGTGACGATTGCATGCCGGCCGAACAAATCCTCCATGCTCACACCTTTCCCGTCATCGTTTCGGCCCGCTCGGCCAGCCGCCACATCTGGTCGCGGCCCGGCAGATAAGGATCGGGCCAGCGTTCCTCGCGATCGCCAAGCGCGCTGGCGGCATGCAGTGTCCAGTATGGATCGGCGAGATGCGGCCGCGCGAGGCAGACGAGGTCCGCCCGGCCTGCCATCAGGATCGAATTGACATGGTCCGGCTCGTAGATGTTGCCGACCGCCATCGTTGCCATATCCGCCTCGTTGCGGATCTGGTCCGAGAACGGCGTCTGGAACATGCGGCCATAAACCGGCCTGGCACGGACGGATGTCTGCCCGGCCGACACGTCGCAAATGTCGACGCCGGCCTCCTTGAGCATGGCTGCAATGGCCACCGCTTCGGCGGGCGTGACACCCTCGTCGCCAACCCAGTCATTGGCCGAAATCCGGACCGAGACCGGTTTCTCCGACGGCCAAGCCGCCCGCACCGCATGGAAGATTTCCAGCGGAAACCGCATCCGGTTCTCCAGTGAACCTCCATATTCGTCGGTTCGCAGATTGGTCAGCGGCGTGATGAAGGACGACAGAAGATAGCCATGCGCCATATGCAGTTCGAGCATGTCGAAGCCGGCACGCTCGGCCATCTCGGCGGAAGCGACAAATTGCGTGCGCACCATGTCCATGTCAGCGCGGCTCATCGGCCGCGGCACCGCATTATGCGGCGACCACGAGACATCCGACGCGGCCATGACCGGCCAGTTCCCGGTCTCGAGGGGCGCATCGGCGTCCTGCCAGCCAAGCTGGGTCGATCCCTTCGCCCCCGAATGGCCGAGTTGCACGCAGATCTTCGCCTCGGTTTCGCGATGGACGAAATCGACGATCCGCTTCCAGGCGTCTTCATGCTCCGGCGCGTACAGGCCCGTGCACCCCGGCGTGATGCGTCCTTCCGGTGACACGCAGGTCATTTCCGTCACCACCAGCCCGGCTCCGCCCTTCGCACGCTCGCCATAGTGTACGAGATGCCAATCCGTAGGACATCCGTCGACGGCCTTGTACTGAGCCATCGGCGAGACCACGACGCGGTTCTTCAGTTCGAGGGACCGCAGCGCGAACGGCGCGAACATCGGCCGCCGGACCGGCGCGTCCTCCGGCATGCCCGCCTGGACCTGGAACCAACGCTCCGCGCTTTCGAGCCAGTTCGCATCGCGCAGCCGCAGATTCTCGTGGCTGATCCGCTGGGAACGCGTCAAAAGGGAGTAATTGAACTGGACCGGATCGAGGTCGAGATAACGCTCAACTTCCTCGAACCATTCAAGGCTGTTCCGCGCCGCGGACTGGAGCCGGAGCACTTCCGTACGTCGCTCCTCCTGGTACCGCTCGAACGCCTTTTCCATCGTCGCCTCGGAATGAAGATATTCCGCCAGGGCGATGGCGCTATCGAAAGCGAGCCGCGAACCCGAGCCGATCGAGAAATGCCCGGTGGCCGCGGCGTCGCCCATCAGCACCACATTTTCGTGGTGCCATTTCTCGCAGATCACCCGCGGGAAATTCATCCATACCGCCGAGCCGCGCAGATGGCTGGCGTTGGACATGAGGCGGTGTCCGCCCAGATGCTTCTCGAAGATGCGCTCGCACGTGGCGACCGCCTCCTCCTTCGACATGTGCTCGAAGCCCCATTTGTCCCAGGTTTGCTGCGTGCACTCGACGATCACCGTCGCCGTGTCGGCGTCGAACTGATAGGCATGGATCCACATCCAGCCATGCTCGGTTTCCTCGAAGATGAAGGTGAATGCGTCGTCGAATTTCTGGTGCGTTCCGAGCCAGATGAACTTGCACAACCGGATATCGATGTCTGGCCGGAAGATCTCCGCATATTCGCGGCGCACGAGTGAATTGATCCCGTCCGCCGCGACCACGAGGTCATACTCGCGGCGGTAGTCTTCCGCTGTTTTGAATTCGCTCTGGAATTGCAGATCGACGCCAAGTTCGCGCGCCCGCGCCTGCAGGATCAACAGCAGCTTCATCCGACCGATTCCGGCAAAGCCATGGCCGCCGGAAACCGTACGCGTGCCACGATGGATGACCGCTATGTCATCCCAATAGGCGAAGTTGGCGCGGATTTTCGCGGCACTGTCCGGATCGTTTTCGGCGAGGTTATCCAGAGCGTCGTCGGAAAGCACGACGCCCCAGCCAAAGGTGTCGTCCGCCTTGTTGCGCTCCACCACCGTCACTTCGTGCGACGGATCGCGCAGCTTCATAGAGATCGCGAAATACAGACCCGCAGGTCCGCCTCCAAGACAAACGATCCTCACGTCCGCGCCTCCCTTTTTCGCGTCCGGTCCAAACCGGTTGCGCACCATCAGAATAACCAAGGGAAGTTTAATTTCAATCCTAAAAGTTTCAAATATAAAATATTGCGCACCAAGGGTATCGCCCTTTCCGAAAATGGCGCGCCGGGGGCTCAGGGCACGTAGCGCATGAAGGCGAAGCGGCGTGAATCCGGCGCCCAGGACGGGACATTGATGGTTCCCTGCCCGCCATGGAGATCGAGCAGGATTGCGGGTGTACCACCCTCGGAAGGCATTAGCCGCAACTGGACATCGCGACCGGCGGGGTGGCCCCGTGTACCGCCCTCATAGGCGAGATAGACGATGCTTTTCCCGTCGGGTGACGGGTGCGGGAACCAGTTGACCCGCTCGTCATCCGTCATCATCTGCGGATCGCTGCCGTCGGGCCGGACCCGCCAGAGTTGAACGGAACCGTCCCTTTCGCCATTGAACCAAATCCACTCGCCATCCGGCGCATAGTCCGGTCCGTCGCAATGATCGAAACCCCGCGTCACCTGGAATTCCTCACCGCCACCGACCGGGCAGGTATAGACTTGGAACGTCTCACCGCGCCGGGCGACATAGGCGAGCCTCTCCCCGTCGGGAGACCAGCCGTGCCAGTAGGACGGTACGCGCTCGGTCACCCGCAATAGCACACCGCCGCCAGCCGGCACCGTGTAGATGCAGCTTTCACCGAATTCGGACGAATCGCTGATCGCAAGCGTGCTTCCGTCGGGCGACAGCCCGTGATCGTTGTTGAGGCGAACGGCAAATCCCGTATCGATTTCCCGAAGAGCCGGAGCGGCGAGATCCACCTCGAAAAGCCGGCCTGAACCATTCACGATCAATGCGCTGCCGTCCCGGCTCCAGTTCGGAGCCTCGATGTGACCATCGAATTCGAGAACGGTTTCCACGGATCCGGTCACGATTTCGAAAACAGACAGAATGCTTTTCATGGGCCCTCCTCCACGCGCCAACTCTAGAGGCGAGCTTAGGAAAGGCAATCAGCGCGTTTGGCCGTCGTCGGTATTGCACGGCAATGCGTAACGCCATGCCCGCAAAGTAGGGAACCGGGTGTGTATGTGTTGTCCGATCACGGCAGCAGGAAAATCACTTCCCCGCGTCGTCCGTGCCGATCTCGCTCTCATCGACGGGCTCGAGATCGGGATCGTCGTAGCGGGCGACGTAGGACTCGATGAGCCGATCGACCGCCGCGCGGGTGACCTTGTTGTTCGACGTGGAGAAACCGAGCGTCGCAACCATCTTCCAGTGGCCGTACATCAGCGAGACGAACAGATAGCCGAGTTCCAGGCAGGCCTTCTGGTTGAGCTGCGGATAGCTGACCTGAACCTCGTGCGCGATCGTGTATTGCAGCAGATTGTACTGCGCATGCAGGTTCTCCCTGATCTTCGGGTGAGCCGCGGCAAGCGAGAACATCGCATCGTAGACACTGTCGTCGCGCGGCTTCTCCAGATCGCGGTCCGACAGGAAGTCGAAATAGAAATCGAGGAAGGTCTTCAGCCGTTGCGGCGTCTGGGCGTTCAGGATGCCGCGCATCAGGCAATCGCGATAAGCCGCCGCAAGCCGATCGCAAACCGCGACCATGAGCTCGATCGGATCCGGGAAGTAATGCCGGATCAGCTGGCGCGACATGTCGGCTTCCTGCGCGATCAAATCGTAGGAAATATGCGGCAGGCCGTTTTTCAGGATCGCGTTGAAAGCCGCCTCGACGATCTCCGGCTTACGGACTTCCGATATGGGTTTTGGCATGCGGTTTTACGGTACGCAGTCTATATTGTCATATTTTTAGCGTAGCACATTCGCCGCAGGAGAGCATTATGGCAAGCTGTAGGACTTCATGACTATGGAATCGCGACAATTAGTCCGTGGAAAGACGATGCCCTCCGGCCGAACCGAAGGGCATTGATTTTCCAATCAGGCAGCTTGGCGCCGTCAGCTGGCGTTCTTGATCATGTCGCGGGCAATGATGAGCTGCTGGATCTGCGATGTACCCTCGTAGATCCGGTACAGGCGGACATCTCGATAGAAGCGTTCGATCGGGTAGTCCACGATATAGCCGGCGCCGCCGAAAATCTGCACCGCGCGGTCGGCCACACGCCCGACCATTTCCGTGGCGAAATACTTCGCGCATGAGGATTCCACGGTCACGCGTTCGCCGGCATCACGCCGCTTCGCCGCGTCGAGCACCATGCACCAGGCGGCATAGGCCTCGGTGCGCGAATCGGCGAGCATCGCCTGCACAAGCTGGAACTCTGCGATAGGCTTGCCGAACTGTTCGCGCTCCATCGCGTAGCGAAGGCATTCCTCGATCAAGCGATCTGCCGCACCGCAGGCGGCAGCCGCGATGTGAAGGCGCCCGCGGTCGAGCACCTTCATGGCCGTTTTGAACCCCATGCCCGGCACTCCACCGATAATCGCTTCGGCCGGCACCCTGACATTGTCGAAATTGACATCCGCCGTCAGCGTTCCGTGATGCCCGAGCTTGCTGTCGGGCTTGCCGACGCTCAGCCCTTCCAGATCCGCATCGACAGCGAAAGCGGTGATGCCGCCCGCGCCCTTGTTGTCCGGATCGGTACGCGCCATCACGGTAAAGACGCCGGCGCGCGGCGCATTCGTAATGAAGCGCTTGGAACCGTTGAGCACATAGTGATCGCCATCCTTGACGGCGTTGGTACGCAGGGCCGCCGCATCGGACCCGGAGCCCGGCTCGGTAAGCGCGAACGAACCGATCATCTCACCAGTCGCCATCAGCGGCAGGTAACGATCCTTCTGCGCGTCGGTGCCGTCGATGACGATGCCCTGCGAACCGATGCCGATCGTCGTCGCGAAGGCCGAGCGATAGGACCCATGCGCGCGCCCGATCTCATAGATCACCCGCGCCTCGTCTTCCATGCCGAGCCCCATGCCGCCATAGGTCTCCGGGATCGTCAGCCCGAACAGGCCGAGTTCCTTCATCTCCGAAAGGATGTCTTCTGGAATGTCGTTGAGTTCCTCGACCTTGCGTTCGGCGGGGATCAGGCGCTCGTCCACGAACCGCCTGACGACGGCGAGCAGTTGATCGAGGGTTTCCTTATCGACGGCCATGATGCGTTACTCCGGGCGTTGCTTGTCTATGAAGGGTATTATCGGGTTGAGGTCAGGACGGATCGCCGCCATTGCGGGTCCAGACCATCACGTTGGAGAAGCCTGTCTGGACCCGCTCGTCGCGCTGGTTGATCAGCGTTCTCTCGGTCTGGACGATTCCCCATTGCGGCTTGCTGGTCTGGCGCTTGCTGGCGATGCGCGTTTCAAGCTTGATCGTGTCGCCGATGAAGATCGGCTTCAGGAACTTCCAGTTGACCAGTTCCATGAAGATCGCGTTCTTCCAAGTTCCCTGCGCCGTCTGGTTTTGCATGCCGGTCGCGATCGAAAGGCCGAGTACACCATGGACGACGCGCTGGCCGAACTGGGTTTTCTTCGCGAACTCCTCGTCCGTATGGATGCTGTGGTAATTGCCGGAGAGGCCGGTGAAAATCACATTGTCAGCTTCCGTGACCGTACGGCCTCGCGAGTAGAATACCGAGCCTTCCTCGATATCCTCGAAAAATATGGCGTCTTCCATGGCGACCCTCCCTCCGGTGGTACCTATTCGTCGTCCCGGCGAATGAGGCCGTCGACGGCGATGCCGCGCCCCTCGCCCGGGTAGTAGATGAACGGATTGATATCGAGTTCCGCGACGTTGTCGGCGCCGGCCATCAGCAGGGACGCACCGACAATCGCATCGGCCAGCGGCGCGAGACGCTCATTGTCCTCGCCCAGCAATCCGCGCGCCGACGGAATTTCGGCGATCATGTCCATCGCTTCGGCGCGACCGACCGGTGCCGGACGGAACGTCACCTGGCGCAGAGCCTCCGTGTAGACACCGCCAAGGCCGAACGCGATCAAGGGCCCGGCTTGCGGATCGCGCATTCCGCCGATCAGCAATTCGACGCCGGGCGCCACCATCGGCTGGACGGAGACCCCTTCCAGTTCACCGCCTGCCTTCTTCGCAGCGGCATGGATTTCATCGAAGGCGCGCGCCGCGCCGGCCTCGTCGCAGACATTCAGCTTGACCAGACCGGCCTTCATCTTGTGGGCGATCTGCGTGGTTACGCCCTTGAGAACGACGGGAAAACCGAAAGCCCGTGCGTTGGCGCCGGCCTCTTCGGCCGTCTGTACGATCGCCTCGTCGCAAACAGGTACGCCGGCGAGGCGCAGAATGGCCTTGGACTGGTGTTCGGTGAGAAGCGACGCGCTGCCCGTGCGAACCGCGCTGTCGATCGCTTCCCGTGTCTCGGCATCGAGTTCCGGTGCCTGTCCGGTCTCGCCGGACGCACTCGCCCTGGCGCTGCCGACACGGGAAATCGCCTGCAAGGCGCCGTGAAGCTGTTCGAAGACCGGGATATTGCCCGCGCGGAATCGCGTGGCGGATTCCGCGACGCATTCTCCGCCGCAAACCACGGCCATGATCGGCTTGCCAATGGTTGCACTCGCCGCGACAACCTCGTCGGCGATCCGTTCAGACCCGTAAACGACCGTGATCAGCATGACGATCACGTCGATCCCTTCATCCGCGGCGACGATTTCGAGGGCCGCCTGCATCATTCCGGGGCTCGACGTAACAGCACCCGTCACGTCCAGCGGGTTGTTCTCGGGCGCAAAGTCGGGAAGCACGTCGCGGAGCTTGCGCCGGGTTTCGTCCGAAAACGCGCCCATCTCCAGGCCAACCGCCTCGCTGCGGTCCGCGGCAAGGCTGCCCATGCCGCCCGACACGCTGATGAAACCGACGCGCCGTCCGTCGATATCGTACGCCGAGGCAGCGAGCGCCGCTTCGAGCGCGTCCTGAACGTCATCGACCTCGATCACGCCGTGACGCCTGAAAATGGCCTTGTAGGCGGCCGACGATCCGGCGAGCGAACCCGTATGCGACTGGATCGCGCTGGCGCCTTGCTCCGACCAGCCGGCGCGAAGGACGATCACCGTCTTGCCGAGCCGGCGCGCCTCTGAAAGCGCATGGTCCAGCTTGTCGAGATCCCGCAGCCCCTCGATGTAGAGAAGCACCACCCGGGTGCTCGGGTCGTGAATCTGGTGAAGGAGGACGTCGGGGATTTCGAGATCCGCCGAATTGCCGATCGACAGGAAGCTGGAAAACCGCAGGCCCTGGTTCATGCCGGCATCGAGAAACGAACCTCCCAGCGCACCGCTCTGCGAGATCAGCGCGACATTCCCCGGCTCGAACTGCCGATCGAAGGCCTGGTTGCCGGTGGCGGCCAGCTTGTTGCCCGCGTGATATGCGCCGAGCGAATTCGGGCCGAGGATGCGAATGCCGAGACGCCGGGCGCAGGCAACAAGGTCCTCCTGTTCGCCGACACCTTCGCCGCCCTGTTCCGCATAGCCCGAGGTAATGACGATAGCCGCCTTGACGCCCAATCGCCCGCACCCTTCGAGGGCCTCCAGCGCAGAGGACTTCGGCACGACGATGATGGCAAGGTCAACCGGTCCAGGCACGTCGTCGAGAGAGGCATATCCCGGGATGCCGAGAATGGCATCGCCGCGCCGGTTCACCGGATAGATCGTTCCGTCATAACCGTAACGCGTGAGATTGCGCATGACGCGGCCGCCGAACTTCGACTCGTTTTCGGAAGCGCCGATGACGACGATCGATTTCGGCGCGAAAACGGCGTCGATCGCGTTCAGAACCTCCGTATCCGGCCGGTAGTTGTCATGCATCTTGTTCACCTTCCCGTTCTCCTCTCCTGCGGCAATGATGCCGTTCAGCCCTCTGCCTGATCCGCGTTCCTGCGCTTCATCATCAGGACATGCTCACCGTCCTGGACGAGCGTTCCATCCTGGTTGAAGACCTCGACCTTCTGGTAGGTGATGCCGCGGTCCGACTTGCTGGTTTCCTTCATCTTCTCGATATGAATGCGCGCCCAGATCGTGTCGCCGAAGAAGACGGGAGCCTTGAAGTTCCAGGTCAGCCCCAGAAAGGCGATCACGGTCCCCTCGAAAATGCCAAGACGCTGCTTCAGCCCGGTCACGACCGACAGAACGAGCAGGCCGTGGGCGATCGGCTCCTTGAAGGCGGTCTCGGCCGCGAAGGTCCTGTCGGTATGCAGCCGGTTGAAATCGCCCGAGGTTCCCGCGAATGCCATCACGTCCGCCTCGGTAATCGTCCGGGGAACCGTGTCGTAGAAGGTTCCCTCCTCGAAATCCTCGAAATACAGTCCCGCCAACGTCCGGTCCTCCTGTTTGAACAAGCGCGAGGCGCGCCGCCGGACGCTGCCGGCGGCCTGTGTGTCCGGCCGGCCTCGCAGCGGCCGGACATTCATGCTTGCGGTCGAGATCGGCGCCTAGTAACCGCCGACGCTCTTTCCGCCACAGACGTAGAGAACCTGGCCTGTAATGTACCAGGCGTCGTCCGACGCGAAGAACCGCGTTGCGTAGGCAACGTCATCCGGCGATCCGATGTCCCGGATCGGCTGCGTCTTGCGCAGGTTTTCCTGCACGTCCTCGCGAAGACCCTGATACATCGGCGTGTTGATGACACCCGGGGCGATGCAGTTGCTGGTGATGTTGTAGCGCCCGAGTTCTCGCGCCATCGTCCGCGTCAGGCTGACCACGCCGCCCTTGGCGGCCGAGTAGTTCGCCTGCCCCACATTGCCCTGGTAGGCACGCGAGGAGATGTTGACGATCCGCCCGTACTTGGCCGGGATCATCGCGTCGCGCACCACCGCCTGCGAACACAGGAAGTAGGACTTCAGGTTGATGTCGAGCACAAGGTCCCAGTCCTCTTCCGGCATCTTGACCAGGAAGTTGTCGCGAATGATACCGACATTGTTGACGAGGATGTCGATCTTGCCGTGCTCGGCGAGGATCGACTCGACCATCGCGTCCACCTGTTCCTTGCTGGTCGCGTCCGCCTTCAATGCGGCAGCCCGGCCACCTTCGGAACGGATCTGCTCCTCCATGCCGCGTGCATTATCCTCGTTGACGTCGGCGATGACGACGAAAGCGCCGTCTTTCGCCAGTCCGCTTGCGATCGACGCGCCGATACCCTGACCGGCGCCCGTGACGATCGCCACTCTGTTTTCCATCTTCACGCTTGCGCTCCCTGCTGAGGCTTGAAGTTCAGTAGCGAATGGCCTTCCTCGATTTCCGAGATGACCGGATCGACCCGCATGCCGATCGTCACCGTGTCCGGATCGCAATCGACGATATTGCCCATGATGCGGACCCCGACATCGAGATCGACGAGCGCCACGACATAGGGCATCCGCGCCTTGAAGCTCGGATGCGGCGCGAAACCGGGAACCGAAAACGAGTAGACGGTTCCGGACGCCTCGACGGCGCGCCACTCGATGTCGTCGGACCAGCACCCCGCACAGATCGGACGGGGATAGAACTGATAGGTCTCGCAGGATTTGCAGTACTGCAGGCGAACCTCGCCTTCGCGAAGTCCCTGCCAATAAGGCTCGGCCTCGCCGGAATAGGTCGGCAGGACATTGGGCGATTCACTCATGATTATTCTCCTCCCAGGATCAGTGTCGCGTGCGACGACAACACGCCGCCGACGCCATGGGCCAAGGCGAGATTGGCGGACGGGATCTGCCGATCGCCGCATTCGCCGCGCAATTGCCGCACCGCCTCGATGATCAGGAAAATGCCGAACATGCCCGGATGACAGTAAGAGAGACCGCCGCCGCTCGTATTCAGCGCGAATTCTCCACCCGGCGCCGTTCGCTGTCCGGAAACGAACGCTCCCGCCTCGCCCTTGGCGCAGAAGCCGAGGTCTTCGAGGCAAAGCATGACCGTGATCGTGAACGAGTCGTAGATCTGCGTCACGTCGATGTCGGACGGCTTCACGCCGGCCATTCCGAACGCTTTCGGCCCGGTTATGCCAGCCGCTGTCCGCACGAGATCCGGCATCTGCGAAATGCCCATATGCGAATGGGTATCCGCGAAACCGAGCACGACGACCGGACGCTTTTTCAGGTCGCGCGCCCGTTCGAGGCTGGTCACGATCACCGCGCCACCGCCGTCGGTCACAAGACAGCAATCGTAACGATGCAGCGGATCGGTAACGATCGGCGAGTTCATGACGTCGTCGATGCTCAGTGGATCACGCGTATACGCCTTCGGATTGAGCGCGGCCCACTTGCGCGTCGCTACCGCGATCTCGGCAAGCTGCTCCGATGTCGTTCCGAACTCGTACATGTGCCGGCGCGCGGCCATCGCATAAGCCGCAAGCGGCAGCGGCGGGCCATAGGGCGCCTCGAACTGCCATGGTGGCTCCGGGTTGCCATAGGTTCCCTGCGGATTGCGGCTGCGGTCGGATTTCTGCGTGCTGCCATAGGTGATCAGGCACGTCGTGCAGAGACCGGCTTGAATGGCGGCCATCGCGTGACCGACATGGGTCTCGAAGGATGATCCGCCCGTGATGGTCGAGTCCGAATAGCTTGGCTGGATGCCCAGATACTCGCTCAGCGCCATGGACGGCATGTGCATCGAGTTGAACGGCGCCGCGGTCAGAACGCCGTCGATGTCGCTCTTCTCCAGCCCCGCGTCCTCGATGGCTGCCTTGGCGGCCTCCATCTGGAGCTGGAAGATCGTCTTGCCCGGGACCGAGCCCAGATCGGACTCCGCCACACCGGCGATCGCTATCCCTTGACTGCTATGCTGGCTTGCCACGTCAATATTCCCTGGTCTGTTGTTGCATTCATTCGTCCACGCTTGCCTGCGCGGTTTTCCCCGCCGCACCCTCGCTGTCGATTTTGCGCGTCTTCAGGATCCGGCGATGCAGCCGGACCGTGACGAGGAGTGTCAGCGCGAAGAAACCGAGCGCGATCGGGCGCGTGAAGAAGATCGTCCAGTCTCCGCCCGAGAGCAGAAGCGACTGGCGCATCGCGTTCTCGACCATAGGTCCGACGAGAAAGGCGATGATGAGCGGAGCGAGCGGGAAGCCGGTACGCTTCATGAAGAGGCCCAGCAGCCCTGCTCCGACCATGACGTAGATATCGAAGATGTTGTTGTTGATGCTGAAAGCGCCGACCACGCACAGTGTCAGGATGATCGGGAACAGGAACCGCGTCGGCACCAGAACCACCATGGCGAACAGGCGGATCAGGTAGTGCCCGAGCAGGAACATGATCCCGTTTGCCACGAGCATGCCGATCAGGATCGCGTAGACCGTCGGTCCGCTGTGCTGGAACAGGGTCGGGCCCGGCACCATGCCGTGCAACAGGAAGGCGCCCGCGATGATGCTGGAGATCACGTCGCCGGGAATGCCGAGCGTCAGGAGCGGCACGAAGCTGGCGCCGTTGACGGCGTTGTTCGCGGCTTCGGGCGCAACGATACCTTCCTCGCAGCCCGTACCGAATATCTCGGGCGTGTCGGATTTGTGCTTCGCCTCCGAATAGGCGAGGAACGCCGCCAGCGACTGACCGACGCCGGGCACGATCCCGACGATCGTTCCGATGATGCTGGAGCGCAGCAATGTCCGGAAATGCTTCTTGAACATCGCCATCGTCGGGTAGCTGATGTGATAATTGGACCCGGCAGCCGTCTTCGCGATCTTCGGCCCGATCGTTCGCACGCCCTGATCCAGCACTTCCGAGATACCGAACAGGCCGATCAGCATCGGGATAAAGGATATACCGCCCTGAAGCTGGAATGTGTCGAACCAGAAGCGCGGCGTTCCAAGAATGACGTCCGGACCGATCACTGCGAGCAGCATGCCCAGCGCACCCGACATCAGGCCCTTGACCATGTTGCCGGTGGAAACCGTCGCGATCACGGTCAGCGCGAAGAGCGTAACGGCGAACATTTCGGGTGGGCCGAACTTCACCGCGACAGCGGCGAGCGGGGCCATGACGACGATCATCACGATATCGCTGAACGTATCGCCGAACACCGAGGCCGTATGCGCCAACGACAGCGCGCGGTTCGCCTCGCCGCGCTTCGTCATCGGATAACCGTCAAGCAGCGTCGCAGTGGAGGACGCTGTCCCCGGCACGTTGATCAGGATCGCCGAGATCGACGCGCCGAACACGGCGCCCTTGTAGATGCCGACCAGAAAGACGATGGCCGCAACCGGTGAGAGATAGAATGTAAAGGGAATGAGGATGGCGACAGTCAGTGCGCCGCTCAATCCGGGTATCGCGCCGACAAGCGTTCCGACGAACACACCCGCCAGAATGTAGAGCAGGTTCTGCCACTGCGCGAAAAGAGCCAGACCTTCAAGGAATTGCGCGTACATCTCGAGAGCCCTACTGGAACAGCCGACCGAGCGGCAAAGGGATGTTCAGCAAGTCGCCAAACACGAAATAGAGAACCGCCATCAGCCCAGCCGTGACCAGAAAGGTCATCCACACGGACGCGCCGAGATAAAGCATGTACAGGACGGCCACGATCGCCGTGGCGTAGATGTAGCCGATCCAGATCGTTCCGATCACGTAAAGCAGGATCAGCGCGATCGGGACGATTGCATTCAGCAGCGCATCCCTCGGCGTCGGTGCTTCATCGTCAGACGCGACCGGAAGCTCGTGGATCTCGTCCCCGCTGATGCGCCGCTTGAGCCAGAAGGCCGCAAGGAGCACGCAAAGGATCATCGAGAACAGGAGGACGACACGCGGGAAAAGCCAAGGCTGAATCCCGTCATCGTAAAGGCCGGGCGCTTCCTGCGGAGCGATGATGAAGAGCCAGAGCGCCAACGGGATCGCGACGATCGCAATGATCAGATCGAGATAGCCTTTGAGGGGGTTCTTGGAAAACATGAAAAACCTGTTTTTCGCGAAACACGAGACAAGCTGACGATACCCAAAAAGGGTACGCTTCCCTCGCAGACTTTGATTGGCTTCAACGCGCCCGCCGAGCGGCCATGCCGCCATCACGGGGTCCTTGGATCGCGTCCGCCCCGAAGAGCGGACGCGATGTCTTGCTTATTCCGAAGCGCCGAGCAGCTTGGAATACATCTCGAATTCGCGATCGACGCGCGCCTGGGTGTCTTCACGGGACATCCACTGCACAGAGACGCCAATTGCGCCCATGCGTTCCTGGAATTCCGGGTTTTTCACAACCTTCTCAAGCGCGTTTTCGAGCGTTTCCATGCGTTCTTCCGGCACGCCGACGGGAGCGTAAACCGCATACCAGGGGCTCAGTCCCGAAAATCCGACTTCGCTGAAGGTCGGCACGTCCGGAAACTTCTCGAGGCGTTCGGCATTATCAACGACCAGAAGACGGGTCTTGCCGTCGGCACCGAGATCGCCGCGTACTTCCGTACCCGCAAGCTGAACCTGTTTGCCGTGAAGGGCCGCGATCACATTACCCGAACCGCCCATCGGCACGTGGCGGATTTTAAACCCGGCCTGATCGGAAATTCCCTTCATCGTCAGGTGGGCGACGCTGTTCTCGCCGCTGGTCGCATAGGTGATCGACCCATCGGAAGCCTTAGCCGCCTCCAGGAAATCATCGAAGGTCTGCCACGGAGAATCCTTCGGCACGACGAGTGCCGTGAAGAACGTGCCCACATGGCCGACCGGCGCGAGATCGCCCACATCATACGGCAAATCCTGAAGAATCGGCTTGGGGAGAACGGGACCCGCCGGCACCATGCCGAGCACATAGCCATCAGGACGCTGCGACACCATCCAGGCCGTACCGATCGTACCGCCGCCGCCGCTCGTATAGTTCGGCACGAGCGAAACGCCGAGTTCTTCCTGATAGAATGGAATGAGCGCCTGCGTCGCCACATTGGTGGAGCTGTTCGCACCGAACGGCACGTTGATCTGGATCGGCTTGGTCGGGAAATCGTCGGCCTGCGAGGGCGTCGCGGCGACCGACAGTCCGGCAATCGCGCCAACCGCCGCCATCAGCATCGGACGGTTCAGTTTCCGTAAGTAGTTCAGCATGCGTTTTCCTCCCTTTGAAAACTCACCGAGCCAGACGCTCATCGCCTGTCCGGTAAAGACCGAAAGAGCGAACCGAAGACCGGTAACATGAGCGAAGCCTTCTCCGACGCCCACATGAGTTCTTCGGCAGTCCGTTCGGCATTCGATGCACCAGATAATGCATCTTATATAAGACATACTAATTTGCCCCTGAATGTGTGTCAACTGCCTACCGCCCCTGTAACCGGCTTTGCGAAACGTGGAATGAAGAACGAAATCACTGGCCGAGCGCGGAAATCTGCGCCAGCAGATCGTCGTCGATCGAAATGCCTTTCTGCATGATCTCGGCCTTCAGTGACTGACGCCTGCGGCCCGGAACGCGCGCGCCGGGCATCGCGTCGATGAGCCCGGCCAACACCGCGAATCGGCTCACCGCACTGCCTCCGAAAACCTCGGGATCGATCGCGATGATCAATTGTCCGGTACCCGGCGCCGCTCCCTCTCCGTCGAAGAAGGAAGTCGCTTCATAGCCGTAATTGGCGCCAGTCAGGCCCGCACACAGCATCTCGACCATGAGCGCGAGCGCTGTGCCCTTCGCATCGCCCATGGGCACCATCGTGCCGTCGAGGGCAGCCTGCGCGTCGGTCGTCGGATTGCCCTCGCGATCAAGCGCCCACCCCTCCGGTATGGCGATGTCTTGCTGTTTGGCCGCCATGATTTTCCCGCGCGCCACCTTGGACAGCGAGATATCGACCACCACGGGTCCGTGCTCGCCGGCGGGAGCCGCGAATGCGATCGGGTCCGTACCGTAAAGCGGTGTCTTGCCGCCCCAGGGCGCCATCGCGCTCGGCGCATTGGCGAACAGAATCCCGACGAGGTTCTTCTCCGCCAACCGCTCGACGATCGTGCCGGCGACACCGCAATGATGCGACCGGCGAATGCCCGCCATGGCGATTCCCTGCAGCGTGGCCGCCTCGGGCAGGTTCTCCAGCGCAAGGTCGATCGCCGGATAGGCGAAGCCGTTTGCCGCATCCACCGCGAACGCGCCCGGCCGCTTCCTTTCAATCGTGGGAATGGCTTTCGCATCGACCTTGCCGGAAAGCGCCTGCGCGCAGTAGGACGGCATCCGGCGCAGCCCGTGACCGGACTGACCGGCCAGTTCGGCGGCGATCAGGGCGCGTGCGACCGACCCGGCATTCGCTTCGGACGCACCGCACCGAGCGAGCGTCTCGACGATGAGTGTTGTCGCTTCGGCGACCCCAAGCAGTTTCACGACGCGCTTTCCTTCAGATGTTTTGCAACGGTGTCCGCGGTCAGACGGCTCACCCGCACGTTCGATTCGTCCGTGACGCCCGCGATATGCGGCGTCAGAATGACATTCGACAAGCCGGCGAACATCGCGCCACGCTCTTCGGTCAGCGGCTCCTCTTCGAACACGTCAAGCGCCGCGCCGGAGATCTTGCCGGCCTTCAGCGCCGCCTGAAGCGCGAATTCGTCAACCGTCCCGCCGCGCGCGGCGTTGATCAGGACCGCACCCTTCTTCATTCTCGCGAAGGCTTCCGTTTCGATGATGTGCCGCGTTTGCGTCGTAAGCGGGATATGAAGGCTCACGACATCCGAAATAGATAGCAGTTCGTCGAGTGAGACGCGCCCCACATGTTTCCAGGCCGGATCGTCCGCCGCAACGAAAGGATCGCTCGCGACCACCGACATGCCGAGCGCGGCGGCCCGGCGCGCGACCTCGCGCGCGATCGAGCCGAAGCCGACGAGCCCCATCGTCTTGCCCGATATTTCGCGGCCGATAAGCGCCTGTCGCGGCCATTCGCCTGCGGCAACTGAGACGGTCGAAAGGTAGGCGCCGCGCAGCAGCATCAGCGCCGTTGTGATGACATATTCCGCCACCGAAAGATCGTTTGCGCCGGTCGCCGGAAAAACCGCGACGCCCCTCGCCTTGCAAGCATCGACATCAATGTTGTCGAGCCCGACACCGAGACGCCCGACGCATTGCAGCGCCGGTGCGGCTGCCAGGAGATCGTCTCGCACCTGCGTGCGATTGCGGACGAGAATCGCCTTGGCAACCCCAAGCGACGCCAACAGTTCCTCCGGGCGATCGACCAGCGTGGGATCGAAGAGTACCGAGAAATCCTGGCGCAGCGTATCGACGGCAGCCTCCTCCATGAACTCGCTTATGACAATGTCATGCATGGCGTTTGCCTGTCCGATGGCTTGAAATGAAACGGACCCGGCGATGATGCCGGGTCCGGAATTGGCAGGGCCTAATCAGGCGCTCCGGTAGAGTTTCGTCATGACGAACTCGCGGTGACCGAGCGCCTCGGCCGCCGTGCTTCGCCCATTCGACGTGCGGACGATCATATCGATCAGGGCATCGCCCGCCTCGTCGATCGTCATCTCGCGCCGCAGGATGCCCGAAACATCGACATCGACATGCTCGCCCATTGTCCGGATCGTCCGGGGATTGGCCGATATTTTGATCACGGGCACGATCGGGTTGCCGATAACATTGCCCTGTCCCGTCGGGAATGTGTGTACCACATATCCGGCGGCCGCCATGAGCGTCACGCATTCGGCCGCGGCCGACGACGTGTCCATGAAATAGAGACCTTTTCCGGCTACCGGCGCCTCCGCCGGCTCGAGGATATCGATATAGCGCGATTCGCGGCCGATCTTCTCGAGATTGCCAAGCGCCTTTTCCTCGATCGTGGTCAGGCCACCCTCGATGTTGCCCTTCGTGGGCTGGCTTTCCGACAGGTCGTCCGTCTGGTGCGCGAAGATCACGTCATCCTGGTAGGCCTTCCACATCTTGTACCAGCGCTCGCCGACTTCCTCGTTGATCGCGCGCGCCTTGCAGATGTGCTCGGCACCGGTGATCTCGGAGGTTTCTCCGAAACAGCCATAGATACCTTCCGGCAGCAGCTTGTCATACATATTGCCGACGGTCGGGCAGGATCCCAGTCCGGTCGTCGTGTCGCTCTCGCCGCATTTGGTGGAGACCCAGAGATCGGAGATCGGGCATTCGACGCGCTGCAGTTCGGACGCGTAATGCACGAAGCCCTTGGCCGCGCGCGACGCATCCATGATGGTCTTGAGATCACCGTTCTGCTCGATGGAGAAGGCCGCCACCGGCTTGCCGGTTTCGGCAATCCCGTCCGCGATCTTCTGTGTCCAGCCCGGCTCGATACCGATCACGACCACGGCGGCGACATTCGGGTTCGCGCCCGTGCCGATCATGGTGCGGAAATGCAGATCGAGATCCTCGCCGAACTGAAGACGCCCATAAGCGTGCGGAAGCGCGAGTGTGCCCTTGATATTGTTGGCCACCGCCTCGCATGCCGCATTGGAAATGTCGTCGACGGGAAGGATTACCACATGGTTGCGCACGCCGACGCGACCGTTGTCGCGGCGATACGCCATGATGGTAAGATTTGAATATTGCGATGCCATTCGACAGCCCTCCCCGGCTACCAGCGCTTGGTTTTCAGATTGTGGACGTGGACGTGGCCGCCTTTTTTCACATCGGCGGTGAATTTCCCGATGTCCTCGCCATATTTGATTGCGGTCTCGCCCGCCTTCAGGTCGCGCAAAGCCACCTTGTGCCCGATCGGCACGTCGTCTCCGACCCCCAGATTGAAACTGGAATTGTCGGCCGTGACGACGCAAAGCATGTCGGTTCCAGCCTCGAGATTCTCCACCACGACCACGCCGACATTGTCGGCATGTTCATGGACTAGCAATTGTGGTGCGGTCATTCAGTGCTCCTTCCCTACTCCGCTAACTCTTATATAAGATATACGATACATAATAGTGGAACTGTCAAGCGCGATGCACTATTATCAGGCACCGAAATTGCGAAGGAGCGCCGGCCCGTTGTCCGCAGAACACGAAGCACTGGACTACAAACCGCTTTACGCCCGCATCCGTGACCGCCTTGTCGGCCGCCTCGTCGATGGCCAATGGACGCCGGGCATGCTGATTCCCAGCGAGATGGAACTCGCCCGCCAACTCGGCGTGAGCCAGGGAACCGTCAGAAAGGCGCTGGACGTTATGGCCTCGGAAAACCTGCTCGTGCGCAGGCAGGGGCGCGGCACCTATGTCGCGGTACCCGAGGAAGGTCCGCAGCAGTTCAAGTTTTTCCGGCTTCTGCCCGACGACGGAAGCCGCGTGCTTCCGGAATCGGAGGTCGTGCGCCGTCGCTCGGCGAAAGCGTCCGCAATGGAAGCCAAGATGCTGAAAGTGCCACCAGACAGCCAGCTCTGGACCGTCGAGCGCGTCCGGTTTCTCGGTGAGGAACCGCTTCTGGTCGAAACCATCATCTTGCCGGCGGCGCGGTTTCCCGGTTTCGACGAGGTCAACGACCTGCCGAACAATATCTATGGCCTTTACGCGGAACGATGGGGCGTCACTATCTCGGCAGCCTCCGAAAAGCTCAAGGCGGTCGCAGCGGAAAAGAACGACGCTGAGCTTCTCGGTTGCGCGTTGGGAGACCCGCTCATCCAGATCGAGCGCATCGGCTACGACCTGGAAAACACACCCAGCGAAATCCGCGTCTCGCGATGCAATACACGCAACGCGCATTATGTTTCTGTGGTGCGATAGCGCCTAGAGCCCAGCAAAAGAACCGCCGCTTTCCGCAAGGCGCTTCAGTAAAGGCCCCGGCTCCCGGAAAATGTCTGGAATTGGTCCGCTCCTGAGGGCCGGAGCCACGGGAACGCGAATATGTGGCATTAAAAATTGCTGGTGCCCCCGGAGAGACTCGAACTCCCGACCCTCTGATTACAAATCAGATGCTCTACCAACTGAGCTACAAGGGCACGCGTTGCCGATAGCATATACACCAAAGCTGTAAAGAGACTATTTCCAAGCTGTGTGCTAAGCGCACCGGGTTAATGTGATTGCGAGCCCTGCCCTCATGAACAATGAGTCCATCGCCTTCCTGTCGTCGGATACGCCGGAGTCGCGCGAATCGGCCAAGTTGCTATCCGCGCTCTACGGTCAGGAATCGATCGAGGAAGCCGAGACGATCGTCGCGCTCGGCGGCGACGGTTTCATGCTGCAGACGCTTCACCAGTTCATCAACACCGGCAAGCGGATCTACGGCATGAACCGCGGGTCTGTCGGCTTCCTGATGAACGATTTCCGCGAGGACGGCCTGCGCGAACGCATCGCCGCCGCCATTCCGGAAACGATCCGGCCGCTGCGGATGCGCACCGAAAACATGGATGGAGAAAAAACCGAGGCCTTCGCCATCAACGAGGTTTCGCTGTTTCGCCAATCCTACCAGGCCGCCAAGATCGCCATCCACGTCGATGGCAAGGAACGGCTCGCAGAACTGATCTGCGACGGCGTGATGCTCGCGACACCGGCCGGGTCGACCGCCTACAACCTGTCGGCGCAAGGCCCGATTATCCCCATCGACGCACCGCTTCTCGCGCTGACGCCGGTCAGCCCGTTCCGTCCGCGACGCTGGCGCGGGGCGCTCCTGCCCAACCAGGTTTCGGTCACCTTCACCGTGCTGGAGGCGGAGAAGCGACCGGTCAACGCCGTGGCGGACCATTCGGAGGTCAAGTCGGTGCGCAGCGTTCGCATCGAGGAAGCGCGCGACGCGACCGCGACGCTTCTGTTCGACGAGAGCCACTCCTGGGACGAACGAATCCTTGCCGAACAGTTCCGCTACTGACGCAAGGGTCGGCGCGAGAAGAGCACGATCAGGCCCTTTTGGGCTCGCAAAACGCGGGAATTCCGGGCTTTCGGTTGACTCTGAGGCCACAAACGCCTAGTTCCGAGCCGGAACGCGGCATGTGCCGCCCTCTAATCCGTTTTCGACGACGAAGCGTGGATATCCTTTGACATCATTCTCTGAACTTGGACTTTCGCAAAAGGTCCTCAATGCCGTGGAAGCCGCTGGCTACACGGAACCGACGCCGATTCAGGCGCAAGCCATTCCGCATGCGATGGAAGGCAAGGACGTGCTGGGCATCGCGCAGACGGGCACCGGCAAGACCGCCTCTTTTGTTCTTCCGATGATCACGCGCCTCGAGCGCGGACGCGCCCGCGCCCGCATGCCGCGCACGCTGATCCTCGAACCGACCCGCGAACTCGCGGCCCAGGTCGAGGAGAACTTCAACAAATACGGCATCAACCACAAGCTGAACGTGTCGCTTCTCATTGGCGGCGTGTCCTTCGATGAGCAGGACCGCAAGCTGCAGCGCGGCGCCGACGTTCTGATCGCGACCCCCGGTCGCATGCTCGACCACTTCGAACGCGGCAAGCTGCTTCTGACCGGCGTCGAGATCCTCGTGATCGACGAGGCCGACCGCATGCTCGACATGGGCTTCATCCCGGATATCGAGCGCATCGTGAAGCTGATTCCCTTCACCCGCCAGACGCTGTTCTTCTCGGCGACCATGCCGCCGGAGATCACCCGGCTCGCGGACCAGTTCCTGCATTCGCCGGTTCGCGTGGAGGTATCCCGCGCGGCGTCCACCGCCACCACGGTGGAGCAGAAACTGCTGGGCGTATCGAAGAAGGACTACGAGAAGCGCGCCTCTCTGCGCGACCTGATTCGCAACCAGGCGGATCTGAAGAACGGCATCATCTTCTGCAATCGCAAGCGCGACGTCTCGGAACTGTTCCGTTCGCTCGACCGGCACGGCTTCTCCGTCGGCGCGCTTCATGGCGATATGGACCAGCGTTCACGCATGGCCATGCTGAAGGGCTTCAAGGACAACAAGATCCAGCTGCTGGTGGCTTCGGATGTCGCCGCGCGCGGTCTCGACATCCCCGACGTCAGCCATGTTTTCAACTTCGACGTGCCAATCCACGCCGAAGACTATGTCCACCGTATCGGACGGACCGGTCGTGCCGGCCGTTCCGGCGCCGCCTACACGCTGGTATCCAAGCCCGAAATGAAGCATCTCGACGCGATCGAGAAGTTGATCTCGACCGAGATCGAGTGGCTCTCGCCGATTCCGGAAGCCGGATCGGAGGAAGACGAGAAGGACGGGCGTCGCGGCCGCAAGGAACGCGGTTCGAAGCGCGGCAAGCGCGACCGTGGCGAAAAGCGCGAAACGCCGGTCGAAGCGGCAGCGGAAACCGTCGAAACCCAGGTCGAGGCGGAACCAGAGGCTCCGAAAGAGCCGGAAACGCGGAAGTCCAGATCGGAAAACAAGCCCGAGAACAGGTCCGACTCGCGTCCCGATCGCAAGGATCGCAAGCGCCGTGACAATGACGGCCCGGTGCCGGTCGGCTTCGGCGAGGAAATCCCGGCCTTCATGATGAACGGCCAATAGTTTTTCTGACATGAAACGAAAAACGCCCGGCATCGACCGGGCGTTTTTGATTCAGGATGCCGTGCGGGTCAGACAGCGCCGCGCGCTTCGGCCAGTTGCTTTAGATCGGCTGGTTTCAGTTCGACGGATTCACCGCACCCGCAGGCTGATGATTCGTTCGGGTTCTTGAAGACGAAACCGGTGCGCAGCTTGGTCACCTCGAAATCCATCTCGGTGCCCAGCAAATAGAGCATCGCCGCCGGATCGACCCAAAGATGCGCGCCGCCATGTTCGATATGGTCATCTCTGGAATCGGGCTCCGTCACGAGATCGACGGTGTATTCCATACCCGCGCAGCCGCCCTTCTTGATTCCCACGCGTACGCCCTTCGCGTCGTCGCCGGCGCGCGCCGAGACGATTTCCTTCACGCGGTCAGCCGCCGCATCGGTCATTGTCATGATGGCAAATGGCATGTTTTCATTCCCGGGTCTGCGTTCCATACGAATCTAGGCATGAAGTCCGTGCCTCGCAAGCACGGACCGGTTCAGTACCATCCGACCGCGATTTGCGCCTCTTCCGACATGCGATCCGGCGTCCAGGGCGGGTCGAACACCATGTCGACCTCGACATCCATCACGCCTTCAACCGTGCGCACGGCGTTTTCGACCCAGCCCGGCATCTCGCCGGCGACCGGGCAACCTGGCGCGGTCAGGGTCATGTCGATCTTCACCTTGCGGTCGTCCTCGATATCGACCTTGTAGATCAGGCCGAGTTCATAGATGTCGGCCGGAATTTCCGGATCGTAGACGGTTTTCAGCGCCGAGACGATGTCGTCAGTCATCCGCGCCAATTCCTCGCGCGGAAGCGTGGAGGCCTTCTCTCCGGCCTCCTCCGGTGCATCCGCATCGGTGATCGATGTTTCGTCTGTTTTGTGCTCTTCGCTCATCACTACCTCGTCAGCCGAAGAATGAGCGCGCCTTTTCAAGCGCCTCGGCCAGGATGTCGATTTCAGCCTTTGTATTATACATGCCGAACGATGCGCGGCAGGTCGATGTCGCACCGAAGCGCTGCAGCAACGGCTGCGCGCAATGTGTGCCGGCCCGAACCGCGACGCCCGAACGGTCGATCAGCATCGAAACGTCATGGGCATGGATGCCTTCCATCTCGAAGGACACGATGGCTCCCTTGTCGGGCGCGTTGCCGATGATCCGCAGCGAATTGATACGGCCGAGCCTCTCATGCGCATAGGCGCGCAATTCGGCCTCATGCGCCGCGATCGCTTCGCGGCCGATCGTTTCCATGTAATCGAGCGCGTGGCCGAGCCCGATCGCCTGGACGATCGGCGGCGTGCCTGCCTCGAAACGATGCGGCGGATCGTTGTAAGTGATGGTATCGACGGTGACTTCGCCGATCATCTCGCCGCCGCCCTGGAAGGGTTGCATGGCGGAGAGCCGATCCTTTTTGCCGTAGAGAACGCCGATACCGGACGGCCCGTAGACCTTGTGGCCGGTGAAGACGTACCAGTCGCAATCGATATCCTGTACGTCGACGGGCATGTGCACCGCGCCCTGGCTTCCATCGATCAGGACCGGGATGCCGCGCGCACGGGCGATCCGGCATACGTCCTTGACCGGAACGACGGTGCCGAGAACATTCGACATATGCGTGATTGCAACAAGCTTCGTGCGGTCCGTCAGGCACGCCTCGAACCGTTCAAGATCGAATACGCCCTCATCGTCGACCGGCGCGAAAACCAGCTTGGCGCCCTGCCGTTCGCGCAGGAAGTGCCATGGAACGATGTTGGAGTGATGCTCCATGATCGAGATGACGATCTCGTCGCCTTCTCCGATATTCGGTACGCCCCAGCCATAGGCAACCGTATTGATCGCCTCGGTGGCCGACTTGGTGAAGACGACCTCGTCAGCCGACGACGCGTTCAGGAAGGTCTTGACCTTGGCGCGCGCGCCCTCATAGGCGTCCGTCGCCGCATTCGACAGGAAATGCAGCCCGCGATGGACGTTGGAGTACTCGTTCTCGTAAGCGTGCGTGACCGCGTCGATCACCTGCCTCGGCTTTTGAGCGGAAGCGCCATTGTCCAGATAGACAAGAGGCTTGCCGTGCACCTGCCGCGCGAGGATTGGAAAATCCGCGCGGATCGCCTCGACGTCATAGGCCAGTGCCCCGGTGTCCGTTGTGGCGTCCATCGTCAACCGTTCATCTCCAACCAGTGGTCGAGGCGCGTCTCCAGCACCCCGATCAACCGCTCGTCGCCCAGTTCCTCGATGATCTCGGCGACGAAGGCCTTGATCAGCAGACCCTGCGCGATCTTCTCCGGGATACCGCGCGCCATCAAGTAGAACAGGTGCTTGTGGTCGATCTCGGCGACGGTCGCGCCATGCGCGCAAATCACGTCGTCCGCGAAGATCTCCAGTTCCGGCTTGGTGGAGAACCCGGCATCGTCGGATAGCAGCAGCGTGTTGCACGCCATCTGCGCATCGGTCTTCTGGGCGATCTGGTCGACACGGATCTGGCCCTGGAAAACGCCCTGCGCCTTGCCGGTGACAACGCTGCGCACCGTCTCGGTCGATGTCGTGTTCGGCACCAGATGGCCGAGCGACAGCGTGATGTCGCAATGCTGGGAATCGCCCAGCAGGTTGACGGCCCGGAACTGAAGGTCGGCGCCCTCGCCCAGCACATCGGCATTGATTTCCTGACGGACGAGTTTGCCGGAAAGATTGACGATGAAGAGTGTCAGCCGGGCGTCTTCCTCCAGCGTGATGTTGAGCTGTGCAAGGTGGTCCGACGCATCGCCGGTTTCCTGAACCGTGACCCAGGTCGCTTGTGCGCCCTTTCCCAGCTTCAGATCCGTTACCACGGTGCCAAGGGCTTCGGCGTCCGAACCGGCCTGGCGGTCATGGAAGGTCGCGGTCGCGCCCTCGCCCACGGTGACGGAATTGCGTACGTGAAGCTGGCCGCCATCATGCAGCGTTTGAAATTCAATCGGCTCGGCAATTTCCGCGCCGTCATCGACCTTGACCACGAACCCGTCGGTGACGAAAGCCGAGTTGATAAGGCCGATCGCATCATGAACGCCGTGATCGGCAATCGTCACGCCGGAAACATCAGCGCGCAGCGCGTCGGCCATGGCGCTGATCGACACGCCTTCCGGAGCCGCGATCGTGTCGATGCTCCCGTTCTTGATGACCTGACGCCACGATCCCATGACGAGACTTTCGAGATCGGCGACGTCTCCGGCTGCGTTATTGGTCGGCAGACGGGTCAGCAGACGGCGAAGGTCGGTATAGTGCCACGCTTCCACCCGTCGGGTCGGCAATCCGCTTTCCTTGATCGACTGGATCGCTCGGTCACGCAACTGCACCATTTCGGCATTGCCGGGAAGCGACCCGACAAGTGTGCCGAACTGCTCCACGAGCGCAGTCTCGGCCGCGGTGAGCGGCAGTTTCGACTGGACATTCATTCCGTCGTCTCCTTCCGCCTGCCTCAGGCCGCTTCGTTGATGATGTCGGCGTAGCCATTGGCCTCGAGTTCGTGCGCCAGAGACTTGTCGCCGGTCTTGACGATGCGCCCCTTCGACAGGACATGCACCGTATCCGGAACGATATAGTCGAGCAGGCGCTGATAGTGCGTGATCACGATGGTGGCGCGATCCGGCGAGCGAAGCGAGTTCACGCCGTCGGAGACGATCTTCAGCGCATCGATGTCGAGGCCGGAATCGGTCTCGTCGAGCACGCAGAGCTTCGGCTCCAGCAGCTTCATCTGGAGGATTTCCGCGCGCTTCTTCTCGCCGCCCGAAAAGCCGACATTGAGCGGGCGCTTCAGCATTTCCATGGAGATGTCCAGGCTGCCGGCGGCTTCCTTGACCACACGAATGAAATCCGGCGTCGTCAGTTCGCCCTCGCCGCGCGCCTTGCGCTGCTCGTTCATCGCGACCTTCAGGAACTGCATGGTCGCCACGCCCGGAATTTCCATCGGATACTGGAACGCCAGGAAAATGCCGGCGGCGGCGCGTTCGGCCGGATCCATTTCGAGAATGCTCTCGCCGTTGTAGAGGATCTCGCCTTCGGTCACCTCGTAATCCTCGCGCCCTGCAAGGATGTAGGAAAGCGTCGACTTTCCGGAGCCGTTCGGACCCATGATCGCGGCAACTTCGCCAGCCTTCACGGACAGGTTCAGGCCGCGGATGATCTCGGTGCCGTCCTCGGCGATGCGTGCGTGCAGGTTCTTGATCTCAAGCATGTCTTCTCTCACTCATAGTCCCGTCGCCGATCGCAGGACCGGCAGTAATATCGCAGCCACAATCCCCACGACAGCGCCGATCAGCGCGCGGCGGGGGCGTGTACCCAACAGGGGCGCGAATGCGGCGAGTGCGCCGCAGACAAGCCCGTAGAAAACCAGACCAACCGGATCGGCCAACATCAGACCGTCCTCCTTCGTCCCGAGGCGTCACCGCCCGCGACCGACAACAAGCCGGCCATGATTCCCAAGTTCTTGGTGAAGAGCTGGAATTGAATCGCAGCCTCTTCACCGCTCAGCACCCAGAACGGGTGCAAATACCAGTTCACGACCGCCACATAGGCGATCAATCCAAATGCAGCCGGAACAACCAGCTTGCCGAGGATGAGAGCCCCGCCCCCGGCTATCTGCGCCGCCATCGCGATGTAAACGAATGGCAGCGGTACGCTGAAACCGGCTTCCGCCAGCATCCCGACCATGTAATCGGTCTCCGCCATCTTCAGAATGGCCGAACCGACAAAGAAAACTCCGAACGCGATCCGGGCGATCGCGAGCAAAGTGTCAGCCAACAGAACCCTCGAGGCTGATCCCGATCAGCTTCTGCGCCTCGACAGCGAACTCCATCGGCAGTTCCTGAATGACTTCCTTGACGAAGCCGTTGACGATCAGCGCGATGGCCTCCTCTTCGGGAATGCCGCGCTGCATGCAATAGAACAGCTGGTCCTCGGAGATCTTCGAGGTCGTCGCCTCGTGCTCGAACTGCGCCGTCGCGTTGTTCGCCTCGATGTAAGGCACGGTATGGGCGCCGCATTCATTGCCGATCAGCAGCGAATCGCACTGCGTGAAGTTGCGCGCGTTTTCGGCCTTGCGGTGCGCCGAGACGCGGCCGCGATAGGTGTTGTTCGACTTGCCGGCGGAAATGCCCTTGGAAATGATGCGGCTCGACGTGTTCTTGCCGAGATGGATCATCTTGGTGCCGCTGTCGATCTGCTGCGCGCCGTTCGACACTGCGATCGAGTAGAACTCGCCGCGCGAATTGTCTCCGCGCAGGATGCAGGACGGGTACTTCCAGGTGATCGCCGAACCGGTCTCGACCTGCGTCCAGGAGATCTTGGAGTTCTTGCCCCGGCAGTCACCGCGCTTGGTGACGAAATTGTAGATGCCGCCCTTGCCCTCGGCATCGCCCGGATACCAGTTCTGCACGGTCGAGTATTTGATCTCGGCATCGTCCATGGCAACCAGTTCGACCACGGCGGCGTGCAACTGGTTTTCGTCGCGCTGCGGCGCCGTGCAGCCTTCCAGATAGGAGACGTATGCGCCTTCCTCGGCGATGATCAATGTCCGCTCGAACTGGCCGGTGTTCTTCTCGTTGATGCGGAAATAGGTGGAAAGCTCCATCGGGCAGCGCACGCCCTTCGGCACATAGACGAAGGAGCCGTCGGTAAAGACCGCCGAATTGAGCGCGGCGTAATAATTGTCGGAGACCGGCACGACCGAGGCGAGATACTTTTTCACCAGATCCGGATATTCGCGGATCGCCTCCGAGATCGACATGAAGATCACGCCGGCCTTCGACAGTTCCTTCTTGAACGTGGTCACGACGGAAACGGAATCGAACACAGCGTCGACCGCGACCCTGCGCTCCTGAACGCCGGCGAGTATTTCCTGCTCCGCCAGCGGGATGCCGAGCTTCTCATAGGTCTTCAAAAGTTCCGGGTCGACCTCGTCGAGGGTCTTCGGCCCGGACATGCTCTTCGGCGCGGAATAGTAATAGAGATCGTTGAAATCAATCTTCGGATACTCGACGCGCGCCCAGGTCGGCTCTTCCATGGTCAGCCAGCGGCTATAGGCGTCGAGACGCCATTCCAGCATCCAGTCCGGCTCCTGCTTCTTTGCCGAGATAAAACGGATGATATCTTCGCTGAGACCCTTCGGAGCCTTGTCGCTTTCGATCAGAGTCTCGAAGCCGTACTTGTACTGGTCGACGTCAATCTTTCGGACCTGATCAATCGTTTCCTGTACCGCGGGCATTGCCGTCTCCGTTCATTCATTCCAGTTCCGGGCCGAACCCGGCTGCGTCCTCTATCACTCAAACTAGGTGATAAGCCACTTTTGAAAAGTTCTAAAGTGGAAAATATGACTCTTCCGTATATGTTTTAGCCGACTCGGAATCTCAAGCCCTCGCGAGTCGCTTTTCCGGCCTTGCGCGTTCGACGATTTTACCGAGTTCCCCGGCAAGGCGCGTGACCGCGTCCTCGCCCGTTCCCGGCGCAAAGGAAATGCGGATAGCGCCCTCATCGGATTCGACGCCCATCGCCGTCAGCACATGGCTGCGCCCCACCTTGCCGGAAGAGCAGGCAGACCCCGCCGAGACGGCGATTTTTGCAAGATCGAGCGCAATCTGGATCGTTTCGGCCTTTAGTCCCGGAACCGAGAAAAACACCGTGTTGGGCAGCCGCTCCACCGTGCCGCCGTGGATGACGGCGTCGGGTGCGATTTCGAGGATTGCCGCCTCGAATGCATCGCGGACGGGCATGCATGACGCAAACCGGTCCTGGCCGGCCATCGCGACATCGGCGGCCGCACCGAAACCCGCGATATTGGCGACAGCCTCGGTGCCGCCACGATGACCGCGCTCCTGCCCGCCACCGGAAATCAGCGGCATCGGCATCATCAGGTCGGACTGCGCGACAAGCGCGCCGGCGCCCTTCGGCCCGCCGATCTTGTGCGAAGACAGGATGAGGAAGTCACCGCAAGCATCGGCAATATCGATCGGAAGCCGGCCAAGTGCCTGCACGGCATCGACGACCAGAACCCCGCCATTCGCCTTGACCATGGCCGCGATTTCGCGCACCGGCTGGATCACACCTGTCTCGTTATTCGCCCAGTGAACAGCCACAAGCGGCAGACCCGTTGCCTTGTCGTGGCCGGCCAGCATGCGCTCCAAGGCATCCAGTTCCATCAAACCGGAGGGCTGGACAGGAAGTTTGACAACGTCCTCCGGTGCAAACTGTCCGCCTGCGAGAACGCAAGGGTGGTCCGCCGCGCACACATAGAGCTTCGAGAATTTGAGCGGGGAGCGGCCGAAAGAGAAGCGTGGTGTCAGCACGGTCGACGCCGCCTCGGTCGCACCGGAAGTAAAGACGACGTGGTCCGGCTTGGCGTTTACCAGCGCGGCCACGCTGCGTCGCGCTTTCTGGACAATCGCCTTCGCTGCGCGGCCGGCCGCATGGACCGAAGACGGGTTGGCCTCGATCTCGAGCGCGGCAAGCATGGCGTCGCGCGCCTGAGGCAGAAGCGGCGCCGACGCATTGTAGTCGAGATAAATCGCCTGCTTTCCCATAGCCATGGCCCGAAGAAACGATCAATTTCCTTGAATTTCGTGTTCCAAAAGCCGTATGACAGCGGCTTCGCGCGAACCAACGCCGATAGATTGGAACGTTTCTAATATTGTCATAGTGATGCCGCCTCCAACCGTCAACAGACCGGAAAAAGCGCGAATGCGCAGCCGGCGGCGCGCGGTCCGCACTGTCATGGAGTACTGATGCCAGAAGTTATTTTCACAGGCCCTGCCGGCCGGCTCGAAGGCCGTTACCAGCCTTCGCAGGAAAAAAACGCCCCCATCGCGATGGTCCTTCATCCGCATCCGCAATTCGGCGGCACGATGAACAACCAGATCATCTACAATCTTTTCTACATGTTCCAGAAGCGCGGGTTCACCACCCTGCGCTTCAACTTCCGAAGCATTGGCCGCAGCCAGGGCGAATTCGATCACGGCGCGGGTGAGTTGTCCGATGCCGCCGCCGCGCTCGACTGGGTGCAGTCGCTGCATCCGGACTCCAAGTCGTGCTGGATTGCCGGCTACTCCTTTGGCGCGTGGATCGGCATGCAACTGCTGATGCGCCGCCCGGAGATCGAGGGTTTCATTTCAGTTGCCCCGCAGCCGAACACCTACGACTTTTCGTTCCTGGCGCCCTGCCCTTCTTCCGGGCTGATCATCCACGGCTCCGAGGACAAGGTCGCCCCGCCGAAAGATGTTCAGGGACTGGTCGACAAGCTGCACACGCAGAAGGGAATCCTGATCACCCAGAAGACCCTGGAAGGCGCGAACCATTTCTTCGGAGATCACATGGAAACGCTGATGGCGGAATGCTCCGACTATCTTGATGCGCGCCTGCGCGGCGAACTGGTTCCCGAGACCGTCAAGCGGATCAAGTGACGCCGCGCGGACGATCCGCGCGCAGGCAGGGGCAACGCCAAGCATGACATCGACCGGCACCGTGCCAGTTTCGAAATCGGGCCTGGGCACGGCTATCCTGATCGCCGCTGCGGCGTTTCTCTTTTTTGCCGCGCTGACGCCCGCTATGCAGTTGTGGGACCGCGACGAAACTTATTACGCGCGCACTGCGCTGGAAATGCTGCGAACCGGAGATTGGCTTCTGCCGCGCTTCAACGGCACGGTCTTCGCCCACAAGCCGCCGCTGATGTTCTGGTTTATCGCGGAATCCGTATCGATTTTTGGCGAAAACGAGTTTGCCTATCGCCTGCCGTCTGTTCTGGGCCAGACGTTGACGCTGCTCTTTACATTTTTGATCGGGCGCCACCTTTTCTCCGCGCGGGTCGGGCACTGGTCGATGATCATTCTGGCGACCGCACTGATGCCGGCTTATCTCGCGGCCTCGGCGCAGATCGATTCGCTGCTGCTCGCCACTATCACCATGTCGATCTGGTGCTGGCTCGCCTTGCGGGAGGCCCCCGGCCGCGGAACTGCTCTTGTCTGGACAACGCTTCTTGCTCTTGCGGTGGGTCTGATGCTGCTTGCCAAGGGACCTGTCGGGCCGGCAATACTCAGCGCAACCATTCTCTGCACCTGGATTTTCGGCCCTGCACCGGCGCGCCCGACGCTGACCGAGTTCACGGGTCTCGTCGCGGCCGCGGTAACCGGCATCGCGCTGTTTCTCGTCTGGGCCATCCCCGCCAATGCCGCAAGCGGCGGCGAAATGCTGGACAAGGGCGTCGGCATTCATATTCTCGGGCGCGCATTCACGCCCATGGAAGGCCACGGCGGCAGTGGCGTTATCGGTTATCTTGCCACCTTACCGGTCTATCTTCCGGTGCTGTTCATCGGCTTCATACCCTGGGCGATCGATTTGCCCGGCGTGCTGGCATCGGCTACAAGCACAGCCACAGGCAAGCCAGCACGCGACCGCCGCTTCGCCCGCGCTGTGCTATTCGGATGGGCGGGCTCGACATTCATCTTGTTCACGCTGGTTGCTACCAAGCTGCCGCACTACATCCTGCCAATGTTCCCGCCGATTGCGATCCTGCTCGCTGCGCTGCATGTCAGCCGCTCCAAGGCACCGCCGCATAGCCAATTTTCTGCTGGCTTCTGGAGCAAGGCGACAGCGGCAGCCTTGGTTGCAATGCAGACCGGCACCGCAATAGCACTTGTTGCCCTCGCGTTTTTCCTGCCGACCATCGCGGCTAAACTGGCAAGCGCAACCGCGGCCGTCCTGATCATGGGTAGCCTCTATTTCTTCCTGCGTTTGCGCGCCAATGGCAAGTTCGAGCGCGCGCATCACGTCGCGGCCGCCAGCATGGCGGCATTCCTCGCTATTTTCTATTGGGGTGTCGCGCCGGAAATCGAGAAATTCGTCAAGCCGATGCCGGCCGTCGAGGCCGCGATCGCCGCCCATCAGCTCGGAGAGCTACCGATCTATGTTTCCGGCAGGATTGAGCCTTCGGTGATCCTCGCCGTAGATCCGCCGGCTTTCGAGGCCGCCAAAAAAATCGCCGACCCGCAGGCCGGGATTGTCGAACTCGCCGCCCGCGGGGAGGAAGCGGTCGTCCTCGTCATCCAGCGCGCATCAAAGAAACTCCGTCCCGAACAACTCGGCAATCACGCAAAAATCGTGTCTCAGCAGGAGTTTTTCGATATCAACGGCGGCGGCAGACGAAGCCAGGTTCAAATTGTGCACGTGACCGATGGACGCTGACACCAAAGAAGTGCACCGGTTGATCCAGATCCTGGTCCCGGTGTTTAACGAGGAAGGGTCGATCGACACGTTCTTCCGCGGCATTGCGCCGACGATCGCGGCAGTCACGGACCGCTATTCCGGTCTGCGGTTCGAATTCCTTTTCGTCAATGACGGGAGCCGCGACAGGACTGTCGATGCGATCCTCAACTCCGCCGAGCGTACCGTACCGGCGCAGGTCCTGACGCTGTCGCGAAATTTCGGCAAGGAAGCCGCGATCACGGCCGGGCTCGCCGAAGCCAACGCGGATTGCGCCATTATCATCGATGTCGATCTGCAGGATCCGCCCGAGGTGATCTCCGAAATGGTCGACCGCTGGGTAGCCGGCGCCAAGGTCGTCGTTGGAAAGCGCGTCGATCGCAGGGAAGACACGCTCGCCAAACGGTTGACGGCGCGTTGGTTCTACGGCCTTCACAACTCGATTTCCAACGTGAAGATCCCGACCGATGTTGGCGATTTTCGCTTGATCGATCGCGCCGTCATCGATGCCTTGAACGAATTGAAGGAAAACGGCCGCTTCATGAAGGGCTTGTTTGCCTGGGTCGGCTTTCCAACGGAAACCGTCGAATACAAGCGCCGCAAACGCGCAGTCGGCGAAAGTCGCTTCTCGGCATGGAAACTCTGGAGCTTTGCGATCGACGGGATCACCTCGTTTTCAAACGCGCCGCTCGTCATGTGGAGCTATATCGGAGCATTCATTTCCGCCACTTCGATCGCCTACGCCGCCTATATCGTCATCCGTACCCTCGTCTTCGGCATCGATGTACCGGGCTATGCGTCACTGCTCGTCGGGATGCTTTTCCTGGGCGGAATCCAACTCCTGGGGATCGGCATCATCGGCGAGTATGTCGGACGCATCTATTCTGAGGCGAAACGGCGGCCGCCCTACATCATCTCCGAGAAACACGAAACCAGAGCGGTTACCGACAAGGAAACCAAATCGCGTAGCAAGGCGACCTAGTAGCCTTTACGGCAAGGCGAGAACGCCGCCGGTCGCCGGCTCGCGGCATCCCGTAGTCGTCGGGAGGGTCAGCGCCAGTCCCTTGCGGGACCGCACGGCGAGATAGGCCCAGGCCTCCGCCTCCATCATGTCGGCGTCGAATTCGGCCTCCCGAGCGGTCACGATCCGCGCCGCTCCGCCCGCCAATTCCTGCAGCCGCCCGATGATGGCGTTGTTGCGCGCTCCGCCGCCTGAGACGATCCAAAGCGACGGAGGCACGGATAGCCTTTCGGCAGCCTTGTGAATGGTAGCCGCGGAAAGAGCGGCAAGCGTGGCCGCACCGTCGGAAAGCTCCATGCCATCGACATGGCCCAGCGTGAAGTCGTTCCGGTCGAGCGATTTCGCGCCTCCTCGGGCGAAGAACGGATTGGCCAGATAGCGCTCCACAACCGCCATGTCCGCCGCGCCTTCACTGGCGATGCGCCCGCCATCGTCATAGGGGATGCCCGCATGTCGCTCGACCCACTGGTCGATCAGCGCATTGCCCGGCCCGCTGTCGAAGGCGGTTGGCGGCTGTCCGGGCGCCACGAAGGTGACATTGGAAATACCGCCGATATTGACGAAAGCGACCGCACCGAAACCCGGCTCCAGTGCGGAAGGGAGCTGAGACGCTAGCGCCGCGTGGTAAGCAGGCACAAGCGGCGCGCCCTGCCCGCCTTGTTCCATGTCACAAGCGCGCATATCGAAGACCGTCGCGATACCTGTCTCTCGTGCAAGAAGGCCGCCGTCGCCGATCTGCACCGTCAGGGCGCGCTCCGGACGATGCAGCACGGTCTGGCCGTGAAAGCCGATCAAATCGACATGTTCGCGCGCGATACCGTTTTCGGCGAGAAAATCCTTTACGGCCCTGGCGTGACGCATGGTGAGCTCGGTTTCGAGATCTTTCAGGCGACCGGGCCGTTGCGAACGCTCGTCTATTGCCCGCGCATCCTCCAGCCCCGCTTCGAGTTCGCGTCTGAAGGCAGGATCATAGGCAATCGCCATGGACGGCCCCCGCGAAACGACGCGAATGCCGTCGGTCTCGACGAGCGCGATGTCGATGCCGTCCATCGACGTTCCGCTCATCAATCCGATCGCCCGCATGACCTCCATCACCGCCCTCTTCTTGTCCATTCCGGCTGAATAGTGTTAAAGCCGCGCGGCCCCGAACACCACGGGTGCCGTTTCCCATCCACGCAGGCAAGCATTATGTCCGGTTACAAGTCCGATTTCCTTCGCACTCTGAACGAGCGCGGCTTCATTCATCAGCTTTCCGATGAATCGGGGCTCGACGAACTCCTCTGCAAGGAAACCGTTACCGCCTATATCGGCTTCGACCCGACCGCAGCCAGTCTGCACGCCGGCTCGCTCATCCAGATCATGATGCTGCACTGGTTCCAGCAAACCGGACACCGCGCGATCTCCCTTATGGGCGGCGGTACCGGCATGGTCGGCGATCCGTCCTTCAAGGACGAGGCGCGCCAGCTCATGACGGTGGAGAAGATCGAGGACAACATCGCGTCGCTGAAGCGCGTCTTCTCGAATTATCTCGACTACGATGCCGGCGAGAATGCCGCTCTGATGATCAACAATGCCGACTGGCTGCGTTCGATCAACTATCTCGAATTCCTGCGCGATGTCGGCCGCCACTTCTCGGTCAACCGCATGCTGTCCTTCGACAGCGTGAAGATGCGCCTCGACCGGGAGCAGTCGCTGTCCTTCCTGGAATTCAATTACATGATCCTCCAGGCCTACGATTTCGTCGTGCTGAACGAACGCTATGACTGCCGGCTTCAGATGGGCGGGTCCGACCAGTGGGGCAACATCGTCAACGGGATCGATCTCGGCCACAGGCTGGGCACGCCGCAGCTCTATGCCCTCACCTCGCCTCTCCTCACGACCTCGTCCGGCGCCAAGATGGGCAAGTCGGCGACGGGTGCGATCTGGCTCAATCCGGAAATGCTGCCGGCCTATGATTTCTGGCAGTACTGGCGCAACACTGAGGACGCCGACGTCGGGCGCTTCCTCAAGCTCTACACGATCCTGCCGATGGACGAGATCGCACGCCTGTCGGCGCTGGGCGGGTCCGAGATCAACGAGGTCAAGAAGATCCTAGCCACCGAGGTAACCGCCATCCTGCATGGCAGGCAGGCGGCCGAGCAGGCGGCCGAAACAGCGCGCAAGACGTTCGAGGAAGGCGCCCTCTCGGAGAACCTGCCGACTATCGAGGTCCCTGCGTCAGATCTCGGTGCCGGTATCGGGGTGCTCTCGGCATTCGTGCAGGCGGGGCTGGCCGCGTCCAACGGCGAAATGCGCCGCCACGTCAAAGGCGGAGCGGTGCGCGTGAACGACGAGCAGGTCTCGGACGAGCGCATGACACTGGACGAAACGACGCTGCGGGACGGCGTCATCAAGCTTTCGCTCGGCAAGAAGAAACACGTTCTCGTCAAGCCCGTCTGAAGGCTCAGCGAAACTCGAAAATCTGGCGGAAGACGCCGGGGGCGATAACCGACAGCGGATTGACGGTGATCTTCGGCTTCTTCATGTCACCTTCCAGCATGTAGGTGACGCCGATCAATCCGCGGTCGCGCCCGTTGCCGAGAACCAGGCCGACGATGGGAATACCGGCCAGCAGGCTGTTGACCGCATAGGCCGGCATGAAGGTTCCCGTAATCCGCATCCGATCGTTCTTGTCGTACAACGTGCCCCGGAAGGTCGATCCGACCAGCGGCCCGCGGATGACGCCCTGGCGGATCTGAAGTGAGTTGGGCGAGATGATGAGGGTCGCCTCGGCGCGATCGAACTTGATCTCTCTCGTGTCGATATCCTGCTTGATCGCCTCCTTGAGGCTCTCTGACCCTCCTGATTTCGACGAAACCAGTGCATTCAGCCGCGGTTCGTTGAAAATGCGGAAATCCGTGACTTCGGCGGAGCCGCTCAGCACTTTCTCGCCGGTTGCCTTGAGCGCGCCCGTCATGATCCCGCCGCGCACCTGACCGTAGATATCGAGGAAGCGAAGCGCCTCGCCCGCATCGAGCGACTCGAACTGGATCGTCCGCTTCGCAGCCGCGCCCTTGAGCGTTGCGGATATGGGAAATCCGCTGGCGGTCAGGCAATTGGCGACAACCGAGACCACATCCTTCCCGTCATAGCGCATCTCCAGCCTGAGATTGCGCACATACTCGTCGCCGAACCCGGTCACCTTGGCGATGGAGGCCGTCACGTCGACGGGGACGCCTTCCTCCGAGGTCTTGGCTTTCAATTGTTCGCGGACATGGCGGATGAGCGAGCGCGCATCGAACGACTTACCGGTAATGGAAACGGCAAATCCTTTTCCCTTCGCCGTCACATCGACGGAAATGTCGTCGGTCTCGTTCAGTCTCACCTTCCCGAAACGCGCACTCTGCAACCCGTCATCGGACACGGTAATATCGCCATTCGCGAAGAAGGAACCGCCATCCAGCTGAAAATTGCTGATCCGGGTTTCCTTGTCGGCAAGAACGAGATCGAAGACGGTTTTGGCAGGTATTCCGGTCCCCTTGGCCCAACCGATCCAGGGCAAGGACAGCTTGGCTTGCGAGAGGTCGGCCTCCACCTCCATGGATTCCTCTTCGTCGGCCGTCTTCACGTTGACCGAAGTGATCCCATCGACGAGCGTTTCGAGACCGGGCGCGATGCGCGTGCGATCGGCATCGTTGAGATTAAGGATAATGTCCCGTGACGAGCCGGCGGCTTTGCCGCCGAAAGGCTGGATCATCGAGATATTCGCCGGCACGCCGTCGATCTCGCCCGTGACATCGATCTGGGCGCGCAGCTGGTTGATGTTTATCCGGCCGGTCATGTCCGCCAGCATCCGCCCCTCGAAGGGGGTCGAGATGGCCGCGTCCTGAATTTCCAGTTCCACCTCCCATTGCGGAGGCGGAGCCGACTCCTGCGGATTGAGCGCAAAACGCATGATCACCCGCGCGTCGGCCTCGCCGGACAGTTCTTCCGGCTTGTAGGGTCTGAACCGTTGCGCGTTGATCGGCCGGAAGGAAATGAGCTCGCCGAGCGCGTCGGCGGTCCCGGAAACATCGACATCGAGATCGGCATAGATGACGCCGTTTTCATCGACCTGGTGGATGATCAAAACGCCCGATGACGCCTCCGCCGTGCGGCCGCTCGGCATGTAGGTCGTTCCGCTTTCAAGCGTGATCACCGTGTCGCCGCCCTTGACGTCGATCCGGCCTATCGCATCGCGAACCGGCGGAATACCACCGGTAACGTCGAAGCGGACACCCTCGACCTGCAACGACAGCTCAGTGTCGCCCTGCAACGTCTTGTCGGTGCCAGGAATGCGCCGGCGCAGCGGCTCCGCGATCAGGAACTCGCCTTCGGTAACCCGGCCGCCCGCGAGATTGGAAAGCACCCATCGGCGCGCGCCCCGCGCGACCGGCGCGGGCCAGAACTGCTTGACGCCGGCCAATGCGAAATCCTCCACGGAGATCGCGAAGATCGCCGTCGGCGTAGCGGACGAAAAATCAAACGTTCCCGCCCCCTCCATCGACCCCGCTTCGGATTCGAGTTCGATATGCGAGATGTCGGCGACACCGTCGCGCGGCGTCCAGGTGCCGATCGCACGTGCCGCGAACTGGACCGCACGTTCTGGCGAATCGATCGGATTGCTCACCCCGTTATTGGCGATCAGTTCGAACTGATAGGCGCGCTCCCGCACCGATCCGTCCGCACCTGGGGCATCGCGAACGCCGCCGGTCAGGACAGCCGAGGAGCGGCCATACCGGATCCGCGATTCGCGCAGAGAGAAAACCTTGGTCTCCGGGGTCCATGCGAGATTGAAACGCCCTGTCACCGGAACGAGATCGCCGTCATCGAGCTTGAAGGTGAAATCGGTCGGTTCGACGCTCACCGTTAACTGGTCCGGTGCGTCGCCGCGTGTTCTGCGCGCGGTGAAAACGACATTGGCTCGCACGGGTTCGTGTTTCGCGCCCGGCAGATGATCTTCGGGATTGTCGGAGAACAGGGTGCGCACGCGTGCGAACGGCAACGCTATGTCGTCGAGACGAAACCGGGCGATCAGCGCACCGCCAATACTCCTGCGCACCATCCCGGACAGCTGGCTCGTTCGTCCGTCGATCTCGATTTCGGCCTCGATCGCTCTCTGCCCCGGACTCGCGATCACCACCGCGTTCCTGACGAAAATATCGGACCCGTGGCCGGTCACCGTCATGTCGCCGATCTTGATGTCTATCGCCGAGCCATTCACCGAACTGCCTTCGATCAGCATGTCGGAGAAATCGAGCAGCCGGTCCAGACCGGTCTCCACGGCCGCGATTGCCGGAAGTTCGCCTGATCCGCTTCGGGCATTGGCCAGGTTCAGCCGTATGCCTGACACTTCAATATTCTGCAGTTGCGGCTTGCCTCGAAGAGCGCTCAGGGTCGTCACGCCGATCCGCGTTCGATCGACCTCCAGCACGTCCTTCCCGGTGGCCCTGTCCTTCATGACGAACTGGCCGAGCGATACGCCGACGCCCTGCAGTCCTTCCACGATGACGTCGGCGTCACCGATATCCACGGAAAGACTCTCCGGCAACGCGCCGCTGAGCGCGGCCACGGCTTCGTCCTCGATGAGTGGCGAAATCAGGCCCGATTTAACGAACGCGGCCAGCAGCACAGGCAATGACAGGACTATGAGCAGAACGATGAGAATGCGTCGGCGCAGTTTTCTGCGCGGACGCGGCGCAGCCGGATCCGATGCCGGAGGAACCGGCCGTTCGGCGTTCGACGGCATGTCATGCAGCAGTCGCTGCGCGCCAGAGCCGAACTTCACCTTTTCTCCGCGTTGTATTCTCAAACTTGTCGTCAGCCTCCCGCCGCGCAGATTCGCTTATAATCGCGCCTCTGCGGCTTGGACAGATTCACAATGCACCATATACCGCAGGATGTCGCTTCAAGCGCCCTAAAAACGAAGGAAACCAACAATGAACCAACCCGCCGAAGGATCAATCGCACCGGATTTCGAATTGCCTGCCGATGGCGGAGTTTCGATCAGGCTTTCACAATTGAAAGGCAAGATTGTGGTGCTCTACTTCTACCCGAAGGACGACACGAGCGGCTGCACGACGGAAGCGATCGATTTCACGCGCTTCCTCCCGGAATTCGAAGCGATCGGCGCCACCGTCATCGGCATGTCACCCGACAGCGCCGCAAAGCACGACAAGTTCAAGGCCAAGCACGATCTGGCGGTAACGCTGGTCGCCGACGAGGACAGGAACGCGCTCGAAGCATATGGCGTGTGGGTCGAAAAGAGCATGTATGGCCGCAAATACATGGGCGTGGAACGCTCCACGTTCCTCATCGATTCGACGGGAAAGATCGCGCGCATCTGGCGCAAGGTGAAGGTCAAGGGCCACGCCGAAGACGTGCTGGAAGCAGCCCGCGAACTTGCCTGAGCGACGGTAGAAGCAATGCCCGATTCGCTGCGCGCCGCCGCCATCGACGCCCTCTCGGCAGCCGATCTCGACCGCAAGGTTCTGGTCACCCGGTCGGCTGCCGGCGCATGGCGAACCCGAACCCTGTCGCTGCGCGCGCCGGCCGATCCGGCAACGCCGACACGGCCCGGCCGGCCGGAAAAACCGGACCTTGTTGCGCCGCGCCTGCTCAAGAAGCGCAACCTGAACAGCGAAAGCGGCCGGATCGCGCTCATCCACGCGCTCGCCCATATCGAACTGAACGCCATCGATCTCGCGCTCGACATCGTCGCCCGGTTCGCCACGCAAAACATCCCGCTCAGTTTCTTCGACAACTGGATGCAAGTAGCCGATGACGAGGCGCGGCATTTCACGCTTCTGCGCGACCGTTTGCGCGAGATGGGCGCCGATTATGGCGACCTGCCCGCCCATGACGGCCTCTGGCAGGCCGCCACCGATACCAGCGGGGATTTGACGGCGCGGCTCGCCATCGTGCCGCTCGTCCTCGAGGCGCGCGGCCTCGACGTGACGCCCGGCCTCGCCACAACGCTCCGCGATCTCGGCGACACGCAGACCGCCGCCATCCTCGACGTGATCTATAATGACGAGAAAACCCACGTGGCGGTCGGCGCGAAGTGGTTCCGTTTCTTCTGCGCCCGCGAAGGGGCACATGCCGCCGACCGTTTCCGAGTGCTTGTCCGCAAGCATTTCCACGGCCAGGTCAAACCGCCATTCAATGACCGCGCACGGTCCGCTGCCGGCCTCACGCCGCTGTTCTATCGCGCCCTGTCTTCCGCATCGATGTCCCGCTGATCAAAGCTGCACGATGCGCTAAGGGCTTTATTAACCCTAATGAAGTGTAATTCCACCACGCCAAGTTTTATCGTTACGGTGGATTGCCTTGAGTAACACAGCGGTCTTCGGAAAACGCAAAGAGCCCCACACGATCATTATCGCGAAGGGCGATCGCATCTCCCATTTCACGGTCCGGCCCTGGATGGCCGCACTCGGTGCGTCCGTATTGGCCGCCGTCGCCGTCGGATATCTTCTCGCCACCAGCTACCTGATGCTGCGCGACGATATTCTGAACGCGGCGATCGCGCGGCAGGCACGCATGCAGCACGCCTATGAGGACCGCATCGCCGCGTTGCGCTCGCAGGTCGACAGGATCACGTCCTATCGCCTCCTCGACCAGCAGATCATGGAGACAAAGGTCGCCGAACTGCTCGATCGCCAGACCGTCCTGGCCAGCCGGAGCGGCCGCCTCGCGCCACTCCTCCAAAGAGCGGAACTCAATGGCATCACGCCGGCAGCGAAACGACTTGACGCCGATGAGGTGCCGGTTCCGGCCAGCCGGTCGGGCGGCAAGCAAACAACGCGGGTTCTGTTCGAGGTCCAGCAACCGCTTCGAGCAGGGCTGCAGGAAGCCTTCGCAAAGACCGAAGACCTGAAGGGCGATATGGACGCGATGCCGATCGTCACGCTCTCTCGCCTCGGCAACTCGCTCAACCATCTGGAAATCGACCAGATCAGCCATGTCAGCGCTCTTGTCGATTCCGCGCGCGATATGCGCGAACAGATGGTCGCCGACGCCCGCAATGCGGGACTTCCGCTCAAAGCGCCCCAGCTTGAAGATACCGGCACGGGCGGCCCCTTCATTCCGGCAAATCCCGAAGTGGCGGACGATGCTTTCGAGAACGAAATCGACGCGCTCAATCGCGAGCTCGAAGCGCTGGACAAGGTGCGCGGCACGATCCGCAGCTTCCCGATTGCCAATCCGGCTCCGGGCCGCCGGATAAGCAGCCGTTTCGGCAACAGGCGCGACCCGATCATCAAGCGCTCGGCCTTTCATTCGGGCATTGATTTCGCGGTCACGACCGGCACGCCAATCCGCGCCACCGGCGCCGGCACGGTCATTCACGCAGGTCGCAACGGCGGCTACGGCCGCATGGTCGAGGTGCGCCACGCAAACGGCTTGACGACCCGCTACGCCCATCTCAGCCGGGTTCTGGTCAGCAAGGGCCAGAAGGTCACGCCCGGCGCCGTGATCGGCAAATCGGGCAGCACGGGCCGCTCCACCGGGCCTCATCTGCACTACGAGGTCCGCCAGAACGGCAAAGCCGTCAATCCGATGAGCTACATCTCCGCCGGCAAGCGCCTCGGAAAATATCTCTAGGCACGTCGCTCAGACGGGCTCGGCCGCATCGATAATTCGCATTTGCGGCGTCTGCCGGCCGTTCCAGTGATTGACCGACAGCGTCCCGGCCACATGGACCGGCCGCCCCGCCCTGCCCGACAGGAATTGGCCGAGTTCACTGTCTGCCGCACGAAACGCGATGGCGTCGATTTGCGATCGGTCTTCCGCCTGCAGCCTAACCTTCAGATGCCCGTTGCCGACGACCGCGCTCGATGCGACACGGTGGTTCGGCAACACGAAGACCGGTTCGGAATTGCCCGTGCCGAAAGGCCCGGCCTTCTCGATTTCCGAAATCAACATGAGGTTCGCGCCGCGCGCCGATAGCGCGCCGTCGATCTTTTGCGTTTCGTTTTCGATAATCGACGAAACGGCCGAAGCCGCCTTTTCCTCGAAGAAATCGCGCAGATCGCCGAGTTTCGCGCGTTCAACGGTGATACCCGCCGCCATGGCGTGACCGCCGCCCTTGACCAGGAGCCCCTCTTCCACCGCCGCCCTGACGAGTTTGCCCAGATCGAAGCCCGGTATGGAGCGGCCCGATCCGGTGCCCTTCCCCGACCCGTCGAGCGCCACCGCGAAGGCCGGCCTGCGGGTATGTTCCTTCAGGCGCGCCGCGATCAGGCCGACAATGCCCGGATGCCATTCCGTGCTCGATGTCAGCACAACCGCCGGCGGCGTGCCTGTCGCCATATCCCGATCCGCCTCCGCGCGCGCCTGAGCGACCATCTCGGTCTCTATTGCCTGGCGTTCCTTGTTCAGCCGGTCGAGCTCCGCGGCAATCTCACCGGCGCGGTTAGCGTCTTCCTCGACAAGCGCCATGGAACCCAGCGCCGCATTGCCGATCCGCCCGCCCGCATTGATCCGCGGTCCGATCAGGAAACCAAGGTGAAACGGATTGAGCGGCTCGCCGATGGAGGACACCCGCGCAAGTGCGCTGAGACCCGGATTGCTGAGGTGGCGGGCGGCAACGAGACCCTTGGTGACAAAGGCCCGGTTCAGCCCGACAAGCGGCACGACATCGCAGACCGTGCCGAGCGCCACCAGATCGAGCATCGAGAGAAGGTCCGGCAATCTGTTGATCCCATGGGCGCGCAACTGCCGCGACACATCGACGAGCGTCATGAACACCACGCCGACGGCACACAGATAGCCGAGACCGGACAAGTCGTCATCGCGGTTCGGATTGACCACGGCGCGCACGTCGGGGAGCGCTCCGCCGACCTGGTGATGGTCGAGAACCACGATATCGGAGCCGTTTTCCCGCACCGCATCGAACGCTTCGGCGCTGTTCGTTCCGCAATCGACAGTCACGATCAGCGACGCCTGCGCCGAGAGCTCCCGCATCGCCGCGGGATTGGGCCCGTATCCTTCGAAAATGCGATCGGGGATATAGATCCGCGCCTCGATTCCGAAAAAGCGCAGGTAACGCGCCAGAAGCGCGGATGACGAAGCGCCATCCACGTCATAGTCGCCGAAAATCGCTACGTTTTCGCGGTTTCGAACGGCATCCGCGATCCGCTTTGCCGCTGCCTCGAGATCGGTGATCGAGCGCGGGTCGGGCATCAATGCCTTGAGGGTTGGATCGAGGAAACCCGCCGCCTGGTCCGCGCTCACGCCACGCCCGGCAAGCACCCGTGCGAGAATGTCGGGAATGCCGTGGCGCTGCGCGATATCAAGCGCCACCTGCGTCTGCGCGGGCGACATCCTGTCGATCCACTTCCGTCCTTTGACGGAGCGATCGATTCCCAGAAAGGACGAGGTTTGGACCATGCCGGTTTGTCGCCCCGCGTGCCGGCCCCGTCAAGCGGGCCGGCCAAACGGGTCAGAACTTGTCCATGTCCTGATGGCGCGCCTTGATCTCGCGAACGGTCTTCGACGACGAGCGCATGACGATCGTTTCCGTCTGGAGATAGTTCTTCATGAAACGAACGCCGCCCAGCATGTTGCCGTCGGTCACGCCCGTCGCGGCGAAGATCACCTCGCCATGCGCCATTTCCATGTGGGAATAGATCTTCTTCGGATCGGAAACGCCCATCTTCGCCGCCCGGGCGATCTTTTCCTCGGTATCGAGGATCAGGCGGCCCTGCATCTGTCCGCCAACGCAGCGCAAGGCGGACGCCGCCAGCACGCCCTCGGGCGCGCCGCCGCTGCCAATATAGATATCGATGCCCGTCTCTTCCGGTGCCGTCGTGTCGATCACGCCGGCAACGTCGCCGTCGCCGATCAGGCGGATCGCAGCGCCCGTCTTGCGCACCGCCTCGATCAGCGAGGCATGGCGCGGACGGTCGAGGATACAGGCGGCGATCTCGGTCACCGGGACGCCCTTGGCCTTGGCGACCGCATGGATGTTGTCTTCGGGCGACGCATCGATATCGATCAGCCCAACCGGATAGCCCGGTCCGACGGCGATCTTTTCCATGTAGACGTCCGGCGCGAACAGCAGCGCGCCCTTTTCGGCGATGGAAATGACGGCCAGCGAGTTGGGCAGGTTCTTCGCGCACAGCGTCGTGCCTTCGAGCGGATCGAGCGCGATATCCACTTCCGGGCCTTTGCCGTTGCCGACCTTCTCGCCGATATAGAGCATCGGCGCTTCATCGCGCTCGCCCTCGCCGATGACGACAGTGCCGCGAATGGCGAGACGGTTCAGTTCGGAACGCATCGCATCGACGGCGGCCTGGTCGGCGGCTTTCTCGTCGCCGCGTCCGCGCAGCCGGGCTGCGGCCACCGCCGCTCTCTCGGTTACACGCGCCAGTTCCAGCGACAATTCCCTTGTCAGGCCGACTTGCTCGTCGCCGGATTTTGCCATCGAATTCATGCGGTTGTCCTCGCTTTGTGCTTTGCGGATCGGTTTAGACGCAGTCTCGCCACCCGCGCAACACCGGTACGGCAAGGTTTCGGGGGACCAACCGCGATCTAATCGATTTTGATGACAGAAGCTTCGTCAGCCAGCCGGTTCTATGCGGATAACCTGCGGCTTTGAAACGAGATGACCATCGGCAAGCACGGCCTCCAGGGCGGTACGGATATCCGCTTCGGTCGTCTCGTGCGTGACGAGCACCACCGTCTTCTGGGTATCCTCGCCACCCTTGACGCCGCCATGCTGAACGATCGATGCGAGCGAAATATCGTTGCGGGCCATGTGTCCGGCGAGAGAGGCAAAAACACCGATACGGTCATGCACCGTCAGACGAATGAAATAACCGCCGGCATGAGCGGCAATCTCGGCCTGCTGATACGGCTCCAGCTCTTTTGCCGGACGACCGAACACGGGCGCTTCCTGATGACCGGGCAGCGATTTGGCGATATCGGCGACATCGCCGATCACGGCCGAGGCCGTCGCGTCTCCGCCTGCGCCAGGTCCCGACAAGAGGAGCGAACCGACCGTGTCCGCCTCGATGCCCACCGCATTCGTCACGCTGTCGACCTGCCCGATCATCGAGCCGAGCGGCACCATCGTCGGATGGACACGCTGCTCGATCCCGGTGGCCGTGCGAAGCGCAACGCCCAGAAGCTTGATCCGGTAGCCCAACTCACGCGCGGCATGGATATCCGCCAGCGTGATGTTGCTGATTCCCTCGACATAGATTTCATCGGCGGCGACCCGGGTGCCGAACGCGATGCTGGTGAGGATGGCGAGCTTGTGCGCGGTATCGAAACCTTCCACGTCGAAGGTCGGGTCGGCCTCGGCATAACCGAGGCGCTGGGCGTCGGCGAGGCAGTCCTCGAACGAAATCTCGTCGCGCTCCATCCGCGTCAGGATGTAATTCGCGGTGCCGTTGAGGATGCCGTAGACTCGGCTCACATCGTTGGCAGCGAGCGACTCGCGCATCGTCTTGATGACGGGGATACCGCCCGCCACGGCCGCCTCGTAGTTGAGGATAAGGCCCTTTTCCTCGGCCAGCAGCGCCAGTTCCACGCCATGCTTGGCCAGCAGCGCCTTGTTGGCGGTTACGACATGATGGCCGGAACGGAGCGCCGTGCGGATGCTGTCGAGCGCAGCGCCGCTGTCGCCGCCGACCAGCTCGACAAAAACATCGATATCCGAAGAAGCAGCAAGCGCCTCGGGCGTATCGAACCACTCGATGCCGGCAAGATCGACGCCGCGATCCTTCGTCCGGTCACGCGCCGTGACCCCGGTCACCTCGATGGGCCGCCCGCATCTGTGCGTGAGCGAATTCGATTTGGATTTGAGAATACGGGCAACGGACGCGCCGACCGTGCCCAGACCCGCGATGCCGATGCGCAGCGGCTCGTTCATGAGTCCACCTTTCGAAACGAGGTGTTATCGGTTGATTGCCCGCCGTCAGCGGCGGGCGTTGAGTGCGACGACGTTGTGCAGATTTCCACGTGTCGATGCAAGGAAGCGTTTGATGTTCCGCGCGGCCTGACGAATGCGGTGCTCGTTTTCCACGAGCGCGATCCTCACGTGATCGTCGCCATGTTCGCCGAAACCGACGCCCGGCGCGACGGCGACGTCCGCCTTCTCGATCAGCAGCTTGGAGAATTCCAGCGACCCCATCTCGCGAAACGGCTCGGGGACTGGCGCCCAGGCGAACATCGTCGCCTCAGGCGCCGGCACGTCGAACCCGGCTTGGTGAAAGCTGTCGACCAGCACATCGCGCCGCTTGCGATAGACATCGCGAACCTCGGTGATGTCGGAACCGTCGCCGTTGAGCGCAGCGGTCGCCGCCACCTGGATCGGCGTGAAGGCGCCGTAATCGAGATAGGACTTCACCCGCGCCAGCGCCGCGATCAGGCGCTCGTTACCGACCGCGAACCCCATGCGCCAGCCGGGCATGGAGAAGGTCTTGGACATCGAGGTGAACTCGACGCAGACATCCATTGCGCCCGGCACTTCCAGGACGGAAGGCGGCGGCGTGTCGCCGAAATAGATCTCGGAATAGGCGAGATCCGACAGCACGATGATGTCGTGCTTGCGGGCATAGGCAATCACGTCCTTGTAGAAATCGAGCGTCGCCACGAAGGCCGTCGGATTCGAAGGATAGTTCAGGATCAGCGCCAGCGGCTTCGGGATGGAATGCTTCACCGCCCGCTCAAGCGCCGGGATGAAGCCGTCATCGGGCGCCACCGGCATCGACCGGATGACGCCGCCCGACATGATGAAGCCGAAGGCGTGGATCGGATAGGTCGGATCGGGACACAGCACCACGTCGCCGGGCGCGGTGATCGCCTGCGCCATGTTGGCGAAGCCTTCCTTCGAGCCAAGCGTCGCGATCACCTGGCGTTCCGGATCGAGCTTCACGCCGAAACGGCGCGCGTAATAAGCCGCTTGCGCCTTGCGCAGCCCGGGAATGCCCTTCGACGACGAATATCGGTGCGTGCGCGGATCACGAACGGTCTCGACCAGCTTGTCGACGATCGCCTTCGGCGTCGGCAGGTCCGGATTGCCCATGCCGAGGTCGATGATGTCCCGGCCTTCCGCTCGCGCGCTCGCCTTCAGGCGATTGACCTGTTCGAAAACGTAAGGGGGCAGACGGCGGACTTTGTGGAATTCTTCCATGGCATTTCCTCGGGATATGCGCGCGCTATAGCGCGTTCGTGACTGGAAATCGAGACAAACTGCGAACCAACGCTATTCCTCGATCTTCCTGATCGCTTCATTGGAGTGCGTTGCCGCGAGACGGCGCAGGAGCGCAAGCCGCCGATTGTATTCCGCTGTCGAGACCTGTCCACGCGAATGAGCTTGCGCCAGGGCCTGCATTTGGGCCAGCAAGACATCGCGCTGGGCGTCGCTCATCTGCTGCAAGGACCTGGCCGGCTCGTCATTTATGTTTGGATAGGTTCCGGTTACCGAAGCCTGCCCCGACCCAGCGGCCAGCGGGTCGCGAGACCCGGTTTGGGCAGCGGATTTCACGCGCCGAGGCGCAGGTTCCGGTATCCGAATAGTGGTCGAAACTCGTCCGGGCGCCTGTTCCGCCGTCTGCGATTCCGTTTCAGAACCTGCTGATTCGTCGGGCCTTTCCGCCGGCGGCAACGGCGGACCGGCGGTGTCGAAGGCTGCCTGCGGCACGCCCTGATCGATCGCGTTTCCGCCCGCGCATCCGGCAAGGAGCACGAAATTGAAGATCAGTAACGCAATGCCAAGTCTATTCATGTTACCTTGAGGCAGCGGTGGTGCCGCCATCGATTGACGAAGTCGGTGCGCCGATCGCAACCAATGGGTCAATGACATGCGCCTTGTCCTGTGTCATCAACGCTCAATAATATGGCAGCACAAAGAACGCCGAGAATGACGTCGCAAAGAACACCCGCAGAGCGGAAAAGCAATGGCTGAGAAGAAGGAAGCCGACGCCGGCAAGGCGGTGGACCGGACCTCGATCGACGCCTATGTCATCAAGGATCCCGAGGCATTCGCGCGCAATCTTGCCCAGGTAATCGAGGCGGCGGGCCACGCAGCTTCGGCATGGATCGGCCCGCGCGAGTCCGGTGAACACACCGACAGCGTCGCCGAACCGATGACGGATGTCGTCAAGACGTTTTCCAAAGTGTCCGAATACTGGCTCTCGGAGCCCCAGCGCGCGATCGAGGCGCAAACCCGGCTGTTTTCCGCCTATATGGACATCTGGTCCAACTCGATCCGCCGCCTCGGCGACACGGATCTGGCGGAAGCCGTCGAGCCCGACCGCGGCGACCGGCGATTCTCGGACGTCGACTGGAAGGAGAACGCATTTTTCTCGTTCCTGAAACAGACCTATCTCGTCACGTCGAAATGGGCTGCCGATCTCGTCGAAAACGCCGAGACGCTCGACGAGCACACCCGACACAAGGCGAGCTTCTACGTCAAGCAGCTCAGCAATGCCGTCTCACCGACGAACTTCATGATTTCCAATCCGGAGATCTTCAAGGAGACGATCGCCTCGAACGGCGCGAACCTCGTCGCCGGCATGAAGATGCTCGCCGAAGACATAGAGGCCGGACACGGCGACCTGAAGGTCCGCCAGGCCGATTATTCCAAGTTCAAGCTCGGCGAAAACATCGCGGTCACGCCCGGCAAGGTCATCGCGCGCAACGAACTGGTCGAAATCATCCAGTATGCGCCGGAGACGGAAGATGTCCTGAAACGGCCCTTGCTGATCTGCCCGCCATGGATCAACAAGTTCTATATCCTCGATCTCAATCCGGATAAGTCCTTCGTGCGCTGGGCTGTCGAGCAGGGTCACACGGTTTTCGTGATTTCCTGGGTCAACCCGGACGAGCGCCACGCCAAGCTCGACTGGAACGACTACATCGACCGGGGCATCTCGTTTGCGCTCGATGCCGTCGAGAAGGCGACCGGCGAGAAGCAGGTCAATGCGATTGGATATTGCGTTGGCGGCACGCTGCTGTCGGCCGCACTGGCGCTGTTCGCACGCGAAGAAAACGATCGTATCGCCTCGGCGACGCTGTTCACGACCCAGGTCGATTTCGTCAATGCCGGAGACCTGAAGGTATTCGTGGATGACGATCAGCTGGAGACGCTGGAGAAGCAGATCCGCCAGCAAGGCTACCTCGACGGCTCAAAGATGGCGACGGCCTTCAACCTGCTGCGGTCCGGCGACCTGATCTGGCCCTATGTCGTCAACAACTACATGAAGGGCAAGGAACCGATGCCCTTCGACCTGCTGTACTGGAATGCGGATTCGACCCGCATGCCGGCGGCCAACCACCTGTTCTACCTGCGCAATTGCTACCACGAAAACAAGCTCGCCCATGCCAAGATGGAGCTGAAGGGCGCGCCGGTGTCGCTCGCGGACGTCAAGATCCCGATCTACAATCTCGCCGCCAAGGAGGACCATATCGCGCCCGCCATATCGGTTTTCGAGGGCTCGAAATGTTTCGGCGGCAAGGTCACCTACGTAATGGGCGGTTCGGGACATATCGCCGGCGTCATCAACCCGCCGGCCAAGAAGAAATATCAGTTCTGGTCCGGTCCGAAAGTGGCCGGCGAATTCAACAAATGGGTTGAAAAGGCAAAGGTCACCGAAGGATCGTGGTGGCCGCACTGGCAGGCCTGGATCGAGAAACTCGACGACTCCCGCGTTCCCGCTCGCAAGAAACTCGGCGGTGGAAAGCTCAAGCCGCTTGACGACGCCCCCGGTACCTTCGTCCGCGAACGCGTGTGAAATTCTCGCCTGCCCTTGTCTCCGGGCGTCTCGTCAGGCGCTACAAACGGTTCCTCGCAGACGTCATCCTCGACAGTGGCGAGGCGATCACCTGCGCCGTGCCCAACACCGGCTCCATGATGGGCCTGACCGATCCGGACTCGCGCGTGTGGCTGTCCACCTCCGACAACCCGAAACGCAAATACCGCCACACGCTTGAAATCGTCGAGGCCGACGGCGGACTCGTCGGCGTCAATACAGGCCTTCCGAACAAGCTCGCCGAGGAAGCGATCCGCGCCGGAATGATCGGCGACCTCGCCGATTACGCGGACCTCAAGCGCGAACAGAAATACGGCCAAAAGTCACGCATCGACATCCTGCTCGGCGACCCTGAAAAGGGGCTGGCCTATGTCGAGGTGAAGAACGTGCACTTCATGCGCACGCCGGGACTCGCCGAATTTCCCGACACCGTGACCGACCGCGGGGCCCGCCATCTCGACGAAATGGCCGACATGGTGCGCGCCGGACATCGCGCCGTCATGGTCTATGTCGTCCAGCGCGGCGACTGCGAAACATTCTCGCTCTGCCACGATATGGACCCCGCCTATTGCGCCGCCTTCGACCGTGCGACAGCCTGCGGGGTTGAAGCTTTCGCCGTTCAATGCCAAATCTCGCCGGAAGAAATCACACCCGTCCGGACAATCCGTATTTTGGAATGACCGGTATCGCGGACCGGAGCCAAGCCATGGTCACCTATCTCGAAGCCGAAACGGCACCGCTCAAGAACACCGGCCAGATCCGCCTGCATGGCGAGGAAGGCTTCGAGGGCATGCGCCGCGCGTCACGCCTGACCGCCATGGCGCTCGACGAAATGGTCGATATCGTCAAGCCGGGAACCACCACCAACGAGATCGACAAGTTCGTCTTCGAATTCGGCATGGACCACGGCGCCATACCGGCGACGCTCAACTATCGCGGCTACACGAAATCCTCCTGTACGTCGATCAACCACGTCGTCTGTCACGGCATTCCGAACGACAAGCCGCTGCGCGAAGGCGAAGTCGTCAATATCGACATCACCTATGTGCTCGACGGATGGCATGGCGACTCGTCGCGCATGTATCCGGTCGGTGAGATCAAGCGCGCCGCCGAACGCCTGCTGGAAGTCACCCACGAATGCCTGATGCTCGGCATCGAAGCGGTGAAGCCCGGCGCGCGGATGGGCGCCATCGGCGAGGCAATCCAGAAACACGCCGAGGCCGAGCGCTGCTCGGTCGTGCGCGATTTCTGCGGCCACGGCGTCGGCCGGCTCTTCCACGACGCGCCGAACGTGCTGCATTACGGTCGCGCCGACGAGGGCGCCGAGATGCGCAAGGGCATGATCTTCACCATCGAGCCGATGATCAATCTCGGCCGGCCGCATGTGAAGGTGTTGTCCGACGGCTGGACGGCGGTCACACGCGATCGCAGCCTTTCGGCTCAATATGAGCACACGATCGGCGTCACCGACGACGGCTGCGAGATCTTCACCCTCTCGCCCAAGGGGCTCGACCGGCCCGGCCTGGCCGGCTAATCTCGCACCCGAATGGGGGCGACCATGGCCGACGAGCCGGACGAAAGGCAGGTATTTCTCGCGGAATTCCCGCAACCTGCCAACCTGACTCCGAAACCCACGAAAAAGCGCGCCGTTAGCGAAAAAGCGCCCTCGCCCCACGCCGGCCACCGCGACCGGTTGCGCGCGCGTCTTGCCGACGCCGGGCCCGATGCGCTTGCGGATTACGAATTGCTCGAACTGCTGCTGTTCCGCTCCATCCCCCGCCGCGACACCAAGCCCCTCGCCAAGGCACTGATCGCCCGCTTCGGATCGTTCGGCGCAGTCCTCGGCGCCGACCCGAAGCGCCTGGCGGAGGTTCCCGGCGTCAAAGATGCAGTCGCGGCTGACCTGAAGGCCGTCGCCGCCGCCGCGCAGCGCATGCTCAAGGGCGAGATCGCAGCGCGCGAAGTCCTGTCCTCCTGGAACGCCGTCATCGACTACTGCAACGCCGCCATGGCGCATGAGAGCCGCGAACAATTCCGCATTCTCTTCCTCGACAAGAAAAACGTCCTGATCGCCGACGAGGTGCAGCAGGTCGGCACCGTCGACCACACGCCCGTCTATCCGCGTGAGGTGATGCGCCGCGCGCTCGAACTGTCGGCCACCGCGCTCATCCTGGTACACAACCACCCGTCGGGCGACCCCACGCCCTCGCGCGCGGACATCGAGATGACCCACAAGATCGCCGAGACCGGCAAGACACTGAACATCGCCGTCCACGACCACGTCATCATCGGCAAGACCGGCCATGTGAGTTTGAAGGGATTGGGGCTGTTTTAGGGGCCCGCACTTGTACGTCCCAGTAAAAACCCCGGGTTATGTGGCTTGCGTTGATAAGACCGCGCTCGACCCATCGCGACCATTCCGTATGATCGGGGCGAAAGTCCGCTTCGAGCCCAAGGTCGTAATTCATCCCAACAATACGAACGGCAGTTTCGCGCCCCCATCTCAGCCATTCAGATTGCCGCGGAGCATCCTGGAAGCAGCCATTCGGCTGGATCTGATCGAAGGCCCCGAAGGACGGAGAACTGACGTTCTCTGCGTTCGGGATCAAGGTCCGCTATGCCGGTGTTTTGGACCTGTGGCTCAGATGCAAGGCGGATTGCCCGGAACACGTACTGTTGCGGCCTTGACTTTACGGTTCGACACTTGGTGAGGGCTGAAGTAGGTTATCTGAACAAAGCGTCGCTTCTGCCTCGGTATGGAGACGGCGATAGGCCTCGATCACGATGGACCGGATCCAACTCCCGCCGGCATCATTGGCAAGCCGCGAACTCCAGAAGAAACGAACCAGGACCGAGCCGAGATCGACCGGTGGCCTCATCGCGCGAAGCCCGAAGGCCTCCATGTCCCAGGCCAGCAGTATGGCCGGGAAGGTTGCCAGGAAGTCCGACTTCGCGAGAAGCGACGCGACTCCCGCCGAATCCCCGATCATCGCGCTCACACGGCGTGCACCGGCATCGCCCCGAGGGGCAGCTGGGAACGGATTCTGCATCGACCGCGTGACGTTGACCATCAGGTGCGGGTAGCTACGCCAAGCGTCAATCCCCCAGGCTTCACAAGCGGGGTGATCCCGCCGCGCGAAAGTCACCCACGAGAACGGATCCATCACCTGCTCCTCTAGACCGTCCGGAAGGCGCGGCTCGCCGCCAAGGTGTGCAAGGTCGATGAGCCCTTCGCTCAGGGCGGCGTAGACATCGTGATGCGCGGGCAGCCATTCGATCTTCGCGTTGGGTGCCTCCGTCTCGACTCGGGCAGAGACTTCCGCGATGACCTTCGTGAGCGTCGGCATGGCGATCCGGAAGACGCGGTCGCTCGTTGCCGGATCGAACAGGCTCCTCGGCGCGATGACCCGGCGTATGCTCCGAAGGATCGGACGCACGTCCTCGATGATCATTTCGGCGAACGGGCTCGGCTGCATGGTCCCGCCGACGCGGACGAGCAACGGATCCTGGAGCTGATCTCTCAGCCGGGCAAGCGAATGGCTTACAGCCGACTGCGTGCGCCCGATCTTTTCGGCGGTCGCGGTGACGCTCCGCGTCTCCATGAGCACCTCGAAAACCACAAGGAGATTGAGATCGACACTATGTAAATCGATTTCATTCATGACGCATGAAAACGTTTCGTTCGACTGCTGGGCTTGTTTGAAGCCATCATCACTCCATCAAAGGCAAAATAAACAATATCGATAGATTGTGTTCATACAGGAGAACAGAGGTCATGGCACTCGAAATCATCGGCGCAGGGTTCGGACGGACCGGCACCTACTCATTGAAGGCGGCGCTCGAGCGTCTGGGCTTCGGCCCCTGCCATCACATGTCCGAGGTGATCGGCGATCCCGAGCAGATCCGGCTCTGGAAGGAGGCGGCGGAGGGCCGCCCGGACTACGCGCGCATCTTCGCCGGCTTCCGCTCGGCGGTTGACTTTCCGGTCTCAGCCTTCTGGCAAGAGGTCCTGGCGGCGACCCCCGGTGCGAAGGTCATTCTGTCCGACCGCGATCCCGAGGACTGGTACGGGAGTTTCTCGCAGACCATCCTGCCACTCATCCTCGATAAAACATCGTGGCCGGAAGACCGCCGTGCCTGGTTCGAGATGATCGATAGAGTGATCATCGGAAAGGCTCTTGGCGGGCGGAGGGATCGCGACGGCATCCTCGCCGCCTACCGCGCGAACGCGGCAGCGGCAGGCGCGCTCGTCGCCGAGGGACGAGCGCTGGTGTTCCGCGCGCGCGACGGCTGGGAGCCGCTCTGCAGGTTCCTTGGCCTCGAAGTGCCGGACGAACCCTATCCAGTGACCAATCCGCGTGCCGAGTTCTTCGCTTCGGTGAAGTCTGGCATCGAAGAAGCCGCCAGATGAACGCCTTCCCCATCACTTCAACCTGAGGGCGAACCCCGGCGTGTACCGGGAACGGCTCTTCTCACCCTGAAGAAAGGAGACACATCATGTCTGCAAAGAACGAAGTCCTTGCCGCATCGGCGAAATTCTATGAAGCACTGAACCGTATGGCCACGGGCGATGCAGCGCCCATGGCCGATATCTGGTCGCGAAGTGACGACGTGTCCGCACAGCATCCGATCGGCGGCCGCGACGAGGGGTACGACACCGTCGTCGCCAGCTTCGCGAAGGTTGCCGAACTTGCCGGCGGCGGCGAGATCAGGCTCCTCGACCAGAAGATCGACGCGGGATCCGACATGGCGGTCGAGACCGGCGTCGAAACCGGAACGCTGGTTATCGCCGGCCATGAGGCGAGCCTTCATCAACGCGTGACCAATGTCTACCGGCGCACGGACGGAGACTGGAAGCTGGCACACCACCACACGGATCTGTCCGATTCCATGATGGAGATTCTGAAGCTTCTGAACGCGGCCGCCTGACGGTTTCCCATCGCGCGGACTGCGGGCGGCTCGCGCCGTCCGCTTTCCCGTTTTGACGAGGTCCATCGGCTGGCAGACAAGGGCCGCGCGGGCTCCAAGCGATCCTATTTCATCGGAGCCACCAATGGCAGATTTGGGTCATTCATCCAAGTTCGCATAGCTAGTTCAATGTCCGCTTGGGCCGGTCGGCGACCGATACCTGCCAGTCCGCTTCCGGCCCCAATCAAGACATTTGCTCATCGCTGGGAGACGGCAGCTTTGTCCCGCACCGCCGCCGTTCCAGATCAGGCGCTACTGTAGTGACTTTCGCCAAGCTTCAGACAATCAGGGTCGGCGGTGGTTGCTGCATCATTCCAAAGAAAACTTATCCACCGTTCTGCCCCCTCCCTTACCCTTGCCCGATGGCACACGCGCAAGCACATACCGCCAACTGGCAGCCTGCGATCGAACGCCATCGCGCCGGCCTCCTGCGCCTCGTCGCGGTGCTGTTTTTCATGGTCGGCATGGACGATGGCGGCGCGAATTTTGTTCCACGCCGGGTCTGGCGGCGGATCCTGCGTTTGCTGCGTCCGGCCGAATCCGCCGTCCGCCGGCTGATCGTCGTCGCAGCGCAAGGAATCGTGGTCGAGGCTCCGAAGCCCCGCGCCCCAAGACCGCCCTCTTCGACCGAGCGGCTGCAGGCGCTTGGGCTTCTCGTCGTCCACAAGGGCGTCAATCTCGGTCTCGCCCGCGCGTATTGGCCGGCGCCCGTCGCGCCGGACAAACCGGAGCCGCGCATTCCCGCGTTCCCACTTGTCGATCCACCGCGCCGCTTCGACGTTCGGGACTGGGACGGCAAGCGCCCCTTCCCGACCGACGGGTTCGAACTGGCCGACGGGGACCAGGACGTGCCCGCGCGCCATCTCTGCCGGCGTCTGTTGTCACTGAAACACGCGCTCGACGATATCGAGACGCAGGCAAAGCGCCTCGCCCGCTGGAAGGCGCGTCAAGAGCGTCTCGCTGTCGGGAACAGGCGGGTCTCGCCGATACGCCGAGGCCACCCACCAGGCCGCCGCAGCCGCCCGTCCTTCGAGGTCGACGATATCCTGCGCGAGTTGCACGCGCTGGCGCGCACCGTCTCGGCGGATACGTCGTAATCAGTGGGTTCGACTAGTCTTCCAGCGCCTCTATCAGCCTGTCGGCGGCGTCCATCTCGGCGCGGCGCGCGGTGCGTCGTGCCTTGGCTTCGGCGTCCTCGCCCCATTGCGCGATGTTCCAGTCCTCGTCGACATGCGCCGCCTCCCATGCCTGCCCCGCGTCGATCTCGCCTTTCCAGACGGCCAGCGCCAGCAATCCCGAACCGGTCAGCGAGGTCATCGAATGCAACCCCGCGAGGATCACCGGGTCGGTGACGGTTTTCAGGTGAATACCGAGGCCGGCAATCGCCTCGCGCGGTTGCGCGACGTGCATGACGCCCTCGGCGAGCGTGAAGCGCGCGCCGGCCACCCGCTCGGCCCAGTCGACCACCGGGTCCCAGGCTTCTCGCTGCCGGTCGGTCAGGCCCGGAGGTCCGTCGGCGCGATAGAAAAGAAGATCGGTGCCGCAATAGCGCAAGATGTCTTCGAGAACGGCCTGCATGTCGGCCGCCACGCCGTCCAGCGCGGTATTGGCGAGCCGGTAGCACGGCATGGCCGCGGGATTGATCTCTTCGCCCTGTGCGTCGAATTCGCCGGCAATCAGCGAAGCGGCCGCGGCCGTCGATAGTGCAAGCGGCGTCTGGCCAGGCGTTTTGACGGCCCGGCCGTCGAGCAGGATGTGATGCAGACCGTCGCGCTCACCCGTTTCCACGCTCTTGTAGAAGCGTTTCGGCAACTGGCGGCGCATGTTTGCCTGCGCGCTTTCCATGGGATCGCGCTTTTCGCCCTCGGCGGGGTCGGAAAATGAAAGGATGTCACGCACGGGATGGCTCGTCCGGCTCGTTTCAGTCGCGCCGGATAGACCATGTCATTCGGGCCAATGCAAGGCGGCGGGTGCTTCGCGCTCAGCCGGCAGCGAGCTTCCAGTTGCCTTCGATGATGGCGTTGTCGGGCGCCAATGCGCGCGCGTCGGCCAGCACCTTGCGCGCCTTCTTCATGTCGCCGCGAAGAATGTAGGAAAAACCCTGATTGTTCAGGACGGACGCCTTCGGCCCTTCCAGCTTCAGGAGCTGTGTATAGGCGCGGTCCGCAAGATCGAAGCGTCCAAGCTGATCGTAGGCCGCCGCAAGCCCCAGCCACGCCGTGCCGTTCGCCGGTGTCGCCTCGACCGCCAGACGGAAGTTCTTTTCCGCCAGACCGTAATTCCCGGCGGCGAACTGTTTCTGCCCGGCCAAGATCTTGCGTTCGGCGAGACTGCCCTGCCCGTTCGTCTGGAAAGCCGATGTCAGGGCCGTATCGATCGTGGACGCGCTCTGGCAGCCGGCGAGCCCGCCGGCCACAAGGCCGATTGCGATGAAACGAAAGATCCGGTCTTTCATGACGCTGTCCCCAAGTAACGCCCGGTTTTCCGGGTCTGTTGAGGTCAGGCTAGCCGATAACTGTAAAGATGTGGTCGGCAAACGGGGCTAATGTTTGGCAAACGGCCTCGGTTAAGAAAGCCCGAAGCCGACCGCTACATGTTGAACCGTACGATGATCGGGATAATGGCGATCATCACCACGACGGGAAGAATGCAGAGCGTCACCGGAATGGACATCTTGGCCGGCAATGCATGCGCCTTTTCCTCGGCCACCGACATGCGCTTGTGGCGCATTTCGTCACTGAAGACCCTGAGCGCGCCCGAAAGGCTCGTGCCCAGTTCCTTCGACTGCTGGAGCAGCGTCGCGAAAGCGCGCACTTCATCAACCCCCAGCCGGTCGGCCAGCGCCTTCAGGGCTTCGTTGATACTGCGCCCGGCACGCAGTTCCAGCGAAACCAGAACGAGGTTCTGGCTCAGCATCGGATAGGTCACGCGGATTTCCTTGGACACGCGTTCGATCGATGCCTCCAGGCTCATGCCCGCATCGGCACAGACGATCATCAGATCCATGAAATCGGGAAATCCGTTGCGGTATTCCAGAACCCGCTGGTTGACCTTCTGCTTCAGGACGAAAGCCGGTGCGAAATAACCCGCGACCGCGAAACCGGCGAGACAGATGATCCCGCGTTGCGAAAGCGGAGCGATATGCATCAGCAGGATCACGGCGATCGCGAGAAGAAACCCCGCGCCCATCGCCACGAAACGCACAAGGAAGAATTTTCCGACGGCATCAGGCCCGAGATAGCCCGCGCGCATAAGGGTCTGGCGAAGGCGCACGACGTTTTCAGGATCGGCGGATGCATAGAACTCCGCGGCACGGCGCGCGGCCTTGTCAGCCAATTCCGCGTCCCGGCGCTTTTTATCGTCCTCGACGACGGAAGCCCCGGTCCCCGGTTCCTCGAAACTCAGGTGGAGACGGCTTCGCAAATGCGTCTGACGCCGCTTGTCCTGCGAAAGCGAGTAAATCACCCCGCCAATGCCGAGCACGATGATGAAGACGCCCGCGGGAAGCAACAGAGAGGACAGGTCCATGACGTTTCCCCTCAAAACCTGAACGATGCCATCTTGAACATGATGGCATTACCGAGCACCAGCCAAAAGAAGGCTCCGCCGACGAGATACCAGGTCAGGCTTTCCGCAACGACATCGCCGTAATAGGTCGGCATCAGGACCATGACAGCCGCCACCAGCAGCACCGGCACGGCCGTCAGGATATAGGCCGACATGCGACCCTCCACCGAAATCGCCTTGACCTTGCGCCGCAATTTGCCGCGCTCGCGAATGACGCCCGACAAGCCTTCGAGGATTTCCCGCAAATTGCCGCCGGTCGTGGACTGGATCGACACCGCCGTCACGAAGAGCGGCAAATCCTCGTGGCCGACGCGTTCGTAGAGATTGCGCAGCGCGGACACCATGTCCGACCCGTAGGTGATCTCGTCGGAAACGATGCCGAATTCCGTACCGATCGGGTCGGACATTTCGCGCGAGACCATCGAGACCGCCACGGGCACTGGATGACCGGCCTTCAGACCGCGTGTGATCAGGTCAAGCGCCTCGGGAAGCTGCATGCCGAAGCGCTTGTGGCGCTTCTTGCGCAGCCATTTCAAGGACATGAACGGCAAGACCGGGGTCAGCGCAATGGCGAGCAGAATTCCGAATTGCAGCCGATTGACATAAAATCCCAGCCCGATGCCGATCGAAACCGCGATCGCCGTGGTGACCATCAGAAACGTCGCCAGCGGCATCACCATGCCGGACTGGATGCGCAGGTCGCGTAGGGCCGCCATCGGTGAAAATCGGCTATTCTCCCCGTCGAGCCCGCGCTCCTTGCGCAGCTGGACGAGCACTTCCTTCTGGTTGACGTTATGCTGCTGCAACCGCATGCGCCGGTTGACCGCCTTGCGGGACTCGGCGCCGCTGGAAAGCAGCATATAGGCCGCCTCCGCGAGCATGATGCCCGCGCCGCCCGCAAAGGCGTAGACGATGTAGATCGTGACGTCGTCGAGTTGCATCAGCCGGCCTGCTTGTTCGACGGATCGAAATAGTCGCCCGGAAACTCGACGCCCATGGCGTGCAGTTCCTCAAGGAAGCGCGGACGGATGCCAGTCGCCTCGAAATGGCCGATGATATCGCCCTCGGCCGTCATTCCGGTGCGCCGGAACGTGAAGATCTCCTGCATCTGGATGACATCCCCCTCCATGCCGGTCACCTCGGCGACGCTGGTCACCTTGCGCTTGCCGTCCGAAAGGCGCGTCAGCTGGACGATCAGCCCGATGGCGCTGGATATCTGACTGCGGATCGAAGCGACCGTCATCGGCATGCCGGTCATGCCGAGCATCTGTTCCAGGCGCGAAATCGCGTCGCGCGGCGTGTTGGCGTGGATGGTCGCCATCGACCCTTCGTGGCCGGTGTTCATCGCCTGCAGCATGTCGAAGGCTTCCTCGCCGCGACACTCGCCGAGGATCACGCGGTCGGGACGCATGCGCAGTGCGTTCTTGACGAGGTCGCGCTGGCGGACCTCGCCGACGCCTTCGGAGTTGGCAGGCCGCGTCTCCATGCGCGCGACATGCGGCTGCTGCAATTGCAGCTCCGCCGCGTCCTCGATGGTAATCAGGCGCTCGTCTTCGGAAATGAACGCCGACAGCGCATTCAGCATTGTGGTCTTGCCAGTGCCCGTGCCGCCCGAAATGATTGTCGTCACCCGCGCGAACACCGCAGCCGCCAGGACTTCCGCCATCGGCTGCGTCAATGCGCCGAACTCGACGAGTTTGTGCAGACCGAGCTTGTTCTTGGAGAATTTTCGGATCGAGACGAGCGGGCCGTCCACTCCGATCGGCCGGATCGCCGCGTTGAAACGCGACCCGTCGAGCATGCGTGCGTCGCACATCGGCTGGGATTCGTCGATGCGCCGGCCGACTGCGGCGACGATCTTGTTGATCACGCGAAGCAGATGCGCCTCGTCCTTGAACGGGATTGTCTCCTGGACCAGCTTTCCCGCCCGTTCAACGAAGCAGTTCTCGTGTCCGTTGATCAGGATGTCGCTGACGGTCGGATCCTTGAGAAGCGGCTCCAGCGGACCGAGACCGACCATCTCGTCAACGAGATCGTCGATCAGGGCCTCCACCTCCGCCACGTTGAGCGCAAGGCGTTCGGTGCGGACATAGTCCGATACGAAGCTCTGCACCTCCTGGCGCATCCGGTCCGGCGGAAGGGCCTCCAGTGCGACGAGGTTGATTTCCTCGATCAGCTTGCGATGCAGCTTCACGCGGGCGTCGAGCGTGCGTTCCTGCGACTTCGGCGCCGCCCTTGCCTGCATTGGCTTGGACGAGCGCTTGTTGGGAATGACGATCGGCTTTTCTTCATGAGCGGGAATCGGCGACGCCTTGGCGGTCGCGTCGCGTGCCGAAAGTTGCGTGAACCTGCTGTTCGTCATTGTCGCACCGATTTCCCTGTCATGTCCGGTTCTTCGCCGGTTCTCGTTCTGCGTGCCCGTTTCAGCCTGCTTTCTGGATCAGGCCCTTCCCAAGGCCGAACAGGCCGCGTTTCCGCCCGACTTCCAGCTGCATTTCCTCGGGCAGAATGATGCGCTTCAGATCGCGGATCACATTGGCGTTCGGATCGATCTCGTGCAGCGGCACGCCCCGGTCGACCGCTTCGCGCACCAGCTTGTAATTATTGGAGATGCCACCGGCGAAGCGCTCGCCAAGCAGGTCCTCGACATCGCTGGACTTGATCCCGCCATCCTGACCCTTGGGCGAATAGCGGTTGATGATCACACGCGGTTTCACCTCCTTGCCGACATCGGTTTCGATCGCGTTGATCAGTCGCTGCGCATGACGCAGACACGGAACCGTCAGTTCCGCCGTCAGATAGACGTGGTTCGACCCACGCAGAACCGTTTCGGTCCATGGGAACCACGTTCGCGGAAGGTCGATGACGACATTGTCGAAATAGGCCGAGACGAGATCGAGAACGCGGACGACGACATCCGTGTCGAAGGACCGCATTTCCGTCGGCATGTTCGGCGCAGCCAGTACCGCCAGCCCCGACGAGTGCTTCGACAGCAGCGCATCGAGCAATTGCCGGTCCAGGCGTTCGACCTGATGTTCCACCTCGGTAATGTCGAAGCGCGGTTCAAGATCGAGATATTCGGCGCAGGATCCGTTCTGGAAGTTCAGATCGACCACGCAGGTCGAGGCCGCACGCGTCGCGGAGCGATGCAAGAGAAAGGCCGATTGCAGCGCCAGCGTCGTGTTGCCCACGCCGCCGGCCGCCGGCATGAAGGCGCTGATATAGGCCTCACCGGTATCGTTCTTCTCCACACCCTTCAGCGCGCGGATACACGAGCGCACCAGATCGGCCGTCGTCACCGGCTTGACCAGGAAATCGGCGACGTGAAGCTGTACGATGATGCGCACCATCGCCGCGTCGCAGCCCTTGGTCACGACGATCACGGGCACACGCTCGGTCAGACGCCGCGTAACGCGCTGCAAGGCTTCGAGCCGTTCGAGGTCTGCGTCGTCGAGATCGATGATCACCGCGCCCGCCTCGGCCTCCTGGATATCGCCATGCAGTTCCGTCACCGCCTTTTCGATGGTGATCAGCTTGATCGCGTCGGACACCGAAAACGCCGTGCGTGTCGTGGCAAGGAATTCCTTGTCGGTCGACACCAGCACGATCTTGTTGTTCTGTTCCTTTTCGTCGGACATTTTCACATCGATACAGTCGGTTGAACGGATTTGTTGAAGTGAGGCCTAGATCGTTGGTGCGGCGACGGCGACGCCATTATCCGCCTCGTCGCCATCGCGATCCGCCGGCACGACGAGGTCATTGTCCTGCACGCCGGGCGGCCATGGATCGATGATCTGCAGCGCGGAGTTGTGGGCAACGGCATTTCCGCCGTCGAGCGCGATGCCCTCCAGCGACGGATCGTCGGAAAGCATGCATCCCGTGAGCGAGGCCAGACCCGCTCCGAGAGCCAGAAGGGTTGTGGTAAAGCGCATTCTCAGCCCCCTATGTCGAGCGTCAGGATATGGCCGGAGGTCCGCCGGGGCATCCCTGCCCCCGCGCCCATCGCGGATGTCCGCATTTCATCGACGCCGAGGACGACGGCTTCCTCTGTGGTCGCCGGCCGCGAGGCGTCCAGAGGGGTCGCAGTCGGTGTTCCCGGCTGGATCGGCCGAACCAGATGCGGCGTAACGATCATCACGAGGTCCGTTTCCCGGCGCTGGAATTCCCTGCTGGCGAAGAGAGCGCCAATGACGGGTAATTTTCGCGCCCCTGGAACAGTCGCATTCGATTTGTCGTTATTGGCCTGATAAAGCCCTGCCATCATGAAGCTCTGGCCGCTTTTGAGGTCGACCGATGTCTTTGCACGACGGACGGACAGGACCGGAAAGCCATTGGAAAGCGTCCGGTCCAAGCTGGATACTTCCGGCTCAATCTCCAGCGAGATCAGACCGTCCTTCAGGACCTTCGGCGTGAATTCGAGACCAACGCCGAATTTCTTGTACTGGACTGAAACGTCGCCATCCTTGCCGACAACCGAAATGGGAAATTCTCCACCGGCAAGAAAACTCGCGGTTTCACCAGACCGCGCAATCAGGTTCGGCTCGGCAAGCCGCCGGGCCACGCCACGGTCTTCCATCGCCTTGATTGCTACATCGACATTCAGGCCGCCCGAAACGAGGCGACCGACAAAATTGCCGACAGATGAATAGCCGGCCGAGCCGGAATCCGGACTGTTACGGTTGCTGATGTAGCTCAGGTCATTGATCTTGACGCCCAGTTCCTGCCCGGCATTCCTGTTCACCTCCACGAAGCGGACATTGAGCTGGACCTGCTGCGAGGAGGTCACATCGACCGAGTTGATGATGTCCTCGTCCTCGCCCGCGAATTTCGAGGCGATCTTCTTGGCGCGGTCGGCCGAAACCTGATCCGGCGCCGATCCGGAAAGCACGACCTGTCCATTCGTCGTCGTGACCTTGATGTCGGCATCCGGAACATTCTCGCGGATCGCCGTTTTCAGGCGCGTCGTGTCGACCGAAACCTCGACATCGACGGAGCCGATCAGCCGCTTGTTCTCGTCGAACAGCGCGATGCCGGTCGTCCCCGCCGTTATGCCGAGAACGTAGAAGGACCGGTTGGTCAGCGGCTGCACATTGGCGATCTCCGGATCGCCGACGACTATTTCATAGAAAGAGCTCTGCGTCCGAAGCGTCTTCGGCTTGCCCTTCTCGACCGTGATCAGATGCGTGCGCGACGTCGAGATGTTGAGCACGTTCGGCTGCGCCTGCGCAGCGTGATACGGGAGCCCGCCGAGGGTCGGCACGGCAAGGGCGCAGGCAAGTATGAAATTGCGGCCGCGATTGGTCATCAGTTCGCTCCTTCGTCGCGGACATCGTAGGTCTCGACCTCGGTCCTGCGGCGTACGGTGACCTTCGCCAGCGCGGAGGCTGCCGGGATAACCTCGCTCGGTTCGAAGGCCGATGTCATTTCTTGGTCGATGCCGTGCGGCGGCATGTTGAATTCGCCTGTCGCGACATCGCCGGCACGGCGCAATTGCAGCGACAGGCTGCCTGCCGACTGCGCGGTGGCGAGCGCCTTCGCGCCCGGCGCATTGACCTCAAGGGTCACCGCGCGCACGATCACGGGATCGGACTGGCGTTCGTCAGCGATCTGGTCGATCGAAAGCACCTTCACATTCGCCAGCACAACGGTGGTGGCGACGAAGCTGTCCGGTTCGCCGGTGAACGTCCGGTCGCCGGCGGGCGATGTTTCGATGGGCGCGATGTCTTCCTTGCCCTCGCCGCCCTTCTTTCCGATCGTGAAAGTCCGAGTCAGCGCGACATCGACCCGGTCGCCGGGAACCACGAAGCCCGCCACACCGGTGATGTCGTCGACGCGGATCGTGACCGCGCGCATGCCGTCCTCGATCCGGCGCGAAAGCGTCGCCTGTTCGTCGGGATCGGTAACCTTGGAGACAAGCACCGGTTCGTTCGCGTCGATTGCCGCCAGTGCAACCCGTTCGCCGCCCTCCAGCAATTCCTCGGTTGTCCGGAAGGCGCCCGTGGGCAGATCATCTTTCGGCCAAGGCAGTTCCTTGAGCATGCCGGCATCGATCAGCGCCCCGTAACGCATCGGTTCCGCCGCGACGACAATGGTCGAAAACTCTGCCAAAGGCGCGCCGCCGGCAGGCACCTCGACAGTCTCGACGACCGTCTGGACGTTGTTCTTCAGCCAGAAGTCCGCAGCGACGATCGACAGTCCGCCGAAGACAATGGCGATACCGCCCATTATCAGGAATTTCTTGTTCACCTTTGCCCAGCCTCGATCCGCCATGCGGATGCCCGTTTTCCCCGGTTTTGTTGGCTGACGATGACGCTCAAGCGTGAACATTCACGTAACATGGCTTTTCAAACTGTCGGCTTTCCCCGATGTGGTTAAATCGCCGTAAATACAGGGCATGGCATGGCGTGCCTGTTCGCGTTTGGTGAAAGCGGATGCATTATTGGAAGTGATTCGGTTTTCCGACCGAAACGATTGACGGATGGCCATGGACGACAACAGCGATCTCTTCTCCACTGTTCAGGACGCACCCGAACCGAACCGCTCGCGATCGGCGCCGCCGGAACGCGCCGCGAAGCGCGCCAAGCAGGCCCCCGACACGTCGGGCGATTACGACGCATCGGCCATCGAGATCCTCGAAGGCCTCGAACCTGTGCGCCGCCGGCCCGGCATGTATATCGGCGGTACCGACGACAAGGCGCTTCACCATCTCTTCGCGGAAGTGATCGACAACTCGATGGACGAGGCCGTAGCCGGCCACGCCACCTTCATCGAGGTCGCGCTCGACACCGAGGGCTACATTACCGTCACTGACAACGGTCGCGGCATTCCCGTCGATCCGCATCCCAAGCACAAGGACAAGTCGGCGCTCGAAGTCATCATGACCACGCTGCATGCCGGCGGTAAATTCGATTCAAAGGTCTACGAAACGTCGGGCGGCCTGCACGGCGTCGGCGTCTCGGTCGTGAACGCGCTTTCCGACGATCTCGAGGTCGAGGTCGCCCGCAATCGCAAGCTCTACCGCCAGCGCTTTTCTCGCGGCCAACCTGTCACCGGGCTGGAGGATCTTGGCGAAGTGCAGAACCGGCGCGGTACCAGGACGCGCTTCCACCCGGACCCCGAGATTTTCGGCAAGTCCGCGAAGTTCGAGCCTGCGCGCCTCTACAAGATGGCGCGTTCCAAAGCCTATCTGTTCGGCGGTGTCGAAATCCGCTGGCAATGCGCGCCTGAATTGCTCGGCGAGAAGGACCAGACACCGCCCAAGGCCGTGTTCCACTTCCCCGGCGGACTGAAGGACTATCTGGAAGCGAGCCTCGGCAGCGAACAGAAGGTCACTGCCAACATCTTTTCCGGCAAGAGCGAGCGGCCCGGTGGCCACGGGTCGGTCGAGTGGGCCATCACCTGGCATGGCGGCGACGGATTCGTGCACTCCTACTGCAACACGATCCCGACACCGGAGGGCGGCACGCACGAGGCCGGCCTGCGTATCGTATTAACGCGCGGCCTGAAGGCTTATGCGGAACTCGTCGGCAACAAGCGCGGCTCCGTCATCACCACCGACGATGTCATGATCTCGGCCGCGGCCATGCTGTCGGTCTTCGTGCGCGAACCGGAATTCGTCGGCCAGACCAAGGACAAGCTCGCGACCACCGAAGCGCAGCGTATCGTAGAGCAGGCTTTGCGCGATGCATTCGACCACTGGCTCGCCGCCTCGCCACAGGAAGCGAACGCACTCCTCGAATGGGTGGTCGATCGCGCGGACGAACGGCTGAAGCGTCGCCAGGAACGGGAAGTCAACCGCAAGACGGCGGTGCGCAAGCTGCGCCTGCCCGGCAAGCTCGCCGATTGCAGCCAGAACTCAGCCGCAGGCGCGGAACTGTTCATCGTGGAGGGTGATTCCGCCGGCGGATCAGCCAAACAGGCGCGCGACCGCAAGACCCAGGCGATCCTTCCGCTGCGCGGCAAGATCCTCAACGTCGCCAGCGCCGGTCGCGACAAGCTGGTCGCCAACCAGCAGATTTCCGATCTCGTCCAGGCGCTGGGCAGCGGCACGCGGTCGAAATACCGCGAGAACGACCTGCGTTACGAGCGCGTCATCATCATGACCGACGCCGATGTCGACGGCGCTCATATCGCATCGCTGCTGATCACCTTCTTCTATCAGGAGATGCCGGAACTGATCCGCAACGAACATCTCTTCCTGGCCGTTCCACCGCTTTACAAGCTGACCCAAGGCGGCAAGACGCTTTATGCGCGCGACGACGCCCACAAGGACGAACTCATCGCCTCGGAATTCACCGGGCGCGGCAAGATCGAGATCAGCCGGTTCAAGGGCCTCGGCGAAATGTCGGCGAACCAGCTCAAGGAAACCACCATGGATCCGTCCGTACGCACGCTGCTGCGCGTCGAGACCCTGGAGGACCGAGTCGAGGCGACGAAGACCGCCATCGAGGACCTGATGGGCACGAAGGCGGAGACCCGGTTCCGTTTCATCCAGGAGAACGCGGCCTTCGCGAAAGATCTCGATATCTAGTGTCTTCGCCTAGGCAGCGGCGAGATCCGCCGCGTGCCGCCGGGCGTTCTGACGGATCATGTCAAGATAGATCGTCCGCAAAAGCGCGAGAATGTCGTCATTGTCGTGATGCGGCCGGGCGTCGTTTTCGGCCTCGAAATCCTCCATCACGATCCGGGTGACCTCCTGTGCGCCGATAGACAGGCGTCCGTTGGCAACATCGCGCCAGATCCGGATTGCGGTGGAGAAAAGCGCGTGCACGCTGCGCGCCAGACCCGCCGCATCGAGGAGAGCGCGAAGCTGGGTTTCCCGCTCTCCGACCAGAATGGCCGTAACCCGCGCGTAGGTCTGTCCTGAAAGGTCGGACAGGACGCGCGCAACGAAATCGATCTTGCCGGCGCAGACCGCACGGATCAGAAGCCGCGTATTGAGGGCGCCGGTTTCGCGCAGTTCTCCGATCAGGTCATGCACGCCATCATCGATCCGGCCCGATGCCAGAAGAACCAGCGCGTTGGCAGCCGCGTCGCCGCTGACGCGTTTCGCGCTCGCCTCACCCAGAATGCGCGTCACGAAAGTGGAGGATGCAATCGCCTGACGCGACGCTTCAAGCACCTTGTAGCGATGGACAGGCGACAGTTTCGGGTCATTCAGCAATGCGCCGCGCACATTCGCGTCGGCCAGGTGCGTTTCGACGATCCGCTCTCGTACGGCATCGTCGACCGCCGCATTCGGATTGTCGAGCAGCGCCAAAATGGCGCCGGCGTGCCCGTGTTCGACGACAGCATGCGCCAACGCGTTCGGAACTTCCGGCCGGCCGGCAATCAGGGTCTGCAGCCGCGGTTCGGCGATGGCCACCCGTGTGACAAGGTCGCTCTCGCGCAACAACGGCGACCGCGCGATGACGAGACTGGCGATCTCGTATTGGTCGCCCGCCAGCGCGGCGACAATCTGCGGCGGAGCATGGCAACTCCAAGCGACGGCTTCGGCCAATGCGTAGCGGACTTTCGGCGAAGGATCGTCGAGCAGCAGCGTCATCGCCGCATCCGCGCCGCAGCGTTCCTCGAAGCTCATGTCGGACAGCAGGTAGGCCCGGGCGAGCGCGGACGCGGCCGCTGCACGCTTGGAGACATCCGCGGACTGGCTCCATTTCAGGAAATGCTGAACGATCATAACGCGTTGCTCCCGACTCGGCTTTCGGGGACTCACGCTATTGGGAAATGGTTTACGTTCCGTTCACCATGTTTGTTAGGACAAACAGCCCCGGCCCTATTTCGGGCGCGCGAGCGTGACCACCGGCGGCGCCATGCCGTAGTCGAGATAGCCGAGCCGCGTGACCGGCTTTGCCTTCTCGAAGTCGAAACGGCCCTCATCCGTCAGCATCGCGTCGTCGATATGCACGCCCACGACCTCGCCGAAGACAACCCAATTGTCGCAATGCCGGCCTTCGCGGTCACGCGGCCGAATGATCTCGGTGACGACACATTCCAGCGCCGCCGGAGCACCGGCCACACGCGGCGCCCGAACAACCCGGCAATCCGCCTCTTCAAGCCCGGAGGCGGCAAACTCGGAAACGCCTGATTCGTAAGCGTAGGAGGTCTGGCTCATCGCCTTGAATTGCGCCTCGCTCACATGATTGCAGACGAACTCTCCCGTTTCCTCGGCATTGTGCAGGCTGTCCTTTCGCCCGCTCGACGAGAACATGACGATCGGCGGCGTGTCGGAAACGGCGTTGAAAAACGAATAGGGAGCGAGGTTGGCGATACCCTCGGCGGACCGCGTAGAAATCCAGCCGATCGGACGCGGCGCGACGATGGCCTTGAACGGATTGTGAGGCAGCCCGTGCCCGCTCGCCGGTTCGTAAAACACGCCGCTCAGCCCCCGTGCTCGCCCGCATAGTCAGAGATCATCGCATCGATATCCGGCCGCGGGCGATCGGGCACTTCGCGGTCGCAGGAACCGATATGGACAACGCCGGCCATGCGCTCATGCGGCGCGAGACCGAGGATGGCACGGCCCCTTTCGTCGTCGCTGTACCATCCGGTGACCCAGTTCGCGCGGAAGCCATGCGCATGAACCGCATGGACGAGATTCATGGCGACAGCGCCGGCGGCCAGGAACTGCTCCCATTCAGGGATGGTTTCATGTTCGCGCGGGACGAAGACGACACCGATGGCAACCGGCGCGCGCAGCAGCCGGTTGCGCTCGCGCTGCATCTGCTCTTCCGCCATCGAGCCGTTCCGTTCGACGGCCCTCGCCGCAAGCTTCTCTCCGATTTCCCGTCCGGCGTCCTCGCCGTAAACGATGAACCGCCAGGGCTCGAGCCGCCCGTGATCGGGCGACCGGGCGGCGATCTCGAGGAGAGAGCGCAAGACGTCCCTGTCCGGTCCCGGCCCGGACATCATCGTCAGCGGCACGGACCTGCGTGTTTTCAGGTATTCGACTACGGGATTGTTCATGGTCATGAAAATGCTCGAATTCTACAGTGTTGTCGAAATCGGATATGGCGTGCAAGACTTGTAATTGCCAGCGTCTTGGGGTTCATCGCCGGGAAAGAAACACACAGTTCACAGATGCGCTCCGTAATTGATCGAACAAGAAGCCTGACATTCGCCATCGTGGCTGTTTTCGCGACGGGCGCACAGGCGCAGGATACGCCGTTCCTCGGCGATCTCGATCTGCCGGGCGTCATCAACTACGCGCCGGCAACCCTGCAAACCGGGATTTCAGGCGAAGGCCCCGCCGTCGATCTCTTCCTCGATGCCCTGCTGACCGAAGAGTCCGAAGCCATCAAGACCGGCCTCGTATGGCGAATCTTCGGCTCCGAACCGGACATCGACGGCCAGCTACCGCTTCTGGCATCGGCGAAAGGCGGTTCGACGCGGCTGCAGCTCCCGCCCGGCAGCTATCTGGTTCACGCAGCTTTCGGTCGCGCCGGCGCCACCACGCGGATCGCGCTCGGCGACGAGGCACGGCATGAGACGATGGTGCTCAACGCCGGAGGCCTGAAACTCGAAGGGGTCCTTCCCGACGGCATTCCGATGCGCGACCAGAAACTGCGCTTCAACATCTATGAGGCGGGCGACGCCGAGGAAGGCGAACGCCGCCTGATCCTGCCCAATGTCAGGCCGGGGCGCACCGTCAGGCTGAATGCGGGCACCTATCACGTCGTTTCCAACTACGGGGCGGTGAACGCCACCATCCGTGCCGACATCCAGGTCGAGGCCGGCAAGACCACGACGGCGCAGGTCGAACACCGTGCGGCCCAGGTCACGCTCAACCTCGTACGCGGCAAGAACGGCTTCCCGCTCGCCGATACCGCCTGGTCCGTTCTCGGCGCTTCCGGCGATATCATCGCGGAAAACGTCGGCGCCTTCCCGACGATGATCCTCGCTGCCGGCGACTACACGGTCATCGCGAAGAACAAGAACCGCGTCTACCAGCGCGACCTTACCATCCAGCCGGGCCGCGATATCGTGATCAAGGTCGACACAGAGACCGCAGAACAGATCAATCAGTAGCGGTTCGTCACGGTCGTCGGCACGCGGCGTCGCCGAGGCGACGGATCGAGCGAGAACACGGCATCGTGGACGCGATAGAGCAATAGTTTCCGATCCTCGATACGGGACAGCTGGTCCCACGTCATGGTCGTGCCGATCCACGCCCTGATCTGCTTGCCATAGAGCCGCTGGAACTCCCGGATCAGAAGCGAAGTGCGCAGCGTCAGCGAGAACTGGCTGACAAGATGGAAGAGCCGGCCGTTCTGACCGTCGAAATAGACCGGGATCACCGATGCGTGCGCCGACTGGATCAGCCGCGCGGTAAACATCTTCCAGGGCAGATCCTCGGCTCGGCCAAGCCCCTTGCGCGCCGTTGCGACACCGCCGGCCGGGAAGATGATGATTGTCACGCCCTCCTTGAGCAGCCGTACCGCTTCCTTGCGCGTCTGGAGATTGAGCGCCACCGCCTCCTTTGTCTCTTCAAAGGAAATCGGCAGCGAATAGGGCCGGATTTCCGGCACTTTCAGCAGGTCGTTGTTGATGATGACGCGAAACGGCCTGCCCAGTTTTTCAGCCAGGGAAAGGAATGCGATACCATCGCCGATCCCGTAGGGATGATTGGCGACCATCACGAGCGGCGTGTCGGGCAGATCGGCCGGCGGCCATTGCCCGTCGGCCTGCAGCCGGACCTCGATCAAATTCAGCATCTCGGTGAAGACGCTGTCGCTCTTCCCGAAAATCTCATGGCGCCAATAGTCGTAAAGGTCTGCGAGACGGTCGCGACCGGACAGGTTCTCGATCGTACGTATCATCCACCGCTTGAAAGGCGGATCATCCGGACGTGCGTAAGACAATTCCGAAAAACGGACGGTTCTGATCATCATCCGCGAGTCTTCTCCACCCTCGACCGATCTTAACGTTTCGCCCGGTTGAAGTCGAGTTGCACAAGAAAAACCGGCGGCCATGGCCGCCGGATTTCATCGATCTGTCACATACCGCGCTTGCGCCGGATATCGGGCGGGGTCGCCTCGTCCGTCAGCGACACCAGGATCTCGTCGATCGTTTTCGATTCCTGGTCCCGCGAACCGAGACGGCGAACATTGACCGTCCCCTCCTCCGCCTCGCGGCGGCCGCAAACGAGGATGACCGGAACCTTGGCGACCGAATGTTCGCGCACCTTGTAATTGATCTTCTCGTTGCGCAGATCGGTTTCGACATGCAGGCCCGCATCCTTCAGCCGCTTGGCCACTTCGAGAGCGTAGCCATCGGCGTCCTGGGTGATCGTCGCGATGACAACCTGAACCGGCGCGAACCACAGCGGGAAATGTCCCGCATGGCTTTCGATCAGGATACCGAGGAACCGCTCCAGCGAGCCCACGATGGCGCGGTGGATCATCACCGGCTGCTTCTTCTCGGAATCCTTGTCGATGTAGAACGCACCGAAGCGTTCTGGCAGGTTGAAATCGACCTGCGTCGTGCCGCATTGCCACTCGCGTCCGATCGCATCCTTGAGCGTGTACTCGAACTTCGGCCCGTAGAACGTGCCCTCGCCCTCGTTGATACCGGTCTTGATCCGGCTGTCTTCCCGCGCCATGCGTTCCAGCGAGCTCTTGAGGATGCCTTCCGCATGATCCCAGGACTCATCGCTGCCGACGCGCTTTTCCGGACGCGTGGCAAGCTTGACCAGAACCTCGTCGAAACCGAAATCCTTGTAGACCGACATCATGAGATCGTTGATCTTCAGGATCTCCGCCTCGAGCTGCTCCTCGGTGCAGAACACATGCGCATCGTCCTGCGTGAAGCCGCGAACGCGCATCAACCCATGCAGCGCACCCGACGGTTCATAGCGGTGCACGGCGCCGAATTCGGCGAGCCGAATCGGCAGTTCGCGGTAGGACTTCAGCCCGTGCTTGAACAGTTGCACGTGGCCGGGGCAGTTCATCGGCTTGAGCGCAAAGACGCGGCTGTCCTCCGCCTCCTCGTCGGCGCAGGTCACCGCGAACATGTTCTCGCGGTACCAGCCCCAGTGCCCGGACGTTTGCCACAAGGCGTTGTCGAGCACCTGCGGCGCATTCACCTCGTCATAATCGTCCGCGATCTGGCGGCGCATATAGGAGAGCAGATTCTGGAACATGCGCCAGCCCTTGGCGTGCCAGAACACGACGCCCGGTCCCTCTTCCTGGAAATGGAACAGGTCCATCTCGCGCCCGAGCCGGCGATGGTCGCGTTTCTCCGCTTCCTCCAGCATGTGCAGGTACGCGTCGAGCTCGCTCTGGTTGGCCCATGCGGTGCCATAGATGCGCGTCAGCATCGGCTTCGTGGAGTCGCCACGCCAATAGGCGCCCGCAACCTTCATGAGCTTGAAGGCGGTACCGATACGGCCGGTGGCATCCATGTGCGGACCGCGGCAGAGATCGAACCAGTCGCCCTGCTTGTAGATGCGGATTTCCTGGTCTTCCGGAATCGCGTCGACGAGATCCACCTTGTAGGCCTCGCCCATGTCGGCAAAGACGTCCTTCGTGCGCTGGCGATCCCAAAGCTCTTTCGTAAAGGGAGCGTTGCGCTGAATGATCTCGCGCATCTTCTTCTCGATCACCGGCAAATCGTCCGGCGTGAACGGCCAGTCCTCGCGGGTATCCGGGTGGACGCGCTTGAAGTCGTAATAGAAGCCGTTCTCGATGACGGGGCCGATCGTGACCTGCGTTCCGGGCCACAGTTCCTGCACGGCCTCGGCCATCACATGGGCGGCATCGTGACGGATCAGTTCGAGCGCACGCGGATCGTCGCGCGTCACGATCTCGATGGCGCCGTCGGTGACCGGATCGGAAAGGTCGCGCAAATCGCCGTCCAGCGCGATCGCGACAGCTTTCTTGGCGAGCGATTTTGAGATCGATTCCGCGACGTCACGGCCGGTCGTACCGGCATCGAACGCTTTCACGGATCCATCGGGAAATGTAAGGGAAACGGCCGCAGCCATGGTCTGGTCTCCTTTTCCAGTCCCGCCAACGAACGCGGGTGGTGAACAATGGGCGCGTCATAGGCAAAGCCCAACCGCAAGTAAAGCCGCCGGCAACCCGTCAGATCGCGAATACGATCAACGCGCCGATAGCGGCCACGACCAGCAACCACAATGGCAGGAAACGCAGGCGCCGGGGCGCACCGCTCGCGCCGGTGCGCGTCCGATACCGCGAAAAGCGACGCCTGAGGTCGGCAGCCCGCTCATCCGGGTCATACGGCCTGTTGAGCTTCCAGGGTGTTTCCTTTCCGGGCATCGGTCCTTCCACGAAATCCGGCCTTCGCGCCCGATATGGGGATGACCGCGGCGGATTTCACGCCCGGTAGCGCCGTGTGACCGGATGCACACCGGCGCGGATCGATCTGGCCTACCTCTCCACCATAATCGTCGGATCCCGGTCCAGGGGACAGACGCCATCTGGAAAGGAATACCGCATGAAACGCATGATTGTCCTTGCAGCCGCGATGATCGCCGCCGCTGTTTCGTTCCCCTCTCAGTCTTCGGCGGAGACGGTTTATCTCAAATCGGCCCATTCCGGGCTCTTCGTCGGCACGAGCAATGGCCGGCTGGCGGCCAATGTCTCCGCCGATCGCGCCGCAGCCTTCGACATCCTCGACATGGATTCGCAGCGGATCGCATTCCGCACGGTCAATGGTGGCCGTTACGTACGGGCCGGAGACGGCGCATTCCTCGAGAGCGCAAGCCAGAACGTGCGCACAAGCGAGACGTTCTACCTGTCGCGCCTGCCTGGCGGCACCTACGCGATACGATCGGCCCTAAACGGCAAGCTGGTGCGTGCCGGCGTCGGCCGTGGTTCGCTGCTGGCGGCTGTTTCCGTCGGGAAGCCGCAAGCCTGGGAACGCTTCGAAATCATTCCGGCATCCGCTTCCGGCCAATCCGGCAACCGCCGACCCGGCGTTTCGCACGCAATCACCGGCGTGTGGAAAGTGAAACAGGTCGCCGCACACCAGACCGGATACCTGACCGACCTCGCACCGCATCTCTTCGCGGCCTCGCGCGTCGAAATCCAGTCGGGCGGCAACCTGAATGCGATGGTCGGCTGCAATCGCATGAACGCGACGGTCTCGCAGAATGGCGCGTCCTGGAACGGCGGGCGCTTCATGTCCACGAAGATACTCTGCCGGGACCGCGCAGCGGCGGCCGTCGAGCGCTCCTTCACGAAGGCCGCGCAAGATGCTGTGCGCGTCGCCCTGAGCGGCAATCGCCTGACCTTGCGCAACAGCGCCGGCGATCTCGTCCTCGTGATGGTGCGCTAATCGCCATCGCCTCCACGAACACGATATTCCGGCGCCGGGCTATCCGGCGCCATTTCGGTTTGTTTCCAGGCCGGCAATGAAGTCGAGCACATGGCCGGCGATCTCGGCCGCCGGCTCGCGCTCCATGTGGAAATGGTGATGACCTTCGACCGTTGCGCGGGTCAAATCATCGATCAGCGCTTCCGACACATCGACCAGATCGGCGACCCACCCGCGCTTCACGAGCCCTTCGGTTGCCCACACATTGAGAACCGGCACAGAGAGCGACCGCAACACAGACTCGATCTGTTGCGCATTCAGTTTGACGGCTGACGGGCTCTGCAGGCGTTGATCATTGCGCAGACGAAAACCGTCTCCGGTTTCCTCCAACGCCCGCGTGGCGAGCAAGGCCGCAATCTCGCGGCTGACGCCATAGCGCTGACGGCGTTCGACATAATCCTCGACCGACGAAAAATGCCGCTGCGCCCGTGTCGCGATTCGCGCCGCATACCGGAGACCGTCCCGTAACTGGTGAACGAACTCCCCGTCGTCATGCGGCTCGGGCATCAACCCGTCCAGCGTGACAAGCGCCCGCACGTGTTCCGGCATCGCGGCAGCGAGAAGCGTGCCGATCATCGCGCCGCGCGAATGGCCGAGGATCGTGCAATCCTTCCAGCCCTGCCGTTCGATGACTTTCAGGATCTGCGGAATGTCGTCCCAAATCAGATAGGCCGCGTCGTCCGAGCGATGATCGCTGTGTCCATGACCGGTCAGGTCGAGCGCAACGACACGACATCCGCTCAGGAGCGGCGCGAGGACAGCGAAACTCGCTGCGTTGTCCAGCCATCCATGCAAGGCAATCACGGGAAACCCGTCCGTCGGTCCCCACGCCATGGCGCTGAGATTCAGACCGTCGACGATCCAGTTCAGGTGTTCGGGAGCGGAAGGCAAGTCCTTCCGTTTGGTTGTTCCGGATATTTCCATGGTCAGGCACAGGCGATACCGGAAAGAGGAACCGTGTGCAACGAACGCGATATCGCTAAAAAAGCGATTGCGCAGGCTTGTGCGGCCATAGGCGATTTGCTAAGTGCGCCGGGCCGGTTTTACCGGTTTTCGTCTTTGGCTTGCGGTCGTGGCGGAATTGGTAGACGCGCAGCGTTGAGGTCGCTGTGGGGCAACCCGTGGAAGTTCGAGTCTTCTCGACCGCACCATTTCTTCTCGAAAAGCAGATGTATTCGGGCTTCGTTGGCGAGGTCTGGCCGCGCGTCGTTCGAAAAGCTTGCAACGACGCGCCGAAAAGCCCAAATCTCGCCCATGTCCGACCTCCGTATCCAAGTCAGCGACCGCGACGCGATTGCCGCGTCGAACCTCTTCTTTCCGTCGAATGACGCTGCTCCCGTCGAATGGCGAATCGCCGATGGGCTGATCGACTACGAAGATGCTGTTGCGACCATGGAAGCCCGTGCGGCGGCGATCCGTGAGGGAACGGCGCATGAGCTCGTCTGGCTGGTTGAGCATCCTCCCCTTTACACGGCCGGCACCAGTGCCGACCCGAAGGACCTGATCGCGCCTGACCGTTTTCCCGTCTTCCAGACAGGGCGCGGCGGAGAATACACCTATCACGGCCCGGGTCAGCGCGTGGCCTATGTCATGCTCGACCTGAAACGCCGCCGTGAAGACGTGCGCGCATTCGTTGCCGCGCTAGAGGAATGGATTATCCGCACGCTCGACAGCTTCAACGTCAAGGGCGAGCGCCGCGAGGATCGCGTCGGCGTCTGGGTCGTGCGCCCCGAAAAACCGTCATCCGTGCCCGGCCAGCCCGCCGAGGACAAGATCGCCGCCATCGGCATCCGGCTGCGCAAGTGGGTCTCGTTTCACGGCATAGCCATCAACCACGAACCGGATCTCTCCCATTTCGGCGGGATCGTGCCCTGCGGCGTCACCGATCACGGCGTCACCAGCCTTGTCGATCTCGGTTTGCCGGTCACCATGCATGACCTCGATCTCGCCCTTCTCGAGGCGTTCCGCGAGGTATTCGGCGCGGCTGCGCCAGAAACTCAGTAGAAGATCAGCCTCACGCTCCAGACAACCGCTAGCGCATGGATCGCGGTGACCGAGACTAGCGCCGCCACGAGTGCGAATCTCTCGCGGGAATTCATCGGCACCAGCGCCGTCTTGGGCTTCACGCCGGTCTGCGTGGTAATCAGGCTGAGAATGGCCAGAATCGCGCCGCAGACCATCATTATGCGGGCCGAGAACCCGACCGCAACGCCGGTCGCCACCATAATGCCCAGCATCAGGAAGGCCGCAGCCGCCTGGCTTGCGCCGCCGCGAAACACCTGCCGCAGCACCTGACCGCCATCGAATTTCCAGACCGGCATCAGGTTGCCAAGGTTGAACAGCGCGGCGATGACGATGATCTCGGCAAAATTGTCGGGCGCGTTTTGTCCCATCGCCATCTGCCACCAGATGAGAATCGCCACCCCGAAGGCGGAGAAGCCGGCTCCCATCAGGGCCGAGAAGCCGATTTCGAAATGCCTGTCATAAGGCCGTCCGCCCAGCGCGATGCCGCCGAGCAAAGGCAGGAAAATCATGCGCGCCGAGGTATGGCCCATCATGCGAAAAGCCGCCATGTGCCCCAGTTCATGCAGCGCGACGACCACCGTCAACGTAACGGCGAGAAAAAGCCCGTTCGCATGCAGCCCGAAAAACGGCCAAAGCAACATGGCCGACAGCCCGCCCATCCCCAGCTGCGTCAGCGGATGTTCGAAGATGCCGCCCGGCTTGAATTCCCCGGTCTCCGCCCAGCGCTTCAGCTTTATCGCCAGCCGGCGCAGCGCGAAGTGGCGAAACACCAGGAAGGCGATTCCGCGATATCGGTCTGTCTCGGCGATCTCGGCGACGACGCGTCCCGGCGCGCCCTCCGAGATCGAAACGCGCATCTCGTGATCCTCCCAGAAGCTCTGCGCCAGGGAGGTATCGTCCGTGTAGCGCATCGTGAAACGCTCGCCGGGCACCTCGTCGACAAGTTCGAAACACCTTTCGATCGGCTTGCCGTCGCGGCCCATATGCGAGGTGACCATGCATCCCGTCCCCTCACCCGTGCGGATGACCTGCGTCACCGCGCCGTTCCAGCCGAAGTCGTCGCCGAAAGGATGCAACGCGGCCCAAAGGCGCGTGATGGACGTTCTGGCGACCACCTGCCGGCTTACGGTGCGCCTACCGACCGGCGCGGACAAGACGAGCCAGAGCAGAAAACACGTGCCGATGAGAAGCGCGAAGACGGGAGACATGAAGGGTTCCGATGCGATTGGACATCACTCTAGCCGCAACGATTTGGCGAAGCCTTTCCGCGTCCGGGAAATTACCAAACAGGGTTGCCTATGTGTAAATCACCTTCGCGGCGACGAAATCCGCGCTGAAAAACAATACTCACCTGCACGCGGGAAAGCGCCCGGAACGCGAGGTCGGCGGGTTGAAACCGCTGCCAAATCCTGAAAATGTCCAACCGTCAATCGTGAGGGTCATCCATGAAAACGCGCGCAGCCGTCGCATTCGAGGCGGGAAAACCACTTGAAATCGTTGAAGTCGATCTCGAAGGCCCGAAAGCGGGCGAAGTCCTGGTGGAGATCAAGGCGACGGGCATCTGCCACACCGATGAATTCACCCTGTCGGGCGCTGACCCGGAGGGGCTTTTCCCGGCGATTCTGGGGCACGAAGGCGCCGGCGTCGTGGTCGATGTCGGACCCGGTGTCTCAACCGTCAAGAAAGGCGATCACGTCATTCCGCTTTACACGCCGGAATGCCGCGAATGCCCCTCCTGCCTGTCGCGCAAGACGAATCTCTGCACGGCCATTCGCGCAACGCAGGGTCAGGGCCTGATGCCCGACGGCACGTCCCGCTTCTCGCTCGATGGCAAGCCGATCCACCATTATATGGGCTGCTCGACCTTCTCCAATTTCACGGTCCTGCCCGAAATCGCTGTCGCCAAGGTCAATCCCGACGCGCCCTTCGACACGATATGCTACATCGGTTGCGGTGTGACGACCGGCATCGGCGCGGTCATCAACACGGCGAAGGTGGAGATCGGCGCGACGGCCGCTGTCTTCGGCCTCGGCGGTATCGGCCTCAACGTGATTCAGGGCCTGAAGCTCGCCGGCGCGGACATGATCATCGGCGTCGATATCAACAATTCCAAGAAGGAATGGGGCGAGCGCTTCGGAATGACCCACTTCGTTAATCCGAAGGAAGTCGATGACGTTGTCGCGGAAATCGTCAATCTGACCAAGCGCGGAGCCGACCAGATCGGCGGCGCGGACTACACATTCGACTGCACCGGCAACACGACGGTCATGCGCCAGGCGCTGGAGTGCTCGCACCGCGGCTGGGGCGAATCGATCGTCATCGGTGTCGCGGGTGCCGGTCAGGAAATCTCTACCCGCCCGTTCCAGCTGGTTACCGGCCGGTCCTGGAAAGGCACGGCGTTCGGCGGCGCGCGCGGGCGCACCGACGTTCCGAAAATCGTCGACTGGTATGTTGACGGCAAGATCGAAATCGATCCGATGATCACGCACAAGCTCACGCTGGACGAGATCAACAAGGGCTTCGATCTGATGCATGAAGGCAAGTCGATCCGCGCGGTCGTGGAGTTCTGATGCTCTTCAGGCCCACGATCGCCGGCAGCCTGCCGAAACCTGGCTGGCTGGCGGAGACGGAGAAACTCTGGCCGAAATGGAAACTGGAAGGGCCCGATCTCGACCAAACGAAACGCGACGCGGCCCTCATCTGGATCAAGCTCCAGGAGGATGCCGGCATCGAGATCGTCTCGGACGGCGAACAGTTCCGAACCCATTTCGTGCACGGCTTTCTGGAAACGGTCGAAGGCATCGACTGGGACCTGAAAACCAAAATGGGTATCCGCAACAACCGCTACGTCGTGGATGTCCCCACCGTGACCGGCCCGCTGAGGCGAGGCCGGCCGGTCCACCGCGACGAAGCCGCCTATTGCCGGGAGCACACGAAAAAGGGCCTGAAATGGACCCTTCCCGGCCCGATGACGATCTGCGATACGCTTGCCGACGGCCACTACGGCAAACGCGCCGACATGGCGATGGCGTTCGCCGACGTCCTCAACGAGGAAGCCCGGGAACTCGAAGCCGCCGGCGTCGACACGATCCAGTTCGACGAACCCGCCTTCAACGTCTTCATGGACGACGTGAATGAATGGGGTATCGAGGCGCTCGAACGCGCCGCACGCGGCCTTAAATGCACGACGGCCGTTCACATCTGCTACGGCTACGGCATCGACGCGAATATCACGTGGAAGGAAACGCTGGGCTCCGAATGGAGGCAATACGAGGCGATTTTCCCGGCGATCAACGCCTCGGCGATCCGTCAGGTTTCGCTTGAATGCGCCAACTCCCGCGTGCCGATTTCGCTGATAGGGCTACTGCCGGACAAGGATCTCCTCATCGGCTGCATCGACGTGGCGTCAACCGAAATCGAGACCCCCGAAACAGTGGCCGGCATCATCGACGAAGCGCTGAAACACGCGGACGCAGAACGCATCTATCCCTGCACCAATTGCGGCATGGCGCCGCTGTCGCGCGATGTCGCGGCGGCGAAACTCCATGCGCTCGGCGCGGGAGCCGCGCTTGCCCGCGCCCGCCACAGATAACGCCGAAACCGGAGCAACCATAGCATGTCGGATACCGATAGACCGGTCATCTATGTGGATGCCGACGCCTGTCCCGTGAAAGAGGAAATCATCCGTGTCGGCGAACGTCACGACCTCGTTGTCACCTTCGTTTCGAATGGCGGGCTTAGACCTTCGCGCGATCCCATGATACGACACGTCGTGGTTCCGAAATCCGCCGACGCCGCAGACGACTGGATCGCGGCGGAAGCGAAACCGGGGGACATCGTCGTTACCCAGGACATTCCGCTCGCCGCGCGTTGCGTCGAAAAGGGTGCTCTCGTCCTGGGAAACAGCGGCCGCGAGCATACGCCGGAAACGATCGGCATGGCGGTGGCGATGCGCGATCTCAAGCAGCATCTTCGCGAAACCGGCGAGGATGGCGGATACAACAGGGCGTTTTCGCGCGAGGACCGGTCGGCCTTTCTTCAGGCCCTCGACCGCATGTGTCGCCGCGCCATGCACGGATAACAGAACGAAGTCAGGAAGTGGAAATGAAGACAGTCTCCGAATCGAAGGTCCATGGCGGCATCCAGGGCGTTTACAGCCACGAATCGTCTGAAACGCGCTGCGACATGACCTTCGCGGTCTTCGTGCCACCCCAGGCGGCGTCTGCGCCCTGCCCGGTCCTCTGGTATCTCTCCGGCCTCACCTGCACGCATCAGAACGTGATGGACAAGGGCGAGTACCGTCGCGCCGCCGCCGAATTGGGCCTCGTCATCGTCTGCCCCGACACCAGCCCGCGTGGCGAGGACATTGCGGACGAAAAGGATGACTGGAAGATCGGCACCGGCGCGGGGTTCTATGTTGACGCGACCGAGGAGCCGTGGGCCGCGAACTACCGCATGTATTCCTACATCACGGACGAGCTTCCCAAGCTCGTGGCCGGCAAGTTCCCGGTCGACATGGACCGACAGGCGATTTTCGGCCATTCGATGGGCGGACACGGCGCGTTGACCATCGCCCTGAACAATCCGGACCGCTTCCGATCCTGTTCGGCCTTCGCGCCGATTGTCTCGCCCTCCACCGCCGACTGGGCGAGCAATGCCTTTGCCACCTATCTCGGCGGCGACCAGAGCGCATGGCGCGCTTATGACGCCTGTGCGCTGGTCGAGGACGGCAAGCGCTTCGACGAGTTTCTCATCGATCAGGGCGATGCCGACCAGTTCCTCGACGACGGCCTGCGACCATGGCTCTTCGAGGATGCATGCCGCAAATCGGGTATTGCGCTGACGCTTCGCATGCAGCCCGGCTACGACCATTCCTATAATTTCATCTCCACATTCGTGGAGGATCACCTGCGCTGGCATGCCAAGCGGCTCGGCGCGCAAATTACATGACGGGAAAAAAATGACCGAAACCACGATCTTCAGTTCCACCCCCGATGCCGACACGCTCGGCGGGCGGCTTTCACGCGCCAGGGATGCGAGCGGCATGTCCGCCGCCCAGTTCGCGCGCCGCCTCGGCGTCAAGACCGCGACCGTTCAGGCCTGGGAAAGCGACCGCTCCGAACCGCGCGCCAACCGGCTGTCGATGATCGCCGGCCTCCTCAATGTCAGCATGCCATGGCTGCTGCACGGTGTCGGTGAAGCGCCGACGGACGATCCGCGCAACGACGCGATCAACATCCTGCGCGGACAGTTCGAAAAAGTCCGCCGGCTTCACGAGGAAACCGGCGCGACACTCAGCCGTATCGAAGACGAACTGCTGCGCCTGCAGAGGCGGCGCGAACTCTAGCCAAGCGTCGTCGAGGCGCTCAGGCGACCTTTTCGAGCAGCGGATGCAGCGCGGGGTGGATATGCGGCGACTCCCGCTTCAGGAACCCGAGGAGTTCCTTCTCGTTTTCGTGCAGAACGCCGTCGCGCCCGATACGCTCGACGAGCCATTCGGCTTCCGGCGCGTCGATCTTCTCGCTTGAGCCGCTTGCGGTTTCCATACGGGCGTTGCGATCGCCCCAATAGCTTTCCGAACCGGTCTCCAGCTTCACCGCCTCGATATGGGCATCGAGGCTGCCGGCGAACATCTTCGAGAAGAACCGACCGAGATTGACCGACGTGTCGCCGAGCCACTCTTCGCGGCGCAAAGCCTCGTCGCGGTTGGGCGGTGTGTAACCGGATGCGGCCATGAGCGAGCAGGCCACGGCCTTGGTGAAGAGTTCCGTCCACGAGAGATGATTGTCGGCTTCGCGGGTGCTGTCGTTGATATGGAACAGCACCTCGGCCTCTTCGCGGGTGATCGCCACATTGCCGTGCCCGCCAGACGCATAGAGAATGCGCCGCAGGATTTCGACCTCGTGTTCGCCGATCACACCGGGCGTCAGCGTGCGTCCGCGTGCGATCGAGCCCTTGCCCTCTATGACCGCGATTGCCACCTGGTCGAGCGCAAAGGCCGCCAGATGGGCCGGAACATGGTGCGCCCGTTCGATCACCTTGATCAGCAGTTCGAATTCGGTCCGGTAATCGACCACGCCGTCATGCGAGATCGAATCGACCAGCCATTCCGCGTTGGCGTTGGAAATGTATCCACGCGGCGCTTCCTGCTCGACGACGTAATCGACAATCGCCTCGACAAAGAATTCGCGCCAGCTCTCCGGCTTGTCGGTCACGAGATGATCGAGCGCAAAGATATCGCGCGCTTCCTCGCGATTGACGACACCATTGCGGTAGACTTCACGGCGCAGGCGCAGAACGTCGGCATCCGTCACGGCCTTGCGTTCGATCAGTTCGGCGATCGGCCGTGCATGTTCGAAATTGTCCATAGTCCGTCCCCGCAGGTTCGAGTGAGACCCCAATCGGACACACAATAGCGTTGCGGCTTTGACATTTGGCTAAACGCCATGGTTAAGCAGCGCTTCCGTCACTTGGTTAAGAAAGAAACCCGGCAAATGGTATCCGGCAGCACGTTCGACCGGCTTGCAGACGCCTACAACAAGGCGCTCGAACTGGAAAAATCCGGCAAGGCGGACGAAGCGGCTGAGCTTTACCGCAAGTGTCTGGAAATCGACCCGTCTGATACATGCGGCGCGTCCGTCCGCCTTGCGTCCCTTGGCCTCGGCGATGCGCCGGACAAGGCCCCGGACGCCTATGTATCGACGCTGTTCGACCAGCACGCCGAGGTCTTCGACGACATCCTCACCGGCGATCTCGGCTATGCCGTACCGATGCAACTGGCCGATATTCTCGGCGGCGATCCTGATCTGAATTTCTCCCGCATGCTCGATCTCGGCTGCGGAACGGGCCTGTCCGGCATGATGCTGGGCGAGATATGCGATCACGCGACCGGCGTCGACCTGTCGGAAAAGATGATCGACATGGCCGACGAGCGCGCGGTCTATGACGCGCTGTTCGTCAACGAGGCCGTGCATTTCCTTGAAGAGTGGGAGAAGGCACGCAAGACGGAAGAGACGGACGACTACGCGCCGTTCGACCTGATCGTCGCCACGGACGTCTTGCCCTATATCGGCGCGCTCGAACCGTTCTTTGCCGGTGTCGCATCGAACACGCCCCCCGGTGCCTGCTTTGCCTTCTCCGCCGAAACCATGGATGACGTGGCGATGGCCGGAAAACCCTGGCGCGTGACCCCCAACCAGCGCTTCGCGCACAGCGCGGACTATCTGAAATCGCTCCTCGATAAATCCGGATTTTCCCGGATCACCAGCTTCGAGCCGATCACCGTGCGCAGCGAACAAGGTGCGCCTATACCGGGCTGGCTCGTCGTCGCCTGGAAAGATCAGTCCGGCTTGTAACCGCGGATCATCTCGCGCTTGCCCGCATGGCCGGGCCGTTTTTCGACGATGAAACCGGCAGCCTGCAGATTACGCCGCACCCATCCGGCCGCGGTATAGCTGGCGAAGGTTCCGCCCGCCCGCGTGTGATCGCCGACCGCCTGCATGAGGTCTTCCGACCACATCTCCGGGTTTTTCGACGGTGCGAAACCGTCGAGATACCAGGCATCGGCGATCCCGCCCCATGCCCGAACGCCGTCCAGGGCAGCGCCGACCACCACGGTCAGGCTCGTCTGCGCATCGAGCCACCAGGTCGCCGGCGCTTCCGTCAGTTCTGACCAGCGACCGAGCATTTCCCCGGCAAGCGGGGTCAGCACGGGCCAGGGCGAAAGCGCGCGCTCGATCTGTCCGGACGTCATCGGGAACGCCTCGAAGGAAACGTAGTGAAGTGCCTGCCCCGGCACACGACATTCCTTCCAGCTTCGCCACGTCTCGAGGAAGTTGAGCCCGGTGCCGAATCCCAGCTCTCCGATGGTGAAATCGGCAGCGCCATTCCACCGCTCCGGCAACCCGTTGCCGCCCATGAAAACATGATGGCACTCCGCGCGACCGTCGGCCCGCGAATAGAAATGGTCGCCAAACTGCTGCGAATACGGCATATCGCCGTCGAACCAAGTCACATCGTCCCGTTTCAGATCAGCCATGCCGTCCGTCTCGATTGCCAGTTCCCGCGACATCGCCATCATAGGCGGCGGAATCGTCGGCCTTTGGACTGCATTCCTCGCCGCGCGGCAAGGGCTTTCGGTCACCCTGCTGGAGAAACGAACCATCGGCGCGGGCGCCAGCGGCGGCCTGCTTGGCGCGCTGATGCCGCATCAACCGACCGGCTGGAACGCCAAGAAGCAATTTCAGCTCGACGGTCTTCTGTCGCTGGAAGCTGAGATCGAGGCTATCGAAAGCCTGACCGGCATGCGGGCCGGGTATCGGCGCTGCGGCCGTCTTATGCCGATCCGCCACGCGGAAAAACGCCGGCTGAGCGAGCAATGGGTGCAAGCATCGCAGGAAAGCTGGCCCGCGCCATTTCGATGGCAGGTGACGGACCAGACACCCGATCCGGGCTGGCTGCCGCAAGATCAGATGCAACACGGCGCCAATATCGACAGCCTGTCGGCCCGGGTCGATCCACGCGCGCTTGTCGCAGCGCTCCATAAGGCCGTCGCCCTGTCCGGTATCCAAATCCTGGAGAATACCGAAGTCAGTTCGGTCGAGAACGGCGCGATTACCCTGACAGACGGCTCTGTTCTCGCGGCAGGCCGCTCGATCTTGACGGCCGGATGGGAGAGTTTTGGCCTGATCGACAGCCTGTCCGGTCGGGGTGTGAAGGGACAGGCGGCGCTGCTTCGCCCAGCCCGGCCCGTGGATCCGTCGGCGCCGATCCTCTACGACAACGGCACCTATGTCATCGCGCACGAAAACGGCCTTGTCGCCATTGGTTCGACCTCGGAAAACGAGTTCGACGACACCGCCTCGACCGATGAAAAGCTGGAGGCTGTCATCGCGCATGCCATGGAGATCTGTCCGGCTCTCGAAAACGCAGAGATCATCGAACGATGGGCGGGCATCCGTCCTCGCGCCGACGGGCGGGAGCCGCTGGTCGGGCCCCTGCCCGGCCGTGACGACCTCCTTGTCGCGACCGGCGGTTTCAAGATCAGCTTCGCCATCGCACATCTGATGGCCAGGGCCGCCCTGATGCAGGCTTGCAGCAAGACACCCAACTTTCTGCCGGACCTGTTCCTGCCGGAAAACCGTCTCAAGCCTCGCTCTGGCTGAGCGCGCGGAAGAAACGCCGGCTATCCTCGCCGATAGCATCAATCCTGTCTTCGCCCATCTTGTCGAGCGATGTGTAGATCATCCGCATGCGAAGGTTGTTCCGAAATCGCGGACGGTTCCCGATCAGGAAATTCCAGTAAAGGTAGTTGAACGGACACGCCTTTTCGCCGTTCTTGCGTTTGACCGAGTAGCGGCATTTGCCGCAATAATCCGACATCCGGTCGATATAGGCTCCGGACGCGGCATAGGGCTTGGAAGCAACCAACCCGCCATCGGCATGCAGGATCATGCCGACGACATTCGGCATCTCCACCCACTCATAGGCGTCGTGATAGACGGCCATATACCAGTCCTGAACCTGTTTGGGGTCGAGGCCGGCGAGAAGCGCGAAATTACCGATCACCATCAGCCGCTGGATATGATGCGCATAGGCGTTGTCCAGCGTCTCGGTGATTGCCTGGCGCATGCAGTTCATCTGCGTCTCGCCGGACCAGAAGTACTCCGGCAGGTCGCGTGTCGCGTCGAGGGCATTCTCCTGCCCATACTCCGGCATCTTCAGCCAGTAGATGCCTCTTATGTACTCCCGCCACCCGATAACTTGCCGGACGAAGCCCTCGACCGCATTCAAAGGCGCATCACCGTCATTCCAGGCGGCGATCGCCTTCTCGCAACATTCGCGCGGGTCGAGAAGCCCGCAATTGATCAGGGCCGAAAGATGCGAATGGTAGAGCAGCGGCTCGCCCTGCTTCATCGCGTCCTGATAGCGCCCGAATTCCGGAAGCGCCTCCGTGACAAACCAGTTCAGGTAATGCATCGCCTGCCGGCGGGTCACGGGATAGTTGAACGGCTCGAGCCTGCCGATGTGATCGCCGAACGATCCGTCCACCAGGTCCAGGACATCCCGCGTGATATCGTCCACCGCGTAGTGCGGACGTTCGGGAATCGTCGCATCCTCCGGCAGCGGCTCGCGATTGTCCTTGTCGTAGTTCCACTGCCCGCCTTCGGGGCCGCCATTGGCGTCCATCAGGTAACCGGTCTTTCGACGCATCTCCCGATAGAAATACTCCATGCGCAATTCCTTGCGCCCAGAAGCCCAGTCAGCGAACTCCGACGCCGTCGCGATGAAGCGCTCATCCGGCCTGAGATCCAGTTCGATGCCCGGTTCGTCCGCCCATGCGCGCTGCATTTCGAGAACGCGGTACTCAGCGCCCTCGGTGGCGATGACGGTCGAGATGTCGTGCTTCCGGATCGCCTGCCGCAGCGCGTCTGTCAGCGACCGGACATCGCCATCCTGGCCGAAGTGGCGGTATTCGACCTCATAACCATCGCTGCGCAATCCCTCCGCGAAATGGCGCATGGCCGAAAAGAGGAACGCGATTTTCTTCTTGTGGTGGCGCACATAGGTCGCCTCCTCGGCGACCTCGCACATCAGGACGATATCGTCTTTCTCAAGCCCCTTCAGGCATGAGAGATCGCGGGACAACTGGTCGCCAAGAACGAACCGAAGCGTCTTTCCCATCGAGAACCCCTTTCACCGGGCTCTACGGCAAGGGGCATGCGCCGGTTCACGAAACGCATGAAAAAACCGCCGGAAGCGTCTGCTTTCCGGCGGTTTATCGATCGGCTGAAACTCAGCTTATTCGCTGGCTTCTTCAGCCTTTTTCTTTTTCGGCGCGGCCTTCTTGGCGGGCTTTTCCGCGTCGGTCGCGGCGTCGTCCTTCTTGGCGGCGGCTTTCTTCGGCGCCGCCTTCTTCTTCGCCGGCTTGGCCTCGGCGGTCTCTTCCTCGTCATCGGCCATCAGCTCTTCCTTGCTGACGGTCTTGTCGGTGACGGAAACCTGCTCGAGCAGGTGATCGACGGTTTTCTCCTCGAAGATCGGCGCGCGCAGATTGGCGACCGCGTCCGGGTTCTTCTTGAAGAATTCGAAGACCTGCTGTTCCTGGCCCGGATACTGGCGAACCTGGTTCATGACAGCCTGCTGCAGTTCCTGCTCGCTGACGGTCACGCCGGCCTGCTCGCCGATCTCGGACAGGACGAGACCGAGACGCACGCGGCGTTCGGCGAGACGCATATATTCCTCGCGCGCCTCGTCCTCGGTCGTGTCCTCATCCTCGAAGGTCTTGCCGGCTTCCTGCAGATCGTTGGAGATCTGCGCCCAGATATTGTTGAACTCCGCATCGACCAGCTTGGACGGCGAGTCGAACTTGTACTCTTCGTCCAGCGCGTCGAGAAGCTGGCGCTTGACCTTCTGGCGGGTCATCGAACCGTACTGACTCTCGATCTGCTCGCGAACGACCTCGCGAAGGCGTTCCGCGCTCTCGATGCCAAGCTTTGTGGCAAGTTCGTCGTCGATGACGATCTCGCCGGCGCTCGCCACATCCTTGACGGTCACGTCGAAGGTGGCTTCCTTGCCGGCCAGGTGCGCCGCACCGTAATCCTCGGGGAACGTCACCTTGACCTGAGTCTCGTCGCCGGCCTTCTTGCCGACGAGCTGCTCTTCGAAGCCCGGAATGAACTGGCCCGAGCCGAGCACGAGATTGGCGTCCGTATCGGTGCCGCCCTCGAAGGCCTCGCCGTCGACCTTGCCGACATAGTCCATCGTCACGCGGTCGCCGTTCTCGGCCTTGCCCTTCTTGGAGGTGTATTCGACCGCCGACTGGGCGATGCGCTTGACCTGCTCCTCGACTTCCTCGTCCGGAATGTCGACCACTTCACGAGTGACCTTGATGGAGGAGAAATCCTTGACCTCGATCGGCGGGATGATTTCGTACTTCATCGAGAATTCGAAATCGGCGTCGCCGGTCAGGACCTTTTCGGCTTCCTTCTCGTCCTCGGTCATGTCGATTTCCGGCTGCGTGGCGGATTTCTCACCACGTTCGGAAAGCAGGGAGCGAGGCGTCTCGTTCAGGATTTCGTTGACGATTTCCGCCATGAAGGACTTGCCGTACATCTTGCGCAGATGGCCGACCGGCACCTTTCCGGGCCGGAATCCCTTGAGCTGCACCTTGCCCTTGGCGTCTTCCAGGCGCTCGCCCAGCTTGGACTGAAGGTCTTCCTTCGGGATGACGACCTTGATTTCGCGTTTCAGCCCTTCATTGAGGGTTTCGCTTACCTGCATTGTTCAACCTTCATTTTCTTGCCGCCTGCATCCGCGTGCGCGGATCGCATGGCCTTGGTTGCCTTCCCCGACGGGATGGTGGTGCGGATAGAGGGAGTCGAACCCCCACGCCTTGCGGCGCTGGAACCTAAATCCAGTGCGTCTACCAGTTCCGCCATATCCGCAGTGTTCGTGGACATGACGAGCATGCCGCTTGATCGGGCGTCTATAGCACCGCTCGCGCGCCGATCAATGAAAAAATGCCCGGATTCGCGCCACCGCAGCGTCCGCAATGCCTAAAAAAGGCGTTCCGTGAAGATGGTTTCTCCGTCCTGCCGAAGCGCCTTGATCTGTGCCCTGCCGTCATCGGCGACCGCCACGACGATTTCGGTCACCGCACGGTCACGCATTCTCTCCTCGATTTCAGGCGCAACGTGTTCCGGCGTGTAGAACCGTTCGATGCCGTACAGAACGAATGCCGGCGTGTTGGTCGACGCCATGCGGAAACGGGTTTCACCACGAATCCAGACGTCGCCATCCGCACGGTCGTCCGGCAGGCTTCCCACGACCGCCTCCTTCGCGGTCCAGAAACCGTCATCGTCCTCCTCCACACGAACGAAGATGGTCGTGCCGGAATCGAAATAGTCGACGACCTGGTCCTTGTAGAGCAGCGGCGGGATGCTCGAGATCAAGTAGTTGAGGCGCACATAGCGACCGCGCAGCAGATCGCGAGGGTCGATCGGTTCCGTCTTGAGAACGATTTCGTGCCCGTCGCGCAGGATCGCCGCGCGATCGGCAATCATCCAGCCGAGAACGCCGCACAACGCGACAACGGATGCCAGCGCGGACGCGAGAAGAAAGGGCTTCCTATGCATTGGTTGCCTCCTTCGACTTTCGCGCCTTCCACAACCGCTCCAGCCGGTAGACCACGAAGGCGATCACCGCGAGGACGAGACCGAGCGCCAGGAAGAAGCCGGACGTCCCGAGCATCGAATAGACGGTCTCCCCATAGACGATGAACACCTCGCCGACGAAGACCACATAGGAAATGTAGCGGATGACCCGCCTGTCCCGGCCATACGCATAAAGCGCGGCGAGAACGAAAATGACGGCCAGGCACGAAACCACGATCAGCCCGGCATCCGTGTCCAGTTCTCCGTGCAGGAAGGCGATGGAAAGCAGCCCGACGGCGAATTGCCCGCCCGCGCGCTTCGCGGAGAGAGGCGATATGCGGTTCGCCACCTCGGGCAGGAACCGCCCGGCGAGGATCGCGACCAGCGACAACACGTAGATAGCCACCCAGACCGCGATGCGGACTTCGGGCGGGATCGAATCGTAGAGATCGGCGACATATTTCAGCACTTCCCAGGCAAACGGCACCAGCCCGACAAGTCCCGCGAGATAGAGGACGCGCCTGAGCCACCGGGCCTTTGTCAAAATCGCGAAGGCGATGCCCGCCCCGATGGAGATGGCGAAGACCAGGAATTGCAGGGACAACAGGTTGCCCGCTTGCGGACCCTCGAGATGCCAATAGGTGATCCAGCCTGCGGCAACCGCGACCAGCGCGCGCGACCGGACCGCGAAGCCCGACAAGCCCAGCCCCGCCGCATAAAGCAGGGCGGCGTCCCGAGTGTCTCCAGAAATGTGGTACATCTGCCCGACAAGCGCCACGCCGCCGATGAATGCCGCGCCGCCAACCAGATAAAACGCTTCCTCGACGAGCGTCCGGCGCAGACCGAAACGCTGCCGGACGAACGCTCCGCCAAGATATCCGAACGCGACGATCGCCATCACACCGGACACCCGAACGAGCCTCGGAACGTACTCCCAGTTCGCTGCAACAAAAATCAGCACCGCGGCCGCAATGGAGATCGCGGCAAAGAACGCGACGACCTGGAAGAACGAGAAACGCCGCGCCGATTTGGTGGCGTGCGAGCCCCGCGCACGCGCCATTCCGGCGCCAATGTCGTCGCGAAGTCGCGTCGCGGTCTCGGCATCGACCACGCCACGCTTTTCCCAGTCCTCGATCTGTCTTTCGATCAGCGTCGCCACAGCGCGAAAAGTCCTGTTTTTCAGATGTTTATCACCATGGTGAAGTTTTACCAAGAACCCCGAAACACAGCTATTTCATGCAATGCACAAAACGCATGGGTGCTATGCAATTTCATCGCTTATTTTTTCAGCACGAAGTGCCTATCTACGCGCCATTGCAAGAACAAGAACAGATCATCACGACAAGGACAAGACCATGAACTTCGTACGCTCTTTCTCCGAATGGCGCCGCTACCGTGCAACCTGCACCGAGCTCAACAAGCTGACGGCCCGCGAACTGAACGACCTCGGCATCAACCGTGGCGATATCCCGTTCGTCGCGCGCAAAGTCACCCGCGCCTGAGGCATACCACCGAATTCCGTCGGGCCTTCTTTCTCCCGGGCCTGGACGGCGCAGGACGCGCGACCCGATCTCCTCCCTCCAGGGGTCGCCGCTCCGAATAAAAGCCACCCGCTGCCGGTTACCGGCGGCGGGTGTTTTTTTGACGGTGCGAAGCGGGCCGCGCAGAATGGTCCATTCGTCCCGCTTTGTGCATTGCACAATATGCATAGCTGCGTTGCAGCATCGACGCTTATCAAATCGGTTAGAATGACTATCTTGGGGTCACAACAACAAAAACAAAAACACGAACGACCCCAAGCCCACGAAGTGGATATGAAAATGAACCTCGTACGCTCTTTCAACGAATGGCGCCGCTACCGCGAGACCAGCCTTGAATTGAAACGCCTCTCCGGCCGCGAGCTGGAGGACATCGGTTTCGCCCGCGGCGATATCGCCAGCGTCGCCCGCCGCGCAGCCCGCGCCTAAGACGAAAACAGTTTCCGTCAGGGTCTATCCTCCTCCCAGACCTTGTCGGTTAAAGGAGCGCAATCCTATCCTCCTCCCAGGATTGTTGCTCCGAAAGTAAGACACCCGCCGCACCTCCTCCCGCGGCGGGTGTTTTTCATTTCTTGAAGCGTCATCCGCGACGCGTTATCTCCTCGCCATGACAATGCGTCCCATTCATATCGTCGGTGGCGGTCTCGCCGGCTCCGAAGCCGCCTGGCAGATTGCCGCGCGCGGCATTCCGGTCATCCTTCACGAGATGCGTGGCGTGCGCGGCACCGAGGCGCACAAGACAGACGGCCTCGCCGAACTGGTTTGCTCAAACTCGTTTCGATCCGACGATTCCGAATACAATGCCGTCGGCCTGATCCATGCCGAGATGCGCATGGCAAATTCCCTCATCATGCGTTCCGCCGATGCCAATCAGGTGCCGGCCGGCAGCGCGCTGGCGGTCGATCGGGACGGCTTCTCGGATGCGGTGACGGAGGCGATCGCGGCAAACCCGCTGATTACGGTCGTGCGCGAGGAGATCACCGGCCTCCCGCCAGCCGACTGGGACCTCGCCATCATCGCCACCGGACCGCTGACAGCACCCGGCCTTGCCGATGCCATCGCAGCCGAAACCGATTCGGATGCCCTCGCCTTTTTCGATGCGATCGCGCCGATCGTCTATTTCGATTCCATCGACATGGACACGGCCTGGTTCCAGTCGCGCTACGACAAGGTCGGTCCTGGCGGCACCGGAAAAGACTACATCAACTGCCCGATGGATCGCGATCAATACGAAGCCTTCATCGATGCGCTGATCGCCGGCGACAAGACCGAATTCCGCGAATGGGAAGGTACGCCCTATTTCGACGGGTGCCTGCCGATCGAGATCATGGCCGAGCGCGGACGCGAGACGCTGCGCCACGGGCCGATGAAGCCGATGGGCCTGACCAACGCGCACAAGCCCGACGAGAAGCCTTATGCCGTCGTGCAGCTTCGCCAGGACAACGCACTCGGCACGCTTTACAACATGGTCGGGTTCCAGACCAAGCTCCGTTACGGCGCGCAATCGGAGATACTCCGGATGATTCCGGCGCTTGAAAACGCCGAGTTCGCCCGTCTCGGCGGCCTGCACCGAAATACCTACCTCAACTCCCCTGTACTGTTGGCCGGAGACCTGCAGTTGAAGAGCCGCAAGGGCCTGCGCTTTGCCGGCCAGATCACCGGTTGCGAGGGGTATGTGGAATCGGCCGCCATTGGTCTTCTTGCCGGGCGTTTCGCAGCCGCGGACAGGCTGGGTGAACCCGTTCTCCCGCCGCCCGCGACCACTGCCTTCGGCGCGCTCCTCAACCACATCACCGGCGGTCACATCGTTTCCGACGACGAGAAGAAGCGCTCCTTCCAGCCCATGAACGTGAATTTCGGGCTGTTTCCGCCGCCGGACGCGGGCGCGATGAAGAAGCCCGAAGGCCATGAGGGCCGTTGGCGCGGCAAGGACAAGGCACTGGCGAAGAAACGCGCCATCACCGAGCGTGCAAAGCGCGATGCCGCGCAATGGCTGGAAGCTGTCCGCCCGCGCGAAGCTGCGGAATAAAAAACTCACTTTTCCTGTTTCTTCGGGGTTTTCGGGGTTCCGTTTTGGCGGTCCCCGTTCCTATACTTCCCCATGAGCAACAACGACGGACCCCGCATCCGTCGACGGCAACGCCAGCATTTCCAGATCATGAGAGCGCTGAGCTCGGCACCGAAGGTGCAGCACGGCGCCCTGCCATGGCGATACGTCGACGGCACAATCGAAGTCATGCTGGTCACGAGCCGGGATACCGGTCGCTGGGTCATCCCCAAGGGCTGGCCGCATGACGGCATGTCGTCTGCCCGGTCCGCCGCACAGGAAGCCTTCGAGGAAGCCGGCATAACCGGCGCGATCACAAAGAAGACGATCGGACGGTTTCACTACCTGAAGTTCATGGGCGACTCCGACGCGATCGACTGCATCGTCCACGTTCACGCGCTTGAGGTCGAGGAAGAACTATCCAGCTGGCCCGAAAAGAGCCAGCGCACGCGGCGCTGGTTTCTGCGCCCCGAGGCTGCCGATCTCGTAGACGAACCTGAACTACGCGACGTCATCCTGAACTTCACGCCGTAATCCCGAACGCTCTTGCCGCAGACCGCGCGAAGCGACTACACCTCATGTTCGCTCGCAACCTAATCCACGGACGTTATGCAGGAAGAATCGAAAAAGCGATCCATTCTCAGGCGCGCCACCGAAGTGCTGAACATTCCGGCGCTCATGGCGATACCGCCGCGCGTCCAGTATGGCGCGCTGCCGTGGCGCATGCGTGATGGAACGCTGGAGGTCCTGCTTCTGACAAGCCGCGGCACCGGCCGCTGGGTTATCCCGAAAGGCTGGCCGCACGACGCGCTGTCATCGGCACAGTCGGCCGCGCAGGAAGCCTGGGAAGAGGCCGGCATCAAGGGTCCGATCACGGCCGAACCGGTCGGCTCCTATCACTACGAGAAGATCCGCGACGAGGGCAGCGCGGTCGATTGTATCGTCTATGTGCATGCGCTGGAGGTTCGCGAAAACCTCGACGACTGGCCGGAAAAGAAGCAGCGCGACCTGAAATGGTTCGCCCGCGACGAGGCGGCGCATTCGGTCGCGGAGCCGCAATTGCGCGACCTGATCCTCTCCTTTCTGCCTCCGCTCCCCTATTCCTGATGTAATCCACGATTTTCTGGCTGTGATCGGCAATCCTGGCGGAGCTTTGCCCGTTCGCCGATTGTGGAAACCGTCATCGAACTGTTACATCGAGGCTCCCGAAAGGCCTTTGTATGTCTGTCCGATCTCGTCTGCGCAAGAAAGAAACCCTCGACAAGGATCTCGACAAGATCGTCCGCTTCGAGGAAGCCGCCGGTCATGTCTCGCGCGGATTGGCCGGTCCGGGGCTCAGCCTCCTTTTCATCGCGGCAGCGGCGCTGTTTGCCGCCGTCTATGTCTCCGGCGAGCATAACAGCGTCATCATCATCATTGCCGCCATGCTCGGCGGCTACATGGCGCTCAACATTGGCGCCAACGATGTCGCCAACAATGTCGGCCCCGCGGTGGGATCGCGCGCCCTGTCGATGGTCGGCGCGCTTGCGATCGCGGCAGTCTTCGAGAGCGCGGGCGCCCTGATTGCCGGCGGTGATGTCGTTGGCACGATTTCCAAGGGCATCGTCGATCCGGCCACGGTCTCCGACACCGGAACATTCATCTGGGCCATGATGGCCGCCCTGATCTCCTCGGCGCTCTGGGTCAATCTGGCAACCGTTCTCGGCGCCCCCGTCTCCACGACGCATTCCGTCGTCGGCGGCGTCATGGGCGCGGGGATCGCGGCGGCAGGTTTTTCCGCCGTCAACTGGCCGACAATGGGCGCGATCGCCGCAAGCTGGGTAATCTCGCCGGTCCTCGGCGGGGTCATCGGCGCGGCCTTCCTCGCCTTTATCAAGATCAAGATCATCTACCAGGACGACAAGATCGCTGCATCCCGGCGCTGGGTTCCCGTTCTGCTCGGTGTCATGGCCGCCGCCTTCTCGGCCTATCTCGCCATGAAGGGCCTGAAGAAGATCATCCACCTTGACGGTTTCGTCATCATCGCGATCGGTGTGGGCTTCGGCATCGCGACCTATGCGCTGACCAAGCCGGTGATCCGCCGCCAGTCAGAAGGCATGGAAAATCGCAACCAGTCGGTGCGCCACCTGTTCTCCATTCCGTTGATCTGCTCGGCAGCACTGCTATCCTTCGCCCATGGCGCCAATGACGTCGCCAACGCCGTCGGCCCCCTCGCCGCGGTTGTCCACACCGCCGAGGCCGGCGAGGTGTTGGCCAAAGTCTCCATTCCGTGGTGGGTCATGCTGATCGGCGCGATGGGCATTTCGATCGGCCTCGTGCTGTTCGGACCGAAGTTGATCCGAATGGTCGGCGAACAGATCACCAAGCTCAACCCGATGCGCGCCTATTGCGTCGCGCTGTCTGCGGCCGTCACGGTCATCATCGCGTCCTGGCTCGGTCTTCCGGTCTCCTCTACCCACATCGCGGTCGGTGCGGTCTTCGGCGTCGGCTTCTTCCGCGAATGGTACACCTCCAAGTCGAAGCGCCGGCGCGCCTACATGTCCCGCAAGCTCGGCAATGTCCGGCCGAACGGAGAGCCGCGTCCGCACCCCACCGCCGTCTCGCAGCCCGAGGAAGCACGCCGGCGCATGCTGGTACGCCGGGCTCATTTCACGACCATCGTGGCGGCCTGGGTCATCACGGTGCCGGCCGCAGCCATGTTGTCCGCCGTGATCTTCCTTTTGCTGGATGCGGCCTTCTAGGGCGGCTATACCGCCATTCATGCGCACGCTCACCACGATCGCCTTCGACGCCGACGACACGCTCTGGCACAACGAGCGCTTCTTCCAGGATAGCCAGCGGCGTTTCGCGGAGCTCCTGAGCGCCTTCGCCGACGAAGGAATGGTCGAAGCCGAACTGATCTCCGCCGAACGGCGCAATGTCGGCTTCTACGGCTTCGGCGTGAAGGGTTTCACGCTCTCGATGCTGGAAACGGCGACGACGCTAGCCGGAGACGACCTGCCCCCGTCGGTCATCCGCGAGATCCTCGATCTCGGCAAGACGATGCTGGAACACCCGGTCGAATTGCTGCCCGGCGTGGTCGATGCGCTTCGGCGTCTGGGAGACGATTACACCCTGCTGGTCGTCACCAAGGGCGACCTGTTCGACCAGGAGCGCAAGCTGGTGCAATCCGGCCTCGCCGACCATTTCGCCCATGTCGAGATCGTCTCCGACAAGACGCCGGACACCTATCGGCGCGTCTTCGACCGGCACGGCCACGGTCCGCAACGCGCGATGATGGTTGGCAACTCGCTGAAATCCGATGTCCTGCCCGCGCTGGAGGCCGGAAGCTGGGCGGTGCATGTGCCGCACGAACTGACCTGGGCGCTGGAACATGCCGAGGAACCGGTCGGTCATCCCCGCTATCGCAAGGCCATTGCCCTGTCCGCCCTGCCTGCCCTGATCTCGGAAATTATCGACGAATAAGGCCTATTCGCCCGGGACAAGCGCGTCCTTACGCGGTTCCAGCGCCTCCGCACCCGGCAAACCCGGCATGCCGGCCTGGTCGGGATGCAGCCGCACATAATCCGCCTTCAGGTCTTCCGAGCCCTTCCGGCTGCCGTCATGGCTCCAGCCCGGCGGCATGAACAGATAGCCGAGCCGCTGGCGCATTGTCAGACCGGGCTGAAACGCATCGCGCAGCATGTTGACCCATTCGTGGAACGCCACCTTGAACGGATTGAACGTGCCGATGTTCTTGACGATGCCATAGCGCGGCATGTCCTCGTCCAGCTCCTCGACGAAGGAGCCGAACATGCGGTCCCAGATGATCAGCGTACCGGCATAGTTCGAATCGAGGTACCGCGGATTGGTCGCGTGATGGACCCGGTGATGCGACGGTGTGTTGAAGATCAGTTCGACCGGCTTCCACATTTTTCCGATTGCTTCGGTGTGGATCCAGAACTGGTAGACGAGGTTGAGACCGCCGACGAAAGCGATCATCAGCGGATGAAACCCGATCAGCACCAGCGGAATCCGCAGGACGAACATGCCGGTAAAGGTGCTCGTCCAGCTTTGGCGCAGCGCCGTCGACAGGTTGTAGTGCTGCGAGGAATGATGATTGACATGCTCGGCCCACACCCAGCGCGAGCGATGCGCGATACGGTGGTACCAGTAGTAGCGAAGGTCATCGAGCAGGAAGCAAAGCGCCACCGCCCACCAGGAAAAGCCGAAATCATGGATCCGGAACTGCCAAGCCCACATCAAAACGCCAAAGGCGACGAAGCCAAGCAACAGCCCGGAAACGACATTACCCGTTCCCATCAGAAGTGAGGTCAGCGTGTCGCGTGTCTCGAACCCCGCCTTGCGCTCCGCATGGGTGAGTTTCAGATAGGCGAGTTCGGCCAGTATCGCGATGATGAAGAAGGGAATCGCGATCTGGGTCACATCGGGATAGTTCGGAATTAGCTGGCTCAGATCCATCATGCCGCTCGCTGGTTTGCGGATCGGTCGAGTGTCGAGGAAAACAGGCCGGCGACGATCTTCGCCGTTTCGTCATCGTCGAAATGTAGCTCGGCGCGCGGCCATGTGATGTCGCCGGTATCGAGATCGACTGCGCCGTCCTTTTTCGCGTTCGGAGACGCGGCGATCTCTCCGCGATTGACGAACCGCGTCAAATATTTGCTGCCGATCGCGTGAACCAGCCCGACATGACCGTCATCGGTCTCCAGTACGGCGTCGCGCCGATCGGTCGACAGGATGCAGCGCGATATCGCCACCTCGGGATAGTCGATCGCAAAACGCTCAAGCGCATCCTGCTCGCTGCCAAGCTCGGCCGGGCGCGATCCGCCCGTCAGATGCACAACAAGCACGATCAGCGCGATTCCACAGGTGACGACGGCCACGAGTACCGGTAGCGGCAAGCGCACTCCTCCCATGCTTCCCCTCGCGCGATCCTAGCCGTTTTGACTTTAACGTCAACGTCAGGAAATCGCCCGGCGCATGAAACGCCACTGGGTCCGCAGCGGTGTGAGCGAAACCGGCGTTTCGGCCGCGTCCGCGCCGGCTTTTATCGCCCGTTCGAGGACCGGTAAGACCACTGCCAGCGGCAAAAAGGCCACGCGCAGCGTTTTGGCATGCCCGGCGACATGCTCTTCCGCCCTTGAAAGATGATCGCGCCCAAGCTCCGCAAGAATCGAAACCGCGCGTCCGGCGGCATCCCGGTTGCTTCCCGAAAGCCAGGCGCCGGAATCCGTGCCGGCAGCGGCGAGAATGTCCGCCGGGATCAGCACCCTTCCCTGCTGGCGATCATGAGGCAATCGCCGTATCAGCCGCGAGATGCCATAGGCGACCCCGGCGTGCCCGGCCGCATCGGCGGTCTTCGGATCGTTTCCGTCCGCGAGAATTTGCGCAGACATCTGGAAAACCGCCGAGACCGTCTCGCCGAGATAGCCCTCCAGCGCCGTCCGTTCCGTTATCGGGTCGTGATAGAGATCGAAGGTCCGCGCCTCGAGAAGGTTCTCGAACGCTCCACGCGGAAGCTTGTAGTGTTCGATGGCATCCAGCAGCGCAGCGCCGACCCGGTGCTGGCGCGCTTCTCCATCCCGCTCGCCCGAGACGGCGTCGCGCCACCATTGCAACCGGATTTCGCCGGGCATCGGCTCGGAAACGAGGTCCCGAATACGCGATATTTCAAGATCGAAGGCAAACAGGGCCGCCAATGCAGGCCGCTTTTCGGCGGACGCGAACAGGACCGTCAGATAACGCTCGCGGTCGCCTTCGCGCAGAAGGCCGAGACAATGATCGAAATGTTCGGCCATGGCGCGTCCGTCACGGATTTTCGACGGCGATCAGCGCGGCCGCGACCGCGCGATCCTCCGACAACAGGACATTGTATGTCCGCACCGCAGACCCGGTGCTCATTGCGTCGGTGACGACGCCGCGCTCGCGCAGCAATGCCTGCAATTCCTTCGGCATGCGCCGGAACTCGGTACCCATGCCCACCAGCAGCACTTCGATTTCGCCCGCCTCGTCGAGCACGGCCGACAGGTTGGCTTCCGAGATACCGTCCGGTCCGGTCACGTCCCACCCATGCACGCCGGACGGCAGGCACAGGATCGAGCCGCGATGCGACATGTCCGCGAACCGGAAACCGCCCGCGCCATAGGCATCGATGGGCGGCCTGCCGGGGTAATGCGCATCCCGTATCTCGATACCTTTCGCCATCGGCGATCAGGACGTCCCGAAGTCGACCGGCTGCGTGGTCGCCGTCGCGTCCTTTTCCTTGTCGTCGCGGTCGAGCGCACCCGGCCGCAACTTGAACAGGATCAGCAGCGGCGCAGCGATGAAGATCGACGAATAAGTGCCCACCACGACGCCGAAGATCATCGCCGCGACGAAGGATTGCAGCACCTCGCCACCGAAGAAGAACAGCGCCATCAACGCCAGCAAGGTCGTCAGCGAGGTCTGGATCGTGCGCGGCAGCGTCTGGTTCATCGACAAGTCGAGGAGTTCGGGAAGCTGCATCTTCTTGTATCGTCGCAGATTCTCGCGCACGCGGTCATAGACCACCACCGTGTCGTTCAGCGAATAACCGACAATCGTCAGAATGGCCGCGATACTCGACAGGTTGAACTCCAGGCCCGTCACCACGAACATGCCGATGGTCAACAGCACGTCGTGCGTCGTCGCGATGATCGCGCCGACGGCGAACTGCCACTCGAAACGCAGCCAGATATAGACCAGGATCGCCAGAAGCGCCGAGACGACCGCAATCGTGCCCGCACGCGCCAGTTCGCCGGAAACGGTCGGACCGACGACCTCGACGCGGCGGAAATCGTAGTCCGCTTCCAGTTCAGAGCGCACATTGGTGATGACGGTCTGCTCGGCATTCTCGCCGCCGCCCTGCGCTTCGATGCGGACAAGCACATCGCGCTCCGTCCCGAAGCCCTGAACCTGCACGTCGCCAAGATTGAGGTTATTCAGCCGCGCGCGAATGTCGCCGATATCGGCTTGCTCCGACTTCGACTGGACCTCGATCAGCGAGCCGCCCTTGAAGTCGATGCCGAGATTCATGTTGACGGTCGCGAACAGCACCATGGATGCGATCACGAGGACCGCCGATCCGGAAAAGGTGATACGGCGAAGCCACATGAAGGCGATGCGCGTACCTTCCGGCACGAAAGTGACGGGACCGCGCGGCAGTTCCTTCGGCTTCTGACGGCGTACCCAGAACGCGATCATCCAGCGCGTCAGAACGAATGCGGTGAAGACCGTCGTCACGATACCGATGGCCAGCGTCACCGCGAAGCCCCTGATCGGGCCGGACCCGAGATAGAACAGTATCACCGCGGCGATCAGCGTGGTCAAGTTGGCGTCGACGATCGTCGCGAGCGCTTTCTGGAAGCCGGTATCGATCGCCTGGATGACGGATCGGCCTGCCGCGCGTTCCTCGCGTATTCGCTCGAAAATCAGAACGTTGGAATCGACCGCCATGCCGACGGTCAGGACGATACCGGCAATGCCGGGCAACGTCAGTGTCGCCCCGAGACCGGAAAGCGCGGCAACGACCAGTATGACGTTCACGATGAGCGCGACATTCGCGACCAGTCCGAAGAACCCGTAGGCCAGGAACATGAAGGCCACGACAAGGATCGAGCCGATGATGCCGGCGATCTCGCCCGCCGCGACGGAGTCCGCGCCAAGGCTCGGACCAACCGTCCGTTCCTCGACGAATGTCGGCGTCAATGGCAGCGCGCCGGCGCGCAGGAGAATGGCAAGGTCGTTGGCGCCCTCGACCGAGAAATTGCCGGAAATCTGCCCCGAACCGCCAAGGATCGGCTCGTTGATCACCGGCGCGGACACAACCTGGTTATCGAGGACGATGGCGAAGGGCCGCCCGACATTTTCCTGTGTCGCGCGTCCGAAACGCTGCGCGCCCGTGCCGTCGAAGCGGAACGTGACGATCGGTTCGTTGGTGCGCTGGTCGAAACCGGCCTGCGCATCCTCGAGATTCTCGCCGGTGACGATTTCGCGCGTCTCGATGAGATAGGGAATGGGCGGATCGTCGGTCGAATAGAGCACCTCCGTACCCGCCGGCGGCCGCGTGTTGATCGCATCCTCGACCGGCGTCGTGACATCGACCATCTGGAAGGTCAGCCGCGCGGTCGTTCCGATCAGGTCCTTGAGGCGCTGCGGGTCGTCGAGACCCGGCACCTGCACGATAATCCGATCCGTGCCCTGACGCTGGATGACCGGTTCGGTCGTGCCGAGTTCATCGATACGGCCTCGAATGACTTCAACGGTTTGCGTCACCGCCTGCGCCATGCGGTAATCGATGCCCTGGTCGGTGATATTGAACTGGAAAAGGCCGGGTTCGGGCTCGTCCCGCGTCACTTCCTGCAGGATGCCGCCGGACAAAAGGCCGCCGGAGACGGGCTCGGTCAAGGAAGCAAGGGCCGTCTTGGCTCTCTCGATGTCCGCTTCGTCGCGAATGCGAACGGTCACCGTCTGTCCCCGACCGCTCAGGCCGGTATAGCCGATGCTGTCCGCACGCAGCAGCCGCCGCACGTCGTCGCGCACCGTTTCAAGGCGGTTTTCTACGAGTTCCTGGCGATCAAGCTTCAATTGCAGATGGACGCCGCCCTGAAGATCGAGACCCAGCGCCAATCGGCTTTGCGGCAGGAACCCCGGAAAGGACTGCAGCGTGGTCGGTGCGAAGAGGTTCGGGATCGCGAACAGGATCCCGACGACAACCGCCAACCAGATCAGCACGGTTTTCCAGGGTGAAAAATAGAGCATGTCGCTACAGTCTCGCCTTCAATGACGCGGTCGAAGCGGACGCCGTCGCGTCCGCTGCCGCACCTGCCGTGCGTAATGCGCCATGTTTAAGGCGCAGGGGCCGCGGCCCTTGTTATTTTTTCGCCGCGTCGTTCGCCGCGACCGGTTCGCCCTTGACGCGGACATCCGCGATCATCGAGCGAATAACCCGGATCTTCACGTTCTGGGCGATCTCGACTTCGACTTCCGTGTCGTCGACGACCTTGGTCACCTTGCCGATAATCCCGCCACCGGTCACGACAGTGTCGTTGCGGCGGACCGCCTTGAGCATTTCCTCGCGCTTCTTCATCTGCGTGCGCTGCGGCCGGATGATGAGGAAATACATCACCACGAAAATCAGCAGGAAAGGCAGGATGCTCATGATGATGTCTGCGCCGCCGGCTGAACCACCGGCCGCCTGCGCATAGGCGGGTGTTACGAACATGAAATACTCCGTGGACCCGTGCCGAAGCACGGCTTGAAAATTTGTCGCGAATATAGTCAGCAAATGCCCCAATGCAACCACAAGCGGACTGTCCGTGACCCGCAAGGCACTGTTCGCAGGAGGAAACCGCCATGACCGACGCCATCGCCGCGCTGAATGCGAAACTCGACCGGCTCGTCGCCGCGATGGAACGCATGGCGCCGCCTGAACCGCAGGCGCCCGACTTCGCCGCCGCGGAGTGCTTTGTATGGGATGCAAACCTTGGCGCTCTGGCCCCGGTGCCGGTGGTCAATCGTGTGGAAATCGCCCTCATCCGCGGTGTCGACCGGGTCCGCGACATCCTTCTCGACAACACCCGCCGCTTCGCGGAAGGACTGCCCGCAAACAATGTTCTGCTCTGGGGCGCGCGCGGTATGGGCAAATCGTCGCTGGTCAAGGCCTCGCACGCCACCGTGGCGACGGAAACGGGCACGCCGCTCAAGCTTATCGAAATCCACCGCGAGGATATCGACGCACTGCCGCGCCTGATGCACATCCTGAAATCGGCCGACGCGCGCTTCATCGTCTTCTGCGACGACCTCTCCTTTGACCAGGACGACACCTCGTACAAATCACTGAAGGCTGCGCTCGACGGTGGCGTCGAAGGGCGGCCTGACAACGTCATTTTCTACGCCACCTCGAACCGCCGTCACCTGCTGCCGCGCGACATGATCGAAAACGAGCGCTCGACGGCGATCAATCCGTCGGAGGCCGTGGAAGAGAAGGTTTCGCTGTCCGACCGTTTCGGCCTGTGGCTCGGGTTCCACAAATGCAGCCAGGACGACTATCTGGCGATGGTCGAAGGCTATGTGCGCCATTTCGGGCTGGAAATCGAACCGGAGGAGTTGCGCCGCGACAGCCTGGAATGGGCGACGACGCGCGGAAGCCGGTCCGGACGCGTCGCCTGGCAGTATGTGAACGATCTGGCCGGCCGTCTCGGCCAGCGCCTGGAAGCGGGCTCTTAGGACCTACTGCAGATAGGTCATCGGATTGACCGGCGCGGAGTTCTTGCGCACTTCGAAGTGAAGCTGCGGCTGCTTGGCCGCACCGGACATGCCGGACGAGGCGATCTGCTGGCCACGCTTGACCTGCTGGCCGTGCTTGACGTCGATGTCCGAGACATGGCCGTAGACCGTCACCACGCCGTCGCTGTGACGCACGAGAATGGTCTTGCCCAGTTCCTTGAGCCCGTCAGCCGCGTAGATCACAACGCCATTCTCTGCCGCCTTGACGGGCGTGCCGTTCGGTACGGAGATATCGATACCGTCATTGGCCCGGCCGCCACTGTTGGAGCCAAAGGCGCTTACGACGCGCCCCTGTACCGGCCAGCGCATGGTCTTGACGCCCGTTGAATCCGGAGCTTTCGCCGTTTCGGTGGTCTCGATCTTGCGGATGGAGCCTTTATCGGGCTTCGCCGACTTTGTCGGAGGCGTGTATTCGGCGATCTTCTTGGCCGGAGCCGACTTGACCGTACTGGTCTTGACCGGATCGAGCGATTTGGCCGAAGCGACCGTGCTCTTCTCGGCGGACAGGCCCGGAATGATCAGCTTCTGCCCGATACGCACCGTATCGGTGGACATGCTGTTGACCTGCTTGATTGCCGCGACACTCGCCCCGGTACGGCGCGAGATTGCGGAAAGCGTGTCGCCCGCGACGACTGTGTAGAGCCCGCCATCACCCATGACCGCCCTGCGCGCCGGAGCCGGTGCCGGAGCCGGACTGTCGATCTTTCCGAGCGAAGCGACCTGCGTTCCCGGGCGGTTCTGCGGCCGCGGCGCGGCGTCGCCCACTGTCCCGACAGTCGACCGTGCCTTGGCGACCTTCGGATTCTTGTCCGGAGCCGAAACACCGGCATCGCGCGAATAGACATAGGTTGGAATGCGAATCTGCTGGCCGACATGCACCGATTTGGCGTCGGAGATGCCGTTGGCCTTCATGATCTCATCGGCAGGCACGCCATAGCGCCGCGACAGATTGTAGATCGTTTCGCCCTCGCGCAACGTCACCTGGGTCGCGCCATTGGACGACCAGCCACCGGCGCCGGACGAAGGTGCCGGAAGCGGCTTGGACTGTGTCGCAACCGACGCTGTCGTCATCTGAGAAACGTTGTTCGGTGCGTTGTAGGTCGGCGCATTGTAGCTCGGCGCCTGATAGGTCGGCGCGGCCGGCTGCTGTTGCTGCTGTGAATAGAGCGGTGCCTGCCCCCCGACTGCGCCAACGGGCTGCGGCGGCGAGGTGCGCCCGTCGGACGGTCTCGGAAGTCCCGCGCGGCCGACCTGTCCCGGCGCAATGCTGCCGGTGGACGACGGATCCACACCAGGGCTGTAGCTCGGCTGACCGTAACTGCCTTGCGAGGAAGCGACTTCCGACTGGGTCGGAATCGCGCCGGTATAGAAGCCGTCATTGAAACGGACCACGTTCGAACTGCATCCGGCGACAAGGCCGCCGATGGAGAGAATCGTTGCCGCCTTCAAAAGGCCCGGCATCGCTGAACTGGTGAATTTCTTACGCATCACGCCACTCACATCCATTCGGATCACAGCATGATTAAAGCGCGTTAATGTTACTGCACGGTTAAGCGCATGTTTGCGATTTCGAGTCCGTCTCGCGATTCCCGCTCTGCGTCACAGTATTGCGGGCAATCCGGACATCAATGGCTGGAAGCGCACCGTGCCGATATCCTCGCGCTCGAACCGGCTGCCGACCTTGGTCATGCGCACCAGGGACTGCGCCTGCTCTCCGCTGCCGATCGCGCAGATCATCGATCCACCCGAAACAAGCTGCTCGACGAAGCTTCGCGGAATCGAATCGAAAGCAGCCCAGCAGACGATCCTGTCGAAAGGCCCCTCACCGCTCCCCGACGAACCGTCGGCGTGGGTCGCGATCACATTGGTAAGCCCGAGGTGACGCATTCGATGGACCGCGTCGGCATGCAGCGTCTTGTAGCGTTCCACCGTGTAGACGCGCTTGGCCAGCCGCGACAGGACCGACGCGGTGTAACCGGATCCCGTGCCGATCTCCAGCACTCGCTGGGTCCCGTCCAGCCCCATCTGGTGGATGATGCGCGCCTGGAGGTCGATACCCTCGATCGTTTCCCCGCAGGCGATCGGGATCGTCCCCGTCCCCATCGCGATGGACGCGTAGGCCGCATCGACGAAATCCCGGCGCGGCACCGATTCGATGGCCGCCATCAAAGGCTTGTCGTCCAGTCCTGTGGCGCGCATGCGCAAGAGGAAGGCGGCGAAACCCTCCCGTTCGGCCTCGCTGACGGGACGCTTCGCATTCATGCAAGCGCCTCCGCCAGCCGGGCGGAAACCTCATGCGCCGTCAGATCGAGCTTCAGCGGCGTCACCGAAATGCGATTGCGCGCGAGCGCCATCACGTCGCTCTGGTCGTGCGCTTTCGAATAATCTCGTCCGAAACGGATCCAGAAATACGGCAACCCGCGGCCATCGGCGCGTTCCTCGACGGAGAGACCGTGCACAAGCTTGCCCTGCCGCGTGACATCGACACCCTCGATTTCGTCGATACCGCAATTGGGGAAATTCACATTCAGGAACGTGCCGGGATCCATGTCCACTTCGACGAGTTTCCGGAGTAGATCCGGCGCGTGATGCTCGACGACCTCCCACGGCACAACGCGGTGGCGGTTTTCGAAATTATAGGCCTGCGAAAGCGCGATCGACCGGATGCCCAGCAAAGTGCCCTCCATCGCGCCCGCCACCGTGCCGGAATAGGTCACGTCGTCGGCGAGGTTCGCACCAGAGTTCACGCCGGACAGCACGAGATCGGGCTTGCCCGGCATGACATGGGTCACGGCCATGATGACACAATCCGTCGGCGTTCCGCGCAGCGCGAAGCGCCGTTCGGAAATCTCGCGCAGCCGCAGCGGATCGTTGATCGTCAGCGAATGCGCCAGCCCGCTCTGGTCCGTCTCCGGCGCAACCACCCACACATCGTCGGAAATCGTTGCCGCGATGCGCTCGAGGGAAGCGAGCCCCTCGGCGTGAATGCCGTCGTCATTGGTGATCAGGATACGCATGATGCCCCGCTTTTAGCCGCCGATGATCTCCACGCCACCCATATAGGGCTTCAGCGCGTCCGGGACGCGAATCGTCCCGTCGGCATTCTGATAGTTTTCCATGACGGCGATGAGGGCACGACCCATCGCCACACCCGAACCGTTGAGTGTGTGAACGAACCGTGTCTCCTTCTCGCCCTCGGCACGGTAGCGCGCATTCATGCGACGCGCCTGGAAATCGCCGCAGACCGAGCAAGACGAGATCTCGCGATAGGCCTCTTGCCCCGGAAGCCAGACCTCGATGTCGTAGGTCTTGCGCGCGCCGAAACCCATGTCGCCCGTGCACAACACGACAGTGCGGAAATGCAGCCCCAGCCCCGCAAGGATCGCCTCCGCGCACTGAGTCATACGCTCATGCTCGTCGATCGAACTGTCCGCGTCGGTGATCGAGACCATCTCGACTTTATAAAACTGGTGCTGGCGCAAATAGCCACGCGTGTCGCGCCCGGCAGACCCCGCCTCCGAGCGGAAACAGGGCGTCAGCGCGGTGTAGCGACGTGGCAGCGTGGCCGCATCAACGATTACGTCGCGCACGAGATTGGTCAGCGAGACTTCCGCCGTCGGGATCAGCCAGAAACCTTCCCGCGTCTGGAAAAGATCCTCGGAAAACTTCGGCAACTGGCCGGTGCCGTACATGGCGTCATCGCGCACGAGCAGCGGCGGGTTCACTTCGGTGTAGCCGTGCTCCTGCGTGTGCATGTCGAGCATGTATTGTCCGAGCGCGCGTTCCAGCCGCGCCAGACCGCCCTGAATGACCGTGAAGCGCGAACCCGAGAGCTTCGCGGCGGTCTCGAAATCCATCTGGCCGAGCCCTTCGCCCAGCTCGAAATGCTCTTTCGGCGCGAAGTCGAAGACCGGCTTCTGGCCGCTCATGCGGATTTCGACATTGTCGTTCTCGTCCGCCCCGACCGGCACGTCGTCGAGCGGCAGGTTCGGAATACGCGACAGCGCGTCGTTCAACTCCGCTGTGAGCGCGCGTTCGGTCTCCTCGCCCGCCTGGATGAACGACTTGATCTCGGCGACCTCGGCTTTCAGCGCCTCCGCCTTTTCCGGCTCCTTCGCCGCCATGGCCGCGCCGATCTCCTTGGAGGCGGCGTTGCGGCGCGACTGCGCCTCTTGCAGCTTGGTGACATGCGCACGGCGCTTTTCGTCGAGTTCGATCAGGGTTGCGGCTTCGGGCGCCGCGCCGCGCTTCTTCAGCGCTTCGTCCAGCGCCTCTGCATTGTCGCGGATCCAACGGATGTCGAGCATGGCTCAAGTCCTGTCAAAATGAAGAATCTGGAAATCGGGTGGGATGTCGCCCGAAAGGCGGCGACGGTCAAGGGCAGCGCGCGCCGCGCCGCCCTCAGGACGACTTGGTGTCGTCGTCGTCTTCCGTCTCGCCTTCGTCGTCGGCTGCCTGCTCTCTCTGCTTGCGCTGTTTCTCGATATAGCGCGCCGAAAGGATCGACACTTCGTAGAGAAGGATCGTCGGCAGGGCGAGGCCGATCTGGGTCAGCGGGTCGGGAGGCGTCAGGATCGCCGCCGCCACGAAGGCGAAAACGATGGCGTATTTGCGCTTGTCGGCCAGCCCCTCGGTCGAGACGATGCCGGCGCGCGCGAGCAGCGTGATCGCCACGGGCAACTGGAACACCAGCCCGAACGCGAAAATCAGCGTCATGATCAGGCTGAGATATTCCGACACCTTGGGCAGATGCTGGATCGTCGCGATGCCCTCGCCGCCGGTCTGCTCCATCGACAGGAAGAACCACATCGCCATGGGAATGACCATGAAGTAGACAAGAGCCGCGCCGAGCAGGAACAGGATCGGCGTCGCGATCAGATACGGAAAAAACGCCTGTCGCTCGTTCCTGTAGAGGCCAGGCGCGATGAACGCGTAAAGCTGCCCGGAGATCACCGGAAACGCCAGGACCAGGCCGCCGAAAGCGGCGATCTTGATCCGCGTGAAGAAGAACTCCTGGGGTGCGGTGTAAATGAACCGCACCTCGTCATGGCCGAGCTCGAGCCAGTCCACGGCCCACTGGAAGGGAATTACCAGCAAATTGAAGATCTGCGCCGACACCGCGTAGCAGAGGATGAACGCGATGAAAAACGCGCCGACGCTCCACATGAGGCGGCCGCGCAATTCGATGAGATGCGACATCAGCGGCGCCGCCGATGCCTCCATTTGCGCTTCTTCGTCGGCCTTGCTCACGGCTGGTCCTTGCCGGCTGTCTTGCCCGCTTTCGATGCGGTTTTCGGTTTCGTGGTTCTCGTTGAGGTCGCGGACTTGGCTGCCGGGGATTTCGCTTTCGACGTTCCCGCCTTGCTGGCCGTCGTGGCCTTGCCGGTCGCGGGTTTGGCCGATGCCGTCTTGGTTGATACCGTCTTGGTCGACGCGGTCTTGGCCGCTCCCGCCTTCTTCGTCGAACTCGCCGTCGACGACGCCCGCGATTTCGTAGCCGTTTTAGCGGCCGCCGGTTTCGAGGTTGCCGCCTTGGCCTTGCCCGTGGCGGCCGGCTTCTTCGCCGGTGCGGTCTTGGCAGGTTCGGTCTTGGCCGGTTCCGTCTTGGCGGGCTCTGTGGTCTTCGCCGCGGCGGTGCTGTCCGAGGACGCGGCGGTCTTTGGTTTGACCGACTGTTCGGCTTCCGAGGTCGCCTTCTTCAATTCGCTGCTGATGTCCTCGCCGACCTTGCCGAGAGGTTTCAGCGTGTCCTTGATCTTCCCGCGCGGGTCGAGACTCTTCAGGTCGTTCGCGATGTTGCGCACGTCGTCGAGTTCGGCTTCCTTGAGCGCGTCGTCGAACTGGCGCCGGAAATCACCGGCCATCTTGCGCAAACTGCTCGTCGTCCGCCCGAAAGTGCGCAGCATCTTCGGAAGGTCCTTCGGGCCGACGATAACGATCAGCACGATGGCGATGACAAGAAGTTCAGTCCAGCCGAAATCCGGCAACATGGCGGCTATCCATCCGCGCCATGGCGCAGCCGTTCGAAACGGCCGGGCTCATGGCGCTTAAAGGCTGATCAGCTTTTGGTCTTCTCGGCGGTCGTCGTGTCGACAGACTCTTCGGACTTGTGCTCGACAGTCTTCGCCTTGTCCGCCTTCTCGTCGGGATCATCTGCGAGCCCGCTGCGGAAATTCTTAATGCCCTTGGCGACGTCACCCATCAAATCTGGAATTTTGCCGCGCCCGAACAGCAGCAACACAATTACCAGTACGATGAGCCACTGCCACCATCCAAACACACCCATGAGAATGAACTCCTCGAACCTCTGTTGTCCTGAGACACTTAGGCGTTTTCGTTTTCAGATTCAAACAGCATTATGTCCCCGGGACGTACATAAATGGTCACATCCCGGATACCGGCCGGCAGTTCGTCCGCCCGTATGCGCGCGCGCACCTGTTCGTCGGAGCCGGGGACAGCCAACACCAGCGATTCCGTCGAACCGAGGAACCGCCGACTGACGATGCGGCCGGGAACGCCGCCCGGCGCACCGTTGCCGCCACCGGCGCTGACTTCGAGCCCGACAGTTCGCACCGCCACCATCACGGCATCGCCTTCCGCACCGCGCGCGCAGTCGAACGTGCCGAGCGGCGTTGCCGCCTTCCCGCCGCGATTGACGGTCGAAAAGACGTTCAGCTCCGAAAAGAACCCGGCCACGAAGAGATTGCGCGGGTTGTGGTAGATTTCCTGCGCTGTCCCCGCCTGCACGATTTCTCCATGGTCGAGCAGCGCGATCCGGTCACCCATCCGCATCGCTTCTTCCGCGTCATGGGTCACGACAATCGCAGTGGCGCGGGTTTCTCGCAGGATCGCCAACGTCTCGGCGCGGACGCTATCCTTGAGGCGCGTGTCGAGGCCGGAAAACGGCTCGTCCATCAGGATCACGGACGGTCGGGGCGCCAGCGCGCGGGCCAGCGCGACCCGTTGCTGCTCGCCGCCGGAGAGCACGTGCGGATAGGACGAAATGTGATGTTCCAGACCGACGCGGCGGATCGCCGCAAGCGCCTCGCGGTTTGTGTCCGCGGAACTCAGGTCGCGCAAACCGAAGCGCACATTGTCAAAGATCGTCATATGCGGAAACAGCGCGAAATCCTGGAACATCAGCCCCACGGAGCGCTTTTCCGGCGGCATGAAGACCGTGTCCCCGGCGATCTCGCGGCCGTTCATCAGGACGCTGCCGCTGCTTTGCGCCTCCAGCCCTGCCGCAAGGCGCAGCAACGACGTCTTGCCGGAGCCTGACGGCCCCAGAAGACACAGGATCTCTCCGGGACTGGCAACCAGCGAGATGCCCTTCAGCGTGTGAACGTCACCATAGTGGAGATGGATGTCTCTGAAGGCCAGTTCGGCCGCAAAGGTGACACCGGTGCGCTGAAACGTGGAAGTCGGACTGTGGACCATCGATGCGACCGGGTTGATACGGGTGGACGTCGTGCGCCCGCCCCGTCTCAATCATCGCCGCCACCGGGTGTCAACAGACCGAGTTCCTCGAGGTCGATGTCCGTCAGTTCCTCTTCTTCCTCGGTCAACTCGTCGGGATCGAGCGACGGCATCGGCATGGAGAAGTTGGCGGGCATGCGCGAGGACAGCAGCCCCGCGCCCTTCAATTCCTCCATTCCGGGCAGGTCGCGGATTTCCGCCAGGCCGAAATGATCGAGGAAGTCGGTCGTCGTCCCGTAGGTTACCGGGCGTCCAGGCGTCTTGCGCCGGCCGCGCATCTTGACCCAGTTGGTCTCCATCAGCACGTCCAGCGTGCCCTTCGAGGTTTCCACCCCGCGGATTTCCTCCATCTCGGCCCGCGTGATCGGCTGATGGTAGGCGATGATCGACAGCACTTCGAGCGCCGCACGCGACAGCTTGCGCTGCTGCACTTCCTCGCGCTGCATGAGGAAGCCGAGATCGCCGGCTGTGCGAAACGCCCAGGCATTGTCGATACGTACGAGATTGACCCCGCGCTTGTCGTAGAACTCCCGAAGTTCTTCCATCAGCGCGCGAACGTCGACACCGTCCGGCAGGCGCTGGGAAAGCGCTTTTTCCGTAACCGGCTCGCTCGAGGCGAAGACGACCGCTTCGGCCATGCGCATGGCCTCGGCCTCCATCAGCCGTGCGGCTGGATTATCCGCCGTGATATCGACGGGCGCATTGTCATCGGCTACCGCCGGCTCTTCGAAATATCCGCCGAGCGCTTCCGCGCCGCCCGTTTCGTCGATCGTGTCGGTCATTGTTCCGTCCCCGGTCGGGCCATGTCCCGCATGTAGAGTGTCGCGAAGGGCGCGTCCTGGCGGATTTCCACCACCCTCTCGCGCACAAGTTCAAGACTCGCCGCAAACGCACTCGCCACGGCTGTCCGGCGCAATTCCGGCGTCGGCGCATACGCGGCGATATAGCTGTCCAGCGCCGTCCAGTCGCTCATCTCGCCGACAAGCTTGCGCAGGATTTCGCGCGCCTCCGTCAGCGACCACACCGCCCGCTTGGCGATCTCGACATGATCGATGGCGACGCGCTGGCGCTGCTGCGCGTAAGCGGTCAGCAGGTCATAAAGCGATGCATGATATTCGGACGTCTTCTCGACGATCACTGTTTCCGGCATGCCGCGGGCGAAGACGTCGCGCCCGAGACGGTTGCGGTTGATCAGCCGCGCCGCCGCATCGCGCATCGCCTCCAGCCGTTTGAGCCTGAATTGCAGGATCGCCGCCATTTCCTCGCCGGTCTGCTCTCCCTCCACCTTGGGATCAGGGATCAGCAGCTTCGACTTGAGGAAGGCGAGCCACGCAGCCATGACAAGATAGTCGGCCGCCAATTCGAGGCGCAACGCGCGCGCCTTTTCGATGAAGGTGAGATACTGGCGCGCCAGTTCGAGAACCGAGATCTGCGTGAGATCGACCTTCTGATGCCGCGCGAGATGCAGGAGAAGATCGAGCGGTCCTTCAAACCCTTCGACATCAACGACCAGCGACGGCTCGGACGACGACCGGTCGGGCCCGTTGTCCTGCCAGACGGCGTCCATCGGCGTCGGCTTGGCTGCCGCGCCTTTTCCGCCTTCCGCCTGTTGCTCCGTCGCGTTCAAGGGCATTGCTCCCGTTCAGGCGCTTACTCCGCGCCGCCGGCCGCGCCCCGATCAGGCCACCGCCGTGAATAATCCGTCCAGTTCGTCCCGCAAGCCGGCGACATGAGCCGTATCGTCGAGCCGTCCGTCATGGTCCGCGAGGCGTGAAAGCGCCGCTTGCGCCCGCTCCAACGCCTTGCCTTGCAAAACCGGCGTTTGCGCGGCGACCGCCTTCATCTCGTCCATGACGCCGTTGCAATGTAGGACAACATCGCAGCCCGCGCCAAAGATGCTTTCGGTGCGTTGCCCGAAATCCCCAGAAAGTGCGTGCATGGATACATCGTCGCTCATCAGGAGCCCGTCGAAACCGATTTCGCCGCGAATGATGTCGCGCACAACCGTCGGCGATGTCGTCGCGGGGCGCTCCGGATCGATGTCCGTATAGACGACATGGGCGGTCATCGCCATCGGCATGCCGGCCAGCGCGGCGAATGGCGGGAAATCATGCGCGCGCAACGCGGCAAGCGGCGTCTCGACCACAGGCAGCGCCTTGTGACTGTCGGAAAAGGCGCGTCCATGACCCGGGATATGCTTGATCACCGGCAGGACACCACCTTCCAGCAGGCCCTCTGCCGCCTCGCGGCCCAGCGTCGCAACAGTGTCCGGATCATGCCCGTAAGCACGGTCGCCAATGACATCATGCGCGCCTTCGACAGGTACATCCAGAACCGGCAGGCAATCGGCAGTGATCCCGAGAGGCCGCAGGTCCGCGGCATGAAGGCGCGACATCGTCCGCGCCGCGCGCATTCCTGTTTCCCTGTCCACGCGATAAAGCGCCCCGACCTCCGCGCCCGACGGGTAGCGATGGCGCGTGATCGGCTCGCGGATGCGCTGCACGCGTCCGCCTTCCTGATCAATGAAAACCGGCGCGTCCTCCCGTTCGACGACGGAACGGAATTGCGCCGTCAGCGCGCGGATTTCCTCGGCCGTCCCGATATTGCGGGCGAACAGGATCAGACCCCAGGGCCTCTCGCGGGAGATGAAGTCGATCTCGTCGTCGGAAAGCGCCGTTCCGGCACAGCCGACGATCATGGCTTTTGATTCGGTCATGGCGAATCATAGCCACATTGCCTGCAAACGAAAAAGGGCGGCTTCACGCCGCCCTGTCAGTTTCGCGGGAATTAGCGCGCCACGAAGCAACTGCCCCCGGCACGCTTGAGCGCCTCGCAGAGCGCGACCGCGTCCTGGCGGTCCGACGCGGCGACACGAACGCGATGGAATGTGCCCCGGCCTTCGATATCGGCCTGCTGAATGGTGATGGCGCGGCCACCGAATAGATTGCCGAAACGCCGCGACAATTCCGTCGCCGACTGCTGCGCAAGCGCGGCGGACGGCTGTGACGAGATCTGCACGGTGTAGCCGCTCGACGTCGCGGTGGTCGCCGGCTGCACCTGGGGAGCCGGTTGCGGTGCGGGCTGCGCAGACGCAGTCTGCGTCGGCTGCTCGGCCGGGCGTTCGGGAATGGAGGCCGGAGTGGGCAGGCTGCGCGACGATGTTTGCGTGTCCTGTGCCGGTGCCGGCGCGGTCTCGCCAGCCGCGGCCATCTCCTGCAATGCTTCGCTTTCGTCCGCGCTGACCGCCTGAGCCGGTTGCTCGGCTGCCGCCTGCGGCTGCGGATCACTGGCCGTCTCGGCGACCTGTGGCGCGGGTTGCGTTTCCACGGTCCGCGGCGCGGGCTGCGCTTCAGCGGCTGCCGGTTCGGGCTGCGGCGTCGGAACGAATGTGCCGTCCGGCTTCACGATCACCGTGCGCACGCGACGCGGCGACAAAAGCGCCTGCCCGCTATCCTGCGCTGCTGCGGCCTGCTCGCCGGCGTCCGGCATCAGCCGGTCCTCGACCTTCGCGGTTTCGATCACGCCGCTCGGCAGCGGCGCGTTGCCGGCCGACAGGTCGATCGGCTCCTCGGATGTCGATACGAGCGTCTCCTGGGTCGGCGCGGTTTCGCCATTGCCGTCGACTTCTCCGTAGACGGCGCGGTCCTGGTTCGGGACCTGTTTGCCGCCCGGGTCCTCCGGAACGATCTTGGTCGGCTCGGAGTCGGCGCGGACCAGCACGGGGCCGCCATCGTCGGTGACATCGCCACCGGACAGCATGAAAGCGCCCACAGCGCCGAGAACCGCGACACCGCCAACAACGGCGGCGATCATCATGCCGCGACTGGAACGCGCTCCTTCCGGCGGCAACGGGGCCGCGGCTGGCACATCGAGTTCGTCGTCGTAGTCCTCATACGGGCCGTCATCGTCATGCGCGTCGAGATCATGGGCCACATATTCCATGTCCCGCGCGAGATCGTCCTCGAGCTCGCCGATATCGAAGTCGGGTTCCGGCTCGGCTTCCGGTTCACCATAAGGTGCTTCGGCCTCGGCTTCGCTATATTGGGCATAGCCCGACAGCGCAGCGTTCAGTTCGGTCTCGATATCGACGGACGGCATGCGCCGCGGCTCTTCGGCCGGAATTTCCGGCAGGTCGAGCGGCTGCATGGCCTCGATGTCCGCGGCGGGCATTTCGGCAGTATCGAGCATCGGCGGCATCGCGGGACGAGCCGCGGCGGCGATTTCCTCGGCAGCGGATTCGATATCTTCGAGTGCCGCTTCCTCATCTGTGGCGGAGGCTTCATAGGCACGGTCGAGATCGAGTTCGTCCTCGATCGACAATCGCGCTTCGGCGTCGCCGCCGTCCTCCACCTGTTCCTGGGACATCTCGTCGAGCGAGATCGAAAGGCCTTCGCTCAATTCACTTTCGAAGGCGTCGAGAAGCGCGGAGTCCGCATCATTCTCCACAGGCGCAGGCTCGACTGCAGGTTCAAATTCGTTGTCATCGAACCAGAACGGCTTCGGTGCCGACGCCGGAACATCCGCGGTTGCTTCCGTCGGCGCCGGTGCCCAGTCTTCGAAGTCAGGCTCCGGCTCGACTGCCGGGCTGTCGAATTCCGCGCGTTCCACGAATTCTTCGAATGCCTGCGGCTCGTCCTGTGAAGTTTCGTCCACAAATAATTGCGGATCTGGCGTTTTTTCGGGCTCCCAATCGGCGTTCGCCTTGCCGCCGAGGCTGCCAAGAAGGTCGAGCAATTCGTCTTCCAGCGAATCGGGATCCTGCTGAGGCGCTGGTTCGGGCGCGGCCGAAAAATAAGGTTCCGGCGCGGATTCCGGCTGCGGAGCCTCCATGCGAGGCTCCGGATCGATCTGAAACAGTTCCGCTTCCATCGCGTCTGGCTCAACGTCCTGCGCAACGGCATCGGGTTCGGGCGCCGACGGTGCCGGCGGATCGAACATGCCGCCGAAATCCCGCTCGAACTCGGCTTCGAAATTCTCCGGTTCGTTCGTGACCGCAGGCCTGTCCGCAATCACGGGATCGGGCGCTTCGGAAAAATACTCTTCCGATTCAGGCTCTTGGCTTTCGCGACTGTAGGACTTCGGATAGTTTTCGAACTCGCGCAGCATCTCCTGCTCCAGATCGATCTGCTCGTCCGAAACAGCCTGCTCTTCCGACGTTTCCGCCGGGCGCGAAAACCCGATGATCTGCGACAGCTCGTAAAGCGGGTCATCCCGCGCGATGTCGCCGTCTCCGGAATTTTTGACGTCCAACTTGCGATTGGTTGCGTCCGTCATGCCATTACCCCGTACACCTTACCCCGGGACGCAAAGCCCCGATCACGCTCCTTGCCAGCGCATTATGGGCAAAAGGTGACAGGGTTTTACCGCATTTCAGCGGGTGAATCAGCCCCGACGAGCGCCAGCCCGGACCGCAGCACATTGAGAACGCCCTGCACCAGACCCAATCTGGCACCGGTCAATAGTGGATCGTTAACCTTAACAAAGCGTAAGGAGTCATCATCCGTCCCCCGGTTCCAGTGCCCGTGGAAGGTGCTGGCGAGGTCGTGGAGATAGAACGCGATGCGGTGCGGCTCATGCGCCTGCGCTGCGGCCTCGATCACCCGAGGATACTCGGCGAGTTTGCGGATCACCGCGATTTCGGCCTCGTCCGTGAGAAGGTCGAGCGACGACGGATCGGCCTCCACGGGCTTGCCGAACTGTTCGGCAGCCTGGCGGAATACCGAGTGGCAGCGCGCGCTGGCATATTGCACGTAGAAGACCGGATTGTCCTTGGACTGCTCCGTCACCTTGGCGAAATCGAAATCAAGCGGCTCGAGATTCTTCCGATAGATCATCATGAAGCGCACGGGATCGCGCCCGACCTCGTCGACCACGTCGCGCAGCGTGACGAACTGCCCTGCCCGCTTCGACATGCGTACCGGTTCGCCGTCGCGGAACAGCTTGACGAGCTGGCAGAGCAGCACCGTCAGCTTGACCTCGCCGCCCGAGACAGCCCGCGCCAGCGCTTCGAGGCGCTTCACATAGCCGCCATGGTCCGCGCCCAGCACGTAGATCATCTCTTCGAAGCCGCGCTTGTACTTGTCCATGAAGTAGGCAACGTCGGCGGCGAAATAGGTGTAGGACCCGTCCGACTTGACCAGCGGCCTGTCGATGTCATCCCCCACGGCGGTGGACCGGAACAGCGTCTGCTCACGATCTTCCCAGTCGTCCGGCACCTGGCCCTTCGGCGGCGGCAGCGTACCCTTGTAGACATGCCCCTTCATCGTCAGATCGTTGATGGCGGTACGAATGCGTTTTTCTCCGTCGGCATGCAGGTCCCGCTCGGAGAAGAAGACATCGTGATGAATGTTGAGTGCCGCGAGATCCTCGCGGATCATCGCCATCATCGCATCGATTGCCCGATCCTTGACGATGGCCAGCGCCTCGTCTTCCGGCATCTGCAACAGGTCGCGTCCGTATTCCTCCGCCAGCGTTTCGCCGACCGGAACGAGATAGTCACCCGGGTACAAACCTTCAGGGATTTCGCCGATGTCTTCGCCCAGCGCCTCGCGGTAACGCAGCAGCACCGACCGCGCCAGCACGTCGATCTGAACACCAGCATCGTTGATGTAGTATTCCTTGGTCACGTCGAAACCGGCGAAACCCAGCAGGTTCGCGAGCGTATCGCCGACCACGGCACCGCGGCAGTGGCCGACATGCATTGGCCCGGTCGGATTGGCAGAGACGTACTCCACGTTGATCTTCGCACCGCCACCGAGAGTGGACCGGCCGTAATCCTCCGCTTCCGACAGGATCGTCGTGAGCTGCTTGCGCCAAAAGCTGTCGGACAGCTTCAGATTGACGAAGCCGGGACCGGCGATCCCGGCCGTTTCGACATCGCCATCCTCGCCCAGCTTGGCCGCGATCTTCTCTGCGAGTTCGCGCGGGTTGGCGCCCGCCTGCTTTGCCAGGACAAGCGCGGCATTGGTCGCGATATCGCCATGAAGCGGATCGCGCGGCGGCTCGATCCCGAGCTTGGCGAGATCGAGCGTTCCGCCGTCCTTCGCCTCGATGCCTAGCGCATCCACGGCCTTGACGACCCGATGCCGAAACTCGGTGAAGATGTTCATGGTCATTGTCCTGGGTGATTTCTCCGAACCGGCTGACGGTTCGTCGGCGCGTGGCTAACGCAAATCCGGTGTGCGGTCAAACAAACGCCGGTGTTCCGATTGCGCGAAAGTATCCGTCATGCCGGCAAGATAGTCGGCGACGCGTCGGGCGAGCGCCGGTTCTTCCAGTTGCGAAAGATGCGCCGACCAGACGCCCCCCATCTTTTCCGGCTCCGCCATGAACGCCGAAAAAAGGTCGCGCACGATGTCCTCGGCCTGTGCCCGCACCCGCATGACATCAGAATGCCGGTACATGTTCGCGAACATGAATGCTTTCAGTTCCTTCTCCAGCGCGGCCATTTCCGGAGAGAACCGAACGATCGTCTCTCCCGCTTCGTGGACATCGGCGGAGGAACCCGGTCTCAGCCGCAGAAGCCCCTTCTTCGTTTCCGCGATCACGTCCTCGACCATGCGGGTGATCAGCCGTCGCGTCGTCTCATGCCCGCGTCGACTGTCGTCCAGACCCGGATAGCGGCTATCGACCTCATCGAGAATATCGCGCGGCAAGCCCACCTCGCGCAGCATGTCGAAGGTCAGCAATCCGGCCCGCAAACCGTCATCGATATCGTGTGTATTGTAGGCGATATCGTCGGAAATCGCCGCCATCTGAGCTTCCAGCCCCGCGTACCGGCCGATTTCGAGATCGTGCAACTCGCAGTAATTGAGGATCGTCGCCGGAACCGGCCCCTGCGTGTCCGCACCGGTAACGGGATCGCGCAATGGCCCGTTGTGCTTGACCAGCCCTTCCAGTGTTTCCCAAGTCAGGTTGAGCCCGTCGAACTCGGCGTAGCGCCGTTCCAGCCTCGTGACCACGCGCAGCGCCTGGGCGTTGTGATCGAAGCCGCCGAAATCGGCCATGCACTCATCCAGAACGTCCTCGCCGGTATGGCCAAACGGCGTATGCCCGAAATCGTGTACGAGCGCGATCGCTTCGGCGAGGTCCTCGTCGAGCCGGAATGCGCGGGCCAGCGCGCGGGCGATCTGCGCAACCTCGATCGTATGGGTCAGCCGCGTGCGGTAATGGTCGCCCTCATGGCTGAAGAACACCTGCGTCTTGTGCTTGAGGCGGCGAAAGGCCGTCGAATGGACGATGCGGTCGCGATCGCGCTGGAACTCGGTGCGGGTGCGGCTGCGCGCTTCCTCCGTAAAGCGCCCGCGGCTCTTGGCCGGATCGGTCGCGAAGACCGCCCGCTCGCCAAGACCGAAACCGATGCCTTGCAGCGTTTCATCCGAAACCGGTTGCATGAATGTGATTGCTCCCCTTGCCCGCCGCTTCTGCCCCGTATTGACGCGGACCGTGCCTCTTCATACCTATGGTGAAGCGTGTTGAACACAATACGAACCGAAACGTCCGGGGATATGACACGATGACCGCGCATCCGAAAATGGCAGAAAAGAACGTCACCGTGACGGATTCCTGCGCCGCGCGCGTCAGCAAGATCCTTGCTGGCGAACCGGATAACAACGCGCTTCGCATATCCGTCGAAGGCGGCGGCTGCTCGGGCTTCTCCTACAAGTTCGATCTGGTCCCCTCCGCCGAGGATGACGACATCGTCATCGAGAAGAACGGCGCGACCGTGCTGATCGACTCGCTGTCCATGGTCTACATGGCCGGTTCCGAGATCGATTTCGTCGATGACCTGATCGGCCAGTCTTTCCAGATCCGCAATCCGAACGCGGTCGCCAATTGCGGCTGCGGCACGTCCTTCTCGATCTGAGGCGGTCCGCCAAAAAAGGGCGAACCACCATTTATTCCACGCAGAGGCCTACTCCGCCGGTTCAGGCTGCTCCACGGCCGACACGCGGGCGCTGTCGGGAATGATCAGCGACAAGATGATCGCAGTCAGGCCGCTGAGCGTGATCGGCGTTGCAAACACACGCTGCACGATATCCGGCAATTGCTTGACCGCATCCGGCACAAGGGTCACGCCGAGGCCGAGACCGAACGACACCGCCATGATGTAGATCTTGCGCCGGTCGATTTCCTGAGACGCGAGAATTCGGATACCCGCCACCGCGATGGACCCGAAAAGCACCAGCGTCGCGCCGCCCAGAACCGATTTCGGGACGAGCAGGAAGATGCCGCCGATGATCGGGAAGAACCCGAGCACCACCAGAATGCCCGCGATGTAATATCCGACATGTCGGCTGGCCACGCCCGTCATCTGGATGACGCCGTTGTTCTGGCTGAAGGTCGTGTTCGGAAACGTGTTGAAAATCGCGGCGATCCCGGAGTTCACACCGTCAGCGAGGACACCGCCCTTGATCCGTTTCATATAGACCTCGCCCTCCACCGGTTCGCCGGAGATCACCGAGTTGGCCGTCAGGTCGCCCGTCGTCTCGATTGCCGTGATCAGGTAGACGAAAGCGATCGGGATAAAAAGCGCGAAATCGAACGAGAAACCGAACTTGAACGGTATCGGGATCGCGAAGAACGGTTGCGATCCGAAGCTGGAGAAATTCACCTGACCGAGAATCGCGGCGACGATGAAACCGGCCACAAGGCCGATCATGATCGCCGAAATCCGGATCATCGGGTTCTGCTGGAACGTCATCGCAAGGATAACGACCACCACCAGCAATCCGAGCATAAGGTTGATCGGGCTGCCGAAGCTCTCGCCTGCTCCCACGCCACCCGCGAAGTCGGTGAAACCGACCTTGACGAGACTGAGACCGATCACCGTGATCACGATTCCGGTTACGGTCGGCGTGATGATGCGGTCCATCTTGTCGATGAACTGGCTGAGGATGACTTCAACCAGGCAACCGACAAGACACAGGCCGAAAATCATCGCGAGGATGTCTTCCGGCGTTCCGCCCCGACCTTTGACCGCGAAACCCGCGGCAAGGATCGCGCCGAGGAATGCAAAGCTCGTCCCCTGAAGGCTGAGAAGTCCCGAGCCGACCGGCCCGACACGGCGACACTGTATGAAGGTCGCGACACCGGAAACGAAAAGGGACATCGCGATCAGGTATGGAACATGTTCGCCGAGGCCGAGAACGCCGCCGATCACCAGCGTCGGCGTCACGATACCGACAATGCTGGCCAGTATATGTTGCGCGGCAGCGAGAAAAGCCGGACCCGGCGGCGGCGTATCCGTCAGTGTATAGACGAGAGATCCATCCGTTTTTGCCTGATTATTCGCCATTTTGACCACCTATGCTCATTATCGCGTCCCCTTCGTCACGAAACTCCGCCCAAGGAAAAGCTGAGCATTAATCATGCCAATCCGGCTGTTCGGGCTCGGGAAACGGCTTTACGCGTCCGCCATGCGGGGATACCTACGGACGGACGGAATTGTGCGGAAACCGGAGCGTCACCGTGAAAATCGCGACCTGGAACATCAACGGCGTCAAGGCGCGGATCGACACGGTCATAAGCTGGCTGGAACAGTCTCAACCAGACATTGCCTGCCTGCAGGAGATCAAGTCGGTGGACGAGAACTTCCCGAGCGAGCCCTTCGAGGCGCTCGGCTACCATGTCGAGACCCATGGCCAGAAAGGGTTCAACGGCGTCGCCATCCTGTCGAAATTGCCCTTCGACGAGGTCAATCGCGGCCTGCCCGGCGACGATTCGGACGAACAGGCCCGCTTCATCGAAGGCGTTTTCTCGACGGAGAATGGCGTGGTGCGCGTCGTCTCGCTCTATCTGCCCAACGGTAATCCGGTCGACAGCGAGAAGTTTCCCTACAAGCTTTCCTGGATGGAGCGATTGCATCAATGGGCCGAGGCGCGCCTGGCACTTGAGGAGCCCTTTATCCTGGCCGGCGACTACAACGTGATCCCGCAACCGGAGGACTGCCGCGATCCGAAAGTGTGGGAGGGCGACGCGCTGTTCCGCCCGGAAAGCCGCTCGGCTTTCCGCCGGCTCGTCGGGCTGGGACTGACGGAAGCCGTGCGCAGCGTCACCGACGACCCGGGTGTCTACACCTTCTGGGACTACCAGGGCGGCGCCTGGCAGAAGAACAACGGCATTCGCATCGACCATTTGCTCCTGTCGCCGGAAGCCGCCAACCGGCTCCGCGCGGCAGACATCGAAAAGCATGTGCGCGCCTGGGAAAAACCGTCGGACCATGTGCCCGTGGTGATCGACTACGCCGCCTGAAAAGCAGCGTCTTTGCCGATCACTCGATGCGTGGTACCCTCCGCTCAGGAGGAACAGGCCATGATGCTTCGTTCTGCGCTTCTTTCCCTCACTCTCGCCGCGGCGTCCATCGCCGCGCAGCCGGCGCTGTCTGCGCCTGACTGCACATGCCGCGGGAACGGGCAGAATATTCCGGAAGGTCAGACTGTCTGCCTGAAAACAGCATCGGGCAACAAGCTCGCCCGCTGTGAGCGCGTGCTGAACAACACCTCCTGGAAAATGCTTGGCGAGGAATGCCCGGTTGCCCGGCTGCCGCGCCAATCGGCGTGGCCGGCTGCCATCAACAGCTGATCGTATTTGGTACGCGGGCAGCCTGCCTGAAGCGGATCAATTGCCCGAAGATTGGGCCGCCAGCGCGATCGCCGTACGGCGGTCTGCTTCGGAGGAGATCGCGAAGGCTTCTTCCTGCAGCGCACGAATCCAGTGCACTTCCGGATCACGCGCCTTGCCGAGCGCCCTCGTCATGAAAGAGAGGCCGCGCACGGTCTTGCCGGAATCGAATAGGATCTTTCCAAGCATCGCCTCCGCGCCGACATGGCCCTTGTTGGCGGCCAGATTGAACCAGCGCGCCGCCTGGACCGAATCGGTCGTCCCGCCCTCACCGCTTAAATACATGCGGCCCAGTTCGAACTGAGCATCCGCATCGCCGAACTGGCTCGCCGCCTGCAGGTAAAGCTGACGCGCCCGCAAGGGATCGGCACTAATCGGCGAGTTGGGGATGCCACGACGCAGATAACTCGCGAGCGACATCAGCGAATGCGCGATGAATGTCTCGTCGCGCGTACCTGGCGCCGCGCCTTCGTTGACGAGCCCTTCATAGAGCCGAAACGCCTCGTAGTCGTCTTCCTTCACGCCGTCGCCGGAGGCATACATTGTCGCCAGCTTCCAGCGGGCGCCGGCATGGCCGTGCTCGGCGGCATCGCGATAGGCCTTGAGAGCCTCGTCCTTGCGACCGCTCTTGTAGGCGGAGAAGCCGAACTTGAACATCGCCCACGGCCCCTTCTGGTCGCCGTCGGAGGATTGCGCGTAACTCGGCACGGTCTGCGCGGTGGCGAGACCAAGGGCCAGGCCGCACATTGCCACGAACGAAGCGCCAAAGGCGCGATGAGTGTTGCTTTTCTCAGACCGCATCGTGGTCATGATACTCGTTACTTCCCGGAGACCGGTGTGTCTGCGTGGCTCTTCTGCGCGATGTCGGCCTTGCGGCGACGTGACAGACCGGCCTTCGAAACGACTTCGGTGTCCATATATTCCTGTCCCTTGTCCCGCCAGATCGCTTGACCCGTCGCGAAACACCGTTGCGATGCGCCCGGTTTATGGCGGCAAATGGGCACAATGCCCGGCAGGCTTTCTAATCGGTTTCTTAGCGCAATAGTGTTGCCAATTCGTCACAAGATCTGCGCATCCGCGCATTCACGCGCCGGACACGGCAATCAAGCCACAAACGAAAACCCCGCCGCAATGCGACGGGGTTCGAAGTGGTGAATTCGGTGGATGATCAGAACTTGATCAGCAGATTGCCACCAAGCGCATAGGACCAGTCGTTCCCGACTGAATAGGCAAACGTGTCGCCAGGCCCATCCGCGCCAAGTTGTTGCGCAACCGACCCTGAGGTCAGATAGCTGACTGCGCCGCCAACGCTGAGCTTCGTATTGCTGTTTGCGGCAATCGCCAAGCCACCGCCCAGCGTCCAGGTATCCGTGAAGACATCCTCAGTCGTAGATACACCCTGATCCCACGTCAGGCTGAGCGAACCCGACACCATGTCGTTGAAGGCGTGCCCTACGCCACCAGAGACAGTCCAGCCATCCTTCCAGAAGTACTCCAAATTCGTATCCCTATCCCCGGTCGGAGGCGGAAAGGAAATCGTATAATCCAGTGTTTGGACCACACTCCAATCTGTCCATTTCACCGAACCAAAAGCCAACCATCCGGGCGCGATACCGGACTGGGCCTTCAATTCGACGGATTGCGGCAATCTGCCATGACCAAGAGTGGAGAAGTCCGCAGCCCCGCCTAACAGAGTGTCGCCAGTAGCTGTGTCAAAGAAACGAAAGCTTCCGCCCGGATCATGCTTGACACCTGATCGATACATAAGTTGTGCGCGAAGCGCGATTTCCGGAATCTCGTAGGCAACGCCTACACGATAACCAAGCTCATATTGACCGTTGAACGAAAGCGTACCGGAGTTCTCGCCTGCACTGCTCCCGCCAAAGGGCTCTAGTGGGCTACCAATACCGTTAAGATAGGTCATGTCTGCGAGACTGACAGTCTCGGAGTAGGTGAAATTCTCGCCGAAAACCCCACCGATAATCCATGCCCGACCTTTCCCTAGATCGAACTTGAACCCACAAGTCGCCCCAATTTCATTGGATGTGAAGTTCTTGGTGACCGTCCCGGTTCCATCGAGCCGGCCCGCCGCGATAGCCTGATCGCCGTAGGTAGCACCGCCACCATAAGCGTCAGTCATCGTCGCGGCACAGCGAAGATCATCATTCACATCAAGCTTAAATGCCAAAGAAGGAACGACGTAGGCGTCGCTATAGTCACCATCTGTTGCAGGCGCTCCACCAATCATCTCGTAGCCGCGTTGCGGCATCACGTAGACCGCCCCGAGCCGCGTAACAGCGCCACCTTCTTCATAAAGGATGTCGGTGTCGGCCGTGCCGCGGCTGAATCCTCCCGCCATCGCGACACTTGTCAGCGCAGTCGCGAAACCAAGACCGATTGTGATTGTTCTTATGCCCCTGGTCATATGTTCCTCCAAACCATGTAGTTACATAATTGCAGGAGCTCTTGCGCATTTTTCAAGCACATTCTGGCCAACGTGACGCCACATTCGGGCTCCGCCTCGAATGCGAAAATCTGCGATATTCGCAAAGTCCGGACCTTACGTTTACGTCAACGGGATGCCGGGCTCGAAATTCGACGAAAATGCCCGGTTTTTGCGATCATGGAGCCCAAAAAGGTCAGAAGACTCTGCAAATCGGCTATTGTTGCAAAACCGTCACATCGCATTGTTTTTTCCCGCCGAGGTTGCGATCGCGGCGGGAAAATGCCGTCGCGGATCAGCCGATCTGCTCGATTCGCGCCAGCGCGGCCTTGAGCGAATCACGCTCCGGCACGGCCTCGGCCAGTTTCTCGCGCTCTCCAGCGACGACCTCTGGCTTGGCGTTGGCGACGAATTTTTCGTTCGCCAGCTTGCCTTCGAGCTTCTTGATATCGCCTTCGATCTTGCCGATCGCCTTGGTGAGACGCGCGCGTTCCGCATCGACATCGATCAGGCCGCCCAGCGGCAGGCAGGCCGTCGCTTCGCCGACGACGATCTGCGCGGAGCCACGCGGCACCGCGCTTTCCACAACGATGTCCTCGACACGCGCCAGGCGCTTGATCGCCGGTTCGTGGCGCAGCAGCCTTGCGCGGGTCTCCTCTGCAGCATCGACCATAACCAGCGGTGCGGTCGCCGAAGCCGGCACGTTCATTTCGGAGCGAACGGACCGGATACCGGTGACGAGGTCGATCAGCCAGTTGATCTCGCCGGCCGCATCATCGTCCTCGAATTCGGAATGCGGCCATTCGGCGTGGCAGATCAGCGCCTGCCGGTCCTCGGCAGTCAGCGCCCACAATTCCTCCGTCATGAACGGCATGAACGGGTGGAGCAGCTTATAGACCTCGTCGAGCACATAGCCCGCGCAGGCCTGCGCTTCCTTCTTGGCGTCCTCGTCGTCGCCGTTGAAGATCGGCTTGAGCAGTTCCAGGTACCAGTCGCAGAACGTGTTCCAGACGAAACGGTAGGCCGCGCCGGCCGCCTCGTTGAACCGGTACTGGTCGATTCCCGCCGAGACGTCCCGCGATGCCCGCGACAGTTCCGTCAGGATCCAGCGGTTGATCTGCAGCTTCGCGTCTTCCGGGCGGAAATCCGGGGCATGTACCACACCGTTCATCTCCGCGAAGCGCGTCGCGTTCCAAAGCTTGGTGCCGAAATTGCGGTAGCCGGCGATACGCGCCGGATCGAGCTTCACGTCCCTGCCCTGCGCCGCCATGATCGCCAGCGTGAAACGCAACGCGTCCGCACCGTATTCCTCGATCAGTTCCAGCGGATCGATGACGTTGCCCTTCGACTTCGACATCTTGGCGCCGAACTTGTCGCGGACCAGCGCATGGACATAGACGGTGTCGAACGGCTCGACGGGCGTGCCCTCGTCATCCTTCATGAAATGAAGGCCCATCATCATCATCCGGGCGACCCAGAAGAAGATGATGTCGAAGCCGGTCACCAGCACATTGGTCGGATACCAGGTCTTCAGCGCTTCTGTCTGTTCCGGCCAGCCAAGCGTCGAAAAGGGCCACAGGGCCGAGGAGAACCACGTGTCGAGCACGTCCTCGTCGCGGACGAGTTCGACATCCTCGCCATAATGCGCCTTCGCGGCGGCGGCGGCTTCGGCCTCGCTCTTTTCGACGAATACCGTCCCATCGGGACCGTACCAAGCCGGGATCTGGTGCCCCCACCAGAGCTGGCGCGAGACGCACCAGGGCTGGATGTTCTCCATCCAGTTGAAATAGGTGTTTTCCCAGCTCTTCGGCACGAACTGCGTGCGGCCTTCACGCACCGAGGCAATCGCCGGTTTCGCCAGTGTCGCCGCGTCGACATACCACTGGTCGGTCAGGTAAGGCTCGATCGGCACGCCGCCCCGGTCGCCATGCGGCACCTGGTGCGTGTGCGGCTCCACGGCGGCGAGCAGCCCGCCTTCTTCCATGAGCCTGACCACCAGATCGCGCGCCGCAAACCGGTCCATGCCGTCGAGCTGGTCCCAGACACCACGCTGCGTGTCGGTCGGCGTCAAACCGTCGAGGAAATCCGCATTGCCTGTCAGCGTCACGGCGCCGTCGATCGTCAGAATGTTGATCGCAGGAAGATCCTGCCGTTTGCCGACCTCGAAATCGTTGAAGTCATGCGCGGGCGTCATCTTCACCGCGCCCGTACCGGCCTCCGGATCGGGATATTCGTCTGCGACGATCGGGATGCGCCGGCCGACGAGCGGCAGCACGACATGCTTGCCGACGAGATCCCTGTAGCGCGGGTCGTCCGGGTGCACGGCAACGCCGGTATCGCCCAGCATGGTCTCCGGACGCGTGGTCGCCACGACAAGGTAGTCGCGCGTTTCGTAGCCGGCTGGCTCGCCGTCGGACGGCTTCCACGCCGTGCGATTGCCTTCCTCGTCAAGATTGTACGGGTGCTCGTAGGTCGCGCCGTCTGCCAGCGGATAGCGGAAATGCCAGAGGTTGCCGTCGATTTCCTTCTGCTCCACCTCGAGATCGGAAATCGCCGTGTGCAGCTTCGGGTCCCAGTTGACCAGCCGCTTGTCCTTGTAGATCAGCCCTTCCTTGTAGAGCCTGACAAACACCTCCAGAACGGCCTCGGAAAGCCCATCATCCATGGTGAAACGTTCGCGCGACCAGTCGCAGGACGCGCCGAGACGTTTCAGCTGGTTGAAGATCATGCCGCCGGATTCGTTCTTCCACTGCCAGACGCGCTCGATGAACTTTTCGCGGCCCATCTGCCTGCGGCTCATGTTCTCGCCGCTCTCGGCCAGTTGCCGCTCCACGACCATCTGCGTCGCGATGCCGGCATGGTCCATGCCCGGCTGCCAAAGCACGTTGCGGCCATTCATCCGCTGGTAGCGGATCATGATGTCCTGCAGCGTGTTGTTGAGCGCATGGCCCATATGCAGCGAACCGGTAACGTTCGGCGGCGGAATCACGATGCAGAAGGGGTCGGCGCCTTCTTTGGCACCGGCGCCGGCGACGAAGGCGTCGGCATCCTCCCAGATTTTGGCAATTCTCGGTTCGACGCTGGCAGCGTCAAAGGTCTTGTCAAGCATGTGGAAATGTCCGCGAGCGAAGTCGGTGGTTCAGCGCCCGTGTAAATCCGAAGCCCGCGCGCCTGTCAACAAAGCGGGAAGGCGTCAGGCGGTGCGGGGCTCGCCGCGAGCGATGCGTTCGATCTCGGCGCGCACGAGCCTTTCGACCAGCGACGGAAGGTTATTGTCGAGCCATTCCTGCAGCATCGGCCGCAGCATGTCCTCGGCCATGGCGTCCAGATCCGGAATGTCGCGCCGCTGCGTTATGCCGGACAGGCTGGAAAGCGATTGCGATACGGTTTGAGAAACCGCGTCTGACACCAGCGCTGACGTGCGGCCAACGGCCGAGGGATGTGGCGTTTCGGCTTCGACCGTTCCCCGCAGGAGATTACCGACTTCCCGGAATGCGCCGTCGTCGGCCTCGGTGAACCGGGAATCGTACTTGGCCCGCCGCTCGGCCAGGAGATCGCGGTCGATCTCGGAGAATTCAACGGTCAGTTCCGCTTCAGCCTCGGAAATGTCCGGCGTCGCGGCACTTTCCGCCGGCGTCCTGACAGTATCGTCATCTTGAACGGTCTCCGGGAATGCGGTCACATCATCCACAGCTTCGGGCGTAACCGCTTCGTCAGAACGCGCGGGCTTCGATGCTTCGATTTCCTGCGCAAGATAGGCGGTCACCGCTGCGGCGATGTCGTCTTCCGGGCTTCTGACTTGATCCGGGCTCTTAACCGGGACCTCGGCCGCCGGCTTTGGCACATCCAGCTTCGGGGTATTCAGCTTCGGCGCATCCGTCCTGGGCTCTTCCCTCACCTGCGAAAGCGGTGTCCGGGGCTGCTGCGGCGACATCGCCTGCGGTGCGCGCGGACGAACGGCTTCCGCGTCGTTGGCCGGCGCGGGCGGCACGGTGACAATCGGGTCCGCCGGCTTCGGCGCAACCGCCTCGACCTTCGGTTCCTCGGGCGGTCTGGACTGCGTCTCGCCGGCGTCGATAATCTTCCTGATCGACGCCAGGATCTCGTCCATCGAGGGTTGTTCGCGTAACGCGCTGCTCTGTGACATCAGTCTTACCATCGCCCTGGATTCGCGGGTCCATCCGGCGAATCACTTCCCAAGGTTAGCGGATGATCCGGCCGAAGAAAATTCGGCCAGCCGAGGCAGCCCGGCCAGCCCACAGGAATGAATTGGGTGTTAGGTTAACGGCCGTCCGGCGTACGCAGCCCGTACCACTTGTCCTTGACCGCGTCGAAATGCTCCTTCGGATTGTGGAGCGCGACGCGCAGTCCGAGATTTTCGGCGGTCAGCCGGCCGATGGCCGATTTGAGGGCGTAGCTGGAGACCACAACATCGCGTTGCGCCTGGACCAGCGAGATTTGCGCGGTCAGCGCATCAGCCTGAGCGTTGAGCACGTCGAGAGTGGTGCGCTGGCCAACATCGCGTTCCTGCACCACGCCATCGAGCGCGAGCCGGGAGGCCCGCAGCGTCTCGTTATTGGCCGCGACGGCGGCGCGCGACGCCTGCAACTGGGTCCATGCCGAAGTCACTGCGGCGCGCACCTGGTCGCGCGCGACATCGGTGTTGATACGGGCCTGGCCGAGTTGTTCCTTGCTCTGGCGAACGGAGGCGCTTGCCGAGCCGCCCTGATAGATCGGCACGGTAACCTGTGCGCCGATCGAAGCCGAATTGCCGGTATAGGCGCCACCAGCCGACTGATTAAAGCTGGAGTAGCTGCGCTCTACCGAGGCCGACAGACCCACCTGCGGAAGGAACTTTCCTTCGGCGGACTTCACACTATAGAGGCCGGCATCGACCAGATGATGCCTGACCAGAATGGCCGGGTGCTCCTTGAACGCGATCGATTGTGCGGATTCGAGCGAACGCGGCATGCCCTTGCTCAGCGCGGAAGCCGCGGAAAGATCGCTGGGATCAGATCCTGTCAACTGCCGGTAGATCGCGGCACTGGAAGCAGCCGCCGCGCGCGCGGCCTCAAGCTGTGCCTGCGCGGCGCCACGGCTCGCACGAGCCTGTTCCACGTCGGTCCGGGTCCCCTCGCCGACATCGAAGCGCGCCGACGCTGCGCGAACCTGTTCGTCGAGAAACGCGAGGTTGCGCTGACGAAGCGCGGCGATCTGGCGGTTCTGCACCACGTCCATATAGGCTTGCGCCGTGTCGAAGAGAACGTTCTGCTCGGTGTTGCGCAGGTTCTCCCGCTCAGCCAACACACCGGCCCGTGCCGCACGCACATTGTTCGCGGTCTGGAAACCGTCAAAAAGCGACTGATTGATCTCGATGCCGAAGCTGGCGTTGGTCACGCCCCGGCTGCCGCCGGGTGCATCCCGCCAGGAATTGGTGATGCCGCCCGTGCCCTGAATTCTTGGCCTGTAGCCCGACTTGGCGAGCGCGACATTCTCGTTCTGCACTCGCACGCCGGCACGCGCGGAGTTCAACTGCGAGTTGTTTTCATAGGCTTTGGCGAGTGCCCCGAAAATCGTTTCCGCGCTGACTGCCTGCGGTGCGATGGCGACGGAAACGGTGATAGCCGCTGCAAGTAGGGAATGACGCATCCGAACGATCCTGATTGACTATGGCCAAACCAGTCGCTGGCCCGGTTTAGTTCTATTTACCGCGTTGTATATCGGCAATACCGAACCGGGAACTTATTAACATGTGTTGCCAAGCGGCAACCATCCCCAGTGCCTAGAAGGAGAATTCGGGAACACGCTCGAAACCCGGCAAAGCCTTGACGGCGAGATTAAACGCCTGGCGTCCGGAAACGAACTGCCCGTCCTTGACATAGAGTGTGGCAAAACCGCCCAGTCCGTGGCCTTCAACCGCAACGAGACGCCCGCCGTCCTTCAACTGATCGAACAGCGACTCGGGAACGGTGTCCACAGCGCCGCCGACGAAGATCACGTCATACGGACCTTCACCCGCATAGCCCGCTTCAAGCGGCCCGGTGACCACGGCAACATTGTCGAAGCCGTTTTCGAGCAGGATTTCGCTTGCGCGGTCGCTCAGATCGCTGTCGCTTTCCAGCGCGATAACCGCATTGCCGATAAGAGAGAAAACGGCGGACGAGTAGCCCGTGCCGCAGCCGATATCGAGAACGAGGTCGCCCGGGCGCACATCGGCGAGTTGCACCAGCTTTGCGAACGGCGACGGCTCCATCAGGAAACGGCGCGTCTCGGATGCGCCGTTGGTCACCTCGATATCGTCATCGATATAGGCGAAAGCCTTGCGCTGGTCCGGAACGAACGCTTCGCGCGGAACGGAAAGGAGAGCTTCCAGCAGCCGCAGGTCGGTCACGTCCGTCGGACGAACCTGGCTGTCGACCATTGCCTGGCGCAGTTCTTCGAAGTTGAGCCCCATGGTTCGATCCGCTTCCTTTTTCCCGCGCCGCGAAGGCGGCACTGCCAACGGTCAATGGAGGCCTCGCCCGGAATCGAACCGGGGTGCAAGGATTTGCAGTCCTCTGCGTAACCACTCCGCCACGAGGCCATGCCATGGCTGTGCCGTTGATGCGATAGGGATTTTCGGAATGGGGGTCAAGCGTCATTCTGAACAGTTCGCGGCATCAATCCGAATGACCGCTCCTCCCCCGTCCCGGGAAGGATAAAAAATGGCCGTCTGCGCTGCCGCTAATCCGACCGGCCGCCTCGAACGGGCTTCTGTCGCGAACGGTCCTTTCGGCGCGACCAGCGCAGAATCAGCTTGCGCCGCCACCGGCGCACACGCGGAATATCCTGGGCAAGGATGAGCAGCCCGAGCGGCAACATCCAGAATCCGACGACCGGAAGGAAACCCAAAGCGCCCCCCACCACCAGTGCCGAACCGAGCGCGATCCGCCCGGCTCGCGTTGCCGGCACCGGGAACCGGCGGTTCAGCACCTTGATGGTGTTGCGTGTCGGACGGCCGCTTCCGCCGCTGCTGTCATCTTTCTGCGCCATGATCTCGCCGTGCTGTCACCCGCAGATATACCCGTGCACCGGGCTTTTCCAGCCGTGAGCCATGCCCCCGCCGGCCGGGGAGAACCGGCGGTCAAAAAAGTTTGTTTCCTGCCTTGGCAAATCGGAACGACCTTTGATATACGCTCCGATCAGCTTGAGCGCTGTTCCCCGGTAGCTCAGTGGTAGAGCAACCGGCTGTTAACCGGTTGGTCGCTGGTTCGAATCCGGCCCGGGGAGCCACCTATTCAGTCAAGAGCCCGTAATCGTGATGATTGCGGGCTCTTTTCTTTTCCAAAGCCGGTGTAAGGGCGTAAATTCGCGGCGGCAGCTAAGACCCCTGCCCGATGCGTCCCTTTTGGCGGAACAGCACCTTGTCCGTCTGCAGGGCCGAAATGCCGTCTTCCTTCACCGCCCGCTGGAATTCGTAATAGGCATCGCGGTCTGTCGCGAACTGGCAGTCCCATATGATGGGTCGGCCGTTCTCCGCGATCACCTCCATGTTCCAGCGATGGTCGGGACCGGCGATCCGGTAGATCTTCACGTCAAGGCGCACGCCGTCGCGCTTCAGATAGCCCGACATCCTCGACTGTTCGATCTTCGGTATTTGCGTGCTCATCGTCGCCCCATACGATGTCACTTTGAAAACGGTTCCCCATTAACGGCCAGACAACGCAAGATTGCAAGCCTTCGTCGTCACTCGCGCAAAGGAAAACACCTCGTTTCGTCCGATCGTGCGACAGCCCGGTTCCTTCAACTTTTCTTAACCATGCCGAACCATCCTGAGCGGGTTCGAAACGAGCCGGACGCCCGCGGCGACGCGGACGATCAAGACGGCGCCAGTCAAGGGTTGCAAGGAATATGGAAATGGACAGCGGGCTTTCCTCACTCGATCGCGATCTCGCCTGCGAAGCGAGCCTGGAGCCCTTCTTCCGCAACCTTCTCGCCAATGCGCGTAGAGACGGCTGGAGCGCCGATGAAATCGCAAACGCTCTGCTGAGCCTGACCCAGAATCTCGTCGCCGACTCGCGGGCCGACGCATTTATCGAGCTGATCCCGCCCGCTGGAACAACCCGGCACTGATAGCCTGATTTCCTGCTAGTTACGCGGGCCGCCCTGACGCGGCTCTCCGCCGATCCACGCATCGGCGCGCGCCGCCTGCACGCGCTGCTGTGCGAGGCTCAGCATCGCATTGGCGATCTCGTCATCCGACCAGCCTTGCGCGCGCGCCGAGGCGACAAGTCCGTCATAGCCGGCCTCGAGAAATTCTTCGCAGGCAAGGTCGCGATCCATCGCCGAACGCTGTTTTCCGGTCATCGCGAAATCTCCTCCCAAATCGGCAGCAAATGCGCCTGGCATCGAGTGTGCCCTGTTAAAAACCGCACACGCTCATTCGTAGATGATCCGATTGCGCGCGCAGTGCGTAACGACACACTGACCAATTGATATTTCTATTTGTTTATGAACACGTCCAGTCCAGACCTCCCGACCGCGCCCGTCATCGTATGGTTTCGCAATGACCTCAGGTTGCACGACAACCTTGCCCTGACGGCGGCCGCCAACTCGGGACAACCGGTCATTCCGGTTTATATCCTGGAAGAAGCGGACGACACGCTTCCGCTCGGCGGCGCGCAGCGATGGTGGCTGCACCACTCTCTCGCTTCCCTTGCCGACAAGCTGAAGACGCTCGACGTGCCACTCGTCATGCGCCGTGGCGCGGCGTCGGACATCCTGCTGGACTTGATTGAAGAAACCGGCGCATGCTCCGTCCTGTGGAACCGCCGCTACGCTCCGGCGCAGATCGAACGCGACAGCGCGATAAAGGAAGAACTGCGCGCGCGCGACCTGACCGTCGAGAGCTTCGACGGTCAGCTTCTACACGAACCCACGCGCCTGAAGACGGGTTCGGGTGGTGCCTACCGCGTCTATACGCCGTTCTGGAAGGCCCTCTCCCAGTCGATCGCCCCCCGGGCACCGGCCCCCGCGCCGAAAAAGATCAAGGCCTGCGACCAGTCGATTGCCTCCGACAATCTCTCCGACTGGGACCTCCTGCCAGGCAAGCCGAACTGGGCAAAGGCGTTCGGCGAAGAATGGACACCGGGCGAAGACGGCGCGCATGACCGTCTCGACCAATTCCTGTCAGAGGCGCTCGCCGACTATGGCGAGGGACGCGACTTTCCGGCCAAGAGCCTGACATCGCGGTTGTCGCCCCACCTGGCTTTCGGTGAGATTTCACCCTTCCAGATCTGGCACGCGATGGAGCCTCATTGCGACGAGGTGCCTTCGCGCGATTTCACCACCTTTCGAAAGGAACTCGTCTGGCGGGAGTTCTGCTGGCACCTGCTGGTCGCGTTTCCCGATCTCGGGACGGAAAATTTCAATGGCGACTTCGACGCCTTCCCCTGGCGCGATTCGAGCGAAGATCTGACACGTTGGCAGCAAGGCATGACTGGCTACCCCATCGTCGATGCGGGCATGCGCCAGCTTTGGCAGACCGGCTGGATGCACAATCGCGTGCGCATGATCGTCGGTTCGTTCCTCGTCAAGCATCTGCTCATTCACTGGCGGCACGGGGAAGCATGGTTCCGCGATACGCTGGTCGATGCCGACCCCGCTTCCAACACGGCCAATTGGCAATGGATCGCCGGTTCCGGGGCGGACGCGGCGCCCTATTTCCGCATCTTCAACCCGATCCTTCAGGGCGAAAAGTTCGATGCCGACGGCAGCTATGTGCGTCGATTCGTGCCGGAACTCGCCGATATGCCCGACAGCCACATACACAAGCCGTGGGAAGCGTCGAAATCCGCCCTTGATCGAGCCGGGGTGAAACTCGGAGACACTTATCCCCGTCCCATGGTTGAACACCAAGGTGCGCGCGACCGCGCCATGGCCGCCTACAAGGAAATGAAAGGAAAAGCCGCGTGACCGTGAATGTCGTCCCGCCTGCCATAAACCCAAGGGCGCATGTCGCCAAAAGAATAGCCGTTATCGGCAGCGGCGTATCGGGCGTTTCCGCCGCGTGGGCGCTGTCGAAGCGCCATGACGTCACGCTGTACGAGGCGGAGCGCCGTCCGGGCGGCCATACCTGCACCGTGGACATCGATCACGACGGCAAGCCGATGTCGGTCGATGTCGGCTTCATCGTGTTCAACGAACGCAACTATCCGAACCTGACCGCCCTCTTCCGCCATCTCGACGTGAAAAGCGAGCAGTCCAACATGAGCTTCGCGCTCTCGCTCGACGGCGGCTGGCGCGAATGGTGCGGACAGAACCTGCTCACGCTGTTCGCGCAGAAGCGCAATCTGCTGTCACCATCCTTCTGGTGGATGCTCAAGGAAATACTGCGCTTCAACCGCCAATGCCTCGCGGATCGCCAGTCCGGCCTCCTGGACCGGGTCACGATCGGCGACTACCTCATCCGGAAAGGGTTTTCAGCGCGGTTCCGCGACGATTACCTGATTCCGATGGCCGCGGCGATCTGGTCGACGCCGCGCGTGCGGATGCTCGACTTCCCCGCCCGCTCTTTCGTCAACTTCTTCGAAAATCACCGCCTGTTGGAGGTCGTGCCGCCGGTCTGGCAGACGGTTTCTGGCGGATCGCGCAATTATCTCGACCGGATCCTTGCAGAATTCGACGGTCGACTCCTGACCGACACACCGGTTCGTGCCGTGACCAGAGTGCCGGGCGGTGTGGCCGTGACCGACGCGAAAGGCCGCACCGAACTCTATGACGATGTCGTACTCGCGGCGCATACAGACCAGAGCCTTGCGATGCGCGGAGACGACGCGGACAGCGACGAACGATCCGTTCTGGAAGCGATTCCCTATATGCCGAATCGGGTCGTCCTGCACAGCGACGAGAGCTTCATGCCGAAACGAAAAGCCGCTTGGGCGGCCTGGAACTACCTGCGGGAAACCGCGGGATCGGAGGAAGGGGGCATCTGTGTCACATATTGGATGAACCGGCTGCAAAACCTCGATCCGCATCATCCTTTGTTCGTCACCCTCAACCCCATGCGCGAACCGGCAAAAGGATCGGTTTTCGGCGAATGGACCTTCGACCATCCCCAATACGATGCCGCAGCCTTCGACGCGCAGTCTCGTCTTGGCCGCATCCAGGGGCGTCACGGTATCTGGTATGCAGGAGCCTGGACAGGATACGGCTTTCACGAGGACGGCCTGCGATCGGGACTGGACGTCGCCACGGATTTGGGGGGCTATGTTCCGTGGCGAGCGCCCGTCGCCGAGCCGATCGGCGGAGAAGAGTTTCCGCCGATCCTGCAAGCGGCGGAATGAGACTGTTCAGGGCGACCGCCGGTCGCCCCGAGGAGGAACATCCTACCAGTATTTGCTCAGGAACTTGCAGAAGGAGACGAGTTCCCGATCATAGCCGCGCCCACCGGCACCAAGAGCCTGACGACACGTTCTGATGACGCGGGCCTGGCCGCCACCGGACATGGAGTTGAAAGCGCGGACCGTTTGAACGACACCCGCACCGCCGCCGCCACCCCCACCGGCGCTGCCACCACCGCCGAGACCGAGGCCAAGATCGACACCGCCACCGCCGCCGAGCGACAGATCGACACCCGCGCCGCCGCCACCGCTTCCGCCAAGCGATACGCTTGCGGTCGTTCCGCTGCCACCGCCAAGCGAGACATTCGCGTCGGTGCTGGTTCCGCCAAGAGAGACGCTGGCGGTTGTATCGCTGCCACTGGTACCGACCGAGACGCCCGCGCCGCCGCCGCTTCCGCCACCGACGCTGACGCTCGCGCCCACACCCCCGCTGTCGTTTCCGCCGACAGAAGCGCCGACGCTCGTGCCGCCGAGCGATACGCCGAGATCGATTGCGGAAGCCGGCACGGCCGCGAGGCACAGCACGGCCGCGGCGGGAAGCGAAATGAACTTGCGCAGGATAGTATTATGCATTCTCTTACTCCGAAGTTGGACGAACAGGGAACTGGCACTCATTTTGCGAAGTATCCGCAATGTAAAAAGGCTCGCTCACCCCTATTAAGCGTTCGTCATCAACCTTCGTTGGATTCTAATAAAATTGGATATATTAAAATTGTTCGAGAAAAGGCGCATCTCAAATGATTGTTTTTCGCGTATTTTTTCGCGTGCGACTGGTAATTTTCGTAGCGCAGAAAAATTTCTTGAGAAGCAAGGCCTTACGACCTTCCCTTGCGTCGGAATCAGCGATTGCGTGATCCATGCGGCCGCGAGCGGCGTATCCGATTCGAAAGGCAGATCATGATGCCCAAAACGAGACAGCAGCCGGGCCAGGCCCCGTTCGGCCCCGTCGATGAGGCCGCGCGGCTATACGATGGAAAGGTGATGCATGCGCGGCTGAAGCCGTTCGGGCATCGCTTCGTCTATCGCGTCTTCACGCTGCTGGTCGATCTCGACCGGCTGGACGAGGCCGACCGCCTGTCGCCCTTCTTCTCGGTCAACCGCGCGAATCTCGTCTCCTTTCACGAGAGGGACCATCTCCCTTCATCGACCAACAAGGGTGATCTGCGGGCACGGGCGGACGAGCTCGTTAAAAACGCCGGCCTGCCACGACCGGCGCGCATTCAGCTCCTCGCCTATCCACGCATCCTCGGCTTCGTCTTCAATCCGCTGGCGGTTTATTACTGCCATGGTGCCGATGGCGGCCTGTCGGCCATGATCTACGAGGTCCGCAACACCTTCGGCGAGCGACACAGCTATGTCTGCCCGGTCGAAGACGGCCAGCTCTCAGCGGCCGGACTGCGTCAGGAGCGCACCAAGATTTTCTATGTCTCGCCCTTTATCGATCTCGGCGCACGCTATCACTTTCGCATGCTCCCGCCGGCCGACACGGTGCGCATGCGAATCCTGGAGACCGAATCCGGCGAACCGCTCCTGTCCGCGAGCTTCTCCGGCGACGCGAGGCCGTTGACCTCCGCCTCGATCCTGTCGTTGTCGTTCCGGCACCCTTTCATGACGGCGAAAGTCGTTGCCGGAATTCACTGGGAGGCCCTCAAGCTTTGGCTCAAGGGCGCGAAATTCCACAAACGCCCCACCCCGCCCGAACCAGTGAGTTACCGCGATGCACGAAACGGTCTGGAACCCGCCGAATAATACCGCTAACTTGCCGGTATGGACGCGAACTACGATATGACGGGTGGCACTGGCTCGTCCGGTGGGATGTCGGACATCTCGAATCGGGAAGCGATTCACCTGACGCCGCAAAACCTCCGGCGCACCCTCCAGGGCATCCCGCTGAAGGCGAAGCTCACCCTTCGCGCGGCGACACAATTGCCGTATGGATCGCTGACGATCCACCTGCCTGACAAGCGTGTGATCAAGGTCGGCGGCAACAATCCCGGCCCGGACGCCGTATTGGTGTTGCACAACTGGAACTTGCCGCGGCGCGCGATTTCCGAGGCAACCATCGGCGTCGGCGAAAGCTATATGGACGGCGACTGGGACAGCCCAGACGTCACAGCCTTCCTCGAACTGTTCGTTGTGAACGAGACGCTCGGATACCAGATCGTCAAGGCCAACCACCTGTTCCGGGCTTTCAACGCGTTCCGCCACTGGCTGAACCGCAACACACGGCTCCGCGCGAAGCGCAACATCTCGGCTCATTACGATCTCGGGAATTCATTCTACAAACGCTGGCTCGACCCGAGCATGACCTATTCTTCGGCATTGTTCGCCGACGGCGCCAACGACCTCGAATCCGCTCAAGCCGCGAAATATCGCGCGCTCGCAAGTGCCGCCGGCATCGGTCCTGGCGACCACGTGCTCGAGATCGGATGCGGCTGGGGCGGTTTTGCGGAATTCGCCGCCCGCGAGATCGGCTGTCGTGTCACGGGCCTGACGATCAGCCGCGAACAGCTCGAATTCGCCCGCGAGCGTATCAGCCGTGCCGGGCTGGACGATCGCGTCACGCTGAAGTTTCAGGATTACCGCGACGAACAGTCGGTCTATGACCAGGTGGTCTCGATCGAGATGTTCGAGGCGGTCGGGGAGCAATACTGGCCCGTCTATTTCTCAAAACTGCGCGACGTTCTCAGACCCGGAGGCCGCGCCGGACTGCAGATCATCACGATCAACGAACGTGCCTATCCGGAGTACAGGGCCAATCCCGACTTCATTCAACGCTACATTTTCCCCGGCGGCATGCTGCCGACACCGCCCATCCTCGATGAACTCGCTGAACGGCACGACCTTTCCAAGGTCGGGGACCGCATGTTCGCAAAGGACTACGCGCGAACGCTGGCCATCTGGCGCGAACGGTTCCGCGAGGCATGGGACGACATCCGCCCGATGGGCTTTGACGACCGCTTCAAGCGCATGTGGGAGTTCTACCTCCATTACTGCGAGGCAGGATTCCAGGAAGAATTCATCGACGTGCGTCAACTCGTCTACGAGCGCGCCTGACCTTCACCCCTGGGAGTAGGTTGATGGCGTCGTGTCGCGGAAATCCAGTTCGCGCGTCCCCCAACCGGTCGCTCGCCGCATGATGGCGAAATAGAGCGGGTGCGGCAGCATCCGCAGCAGCTTCAGCACATAGGTGAAGCGCCGCGGAAAGGTTATCTCGAAACCGCCCTCGGCGATGCCTTCGACCAAGGCCTGAGCCGCTTTGTCCACGGGCATCAGGGCCGGCATCTCGAAATCGTTTTCGCGCGTCGCGGGCGTATCGACGAAACCCGGATTGGCCACCTGGATGCGGATATTCATCTTCTCGAAGTCGAAGGAGAGCGATTCCGCCATGTTGTTCAACGCCGCCTTGGTCGCGCCATAGGCCGATGCGGACGGCAAGCCGGAATAACCGCTCACGGAACCGACCAGAACCACCTGACCGCACCCGGCCGCCTTCATTGTCTCCACAACCGGCACAAGGCCATTGAGGACACCAAGCAGATTGACGCCGATCATCGTGTCGAAGTCGTCGAGCGAAAGCGCCTCGCCCGGCGTCGGGATATAGACACCCGCATTGAACACCGCCAGCCGGATCGGCCCGGCTGATTCGCTGATCGTCTTGACCATCGACGCCATCGCGGCCCGGTCTGTCACGTCGCCGGGAAAGGCACGGATAGTGCCTCGCATTCCCTCGCTCTCGCGTGCCAGGTCATCCAGATCGTCAGCATTGCGCGCCGTCGCAACCACGACATGGCCGAGGGCCGCCAACCGAAGCGCGAGTTCGCGTCCGATCCCGGTGCTGGCGCCGGTAATCCAGGCAACGCCGTCACCGGCGGTCGTGCGAAAAAGTGACATGGTTCCTTCTCTCGAGAAGTGCTTCTGCGAGTACTACGCTTGGAAACCCAGATCGGTTTCAGCGACGGGCAAATTCAGGTCGCGCCGAGAATATCCGCGATGCGCTGGTGCAACGGCCCGGTCATCCGCAAGGGCGCGTCGGTGACGGCGAAAGCGATGCACGCGCGGTCGTTTTCGGCCATCGGCCTGTGATCGACGCCGTCGTCGGCAATGGAGATGTCACCACGACCGAACCGTCCCTTCGTGTCGCTGAATGCGCCGTCGAGTACCAGCGTCAGCTCCATTCCGTCATGGGTGTGCGCCGGCATCTTGCGGCCCGGCTTGATCCACATCATCGAGACATGGCATCCATCGACGTCGCCGATATCATATTCGCGATATCCGGGCATCTTCGTCTTCCAGGGTATCGTGTCGGCCGTGTATCCGACGAAATCCCGGAGAACGCGCGGCATCACCGCGCAAGGCTGTTTTTCAACCTCATCCGGCCCCGCCCCGACGCTGGACGACGCCAGGACGGCATCGAGCATCGCCTTGTGTGCCGTCAGCGGCAGCGGCTCTTCGGCTTCCAGAAGGTCCCCTGCGCTCGCTTCGAGCGCACGCACCAGCATCCGGCTGTCAGGGGAAAGTTCAAGATGCGCAGCCACCAGGACCGCAACCGGTTTCGGTAGCGTTCCGGCGACGAAGCGCGCCAGCAAGACATCCATGCTTTCAATCTTGTTTTCGATCATCCCGGTTTTCTGCGGTTCGGAAGTCACCTGTGTGTCTGAATGCCATTGTTACGCAACATGCCGCAATCCGGATCACCCCCGATTATGCCACGCGGAAGGTTTTTTCTGGAAACGCATTTCGGCAGTACGTCCCGCTCGGCACGACTTGTGTCTTGAAGCTCCGATTTCGAGAACATACTGTCCCGAAAACGAAAAAAGGGACCAGCCATGTACAACTCGGTGCTCGACGCCATCGGCAATACGCCGCTCATCAAGCTTCAGCGTGCATCGAACGAAACCGGATGCACAATTCTAGGCAAGGCCGAGTTTCTCAATCCCGGCCAGTCGGTCAAGGATCGGGCGGCGCTGTTCATCATTCGCGACGCCGAGGAAAAAGGTCTCCTGAAGCCCGGCGGCGTCATCGTGGAAGGCACTGCCGGCAACACCGGCATCGGTCTTTCGATGGTTGCCCGCGCGCTTGGCTACCGGTCGGTCATCGTTATCCCGGAAACCCAGTCGCAGGAAAAGAAGGACGCGCTGCGCCTCTTCGGCGCCGAACTCGTGGAAGTGCCGGCCGCGCCGTATCGCAATCCAAACAACTATGTCCGCGTCTCCGGCAGACTGGCCGAACAGATGGCGCAAAGCGAACCGAACGGCGCCATCTGGGCGAACCAGTTCGACAATGTCGTCAACCGGCAGGCTCACGTGGCAACCACCGCGCCCGAGATCTGGCGCGATACCGGCGGCATGGTCGACGGCTTCATTTGCGCCGTGGGGTCCGGCGGTACGCTCGCCGGTGTCGCCGAAGGCCTTCGCGAAAAACGCCCGGAGATCAAGATCGGCCTCGCCGACCCGATGGGCGCCGCGCTTTATTCCTATTACACGACCGGCGAGTTCAAGTCGGAGGGATCCTCGATCACCGAAGGCATCGGCCAGGGCCGCGTCACCGCGAACCTCGAAGGCTTCACCCCCGATCTTTGCTACCAGATCCCCGACGAGGAGGCGCTGAACGTCGTTTTCGCGCTCGCCGAGGAAGAAGGCCTCGTGATGGGCGGCTCCACCGGCATCAATGTCGCCGGCGCGATCCGCATGGCGAAGGAGATGGGCCCCGGCCACACCATCGTGACCATTCTGTGCGACTATGGCAGCCGCTATCAGTCCAAGCTCTTCAACCCGGAATTCCTGCGCGGCAAGGACTTGCCTGTGCCCGCATGGATGGAGCAGAAGTCGGAGATCGAGATACCTTTCGAGGACGTGGACTGATGCCCCATACCGTCAAGGCGCTCTTTCGCGACGACGCCTATCTCTCGGTCGCCGAAGGCAAGGTCGTCGCCATCAACGACCGCGGCGGGATCATTCTCGACCAGACCTGTTTCTACGCCACCTCCGGCGGCCAACCGGGAGACACCGGGTTTCTGGAACGCGCCGACGGCTCGCGTATTGAAATTGCCGCGACCGTCTGCGGCGAGACGAAGGACGAGATCATCCACGTGCCCGCCCCGGACCAGCCGGTTCCCGAAATCGGCGAGGCATTGACCCTGCATATAGACTGGGATCGCCGTTACAAGCTGATGCGCATGCACACAGCCTGCCACCTGCTCACGGTCGTTTGCCCCTACCCGATCACCGGCGCTTCCGTCGGCGAGGAGGAAAGTCGCGTCGATTTCGATATCCCGGAACTCGATGGCGACAAGGCGTCGATCAGCGCGGGACTCATGCAATTGGTCGAGGGAAACCACCCGATCTATACCGAAACAATCAGCGACGCGGATCTTGCGGCCAATCCCGGACTGGTGAAATCCAAGAATGTCCGTCCGCCGACGGGATCAGGCTCGATCCGCCTCGTCTGCATCGGCAAGGACGCCTCCGTCGATAGCCAGCCCTGCGGCGGCACCCATGTCACCGAAACCGGGGAAGTCGGTGAAATCCACATCGGCAAGATCGAGAAGAAGGGCCGCGAAAATCGACGTTTCCGCATCCGTTTCGGGCCTGCTCCGGCTCAGTGAACAGGCATAAGACCGGTCTTCATGGCATGCGAAGATGCACGAAGGTGACATCGTTTCCGCCGGGTTTCGCCACAAGGAACAGGTTGGCGTAGTCGTCTTCGGCTAACTCAATCGTCTCGGATACGCCCATGTTCCCGAGGATGCCGGGGATAGTCTCCGTGTGCGCCACGACGAGAACTGTCTGTTCGGAATAGTCGAAAGTCATCAGATCCATCAGGGCGGCCAGATCGGCAACCGGGACTTCGTCGCGGTCGGCATCAAGCGACCGCGCAATGATCTCTCCGGTTTCCCGGGAACGCCTGGCGTCAGTGTTGATCACGACGTCGATTCCCGCGTTGATCAGAAGTCCGGCCCAATTCGACGCCCGTTCCCGCCCCGCATCGGTCAGTGCCGGATCGGGTTTCCCGGTTTCCTTGTCCGCATGCCGGATGACAAAGACCTTTTCCTGGGCCCTGGCAGGCATCGTGGACAGCAATGCCGCCATGATGCCGATAGCGAGCATTCGACTGTTCATTCCGGGCCCCCCGATCCTCGCCTCCTATGGTAGCCGCCTCCCCACGCAATTTCCATCCGGCCCCCTATTCGCAAGCGCAGGCTCCAGCACGGCGGACGATGCAATGACCGCCAATGATGGTCCTGCCGCCGTTCCCGCTTGTCTCGACACGTCGTGCGGTCATTGACCCTAGCGACGACTCGCCGTCGTCCTGTATAGCTGAGCCCGCAAAACGCCCTCGAAAGTGAGAGAACCGACCGTGAGCGAGAAAAGTCCCTTCGTCGTTTCGCCCCAGTGGCTCGTCAAGCACCTCAAGGATCCCGGCCTGTCGATCGTCGACGGTTCCTGGTACCTGCCCGCGCAAAACCGCGACGCGCGCGCCGAATATGACGCGGCCCACATTCCTGGCGCGGTCTTCTTCGACCAGGACGCGGTGGTCGATCCGGACAGCGATTTGCCGCACACCATCCCCTCGCCATCCGTTTTCGAACGCCACGCCAGCGCCATGGGCATTTCGCGCGACGACACCATTGTCGTCTATGATGGGCTCGGCATGTTCACCGCGCCGCGCGTCTGGTGGCTGTTCCGGATCATGGGCGCGGAGAAGGTCTTCCTGCTCGACGGCGGATTCGACAACTGGAAAAAGGACGGCCACATCGTCACTTCGACACCGACCAAGATCGCGTCGAACGCATTCCTGCCGAAATTCGACGCGTCGAAAATCGCGTCGCTCGAAGACCTCCGGCAAATCGTCTCGGAACGGTCGTCGCAGATCGCGGATGCACGTCCCGCGGGCCGCTTCACCGGTGAGGAGCCAGAGCCGCGTGCGGGCATGCGCTCCGGCCATATGCCCGGCGCGCGCAGCGTCCCGGCGCTGTCGCTCTCGGAAAACGGCTACCTGAAAGATATTGACGGGCTCCGCCAGACCTTCACCGATAGCGGCATCGATCCGTCGCGACCGGTTGTCACCACCTGCGGATCGGGCGTCACGGCGGCCGTGATCTCGCTCGCGCTGGAATCGCTCGGCAGCGACGATCACAAGCTTTATGACGGCTCATGGTCGGAATGGGGATCACAAGACGACACCCCGGTCGAGACCGGACCGGCAAAGGGTTGAATCGGATTATGAGCGCCGAACCCCAAACGCTTGATACCACGATCACTTTTCTGGAAATGACCGTGCCGCCGGTGAAGCGTTATCCGCTTCCGCTCGGCGTCAATGCGGCCATTCTGCACGCCGAAAAGCCGCAACTCGCCTTCTACCGTTTCCTTCAGTTCCAGGTCGGATACCCCTGGAAATGGGAATACAGGCTGCGCATGGACGACGAGACGCTGGCCTCGGTCATCCACGCCGACACGACGGAAATCTATGTCCTTTATCTCGATGGCGCGCCCGCCGGCTTCTACGAGATCAACCGCGCCGACCCGGCTTCGATCGACCTCGCCTATTTCGGCATGATGCCGCATGCAGCGGGTCGCGGCCTTGGACGCTGGCTCCTGTCTCGCGCCATCGAGGCCTGCTGGGCCAGCGAGCCGGAGCGGATCACCGTCAACACCTGCACATTGGATCATCCGGCAGCCCTGCCCCTCTACCAGAAGCTTGGCTTTCAGCCAGTAAGGCGCGAGGACAGCACGCTGCGGCCGCTGTCCAAGACGGATCTTCACCGCCTGGCCGAACAGGGCATCGTGCAAGGCTGAACGGCCCGTTCAGAAGCGGTTCAGGCACCGATCGCTACACCGGAGGCACATCAACCTGCACCAGGGAGTGTGCCATGAACCGCCGTAACTTCATCAAATCGCTCGCCGCCGCCGGCGCGGCAGCTCTCGTCCCAACCGTCCCCGCCTTCGCGGCGGAAGCCTCGTCGCCCGCAGCCGCCACGATCGAGCGCATGCTGGATCGCCAGCCGCGCCACAAGATTGAACGCTCGGCGCGGGTTACCATCGACCAGATCAAGCGCAATCCGCGTCTGCGCAACATGGCGCCGTCGATCGACATCCAGTCGATCAACTTCGCCTTCGGTTCGTCGCATATCCCCACCGGGGAACGCTGGAAGGTCGAACAGATCGCCATCGCGATGCGCCGCATCATGCGCCGCAACCCGAATGAGGTCTTCATGATCGAGGGCCACACGGATGCGGTCGGCTCGCGTTCAAGCAACTATGCATTGTCCCAGGCGCGCGCTTATGAAGTCGCCAGACTGCTCAACCGCCGTTTCGGCATCGCGCGCCGGGCGCTGGAGCCCGCCGGCTACGGCGAAGACTATCTGCTCGTGCCCACGCCCAACGCGGAATGGCGCAATCGCCGCGTCACCCTGCGCCGCGTCACCGACTTCGTGGCCCGCTGATCGCGCCGCAACGATCCCGCATGAATCGGGTGGCGGACAACCGCCGCCCGATATTCCATCCGCCCATCGACACGAACGATGGAGCCCAGGATGGACCGCCTCACCTTTTTTGCAATCGACACCGATGCCACGCGCGCCATTCAGCGCGGCGGGCCGGACGCCTACGGTCAACTACCGGACAGAGCCATTTCCGATGGTGACGGCATGCCCTGCCGGCATTGCATGAAAAATATCGAAGCCGGCGAGGACTATCTCATTCTCGCCTGGCGCCCCTTCGCGAGCCATCAGCCTTTCGCGGAAACGGGGCCGATCTTCCTCCATGCCCGCGAATGCGAGGCCATGGAACCCGGACAGCAAGTCCCCGAGATCCTGCACCAGTCGCCGCGCTATCTGCTCCGCGGCTATGGCAGCGACGACCGGATCGTATACGGTTCGGGAAAGGTCGTGCCGCAGCCGGACATCGAGGCCTATGCGCACGATCTTTTTCAGGATCCCGCGATAGCCTATGTCCATGTCCGCTCGGCGACGAACAATTGCTATCAGGCGCGCATAGAGCGCGGCTGAGATTGCGGGAGTGCTGCCAGGCAATGGGTTGCCTGAAAAGAATACGGCCGGTCGTTAAAGTAACGACCGGCCGTATAGCGCTTCCGGTTTGTCAGGCGACCTTTAGCGCTTCCTGCGGGGGCGCCATCTCGTAGCCCAGAGCGTCGGCGACCGCCTTGTTTGTGATACGGCCGCGATGCACGTTCAGGCCATTGCGCAGATGCGGTTCGTCGATCAGCGCCTTCAGCCCCTTGTTCGCCAACATGAGACCGTATTGGAGCGTCGCATTGTTGAGCGCCTTCGCCGAGGTCACCGGCACCGCGCCCGGCATGTTGGCGACGCAATAGTGGATGACCCCGTCGATCTCGTAGGTCGGATCGGAATGCGTGGTCGCCCTGGAGGTCTCGAAGCAGCCGCCCTGGTCGATCGCGACATCGCAGAGCACAGCACCCTGCTTCATGCCGCCGAGCATTTCGCGGCTGACCAGTTTCGGTGCTGCCGCGCCGGGGATCAGCACCGCACCGATCACCGCGTCGGCGGAAAAGACTTCTTCCTCCATCGCTTCGACCGTCGAGTATCGGGTGTGGACGCGGCCGTTGAAAATGTTGTCGAGTTCGCGCAGCCGCGGGATGGAACGGTCGATGATCGTGACATCCGCGCCGAGGCCGACTGCCATCTTGGCAGAGTTCAGCCCGACGACTCCACCGCCGATCACGACAACCTTGGCCGGCAGCACGCCCGGCACGCCGCCGAGCAGGATACCGTGACCGCCATGCGCCTTCTGGAGCGCGGTGGCCGACGCCTGGATCGCCAACCGGCCCGCCACTTCCGACATCGGCGCAAGCAGCGGCAGACCGCCGCGCTTGTCTGTGACGGTCTCGTAGGCGATCGCGGTGCAGCCGCTCGCGAGGAGGCCCTTGGTCTGCTCGGGATCGGGTGCGAGATGGAGATATGTATAGAGAATCTGGTCTTCGCGGAGCATCGCCCATTCCGAGGGCTGCGGTTCCTTGACCTTCACGATCATGTCGGACTGGTCGAAGACTTCCTTGGCGGTCTTTACGACCTTGGCTCCGGCGGCAACATAGGACGCATCATCCGCGTCGATACCAAGGCCCGCACCGCTTTCGACGATAACGTCGTGGCCGTTGGCGACGTATTCGCGCGCCGACCCCGGAGTGAGGCCGACGCGGTACTCATGGTTTTTGATTTCTTTCGGGCATCCCACGCGCATTGCAATCTCCCTGATGGTTCGAGAATTCCTCAGGGAAAAGAATTACCGAAAAGGTCTCGAATGTCCTTGCAATCTGCAGGTGTCCCAGGCCTGATTTTCGTGTATTCTTGCGCACAAGACCCAAAAAACGATGAAACATTGCACACATGGAACACGATTCGATTGATCTCGCGATCTTGTCGGCCCTGCAGGCCGATGGACGCATGTCCAACGCCGCGCTTGCCGAGAGGGTCGGCCTGTCGCCTTCCGCATGCTCGCGCCGGCTCGACAATCTGGAAAAATCCGGAACGATCCGCGGCTATCATGCCCGCGTTTCCAACCGCGCGCTCGGCTACAGCCTGACCGTGATCGTGCATATATCGCTGTCCGGTCAGTTCCAGAAGACGCTGCGCGAGTTCGAGGAGGCAATCAAGCGCTGCCCGAACGTCCTCGTCTGCTACCTGATGAGTGGCGAATACGACTATGTCCTGCGCGTCGCGGCAAAGGATCTCGCCGACTACGAGCGCATCCACCGCGACTGGCTGTCCGCCCTGCCGCATGTGGTCAAGATCAACTCGTCATTCGCCCTGAGGGAGATCATCGACCGGCCGAATGTCGGCATCGACCCGGCCATTGTTTAGATCAACTTCCCGCATCTCCACACCGAGCGCTTCCAGCGTATCCCAATAAGCCGGAAAGGTCTTGGCCACACAGCCGGGATCGAGAATGGTTATGCCGCTCGTTTTCAGCCCTGCCAGCGCGAAGCTCATGGCGATCCGGTGATCGGCATGGCTGTCGATCCGCGCATCAACGGTCATCCCGGCGAGCTTCGGATTGCCGTAGACGATCAGATCGTCTTCCTCTTCCGACGCCAACCCCGGGCGGATCCGGTTGAGCCCCTGGCGAAGCGCCGCGATCCGGTCGCATTCCTTGACCCGGAGATTTGCGATACCAGTGAACCGGACGGGACCATCGTTGAAAGCGGCCAACACGGCCAGCGTCGGCACGGCGTCCTGCATCTGCGATCCTTCGATCACGGCAGGCATTTTCGGAAACCGGGCGATGATCTCGCGCGCATGGGCGTCGGGCTGGGTGAAATCTCCGGCGGCGACACCGAGATCGATCTCGCCATCGGTGAGAACTTCGATCGCCCACAAATAGGTGGCTGCAGAGGCGTCCGGCTCGATGCGGTAGTCGATCGGCCGGTAGGCGCCTGGTTCGACCAGCCACTCGGCGGCGCCGCGCTGCGTGACCGAAGCGCCGAATGCCCGCATCGTCGCGAGCGTCAGGTCGACATAACCCCGCGCCCCGATCTGCGGTCCGGTCAGCGCGATCTCGACCGGACCTTCCGCCAACGGGGCGACCATCAGCACCGCCGACACGTACTGGCTCGAAAGCCCGCCATCGATTTCAACGCGTCCACCGGCAAAACCGCCATGGCCACGCACCGTTACCGGCGGGTATCCCCCGATGGATTCCGCATCGATGCCCATGGACCGCAGCGCCACGACAAGCGGACCGATCGGACGCTTGCGCATATGCTTGTCGCCATCGACGACAACGGTTCCCTCGACGGCGGCGGCCGCGGCCGTCAGGAACCGCGTGGCCGTCCCGGCATTGCCGAGGAACAGCGGCGCGTCCGGCGCGCTCAGGCTGGCCTTGCTGTCGATCACGAAACTCGTCGCGTCCGGCTCCTCGACCGAAACGCCCATGGCGCGCAGTGCCTTCGCCATCAAAATCGTGTCGTCGCTTTTCAGCGCACCGGTGATCCGGCTCTGCCCCTTGGCGAGGGCAGCAAGCAACAAGGCGCGGTTCGTGATCGATTTCGAACCGGGCGGCGTCACCGCCCCTGCGAGCGCGCGCTCGGGAGGAACGATCGTCAGCGCCGGGGCCGCGAGATATCGGTTTACCGGCATGGCTTACTGTATCCGGATGGTTTTCAATGTGAAAATCTGACTACGGCTCCGCCCGCACCCCGTCAAGTCGGCGGAGTGCCCTGTGGGCCTAGACCATTCGGTCTTCGCCACTCCAAAGGCTGTCGCCGTTCTGGTCGACGATCAGCTTCGCCTTGCCGAGCGCGGCGGTCTTCGCTGAATCCTCGTCGGGCAACAGGTCGGCCCGCACGAACTTCCGTTCGACCTTCTGCTCGCCGACCTGCTTGCGCAGAGCGCCTGCAACACGCCACTGGCCGCCTTCCTTGACCGGCTGCGCGAAGAGTTCGACGTCCTTGTAGACCTCGTCCGGATCGCCGGATGGCGGCGAGTTCTCATTGGCCGGCGCGCCGAACAACCGTTTCAGAAATCCCGCCATTTCGTACCTCCTGATGACTTAACCATGGGTCGCCCCGTCCGACCTGTCAATTGTCGCCCATGTCACGCGCTTGACACCGATCTGCAATGAGACTGCAATCAAATACGGGTTGGGTGCCCGCGGTTTGTTCCTACAGGTGGAGAACGATGATGTCCCATATTAATCCCATGTCTGCACTGCATCCGATTACGCGAAGGTCGCTGCTCGCCGGAACGGCGGCAACCGGCGCGCTGATCGCCCTCCATCCGTTTGCGGCGCGTGCCCAGGCCAACCAGGCGCATCTGCGCATCATGGAAACGACGGATATCCACGTCGCGGTCCTGCCCTACGACTACTATGCCGATCGCCCCAACGACACGATGGGCCTCGCCCGCACTGCCTCGATCATCGACGGTTTCCGCAAGGAAGCGACCAACACGATGCTCATCGACAATGGCGACTATCTGCAGGGCAACCCGATGGGCGACTGGATCGCCTACGAACGCGGCATGGATGGCGACGTGGTCCACCCGGTCATCGAGGCGATGAACGTTCTCGGCTATGATTGCGGCACGCTCGGCAACCACGAATTCAATTACGGCCTGTCCTTCATGGACAAGGTCAATTCCGGCGCCAACTACCCGATCGTCTGCGCCAATCTGGTCAACGGAACCGAACTCGCCGCCAATCCGCGCGACGACAAGCTCTACCTGAAACCCTATGTCATCCTCGACAAGACCGTGACCGACGGCGCCGGCGAGGAGCAGACTGTGCGCGTCGGCTTCATAGGTTTCGTCCCGCCGCAGATCATGACGTGGGATTCGCGCCATCTCGTCGGCAATGTCATGACCCGCGATATCGTCGAGACGGCGAAAGCATGGGTTCCGCAAATGAAGGAGGACGGCGCCGATATCGTGATCGCCCTCTCCCACTCCGGCATCGACGGCGTTCAGACCGAGATGATGGAAAACGCCTCGCTCTTTCTTGCGGGTGTCGATGGTATCGACGCCGTGTTCACCGGTCACCAGCACCGCGTCTTCCCGGGCGATTTCGACGGCATAAAGGGCGTTGACAACGTCAAGGGCACGCTGATGGGCAAGCCCGCCGTGCAAGGCGGCTTCTGGGGCTCCCATATGGGCCTGATCGACCTGATGATCGAGCGCGACGGCAACTCTTGGAAGGTGATCGACTCCACCGTCGAGACGCGGCCGATCTCCAAACGCAACGAGGATCGGTCCGTCACCGCGCTGGTCCAAAACCTGCCGGCGGTCGAGGAAGCGGTCATCGACGAGCATGAAAGCACGCTCGCCTACGTACGCACACCGGTCGGCGAGACCTCCGCGCCGCTCTATTCCTATTTCGCGCTCGTTGCCGATGACCCGTCGGTCCAGATCGTCAGTCAGGCGCAGATCTGGTACGTTTCGGACCTGCTCAAGGACGGCGAATATGGCGATCTGCCGGTGCTCTCAGCAGCTGCGCCCTTCAAGGCCGGCGGACGCGGCGGACCGGAATACTACACAGACGTCCCGGCCGGTTCCGTTGCCATCAAGAATGTCGCCGACCTCTACCTCTATCCGAACACCGTGCGTGCAGTCGCCATCGACGGCGCCACTGTGAAGGAATGGCTGGAAATGTCGGCCGGCATCTTCAATCAGGTCGAGCCGGGCAAGGCCGACCAGCCGCTGATGAACCCGGACTTCCCGTCCTACAATTTCGACGTGATCGACGGCGTCACCTACAAGATCGACCTGTCGAAACCGGCGAAATACACCTCCAAGGGCGAGATCGCCAATGCCGAATCCAGCCGTATCGTCGACCTGATGTTCGACGGCAAGCCGATCGATCCGGCGCAGAAATTCGTCGTTGCGACCAACAACTACCGCGCCGGTGGTGGCGGCAATTTCCCGGGCATCAACAATGACGTGGTCATCCTGTCCGCACCGGACACCAACCGCGACGTCATCGTCCGCTACATCGTCGATCAGGGCACCATCAATCCATCGGCGGACGCCAACTGGACCTTTGCCCCGGTCGAAGGCGCCACGGTGATTTTCGAAACCGGGCCGAAAGGCGCGCAATATGCCGGAGACGTGAAGGGCGTGAAAATCGAGCCCGCCGGCGATGGCGAAGGCGGCTTCGCGAAATTCCGCATCACGCTCTGACGTCCGCCCCCCATCACGGTTCGAACGGTCTTCGGGCCGCCGGTTTCAACCGGCGGCCCGTTCTTTTCGCCAATTGCCAACGCCTCGGTTGACCTTTACGAATACGTCAAAAATCGACGGGCAAGTTCGAACGCGCCCGTATCATGGGCGGAAACACATGGCCGAAGACAAACCCCGGAAGGGCCGCTCGCGGATCAGAACCGTGCTCATCATCCTCCTTCTCATCCTCGTCGCGTTAGCGATGGCATGGGTTTTCGGGCCACGCACGCCGGTCGACCTTTCCGTTCGTTTCGATCCGGCGACGATCGGAAGCGACGTAGATACATGGCTTGCCGAACAGGAAGGCAATGTCCCCGACCTGCGGGAAAATGCGACAAAGGAAATCATCTGGGCCTATCCTGAATCGCGTGCCAAGACGCCCGTATCGATCGTCTATCTGCATGGCTTCTCCGCCGCGAAGGGCGAGTTGCGGCCTGTCCCGGACATGGCCGCAGCGGAACTCGGCGCGAACCTCTATTACGCCCGCCTCGCCGGCCACGGTCGCGACGGCGACGCGATGGCCGAGCCCTCCGTCAATGACTGGATCCAGGATATGGCCGAGGCCGTCGCCATCGGCGAGAGGATCGGCGAAAAGGTCGTCATCGTCGCCACATCGACAGGCGCGTCGCTCGCCGTCCTGGCGGCGAACCTGCCGGAATTCAAAAACCGCATCGCCGGATTCGTGCTGGTCTCGCCCAATTTCAAGATCCGCGCCGCCGGCTCCGGACTGCTCACATGGCCCTTCGGCGACACGATCGCCCGCATCGTTATCGGCGCGGAGCGCGGCTTCGACGCCCAAAACGAAGAGCATGGCCGAAACTGGACGACGCGCTATCCAACGAGCGCGCTGATGCCGATGGCAGCGATGGTCAACCGCGCCGGCGCCCTGCCCTTCGAGCAATTCACGATCCCGGCGCTCTTCGTCTACCATCCGGATGACGGCGTGGTCGACGAGACGGTAACCGCCGAAATCGCCGATCGCTGGGGCGGCCCCGTGACGGTCCTGGAACTGGAAGCGACCGACGACCCCTACAATCATGTGGTCGCCGGCGATATTCTCTCGCCATCCAACAATGAGACCGTCGCCACGGCGATCGTGGAGTTCGCGCGGTCGCTTTGAAGCGCGGTGCACCGCAACATGATCGCGTGCAATGCGGTTGAAAAGTTCGCCGCAATCACCACAATGGCAATCGGCTAATCGAAAAGCGGAGCACTATGCAGGCCCACGATCGCTTCCGGAACCTCGTCTACGGCATGGCGCTGGCGATCATGATCGGCTGGATCCTGTATATTGGCCAGAACGTTTTCGTTCCCGTCATCGCCAGCGTGATACTGACCTATATCGTCGTCGCGCTCGCACGCCGGATGGAATTTCTCCCGGTCATCGGCAAATTGATGCCCGGCCCTGTCCGGTTCATCATCTCGCTCGTGGCGATCGGCTTCATCATTACCGGCTTCGTCCTTCTGATCATCCAGAACATCAACCAGGTCATCGCGCTGGTGCCGCAATACCAGGCGTCACTGCTGCGCATCATCCAGGGGCTTGCGGTGCAGTTCGGCTTCGAGACCGAGCCGACATGGGCCACGATCCGTCGCGACGTCTTCGGCGAAATCCGCCTGCAATCGCTGATCGGCTCGACGGTGACCTCCATCTCCGTGCTACTCGGATCGGTCTTCGTCATCACGGTCTATACCGGCTTCGCGCTGGCCGAGCGCCGCATCTTTGCGCGCAAACTCTCGCGCCTGGCCTCCGATCCCGACGACAGCGCCCTGATCGGCCAGATCGTCGACACGATAAACGACCGCATCGGCGACTATCTCGCCGCCAAGACATTCGTGAACCTCGTACTCGGCCTGATCTCCTATCTCGTGATGATCCTGATCGGGCTGGACTTCGCGGCCTTCTGGGGCGTGCTGATCGCGCTCCTGAACTATATCCCCTATATCGGCTCCATGGCCGGCGTGCTGGCCCCGACGGCGATCGCCATCGTTCAGTTCGAAGGCGACTGGTCGATGATCGCGACCTGTTTCCTCGGCCTGACCGTCTGCCAGATCTTCGTCGGCAGTTTCCTGGAGCCGACCCTGATGGGCCGCTCGCTCAATCTCAGCCCCTTCGTCATCCTGATTTCCGTCACGGCCTGGGGTTCGGTCTGGGGCATCTCCGGCGCGCTGCTCGCGGTCCCGGTCACGGCCATCCTCGTCATCATCTTCTCCGAATTCGAGGGCACGCGCCCGGTCGCCATCCTGCTGTCGCGCTCCGGCAAGATACCGCCTCAACGCCACATGTCGGTCAATTCCGGCGGGCGACGACGGGCGCAGCTCATTCCGTCACTCGATGAAGCCGAAGCCGCGGATGCGGCGGAAACAGCCGACGACGCGGCCTGACCGTCAGACCAGCAATCCGCCCATCAGGTCGCTCTCGCCAATATCCTGCCAGGTCATGCCGGAATCGGTCATGCGCGCCATCAGCCCCGCGAAATTGGCGGGATTGCGCGTCTCGATGCCGATCAGCACCGAGCCGAAATTGCGCGCGGATTTCTTCAGATACTCGAACCGGGTGATGTCGTCGTCCGGGCCAAGCAGGTCAAGAAAATCCTTCAGCGCGCCGGGTCGCTGCGGCATGCGCACGACGAAATATTTCTTCAGCCCCTCGGCGCGCAGCGCCCGCTCCTTGACCTCGGCGAGCCGCTCGAAATCGAAATTGCCGCCCGACGCGATGCACAGGATCGTCTTGCCGGCCCGCTCGCGTTCCGGAATATCCTTGAGCGCATCGACGGTCAGCGCGCCGGCCGGTTCCAGCACGACGCCCTCGACATTCAGCATCTCGATGATGGTCGTACAAAGCCGGTCCTCGGGAACCAGCGTCACCTGGTTCGCACGGTAACGCTTGAGGACCTCGAAGGGTCGCGCGCCGACCTGCCCCACCGCCGCGCCATCGACGAAATTGTCGAAGCCCTGCAGCTTCACGCGCTCGCCCTTTTCCAGGCTCTTGCGCAGGCTCGGTGCGCCGGCCGGCTCGACCAGCGTGAATTCCGCCTTTTCGCCCATATCGTCGAAATAGCGCGTCAGCCCGCTCGACAGTCCGCCGCCGCCGACCGCGGCCATCACGCGGTCGAAGACAACGCCTTCCGGCGCCTGCTCCAGCGCCTCGAGAGCGACCGAGGCCTGTCCCTCGATGATGTCGTCATCGTCGAAAGGCGGCACCATCACCGCGCCCTCGGCCTGCGCATAGTCCAGCGCCGCGCGGTTGCAGTCGTCGAAATAGTCGCCGATGAGCCTGATCTCGATATTGTCGCCGCCGAAGGCCCGCGTCTTGGCGATCTTCTGCTGCGGCGTGGTGACCGGCATGAAGATCACGCCCTGCTTGCCGAAGTGGCGGCAGACGAAGGCCAGCCCCTGCGCGTGATTGCCGGCCGACGCGCAGACGAACGGCCCCTCCGCCCCTTCGGCGAGACGCTTGCGGATGAAGTTGAATGCGCCGCGGATCTTGTAGGACCGAACCGGCGACAGGTCCTCGCGCTTGAGGAACACCCGGCAGCCATATTTCTGCGACAGGAAGACATTTTCCTGCAGCGGCGTTTCGGGAAAGAGGTCGCGCATGGCCCGTGCGGCCTCGGCGACGGCGGCAGTAAACTCGCTCATGGGGGCTATTCCAACTTGCACGTCCTGCGATATTCAGGTGGCGCTCGATCGACAGCCGGTCTATAGGCCCGCTGCCGGTTTGGCCAGTGCGTCCGTGACGGGCAAGACGGCGGGAGACGCCATGAAAGGCAGAAATCTGCGCGCGGCAATGCATGTCAGCGCCGTATTCGCGACCTGGCTCGCCGCGCTGATGCTGATTCCGGCGCTGGTCGATCTCTATTACGGCAATCCCGACTGGATCGTCTTCGCGATCTCCTGCGCGGTGATCGCGGCGCTGGCGACCATCGTCGCGGCGGCGACGCGCGGCATCCGTCCGACCTATTCGACCCGCTTCGCCTTCCTGCTGGTCAACCTTCTGTGGCTGACCTTCGCGGTGGCCGGCGCGGTGCCCTTCGTGGAATCGTCGCTGCAACTCTCGCTGGCCGACGCCTTCTTCGAATCGATGTCGGGCATCACGACGACCGGCTCCACCGTCATTACCGGGCTCGACGGCCTGCCGCCCGGACTTTTGCTGTGGCGCTCGATGCTGCAATGGGTCGGCGGGCTCGGCGTGATCGGCCTGGGCCTGTTCATCCTGCCCTATCTGAAGATCGGCGGAAGCTCCGTCTTCAAGCTGGAAAGCTCCGACCGCTACGACCGGCCATTCTCGCGCATGACGACCTTCGCGGTCTCGATCATCGGCATCTACATGGCCTCGACGTTCATTTGCGCGACGCTTTACGCGATGACCGGCATGACCGGTTTCGACGCGATCAACCACGCCATGACCACAGTCTCCACCGGCGGCTACTCCACCCACGACGCCTCGTTCGGTTATTTCGAGAACCTGTCCACCCAATGGGTGGCGATCGTCTTCATGCTGATCGGCGCGACGCCGTTCACCGCGCTGGTGGTGCTGATGCTGCGCGGACGCATCGACATGTTCCGCGACAATCAGGTCATCGTCATGCTGTGCTACACGCTCGGCCTCGGCATCGTGCTCGCCATCTATCTCGACGTCACCCACACCGAGGAACTGGGCCTCGGCATCGAGCATGCGATCTTCAACATCGTCTCGCTGGTGACGACGACCGGCTATGCCAATGCCGACTACCTGCAATGGGGGCCTTTCGCCATCGCGCTGGTCTTCATGGCGACCTTTCTGGGCGGCTGTTCCGGCTCGACGGCGGGCGGCGTGAAGACCTATCGCTGGATCGCCCTCTACGGGATCATGCGCCGCGCCCTCGACCGCTTCATCTATCCGCACGCCGTCCAGAGCGTCCATTCCGGCAAGGACGTCGTCGGCGAGGACACGCTGGAAGTCGTGCTGCTCTATTTCACCGCCTTCATCCTGATGTGGAGCCTGTTGACCGTCGCGCTGACGCTGACCGGCACGGATTTCCTGACCGCGCTGTCGGGCATCCTGACCGCGCTCGCCAATGTCGGTCCGGGCCTCGGCGAGGTGATCGGCCCCGCGGGCAATTTCGCTCCGCTCTCCGAGCCGGCGAAATGGATCCTGTCCTTTGCAATGCTGCTCGGCCGCCTGGAAATCTTCACCGTTCTGGTGCTCGCCGCGCCGGCATTCTGGCGCGAGTAACTGCGCGCCATCGCCGCCGCATGGGACCGGGCTGTCCCCTTCAATGCATTTCAGCCTGCAACGGAACCGATATGCGCTGCCTCTCGCCTTTGGCTCGATCGTGCTTTGCGATGCAGCTGTTTCAACTTAGACCTGAATTGCGCTAATTCGCGCGCGTTTCCACCCCACGGAAAACGAGCTTGCGAAAGACGGACATCTTGAGCGGCGCCGACCTGACGCAATCCACTTTGTACGGCGGCAGGTGTTCGCCCTCGTCATGCAGCCGGATCGTGTTGTCGATCACCATCGCGATGCAGATGACGGGTCGCGAGCATCCGGCGCACTCCGCCAGAACCTCGACATGGCGCACGGGCGTCTCGATATAGGCCTGCGGCAATTCTTCTGCCGTGACGATCTTGGGCGGAAATTCCAGATACGCGTCCGGGCTCAACCCGAACGGTTTCATTTTCGCGGCGGACAGCGCTGCGATCTCAATCAGTTCCACTAAGCACCCCCATGATTACCTTGCGTAAATACAAGCTTACCCAACGTAAATGCGCAAGGCGACGGAGGGTTCCAGCAAAATCGGGAGCCGCCAGGTTTCGGTTCGATGCCGGTTTCGGGCGCTACGGCCCATTGCGATTGTTCACGTTATGTTCGATAAACAAGGCCATGGCAGGCCCCATTCGCACGATCAGACAAGCCGCCCGTCACGGGATGATCCTGGCCGTCACTTGCCGGGGCTGCGGCCATGTCGCGCGCTTCATGGCGAGCGACGTGGTGCAGTTCGTCAATCCCGTGCGGGAGATCGAGGCCCTGCCCTTTCGCTGCGGCGAATGTGGGGTGAAGGACTGTTCGGTAAAGGCCAGCGAATATGACCGGGACCGGCGACCGGACATCGTGGTGTGGCGGCCGATGCGGTTGCGGTAGCGAACGTTGTGCCGCAGACCTCCATCGCGATCCGGACCGAAACAACCCGGATATATCAGCGGCAATCTGCGACGTTGCCCTAAACGGTCGCGAAATGCCCGCTATTCCGTCTCGCGCCTCAGCTCACGCGCCAGCCAGTCCGGTATTTCGATGCCCATGTCGGCGAGACGGCCCGGCAAGGCCGGGAAATCGCTCAATCCGAAGTGTTGCAGGAGCCCGATGCGCGCGTGCATTCTGAAGCCGGCATCCGCCCAGGGCGCCGCATTCGACATGAAATCTTCGTACATGAGACGCGCAAGCACCGGAACGGCGCGATCAGGGTCCCATTGGATGACCGCGGTCGCCGCGGCCAACCGCAGTCCCGGCGAAGCGTCGAACAACAATCCTTCGAGGGCGGTCTTGCCCGCGGCCGATTGCGTCAACTCTCCAATCAGCGCGACGCCTGTTTCCGCGTACCGCTCGATTGCGGTCTCGTCGTCGTGACGCGTTGCGGTGTCCCAGCGCATTTGCGCATCGATCAGTCGATCTATGTTTTTTCGAGTATCTTTTTCAGTAGGCCGCTGGATCATATCCAAATTCCCTCAAACATATCTTTATTAGATCAACCCCAAAATTGTATTGAAATGAAAAAGATTCAGGCTCGACAACATATCTGAGCCTCGGACCAACCCTAAGAAATCTGCTTTGCATCCGCGTGGTAACGCATCGATGGACTTCGACCGGCAAAGCGATCAAGTTATCGGTGGAGTTTACGAATTCAATCGGGAAGAGACCATATTTCGCAGTCCTTTGCTCGACGGTATGACGCCACTCCATTCCGTCACCTGCGGGACCTAGAAACCGCTTTGCTTCCGCAAAATTCTCGTACCAAACTAAATCGAGATCAGGTCGACGATTACTTGGGAAACCAATTCTTCCTGTTTCAAAATCAAACTCCTCCTTGGACGGAAAGAGCTCCTCAGACATCCAATATTTCGGCAACCGCATGAGATAAGGCCGCGCTCTTTGGGAGGCGACTCGCAACGCGATTTTCCCGCCTTCCTTAAGTACAGGCAGGATAACTGGCCCTAAGCTCGCCACCTGCGTGGCACCGCCATCTGTCCATTGGCCGCCATCCGGATGGCCTCTAGGTACGCGCGGCTGTTTCTACCAGTAAGGATTGTATTTCAGCGCTAGCGCCAACCGAATTGCCGCAGCTTCAAGCCCTAGCCCAACTAGCTTCTGCCTTATGGATTTCAGAGGCTTGGTTTGATGATGGTCCTGCACTTTTGCCGCTCCGATGGCTCATCGGACTCAGCGTACGTGCGAATGGCGATCGGCGGATAAGTTCACTAAGTAGGATTGCCGAAATGGATTCGCCGAAAAGTAATTGTTTGAGCAAATCAGCTAGGTACTAAAGATCGGCACGAGATACCCTGGCAAAAATCTATCCAACCAAAACACAAAAACGCCCCGCCCCCTTTCGGGAGCGGAGCGCTCTGACCAAATCAACCAGCCCTGAAATCAGGCCGCCTTCTTCACCTGTTCGGCGCGGGCCGGCTTCAGCGTTTCGGCCCAGACCTTCAGCTCGGCGAGCATGCCGGTCGCGCCCTGCACCACTTCCGGCGCCGGGGCGAAGGTGCCGTCTTCGCCGATGAAGTTGAAGACGAACGGGATCGGCACTTCCTGCGGCAGCGGCATCAGCTGCACGGTGTTCATCAGGATCTTGGTGGACTGCATGGCGCGCGTGCCACCCGAAACGCCGCCGTAACCGACGAGGCCGGCCGGCTTCTTGTTCCATTCCTTGTGCAGCGTCTGGATCGCGTTGACGGTCGAGGCGGCCGGGAAATAGTCGTATTCCGGCGAGACGAAGACGAAGGCATCGGCCTTGGCGTTCACTTCGCTCCAGCGCTTGGTGTGCTCATGGGCGTAGTCCTGCATCATCGGATGCTTCGGCTCGTCGAACAGCGGCAGTTCGAAATCGGCGAGATCGACCAGCTCGACCTCGAAATCGGAATTTTCCTTGGCGAAATCAGCCATCCACTTGCCGATCTTGGGCCCGATGCGGCCGGGGCGGATGGAGGTGACGATCACGTTGAGCTTGAGTGACATTTTCTGTCTCCTGAATATTGCTTTACTGGCGTCGCATCCTGACGTGGCGCCATCGGTGAATCTCTGTTCGGCCACCGCCGGACGAAGCGCTCCCATTTCGGCAACGGGCACTTGCGGGCCCGGTTCCGTCGCGGTGCTGCATCCGTAGATGACGTAACGGTAGGAAAAAGATACCGGGTATTGATTTGATACCGCAGTGGCTTTTTGATACCGAGGCCTTATGTAAACCCCATACCGCGCCGCACAAGACGGCACCTTTTCGCAACCGGGTCACCATGAAGAAACCAAGTCACATAAATGAAATCGGCTCTGTCTGCCGGCCGGTGGGCGAGTTATTGGCCTCAATTGGCTCGAAATGGGTGGTTTTGGTACTTATCCGCCTGTCGGAACGCCCCAAGCGCTTCTCCGAACTGAAGCGCGAAATCGGCACGATAAGCCAGAAAGTGTTGACCAGTGTGTTGCGGGATCTTGAACGCAACGGAATCGTCAACCGCACCGTGACGCCCTCGATCCCGCCGCGCGTCGACTACCAGCTGACCGAACTCGGCGAATCGCTGCTCGAACCGATCCATGCGCTGGGCGTCTGGGCGGTGGAAAACGAGGACAAGGTGGCCGAGGCGCAGGCGCGTTACGAGATGAAGGCGGAGACTGTCTGAGAAGATATTCAAGGGCAAATGCTGCAACAGCCCGTAGGAAAAGGTGGGTCCCGGCTCGGCGCCGGGACCCGTTTTTTGTCGGGACCGTTAGAAGCCCATTTCCAGGCCGACCTTGCCGGAGACGCTGTAGTCGCTTCCGTCAAACATCGTTCCCTCGACTTCGCCGAACATCCGGCCGCCGCCGGCAAGCTCGCGGCTCATCTTGACGCCCCCGAAGCCACCGACGCGCGTTTCGCCCGCATTGGCAAGCGTCGTTGATCCGCTCTGGTTGAACATCGAGAAGGACAGGTCTGTGTCGTCGCCGCTCGCAGACTGCGCGACGACGCCGCCCGATGCGCCGATCTTCATGATCGCTCCGTCATCCGCGGCGAAAGTCCTCTCGCCGCTCAGCGCCAGGCGCCCTTCGACGATATGCGTGGACCGTGCACCGGTCGACCAGACCGCGCCCTGCCCGGCTTCCTCGATGGCGCTCGAGAACAGCCCGATATAGCGCACCGACGGACGCGCCGTGACGATCGTATCGTCCATCTCCGCCAGATCGACGGTGATCGCCGCCTCCGGGCTGACAAAGCCGGTCGTGTAGTCGGCTGTCAGCCGCGTCGCGCCGTTTTCCGCCAGGTTGGTCGCGAAGTCGCGTGTGCTGTTGTTGAAACCGACACCGCCGAGCATCGACAGTTCGAGCCGCCCGATTTCGCCGAGCTGGTTCGCACCGTACAATCCACCGAATACGGTGGTGGCATTGACACGCATCGAGGACCCGAAATCGAGCGCGCCATGGGTCGCGCCGAAGGTGACGCCCCCCTGGAACCCGCCGACTTCAAAGCCGTCGACACCGCCGATAACGCCGCCATAGGCATGGTTGTGAGCGGCCGTCCCGCTGGAGCGGTCGGCATGCGAGTATCCGCCCAGCGCTGCCAGCCACATGGGCGGCATGCTGGCCTCGGCGTCGCCCTGCGCGCGATTGCCGAAGCGTTCTTCCATGCGGCTCGACAGGGTCGAGCCGATATCGCCGATCACGTTGACCATGGCCTGGTCCGCGACAATAGTTTCCCCCGCGTCCATGAAGATCACGGAATAGCCGGACACGACATAAGGCGTCGATGCTGAGATGATCGTCTCGGGAAGCGCGTTCTCGAACACGTAGATCGCGGGACCGCTGGCCTGATAGCTGAACGTGTCGTTGTCCGTCTCGCTCTCGATCACCGTCCATGCGCCGAGGTCGGAGTCATAGACAGCCGTCTCGCCGAGATCGATCGTGCCGGAGATGCGCGAGCCCTGATAGACGATCAGCGTGTCATCGCCAGCGCCGAGTTCGATCGCCGAACCGCTGGTGCCGACAATCGTGCCCCAGTTGTGGATCGTCTTCGGGCTGACGTCGTCGCGGCGATCCTCGGGGTCGAGAAAGATGCCATAGCCACCCTGGATGAGCGCGCCCTGGCGGTTGTAGATCGTGGTGGATTCCTCGGCATTCTTGTGCTCGTCGAAGTCGATGCCGCCCTGGTCGATACCGGCCGCGCGGATGATGCCGTAGTTGTCGACAATGCCGTAGTCGATATCGATGCCGTCGCCAGCGATGTCCGGATCCTCCTCCGTGTTCACGCCGGTCGATTCCAGCGTGCCGTAGTTGAGGACATACATGTTGTCGTCGGCCTGCACGGCGTCATCGATCGCGATGACGGTGCCGTAGTTTTCCAGCACGAAGTCGGACTTGCCCTCGATGCCTTCGTCGCCGGAATTGATGGTTCCGTAGTTGTAGGCCGTCGTTCCGGTGCTATCGAGTTTCAACCCATCGCCGACCGCAGTGCGAATGTCGCCGTAGTTGTAGACCGTGCTGTTCTTCTTCGCCTTGATGCCGTGGTTGTCGGCTTCGATCGTGCCGTAATTGGTGACCATCATGTCGTCGCCGGTATCGACCGCGGTGCTGCTCGAGAAGATCATGCCGGTCTCGAGGATCTCGACCGTGTTTTCGTCGTCCAGATCGATCGCAGCGTCGCCGGTTCTGATCGTCCCGGAGACACGCACGGTGTTCCGGTCGTCACCCTCGACGCCTTTCGCGTCCGACCCGTTGAGCGTCATTTCTTCGCCGGTGACCGGGTTGATGGCGACATTGTCCGGGTCGTACCCATCGTCGATGACGCCATTCACCGTGATCACGGAGTCGTCCTCGACCTCGATTCCGGCATAGCCGTGCGTCGAGTAGACGAGAGAACCTTCGTGGACCGTGATGTCGGCGAAGCTGTTGGCTTGGATGGTCGAGGCCGTCAGGCCGTAATTGTGATATTCGAGATAGTCATGCGCGCTGACGGCAACGTCGCCGCCGTAGATCGATCCGTAGTTGGAGATTTTCGCGCGGTCGTTGGCCTCGATGGTCGGTTCGTTGTTCGACCGGAGTCTGCCGGCGAGAACCAGTTCGAGATCGTCCCCGACGAAAACAGCCGAATCGTCCGCTTCGATGTCCGTATCGGAAGTCATCGCGATCGTGGCGCGGTCGCCCGCCTCGATGCCCTTGCCAGACGCGGTGAAACGGGCGGTCGCGTTGAACTTGAGATCGTCTTTCGCCAAAACACCGCCAACGACTTCGTCGCTTATGATGAAACCGCCATTTATCGTGGCTCTATCGCCCAGCTTGAAAATGACGTCGCCGAAAGACCCGCTCGGGCCGCTCGCTTCGATGGTCGTGTCATCGCCGGCGACGACAAGGCTGCCGTTCAGGGCCTGGTAACTGCGACCGAGCCGGATGGTGTTGCCGTTGCCGGCATGGACGATGTCGCCATCATTCACCACCAGCGTATTGTACGCCTGTATCTCGATATCGTTGTTGTCGCCCGCATCGAGGAAGAGCGAGTCGATCGCGGTGCCTTGATACGTGGCGAGGAACGCGGTGTTGCCGTCGCCGATGATCACGCCCGTATCGGCGTCGATGGCGACATTTGAAAACGTGATGTCGTTGCTGTCGCCAAAGCGCGCGCCTGCGTCGCCGCCGGCGAGATCGACATAGGACCCGAAGGCGAAGGTGTTGCCGTTGCCGGCATCGATCCCGTAGTCCGAGCCGGAGATCGACGAATAGTTATCGATGTCGACCTGGTTGTTGTTTCCGAGAACGAAGCCCGTTGCCGTGTCCGAATTGATCTTGACGTAAAAGTTGCTGCTATTGGAGTCGGTATTGGCGTCGACGGTGTTACCGTCGCCAATGTTGAGACCGTTCGCCGAAGCGCCGGTTCCGTCCGCGTCGAGCTCCGTGTAGCGGTCGATCAGCAGCGTGTTGCCATTATCGACAACCATGCCGTTGATCGACAGCCGGTCGCCGGATGTGCCGCCTGCCGTGGTGATCGTCTGGTTGGTGAAGCCGGTGGCGTCCAGCCCGTCAGCGTCGTCGCTCGTGCAAGCGATCGTGGCGTTATCCGCCGGCGTGCCGACGCAATCGGCCATCGCCTCCGACGCTGACATGACAGTCAGCAGCGCGAGACTCGAAACGGAAAGTGAAAGTCCGTTCTTTTTCAGTCTTATTGACATGTATTTGCCCTTCTCAAAAGAAAACAGATCTGTTTGCGCAAAACGAACCCGTTTCGCGCATTCGACGGCAAGAAATTCATATGAATTCATGCCGATGCCGTATTTTTACTTTCAGACAAGCCGCTCCCGTCCGCCCGAACGGTGCGTCAGGGCGCTGGATGGGACGGGAAAAACCCGCACCGCTAATGCTTGTCAGTGACTCTCATGGTTCTCAGCGACTGCCCCTTTCACTGATGATGCCTCACTCGGATAGTTGAGGAGGTTCCCTTAGGTAATTGATATAAAGCGATATTTCGCACTCAAGTACCCGGCAGTTTCGTAGGAGGCGGCGCGGCGTCTATCAACGGATTTTTGCGTCGCTGGACAAAGCCAAATCAATCTGTTGCAGTTAAGAAACAGCAAAGTAAGTCTTCACAAAACGGAAATATAAATGTCACGGAATTGTCACTTCGGATTGGTTAGCTAGAAGACCGCGTATCCGCAGGACCGATTGCCGAACCAGCACGTCTCCGCCGCAAATGTCCCGCGCAAAGTCAGAGCCGCCCCGGGTACTCTGCGCCACGGGCTGGAACGACCGCCAGGACATCCGACTTCAGCGACTTGAGACTTCCCACCGCGACCCGCGAGCTGTTTCCCTCGGCAAGTCAGGCCCCATAAGTGCCTTGGAGCTGCGGCGGACCAACAGCCACCACCTCACACGAAAACGTCCACCTTCTCGAACGTCCGCACCGCGATTGTCGCGCACCGGCTTCCGATCTATCATTCCGCAAGGGAAGATAGTCGGAGGCGGCTCATGGACGATTTCGGCGCATTCAGCGCACTCGAGCAGCAGGGCTGGTCTGACGACGCCACCGCCTCGGCCTATGCGAGCGCCTTCGCCGACGCGGCGCTTCAATGCGTGCCCGCCATGGTGGCCGCGGTCCGCGCCAGCCCCGGCGACCAAGCGCTAGATCTGTGCTGCGGACACGGCATCGTGGCGCGCGGCCTCGCCGATGCGGGCGCCGCCGTCACCGGCATAGACTTCTCCCCCGCCATGCTGGCGCTGGCGCGCAAATCCGTGCCCGAAGGCACGTTCCGGAAGGCCGACGCCACTGCCCTGCCCTTCGACGACGACTCCTTCGACGTGATCACCATCGGCTTCGGCGTGCCGCACCTGCCGCATCCGCCGCATTGTTTCGCCGAGGCGCGCCGCGTGCTGCGCCCCGGCGGCCGCATCGCGTTTTCTGTGTGGCAGGCACCGCCCGCATCGCAGGCCTTCGGCTTCGTCTTCGCCGCCGTCGCGGCGCATGGCGACCCGTCTGTGTCCCTGCCACCCGCACCCGGCGCTCATGACTATGCCGATCCCGACGTCGCCGGCCCGGCGCTCCGCGAGGCGGGGTTTGGCGATGTGAAGCTGGAAACGGTCGACAGCCACTGGATGGTGGACGACCCCTGCGCGCCCTACGACTATTTCATCGAGGGAACGGTTCGCGGCTCGGCCCTGTTGCGGCCGCAGCCGGAGACGAACAAGACGGCGATCCGGGAGTTCGTCGGCAAACAGGTCATCGAGGCCTGTGGAGAGACGTCGCCCTGGCGCGTCGCCATCCCGGCCGCGATCGTTTCAGCCCGCGTGGCGAACTGACGGACGGAGGAGACTGTGAGCAACGACAGCGCGAAGGTGGAGGCCTTTTACGCGAAGGACGGCGCGTGGCGCGAGGAATTGCTGGCGCTAAGGGCGATCCTGCGCGAGATGCCGCTGAGCGAGGAATTCAAGTGGTACTCGCCGGTCTACACCGCCCATGGCGGCAATGTCGCCATCGTCTGGGGATTCAAGGACTATTGCGGCCTCGGCTTCTTCAAGGGCGCGCTCACGAAGGACCCCGAAGGCATCCTCGTCCAGCAGGGCGAGAATTCGCGCTCAGCCCGCGTTATGAAGTTTCATGGCGTCGATGAAATCGCCGAACAGGAAGCTGTCATCCGCGCCTATGTCGCCGAGGCGATCGCCAACGAGAAGGCAGGGCTGAAGGTCGATCTGCCGAAGGACGATCTCGACTATCCCGAAGAACTGGTCGACCGGCTCGACGGCGACCCGGAGTTCCGCGCGGCTTTCGAAGCGCTGACGCCCGGCCGCCAGCGCGGCTGGGTGCTGCATTTCTCGCAGCCGAAGCAATCGAAGACCCGCGTCTCGCGCATCGACAAGGCCGCGGCGAAGATCCTCGCCGGCAAGGGCATGCACGACCGCTGACGGCCTCTGCGGATCATTCCTCCAGAAGGTGCTCGTAGCGCTTGTCGGTCAGCGTCTTGAGGAAGGCCACCAGCGCATCGATACGCTGGTCGTCGAGCGCCGGGCCGTGCGTCAGTTCCTTCTCCGACAGGTTTTCCGGTACCTCCGGCGCGGCGAAGGGTTCGCCCGTTTCCGGGTTGATCAGCCGCTCCGGGTTCTTGGTGTTGTACTTGTTGTAGAACACGACGACCGAGCGCAGATCCTCGAACACGCCATTGTGCATGTAGGGCCCGGTGACGGCGACATTGCGCAATGTCGGCGTGCGGAACCGGCCGCGCATGGCCGGGTCGTCGACCCCCGGATTGGCGAGCAGGCCTTCATCGATCGTGCCCGGCTCCGAACCGTTCATCGCACGCAAGGCGGTGTTCTCGGGCGTGCCGATATTGTGGAACTTGTAGTCGGAAAAGGTCTCGCGCGGATCGATGGCGCTTTTCGCCAGCTGGTGGCACTGGTTGCAGTTGGTGAATTGCTGCGAGAAGAACAGCAACCGGCCCAGCTCTTCCTTGTCGGTCAGCTTTTCCTCGCCGCGCAGGAAGCGGTCATATCTTGAATCGAAGGGCGCGAAGGTATCGGTCCGTTCGAAGGCCGCGATGGCGCGGGTCATCGCGTTATAGGCCTTGTCGGTATCCGCCAGCGTGCCCTCGCCGAACAGCGCGGAAAATGCGGCGTCATAATCGGGGTTCTCGCGCAGCCTTTCGACCACCGAGGCCTCGTCGGGCATGCCCATCTCCATCGGATTGAGCGGCGGCCCGCCGGCCTGTTCCTCCAGCGTCGCGGCGCGCCCGTCGAGGAACTGCCCACCGATCCATTCGCCATCGGCGTTCTTGTGAAATTCCGGCGAGAAGGACGCATAGGCGGCCGTCGGCGCGTTGCGGTCGCCGAGCGACACGCCGTCATCGCCGGGCGATGCCATACCGCGCGGATCGGCGAAGCCGAAATTCGGATCGTGGCACGACGCGCAGGCCTGGGTGCGGTTGGCCGAGAGATTGGTGTCGAAGAACAGCGCCTCGCCTAACGCCTCCAGCGTGACCGGAGGCGTCGCCCGCGACTGGCCCGATACCGCGACGGCGAAAACCGTCGCCATCGCCGCTGTAATACCGATCGCTGCTGCCGCACGCCGCATGGCCGCGCCTCCTATCTTGACTATTTTTGTCATATTAAGAGTGCGCGCTCGGAGACGCAATTGATCTCGATCAAGTTTCGAGGCATCGGCGGTAAAAATGAACCGAGGGTCGGAGAAGTCACGGCTACTCAAGAAACGCGAACGTCACAGGCGAAACAACAGCTTCGTCAAACGACCGAATACGCCGCTACACGAACACGTCCACCTGTTCGAAGTTACGGGCATCCCGGACCAACCCCGGGCTAATTCTCGCGGCGCAATCCGCGGGATGTCTTTTCCGGAAGCGTGATCCCCATCGCGGCAAGGCGATCGGGCAATTCCGTGGGATCGAATAAGTCCAGTCCGAAATACTTCTGAAGCGCGTATCTGGCCTCTCTGACAATGAGAACAGCCTCGACTGAAACACTCTGTGGATCTGACTGCTCGTAAAGGAGACGAGCGAGCACCGGAATCGCTCGATCCGGATCCCATTCCATCACACGGCGCGCAGCTCTGCCCCGCGTGGACGGATCGGTATCATTCATCAGCCTTTCGAGGGCCATTCTTCCGTCCAAGCCGGTCTTCGCCAGAACATCCAGCGCTTCGGTCACTTTCTCAACATGCCGATTGGCAGCAGGAATATCGCCTCGGCGCTGCGCCGCGACTTGAAGAGCCTGATACTTCAGAAAACGCCTGGTCCAACCTTCGGCGTCACCAACGGAAGGTTTCGGGGTCATAGCCGCATTCTTCAGGCGATTGTCGATAATGTCCAAGCCTAGAATTTACTGAGCCCGACACGGCCCCTGCTCGACTGCAAAACGCATGGCGCGAATCTCCGCACCAATCGCCCTCCGCGTTTCGCCCGGACAAGCGTAAGCGCGCATGAAACGCGACGGCTTTAGTACGCAAACAAGTTCGAGCAACAATCCAATCCGTCGCTACACGAACACGTCCACCTGCTCGAAGGTCCGCACATCCACCAGCCCGACATCGGAAATGCGCAGTTCCGGTATCACCACCAGCGCCAGCAGCGAGTGCTGCATATAGGCGTTGTTGAGGGTGCAGCCCATTTCGCGCATCGCGGCGCCGAGGATGTCGGTCTTGGCGGCGACGATCTCGGCGCGCTCGTTGGACATCAGGCCCGCGATCGGCATTTCGACAAGCGCCAGTTCCTCGCCCTTCGAGATCATCACCACTCCGCCGCCGACTTCGCCGAGGCGATTGGCGGCGATCGCCATGTCCTCGCGATTGGTGCCGACGACGATCATGTGATGCGAGTCATGCGCCACGGTCGAGGCCATGGCGCAATCCTGCGTGTAGCCAAAACCCGAAACGAAGGCATTGGCGACCGTGCCGGTGGCGCGATGACGCTCGACAAGCGCGATCTGGCAGACATCGTTCGGGCGGTCCATCTGGACGATACCGTCCTCGACGGAAAGCCTTGCCTCCAGCGCCCGTGTCGGCGCCTGGTTCTCGATCACGCCGATCACGCGCACATCAACCTCGCCGGACGGCTTCGGCGCACGGATCAGGAAGTCATCCGCCGCGAGCGTCTTGCCGAGCTTCACCGTGCCCTTTGCCTCCGCCGGATAATCATAGGGCGGAATCTCGACGGTCAGCTTGCCGTCCTTGGCGAGCTGCGCGCCACGCCCGTAGACCTCGTCTATCGACAGCTCGGCGAGGTTGGAGACGATCAGGAAATCAGCGCGCCGGCCAGGCGCGATCGATCCAAGTTCGCGCTCAAGCTTGAAATGCTGGGCAGTATTAACGGTCGCCATCTGGATGGCAGTGACCGGCGCGAGCCCTTGCGCGATGGCATGGCGCACGACGCGGTCCATATGCCCGTCCCGCACCAGCGTGCCGGAATGGCTGTCGTCGGTGCACAGGATGAAATTGCGCGGGTCGATCCCCTGTTCGGTGACCGCCTTGATCTGCTCGGCGACGTCGTACCAAGCGGAGCCGAGGCGCAGCATCGCCTTCATGCCCTGCCGCACCCGTGCGATGGCATCTTCAGCGCGCGTGCCTTCATGGTCGTCTTCCGGCCCGCCCGCGACATAGCCGTGGAATGGCAGGCCGAGGTCGGGCGACGCATAGTGCCCGCCGACGGTCTTGCCCGCCTTCACCGTCGCCTCGATGGCCCCGACCATGGTCTGCTCGTTCGCGGCGACGCCCGGGAAGTTCATCACCTCGCCAAGGCCGATGATATTCGGCCACGCCATCGCCTCGCCGATCTCGTGCGGTCCCAGCGACGCGCCGGCATGCTCCAGACCCGGCGCGGAGGGCACGCAGGACGGCATCTGGACGAAGACATTGACCGGCATCGCTTCGGCCTCGTCATGCATCATCCTGACACCCGGCAGGCCCAGGACATTCGCGATCTCGTGCGGATCGACGAACATGGAGGTCGTACCGTGCGGCACGACGGCGCGCGTGAACTCCGTCACCGTCACCATGCCGCTTTCGATATGCATATGCGCGTCGCAAAGACCCGGAACGAGATAGCGGCCGCGCGCGTCGACCACCTTGGTGCCCTCGCCGATGCAGTGCGAGGCATCGGGCCCGCAATAGGCGAATCGTCCGTCGACAATGGCAAGATCGGTGGCCGGGATCACCTCGCCGGAATGGACATTAACCCATTTGCCGTTGCGCACGACAAGGTCGGCCATCTTGCGCCCCATCGCGACATTGACGAGGTCGCGGGCGCATTCGGTCCACGGCTTGGGCGGGGCGAAGATCGGTTTGGTCGAGGGCATGGCTGTCTCCGGGCGAGCATGACGACATTGCCCATGAAATGGCCCAATTGCCAGCCCCGCGCAACGAATAGAAACGCCGGCACGATTCAGGGAATTTTCACCGCCGTGAGATAGCTCTTCATCGATGAAGGAATCTGAGTTCGGTCAAGCCGAATGAAAGCCATGTACGCGCCGAGCTGGACGATTTACCTGCACAGTTGGTTCGACAGCCAACTTGAACCGACAGGTCACCCCCGAATAGACGGCCGAATCCGCGCGAGCCAGATCCAATCGGCGCTGCGATTCATGATCGGCAACATGCTCGTCAATATTATCAATGTGATCATTGTCGTGGCAGCGCTTTGGCGGAATACACATGATCCGGCTCTGCTTGTCTGGGGCGGACTGGTGACCGCATATGCCCTGCGCGTTCTCTGGAAGGTGCCGAAGATCCGCAGACACTGGCAGGCCGATTCGACCCGGAAGGGCACGATCGTTTCCGCGATCGCCAATTCGCTGTTTCTGGGAACCATCTGGGGGCTCATGCCTGCGATCTGGTTTCCAACGGCGGGACATGAGCAGGAACTCCTGATCGCGACGGTCATAACGGGGATGATCGGAGCCGGCGCGTTCTCCCTCTCCAGTCTCCCGCTGGCTTCCTTCACGTATGTCGTCCCGATGGCAACGGGTGCGTATATCGGAGTATTCCGCACGGATATCGCGCATTTGTGGCCCGTTGCCTTCTTGCTGGGACTGTACTCGATAATCATCCTCTACACCGTTCACCGACTGGCGCAATTCTTCATCGAAAGAACCGTCGCCGAGGAAGCGACCCGGGAACGCGGAGAAGTCATCGAGCTGCTGCTTCGCGAATTCCAGGAAAACGGATCAGACTGGCTATACGAACTGGACGAGAGCCTGAAAATCGTCAGTTGTTCGCCGCGCATGAGCGCGGTCACACGCATGTCGAAATCCAGGCTGCTGGAACTGAAGTTCACGGACCTCCTTTGTCCTGAGGATCGGGATGCCTTGCTGAAGCGGATCGAGGGGCAATCGGCATTTCATGACTTCGTCTGCCGGATCACGTTCGGCGACGTCGAGGCTTGGTGGTCCTTGACCGCCAGCCCCATCCTCGACAAGCGTGGACGGCTCAATGGATGGCGAGGCGTCGGCTCCGACATAACGGAGCGCAAGCTGGCCGAGGATCGCATTGTCCGCCTGGCACAGACCGATGCGCTGACCGGACTGTACAACCGTTCCCGCTTTCGCGAAGTGGCCGAAAGCGCACTCGCCGACGCGCAGGTCACCGGCCGGTCGCTCGCGATAGGCACGCTTGACCTCGACTACTTCAAGGAAGTCAACGACACGCTCGGCCATGCGGTCGGGGACGCACTGCTGAAGGTTCTGGCCGAACGCCTGCTGGACCTTTCGGATAAAGAGCTGACGATTGGCAGAATCGGCGGCGATGAATTCGGCATCATTCTCCATGACGCCGGAGACAGTGACGCCGTCAACACGCAGGTGAACGAGATCATCGCCGCGGTTTGCGAACCGATACATATTGACGGCAACGAGATCAGGGTCGGCGGCACGATCGGAATCGCCATGTCCGACGACAAGGTCCAGGACGTCGGCGATCTGATCCGCAACTCTGACCTCGCGCTCTACTTCTGCAAGACGACGGGGCGCGGCAGGGCCTGCTTTTACAACCGCGACATGTACAAAGACGCCGACCAGCAGCGCGTGTTGCGCGAAGACCTCCGAAAGGCCATCAGCGAAGAACAATTGCGCCTCGAATACCAGCCCGTTATCGATGCCGCCGCAAACCGCGTCGTCGGGTTTGAAGCCTTGCTGCGCTGGGACCATCCCGAGATGGGCACGCTCGCCCCGGACCGTTTCATCGGCCTCGCGGAAACGGCGGGCCTTATCGGGGCGATCGGGGAATGGACGCTGGATCGCGCCTGTCATGACGCCATGACCTGGCCTGAAGATATCCGTGTCGCGGTCAATATCTCCCCTGTTCAACTTGGCGAGAGCGACTTCGCTGCGTCGGTCAGGGCGGCCCTGGAGAAATCCGGGCTTCCCGCGAGCCGCCTGGAACTGGAAATGACCGAGACGGTGTTCATGCGCCGCGAAATGATGGCCGATCGCTTCATCGGGGAGATGAACCGGATGGGTGTCGCCGTCGCGCTCGACGATTTCGGCACCGGCTATTGTTCGCTTTCCTACCTCACGCGTTTCTCGGTGCAGAAAATCAAGATCGACAGGTCCTTCGTGTCCGGCGACCTCGCCTTCAGGGAACGCAACGCCATCATCTCCGCGGTCGTCGGCATGGCGCGCACACTTGACCTGAAAACAACGGTCGAAGGCGTCGAAACCGCGGCGGAACTTGCCTGGTTGACCGGGCTCGGCTGTCGGGAATTCCAGGGCTTCTACTTCGCCGCCCCCATGGATAAAGCGGACGTGGCCGGATTTATCGACAGGTACAATGCGCCCACGCCCCCGCTCTCCGGGAAGAGTGTCGCAAGCCGCTCCTGAGCGCCTTCCAACGTTGTGTCACGAAAGCGGTGAGACCGCGAAATCCGCCCCTTGCGGGCAATGCCGACAATGCTTGGCGAAACTCCAAAAAGAAAAGGCCGCGGTTATCCCGCGGCCTTCATTGTTTGGTCTCCGGTCAGGATTGCCGGACGAAAGATCGGCGATCAGAACTCTTCCCAGTCATCCTGCTTGACGGCGGCGTTACCCTGGGTCGCGAAGCTCTTGGCGACGCGCCTCTGCAATTCGGCAGGCTTCGCACCGGACACGGACGCGGGCCTTTTCGATGCCGCGGTATTCGCGCCGCTCAGCTTGAACTGGCGCAGCAGGTCCGCCAGCGACGTCGCTTCGCTGGCGAGGCTGTGGCTGGCGGCCGTGGATTCCTCGACCATGGCCGCATTCTGTTGCGTGCCCTTGTCGACTTCGCCGATCGCCTGGTTGATCTCCTGCAGCGTGATGGACTGTTCCTTCACCGCCTCGACGATCGCCATCACATTGGCGTTGACGTCCTGGACCTCGACCACGATGGTCTCCAGCGCCTTGCCGGTTTCGCCGACCAGGTCGGAGCCGGTTTTCACCTGCTGCGCGGACGCGTCGATCAGGCCCTTGATCTCCTTTGCCGCGTTGGCGGAACGCTGCGCCAGCTCGCGCACTTCCTGCGCGACGACCGCGAAGCCCTTGCCGGCATCGCCTGCGCGCGCCGCCTCGACGCCCGCATTGAGTGCCAGCAGGTTGGTCTGGAAGGCAATCTCGTCGATCATGCCGATGATGTTGCCGATCTTCTGCGAGGACTGCTCGATCGCTTCCATCGCTACGATGGCCTGCTTGACCACCGTGCCCGATTTCTCGGCGGAAGCCTTGGTGCGCGTGACCAGCGAGCCCGCCTCGTCGGCCCGTCCGGCGGATTCCTTCACGGAGGCGGTCACCTCCTCGACGGCGGCAGCTGTTTCCTCGACCGAGGCAGCCTGCTGCTCGGTGCGCCGGGAGAGGTCGTCGGCGGCGGAACGGATCTCGTCGGATGCGCCTTTGATCGTCGCCGCGTTCTCGCCGACATTGCGCATCGCTTCCTCGAGCCTCTCGATCGAGTGGTTGAAGTCGAGCCGCAACGAGTCGAGCGATGGGATGAAAGGCTCCCTGATGCGCTGTTCGAGGTCTCCCTCGGCGAGCCGCTGAAGGCCGGCGCCGATCTCGTTGACAGCCACGACGCGCCCGGTGACGTCGGTCGCGAACTTGACCACTTTGCTGACCCGGCCATTCTCGTCGAAGATCGGATTGTAGGACGCGTTGATGTGAACCTCTTTTCCGCCCTTCCCTATCCGGCAGAACTCGGCGACCTGAGCTTTTCCCTCGTTGAGTTCACGCCAGAACTGAACGTATTCACCGCTTCCCGCATACGCGGCATCGACGAACATTCTGTGATGTTTGCCGACGATCTCGTCATGCCGGTAGCCGAGTGCGTTGAGGAAGTTGTCATTCGCCGTGATGATCGTGCCATCCGGCTGGAACTCGATCGTCGCCTGCACTTTCCCGACGGCATCCAACAGCGCCCGATAATCGAGATTGGCCAGCCGTTCCGCGGCATCGGCCCATTCAACGACAAAGCCGTTGAGCTTGCCGGCCGATTCCAACGGCGTGACCGCAAGATCGAACGTTCGGCTCCCGATACGGATGTTGGCCTTGTGCGGTTTTTTCAGTTCCGCCAGCATCTTGCGTTGATGATCCGGGTTCTTGTGAAAGCTGTCGATGTTGCGGCCCACAAGCTTGTCGGCAGAAAAGCCCGGAAGCTCCTTGCGCAGATCATCCTCGGCTTCACTGAGAAGCGCTCGAAGCGCGGCGTTCATATAGGTGATGTTCAAGGATGCATCGGCGATCATTATGTTGGCGCCCACCATTTCGAGCGCTTCCAAGCGATGCTTTTCCTTACCGGTATCAAAGAGTTTCATATGCTGGCTTCGCTCCCGTCGTCAGCTTCGAGTATCGCTCACGCACGAAAGACATGCGGGTCGAACTCAACCAAGATTTCATGTGGAAGGACATGCCGAGGTACCGGCCACCCGTGACGCGCGCATCATGCGAAACGGACTCACCAGCTTCCGTCAGGGCACTACAATTTATTGCAGTCGATCATTAATGGACCGTGAAGAGCATTGCCGGTCGCGACAGGGACTATTGGAGAGTGGCGCTCACGGCAGGCTTAAAATCCAGAGCGGTTCGAGCCGGCGTCGGCGGGCTCGGGGACCAGCCTCTACTTCCTTGAGATATCAGTCCTTTCGGACGGCATCATGCCGGAAAGATCGCATTCGCCAAAACAGATCCGGGGCGCCTCGCGCCCGCTGAAACAAAAAAGGCCGGCTTGCGCCGGCCCGGTGAGACTTCGTGCCACATGCCGCCGATCAGAACTCTTCCCAGTCATCCTGCTTGACGGCGGCGTTACCGTCGGTCGCGAAGCTCCTCGCAATGCGCGCCTGAAATTCGGCGGGCTTCGCGATGGCCGCGGACGCCGGTCTCTTCGGTGCCGCCGTCTTGGCTCCGCCCAGCTTGAACTGCGCCAGCAATTCGGCCAGCGACGCAGCCTCACCGGCAAGGCCATGAGTAGCCGCCGTGGATTCCTCGACCATGGCAGCGTTCTGCTGTGTGCCCTTGTCGATATCGACGACCGCCTGGTTGATCTCCTGCAGCGTGGTGCATTGTTCCTTCACCGACTCGATGATCGCGGCAACGTTGATATTGACCTCGTGCACTTCCCTGACAATGGTCTCGAGCGTCTTGCCGGTCTCGTTTACGAGGTCGGAGCCCGACTTCACCTGTTGCGCCGAGGTTTCGATCAGCATCTTGATTTCCTTGGCAGCATTCGCCGAACGCTGCGCCAATTCGCGAACTTCCTGCGCCACGACGGCGAATCCCTTGCCCGCCTCACCCGCCCGCGCGGCCTCGACGCCGGCGTTCAACGCCAGCAGGTTGGTCTGGAAAGCGATCTCGTCGATCATGCCGATGATGTTTCCGATCTGGCGAGACGACGCTTCGATCGCCTCCATTGCAGCGATGGCTTCGCGTACAACCTCGCCCGATTTCTCGGCGGACACCTTCGTCCGGTTCACCAGCACACCGGCCTCGTCCGCGCGGCCGGCGGACTCTTTCACCGATGCCGTGACTTCCTCAACAGCCGCAGCGGTTTCCTCGACAGAGGCGGCCTGCTGCTCGGTGCGCCGCGACAGGTCGTTGGACGCCGATCGGATTTCATCAGAGGCCGAGCGGATCGCCGAAGCATTTTCGCCGACGCGCTGCATCGATTGCTGCAACTTGTCCATCGAGTCGTTGAAATCGACCCGCAGGCGATCCAGCGATGAAATGAAGGCGCGCTCGATACGCTGTTCGAGATCGCCATGTGCCAACGCCGACAGCGCTTCGCCCAGCGTCGCGACATCGGTCATGCGGTCGGTGAGTTCTGTCGCGATCTTCACGAATTTCATAGGTCGTCCGGCATGGTCGAGGATCGGGTTGTAGGACGCCAGTATCCACACCTCCCGTCCGCCCTTGCCAATACGCTTGAACTCATCGGCGATGAATTCGCCTCGTCTGAGGCAGTCCCAAAACGCTTCGTACTCGGCGCTCCGCGCATAGGCCGGATCGACGAACATGGAATGGTGCTTTCCCCTGATCTCGGAAAGGTCGAAGCCCATGGCGCGGCAGAAGTTCTCGTTGGCCGTCAGGATGTTTCCCTTTAGATCGAACTCAATGACCGCCTGCGACCGCGATACGGCGTTGAGCTTACCGTCATCCTCGATCGCCTTCGTCTTGGCTTCGGTGATGTCGGTGGCAAGTTTCACAACCTTGCGCACCCGGCCCACCCCGTCCTTCACCGGATTGTAAGTCGCCTGGATCCAGATTTCACGACCACCCTTGGCATAGCGAAGATATTCCCGGGATTCGAATTCACCGCGTCCGAGCCGCGCCCAGAATTCCCTGTAATCGTCGGATTTGGCGTAAGCGGGATCAACGAACATGCGGTGGTGATTGCCGACGATCTCCGTACGGTCATATCCCATGGCGGCACAGAAGTTGTCGTTCACGTCGAGGATTGTCCCGGTCACGTCGAATTCGATGATGGCCAGAGAGTTGTCCAGAGCGGCGATAATGGCTGCGGCGTCGCTTCCCGACCGCTTCCTTTTCATGAACATGAGAGTTTTTCCCGAAGATTGCCCCGCGCGCCCCACCGACGCTTGATCCGGTGCGAAATCAAAAGCATGCCGCTTGGGCCCGGTACGGCATCATGCCACGGCGCGAACGTGGTGCGTCGGCCCCGGTCCATTCAGGGTGAAACATCATGATGAAAAACCGATAAGATTGCGCCTAGTATTATTACTAGCGAATGTCGTACAACATGCGGCGTTATTTCCGGATCGAGTTGTCTGGACGGAAAAGGCAGCTTACCGCGAAACATGAGCCGCGATGACGCGCCACGCAGCCAAGAAAAGACTGACGAGAACTCAATATTCCAACACAAAATCATATATTTACAAAAAATACGGATTCGGGAAAAAATCCGGGGGAATTACACGTCTTTGGCACCTTCGCATCCAGGCCTACAGGGTAATAATGAGCCCCCATTTACTTCAAAAACATAGGGAATGCGCATAGTCGAAACCGCATATAAAAGCTTGTATATTTTGAAAGACCCGGAGCGCACATGTCGCAGGTTAACTCGACTGTTTCCGGACCGTTCGATCTGTCGCATACGATAAAGAGTCTAGGTGAAGCCAAGTCCGGCTTCGATGTTTTCAAGCCGTTGAAAGCCACCGGCACTGCGTTCGGGCTGCCTCATTTTGCGGTTACCAGACAGCCCACCAATGAAGTCAACAAATTCGCGCAACGCGTTGTCATCACGAACTGGGACGCGGAGCTTCTGGCCGGGATGATCGATGCGGGAACACTGGACCGCGCCCGGATCACGAGGCTTTTGCGTGAACGTGAACTGCCGATCGATCTTCGTTTTTCCGACCATCTCGACGACGAGACGCCCGAAATCCGCGATGAGATGCGCCAGATGGTCGATTATGGCTACGACAGGATCGTCTATTTCCCGATACGCCTGCAATCGAATATAAAGGGCGCAGTTTCCTTCACCGGCATGCGCGAGCCGGTCCCGATCGAGGAAATGGCGCAGATGAGCTTCGTCGCCAAACACGCGCTCGTTCAACTCAACGAAGTGATGGAACACAGAACCGCCGACTGTCCGCTGACCGCGCGGGAGATCGAGATTTTCAACCTTGTCGCCGAAGGCCTTACCGCGGAGGAAATCGGCAGGAAACTGGGCATCACCAGCCACACGATCAGCTATCACACCACCAACGCGATCAACAAACTGGGCGTCAGGAACAAGACCCAAGCAATCGTGGTGGCCCTGCAGAATGGCTGGCTTCAGCGCAGTCTTGACTGATCCGGTCTCCTGGCCGCTGCCTGCGAGTTGCTGGCCTGTCTCCGCGACCGAACGCGCTGTCAAATTCCGTCTCGGGAACATCTTCCGGAAACTCAACGCCGAACAGCGCGGTCAAGCAGTCGCCATCGCCCGCAAACTCGGACTTATAAGCCTCCAGGCAAGTATCGACTCGTCCGGATTGATGGTGCCCCCCTGCCGGACTCGAACCGGCACGGCCAAAGGCCGAGGGATTTTAAGTCAGCACGATAACATGCTAAATAATTGATATATATAATACTTCTTGCTTATCCTTCTCTGCTGTGTACGATTCTGTGCAACACATTTCGCGCCTAAATCGCCCCAAATCCCGGCCAAACCGCCCGAAAGCAGAAAATCGCCTCCAAATCGGGCAGCGCCCGGCGGCGCTTGCGCCGCCACTGGTCCATTTGCCCTTCCAAAGCCAAGAGCGGGCCGCGCGGTCGGCGTCAAGGCCGAAGCCCGCGAAGCGGGGGCCGAAGGGCCGCCTTTACGCCGTCCGAAGGCCTGCATTAATCCCCGAAGGGCAATTGACCTTCACCTGGTGAAAACGAATGAGCCGCCGCCGCGGCGAATTTCTCAGTCGCTGTCCGACGCAGCACCCCGACAGCGGGGGGCAGGTTGTGCCTGATGCAATACACTAGCAAGACGGCTAAGCCTCAGTCTGAGGAAGCCACTTTTCAAATTCTTTCGGCAGGATCCCGAAGAACAGCTGATCATCCATGCTGGTCGGGTCGTAAGTGAGATCGAGTTGCCTTAGGACGAGACCGAAGCGCCTCGCACTTCCTCTTCCGCTACCCGCTACGCCTCGTTTCGGAACACCATTCGTCGTGTCGAAGTACATCTTGTTTGCTGCGGCAACGATAGGCTGGCTCGCCAGGACCTGCTGCCGCCCGCCAAACTGTTCGAGGATTTCGCCATGGATGCTAAGCGGGTGCTCCTGCTTTCTTGGTGAGATCAGGAGAAAACGAGCGTTGTCGCCATGATCGCGGACAAGCTGCCATGGAGAGCGCACGAGGTGGCGATAATAGTGCCGGTAATCCGCGCTCAAGATGTAATAGTACTCCTCCTTCGGAGAGCGGTTGCCATTCTTGTCCGCGGGACAAAGGCGGTCAAACCAGAGAAGGCCTAGCGTTGACCACAAGCCCCGATCCCTCGAAATCGTACTTGCATCAAGGTCTTTCAGGAGTGTCCGGACGTAAATTCCGAAATGGTAACGGTCCTCAAATTTTGCGCTCCCCACCTGCAGTTTGGCGCCAATCGGCTCGGAGTACTGATGATCATTGAGTATCTCGACAGGTGGCGGTCCCTCAGCGCCATTGCGGATGTAATCCCGGAAGAAATCGATTCCGGCGCTATTCAGTTTTCTTGAAATCGTATCCATAGGCTTATTCTCCTATGTGTCTTTTGATGTTCTTGAGAAAGCCCATATCCTCACAGAAGGCGGTGATGGCGTTGTCCACCCACTCTTCACGACCCTCTCTGTCTTTTGTCATTGGATCTCCGGGCAAGCCGAGAGTGTCCGAACAGAACTCAAGCCATTCGGCTTTCCAGCCGCTTTCATCCTCATCGTCCTCACCCGCATCCTCCTGCCGAACGAGCCGTTCAAGTACGAAACGCAACGCGGCCGGAAGCAGGAAGCCCTGAAGCAGCGGGTTGTCCTGCAATGCCTGCGAAATTCCGGGAATTCGGCGATTAAGGATGAGCGTTGGCGGAGCGCTTGGATCGGCGAAGTCGACATACCAGGTCTGTTCGCCGATTTCTCGGAAGAGGACGGGGAAGATGCTCTTTCGCCCATCTTCACTTTCGTCGCTTCTCGGCTGGACTCTTTCCGCTGAACCCAGAATTTTACCGGTGTCGCTTTCTTCATCGATCACCTTCACCCTGAAGAGTACAGAGCCGCTGTGATCGACTTCGTCCATAGTAAGCACGGGCGGGATCTGAAGATCGCCAACTGTCCCGCAATCAAAACGCATTCCTGAAGACCGGTGGTATGCTTCAATCACGACCCTTGCATCAGCGGGGAAACCAAGGCCTTCCAGATTAAGCTCGGCTTTGGCTCTAAGCGGCCCGCTACCTGCGTTCTCGACCATTCGAATGTCGATATTTTCACGCTTGATACGTTTTCGGCCGGTGTAATTGAGACGGCGCTTTGCGGTGCTCATTGTCCGGCCCTCGCATCAACAACAAGATCCCGCCGTTCGTCGAAGCCCGAGATTGAGAGAGAAAATTCCGGTGATTCAGCGGTCACAATGAGGACGTTATCCTTCTCAATTTCGACAGAAGCGTTTTCCGCTTCGAGGTTGAGGTCAGATTGAGACTTCAGGCTGAAATCGAACTTACTGAAGCGTGTGAACGGATTTGCGCCGATCATGTCATACGCCATCCGAATTCTTATCTTGCGCGGATATTCCCACTCCTGAGCGCCCGGCCCGGGAGTAAGCTCAAAGCCGCCCGGCGTCCGATTGATAGACAGTGCAATCTGCCGCGGCGGGACATCCGGTTTTGGTTTTGGAGATTTTTTCTTCTTCTTGCCGCTCCCGGCCTGGGCTTTGTCCGCAATCGAAAAGAAATCAAGCAGAGCTTCCGAGTCGAGCTTTTCCTGCTGCTCACCGATAAGCCCGTAGAGCTGCCTCAAAGAGCTCCGTACTGCTTTCAACGCAGCCTTAGGATTTCGCCAGTTCGCAGATAGCTTTTCAGCGGTTGAGTTCCAGTCTGTATGTGCAGGGTTTTCAGCGTCACCGAGGAAACTCGTGATTGAGCCCTCATTTGCAATCATTGCGCACTGCGCGGTTACGCTTGATGCGCTCCTTCTTTCGCCCGAAAGGACAATCGGACCGCGGGCGAACAACCTGAATGGTCGCTGCCCCTCTGAAATGGCGCGCATGAAAAGATCGATGTGGGTGTCGAATTCCGAACCTTTGTGATCCTCGAGCTCCATCGGAACGCGAACGTGTACGATGTTACCGGAGGAGAATTCCTCTCTAAGGGCAGACAACGTTTCGGGATCAAAGCTGGCTTCGCCGATTTCGTCATTGCCTGTCAGTGTTGCTGACGTTGCCGACGGCGGTCTTTCCAGCATACCGCTGATCGCCTCGATAAAATCGAACGGAATAGAATCCTCATCCGCCATATCCAGCTCATTTACGACATCTGTGAATGTCTCAGCACTGATCAGGCGGTCACCGACTTCCACTTCAAGTTTACCGGCGAGGATCGGAAAAAAGTAATTCTTAATGACAGCGCCTGCGATCTGGCGCTCGTCCACGCCGTCACGCAGATACGGCACGATAATGGAAAGCCCCGATTGAAGAGTTCGCTGAACCCCGGCCAGGGATGTGAAGTTCTGAACTTCTTCGTGGTCTGTGACCGGAAGCTGCAACTCAAGCGGTTCGGGTGATCTGGCGTCAAACCAGAACCCGTGTGCCGGATATAAAACGCCGTCGATATCATGTGACTTCAGGACAGCCTGCCCCATCAGAGCCGGGGATTCATCACCGTCCCGTACGGTGAGCCCGAAGAAGGAGTAGGCTTTCGAAGAGGACGAATAGACGAGCTTCCCGAGCCCCCAGCGACCACCCGATTTTCCGCCTTTCTGAGAGTCTCCCATGACCCTCCAGAACTGGTCGAAGTTGTCCTTGTCCTTTTCCAGGAAGCTTCCTGTTAGGCCGCAGGTGTTGAAATCTTCAATGGCAAGGACCCGCATAGGCTCATCGGACAGATCTGCATAATTCAGGCCGTACGCCTCAAGGTGTGGTTCAAGCCCCCCAAAAATCGCATCCCATTCCTCGCGTTCCGCGTCGGTCGCCTCCTTTATCGAAAATCTGACCTTAACCGGCGCATCACTGTTTTGTGCGTCGGATGAATTCTGAATAACCTCCCGCACCAGCGCTTCGCTCAGACCAACCTCATCATTGTTAAACTGGTCACGTTGCGTAATGCCGACGTCCACATCTGAAGCACGCCGCTTATTAAACTCCCAGTAACCCATTACCCCTCCAGCTTAAATTCAGAGTCCTTACCACCAGAATCACCCGAAAAACGTGATTTGGCCATATCTAATTCTTTTTGAATGGCACGAAACATCTTTCTGGAATCTTCATCCGTGTAATCGTACGCGCCTTTATTTGCGAGATTTCCGATTAGACGAATGTCTTTGATGGCGCGGTTCACACGCGCCTCAGCCAGATCGATAAATTTCTTCCTCTTGTCGCGCACAGTTTTATTCCTTTCATGGTATTTTCAATATGTGCGCACAATGCTGAAACATGAGGACAATGTTGTCAACATTTTTGATATATTTTCAATATGTGGAGAGAAATTGAGCCTCTGCGCGAACCATTAAGTGCCTAGAAACGCCTTTATTTCCGCAACTTTTCGCGGCAAATCCGCCTCAATTTCGCATTCCCAGACGATGAGAACACGCCATCCGGCTGCTTCAAGATCTGCAACATTGCGCAGATCGCGCTCCACAGTGGCCGCAAATTTTCCGTTCCAGAAATCGATATTGGATTTGGGCGTGGTGGCGTGCCTGCAGCCCGAATGTCGGTGCCAGTAGCAGCCGTGAACAAAGATCACGGTCCGATATTTCGGCAGGACGATATCGGGTTTTCCGGGCAGATTGCCCGAATGGAGACGAAACCGGAACCCGGCTCTATGCAGGGCTGAGCGGAGAAGTTTTTCGGGTTTCGTATCTTTCCCGCGAATGCGGGACATATTCCAGCTGCGATGGGCCTTGGATATCCGGTCAGCCATCAGTCACTGTCTGGCATGCTGTCCAGAACTTCTGCAATTATCTCTGCAATCTGACCGGCAAGGAAAGGCGGGACAGCATTTCCAATCTGATGGAACTGAGCAGTTCGAGGGCCCTCGAATTTGTAGTTGTCCGGGAAGGTCTGAAGCCGTGCAGCTTCCCGAACCGTCAGACTGCGGCACTGGGCCGGATCGTAGTGAATGAAATAGTGGCCGTCTTTGGAGATGTGCGATGTCACTGTCGTGGAATGCTGATCTTTCTTCTGCACACGAAAGCGATCTGAAAACATTTCGCCAGCCTGGCCTCTGGCTACATTCTTGTGCTCAGGAAGGAGGAAATCAGGGAAGTCGGACAGTTTCGGGCTCCGTTTCGCGTGCGCCGTAAAAGCAGCGGAAAACAGATACCGGTGAAGGTCAGAAGGCATGTGCCCTCTGGCTTCGTGACTGGTCAGCGTTGTTAAACGATCATCATACAGCGACTGAACGGCCTTGTGCGGAGAGTTGCTTCGTGCCGGATATTTTGAACTGGAACGCTCAAGGGGATTCCGCGCGATTTCATCGAGCGCCAGCCGAACCTCCGACACAACGTCTTTCGCATACTTGTGACCATTCAGATGACCGGCAAGAGCGCTCTTATCAAACTCGGAGATAACTGACTTCCAGGCTTCCAGGCTGTCCTGCCTGGAAAGCCCGCTCCTTACCTTCGGAAGCATACCGATCGTTTCCTCTACGGTCGGCGGTGTTGAGCGCTGCAGCTGACGGGGAACGATATCAATATCGCCTCGGATACCAACGATAAACATACGGTGCCGGGCTTGCGGTACGCCGTACTCCTCCGCCTTGACGAGAAACTGGCGGGGGTCAGCATCCGAAGTCATTTCCCCCTCTTCTGAGAGGGAGTACAGCCGGTAGCCCAAACTTTCGTTCTTGTCGGCGAGCGCCTCGCCCGGCTTCGAAAGATCAGCAAGAATCCGTGTGATTACCGGTTCTCCTTTGACCTTGGCGGACAGGAGACCCTTTACATTCTCCATGACGAAGACGGGCGGGCTGTGGTCCGCGATGATTTTCAGATACTCCCGATAGAGGAAGTGTCGCTCATCCTCCTGGAAATCCGGATTGTTCATCATCCGGGATCGCCCGACCAAGGAATAGGCCTGACAAGGCGGGCCACCAATCAGCGCCCATTTGTTTTCGCCTTTCAGGCGTTCATCGATTATGCCGCGAACCCGGTCATGCTCCTCTTTGCCAAGCGATATCCGCAGTGCGCTTTCCTCTGCGTGACGCAACTGCTCCGGGTACAACTCAAACAGTGCTTCGCGAGAGATTTTGCCGTCGAGGTACGTGTAATACTCTTTTGGAAAACCCCGTTCACCAAAGGCCCGCAGAAAGTGGCGCAGAAGCAGCGTCTGATGGGAGAAGTTGTCTCTCTCAATCGAGACGGAATCGCGAAACCGGAACCGCCCTTTGGTATCAACGCTCGACAAGAATCCTTCGCCCAGACCGCCTGGACCGGCAAAGAGATCAATAATCGGATAGGTATTACGCTGAGCGCTCATAAAAACTGGAATCGCTTGTTATCGGGCAAAATGCAGCTTCCTCCGAATTGGAAATTCGATCCAGGAAAACCAGGCCGTGTTACGACTTTTTTTGCGTACTTCACCGGCAGCTGTTGCGGAAATGATTCTTTGGCCGTGATCGCATTCAAGAAGGCCGGGTTTCGGCCCGGCCGTCCAGGGCCGAAGCGTATGCTGAGGCCTTCAGGCATTGGCCATTGAGTCGAAGGTCGCGAAATGACCGCACCAGCGGACAATTCGCGCGCCTGAGCGAACTCGGCAGCGTCGAGACCGGTTAAAAGGGTAGCCGAGGGAGCGTCAGCGAAGCGACGCCGCAGGCGGGACGCGGGACCGACTGCCCCCGGCGAGGCGCACCTCATTTGCGATGGGAATCCTACTGATCAGAAGAGAAATGCCGGAAAATTCATACAGTTCGCACCCATGCAATTTGCACTCATAACGCGAGATGCCTATTTAGTTTTCAATGCGCTACGTTAACGACCGACTTAGCAATGAGAGAATATGAACTGTAATTCCATTAGACAGGAATCCCAGACTCCCGCATAATTGATATCTATGGAATCCACCGAAAAACTTTCACATTTCAGACCGAGAGCTCGGTTGCTACAGTTGCTCGGCGACCAGCTAATTGGTTCTCCGCGTCTTGCTGTTTTTGAACTGGTCAAGAACGCTTATGACGCCGACGCCACCAATGCTCACGTTGAGATAAACGGGCTACGCACCGACAGTCCCACCATAACGGTCACCGACGACGGCATGGGCATGTCCGAGCAAACGATCCGGGACATCTGGCTTGTTATTGCGCATGACCACAAAGAAAAACAAAAACAAAAGCGGGAACGTACGCCTAGCGGGAGATTACCACTCGGCGAAAAAGGCCTGGGTCGACTGGCCGTACATAAACTGGGCAATCACATCGAGTTGATAACTCGCGCCGCGAGTAGTCGCGAGGTTATTGTCCGCATCGATTGGCAGAAGTTAATAGACAAAGAGTTTCTCGAAGACGCGAAAGTCGAGATTTCAACGAGAGAACCGGAGGTCTTTTCCGGGGACTCAACAGGGACGAAGATAATAATTAGCGAGCTTCGCAATCGGAAGTGGACCCGAGGCGAAATACGGCGCCTGTACAGGCAGATTGCTTCGATATCATCGCCATTCGAACAGCTGGGCCCGGAGGATTTTTCTGCGTATCTCGACGTACCTGAGTATCCTGATTGGATAAACAGCATTCCAGATCCAGAACGCATCCTTAAGCGGGCACCTTGGAAATACAAATTTACTTTCGATGGCGAGATTTTTAGCTGGGAGTACGAGTTTCGAGGAATTCCTGGAATTGCTCGCGAAGCACACACAGAAATTCAACGAGAAGGTGGCTTGCCAATTCCGCCAATACCAGCTGACGACGAAGATCCTTCGGTATCGCTTAGTGCTGAAAAATCAAAGAAGAAGATAACAGCTGACAAGGACTCCCTTGCAGGCATCGGACCTATCTCGGGCGAATTCTACGTATTCGATCGAGGTAGCAAAATCCTGTCTAAGATCGGAGAGAGTGAGCTAATTAAAAACTTCTTGGATGAAAGCGGCGGAGTTAGAGTCTATCGCGACGGCATTCGGGTTTATAACTACGGTGAGGCGGAAAACGACTGGCTGGAACTCGATCTCAAACGGGTAAATAATCCAACTCGTAATCTCAGTAATAATATCGTGGCTGGATTCATAAATCTCTCGCAATATTCGAGCACAGGACTGGTTGAAAAGTCCAATCGTGAAGGCTTCGTCGAAAACAATGCGTATGAACGTCTAAAGCAGATCGTTCTCGGGGCAATGGAGCCGCTAATCCGGGAAAGGGAAGAAGACCGGAAAGCAATACGCGAACTACTTTCAGGTGCAAAGGATCCCGATCTTAGGCATCTCGCAGAACCAGTCTCCAGAATAAGAGAAATTGCACGCAAAAACCGGCTTTCGGGCGAAATCGATCCATTGCTGGACCGCATCGAGACTGAGTATGTTTATATGAAAGAAACCCTGCTGAAAGCGGGTATTTCAGGCACTGGCCTCGCAGTTGTTTTCCACGAGATAGAACAGGGAATCCAGTCCTTGTATAATTCGCTTGCTCAGCACCCTGACATGAAGGGCGTTGCTGATCAGACGCGCGAACTGATGCGGTTGATGGACGGTTTCTCGGAAATCCTCCGCAAGAAGGACAAGAAACCCGTAAGTCTGAATAATATCATCAGGCGCGCTCGGGATTTGAGCATGATCAGATTTCGTCACCACCATGTTCGCCTTGTTTGCCCCGCTCTGGAAGATGGGGCTGAGGAAATGATGACCGTGTGCTCATTCGGGTTGGTGGTCGGTGCGCTCACTAACCTTATTGACAATGCAATCTATTGGATGCGCACCCGTTGGCCCGATGAAGACCAAGAGCCGACACCGCGTGCATTGTATATCAACATATCTGACGACTTCGAAGGCGGACCAGCCATTGTTGTTGCTGACACTGGCCCTGGATTTCGGGACGAGCCCGCGGATCTTGTTCGGCCTTTTTATACGAGACGTCCCGCCGGGATGGGAATGGGTTTGTATTACGCAAATATGGTCATGCAGCTCAATGATGGCGAACTCTTATTTCCGGAAAAAGATGATGCAGATATTCCGGATGACTTTGACGGCGCAATAATTGCACTCCGGTTTACAGAAGCGGAGAAGGCATAGATGTTCCTCCCATCACGAGTAGTCATAATCGATGATAATCTAACGCACATAGATGGATTATTGAACGCTTTGCGTTCCCATCAGATCGACGCTCATGCTGTCCATTTCAAAGAAGAGACAGGGGTAGACGGGCTCAATTTTCCCGGCATGCGCGTGCTATTTATCGATCTGCACTTAGTTACTGGGGCCGGTGTCGGAGCTGGGGGAAACAACGATTTCGCTGTCTTGGCATCGATATTGGATCAAATAGTCGACGTTGATAGTGGTCCCTATATATTAATTCTCTGGACCCAGCACCCCGATCAATTCGAAGGTCTAAATGCTTATCTTGATCAGCTGCAAGACAACAGTTTAGACGTTAGAAAAAAACCCGTTGCAACCTTTTCTCTTAGGAAGGGAGATTACATAAATGTAGTTTCAGGAGATGTGCTGCCAGATAGCAATCTCCCGAACGATGTAATGGAACGCATGACGGCGAATCCCCAGATGAAGGCGCTGTTTAGCTGGGAGGCAGATGTCTCAGCCGCAATGGACGCCACGCTGCGCTCCATAATAGATTTAGTTCCCGGAGATCAACGTACGACAGAAGATTTCGGCCCTGCACTTGGCAAGGTATTATTTCGTCTCTCTCAAGCAGGAGCTGGGAAAGATCGAGCATTTGAAGATCCGAGATCGTCCGTAAACCGCGTCTTGGTGCCGGTTCTTGCAGATCGAATCTCAGAACATGATCCGGAGGGAGCCTCTTCCGAATACTGGAATGAGGCACTGGTCGAAGATCCTGCCAGATCTGCTCCTGTCGCGGTTCAGGCTGCCATAAATAGTGCCATTCATGTTTCTTCCGCGACTTCTGTCCATAGCAAGCCGATTAGGCCAGTTGATTTAGGCGCGGTAGTCGACCTGCCATTTGAGCCAACCGACGAAAATCTCATTGCAAGCTTTGGAATTAACTCAGAACTTATTCGGAGCAATAAACTTTTTGGGGTCGAAAACGATGCCGAATGGGAGAATTGCCGTTTGGTACTGGTACAGGTTGGTGCCAGCTGCGATCATGCGCAGCCAAACGATGGGCCATTAATGTATTTACTGGGGATCGAGTGGCCGTTTACTGAAGGTGCTGGTGATCATAACCTTCGCGAAAACAAGAGTATAAAGAAAAAATTGCTGGAGTGTCGAACGCCGACACTCTTAGTCGGGGATCCCCCGCGCCCTGGGAAAATCTCTGTGTTCCTTAATTTGGGCATGGCCGCTACTAGAGAAGAGGCGGAAGGTTGGCACGCGAGATACCGATTCCGTGATGAGCTAATCTCATATATTACCCAAGAATATGCGAGGCATATCTCAAGACCTGGGATAGTGAGTCTCTGATTGCCATTCTCCCCGGCATGCGGACAAAAAAAAAGAGGCCTCATTTCGAGACCTCTGTTGCGGGTTTGATCTTCCGGACCACGGTTCGTCCGTTCACCAGCGGGCTGTAATTGACCGCCAGGTTCAGGCCTTCCTTGTCCTTGTGCGCCCAGGCCACACCGATCTTGGTCCAGCGGGCGTTCTCACCATCGCCAACCACATGGAAGACTTCGTGGGTAGGTGCTTTGATTTGTTTCTGTTTCATGGTCGTTCTCCTTTTCGTTTGTCCTCAGCGCCTTTCGCTTCGGTCGTGAAAGCAACGGGCCTGCCGCGTCCAGGCTGACCTGCAAGACCTTTCTCGGGAGACCGCCTGCGGCGGAAAGGTCTTGCGGGGCAGCTGCGGCTGGCCATTTTCACGAGATACCGAACGCGATTGGTCTGAGACATCGGGAAGGGACGAGAAGGGGCATGACAGAACCAAAGCCCCCTGCCCGGGACTTGCTTCTGGCGATTGTGAAGCCCGCGTCCTGATTGTGGCCTGCGCCAAGGACTGCGCCTGAACCGGTCAATGCGCCCGCGAACGGTCATGCCGTCCGCCAAACCCGCAGGAGCCTGAAACAGGCTCTCCTCATACGTCCGACAAATGCCGGGGCCCGGCCTGGCGGGCCGTCACTCAACGATACCATCGGGGAGTGACGGCATCGCCGTCTATCCAGCGCTCACGGGGCTTTCCGGAAGGGATTGCAAGGGATGGGTGCGTGACCTCGAGAACACACACCCTTGTCATTTTACGCGGATTCGGCTGGCGCGATTTTCATCAACTGAGCGAAAATGCCCTCGATCGCGCAAACGGCCGATCGATCTTCAATCCCGTTTTACAGCCAAAGGAGAGCACAATGATTGCTCAAGCACGACCGCCGCCAAGCGGCGAAACCAATCGGCATGCAGAGCCCACAAGTTCGAATGCCGGGCGCCCATCAGGGCGAGCCAATGGGGGCCGACTGACCGTCGGTTCAAGGGAGGCTCTTACCGCTATGAAAGGATTTCAGAACACGTCCAGGCTTTGACCGCGGACAGTGTCTGCGGGTTGCGGATTCTACGGAACCGCAACGGCCATCAACACTCACCGATCTTGAAAAAGAGGAATGAGCACGATGGACGATCTGACCATGGACCTGGTCCGGCTGTGCCGTCGCAATCGCGACGGGTCACACGGGACACAAACCAACCGGAAGCGCGGCCTGTCCGCGATAGCGAATGAACTGAACAACCTCGGATACAAACTGCCTTCGGCAAAATCTTTGAAGCCGAAGCATGTTTCCGCCCTTGTCGAGAAGTGGAAGGGCGGAGATCTTGATGATGCGACGATCCGCAACCGCCTGACCTGGCTGCGCTGGTGGGCGGAGAAGGTGGACAAGCTTTCGGTGATCCCGAAAGACAATGCCACCTTTGGTGTTGAAGCCCGCAAGCACGGCGACGCCAACCGCGCGCAGCATCTTGATCCCGGCAAATACCGCGATCTCGGCTGCCCGTATGTGAAGGCGGCGATCCTTCTGCAGGTGGCGTTTGGCCTGCGGCGCGAAGAGGCGATGAAGTTCCGCCCGCATATCGGTATCAAGAAGGATAGCATTTTCCTGAAGAGCAGCTGGACCAAGGGCGGGCGTCCGCGCCTGATCCCGATCACCACGGAAACCCAGCGCAAGATCCTGGCCCAGATCCAGAAGTTCGCCCCGAACGGTTCGCTTATTCCGGCGAACCTCAGCTACGCCGCGCAGATGAAGCGTTTCGAGTACTACACGTTGAAGGCGGGCCTTCGGAACACGCACGGCTTTCGCCACGCCTATGCGCAGCAGCGCTACCAAATGCTCACCGGCCAGCCATGCCCGATGGCAGGCGGCAAGCGCTGGAAGGACATGACCGAAGACGAGCGGAAAGCTGACCGCGCCGCGCGCCGACAGATTTCCGCAGAGCTGGGTCATGGCCGCCTTGAGGTGACGGATACCTATCTCGGGAGGGCCTTCGGATGAGACGCGCTGCAAGCACCTACGAGGCCACGACCAACGCCCGCCGCAAATACGCGGAAAACATCTTCGACATTGCCACGGTGGCAGCGTCCATTCTGGACCGGGCCGAAGAAGGCTACCGCCTGCTTCGGATCAATCAGGAATACCCGTTCGATCTGTCCACGACGGACGCCGCCCAAGCACTTGAGGAATGGCTGGAACATGAGGGTTACCGGTACGCCTGGAAGGCGACACCGGAGATCGTCGATCCGTTCCGGCCGTCTTCAGAGTTCGAATACCCTGAACTGGTGATCTTCTGGTGAGCGGGCCGCTCCTGCTCACCATCCTCATTCTGCTTCTTACCCTTCGGATCACCTTCAGCCTCACCGGCGCGCTGGTGCGCGCCGTGTGTTTGGCGTTCTGGATGACGGTGACGGCTTTCGCGCTGGTTCGGTTCTTCGGCGCGTGAATGTCAGCAACGGCTCTCGCGGCTGTTCAAAAGCTCTCACAGGCAATTCCGCCTTATCTGGAGCATTTGACATGCAAATACTGACCTCACGCGAGGCCGATGCCGCGCGTATTCGCACCCCCGTGGACGAAGCAAAGGCCGAGGTTGATTTCCTCGGCGAGCAGATAGAAGGCGTCAGCCTTTTCATCGATGACCTGTGCCGTAAGTTCGGCCATGGTTACGTTCACACCGACGATTGCTTTGCCAGGATTCGGGCCGTCAAAGACGCCCTGTTCGAGCGCCAGAAGGTGGCGATGCAACGGTATCAGGGACTGCGCAGCCAGTTGCAGTAGTCTGCAGCTGATGACGAACCAATGCCGGCGGGAATCCCGCCGGCATTGTTCATTTATCTAGCGTTCTCTCTCCCGCTCGTATTCCTCCCGCGCCTGTTCCTGTGCCCGTTCAAGCTCTTCCGGATGCATAAGCTCCCAATTCGGTCCCGGCACCGGATCCTGAACTCGCTCCGGTTCTTCCTCGCGCCTGAAAAGCTCTCGAACCTTGTCGCGCAGCGACGGTTCCATCATGCGTTCCAGTTCACGCTCTTTCCGGCGGATGTCGTCCTCGCGGATTTTCATGACGCGGGCGTCAAAGATCCGTTCTTCCACCACGCGAAGCATCTGCGGTGAAGCCCTGCGGGCGAGCTGCAATGCTTCATGCTCTTCGCGTGTCCGGGGCATCATGACGGCCCGCTCCCACACGCCCCGGTCATAGTCCCGCTGGCGCTGTTCCATTTCCTGCCGGAAGGCGGAGCCGTCGTCGCGCTCGGCGACGGGCTCTCTTTCGGCAAGGGCGTAGGCATTGTCCATTCCGATCTCATGTCCGTCGTCAGAGGTTTTGAGCAGTTCGGCGGCCTGATCTAGTGGAGGCTCTGGCCCATCAGGGTTTTCATTTTAAGCGGCCGCCTTGCTATGCAGCAAGCGCCGTCGGTTGATGGTTTCGCGTTTGATCCTTTCTCTTGTCTGCAGGATGGTCGGGCCACGTCCGAAGTAGACGTCGGCCGGGGTGAGATTGCCGAGGCTCTCGTGGTAGCGCCGGTGATTATAGTGATCGACGAAGGTGCCGAGCTGGGCTTCGAGAGCACCCGGCAAGAAGTAGTTTTCGAGCAGAATGCGGTTCTTAAGCGTCTGGTGCCATCGCTCGATCTTTCCCTGGGTCTGGGGATGACAAGTCGAGCCGCGGGTGTGCTCCATCCCAATGCCGGAGAGCCAATCGGCCAGTTCGCCGGCGACGTAACATGGACCATTGTCTGACAAGAGCCGTGGACGTTGCATCACTCTGGCGTTGTCGCAACCCGATGCCTGCAGGGCGAGTTCCAGCGTATCGGTGACATCCCCGGCCTTCATCGTGGTGCATAGCTTCCAAGCGATGATGTAGCGCGAGTAATCGTCGAGGATGGTCGACAGATAGAACCAGCCCCAGCCGATGACCTTCAGATAGGTGAAGTCGGTCTGCCACAGCTGGTTCGGCGCGGTCGTCTTGTCATGGAACTCATCGGCAGCCTTGATGACGATGAAGGCTGGACTGGTGATCAGATCCTGCGCCTTGAGCAGGCGGTAGACCGAGGATTCCGAGACGAAGTAACCTCGCGTGTCGGTGAACGTCACCGCCAGTTCGCGCGGTGACAGCTCCGGCTCATCAAGCGCAAGGTCGATGATATTTTCTCGGATGTCGTCGGGAATGCGGTTCCAGACCCGCCCGGGCTGAGGCTTGCGATCTTCCAGCGCATCGACGCCGCCGGTGAGAAAGCGGTCATACCAGCGATTGAAGGTCGAGCGGGGAATGCCGAACTTGTCCAGCGTGCGCTTGGTCGGCAGATGCGACTGCTCGACGAGCCGGATGATCTCCAGCTTCTCGGAGGCGGGATATCTCATTCGTCGTCGCCCCCATCCGCGATCATGCTTTTTTTAAGCAGCCGCAGTTCCAGCGCCTGCTCGGCGACGACCTCTTTCAGATCACGAGCCTCACGACGTAGATGCTTGACCTCATCGGTGGTGGCCGCACGTGCGGTGTCGCCGGCCAACCGCTTCTTGCCGGCTTCGAGGAACTCTTTCGACCAATTGTAATAGAGGCTCTCGGCAATGCCTTCACGCCGGCACAGCGCGGCAATCGACTCCTCACCGCGCAAGCCTTCCAGCACGATGCGGATCTTCTCTTCCGCCGAATAGTGTTTGCGGGTTGCACGGCGGATGTCCTTGATGACCTTTTCCGCCGGCTCCTTCTGTGTCCCGGATTTCCGTCTCATCTTCGCTCCTTGAAGGGCTACGATGAGCCAGAAATCCTCCTCTATCCGTTAAGCCGATATTGTCTCATTGGTGCTGAAGCCGGACACTTGGCCAGCCTCGCATCCCTCCGTCTGGCGGTCGTGTCCACACGGTTCCAGAGCGAATTCCGGTCGCGCGCCCACGCGGGCGCGCCCGCCGGAAACAGCGTTCTTTTGAACACCACATCCTCACGCATGTGATAGACAATGTGCTCTTGCTTACCCTCGGACCACAGCCGTTCGCCTGCCACATAGGCGGCCATGGCCACCGCAAAGCGCTCGCCCCGAAAGGGACTTTTCCGCGAGAGGTTCGTAACGTGGCAATGTATATTTCCGTCCTGCATCCGCCTGCCATTCCGCCCGTAGGGCATCCCGTTGACGCGAAGCGAAACGGGATGGGGTGCAGGGGGTATCCCCCTGCCGCACTTCGGTGTTTTCCATCGGCGAAGCCGGGAAAACGCCGCAATGTTGACAACCTGTAATACAGGTTAGGCAACATGTAAGTGCGCTATACACTTTGTTGCGACCCAGAGTTGACTCATTTCAAAAGAGATTACTAGTCTTCAGGTGGCGGCATTTTCCGCCGGGGGATCAGTGTATTGAGTAAGAACCCGTTTGATCTGACGGGCGGATTCGGTTCGTCTGTATCGGACTTTCGCCGATACTTCGATACGGGCATGAAGGTCAGCCGTCACCTCACCGGCCTGTCGTTGAAGAAGCAGCTTGAACAGCAGGGCTTCGACCCCATCACCATTGATGCCGCCGTTGAGGCAGTGAAGGCCGGACGCGATCCGGCACCTGTTCTGGATCAGGCCAGACGCGCCTATGCGCTTCGCGAGAAGCAGGCGGCGATGCGCACTAACCCGCCGCCTGTGCACGGCTCGGCGCGCTGGGCTCGGCCGGACGAACTGCAGGATGCAGGGCTTATCCGTCCCTTGGATGGCCGCAGCCTAAGCCTTGGCAAAGTTGCCGGACAGCCGCTAACCTGGGACGGCGAAAGTCACCTGCTGACCATCGCGCCCACCCGCAGCGGCAAGAGCACGATGCAGATTGTGCCGAACCTGCTCAACTACCGGGGCGCGGCTGTGGTGCTCGATCCGAAGGGCGAGCTTTATCAGGCCACCGCCAAATGGCGCGAAGAGAACGTCGGACCGGTCTACGTGCTCAATCCGTTCGAGGTGGAAGGCGTGCCGACGACACACGCCTTCAATCCGCTGGATGGCGTCAAGGACAGCCAGACAGCGCTGGAACTGAGCGAGATTCTTTACCCGCGCACCCAGGACGACAAACAGCAGTTCTTCGAGAACGAGGCCATCGGCCTTCTGGCCGCCGTGGTGGAGTTTACAGCGCGTTTTGCGGAGGGGGATGATCGCAGCCTCGCCACGATCCGCAATACGCTCTCCACGCTCGATCGCGACCTGTTCGGGCTGATGAAGGTGATGGCGGATGACATCTTCCCGCCGTCGATCCGCAATGCCGCGCGCAACTTCATGACCAAGTCACGCGATACGGGCCAGCCGCGTGTTCTGGACAGCCTCAACACACATTTGCGGCTCTGGGACAATGCGGGCCTGCAGCGCTGCACCGCGCGCAGCGATTTCAGCTTTGGTGATCTGAAGGACAATCCGGCCACGGTCTACCTGGTGCTGCCGTTCTCGCGGATAGGCCCGTTCTCCACCTTCGTGCGCATGATCTTCGCCACGGCGCTGGACGCCATGCTTCTCAATCAGCGCAAGCCGGACATCCCGGTGCTGTTTGTGATGGACGAGTTCCTGGCGCTGGACCGGGATGACCGGTTTGTTTCGGCGCTGCGCACCCATGCCAGCGCCGGTGTGCGGCTGTGGTTCTTCCTTCAGGACCTTCCGACCCTTGAGCAGAAATACCCCACCACCTGGCAGTCCTTTCTGCAGGCTGAAGCGAAGTCCTTCTTCGGCACGGGCGATATGCGCACGGCCAAGCTGGTTTCCGAATATCTGGGCGACACAACGGTGTCCTATGAGGTGCCCAACATGTCGGCCTCCACAACGGGCGGCGCATCCGGTTCTGCCAGCTATTCGATCTCGGAAAACCTGCATCTGGCGGGGCGCAACCTCATGACGCCCGACGAAGTCATCGACTTCATGTCGGGCAATGCGTCGGCGCGCAGTGCCATTCATTTCCTGCGCGATGTTCGTCCCGTGCAGGCGCAGCTTACTCCCTGGTTCAATGATGAAGAGTTGAGGTCACGCGTATGAGTATCGCCACCGTCAAAGTCGAAAAGCATCCTGTCTTCCCGACCATCTTTCTGATGATCCTGGGTGCCGTTGTCGGGCTGTTTTTCGGTGCCGCCTTCCTGATGGCATCCTCTATGGTCTCTGTGGCCGCAACCGGCCCGCTTGGTGCGATCATGTACATGCCTATGGCCATGGCCGCCGTGAGCGTGATGATGACCATTGGTCTGGTTGCCACGCCGATCTGGGCGCTCATTGGCGGTTCCATGTTCGCAAAAGGCGCTTCGGGAAAGGGAAGTGCCATCACGCGCGATATGGGCGTTACGTTCTTCTCAGAGACGCATCCTGTCACCGTTCGCACCAATCAGCTGGCCGCCGATCTTGGCTTGCCGCCTGTGCCGTTTGTGGGGTGGTATGACGCCGAAGACATCAACGCCTTTGCCATGGGCACCCGGCCGGGAAACGCCATGGTTGTTGTCAGCAAGGGTGCGGTCCAGAAGCTCAAGAGACCTGAATTTGAGGCTGTCCTTGCGCACGAGTTAGGACATATCGCCAGCAATGACATGGCGCGTATGACCTATGCCCGTGGCGTGCAGGAAGCCCTGTCATTCTTTCTGATCTTCCGTGGTCTGAAGATGTTCGCGCGCTGGGTCTTTACGCCGTTTTCCGAGCTGGGCCTTCTCAGCTTCTCCCGCGCCAGAGAGTTCACGGCTGACCGCATTTCAGCGCGTCTCACTTCGCCTCAGGCTATGATCGGTGCACTGGAAGCCATTGCCGCCGAAAGCGCCAGGCCTCCCCGAAACCGTTATGCCAATACGATGCTTTCATCGGCGCTCAATGATAGTGCCTGCTTGCCACCCATCCACCGATTCAAAGTCGCATTGATGCGCTTGTTTCATGGGAAGAGAAGGGAAGCCTTGCCGAAGAGCCTTATGCGCCGGATGGCACTCCATTGCCTGTCACTTCCGCTGCCTGATGCCCCGTCCATTGCCGTTCTTATCGTTGGCCTTTGTGACGGTCTCTGCTATGCGAACAGCAATGCGGACGTGGTGGAATCGGTAGACACAAGGGACTTGAACGCTTGAGTGCGCTGGCGGAAACGCCGGACGTAGAACTGCTCAAATTCGGGGAAACCTGTCAGATGGCAATCCCGAGCCAAGCCCGAATGGTCATACATTCGGGAAGGTGTAGAGACTAGACGGGCAGCACCTAAGGCACCTGCTATGGTGAAGGTATAGTCCAGACCACAAACGCCTGAGGGCGGCGGTGAAAGCCGTAGTTGGTAAGAAAATCCCTCGGCTTCGGCCATGCGGGTTCGAGTCCCGCCGTCCGCACCATTTAGTAAGCACAATCATTCTAAATACTTTAGACGTGAAAAATGGATGCCAACCGTTTGTGCTATCGTCCAAAAACTCATGATCTCATTTATGAAATGGGCTAGAATAATACGCGATGGCGCAATATCCGACACCTTCTGAAATCATGCGGGCGAGACGCCCATACTTGTATTCGGATAGTGAGAACACTGATACCTATCGCTTAAGCCGGTCAGAGCTTAGCCATCATCTCGAAACGCTGACCGATCGTAATCAGCATAAGGATTTCGAGAATTTTGCGCGCAAACTTTGCGAACGCGAGATCTGTCCAAATCTGAGACCGCAAACCGGCCCAGAAGGAGGCGGGGATGGTAAGGTAGATACCGAGACCGTTCCAGTTGACGAAGCAATCTCCCAGCGATGGTTTATTAATGGCAACGATAGTGGCGCTGCCAGGGTAGCATTTGCCTTTAGCGCCAAGAAGGGGTGGTCGGACAAAGTTCGTTCGGATGTAAAGGGCATTGCAGAGACAAAGCGCGGATACGTGAGAATATACTTTGTGACCAGCCGTCCCGCACGCCAAAAAGACAGGCTTCGCATTGAGGATGAGCTCCACAAAAGCTACGGTATTCCAGTCACAATACTTGACCGCGAATGGCTCATTGATCGTGTATTCTCTCACAACCACAAGGATATTGCCTTCGAGACCCTCGGAGTGGGGGCAATCGATCCTGACAGCCGGAAGATCGGACCAAACGACTTTAAGAACCAGCAGGCTCTCGATGAGCTTGAAGATCGATTGGCCAAAATGGGGACATCGCGCTCTGACTATACGCAAGCAGTGAGCGATGCATTTGAGGCTGCTTCGCTTTCTAGACGCCTCGAAAAGCCGCAGTACGAGACTGAAGGTCGTTTTACTCGGGCCACAGAATTCGCAAAAAAATATGGCGTAGAATTTCAGCTATTGCGTGCCGTTTACGAACATGCGTGGACGCGATTTTGGTGGTTTGACGATGTAAGAGGAATGCTGGAACTATATGACCGTGTTGAGAGCCTCGCTTTCGCCACTAGAGCGGTTTTCGAGCGTCCTGAATCGATAGGGATTCCCAAATCAGCGGGTTTCTGATTCATGCTTTCTGCCGGGT
>NZ_JAINFJ010000006.1:0-62500 GCF_019966595.1 Oricola indica
CAGGCGCGGCATTGTTGGTGGAGTTCTCATAATGATCGCCTATCCTCACGCAAAGCCGTAATCAACTTGGCAATCCCGATCTGGCTGTTTTCGGTTCTGTCGATCATCATCTTTTTTCCCGTCGCCATCGGAATCGTCATTGTCGAAAAGCCGGCGTTCGGCATCGCGCAACTCGCGTTCATTGCGGGAAGCGCCATGCTGCATCTCGGCTATTTTCTCCTGTTGCAGACGGGTTACCGCAAAGGCGATCTTTCGCTTGTCTACCCAACGGCACGCGCGACAGGGCCAGTGCTGTCGACGTCATTCGCAGTCCTGTTCCTCGGCGAGACGGTCACTCCCCTCATGGCGGCCGGCGCGGCGATCGTCATTTTCGGAGTGTTGATGCTGACAGGCGGCATCAGGCGTCGGGCGGACAACCTTTCCGCCTCCCTTCTGTTCGGCCTTGGCGCGGGCTTCCTGATCGGCAGTTACACTGCCTGGGATGCCTATGCGGTGTCCGCCTTGCTGGTTCCGCCCTTGCTGCTGGATTACGTCTCCAGCGTCGGGCGCGCGGTCTTGCTCGCTCCGGTCGCCAACCGCAATCGCGCGCTCGTCCGCCGGCATTGGCGCGAACATCGGAGCGGCGTTGTCGTGATCGCGATCTTCAACCCGCTGGCCTATATCCTGGTGCTCTATGCGCTGACATTCACGCCGGTCGCCTATGTGGCGCCTATGCGCGAGGTGAGCGTGTTGCTGACTGTACTCGCGGGCAGCCTGTTGCTCGGCGAAGGACGGTTGCGCCCCCGGCTTTTCTGGGCAGCCGTGATCCTGTCGGGCATGACGCTTCTGGTGACCGCGTGAGGGGGTGCCTCAGCGCGACAATTCCCGCGTCGCCTCGTCCAGCCCCTTCAGGGTCAGCGGATACATGCGTCCGCCCATGATCTCGTTGAGCATCTGCGTCGACTGGGTGTAGCGCCAGCGGTCTTCGCGCTCGGGATTGAGCCAGATCGTCCTGGGGAATTTGTCCAGCACGCGCTGCATCCACACCGCGCCGGCCTCGTCGTTCCAGTGCTCGACCGAGCCGCCGGCCATGGCGATCTCGTAGGGGCTCATCGCGGCGTCGCCGACGAAGACCACGCGGTAGTCGGAGCCGTAGGTGTGCAGCACGTCGAAGGTCGGAATGCGCTCGGCGTGGCGGCGGCGATTGTCCTTCCACACGCTCTCATAGAGGCAATTGTGGAAGTAGTAGTATTCCATGTGCTTGAACTCGGCGCGCGCTGCCGAGAACAGTTCCTCGACGACGCGGATATGGTCGTCCATCGAGCCGCCGACATCGAAGAACATGACCAGCTTCACCGCGTTGCGCCGCTCGGGGCGCATCTTCACGTCGAGATAGCCGTGCTCGGCGGTGGACTGTATGGTGCCGTCGAGGTCGAACTCGTCATGCGCGCCCTGCCGCGCCCAGCGGCGCAGCCGTTTCAGCGCCACCTTGATGTTGCGCGTGCCGAGCTCGACCGAATCGTCGAAATTCCGGAATTCGCGCTTGTCCCAGACCTTCACGGCGCGGCGATGCCGGCTTTCATGCTGGCCGATGCGCACGCCCTCGGGATTGTAGCCATAGGCGCCGAAGGGAGAAGTGCCGGCCGTGCCGATCCATTTCGAGCCACCCTGGTGGCGGCCCGCCTGTTCCTTGAGGCGCTCCTTCAGCGTCTCCATCAGCTTGTCGAAACCACCGAGCGATTCGACCAGCTTCTTTTCCTCTTCCGACAGGTGTTTTTCGGCCAGCCGGCGCAGCCATTCCTCCGGCAGGTTGGCGACATCCACGCCGGTTTCGCCGGAGACAGCCTCCAGCCCCTTGAAGACACGCGAGAACACCTGATCGAAGCGATCGATATGGCGCTCGTCCTTCACCAGCGCCGCGCGCGCGAGAAAATAGAACCCCTCGACATCATAGGTCACGAGCCCGGCCTGCATCCCTTCCAGCAGCGAAAGATATTCGCGCAGCGACACCGGCACCTTGGCGGCTTTCAGTTCGAGGAAGAAGGGAATGAACATGGCCCGTTTCTATCGTCTGTGTCTGCATGTGTCATCAAGGAGACGTCGAGGCCGTTCTGATAAACTGCGGACTGAAAAGGGTCTGAATTCATCTAACAACGGCTGAGTCTCCTAGGTTGGAATTATCAGAGTAGTATCGTGCATTTTCTGGAGACGGCGCGAATCATCTATTGTGTGCTCGACGATAGCTAGGGCTTACGCCTGAGTTGTGTTGTCGCTTTATGGGGCGAGAACTTGGAACAGTTAGCCGAATTTGTCCGTCCTTGGATCCAGCGTTTTTGGTGGGTGCGCGGTATCGTCGCGGCACTTTGCGTCATCACTCTTGCCTCGAAGATTTTTGACCTGCCATCGAATGAGGTATTGGCCGTAATTCACGCAGCCATCTATTCTTGGGAGAAGGCAACAGCTTGGATCGCCGGTATCCTGCCCAATTTTTTTCCATTTAATCTAGTAGGACCGGTTGAGGCGAGAGCAATATTATTTGCGGTTTCATTGGCGCCTGTTGGAATAGCTGGAAATCTATATTATTGGTGGTGGCTGCCCGAAAAAATCGAAAAATCGCCTCATATTGCTTATTATGCGGGAAAATATAGTGGTGCAGAATTTTTATATAATAAATTTGGCCCTAAAATCACTTATTATTTCGGAAGGTCATTGGAAATAATTGGAGTTACAATTTCTGTAGTTTCTGGATTTTTTCTATATTATTATATTGTTCTTTTATATTATCGAGATAATAAGATTGCCTATGGACTATTGGTTGCTGGGGTTTTATATATAGCAATAGCATTTATTTTAATACAGCCTATCAGGAGAGGCTTTATTCTGGTTTTATCTTTTTTACTGACAGTAGAAGTGTTATATATAGCAAGGACGCCGGGTGTAACCGATGCTATTCGCGCATTCGCGTGTGAGTTCCATGGTGGGGCACATGCCATTTGCGCGCCGCCCGAGATGTAGCCCCCAAGAAAAATTCGTGATGCTGTCCCTCGATAGAGCGGGCCTGTGTAGCGATGGCAACAACACGACATGATGGCTGGCTCTGAAAGGCGCTGGCGCTGATGTCTGCACGTGTCATCGAGGACGGAATGCGTGCTAGTCTCACCGTGTATTCGCAGATTGGAGAACCCCATGTCCGATTACAAGCCGGCCGGCTACACCAGCCTGTCGCCCTATCTGATCGTTCCCGATGCGCAGAAGACGCTCGATTTCGTCAAGGCCGTGTTCGGCGCGGAGCCGCTAAGGCTTCATCGCCGCGATGACGGCTCGATCATGCATGCCGAGGCGCGCATCGACGATACGGTGGTGATGATGGGCGAGATGCCGGAGGGGCCGCAGGCGAGCATCCATGTCTATTGCGCCGATGTGGGGGAAGCCTTCCAGCGGGCGCTCGATGCAGGCGGCACGATCGTCCAGCCGCTCGAACTCAAGCCCGACGGAGACCGGCGCGGCGGCATCGATGACGGCAACAACACCACGTGGTGGCTGGCGCGTCAGGAGGGCTGAAGCCGCCCTAGGCGAAGTTGTTGCCCCAGACGATGAAGCCGACGATCGCCAGCACCAGCGCGAGGGCCGCGGCGGCCGGAAGGCGGCTTGCCCATCGCAAGCCGGAGCCGCGCGGATGGCCGCGCCCGAGGAAGAAGACGGGAACGGCGACGAGCCCCGCCGCCAGTTGCCAGCCGAGGAACCCGGTCACGCGGTTCAGGCCGCGTGTGAAGCTGTCGCCCGTCGGTTCGGTGATCGAGAACTGGATGAAGGACCAGATGAACAGCCCTGCCCAGACGGCGAGCAGGACGATGGTGGTCGAATTCTTGCGTTGATCCGGCATCGCCAGTCCCTCCCCGAAGCCGGGGAGAGTGTCGGCGAAAGACGCAAGAAGATCAATCGGGCGTCAGCGCGCGTATTTGATGAAGGGCGTGAGCTTGCCGATCCGGTCGTAGAGCCTGCGGGCCGTCTCGTTGAAATGCTGCGTATTCCAGTAGACCGCCGGGCAGCCCTCTTCATCGGCGGCGGCGTAGACCGCCTCGATCAGCGCCCGGCCGATTCCCTTGCCGCGCACCTCCGGGTCGGCATAGAGATCCTGCAGATAGCAGACATTCTCTATCTTCCATCCGTGGCGGTGGAACAGGTAATGGACGAGCCCGACCGGCTTACCGCCGACCAGCGCGATCAGGCCGCGAAACTCGTTCGGCGCGCCGCCATTGCCGGCCAGCATGCGTTCGAAAGACGACACGTAGACCTCTTCGGGCACCGAGGATTCATAGAACTCGAGATAGGCGGTCCACAGGCGGCGCCACTCGGCCTCGTCGCCGCGTTCGAGCGGGCGGATTTCAGGCGTGTCAGACATCGCGGTGCTTCCCGATTTCGGAAAGGTCGTATTCCGTCGTCTGGTAGACTTGGTTGATCCAGTTGCCGAACAAAAGGAAGGCGTGGCTGCGCCAGCGGTTGAGGGGCTTGTTGTCGGGGTTGTCTTCCGGGAAATAGTTCACCGGCACGCCGATCGGCGTGCCGTTTTCAACGTCGCGGAAATACTCCTCGGCCAGCGTCGTCGAATCATATTCGACATGGTTGAAGATGTAGAGCCGGTTGCACTTCTTTTCCGAGATCAGGCAGAGGCCGGTATCCGGCGATTCCATCAGCACTTCCAGCCCCATGTCGGGCGTGATGTCGTCCTTGCGCACCTCGGTCCAGCGCGAGACGGAAATCTGGAAGTCGTCGGAAAAGCCCGCGAGATAGGGCGAGGCCGGCTTCAGGTTGCGGTGGCGGTAGACGCCGAAGGCCTTCTTGGGAAGCGTGTATTTCGGCACGCCGTGGAAATGCCAGATCGCCGCCATCGCGCCCCAGCAGATGTTGAAGGTCGAATGCACATTGGTCTCGGTCCAGTCGAGGATCCGCTGCAATTCGTCCCAGTAGGTCACGTCCTCGAAGGGCAGCGTCTCGATCGGCGCGCCGGTGATGATGAAGCCGTCGAACTTGCGGTGCTTCACCTCGTCCCAGGTGTGGTAGAAGGAGATCAGGTGTTCGGCCGAGGTGTTCTTTGGCTGATGGCCGCCGACGCGCACCAGCGTCAGTTCCACCTGCAGCGGCGTCGAGCCGATCAGCCGGGCGATCTGGGTCTCGGTCTTGATCTTGTTCGGCATCAGGTTGAGCAGGCCGATCTGCAGCGGCCTTATGTCCTGGCGCAGCGCGGTCGTGTCGTCCATGACCATAACGCCCTCGCGCACGAGAATATCGCGGGCGGGAAGCTGGTCTGGAATACGGATCGGCATGGCCTTGCTCTTTCACTCAAACAAAAAAACCGGCCGCGAAACAACGCTACCGGTCGGGACGTCCTCTGACTGTCGTCTCGGCCCTTTAGCGAGTTTTTTTACGTGGCTGCAAGCCGGCCGGCCAAATCACCACGCGGCGGAATGTAGTGCCGGCGGCGACGGGCGTCAATCTGTCGGTAAGATGGGTGCCGGAGTAAAGGATTTCGCCCTTACGTAGCGTTATGGAATTTTTTCCTTTTGGTGGCTATCGTGAACCGGAAACGTACTGAATATGGACCAATGATATGATCCATGGCCTGATTGCCAATCTGGCGGTTGTCGGACTTTTTGTGTCGGTTTGGTTTTTCGCCAAAGAGGCCCTTGTGCGGCACACTCACGGCAAAAGGGTGGTCGCCCTGGGCATTCTGGTCGGGTTGGGCTCGATTGCGACGATGGCGATGGCGGTCCGGACGCAGGATGGCCTTCTCTTCGATCTTCGGTTCGCCTTGCTCGCGACTGGTGCCTTTCTCGAAGGGCCGATTGTCGGCGTCATCGCCGCCCTGGCCGCGATCTCCTTCCGAATCATCGAAGGCGGCGCGGGCTGGTTTGCCGGAACCGTCGGCATCCTGCTCTCGGCCCTGATCGGTATCGCCGCCTACCGGTGGTTGCCGTTCCGCTGGACCTTTCGCCAGTTCGCGCCGCGCGCCCTGCTGGTAGCCTTCGCCGCAACGACCTTGCCGAATATCGCTGTTTTCATGCTTCCCGCGGATCTTCTCGATGCGTCGATGGGCCGGACGGTCTTGCTGACGATGGGCCTGAATTTCGTTGGCATGCTGTTTGTCGTTTTTGCCGTCTGGCATGGCAAACTTCGCCTGAGGGAGCGCGCTCTCCTGCTGGCGGCGATCAGGCAGGCGCCGGATTACTTCTACGTCAAGGATCGCCAGAGCCGGTTTGTCGCGGTCAACAAGGCCGTCGCCGCGCATCATGATTCGGAGCTGAAGTCTACTCTGGCCGGCAAGTCGGATTTCGATCTCGAACCGGAACGGGCACGGCAATTATTCGCGGCCGAGCAGGATCTGATGACCAGTCCCGACAACAGGATCGATACGCGCGAGACCGTCGACCTGCCCTCCGGCGACACGCGCGTCTTCGAAACGACTAAAGTTCCGGTGAGCGATGTCGATGGACAGGTCATCGGGCTGGTCGGGATTACGCGGGACGTGACGGAAGCCGTCGAGGCGGAACTTCAACTGCACGAAGACCGGCGCCTGCTGGTTTCGATCCTGTCGAAAATGACGGACGGCGTGGCGCTCTTCGACCGGGAAAGCCGCCTCGTCTACTGCAACGATCAGTATCACGCATTCTTCTCGCGGACGCGGGACGTCCGCGTTCCGGGCGCCGAACTGACGGCCATCTTGCGCGCCGCGGCGGAGCGTCGCGAGCAGCTCGACATTCCTCATGAGGACGTCGAGGGCTGGATCCGGGACGTCGTGCAGGGCATGAAGCGGGGCGGTTCAGAGGAAATCCGTCTGTTCGATGGCCGCACGGTCATGGCTCGGACGAGGGTGGTTCACAATCTGGGCGCGCTGTCCGTCGTGTCCGACATTACCGACATGCGGTTGACCGAGCAGAAGCTCTCCGGCCTTGTCAGCGAGATGGAAACGCTCGCAAGGACCGATGCGCTTACCGGCATCGTGAACAGGCGGGCGTTCGACGAGTATCTCGAGCGCGAGGTTTCGCGCGGCAAACGCGGCGGGAGCCCGGTCAGCCTGATCATACTCGACGTCGATCACTTCAAGGCCTTCAACGACTTTCACGGTCATCCGGAAGGCGACATCTGCCTCAAGCGCGTGGCGAATATTCTGAGATCGCAGATCAGGCGCGGTTCGGACTTGCTGGCGCGCTATGGGGGAGAGGAGTTCTGCGTCATCCTTCCCGACACCGATGAAGACGGCGCCATCGTTTTTGCCGAAGGCCTGCGCGCGGCAGTCGAAGCGGCGCGGATCGAGCATGGCGCTTGCGACGCGGGAATCGTGACGGCGAGCCTGGGTGTCGCGACGATTCCGGCGGGGGTCGACGATCTGTCGGCGTCGGACCTCCTGAAAATGGCGGACATCGCCCTCTACGGCGCCAAGAAAAGCGGCCGAAACCGCGTCATGCAGCATTCGCGGGTGTTTCAAACCATGACTGCGAAAACCTTGCAGCCTGAGGAGCAACCCGCCAAAACGAAACAGGCCGGTTGAGCGGCGCAATTCGTCTCGAAGGCTTTCCGGCGACGATGCTCGAAGAGCGACTGGCCGGCCAAATCACAACGGACAGCTGGTTATGCCTGAAACGGGATGATGTCAGTGTTTTGGGAGGATGGGGCCGCGTCTCGAATGGGGCCGCGCGAACTCTCGAACGGCCCCGTTTGCCAGGTGCGGACAGAATTCAGGCGGCGGCGTCCTTGTTGACTCCGCCCTTAACGGCGATCGCTGTCATGCGGCGGTCGCCGTCATAGGTCTGATCGAGGCATTTCTTCAAAACCGCCGCGTCACCGTCCAGGCCGAGGCGGTTGGCGAAGGCGGCCAGCGTGCCGTAGCCAGCGAGCGCATAATGGACCATGCGCTGATATTGCGGGATGATGGCGGCGTCGCGCACGTCGGCGTCCGTGATCTCGTCGGACAAGCCATGCTTGCGCGCTTCTTTCACGAGGCCTTCCATACCCTTGCAGTGCTCCGCGTTGGGCTTGATGCCGTGGTCGTTGCACAGCTTTTCTATCTCGGCGATGCCATCGGCAATACCGTTGCCGCCATCGATCAGCGCCTCGGATAATTCCTCGTCCTGGGCGGCGCGGCCCAGTTCGGTCACGACGGGCAGGGACTGGGTGTTCGCGCTCCAGATGTCCTGAAGCTGGTCGAGGTAAATGTCCTTGAGCGAATTCATTGTCATGTCGGACTCCTTTGGTCTGGTCAGTCCCCCAACGACCAGCGCCACGGAAAGTTCCTCTTGTCGATACGGCTTGCCTGTATCCTGTCGCCCGCCCGAGGCGCCGCACTGACCGTCAGATTATTGCGCCTGGTTGCGTTCGCAGTCCTTGCGCTTACGGCAGCCAAGCAGCGCTGATCCGAAGGGGCTAAACGACCCACATGGGGTGCAATACGGCCGACAACACACCCGGGTCCCCCTCCGGCCTTCGCGTTTTTTGTCCGCCGCTCCGGACACCCCACCACAATCGCCCGAACCCTTGGCGGAGATACATGGCATGGCGTTCAACCGAGCGCTTCTGCACCCTTCGGCGAAGACACTCGACGCCGGGCTATCTGAGCTCCATCGAGTTCGAGGATAAAATCATGTTGGCCCAACCTCGTGTCCGAAAAACCGGCAGCGGGCCATTCCGGCGACGGTGCTCGAAGTGCGACTGGCCGGCCGGCCAAATCACTACGGACAGCTGGATATGCCCGAAAGGGGACGAGGTCAGTGATTTTGGGGGGAGGGATGGCCGCGTCTCGAATAGGGCCGTGAACGGACATCATCGGATGTATGGCAAAATGTCCGCTATGTGCCAGCATCAGCCATGGCTCGGATGTAGCAGCCTATCGAACCATCGCCGACGCAAGCTCGGCCAACGCTGACTCCAGCGCGGGCACTAGATCGTTTGTGTCGTCGACGATGCCGGCGTCCGTGTTGATCTGGAAGGCGACACTCACGCCAAAATCGGCGTAGTGGCGCAGGCTGGAGACGTAACCGGGAATCCAGCCGCCGTGCCCATAAACAGGGCCGTGCGGCGTCTTCGTGTAGATCGCCACGCCGGCCCCGTAGCGGATGCCGGGTGCATCGGGCGCAACAGGCACCCCGTCGAGCATACGCGTGAGATAGGGCGCATCGAGAGCCTCGCCGCCGAAAAGCGCATGCCCCCAACGCGCGAGGTCGCCCGACGTCGTGGCGAACCCCCCTCCGGTCCACTCCACCGCCGGGTCCCAGACCAGCCACCCCGCCGCGTCCGCTGTCCGTCGGGGCAGGCCGAATGGATTGTCAGGCACGGTGTAGCCAACGGCGAGCCCCTCGATGTCTCGTCGATCGGAAGGGGTCGTGGCGTCCAGCCCCAGCGGATCGAGCAGCGTTTCGCGGACGACCGTGTAGTAGGGGCGTCCCGTTACCGCCTCGATCGCGAGGCCGAGCAGGATGTAGCCGGTGTCGGTGTAGGCCCAGCCCGCTCCGGCCGGAAAGAGGGCGGGTTGTGCTAGGACGAACGCCACCAGTTCGTCGGGTGCGAAGCTTGATTCGCCGGCTGCGATCCGCGCCGCCTGCGCGGCCTGAAACTCAGGCAGGTGCGGATGGTCCGGCAGACCTGACTGGTGGCGAAGCAGGTGGCCGATGGTGATCGAATCTCCGTTGGGCAGCGTATCGAACCACGTTCGGTCGCCGAGATGTTCGGCGATCAGGTCGTCCCGTGAAAGCTGTCCGCCGTTCTCGAGTGCGAGCAACGTCGCCGCAACAAACATCTTGCCAATGCTTGCCGCCAACATTGGTGTCTCCGGCGTCATTGCCCTGTCTGCCTCGACATCGGCGAGCCCGGTCGACGCGACGACGACCTCCCCATCGGGCAGCGCGATGGCTGCAGTGGCACCGGGGAATTCGTAACGATCACGGAACTCGTCCAGTGTCTGCTTTAGCGACGCTGCGAGGTCCGCCCGGTCCTGGGCCGCAACCGGAGTTGCCACAGAAAGCCAGAAGCACGCCGCGACTAGGGAGCGTCGGAACCACATCGCCGTCACGCTCCTGCCGAAAGGGATGCGGCGGGTGCGGCGGTCGGCATGATCTCCGTCGCCGCGCCTTCGCGCGAAAACAGGCTGTCGCGCTTCCACCAGATGACCGCTGCCGCGACTGCGGCTAGAATCCATGTGTCCCACGGTTGCGCGTCAGGCCAGAACGGGTTGATCAACTGCCAGTGGAACAGCATCGGCAGCAGCAGGCTTCCCCGTGCGCTGTTGAAGATGGGGGTGACCAGGATGGCGAGCGTCACGTTGCCGATGAAGAACGGCAGGAAATTCCAGTCGGTGAAAACCATGTTGGCGAGGAAGAAGGCTGGCAGGTGCCAGACCCCCCAGGTCGCGCCGATCAGCGCCCCCGCCCAGATAGGGGCCATGTGCCGCTGTAGGATCGGCTGCGCCACGCCGCGCCAGCCGAACTCCTCCATCGGTCCCAGGAACAGCATCATCCCAAGGAAGGCGAACGCTGGGCCGAGCCCGCCCGGTGGCAGAGGCGAGAGCAGCGGGCCGCCCTTCAGAGCCGACCCGGCCATATAAACCAGCGGAATGCCCACCAGGATGAACAACCACCACACCGGCGCGCATCGCCAGAGCAGAAGTCGTCCCAGGAAGGCACGCAGTCCGCTCGATCCTGCGTAGGCGAGAACCACAATTACCCCGGCAATGCCTGGCGCCCAGGTTGCGAGAAAATAGAGCGGATGGCTGCCGCTGATCTCGCCGAACAGCGCCGTCACGGTGTCTGGGATCAGGATGTAGCTGCCGATGATGCTCCAGGCGATCGCGAAGGTGATCACGAACTGGGCCACCAGCGCAGATGAGGGGATGATGTGGACTGAAGTCCGTTTGCTTGGGGATTGCATGGTCTTGGCTCCTGGAATTGGTTTGAATGGCGTTGCGGGTGCACGCGGCTAGCCGCCGCCGGTGGGCGCGGTCACTAGTCATCCGGGAGTTCCGACCCGGGATTCATGAAGCTGAAGCTGCCGGCTTCGGCGCCCAGTGAGCGTTCGACGATCGTCTGGGTCGCACTGCGCCGAGCGCGGATTTCGCCCTCGCTGAAGCGGAACAGCCCGCCGTCAGTCAGGAACTGCGCCCCGGTCAGCAGGAACTGGACCGTCTCCAACGGGCGATCTACACTGAACGCGCCTTCGCTGTTTCCCTGCTCCACGATCGTCGCGAACATCGGCGAAAGCTTCAGCACGGTCTCGATGTTGGTGATCTCGTGCAGCTCTCGATTCTCGGGCAGGTGCATCATCTCGGCGAGGTCGCGGGTGCTGTCGTCGCCAACATGGCTGTCCGCCAACAGCATCTCCATCTTTGCCATGGCGGTCAGCGAGGGGTTGTCCGCAATTGCTTGCGCCTGCTCCAAGATCAGGCCCAGCGCGCGGTCTACGATCGCACCCAGGATCTCCTGCTTCGACTTGAAGTAATGGTAGAAGGTGCCCTTGGCGACGCCGATTTCACGGATGATCGTCTCCACCGGGCAGTTGCTGTAGCCGAGTTCCTTGAACAGCCGCTCAGCCGTCTCGATGATTTCCAACCGCCGCTCCTCCGGTGGCTTTGTGATGCGCGCCATGGTGTCTCCTTCTGCAGAGATTCATACTGACCGACGGTCGGTCAGTCAAGTGCCCGATAGGGTTTGCCAGAGCGGCGCTGTTTTTGTGCGCAATTCGAAGGATCAGCCAAGGCAAGGAGTGATATGTTCTGAAACTGGTGATGCCAGGCCCATTTTCAGGCTGCGGATGTCCGCTTCGGGTCAGAAGCGGCCGTTTTCGCGGCCGGCGCCGGAGAATCCGCTTTGGGGCGCAACATCGCTGACAGCACAGCCGAGTCCCGCGGCCCTTCACTCAAACCCCTTTTTTGCCACCCGCATTTGCCCCTCCGGCCTTGGCTTTTTTCATCCACCGCCCCGGACACCCCGCCACAATAAGTCCGAACCTTTGGCGGAGATACATGGCATGGCGTTCAACTGGGCGCGCGCGATCGAGAAGAACCGTGACGATCTGATCAGTGTCGTCACGACGCTCTTCGTCATGGCGGGCATCCGCACGGGGAAAACGGTCACCGTGTTGCCGCGGTTCATGCATCGGCGCATCCTCAGCCTGTTGCGCCCGGCGGAATATGCCGCGCGGCGGCTGATCCTCATGGCGGCCTGCAAACTGGCGGTGATTTCCACTCCACCCGCCACTGCGTCGAGGGGAAGCCGGCAAGCGGGTCGCGAAGCCGGAGGGAGCGAGACGGGAGGCAAGCCTGCCGATCCCGCGCAAGACGATGCCATTCCGGCCTTTTCGCTGTTCGACCCGTTCAAGCGTCCCGCCTATCCGTGGATCGAGCCCGAGGATCTCGTCACCACCTCCGTCGATGACGCCGGGGACGGGCCGCCGCCCGGCGAGCCGGTTGGCGCGGGCTGCCTCTGCCGCCGGATCAGGGCGCTGGAGGGGGCGTTGCAGGACCTGGAGGGCGCGGCGCTGCGGCTTGCCCGCTGGCGCGCGCGGCGATACCGCGATCCCGCATCGTCCGCGACGATGAGCCGGGCTCGCCCCCGACGCTGGAGCGTCCTGCGGACGGGCCGTCCGCCCGGCTGGAAACGCAGGCCGAAGACGCAAGTCGAGGCGGTGCTGCACGAGTGTCATTCCCTCGCGCGCGAGGCGTGGAACACGTCATGATATCCCGCGCATGGTTTTCGGTTTGCCCGAACGCCCGCCCGGGACCGGTGCGCGGCGACGGCGGCGCTTGCCCGGAGATCCGCGACCGGCTTTGCGTTATCCGCCGCGCTGCCGCGCCAGAAACGCCAGCCGCTCGAAGAGATGCACGTCCTGCTCGTTCTTCAGCAGCGCGCCATGCAGCTTGGGCAGCGCGTTCTTTGCGTTGCCGTGCAGGGTTTCCGGCTCGACATCGTCGGCGACGAGCAGGCGGATCCAGTCGAGCACTTCCGAGGTCGATGGCTTCTTCTTCAGCCCGGCGACCTCGCGGATTTCGTAGAACTGGGTCAGCGCGGCGTTGACGAGGGTCTGCTTGATGCCCGGATAATGCACGTCGACGATCGCCTGCAGCGTCTGCATGTCCGGAAACTTGATGTAGTGGAAGAAACACCGGCGCAGGAAGGCGTCGGGCAGTTCTTTCTCGTTGTTGGAGGTGATGATGACGATGGGGCGGTGCTCGGCGCGGATCGTCTCGCCGGTCTCGTAGACGAAGAACTCCATGCGGTCGAGTTCCTGCAGGAGATCGTTCGGAAACTCGATGTCGGCCTTGTCGATCTCGTCGATCAGCAGCACGGTCTTGCGGTCGGCGGTAAATGACTCCCAGAGCTTTCCGCGCTTGATGTAGTTGGAGATGTCCTCGAAACGCGGGTCGCCGAGCTGCGAATCGCGCAGGCGCGACACGGCGTCATATTCGTAAAGGCCCTGCTGGGCTTTCGTGGTCGACTTGACGTGCCATTCGATCAGGTCGAGGCCGAGCGCGGAAGCGACCTGCCTGGCGAGTTCGGTCTTGCCGGTGCCGGGTTCGCCCTTCACGAGCAGCGGCCTTTCGAGCCGGATCGCGGCATTGACGGCGACCGTCAGGTCCTTTTCGGCGACATAGGCTTCGGTGCCTTCGAACTGCATGCGGATATCCTCGGTTGTCACCGACCGTCATATGCATCGTGGCGTCGGCGGGCAAGCGCTGCGCCGGAGACCGGTCTGTGCAAAATCGCACAGTCTGGATCGGGCCGCTTTGCTAGACCGGGCTTGCCGGGGGCGGGGGCGCACCCACCTTCGGTGGCGGGAGGTCTCGCGGCCGTTCTTGTTGCCCCACGAACCAAGCGGGGCCTCCCATTAGATTTTGGAAAATCAGCGCGTCGGAACCGGCGTTTCGCCCCGGTAATCGTAGAAGCCGCGCCCGGTCTTGCGGCCGAGCCAGCCGGCTTCGACATATTTCACCAGAAGCGGACAAGGCCGGTATTTGGAATCCGACAGCCCGTCATGCAGCACCTGCATGATGGACAGGCAGGTGTCGAGGCCGATGAAATCGGCAAGCTCCAGCGGACCCATCGGGTGGTTGGCGCCGAGCTTCATCGCCGTGTCGATCGCTTCCACCGAGCCGACACCCTCGTAAAGCGTGTAGATCGCCTCGTTGATCATCGGCAGAAGAATGCGGTTGACGATGAAGGCCGGGAAATCCTCCGAAACGGTCGTCGTCTTGCCGAGCGTCGCCACATAGGCTTTCGAGGCCTCGTAGGTCACGTCTTCGGTGGCGATGCCGCGCACCAGTTCGACCAGCTTCATGCGCGGGACCGGGTTCATGAAATGGATGCCCATGAACCGTTCCGGCCGGTCGGTGGAGGCCGCGAGCCGGGTGATCGAGATCGAGGAGGTGTTGGAAGCCAGCATGGCCTCGGGCTTGAGCACCGGGCAGAGCTTCGAGAAGATCTCGCGCTTGACCGCCTCCTTCTCGCTCGCCGCTTCGATGACGAGGTCGCAATCGGCGAGGTCTTCGAGTTTCCCGACGGGCATGATCCGCGCGGCGGCGGCATCGGCGTCGGCCTTGTCCAGCTTGCCGGTGTCGACCATCCGGTCCATCGCCTCGACGATCTTCGCCTTGCCGGCTTCGGCGTTTTCGAGCGAGATGTCGTTGAGTTTCACATCATAACCGGCCGTCGCGCTGACCTGCGCGATGCCGCAGCCCATCTGGCCGGCGCCGATGACGCCTATCGTCTTGATATTTCCCGTCATTTTCTTGTCTCGCAGAGTTGTCGCCGCTGTTTTTCCGTATTCTGCGATTGCTGCGCTGCAATGTAAACAAGGAATGTTGCGGTGCGATACCTAGCGAGACTGGTCGAACCCGAGTTCCCGACGCAGCTTGCGGGTAAGCTTTTCGGCGACGATGCGATGGCTTTCGCGCAGGTAATCCTTGAGCGCATCGTCATCCATCGAGTCGTCGGACACGCGCTGGATCCAGGTCATCCCGCGCGACGCCAGATAGGGCGCCGGTCGCAGCCCCGGCTGTTCGCGGAGTATGTCGAAGGCGAACTCGCTCACCTTGAAGGTGACCGCCAGATCGTCGCCCGCGCTCCAGCCGGCGATGGCGAAGACCTTGCCACCAACCTTCCAGACATGCGCGTCGCCCCACTGCACGACATGGGTCGTGGCCGGAAGGCTGGCGCAGAATGTGTTGTAGGCGTCGAGGTCCATCCGGGAGACGCTAGACGATGGCGGCATGCAAGCCTAGTCGATGAATTCGACGGTGACGCCCTTGGTGACAAGCCTTGCCAGTTCTGCCGCGTCCCAGTTGGTCAGGCGCACGCAGCCATGCGAGTTCGTCTTGCCGATTCGGTCGGGTTCCGGCGTGCCGTGAATTCCGTAAGTCGGTTTCGACAGGGCGATCCAGATCGAGCCGACCGGGCCGTTGGGGCCGGGCGGGATCGTCAGCACCTTGGTGTTCGTGCCCTGAACGAAATTCACCTTCGGATTGTAGGTGTAGTTGGGATCGATGGCGACGCGATCGACCTGTACCAGGCCGGACGGCGAGGGGGTGTCGGACGAGCCGATGGTGGCCGGATAGGCGGCGATCAGACGCCCCGCCTCGTCATAGGCACGCACCTGTTCGTTCGCCTTGTCCGCCTCGATATGGGCGACGGAACGCTCGACGTTCTGGCCGACCGCGACGACGCGGATGGTCGTTCCGGCGCGGTAGAAATTCACATCGGGATTGAGCTGTTCCAGATAGTTCTGCGCCATGTGGAAGCGTTCCGCCAGCATTTCCGCCGGCGAGGTGAAGGACATGGCGGGCATCTTCGCCTTTTCGGCGTAGTCGGTCGGGATGGACTCGGCGAACGGGCCGGCGACGTCCTCGGGCGTGATGACATATTGCGCGAAGGCCGGGCCGCCGGTGCGGTCGAGTTCCGCATCCAGCGTCGCTTCGTCCACCACCGTATAGGCCACGCCGGTCACCTGGCTGGCAGCGGCGACGGCCTTCCTGACATTGCTGCCCATCTGGCCGTCGATCACGCCGGGCGAATAGCCAAGACGGTCGAGCAGGACCTGGAGCTTGACGACGACCGGTCCTTTCGAAGGGATGTTCGGTTCCGGGCGCGGCATGGCGGCGGTTTTGGTATTTGCCGCCGGCGTTTCTCCGGCGTCCGGGGCCGGGACGACCCGGGACTGCGGCGCCTGCGCATCCGGCGGGGTTATCCGTGCGGGCGCATCCGGGTTCTGCTCCGCCAGCAATTCATCGAGGCTGCGGATACGCGAATTTCCGTCGCCGGGCGATCTTTCGTCGAGAGGCGCGCGCTCCACCGTTTCGGGAGCGGGGATCGGGTCTGCTGTTCCCGGGAAGTTCCGGGGCTGCGGCGGCGTCTGCGGCGCGGGCGGGAAATCGTTGCTGTCGTCGCGCGGGGTCGCGGCAAGCGGCGGGAGGACGCGCTCCAGCAGTCCCTTCAGGGGCTGCGGCTCTTCCACCGCAATGATGCGATTGGTCTGCCGGTCGAAGTAGACGCGACGGCCATGGCTGTCGACGAAAAATCCGACATCGGATTGCGCGACCTGGTATCGGGCGGCTTCCGGCGGCGCGCCTGCGGTTTCGGCATGGGCGGACATGGTGGCTGCCGCTGCCGTGATCGAGAGCAAGCCGAGGAGGACGAGGCGTTTCATTGGGGGATTCCCGGGACCATGGAAAAACGGTTCACGCGACATCAATGTCCCGCAAGCGAATGTGTCCCTTCATTACCCAGAATTTTATACAATGTGGGCATGAAAATGGCCGACCCGGCCGATTTTGGCCGGGTCGGGATGGTTATCGCAGCCTTACGCCGCCTGATCCTGCTGGACGGCGGCGGGCCGGAAATTCAGCCGGTCCGAGCCTTCCAGAACATTGACGGTCGAGCCGTCCAGGATTTCGCCGGACAGGATCATCTCGGCGAGCGGGTCCTGCACCTCCTTCTGGATCACGCGCTTGAGCGGGCGTGCGCCATAGGCGGGGTCGTAACCCTTTTCGGCGAGCCACTGCATGGCGGCGTCGTCCATCTTGAGCGTGATCTTGCGATCGGCCAGAAGATCCTCCAGCCGGCGCAGCTGGATCTTGACGATCCGGCCCATCTCCACCCGCTTGAGCCGGTGGAACAGGATGACCTCGTCCACGCGGTTGAGGAACTCCGGCCGGAACGAGGCGCGGACAACGCCCATGACTTCGTCGCGAACGCTGTCGGTATCCTGATCCTCGCCGAGATTGACGAGATATTCCGCGCCGAGATTCGACGTCATGACGATCAGCGTGTTCTTGAAGTCCACCGTGCGGCCCTGGCCGTCGGTCAGGCGGCCGTCATCGAGCACCTGCAACAGCACGTTGAAGACGTCCGGATGGGCCTTCTCGATCTCGTCGAACAGGATCACCTGGTAGGGCCGGCGCCGGACCGCCTCGGTCAGGACGCCGCCTTCCTCATAGCCGACATAGCCGGGAGGCGCGCCGATCAGGCGCGAGACGGAGTGCTTCTCCATGAACTCGCTCATGTCGATGCGCACCATGGCGTTCTCGTCGTCGAACAGGAAGTCCGCGAGCGCCTTGGTCAGTTCCGTCTTGCCGACGCCGGTGGGGCCGAGGAAGATGAACGAGCCGATCGGCCGGTTCGGATCCTGCAGGCCGGCGCGGGCACGGCGGACTGCCTTGGAGACGGCCTGAACGGCCTCGCCCTGGCCGACGACACGCTCGGCCAGTTCGTCCTCCATCCGCAACAGCTTGTCACGTTCGCCTTCGAGCATCTTGTCGACGGGCACGCCCGTCCAGCGCGAGACGATGTGGGCGACGTGATCCGGCGTGACCGTCTCCTCGACCATCGAGCCGGCATCGCCTTCGCCGCGCTGTTCGGCTTCGGTGAGCTTTCGTTCCAGATCGGGGATCAGGCCATAGGCCAGTTCACCGGCTTTCTGGAACTCGCCCTTGCGCTGCGCCGTGGCAAGCTCGTTGCGCGCCTCGTCAAGTTGACGCTTGAGGTCGGCGGCGGTGCCGAGCTTTTCCTTCTCGGCCTGCCATGTCGCCGTCAGGCTGTCGGATTCCTCCTCGAGCCCGGACAGTTCCTTCTCGAGTTTCGAGAGGCGATCCTTCGAGGCATCGTCCTTTTCGCGCTTCAGCGCCTCGCGCTCGATCTTGAGCTGCATGATGCGCCGGTCGACTTCGTCGAGCGCCTCGGGTTTTGAGTCGACCTGCATACGCAGGCGCGACGCGGCCTCGTCGACAAGGTCGATCGCCTTGTCGGGCAGGAAGCGGTCGGTGATGTAGCGGTTCGACAGGGTCGCTGCCGAAACCAGAGCGGAGTCGGAGACGCGCACCTTGTGGTGCTGTTCGTATTTCTCCTTGAGGCCGCGCAGGATCGAGATCGTGTCCTCGACTGTCGGCTCCTCGACGAAGACCGGCTGGAACCGGCGGGCAAGCGCGGCGTCCTTTTCCACATGCTTGCGGTACTCGTCGAGCGTGGTCGCGCCGACACAGTGCAATTCGCCGCGCGCAAGCGCGGGCTTCAGCAGGTTGGACGCGTCCATCGCGCCGTCGGCCTTGCCGGCGCCGACAAGCGTGTGCATCTCGTCGATGAACAGGATGATCGAACCGGCTGCCGACTGCACTTCGTTGAGAACGGCTTTCAGGCGTTCCTCGAACTCGCCGCGATATTTGGCGCCGGCGATCAGCGCGCCCATATCGAGCGCCATCAATTGCTTGTCCTTCAGGCTTTCGGGCACGTCGCCATTGACGATACGCAGCGCCAGGCCCTCGGCGATGGCGGTCTTGCCGACGCCGGGCTCGCCGATCAGAACAGGGTTGTTCTTGGTGCGGCGCGACAGGACCTGGATCGTCCTGCGGATTTCGTCGTCACGGCCGATCACCGGATCGAGCTTGCCGTCGCGGGCATCGGCCGTCAGGTCGCGCGCATATTTCTTCAGTGCGTCGTAGGACTCTTCGGCAGACGCGCTGTCGGCGGTGCGGCCCTTGCGGATATCGTTGATTGCCTGGTTGAGCCCGGTCGGCGTGACGCCGGCCTTGGAGAGGATTTCGGCGGTCTTCGCCGATTTCTCCATCGCCATGGCAAGCAGGAGCCGCTCGACCGTGACATAGCTGTCGCCGGCCTTCTTGGCGATTTCCTCGGCGGTGTTGAGCACCTTGGCGAGCGGCTGGGCCATGTAGAGCTGGCCGTTGCCGCCCTGCACCTTCGGCTGGGCGTTGAGCGCCGCCTCGATAGCGAGACGGACATCCTTCGCCTTGCCGCCGGCGCGTTCGATCAGCGACGCGGCCAAGCCCTCGGAATCGTCGACGAGCACTTTCAGAAGGTGCTCTGGCGTGAATTGCTGGTGGTCCTGCCCAAGCGCGAAAGTCTGGGCGGACTGGATGAAACCGCGAACGCGGTCGGAATACTTCTCTAAGTTCATTTTGGTCTCCAATCGTCCGGGCAGCCTCTCCTGAGCACTGGCCGGTTCATCTTTGACGGGTTCCCGCAAGCGGCAAACCACTGGTCTAGACGGATATGGTGACTGACGACCTCGAAAAAAAGGGGAACCGGAGGACAAAGAAAAACCCGCCTCGCGCGAACGAAGCGGGTTCTTGAAATTTACGTATTCCCGGTGCGGGATCAGGCCTCGGCGGCGACCGATTCACCGTTTCCGGCGGCTTTTTCCTCGGCTGGCTTGTCACCGGCGCTTTCGCCATCGGAAGAGGTTTCTTCCTTCGTGCGGCGCGGTTTGCGCGGTCGGCGCGGCGCGCTGCGGCGCGCCTGGCCCGATGCGGCCTGTTCCTGTTCCTCAAGGGTAACTTCGACCGGCGTTTCGCCGATCACCGGCTGCGGCGCCTCGGAAGCATCCTGCCCGTTTTCGCGGGCATCGCCGTTCGGCTTGGAATCGGCTGACTGTTTTTCGCGGCCGCGGCGCTTTTCCTGCTTCTCGCGGTTATCGTCGTCATCCGATCCGTTGTCGGCGTTGTTGTCGCCACTGTTGTCGCCGTCCTGATCGTCGGACTGGCCGCGTTCCTCACGCTGCGCCTGCATCTGGGCCTGCGCCGCCATGATGATGCGGTTGTAGTGTTCGGCGTGTTGCAGATAGTTCTCCGCCATCACGTTGTCGCCGGACGAAAGCGCGTCGCGGGCGAGCGTGGCGTATTTGTCGGCGATTACCTGCGCGTTGCCGCGGATCTTAACGTCCGGACCGTTGCTCTCGTAATTGCGGGAAAGCGGATTTTGGTTACGCCGATTGCCCCCGCCACTGTTGCGATTGCGCTGGCGGCGACCTTGCTGTTGTGGTCTCATCAGACTCTCATGTTGTCATTACAGTGCTTACAGATTGCGCGTTGCGCCGGATCGGTCCGGGCCAAAGCTTCCCCCTACTTTGCCCGGGCATACAAATTGTGTGTGTGCGTGCCTGTAGCCGATCTCGCACAATAGTCGGCGGTAGGCGGGTGTCCGCACGGTAACGTCAGTTTTTCCGTAGGGTGTCGGACTGGTGGCTTGGTTGAAACATGCCACTGTCTTTAGGTAGCGTTCCATTGCTGCATTGCCAAGTGATTTTTTCACTACAGCCAGCAAGTTTTTGTCATTTCACAAAAAAAAGTGTCCGATCATGGCCCGAATAGTCCTTTCGTTCGCCTGTCTGGCGAAATCCCGAGGACCGAAAGAGATTCGTTACCGGTAATTTCTGGTCATGGCCGATTTCGACGCCGAGCGCACCGCTTTCGGTCAGAAACGATCCGGCTTGACTGGCCAGCAACCTGTAGGCTGACAAGCCGTCATGTCCGCCATCGAGGGCCGGCAACGGATCGTGATCGCGCACATCCGTGTCGAGTTCGGCGATATCGGCGCTCGGAATATAGGGCGGATTGGACACGATCAGGTCGAAGGAGCCGGTAATCGCCTCGAACCAGTCGGACCAGACGGTTTCGAAGCGGTCGGCAAGGCCGCATGCCGCCGCATTGGCGTCCGCCGCTTCCAAGGCTTCGCGCGAGACGTCGGCCCCGACCGCCACGGCCTGCGGCACGCAGGACAGGAGCGCCAGCGCGATCGCCCCGGTGCCGGTGCCGAGGTCGAGGATCCGGCAGGTGCCGTTGCGCGCGGCGGTATCGGTGACGAAAGGCAAGACCAGATCGACAAGGGTCTCGGTATCCGGGCGCGGCACCAGCGTCGACGGATTGAGCTTCATCGGCAGGCCGTAGAATTCGCGTTCCCCGATGATTCGGTGGACGGGCTCGCGGCGCAGCCGGCGCTCGACAGAGGTCTCGAACCGTTCGATGGCGTCGGGCAGGACGATCCGGTTGGCGTCCGTGATCCGGTCGAGCACGGTGAGCCCGGTCGCATGTTCGAGCAGAAGGCTCGTGTCGAGATCGGCGGTCTCGATGCCGACATCGGCAAGCCGGCGTCTTGCGTCGCGAAACAGGCTTTCGACGGAGCGGGGCGCGACGGATGCGTTCACGCGAGTTCCTCGGTCAAGAGCTTCGCTTGGTGGTCGGCGATCAGCGGGTCGATGACATCGTCCAGTTCGCCCTCCATCACACGGTCGAGCTTGTAGAGCGTCAGGTTGATGCGATGGTCGGTCAGGCGGCCCTGCGGGAAATTGTAGGTCCGGATGCGTTCCGACCTGTCGCCGGAGCCGACCTGCAGCCGGCGCGATTCGGCGCGCTCGTCCGCAGCCTTCTGGCGCTCCGCGTCATAGAGGCGCGCGCGCAGGATCTCCATGGCGCGGGCCCGGTTCTGGTGCTGCGATTTCTCGGACTGCAAAACGACGATGCCGCTCGGGATATGCGTGATGCGCACCGCCGAATCGGTCGTGTTGACATGCTGGCCGCCGGCACCCGAGGCGCGCATGGTGTCGATGCGGATATCCTGGTCTCGGATCTCGACATCGACATCCTCGGCCTGGGGCAGAACCGCGACCGTGGCGGCGGAGGTGTGGATGCGTCCGCCCGCCTCGGTTTCGGGCACGCGCTGGACCCGGTGGACGCCCGATTCGAATTTCAGGCGCGAAAAGACGCCGCGTCCCGAAACCATGGCGATGATTTCCTTGTAGCCGCCGGCGTCGCCCTCGGAGGCCGAGATGACCTCGACCTTCCAGCCGCGGCCGGATGCATAGCGCTCATACATGCGAAACAGGTCGCCGGCGAACAATGCCGCTTCCAGCCCGCCGGTACCGGCGCGGATTTCCAGGATGGCGTTCTTGGTGTCGGCCTCGTCCTTGGGCAGGAGCAGGATCTGGATTTCCTTTTCCAGACCCTCGATCTTCTCCTCGACCTCGGGCAATTCCGTTTCGGCCAGCATCCGCATCTCGCCATCCGTCTCCTTGTCGGCAAGGAGCGTCTTCAGGTCGTCGCGTTCCGAGGTCGCGGCGGTGTAGGCGCGGATCTTGGCGACGATTTCCTCGAGCTCGGAATATTCGGAGGCGAGCTTCACATAGGTGTCGCTGTCCGGGCCGCTCGCCATCTGGCTTTCCAGCATGGCGAAGCGCTTGACCATCTGGTCCATCTTGTCGGCGGGAAGTTCAATCATGGCGCGGTGCGCTGGTCATGCTCTCAGCTGTAGGGGATGGCGTTGGTGTCCGCAAAATCGCGGATCATCGGAAGCATATCGGACGGACCGCGATCATTTTCAATCGCCGCGTCGAGCGTGGCGGTCAGCGCGGCGAGGTCCGTGGCGAGCAGGGCGGCCTTGACCGGTCCGATCGCGGCGGCTGACATGGACAGGTCGCGGATGCCGATGGCGGCCAGCGCCAGGGCGCTGAGCGGACGGCCCGCGAGCTCGCCGCACAGCGTAAGCGACGTGCCATGCGCCTCCGCGGTCCGGGCAACCATGCGCAGGGCGCGCAGGAACGGTCTCGACAGCGGTTCGAACCGGGCGGCGATCTGCGGATTGCCGCGGTCGCTGGCGGTCAGGAACTGGAACAGGTCGTTGGAGCCGATCGAGACGAAATCGACCGAGCGCATCAGCGCGTCGAGATCGAACAGAAGCGACGGAACCTCCAGCATCGCGCCGAGCCTGAGCCGGGTCGGCAGGCCATGGCCGAAGCGCGACAGGTGCTGGACCTCGCGATTGACTATGGCGCGGGCCTGCTCGATTTCGCCGACTTCGGTGATCATCGGCAGCATGAGCCGCAATTCGCGCCCCGCCGACGCCTTCAGGAGCGCGCGCAATTGCGTGCGGAATATGCCGGGCCGGTCGAGCGAAAGGCGGATGGCCCGCCAGCCCAGCGCCGGATTTTCCTCCTGCGGGCCACTTCGGAAATAGGGAAGGATCTTGTCGCCGCCGATATCGAGCGACCGGAACGTCACCGGCTTCTTGCCGGCGGCCTCGATGACGCTTCTGTAGAGCGTTTCCTGCGCCTCGGCGCGCGGGAAGGCCTCGGCGATCATGAATTGCAGCTCGGTGCGGAACAGGCCGATGCCCTCGGCGCCGGATTCGTCGAGCTGCGGCAGATCGACGAGCAGTCCGGCGTTCATGTGCAGATGGAAATCGAGGCCGTCCTTGGTGACGGACGGCTTGTCGCGCAGATCGCGATATTCCTGCTGGCGGCGGGAGCGAAAGCGCACTTTCTCGGCGTAGGCCAGTTCGACGTCACTTTGCGGACGCAGGTGGACATCGCCCGACAGGCCATCGACGATGATCGCGTCGGCGTTTTCGGACAGGGCGACGATGCCCTTGGCCTGGCCGACCACCGGTATGCTCATGGCGCGCGCGACGATGACCACATGGCTCGTGGCGGCGCCGTCCTCGAGGACGATGCCGCGCAGGTTCTTGCGCGGATAATCGAGCAGTTCGGCGGCGCCCATGGTGCGCGCGACCAGGATCGTGTCGGGCGGCAGCTTCTCCTCGCGGCTGGCGGTGTCCTCGCCCAGCAATTCGCGCAGCAGGCGATTGGCGAGGTCGTCGAAATCGTTCATGCGTTCGCGCAGATAGGGATCGCTGACGGCGGTCAGGCGCGCGCGCATGTCGCTCTGCACCTTCTCGACGCTGGCTTCGGCCGTCAGGCCGTTGCGGATCGCTTCCTCGAGGCGGCGCACCCAGCCCTTGTCGTGGGCGAACATGCGATAGCTTTCCAGCACGTCGCGATGCTCGCCCTCGAAGGCGATCTCGCGGCGCGACAGCATGTCGTCGATGGTCAGCCGAAGGGAACTGAGCGCCGAGGCCAGCCGCTCGATCTCGGTGTCGCTGTCCTCGTTGAACAGGTTGGTGACGACGATGCGGGGTTCGTGCAGCACGACATGGCCGAGGCCGATGCCTTCGGCCAGCGCGCGGCCGTTCGAGGTCACGGAGCGTGTCAGGTCGAGTTCGATGCCGGCGGTCGAGAGTCGCTTCAGGTCACCGGCGGCAATCAGTTCGCCGAGCACCATGGCGGTCGTTTCGAGGGCTTCCACCTCGTCGTCGCCATAGGCGCGATGCGCCTCGTTCTGGACAACGAGAACGCCGAGCGTCCGGCCGGCGCGCAGGATCGGCACGCCGAGGAAGGAGTTGTAGACCTCCTCGCCGGTCTCCGGGAGATATTCAAAGGCGGGGTGCTTCTGGGCTTCGGCCAGGTTGAGCGGGCGTGCCGCCGAGGCGATCGTGCCGACAAGACCCTGGCCGAGGCGCAGGGCGGAGTTGTGGACCGCGGTCGGGTTCAGGCCGATCGTCGCGTAGAGTTCGAGAACGCCGTCGGCGCGCAGCACATAGGCGGAGCACACTTCGGCGACCATGTTCTGGGCGATCTGGCGCACGATCCTGTCGAGCCGCTCCTGCGGCTCCATCGGCTCCGCCATGATCTCGCGGAGCCGCTTCAGGAGGACACGTGGTCCGGCATCCGCCTCACGTAACAAGCACTTCTCCCCGCAAAATGTTGCCGCGCCGGGCAATTGCCCGCGCATCCTCCCATGGCATAGCCGTGCCGACTAGACCTTGTCGAGACCGTAGACGTTGTGAAGCGTGCGCACGGCAAGTTCGCACCAGTCGCCGTCGATCAGGATCGAGATCTTGATCTCCGACGTCGTGATGGCGCGAATGTTGACGCTCTTGTCGGCCAGCGCCTTGAACGCGCTGGCGGCGACGCCGGCGTGACTGCGCATGCCGATGCCGATCACCGAGACCTTGGCAAGGCCCGTCTCCGACTGCACGGCCTCGTATCCGACCTCGTCCTTGACGCTTTCGAGCGCGTGCAGGGCCTTTTCGACATCCGTGCTCGGGACGGTGAAGGTCATGTCGGTAAACTTGCCGTCTCCCGACACGTTCTGGACGATCATGTCGACATTGATGCCGGCCTCGGCAAGCGGGCCGAAGATCGCCGCGGAAACGCCGGGACGGTCCTGGACGCGGCGCAGGGAAATCTGCGCCTCGTCGCGCGTATAGGCGATGCCGGTCACATTTTGTTTTTCCACGATTTCATCCTCATCACAGATCAATGTGCCCGGCGGATTGTCGAAATCATCCATGCCGGGGGCGTCGGGCGCCTCGAAACTGGAGCGCACGAACGTGCGCACATTATGCACCATGGCTAGTTCGACCGAGCGAACCTGCAGAACCTTGGCCCCGAGCGACGCCATTTCGAGCATTTCCTCGAAGGAGACTTTCGCCAGCCGGCGCGCCTTGGGCTCGATGCGCGGGTCGGTCGTGTAGACGCCGTCGACATCAGTGTAGATGTCGCAACGGTCCGCATTGACGGCGGCGGCGATCGCTACGGCGCTTGTGTCGGAGCCGCCACGGCCGAGCGTCGAGACCCGATTGTCGGGCGCGACGCCCTGGAAACCCGCGATCACGGCGACTTGCCCGATGCCGAATCGTTCGATCAGGAGCGATCCGTTGATCTCGGCGATACGGGCGGCGCCATGGGCGTTGTCGGTGACGATCGGGATCTGCCAGCCCTGCCAGGACCGGGCGTCGACGCCCATCGATTGCAGGACGATCGCCAGCAGTCCGGCCGAGACCAGCTCGCCGCTGGCGACGATCGCGTCATATTCGCGGGCGTCGTGCATCGGCGAGGCGGCGCGGGTCAGGTCGACCAGTTCGTTCGTCCGGCCGGCCATGGCGGAGACGACGACGGCGACTTCGTGGCCGCTATCGACCTCCCGTTTCACATGCCGCGCGACATTGCGGATGCGATCGATATCGGCGACGGAAGTGCCGCCAAATTTCATGACGATACGGGCCATGGCAGGTGGGGTGCTCGATGGTTGGCTTCGTTATACGGGCGGGCATTGCCCGGCAGGTCGGAGCGCTCCATATCGAATTGCGGGAAATGCTGCAAGTTCGCCATTGATTTGCCTGCGGCGGTGCGGCCCCTTGACTTGGGCTGTGCGACGCCCGAGTTGATGGCGAAGACCCGTACAGGACGAACCGACATGAATACCGGCGCAACGACGATCGACGAATCCGAAGTGGACCGCTTTTCGCGGATGGCCGCGGACTGGTGGAACCCGACGGGCAAGTTCAAGCCTTTGCACAAGTTCAATCCTGTGCGCCTGAGCTATATCCGCCAGACGGTGATCGAGCATTTCGGCCTGGACGCTGGCACTGCACGACCGTTCGACGGCCTGCGCCTGCTCGATATCGGGTGCGGCGGCGGATTGCTGTCCGAACCGATGGCGCGGCTCGGCGCCGAGGTGGTCGGGGCGGATGCCTCGGAAACCAATATCGAAATCGCGCGTCTCCATGCGGGCCAGTCCGGGCTCGATATCGATTATCGCGCGACCACGTCGGAAGCGCTCGAAGCGGCCGGCGAAAGCTTCGATGTCGTTTTGAACATGGAAGTCGTCGAGCATGTCTCCGACGTCGATCTCTACATGAAATCATGCGCGGCAATGGTTCGTCCCGGCGGGTTGATGGTCGTGGCGACGATCAACCGGACCATGAAGGCCTATGGTCTCGCGATCATCGGCGCGGAGCACATTCTGCGCTGGCTGCCGAAGGGTACGCATCAATACGAAAAACTGGTGACGCCGCAGGAACTGGAAGACGCGCTTGCCGGGACGGGCGTCGACATCGTGCGGCGAACGGGCGTGAGCTTCAATCCGCTGGCCGACGAGTGGCGCCAGTCGCGCGACATGGACGTCAACTACATGGTGGTCGCCGAACGGCCGCGCTGAAGCGGCGTCAGTTCAGGTCCTCGGGCAGGTCGGGAAGCGGCAGGATCTCGACGCCTTCGTCGAGCAGGCTCGAAACCTCGTCGGGCGTCGCCTTGCCGTAAATTCCGCGCGGATCGGATTCGCCATAGTGGATTTTTCGGGCTTCCTCGGGAAACCGCGTTCCGACATCCTCGCCGCTCTTTCGAACCTCGCGCGCCATTGCGCGCATTTTCTCCACCACCTCGCGCTGCATCGCGTGGCCGATGGCCACAGCGACTTCCTCGCGTTTGGCGGCGGTCGTGACATTCGGCGCCATGAGTCCCTTGGAGACGTGGCTCGAACCGCAGGTCGGGCATTCCAGCAGGCCGCGTTTTCTCTGCGTTTCGTAGTCGCCGCTGTCGCGGAACCACGCCTCGAAGTCGTGGCCGTTGTCACAATTGAGCGAAAACTTGATCAAAAGCGTGCTCCGGTCGGTCCAACTATTGTGCATCCACCAGATTAAACGGGCGTATATTCTTCAGGTTCGGAATCTTGCCGCGCGCCTCGGCCACCTGCTCGAGATCGATCTCGGCGATGATCACGCCGGGCTCGTCATCGTCCTTCTCGGCCAGGATGCGGCCCCAGGGATCGATGATCATCGAATGTCCGTAGGTTTCGCGTCCGTCCTCATGCGTCCCGCCTTGGGCCGCGGATACGACGAAGGCGCCGTTCTCGACCGCGCGGGCGCGCAGAAGCACGTGCCAGTGCGCCTCGCCCGTCTGGCGGGTAAAGGCGGCCGGCGTTGTCAGTATCTCTGCGCCAGCGAGCGCCTGGCGGCGGAAAATGTCCGGGAAACGTACGTCGTAACAGATCGCGAGACCAAGACAGGCTTTCCCGATATCGGCGGTCACCGCGCGGTCACCGGGCTCGTAAATCGCGGATTCGCGCCAGCTTTCGCCATTGTCGAGATCGACATCGAACATGTGGATCTTGTCGTAGGACACCCGCAAGGTTCCGTCTGGTGCAAACAGGAATGCACGGTTCGCGACCTTGCCGTCGCCGCGATCGATCGGCGTCGAGCCGACATGCAGCCAGACGGAAAGCTCTTTCGACAGTCTGCCTGCGGAAGACACGATCGGATCGTCATCCTGAGCGAAGATCGACTCCATCAGCGCGGCCCGGTTTTTCTGGATCAGCCCGGTCATTTCCGGTGTCTGGACATACCCGGCGCCCTTCGACGCCGCCGCGCGAACCAGCGTCTCGAAGGCGTCGCGGTTGGTTGCGACGTCGGTGGTCGAACGCATCTGGACCGCGGCGCATGTCAGGCTGCGTGTCATGGTCAGCTGGCCAGAAGGGCGTCGAGCTTGCCGGCGCGATCGAGCGCGTGAAGCTCGTCGCATCCGCCGACATGAACGTCGCCGATGAAGATTTGCGGGAAGGTGGTGCCGCCATGCGAGCGCTGGATCATTTCGCGCTTGAGGTCCGGCTTGAAGGTTGCGTCGTGCTCGACATAGGACGCGCCCTTCTTCTCGAGCAGGCGCTTCGCCGCCGAACAGAAGCCGCAGAACTGGCGTGTGTATATGGTCACGGGGGCCATCAATTTTTCCTTTCAGATGCCGCTATATATGATCGCTGTCGCATCCTGAAAAGATAGGCTCGCCATATGGACGTCGCGGTCGGTCAGTCGCTGAAATGCGGAACGACGCGCGAAAAGCACAACACATCGACGTTGTCGGCACCCGCGCGCAGCAGGGCCTTGGTCGCCGCGGAAATCGTCGCGCCGGTCGTGTAGACGTCGTCGACGAGGAGCACGTTGCGGCCGGCCAGCGCGATCTCGCGGCCGGCCGGGACGCGGAAAGCGCCACGGACATTGTCGCGGCGCTGGGTCGCGGTCAGGCCAACCTGCTGGCGGGTCGGCTTGACCCGCGCCAGAGCACCCGGCTCGAAGGCGCGGCCGGTTTCCGCGGCAATCGCGCGGGCGAGTTCGGCGGACTGGTTGTAGCGGCGGGCGAGGAACCTGCGTGAATGGAGCGGGACGGGCACGATCACGTCGCATTCTTCGATCAACGCGCTTCCGGCGCGGATCATCCAGCGCGCCATCCATGGCGCCAGCTCGGTGCGGTCGCCATATTTGAGGCGCTGCACGAGTTGGCGGGCAATGCCGGTGTGGAGGACGGCGGCGCGGGCACGCCGGTAGTCCGGCGGATCGGCGAGGGCTTCGGCGCTGACCATCCGGTCGCCGAACTCATGCTGGAAGGGCACCCCGGTGACATCGCATAATGGTTCGGCGATAAAATGCAGCCTGTTCCAGCACTCCGGGCACAGCGTGCCGCGATCGGCGACATGCGTGCGGCATGCGAGGCAGGTGTCGGGAAACAGCACCGATGCCGCGGCGCGGCTTGCCTTTTGCGCCAGGTTTTGCATGTGAGGAACCGGATAGCTGGCTGCGGATGCGAGCACTGTTACAGAAGAGACCATGGCCGTCAAAACCATCATCGATCTCGGGCAGGTGCGGGCCAATCGGCGTCGCGCTGCGAGGCTGGGCGTCAGTGGCGCGGATTTCCTGTACCGGTCGGTCGCCGAGGATCTGGATCTGAGGCTGTCGGCGGTGACGCGCAATTTCGAACGGGGGATCCTGTTCGTTCCCGACGGCGCGCCGCAACTGCAGTTCGAACGCGACGGTATCCTCGAACGGCATGCCGGACATGCGGACGACACCGAGGCGCTGGACCTGCCCGAGGGGGCTTACGACCTCGCGGTCAGTCTTCTCACATTGCACGAGAGCAACGACACGCCGGGTCTGCTTGCGCAGATCCGCCGCGCCCTGAAACCGGACGGGCTGTTTCTCGCCTGCGTGCCTTCGGGCGGAACGCTCGGCGAATTGCGCGACAGCCTCCTGGCGGCGGAATCCGAGCTGACGGGGGCGGCGAATGCCCGGGTGTTGCCGTTCATGGATGTGCGCGATGCTGGTGGCCTGTTGCAGCGGGCGGGCTTTGCCCTGCCGGTTACCGACACCGAGACGCTGACGGTCCGCTACGACACGATGTTCAACCTGATGCTCGATCTGCGCGCCATGGGGGCGACCAACACGCTCGCCCCGCGCAGCCGGGCCATGGCGACCCGCGCTTTGTTCCAAACGGCCGCCGAGCACTATGCCCGCAATCATGCCGATTCGGACGGACGCATTCGCGCGAGTTTCAATTTTGTCTGGATGTCCGGCTGGGTGCCGCATGAGTCGCAGCAAAAGCCGCTGAAACCGGGAAGCGCGACGAATCGCCTTTCGGATTTTCTCGGCGACCGGTCAGGCGGAACGGAAGGGCAGGGCTGAGGATCGATGCACGCGAACCGCGCGGCCGATCAGCAATCTCCGGTGCGCACACCGTTCGAGTGAATGATGCACATGGAGCCGGGCGAGGTCTGAAGGACGCTGCGGCGGACCGTGTATTGATGCGAGCCGTTTGCGCGGACCGTGCCGGTGGTGGTGCGGTCGAGCGCGCCATAGGACGCCGACGCGGACAGTGTCGAGCCGTTGGAGCGATCGAGAATCGGTGTCAGGAAGAGGGCGATCGCGATCGCGAAGGAACCGAAGAGCAGGGTGATTCGAAGCATGCCTTGACCCGCTTCGGATATCGCGGATGCGTTTTGGGGCCGGATTTCGGCCCAATCACGGTCTTCTTGCATGTTTTCGTACCCCTCTTACAGACGAGACAAACCCAGGCGCCGGATCAAGTAAACACCGGTGCGTTCAACACAAATCGCACACTGTAATAAACGTTTGATTAACAACGTTTGTTAGCGATTGAAAGGGGGGCTCTACAAGAGGTCCTGGAGGATGGGGACAAGCGGCAGATCCGCCGGCGGCATCGGGTAGTCGCGCAGCGCCGATGACCGAACCCATTTCAGTTGCTGGCCCTCCCGCGGCATCGGAATGCCCTGGTATTTGCGGCAGACATAGAGCGGCATCAGCAGGTGGAAATCCGGATAGGCGTGGCTGGCGAATGTCAGCGGCGCGAGGCAGGGCGGCTCGGTTTCGATGCCGAGTTCCTCGTGCAACTCGCGAACGAGGGTCTGTTCGGGCGTCTCTCCCGCCTCGACCTTTCCGCCGGGAAACTCCCAGAGGCCGGCCATGGATTTGCCCTCGGGCCGTTGCGAGAGCAGCACCCGATTGTCGGTATCGAGAAGCGCGCAGGCGGCGACGAGGAGGATGGAACTGGGCGCGGGTTGCGTCACGGGTTCAGTCGCCTTTCTGGCGATAGCTGTAGGTGTAGACCTTCTCGAAGCCGAGGCGCGAATAGAGGCTGACCGCCGATTTGTTGGCGGTCATGACCTGCAGCCAGGCGCGTTGCGCGCCCTGTGCGCTCGCCCAGCGCAACGCGGCGCGCACGATGGAGCGGGCATAGCCCTTGCCTTGCTGATCGGGGCGGACGGCGACGTCGAACAGGCCTGCGAGATCGTTGTCGTGGACGCAAAGCGCCGATGCGACCGGCCCGGTCTGGTCCTCGAGCACGAACATGCCGTTGGGCGGGCGGATCGATTCCACGACCTCGGTCAGACCGGCCTTGCGCTCCGGATTCTCGTCGCGGATGCTGATTGATGCATCGACATAGCGTCCGACATCCTGAAGCGGGATCTGGTCGAAGCCGCTGTCGAGATCGATGTCCTTCAAGCGCGCGATCATCACCGCGGTTTCGTCGAACCGTCGCCAGCCATCCGCATCGAAATGGGCGTTGAGCTGGAGCGGGGCGAGCGGCGACAGGCGGAAGACCAGCGGACGGCCATAGGCCGCGAAACGCCGCGCGGAGCGCGCGATTCGCTGGTCGATGTCACGATAATCGGACGGGTCGAGCGGATTGACCGAGTTCAGCCGCTTGGAGGGATGGCCGGCGGTCAGCCGCACCGCCCAGCTTCCGTCGTAATGGACGGACGCGGCCGGCCACGCACGGAAACCGACAGCCTCGAGGCGGCGAACGAGTGCGAGACCCGACACCGCGTCAGCTCCTGTAGTCGCCGTTGATGGCGACATATTCCTTGGTGAGATTGCAGGTCCAGGCCGTGAAGCGGCCTTCGCCGAGACCGATATCGGCGCGAATGACGATCTCGTCGTTCTTCATGTAGGCGCTCGTCTGGTCCTCGGAGTAGGATTCCGACCGTTCGCCCTCACTGGCGACGAGAATGTCGCCGAACCAGATGGCGAGCCGGTCGCGGTCCGCCGGTTCGCCAGCCTTGCCGACGGCCATGACGACACGTCCCCAGTTGGCGTCCTCGCCGGTCACCGCCGTCTTCACCAGCGGGGAGTTCGCGATCGACATGGCGATGCGCTTTGCGGATGTGTCGGAGGTGGCGCCGGTCACTTCGACGCGGATCAGCTTGGTTGCGCCTTCGCCGTCCTTGGCGATCATCAGGGCGAGTTCATGCAGGCATTCGCCGAACGCTTCGTCGAAGGCCGCGAGGCGCGGGTCGGCGGCGTCATCGATGGCCGGCGCGCCGCGCCCGGCGGCCGCGCCGGTCGCAAAGGCGAGCAGCGTATCGGATGTCGAGGTGTCGCTGTCGACCGTGACGGCGTTGAAGGTGAGCGCGGTGTGGCGCGCGAGAAGCGCCTGCAGGACGGGCGCCGAAACCGGCGCGTCGGTCGCGACATAGGAGAGCATGGTCGCCATGTCGGGCGCGATCATCCCTGCGCCCTTGGCGATGCCGTTGATCGTCACGTCGACGCCGTCGAGCGAAACGGTGCGCGTCACCATTTTCGGGAACGTGTCGGTCGTCATGATCGCGTGGGCCGCGTCGGACCAGCGGTCGCCGGCCGCCTCGGCGACCATGCCGTCGAGATGGCGCTCGAAATGGGAGGGATCGAGCGGTTCGCCGATCACGCCCGTGGACGAAAGGAAGACTGCTGTCTCGTCGCAGCGCGCGGCATGTGCGGCGGCGCGCGCGGCGACGGATGTGGTGTGGCGTCCCTTCTTTCCCGTGAAGGCGTTGGCGTTGCCAGCATTGACGACCAGAATGCGCGCCTTGCCGCCGGGAAGGTGCTCGCGGCACAGTTCTACCGGCGCGGACGGGCATTTCGAGGTCGTGAACACCCCGGCGACGGCGGTGTTCTCGTCGAGCACCATCGCCATCAGGTCGACGCGGTCGCGATATTTGATGCCCGCTTTCGCGGTCGCGATGCGCACGCCGTCGATCGCCGGCATTTCGGGTTGGGTTTTCGGGGCGAGCGGCGAAATGCTGACGCTGTGCATGTCTGTGCCTGGAGTAGGTTCTACTGCGCTGCCGTGGCCTGGTCGTAGGCCGCCTTGAGCGTCGGATCGGTGATCTCGACATCGGCCTGACCGCGCAATTCGGTCAAAAGTTCGAAATAGCGTTCGCGCACCAGCACCGAGCGAATCTGGCCTTCAACCTGCGCGAAGGCCGGGGGCTGTGCGGCGCGCTTGTCCTCGACCTTGATGACATGCCATCCGAACTGGGTCTGAACCGGCTCTTCCGTGTATTCGCCGACTTCGAGGGCGAAGGCCGCCTCCTCGAATTCGGGTACCATGGAACCGCGTGCGAAATAGCCGAGATCGCCGCCATTGGGGCCGGACGGTCCGGTGGATTTTTCCTTGGCGAGGGTGTCGAAATCGGCGCCGTTGTCGAGCTCGGCGATGACGGCTTTCGCTTCCTCTTCGCTCGCCAGCAGGATGTGACGGGCCCGCACCTCGTTTTCCGGCGAGGTGGCGGCGATCTCCTTGTCGTAGCGCGCGCGCACGTCCTCGTCAGTGATCTTGTCCAGGACCTCGGTGCGGAAATAGGCATTATGAAGGGCGCGCTGGCGCATGAATTCCAGGCGGCTGCGGAAATCCTCTGTCTCGTCGAGGCCGGCTTCCTCGGCCTTTTCCGCCAGAGCGCGGATGTCGATCAGCGCTGTGAGAGCGGCTGCGTCGCGGCCCTCGGGCGGCACCTGTCCGAGCTGGTCCTGCAGGTCCGTCAGGGTCAGGTCGAGATCCTGCCGCGTGATCGGTTTGCCGTCCATGGTCCCGACGATTTCGCTTGTTTCCTGAGCGGAAACGAAGCCCGTAGCGCCGGCGGAAACGGACAATGCCAACACGAGACTGGCAAGTGTGCGGCCGATGCGCGAAGGCAGGACATGGCTGGTCGAACGGGAAAAGGGCATTGATTACTCGCTTCGTTGCGGAAAACTGTTTCACATCGATGTGACCGGAACGCGCTGCAAATCGCCGGCTTTCGCGGTCCGCCGCAGCGTTGACATCACTATTGGCCCCTCTTATCTGTCCTTGGCTATCGCGTCCACTCCGAATAGCCGGGTCTCCGGGCAAAACCGCTCCGGAAGAAGGACGCAAACACACAGATTTCCGGCCGCCATCCTGTGCGGTCAATCCATGGGAAAGGACCATTTACATGGTCAATTTCGGCGGTTTCGCCCGCAAGATTTTCGGTTCCGTCAACGATCGTCGCATCAAGTCGCTGCAGCCTCGGGTTGCAGCCATCAACGCCCTCGAGGACGAGATGGCCGCGCTGAGCGACGATCAGCTTCGCGCCAAGACGGATGAATTCAGGGCTCTCCTGAAAGACGGCAAGTCGGTCAACGACATTCTGGTTCCCGCCTTCGCGGTCGCCAGGGAAGGCGCGAAACGCGCCCTCGGGATGCGACCCTTCGACGTGCAGCTGATCGGCGGCATGGTGCTGAACGAGGGCGGGATCGCCGAGATGAAGACGGGAGAGGGCAAGACCCTCGTCGCCACGCTTCCGGTCTATCTCAACGCCTTGACCGGCCGGGGCGTTCACGTGGTCACGGTGAACGACTATCTCGCCAGCCGCGACGCCGAGTGGATGGGCAAGCTCTACAATTTCCTCGGCCTGAGCGTCGGCGTGATCGTCCACGGGATGGACGACGAGCAGCGCAAGGCCGCTTACGACAGCGACGTCACCTACGGCACGAACAACGAGCTGGGCTTCGACTATCTTCGCGACAACATGAAGTATGAGCGCGCCCAGATGGTGCAGCGCGACCATGCCTATGCGATCGTCGACGAGGTGGACTCCATCCTGATCGACGAGGCGCGCACGCCGCTGATCATCTCCGGTCCGCTGGACGACAAGTCGGAACTCTACATCACGATCGACAAGTTCATTCCCGATCTCGCGCCGGAAGATTACGAGATCGACGAGAAGCAGCGTTCGGCGACCTTCACCGAGGAAGGCACCGAGAAAATGGAGCAGATCCTCGCGCAAGCCGATCTGCTCAAGGGCGCGGGCCTCTACGATATCGAGAACGTTTCGATCGTCCACCACGTCAACAATGCGCTCAAGGCGCATACGCTGTTCCAGCGTGACAAGGACTACATCGTCAAGGATGGCGAGATCGTCATCATCGACGAGTTCACCGGTCGCCAGATGCCGGGACGACGCTATTCGGAAGGGCTGCACCAGGCGCTGGAAGCCAAGGAAGGCGTTTCGATCCAGCCGGAAAACCAGACGCTCGCCTCGGTGACGTTCCAGAACTATTTCCGCATGTATGACAAGCTTGCCGGCATGACCGGTACGGCATCGACGGAAGCCGAGGAATTCGGAAACATCTACGGCCTCGACGTTGCGGAAATCCCCACCAACCTGCCGATCCAGCGTCTCGACGAGGACGACGAAGTCTATCGCACCGTCGAGGAGAAATATGTCGCGGTGGTGATGGATATCGCCGCCAGCCAGCGCAAGGGGCAGCCGGTTCTCGTCGGTACGACCTCGATCGAGAAGTCCGAACTGCTGTCGTCCTTTCTCGGCGACACAAAGCGACTGAAGCAGATCCGGGATTCGATCAAGCAACGGATCGAAGGGATCAAGGAAGGCAAGGAACAGGAATTCCGCGACTACCTCGAACAGTCGCTGAAGAACCTCGACGAGGCGATCGCCGCCGGCGGCGTGCCGCACGAGGTGCTGAATGCGCGCCAGCATGAGCGCGAGGCGCATATCGTGGCGCAGGCGGGCGTGCCGGGCGCGGTGACCATCGCGACCAACATGGCCGGCCGCGGCACGGACATCCAGCTCGGCGGCAATGCCGACATGCGCATCGAGCAGGAACTGGCCGACATGCCGGCAGGCGAGGAGCGCGACAAGCGCGAAGCCGAGATTCGGGCCGACATCCAGAGGCTCAAGCAGCAGGCGCTGGAAGCCGGCGGCCTCTACGTGCTCGCGACCGAACGGCACGAGAGCCGACGCATCGACAACCAGCTTCGCGGCCGTTCCGGCCGTCAGGGCGATCCGGGCCGGTCGAAATTCTTCCTGTCGCTGCAGGACGACCTGATGCGGATCTTCGGGTCCGACCGCATGGACGGCATGCTGCAGAAGCTGGGCCTGCGCGAAGGCGAGGCGATCATCCATCCCTGGATCAACAAGGCGCTGGAAAAGGCGCAGAAGAAGGTCGAGGCGCGGAACTTCGATATCCGCAAGAACCTGCTGAAGTTCGACGATGTCATGAACGACCAGCGCAAGGTCGTCTTCGAGCAGCGCAAGGATCTGATGGATGGCAACGACCTTTCAGACACCGTGGCGGAGATGCGCCACGAAGTTGTCGAAAGCATCGTCGCCAAGCACATTCCCGAGAAAGCCTATGCGGAACAGTGGGATGTCGCCGGCCTGAAAGAGTCGGTGGTTTCCCTTCTCAATGTCGATGCGCCCGTGGACGAGTGGGCCGCCGAGGAAGGTATCGCCGAAGACGATATCCTGGAGCGCCTGCGCGACGCGGTCGACAAGGCAGCCGCCGAGAGGGCGGAGCGCTTCGGCCCGGAAATCACCCAGTATGTCGAGAAATCGATCCTGCTGCAGACGCTTGACACGCTGTGGCGCGAGCATCTCGTCAATCTCGATCACCTGCGTTCGGTCATCGGGTTCCGCGGCTATGCGCAGCGCGACCCGCTGCAGGAATACAAGCAGGAAAGCTTCGAACTTTTTCAGGCGATGCTCGGAAATCTCCGCCAGGCGGTGACGGCGCAACTGATGCGCGTCGAGATCGTTCGCGAACAGGCCGAAGCGCCGCCGCCGGACCTTCCCGAAATGGAAGCGGAGCATGTCGATGCGTCCACCGGCGAACTGGATTTCGAGGAAAGGTCTTCGGACAGTTACGGAACCGCGATCGCGACCGGACAGGTCGCCGTCGAGGACCGCGATCCGAACGATCCCTCGACCTGGGGCAAGGTCGGGCGCAACGAAGCCTGCCCGTGCGGTTCCGGCAAGAAATACAAGCACTGCCACGGAGCTTTCGCGACCACGGCATAGGAGGGTCCCGATTTTTTCGTTACGAGAACAGGCGAACGCTTTCTTAAGCGGATTGGTCTAATTCGGGCGCAAGATTTCGCAGCAAACGGAATGCGTGATTTTGCGGTTTTCGGCAGTAGAGACAAGCGAGCAATTTCTGTCGGCCCCGTTGTTCCAACGGGTGGCGCCGTTTGCGCGCCAGCTCGACCGGATCCGGAGCGGTTCTGACGAAACCGCGATCGCGCAGCGCATGTCGCTGATCGCATTCGCGATCCGCATCGCGAGCGCCGGTATTGCCTTCCTGTCCCAGGTCGTGCTCGCACGCTGGACCGGCACTTTCGAGTACGGCATCTATGTCTTCGTCTGGACGGCGATCATCATCCTCGGCAACCTGTCCTGCTTCGGCTTCCAGACGGCGGTGATCCGTTTCCTGCCGCAATACCGGCGGGAGGGCGATCTCGAACGGTTGCGCGGCATCCTGCTGACCAGCCGGATCTTCGTTCTCCTGTCCGCTTCGATTATTGCCGCCGCCGGCATCGCGATCGTCTGGATGCTGTCGGGCACGATCGAATCCTATTATGTCCTGCCGTTCGTGCTCGCTTTCACCTGCCTGCCGATGATCGCTCTCGGGGACGTTCTCGACGGAACGGCGCGCGCCAATTCATGGCCGGTTCGCGCGCTGACGCCGACCTATATCCTGCGGCCTTTTCTGGTCCTCGCCTATATGGCGATCGCGCATGGGTTCGGCTTTACCGCGACGGCGGTAACCGCGGTCATCGCCGCCGTTCTCGCGACCTATACGACGACGCTCCTGCAGTTCTTCGTCATCACGCGCCATCTCGACGCCGCCTATCCGTCGGGCGACCGGACGGTGGAATTCGGATTGTGGATGACGGTCGCCTTTCCGATCTTCCTCGTCGAGGGGTTCTTCTTCCTTCTGACCAATGCGGACGTGCTGATGGTCGGCATGCTGATGCCGCCTGAGGATGTCGCGGTCTATTTCGCGACTGTGAAGACGCTCGCGCTGGTGCATTTCGTGTTCTTCGCGGTGAAGGCTGGTGTCGCGCAGCAATTCGCGGCGCGCACATCGGTGGAAGACCGTCAGTCGCTGCGCAGCTTCGCCCGCCGGACCGTCGGCTGGACATTCTGGCCGTCGCTGCTGATGGGCCTGGTCGTTCTGCTTCTCGGCCGGTTCCTGCTTTCGCTTTTCGGCGCGGAGTTCACGCAGGGCTATACGCTGCTTTTCGTGCTGGTCGCGGGCGTGGTCCTGCGGGCGAGCATCGGCCCGGCGGAGAGCCTGCTCAACATGACCGGAAACCAGAATATCTGCGCGGCGATCTTCGCGGCGGTGCTGGTGATCAATATCACGGCGAACCTGATCCTCATCCCGGTGTACGGCCTGATGGGCGCGGCGATGGGCGCCGCCGGTGCGACGGCCGTCGAGGTCCTGCTGCTTTTGACCATGACCTATCGGCGTATCGGGGTCGTCATGTTCGTTCTGGCGCCGAAAGTCGCGGAGCCCGCCACATGACGCAACCGCAGCCCCTGATCGACAAGAATGTCCCGCTTGCCGGGTCCTTCATGCTCTCCGGCATCGTCGGCGACCTGCCGCGCGAAATTCGCCCGGAAGTGAGCAGGCTGACCAATGGCGACCGGCGTTTCGTGGTCTACCCGGCCGATAGCGGGTTCGAAATCCTCGACGACATCGACCGCGTGACCGACTACGCGCTCGAACCCAACATCTTCTTCACGCCGCGTTTCCTCGTGCCGGCCATGCCCCGCCTCGACGATCGGCAGGTCCGGCTGATGATGCTGCAGGACGGACCGCCGGACGCGGCCGAGACCCGGTTCCTGATGCCGTTCTCGGTGGAAAAATCCGGCTTCGCGGTCGGGCCCGACGTCATACGGGCATGGTCGAACCCCTATGGACCCTACGGCATCCCGATCGTCGAACGGCGCGAGGCATCGCGTATCTTCGACGACCTGCTTTCCATGCTCGGCGATCAGAATATGGGCTTGCCGAAAATTCTCGTGCTTCCCGACATCATGATGGACAGCGTATCGATCATGACGCTGCGCGGTGTCGCGATCGGGCGCGGCCTGCCGGTGATGACCACGAGTTCGGTTCAGCGGCCTTTTCTGAAAAGCGAAAAGGACAGCGTCGATTATATCACCGACAACATCCGCTCGCACAGCCGCCGAAACTTCGGCCGTCTCCGCCGGCAACTGGAGGCGATGGGCGACTTCAGCTACGAGGTGGCGCGCAGTCCCTCGGAGGTTCGCTTCGCCATGGAGGAGTTCCTCCTGCTGGAAAACGCGGGCTGGAAGGGACGGCAGAGGACATCGCTTGCCGCGGATCGCTATCGGGCGGCGTTTGCCCGCGAGGCGATCAACAATCTCGCCGAGCGCGACCTGTGCCGTATCCATTCCTTCAAGCTGGACGGACAGGTGATCGCGTCGCTGATCGTGTTCGTCCAGTCGGGCCATGCCTGGACGTGGAAAACGACCTATGACGAAACCTATTCGTCCTATTCGCCCGGCGCGCTGCTGATCCTCCAGGTCACGGAATCGCATCTCGACGACCCGAACATCCAGCTCACCGACAGTTGCGCCGTCGAGGATCATCCTGTGATGGCGCGGCTGTGGTCCGAGCGGCGTGAATTCGCCACGATGGTGATCGGCCTTCGGCCCAATCTGGATCGGGAGACACGGCAGGTGACGTCGCAGATCGAGCTCTACCGCAACACGCGCAACGCCGCGAAGACAATGCGCGACCGGCTGCGGCACCTTGTGCGCAGCCCCCAGCGCTGACAGCTACCCTTCGCTTTCCGCCTCGAATTCCGCCTGCGCCCTGTCGCGGAAAATCCGCCGTATGACCTTGCCGGTCGTGGTCAGGGGCATTTCGTCGACGAAGTCGATCTCGCGCGGGTATTCATGCGCGGAGAGACGCTGTTTCACGTAGGAGCGGATCTCGGATTTCAGGTCCGGCGAGGGCGCGACGCCCGGGCGCAGGACCACATAGGCCTTGACCAACTGGCCGCGAATGGCGTGCGGCTTGCCGATGACGGCGGCGAGCGCGATGCTCGGATGGCCGACCAGACAATCCTCGATCTCGCCGGGTCCGATCCGGTATCCGGCCGAGGTGATGACGTCGTCGTCGCGGCCCACGAAAAAGAAGTAACCGTCCTTGTCGCGGAAACCCTGGTCGCCGGTCAGCATCCAGTCGCCGATGAACTTCGCTTCCGTGGCTTCCGGATTGTTCCAGTATTCGAGGAACATCACGGGATCGGGCCGGCTGACGGCGACCTGGCCCTGCTCTCCAGGCGGCAGTTCCCGGCCGGTCTCGTCGATGATCGCGACGCGGTGCCCGGCGACGGGCTTGCCCATCGAGCCGGGGCGCAACACGCCGAGCGCGTTGCAGGCCGACAGGACGAGGTTGCACTCGGTCTGGCCGTAGAACTCGTTGACGGTCAGGCCGAGATTTTCGGCGCACCATTGCAACGTTTCGCGGCCGAGCGCCTCGCCGCCGGAGCCGATCGTACGCAGGTCGAGGTTGTATCGGCGGGCTTCGCCGCCGAGCGTCGCCATCATGCGCAGCGCCGTGGGCGGCAGGAAGGTGTTGCGAATTCGCGCCTTTTCCATGAGGGCCAAGGCCCACTCCGCCTCGAAACGCGGCGCGCGCGCGGCCACGATGGGGACGCCGAAGTAAAGGCCGGGCAGCAGGACGTTGAGCAGTCCGCCGGCCCAGGCCCAGTCGGCGGGTGTCCAGAGCAGGTCGCCTTCGCGGGGCAGGAATTCGTGATGTGTCTGGACGCCGGGCAAATGACCGAGCAGGACGCGGTGCGCATGCAGCGCGCCCTTGGGCTGACCGGTCGTGCCGGAGGTGAAGATCATCAGCGCGGGATCGTCCGGCGACGTATCGGCGGGTTCGAAGTCCGGCGAAGCGGCGGCGAGCATTTCGCCGAAATGATGCGCGCCTTCCGCTCCACCGACGCAGATGAGGGATTTCAGATCGGGAAAAACATCGCCGGCTTCGGCCAGCTTGGCCATGCCTTCGGGATCGAGCACCAGCGCCCGCGCGCCCGACAGGCCGAGCCTGTAGCGGATCGCGTCCGGTCCGAACTGCATCGCCATCGGCACGGCAATGGCGCCGAGCTTGTAGATGGCGAGATGGGCGATGACGGTCTCGAAGCACTGGGGAAGCAGGATCGCGACACGGTCGCCACGCGCGACGCCCAGGTCCGCAAGCGCGGCGGCGAACCGGTCCGATTTCTCCGACAGTTCGCCGAATGTCAGCGTCAGGGGGCTATCGCCGGACCAGTCGATGATCGCCGGCTTTTCCGGGTCCTGCCGGTCGGAACAGGCGACGCCGATATTGAAGCGGCTCGGGATGTCCCAGCGGAAGCGGGAAACGAGGTCGTCATGGGAAGCGGGATCGGCCGGCAACATGGGCAAGGTGATGCACTCTTGTCCGGCACAGTCAAGAAGATTGCGCATCATCCGGTGCGGCCGACCCGATGTCGGTCCCGCCCGTTATTCATCGACGACCGAATTGAAACCCTCGAATTGCGGATGACCAGCATACATTCCCTTGTTGGACCCGGCATTGCGGTGGGCGTTGCGGAAATTCTCCGATCGCGTCCAGTCGATGAAATGCTGTTCGCTTTCCCAGATCGTGTGCGAGGCATAGAGCGTGGTCTTTGCTTCCTCGTCATACGGGCCTTTCAAAAGGTGAAAGGACTGGAAGCCCGGCGTATCCGCGAGGCTGGAATTACGGTTTCGCCACACATCCTCGAAGGCCTCTTCGTGCCCCTCGTTGATGCGGAAGCGGTTCATGGCGACATACATATGCAATTCCCTTTCGCGATCTGATTTGTCTTACATAATTGCTGCCGGCCGGTCATCGCCGGACTTCGACGGGGATGACGAACTGGCGTTGCGCGCCCGACGGCGGCGGCGGAAACGGCGCGGCGCGGCGGATGTGGTCCAGTGCAACCTGATCGACGGAGCCCGAACCGGAACTGGCCGCGACGCGAATGCTGGCGAGCCCGCCACTGGTCGAGATCGAAAAGCGTATCTTCGTGACGCCTCTGCCGCCGGCACGTTTCTGACGGGTGCGCCGGATTTTCGCATAGACCTTGCCGGGATAGTTCGTTGCCAAGGCATTGCCGGAGTTCTTCGCCTTGCCGCCGGACTTCATGCCGCCTGACTTGGCCTTGGAACTCGTCTTGCCGGATGTGTTTCCGGCGCGCGCATTGCGGTCCGAATTGCCGCGCGGGACACTGACGACCTGTTTTCTCGGCGCGGGTTTGGCCTTTTTCGCGGTTTTCGTTGTTTGCGCTTCCCGCGCTTTGGCAAGGTTGCGCGCGTCCTGCGGCTGCCGCGGGCGTGCCATGGGGACCGGAACAGGGCGCTCTTCGGGTTTCGCCTCGATCGTCTCGGTCGCGTGCGACGGCGTGAGCGCGGCAGTCTTTGCATTGGATGGCGTCGTTTGCTCGCGGGATGCTGCTTCGGCAACCGGCGCGGATAACTGGGTCGGCCTTGCGATCGATGCCGTCTTCACCGGCGTTGCCGTCGTGGCACTCGATGGAGCCGTCGCGAGCGCCGGTCGGGATGCGGTCGCCGTTGCAGCGGGAAAGGTTCGGGAAGGGGCGACCGCTGCGGCCACCGGGCTTTGTGTCGCGGAAAGGGCCGGTGCGTTGTCGGCCCGTGCCGGCGGTGGTGTCGGCTGTGCCGTTTCGGCCGGTTCACTTTTTCTGGCAGCGGGGGCTTCGACCGGTTTCGACGCTTGCGGCGCGGGCGCGGAATGGCTGTGGAGCTCGGCCGGCCGGGCCGGATGGGCACCGGCCACAAGGTCTTCGAAGGACGCGCCCAAGGCCGCGATTTCGGCTGTCGCCCCGCCTTCCTGGCGGACGTCCGGAGCCGGGGAGGTCGTCACCATCGCCGCCGCGAAGTGCACGCCAAGGGAGGCGGCGAGCGCAAGGGGGATGCGGAGCTTGCGAAGCGGGATCGTCATTCCAGTCCCCTTTCGGTCACGACAAAGATCCGGGCCGCGCCGCCGCGGCGCAGTTCCTCGGCGATCTCGATCAGCCGGATTGCGGGAAGGTCACGGTCCGGCACGATTCGCATGACGTTGCCGCCGTCCTCCGACCCGGTCTTCGCGTGTCTTGCGGCGTCGGCGATATCGATCTCCCGTCCGCGCCATATCGCCGTTCCATCCGAACGGATCATCAGCGCATCGGGCGGTTCGCGTCCTTCCAGTCCCTCCGTCCGCACAAGCGTCAGATCCTTGTCGAGCGGCGGCGCCAGCGTGCCGGCGATCAGGAAGAAGATCAGCATCAGGAAGACGATGTTGATCAGGGCGATCGTCGGTTCCGGCTTCCTTGCGGGGGGCGATGCGGCGGCAAGGCGCATGGCGGGCTCCCTTCAGCGCAGGACGGTGACCGCGAAGCCCGGCATGGCGCGCAACGCGGCATAGACATCGACGAATCGCTGCGAGACGGTCTTGTCGTCGAGCGACAGCAGAATGGTGTCGGCACCGGCCTCGGCCTGGCCGGCAAGCGCTTCAGGCAGCGTGTCCAGCGTGAGTTCCCGGCCATTGAGGACGATTCGGTCGCCCTGCAGGCGCAGATAGACCGGGGTGACGGGCTGTCCCGACGCGCCGCTGCCGGCTTTCAGTTCGATTTCGCCGAAGCGGGTGAAGGTCGATGAGAGCATGAAGAAGAGCAGCAAAAGGAAGATGACATCGATCAACGATGTCATCGACAACACGCCACGCCGTCTCTGTGCCGCCTCAAGCCGCATGGGCCTGCATGCTCCCCTGGCCTGTTCGGTTGACGTCCGGCTGCGTTTCGCCCGGCTGGACGATCGGCGCGGGATTGAGAACCACGGTCATGGCGCGTTCCAGCAACTCGCTCTCGCGCGCGACCCGGCTTTCGAACCAGGTGAGAAGAAGCGATGTCGGCATCGCGACGGCCAGTCCCACTGCGGTGGTCAGGAGTGCGACCCATATGCCGCCGGCCAGAACCGACGGATCGACGCTGTTGCCGGCTTCCTGCAGCTTTCGGAAGGCCTGGATCATGCCGAGCACGGTCCCGAACAGGCCGATGAGCGGAGAAATCTGGGCGATCGCGTCCAGCGCACGGAACCCCGACCTTAGCCGTGTGAGATAGGCCGATGCATCGACGCGAAGTCGCTCGGAAATGGCTTCGAAATCGTGTGGCGAGGCATTCATGACAGTCGCCATGGTCTGCCAGACGAGGCGCGCCGCGCCGTTGCGCCGCGACGAAAGGTCGTTGAGAGCGATGCGATGGCCGCCGGCCGTCCAGTGCGCGAGCGCCTTCTCGATCGTCCGGTGACGGCCGACGCGCGCGATCAGGAACTGCCAGACCTTCGTGATGATGAGCGCCAGCGAAACCACGGACACTGCCAGCAGGATGGTGACGACCGGCCCGCCCAGCGACAGGAATTCGAGCGTGCGCGCGATCGTTTCTTCGATCAGGGCGCTCATCCGGCGATCTCCGCATCGGTTTTCGACGACAGTGCGAGGCGGTCGATACACTCGGTGCCGGCGAGGCCTTCGCCTTCGCAGGCAGCCGCGCCGTTGATCAGGATGCGGCCAATGGCGCTGCATGGCGTGTCTTCCAGATCGAACTGGCGGACACGCGTGCGATTTGCCGGCATCGCCTGAAAATCAAACAGCGTCAGACGGTCGACCACGCCATTGGCGTCGATCAGGACGGTCTCGAAGGACAGTGCGGACAGGTCCGCGCCGAGGCGGTTTTCCGCTAGAAAGACGATACGGCATGCATCGTCATGCTGCTGCAGGGCGTTGAGTTCGAGAGAGAGCGACGGGGCCGGCGCGTTGTCCTGCGAGAAGGCCGGCCCCGTCGACAGGGCAAGAACGCACGACAGGCTCATCGCGGCCCTGATCAGCCGGTCGTGGGAGTGTCGTCTTGCCTGTTCCATGGTGTTTCCTCAGAGATCGAGTGGTTTCTGCGCCAAACCGCGAAGCGCGATTGTTCCGGGTTGGCGGGAAGGCCCGGCGCATCCGGATGTCCCCGCTGCGGAGAACGGATCTGGTCCGGAATGCCGTAGCGTGGAGGCGTTTTGGATTTCGCGTGATTTCGGAGCGTTGGTCCGATCAGCAAGCGCAAGGAAAGTCAGGTCTACCGGCCTCATCATCTTCTCCGTCGAGAGGAAACATGGCTGGCTGGCGGTTGCTTGCTGGCCCGAGCGAGTGCGAAAGCCAGAATAACTTGACACAATCACTCATGTATTGCATTCGATAGAAAACCTGATAATCGAAGTCAAGTTTGAATTTGCTTTTCGAACGTGCCGAGCCAGCGGTCAGCCAGCCAGGCCTCTCAAATCGACAGACCGATGCACATGACAAAGCAGGACGGCCGCGCGCCGCGCACGGACACCATGAAACCGGAAGAAAAGACCTTGAGCGGCGGCAAGCCGGTCTATGACAGCGGGCAATTGTTCAAGGGCACCACAGAAATCGGCATCCATCACGACGGGGCCTTTTACAGGCTGAAGATCACGCGCCAGGGCAAACTGATCCTCAACAAGTGAGTGCGGCGGCTTTCGCCTCTGTTTCGCATCACCGGCGGACATCCATCACCACGATCAGCAACTTTCGGGCCAGGAACGGCAACCAATGAGCGCACCCATGCAGAAATTTTTACGCCGCGAACGGGCAAGCGGCAGGCTCCTGATGGCGGCCTGCTTCGCCGGGATCGTCGCCCTTCTCATGCTCCGGGGACCGGCGTTTGCCGCCGAGGAGCAACAGAGGGTTCTGTCCATTGGCGGAGCGGTGACCGAAATCGTCTTCGCTCTGGGCGAGGAAGACAGGCTCGTCGGTCGCGACACGACCAGTTCCTATCCGCCCGAAGCGGAAGACCTCCCGGATGTCGGCTACATGCGCGCGCTCGCGCCGGAAGGCGTTCTTTCGATCAGGCCCGATCTGATTCTCGCGCGTGAGGGAAGCGGGCCGCCGGAGGCCATCGAGGTTCTCAAAGCGGCGAGCGTCGAGTTCGTCGAGGTGCCGGACAGCTTCTCCGCCGAGGGGATAGGCGAGGCGATCCGCGTGGTTGCCGAGACCCTGGACGCAACCGAAAAGGGCGATGCCCTGCGCGCGGCTATCGCTTCGGAATTCGAGCGTCTGGCTGCCATGACAAGCAGCATCGACAGGCGCAAGCGCGTGCTCTTCATCCTGTCGACGCAGGGTGGCCGGATCCTCGCTTCCGGTACCGGAACAGCCGCAGACGGGATCCTCAAGCTCGCGGGAGCGGACAACGCCATTACCCAATTCGAGGGTTACAAGCAGTTGACCGACGAAGCGATCATTTCCGCCAATCCCGACGTCATTCTGATGATGGATCGCGGCGGCAACCATGGCGGCGACGATGACGCCGTGTTTTCACAGCCGGGCCTGAAGCCGACCGAGGCGGCGAAAAACCGCGCGATCATTCGCATGGACGGTCTCTATCTTCTGGGCTTCGGACCTCGGACCGCGAATGCCGCGCTCGATCTCGCGGAGGCACTCTATGGCGATGAGCTTCACTGAGGCGCCGGCCGCGGCGCGGACATACCACCGGCACGACGGAGACCGCTCCGCGCTGGCGCGCGCGGTGCTCGCCGCGCTCGTCGCGGTCCTCGTCATGACCTTCTTCTTCAGCCTCGCATCCGGCGCATCCGATACGTCCGCCTGGCAGGTGTTTCGCGAGACGGTCGGCCTTGGCGGGGGCGCGCTCGACCTGACCGATCGTGTGATCGTTTTCGAGATCCGCCTGCCGCGCGCCGTGCTCGGCGTTCTGATCGGCGCGGCGCTCGCCGTTTCGGGTGCGACCATGCAGGGCGTGTTTCGCAATCCGCTCGCCGATCCCGGTCTCGTTGGCGTTTCAGCGGGCGCTGGCCTGGGCGCGGTGAGTTTTATCGTGCTTCAGGCCGGAGTACTGGCGCCGGTCGCATCGCTGTTCGGGATCTACGGCATCCCGTTCGCGGCGTTTTCGGGCGGTCTCGTCTCCACGCTGATGCTCTATCGCATTTCGACCCGCCACGGGCGCACCTCGGTCGCCACGATGCTTCTGGCCGGTATCGCGCTTGGCGCGCTCGCGGGGGCGTTTACCGGCGTGCTGGTGTTCTGGGCCGACGACACGCAATTGCGCGATCTCACCTTCTGGGGCCTCGGGTCGCTCGCCGGCGCGACATGGACCAAGAGCCTGATGGCCGCGCCTTTGATCCTGCCGGTCCTCATCGCCATGCCGTTCATGGCGCGCAGCCTCAATGCGCTCGCGCTCGGCGAGGCCTCGGCTCGGCATCTCGGCATCGACGTGCAGCGCTTCAAGAATCTCGCGGTCATTTCGGTGGCCGCCGCCACGGGGGCATCGGTGGCGGTCTCCGGCGGGATCGGTTTCGTCGGGATCGTCGTGCCGCATCTGCTGCGTCTCGCCATCGGTCCCGATCACCGGTTCCTGCTGCCGGCCTCGGCCCTGCTCGGGGCGGTGCTGCTGCTGTTCGCCGACGCGATCGCACGCCAGATCGTGGCGCCGGCCGAATTGCCGATCGGCATCATCACCGCCGCGGCCGGGGCGCCCTTCTTCCTCTGGATCCTGCTGCGCAAGCGCGGCCTCCTCGACCTCTAGGCCGGCCATGCTCAACGCCCAGAATATCGAGGTTTCGCTCGGAAAGACCCGGGTCCTGCAGGGCATCGACCTGGCCGCGCCGCCCGGAAAGCTGGTGACCGTGATCGGGCCGAACGGATCGGGCAAGACGACGCTGATGCGCGCCTTGTCCGGCGATATTTCCTATTCGGGTCGGGCGGAATTGAACGGCATCGACATTGCGCGGACGCGGCCATGGGAACTCGCCGCGATGCGCGGCGTGCTGCCGCAATCGTCCAGCCTGTCATTTCCGTTCACCGTGCGCGAGATCGTGCAGCTCGGCACGCGCGAAGGCGTCGCCGATACCGGGCGAGCGAATGTCGCGGAGGCCCTCGAAAGGGTCGATCTTTCCGGCTTCGAAGGGCGGATGTATCAGGAACTCTCCGGCGGCGAGCAGCAGCGGGTACAGCTTGCGCGCGTCCTTTGCCAGGTCTGGGAGCCGGTCCTCGACGGCAAGGCGCGCTACCTCTTTCTTGACGAGCCGGTGTCGAGCCTCGATATCCGCCACCAGTTGCAGATCATGAACGTGGCGCGCGATTTCGCGCTGCAGGGCGGCGGTGTGCTGGCGATCCTGCACGATCTGAACCTGACCGCCATGTATGCCGACCGCGTGGTCCTTCTGAAGGACGGGCGGGTGCATGCCGAAGGGGCTCCCGGAGCGGTTCTCACCGACGACAATCTGCGCGCGGTCTATGAATGCGACCTGTCGGTCAGCCGTGTGCCGGCGGATGGCTCCGTCTTCGTTCTTCCGCATGGTGCTTCCGTCTGACCGGCGCGGCCGGATACCGACCGGCTTGACTGCGATCGGCGCAACGGGCTTTCTCGCGGAGGGTTGAATCGACGCCGTGTCAAAGCCCGTTCCGGGTGCCGCCCTGTCAGGACAAGGACCACCACGATGCCGCTTGCCGATCACGGCCGCTACCCGTTCTCGCCGATCACGGCGCGTCCGGATTTCTGCTGGCCGGACGGCAAAAGGCTCGCGGTCTATGTCGGGATGAACCTGGAATGCTTCGCCTTTGGCGAAGGGCTCGGCGCGACGCTGAGCGATGGCGGGCCGCAGCCGGATGTTCTCAACTTTGCCTGGCGCGACTACGGCAATCGCGTCGGCGTCTGGCGGATGATCGAGCTGTTCGACCGGCTGGACATCCCCGTTACGGCGCTGGTGAATTCGCAGATGTACGAGACGGCGCCCGAGGTGGTTGCCGCTTTCCGGGAACGTGGTGACGAAATCGCGGGGCACGGGCGCAGCAATGCGGAGATGCAGGGTGTGCTGGCCGAAGAGGACGAGGCGGGCCTGATCGCGGAGGCGACCGAGGCGCTGACGCGGCATGAGGGGCGGCAGCCGAAGGGATGGCTCGGCCCCTGGATTTCGCAAAGTCGCACGACGCCCGACCTGCTGCAGGAAGCGGGATATGACTATCTCCTCGACTGGTGCCACGACGACCAGCCGGTCTGGATGACGACGCGCAAGGGCCGCATCCTGTCGGTTCCCTATCCGCAGGAACTGAACGACATCCCGCAGATTGTCGGCCGCAAGCATGAGGGCGCGCAATTCGCGGACATGATCATCGATGCGTTCGAGGTCATGCTGGCGGAAAGCGAACGTCGTCCGCTGGTCATGGGTGTTGCGCTGCATGCCTATCTGATGGGCCAGCCGCACCGGTTCCGGCATCTGGAACGGGCGCTCGCTTACCTGCGCGACAAGTCCGACAGCCGCGTCTGGTGGACGACGGCCGGCGCGATCAACGACCATTACCGCGCGCTCGGGCTCTAACCTTCGGGATGGAAGCTGTTGTAGCGGTACGGGGTGTGTTCCGACACGACGCCCGTTGCGCGGATGAAGGCTTCGAGATGCGGGACGAGTGCGTTGACCATGTCCCAGTCGCGGGCTTCCGCGGGCGTTTCGGGCACCGCCAGTCTCTCCGATATCTCGCGCAGGACCGCGTCGCGGTCGATGCCCGTCACGCGACCGTTCTCGACGGCCTTGCGGCCGGCCACGAAGACCTGGTCCACAGCCGATTTCGTCACCCGGTGCAGGATCGTTTCGGCGAGCGGTGTGCGTGGCGAGACATAGGGTCTTTCGATTTCGGAGCGGCGCAGCAAAACGATATCGGCCGCCATGCCGGGCTCCAGCCGTCCGGCGACTTTGCCGTAGCCGCATGAGCGCGCGCCGGTCTCGGTCGCCATTTGCAGCACGGCGGCGGCGTCCGGCCGGTCGTTGAAGAGGCCGGTCTCGCGATGCAACGCCCAGACCAGCTTCATTTCCACTGTCATGTCGCGGTCGTCGGCAATGTTCGACTGGTCGATGCCGAGCGCGACCGGGATGCCGCGCTCCCGCATCCGGTTGACGGGCGCGATGCCGCTTCCGAGCCGCAGTCCCGAACTCGCATTGTGGCAGATCATGCAGCCGCATGTTCCCAGCAGGTCGAGATCCGCCTCGGTCGCCCAGTTGCCGTGACCGAGCGTGAGTTCGGGGCCAAGGCAGCCAAGCGCGGCCAGATGTTCGATGGCGGTGTGGCCGTAGCGCGTTTCGGCGAAACGCGCCTGCCGCTCGGTTTCGAGGAGATGCATGTGGACGCTCGCGCCGTGCTGCCTGGCGGTTTCGAAGATGGTCTGCAGGCTGTCGTCGCTGCACCAATGCAGATTGGCGGGGGCGAGGCTCATCCGCACGGTGGAGCGTTCGGAATAACGGGTCTTCGCCGATGTGAAGAAATCCATGTAGTCGCGCGTCGGCGTGGCGGCAGATGAAAGCTGGGGGGCGATCCAGTCGCGGAGATCGTCCGGCAATGCGGCCAGAACCTGCGCATCGTCCTCGTAGGACAGGATGTTCCGGTCGCGCATCATGAAGGAGTAGGAGACGCGCATGCCGATTTCGTCATAGGCGGACAGGATGGCATCGGTCGTCGTTTCCCAGTTGTCCGGGGTGCCGACGAGACCGCTGTTTATGTGGTGGACCGTGGTCGTGCCGCTTTCGAGCATCTCGATGGCCGAATAGAGCGTGTCGAAGCGAGGCCCGACGCCGCGCATCGCCCGGAAACGCGGCAGCCAGAATTCCAGCGGCGCGAAGGGCACGCCGGCCATCAGCGGGGTGATGCCGAAATGATGGTGGCCGTTGACGAAGCCGGGCAGCGCGATGAACTCAGGCCCGCCATGGCGCGGCAGATCCGGATGGCGGCGGGTCAGTTGATCGGTTGGTCCGATCTCGACGATGGTCCCGTCGCGCACCAGGATGGCGGCATCGGACAAACCCTCCGGCGCGTCCTGCGGTGCGAAGCCGGTCAGGACGGTTCCGGCCGCAATGAGCGCATTCTGATCGTTGTTCATGCAGGTCCCCGTTTGCGTGTCGGCAAGAACCGGGTGTGGTGGTTCTTCGCCGATACGCCCCATAGTGCGCGTATCGCGAATGGGCGCAACGCAAATTGCCGAGATGGCGAGCGTGAAAGAGGGGGTGTCGGAGATTTCAGGTGGTTGTCTCGGATGGCGCAAACAGCCTGTAGAATGGCTGTGGTGCCCCCCGCCGGAATCGAACCGGCACTCCCGAAGGAACGGGATTTTGAATCCCGCGCGTCTACCAATTCCGCCAGAGGGGCAACGCCTGATAGATTTCGAGCTTTATTGGCGTACCAGAGCCGCGTCAAGGCGGGTTGCGTCGTGACGCCACGCCGAAATTGTTTGGCAATCAATTGCGGTCTAAAGCTATGCCTGAGCCTCATGCCGCAACCGGGAGTCCCATACCGTGTCCGTTCATCAGGAGACAGATGCCAGCCACGCCCCGCGCGGCGCGCTCGCCAAGATCGAGCATATCCTGCATGCGGCCGAAAGAGACGATGACGGCAATATCGCCCTCGGTGCGCTGAGCGACGCCATGGAGGAGCGGGCCTTCGCGCTGCTCCTGCTCATCCTCGCATTGCCATGCTGCCTGCCCTTCATCTACCTGCTGCCGCAGATCGTGGCGCTTCCGATGGCGTTTCTTGCATGGCAGATGGCCAGCGGCCGCCGCTCGCCCTGGCTTCCGGAAAAGTTTCGCGCAAGGAAGCTTCCCGTCCGCGGGATGTTGCAGATCACGGCGCAGGTCAAACGCTATGCCGGATGGCTGGAGCGGCTCGCCCATCCCCGGCTGACGGGACTGACGGATGCAGGCGGCATGCGCATTCTCGGCATCCTCCTGCTGATACCGAGCCTGTCGATTCTGGTGCCTTTGCCGCTGACCAACACGGTGCCCGGCATCGGTGTCGCGATCACGTCGGCGGGGCTGATCGAAAGGGACGGCGTCTTCGTCATACTCGGCCTCCTGATCGGCCTTGCCTGGGTCCTGGCGCTGGTCGTTGGCGGGCCGACGGTCGTCTATTTCCTCATCGACTGGATCAGGATGCGCGTTGCCGCAACTTGAACACAGTGTCGCGCAGATTGGTTTGTCCAATCTCGCGCGATGCGGTAAGCCACGACGCGCCTTTCCAAACCGGAGACCCCGATGGCCCAGACCGCTAACCGGCCCGTACTTTTCCAGTCGGCGCTGTTCCTGACCGTGGCGATGGCAGTCGTGGTCGGCACCGCGCTGGGCTTCGAACATATTGGCGGGTTCGTTCCCTGCAAGCTCTGCCTCGCCCAGCGCGTTCCCTACTATGCCGGTATTCCGGTCGCCCTGATGGCGGCGGTCGCCTCGGGCCTGAAATGGAACCCGGTGATCGCGCGGGGGCTTTTGCTGATCGTTGCCGCGCTGATGGCCTACGGCCTCTATCTCGGCGTCTATCATTCCGGGGTGGAATGGCACTGGTGGGCCGGTCCGGCCGATTGCAGCACGTCGGCGACAAGCGGGCTGACAACCGATGCCGGCGACCTGCTCGGCGCGCTGGAAACCGTCAAGCCGCCATCCTGCGACGAGGCGGCCGGCCGTTTCCTCGGATTGTCATTTGCGGGCTGGAATGTGCTGGCGAGCCTGGCGCTCGGTGCGGTCGCGCTCCGGGCGGTCCTGATCAAGCGCTAGTGCGCACAAACAAAAACGCCGGAGACCTTCCTCAAGGCTCCAGCTCGACATCCCAGTAAAGGTAATCCATCCAGCTTTCGTGAAGATAGTTGGGCGGAAAACTTCGGCCATTATTGTGCAGGTCGTGCACCGTGGGCTGGAACGGCATCTGGTGCGGCCGCATGCCCGATTCGCGCGGCATCTTGCCGCCTTTCCTCAGATTGCAGGGCGAGCACGCCGTGACGATGTTTTCCCACGTGGTCTGTCCGCCGAAGCGACGGGGAATGAGGTGGTCGAAGGTCAAGTCGTCGGGCGAGCCGCAATACTGGCATTCGAACTTGTCGCGCAGGAAAACGTTGAAGCGCGTGAAGGCCGGATAGGCGGAGGGTTTGACATAGCTCTTGAGGCAGACGACGCTGGGCAGCCGCATGGCGAATGACGGCGAGGAGACCTCGTGATCGTACTCGGCGACGATATTCACACGGTCGAGAAACACCGCCTTGATCGCGTCCTGCCAGGACCAGAGCGACAAGGGATAATAACTCAGCGGACGGTAGTCCGCGTTAAGCACGAGCGCCGGAAGGCTGTCCGGCGAAACCGCAATCGTCAAGGCTCACCTCTTCGCATCACGATAGAACTGCGGACATATAGTAAGCGCGTTATGACATGCTTGTGAAGCATCCCGTTGAAAAGTGCGCCTTCAGGAAAAATCCTGAAAAATCATAAGTTTGTATTTTGCTCACTGTCACGGCATGACGGCGCGTGCGTGCCGCGTGGCGTAGAAAGCCCAGAAAAGCCGCGCCGCGACGCCGCGCCAGGGCGCCCATGATTCGGCGATTGCGCGCAATTCCGCGACGGCCGGCCGGCGGGCAAGCCCGAGCGCTTCGCCGACGGCGGCCTGAAGCGCGATGTCGCCGGCCGGGAAGATATCGGGGTGCCCCGCCGCAAAAAGCAGATAGACCTCGGCCGTCCATGGCCCGACGCCCTTGATCGCGGTCAGCTCGCGCATGGCGTCGTCGCCGTCTATACGGCACAGATGCTCAAGATCGAGGCCGCCGGACATCACGGCGTCGCAAATCGCGACCAGGGTGCGCTGCTTGGGGCGGGAAAGCCCGGCCTCGCGCCAGCTCGGTTCGCCGCCGGCGAGGAAACGCTCCGGATCCAGCGGATCGATCAAGCTTGTCAGCCGGCCCCAGATCGCATCGGCGCTTTGCCGCGAGACCTGCTGCGACACGACGATCGAGGCGAGGCTGGAAAATCCGGGCTCGGTGCGCCGCAGGGGGACTTCCCCGGATTGCGCGATCACGGCTTCCAGTCGCGGATCGGCGGCGCGCAGGCAGGACAGCCCTCTTTCGATATCCGCGCGGCCGCTTATCGGCGCGTGACGTTGCGTCCCGGGCGCGCAGTTTCTACTAATCTGGCGAACCATGTCCGCGCACGCCTCCATGACCGACGACCGGCCCGTTTTCCGTTTCGCCCCGAGCCCCAACGGTGCATTGCATCTGGGGCATGCCTATTCGGCCATCCTGAATTTCGAGATGGCGCGCGAGTCAGGCGGACGGTTTCTCTTGCGCGTGGAGGATATCGACACGGAGCGCTGTTCGCCAGCGCTGGAGCGCGCGATGCTGGACGATCTCGCCTGGCTTGGCCTGTCATGGGAAGAACGGGTTCGGCGGCAGTCGGAGCATTTCGCCGATTATGAAAAGGCGCTGGATGCGCTGGAAGCGGAAGGGCTTGTCTATCGCGCCTATCTGAGCCGATCGGAGATACGCCGGCTCGTCGAGGCACATGAAACGGCCGGCACGCCCTGGCCGCGCGATCCAGACGGCGCACCGCTCTATCCGGGCAGCCGCGAGGAGTGCGGAGACGACGACGCGCCCTATCTGCTCCGGCTCGATATGGAGCGTGCGCTGGCCTGGCGCGGAGAAGCGCCCGAATGGATCGAGGAGGGAAGCGGCCCCGACGGACAGAGCGGACCGGTTTCCGCCGATCCCGCGGCGTGGGGAGACGTTGTCCTCGCACGGCGCGATACGCCGACCAGCTACAATCTGTCGGTCGTGCTCGACGATGCCCTGCAAGGGGTGACGCATGTGGTGCGCGGTCGCGACCTGTTTCATGCGACATCGGTCCATGTCTTGCTGCAGGATCTCCTGGGTCTGCCGCGGCCGCGCTATTTCCATCACGATCTGGTGCTGGCGGAAGACGGGCGCAAACTGTCGAAGAGCAACCGCGACACTAGCCTTCAGTCGCTGCGCGCAGCCGGTGCGACGCCGGAGGATATCCGCAGGATGATAGGGCTGTAGCGCTCTAGTAATGCAGTCGCCGGGCGAATGCCTTCAACATGGCGAGCAGGGCGAGCGCCGAAAACGCACCGACGGCGCAGGCCAGGCTGCGCAGGGCGACGTTGTGGATCGGCAGTTGCATGTGTTCGATCGCGAAGAGACCGAGGACCGAGCCGAAAATCAGGATGATCGTGTTCTTGAACGCGCCGAATCCGTCGGCGCCCATCACGTTGTCTGTCGCGGCGCCGAGGAAATAGGTGCCGACGGCAAGCGCGATGCCGAAGAAAGTCAGGGTCGTATTGTCGAACGCGGCGAACATGTCAGCCTCCGCCGTTTTTTCACGGTCGTAGATCTTCCTTAAGGTAAGGCGCATTAAGGCCGATTTAGAAGAATCGCTCAAATTGCGGCGTTTCGGACGTTCAACGCGGCTTTGAACGGCTCTCCGCGGCCAACGCCATGAGGGATCGCGCCTCGCGCAGGCGGATGATCGCGGCATTGATTTCGGCGCCGAGAATGAAGATCGCGGCGATAATGTAGAGAAAAACCAGCGCGATCATGATCGACGCCAGTCCGGCATAGGTCGTCACATAGGTGGCGAAGCTCTCGAGATAGCTCGCGAACAGGATCGCCCCCAGGACCCAGGCGGCGAGGGTCAGTACGATGCCGGGAACAAGCGAGGCGAAGCTGCGCCGGCCATTGGGCAACCATTTGTGGGCGACGAACAATCCGGTGACGAGCACAACCAGCGCGATGGCGAATCGCCAGAACCCGATCGAGATGGATACGGCCTCGATGCCGGGCATCCATTGCTGCGCGATGCGGAAGGCGAGTGGCGCAAGGACAAGCAGGAAACTGATCGCCATGATGGCAAAGGTCGCGACAATGATGAATCCGAGGCTTTGCAGGCGGATGAGGAAGATCGAGCGCGTCTCGGAAACCCGGTAGGCGCGGTTGAGCGCGACGCGCAGCGCTTCCACGCCGTTGGACGCGAAGAAGGCGGCGGCGAGAACGGAGATGGTGAGGAGGCCACCACGCTGGACGGTCAGGACGTTCTCCACCTCCCGCGCGATTGGCGACGCGATGCGTTCCGGCCAGGTGTCGAATACGAGGTGAACGGCCGTTTCGGCGAAACGCTCCGCGCCGAGGAAGCCGGCGAGCGTCGTCGCGAAGATCAGGAAGGGGAATATGGCGAGCACCGCCGACAGGGCGACATGGCTGGCAAGCGCCCAGCCATCGGTCGCGTTGAAATGACCGAACGCATCCTGAAGGATGTGCCTGATTGCTGTCAGTTTGCGCTTCATGCCTTGCGGGTCTCGTTGTCTTGCGCGAACGAATATGGGAAAGCGCTCTCAAGTGAAAGAGACCGGCGAGATCACATTGCCTCCTCAACCGACGATTCTGATCACCGGATGCTCTTCAGGCATCGGTCGGCATTGCGCATTGCGGTTGCATGAAGAAGGCTATCGCGTCTTCGCGACCGCCCGCGGGAAAGCCGATCTGGTGGAACTGGCCGATGCGGGTCTCGACGTACTCTATCTCGATTACCGGGAAACCGATTCGATCCAAAGTGCCTTTGCGGCCGTGATGGCGCAAACGGGCGGAAGGCTGGACGCGTTGTTCAACAATGGCGCGCATGCGCAGCCCGGCGCCGTCGAGGATCTGCCGGTTTCGGCGCTTCGCGAGCAATTCGAGGTCAATCTGTTCGGCTGGCATGAGCTGACGCGGCTGGCGGTTCCGGCGATGCGGAAGCAGGGTCATGGCCGGATCGTGCATTGCTCCTCGATTCTCGGGCTGGTGCCTGCACCGATGCGCGGTGCCTATGTCGCATCGAAATACGCGCTGGAAGGCCTGATGCTGACCCAGCGGATGGAACTCGAGGGAAGCGGCATCCACGTTTCGCTGATCGAGCCCGGACCGGTTCCCTCGCGGTTTGCATCGAACGCGCTTGCCTTCGCGCGCAAACATATCGACATCGAAAACAGCGTTCATGCGGATGCCTATGCGAAACGCATCGCCGAGCTGGAGGCCGGCGGGACGCCCGATGACGGCGGCCGGGCCGCCGGATGGGTGCTGGACGCGCTTCGGCACGCATTGACCGCCGACAGGCCGAGGCCGCATTACCTCGTCACGCGGCAGGCGCGGATCGGGGCTTTCGGGAAATGGCTCCTGCCGGCGGGGTTTTTCTATCGACTTGTGGCGCGCAATACCTAGATAAATGGGCGTTAACGGAGAGCCGGGTCTCGACACCGGCCGGATTGCAATATTATGTCCAGTGCTATGTTCTTTCTCGCATTTGTCATCATGCTGGCGGTCGTCGCCGTGCTCATGGTCGGCCTGCGCAATCTGATGCGCGACGGCGACGGCAATTTCTCGAACAAGATGATGCAGCTGCGCGTGTTCCTGCAGTTCATCGCGGTTGCGGTGATCGTCATTGGCCTCTACATCGCTCGATCGAACGGTGCGGGTTGATCAGGCGATATGGTTGTTCTCAACAAGATCTACACAAAGACGGGTGACGACGGCACGACCGCGCTCGGCACGGGCGAGCGGCGACTGAAATACGATCCGAGGGTCGCCGCATACGGCACAGTGGACGAGGCCAATGCGTGTCTCGGCATGGTTCGCATCCACACCAGCGCGATGGAGGGGCCTGTCGACGGCATGATCGCGCGCATTCAAAACGACATGTTCGATCTTGGCGCCGATCTCGCCACGCCGGAAACCGAAACCCCGCCGGAATACGAGCCGCTGCGGATCGTCGAGAGCCAGGTCAAGCGCATCGAGGCCGATATCGACACGCTCAATCGCGACCTGTCGCCGCTGCGGTCCTTCGTGTTGCCGGGCGGATCGCCCGCGGCGGCCGCGCTCCATCTCGCGCGCACCGTGTCGCGAAGGGCCGAGCGGCTGATGGTGGAACTTGCCGAACGGCCGGGCGAACACGTCAATCCCGAAGCGCTGAAATACATCAATCGCGTCTCGGATTTTCTCTTCGTGGCGGCGCGTGTCGTCAATGACAATGGCGCGCGGGACGTTCTGTGGACGCCCGGCGAAAACCGCTGAAGCGTTCCGGAAAGAAAGGCGTCGCCGGTTCATGTTCATTCCCCTGCACGACGCCAACAATCTCAAGCATATCGCCCTGCAATATGTGACGCTCGCGCTGATCGGGCTCAATGTCCTCGTCTATCTCATCGTGAATCTCGGTCTCGTGCCGGGGGCTTACGAGGCCGCGACGGTGTCCTTCGGCTACATACCGGCAGTGGTCAACGATGTTGCGGAGCTGCCGTCGAACATCGTCTACATTCCGGAAGAGCTGTCGCTCGTCTCCTATGCCTTCCTGCATGCCGATTTCATGCATCTTGCCTCCAACATGCTGTTCCTCTGGGTGTTCGGGGACAATGTCGAGGACGCGATGGGGCATTTGCGCTTCCTGGTTTTCTACCTTGCCTGCGCGGTCATCGGCGCGCTGGCGCATGGCTATCTCCAGCCGGAATCGACATCGCCCCTGATCGGCGCATCCGGCGCGATATCCGGCGTCATCGGCGCCTATCTTGTGCTGCATCCGAAGGTGCGTATCTGGGTGCTCGCATTCGGGCGGATTCCGTTGCGGCTTCCGGCGGCGATTCCGCTGGGGGTCTGGATCGCCTATCAGGCGGCCGCCATCGTGATCTATCCGACCGAGGGCGTTTCATGGACCGCGCATCTTGGAGGCGTCGTCGCCGGGATGGTGCTCGTTTTCCTGTTCAAGCGGCGGGGCGTGCCGATTTTCGATCGCACGATCGCCACGCCGAGGGCTGTGGACCTGGCCGAGGCGGAGGCGAATTCCAGGAAGTCTGCGACGCCGCGACCGCCGAGCTGGGGACGCAGTTGATCGCTCGCGCATGTGCTGATAAGTAACCAAACGGTGCGTTATCGAGGTCCATTGAAGGCATTGACGTTGACGTAAACGTCAATTATTTAATCGATAAAATCGTTTTACGTCGGAGGGGAGGGGTTGCCCGGCCTTTCGGAAACCGGCATTCCCCTGCCGACGAGAAATGTCGAGTTTGCGCAAGTGGCGCGATGGCCATCTGGTATGCAGATGGCGAAACCGGAACGGGAGTTGAACTGCAATGAAAGTCCTGGTGCCTGTTAAGCGGGTTATCGATTACAACGTTAAGGTTCGTGTGAAGGCCGACGGCTCTGGCGTCGAGCTCGCGAATGTGAAGATGAGCATGAACCCGTTCGACGAGATCGCCGTCGAAGAGGCGATCCGTCTGAAGGAAGCGGGCACGGTGACGGAAATCGTCGCGGTGTCGATCGGCCCGGCGCAGGCGGCGGAGACGATCCGCACGGCGCTCGCCATGGGCGCCGACCGCGGCATCCTGGTCAAGACCGACGACGTGACGGAGCCGCTGGCGGTCGCCAAGATCCTGAAGGGCGTCGCCGAGGAGGAACAGCCGGGTCTGATGATCCTCGGAAAGCAGGCGATCGATGACGACGCCAACCAGACGGGCCAGATGCTGGCCGCGCTTCTCGGCTGGTCGCAGGGCACATTCGCGTCGAAGGTCGTTATCGAGGGCGATACCGCGAAGGTGACGCGCGAGATCGACGGCGGCCTGCAGACGATCGAGATCAAGATGCCGGCGATCGTGACGACGGATCTGCGCCTGAACCAGCCGCGCTACGCATCGCTGCCGAACATCATGAAGGCGAAGAAGAAGCCGCTCGACGAGAAGGCGCCGGGAGATTACGGCGTCGACACCGCGCCGCGTCTGAAGGTCCTCAAGACCGAGGAGCCGGAAGGCCGCAAGGCGGGTGTGAAGGTCGCCGACGTGAACGAGCTTGTCGACAAGCTCAAGAACGAAGCCGGCGTGCTCTGAGAACGGGGAGAAAAAACCAATGACAATCCTTCTGATTGCCGAACATGACAATGCAACGCTCTCCGACCAGACGAATAAGGCGCTGAGCGCTGCCAAGGAGATGGGTGGCGACATCCATGTACTGGTCGCGGGCAAGGACGCGAAAGCGGCGGCCGATGCCGCCTCGAAGCTGGACGGCGTCTCGAAAGTGCTGCTCGCCGACGACGCGTCGCTGGAACAGCAACTGGCAGAGCCGATGGCCGCTTTGATCGTGTCGCTGGCCGACGGCTATGACACCTTCGTTGCGCCCGCGACGACCAATGGCAAGAACACCATGCCCCGCGTGGCTGCCCTGCTCGACGTGATGCAGGTCTCCGATATCATCGCGGTCGAAAGCGCCGACACGTTCAAGCGTCCGACCTATGCCGGCAACGCGATCCAGACGGTGCAGGCGACGGATGCGAAAAAGGTGATCACCGTGCGCACCGCCTCCTTCAACGCGGCGGGCGAGGGCGGCTCGGCGGCGGTCGAGGATGTTTCCGCGCCGGCGGATCCCGGACTGTCCTCCTTCGTCTCGACGGAACTGTCGGGCGGCGACCGTCCGGAGCTGACCTCCGCGAAGATCATCATCTCGGGCGGCCGGGCTCTCGGCTCGAGCGAGAAGTTCGAGGAAGTGATCCTGCCGGTTGCCGACAAGCTTGGCGCCGCGGTGGGTGCGAGCCGTGCGGCCGTCGATGCGGGCTATGCGCCGAACGACTGGCAGGTTGGTCAGACGGGCAAGGTGGTCGCCCCCGACCTCTACATCGCCTGCGGCATCTCGGGCGCGATCCAGCACCTGGCCGGCATGAAGGACTCCAAGGTCATCGTCGCCATCAACAAGGACGAGGAAGCCCCGATCTTCCAGGTCGCCGATTACGGCCTCGTCGCAGACCTCTTCGACGTCCTGCCGGAACTGGAAAAGGCGCTGTAGAAAAACGCCGACTATCCGAATTCCCGAAACCCGCCACGGTTCGCCCTGGCGGGTTTTCTTTTCGGGAGCAATGGGCGCTTCACGAGGTGCGAAGGCTTCGATCCGGGGTGGAATGACTTCACGATTAGGATGGTGTCCGAACGGACCTGCCTATCCGGCTATCTGGGCCACGACCGTTCCGTCGTCGCCGCCCTTCTTCAACAGCGTGTTGATGCGGTCGCGTTCGCGTTTGAAGGCTTCGAGATCCGCGCCGGCCAGGACGCTGCCCTTGGGCAGACGCACGCGCATGGGATCGACGCGCGTTCCGTTCACCCGCATTTCGTAGTGAAGGTGCGGACCGGTCGACAGGCCCGTCGTTCCGACATAGCCGATCACCTGGCCCTGACGTACGCGCACGCCTGGCTTGATGCCCTTGGCGAAGCGTGTCTGGTGCGAATAGGAGGTCTCGTAGCCGTTGGCGTGGCGCAGGATCGTCTGTTTGCCATAGCCGCTCGACCAGCCGGCCTTTTTGACCACGCCGTTGCCGGGCGCGATGATGGGCGTGCCGCGCGGTGCCGCCCAGTCGACGCCCCAGTGCATGCGCGAATAGCCGAGAATCGGGTGGCGGCGCATGCCGAAGGGCGAACGGAACTTGCCGTTCGGAACGGGCTTGCGAAGCAGGAACTGGCGGGCGCTGCGGCCTTCCTCGTCATAGTAGTCGACTGTGCCGTCGGATGCGCGGAAGCGGTAATAGGTGTTGTCGTTGCCGTTGAAATTGGCTTCCACGAAGAGAAGCTCGTAACCATCGTCGCCGCCGGCGCCTTCTTCGGGCAGGGAGAAGAACAGTTCTAGGCGGTCCTTCGGCTTGATCGCGGACTGGAAATCGACGTCGGATGCGACCATGCGCACGACTTGCGCCGCCATTTCTTCCGGCAGGTCGTAGGAAAGCACCGAACGGTAGATCGCATTGTAAGCCGAAGGCAGGTCGCGGCTGATCATGACCGGAACGGCAACCTCTTCGCCGCGCTCGTCCATGATCCCCGGATCGATGGGCTCAGGTGCGGGCACATACTGGCGGCGATCGTTGAGCGCGATGGTCAATTCATGGTTCGAGCCGTCATAGACCGATGCGCGGACGATCTCGCGCCCCTCCGCGGTCTCCTGCAGACCCAGCCGAACGGCATGGCCTGATTTCAGATCCTTGGTCTTGAGAAGAGTCTCGATTGCCTCCGCCATAGAACCCGCCAGCCCGTAGCCGGTGGAATCGAGCACTTCGCCAATGTCTTCGGTTGAGGTGATCTCGAGCAGGTCTTCCTCGAAGACCGGGTATTTGCCGGTCTTGTTGTGCTGCATCGACGAGACCGACATGTTCTGCGGAATGATCCGGGCGGCCGAAGCGAGGCCGATGCCGGCGGCCAATGTCGGATCGTCGACGCCGAAGCGCAGTGGATCGACATAATGCAGCGACGCGACCTGGGTCGATCCGTCGGTGAGGATCGCGGCGGTGGAGCGAACGATCTCCTCGGCT
>NZ_JAINFJ010000006.1:67500-243363 GCF_019966595.1 Oricola indica
GTCAGTCCTTATCGGATTGAATTGGCAGTGATGGAGTTCCGGGAAATAGCTCCTCCATATAGACCGTACCCCAAACCGACACAGGTGGACAGGTAGAGTATACCAAGGCGCTTGAGAGAACTACGTTGAAGGAACTCGGCAAATTGCACGCGTAACTTCGGAAGAAGCGTGACCCTTTCGCGGGTAACCGTGGGAGGGTGGCACAGACCAGGGGGTAGCGACTGTTTACCAAAAACACAGGGCTCTGCGAAGCCGCAAGGCGACGTATAGGGTCTGACGCCTGCCCGGTGCTGGAAGGTTAAAAGGAGAGGTGCAAGCCTTGAATTGAAGCCCCAGTAAACGGCGGCCGTAACTATAACGGTCCTAAGGTAGCGAAATTCCTTGTCGGGTAAGTTCCGACCTGCACGAATGGCGTAACGACTTCCCCGCTGTCTCCAACGTAGACTCAGTGAAATTGAATTCCCCGTGAAGATGCGGGGTTCCTGCGGTTAGACGGAAAGACCCCGTGCACCTTTACTATAGCTTCACACTGGTATTCGCCAAGGCATGTGTAGGATAGGTGGTAGACTTTGAAGCGTGGGCGCCAGCTCGCGTGGAGTCATCCTTGAAATACCACCCTTATCTTCGTGGATATCTAACCGCGACCCGTTATCCGGGTCCGGGACAGTGTGTGGTGGGTAGTTTGACTGGGGCGGTCGCCTCCTAAAGAGTAACGGAGGCGCGCGATGGTGGGCTCAGAACGGTCGGAAATCGTTCGCTGAGTGCAATGGCATAAGCCTGCCTGACTGCGAGACTGACAAGTCGAGCAGAGACGAAAGTCGGTCATAGTGATCCGGTGGTCCCGTGTGGAAGGGCCATCGCTCAACGGATAAAAGGTACGCCGGGGATAACAGGCTGATGACCCCCAAGAGTCCATATCGACGGGGTTGTTTGGCACCTCGATGTCGACTCATCGCATCCTGGGGCTGGAGCAGGTCCCAAGGGTATGGCTGTTCGCCATTTAAAGCGGTACGTGAGTTGGGTTCAGAACGTCGTGAGACAGTTCGGTCCCTATCTGCCGTGGGTGTAGGAATATTGAGAGGATCTGTCCCTAGTACGAGAGGACCGGGATGGACGTATCACTGGTGGACCTGTTGTCGTGCCAACGGCATAGCAGGGTAGCTATATACGGAACGGATAACCGCTGAAGGCATCTAAGCGGGAAACCGACCTCGAAACGAGTATTCCCTGAGAGTCGTGGAAGACGACCACGTTGATAGGCCGGGTGTGGAAGCGCAGTAATGTGTGAAGCTTACCGGTACTAATAGCTCGATCGGCTTGATCGTTCTCATTGCTTGTGTCCATGGATAACGCCATGGCGCCAATTCCAGCTTCTTGTTTGTTTGTGCTTCGCCGACCTGGTGGTTCTGGCGGGGTGGCTGCACCCGATCCCATTCCGAACTCGGCCGTGAAACACCCCAGCGCCGATGGTACTTCGTCTTAAGACGCGGGAGAGTAGGTCGCTGCCAGGTCTGCAAAGCACAAGCAAGTTTCTTCTCTTTTCGAACCCTTTCTCGACCGTCCGCACAGGCGGTTTTCTCAACGGCCGAGTAAAATAATGGCGCGGGGTGGAGCAGCCCGGTAGCTCGTCAGGCTCATAACCTGAAGGTCGCAGGTTCAAATCCTGCCCCCGCAACCAAGATCAACCCGTTGTCCGCTTGGGCAGCGGGTTTTTTTGTGCCCAGATTCCGAGCCGGCGTCCCGCAGTCGCTCCGCATGGTTCACGAGCCAGACACTCGGCGAGGCATTGTCCGGGCGATATCGGCGGGAGTGGTTTGTGCCGTACGATCGACTAATGTAATCGGGCAGCGTGGAAACGGGCGCGGTTGGAATGGGAAAAGGCAAGACGGAACTCGTCATCTTCGATTGCGACGGCGTTCTGATCGACAGTGAAATCATCAGTGCGCGTATCCTGATCCGGCAGTTGGGCCGTGTCGGGGTGCATCTCGACTTTCCCTATGTGCAAAAGAATTTCCTCGGACGCTCCTGGACGAAGGTCGCGGCCGAAGTGCGCGTGAATTACGGGCTGGATCTCGATTCGGATTTCGAGGAAAGCTACCGTAGCGAGTTGCTTGCGGCCTTCGAAACGGAGCTGCAGACGGTCTCCGGTATCGAAACCGTACTCGAGGAACTCGACACGGCGGCTTGCGTCGCCACGAGCAGTACGCCGAAGCGGGCCAGCCGCTCGCTTCATTTGTCCGGACTTTCCCGCTATTTCGGCGATCGCCTCTTCACCGCATCACAGGTTGCCAACGGCAAACCCGCGCCGGACCTCTTCCTGTTTGCGGCAGCCACGATGGGCGTTGCGCCGGAGAATTGTCTGGTCATCGAGGACTCGACGCCTGGGCTTGCCGCCGCGCGGGCAGCCGGGATGGAGGTCTGGCGGTTTTGCGGCGGAAGCCATTTGCGCGACCTGTCGATGGAGGAACTCGTCGGTGATGGCGGCTACAGGCTCTTTGACAAATGGAGCGAGTTCTTTGAAATGGCTCCAAATCTGAGAAAACCAGCGAAAGTGACGGCTTACCGAGATGTCCAGCAAGATCGACAGTGAGAACAGCCGTCTCGATGACGCCGCGCGTGCCGGTTGGCTCTATTATGTCGCCGGCAACACGCAGGACGAGATAGCGCGCAAGCTCGGCGTTTCGCGGCAATCGGCGCAACGGCTTGTTTCGCTGGCGGTCAGCGAGCGGCTGGTCAAGGTGCGGCTCGATCACCCGATCGCCCATTGCATGGAATTGAGCGCCCGGCTCAAGGACGCTTTCGACTTGAAGATCTGCGAGATCGTCCCGAGCGATCCGGATGCGCCGTCCTCTATTATCGGAACCGCCCATGCCGGTGCGGCCGAGATGGAACGGCATCTGAAATCCCGACATCCCAAGATCATCGCGATCGGGACCGGCCGTGCACTGAGGGCCTGTGTCGAGCAATTGTCGCCGATGGACTGCCCGCAGCATTCCATCGTCTCCCTGCTCGGCAACATGATGTCGGACGGGTCGGCGACAGCCTACAACGTGGTCATCCGCATGGCGGAACGGGTCAACGCGAAGCACTACCCCATGCCGCTTCCTGTCTATGCCCGGTCCGAGGAAGAAAAACGCATCCTCCACAACCAGGAGCCGGTTCACAATATTCTCGAACTGATCCGCCAGGCCGATGTCACCTTCGTCGGCATCGGCAACATGGACGCGACTGCGCCGCTGCTCGTCGACGGCTTCCTGACGCGGGACGACATTCGGGCCTTCGATCGCGCTGGTGCGGCGGGCGAGATCACCAGTTGGGTCTATGATCGGCAGGGGCGTGTCATCGAGGGGCTCAGCAACGACCGGGTCAACAGCGCGCCGCTGGTCGTGGATTCGCCCAATCCGGTCATCGGAATCGCCGCGGGCGAAGTGAAGGTCAAGGCTATTCGTGCTGCGATGGAAGGCAAATTGATCAACGGCCTGATCACCAACGAGCACACAGCGGAGCAATTGCTCAAGGAGTGAGCAATTGTACACATACACCAAGTACCTGATATAAAAGAGATATATCGTTCCGGAAGGACGGCGCGCCCGAAATTCATGAATCGGGCTTGACTTGATATCGCGCCGATGTGAGTATTTGCTCGTAATCGTAGCAAATGCCCGTATTGGGCATTGGGAGGAAAATCATGAAAATTTTTGTTCGCGCCCTTCTGGGTGCGTCTGCGCTGTCGTTTGCCGTGTCGGGTGTTTCCGCTGAAACGCTGACGATCGCGACGGTCAACAATGGCGACATGATCCGCATGCAGGGTTTGACCGACGACTTCACCGAGAAGACCGGTCACACCGTCGAGTGGGTCACGCTGGAAGAGAATGTTCTGCGCCAGCGCGTCACCACCGACATCACCACCAAGGGTGGTGCATTCGACATCATGACCATCGGCATGTACGAAACCCCGATCTGGGGTGCGAACGGCTGGCTGGTTCCGCTCGACGACCTCAGCGAAGACTATGATGTCGAAGACATCCTGCCGGCCATGGCCGGAGGCCTGAGCCATGACGGCACGCTCTACGCGGCTCCGTTCTATGGCGAATCCTCGATGATCATGTATCGCACCGACCTGATGGAAAAGGCGGGCATGAGCATGCCGGAAGCCCCGACCTGGGACTTCATCCGGGAAGCCGCCGCGGCGATGACCGATCGTGACAACGACATCAACGGCATCTGCCTTCGCGGCAAGGCCGGCTGGGGCGAAGGTGGAGCCTTCATCACCGCGATGTCGAATTCGTTCGGTGCCCGCTGGTTCGACATGGACTGGAATGCCCAGTTCGACACCCAGCCCTGGAAGGACACGCTTGAGTTCTTCGTCGGCATGATGAACGAGTCCGGACCGGCCGGCTACGCGACCAACGGCTTCAACGAGAACCTGTCGCTGTTCCAGCAGGGCAAGTGCGGCATGTGGATCGATGCGACTGTCGCGGCGTCCTTCGTGACCAATCCGGATGAGTCGACCGTCGCCGACAGTGTCGGTTTCGCGCTCGCACCGGACAATGGCCTCGGCAAGCGCTCCAACTGGCTCTGGGCCTGGGCGCTGGGCATTCCTGCCGGCACGCAGAAGGCCGATGCAGCCAAGGAGTTCATCGAGTGGGCAACCTCGAAGGACTACATCCAGCTGGTCGCCGAGAATGAAGGCTGGGCCAATGTGCCGCCCGGCGCACGCACCTCGCTCTACGAGAATCCGAACTACAAGGATATACCGTTCGCGAAGATGACGCTCAAGTCGATCCTGACGGCCGATCCGAACGACTCCACCGTCGAACCGAGCCCCTATGTGGGCGTCCAGTTCGCGGCCATCCCGGAGTTCGCCGGTATCGCGACCGAAGTCAGCCAGGAATTCTCCGCTGTCTATGCCGGTCAGCAGACCGTCGATGAAGCGCTGGCAAAGGCGCAGGCCATCACCAACGACGCGATGGAAGCCGCAGGCTACCGTTAAGTCGCCTCCCGGACCGGAGGGCGGTTTCGACCGTCCTCCGGAGCCAAACGCGAATATCCTTTCCGTGCACCGTTGCCGACGGCAGGTCCCGTCAACAGAGGAGGTGTGTCCATGGCTACCCAGCACTCCCGTTCCGCAGCTCGCCTGATGATGGCGCCGGCGGTGATCCTGCTTCTGGGATGGATGCTCGTCCCGCTGACGATGACGCTCTTCTTCTCGTTCAAGAAATATCTCCCGCTCAGGGGCGATTCCCTGGGCAACGGGCTTGATTGGGTCGGTTTCGAGAACTACGTCCGCTTCGTTTCGGCAAGTTCCTTCTGGCCGAGCGTCATGACCACCTTGCTGATCGTCGGCGGCGTACTCGTGATCACCGTCGTCCTCGGCATCTTCCTGGCGATCTTGCTGGATCAGCCGATGTGGGGCCAGGGCATCGTGCGCATTCTGGTCATCGCCCCTTTCTTCGTCATGCCGACCGTCTCCGCGCTGGTGTGGAAGAACCTCTTCATGGACCCGGGCAACGGCTTTCTCGCCCATGTCTACCGTTTTTTCGGCGCAACACCCGTGGAATGGCTGAGCCAGGCCTCGCTGCAGTCGATCATCATGATCGTCAGCTGGCAGTGGCTGCCATTCGCGACGCTCATCCTTCTGACCGCGATCCAGTCGCTCGACAGCGAACAGCTTGAAGCCGCCGAAATGGATGGCGCGCCGATCCCGTCGCGGTTCATCTATATCGTGCTGCCGCACCTCGCCCGTGCGATCACGATCGTGATCCTGATCCAGACGATCTTCCTGCTGTCGATCTTCGCCGAGATCTTCGTGACCACCGGCGGCGCATTCGGCACCCGGACGCTGACCTATCTGATCTATCAGCGGGTGCTCGAGAGCCAGAATGTCGGGCTCGGCTCCGCCGGGGGCGTCTACGCAATCATCCTTGCCAATATCGTTGCCATCTTCCTGATGCGCATCGTCGGCAAGAACCTCGACGCGTGAGGAGGACAGACCATGGCCCGCGCAGTCACTACGCAACGCAAGACGATCAACACGATCATCGCCTGGACGATCGGCCTGCTGATCTTCTTCCCGATCCTCTGGATCATCATCCTGTCCTTCAAGGCGGAAGGTGATGCGATCAAGACACCGATCGCGGTTCTAACCTCCGGCTGGACGCTGGAAAATTACGGCGTGGTGCAGGAACGCTCGGACTACGCCAAGCACTTCTTCAACTCGGTGATCCTCGCCCTCGGCTCGACGATCCTCGGATTGATCATCGCAGTGCCGGCGGCATGGTCGATGGCATTCGTGCCATCCAAGCGCACCAAGGACATCCTGCTGTGGATGCTGTCGACCAAAATGCTGCCCGCGGTCGGCGTGCTCTACCCCATGTATCTGATCTTTATCGAGCTGGGTTTGCTCGATACCCGGATCGGTCTGGTTGTCGTCCTGATGCTGATCAATCTGCCGATCATCGTATGGATGCTCTACACCTATTTCAGGGAAATCCCGGGCGAGATCCTTGAAGCGTCGCGCATGGACGGGGCGAGCCTGCGCGAGGAAATCCTCTATGTGCTGACGCCGATGGCGATCCCCGGCATGGCCTCGACGGTGCTCCTGAACGTGATCCTCGCCTGGAACGAGGCTTTCTGGACCCTCAACCTGACGGCCGCCAAGGCGGCTCCGCTCACGGCTTTCATTGCCAGCTATTCCAGCCCCGAGGGGTTGTTCTACGCGAAGCTGTCAGCGGCTTCGACCATGGCGATCGCGCCAATCCTGATCATGGGCTGGTTCAGCCAGAAACAACTCGTCCGGGGCCTGACCTTCGGCGCGGTGAAGTGAGGAGCGAGAGATGGGACGCATTCAACTCAAGCAGGTCAAGAAGTCTTTCGGCGAAGTCACCGTCATCCCGCCTCTGGACCTGGAAATCAACGATGGCGAGTTCGTCGTCTTCGTCGGTCCTTCCGGTTGCGGCAAGTCCACGCTCCTGCGCCTGATCGCCGGGCTGGAGGACGTGTCGGGAGGCGTGATCGAAATCGACGGCTCCGACGCCACATCCATTCCGCCGGCCAAACGCGGTCTGGCGATGGTGTTCCAGTCCTATGCGCTCTATCCGCATATGACGGTGCGAAAGAACATCGCCTTTCCCCTGAGGATGGCCAAGATCTCCACCGAAGAGCAGGAAAAACGCATATCGAATGCGGCCGAGGTGCTCAATCTGACGCCCTATCTCGACCGCCGGCCGGGCCAGCTTTCGGGCGGCCAGCGCCAGCGCGTCGCAATCGGTCGCGCCATCGTCCGCGAGCCGGCGGCCTTCCTTTTCGACGAACCCCTGTCGAACCTGGATGCCGCATTGCGTGTTGGCATGCGGCTGGAGATATCGGAGCTCCACAAACGCCTGAAGACGACGATGATCTACGTCACCCACGACCAGGTGGAAGCCATGACCATGGCCGACAAGATCGTGGTGTTGCAAGCCGGCGTGATCGAGCAGGTCGGTTCGCCGCTCGAACTTTATCACACGCCGCGCAATCTCTTCGTTGCTGGCTTCATCGGCTCGCCGAAAATGAACCTCATCGGAGGTGCCGAGGCGGAAAAACACAACGCGCACACGATCGGCGTCAGGCCTGAGCATATCGAGGTCTCCGACCATGAAGGACCATGGCGCGGCACGGTTGGCGTGTCGGAGCATCTCGGCTCGGACACCTTCTTCCACATCAATGGAACCGGTCTTGCCGACGCCCTGACTGTCAGGGCGAGCGGCGAAGTCGGCCTCAATCGCGGCGACACGATCTTCCTGACGCCGCAGGCCGACAAGATCCATCGCTTCGATCAGCAGGGCCTGAGGATCGGATGAAACGGCTGGCGGGGAAGTCGGCGCTGATCACGGGCGCCGCTCGCGGAATAGGCAGGGCATTCGCCGAAGCCTATGTCCGCGAAGGCGCCCGTGTCGCGATCGCGGATATCGACATCGCGCGTGCGCACGAGACAGCCGCGGAAATCGGTGACGCCGCGATCGCCGTGGAGATGGACGTGACGCGCCAGGAGAGCATCGACGCCGCCGTGGCGAAGACCGTCGACATGCTCGGACGTATCGACATCCTCATCAACAACGCGGCTCTTTTCACCGCCTCGCCGATCGCGGAAATCCGCCGCGAGGACTATCAGCGTGTGTTCGACATCAATGTCGGCGGAACGCTCTTTACCCTGCAGGCGGTCGCGCGACACATGATCGAACGCGGCGGTGGCGGCAGGATCATCAACATGGCGAGCCAGGCCGGACGCCGCGGCGAGCCGCTCGTCGCCATCTATTGCGCCACAAAGGCGGCCGTCATCAGCCTGACCCAGTCGGCCGGCCTGAACCTGATCGAACACGGTATCAACGTGAACGCGATTTCACCGGGCGTGGTGGATGGCGAACACTGGGACGGGGTCGATGCGTTCTTCGCCAAATACGAGCACAAGGCGCCCGGCCAGAAGAAGAAGGAAGTCGGTGATTCCGTGCCATTCGGACGCATGGGAAAGGCCGAAGACCTCACCGGAATGGCCGTTTTCCTGGCCTCTGACGAAGCCGATTACATCGTCTCGCAAACCTACAATGTCGATGGCGGACAATGGATGAGTTGAAGCCATGACCAAGCTTTCTATCGCAAATCTTCCCGCCATCGATGCGGGTGTCGCCAAGCCTTCCTACAGGCGCGATGATCTTACGCCGGGCATTGTTCATGTCGGGGTGGGGAATTTTCACCGCGCGCACCAGGCAATCTATCTGCACCGGTTGTTCGAGACCGGGCGGGACCTGGACTGGGCCATCATAGGCGGGGGCGTCAAACCCTACGACGCGGCCATGCGTTCGAAACTGAAAGCGCAGGACTGGCTCACCACTGTCGTGGAACTCGATCCCGACGGATTTTCGGCCGGTATCTGCGGGTCCATGGTCGACTTCGCCGAGGTGGATCCGAAGGCGCTGATCGGCACCATGACCGGCCCGGAAATCCGCATCGTCTCGCTGACGGTGACGGAGGGCGGCTACTATGTCGATGCCAAGACGGGCGGGTTCGATGCTTCGCATCCGGACATCGTCGCGGACAGTGCCGACCCGACCCATCCGAAGACGGTTTTCGGTATCATCATCGAAGCGTTGATGTGCCGCCGTGAAATCGGGCTCCCGCCCTTTACCGTCATGTCCTGCGACAATCTGCCGGAAAACGGGCATGTCGCGCGTAACGCGGTGCTCGGTCTGGCGAAGTGTCGGGACGATGACGCCCATGACTGGATCGCCAGGAATGTCGCCTTTCCCTGCGGGATGGTCGATTGCATTACGCCGGCGACCGGGCCGCGAGAAATCGCGATCGTACACGACCAGTTCGGCATCGAGGATGCCGCGCCGGTGGTCTGCGAACCGTTCCGGCAATGGGTGCTGGAGGATCATTTTCCGCAGGGGAGACCCGCTCTCGAGACTGTCGGGGTGGAGTTCGTCGATGACGTCGCGCCCTATGAACTGATGAAGCTGCGCATCCTTAACGGCGGCCATGCGACCATTGCCTATCCGGCGGGGCTGCTCGGCATTCATTTCGTTCACGAGGCGATGCGCAACCCGCTGGTTACGGGCTTCCTCGCGAAGCTCGAACATGACGAGATCATTCCGACCGTGCCGGAAATTCCGGGGGTCAGCCTGACCGGATATTATGAGAAGATCGTCGAGCGGTTTTCCAACGCGGCCGTCGGCGACACGATCCCGCGGCTGTGCCTCGACGGGTCGAACCGGCAGCCGAAATTTATCCTGCCGACGATCGCCGCCCGCCTTGCCGCCGGCCAATCCGTCGATGGGCTGGCGTTGGAGGTAGCGTTGTGGTGCCGTTACTGCGCCGGGATCGACGAGGACGGCAAGCCGATCAAGATCGACGATATCGCGGCCGAACGGCTCAACAGGCAGGCGCTTGCCGCGCGCGACGAGCCGGGCGCATGGCTGTCGATGCACGACATTTTCGGCGATCTGTCCGGCGATCCGGTCTTTGCGGCCGCCTTCGGCAAGGCGCTGGCATCGCTCTGGTCGAACGGGGTCGCTGCTACGCTGCAAGCCTATATCAAATCCTAGGGCATCCGGTTTCGAACCACCTTCGGCCGGCGCCTTCCCGAGGGAGGCCGCCGGCCGATTGATTCATGTCATGGCTTGTCGGAGCCCTGCGCGCGATCCTGTATCCAGTAAATCAGTGTTCTGGACGAGGGAAACGCACAGTGCAGATGGAACAGGTGCCGACAGACCGGCTGGAGAACTTCCCGGTGACGTTTTTCGCTGTCGTGATGGGCATGCTCGGCCTGACCTTGGCGACGCATGCCGCCGAAACGGCGTTCGGCACCGGCGGCGTCATCTCGATGATCGTGCTGGCGGTTTCCGTCGCCATCATGGCTGCGGTGGCGATGCTCTATACAGCCAAGGTCTTCAGGCACCGTCCTGCCGTGGTCGAGGAGTGGAGCCATCCGGTCAAGGTCGCCTTCTTTCCGACGATCTCGATCTCGACCCTGCTTCTGGCAGTCGCGATCCTTCCCTACAGCATCGGAGCGGCGCATGTTCTCTGGATCGTCGGGACGATCGCACAGGGTATATTGACGCTCAGCGTCATCGCGAACTGGATCGGCCACCGGACTTTCCAGCAGATGCATCTCGGCCCGGCATGGTTCATTCCGGCCGTCGGCAACGTGATCGTGCCGGTCGCCGGAGCGATGCTCGGTTACCAGGAGATTTCCTGGCTGTTCTTCTCCGCCGGGCTGATGTTCTGGATCATCCTGCTGACGCTGGTGATGAACCGGCTGATCTTTCACGATCCGCTGCCGGCGCGGTTGCTGCCGACGCTCGTCATCCTCATCGCTCCGCCGGCGGTGGCCTTCATCGCCTATTTTCGCATGACCGGCGAAATCGATGCGTTCTCACGGATCCTGTTGAATTCCGGCTACGTCTTTGCCGCTGTCGTCGCGACACAGGCGCGCAAATTCTCAGGTCTTCCCTTCGCCCTGTCCTGGTGGGCGCTTTCCTTTCCGGTCGCGGCGCTGACGATTGCCTCCTTCCTCTATGCGGGGCAGGCCAGTTCACCGGCGCATGAGTTCGTCGCCGGTTTCCTGCTGGCGGCGCTCGTCGCGATTGTTGCGATGTTGCTGGTGAGGACCGCGCGCGCAATCGCGTCACGTAGGATCTGCCTGCCGGAATAGTCGCCGCGCAGGCGACATAGTGATTGTGCCGCACGCCGCCACGGGAGTAATCCGGGTGTTGAGGGCGTGCAGTTTTCAGGGAGGAAACCATGAGTACCGAAACCGATCGACCGATCAGCCGCTTTCCCGTGCCCAGGCTGGAAGACCTGCCCGAAGACATCCGCCTGCGGGTCGAGGCGGTGCAGGAGAAATCGGGTTTCGTTCCGAATGTGTTTCTTGCGCTTGCGCACCGGCCCGACGAGTTCCGAGCCTTTTTCGCCTATCACGATGCGCTGATGGAAAAGCCGGGAAATCTCTCCAAGGCGGAGCGCGAGATGATCGTGGTGGCGACGTCGAGCGCCAACCAGTGCCAGTATTGCGTGGTTGCCCATGGGGCCATCCTGCGTATCCGGGCAAAAAACCCGCTGATCGCAGACCAGATCGCCGCGAACTATCGCAAGGCGGATATTACGCCGCGCCAGAAGGCGATGCTCGATTTTGCGATGAAAGTCTCCGCGCGCAGCCATGACGTTGAAGAAGCGGATTTCGCGTTGCTTCAACAGCACGGCCTGACGGAAGACGACGCCTGGGACATCGCGGCGATTTCCGCGTTTTTCGGCATGTCGAACCGCATCGCCAATGTCACCTCCATGCGGCCGAACGACGAGTTCTACGCGCTCGGGCGCTGAGGCTTGCCCGAGCCCCGCCGCTCGCATTCGTCTTGTCGGGCGGGGGCCACGTGGCGTATCGGATGGACATGAACAGAGCGGATCGCAAAGAACGCCCCGAATTCCAGGGCTTGAAGCCTCGCCCGGCGAAGCCATCCGACCGCTCGCCCGAACGCTCGATGGAGTGGCTGGTTTCCGGCCTGAATCTGCTCGAGCAGGGCATCACGATCTTCGACGCCGATTTGCGGCTGATTCACGCCAACCGCACATTCCTGCGCCTTTACGATCTGCCGGACGAATATTCGGCGCCCGGGACGACATTCGAGGCGATCAACCGTTTCCTGGCCGAAAAGGGCGATTTCGGTCCCGGCGATGTCGACGAGCTGGTGCGCGAGCGTGTTGAACGTGCCGAGGCATTCGAGGATCATTATCTCGAACGCGTTCGTCCGAACGGGATGGTCATCGCGGTCGAGGGCCATGCGCTGGCCGATGGCGGCTGGGTCGCGGTCTATACCGACATCACCTCGAAGAAGAACTCAGAAGCGCTGCTGCGCGAGCGCGCCGACCGGCTGTCTCACAGCCTGCTGGAGCGCTCGGAACAACTCGAAGCAACGAACCGCGAGCTCAATGCGGCCAACCGGGCGCTTGAGGAGGTGAGCAGCCGCCTTGCGGAATCGGAAAGCCGCATGCGGACGATCACGCATTCCGTGCCGGCCCATATCGCTTACATCGATCGGGACCTCGTCTACCTCTTTTCCAACAACAAGCTGGCCGACATGCTGGGGTTCGACGATCTGCATTTCCAGGGCCGCCGGGTTTCCGAACTGTTCGATCCCGAAGACCTCGAAGTGCTGATGCCGGCCATCAATGGCGCGCTGGACGGGCGACCCTGTTCGGTCGATTTCCACCCGCGCGACGCCAATGGCGAGCACCGCCATCTTCGGTCCTCGCTGGTGCCGGAAAGGGACGCGAACGGCAAGGTGACCGGCGCCCATATCCTGTCCATCGATGTGACCGAGGAAAAGCGCGCGATGGATCTGATCGTGCATTCCAAACGCATGGAAGCGGCAATCGCGCTCACATCGGGGGTCGTGCACGATTTCTCCAACATCATGACGATCATTCTCGGCAATCTGAACAGGTTGTCGGACCCCGCGCTGGCGGGAGGGGAACGCGAGCGGATATTGCAGGCGACACGCCGCGCGGTCGAACGCGGCGGGCGGGTCACCGACCAGCTGATGAGCTTCTCGCGCAACGAGGATCTCGTACCGACCCTGTGCAACCTGAACCGGATCACCGAGGATCTGGTGCGCCTTTTCGCGGCTTCGCTCGACCCGTCGACGACGATCACCGTGACCGACACGGAGGGCGCGCTCGGCGTCTGCATGGACGAACGCGCCTACCAGGACGCGCTGCTCAACCTGCTGCTCAATGCGCGAGACGCCATCGGACATGCCGGATCGATATCCGTGGAGATCGCACGGACAGAAACCGGTGACGGCCCGGCGGTCACGGTGACCGTTCGCGACGACGGGTGCGGTTTTCCGGACGGGACGATCGACAGGGCCTGCGAGGCCTTCTTTTCGACCAAGCAGGGCGGGCGCGGGCGCGGGCTCGGCCTGTCCATGGTTCGCCGTTTCCTGCGGCGTTCCGGCGGGGGGCTGGAGATCGAGAGCGCGCCGGGCGAGGGCGCGGCGATCACGATGACGCTGCCGCTTGCCGGCGATGTGGCCCCGGAGATTGCCGCCCCGCGCGATACCAAGCGGATCGGCGCGCGGCCGGGCGGGCTCGCGGTGGTTCTCGACGACGAGGCGGAAATTCGCGAACTCGTCCGCGGATATCTGCTGAAGGCGAATTTCCAGGTCATCGAGGCATCGACAGGCGGCGAAGCGCTCGAGCTTCTCGCCAATCTGCCGAAGGTAGCGCTGCTGGTGAGCGACATCATGATGCCGGGATCGACGACCGGGATCGATGTCGCACGCGAAGCGCGGACGCTTCGTCCGGACTTGCCGTGCCTCCTGATCAGCGGGCTGGCGACGACGCATCCGGCGCTTGGCGAGGCGGAGAGGGAGTTCCACCTGCTCAAGAAGCCGTTCGGTGAAACGGACTTCATCGCCGCGCTCGACGCCCTGTTCGCCGAAGCTCTTCCGGTCAGCGCGGTCGGCGCATGACGGAAGCCGGGCACTATATCGCCGTCATCGAGGATGACCGGGATATCGCCGATATCCTGGAGGCGGCGCTGCAGCGCGCCGGATACGAGACGGAATCCTTCGACAGCGGCGCGTCGTTCATCCGCGCACTGGCGCGGCGGGAACCCGATCTTTGCCTGATCGACCTGTCGCTACCGGACCGCGACGGGCTTTCGATCGTAGCCGAGTTGCGCGACCGGCCCCGGATCGCTTCCATCATCGTCAGCGGGCGCGATGAGATCGGCACCAAGCTGATCGGTCTCGAACTCGGCGCGGACGATTACATCGTCAAACCCTTCGACGACAAGGAAATCGTCGCGCGCGTGCGATCCGTTCTGCGCCGGCTCAAGGGGATTTCGGGCCAGGACACGAAACGCCGCGTGGCGCGCTTTGCGGGTTGGACGGCGGATTTCGGGACCTTCGAACTGATCTCTCCAGCCGGCGAGCGAAGCAGTCTTTCGGGCGGTGAAGCCGGCGTTTTGCGGGTTTTTCTGGAATCCGCAAATCGGCTTCTGAACCGCGCGGACCTGATGGACCGTCTCGGTATCGACGCCGACACGAATTTCGACCGGTCGATCGACGTGCGGATTTCCCGGCTTCGCGCCAAGCTGGAGGAAGACCCGCGAAATCCGCGTTTTATCAAGACCGTCTATGGCGCGGGCTACCTCATGGTCGCCCAGGTGGAGTGGTCCTGACGCCGCGATTCCTGTCGCGCCGCAGCATTCCTGAAACAATTCGCAACATTCAGGCAAAAATCCCGCAACGATCGGGTGCTAGCTAAAGTCTCGGTTGAACGAGACCAAGTCTTGGACTTGACTGATACCGGCCGACCGGCGGGCGTTGAGGAGCGCAATGCGTCGGCAGGCTATTTTCGGGAGCGCTGGAGGGCGCGACCGGAAAAAGGGAGGAAGATAAGCATATGCCGTCCACGGTGCAGGCCGGGGCGAACGCCCCCGAGACCTTTCCGCAATATTTGCTGCTGAACGCGGAGCGTCATGCTTCGCGAACCGCCATGCGGCACAAGGACAACGGCATCTGGAAGAGCTGGACCTGGGCCGAAATGGCCGACGAGATCCGGGCTTTCTCCATGGGACTGGCCGCGATCGGCCTGAAGAAGGGCGACAAGGTCGCGATCGTCGGACACAACCGTCCGCGTCTCTACTGGGCATTCGCCGCTGTCCAGGCGCTGGGCGCGGTGCCCGTTCCCGTCTATGCGGATTCGGTCGCCGAGGAGATGACCTATGTCCTCGATCATGCGGGCGTGCACTTCGCGGTTTGCCAGGACCAGGAGCAGGTCGACAAGCTTCTGTCGATTACCGACAAGCTCAAGGATCTGCATCAAATCGTCTATGACGAGACGCGCGGCTTGCGCGATTACGACCACACCAACCTGCATTCGATCGACGCGATCGAGCAGGCCGGCCGCGATCTGGTCGCCGAGAAGGGCGATGCCGACTGGAAGAAGGGCATCGCCGACACCAGGGGCGATGACATCGCCGTCATGCTCTACACGTCCGGCACGACCGGGAAGCCAAAGGGCGTCATGCTGTCCTTCGACAACCTCGTGATCTCGGCGCGCAACGGCAACACATTCGACAATCTGACGAAGGACGACACGGTTCTCGCCTATCTGCCGCTTGCCTGGGTTGGAGACCATGTCTTCACCTACGCGCAGGCCTATGTGGCGGGCTACAGCGTCTGCTGCCCGGAAAGCCCGGAGACGGTGGACAGCGACCGTCGCGAGATCGCGCCGTCCTATTTCTTCGCGCCGCCGCGCGTTTTCGAAAACCTGCTGACCGCCGTGCTGGTGCGCATGGAGGATGCGGGCAAGACCAAGAAGCGCATGTTCGACTACTTCATGGCGCATGCGCGCCGGGTCGGCGAGCCGATCCTCAACGGCGAGACCGTCTCCTTTGCGGACCGGTTTAAATACTGGCTCGGGGAGTTGCTCGTCTACGGGCCGCTGAAGAACCGGATGGGCTTCACCCGGATGCGGGTTGGCTATACGGCCGGAGAGGCGATCGGCCCGGAGATCTTCCGCTTCTACCGATCGCTCGGCCTCAATCTGAAACAGCTCTACGGACAGACCGAGGCCTCGGTCTACATCACCGCGCAGCCGGATGGCGAAATCCGCGCCGATACGGTCGGCAGGCCGTCGCCCGACGTGGAAATCCGCATCGAGGAAAGCGGCGAGGTGATGTACCGGTCTCCCGGCGTGTTCGTCGGCTATTACCGTAACGACGAGGCGACGCGCGAGACGAAGACCAACGACAACTGGGTCCATACGGGCGATGCCGGGTTCTTCGACCATGAAGGCCATCTGAAGATCATCGACCGGGCCAAGGATGTCGGCAAGCTGAACGATGGCAGCCTGTTCGCGCCGAAATATATCGAGAACAAGCTGAAATTCTTTCCGAACGTCAAGGAGGCGGTGGCCTTCGGCGACGGGCGGGATTTCTGCGCCGTCTTCCTCAATATCGACCTGACCTCGGTGGGCAGCTGGGCCGAGCGCAACAACGTTTCCTATGCATCCTACCAGGAGCTGGCGCAGCACGCCCAGGTCTACGCGATGATGGAGGAGCACGTCCGGCAGGTGAACGAGGACCTCGCATCCGAAGAGATGATGGCCGGTTCGCAGATCGCCCGCTTCCTCGTTCTCCACAAGGAGCTCGACGCCGATGATGGCGAACTGACGCGCACGCAGAAAGTGCGCCGGTCGTTCATCGCGGAGCGCTACGCGCCGTTGATCGATGCGCTCTATGACGGCTCGACTGAGAAGTATGTCGATACCGAAGTGACCTTCGAGGATGGGCGCAAGGGCAAGATTTCCGCGACCGTCCAGATACGCGACATGGAGCGGCTGCCGGTTACCGGCGGGCACAAGGAGGCGGCGGAATGAACGTGCATATGCGTGAGGATATGTCGCTGCATTCCATGCGGGCTGATGACGGCATCGCCAAGGGTGAGGAACTGCTCAAGGTCGATAACATCTCGCTCTCCTTCGGCGGCGTGAAGGCGATCACGGATATCTCCTTCGACATCAGGAAAGGCGAGATTCGCGCCATTATCGGGCCGAATGGCGCCGGCAAGACCTCGATGCTCAACGTCATCAACGGCTTCTACTACCCGCAAGAGGGGACGATCACCTTTCGCGGCAAGAGGCGTCGCCGGGTTCGCCCGCATGAGACAGCTCGGGAAGGCATCGCGCGGACGTTCCAGAACATCGCGTTGTTCAAGGGCATGTCGACGCTCGACAACATCATGACCGGCCGGATCACGCTTCAGAAGCGCAATATGTTCTGGCACGGGCTTTGGACCGGGCCGGCCGAACGCGAGGAGATCGAGCATCGCGAGGCGGTGGAGAGGATAATCGATTTCCTGGAGATCGAGCATATTCGCAAGACCCCGGTCGGCAGGCTGCCTTACGGCTTGCAAAAGCGGGTGGAACTGGGCCGGGCGCTTGCGGCGGAACCGGCCCTGCTTCTCCTCGACGAACCGATGGCGGGCATGAATCTCGAGGAAAAAGAGGACATGAGCCGCTTCATCCTCGACGTGAACCAGCAATACGGCACCACGATCGCGCTGATCGAACACGACATGGGCGTCGTCATGGACCTGTCGGACCGCGTCGTGGTGCTCGATTACGGCAAGAAGATCGGCGACGGCACGCCGGACGAGGTTCGCAACAACCAGGATGTGATCGATGCCTATCTGGGGGTGCCGCATGAAGAAGCGTGACCGCGTGCATGGCGAGGGGAGATTGATCGGTTGAGCCCAGCGATCCTGAATTTCATCGAGACCTGCCTCAACGGGCTGATGGCCGGCGTGATGTATTCGCTCGTCGCGCTCGGCTTCGTCCTGATCTTCAAGGCGTCCGGCATCTTCAATTTCGCGCAGGGCGTCATGGCGCTGTTCGCGGCGCTGACGCTGGTCGGGTTCCAGACCGGGCAGGTTCCGTTCTCGCATCTGATCAACGCGATCTTCGGGACGGATATCCATCACTGGGGCGGCGGCATGCCGACGATCCTCGCCATTGTGCTGGCGATGGGCGTGATGGTGCTGCTCGCCTTCCTGCTCGAACGGTTCGTGCTCAAGTACCTCGTCAACCAGGAGCCGATCATCCTGTTCATGGCGACCATCGGGCTTGCCTATTTCCTCGAAGGGCTGGGCGATCTGATGTGGGGCGCCGACATCAAGCGGATGGATGTCGGGCTGCCGTCGGGAGGCTCGTTCTGGTGGGAGGACCTCACCCGCGCATGGGCTCCGGCGGATGCGGATTATTACGGGATGTATATCGACACGCTCGACGTCTCGGCCGCCATCATCGCGGCGATTCTCGTGACCGGGCTGACGCTGTTTTCGCAATATACGGCGACTGGCCGGGCGCTGCGCGCAGTCGCCGACGATCACCAGGCGGCCTTGTCGGTCGGTATCTCGCTTCGCCGCATCTGGGTCATCGTCTGGTCGCTGGCGGGCTTCGTTGCTCTTGTCGCCGGCATTCTGTGGGGCGCGAAGTCCGGCGTGCAATTCTCGCTGTCGCTGATCGCGCTCAAGGCGCTGCCGGTGCTCATTCTCGGCGGGTTCACCTCCATTCCCGGCGCCATCGTCGGCGGGCTCATCATCGGGGTCGGTGAAAAACTGGCCGAAGCCTATGTCGGGCCTTTGGTGGGCGGAGCCATCGAGAACTGGTTCGCCTACATGCTGGCGCTCGCCTTCCTGCTGTTCAGGCCGCAGGGCCTCTATGGCGAAAAAATCATCGAGAGGATCTGAGCCCAATGCTTTACCGCGAGGCCGGTGATTTCAAGACGACATACCGGGAGGACAACCAGACCTTCCCGATCAAGTCGGAACGCTATCTCTTCTGGGGCGCGATGCTGATCGCGTTCTGCGTGGTGCCCTTCTTCGTCAATTCCTATTGGGAAAAATCGGTCCTGGTGCCGTTGCTCGTCTGGTCGCTGGTGGCGCTCGGGCTCAATATCCTGACGGGGTATTGCGGGCAGGTCTCGCTCGGCACCGGCGCGTTCATGGCCGTGGGCGCGTTTGCCTGTTACAAACTGATGACCGCCTTTCCGGGCATGAGCATCTTTTTCGTGGTGATCCTTTCGGGCGGCGTCACGGCGCTGGTCGGGATGCTGTTCGGCCTGCCGTCGCTCAGGATCAAGGGCTTCTATCTCGCGGTCGCGACCCTTGCCGCGCAGTTCTTCCTGATCTGGGTCTTCAACAAGTTCGCGTGGTTCTACAACTACTCGGCGTCCGGCCAGATTACGGCGCCGGAGCGCACGGTCTTCGGCATCATCGTCACCGGTCCGAACGCGGCGCCATGGGCGACCTACCTGTTCTGCCTGACATTCCTTTTCATCTTCGCGTGGCTGGCGCGAAATCTGACGCGCGGCCGGATCGGCCGGTCATGGATGGCGATCCGCGACATGGATATCGCGGCCGAGATCATCGGCGTCGAGCCGTTGCGGGCCAAGCTGTCGGCTTTCGCCATGTCGTCCTTCTTCATCGGTGTTGGCGGAGCCCTGTTCTTTTCGGTCTATCTGGGGGCCGCCGAAGTCACCGAGGCGTTCGGCATCGACAAGTCGTTCCTCGCCCTTTTCATGGTCATTATCGGCGGGCTCGGCTCGATCCTCGGGTCGTTCCTAGGCGCGGCTTTCCTCGTGCTTATGCCGGTTTTCCTGAAGAACCTGTTCGTCGGATCGCTCGGATGGCCGACCGATGTCGCCGCGCATATCCAGATCATGCTGATCGGCGGACTGATCATCTTTTTCCTCATTGTCGAACCGCACGGGCTCGCTCAGCTCTGGCGGCTGACAAAGGAGAAGCTGCGCCTCTGGCCGTTCCCGTACTGACGGGCGCGATCGCGGCGCAAACCCTTTTTCGGAAGGGAGGAGAATGTCGAAAAACCGGAGGAGTTACGACATGAGACTGACGAAAATCGCAACAGTCGCGGCGGTCGCCGCGATGATGGGTGCGGGACCGGCCCTAGCCGACCTCGTGTTCCCGTCTCTCAGCTACCGCACCGGACCCTATGCGCCGAACGGCATTCCGTTCGCCGACGGTTACGCGGACTATCTGACGCTTATCAACGAACGCGATGGCGGCGTCGGCGGGGTCAAGATCGACAATCCCGAGTGCGAAACCGGCTACAATACCGAAAAGGGTGTCGAGTGCTACGAGTCGACGAAGAATGTCGGCACCGGCGCGCTGATCTACCAGCCGCTCTCGACCGGCATCACCTATCAGCTCATTCCCAAGGTGACGGCCGACGGCATTTCGCTGCACTCCATGGCCTATGGCCGTACATCGGCGATGAACGGCAAGGTGTTCAAGTGGGTGTTCAACTATCCGGCCAATTACTGGGACGGCGCGACCATCGCCGTGCATCATGCGGCCGACATGGAAGGCGGCAGCCTCGAGGGAAAGTCGATCGCGCTCGTCTACCACAACTCCGCCTATGGCAAGGAGCCGATCCGCACACTTGAGGAAATGTCCAAGGAGATGGGCTTCAAGCTGACGCTTATTCCGGTCGACCATCCGGGCCAGGAACAGAAGTCGCAGTGGCTTCAGATCCGCCGCGAACGTCCGGACTATGTCTTCATGTGGGGCTGGGGCGTGATGAACTCCGTGGCCATCCAGGAAGCGGCGAATATCCGCTATCCGATGGATCACTTCATCGGCATCTGGTGGTCCGGTTCCGAGCAGGACGTGCTGCCGGCGGGCGATGGCGCCAATGGCTACAAGTCGCTGAACTTCACGGGCGTCGGCACCGATTACCCGGTCTTCGACGACATCCAGAAATATGTCGTCGATGCGGGCAAGGCAGCCGGTGACGGAACCAATCTCGGTACGGTCCAGTACAACCGCGGCATGTATGCGGCGATGCTTGCCGTCGAAGCGGCCAAGAAGGCCCAGGAGCTTGCGGGCCATGCCGACATCAATGCCGCCGAGATGCGCGACGGCATGGAGGCTCTGGACGTGACCGACGCGACGCTCGAAGCGCTCGGCATGCCGGGCTTCGGCCCGACGGTCAGTGTCGATTGCGCGAACCATGGTGGTTCGGGCGCGGCGCTCGTCCAGCAGTGGGATGCATCGGCCAAGACGTGGAACGCGGTGACGGAGTTCATGCCGTCCGACCGTGAACTCGTCACCAAGCTGGCGATGGAGGATTCGGAGGCCTTTGCCGCCGAAAACAATATCGAACCACGCGCCTGCGAATAGGCCCAGCCTGAAACACCGGGACCGGCGTTTGTCGCCGGTCCCATCCAACCCTTTCCGGACGAACCGCCATGCTGCAAAAGGCCGAAGAAACCGCACCCCTTCTCGCGGTCAACAATATCGAGGTGATCTACAACCACGTGATCCTCGTGCTGAAAGGCGTATCGCTCAGCGTGCCGCGTGGCGGGATCGTCGCGATTCTCGGCGCGAACGGAGCCGGCAAGACGACCACGCTGAAGGCGATCTCCAATCTGTTGCGCGCCGAGCGCGGCGAGGTGACCAAAGGCACGATCATTTTCGACGGGGCGGAGATCCAGGACCAGTCGCCGTCGGATCTCGTGCAGCGCGGATGTATCCAGGTCATGGAAGGCCGCCATTGCTTCGGCCATCTGACCATCGAGGAAAACCTGATGACGGGCGCGTTCACGCGCAAGGACGGGCGCGGCGCGATCGCCGCCGATCTCGAGATGGTCTACGATTATTTTCCGCGGCTGAGGGAGCGCCGCAAGAGCCAGGCCGGCTATACGTCCGGCGGCGAACAGCAGATGTGCGCGATCGGCCGCGCGCTGATGTCCCGGCCGACCACAATTCTCCTGGACGAGCCGTCCATGGGGCTGGCCCCGCAACTGGTGGAAGAGATCTTCGAGATCGTGAGCAATCTCAATACCAAGGAAGGGGTGACCTTCCTGCTTGCCGAGCAGAACACCAACATCGCGCTGCGTTACGCCACCTATGGATACATCCTGGAATCGGGCCGTGTGGTGATGGACGGCGAGGCGAAGGACCTGCGTGAAAACGAGGATGTGAGGGAATTCTATCTCGGCATCGGCGGTGAGGGCCGGAAGTCCTTCCGCGATGTCAAACACTACAAACGACGCAAGCGCTGGCTTGCCTGAGGGCGGCGGCGAAATCGACGGGCAGTACCATGAGCGAGTATTTCGACGAACTGGAAACGCGCGATACCGAAGTGCGCGAGCAGGCGCTGTTCGAACGTCTGCCGCATTTCCTCGCCGCCGCGGTGGCGGTCACGCCGGGATGGCGAAAACGGCTTGCCGACGTCGACTTGAAAGCCGTGTCCTCGCGCGAAGCACTGGCTGCACTTCCGGTCCTGCGAAAGCCGGAGCTGATGGAAGCACAGGCCGCCGAGCCGCCATTTGGCGGGTTCGCCGATCCGACGACGCTTGACGGCAGCCGCGTCTTCATGTCGCCTGGTCCGGTGTGGGAGCCGCAACCGCCCGGGCTCGACCCCTGGCATTGTGCGCGCGCTTTCCATGCCGCGGGTATCCGCAAGGGCGATCTGGTGCACAATGCGCTTTCCTATCACATGACGCCGGGCGGCTTCATCCTCGACTCCGGTGCGCGTGCGTTGGGCGCGCGCGTCTTTCCGGCCGGCGTCGGCAATACCGAGCAACAGGTCGAGGCGGCGGCATTTTTGAAGCCGGATGCCTATGCCGGTACGCCGGACTACCTGAAGGTGATGCTCGACAAGGCTGACGAGACCGGCCACGACCTGTCGTCGATCAGGAAGGCGCTTGTTTCGGGCGGAGCGCTGTTTCCTTCGATGCGTGCGGACTATGCCGAACGCGGCGTTGCAGTCATGCAGGCCTATGCCACCGCCGATCTCGGCGTGATCGCATATGAATCGATGCTCGACGGTCAGCCGTTGCCGGGCATGATCGTCAGCGAGGACATGATCGTCGAGATCGTGCGACCGGGAACGGGCGAACCCGTGCCGGCGGGCGAGGTGGGCGAACTCGTCGTCACATCGTTCAACGCGGCCTATCCGCTGATCCGTTTCGGAACGGGCGACCTGTCGGCCGTTCTGGACGAGCGGTCTCCATGCGGACGCACGAACATGCGTATCAGGGGATGGATGGGGCGCGCCGACCAGCGGACCAAGGTCAAGGGCATGTTCGTCGATCCGAAGCAGGTCGATGCGGTGGTCAAGTCGGTGCCCGGCATCGCGCGGGCCAGGCTCGTGGTCGATCGTGCCGGAGACGGCGACGCCATGACGCTGATGGTCGAGGCCGCGCCGGGCGCGTCGCCCGATGTCGAGGCCTTGAGCAACGCGCTGATTGCCCATACGAAGCTGAAGGGGGCGGTGGAAATCGCTTCCGGGCTGGCCAATGACGGCAAGGTGATCGACGACCGGCGGGACTATTCGAAATAGGACAAGGCGTTCCGGCGCCGCAGTCCCATACCGGCCTTCCGGAGCGGGCAGCGGCTTGCCCGGATACGGGACACAGATCGAAAGGGAGGAAACATGCGCGAGATCGGGCATTTCATCGGCGGCAAACGCGTGGCCGGCACGAGCGGCCGTTTCAGCGACGTCTACAATCCGGCGACCGGCGAGGTCGAGGCGAAGGTCGCGCTGGCCAGCGGCGCTGAACTGAATGCGGCTATCGAAAACGCCAAGGCGGCGCAACCGGACTGGGGGGCGACCAATCCGCAGCGCCGCGCGCGTGTCCTGATGAAATTCGTCGATCTTCTCCATCGCGACATGGACAAGCTTGCGGAAGCTCTGTCGCGCGAGCATGGCAAGACTTTGCCGGACGCCAAGGGAGACGTGATCCGTGGGCTGGAAGTCGCCGAATTCTGCATCGGCGCGCCGCATCTCCTGAAGGGTGAATTCAGCGAGGGCGCGGGCCCCGGCATCGATATTCATTCCGTTCGCCAGCCGCTCGGCGTGGTGGCGGGTATCACGCCGTTCAACTTTCCGGCGATGATCCCGATGTGGAAATTCTGCCCGGCGGTCGCGGCTGGCAATGCATTCATCCTGAAGCCTTCGGAGCGCGATCCGTCCGTGCCGATGATGCTGGCCGAACTGATGCTCGAAGCAGGCCTGCCTGCCGGGATCCTCAATGTCGTCAATGGCGACAAGGAAGCCGTCGATGGCATTCTGGACCATCCGGACATCGAGGCTGTCGGTTTCGTCGGATCGACGGCGATCGCCGAATATGTCTATTCGCGCGGCTGCGCTGCGGGCAAGCGGGTGCAGTGTTTCGGCGGGGCGAAGAACCACATGCTGATCATGCCCGATGCCGATCTCGATCAGGCCGTGGATGCGCTCGTTGGCGCAGGCTATGGCGCGGCGGGCGAGCGTTGCATGGCCGTCTCCGTGGCGGTGCCGGTCGGCGAGGAGACGGCGGACCGGCTGATGGAAAAGCTCACGCCGCGTGTCGAGAACCTCAAGATCGCGCCCTACACCGCCGGCGATGACGCCGATTTCGGGCCGCTGGTCACCAAGGCGGCGCATGACCGGGTCAAGGGCTACGTGGACAAGGGCGTGGAGGAAGGCGCCGATCTCGTCGTCGACGGCCGCGATTTTTCCATGCAGGGCTACGAGGACGGCTTCTTCATCGGCGGCTGTCTCTTCGACAACGTCACCAAGGACATGACGATCTACAAGGAAGAGATCTTCGGTCCGGTGCTTTCCGTCGTGCGCGCCAAGACCTACGAGGAAGGGCTCGATCTCGCGATGAGCCATGAATATGGCAACGGTGTCGCGATCTTCACGCGGGACGGCGATGCGGCCCGCGATTTTGCGGCGCGCATCAATATCGGCATGGTCGGGATCAACGTGCCGATCCCGGTGCCGCTCGCCTACTACACGTTCGGCGGCTGGAAACGCTCGGGCTTTGGCGATCTCAACCAGCATGGGCCTGACGCATTCCGCTTCTATACCAGGACCAAGACGATCACGTCGCGCTGGCCGTCCGGCATCAAGGACGGCGCGGAGTTTGTCATTCCGACGATGGGCTAGGCGATGAATTTCGAGCTGACGGAAGAACAAAGCGCCATCCGGGAGATGGCGCGCGCCTTCGCGGATGACAATCTCGCACCGAAGGCGATCGAATGGGACGAGACGGGGCATTTTCCCGAAGATGTCGTCCGCTCCGTCGGCGAATTGGGGCTTGCCGGCATCTATGTTCGCGAGGATGTCGGTGGCTCCGGCCTTGGCCGGCTCGACGCGGCGCTGATCTTCGAGGCGCTGGCGCATGGCTGCCCCTCAATCGGCTCCTTCATCTCGATCCACAACATGGTCGCCTGGATGATCGACCGTTTCGGCACCGAGGAGCAGCGGCAGGCCTGGTTGCCGAAACTGTGCGCGATGGAGCTGATTGCGTCCTATTGCCTGACCGAGCCGGGCGCCGGGTCCGACGCGGCGTCGCTCAAGACGAAAGCCGAGCGCGACGGCAATGGCTGGCGGCTGAACGGCGCCAAGGCCTTCATCTCGGGCGGTGCGTATTCCGACCTCTATCTGGCCATGGTGCGCACCGGCGGTGACGGGCCCGGCGGCGTTTCGGCGATGCTGGTCGAGGACGGCACGCCCGGTCTCTCCTTCGGCGCGAATGAACGAAAGATGGGTTGGCGCGCGCAGCCGACCGCGCAGGTTCAGTTCGACGACTGCAAGGTGCCGGCGGACCATCTCCTCGGCGAGGAAGGCAAGGGATTTCGATATGCCATGGCGGGCCTCGATGGCGGCCGGCTCAACATCGCGGCAAGCGCGCTCGGCGCGGCGCAATCGGCGCTGGACAAGGCGCTTTCCTATGCGAAGGACCGCAAGGCGTTCGGCAGGCCGATCGCGGATTTCCAGTCGCTGCAGTTCAAGCTTGCGGACATGGAAACCGAATTGCAGGCGGCGCGCATCTTCCTCTACCAGGCGGCGTCGAAGCTCGATGCCGGTGCGCCGGATGCGACGAAGCATTGCGCCATGGCCAAGCGTTTCGTCACCGACACCGCCTTCAATGTTGCCAACGAGGCGCTGCAAATTCATGGCGGTTACGGCTATCTCGCCGATTTCGGCATCGAGAAGATCGTTCGCGATTTGCGCGTGCACCAGATTTTGGAAGGCACCAACGAGATCATGCGCGTGATTGTCGCGCGCCAGATGCTGGCGGAGAACTGAGGTGAGCATCGACGAGGATATCGATATCCGTGAGGCCGGGCGCTGCGGGCGGATCACGCTGACCCGGCCAAAGGCGCTGAATGCCCTGAGCTACGAGATGGCGATGGCGGTCGACGGTGCGCTGGACCGGTGGGGCGATGGCGGCGCGGTCGATCTCATCCTTGTCGATGCGGAGGGCGACCGGGCTTTTTGCGCCGGGGGCGATGTCGCGGAACTCTATCGATGCGGTCTGGACGGCGATTATTCCTACGGTCGAAAGTTCTGGGCGGACGAGTACCGGATGAACGCCAAGATCGGCGAGTGCGCCGTTCCCTATGTCGCGATCATGGACGGAATCGTGATGGGCGGCGGCGCCGGGATTTCGGTGCATGGCACGCATCGCGTCGTCACCGAACGCTCGATGATCGCCATGCCGGAAAGCGCCATTGGCCTGATCCCCGATGTGGGCTGTTCGCTGCCTCTGGCGCAGGCTCCGGGACATCTGGGCGAGTTTCTGGCCATGACCGGGTGGCGGATGAATGGCGCCGACGCGATCCATGCGGGCTTCGCCGATATCGAGGTCGCTTCGGCCGATCTTGCCGAACTGAAGTCGCAACTTGAGAAGACAGCCGATCCGACCGCGATCGGCGCATTCGCGCGCGACGGGAGCGAAGCGACGCTCGCGCCCCATCTCGATGCGATCGACCGGCATTTCGGCCAGGAGACCGCGCTCGACTGCCTGTTGTCGCTGGAGGCCGATCCGTCGGATTTCACCCGGAAGGCGGCGGAGATGATCCGCCGGGGCTGCCCGCTTTCCGTTGCATGCTCATTCGATCTGGTTCGAAACGCGCGGACGCTGGCGAGTGTCCGGCAAGCGCTCGTCCACGAATACCGGTTCACGTTCCGCGCGATGTCGGACGGAGATTTCCTGGAAGGCGTGCGGGCGCAGGTGATCGAGAAGGATCGCGATCCGAAATGGCAGATCCGGCGGCTGGAGGATGTGTCGCGGGCAAAGATCGACGCCACGCTCGCGCCGCTCGGAGATGACGAATTGGAAATCTGAGGGAGGAGACCGCATGAGCAGGATCGCATTCATCGGCCTTGGCAATATGGGACTGCCGATGGCCGTCAATTTGGCGAAGGCCGGTCACGAATTGCATGTCTTCGACACGGTCGCCGCGGCTGTCGAGAGCGCCAGGACGGAAGGCATGATGGCCGCCGCGAGCGCGGCGGACGCGGTTGCCGACGTCGAGATCATCGTCACGATGCTGCCGAACGGTCCGATCGTGTTGAAGGTCTTCGAGGATATCGTACCGGCGGCGCAGAAAGGCGCGGTGATCATCGATTGCTCGACGATCGACGTTGCAAGCGCAAAGAAGGCGCATGCCATGTCCGAAGCCGCCGGCCTTCTGCCCCTCGATGCACCGGTCTCGGGCGGGATCGCGGGTGCTGCAGCCGGGACGCTCACCTTCATGGCGGGGGGCTCGAAGGAGGCTTTCGCCAAGGCCGAACCAGTATTGAGCGTCATGGGCGGCAAGCTGGTCCATTGCGGTGGGGGCGGGGCCGGACAATCGGCCAAGATTTGCAACAACATGCTGCTCGCCGTCTCGATGATCGGGGCCTGCGAATCCTTCGCGCTGGCCGAAAAACTGGGCCTGTCCGCGCAGGCGGCCTACGACGTGATATCGACCTCTTCGGGCTTTTGCTGGTCGGTCAACAAATACTGTCCGGTTCCCGGCATCGGCCCCGAAAGCCCGGCGGATAACGACTACAAGCCGGGCTTCGCGGCCGAACTGATGCTGAAGGATCTCGGTCTTTCGCAACAGGCTGCGGGAGAAACGGGGCAAGCGACCCCGATGGGCGAACACGCCATGCATCTATACGAAACCTTCCTGAAGGAAGGCGGTGCCGGCAAGGATTTCTCGGGTATCATCGAATATCTCAAAACGGCCGCGCGCGGCTGACGGGAAACAGGGAGGAACGCATGAACCTCGGTATGTCCGACAGGGTCAGGCCGCTCGTCGAGCGGGTCCGCGCGATGATCGAGGACGAGATCGCGCCGCTCAGTGACGAATACGAGGCCGAGGTCGGGCAGCATCCTTCGGGAGACAGGTTCGCGCATACGGACCGGCAACTGGAAATCCTCGACGAACTCAAGACGAAAGCCAAGGCGCGTGGTCTGTGGAATTTCTGGCTGACCGACAGCGAGAAGGGCTATGGCCTGACGACCGTCGAATACGCCTATCTTGCCGAAGAGATGGGCAAGGTCGACCTGGCGGCCGAGGTGTTCAACTGCTCGGCTCCCGACACCGGCAACATGGAGGTCCTCGAACGTTACGGCAGCGAGGCTCACAAGGCGCGCTGGTTGGCGCGGTTGCTCGAAGGCGAGATCCGTTCAGCCTATCTGATGACGGAGCCGGGCGAGGCGTCGTCCGATGCGACGCAGATCGCCATGGCGGCGCGGCGCGACGGCGATGCATGGATCCTGAACGGCGAGAAATGGTGGGCGAGCGGGGCCGGCGATCCGCGCTGCGCCGTCTATATCGTGATGGCCTGTACCGATCCGGATGCGGACAAACACAGCCGCCATTCCATGTTCGTCGTGCCCGCCGACACGCCGGGCATCGAGGTGCTGCGGCCGATGCATGTCTTCAATCACGACGACGCGCCGCATGGGCACATGCATATCCGGTTCTCCGATGTGCGTGTTGCCGCGGAAGACCTGATCCTCGGCGAGGGGCGGGGCTTCGAGGTTGCGCAGGGACGGCTCGGGCCGGGACGCATCCATCATTGCATGCGGGCAATCGGACAGGCCGAAAAGGCGCTGGAACTGCTCTGCCGCCGTGCGCTCGGGCGTGAGGCTTTCGGGCGAAGGCTCGCCGATCTCGGCGCGAATTACGACATCATCGCCAATGCGCGCATGGAGATCGAGCAGGCGCGGCTGCTTTGCCTCAAGGCGGCCTGGATGATGGATACCGAAGGAACGCGCGCCGCGCAGCCCTGGATCAGCCAGATCAAGGTCGTCGCTCCGCTGATGGCGCTCAAGGTCATCGACGAGGCCATGCAACTGCATGGCGGCGCCGGGATCAGCCAGGATTTTCCATTGGCCAGGATGTGGACCCGGGTGCGCACGCTCCGCTTCGCCGATGGGCCGGACGCGGTTCACCGACGGCAGGTGGCGCGCATGGAACTGCGCAAATATTCGAACGCCAAGGTCTGAACCGTGCCGCACGCCTCGGCGCAGCTCGACACCGACGCGATCGCCGCCTGGCTGACGGCCAATCTGCCGGGCTTTCGCGGCCCGGTCACGGCCGAGAAGTTTCCGAGCGGCCAGTCCAATCCGACGTTCCGGCTGGAGACGTCCGGCGGGACCTATGTGCTGCGGCGGAAGCCGCCCGGCACGCTGCTGAAATCGGCGCATGCGGTGGACCGGGAGTTCCGTGTCCAGAAAGCGCTGGCACAAACCGACGTACCCGTCGCGCGGATGCATGTGCTTTGCGAGGACGACAGGGTGATCGGGTCGGCCTTCTATGTGATGGAGGAGGTGCATGGACGCAATTTCGACGATCCGCGCCTTCCGGGTGTCGATCGCGCCATGCGCTCCCGCATCTATGACGAGATGAACCGTGTGCTCGCCGCGATCCACCGGGTGGATATCGACGCGGCCGGGCTGGGCGATTTCGGTGCGTCGGGGAATTATTATCGACGCCAGATCGATCGCTGGTCGAGGCAATATCGCGCAAGCGAGACGGAAGAAATCCTCGACATGGAAGCGCTGATGGGATGGCTCGATGCGAACGCGCCGGAAGATGACGGCCGGCGCGCGCTGGTGCATGGCGACTACCGGATCGACAATCTGCTTTTTGCACCCGACGGTCCGGAATGCCTGGCCGTGATCGACTGGGAGCTCTCGACGATCGGCCACCCTTTCGCCGATCTCGCCGCCATGATCATGCAATGGCGCTTGCCCGCCGGCGCGGAGGCGCGGGGCCTTGCAGGCGCCGATCGCGAGGCGCTTGGCCTGCCGTCGGACGAAGCGTTTGTCGAGGCCTATTGCCGGCGAATGGGGATCGCGGCGATCGACAATTTCGGCTTCTATCTCGCCTTCAGCTTTTTCCGCATGGGTGCGATCCTGCAGGGGGTGAAGAAGCGCGCGCTTGATGGCAGCGCGTCCGATCCGAAACGCGGCCTGAGGCTCGGTGCCTATGTTCCGCAATTTGCCGCTTACGGACTGGATGCCGCGCAAAACGCATGATGCGGATGTCGGTTCATGATGCCCGCCGGGTCAGTCGCCTTCAGGCGAAGGCGCAGGAGACGCTACCGAACGGGCCGAAATCCGCGTGGATTTCGCTGCCCTGCGGGCATTCGACCGGTCTTATGAATGAGCCCGACAGAATGATCTGCCCCGGCTCTATCGCCTGTCCATACAAGGCCATGCGATGCGCCAGCCAGACAATGCCTTTGACCGGATCGTTGAGCACGCCGGCGCCAAGGCCGGTTTCCTCCACCTCGCCGTTGCGCGAGACGATGGCGCCGGCCCAGCGCAGATCGAAGGCGTCCACGGCGTGTTTCTCATTGCCGAGCACGATGCCGGCATTGGCGGCATTGTCGGAAATCGTGTCGCAGATCTTGCGCGTCGCACCGGTTTCCGGGTCGGCGCGAAGGATGCGGGTGTCGAGGATTTCGAGCGAGGGCGCGACGTAGTCGGTGGCGGCGATCACGTCGTCTCGCGTGACGTCGGGCCCCGCGAGCGGCGCCTTCATGACGAATGCGATTTCGGCCTCGATGCGCGGCTGGATGTACCGACCGGCGGGCACTGTCGCGCCGGTGTCGAACAGCATGTCGTCGAAGAGGACGCCGCTGTCGGGGATGTCGATGTTCAGAGCGGACTGCATCGCCTTCGAGGTGAGACCGATCTTCCAGCCGATCACCGTACGACCGGCGTCCAGCTTGCGGCGGACCAAAGCGGCCTGAACGGCATAGGCGTCGTTCATCGACATGTCGGGATGGCGTTTGGTCAAAAGCCCGATCTGTGCGCGCGCCTCGTCAGCCAGGAAAAGGTCATTGGCGGCGTTTTCGATCTCGGTTTCGCTGAGGCTCATATCTCGTCCGCCACGCCGTTTGACAGAATACCGATTCCCTCGGCCTCCACTTCGACCACGTCTCCGGGTTTCAGAAACAGGGGCGGATCGAAACGGGCGCCCGCGCCTGTCGGCGTGCCGGTGACGATGATATCGCCGGGAACCAGCGTGGTGAAGGTCGAGATATAGGCGATCTGCCGGGCGACCGGGAAGAGCATCCGGCCGGTCTGGTCGTCCTGTCGCGTCTCGCCATTGACGCGGGTGGTCAGGTGGACATCGACGATCTGGGATGGATCACGGAAAGGCACCAGCCACGGCCCCATCGCGCCGGACGAATCGAAGTTCTTGCCCTGCGTCACGTTGAACTTTGCATGGCGCACCCAGTCGCGCAGCGTCCCCTCGTTGCAGAGCGTCAGCGCGGCGATATGACCGAGCGCCTCGTCCTCGGGAATGTGACGGCCGCCGCGGCCGATGACCACCGCGATTTCACCCTCGTAATCGAGCTTGTCGGACGCTTTCGGCCGGATCAGCGGCCGGTCGTGTCCGGTGAAGGATCGCGGGAAGCGCACGAAGAGCGACATGTTGGGCGGCGCGTCCTGGCCGTCCTTGTACTCGGCGTTGCGGTCCGGGAAGTTGACGCCGACGCAGATAATCTTTTCCGGTGCCGGCACCGGGATCTCGTACCGGAAACTCCCGGCGTCATGCGTCACCGGACGGCCCTTCGCCGCCTCGACAAGCGTTTCGAGCGCTCCCGCCTCGATCACCTCGCGAAGGGTCGGCCATTGCGGGAAGTCCGGCGACAGCGCGATCATGCCGCCATCTGTGACGGCGCCATAGAAGCTCTGGCCACCGGCCGAAACGGTTGCGATGCGATCAGCCATGCGGCATCTCCAGATTGCGGGCGATTTCGACGATGACATCGCCGGCGGTTTTCACGTCCTCCTCGGTTGCAGAGAACGCTCCGACGGTGAAACGGATCACGAGAGCGCCGTCGACGCGGGTCTGTGTCAGGTAGATGCGGCCGTCGTCGTTGATCGCCTGGACCAAAGCGAGGTTGAGTGCATCGGGTTCCGCGCCGTCGCGCATGTAGCGGAAGGAAAACAGTGAGAGGACCGGATCGGTCACGATCTCGAAGTCCGGTTCGGCGCCCAACCGCCTGGCGAGCGCTCCCGACCAGTCGACGTGATTGCGGATCATTTCGCGCAGGCCGTCGAGGCCGTAGGCGCGGACAAGGAACCAGATCTTGAGCGCGCGGAACCTTCTGCCAAGCGGCACCGACCATTCGGAATAGTTGATGATGCCCTCGGCGCCATGGGTCTTCAGATATTCCGGCTGGATCGCCAGCGTGCGCACGAGATCGTCCGGCGAGCGGATGAAGTGTGCCGAACAGTCGAACTGCGCGCCGAGCCATTTGTGCGGATTGAAGACGACGGAATCGGCATCTTCGATACCTTCCCAGTAATGACGGAATTCCGGGCAGATCATTGCCGCGCCGGCCCAGGCCGCGTCGACATGGACGTAAAGGCCGTGTTCGCGCGCCACCGGCATGATCGCGGTCAGGTCGTCCATAGCGCCGACGCCGGTGCCCCCGATACAGGCGATGATGCCCGCCGGCAGGAAACCGTCCGCGATGTCCGCGCGGATGGCTTTGTCGAGCGCGTCGGCGTCCATGCCGCGGTTTGCGCCTGTTGCCGGAATGCGGCGCAGATTTTCCTCGCCGATCCCGGCAACCCATATAGCGCGGTCGATGGAGGTGTGGACCTCGCGGGAGCAATAGACGCGGAGCTGCTTCTGGCCGGCGAGGCCGGACGTATTGCCGGCCCAGCCGAGCGCTCTTTCGCGCATCGTCAACACCGCGGCGAGCGTGGCCGAAGATGCGGAATCCTGGATGACGCCGGCAAAGCCTTCCGGCAGGCCGATCGCCTGACGCAGCCAGTCGAGCACGACCGTTTCCATCTCGGTCGCGGCAGGGGAGGTCTGCCACAGCATGCATTGGGGCGCGACGGTGGAGACGAGATACTCGGCGAGCACCGATGCGGGCGCGGCATTGGCGGGGAAATAGGCAAAGAAGCGCGGATGCTGCCAATGCGTGATGCCGGGCATCACGATTGTCTCGAAATCGGCGAAGATTGTCTCCATCGACTCGGCGGCATCCGGCGGCGATACGGGCAGGGCGGCCGCGACTTCACCTGGCTTCGTCTGCGCGCGGACCGGTCGGTCGCGGAGGCCTTCGTGGTAATTGACGGCCCAGTCGGAGACCCTGCGGCCCCATTGTGCGAAATCGCTCCAGCGCATGATGTCTCCTACGGCGCGACGATGGGTTGGGCGGCGAGGCTCGGCTCGAGCACCTCGGTGCCTTCGAACAGACTGCCTTCCTCGAACCAGGAACGCGGCGCGGGCGCGCCCCACAGTGTCTGGCGCTGCGGATCCTTCAGATCCCACTTGATCGGCTCCAGATCGGGATCGACCGTCTGGTAGTCCGAGCAATAAATCTCGATGCGGTGACCGTCGGGATCGCGAATATAGAGGAAGAAGGCGTTGGAGATGCCGTGGCGCCCCGGACCGCGTTCGATATTGGAGACCCAACCCGTTGTCGCCATCAAGTCGAGCAGGTCGATGATGTTGAGCGGGGTCGGCACCCAGAAGGCGGTGTGGTGCAGGCGCGGGCCGCGGCCATTGGTGAAGGCGATGTCGTGCACGCCGCCCTTGCGGTGCGTCCATGCGGCCCAGAGCCGGCCGGTCTCCTCATCGGCGGTGTATTCGGTCACCCGGAAGCCGATCTCGTTATAGAAGGCGACGGATTCATCGACATTCGGCGTGAAGCAGTTGAAGTGATCGATACGCAGCGGCTTCACGCCCTTGTAGAGCTTGTATTGCTGGTGGATCGGCGGCAGCCGGTCCATACGCGAATAGAATTCCAGCGGGATGCCATGCGGATCGCGGGTGCGGAAGGTGCGCGACTGGTAGGGGCGTTCGACCCACTCGACGGGCAGGCCCTTGCCCTTGAAGAAATGCTCAGCCTTGTCGAGGTCTTCCTCGTCGAAGACCTTGAAGCCGAGATCGCGAGCGACGGCGGTTTCGCCCTTGCGCAGCACGATGCAGTGATGCCCGCGTTCCTCCATGGCGCGCAAATAGATCGTGTCGGCGTCCTCGTCGGTCACCTGCAGGCCGAGCGTATCGACGTAAAAGGCGCGGCTTTTCGCGAGATCCGTAACCGCGAGTTCGACATGCGACAGGCGCACGATGTTGAAGGGCGGATAGAGGACAGGTGCGGGTATCGACATTGATTTTCTCTTCGAATGAACTCGCCGCGTTTCAGGTGACGGGGAAGATCACGTTGGTCTGCCCCGTGCCGGAGCTCGGGAAGTACTCCGTGACAACCTCGCATTTGCCCTTATAGGCGTCCCAGCCGAGCGCGCCATAAAGCATCGCCGTATCGTGCATCGAGCCTTCGCCCGAACAATGGTGCGCGTAGTCGCCGAGCATCTTCAGGAAGGTGGCGTGATCGCCGCGTTTCCACATGTCCAGCACCATGAGGTCGACCTGACGGTTGAACTCGGACGAGATCGTGAAGGTGCCGTTGTTCGGCTCATAGTCCTTGTTCGACCAGATCTTGTGGGAGAGCGAGCCGGAGGCGAGGAGCAGAACTTTGGAGTCGCTGGCATCGACGGCGGCGCGGATCGCTTCGCCGACGGTGCGACTCTCGTCATGGTCGTGGACGGTGCAGAAGGCCGAGACCGAGACCACTTTCATGTCATGCTCGCGGCTCATGAAATGCATCGGAACCAGCGTTCCATATTCGAGATCGAGCGAATCGAGGTGATGGGAAAGCGTGTAGACGCCGAGATCTGTCGCCTTCTGCGCAATGGCGTCGCCCAGTTCGGGGTTGCCCGGATGGTCATAGGGCATGTCGCGGATGAACTGCGGAAACTCGCTGGAGGTCAGCAGGCCCTTGAAGCGGTGATTGGCATTGATGTGGAAGCCGGCATTCACCAGCCAGTGCGTATCGCAGATCACCGCCGTGTCGGCGCCGAGCGCCTTGGCGCGACGGGCGATTTCGAGATGGCCGTCGATTGCCGGCTGGCGTTTGCCCTTGATCGGCCCGTCCTGTTCCGACATCTGCAGCGTCGGCACATGCGTGACCTTGGCGGCCAGTACGATTTCACCCATTTTCGCGCCTCCCCGTTGGGTTTGTTCGGTTGCTAATCACTTACCGAGCTGCGGGATGTGATGCTGGCCGGTGGCGAAGCCGATATGCTTCTGCTCCATGTAGAATTCGAACGACCAGTCCCCGCCGTCGCGGCCGATGCCGCTCGCCTTGACCCCACCGAAGGGAGTCGGCAGATGGCGCACATTCTCCGAATTCACCCAGATCATGCCGGCCTCGAGCTTGTTGGTAAAACGCAGCGCTCGCGTCAGGTCGTTGGTCCAGACATAACCGGTCAGGCCGTAATCGACGCCATTGGCGATCTCCAGCGCTTCGTCCTCGTCGGTGAAGGTGATCGCCGTGAGAACGGGCCCGAAGATCTCTTCCTGCGCGATGCGCATGTCCGGCTTCGCGCCGGTAAACAGCGTCGGCTTGACGAACCAGCCCTTGTCGCCGGTCGCTTCGCCGCCGGCGGCGATGGTGGCCCCGTCGGATTTCGCGATATCGAAGTAGGACGTGACCTTGTCGAGATGGGTCTTGTGGATCAGCGGACCGATTTCGGTTGCGGGATCGAGCGGGTGCCCCACCCTGATGCGGTTGACGCGCTCGACCAGCTTCTTCTGGAAGTCTTCGGCGATGCTTTCCTGCACCAGCAGCCGCGAGGAAGAGGTGCAGCGCTCGCCATTGAGCGAGTAGATCATGAAGATCGCGGCATCGAGTGCGCGGTCGAGATCGGCGTCGTCGAAGACGATGACAGGGTTCTTGCCGCCAAGTTCGAAATGGACCCGTTTCAGGGTGTCGGCACCCTGTTTCATGATCATCGAGCCGGTCTTCGATTCGCCGACGAATGCGATGGCCTTGATGTCGCGATGCTCGGTCAGCGCCTTGCCGGCCTCCTCGCCGAAACCGTTTACGAGGTTCCAGACACCGGCGGGCAGACCGGCCTCCTCGGCGATTTCCATCAGGATGCGGGCGGTGACCGGCGAGAATTCGGCCGGCTTGTGGACGACCGTGCAGCCGGCGGCGAGCGCCGGCGCGATCTTCCATGTCGAGAGCATGAAGGGCGTGTTCCAGGGCGTGATGATGCCGACCGGACCGATCGGAACGCGCGTGGTGACATTCATCAGGGTCGGCGAGGGAAGCGTCTGGCCGTCACGGGCGGATGGTGCGCGGTCGCCGAAAAACCGGAAATTCTCCGCGCCACGCAGGGCTGCCTTGGACATGAAGCGATGCGCCTGGCCGGTATCCCAGCATTCGGCGATGGCAATCTCGTCGGCGCGCGCGACGATGCGGTCGGCGATGCGGTGCATGATCTTCTTGCGGTTCGAGGCATCGAGATCGCGCCAGGCGGGAAAGGCCTCCTTTGCCGCTTTCGCGGCCGCATCGATATCTTCCGCGCCGCCCCGCGCCACCTTGCAGATCAGGCTCTCGTCGACCGGCGAGTGATTGTCGAAAGTCGCGCCGGATGCCGCGGGACGGGCCTCGCCACCGATCTGGTTGAGGATGCCGTCCTGTCTGAAACGGGCAAGATAGGTCTCGAGTTTTTCGAGGTTCTGTTCGAGCGAGGACAAGAGGTCAGCCTTCCTTCAGATGGTCTCTGATCGTGTTCAGTTTCGGACTCAGTTCCGGGTCGATGTCGCGCATCTCCATCGAAAGCGCCATGGGACGCGAGGCGAGCGCAGGCGCGAGGAACTCTCTTGCCGCGGCGAAGAGGCGCTCCGTCGCCATCTTGCGGGCCTCGAAGCTGCGTCCGCCGCGCAGGCGCACCGATATGTCGATATAGCCGTGACGGGGGTCGCCGTCGGCGATCGCCACATGATCGGCACGGAATGCGCGAACCCGAATGCCCGCCATTGGAAAAACGCCGGTCTCGATGCCGGTCTTGCGCAGCAATTCGCACAGGGCGGCGATATCGACTGCTTCTTCGAGATTGCCCGAATAGTCGATGGCGATATGCGGCACGGACCCCTCCCAGGTCGTCAATATAGTTAACTTGTTAACTTCATGGGCGTGACGAGTCAAGTGACCTTGGGTGAAGATGGATATTGCACTTGCGCGCTCCGAAAGGCACAAGGTCTGACATGGACGAACAAGAAAGTGACGGTGTGAAGCGGGTTTCCATTTCGACGGAAAAGTCGCTTCCGATTGCTCTCTTGCGCGCCCGCGAAAGCGTTATGGGTCCGATCCGCTCGATGCTGGCCAATGCGGGTGTCACCGAACAGCAGTGGCGGGTGCTGCGGGTCCTCGACGAAAATACCAGCATGGATCCGACGGAAATCGCCGAGCGGTCCTGCCTGTTGCTTCCGAGCCTGACGCGCATTCTCCAGACCCTTGGCGAAAAAGGCTATGTCGACCGTTCACCGCATCCGACCGACGGGCGGCGGCTGAGGATCACGATCACGCCGTCGGGCCGGAGATTCATCGCGTCCAACATGGCCGAGAGCGAGCGGATCGCCGCGCGCCTGGAAAGCCATCTCGGCAAGGACAAGATGGAGTTGCTGCTCGATCTCCTGAACGAACTTGACGGCTTGCGGCTCTGACATCCGGTTCCGCTTTTTGCGCAGGCGTTATATATATACTAGCCGACGCAGAATATTCAGGACTATCCAATGGCCGGCCAGACGGACACGGTAATCGACGCGATACTGACTGCCATCGATGACGGCGAGATCGGTCCGGGCGAGGTTATCGACGAACAGGCGCTGATCGCGAGGCACGGCGTTTCGCGCACGCCAGTCCGCGAAGCGCTGATCCGGTTGGAGACCGCCGGCCTCGTGCAAAGGCATGCCCGCAGGGGCGCGGTGCTGTTCAAACCGACGCTGGAGGAATTTCTTGGCATCATCGAGGTCCATGCGCGGCTGGAGGCGCAGGCGGCAGGCCTTGCCGCGCGCCGGCTGACGCCCGGTCTCGCCAAGGAGCTGGAAGATATCGTTTCGGCTTGCGAAGCGCATGCGAAGGAATACGGCAGCAGCCGGCCGGAGGACTATTACCGGCTCAATCTTGGCTTTCACGAGGTGCTCGCACGGGCTTCGGGCAATCCCTTCCTGATCGACCTGATCAAGATGAACGCGCGAAAGCTGATGGGCTATTACCGCGCGCGCTACCGCTATCCCGGTTCGGTGGAGGCCTCGGCGAAGGAGCACCGCGATATCGCGGAACTGGTCACCGCGCACAGGCGCGAGGAAGCGGAGGCCGCGATGGAGAGGCATTTCAACTATGACCGGGGAACGGTCATGGACCTGTTGGCCGCTGTCGGTTAGCTGGGGACTAGCCGGATTGTCCGGCCGTCGTCAGTCCTGGCTATGCGCATTTTCCTGCCATTGTCCCGATAGTTCGATCATCGCCAACAGTTTGAGCGTATTGCCGTAATAGTCCTCATCCGCGAGGGGAATGGCGGTGAGCGCGTACCAGAGGGCATCGATCCAGCGTTGATCTGCGTCGTGATCTTCGCTTCCAGCGATCGCTGCGGCGGCGAACATTGCCAGGAAGGCGGCCGAGCCGGTGGATTGATCTTCCGGGATTCTGCCGTCGAGCCGGTATGTGGTCGCAATCCGGAGCGGGTCTCCTGCCGTCGCATTGCGGATCCAGCGATTGATCAAGACGAGATGCGCGGCTGCGCGTGCGTCGCCTGTCTCGAGAAGATCAAGTGAAAGCCGCCAGGGAAAGCGAAGCGCGTTCCACGAAAACTGGCCGTCGCCCGCCCCTTCCAGCAAGAACGGATTTGCGGGCCTGGGGTTCTCGGGAAGTCCCACCAGAAAGTCCGGCACCAGACCGGTCTCTTCGGCGTAGTCCCTGGAGATGCGCCCCCAAACGGCATAGCCGCGATCGCGAATGGCTGTCCAACGGGCGGACAAGTCTCCCGTTGCGCTCGAAAAGACCGCGAAACTCGCCGGCATGAAGTCGGATGAGCGCGAGCTTTGCGCAAATTCCTCGTCCGTTGCCCAATCGCCCAGCCGCATCATCGCGTCATCGGTGACGTCACGTTCCAGAATTGCCCTTTGCGCCACGTCGAAGTCTTCGCCATAGCCGCCCCACAGCCTGTCGGCCAGATGCAGGGCCAACGCCGTATCAAGATCGCCGTCCGTTGCCGACATCTCCCCGCCATCCGGGGCATCTTCGCAGTCCCTTGTCTGATTCCAGGCCATCAGCCCCGGACCGGAGGCAGCCTCGTGTGCGCCATAAAACGCGGCCATTCCCGCGAATTGCTCCCGCGCCGCAGGGTCGCGCGACGCCATTTTGACGAGCGCGAGCATGCCGTATCCATGCGCCTCGGAAATTGTGAGTGTGCTGGTGCTGCTGCCACCCCAAGTCATCTTCCCATCACCAGAAGTATCGACATATGCGCCGCCGCACCCTTCGCGCAAATAGGTCCTCTTCCAATCGGCCCAGAACGTGTCCAACGCCGTCAGTCGATCGGCCTGCGGCAGCGACGGGAATAAGGGGTGGGCCTGAAGGTGCACTTGCAGGATTAAACACCATGCGAGAACGAGAGCGATGCGGATCAACAGACGGATTCCTGCCAAAGGGACTGTGCCGGATGCTGTTCTTCCACGCAATGACACACAATTCGTCATTGGTCTCAAGCAATAGGTGGGACCGGTCAGCGCGCTTCGGTCGTGGAGAATGCGGTCGCCTGTTCGAAAAAGCGCGCGATTGTTTCCGCGAAGTTCTGGTAATCGGCTCTATCGGAGAGCGAGGCGCGCGCTTGCGTGACGACGTCTTTCGGCAATTTGCCGGCATATTCCTCGATGAGTGCGGCCACGAAATCTGACGACATTTCCGGGTGGTTCTGGGTCGTGAAGACTCTATTGCCGATCGCGAAGCCGCCGACCGGACAGGCCGCCGATGCGAGCAGGACGCGGGCACCCTCGGGCAAATCCGTCACCTGCTCGATATGCGCGCCATACTGCGCGATCTGGTCGCCGACGGGTTCCATCCATGCGGGTCGATCCATGACATCCGACCTGGTCAGGCCGAAGACCCATCCTCCCGGATTGTGTTCAACCTTGCCGCCAAGCGCCAGCGCGATGGCCTGATGGCCGAAGCATGCGCCGAAAAGCGGGATTTTGCGTGAAACGATCTCGCGGATCGTCGCGAGCAGCCGATCGATCCAGTCGGCGCCATCATGCACCGAGGCGGGGCTGCCGGTGATGATGAAGCCATCGAAGGCCGCAAGATCGTCGGGAAAGACGCCGTCCTTCACGGAATAGGTTTCGCAGCGCCAATCCGGGCGTGCGCTATGGATCAGCGCGGCGAATTTTTCGCCGTCTTTCGGATGCGCTTGCGCGAAGGCGCTCTCATCCGTGTTGGTCATCAGGATCGCGAGGTGCACGGTCGGCCCACAAAAACTGGTTTACATATTTATGAGGTCGCATAATATACATAAAACGGCAACTGGAAAGGATGCATCGTGACAGTCTGGGTTCCGACCGATGACGGCCATGCCGATCTTTCCAGTCACGACGCTTTCGTCGATGGCCCTCCCCACAACACTTTCGCGCGCATGCGCAAGGACGATCCGCTGAGCTGGACCGAGTGGGACGGTGGCGAGGGTTTCTGGTCGGTCACCCGGCATGAAGACATCCTTGCCATGAACGGCAACACGCAGGTGTTCTCCTCGGCGAGGGGCATCCGCATGGAAGACCAGTCCTACGAGGAATATCTGGCGCGCCGCACCTTCCAGGAGACCGATGCGCCGGAGCACATGAAGACGCGCATCAAGGTGGCCAAGGCGTTTTCGAAGCCGGTTATCGCCGGCTTCGAGCAGGATATTCGCGACCTTTGCGACGAGATCCTCGATCAGGCGTTGCCGCTCGGCACGTTCGACGCGACGAAGGAGATCGCGCGACAGTTGCCAATGCGCATGCTGGGCCGGATCATCGGTACGCCGGACGAGGACCTGCCCTGGCTGGTCGAGAAGGGTGACGCGCTGATCGCCAATACCGATCCGGACTTCACAGATCACGTGCTCGACAGGATGGACACGGATGCGTACCGGATGATGCCCTTCAATTCGCCGGCCGGGGCCGAACTCTACGAATATGCCCGGGACCTGATGGAGAAAAAGGCGGCCGCCGGCGACACCGAAGGCGTATTGCACCTGATCCTGCAGCCCGGCCGCGACGGCGAAACGATTTCAGAGACCGAGTTTCGCAACTTCTTCTGCCTGCTGGTCGCCGCGGGAAACGATACGACGCGCTATTCCATCGCCGCCGGCATTCAGGCGCTTTGCCATCAGCCGGAACTTCTTGAGCAGATGCAGACGGATGAAACGGTCTGGGAAACCGCGCCGGACGAGATCATCCGCTGGGCGACGCCGGCGCTCTATTTCCGCCGCACCGCGACGCAGGATTTCGAGCTTCACGGCAAGACGATCCGCGAAGGCGACAAGGTGCTGTTGTGGTTCGCGTCGGGCAATCGCGACGACACGGTTTTCGACACGCCGTTCCGCGTGGATATCCGCCGCACGCCGAACAGGCACATGTCCTTCGGCCAAGGCGGGCCGCATGTCTGTCTCGGCATGTGGCTGGCAAGGCTGGAAGTGCGGGTGCTTTTTCAGGAACTCGCCCGCCGCATCCGGCGGATAGAGCCGGCGGGGCCGCACAAATTCCTTCGCTCCAATTTCGTCGGTGGTATCAAGAGCCTGCCCGTCACAGTGGAAATGGCTTGAGGACAGTGTCATGAGAACAAGACTGCGCGCCGTCTTTTGCGATCACCTGAGCATTGTGCGCGGCAAATATTTGCCGGGCTCGAAAATCGGCGACGCATCGACGCGATTCTGCCGCTCGACATTCGGAGTGCATTACGATCGCGATCTTCTGAACGCGCCTGGCGCGATGATGATGCAGGGCATGCCGGACATGGAGCTGAAATGGCGCCATGACGACATACGCGACAGTTGGGACGCGGACACGAAGATCGTCATCGGAGACTTGTATGACGATGCCGGCGAGCCACTGGAGCTGTGCCCGCGCGGGGCGCTGAAACGCGCCGTCGCAGACTGGCGGAAAAGGGGGCTTTCGCCGAAGGTCGGGATCGAGCTCGAAGCCTATGCGCTGGTTGCCGACGAGAAGGGCAGTCTTGTGCCCTATGACAGTCCCGGCGGCGTGGTCTACGGCACCGGCCCCTTCGCCGATCCGTTGCGGTTCAACGATCGCATCTGGGAAGTCGCCGACGAGCTGGGCTTCTCGCTCGACATGGTGACGGCGGAATATGATTCGCCGCAGTTCGAATACACGCTGACCTTCGACGACGCGGTGAAGGCAGTGGATGATATCGTGCTGTTCCGCCTGATGGCGCGCGAAATCGCGCTGGAATACGGCGTCATCCTGAGTTTCATGCCGAAGCCGATCGCCGAGTGCGGCGGGTCGGGCATGCATATCAACTTTTCCTTTGTCGACGAGACCGGCGGAAACGCGTTGTCGACGGGCGAAAAGGGCGGGCCCGACCACATGAACGATCTCGCGCGGGGGTGCCTCGCTGGGCTTTTGCACCATCACAAGGGATTGGCGGGGCTTATCGCCCCGACGGCGAATTCCTATCAGCGCCTGCAACCGGGATCGCTGTCCGGCTACTGGCGCAACTGGGGTGGCGATCATCGCAACGTGACGACCCGCATCTCGTCCGAAGGCGGGCCGAAGGCAAGGCTCGAACACCGCACGGCCGATGCGTCGGCCAATCCCTATACGGCGACGGCGGCGATCCTGCAGGCGGCGCGGCTTGGCGTGGAAAACGGCTACGCGCTGCCGCCGATGGAAACCGGTGACGGTTTCGACCGGACCGATGCAAAGGAAGGCACGGCGACCGATCTGAAGGGCGCGGCGGCTGACCTGAAGGCGGATACGGTTCTCGCCGACGCAATAGGCGCGGGTCTGGTCGCCAACCATGTCTTCATGAAGGAAAAGGAAGCAAAGAAGACGCGCGACCTGGAAGGTGACGCGTTGCGCGATTTCTACGTCTATTTTGTGTGAGGCCGGAGCGATGAAGGTAACCTGGAAACTGGCCGACGGCCGCGAGATAACCGGAGACGTGGCCAACGGCCTCAACCTGATGGAGGCGGCGGTGGCGAACAATGTGCCGCATGTCGTCGGCGAATGCGGTGGCAATCTTTCCTGCGCCACATGCCATGTCTATGTCGACGATGCATGGCAGGACGCCACCGGCGAGGCCGGCGAATACGAGGATGCAATGCTCGATGTCGCGGAGTCGGAGCGCCTGCCGTCGAGCCGGCTGTCCTGCCAGATCACCGCTTCGGACGAGCTTGACGGCCTGGTTCTGATCGTTCCCGAGCCTTGATCCCTTCCAATTGAAATCAACTGGAGACCCGCCCTCTTGTCAGAGGGTGTCGTATGCTGACCGCATACCAAATTGACATCGACAAGATAAGACTATCTTGGCAGCGTCAAATTGTTACGGCGATTGCTTCCGTCAAGCCGCGGAGAAGCCCGCGTCCAGCGCATCGACGATCTTCTGCACGTCCTCAACGGTCAGGATCAGCGGCGGGGACATGATGATGTTGGGGCCGGAAACGCGGACCATCACGCCAGCCTCGTAGGTTGCCTCGTAGATCTTGCCGATGGTTGCCTTGTCGATCGGTGTCTTGGCCGCGCGGTCCGAAACCAGCTCCAGCGCGCACATCAGGCCGTGGCCTCCGCGCACATCGCCGATCAGGTCGTGTTTTTCGGCAAGGCCGTTCAAGCCGGCAAAGAGTTCCGCGCCGCGCGCGCCGGCATTGGCCGCGACATCCAGACGTTGGGTCTCCTTCAGGCAGGCGATTGCCGCGGCCGCGCCGACCGGGTGTCCGGAATAGGTATAGCCATGGCCGATGGCGCCGCGTCCGGATGTATCCTGTTCGAAGACATCCGCGATCTTGTCGTTGAGCATGACGGCGCCGAAAGGGAAATAGCCGTTGGTGATCGCCTTGGCGGTCGACATCATGTCCGGCTTGACGCCCCAGTGGCGCGACCCAGACCAGTCGCCTGTCCGGCCGAAGGCGGTGATCACCTCGTCCGCAATCAGCAGGATGCCGTTTCGGTCGCAGATTTCGCGAACCATCGGCATGAAGCTCGCATGGGGCGGGATCACACCGCCCGCGCCCAGAACCGGTTCCATGATGAAGGCGGCGATGGTGCCGGCCCCCTGGAACGCGATCTCGTCTTCCAGCGCCGTGGCGCAGAGCTGCGCCAGCTTTTCGGGGTCCGTCTCGTTGAACGGGTTACGATAGGTATAGGGCGCCGGAATGTGGAAGCAGCCCGGCAGCAGCGGTTCGTACTGGGTGCGGAAATTGGCGTTTCCGTTCACGCTTGCGCCGCCGAAATGGGTGCCGTGATAGCCCTTTTTCAGGCTCAGATACTTGGTGCGCCCCGATTCGCCGCGGACCTTGTGATACTGGCGCGCGAGCCGTAGCGCGGTTTCGACGCTGTCCGATCCGCCGGATGTGAAGAAGGCGCGGGTGAGGCCGTCGGGCTCGAAGAACTCACGCAGCATCCAGCTCAGTTCGATGACCTGGTCGTTCGAGGTGCCCCGGAAGGTCGAGTAATAGGGCAAGGCATCCAGTTGCGCGGCGATCGCCTGCTTGATCGGTTCGCAGGAGAAGCCGAGATTGACGTTCCAGAGACCGCCGACGGCATCCAGCACTTCCTTGCCGTCGATATCGCGGATGCTCACGCCGTCGCCTCCGACGACGATCTTGGGCGGATTGGCGAGGCTGTCGGCCGGATGCGCCATCGGATGCCACATGTGCCGGGCGTTGTTTTCCTTCAGGAAGTTGGAATCCTTCATGGCATCCTCACTGTGTTGAGTTCGAGCAGCGCCATTGCGGCGGCGTAGCTCTCTTGCGGTTTGCGGACATCGAAATGAACGGTCCGAAGCCCGGCCATCTTCGCGCCCTCGATATTGCGGCGCTGGTCGTCGACGAAGACGCATGCGTCCGGCGGCAGGCCCAACTCGTCGAGGCAGGCTTCATAGGCGCGCGGATCGGGCTTCAGTATCCCTGTATAGGTGGCATCGACAATGACGTCGAAGTCGCCGAGGAAGGGCAGTTTCTCACGGAAATCGGCCCCGTAGAAAAGATCGAGTTCGTTCGACAGGATCGCGAGCTTCACGCCGGCGGATTTTGCCGCCGCCAGCGTGTCGCGGAATTCCGGCCGGATCACCGCTTCGGGATCACCGCCGCGCGCCGCGCGCACGAAGTCCGCCATTTTAGTCCAGTCCGCGCCGACCAGCGCGCCGGTTTCCCGCGTCCGCCGCATCCAGTAATCGCGTTCGGAAATCCGGTCTGCCTGCATGTCCTGCCAGAGCGGATCGTTGTCCGGATCGAGCGGTCCGCGCCATGTCAGGGTGCCGGGCGCAAGGCCGAGTGCGGCTTCGCTGAGGTCGTGGGTCTCGAAGAGCGTGCGCGTGACGACACCGCCGAAATCGAGGATCAGACCCTGAGGATCAGGCCGCGTCATGCCACAACCTCTCGATTTCCTTCGGCGCCGCGCCGCCGAGCGCCCGCGAGACCGCGACGCCGCCGGACTTCAGGGCGGTGACGATCCGGTCGCGCATCTCGTCCGTGGCCCGCGCGCAGGGCAGTGCGACGGCGAGCGTGCCGGTCGCCCGGCTATCGGAATCGAAGATCGGCACCGCGAAGGAGAAGACATCGGATTCGAAGCCCTCGTCGGAGGTGCTGTATCCGCGTACTCTCGCCATTTCGACATGGCGGTGCAGAGCATCCGGGTCCGTGATCGTCTTGTCGGTGAAGCTGCGCACCGGTTTTTCGGTCACCTCGCGCAGAAGATTGTCCGGGCCGAAGGCGAGCATTGCGAGGCCCGAAGAGGTCGCGTGCAGAGGCAACATCTCGGCAGCGTCGAAATAGACCCGCGTGCCATGGATGGCGACATCGGCGTGATAGAGCGGCGACATGATGTTTCCCTGCAAGAGCGAGACATGCACCAGCTCCCCCAGTTCCTCGGACATGGCACGCACGATGGGGGCCACGGCCTTGCGTGCCGGAAATGTGTGCTCGCGGACATTCGCCAGACGCAGGATCGCGGCGCCGAGGCGGTAGTTGCGGGTTTGGGGATTCTGTTCGAGGAAGCCGTTCTCTTCCAGTTCGCTGAGATGGCGATAGACCGTCGCCTTGTCCTGTCCGGACATGCGCTTGAATTCAGTCAAGCCGATCTCCGGCTTGGCCACCGAGAAATAATTAAGCAAATTCAGGGCTTTGGTAATCGTGCCCATGGCGGTCCGCGTTTCCTCGCTTCGGTCTTGTCGCCGCGACCGGCGCCGAATTGCCAGCAATCGTTGACAGAAAACAAATTCACGATCAATATATTTTTGCACCGTTGGTTTAAATAATGAACCAGTCGGCGACAACAGGGAGTGGTGACCATGATCAAGAATTCCATCGCCGCCGGCGTATTTGCCGCGGCAGCAATTATGGCCCCGTCCATGGCGGCGGCCGAGTATCCCGAAAAGCCCGTAAACTTCATCGTGCCGTGGCCTCCCGGCGATCTCGAGGACGTCCTGACCCGCATGATCGCCGAGGATTTCCAGGCCGAGTACGGCGTGGCGGCGGCTGTCGTGAACAAGCCGGGCGGCGGCGGCGGACCTTTCCCGGGCGCCATCGAAGTCGCCAATTCGCCGGCCGATGGCTACACGATCGGGTCCTTCGTGATTGGCGTCCCGGTGGTCGGCCACACGATCGACATCCCGGACCTGACGCCGGCGAAGTTCGATCCGCTCGGCATCTTCCTCACCTATCCCTTCGTGATCGCAACCAGCAATGACGCGCCTTACTCCTCGATGGAGGAACTGGCCGCCTATGCCCAGGACAACGACGTGGCGCTCGGCCATTTCGGCGACGTGCTGACGCCGACCCAGGTGACAAAGGCCTTTGCAAAGAACGCCGGGTTCGAATGGGGGTCCGACGCGGCCTTCGACGCGCTGGATTGTAACACGCTCGCCTCGGGCGACGCGGATGTGATCAACACGACGCTGCAGCTGATCCTGCCCTGCCTCGACCAGGTGAAGGTGCTGACCTCGATCACCGACGAGCGCATTCCGCTGGTTCCGGACGCACCGGCCATCGGTGAACTCGACGACTCGCTGAACATCGCGCTGTGGAACGGGCTGTTCGTGACCAAGGACACGCCGCAGGATGTCCGCGACAAGATCATCGCGGTCGCCAAGAAGACGGTGATGAGCGAACGCGCCCAGGCCGTCGCGAAGGAAACCGGCGCTTTGATCTACTGGCAGGATGCCGATGAAAGCGAGGCGCGCATCGCCGGCGACATCGAGACCGTCGAGCGTATCGGCGAAATCCTCGGACAATAAGACCTTGACGGGCCCGGCATTGCCGGGCCCGTTTTGTATCGACCATCGGGAAAGCGACTGTGGAAAGCGAACGCGAACGACGATTTCCGGGACCGAGACGGGGGCAGCTTCTCTTTGCGATAGCCCTGCTTGTCTTCGCCGCTTTCCTGCTGTCGCAAACGCCCAACCAGACTCGCTGGGTGGCGAAGACGGATTTCTTCGCCCAGCCACGTTTCTGGCCGGCGGTCGGCTTGATTTCCATGGTTGTTCTCGGCGGATTGCATCTGGTCGGGTTGCCGTGGCGGCGCTTCCAGCGCGCGGATTTCATCGAGGCGCGCAAATGGTCGACGGCACTCGAATACGCGGCGTGGTTCATGGCTTATGTTTTCGCCGTGCCCGTGATCGGATATCTGCCGACAACCGTGATCTTCGTGCCGCTGCTTGCCCGGCGGCTCGGATATCGCAGCGCCAGGATGCTGCTGGCGAGCATCGTCTTCGCGGTCGTCACGGTGGTGGTATTCAAGAGCATTCTCGCGGTGAAAATTCCCGGCGGCATGATCTACGAATATCTGCCGGGCGCGATCCGCAGCTTTTTCATCCTGAATTTCTGATGGCGTCATGGACCTGATCCTGTCGAGTCTCGAAATCCTCGCGCGCTGGGACGTGATCCTGGCGCTGGTCGTCGGCTCGGTCGGCGGTGTGCTGATCGGCGCAATCCCCGGTGTCGGACCGGCGGTCGCGATTGCGATCCTTCTGCCGGCGACTTTTTCGATGGATCCCATCGTCGGCCTGACCGTGCTGCTCGGCATCTACGGCTCGTCGATGTATGGCGGGGCTATTCCCGCCGTGCTGATCAACACGCCTGGCACCGCCGTCAACGCGCTGACCACCTATGACGGCTTTCCGATGACGGCGCGCGGGGAGCCGCGCCGGGCGCTTTCCCTTGCCTATTCCTCGTCCTTCTTCGGCGGCATCGTGTCGGTGATCTGCCTGATCCTGTTCGCGCCGGTGCTGGCGAAGGTCGCGCCGATGTTCGGCAGCCGCGAGATTTTCCTCGCCGCGCTGCTCGGCATCATTCTCGTCATCGTCGCGCATCGCGGCCAGAGCCTGATCGCCGGCGCGCTTGCGGGCTTCGGCATCTTCATCCAGACCATCGGGCTGGAACCGGTGAAATATTCCAAGCGCTTCACCTTCGACCAGTCCTTCCTGTCGAGCGGAATCGACCTGATCGTCGTGGTGCTCGGACTGTTCGCGCTGAGCCAGGCTTTCGTGCTGCTCACCAGCGAAGACGAGAAGATCCGCACGACGCGGTTGCGCGGCGGGCTGTTTCAGGGATTTCGCGAACTGGCGCGCCACCCGCGCGTCGCCTCCGTTTCCGCCGGTTTCGGCGTGATCATGGGCATGATTCCCGGCGTCGGCGAATTCACCGCGCAGTTCCTGTCCTACACCTATGCCCAGAAGACCTCGAAGCGCCCGCAGGATTTCGGACACGGATCCTCCGAGGGGCTGATCGCCGCCGAGACGGCCAACAACGCCGTGCCGGCGGCGGCCATGGTGCCGCTTCTCGCGCTCGGCATTCCGGGCGAGGCGCTGACAGCGATGATGCTGAGCGTGTTCTATGTGCACAATGTCGTGCCGGGGCCGGGCCTGTTCCAGAACTCGATGGATTTCATCGTCGCGCTCTACATGGCGCTGCTGATCCTCAACGTGCTCGTCGTGATCTTCCTTCTGGTCGCCACGCGGCCGTTGATCCAGGTTGTGAAAATCCCGAACCGCTTTCTCGGTCTTTGCGTCCTGACGCTGTCCTTCGTGGGGGTCTATTCGCTTCGCAACTCGGCGACGGACTGCATCATGGCCGCCGTGTTTGGCATGATCGGCTATGTGCTGAAGCGGCTTTCGCTGCCGATCGTGCCGATCATTCTCGGCATGGTGCTTGGCGGCATCATGGAGGTGAAGCTTCGCGCCGGCATGGCCCGGGTGAAGGAGCCCTTCGATTTCATCGACCGGCCGGTCGCGATGATCCTGTTTCTCGCGATCCTCGCCGTCCTCGCCATCCATGCCCGGCATGTCTGGCTCGACCGCAAATCGCTCAAGGAGGCCGAATGGCAGACCAAGCACAGATCGACGCGCTTCGGCGCACTCCTGTTCCGCCGCAAGGGCTCCTTGTCGCGGGCGCGCGGCAGGAAGGTGAAGGCGCGCCACTCGACGTCATATCGCCGATCGACGGGACGCGACTGACCACAATCGCGGACGCCACGCCGGCCGAAGTAGACCGCGCCGTCGCCTCGGCGCGCGTGGCCTTCGAGGATCGTCGATGGGCCGGACAGCCGCCCGCGGCGCGTAAAAAGGTCATGCTCAAATGGGCGGAGCTGATCGAGCGCGAGGCGCTGGAGCTCACCGTTCTCGGCGTGCGCGACAACGGCACCGAGTTCGCCATGGCCTTCAAGGCCGAAGCCGGGTCCGCCGCCGCGACGATACGCTATTACGCAGAGGCGCTCGACAAGGTCTATGGCGAGATCGCACCGACGGCCGACACGCATCTCGGGCTGATCCATCGCGAGCCTGTTGGCGTGGTGGGAGCCATCGTCCCGTGGAACTTCCCGCTGATGATCGGCGCATGGAAGCTCGGACCCGCGATCGCCGCCGGCAATTCCGTGGTTCTCAAACCTGCCGAAACCGCGTCTCTGACGCTGCTGCGGATCGCCGAACTGGCGCTTGAAGCGGGGCTGCCGGAGGGCGTGCTGAATGTCGTGACCGGGCGCGGCGCAGTCGCAGGCGAGGCACTGGCGCTCTCCATGGATGTCGATGTTCTCGTGTTCACCGGCTCGGGCGCGGTCGGGCGGCGGCTGCTGGAATATTCCGCGCGGTCCAACCTGAAGCGCGTCTATCTCGAACTGGGCGGCAAGTCGCCATCGATCGTCTTCGATGACGTGAAGGACATCGCACAGGCGGCGAAGGTGACGGCGAGCGGGATGTTCCGCAATTCCGGCCAGGTCTGCGTCGCCTGTACGCGGCTTTTGGTGCAACGCGGCGTGCAGGACGATTTCGTTTCGGAACTCGCGAAGGCCGCGGACGCGCTGAAGGTCGGCGATCCGCTCGATCAGTCGTCGCAGATCGGCGCGATCAATTCGGAGCGGCAGCTGGAACAGAGCCTCGATTTCGTCGAGACCGCGACGAAAGAGGGCGCGTCGCTCTATCATGGCGGGAAACGCATTCTGCAGGAAACCGGCGGCTATTACATGGAGCCGACGATCTTCACCGATGTCGGGGCACGGGACACGCTCGCGCAGCGAGAGGTCTTTGGCCCTGTTCTCGCGGTAACGGGCTTCGACACCGAGGAGGAAGCGGTCGCGATCGCCAACGGGACCGAATACGGGTTGTCGTCGGGGGTGTGGACCAGCGACCTGTCGCGGGCGCACCGCATGATCCGTGCCGTGCGGGCCGGGGTCGTCCACGTCAACACCTATGGCGGTTCAGACCTGACCGTGCCGCTCGGCGGGGTGAAGCAGTCGGGCAACGGGCACGACAAGTCGCTGCATGCCTTCGACAAATATGTCGATCTGAAAACAGCATGGATTCAGCTATAGAGACGTTCATCGCTTCGTGGAATCGATGAACGTCTCCAACTATTTGTTTTACGCAATTCCGGGCGAAAAACCGGTATCCACTTTTTCTGGAATTGCTCCGGAGGAGGACCAATGACCGACAAGACCATTCTCGTCGTCGGAACCTACGACACCAAAAACGACGAACTGTCCTACATGGCGGATTGCATAAGGGGGCAGGGCGGCAAGGTCGTGACGATGGATGTCAGCGTGCTCGGCGATCCGGTCGAGCCAGCGGATCATTCCAAGCATGACGTGGCGGCCGAGGGTGGTAGCACGATCCAGGCGGCAATCGACTCGGGCGACGAGAACCATGCCATGCAGATCATGGCGACGGGCGCGGCGGCGCTGACCGCGCGGCTGCATCGCGAGGGCAGGATCGACGGGGTCATCGTGCTGGGTGGCACGATGGGCACGGACCTCGCGCTCGATGTCTGCGCCGCGCTGCCGCTGGGCGTGCCGAAGTTCGTCGTTTCGACGGTCTCGTTCTCGCCACTTCTGCCAGCGGAAAGGCTGGCGCCCGATATCCAGATGATCCTGTGGGCCGGCGGGCTCTACGGCCTCAACTCGGTGTGCAAGTCGTCGCTCAGCCAGGCAGCGGGCGCCGTGCTGGGCGCGGCGCGGGCGGTGGAGCCGCCGAAGCGGGACCGGCCGCTAATCGGCATGACCTCGTTCGGCAAATCGGTGCTGACCTACATGGTGAGGCTGAAGCCGGAGCTGGAAAAGCGCGGTTACGAAGTGGCGGTGTTCCATGCGACCGGGATGGGCGGGCGTGCCTTTGAGGCGCTGGCGGCGGAAGGGGCCTTTGCCGCCGTGTTCGATTTCGCCACGCAGGAGGTCGGCAACCACATGATGGGCGGATTGTCCGCCGGTGCCGACAGGCTGACCAATGCCGGCCGCAAGGGCATTCCGCAACTGGTTGCACCGGGCTGTATAGACCTGATCGATTTCGTCGGCTGGCAGCCCTTGCCGGAGCGCTTTCGCGAGACGCCGTCGCACGCCCATAACCGGCTGCTGACCTCGATCGTCCTGGAGCCGGACCAGCGTCGTGAGGTTGCGCGGGAACTGTGCAGTCACATGGCGATGACGGAGGGGCCGACAGTGTTTCTCCTGCCAAAGGGCGGTTGCCACGAATGGGACCGGCCGGGCGCGGATCTGAACGATCCCGACGGGCTGGCGGCATTCTGCGACGAGATGGTGACGGCCTGTCCGGGCAATGTCGAGTTGAAGGCGCTCGACTGCCACATCAACGATGCGGAATTCTGCGAGACGGCGCTGGCGATCTTCGATGGCTGGGTCGAGGCTGGGATCGTGGAGAAGCCGGGCGGCTGATGTCGCCCGGTCTTGTAAGCAGCGACTTACGCCTTGCTCAGCTCTTTCGCATGCAGCCAGTCGGCGTGCTGCGGCGCGCGCTTGGTCTTCGACCATTCCTCCAGCATGTCCCACTTCACCGAGTCGAGGCGCTTGAGCATTTCCTCTTCCTCCGGGTCGGGGCAGGCCAACTCGATGCGGTGGCCGCTCGGATCGAAGAAATAGATCGAATGGAAGATCGAATGGTCGGTAACGCCGAGCACGTCGACGCCATTCGCCTCCAGATGCTCCTTGTATTCGATCAGGGTCGCGCGGTCCTTCACCTTGAAGGCGATGTGCTGCACCCATTTCGGTGTGTTGGGATCGCGGCCCATCTCCGGCTTGGTCGGCAGTTCGAAGAAAGCGAGCACGTTGCCGTCGCCCGCATCCATGAAGATGTGCATGTAGGGATCGGGCTCATGCGTCGAAGGGACATGGTTCTCGGCGATGGCGAGAACGAAATCCATCTTCAGCATGTCGCGATACCATTCGACGGTCTGTTTCGCGTCCTTGCAGCGATAGGCGACGTGATGGATCTTGTCGATCTTCAGTGTCATGACCTTTTCTCCTCCTCGTTTTGCGCCTTCGCGGCGGCAAGGGCTTCCCGCAAAATCTCCCGGTCGCCGACATGGTTGGACAGAATCAGGATAATCCGGGCGTTGAACGCGTCGCTCTCTGCCTTCGACAGTCCCTCGTGGGCGGCCAGCAGATCGGCGTAGAAATCGTCCGGCGCGGCGATGTTGGGTTTGGTGTTCAGTGCGGCCATCGTCATGCCCTCCCGGTCGCGGTGCGGATGGCGGTCTTCACCGCCGCCTCGTCGAAGGACGGCCAGCGGGCCGCCACGTGCTGGTCGGGCCGCAAAAGGTAGACGGCCGAGCCCGCGTCGCCGAGATAGCGCGCCGCGAGATCGCCGCTTGCATCGTCGGCGGCGGAGATGCGCAGCGCGGTCGCGGCGATGCCGCCATCCTCGACCTGGTCGGGGATATCCGCGTCAATGGCGAGCAACTGGAATTCGTTGCCCAATTTGTCGAGCAGGAAGCCGTCGCCCAGCGGCGCGTCCGGGCAGGGTGCGCCTGGCCGTGTGCGGGCCGGGCCGCCGGCGAGCGCGTCCGCACCGTTGAGCGGCGAATCGTCATAGACGCAGGGCACCGACAGTCTACCGGAATTCACCAACGGACGGGCGAAGTCGTAGCGTTCGGAGAGATCCAGCGCCGCGTCGCGAAAGATGCGGCTGATCTCCGATTTCGGGGTGATGAAGTCCGTGGAGCGGGACGAGTTCATGATGTTCTCGTCCGCGCCGTGGATGCGCTCTACATCGTAAGTCTCCAGCAGTCTGTCCGGCGCAAGGCCGTCCATCACCAGCTTCAGCTTCCAGCACAGATTGTCGGTATCCTGCAGGCCGGAATTGGCGCCGCGCGCGCCGAAGGGAGAGACCTGGTGGGCGGCGTCGCCCGCAAAGATCACGTGGCCGTGCCGGAACTTCTCCATGCGGCGGCACTGGAAGGTGTAGATCGACACCCATTCCAGCTCGAACTTCACATCGTCGCCGAGCATCGCCTTGAGCCGCGGGATGACGTTTTCAGGCTTCTTTTCCTCGTCCTTGTCGATGTTCCAGCCTAGCTGGAGATCGATGCGCCAGACGCCGTCAGGCTGCTTGTGCAGAAGTGCCGACTGGCCGCGATTGAAGGGAGGATCGAACCAGAACCAGCGTTCCGTCGGAAAATCGGCGTCCATCACGACGTCGGCGATGAGGAAATTGTCCTCGAAGACGCGGCCGACGAAATCGAGGCCCATCATCGCGCGGATCGGCGAGCCCGCACCGTCGCATGCGATCATCCAATCGGCGCTCATCGTGTAAGGACCGTCGGGCGTATCGATCGACAGCGCGACGCCGTTTCCCTTTTCGGTGACGGAAACGACCTTGTTGCCGCCACGCAGTTCGATGGGCTTGCCCTGCCGCTGCAGTTCGAATGCGCGTTCGACCAGATATTGCTCGAAATAATACTGCTGCAGGTTGATGAAGGCCGGGCGCTTGTGTCCCTTCTCGGGAAGCAGGTTGAAATCATAGACCTGCCGCTCGTCGAAAAAGACCTTGCCGACATTCCAGACGACACCCTTGTCGACCATCGGGTCGCCGCAGCCGAGACGGTCGAGGATTTCGAGCGGGCGCTTGGCGAAGCAGATCGCGCGCGAGCCCCAGGAAACCTTGTCGTTCTCGTCGAGCACGACGACCGGTATGTCCATCTGGGCGAGGTCGATCGCCGCGCCAAGGCCGATGGGCCCGGCGCCGACAATCACGACTGGATGGTGCGCGTTGGCGCCCGGATCCTGGTCGGGCGACTTCGCATAGGGATAAAGCGGCGTCTCGAAGATCTTCTTGCCGCCGGTTTCGACTGTCTGGTCCACGGTCACTCCTCCCGTCTTGCCATTAGCTCCTGCGATCAGCCCTGGAGATCCGCCCACAGGGCCGCGTCACGTTCCGCCGTCCAGATGCGCGGCGTGTCTATGCCCAGCGCTTCGTCATAGGCGCGCCCCACATTGAAAGGCAGGCAGTGCTCGTAAATCGCGTAGTCGGAGAATTTCGGATCGCATTCCGAGCGGCAGGCGTCCCAGGCCTCCTTCAGCGAGCCGCCGCCCTGGGCTATGCGGGCGACCGGCCGGTAGGTCGATGAAACGAAGTCCGCCGTGTTGGTCAGCGCCTTGTTGACCATGTCCTTGCCGACCAGCGCGTCGCCGCGGCCGGGCGCGATCGCCTCGACGTCGAAAGCGCGGATCGCTTCCAGCGTCGCCGGCCAATCGTTGAAATGCCCGTCGCCGCAATAGCAGGCCGAGTGGTACTCGACGATGTCGCCGGTGAACATGACGTTCTCGTCCGGCACATGGATGACGATGTCGCCGGCGGTGTGAGCCCGGCCGAGGAAACGAAGATCAACACGGCGCTTGCCGAGATAGACGGTCATGCGGTCGTTGAAGGTCGCGGTCGGCCAGGTCAATGGCGGCACCTTGGCGATGTCGTCATAGCCCATGAACAGGCGCGGGAAACGCATGAATTCGGACTCACGATCCTCCGCACCGCGCTCGACGACCATGGAGCGCGCCTTTTCGCTCATGATGACCGTCGGCGCCTTGTAGGCGGCGGCACCGAGCACGCGCACGGCGTGATAATGGGTCAGCACCAGATGGCTGATCGGTTTGTCGGTGACGGAGCGGACCTTTTCGATGACCTTGTTGGCGAGCTCCGGCGTGGCCTGCGCCTCGACGATCATGACCGAGTCGTCACCGATGATGACGCCGGTATTCGGATCGCCCTCGGCGGTGAAGGCCCAGAGGTCGCGTCCGATCTCGGTAAAGGAGATTTTCTTTTCGGCGAGGTCGCCGGCAGAAGCGAATTGCTTGGCCATCAGTCGGTTCCTTCGTATTTTTCGACGGTTTGTTCGATTGCACCGAAGATCGAGTGGCCTTCGGCATCCTTCATCTCGATGCGCACTGTGTCGCCAAAGCGCATGAAGGGCGTTTTTGCTTCGCCCTCGAGGATCGTCTCGATCATGCGGACTTCCGCGAGGCAGGAATAGCCGAGGCCGCCATCGGCGACGGGCTTGCCCGGGCTGCCGTCCGCATCCTTGTTGGAGACGGTGCCTGACCCGACGATGGCGCCTGCGCCGAGCGGGCGGGTCTTGGCGGCATGGGCGACGATATCGGGGAATTCGAATGTCATGTCGACGCCGGCATTGGCGCGGCCGAGCGGCTTGCCGTTCAGATCGACGCAAAGCGGCAGGGTCACCTTGCCGCCGTCCCAGGCGTCGCCCAGCTCATCCGGCGTCACGGCGACAGGAGAAAAGGCGGAGGAGGGTTTCGAATGGAAAAAGCCGAAGCCCTTGGCGAGTTCGCCGGGGATCAGGCCGCGCAACGAAACGTCGTTGACGAGCATGACGAGACGGATCGTGTCCTTAGCCTGCGCGGGCGTCGCGCCCATCGGCACGTCACCGGTGATGACGGCGACTTCGCCCTCCATGTCGATACCCCAGGCTTCGTCGGCCATGACGATCGGCGCACGGGGCGCGAGGAAGGCATCGGAACCGCCCTGGTACATCAGCGGGTCGCTCCAGAAGCTTTCGGGCAACTCTGCGCCGCGCGCCTTTCGGACCAGTTCGACGTGATTGACGTAAGCCGAGCCATCCGCCCACTGATAGGCGCGGGGCAGCGGCGACAGCGCGTCGTGCTCATGGAAGCGCTCGGTCGGCACGGCATCGTGCGACAGGCTTTCGGCCAGCGCCTCCAGCTTCGGGGCGACATGCTCCCAGTCGTCGAGGGCGGCCTGCAGGGTGGGCGCGATGGCGGTCGCGTCCGTGCAGTGCGTGAGATCGCGGGAGACGACGACCAGTCGGCCGTCGCGGGTTCCGTTGTCGAGGGTGGCGAGTTTCATCGGTCCGTCCTTGTTATCCTTGGCGGTGCGGTCGGGCGAGCGTGCGGGAGGATGCGATCGCATGCCGCCGTCGCCCATCCTCCCGTATCATGAGCGGTTCGCATCGCAATCAATTCGTTCGTAATGGTTACGTTTGTAACTAACAACCGGTTTTTGCCACGAAGGGCGCAAAGACGGATCGAGAAGAGGAAAGAGGGGCGTTCCCGGTCCGCGCGGTCAGGCGATCCGGACGACCTTGGAATCGCCGGCCGGGTCTTCGATGATCGCGCGTTCGACGCGATTGCGGCCGGCGCGTTTGGCGGAATACATCGCCTGATCGGCGGCCTCGATCATCGCCCCGAGCGGTATGTCGGTGTGGGTGCTGGTCACGCCGGCGCTCACCGTTGCCGGGATCGACTTGCCTTCGATAGACGCATTGCCTGACGCGAAGACAGAGCGGACACGCTCGGCGATCACATAGGCTGTCTCGATTGATGCACCGGGCAGGACGACGAGAAACTCCTCGCCGCCATAGCGGCCGAAAAGGTCGTTCGGCCGAAGCGAAAGCCGTACCGTGTCGGCGAAATCACGCAGGATGCGATCGCCGACCTGATGGCCGAACGTATCGTTGATCAACTTGAAGCGGTCGAGATCGAACATGATCAGTGAGAAGGGCGCCTGCTGTTCGCGACAGCGCTGACAAAGGCGCGCGGCGCGTTCGAAGAAGGCCGCGCGGTTCGCTGTGCCGGTCAGCGGATCGACCCTCGCCGCTTCCATGTAGCCCTGCACGATACGTTCCTTGCAGATCAGGACCATGCAGAACGCGGAGCCCATCACAAAGAGAGTGGTTTCGAAATGTATGATCCCGAACCAGCTCGTGAGCGCCGGCGGCTGGTTCAGGAGAGGCGAATAGGCGATCGTCTCGATGGTCGCGCCGATATAAACCAGCGCATGGACGGCCAGGAAGCCCATCAGTGGCCAGCGGGCGGCAAGCGCTTCCCTGCGCGAGCGCCAGAGTTCCCAGATCGCGGCAGGTAGATAGATCGACCAGGCGACCAGGGATGCGACAGTGGACCATCTCTGATTGTCGAGACCAAACGGAAACGCGACCATGATCAGCCATGCGGCAAATCCCGCCATCAGGATCAAGGTCGGCGTCGATGCATTGTTGAATTGCCGAGCGCCGCCCCAGAACATGGCAGGCGCGAATGTGGTGATCCCCACCCCCACGGCGGTCAAAATCGGATGTTGCATGAAAAGACCGGCGGCGATCAGCGCTATGCCGGCGGCATTGAAGCTGTTTGCCGCGCCCCACCACAGTAGCGCCTGCGACCGGTTGCTGTAAAACCATGCGCCAAACAGCAGCAGACCGGCAAAACCGGTCGCGATGATCGCGGGGATCATCAATGTGAGGGGATCGAGTTGCATGCCGATGGCCGTATCCCGTTACGCGTGGGAAATCCGCAACATCTTGTAGTGAGGCAAGGTTGCCAAGCCGTTAAGTCCGGGCCTTCAGGCCTCCTAGAGGTTCCAGACCTTGGGCATGGCGTGATCGCCGAGAAACAGCCTGATCACCGGAATCAATTGCTTGCGGAGCAGGTAACTCGATGGCGCTGCGATGCGAACGACAAGTTTGCCTTTGCCATCCTCGCCGATCCGGCTCGCGCCGCCTTCGGTATCCCGAAGCAAGGTCCGCACTGCCGTGACTTTCAGGTCGAGACTTTCGGCATCTTCGGGCGTGACGCTGACGAGCGTCGCGATCGCGCGGTTCTTTCCGAGGCGGGCGGGGCCACCCATGTCGTTTTCCGGGGCGATGACGAAGCGGAGGTCGTCGGCATGGACGAGGTCGCCGTCGCGGCGAATGCGCCAGCGGTCGTGGAAATGGCCCTCATCGACGGTCTCGCCCATCGCTTCGCGGCCGAGGACCAGAATTTCGAGCCCCAGGAAGCACGCATTGCCCGACACGTTCACATCGAGTTCGCGGCGGAAGCGACCGCGATCGAACAGGATCGTCTCCTGCGGCAGCCAGAACAGGCTGGAGCCGTCGCCGAGGCGAATGTTGGCCTGCTGCATCCCGGTTTCGCCGGTCGAACGGTAGATCCGCTCGCAGGCCTGGGTCGTGACGATCGTGTGTGTGTGGGACCCGGCGTCCAGTGACCATTTCAGCGTATCGCCGCCGGTGATGCCGCCGGATGTGTTGATCAGCACGGCTTCCAGGGCATGGCCATGCGTGCGGGGAATGCGGATCTTGGCATTGCCGGACTGGTGCAGCCTGTCGATGCGGCTGCGGCCGCCTGAATGCTTGACCGCGAGTGTGCCGGCGCCGTGGGATCGTTGCATCGTCGCCGGTGCGAAGACCGGCGTATCGGTTGCGTCCAGCATCAGCCGCCGAGGTGCTTTTCGCCGCGCTTTTTCGCAAGCGCGATCTGGTGCTGACGCTCGGCGTAGCGGGCGCGGTCTTCCTCCGAGCGCTGGTCGAAACAGTGCGGGCACGAGACACCTTCGACGAACTTCTCCGATCTCGCCTCTTCGGGTGTCAGGGGATGCCGGCAGGCGCGGCAGAGCGAATAATCACCGGGTTCGAGCCCGTGCCCGACCGCCACACGCTCGTCGAAGACGAAGCAGTCGCCATGCCAGAGGCTTTCCTCCTCGGGCACCTCTTCGAGATATTTCAGGATACCGCCCTTCAGGTGATAGACGTCGTCGAAACCGAGGGATTTGACGAAAGCGGTCGCCTTTTCGCAGCGAATGCCGCCAGTGCAGAACATGGCGACCTTCTTGCCCTTCAGCTCGTTGTCGTGGCGGCGAACCCAGTCAGGAAACTCGCGAAAGGTCTTCGTGCGCGGATCGATGGCCTTCTCGAATGTGCCGATGGCATATTCGTAGTCGTTGCGCGTATCGACCACGACAGTGTCGGGATCGGAAATCAGTTCATTCCAGTCGCGCGGCGCGACATAGGTGCCGACGATCTGTTTCGGGTCCGTGCCCGGCACGCCCATGGTGACGATTTCCTTCTTCAGGCGCACCTTGAGGCGCAGGAAGGGTTCGCTTTCCGCCCAACTCAGTTTGTATTCGAGTTCCGCGAATTCCGGCTGCTCGTGCAGGAACGCGATCAGCCTGTCGATGCCTTCACGTGGGCCGGCCACCGTGCCGTTGATACCTTCCGAGGCAAGCAACAGCGTGCCTTTCAGCCCCGCTTCGAGGCACAGGGCCTCGAGTTCGGGCTTGAAGGCTTCGTAGCGGTCGAATTTCGCGAAGTGATAAAGCGCGGCGACCGTATAGCGCGGGTTTTTGTCCATCGTTTCCGGTTAATGCCGTCGTGGCATGGAGGCAAGGGGGAGACGCCGTCACAGGGCCTCGTCTTCCTTAACGAAACGGGCAATGGAGCGGAAAAGAACCTCAAACGCGCTCTCTTGCTCCAGAATCGTATGGTTCGGACTGTCCAGCATGACGAATTCGGCATTGTTGATGCCGGCAGCCAGTTCGCGGCCCTGATCGAGCGGCTGCACGCCGTCATCGCGCGCATGGATGACGAGTGTCGGCACGGCGATCCGGTCAATCAGGTCTCCGACATCGAATTCATCGACCGCGGCGCGGATCCGTGCAGCATTGTCCGGCGAGGTCGTCAGGCGCTGCAACTCGGTCAATGACGCAATCTGCTCACGCGTACCGGCGGGAATATAGATCGAAGAGAACGCCTGGATGAAGGGAGAGCCGGGCTTGCCCCAACCGTGGCGGATCAGCGTCAGAAGCGCTTCTCCCTGTTCACGTTCTTCCCGGCTCACGCGCAGCATGCGCCCCTTCACATAGCCGCCATGCAGGATCAGGTGACTGACGCGCTCGGGGTGGCGAACGGCATAGGTGACGGCAATCGGCGCCCCCTGTGACGTGCCGTAGAGCGCGAAGCGCCCGAGCCCGGCGCTGTCTGCAACCGCTTCGAGGTCATCGACAAAGCGATCGAGCGAAAACTCGTCAATGTCCCAGTCCGACAAGCCGTTGCCACGCTGGTCATAACGGGTGACCTCGAAATCCTGACCCATTCGATCGAGGAAAGGCCGCCAAACGAGGCTGTTCCAGTCATGTTCGAGATGAGTCAGCCAATGACCCGCGCGAAGGAGCGGATAACCCGACCCGGTGGTCGCGAAAGCGATGCGCGTGCCGTCCGGAGCGCGGCAGAAGCGGATGCGCTGATTTTCGTCGGCGCGGGATGCTGCCGAATGGGGAGCCGGTTCCTCCGTGGTCTCCACCGGTGCGACAAACCGAAATCCGCGCCTCGGGACAGTCTTGATGATGGACTGTTCGCGGCCATTGTCGCCTACGGCGGCGCGCGCCGCGCTGATGCGTGCGCTGATCGCGGAATCGGACACGATGCGCCCGTTCCAGACGACGTTAATCAGATCATCCTGCGTGACAAGCGTGCCGGCGTTGCGGACCAGATGCAGCAATATGTCGAAGACCTGCGGCTCCACCGTCCTGGTGTTTCCGCCGACGACCAGCTCGTGGCTGTCCGGCCGCAGTTCGCAATCGCCAAACCGGTAGTGCATGGCCTGTCAATACCACGGGGGGAAGCGACCGGGCGACCGGAAAGGTGGGGCGAAACCAACAAACAGGAGAATCACAAGACATTGGCAAGGAAACCTTCAAGCGCGGCACGCGGCGGACGGGCAGCATCGAGATATCAGCAATCTAGAGGATCGAGACATGCCAACCCCCTATCTCCATCACGTCCATCGCCGCGCCGATGGATCGGTAGACCGCGAGAGTCATGCGGCGATAGCGACTTCGATCCGTAGGCAGGAAGTCGCGGCTTTCTGGAGCGCAATTGTCCGTGCCATAAGTAGGCTGCTCCCCATGAAGCCGGGTACCCGATCCGGGCGCATCTTTCCGATCAGCGCGCCGCGCGACCAGAAAATCTGATCCACCGGTTCCGCATCGCCCCCATTCTTTCGACCAGTAATCGAAACCCGGGGTGATGCGATGTTTTCAGCTGCGACAATCAAGGAAATCGAATCCGTAGCCCGGGCGCAGGGGATCGAGCCTGCCGCTTTGCTGGCGATTGCGGAGGTAGAATCCGGAGGGCGGGCCTTCGCAAATGTCGGCGGCAGGAAAGAGCCGCTGATCCGTTTCGAAGGGCATTATTTCGACCGGCTGGTGGCTGACGGGAAACGAAACGAAGCGCGGTCGAAGGGATTGGCATCGCCGACGATGGGCGCGGTGAAGAACCCGGCATCGCAGACAGCGCGCTGGCGTCTCCTGGAGGAGGCGATGGCGATCGATCACAAGGCAGCGCTGCAATCCGTTTCCTGGGGGATCGGCCAGGTGATGGGCTCGCACTGGAAAAGCCTCGGTTATGGCTCGGTGGAATCGCTTGTCGACGAGGCCCGGTCTGGCGTCGCGGGACAGGTCCGGCTGATGCTGCGCTTCCTGGAGAAGAACGGATTGATCGGTGTCATCGAAGCGCGGGACTGGGCGGCGTTCGCACGCGCCTATAATGGGCCGCGCTACAAGGTGCATCGCTACGACAGCCGGATCGCTTCGGCTTATGCCCGGCATGCGCGCGATGGTGAGCAAAAGGACAAGGCAAACGGGCTGCGGCGCGGTGACAGGGGCGAGGATGTTGCCGACTTGCAGCGTATGCTGACGGCGGCCGGTCATCCGCTTGCGCCGGACGGACGGTTCGGGCCGGCAACCGCCCGACGGGTCGAGGATTTCCAGGCCGAGATGGGGCTCGTCGTCGATGGCGTCGCCGGACCTCGGACGCTTGCCGCCTTGCGCGCCGCGCTTCCCGGCTCGACGATGTCGGGCAAGGCGGTCTGGCTGACGCGGCTCGTACGGAATATGCTCCCGCTGGTCGCGCGGATTGTCCGGAAACGGTCTGGACCGCGCGTCTAAACCGATTTAAAGGTTGAGCGATAATCAAAGGGGTCAGTTTCATGCCGCAGAATACCGAAGCCCTGCTTCCCATCATGACTGGTCAACCCGTGATACCGGTGATCGTGCTCGACGACGCCGGGGACGCGGTTCCGCTGGCGAAGGCGCTCGTTGCCGGCGGCTTGCCGGCAATCGAGATCACTCTGCGCACCGATGCCGCGCTCGAAAGCATCCGCCGCGTCGCGGCCGAGGTGCCGGAGGCACTCGTCGGTGCGGGGACGATCCTCAATGCGGGACAGTTCGAGGAGGCTGTCGACGCCGGCTCGAAGTTCATCGTCAGCCCGGGCCTGACTCCCGAACTCGTCGATGCGGCGCAGGGCAGTCCGGTTCCGCTTCTGCCTGGCGCGGTGACCTCGAGCGAAATCATGGCAGCGCTGGAGGACGGATACTCGCTGTTGAAGTTCTTTCCCGCCGAACAGGCGGGTGGGGCGGCCTATCTGAAATCCCTTTCCTCGCCTTTCGGCGGCGTCAATTTCTGCCCGACCGGCGGCGTGTCGGCGAAAAACGCTTCCGACTACCTGTCGTTGCCGAATGTGCTGTGCGTCGGCGGGTCCTGGGTCGCGCCCAAGGATGCCGTCGCGGCGGGCGACTGGGATCGCGTCGTCGCCCTGGCAAAGGATGCCGCCACGTTGAAATAGATGTCGGCTTCGGCCAGCCAACAAAAAACCCGGGATGGCGAACATCCCGGGTTTGTTTTTTTGTACTCGGCGAAGCCTAGAGCTTGCCGGCGCGCTGCTGCAGCATCTGGAAGGTGTCGAAGTTGTACTCCGTCAGCTGGAACCAGAGGTAACCTTCGCGGCGGTAAGCCATGTAGGAATCGAAGATTTCCTTGAACGTCGCGTTTTCCGCGGAGAGTTCGGCGTAGGTTTCCGTTGCCGCGTCGAAGCAGGCTTCGAGGATCGGCTGGCTGTAGGGACGCAGCTGCGTTCCGGAAGCCGCGAGTTCCTTGAGCGCCTTCGGGTTCAGCGTGTCGTAACGCGCCATCATCACCGTGTTCGCCAGAGCCGATGCGTTCTTGACGGTCGCCTGGTAATGTTTCGGCAGTTCGTTCCACTTTTCGAGGTTGATGAAATTGTGGACGGCAACGCCGCCTTCCCACCAGCCCGGATAGTAGTAGTAGGGCGCAACCTTGTTGAAGCCGAGCTTCTGGTCGTCATACGGGCCAACGAACTCGGCGCCGTCGATGGCACCCTTTTCAAGGGCCGGGTAGATGTCGCCGCCGGGGATGCCCTGCGGGACGACGCCGACCTTCTCGATGATCTTGCCGCCCATGCCGCCGATGCGGAACTTCAGGCCCTGAAGATCCTCGACCGTGTTGATCTCCTTGCGGAACCAACCGCCCATCTGGGCACCGGTATTGCCGGCCGGGAAGGCGATGGCGTTGTAGCCCTCGTAGAACTTGTTGAGCATGTCGATACCGCCACCCTCATACATCCAGCCATTCGTCATGCGGGCGTTGAGGCCGAACGGGATGCCGGTTCCGATACCGAAGGTCGGATCCTTGCCCCAGAAGTAGTAGGAGCAGTTGTGGGTCATTTCGACGGTTCCGTCGCTGACGGCGTCGAGCGCTTCCAGCGTGCCGACGATTTCACCGGCGGCGAAAACCTGAATGTCGAAATTGCCGTCGGTTGCTTCGCGGACGGCATCGGCGAACACTTCTGCTGCGCCGTAGATGGTGTCCAGCGCCTTCGGGAAACCCGAGGTGAGGCGCCAGGTGACTTTCGGAGTGGACTGCGCGATGGCAGGAGCCGCCAGCGCCGTAGCGGCGGCAGCGCCGGCGCCAACCGCACCGGTTTTCTTGATAAACGAACGACGATCCATAAGATCCTCCCAGATAACTTTCGGACTGAGGTCACGCATAGCGCCCGAACAGGGCAGTTTCACGGCATGACTCGGCGCGTACCTTACAGTTTTACCTTGACCTGTCCAGCGTAAGCGGGGAGGCGAAATTACGCTATTCGTCTATATTTGCCGGCGGGTTTGAAAACTGTCGAAAAGCGCCGGCGGGATGCTTAAATTACAGGCAGAATCATGCCATCGAATCTGCCCGCTCTATCGTTAGACGGGCCGATATCCCAAGGAGCCCCGACCATGCAGCCGATTGTCGCCGTTGTCGCCGACGTTCGTGATTTCGACAACTACTGCTGGCACGCCACGCCGCAGACCTATCTGGAGGCGGCAATCGCTGCGGCGGGCGTCCTGCCGCTGATCGTTCCGGCCTTCGGCGATCGCGTCGATTTTGCGGCGCTGGTCGATCGGGTGGACGGGGTCTTGCTGTCAGGCTCCAAGTCGAATGTGCATCCGCGCAATTACGGGCAGCAGGCGACACCCGATCACGAACCCTATGACGAGGAACGCGACGCGACGGCGCTGCCGCTGATCCGGGCCGCGATCGACGCTGGCGTTCCCCTGTTCGCCATCTGCCGCGGCGTCCAGGAACTCAATGTCGCGCTTGGCGGGTCGATCGCGCACGAGATCCATACCCGCGAGGACAGGGCCGACCATCGCGCGCCGGTGAGCGATGACCAGGATGTGCGGTTCGGTCTCGCGCATGGCATTGCGGTGAAGGCCGACAGCTGTCTTGCGAAGATCGTCGGGTCATCGCAGATCGAGGTGAACTCCCTTCACCGTCAGGCGATAGAGGTCCTGTCGCCGCGTCTCGCGGTGGAGGCGACCGCCGCTGACGGAACCGTGGAAGCGGTCTCGGTGAAGGATGCGAAGGGCTTCGCGGTCGGCGTGCAATGGCATCCCGAATACTGGGCGAAGTCGGACGGGCCCTCCGGTTCGCTTTTCCGCGCTTTCGGCGACGCGGCGCGCGTGCGAGCAGAGGCACGCATCGCCCGTGCATGACTTCTACGGCTGCGGCGACGTTCCGAGCTATTCGATAGACCGACGTCGCGGGCTCAAAACGCCTCGAAGGTGAGCTTCATGTCGTTCGGCGTGACCACGTTCCAGCCATAGCCGTCATTGGCGGAAAGGCGCATCAGGATCTTTCCGGTGTGGTCGGTAATGGAGACCTTGCCGCGTCCGGTATCCTGCCAGGTGCGTGCTGCGGCCACGCGGGGCATGTCGCCGCAATGGCCGGGTTCGAGGCGATGGATGTCGTAGCCCTCGGCGCGGTGCAGCGCGACGATACAGGTGTGGTTGCGGGTATGGTCGACCACCATGAAGCGGTCGGCGCGGGCCAGCGTGTCGATCGATGCGGTCGTCATGCGGTCGACGCCGGGGTCTGCGGCACCGTATCCTGTGGCGAACATGGCGAGCACGCCCATCACGGCTGCTCCGTTGATCCAATGCGTGTATGACTTCATCATTGCCCGTTACTCCCGCGAAACCGCAGGGACTATGGGCCAATCATGGTTAAGGGGGAGCTAATGACCCTTCGGCCTCGTCAATAGCGGCGATGGACCCGGTGCGCCAAGGCGGCCTTCCGGTTCTTGCGCATTTCGCGCAGGAAGACGAAAAGCCCGCTGCCCATGATGAGTACGATGCCGACGGAAACAGCTGATGCCGGGATTTCGCCCCAGATAACCCAACCCCACATGACGGCGAGCGGCAGGCCGACATATTCGAAGGGCGCGATGGTTGCCGCGTCGGCCAGCCGGTAGGCCTGCGAGAGGCAGTAGACAACGATCGCCGAGTTCAGCCCGAGGCCTGCAAACAGCCAGACATCGTGGCCCCGGGGCCAGATCCACGCCCTCATCAAAAAGCGAACGCTCTCGTTGGTCGTTCCTTCGGCGAAGCGGCCATCGCCCGCGACCAGGAAGAACGCCAGCGAAACCAGGATGAAGATCGACTGGACATAGACGCCCATCGCCGACGCCTTCGTGGACACGCCGAGCTTGCGGGTCAGGATCTGGTAGAGGGCGTAGGTGAATGCGGCCAGGACAGGCAGTAAAAGGATCAGGAATCCTGTCTGGCGTTCGCTGCCGCTTTCCCAGGGGCGCATCATGACGGTCACGCCGATGAGGCCGATGGCGACGGCACCGAGGCGATAGGGGCCGACTTTCTCGCCAAGCAACGGTATCGACAGCAGCGTGATCATCAGAGGCGCGACGAAGAACAGGGCGGTCGCCTCCGCGAGCGGCACCACGGCAAGCGCCGTGAAGAAGGCGAGGTTCGACGCGACGATGACCAGGCCGCGCATGATATGCAGGAGCGGTCTTTGGGTGCGAAGGATTGCGATGCCGCCCTCCAGTTGCGCGAGGATCAGCGAAAAGGCGATGCCGATCAGCGAGCGCGTGAACACCATCTGGTGCAGCGGGTATCCCGCCGATAACTGCTTGATAAGCATGTCGTTGACCGAGATCGCCGACACGCCAAGCAGGATGAAGGCGATACCGGCCCCCGGCCGGGCTGCCGGTACCGTTGTTGCAATCTGACTCATGAGAGCCGCTTAACACATGCGGCGGTTGTGCGATATCGGGACTGCGCGTCGGCGTGGGATGGCGATCGGTCAGCCGTTCTTCCGTTTCGCCAGGCTTGCCGACTTTGCTTCCGGCACGGCGGTCAGCGCTTCGCCTTTCGAGAACCAGGAGACAAGATTGTCGACGACGAGATCGGCCATGAGGCGGCGCGTGTGCTGCGACGCGGAGCCGACATGCGGCAACAGGCAGACATTCTTCATGGCGGCGAGTTCCGCCGGTACATGCGGCTCGTCTTCGAAGACGTCGAGGCCGGCGGCGGCGATGACACCGTCGCGCAGGGCCGCGACAAGCGCCGATTCATCGACGACCGTTCCACGGCCGATATTGACGAGCACACCGCTCGGACCGAGTGCCCGAAGGATCGCCGCGTTCACGGTGTGATGGGTTTCCGGCGTGCCCGGAACGACGCAGATCAGCGTATCGACAGCCGATGCGAGACCTTCCAGCGTCTCGTAATAGGGATAATCGACGTCCGCGGCGCGGCTGCGGTTGTGATAGCTGACCGACAGACCGAATGCCTCGACGCGCCGCGCGATTGCCTTGCCGATCCGGCCGAGGCCGTAAATGCCGACTTGTCTGTCGCGCAGCGACAGGCCGGTCAGCGGGTAGTTGCCCTCTTTTTCCCATTTGCCGTCGCGAAGCCATTTTTCGGCGAACCAGAACTCCCGCACCGTGTTGAGCAGCAGCGCCAGCGCGGTGTCGGCGACCTCCTCGTCGAGGACGGTCGGCGTGTGCGTGACGCAAACGCCCTTGTCGATGGCGTGAAGCGAAGATTCCGGATCGTAGCCGACGCCGAAATTGGCGACGATTTCCAGCGGGGGCAGGGCGTCGATCACCGGGATCCAGGACGGGCCAAGCCCGGCGGCGATGCCGCGAATGCCGGCGAGTTTCTCCGTCGGGATCCGCGCCGGATCGGGATCGTCGATCGTCACCGCGTCGAATTCCGCCTCAATGCGCGCGGCGGCGTGAGCGTTGAAATGCGACGGCATCAGAATGCGGATGGATTTGAGGTCTGCAGGCATGTCAGGCGCGTTCCTTAACGGGCGAGGTGGACTGGCGGATATGGAGTTCCGGGCGGATGAGTTCGAGCGTACCAGACTGGTCGCTGACGCCGTCGATCCGGTCGAGCAGGGCGCGCGCGGCGCGGCGGCCAACCTCGGGCTGCCCGTTCCAGACGGTTGTCAGGGCGGGCGTGGCGATAGCGGCCTCTTCCAGATCGTCATAGCCGGTCACGGAAATGTCGGTTCCCGGCGTCAGGCCGGCGCGCGCGATGCCGTTCATCAGGCCGATGGCGACGAGGTCGTTCCAGCAGACGGCGGCCGTCGGCTTGTCGGGCAGAGCCAGGAACTCGCCCGTCGCCTCGAAGCCGGCCTGCTTGGTGCGCGGCCCGGGAATGCGCCATTCCGGCTTGACCGCGAGTTCGGCTTTCTTCATCGCGGTCAGATAGCCTTGGTACCGGTCGCGTCCCGTTGAGGTGTCGTCGGTGCCGCCGATCATCGCGATGCGCTTGTGTCCGAGCGAAATCAGGTGGCGTGTCGCAAGGCCTATCCCGAAGGAATCGTCGCCCCGGAAGACCGGCAGGCTGGCCTTCGGGATGGAGCGCGCGATCAATACGACCGGAAGGCCGTTGCGCAGGACAAGGTCTATATCCTCGATCGGCGTGCCGATGGCCGGGGACATGATGACGCCGTCCGCACCGAGTTGCATCAGCGTGTCGAGGAAATCGCGCTGCTTGTCGACATTGTCGTAGTGATTGGACAGCAGGAAGGTGTGGCGGGAACGGTCGAGTTCCGTTTCGATCGACTTCAGGATCTCGCCGTAGAAAGGGTTCATGATGTCGTGCACGACGACGCCGATGATGCCCGATTTCGAGGTGCGCAGGCTGGCCGCGCGCCGATTGTAGATATAGCCCATCTGGCGCGCATGGGCCTTGATCTTCTCCTTGGTCGCCTCGGCGACCAGCGGACTGTCACGCAAGGCGAGCGACACGGTGGCTGTCGAAACGCCCAATGCCTCACCGATGGTGGAGAGCTTTATTTTTTGCGCCACCGATCCCCCCGAAATTTTTAAACAGTTTAAAATACTTTTAGAATGCGCGCGGTGCAAGCGTGAGGCGCTGCGACAAGACCGCCTTGTGGTCCCGCCGTGGTTAATCGAATCTGAATATCCCCCGTTTTGGCGCGTACCGGAGGCTCCGCGAACGGCCGCGATGGGCCGAGACCTAGGCGTTCGCGGCTTTGTCGCCCGTCTTGGTTTTTTTCTTTCCGCCGCTTTTCTTTTTCGGCTTTTCGGTGCGCGGTTCGCCGAGATTCGCCTCGATCTTCGCAAGCACCTTCGCGAGTTGCTTGCGTTCCTTCTTCTTGATGCCGTCGAAGGCGCGCATTTCGGCGTCGCGGATGGCGCGCTGCATGTGTTCGAGGACGGCGCGGCCCTCCTCCGTCAACCAGACATGGATCTGGCGGGCGTCCTTTTCGGAGGGACGGCGTTCGACGAAGCCCTGCTCGGCGAGACGGGTGACTGTCTTCGTGACGGTGGGCGGCTTGACGCCGAGGGTTGTCGCGAGCTGGCCCAGGGTCTGGCCGTCCTCGATGGAAAGCTGTTCCATGACGCTTTCCTGACCAGCGTAAAGCCCGGTGGATTGCAGCAGGCGGGCCATGTGGGTGCGGCCGACACGGGCGGCGTTCTGGAGGCTCGTCAGGAGCTTGGTGACCTCCTCTGCCTCCTTTTCGATGTAATAGCGATTCATGAACGACTAATAAGCCGACGAAAGAAATCAGGTCAAGCAAGCCGCCGGTTTTCCGGCGATCCTTCGCTAAAGAGGCGGGAAAAAGCGTTGTCCGAAGAGGTAAAAGGCAAGCGGCACCGGCGAGACGGCCAGCGCAACCGCAACGAGGAAGCCCGCCGTCGAAAATAGCCGTGACGACCCGGCGAGGAGCGCGATGCCGCCGCCGCCGCCGATAACCGAATTGCCGGGAATGTTGAGCACCACGGCGAGGGCGACATGGCGGTGACGCAAGAGAAACGGGATCGCCCGGATGGGCGCCTTTTCCATCAGCCGCGCCAGCCTGTCCTGCCGATCCATGGCGTCTATATCGTCGATGAAAAGGGCGACACGTTCGAGATGCAGGAAACGCGCAAGGCGCCCGATGGCCGCGAGCGGAACGAGACGGCCTGCGAGAAAGGCCATCGACAGGCCGACGACCGTGCACAGATAGACCAGCAGCGCGATCGAGGTGCCGTGTATGGCCATGAGCATCATGCCCATCTCGACGCCGGGTACGAAGGGAATGGCGAGCAGGATGCAATAGGCGATGACAAGCGCCGCTGTGCCCCAACGGGCGATCATGCCGCTGTTTTTCAGTTCCGCGCCGAAGATGTCGGCGAAGTAGTTGCCGGCGAGATTCGCAGCGACGAGCAGCACTATCAGCAGGACGATCCGCCGGGCGGTCTTCCATGTGAGCATGGGCGGGCTTTCGGTTTGTCGCCGGACGTGCAGGCAGACTGGCCAACGTCATAGCACGGCAGGCGCGAAAGTGCGCGCCAGGCTATCGCTTCTGCACTTGGCAGACACGCCCGCGATCTTCTAGGAATGAAGCTTCCGGTTTTCAGGTAGTTTCATGACAGTTTCAAAGCCTCTCTGGATCAAGTCGCCGCTCGCGATTCTCGCCGACGGCGACGCGTCCGGCGGGATTGTCGTGTCAGGCGGGAAAATCGTCGAACTTGTACCGGCGGGCAGGTCGCCATCGCTCGAATGCATAGCGTTCGACGCCTCGCGTCATGTCGTGCTGCCGGGGCTGATCAACACGCACCACCATTTCTACCAGACGCTGACGCGGGCGCATCCGGCCGCCATCAACAAGGAACTGTTCGACTGGCTGACGGCGCTCTACCCGATCTGGGCGAGGCTCGGGCCCGAAGGCCTGCGTCTGGCGACACGGCTGGCGCTTACCGAACTCATGCTGTCGGGCGTGACCTGTTCGTCGGATCATCACTACGTCTTTCCCGACGGTCTGGAGGATGCGCTCGACATCCAAGCGGAGGAGGCCACCGCGCTCGGCATGCGCATGGTGCTCAATCGCGGCTCGATGAATCTTTCGAAGAAGGATGGCGGGCTACCGCCGGATTCGGTGGTGCAGGACCACGATACGATCCTCGCCGATTGCGAGCGGGTGATCGGCAAATATCACGACGCCTCCGAAGGCGCGATGCTGCAGGTGGCGCTGGCGCCGTGTTCGCCCTTCTCGGTTACGCGCGAACTGATGCGCGATACGGCGACACTCGCCAACACATGCGGTTGCGCGCTGCATACGCATCTGGGCGAGACGCATGACGAGGACGAATTTTGCGTCTCGATGTTCGGCTGCCGGCCGGTCGATTATCTGGAGGATTGCGGCTGGCTGGGCGACAAGACATGGCTGGCGCATGGCATCCATTTCGGCGATGACGAGATCGTCAGGCTCGGCAAGGCGGGGGTCGGCGTTTCGCATTGCCCGACATCGAACGCGGTGCTGGCGTCGGGGTTCTGCCGGACGCGGGATCTCGAGAGTGCCGGCGTCAAGGTCGGGCTCGGCGTCGATGGCTCCGCCTCGAATGACAGTTCCAACCTGATGGAGGGCGCACGCCATGCGCTGATGCTGAACCGTCTGCGCTACGACGCGACGGTGACCCATCTCGATGTGCTGCGCTGGGCGACAGAGGGGTCGGCCGCCTGTCTCGGCCGCAGCGATATCGGCGCGATTGCCGTCGGCAAGCAGGCCGATCTGGCGATGTTCACGCTGGACGAATTGCGGTTCTCCGGCGCGCATGAGCCGCTGGCGGCGCTGGTTCTGTGCGGTGCGCATCGCGCGGATCGTGTCATGATCAAGGGCGAATGGACTGTCGAGGATGGCGCGCCGGTCGGCGTCGATGTCGAGCGGCTTCGGCACGACCATGGCGCTATCGCCAAGCTCTTCGCGGAGGCCTGATGACGACGGAAGGAGGCGCCAAGCCGAAACGGATCCGCCGGCGAGTCGACAAGCTGCCGGAACGCGCGCCTGCCGAAGCGGCGCAGTGGATCGCGGTGTTGCCGCTGGGTGCGACCGAGCAGCATGGCCCGCATCTTCCCTTCGAGACCGACAGCCTGATCGCGGAGGCCGTCGTCGAGAGGCTGATCGAGCGGCTGCCCGATTCCGCGCCAGTTGTTTTCCTGCCGGTCGAAGAGGTGGGCTATTCGCCCGAGCACATGCATGTGGCGGGCACGAAGTCGCTGGAATGGGACCAGGCGATCCGCCGCTGGGTGCGCATTGGAGAGCAGGCGCATCGTTCGGGCATCCGAAAATTCGTGATGCTGAACGCCCATGGCGGAAATTCGCCGCTGATGACCGTCGTTGCGACCGAACTCAGGGTTCGGTTCGACATGCTCGCGGTGGCGACGAGTTGGACACGGTTCGGCCTGCCCGACGGGATCATGAGCGCCGAGGCGAAGCATCTCGATATCCATGGCGGGCTGATCGAGACGTCCGTCATGCTGGCGACCCATCCGGAGAAGGTCGCCATGGACAGGGCGGGGGATTTCCCGTCACGTCAGGCCGATTTCATGCGGGATTACCACCATCTGCGCGCCTACGGCCCGCACGCCTTCGGCTGGACGATGGAAGACCTCTCGGAAATCGGAGCCGTCGGCAATTCGGGCGGCGCATCGGCGCAGATCGGCGAAAGAATCCTCGATCACGCCGTCGCGGGGCTCCTCCAGCTCCTTAAGGATATCGAGAAGCACCCGGGATTTTGATCAGCCGGCGGGCGTCACCGCGACGACGGTGAAGGTGTGCATCTTGCCGTCATGGCCGGAGATCGAGACGTATTCGCCCTTGTTGAAGCTGTGTTCGCCCAGCCGGAAGCCGGACTCCTCGTCTTCGTCGTCGTCGAAATCGTAGTCGAAGACCCACTGGCCCTTGCGGTGGCGTTCGAGATAACCGAGTTCGGTGCGCTCGCCGTCCCAGAAACGCTCGACCGTGCAGGCTTCGGGATGCTTCTTCCATTCCGCGCCATCGATCTTCATGTCGTCGCCCAGCGGCAAAACGAGATTGTAGCCACGGTTCTTGTTGCCTTCGGGAAAGCCCGGTTCGCGGGCCATTTCGAGGCGGACGGTGTAAAGCGGCATTCTGGTCTCCCGTAACGTTTTCCGAAGTGTCTGGCATTCGGACGGCGATCGCTTTGACACCGATCAAGCGGGCGATCAACCGCTATTTCCTGTCCGGTGCATGACGATTATGCGTCGTAGACCGGTAGCAGGGCGGGTCGCGATTGCCTATATGGCGAATGAAACAGACTTGGCCCAGATGAGGCAATCATGAGCGAACACTCCATTCCCGTTACCGTGCTGACGGGCTATCTCGGCTCCGGCAAAACCACGCTTCTCAACCGGATTCTCTCTGAAGACCATGGCAAGCGTTACGCCGTTATCGTCAATGAGTTCGGCGAGATCGGCATCGACAACGATTTGATCGTGGAATCCGACGAGGAAATCTACGAGATGAACAATGGCTGCGTTTGCTGCACGGTGCGCGGCGATCTCGTGCGCGTGGTCGAGGGGCTTATGCGGCGGCCGGGCCGCTTCGACGCCATCGTCGTGGAAACCACCGGCCTCGCCGATCCGGCGCCCGTGGCGCAGACCTTCTTCATGGATGACGACGTGCGCGAAAAGACCCGGCTCGACGCCGTGGTCGCGCTGGTCGATGCGAAACACCTGCCGCTCAGGCTGAAGGACAGCCGCGAGGCGGAGGACCAGATCGCGTTCGCCGATGTCGTGCTGCTCAACAAGACCGACCTGGTTTCGGAAGACGAATTGCACGCGCTGGAACACACGATCCGCGCCATCAATCCGCATGCGCGCATCCATCGCACGGAACGGTCCAATATCGGGCTGTCCGAAATCCTCGACCGCGGCGCTTTCGATCTGCAGCGCGCGCTCGAAAGCGATCCGCATTTCCTCGATCACGATCATCCGGACCATGCCTGCGGGCCGGATTGCGATCACGACCACGATCATCACCACCACGATCATGATCACGGGCACCATCACCACCACCACGGCGATGGCGAGCACCACCATCACCATGACGGCATCCATGGTACGACGATCCAGTCGGTATCGTTGCGGGGCGGCGAGGTCGATCCGCGCAAGTTCATGCCGTGGATCCAAAAGATCACCCAGCTCGACGGGCCGAATATCCTGCGCCTGAAGGGGATCATCGCGTTTCCGGACGATCCGCAGCGTTATGTCGTCCAGGGTGTGCACATGATCGTCGAGGGCGATCACGAGCGCGCGTGGAAGGAAAGCGAGAAGCGCGAAAGCCGCATCGTCTTCATCGGCCGCGAACTCGACCGCGAAAAACTGGAACGCACATTCGCGGCTTGTGCGGTGTAAGCGAAAGGCCCGGCGTTCACTCGTGCCGGGCGTCTTCTTCCAGCGCGGCAAATATCACGCGTTATCGCCTGACTTGTCCCCCGGCAGCTCGGTATCCTCGTCGAGATGATCGCGCACCCAGAGCATCTTGACGAGCACGAATATGACGACTGTCGCCGGCGCGCCGAGGATCGCGCCGGACAGGCCGAACAGCGACGTAAAGGCGAGAACGGTGAAGATTGTCACCACCGGCGGCAGGCTGACGGTGCGCTTCTGAATGAGCGGAATCAGGAGGATGGCTTCCGCCTGCTGGATCGCGAAGTAGAGAACCGCGACCCAAAGTGCCAGCCAGGGATCCTCCGAGAAGGCCACGGCGATCGCCGGGACGGCGCTTGATATGGGGCCGACATAAGGGATGAATTCCATCAGTCCTGCCAGCACACCGAGACCGAAGGGGCTCGGCACGCCGAGCAAATAGAGCCCGGCCGTGGTGATCACGCCGACGCAGACCATGGCGATCAACTGGCCGATGATCCAGAAACGCAGCGCTGTCGCGAGTTCGGTCATGACTTCGCGGCCCTTCTCGCGACGCTCCGGCGGGATGAGCTTGAGAAAGCCGTTGCGATAGAGCCCGGGATTGGCGGCCAGGAAAACGGCGCCCGAGACAACCAGGAACAGGCCGATCACGCTGGATATGACGATCGACGACGCGCCCGTCAGATTGCTGAACAGCGACCCACTGGAGAGCAGTTGCTCGCCGCGTGCCGACAGCCAATTCTCGATACCGGAGAGACCGAACGTCTTCTCGATGCTGCCAAGAACGTCCGGCATGCGGTCGGCAAGGTTCATCGCCTCCGCCACGAGCCGCGCGCCCATAAGCGCGAAAAAGGCGGAAATAACAAGGATCGATGTCAGGACGACGATCGTCAGCGAGGCGGTGTCGCCGAGCCCGGTCCATTTGCAGACGAAGCGCTTCGCCGAGGCGATGACAAGCGACAGCAGGATCGCTCCGAATACGAGAAACAGGAAGCGCTGAAGGTGCCATGCCGCGAGCACGAGCAGCGCCACCGCGAGGACGACAAGCAGAGGCTTAACGCGATCGGTCCATTGTTCTGTCGGCATGCGGTCTCCAGGCTTGCTTGGCTTTCCGGCGGGGCCCGGTGTGTCCCCGGTCTGAGGGGACAAGTCTTCAAACAAGGCAAAGGTTCCTCTTGACGCGACCGGCCAGAGGGGGGAGTTGTCCTGCGCCCGCCGGCGGATGCGCCGCTGGCCCGCATCTAAACAAGGACTTGCGCATGCCCACAGTCGCCCCCCTCGATCTCGACGGTTATTGCCTTTTTGCCGATTTCATCGACGAGACGCCGGTCTATGCGCTGGCCGACGGAACCGTTCACCGTCTCGATCATGGCCATCAGGCGGTCGAGATGCATGACGGAATCACCTGCGCGACCCGCACACTCGACGGCAAGGCGCTGATCACCGGTGGCGAGGATGGACTCGTTCGCGCGCTCAACGGCGAAGGCGTGGCCGCGGAAATCGGGACGGCGGGCAGGAAATGGATCGCGGCGGTGGCGACAGGCCCCAACGGAGCCGTCGCCTGGGCTGCCGGAAAGACCGCCTGGGCGCGGCTCAATGACGGCGCGGTCAAGGAATTCGCCGAGGAACGTTCCATCGAGGGGCTGGCATTCGCGCCCAAGGGATTGAGGCTTGCGACCGCCCGGTACAATGGCGGAACGCTTCACTGGGTGGCGACATCCGGCAAACCGGTCGATCTGGAGTGGAAAGGCGCGCACACAAGCGTGATGTTCTCGCCGGACGGCAAATATGTCGTCACGACCATGCAGGAAAATGCCCTGCATGGATGGCGGCTGGATGACATGAAGCACATGCGCATGTCGGGCTACCCGGCGAAGGTAAAGAGCTGGTCATGGTCGGCCAAGGGCAAGTGGCTCGCGACCTCGGGCGCGCCGGCAGCCATCGTCTGGCCGTTCTCCGGCAAGGACGGGCCGATGGGCAAGGCGCCGCTCGAACTGGGCACGCGCGGCGACCAGATGGTGACCGCGGTCGCCTGCCATCCGCAGGAGGATATCGTCGCCGTCGGCTATTCGGACGGGATGGTTCTGGCCGTGCGGTTCGAGGATGGCAAGGAGGTGCTGCTGCGCCGCGGCGGCAAGGGTCCGGTCTCGGCGCTTGCCTGGGACAAGGACGGTTACCGCGTCGCCTTCGGCTCCGAAGCCGGCGATTGCGGCGTCATCGATATCAGGGGTTAGAAAGAGCCGGCGGCCGGAGGTAACCGATAACCGCCCTGAGAACCCGCTCGCGGATCCGGCCGATATCCGTCTCGCCGGCCTGCGCAGCACTGTTGACGATCGCCCGGCAGATGGCCACGACATCGCGTGCCGTCGCCACATCGGCACGTGGATCGAGCCGGCGCACGATGTCACCAATCGCCGTTTCGATTGCGGCCGCCAGCGCGATTTCCTCGTCATCCAGCGCCAGCTCCGTTTCGGCGCGTTCGAGTTCCATCGCCATGGCGGGGCGCGCGAATTGGTGGCGCAGGGCGGCATCGACAAGGGCGCCGACGGCGGCAAGCGGATCGTCGCCGTCATCGGAACAGGCCTTGATGCCGTCGAGCAGCGCCGCCCGCTCGCGGCGCAGCAACTGGGCGATCACCGAGCGCTTGTCGGGGAAATACTGGTAGAGCGAGCCGATGCTCACACCGGCGCGCTCCGCGATACGGTTGGTCGTGAGTGCCGATGCGCCATCCTCCTCCAGAATGCGAGCCGCCGCCTCGACGATGGCCGCCTCGGTGGCGCGGGCGCGGGCCTGACGGGCCTGTTTTCTGGGCTGATGCGGCTTGGTCACCGGCGATTCCGATATGCGAGTTGAGAATGTGAGCAATTACTCACATTCTTCGTTTGTACTCAACCGGAGACCCTTGATGAAACTGACCGTGTTCATGCTGCTCCACGCTCTGCCCGAATGGCTCTCGCTTGAGCGGGCGGAGCGGAACGCCATCGCCGAACAGGCGCTGGCCCATGCCTTTTCCGACGAGGCAGTACGCCTCCGCTTCTTCGACGCCGAGAGTTTCGACGCGGAGGTGAGCGATGTCGCCATGATCGAAGCGGAGACGCCGGAAGCGCATTACTTCGCCATGGAGCGGCTGCGCGACACGCCGCTTCTGGCAAGGCCCTATTTTCGGGTGGTGCGTATCATACCGGCTTACGAGGAGGGATATCGTCAGTTCGAGGCCGCCGCGTGAAAAAGACGACCGAAATCGCCGCTTTCCCGGCGGAGAGCAGCGGGGTGGCTGCGCGGGGGATGTGCAAATCCCTTCCAACCCTGGTTCGAATCCGGGGCGAGGCCTCCATTCCAAGGTCAGGTCGAAGCGGCCTTAGTATGTGCTACGACGATCTGGACAGGGTATATTTGGCCAGCAACTCCGAGATCATCGGATCGGTGTGATCTTTCACGGGGGCATCGCTCTTGTCGCGATGCCGGTAAAATTCTCCGGCATCGAATGCCTCATAGACTTCGTAGAACGGATAAGGCACCTGATCCCCGGCGCTCTCGGCTAAGCCGTCGAGCACCGAATTCCAAAGCTCGTTCATGATGCTGTCGCACACCGTGTAGCTCAATTCACCGCTCTGGTACTTCCACGCCAGGTTAATGCTGATCTCGTTGTAAAAGGCCCAATTGCTCAGAGAGCCGGCCCAACGCACAATGTCGTCTTTCCGTATCTTCGAAGAATGATCCGCGCGAAACCTTTCGACAAATTCCGACAACGCATCCTGTGTCATCTGCTGGCTCGCATTTTCCGGGTGTGACCTATCAAAGGCACTCAACTGTATGCAGCGGATCGCTGCAGTATAAAAGGCGGCGCGGGAGCTTCCTCCCGCGCTTGGTCCGCGCCGCCATCGGCCCCCGCCGATAACTCCTGATTATGCCACGAGGCGCAGCTTGCTCGGTTTCGAGACCTTTTCGCCGGAGGCGACGACCATGCCGGCGGCGCCATCAAGGAAGCCCTCGACCAGTTCGATTGCCAGGAAACGGTCGCGCTCGACCGGTCCCGGCAGGGCCAGCGTGCCGGTCTTTTCCGCCGAAAAACCGAAACGCGCATAGTAGGGCGCATCGCCAACCAGCAGCACCGCGCCGTGGCCGAGGCGGGCTGCCTCCGAAAGCGCATGGCGCATCAGAAGCGAACCGGTGCCGGTACCCTTCGCGTCCGGATCGACGGCGAGCGGCCCCAGCATCAACGCGGAAACCGAGTGGCCATCGGCGTCGATGCCCGCGGAAACGTTCCACAGCCGCACGGTGCCGATCACGTTGGCCGCGTTGTCGCGCGCCACGAAAGCAAGCCCTTCGGCCGGCTTGCGGCCGGCGCGAAGTTTCTGCGAGGTCTTCTTTTTCCAGTTGGGCGACATTGCGCGCGCCAGCACGGCGTCGCGGGTTGCGACGTCGGCCGCGGATTCGAGCGCAATGGTGACGGCGTCGCCGTCATGAACCAGCGAGTTCATTGTCGTATTCCCGAAAGCGCGTGCGGTCAGATGACGTAGGAGCGCAACGGCTCGAAGCCGTTGAACGCGACGGCCGAATAGGTCGTCGTGTAGGCTCCAGTGCCTTCGATCAGAACCTCGTCGCCGATGGTCAGGGACAGCGGCAGCGGATAGGGCGTCTTTTCGTAGAGCACGTCGGCGGAGTCGCAGGTCGGTCCGGCCAGAACGCAGGGCTCCGCGGCATCGCCGTCACGCGGGGTGACGATGTTGTAGCGGATGGCTTCGTCCATGGTTTCGGCGAGGCCGCCGAACTTGCCGATGTCGAGATAGACCCAGCGCACGTTGTCGTTGTCGGACTTCTTCGACACCAGTACGACTTCCGACTTGATGACGCCCGCATTGCCGACCATGCCGCGGCCCGGCTCGATGATCGTTTCCGGGATACGGTTGCCGAAATGCTTGCGCAGCGCGTCGAAGATCGCCTGGCCGTAGGCCTTCGCCGTGGGCACGTCCTTGAGGTAACGGGTCGGGAAACCGCCGCCCATATTGACCATCTTCAGGGTGATGCCCTTTTCCGACATGCGCTCGAACACCCAGCGAGCGTCTGCCAGCGCCTTGTCCCATGCGGCGAGGTGGGTCATCTGCGAGCCGACATGGAAAGAGACGCCATAGGCGGTGAGGCCGAGGCGCGCGGCGTGTGCGAGGACATCGACGGCCATTTTCGGTGCGCAGCCGAATTTGCGCGACAGCGGCCACTCGGCGCCTTCGCCGTCGGTGAGGACGCGGCAGAAAACCTGCGCACCCGGTGCGGAACGGGCGATCTTCTCGACTTCCTCGACGCAGTCGACGGCGAAAAGACGGATGCCGAGTTCGTGGGCGCGCGCGATGTCGCGTTCCTTCTTGATGGTGTTGCCGAAGGAGATGCGTTCAGCGGTCGCACCGGCGTCGAGCGCCATCTCGATTTCGGCCACGGACGCCGTGTCGAAAGAGGAGTTGAGCGATGCGAGGAGCTTCAGGATCTCGGGCGCGGGATTGGCCTTGACGGCGTAGAAGATGCGGCTGTCCGGCAGCGCCTTGGTGAAGGCGCAATAGTTGTCGCGCACGACGTCGAGATCGACGACGAGGCAAGGGGAAGCGGGGCGGCGGGTGGCGAGGAAGTCATGGATGCGTGCGGTCGTCATGGCACTGTTCCTTCGGCGTATCCGGGCAGCGGGGGCTGCGACAACGGGTGCGGTCCCGGCATGGACAGGCGCGAATGCACCGGTCCTTTCGGAACCACGCGAAAAATCTCAGACCGGCTTGCCGGTCTTGATTGCCATTGATTGGTGGGAACGCCCGACCGCACGTTTGGCAAGGATGGTTGTGTCTCTCGCTATTCCGGCGTGTGGACCGCCGGACGAGTGATAGACCCGACCGTCGTTGCTTCAAGATGTCCTCGCTTGTCCGGTTGGCCGGGAAGCGACCGGAGGGGTTAGCTCCGGGTACCTTGCCGTGCCCCTCACCAATTCGAGGGGTCGGCGGACACCCACAGGCACGTGCGACTTTGGGTGAGGCGGATTTAATGCGAGATCATTTGCATTTCAATGAAGAAATCGGGCTTGCCGAATCTTTTTTTGCGTGCAGTTTCTGTAAACGAAAATCGCGTTCGGGTTCGAAGCCATTTGACGGTGCCAATACCCGACCCGACCCAGGAGTAGCCTTCATGGATACCTTGACGCGTATGCGCGCCTTCATCGCCGTCGTGGAAAACGAGGGCTTTTCCGCGGCCGCCCGCAAGATTGGACGGTCGAAGGCGCTGTTGTCGAAATATGTCCGCGAACTGGAGGACGAACTCGGCGCACTCCTGCTCAATCGGACTACGCGCCAGTTCTCGCTGACCGAACTCGGACATACCTATTACATCCGCGCCGTGGAGATCGTGCGCGAGATCGACACGTTGCAGGACATGGTGCGCGACAGCCGGGAAGGCGTGCGCGGCCGAATCAAGATTGCGGCGCCGCGCTCTTTCGCCGATTCGTCACTCGACCAGGCGCTGATCGATTTCGCCGCCGCCAATCCGGAAATCGGGCTCGACATTCAACTCGACGACCGTTTCGTCGATCTTGTCGAAGAAGGCTTCGACCTGGCGATTCGCGTAACCGCACTCGAGGATTCCGCGATGATTGCGCGGCGTCTTGCGCCATTTCGCCTGAAGATCGTCGCAACGCCGGAAACGATCGCCAAATACGGCGCGCCCGAAAAGCCGGAAGATCTTTCCACGCGCCCCTGTATCGTCGATACCAATGCGCGACGACGCAACAACTGGATACTCAAGGACAGTGACGGGCGCGTCGCCGGCGTTACGGTCACGGGACCGATCGAGGTCAACAGTCCTCTTTCCACCCGCGCCGCCGCGCTTTCGAATCTCGGTTTCGCGCTGTGTCCGGATTTTATCGTGAAGGACGATCTGGCCAGCGGCGCGGTCGTGGAAGTCCTGCCGGGATCGACATCGGAAGAGGCGGGAATTTACGCGGTCTATCCGCATCGGCGCTATCTTCCAGGCAAGGTGCGCGCATTGGTCGACTATCTTGCCGAGTGGTTCAAGGATTACGGTGCGGCGGCGACATAATCCCGCCGGGTTTTTGCGCTCTCGCTTTCGGGGATTTCAGGAGACATGCAGCCAGCCATGCAACGGACTTTTCTATCAGTGCTCGCCTGCGTCACCGGATGCCTGGGCGGCGCGACACATGCTTTCGCGCATCCGCATGTTTTCGCCGAGGCGCGGCTCGAGGTCGAAGTGGCGCCGGACGGGCATGTCAACGCCTTGCGGCATATCTGGCGCTTCGACGAACTGTTCTCCTCCACGGTCCTGCTCGAATTCGATGCCGATACGGACAATCGGCTGGACCCGCCGGAACTGGAAGAGGTGGCCTCCGTGGTCGCCGATTCGCTGGCCGATTTCGACTATTTCCAGTCCATCACCGTCGGCAGCAACAATATCAATGTGGAGCCGGTGAAGGACATGAAGGCGCTGTTCGAGGACGGCCAGTTGATCATGTTCTTCACGGCGGTGCCGGCCGAACGCATCGAAATAAGCTCGTCGCCGAGCTTCGGTGTGTTCGATCCGACTTTCTACACCGCTATCGATTTCTACGACGAGAACAACATGGTGTTGCAGGGCGCGCCCGCCAATTGCAGCCACAAGATGGTCGTGCCCGATCCCGATGAAGCGATCGCGCAGAACCAGGCAACGCTGACCGATGCGTTCTTCAACGATCCGACCGACATGTCCAAACTCCTGGCGACCCGGATGGAGGTGACCTGCAAATGAGACGGGTGACGGGACCGCGAATCGCAATCGGAACCGCGCTTGCGGCCCTCCTGATCGCATCGGCGGCACATGCCCAGTCGTCGCTCGGGATCGGGGCAAGCGAAGCCGTCGTTCAGCCAACAGGCGGACTCTTTGGCGGCTTTTTCCTCTGGATCAACGAGATGCAGCGGAGCTTCTATCGCGAAATGACAGATGCGCTGAAGGCGATGCGCGAGGACGGCAACGCGGCCTGGCTGCTTGTCGGCCTGTCTTTTGCATACGGCATTTTTCACGCGGCCGGGCCGGGTCACGGCAAGGCGGTGATTTCCTCCTACATGCTGGCGAACGAGACGCTATTGAGGCGCGGCGTTTTGCTCTCCTTCCTGTCGGCGATCCTGCAGGCGATTTCCGCGGTCGTGCTCGTGGGCACCGCCTATCTGGTCTTGCGTGGAACGGCGGTTTCCATGACGGACGCGACATGGTTCATGGAAACGGCAAGCTATGCGCTGATCGCCGTTTTCGGCTTCTGGCTTTTGATGACAAAGCTGCGTCGGCGCAAGGCGCCGGCATCCCTTTCGTCGGCTGCCGTTCAAGCCGCCGATCACCATAATCATGGCCATGCGCACCATCATCATGATCACCACGACCATCATCACCATGGCGACGGCGAAATCTGCGAGACTTGCGGTCATTCGCATGCGCCCGATCCGAAGATGCTGGCGGGTCCGATGAACTGGCGGTCCGCCTGGGCGGCCGTTGCGGCTGTCGGATTGCGTCCGTGTTCCGGCGCGCTGATCGTCCTGACATTCGCCCTGCTGAACGGTCTCGTGGTCGGCGGAATTCTCTCCGTCTTCGCCATGGCGGTGGGGACAGCGATCACGGTTTCGGCGTTGGCGACATTGGCGGTCACCGCGAAGAACGCGGCGCTGCGTGTTTCCGGCTCGGGTGCCATGTCGAACCGGCTGCATCGCGGAATAGAAATCGGCGGCGCGGCGCTGGTGATGGTGCTCGGCCTGATCCTTCTCGGCGGAGCGCTGGCCGCCTAGGCTAAAGCGAGCCGCCCAACTCGTCTTCCACATGCACCCTGATGATGTCGTCGAAGGTCGTTTCGGCTGTGAAGCCGAGGTCACGTGCGCGCTTCGCGTCGAACCGCTGCGGCCAGAAATCGACGATGGCCCGGGTCTCGGGGTCCGGTTCATCGCGGATCAGGGTCACGGCCTTGTCACCGGCAACACGGCGCAATGCCTCTATCTGTTCTCCGATGGAAACCGCAACGCCGGGAAGCGTCACATTGCGGCGTGCGCCGAGACGCTCGGAGGAGAGCCCCGCGGCATGCAAGAGGAAGCCGACGGCCGAACGCGGGCTGGCATGCGTATGCACCACGTCACGCGAAACCGGCAACACCGCAGGCTTTCCGGCCAGGGGTTCGCGGATGATGGAGGAAAAGAAGCCGGATGCCGCAAGGTTCGGCTTGCCGGGGCGCACGCAGATGGTCGGCAGGCGAAGCCCGATGCCATCCAGGAAGCCACGCCGCGAGTAATCGCCCAGCAGCAATTCGCCGATCAGTTTCTGCGCGCCGTAGGAGGTCAGCGGAACCTGTTGGAAGTCGTCGCCGATCGCGTCGGGAAATGGCGCGCCGAAGACCGCGATCGAGGAGGCATAGACGACGCGCGGGTAATAGTCTTCGCGCAGCCGGATCGCGTCGAACAGGGCGCGCGCGCCGTCGAGATTGGCGCGGTAACCCTTGTCGAAATCGCGTTCCGCTTCTCCCGACACGACGCCCGCGAGATGGAAGACCACGTCCGCTTCGCGCGCGGCCAATGCCTCAGTGACGCCAGGATTAGCCAGATCGCTGGTCTCGGCCGTCACGGCAAAATCCGCCGGCGGAACATCGACCGGCACGATGTCCTGGAGATGAAGGCCGCTGATTTGCCGGCCCGTGAGCTTGCCGTCTGCAATGAGGCGGGCGGTCAGCTTGCGGCCGATCATGCCTGCCGCGCCGGTGATGACGATCCTCACCTTATTCGCCCTTGCGCCGCATGCGGCCACGCAGCCAGAGGCCGACGAATGGCAGCACGAGCACGCCGACGACTATGGCGCCCGCAAGGATTCGATTTTCGCCACCGACCGCCTGCATGATGTTCGGCAGGAAGAAAATGAGCAGCGCGAAGCCTATGAAGATTGCCGCCGCTGTGGCCAGCGTCTTGCTGTCGTATTGGTTCTTGTTCTCGGACATCAGAGCGTCCATCCCCCATCGATCGGAATCGCCGTTCCGGTGGTAAAGGCCGCGGAATCGCTTGCCAGATAAACCGCCAGCGCGGCGACCTCCTCGACCCGTCCGACGCGACCTATCGGCTGGCGATCGACGAACATCTGCAGTGCCTTGTCGGCTCCGCCGACGCTCTTGCCGAGTTCATCGACACGTTCGTGCCAGGACGGGGATTCGATCGTGCCGGGGCAGATCGCGTTGCAGCGGATGTTCTGACGGATGAAATCCTGTGCAACTGATTTCGTCAGGCCAATGACTGCCGCCTTGGTCGCGCCATAGACATAGCGGTTCGGGGCGCTCTTGAGCGAGGATGCGCCGGACGACATGTTGACAATCGACCCCGACGTGCCGTTCGCGGCAGCGCGGGTCAGCATCTCCGGCAGGAAGGAGCGGATCATGCGATGCATGGATTTCACATTGAGATCGAAGGAGAAATCCCAGTCGCTCTCCTCGCAGTCGAGCACCGTCCCGTGATGGACGAAGCCGGCGACGTTGGCCAGGATATCGATTCCGCCGACCGCCGCCGCATAGGCGTTCACGGCGTCGGTGTCGGTGACGTCCAGCCGCGCCTTGGAGGCATCGAGCCCGTCAAGCTTGCCGAGATCGAGATCGGACGCATGGACCGTCGCGCCCTCGGCGGCGAACGCCTCCGCGATGGCGCGCCCGATACCCTGGCCGGCCGCCGTGACCACCGCGATCTTCCCCTGCAACTGTCCTGACATGCGATACTCCACTGTGTCCTGAATGCTCAACTCACTCGCGCGACCATGTGGATGACCGTACGCGAGCCGAGATCCTCCTCGCGCTCGATCTCGAAGCCCAGCCGCCGATACCAGTCGAGCGCGGGATTGAGCGCGTGTGTCTTCAACCGGATTTCCGGCGCCGTCAATGCATGCGCGCGATTGAAGACGCCGGCCATCATGGCACGGCCATAGCCCATGCCGGCAACGGCCGGCGTGGTGGCGATCGATTCCAGGTAGAGGTCACCCTTTTGGCGGCGGAGGATCAGCACGCCGGCGGGCTTGTCGTCTCGACTGCACATCCACACCTCGCAATTGGCGAAGATTTCGCCATAGTCCCAACCGAGCGGCATGGGGTCGTCGCCGGTGCGGTCGCGCGTTCGCGCGTAGGATGCGGCCTGGATTTCCTCGATCTGCCCCCGTTTTTCGAAGCCGATGCGTTCGAGGCGGATGCCGTTGGCGACCAGCGTGCGGGCGGTGAGTGTCGACAAGGCGGTGCGCTGCCGGCCCGAGGCATCGAAATTTTCAGCTGCGAGCCATGTCTCGAAGGCGGCCCTTGCCTGCGGCCATTCCCCGTCGAGCAGAGAGTACCACGCGGTGTCGCGGTTCTCGCCCTTGACGACGCCCGCCTGGCGGAAGAGCCCCTCATGCGTCATGGCGAAGCGCTCCGCCGCGCGTTTCGAGGGCTCGTTGCGGTCGTTGCATTTCCATTCGAAGCGACGATAGCCGAGATCGTCGAAAATATGCCGTGCGAACAGATAAAACGCCTCGGTTGAGGCAGGGGTTCGCGCCATGATGGACGACCAGAGAATATGGCCTATCTCGATGACCCCGTTGGCCTGGTCGATGCGCAGAAAAGTCTGGCGGCCGGCGACCTTGCCGGAATGCTTGTCGATCACGACGTAATAAAGTGGATCGGTGCTCTTTTCGGCCTTGTCGAGCCAGGTCTGAAAGGCCTCTCGGCTTTCGGGCGGATATTCGGGCAGCCACCGGAAACGGGCATCGGCGTCCTGCATGGTGGAGGCGGCATAAAGGCCGTCTCCGTGCCTTTGCGACGACAGGCGCTCAAGGCGCACGAAGCGGCCTTCCATGACTTCCGCATTGGGCACTGGACGTGGCGTCCAGGTCGAAAGGTCTTGCATCGAATTCGTCCTCACCGGTCCGGAATTGCGTTTCCCTACCCGAAATGCAAGAGAGCTTCATTCCGCAAATTGTAGGGGAAGCAATATGCTGCACACCGTCGCCGCCTATAACCGTATCGGAGAGGAAAATGCTTTCGCGGTGCTGGCGCGCGCGACGCAGCTTGCGGCGGAAGGCCGCGATATCATCAATCTCGGCATCGGGCAGCCGGATTTCAAAACGCCGGATCATATTGTCGAAGCCGCGGTGAAGGCGCTGCGCGACGGCCATCACGGCTACACGCCCGCCAATGGAATTCTCGAGACGCGTGAGGCAGTGGTCCGCCGTACGCTGGCGACGACCGGCATCGAGGTTTCGCCCGACAGCGTGATGATCATGCCGGGCGGAAAGCCGACCATGTATGCGGCGATCACCCTATTTGGCGAGCCGGGCGCGGAGATCCTCTATCCCGATCCCGGTTTCCCGATCTATCGCTCGATGATCGAGTTTACTGGCGCCACACCGGTTCCCGTGCCGATCCGCGAGGAAAACGGCTTCGCCTTCTCGGCGGAGGAAACACTTGGTCTCATCACGGACAAGACGCGGCTGCTGATTCTCAACTCGCCGGCCAATCCGACCGGCGGCGTGACGCCAAAATCGGAGATCGACGCGCTGGTGAAGGGGCTTGCCGCCTTCCCGGACGTGGCGATCATGTCGGACGAGATCTACGACGTGATGACCTATGACGGCGAGACGCACACGTCGTTGCTGACCTATCCGGAAATTCGCGACCGGCTGATCGTCCTCAACGGATGGTCCAAGACCTGGGCGATGACCGGCTGGAGGCTCGGCTGGTCGATCTGGCCGGACGGGCTGATCGACAAGGTGCGCAAACTGGCCGTGAATTGCTGGTCCTGCGTCAACGCGCCCTCGCAATTCGCCGGCATCGCGGCGATCGACGGACCGCAGGACGCGGTGAAAACAATGATGCAGGCTTTCGATGCACGCCGGCATATCGTCGTCGAGAAGATGAACGCGCTTCCGGGCATCAGCTGCGCAACGCCGAAAGGCGCTTTCTATGCCTTCCCGAATGTCTCCGAGACCGGACGGAAGGCGAAACCACTCGCTTCGGCACTGCTTGAGGAAGCCGGTGTGGCGCTGATCGGCGGTCCTGATTTCGGAATTCTCGGCGAGGGCTACATCCGTCTGTCCTTCGCGAATTCCGCCGAGAACATCGAGCGTGCGATCGAACGGATCGGAGACTTTCTCGCCGGCTGATCCGCTCTGCCGATTTGCCGTCTTTTCGGTGTCAAGATAGATTGTCGCCGACGATTCGCGCAGGCGGAGAAGACGGCATGGCGACACGGCGTTCCGGCAAATCCTATCACCATGGCGATCTGCGCGCGGCGCTGATCGCGGCGGCCGAGACGGAACTGATCGAAAAGGGCGTCGATGCCTTTTCATTGCGCGGCGCGGCGCGGCGGGCGGGCGTCAGCCATGCGGCGCCGGCCCATCACTTCAAAGACGCCAACGCGCTGCTCGACGCGCTGGCCGCATCCGGGTTCGAGCGGCTGACCGCAGCCATGCGCGCCGAACAGGTGGCATCGGAAGCGGACAAGACAGCGCAGCTGGTGGCGGCGGGCATCGGCTATGTGCGCTTTGCCGAGACCAATCGCGAACTGCTACAGCTGATGTTCGGCATGTCACGCCGCACCGGCGACGATCCCGATCTTGCCCGTCATTCGGAAGCGGCGTTTTCGGTGTTGGTCAATGGTGTGGGCAATGTGCGCGGACGGCAGGCTTTCGCGAGCGAGGAGGGGTGGCGCGACGTGGCCGCATGCTGGTCGATGGTTCACGGCTACGCGCAATTGGCGATCGCCGGCAAGATGGAGTTCGTCACCGGTCTCGCATTCGACGAGCAGCGTAGCTTGATCGAGGATCTGATGCGGCGGGCGATGTCCGAACGGGGCGCCTGACAACAAAGCGGGCGACCTTTTGGGAAAGATCGCCCGGCTTCTTCAGACCGCAGAGGGAGGAGCTGACGGTCTTAAATGCCACCACTGTTTCATGCTGGCACGAATCAGTTACCCAAAGGTTAACAAATTTATGACCGCAAGCAATTCTGCTTGGCACAAAAACAGGCTGTATTGCTTTTTTAGGCACTGGATTTTGATCGCCGCAGCAATGTCGGGGCAAGTTTCGCCACTACTTTAGCGCGAACGCAGTCTGCACTGGTAAAAATGCTAGTTAACTTTACGTCATCCGGCGCACAAAGGCGCCGGATGAACCGTGAGTACTATCGCGTGATGATTTCGGGGCCCATCAACGCGTAGGGCAGTGCGGTCGAGAAGATCGGAATATAGGTCACCATGACCAGGAACACGAGCAGCACTGCGACGAAGGGCGCCGCCGCGCGCACCACCTGAATAAGGCTCATGCCCGTTATTCCCGATGTGACGAACAGGTTGAGACCGATCGGCGGCGTGATCATACCGATCTCCATGTTCACCACCATGATGATACCCAGATGGATCGGATCGACGCCCAACTCCATTGCGATGGGGAACACCACCGGTGCGACGATCAGCAACAGGCCCGAGGGCTCCATGAACTGGCCGCCCAGCAGAAGCAGCAGGTTGACCGCGATCAGGAAGGTGAACCAGGTGAAGCCGGCATCCACCATCAGGCCGGTGATGGCCTGGGGAATGCGCTCGGCCGTCAGCACATGGGCGAAGAGCAGCGCATTCACGATGATGAACATCAGCATGATGATCGTCTTCGACGAGTCGATCATCACCTTACGCGTGTCCGCGTGGAAGAACGCGCCAAAAAAGTGCCGGGCGATCAGGCCCAAATTGCGCCCCCAGACCGGCAGGCCGGCGACCACGAAGCGTGGGATGTTGGCCGGGTTGGAGGCCGGATCGCGCCAGACCGAATAGGCGATGAGGACGGCAAGCGACAGCGCCAGTCCCACCCATGCGCGTCCCGAGGCGGTAACGTTCTCCCAGTCGGCGGTGACGAAGAAGGACAGCACCATCCAGACGAAGAAGAAGGCCAGCGCGTAGACCGTCGCCGAAAAGCCGACATGCGCCGGCGTGCCGCGGCTTTCCGTGTCGCCAAGCCAGCGGCGGCCCGCCATCGGGCCCATGTCGCGATAGACGAAAACCGCGATGACAAACGCATAGATGGCGGCGACCGCGGCGGCCTCGGTCGGCGTGAACACGCCGCCATAAATGCCGCCGATGATGATGACGATCAGGAACAGGCCCCAGCCGGCTTCCTTGCCGCCATTGAGAATTTCGCCGACGCCCTTCCATTCCTCCGCGGGCAGATTGCGCCGGCGGGCGATCACATAGATCGCGCCCATCAGCATCAGGCCGGCGAGAATGCCGGGTACCACGCCGGCGAGGAACATGCGGCCAACCGAGACATTGGTTGCCGCTGCGTAGACGACCATCACGATGGACGGCGGAATGAGGATGCCGAGCGTGCCGGCATTGGCGATCACGCCGGCCGCGAACTCCTTGGTATATCCGACCTGGCGCATGCCGGCGATGGCGATCGTTCCGATGGCGACGACGGTCGCCGGCGAAGAACCGGACAGGGCGGCGAACATCATGCAGGCAAGAACCGAAGCCATGGCGAGGCCGCCCCGGAAATGACCGACCGAGGCGATCGAGAACCGGATGATGCGTTTGGCGACGCCGCCCGTCGACATGAAGGCGGACGCCAGGACGAAGAAGGGAATGGCAAGCAGCGTGTAGTTCTGCGATGCGGTGAAAAGCTGCTGCGCAACCGACGACATAGAGTCATTCGAGAAGAAGGCGATGACGATGATCGACGACAGGCCGAGGGAGACCGCGACGGGAACGCCGAGGAACAGCAGGCCGAGCACGAGAGCAAAAAGGATACCGGTTTCCATAGCGCTCAGTCCTTCAAAACGTCACGGTTTTCGGCCACGAGGTCTTCCGCCTCATGGCCGGCAATGATCAATTCGCGCTCGCCGCGCGCGATGGCGACAGTCGCCTGAAGGCTGCGGAACGCGAGAAGGGCAAGCCCGATGGGCAGCATGAGATAGGCCACCCACCGCTGCACCCGTTCCTGGAGGCCGAATGTTTCCTGCATCCAGACGGGGTAGCGAAGGTCGTCGAGGCCGATGCCGGTGCCGTACATCAGCGTCCAGTAGCCAAGCGCGCCGGACTGGCGATAGCTGGTGATCTCCTTGCCGCCGAAGAACGACAGCCAGCCGGCATGGAGGAGCATCATCGCATAGAGCAGGCAGCAGATCGCTCCGAACAGGGCGGCGGCGTGAAACAGCGGTTTGGGGAAGGTCCGGATGAGGGCATCGACGCCGAGATGCATGCCCTGCTTGACGCCGTATGACATGCCGAAAAGGATCAGCCAGGCGAACAGGATGCGGGTGAGTTCCAGTGCGCCGCCCCAGCCACTGTTGAAGCCGTAACGCGCGACGACCTGGGTAAATGAGATGATGGTGATCGCTGCCAGAAGGAACGCGATGATGCTCTCCTCGAGCGTGTTTACCGCTTCAGGATATTTACGTTCAGCCAGAAACAGAATCGCGACGAGAATCACGAGCAAGACGGAAGGCCACAAGACAGCCATCGCTTCATTCCCCTCAAACAATGTGCGCCTTCATGGCGCTTTCCCCGGAAAAATGAGGGACCGGCGGTGAAACGCCGGTCCCGTTGTCAGCGGATCAGGAGCCGTTGGATGCAACGGCGGCGTCGATCAGGTCCTTGCCGATGTCGCCTTGGAACTGCTCCCAGACGGGCTTCATGGTGGAGACCCACTCGGCACGCTGTTCCGGGGACAGTTCGCGAACGGTTGCGCCGGCATCGATGATGTTCTGCCGGTTGGCGGCTTCCTTCTCGGCAACCTGCGCGTTGGCGGTGCGGGTCACGTCATCCACGATGGCGACGAACTGCTCGCGCACGTCGTCGTCGAGACCGTTCAGCCAGTCGGTCGAGGTGACGAGCAGGTAGGCGAGCAGCTGGTGATTGGTTTCCGTGATGCCGTCCTGCACCTCGAAGAACTTCTGGGTGTAGATGTTGGACCAGGAATTTTCCTGACCATCGACGACGCCCGTCTGAAGCGCGCCGTAGACTTCCTTGAAAGCCAGTTTCTGCGCCGACGCGCCCATCGCCTCGATCATGGCGACGGCCACATCCGAGGTCTGCACGCGGAACTTCAGACCGTTCGCGTCCGAGGGAACGAGCAGCGGCTTGTTTGCGGAGAACTGCTTCAGGCCCGAAGACCAGTAGCCCAGACCGGTGTAGCCGTTCGGCTCGGTGACCTTGAGTAGGTCGCGACCGGCATCGGAGTCGGCGAAGGCGGCCACGGCGCTGAGGGACGAGAACAGGAACGGAAGGTCGAAGAGCCGGTATTTCTTGGTATAGGCCTCGAACTTGGAAAGCGACGGAGCGGCAAGCTGGACGTCTCCGAGCAGCAGCGCTTCCATGACCTTGTCATCGTCATAGAGCGTCGAGTTCGCGAAGACTTCCATGCAGGCCTTGCCGTCCATTTCCTCGTTGACGCGTTCCGCGAGCATCGTCGCGGCATCGCCCTTCGGGTGGCCGGTCGCCGCGACGACGTGGCTGAACTTGATGACCATTTCGCCGTCGTCGCACTGGGCCAGAGCCTGTGTTGCGGTCAACGAGATGGCGAGCGCCGAAACAGCGCCGAGAAGCTTTTTCATGAGATTTACCTCCACTGCGGGGACCATTCCCCGGTCTCACGTCACAGGAAGGCGACCATGGCCGGCGTTTGCGGCGTTGGCTGTTCTCCTCCCTGAAAAGGCGTCGAAACCTTTCGCCGCTAAACATTGCACGCGGCGTGCCAACTGCAACAGAAGCCAAATTCCCGGGAGTTTCGGGCTTTCATCCGTTCATGATGTGTAGAATTCTACCCATCGCGGCCGCGCTGTGTATCGTAATCTATACATACCGCGCGGTGGGCTGGTGGTTATCAGCGGCGTTTTCCTGCAAGCGCGAAAAATCCCTGGCCCGATATGATTCACTCGTCCTGCAGGTCGAGTTTGCGGGTGAGCCCCACATTGCGCTCCCAGAAACGGGAATCGCGATAAACGACAGAGATGATCGAAAGGCAGTCGTTCATCCGGGCTGTAGCCGGGCGGCATTGCATCGCCTTGACGGATCTCACAATGGACGATGGATGCAATCCTGGTCAGTCATCGTCAGCGTCCGCGCCTCCGATGCCGTGCTTCTGCATCTTGTCGTACAGGCCTTTCCGCGAGATGCCGAGCGCCGCATAGACATCCTTGAGCTTGCCGCCCGCCTTGCGGATTTCCCGCTCGATCATTGCGCGTTCAAATGCGGCCATGCGTTCGGAAAGCGGACCTTCGAAATCCTCGGCGGAGGATGTGCCGCCTCCGTTGAAGCCGTTCCAGAGGCCCAGAACCCAGCGGTCGGCGATGTTGCGCAATTCGCGCACATTGCCCGGCCACGAATGGTCGAGAAGTTCCCGTTCGAGGACGGGATTGAAGTCGGGGATTTCGCGGCGATAACGCGCGCGCGCCTGACGGGCGAGATGTTCGAAAAGGAGCGGTATGTCTTCGCGGCGGTCGCGAAGCGGCGGAATCGAAAGCGAGACCACGTTCAGGCGGTAGAAGAGGTCGGCCCTGAAACGTCCGGCGTCGGCCTCGCGGCCGAGGTCGGATTTCGTGGCTGCGACGAAGCGGACATCGAGCGCGATCGACTTGTTGGAGCCGAGACGCTCGATGGATCGATCCTCGATGGCGCGCAGCAGTTTCGCCTGCAGGTCGAGCGGCATGGATTCGATCTCGTCGAGAAATACGGTCCCGCTATTCGCATGTTCGAGCTTGCCGATGCGCTGGCGCGCCGCCCCCGTAAAGGCGCCGGCCTCATGGCCGAACAATTCGCTTTCGAAGATGTCGGGTGGCAGGGCGGCGCAATTGAGGGCGACGAAGGGTCCGGAGGCGCGCGCGGAAAAGTCGTGCAGGGCGCGGGCGACGACTTCCTTGCCGGCGCCCGTTTCGCCGAGAACGACCACGTCGGCATCGGTGCCCGCGATCAGATCGATTTCGCTGCGAAGCGTCGCGATTGCCGGCGAGCGTCCGACGATGCGTTCGGCGATGCCCGATCCGGAATCGAGCTCCGAGCGCAACATGCGGTTTTCCAGAACGAGGCGGCGCTTTTCCAGCGCCCGGCGGCTGACCGCGCCAAGGTCCTGTACCCGGAAGGGTTTGGGTATGAAATCATAGGCGCCTTCGCGCATGGCATCCACGGCGATCTGGATGTCGCCATGGCCTGTCACGAGGATCACGGGGATCGCCGGATCGATCTCGAGCACCTCTGCCATGAACTGCATCCCGTCCATGCCGGGCATGCGAATGTCGCTGATGACCGCGCCGGCGAAGTCGCGGCCGATCGCATCAAGCGCATCGGCGGGGCGTTTAAAATCGGTGACAGCCAGATCGTCGAGTTCGAGACCCTGGCGCAGTGCATGGCGCAGGTCGTCATCGTCGTCGACAAGCAATATGTCCGGTTTTTGGCTTTTGCCGTTCATTCGCGCCTGATCCTCATTCGGCCGCTTCCGCCTGCCGCTCGGTTGCGGGAATGTCGATGACAAAGCAAGCGCCATGGCCTTCATCGCGCTGTTCGATGCGCACCGAGCCTCTGAGATCCCGCACTACGCTGTCGACGATGGAGAGGCCGAGACCGAGGCCGGATCCGACGGGCTTGGTCGTGAAGAAGGGTTCGAACACCTTTTCGCGCACTTCCGGATCGATACCCGGTCCGTTGTCGGCAATCTTGATCTGGACCCGATCCCCGTCGCTGCGTGCACTGATTTCGATGCGGGACCCGGCAGGCGCCGCGGCATCGTCGCCGGCCATGGCATCGACGGCGTTTCCGACGAGGTTGACCACGATCTGGGAAAGACGGACCCGACCGGTATGGGCGGTTACGCCGGGTTCGATATCGGTGACAACCGATACGCCGGCCTTCTTCGCCTTCTGGCCAACAAGGATGAGCGCTTCCGAGATGATCGTTTCCACCGGGACCGTATCGAGTGTCGTTCCGGGCTTGCGGGAGAATGTCAGCAATGTCTTCGACAGCGCATTCATGCGATCGACCATCTGGCCGATGCGCGCAAGCACGTCCGGCACGGCCGTATATTTGCCGCGCTTGATCATCTTCTCTGCGTTTGCCGCATAGGTTTTGATCGCGGCCAGCGGCTGGTTGTACTCGTGGCTGAGTGTTGCCGACATCTGGCCGATCACGGCGAGCTTCGCCGCATGTACGAGTTCGTCCTGCGTTTCGCGGAGCTGTTTCTCCGTTTGCCGGCGGGCATCGTTTTCCTGCCGCAATGCCAGGTTGACTTCGGACAGTTCGGCCGTGCGATCGCGCACGAGCCTTTCCAGCCGCATGCTCTGCGCCTTTTCGCGGCGCGCGCGCGCGCTGGCGGCTTCCTGCCGGATCGCGAAGAAGAGTGCCAACATGCCGGCGAGGATCACCGCGAGGGCCGCGATCCAGGCCGCGTTGCGCCGCGCCGTCACGACCGGGCTGGCATCGACCAGCGCATGCATGGTCCAGCCGAGGATCGGGATGGTCCGCGCCGCTTCGACGAACAGGCGGTTTCCGGTTTCCGGGATGCGGATGAAATCGCCGGACGTGTACGACAGCGGTTCAACGTCCGGCATTGCAATCGATGCCGTCCAGAGACGTGCTGCCCATTGCGGTCGGTTCGAGAGGAATACGAATTCGCGTCCGTCGGTGACGAAGATCGGATGGCTCGACAGCGACCAGTTTGCCTCGATGGCGCCAAAAGGCACCAGCACCAGGACCATGCCGATGTTTTCGTCCGGATTCTCCAGTCCGGCGATGTGGGACGCGAAGGCGTAGGCGCGAGAGCCGTCGGCGAGCCGCAGTGCCGCGCGGCCGAGACGCCGTTGGGCGACCGTTTCGGCGAGGCCCGATCTTACCACCGTGTCCGTTTCCACGAGGCCGCTTGCCGATGCGAGAACATTGCCCCGGTTGTCGGCTATGGCGATATCCCGCGCTCCGGAGGCCGCCGAGGTGCTCTTCAGCAGGACATCCAGCCTGTCCGGATCGGCTGCGGTGCCGTCCGTCAGATAGTCGCGCACATCATCGCGCCGGCTCAGCAAGGGCGGGATCAGGCGGTATTTTTCCATGACACCGCCCAGAGCCTCGATCTGAAGCGCGAGACTTTCCTCCGCAGTGGCGCTCAGCGCCGTCCGGGCGCGGGTTCCCGCCCAGTCGCGGGCCAGCCAGACCGCGAGCGCAAGACACAGCACCGTGATGCCGATCACCATGCGGGTGATCAGACGGTAGCGTTTCCTGAGTTGTGCGCCGCTCGTTGTCGCCATGGTACATTATGTACCGGTCAGTCGTGTTCCTGCACAAGTCGCCGATCGAACGAGATCGACTTGATCATCGCATAGACCGACATGCCGGGGCGCAGGCGCAGGTCGTCGACCGTCTTGCGGGTGATGCGGGATTTCAGCACCTGCAGCCCGACCATGCCGCGTATCTCGGCAAAGGCGTCGTCGCCGGAAACGACTTCCTCGATGACCATGGGCAATTGGTTGCGTACCGAGATATCGGAACGCGGCGTCAGGGAAATCGCCACGTCTCGCGCGTGGACCCGCAGGCGCAGTGCCGTTCCCGGTTGGGGCAAGTCCTCCCGGTCGGGCGGGCCGAGCAGGAACACGGTATAGCCTTCGAGGTCCACCTGCATCAGCCCGTACTCTGCCTCGTAACGGCGGAAGATGCCGCGCAACAGGACGCTGGCCTGATGGCTGCCAAGATAGGCGCCGAGATCGGAGCGCGCGAACAACGCCGCCGTATCCCCTGATACCACCACCTTGCCTTGCGACATGATCACCAGCGTATCGGCGAGGCGGGCGATCTCGTCGATCTCGTGGCTGACATAGAGAATGGGAATTCGGGTGCGCGAGCGGATACGCTCCAGATAGGGCATGATGCGCTCGCGCCGGGCGAAGTCCAGCGAGGCGAGCGGTTCGTCCATCAACAGGATCTGCGGATCGGACATCAGCGCGCGGGCGATCGCGACCCGCTTGCGTTCGCCACCCGACAGGGTCGCCGGGCGGCGGTCGAGAAGTTCTTCTATGCCGAGTAGCGCGATGATCCCGTCGAACTGCTCCTGCCCCGGCCGGGCATTGCCGCGCGCGCCGTAGGCGATGTTGCGGCGAACGGTCATGTGCGGGAAAAGACGGTCGTCCTGGAAGACGAACCCGACACGGCGCTTGCGTGCGGCGACGCGGATACGCTTTTCGGTATCCTCCACGACCTGGCCGCCAAATTCGACATGCGCCCGCTCGGGCCGCATGAGGCCGGCGACCGTGCGCAGCAATGTCGATTTGCCGGCGCCGGACTGGCCGAATATCGCGGTGATTCCCTGGCCGGCCCGGAAATCCGCCTCGAGCGCGAAGTCGCCCGCCTTCACCGCGATGTCGATGCGCAGGTCAGTCACGGCTCGACGCGCCTCCGGCTGCAAGACGCGACGACACCCATTCCGATGCGACGATGGCCCCGATGGCGAGTAGCACCGAAATACCGATCAGGCGCAGGGCCGCCATGTCGCCTGTCGGGCTTTGAAGGAAGGAATAGATCGCGAGAGACAGGGTCTGGGTCTGGCCCGGTATGTTGGAAACGAAGGTGATGGTCGCACCGAATTCACCGAGCGCCTTGGCGAAACCGAGAATGACACCGGCAAGGATACCGGGCAGGGAAAGGGGGAGAACGACCGTGGCGAGAACGCGCAGACGTCCGGCTCCCAGCGTTTTGGCGGCCTCCTCCAGTCCCGGATCGATCGCTTCGAGGGACAGGCGGATCGGGCGGACAAGGAGGGGAAAAGCCATGATCGCTGCAGCCAGGGCAGCACCGGTCCAGCGAAAGGCGAATTCGAGACCCAGGACCTCGCGCGAAAGCCAGCCGAGCGGTCCGTTGGCGCCGAAGGATACAAGAAGAACGTAGCCGGTGACGACCGGCGGGAGCACGAGCGGCAGAGTGGTAATCGCCTGCAGCAGGCTTCGGCCGCGAAACCGCCAACGGGCAAGCGCCCAGGCGACGAAGAATGCCAGCGGCAGCGCCGCGGCCATGGCGGTGGCGGCGACCTTCAGCGAAAGCAGGATGATCTGAAGCTCGCCCCCGGTCAGCATGTCATCCCTGTCCGCCGTAACCGCCGGCGAGGAAGCCGTATTTCGCTAGCACCTCCTGCCCGGGTTTGCCGTTCAGACGATCGAGGAAGGCTTTGCCGAGATTGCCACCGCCAGACAGAAGCACCGCTTCATAGGCGATCTCGGGGTGGCTCGCGGGATCGAAGCGATAGGCGATCTTGAGGTCCGGTTCCATTCGGGCATCGGTCGCATAGACGATTGCAGCGCCGACATCACCGCGCGCGGCCATGGCGAGCGCGACGCGGACATTCTCCGTGAAAGCCGCGTTCGATGAGACGTCGGCCCATATCCCGAGTGACTCGAGAGCCGCCTTTCCGTAGATGCCGGCGGGCACATGGCCGGGATCGGCCATGGCGAAGCGGGACGAAAGCAAATCCGCGATGTCGGCGCTATCCGTGGATTTCGAAACAGCGACAAGGCCGTTGCGAGCAATGATTGCGGGTTCGCTCGCGATCCTTTCGGGCGCGTTTTCCGCAAGCCACGTCACCCAGTCGCGGTTCGCGGAGATGTATAGGCCGGCCGGTGCGCCTTCGGCGATCTGGCGGGCCAGCGTCGAGGAGCCGGCGACCGAGACAGTAACCGCACATCCCGTGTCGTCCTGGAAGGCTTCCGTGAACTCGTTGATCGCGTCGGTCATCGACGCGGCCGCGAAGACGATCAGCGGAGCGTCGCCGCAATCGATATCGGCGGCGTTCGCCGGCGCGGCGGTCAGTGTCACCAGGGTGAGCAGGAATGCTGCGCCAAGGCGCAATCGGATCAAGGCGTTCAAGATGAATTTCTCCGAAATGTTTTCAGAAACATATCGGGATTCACTATGCTGTCAATCGCGTTGTTCATCGGACCCCGGCACCGTCGACAGCATGGATTTGAGTGTCTCCACCTCCGGCGCGACGGCATCTTCCGCGGCTTTGGTCATTCGGCGATAGGCCGCAAGCACGGCATCGCCGGTCGCGGTCAGTGTCGCGCCACCGCGTGCGCTTCCGCCGCGTGCCGTTTCGACGACCGGTTCGCGGAAAGCGCTGTTCATGGCTTCGACCAGCGACCAGGCACGCTTGTAGCTCATCTGCATGGCACGGCCGGCGGCGGCGATGGAGCCGGTTTCGCGAATGCCCTCGAGCAGGTCGGCCTTTCCGGGGCCGATCGCGATTTCGGCGTCAAGCGCGATGCGCAGATGCAGCGGTCGGCTTGGCGTGTGTGGCATGTCTCGATTGCCTCCGTCCGCGCCGTTCGGCGGCGCGGCGCCAGACTAGCATCGCGGGCCGCCGTAACAGAAGCGGAAACGGGTCAGGCGGTTGCGCCCTCGATGGTCGCCTCGACATGGTCGATCAGTGCGTCGGGAAGACCGAGGCGTCCCGCGAGCAGGTCGAGATAGCCGCGTTCGGCGCGGCTGTCCGGGCGGATCGTCAGGCGCGACGCGGTGTAGAGTTCCACCTTCTGGGCGTCGGTTTTCGCGGCGGCGAGAATGGTGTCGAGGTCAAGCGGGCTTGAGAGTTCGCGGTTGATGAATTCGGCGGCGTCGTGATCGAGGCCCGACATGGCCAGGCGACCTGCGATCTGTTCGCGTTCGTCATCGTCGATATGGCCGTCCGCGCGCGCGGCGGCGATCATCGCACGAATGAGCGCGAGCGCGAACTCGTCCTCGCCCTGCGGCGCGATGCCGGGATCGAAGGCCGTCTCGGAGGGCGGGGGCAAGAGAACTTCTCCTTCAGCGACGTCTTGCCGGCCCTGATCGGGGCTCTTGCCGTCCTGATAGTTCTGGTAGGCCTTGTAGGCGAGCCCCGCGACCGCGGCCAGACCGCCGAGCTTGAGTGCCGAACCGGTGATCGAGCGGCCGGTGGAGGTTCCGAGCAGGACGGCGGCGATTGCACCGGTCGCGAGCGGATTGTCCTTTGCGAGTTGGCCTGCCTGTCCGGCCTTTTCGCGAACGGAGGAATCGGTGCCGGGAACCCGGCTTTCCAAGAGATCGGTCAGAAGTTTCTTTGCGTCGAACATCGGGTGCTCCTCATGCCAGCGTCGCGCTCCGATCGCCTGTGTATCGGGCCTCGCTCCACTTGGTGTCGGCGGTCGGCAAATACAACTGCGCGATGATGGCATTGAGCGCCTCCGCGCGCTGCGCGGAGGTACCGAAAGCGGAGACGCTTACTGTGTCGAGGATCCGTCCGTCCCTGCGGGGGCAGTGTCGATCGCAGGCGGCGATCCGTCGAGGTTGAGCCCGCCCGGCAGGCCCGGGAGGCCCGTTGACGGCGCAGGCTCGCCGGATTGGCCGCCAAGTCCGGGCGGAGGACCCGACAGTCCCATGGACGGCGCGCTCCCGCCGGACTGGTCGCCGAGGCCCGAGGGCGGGGCGCCGTCGAGATTGAGACCGCCGGGCAGTCCCGGGAGGCCGCCGGAAGGCTGTCCGTTGCCATTCTGGCCCGGCAATCCCGGCAGGCTGGGGAGTCCGCTCGGCGCCTGTGGCGCTCCCATGCCTGGCAACTGGATCTGGACGTCGTCGAGGTTCATCGGCGCGACGTCATCCTTGTAGTGGGTAACGAGGCGCGGATAAAAGATCACGATCAGGATGGCGATGAACTGGATCACGATATAGGGCAGCACGCCCTTGTAGATCTGCGTCGTCTTCACGCCCTCGACCTTATGGCCCGTCACCTCGTCCTTCCACGGCCGTGTCGGGGCGATGGAGCGCAGATAGAACAGCGCGAATCCGAAGGGCGGCGTCAGGAACGACGTCTGAAGGTTGATGCCGAGAATGATACCGAGCCAGATCAGGTCGATGCCGAGCGCTTCGGCCGGACCGACCAGCAGCGGCACGACGATGAAGGCGATCTCGAAGAAATCGAGGAAACAGCCGAGAATGAAGACGATAATCGTCACGAAAACGAGGAACCCGTGTTCACCGCCCGGCAGCGCGAGCAGCAATTCCTCGATCCAGAGATGGCCGTTGATGCCGTAGAAGGTCAGGCCGAAGACGCGGGCGCCAATCAGGATGAACATCACGAAAGATGTCAGCTTGGTGGTCGAATCGAGCGCTTCCTTCAGCGTCTTGAAGCTAAGACGGCGTTTGATCACGGAGAGGACGAGCGCGCCGGTCGCGCCCATCGCGCCGCCTTCGGTCGGTGTCGCGATTCCCAGGAAGATCGTGCCAAGCACCAGGAAGATCAGCGCCAGCGGTGGAATCAGCACGATGATCACCTGCTCGGCGAGGCGGGATATGATGCCGAGCTTCATGTAGCGGTTGATCAGGCTGAAACCCAAAGCCGCCGCCGTCGCGATCGTCGCCGACCAGACGAAGCGGGTTTCGTAGCGCAGTCCGTCAAAGACAAAGTTATAGAGCAGATAGTGGATGCCGACCGTCACCGCGATCATGACCAGCAGCGATGTGACGCCGCCGCCGAGTGTCCTGAATTCCACCGGAAGCGCTGGCGCGGTTTTCGGCCGGACCAGCGTGACGAAAAAGATGTAGGCGCAATACATGGCGATGATCATGATCGCGGGCAGCAGCGCGCCGACATACATGTCGCCGACAGACCGGCCGAGCTGGTCGGACATGACGATCAGCACCAGCGATGGCGGCACGATTTGCGCCAGTGTGCCCGATGCGGCGATGGTGCCGGTGGCAAGCGACCGGTCGTAACCGTAACGCATCATGATCGGCAGAGAGATCAGGCCCATGGCGATGACGGAGGCCGCGACGACACCGGTGGTCGCGCCGAGCAGGGCGCCGACGATAATCACCGCATAGGCGAGGCCGCCGCGCACCGGACCGAACAACTGCCCGATCGTGTCGAGCAGATCCTCGGCCATGCGCGATCGCTCGAGAATGAGCCCCATGAAGGTAAAGAAGGGGATCGCCAGCAACGTGTCGTTGCGCATGACGTCGAATATGCGGTTCGCGTTGGCCTGCAGCAGGTTCGGGAACAGGCGAATCTGGTCCGGCGCGAAGACCGAGAGTTCGACACCGAGAAAGAAGAATATCAGGCCGCCGGCGGCGAGCGTGAAGGCGACGGGGTAGCCGAGCAGAAGAAGCGCCATCACGGAGGTGAACATGATCGGCGCGAGATTGTGAGCGATGATCTCGATCATACCTTCCTCCTTTCATCCAGATCGGCGGCGGATTCGAGCTCCTCGACCGTCGGCGGCAGGTCATGTTTCTCGTTAGGCTCGTCGATCAGCCCCTGGATCACGGCGATGCGCTTGATGATTTCCGAGAAAGCCTGTGCGGTCAGCAGTGCGAAACCGAAGAAGACCATGGATTTGGCGGGCCAGAGCACGAGGCCGCCGGCATTCACCGAGACTTCGCCCGAGGCCATGGATTTCAGCATGAACGGCCAGCCCAGCCAGATCATGATCAGGCAGAAGGGCAAGAGGAAGAAGATGTGGCCGAGCAGGTCGATCCAGTCGCGAACCTTCTTGGAGAAGTTCGACATCACGATGTCGATGCGCACATGCTCGTTGCGCTGCAACGTGTAGGCGGCGGCGAGCATGAACACCGTGCCGTACAGATACCATTGCAGTTCGAGCCAGGCGTTCGACGACGTGTCGAACACCTTGCGGATCGTGGCATTGCCCGCGCTCACGAGCACGGCAACGAGGATCAGCCATGATACCGACCGGCCGATAAAGCCGGTCACCGCGTCGATGGCGCGCGACAGTTTCAACAGTGGAGCCATCTTTCTCCCCGGAAGCGGCCCGGCGGGCATGTTGCACCGCCAATTTTCGCAGTTGTTGTGCACGACTTTCCCGGCACATACAATCGCCGGGAGGTCGAAGCGGAACGGCGATTGCTAGCATTCGCGGCTGCAATCCTCAATTCGGTGGTCAGTTTTCCTTACCAGCAATTGGTATGACGTGCGGCTTCCGGCTCGTGGCCGGAAATCCTGTCGTTTCGCAGCCGAAGCCCGTATTCACGGATCGGATACGGGGTCGTTGGGGGCGACGTCTGGTGCCGGGACGCCCAGGCCGTTATTCGCCTTGTTGCGTGCCCAAGTGTCCCGGGGACCGATTGTTTCGCGCGAACCGTCTGAAATCAAACGATCTTTCGCTTCCGCATCGCACAACCGAAATGATTTGACGAGCGTCCTGCAACACCCAACACTGTCGCCATGACGGACCCCCTTCCGCAGCGGAGATAGGCATGGATCTCAAACCGGTCACGCTCGGCGACAAGTATGACCTGTCTTGCGACCGGATATTCGTGACAGGCACGCAGGCGATCGTACGCATGCTGCTGATGCAGCGCGAACGCGATCGTCGCGCCGGTCTCGATACGGCTGGTTTCGTTTCCGGTTATCGCGGATCGCCGATCGGAGCGCTCGACCAGCAATTATGGGCCGCGGGCGGCATGCTGAAAGACGCCGGCATCGAATTCCAGCCGGGCCTGAACGAGGAACTGGCGGCAACGGCGTGCTGGGGCACCCAACAGGCCGAACTCGGCGGCAAGGGGTGCCATGACGGGGTCTTCGCGCTCTGGTACGGGAAGGGGCCGGGCGTCGACCGGACGGGCGACGTCTTTCGCCACGCCAACCTTGCCGGATCTTCGCCGCATGGCGGCGTGCTGGCTCTGATGGGTGACGACCACACGGCCGAATCCTCGACCAACGCGCACCAGTCCGAATTCGCCTTCGTCGACACGCTGATCCCGATCTTCAATCCCGCCGGAGTGCAGGAGATCGTCGATTACGGTCTTCATGCCTATGCGCTGAGCCGTTTCGCGGGGACGTGGGCGGCGATGAAATGCGTCAAGGACAACATCGAATCGACGGCGTCGGTCGAAGCCGGGCTGGACCGCATCCAGCCGCAGATCCCGAATTTCGAAATGCCGCCGGGCGGGCTCAACATTCGCCCGCTCGAACTCGATTTCATCGGCCAGGAGGAGCGCCTTCATCGCTACAAGCGCGAGGCGGCGGTCGCCTACAATCGCGCCAACAAGATCGACCATGTCGTCTGGCAGGGCGGGCGCAGTCCGAAGCTCGGGCTGGTTGCCGCCGGCAAGAACTATCTCGACCTGCGCGAGGCGCTCGCCGATCTCGGTATCGATGAAGTGGCGGCCGCCAATCTCGGGATAAGGCTGTACAAGGTCGGCATGCCGTGGCCACTCGATCCGGACGATTTGAAGCGGTTCGCCGATGGCCTGCAGACGATCCTCGTGGTGGAAGAAAAGCGCGGCCTGATCGAAGTGCAGATCAAGGAGGAGCTCTATCCGCTCGCCAACCGGCCATTGGTGGTCGGCAAGCGCGACGAGGACAATGCGGAGCTCTTCCCCGTGATGGGCGCGCTCGATCCCAACGATATCGCGGTCGCGGTCGGCGAGCGGGTGCTGTCGGTCTGCGGTCCGAACGAGGAGGTCGCCGCGCGCGTCCGTCATATCAGGTCGCTGCAAAGCGCTTTCGCCGATACGCGGGATGTCGCGGCGCGCATGCCGACCTTCTGCCCGGGATGTCCCCACAATACGTCGACGCGTGTGCCGGAGGGCGCGCGCGCCTCGGCGGGGATCGGCTGCCACTTCATGGCGCTCTGGATGGAGCGCGACACGGAAGGCTTCACCCAGATGGGCGGCGAGGGCGCCAACTGGGTCGGCGAGGCGGCATTCTCCAAACGCGACCACATTTTCCAGAATATCGGCGACGGCACCTATAATCACTCCGGGTCGCTGGCGATCCGTTTCGCGCTCTCCTCGAAGGCGAACATCACCTACAAGATCCTTTTCAACGACGCAGTGGCGATGACTGGCGGCCAGCATGTGGAAGGTGACCTCACCGTCGATGAAATCGCGCGGCAGGTTCGCGCAGAGGGCGTCAAGCGCATCGCCGTCGTGAGCGACGAGCCAGAGAAATATGCCGGGCATGCCGAATTTCCCGGCGGAACGTCGATCCACCACCGTTCGGAACTCGATACCGTGCAGCGCGAATTGCAGACCGTGCCAGGCGTCTCGGTGCTGATCTACGACCAGACCTGCGCCGCGGAGAAACGCCGTCGGCGCAAGCGCGGCACGTTTCCCGATCCGGACAAACGTGTGCTGATCAACGAGCTCGTCTGCGAGGGATGCGGCGATTGCGGAGTGCAGTCCAATTGTGTGGCGATCCAACCGGTGGAGACGGAATTCGGCCGCAAGCGCCGCATCGACCAGTCTGGCTGCAACAAGGATTTCTCCTGCCTGAACGGCTTTTGCCCGTCTTTCGTCACGGTGCATGGCGGCGAACTGCGCAAGCCGGAACCGGTAAAGCAGAGTGCCGATCCCCTGGAAGGCGTGCCGGCTGCATCGGCATTCGTCTTCAACGATGCGCATCCGGAATGGTCGGCGATCATCAACGGGATCGGCGGAACGGGCGTGGTGACGATCGGCGCGATCCTCGGCATGGCGGCGCATCTCGAAGACAAGGGCGTCGGCATAATCGACATGGCGGGCCTTGCGCAAAAAGGCGGCGCGGTCTTCTCGCACATGCGCATCGCGCCGACCCCGGAAGCCGTTTCGACGATCCGCGTGTCGCCCGGCAAGGCCGATCTTGTCCTCGGCTGCGATATCGTCGTTACAGGCAACCGCAAGGTGCTCGGTGCCATCCGCAAGGGCGAGACCCGTGTGGTCGTCAACAAGGCGGAGGTCATGCCGGGCGATTTCGCGCGGCACAGGGAATATGAACTGCCGACCGGCCGACTGGTCGCCGCGATCACCGAGACCGCGGGGGAGGAGTGCGTCGATTTCGTCGATGCCGGGAAGGCGGCGGAGGCGCTGTTCGCCAATTCGATCGCCGCCAACATGTTCATGCTGGGTTTTGCGGCACAAAAGGGTGCGCTGCCGGTGTCTTGCGACGCGATCGAACAGGCGGTCAGGCTGAATGGACAGGCCGCCGAGATGAATATTGCCGCTTTTCGCTGGGGGCGTCGCGCGGCGCACGACCCGGAGGCGGTCACGCGGCTTGTCGCGGAACGCGGACGCGGAGCCGGGCGCAAACGTGCGGATACGCTCGATGAGATCATATCGACGCGTGCCGGTTTTCTCGCCGTTTACCATAACAAGGCGTATTCCGACCGGTATCGCGCGCGCATCTCGGCCGTTTCCGACCGCGAGCAAGCCATTGCGGGGAAACCTGGCGCCCTTACGGAAACCGCCGCGCGCCAGCTGTTCAAGCTGATGGCGATCAAGGATGAATTCGAGGTCGCGAGACTGTATTCCGGGCCGGAGTTCCGACGTCAGCTGGAGGGTGAATTCCAGAGTTGGCGCAAGCTCGAATTCCATCTCGCTCCGCCGATCCTCGGTGAGCGCGATGCACGTGGCGTGCCGAAGAAGAGAGTGTTCGGACCACGGATGATGGCCATGTTCTCCATCCTTAGCCGTTTGAAATCGTTACGCTTTTCGCCGTTCAATATCTTCGCGCACCATCCGGAGCGGCGGCGTGATTTCGAGACGCTCGATATCTATGAACGCGACCTCGATCGTATCGCAGCGATGGCTGATCGTGACAATCTGTCCGAGGTCGCTGCCTTCGCGACATGGCCGGCGGACATCGCGGGATACGGTCATGTCCGCATGCGCAGCATCGACGAGGCGATGGCGCGTCGCGCCGAATTCAACCAGCCTCTCAAGGCCAAGATCTGAACCCCGCCGCCGCCGAGTGAGGCAATCAAGGCCGGCTTTTCGGGACCGGTCTCATTTCGAGACGCCTAAACGCTTCCTTAAGCGCGTACTGCTACGGTCCGCGCAAGATCAAAGGGGACGTGTCGAGGCGGAATTGAAGCAGACCACGTCAAAAGAAGTTACGGCCGAGGTGTACACGTCTTTCGTGGACACCTTCTTCGCGGATTCCCGCTCAATCGTGGTGGGGGCCGGGTTGCAGGTCGTCATTGTCGGTTCGGCATGGCTCGATACCGGCCACCCGGTCTATATCGTTCTGATTATTGCCATGCTGGCCACCGCCTTCCTGCGGTTGCGCCAGGCTGAAGCCTATCATCGCGACCGTGCGAACCGGCCACCCATGGATATCGACGCGCAGGTGCGCTGGGCCACCGTCTGGGAAAACCGGTACATGTGGCTCACGGGCGCGGCGACGACCCAGATCGGGCTCTATGCCTTCGCGGCGCTGCAGGTCGCCTCAAGCGAATATTCGATCATCTCGTCGATGATCATGGTCTTCGGAACGTTCCCTACGGTCGTCGGGCGAATCTACGGATCCGACCGTCTTGCCGCCGTTATCGTGGTCACGTTGATGGCGCCGACCGCGTTCGGCACGGTTCTGCGCGGTGATGCGGCGCATATCCTCATCGCGTTCCTGCTGATCCCCTATCTCCTGCTGGTCCGCACATTGGTGCATGACGTGCGCGCGGCGGTTCTCGACGCGATCCAGGGTCGCTGGAAAAACCAGGAAATCGCCGAGCGTTTCGACATCGCGCTCAATAACATGTCGCACGGATTGATCATGTTCGACGGCGATCTGCGCGTTCTGGTGGCCAACAAGACCGCGCGGACGCTGTTCGAAATCCCGGAGCATATCGACCTCGAAGGCCGGTATTTCGATGCCATTCTGCGCTACGGCCGTGCGCGCAAGGTCTTGTCCTCCCGTCAGGTCGAGAGATTGCGGCGCCAGTTGATGCCGATGATCCTGGAAGGCGGAGCCAACAAGCGTTTCGTGCTCAATGACGGACGCCACGTCGAGTTCAAGTCCAATCCACGCGCCTTTTCCGGGGCGGTTTTGACGTTCGAGGATATCACCGAGCGCATCAACGCGGAAAAGCAGATGGTCAACATGGCGCGCTACGACGCCCTGACCGGACTGCCGAATCGCAGCTATTTCGCGACCCTCATCGCCGAACGGCTGAAGCAGAAGGCGACAAACGGCGACTGCATGCTGGTCATGCTCGATGTCGACGATTTCAAGCACGTCAACGACACGCTCGGCCACTCGCAGGGCGACGCGCTGCTGCGCGCGGTGGCCAACAGGCTGAAGGATTTCCACCTCCGCGACATTCTGATTTCGCGCCAGGGCGGTGACGAGTTCATGATCTTCATTCCCGATCGTCCGCGCGACGAGCCTCCGGGACAGATCGCCGAACTCCTGCGCTCGACCCTGACCGGCGTCTACACGCTGAGCGGCGAACAGGTGCATGTGACCGTGAGTGTCGGTCTCGCCGCATCCGATCGTACATCGTTCGACCTGACCCGAATGATGGTGAAGGCCGACCTCGCGCTCTATCGTTCCAAGGCGCAGGGCAAGGGCGTCTGGTCGGTGTTCGAGGAGTCGATGGACGCGGAGTACAAGCGTCGCCAGATGGTGAAGAACGAACTGGCGAAGGCGCTCGATAGTGACAGTCTTGCCGTGCGCTATCAGCCGATCGTCGATGCAAAGACCGGAAAGATCGTGGCGTGCGAGGCGCTGTCGCGCTGGAACCATCCCGAACTTGGCGATGTCTCGCCGGCCGAATATATCCCGCTGGCCGAAGAAATGGGCATGATCGGCAAGGTGAGCCGTTCGGTCCTGAACCGGGCGACGCTCGATTGCGCGACCTGGCCCGAGGAAGTGAACATCTCGGTCAACCTGTCGGCGATCGATTTCCGCCGGTCCCGCCTGCTCGACGAGATCGACCATGCGATCCGCCAGTCGGGCATCTCGCCGCGACGACTCGAGATCGAAGTGACGGAATCCGCGGTGATCGCCAACGAAACGGAAATGCTGACGGTGCTTCGGCAAATCCGCGAGCGGGGCATCAAGGTGTCGCTCGACGACTTCGGTACCGGCTATTCATCGCTGAGCTACCTGCACAAGCTGCCGCTCGACAAGGTCAAGATCGACCGCTCCTTCGTCGAGGGGATCGAAAGCGGCCAGACGCCCATCGCACTGCTTCGCGGTGTCGCGAACCTTTGCCGTACGCTTGACCTTCAGGTCACCATCGAAGGCGTGTCGTCCGACGATCAGCTCAACCTCGTTCTCGCGACCGAGGGTGTGAGCCGCATCCAGGGCTTCGCCCTTGGGCCGGCATTGCCGTCGCAATCCATTCTTGAACTGGCGCGCCGCACGCTGTTGCCCGTATCGCCGGTGCGCCTCGTGCCCAAGAAGCCCGCCGCGGCTTCCTGACCACGGACCGCGTAAGTCGCGGACAACCCCCCAAGAAATTGCCCCCGAAAGACTGGCATCCGGTCTCGAAAGTTTATTTCAATTTTAACCATATTTCGAATTAAACATGGTTAACAGACACTTAACGAGATGTTGCTATTTACAACTTTAAGGATCGGCTTACCCTGTCCGTGCAGTTGGGGACAGGACATGAATGTATCGGTAGGACATATCGGAAAGCGTCATGGCGAAGACAGTCTGAACGACCGTATCTTCGACGTCATGGAGCATATCGAGTACCGGCGGATCGTTACGCCGGAGGACTTCGAGGAGATCGGCGACCTTCGGGCCAATGCGTTCGATGCGCGGGTCGTATACAGCAAGAAACTGGGAAATTCGGCGGTCGACGAGATGGATCGCGCGAAGAACGCCTATGTTTTCGGCATGTACTACGATGGCACACTCGTTTCGACGGTGCGCATGCATGTGGTGTCGCGCGAAAACCCGGACTCCTTTTCCGTTCGGATGTTTCCGAACACGATGAAGCCGCTGATCGAGCAGGGAATGAGCTTCATCGATCCGACGCGTTTTGCGATCGATGAGGAAGTGTCTCACGAAATCCCAGGTCTGCCGATACTGACGCTGCGGATCCCGTTCATGGCGACGGTGCACTTCAACGCGAATGCCTGCCTGGCGCTCGTCAAGGAAGCCCACGCGCCCTTCTATCGCCGCGTGTTCCGGTCGACGCAGCTTGCCGGTCCGGCGAAGTTCGATGAATTCGCGGTGCCGCTCGTTCTGTTCGCAGGGGCTCGGCAGTACGAAAAGGACATCTGCCGGCGCTACCCGATGTTCAATTCGACCGCCGCGGAACGCCGCATGATGTTCGACAAGAAGGTCAATGCGGTCCCGCCGCTGACAATCCTGCCGACAGCGAAATATGTCGCGAAAGCGGCGTGATGCCGCAATAGGCCCAACAGGGCATTGAAGTCGCGATAGGTTTTCGGTAATCGCAATCCATTGTGAATTTGCCGAGCGGAGCGAAAGCCATGGCCGACAACCATCCCTCTGGTCCTGCCGAAACCGGGGCCGAAATGGACTACGCAGAACACGAGCGCACCTTTGCCATGTTCATCAACATGAGCAAGTGGATCGTGATCTTCTGCGTTGCCCTGCTGATCGCCATGGCATTCGGGTTTTTCGCCGGTGGCGGCCTCTTCGGCGGAACCGTCGTTTTCATCGTTCTGATGATCATCGGCTATTTTCTTTCCTGACCGACCGTCGCCCTCGACGCAGGAACAGGATCGTCATCTTCTCGCCTCCGGCTCTGTCGGGGGCGAAGTCGTATGCGGACGGACGTTCGTGCCGACGAACGCGGCCATGTAATCGGAGAGACGTGATCGCTTGAGGGGCGATGAGGCCGACCGGCGGGTCAGCCTCCGACGCGGGCGAGACCGTTGCGCGCCGGCTCGTACTGGCCGTCGAGTTGCAGCGCGCGCTTGTAGGATTTCTGCGCCTTGGCCATGTCGCCTTGCTTTTCGTAGACCAGTGCCTGGTTGGCCCAGCTCTCGGCAAGGCGGTCGTCCAGGCGAAGCGCGTAGTTGAAATCGTCGAAGGCGTTGTCGAGTTGGCCCAGCGCCACATAGGACAGGCCGCGCCCATTATAGGGTTCCGGTGAACTCGGTTGCAGCGATATGGCCGTCGAGAAGTCGTCGATCGCAAAATCGTGCTGGCCACGGGTCTGGTAGATCAGGCCGCGGCGGTGGTAGGCGCGCGGGTCCGTGGTGTCGAGCTGGATCGCCTTCTGAAAATCATTGAAGGCCTCCGAGACGCGGCCGGCGCGGCGATAGAGTTCGCCGCGTCCGATATAGGCCGTATCGTAGCGCGGATTGATCCGGATGGCGGCATTGTAGTCTTCGGCCGCGCGGCCGAGATCGCCGGTGAAGCGATGGATGAGGGCGCGGTTCGCATAGGCTTCGAAGAAGCGCGGATTGAGTTCTATCGCGCGGTCGAAGTCGCGCAGCGCTTCCTGGTAGCGCCCGGCGCGTCCGAATGCCGAACCGCGTACATTGTAGCCGCTCGGGTCATTGGGATTGGCGCGAATCACATTGGTCAGCGACGAGATATTTTCCTGGCTGCCCTGTTCGGCTTCGATGTTCGAGGCGAACTGGGTATCGACGCCACTGGTCTCGCAGCCTGTCAGCGTGAGCGTCAGTGTGAAAAGGGCAATGGCAAACGCGGGTCGCCGGCCTTCCGGCCGACCGGTTCCGTTTGCGAGATATGCGATCCGCTCCTCGCCTCCGGTCTTTGCCATATGCCTGTATCCCTCACCATCCGTCGCCGCCGATGAAAAAAGGCGGCGCGCTCGTTTTAAGCAACGCCACCTTTTCAAATTAAAAAGAGACGAAATCGCGACGTAACGCGTTATCGACCGCGTGCGCCAATCAAACCTTCGCGCTGAGCGCGCTTGCGGGCCAGCTTGCGCGTCCGGCGCACGGCTTCGGCCTTTTCGCGGGCGCGCTTCTCCGAGGGCTTTTCATAGTGCCCGCGCATCTTCATCTCGCGAAAAATGCCTTCGCGCTGCATTTTCTTCTTCAGCGCGCGGAGCGCCTGGTCAACATTGTTGTCGCGTACGAGAACTTGCACGTGGATCCCAACTTTCCAAAGGGGTTGATAGCTATGTCGGGATACAACAATCCCGTCCGCGACGCATCCGCCGCAGATTCCGGGCCGCCATTAGCAGAAACGCCCGATGATGTCCAGAGTATTGCCGCTGTGGCGCGAAGTTTTGCGAAGCGGAACAGGTCTCGGCCAGTTCACGGATTTGTGAAACCGGTGGAAAGTCCCTTTCTTTTCCCGCTCTATCAGAATCGGGTATGACCCTACGTAAGGGTGGCGTCTCCATGACGCGCCGTATGCGATTTCGCTCGGTGGCCGTTTCTCAGGAAAGGGTTGCCCGGAAGGCACGGGATACGCCCCATTCCCGTGCCTTCCATTTTTCAACGGGTCCTTTTCGTGCGCCATGGCGAGTCGCAAAAAGGGCAGAGTGTCGTCGTATCGGACGATATTGCTACATCCAGCGGCGCGGGGCCAGGGGCCGAAACGCCTTTCTGGACGACCTGACGGGGTGATTTGCGATGCGGAAATATTCCGGATTTGCCTTGGTGCGCGAAGCCATGCGCGCTCACAAGGGATGGGACCGGCAGTGGGCCTCGCCGGAACCCAAACCCGAATATGACGTGATCATCATCGGTGCCGGCGGGCATGGTCTGGCGACCGCCTATTACCTCGCGAAAGAACATGGCATCACCAATGTGGCCGTACTCGAGAAGGGCTGGCTCGGCGGTGGAAACACCGGGCGAAACACCACGATCATCCGGTCGAACTACCTCTATGACGAATCCGCCGGGCTTTACGATCATGCGGTGAAGCTGTGGGAGAACCTCTCGCAGGATCTCAACTACAACGTCATGTACTCGCCGCGCGGCGTGATGATGCTGGCGCACAACGTGCACGATGTGCAGGTGTTCAAGCGGCATATCCATGCCAACCGGCTCAACGGTGTCGACAATGAATGGCTGACGCCGGAAGCGGCGAAGGAATATTGCCCGCCGCTCAACATTTCGTCGACGGCGCGCTACCCGGTCATGGGCGCGGCGCTGCAGCGCCGTGGCGGAACGGCGCGTCACGACGCGGTCGCCTGGGGCTATGCCCGAGCGGCTTCCGATCGCGGCGTGCATATCATCCAGAATTGCGAAGTCACCGGTGTCCGGCGTGGCGCGGACGGCGCGGTGACCGGGGTGGAGACCTCGCGCGGGTTCATCGGGGCGAAGAAGGTCGGGGTGGTCGCCGCCGGCAATACTTCGGTGATCATGCAGATGGCGGATGTGCGCATGCCGCTGGAGAGCTTCCCGCTGCAGGCGCTGGTCTCCGAGCCGGTCAAACCGTGCTTTCCGTGTGTCGTGATGTCGAACACGGTGCATGCCTACATCTCCCAGTCCGACAAGGGCGAACTGGTGATCGGTGCCGGCACCGACCAGTACACCTCCTATTCGCAGACAGGAGGCCTGCACATCATCCAACACACATTGGATGCGATCTGTGAAATGTTCCCGATGTTCACCCGCATGCGCATGCTGCGTTCCTGGGGCGGTATCGTGGATGTGACGCCGGACCGCTCGCCGATTATCGCCAAGACGCCGGTCTCCGGGCTCTACGTCAATTGCGGATGGGGAACGGGCGGCTTCAAGGCGACGCCGGGCTCCGGCCATGTTTTTGCCCACACCATCGCCAACGATAACCCGCACCCGATCAATGCGGGCTACACGATGGAGCGGTTCAAGACCGGTCGCCTGATCGACGAGGCCGCCGCCGCGGCCGTGGCGCATTGATGGCGGGCGGGCTGTTGACCATGTGGGGACGCCATGCTGATGGGGCTCATCATACGCCTCGCCGTCGCGGCGATGCCGACGCTTGCGCCGGCAGATACGCCGCAGCTGACCCATTGCATCGGTTCGATCGAGGTCCTTCGGATCGTACGGAGCGAAGAGCGCGTGTGGCCGTTTGCCGACGAGGGCGGCGTGCTGGTCTGCGACGACCAGTCTGGCAGGCCGCGCGTGACATATGCCCCGGAAGGAGTGTTCGGTGCACACGCGTTGATTTCCGACAACCCGTTGAGCCATTTCATGATGCTGATGCGTCATCGAGACTACATCACGCGGGGCTTGTCGCCGGAGGAATTCGCGTACGGAATGAACTGGTGGGGCCATGTCGGCAGACAGCTTTGCGAGCGCAAACGCGCTGTCACCATTCGCCCCTGCTTCAAGTAAGGATAGCCGCATGCTTTTGATCCATTGCCCCTATTGCGGCGAGGAGCGGCCGGAGCTCGAGTTTCGCCATGCCGGCGAGGCGCATATCGCGCGGCCAGAGAACATCGCGGAGATATCCGACGAGGACTTCGCGCATTACTTCTTCTATCGCGATAATCCGAAGGGTGTGACGTTCGAGCGTTGGCGGCACATGCATGGATGCGGTCGTTTCTTCAATGCGGTGCGTGACAGCGTGTCGGACAAGTTCCTGACGACCTACAAGGCCGGCGAACCGAAGCCCGATATCGCCGATGCGGCAAACGAGAACCAGATCAACACCAGCAAGGGACAAGGCGCGAAATGAGTGCCGCCGGAGCCAATCGCATCGCCGGAGCGGGCCGGCTGACGCCCGCCAATACCGTGCGCTTCACCTTTGACGGGAAGAGCTATACCGGCCTTCAGGGCGACACGCTTGCCTCGGCACTGATCGCCAACGATGTGCATCTGGTCGGCCGCTCCTTCAAATATCACAGGCCGCGCGGCATCCTTTCGGCAGGCCCCGAAGAACCCTCCGCGCTTGTCGGCGTGCGCAGGGACGCATCGCGCCATACGCCCAATATCCGTGCGACCGTGCAGGAGATTCATGACGGGCTCGATGCCGTCAGCCAGAACCGCTGGCCGTCGCTCACTTTCGACATCGGTGCGCTCAACGACATCGGGTCTCCGATGTTTTCGGCCGGCTTCTACTACAAGACGTTCATGTGGCCGAAAGCGGCCTGGAAACACATCTACGAGCCGGTGATCCGCAACGCGGCCGGGCTCGGCGTCGCGCCGAAAGAGGCGGATCCCGACAACTATGCAGCGCGCTATGTTCATTGCGACGTTCTGGTGATTGGTGGCGGCGTCGCCGGCCTGACGGCCGCGCTGTCGGCGGCGGAATCCGGCGCGCGCGTGATCCTGTGCGACGAGAATGCGCATCCCGGCGGGGCGCTGCGCTTCGAAGGCGAGGCGCGGCTCGACGGTATGGCGGGCCATGACTGGGCCGTACAGGCCGCGGGCCGGCTTGCCGCGATGGACAATGTACGTCTGCTGACGCGCACGACAGCGTTTGGCTATTACGCACAGAACTTCGTCGGGCTTGTCGAGCGCGTGACGGACCATCTGGCCGCGCCGGAACCGGACATGCCGCGCGAGCGCGTGTGGCAGGTGCGTGCCGGCAAGGTGATCATCGCCGCGGGCGCGATCGAGCGGCATATGGTGTTTGCCAACAACGACCGGCCGGGCATCATGCTGGCGTCGGCTGCGCGCACCTATCTCAATCACTACGGCGTCGCGGTCGGTCGCAAGGTTGGCGTCTATACCGCGAATGACAGCGCCTATGGCGCGGCGTTCGATCTCAAGCGGGCCGGCGCGGATATTCCCGCCATCGTGGATCTTCGCGACGAGCCCGATGCCGGTCTCGTCGAGGAAGCCGGCGTTCTCGGTATTCGGGTCCTGACCGGCCATGCGGTGACCGGCGCGGGCGGAAAGCTGCGCGTCGCCTCGATGTCGGTGGAACCGAAAAAGGGCGGCAGGACCGAGGTCATCCCAGTCGATGCGCTGATCATGAGCGCGGGTTGGACCCCGTCGGTGCACATGTTCTCCCAGTCGCGCGGCAAGGTCGCTTGGGACGAGGAAACCGGGCGTTTCCTGCCCGGAACCTATGCGCAGGAATGCGCAAGCATCGGCGCATGCAACGGCACGGACGGGCTGGAAGCCACCGTGAACGAGGCGCTCGCCGTGGGCGAGGCAGCGGCGAAGGCCGCTCATCCCAAGGCGAAGAAACCCTCCGTTGCGATCAGTGTCGGCAGCGCCGGAAAATGGGCCGGCGGCATGGTCGGTGCCGGGCCGGGCGCCGAAGCGGGCAAGGTGGTCAAGGCATTCGTCGATTTCCAGAACGACGTGACCGCCAAGGATATCCGATTGGCCGTGCAGGAAGGCATGCACTCCATCGAGCACGTCAAGCGGTTTACCACCAACGGCATGGCGACCGATCAGGGCAAGCTGTCGAACCTTCACGGGCTCGCCATCGCCGCGGAAGCGCTCGACAAGCCGATCCCGAAAGTCGGCCTGACCACCTTCCGTCCGCCCTACACGCCGACCACCTTCGGCGCGATCGTCAATCATGCGCGCGGCAAGATCTTCGATCCGATGCGGCGAACGCCGATGCACGCGGCGGAAGCAGCGGCGGGCGCCGTGTTCGAGGATGTCGGCCAGTGGAAACGCGCCTGGTACTATCCGCGCGCCGGCGAGGACATGCACGCCGCGGTCAACCGCGAATGCCGGACGGTGCGCGAAGTCGCCGGCATGTTCGACGCGTCGACGCTAGGCAAGATCGAGGTCGTGGGACCCGACGCTGCCAAGTTCCTGAACATTCTCTACACGAACCCCTTCCTCAAGCTCGGCGTCGGGCGCTTGCGCTACGGCATCATGTGTCGCGAGGACGGCTTCATCTATGACGACGGCGTCGTCGGGCGCCTCGCGGAAGACCGTTTCCACGTCACCACCACGACGGGCGGCGCACCGCGCGTGCTCCATCACATGGAAGACTATCTCCAGACGGAATTCCCCGACCTGAAGGTCTGGCTGACCTCGACCTCCGAGCAGTGGGCCGTGATCGCCGTGCAGGGGCCGAAGGCGCGCGAAATCGTGGAACCTTTCGTGGAAGGGATCGACCTCTCGAACGAGGCCTTCCCGCATATGAGCGTTGCCGAGGGAACCGTCTGCGGCGTGCCCGCGCGGGTTTTTCGCATGTCGTTTACCGGCGAGGCCGGCTACGAGATCAACGTACCGGCCGATTACGGACGCATGGTCTGGGATGCGATTTACGAACGCGGCGCGCCGATGGGCATGTGCCTGTACGGCACTGAAACCATGCATGTGCTGCGTGCCGAAAAGGGCTACATCATCGTCGGCCAGGACACCGACGGCACCGTGACGCCGCATGATGCCGGCCTTTCCTGGGCCATCGGCAAGAAGAAGACCGATTTCGTCGGCGTTCGCGGGCTGAAGCGTCCGGACCTTGTCGCGGAAGGCCGTCGCCAACTGGTCGGACTCAAGGTTAAGGATGGCAAGTCCGTGCTGGAGGAAGGCGCGCAGATCGTCGACAATCCGAAACAGGCGATCCCGATGAAGATGATCGGCTGGGTTTCATCGTCCTACTGGTCCGAGAATTGCGGCGCTCCGATCGCGATGGCTCTGGTCGAGAATGGCCATAATCGCATGGGCGAAACGCTTTACGTGCCGATGCCGGACGGTGTCATCGAAGTCGAAGTTTGCGGCACCGTGTTTTTTGACGAAGAGGGAGGCCGGCTCCATGGCTGAGGCCCAGATCGCGCGTGAATTGCCGTTGGCAGGACGGGCTGCCGGCGGTGCGTCCGTCTCCATCACGCCGGCGGAACCGGCGATGCGCGTTTCGTTGCGCGCGCCGCAGGAGTCGATTGCTGCCGTGTCCAAGGGTCTCGGGATCGACTTGCCGACCCGGCCCAAGCAATCCGCGGTCGCCGGGGCGCGATCCGTGCTCTGGCTGGGGCCGGACGAATGGCTGGTGATCGAGGAAGGCGACCGGGATCCGATGGCCGATCTCGCCCGCGCGACCGCGCTTCATTCGGCGGTGGACGTGTCGCACCGCAATACCGCGATCCTCGTGACCGGAACGCAGGTGGCCGATGTGCTCAATGCCGGCTGCCCGCAAGACTTGTCTCTCGAGGCGTTTCCCGTCGGCGCATGTTCGCGCACGGTGATGGGCAAGATCGAGGTCGTCCTTTTCCGTACGGCGGAGGATGCGTTCCGGGTCGAGTGCTGGCGGTCGTTTTCCGATTATGCCTTCGAGTTTCTGCGAGACGCCGCGCGCGGACTCTAGGCACCGTCATCGCGATTTCCGTACGGTCAACTCCGTCTTAAGCCGATTGTGTTCGACTCGCTGCGGGGCTGACACACCGGGATGAGACATGCTGGACACGATAGCCGCCAGAATGGCGAAGGAAGCGGGCGTACGGCCCGTCGCGGATTTTGGCGAGGTTCATGCGGGCAAAGTCGGCCACACAGATTGCACCGTGCTCGCCGGTCTCGAATCCTGGAGCGGGTGCGAGTTCATGCGCATCACCGTCGTGCATACGCGCGGCAGGACATCGCGACGGACGCGTGTCATCAAGTGGCCCTATGCAAAGGGCGATCCCCGCGCGCTTGGACCGGTTCTGCGCGATCTCGATGCGTTTCTGGATGCGCCGACAACCGGTATTCTGACCGATGACCGCGGTGCGGTCGGCCGGGTTTTCGACCGGCTCACGCGGACGGACTATCTCGGCCGGTACGATTTCAGATCGCCGATCGATGAGCCATACGAGAATTCCCTCGATGGCACGGTCGTCCGGTTCTGGGATCAGACCGAGGCGACGCTGACGGCGCGGCGGCCGGGACGCGGGTTCATCTTCGGGCAAATGCCGCTCGCGGCGATCGGCGAGGTCGCGAAAGCGCTTCGCGCATATCAGCAGGGCTGACGACCGGCCGTACCTGCCGTGTCAGTCGCGTTCCAGAATGGACATGGTGATCCATGTCGCGGTCAGGGCAGGCTTGACGCTGTTCTCGATCTCGATCTTGACGTCATACGTGTTGAGAACACGGCCCGACGGGCGAATGTCGGCTTTCGTCAGAATGAAAATGGCACGGATGCGCGATCCCGTGCGCACGGGCGCCATGAAACGGACCTTCTCGAAACCGTAATTGATGCCCATCACCGATCCCACGAGGGTCGGCAGGGCCTCGAAGGCCAGGGTCGACAGCATGGACAATGTCAGGAAGCCATGCGCGATGGTGCCGCCATAGGGCGTTTCCTTCGCTGCGCGCTCGGGATCCTGATGGATCCACTGGTGGTCATTCGTCGCGTCCGCGAAACGGTCGATCATGTCCTGGGTGACGGCGCGCCATTCGGACCGGCCAATCTCGGTTCCGACTGCGCCGGGGATTTCGTCGACGGTGATTGTCTTCATGTTGATTGCGAACGCGCTTTCCCTGCTGAGAGCCTCATGCCTTACGCATCGCAGGGTTGGCGATCAACCCCAAGACCTGTGGACAGGGCCGGCGCGATCCGATCCCTGATCGCGACATGGGGGCAAACGGTGGGTTGCCCCTGCCGAATCCGGTCTTCGAACGCGCTGAGAAGCCTCTGCCAAACCGGTGTCGCCAACCCGCTCGAGATCGGTCATAATCGTGCACGATTTATGTCGTGTTGGTTGCATTCTGTTTGAAACGGCAGGTTATCCCTCGATGTTTACCGATCTGAGTTTCCAGAATTACGAGGCGCCAGCAGTATTTTTGGTGACGCTGTCGGGCGGGCTTTGATGATCTGTATGGTCGTGAAGAGATTGCGGTCGTCTTGTTGCCGGGAAATGCACTGGTTGCTTCCGGCACGGGTTCCCCGCGCTTTCGCTCCGCATTGCGAACGATCCTGAGCTCGCCGCGCGATGGAGACTATCCCGGAGGACATTCGCTACAGGTTGCTTGAACAGCATGGCGGATTCGCTCTCGCCTATTCGGTCGCATTCCAGCCGGAGCTTTCGCATTTCGGAGACGAGCGGGGTTTCCTGTCTTACTGCAAGGTCGGAAATACGGCGTTCGTACTTGCTGATCCGATTGCCGACCGCGCCCGACATGAGGAACTGATAGACGCCTTTATCGCCGCGCACCCGGATGCCGTCTTTTGCCAGGCATCCCTGAATACGGCGGAAATCCTTTCGCGGCGGTCCTTCTGGGTGAACCAGTTTGGATGCGAGAATATCATCGATCTCGACACCTATTCCTTCGATGGTCCGAAACGGCGCAGTTTCCGGACTGCTTCAAACCGGTTTTCCGCCGGCGGATACCAGGTGCGGGACATGTCGTTGAGCGACCTCGATCCCGCTGACGTGCGGGCAATCTCGGATCGCTGGCGACGCACGAAAGTGACAAAGCGCCGGGAGTTGCACTTTCTCGTTCGCCCCGTAGTGCTAGCCGACGAACCGGGCGTCAGAAAGTTCTTCCTTCTCAACCGCGATGGCGAGCCGGAAGGATTCGCCTTCTTCGATCCGGTTTTTGAGAAAGGACGGATAAAAGGCTATCTCTCGACGACACGGCGCTGGTTGCCGACGACGGATTCGCTTGCTTCCTATTTCATGGTTCGCACCGCGATCGAGACGTTTCAGTCCGAGGGCGTCGCAACGCTGAACCTCGGTCTCTCGCCGTTTCACCACATCGAAGACAAGGTCTTTCAAAGGAACCGGTTGGCAAGGCGCGCCTTCAGGTTCATGTACCGCAATTCTCTCACAAACCGCTTCGTCTACCCCGTGCGAAACCTCGCGAAACACAAGGCGAGTTACGGCGGTGTCGAGAGCCAGACCTTCTATGCCTTCAACACCTTGCCGAGCATACCCAGGCTGCTGAAACTGATCCGGGCCTGCCGGATCATCACTTAGGCCGCCCGGAGGAGGCTTCCATGAAGGAATCCGGCCTGTCGAAACAATCGCAGAGCTACTTGTCATCGAGTGAATCGGGTTCGCAATGGCGAACCGAATTGCACTTTGGCAAGCGGCGGTATGCCCCCGAGGCTGTCTCGCATTGAAACGCCACAAGCAGGTCGTCTCGCCGATGCGTGACGCCCGTGACCGATGACCCGTTGGTCGCCGAGCCGGAAAGCGGTGTAGTGCGAACAGTTAAATACCTTGACTCTGGATGTGTACCCGAAAAAGTGGTTTCATGATCGCTCGGGAGGAGTTCATGGCGAATATCGAATTGGCGAATGTGTCGAAGAGTTTCGGCAGCGTGAAGGTCATCGACGACCTGTCGCTGGTGGTTCATTCGGAGGAGCTTGTCGTTTTTCTCGGTCCTTCGGGGTCGGGGAAGTCCACGCTTTTGAGAATGATCGCGGGCCTCGAGACAATCGACAGCGGCACGCTGACCATCGGCGGGAACAGATGCGAGCAACTCGCGCCGGGCCAGCGTGGCGTCGCCATGGTGTTCCAGAACTACGCGCTCTACCCGCACATGACGGTCCGCGATAACATGGCGTTCGGGCTCCACAATATCGGGATGTCCAGCAGCGAAATTGAGCGTCGGGTCAAGGACGCGGCGCGTATCCTCGAGATGGAGGAACTGCTCGAACGGCGGCCGTCGCAGCTTTCGGGCGGGCAGCGCCAGCGCGTTGCGATCGGCCGTGCCATCGTGAAGGAGCCGAAGGCTTTTCTTTTCGACGAACCGCTGTCCAACCTCGATGCGGCCTTGCGCGTGCGCACCCGGGTCGAACTGGCGGAACTTCATCAGCGCATGAAGGCGACGATGATCTACGTCACCCATGACCAGACCGAGGCCATGACGCTCGCCGACCGTATCGTCGTCCTGAACAACAGGCGGATCGAGCAGATCGGGACGCCGATGGAGGTCTATCTGCGACCGGCTTCGCGATTCGTGGCCGGCTTCGTCGGCAGCCCGGGGATGAATTTCCTGAAAGCTGACGTGGCGGCGAGCGACAACACCGTGGCACGGCTTCCCGACGGGACGGAAGTGCCGCTTCATGTCGACCATCCCGGCTCTGGCGCTTACGAACTCGGCATCCGTCCTGAAGGCATACGCGTGGCAGGTGCCGGCGGCGATCCAGCCACCACCCGCGCCACTGCCGGGGTCGTTGAACGGCTCGGCGAACGGACGCTGATCCATTGCGCCTTGCGGGACGGCAGCGAACTCATCGCGCAGGACAGCGGCAAGTCCGAAGTGGCTCCGGGCGACGACATCGATCTGACCTTTGATCCGTCAGCCGTGCACCTGTTCGATCAGTCGGGCCAAGCCTACCACGCCCATGGGTGAGCGCGGCGATCCGCGCATCGCCCTGGCGTGGGAGAACAACGCCGATCTCTACGAAATTGTCTTTAACGCCAACGGTTTACGCTATTGGCGCGAAGAACGCGCGTTCGTCGCAATGGACCCGCCGCCTCCATACTATTCGGACCTAAGTCTCCTGCCGCGAGCGGATACGAGCGACGCATTGGACGCCATCCGGACGCGCCTGACGCGGAATCCGGACCCTTTCTCTGTCAAGGACGGCAACAACCGGCTCGATCTGGCCCCGCTCGGCTTCCGTGTCCTGTTCGACGCATCCTGGGTCCGGGCGGATGGCGATGCGATTTCACACGCAGACGAAGGATGGATGCGGATCGAAACGTCGCCCGCCCTCGAGCACTGGGAGACTGCGTGGAACCGCGGCGGATCACCCGCAGACCGGCGTATCTTCGTGCCCGACATCCTGAATGACCCGCGGATCGCCATATTCGGGCGCGCGGACGGCGTGGGCTTCTTGGCCGGGTTCATCGCCAACCGGTCTTCGGACTGCGTTGGCCTCTCAAACCTGTTTGGCCGTCCGGACTCGGAGGTAATTGCCACCGCGGCCGCTTTGTCCTCCGATTTCGGGGACGGACTGCCGGTCGTCAGCTATTCCAGCGGCGATGAACTCACGGCAATGATGCGATACGGATTTCAGGAACTCGGGCCGCTCAGGATCTGGATTAAAGACCTCTAGCCCTTGATGCCGGCCGATAGCGTGATCGCTTCGGTCACCCTGCGTTGGAACAGAAGATAGGCCAGTGCGACCGGCAAGCCCGCCAGCACCGCGGCGGCCAGTTCGCTCGCATAGTAGACGCCAAAGCTGTCATTCGTCTGCGTAATACCGACCGTGATCGTCATCATGTCGGTCTTGGTGACCGCGAGGAACGGCCACAGGAATGCATTCCATGCCCAGATGAAGGTGACGATCGACAGGGCCGTCGTGACACCCCAATTCATGGGGATGTAGACCTTGAAAAGGATCCGCCATTCCGACGCGTTGTCCATGATAGCCGCTTCGCGGAAATCATGCGGAACCTGGTCGAAGAATTGCTTGTAGACGATGATCACGACCGGATGGATGAGCTGCGGCAGGATGATACCGGCCCAGGTGTTCAGAAGGCCCATATTGGCCATCAGCACGAAGTGGTTGATGATCAGCACTTGGGTCGGCACCATGAAGCTGGCGAGGATCAGCCACCACAGCGGACGCCTGAGCGGGAAGCGCAGCTGCGAGATCGCGTAGCCCGCGAAGACCGATGTGCCGACGGTGAGAACCGTGACGCCGATCGCGGTGGCGATCGAGTTCACGTACCAGTAACCGATTTGCGTTTGCGTCAGGGCGAATATGTAGTGCTCGAAAGTGAGTGTGTCGGGCCAGAGTTCGATGTAGGACCGTACGACCTCGTCGTCGGGCTTCAGTGAGCTGACGATGCCCCAGTAGATCGGAAACGCCCAGATCATGGCGCAGATCACGGTAATCGCGGTGATCGCCGCGCCGGCGGCGTTGAAACGGCGGGCGTTGGCGGCGTTCATCGGTTGCGGCCCCCGCTTAGCCGCATCAGCTGGAAGTTCAGCACCGACACGATGATGACCATGATGAAAAGCACAACCGCCACGGCAGCGGCGCGGCCGCCCTGGTCGGACTGAAACGCGCGCTGGAAAATATAGTAGACCATGACGAGGTTGTCGTTCGGCCTGCCGCCGGTCGAGAACAGGTAGACCTGGTCGAAGATCTTGAGCTGCACGATCAACTGGATCGTCAGCACCAGCGACGTGACCGGCCAAAGCAGCGGCCATGTCACCTTCCGGAACGTGGTCCAGCGCGTGGCGTTGTCCAGCGACGCGGCCTCGTAGATTTCGCGCGGGATGGCGCGCAGTCCGGCGAGGAACAGCAATACGGAAAAACCGCAGGTCCACCAGACCGTGACAAAGGCGACCGCCGGCATGAACCAGGCTGTCACCTTGAAGATCGGCACCCGGTCCATGCCGAAGAAGTCGAAGAGATGCATCGCAATGCCGAACTGGAAATTCAGCGTCCAGTCCCACAGGCGATAGACCACGGATACGGGCAGGATGTAGGGCAGGAAGAAAAGCGCCAGGACCAGCGCCTGCAGCCGCCCCGACAGCCGCGTCACACCCAGCGAAATGCCGAGCGCCACCACTGTACCCGGGATCACGGTGAGCAGGACGAAATAGGCGGTGTTCCAGAACGCGGTGTCGAAGCGTCGATCGCGCGGCAGCCGTTCGTAATTGTCCAGCCCCACAAAGTCCCCGCCGCCGATCAGCCCGGCGTCGGTGAACGAAAGCAGGAACATCTGCACGGTCGGATAGATGAAGATCAGTGCGTAGACCGCGACGAACGGTGCGATCAGCAAATAGGCGACCAGCGCTTCTTTTCCGGGATTACGGATCAATTTCCTTCCCCTGCGCCGCTAAATGGAAATCCGGGGCGACACAAAGGCCGCCCCGGCCGGGAGTAACCTACTGCATGTCGTTCAGTTCATACTGGATTTCCTCGACCGCCTCGGACGGTTCCATTTCGCCGTTGAGCGTCGGCACAAAATAGGTCGACATGACGTCGAAGATCGGGCCGGCGACCCCGGCAAGCGGCGTCTTCGGGTCGAATATCATGTTCTCGGTCAGGCTGGAGTAGGTGGCGTTCGGTTCCATCGCCTTGTACTCGTCGGACGCCGTGACCGGGCCGTAGGCCGGGATGTGTCCGGCGGTTGCCCAGAACAGCGAATTCTTCGAGATCCAGCTCATTACTTCCAGAACCGCCGCCCGTTTCTCGGGCGTCATCTCCTTGCCCTTGTTGGCCGGAATGGCGAAGGCGTGGCTATCGGCATAGGTCGACGCATGGTCGAAGATCACCGGCAGTTCCACAGCTCCCCATTCGAACAACTTGCCCTGCTCGTGCAGGTCGGTCATCGTCGGAACTTCCCAGACGCCGTTGATCATCATCGCAGCTTCGCCGCTGGTGAACAGCGCCACGGTGGCGGGATAGTCGGTGTAGGTGGATTGCAGGCCCTCATTGGTCCATTCGGCCAACACGCCCAAGGCGTTCTGCAGCTTTTCCTTGTTGTCGCCGGCAAGGAACTCGCCGTCGGTCATCAGTTCGCCGTCCTGCTGGCCCATCAGGGAATAGATGGTGCGGAACATGAAGTTGCCGTCGGCTGTCACGCTGCCAAGCGGGAACTTGACGGAACCGGCATCCTTGAGCGCCTGCAATGTCGCGGTGAAGCCCTCGCGGCTATCGATGCCCTTTGGCGTTCCGTCGTCGTTGAGAAGGCCTGCCTCGGCGAGCACGTCCTTGTTGTAGTAGAGAACGATGGGGTGGGTATCGAGCGGCACGGCGTATTGCTTGCCGTCGATCGTCACGGCATTCCAGGTCGCATCGGCATAGTCGTCCTCGGACAGGCCCATCGTGGCCCAGTCGTCGGCGGTGATTTCCTGCAGGATACCCTGGTCGACGGCCAGCGGAATGCGGCTGGCATGGTAGGTCATGATGTCCGGCGCCTCTCCCACGGCAGCCGAAGTCTGGACCTTCGAGTAGAACGGAACGCCCCATTCCAGCGTGGTCGCGTCGATGGTGATCTCGCCTTCATGCGCGGCATTGAAATCCGAGATCATCTGTTTCATGCGCACGCCGTCGCCGCCGCCGAGAAAATCCCACCAGACAACGGTTTCCTGCGCCTGCACGGATGTGGTCATCAACGCCGTGGCGACCAGCGCAGTTTTTGCAAAGCTACTGTAGTTGAACATCTGCTTCTTCCTCCCTGGGTGTGCGGCCTCCCAGCCGCGGTAAAGTCTTTCCTAGAGCTGCACCCTGATCATTGAGTAGGAATGCTGCGGTACGGTGACCGCGACCTTGCCGCCGGAGATCGAAGCTCCTCCCTTCGTCTCGGGCTTCACGTTTTCAGGGTTCGCCTCGGTATTGGTTGCTTCGAGATCGTCATGCTTGATCAGCGTGTGCTCGATAGATTTCGCCTCCCCGAAACCTTCGACGGAAATCTCGATATCCATCGGCTCCGCGCCGTTTCGGTTGACGGCGAAGAAGGTCAGCGTTCCGGCATCGCTGTCATGGACGCCGGCGATATCCAGATAGCTGACGCCGCTTGCTATGTCGGCGTCGTAGGACGGGCAGTCCACATCGAGCTGAAGCGCGGTGCCGCGCCCGAAGCGCGAGGCGAAATGGAAGGGATGGTAAATCGTCTGCTTCCACGCGCCGCCGCCGGGCGAGGTCATGATCGGCGCGATGACGTTCACGAGTTGGGCGATACACGCGATGCGGACCAGGTCCGAGCGCCGGATGAAGGTGTTGAGGATGCAGCCGACCTGCAGCACGTCCTCAAAATTGTAGATGTCCTCCAGAAGCGCCGGGGCATGGGGCCATCCCCATTCCTTCATGCGTTTCGCGTCGTTCTTGCGCTCGTGGTACCAGACATTCCATTCGTCGAAGGAAATCTTGACGTCGTGCTTCGCGCGCCGCTTCGCCTTGACGTAATCGATCACGCCGCCGACCGTGCCGATATAGCGGTCGAGTTTCTCCGGCAGGGCGAGATACTCCGCCGTGTTTTTCTCGTAGTTCTCGAAATACATGTGCAGCGAAATGAAATCGACCTGATCGTAGGTGCTTTCCAGCACCGTCGCTTCCCACTGCGGATAGGTGGCCATGTCCGAATGCGACGAGCCGCAGACAATCAGGTCCAGCTTGTCGTCGAATGCACGCAGCGCTTTGGCCGTCTCGTTGGCGAGATGGCCGTATTCCGCGGCGCTCTTGTGTCCGACCTGCCAGGGGCCGTCCATCTCGTTGCCGAGGCACCAGAGCCTGACATCCCACGGGTCTGCCCGACCGTTCTTCTTTCGAAGGTCGGACCAGTAACTGCCGCCGGGATGGTTGACATATTCCACGAAGTTGCGGGCGTCATCGAGCCCGCGCGAACCGAGATTGACGGCCAGCATCATCTCGGTGTTGGCGGCTTTCGCCCATTCGGCGAATTCGTGAATGCCGACCTGGTTCGATTCCGAGGTATGCCACGCCAGGTCCAGCCGGGTCGGGCGTTCGTCCTTCGGCCCGATGCCGTCTTCCCAGTTGTAAGCCGAGACGAAATTGCCGCCCGGATAGCGGCAGATGGGCGTGTCCAGTTCACGAACGAGGTCGATGACGTCGCGGCGCATGCCGTTTTCGTCGGCTGTCGGGTGATCGGGTTCGTAGATACCGGTGTAGACCGCGCGCCCCAGATGTTCGAGGAACGATCCATAGAGGCGGTTGTCGATATCCGCGATCACATAGCGCGCATGCGCCGTGACGTGTGCCTCCACGCCGCTCCTCCCATATTTAAAACACAAAATCCGGTTTGTACCGGCTATTGCGTTAGAGTAAGCGTGAGGAGCGGAGCTTAGTCAAGCCCAATTTCGAGGGGTTCACCCCCTCAGGTGGTGATGCGCAGCACGATATCCTGGTCGTAATTGCCGAAGCCCTTGCCGAAAATGTTCATCCCTCCGGGATGTTCGGCGTCTTCCTTCACGCCGATCCGCATGCGTATGGATCGGTGGTGGTCGATCTGCAGATCGTCGAGCGTCACGTCGGAAATCTGAACGCCGTCGATGAAGCTGCCGCTGCCGTTGATCCGCCAGTTCTTCAGCTTCCCATACTGCGATCCCGCGAGCTTCCACCAACTGGGCGTATGAACGCCGCGCTTGTCTCCGAAGTCGCCCGGTGATGTCCACGTCCCGATTTCGACGCCGTTGACCTGCAGGAATATGTCCGACGGCCAATCGGCCGCCGTGCCCGGCACCTCCGAACTCAGCTCCATGGAGAATTCCAGCGCTGTCGGCTTCGTGCGGTTGAGCTTGGTATTGTTCGGGAACTGGTACTCGACATATCCCCTGGTGAACCACAGCAAACCGGCCTTCATGCGATCCGGCTCGAGGAAGGTGTTGGGCACGTCGAGCAGTCCGATGACGCCCTCCGCCGAGCACAGGCCGCACGGCGCCGTCACCTCGCAGGTCGTATAGAGGCCAAGCGGCATGGAGACTTCGATCGAGCCATCTCCCGCCTCCTTGAGGTCGTCGTGAAAGCCCACCAGGATCTCCGAAAAGGCCGTCCGGCAAACCTTCTGGCTGCCCTTGCGCGCCTTTCTGCTCTCCGTCGTCACGAGGCCTACGTCCTCCAGCACCTGGAGGTTGGAGGAAACCGTCGATTGCGGAAGCCCCAGCCGTTCGGCGATCTGGTTGACGTTCTTCTCCTCGCCGTCCCGAAGGAGCTTGAGAATGGAAATGCGAACCTCGCTGGCGAGTCCCCGTATGAGGTCGGGCCGCTCCGATGGATCGACTACAAGGACGTTGCCGCTCATGTCTGGTCCGTGTGATTGATGGAAAATGTTGGATATCAGCATATCTGATATAAATAAAGTGCCGTTGATGAGTCGATCTGTGCCTCAATTTCTTCGCGTCACGCTAACTCGTTGCGAAGATCTGTTCGATCCGCGGTTCCTGCCGTGTCGCCGCCTGATTGCTCAAGCGCAAGCTTGGACTACAGAGCCTGATCGCAGTCCAACGCCTCTATCAGGCTAGGTGCGATCCAGCAGAAGCCATATGGCTTTCGGAGCGGGCGCTCTGGTTACCGGCCCGTCCTCTGGCTACCTAGCGGACGTGCACCTGCAGGAGGTGCCCGGAAAGCGGAGCGGTGGTCAGGTCGTCCTGTGTGAGTTCGTAGCGCGACGAGGTGACGAACAGCGTGCGGTTGTCCTCTCCTCCGCAAGCGATGCCCGTCGGATGCCTAACGGGCAGGGGCAGCGAGGCCTCGATCTCGCCGACCTCGTCCAGTTGCACCACGTTCCAGCCGTCTTTCAAGGCGAGCCACAGTCGCCCCATGCCATCGACGGAGAGGTCCACGGGCTGGCCGGCGGCGCGGGGGATCTCGGCAAAGCGCCGAAGGCGTCGCGTCGGCAGGTGTAAGTGGTAGATCGTACCGGTGTCTTCCAGGCAGAGATATATTTCTTCGTCGTTCAACACGGCAACCCCCGCGATGGGACCGGGAACCTCGACATGATCGCCGAACTGGCCACTCGCCTCGATCCGCGCAAGCGCGGAATGCCGCGCCGGCGATGACAGTCCGGCCCAGAGGGTTTTTCCGACCGTGGCACTCGTGGTCACTCTCGTTCCCGTAACGGCTTGGCTGCGGGACAGGTCCAGGAAATCGATCCTGTCGGGAAAAAAGACCACCGTGCCCCAGTGAGGATGAACGCTGACCGCCCGGATCGGGTCTGCAAAGCCGGCCAGTTCCCTGGTCGTTTCGCCTTGCGTTTCGAAGAGCGCCGGAGCGAAACGGTCCGCCCAGACCAGTCTTCCGCCCATCGCGTCCCACTGTGGAGAAATGCCGTGAAACGCGGGCGCGGAGGTGAGGGCCTGATGTCCATCGACCAGATCTGTCCGCGCCGTGCGGGCGTTGAATATCTCCGAGACCTGCTGGGCGACCGCGGCGACCTCCTTGCCCAGAAACTCGGCGCGTTCCATCGTCATGCGAAAGGTCGGTCCGGCGACAGAGATCGCGGCGACGGGAGCGCCATTCTTGTCGAGGATCGGCGCGCCGACGCAACGGGTTCCCATAAGGATTTCCTCGTCGTCGATGGCGAAGCCGCGATTACGGATGCGGGCAAGTTCAAGCTTGAGGAGTGTGGCGTCCGTGATGGTTTTTTCGGTCATTCGCTCGAGCGGTGAGGGTAGCAAACGCGCCCGCTGATCGTTCGGCAGATAGGCGAGAATCGACTTGCCCTGGCTGGTGCAATGCAACGGCTTGACCGCGCCAGGCTGTGCCGCAGAGCGCTGTGTATGCGCGCCCTCCGACCGTGCGATTGAAAGAACGCCGCCTTCGCGCATGACGGCCAGATAGGCCGTTTCGCCGGAAAGGTCGCGCAGCCGGCGCAATTCCGTCGCCGCGAGGATTGGCAGATCCGAGCTTGCCCACACATTCATCGCCATTTCGACGATCTGGTATCCGAGTGAATAGCGATGTCGGTGGCCGTCCGAACGCACCAGTCCGCGCGCCGAGAGCGCCGCGAGGATGCGGTAAAGCGTCGGCTTCGGGATGCCTGTCAGTTCGGCCAGTTCGGAGCTCTCGATATCGCCTGGCCGGCCGGCGATCATTTCCAGGACATCGATTGCCTTGGTGAGCAGTCCGGTTCCGGCAGGCGTTCTTGCCGGCGGATGGAAGATCTTGTCGTTCACCTTATCCTCCCGCTAAATGTATTACATTATGATATTGTGCTTAATTTATCCGAGCATCAATGCACCCAAAACTTAATGCATATCACATGATGATACAAAGCGATTGCGCTCCGTTTGCCTCCAACTGACCTCGCGGTTACGAGTTTCTCCGAAACGCGAGCCGATGTTGAGGATCCGCTCGCCGCAATAGCAGCAGGAGGAGCAAGCGGTGCAGCCGGCGATCGACATTTCCAGGGATACGTTGGAAAAACTCAAGAAATGCAGCCAGGGCACCCTGACCACCCAGCTTTTCAAGCGCGGCTTTCGGCAGCAATTCCTGGTAGGATTGTCGCCGCTCAATCGCGACGCGGGCGCCTTTGCGGGTGAGGCTTTCACGCTTCGGTTCATTCCGAGCCGCGAAGACAAGGACTGGAGCCTCGAGGACCTGAAGGTTCGCGGTGAGGACAACCTGCAATGGGAGGCGGTCGAGGCAATCGGCGAGGGCCAGGTCATGATGATCGACAGCCGCAACGATCCTTCGGCTGCGTCGGCCGGCAACATGTTGATCACCCGCATGATGCGCAAGGGCGTTGCGGCGGCCGTCACGGATGGCGCTTTCCGCGATGGCGCCGAGATCGGCACGATGCCCTTTCCCGCCTATTGCCGCCTGAATACCGCGACGACGCGACCTGCCTATCACCGGGCAATCGCCATGCAGGAGGCGATCGGCTGTGGCGGTGTTGCCGTCTATCCGGGGGATATCGTTGTCGGAGACGCCGATGGCGTCACCGTGATCCCGCGCGCGCTGGCGGCGGAGATCGCCGAGGACAGCTACGAGCAGGAGCGGCGGGAGCGTTTCATTTTCACCAAGATCGATGCCGGCGCTTCGCTCTTCGGCACCTATCCGGCGGGTCCGGAAACGCTCGAGGAATACAAGGCCTGGCTGGCCGAGGGGAACGACCTGTGACCGCGGCGGCCGCCAAGGCGGAGGCGCTGATCCGCCATTACTTCGACATGTGCAATGCGGCCGATCTCCAGGGGTTGATCGATTGCTTCACGCCGGATGCCGTACACTACTTCCCGCCCGGCTTGCCCGGCGCGCCCTGGCGAGGCGCGAAGGCGATTGCCGAGGGGTGGGGCTGGTGCGTGGAAACCCTGGGCAGCAAATGGACCATCGAAAAGGTGTTGTGCACGGCCGACGGGCGTGAAGGGGTGATCGAGTGGACCCATTGGAAGACCGCGATCGGTGAAGTGCTGCGCGGTGACGAGTGGTACGTGTTCAATGACGACATATCCCGCATCGTGGAGATCCGGGCTTATTACGCCAGTCCGGTGGACAAGAGCGCACCGGTCAACAAGCTCCATGAGTTCGACTACGAGAAGCGCGGCTATCATCTTGGGCCCCCGCTCGTGAAGGGGAGGGCGTGATGGATTTCGCCCTGATCTGTCGGGATGCGCCCGGCCGACTGGCCCAACGCATGGCCGCCCGGGCCGAGCACATGGCCGGCCTGAAGGACGAGAAGCTGGCGGGCACGATTGTCGATGGCGGCGCGATTCTGGACAGCGATGGCGAAATGGCCGGGTCTGTCGTCCTGTGCCGCTTTCCTGACCGGGCTGCGCTGGACGCCTATCTGGAGCGCGAGGTTTACAGCCGCGAGGGCATTTGGGGCGATATCGAGGTCCTTGAGATGCGCTTCGTCGACTGGGGGAGCCTGATGGATGCATGACATGCGCAACATCCCGGCTCGACCGTCCGGGAGAGTCTACGGCGTGCAGAGGTGGCGATCGGTGCCGACTTTCGGGGCGGCGCGGTCCGCGGGGGTATGACAATGATTGACGCGCCTCATGGCCGGAACCTGATCAATGGAGAGTGGGTCGCCACTGACCGGACGTTCATGTCGAACCCGGCCAGCGGGAAGGCGCATCAGGTCTTTGCCGGCAATGCCGGGCTGGTTGATCGGGCCGCACAGGCTGCGGAAGAGGCGTTCTGGTCTTATGGCTTCAGCCGTCGCGAGGACCGTGCGGCGTTCCTGCAAGCGATCGCCAACGAGATCGAGGCGCGCATCGAGCCGATCACGCGGATTGGCTCGCAGGAAACCGGTCTTCCCCTTGTCCGTCTGCAATCCGAATTCGGACGCACCACAAGTCAATTGAGGCTGTTTGCCCGGCACATCGTGGACGGCGCGTATCTGGACCGCCGGGTCGATCCTGCGCTTCCCGATCGCCAGCCGGCCCCCCGGCCTGAAATCCGAATGATGCAGCGTCCCGTCGGACCGGTCGCGGTTTTTGGCGCCTCGAACTTTCCGCTCGCCTTCTCCACGGCGGGCGGCGATACGGCGGCCGCGCTGGCGGCGGGCTGCCCGGTGCTGGTCAAGGGGCATCCCGCGCATCCGGGGACGGGCGAAATCGTGGCCGAGGCCATTCTCGCAGCAATCAAGTCGCAGGGGATTGCGCCCGGCGTCTTCAGCCTGATCCAGGGAGACGACCGCAGCGTCGGCGAGGCGCTTGTGCTGCATCCGCTCGTCAAGGCCGTGGGTTTCACCGGTTCGCTGGCGGGTGGTCGTGCGCTTTTCGACCTTTGCGCCTCGCGCGCCGAACCCATTCCGTTCTTCGGCGAACTCGGATCGGTCAATCCGGGTTTCGTGCTGCCGGCCGCGCTCGATGCGCGGGCGGAAGAGATGGGCCGGGGCTGGGCGGCGTCGCTTACCATGGGCGCCGGGCAGTTTTGCACCAAGCCGGGCATTGCCTTCGTGCCCGCCGGCGATGCCGGTGATGTCTTCGTGGCCGCTGCGGCCGACGCGCTCGCCGCCGTCTCGCCCCAAACCATGTTGACGGACGGAATCGTTGCGGCCTTCTGCGCTGGCAAGAAGGCTTTCGACGACTCCGATGTCATTCGCAAGGTGGTGGCGAACAACGTTCAGGGACGGGCCGCCGGGGCCAGCCTCTACGAGATCTCCGGCGATGCATTCGGCGCGGACGATACGCTCGCTGAAGAGATATTCGGTCCGATAGGTCTCGTGGTTCGCGTGGCGGGCCCGGAGGCAATGCTGCCCCTGGCGCATGGTTTGAGCGGACAGTTGACCGCGACTCTCCAGATCGATGACGGCGACATGCCCCTGGCGGGCCGGTTGCTACCGGTTCTGGAACGAAAGGCAGGGCGCGTGCTCGTCAACGGCTATCCGACCGGTGTCGAGGTCGTCGACTCGATGATCCATGGCGGCCCTTATCCCGCTTCAACGAATTTCGGCGCGACGTCGGTCGGCACTCTGTCGATCCGTCGCTTCCTTAGGCCGGTCGCATATCAAAACGTTCCGCTTGATCTGCTTCCGGAAGACCTGGCTGCATTCTCATGACGGCCAGAACTCCCATGCATTGCGGAAAATTCATCGCCGAAGGGGTTGAGCCACGGCGTACCATCCAGAAGAGGAGGAAAACATGAAACATTTTGTGCTTGCAACCGCGCTCGCGGTCTCTGTGGTGGCGGGGCCTGCCATGGCCGCCGACGTCACGCTGCGGATCGGTTCCGTCCAGGCCGAGAGCGATCCGATCATCAAGGGCTTCAATATCTTCAAGGATATTCTGGCCGAAAAAACGGACGGTCGTATCGAGGTCAAGGTGTATCCGAACGGTCAGCTCGGTGACACGCAGGAACTGATGGACCAGGCGCTGGCCGGTGCCGACGTGGCGGCCTTCACCGATCCCAACCTGCTCGCGGCCTTTACGCCGGAACTGGGTATCATCGGTGCGCCCTATGTTTTCGCGAGTTACGATGAGGCTGATCGTTTCACCTCGTCGGCAACGTTTGACGAATGGGCCGAGCAACTGCGACAGGACAGTGGTTTCGTCACGCTGGCTTTCAACTGGTATCAGGGTCCGCGTAACCTGATGACCAACAAGCCGATCAATGCCAGGGCCGATATGGAAGGTGTCCGTCTGCGCACGCCGGGTGCGCCGGTCTGGGTGGCCGCCGGTCGGGCCCTCGGCGGTGTTCCGACGCCGCTTGCCTGGTCCGAGATCTACTCGGCGCTGCAGCTGGGCGCGATCGACGCCGTGGAGTCGCAGCCCGCCGGCGCGGTAGGCTCGCGCTTCTACGAGGTGACCAAGTATCTGACGAAAACGGAGCACATTCAGCTGATCACCGGAATCGTTGTGGGCGACGTCTGGTGGAGCCGGCTCAGCGCGGAGGATCAGGCAATCGTCGCCGATGCAGCCAAGGAAGCCGGACGGCAGATGTCGGCCATGACCATTGCCCAGATGGATTCGGACTATGCCTTCATGGAAGAGAAGGGCATGACGATCTCCGACATCGACAAGACCGAATTCCGCGCCGCGGCGGAAGCGGAGATCGAGGGGCTTGGCCTGTCTGACGCTCTTGCCGCCGTCCAGGCGGAATTGAACCAGTGACATCATGCCCGCTTCCCGGCCGGGTGGCCGGGGAGCGGGGCTTCTTGAGGGGAGGACGATGTGAACCGCGTCTATAACGCCTTCCGTTTTGCGGAAGTCATCGCTGCGGCCGTTTGCCTGGCCACGGTCATCGGTCTTGTCTTCTGGGCGACCGTGACCCGGTTCCTCGCCACCCCGAATATTTGGGTTATCGAGATCACGCAGATCTTCTTCGCGTGGACATGCGCCCTGTCGGCGAGCATCGCCTTCCGGCGCTCGAGCCATTTTTCGGTGGACCTGTTGAGCGGCTGGCTCCCCGAAGGCAATAAATTCTGGATGGGCATCCTCCGGAATGTCCTCGTTTTCTGCCTGGTCATGGGCGTGGTCTATGTCTCGCTCGACTTCGTTCATCTGTCGCGGCGGCGGCCTCTGCCGCTGACCCGAATTCCGTTTTCATGGGTCGCGGCCAGTATCAGCGTCGCCTTTGCGATGATGGGCGTGACCTGCATCGAGAATATCGCGAGGCTCGTGACGGAGCGCCTCGGTTCTCGTGCAAAGGGAGAATTGTAATGCTCCTTCTCGGCGTCGCTCTGTTTGTCGTGGCCGTGATCCTGGGGCTTCCGGTCGCAATCGCCCTGCTTCTGGCCAGCGCTCCAACTTTTCTGACAGGCGACTATCTGCCCAGCTCCATCGCCGTCCAGAAGATGGTCGCCGCCACACAATCCTATCCGCTGATGGCCATTCCCTTCTTCGTGATGGCCGGCAACATCATGGTTGCATCGGGTATCGCCGGACGTCTTGTGCGTTTCAGCCGGGTTCTTGTCGGCTGGTCGGTTGGCGGACTGGCGCAGATATCGATCGTACTCAGCCTCCTCATGGGCGGTATTTCGGGCTCTGCCGTCGCCGATGCGGCGATGCAGGCGCGTTTGCTGGGCATGCCGATGATCGCCAGGGGGTACTCCAAAGGCTTTACCGCCGGTGTGATCTGTTATTCGTCGATCATCACGGCGACGATCCCTCCCTCCATCGGCCTGATCGTCTACGGCTTTATCGCCAATGTCTCGGTCGGCAAGCTGCTTCTTGCCGGCATCATTCCGGGCATCCTCCTGACGAGTGTGCTCATGGGCTATACCTATTTTGCCGCGCGCAAGCATGGCTATGGGGCCGATGACATGCCTGTGCCGACGCTGCGTGAAGTCGGCAGCGCGGCGCTTAGCGCCTTCTGGGCGTTGATGTTCCCGATTTTCCTTCTGATTGGGTTTCGGTTCGGTCTGGTGACCGCGACCGAGGCGGGCGCCTTCGTGATCTTGTACTCGATCATTGTCGGTGCCCTCATTTACCGCGAGCTCACCTGGGCGAAGCTCTGGGATGCGACCATGCAATCGCTCTCCGATATTGGCATGATCATGCTGATCATTATCGTGGCGGCAGTGCTTGGCTACGTCATCGTTCTGGAACAGGCGCCGGCGCAGCTGGCGGATGCGATCACGCATCTGACCACGAATCCGACGCTTACGCTTCTGCTGATCCTCGGCTTTCTGGTTCTCGCCGGCACGGTGATGGAGGCGACCGTGAATGTCCTGCTCCTGACACCGCTCTTCACACCGATTCTTGTCAATATGGGCTTCGACCCGATCCATTTCGGTGTGCTCATGGTGACGATCGTGACGATGGGGTCGAACACCCCGCCAATCGGTGTTTCGATGTTCACGGTTTGCGGCATGCTCGATTGCTCGGTCAAAGAGTATATTCGCGGCAGCACGCCGTTCCTGCTGGTGATGCTGGCCACCTTCCTGTTGATGGCGCTGGTGCCGGGGATCGTGACCTGGCTGCCGAACACCGCGATGGGGAACTGACATGAAAATTTTGGTGACCGGAGCAAGAGGCATTGTCGGCACGGGCCTGCGCGAAGAGCTGGCCCGCGACCACACGCTGAGGCTCTCGATGCGCGCGCCGTCCCCGGAGTGCGAAGGATACGAGGTCGTCGTTGGAGACATCACGGACCCGGCCGTGATCGAACGCGCCGTCGAAGGCGTGGATGCGATCCTGCATCTTGCGGCCTCGCACGGGGAGGCGATCACCTTCGAGGAAACGCTCGACGTCAACTATCGTGGTCTGGTCGCAATGATGGACGCCGCAGTGCGTCATGGGGTCGGGCAGGTCATTTACACCAGCTCGAACCACGGTTGGGGGTTCTGGCCCCGCAGTTCGACGCCGCTGGCCGAGACCGCGCCTCCGCGCCCTGACGGATGGTACGGCGTCTCCAAGATTTTTGGCGAGGCGGTGATGGCCTATTATGGCGACGCGCACGGCCTCAGTACGACCAGTCTCAGGATCGGTAATTGCGGCTCGGAGGTGCCGGACGAACGCCGCCGGCATATGTGGATCAGTTTCCGGGATCTTGCGCGCCTGATCGGCAAGGTTCTCGAAAGGCGCACGCCGGGGCATGCGGCGCTTTTTGCAACCGCGCCCTGCGAGGCTCCCTTCTTCGATAATTCGGGTCTTGCCAGACATGGTTTCCAGTGCGCGGACCATCCCGATGATCACCTCGCGGACCCCTCCATTCGCGGCGCAGTGCCTGTGTCCGGTATTGCGGGGCTCGCCGTTGGCGGTGGATATGCAGCGGCAAACTTCGCGGCCGATATCAACAAATGGAGATCGGGCGAATGAAGATCGCCGAGGTCGAAACGCTGCTCCTGTCGATCCCGTTCACCGACGGCGGAAAGGGCGAGGGGCTGACCCCCGGAACGTGGAACACGTTGGAGACAGTACTCGTTCGCGTCGTTACCGAAGACGGTATCGAAGGTTGGGGCGAGGCGTTTGGATATTTCTGCGGTGCGGCGGTCAAGGCCATGCTGGACCGTTCGGTCGTACCGCTTCTGATCGGCTGTGAGTTTGAAGACCCGGCCGAGATTTCCGGGATGTTGCAGCGTCGGCTGGCGCTTTTCGGGCGGTATGGCATCACGATCTTTGCCCTGTCCGGGGTCGATCTTGCTTTGTGGGACATCAAGGCCCGCGCGGAACGGGTGCCGCTGCACCGGCTGATCGGGCCGCAGTGGCGCGCGAAAGTGCCGGCTTACGCCAGTCTCGTGCGCTATGGCGATCCGCAAGTCGCCGCCGGTTTCACCGAACGCGCCGTTCGAGAAGGCTATCGTCACATCAAATTGCACGAGATCACGCGCCCGGACATCGAGGCCTGTTACGCGGTCCGCGGTGACGCCGAGATGATGGTCGATGTGAATTGCAGCTGGAGTGCGGAGGAAGCGTGCGACATGGCCGCCTGGCTGGCGGAGCGTGACACATTATGGCTCGAGGAGCCGACATTTCCACCCGAGGACATGACGCCACTTGCCGAGGTTTCTCGTGCGGGGGTCGCCCTGTCGGGCGGAGAGAATCTGTGCACCTCCTGGCAATTTCGCGAGATGATCGCTTCCGGGCTGGTGCGGTATCCGCAACCGAGCGTGACCAAGGTTGGCGGTCTTTCGGAGATGACGAAGGTGCTGCGGATGGCGGAAGAGGCGGGTCTGTCGGTCATGCCGCATTCGCCTTACTTCGGGCCCGGATATTTCGCGACGCTGCATGTGTGCGCCACTTTGCCGGAACCGGTGCTGTTCGAGCACCTTTATGTCTGGCCGGACGCTTATCTCTATGCGGACATGCCGCTTCCCGTCGACGGTGAGATCACCGTTCCCGATGCACACGGCCTCGCTCCTGCGCCAGACGCCGAAACGATCCGTCGCTATCGCATCGCCTGATGCGTGTTCGGCTGGTCAATGGCGGTCTCGAAGTTGAACTCGCGCCCGACCTCGGTGGACGGGTTGCGCTGTTGCGCCATGACGGGCGAGACGTACTTGTGCCGATGGGTACGGAGCCTTTCGATCCGGACTTCTGGCCCAAGGCGGGCGCCTATCCGCTCATCCCGTTCCACAATCGCATAGTCGAAGCGCGGTTGGCGTTTGGAGGTCGAGTCGCGCATCTGCCCGTCCATCCGGAAAGCGCGCCGCATGCGCTCCATGGCATGACCAGCCGGTTCGCCTGGGAGATCGAGACGTGTTCGGAGACTGCCGCAACAATGCGGTTTGACTGGACCGCCTCGCCGGTCTGGCCGTGGTCATTTCGCGCCTGGCAACAGTTCGAACTGACCGGGACTTCATTCGTGCTGACCCTTTCGATCGAAAACCGCGACACAGTGCCGATGCCGGCCGGGCTCGGCTGGCACCCCTATTTCAGGGGTCCGCTGAATATGACGGATGATGCTTCGAGGCTCTGGCCGATGGGTGCGGACTATTTGCCGACCGGGCAAAGCCGCAATGCGCAGCCTGTCGATGCGGAGATGAAGACCCGTTACCTGTCTAACTGGCGCAGGGTGGCTGTCCGTTGGGCCGGGGGAACAAGCATGGAGCTCCGCGCGCGAGGGCTTTCCCATCTTGTGATTCACGCGCCGGACAGCCGCTACACATGCATTGAGCCGGTTAGCCATTTGGCGGGGTTGGTCGATCACGAGATCGAAGGGATGAGTTCCTTGTCTCCCGACGCCGTTCAGACGTCCCAAATTCGCCTTTGCTTTGGCGTTTGACGGAGAGTTTCGGCACGTAAGGATTTATCGGCAGTGCCGGCAATCTGGCGGGGCATCGTCGTGACCTGCCACTTAGCTTTTGTCTCGCGTAGCGGGGTGGACTATTGCTATGCTCAGGAGCGGCGCGTTCGCCTTTTTTCTTTTCGCCGAACAATGTTTGTAGATGGCGCGACAGATGTCCTGCATGACTTTCTGGGCGACTGTTTCTGTGTCGCGGATTTCCGGCTCATCCTCGCTTCTTGAGAGGCTGAGGTGAGCTGGAGGCTCTCCTCCAATCATTGAGCCGATATAATCCGTCAGGCGCTGAACCCGGACAGAGGACAGGCCCATAAACCTCAATCCCAAAGGTCGAAAGCAGACCAACAAATTCCGTCCGGTTGTTCCGATAACAAGCACCCTGCTGCCGTTCCTGCAAAGCCGCGAACTGCGGAGGTTCGTCAATTGGCATGGGAAGCCGATAAAGAGGATCGGTAAGAGGTTCAAAAACTGTCGTAAGAGCCGAAGGCCTCTCCGAAGAAATTGCTCCCTGCAGCCTCCTTCACACGATGGCATTCGAGCTCCGGAAAGATGCTGTACCACCTTGGGAGGTTGAGGGGCTCCTGGGTCACCGGAGACCGGGCCCCACGGAAGTTTATACGCAATTCTCTCCCGACTATCTCTCGTTGGGTCGGGAGGCGATTGATGCGTATTTCGCGGAATTGGGGCTTGAGCTTTCAGCGCCTGCCTATCTGCGTGTCAGGCAAACATTGAAGGCACTCCGCTGAATGCGGAAAACTCAATTTTATCAAGGGGTGGAATGGTGGGCGGTACTGGGATTGAACCAGTGACCCCTACGATGTCAACATTCCGGCCCTACCGGAACTCTCTGCAATTCTGGGAAAAGAGCACTTCGTAGAAGGGCGTTTTAGGCAATTTCGGCATGAGATTGAGGTTCAGAAGGTTCAATGACCCTACCGGGAACTACGTATGCCGAGTGTTTTGACCTGGAGCGGATGTTCGATGACGAACCGGTTTGTGAGCCGGTTGTTCTGAACGGCTAAGCTCAATTTACTATCCGCTGAACTCCGTTCCCCGCAAGATAACTGTCTTCAACTCGAGAGATCCGTCGAGAACTACGAGATCCGCAACCGCACCGGTTACGATACGGCCTCGGTCGCCAAGGCCCAGATACTCCGCCGCAATGGTTGATGTCCTGCGCGACGCCTCTTCCGGCGAAAGCCCGATTTTCACAAGATTGCGGAATGCCTGGTGCATCGTGAGGCTGGAGCCGGCGAGCGTTCCGTCCTCGAGCCGGACGCCATTGCCGCATTTGCGCACATGCTGCGTGCCCAGACGGTAATCGCCATCGGGCATACCCGATGCCGGGGTCGCATCGGTGACGGCATAGACGTTCGGGATGGCCCGGAGAGCCGCCCGAATGGCGCCCGGATGGACGTGCAGGAGATCGGGAATGAGCTCGGCATGGTCCGCATGGGCGAGAGCGGCGCCGACAATGCCCGGTGCGCGATGATGTAGCGGCGACATCGCGTTGAACATATGGGTAACGCCGTGGCGACCGCCCTCGAAGCATTTCGCGGCAGTTTCGTAATCGCAGGACGAATGCCCGATTTGTACGCGGACGCCACGATCGCGCAGCCAGCCTGTCATCGCGCCGTCCGGATCCGCTTCCGGCGCGCAGGTCACCACGCGGATATCAGCAAGCGCCATCAGCCGCTCCATCAGCGCCGTGTCGCCCTCGATCGCGAAGTCCGGCTGCGCGCCGAGCTTCTCGCGATCGATGAAGGGGCCTTCGAGATGGACGCCGAGAATCGCGGCCTCGTTATTCCGCAGGTTGTTTGCGCAATCGTGGACGGAAATTAAAGCTGCCTCGATGTCGCCGAGCGGTGCGGTCATCGTGGTGGCCAGAAAAGATGTGGTGCCGTTTGCCGCGTGCGCGCGTGCGACACGGCTTGGGGCGTCGCCGGCCTCCATCACATCGGCTCCTCCGCCGCCGTGGCAATGCAGGTCGATAAAGCCAGGCAGGATCAGGTTGTCTCCCGCCACGCTGCGCTCCTCGATCCCGGTGATCTGTCCCTGCTCGACCGACACCCTGGCGTTACGGAGGCCGTTCGGCATGAGCACCCGCCCCTCGATGACTGTCATGGCAAATTTTCTCCGAGATGATTTACAGGTGAGTTGTTATGTGGTTATAACCTATTTCAGGATTGGTTGTCACCACCTATCCACGTCACATTCCGAGGGAGAACCGGCATGAACGCAATGACCAAGATCCGCATGGCAGCTTTCGCCGCCACTGTATTGACGCCCTTTGCGGCCGCCGCGCAGGACGTAGAACTCACCTATTTGACGCACTGGGCTCCGGACACCGTCAAGCTGCTCGAAGAGGCTGCAAGCGCCTATAGCGAGCAAAATCCCGGTGTTGCTATTTCCGTCCGCGCGGTGCCATTCGGGGATCTTCTGACGACGATTCGCTCCGGCGGTTCGGGCGATGGACCGACCATCGCGAGCATCTACGATCTTTGGCTTCCCGAACTTGTTCGTGACGGACTTGTCGCGCCTGCACCGGACGCAGTTTCCGGCGAAGTGACGTCCGAGTGGCCCGAGGGCATTGCAGCCGCGGCGGCCGTTGATGGCCAAGTCTACGGCATCCCCAACGAAATCAACGTCTACGCCCTGAACTACAACAAGGCGATGTTCGAGGAAGCGGGCATTTCCGCGCCGCCGAAAACCTGGGCCGAACTCCAGGATGCGGCCGCGAAGCTGAGCACGGACGGTAAGCAGGGCTTTGGCCTGATCAATTCCTGGGCGGCGGGCGTTGTTCATCCCTTCGCATCTCTTCTTGCCTCCAATGGAGGAGCGCTGATCGCCGATGGCAAGCCGCAGCTCGACAGCCAGAAGGCGCTCGAGACGTTCGAACTCTACGAGACCATGATCAAGGAAGGGTACACCGACCCCGCGATGGGAACGTCGGATGCCAACACGACCGGTCCGTTCCTCGACAATTTCGTGTCCGGCAATACGGGTATGATCATCATGGCGAACTGGTGGGAAAGCGCGCTGCGGGCCGGCATGGGCGACGATTTCGCCAATATCGGCACCGCGCCGATTCCGGTCGGACCGAGTGGCGATACGGCGCGCTCGATTTCCTATTCCTGGATGACTGTGGTCAACGCCGGAGCCGAGGACGCGGAACAGGCAGCCGCCTGGGACTTCCTACAGTGGCTGGACGGACCTGATTCCGGCGAGAACGGCGCTTCCGCGATGGCTGGAATCCTGCAGTCGATGGGTATCCTGCCGTCGAGGACCTCCGATGTCGCGGCGTTCGAAGAAGCGCTGGGCCGCCCGTTCCTTGAAGGCTACGTCTCGTCACTCGAGAATGCGCGTGCGTTCCCGGTCGTTCTTGGTGGCCAGGAATTTTCCGACGCGCTCCAGCAGGTGATCGAACAGCTGGAGTATGGACAGATTTCGGCGCAGGAGGCTCAGCAGAACGCACAGGCCGACGCCGAGTCCATCCTCGAACGCGCGCAGCGCTAAGTCGAGGCGATAACCTCACCGGCGGGCGCGTTTCGGCGCGCCCGCGTTTTTCGGGTCTGTAAATCGATGCGCGCTGGGAAAAAGTCGGCCTGGATCATGGTGTCACCCGCGGTGGCGCTGATCGGCGTCTTCATTTTCGTGCCGATGGTGCTGACGATCTGGTTGTCGTTTCACCAGTGGTCGACGCAGACCGGGTTCGAGGCGGCGCGTTTTGTCGGACTGCGTAACTACGAAGATATTCTCGGTCCGATATCGGTGGGGCGCGATTTCAAGCGTGCTTTCCTGAACACGGCCATCTACACGGCTCTCTCAGTCGTCGCGATCCTGCCGCTTTCGGTAATTTTCGGGCTTCTTGTCTATCAGAGCCGTGTCGCAGGAGGACAGTTCCTGCGTACGATCCTTTTTTCCACATACATGGTGCCGATGATCGCCGTCGCTCTGGTCTGGTCGAAGCTCTACTCGCCAAGCGAGGGGCCGTTGAACCAGATTCTTTTCTGGGTCGGGATCGGGCCGCAGTCATGGCTGTCATCGCCAGATACGGCCCTCTATTCCATCGTCATTTTGAATGTGTGGCAGCAGGTCGGTTATTTCACGGTTCTCGCCATCGCGGGTCTTACGCAGATTCCGTCGTCGCTTCATGAGGCGGCCAGGATCGATGGAGCGAACCCGGTACAGGAATTCTTCGGAGTGACCCTGCCGCTTTTGCGACGGACCTTGCTGTTCTCGGCGGTCATTGCCGTGATTAACGCGGTCCAGGTCTTCGAACCAGTTGCGTTGATCACCCAGGGCGGCCCCGCCAATTCGACGAATGTGCTGACTTTCCATATCCGACGCGTGGGCATCGAGCGCGCGCAGGGCGGGCTTGGTTCTGCCATGGCGGTGATGCTGATGCTCTCGTTGATCGTCGTGATCGTGCTGATCTTCTCGCTCGCGCGTCAGAAGGAGGAGAGGGCATGACTGCGATGTCGCCCGGAAGGCGCAGCCTGCGCAGAATTCGCCGTCGCACCGGCAATTCTCTTCTCTTTGTCGCGATCGTCGCCATTTCGGTGATCGCCGCGTTTCCGCTGGTCTGGATGCTGCTGTCGAGCCTGAAGACGCCCGCCGAAAGCATGCAGACTCCACCTGTCTGGATCCCGTCCACGCCGTCACTGACGGCCTATCGCGAAGTCGCCGACGTTATTGATGCAGCACGATCATTCTGGAATTCCGCAGTGATCGCCACGGTAACGACGGCCGGTATCCTCGTGACCAGTCTCATGGCGGGCTATGCCTTTGCGAAGTACCGTTTCCGCGGCCGGGATTTGCTGTTTGCCGTCCTGATATCGACGATGTTCCTGCCCCCGATCGTGGTGCTGATCCCGCTGTTCCGGATGGTCACCTATATGGGTCTCGATGGCCACCTTTTCGGTGTTATCGTTCCCTATCTGGCAAACGCGTTCGGCATTTTCCTGATGCGGCAATTCATTGCCGGCGTACCGGACGATCTCATCGATGCCGCGCGCGTCGATGGCGCGTCGGAGTTGCGGATCGTTTTCTCGGTGGTCGCGCCTGCCGTGATCCCGGCTATTGCAGCCCTTGCACTGTTCGCGTTCGTCTATCACTGGAACACATATCTCTGGCCGCTCACCGTGTTGCAGGGCAACACGGAAGACTACCCGATCGTGCTCAGCCTTGGCCGTCTCCTGAGCTACAACAGAGGCGCGATGAACACCGGTCTCGTGATGGCGGGGGCGACGCTGGCCGTCTTGCCGCCGCTGGTACTCTTCGTGTTCCTCCAGCGCTTCTTCGTCGACAGTATTGTCAGCACGGGGGTCAAGGGATGAGCGTGACCCTGTGCATCGATCTCGGAGGGACAAATCTCCGCGCCGGCGTGATTGCCGAGGGTTCCGCGGCGGAGCCGCAGCCCGCCGGCCACTGGTCCGCCCCCGAGAGCCTCGGCGCTCTGCGTGACCGAATCCATGGTCTCGTCTCCGCACACAGTGCTTCCCGCATCGGGATTGCAGTGCCCGGTCTCGCGACCGGTTCGCGCTGCGTCTGGGTACCCAATCTTCCCTATCTCGACGGGGTCGATCTGGCCTCCGCCTTCCCGGATGTCCGGCTGGCGCTCGGAAACGATGCCCAGCTGGCGCTTCTGGCCGAGGCGGCACATGGCGCGGCGCAAACCGTTTCCAATGCTATCCTCCTGGCCATCGGCACAGGGATCGGTTCGGCTGTTCTTGCCGACGGGCGCATCCTTCGTGGGGCGAACGGCGCCGCGACATCCTTTGGATGGGCCAATGCCGACATGCGCGACGGCGGCGACGACTCGCATGGCTGGCTTGAGCGGCAGGCTTCGGGGCGGGCGCTCGATGCCCTTGCCGGTCGCGCGCAATTGAAAAAGGGGGCCGATCTCATCGCCGCGGCGACTGACGGCCAAGCCGACGCCAAGGCGATCCTGGCAGGTCCGGCGAATGCCCTTGCCTCTACGCTTGCCGGAGCGGTCGCTCTCCTGGGCAGCGAGGCGGTGATCGTTTCCGGAGGCGTCGCCGAGGGCATCGGTGTGCTTGCGCCGATGATCCTGCCTGCATTGAGGCGTCAATTGCCGCCGCATCTGCGCGCAATCGAAATCGTGACAGGACGTTTTGGGCCGCGCGCGAGCCTGTATGGCGCCGGGCTTGCGGCATGTGAGCATGCACTTTGGACGGGCAGGGGGACCTCATGAAAATCGGCAATATCGCTCGGCCGGACCGGAAGCGTCCGGAACCGCTCTGGCACCAGGCGGAATCGGCGCTGCGGTCGCTTATCGCCGACGGGACCTGGCCGGACGGCACACAACTTCCCAACGAGGGGAAACTTAGCGAGATGCTGGGTGTCAGCCGCATCACGATCCGGCACGCGCTCAGCAACCTTGAGGAATCGGGCCTGCTGCGACGTGAACACGGACGCGGAACCTTCGTGCGCAGCTCGACGGTTATCGCCGGTGTTCGCGGTCTGACGAGCTTCACGCAGGAGATGTCCGATCGGGGACTGGTGGTCGGCTCTATGATCCTGGAGATGATCGAATTGCCTGCCGATACGGAGGTCGCGTCCGCGCTGGAAATCCCGGAAGGCTCGCCCGTCGTCAAGCTCCGCAGGTTGCGGGCGGGCAACAATCAGCCCATCGGCATCCAGACGGCTTACCTGCCGTCCGGCCGCGTTGAAGGGCTGCTGGAAATCGCAGAACCCATTCTCTCGCTCTACGACATCCTTCGCGACCGGTTCGCGATCGAGCCGAAGCTGGCCCGCGAAATCTATCGCGTGGGTACGGTGTCGGAGCAGGACGCGGCGCTGCTCGATGTCGAGACCGGCAGCCCTGCCTTCATCGTTCGCCGGATCACCTCCGACAGCAAGGGTCCATTCGAGTTCGCGGTCTCGACCATGCGGGGAGACCGTTACGAGATCCGTTCCAAACTGCACATTTGAAATTGTAAAAGAAAGGCATCCATTACAATGACCACACTCTATATCAGCCGTTTGCTCGAACTGGCGGAACGCGCAGCCAAGGAAAACGCACAGGCGTTCGAGGCCGCATCGACCGCTCTTGCCGAGACCCTCGCGGGCAAGGGTCTGATCCACCTCTATGGTTCCGGCCATTCGGTTCTGCCGGCACAGGAAACTTTTCCGCGCTATGGCAGCTATGTCGGCTTCAATCCGCTCACCGATCCGCGCCTGATGTGGCACAATGTGCTGGGTGCCGGCGGCGTGCGGGAGCTCCTCTGGCTGGAGCGCACAGAAAACTACGCCGAGAAGTTTCTCGATCACCAGCCGCTTAATCCCGGCGACAGCATCGTGATCTTCGGCCACAGCGGACGCAATGCTTCCGGCATCGATACGGCGCTCTATGCGAAGAAGCGCGGCATGACCGTCATCGCAATCAACGCGAAAGCCAATCTGGACAAGCCGGCGACGCACTCCTCCGGCCAGCGTCTCGCCGACGCCGCGGATGTGGTGATCGACACCTGTGCGCCGATCGAGGACGCCATCGTGCCCGTGGACGGCTGGTCGCGTCCGGTGGCGGGATCGTCGACCGTGCTGGCGATGATGATGATGCATGAACTGGTCGCGCAGACGGCCCAGAAACTCGCCGACAAGGGCATTGAATTGCCGACATTCGCGTCGCCGACGATCGAAGGTGTGACGCTGCACGACACCGATCAGATCTACGGCGAGTATCGCGCCCGCATGATCGACGCCCAGGAGAAGCATCTCGACTTCTTCAAGTCGCGGATGAAAGGGGATGCCTGATCCAGGCGGCTCGCGCGCGGCATGGTTCGGAGACCCGAATGGCTGAGACGATGATGGCGCGCGAGACCCGGGAGATTCCCGAGGTCTCGCGCCGACAATTGGCAGACGGGCTGGACGCCTACCGCGAGATCGGGGCGCGTTTTCGGCGCCTCGATCCGCCGGTGCTCGTGACGGCTGCACGCGGTTCTTCGGACCATGCCGCGGCCTACCTGAAATATGTGGTGGAGACGCATGTCGGGCGGCCTGTCGCGTCGCTCGGCCCTTCAGTGGCTTCGGTTTATGGAAGCCGGTTGCGTCTGGACGGCGCGGCGCTGATTGCGATCTCGCAGTCCGGCGCTAGCCCCGATCTTCTGTCGCTTGTCACCGCGGGCGCACAGGGCGGGGCGACGACGGCCGCACTGGTCAATGCCGGCGGATCTCGGCTCGAGGAACTGGTCGACCTGCCCGCTCCGCTGCTTGCGGGACCGGAGGTCTCGGTGGCGGCGACGAAGAGCTATGTGGCGTCGTTGATCGCGATGGCTTGCATCGTTGCGGAATGGACAGGCGACAGCGCCCTGGAAACGGGGCTCCAGGCCTTGCCGGACGCGCTCGACCGCGCAGTTGCAGCTGACTGGATAGCGAGCGACGAGGCTTTTCGGGCGCACGGACCGATTTTCTGCGTGGGTCGCGGTATGGGCTTTGCGGTCGCGGCGGAAGCGGCGCTGAAGTTCAAGGAGACCTGTCGTCTCCATGCGGAGGCATATAGTTCCGCGGAAGTCCTTCATGGTCCGATCGCGCTCGCCGATACGGGATTGCGCGGGCTCTTCTTCGTGCCGTCGGACGAGAGCCGCGGAGGTGTCCTGGAAACTGCCCAAAGTATGCGTGACGCTGGCGCAGATGTCTGGCTCGTCGACGATGTCGATCGGGAGAATGCCGGCCATCTTTCAAGCGCCGCTGCTCCGCATCCGCTCTTAACGCCGATCTGCCAGGCGGTTTCCTTCTATGTCTTCATCGAGCGTCTGTCGCGCAAGCTCGGAAATGATCCCGACAATCCGCGCCATCTCAGGAAAGTGACGCGGACAGTGTAGGTCCGCCTGGAAAGACGAATTTCATGGCCACGCTTCAACTGGAAAATATCTCGAAATCCATTGGCGCCATCGACATTATTCGCAATGTCGATCTCGAGGTTGCCGATGGCGAATTCATAGTTTTCGTTGGGCCTTCGGGCTGCGGAAAATCGACACTGTTGCGGATGATCGCCGGTCTCGACGACGTCAGCGACGGCAATATTCGCATCGGTGGCGAGATCTGTAACGACGAGTCTCCCAAGGAGCGCGGCATTGCCATGGTCTTCCAGACCTATGCGCTTTATCCGCACAAGACGGTCTACCAGAACATGGCGTTCGCCCTCAAACTGTCGAGACGACCAAAAGACGAGATCGACCGGCGCATCAGGGACGCAGCGAAGATACTCCAGATGGAGCAATTGCTTGAGCGAAAGCCTGGGCAACTTTCGGGCGGCCAACGGCAGCGCGTTGCGATCGGGCGCGCGATCGTCCGCAATCCAAAAGTATTCCTGTTCGACGAACCGTTATCGAACCTTGATGCGGCCTTGCGCGTGAGCATGCGCCGAGAGATCGCCCGGCTGCATGCCCGACTCGAAGCAACGATGATCTACGTTACCCATGACCAGGTGGAAGCGATGACACTCGCGGACCGCATCGTCGTGCTGGATGCCGGCGAAGTGCAGCAGGTCGGAACGCCGCTGGAGCTCTATCATGCGCCACGCAATCTGTTCGTTGCGGGGTTCCTGGGATCTCCGAAGATGAACTTCGTCGATTGTCGAGTGGTCTCAGCGGATGCGACAGGTTTACGCGTGGCGAGCGACGAATTCGGCGAGAGCCACATCCCGGTTGGAGACAGTCGGGGGGCGAGAGCGGGGGAAGGTGTGACGCTGGGTATCCGGCCGGAAGATCTGGTTCTCGAGCCTGCGGAAAAAGAAACAGGAAACGCGACAATTTCCCTTGTCGAAGAACTCGGTGACGAAACGCTTGTGGAGGCGGTTTCTCCGATGGGTACCGAGTTGGTCATCAAGGCGCGCGAGCGATCCGAATTGCATGCGGGTGACGAGGTCCGTCTGACTTTCCCGTATTCTGCCGCACATCTCTTCGATGCAAATGGACTTGCCTTCGAGAGAAGCGAGTCAGCGCATGCAGAACTGCCTGTGGTTTCCTCGTGACCGTATATCGGCGCCGCGAGGCACCGGGTGTCGGCGTCGACCAGTCCTTTCGTCATGCAGAAACCTTCCCTGTTGGCATCGTCGATCGCCTGGATGAAATTATCCAGTTCGATTTTGCGCATCGGGAAGGACAAGATCTTCCGGTGAAACGAGGTTTTCGATTTCCGCTCGGCCCAAGGCAGGCAATAGTCGGCCCGATGCGGTACAATGAATCGGTATCTGTAGGCCAACGGCCGAACTGATCCAGAAGAGGCTCGAACCGGGCGCCATCTGGATGATCGTGTAGCGCCCGCTCGGCGTCATTCAGAATTCGGCGGTCTTGGGGGCTCCGATCAGGTGGTCCAGGCTGAAGGTTAGCGCATGGTCGCTGTCGGTCCATGTGGATGATGATGCTTTCCGGTGCGGTTGGACCGTCTCACGAATTCAAGGAATCAGATTCTCGGGTGATCGCCTGCTGTGCCGGGAGATTGGCGCATGCAGACATCGGCTGCAAATTTCCGTTTGATTTTTTATTTTTTATTTTTTACAAACTGCGAAACGATATGGGAGGCCGCCTCGAATGCGGATCAAGTCTGTTCGCGCAATTCCGCTTTATGTTTCCTTCGCCAAGATGTGGGGTGGGGCGGACAAGGTTCCGGACTCCGTGCTCCGACCGGCGGCGCATTTTCGGCGCATACCTCGTTCCGGTCAGTTCTCCACGATCATCCTTGTCGAGGAGGAGGGCGGGGTTACGGGGACCGGCGAAGCGTTCGGTCTTCCCTACTCTCCGGCTACGACCGCGCTGATCAACAATCTGATCGCTCCGGCGCTCGTGGGGCGTGAACTGGACAGTCCGTCCGAGTGTCTCGCGGATTTCTACAATTACTTCATTTCGATGGGGCACACTCGGGGGTTCTCGATGGAGGCCCTCGGTGGCATCGACATCGCGTTGTGGGACCTTAAGGCCCGGGCGGCGGGGCAGCCGCTGGCGGTGCATCTCGGCGGCAAGATCGCGCCTGTGCCGCTCTATGTCAGCCCTATTCCGTTTCTCGAGAAGGAAGAAGAGTCGGCGCAACGTGCGCGCGAGTTCGTCGAGAGCGGATACCGTGCGGTCAAGCTCAAGATCGGCCGCGCGGTGGCGCAGGACATCGCCCATACGGCTGCCGTAAGGGATGCTGTCGGCCCGGATGTCCAGGTGATGCTGGACGCGAATTGCGGCCACGAAGTCGACGACGCGATTGATCTTGCCAAGGGTCTCGACGGTCTCGATGTCGCATGGCTCGAGGAGCCGATAAAGCCCGAGCGCTCCCGTGATCTCGCCCGCATTCGCGAGGTTGCGACCATGCCCATCGCAGCCGGTGAAAACGACTATGTTCTGCCGAGTTTCGAGGAGCTCGTGCACAGCGGGGCCGTCGATGTTCTGCAGCCGAATATCACCCGGGTCGGCGTTTCCGGCATGATGGCGATTGGCGAATTGTGCAAGAGGCACGGCCTTGATCTTGCGCCCCACGGAGTGGGGTCCGGGATCGGGGTCTCGGCCGCTCTCCATACCTGTTGTGCGGCGCAGGCGTTCAGCATCTACGAGGCCAATCGTCTCCCCAATCCGCTGCGTGACGACATTCCGGTGTACCCGATCGATATACGAGACGGTCTCGGCTTTCTGTCCGACAGGCCGGGCCATGGTTGCGAAATCGATTGGGATCGCGCGGCGGAATACGAGGTCGCCGACGGTAACATCCTTGGTGAGCAGGAGGGCCGGAATGCAACAGTCAAACAGTAGTGATGATGACCGCGGGACGCTGATGGGCGCGCCGGGAGAGAAGCTCGCCGATGCGCTTTACGCGAGCATCCGCGACGAGGTTATCTTCGGAACCGATGTCGGCGCCGGAGAGCGCATTTACCCCAAAGGTTTGTCGGAACGGTTCAACGTCAGTCCGACGCCCGTTCGCGAGGCGCTCATGCGGCTGGCCGCTGAGGGTTATATCGAGAGTATCCCGCGTCGGGGTTTTCGAATCCGCAAGCCGTCACCGCAACAGGTGCGGGATCTTTGGGAGGTCCGTCTCGGGCTGGAAGTGAATGCCGGAGAGCTTGCCATCATGCGAATGAAGGCCGGCGAAATCGTCGCCGATGTCGTCAAGCCGCTGCTGCAGATCGTGGAGCAGGCGGATAGCGACTGGGAGCGGCTTTCGGGGCGTCAGCAGATCGAACTGAATACGAAGTTTCATTCGCGGATCGTCGAATTGTCCGGGAACGCGATGCTTCAATCGATCTACCAGAGCATCCAGCTTCAGTATGTCAGCAGCCGCGTGCGCCATGGCGTCGACAGTTGGCGCGAACGGCGTGAAATCGAAATCCGCGAACATCGCGCAATTGTCGCCGCACTCGCCGATCGTGACGAGGACGCGTACCGCATCGCGGCAAAGTCTCATGTCCTGCGATCGCTGAACGACGCTCTGAACGACGTTACCGCGCTCTGAGCGTCAGTCTGCATTCACATCAAACAGGGAGGAAAATGTGATGAAACGAACGATGAAAACCATGCAAAGGCTTGCTGTTGCGGGCTTGCTCGCGGCATCGACTCAATTGAGTGCCGTCGCCGCGCAGGCCGAAACGACAGTGCGCATGTGGACATTCCTCAATCCGGAAGGCACGTCCCCGCGCGAACTTGCGCTCAATCAGATCATCGAGAATTTCGAAGCGGCGAATCCTGAAATCGACGTCGTCGTCGAACCCCAGGTCTGGGATCAGATGACGCCGAAATTTCTTGCCGCACATGGTGCGGGGAATGCGCCGGATATCATCTGGGTCGTAACCGACCTGCTGGGCGAGGCCCTGGGATCGGGCGCCCTTGCCGATCTCAATCCGCTGTTTCTCGACTCGTGGCCGGAAGAGGCAATCAAGGAGCGTCAGGACGGTTACTGGGAACGCTGCGCATGGGAAGGTGGAGTCCATTGTCTGTTCCACTCCCGTAATTACTACGGCGTGATTTACCGGAAGGATTTCCTTTCCGAGGCCGGTATCGATCCTGCTTCTCTGACCGACTGGCCGACCTTCATCGAAGCGGGCAAGAAGCTCACCATACGCGACGATTCGGGCAATGTGAGCCGGTGGGGCTTTGGGCAGCAGTTCAGCGAGGACCGTGCCGACGCCCAGATGATGACATCCGTGATGCTGTCCCGACAGGGCGATCTCTTCCATGAGGACGGTCGTGCCATGTGGGCCAACCCGATCGGCGCCGAAGCGCTCAAGCTTCAGACCGAGATGGTGACCGAACACGAAATCACGCCGCCCCAGGCCGTCACCTGGAGCGCGGAGGATCTCTACGAGCAGTTCGCGGCCGGACGTCTGGCGATGTTCACGGGCGCGGTCGTTCGCGTGTCGACCATGCAGGCGAAAGTTGGCAAGGAGAATGTCGGGTTCATGATCTGGCCGGGCGTCGACGGCAAGCCGCATTCCCCCGCGGTGATGGCTGGCTGGGCTGTCGGTGTGTGGTCGGGCAGCAAGCAGATCGATGAAGCAGCCAAATTCCTCGAATACATGGCGGGCCCGGAAGCCGACAAACTCTGGATAGAGGTCGGTGGGCAGATCCCTGCCTCCGCGAAGAACATGAGCGAAATGACCGATTTCTTCGCCAAGCCCGAGAACCAGTACATTGTCGAAGCAGCCAAGGGCATCGCCAATTACGGATGGATCAGTCCGGTCAAGTTCGCGGTTGGCGGTTACCGCCAGGCTTTGAACAAGGCCGCGCAGAATGTCCTTTCGGGAGGAATGGACCCGATGGAGGCCCTCGAGGAAGCCGAGAAGCGGTTTAATCAGCAAAACCGGCGCTGATCGCCGGAAAAACTGGCGCGTCGCGAAGCTGAGGCTTGCGCGACGCGCTTCTCAAACCGTCCCAGGGAACCTTGAAATGAAGTCGAATACCGCGGCCTTCACGTCCGTAGCGCCTGCCTTCGTGTTGACTGGCTTCGTGCTTTTCTCGCCAGTCGTCTATGCGATCTGGTTCAGTCTGCACGACATCCGATATGGCGCGGTTGGGCCGTTCGACGGGGGCGCGAACTATCTTCGGTTGTTCCAGGACTACACGTTGCCCGGGACAATGCTGCGCACGGTCATCCACACGGGTGCGTCGGTCGTGATCACGGTGGCCATTGCCCTGGCTATTTCGGTCGGAATCGACAGGATGAAACCGCGTGCGGCAATGATTGCGAAGATGATCGTGATCCTGCCCTGGATCACGTCCGCGGTCGTCGCCACGCTTCTGTTCAGATGGGTGTTCATCAACGATATCGGCGTTGCATCCTATGCAGTCGGAACGTTGGTTGGCGGTGAATTCACGCCGATGACCAATTCGACCGGCGCCATGGGGCTTCTCATCTTCGTATCGGTATGGAAGCGGCTGGGCTATGCCGTGATCGTTCTCCTCGCCGGTCTCAAGAGCATTCCCAACGAGTGCATCGAGGCGGCGCATGTCGATGGGGCGACACCCTGGCAAGTGTTCCGGCTGGTCACGCTGCCGCTTCTCAAGACCCCCATGTTGCTCGTCGTCGTCGTGCTGATGCTGGCGAATATCAATACGGTCGAAACTCCGCTTGTCCTGACCGGGGGTGGCCCAAACGATGCCACCCGCATTCTCGCCCTCGAGGTTTATGAGCGTGCGTTCGCCATCTTCGATCTCGGCTCCGCTACGGCGCTTGCCTTGGTCATGTTCGCCGCGAACATCTTCATGGTTCTCGCTTACGTCCGCCTGACCGGCTGGAAGGCTTGAGGAGAATGTCCGTGCAAGCTCAAACTGCTCGCAAGTCTGCTCCAGGCACGCGCATGTCGGCCCGGCGCAGGGCGGCGAAGGTCTCGACTCAGACGCTCGTGGTCGCGCTCGTCATACTGCTGGTTGTCCTCAATGGGCTCCCGTTTGTTTGGGGAGTTCTGACCTCGCTGAAGTCCGAGCAGGATCTGTTCCGTTTTCCGCCTGCATTCTTCGATTTCGCGCCGACCCTCGACAACTATCATCGTGTCGCCGCGACGGGCTTTTTCGGTAACATGCTCACGAGCTTCATCTATTGCGTCGTTGCGGTTATCACGGTTGTCGTGGTGGGGTTGCCGGCTGCATACGCATTCGATCGATACAGTTTCCCGCTGCGGCGCCCGCTGTTTCTGCTGATCATCGCCAGCATTCCGCTTTCCATCGGAGCCGCCGCGCTGCTGATCCCGACCTATATCTACTTTGTACGTCTCGGTTTGACGAATACGCCATACGTATTGCCGCTGATCTATGCTGCACACCAGCTGCCGATGACGATCTGGATCTTGAAAGGGGCCGTCGAGAGCATTCCGCATGAGCTCGATGAGGCTGCCATTGTCGATGGCATATCCAGGGTTGGCCTGTTGTGGCGCATCGTGCTGCCGCTTTCGCGGCCCGCGCTCGCTGCGGCAAGCATCCTGGCGTTTGTCGGAACCTGGAATGAGTTCGTTGCCGGCTCGGTCATGGTCGATAGCCCCCAGCTCAAGCCGATCCAGCCGCTGGTCTACGGTTTCATCGGATTCTTCGGTCGCGAATGGGGACCTCTGACCGCCTCTGCGACCCTCGCCATGCTCCCGATCCTCTTCATTTTCATACTTTTCGGTCGGCAATTCGTAGCCGGCCTGACCAAAGGAGCAGTCAAGGGATGAGTGTTGTGTGGGATGTTGTCATAGTCGGGGGAGGAAGCGCCGGATGTGTATTGGCCAATCGCTTGTCCGCGTCCCCGAACCGCAAGGTCCTTCTGATCGAAGCGGGGGCGGATATCCCGCCGGGCTCGGAATCGGATGCCATTCGCGACATCTATCCTGCACGAGCGGCATTCGATCCGGATAACCATTGGCCCGAGCTCAAGGCCTACCGCCAGCCATTCGGAAACAACACCGCAGACCGCCCGCCACTGCTCAAATACGAGCAGGCGCGCATTCTTGGCGGCGGTTCGAGCATCAATGGGCAGATGGCGAACCGCGGAACGCCGGACGATTACGACGAATGGCAGGAACTCGGTGCCGATGGCTGGACATGGGAAACGGTTCTCCCGTTTTTCCGGAAACTGGAAACAGACATCGATTTCGACGGCCCGCTGCATGGTAAGGACGGTCCGATCATCATTCACCGGGTGCCTGAGGCGCAGTGGCCGGAATTCGCCAAGTGCGCGAAGTCTGCCATCGAAGCCGCCGGCTATCCAAATCTGGGTGATCAGAACGGCGTTTATACGGATGGCTGCTTCCCGATGTCGCTGTCGAACGATGGTAAGGACCGTGTCTCGACGGCGCGCGGATATCTCGGCTCGGACGTGAGAGCTCGGTCGAATCTCGAAGTCATGGCGGACACCTGCGCGAGGCGGCTCCTCACGGAAGGCCGGCGTGTCACGGGTATCGAAGTCGTCCGCAACGGCCAGCGTGTACGGATCGCTGCCCGACGTGTGGTCCTGGCCGCGGGCGCATTGCATTCTCCCGCGCTGTTGCAGAAGGCGGGTATCGGCGATGCCGGGCTTCTGCGCGAATTGGGCATCGACGTGCTGACGGATCTGCCGGGCGTCGGCGAAAACCTGCAGGAGCACCCGGGTATCTCGGTATCAGCGTTTCTCAAGCCCCATGCGAGGCTTGGTGACACGACAAGACGTCATATGCTGTTCGGTCTCCGCTACAGTTCCGACCATGCGGAATGCCCGCCATCGGACATGTACATGGCGGTAGTCGCGCGCTCTGCATGGCATCCTCTCGGACACCGTATCGGCACGATGATCTCCTGGCTTAACAAGGTGCATTCGCGCGGCTGGGTTCGAATCCAGAGCGCGAGCCCGGACGACGAGCCGGTCGCGGCGCTCAATTTCCTGAGCGATGTTCGCGATACGAACAGGCTGATCGACAGCGTGCGTCTGATGGCGACGATCCTCGCACGCCCTGAACTCGCAGAGGCAATTCAATGTGCGTCGCCATCGGCCTATAGCGGATTTGCAAAGGCGCTCGGAAAGGTAACTTTGCGCAACTATCTGCTGACCGCACCTGCCGCTGCGGCGCTCGACGTCATGCCGTTCATAAGGGACCGGTTTTTCCGCACCTTTCTCGGCAACGGTAGGTCGCTCGCGGAGATCGTCGATGATCGGGAGGCTCTCGAACAGTTCGTAAAGGCCAATGCCATCGCGCAATGGCATGTTAGCGGCACCTGCCGAATGGGTCGTTCCGACATCCGCGAAGCCGTCGTGGATCCCGCGACGATGGGAGTACACGGTGTTGAAGGCCTCCACGTCGCGGATGCGTCGGTGATGCCAACGGTCCCGCGCGCAAACACGAACATCCCGACAATCATGATTGCCGAACGTGCTTCCGAACTGATCATCGCGGAAGAGGAGGCGGCACGGCCTTCTGTCGCAGGAGTATCCGCCTGATGCAGACGAGCTTCAACCTGGACTCAGCTGATGCCACCCTTCTGATTCAGGGCGCGATCGCGCGTTCAAACGAAATCGATGTTCCTCAGAACATCGCCGTGGTCGATTCCGCGGGCCATCTGCTTGCGTTTCACCGCATGGATGGCGCCAAGTTCATTTCGATCGAGATAGCGATTGCCAAGGCTTTCACGGCATCGGGCGCACGCAAGGCAACCGCGGAAATTGGCCCTGCAACCCAACCGGGACAGCCGGGATTTGGAATCCAGAATTTGCAGGCAGGGCGCTTCACGACCTTGCCCGGAGGGATTCCGGTGGTCATCGACGGAGAGGTCGCCGGCGCAATCGGTGTCAGTTCCGGCACAACTGCGCAGGATGCGGATGTCGCGGAACACGCCATTCGATCATTCACTACGATGAGAACCGCCGCTTGACCGGCGAGATACAGGAGATTTGGAGTTGGCGGACGTAAGCATAGATCAAGTACGCAAGGATTTTGGGGCGATTTCTGTGCTCCACGGCGTCTCCGTCGATATCGACGACGGCGAGTTCGTCGTTCTCGTCGGCCCATCGGGATGCGGCAAATCTACACTGCTACGCATGATAGCGGGGCTCGAAGAGATCTCCGGTGGTGAGGTCTCGATTGGCCGGCAAGTCGTCAACGACATCCTGCCGAAGGATCGGGATATTGCGATGGTGTTCCAGAGCTACGCCCTCTACCCGCATCTGACAGTCGCCGAGAATATGGGGTTTTCGCTGCGGCTGAGACGCGCACCGAAGGAGGAAATCGCCACGCGTGTGAACAAGGCCGCGGACATCCTCGGTCTGCAGGACCTCCTTGAACGTTATCCTAAGCAACTTTCGGGTGGCCAGCGCCAGCGCGTCGCCATGGGCCGCGCGATCGTCAGGGACCCGCAGGTATTCCTGTTCGACGAGCCTTTGTCGAACCTCGATGCAAAGCTGCGCGTGCAGATGCGCACCGAGATCAAGGAGCTTCATCAGCGTCTCAAGACCACAACCATCTATGTCACGCACGACCAGATCGAGGCGATGACAATGGCCGATCGCATTGTCGTGATGCAGAACGGCGTTATCGAGCAGGTTGGTACGCCGCTGGAACTCTACGACACGCCCGCGAATCTGTTCGTGGCAGGATTTATCGGCTCGCCTGCCATGAATTTCCTGCAGGCCAATCTGTGTGGCGGCGATGTGCCGTATCTCGAAATAGATGCTGCGACAATTCCCGTGCCCTCCGCACCTGCTTCTCATATTGGACAGCGTGTCGTCGCGGGGATCAGGCCGGAGCATCTGGTGCTACAAGAGACGGGAATCCCGGCAACTGTCACGGTGGTGGAGCCCACGGGATCCGAACTCCACGTTTTCGCGACGGTTGCAGGGGTTCAAGTCACCGCGGTTTTTCGCGATCGTCATGAGCTTAGTCCCGGCGATGAAATTCACCTGGGCGCCGCTTCCAACTCGGTTCATTTGTTCGACATGGAAAGCAAAAAACGACTGTAGTTGCGGATGAGGTGAGCTGCTCTAGATGTGGATTGCGGGATTGCTTGGCACCTGAATTGCCCCGAGTTTTCTAGGCGCCCTCGGTGCTCATTTGCTGCTGCCGTTCGAACTCGACGGGCGACAGCATCCCGTTCCTGACATGCTTGCGCTTCGGGTTGCAGAACATCTCGATGTAGTCGAACACGTCCTGCCTGGCTTCGGCTCTCGTCTTGTAGGTCTGGCGCCGTATCCGCTCCCGCTTGAGCAGATTGAAGAAGCTCTCGGCAACCGCGTTATCATGGCAGTTTCCGCGCCGGCTCATCGAGTGTTCCAGATTGTGAGCCCTGAGGAATGAGGCCCAGTCCATGCTGGTGAACTGGGAACCCTGGTCCGAATGGATCAGCACCCGGCTCTTCGGCTTCCGTCTCCATACCGCCATCAGCAGCCTGCAGGACCACGTCCGTCGTCTGACGGCTCTGCATTGCCCATCCGACAACACGCCGGGAATAGAGATCGATGATGACGGCCAGATAGGCGAAGCCTTCCAGTGTTCTGATGTAGGTGATGTCGGTGACCCAGATCCGGTCCGGCGCATCCACATCAAACTGTCGGTCCAACGTGTTGTTGACGACCAATGATGGCTTGCCGCCATGGCTGCCCGGCCGACGCTTGTAGCCGATCTGAGCCCTGATTCCTGCCAAACTGGCCAGACGTGCAACGCGGTTCGGGCAGCACGTCTCGCCCTGATCCAGCAGATCATCGTGGAGCTTACGATAGCCATACACCTTGCCGCTGTCCTTCCATGCTGTCCGGATGAGTTCGGTCTGGCGCGCGTCTTCGCGGGCGCGCTTGCTCAACTCATTCTTGAGCCAGGCGTAGAAGCCGCTCGGATGGATGCACAGGCAGCGACACATCGCCCGCACCGAAAACAGTGGGCGATGATCGGCGACGAACGCGTATCTCAATTTGCATTCTTGGCGAAATACGCGGTGCCTTTTTTTCTAGAATGTCGCGCTCCTCGGTGACCCGGACCAACTCGCGCTTCGACCGCCTGATCTTGGCGTCCTTGTCATCGTCACCAGAAGGCTGTGAGAACTTCTTCTTCCACGCGTAGAGCGAGTGCGGACTGACGCCCAGCCGCTTCGCCACCTCCGCGACCGGATAGCCTCGCTCGGTGATCTGCGCCACCGCTTCCCGTTTGAAATCCTCGCTGAAATTGGCTTTACCCATCATGGCCTCCTTACCTCAAAATTGGGGAAGAAGGCGTCTACAAATCTAGGGGCTATTCAGCCTTCAGTCGGAACTTCAGCTGTCCTGACCTGCAAAGATTGACTTCCCCCAGCAGGATACTGTGAACGACTTTGCGCTCAAGAACCTGCGAGGGGATCATGTCGAGAGTCTGCATCGACAGTGTTGAAGAGCGTAGCCTTGTCAGGGCGACCAGGCGGGATGCGTAACCTGATCATAAGCTCCGAATCCCGAGCCATTCGGCTCCATCCGGTTAGCAGCGACGTCGAAACGACACTGCATCATCGCGCCCGGCTTCACTCCAACCGGCACGCAATATTCGGTCGTGTTTACCAACACGTTGCCGCGATCTTGTTATGGGTCCTTTATAGTCCGGCGACAACTGTTGCGGGCGTCCGAATATCCCTATCCGGGGAGCGTGCGCCACAATCTTCCGGTCGGCTGCGGCTGCCTCATGGTGCCCCTATGGGATAAGGGCTTAGCCGTTGATCTCGAGGCCGCTATGGTTCGCATTCCGGGAAAGGAAGCGGCACGTCGCCTAATGGACAATTATCGACGTTCGCATTGTTCGTACGTTCGCAAGCAGGTCAGCAAGTTCGTTCGGTCGTAAGCGCGTTCGTGCCCTAGTCGGCGAGTTCCACGGAGCCGCATGACGTGGCGGGGATGCCCTTGCATGGATTGGCTTTTTATTAGTGTTCACTTAGCTAATGGCAATCCGGTTTCGCGCTGAAGTGTTTGTTCTGGCGAGTGGTAATCGAAATCTTTTCTTGGTTATAAAGCGACTCGATCGATGTCGGCCATGGCGTAAGGTATGGGTCGAGATTGCAGACAACTCCCCGACGAGGCAATAACGCGCTTCTTTGGCCATATAAGATTCTGCGTCGGCTTAGCGCCCTCAGCCATTCGCGTAAGATGCACCCTTCGCCAGATACCCGGATATATGTGCAAAGCCGTTGCGATAGACCGCTTCGGGGCTTTCGGCGAAATCGCGCCAGACTTTCGTCGCCGCGGCGAGATCTGGCAGCCCGCGACCGAACGCCTCTATGGTCAGCCAGTCGTCGTAACCGATCGACCGGATTGCTTCGAAGATGGCGGACCAGTCGATATTGCCCCTTCCCGGTACGCCGCGGTCGTTCTCAGAAATGTGTATGTGGGTGATCTGGTCCTTGTTGCGCGTCAAAGCGCCAACGGGATCGGTCTCCTCGATGTTGCAGTGGAACGTATCGTACATCGCCTTGATGTTCGGATTTCCGACTCGTCGCACGAGGCCGCACAGGTCGTCCATCGTGTTGACGAGGTAACATTCGAAGCGATTCAGTGCCTCGAGCCCGACAGTAACTTTGCAGGCGCTCGCGATCTCACCGACGCGCCGCTGGCTTTCGACGGCGCGTTCGAACTCGTCGACCGTTGGGCTTGCGCCGGAGAACTGGCCGAGCACCGAATGCAGTGGACCGGAAACCCTGTCGGCGCCCAGCGCACGGGTACATTCAAGCACCCATTTCATGCGGTCGACTGCGTCGTTTCGAACATTGATGGAGGGTGATATCAGGTCATGCGCAGGATCGCCGAGAGCCGAAACCGCCGTGCGTTCGAGGTCGAGCGAATCGAGCAATTCGCCGAGTTTCGCGTAATCCTCCGGCTCGCCCTCGAAGACCGGAATCTCGACGCCGTCGAAGCCGGTTTCGCGGATGTCGGCGAGTAGCGCCTCATGCTCCGGCCCAACGCTGGTCGTCCAGAGAAACATGCACATTCCAATTTTCATATGAATTCCTCTTCTCGCCATCCTGGTACTACCAAAATGGCGGTAAATCGACCAGCGGAAAGTTTTATGATTCCCGAATGTAAATCGGTTTTTCAAAAAAATGCCGATTCTAAAAGCATCACCACCTAGAAGCGTCTCTTGACCGCCATCGCAATCCGGCGCTATCTGGTATAACCAGAAGGGATTGGCCGGCACTCCAAGAAAGCTGGCGTATTCAAATAAAGGGAGGACGGAAATGCATCTTTCAACCCACAACTGGATGCGGGCGGAGCCATTGGAAACGACGGTGCGCCGGATCAAGCAATATGGCTATGAGTCCATCGAGATTTCCGGCGAGCCGACGCAATACGACGTCAAGGAAACGCGGGCTCTTCTGAAGGAAACCGGCATGCGCTGCTGGGGCGCGGTCACACTTACGCTCGGCGAGCGAAACCTCGCTGCAAAGGACGAGGGCCAGCGCGCACGATCTGTCGACTACGTGAAGTCGGTGATTACCATGGTTTCCGAACTCGAAGGCGAGATCGTGACGCTGGTTCCGGCCACCGTTGGCAAGGTAGTGCCGGACGGTACCCCCGAAGAGGAATGGGGCTGGGTCGTCGAAGCGACCAAGGAATGCTTCGCGCATGCGCAGAAGAAGGGCGTAAAGATTGCGGTCGAGCCGCTGAACCGCTTCGAAACCTACCTGTTTAACCGTTGTGCGCAGGCGCTCGCACTGGCCGATGCCGTCAGTCCGGAATGCGGCGTCTGCCTGGATGCGTTCCACCTCAATATCGAGGAGAGCGACATCTACGAGGCCATCCGCCTCGCCGGCGATCGTCTGTTCGATTTCCATGTCGCCGACAACAACCGTTTCGGCGCCGGGTTGGGGCACCTCGACTGGCCGAAGATCGTGAACACGCTGAAAGACATCGGCTATGACGGCGCGCTTACCAACGAATTCGTCGCTCCGGTCGACCGGACACCGGCGACAATGTATCCGGACATGGTCGAGACCAATCCCGTCGACATCTCTCCGGAACAGCTCAAGTTCATCCAGGATCATGGATCTTCTCTGCTGACAGAAGAGTTTTATGCCGACCAGATGCGGATCACCGCTGAGACCCTCTTGCCGCTGATGAAGTGACCGGGCCAGGCGCGGCAGGAGGACATCCGATGCGTATCAAGTCGATAGAAGCCCGCTGGATACAGATCCCGATCGAGGAGTCGCGCCAGCACGTGAGTGACTTCGGCCGGCTGAGGACATTCGACGCGGCTATTGTAAGGGTAGAGACGGAGGACGGCATCGTCGGATGGGGCGAAGGCAAGAACGCCGCCGGCAGCGCCGGTCAGTATGCCGCCCTGGTTCATCTCATCAACAAGGAAGTCGGGCCGTTTCTCATCGGCTGGAACGCGTCGCAGATAACTGCGATTTGGGAGGCGCTTTATAATGGTTCACGGCGCGAAAGCGCCGCCGCCGGCGGGCATGTTTTCCCGGAACTTGCCCGCCGGGGACTCTCACTCGCGGCAATCAGTGCGATCGACATCGCGTTGTGGGACATCAAGGGAAAGGCGCTCGGCGTGCCGGTCTGGTCGCTTCTCGGGGGTCGGTCGGCGGACCGGCTTCCGGCCTATGCATCCGGCGGCTGGGCTAATGCCGAGGGTATTGGCGATCAGTTGCGCTCCTATATCGATTCCGGCGGGTTCAAGTCCGTCAAGATGCGGGTCGGCGCAATGGACGGCGCGCCACATGTCTCGGCGAAGCGTGTGCGGGCAGCTCGCGAGGCGATCGGACCAGATGTCGACCTGATGGTCGACGCGCATGGCACATACACCGTGGCGCAGGCAAAGCGTTTCGCTGCCATGGTGACCGATTGCGATCTCGCCTGGTTCGAGGAGCCGATCACCGGAGACGACGTGCCGGGGCTGGCGGAATTTCGCCACGCGACGCACATCCCGGTCGCCGTCGGCGAATCGGAATGCACCCGGTTCGACTTCCGCGACATCATGGTTTCGCGCGCCGCCGACATCCTTCAACCGGACCCCGCATTTTGCGGCGGTATCACTGAGGCCATGCGCATCGCGGCGATGGCCTCGGCGTTCAATTTGCGCCTCGCACCGCATCTTTGGGCCGGCGCGCCGGCATTCTTTGCCGGGCTCCATGTTGTGGCGGCTGCGCCCGCGGGTTTTATCGTCGAGTATTCGCTGGGCGCCAACCCGATGATCCACGACCTGTCTCGAGAAAAGGTGTTCGTGAAAGACGGAATGATTTCTGTGCCCGATGCGCCCGGGCTTGGGCTTGACGTGGACACCGATATCCTTACGCGTTTCTCGAAATTCTGACGCGAGCGAACATACGATGCAGGGACAGGAAATCCTTCCAGCCATAGCTACCCACCTGCTGGACAGTGCTCGCACGAATGGCGGGAAGGCGCCGTCTGAACGCGACCTTGCCGAACATTTTTCCGTGAGCCGGGGACAGGTGCGCGAAGCGCTGGCGATCCTGGAGGCGATGCAGGTCATCGAGCGGCGCGCGAAATCTGGCATCTACGTCAATACCGACAATACCGGCATCGAGGCGATGGCTTTTCTTGCGCGGGCAGGGCTGCCGCTGGAAAACCGCCAGATCTACGAGGCCGTCGAAGTTCGCAAGATCCACGAAATCAAGGCGGCTGAACTTGCTGCCGCGCGCGCTGACGACGAGAATTTCGACCGTCTGCGCGACATTCTCGTCCGTTCAGAGGAACGCATTGCCCAAGGGGAGGGTATAGACGGGCTAGACCAAGAGTTTCATCTGGAGATCGTCCGTGCGACCCAGAACACGCTGTTTCTCAACATCTGCACCGCCTTCTACGAACTGGGCGGGAACCGCCTCAAGGTGTACTTTCGCGATCCCGATCGCAACCGGAAGTCGCACGAGGAACACAAGCAGATTTTCGAAGCGCTTGTGAATCGGGATGCGGCGCTGGCTTCCGCCCTCATGGTTTCGCATCTGCGTGGCGCCATGAGTTATTGGAGCGAACTTCTGCAGCCGGCCGAGCTCTCCGACTGACATGGCCGGCCTGTCGATTTTCTCGACCCATCACCTTCACCCGGAAGTGACGGAGGCGCTGTCCGGCATCGGCGCCTATCGCGTTGCAAGCGCACCGACGCCCGAGGCGATCGTCGCCGAAAGCACGGGAGCGGAGGTCATTGTGGTCAGGGCTCCAATACCGGCCGAGGTCATCCAGCGGGAACAGGGACTGAAGGCGCTGGTGCGGCACGGCGCCGGGCTCGACATGATCCCCGTTGATGCGGCCACGGATGCCGGGGTGCTGGTTGCCAATGTGCCGGGCGTCAACGCGCTCAGCGTTGCGGAGCATGTGATCTGGACCGCTTTGGCGCTGCTTAAGCGCTACCCCGAGGTGAACACAGACCTAAGGGCGCGGGGCTGGGCGGCGGGCCGTGCGCATTCGGATTTCGGGCGGGAGCTCTCCCGTCGGACCATCGGCATTGTCGGCATGGGCAATGTCGGCCGAAACATCGCACGAATCGCGCAGAGTGGCTTTGCGATGGACGTGGTCTGCCATACGCGGAGCGCCGGCAATGTGCCCGAGTCCATGCGCGCCGTTTCGCTGGAGGACCTGCTTTCTGAAGCTGACATCGTCGTTCTTTGCTGCCCGTTGACCGCGCAGACACGCGGGCTGATCGACGCGATTGCACTGGAGCGGATGCGGCCTGGTGCGCTACTGATCAATGTCGCGCGCGGACCGGTGGTCGTGGAGAGCGCGCTGATCGAGGCCCTGGAAACCGGCCATCTCGGCGGCGCGGCGATCGATGTATTCGACACACAGCCCCTGCCGTTCGACCACCCGCTGCTGGCGCTTCGAAACGTTATCCTGACGCCCCACATGGCCGGAATCACCGAGGAAAGCATGTTGCGCATGGGCCAGGGCGTCGTCGCCGAAACGCGTCGTGTCGCGGCCGGCGAACTGCCGGAGCAGCTCGTCAACCCCGATGCGGTCCCCCGCTATCGCCAGCGTTTCGCCTGAAAGGCTCTAAAGCGCGAGGTTTCGTCCGGTCTCCGGATCGAAGGACAGCACGCGCTCCGGCTTCCAGCCGAAACGGACAACTTCGTCGCGATTCACATGCGTGCCCGCCGGGACAGTGGCGTGCAGGCGCGTGTCGCCCATGTCGAGCGCGAGAATCTTGATAACGCCCTGGTCCTCGATATCGAAAACGCGCGCTTCGGCCGGTGCGCCGGACTGTATGACGATGTTCTCGGGCCGGACTCCGAAGGTGACCTTCTGTTCGGAGTTCGCCGGCGAGCTGACCGGCAGCACAAACGAACCAAGCCGTGCGCTCTCTCCATCCAGCCTGCCCTCGATGAGGTTCATCGGCGGCGTACCGACGGACCGGGCGACGAAGGTGTTGTGCGGACGCTCGTAGATTTCGGAGGGCGTGCCGACCTGAACGAGGCGGCCGCTGCGCAAGACGCCGATCTTGTCGCCCATCGACATCGCCTCAACCTGGTCGTGGGTCACGAACAGGAAGGTCGCGCCAAGATCCTGATGCAGCTTCTTCAGTTCGACGCGCAGCGCCTCGCGCAACTTCGCATCGAGCGCGGACAGCGGCTCGTCCATCAGGAAGACGCGCGGATCGCGCACGATGGCGCGACCGATGGAAACGCGCTGCATTTCGCCGCCCGATAGCCGTTCCACCTTGCGGTCGAGCAGATGTGTGATCTGGAGGGTCTTGGCGGCGCGGTCGACCCGGCGCCTGATCTCGTCTTCGTTCATGTTGCGAACCTTGGGACGCAACGGGAATTCCAGATTACCGCGCACTGTCAGGCGCGGATAGAGCGAGTATTGCTGCAGCACGAGCGCGACATCACGCTCGGCTGCAGTCCAGCTTGTGACGTCAGAATCGCCGATGAAAACGCGCCCCTCGTCGGGTTTTTCGAGCCCCGCGACGACCCTGAGCGTTGTCGTCTTGCCCGCGCCGGTGCGACCGAGCAGCACGAAGAACTCGCCATCCTCAACGGTCAGGCTGAGATCCTTCAAAGCGCGCGTACCGCCATAGCGCTTGGTGATGTTCTGCAGCTCGATACGTGCCATCAGGCAGATCTCCTCAGCGAATTTCCGGACGCGGCATCGAAGAAATGCGCGCGGTGCGGGTCCAGCGCGACCCAAAGCTTCTGGCCCTCGCCGCCGGTAAAGCCGGATTCGCAGCGTGCGCGGAGCGTCTCGTCCCCGACACGGACGTCTACGATGTCGTGGCTGCCGAGTGGCTCGACATTGGTCGTCTCAGTCTCGATGTAGCCGTCTTTGGCATCGTGAGACAGCATGACGGCTTCAGGGCGGATACCGAGCTTGGCAGGCGATCCGTTTAGATGCGATACCGTTTCGGATGGCACGCGAAATCCGTTTGCGCCGCCGATCCGCAGCAGCGCGTCCGTGCCTTCGCTCTCGACGGTGACATCCGCGACGTTCATGACCGGAGAACCAACGAACTGGGCCACGAAAAGGTTGGCGGGACGAAGATAAACCTCCTCCGGCGCGCCGACCTGCTGCAGCAGGCCGTCATGCATGACGACAATCCGGTCGGCCAACGACATTGCCTCAACCTGATCGTGGGTCACGTAGACGCTTGTCGATTCACGCGCGATGTGCAGCCGCTTGATTTCGGCGCGCATCTGTTCGCGGAGCTTTGCGTCGAGCGCACCGATGGGTTCGTCCATGAGCAGCGCCTTCGGTCGACGGACGAGCGCCCGCCCGATGGCGACGCGCTGCATGTCGCCTCCCGACAATGCGGACGGCCGGCGCGGCAGAAGCTGTTCGATACCAAGGAACCGGGCGACTTCCTTCACTTCGGCCTCGCGTTCGGCCTGTCTGCTGCGCACGGCGCGAAGGGGGAACGCGATATTCTCTTCCACCGTCATGTGGGGATAAAGCGAGAATGACTGGAAGACGAAGGCGATATCGCGGTCGGCGGCCTTGAGGTTCTGGACTTCCTTGCCATCGATGGTGATCGTCCCGGAAGTGATGGTTTCGAGGCCGGCAATCGCGCGAAGCGTGGTGGTCTTGCCGCAGCCGGACTGGCCGAGCATGACGACGAATTCGCCGTCCTCGATGACGAGATTGACGTCCCTGAGAACCTGGACGGCTCCGAAGAATTTCTGGACGTTGGTGAGTTCGATCCGGGCCATCAGATCAGCTCTTCCTCTTCCTCTGCTTCAGCCTCGGGTTCGGGCGGAATGTGGGCAGTCACCAGGAATCCGATCAGCCCGATGATGGTAATCGTCAGCCCGTAGCGGTGCAGGAGTTCCACCCAGGGCTGGCAAAGGCACACCAGTCCCCCGATCATCACCCACTGCGCAGTCGGTTCGAACAGTTTCGTATTCAGTTCACGAAAGGTCATTTGCGGATCGCTCCGAAGGACATGCCTCGCAGCAGATGGTTGCGAAGGAGGAACGTGAAGATGGCGACCGGCAGCAGGAACAGGAACGCTCCCGCTGCGATCACGCTCCAGTCGGGCAGGCCGGACCCCACCTGCGACGGGATGTAGGGCGGCGCGGTCTGCGCGTTGCGCGAGGTCATCATCAAGGCAAAGGCATATTCGTTCCAGGCGATGATGAAACAGAAGACGGCAGTGGCGGCAATGCCTGTAAGGGCCTCCGGCAACACGATCTTCCAGAAGGCCTGTAGCCGTGTGTAGCCGTCCACCAGCGCCGCCTCCTCGTATTCCCGGGGAATCTCGTCGACGAAGCCCTTCATGATCCAGACCGCAAAAGACAGATTGAACGCCGTGTAGAGAATGATCAGGCCGAGATGCGTGTCATGCAGGCCGACCGTGCGGTACATCAGGAACATCGGGATGGCGACGACGACAGGAGGCAACATGCGCGTACTGAGAATGAAGAACAGCCAGTCCTGCTCTCCTTTCACCTTGAAGCGCGAGAAGCCGTAGGCCGTCAGCGTGCCCATGGATACAGCGAGGAATGTCGAGATGATCGAGACGATCAGCGAGTTCTTGTAGCGATCCCAATAGCCGGACGACGTGATCGCGCCGGTCTTGCGGTTCTTCACGACCTGCTCGCCGTCGTCATAGATCAGCTTCTCCCACCAGGGCGCGGCTTCGTAGACATCCTCTTCCACCGGCTGGCGCAGCTGCGAACGCTTGGTGAAAAGCTTCGCGAAGGGCGTCAATGTAGGCTCGAACATCACGGTCGGCGGGACGGTGGTGGCCAGACTGCGCGGCTTGAAGGCGGTCGAGGCGATCCAGTAGATCGGCGTCAGCATGACGATCAGTGCGACGACGACGGCAACGATCGCCACGCGATTGAGAACGACCTCGCCCTTTGTTTTGACTTCGGCCATCTCAGCGCGCCTTTGCCTTGTTGAGATACTTCACGTAGATGTTGGTGATCGCGACCACCATTATCAGGACGATGTAGGCGAAGGCGGAGCTCAGGCCCGTCTGCCACTCCAAGAACGCCATCTTATAGAGACGGATCGCGATCAGTTCGGTCGTCGGCTGCGACGAGAGAATGTAGGCGTGGTCGAATGTCTTGAACGCCTCCATGGTTCGGAAAATGATCGCGATCATCAGGATCGGCGCGACCAGCGGAAGCGTGATCCGGAAGAAGGTGTAGAAGGGTCCAGCGCGGTCGATCTCCGCCGCTTCGTAGAGATGCTTCGGCACGGCCGACAGGCCCGCCAGCGACAGCAGCATCACGAAGGGCGACCACATCCAGATATCGACGAGAGCGACTGCGTAAAGCGCGACCTGAGGATCCGCCAGCCATTCGAATTTTCCGAGACCGAGGAAATAATTGATGATGCCGAAGGACGGATCGTAAAGCAGCTTCCAGAACAGGCCGACGACGGCCATGGAGAGCATCATCGGCAGCAGCAGCAGCGTGGTAATCAATCCCTTGAAGGGAATTTGGCGGTTCAGGAGCATCGCGAGCCCGAAGCCGACCACCACCTGTCCCGTCACGGAGATCAGCACGTATTTCGCGGTGATCGTGAAATTGCGCCAGATGAAGGGGTCGTTGAGCAACTCGCGGTAATTGGCCAGTCCGACCCAGTTTGCCGGCGCCGTGGTCGAAGCGCGGAAATCGGTGAACGATGTCCAGAGCGAATACAGCAACGGAAATACGTTGAAGATAATCAAAAAGGCGATCGTCGGAATGATGAACAAGTTCCGGATCGTGAGGTCGGAAAACCCGCGCGAAGCGGCGCGGCTTCCCGGCTCAAGCCTGGTCATAACGTCTGTCACGGTTTGTCGCTTCCTGGCTGGGAACTGGCGGGCGCCAACAGCGCCCGCCGCTTAGTCAGATGATCAGCCGGCTTATTCGGTGCGGCCGTATTTCTTGAACGTATCGACCCAGTCCTGGGCAAGCGCATCCAAGGCTTCTTTAGCCGTGCCCTCGCCACCGACGACATAGGGGTAAATGCGCTGGTTGGCCGCCGTCAGGAGCTCCGCATATTCCGGAACAGCCCAGAAGTCCTTCACCTTGAACATGGTCTGGTAGAAGGCCTCATTGTACGGGGTGGCCTGCCGGAACTCCTGGCTTTCGAGGGTCTTGGCATGCGCGGTGTAACCGCCCAGTTCTGCCCAGCGCTTCTGCACATCGTCCTGAATGAACCACTCGAGGAACTTGTAGCTCTCATCGATATTGTCGGAGTACGAGACGATCGATATCCCCTGACCGCCGAGCGCTGCATACTGGTCGCCGTCCGGCCCGGCCGGGTTGGCGAAGAAGCCGGTATTGGCTGCATTCGGGTTCGTCGCCGGGTTCACCAGAGCCGGGAAGAAGGCGAAGTAGTTCATCGACATCGCCGCCAGACCTTCGGTGATGGCCTGGTTGTTCTCGACAAAGAAAGTCTTCGACCAGCCCGGAGGCGTGTACTGGTAAAGCTGGCGATAGGCTTCCAGCGCCTGTACAGCCTTATCGGAGTTGAGAATGCCCTCAACTTCGTAGGTCTCGTAGTTTCCGAGCTCGGCGCCATAGGAGAACAGCGCGTTCTCGACGCCCATGACAAGGCCGTCATAGGAGTTGTCGGTGTAGATCGCGATGCCGTAGCGGTTCTCATCGGGGCGATGGAAGAACTCGGCAATGTCGAGCAACTGCTGCCAGGTCTCCGGAACGGCGAGCGGATAGCCATACTTGGCCTCGAACGCCTTCATTTCCTCCGGATCTTCGAACCAGTCCTTGCGATAGGACCAACCGACGGCGTCGCCCTCGGCGGGGATCGCCCAGTAATTGCCAGAGTTGCCCGGATATTCGGCGTAGTACTTGACCGTCGCCGGAGCCATCACGTTGCCGAGATCGTGCTTCTGGAAGAACTCGGTCAGGTCAACATAGTGGCCGCCTTCGGACGCGGCGCCCAACCACTGGCTGTCGCCGACGATCATGTCGTAGGCCGAGCCCCTGGCGTTGAACTCCGTGAACGCCTTGGTCTGGAAGTCCTGCCAGGGCGTAGTTTCCACCGTGACCGTGACGCCTGTCTCGGCTTCATACTCGTTGACGAGTTCCTGCAGGTAATTGGCCGGATCCCACTCCGCCCAGAAGATTGTCAGTTCCTGCGCTGACGCCGCAGGCACCATGAACGCAAGCGCCGCTGCTCCAGCGAGCAGCCGGTAAACATATCTTTTCATTTCGGTTTCCTCCCATTTGATCTGCTTGGTAGTCGTGGACTGCTGGTATTCTCCCGTCTCTCCTCCGATCGACCGAAATTCATCGTCGTCGCGATAACAATTTTGGTATTACCAGATTGCCTGGGTTGTCAAGGTTGTGTTTAACTTGCCGCATGCACGCGGGCGACCTGAAAAACCAATGAGACATAAGCTTTTTTTCGCATATGAAGCAGGCAATGCGGACGTCGCTTCCGCAACTGTCGGCCGTGCTATCGTCACAACAGGTATTGCATATCTGGCCGGACCAGTTTCAACTTTCCTCATTGCCATCGCCACCCGCTTCCCGCATCGCGGCCTCTATCATCGCCTGCGCGGCCCAAAGCGCCGTGCTTTGCGCCTCGTCGTCGCTCAAGCCCCAAATGTCCCTGAGAACAATCATCGCCTCGACACCAAAAGTCAGGGACAGCGCACGGATCAACCGATCGGCTTTCCCTTTCGGCAGTCCGAGGTCGCGGATTGCGCTGGCGAGCAACTGTCGCCTATGGCCGCGGCCAAGCGTGGCGTCGGCGCCGTCGGCCTCGAGGGATTGACGCAGTGCCGCGCGGAACGTGGCCTCGTGCTCATAGAGCCTCGGAAAGGCGGCCGCATAGAGCGCAGTGATGCGATCGCTGCCGTTCATCCGATCTTCCCAATCCAGGATCGGGCCCAAGGCCTCGGCCACGACGGCGCGCACCATGTCGGACCGGTTCGGGAAATATCGGTAGGCGGTCGAGCGCGAAACGCCGGCGGCTTCCGCGACCTCGCTGACCGACGGAGACATGCCATCGCGCATCATCGCATTGGCCGTCGAAACCATAAGGGAATGTGTGCGCGCCGCGGCTCCCTTGAGCGGTTTGGCTTTTTCGGCAGCTTCATCTCGTTGACGCGGGACTGTCATCCCAATATGGTACTCCAGTCCCATTCAGGGTCAAGGCGGTTTTTCAAACGGCCGCCGATAGACAGGCCGCGACGTCAGGGGAGGAGCTTGCGTTGCGCGTGATTCATGTGGTCGGCACGGCCGACACAAAGGGCGAGGAACTCGCCTATCTCAGGGATCTGATCGCGGCTGACGGCCAGCAGGCGGTGATTGTCGATATCGGCACGCGCGCGCCGTCGATTGCGGTCGATATTGCCGCCGAAGACATCGCGTCGTGCCATCCGGACGGAGAGGGGGCAGTGCTCGGCGGTAGCGACCGAGGCGCGGCTGTCTCGGCGATGGGCACGGCATTCGCAGAATGGTGCCGGCGGCACTCGGGTGAGATCTCGGGCATGATTGCGGTCGGTGGCGGCGGCGGGACGTCAATGGCGTGCGCGGGGATGCGGGAATTGCCCTATGGCGTCCCTAAGATCATGGTCTCGACGCTCGCCTCCGGGGATACTGCGCCCTACGTGGGAACGTCCGACATCGTGATGGCGCCTTCGGTGACCGACATCGCCGGACTGAACCAGCTGAGCCGCGTCATTCTCTCGAACAGCGCGCATGCCTTGGTCGGGGCGATATCCGCTTCGTCTCCTGCAGCAGTGGACGACAAGATCGCCATCGGGCTGACTATGTTCGGCGTAACGACCGCCTGCGTGAACGCCATCACAGAGCGCCTCGACGAGCGTTACGATTGCCTGGTATTCCACGCAACGGGAACCGGCGGGCGGTCGATGGAACGGTTGCTCGAGCAGCAATTCATGTCGGGCCTGGTCGACATCACGACGACGGAAATCGCCGACCTGCTGTTCGGCGGCGTCCTCGCCGCCGATCCTGACAGGCTTGATGTTGTCGCACGCACCGGCGCGCCCTGGGTAGGCTCCGTCGGTGCGTTGGACATGGTCAATTTCTGGGCGCCGGATACCGTACCCTCGAAGTATCGCGGGAGAACGTTCTACGAGCACAATCCGAACGTGACGCTGATGCGGACGACCGCAGAAGAAAACGCGGATATGGGCCGGTGGATCGGCCGGAAGCTCAACGCTTGCCATGGCCCGGTGCGGCTTCTCCTGCCCGAAAAAGGCGTCTCGGCGCTCGACATCGAGGGCGGCGCATTCTGGGATCCGGAAGCCGACGCGGCGCTATACGACACGCTGCGCGACACGATCGAAGACAAGGCGCGTCTGGTCTTCCTGCCGTGCCATATCAACGACCCGGCCTTCGCGGAGGCCGCGGCCAACACCTTTCAAGACCTTATGGAGCCCTGATGTCAGCCATTCCTCGCAAGACAATCCTGGACCGTTTCCACGCGATGATCGCGAAAGGCGAGCCGATCATCGGCGGCGGCGCGGGCACGGGCCTTTCGGCAAAGGCGGAAGAGGCTGGCGGGATCGATCTCATCATCATCTACAATTCCGGGCGGTACCGCATGGCGGGGCGCGGCTCGGCCGCCGGACTGCTCGCCTACGGCAACGCCAACGAAATCGTGAAGGAGATGGCGGTCGAGGTTCTGCCGGTCGTCAAAAAGACCCCGGTGCTCGCCGGCGTGAACGGCACAGATCCCTTCATTCTCATGCCACGGTTCCTCGCCGAGTTGAAGGACATGGGCTTTTCGGGAGTTCAGAACTTTCCGACCGTCGGCCTGTTCGATGGCACCATGCGCCAGAGCTTCGAGGAAACGGGCATGGGCTTTGGGCTGGAGGTCGACATGATCGCCGAGGCGCACGCCCAGGACATGCTGACCACCCCTTATGTCTTCAATCCCGACGAGGCGATCGCAATGACGAAGGCTGGCGCCGACATCATCGTCGCGCATATGGGCGTGACCACAGGCGGCACCATCGGCGCGACGTCGGCGAAGACGCTGGATCAGTGTGTCGAGGAGATCGACGCCATTGCTGCGGCCGCGCGCTCCGTGCGCAAGGACGTGATCATGCTCTGCCACGGCGGGCCGATCTCGATGCCGGACGACGCCGCCTACGTACTTAGGAATGCCGACCGGATCGACGGCTTCTACGGCGCGTCGTCGGCCGAGCGCCTGCCCGCAGAACGCGCCATCGCGGAGCAGATCCGGGCGTTCAAAGATGTCACCGCGAAAGGATAATCCCATGACCGACGTGAAGGACCTTTACAAATATCCGGAAGCTGTCGACGCCTACGGGTTCGACTGGGGGCAGTTATCCGTGACGCTTGGGCCGCAGGCGAATGGCGCGAAACAGTTCTCGGCCGCGGTCGTCACTGTGCCGCCAAGACAGGGCCATGCCCGCCACAACCATCCGGGCTCGGAGGAGATCATTTTCATCCTCAAGGGCGAAGGCGAACAGATGGTCGAGGACGAAAACGGCAACCCGCATACCGAGACGGTGAGGCCGGGCTGCACGATCTTCATTCCGGAAAGCCGCTATCATTCGACGCTGAACACGGGAGACGGGGAGATGCAGATCTTCGTTGTTTATTCCCCGGCCGGCCCTGAAGAGCTGTTGAAAGAGCTTCCGGATTTCCACCTGATCCCGGCGAAGGGGTAAGCACCCATGGAAGACCTTGCTACCAACGCCCTGCCGTATGATTTCGGGCATCTCGACGATCTGATGGAAAAGGCTGGCATCGACGTGCTGCTCGCCACGTCGAAGCACAATGTCCAGTATCTGATGGGCGGCTACCGTTTCATCTTCTTTTCCGCGATGGATGCGATCGGTCATAGCCGTTATCTGCCGATCGTCGCCTATGTTAAGGGCGCGCCGCGAAAGACCGCTTACGTCGCCAACAAGATGGAGGGAATGGAACATGCCAATCGTCCCTTCTGGACACCGCATTTCTTTCCGGTCGCATGGGGCACGCGTGACGCCATGGCGCAGGCGATCAAGCACCTGAAAGCCGAGGGGCCGGCCTCTCCGCGGATCGGCATCGAACCGGGTTTCCTTCCGCTGGATGCGGCGCGGGATCTTGAGGCGGCCTACTCGAACGCTCCGCTCATCGACGCTTGCGGCGTGCTCGAACGACTGCGTGCGGTCAAGTCGCCGAAAGAACTGGCGATGCTCAAGGATGCGTCGGAACGTATCAGCGCTTCGATGCAGGCGACCGTCAGATGGGCGCGCGAAGGATCGACGAAAAAGGAAATCATCGACCGGCTTCGCGCCGAGGAATCGTCGCGTGGCCTCCAGTTCGAATACTGCCTCCTGACGCTGGGCGCGTCGCACAATCGGGCCTCCTCCGATCAGGCTTGGGCTGCGGGTGAAGTCCTGTCGATCGACTCCGGTGGTAATCTGGACGGCTATATCGGCGACATATGTCGCATGGGCGTTTTGGGGGAGCCGGATACGGAACTGGAGGATCTGCTGGCAGAAATCGAAACCGTTCAGCAGGCCGCCTTCTCAAAAATCGCGGCTGGCGCCAAAGCAGGCGATCTTATCGAAGCCGGCGAAGCCGAACTTGCAAAACAGCCTAACGCGACTTGCACCGACTTCTTCGCGCACGGCATGGGCGTCATCACTCATGAGGCGCCTTTCGTCATGACGAACCACCCCGTTGCTTACGAAGGAATTGATCGTGACGAGCCGCTGAAAGCGGGCATGGTGCTGTCGGTCGAAACGACGATGCTTCATCCGACACGCGGCTTCATCAAGCTTGAAGATACGCTCGCTGTGACGCAGAGCGGGTACGAACTCTATGGAGGCGAGGGTCGTGGCTGGAACCGTGGTGGAAGATAACAAGGGAAGGAGATAGACATGAACGGCAAGCGCATTCTCATGCTGATCGGCGAATATTCGGAGGAGTACGAGATTTTCGTCGTGCAGCAGGCCCTGGAGGCCGTCGGCCACACGGTCGATATCATTTGCCCCGAAACGAAAAAGGGCGACCGGGTAACCACGTCGGTGCACGATTTTGGCCCCGGCGTGATGACCTGGACCGAACACAAGGGCCACGCCATTGAGGTGACGCAGGATTTCGATACGACGAAGACCGACGGATACGACTCGGTCTATGTCGCCGGCGGGCGCGGCCCGGAATATATCCGCACCTACGAGCGAGTCCGCGAGATCGTTCGCGAATTTCATCGCGACGACAAGCCGATCGCGGCGATCTGCCATGGCGTTCAGGTGTTGGTAGCAGTGCCCGAGGTGATCAAGGGCAAGCGGGTAGCCGGGCTCTTCACGACCCGCCCGGAAGTCGAACTGACAGGCGCGACCTATGTGCCGATCGGCGGCAAGGACGCCTTGCGCGACGGAAATCTTGTGACCGCGGAAGGTTGGACGGCGCTTGCGGCTTTCATCCGGGAGTATCTTGGCGTCCTGGGAACGGAGATCATCCACCACCCCATCGGCCAGACCCAGGGCATGCAGGCGGCGGAGTAACCGGAGCGCCTGCAACGGCATCAGAACCGGCGTCGTGCACCGATACGGCGTCGGCTACGTCACCAACTAGCTCTGCAAATCGCAGACCAGACAATCGAGAGTTGAGGTTTCACCATGAAGACCATCAAGGGCCCGGCCCTGTTCCTTGCCCAGTTCGCCGGAGACGAGGCGCCGTTCAACTCTTGGGCGTCGATCACGAAATGGGCCGCCGATTGCGGCTACAAGGGCGTGCAGGTTCCGAGTTGGGACGGACGCCTGAT
>NZ_JAINFJ010000007.1 GCF_019966595.1 Oricola indica
GCTCGCCCGCAACTTCCTGTCCGCTGTCGCGCTTGCCACTCTCATCGCGTTCTGGGTCTGAATGAGTCTGGACCCTAGCCATCCACTCAGGAAGATCTTCCTCATAGGAAAGCGCGACATGAATCGGCTCATTCACAGTGTTTCTCCGTCGCAGAATTCCTTTAATCACAGTTTTCTCTGCAATACACGATGAAAACAATACCCTCTAGCAAGCCCTGAAGAGGTCGCCTTACGTTAGAATAATGACGACGGAAGGTATTCTCATTAATATATTTAAAACTGTGGCGAACTGTCTGTTTTCCAACTGCTCTGATCCATCGGTAAGCGGCCGGACGGGTCGAACACCGTCACGCGATGCGGCGGCTCGGCGCTCCATTTCCACAGAACCGCGTTGAATTGGTCAGGGCGCGCGCCAATGGCGAAGGAAGGCACCAATGCGCCCGCGACACCCTCGTCGATCAATCGCTGTGCGACATCCCAGGATTTCGGCCGCCGGCCGTCGGCTATGTCCAAGAGCCATGGGCTCGTCATGTCCGTAAGCGCAACGCCCGCTTCATCTCTGGCTGACGGGGTCCGAAGGTCGGCCATATCCTCGATGTCGAGATCGTAGCTACACACGGTCAACGGTTCGAAGCGGCGGACGAAGCCGTGGCCCATTTCCGCGTACATGCCCTCGACTGTCGAGGCGAGATAGAGCGCCGGCACGCCCTTTGGATTGAAGCGTCCCCCATGGATCGCCGCCCCCTCGCCGGATATGGGCGCCCAAGCCCATCTCGGGTCGTGCGCCCGGTAGCAGACGCCCTGAAACCTCAAGCAAATCCGCCGGTTGCGACGTGATCGAGATAATCGCGGACTGTCGCCGCCTTGCCGTTCTTGACGAGGGATTCAGCGGTCCGACCACCAAAGGCCGGAATCGGTTCAGCGCGGTACCATGACAGCGCCTGCAGCGGGCCGCCGGCCCAACCTGCGACACGGCCAAGGATTTCCAGCATCTCGCGAAGCCGCGTCTGTGCCGGACGGGCATTGAGCCGCGCGGCGCGATAGATCGTATCGGGTTTCAACCCGGCTGTTTCAGCCAATTGCGCCTTCGACATGCCAAATCCGTCGGCGAGTTTATCAATGGAAATCATCTGATCCTTGTCCTCGAATGCCGAAACCACGGACAGGCCACGACGCGCAAAAGGCGCGCGATAGGCACTTACGCTTTCTTCCAGTCCCGCGGTTTCAGCCTTTTCAGACATATGCCATACCAATTTACAGCTTTATATGCTCTTGAATATGGCACTCTGTGTGAGCAAGTCAAGCTTAGACGGTCATCCATCCTTGACCTGCGCCACCGGCACGCCCGCGCCCATGCGGTTCCAGGCATCCAGCGCCGCGATCTTGTAGGCTTCGGCAAGCGTCGGATAGTTGAAGGTGTTTTCGACGAAATAGTCGAGCGTACCTTTCAGGTTGAGCACGGCCTGGCCAATATGGATCAGTTCGGTCGCGCCTTCGCCTACGATATGGCAGCCGAGCAGGCGGCGGGTTTTCAGGGAAAACAGCATCTTCAACATGCCGCGATCGAGGCCCATGATGTGGCCGCGTGACGTTTCCCGGAAACGCGCGATACCCGATTCATAGGGTATGCCCCGCTCGTTCACCTCTTCCTCCGTCATGCCGACGGTCGAGATCTCCGGCACCGCATAAATGCCATAGGGAAAGAACTCCGGCGGCTCATGCGCCGGCACGCCGAGCGCATGGCAGGCTGCGATCCGTCCCTGTTCCATCGATGTCGAGGCGAGGCTCGGAAAGCCTATGACGTCGCCGGCCGCGTAGATATGCGGCGCGGAGGTTTGCAGCGTCTCGGGATCGACCTTGAGACGGCCGCGATGATCGACCTCAAGCCCACAGGCGTCCAGACCGAGCGAACCGGTCGCGCCCATGCGTCCAGCGGCAAAGAGCAGCATTTCCGAGCGCACCTTGCGGCCACCCTCGAGCGTTACCTCGCAGCCCCTTTCGTTGCGCGTCACGCTCTCGACCTTCTTGCCGAAACGCAAGGCCATGCCGCGGTCGCGCAACTGATAGGTGAAGTCCTCCATCAACTCGTTATCGATGAAATCGAGCATGGAATCGCGCGGCTCGATCAGCGTGACATGGACATCGAGGGCGGAGAAGATCGTCGCGTATTCCACGCCGATCACACCGGCACCAATGACGGCGATCGAGCGCGGGAGGTCCGGGAGTTCGAGGATTTCGTCGGAGTCGAAAACCGAAACGCCATTGTCGAAGGGAATGTAGTCGGGGCGAAACGGGATGGTGCCGACGGCGATCAGGAAACGATCCGCCGACATGGTGAAGGTCTCGCCCTCCTCGCCCTCGACTTCGATCGTGTGCGGATCGGTAAATTTCGCCGCGCCCCGCAGTGTCGAGACCTGGTTGCGGGCGAACTGGTGTTCGAGCACCTCGACCTCGTGAGAGAGCGTCAGGTGCAGGCGCCGGCGAAGGTCGTCAGCGTTGATGTCCTGCTTAACGCGGTAGGATCGGCCGTAAAAGCCCCGCTCGCGCCAGCCGGAAAGATTGAGCGCGGTTTCGCGCAGCGTCTTCGACGGTATCGTTCCGGTGTGAACGGACACGCCGCCGACACGTCCGCCGCGCTCGACGACCAGCACGTCCTTGCCCAGCTTTGCGGCCTGAATTGCGGCACGACGGCCTGCCGGGCCGCTGCCGATGACGATCATATCGTAGTGGTCCACGTGACTTTCCCCTCGGTACGTGGGCCTCCTCCCGATACACACTATCGGTCAGAAGCCGGGGCAAAATCCAGCCCCTGTCTCATATTCGGCATCCTCGCCCTCCTGGGCCGGCCCGGATACGACGACGGACGACGGTCCGCGAAAAGTGCCGCATCCTGAATCGGTTAGCCAATCGGCTTGAGAGTCCGCGTGAAAACCTCGCATTCCGATCCAACCGGCGGATGACAAGGCGTGCCCGACGGGGGGCGAAACTTCGCTTGGTGTTTAGGGTCGCAACTCCGCCGCACATCTTGCTAAGAAGAGATCGAAAGCGAGTCCGTATTCGTCTCAACCGGGGAGTTGCATGTCACATACCGTCATCATCGGGGGAAGCCACGCGGGCGTCGCGGCGGCTGCCGCATTACGCCAGCACGACGCGAACATGGAAATCACGCTCGTCTGCGGCGAGAACGAACTGCCCTATCAGCGCCCGCCTTTGTCGAAGGCCTACATGTCCGGCGAGATGAGCCTCGACCGGTTGAGACTGCGTCCCGCCAGTTGGTACGAGGAAAACAATATCGCGCTCAAACTCGGTGTCGCGGCGACGGCGATCGACCGCGTCGGCCACCATGTTCACCTCGATTCCGGCGACGGGCTCTCCTATGATGCGCTTGTTCTCGCGACTGGCGCGGAGGCACGCCGCCTTCCCGCCGAGATCGGCGGGGATTTGCCGAATGTCCGCGTCATGCGCTCGCTCGACGATGCCAACGGGCTCATGACCGACATGAAGCCCGGCCAGAAGCTGGTCGTTATCGGCGGCGGCTATATCGGATTGGAGGCGGCCGCCGAGGCCGCGAAGAAAGGGCTCGATGTCACTGTCGTCGAGGCCGCCGAGCGGATTTTGCGCCGGGTCGCCTGCCGGGAGACGGCGGACGCATTCCGTGCGCTTCACCAGTCTCACGGCGTGACGATTCTCGAGAACACACAGATCGAACGGCTGGTCGAAGCAGGCGGCATCGCTTCGGCGGTCAAGCTCGCCAATGGAGAGGAACTGCCGCTCGATCTCGCAATTGTCGGGATCGGTATCGCACCAAATGTCCAGCTCGCCGAAGCGGCGGGGCTGGAAACGGCCGTCGGCGTCGTCGTCGATGATCACGGGCGGACATCCGATCCCGAAATCCTGGCTGCGGGAGATTGCACAGTCCTGCCATTCGACAATATGCCGACACGGCTGGAATCGGTGCAGAACGCCCATGATCAGGCCGCCGTCGTGGCCGCCAACATTGCCGGTATCGATACTGTTTACGCGCCCACGCCATGGTTCTGGTCCGATCAGTACGACATGAAGCTCCAGATCGCCGGCCTCAACCGGGGATATGACGCGGTCGTGGTTCGACCGGGCAAGCGCGAAGGCGCGGTATCGCACTTTTATTTCAGGCAGGGCCGGTTCATCGCTGTCGATTGCCTCAACGATGCGGCAACCTACGCCATGAGCCGCAAGCTGCTGGAAGGCGGAGCAATGATATCGCCGGAGCAGATCGCCGACGACGCGTTCGACCTGCGCGCCGCCATGAAAGCTCTCCAGGGATAGAGGCCGTTTCGGTCAGTTCAGCGTCGCCCGATCGACGACTTCGACGCCGTCCTCGACCCTGTCGCTCGGATGCGTGATGACGCGCGCGCCCTCGTCCACACCGGACAGGATTTCCGCCATCAGGCCGCTGCGACGACCGACTTCGACGGGAACCCGCCGCGCGATGCCGTTTTCATAGGCGAACAATGCCCAGCCGCCATCATTGCGGAACAGCGCGGATATGGGCACCTGCAGGACATCCTCGCCCTCCCAGACAATGATGCGCACGAAAACGGCGTAGCCATTGCCGAGCCCCTTGCCGGCGACATCGCCGTTCTCGAAATCGAGTGTCACGTCGACGCGCTGCTCTTCGATACCCAGTGCGGAGACCTTGGTCGTTGCCGCCGGATCGATCTCGCGCACACGGGCCCGCAAGGTTTCGTCGCCGCCCCAGCGCTCGACGAGCGCGGGCGCGCCTTCTTCGATGCGAACTGCCTCGGATGACAAGATGTCGGCGACGATTTCGAGATTGTCGCGCTGCCCGATCGAGAGGAGTTGCGCACCCGCCTGTACGGGACGTTCGCTGACATTCACGATGTCGAGGACGACGCCGTCGGACGGCGCCATGATCGGCACGCAGCAATTCTCGTCCGTTTCACCGTTTTGCGGCGGACCGGGTTCGATGAGCGCCGCCTTCGCGCGTTCGAGCGCGCTCTCGGCGGCCGCGCGATTGGCCTTTGCGGAGTCGAGCGCCGCCTCCCGAACGCTCTTCGTCTGCGCGGCATCCTCCAGCTGGGTCAGGGAGGCGACGCCGCGATCGACCAGGGTCTGGATACGCGTATACTGCGTTATCACGTAGTTCAGTTCCTCTTCGGCCTGTCGCACGGATGTCTCGGCAGACTGCAACGCGGCCTCCGCTTCACGTACAGCGGCTTCGGCCTGAACGCGGGTGCGGGTGTCCAGAAATCCGGTCTCGGACGGTTGAACGATCGCGACAACCGTCACGCCTTCGACAACATCCTCGCCGACGGAGACCGGCGAGCGCTGCGCCGTGCCGGCGATCGGGGCCGACACTTCGAAAATGTCCTTGATCCGCGTCTTGCCGTCTGCATCGACGGTCACGCGCATCACATCGCGGTTTGCCGCGACAAGATCGACCGGAACCGGGTCGTCCCGAAAAGCGACGTAGAGCAGTCCGGCGACAGCCGCGAGGCCCACCAAAGTGCCAATGATCGTGCGAGGTTTGAACGGCATGAATTACTCCCGCGTTTTCATGACGGAGACCAGGTCGAGCGTGTCGAGGCGCCTGCGGACAACGAGGACGGAGCCGACGGCAGCCACGAGCGCGACCACGCTCGCAAAGCCAAAGGTGTGGTTCTTCAGAACGACCGGAATCGTGTAGAGGTCGCTTGCGAATGCGAAACTCATTCCCCAGGCGAGCAGCGCACCGACCGCCCATCCAAGCGGCTGGGCGACGATTGCCAGCAACAATGTCTCGCCCATCAGGATGTATGAGACTTCCGCATTGGTGAAGCCGAGAATGCGCAGACTGGCCAGCTCGCGGGCGCGTTCCGACAACTGGATGCGCGCGCTGTTGTAGGTGACGCCGATGGTGATCATGGCCGCGATCGCGATGTAGATGACCGACTGGATCACGATGTTTTCCTTGATCGTGTCGCGGAAGGTCTGGCGCGTATCCGTGAGCATGATCAGACCGGCCAGATTGGGCGTATCCTTCAACTCCTGATGCAGTTCGTCGATACGATTTTCGTCGACAAGCACATTGGCGGCCGAAATGCGCGGCGACTGGCGAAATAGCCGCGCCGCGTATTCCGCATCCATATAGGCTCCCATGCCGAAATATTGCGTGACGATACCGCTCACCACGAGGTGGTGTTCTTCCCGGCGACCGGTCAGGAATTCGACATCGATCCATTCACCCGGTCTGACATCGAGCTGGCCGGCAAGGCGCTTTGTCAGAAGAATACCTTCAGCCGGCGCTTCGATCACCTTGCCGTCGGGATCGATGACGCGGCTCAGATCGGCATTCGGCCAGCTCGCCTCGATCGACACCCGCTTTTCCAGGTGGCCGTTCGTCAGGCGCACCGGCAGGCTGTATTGGCCCTCCGCCCGCAGAATACCGGGCAGTCGCTCGATATCTTCGAGAACCGAAAGCGGCTGATCGCCGGAGAGAAGCAGGATCGCGTCCTGGCGATTGGACTGGAAGAACGCGACATCGAGGATCTCTTCCATGGAGTCGTCGAAGAAGCTCGAGGCGACGAGAACCGCAACACCGAGCGCCATGCCCAGAGACGTCAGGGATGCACGCAGCGGCCAGCGCATGATGCCGCGAAGGATCATCATGGTCGGTTGCGACAACCGCATCGAGGCGAACAAGCGGTCGAACAGCCCGCGCCGGAAATTCGGGGGAGCCGGCGGTGACATCGCGACCGCGGGCGCCAACCGCGCCGCCTTCATCGCATTGAATACCGCGCCGAGAGCCGCCGACAGCAGGCCCAGGACACCGGAGAGCACATAGGTGAATTTGGAGACGCTGAAGATCAGATAGGGGAAGGTGAAGAACTCGGCATACATCAGCGCCATGCCCCGCGCCGCCCATGTGCCGAGCCCCCAGCCGATCAGCACGCCAATGACGGCGATCAGCGCGGACAGCATGATGTAGTGCATCGCAATCGTGAAATTGGTGTAGCCGAGCGCTTTCATAAGACCGATCTGGCTACGCTCCAGCGCGACGATGCGGCCGATCACCATGTTGACGAGAAACGCCGCGATTCCGAAGAAAACCGGCGGCAGGATGCGCGCCATGGTCTCCAGTCCGAGCAGTTCGGAATCGATGAAGGCATCGGACATTTGCTGGTCGCGCCCGTATGCGCCCGTGCCGCCATATGGTCGTAGAATGTCATCGAGACGGTCGACCACCTCGTCGGCATCGGCGCTGCGTGTCAGTTTCAGACTGACATCGTTGAACGCGCCGGACATGTCGAAAGCTGAGGCGGCAGCATTTTCGGCCATCCAGAGGATGCCGAAATTCTCGTTGTCGGGCATCAGGGAGCCCGGTCCGATCGTATAGATATATTCAGGCGACAATGCCGTGCCGACGATCGTGAGCGGACGCTTGCGGCCGTTCAGATTGGCCTGGATGATGTCGCCGAGCTGATAGTCGTTTTCGAGCGCGAAGGGCTCGTTGACCATGATCTCATCGGAAGCATCCGGATCGGGCGGACGGCCGGACCGCACCAGAGGCACGTTCAGGATCGCGCCGTTGGCCGGCAGCGAGATGATGCGGCCGGTCGCGGTCTTGACCCGGTTCGGAAGGTCCAGCACCGCATCCTTGACCGTGCGCAGTTCGACCGCCCAGACACCCTCGATCCCGGCGATCTCGTCCTTCAGATTGCGCGGCGCCCGCGTCGCGGATGCGAAGACATCGGCAAAGCGGTTGCGCTCGTAATAGGCCGACCGCGTGTTTTCGAGTGCACCGTACATGCCGTATGAGATCAGCACGATGGCGACGCCGCAGGCCAGCACAAGCGCAATCGACAGGCCTTGCGCCCATAGACGGCGGAAATCGCGCAGCAATTTCTTGTCGAGCGCCCTCATCGCCTCACCACTGTATGTCTTTCGGGTCGATGCGCGTGTCGTTCACCTCGACCTCGCCGATCCTGCCGTCCTGGAAACGGATAACGCGATGCGCCATCTTGCGGATCGAGGCATTGTGCGTGATCACCGCCGTCGTGGTTCCGAACTGGTCGTTGATGTCCTTCAATGCCTGCAGGACCGTGATGCCGGTTTTGGAATCGAGCGCTCCGGTCGGCTCGTCGCACAGAAGCACATCGGGCCGCTTGGCGATGGCGCGGGCGATGGCCACCCGTTGCTGTTCGCCGCCCGACATCTCCGCCGGAAAATGATCGAGGCGATGGCCTAGCCCGACGAGGGAAAGCGCGTCTTCCGGGCGCATCGGATCGGGAGCAATATCGGTGACGAGAGCGACATTCTCTCGCGCCGAAAGGCTCGGGACGAGATTGTAGAACTGAAAGACGAAACCGACATTGTCGCGCCGGTACCGCGTCAGTTCCCGGTCGTTGAGTTTCGAAAGCTCCAGATCGCGGAACCAGACATCGCCGCTCGTGGCATGATCCAGGCCACCGAGGATGTTCAGAAGCGTCGACTTGCCGCTTCCCGACGGGCCGAGCAGGACCGTCAGTTCGCCCGAGAATAATTCCAGATCGACGCCGGCAAGCGCATACACCTTCACCTCGCCCGTGTCGTAGACCTTGGTCACGTCATCGGTGCGGAATACGATTTCGGCCTTTCGCTTTTCTTCCATGTCGAACCGCCTGTGAAACCGCACTATGCCCGATCAATAGACGCATGCGTTGATCGCGCTCAAGAGGCGGCGCAATTGAAATCCGGCGCGGCGGCGGACTCTGGGAACGACACGGATGGCGGTTTCCGCCTCGTTCAACCGAGTGCCGGAATGCGCTTTTCCCCTATTGAACGCCGACGTGGGCGTCGTCGCGCTCGGCCATTTCCTGCAATTCGCGCTGCAGCTTCTCTTCGCCAACGGCACTCGGCTCGGACAGTCTCGCAAGGAGGAGATAGGCGACCGGTGTCAGGAACAGGGTTGCAAGCGTCGCAAGGCCAAGCCCGCCGACGATCACCCAGCCAAGCGCGGTGCGCGCCTCTGCCCCGGCGCCGAAGGAAAAGATCAGCGGAACCGCTCCAAGCACGGTGGAGATCATCGTCATCATCACCGGACGAAGGCGGATATTCGCGGCCTGTTCGATCGCCTCGCGAACGGATCGGCCCCGATTGCGCAACTGGTTGGCGAATTCGACGATCAGGATACCGTTCTTGGCCATGACGCCAACCAGCAGAACGAGGCCAATCTGGCTGTAGACATTGAGACTCGTACCCGTGATCGCCATGGCGAAAATCGCGCAAGCGAGCCCCAGCGGCACGGTTGCCATGATGATCAGCGCAGAGACGAAACTCTCGAACTGCGCCGCCAGCACCAGAAGCACCACCACGATCGCGATACCGAAAGTAAACGCCATGTCGCGCGACGACTGGTCCAGCGTCGCGGCTTCGGCCAGCGGGACGACACGCGCGCCCGGCGGCAGGAGCGGTTCGGCCATGCGAACCACTTCGCGATAGGCTTCGCCCAGCGAGAAACCCTCGGCCATGTTCGTCCGCATGGAAACGGAGCGCAGTTGCTGCTCACGATTCAGGCTCGGCGCAACCGCCTTTTCCTGCAGGTCGGCGATGACCGACATGGGCACGATACGGCCGTCGCCGGTCTTCAGATAGATCGCCTCCAGGTCGGTCGGGTCGTTGATCGGCGTCGTGGTCGAAATCAGTTTGACCGGGAACGACCGGTCATTGATGAAGACCTGCGCCACTTCCCGGCCGTCCAGAAGCGCCTGTATCGCCTCCGCGAGGCCATCGATATCGATCCCCAGATCGGACGCACGGTCCCGGTTGATGCGCACCGACAGTTGCGGCTGCGTCGTTTCGTAGGAAAGCCGCACCTGCTGGAAGCGTGGATCGTCCTCCATCTGGCGCACCATCGCCTCCGCGGCTTCGCCGAGGTCCGCATAGCTGTTTCCGACAAAGGCGAACTGCAGGCCATTGCCTGCCCCGCGAATGCCGAGACTGTTGGGCTGGATGGCGAATGCGCGCACGCCGGGAACCTGCGAGGTCAGCCGGTTCATATCCGCGACGATATCGGCCTGGCTTCGGCTGCGTTCCTCCCAGGGCGCCAGCGACAAGACCATGAAGCCGGAATTCGTGCTTGCTCCGAGCCCGGCAATGGAAAAGATGTTCTCGACCTCGCCACTTTCACGCATCGGCATGACGAGTCTCTCGATCTCGCGCATCTTCTCACGCGTGTATTCGAGGCTGACACCCTGTGGCGCGCTGACCCGCATGAGAGCGACCGAACGGTCTTCCGGCGGTGTCAGTTCCTGGGGAATTGTACGCGCCAGCGCCAACGCCACGCCGGAAACGATCACGGCAACGACGACGATGACCAGCGGCGCATCGAGCGCCTTGTGCAAGAGCCATTGATAGAACGACACCATCGCACCGCCAAAGCGGTGCAACGGGGTTGCGCCGTGGACCTTGGTGTCGTCGCGCCGCCGGATCAGGCGCGATGCCAGCATCGGACTCAAGGTCAGCGCCACGACGCTCGACAGCATGACGGCGAAGGCCAGAACAAAGCCGAATTCGCGGAACAGGCCACCCGCCTGACCGGGCAGGAAGGAAATCGGGATGAAAACCGCGGCGAGCGTCGCCGTCGTCGTCACGACGGCGAAGAACACCTCGCGCACGCCGACAACCGCGGCGGCGCGCGGCCCAAGCCCTTCATTGCGTTTGCGCACGATGTTCTCGAGTACGACGATCGCGTCGTCCACGACCATCCCGGTCGCGAGAACAAGGGCGAGAAGGGTCAGGATATTGATCGAGAATCCGGCGAGGTAGATCGCCGCGAAGGTGCCGATGAGGGCGATCGGAAGCGTCACCGTGGGGATCAGCGTCGCGCGCCAGTCGAGCAGGAAGAGGAATATGACGGCGACGACGATCCCGATGGCGAGCAGCAGCGTTCGGCGCACCTCGTCGATGGACCCGCGAATGAAGGTCGCGTCGTCGCTTGTCACGCGGATATCGACGCCTTCGGGCAGAATTCCCTGGAGGTCCCGGGCCGCCGCGCGAACGCCGTTGGAAATCTCCAGCGTGTTCGATTTCGCCTGACGAACGATGCCCATGCCGATGCCGGTCTGGCCATTGGCGCGCAGAGAGGAATCGCCGGGATCGGCTCCGAGGGTGACGGAAGCGACATCCTTGAACTGGACCCGATCGTTTATGTAGAGATTCTCGAAATCCTCGACCGACGTCACATCCGCGGTCGCGCGGACCACGATGTCCTGCGTGTTTGCGGTCAATGAGCCGGCGGGCACGTCGTAGGACACGCTGGCCAGCGCATTGCGCAGATTGGCGACAGTCAATCCGAGCGCGGCGAGCCGGGACTGGTCGACATCGATGCGGAACACCTTGTCGCGCCCGCCATAGACCTGCACGTCGGCGACGCCGGGAACGGCAGCCAGCCGATCCACCACCTCATCCTCGACGAGAACCGTCATGTCCTGCACCGACATGGTGGAAGAGGTTACGGCAAGCCGCATCACAGCGCTCGCATCGGCATCCGCCTTGACGATCTGCGGCTCATCCGCGCCATCCGGAAGGCGGTTCGTGATGCGGCCTATGGAGTCCCGTATATCGGAGGCGGCAGTCGACAGGTCGGTGTCATCGGAGAACTCGATCGTGACACGGCTGCGTCCGAAGGATGAGTCCGAGGAAATGGACGATACGCCGGAAACGCGCGCCACGGCGCCCTCGATGACGGCGGTCAGTTCCCTGTCGATGGTTTCCGGCGACGCACCGCTGTAGTCCGTCCGCACCGAAATGACCGGGCGATCGACATCGGGCAATTCGCGCACCTCGCCGCCGTAAAGCCCGGCAAGGCCGGCGACGACGATCAGCATGTTGATCACCAATGCGAGAACAGGGCGGCGAATAAAGATCGCGGTGCCGCCCGAGGCGAGCTTTTCGATTGTCAGGCCCGGCCGATCTTCCGATGATTTCTCCGGTTCACTCGCCGTGTCGGTCATGAGCCCGCACCTCCGGAACCGGGTCTCTCGCCGCCACCACCCTGCTGCTCGGCATTCGGCTCAGCGCCGGCGATCCGAACGGCGGCGCCCTGTCGCACGCTTTGAACGCCCTCGGTGATCACTTCGTCGCCTTCCGCGATTTCGGCTTCGACAAGGACCCGGTCTGCATTGCGCTGAATGATCGCCACTTCCACGCGTTCCGCCTTGCCGTCGACCACGCGCCAGACATAGGGGCCCGTGGAATCCCACTGGACCGCGAGCGGGTCGATCGTCGGATAGGTCTCGCCCTGGAACTGGATCTCGACCTCGAACGACATGCCCGCGCGCAGATGATCGCTCTGATTGGGAACGAGGGCACGGACCCGCAGCGTCCGGCTGCTCTCATCGACACGGTTGTCGACCGCGGTGACGGACCCTTCGAACGTCTCGCCGGGCCGTGCAATCGCGGTCGCCTCAATCGGTTTGCCGACGGTCATCGCGGCTGCGAAACGCTCCGGAACATGAAATTCGACGAGGATCTCGCTTCGGTCGTCGATGGTCGTGATATCGGTTTGATTGGTAATGTAGTCGCCCACATTCACCGACAGAATCCCAAGCGAACCGGATATGGGTGCCGTTACGGTGCGGCGGCTCAATGCGAGTTCCGCTTCCCTCAGCGCGACCCGCGCGGTCTGCAGTTCAGTGCGGGCCGCATCGGCTTCGACGGAACTGATGGCGCGTTGCTCGGCAAGGCTTCCAAGCCGCGTCGCTTTCTGTTCGGCATCCATGGCCGCCAGCCTCGCCCGTTCGACAGACAGTTCCTCCTCCGCGGAATCGAGCCGGATAATCACGTCGCCCGCATCGACCCTCGCTCCCGATGTCACGGGAATTTCGGCGATCTGGCCGGCAACCAGCGGGCGCATGGAGACAGTGCGTACGGCCTGTCCGGTCCCGATGGCGGTCAGGCGGTCGTTGACGACGCCCTGCCCCACCGGCGCGACAACAACGAGCGCTTCGCGGGAAAAACCGCCGCGACGCGGCGCGCCACCGCCTGAGCGGGCATCGCCTGCCTGCTGCCCGGTCGATGAGACCGAGAACCAGTCGATACCGTATCGGGCCAGCGTGTCTCCCGCGCCGGGGTAAAACCATGCCCAGCCAAGGAATGCGCCTCCCGCTAGCACCAGCGACCAGACAATCTGCTTCCAAATCTTCATTTGCGCCGCGATCCCGACATCCGTCAGCCGCCCGGTTCGGCTGTTCTCGATCCGGGATATTGCGAATGAATATAGCGGAGCTTCGATATCTGGCACCCGGAAAATCAAACATTAAGGAATTGTAATGATGGCGTGTCTCGGATGCTCAACCGGTCACCTTTGGAACGCTCGCCGACCCGACGAGACACCAAGGAAAAGGCACCCGGCGCACAAAAAATAGCCAGAAATCCGGGATTCGGGCGATTTCCCTTGCGGTATCGCGACGAATTCGCGGCGAAACGGCTCTGGCACGGGCCTTGCTTTCCCTCAAGTCGTGCAGAGGCGCCTAGGGTTCCGGTTCGATTGCGAATGTCTGGTCCAAGAGGTGCAAGCCGCCGAATGCAAGGCGGTGACACGGCGGGGCAAAATCCCGGGAGACAACTGCACAGGTTTGCGCGCGCAGACCTCTCCCGGATGTGCGCTCGAACCTCCCATGAATGCGGCCAGACCGCACGAAACTTGAGAGGCAGGAGCATGATCACAAAACTCATCACCACCCTCGGGCTGGCGGCAACGCTGGCATTGCCCCTTTCAATCAGCCAGGCGGCTGCGGAGGAAAAAACGGACTTCAAGGTGTGCTGGTCGATCTATGTCGGCTGGATGCCATGGGGCTATCTCGAAGACTCCGGCATCATGGACAAATGGGCCGAGAAATACGGCATCGATGTCGAGATCGTTCAGATCAACGACTATGTCGAGTCGATCAACCAGTACACGGCCGGCGAATATGACGGCTGCTCGATGACCAATATGGATGCCCTGTCGATCCCGGCCGGCGGCGGCGTGGATACGACGGCACTGATCGTCGGCGACTATTCCAACGGCAACGACGCCATCATCCTGAAGGACAAGAGCGACCTCGCCGAAATCGAGGGCCAGAACGTCAACCTCGTCGAGCTCTCGGTCTCGCACTACCTCCTGGCCCGCGCCCTGGAGTCTGTCGATCTTTCGGAACGCGACGTCACGGTGGTCAACACGTCCGACGCGGACATGATCGCGGCTTATGCGACCGACGACGTCACCGCCGTCGTGACGTGGAATCCCTTGGTCTCGGAAATCCTGACACAGTCCAATGCCAACAAGGTGTTCGACTCGGCCGGCATTCCCGGTGAGATCATCGACATCATGATGGTCAACACCGAGACGCTGGCGGACAACCCGGCCTTCGGCAAGGCGCTGGCGGGCGCCTGGTACGAAGTCATGGAGTTGATGGCTTCCGGCGACGAGGAAGCGCTGACCGCGATGGCCGAAGCCTCGGGGACCGACCTCGCAGGTTACAAGTCGCAGCTCGATTCCACCGAGATGTTCTACGCACCGGCCGATGCCGTCGCGTTTACCGAGTCCGGCGATCTGCCGAAGACGATGCAATTCGTCGCCGAATTCCTCTTCGACAAGGGCATCCTTGGCGAAGGTGCGCCAAGCCCGGAATTCGTGGGGGTCTCCTTCCCCGACGGCTCCGTCTATGGCGATGAGGCGAATGTGAAGCTTCGGTTCGACACGACCTACATGACGATGGCCGCCGACGGCGCCCTGTGAGCTCAACCCGCGCCCGGCGCCGAGCGCGCCGGGCCATCTGCTCGGGATCTCCATGCGCCTGATCAACCGGAAACCCTCGCGGATCACCGCCTTCGCGCTCGGCGCGGCGCCGTTCGTGGCCGTGATTGTCGCATATGCCGTCGCCAGCCATTACCGGCGACTGGACAATCCCGCCGACAAGCTGCTGCCGTCGCTACCAGACATGGCGTCAGCCTTCGGCCGCATGGCGTTCACGCCGGATCGGCGCTCCGGCGACCTGCTGTTGTGGATGGACACGCTCGACAGCCTCGAACGCCTCGCCGCCGGCATGGGCATCTCGATCCTTCTCGCGCTTTCGCTCGGCATCCTGATCGGGTTCATTCCGCATGTCCGGGCCTCGATGGCGCCTTTCGTCGCAACGTTCTCGCTGATCCCGCCGATCACGGTCCTGCCGATCCTGTTCATCATCTTCGGCCTCGGCGAACTCTCGAAAGTCATGCTGATCGTCGTCGGCACCGCGCCGGTGATGATCCGCTCGGTCGCGCAAGCGGTGATGGAGCTTCCGCGCGAACTGATCATCAAGGCGGAAACGCTCGGCGCATCCGTCTGGCAGATGATGATGCGCGTCGTGCTGCCGCAAATCCTGCCGAAACTGATCACCGCGATCCGGCTCGGCCTCGTGCCGGCCTGGATATTCCTGATCTCGGCTGAGGCCATCGCATCCACCTCCGGCCTCGGCTATCGAATCTTCCTCGTCCGGCGCTACCTCGCGATGGACGTGATCCTGCCTTACGTCATCTGGATCACGCTGCTCGCCTTTATCCTCGACCGGCTTCTCCTGCTCGCTTCGCGCAAGGCGTTCCCGTGGCATCACATGCAGGGAGAAAGCCTATGAGCGCTCAGCCGAAAGTCTCCGTCCAGAACGTAGCGAAAATCTATGCCGGCACCGTCGTGCTCGAACGCCTCGACCTCGACATCGCGGCGGGCAGCCTTTGCACCATCGTCGGCGCGTCGGGCTGCGGCAAGTCGACCTTCCTGCGCATGCTCCTGTCCCAGGAAACCCCGTCGCGCGGGCGGATCCTGATCGACGGCGAACCGCTGCCCACGGAACCGACACCCGACCGCGGCATCGTCTTTCAGCGCTACTCCGTGTTCCCGCACCTGACCGTCGAGGAAAACCTGATCCTTTCGGCGGAATTCGACGCCGCGCCGTTTTCAGGCAAGCTGCGCGGCGCGGCGCGGACAAAAGCACGCGAGGAGATCGCGGAAACGCTCGACCGTATCGGACTTTCTCCGGCGCGCGACCGATATCCGGCGCAGTTGTCGGGGGGCATGCAGCAACGCCTCGCCATCGCCCAGGCCCTCTTGAAGAAACCGAAGATCCTGCTCCTCGACGAGCCGTTCGGCGCGCTCGATCCCGGCATCCGGGCCGACATGCAGGAACTGCTGCTCGAGCTCTGGCGCGAGCTTTCCATGACCATCTTCATGGTCACGCACGATATCCACGAAGCCTTCAAGCTCGGCACTCGCGTTCTCGTCTTCGACAAGATCCGCCACGATCCCGACGCGCCCGACCGCTGGGGCGCGACGATCACCTACGACCTGCCGCTCGGCCGGCCGGGCGCGCAAACCATCCCCGATGCCAAGGCGCTATTCGCTCTCAAGAACACTACAAGAGGAGACGCTCCCAATGCGTGACATGTTCCCGTCCAAACCGGCGCGCGCCGGCCGCAAGGCCGGCCTGACGCTGCGCGATGAACAGCAGAGGCTGCACCATCCGGATTTCGACAAGCTCAACATGCGCGGCTGGAAGGCGGCGGAGAAGGAAGGGGAACTCCCTTCGGCGGCATGGCAGAAGGAGCGCCAGTGGGCGCTGCGCATGGGGCTGACCGGCTCGGATTCGCTCGAAGACAAGTCGATCCCCACCTTCTCGCGCGGGGAACTGCCGCATTATGCCGGCATCAACACCTTCCTGAAGGCGCCCTATATCGAGGACGTCACCAAGGTCGGCGCCTATGATGCCGCGATCATCGGCATTCCGTTCGACGGCGGCACGACATACAGGCCGGGAACCCGTTTCGGCCCGCAGGGCGTGCGCAAGATCTCCGCGCTCTACACGCCCTACAATTACGAGATGGGCATCGACCTGCGCGAGCAGATGACGCTGTGCGACGTCGGCGACGTCTTCACCATCCCCGCCAATATCGAGAAGACCTTCGATCAGATCACGCGGGCCGTTTCGCATGTCGCCTCATCGGGTGCGCTGCCGATCATGATTGGCGGCGACCATTCCATCGGCTTTCCCTGCGTGCGCGGCATCGCGCAATGCACCTCCAAACGCATCGGCATCGTGCATTTCGACCGGCACATCGATATCCAGGAAAAGGATCTCGACGAGCGAATGCACACGACGCCCTGGTTCCACGCAACGGACCTCGCAAACGTTCCGGCCGTGAACCTCGTGCAGGTCGGTATCGGCGGCTGGCAGGTGCCACGCGAGGGCGTGCAGGAGGCGCGCAAGCGCAACACGAACATCTTCACCATGCGCGACATCGAGGAGATGGGTCTGGCGGAAACCGCCGCCCGCGCGCTCGAACTCGCATGGAAGGACGCCGACGCCGTTTACATCTCATTCGATATCGACAGCGTGGACTGCGGCTTCGTACCCGGTACCGGCTGGCCGGAGCCCGGCGGGTTCCTGCCGCGAGAGGCGCTGGAACTGGTCTCGCTGGTCGCCGCGGAAGGTATTTGCGGGCTGGAGGTCGTCGAGGTCTCGCCGCCCTACGACACCTCGGACATCACCGCGCTGCTGGCGACCCGCGTGATCGTCGACGTTCTCGGCACGCTGGTCAGCCACGGCAAGATGGGCGCCCACAAATCCATCATCGACAAGCCGGTGCAAATCCCGGCCGGTCCGGATGTCGATGGCCAGGGTTGGGGGAAGAACCATGCATGACGATCACGACCATCCCCACCATCACGATCACGGACACCACCATCACCACGGTCCGGGCCACAATCATGCGCATGATCACGGAGAACACCTGCATTCCCATGTGCATGGCGATGCCGCGAAAGAACGCGCGGAAGAACTGCGTGTGCTTGCGACAGCCTTCCTCGACGGCTACCGCAAAGCCGACGACAAGACCTCATTTCTGCGTGTCGCGGGCGTACCGTTCAAGCTTCAGGGTTCCGACGGTCTCGCGATGCACCTGATCGAGACCCGGATCGAATCCCGCTGGCAGTTGGGCACCGCCTCGCCCGCCTTCGGTTCGCGTGAGCTCGTCTACCTCCCCTACCCCGGAAAGATGGTGTCCGAACGCGAGACGATGACCTTCACCTATGTCTCACTGACCGAGCGCGACGACATCGACCTTTCGGAAATCCTCGCGGCTCGCGCCGAGAAATGAGCCGCCCGGTCTATCGATAGAGATAGACCGGCAGCCACATCGACAGGCCGGGTACGAAGGAGAGCAGAAGCAGCACCGCGCCTAACGGCACGAGGAACGGCGCGGTCGCGATGACGCAGCGCTCGAAGGGGACATCGGCGACCTTCGAAAGCACGTAAAGCACCATGCCGACGGGCGGAGTCAGAAGGCCGATCATCAGGTTCAGGATAAGGATTATGCCGAAATGCACGGGATCGATGCCGATCTGCATCGCCACCGGCAGCAGCACCGGCGTCAGGATCGTGATCGCCGCAATCGTTTCCATGAAGCAGCCGACGAAGAGCACGATCGCCATGATGATCAGCAGGATCATCGTCGGGTTCTCCGTCAGGCCCAGCAACTCGTTGGCGAAGAGCTGGGCGACCTGGTTGGCGGTCAGGATCCAGGCGAAGATCGCGGAGGCTGCGACGATCATCATGATCGACGCCGTCGTCTCGATGGTTTCCATCGACACGCGCAGTATCCGCTGGATGTCGAGTGTCCGGTAGACGAAGACGCCGAGAAAAAGCGAATAGGCAACGGCAGCGATGGCCGCCTCGGTTGGCGTGAACATGCCAGTCAGAATTCCGCCAACGATGATGATCGGCGTGAAGAGCGGCATGAGTGCATCGACGAATGTTCTCAGGAAAACCCGGAACTCGAACCGGTCGTCACGCGGATAGTTCCGGATGCGCGAGTAGAAACCGACCATGACCATCAGAGCCAGCGCCATGATCATTCCGGGTATCAGGCCGGCCGCGAAAAGCTGGCCAATCGATGTATCCGCAATGACACCATAGACGACCAGCGGCAGTGACGGCGGAATGATCGGCCCGATCGTCGAGGACGCGGCGGTGATGCCGACCGAGAAATCCGTGTCGTAGCCGGCTTCCCGCATCGCCTTGATCTCGATATTGCCGAGCCCCCCGGCATCCGCCACGGCCGCGCCCGACATACCTGCGAAAATGACACTCGCGCCGACATTCACGTGACCGAGACCGCCATGCATCCAGCCGACGGTGGCCCGCGCGAAGGTGAAGATCTTCGTCGTGATGCCCGCCGTGTTCATCAAGTGCCCGGCCATGATGAAGAACGGCACCGCGATCAGCGGGAACGAATTGATGCCATTGACCATGTTGTGCAGGACCACGAGGCTCGGCATCCCCGAGGTCGCGATGAAATAGAGAGACGACAGGCCAAGCGCGACAGCCACCGGCGCGCCGGCGATAAGCAGCGCGAAAAGGATGACGAACATCAGGGTCAGTTCCATGGCCGCGCCACTACCTAGTCTTGAATGTCGGAAAGGGCGTGCTCGGCGATATCGCGCAGCACGGTTTCAGGCTGCTGGCGGATTTTCCGGACCAGCCACACGAATGAAAAGAACGCCATGACCGCAAGACCCGCGGCGACGCCCCAATAGAGCAGGCTTTTGGGAATTTCGGCCGACGCCATTTTCGTTTTCGTCTTCAGCGCCAGTTCAACGGCGATCCAGGACATGTAGCCGTAGAAGAGGCACGACAGCAGTTCCATCGCGACTGCCAGCCACTTGCCGGCGAGCGCCGGAACGTAACGGTAGAAGAACTCCAGGAATATATGCGTCCCCCTGCGCGTCACCGTGACGGCACCGAAAAATGCGACCAGGATCAGAACGTATCGCGCGATCTCCTCCGTCCACGCCAGGCTGTCGTTGAGCACGTAGCGGGTGAAGAACTGGAGAAAGACGATGACCGCAAGACACCAGAGCGCAAGAAGCCCGGGCAGATCGACCGGCTTGATGTCGATCGGCCCGGAATCCTCCGTGGCCGTGAAAACGGAGCGCGCAGGATTTGCGCGCTCCTTTTCGGTCTTGTCGACAGGCAAAGTGCTCATGTCTGTCTATCCGCAATCGCGGTTTGTCAAAGCGCCTGGAGCCGGTCGAACTGCTCCTTGTCGTAAGGCACCTTGTCCCAGTCGGTCAGCTTCGGCAACACCGCGTCCTGGAAGGGCTTGCGGTCGATTTCATTGACCTGCGTGCCTTGGTCGCGGAACCAGGAAATGAGATCGGTCTCAGCCTGGTAGATGCTGTCGGACACCTTTGCAGCGGCCTCTTCCAGCACTTCGCGAACCGCGTCGGAATCGTCGCCCATCTTGCCCATAGCGCTGTCCGACGCGATGATCAGCAGCGAGTTCAGGAGGTGTCCGGTCAGATTGATGTTCGACTGCACCTCGTAGAACTTCTTGAACTTGATGGTCGGCAGCGGGTTTTCCTGCGCGTCGACCACGCCCTGCTGAAGGGCAAGGTAAACTTCCGAGAAGGCCATCGGCGTCGGATTGGCGCCGACCGCGTTCGGGAACATCAGCATGACCGGCGAGTTCGGCACGCGGATCTTCAGGCCTTCCATGTCATCTGGCTTGAGGATCGGGAAGTTCGAGGTCACGTGGCGCTGGCCGTAGTAAACGAGCCCCATCACGGTGTGGCCGGTCGCGTCCTTGTAGCCGGCCGAAAGATCCTTGAAGAGATCGCTTCCGCGATAGGACTTCCAGTGATCGAAGCCGCGCATGATGAACGGATAATCAGAGATGGCGATCGGTCCGTAGTAGCGCTCGACGAAACTCGGTCCGGTATAGATGATGTCCACCGCACCGATGCCGAGGCCTTCGTTGATCTCGACCTCCTTGCCCAGCGATGAGGCCGGGAACACCTTGATTTCGACGCGCCCGTCCGTGCGCTTGGCGACCTCCTCGGCAGCCCATTCGGCAACCTGGTGATAGTCGGAGCCGACTTCGTAGACATGCGCCCATTTGAGCTCCACCGCGAATGCGGCGGACGTGGCGCTCAGCGCCACCGTGGCGGCAACGGCCGTCAGTGTGATCATTTTTCGAAACATCGCTTCCTCCCTTGCGTGTCGATCGGGCGAAAATGCCCTTCCTCCATCGACATGTTCGAATTTTCTGGTATACAAGATATATCTAATATACTAGAAAAAGATGAGCCGCAAGTGGCTGCGTCTCCGGTGAATGCCAAGTCCGTTGGGAAAGGCGTCGGTCGGGACTAACAATGGAACGAAAAAAGGGTGCGATTCGCAGGCGGAACGGCATGAAGGACGGAACTCAGACCATGACAGGCGAGGAAACGGCGCGGCAGCGCAAGCCGCGTTCGCCCAATGCGCCACCGAACGCGAACGGCCATCACGTTTCGGCCGTCCCGGCGAAGAATTCCGACATCGTCTATCAGGACCTTCGGCGCGACATCATTTCAATGAAGCTCGTTCCCGGCACCGCGATCCACGAGAAAGAGATCACGCAGCGCTACGGCATCAGCCGTACGCCCGTGCGCGAAGCGGTGCTGCGGCTTGCCGAGGACCGGCTGATCGACGTCATTCCGAAATCGGGGACCTTCGTCGCCCGCATTCCGCTGTCGATGGTGCGCGAAGCGATCGTTGCGCGGCACGCGCTGGAAGCGGTTACGGTTCGCGAAGCGACGCTCAAGGCAAGCGAAAGCCAGTTCATGGAACTGGGCGCAATCATCCAGCGCCAGCGCGAGCGGGCCGAGGCCGGCGAGGAAGAAGCGTTCCACAAGGCCGACGACGACTTCCACGCAGCCATCGCCGCCGCCGGCCGGCTCGCCGGCATATGGGACCTGATCCAGCAAATCCGCATCCAGATCGAGCGCTATCGCCGCCTGACGCTGCCGCAGCCGGGCCGCATGCTCAAGGTGGTCGGCGAACACGAGGCCATTCTGGATGCCATGAAACGGCGCGAGCCGGACGAGGCCGTGAACTGCATGGCCTATCATCTCAACAAGCTGCAGCTCGACATCGCGGTCTTCCGCGACCTGTGGCCGAATTATTTCCTTTTCGACCCCGCCCTCGACAGCGAATTGCTCGCAAATTGACCGGCGGACCACACGCGGCAAGGGAGGGCTGTGTGAACCCATGACCATTTCGATCCGACAAGCTGTCAGTCCCGCGGAAGCGCGTTCGTTCGACACGACCGCGCTGCGCGAAAATTTTCTTGTCACCGACCTGTTTTCGCCAGGCGCGATCCGCATGACCTATTCGCATGTCGACCGCACGATATTGGGTGGCGCCGTTCCCGGCGCCGACGTGTTGACGCTCGACGCCCCGGCGGAACTCGTCGCGCCCACATTTCTCGCGCGGCGCGAAATGGGCATTTTCAGCATTGGCGGCGGGGGCGCCGTGATCCTCGACGGGAAGGAATATCCCCTTCCCGTCGGGGATTGCCTTTATGTGCCGATGGGCGTCGAAGCGATCTCTTTCTCCAGCGCAAACGCCGACGATCCGGCCCGGTTCTACTTCGTATCGACACCGGCACATCACAGCCATGAGATCCGCCTCATTGCGCAATCCGACGCCAACCGTCTCGACATCGGCAGTGACAGCGACGCGAACCGGCGCACGTTGCGGCAATATATCCACCCCGATATCTGCGCTTCATGCCAGCTGCTGATGGGCATGACGATGATTGCCGACGGCAGCGTCTGGAACACGATGCCGTGCCACACGCATGACCGGCGGTCCGAGGCCTATCTCTATTTTGACATGGCCCCTGACGCCCGCGTCTTTCATTTCATGGGCGAACCGGACGAAACGCGCCATCTCGTCGTCGCCAACGAACAGGCGATCATCTCGCCCGGCTGGTCCGTCCATTGCGGGGCCGGAACATCGAATTACGGGTTCATCTGGTCGATGGCGGGCGACAATCAGGAGTTCACCGACATGGACATGGTTTCGATGGAGACGCTGCGATGATCGACCAATTCAGCCTCGAGGGCCGGACGGCGGTCGTGACCGGCGCGAATACCGGAATCGGTCAGGCCAGCGCGGTCGCACTTGCCGGGGCCGGTGCGAAGATCGTCGCGGTCGGGCGCTCCGCCATGGACGAGACGAAGGAGAAAATCGACGCCCCCGAGCGCTTTCACGCGATCCGGGCGGATCTTTCGGTGACGGCGAACCTCGCACCGGTCATCGAAGAGGCCATCGCATGGTCCGGCGGGGTCGACATTCTCGTCAACAATGCCGGCATCATCCGCCGCAACGCCGCGCTCGACTTCACCGAAGACGACTGGGACGCGGTGATGGACACGAACCTGAAATCCGCCTTCTTCCTGTCGCAGGCGGCCGCGCGGCACATGAAGGAACGCGGCGGCGGAAGGATCGTCAATATCGCCTCGCTCATGTCGTTCCAGGGCGGCATCCGCATCGCCTCCTACACGGCAGCGAAAAGCGGACTGGCTGGAATGACGCGGCTCCTCGCCTGCGAATGGGCTTCGCTCGGCATCAATGTCAACGCGGTCGCACCCGGCTACGTCGTCACCAACAACACCGAGGCGTTGCGCAACGATCCCGTCCGCTACCAGGCAATCCTCGACCGGATTCCCGCGGGCCACTGGGCCGAGCCCGAAGACATCGCAGGCGCCGTGGTCTATCTGGCCTCGGACGCGGCACGCTATGTCCACGGTATTTTACTGCCGGTCGATGGGGGCTGGCTGGCGCGCTAGCCCCCGGAAAACCACTTACTGCGCGGCGACGACGATAATCTCGACGGTGTATTCGGGCGTCGCCAGCTTGGCTTCGCCACAGGCGCGCGCCGGGGCATGACCCGGCTCGACCCAGGCATCCCACACGGCATTCATTTCCGCGAAATCCGACATGTCGGCGAGCCAGATGACCGCCTGCAGGATTTTCGTCTTGTCGGATCCTGCCTGCGAAAGCAGGGCTTCGATTTTCGAAAGAATGCTCTTTGTCTGATCGGTGACGCTGTCGCCCGGGTTGCCGACCTGGCCCGCCAAATAGACCGTGCCATTGTGGATAACGGCCTGGCTCATGCGCGTGCCGGAATCGATACGGTTAATGTCGCTCATATTGTCCTCGTCGTGGTGGTTTGTCCGATCAGGCTTCCGAGAAACCCTGCAGGACATGGGTGAGATTGTCTCCGAGTGCGTCGGAAACATAACCGCCCTCCTGCACGAAAAGCGTCGGCAGGCCAAGCCCGGCGATCGCCGCGCCGATACGCGCGAAGCCCGGGGTCGTGACTGCCAGTCCCTTGAACGGGTCGTCGATATGCGCATCGAGACCCAGGGCGATGACAAGGGCGTCGGTTCCGAATGCCGCGATTCGTTCAAAGGCGATATCGAGTGTTTTCAAATAGGCGTCGTCGCCGGTGCCACGGTCGAGTGGAAGGTTCATGTTGCAACCAATGCCGTCGCCCTCGCCGCGCTCATGCGCGTGGCCCCAGAAGAACGGATAGAAGCGTGCCGGATCGGCATGGATCGACAGGGTGAGAACATCGGCCCTGCGATAGAATATCCCCTGCGTGCCGTTGCCGTGATGTACGTCGATATCGAGGATTGCCGGCCGCTTTCCGGCCTTTCGCAGCCTTTCGGCGGCGATGCAGGCATTGTTGAAGAAGCAGAACCCGCCCGCAAGATCGGCATAGGCGTGGTGACCGGGCGGACGGCTCAGCGCATAGGCAGAACGCTCACCCCAGGCGATATGGTCCGCGCCGCGTATCGCGGTCTGCGCCGACCAGTAGGCTGACTCGAAAGTGTTTTCCGCGATCGGGCAAGACGTGTCGACCTGGTGGTATCCGGCCTGGCCGATCGCCGACTTGGGATAGGAATCGGTCCTGTTGGCCGGGTGGATGTTCGGGACAACTTCCGCGCCGGCCCCTTCGATATATTGCCAGCGGCGGTAGATGTTCTGCAGAAAGACGATGTATTCGGCCGTGTGCAAAGACGCAATCGGTCCCATGCCCTCATCGGTCGGCGCCTCGAAAGAGCAACCCGCCGCTTCCGCCGCCGCTTTCAGGATATCGATGCGCTTCGGCTGTTCTGGATTGGGCAGCAACGTGCCATTGGCCATGAAGTGCTTCGGATCGTGGCGGCGCTGGCGTTCGTCGAGTATCGCTTTCATCATTGTCCTTTCAGCGACTCGAATCCGGACCGGTCGAGCAGCATGATGGTCTCGTCCGCCATGGGCGCGAAACCGAGCCGGTCGTAGAACGCCCGCGCGCCATCATTATCGTCATAGACGGCGAGCTTGAGATAACCTGCATTCCAGACGGTTCCGGCATCCTCGGCAACGGCGCTCAGGAGGCGCTTGCCGAGCCCCTGCCCGCGCGCGGCATCCGCGACCCACAAATCGGAAACATAAACACCCGCAGACGCCATGACGGTGGAAAAGACGGGTGAATAGAGCGCCGCGCCGACAACCAGGCCGTCCGCTTCGGCAAGCAATGCCCGGAAGGCCGGGTTATCCCCGAACCCGGCCTTCCGAAGCAGCCCGGCCGTCCCGCCGTGTTCGTCTCCGATCTCGCCGGAGAGATGCCTAAGCGCCTCGTTCAACTGTTCCATGTCTTCGGCGACCGCCCGCCTTATCGTGATGGCGTCCATGTCAAATCGCCGTCCGGTCGGCGCCCTTGAGCCCCAACATTGCGCGCGCGTCCGTCGGGGTCGCCACTTCCCGGCCCAGTTCCTCCACGATGCGACGGATCTTGGCGACCTGCTCGGCGTTCGAGGTCGCGAGCTTTCCGCGCGCGATCATGAGGCTGTCCTCCAGTCCGACGCGCACATGCCCGCCCATCGCGGCCGCCATGGTGGTCAGCGGAATCTGGTGGCGGCCAGCCGCGAGCACCGAAAAGGCGTAGTCCGAACCGAACAGCTTGTCGGCGATCAGCTTCATGTGGCTCAGATTCTCCGGGTCGGGACCAATGCCGCCGAGGACGCCAAAAACGAACTGGATGAAGTATGGCGGCTTGATCAGGCCACGATCCGCGAAATGGCGAAGCATGTACAGGTGCCCGACATCGTAGCACTCGAATTCGAAGCGCGCGCCGCGCTCGACGCCGAGTTCCGTCAGGATACGCGCGATGTCGCGCGGGGTGTTCTTGAAAACCAGGTCGTCGGAGTTCTCGAGGAAGGGTTTCTCCCAGTCGTACTTCCAGTCGGAAATCTTCTCGGCCGCAGGATAGAGCGCGAAATTCATCGAGCCCATGTTGAGCGAACACATTTCGGGTTCGGCGCGCTTCGGCGCCTCCAGGCGCTCATCCAACGTCATGGTCGCGCTGCCGCCGGTGGATATGTTCATCACCGCGTCGCTGGCCTGCTTGATGCGCGGCAGGAAGGCCATGAAGTGATCGGGGGCGGCGGACGGCTTCCCGTTTTCGGGGTCGCGCGCATGCAGATGCAGGATCGCGGCGCCCGCTTCCGCCGCCGCGATCGACTGTTCGGCGATCTCGTTGGCGCTGACCGGCAAATGCGGCGACATGGACGGTGTGTGAATCGAGCCGGTGACGGCACAGGTGATGATGATTTTCGACATGGTAACCGTCAGGCGCTCAGCGGCATGGCCGCGCCCACTTCATCCGTGAACTGCCTCAAGGAGCGATCGAGCATGTCCATGATCTCCCCGATCTGGCTCTCGTTCACGATCATCGGCGGACAGACGAGGATGTGATCGCCGTCCACGCCGCCGCGCGTGCGCCGGGAATAGACGATCAGGCCGTTCTCATAGGCGATATCGACGAAGCGGGCATAGGCATTCAGGGACGCGGGAAGCGGCGCCATGGTGCGCCGGTCGCCGACGAATTCGAACGCCAGCAGCAGCCCCTTGCCGCGAACATCGCCAATGATCGCATAGCGTTGCATCAGATCCTGGAGCCGGGATTTCAGGACATCACCCATGGTTTCGGCATTGGCGACCAGGCCCTGCCGCTCGATCTCGTCCAGAACCGCCAGACCGGCAGCGCAGGCCAGCGGATTGCCGGCATAGGTGTAACCATGCTGGAACCCCCCGGTGTCGAGCACCGGCTCGACCAGCCGGTCATGTGCCGCCATTGCGCCGAGTGGCACGTATCCGGCGGCGAAGCCTTTCGACATCACGACGATGTCCGGCTCCATGTTCCAGTGTTCGCCGGCGAGGAATTTTCCGGTCCGCCCTGCCCCCGTCATCACTTCGTCGAGGATCAGCAGCACGCCGTATTCGCGGCATATCTGCTGCACGCGTTCCATGTAGCCTTTCGGCGGCACCAGCGCGCCGGTGGACGCCCCGCCAACCGGCTCGACGAAAAAGGCGAGAACGGTCTCGGGACCCTCTTCCAGAATCTTCTGCTCGAGCATGTCAGCGTAATGGATCCCCGTCGCCTCATCTTCCGGATCGAGGCCGTCGAGATAGGCGCGCGGCGCGGGCACTTTCGGCATCGAGCGCATCATCGGCTCGAAGGGGTCGGTCAGAGGCTGATAGCCCGTAATCGCCAGGGCGCCGAGCGTGGAGCCATGATAGGAAGGATAGCGAGATATCACTTTCCAGCGCGTCCCCTGCCCGGTGGCCAACGCATATTGGCGCGCCAGTTTGGTCGCGCTTTCGACGGCTTCAGAGCCGCCGGAAACGAAAAATATCCGGTCTAATCCCTCGGGCGTCAGCGTCGCCGTCTTCGCGGCCAGCTTTTCGGACGCCTCGGTCTCGAAATGCAGCCGGTAGCCGAAGGTGGATTTCTCCATCTGCAGGCGCATGGCGGCGAGAACATTCTCGTTGGAATGGCCGATATTGCAGACCATCGCGCCGGAGGATCCGTCGAGATAGCGCTTGCCGTCGACATCCCACATATAGATGCCGCGGGCCTGGTCGAGCACCGGTTTGCGCCGGCGCGTCTGATAGAAGAGATGGCTCTTTTGCTGGTTCGCCATGCGAGTCGTCCGAAATGAAAATCAGGTGGCCGGCAGCGCGGCGCAGTCGCGTGGACGCAGCCGCAGGGAGACGGGCGCGCCTTCGTCGAAGGGGTGCTCGTCAATCATGTTGATGGCCTGAAGCTGACGGTCGCCGGCACGCACGAAATAGCGCACTGCCTGCCCCTGGTAATCGACGGCTTCGACCGTCCCATCGACCGCCACGGTTCCGTCGGCAGGCTCATCGCGGTTGGTCAGGAGCAGTTTTTCCGCGCGCAGCACCATCTTCGCCGGACCTTCGGATGCGACATCGGCCGCCTTCCTGCCGGGCACGGCAACACGGCCGAACACGTCGACATCGAGCATCAGGTCGTCGCCCTCACGGCCGAGCACCGTTGCGTCCATGATGTTGGATGCGCCGAGGAAATTGGCCACGAACTCGCTCGCAGGCGTGTTGTAGACTTCTTCTGGCGGTCCGACCTGCTCGACGCGGCCAGCCGACATGACGACGATCCGGTCGGACATCGCCAAGGCTTCGGATTGGTCGTGCGTCACGAAGATGGTCGTCACTCCGATCCTTTCCTGGATTCGTTTCAGTTCCACGCGCATGTCCTCACGCAGATTGGCATCGAGCGCCGAAAGCGGTTCGTCCAGAAGCAGGACATCCGGCTCGATCACGATGGCACGGGCAAGCGCGATACGCTGTTGCTGGCCGCCGGACAACTGTTTTGGATAGCGGTCGCCGACGGACGGCAACTGAACGAGTTCGAGCGCATCCTGGACGCGTTTTCTCGCATCCTCTTTTGCCACGCCGCGATACTTCAAACCGAAGGCGACATTCTCGGCGATCGTCTTGTGCGGGAACAGTGCGTAATTCTGAAACACGAGCCCGAGATTTCGCTTGTGGATCGGCACGTCGTTCACCCGACGATCCTTGATGCGGATTTCGCCTTTGGACGGGTCGAGCAGCCCCGCGACCATCCGCAGCGTGGTCGTCTTGCCGCAGCCGGACGGGCCGAGCAGCGTGACGAAGCTCCCGTCGGGGATTTCGAGCGACGTCTTGTAGACGGCCGTGAAGTCGCCGAAGTGTTTCTCGATGTCAGTCAGGATAACAGAACTCACAGGCTCTTCTCCGGTCGCGGCTTGAGGCTCCCCGCCGCGCGAGGCGGCGGGGAGTGCGTTTAACGAGGGATCAGTATCCCTTCTGGACCCGGCCGAACATTTTCGACCAATCGGCCTCGTGGCCGTTCCAGTATTCGGGATCGGCAAAGGTCAGCCCGGACAGTGTGCCGGTCGGATCGAATGCCGGCAGCGTCGGGATCTTGTCGCCGAGATCGACCTTTGTCGGGTCGAGTGCGGGCGGATAATTCTGGCCTTCCGCGACGGCGATGGACGTCTCCGGCGCCAGCATGAAGTTCAGCAGTTCCTCGCAGGCTTCCATCGGCGAGCCCTTGATGACGAACAGGCACTCCTGCCAGCCGAAGCCGTTGGGAGGATCCATGTAGCCGATGTCGTGGCCCTGCTCCTGCAGCGCGTAGATACGTCCGGACCAGCCTTCGGTGACGTAGATTTCCTCCTCGGCGAGAAGGCTCATCAATTCGGCGCCCGAGGTCCAGTATTTCAGGGCCAGATCGCGGTGCGCCCGGACGGCATCCCACATCGCATCGACATCGGTCGCGCCATTCGGATCCTGCCCGGTCTGCAGCGCCGCGTACCACATGCGGGTGCGCCAGTCGGCCCAGCCGCCGATCTTTCCCTTGTAGGCATCGTCGATCAGGATCTTCGCGCCCTTTTCCTTCATCTCCTCGTCAGAGATGTGCTTGCGATTGTAGGCGAGGCCCGTCGTACCGTAGTCATAGGGCACACAGGACAGCTTTCCGTCGGTGATCTTGCGGAACACGTCATTCAGTTTCGGGATGACGTATTGCAGGTTCGGGATATTGTCTTCGTTGAGCTCCGACGTCAGCCCCAGACCGTGATACCGCGCATAGTCGAACACGCCCGAGAGGTGGGCGATGTTGTATTCGCCGGGCTGGCTCGCCTTGACGCGGGAGAGATACTCGTCGCCGCCGCCGAACGTTCCGTCGACCACGGTGACACCGGTCTTCTCCGTGAACGGGTCGAAGGCATATTCGCGGAACGCTTCGGAAACGACGCCGCCCCAGCCGTCGAAGCGCACTTCCTTGACGTCCTGGGCGTGGGCGAATTTCGCGAAGGGCGTCTGCACCCCGTATGCGAGACCGGCCGCGCCGATCAGGCCCAGGAACTTGCGCCGCTCCATGTCGCCATTCCTGTAGCGCTCGAGCAGCCTTCCGTATCGCTTGGTGTTGTCCATCGTGATCTCCTTCAAGAACCTGTTTGGCGGGAGCGGTTATCCGCCGCTTTTTCGGGCGAGTTGTCGGGCAATCGCGGCTCCCAGAAGCGGCAGCCCGACAGTAAGCACGATCATCACCGTGCCGAGCGCGTTGATCTCCGGCGAGATCGAATTGCGCAGCATGGCAAAAATCTGGGTGGGAACGGTCTCCACGCCGCCCGGCTTCCAGAAAAGGGTGCCGGTGATGTCGTCGAAACTTATGGTGAATGCGAACAGCCCGCCCGCCAGCACGGCCGGCAGCATCAGGGGCAGCGTCACCTCGAAAAAGGTCTGGACCGGGCTCGCACCGAGACTCAACGCCGCTTCCTCGATGTCGCGCCGGATGGCGACCAAACGCGCCTGAACGACGAGGACAACGAAGGGCAAGGTGAAGATCACGTGGCCGAAAAGCAGCAGCGCGAAGCTCTTGTTGATCGACATGAAATTGAGAAAGAGCAGCAGCGCCACGGCCAGAACGACCTCCGGGACGAGGATCGGCGCAATCAGCAAGGTCGAGATCAGGTTGGAGCCCGGCACCCGGTAACGGACGAGCGCTAGGCTCGCCAGCACGCCGAGCGTGGTCGAGATCAGAGCCGTGAGCGCACCGAGGATCATCGAGGTCCGAAATGCCCGCAGGATCGCCTCGTTCTGCGCAAGCTCCACGAACCAGCGTATCGAAAAGCCGGTCATCGGAAAGGAACCGAACTGGCTCGCATTGAAGCTCAGCAGGACCACGACGGCGACCGGCAGGAACATGAAGAGATAGACGAGCAGCGTCCAGAAACGGATGAGTTGCCAACCCATTAGCCGAGCCCCTTCATCAATTGCGCCATGCCGAGATAGCGGTTGTAGATGAGCACCAGGGCACCGAGGACGGCCAGCAGCATGAGCGACAGCGCCGAGCCAAGCGGCCAGTTGAGCTGCGTGATGATTGCCTCGAAAACCAGATTGGCGAACATAGCGTCCGTCGGTCCGCCGAGTACGAGCGGCGTGATATAGGTGCCGGCTCCGAGCACGAAGCAAAGAAGGCCGCCTGCCGCGAGGCCGGGCAGCGACAGCGGCAAAGTCACCTCGGTGAAGGCCTGCCACCGGGTGGCGCCCAGAGAATTGGCCGCATCCTCCAGCGTCTCGTCGATCCCGTCGAGGCTGACGAAGACGTTGAGAATCATGAAGGGTAGCAGGAAGTGGACGAGGCCGAGAATGACCGTCGTCTCGTTATAGAGCATCTGGATCGGCTCATCGATGATTCCGACCCCGATCAGGACCGAATTCAGGGCGCCCGAGACGCCGAGAATGTTGATCCAGCTCATCGTCCGGATGATGTAGCTGATCCAGAAGGGCAACATCAGGAGCAGCAGCAGGATCGCCTTGTTGCCGCGCGAGCGTGCGATGAAATAGGCGGCCGGATATCCCATCAGCGCGCAGACGATCGTGGTGATCCCCGCGATCTTGAGCGTGTTGAGGAGGATATCGCGATAGAACGAGTCCGTGAGGGCTTCCTGCCAGTTATCGAGAAAGAAGCCGGCCTGGTCGGCCCCGGTCGCGGTGCGAAGCCAGAACGAATACACGACTATGAAGCCGAGCGGCACGAAGAGCAGCAGAATGATCGCCGTCAGAGCCGGCGACAGCAATATCCAGGGTTGACGCGCCTCGCGGCTTTCGACCGACATTCAGGGTCCTCGGCTTTCGCGGAAGCCTTGACATTGAAGCGCAGGAGACCATCAATCAAATAGATAATCGCAATTATCATTATAGGTTTGATCTATGATGGACGCCATCGCTCCTTCCCGCCCCGCGGAACGCCTCGTCCGCGATCTCGACTGGAACCTCCTGCGAACCTTCGTCGTTCTGGCGGAATCGCGCTCCGTCACGGAGGCCGCAGGAAAGCTGCGGCTGGCCCAACCCTCGGTTTCCACCGCGCTCAAGCGTCTCGAAACCAATATCGGAAAGAAACTGATCGAACGGTCGCCCGGCCGCTTCAAGCTCACCCGCGCCGGCGAGTTGCTTTACCGTGAAGCCATCGACATCCAGGGCGCGATCTTCCGCCTGTCGACGCTGATGCGCGACGTCACCGACGAGGTGCAGGGCCATGTGAAGATCGCGGTTGCGAGCCACGTCATCTGCCCGGTCTTCGACGAGGCGCTGGCGCATTTCCACGCCAAGCATCCCAAGGCGACGCTTTCGATCGACGTCGATACCAGCCGCGAGGCGATCGCCGCGGTGACCGCACGCAGCGCCACTTTCGCCATCTGCCTCGTCCGCGAGCGCAATCCGAAGCTCGAATATCGCCGCCTCTATCGCGAGTTTTTCGGGCTGTTCTGCGGGCCGCCGCATCCGCTTTTCGGGCGCAAGGGCCTGACACAAGCCGATCTCTCGGGGCATGCGTCGGTATCCTTCGAGACAGATCGGCTGCACGATGTGCTGAAACCCGTCACCCTCATGCGGGCCGAAGCCGACCTCGGCGACCGCATTGTCGGCACGTCGAGCCACCTCGAAGAGGTCCGCCGCATGATCATTGCGGGTCTCGGCATCGGCCCCCTCCCCGTTCACGTCGCCCAGCGCGACGTCGCCGCCGGGCAGCTGTGGCATCTGCCGCCCTACGACAAGATGCCGGAAATCGACGTGCATGTGGTCTGGAACCCGCAAGCCAATCTCAATCGCGCCGAGCAATCCCTGCTGGAGGAATTGCTGGAGCGTATCGAGACGATCCCGATCGAGGAGCGCACGTACCTCTGAGCGGCGCAAAGGCGTCGCCTTTCCACGTCCGATTGTCCGCATGCGATTGCGCGGTATCGCAGCGCTGCCTAATGCTGGAAGCATTCATCCGCGATTCCCCTCAAGCGCCCCGGCGGCGACCGAGTTTTCATGCCCAGCAAACACGCCGTTCTCAAAGACGTCTTCGGTTTCGATACCTTCCGTCCCGGACAGGAGGAAATCGTCAACTGTCTGCTCGAGGACCGCAATGTGCTCGCGGTCATGCCGACCGGTGCAGGCAAGTCCCTCACCTATCAGGTGCCGGCGCTGGTCAAGGGTGGACTGACCGTGGTCGTCTCCCCGCTCGTCGCACTCATGCAGGATCAGGTCGCGGCGCTGAAACTTGCCGGGGTCGCGGCGGAGTCGATCAACTCCGCTGCCAGCCGCGACGACAACGTCGCGATCTGGCGCCGCGTCGCGTCAGGCCAGGTCCGTATCCTGTACATGGCGCCGGAGCGGCTGATGACGGATCGCATGATCGCCGCGCTGCAAAAGATCGGGGTCACGCTTTTCGCCATCGACGAAGCGCATTGCATTTCACAATGGGGCGCATCCTTCCGGCCGGAATACGACATGCTGCAAAACCTGCGCACCGCCTTTCCGGGGGTCCCGATCGGGGCCGTGACCGCGACTGCCGACGAGGCAACCCGCCGCGACATCGCAGAGAAGCTCTTTGCCGGAAACGCGGCGCAGTTTGTCGCCGGTTTCGACCGGCCCAATATCAGCCTCGCCGTCGAGCCAAAAGCCAATATGAAGAAGCAGTTGCTGGCTTTTCTTGACGGCCGCAGCCAGCAGAGCGGTATCGTCTACGCCCTGTCGCGCAAGAGCAGCGAGGAACTGGCTACATTCCTTTGCGAAAACGGCTACCGCGCGGTGCCCTACCATGCCGGCCTTTCCTCCGAACAACGCGCGGAGACGCAAAACCTTTTCATGACGGAAAGCGGCGTGATCGTGTGCGCGACCATCGCCTTCGGAATGGGTATCGACAAGCCGGATGTGCGCTTCGTTTTCCATGCGGATCTACCCGGCTCGCTCGACGCCTATTACCAGGAGATCGGACGTGCGGGCCGTGACGGCGATCCAGCGGATGCGCACATGGTGTTCGGCCTGCAGGACATCACCATGCGCCGCCGCTTCATCGACGACGAGAACGGGAGCGATGAAAGGCTCCGGCGCGAGCACAAACGCCTCGATGCGCTGGTGGCCTATTGCGAGGCGCCGACCTGTCGCCGCCAGAGCCTTCTTTCCTATTTCGGCGAGGAATCGGAGCCCTGCGGCAATTGCGATGTCTGCCTCAACCCGGTCGAGACCGTCGATGGCGCGGAAGATGCGCGCAAGATCCTGTTTGCCGCGCAAATGACCGGCGAACGATTCGGCGCGACCCACCTGGTCGACCTCCTTCTGGGCAAGGCCAATGAGAAGGCGCAGGCGCAGGGCCATACTGAGCTTTCGGTATTCGCGGCGGGACGCAACCATCCCCGACCGGTCTGGCAATCCCTGATCCGGCAACTCGTCGGCGGCGGGTTCCTGACCCTCGATGTCGCGGGCTATGGCGGTCTTTCGATCGCGCCAAAGGGGCATGCGCTGCTGAACGGCGAAGCCGAATTCCGCTACCGGCCCGACATGATCCGCAGCGCAAAGAGCAAGTCGAGGGCCAGTGTCGCCGCGGAGATGGATGCCGACGTCCCGCAGCCCCTCCTGCAGCGCCTGAAAGCCCGCCGCACCGATCTCGCGCGCGAGCGCTCGGTCCCCGCCTACGTCATCTTTCCCGACAAGACACTGATCGAAATGGCGAAATCCCAGCCTGCCGACCGCCGCGACTTTGCACGACTGCATGGTGTCGGCGAAGCCAAGCTCGAGCGTTTCGCGGATGCGTTCCTGGACGAGATCAGGCTCTATGCACAGGAAGGCTGAGGTGTCGCGCTACCCGACGGGAACGACATCGACCGCCTGGGAACTCGTATGCGCCCCGGCGGATCGCGTCACGCCTCTGACGGGCGCAACATCGAAGTAGTCGCGGGCGCGCGCGATGACGATATGGTCCTCTCCGGCCAAGGCTGCATTGGTCGGATCGAACTCGATCCACCCCATTTCTTCCCCGCACCACGCCCGAACCCAGGCGTGCATCGCGTCGGCGCCCTCCAGCCTGGGTTTCCCCTCGGGCGGGATCGTCCGCAGGAAACCGCTGACATAGCCGGCCGGAATACCGATGCCGCGCAGGCAGGAAATCATGATGTGGGTAAAATCCTGACAGACACCGTGCCGGCGCTCGAAGGCTTCCAGCATCGGCGTTTCGACGGTCGTCGCCTCCGGATCGAACTTCATGTCGCGGTGCAGCGCGAGATTGATCGCGCTCACCGTCTCCAGCGTGCTTGCATTGCCGACGATTACACTTCGCGCATAGTCCGTCGTCCGGCTGTCGATCGGAACCCGGGTGGAAGATCCCGTGAAGTGATGCGGAGACGCCGCATCGACACCTCTGTAGGCGGCAAGATCCTCCGCCAGTCCGGAAAGCGTCGGTGACATGTCGAATTGCGGGCCACGCGCGATGCGATCGACCCGCGCCTGCGCTTCGAAGGAGAGCACCTCATGTGGGCTGTCGAAGGCGAGCTCGGTGAAACGGTTGCCGAAAAAGTCGATACGGTCGACCCATTCCTGCGGACGGGGCTTGACCGTCATCGTGCCGGCGATCGCACGCTGTTCGCCGGGCAGGTCCGCTGGCATGAGCCGCACCAGATGACGGCCCGCATCGGCGAGATCGGGATAGGTGTATTCGATTTTCAGCGAGATGTCGTAACGCATCGGCTCGGCCTAGCGGAAATAGGTGCGGCTGAGTTCTCCGGAAATGGCGCCCAGATCGGCACCGACTTCCAGGAGAGCCTCGGTGTCGAGCGTATCGGCCGCATGGGTTGCCAGCGCCGCATGGGTCTTGAGCAGAACCCGCTGAAGCTCGTTGGACGGCCGGTGCTGCTCCGCGCCGGGAAGATAGCCGAAATGTTCCCGCATCTTGTCCAGTTGATGCACGATGGATCGCGGGTTGAGCGGATCGAGCGCCAGAAGGTCGATCACCGTCTCGCGGTTGGTCGCGACCGCGTAGCGCCGGCGGTGCGACATGGCGCTGTCGCCGACCTCGATGGCGAGATCGAAACCGCCTTCCGGCGCTTCGATGTCGGCATATCGGGCAAGGAGGTAGGTCATCGCGATGGCACGCTCGAGCGAACGGCCGATACTCAGGAAACGCCATCCGGTAAACCGGTACATGTTTTCGTGCACGAGGCCGGAGAAGCCGGACAGTTTGCGCAGCAGGATACCCATTGCCCGAGCGGTGTCGTCGCCGGGCATCGCGGTTACGGCCATCCTGTCTATCGTCCGGTCGATATCCGAAAGCGCGAGCCAGCCATCGACCGAGAACCGGTCCCGCACATGGCCGGCGGATGTCGTGGCCGAAGCGATTGCCGTCTGTATGCCTTCCTCGAGACCGTCTTCCGGATCGACGCCGGTCGAGATCATGTATTCGGCCAGATCCTTCAACAGGGGTGTATCCGGAAAGGCCGTTTCCGCAAGGCGGACATGATAGCCGCGCATCAGACGGATCATCGTCTCGGCGCGCTCCACATAACGGCCGAGCCAGAAAAGATTGTCGGCGGCCCTGCTCGGCAGGATGCCGGGCTGGTTGCGCACGAAAGGCGCGACCGGCTGGGCCAGCATCGTATCCTTGTCGACAGGCGATTTCCTGACGACCCAGACATCGGCAACCGAACCGCCGCGCTGCATCGCCAATTGTGGCGTGTCGCCCGACCGGCCGATTCGCGCGAAACCGCCCGGCATGACCCGCCAGCCTTCCGCGGTCCGGGCAAGAAACACGCGCAGGCTCATCGGCCTCGGCGCGAGACCGCCATCGACGAAAGCCGGAGCGGTGGACAGGGTGACGGTCTCCTGACCGACGAGATTGCCTGCCTCCTGATCGATCCAGCCATCGACCGTCTCCCGCATCTCGCTGGTGAAAACCCCGCCGACCGCCGAGATGTCGTCGAGTTCGAACGGCAGTCTTGTCGTGTAGGCATCGCCGATCGTCATGCGTGTGGCATTCGCCTTGACATGCTCGCGTTCGGCCTGCTGTCCGCACCACCATGTCGCGATATTGGGAAGCTTCAGCGGTTCGCCCGTCAGCGCCTCGCAGATGCGCGGAACAAACGCGAGGAACGCGCGGGTTTCGAGAACACCCGAGCCAAGCGCGTTGATCATCGTAATCGAGCCGTTCCGGATCGTACCGAGAAGACCGGGCGTGCCCAGCCTCGACGCTTCATTGAGTTCGAGCGGGTCGGCCCACTGCGCATCGAGACGCCGCCATAAAACGCTGATCGGCGACAGCCCCGCGACGGTGCGCACCATCAGCTTGCCGTTATGGACCGTCAGATCCTCGCCCTCCAAGAGCATGAAGCCGAGATAGCGCGCGATATAGGCGTGCTCGAAATAGGTATCGTTCAAAAGGCCGGGCGTCAGGATACCGACCCGGCTCGCATCGTCTTCACGCAGGCCCAGCAGCGTATCCCGAAAATCGCGGAAGAAACCGGCCAACCGCTCGACATTGGTGCGGCCATAGATATCGGAATAGATGCGCGAGGTGGCGATCCGGTTTTCCAGCGCGAAGCCGGCACCCGAGGGAGCCTGGGTTCGGTCTCCAAGCACCCACCAGTTACCTCCGGGTCCGCGTCCGATATCGAACGCGACGAAATGAAGGAAATGGCCGGAGCGCGGCGTCACCCCGACAAGCGGACGCAGCCACTCGCGATTGTCGGCGATCAGCGGCGCGGGCAGGTAACCGTCCCGGACCAGCTCGTTGGGGCCATAGAGATCCGCCAGGATTCGTTCCAGCAAATCCGCGCGCTGGACGAGGCCGGCGCCGATGGCGGTCCATTCGTCCTCGTCGATGAGGAGCGGCATGTGGCTGAGCGGCCAGTCGCGCTCGGAGGTGTCCTGCGGGCCGTAGTGGCGATAGAACACGCCGGAATCGCGCAGGTGCTGATCGCCTCGCGCCATGCGGGCGGAGAGTTCTTCGGGCGTCATCTCCGAAAGTGACCGGATCAGGTCGCCCCAAACCGGACGAATCCGGCCATCCGCGGCGACCAATTCATCGGGCACGTCATCGATCCGCCGATAACCGGCGAGCAGCCTCTCGACGGAATTGTCAGGCGCGCGATCGCCGCGAATGTTCATGTCTTCAAATACCTGGCGACCGTCTCAGGTCGAGCGTCATCGGAAACTCGCGATGCGGCGCTTCCGGCGGCGGCACATACGCGCCCGGAGTATGGCCATTGGCCTCGAAGCGCGCAAGCCGTCTGGCTTCCGCCTCGTTCGCGTTGACCGGGAAGGTCTCGTAATTGCGCCCGCCGGGATGAATGACATGGTAGATGCAACCGCCGAGCGCCCGACCGGTCCAGGTGTCGAAGATATCGAAGGTCAAAGGCGCATCCACCGGCAGCACAGGGTGAAGTGCGGCTGAAGGCTGCCATGCCTTGAAGCGAACCGCCCCGACCGACATGCCACCCGTGCCGGTCTTCTGGAGCGGAATCCGCCGCTTGTTGCAGGTGACGAGATAGCGTTCCGGGTCGGTCGTGACGAGCTTTACCTGAAGGCGCTCCGTCGAACTGTCCGTATAGCGCACGGTGCCGCCGATCGCACCGGTTTCGCCCAGCACGTGCCAGGGCTCGAGCGCCTGCCGGATTTCCAGGTGGACATCCTCGTAATCGACCGCACCGCAGAAGGGGAAGCGGAATTCCGCCTGCGCCTCGAACCATTCCGGCCGCAGGTCGAACCCGTGCTCGCGCAGATCGCGCAGGACATCGAGGAAGTCCTGCCAGACGAAATGCGGCAGCATGAAACGGTCGTGCAGAACCGTTCCCCAGCGCGTCAGGTCGCCGCCGACCGGGCTGTGCCAGAACCGCGCCACCAGGGCACGGATCAGAACCTGCTGGGCAAGGCTCATGCGCGCATTGGGCGGCATCTCGAAGCCGCGGAACTCGATCAGGCCGAGCCGGCCCGTGGGACCGTCGGGCGAATAGAGCTTGTCGATGCAGATTTCGGCGCGATGGGTGTTGCCGGTCACGTCGGTGAGCATGTTTCGCAACAGGCGGTCCGTGAGCCATGGAAGCGGCGGCTCGCCCGCGCCCGGATGCGGAATCTGCGCCAGCGCGATTTCGAGCTCGTACAGACTGTCGTGGCGCGCCTCGTCGATGCGCGGCGCCTGGCTGGTCGGTCCGATGAACAGGCCGGAAAACAGATAGGACATGCTCGGATGGCGCTGCCAGTGCAGAATCAGGCTGCGCAGGAGATCCGGCCGGCGCAGGAACGGACTGTCCATCGTCGTCGCACCGCCGACGACGACGTGGTTGCCGCCGCCCGTGCCGGTGTGCTTGCCGTCGATCATGAATTTGTCTGCGCCGAGGCGTGTCTGGCGCGCCTCCTCGTAGATCGCCTCCGTCGTCGCCACACATTCCTCCCAGCTTGACGCGGGATGGATGTTGACCTCGATCACGCCGGGATCGGGCGCGACGCGGATAACATTCATGCGCGGATCGGTCGGCGGCGCATAGCCCTCGATATGCACCTGCAGATCGAGCTTCGCGGCTGCCGCCTCCGCTGCGGCCACCAGTTCCAGATAGTCCTCGATGCGCTCCACGGGCGGCATGAAAACGCAAAGCCTTCCGTCGCGCGGTTCGACCGAGAGCGCCGTACGCACCGCGCCGCCCAATTCGCCGAGTTCCTGCTCGACAACGTCCTGGACCCGGCCGCCGGCCGTAAACGAGGCAACAGGCTGGGCATGGCCACCCTGTTCGGCGGCAATAGCGTCAGAAGCCTGAAAGTCGGGCAGCGGGCCGCGAGGCTCCGTCGGGTCGGCAATATTGACGTATGGGTATTGAGACGGCGGGACATAGGGCAGCGAGCCGAGCGGCAGACGATAGCCGACCGGGCTGTCGCCCGGGACGAGATAGACATTGCCGCGCCGCGTTTTCCATTTTTCCGAACGCCAGCGCACGCCGGAACCGGTCGCCTTGGCCTGCCAGCGCTGGATCGGTAACACGAAACCGGATGGTTCCGTCAGACCGCGCTCGAACACCGTCGTCATGCGGTGTCGCTCCTCCGGGTCCTCAAGCTTGGAATTCTGCGGCGTCACGTTTTCCGGAAGATTGCCTTCCTTGAGAATCCATTCCGCCGGATCCTCATAGGCCGGAACCACGAATTCGCTCTCGACGCCGAGTTCTTCCGCAATCGTGGCGAGCAGCTTCTCCGCCTTCTCCTTGTCGGCTCCGGCATCTTCGCCTTCGGGCGCGATCAGCGCGGTATCCTGCCAGATCGGCTTTCCGTCTCGACGCCAGTAGAGCGAGAACGTCCATCGTGGCAGGGTCTCGCCCGGATACCACTTGCCCTGCCCGTAATGAAGAAAGCCTCCCGGCGCGAAACGCTCGCGAAGCCGGCGGATCAGCTTGTCGGCAAGGGCGCGTTTCTGCGGACCGACGGCATCGATGTTCCATTCTTCGGATTCGAAATCGTCGATGGAGACGAAGGTCGGTTCCCCGCCCATCGTCAACCGGACATCGCCTGTGGCGAGCGAGGCATCGACCTTGCGCCCGAGCTCATCGAGCGCAGCCCACGACTCGTCGGAGAACGGCTTGGTGATGCGCGGGTGCTCTGCCGTACGCCGAACCTTCATGTCGAAGGCGAAATCGACATTGGCGAAGCTCGCCGCACCGGAAATCGGCGCCGCGTTGCGGAAATGCGGGGTCGCCGCCAGCGGTATGTGGCTTTCGCCGGTGAGCAAGCCTGACGTCGGGTCGAGCCCGATCCAGCCTGCGCCGGGCAGATAGACCTCGGCCCAGGCGTGAAGATCCGTGAAATCGTGATCGGTTCCGGGTGGTCCGTCGAGCGACACGAGGTCCGGCTTCAACTGTATCAGGTAACCGGAAACGAAACGCGCCGCGAGCCCGAGATTGCGGAGAATCTGCACCAGCAGCCAGGACGTGTCGCGACACGAGCCCTTGCCGATCTGTAGCGTCTCTTCAGGCGTCTGAACACCGGGCTCCATGCGGATGACGTAGTCGATTTCCTGCGACAGGCGGGCATTGAGATTGACGATCATGTCGACCGTCCGCTGTTGCGACCGGTCGATCGTGGCGAGGAGCTCGGTCAGCAACGGACCGGCGGGCTCCGGCGTCTTGTAGATGACGAGATCGGGACCGAGATCGGCATCATACTCGAACGGGTATTCCTCCGCCTTTTCCTCGACGAAGAAATCGAACGGGTTGTAGACCGTCATGTCGGCGACGAGATCGACCTCGATCTTCAGTTCCGTCACCGGTTTCGGAAAGACGAACCGCGCCAGCCAGTTGCCGTAGGGATCCTGCTGGTGATTCACGAAATGCTCGGATGGCGAGACCTTCAGCGAATGCGAGATCACCCGCGTGCGGCTGTGAGGCGCCGGCCGGAGCCGAATGATCTGCGGTCCGAGCGACACGGGTCGATCATAGCGGTAATGCGTCAGATGGTAGATGGCGGCCTTGATCGACATTTATCCAGCTTTTCCGTTGGTTATCGGGTCAGGTTTCCACAAATCGCCGCATCGCACAAATCGATTCGAAGAAAACGGCATAACGACCTCCCGGGAAGACCAGCGAGGCGTCGATGGACCGGTGCAGGTGCCATCCGGTCCAATCCGGGATCTGTTCGACAGCAGATTAGTTGGTGGGCCCGGAGGGACTCGAACCCCCAACCAAGCGGTTATGAGCCGCCGGCTCTAACCAATTGAGCTACAGGCCCCACCCGCGATCTGCCTAGCCGAAACGTTGCGGCTCCACAAGCCGTTACGTCCCTGTTGCCTGAGCGCCTTATTGGCGGCGCAATGACGTGGCACCGGCGGCATCGAAGGGTCACATGACGGGAACACCACAATGAACATCGCACGCAATGCCATCGCCTCCGCCCTATTCCTGGCTACTCCGCTTGCCGCCTCTCCGGCGCTTGCGCAACAGGCCGATCAAACACCGCGGATCGTCGTCACCGGCGAAGGCACAGCATCGGTTGCGCCCGACATGGCGGTCTTGTCGCTGACTGTCCTGCGCGATGGAAAGAGCGCCCGCGAGGCGCTCGACGCGAATTCGGCGGCAATGGCCGAAGTGCTGGCCGCGATGAAGGCGGAGGGCATTGCCGAGCGCGATCTGCAGACCGCCAATTTCTCCATCGAACCGCAATATTACTATCCGCCGCGCAAGGAAGGCAGCGATCCCGAGCAGCCGCGCATCACCGGCTATATCGTGCGCAACTCGCTGACAGTGCGGCTGCGCGACCTCGACAAGCTTGGGGCCGTGCTGGACAAATCGGTGACCCTCGGCGTCAATCAGGGCGGCAACATCGCCTTCACCAATGACGACCCGTCATCGACGGTGACCGAAGCCCGGATCGCGGCAATGAAGGATGCGAAGGCAAAGGCCGAGACGCTGACGCAGGCCGCCGGGATCGGCCTCGGCAAGGTGCTTGAAATCTCGGAAAATTCCGGCGGGCGCATGCCGGAACCGCTTGCGAAGGTGCGCTCGGCCATGGTCGAAGCGTCGGCCGATGTTCCCGTCGCGGCAGGCGAGAACAACTACACGGTTTCAGTCACCGTCACGTTCGGCCTGGACCAATAGGAAACGACCTCGTCACTGGCCGGACAAGTCCGGCCAGATGGCATCTGCCTAGCGCAGGTCGCGCATCCAGTATTCCATGGGTTTCTCGGTCTCGACCGTCTCGCCTACGTCCTTCCAGCCATAGGAGGTCGAAAGACCTTCCACACGCTCGTAGCCACGATTGCGCCAGAACCCGTCGAGCGGAACATGGTCCGTCGGGCGCATCGGGTGATCGGTCGGGCGTATGACAGCGGAGAAAATGCACTTCGAAAAGCCCTGCCGGCGCGCCTCCGCCTCGCGTTCCTCGAAGAAACGGATGCCGACGCCCTGACCGCGATAGCCGGGCAGCAGGACGGATTCGCCGAAGTAAAAGAATGCGTCCGGGTCGAGGCCGAGCTTTGCGAAAGGCCCCGCGAACTCCTCCTTGTGCTCGGAAAGAGGCGAAGCCGTCGCCATGCCGACAAGCTTCGCACCGTGGAAAGCCCCGCAAACGAAAGCCCCCGGAGCATCGACATAGGTCTCCAGATAGCGTCGTTCGTAGTCCATGTCGCCGTCATAGAGATAGGGCCATGCGCGGAACACCGCGATTCGCAGCCGCGCCATGTCCTCGAAGCGATCCCCGATCTCCTCTCGGGTCAGCGGACGGACTTTGGCGGCCATCAGTCCGCCTTCGAGACCTGCGCAGTCCAGTCGGTCAGGTTGTAATAGGTCGTCACGCGGCTGATCAGCCCGTCGTCGATCTCGAAAAAGATGCCGGCCGGCAGTGTATAGCTCTGGCCGTTCGCAGGCGGCAGGCCGTCGGCCGTCGAAAGGTATTTTCCGTGCACGGTGAATTCGGCGGCGGCACGCACGCCACCCTCGCCCACCATGATGGCGATATCGGTCAGGCGTTCCTCGTAATGGCGAGACATCTCGGCATTGAACCAGCGGAATTTTTCCTTACCGATCTCCCGACCGCCCTGATTGATGTCATGGGCGACATCGTCGTGCAGGCAGGCAAGCATGGCGTCTGAATCGCTGGCATTGAACGCGGCGAGATAGCGCTCGATCAGGGCTTTGGCATCGGCTTCAGACATGGTCGTTCCTCTCAAATAATCCGGTCGGATCAAAACGCCGGTGCGCCGGCGCGGTTCCGTCCTACATCCCTTCCTCGACCATGTGGTCGAGATATTCGCCCTCATGCGCCATATCCTGCTCGAAGGCGGTGACGCGATCGCGCATCGACATGGACGCCGTATGCACCGATGCCGGGTCCCCCGTCAGGAGCGGATGCCAGTCGTAAAGCGGCCTGCCTTCGGCGAGCAGTCTGTAGGCGCATGTCTGGGGCAGCCATGGGATGGTACGCACGTTTTGCGGCGTCAGCCCCACGCAATCGGGCACTTCCACCAACCGGTTCGCGTAGTCGGTGCAGCGGCACTTTTCAGCATCGAAAAGACGGCAGGCGACGGTGGTGTAATAGATCTCATCGGTATCGTCGTCGATCAGCTTCGACATGCAGCACTTGCCGCAGCCGTCGCACAGCGCTTCCCACTCGGCGGGGGTCATCGCCTCGAGGGGAACGGTTTCCCAGAAACGGTCGCGCATGGGTGCAGCTTCGTCTGTCATTGTCGCGACCAACCATATGCGCAACGCCCTTGCAAGCATGACGGAACAACATTCGGGCCTCGATTATTCCTCCATGAAGCACTAAGCCGAAATCGAGAGGAGACTGCATATGCGCTTCAAGGCAAAAACCGTCATCGTCACCGGTGCGGCGGGCAATCTCGGCAGCGCCGTCGCGCGTCGCTTCGCCGAGGAAGGCGCGTCTGTCGCCCTGTTCGGCCACAAGCTGGAAAAGGTTCAGGCGGTCGCGGCGGCGCTGGATGGTGACCACGCTGCTTTCGCCGTCGATCTGACCGACCGCGATGCGACAAAGCAGGCCGTCGAGGCCGCAAGCCGGCAATTCGGGCCACCCGCTGTCCTGTGCGCGATCGCGGGCGGTTTCGACATGGGGACTCCGGTGCACGAGGTTCCGGCCGAGAGCTGGCAGAAGATGATGGACCTCAATCTCGGCACGCTTCTTTCGGTGCTCGCCGCCGTCACGCCGGGCATGATCGAACGCGGCAACGGCAAGATCGTCACTGTCGGCGCGAATGGCGCGAAAGCGGGTGGCAAGACCATGGGCCCCTACGCGGCTTCGAAATCCGCCGTGATGCGCGTGACCGAAAGCGCCTCGGCTGAGCTCAAGTCACACGGCATCAATGTCAATTCCGTGCTTCCGTCGATCATCGATACGCCGGAAAACCGCGAAGCCATGCCAAAGGCGGACAGTTCCAAATGGGTTACGCCCGAGAGCCTTGCCGGCGTCATCGCCTTCCTCTGCTCAGACGACGCGAAGGACATCCACGGCGCGCTGCTGCCGGTTACCGGGCTCAGCTAGCGGCCATCCTGCTTGACGCTTCGGCCGAGCCGCGCGAGCGCCTCGCGGAGCCCCTCGTCTTCGATGCTTTCGGTGAGCGCATCGATCCGCTTCTCGTCTGCGGGCGACACGGGCGCCTTCCTGCGGGGCGGCTTTCGGGTCGGCGCGACCGGTTTTTGAACCAGTTGCAGACGCTCGACGGCCTGGAAACCGAAAAACGCGTTCACCCGCTGAATGATTTCACCGGTCTGATGCTGGAGGTGAAGCGCAGACATTCCCTCGGCGGCGACGATCAGCGTCGCGGGCTTGAAGGGATCGTCCTCGGAAGCGCGGCGCGGCCAGTTGATCTTCTGCGGTCTTGTGGTCTCGGCAAGCGATGCAGGCACGATTTCCGGCCATGAAGACAACAATGCCGATGTCATGCCGGCGCGCTTCGCAAGCACCGGATCGAGCACGTCGGAGACCAGCCCCCCGAGTTGTTCCGGGAAGGCCTTTTTCCATGGTCCTGATCGTGATTTCCGTGCCGTCACGCCGAGTTGTCCTCGCTATGTGGCGAAGCGGTGATAATAAACATGCGGGCCGACAAAAAGCGATGCTTGATCTTGATGGTCGGGTTGGCACAAGAACGGGACATGAATGCGGCCCCTTCTCCCGCCATCGCGACGAAATTGCTTGCCTGGTATGATCGCCATGCCCGCGACCTGCCCTGGCGCGTTGGCCCCCTCGATCTCGCCAAAGGCGTTCGGCCCGATCCGTACCGCGTATGGCTCTCGGAAATCATGCTGCAGCAGACGACCGTCGCGGCGGTCAGGGACTATTTCGCGAAATTCACGGCAAAATGGCCGAACGTCGATGCGCTTGCCGCTGCAAGCGAGGACGACATCCTGCGCGCATGGGCGGGGCTCGGTTACTATTCGCGCGCCCGAAACCTCAAGAAATGCGCCGACGCCGTGATGAGCTCGCACGACGGGCGGTTTCCGCAGACGGCTGCGGCTTTGCGCGACCTTCCGGGCATCGGCGACTACACCAGCGCGGCCATAGCGGCCATCGCTTTCGATGAACCCGTCGCCGTGGTCGACGGCAATGTCGAACGCGTGATGACTCGCCTCTTCGCCATCGACACGCCGCTGCCCGAAGCCAAGAAAGGCATCAAGGCGAAGACACAGGCGCTCACGCCTGAACGCCGGCCGGGCGATTTCGCGCAGGCGATGATGGATCTCGGCGCCACACTGTGTACGCCGAAGCGGCCGGCCTGCATGCACTGCCCCTTGCGCGCGGATTGCGCGGCCTTGACGAAAGGCGATCCGGAGCGTTTTCCGGTCAAGCCACCGAAGAAGGCGAAACCGGTGCGAAGAGGCGCCGCATTCGTGCTCACCAATCGGGACGGCGCGATCCTGCTTGAGAAGCGCGGCGACAGCGGCCTGCTCGCCGGCATGACACAGGTGCCGACCACGGAGTGGTCCGCGCGCCGGGATGGAGAAACCGGGACCGGCAGTGCCCCCCTGCCCGGCATTGACTGGATATCCTGCGGCACGATCGTCCATGTCTTCACCCATTTCGAATTGCGCCTCGATGTCTATCGCGGCGAAGGCGAGAAAGCCCCTGCCGCACATCAATGGTGGAGCGCGCCGGACGACATCGCGGGAGAGGCCCTACCAACTGTCATGAAAAAAGTGTTGGGTCTCGCCATCGAGCACGAATCGGAACACGACCTTTCCTGAAACGCCCAGGTTCATTTCATGACCGCTATCCGCCACATTGTTTTCGACATCGGAAAGGTGCTCCTGCACTACGATCCCGAACTGCCCTTCCGGCGTATCATTCCCGATGATCGTCGGCGTGCGTGGTTCCTGGAAGACGTTTGTTCGAATGCCTGGAATGTCGAGCAGGATCGCGGCAGAAGCTGGAGCGAGGCGGAGGACGAACTGATCGCCCACTTCCCGGACGAGGCCGACAATATCCGCGCTTTCCGCCGAAACTGGTCGGAGATGATCCCCTATGCCTATGAGGGGAGCGTCGCGATCCTGCGCGAACACCTGGACGCCGGGCACGACGTGACGATGCTGACCAATTTCGCATCGGACACGTTCCGCGAGGCGCAGGAATTGTATCCGTTTCTCAAGTCCACGCGCGGGGTGACGGTGTCCGGCGACATAAAGCTGATCAAGCCGGATCCGGCGATCTACGCGCACCACACCCGGACATTCGATCTCGACCCGGCGGCAACGCTCTTCATCGACGATTCCGAGAAAAACGTCGTGTCAGCACGCGAATTCGGCTGGCAGGCGATCCATTTCGAGGATCCGGAGCAGTTGCGCGAAGAGCTCGCGGAGTTCGAATTGACCACTTAGGCGCAATCCGCATCCACGCGCGATCGCGATCCTCCTGGTTCAGATGAATGCGCGCGGCGATGCGTTCGAACCTGGAGGACTCCGAAACACATCGCCGCGCAAGCGACCTAGCGGATCAGCCACAGGTCAAGCTCCGGCTGTCCCCATCGACTGGCGCACTTGCTGGCGCAGGGTATCGATGGAAATCAGCGAACCGTTTTCTTCATAGTGCCAGAAGGTCCAGCCATTGCAGGCGTCGAGGCCTTGCACCTTGGCGCCGATGCGATGGATCGACGCCTGGTCGTTGCCATGCGACAGCGAACCGTCGGCCTGGACCGTGGCGGCCCAGCGTCGTTTCTTGTCGGTCAGGGCGGTGCCCGGCTTCAACAATCCGCTGTCGAGCAGGGTAACGAAGGCGACACGCGGCTCGGCGCGTTTCGACGCGACGATCTTCAATGTCTTGAGATCCGCCGGCTCCACCGCCTCGATGCGGGCAGTCGCGGCGTCGATATAGGCCTGTTCGCGTTCCACGCCGATGAAATGACGGCCGAGGCGCTTGGCCACCGCGCCGGTTGTGCCGGAACCGAAGAACGGATCGAGCACCACGTCGCCCGGCTTGGTCGAGGCCATCATGATGCGCGCGAGAAGCGCTTCCGGCTTCTGGGTCGGATGAACCTTGTCGCCATTATCGTCTTTGAGACGCTCGCCGCCATTGCAGATCGGGAAAAGCCAGTCCGAGCGCATCTGAAGGTCGTCATTCGCCGCCTTCAGCGCCTCGTAATTGAATGTATAGCCTTTGGCGTTCTGGTCGCGGGACGCCCAGATCATGGTCTCATGCGCGTTCTGGAACCGGCGGCCGCGGAAGTTCGGCATCGGGTTCGTCTTGCGCCAGATCACGTCGTTGAGAATCCAGAAGCCGATGTCCTGCAGCGTCGTGCCGACGCGGAAAATGTTGTGATACGAGCCGATCACCCAGATCGTGCCGGACGGCTTCAGGACACGGCGAGCGGCAAGCAGCCAGGCGCGGGTAAAGGCGTCATAGGCCTGGAAGGACTCGAACTGGTCCCAGTGATCGTCGACGGCATCAACCTTCGACTGGTCAGGACGATGCAAATCGCCGTCGAGCTGGAGATTGTAGGGCGGGTCCGCGAAGATGACATCCACCGATTTCTCGGGAAGGCTTTCGAGCGCGGTAACGCAGTCACCCTTGATGATGGTGTCGACGACGTCCGGAAGGACGCGCGAAGAGGGGAGCTTGGGAGCCGCGGCGGCGCGGTCCCTGGAAGCAAGGCGAACGACAGACATGTAACACCCGAAATACGCAATACGATACGGGCGCATGGTTACGCAGTGCGGTTAATGACGGGTTAGCGGATTGCGAAGAATTCAAACAAACGCACTGGCCGTCAGCCGCAAAACTCCGGCTTGCCGGTCCAGGGTGAGTCTTTCAGCTTGCTTTCGAAATCGGCATTGATGTCGGCCAGCGTGATCTCACCGAACCGGGCGAGCAGCATCGCCCTCGCATCATCGAGCGTCGCCGCCAGCCGCTCGTTGATGGCCTGCTCGACGAGACAATCGGGCTGATCCTCGGTCGGACCAAAGGCGAAAACCGCGGGATCGCCGAGTGCATGAAAGACATCGGCAAGCGTGATGGCCTCGAGCGGCGCAGCAAGCTCCCAGCCGCCGCCATGCCCCTTTTTGGAGGTCAGGAAACCGGCGTCGCGCAATCCCGCCATCAGCCGGCGCGCTACGACCGGATTGGTTGAAAGGAAAGCCGCAACCGCCTCCGACGTCAGCGGTTCCTCATGTTCGGCCATATGGATCAGCACATGCAGTATGCGCGACAAACGACTGTCTCGTCTCACTCAAATCTCCCGCCAGTTTCCAGGAATTTAGGGCAGTTCGAGCATTTATGCAACTTTTCGTGTTTCATGATATTGACTCCGCTCAATATGAAACATTAAATGTTGCATGAAATTCACAAGGAGAATGGCATGTACGACGTCATCGTTCTCGGCGGCAGCTTCGCCGGCCTGTCCGCAACCATGTATCTCGCCCGATCCCGGCGCCGGGTCCTGCTTGTCGATGCAGGACAGCCGCGCAACCGCTTCACCAACGCCTCGCATGGATTTCTCGGCCAGGACGGAAAGGCGCCCGCGACGATCCGCGAGGCCGGGCGGGCTGAACTGGCCCGTTACGACAATGTCGATTTCCTCGACGGTACAGCCGTCGATGCGATCACCGAAGAGGATGGTTTCACCGTGGTGATGGCTGACGGAAGCGCCGTGCGCGCGAAACGGCTCGTGCTGGCGACCGGCGTGACCGACATCCTGCCGGAGATCGACGGGCTTTCGGAACGCTGGGGCCGCTCGGTCCTGCATTGTCCATTCTGTCACGGTTACGAGTATCGCGACCGCCCGCTCGGCGTACTCGCGACAGGCCCTGCATCGGCGCATCAGGGGGATATGATACCGGACTGGGGTCCGACGACCTATTTCACGCAAGGCCAATTCGAGCCGACACCCGAGGAACAGGCACGCTTCAGCCAGCGTGGCGTGACGATCGAACGCACGCCGATTGTAAAGCTTCTCGGCGACGAGGCTGACCTGGAAGCCGTACGTCTCGCAGACGGGCGGGAACTCCCCCTCGCCGCCCTGTTCACCGCGACGCAGCTGACGATGGCGAGCCCAATCGCCGAAAAGCTGGGCTGCGAGATGGAAGGTGGGCCGCAAGGCCCCATTCTGGTCGTCGACAATCAGAAACAGACAAGCGTGACCGGCGTATTCGCCGCGGGCGACGCGACGATGCCGATGCACAGCGCGTTGCTGGCATCATCCTCGGGGATGATCGCCGGCGTGTGCGCCTATCGATCGCTGGTCGCCTGACCTGTCGCGTCAGGGCGTATCGTAAGGCCCCTCGTCGAAGCCGACGAAGATCTGGAGATTCTGTGATGTCGGTGCGGGAACAGCGACCTGTTCATCCTTGAAGATGAACTGCGTCGCGCCCGCATTCGGCGAAACCGCAACCTGGATCTTGCCCAGTTGCGAGTAAGGCACGTCCTCGCCCTGCCGCACGGCGACGCGTACCGGCAATTCAAGGTTTCCAGCCGTGCCCTTGGGTCCCTCGACGACCCGTCCGGCCGCTGCGATCTGCATGTAGAGCATTCCGCCAGAATACTTGCATGAGCGCGTCACGTCCGTGATGGTCGCCTGATAAATGATCTCGTCGGGATTATCCTGATTGTTGCGCGTATAGGTCCGCAGAATGGCCGTGCCTTCGCGCAGCGTGACGCGCGGGCAATAAGCGCGCAAATCATCAGCCGTCAGTTCCTCGTCCGCCGCGTTGCCGGTCGACTTCTTTCCGAACGCGTCGTTCATGTTCATGGACTGGCAGGAAGCCAAGGTCAGAAGCGCGATGAGAGCGCCGAAACGCAGGGCTTGTTTCGCCTGGACGATACGCATGATGAACCGTTTTCCCCGTAATCCGTTCCCGTATTGCAGCTATTTCCATCACGAAAATGGCGATTCAGCGATGGCGGCGGCACCATCCATAGCTTTGTCCGGTTCGTCAATGGCGGAGGATGTCGCTTCAGCCGGTTCGGGCTTTGGAATTGGCGGGTTTTCGGTTAAGCAGCGCGCGGCATATACATGCGCGGCGCGCAAGGAAGTGAGTGAATACCCGTGAAATACGTCTCTACCCGCGGCCAGGCTCCCGTCCTGGGTTTCTGCGACACCATGCTTGCCGGACTTGCCGGCGATGGCGGCCTTTACGTACCCGAGACATGGCCGCATTTTTCGGCCGCCGACATACGGGCGCTGCGCGGCAAGAGCTACACCGAGATCGCCGTTGCGGTAATGTGGCCGTTCGTCGAAGGCGAGATCGAGCGCGCGACTTTCATGCGGATCATCGAGGAAGCCTATTCGACCTTCCGGCATGAGGCAGTCTGTCCGCTCGTTCAGACGGATGACAACGAGTTCGTGCTGGAACTCTTCCACGGACCGACGCTCGCCTTCAAGGACGTCGCCATGCAACTCATCGGCCGGCTGATGGACCATGTGCTGGCCGAGCGCAACGAGCGGGCGACGATCGTCGGCGCGACGTCGGGCGATACGGGCGGTGCGGCCATCGAGGCCTTTGCCGGACGCGACCGCACCGACATTTTCATCCTGTTTCCGAAGGGGCGCGTTTCGCCTGTTCAGCAGCGCCAGATGACATCGAGCGCGGAAGCGAACGTTCATGCGCTGGCCGTCGAAGGCAATTTCGACGATTGCCAGGGACTGCTGAAGGACATGTTCAATCACGTGGCGTTCCGCGACTCCGTCAAGCTGTCCGGCGTCAATTCGATCAACTGGGCACGCATCATGGCGCAGGTGGTCTACTATTTCACGTCGGCCCTGTCGCTCGGCGCACCCGATCGGCCTGTCTCGTTCACTGTGCCGACGGGAAATTTCGGCGACATCTTCGCGGGCCATGTCGCCCGGCAGATGGGCCTTCCGATCGAAACCCTGGTCATTGCGACGAACGACAACGATATTCTCGCCCGCACGCTGGAGACCGGCATCTACGAAATGCGCGGCGTCGTCGAGACGACTTCGCCCTCAATGGACATCCAGATTTCGTCAAATTTCGAGCGACTGCTTTACGATGCCGGAGGTCGGGACGACGCGGAAGTTCGCAATGCAATGGCAAGCCTCAAGCAGTCGCGCAGCTTCGACCTGCCCCCCCACACGCTGAGCGCGATCCGGTCCGGCTTTGCCGCGGGACGTGCAGACGTGAGTGAGGCCGCCGCCACCATTCGCCAAATACGTGAGAAATCGGGCTATCTGCTCGATCCGCACACCGCATGCGGTGTCCATGTCGCCCGCAGGGTGGCGCGCAGGGCAGCGCCCATGATCGTTCTTTCGACGGCACATCCCGCGAAATTCCCGGCGGCCGTGGAAGAAGCATCCGGCGTCCATCCGGCATTGCCCGAATGGCTGTCCGATCTGATGGAGCGTCACGAAAGTTTCACGGAGCTTCCATCCGATCTCAAAATGATAGAAGATCATATCAAGAGCCACGCCCGCGCGGCCCAGTGACGACGCGGGCGGGAAAAGCGAGGAAGCGTTTGGCCGCCGCGCGGCCCTAGGGAGTATGCACATGACCGTAGAGACGACACGTCTCTCCAACGGCATTACCGTTGCCACGCAAAGATTTGAACATGTGGAGAGCGTCGCTCTCGGGGTCTGGGTCAAGGCCGGCTCGCGAAACGAGTTCGAAGACGAACACGGAATAGCGCATCTTCTGGAACACATGGCCTTCAAGGGCACCCGCCGCCGCGATGCCCGCACCATTGCCGAAGAAATCGAGAATGTCGGCGGCGATATCAATGCAGGCACGAGTGTCGAAACGACATCCTATTTCGTGCGGGTGCTCAAGAACGACGTCCCGCTGGCCCTCGACCTTCTGGCCGACATCCTGCAAAACTCGAAATTCGACGAAGACGAACTGCAGCGCGAAAAACACGTGATCCTGCAGGAACTGGGCGCGGCCAACGACGTGCCGGACGACGCCGTCTTCGACCGCTTCACCGAAGCCGCCTTTCGCCACCAGCCGATCGGCCGCGCCATCCTCGGCACGCGCGATACGATCAAATCCTTCACCAGCGAGCAGATCCGCACCTATATCGACCGCGAATATTGCGGCGAACGCATGGTGATCGCGGCAGCCGGCGCCATCGATCACGACGAATTCGTCAAGCTGGTCGAGGCGGATTTCGGCTCGATCCAGGCCAAGCCCAAGGGAAAGGCCGTCTCGCTCGCCCATTATGTCGGGGGCGACTATCGCGAACACCGCCCGCTTCAGGACACCCAGTTCCTGCTCGGCTTCGAGGGGCGCGCCTATCATGTGCGTGATTTCTACGCCTCGCAGGTCCTCGCTATGCTGCTCGGCGGCGGCATGTCGTCGCGGCTGTTTCAGGAAGTGCGCGAGAAACGCGGTATCTGCTACTCGATCTACGCCTTCCATTGGGGGTTCTCGGACACCGGCATCTTCGGCATCCATGCCGCGACCGAGCCCGGCGATCTCGAGGAACTCGTCCATCTGATCCTCAAGGAATTGCGCCGTGCTGCGGCGGATATCGATACGCCCGAATTGAACCGCGCCCGCGCGCAGTTCCGGGCCAGCCTGCTGATGTCCGGCGAAAGCGCCCCCAGCCGGGCAGGCCAGATCGCCCGCCAGATCCTGCTTTTCGGCCGACCTATCCCGAACGAGGAACTGCTCGACAGGCTCGACAAACTGACGGTCGAACGACTGCGCGACCTCGCCGGCAGGCTGTTCACCAGCTCGACGCCGACGGTTTCCGCCATCGGCCCGGTCGATCAACTCATGGATATCGATACAATCCGCTCGGAACTCGCTTCAGGCGGCACGGAATCGCAGCGCGCGAATGCCCGGTTCGCCGTCGGCTGATCCGCCAGCAAGTCGCAAAACAACGGTGCCGGACATGATTGCCTTCCCTTTTCGTGGAGCGCGCCAGCAAATCATCACCGGCAAGAGTATCGTGCTGCGTCATCCCGAGATTTCCGATCACACGGAATGGGCGTCCCTGCGCGCGGACAGCCGCACCTTTCTGCAGCCATGGGAACCGACATGGCCGAATGACGATCTGGAACGCGCGGCGTTTCGCGGACGCATCCGGCGCTACAATCATGAAATCGCGGCGGGCACGGGTCTTCCCTTCTTCATTTGCGAAAAGGGAACCGGCGCGATCATGGGCGGAATAACGCTCGGCAACATCAGGCGCGGCGTTTCACAATGCGGTCATATTGGCTACTGGATCGGCGAACGCCACAGCGGCAGAGGCATCATGAGCGAAGCGGTCGGTTTACTTTGCGACCACGCGTTTCGCGCTTGCGGATTGCACCGCCTTGAAGCTGCCTGTATCCCGGACAATACGCGGTCGATCCGGATTCTCGAAAAAGCCGGATTCACGCGCGAGGGATACCTGCGGTCGTATCTGAAGATCAATGGCGCCTGGCGCGACCACGTGCTCTTTTCGCGGATCAATCCGCGGCACGAAAGGCTGAGTGCGCCTGTGGAAAAAGGTGAAACGGTTTGACGCGGACGGACGCGATAACGGGAGGGCGATACGGCCACGGCATTCTACGCCTCGGCGCGTTGCTCCTGCTTGCTTTCGCGACAGTCCTCGCGGCCTTCGGCGGGCGCGCCTTCGCCGTCGAACCGATTTCCATCGGACGAAACGCGGAGGCTCTGGATCTTTCGCGCGCCGTCACGATCTACCGGAACCGCGGTGAAACCTTCCGCATCTCCACCGCTCCCGGCATCGACGGCATCGTACGCACCATCGAAGTTCAGGCGACGCAGGAATCGACAGATGGCCACTGGGCCGTATTCGCGCTCGCCAACACCACGGAACAGCAGATCGACCGCCTGATCGTCGCGCCGCATTTCCGGCTCGTCGATTCGCATTTCTTCTGGCCGGACCTCGGCTCGAAACGCATTGTCGCTATCACGCCGAGCGAAGGCTTCGCGCTCGACAGGGTCGAAAGTTCCGACGCGGATATCTTCTCGATCACTCTCAATCCGGGCGCGGTGGTTACCTTCGTTGCCGAACTGGCATCGCCGAACCTCCCGCAGGTCTATCTGTGGGAAGCCGACCGCTACAAGGACATCATCAATTCCTACACGCTCTATCGCGGCATCGTGCTCGGCATTTCCGGCCTGCTGGCGCTGTTCCTGACGATCCTGTTCGTGGTGCGCGGGACGTCGATGTTTCCGGCCGCCGCGGCCCTCGCCTGGGCCGTTCTTGCCTATATCAGCATCGATTTCGGTTTCATCGACCGCTTCTTCGACGTACCGCCAGCAGATGTGCGAACATGGCGAGGGATGAGCGAGGTGTCGCTTGCCGCGACGCTGGCGCTGTTCATCTTCACCTATCTGAATCTCAATCGCTGGAACGATCACCTGAGTTACGGCGCCATCGCATGGGTGATGGCGCTCGCTGGCCTGTCGGCGCTGGTGTTCTACGACCCCGCGCTCGCGGCCGGTGTCGCCCGTTTCTCGATTGCGGGGACCGCGCTGTTCGGATCGGTCCTGATCGCTTATCTGAGCTGGCGCGGATTCGACCGGGCGATCATGCTTGTGCCCGCCTGGGCGTTGCTGATCGCATGGATTATCGCCGGATACATGACAGTGTCCGGCCAGGTCGATAACGACATCATCCAGCCGGCACTTGCGGGCGGCCTCGTACTGATCGTGCTGCTGATCGGCTTCACGATCATGCAGAACGCCTTCTCCGGCGGCGCCTTCCAGCAGAACCTCCTTTCCAATGTCGAGCGCCAGGCGCTTGCGGTGAAAGGCTCCGGCGGCATTGTCTGGGACTGGGACGTTGGACGCGACCGCCTGTCGACGACACCGGACCTCGGCGCTGTTCTCGGCCTCGGCGCCGGAAAGCTGCAGGGACCGCCCAAGAACTGGCTCTCCCATATCCACAGCGACGACCGTGACCGTTTCCGCGTGACGCTAGACGCAGTGCTCGAGAAGCGCCGCGGCAAGATCGACATAAATATCCGGCTTCGCGGATCGGACGGCTACTACAGCTGGTTCGCGGTACGCGCACGACCAGTTGTCGGCGCGGACGGACAGGTCATTCGCTGCATCGGTACGATTATCGATGTCAGCGACCAGAAGCGCGCTGAAGAGCGGCTGTTGCACGATGCCGTGCACGACAACCTTACCGGCCTTCCGAACCGCGAATTGTTCATGGACCGGCTGCGCAACGCGCTTGCGATCGCCAATGCCGACGATTCGATGAAGCCGACTGCGCTCATCATCGATATCGACCGCTTCCGGCAGGTCAATGAGTCGATCGGCATGGCAGCCGGCGATACCTTGCTGATCACCGTTGCCCGTCGGTTGCGCCGGCTGCTTCGCCCACACGACACGCTGGCGCGCATTTCCGGCAACCAGTTCGGCATCATCCTGCTTTCGGAAAACGAACCCGGACGCATTGCCGCGTTCGCGGACGCGGTCAAGAAGACCATCAAGGCCCCGATTTCCTTCGCCGAGCGCCAGATCATCCTGACGGTTTCCATCGGCCTCGCGACGTTCACGCAGGCCCGCTCGCAGGACGAAGACTTGTTCGGCGACGCCGAACTCGCGCTGTTCCAGGCGAAGCGTTTCGGCGGCGACCGCGTGGAGCCGTTCCGGCCGGCATTCCGGACCTCGGGCTCGGACAAGCTGCAACTGGAATCGGATCTCAGACGCGCCATCGAACGCGGCGAGATTTCGCTTGCCTATCAGCCGATCGTGCATTCCGGATCGCTCGATATCGCCGGCTTCGAAGCGCTGATGCGCTGGAACCACCCGCGCCGCGGCGAGATACAGCCTTCGGAATTCATCGCGATCGCCGAACGGTCCGACCTGATCGTTGAACTCGGCAACCATGCGCTGGAACTGGCCATGCGCCAGTTGATGGATTGGGATGTCCAGTTGCCGGATGCGAGGCTTTTCCTCTCCGTCAATGTGTCGAGCCAGCAGGTGATGACGCGCGATTTCGCCAACACGCTGTCGGGCATGCGCGCGCGGTTCTCGTCGCGCCGTCACAAGCTGCGGCTTGAAATCACCGAGACCGTGCTGATGCAGAATCCGGAGCACAACTCACGCGTCCTGCAGAAGATCAAGGAACTGGGCATCGGTCTCGCGATGGACGATTTCGGCACCGGCTATTCGTCACTGGCCTATCTGTCGCAATTCCCGTTCGACATCATCAAGATCGACCAGTCGCTCGTCCGCAACGACTGGTCGCAGCGCGATATTCTTCTTCAGTCGGTGATCGCGATGGCGACCAATCTCGGCCTTGCCACCGTTGCCGAAGGCGTGGAATTGCCGGAAGACGCCGACAAGCTGGAAGATATGGGATGTACCTACATCCAGGGTTTCGTGGCCGGGGCGCCGGTCAGTGCGGAGGAAGCCACGGAACTGGTCATGGAGCAAAATCCGGTCGTCTCCAATGACGACGCGGCCGAATAATCCAATACAGACCTGGTCGTTCAGGCGTGGCCGCAATCGGCGACGAAATGTGCCGGCTGGATGCCCGCCGCACGCAGCAGGCGGTCGTATTTGGTCTCGTGATCCTGGTCGAAGACCAGTCCGCTATCCGCGTCGAGCGTCAGCCAGCTATTGTCCAGCATCTCGTTTTCGAGCTGGCCGGGACCCCAGCCCGAATACCCCAGAGAGATCGCGCAGCGATTGGGGCCCTCCCCTTCGGCGATCATCCGCAGGACCTGTGTCGTCGACGTCAGGAACACCGATTCCGAAATCGGAATCGTCGAGTCGCCGCAATAGTCGGCGGAATGCAGGACGAAACCGCGATGCTCGTCCACCGGACCGCCATGCCCGACCGGCGCATGCGCCACGCTGGTCGGCATGTTCGGCAAGCTCGCCTCGGAGAATACATCCGTCTGCTCCACGAGATCGCAGAACGTCATCCCACGCGCCTTGTTGACGACAAAGCCCATCGCGCCCTCTTCGTTGTGGGCACAAACATAGATGATGGTCTGCGCGAAAAACGAAGACGCCATGCCCGGCATGGCAACGAGGAATTTTCCCTCGAATTGCCCCGAACCGCTGGCAACATGCTTATGCGTCAAGATTTCCATATGAGAAGCGTAACACCGAACATGGATTTCGCCAGTATTTTTTCTGTCCGCTCTTACATCCCACGAGATGACGGGAGTCACGAAGAGTTGACGCCGGTATCGAACGAAATTCATTTGCCATTCAAACGAGTTAGGGCCAACTGAACGACATGGCTTCTCACCTGCCAGTAAAATATGCCGCGATTTTCGCCGCTTTGTGCGCGTTCCTGCCACAGGCCGCGCATGCCGCTTCCTCGCAATGGGAAGCGACCGACGGCGCGCGCATCCGGATCGTCGCCGAGCCACCAATGCCGGGCGCGAATGAACTCCGGGCAATCCTGCAAATCGACCTCGAACCTGGCTGGAAAACCTACTGGCGCGAACCCGGTGCGGCCGGCATACCGCCGCAAGTGGCGATATCCGGGGACGGTGTCTCCGCGGTTCAGATCCATTTCCCCGCTCCGGAATGGACGGATGACGCTTACGGCTCCTGGGCTGGATACAAACACCCGGTGGCGCTGCCGCTGACCTTGGCTCTCGACGGAAACGATACGCCCGGCGCAATCGCCGCCGACGTCTTTCTCGGCATCTGCCGCGATGTCTGCGTCCCCGTTTCCGCGCATCTCGAATTCGATCCGCGAGACGCGCGCGGCAAGATGATTCAGGCTTTGCTGATCGACGCTGCGTTTTCTGCCCTTCCCGACGGCAACTCCGACAATCTTGCGATCGAAGGGGCGTCATGGACGGCCGACGGCGAGATCGAGATAAAGTTGCACCACAAGGCTTCCGGCGGAGAATCGCCGCAGCTATTCCTCTCGGCCGGGTCGGATCACCCGTTTTCCAAACCGGTTCAGGTTTCGTCCGATGCGGGCACGACCATTTTCCGCGCGCGACCGGCCTTCGATCCTTCAAAAGCCGGCGCATTCGAGATGATCGCCACTGCACGACACGGAATCGACGCCGTCGAGATCACGCTCCCGATCGACGCGTTCTAAATCGCGATTTCGGCGAACATCCTCTCCCAATTTTAGTGCATTCGCCCTATGTCAGGGCTGACCCGTTCAATCTGGAGATGCACATGCCTATCGAAGCCGGCGCGAAGATTCCCTCAGCCACTGTCACGAAGATCACGGTGGACGGACCGGAGGAGATCACGACGGACGATTTGTTTGGCGGCCGCAAGGTCGTCGTCTTCGGCGTGCCCGGAGCATTCACGCCGACCTGTTCGCTGAACCACCTGCCCGGTTTCATCGAAAACCGCGACACGATCCTCGCCAAGAGCGTTGACGAGATCGTGTGCGTCTCCGTCAACGACCACCACGTCATGAAGGCGTGGGCGGAGACGACGGGCGCGCTCGGCAAGATCACGTTCGTTGCCGACTGGGACGCGGCATTCTCCAAGGCGATCGGCATGGAGGTGGATATCTCCGCCGGCAAGCTCGGCCTGCGTTCGCTGCGCTATTCCATGATCGTCGATGATGGAACGGTGACTGCCGTCAATCTCGAGGAAAAGCGTGGCGAAGCGACCAATTCCGGCGCGGCAGCGATGCTGGAACAGCTTGCCTAGTTTCCGCTCGTAACCGGCGCGTAGGGATCGATCTCCGGCCAGGCGATCCAGAGATAGCTCTTCCCGGCGGTCGCATAGCTGTCGCCGGGAATTCGCCCGGCATCCTTGAGGCGTTTGAGCGTCTCCTGCACGACCCCGTCCCTCACGACATCCACGACGATGGCGTACCAGCCGTTCTGCGATTGCAGGACGGCGACACGGGGAAATTGTGCGGTGTATTGTTCGGCGACCTCGATCGAATCCGGCAGCGTCTGCCGGCTGGCGACTTGTATCCAGAACTCGTCCGCCTGAAGCGCGGTCACCGGTCGCTTCACGGGACCGCTGACGGGCGGTTGCTCGGCCCTTGCCGTGGCGACAATCAGTGACATTGCAATGGCAAGAATGCCTGCGACTGCGACCTTCATTTCCGTTGCACCCCCAATTCGTTCCGGGGCATCCAGTCTAGAAAGAAAACATCCGCACGGCAATTTCCCGGCATTATGGCGGTGTGAGACCCAAAATCGTTGCGGTTGCGTATCTAGATGGATGCATCCCATCGAAGCAGTTGAAATCTTATCTTGCTTGAAGAGTGGAGTTGAGTTTTTTGGTTAAATTCTGGTAAATGCTTGAAATGTAGTGATTCGCGTGAGGAGTAGCCCTTGGCAGAGTTGACATTTCTTTCCCAGCCGGGCGGCAATATTTGGGCTGCTGAAGCGCCAGATTGGACGAACTCAGAGCGTGAGGTTTTGAAAATTGGCATCACCGGGGAGGCTATTGAGGCACGCGCGTCTGCCAGGGGCCAGACTTGGCAGGTCGGGCAAATGTATGGCGTTGTTGGGACTGGGATGATTTTCACCCAGCATGTTTTTCGTGGACTTAAGCGAGATATGTTCGTTGGGGATGATCGCAAAGCGGATAGGTCAAAGTATGCTGTATCGTGGGCAGCCCCAAACGATGTGCGGTTTGCCGAAGACGCTCAAGGCGGATACTTGGAATACTACCCAGCTCCAGAGGGCTGCATATTCGTTGTTTACATCTCGATTAATCGAATGTTAGTGGAATTCCCGGACATCTTCGGATGGGCTGAGCATTGGACGTGGGTCGATGAAGACCCGGGAAAGTCTGGAGCCCCCGTTGAATGGGCCGACCGATATGAAGAACTCGTTTGGTCTAGGGACGCCTAGACCGGGCGAGTTTATGTGTTTGAAAAAGGAGGACTGTTGCGATGGAACAGAGAAGGGAAGTAAACCTTCCCAGTGGTATGAAGTTGGGAAAGTTCAGGCCGGTGGCCTACTACGACAAGCACATGGACTGCCTACGTGTATTCACGCGCGATTGCAGCGTCACGGAAAAGCGAGTCGATGGCTTCATCACGCTCCATAAGTGCAACCATCGCAGTGATTTTGACCCAGAATATGTAGGGTTTACTCTCAAGGGTATCCGTCACCTATTTGATACGGTTGGCCTTGATCTTGGTGGGGTCTACACCCTGACAGAGATAGTGGACCGGATTGTTAAATTTCGACCTGGATCGTCTGTCTCGACCGTCCTTGAACTCGTCTACAAAGACTACAAGGACGATGACATTCATGTAGAACTTGACGGTGAACTCGCCGCCTAACGGCTAGATTATACTACTTTCCCGTGCGCATCGGTTGCCTTGCGCACGGAGCTCCTGTTTGAATGCCGGTACGCCTTTGCCTACGCGCTTCTTTAGGTCACTCGTAGGCTTCAGGTTTCGTTTGATCCATGCCGGGCATGACGATACCATTTCCTTAGCGATTAGATGACTTCTAAGGGGCTTTTTCCAGAGCCCGAGCGTCGCTGGGTATCGCTCCGCCCTAATACCGCGACTTGCCCGCGTCAGCCTTTGAACGACTTCATGCCCTCGCGCGCCAGTTCGTCGGCGCGCTCGTTTTCCGGGTGGCCCGCATGACCCTTGACCCAGTTCCAGTTGATTTCGTGGCGGCGCGACAGCTCGTCGAGCTCCTGCCAAAGTTCCGCGTTCTTGACCGGCTTCTTGGCGGCCGTCTTCCAGCCATTGCGTTTCCAGCCATGGATCCAGCCGGAAATGCCGTCCTTCACATAGGATGAATCCGTATAGAGTTCGATCCGATGCGGCCCGCCGCGAAGCGCTTCCAGCGCCCGGATCGCCGCCAAAAGTTCCATGCGATTGTTGGTGGTCTCGGCCTCGCCGCCGTTCAGTTCCTTCTCGGTGCCGTTCCAGCGCAGGATCGCACCCCAGCCACCGGGCCCGGGATTTCCCGAACACGCGCCGTCAGTGAAAATCTCGATGGTCTTGGACGTTGCTTTCGCCATCAGCCGAGCCCGTATTCACTTGCGGACCGGACCTGCCCGTGGAAGCGCATTTTCATGAGATACTCGAGCGGATCCTTCTTGACGACAAGCGAGCCTTCCGGGGTCATCACCCAGTCATAGAGCCGCGTCAGCATGAAGCGCAGCGATGCGCCCGCGCAGAGCATCGGCAGGGCCGCCATCTCTTCCTCCGTCAAAGGACGAACCGCATTGTATGCGTTCAGGAACGCCTGGCTCTTGGTGATGTTGAACGCGTGATCGCGCTCGAAACACCAGGCGTTCAGGCAAACGGCGATATCGTAGGCGAACGCGTCATTGCAGGCGAAATAGAAGTCGATGAAGCCGGACAGGCTGTCGCCAAGGAAAAAGACATTGTCCGGGAACAGATCGGCGTGGACGACGCCTTGCGGCAGTTCGCGGGGCCATTCCGCTTCCAGCCGGTCGAGCAAGGCCTCGGTTTCCGGGATCAGCTTCGGATCGATCGCATCGGCATGCGCGCGCGATTTTTCCCAAAGCGGCCGCCAGTCCTCCAAGGTCAGTCCGTTCCGGCGCTTCAACGCGAAGTCCTCGCCGGCAAGGTGCATTTCCGCCAGCCCCCGCCCGACTTCGGCACAATGCATCGGTTGCGGCCGGCGCAGCCAGATACCTTCCAGAAATGTCACCATCGCGGCGGGCCGGCCGGCAAGTTCGCCCAGCATGGCGCCGTCGCGGCGATGAACCGGCAACGGGCAGGACACGCCGCGCTCGGCCAGATGCTGCATGAGACCGAGGAAAAACGGCAGGTCATCCCGGTTCACCCGCTTTTCGTAAAGCGTCAGGATAAACTGGCCCGACGTGGTGTGAACGAGGAAGTTGGAGTTCTCGACGCCTTCGGCGATGCCGCGATAGGACTGCAGGTCGCCCACATCGTATTCGGCCAGAAAGCTTCCGAGTTCGGCTTCGGTAATATCGGTATAGACAGCCATTCGTCAGTCGCCGCTTCCATTGAGAAAAGCCATGTCGGCGGTTTCGAGCGGCGTATCGCGCAGATCGCGCATGACGGGAAAATTCTCCGTCTCCTCGACCGTGAGCGCGATGTCGACCGTCACGTCGAACCGGTCGCGGAAGGCATCGATGATTTCCTCGACTACGATCTCCGGGGCCGAGGCGCCAGCCGATATTCCGATGGCGGAGACGCCATCCATGCGATCCCAGTCTATCTCTCCGGCGCGCTGGACAAGCGTTGCGTCTGCCGCGCCGTGCTTGCGCGCGACCTCGACGAGGCGGCGCGAATTGGAGGAGTTCGGCGCGCCGACGATCAGGAACATATCCGTGTCCGGCGCCGCTTTCTTCACCGCTTCCTGGCGATTGGTCGTGGCGTAGCAGATCGATTCTGAGGATGGCGCTGTCAGCTTCGGAAAGCGTCTTTCCAGCGCCGCGACGATATCGGCGGTGTCATCGACCGACAGTGTGGTCTGCGTGACAAAACCGAGGTTCTCCTCGTCGGGCACGGCGAGGCCTGCAACCTGTTCGACAGTCTCAACGAGCGTTACGGCTCCGGGCTCGAGTTGGCCCATTGTCCCCACGACCTCCGGGTGGCCCGCATGTCCGATCAGGAGAACATGACGCCCCAAGCGCTGGTGGCGCATCGCCTGCTTGTGAACCTTCGAGACCAGCGGACAGGTCGCGTCGAGATAGAACATGTGCCTGTTCTCGGCGTCGGCGGGCACGGATTTGGGTACGCCATGCGCCGAGAAGACCACCGGCCGTTCGTCGCGATGTTCGGCGGGAATGTCCGAAAGCTCCTGCACGAACACGGCGCCACGTTCACGCAGCCCGTCGACGACAAAACGGTTATGCACGATCTCGTGCCGGACATAGACCGGCGCGCCGTATTTCTTGAGCGCCAGAACGACGATCTGGATCGCCCGGTCGACGCCGGCACAAAAGCCACGCGGCTCGCAAAGGCGGATCGTCAGCGGTGGCTTTACGGGGGCGTTCATTCGGGTCATCCGGTTCGATGCCGATTTGGAAGCCAGGGCACAGCTTGTCAAGGCTGGCGCAGCCTGCGCCACAGGAAGACCCCCGACACGGCGAGCAGAGCCGCCGCCAGTCCGTACCACGTCACCACATATTGCAGGTGGTTGTTCGGGAGGTCGATATTCGTGATGCCGCCGATCGGCAGTTTCGACGGATCGGCTTGCGGCCCGGCATCGACGAAGAGCGGCACGATCGTTTCGCCGTCGAGCTCCGCTGCGGCCGTCATGGCCGCAAGATCCTTCCAGTAATACTCATTCTTCGCCGGATCGTTTTCCGGCACGAGGAAGCCCGGCTTGTCATCGAGCGGCAGGCGGGCAAGGCCGGTTATTGCCTGCTCGCCTTCCGGCCGGCTATCCGGACGCGTGGCGGGGTCCTTGCGGTCATAGGGCACGAAGCCACGATTGACGAAAAGGATCTCTCCGTTGTCCAGTCTGAGGGGTTGATAGACGTTCCAGCCGGAGGCGCCCTTCCACGTCGAAAGCACGTGCTGCTCGGTATCCGGCAGGAACGTTCCGCCAAGAGAGACCGGCAGGTACTCGATATCCTCTCCCGAGCGCATCATGGTCAGCGCCTCAGACAGTGGCACGGCCTCCGCGTGGATGCGTTGATCGATTGTCGCGAGCAGCCCTTCTTTCCAAGCCAGCCTGCGAACCTGCCAGTTTCCGAGGGAAACCAGGATGGCAAGCGAAACCAGTGTCGATACAACAAGAACCCAAGGAAAGCGGTTCGCCTTCTCGGCCCCGGTGTTTCCGGAGGTCAAATTCTTCTCCTCAAAAACGAAGGGGCGATCCTGACGACCGCCCCCTCCGCAATTTGTATCCGTCCCGGATCGTCAATGCGCGATCGGTGCGCCCCACGATCCCCAGACATAGATCACGAGGAACAGGAACAGCCAGACGACGTCAACGAAATGCCAGTACCAGGCGGCGGCCTCGAAGCCGAAATGCTGCTTGGGCGTGAAATCACCGGCCAGCGCCCGGAAAAAGCAGACCAGAAGGAAGATCGTTCCGACCAGCACGTGGAAGCCATGGAAGCCCGTCGCCATGAAGAAGGTCGCGCCATAAAGCGAGCCCGTGAACGAATAGGGCGCATGAATATATTCGTAGGCCTGCACGCTGGAGAACAGGATGCCGAGCACGATCGTCAGCGCCAATCCCCATTTCAGGCCGCTGCGGTCGTCGTGCAAGAGTGCATGGTGCGCCCAGGTGACCGTGGTGCCGGAAAGAAGCAGGATAACCGTGTTGTAGAGCGGCAGGTGCAGCGGATCGAGCACTTCCAGGCCAGCCGGCGGCCATGTTCCGCCGGTGTATTCGAGGCGCATGACCTGAATTGCCTCGTCATAGAACAGGCTGGCGTCGAAGACGGCCCAGAACCAGGCAACGAAGAACATGACCTCCGAGGCGATGAACATGATCATGCCATAGCGCAGGTGAAGCGAGACCACCTTGGTATGATGCCCCTGATGGGCTTCCTTGATCGTGTCGCCCCACCAGCCGAACATCGTGTAGAGCACGATCAGAAGGCCGATGAAGAACACCCAGGGATTGTCCAGCGGAATACCGAGCAGGCCGAACTCATTGCCCTGCAGGGACTGCATCCAGCCGATACCGCCAATCGCCATCACCAAAGCGCCGATCGAGCCGAAGAGCGGCCAGGGACTCGGATCAATGATGTGATAATCGTGATGTTTGGTGTGTGCGTCGGCCATGTGGCTATCCCCGGTTACTGTATTGTTCGCGTGACGTCCGCGCCGATGTTTGATTGCGCGACAGGCTTCGGTTCGTCAACTGGAAAGAAGGTGTAGGAAAGCGTCAGCGTATCGATGTCCTTCAGTTCCTCGGATTTCAAGATGTCCGGGTCGATGAAGAACACGATGGGCATGTCGGCGGTTTCGCCTGGAACAAGCGTCTGCTCCGTGAAGCAGAAACACTCGATCTTGTTGAAGTAGGCGCCCGCCGACTGCGGAGTCACGTTGAATGTTGCCGTGCCCGTTATTGTCTGGGCCGAATTGTTGTGCGCCGTGTAGCCAACCTGCATGGTTTCGCCGATCTTCAATTCGACCTGGCGTTGGTTTGGCTTGAAATCCCAGTTCACGCCTGCGGTATTTGCGTCGAAACGAACCTTGATCGTTTGGTCGAGGACCTGGATCCCCGCCGTCTGCGCGCGCTGCGTCGTGCCGCCATAGCCGGTCACCTGGCAGAAAAGGCGATAGAGCGGCACCGAAGCGTAAGCCATGCCGACCATGCCGACGGCAATGCCGAGACCGATCGCGGCGATCAGACCGTTGCGGCGGCTACTCTTCGATTGTGCGGTTGCCTGGGTCATCAATGCCTCACAGAGAACGGTCGAAGAGCGAGGCGCCCATCTTGGCCCATGAGCCGACATAGATGATAACGACGAAAGCCGCGAGGACGAGGCCGAGAGCGACAGAGCGGCGGCGCTGCGCCTTCTTCTGCGCATCGGTCATCTCGACCGTATCCTGCTTGTTTTCGGCCATCGCGATCACCCCGCCAGCACTTTCATGACAAGCGCTTCGCCCAGTAATACCGAGAACAGGGAAGCAAGGTAGACGAGCGAGAAGCCGAACAGCTTCTTGGCCGGAACCATAGTGGCATCGCCATCGGGCATGCGCCAGACAGCAATGGCATGGCGAAGGAAATTGAGCCCGAGCAGGATGGAAACAGCTCCGTAGACAGGCCCCGCCAGACCGAGCGGCCAAGGCGATACGGCGACTACGGCCAACACCAGCGAATAGGCGACGATCTGAAGCTTGGTATGGCGCTCGCCCGCGACGTTCGGCAGCATCGGCACCTTGGCCATGTCGTAGTCGCGCAGCTTGAATAGCGCCAGCGCCCAGAAATGCGGCGGCGTCCACAGAAAGATGATCAGGAACAGGACGACGCTTTCCAGGCTAATTCCGCCAGTCACAGCCGCCCAACCGATCATGGGAGGAAACGCGCCGGCCGCGCCGCCAATAACGATGTTCTGCGGCGTGGAACGCTTCAGCCACATCGTATAGATGACGGCGTAAAAGAAGATCGTAAAGGCGAGCAGTCCGCCGGCAACCCAGTTGGTCAGCGTGCCAAGCGTCAGCACCGAAAAGACAGACAGGACCAGGCCGAACGCCAGCGCCTCGCCACCGGCGATCCGGCCGGCGGGAATCGGACGCTTCTTCGTGCGCGTCATGACGGCGTCGATATCGGCGTCGTACCACATGTTCAACGCGCCCGATGCGCCGCCGCCCACGGCGATCGCCAGGATGGCGATCAATGCGATCAACGGATTGATCGAGCCGGGTGCGAGCATCATGCCGACAAAGGCCGTGAACACGACCAGCGACATCACGCGCGGCTTGAGCAGCGCGAAGTAGTCTCCGGGCATCGCCTCGGAGATGCGCGCCTCGTTGCTCTGGATGTTTTCGACTAACGCCATTCTGTCCAGTCCGGTCCCGTCGGGCTTTTCACCCTACTTGTCGGCCACAGGAGACCTTTTTGTGCAGTTGCCCGGAGCAATGCGCCGGGCAACCAGTTTCTCGTTTCTTGCCGCCGGTCTTACTTGATGCGCGGCAGCTGCTCCCACTGGTGGTACGGGGGCGGCGAGGAAAGCTGCCATTCCAGCGTCGTCGCACCCTCGCCCCACGGATTGTCACCCGCCTCGCGCTTCTTGGCGAAGGCTTCCCAAACACCATAGAGGAAGATCAGGACACCGATCGCCGACAGGTAAGACCCGTAGGAGGAAATCTGGTTCCAGCCCGCAAACGCATCCGGATAGTCGATGTAGCGGCGCGGCATGCCGGCCAGACCGAGGAAGTGCTGCGGGAAGAAGATCAGGTTCACGCCGATGAAGGTCACCCAGAAATGGGTCCGCGCGATGAACGGCGAGTACATGTAGCCGAACATCTTCGGGAACCAGTAGTACCAGGCCGCGAAGATCGCGAAGACCGCACCCAGCGACAGCACGTAGTGGAAGTGCGCCACGACATAGTAGGTGTCATGCAGAGCGCGGTCGAGACCGGCATTGGCGAGCTGAACGCCCGTCACGCCGCCGACGGTGAACAGGAAGATGAAGCCGATCGCCCACAGCATCGGGGTCCTCATCTCGATCGATCCGCCCCACATGGTGGCGATCCACGAGAAGATCTTCACCCCGGTCGGCACCGCGATGACCATCGTCGCGAACACGAAGTAGCGCTGCGTGTCGAGCGACAGTCCGGTCGTGTACATGTGGTGTGCCCACACGATGAAGCCGACCACGCCGATGGCGACCATGGCGTAGGCCATGCCGAGATAGCCGAAGACCGGCTTTTTCGAGAAGGTCGAAACGATGTGGCTGATGATGCCGAAGCCCGGCAGGATCAGGATGTAGACTTCCGGGTGACCGAAGAACCAGAACAGGTGCTGGAACAGGATCGGGTCACCGCCGCCTTCGGGCGCGAAGAAGGCCGTGCCGAAATTGCGGTCGGTCAGCAGCATGGTGATGCCACCCGCCAGAACCGGCAGCGACAGCAGCAGCAGGAAGGCCGTGATCAGCACCGACCATGCAAACAGCGGCATCTTGTGCAGGGTCATGCCCGGCGCGCGCATGTTGAAGATGGTGGTGATGAAGTTGATCGCGCCAAGGATCGAGGACGCGCCGGCAATATGCAGCGACAGGATCGCGAAATCCATCGCCGGTCCCGGCTGGCCGGATGTCGACAACGGCGGATAGATCGTCCAGCCGCCGCCCACACCATGCGCGCCAGGAGCGGACGGCATGAAGATGGAAATCAGCAGCAGGATGAAGGCCGGCGGCAGCAGCCAGAAGGAGATGTTGTTCATGCGCGGGAACGCCATGTCCGGCGCGCCGATCATGATCGGCACCATCCAGTTGGCGAAACCGCCGATCAGCGCCGGCATGACCATGAAGAAGATCATGATGAGGCCGTGGCCGGTCGTGAACACGTTATACATGTGCTTGCCGGCATCCAGGGCGCTGTCGCCTTCGACCCCGTAGACCATCGAAGCCAGCCCGTGGAATATCTGAATGCCCGGCTCGGCAAGCTCCCACCGCATCATGACGGACAGGAAGCCACCGATGACGCCGGCCGTGATCGCGAAGATCAGGTACAGCGTTCCGATATCCTTGTGGTTGGTCGAAAACATCCAGCGACGCACGAAACCCTGGGGCTTGTGGTCGGCATGGGCGTCATGGGCGATTGATCCAGCCATGTCTTGCATGCTCCTCGAAAAATACTCCGGCCAGCCGCTTATTCAGCGGAAGCCAGTTGGCGCTGCGCGTCGATGGCAGCCATCAAATCTCTGTTCGCGGCACCGACGTCGTCGCGTGCGGCGGCGAGCCAGCCATCATACTGCTCGCGCGAAACGGCACGTACGGCGATCGGCATGAATGCGTGATCCTTGCCGCAAAGCTCCGAGCACTGACCGTAATAAATGCCCTCTTCCTCGACACGGAACCACGTCTCGTTGAGGCGACCCGGCACGGCGTCCATCTTCACGCCGAAGGCAGGCATCGCCCAGGAATGGAGCACATCACCGGCTGTGACCAGCAGGCGCACGGTCGTGTCCACCGGCACGACGATCTCGTTGTCGACTGCGAGAAGGCGCGGATAGACCGCCTTGTCTTCCTTGCCATAATCGGCGCGATCTTCTTCGCGCAGCAGAAGCGCATCGAAGGAGACATCCTCGCCCTCATCGCCCTGATATTCGTAGCCCCAGTACCACTGGTACCCGGTCGCCTTGATGGTGAGTTCGGGTTCACCTTCGGGCGTGTATTGCGCGGTGAGCAACTGGAAGGACGGCACCGCGAAGAACAGAAGGATCAGCACCGGACCGACAGTCCAGATGATCTCGATCATCGTGTTGTGGCTGGTACGCGACGGCGTCGGATTGCTGCGTTTGTTATAACGCATGATGACGTAAACCAGCAGCGCCAGAACCAACAGCACGATCGGAATGAGGAACCACAGCGTGTATTCCTCGAACCAGCGAATCTCGTGCATGATGCCGGTCGCTGCCGGCTGCAAGTCCGTCTGCCACGGGGTCGGTTGAGCGGCGAAGGCAGCGCCCGACGACAACGCGGTCGCGATGGAAACGATGCCTGCAAGCCAGGCCGGTTTATTCAGCACGTTGTTAACTCCCAATCATCGCGCGGCCGTTGCCTCGGCTGCGCCGGACGGAAAAGAGCCCGTCTTTGACCTGTATCAATCACAGACCGCTTTTACGCGCAACTGAAACACAAGTCGAAACCGTGCGTCATTTTGCGCGTCGAAGGGCCGCAACACGGGGGCTTATTGGCGATATTGACCTGTTTGCCAAGTCGTCACCGCGACAAAAAAACGCGCATGCCATGATTTCGACCAGAAAGCATGTGTGAAGCTCTCCCAAGGGTCGGGATATGAGAATGTGAGGGTTCGAATTCCCGCTCCCGGGGCTCGTTCCCTTTCACTGCGGCCTGCGATAAAAGAGCGGACCGAATCGACCAGCCGAGGTGATTTTCGCCGAATCAGGTGAAACACAGCCTTGCCGATAGACGATCGACACCGGACGGGAAACTCTGATGGCCGCCGACATGACTGATAAAACGATGCAGCACACAAACGACCGATTTCAGCGCGGACAAAAAACCGGCCACGGAAAACTGCGCGTGATCGCGGCCGGCTTTGCGCTGATGCTCGGGGCCGCCGGCTATCTTGCCCATGACCACCTGACACAACCGGCCGATAGCCAAACGGCCTCGACCAATCGGGGCATGGACGCCGGTTATATGCGGACGGCCCGGGAAGTCGCGTCGGTCGGTCCGATCGATCTCGGCACGGGCGCGCCGCTGCAGACCCGCAAGCCGGATCCGGAACCCGTAGATGGTGTGAAAGTCGCGCAGGTCGGCGCGGGAGGTTCGATCCAGCCCTCCAACGTGCGCGCCACGCATGGCGCATGGTCAATCGTCTGCGACCTGCCGCCAGGTGCAACCAACGAGCAATGCGTGCTCATGCAGAATGTCGTGGCTGCCGACCGCGAGGAATTCGGCTTGTCCGTGGTGGTCCTGAAGACTGCCGACAAGAAGGCCCGGATCCTGCGCGTTCTCGCTCCGCTCGGCGTTCTGCTGCCGAACGGGCTTGGCCTCAATATCGACGGCAATGACATCGGCCGCGCATATTTCGTTCGCTGCTTCACCGATGGCTGCTATGCCGAAGTGATCCTCGAAGACACGCTGATCAAGGCATTGTCGGAAGGCAATAGCGCCACATTCTACGTCTTCCAGACACCCGAGGAAGGCATCGGCATCCCCGTCGATCTCACCGGCTTTACCGACGGATACCGGGCGCTGCCCTGATCCCGGGCGACAACGGTTGTCCCCTCGCCTCACGACGCCTAAATGAGTCGTGAGACGAAAGGACTGTCCATGCCCGCCGATTCCATTCCCGACCTGATCAACGCCTTCGATGTGCCGAAGGAGACGCTGCAAGGCGTCGTCGCCGATGCGCTGGAAAAAGCCGACGACGGCGAGCTGTTCGTCGAGCACCGCGAATCCGAACAATTGATGTTCGACAATGGACGCCTGAAGACCGGGTCTTTCAATACCGGACGCGGCTTCGGCCTGCGCTCGGTCGCCGGCGATGCCGTCGGTTACGCCGAATCCGGCGAACTTTCGCTAGCAGCACTGAAACGCGCGGCGGACGCGGTTGGCGCGGTGACCACCGGCTATTCGGGCAAGTATTCCGACGCACCCCAGGGCACGAACCGCAAGCTCTACGGCGACGCCAACCCGATCGGCGAGCCTTCCTTCGAGACGAAGGTCAAGTTGCTGACCGAGATCGATGCCTACCTGAGGGCGAAGGATCCGCGTGTTCGCCAGGTCAGCGCGTCGCTGGCCGCTTCATGGCAGGTGGTGGAAATCCTGCGTGCCGACGGCCATTTCGCCAAGGACGTGCGGCCGCTGACCCGCGTCAACATCTCGGTCATCGTCGGTGACGGCGACCGGCAGGAGAGCGGCTCGCATGGCATGGGCGGCCGACAGGAATTCGGCGAATTCATCGCCACCGACACCTGGAAGCACGGCGCCGACCAGGCGTTGCGGCAGGCACTGGTCAATCTCGACGCGAAACCCGCCCCGGCCGGCACATTCGACATCGTGCTCGGCGCTGGCTGGCCGGGCGTGATGTTGCACGAGGCCGTCGGCCACGGCCTTGAGGGCGATTTCAACCGCAAGGGCACCTCCGCATTCGCCGGATTGATGGGCGAACAGGTCGCGGCGAAGGGCGTCACTGTCGTCGATGACGGTACGATCGAAAACCGGCGCGGCTCTCTTTCTATCGACGACGAGGGGACACCGTCTGGCTACAACGTACTGATCGAGGACGGCAAACTCGTCGGCTACATGCAGGACCGGCAAAACGCGCGCCTGATGGGCGTCAAGCCGACCGGCAACGGACGCCGCGAATCCTACGCTCACGTGCCGATGCCGCGCATGACCAACACCTACATGCTCGGCGGCGACAAGAGCCCGGAGGAAATCATCGCTTCGGTCGACAAGGGCATTTACGCGGTCTCGTTCGGCGGCGGCCAGGTCGACATCACCTCCGGCAAGTTCGTCTTCGGCTGCACCGAGGCCTACATGATCGAGAACGGCAAGGTGACGTATCCGGTCAAGGGCGCGATGCTGATCGGAAACGGCCCTGACGCCATGCACCGCGTCTCCATGGTCGGAAACGACATGGCACTCGATACCGGTATCGGCATGTGTGGAAAGGCCGGACAGGGCGTGCCCGTCGGCGTCGGCCAGCCGCATTTGCGCATGGATCAGATGACGGTCGGCGGCACCGAGCGCTAAGGCTACCTTTTTAGGTAAAGACCAATATCGACCTGAGGTCCATCCCACGGCATTGACATGCCAAAACTACAAATGCGACCGTGCCTATTGCAATAGCTAAAGGCCTTACTTGTGTCGTTAAGTAGATCAAAGCGGTTTAGTTTGCTGCTGGAAAGAGGGATGTTTCCGGAAGAACTCCCCCCGCCGTTCGTGACCTATAAACTTGCTAGATACAGGGAAAGCATCCTAGCTTGCTGGAATCCGCTGCAAGCCCCAAAGCCCTTCAACTTCGAATCATATTCGTATCCGCGGCTTGGACGTCAAAGACGTCGTTTGGCCGTCGTAAATCCGATTCCTCAAACCCTGTTATGCGATCTGATATCGAGGAATTGGCAGGAGATCTATAAACACATTTCTACATCTCAAGTTTCACTCGATACACCAACAATTCTTGACGACGCTGAGCGAGCGGTGCCTAAGCCCGATTTCGATTTTATTGCATTAAAGAGACTGGATGTCGGCTCTACATACAATCACATCTTGCTGTCAGACATTTCTCGTTTCTATGGGACAATATACACCCATGTAATCCCATGGGCTTTGCATGGAAAAGATTGGTGCAAAGCCAATCTCCATACTCAGGCGCTAGCTAATAGCTTGGGAGAGAAACTGGATCGCCACTTGCGAAAAGGTCAGGATAACCAGACGCTTGGCATCCCAGTAGGACCAGATACTTCGCGGATAATTTCAGAAATTGTCGCCGTGTCTATCGAAAAAGGATTTCTCGCCTCCGAGGGAGTCACAGCTGAACAAGTTTTTCGTTATGTTGACGACTGGTTCATTGGATATGATACGGCCGGTGAGGCGGAAGACGCCATCGCTTTTCTTTCAAGTTCGTCCCTTAAGTTCGAGCTTGAGTTGAACCACGAAAAAACACGAATTATCGAACCGATGGATTCGCTCCAGGAACTGTGGCCATCAGATATCCGGAGCACTGTAGTTAGGAACACTGTCAAGTCACAAGCTTACGACCTACAAACATTTTTTACTAAAGCATTCAATTACTCGACGAATTATCCAAATGAGAATGTTTTATTCTATGCTATAAAATTAGCCAGGTCATTTACTATTAGAAACGAAAACACCGAGATTTTTGAAAACTATCTACTGCGAGCCGCGCGAGCCAATCAAACAACGATTCCTATAGTAACGCAAATTTTAGCCACCAACCATCAACGCCCAGAAGCTTCACAACAAAAAATCCGCAAGTTTATTCACGATACCATACAACGTTGCGCTCCAGTTGGCTTTCATGGTGAAATCGCGTGGGTCTTATTTCTTGCAAAAAGCTTAGAAATAACAATCGAGGAAGCCACTATAAATTTGGTATCTAAATTGGAGAGTTCAGTTTGCGCTCTTCTAACTCTCGACTTAAGGAATAAAGGGCTCATAAAAGGGAATGTTGATACTGCATTCTGGTCTTCATTTATGAATCCTGACTCGCTACATTCATCAATGTGGCTGCTCGCTTACGAAGCGGACTTAAAAAACTGGCTTCCATCTCCTTTGAATCACGTTAGCAATCATACACATTTTAGTGTTTTAAAGTCTAAAAACGTAGAATTTTACGATTCCAGCAAACTTATAGAAAGCAAAGAAGAGTCTGTAGCGAGAGAATTCAAAGTTGTTAACAGAAAAATAGAGAAGTCTAGATTGAAAAACATACTTTATTATCTATCACAGAGATCAATCTAATATATTAATTCTACTCTCTGAATGTTGAAAATTCGCTTTCGGCGTCGGCCAGCCGCATCTCCGGATGGACGCGATGACGGTTGGCGGCACCGAGCGCTAAGCTCTCTCCTTAGTCGTCTATCGTTGCGGGCGGGCGGACTGTTTCCGGCAGGAAATGGCCTATATCGTCCCACATGTCCTGGATCCCGCCCAGGACAGTGATGTTGCTTTCATGCGTCGTGCCGAGAGCGACAACCCGGCGCAAAGCCGAGACGTCGAGTACCGCGAAACGCCGCGCGACATGGCCTATGGCATGGGCGCATTCGCTTATCAGGAAGGCGATTTCGTCGTCATCGGCGATTTCTCCGCGCCATGCTTCGGCCGCGCCAAGACTTGCGTCGAGTGCAGCGCGGATCTCATCGAGCGATTCCGAATGGATCGCGATACCCGCCAAGTCTGCCGGCTTCATTGGACGATCTCCGATTTCGGTCCGTTTCCGGGAAACAATAAGCAGCCGATCGCGGTGTTGTCGTCAAGCAAACGAAGGAGGCTCTCGGCGCAAGGCTGCTCAGAAATTTCCTTGTTCGGGCGACGCGGTCATGGTCCGTGCGATCGATCCGGTGCGCGACATGCTGAAGGCGTTCGTCGAAGATATCTGACGCGGCCGGCCAAGCGGGATTGACCTCGCTCGCGCTTGTGCCTATATGCGCCTCTTCCGCGCACGCTCCCATCGTCTAGCGGTTAGGACGCCGCCCTCTCACGGCGGAAACAGGGGTTCGATTCCCCTTGGGAGTACCAGCGATTTCCATCACTTGGCCGATCATCTCTGCTCTATGTGCAGCATTCGCGGAACGTCGCGATGGAACCCGGTGCTTGGATTCACCCATCACAATCGGTCATCGATGATCGGCCGCAGACACCCCACATTGAATAGCACCGAGTTTGACAGACGCCCTCGATGCTCACCTTCAGCTGTCGTTCGAACCCGATGGGTGATTCGCTGAGGCCGATTCGCTCGCGTGAAATGACCGGGCAGAACGCCCTGCCCGGTCATGCGCTCAACCCTTGAGCATCAGAACTGCATTCTCGAAGGGGTAGCCAAAATCATCCACATCGCGCCGGGAAACCTCCTCGAATCCGAGAGCGGCATAGAAGTGAAGGGCCTGTTCGTTCCGGGTGTAGACTTCGAGCGACAGCTCGCTCTTGCGTTCAAGAGCATGGGCAATCAGCTTGCGGCCAACGCCTTGGCCCTGCCAGTTCGGTTCTATGAAAATCGCGCCGATGAAACTGCCCAACAGGCTGATGAAACCCACCGGCTCGCCCGCATGACAGGCGACCCAGGTCTCTGATTTCGGGAGGTACTCGTCCTCGATCAACGGCCGCTGCTCCAGAAGCCTTGGCCGACCGATAAACGGATGCGCTCTCAGAGATGCGTCGAGCCAGATGCCTGACAGTTTTTCGGTGTCCGCTGCCGCGTCAAACGGCCGGATTATTACGTCCTGGTTCTCCATGAGAACTCCATAGAATTCATGCACAATTGGATCGGCACACGCGGTGCCGAGCGATTCCGCTCCATGCGGTTCAATCCAAGCCTCTGTGCATCAAGCTCCTTCCATGGACTCGTCGCACCCATATCAGTTGGCCCGAGGCTGTCAATAAACGCACGGGGCTCAGGGCTTCGTGCCGCTGTCACGGCCTCTTTCGGAGGAGCCATAGCTGCATGACGCCACAAGATCCGAGCGGCATGAAATGGCATTCAGACGGGGCTGATCAGCGATAGTGGAGCGTGCTTGCGGACAGTTCCTCGCACAATCCTGGGAACTTCCGGCCGGGCGGTTTACAGCGCGATGGATGCCGCGTTAGCCTCGCGTCGTAATCGGAACGTCAATCTCCGTTTGCGGAATAGCAACCGGCTGTCAAACCCGCCAGCCTGATGCAAAAAACACAATATCGGCAAAGCTTAAGCAATGCCTCACATATGACGGGGAGAGCCAATGTATCACAAAATCATGGTGCCCGTGGACCTCGCGCACGCCGACAAGCTGGCGCAGGCGCTCGACACGGCGGCTAATCTTTCTTCACTCTACAAGGTGCCGGTGACCTATGTCGGCGTCACGGCGTCGACGCCCGGCCCGATGGCCCACAATCCGGCGGAGTACGAGCAAAAGCTCTTGGCATTCGCGAAGGAGCAGGCCGAACGGCATGGCATCGAGACCCACGGCAAAACCGTGGTCAGTCACGACCCGGCCGCCGAGCTCGACGACGCGCTGGTCAAGGCCGTTCACGAGACAAAAAGCGATCTCGTGGTCATGGCGACGCATATCCCGAATGTCGCCGATCACGTCTGGCCTTCGAATGGCGGCCGCCTGGCAACGCATACCGACGCATCGGTTTTCCTCGTTCGCCCGAGCTGATCCGGCGAATTTCAACAACACTCAAAACATAAACGGGAGGAAATCCCATGAGCGACACTTCCACCGGCATTCCGGAACCCGAGGGTGACGCGGGCCTGATCGAAACCGATTACGAAATCGGTCAGGACAACATCGAAGCACAGATCGGGCCGTTCGGCCTCGATATCCACAACCCCGTCTTCGCGGTTTCGGCCGGCGTAATCGTATTGTTCGTCGTCGTGGCGCTGATCTTTCCGCAGCAGGCTGCGGATTTCTTCGGCTGGCTGCGTCCGGCACTGACGAGCACATTCGACTGGGTATTCCTGCTGGCCGGCAATATCTTCGTGATCTTCACGGTGGCGCTGATCTTCACGCCCTACGGCTCGATCCGGCTTGGCGGCAAGGAAGCGACGCCGGACTATAGCTATATCGGCTGGTTCGCGATGCTGTTCGCCGCCGGCATGGGTATCGGGCTGATGTTCTTCGGCGTGCTCGAGCCGGTCTACCACATGGCGATCAGCCAGCCGCTCGGCACCCCCTCGCCCTTCGATGCGGACGGCGTCCTCATTCCGGAGAATGTCGAGGCGGCCCGGCAGATGGGCCTCGCGGCGACAATCTATCACTGGGGCCTGCATCCATGGGCGATCTATGCCGTTCTGGCGCTGGCGCTCGCACTGTTCAGCTACAACAAGGGCCTGCCGCTTTCCGTGCGCTCGGCCTTCTACCCGATCCTCGGCGAGCGCGTCTGGGGCTGGTGGGGCCACATCATCGATATCCTGGCGGTCTTCGCGACCCTGTTTGGTCTCACAACGTCGCTCGGTATCGGCGCGCAACAGGCCAATGCCGGTCTGGAACATGTCTTTGGCATTCCGAACAACCTGACCGTGCAGGTCATCCTGATCATCGGCATTACGTCGATCGCTCTGGTTTCGGTGGTCCGCGGCCTCGACGGCGGCGTCAAGGTGCTCAGCGAGATCAACATGGCGATCGCCGCACTGCTGTTGATCTTCGTGTTCCTGGTTGGCCCGACCGCCACGATCGTCTCGGATTTCGGCAAAGGCCTCGTCGCATACATCGTCGACCTGCCTGCCCTGTCGAACCCGTTCGGTCGCGAGGATACCGGCTACATGCAGGGCTGGACGTCCTTCTACTGGGCATGGTGGATTTCGTGGTCGCCCTTCGTCGGCATGTTCATCGCCCGCGTGTCGCGCGGCCGCACCGTACGGGAGTTCATCATCTGCGTGTTGCTGATCCCGTCACTGGTCTGCGTCATGTGGATGGCCGTCTTCGGCGGCACCGCGATCGACCAGGTCCTGACAAGCCCGGAGACGAGCGCGGTGAAAGCCAATGTGATCGACAGCTACTCGCCGGAACTGTCGCTCTTCGCCATGCTGGAAGGTCTGCCGCTTGCCGGGCTCACCTCCTTCATCGGCGTCGTGCTGGTGATCGTCTTCTTCGTCACCTCGTCGGACTCCGGTTCGCTGGTGATCGATACGATCACGGCCGGCGGCAAGGTGGACGCACCGGTTCCGCAGCGCGTGTTCTGGGCGAGCTTCGAGGGCTTGGTGGCCATCGTGCTGCTGCTCGGCGGAGGATTGACGGCGCTACAGGCGATGGTCATTTCAACCGGCCTGCCCTTCACGCTGGTGCTGCTGGCGATGTGTTGGGCGATATTCCAGGGGCTTCGAAGCGAACCCCGATAAGGATCGAAGAAGGCCGCGGTGATCCCGCGGCCTTTTTCATTTACGCGGCACCGCATTCACGGTCGAGAATGGCGACCATTGCCTGGTAGAGTTCCTCCGCGTCCTTCCTGCTGCGGCCGACGCAGACCGCCCCCAGCTTGCCGAACTGCGAAAGCGCGCCGATCAGGTGAAAGACCACACCGGTCTGGGTCGCGCCGTGGAAATGTATGCCGTTTCGAACGGCGATATCGATCAGGTCCTCGGGCAGAAGCCCCCGGTAGCAATCCGATTCCAGATTGTCGGTCGCATAGTAGTAGCGCGGCTCGCCCTGCGGCGTATTGAACAGGCCCGTCGCGGAATCGTAAGCACCATCGGTCAGATACTGCAGCATGATGAAGGGATGCGTCGTGCCGCCCTTGCGCAGGTTGATCTCGATCGCATAGTGCTTCCAGCCATCCCCCTCGCGCACGGAAATGAAATCGACGGCGAAGCGACCGAGCACGCCCTGTCTCGACAAGGCTTTCGCGGCTTTCAATCCTTCGGCCTGCACCTCGAGACGATAGGCCTCGTCGGCCGGAAACAGCGCGCCCAGAAATTCCTGGTCGGTCAGTCCGCCGAGAACCTGGTCATGCGTTGAGATTGCTTCCACCTCACCCGCGGGATCGATGCGGAACTGCGCCGATGGCGAGCGCTTGTCCTCTCCCTCCACGAAAGCCTCGACGATGCCTCCCATCTCGTGGAACTTGGAGCGATACACATTCCAGTCGACATCATGAGCGCCGAACTCCATTTGCGGCAGATGCGCGGCGATCCACTCCTCGGTGCCGCTCTCGGGACAACCGTCGAAGCGGAACGTGGCATTCCCTTCCCCGGAAAAACCCTCGTTGAACTTCACGACGGCACGCCGCAATTGCGGATTGCGCCGTTTCAGTTCCGCAAGCGAGGAAACGATATCCTTCTCGCTGTCCAGATCCTCGAAGCCGTCCGGCATCAGCACGCCGGCTTCACGAAAGAGCTTGCGCCCCCCGCTTTTCGAACCAAGCGGCAGCAGTTCCGGATCGCAGCCATAGATCGGGATATCGAGTTCGAGAGCGAGCCGCCGTTCGATATCGGAGACGGTATAACAGGCCATGTGGGCGAGCGAACTGTCGCCGAGCGACGCGCGAATGCGCTTCATGAGGCGTGGCCGTTCGAGGATCTTCTCCGTCAGCGACCTGTCGGACGTATCCTGGCAGTTGAGAAGCGTGAGCCTCTCGCGCGCATGGCGGTGCGGGACGCCTTCCAGAAGGTGGAGATAGTAATCGATCGTCGCCTCGGCGATCGGTGCGCTCGTGACATAGACGACCCGCGTCTCGGGCATGCGCAACAGGAACAGGAGACACAGCAGGCGTTCCTCGTAATGCGGGACGCCGGCAATGCGGGCCAGAACCTCGTTGTCGAGCGACAGGCTTGGTACGATCAGGACCGTGCGCGGAAGAAGGTGGTCGGGAAAAACACGCTCGTAGATGCGAACAAGGCGTTTCTGCAATTCGCGGAAGGCTTCGGTGTCGCCGGGTTCCGTGAATCCTTGCGCCATCGACTCCTCCCCCCTGCCCGGTCCTCAGGCGCCGGATGCGGGCGGCGTGCGCCCACGCTTCTGGAATTCGGCGTTCAGGCGCTCCTCGAAGTCCACCAGATCCTGCGGCATCGGCTGACCGGTGGCCTTCATCTGCATCAATTCAAGATGGATCTGCTCCAGCAATTCATGATCGTCCTCCGGCTGGTTCTCCATGTCGTTGAACAGCATGTTGAGCCGTGTGATCAGTCCTTCGAACGCCATTTTCACTCGCCTTGGTCAGTGGTTGCAGGAAATCAGTAGCATCGACGCACGCGCATGGGAATTGTCCCGGATCAAGCATCCGCCGGAAGCGACGCCATGACTTGCGCCGCGATCTCGAACGATCTCAGTCGTGCCTGATGGTCATGGATCTGTCCGGTCAGGATCAGTTCCTCCGGTTCGTAACGTTCAACGAAGCCGAGAAGCGCCTTGCGAACCGTCTCGGGCGAGCCGACGGCCGTGACGGAGAGCGCCTCGTCCACCATCTCGCGCAGTTGCACGGTGAGAAGTTCGTCCAGATTGTCGACCGGGCGCGGCAGCGGGCCGGGCATGCCGGTTCGCAACCGCGCAAAGGCCAGTTGCATGGACGTACGCAGGAATGCCCCTTCTTCGTCCGTCGGTGCAGCGAAAACATTCACCGCAAGCATGAAATGCGGACGGTCGAGATATTGCGACGGCCGGAAAGTCCGGCGGTAGACCTCGATCGCCTGTTCCAGTGCCGCCGGTGCAAAATGCGATGCGAAGGCATAGGGGAGCCCGAGATGCGCGGCGAGTTGCGCGCCGTAAAGGCTCGAACCAAGGATCCAGACCGGTACATGCGTGCCTGCGCCGGGGATGGCGCGGACACGGCCACCGCCGGGCGGTTCGTCCTCGAAATAGCCCATCAGTTCGACGACATCGTTGGGAAATCCGTCGGCCTGATCGAGACCGCGGCGCAAGGCCCGGGCGGTCGCCATGTCGGTTCCCGGTGCGCGCCCCAGCCCCAGGTCGATGCGATCCGGATAGAGCGTTGCGAGCGTGCCGAACTGCTCTGCTATGACCAACGGCGCATGGTTCGGCAGCATGACGCCACCCGCGCCGACACGGATCGTCTTCGTCCCATTGGCGACATGACCGATCAGCACGGATGTGGCTGCACTCGCGATGCCGGGTGAATTGTGGTGCTCGGCCAGCCAGAAGCGCCGGTAGCCCCACTCTTCCGCATGGCGCGCGAGATCGAGCGTGTTATCGAGCGCATCGGCGGCGCTGTGGCCATCGGGGATCGGGGAAAGATCGAGGACGGAAATCGGAATCATCATCCGCTCCAATGGTTCAAACGGCGAGCCGTTCCACACGGCCCAGTGTTTCGAGACGCCGCCAGATCTGTTCGGTGAGCGAACGGTCGACGGGCAAGGCGAATTCTTCGGTCATAACGTCGTGCAGGTCGTCGAGCGAACCGACAGCGCGCTTCGCCACGCCGTCGCGGTTCTCGATGCGCAACGCCGTGTTCAACAGGCTGACGCGGCCATCCGAACGGTGGCGGCTGAGCATGAGGTTGGATGGAAACGGGGCCCTCTCCCATCGCGCGGTAACGAAATTCGCCGCCTCGATATCCGCATCGCGCACCGAGGCGCGGTCGAAACCGTAGAGCGAAAACCAGCCTTCCGGCGTAAGGCGCTCCAGAACCAGTTCACCCGCGTCTTCGTCCTCGCGCAGCCGGTAGTCGCCGGACGGAGCAGACTGGGTCTCGCGGGTACCGGTTCGCAGCGGAACGGATGCCCCGGCCCCGCCAAATCCGGTATCGGCCAGCCATTCCTCGCCATCGATGCTGACAAGCCAGGCAAGATGACTGCGATTGGCGCCCTGCGCCGCGCCGTTCCTCACGCGTGCCATGACACGCCGCGCAACGAATCCGACATCGCCAAGCGCCGCACCGAAAAGCGTGTTCACCTCGAAACAATACCCGCCCCGCCGGTGTTCGACGACTTTTCCGAAAATGCCCGATATCGATACATCGGGGACGATGCCGAGCAACGGATCGATATTCTCGAACGTGACGGCATTCATCTGCGCCGATTGCAGCACGCGAAGCCCGTTCGCGTCGGGCGCCGGTTTCTCGATGCCAAGTCGCCGGTAGTAGTTGTCGAAATCCATGGAACACCCGAATACGCTTCGAAACCGCTATTTGGAGATTTATGACCGGCGTTGCAATTGTCAGGAGAGGCTAATCCAATCCGTGGCCGGGTGTTTAAATCGATTGTCCTGACGCCTATCTAACGCGTTCCCTCCATAGACCGGCCGAGCTCTTCATGGCGCCTCTTATTTCCATAGACCGACTCACCAAGACCTACGACGGCGGCTTCCAGGCGCTCAAGGGTGTCTCGATGACCATCGAAAAGGGCGAAATCATAGCCCTGCTCGGGCCGAACGGCGCCGGCAAGACGACAATGATCTCGATCATCTGCGGTATCGCCCGCGCGACCTCGGGCACGGTGACGGTCGATGGAGACGATACCGTCAAAGACTATCGCAAGACCCGCGCGCGAATCGGGCTTGTACCGCAGGAACTGACGACCGACCAGTTCGAGACGGTCCATGCCACGGTCACCTATTCGCGCGGTCTCTTCGGCAAGCGGCCGAAACCCGAGTACATCGAATGGGTGCTGAAGGAATTGTCGCTTTGGGAAAAGCGCGACGAGAAGGTTGGCACACTGTCCGGCGGAATGAAGCGTCGCCTGCTGATCGCCAAGGCCCTGTCTCACGAACCCGACATCCTGTTTCTCGACGAACCCTCCGCCGGCGTCGATGTCAGCCTCCGCAAGGACATGTGGAACACGGTCCGCAAGCTGCGCGAAAGTGGCGTCACCATCATCCTGACGACCCACTACATCGAGGAGGCGGAGGAAATGGCCGACCGCATCGCGGTGATCCGCAATGGCGAGATCATCGTGGTCGAGGACAAGGCCGAATTGATGCGCAAGCTCGGCCAAAAGGACATAACGCTGACCTTGGCGAAACCGATCGACGCGATCCCGGAAAGCGTCTCGGACTACAATCTCACGCTTTCCGAGGACGGACGCCAGCTGACCTACTCCTTCATGACCACCAGCGAACGCACGGGCATAACCCGCCTGCTGACGACGCTGGCGGATGAAGGCATCCGCTTCTCCGACGTCGATACACGGAAGAGTTCGCTCGAAGACATCTTCGTCTCTCTGGTGGAGGAAAACGCATGAACCTGCTCGCTGTCTGGGCCATCTATCGATACGAAATGGCGCGCTGGTTCCGCACGCTCTTCCAGAGCGTCGTCTCTCCGGTCGTGTCGACATCCCTCTATTTCGTCGTCTTCGGTGCCGCCATCGGGTCGCGCATCACGGAGGTGGAAGGCGTTTCCTATGGCGCGTTCCTCGTTCCCGGCGTCATCATGCTGAACCTGTTAACCCAGAGCGTGACGAATGCCGCGTTCGGAATCTATTTTCCGAAATTCGTCGGCACGATCTACGAGATATTGTCGGCGCCCATCTCCTATTTCGAGATCGTGCTGGGCTATGTCGGCGCGGCGGCGACCAAGGCGACGATCCTCGGCCTTATCATTCTCGCCACGGCCAGCCTGTTCGTAGACCTGCATATCGCGCACCCGTTCGCGATGGCGGCCTTCCTGCTGCTCACCGCGATCACCTTCTCGCTGCTCGGCTTCATCATCGGCATATGGGCGGACAGTTTCGAGAAACTGCAGATCGTACCGCTGCTGGTCATCACGCCGCTGGTCTTCCTCGGCGGCAGCTTCTACTCGATCTCGATGCTGCCGGAGTTCTGGCAGAAGGTGACGCTGTTCAACCCGGTGCTGTATCTGATCAGCGGGTTCCGGTGGAGTTTCTACGAGATTTCCGACGTTTCCGTCACCGTCAGCCTTGCGATGATCGGCCTCTTCCTTGTCATATGCATGTCGGCCGTCTGGTGGATCTTCAGGACGGGCTACCGGCTGAAAAGCTGAACGGAGACGGCCCCGGCAAGAAAAGGTGCACATGAAACTCGTGGTCCTCACCGGTGCGGGCATATCCGCTGAGAGCGGGGTGTCCACCTTCCGCGATCCGGACGGCGTCTGGATGAAAATGGATCCGATGAAACTGGCGACGCCGGAGGCATTCGCGGCCGATCCGGCGCTTGTCCACGGCTTCTACAATGCCCGCAGGGCTCAGTTGCGCGAGGTCGAGCCGAATGCCGCGCATCGGGCGCTTGCCCAACTCGAACGGAAGCTGGGCAACGATTTCATGCTGGTGACGCAGAATGTCGATGACCTGCATGAACGCGGCGGATCCCGCGATGTCGTGCATATGCACGGACAGCTTCAACAGGCATGGTGCCGCAGCTGCGACACAAGAATCAGCTGGGATGAAGACCTGTCGACCGGGACCGAGTGCCCGAATTGCGGTTCGGCCGGTCGCTTGCGCCCGGACATCGTCTGGTTCGGCGAAATGCCCTACCGGATGGACGAGATCCTCGGTGCGCTCGACACGTGTGACATGTTCGTCGCCATAGGAACGAGCGGCGCGGTTTACCCCGCCGCGGGCTTCGTCGAGATTGCCGCCAATGCCGGCGCCGAAACGCTGGAACTCAATCTGCAACCCTCCGAAGGCACCCGTCTCTTCGACGACTTCCGCCACGGACCGGCAACCGGGATCGTGCCGGCTTTCGTGGACGAGATCCTTGCCAGGTGAACGCGATCGGGACTGACGCGACAATCCCGTCGATCGCGGTTGCCACGGCCATCGTGCTGCTCAGGGATAAAACCGGGTTCTGGTCCACGGTGCGGTTTCCGTTTCGCGGCGGAAGATCACCCGGTCATGCAGCCGAAACGCGCCGTCCTTCCAGAATTCGATATAGACGGGCGCGATGCGAAAGCCCGACCAGTGGGGCGGACGCGGGATCTCGCCGACGGCATATTTGGCCGTGAATTTTGCGACTTCCTTTTCCAGCGCGAAGCGGCTTTCCAGCGGACGGGACTGCTTCGACGCCCATGCTCCAATGCGACTGCCACGCGCACGTGACGCGAAGTAGGCGTCCGCCTCGGCATCGTCGACGACCGTGACGGCCCCGCGCAGCCGCACCTGACGGCGCAACGACTTCCAGTGAAAACACATCGCCGCCTTCTTCGTGGCGAGGATTTCCTCACCCTTCTGGCTCTCGAAGTTGGTGTAGAAGACGAAACCGTCCTCGTCATAGTCCTTCAAAAGGACCATGCGCACATTCGGCAACCCGTCGGAATCGACGGTTGCAAGCGATGTCGCATTGGGGTCGTTGATTTCGGATTTCTTTGCTTCTTCCAGCCATTCGCCAAACAGGGCGAACGGGTCCTCGCGGGTGGTGAAGTCAGGATTTGTTAACTCTACGGGCGCCATAATCTCTCCCGGGACATGCGGTTATAACCGCAGATGAGTGATTGATTGATGCGTCATGTGTTGCACACAAACGGAGCTTTCGCGCAAGCGCTTGACGCCCGTATTGCATCCGGTGCCCGGTTTCTGGCGATGGGTTTGACCGCCTTGGCGCTGACCGGCTGCAGCATGACCGGCAAGGGACTGGACGAAGCCACCGTCGGCGCGATCGCTATCGTTGACGATTCGGTTGCCGTCACTGCCGATCCCTTCAAGAAAGCCACCGACCTGGAAGGCGTGGAACGCGACAGGCTGCTGGACGAAGACACGATCCGGAACGCGGTGACGTCGGTGGATCTGAAAACCCGAGACGGCGGGCCTTTGGCCTGGGCCAACCAGTCGACCGGTTCCAAGGGCGAAATCACCGATATTCGGCAGCGCAAGGTCGCCGGCCAGACCTGCCGCAGCTTCAACGCGACGCGGCAATCCTATGACGGCGTGACGCTCTATGAGGGTGACCTGTGCCTCGATCGCCGCACCGGCTGGTGGACGCGGATACTCGCCCCGGCGGGATCGCGCGGCGATGTCTGATCCGTCGCGATTTCCGGGCAAACATCTGGAATTTCCCATATTTAATCGCCATATGCTGAACAACTACAGTTGAAACAGCGCAAGAGTGCCATGAGAGACCCGTATGCTGTGCTCGGCGTCGCAAAGACGGCCAGCGCATCCGAAATAAAATCTGCGTACCGCAAGCTCGCCAAGAAGTATCACCCGGACGCAAACAAGGACGATCCGAAAGCGCAGGAGCGCTTCACGGAGGCTTCGCGCGCCTATGAGATTCTCGGCGACGAAGCCAAACGCAAGCAGTTCGACCGCGGCGAGATAGACGCCGAGGGCCGCGAGACCTTCCAGGGTTTTGGCGGTGGCAACCCCTATACAGCCTATGACGGCTTCGATGCGCGCGGCGGACCCGGCGGGTTCGAGTTCCGTTCCGGCGGCCAAGGCCCGACAGAAGACATTCTGAGCGAATTGTTCGGATCCGCCTTTGGCGGTGGCGCACGGCAGTCCGGCCCGTTTTCGGGTTTCGGCAGGACCGGTGGCGCCGGTGCACGCCAGACGAAAGCGCAGCCGCCCAAGGGCAAGGATATCGAAGCCGACCTCGCCGTGACGCCCGCCGACCTTATGGGCGAGCGAAAGGCGCGACTGACCCTGCCTGACGGACGGACGGTCGCCGTTTCCATTCCGCAAGGGGCGACCGACGGCCAGGTCATCCGCCTGAAAGGCCAGGGATTGGCCGGACCGGCAGGACATCGCGGCGACTTTCTCGCGAAGATTCGCCTCAAGCAGGCCGATGGCGCGCGGGTCGAAGGCGCCAATATCGTCATGGATGTCGAGGTGCCGCTGGAAACCGCAATCGTCGGCGGCAAGGTTCCGCTGACCATGCCCGATGGCAAGAAAATCGCCCTGACGGTCCCGGCCTGGTCCTCCTCCGGGCAGACGATGCGCGTCAAGGGCAAAGGGCTCCCGCGCGCGAAATCCGGCCATGGCGACCTGCTTGCAGTGCTGCAAATCCAGCTCCCGGATGAAAAACGCGAGGCGCTGGAGGCGCTTTTCCGCAAGACCGAGGTTTGACGTCCGGCTTGTGGGTCCAATGCCTTCTAGCTTGATGGACCGAAATTGCTGTGCGATATGCTCGCCCGAGAAAGACAATATCTTTATCTTTTCGGGATGACAGCCATGACCACAGGTTCGGGCCTCATGAAGGGCAAGCGGGGCCTTATCATCGGCCTCGCAAACAACAAGTCGATCGCCTGGGGCATTGCGAAATCCTGCGCGGACCAAGGTGCCGAACTGGCATTCACCTATCAGGGCGATGCACTGCGGAAACGCGTCGAGCCGCTGGCCGGTGAACTGAACGCAATCGTCTGCGGCCATTGCGACGTGACCGAGCCGGATACGATCGAGGCGGTGTTCTCGCATCTCGAAAAGACCTGGGGTCGGCTCGATTTCCTCGTTCATGCGGTCGCGTTCTCCGACAAGGACGAATTGACGGGACGCTATGTCGATACGACGCGTGAAAACTTCGCGCGCACGATGGACATCTCCGTCTATTCGCTGACCGCCGTCGCGAAACGCGCCGAACCGCTGATGACCAATGGCGGCTCCATCCTGACGCTGACCTATTACGGCGCCGAGAAGGTGATGCCGCATTACAACGTGATGGGCGTCGCGAAGGCCGGGCTCGAGGCGAGCGTGCGCTATCTCGCTGCGGACCTCGGACCGTCCGGCATCCGCGTCAACGCCCTGTCGGCCGGGCCGATCAAGACGCTCGCGGCATCGGGGATCGGCGACTTCCGCTATATCCTCAGGTGGAACGAGTACAACTCGCCGATGCGCAAGACGGTGACGACCGACGAGGTGGGCGATTCCGCGCTCTATCTCCTGAGCGACCTGTCACGCGCCGTGACGGGCGAAGTGCATCACGTCGATTCGGGCTACCATGTCGTCGGCATGAAGGCGGTCGACGCGCCGGATATCACCAAGGACTGACTGGCGCAGTATCACGGGGCAATTTCGCGATGACAGGCACGACGCTGCCGAGATTCTACATGATCCGGCACGGCGAGACCGAATGGAATCGGGAGCGCCGATACCAGGGCAAGGCGGATATACCGCTCAATGACACCGGACGGGGCCAGGCGGCGGGAAACGGCAGATACCTCGCCTCGCTTCCGATCGACTGGAAAGACTGGAGTTTCGTCGCGAGCCCGCTTTCGCGCGCGGTGGAGACGACACGGATCATCCGCACCGAACTCGGCCTTGATCCCGACGAATTCCGCACCGATGAGCGACTGATGGAGGTGAGTTTCGGAGAATGGGAGCGCAAGCTCCATTCCGAACTGCTTCAGGAATATCCGGACGCGATGGCGGCCCGCGATCGCAGCAAATGGGATCATGTTCCGCCCGGCGGCGAGAGCTATGCGCAGGCCGTGAACCGCGTCCGCGACTTTTTCGATGGGTTGGACGCGCAGACCGTGATCGTCTGCCACGGCGGCATCATTCGCGCGACCCGGTATCTTGTCGAAGGTCCCGGCGATGGCACCCTCGCCGATGGCCATGTCCCGCAGGACCGGGTCTACCGGTACGACGGACAGGACGGCGTCTGGGTCGGGCTGGACTGAAGCGCCTCGGGTCTCGAACGGCCAAAACCTGTCCCCATACGCTCTTGGAGTTTCCCGCTTCGACAGGACGCGGCTTCTCATTTCGCGAATGCTGCTCTAGAAGGTCGTCACGAACGGAATTTCCTCATGTCGCATAACACTTTCGGCCATCTTTTCCGCGTCACCACCTGGGGCGAAAGCCACGGTATCGCGCTGGGCTGCGTGATCGACGGTTGCCCGCCCGGCATCGCGTTCACGGAGGCCGAAGTCCAGGCGTATCTCGACAAACGCAAACCGGGCCAATCGAAATTCACGACACAGCGCCGGGAAGCCGACGCGGTCCGGGTTCTTTCGGGCGTCATGCCGCAGGAAGACGGCGAGACGCTTGTCACCACGGGTACGCCCGTCTGCATGATGATCGAGAACACCGACCAGCGGTCGAAGGATTATTCCGACATCGCCCAGCGCTACCGGCCAGGTCATGCGGACTTCACCTACGACAAGAAATACGGCATCCGCGATTATCGCGGCGGAGGCAGGTCTTCGGCGCGGGAAACCGCCGCGCGCGTGGCCGCCGGCGCATTGGCGCGAAAGATCGTGCCTGGGCTTTCGGTGCGCGCGGCGCTGGTCTCTATGGGTACAAAGGAAATCGACCGCGCGAAATGGGATTGGGAAGAGGTGGATCGCAATCCGTTCTTCACGCCCGATGCGGACGCGGCCGAGGCTTTCGCGGACTATCTCGGCGAAATCCGGAAGACCGGCTCGTCCGTCGGCGCGGTGGTCGAAGTCGTGGCCGAGGGTGTCCCGGCAGGGCTCGGCGCGCCAATCTACGCCAAGCTCGATCAGGATATCGCTTCCGGGCTGATGTCGATCAACGCGGTCAAAGGCGTCGAGATCGGCAACGGGTTCGAAGCCGGGCGCATCCGCGGCGAGGACAATGCCGACGAAATCCGTATCGACGAATATGGCAACCCGGCCTTCCTCTCCAACAATGCCGGCGGCATCCTTGGTGGCATTTCAACCGGGCAGCCCGTCGTCGCGCGTTTCGCCGTCAAACCCACCTCCTCCATCCTGACGCCGACCCGGTCCATCACGGCCGACGGCGAGGAGACCGAGGTCGTGACAAAAGGACGCCACGATCCGTGCGTCGGCATTCGCGCGGTACCGATCGGAGAGGCAATGGTTGCCTGCGCCATCGCCGATCATTATCTGCGGCACAGGGGCCAGACCGGCCGTATTTGAGGATTTCAATGGCATACGATCAGGCAAGGGTCATCGAGGCGCTGCGCGCTTTCGAGCGTGGTGAAATCGTCGTCGTCATGGACGATGACGGACGCGAGAACGAGGGCGACCTGATCGTTGCCGCGGTTCACACGACGCCGGAGAAGATGGCCTTCATCGTTCGGCACACGTCCGGCATCGTCTGCGCGCCGATGACCCGCGAGGACGCCAAGCGGCTCAATCTGGCGCCGATGGTGGCCGAGAACGACGCGCCGCACGCCACTGCGTTCACCGTGACCGTCGATTACAAGCACGGCACCACGACGGGAATTTCCGCCGACGACCGCACCATGACCGTGCGCAACCTCGCCAATCCGAATGCCGGCGCGCCGGATTTCGTGCGTCCCGGCCATATCTTCCCGCTCGTGGCGCGGGAGGGCGGCGTCCTGATGCGGTCGGGTCATACCGAGGCCGCCGTCGATCTCTGCAAGCTTGCCGGTCTGCCCCAGGTCGGAGTGATCTGCGAACTGGTCAATGACGACGGTACCGTGATGCGCGGACCACAGGTGACCGCCTTCGCACAGGAACACGGTCTCAAGCAGATCAATGTCGCGGACCTGATCAATTACCGCCAGCGCAAGGAAACGCTGATTGAACTGGTCGAGACATTCGACCTCGAGACCACGGTCGGGCCAGCGAAGGCGTATTCCTACACGCTTCCCTGGGATCCGATGCATCATCTCGCCGTCGTCTATGGCGACATTCGCGACGGTGTGGACATACCCGTGCGGCTGCATCTGGAATCGGTCGTCGACGATGTCTTCGGCAAGGAAAAGATGGTCTCTGCCGTGATGCAACGAATGGCCGACGAGGGACGCGGCGTTGTGGTCTATCTTCGAGAGGGTTCCGTCGGCGTCGGCAAGTCAGCGGGTCGCCGCTTGCCGGAGGAGCATATGGAGGCGCAGGATCGGGAAGCCGAGTGGCGGGAAATCGGTCTCGGCGCGCAGATCCTGAAAGATCTCGGGATAGGCTCGATCAAACTCTACTCCACCAGGGAGCGACACTATGTGGGGCTCGAAGGCTTCGGAATCCGGATATCGTCTACTGAAATTCTGTAACGGCGCGGCTCTTGCCGTTTTCCTGACGCTCGGCGCGGGTTCGGGCGCACACGCGGTCGAGTTGTTCGAGCTCGATCTTCCCGCACCGATCACCGCAATCCGGAAATCCGCCGACGGCGCTTACATCGCGCTTGGACAGGAAACCTTCCGCCTTGTGAGCTGCGACCGGCCCGAAGGCGTTTGTCTGTCAACGGCAGCGCCCGAAGCCAGGCGGCCGAAACCGTCAGGCGCCCTTCCCGACGGCGGCATGGACGTGGCAGAGGACGGCGATATCCGCAGGGCATGGTATGGAGCACCGACCAACCGTTACGCCCATGGTGTTCTCGGCGACGCGACCGAAGGCGGCGCCCTGATCGCAATCGATGAAAGCGGCCGGGAAATCAGGTTCGACCTGCCGGAGAGCCAGGTCTTCGAGGACCTGACGCCACGCATCCATGACCTCGACGGTGACGGCTCGAACGAGGTCGTCACGATACGCTCTTCAAAAACCGGCGGGTCGGCGGTTGCGATCTACGGGCTGCGCGACGGCCAACTCGTCGAACTCGGCGCAAGCAGCGAGAATGGACGTCCGAATCGCTGGCTCAATATCGCCGGCATCGTTCCCGACGGATCCGGCGCGGCCACCCTCTATGCCGTGCGCACACCGCATATCGGCGGGCGATTGTTCTCGCTCGCCTATGCGAATGACACGATCACCGAGAAGAACGATATCGCCGGCGACGTCTCGAACCACGTCATCGGCTCGCGCGATCTCGGCCTGTCCGCGGTATCGGACTTCGACGGCGACGGGAATCCCGATCTCGTCCTTCCTTCCCAGGACCGTATGCGGCTGCGCTTTCCGCTGTCGAACCTGCCGGACATCGCCCTGCCCGGCCCGATCGACAGGTCCATCGCCGTCGTCGGAGGACGGATTGTGACTGTCACGCAGGATGACCGTCTGCTGGTGGTCGCCCCCTGACCGGTTTGTGACATCTGTCACATCGCAATGTCCCTCGGCGCCTAGTGTTGGCCGCAGTCACAAACCGAAGGGGCAATCGCCATGTGGGACTTTTCCATCGCAAAAACCTTGTCGATTCTCGGCCGCACGATGCCGTTCATCCTGCTCAGGATGGCGGTCTATTTCGGCATCACCTTCGCCTATATCATCGCGACCGGGGCGGGAGCCGGTGTCGGTTACGGTATCGGGCAGATCGGCAGCGAACCGGGATCCTTCGCGGTCTGGGGCGGGATCGCCGGTTTCGGTATCGTCTCCGCCATCGTCTACTGGATCCGCGAATACATTCTCTACATGGTCAAGGCCGGCCACATCGCGGTCATGGTCGAACTGATTGACGGCGAACCGCTGCCGGAAGGGCAGATCGCGCACGCGCAGGAAACGGTGAAGGAACGGTTCGGCGAAGCCAACATCCTGTTTGCGCTTGACCAGCTCATCAAAGGCGTGATTCGCGCGATCACCGGCCTGCTCGGCGGCGTCGCGGCCTTCCTGCCGATCCCGGGGCTGAACGCCCTTGTCGGTTTCATCAACGGCATCATCCGAATGTCGCTGACCTATGTCGACGAGGTGATCCTCGGCTACAATATCCGCATCGGCAGCACCAATCCGTGGGAGACATCGCGGCACGCGCTGGTGCTCTACGCGCAGAACGGTACGCACATGATCAAGAATGCCGTGTGGCTGACCGCGATCATGTGGCTCTTCTCGCTCTTCGTCTTCCTGATCATGCTCGTTCCCGCCGGATTGCTGGTCTATCTCGTCCCCGGTTCGGCAACCGGCTACGGATTCGTCTTCGCGATCCTTCTCGCCTGGTCTTTCAAGGCCGCGATCATGGAACCCTTCGCCATTGCCGCACTGCTGCAAGTCTACTTCAAGCGCATCGAGGGACAGGTTCCGGATCCGGAATGGGACCGCAAGCTGGCCGGCGCATCGGGCAAGTTCCGCGACCTGACGGAAAAGGCGAAGGAAGCGTTCGGCGGCCGTCCTGTCGCCCAATAACAACATTCTTTCAGGGACGGATGGCATGGCCGGACATTGATGATACAAACCGGCCATGACTACCCGTCTCTATTCGCACGACATCTTTCTCGATCACCTCACGCCCCCCGGCCATCCGGAACGGCCGGACCGGATCAGGGCTGTCTCTGAAGCCCTTGGGCTGGAGTTCTTCGATTCGCTGGACCGGGTCGATGCACCCCGCGGCGATGCGGAGACCATTCGCTACGCCCATCCCGAAGACTACGTCACCCGCGTGATGGCGCAGATTCCCGAAGAGGGTATTGCGCGCATCGACGCCGACACCTGCGTCAGCCCGAAAAGCTACGAGGTCGCGCTGCATGCGCTCGGCGCGGCGAACGCCGCGGTTGACGACGTCTTCGCGCAGGCAGTGTCGAACGTCTTCGTCGCGGCGAGACCGCCCGGCCACCATGCCGAAAAGAATACGGCCATGGGGTTCTGCCTGTTCAACACGGCAGCCATCGCAGCGCGTCACGCGCAGAGGCAACACGGCGCCGAGCGTGTCGCGATCGTCGATTGGGACGTCCATCACGGCAATGGCACGCAGGACATATTCTGGGACGACGCCTCCGTACTTTATTGCTCGACCCACCAGATGCCGCTCTATCCGGGTACGGGCGCAAAGGGCGAGACGGGCGAGCATGGCACGATCTGCAATGCGCCGCTTCGTCCGCAGGATACCGGCGACCAGTTCCGCGCCGCGTTCAAGGAGCGCGTGCTGACCGCGCTGGACGATTTCCAACCCGACCTGATCATCATTTCCGCCGGCTTCGATGCGCATCACCGCGATCCGCTGGCCGAGATCAATCTGGTTGAGGACGATTTCGACTGGGCGACCGGCAAGCTGATGGATGCCGCCGGACGCCACTGCAACGACCGTCTCGTCAGCCTGCTGGAGGGCGGTTACGATCTGAAGGGCCTGGCGGCATCGACCGCCGCCCATGTTTTGCGACTGATGCGAGGATAGACCATGGCGGACGCCCCGACCCACGCCGACGTGAAGGACATGAATTTCGAGACGGCGCTCCAGCAGCTCGAATCCATCGTCGACCAGCTCGAACGCGGAGACGTTCCTCTCGACAAATCCATCGAGATCTACGAACGCGGCGAGGCGCTGCGCAATCGCTGCGACGCGCTGCTTAAGGCCGCCGAAGCCAAGATCGAGAAGATCAAGCTCACGCGCGAAGGCAAGCCGGCAGGGACAGAGCCGCTGGACGGGTAGGCTTCATTCGGCGAACGCTGTGTCGCTCTTGATTGAAATGGGCGCGGCCTCTCCCATTTGCCTTCCTGACGAAACACACGGAGGCGGAGCATGAGCTTCTTTCCCGGAAACGACCCCGAGGCCGGCGACGCCTTCGCCTGCGACGCGATTGAAACCCTGATCATACCGAAAGTGTCCGACATCGGCGGCTTCGAGGTGCGGCGCGCCCTGCCCTCGTTGAAACGCAAGCTGGTCGGTCCATTCATCTTCTTCGACCGGATGGGACCGGCCACCTTCAAGCCCGGCGAGGCCATCGACGTGCGCCCGCACCCGCATATCGGGCTGTCCACCGTTACCTATCTCTATGATGGCGCCATCCGCCACCGCGACAGTCTCGGCACCGAGATGGTCATCGCGCCGGGCGACATCAACCTGATGACGGCCGGGCGCGGCATCGTCCATTCGGAGCGTTCGCCGGAGGAGACCCGCGCGACCGGAAGGCGCATGTCCGGCCTGCAGACATGGCTGGCGCTTCCCGACGACAAGGAAGAGATCGCGCCCACTTTTGAAAACACCGCGGCCGCAGCAATGGGCATCGTCGAGGACGGCAAGGCGCATGCGCGCGTTTTGATCGGTTCGTTTCACGGCGCGTCATCGCCGGTCGCTCAGTATTCCGACACGCTCTATGTCGATATCACCCTGCCGGCCAATGGCGAGATCGAAATTCCTGCCGAAGCTGAAGAGCGCGCCATCTATGTGTCGGAGGGCGAGATCGAGATCGCCGGGGACGTATTCGCGCCGGATCAGCTGCTGGTCTTCCGGCCGGGCGACAGGATCGTCGTTCGGTCGGCGCGCGGCGCGTCCTTCATGCTGTTCGGCGGCGCGTCGCTCGGCTCGCGGCGTTATATCTGGTGGAACTTCGTCTCCTCCTCGCGCGAGCGCATTGAGCAGGCCAAGGAAGAATGGAAAAGCCGCCGCTTCGACATCGTGCCGGGCGACGAAGAAGAGTATATCCCGCTGCCGGAACGGTGACGCCGGGCCACTGTCTTAACCCGTAGTTCACCCTGTCCTTTAGCTCAGGGCTTACCTTCTTTATTTTCCAAAGACTTACCGCGTTTCTTTGCGCCGAAATAACCCGCCTTCCCTAGAGTCTCCGCAGCAACGGGGAAGGTGGCTATGTACTTCAATGACACGCTGAAAACAGCGGTCGTGTTCGCTTTTCTGGGAGCCGCGACGATCGCGGCCCCGGTCACGGGGGCAAACGCTGAACCGCAATTCGACAAGAAACTGGCCAAGGTGCTCGCCGACAAGGCAGCAGCGATGCTCGGCGACCTGCGCGGCGGATACACGCTTGAAGACGGAGCCGGACTGGCGCCTGAGGAAGAAGAGACGGGCTGGTTTAACCAGCGCTCGCACGACGACAGCGCCATGCTGATCGCACCCTATGTCGACCGGACGACGACGAGCTCGATCGAGACCGATGCCTGGCTGTTGCCGCGCACGGACATCCGTGTCGTCTATACCGGCTGACACAATCCATTGACCTTGCGTGCATGATTGTCATTGCCAACGCGCGCGTCGCGCGGCAATGACATGATCATGACCTCTCAGGATAATTCGCAACGCGCCCGTCTTGACCAGTTGCTGGTTGATACAGGCGCGTTCGCATCGCGCTCTCGTGCGAGAGACGCGATCCTTCGCGGCGCGGTCCGCATCGCCGGACAGGCAGCCTCCAAACCGGGCCAGATGGTTTCGTCGGACAGCCCGATCGATATCGACGATCCGGCGCGGAACTACGTCTCGCGGGCGGCGCTGAAGCTGAAAGCCGCGCTGGAGCATTTCAACCTCTCGCCAAAAGGCCGGACGGCTCTGGATATCGGCGCGTCGACCGGGGGCTTTACCCAGGTCCTGCTGGAAGACGGCGCGGCGCATGTCATCGCCGTCGATGTCGGCCATGGCCAGATGGATGCCGGCCTCGCCGCAGACCCGCGCGTCACGAGTATCGAGGGCCTGAACGCCCGCGATCTCGATCTCGTCCATTTGCAGGGCGAACATCCGCGGTTCATCGTTTCCGATGTGAGCTTCATCTCGCTGAAGCTTGCCCTGCCTTCAGCGCTTTCACTTGCCGCGCCGGGCGCGGAAGCGGTGCTGCTGGTCAAGCCTCAGTTCGAGGTCGGACGCGCGAGAATAGGCAAGGGCGGGCTTGTTTCGCGCGAGGATGCCGAGCGTTGCTCCCGTGATCTCGCCCAGTGGCTGTCGGACCAGCCGGGCTGGCGCGTTCTGGGTCTCCATCCCTCCCCGATTTCAGGCGGCGACGGAAATGCCGAATTCCTCCTCGCTGGGAGGAAAGCATGAGCCGGACCGCAACCCTGACGATCGACGAACTCGGTCTGCGCGGCGACGGTATCGCCAAGACAGACACCGGACAGATTTTCGTGCCCTATTCGCTTCCCGGCGAAACCGTGACCGCGATCGCGGATGGCAAGCGCGCCGCGCTTCTCTCCGTCCGGACACCTTCGCCCGACCGTATAGAACCCGTCTGTGCGCATTTCGAGACCTGCGGCGGCTGTTCTCTCCAGCACCTGAGCGAAGAAGCCTACCGTGTCTGGAAAGCCGGCCTACTCGAAAAGGCGCTTTCCGCACACGGTATCGATACGACGAAGATCAAGCCCGCCCAGTTCTGCGACCCGCATACAAGGCGGCGCGCGGTGTTCTCCGCGATCAGAACAGAAAAGGGTATTCAGCTCGGCTTTCAGCAGGCTGCCAGCAACCATGTCGTCGATCTCGACGAATGCCATGTCGTCACGCCGGAAATATTCGGCGCGCGCGCAGCCATGAAGGAGCTGCTTGCAGCCTTTCTGCCGACCGCGAAAACCGTGCATGTGACCGTCAACCAGACACTTGCCGGCCTCGATCTCGCCGTGGATGGAAAGATCGAACCGGGGGATGTCGAAAAGCGCGCGGCGGCCGACAAGCTTCGCGCGCTCGGTTTTGCCCGGCTGACCGTCAACGGGGAAGTGATCCTTGCGCCGAGACGGCCGGTAGTCGAGTTCGGCGATGTGGTCGTCGCACCGCCGCCGGGCGCGTTCCTGCAGGCCGTGCCCGCGATGGAGGAGGCCATGGCTGGCCTTGTCACCGCGCACATGGCCAAGTGCAAGCGGGTCGCCGACCTCTATGCAGGCTGCGGCACCTTCGCATTGCGGCTTGCCAAGGGCTCGACCGTGCATGCAGTGGAAGGTGACGGCCCGGCACTCGCCGCGCTCGACCGGGCGTTTCGCGACAATTCCGACAAGCGGCTGAAGCCCGTGACGACCGAGCGGCGCGACCTCGTGCGCCGGCCGATGACAGCGCACGATCTCAGGATTTTCGACGGCGTCGTCTTCGATCCTCCGCGCGCGGGCGCCGAGGCGCAGGCACGCGAGATCGCGGCATCCACCGTTCGCCGCGTGGCCGCAATATCCTGCAATCCCGAGACTTTAGCCCGCGATCTTTCGATTCTGATTCAGGCGGGTTTCAAGTTGAAATCGGTGACGCCGATCGACCAGTTCATCTGGACGCCACATCTCGAAGCCGTCGCGTTGCTCGAACGGACAGGCGGAAAAAAGCGTCACTGGTCGGACATGTAGGCCGGACTATTTCTTGCGCGCCATGAACGCCATGAAGGCTTCGCGCGCCTCGTCCGATTTCAGCCTCTGCAAAAAGAGTTCGCCTTCCTCGCGGATGCGATCGAGCACGGGCTCACGCGGCCCCTTGACCAGTTTCTTGGCCAGTTGGAGTGCCTCCGGCGGTTTGGCGGCGAATGCCTCGGCGGCCGCGATGACCTCCGCCTCGAGCGCTTCCGGCTCGGCGATCTTCCAGATCAGTCCGGCATCGAGCGCCTGTTCGGCGGAGAATCCCTCGCCCATTGCGAGCAGCGCAAAAGCGCGTTGATGGCCCATGATCTGCGGCGCGATCAGACTGGATGCGGCTTCCGGCACGAGGCCGAGATCTGTGAATGGCGTTTTGAACAACGAGCCGGGCGTCGCGAAGGTCATGTCGCAATGCAGGTGGATCGTCGTACCGATGCCGATGGCCAAGCCATCCACACCCGACACGATCGGCTTCCGCGCGCTGGCGAGCGCGACCAGGAAGTCGAACACATCCTTGCCATGGTCTCCGCCGGTGGCGACCGCCAGGAAATCCTGCATGTCGTTGCCGGAGGAGAACGCGCCGGGCGCGCCGAGAAAAACATGCACGCGCACGTCGTCGTCGGCATCTCCGGCGCGCAGGGCGGAGGCCATCCGGTCATACATGGCGCGCGTGATCGCGTTCTTCTTGTCCGGACGGTTCAGCCGGATAAGCTGAATAGCGCCCCGGCGCTCGACGATAATATGGTCGGACATACTGGCCTCCTCAGGCGATCAGGAATTTGCCGGCAGCAGCCAGGCTGTCTGAGCCCGCTTCGACGGTCATGCGAAGCCCGGCCGTCTCGCCGGCCAGGTTTTCGGCGAAGAACCGGCACAGTGCAGCCCGTTCCTCGTTTTCGCCGTCAGTCAGCGCGGAAGTGGCGAGATAGACACCGCCCGCGGCCAGTCCGAACAAGCGGAGATAAGGTGTCGCTCCGGCCAGTGCGCCGGCCATGTCACCTTCTTTCAACATTCGAGCGAGCGCATCCGTCGCGGCGCGAAGGTCCGCTACCGACGCCTTCAGCCGTTCCGCAGACTGACCGAATGCCGGATTGTTGGACGCGGCGAGATCGGCCAGCACCGCATCGAGCTCATCGAGGTATGACCCGACGCAGGCACCGTCCGATTGCGGCAGCTTGCGCGTCACGAGGTCGATCGCCTGGATGCCGTTGGTTCCCTCGTAGATCTGGGCGATACGCGCGTCGCGCATGTAGATCGCCGCGCCCGTCTCCTCGATATAGCCCATCCCGCCATGCACCTGCACGCCGATCGAGGCCACCTGAGAGCCGATATCGGTCGAGAACGCCTTTGCGACAGGGGTCAGCAGGCTCGCCCTCTCGTGCCAGGCGCGCGCCTCGTCGCCATCGTGGACTCGCGCCATGTCGATCGCATGCGCGCAGGCGAGGCAGATCGATCGCGCCATCTGGGTCAGTGCGCCCATGGTCAGGAGATCGCGCTGGATATCGGGATGGAGAACGATCGGGCTCATGCCCTCGCCGGTCCAGCCCGGTGCGCGCCCCTGGCGGCGTTCATTGGCATATTCCACGGCCTTCTGTCGCGCTGCTTCCGCGACGGCCACACCTTCGACACCGACGGCCAGGCGGGCATTGTTCATCATCGTGAACATGCAGTTGAGGCCACGATTTTCCTCGCCGACCAGCCAGCCGATCGCGCCCGGCTCGTCGCCGAACTTGCCGTCTCCGTAAATCATGGTGCAGGTCGGCGAAACATGGATGCCGAGCTTGTGCTCGATGGCGTTGCACCAGACATCGTTGCGCGCGCCGAGCGACCCGTCCTCATTGACGAGAAATTTCGGCACGAGGAACAAAGAGATGCCACGCGTTCCGGCAGGCGCGTCCGGCAGGCGGGCGAGCACCAGATGGACGATGTTGTCCGTCATGTCGTGTTCGCCGTAGGTGATGAAGATCTTCTGCCCGAAAATCCGGTAGGTGCCGTCGCCGACGGGTTCCGCGCGGCTGCGAAGGGCGCCGACATCGGAGCCGGCCTGCGGCTCGGTCAGGTTCATGGTCCCGGTCCACTCGCCCGATACGAGTTTCGGAAGATACTTTGCTTTCAACGCGTCGGTCGCATGCGCCTCGAGCGCCTCGATCGCGCCCATCGTCAGGGTCGATGCCAGTCCGAAACCCATCGACCCGGAATTCCACATTTCCGCGACCGCCATGGCGAGCATCGTCGGCAAATTCTGGCCGCCATATTCGGCATCGGCGGCAAGGCTGTTCCAGCCGCCCGCCGTCCAGCTGCGAAAGAGATCGACATAGCCATCGGGCATGGTCACGACCCCATCGGCGCAGCGTGCGCCCTGCCGGTCGCCCGGGATGTGCAACGGCGCGATTTCCTCCGTCGCGAAACGGCCCGCTTCCTCAAGGATCGCATCGACGAGATCCTCGCTCAGATCGCCGAAGCGGCCATCGGCAAGCGCGGCCGAAAGGCCCGCGACCGATTTCAACGTGTGGGCAATTTCGCTGACTGGGGCTTTGTACATGAATCCCTCCCGAACGACTCGCGGCAACGACCGGCTTCCAACCGATGCAGGCAGCGCTAAATTCTTTTTACGTAAACGTCAATATTTCACGTTCACGTCAACAAGCACGATATTCCCGGAAGCCATGTTGCACGCGCCGACGGCGTACATACATAGTTGGTGAAGCGAAACCAGCGAGTATTTATTCCGTGGCATCCGATCTCAAACGTCTCCTCCCGAAACGCTTCCGTCGCGAAGGACCCGTGATCCCGGTTGTGCGGCTCCACGGCATGATCGCTGCCGGCAGTTCGCCGATGGCGCAGCGGATCTCGCTGGCCACCACAGCCACGATGATCGAAAAGGCATTTGACGACAAGCGCGCGCCCGCGGTCGCCTTCAGCGTCAACTCGCCCGGCGGATCGCCCGCCCAGTCGCGGTTGATCTTCAAACGCATTCGCGACCTCGCGGAAGAAAAGAACAAACGCGTTCTTGTCTTCACCGAAGACGTGGCGGCGTCCGGCGGGTACATGATCGCAGTTGCCGGCGACGAGATCATTGCGGACCCCTCCTCCGTCATCGGCTCGATCGGCGTGATTTCCGCCGGGTTCGGTTTTGTCGATGCGATCGGCAAGCTCGGAATCGAGCGCCGGGTTCACACCGCCGGCCAGAACAAGTCCATCCTCGACCCGTTCCAGCCGGAAAAGGAAGAGGACGTGGAGCGGCTGAAAGCGCTGCAACTCGACATTCACAAGGTTTTCATCGACCTGGTGAAAGCGCGGCGCGGCGACAAGCTGGCCGATAATCCCGACCTCTTCACCGGCGCATTCTGGACGGGCGAAAAAGCCAGGGAACTGGGACTGGTCGATCACATCGGCGACATGCGTTCCTTCCTGAAGGCGCGCTTCGGCGACAAGACGGAGTTGCGCCTTGTCCAACCGCAGCGCAATCTGTTCGGACGCAGGCAGGCGGCCGGTGTCATTTCCGGTCTTGCCGGCATCGACGCCGAGACGCTTTCGGCGTCGGCCGCCAACGGGCTCGCCGGAGCGTTCGAGGAGCGCGCCCTGTGGGCGCGATACGGATTGTAGGCAACACCCGGCAGGGGGAGAACGAAATGCCGCAATTGCTGTTCATAGCCGCCGTCGCAGCGGTCGGGGTCATCGGTTACCGCGCCTTTGTGAAAGAGGCCGAGAAAGTTTCTGCGCGGGTGCGCCGCGCCGAGAAAGAGCAGGAAACCGGAGCCGTCGGAACGCTTGTCGAAGACCGGGAGACCGGCGAATACCGGGTCGTGAAGCCGGACGAATAGATAAAGGGCGGCCCAAAGACCGCCCTTTCCGTTTCCACCGGCGTCGCGATCAGCGCATGATCGCCGGGTTCGGGCAGTAGTAGACCTCGTTGGTCGGCAGCAGCACATAGCAGTCCCGCACGGCGACCTTTTGTCCACCGACCATCTTGTAGGTCAGTTCACACGAGCAATCATCCTTCGATGAGGCCACGCGTCTCGGCGGCGTCCAGGGCGTGCAGTCGATGGCCGCGACGCTGGCTGTACCAGGCCTGCACGGAGGCAACTTCTGTTGTTGCGGGCCCTTGTCGCTGATCGAGTTGCCGGGCTCCTTGTAGGTCTGCTTTTGCAGTTGTTGAGCCTCTGCCGAGGACAGGCCGGCAGCGACTTCCGCACCGATCGTGGTAACGGCGAGGCCGGGAATGAGAATGGCCAGTGCAAGCGTTTTGCGGATATTCAATGCGATGGTCATGACGTTTTCCTTTCGGTTCAAGTTTCAGCCCCGAACTTTCGGTCGGCGCCCCGTCAAAGCGGGACCACGGCTGCCTGAAAGTTGACCTGATCTTGCGTTTTTCCGGTTGGAGCTTCTGTGCCACTGCGCACAGGACCGGACATTCCGCCGCTCTTGACCGCTGGTGACCGTCATGCAACGGAAGCGCCGACCCGTCAGAAGGCCAAATCAATGACCGCGCACACCACTATCGATACACTACATCCCACCCGCTCGTTCCAGGGTCTGATCCTGACCCTGCACAACTACTGGGCGTCGCATGGTTGCGTCGTGTTGCAGCCTTACGACATGGAGGTCGGCGCAGGCACATTCCATCCGGCGACGACGTTGCGCTCGCTCGGCCCGAAATCGTGGAAAGCGGCCTATGTGCAGCCGTCGCGACGGCCGACGGACGGCCGCTATGGCGAAAACCCGAACCGGCTTCAGCACTATTACCAGTACCAGGTCATCCTGAAGCCCTCGCCGCCGGACCTTCAGGACCTTTATCTGGGATCACTGAAAGCGATCGGGCTCGATCCGCTGCTGCATGACATCCGTTTCGTCGAGGACGACTGGGAAAGCCCGACGCTCGGCGCGTGGGGGCTGGGCTGGGAGTGCTGGTGCGACGGGATGGAGGTCTCGCAGTTCACCTATTTCCAGCAGGTCTGCGGCATCGAATGCGCGCCGGTATCGGGCGAACTGACCTACGGGCTGGAGCGGCTGGCGATGTATGTGCAGGGCGTCGACAATGTCTACGACCTGAACTTCAACGGCCAGGAAGGCGAAGACAAGATCACCTATGGCGACGTCTTCCTGCAGGCCGAACAGGAATATTCGCGGCACAATTTCGAATATGCCGATACGGCGATGCTGCTGAAACATTTCGAAGATGCAGAGAAGGAATGCGAAGCGCTGCTCAAGGCAGGCGCGCCGGATGGCGATTCCAACGAACGCCTGCACAAATGCGTGCTGCCGGCCTACGACCAGTGCATCAAGGCGTCCCACGTCTTCAACCTGCTCGACGCGCGCGGCGTGATCTCGGTCACCGAGCGGCAGAGCTACATCCTCAAGGTCCGCAACCTGTCGCGCCAATGCGGCGAGGCGTTTCTTCTGACCGAGGCCGGCGGCGTGAACTACTCGGGCTGAGGGCTATCGGCGAGAGCCGTGAAGCCGCTCCGACCGTTTCCGTCGAGCGGCTCCACTGTTTGCGACCTGCGCTTATCCGGCCGACTTGAACGCGGATGCGAGTTCGCCCGCCTTTTTCTGCGCGGTCAGGAACTCGGCGCTCGTATAGGCGCGCACCGTCTTGAGGTTGGACACCGTTCCCGAAGCCCCGGCCACCATCAGCGCGGGAACCAGGTTCGCGCTGTCATCGGTATCCACAAGCAGCATGAAATCGCTGTCCCCGCTCGTGATGTAGTAGCTGGTCATCTTTCCGCCGGCGGCTTCGACAAGCGAGCGCGTTGCGGCTTCTCGATCCGAGGGATTGGCGATCATCCCCTTCATTGCGGCTGCGGTATAGTTCCCGGTGATTACGAATTGCGGCATTTTCAGCCCTCCCTTTTCAATATGATTTCGTTGTCGAAAGCTCCGTTTTTCTCTTCAGACCACGGCGAAACATCATAACACCGAAAGATCACCTTCCCTAACGGAATGTTGAATGGGTGCCAAACCGCCGTCGCGCCGGCACGATCACCGGCGGAAGGCTGTTCATCTTGGCGAAGCTGCAAATGGCAGGCGGGCCTCAATGTCCGGCGAAGCGGTGCGCCGGCGCACCGAACTGGCCTGAAGGCTCGTGCTCACGCGCGGGCCAGGACGAGGAAAACGCAATCCGGGCGCTGCCCGTTATGCCGGACGCCATCGACGGCGTGAAGAAACGGCATAAGCGCTATAGAATTAACCTTTGTTAATAGAACGGAAAATTGCCTACCGTCTATTTATGATCTATGAGATTAATATTGGAAAACCCAAATCTAATACTCGGTTGTAAAAATGGCGGATAAAAAATCGAACCCATCGAGTGAACCAACTGCGGCAAAGGAATGCTTTGTTATAATGCCGATTTCCGATGCGGAGGGATATCCAGCCGGTCACTTCACCGAAGTCTATAGCGAATTGATAAAACCTGCTGTCGAAAGCGCCGGGTATACCCCGACACGAGCTGACGAAGTTGTTTCCTCCAACATGATTCATATCGACGTGATATCTAAGATTGTTCATGCAGACCTTTGCGTTTGCGATCTTTCTTCGAAGAACCCTAATGTAATGTTCGAATATGGAATACGCCAAGCTTTTGATAAACCTACCGTATTAATTAAGGACACAAGCACAACTAGAATATTTGATCTTTCCGGTTTCCGAGATATCGAATATGATACATCACTTCGCGTTGGAAATATACTAAAGAAGCGAAACGAAATTAAGGATGCAATATTAGAAACTATTCAAAATCAAGGAACAGATGGAAATGTCTTCTCCCTAGTATCACTTCTAGGCTTAGCCAACGCCGCACAAATCCCAACATCCAACGCAGACCCAGAGGCGGCTCAGTTTCAAATAATAATGAAGCAAATCAGCGCTCTTCAAGAAATAATAAATTCTAAAATTATTTCAAATGATTCAAATTATCTACAAAAACATCGAAATAAAACACAACCTCTTGGTTCGCAAGATTACACTCATATTTATGACGGAAATTTACAGGTAAGCATTAATAGAGAAATGTCTAAAGTTAAAATATTTGATACAAATAGTAAAAAGATTTACAATCTTAATATGCTTGATAAAATTCCCATTGAATTAGAGGGAAAATTATCAAGAGAAATTATCCAAGAAATATACAATACATTACTCCCGTAGAAAAAACCACCATGACCGCACACGGCATCGTCCACTGGACCGAATTGAACACGCATGACGCCGACAAGGCGATGAAGTTCTATGGCGAAACACTTGGCTGGACCTTCGACGCCATGCCGATGGGCGGCGACGCGCCTTACTACCTCATCTCGTCCGAGGGCGAGACGATCGCCGGCATCTTCACCTTGACCGGCTGGAAGCTCATGATGGTTCCGGAGCACTGGTTCACCTATTTCTCGGTCGATGATGTCGATGCCCGCGTCGAGAAGGCGAAGGCGGCCGGCGGCCGGCTCATCCGCGAACCGATGAACATTCCCAACATTGGCCGCGTCGCAATCGTCAAGTCCGCGTCGGGCTCGGTTTCGGGCTGGATCACCCCCGGCTGAAATGGGGATCATTGGCCTGACGCGCCCGCAACGGCTTCATTCCGCTTACGGATTGGGCTAGTCTCCGAGCGTCCAACAGGAGACCTTCGCATGTCCAGCAGCATGATTATTCTGGCGATCGTTGTCGCCGTGGCCGGCTATGTCATGGTCACCTACAACGCGCTGGTGCGTGTCCGTCAGATGGTCCAGGAGGCATGGAGCGGTATCGACGTGCAGCTGAAGCGGCGCGCCGACCTGATCCCGAACCTCGTCGAGACGGTGAAAGGCTATGCCAGCCACGAGAAGGAGACGCTTGAAAAGGTCACCGAGATGCGCACCCGCGCACAAAACGTGCCGGCGGGTGACGTGGCCGGGCGCGCCGCGGCCGAAGGCATGCTCTCGCAGGCGCTCGGCCGGCTGATGGCCGTCGCCGAAGCCTATCCCGACCTCAAGGCGAACGAGAATTTCCGCGACCTGCAAGGCACGCTGGAAACACTGGAAAGCGAGATCCAGATGGCCCGGCGCTGTTACAACGGCTCGGCGCGCGAGCTGAACGTGAAGGTCGAGAGCTTCCCGTCCAATCTGGTCGCGAACAATTTCGGCTTCGCCAAGGCGGACTATTTCGAACTGGAGGATCCGTCGGATCGCGAGACGCCCGACGTCAAGTTCAATTGACCCGCATCGAAACAACCGTACTGCGCAGAGTTCTCGCGCTGTTCGTCCTGCTTGCCTCATCCGCGATTACATTGGCCGCGGAGGAAATCCTGCTGTTTCGCAGCGACGTCGATGTCAGCCGGGACGGCGACTTCCTCGTCACCGAGACGATCAGGGTCAATGCGGAGGGCCGCAATATCCGGCGCGGCATCTATCGCGACTTTCCGGTCACCTTCGAGGACGCCAACGGCAACACGGCCCGGAACGGTTTCGAACTGATTTCGGCGACCCGCGACGGACGCGAGGAAACCACTCGTGTCGTCGAGGGCGGAACGTTCGTGCGCGTCTATCTGGGCCAGGAGGACGTCTTCCTTTCGCCCGGCGTCCACACCTACGAACTGACCTATCGGACAGACCGTCAGGTCCGTTTCTTCGACGATCACGACGAGGTCTACTGGAATGCCACCGGCACCGAGTGGATCTTCCCGATCCGAAAGGCCTTCGCGGTGATCACCTTGCCCGAGGGCGCCGATGTGAGCGAGACGGAGGTCTATACCGGCGGATACGGAGCGACGTCGCATAACGCCAGTTCGACACTTTCGGCAGGCAGCAACGCCGTAACCTTCGAAACCACGCAGCCGCTCGGCCCGCGCGAAGGGCTGACCGTCGTCGTTGCCTTTCAGAAGGGTGTTATCGCCGAACCGAGCGATGAGCAGAAATTCGCCTGGTATATCCGCGACAATCTCGGCACGCTGATCGCCGTCGGCGGGCTGACGCTGGTTCTGCTCTACTATTTCTGGGCATGGGTCCGTGTCGGACGCGATCCGCCGGGCGGCGTCGTCGTGCCGCGTTGGGACCTGCCGCAGGGCGTCTCACCGGCGCTGACGCACTACATCTCGAACAAGGGCCTGAAGAAAGGCGGCTTTCCGGCCATCTCGGCCGCGGCGATCAATCTCGCGGTCCAGGGCTATCTCGTGCTGGAGGATATCGGCGAGACAATCACCATACGCCGCACGCAAAAGCCGATTGCGGGCGCGAAGTTCCCCGTCGGCGAGGCGGCGCTGCTCAACAAGATTGCCGGCTATGGCGGTTCCCTCACCGTCTCCAAGGCAACGGGCACGAAGGTGAAATCGCTCGCCTCCAAGTTCAAATCCGCGATGGAGAAGGAACACCGCTCGGTGTTCTACAAGTTCAATATCGGCTGGATCGTACCGGGCGCCATCCTGTCGATCGTGACGATCATCGCCACCCTCGCCCTGGGTCGCTTGAGCGACGCGACGATCGGCTTCGCCGTCCCGGCCGGCATCATCGGCATCGTCTTCACCATCCTGGCGATCAATCTCGGAAAACGCGCCCGTTCCGGTTTCGGCGGCAAACTGCAGCTCGTCATGATGCTGTTCTTCGTCGGCGCCTTCGTCGTCAATTCCGGACTGTTCACCGCATCCGGTCTCATCGATGTACTGGACAAGCCGCTTCTTGTCGGCGCACTGGCGACACTGGTCATGCTCAACGTGCTGTTCTTCTTCCTGATGGGCGCGCCGACGAAGCTCGGCGCACAGCGGTCCGACGAGATAGAGGGGCTGAAGCGGTACCTGACCGTCGCCGAGAAAGACCGCATGAACATGGCCGGCGCGCCGAAAATGTCGCCGCAACACTATGAGAAGCTGCTTCCCTACGCCGTCGCGCTCGATGTCGAGGATCAGTGGTCGAAGGCGTTCCAGACATGGCTGGCAACCGCCGTGGCGGCGGGTGCGGCGGCAGCCGTCGCCTATCACGGGCCCGGCTGGTATCGCGGCAGCGGCCCGTTCGACACCGGGCGCGTCGGCGACACGCTGGGCGGCCTCGCCGGCTCCATGTCGGACAGCTTCACCGCCTCGCTACCGCAGCCGAAATCCTCGTCGTCGGGCTTTTCTGGCGGTGGCGGCTTTTCCGGCGGCGGCGGCGGTGGTGGCGGCGGAGGCGGCTGGTAGGCCGCAAATGCGCCTGACCGCGTGACATCGCAACGCGGGCTTGCTATTCGCCCCGCGACAGCCCTTTCCGATCATACTTTTCCGATTACGCCGGACCCACCATGCCAGACCTCCTGCTCGAACTCTTCTGCGAAGAAATCCCCGCCCGCATGCAGCGCAAGGCGGCGGGCGATCTGAGGAAAGCCGTCACGGACGCGCTGGTCGATGCCGGTCTGACCTATGAGGGCGCGCGCGAATACTGGACGCCGCGCCGCCTGGCGCTCGACCTGCGCGGCCTGACCGCCCGGTCGGCCGATATCACGGAGGAGCGAAAGGGGCCGCGTACCGACGCGCCGGAAAAGGCCGTCGCCGGCTTCCTGCGCGGCGCCGGGCTTTCCTCGGTCGATGAGGCGGAAATCCGCACGGACCCCAAGAAGGGCGATTTCTATGTCGCGGTGATCAAGAAGGCCGGCCGCGACGCCGAGGAGATCATCGCCGACATCATGCCCGGCATCATCCGCAACTTCCCCTGGCCGAAATCGATGCGCTGGGGCAAGGCATCGCGCGAGCCCGGTTCGCTGCGCTGGGTGCGGCCGCTGCAGTCGATCCTGTGCACCTTCGGACCGGAAACCGAGGAGACGAAAGTCATCGCCTTCGAGGTCGACGGGATCGTCGCCGGCAACGTCACGCGCGGCCACCGCTTCCACGCGCCTGAACCGATCACGGTCCGCCGTTTCGAGGATTACGTCTCGAGCCTGGAAAAGGCGCATGTCGTCCTCGACGCGGAACGCCGCAAGGACATCATCGCGACGGACGCGCGCAACCTCGCTTTCGCGCAGGGCGTCGAGCTGGTCGAGGATGACGGGCTGCTGGAGGAAGTGTCCGGGCTGGTCGAATGGCCTGTCGTGCTGATGGGCGAATTCGAGCGGGATTATCTGGAAATCCCCGACGAAGTGGTGCGGCTGACCATCAAGACCAACCAGAAGTGCTTCGTCTGCCGCGATCCGGAGACGCAGCAGCTCACCAATCGCTTCATCCTCGTCGCCAACATCGATGCATCCGACGGCGGCAAGGAGATCGTCCACGGCAATGGCAAGGTCGTGCGCGCCCGCCTGTCCGATGCGCTGCATTTCTGGAAGACCGACCAGTCCGACCTGCCCGACCTCGGCGAATTGACCGCCTCGGCGGAGAAATTCGGCCTCGACCTCAAGAAGCCGCTCGACCAGCGCATGGCGAAGCTCGACCGGCTGAACGTGACGTTCCACGCCAAGCTCGGCACGCAGGGCGAGCGCGTCGCGCGTATCGCGAAACTGGCCGAGGAGCTGGCCCCCAAGGTCGGCGCGGAGTCAAAAGACGCCCGTCGCGCCTCGCTGCTCGCCAAGGCGGACTTGACCACCGAGGTGGTCGGCGAGTTCCCAGAGGTTCAGGGCGCGATGGGCCGCATCTATGCTGAACGGCAGAACGAAGACCCCGACGTCGCGAAAGCCATCGAGGACCACTACAAGCCGCTCGGCCCGACCGACGATGCCCCGACCGACCCGGTTGCCATCGCGGTCGCACTAGCCGACAAGCTCGACACGCTCACCGGCTTCTGGGCCATCGACGAGAAGCCGACGGGTTCGAAGGACCCCTATGCGCTGCGCCGCGCCGCGCTGGGCGTGATCCGGATTTTGCTGGAGAATAAGATACGACTACAAATTGGCTCCACTCTTAATTTCGCAGCGGAGGATGTGGCGGACCACATTCGAGATCCTCGCCTTGATCGCGAATTTAAGATTGCAGGCGAACTCGAAGCAAGTCTTGGCGGGGACTCGCTTATGGATCAGGTCATTGAGCGGGATCTCGCAAAAAACGCTGAAACATTTGAGGGCTCTGATGAAGTTCGCAGCAAGATTCTGAATGACCTCCTCTCCTTCTTCCATGACCGCCTGAAGGTCTATCTCCGCGATTCCGGCGCGCGTCACGATCTGATCGACGCGATCCTGTCGCCGGAAGACGATGACCTTCTGATCGTCGTGCGCAAGGTCGAGGCGCTCGGTGCGATGCTCGACACCGAGGCCGGCGCGAACCTGCTGGCGGGCACCAAGCGCGCGCTGAATATCCTCGCGGCGGAGGAAAAGAAGGACGGCGAAGGTGCGTTTGACGGCGCGATCGACAAGTCTCTCCTGAGCGAACCTGCCGAGCGCGAACTCGCCAATGTTCTCGAAGCCGTCTCCGGCCATGTCGATGCGCATATCGCGAAAGAGGAATATGCGGAGGCGTTTGCCGCGCTGTCGGAACTGCGTCCCGCCGTCGATGCCTTCTTCGAGGGCGTGATGGTCAATGCGGACGACCCGGCCGTCCGCGTCAATCGGCTGCGGCTTCTCTCTTCGCTGCGCGCGACGACACGCAAGCTCGCCGATTTCTCGAAGATCGCCGGCTAGCGCAATTCAGGTCCTGGCAGAAACATCAGCATCGGAATGCGCGTTCGAGCCGAAGGCGAGAGGCTGCGCATTGTGATTCTATTGCAACCTGAAATGCACTAAGCCCGGTTCGATCCCCCGAAACGAAAACGCCCGCGACTGGCGCGGGCGCTTTCGCTGCCGTGTTGCCTTTGGATCAGCGAAGCAGGTCCGCATCGCTAAGGATGTTGTCCTCGATCGTCCGCTCGATGATGAAATCCTCGACGGCCGTGTCGCTCGTATCCAGCTCCCGGAGACGATCCTCGATGCGCTGCTCGATCGGCGAGGTGGACGCGGTCTGGTCGTCGTCGAAATCCTCGTCGTCCTCTTCCTCGTCCGCGTCCTGATCGGTCGATGCCTGATCCGCGTTTTGCAGGTCCGGCGAGGTCGGATCGGTCGTGGACGCATCGATCTGCCCCGGATTGTCACCGCCATTGATGACGGTCATGTCGATGCTGCCCGGCGACGGCGCGAGATAGACCTTCGGCGTGGTGGTGTTGTCGAATTCGACGAAAAGCACCGACGGAAAAGCCGGGTCTTCCTCGATCACATAATCGGCGTGGGCCGGCGCGGATGCGAGCAAGGCGGCCGCGCAGGTCGCGGATGCGAAAATACCAAATCTGCTCATGTTTTCGTTCCCCGTTTTCTCATCACCCAGCCGGAACCGTAGCAAAACCGTCTTGAAGCGCCGTTTTGGATTTCGCTCAAATTTTAACGGCCGCCGCCGGGCCGTTGCACGCGCCCGGATCGGGGTGTAGCAGTCGCGCCATGGAACCGATGCCGAAACAGCGGGTGTGCCGCATCCTGAAGGCGGGCGAAGACGCCCTGCGCGAGGCGCGTGCGGCGCTGCTTGCCGGCGAGGTCGTCGCGATCCCCACGGAGACGGTTTACGGTCTTGCCGCCGACGCGACCAATGGCCCGGCGGTAGCGCGGATTTTCGAGTCGAAACAACGCCCTTCCTTCAATCCGCTCATCTGCCACGTGACCGGCATCGCGATGGCCAAACGCTTCGCATCCTTCGATCCCTTGTCACGCAAACTGGCCGACGCTTTCTGGCCCGGAGCGCTGACACTGGTACTGCCGCTCAGGGACGATCACGCCATTCATCCGCTTGTGACGGCAGGGCTCGATACGGTCGCGGTGCGCGCGCCGCAGGGCTTCGGCGCGGAGCTGATCGCGGCTGTCGGCCGGCCCCTCGCCGCGCCCAGCGCCAACCGGTCCGGACGGATCAGCCCGACGACGGCACAGGCCGTGGCGGACAGTCTCGGCGACGCGATCCCGCTGGTGATCGATGGCGGTCCGACGGCCGTCGGCGTCGAATCCACAATCGTGAAGGTCGATGGCGAGACGGTCCGGCTGCTTCGTCCGGGCGGCGTCGCCGCAGAGGAGATCGAGGCCGTGGTCGGACGCAGCCTGGTGCGCGCCGAGGCGAATGCAGCGATCCAGGCACCCGGAATGCTCGCCTCGCATTACGCGCCCCGCGCACAAATGCGCCTCAATGCCGATCATGTCGCGCCGGGAGAGGCGCTGCTCGGTTTCGGGCCGGTGCGCATCGCGGGCGCGAACGCCGCGAAAGAGGTCCTCGTCTTGTCGGAGGCCGCCGACATGAAGGAGGCAGCCTCCAATCTGTTCGAATTCATGAGCCGGCTGGACGCCGCCGGCGCAACGACCATCGCTGTCGAGCCGATCCCTTCGAGCGGGCTCGGAGAGGCGATCAACGACCGCCTGGCGCGGGCGGCCGCACCCAGGGGAGAAAAATGAAGACGGATCTGATCAAGCGCCTTGTCGAAATCTGCGGCGAAAACAACGTCCTGACCGATGATGCGGACACCGCGCCTTATCTAAAGGAATGGCGTGGCCGGTGGACCGGCAAGACAGCCGCCGTCGTCAAACCCGGTTCGACGGCGGAGGTTGCCGCGATCCTGAAGCTTGCCAACGAGACGAAGACTCCGGTGGTTCCGCAAGGCGGTAATACCGGGCTGGTCGGCGGGCAGATACCCGACAAGAGCGGTGACGAGATCGTCCTGTCGACCTCCCGGCTGAACCGCATCCGCGAGATCGACCCCGCCGGCAACACGATCACGGTGGAGTCCGGTGTCGTGTTGCAGGCGGTGCAGGAAGCCGCCGAAGAGGCGGGACGCTTCTTTCCACTGTCGCTCGGCTCGCAAGGGTCCTGCCAGGTCGGCGGAAACCTCTCCACCAATGCCGGCGGAACCGGCGCGCTCGCCCATGGCGTGGCCCGCGACCTCTGTGTCGGTCTCGAAGTCGTGCTGCCGACGGGCGAGGTCCTCGACGATCTCAACAAGCTCAAGAAGGACAATACAGGTTACAACCTGCGCAACCTGTTCATCGGTGCGGAAGGCACGCTCGGCGTCATCACCGCCGCGGTCCTGAAACTGTTTCCGAAGCCCGCCGGCCGGGCCACGGCCTTTGTCGCCCTTCCCTCTCCTGAGGAAGCGCTGGCCCTTTTCGACCGGGCGCGCAATTCCGCCGGAACCGGTCTCACCGCCTTCGAACTGATGGCGCGGATCGGCGTCGATTTCACGACGCGGCATGTGCCTGACGTGCGCGATCCGCTGTCGACGCATTATCCATGGTACGTGCTGATGGAAATCTCGTCGGGGATTTCGGAAGAAGATGCACGCGCCACGCTGGATGGCGTGCTGGAACACGGCATGGAGCACGGGCTGATCCTCGACGGCGCCATCGCCGAGAGCTTTCAGCAGCGCGCCGATTTCTGGCGGTTGCGGGAGGGCATGTCGGAAAGCCAGATACCGGAAGGCGGCTCGATCAAGCACGACGTTTCGGTCCCGGTCGACCGTGTCCCCGATTTCCTCGCCGAAGCGGACAAGGCGGTTCTGGCAATCGAGCCGGGATCGCGCATCTGCGCCTTCGGCCATGTCGGCGACGGCAACATCCATTACAACATTTCCCAGCCCGTCGGCGCCGACAAGGCGGTGTTCCTGACGCTGACCGAGGTGATCACCCCCGCGGTCCACGCGATCGTGGGCAAGCATGGCGGCTCGATATCGGCGGAGCATGGAATCGGCCAGATGAAGCGGGGCGAACTGGCCGAGGTCAAGTCTCCGGTCGCGCTCGATCTGATGCGGCGCATCAAGAAGGACTTCGATCCGGAAGGGATCATGAATCCCGGCAAGGTGATCTGAGACCCGCGCCAAAATTGTGCCGTTGCGGGACTCGTCCGCATTTGAAACTGCATGATTCCAATTTGCTAACCATTTAAAAGATCAGCCTTTTTTAACGCTGTTTCTTAGCTCGTAGTCAGGGCACACCGTCTAGTGTGACATCCAAGCCGGCCGCCAGAACAACAATAATGGCCGGTGAACAGGGAACGAGGGACGCAGAGGCGAAAACGCCCGCAACTCTCAGGATGAACAGACGAGGCGTCAAACATGGCTACTGGTGCGCAACCGGTATGGGCCGGGCATGAATTCAGGCTCGACCCGGCAAAACTCCCGCAGAAACTGGTCTATGCGACCCGCAACGCCGCAGGCGATGTGGACATAACCGTGAACCAGAACGGCTGCGTGCTGAAACGCCAACTGGATGTCTCCGGCCTGCCGCTCAACATAGCCCTGCCGGTCAACGCCTTCTCCGGCGTCGCCGCGCGGGCCATGTATACCGGCCCGGAAAACGTTCTGGTCACGCTGGAACTGATGCATCACGATCCGGAACTTTGCGTGCCGCTCTTCGTCGGTCACGACCTCGAAGGCATCGCCAGGGACTGGCAGACATGGTCAGACCTTCTCGGCCTTCCGATGCTGATCGTCGACGAGGATGGCGTTACGCGTACGCTCGACGAAAGCGCGCGGAACGTCATCAAGGACAAGAGCCATGCGCGCCGGCACCACGCGATGTTCACCGAACGCCGCCCGCGCTTCCTCGCGCGTCGCCGCATGGGCACGCTCGGATGCCGTATGGTGCTCGACGGCGTCGAGATCATCGCGCGGGACTGAGCTTCAGGCGGCCAGTGCGCCGGCCAGGATGCCGGCAAAGATGAGCCAACCCACCACCGTGTTCGCCTTGAACAGTTTCAGGCACTGATCCGCATCGTCGATATCGAGGGTGCGGATCTGCCAGAGCATGTGCCCGGCTGCCGCCACGAGGCCGACAAAAGCGAGCAGCGGAAGGCCGGCCGCCCAAAAAGCTCCGCCGATCAGGAGGAGCGAGCCGGAATAGAGACCGAAGAGCCACGGCTTGGTGTTCTCGCCGAAAAGCCGCGCCGTCGAGCGGACGCCGACAAGCGCGTCGTCTTCCTTGTCCTGATGGGCATAGATCGTGTCGTAACCGATCACCCACAAAATCGAGCCGAGATAGAGCAGTGCCGGCGCCAGCGAAACCGAGCCGTAGATCGCGGCCCAGCCCATCCATGCGCCCCAGGAAAAGGCAAGTCCCAGAGTCAGTTGCGGCCAGTCGGTGATGCGCTTCATGAACGGGTAAACAGCGACCACGAGCAGCGAAAGAATGCCGAAGCCGATGGCAAAAAGGTTGAACTGGATCAGCACCAGGAAGCCGACAAGCGCCTGGCTCACGAGGAAAATCCAGGCCTGCCGGCGGGATACCTGTCCGGACGGCAGCGGGCGCGACCGGGTGCGCGCCACCTGGTCGTCGATCTTCTGGTCCACGAGATCGTTATAGGTGCAGCCCGCGCCGCGCATCGCGACCGCGCCGATCAAAAACAGGGCGAGATGCCAGGGGTCGGGAAACGGAGCGAAGGTCAGCGCCGTGTTTCCCGCGCCGGCAAGCCCCGCCATCGCCGCCGACCACCAGCATGGCCACAGCAACAGCCACCAGCCGATCGGACGGTCCCAGCGCGCCAGCTGGGCATAGGGCCAGTGGCGGCGCGGCAGCGCGCGATAGACCCAATGGCCCGACGGCGCATCGGCGACCCGGCCCTGACTTCCACGCGACTGGATGGTGTCCTGCATGGCCGCACTGGTGACAAGCCTGCGGACAAAGGTCAAGGGTCGGGCCCTGCGGCTTGACCGCGCGCGGCCCAGACCGTACCGCAACCGCATCGAAGACGGAGCGGACCATGAATGTTTTGCTGATCGGATCGGGCGGACGCGAACACGCGCTGGCGGCGAAACTGGCGGCCTCCCCTCTCCTCAAGACGCTGTTCTGCGCGCCGGGCAATCCGGGTATCGCGGACGTGGCCCAATGTGTCGTTCTAGACGTGACTGACCATGGCAAGGTGGTGGATTTCTGCCGCGTCAACGGCATCGGCCTCGTCGTCGTCGGCCCGGAGGCGCCGCTGGTGGACGGGCTCGCGGATTCATTGAAAGCGGTGGGCATCCCGGTTTTCGGTCCGAGCGCGGCCGCCGCTCAACTTGAGGGCTCCAAAGCCTTCACAAAGGCGCTGTGCGACCGGATGGACATCCCGACCGCGGCATACGGGCGGTTCAACAATGCGCCGAAGGCAAAGAACCACGTTCGCCAGCAAGGCGCCCCGATCGTCATCAAGGCCGACGGGCTCGCCGCCGGCAAGGGCGTGACCGTGGCCATGACGCTGGAGGAGGCCTTCGCGGCAATCGAGGATTGTTTCGAGGGCGCTTTCGGCGATGCGGGTGCGGAAGTCGTGGTCGAGGAGTTCCTGGAAGGCGAGGAAGCGTCCTTCTTCTGCATTTGCGACGGCGAGACCGCCCTGCCCCTGACGACCGCGCAGGACCACAAGCGCGTCGGCGAAGGCGATACGGGGCCGAATACCGGCGGCATGGGTGCCTACTCGCCGGCTTCGATCATGTCCGATGCGCTGATCGAGCAAACGATGGAGAGCATCATCCGGCCCACGATGCGCGGCATGGCGGAACAGGGCATGCCATTTACAGGCATTCTCTATGCCGGGCTGATGCTGACCGGTTCCGGCCCCAAGCTGATCGAATACAATGTCCGCTTCGGCGATCCGGAATGCCAGGTGATCATGCCGCGGCTGAAGGACGATCTGCTCGTCCTGATGAAAGCGGCCGCGGACGGCGTATTGTCATCGATGGGCGTGCATTGGCGCGACGAGGCGGCCGCCACCGTCGTGATGTGCGCACCGGGCTATCCCGCCTCGGCCAAAAAGGGATCCGTCATCTCGCTGCCCAGGGCGATCGACCTGCCGGAAGGCGTCACGATCTATCACGCCGGAACGGCAAAAAAGGGCGATGATCTCGTCGCCAATGGCGGCCGCGTCCTGAACGTCACCGCAACGGGCAAGACCGTTACCGCCGCTCTTGAAACGGCCTATCAGGCAGTCGACCTGATCGAGTGGCCGGAAGGCTTCTGCCGCCGCGATATCGGCTGGCGGGAGATCGCGCGGGAAAAGGAAGAGTAGGCAAGTCTCCGAACCGAATCCGCGATTTCCTTGTCTTAGATCAAAGAAGAACGCGCGAACGGCTGCAATTCTTTCGACATCGAATTCGAAAGGAATGTATTATGGGACTGTTGGCGAACATTGGCAAAAGAATGGACCGTCAGGCTCACCTGATGGGTGCGATGATGAAGCGCCTTGACGTTGATATTGAGTCGGTCGGCCTTGAGGGTGACGGCGCAAGGCTGCAATCCGCCGCCCGTTCCTGCCTTCTGTGCCGCAACAGCGATGTTTGCGAGCGCTGGCTTGAGGGCGCGGGAGATACCGCACCCGATTTTTGCCGAAACTCCCAGTTGTTCGCCCTGCACCGCAAATCGTGAACTACTGCCAGGGATTGAGCGCTGCCTTTCCATTCGTGATCGCATAGGCCCTCGCGGTGACCTTCCTGCCGCCGTCATCCTCATGCAGGAACAATGGCGGCGCCAACTCCATGGGCTTTCGGCTTCCCTTGATGCCGGAAACGACGATACGGATTGCCGGTTTCGATGCGCGGGGATGGATCGGCAGAACCGAAATCGCTCCGTAACGGCGCTTCATCGCCTCCAGTATCTCGACCACCGATTGCGGCCGCGCGATGATCGACAGTCCCGCGCCCGGCCGCGCGATGGCGCATGCGGTCTTGATCCAGCGGGTGAGAAGGTCCGGCCGCATGACATGCGCGCCGGCCTTTTCCGGATCAGGCGTGGCCCTGTCTCTCGGGTCGTTGAAGGGCGGATTGGCGATCACCCAGTCATGGCGTTCCCGCGGCAGGCCGGCGGCTTCCCGCGCCTTGCCGTCAAGCGAAACATCAGCCTCGATCACCTGCGCCCGGTCTCTCAGATGCTCGTTGCCTTCAAGCGCCAGCCCAGCGCGAGCGCATGCGGCCATCAGCGGAGATTTCTCGTAGAGCACCGCGGTCGCCCGAGGGTAGCGGTCGAGGGCGGCAAAGGCCGCCGCACCCGCCCCGGCGCCGAGATCGGCAAGCGTGCCGGAGAAGCCGTCAGGTAGGCTTGCCGCCAAGATCATCGCGTCGATGCCGGATCTGTGCGCGCCCTTTGCAGGCTGGACGAGGCGGAAGCCGTCGCGATGAAACGCATCGATGGTCGTCTCGATGCCGTCTATAACCGGCCCGGCCATATGCCGGTCAGCCTTTCAGTTCATTTTCGAGACCGGCATCGCGGAGAATTCGGCGCGCCTGCTCGATGCGATCGGCATCGACGAGAACGCGGCGCGGAAGGATGCCGAGCGAACCGTCCATGATCGACATGTTCTCATCGGCGACGAGAACCCCGATCCCCGCCTCGCGCATCAGCGACTCGACAAAAGACAGCGTGACGGGGTTGTTTGTACGCAACAGTTCTTCCATGACCCCCTGATAGGCCGCGCGGCGCGGCGCTACAAGATTTCTTCGCCGTTCTGTTGAAAACGAAGAGCCTAACGCGCCAATTCGCCGCTTGCCCGCCAAAAGCGGAATTCATAATGTGGCCCCGCAATCTGGAGACTTAGTTTTGGGCGTCGTCGTAGCACTGGGTGAAAACAAGAAGGAACCGGCGGGAATCAGTGATCTCGTCGATCTCGTCGCAAACGGCATGCAGCGGGTCAACGAACTGATCCTCTCCAAGGCCGGCTCCGATGTGGAGATGATTCCGGAAGTCGCCAACCACCTGATTTCGTCCGGCGGCAAGCGCCTTCGTCCGATGATCACTCTCGCCGCCGCCGACATGTTCGGCTACAGCGGCGAAGGCCATGTGAAGCTGGCGACCAGCGTCGAATTCATGCATACGGCGACACTCCTGCACGACGATGTCGTCGATGAGAGCGACATGCGCCGCTCCAAGCCGACCGCCCGCATGATCTGGGGCAACCAGGCGAGCGTCCTGGTGGGCGATTTCCTGCTCGGCCAGGCCTTCAAGATGATGGTGGAAGTCGGATCGCTCGACGCGCTGGACGTTCTTTCCTCCGCGGCTTCGGTGATCGCCGAAGGCGAGGTCATGCAGCTCGCCGCAGCCAAGAACCTCGAAACCACCGAGGACGAATATCTCGCGGTCATCAAGGCGAAGACGGCGGCACTTTTCTCGGCCGCGGCCGAGGTCGGCCCGATCATCGCCAATGCCTCCAAATCGGATCGTGCGGCACTGCGTTCCTACGGCCTCAATCTCGGCCTTGCTTTCCAGTTGGTGGACGATGCGCTCGACTATGGCGGCAACGCGAAAGACCTCGGCAAGAACACGGGCGACGACTTCCGCGAGGGCAAGATCACGCTTCCGGTGGTACTCGCCTACCGGCGCGGCACGGATACCGAGCGCGCATTCTGGAAGAACGCTATCGAGAACGGCGAGAACAACGACGCAGCCCTCGAGGAAGCCCGTGGCATGATGCTGAAATACGGTGCCTTGCCGGACACGATCCAGCGCGCGCGCCATTTCGGCGAGATCGCGCGCGACGCTCTGGCGCCGCTCAAACCGTCACCGCAGAAGAACGCACTTCTCGACGTGGTCGAGTTCTGCATCTCGCGGATCAACTGACCGGCGCGCCGGCCGATCCGGCCACGTTGCGCGGACACCATAAAAAGGCCATTCTCGCACGGTGATTTGGTGCGCGAACGCGCCATGAAACCGGCAACCCGGATTGGAATTCGATGAAACGGTCCTTCGCACTCCCCGCCCTTCTTCTCGCCGCCGGCCTCGCGGCCTTCCCGGCATCGGCCGAGCGGGGACCGAAAGACCAGCTTAGCCCGGCCGATTCGCTGTCAGGCGCCTTCCTTGCGGCGGCGACCGCACGTGCCGAAAACGACTTCGATGCCGCCGTCACCTACTATACCGAAGCGCTTCGCTACGACCCGGACAATGCCGCCCTCCAGCAGGAGTTGCTGCTCGCGCTTATCACCAATGGCGAGTTCGACGAGGCCCTGCCGATCGCGGAGAAACTCAAGAAGGATCCCCAGATCGAGCGCGTTTCGCGCGTTGTTCTCGGTATCGAGGCGATCCGCTCGCGGCGCCTCCTCCTCGCCGACAGCGCCCTGATCCTGACCTTCGAAAGCGATCTGGAACGGCTCCTGACCGGTGTGATGCGCTCCTGGGCGAAGCTCGGCGCGGGCGAACCCGACAATGCGCTCAAAACCATCGACTCACTCGAAGGGCCTGACTGGTTCGTTCTTTTCACCGCCTATCACGGGGCGCTCATCGCCGATGCGGCCGGGCGTGAGGATGACGCTATCGAGCGTTTCCGCTTCGGAATGGACAACACCGCCGGCGGCAGCGCCTCGCCGCAGACCTATATCCGGATGGCGGAAGCCTTTTCCGGTCTCCTCGCCCGTGAGGGCGAGATCGAGGAAGCCCGTTCCGTGCTCGACCGGGCTCTGGAGATCGCACCGGCCAATCCGGCGCTCCTGGCGCTGGCGCCGGAAGACGTCGATATCTCGCGCAAGGCATTGCGCATCGCCGATCCGGCATCCGGCGCCGCGGAGATTCTGTTCAATGTCGGCACCGCGATCAATCGCGACGGGGCCGAGAGTTTCGCAGCACTCTATCTGGAGATGGCGCGCGTGCTCGCGCCAAAAAATGCGCAGATCTATTTCGAACTCGGCGGAATTTCGGAGCGGCTCGGGCTGACCGAGCGCGCCATTTCCTACTACGAGCAAATTCCCGCGGATTCGTCCTACGGCCGGATCGCCCAATTGCAAAAGGGGCTGAACCTCGCGGATATCGACCGCAACGAGGAAGCAAAAGAAATCCTCGCGGCGGCCGTCGAGACCGACCCGGACGAATACAGGGGCTATCTCGCGCTGGGAGGCGTCTATGCCTCGCTCAAGGAGTACGAGGAAGCCGCAGCGCTCTACGAGCGCGCCATTGCCCATATCGACACCTCGGACTCGACCTTCTGGCCGCTCTATTACCGCATGGGCATCGCCTATGAGCGCATCAAGCAGTGGGACAAGGCCGAAGCCGCGTTCAAGCATGCGCTGGAACTGTCGCCCGACCAGCCGGATGTGCTCAACTATCTCGGCTATTCCTGGATCGACATGAACATCAATCTCGACGAAGGGCTCGAGATGATCCGCAAGGCGGTCGAGCGGCGACCGCGCGACGGCTATATCGTCGACTCCCTCGGATGGGTCTATTACCGGCTCGGACGCTTCGAGGAAGCGGTCACCGAACTGGAAAAGGCAACCGATCTGCGCCCCCGCGACGCCACGATCAACGATCACCTCGGTGATGCCTATTGGCGCGTCGGCCGGAAGCTGGAGGCCACCTATCAGTGGGAGCAGGCGCTCGGCATGGAGATCGAACCCGCCGATGCCGCGCACATCGAAGCGAAACTGGCCTCCAGCAAAACGCCGGGCGGCGAACCGCAGATCGCTGAGAGCCGTATCGACGATGGTGCGATGGGCAAGACCGCTGCGTCTCCTGATACCGGCAATGGCGGCTGACAACACCATTCCCCTGTCCGCCTGACGTCATGGGTGAACCTGTCTGGATTGACGCGCCGGCGAAGATCAATCTCGCCCTGCACGTTACGGGCCAACGCCCGGACGGCTATCACCTGATCGAAACGCTCGCCGTTTTCGCGGATATCCGCGACCGGATCGCGGTTGCGCTTGCGGAGAAGGACGGTTTCGTTGTCGAAGGCCCGGAAGCCTCGGCGCTCGCCGGAGAGGATCCGGCCAGCAATCTGGTGATCCGGGCACGCGATTTCCTGCGCGACATCGCAGACAAGGCCGGAATGACGGCCCCATCCGTCAATGTGCGGCTGGAAAAGAACCTGCCGACCGGTTCCGGAATAGGCGGAGGGTCCGCCGACGCGGCAGCGACATTGCGTGCCCTGTCGGCCTTGTGGTGCCTGGATGACCTCGAACAAACGATCCGGGACCAGGCGGTGAGCCTGGGGGCCGACGTGCCGATGTGCCTGGCGTCAACGCCCCTTGTCGCGCGCGGAATCGGTGAGGACCTGGAGCCGCTTTCCGGCATGCCGGCGCTGGACATCCTGCTCGTCAATCCGCGCCGCCACATATCCACGCCGGCAGTCTTCAAGGCGCTGGATCGGAAAGACAACGCGCCCCTTCCGCAGGCCAATATCGCGTACGGCCCTCATGGTCTCGCGGACTGGCTCGCGCGCGAAAGCCGAAACGACCTCGAAGCGCCGTCCGTCCGGCTGACGCCAGCCATTGGAGACTGCCTTGTTGCGCTGGACGCGACCAATCCTCTTCTGGCGCGCATGTCCGGTTCCGGAGCGACCTGTTTTGCAATCTATCCCGACGGCGATACAGCACGCGATGCGGCGTCACGTCTCTTGCGCGACCACCCGGATTGGTGGATCAAGACGGGCAGAACTGGCCCCTCAGGGAGAGAAGGCGAATGAGCCGCATCGACGAAAGCCGCCCATTCATACCGGTGCGCATCGCCGTACTGACGGTTTCCGACACACGTTCGCTGGAGGACGACAAGTCGGGAGCGACGCTTGCGGCACGTATCGAAAAGGCCGGCCACATCCTTGTGGACCGCGCCATTGTCACCGACGACCGCGACACGATAGCCGGCAAGGTTTCGGACTGGGCCTACAGCCCTGATATCGAGGCTATCATCACCACCGGCGGGACCGGTTTCACCGGCCGCGACGTGACCCCGGAAGCGCTGGAACCGCTTTTCGAGAAACGCATGGACGGATTTTCCGCCCTGTTTCACCGGATCTCCTTCGACAAGATCGGCACATCCACCATCCAGTCGCGGGCGACAGCCGGACTGATGCACCAGACCTTCGTCTTCGTGTTGCCCGGTTCCCCGGGCGCCTGCAAGGACGCCTGGGATGGTATTCTGGAGCCACAGTTCGACTATCGCCACATGCCCTGCAATTTCGTGGAGATCATGCCGCGCCTCGACGAGCACCTGCGGCGCGGCGGCGGAAAATCCGCCTAGGCTTTCGGCTTCGGCGGCATCGCGATTTCCGACTTGACCGGCCGAAGCGCCAGACCGCGCACGAGATCCTCGGCGTTTACCGCCCCGTCGGCCAGATTGGCCAGCGCCTGGGTTTTCGAGATCAGCAATCCACGTGACAGTGGGCCGCGCCTGCCCGTGATCGGGAAGAACACCCGCGACAGCCAATTGCCGGTTTTCGCCGGCGTAAAGCATGCGGCGGAAGCATCGGGTCGCATGATGTGATCCATCACGGCTCCGTTCCATCCATCCGCGAGCCGCGCGCCCGGCTCGATCACGATCAGCCAGTCGCCGCGGGCGCCGGATACGATGTCACGCAGAGGCGTCCCCGCCTCGACCGCGTTGCACCCGGCGGCATCCGCGATGGATGCCGTCGAATCGGTCGATGCGGCATCGACAACGATCACTTCCGAGATGTGCCCCTCGATCGCGTCATGCACCAATGGCGCCAGCGAATGCGCCAACAGATGTGCCTGATTGTGCGTGAAAAAAAGGATTGTGACCATCGTTCCCCCAATGCCGCTTGCTTAGAGCCTGTCGCGCCCGGAATGCAAGCGATCCGAATTTTGTTCTTGTATTGTTCTCTTTTTGCGAATAGGAATAAAGTCATCGAACGAAGCGATTCCATGACCCTCCGGGAGACATGAGATGGACGTGATTGCAGCAGCAGACAGGACGGCATTTTCGGGTTCGGCCGAACAGGGCACCGACAACGCGAATCGGTTGATCGCGCGGTCCGGATTGCGCGAACACGAGCACCGGACGCGCGGCCGTGCGAGCGCGGTCAATCCGTCGGGACGGTTCGAGCCGCTTTCCCGAAACGTCTTCGACGATGGCTGGAACAGCTTCGAGGATTTGCCGCCCTTCAAGACGGAGGTGCAGACCGAGCATGCGCGCACGATCATCACGCGCAACACCTCGCCGGACATTTCCTTCGACAGGTCGATCAATCCCTATCGCGGTTGCGAGCATGGCTGCGTCTACTGCTTCGCACGGCCGACCCATGCCTATATGGGGTTGTCGGCGGGCATCGATTTCGAGGCGAAACTGTTCGCCAAACCGGACGCGGCGAAGCTCCTGGAAAAGGAGATCACGAAGCCGGGCTACAAGGTGAAGTCGATCGCCATCGGCACCAACACCGATCCCTATCAGCCGATCGAGCGCGACTGGATGCTCATGCGCTCCATTCTCGAGGTCCTCGAGCGGCACAATCACCCCGTCGGCCTCGTCACCAAGTCGCATCTGGTCACCCGCGACGCGGACATACTGGCGCGTATGGCCGAAAAGGGCCTCGCCAAGGTGGCGCTATCGGTGACCACCATGGATCGAAGGCTGGCGCGCACGATGGAACCGCGGGCTTCGACACCGTCGAAGCGGCTAGAGGCGATCCGCATTCTCACGGATCAGGGCATTCCCACATCGGCGATGGTTGCGCCGATCATCCCGGGGCTCAACGACCATGAGATCGAGAAGATCCTCGATGCCGTCGCCGGCATGGGCGCACGCGAGGCTGGCTACGTGCTTTTGCGCCTGCCGCTGGAAGTGGCGCCCGTCTTCAAGGAATGGCTTCTGCGCCATTACCCGGAACGCTACCGGCACGTCCTGTCGCTGATTCGCTCGATGCGCGGCGGCAAGGATTACGACGCCGAGTGGGGAAAGCGCATGCGCGGGACCGGCCCCTATGCCTGGCAGATCGCCCGCCGCTTCGAACTGGCGAGCAAGCGTCTCGGGCTGAACGCCACCCGCCTGAAATTGCGCACCGACCTGTTCGAACCACCGAAACCGGAGAGTGAGCAACTCAGTCTCCTGTAATCTGTCGGTCGGGCCGACGTCCCCTCTCCATCCCCCGGCCCGCCCGACAGTGTGACCCCGAACCGATGCCTGCCTGATCCACCCCGCCCGGATCCAGTGCACAACGGGGTCAAGGCAAAGGGAATCGGGAGAGCGTGACAGAGTTTCGTGGTATGTGTCGCCGCACCATGACCACCACGAACACGCCTCCCGGTTCTCTCCTGCTTCCGCTCGATGGCATCGAACTGCCGCCGGTGCCGGATTTCCGAATCGAGACAGGCTACTGGAACGATGGCCACCGACATGTGGCCGGCGCGGACGAAGCCGGACGAGGCCCGTTGGCGGGGCCGGTCGTCGCGGCGGCCGTCATCCTCGACCCGGAGGACGTACCGGACGGGCTGAACGACTCCAAGAAACTAACGGCACGCGACCGGGACCGCCTGCATGACGAAATCATGCAGAAGGCCCTTGCGGTCAGCGTATCTAGCCGCTGTTCAAGTTCGATCGATGCGAGCAATATCCTGCAGGCGAGCCTCGCCGCGATGCACACCGCGGTCACGAGCCTGGCGCTCACGGCCGACAGCGCGCTGTTCGACGGGCGTGACATTCCACCCGGCCTGACGTTTCGCGCCCCGCCGCGCGCCGTGATCAAGGGCGACGGGCGGTCGCTGTCCATCGCCGCCGCCTCGATCATCGCCAAGGTAACGCGCGACCGCATGATGGTGCGGCTCGGCGCATACCATCCGCAATACGGGCTGGAACGGCATATGGGCTATGCCTCGAAGGCACATCGCGACCAGATCGCCGCGCATGGCGGCGTGGCCCGTGTCCACCGCTTCACCTTCGCACCGCTCAGGCACAACGCATAAAAAAGGCCGGGCTTTGCGCCCGGCCTGATCGATTTGCTGGAGAAGCTCCGGCGCGTCAGTTCATCCGCGTCTTGACCTCGTCGAGGGACTGCTTGAACAGATCGGTCGCTGCCTTGCCGGAAACCTTCTCGCCAAGGATCTGCGTCGCGGCGGCCAGCGCCATGTCGACAGCAGAGCCGCGGACTTCGTCCATGGCATCGGCTTCCGCCTGGGCGATCTTCTGCTCGGCCATTGCGGTACGACGGGTCACATATTCGTCCGTCTTCTGCTTCGCCTCGGCGGTGATCATCTCAGCCTCGCGCTTGGCCGCATCGACGATGTCGGAGGCTTCCTTCTCGGCTTCCTTGCGCTTCTTCTGGTATTCGGCCAGCAGGGCCTGCGCTTCTTCGCGCAGCTTGCGGGCTTCTTCCAGTTCGTTGCGGATCTTTTCCGCACGATTGTCGAGGGCAGTGGCGATCGTGCCCGGCACCTTCATGTAGATGACGATACCGAGGAAGATGACGAGAGCGATCAGCGCCCAGAATGTTGCGTCTGCCATGGTGCCTTCCTTAGCCTTCCGACGCTTTCAGCGCCTTGTCGATCTCGGCCTTGGTCACAGAGCCGCCGATCAGCTGTGAAACGATGGCTTCCGTGGTTTCGCCGGCGATCGAGCCGACATCGGCCATGGCCTTGTCCCGGATCTGGGCGATACGTGCCTCGGCTTCGGAAAGCTGCTCGGCCAGTTTCTTTTCGACCTTCTGGCGCTCCGCTTCCGCCGCGGATTTGGCGGTGTCACGGGCCTTGTTGCCGATCTCGTTGGCCGATGCCTTGGCTTCGGCGAGCTCCTGCTCGTAGGCGGCAATTGCAGCATCGGCCTCGGCCTTGAGCTCGTGCGCCTTGTCGAGATCCTGCGCGATCCGGTCCTGGCGCATCTCGAGAATGCCGCCAATACGCGGAACGATGACCTTGGACATGAACCAGTAGAGGAAGCCGAAGGTCAGCGCGAGCCAGAAGAGCTGCGATGCGAAAGTCGACGAGTCGAAAGGCGGGAAGCCTCCACCGTGACTTTCAGCGGCGCCGTGCGCCACTTCCGCAGCCCCGTGGGCGGCTTCCTGGGCTATTGCCTGGGTTACAAACATGGGCGTCCCTTAACGGAGATTGGCGCGGCAGTGCCGCGCTTTATCCTGGAGCGATCCGGCCGGGAGACCCGGCCGGTGTCATTGCGCGCTGCGATCAGACTGCGAAGAGCAGCAGGAGCGCGACGAGCAGGGAGAAGATGCCCAGAGCTTCCGTCACGGCGAAGCCGAAGATCAGGCGGCCGAACTGGCCGTCGGCAGCCGACGGGTTGCGCAGAGCGCCGGAGAGGTAGTTGCCGAAGATGGTGCCGAGGCCGATACCGGCTCCGCCCATGCCGAGGCATGCAATACCTGCACCGATGAACTTTGCTGCTTCCGCTTCCATGATGAACTCCTTTGGATGAGAAATTGCGGATGAACTTGGCGGCGCGCCGCCGGTTAACTGGTCAGTGGCTCGGGTGCAATGCGTCGTTGAGATACATGCAGGTGAGCACTGCGAAGACATAGGCCTGCAGGAATGCCACGAGGAATTCCAGGCCGGTAAGCGCGACCGTCATTGCCAGCGGCAGGATCGCCCCGCCAATGCCGAGCGCGCCCATGGCGGTCAGCGAGGTCACGAAGCCCGCGAAGACCTTCAGCGTGATGTGACCGGCAAGCATGTTGGCAAACAGACGGACCGAAAGGCTGATCGGGCGCGACAGGAAGGAGATGATCTCGATCATCACGACCAGCGGCACGAGGAGCCCCGGAACGCCTTCCGGCACGAACAGGCCGAGAAACTTGAGGCCGTGCTTCATGAAGCCGTAGACGACGACCGTACCGATCACGAGCATCGCCAGCGCGAAGGTCACGATGATCGAGGACGTCACGGTGAAGAAATAGGGGAACATGCCGAACAGGTTGGCGATCAGCACGAACATGAAGAGCGAGAAAACGAGTGGGAAAAAGCGCATTCCCTGCGTGCCCGCCGCGTCTCGTAGCATCGAGGCCACGAACTCGTAGGCCATCTCGGACATCGACTGCAGCCGGCCCGGCACGAGACCGCGATTGGCGGTGGTCAGATAGAGGAACGCCGAGGTCACGGCGACCGTGACGACCATGAACAGCGACACGTTGGTAAAGGACAGATCGAGACCGCCGACGTTTTCGATCGGAATGATCTTCGAGATCTGAAACTGGTGGATCGGATCGTTTGCCACCGAATACCCCTCGGTTGTCGCGCGTCGCGCGGCTATTCCTGATTCGAGCCCGGTTTGTCGCCGGACCGTGTGCTTTGCTCTGGATCTGCCACAAGACCGGCAGACCTCAGTACGTTCAATACGCCGGCGACGAAACCGAGGAGCAGAAACACGATCATGCCCCATGGCGCCGTTCCGGCCAGACGATCGATCAGGTATCCGATGCCCGCTCCGACCAGAATGCCGGCGATGAACTCGCTCGACAACCTGAGAGCGTTGGCGTAACCGGATCCGCCGCTCGTCCTGCTATCCCTTCTACCCTTGGCATCGGCTGCTGTCCTGGAGGCCAGTGCCGTATCCAACGCCTTTCGGCGGGTTTCGAGATCGCCAACCTCGCCGGCTTCGCGGTCCTCGTTATCCTGTGCGTTTCCGCCCGGCAGGTCTGGCGACTTATCGTGTGCCATCGGCCTTGTCGGGTTTGAACATCAGAATTACGGAGACCCCGGTGAAGTCGGGCGCAACATAGTTTCGCCACCTTGGCTAGTCAAGGCGCGTTTGCACATGCGAAAACAGTGTTTTTATGGTGTTTTTTCAGAGACTTACGACCATCATAGCAAATGGTCGCAGTCTCTTTTGCGGGCCATGGACGCCATATGACGCCGACTCCCGCGGCGCGAAGCGGTTTTAGCTCCAGCCGCCGCCATAGGTGCGGTAGAAGATATGCAGGCCGATACGTGTCTTTCGCTGCATCGAACGCGCCCAGCGCGGACGCACGTAAACCGCGTGATAATGAGTCGAAGATCCGACGTCCTCGAGCCAGATCTTGCCCGCGGACACGGCCATAGCGATGTCCTTCGCCGTTCTCCAGTGGCTCGGCGAGTTGATGCGTTCCTTCTTGCCGTCGCAGGCAAACGAGAACTGGCAACGATTGCGCCAGGTCACATTCTGGTAGACGACGCCGCACACGGTGTTGGGAAAAGTGGGGTTGCGCACGCGGTTGAGGATTACCTGCGCCACCGCGGCCTGCCCTTCCAGCTTCTCGCCGCGCGCCTCGAAGTAGATGCCCTCGGCGAGGCATTTCTGTTCCTTCGCGGTAAACACGACGGCGGGCAGCGGCGTACGCGCCCAGGGATGGTCGCTGCGCGGCACCGGCGGAATAAAGCGTCCGAGCTTGTCCGACTCAGGCTCTTTCAGCAGGCTTTGAAACGGCGACTGACGCGCGAAATCCGGCTTGGCCGGCGCATAGGCGGTCGCGAGCGAATCGGCTTGGTCGTTGGTAATCAGACTGGCGAGCATCACCGGCACTTGCGAATCGCGCGCCGGATCGGCGCGCTTGTGGAATGCTGTCGCTATCTGGATTTCCTTGCCGCCGATCTTCGGCTTGGCGAAGGCCATCAGGTTACTCCCGTCCGTGGGAGGACCGAACAGTCGGCTGTGGCGTTCCAGGACGGAACCCGCCGAGAAATCCCTGGGCGGTGCGCTCGGTGCGACGGTAACGATGCGTCCCGTCTTTTCGGCGCGGTTGATCCGCTCTTCGTCGGGGGTGGCGGCTTTCTCCGGCTTGAGCGGCGTCATGACAACGCGGCCGATGCCGGGCATGTCGATGCCGGATGACGCGATGGAACCCGTGACCGTCGGATCGACATCGAACATGGCTTCAGCCTGCTGAATGGACCCTGCCGCCGATTTGACCAGGAATGTACGCCAGCGCTCGCCGTTTCCGTCGCTACCCGCCAACAGGCCAGAAATATCCTGATAGGCGATCGTGGTCGGATTGGAGACAAAGAATGCGGTCGCCAGAACCACCGGCACCGAGAACCGGGCCATGAGGCGGCGGAGGCCGAAAGACGTCGATCTACCCACTGACAAACTCCGTGACTGACGCAACCCTACGTGAGGTTGGTCATCACAATGATGGATTAACCTTGATAGCGGGTTAATGGGCAGAACAAGGCGTCCGGATTCGGAACAGATCACCCGTGTTCGGGGTCAGCGCTTCTTCTTAGCGCGTCCCGCGAACGGGTTGTCGCTGGTGCGCGTCATCATGCGGATCGGCACGCCCGGCAGCTCGAAATCCTGCCGCAGCGTGTTGGTCAGATAGCGCAGATAAGAGGCGGGCATGGCGTCCGGCCTCGAGCAGGACAGGACGAATGCCGGTGGGCGCATCTTGACCTGCGTGATGTAACGAAGCTTGAGCCGGCGTCCCGCCACGGCGGGCGGCGGGTGGTGCGCGACCACGCCCTCGAGCCACCGGTTGAGACGGCCCGTGGAGATGCGTCGGTTCCAGACCTCGTGGGTGCTTGCGATCTCGGCCATCAGCTTGTCGAGACCGGCGCCCGTCTGACCGGAGATCGGGACCGCACGGATGCCGCGCACCTGCGGCAGCAGCCGATCGGTCTTCTCACGGAGATCGGCAAGCGCTTCCTGGCGGTTTTCGATCATGTCCCACTTGTTGAAGGCGATGACCGGCGCCCTGCCCTCGCGGATGATCAGATCGGCGATCTGGAGATCCTGTTTTTCGAAGGGGATCTGCGAATCCAGCACGACGACGACCACTTCGGCGAAGCGGATCGCACGCAGCGCATCGCCGACCGACAGCTTTTCCAGTTTTTCCTGAACGCGGGCCTTGCGGCGCAGGCCGGCCGTGTCGAAGAGCTTGATCTTGCGGCCCTTCCATTCCCAGTCGACGGAAATGGAGTCCCGGGTGATCCCGGCCTCCGGGCCGGTCAGCAGCCGGTCCTGGCCGATCAGCTTGTTGATCAGCGTCGACTTGCCCGCATTCGGCCGCCCGACGATGGCGATCCTGAGTGGCTTGGTGGCGTCGTAGGACGGGATTTCCTCATCGGTCTCGTCGGACACGTCCTCGCCGACAAGACCGCCTTCGGGGATATCTTCCTCGTCATCGTCGTCGGCCAGCGCGCGTTCTTCGCCGACAGCGGAAACAACGGCGTCACGCAAATCGGCGAGGCCAAGGCCGTGCTCGGCGGAAATGCCGACCGGTTCCCCAAGTCCGAGTTCGAACGCGTCGTAAAGGCCCGCCTCGGCTCCGCGCGCTTCCGCCTTGTTGGCGACCAGCACGACGGGTTTCCCCGACTTGCGCAGGATTTCGGCGAATGTCCGGTCGTCCGGGGTCAAGCCGGATTTCGCGTCGATGATGAAGAGCGCCACGTCCGCGTCATCGATGGCGTGCAACGTCTGCGAGCGCATGCGCCCCTGAAGCGTATCGGCATGCCCGACCTCGAGCCCCGCCGTGTCGATCACGTCGAAGACGAGATCATACAGCTTGGCGGAATGGAGGCGGCGGTCGCGCGTAACGCCAGGCGTGTCATCGACGATCGCGAGCTTTCGCCCGACGAGCCGGTTGAACAGCGTCGATTTGCCGACATTCGGCCGCCCCACGATGGCGACGGTAAAGCTCACCCTTCGGAGACCTCGCCAGAGGCAGTGATCAGGTCGAGCATGATGGCCGCGCGCTGCTGCGCATTGCGCGGCGCTGCCGGATCATCCGCGATCTGCTGGAACAGCACCTTGGCATCGGCGAGACGTCCTTCCTTCCAGGCTGCCAGACCAAGCGCCTCGCGGGCCGCGTGGCGCAATGGATTGTCATCGGAGGACAGGGCTTCGGCCCGTTGGGCCACGTCTGAAGCCGTGCCACTGTCGACGAGAATGAACGCGGCGCGAATATTCGCGATGTCGCGTACGGCAACAGGCGCAGAGCTATCCGCGGCAACGGCGTCGAACGCGGCGACGGCACCGGCTGAATCGCCCTTTTCCTGCAAGACCGTCGCTGCGCGCATGCGCGCAAGGACCGGATAGGCGCCGAACCCGTCGCCTTCCAACGCTTCGAGAGCGGCGAGCGCCTCGTCGGATTTGCCGTCATTTGCGAGATTGAGCGCTGCAAGGAACCGGTCGCCCGAGGCCGAGGCCTGGGTGTCGACATAATACTCATAGCCGCGCCATCCCGCCGTCGCGACCACGACCAGGATCGCTGCGCCAATGAGGATCGGGCCGAAGCGGTCCCAGAAACCCTTCAGGCGATCGGAGCGGAGTTCTTCCTCCACCTCGCGGATAAAACTGTCGTCGGACATGAATGCTGCCGTTTCTGTCTCTTGTCGTGCTGTGCGCTTTTATAAGTTTTGGCGGTAAAAGAAAGGGGTCGGAACGGACCGTGACGACCTCAAAGCGGAGAAACGCCGAACAGGTAGGCGTGAAGCTGCATGATGAACCAGACCGTGAGCACCGTGCCCACCGCGACCGCGATGATGTCATAGCGTGCCGATACTGTCCCGAAGACCGGATCGCCACGCCGCTTGACCGCGATCCGGTTCCACACCGCCCACGCCAGGAAGGACAGGAACAGGATCAGCGAAGCCGCGTCGCCATTGGCAAGCAGATGGGCGAAAGCCCAGACCTTCACGGCCGTTATCATCGGATGCTTGACCCGCTTCTTGATGTGTCCGGTCGGCAGATAGGCCGCGACGAGCAGGATCATGGCCACAAGCATGAACAGCATCACGATGTGCCGTATCCAGACGGGCGGCTCGTATAGAAACGCCGCATCGGGCCGTGCCTGGGCATATCCCCAGACGAGCAGGACGAAGCCCGCCAGGGAGACAAGCGAGTAGATGCCCTTCCAGGCATTTTCGCCGTATCGCGCGATCATCCGGTCGCGATATCCGGGGGCGACCATTCGCACGCTGTGAATGCCGAGAAACACGACAATGCCTGCAATCAACCAGATCACGAATTTGCTCTCCCTTGTTCCATGCACTTGATTTGCATAGCCTGTGCATATGGCAGTCGATCTGGCAAAGGCAAAGACACGACTGGCGGAAAAACAAGCCGAAATCGAGGCTTATTCCGCCCTGAGCGCCGACTCGCGCCAACCCGTGGAACTTGATCAGGTGGCCGTCGGCCGTCTTTCACGCATGGATGCGATGCAACAGCAGGCCATGGCCGAAGCGGCGGAGCGCGCCCGCAAGCGCGACATGATCCGTATCGAGATGGCGGAACGACGCATTGCTTCCGGCGACTACGGCTATTGCGAGGAATGCGGCAACGAAATCCCCGACGGCCGGCTCGCCATCGACCCGATGGCAACGCATTGCGTGAAGTGCGCGACATAGAAAGAGGGAACCGAACGCGCGCGCGCGAATTCTCCTCTCATGCATGGACGCGGTCATGGCGCCAATTCGCCTCTCGAAATCCCCCCACGCGGCTGGTTCGATATAGGAACCAGCGTGTTCCAGAAGGTCGGAGAAGACAATATCAGCCTGATAGCGGCCGGCATCGCTTTTTACGGCTTGCTTGCGGTTTTTCCCGGCATCACCGCCTGTATGGCGATCGCCGGGCTGGTGGCCGAGCCATCGACGATCGTTCACCAACTCGAGAGCTTCGGGCAGTTGCTGCCCCAGCAGGCGGCCGCAATCATCGTCGGACAGGCGACTGAGGTCGCCGGATCGCGCGAAGGCGGTCTGGGACTTGCCGCGCTGGCTGGTGTGCTGATCGCGATCTACTCGTCGTCCAAGGGCATTCGCAGCATTATCGCGGGGCTGAACGTCGCTTTCGACGTGAAGGAGCGCCGCAACATCATCAGCCAGTATTGGCTGACATTTGTCATGACGCTTTTCCTGATCGTCGGCTTTCTCGTCGCCATTGCAGCCACGATTGTCCTGCCGGCGATCTTCGCGGTGCTTCCGCTGGCGCGCGGGACCGAGACATTCGTCTCGTTCCTTCCCTGGCCGATCCTGCTGGCATTCGCGGTCCTTGGACTGTCGCTGATCTATCGCTTCGGGCCGAACCGTCCGAAGACGCGCTGGCGCTGGATCACGCCCGGCGCCGCCATCGCCTGTCTTCTGTGGCTCGGCGCGTCGGTGATGTTTTCCGTCTATGTGCGCAATTTCGCCAGCTACAACGAAACCTTCGGGTCTCTGGGCGGGGTGGTGATCCTGCTGATGTGGCTCTGGCTTTCGGCTTTCGTCATTCTGCTCGGCGCGGAGATCGACTCGGAAATGGAATCCCATGCCAAGACCGACCCCGTTGAGGGATCGGCCCCGTCGACCGGAAAGAGCGTGGGATCAGACGCCTGATCCCATGGTCTCCGTACCGTCGCCGTCCGGCGCGCCATGCATCTTCAGCCATTCCTTGTCGATGTCCGGCAGATCCTCGCCGGTGATGGCCGCCTCGAAGGCTTTCAGGCGTTTGTAGATCGACAGAAGTTCGACGATCGTCGTCCAGGAATTGACGAGATACTGGAACGAGTTCGAGACCTGATTGAATGCGGTCAGGACCTGCTGCATGATGCCGAACGTGAAGCCGACCGTGCCCGCTGCGACGATGGTGGGGATCAGCAGGAAATAGGCGAAAATGTTGTCGGCCTGCAGATAGAGCGAGCGGAACACGTTGAAATACATGTAGTGGAAATAGAGCCGGAAATAGTTCCGGCGGACGTGGCCGAACAGTTCGCTGACCGTCATTGGCTGCGCGCGATCGAAATCGTCCTCGCCGTAGACGAGTTCCTTGCGGTAGGCCGCCTCGACGCGCTGGTTGCGAAACTCCAGCCCCGGCAGCTTGATGCCGACCGCGGCAAGCAGCACCGTGCCAAAGGTCGACCAGAAGATCACAGCGATGAAGAGCGGTGCCGGAATGTCACCGACAATCGGCAATTCCGTGATGTAGCTGGACAAGGACCAGAGCAGCGGAAGGAACGCGATCAGTGTCATGACGGAATCGATCATCGACACGCCGAGCCCCTCCATGATGCCGGCAAACCGCATCGTGTCTTCCTGCACGCGCTGCGAGGCGCCCTCGATGTGGCGCAGCTGTTTCCAGCGGGCCATGTAATAGTCGTTCATCGCGGTGCGCCATCGGAAGATCCAGTGGCTGACGAGGAAGCGGGTCGCGACGAATACGAAAATCGCCATGAAGGCGATCGCCGCGAAAACCCCGATCAGATCGTAAAGCTGAACCGCCGTGACCGTCGAATCGTCCTCGAAGGCGTTTTGCACGAGGTCGAAGAACGGCCGGCGCCAGTTGTTCAGGGCAACCGATATCTGGACGCCGAAATAGGTGGTGAACAGGATCACCGACGAACCGATAATCGACCACCATTGCCAGGGATGCGGCGACCACTTGAACCAGAAGGCGGCGAAGATCACGACCGCGATTACGTAATAGAGGTAAAGCCAGAGGAAGGATGGCGACCAGAAGTACTGGATGCCGACAATGGTCTCGTCTTCCGGGGAGGCCACGCCGAGGCCGAGATACTGCCCCCAGTTATGCGCCCCTGCATACCAGAGCGTCATGGCGACGGCGGTCCAGAGAATGACCGACAGGAAGAACAGTTTCGGCTTCGGGAAAAAGGATTGGAACACGGAGCTGATCCTCAGTGTGCGGGAATGCGTTGATTCCGATAGTTAAAGCAAATCACGCGAAAAGCCATGTGGCATTGATCACGCGCTATCACGCTACGGTGTGGCGGGAGAATGGCAGCGGTCCCGATCGACGCGTTCGTCAGTCGGTGGCCAGGATCATGTTGCGCACGACAGGATAGATTTCGCGCTCCCAACGCTTTCCGTTGAAGACCCCGTAATGGCCGACATTGGCCTGCAGGTGATGGCGCTTGAGATGCGGCCGCAACGTGTTGCACAGATCATGGGCGGCGGATGTCTGGCCAAGCGCGCAGATGTCGTCTCGTCCGCCCTCGACCGTCAGCAGCGCGGTGTGGCGGATCGCGCCGGGATCGACCTTTTTCCCGCGATAGGTGAAGTCGCCGGTGGCGAGTTCGGCCTTGTGAAAAATCCGGTCGATCGTTTCGATATAGAACTCCTCGGTCATGTCGAGGACGGCAAAATACTCGTCGTAGAACGTCTTTATCTTCTCGGCTTCCTCCGTTTCACCCGCCGCAAGGTGATCGTACAGCTTGCGATGCGCGGAGGAGTGCCGGTCGATATTCATCGCCACGAACGCGGAGAGTTGGAGAAAACCCGGATAGACTCCCCGGCCACCACCCGCAAACCGCGCGGGGACCCGCGAAATGACCGAGGTTTCGAACCAGTCGAGCGACTTCGAAACCGCGAATTCGTTGACCTCGGTGGGGCTTTCGCGCGGATCGATCGGGCCTGCCATCAATGTCATCGAATGCGGCGTTGCCGGGTTCTTCTCCTCCGACATCACCGCGACGGCTACGAGCGCCTGAACGCAGGGCTGACAGACGGCGAGGATGTGCGCGCCGGGACCGATCTCCTCCAGAAAGCGGATGAGATAGTCCACATAGTCCTCGACACCGAAATCCCCGGCATCCAGCGGCACGTCGCGGGCATTCGTCCAGTCGGTGATATAGACTTCGTGATCCTGGAGAAGCGTCTTCACCGTGCCGCGCAGAAGCGTTGCGAAATGGCCGGACAAGGGTGCGACGACAAGCACGCGCGGCTGGCGGGTATCGACGTCCTTGGAGAATTTCAGCAGCTTGCCGAAAGGAAGGTCCAGCGCGACCTCCTCGGTCACCGGCACGTCCCTGTTGCCGACACGAACGCTCGTTATGCCGAATTCCGGGCGCTCATGGGTCAACCGGTAGCGCGAGATCAGTTCCCAGGCCGCAGCGAACCCGCGTATGGGCGAGCCCGGCGGCGCCGGTATGTGGCGATAGAGCCCGCCTGTCATGAAGTTCGCGAAATCGCGTATCGGAGTGAGGAAATCATCCTGCAACTGATAGGTCTGGTACAGCATTCGCGGCTTCCGGTCCTCGCCGATTATGTGCGCTGCAAAAAAGCTAGTGCAAATTCGTGTGCGATGCGAGAAGATTATGCCAGCACGGAATTGTCACAAAGGCTTACGGATAATCGATGAGCGGAACCGTCCTCACCATATCCTCCAAGAATTATTCCTCATGGTCTTTGCGCGGCTGGTTGCTGTGCAAGATGGCCGGCCTCGACTTCGAGGAGGAACATGCAGACCTCGACAGTCCGGAAATGCGCCAGGAGCTGCTGCTGCTTTCGCCTTCGGTGCTGGTGCCGCGGCTGAAAAATGAAGGCGTGACCGTGTGGGATACGCTGGCGATCGCAGAATATCTCGCCGAAATTCGCCCCAAGGCGGGCCTCTGGCCGTCCGACATGGTGGCGCGGGCGCATTGCCGGGCCATATCCGGCGAGATGCATTCGGGCTTCGCAAATCTGCGATCCGCCCTGCCGATGAACCTCAAGGCGCGGCACAAGTCCTTCAAGATATTCTCCGGCGCGCGGCCCGACGTGGAGCGCATCAAGGCGATCTGGCGCGAATGCCTGACGACATTTGGCGGACCGTTCCTGTTCGGCGTGAACCCGACCGTCGCCGACGCGATGTACGCGCCGGTCTGCACGCGGTTCCGGACCTATGCGGTGGACCTCGAGCCACCGCTGGACGCTTATTGCGAGACCATCTTCGACTGGCCGCTGATGAAGGAATGGGAAGACGGCGCCCTGGCCGAACCGGACGAGATCGTCGAACTCGAAGTGGAATTCTAGGCGCCGGACCGGACTGCCTAGATCGCCTCCAGCGCGACGGCGATGCCCTGCCCCACGCCCACGCACATCGTCGCCAGCGCGCGCTTTGCGCCGCGTTCGCGCATCTCGATCGCCGCCGTGCCGGTTATTCGCGCGCCGGACATGCCGAGCGGGTGGCCAAGCGCGATCGCGCCGCCATTCGGGTTGACGTGTTCGGCGTCTGTGGCGATGCCAAGTTCGCGCAGGACCGCGATGCCCTGGCTGGCAAAGGCCTCGTTCAGTTCGATGATATCGAAGTCCTGCGGCGTCAGGCCCAGCCGGGCGCACAGTTTCCGCGTCGCAGGCGCAGGGCCGATACCCATGATACGCGGCGGAACGCCGGCCGTCGCGCCGCCGACAATGCGCGCGATCGGCGTCAGCCCATGCTTTTTCGCTGCAGCCTCGGAGGCGATGATCATAGCCGCCGCACCGTCGTTGACGCCCGATGCATTGCCGGCGGTCACGGTGCCGTTGTCGCGAAAAGGTGTGCGCAGCCTGGCCAGCGCTTCCATGGATGTTTCGCGCGGATGTTCGTCGCGATCGACAAGAACCGGATCGCCCTTGCGCTGGGGAATTTCGACCGGGACGATCTCCATGGCAAGGCGGCCATTCTTCTGCGCGGCGGCGGCCTTGGCCTGCGATCGCAGGGCGAAGGCATCCTGATCCTCGCGTGACACGCTGAATTCCTCGGCGACGTTCTCACCAGTCTCCGGCATGGAATCGACGCCGTATTGCTTCTTCATGACAGGGTTGACGAAGCGCCAGCCGATCGTCGTGTCGTGGATCTCGGCATGACGCGAAAATGCGGCGTCGGCCTTCGGCATGACGAAGGGTGCGCGGCTCATGCTTTCCACGCCACCGGCGATGGCTAGGTCCATCTCGCCGGCCCGGATCGCCCGCGCGGCCATGATGACGGCGTCCATGCCCGACCCGCACAACCGGTTGACGCTGGTCCCCGGCACCGCGACCGGCAGGCCGGCAAGCAGGGAACACATGCGTGCGACGTTGCGGTTGTCCTCGCCCGCCTGATTGGCGCAGCCGTAATAGACATCCTCGACGGCCTCCCAATCGACGCCCGTGTTGCGCTCCATCAGCGACCGGATGGGCACCGCGCCAAGATCGTCGGTGCGAACCGAAGACAAAACGCCACCGAAGCGGCCGATCGGTGTGCGGACATAATCGCAGATAAAGGCGTCAGCCATTCGGGTCCTCCCTGGACGTTGATGCAACAGGCCATCGACCCGATAGCCCCGCAGCGTGCGACTTCCAATACCGGCTGAAATGCAACAAGTGAATGCTTGGAATTGTATTTTTTGTAACAGAACAATCGGCTACATTACGCGACACCGTTTAAGGTCCGAATTTGCCCGATAGCGCAGTCACCGGGTGGCCCGGGTTCCCTGGCGCGCTTCCGTTTCAGGCCGCGTTGACGTTGCGGGCTGCTTCTTTCCGCTTGGCGGAATAGTATTCCCGCTTCTCCGCATACATCAGTGAATCCGCACGCCGGATGACCGATTCCATGTTTTCGCCGGCTTCGCTGACAGCGGCGCCCAGTGCGATTTCCAGCGGCGCGTCGGAATAGAACTGGTTGTTGATCTTGCGGAGCTTCTGGATGTTTTCCACCATCACCGCAACTTCCAGCCAGCCGCTTCCGGGCATGAGAATCGCAAATTCGTCGCCGCCGATCCGGGCAGCGCAATTTGGTTGCGAAACCGCTTCGTTCAACACCTCGCCAAGCCTGCGCAACATGTTGTCGCCGGCCTCGTGACCGAGGCTGTCATTGGTTTCCTTCAGCCCGTTCAAGTCGATCAGGATCGCCGCAACCGGACGCAGCGGCTTTCTCTCGAGCCTGTTCAGTTCATCCGTATAGAAAGCGCGATTGTGCAGTTTCGTCAGGACGTCGTGCTTGCCGAGATATTCCAGATAGGCTTCCGCCTTCTTGCGGGCCGTGATGTCGGTCAGCGACACCTGGACGAGGGACCAGTCGTCTTCGTGACCGGGAAATACGGAAAACTGCAGCAGGACGTGGCGCTCCGTCCCGTCCAGAGCGTAGTTCACCACCTCCCTGCCGTGCAGCAGGTTGCCGTTCCACAACTCGATCAGTTGCTCGCGGAAATGTTGCTCCGTGTTGTCGCCGAAAATCTCTTGCTGCCGCTGAAGCAGCGTCTTGCGATCGGGCGCGCGGAAAAGTTCGAGCGTGGCATTGTTGACCCCGATGACCCGGACCTCGCTCATGCATTGGCGCACGAACTCCGGGTGTACATCCGTAAAGACACGGAAATCGGTGATCCCGCGTTCCCGGATTTCTTCCAGGAGCGTCTTGATCGCGCTGAAATCCTCGACCCAGAGCGAAACCGGGGAATGTTCGAAAATCCCTTCCGCGTATCGGCGCTGTTCTTCCGCGCGGCGACGCGCTTCCTCGCGCGCCGTCACGTCTTCGGTGGTCAGCAGGAGCCGGTCCATCGTCTCCTCGTGGCCGGGCAGAACGGAGCCGCGCAGCTGGATATCGAGACGACGCCCGGAGAGGGTGTAGTTGACGGCGTTGCTGGAAAACTCGCGCGCGCCATCCCAAAGCTGTGCCAGTTCCTCGATATGCGTGGTCAGCATGTCATCCCGGAACACCGAGTCGAGATTGGAGACCAGATGGTCCTGGTCCCTCGCCTCGAAGAGTTCGAGTGTCCGGCGGTTGACCTGCAGCACGCGGATTGCGCTGGAACAGTCGGCGACGCGGGAGAGATCTTCCTTCAGATAGGCACGAAGATCCTGCACGCCTTCAGCGCGCCATTTATCGAAGAAGGCCTTAACGCCGCTGAAATCCTCGATCCACATGGCGACAGGAGCAAGGTCGAAGACCTGCTCTTCATGAATGGCGCTGTTCACGTCGAAATCCCGTAGTTTCTGGTCAATGCAATCGTGACGGGAAAAGGTATCCAAGCCTTTAATTTATCGACTTCAGACAGCGGGAACTCACAGCAATATCTTGTCGCCATCCACATCACCAGGTGAACCGCTGCCACGCCGTCAATCCTGCCGATGGGTCAGGCGTCCAGCGTGTCGTGTATCGTGTCGCGAATCCTTTCGCGATCCACGTCACTGACGTCCGCAGACATCCTGAGATCGAGCGCGATCTCGGCTGGACGTTTCAGCACGACGATCCGGTCACCGATATCGAAAGCTTCGTCGATCGAGTGGGTAATGAAGACTGCGGTCTTGTTGTTTTCGCGGACGAGGCGCGCGAACTCGGTGCGAAGGCGTCTCGACGTGATTTCGTCGAGCGCCGAAAATGGCTCGTCGCACAACAGGAGCGGCGCATCGGTCGCGAAGGCCCTGCTGATGGAAACGCGTTGGCGCATGCCGCCGGAGAGGGCATGCGGATAGTCGTTTTCGTGTCCCTTGAGGCCAAGCGCATTCAGCCAGTAGAGCGCACGTTCCGTACGCTCGGCGGCCGATAGCCCCAGCGTCTCAAGCCCGAGTTCCACATTCTTCACGGCACTTCGCCACGGAAGCAGCCTGTCGGACTGGAAGACGATCGCCATCTTCCCGCGATACCAGTCGAATTCGCGGAATGGGGAGTGCCCCATGACCTCGACCCGGCCATCGGTGGGAGCCATCAGCCCGGAGATCATGTTGAACATGGTCGACTTGCCGCAACCGGTCTTGCCGAGCAGGGCGACGAGCGCGCCCTTATGGATATCGAGCGAGAGATCGTCTACCGCAACCAGATCGCCGAAGCGCTTCGTCACATTCTGGAACGCGATCTCAACTTCCGCACCCTCAGGCGCGCTGAAACGCATGTCGTCGAGGGATAACATATTGTCTACCTTCGCCAAATTCATGAAACCGGCCCCTTAGCTACGTTCGGATTTTGAACGATAGCGGAAAGCGAACTGCTCGAACTGCGACAGGATCCACTGGAACAGAAGCACGAAAAAGACCAATTGCAACGTCCAGGCCAGGGCGCCGGCCATGTCGAAAAGTTGCTGTTGCTGCAGCAGTTGATAGCCAACGCCGCCGGAAGACCCGACGAGTTCGGCGACGACAACGACGCGTGACGCGTTGCCCAGATTGACCTTCCATGCCGTGATGACTTCCGGAAGCACGGCCGGCAGCACCATCGCGGTGAAAAATTTCCAGCGCGACGGACGGAAGCTCATGACCATTTCCAGAAGGTCCTTGTCCATTCCGCGCAGCGCGCCAACGACCTGAAACGTGAAAGCCGGCAGCGTCGTCATCACCATGATGAAAATGATGCGGAATTCGACCCCGTGAAACCAGATAATCGCGAAAACGACCCATGAGAGCGCCGGGATACCCTGGAAAAAGGTCAGCGTCGGCGTCAAAAGCCGATCGGCCATTCGGGAGTTCGTGATAGCGACACCGAGAACCGCCCCGAGCAGGAAAGCGCCCGCTAGGCCGCCGAGGATACGCATCGCGGTCGCCAGAACCGACGAAAACTGGGACCAGGTCGTCAGGATATCCCACACCCTCGCAAAAACGTCGATCAGCGAGGGAAACAGGAAGGGCGGGAAAAACAGCGAGGCGACTTGCCACGCAGCGGCAATCAGAACAAAGGGTGCGGCGAGCCAGAAGGCCCACCGCACGGTATCGAATACCGAATCGGCATAGGATTGCCGATCGGAAGCAATGTCACTCATTCGCCGGATGCTCCGTAGATCGTGGCGTCTGTCGGCATCGCGGGCAGGTAATCCAGTTCAACGCCAACCTTGTACACGCTGCGGATTTCTTCCTGCATGTCCGCAGCCATCGCGACATTGAGCCCGAGCCGGTCATTCTGTTTGATCAGCGTGGTGTAGTTCTTGCGAACGTCGTCCGTCCCGTCACCCGCGATGATGGCCGCAGCCTCCTCGGGGTTTTCCATGACGAATTTGGCGGCATCCGAATAGGCGGCGTAGAGCGCCTCGACGGCTTCCGGGTTCTCAGCAACCCAATCGCGATGCGCGGCGACGCCGAGATACGGGATCTTTTCGGAGCCGGCGAACTCGGACCAGGCACCCTTGATGTTCAGGTCGATCGACCGGATGGCGTCATTCTGTGCAGACAGCGACGTGAAAGCCGGTTCCCACAGCTGGACGGCAGCGGCACGGTCCGCCATCGCATAACCGACGAGGCCGGGAGGCGCGGTGTTGACTGCAGTCACGGAAGAGAGATCGACGCCCTGCTGAGCGGCAAGCCACCTGAACATCTGGTAGTTGGTGGTTCCTGTCGCAGCGGCCAGATCCTTGCCGGCCAGATCCCCGAGAGACTGGACATCGTCACGCGTGGTCACCACGGCGCCCCAGTAATCGAAGAGGTTGAAGAGGTAAGTCGCCTCGACACCGCGCGCTTCGGCCAGGCCCACGGTCAACAGGGCGGCCGAACCGCCGACCTTGAACTCGCCAGAGTTGAACTGCGCGGCATAGGCGTCGGGCGTGCGCTGCTCGAAAGTGATCGAAAGACCATGCGCTTCATCGAAATTCTGGCTTTCGATGATCGGCGGCAGGAAGGCCCCCAGCGACGGCGGCCCGAACACCACGATGGAGACATCGGTGAGCGCGTCCTGAGCCGCTGCCGGGCCACAAATTGCAAGGCTCGCCGCGATTGCGGTGGCGGACATCAGGTGTTGAATGCTTTTCATATCTTCCTCCCTTTGCCACGCATTCGAAGGCCATGAAAGCGACCCGTCGCGCGTGATGATGAGAAACGTTACAGTCCGATTGCGCAAATTGTCAAATTAATTATAGTTCATTCCAGAAATTGGATCACAAAAATGATACAATCATGCTGCACATGCGAAGGTCAATTGAATCGAATTCCGATTTATCCAACTATTTCAAAGCCTGCGCTGTTCGCACGTGCCACATCACCTGCGTGGATAAATCAGATTGTCCTATCCCGGAATGATGCACAATGAGCGTCGGCATCGCCATCGCGGGCTTCGTTCTGCTGGCGATCGGGGCTGCGGTGAAGGGAATTCTCGGCATAGGCCTGCCGATGATCGCCATCCCCGGCCTCGCGCTTCTCGTGGGCTTGCCAAAGGCGCTGGCCATCGTCGCGTTGCCCGTGGCCGCGGCCAATCTGGTTCAAATCTGGCAGTTTCGCCGCGCCATGCCCGATCGAAAAATTCTCCTGCCGTTCATTGTCGCGGGCGGGATCGGAACGGCACTGGGCACGTCTCTTCTCATCAGCGTTCCCGAAGTCCTGCTCGAGGTCGGGCTCGCGGCCATCCTGGCCATCTATATCGCGATGCGGCTCATGGCGCCGACGCTGACGCTGCAATCACAGGTCGCGCGACGCCTCGCCGCTCCGGTCGGGTTCGCCGCAGGCCTCTTGCACGGGTTCACCGGCATCTCGGGCCCGATTGGAATCACCTATTTCCACGCACAGCGACCGACGCGGCCGGAATTTATCTTTTCAACCGGTGCCATGTTTTTCGTTTTCACCGCCGTACAGGTTCCGGTGCTCGGCATGACGGGACTTTATTCGGGCGGCATTCTCACGACCGGGCTTCTCGCGCTGCCTGCGGTTGCCTTCGGCCTTTGGGTCGGCAATGTCCTGGCGCGCCGAATTCCGATCAAGCTCTTCGACAATCTGGTGCTTGGGGTTTTGGGCTGGACCGCCCTCGCGCTGCTGTGGCGCGCGTATCATGGCGGTTAGGTCGCCGCGCGGGACCTTCCGGGATCAGCCGCGCTGCCCCGGAGATCTCACAGTAACGGCGCGCGGGTCAGCCTTTTTGCGCCTCGCATTTTGCGACGAAGGTTTCCAGCGCAGCCGCGAAGGCGTCGGATGCCTCGATGGCGGAAACATGCGCCGCATCGAGGACCACCATATCCGCGCCTGACGCCAGCGTCACCATCGCTTCCGACCGGGAGACGGGGGCGGATTGGTCATGTGCTCCGGCAATGACAAGCGTGGGACCAGCCCAGGCCGAAAGGGCCGCCGTCGTGTCCCCGCTCTCCAGTGCATGACATGCCGCCGCATAGCCCTCGGGCGGCATTGCTTCCAGCATGGCGCGCACGCGCGCGGTCTCCTGCGGATTCGAATCGCGCCATCCCTTGGTGAGCCAGCGCTCGAGCGTCGGCGAAACGAGATCGGCGTACCTCCCCTCGCGGGCCGCAAGCGCACGCTCGCGCCACATATCGGCAGGAGGGAAATTGACGGCGGTATTGGCAAGCACCAGCCCGGCCACGCGTTCCGGTGCCTGATCGGCGAGATGCATCGCGGTCATGCCGCCAAGCGAGAGGCCGCACAGCACCGCGCTTTCGATGTTTTCCGCGTCCATCACCGCCAGCGCATCCGCTGCGAGGTCTTCGACCGTAAGCGGCGATGCAGGGATATCGGAAACACCGTGTCCGCGCGCATCAAAGGCGACCGTCAACCGGTCAAGCCGCGCCCGCACTGCGTCCCACATGGTGTGATCGGCGGCAAACGAATTGAGGAACAATACCGGCAGCCCGTCGCCGTCGCTGCGCGAAACAGCCAGCCCGTGGCCCTCCGGCGTCGTTATCCTGTGTGTTTCTCCCACCGCTCGTCTCCTCTCGGCTTCGATTGCGGCCGTGCTCAACCGGCCGCTTTTTCAGCGCCGAAATGCTTTTTGAGCGCAGTGAAGAATTGTTTTGTCAGGTGCTTGGCGACAGATTTCAGGACTCGTTGCCCCACTCCGGCCACGAGGCCGCCAATCTCGCCTTCACCTTCGTAGTCCAGCCGCGACTTGCCGGGCTCCAGTTCGGAGATCGTGAACTTCGCGGTACCGTCGCCGGTGCCCAAAGTGCCGCCACCGGATACCGTGATATGGCAGCTTTCCGGTTCATCCTTGTCGAAAAGGCGAACCTTGCCATCGAAAGACCCGCCGACAGCCGCGACCTTCAACTGCATCTTGACCTCGTAATCGTCCGGGGCGATTTCTGTCATTTCCTTGCAGCCGGGAATGCACTCCGTCAGCACCGCCGGCTCCTGCAGCGCATCCCACAGGTCCTGACGGCTGGCGGCGATTTCTTCGCTGCCGGAGAGTTCCATCTTCATCGGGTTTCTCCCATCAGTTCGAGAGCAAGACCGGATTCGATACGGAGGCGCTGTTCCGGGGTCAGCTGAACGCCATCCAGGATTTCACGCGGCTTCGGATCGCCAATCGGAAACGGCATGTCGGACCCCAGCATGATGCGGTCGGCGCCGACGCAGTCGATCAGCAATTGCAGTGCACGGGGGTCATGCAGAAGCGTGTCGTAATAGAGCAGTGACATCGCCTTGACCGGGTCTGCCATGTCTTCGGGATGAAGCGCATGGTTGTGGCGCAGCCGGCCGATAACATACGGCAACGCGGCACCGCCGATTCCAACGACGATCTTGGCATTCGAGTATTTCTCGACGTGACCGGAATATATGATCCGCGTTACCGCGATCAGGCTGTCGGTGATACGTCCCAGCGCGTTCGGCATGCCGAAGTCATGCACCCTGTCGTCGCCCGCATCGAACACGGGATGGATGGCAACAATGGAGCCGAGATCGTGGGCCGCCTGCCAGAAGGCATCCAGCGCGGGATCGTCGAGCTCGCCACCGCCATTGTTCGGTTGCGTGCCGATCATCGTCCCTGAAAATCCGGCTTCATGCGCCTCGCGGAGCACTTCCGCCGCCGCCGCCCCATCCTGGGTCGGCGTTACGGAGAGACCGACGAAACGACCGCCGTTTTCCTTTCCGGCGGCCAGAAGATGGGCGTTGATGGTGCGCGCCCAGGCCTTGCCTTCCTCGGTGGGCAGGTCATTTCCGAACATGTCGAGCCATCCGGCGACGACCTGCCGATCGATTCCCTGCTCATCCATCCAGCCAAGGCGTTTCTCGATATTCGTGAGGCCGGGCGAAACCGGACGCGTCGCCTTCTTGCCGGAGAAGGAAAAGCTCACGCTCCCGTCCTTCGGCGTGATCGCGACGCTCGGGAACTCCGATGCGCGATCCTGAAGTTCCTCCAGAAGCTTCGGCGGTACCAGATGGGCGTGGGCGTCGATGATCATGTGTTCTCCTTGGCCGAAGCGATGGCATCGCTGATTGCGCTCATCCGGATCGGCAGTTTGTTCAGGTGGATATTCCAGGGGCGGAGCGCATCGTGGATCGCGCCGGAGATCGCCGCCGGCGCACCCAGATATCCGCTTTCGCCCGAACCCTTCTGACCGAATTCGGTGAAGGGCGACGGGGTGCAATGGTGCACAATCTCGACCTCTGGCACCTCGTTTGACGAAGGCATCAGATAGTCGAGGAAGCTCTGGGTCATCAGATGACCCTCCGCGTCATAGGAAAATTCCTCGAGCAGGGCCGCGCCGATCCCGTGAGCGATACCGCCCAGCGTCATGCCCTTGACGATGTGCGGATTGATGACCGTGCCGCAGTCGTGACCGATGATGTAGCGCCGGATCTCAGGCTTCGCGAGCACCGGGTCGAATGCCATCAGCACGACATGAAACTCGAAGGAGTAGCAGGGGTACATCTGAGCCTTACCGTCCTTCGGAAGAGCAACGCCCGTGGGAACCTGCTGGATGAAACTGGCGGTCAGGCCCGGATTGGTGCCTTCCGGCAGGTCGTGGAAACGCCGGTGCGCTATGTCCACCACCTCACTCCATTCGACCGTCCGTCCGTCCGGCCCCCGCACGACGCCCTCGGCATAGGTCACGGCGTCGGGCGCCACGCCCATCGAATGGGCGGCGATGGCGGAAATCTGGCGCTTGATATCGCGCGCGGCATTTGCCGCCGCGCCGCCAAGCATGATCGCCATGCGGCTGCCAACCGGCGAGTTGCCGGGCAGAGAACCGAGACTGTCCGGCCTCACGACACGAATGCGGTCGGGGTCGATTTCGAGCACTTCACCGACAACGGTCGCCGCCAGCGTCTCGTGCCCCTGCCCCGAACTCGTGGTGTGGATTGTCACCGTGACGTCGCCGAGCGCATCGACATTCACGCGGCTGCCTTCCATCCAGGTGGATGTGCGGTTCTTGGGATTGAGAAGCGGTTCGAAAGATGAGTTGCCGCCGGACGGCTCGAGGCAGGCGGCTATTCCGATTCCCGCGCAGAGGCCGTCCGCACGCAGTCGGTCGCGTTCGGCGACGATGTCCTCATAGCCCGATTGCGCCAATACCTTGTCGACCACCGCATGATAGTCGCCGCTGTCGTACTTGCTGCCGGATGGGATCTCCCACGGAAACTCGTCCGACCGGATGAAGTTCTTGCGCCTCAGCGCGATCCGATCCATGCCGAGGTGCTCGGCAACCCGGTCCATCATGGTTTCCAGCGCATAATTGGTCGGAGACTGGCCGAAGCCGCGCACCGCCTCCTGGACCGCCTTGTTCGTGGTCACCGATTGCGCGCGATACTGCACCGAGTTGATGCGATAGGGGCCAACGATCGCTCCGATCGGCTTGCCGAGCTGGAATGGCGCACGACCAGCGTAGGCGCCGGCATTGTCGAGCGCACGCATCTTCATCGCGTTGATCGTGCCATCGCGGTCAAAGGCAACCCCGATGTCGAAAATCCGTTCCGGACCGTGCGCGTCGCCCGAGCGCATGTTTTCGAGGCGATCCTCGATAAGGCGAACCGGGCGTCCGAGCTTGCGCGCCAGATAAGCGGCCAGAACCGTGTGCTTGATCCCGCGCTTCACTCCGTAGGAACCGCCGACATCGACATCGTAATACACGCGAACGTCATTGCCGCGCAGGCCAAGCGCGCGGGCAATCTGGTCGGCGTATTTCGGCATCTGGATCGAGGCCCAGACTTCCAGCACGTTTTCCCAGGCGTTCCACTCACAGATCACGCCGAATGTCTCGATCGGCACGGTGGAGTTGCGACCCCAGGTCACGCGCAGTTTGAGCGTTTCGTCGCTCCTGGCGAAATCGTCCTCGACAGGGCCCCAGTCGAAGGTACGGTCGAGCAGGACATTGGAACCGTGCGACGGATGGACCGGGGTGGAATCCGCTTCCATCGCCTTTTCGGGATCCATCACGTAGCCGAGCTTCTCGCCCTTGACCTTGACCTTTTCCGCCGCGTCTTCGGCGAGCGCCCGGCTGGTCGCGACCACGGCCGCAACCCATTCCCCGGCATATCGGTTCTGCCCGACGGCAAGCGGGAAACGGCGCACTTCCGGGGTATCGAGGCCATTCATCAGCGGATTGACGGCGTTGGAAAGTTCGTTTCCGTCCACGACAGCGACCACGCCTTCCATCGCCAGCGCCTCTGACGCATCGATGTCCTCTATGGTCGCTGCGGGATGCTGGCTGGCGACGAGCGCCACGTGCAGCATGCCCGGACGCTCGATGTCCTGCACGAAATGGCCTGCACCGGCAACAAAGCGGGTGTCCTCGCGGACACGACGATCCGACGAAACGTAACGGCCGGAAAATGGTTTGGCGTGCTCGTTCATTGGCCTGCCTCCACCGCCGCAGCGTTGCTTTCACGCAACCGCCTGGCCGCGAGCCGCACCGCTTCGACGATCTGCCCGTAGCCGGTGCAACGGCAGATATTGCCCGAGATCGCTTCGCGGATCTCTTCGTCTGACGGGTCGCGATTCTTGGCCAGCAAGGTCTTTGCAGCGAGGATCATGCCCGGCGTGCAATAGCCGCATTGCAGGCCGTGGGTGGCACAGAAGCTGTCCTGTATGATGTCCATTTCGCCAGGCGCCGGCGCGACGCCTTCGATGGTCGTCACCTCCGTCCCGTCGCACTGAACGCCGAGTATGAGGCAGGAGCGCACGGCTTCCCCGTCAATTTCCACGGTACAGGCACCGCATACACCATGCTCGCACCCGGCATGCGTGCCCTTGAGACCGAGTTCATCGCGCAGCGCATCAAGCAGCGTCACGCGTGGCTCGACATCGATTTGGACCTGCTGGCCGTTGACTGTGAGGTTTGTTTTCATGCCGCCTCTCCCATTGCGGCCACGCGCGCGTCTTCCAGCGCCTGCCCGGCGAGACGCGCGGCGGCACGGCGGCGATAGCTCGCCGTGGCGTGAAGATCCTCGACGCATTCGAGATCCTCGAGCGCCGTTTCGACCGCGTCCTGAATATCCTTCTCGCCGAGACCGGTTCCCGCGAGACCCGACACATCGACAGCAACCGGGACATCGCCGACTGCGCCGATGCCCAGCAAGGCCTCGATGCATTTTCCCTCTGCATCCAGCACGACCTGCGCGCCGGCGGAGGCAAAGGCATAGTCACTGCGCCGGGACGCCACTTCACGGAACCCGGCTCCGACGCGACCGGACGGCCGTTTCGGGAAGATGACGCGTGTCAGGAGACCGCCCATCGGGGCCATTGTGACAGTGGGACCGATGAAGAAGTCTTCGGGCGTCATCACCTCTTCCTCACCGTCGGCGAGGAAGACGATCCGGGCATCCAGTATGGTTGCGGCGAGCGCGATCTCCGCGGACGGATCACCATGGGCAACGGATCCACCCACAGTGCCGCGTGCGCGGGTCGGCGGGTGGCCGACGTTCGGAAGCGCCGCCGCGAGCAGCGGCACCTCACGGGCGATCAAATCCGAGCGCAAGGCGACCGCCTGACGCACGGCCGCACCGATGGCGATGCCTTCGCCGGAATCCTCTATGGCGCCCAATTCGTCGAGCCGAGTGATGTCCACCAGCAACGACGGACGGGCGAGCCGCATGGCGAGCATGGGCACGAGCGTCTGGCCACCGGCCAGCACACGCGCCTCCGCGTCGTCCGCCAGCGCTTCGCAAGCCTCCGTCACGGAGGCCGGGCGCAGATAGTTGAATGGGGCCGCTTTCACGACATACTCCTCCAGAGGCCTCCCGGGACGGTCAGCTGTTCGGCAGTCCGGGAACCAGCGGCTTCAGCACCGTTTTGTGCTGCTTGGCGATCAGAGGACCATTGGCCTCGGAAGCCGCCTTCGCAGCCTTCCAGCCCTCGTCGCCTCCGAACGACGCCCAAGCCTTGTCACGGGCTTCCTCGTCTTCGTAACGCGTCAGGTAGGTCAGCATGCCACTGTCGGCATCGGTGAACACACCAAGCAGTTCAATGCCGTGCCCCGGCAGGCGCGGCACCACTTCCTCGATGAAACGCTGCCGCACTTTGTCCGCACATCCTTCGACGTGCTCATAGACACGCATTTCATATAGCATTGGAATGACCCACTAACACAATGTTTCTCAATTTGCCCAACGGTACAATGACAATGCGATATGTCAAACGGAAAGTTATACAATTAGTGGTTTAATTTCCAGATTCCTTTGGACGCAATGCAACAATCCATATGCGGCAGCGCAAAAAAGACGGCGAACACGTGCGGATACCGTCTCCGGGAAGGAAAATGTTGCGACAATCCGAAAATTGTCCTATTCGTCGAAAAAGCGCAGAGGATGCAATGGACTGGTACCCGACACTCCCTTTCGGCGAGGGCCCACGCTACGTTCAGATCGTCGCCGCCCTGAAAAGCGACATCGCGAGTGGCCGGGTTGCCGGCGGCCAACGCCTGCCCACCCACAGGGAGATGGCGTCCCAGCTCGGATTGAGCGTGGGAACGATTTCCAAAGCCTACGCGCTTGCCGAACGTCAACGCCTTATTTCGGGGCAAGTCGGGCGCGGCACATTCGTGCTGCCGCCTGCAAACAATATCGGCGTCGTCGAATCGACGACTGGCGCGGAGCAGGTCAATATGGCCCTGAACGCGCCTCCGGCCACCGGTGAGGCCGCGATCTTTGCGAAGGTCCTCACCGAGATCGCGGCGGATGACGATTTTCCGTCGTTGCTGAGCTACCTGCCGCACCAGGGTATAAGACGGCACCGCGCGGCGGTTGCCGGGTGGCTCGGACGGCATGGAACCGCCGTTGAGCAGAGCGACATCTACATTACCAACGGCGCGCAGCATGCCATCTCCGTTTCGCTCCGTCTTCTGGCGCGGCCCGGAACACCGGTCCTGGCCGAGAACCTCCCCTATTCGGGGCTGACCGCTCTCGCACTCATGGAAGATTATGTGCTGCACGGCGTGGCGATGGATAACCACGGGCTCGTTCCCGACGCCCTGGATGCCGCGTTGCGAGAAACGGGCTCCAAGGTTCTGTGCTGCACGCCCACGATCCAGACCGCGACCGGTTCGATCATGCCGACGGAGCGCCGTCGCGAGATCGCCGAGATCATTCGTCGCCATGACGCGTGGATCATCGAGGACGACGTGTACAGTTTCCTCTGTCCCAATCCGCCGCCAACGCTTTCGTCCTTCCTGCCCGAGCGATCATTCTACGTGATCAGTTTCGCGAAATGTCTGATGCCCGGGCTCAGGATCGGCGCATTGCACGCGCCCGCCGCGTTCCGCGACAGGATTGTCAATGCCATCCGCTCCACCGGCTGGATGGCGAACGCGATCATGAGCGAAGCCGTTGTGAGGATGATCGAAAGCGGCGCGCTCGAAAGCCAGATCCGGCTGAAGCGCAATGCGGCCGCGGAAAGAACGATGCTGGCGCAGAGCATTCTGGGCAGCTATCTGCACTCGACGGCGGTGCCCGCTTTCCACGCATGGCTCACCATGCCCGCGGGGCGAACCACGACAAGTCTCGCCGCTCAGGCCGCGTTCCGCGGCATTACGCTGGCAACGCCGAGCCCGCTGAGCGCCGCATCAGGCGTCGCGCCGGGCATTCGCGTGTGCCTCGGCGCGGCACAAACGCCCGAGAAACTCAGCTCGGCCCTGCACGTTCTGGGATCGATTCTTCGGGAGTCTGAGGAAATGGCGTTCGTCTGAACGCGCCAATCCAATGCGGCCGGACTGAAACTCGCCCGCGCCGGAATTTCTCCAAAGCCGACGCCTACGTCCCTCACTCCCACTCGATGGTTCCCGGCGGCTTCGAGGTGACGTCGTAGACGACGCGGTTGATGCCGCGGACCTCGTTGATGATGCGGGTGGCCGTATTGCCGAGGAAGCTCATGTCGTAGTGGTAGAAATCCGCGGTCATGCCGTCGACGGAGGTGACGGCGCGGAGCGCGCAGACGAATTCGTAGGTGCGGTAGTCGCCCATCACGCCGACGGTCTGCACCGGAAGCAGGACCGCGAAGGCCTGCCAGATGTGGTCGTAGAGGCCGGCGGCGCGGATTTCCTCGAGATAGATCGCGTCGGCTTCCTGCAGGATGCGGATCTTCTCGCGCGTGACGCCGCCCGGGCAGCGGATGGCGAGGCCTGGGCCGGGGAACGGGTGGCGGCCGATGAAATGTTCGGGAAGCCCCAGTTCGCGGCCCAGCAGGCGGACCTCGTCCTTGAAGAGTTCGCGCAGCGGCTCGACCAGCTGCATGTTCATGCGCTCGGGCAGGCCGCCGACATTGTGGTGCGACTTGATGGTGACCGACGGACCGCCGGAAAAGGAAACGCTCTCGATCACGTCGGGATAGAGCGTGCCCTGGGCGAGGAAATCGGCGCCGCCGATCTTGTTCGCCTCCTCCTCGAAGACGTCGATGAAGAGCCGGCCGATGGTCTTGCGCTTCTTCTCGGGGTCGGCCTCGCCTTCCAGCGCGTCGATGAACAGGTCCGCCGCGTCCACATGGACCAGCGGGATGTTATAATATTCGCGGAACATCGAGACGACCTCGGCCGCCTCGTTTTTGCGCATCAGGCCATGGTCGACGAGGATGCAGGTCAGCTGGTCGCCGATCGCCTCGTGGATCAGCACGGCGGCGACGGAGGAATCGACGCCGCCCGACAGGCCGCAAATGACCTTTCGGTCACCGACCTGCTCGCGGATCGCGGCGATGGCCTGTTCCTTGTAGGCGGCCATGGTCCAGTCGCCCTTCAATCCGGCGATGCGGTGGACGAAATTGGCGAGCAGCTTGGCGCCGTCGGGCGTGTGCACCACCTCCGGGTGGAACATCGTCGTATAGTATTTGCGGCTCTCGTCGGCGGCGATAGCAAAGGGCGCGTTGGGCGAGGTGCCGATCACCTCGAAGCCGTCGGGCAGTTCGGTGACGCGGTCGCCATGGCTCATCCAGACCGGATATTTCGAGCCCTTGGTCCAGAAGCCGTCGAAGAGCGGGCTTTCCTTGAGGATCTCGACATCGGCGCGGCCGAACTCGCGGTGATGGCCGCCCTCGACCGTGCCGCCAAGCTGGTGGCAGAGCGTCTGCTGGCCATAGCAGATGGCGAGGATCGGCACGCCGGAATCGAGAACCGCCTGCGGCGCGCGCGGGCTGCCCTCGTCGGGCACGGAGGACGGGCCGCCGGAGAAAATCACCGCCTTGGGCTTGAGGCGTTCGAAGCCTTCCTCGGCGGACTGAAACGGCACGATCTCGGAATAGACACCGGCTTCGCGGACGCGGCGCGCGATGAGCTGGGTCACCTGACTGCCGAAGTCGATGATGAGGACGTTTTCGGGATGGATGGTCAAGTCGGGAGCGTTCATGAAGCGGCTTTAATGCGAGTCCGCCCGGCTTTCAATTGCTGCGCTGCAATGCCCACCGGGATTTGAGGTAGTGGGGCGGCTTGAGTTCTGCGCTTCCTTCTCCCCGCGAGCGGGGAGAAGGTGGTCCGAAGGACCGGATGAGGGGCTCGCTCGGTGGATGGACACAGGACACAATACCGTGCTCTTCCCCCTCACCCAGCTGCGGCTAACGCTCGCTTTGCTCGCGAAGCCTCGCATCCCTCTCCCCGCAAGCGGGGCGAGGAAGGACGCGCCAACGCCTCCGCGCTTCCTTTCGGAAACCGGTCACATAGAACCTGGCTGTCCCCTCCCCATTCACGACGTGTTCCAGGCCTCGAGCCCGAGATAGTTGCATTCCTTCAGCACCTCCTCGATCTCGGTCTTGGGCCGTTTCCTCCAGCCGGGCGGGAAGCCGGGGCGGAAGGGGCTGAAACGGATTGGCCGGCCGGAACCGGCGGCGCGGCGTGCGCGCCAGCGGGCCAGCCGCAGCGCCTGGCCGTCCAGATCGTCCAGCGCATTGGCGAGCGCGCGGATGCGCCGGCCGAGCGCCCTTGCATCGACCGGTTCGTTCGGCCGCGAGGCCGGGACGAACACTCCGTCGGAAGGATTGTCGAGCGCGGCGATTTCCGCCTCTGTCAGCCACGGCTCGGCGAAGGGCTTGAACGGGTCGAAAAGGACGAAGGCGGGTTGCGGGGTGTCGGCGGCTTTTCGCGGCGTCTTATTGCGGACGCCATCCTCGTGATTGACCCGAGGATTCACTCCGCCGAGCCGGAGAACGCCGGCGATGACCGAAGATGGCTCCTCGTTCTCGGTCTTCGAAGCGGTGGCAGCGTCTCCGGAATGGGTCCTCGGCTCAAGGCCGAGGATGACGGAGTTTCGTGGCGGCCTCCGGCGCTCTGTAACGGGCCGAACGGTGATCATCACCAGCTTGCAGGCGGCCATGGCGATGAGGCGACGCGCGGCGAATTCTGCGGGGCGGAGAAGCGCGAGGATGCGCAGATAGAGAAAGCGCGGCAGGGTATCGGCAGTGCGTCCTGCCTGAATCCCGGCCATGACGATCAGCCGCCCGGCGATGGTGCAGAGTATCTCGCAATTGCGATCGACCGCCCCGCGCCAGTTGAACTCCATGCCTCATGCGCCTCCGTTTGGTGCGGGGACAGTGTCGGGGAGGTTTGGGGGTGGTGGACGAGATTGTAGCGAATCGCCAGAAATCCGGCGTTTTGCCGCGACGGCCATCCTACGCGCCGTCATCCTCGGGCTTGACCCGAGGACCCATTCCGTGAAGCTCGAGCGATGGGCGGCTATGTCTACATGCTGGCGAGCAGGAAGGGCGGCACGATCTATATCGGCGTCACCGCCGACCTGTCGCAGCGCGTCTACGACCACAAGCAGCGCATCAACGCGAAGGCCTTCACCTCGCAATACGGGGCAGTCCGGCTCGTCTGGTACGAGGAATATGATGACATCACCGACGCGATCCAGCGCGAGAAGTCGCTCAAGCGCTGGCGGCGACAGTGGAAGATCGAACTGATCGAATCCATGAATCCGGATTGGTCTGAACTATACGGGGGAATGGGGTGGTGAGTGTTCTGCATCATCGGGTCCGGCGCGAGCGCTACGGAATGGGTCCTCGGGTCAAGCCCGAGGATGACGACCTTGTTTGGCTTGCCAGCTAATCTCGAACACCCCGCCCCCAACCTTTGGCTCACCGGCACTCCGCGTTCAGCACTCGACACGGTTCACCGGATCGTTTCGCCCGCCAAGGCCCCATTTCAGGCCCTGTGTCGTAAACAAACGCCCAAGCGGCGCTGGAACGGGGGTTGCGGCGGGCGGTCTGGGTGAAGTTGACTACGGGGAATGAATTACCCGGTGCGTGAAGGGACGTCGCATGTTCAAGACATTGTCCGGGGTGTGGGCGCTTCTGCTCGGCATCTTGCTGATCATGCTGGGCAACGGCATGCAATTCACGCTGATCGGCATGCGCGGCGGCATCGAGGGGTTCTCGGCGACCGCGCTGGCGGTCGTCACCTCGGCCTATTTCGCCGGCTTCCTGTCGGGGGCGCGCTTTACGCCGGTGCTGATCCGGCGTGTCGGCCATGTCCGGGTTTTCGCGGCGCTGGGCAGTTTCATGTCGGCGGCGTTGATCAGTTTTCCTCTGGTGACCGAACCCTGGGCGTGGACGCTGCTGCGGCTGCTGGTTGGGTTTTGCATGTCGGGCATCTACGTCACTGCCGAAAGCTGGCTCAACGATGCGTCCACCAACGAGACACGGGGCCAGGTGCTGGCGGCCTACATGATCGCGCAGACACTGGGCATTATCGGCGCGCAATGGCTACTGACATTCGGCGACGCCGGCACGTCGGTGCTGTTCATCGGCGCGTCCATCCTGGTCTCGATCTCGTTTGCGCCAATCCTGCTGTCGGCCAGCCGGACGCCGACGACCGAGGTGGCGCGGCCGATGCCGCTGCGCGAACTCTTCGGTGAATCGCCGCTCGGCACGGTCGGGATCTTCCTGCTCGGCAGCATCTACGCCACCCAGTCGGGCATGGGGGCCGTGTTCGGCTCGCAGATCGGCATGGCGGCGGACCAGATCGCGCTGTTCGTCGCGATGCTGTTCGCGGGCGCGCTGGTGCTGCAATATCCGATCGGCTGGCTGTCGGACCGGGTCGACCGGCGCCAATTGATCTTCGGGGCGTCGGCGGGCGGTGTCATCTTCTGCGCGGTCGGGTTCCTCTCCGGCGGGCAGGTGTGGTTCCTGATGCTCTCCGCCTTCATCGCCGGCGGCGTGACCACGCCGCTCTATGCGCTGTTCCTGGCCTATACGAACGATTTCCTGACCACCGAGCAGATGCCGGCGGCGTCCGGCGGTCTCGTCTTCACCTTCGGGCTGGGGGCCATCGCCGGCCCGCTGGCGACCGGCTTCGGGATGGAGCGGTTCGGCCCCTTCACCTTCTGGGTGGTGCTGGGCACGACATTCGCGGCCATCGCGCTCTACGCGCTCTACCGCATGACACGGCGCGCGCCCGTCCCGGTCGCGGACACCGAGAGCTATCTCGGCGTCCTGCCGACCGCGACGCCCGTGGCGGTGGAGGCGGCGGGAACATGGGCGGCCGAAAATGCCGAGGCAGGCTCGGACGCGGAAGAGTGAACGCAGTCGCGAACGGACGGGCATCGCCGAGGCGTGCGGCCTAATCGGAGATGACGCGGTAGCCCTTGGAGATGCGGTCGACGCGGTGGCCGGATTTCAGCGGCACTTTCTCGTCGACCTTGTAGGTCACGAAGCCCATCCGGTCGTAATAGGCCAGGCCACCGGCATTGTCCGCGCGGATGGTGGCGTTGATGGCCGCGAGTTCGAAACGGCGGGCCTGGGTCAGCGTCTCCGCGAAGAGCGCGCTTCCGACGCCGGACGTTTGCGAACCGACGCGTGCGAAGGTGGCGATGTCGGCCCAGTCCTCCGGCAGCTTTTCATGGGCGGCGAGGACCTGGAACCCCAGCAGGTCGCCGCCCGAAGCTTCGGCGACCATGAAGGATATCTGGATCTGCGACCGGAAGAAGGTGTCGAGAAAGCTCTCGATCGTCATCGGCGTTTCCATCGCCGTGGTGCCGCCGATGCGGATAATATCGTTCAGCAACGCGCACAGGTCCGGTATGTCGGCTGGACCGACGGGCCGGACCGCGAATTCTCCAGCGCTCATTCCAGCAGGCCGGCCTCGATCGCCGCCTCGACGCGGTCGACGGCATCGGCGAGTTTCTCGTCGATGACGTGGAGATATTGCGTCCAGTCGTCGTAGTGATGCAGGTCGCCGGCACCGTCGGAAACGCCGCGCAGGCCGATCAGCGGTATGTCATGTCCCATGCAGGCGCGCAGGAGCGCGAATGTCTCCATGTCGACCATGTCGGCATCGATTCCGTCATAGGCCGCGCCCGACACGATGTTGCCGCCGGTCGAAAGGCGCACCGCGGGCAATCCCTCGATGCGGTGCGGAAGCTCCAGCTCGACCGGCAGGTCCAGAAACGGGGTCTTCCCCTTTTCGAAGCCGAGCGGCGACGCGTCCATGTCCCGATAGGAAACCGAGGCAACCTGGAACACTTCGGCCTGTTCGAGCGAGCGCGAACCGGCGGAGCCGAGCGATACGACGACGTCCGGCTTGCCGGCGGCGAGCGCACGGGCGAGGTTGACCGCCGCCTCGACAGGGCCGACGCCGCAGATCAGCGGCTCGAAACGCGCCTTGAGATGCGGCCCGTATTCGGGGTCCGCCGCCATCACGTAGAGCACCTTGGCGTTTCCGACTGTCTTCATCTTCAATCCTTCACATCGTCGCGGCCATGCACGCACATCATGGTGGCCGTCATCGTCGCTATGCGTTTCGTCGTTTCCCCGGTCACGGCATAAGCGGTGCCGTCCACCACCGTGATCGTGCGGCCCGGCTTGACGACGGTCCCCTCGAAACGGAACCGCTCTCCCCTGGCGGGCGCCAGCAAATTCACCTTGAACTCGATGGTGAGAATTCCCGCGTCCTCCGGCAACAGCGTCAAGGCGGCAAATCCACAGGCCGAATCCAGTGCCGCCGAGATCATGCCGCCATGGATGAAACCGTGCTGTTGCGTGAGTTTGCGATCGTGGGGCATGACGATTTCGACGTGCCCCTCGCGCACGGCCGACAAGGTTGCGCCCATGGTTTGCATGGCGGGCTGGCGGGCGAAGGAGTCGCGGACGCGACGCTCGAAATGAAGCATGGCGCCTGTCATCCGGTCACGCCGCTCTGGCCTGTCGCGGTCGTCATGCCGTTTCCGGTGCGTTTGCGCTCACGGAAAAGGCGTTCATGCGCGCGATCTTTTCGAGCAGGTTGCGGGATATTCCCGCATGCAGCGCATGTCGGACCGGCTCCACCCTGGCGACAAGCTTTTCCAGCGCGGCGCGCTCGAAGACGAGCATCTCGCAAAGCTCGAGCGTGGACGCGGTGGCGTTGGCTTCTCCTCGCGAGAGCAGGCTCATCTCGCCCAGAAAGTCTCCCTTCCCGCAGGTTCCGATGACGACGCCATGCTGGACGATCTGAACCTTGCCGGACACGACGAAATAGAGCTTGTCCGGAACGGTGCCCTCGGTGACGATCACCTGCCCGCCGGGCACCGTTTCGTGGCGCGCCTGATGCACCATCTTGGCGGCATGGACCGGCTTCAGATCCATCAGCGCGCGGGTGACGAAGTCGCGCTCGGCTCCGTCGAACTGGCCGGGGCGGTTTTCGTACCAAAGCAGGAACAGTTGCGCGACATTGACCGTCACGTAGCAGGCTTCCCAGAACGCGCTGACATAATCGCCGCGCACGAGACCGAAATAGACGAGCGCGGTCAGACCGGACAGGATCGCGAAAAAACGCAGCCATGACATGGTGCGCATGATCATGGAGACGATTGCCAGGACGTAGGTCAGATGCCCGAAAATGTTTTCGTAGGCGGTAAAATCATCGAGAAACTGCGCAAATTGCATCGGGACAGACCGGGTCGGGAATAGGGATTTCGCCGGACGTCCGGCATCGACCGCGAAATACTCGCGCGGTCAGCCGCGAAATCCAATCGAAAAAGTCATCTATCCCTATCCGGCCGTACCCGGTGGCGTCAGTTCAGCCACCAGATCGACAGGTTCAACAGACCGGCAAACGTGACCCAGCAGGCGTAGGGCACGAACAGGAGAGCGGAGATCCGGTCCGGTTTCCAGGTCAATTGAATGAACAGAACGATCAGCGCGAGCATGACGGTGAGGACCAGCAGGGCAAGACCTGTCGTGTGCATGCCGAAAAAGGCGGGTGTCCAGATGAAATTGAACAGGAGCTGTCCGAACCACAATTGCATCGGAAGGCCGGCCGGGCCGCGCCGCCAGGTGCGCCAACCCGCGATCGCGATCATCAGGTAGAGCAGGGTCCAGACCGGCCCGAAAATCGCGTTCGGCGGATTGAACCAGGGTTTTTCGAGGCCGGCATACCATTCGCCCGGCGTGAAGGTGATGCCGATCAGGGTGCCTCCCGCCATGACGAAGAATACGAACAGGACGAGGGTAACCCACTTCCAACCGTTGTCGCGGGCATGAACATGCTGCATCGAAACCTCCAGCAAATCGCTATTATGACAGTACTACGCAGAACACCGGCTTCGGGTTCACATTTCCGGCGTTATTTACGCCGCTGCATCACGGCGAAGAAGAAGCCATCGGTTCCCGTGGAGCGCGGTGTCAGCGTGATGCACTTCATGTCCGCCGACCAGGGTTGCGGCTTGTCGAAGCCGAAAAGATCCTGCCAGACCTCGCCGGCCGACAGCAGGTCGTAATCGCCGTGCCGGTCGCCGAATGCATAGACCTGGTACTCGTTTTCCTGCGGGAACACGGAACAGGTGACGTAGACCAGGAAGCCACCGGGCTTCACATAGGCTGACGCCTTGTCGAGCACGTCGGCCTGCTCCTCGATCCGCTTTTCCAGCGCCGAAGGCTGCAGCCGCCATTTCGCGTCCGGATTGCGCCGCCAGGTTCCCGAACCGGTGCATGGGGCGTCGACGAGCACACGATCCATCTTGCCCGCGAGCGGGGACAGATCGGCATCGGCGGCATGGACCTGCACATTGCGCGTGCCGGCGCGCTTCAGCCGCTCGAAGATGGGTGCCAGCCTGTTCCTGTCGGCGTCCCAGGCGTGGACCTGGCCCTTGTTGTCGAGCGCAGCCGAAAGCGCGAGCGTCTTGCCGCCGCCGCCCGCGCAATAGTCGAGCACCTGCTCGCCAGGCTGGGGGAAAACGAGATCGGCGACGATCTGGCTACCCTCGTCCTGTATCTCGAACCACCCCTTCTGGAAGGCGGGCTCCGACTGGACATTGGGCATCCGGGCAGCGCCCCTGCCCGCCGCGATGCGCAGGCCCTGCCGGGCGATGGCGGTCGGCTTGGCGCCGAACTTCGCGAGTTGCTTCTGCACCTTGTCGCGATCCGCCTTCAGGGTGTTCACGCGCATGTCGAGCGGCGCGCGCTCCGACAGGGCGGATGCCTCGGCGATCCATTCGTCGTCGAAATTCTCCTCGAAATAGTCGGCGCACCAGTCGGGAATATCCGCCTCGACATGCGGCTTGGCGAAGGCGAAGTCCCGCTTGGCTGCGGCTTCGAGGCTCTGTTCCGGTATCTCGGGTGCGAATTTGTCGTCGGCGAAGGCCTCGCGCATCTGATCGAGCGACACGTTCCACTGTCGCCACAAGGTGCCGAAGGCGAGCGCCCTGCCCTCGTCGTCATTCATCAGGTGGGCGGTGGACAGCTTCTTGCGCAAAGCGTCATGGACCAGATTGCCGATCGCGGCGCGATCTCCAGATCCCGCGAAGCGATGCGAAAGGCCCCAATCCTTCAGCGCATCCGCCGCCGGACGTTTGCGGCCCGCAATGTCCTGCAGCACTTCGATGGCCGCGCCGACTCGTCCGCCAAGACGCATGGTTTTCGCTCCGTTGGAAATTGGAGCGTGGTTACAGAGCGGCCGGACGCTTGGCAAGCATGCGGGGCGATTTGCCCTTGGGATCGGGCTTATTCAGCCGGTTACAGCCGGGACGGCCATCTGGACGCCGAGATAGTAGGGCCAGATCAGAAGCGCGAGAGCGCCCTTGCCCCAGCCGAGATGCAGGTAGCCGAGCGTGAAGAGCCAGCCGCCAAGCCAGACAAGCCCCGCTCCGCCATGCTGCTCGATCCTGATGCGCTGCTTTTCCATGATGGTCTCCCGTCGGTGAGGAAGGTGTCAGGCTGCGCGAACGCATCTGAAAACGCATTGTCGGCGGTCAAGGAAACCGGCGAGATCAGCTAGTGCGCGTGAGCCGGCGTCCACCCGGTTCTCGCCATCCCTGCCGCCAGGCCGAGCGCCGCGAAGGTGGTCACGGCGAATCCGGCGCCAAGATTGTCCATGAGGAGCCCGAAAACCGGGGCTCCCGCGGTCTGGCCGACCGCGATAGTGAGGAAGCCGACCATGAGGCCGGTGGCGGGGCGGTCGGGAACTGCCGCGACACCCCAGACCAGATAGACACCGGTCAGCATCACGTAGGACGCGCCGAAAAGGGCGCCGCCGGCAAGCGCCGCAGCGGGCGTGGCGAAGGCCGAGCCTACCGCGAGGATGCCGGCGGACATGGCGCAGAGAAACGCCCAGTGGACGCGACCGATGCCGAACCGTCCGACCAGTGCCCCCGCACAGGCGCCGGCGATCCCGCCGACGCCGATGGCTGTCCACAGCATGCCGACGCCGGCGGCGCCCCAGCCCAGTTGCGCCATTGCCAGCTTGCCGCCGAAAGACCATAGCGCGGTGCTCGCAGCGCCCATGAGGAACGTGGCACCGACCAGCCGCAGAAGAGCGCCCGAAACCGGCGGCAAACCGTGCGTGACCGCCGTGGCGCTTCCGGCTTTCGGCATGACGAAGGCCGCCGCCACCGCGAGAACGACCGCAACAGCGGCGAATCCGGCGAAGGCGAGGCGCCATTGGCCGCCGATCGCCAGGGCGATGGGGCCGGAAAGCGCGACGCCCGCGCCGGTGCCGGCGTTGATGACCGTATTGGTAGCGTCCTGCCGATCCCGCCGCACGGCGGCCGCGACCGCGGTGGCCATGGGCGGCGAGGCAAGGCCGGTGCTCGACCCGGCCAGCAGCACGGCAGCGGCAAGGACCTGTGGGTTCGGAGCCACTGCGATGCCGGCCATCCCGACGGCCGCGACGAGCGCGGCGCCGACGGCCACGGCGCGCGGCCCGACCCGTTCGGTCATCGAGGCGGAGGCAACGATGGCGATGCAGTAGCCGAAGAACGACCCGCCCGAAATGACGCCGGCCTGCGTCGATCCGAGCGACAAATCGGCATCGACTTCCGCAAGGAAGAGGCCGAAGGCGAAGCGCGCGAAACCATAGCAGACGGCGATCATGCCGAAGCCGAGCACGCCAAGGCGAAGCGCCGGGCTCACGGGCGCGCCCTCCCGACCAGGACGGCGGCGGCCGCGCGCGCGGCGCTCACTGCTTCCTGACCGCGATAGATCGCCGCCGCCGTCGCTCCCTCGTAGAGAACCAGAATCTGCTCGGCGAGCGCCGGCGCATCCTCGCCGATGTCGGCCGCGACGATTTCCGCGATCCGCTCGCGAAACGCCTCCTTGTGCGCGACGACGACGGCTTCGACCTCGGGCGTCTCGCCGCCAGTCTCGCCATGGGCGCGCAGGAACAGGCATCCCCGGGCGCCCTCAACACGAACCCACTCTTCCAGTTCCGCAAAGAGCGCGTCAACGCTCGAGACATCGAGGCGGCGCATGAAGCGCTTTTCGCGTTCGGCAAGAACCGTGGCCATGAGGGCCGTCTTGCTTCCGGCGTGCTTGTAGAGCGTGCGGCTCGACATGCCCGCAGCTTGCGTCAGCCGGTCCATGCCGGTGGCGGTGAAACCGTGCCTGTCGAACAGCCTTTCGGCGGCGGCGATGAGCTTTTTTCTCGTATCCATGGAGGCCATTGTAAAACGATCGTTTTACACTTCAAGCCCGCGGGACCGAATTCATCGGGCCAGCATGAAAAAAGCCGACGCGGAGACCGCGCCGGCTTTTCTCGTTTGTGCTTTCGCCGTGGTCAGGCGACGTCGAAACGGTCTGCGTTCATGACCTTGGTCCAGGCGGCGACGAAGTCCTTGACGAACTTCTGCTCGCCATCGTCCTGGGCGTAGACCTCGGCATAGGCGCGCAGCACCGAGTTGGAGCCGAAGACCAGGTCCATGCGGGTCGCGGTCCACTTGGCCGTGCCGCTCTTGCGGTCGCGGATTTCGTAGATGCCGCCATCCACAGGCGCCCAGCTGTTGGCCATGTCGGTCAGGTTGACGAAGAAATCCGTCGTCAGCGCGCCTTCGCGATCGGTGAAGACACCGTGCTTGGTGCCGGCATAGTTGGCGCCCATGGCGCGCATGCCGCCGACCAGAACGGTCATCTCGTTGGCCGTCAGACCCATGAGCTGGGTGCGGTCGAGCATCAGTTCCTCAGGGCTGACCGCATAGTCTTTCTTCAGCCAGTTGCGGTAGCCGTCGGCGAGCGGTTCCAGCACGTCGAAGGAGTCGGCATCCGTCATCTCGTCGGTCGCGTCGCCGCGGCCCGGCTTGAAGGGAACCGTGACGTCATAACCGGCGGCCTTGGCGGCCTTCTCGACGCCGACACTGCCGGCAAGGACGATCACGTCGGCCACGCTGGCACCGTATTCCGCCGCGATCGGCTCAAGAACGCCGAGAACCTTGGCGAGACGGGCCGGCTCGTTGCCTTCCCAATCCTTCTGCGGCGCGAGACGGATGCGCGCACCATTGGCGCCGCCCCGCATGTCGGAGCCGCGGAACGTGCGGGCGCTGTCCCATGCGGTCGAAACCAGTTCCGCCACGGACAGTCCGGAAGCGGCGATCTTCGACTTGATGGCGCCGACATCGTAGTTGGTCGGGCCGGCCGGGATCGGGTCCTGCCAGATCAGGTCTTCCGCAGGCACATCCGGACCGACATAGCGCGCCTTCGGGCCCATGTCGCGGTGGGTCAGCTTGAACCATGCACGGGCGAAAGCGTCCTTGAAGTACTCCGGATCGGCCATGAATTTCTGGCAGATCGCGTTGTAGGCCGGGTCCATTTTCATGGCCATGTCGGCGTCGGTCATGATCGGGTTGTGACGTTTGGAGGGATCGGTCGCGTCGAGCGGCTTGTCCTCTTCCTTGATGTTCACGGGTTCCCACTGGTTGGCGCCGGCGGGGCTCTTCTTCAGTTCCCACTCGTAGCCGAACAGCAGGTCGAAATAGCCCATGTCGAACTGCGTCGGGTTCGTCGTCCATGCGCCTTCGATGCCGGACGTCACCGCATTGGCCGCCTTGCCGCCCATGTTCGGGTTCGCCCAGCCGAGACCCTGCATTTCGGGGCCCGCGGATTCCGGGTCGGGACCGAGCGCTGACGCGTCACCGTTACCATGCGTCTTGCCGACGGTATGGCCGCCTGCGGTCAGTGCGACGGTTTCCTCGTCATTCATCGCCATGCGGGCGAAGGTCTCACGCACCTGAGCGGCCGTCTTGAGCGGATCCGGCGTGCCGTTCACGCCTTCCGGGTTGACGTAGATGAGGCCCATCTGAACAGCAGCCAGCGGGTTTTCCATCGTCGACGGATCGTCGACGTCCTCGTAACGGCCGTCGCTGGGAGCCAGCCATTCCTTCTCGGCGCCCCAGTAGACGTCTTTTTCGGGATGCCAGATGTCCTCGCGGCCGAAGCCGAAGCCGAACGTCTTAAAGCCCATGGATTCATAGGCGATATTGCCCGCCAGGACGATCAGGTCGGCCCAGGAGACCGCGTTGCCGTATTTTTTCTTGATCGGCCACAGCAGACGGCGGGCCTTGTCGAGGCTGACATTGTCCGGCCAGGAATTGAGCGGAGCAAAACGCTGATTGCCGGTGCCGGCGCCGCCACGGCCGTCGGCCAGGCGATACGAACCGGCAGCGTGCCACGCCATGCGGATCATCAGGCCACCATAGTGACCCCAATCAGCCGGCCACCAGTCCTGGCTGTCGGTCATCAGGGCGTGGAGATCTTTCTTGAGCGCCTCGATATCGAGGGTCTTGAGCTCTTCGCGATAGTCGAAGTCCAGCCCCATCGGGTTGGTCTTGGAGTCGTGCTGGTGGAGAATGTCGAGATTGAGCGAATTCGGCCACCAATCCATCACCGAACTGCCGGTATGCGTGTTGCCGCCATGCATTACGGGGCAACCGCCCGCCTTATCAACTTTCGCGTCCATTACTGTCTCCCGTTGTGACCGCATTTATCTGGGTTTGTTCCGTACATGATGATCATGTCTTCCGGGTGTCGTTACCCGACGTGCAATTTGCCGCGCATTCGCACGGCACGCCTCCCTTCACTGGAACAGTTCCAAATTACAGATGCGCCAGCCCGGCCATAATTTCAAATTGTAATTTCCAATCTCGATGATAAGAAAAACCTATGAAGCTCACGCTCAAGCAAATGCACTATTTCGACGCCCTGGCGCGCAGCCTACACTTCGGAAAAGCGGCGGCGTCGGTCAATATTTCGCAGCCCGCGCTGTCGGCCCAGATCATGGATATGGAGGCACGGCTGGAGCGCAAGCTGGTTGAACGCCGCCATGGCAAGGTGGTGCTCACGGAGGCCGGCCAGCGGCTCCTGCCGCATATCCGCCGCATCCTCGGCGACGTCCAGTCGCTGGAGGAAATGGTCTCGCAGGATCGCGGCCTGCTGGTGGGAAATCTTCGCGTCGGCATGATCCCGACCATCGCGCCGTACTTGTTGCCGAAGCTGATCCCGCATCTTCAGGCGCGCTTTCCGAAACTGGACCTGAAGGTGCGCGAGGCGATTACCGACACGCTGACCCGCGAACTCGTCGAAGGACAGCTCGACGCGATCGTCGCCGCCGAACCGATCGCCGAAGCCGGGCTTCATACCGAACACCTCTTTCGTGACCGGTTCTTCATCGCCAGCGCCGCGAACGGCGCCGACGTCCTGCATTCGCCCTTGGCGGAGGACCAGGTCGCGCTCGACCGGTTGCTCCTGCTCGACGAAGGCCACTGCCTGCGCGACCAGGCGCTGGCGGTCTGCGCCAAGGACAAGGAGCGCCGGCTCGTCAATTTCGGCGCCACCTCGATGACGACCCTGCTGCAACTGGTTTCAAACGGCCTCGGCCTGACCCTGCTGCCGGAAATCGCAATTCCGGTCGAAACCGCGCATCTGCACAGCCTGACAATCACGCCGTTCGCCGATCCCGTGCCGCATCGCGACATCGCCTTGTTCTGGCGCAAATCCTCCCGGCGGCTTCCCGATTTCGGCGCGCTGGCCGGCGCGATCACGACGGTGGCGGGCGAAATCCTGCCCGAGGCGGAAGCGGCCTAGAGCACTTCAGGTTGCAGTAGAATCAAGAAGCGCTGCCTCTCGACTTCGTCTCGAACGCGCATCTTGATGCAGATGTTTCGATCTAAACCTGAATTGCACCACCGCCCGCGAGCATGATGCGGATGGCGAACCATCCCCACATCGCGATGACGATCACGAAGCCCAGGATGAACAGCCGACGGCGCATCAGAACGATGTTCGACGTCATGTGGACCCATGCATGGGCGATACGCGCGGCAACGAACAACCAGGCAAGGACCAAAGCGACGAGGTCCGCTCCGCCGGTCTGCTGGAAAGCGAGGCACACGACATAGAACAGAACCGGCAGCTCGAACTGGCTCGACACATTGCGCGCGGCGCTGGCGCTCGATTCCGGATCGCTGGGGATGCGGAAATCACGGGCCCGCGCCTCGCCCGATTTGACGGCGGCGATGCGGCGCGCGCTCATGATGGCATAGGCGGCGATGGTCAGGGCGATCTGTACGATCATCGGCCAGAAAATAGCGGTGGATTGCATGTGGAAAGCACCTCCCCTCCGCAGCAAAGCCGCCGGTGCGCGATCTTGCAAGCCCGCCACCGCTCCGTGCACCGGCTTTGCGTTCGCGGCAATTCTTAACGGGCCGTAAACCATATTGATGCAACCTGAGATAGTCAGCCTCGAGTGGTGATTCTCGTCTCCGGAGATCAACGTGACCGCCATCGGTACATTCCATCTTCAGCCCGCCCTTGCCGTGATGAAGGGCATTGCAACGCCGCAGAACGCAATGCGGGGGCAAGGCGAAGACACGCCCATGGCAGCCGCGGCACTCGGGCAAACCCAATCCGCGGAAACCACCGAGGCGAGTGAGGATATCTACTTCGGCACGCAGATGACCGTGACCAAGCTGATGTTCCTCATGATGGAAAAGATCACCGGCTATCTGAACGGCAAGCTGGAGGTCGGGCGCGACGGCGACCTGAAATCCGTCGAAGCCGGAAACCAGTGGCGCAAGCAGGCATTGCTCAAAGAGATTCCCGTCGATTCGGAAAAGGACTTCACGATCCCGAAGCCGGGCGAGAACGGCGTCACGTTCCGCGAGGTGGCGGGCACGATCAAGAAGCAATTCAGTATGGGTTTTCTCGCCGGTGACCGCGATCTGCTTCAGATGCTGGAGAAGTTCGTCGGCTTCCGGCTCTACGGCACAAACGCCGCCGACATCATCGAATCGTTCACCGATCCCGACGGTCCGGCCGCGCGACGGGTCCGCGCGGTTCTGGAGAACGGTCTGGCGGGCCAGGAAGGCAGCAAGGTTTCCCAGCGTCTCGAACGCGCAGCCGAAGGGCCGCGATCCGTGTCGGACGTCCTGACGGAAAAGCGGTCCGCCGCGGATGTCGTCGATGAGGAAACGATCGAGGAAGACCGGGAAGCGCTGGAAACCGCGCGGATGCAGGAGCGTCTGCAATCGGTCGAAGAAATGCAGGACAAGCTCGCCGAGGCATTGGAGACAGACCGCAGTTCCGCCTCGCAACCCGACCGCGACACGGCCATGCGCGCTTATGAACGGCCGATGGAGATCATCCAGCAGCTCGCGGCGATGCCGGCCGGCGAGGAAACGGACGACGCGGAGGCCCCTCCCGCGCCAGAGGTTTACGGCACTGTCGAGACGACCGAACAGCGCCTCGAAGGGCTTGAAGAAGAGCAGCAGGAAATCGAGGACTCGGGCAAATCCTATGCCGCGCTGGCCGAAGCCTACGATATGGGTCCCGAGCGGGAGCGCGAGGAAGACGAGGACGTCAGGACGCGTTTCCTGATCTAGAGGCTGGACGCCGTCAGAAGTCGATCAGGCCCGCGCCGAACGAAGCTTCAGAAAGACCCTTGCCCAGATCGCGATGACGATCAGGATCGCCGCGCCGAGTGTCGCGAACTTCCACGACGTGAAGGCGGGCAGCATTCTTGCAAGACCGAGCGGAACGTCGCCGGACAGCGACGGCGCGGAAAAGAGCGCCTGCGCCAGGCCGTTCTCACGCAGATCGATAACCAGATAAGGCACCGCGATCGCTCCGGATGCGATGCGCGCGAGCGGCGTCGAGATCTTCGAGCCGAGCTTCGCCAATGCCGCGAAACCCGAAGCGGCAAGCATGGTGATCGAAAGCGCCAGTAGCGCCGGAAAAGCGAAATCGAATGTGCGATAGGTGCGATTGGCGATCGCGGCTGCCTCCGGGTTTGCCTTCACGCGGGCATGCAGATCCGCGACATCGGCCGGCGTGTAGCCGAAGACCCGGCCATCGAGCATCGGCGCACCGGCCGCGCGCTCGAAGGCAGGCCCGGTCACGAACGCCATCCAGAGAAAGACCGCCGCCGTCGCCACGAAGAGCGCAGTCACGGCAGGATTTCGAAGTGGATTGCCCGCGCCGGGATTGTCTTCAGTCATAGGGCCGCTCACATATTTCCGGGATAGTTGGGGCTTTCGCGTGTGATCGTCACGTCATGGGCGTGGCTCTCGCGCTGGCCGGCGCCGGTGATCCGCACGAAGGTCGCCTTTTCGTGGAACTCCGGCAAGGTCTTCGCCCCGGTGTAACCCATGGCGGCGCGCAGGCCGCCTGCGAGCTGGTGCAGGACGCCCGAGACGGGCCCCTTGTAGGGCACCTGCCCCTCAATGCCTTCGGGTACGAGTTTCAGCTCGTCGCGCACTTCGGCCTGGAAATAGCGGTCGGCGGATCCGCGCGCCATGGCGCCGACGGACCCCATGCCACGATAGGCCTTGTAGGAGCGGCCCTGGTGCAAATAGACCTCGCCCGGGCTCTCTTCCGTGCCGGCGAGCAGCGAGCCGACCATGGCGGCCTTGGCTCCGGCGGCGAGCGCCTTGGCGAGATCGCCCGAAAACTTGATGCCGCCATCGGCGATAACCGGGATACCCTGCTTGTCGGCTTCCTCGGCGGAGGCCATGACGGCGGCCAGCTGCGGCACGCCGACACCGGCGACGATGCGGGTGGTGCAGATCGAGCCGGGGCCGATGCCGACCTTGACGGCGTCCGCGCCGGCATCGATCAGCGCCTTGGTGCCGTCCACGGTGGCGACGTTGCCGGCGATGATGCGCACCGAGTTGGACATTTTCTTCACGACGCCGACCGAATCGAGCACGCGCTGGGAGTGACCGTGGGCGGTGTCGATGACGATGACGTCGACACCGGCATCGATAAGCCTTTCGGCGCGCTCCTGCGCATCCGCGCCGACCGAGACGGCGGCACCGGCGCGAAGGCGGCCCTGTACGTCCTTGGCGGCGTCGGGATTGAGCTGCGACTTTTCCATGTCCTTGACCGTGATCAGGCCGACGCAATAGCCGCGCTCGTCGATGACGAGCAGCTTTTCAATGCGGTGCTGGTGCAGCAGCCGCTTGGCCTCGTCCTGCTCGACAGTCTCGCGCACCGTGACCAGCCCCTCGCGGGTCATCAGTTCATAGACCTTCTGGGCCGGATCGGAGGCGAAACGCACGTCGCGGTTGGTGAGGATGCCGACGAGGCGGCCGGGCGTCTGGCTGCCGAGACCGGCGTTCTCGACCACGGGAATGCCGGAAATCCGGTGCGCCTTCATCAGTTCGAGCGCATCGGCCAGGGTCGCGTCAGGGCCGATGGTGACCGGATTGACCACCATGCCGCTCTCGAACTTCTTGACCTGGCGAACTTCCTCGGCCTGCGCGGCCGGGTTGAGATTGCGGTGGATGATGCCCATGCCGCCGGCCTGCGCCATGGCGATGGCGAGGCGCGACTCGGTCACCGTGTCCATGGCCGAGGAGAGGATCGGCAGCGACAGGTGAATGTCGCGCGCGATCGTCGTGCCGATAATTGTCTCGCCCGGCATGACTTCCGAGTGGCCGGGCTGCAAGAGCACGTCGTCAAAGGTAAGCGCCTCGGCGCCGGTGATCGTCTGTAGGATGGTCGCCATCGCTGTTCGTTCCATTATCCGGATATGCCGAGCGGGAGGACTCGACGCTGCGTTGGCAGTGGCTGGTACCACGCTTGTTTGCATTGCGAAAGCCTCCCCGGACCGATTGACACCGCATTATATCACGATATAACTGGTTTTATGGTTATATTAGACGAACCGCACATCGAAGAGGCCGCGCAGGGCTTTGCGGCAATGGGATCGGAAGCGCGCCTTCAGGTCCTGCAAACCCTGGTGAAGGCCGGGCACGGTGGCCTGACCGTCGGAGACATCCAGTCGCGAACCGGCATGGCTGCGTCGACGCTCGCCCATCACCTGCGTTTTCTCGCCTCCGCCGGCCTGATCGAGCAGGAGAAGAACGGCCGCTCCGTGATCTCGCGCGCCGCATATGGCCGGCTCGAGGCGCTGGCAGGATTCATCCTCAAGGAATGCTGCATCGATGCAGACACGGGAGAGTGTTCGTGAGCGACGTATTGCAATCGCCGGCGCGTGACCGGTTCGCCTGGAAAGACCGGCTACTGACGCCATGGACGATTACACTCGCGGTTCCCCTGATCGTGGCCGTGGTCGATCCGGGCCGGTTCGCAGACGTGGTCTCGATTGCAGCCGGCGCATTTGCCGGCACCCTGCCCTACATCATCGTCGCCGTTGTGCTGATCGCCGCGCTGAAGGCGACCGGCGCGGAAACGCTCGTGGCCAAGGCCTTTCAGGGCCGCGAGAACCGGATGATCGTGCTCGCCGCCCTGTTTGGCGGGCTTGCGCCGTTCTGTTCCTGCCAAGTCATTCCGTTTATCGCCGGCCTGCTTGCCGTCGGCGCGCCGCTTCCGGCGGTGATGGCGTTCTGGCTGTCCTCGCCGCTGATCGATCCGCCGACCCTGCTGATCACCGCCGGCGCGCTCGGATGGGATTTCGCCATCGGCAAGGCGTTGGCAGCGGTCGGGCTCGGCCTGCTCGGCGGTTTCGCCATGCAGGCGGCCATTTCCGCCGGCTGGTTTTCCGACCCCTTGCGGCCACGCTCCGGTGGCGGCTGCGGATGCAGCAAATCACCATTCGGCGGATCGCCGGTCTGGAAATTCTGGCACGAGGAAAGCCGAAACGCCGTTTTCCGCAGCGAAATCGCAACGAACACGCTGTTTCTCGTCAAGTGGCTGGCGCTGGCTTATGTGCTGGAGGCACTGCTGATCCTCTACGTGCCGGCCTCGCTGATTGCCGGGCTGGTTGGTGGCGATGGATTGCTGCCGATCGGGATCGCGGCGCTGGTCGGCATGCCGGCCTATCTGAACTCCTATGTCGCGCCGCCGCTGCTGGCCGGCCTGACCGAACAGGGGATGAGCGCAGGCGCGGCGATGGCCTTCATGGTGGCCGGCGCGGTCAGTTCCGTCCCCGCCATGGCCGCCGTCTGGTCTCTGGTGAAGCGCGAGGTGTTTGCGGCCTATCTCGGTCTCGGCATTGCCGGCGCGATCGTGTCGGGCCTGCTGTTCCAGCTGATCGCGAGAGGCTGAGATGGGCGCCGCCGACATCGCGACCGTCACCGTCACGGTTCATCCCGAGAGGCCGGGTTCCGGTCGATTGCTGGCGCCGGTCGGCATCCCGACGCCCTACCAGACGCCGCTTTCCTTTTCCGCCAATGGCGCCCCCTGTTCGCTCGCCGGCGAGACGGCGACAGGCCAGATGGTGGCGCTGATCGAACCGGACGGCTACGGCCCGATCACGCTGTCCTATCGCTTCGCGGAGATCGCGGGGCGTTACCCGGAAGCCCTGTTTCGCCCCCGCGAGACGCGGTTCACCCGAGCCGCCGCCGGCCTCGTCCGCGATGCGCGGCGGATCGCCGAGGACGCGCGCGACGGGCATGCGGCGATCGCGGCCATCGTCAACGACACGGCCGAGAAATTCACCTACGGCCATCCGGCAACGCGGTTCAACGACGGGCTGGAAGCGATCCCGCATCTCGGCTGCGGCCTGACGGAAGGTTCCTGCATCGACATCAACACCTACCTGATCGCGGCACTGCGCTCGGCCGGGTTCGAGGCGGGTTATGTGACCGGCTATTTCTTTCCGGCGGAGAAGAATGGCTGCTGCGACGACATGCATTGCTGGGTCGTCACCCGCCACGACGGCGCACTGCTGGAGTGGGACATCGCCCACCACCTGAAGATGGGCACGCGCAGCATCTGCTGCGGGCTCAACCCGAAGCCGGGCAGCCGGGTTGCCGTGGCGCATTCGATGGGGCTCGACATCCCCGAGGCCGGCCTGAAGGCGATCAAGCTGATCGGCGAGCCGGTGTGGCTGGATGGCGATGGAGGATTGAAGGCGGCGCGTCTCGATTTCCGGCTGTCGACGAAAAAGCCCGGCGCAACGGCCGGGCTCTCGCAGGACAATGTGGTTCCGATCAGAGATCGAGTTGATAGGTCTCCGGGATGAAGCGGTAGCCTTCCCCGACCTTCTCGACATACCCCACAGACGGGAACGGCATGTGATAGCCGATGAAAGGCATGCGATCGGTGGCGATCATGTCGAAGACCTTCTTGCGGGTTGCCGCGGCAGCCGCCTTGTCGGCGTCGAAGCGGACTTCCCAATCCGGGCGCTGCAGCGACAGGACGAAGTGGTTCGCGGTGTCGGCCGTTATGACCATCGACTTGCCGCCCGAGGACACGGTGAAAGCGAGATGGCCCGGCGTGTGGCCGAAGGCAGCCATCGCGGTGATGCCGCTGGCCACGTCATCGCCGTCGCCGATGAAGGTGGTTTTCTCGGCGAAGGGCTGGACCTTGGAGGCGACCAGCTTGGCGACGCCTTCGGCCGGAGTGCCGGCGCGGTCCGCACTGGTCCAGAAGTCATACTCCGCCTGGCCGGCGACATAGGCCGCGTTCGGGAAGGCCGGCGCGCCGCCCTCGGTCATGCCGCCGATATGGTCCGGATGCATGTGGGTGAGGACGACATGGGTGACCTCGTCGGGCGCGTAACCGGAGGCTTGCAGGTTGGCGAGCGTCTGACCGACCCCGCCGTCACGGCCACCCTCGCCGTTGCCGGTGTCGAACAGGATCAATTCGCTGCCGGTGTTGATCAGCGTCGGCGCGAAGGTGAACTGCATCTGGCCAACAGGCAGATAGTTCTCGGTCAGCAGCGCCTCGACGTCCTCCTTCGTCGTGTTGGTGCCGAAGATCGACTGCGGGTCCGGCACCGCCCTGTGACCGTCGGACAGCGCCGTAATCTCGAAATCGCCGAGCGTGAAGCGCTTGAAGGCTGCCGGCATGGTGGCCGCCATGGGCACCTCGGCCTGGGCGGCACGGGTCATCAGCATCGGAGTGGCAAGCGCCGCGGCGCCCGACAGCTTGAACATGGATCGTCTGGTAAGGTTCATTCGTCTCTCCCCTGGAATGGATAGAGGCAAAATGGCGCGGAAGAGGGTTTCGGCAACGCCGATCACGGCGCTGTGATCGACTGCTTCGCCGCCACGTGCCGGCGACTTACCGGGGGCAATGCTTGCCAATAGCGCCTCAAGCGCCTTATCACGATGCAGCCCGATCGACCGAAGCCCCACCGTGAATCGCACCGTCCCTCTCGTCCTCGCCATCGCCCTCTTCATGGAGCACATGGATTCGACGGTCATCTCGACCGCGCTTCCGGCAATCGCGCAGGATATCGGAACGACGCCGATCGCCCTGAAGCTGGCGCTTACGGCATATCTGGTGGCGCTGGCGATCTTCATTCCGATATCCGGCTGGATGGCGGACCGTTTCGGTGCGCGGCGCGTATTCGCCAGCGCCATCGTCGTTTTCATGATCGGATCGATCGCCTGCGCCGTCTCGGGCTCGTTGACGCAGTTCGTCTTCGCGCGGTTCCTGCAAGGCATGGGCGGCGCGATGATGACGCCTGTCGGCCGCCTCGTGCTGGTGCGATCGACGGCGAAATCCGATCTCGTCAACGCCATGGCGTGGCTGACCATCCCGGCCCTGATCGGCCCGCTGGCCGGACCACCGGTCGGCGGTTTCCTGACCACCTTCATGTCCTGGCACTGGATCTTCCTGATCAACATTCCCATCGGGATCGCAGGCGTCATCTTTGCCCTCACCCTGCTGCCGGAAAGCGAGGCACCGCCGGTGCGACGCGTCGACTGGACAGGTTTCATCCTGGCGGGAGCGGCCGCATCGGGCATCGTGTTCGGCCTGTCGGTGATCAGCCTGCCGGCCCTGCCGCCGGTCTGGGGCGTGATGGCGACAATCGCCGGCGCGGCTTGCTTCGCCGGCTATGTGGTGCACGCGCGGCGTACGCCCGATCCGCTGCTCGATCCGAAGCTTTTTGCGAACCAGACCTTCCGAGCCGCGATCATCGGCTCGAACCTGTTTCGCATCGGCGCGGGCGCGGTGCCCTTCCTGCTGCCGCTGATGCTGCAAATCGGGTTCGGCCTGACACCGTTCCAGTCCGGCATGGTGACCTTCGTCTCCGCCGGCGGCGCGATCGTGATGAAGTTCACCGTCAAACGGATCCTGCGGGCCGGCGGCTTTCGCATGGTCCTGATCGGCGCGGCCGGCGGCGCGGCGATCTCGATCGCGGTGAACGGCCTCTACACGCCGGCGACGCCACTGGCACTGATCATGGTGTTGCTGTTCGCCTCCGGGCTGGTGCGTTCGCTCTTCTTCACCTCGGCCAATGCGCTGACCTTCGCCGAAGTGTCGGACGCGGAGGCTCCACAGGCAACGGCCGTGACCTCGGCGATGCAGCAGGTATCGATTGCCGTCGGGGTGGCGCTGGCCGGCGGCGTGCTCGATCTGGTCACCGTGCTGAGCGACGGCGCGCTGGAGCTTCCGGCGTTTCACATGGCGTTCTTCACGGTCTCCGCCATTTCGGCGCTCGCGATCATTCCCTTCCTGTCCTTGCCGCCAAGTGCCGGGAACGCCGTTTCCGGCCATTCGATCCGAAGCGCGGGCGCTCGGGCGGCGGCGCCGGTGCGATAACGCCCGGGACAGACGCTCTCAGACCGTCTTGGATGACTCGACAAGCCGGACAAGCTCGGCCTGCCGGTGCGATCCCGTTTTCTGCATTGCCGATTTGAGCTGATTGCGGATCGTGTGAATGCTCACCGAGCGCATCTCGGCGAGTTCGGCCGGAGACAGGCCTTCGGCTATGCCGACCGCGACGTCGGTCTCGGTGACCGTCAGCCCGTGAGCCGTCATGAAGGCGTCGCGATCCAGCCTCCGCCCGGCAACCGGACTGACCGTCACCAGAAGAGCGGGACGCCAATAACCGAGCATAAGGGCGAAGGGCGATACCGGATGGTCCTCCGGCGTGAAACGAACGATGCGGCAGGCGTATCGGGAGCCATCGGCGCCCGTGCTCACAAACGTCGCGGAAATCGGCTCGATGCCCGCCCGAAGCTGCTTGAGGCATTTCTCGAGTATATCGGCGGCATCAGGATCGCGGAACGACAACCGCCCGGCATGATCGTCGAGCATGACCGCCCGATCCTCCGTCAGACGGTCAGTGCTCGCATTGGCATAAAGCAGGAAGCCGGTATCGGCGAGGACCATGACGGCCGCCCCGGGCATGATGGTTCGGTCGTGCAGCAGATCCAGTTCCAGCGACTGGCCGGACATGAGGCGGCTGATCTCGAAAGCCTGCTGGAGATGCGGGACCAGAAGACCCACCGTGCGCAACCAGGGCGCCTCCAGCTTTTCCTCGTCCTTGAGGCGGATGTTGCCCCCGAAGGCCAACATGCGCGTCACATCCTTGAAGATCAGTGCCCCGCCGCCGGCAGCCACATTCTCCTGCGGGCGCACCCAGTCATTGTAGAACTCTGTCGAGTAGAGCGTCTCTTTCGAACACATCCATTGCGATGGCGTGGCGACCCCGACTTCGGCATTCGCAAAGCCCGGCGCCCAGCTGTTCACCTCGCCATAATACTCGTTATAGCTGTCGACATATTCCGGCGCATATCCGGCCGCCGTCAGACCGAGCGAAATGCCGGCAGGCATGTCGAAACCGAAGAGATGCGTACAAACGCCTCCGGAGACATGGGTCAGCTCGGTGAGGAAGTCCTGCCAGCGCGCCTGATCCAGAGCCGACGCGTAGATGAGCCTCGTCAGACGGGCATAGGATTCCACATCAAGATCGGGACCGGCCAATACGCTTCTCCCCCACTTTCCCCGGAAGTGGAAACAGGCTTGGCTATCAAGCGCCTGACCGCAAAGTTACGCGGACGGAAATGGCAAGACAAGCACAAGTTGCAAAATCTTGCCCCCCACATGCGACAGGCACACACGATGCCGGGTCAATCTTCCTCGAAAGCCGGCGCGTCGCTTTTGCGCCCCTTGAACTCCTTGGCGAGGATATAAAGCTCGACCGACTCGGCGCGCGAGGACGGCGGCTTGACGTGAATGACGGACTTGAAGTTGCGCTTCAGGAGATCGAGCAGGTCCTTCTCCGTGCCGCCCTGGAAGGTCTTGGCGAGGAAATGCCCGCCCGGCTTGAGGACGCGAATGGCGAAATCGGCGGCGACCTCGATGAGATGCATGGTGCGCAGATGGTCGGTCTGGCGGTGACCGATGGTCGGCGCCGCCATGTCGGAGACCACCAGATCCGGCATGCTGCCGAGCGCCTCCATCAGCTTTCCGGGGGCTTCGTCGTCGAGGAAATCCATCTGCAGGATTTCGACGCCCGGCATCGGATCCATCTCCAAATAGTCGATCGCCACGATCCGCTTGTCCTCGTCGCTCGAGCCAACGCGATGCGCGGCGACCTGGCACCAGCCGCCCGGCGCCGCGCCGAGGTCGATCACGCGGTCGCCCCTGGCGAGGATCTTGTGCTTGTCGTCGATCTCGATCAGCTTGTAGGCGGCGCGCGAGCGCATGCCTTCCGCCTTGGCGCGCTGGACGTAGGGATCGTTGATTTGCCGCTCGATCCAGCGCCGCGACGAGTTCTTCAGACCCCTGCCCTTCTTGACACGCTGGTTGATCGAGCGCCCTGTCCGGCCGGATGGCGAGCCGCCGCGCGGTGGTTTGCGTCCGCTCATCGCCGGCTCCAGTGCGGTCGGTTGCGCCACGGATTGGCACCGCGCCGCCAGACGCCCTCGGCGGCCATCATCTCGGTCAGGATGCCCTCGCGCAAACCGCGGTCGGCGACGCGCAGCCGGTTGGAGGGCCAGACACCACGGATCGCCTCGAGGATCGCGCAGCCGGCCAATACGAGATCGGCCCGGTCGGCACCGATGCACGGATTGGCGACGCGCTCGTCGAAAGACCAGGACAGGAGGCGTGCATTCATCGCGTCGACTTCCTCGGAGGTCATCCAGAGCCCGTCGACCCGGCGGCGATCGTAGCGCGGCAGGTCGAGATGGATGCCGGCAAGCGTCGTCACCGTGCCCGACGTGCCGAGCAGGTGAAAGCCGTCATTGCCGACACGGTCGGCCAGCCTGTGGCGATCGTCGAAGCGGTGCAGCAGTTCCGTCGCGTAGTCGATCATGTCGGCGAAGGTCTTCTCGCTGACATTGCGCCCGTCGAATTTTTCGGAAAGCGTCACGACGCCGACCTGCAGCGATGTCCAGGCAACGATGTGGTCGGCAAGCCGGCGCGACCGCCGGTCCTTGACGTCGACCAGCGCGATTTCCGAGGAGCCGCCGCCAATGTCGAACAATACGACGGAATCGGTGTCGCGGCCGACCAGCGACGAACAGCCGGACACGGCAAGCCTGGCTTCGGTCTCGCGATCGACGATTTCCAGCTTCAGGCCGGTTTCCTCGAACACTCTTGCCAGGAATTCCTCGCCATTCTCGGCGGCGCGGCACGCTTCAGTGGCAATCAGGCGCATGCGCCGTATCGATCGCGACTCCAGCTTGTCGCGGCACACTTTCAACGCCTCGACGGCGCGGTCCATGGCCGCGTCCGACAGCCTGCCGGTGCGCGACAGCCCCTCGCCGAGCCGCACGATGCGCGAGAACGCATCGACGACCCGAAACTGGCCGGGCCGTGTCGGTGTGGCGACCAGAAGGCGGCAATTGTTCGTTCCGAGATCGAGCGCGGCAAAATATTCCGATGTACGTGGCGCCCTCTGCTGACCGTCGGCCACCACTGCGGGATGCTGTTGTGTCACGATCGGCGGCGCCGGCTGGATCGCCGGCGGATTGCCCGAATCGACCGAAATCTGGGTGTGCGGCTTCCTGCGCCGGCGGCGGCGCTTGCCCTTCGGCGCCGCGGGCTGCGGTGCTTCCCCGTCGGTCGGACCCGTGTCCGGCTGCGGCGTCGCAATCAGGCCGGCTTCGCCGTTCTTGCGCGCACCCCTGCGCCGACGGCGGCGCTTGCGGCCCTTCTTTTCCTTGTGATGATCAAGCCTTCCGTCCTGCGCGGCAGCGGGCGCTTCGGGCTCCCCCGCGTCACCAACCGGCCGTGCAGTCTTACCGGACATCGCTTCGGCGGGCGCTGGCGCACCCCTTGCGACATCGGCCGGCCGCGGTTCCTTCGAACCGAAACCGGATTCGGAAGGTCCCGATCCGGATGCATACGCATCCGCCCCGGTGCCCTTCACGTCCTATCCCTTCCTGCGCCGCGCTGCCCGAGAAGGCGCTGCAGGCGCATGTCATATGTTGTTGGCAAAATGGTATCAGGACATGGCGAATTCACCAAGTGCAATTGTCGCAGATTGATGTTTGCATTTTCGTCGCCAAGGCTCTATATCGCCGGTCTCGTCAAGGCGATGGGGAATAGGTTAACGGTAGACCCACGGACTCTGACTCCGTTAGTCCTGGTTCGAATCCAGGTTCCCCAGCCAACGAAATCAAGCACTTGGCGAAGTGCCCTCCAAAAAATCCTGTTTTATCCTCGCCTTAGACTCAAATTTTGGAGGATGCGGATGAATATCCCACTGGACGAATGGTCCGGTTCGAAGGCGACTAAGGAGCTAGAACGGACCATTGAACGCATTGAAAAAGCCAACGCCAAGACGACCAAGTTGACGGTTGTGTTGACGGCTATAGCCGCTCTCGCGGCAGTGATAGCGGCGGTGCCGGTCGTCATGAGTTGGCTCGGTTAGCTTCCTTTCCAAACCCCATATTTGTTTCGATCAGTACCCACACACCTCGGCGAGTTTCCCAAGTAGCGCCGCGAAGTGGATTGTTGAGTATCACACGCCATCTGGAGCGCGGGTAACATTTGGCTCTGACGAGCCCTACCCGAGTGGTCCATGTTGATAGTTATCGCCCGGCTTGCCAGTGCCGGCTCGCGTCGATTTGGTGGCGGCGCGCAGTTTGCGTTTGGTGGCTGCCTTGTCGGCCGCATGCGCGGTGACCTCGCGCTCGAACTGGGCGAAGGACATACGGACATTCAGCGTCAGCCGCCCAATACTGGTTGACGTATTGAAGGACTGCGTCACCGACACGAACGAGGCTTCCGCCGCATCCAGCCGCTCGACCAGCTTGGCGAAGTCGGCAAGCGATCGTGTCAGTCGGTCGATCTTGTAGACGACGATCTGGTCGACCAGGCCTTCATCGACATCGCGCAGCAGTCGCTGTAGACCCGCCCGTTCAAGCGTACCGCCGGAGATGCCGCCATCGTCATAGTGATCCGGCAGTAGCGCCCAACCTTCATGTTTCTGGCTGGCAATGTAAGAGAGATAGGCTTCGCGCTGGGCATGCAGCGAGTTGAACTCCTGATCCAGCCCCTCCTCCGAGGACTTCCTCGTATAGATGGCGCAGCGGATATTCTTCATGACGCATCCAGTCCGAAGAAGCGCAGCCCCGACCAGTGGGCGCCGGTGATCTTGCGGGCGATTGCGCTCAGCGAGCGGTAGCTCTTGCCGTCCATCTGGAAGCCATCGTCCAGCACCTCGACCTGGTATGAGCGGCCGTTCCATTCGCAGACGAGGTGTGTGCCCGGCCGCAGCGTCAGGGACGAGGCCGGCAGAGCCGAGTTCACGATGCCGCCCCATCGCCTGCCTGCCCACCCTCCACGCTCGGCGAAGCGACGATCACATAGACGGTCTCGCCGGTCTTCGGCGCTTTCGACGTGGCAACGTCGACGCCCTGCTTGCGCAGGCCCGACAGTGCCGCACGCACCGTGTGCGCCTGCCAGCCGAGACGTTCGACGATCACCGAAATGCGCACGCCGTTCGGCTTCGACAGCAAAGCGGCCAGCTGGTCCTTCTTGCTCTTCGCAGCCCGCTTGCCGGTGCCGGCTGACTTCGGTTTGGGGGCTGCACGCGGTTTACGCTTGGTGGCAGACTTCTTGATCGCGTGGATTTCGGCCTCTACAGCCGTGGCGCTATCGCCGTCATTTTCGATGTTTTGGGTGTTCATGCTGTTCTCCACTCAGTTCTAGAAGCCGGATTATCCGACTTCCCACTGAGTGAAGCCCGCGGTGCGGGCAAGGTTAGCCGATAAGCGCAGCTTGACCTGCCAACACTACCGCTTCCTTTGCCGACGAAGTCGAGCGGGTAAACGCTCAAAAGGAGACTTTCTGTGCGGATCGAATATGTCGGCGAATTGCGAGCGGGTGCGCGACGAGGCGGTACGTGTTCCGTTCAACGGACCGCTTATTTGCGTCAGACACTTTAGCTACTCTTCGACTGACCGTGTCACTACGCAATGGCAATCTGCAACGAGCTTGATGGCGAATTTACCCGAAGGCTCGACAATGACCATAACAGCGGCATCCGCCGTTCGCGTTACCAGCTTCAGCACTGTAAGTGAGGCAGGCCTAGCGATGCGTGATGCATCAGTTTAATCGAGGCTCATCCCGCCATCCACCGGGATATTAGCACCCGTGATGTAGTCGCCCGAGATGCTGCACAACATTGCTACGACACCGGCGCAGTCTTCGGGTTTCCCTATACGGCCGATCGGGATCCGCTCTCTTACACGGGCTCGATATGCGGGATCGGTTAATGTGCGCCGGTTTCGTTCTGTCTCGATTACGCCCGGCGAAACGGTATTGACGGTGATACCGTGCGGCGCCAGCTGGACAGCAAAATTTCGCATCATGTTCTCAATGCCGGACTTCAAGGCAGCATAAATAGTCATATCAGGATGCGGCCGCCATTGCTGGACCGAGCCGATATGGATGATCCGGCCAGAACCCGCCTGTTTCATGTCCGGCACCACGTTTTGGATCAGCCCGACGGTTCCCATCAAATTCGCATCGAACTGCCGTCGTGCGGATTCTGGATCGATATCCGCCAACGATTGCGGCACCTGTAAAGCGGCGTTTACGACGAGAATGTCGATTGGCGCTCCAAGGCCCTGGACGGCAGCCGCGACGATGGATCGCGGTGCGTCGGTGTCTGTCAGATCTCCTTCTGCCACGCATGCGCTCCGCCCCGCTGCATGGATGAGCGTGACGACTGCTTCGGCCTCGTTGCGGTCCCCTAAATAGTGGATACAGACATCCGCGCCTTGCCTGGCAAGAGAAAGCGCGATTTCGCGTCCAATACCGCGGCTTGAACCCGTTACGAGCGCTCGTTTTCCGCCTAGATCAAACATTCGTCGGAGGCTTTCCTGGAAACCAAGGTCGTCGATTCGTAGTGGCAGAATAGAGCGCGCCGGTTTCGGCTTCGGTCACGACGAGCCCCAGGGTACCCGAGGGATCGAGTGCCACATTCGTGGGTTTTGCGCCGGGAAGTTGTAGAGTGGCGATCAGCGAGCCATCATCAGCGTGGTGGGTGACGCTACCCTGGCCGAAATTCGCGACGAAAAGCGAGCCGTCGCTGGCAAAGGCAATACCGTCAGGGCCAACAGGTCCGCCAGTCGCGGCGAAGGTGTCGAGCTTCCCGACCGTTTTCCCATAGGGGACGCGTAGAAGGCGCTGTCTGTAGGTCTCGGCGATGACCAATGCTCCGTCTGGAGCGATCGCAATGCCGTTTGGAAACATCAATCCGTCAGAGATCTTTGCGACATCGCCATTCGGGGTCAAACGGCAGACATACCCAACAGGTTCGGTGCGGGCATTGTTTGAACAGGTAAAGACTAGGTTCCCTGCTAAGTCGAAGCAGAGATCGTTCGGCATTCCCAATGCCGCGCCGTCAACGTCGCCGGCAACAGTGGACGCCACGCCGCTTGCGGTATCAAACCGCCTGACTTCATTTCGTCCCTGATCGGCTATCCACAACACGCCGCAGCCATCGAAAGCAGCACCGTTTGGCCGGCCGCCGATCTCGAAGAATTTCGGCCCATCCGGTCGAAGGCAGCCGATTCGTCCACCGTCAACCTCGACCCACCAAAGTATTCCATCGGACGCAAAACATGGCCCCTCCGGGAACTTCAGACCGTTTAGCAGAATGCGCAGCTCAAACATCGCGCCATCCATACGCCTGCAAAAGGCCCTTCATGTATCCCACTGTGAAAATCATTCCGTTCGCTTCATATCCAACGTTGATCCCGTCAACACGGTCCGTAGCGACATAATCTCCGTCCATAGCGGGTGCGTGGTCTGGACGGATAGGACAAGTCAGGCCCAGATCGCGATACGCAGCAAAGGCAGCAGGCATATCGATTTCACCCTCGTCAGGAAACGTCTCGGTAAAACGTTCTGCCGTACCTCGAACATCTCGAATATGTACGAATGCAATCCGGTCGCGCCCCAGCCTATGTGCCGCGGCAACGACATCTTCGCCGGCCGTCTGAAGCGTGCCCTGGCAGAAAGTAATACCAAGTGCCGAGCTGTCGACGACGTCCAACCCACGCTCCAATGCAGCAACGCTTGTGAAGATGCGCCCCACGCCACGCAGGCTGGGCACGGGCGGGTCGTCGGGATGCAGCGCCATGCGCACGCCGGCCTTCTCGGCGGCAGGTGCTACCCTGCGGATAAAGTATTTGTAGTTGTCCCAAATAGCGTCTTGCGAGATCGTACCAATTTCCGTGAGACCGAGTGCCTCAGCGCGTTCGGCATCGAAATCGCTGACCAGAGCGCCGCCGCGTCCCGCGAGCCCCGTTCTCGTGCGGAACCAGCCAAAATACGCCATGAAGTTGAAGCATAGGAGTCCGATTCCGAGCCGCCCCATATTGGCAAGCATATCGCAATAACGCGCGATATCTTCGTCGCGTCCCGGAAGTCCCAACTTGATCCTGGACATGTCGAACTGGTCGCCTTCCAGTCCGATGATTTTGAATCCCCCAGCCTGGTATCGTTTCACCTCGGATGCCAGAGCGTCGTAGTCCCATGGCGGGGCCTTGCCGGTCAATTCGGGCGCAAGCTTGGCTATCGCGAACCGAACGCCCATCTGACGCGCCACTGTCCAGCGGCGGTCCTCGGTCGGTGGGATCATCATGCAAAGTTGCAAATCCGGAAGTCCTTTTGGGAAGGCGATTCAGCTTGCCGTCGCCGCGAGCATTGGCATCCTCGGCACGGCAGCTATGAGATTGCGCGTGTAGTCATGCGTCGGACGGGCGAAAATTTCGGCAACCGGTCCCAGTTCGACCAGCTCGCCGTGCCGCATGACACCGACCCGATCGCAAATGCCCCTCACAACAGCAAGATCGTGCGCGATGAAGACTATCGTCATCCCCATGTCCGCCTTGACCTGGGCCAGAAGGGCAAGCACCTGAGCCTGAACCGTGACGTCGAGGGCCGAGACAGACTCGTCGGCAATCAGAAGCCTCGGTTGCACGGCAAGAGAGCGGGCGATCGACAGGCGTTGACGTTGTCCGCCTGAAAACTCGTGCGGAAACCGATCGAGTGCAGCAGGTGGCATCCCTACTCTCTCCAGCAATGCGGCAGCGGCGCGCCGACGACCGGAACGATCCCCGTTCAGACCGTGGATAATCATCGGCTCGGTCAGGATCCGGTCTATGCGCCAGCGTGGATTGAGCGCGGCGAAGGGATCCTGAAAGATCATTTGAATAGCCCGTCGCATCGACAGCCGGTCATTGCCGTCATAGCTCAGCGGATGGCCCTCGAATTGAATATCGCCACTATCGGCGGTCTCCAGCCCGACCAGAATCTTTGCCACCGTGCTTTTGCCCGAACCGGATTCGCCCACGATGCCGAGAACCTCTCCGCGCTCGATCTGGAGCGATACACCGTTCAGGGCACGAACGATCTGCCCCTCGGGCAATGTGTAGGTTTTGCGCGTGTCACGGATCGAGACCAGAGGGTCTGCAAGGGGGGACGGACGCTTCTGCTTGCGGAGCTCGCGGTCAAGCGACGGCACCGCAGCTATCAGTGCCCTTGTATATGGGTGTTTCGGCGCGGTCAGGATTTGGTGAACCTTCCCGGCTTCGACCACTTCACCCGACTGCATGACCAAGGCCCTGTCGGCAATCTCGGATACAACTCCCAGATCGTGAGTGACGAAGATCATCGCCATTCCGAGATCATTCCGGAGGTCGCGCAACAGGTCGAGAATCTGCGCCTGAATCGTGACGTCGAGAGCGGTCGTTGGCTCGTCTGCAATCAACAGACGTGGTCTTCCCGCGAGCGCCATGGCAATCATCGTACGTTGCCGCATACCACCCGACAATTCATGCGGATAGGCATGCACCCTCGCCTCGGGTTCGCGAATACCCACACGCTCAAGCAGCGCGATGACTTCTTCCTTCCGCTCAGCTGCGCGCAGGTCGGTATGCAGCGAGAGGCTTTCCTCGATCTGATTGCCGATCGTAAAAAGCGGATTAAGCGAGGTCATCGGCTCCTGGAATATCATGCCGATCTCGGCGCCCCGGATGCGTCGCATTTCGCGGTTCGTCAGTGACAACAACGACCTTTGCCGCCCACCATCGTGGATTGACACACGGCTTTCCGGCGACACGTGGAGAGCTTTGGGCAGCAACCCCATTAGCGCCAGACTGGTCAGCGACTTGCCACTGCCGGATTCTCCGACGATGGCGAGAGTCTCGCCGCGGGCAACATCGAAAGAGACGTTTTCTACAAGCGCCATGCCTCGCGGTCCCAGGCGAACGGTCAGATCCGAGACCGAGAGGAGCTGACCGGCCCGCGTCGTTTCCGCCGATGCATTGTCACGTCCGATCATGATTTCTGCTTTCGGCACACGGCTCAAAGCCGGCCGTGGCGGCGATAGACTTCTTCCACATCCTCGGATTTGTACTCCTCGCGGGCCTTATCCTCTTTCGAGACGAGTTCCTCGGACTTTCGCAACACTTCCTCGGTCAACTCTTTCGGCACGACAATGATACCGTCGATATCGCCGAACATGAAATCGCCGGGGTGGACGACAACTGTCGATGTCAGTGCGCCACGCAACGTTACCGGCAGATCCCAAGCGTAGTAGGACCAACGCATTTTTGCTTCGACGGGCGTGAAGTAGCGCGCGAAGATCGGCACATTCATCGCAAGCATGTGGCGGGTATCGCGGATGCCACCGTCGATTACGGCACCGGTCACCCCGTGTTTCATGCCAAGCGTGAGGTTCATCTCACCGTAATGCGCGGCACGCGTGTCGAAGCCGCAGTCGCGCACGTCGATACACGGATGGCTCATCTGCTTGAACAATCGGATCCGTTTTTCGAGCAGATCGGGATCGCCTGTAGGATCCGAAATACCCTTGATTGTGAACGCGGGGCCGGCGACGACCATTTCCGGGCGCAGCGGGCGCAGGTCGTTCGAAAGCACCTGATACGGATGCCCGAGCTCTTCCAGGACATCGTAGACGACGCCCGTATAGAGCTTGCGATAGCGTTCACAGATATCAAGCATTTCCATGGGTCTGTTCTCCAGATTTGGGTGGGCCGGGCCCCCTGACGAGCGCCCGGCATTTCAAGGAGGGCGTTATTCGGAGAAGTAGACCTCATCCAACAACCAGGTTCCCGATGCTTCGCGGCGCAAACCTTCCAGATTCGTTGCTGCAACATCGCGGATCGGTCGAAGGAAAAGGAACCCGTAGACAGCCTGATCCAGAAGGAACTTCTGAACATCGATGTACAGCTCCCTGCGCACCTCACGATCAACGGCAGCGTCCGCCGCATCGATCAGGTCATAGAATCCCTCATCGTGAAAGGCCGCGAAATTCAGCCCCGCGTTCCGCCCCATGAGCGACGTGAAGATCATGCTGGGATCGATGCGCGGAACGTTGATCCGCAGCAGACCGATCTCGTGGTTGGCGGCTCGTACGTTCTCGACCCACGCGCCGCGCTCCATAATTTCGACTTTTACGTCGTATCCCGCCTGACCGAGCATCGCCTGGATGATCTGTGCAATCTGGGTGTCGGGGTCGCGCTGGATGACGGAAATCGTAATCGTCTCGTTGAAGCCAAGCGCCTTACGCGCTGCAATCGCGGAATCCAGATCGAACGGCGTCGGCTCAAGGCTGTCGTCATAGATGAACTCCGACGGTGGCACGAGCGTCGGGGTGAGCGTGCCGTAGCCTTTCGATACGACCTTTTCGATAGCTGCGCGGTCGATCGCCATCAGCACAGCGCGGCGCAACTCGACATTGTCGAAGGGCGACTTTGAGGTATTGAAGGCCAGAAACTGGTGTATGCCGGTCGGCTTTTTGATCAGCTCGATTCCCTCGGCCGCTTCGATGGCGGGAAAGTCCTGCACCTGAACGGTATCGACAAGCTGGACCTCACCGGACCGCGCTTCGAGGATCTTCACAGCTGTGTTGGGGATGATCCGGATGGTAACGTTATCCAGATACGGAAGCGCGTCGCCCTTGTTGTCATTTCGCCAATAATCCGGGTTGCGTTCAGCGACGACACGGTCGCCACTGCGCCAATCGACGAAACGAAACGGGCCTGTACCGACCGGATGGCGCGAGAACCCTTCCTTTTGGGCTGCGGTCGGCGACACGATCATTCCGGCCTCGTTGGCAAGGCCCGGAATTACCGCTCCGTTGAACCCGTCGAAATTGATGCGCACCTCGTACTCGGACAACACATCCACGGAGCTGACGGCCGAGATATCGGTGCTATGCGGCGCGTTGAGGGCGGGATCGATCGCCCTTTCGATGGAGTATTCAACCGCGGCTGCGTTGAAGGGCGTCCCATCGTGGAACGTGACACCCTCGCGCAATTGAAACGTCATGGAGGAGCCGTCTTCAGCGATGGTCCAGGAAGTGGCCAGTTCGGGCTGCATGACCGAGTCGGCGTCGAGGTAAAAAAGATTGTCGTAGAAGAGATTGTAGTAATTTCCGTCGATCGACGGTGCGTTGCCGAATATCGGATCGAGGCTGACCGGCTCCAGATCCGAGGCTGCAACAAGTTCGCCTCCCTGCAGCGGTTGCGCCCACGCGGCCGGTGATATCCCGACCGCAAGCGCCAAGCCAAATGCAATAGCTCTAATCATTTTTTCCTCCCGGATTTGAATTTGACAGATATCGGATATCTGATCTTACGGGTCTTGGCAAGAGACCAGATATCAGATATCTATTCGACGGGAGGACCCAGCCATATGACATTTGAAGATCACACCATGTTTTCACTGCCCCTCGATCAGCATCAGGGTTCGCGCTCGAACGCCGTACTCAACCGGCTGGCTGACTTGATTTCCGAGGGGCAGCTTGTCGCCGGAGACATGTTGCCGCCCGAGAGTGAGCTTGCTGCCCGTTTCAAGGTTTCCAAACCCACCGTCCGGGAAGCAATGCGCAAACTGGAGATGATGGGCGTAATCGAGATCGTGCACGGAAGAGGCTCATCCATTCGCCGTATCTCGGCAGAGCCGCTTCAGTTCTTCCTCCGCCTGGCGGTCGGGTCGTTAGACCGCGGCATTGCCGAGATCATCGAATTCCGCAGGGCAATCGAGGTCAGCGCCGCCGGATTGGCGGCGGAGAACGGGACCGAGCAGCAGTTCGCTGAACTGAAGCAAATGATGACGCGGATGCAGGCGGCGGCAGCCGAGCATGACACATGGGTGGCCTGGGATCTTGCGTTTCACGCCCATATCGCAGCGATGACCGGCAACACGCTGATGTCTTTTATGGTCGAAGCGATGCGGCCAATCATGCAGCAATCCATTTCGATGCTGCACGGCCAGAAGCAGATGCGAGATGCACAGAAGACGCTCGAACGGCATGTCGCGATCGCGGAGGCGATCGGAAATCGTGACGCAACCGCCGCTCAGGCCGCAATGCAGATCCATTTCGATGCATCGGTTCCGGTTGCGATCTCTCTCGTTGCGCAGGATCGCAAGGGCAACGACTAATGAAACGGCTTGGCGGAAAAGCAATCCAGCTGGGCACCGTCCTGGTGCTCTCCAGTTTTATCGTCTTCGCAATAGGCGCTCTGCTGCCAGGCGACCCCACAATTACCATTCTGGGCGAAAACGCGACCGTGCAGCAGCGTGAACAATTGCGCGAGACACTGGGCCTCAATGACCCGCTTCCACTGCGCTATCTCAGGTGGGCAGGCGAAGCGCTTGGCGGCGATCTCGGGACGTCCCTGCGAACGCAGGAACCCGTTGCGGCAATCCTGGCCGAGCGGGTGCCGGTTACCTTGCAATTGACATTCTTGTCGATCGTGCTCGCGATTTTTGCCGGAATCCCGCTTGGAGTGATCGCCGCGAGATGGCGTGGTGGCGCGGTCGATCTTGGTATCGGCATCCTCGGGCTCTCCTCGCTCGCCGTGCCGTATTTCTGGCTGGGGATCCTGCTGATCCTGTTCTTTTCGATCAGGCTTGGCTGGATACCTCCGTCGGGTCACGTTCCGTTCTTTGAGGATCCGCTGCAAAATCTGCGTTTGATGATTCTTCCAGTCCTGACGGTCGGGACCGCGATGGCCGCCTTGGTTATGCGGCAGACGAGGACAGCAATGCTCGAGGCCCTCTCCCAGGATTACGTGCGAACCGCACGAGCGAAGGGACAATCCGAAACACTCACCGTGCTTCGTCACGCGCTTCGCAACGCCCTGAACCCGATTGTGACCGTAGTCGGTTTGCAGTTCGGCACATTGATGGGCGGTGCGGTCGTTACCGAGACGATCTTCTCGATTCCGGGGCTCGGCCGTTTGGTGGTCGATGGGATATTCAATCGCGATTTGGCGGTTGTACAGGGCGCCATTCTGACAATTGTCCTGTGCGTAGTCGCAATCAACCTGCTGACTGACCTCCTCTATGCGTGGCTCGACCCGCGCGTGAAACTGTAGGAGGACGGAATGTCGGTATCGGAAAACCACGTTGCAGCGGTCCGGTCCCCTTCACAGGCCGTAACCGCGTTGCGTTCGCTTGCGATCCATCCCATGGGCATCATTGGGGCGACGATCCTGCTCCTGGTCGGTCTTGCGGCGGTGTTCGCGCCGATGATCACGACTGTGGGGCCAGCAGAGATCGATTACTCCGCGATACTGCAGCCGCCGTCAGCCGAATACGTATTCGGTACCGATGAGATTGGCAGAAGCGTCTACAGCAGAACCGTTTACGGCGCGCGGATCGCCTTCTTCATCGTTGTGATTTCCGTTGGCCTGTCCCTTATGGTCGGCACGCTGATCGGGCTCGTATCGGGGTACTTCGGCGGCAGGACGGACATCGTGGCGATGCGGGTGATGGATGCTGTCCTGGCGTTTCCAACGCTTGTGCTTGCACTAGCGATTGTTGCGATCCTGGGGCCAAGCCTGATCAACGCTCTCGTTGCCATTGCTGTCGTCAGTATCCCCAGCTTTGCGCGCCTTGCTCGCGGCTCGGTACTCGTCGTGCGCGAACTGGATTACGTAAGGGCGGCGCAGGTGCTGGGAGCCTCCCGAGCGCGCATCATGTTCCTCCATATCGCACCGAACATCATGCCGAATGTGATCGTCTTCGCGTCGCTCACAGCATCCTCTGCGCTTATCACAGAATCGGGGTTGTCCTTTCTGGGGCTTGGGGTCCAGCCACCGACCCCGAGCTGGGGCTACATGGTCGCAATCGGTATGAATTACTGGACCTCGTGGTGGTTGAGCTTTTTTCCGGGCCTCGCGATCTTTCTCACTGTGCTTGGTTTCAACCTCTTTGGTGATGCACTGCGAGACGTGCTCGATCCTCGTCACACAAGCTGAATGAAAAGGGGGAGCACTTCCAGGCAAGTTTGGATGCAGTACCTGCCTTAAATCTTAGCGAGCGCAACATCGGACACCCTCGAAGATAACCATTCCACAAACAGCTCCAAATTGGGCATTCAACCTCTGTCCGATGCAATGTGGGATAACAAGCGTTCCGATACTCCACACGGTGTTCGGATGTGCCCCATAGCGGACGTCCGGATTTTAAAGCGGATGGTCCGCTTCTGACTCATAACGCTCATCGGCTTTATCCGAAGTCGGCCAACGGTATTGTCACGTTATCCCAGCCGGGCCATTCATTTGGCCGGTCGCGACGTCTCTGTCACGCGGCCACTATTTGACGCCATTTGACGAAGGCTTCTGCCCGGAAGTTTTTCATTGTTCGGCGGGAAACCAGGTGACGCTGGATTTTGAACTGGTTGTAGACAGCGGCGTGAGTGGAGAGGAACTTCTGCGCTGAACCAGGCGATCTGAAGCGCCGTCGTTGGCGTTCTCGCTGTCGCGCCGGTTGGTGCGAAATCTCAGCGCAATTATTCATACGGCCACCCATCTCGTGGCGGCGGTCGAGGCCAAGTTTCCGAAGTGCCACACCGTACGACCGTAGCCAATCGGTCATGATGGCATTTGGTACGGACCCCTGCCGCTTCAACAGCTTTCGCATGAGTTTGAGCGCTGCTTTACGGTCGCGTTTTGACTGGACGAGGACGTCGAGCACCTCACCCTCGTCGCCTACAGCGCGCCACAGGTAGTGAACCTTCCCGTCGATCCGCAGGAAAACCTCGTCCAGATGCCACCGCCGCGAGGGGCGCGTACGACGCATGCGAATTCGATTGGCATAGGCAGGGCCAAACTTGTGAGTCCACCGCCGGATGGTTTCATAGGAAACGTCGATCCCGCGCTCGGCGAGCAGGCCCTCAACGTCACGGAGGCTGAGCGGGAACCGGTAGTACAGCCAGACGGTGTGCTGGATGATTGCAGATGGAAACCTATAGCGTCGGTAGCTGATCGTGCTCATGGCGCGACCGTAGCAGCCGGCGACGACGGCGTCAGCGGATTAACGTGACAATGCCGTACGCCAGCATCCACGAGGCACATCGCGGTTGTCGCCTGATCTCTCAGGATCAGAGAAGCGCAGCGACTGCCCAGCATCATGGCTGGCGCGGAGGTATTGCCGGCGACGATGGTCGGCGCGGCGGACATGTCGCAGACACGAAGACCATCGACGCCACGACAGCGCAATTCCGAATCCAGTACCGCATCGTCGTCGTTCGCCGATCCGATACGCGCCGTGCCGCTCGGATGGTAGTTGGTCTTCACGAAACGCCGACAGTGTTCGGCCAGCGCGGCATCGGACAGGTCTTCGTCGGAAGGCGCCAGTATCCTGGATACGTGCGCACCAAGTGGCCCTGTCTGAAGTACCCGTCTCAGAAAACGGATGCCTTTTGCCATATCGTGAATGTCTGCTTCGTCCTGCAGGAGTTGTGGCGAGACCCTCGGCAGGTCGTGAGGATTCTCCGAACGGAGTGTGACGAAACCGCGCGAACGGGGCTTCAGCAGAACCGTGCTGATGGTGACGCCGTATGTCTTGCTGAAAGACCGCTGCAGATCGCGGTCCAGGTAAACGATCGGAACACAATACGCCTGGATTGACGGAAGCTCTTCTTCTCCGTCCGGATTGAAGAAGGCTCCGGCCTCGAAACCCGTCGAGTTGATCGGTCCCGAACCGAAAAGCAGGTACTGCAAGCCGTTCTTCAGCATGCGCCAGCCTTCGCCCTGGCGGAAATAGCCGTGGGGGCCGTCGAACAAGCCGATTATCGGCACCTCGGGATGGTCGGCCAGATTGGCACCGACGCCAGGCAGATCGGCCAGCACGCCAATACCATGTCGGCGTAATTGCGCGGCAGGACCGAGACCCGACAACATGAGGATTTTTGGCGTTTGCAGCGCGCCCGCAGCAAGGATTACATCGGAGGAAGAACCGGCTGCGTGGCGGGTTCCGGAACGATCGACATAGGTCACACCGATCGCTTTGCGACCCGAAAACTCGATGCGTTCAACCGTTGCGCCCAAGCGTACCGTGAGCCGCGTATCGTCACGCAACGGCTCCACGAAGGCATGCGCGGCGCTGCAGCGTTTGCCGGCCCGATTTGTGAATTGATAGAAGCCGGTGCCGTACTGGGCCGTACCGTTGAAATCCGGATTAAAGGGCAGACCGAGTTCTTGCATGGATTGCAGGAACCAACGCGCCGTCTTGTCGATATGCGGCGGGTCTGACACGAGCAACGGCCCATGAGCGCCGTGCAGATCGTTGCTGAAGCGGTTATTGCCTTCCATTGCTCGAAAATGGGGCAGCACGTCCTGCCAGCGCCATCTTGTTCCGGAAGCGGGCCCGCCCGCGTAATTGTCCCACTCATCGTAATCGGCGGGGCGACCGCGCATGTAGACCTGGGCATTGACACTGGAACCGCCTCCCAGAACATTCGCCTGCGGGATGTCCTGAACGCGACCATGCAGATGATCCTGCGCCTCCGTGCGGTGGTAGGTCATGTAGCGACTACCGTCGGTCAGCTTGTAGACACCCGGCGCCAGATCGAGCAGCGGGTGGCGGTTCGACCAGCCCGCCTCGAGCAGCAGCACACGCCGGCCGCCGTCCCTGACGAGTCCGGCTGCCGCAGCGCATCCCGACGCGCCACCGCCGATCACGATGTGATCGAATTCCTCCACGACGTTTCCCTCAGTCGCCCAGGCGAAGCGAGCGCATCGAGAGACCGCCGTCGACAAGGAGTTCCGAGCCGGTCATGTAGCCGCAGGCCGGCGAGGCCACGAAGGCGATGCAGGTGGCGACCTCTTCCGGGGTTGCGGTTCGGCCTAGCGGGATTTCATCGGTCAGCCGTTCGAGCACCCCTGGACCGTACTTCGCAAAACCCGTCTGGATCGCGCCCGGCGTCACCATGTTCACCCGCACATCCGCATGCGCGAATTCAACCGCCGCCGATTCCGTCAAGGCGCGCAGACCGAACTTCGAGGACCTGTAGGCAAACTCGTTCTTCTGCACACTCTTTGTCGCCGTCGACCCAACCACGACCACTGCTCCTCCTGCCGGCAATGCGGTCGCGAACTCCCGCAGTGCGAAGGCGGCACCGAGCAAATTCGTCCGGTAGGTGAGATCCAGTTCATCCGCAGTCAGGCTGGCCACGGACTGCGCCGAATGGCGTGCGGCATTCAGAACGATGATGTCGACTGTACCGAATGCTTCGCGGGCCAGACGGACGACAGACGTCGCGCCCGCTTCCGTCGAGACATCAACGGTCGCGTATCGATGCCTATCGCGGTTGGCGTTGGCCAGGGGATAGTCGTCATCGAAGGAGCGATCCACGCTGAAGACGCGTGCGCCTTCAGCGTGAAACAGTTTCGCCGCGGCCAGACCGACGCCCCGCGCCGCACCCGTGACGACCACGACCTTATCCGTCAGACCGAGGTCCATCGGTTACTTTTCCAGGTTCGGTTTTTGGGCGATCAGATCCTGGAGTTCTTCCACGCTGACATCGCCACGATCAATGATGCGTACGATGCGTCCATGCTCGAGCAAGACAATACGGTCCGCAACCGGGATCACATGGCTCATATTGTGGTCGATATACATGACGCCAAGACCCTGATTCCGCGCTTCCCGGATCGAGGAAAGAACATTTCTCGTTTCCCGCACCGAAAGCGCTGCCGTCGGCTCATCCAGGAGCAACAGCTTTGCTCCAAAATGATTGGCACGCGTAATGGCCACCGATTGCCTCTCGCCGCCCGATAGCGCCCATACCGGTTCGTCGGCCGACCGGATGCGGGTCAATCCAAGCTCCGACAAAGCGGAAAGCGTCTTGCGGCGCATTTCCTTGCGGTCGAGAACGTTGACCGGACCGACTTTCTTCGTCAGTTCCTTGCCCAGGTAAAAGTTCTGCCAGAGGTTAAGCTGATCGACGATCGCGAGATCCTGGTAGACGGCCTCGATACCCAGGGCTCGGGCATCCGCCGGTGTCTTGAAATCGACCGGCTTTCCGAGAAACTTCAGTTGCCCGCTCGTCGGCTGCTGATATCCGGCGAATATCTTCAGCAACGTCGACTTCCCGGCTCCATTGTCCCCGACAAGACCGACAACTTCGCCGGGCCAGACGGACAAACAGACATCGAAAATGACCTGATTGCGTCCATAGCTGTGGCAGACGTGGTCGAGTTCAAAAACCGGATCGACACTTCGATCCACGTCACCCTGCAGATGCAGTTCATCGGTTTCGATTTTGGAAACGGACGTCATGCCGTGCCTCCCGAATAGCGCGCGATTTTCATATTCACGATGACAACGACGACCAGCATCACGCCGATGAAGGAAACGTAGAACGAACCAGGAGCGCCGATAAGCACGAGGCCGATCTGGATAGACGCCAACAGGAACGCTCCGATCACCGTACCCCATACCGTACCCGAGCCGCCGAAAAGAGACGTGCCGCCAAGCACCGCCGCGGTGATCGCGAGCAGTTCGTAAGTCGAACCCTGCGCCTGGGTCACACCGTTGAGATATGCGAACTGCATGCATCCGGCGAGCCCGGCCAGGACGGAGCTGATCACAAAGTTGATCCGCTTGACCCGGATGGTCGGAACGCCCATCGCCTTTGCCGGTCCGGGATTGCCGCCGGTCGCCAGCGTCCAGTTTCCGTAAGCATGCCGATTGGTGACGAACCAGAAAACAAGCGCGATGACGAACAGCCAGAGAACCGGCATGAAGAACGGCGTCCCTTCGATCTTGCCTCCAAGCAGCTGCATCGACGTGCTTGGATCGAACATGACCAGCTGGTGCCCGCTGATCAGCAGGTTGTTGACGCCTTGAAGAACGAAATACATGCCGAGTGTCGCGATGAAGGACGGTATTCGAAAATAGGTCGTCACGAACCCGTTGATGACGCCCACCAGTCCGCCCACACAGAGCGCTATGATCAGAGCGACCCACTCGTTCATATCGTTCGAAACGAACAGGATCGCCCATACGATAGGAACAAAGGCGAAGTTCTTTCCGACAGAAAGATCGAATTCGCCGGACATCATCAGAACGGTCACACCGATTCCAACAATGCCGATTGTCGCCGCAATACTACTGACGGCTGTCAAGTTTATGCTCGACCAGAAATTCGCAGTCTGAAGCGTGAAGAAGATCGCCACGACCGCGAGGCCGATAGCCGGTGTCACTTCCTTCACACCGAGTATCGATCGCCATCCACTAAGCATGAATTTTTTTCCTTTTTTTGTCGCTGAAAGGAAGCGGCTGACCGTTCCTGACAATGGGGTGGGGCGGATGGAGGCCCGCATGATGCGAGCCTCCAGCAGAAATCAGCACCGCCCGGCTTCGATACAGGAAATCACCGTCTCGACGTTTTCCTGGGTCACCAGTGACGTACCGGTATCAACATTTACCGGCGTAAGATCATATCGAGCGAGATGGGCGAGGTTCGCAACCGCGTAGTAGCTCTGCAGGAATGGCTGCTGATTGATTGCCATCTGGATCTTGCCCTGCTTGATCAGCGCGGCGGTTTCGGCGCCGATGTCGAACGTCACGATCGGTACGTCGAGATTGTTGTCCGAGACGAACCGCGCCGCCGGGTTGGCCGCGGGGCCGCCAAGACCGGCAATACCGCAGATATCCGGGTCTTTCTGCATTGCGGCGCTGATCAGACCGATATTCTGGCCCTGATCGAGCGTCGCCGAGAGATCCGTGTGGGTATAGCCGGCCTCGTCGAGAACGCGTTTAACACCATCGGCGCGCAGGGTGAGCACGAAAGCCGTCGGGACCGGGTTGACGATCAGCACCTTGCACGACGTCTCGGGCAGCGCACCGGTGGCGAGCCACGCACGCGTCACCACCTCGCCCGAGTACATCTCGTTTTGCCCGACAAAGGCCAGGCCGGGGATGCGTTCGTCATCCGGCTCGTTCTCGCCCTCGAAGCGGTTGTTGTTGTAGAGAACGACCGGGACCCCGGCATCCAGCGCCGCTGTCGTGACGGCTTCCATGGTCTTGGAGGTGAAGTCGATCGCAATGCCGGCGGGCTCGGAGGCAATCGCCGCCTGGATCAAAGGCACCATGCCGGCATCGCCACCGGACTGGGATTCCGGCGCAGCGACGATGACGTTAACGTCAAAATCCTTGCCGGCCTGCTCGGCGCCATTGCGCTGCGTGATCCAGAACGGATCGCGGCTGTCCGGCGCGATCACATAGATCTTGGGCTTTTCCTGCGCGTTTGCCGTGAAAGCCGGCGTCAGCCCGACTACGGCCGCCGTCGCGGCAAGGCACAGTTTGGTGAATTTCTTCATGTTTTCACTCCTCCTCTGAGTTTCGTTCGTGGCCTCGGCCACATTCAAGCATGTCTTCGTATTTCGCCCGTCAAATCGACTTGCGCGAAGACCGTTTTCGCCGTCGAACCAATCGACATGCGAATTCCCTCGCCTTCGGCTCGGACCAACGACTAGGCGCTGGCGAGAAAAGGCTCCCTTTTTTCCATTTGAAGCATCGCCCGCGCCTCATCCGGCGACGCGATTTCACGCCCGAGGTCATGGGCGATACGAACCGCTTTCTCGACAAGCTCGGCGTTGTTGCGCGCGTATTCACCGGGTGTCAGGAACGGATTGTCTTCCATGCCGACGCGGATGTGGCCGCCCAGCGAAATCGCGGCTGAAAGAACCTTCCACTGCTCGACAGGATCCATAACGCTCGTATTCCAGATGAAATTCGGAGGGCAGTGATCCGCCATATAGACCATTGCCTGCGTTGTCGGAGGCGTCCAGCATCCGCCCTTCCAGCCGAGGAAGAAGGTCGTCCATACCGGGCCGTCGAGAAGACCCTTTTCCATCATGCGCATCGCATTCCAGACGCCACCGTAGTGAAAGGCCTCGACTTCCGGTTTGATACCGAGGCGCCGCGTGATTTCGCAGTATTCCTTCAGCTCCTCGCGGTCATGGATGGCATAAAGCTCGACCGGCTCGTTTCCGGGCTCGTAGTCGAAGCACTCGTCGTGTGCGTTGAAGCAGGTTGAAATCATGTCGGGACGCTGGTCTTCCATCAGCAGCTTGCGCTGCGGGAATCGTCCGTTTGCGATTCCATATTGAATGATCGCGTCCACATTGTCCGTGATCCCGGACCGCAATTTGTGCCAACCGGGAATATCCAGATCAGACAGCTTGGTTCCGTCCTCCTGGATCTTCGCATCCACGGTATACGGACCGTGAAGGTGACAAATCGAGGCCCCTGCATTGACCGACCGAACATAGTCTTCCGCGACCACATCCAGTCCCTTCGGAGTCGGATTGTTCGGGTTCGATGGATAGGACATCGTGGAGTCGCATGTCACTGTAATAATTAACTTTTCCATAATTAGATCGTTTCCTCCATTACTGATTTTTGATCATTGTTCTTCTATGCCGCGAAACGCGTATCGGGCGGTCCGCCGGTCCCTACGTCGAGCGCCAGAATGCTGCCGGCGAGCGGCTGTATCGATAGCGCTTCCTCGGACAGGGAGTAGCGGGCCGTAGTTATGAAAAGCGTTCGCCCATCCGCTCCGCCAAAACAGAGGGATGTGGGTATCTGAACGGGCAGCTGAATTAGGCGGTCGAGTTCGCCGCGAGGCGTATAGCGCGCTATGCGCCAGCCGCCGGCTTGCGCCAGCCAGTAGCATCCGTCCCAATCGACGATGGCGCCATCAGGTACGCCCTGTGCATCATCGAGGTGGATGAACACCCTTCTGCGGCGCATTTCGGCGGTTTCGGGATCGCAATCGAATGCCCAAACCACGCGCCGACGACTGTCGGCGTGATATCCGGTTCGCCCATCCGGCGAAAACGCGACACCGTTCGCGGCGTAAATGCCATCAACCACCCGCGCGCAGGTCTGGTCCGAGTCTACACAGTAGAGCGCGCCGCTTGGCTCGCATTCGGCGAGATGAAGACTGCCGACCCAGAACCGACCGAAGCGATCGGTACGACCATCATTGAACCTGTTTTTCTTTCGATCGGGCTCGGGCGTAAGAAGGGAAACAGGCGCTTCGCCGGGAACGTATCCGTAAATTCCGTCCTTGCGCGCGAGAATGAGGCCACCCTCACTCCTCAGCGCGAGAGAGCCAACGGGACCGCCCACGGTCCAACTGGCATCTGCTCCTGTCGCTGGATCGATCCGATGGACTTCCCCTCGGAAAATATCGACCCACCACAAATGATTCGCCTGGTCGTCCCATACCGGACTCTCGGCAAGGTGGGCATTCGCTCGCAGAACGACTTCAACACCAGCCATTTGCCCCCTCCCCTCTAGAAACCACGCTTTTCTCTTCGATGACTTCGGCTGAACCCGAAGAACCGTATGTTCATTTATTGAACAACATGTTCAGCATTTTTATATGATCATCTGCATGTGACGCTGTCAAGCAATATTAGGTTGCGTATTGATTAGAGAATACGGCTCGGCGCGTTTTGGGATGGCAGCGGAGCTCCGCGCCGGTCACGGAGTTCTCAACAGCCACAACAGCGACATCGGATACTTTCTGAACCGAAGCCCAACAGGCATTTACGCGCCTCCCGGGAGACCGGCAGGCGGCATCTAATTGAATAAGTGAGAACGAAAGGCGGCCTGGCGCGAGTATGGCCGGCGTTACAGCCTCAGACCGGACCATGGCGATTGCGAATTATGGAAATTCGAAATCGCAAATACAGGGAGCGCGAAGGCGACGGGCATCCGGAGAACAGAACCCAGTATATTTATTGGCCCTACGACGTGGCAGAAATTACAGAGGGCAGCCAATCTTTAATCTTGAGCGCCATCATCCTAACTCGACGATGCGCTCGGAACGCACATCACAAAAGCCCGCCATTAAAGTGCGACATTTGGCGACAACAGATGGCTAATGACTTTCGCGACGGAGCTAACCTTCTCGGCGCTGTCGATAATCGTGGACCGGTCGCTGCCACTGATCCCAATCGCGCCAATCGGGCGCGACCGTGAGTTCATCAGCGGCGCCGCCACACACCAGGTGCCGTCGATATGCTCCTCCTCATCCACGGCAAAGCCGCGTCTGCGGGTCGCTGTGAGGTCGCTTAAAAGCGCGTCGCGATCCGTGATGGTATTGTCTGTATAACGCTCAAGCGTCTTGTTCTGGAGGAGCTCGCCCACCTCGTCGGCGCTCATCATGGCAAGGATTGCCTTCCCGAGCGAACAGCAGTGCACCGGCGCCACCTTCCCGAAACGTGAATACACATTCGGCAGCGACGGCTTCTCTATTCCCGCCAGATACAGAACATCTCCACCGAGCAGCACGCCAAGATTGACCCGCTGCCCCGTGTCCTGCGCCAAAGTGTTCAAGTATGGAATGGAAGCGATACGAACGGGATTGTGATCGAGTTGCGTAGCCGCGGGCGGCAATACGCCCAGACCGACTTCGTAGCCCCTGCCATCCGGCGTTTGCTGGATAAAGTAGTGGCCCTCAAGTGTCTTAACCAGCCTGTGTGCCGTGCTCCGGTTGATATCCATGTCGGAAGCAATCTTGGCGATTGTTCGCCCTGGATGCTCCTGGACGTATTTCAGGATATCGAGACCCTTGGAAAGGGTTAGTGCAGCGCTCTTTTCGGCAACAGGCATTTCTGAACTCTTTCGGATAAACGCGCGTGGCGGAACAATTCGGATTGCGACCGAGTCGTCCACATAATGAACACAGTGTTTGCCATTGTCAAACCGGCGCCAGACAGCTTTGCAAGCGGTGGCTTCGAAGTGAAATGATTTTCGATCATTCTCCGAAAACAAGCTCCGGAACAAACAGCGTAATCTGAGGCAAGAAGGTTATCAGCCCCGCGACGATTACAACCGGAACCAAAAACGGCATCAACGCCCTGAAAGTATCAATCAGATCGAGACCGCCGATCTTGGCCATAACAAAAGCCAAAACGCCTATCGGGGGCGTCATCATCCCGATCATGACATTGATCAGCATCACAATACCAAAATGAACGCGATCAATACCGAATGCGTCCAGTGAAGGCAGAAGGATGGGTGTCGCCACGAGTATGATCACCACGGGATCCAGCACGAGCCCGCAGATGAACAGGACGACGTTGACAACCAGCAGGAGTTGGGTCGGCGTTCCGGCGAACGATATCGCGAATTCCGCGAAGCTGCTTGCCGCCCCTGCCCTGACCAAAAGCCATCCGAACAGCGTCGCGCTACCTAGCATGACCATCATCGTCGCTGTCGTTTCGAAGCAATCGCGAAGTTCCCTGACGAACGAGCGAAATCCCAGTGTGCGGTACACGAGGGATCCGATGACAATGGCGTAGATGGACGCGACCACGGCCGCTTCGGTTGGCGTGAAAATCCCCAATGCGATACCGCCGATGATAATTGCCGGCGCCGCAAGAACGGGCAGGCTCGAAATGAGGCTGGTGAACAGCACCCCGACCGTCGCGAGCGGCTCACGAGGATATCCGCGCCGAAGCGACATAAGAAACACCATGACATGAAGCGCCAAGGCGACAAGCAATCCCGGTACGAGGCCAGCGAGAAAGAGCTGTCCGATGGATACACCGGCCGTGACCCCGTAAATCAGCAGTGGCAGGCTAGGAGGAATCAAGGGACCGATCACGCTCGACGCCGCAGTGATACCAACCGCAAAGGGCGCATCGTACCCGCGATCGCGCATCGCCTTGACTTCGATCGTGCCCAACCCGGCAGCGTCGGCCAGAGCCGTCCCGCTCATGCCCGAGAAAATTACACTGGCGACAATATTGACGTGTCCGAGACCGCCGGGGACGAAGCCCACCAAATTGTTCGCGAACCGAAAGAGCCGTTCGGTTATTCCCGACGAGTTCATCAGGTTTGCAGCGAGAACAAAAAACGGCACCGCCAGCAAGGGGAATGAGTTCAGCCCCTCGAAGAAGAGCTGCCCCGCAGCGAGAAGCGGCGTTCCCGAGATATACGCAAACGCCAGTGACGATATGCCGAGCGCGGCGAAGACCGGCACGCCCAGGATCAGAAGAATGAACAGCGAGCCGAAAAGAACGATCATGACTCGTTCCGATCGCCAGAAGCTTCATTGCCGAGAGAAAGAACCAGTCTCACAAGGCCGAAGGCGCAACCGATGAAAACGGAAGCATAAAAGTAACTCATGGAGATCTGCGACGACGGGCTTTTGAGATAGGAAAACCGCCCGATCAGATCGAAATAGATGAACATCACGACGCCAAGGAAGATGGCGACTGCGACCTTTCGAACAAACGTTACAAAGCGCATATATGTTGCGCTCAGAATGCGCTCGGCAAGCTCAATATGTATGTGAGAGTCGCGACGAATACCCGTCGATATCCCTAAATAGACAATATAGATGAGCAGATATCTGCCGATCTCCTCGGACCAGGCGATCCCTGTGTCAAACAGGTATCGCAGGATTACGTTGAGCCCCATCAAGACCAGCAGGCAGAACAGTAAAAACGAACCGAGCCAATCTTCCAACGGAAAGTCCACGAGTTTTCGACGCATAGGAAAGCCCTCCGACAAGGACCGCCGAAGGGGTCTCCCTCCGGCGGAATCTCAATATTTTCCGGGTATCCAGGTGGCAGCGGGCGCTCAAAGAGCGCGGATTGCCGCCACCGTTTCCTCAGGCATCTCGCCCGACCGGATCTTGTCGTCGATGACCGATTCCGTGGCTTTCTGGTAGGCATCGACATCTACGTCGATGAATTCGACCATGTCCGCATTCGTCATGGTTTCGCGCAGCGAGTCCTCAGCTTCGAGATTCAGCTCTTGCGCCGTCATCGCATACGAATCCGCAGCCTTCTGCAGGCAGGCCCACTGATCGTCGTCCAGTTGTTTGCGAACGTGTTCGCCGACGATCATGAACGAGATCTCGAAGGAGTGGTAGGTCAGGTTCATGTAGTCGACGACCTCGTAAAACTTCTGCGCATATACGAGCGGCAACGACATCGTCGATCCGTCCACCAATCCTTGCTGCAAGGCCAGATAGACCTCTCCGAACGAGATGGGGGTCGGGATCGCTCCCACGGCAGAGGGAAAAACCGTCCAGGCAGGAGAATCCGGCGTCCTGATTCTCTGCCCCTTCATGTCATCCGGATTCGGATAGGCCGAGTTGGCCATGATGTGGAAGGCGGAACCATAATATGCGGACATCAGGTACTGACCTGTTTTCTCATGCCACTGGTTCATGATGTCTTCCATCACGTCGCTGGCGATGTAGGTCAGCGCATGATCGCGATCGCGGAAAATATACGGCAGCGTGCTGATTCCGATCAGCGGGAACTCGTTGCTCAGGAAAAACGTGCCGGAATTTGCGATATCGACACCGCCCACGCGAATTGCATTGTTAAGAGCCGACTCATTGCCCAACTGGCCGCCCGGAAAAATCTCGATCTCCAAGGCCCCGTTGCTGCAGCTGGACGCAGTTTCCGCCGCCACGACGGCCGCCTTGTGAACCGCGCTTTCGGTATCCAGGATGTGCCCGAAACTCAATTTAACGGCCTCAGCGTTCGCCGGCAGACTCAAGGCCGACGAAACGAGTCCGACGCCCATGAGCAACACTGCCTTGCTCGCAAATCTCATCATGATTTTTCCTCCCAGTTTCATTTTTTAATGTTCATTTATTGAACATAGTGTTTATTATGCTGCCTTATGTTGCAATTGTAAACCGGGCGTGTTGAAATTGCGGTACGGATGCCAAAACCGTGTCATGAGTTCGAATTGAAACGATGATCCGAATGGCGATGCCGGAAGCGCGAAGCATCGCACCACCACAGGAGGAGCCTTCCCGATGAAAGCCGCAACTGTCCGGCGCGTTGGAGCACCATTGGAACTGTCAACGCTTCAGCGCCCGGTGCCCGGTCCGACTGAAGTCCTCGTTCGGACGATTGCGTGCGGAATATGCAGAACCGATCTGCATGTGCGCGAAGGAACCGCCTACCAGCCGTCGCTGCCCCACGTACCCGGGCACGAACCAGCGGGCGTCATCGAAGCACTGGGAAGCGGCGTGACCGGCTGGAAAGTCGGCGAGCGTGTCGTCCCTCACCTTTTCGAATATGCGGATGACGGTCATCTCGAAGTCCTGGGTGTGACGCGCGATGGCGCCTTTGCGGAGTATTTCGTCGCGCGGGCCGAGAATCTGGTGCGGATCCCATCGAATGTCTCGCCGATCCATGCCGGCCTGGCGGCCTGTGCGGGCGTCACCGCCGTGCATGCGATCAACCGCGGCGACATCAGCAAAGGCGACCGTGTCGCAATTATCGGCGCCGGCGGAATAGGCGCTCTGCTTATCCAGCTTTCGCGTGACATCGGTGCGCTCGTCACTGCGATCGATCTGAATCGCGAAGCCCTGATGGCGGCTCACAATGAAGGTGCGGCCGAAACCGCAACGCCGGAATCGGCGAAAGAGACCAAAGCCAAATCCTTCGACCGGGTCTTTGACCTTGTGGGAAGCAGCGACACTTCGCAACTCGCCTGCGATCTGGTCCGGGACAAGGGCCGGATCATCATTATCGGTGAAAGCGACGAGTTCCTGAGAACGACTTCGACCGTGATCGCACAACGCGAACTCGAAATCGTCGGTTCACGCAACGGCAGCAAGGAAGAGCTCGCGGAAGCGTTGCGCCTGATGAGCGAGGGCTCGCTTCTTCCGCGCATCGATCGGACAATTTCCCTCGCGGAGTCCGATCCGGCACTCGACGAAATGGCAAGCGGCAACACGAATGGGCGGATCGTCATCGTTTTCTGACCGCATACGGATCGTCACCGAAGGTTCACGACCATCGACTTAACTGCAACGCCTAGCATTGTTCAATAATTGAACGATATGTTTTTATTGAGATCATCAAGGTTGCATGATAAACACACGGCTGGGCAGCATGCTCAAGCATGCCGCTTCATTTCCAAGGAGGAGATATTCCGATAATGTCCAACGCAATCAATGATGATGGATATAGCGTCGGCTACGAAGAGCTGTCCCATTTCGTATCAAGCCTGTTCATGGCAGCCGGCAGCAACGAGCAGGAATCCCGTCTGATTGGAGATGGCCTCGTTGAATCCAACCTCGTTGGGCACGATTCACACGGCGTACTCCGCGTTCCGATTTACCTCGCTGACATCGCCAAGGGCGTCGTGCGGTGCAATGCCAGCCCAAAGCAACTTTCGAGTTTCGGCGCGTTCACCGCATATGACGGCATGTGCGGCATGGGCCATGCCGCGGGCGAAGTCGTGGTCGAGGAAGGCATACGACTGGCGAGGGAATTCGGCGTCGGAATCGTGACGCTGTGCAATTCCGGCCATCTTGGCAGGATTGGACGCTGGTCGGAGAAAGCGGCCGCCGAAGGAGTTCTCTCCCTTCACTGCGTCAACACATCAGGCGGTGCTCCCGCCGGCGTGTTGCTCGCCGCGGCTTTCGGCGGGCGCGATCGCAGGATGTCCATCAATCCCGTATCAATCGGCCTCCCGCGACCGGATCAGGCCCCCATCATACTCGACGCCACAATGGCGGCGACCGCCGGAGGTAAAGTCATGGCCGCGCGGAACCGCGGCGACCTCGTTCCTGAAGGACAAATTATCGACAAGGAAGGCCAGCCTTCGCGCAATCCGGACGATCTTTTTGAAGGCGGCGCCATTCTCCCATTTGGCGATCATCGCGGCTACGGCCTCTCATTCATGATAGATGTCATGGCAGGCGCCCTGAGCGGCGGCGGCTGCAGCGGCCAGACCCGCTATCCTCACATGAACAACATGTTTTCCCTGTTCGTCAGCCCAACGGCCAACAATGCCGCGACGATGGCATCCGATCTGGAAGAATTCTCCAACTGGGTGTGCGCCAGCGAACCGATCGATCGCGACCGCCCCGTACTCCTGCCGGGCGACATCGAGCGTCAGACGGCGAAGAAACGCAGAGAATCCGGCATACCGCTCGATTCCAGGACGTTTTCGGATTTGAACGCGCTTGGGGAGAAATACAACGTTCCCCTCCTGGCAAGCTAGACTGGCGAGAAATGCAATGACCTCTGCAAAAGCGTCCCAAATCAAACAGAAGCTGCGCGACGGAGAAATCGTCTACTCGGCGTGGTTGACCTTTCAATCCGCCGCGGTGGCAGAAGTCATCGCAGGCACCGGCTTCGACGTCGTGCTCATCGACATGGAACACACGTCCATGAATCTCGAAACGCTGGAGGCCAGCATCGCGGCCATGAGCCGCTGGGATCCGGTGACCATCGTCCGCGTCCCAAGCCATGACCGCGGCATGATCAAGCGGGTTCTGGACCTCGGCGTGGACGGCATCATGGTGCCAATGGTCATGAACGCGGCGCAAGCGCGAGAAGTCGTCGCTGCCACCAAGTATCCGCCGACGGGTGTGCGTGGCTATGGCCCGCGCCGGGCGAGCAATTACTTCCGCAACGCCGACTATTTCGAGCATGCCAACGAGAATACGATCGTGATGGTTCAGATCGAACATCCCGACGCCGCGAAGAATGCCCAGGAGATCGCGAATGTCGCGGGACTGGATGTCTTGTGTCTCGGCCCCGCCGATCTGGCAGTCAATTGCGGCTATCTGCATGATCCGGGCCATCCGACGGTCCAGGACGCGGTCGATAGGGTTTTCAGCGCAGCACGTTCTGCAGGAATTCCTGTCTGCATGGGACGTTACGAACCGGCTTCCGCGCAACGCGAACTCGTCGAAAAAGGCGCTCGTTTCGTCATAGCCTCGGATGATCTGGTGGTGCTTCGCTCCGGTCTCGAAAACCATCTTCGCGATGCACGTGCGCATATCGCTGGCGAGCCTTCCGGTCATGAGCGGGAAGAGACCAAGCCTTCATACTAGGAAAGGTTTCAGAAGACATGAATGCAATCCTGGCGGCAGGAACCGATGCATGGGGCATCTGGCACGCTTCGCATCCTGATCAGATACCCTGGGAACGATATCTCGATGAAGTCGCATTGGCTGGATATGAGTATGTCGAGCCTGGGCTTTATGGCTACCTGCCTACCGATCCTGAAGAAGCCCGAAATGCGCTTTCCGCACGCAATCTCAATGTGCCCGGCGGAACGTTCTTTTGCGATGTCTCCGCGAAGTCGGAACTCCGGAAAATCGCGGACGACTTCGCGCGAACGGCCGACTGGCTTTCAAACATCGGCGCCGATTACATCGTCTTGCTGGATTCCTTCAGCCGGGATCCCGAAACCGGCGAACAACTCAAAAGCCAAACGATGGGTCCAGACGAGTGGGCCTGGTTCATCGAAGCGCTGCACCGGTTGGGAGGCGCGGCAAAGGACGAGTTTGGTTTGAACCTTCTTTTTCACCCCCACTGCGACGCGACCGTGGAGTACGAGCCCGACATTGCCCACTTGCTCAACAGCACCGATCCAGCACTCGTGAATCTCTGCCTCGATACCGGTCATCATGTTTACTCGGGTGGGGACCCGGTTACCTTCTGGCGCGAACATCACGAGCGCATTCCCTACATTCACCTGAAATCCATGAACGCGTCCGTGCTTCAGACGGTACGCCGCGACGATCTTCCATGGGCCGAGGCCGTTCGGCGCGGCGTTACGGAAGAGCCAGCGAGGGGAATGGTCGACTTCAATGCCCTCATCCACGAATTCAGGGAAATTGGCTACGAAGGCTTTGCGGTCGTCGAACAGGACATGTTTCCCTGTGATCCGGCGGTCCCCCTGCCCCTCGCCAAACGGACAATCGAATTCCTGACGAGTATCGGATTCGTCACGAATTCAAAAAACTGATCCCCTCTTCGACCGGCAAGAGGCGGGACACTCCCTAATACGAGGTAAGACACCCATGAAACTTCTGCGCATCGGCGCCAAAGGCGCCGAGAAACCCGCTATCGTTCACTCCGACGGGACGATCCGCGAT
>NZ_JAINFJ010000008.1 GCF_019966595.1 Oricola indica
GTAAGGGCTGATTGTTTATCAGACCCATCCTCATCGATAAGGAAGAGCATGGAGACGGGAGCTTAAAGCATGTGCTTCAAGTGATGCTTTGGGTAGCGACTCCGAGTGTAAAGATGGCGGTGGTGATACCCGCCTCCTCCCCTCTAGGTCTTCATGGGTCTCCAGCCGCACAGCGATGCACGGCAGAGACCTGCTTCTCGTGTTCAACCGGACTGGATTGCTTCCGGGTCCTAGGAATGTGGCGGCCAGCATCTGGTCCACATGCCGACCGCCACGATTGGCAGCGGCAGCCGCCAGCACCATGCTAGCCACCTCAAGCACGACACCACAAGCCGCCGCCACGCACTAAAGATTGTCCGCCTGTTCATATCCCCGACTTGTCACACGGAAAACCTCGTGTGGCGTGCCTCCATGATACTCAAGCAGTCCCCTTCGTTGGAGTTCCTGCACGGCGGAAAGCCAATTTGCACTGGAGCGAACATCCCCGCGCACCACAAAGTCTCGTCCGTTTGTCTGCACGTGGTCGCTAGTTATAAGCGATAACACCAACACTTGGCCTTTCCGATCATGCGCGGCTTCTCGGAGTAATTCCTTTGCGGTTTCTGAGAGGTCTATGCCCTGAGTTCTTGGAGCACCGCCCACGAGTGCATCGCCCGAGCCGTTCTGATTTCCGTTTGGCCCCATCCGCTTGAAAATGCGATTGATGGTCTGAGCGAGTTGGCGGGTAAGAAGCGTCTGTAGCTCTGTGGTCGAATCATAGGTTGCCAGCAGCCCCAGCCCCTGCATCTCTTTTCGAAAGCGCTTCACGGCTGCATATTGGTCTTGATCGATACTGTCAGGCACCACGGGAGCGGACGAAAAGTAAAGAAGCGTCGGTTTCTTCCCCTCTATGTGTTCCCGAATCTCCTCTTCGGTGCCGCTATCGGCCACACCCGTTGGACTTCCAAACCGAGTCCAAAAGAGTCCGATCAGAATGTCACACTCCTTGAGAATCTGCTTGTTGATGATCCCTTGAGGACGGTCCCCCATTTCGGGTGACGCATGGCTCTCCCAACCGACCGGCATAAGGACCAGCTTGCGATCCTCAGCGTGGACAGAGTTCCACTCATGGATAACCTGCCGGACCAGTTGGCGCTCTTCGTTGGTGTCGCCAGGTGACGCGATCATTATGTTAAGAACTGTAGCCTGATAGCCCATTGCACACCTCTGCCGACCGGAGGGCGGAGACTAGGGGAATCCCGGACGCGCTCCAAGGGGTCGTAAATTCAACATCCAGAATAAACGTGGCGGCGCTCGCGTTTCCCCCCATGGCCCCCGCCGCTGCCTGAGGAAACGACCCTAGGCCCCCACCCCCATGGCGTGAAGGTGAGCCGGGGGCAGGCCAGCCCACCGCAATCAAAAGCGTCCACAAATGTAAACCTTTTTGGCACAATCCTCTTGACTGTACCTTTAGCGTCCACTAATTATATGTCCACGATACCTTAAGAGGATAGTAGACGTTATGGGCGAGATTATTGGCTATGCGCGTGTGTCGAGCGTTGGGCAGCGGCACGAGGGCCAGGTGGAGCGGCTCAAGGAGGCGGGAGCCACCAAGGTCTTTGCGGAGAAGGTCTCAGGACTGGACAAGGAGCGGCCCGAATTGGCGCGGTGCCTTGAGTACCTCCGCGAAGGCGACACGCTGCTAATCACCAAGCTGGACAGGCTGGCCCGTTCCACCAGCCATCTCCACCAGATCGTGGAAGACCTCACGGCCAAGGGGGTGGGCTTCAAGGTCCTTGATGACGCCTCCCTAGATACCACCACCCGCACGGGGAAGCTGGTCTTTGGCATCCTTGCATCCATCGCGGAGTTTGAGACGGCCCTCAGGAAAGAACGCCAGATGGAAGGCATCGCGAAGGCCAAGGCGGAAGCTGAAAAGGAAGGCAAGCCTTGGGGGAGACCTAAGCTAGTGACCTCGGAGGTGGAGGCGAAGATTGCCAAGTTACGAGAAGACGGCATGTCCATCCGCAAGATCGCTGCGGAGGTGGGGTTCTCCAAGGCGACTGTGCAGAAGGCCATTAGTTAGCCAATGATGCGGGGTCGATGCCTTGTTCAATTGTCACGATGTTGAGGATGGCCCTATAGTCGATTCCACGTCCCGCACGGATATCGCTTCTGACCTTATCTTCGAGGCGTTGCTTCTCAGCTTTCAGCCGCCTTGCAGTCTGGGCCGGGGTCTCTCCCTTCGGTTCTGCGTTGGCATGTGATTGACCGGGTGAAAGGCACTCTATGCCTCCAGTCTTCTCAAAGTGGCAAAGCTCAACGCCGTGCGTCCAGCGGTCATATCGGAGGAACATTACAGGCGTGGTAGTCGGTGTGATCGAATACCGCCAGAACCAAGCCGCCCCAACGACCACGAGCACCGACCCCACTACCGGGAGGACAGCACGCATCAAGCACCGTCCTCAGGTTCATTGTCCTTGAGGACTTGCTCCTCCGCCATCACGCTAGCGAGTTTGTCTGAAGGCAGTGCGGCCATTAGAACCGCGTCCACCTGCGGGAGGTATGACGCCCACATTGGCCTCCCTTCAAATTGGATGTTCTCGGGGTGCCCGTCCATCCGACACAAAGCGCGTGCCGCTATTTCTCGTGGACCTTGTTTGCGCCTCTTGGTCATGCCTCGTTGATCCGGCAGGACTGCTAGGAGTTGGTCTCTCAGGTGAACGCCCTTCGTCGTCAAGCTGGCGACCTTCTGTCTCCGGTTCCTCGGGTAGGTATCTGTTTTGACGAGGCCCATACCGGGTTTTTCTTGGCGCTCCCAGTCTCCTAGATAGCGTAAATGCCTGGATACCGTTGTTTCGCTGAGGCCGATTCTACTCGCCAATTCGTGAAGCGTTAAAGGCTCTTCCCCATCGTGTATACCACCCCACAACGCTACGCCAAGGAACGTGTTTATGATTGAGGCGTTGATCTCACCCTTAAGCGAAAGCATTACAAGATTAGCATCAAGGTATCCCTGTAGGGTCCTGAAATTGAGGTGCTTTTTATCCAACTCGCGCCCCTCCAACAGTTTATCACCATGGGCGGTTTTACACTAAAGGAGAGGGTCGATGTTTGCCATCTCCGCTGCGAGTTTAGTCCACATCTCCCGACTCTTTCCGTATTTCTGGGAACTCCTCCCCGTTGATCGCCCCGTAATATAGGCGGCCACATCGTCGGACATGACGCCCAACCGTAGGTCCTCGAAAAGGTGACGGAAGCCGTGAGCGGGAGGAGGGGTGCGGCTCTCTTCCTTCAACACATCGCCACGAATCCATTCCCCAAGGCTTTGCTGTTTGCGCTTCTCCGGGAAGATGAGCGCGGTATTTGCACCGCGAGCATATTCTATGAATCCCTCGCGAATCACTGCGGGGTGAATGGGGACCACACGGCTTGTTTTGGTCTTGGTGGTCTTTCCTTGCCCATCGTGGCGGACGTGAAGGAACCAGTGGCCACCGAACTCCTCCAGGTCATTGCGCTCCAATTGCGAGACTTCTCCAATCCTCATGCCTGAATAGGCCATCAGCCACGGCATCCAGCGCTTGAAAGCTAGCCGCTGATCTCTACTGGCAAGCAGGACCAGCCGCGCCTGCTCCTTCGTATAAGTCCGATTTGCGCTGTCCGGCCTTTGCGCCTCAGGTAGCTCTAGCGCTTCGAGTGGGTCGCCTTTCGGAAATATCGTCTTGTCATTCTGGCGAATTGCCCACTTCACCACCGCGCTTAACACTAACACTTTATCCCGAAGAGTCTTGGCGGAGAGACCATCTTTTCGCAACTTCTCCATCCACCGCCGAACCTCGTCCTTACTCACGGTGGCGATTCGCTCTGAGCCCCGCCAAGAGGTGAATTCGAGGCACACCCTCCGATACTTCTTGAATGTCGCGGGTGAGCGTGCGGGTGCCGTGCCGAGTGTGACCATCCTCTCTCGCTCTTCAATCACACTGCGAAAGGTCTCATCTACGGTCTTTCTGGAGCCCCCGACAAAGACAGGGGGATTGGCTGCCCAAGCGGGGGTCTCATAGTTCCCCTCTGCGTTCTCGCCCAACCAGTTGCGGGCACGCTCCCTGAACCGCCCAACCTGCTCGGAGAGGGCCGACCGCTCGGAGGTGGTAAGGCGTACCCTATGCCTGTCCGCCAAGCCCTTGGCGATTGCGTAGGCGGCGGCCTCGTCTGATTTAGTGAGGGCCTTTAAGAACTCCGCCACCAAGTCCCGCTGTGCTACGGGAAGGTTTGCGCTCTGCAAGGCGGAGAGGCGCTCCTCAAGTTCGGGCCGGGAGAGGGGGAGTAGCTCTTGTGAGAGTGTGAAGACGGAATCACCATCCCGCAGCGAAAGGCGGCAGTAGTGGTCTCGCAGGTTTTCGGCCAGCACTTCAAGCAAGCGGCGAGGTGGTGGGATTTCGCTCGGATTTTCCTCGTGTTTGTCCCGGAAGGAAACGGCGTCCTCTATCGCCAACGCCATGCGCTCCTTCTCAGTCAGGTGCCGATAATCCGCTTCGAGCAATATACGCCATCGGTCCCACTGCTCCTCTTGGTCAGTTGCGATATCCCGATAGCGGCGATCCGCAACCGCCTTCTCCTTGGTTTCCAGCGAACGCCAGACCTCGCGTATGACCTGGAGCCGGAGAGCCAAGAGTTCTTCGCGTCGGTTCCAAAGGTCGGTCGGGGTCGCCTTCCGGTAATACCAAATGTCGCCGCGCTTGCTTGGACCGGCCATCGTCCATCTTCTCCGCTTGCTCATAGTGCACCTTTTCGTAGCAGTCCGACTTGCGAAATGCCAAGAAAAACACTAACTTGTTGGCGCTACAGGGAGAATGATGGTGGGCGGTGAGAGGCTCGAACTCCCGACATCTTCGGTGTAAACGAAGCGCTCTACCAACTGAGCTAACCGCCCGGAAACCGTGGCGGGTATCTAAGCGGGAATGCGCGTCGATGCAAGCGTTGGTTGGCGTTTCGCGCGCCGCAGATTCCGGGTGGTAAAAAAACCTGCACGAGGCGCTTGCGGTTCGCTTGACAGGGTATGGGGAACCGCTTAATTGACCGCTCACGCTTCGGGCCACGGCCCGGACGGAAAACGCGGGTGTAGCTCAGTTGGTTAGAGTGCCGGCCTGTCACGCCGGAGGTCGCGGGTTCGAGCCCCGTCACTCGCGCCATTTTCCACAATAGCTGGAAAATGGCGCAGCCCTCCCTGGGGGAGCAAAAAACGCAATCCTCATTGTTTCTCCACTGTTCGCAGAGCACTGCCGGTAACCCGCGGTGCGATATTGTTTCGAATTTAATATGACTAAAAAAGTCAGGTAAATCCCGTGACTTGAGTTCCGGGCTCCGGAGCGGGCGAACGGTCGCAGGAGTGACTTTTCACGCTGATTTCGGCTTATGTTGCACTTGCGTAGAACGGCTCCAAGGTCTAACCCGTGGGCATCGCAAGAGCGGCGAGGGGCCTCTTTCGACGGGTCTTCCCATCAAGCCATGGAGACCGTCCCGCCGCGCAATGAAATGGTGAAGCCAGACCATGGACGCAGTCATCGCATCCTATTTGCCGATCATCATCTTTCTCCTGGTGTGCGCCGGTATCGGCGCAGCCCTGATGATCGCTCCCTTCGTCGTCGCCTACAAGAATCCGGATCCCGAGAAGCTCTCGGCTTATGAGTGCGGATTCAATGCCTTCGACGATGCGCGCATGAAATTCGACGTACGGTTCTACCTCGTCGCGATTCTCTTCATCATCTTCGATCTCGAAGTGGCGTTCCTGTTCCCCTGGGCGGTTTCGTTCGGCGAACTGGGGATGTTCGGCTTCTGGTCGATGATGGTTTTCCTTGGCGTTTTGACCATCGGCTTTATCTACGAGTGGAAGAAGGGAGCGCTGGAATGGGATTGAGCGACAACACGCTCGTCGCGCCGCAGCCGAAAGGCGTGCTGGACCCCAAGACGGGCAAGCCCGTGGGCGCCGACGATCCGTTCTTCGGCGAGATGAACAACGAACTCGCCGACAAGGGGTTTCTCGTCACCTCGACGGACGAACTGATCAACTGGGCGCGCACCGGCTCGCTGATGTGGATGACGTTCGGCCTGGCCTGCTGCGCCGTCGAAATGATGCAGATGTCGATGCCGCGCTACGACTGCGAGCGCTTCGGCTTCGCGCCGCGCGGCTCTCCGCGCCAGTCCGACGTGATGATCGTCGCCGGCACGCTGACCAACAAGATGGCGCCCGCCTTGCGCAAGGTCTACGACCAGATGCCCGAGCCGCGTTATGTCATCTCGATGGGCTCCTGCGCCAATGGCGGCGGCTACTACCACTATTCCTATTCGGTGGTGCGCGGATGCGACCGGGTCGTTCCGGTGGACATCTACGTTCCCGGCTGCCCGCCGACCGCGGAGGCGCTGCTCTATGGCGTGCTCCTGCTGCAAAAGAAGATCCGCCGAACCGGCACGATCGAACGCTGATCGCCGCTAACGGAGCCGCATGAAACATGGCCACGACCGAAACGCTCAATGACCTTGCCGGTACGCTCGCGGATGCGCTGGAGGGGATCGACTACGAGACGAGCATCGCCTTTGGCGAACTGACGATCACGACCGGAATCGGCAGCCTGATCGAGCTGCTGACCGCGCTGCGCGACGATGTGCAGCTGAAATTCGTCTCGTTCATCGATGTCACCGCCGTCGATTATCCGGGCCGCGAACGCCGGTTCGACGTCGTCTATCACCTGATGTCGCCGACGCTGAACCAGCGGCTGCGCGTCAAGCTGGAGACCGACGAGGACACGGCCGTTCCCAGCGCCGTTGGCGTCTATCCCGGCGCGAACTGGTTCGAGCGCGAGACCTACGACATGTATGGGGTGCTGTTTTCCGGCCATCCGGATCTGCGCCGCCTGCTGACCGATTACGGTTTCGAAGGCCATCCGCTGCGCAAGGACTTCCCGCTGTCAGGCTTCGTGCAGGTGCGCTACGACGACGAGCAGAAGCGCGTCGTCTACGAGCCGGTGAAGCTGCGCCAGGAATTCCGCGATTTCGATTTCCTCTCGCCATGGGAAGGCACGGACTATGTGCTGCCGGGCGATGAAAAGAAAAGTGTATAGCGAATAGGGAGTAGTGAATAGCGAGTAGGGAAGCCGATTTCGGACATAACGTCATACCGCGACCTTCGGATCTGGCAGCTGGCCATGGATTTGTCGGTTGATGTTTACCGGGAGACGGTTGGCTTTCCCAAAAGCGAGACCTACGGAATGACGAGCCAAATTCGACGGGCCTCGACTTCCATTGCGGCCAATATCGCCGAAGGGCATGGTCGGGAGAATACCGGGGCTTTCGTGCAGTTCCTGAGAATTGCACAAGGCTCCTTGAAAGAACTGGAAACCCATTTGATCCTCGCCGGACGGCTTGGATATCTGGATGAAAAAATCGCGGGCGGGTTGCTCGCCAGAACGGATGAATTGGGCAGGATGATCAGATCGATGATCAGACGACTGCAGGAAAAGATGGCAGAATGAACGGCACGATTATTCGCTATTCGCTACTCGCTATTCGCTTGACCGCCGGAGGTGTGTCATGACCGAGCATAACGTCCGCAATTTCACCATCAATTTCGGGCCGCAGCATCCGGCCGCACACGGCGTTTTGCGCCTTGTGCTGGAGCTGGACGGCGAGGTCTGCGAGCGTGTCGATCCGCATATCGGTCTGCTGCATCGCGGCACCGAGAAGCTGATGGAGCACAAGACCTATCTGCAGGCCGTGCCTTATCTCGACCGGCTCGACTATGTTGCGCCGATGAACCAGGAGCACGCCTTTGCGCTGGCCGTCGAGCGGATGCTGGAGATCGAGGTGCCGAAGCGCGGCCAGGTAATCCGCGTCCTGTTCTCGGAGATCGGCCGCATTCTCTCGCACCTCCTGAACATCACGACTCAGGCACTCGATGTCGGGGCGCTGACGCCGCCGCTGTGGGGCTTCGAGGAGCGCGAGAAGCTGATGGTGTTCTACGAGCGGGCCTGCGGCGCGCGCATGCACGCGGCCTATTTCCGGCCCGGCGGCGTCCACCAGGACATTCCGCAGAAGCTGGTCGAAGACATCGGCAACTGGATCGATCCGTTCCTCAAGGTCGTCGACGATCTCGACGGGCTGCTGACCGCCAACCGCATCTTCAAGCAGCGCAACGTCGATATCGGCGTCGTCAAGCTGGAAGACGCCTGGGCCTGGGGTTTCTCGGGCGTCATGGTGCGCGGCTCGGGCGCGAAATGGGACCTGCGCAAAGCGCAGCCTTACGAGTGCTACGACGAGATGGATTTCAAGATTCCCGTCGGCAAGAACGGCGACTGCTTCGACCGCTACCTGATCCGCATGGAAGAGATGCGCCAGGCCGCTCACATTATGCGCCAGTGCGTCGATCGCCTGCTCGGTTCCGAGGCGACCGGGCCTGTCTCGAATGTCGACGGCAAGATCGTTCCGCCGAAGCGCGGCGAGATGAAGCGCTCCATGGAAGCGCTGATCCATCACTTCAAGCTTTACACCGAGGGCTATCACGTGCCGGCGGGCGAGGTTTATGCAGCCGTCGAGGCGCCCAAGGGCGAGTTCGGCGTCTACCTGGTCGCCGACGGCTCCAACAAGCCCTACAAGGTGAAGCTGCGCGCGCCCGGTTTCGCGCATCTTCAGGCAATGGATTTCCTTTGCCGCGGCCACATGCTGGCCGACGTCTCCGCCGTACTCGGCTCCCTCGATATCGTGTTTGGTGAGGTGGACCGCTAATGTCTGTTCGTCGTCTCGCAGAAGGAAACGTCCAGCCGGCGGATTTCGCGTTCAGCGCGGAGATGACCGCCGAGGTGGACAAGTGGGTCGCGAAGTACCCCGAAGGCCGGCAGCAATCGGCCGTGATTCCGCTGCTCATGCTCGCGCAGGAGCAGGAGGGCTGGGTCACCAAGGCTGCCATCGAGCATATCGCCGAAACGCTGGAAATGCCGCGCATTCGTGTTCTGGAAGTCGCCACTTTCTATACGCAGTTCATGCTGCAGCCCGTCGGCACCAAGGCGCATGTGCAGGTTTGCGGCACCACGCCCTGCATGCTGCGTGGCGCGGAGGACCTGAAGAAGGTCTGCCAGAACCGCATCCATCACGACCAGTTCGCGCTCAGCGACGGCGGCAAGCTGTCGTGGGAGGAAGTCGAGTGCCAGGGCGCCTGCGTCAACGCGCCGATGGTGATGATCGGCAAGGACACCTACGAGGACCTGACGCCGGAGCGGCTCGAAGAGATCATCGACGCGTTCGAGGCCGGCAAGGGCGACACGATCACGCCCGGTCCGCAGATCGACCGCATCTATTCGGCGCCTGTCGGCGGTCCGGTCACGCTGCTCGACGATGAATCGAGGAAGGCGGCCTCGGCACCGCGCGGCAACGGCAACGGGCCGCAGGAGATGACCAAGGCGGCCAAGCCCGAGACCGCGGCTCCGGAAGGCGACGACACGCTCGCCGATCCCGACGAGGCCGAGGGCCCCGGCCGCACCAAGGCTTCCAAGGCCGAAGTCGATGCCAAGACCGAGGAGTCGGGGCCGACGATGAAGGTCGCGAGCACGGCGAGCGGCGTGAAACCGAAGAAGAAGCCTGTCGAGAAATCCGTAGGCAACGGCAATGCGACCATGAATCTCGCGTCGACGGCGTCCGGCCGGGCGAAACCGGGCGAAAAGCCGGCTGAGGCGGCTGGCGAGACGTCACTCGATGACAAGAACCGGCCGGCGGCGATCGACAAGCCCGCCAATCCTGACGACCTGAAGCTGATTTCCGGCGTCGGGCCGAAGATCGAGAATACGCTCAACTCGCTCGGCATCTACACCTTCGAGCAGGTCGCTGGCTGGAAAAAGGCCGAGCGCGAATGGGTCGACGGCTATCTGAAATTCAAGGGCCGAATCGACCGGGACGACTGGGTGAAGCAGGCCAAGGCGCTCTCCAAGGGCGTCGATGAATATGTCCGCGTTTTCGGCAAGAAGCCGCGGTAAGGGGAATGAACGATGCTCGCTGACAAGGATCGCATTTTCACCAATATCTACGGGCTGCGCGACAAGTCGCTCAAGGGCGCGATGGCGCGTGGGCACTGGGACGGCACCAAGGGTCTGATCGAGAAGGGCAAGGACTGGATCATCTCCGAGATGAAGGCATCCGGTCTGCGCGGGCGCGGCGGCGCCGGCTTCCCGACTGGTCTCAAATGGTCCTTCATGCCGAAGGAAAGCGACGGCCGGCCGCATTATCTGGTCGTCAATGCCGACGAATCCGAGCCGGGGACCTGCAAGGACCGCGACATCATGCGTCACGATCCGCACACGCTGATCGAGGGCTGCGTGATCGCCAGTTTCGCGATGGGCGCGCATGTCGCCTATATCTATGTTCGCGGCGAGTATATCCGCGAGCGCGAGGCGCTGCAGCAAGCGATCGACGAGTGCTACGACGCCGGTCTCCTGGGCAAGAACAACAAGTGCGGCTGGGACATGGACGTCTATGTCCATCACGGCGCAGGCGCCTATATCTGCGGCGAGGAAACGGCGCTGCTGGAAAGCCTTGAGGGCAAGAAGGGCCAGCCGCGCCTGAAGCCTCCTTTTCCAGCGAATGTCGGCCTCTATGGCTGCCCGACCACGGTCAACAACGTCGAATCCATCGCGGTCGCGCCGACGATCCTGCGGCGCGGCGGCGCGTGGTTTGCCGGGTTCGGCAAGGAAAACAACACCGGGACCAAGCTGTTCTGCGTCTCCGGCCACGTCAACAATCCGTGCACCTTCGAAGAAGCGATGTCGGTGCCGTTCCGCGAACTGATCGACACCCATTGCGGCGGCATTCGCGGAGGCTGGGACAATCTGCTCGCCGTCATCCCGGGCGGCTCTTCGGTGCCGATGGTGCCGGCCGAGGAAATCATCGACTGCCCGATGGATTTCGATTCGCTGCGCGGCCTGAAATCCGGTCTCGGCACGGCCGCCGTGATCGTCATGGACAAGTCGACCGACGTCGTGAAGGCGATCGCCCGGCTTGCCTATTTCTACAAGCACGAGAGCTGCGGCCAGTGCACGCCATGCCGCGAAGGCACCGGCTGGATGTGGCGCGTCATGGAGCGCATGGTGACCGGCAACGCGCACAAGCGCGAGATCGACATGCTGCTCGACGTGACCAAGCAGGTCGAGGGCCACACGATCTGCGCGCTCGGCGACGCCGCCGCATGGCCGATTCAGGGCCTCGTCCGGCATTTCCGTCCGGAAATCGAGCGCCGGATCGACGAATTCTCGCACAATGCGCACCAGACGAAGCCGGTCCTGGAGGCCGCGGAATAGAGACGACAACAAGCAAGGCGGAACCAGCCGCCGCAAAGAGGAAATGCCAGGGGTAGGGGAACCGAACAGACACATGATGCCCAAGGAGGGTTCGATGTCGAAGTCCACGCTACCGGAAGAAACGATGAAGACCGAAACGCCCATCGCCGCATTTGCCGGCGAGATGACCGAAATGCAGAAGGACGCCATCGAATGGATGGCGGGTGCGTCCGCGCCGCAATTCGCGGGCGTGGCGAACCTTGCCGCGCATCCCATGGGCGCGATGGCGGCGGCTTCGGCGATCGGCATGGGCCTTGCGGGCCAGATGTTCGGCATCTTCGCCGGATCGATGGCGGGCGCGATGCAGGCCGCGAACCTGCTGGCCAACGACACGTCCGGCGGCCGCAGCGAGATCTTCGGCATGGCCAATCCGCTGAACTTCGATCCCGCGAGCGGCAGTTTCGACGAGACGAAGGAGCCCGACACGGTCGCGGCGAAACCGGCTGCGAAGAAGCCGGTCGAGGCCAAGAAGCCCGTTGAGGCCAAGAAGCCCGTCGCGGCAAAGAAATCCGCACCGAAAAAGGCCGCGCCGGCCAAACCCGCGCCGGCAAAGCCGGAGGCCGTGAAGGAAACGGTGAAGGCCGAGGCGCCTGCCGCGAAGCCCAAACCGGCCAAGGCCACGGCTGCCAAGCCTGCACCCGCGAAATCCGCGCCCGCCAAGCCGGCGGTCGCCGCGACGCCGGAGCCGGTCGCGCTCGCAAAGACCGCGCCGGTCGAGGAAACGCCGGTTGCCTCCGGTACGATCGCGCCCGTGATGCCCGAGGATTTCGTCAAGCCGAAAGCCATGGCGAAGCCGGACATGCCGGACGATCTGAAGGCGATTTCCGGCGTCGGGCCGAAGCTGGAAGGCGTGCTCAACAGCCTCGGCATCTGGACCTATGGCCAGATCGCGGCGCTGACGCCCTATGAAGTCGCCTGGGTGGACGATTACCTGCAGTTCAAGGGCCGGATCGAGCGTGACGGCTGGATCGCGCAGGCCGCAGACCTCGCGAAGAAGGGCTGACGGTATCGCCATGCACCTTGCCGAGATCAACATCGCAAAGCCGGCCTACGCCCTGGACGATCCGAGGATCGCCGGCTTCGTGAATCGTCTCGACCAGGTGAACGCGATCGCCGAGCGGTCGCCGGGTTTCGTCTGGCGCTTGCAGGACGAGGCCGGAAGCGCTCTCGCGATCCGGGCATTCGAAGACCCGACGCTGATCGTCAATATGAGCGTTTGGGAGACACCGGAGCATCTGGAGCAATTCGTCTGGAACACGGTGCATAAACAGGTTTATCGCCGCAAGGCGGAGTGGTTCGAGGCGATGAAATCGCACCACTTCGCCATGTGGTGGGTCGAGGAAGGGCATGTCCCGACGCTTGAAGAGGCGCGGGCGAAGCTCGATCATCTCGATCTCCACGGCGATAGCGAGGAAGCATTTGGTTGGGCGCATCTGCCGCATGTCAAACTTTGGCAGACGCAGCGTTGCGCTTGAAGGATCTAAGGTTGGAATTCGCATCATGGCAGTGATCAAGGTTGACGGCAAAGAGGTCGAGGTTCCGGACCACTACACGCTGTTGCAGGCGTGCGAGGAGGCCGGCGCCGAGGTGCCGCGTTTCTGTTTCCACGAACGTCTGTCGATTGCCGGCAATTGCCGCATGTGCCTGGTCGAGGTGAAGGGTGGACCGCCCAAGCCGGCCGCGTCCTGCGCCATGGGCGTGCGCGACCTGCGCCCGGGACCGGAAGGCCAGCCGCCGGAAGTCTTCACCAACACGCCGATGGTCAAGAAGGCGCGCGAAGGGGTGATGGAGTTCCTCCTCATCAACCACCCGCTGGACTGCCCGATCTGCGACCAGGGCGGCGAGTGCGACCTTCAGGACCAGGCGATGGCCTTCGGTGTCGATGCGTCGCGCTACCAGGAGAACAAGCGCGCGGTCGAGGACAAATATATCGGCCCGCTGGTCAAGACGATCATGACGCGCTGCATCCACTGCACGCGCTGCGTCCGGTTCACCACCGAAGTCGCCGGCATTTCCGAACTCGGCCTGATCGGCCGCGGCGAGGATGCCGAGATCACCACCTATCTCGAACAGGCGATGACCTCCGAACTTCAGGGCAACGTGATCGACCTGTGCCCGGTCGGCGCATTGACCTCGAAGCCGTATGAATTCCATGCCCGCCCGTGGGAACTGTCCAAGACCGAATCGATCGACGTGATGGACGCCGTCGGCTCGGCCATCCGCGTGGACACGCGCGGCCGCGAAGTGATGCGCATCATGCCGCGCGTCAACGAGGCGGTGAACGAGGAGTGGATCTCCGACAAGACACGCTTCATCTGGGACGGTCTGCGCACCCAGCGCCTCGACAAGCCTTATGTCAGGGGCACGGACGGCAAGCTCAAGCCTGCTTCGTGGGGCGAGGCTTTCGGCGCGATCAAGACCGCGCTGGACGGCAAGGCGGGTGGCGACATCGGCGCCATTGCCGGCGATCTCGCGGGTGTCGAGGAAATGTATGCGCTGAAGGAACTTCTCGGCGCGCTCGGCTCGACGAATATCGATTGCCGCCAGGACGGCGCGGCGCTCGATCCGTCGCTCGGCCGTGCATCCTATCTCTTCAATCCGACCATCGAGGGCATCGAGAACGCAGACGCGATCCTGATCGTCGGCGCCAATCCGCGCTTCGAGGCGCCGGTGCTCAATGCGCGCATCCGCAAGGCATGGCGCGCATCCGACATGAAGATCGGCGTGATCGGCGAGATGGGCGACCTGCGCTACGATTACGAGATGCTGGGCGCGGGAACCGAGACGCTGGCCGACATCGCGGGCGGCTCGCATTCCTTCTTCAAGACCCTGCAGGACGCCGAACGTCCGATGGTGATCGTCGGGCAGGGCGCGCTTTCGGGCGAGGGCGGCGCTGCGGTGCTGAGCCTTGCCGCCAAGCTGGCCGAAGCGACGGGCGCCCTGAGCGACGACTGGAACGGTTTCGCGGTGCTGCACACGGCGGCGGCGCGCGTGGGCGGCCTCGATCTCGGCTTCGTGCCGGGCGAGGGCGGTCTCGACGCGGCCTCCATGGTGGCCGGTTCGGATGTGCTGTTCCTGCTTGGCGCGGACGAGATGGACCTGCGCCAGCGCAAGGACGGCGCGTTCACGGTCTATATCGGCACGCATGGCGATGTCGGCGCGCACCATGCCGACGTTATCCTGCCGGCCTCCGCCTATACCGAGAAATCGGCGACCTACGTCAACACCGAGGGCCGCGTGCAGGCGACGACGCGCGCCGGATTCGCGCCGGGCGACGCCAAGGAGGACTGGGCGATTCTGAGGGCGCTCTCGGATGTGCTCGGCCACAAACTGCCCTTCGATTCGCTGGCGCAGTTGCGTGCCGCGCTCTACGAGGCGTATCCGCATTTCGCCCGCATCGACACGATCGAGCCCGGCAATACGGATGATATTGCTGCGCTTGCGAAAAAAGGCGGCGAAACCGGCAAGTCAGCATTTGCATCGCCGGTCAAAGACTTCTATTTGACCAACCCAATCGCGCGCGCATCCGCCGTCATGGCGGAATGTTCCAGCCTCGCGCGAAACGGCTTTGCGCAGGCCGCAGAGTGACCCGGGAAAGAAAGCAGGAAACGGACGGCATTCATGTTTGAAACCTACGTCATTCCCGGGCTGATCATTCTGCTGCAGACGCTTGCCCTGCTGATCGCGCTGCTGGTGTTCACGGCCTTCATTCTCTACGCCGACCGCAAGGTCTGGGCCGCCGTCCAGTCGCGGCGCGGTCCGAACGTCGTCGGACCGTGGGGGCTGCTGCAGTCCTTTGCGGACCTCTTGAAGTTTGTCCTCAAGGAGCCGGTCGTTCCCGACAGCGCCAACAAGGGCATCTTCCTGCTCGCGCCGTTCGTTTCGGCGACGCTCGCACTGGCCGCCTGGGCCGTCATCCCGCTCAGCGAGGGATGGGCGATCGCCTCGGTCAATGTCGGCATTCTCTACGTCTTCGCGATCTCCTCACTCGAGGTCTACGGCGTGATCATGGCCGGCTGGGCGTCGAACTCGAAATATCCGTTCCTCGGCGCGCTGCGTTCCGCCGCGCAGATGGTCTCCTACGAGGTGTCCATCGGTTTCGTGATCGTCACGGTGCTGCTCTGCGTCGGATCGCTGAACCTGTCGGACATCGTGCTGGCGCAGCGGGACGGCATCGGCACCTATTTCGGCCTGCCGAACACCTTCCTCGACTGGCACTGGCTCGGCCTGCTGCCGATGTTCGTGATCTTCTTCATCTCGGCGCTGGCCGAGACGAACCGCCCGCCCTTCGACCTTGTCGAGGCCGAATCGGAACTCGTCGCCGGTCACATGATCGAGTACTCCTCGACCCCCTACATGATGTTCATGCTGGGCGAGTACATCGCGATCCTGCTGATGTGTGCGCTGACGACGGTCCTGTTCCTCGGCGGATGGCTGCCGCCCTTCGATTTCGCGCCGTTTACCTGGCTGCCGGGCGTCTTCTGGTTCGTGCTGAAACTGAGCCTCGTCTTCTTCATGTTCGCCATGGTGAAGGCCTTCGTGCCGCGCTACCGCTACGATCAGCTCATGCGCCTCGGCTGGAAAGTGTTCCTGCCGATCTCGCTGTTCATGGTCGTCGCAACCGCGGCGTTTCTGAAACTGACAGGCTGGGCCTGAGACAGGGAGGCATGGGACGATGAGCACACTCGCACAAGCCGCCAAGTCGCTTCTTCTGCTTGAATTCATAGGCGCGTTCTTCTTGTCGATGCGCCGCTTCTTCGAGCCGAAATTCACGCTGAACTACCCGCACGAGAAGGGGCCGGTGAGCCCGCGTTTTCGCGGCGAACACGCGCTGCGCCGCTATCCGAACGGCGAGGAACGCTGCATCGCCTGCAAGCTGTGCGAGGCGATCTGCCCGGCGCAGGCCATCACCATCGAGGCCGGACCGCGCCGCAACGACGGCACCCGCCGCACGGTGCGCTACGATATCGACATGGTGAAGTGCATCTATTGCGGCTTCTGCCAGGAAGCCTGCCCGGTCGACGCTATTGTCGAGGGGCCGAATTTCGAGTTCGCCACGGAAAGCCGTGAAGAACTCTACTACGACAAGGACAAACTTCTGGCGAACGGCGACCGGTGGGAACGCGAAATCGCGCGCAACATCTCGATGGACGCGCCGTACCGCTAGGACTGGAAACTTCATAACGCCGCTTCGACGAGGCGGCGGCATGCCGGAACGGGCGCAACGACGTCCGGGACGGAAAGGGAGATCGGGGAAGCGATCATGATTACTGGATTAGGGGCGGCGTTTTTCTACCTGTTCGCCTTCATAGCCATCGCGAGCGCCTTCATGGTGATTGCCGCGCGCAATCCCGTGCACTCGGTGCTGTATCTGATCCTGACCTTCTTCAACGCGGCGGCGCTGTTCCTGCTGACCGGCGCTGAATTCCTGTCGATGATCCTGCTGGTGGTCTATGTCGGCGCGGTCGCGGTGCTGTTCCTGTTCGTCGTGATGATGCTCGACGTCGACTTCGCCTCGATGAAGCGCGGCGCTCTCGAATACGCGCCGATCGGCGCCATCGTGGGCGTCATCCTCGCCGCCGAACTGGTGCTCGTGCTGGCGGGCTCGGCATTCGATCTCGGTCAGCCGGCGACGACCGCGCTGCCGACGCCGGACCCGGCGGTCCGTCACAACACGGCGGCGCTCGGCGACATTCTCTATACCGACTACATCTTCTTCTTCCAGATCGCCGGCCTTGTCCTGCTGGTGGCGATGATCGGCGCGATCGTGCTGACGCTGCGCCCGTCGCGGCCGCATGTGAAGCGCCAGAGCATCGTCGCGCAGGTCGGTCGCAAGCCGTCCGAGGCGATCGAGGTGGTTGATGTCGAGACAGGCAAGGGGCTCTGATACCGATGACCATCACCATCTCCCACTACCTGACCGTCAGCGCGCTGCTGTTCGTGATCGGCGTGTTCGGCATCTTCCTGAACCGCAAGAACGTCATCGTCATCCTGATGTCGGTCGAACTGATCCTGCTGTCGGTCAACCTGAACTTCGTGGCGTTCTCGGCACATCTCCAGGACCTGGTCGGCCAGGTCTTCGCGCTGTTCGTCCTGACGGTCGCGGCCGCCGAGGCGGCCATCGGACTTGCAATTCTCGTCGTCTTCTATCGCAACCGCGGCTCGATCGCGGTGGAAGACGTGAACATGATGAAGGGCTGACGGCACCATGTATCACGCCATTGTCTTTCTGCCCCTGATCGGTGCGCTGATCGCAGGCCTTGCCGGGACGTCCATCGGCGCGAAGGCCAGCGAGTATGTGACCTCGGGGATCATGATCTTCGTCGCGCTCCTGTCCTGGATCGCGTTCTTCTCGGTCGGCCTGTCCGACGAACCGGCCTTCACCATCCAGGTGTTGCGCTGGATCCAGACCGGCGGGCTGGACATCAACTGGGCGTTCCGCATCGACACGCTGACTGTCGTGATGCTGGTCGTGGTCAACACCGTGTCCTCGCTCGTGCATGTCTACTCCATCGGCTACATGCACCACGATCCGCACCGGCCGCGCTTCTTCGCCTATCTGTCGCTGTTCACCTTCGCCATGCTCATGCTGGTGACTTCGGACAACCTCGTGCAGATGTTCTTCGGCTGGGAAGGCGTCGGCCTGGCGTCCTATCTGCTGATCGGGTTCTGGTACAAGAAACCCTCGGCCAGCGCCGCGGCGATGAAGGCCTTCATCGTCAACCGCGTCGGCGACTTCGGCTTCGCGCTCGGTATCTTCGGCGTCTTCGTCCTGTTCGGCTCGGTCAATCTCGGTGTCATCTTCGCCAATGCCGCATCCTTCCTGCCGGAAGGCGCGGGGCATGGCGCAGCCGTTGAAGCGGCCGCCGAGGCGCATGGCGCGATGGACAGCGAGACCGTCCTGACCTTCCTCGGCTACCAGCTCGACAAGGCGCATGCGCTCACCGTCATCTGCTTGCTGCTCTTCATGGGCGCGATGGGCAAGTCGGCGCAGTTCCTGCTGCACACCTGGCTGCCTGACGCCATGGAAGGCCCGACGCCGGTTTCCGCGCTGATCCACGCTGCGACCATGGTGACCGCGGGCGTGTTCATGGTGGCGCGCATGTCGCCGCTGTTCGAACTCAGCCCGACCGCGCTGACCGTCGTGACGACCATCGGTGCGATCACCGCCTTCTTCGCCGCCACGGTCGGCCTCGTGCAGAACGACATCAAGCGCGTCATCGCCTATTCAACCTGTTCGCAGCTCGGCTACATGTTCGTCGCGCTGGGCGTCGGCGCCTACGGGGCAGGGATCTTCCACCTGTTCACGCACGCCTTCTTCAAGGCGCTGCTGTTTCTCGGCGCGGGCTCGGTCATCCATGCCGTGTCCGACGAGCAGGACATGCGCCGCATGGGCGGCCTGCGCAAGCACATCCCGATGACCTACTGGATGATGATCATCGGCACGCTGGCGCTGACCGGCGTCGGCATTCCGGGCACGCTGTTCGGCACCGCCGGGTTCTTCTCCAAGGACGCGATCATCGAAAGCGCCTATGTCGGCCACAACGCGGCCTCGGGCTTCGCCTTCGGCATGCTCGTGATCGCGGCGCTGTTCACCAGCTTCTATTCCTGGCGGCTGATCTTCATGACCTTCCACGGCAAGCCGCGCGCCTCCGCCGACGTGATGCATCACGTCCACGAGTCGCCGCCGGTCATGCTGATCCCGCTCTACGTGCTCGCCGCCGGCGCGCTTCTGGCCGGCCTCATCTTCCACGACTTCTTCATCGGCCATGCCGCCGAAGCCGCAGAGCACGTCGAGGGATGGTACAACGAGTTCTGGCGCGGCGCGCTGTTTGCCGGACCGGACAACCATATCCTTGCGGAATTCCACAATGTGCCCTGGGCGGTGAAGCTCAGCCCGTTCATCGTGATGCTGCTTGGCCTGGTCACCGCCTGGTACATGTATATCCGCTCGCCGCAGACGCCGAAGGCGCTCGCCGAGCAGCATGAGGGGCTCTACAAGTTCCTCCTCAACAAGTGGTATTTCGACGAGCTCTACGACTTCCTGTTCGTCAAGCCGGCCATGCGGCTGGGCACCTTCCTGTGGAAGTGGGGCGACGGCTGGCTGATCGACGGCTTCGGGCCTGACGGCGTCGCTTCGCGCGTTCGCCAGGTGACCGGTCGTGTCGTGAAGCTGCAGACCGGATACCTCTATCATTATGCGTTCGCGATGCTGATCGGTGTCGCCGCGCTCGTTACGTGGATGATGCTCGGGGGCAGCGTCTGATGGCCGGAATGCCGATCCTCTCACTGGTTACGTTTCTGCCGCTCGTCGGCGTGCTGATCATCCTGTTCATCAATGACGACAGCGAGATCGCGCGGCGCAACATCCGCATGGTCGCGCTGCTGACGACGGCCTTCACCTTCGCCATCTCGCTCCTGATCTGGATCGGGTTCGACACGTCTACGGCGGACTTCCAGTTCGTCGAGAAGGTCGACTGGCTCGACAGCGGTATCTCCTATCACATGGGCGTCGACGGCATTTCTATGCTGTTCGTGATCCTGACGACCTTCCTGATGCCGCTTTGCATCCTGGCGAGCTGGGAAGCGGTGCAGAAGCGCGTCAAGGCCTACATGATCGCGTTCCTGATCCTGGAAACGCTGATGGTCGGCGTGTTCTGCGCGCTCGACATCGTGCTGTTCTACGTCTTCTTCGAAGGCGGCCTGATCCCGATGTACATCATCATCGGCGTGTGGGGCGGAAAGCGGCGCGTCTACGCCTCGTTCAAGTTCTTCCTCTACACGCTGCTCGGCTCGGTGCTGATGCTGATCGCCATCATGGCGATGTACTGGGACGCGGGAACCACCTCGATCCCGGAACTGCTGGAGCATGATTTCCCGGCTTCGATGCAGACATGGCTGTGGGTCGCCTTCTTCGCCTCCTTCGCGGTGAAGATGCCGATGTGGCCGGTGCACACCTGGTTGCCCGACGCCCACGTCGAGGCGCCGACCGCCGGCTCCGTCATCCTGGCGGGCATCCTGTTGAAGCTCGGCGGCTACGGCCTGATCCGCTTCTCTCTGTCGATGTTCCCGATCGCCTCGGCCGACCTGTCGTGGTTCGTCTTCACGCTCTCGGTGATCGCGATCGTCTACACATCGCTGGTCGCGCTGATGCAGGAAGACATCAAGAAACTGATCGCCTACTCGTCGGTCGCCCATATGGGCTATGTGACGATGGGTATCTTCGCGGCCAACCACCAGGGTCTCGACGGCGCGATCTTCCAGATGCTGTCGCACGGCCTCGTCTCGGGCGCGCTGTTCCTGTGCGTCGGCGTCGTCTACGACCGTATGCACACCCGCGAGATCTCGGCCTATGGCGGCCTGGTCAACATCATGCCGAAATACGCCGTCGCCTTCATGATCTTCACGATGGCGAATGTCGGCCTGCCGGGCACGTCGGGCTTTGTCGGCGAGTTCCTGACGCTGATGGGCATGTTCCGGGCCAACACATGGTTCGCGGCCATCGCCACGCTGGGCGTGATCCTGTCTGCGGCCTATGCGCTCTGGCTCTATCGCCGCGTGATCTTCGGCGTGCTCGAGAAGGAGAGCCTCAAGGCGATGCTCGACCTGTCGACGCGCGAAAAGGCGATCCTCTATCCGCTGATCGCACTCACAATTTTCTTCGGTGTCTATCCGATGCCGGTCTTCGATGTCACCGCCGCGTCCGTTGACGCGCTCCTGTCCGACTATTCCGCAGCGCTTGAGGCGGCACGTGCCGCCGCGGATGTCGCGATGTCGGTCCATTAAGCGGGGAGCTACAGGTCCATGTCTGCCGAATTGTTGTCCCAGAGCCTGACGCTCGCACTGCCGGAACTGATCCTGGCGGGCGGTGCGATGGTGCTGCTCATGATCGGCGTGTTCGCGCCGGCCGACCGCGCCAACTCGACCGTCACCGGCCTTGCCGTCGCGGTGCTGATCGGCGTCCTCGGATGGATGTTGCTGATGGGCGGCCGGGGCGAGGCCTTCGGCGGCGCCTATGTGCAGGACGGTTATGCCGCCTTCATGAAGACGCTGACGCTGATCGGCTCCATCGTGGCGCTCGCCATGTCGGTCGGTTTTGCGCGGGCGGAAAAGTTCGACCGCTTCGAGTTCCCCATCCTGATCATGCTGTCGACGCTCGGCATGATGTTGATGGTCTCCGCCAACAGCCTGCTGACGCTCTATATGGGCCTCGAACTGCAGTCGCTGGCGCTCTACGTCGTCGCCGCCATCAACCGCGACAGTGTTCGTTCCACCGAGGCGGGCCTGAAATATTTCGTTCTCGGCGCATTGTCGTCGGGCATGATGCTCTACGGCATTTCGCTGATCTACGGCTTCACCGGCCATGTCGAGTTCACCGAGATCGCGGCGGCGTTGACCGGCGCCGACCGGTCCGTCGGCGTGCTGTTCGGCCTCGTCTTCCTGATCACCGGTCTCGCCTTCAAGATCTCCGCCGTGCCGTTCCACATGTGGACGCCTGACGTCTATGAGGGCGCGCCGACGCCGGTGACGGCCTTCTTCGCCTCCGCGCCGAAAATGGCGGCGATGGCGATGTTCGTGCGCGTCGTGATCGACGGCTTCGGCCCGGTAACCGCCGACTGGCAGCAAATCATCGTGTTCATTTCGATCGCCTCCATGATCCTCGGCGCGTTCGCCGCGATCGGTCAGCGCAACATCAAGCGCCTGATGGCCTATTCGTCCATCGGCCATATGGGCTATGCGCTGGTCGGGCTGTCGGCGGGTACGCTGGTCGGGGTCAAGGGCGTCATCATCTACATGACGATCTACCTGGCCATGACGCTCGGCACCTTCGCCGTCATCCTCGCCATGCGCCGCAAGGACGACGGCAATGTCGAGAATATCGACGATCTGGCCGGCCTGTCCTCGACCAACCCGGTCATGGCGACCGTGCTGACCATCCTGATGTTCTCGCTGGCCGGCATTCCGCCGCTCGCAGGCTTCTGGGCGAAATGGTACGTCTTCCTCGCAGCCGTCGAGGCCGGTCTCTACCCGCTCGCCATCATCGGCGTGCTCGCCTCCGTCGTCGGCGCTTTCTACTATCTGCGCATCATCAAGCTGATTTGGTTCGACGAATCCGTCGGCGGCTTCGTGCCGGCGGCAGGCGAGCTGCGGCTGGTGATGGGCGCGTCCGGGCTGTTCGTGCTCGGTTACGTGCTGATTGGCGGACCGATCGCGGCCACCGCCGAGACCGCCGCGCGGGCGCTGTTCTGATCGCGCCGGTCCGGTTCGCCGCGTGACGGGGTCGCCGATCGAGGGGCTTGCCGGCTGGCGGCGTCTCGACCTGATGTCCGTCGGCTCCACCAATTCGGAAGCCATGACGCTGGCCCATGACGGCGATCCGGGACATCTCTGGATCACCGCTGGCGAGCAGCTGTCGGGGCGGGGCCGTCGCGGACGCGGCTGGACGTCGCCCCCCGGCAATCTCTATGCCTCCGCCCTCATGATCGATCCGGCGCCTCCTGCGGCGCTGTCCTCGCTGCCGCTCGTCGTCGCGGTGGCGGTGCGCGACGCGATCGCGGCCTGCGGGCTGCCGGAGGGAGCGCAGCTGAAGATCAAGTGGCCGAACGACATCCTGCTCAACGACGCGAAATGCTGCGGCATGCTGCTGGAAAGCCAGAACCTGCGCGGCGGATCGATTGCGGTCGTGTTCGGGTGCGGCATCAACATCGTCACCTATCCGGACCCGGGGCTCTACAGCGCGACGGCGCTGAACCGGGAAGGGATCGCGGCGACGCCGGAAACGCTGTTCCTGCATCTCGCGCGGGCCTTCGACGACGCGCTCGCGCTCTGGGATTGCGGCCGCGGCATTGGCGCGATTCGCGAGAGATGGCTGGCCGATGCGCAGGGAATCGGCGAGGCGATTACAGTCAATCTTGCAAATGAGCGGGTGGAAGGCCTATTTGAAGGCATAGACCCGCACGGAATACTGCTTCTTCGCACCGGGAACGGGACACTCCGGCCAATTTCGGCCGGCGATCTTTTCTTCGACACTTCGAATATTGGTGGCGGCACCGCGTCCGCACGAGAACAACAAGAATGAATATGGACGAATTTGTGTTTGTGCCGCTCGGCGGCGTTGGTGAAATCGGCATGAATCTGGCGATGTACGGATTCGGGCCCGCAAAGAAGCGCGAGTGGATCGTCGTCGATTGCGGCGTGACCTTTCCGGGGCCGCATCTGCCGGGGGTTGACCTCGTGCTGCCGGATACGCGCTTCCTGGAAGCCGAGCGCGACCGGGTGTGCGCGATCGTCATCACCCATGCGCATGAAGACCATTACGGCGCGCTGCTGGCGCTCTATCCGCGCATTTCGCCCGAAGGCACCGTGCCTGTGCACGCCACCGCCTTCACCGCGGGACTGTTGGAAGCCAAGGCGCAATCCGAGCCGGGCGCGCCGAAGATCGATGTCACCGTCTTCGAACCGGGCGATACGCTGACCGCCGGACCGTTTGAGATCGGAACGGTGACGGTGACGCATTCCATTCCCGAACCGGTCTCGCTGGCGATCACGACGCCGCTCGGCACCGTGTTGCATACCGGCGACTGGAAGGACGACGAAGACCCGGCGATGGGGCCGAAGACCGACCGCAACGCGTTCGAGAAACTCGGCGACAAGGGTGTGCTGGCGCTGATTTGCGATTCCACCAACGCCATGCGCGAAGGCGTTTCGCCCTCCGAGAAGGAAGTGTCCGAGGGCCTGCGCAAGGTCATCGAGGCGGCCGAGGGCAGGGTGGCGGTCACCACCTTCTCCTCCAATGTCGGGCGCATTCGCTCCATTGCGGAAGCGGCGCGCGATTGCGGCCGCCAGGTGCTGCTGCTCGGGCGCTCGATCAAGCGAGTCGTCGATGTGGCGAGCGACCTTGGCTACATGGACGGCCTGCCGCCGTTTCTCGCGGAAGAGGACTTCACCCATATCCCGCGTTCGAAGGTGGTCATCATTCTGACCGGGTCGCAGGGCGAGCCGCGCGCCGCGCTGGCGAAGCTCTCGCGCGACGAGATGCGTGACGTGGCGCTGACGTCCGGCGATACCGTGGTCTATTCCTCGCGCATGATTCCCGGCAACGAGAAGGCGGTGATCGAGACGCAGAATCGGCTGATCGACATGGGGATCGAGATCATCGAGGACCGTGACGCGCTGGTGCATGTGTCCGGCCATCCCCGCCGCAACGAATTGCGGTCGATGTACAAGTGGACGCGGCCGGCGATCGGCGTGCCGGTGCATGGCGAGGCGGCGCATTTGTCGGCGCATGCGAAGCTGATGAGCGAATGCGGCATCCGCGACGTCGTGCCCGCGCGCAATGGCGACCTTGTCCGGCTCGCGCCCGGCGATCCGGAAATCATCGCCGACATTCCGCATGGCGAGATCTACAAGGACGGGCTCTTGATCGGCAGCGGCGACGACCTCGGTGTCGGCGACCGGCGCAGATTGTCCTTTGCCGGCCATGTCGCGGTCTCAATCGTGTTGAACAAACAGCGTGAACTGGCCGCCGATCCCGACCTCGTCGCGATCGGGGTGCCGCAGGTGGACGCGCGGGGCGAGGATATCGAAGACCTGATGTTCGACGCCGCCGTCGAAGCTTTCGAGAGCATTCCCCGGGCCCGCCGGCGCGACCTCGAACTGGTCGAACGCGCGGTGCATGGCGCGGTCCGCTCCGCGGCGCGCAATGCCTGGGGCAAGAAGCCGCTGGTCAGCGTACTCGTATCGAGCGCCTGATCGGGGTATCAGCCCCGGACCGGATTATTGGAGACTGTCATGCTTGGACGTTTGAACCACGTCGCCATCGCCGTGCCCGATCTGGCCGCGGCGGCCAACAAGTACAGCACCGTTCTCGGCGCGACGGTGTCGGAGCCGCAGGCCTTGCCCGAACACGGCGTGACGGTGGTCTTCGTCGAACTGGCCAACACCAAGACCGAATTGCTGGAGCCGCTCGGCGAGAATTCGCCGATCGCCGCCTTCCTGGCCAAGAACCCGTCGGGCGGCATTCACCACATGTGCTACGAGGTCGACGACATCCTCGCCGCGCGCGATGCGCTCAAGAGCGACGGCGTACGGGTGCTGGGAGACGGCGAGCCGAAGACCGGCGCGCATGGCAAGCCGGTGCTGTTCCTCCACCCCAAGGACTTCGACGGCACGCTGATCGAACTCGAACAGGTATAGGCGCCGACCGTGAACGTGATTTCCGCCCTCGCAATCTACTTCATCATCTGGTGGATCGTGCTCTTCATGATGCTGCCGATCGGCGTGCGCAGCCAGGTGGAGGAGAACGACATCACGCTCGGTACGGAACATGGCGCTCCGGCGAAACCGGCGCTCGGCAAGAAGATGGCGATGACCACAGTCATCTCGCTCGTGATCTTCGGGCTGTTCTATTACGTCACGGCGGTGATGGGATACAGCGTCGACGACCTGCCGCGGATCGTTCCCGAATTCCGTTGATCTGAAGAAAAGCCAAGGCTGAAAAAAATTAAGTGGCAGGGTTTGCACCCTGCCACTCAGAACGGGCCCGATTTTCATCCGCTGCCGTGGCAGCGTCGCAGCTCGACATGCGAGCGCGGAAAATCCATTCCTCCCAAGACTTTGACCACGTTCGTTAGCCCGGCCGGGTATGCCCGGTTCGAGCCAGCGTCTTACGTAGCAATGCTTTCGCCCCTTGTCACCGAAAAAATTGCATTGGTTATGCGTCGTATTGCCCATGGAGTTTCATCCGGCGTCAAAACGGCGCGCCACAACCGTTTCAATTTGCGGGCGAAGCGCTTATGAAGGCGGCCGTAATGCCGGAATTGCGCCCGATTCTTGCCTTACCCGAACACTTCGATTCTGGAACCAGCCCATGCGTCTGTCGCGTTATTTCCTGCCGCTTCTGAAGGAAAATCCCAAGGAAGCCGAGATCGTTTCCCATCGCCTTATGCTGCGCGCCGGCATGATCCGCCAGCAGGCTGCCGGCATCTATTCTATGCTGCCACTCGGCAAGAAGGTGCTGGACAAGGTCTGCAACATCATCCGCGAGGAGCAGAACCGGGCCGGCGCTATCGAGATCCTGATGCCGACCGTCCAACCTGCCGATCTGTGGATCGAGAGCGGACGGTATAATGATTACGGTCAGGAAATGCTGCGCATACGCGACCGGCATGATCGCGCGATGTTGTTCGGCCCGACCAACGAGGAAATGGTCACCGATATTTTCCGGTCCTATGTGCGCTCCTACAAGGACCTTCCGCTCAATCTCTACCACATTCAGTGGAAGTTCCGTGACGAGGTGCGGCCGCGCTTCGGCGTCATGCGCGGGCGCGAGTTCCTGATGAAGGACGCTTATTCTTTCGATCTCGATTTCGAGGGCGCGCGCGCGGCGTATAACCGCATGTTCGTCGCCTATCTGCGCACCTTCGACCGCTGCGGCCTGAAATCGATCCCCATGCGCGCAGACACCGGACCGATCGGCGGCGACCTCAGCCACGAGTTCATCGTGCTCGCCGAGACCGGTGAGTCGGAGGTTTTCTGCCACCGCGATTATCTGGAGCTGGACGTGCCCGGCGCCAATGTCGATTTCAACGACGACGCGCAGATGGCGTCCATCGTCGAGAAGTGGACGACGCCCTATGCGGCGACCGACGAGATGCATGACGAGGCCGAATGGGCGAAGACGCCGGAAGCCGAGCGCCTGTCCGCGCGGGGCATCGAGGTTGGCCATATCTTCCATTTCGGCACGAAATATTCCGAACCGATGGGCGCGGCCGTGACCGGCCCGGATGGCAAGCAGCACAATGTCTCGATGGGCTCCTACGGCATCGGCCCGACGCGCCTTATCGGCGCCATCATCGAGGCCTCCCATGACGACAATGGAATCATCTGGCCGGAAAGCGTCGCGCCCTTCGGTGCGGCCATCGTCAACATGAAGCCCGGCGATGCCGGTTGCGACGGCGTGTCCGATCAGGTCTATGCGGCGCTGACCAAAGCCGGGGTCGACCCGCTTCTCGATGACACGGACGACCGGGCCGGAGCCAAATTCGCGGCGATGGACCTGATCGGGCTGCCCTGGCAGGTGGTCGTCGGCCCGCGCGGCGTCGGCAACGGCGTTGTCGAGGTCAAGAACCGCAAGACCGGCGAGCGCCAGGAAGTGACGCCCGAAGCAGCCGTCAACATGCTCACAGGCAGAGGCTGACCGCGTGACCGCAGTGGCCGAAAGCCCCACCGAGACAACCCCGTCCGCGCAGCGCAACGGCAATGCGCGCCCGTTTTCCGCCTTCGAAAGGCTGGTGGCGTGGCGCTACCTGAAGCCGCGCCGCAAGGAAGCGGCCGTTTCCATCGTGACCCTGATCTCGCTGATCGGCGTCACGCTGGGCGTGGCGGCGCTGATCATCGTCATGGCGGTGATGAATGGTTTCCGGGGCGAATTGCTCGACCGCATTCTCGGACTGAACGGGCATCTCGTGATCTCGGCCATCGAACGGCCGCTGGACGATTACGAGGCGGTGTCGGAACGCGTGTCGGGTGTGCCCGGCGTGAAGATGGCAATGCCCATCGTCGAGGGCCAGGCGCTGGCGACCGGCAATGTTGGCGCGGGGGCGGGCGTTCTCGTGCGCGGCGTGCGCGGCGCGGATTTCGTCAAGCTCGATTCCATCGCCGGAAACATCAAGGAAGGATCGATCGAATCCTACCTGACGGGCGACGGCGTCGCGATCGGAACGCGCATGGCGCTCAATCTCGGCCTCGTGACGGGCGACCTGATCAAGGTCATCTCGCCGGAAGGCGATGTGACGCCCTTCGGAACCACGCCGCGCGTGAAATCCTATCCCGTGCGCGCGATCTTCGAGATGGGCATGTCGGAATATGACAGCTCGATCATCTTCATGCCGCTCGAGGAAGCCCAGCTCTATTTCAATGTGGAGGGCGAGGCGCAGGTCATCGAACTGTTCGTCGATGACCCCGACGCCGTGGATTCCTACCGGCCGCTGATCGAGGCGGCGGCCGAGCGGCCGATTCTGATGTCCGACTGGCGACAGCGCAACCAGGCCTTCTTCTCGGCGCTGATCATCGAGCGCAACGCGATGTTCCTGATCCTGTCGATCGTGGTCCTTGTCGCCTCGCTGAACATCATCGCGAGCCTGATCATGATGGTGAAGGAAAAGGCGCGGGGCGTTGCGATCCTGCGCACCATGGGGGCGACGCAGGCCTCTATTATGCGCATCTTCATCATGGCCGGAATTGGCGTCGGTTTCGTCGGAACGGCGACGGGCTTCATGCTCGGGCTGCTGGTGTGCTGGAACATCAAGGGCATCCAGCGGCTGATGAACTGGATGGCGGGCGCGGATGTTTGGGACCCGACCATCCGCTTTCTCAGCGAGATCCCGGCGAAGATGAACCCCTACGAGACGCTGGCCGTGGTGGTTCTCTCGCTCAGCCTTTCCTTTCTGGCCGCGATCCTGCCGGCATGGCGCGCCGCCAAGCTCGATCCCGTCGAAGCGTTGAGGTACGAGTGATGGCCGGCGACAGCACCGTACTGCGCCTGACGGGCGTGCATCGCGCCTACAAGGAAGGCGACCATCTGCTCGAAATTCTCAAGGGCGCCGACTTCGAGTTGCGGGCTGGAGAGATGGTGGCGATGGTCGCGCCGTCAGGCGCCGGCAAGTCGACGCTTCTGCATCTGGCGGGCCTTCTGGAGCGCCCGGACGAGGGCGAGGTCTTCATCGCAGACACGGGCTGCGGAACGCTCAGCGACGCGGAGCGCACGGCAAGGCGCCGCAACGATATCGGCTTCGTCTACCAGTTCCACCATCTCCTGCCGGAATTCTCGGCGCTGGAGAATGTCATGATCCCGCAGATGATCCGGGGTCTGGCAAAGAGCGAGGCGGAGACGCGGGCGCGCCAGTTGCTCGACTATCTTCGCATCGGACCGCGCGCGGAACACCGCCCGGCCGAACTCTCCGGCGGCGAACAGCAGCGCGTCGCCATAGCGCGCGCGGTTGCCAATGCGCCGCTCGTCCTGCTGGCCGACGAACCGACCGGCAATCTCGATCCCGAAACCTCGGGCTATGTCTTCGAGGCGCTGGCTGCGCTCGCACGCCAGTCGGGCCTGTCGGCGCTGGTCGCGACGCATAATCACGCGCTTGCCGAACGCATGGACCGCGTGGTCACGCTTGCCGACGGGCAGATTGTTCCCTTTACCGGCTGATCCGCCTTTAACCACTCGTTAACCGAGGATTCCCCGTTCGCGAGGCTAGGACTCTTTTCCCTTGAAAAGAGAACAAAACAAAAACATAAAGAAGACAGACACAAAACAAGGAGACAAAACCATGACTTCCATCGTCCGTGACATCGCCTCTTTCGTTTCCATCGCTGCCTTCATCGCGACCTTTTCGATCTGCGTGAACGCGCTCTGATTTCATGCTTTCCACAGCCATGCCGGGAATGGTTTCCGGCAAGGCTGGACCGCGCCGTTCCGGCCTACCATAGTTGGTGTCACGCGACTCGCCGGAGCGCGATCAAATCACCAGAGAGCGGAACGGACCATGGCCGGACAACAGTCGGACAAGCATGACGAGCAGGCGGCTTCGGCCGCGCCCAGCTTCATCCATCTGCGCGTCCACTCGGCCTATTCGCTTCTCGAAGGCGCGTTGCCGCTGAAGAAGATCATCGGCTTTGCCGAGACGAACCGCATGCCGGCCATCGGCATTGCCGACAGCGGCAATCTGTTCGGTGCGCTGGAATTCGCGCAGAAGGCGTCGGGCGACGGGATTCAGCCAATCATCGGCTGCCAGCTCGATCTCGTCTTCGACGGCGATCTCGCCACGCCGCGCTCCGGCAGCGGCCGCACGTCCCATATTCGCCAGACCGAGAACGTGGTGCTGATCGCCGCGACGGAGACCGGTTATTCGAACCTCGTTGAGCTCGTCTCCAAATCCTATCTCGACACGGATGAGGGGGCGCGTGCGCAGTTGCGCTTCGACTGGCTGAAGGACCGCGCCGAGGGCGTGATCTGCCTGACCGGCGGCCCGCTCGGTCCGATCGGGCGCATGATTGCCGACGGGCATCAGCCGATTGCCGAGCAGCGGCTACTGGCCCTCAAGGATATCTACGGAGACCGCCTGTATATCGAATTGCAGCGTCACAAGGGATATGACCGCGCGGTCGAGCAGGGAAGCGTCGACCTGGCCTACAGGCATCTCGTTCCGCTGGTCGCGACCAACGAGGCGTTCTTTCTCAAGCCCGACGATTTCGAGGCACATGACGCCCTGATCGCCATCGCGGAGGGCTCTCTTCTGTCGATCGACGACCGCCGGCAATTGACTCCCGATCACTGGCTGAAGCCAGAAGCCGAGATGATCGCACTCTTTGCCGATCTGCCCGAGGCGGTCGAGAACACCGTCGAGATCGCGCGGCGCTGTTCCTACTACCCGAAAAATCGCAAGCCGATCCTGCCGCGCTTCGCGGCCTCCGAGGGCGTCAGCCACCAGGAAGCGGTGGCCGCCGAAGCCAATGAACTGCGTCGCCAGGCGCGTGAGGGCCTCGAGAAGCGGATACGCGAGCAGGGCATGAGCGAGGGGTACGAGCGCGGCGAATATGACGAGCGGCTGGAATACGAACTCAACATCATCGAGACGATGCAGTTCCCGGGCTACTTCCTGATCGTCTCCGACTTCATCAAATGGGCGAAGGCGCACGATATTCCGGTCGGTCCGGGTCGCGGGTCGGGCGCGGGTTCGCTCGTCGCATGGGCGCTGACGATCACCGATGTCGATCCGCTGCGTTTCTCGCTCTTGTTCGAGCGCTTCCTCAACCCGGATCGCGTCTCGATGCCGGACTTCGATATCGACTTTTGCCAGGACCGGCGCGAGGAGGTGATCCGCTACGTCCAGGAGAAATACGGACGCGAGCAGGTCGGCCAGATCATCACCTTCGGAACGCTGCAGGCACGCGCCGTGCTGCGCGACGTCGGACGTGTGCTGGAAATGCCCTACGGACAGGTCGACCGGCTGTGCAAGCTCGTCCCGAACAATCCGGCCAATCCCACGCCGCTCGGCAAGGCGATCGAGGAGGAGCCGAAATTCGAGGAGGAAAAGGAGAAGGAGCCCATCGTCGGACGACTGCTCGACATGGCTCTTAAGCTCGAAGGCCTTTACCGGCACGCCTCGACCCACGCCGCCGGCATCGTCATCGGCGACCGGCCGCTTTGGCAATTGGTGCCGATGTATTCCGATCCGCGTTCGGACATGCCGGTCACGCAGTTCAACATGAAGAAGGTCGAGGATGCCGGCCTGGTCAAGTTCGACTTCCTCGGTCTGAAGACGCTGACCGTTCTGAAGACCGCCGTCGACCTGATCGCGCGCAAAGGGATCAAGATCGATCTGTCCAACTTGCCGTTCGACGACCGTCCGACCTACGAGATGATGTCGCGTGGCGAGGTCGTCGGTGTGTTCCAGGTTGAATCGGCGGGCATGCGCAAGGCGCTGCTCGGCATGAAGCCGGACCGTATCGAGGACATCATCGCGCTGGTGGCGCTCTACCGGCCGGGTCCGATGGAGAACATCCCGACCTACAATGCGCGCAAGCATGGCGAGGAGGAGATCGCGTCGATCCATCCGAAGATCGACCATCTCGTCAAGGAGACGCAGGGCGTCATCGTCTACCAGGAACAGGTGATGCAGATCGCCCAGGAACTGGCGGGCTACACGCTTGGACAGGCGGACCTTCTGCGCCGCGCCATGGGCAAGAAGATCCGCGCCGAGATGGAAAAGCAGCGCGGCATCTTCGTCGAGGGCGCCGTCGAGCGGGGCGTCTCCAAGAACCAGGCCGACTTCATCTTCGACCTGCTGGCCAAGTTCGCCGACTACGGCTTCAACAAGTCTCACGCAGCCGCTTATGCCATCGTGTCCTACCAGACCGCCTATCTGAAGGCGCATTACCCGGTCGAGTTCCTCGCCGCGTCGATGACCTACGACATGGCGAATGCCGACAAGCTGAACGATTTCCGCCGCGACGCCATACGGCTCGGCATCGAGGTGCAGCCGCCGTCGGTGCAGACGTCCTACCGGGCCTTCGAGGTCGGCGAAAAGACGATCTACTATGCGCTTGCCGCCATCAAGGGCGTCGGCGACGCGGCGGTGGACCACATCGTCGAGCGGCGCGGCGACAAGCCGTTCGCGAGCCTCGAGGACTTCGCCAACCGTATCGACACCCGCATCGTCAACCGGCGTACGCTGGAAGGGCTGATCGCGGCGGGCGCGCTCGACTGTTTCGGCCATGACCGGGCGGCTCTCGTCGCGGGGCTGGACCGCATCGTCGGCCTCTCGCAGCGGGCCGTCGAGCAGGCTGAAAGCGGGCAGGGCGACATCTTCGGAACGCTCGCCGCAGTGGAGCCGGAGCGATTGTACCTGCCGCATACGGAGCCCTGGCCGACCGCCGACAAGCTGATGCGCGAGTTCCAGGCGCTCGGCTTCTACTTCTCCGCCCATCCGCTCGACGACTACGCGCCGGTATTGGAGCGGATGCGCGTGCAGCAATATGCCGATTTCGCGCTGGCCGTGAAACGCGGCGCGAAGGCCGGGCGTCTCGCCGGAACGGTCGCATCGAAACAGGTGCGCCGAACGCGCATGGGCAACAAGATGGGCATCTTCGTGCTCTCGGACGCGACCGGGCAGTTCGAAGTAGTGATGTTCTCCGAGACGCTGCAAGCCTATGAAGACGTGATGGAACCCGGCTCCTCGGTGGTGATCGAGGTCGGCGCCGACAATCGCGAGGAAGGCATCAGCCTGCGCGCCAACAAGGTGCGGCGCCTCGACGACGAGACGCATCGCCAGAACCACACGCTGCGCATCTTCGTGCGCGACCAGAAGCCGCTGAAGAGCATCGCCGCGCATCTGAAACCCACGGGCGACAGCCCGGTTTCGCTGATCGTCATCAAGGGCGAAGGCGGCGGCGAGGTCGAGGTCTCGATCGGCGACAACTACCTGGTTTCGCCGCCGATCGCGGGTGCAGTGAAGGCGATCCCTGGCGTGGTGGACGTGGAACTGGTCTAGAAACCGATGGCAGGCCGCGCCAGCATCAGCCAGACGATGGCCAGCACCGCCGCGAAGGCCGGGAAGCCGCAGGCGAACCAGATGCGGAAGAGCCGGTGGAAGCGCTCGGGCAGGGCGGTGCCTTCGGCGTCGGCCTGACGCGCCATGTTGCGCAACTGGATCTGGATCCACACGACGGGCAGCCAGAACAGACCGATGACGAGATAGAGGATCAGCGACAGGGCAACCCAGCCTTCCGTCAGCGGCCAGCCGACCTCGCGGGCCAGCAGGTAACCGGTTATGGGCTGGACGATGACCGCCGTCGCCGTGAACAGCGTGTCGGCGATGACCACGGTGGCGGCGACATGCGCGATCAGGGCAGGCTTGCCGGTGCGTTTGGCCATCACCATGAAGAAGGCGATACCCGCGCCGGTGCCGAGAAAGACGCAGGCGCCGATCACATGCAGCCAGCGCAGGACGAGGGCGTATTCCAGTTCCATCAGCGCTCCCTCAACATGGAGCGGGTGACAAGGGCGAGCATGATCGTCGGCACGATCTTGACCAGCGAGCCGAGCGGATCGCCCCACAGCCATGGCGTGAACACGGTGGCGGCGGCGAGGTAGAACGCGCTGACACCGGCCATGGCGAGGCAGGCGAGCGCCGCGAAACGCCGCACGAGGATCATGACAGCCAGCCCGACATCGATCGCGGACCAGAAAAGGACCGAACTCTTCGCGAGCCATAGCGGCCAGCCGACGGCGGCAAGGACACCCGCCGCCGCTTCCAGGCGAATGAAGCCGACGATCCCGGACACCGCCCACAGGAAAACGAGCGCCGCGACGGCGAAGGGCATTGCAAGCGCCATGCGCGCCGCGAGCCTGTCCTCGGACCGGGCGGGCATTGAAGCCAGTGTCTGCTCGAATGTCGCGACGGGTTTGCCGGTGTGGGCGCGCCAGGGAGCGGGATCGCCTCCGACGCCGTCCCGCATGACGTCCATGGCCGTGCTGCGCAGCGGTGAGCGCCAGCCAAGGCGGCCGAGCGCGTCTGCGCCCTGACTGACCAGAGCCGTCAGCATGTCCGGCATGACGATTGTTGTTTTGGCGGGGTCGAATCCGAGCCAGCGGCGAATGCCGGCGATGACCGTTTCGAGCGTGTGCGCGTGGTCTTCGACAAGGTCGAGCGTCTGGCCGGACCCCAGTTCGCCCTCGACCGCCATCGTCACCGCGTCCGTCAGATCGGCGAGGGACACTGTGCGCACCGGTGTGTCGGGATGGGCGATGGGCTGGATGAGCGGGAAGGCCACGAGCATGCGCAGCAGTGCCGTGCCGCCATAGGCCGTCGGCGCGATGACGAGGCCGGGACGCAGGATTGCGTAGTCGCCGCCCGCGGCGCGGATGGCCGCGTCGCCTTTCGCCTTCGTGCGGAAAAAGGCCGTGGAAGCGTCGGGCGAGACACCCGCCGCCGATATCTGCACCAGCCTGACGTCGCTCCTGGCGCAGGCCTTCACGAGCGCCGAGACCGCGTCCGCATGGATCGCGTGGAGGTGGTCGCGCGGGCCGTCCTGCAAGGCGCCGGCGCAATTGACCACCGCGTCATGGCCGGCGATGACCGCGAGCCAGTCCTCCGGCGACAGCATCGTCGCCATGTCGCGGATGATCCAGTCGATGCCGGGCAAGACGCGCCGCGCGGTCTCGCCGTTGCGGCCGAGACCCGTGACCTCGTGGCCGGCCGCGATCAGGCGGGAGGCGAGGCCCGCGCCGATCAGGCCATAGGCGCCAAGAACGAGGACGCGCATGCGTGGGTCAGCCCTTCTTTGCACCCTTCGCGGCTTGCTTCTTGCGGATGCGGATCGACCCGCCTTCGCGATGCTCCACCTCGAACGCGCCGGTCTTGCGGACAAGATCGGAGAGCTTGCGCGAGCCGAAGGTGCGCGGATCGAAATCGGAGGACAGGTTGGAAAGCTGGGTGCCCACCGCGCCGAGCGTCACCCAGGCATCCTCCTCGGTTTCGATCTGTTCCATCGCCTTCTCGATCAGCGGAATGGCCTTCGAAAAAGCTTCGCGCTTGGCGCTCACTTCCTTCGTTGCGCCGGTGTCCGGCAACAGGTTCTCGGTGTAGATGAAGCGCCGGCACGCCTGGCGGAAGCTTTCCGGCGTCTTCTTCTCGCCAAAACCGTAGACATCGACCCCCTGTTCGCGAATGCGCGAGGCGAGGCGGGTGAAGTCGCTGTCGGAGGAGACGAGGCAGAAGCCGTCGAAACGGGCGGAATGCAGCAGGTCCATCGCGTCGATCACAAGGGTGATGTCGGACGCGTTTTTGCCCGACGTATAGGCGAATTGCTGCTGCGGCACGATGGCGTGGCTGGCGAGGATCTCGTTCCAGCCCTTCATGCGGTTGCTGGAGAAGTCGCCATAGATGCGCCGCACGCTGGCCTCGCCGATCTTGGCGATCTCCTCGAAAAGTCCATCGGCGATCTTGGCCGAGGTGTTGTCGGCGTCGATCAGGACGGCGAGGCGCGGCGATCGGTCTTCGGCCATTATGAGAATCCCATGTCACAAGTTCGGCCGCATCATAACGATGCGCCCGCCGCTGTCGATGCGCGCCGGCAAGACTGGCAACACTGCCCGCAAGAAAAGGCGTCCGACCGCGCGGCGACGTCAATCGCCGCGCTTCATCTTCTTGTCCTTCATCATGCGCTTCACCATCTTGCCGAACTGCTTGTCGCGCGCGCGACGTTCGGAGAGGCTCGCCGAATTGTGGGCGTCCTCGGCAAGCAGCTTCTTCCAGCGCCGCACGCGGTCCGGATCGAGCGTACCCTCGGCCACGGGCTTTTCGACCGCGCAACCCGGTTCCCCGTCATGGCCGCAATCGCGGAAGCGGCACTGTTGCGCCAGCTCCGCGACATCGGAGAACACGTCGTCGATACCGGCATGCACATCGGTCAATTGCAGTTCGCGCATGCCCGGCGTGTCGAGCAGCCACCCGCCCGAGGGCAGGCGGTGCAGCATCCGTCCGGTGGTCGTGTGGCGGCCCTTGGCGTCATCCTCGCGGATGCCCGCCGTGGCGATGTTCTGCGCGCCGATCAGCGTGTTGACCAGCGTCGACTTGCCGACGCCGGACGAACCGACAAGCGCGATCGTTTCGCCGCGCCCGCACCATGCGGTCAGGCGGTCGGCGCTTGCCGGGTCGCGCGCATCGACGGTCTCGACACACAAAGCCGGCATCAGGCGTGCGGCATCGCGTTCGAAGTCCTCCGGCGTGTCGGTGAGGTCGGCCTTTGTGAGCACGATCACCGGCGTCACGCCCGCATCCTGCGCCAGCGCCAGATAGCGTTCCAGTCGGGCGACGTTGAAATCCTGGTTGCAGGACGTGACGATGAACAGCGTGTCGATATTCGCCGCGATCAGCTGCATGTGCCGTCCCGTACCGGCCGCGCGGCGCTTGAACAGGCTTTTTCTGTCCAGGATGCGGTCGATGTGCATGGTGTCCGGGTCGATCAGCAGCCAGTCGCCGACGGTCGCGCGGTCTTCCTCATCCTCTGCGAAGAAGGGCGGGATGGTGGTTTCGGCATGCATGCCGGTGATTTCCAGCGCATTGCGATGCACTGCGGTGACGCGCACCGGTTGAAATGTGTCGAAGTCGGAGGTTTCGAGTTGCGAAGTGAAGAAGGATTTCCAGCCGAAATCGGCCAGTTCGGAAAGATTGATGGTCATTGATCCAGCACCGGTAGCGGCTGTCGTCCCGGTTTCGGGCGCAGCCGGATAAATACGCCAATCGCGCCGCGAGCCGGGGGCTTGCGAGCGATCGGAAGTTCAGCCGATGGCGGGGCAGGCGGACATTATCGGGCCGCGCGACAGGCGTCGCATCGACCGGTCCGAATGCTTATCCGTGCTTCCGCCCGGCTTTCCGGGGTGCCAGCACAATCATCAACGACCTTTCTCTCGGTAGCGAACAGTCTGAAGCGGCGGCCGGTCCGCATCCGGTCGCGCAACACCAATATAGGCCTTCGCGCGCAAACCGCCAGCATGCCGGCGTTGTTGACCGTGACGAGTGACGGCCTGTGGCAAAAGCGCATCACGGGACAGTCCGGCGTTTCCTTCTGTAGCGAATCGCAGATAAGCTCCGCACCGTGTTTCGCGGATTGGAGCGTCAGGGCCGTGGCTGATATCCCCGTATCGGAATTCGAGGCCCGTCTCGGCAGGATACAGGCGTCCATGCGGGTCGCGGGGCTCGACGCGCTGTTCTTCAACACCGAGGCGGAAATCCGCTATTTCACCGGCTTTCGAACGCTGTTCTGGCAAAGCCCGACGCGGCCCTGGTTTCTCGTCGTGCCGTCTTCGGGCCGGCCGGTGGCGGTGATCCCCGAGATCGGCGCGGCGCTGATGCGCGGATGTTTCGTCGGCGAGGTGCGGACATGGTCGTCGCCGCACCCGGATGATGACGGGATATCGCTGATCGCCGACGCGCTGCGCCCCTATGCGCGCATTGGCATGCCGATGGGGCGCGAAACGGCGTTGCGCATGCCGTTGAGCGCATTCCAGACATTGCGCGAGACGCTCTATGGCAGCCAGTTCGTCGACGCGACCGCCATTGTCCGGCGGCAGCGCATGGTGAAGTCGGAGGCCGAGATCGCCGCGATCGCCGACATATGCGACGTCGCATCGAGAGCATTCGCCGCCGCGCCGTCGCTGTTCCGGCAGGGCCAGACGCTTGCCGATGCATTCCGCGCCTTCAAGATAAAGCTCCTCACGGAAGGGGCCGAGGACGTTCCCTATCTCGTCGGCGGCGCCGGACAGGGCGGTTATGCCGACGTCATCTCGCCGCCATCCGACCAACCCCTCGAGAACGGCGACATCCTGATGCTCGACACGGGCGCGACGCTTGGCGGCTATTTCTGCGATTTCGACCGGAATTTCGCCATCGGCAAGGCTTCGGACCAGAGCCGGCGCGCGCATGAGACACTCCATCGCGCCACCGAGGCGGCGCTGGCCATCGCACGGCCCGGACGGACCTGCCGCGACTTGTTCGAAGCCATGGCGGGCGTGATCGGCGAGGGCGGTGGCGATGTCGGGCGGTACGGCCATGGCCTCGGGATGCAATTGACCGAACCGCCATCGCTCGTCGCATTCGACAACACGGTGCTGGAGCCCGGCATGGTATTAACGCTGGAGCCGGGCATGGGCCTGGGGAAAGGCCGGATCATGGTCACGGAGGAAAACATCGTCATTCGCGATGGTCCGCCGCAGTTGCTCTCGCAACGCGCGACACCTGATCTGCCGGTTATCGGAGGCTGACACCCATGAAGCTGGATTACGAACTGGATGACGGGAACTCGGCGCGCGCCGGCTTCGGCGTGATCGTCCTGCAATCGGACGAGACGCTGGAAAACGAGTTCGCACCGCTGTTTAGCGGCGACGGGATCGGGCTGCACCATTCTCGCATCCCTTTCGCCGATGCGGTGACACCGGAAACCCTGCACGAGATGCATGAAAACCTGCCGAGGTCCGCGTCGCTGTTCCCCTCGGAAGGGTCGCTCGACGTGATCGGCTATGCCTGCACCTCGGGGACGACGATGATCGGTATCGACGCGGTCGAGAAGGCAGTGCAATCGGCGCAGCCGCGTTCCCGGGTGACGAACCCGGTCAGCGGGCTGCTCGCCGCCTGCGAGCATCTTGGCGTGCGCCGGATCGGCTTCTTGACGCCTTACATGCCGGCGGTTTCGGAGGCGATGCAGGCGCTGCTGGTTTCGCACGGGCTTGAGATCGGCGCGTTCGGGTCGTTCGAGCAGGAAAGCGACCGCGCAGTGGCGCGCATCGCGCCTGCATCCGTGCTCGACGCCATGTGCAGTGTCGGCGGCGGAGACGTGGACGCGGTGTTCGCATCCTGCACCAATCTGCGGACCTTCTCGGTAATCGAGGAGGCCGAACGTCGGCTGAACAGGCCGGTGATCACGTCCAACCAGGCGCTCGCCTGGCACATGCTGTGCCTTGCCGGGCTGGACGGAGAGGTGGCGGGGCCGGGCAGGCTGTTTCAGCCATCCTGATCTCGCTGGGGTTTTCCGCGATTGCCGGTGCCGAAGGTGTAGCCGGTCTCGACGGCCTTTGAACCGTATCTGGCGCGCACCTTGTCCATCGCGGCTTCGGCCTTCGCGCGGCGCGTGGCATCCGTGTCGACGAGGTCGGACGGATCGGCCATCGCGTCATGCGCGAGATCGGCGACACCGATGCCGAGAAGCCGGAACTTCGTGCCGTCGAGTTCCTTTTCCAAGAGTGGCGCGGCAACGCGGAAGATGCGGTCGGCGAGGCGCGTGCGGTCCGGCAATTGCCGGTTGCGCGTGCGGGTCCTGAATTCCCTGTCCTTGAGCTTCAGCGTCACCGTGCGTCCAGCGAGATCGGCCGCCTTCAGCCGCTCCGACACTTTCTCCGACAGCGCGCGCAGCACGGGAAGCAGATCGGAGGCGGACGCATAATCCTCGTTGAAGGTGGTCTCCGCCGAGATGCTCTTCGCCTCGTGCTCGACATGAACCGTTCGGTCGTCCTGCCCGCGCGACAGGTGGAAGAGACGCCGGCCCATGACGCCGTAGCGCTTCATCAACACGGTCTCGTCCATCGTCTGCAACTGGCCGATGGTGCGGATGCCGTCCTTTTCGAGCGTCGCGGCGAAGGCCTTCCCGACGCCCCAGATCAGCGTTACCTTCTTGTCGCGGAGAAAATCGAGCGCCTCGGCCTGTCCGATGACCGAAAAGCCGCGCGGCTTTTCGAGATCGGAGGCGACCTTGGCGAGGAACTTGCAGTAGGAAAGACCGACCGAGACCGTGATGCCGACCTCCTGTTCCACGCGGCGCGCGAACTTCGCCAGAACCCGTGCGGGACTGTCCTTGTGCAGCCGCTCGGTGCCCGTCAGGTCGAGAAACGCCTCGTCGATGGAGATCGGCTCCACCAAGGGGGTGAGTTCGCGCATCATCTCGCGCACCTGTTTGCCGACCCGGGCGTATTTCTCCATGTCGGGCTTGACGACGACGGCGTCCGGGCAGGCGTCGAGCGCCTTGAACATCGGCATCGCCGACCGGACACCCCGAATGCGCGCGATGTAGCAACAGGTCGAGACCACGCCGCGCCGCCCGCCGCCGACGATGACCGGCTTGTCCAGAAGCTCCGGATTGTCGCGCTTTTCGACGGACGCATAGAAGGCGTCGCAGTCGATATGCGCGATGGACAGGGCGTGCAGTTCCTCGTGGCGTACGATGCGCGGACTGCCGCAGGAAACACAGCGCCGCCCGCCGCCCGGGAGAGGCGTGAGACAATCGCGGCAAAAACCGCCGCCGGTCGAATTGACAGAGGTGCTCATCGATGTGAACATACCATGAACAAATTGGGCGCGATAACGCTTTGAGAATCTATCACCAAGCCGGGGGGCCGTCATGGCAAAGTTGGAGATCGCCGCGCTGACGCCGGATCGCTGGGCCGATTTCGAGGATCTGTTCGGCAAGCAGGGGGCCTGTTACGGCTGCTGGTGCACCTATTTCCGGCTCGCGCCGAAGCAGCGCAAGGCGAATTCCGCCGTCGACAACAAAGAGCATATGCGGGCGCGAATCGTTAACGGCCCGCCGCCCGGCCTGATCGGTTATCGTGACGGTGTCGCCGTATCCTGGATGCAGATCGGACCGCGCGGAGACGTGCCGCAATTCAACAATGACAGACGGGTCTCGGCGCCTTTGCCCGACGCGCCGGCGGAGGATGGCGCGGCCTGGGTGATCTCCTGTTTCTTCACGCGCTCTGCGATGCGCGGGCAGGGGCTTTCGCACGCGATGGTCGCTGCAGGCATCGAGCATGCCCGCGAGAACGGCGCACGGGTGCTCGAAGCCTGCCCCATCGACGCGGCGAAGCATGCGAAATCGGTCGGGTTGTTTGTCGGATCGACGCGAGTCTTCGAACAGGCGGGTTTCAAGCAGGTCGCGTTGCGCAAGGAGGGGCGGCCACTGATGCGGCTTGCGCTGTAGGAAAATTCAGTGACCGCGCGCGGCGAGATAATCGGCGATCGCCTTCGCCGCCGACGGCCAGTCATCCACATTCGTCACGCCTTCGGGCATAGGCGGCAGGTGCGGCGCGAGGGCCTTGTAGGCCATGAGATGCAGCCCGAGCGCACCGGGCACGGCCGAAAGCACGCTGAGATGGTTCGACGGCAGATCGTCGATGAAGGCGACCGGCCTGTCGGGACGATCGCCGGTCAGAGCGGCAACCGCATCGCCCTTGGCATCCTCGGTGGCGATCATCGGATGAGAGAAACCGTGCAGATCAAGAAGGGCACGGCGGCGCGCGTGATGGCGCGGCGGCATCGCCGTCAGGAACACGATGTCGGCGTCATGCGTCCGCTCGATCTCCGCAAGCGTTTCGAGCGCCCCGTCGACCGGTTTCTGCCATGCGTCGTGGACATCGAAGAAGCCATCGAGAAAGGAAGATACCGCTTCGTTTTCAACAGGCTGTCCCGTTTCTTTCATGTAAACGTTTCCCTTCAGGCGAAAGGACGTCGTTCGCAATTCGTGGCCTTGGCTTTCAAGAAACGCCATGAAGGGCGCGACGAATTCCAGGACAACCTCGTCGATGTCGCAGACGATCAGCGGACGGTCGGACCGGGCCAGCGCCGCGATGCGTTCGCGTTCGGCGGGCGTCATATCGAGAACCATTCCTCGCCGGGATTGCCGAGAAGGGTTTCTCGCGCCCGCTGGACGATTTCCGGGTCGGTCTCAGTCTCGTTGCAGAACGCCATAAGGCTGGGCTCATGCGCCAGAAGGAAGTCGAGCACGCCGGCGAGGAAACCCGGTTCGGACGCCGCCTGGCGAACCTGCCCGGCTTCGATGCCGGTCAGGGTAAGGAACCGGTCGAGCATTTTTTCGTCGGCGGCAATCCATGAAAGGGCGCTGACCGCCACTGCTTCCGAGGTCGTGTCTCCGTTGTCCTCGCTCATGTTTCGCTTCCGTTCGCTTTTTCTCAAGGGAATCGGGTTATAGCTGTGGAAGAAGGCAAAAACGACACCGTATTCGAGCGGGAACGGGCTCCGGCGGGGTCGACTGGGGATTGATATGACAAAGACGGTCATGATCGTCGAGGACAACGAGCTCAACATGAAGCTCTTCCGCGACCTCATCGAAGCCAGTGGCTACGAAACCGTGCGCACGCGCAACGGGCTTGAAGCGCTCGATCTGGCGCGCGCGCATCGCCCGGACCTGATCCTGATGGACATCCAGTTGCCCGAGGTGTCGGGCCTCGATGTGACACGCTGGCTCAAGGAAGACGACGACCTGCACGCGATCCCGGTGATCGCCGTCACCGCCTTCGCCATGAAGGGCGACGAGGAACGGATCCGGCAGGGCGGATGTGAAGGCTACATATCAAAACCGATTTCGGTTCCTAAATTTATTGAAACCATTAAGTCGTATCTTGGCGACGCTTGAAACCCTGAAACAGGATCGCGTCCCATGACAGCGCGCATACTGGTAGTCGATGACATCGAGGCGAACCGCGATCTGCTCGAGACGCGGCTGACCGCCGAATATTTCAATGTCATCACCGCGCGCGACGGCCATGACGCGCTGGCGATCTGTTCCGAGACCTCGGTCGATCTCGTGCTGCTCGACATCATGATGCCGGGCATCGACGGCTTCGAGGTCTGCGAGCGCCTGAAGGCCAACGCCGCCACGTGCCATATCCCCGTCGTCATCGTCACCGCGCTGGACGAGATGGCCGACCGCCTGCGCGGACTGCAGGCAGGCGCGGACGATTTCCTGACCAAGCCGGTCAACGAGATGCAGCTTCTCGCGCGTGTGCGGAGCTTGCTGCGACTGAAGATGCTGACCGACGAATTGCGTCTACGCGCAGTCACGGCGCGCGATATCGGGCTGGAAAACCTGCTCGACAATACGAATGGCGAGGGCGGCAAGAAGCCGAAGATTCTCGTCGTCGACGAGCGGGAGACCTCCGCCGAGAAATTCGTCAAGCCGTTGCGCGGCGCGTTTGAGATCGTTCATGCGCCGGACCCCAACGCGGCTGTCTTCACGGCGGCCGAAGGCGATTTCGACACGGTGTTCGTGGCCGCGAAATTCTCCGATTTCGACGCCCTTCGAATCTGCTCGCAAATACGGTCGCTCGACAGGACGCGCTTCGTGCCGATCATCCTTGTCGCCGAAGCCGACGACGACGATCTGATCAAGCGGGCGCTGGAACTGGGCGTAAACGACTACATCGTGCGCCCGGTGGACTCCAACGAACTGATCGCGCGCCTGCGCACGCAAGTGAAGCGCAAGCGCTATCATGACGGCCTGCGCGACAATGTTGCCGCGTCGATCGAACTGGCCGTCACGGACGGGCTGACCGGTCTGCACAACCGGCGCTATCTCGACACGCATCTGGAAACGCTGGTGGCGCGCGCGCTCAACCGCGGCAAGGAACTGTCGCTGCTGATCACCGACATCGACCGGTTCAAGGACGTCAACGACACGCACGGCCACGATGCCGGCGACGACGTGCTGCGCGAGTTCGCGCGGCGGCTGCGGATCAATGTGCGGGGCATGGACCTCGCATGCCGCTATGGCGGCGAGGAATTCGTCATCGTCATGCCAGACACCGCGCCGCATGTCGCGGCCGAAGTGGCGGAGCGCCTGCGCGCGCAAATCGAATCGGAGGGGTTCTCGATCGAGAACGGCGCGCATTCCATCGACGTGACCGTCAGCGTCGGGGTGACCAGCCTGATCCAGTCCGAGGCCGAGAACGCCAAGGCGCTGCTGAAGCGGGCCGACGAAGCGCTCTATGAAGCCAAGACCAATGGCCGCAACCAGGTGGTCTCCAGAGCGGCTTAGCAATCTTCAGACAACAAAAAACCGCCGGTCTTTCGAACGGCGGTTCAAAATGCGCGGATGCGCGAAGCCTTACTTGATCTTGGCTTCCTTGAACTCGACATGCTTCTTGGCAATCGGGTCATATTTGGTCTTCACCATCTTCTCGGTGAAGGTACGGCTGTTCTTCTTCGTGACGTAGAAGAAGCCGGTGTCCGCGGTGGACAGCAATTTGATTTTGATCGTCGTGGCCTTTGCCATGGTCCTGTACCTGTCATTTCAAGAGAACGTGCCGGAAACGGGCCACAGAAGACCGTCGGCGAATTTGCGCGGAAACTACGGATTGCCGGCCAAAAGTCAAGCCGTCATTCGAGCGTCTGCACGAAGCGGCGATGTTCGGCGCGTATGAAGGGAACCGGCATGTCCCGCGACAGCTCGGGATCGGCGCGCAAACGGTCTTCGAGAATGCCGAGGATCGTCCGCGTGATATCCGCCATGAGGACAGTCGCCATGTCGGAAAGGGCGATCCAGCGCACTTCCTCCAGTTCTTCCGCCGGATTGGCGATCAGTTCGGAGGGATTTGTGACGTGGTCGGCGTCCGCAACGAAGAACCGCGTATCGAAGCGGCGCACGCGGCCGGGTGGCGTGATGGCGCGCGCGAGGAAGCGGATCGCGGCGAGATCGGGCAGGACGCCGCTTTGCGCGAAGGGCCGCCAGGACGCATGCCCAGTCTTGCCCCGCGCCTGACCATTCCGGCCGATCAGAAGTCCGGTCTCTTCCTGGGTTTCGCGAATCGCGGCCATGGCGAGCGCCTCGGCGCGGCGCAGGCTGCCGCGCGCGCCCATGCCGGAGACAAGACGCCGCGCATCCGATTCATGCAGCGAACCCGTTCGCGGCGCGGTCAGGTCGGCGCGCTCCGTTCGCCCGCCCGGAAAGACGAACATGCCGGGCATGAAAGCGAGTTTGTCGCTGCGCCGGCCCATCAGGATATCGGTGGAGCCGCCGGACTTCCGCAGCAGGATCAGTGTCGCGGCATCGCGCGGACGCACGTGAGGCGCAGGGCCGTAGGGCTTCAATTCCGCCGTGCGTTTCATCGTGCGCCGGTCAGTCGTCCTGCTCGGGATGGGTCTCCGGCATGTCGTCCTCGCCACCGAAACCATGCATGTAATTGGCCCACTGGAAGCCGATCACCGCGCCTTTCAGCGGCTGCATGAGAACGACCGACATGGCGATCATGATCGGAACCCAGATCGCCAGATGCACCCAGCCGGACCAGCCGGTCAGGGCCTCGGCCAACGTAAAGCCGCCGACGCCGACATGGCCGACGATGAAGATGTTCAGATAGGCCGGAAAATCGTCGGCGCGCTGGTGGCTCAAATTCTCGTGGCAGAACGAGCATGTCTCGACCGGCTTGACGAAAGACGCAAAGAGCTTGCCTTCGCCGCAATTCGGGCAGCGCCCGGCAAAACCGCGCTTCATCGCCGGAACCACCGGGCGTTTCGGGTGTGTCGCCTCGTCGCCGCCCTGGAAAATCATCGTATCGGTCATCGCTTGCGTCCTGCTCCCTGCCGACCCTTGCCACGCGCCGGTTTGCCGCGTTTCGCGGTTCGCGCACCTTTGCGCGCCTTATGAAACGATTTGCCGGACAAGCCAAGCTTGCGCGGCTCGCTGACCATTTCGAAGCGCATGGAGCCTGCCAGCGGCAGCACCTCCGCGATCTTGATCGTCACCGGGTCTCCGAGCCGGTAGCCAAGGCCCGTCCGCTCACCGACCATGGCGTGCGCGGCTTCGTCGTGATGGAAGTAGTCATCACCGAGAGTCGAAGCGGGAACAAAGCCATCCGCGCCATAGGCCGGCAGCGAAACGAAGATGCCGGAGGAGGCCATGCCCGCCACGCGGCCCTCGAATTCCTGTCCGATATTGTCGGCCAGATGGAGCGCGATCAGCCGGTCGACAGTATCGCGTTCGGCGTTGACCGCGCGACGTTCTGCCGCGGAAATCACCCCGGCGATCTCGCGCAACTGGTCGAGCGTGACGTCCGGGAGGCCGTCCTTGCCGTCGCCGAGATCGAGCGCGCGGATCAGCGCGCGGTGGACGATCAGGTCGGCATAGCGGCGGATCGGCGAGGTGAAATGCGCATAGCGCAGGAGATTGAGGCCGAAATGGCCGTAATTCTCCGGCGCATATTCGGCCTGCGCCTGGCTGCGCAGGATGACCTCGTTGACCAGGGCGGCGTGATCGGTGTCCTTCACGCGGTCGAGAATGAGGTTGAAGGCCGACGGGCGAAGCTGTGCGCCGCGCGCCAGCGGAATCTCGATCGTCTTGAGGAATTCGCGAAGCGCTTCCTCCTTGGCCATGGAGGGCTGGTCGTGGACGCGGTAGACCAGCAGCTGCTGCTTGCCTTCCAGCGTCTCCGCCGCCGCGACATTGGCCTGGATCATGCACTCCTCGATCAGCTTGTGGGCATCGAGGCGGGACGGCACGACGATCTTGTCGACGAGGCCCTCCTTGTTGAGCACGATCTTGCGTTCCGGCAGGTCGAGTTCGAGCGGGCCGCGCGCATGGCGTCCTTTGAGGAGGCAATGATAGGCGTTCCACAGCGGCTTCAGCACCGGTTCGAGCAGCGGCCCGGACTTGTCGTCCGGCGCGCCGTCTATCGCGGCCTGCGCCTGGTCGTAGGAGAGCTTCGCCGCCGAACGCATGATGATGCGGTGGAACGTGTGGCCGCGCTTGCGGCCATCCGCGCCGAAGACCATCCGCACGGCGAGGGCGGGGCGGTCCTCGCCTTCGCGCAGCGAGCACAGATCGTTGGAGATGCGCTCGGGCAGCATCGGCACGACGCGATCGGGAAAATAGACCGAATTGCCGCGCTGCAGCGCCTCGCGGTCCATCGCCGATCCGGGCCGCACGTAGGAGGCGACGTCGGCGATGGCGACGGTGAGGATGTGTCCGCCCGGATTGGCGACATCCGGATCCGGCTCGGCATGCACCGCGTCGTCATGGTCCTTGGCGTCGGGCGGGTCGATGGTGACCAGCGGCAGTTTGCGCCAGTCCTCGCGCTTGCCGCCGGCCTTGACGGGCTTCGCCGCTTCGGCTTCCGCCAGGACGGCCTCCGGAAAGACATGCGGTATGGCGTTGGCGTGGATGGCGATCATCGAAACCGCCTTCTCGGAGGCGAACGAGCCGACGCGTTGCGTCACGGTGGCGCGCTGCAGCCCGTAGCGGCCGGCGCGCGTCACCTCGACCTCGACGAGGTCGCCGGGGCTCGCGCCGCCGAGTTGCTCCTTGTCGATGAGCAGTTCGGATTGTTTCCGATCGACGGGTTCGAGCCGGTAGTCGCCATCGTCCGTACGGCGGACAACGCCGAGGATCGCCGCGCGGCGCTTTTCCAGTTTCTTGATGACGCGTGCGGTGTGGACGCCGTCCTCGCCCTGCGGCGGGGAGATGCGGGCGAGAACCCGGTCGCCGACGCCGGCGGCGGGCTGGCGCTGTTTGGCGTTGCGCGGCGCGCGGATGGCGATCAGGGGCGGGGAGCCCTGTTCGGCCTCATCCCATTCGAGCGGCCGCGCCAGAAGCCCGCCGTCGCGGTCGCGTCCGGTGACGGTGAGAACCATGACCTGCGGCAGCGTGCCCGCGGTAACGAGTCGCTTGCCGCGGCGCTGGAAGACGCCTTCTTCCTCCAGTTCCCTGAAGAGATGCTTCAGGGCGACCCTGTCGTCGCCCTTGAGGTTGAAAGCCTTGGCCACATCGCGTTTCGTCGCCCTGTCCGGATTGTCCCGAATGAAGGACACGACATCGTCGCGCGTGGGAAGATGCGCGGTGCGCTCTTTCGGCTGCGGCTTGGGATCGCCCTTGCGCCTAGCCATTTTCGCCGGATGCGGCGGCTTTCGCCTTTGCCGGAGCCTTTTTCTTCGTGGCGGTCTTCTTGGTCGATGCCTTCTTTGTCGACGCCTTCTTGGCTGCAGGCTTCTTCGCCTTGCCGCCGCCGAGCTTCTTGCCGGATTTCTCGGCCTTTTCGGTCAGCAGCTTGACGGCGTCTTCAAGCGTCACCGACATCGGCTCGGTGTTCTTGGGAAGCGTCGCGTTGATCTTGCCATGATTGACATAGGGGCCGTAGCGGCCGTCACGGACGGTGATCGGCCCGCCGATTTCGGGAAATTCGCCCAGTTCCTTGAGCGCCGCCGGGGCGGAACGGCCGCGGCCCGGACCCTTGGCGACTTTCTCCGCAAGGACGGTGACCGCGCGGTTGAGGCCGATGGAGAACACATCCTCGATCGATTCCAGGTTGGCGTAGGTGCCGTCATGCAGCACGAACGGCCCGTAACGGCCGAGCCCCGCCGAGATCATCTTGCCCGATTCCGGGTGCTGGCCGACATCGCGGGGCAGGTTGACCAGCGCGAGCGCCTTCTCGTGGTCGATGTCCTCGACCTTCCAGCCCTTCGGCACGCTTGTGCGCTTGGCTTCCTTGCCGTCGCCGCGCTGGACATAGGGACCGAAGCGGCCGGACCGCAGCGTGATCTCGTCGCCGGTATAGGGATCGGTGCCGAGCACCTTCGGTCCATCGGCGAGAGCGGCTTCGTCTCCCGTCGGGCCTTCCTCGCCAAGCTGGCGGGTAAAGTTGCATTCCGGATAGTTGGAGCAACCGACGAAGGAGCCGTATTTGCCGAGCTTCAGCGACAGGTTGCCCGTGCCGCATTTCGGGCAGATGCGCGGATCCGAGCCGTCCTCGCGCGCCGGGAAGACAAGCGGCTCGAGCTGCTCGTTGAGCGCGTCGAGCACGTCGGTGATGCGCAGTTCCTTGGTTTCCTCCACATGGGCGGAGAATTCTTTCCAGAAGTCGCGCAGGACGTCTTTCCAGTTCAGCCGGCCCGCCGAAATCTCGTCGAGCTTCTCCTCCAGCGAGGCCGTGAAGTCGTACTCGACGTAACGCTCGAAGAAATCCTGCAAGAATGCCGTGACCAGGCGGCCCTTGGCTTCGGGGATGAGTTTCTTGCCGTCCAGCTTGACGTATTCGCGGTCGCGCAGCGTCGTCAGCGTCGCCGAATAGGTCGACGGGCGGCCGATGCCGAGTTCTTCCATCTTCTTGATGAGAGACGCTTCGGAATAGCGCGGCGGCGGCTCGGTGAAGTGCTGTGTCGCCTCGATCTTCTCGCGCGACGGCTTCTCGCCGGTGCGCATCTCGGGCAGGCGGTTTGAATCGTCCTCGTCATCCGAGTCCGTCTTCATGTCGTCGCGGTGTTCGGTATAGGCGGCAAGGAAGCCGTCGAACTTCACGACCGAGCCGGTGGCGCGGAGCGTCGCGCGCTTGCCGCCGTCCTCGGCGACGATTTCGACGGTGGTGCGCTCCAGTTCGGCCGAAGCCATCTGGCTGGCGATGCCGCGCTTCCAGATCAGGTCGTAGAGCTTCAACTGGTCGCCATCGAGCGATCCGCGCACCGAAGCCGGCGTGCGCATGAAGTCGGTCGGGCGGATCGCCTCGTGGGCTTCCTGCGCGTTCTTGGCCTTGGTGGAATAGTGGCGCGGCTGGTCCGGCACGTATTTGGCGCCGAACTCCTTGCCGATCGCGTCGCGCGAGGCGGTGATCGCCTCGGGCGCCATCTGCACGCCGTCGGTACGCATATAAGTGATCAGGCCGACGGTCTCGCCGCCGACATCGATGCCCTCGTAAAGGCGCTGCGCCACCTGCATGGTGCGGGCCGGCGCGAAACCGAGCTTGGCGGAGGCCGCCTGCTGCAGCGTCGAGGTGGTGAAGGGCGGGGCGGGGTTGCGCTTCTGCGGCTTGGCTTCCAGCGAGTCGACCGTGAACGCGGCCGATTCCAGCATCGCCTTGATGGTGCCGGCATGGTCGCCATCGGCGATGTCCATCTTGGTGATGCGCTTGCCGTCGAAACCGGTCAGCCTTGCGACGAAATCCTGGCCGCCTTCCGTCTTCAGATGCGCGGCGATCTGCCAGTATTCCTCCGGCTTGAAACGCTCGATCTCGCCTTCGCGGTCGCAGACGAGGCGCAGCGCGACCGACTGAACGCGGCCGGCGGAGCGTGCGCCCGGAAGCTTGCGCCAGAGCACCGGCGAAAGGGTGAAGCCGACGAGATAGTCGAGTGCGCGGCGCGCCAGATAGGCGTCGACCAGCGGCGTGTCGATGTCGCGCGGATTCGCCATCGCCTCGGTGACGGCCTTCTTGGTGATCGCATTGAAGACGACGCGGCGGACCGGTTTGTCCTTGATCGCCTTCTTCTTGTTGAGAACTTCCAGCACGTGCCAGGAAATTGCCTCGCCCTCGCGATCGGGGTCGGTTGCGAGGATCAGCGTGTCCGCCGATTTCATCGCCGTGGCGATATCGTTCAGCCGCTTGTTCGACGCCGTATCGACGCTCCACGACATCGCGAAATCCTCGTCGGGCCGCACCGATCCGTCCTTGGCTGGCAGGTCACGCACATGGCCGAAAGAAGCCAGAACCGTGTATCCGGACCCCAGATATTTGTTGATTGTTTTGGCCTTGGCGGGCGATTCTACGACGACAACATCCATGACGATCGGGAGCTTACCATAAGTAAATTGCGGCCGATCAAGTGTCGGCAATGGTCCCGGACATGGCTGTCCGGCGCGCTTTGGTCAAGAGGGCAGGCGCCGAATTGACATCTCGCGCAGGAATTACACTAAAAGGTTGTGTGTGCATGCATTGCAATCAAAAATGGCAATGCTATTGTGACACAACGCTTCCGAAACGCCCGTTTGCCCGGGCGCATTTGGATGGTGCGGCCGGGATTCGCAAAGGGGAGAACAGGGTGGGAGATATCCGCCGGGAGGACCGGGAACGTCTTGAATATGTCGGCGCCATGCTCGGCGAATTGCGGCGGATGACGGATGCCGAGCGCTATCCCATGCTAACCTTTCTCATCGAGATGGCGAGCCTCGAGGCGAACGAGATCACCGGCAAGGAAAACCGTTCAGGACGCGGCGGGAGCGATCGAGACGCGGTTGCCTGAATGGCGCTCGATCCGGCCGGCGAGGTCGAGTTCGAGCACGGCGAGGAAGACCTTGGACGGTGCGATGCCCGTATGCGCTATGATCTCGTCGATCTCGACCGGCGAGGGACCGAGAAGCTCAAGGATCGCCTCGCGCTGATCATCGCCCGGAGGCAGTGACATTGTGTGTTCCGGCTCGAAAAGGCTGTGCTGAACCGGTGGCGGCGGGACCATGCCGCCATCGAGCGGTGCAAGGCCCGAAATCACATCTTCGGCGGCGGTCGTGACGATGGCACCGTTTTTCAACAGCATGTTGGTTCCCTGGGCGCGCGGATCGAGCGGTGAGCCCGGAACGGCGAAGACGAGGCGTCCGAGTTCGTTGGCGAGCCGTGCGGTGATGAGCGATCCCGAGCGCATCGCCGCCTCGACGACGACGAGGCCCAGCGACAGGGCCGCGATGATGCGATTGCGGCGCGGGAAATCGCGGGCGCGGGGCTCCCAGCCGAAGGGCATGTCCGTGATCGATGCGCCGGCACCTGACTCGATGGACGCGAGAAGAGCTTCGTTTTCGGGCGGATAGGGTTGGTCGATGCCACCCGCCAGTACCGCGACAGTCCCTGTTTTAAGCGATGCCTCGTGCGCGGCGCGGTCGATGCCGCGCGCCAGACCCGAAATCACGGCATATCCGGCAGCACCCAGATCGCGCCCGAGAGACTGTGTCATGCGGATGCCGCTCAACGAGGCGTTGCGCGCGCCGACTATGCCGACGCCGTTGCGCCGGAAGACGTCCGCGTCGCCCTTGATCGTCACAAGAGGCGGCGCGTTTTCGGTCAGGCGCAGCATCGGCGGATAGTCGGGCTCTCCGAAACCGACGATGCGCGCGCCATGTCGCTCGACAGCCTCCAGTTCGGCTTCGGCTTCGCCATGCCCGAGGATGCGCACGGATTTCAGATTGCCGCCGCGCCGGGAGAGGTCGGGCAGCATTTCGAGCGCCAGTTCGGCCGAGCCGCAATGGGCGATCAGGTCGCGGAAGGTGGCGGGGCCGACATGCGACGAGCGGTAGAGACGCAGCCAGGCGGTGCGCTGCCGGTCGGAAAGGACGAAGCGGACCGGCTTGCCTGCCTGTGTGTCCGCCCCGGCCATCGGTTCAGCCCTTGTTGCCGATCTTGCTCTCCTCGCCGGCAAGCAGGCGGGAGATGTTCTGGCGGTGTTTCCAGAAGACCAGCGCCGTCAGCGCCACATAGAGGAAGCCGATGGAGGTGAGGCCGACGAAGAACACCGCGATGGTGGTCACGACGCTGGCGGTCAGCGCCGCAAGCGAGGAATAGCGAAAGATTACCGCCATCGCGATCCATGTCACGGCGAAGGGGAGCAGGACATGCCAGGAAAAGCCGAGCGAAATGCCCGCGAAGGTCGCGACGCCCTTGCCGCCCCTGAACTTCAGCCAGACCGGATAGAGATGGCCGAGAAACGCGCCGAGACCGGCGAGAATCGCGGCCTCCGTTCCCAGGAAGTGCCTGGCCATCATGACCGGGACCATGCCCTTGAGCGCATCGAGCAGTAGCGTCAGCGCCGCAAGGCCCTTGTTGCCGGTCCTCAGGACATTGGTCGCGCCGATATTGCCGGAGCCGATGGAGCGGATGTCGCCCAGTCCGGCCATTTGCGTCAGGATCAGGCCGAAGGGCACTGAACCGGACAGGTAGCCGATGACGAATGCGAGCGTCAGTGCGACCGGCGATGCGGCGGCCAGATCCAAGATGCGTCCCTCCCGAAACCCGTGTCGATGATGCTTTATGCGCTGTAAACGCGGTTTCCCGCAACCACCGTCTCGGTGACGCGGCCCGAGAAGCGGGCGCCGTCGAAGGCGGTGTTCTTGGAGCGGGAATGCAGCGCTTCGGCGTCGAGCACCCAGGGCATGTCGAGATCGACAATCGCGAAATCGGCCGCTGCGCCGGGCGCCAGCGTGCCGGCTTCGATGCCGATCAGTTTCGCAGGCGCGGTCGACATCGCCTCGATCAGGCGCGACAGGGAGACGTCGCCATTGTGGACGAGCCGCAGCCCGGCCGACAGCATCGTCTCGACCCCGACAGCGCCGTCTGCCGATTCCGAGAAGGGCAGGCGCTTGGTATCGACGTCCTGGGGGTCGTGCGAGGAGACGATGACATCGATCGTGCCGTCCTTCAGCGCCTCGACCATCGCCCGCCGGTCGTCCTCGTGGCGCAGCGGCGGCGACAGCTTGAAGAAGGTGCGGTACTCGCCGATATCGGTCTCGTTGAGCGACAGGTGATTGATGGAAACGCCGGCGGAGACGGCCAGGCCCCTGTCGCGGGCGGCGCGGATCACGTCGGCCGACATGGCGGTGGAAATCTTCGCCGCGTGGTAATTCGCGCCGGTCAGGGCCGCGAGGCGCAGATCGCGTTCGAGCGGCAGGAGTTCAGCCTCGCGCGGGATGCCGGAAAAGCCGAGCCAGCTGGCAAACAGCCCCTCGTTCATCACGCCGCCGTCGGACAGGTTGGCGTCCTGCGTCTCATGCGCGATCACCGCGCCGAAATCCCTCGCGTAGCGCATGGCGTTGCGCATCACGGCGGCGTTGGCGATGGTCTGGCGGCCGTCGGTGAACATCACCGCGCCGGCATCGAGCAGGATTCCGATCTCGGTCATCTCGGAGCCCTTGAGGCCCTTGGTGATCGCCGCAGCCGGGAATATCCGCGTCTTGGCGGTCTCGCGGGCGGTGCGCAGGACGAACTCCACCAGCGCCACGTCGTCTATCACCGGATCGGTATCCGGCATCATGACCAGCGACGTCACGCCGCCCGCCGCGGCCGCAGCACTCGCCGAGGCGATGGTCTCGCGGTGTTCGCCGCCCGGTTCGCCGATGAAGACGCGGGTGTCGACGAGGCCGGGGACGATGGTCAGCCCGGTGCAGTCGCGCACATCGGCGCCTTCGGGCGCGCCCTGGTTGAGCGCGCGGGCGCCGGCCGCGGCGATCTTGCCATCGACGACGAAGAGTGTGCCGATCTCGTCCACGCCGCGCGACGGGTCGACGATGCGCGCATTGCGGTAGACGGCGGTGCCTGAATAGGGGCTCTGCATCAGTCGGCCTCGTTCTTGCGCGCGTCGAGCAGTGCCTCGATGATCGCCATGCGCACGGCGACGCCCATCTCGACCTGTTCCTCGATGACGCTTTGCGGGCCGTCGGCGATTTCGGAGGCGATTTCCACGCCACGGTTCATCGGGCCGGGATGCATCACCAGCGCATCTGGCTTCGCCAGCGCCAGCTTGGCGGCGTCGAGGCCGTAGTGGCGGAAATATTCGCGCACCGACGGCACGAGCGCCTGCGCCATGCGCTCTCGCTGCAGCCTGAGCATCATGACGACGTCTGCATCCTTCAGCCCGTCCTTCATAGAGGTGAAGACCTCGGCGCCCATCTGCTCGATCGCCGCCGGCATCAGTGTCGACGGGCCGACGACGCGCACGCGAGCGCCCATCGTGTTCAGGAGGATGATGTTGGAGCGCGCCACGCGCGAATGCAGGATGTCGCCGCAGATCGCCACGGTCAGCCCGCCGATGCTTCCCTTGGCGCGACGGATCGTCAACGCGTCGAGCAGGGCCTGCGTCGGATGCTCATGCGCTCCATCGCCGGCATTGATCACCGAACAGCCGACCTTGCGCGCCAGAAGCGCCGCCGCGCCGGCCGCCGCGTGGCGGATGATCAGGATATCGGGCCGCATCGCGTTGAGCGTCATCGCCGTGTCGATCAGCGTCTCGCCCTTCTTCACGGAAGACGACGCGACCGACATGTTCATCACGTCCGCGCCGAGCCGCTTGCCGGCCAGTTCGAACGAGGCCTGGGTCCGCGTCGATGCCTCGAAGAACAGGTTGATCTGCGTGCGCCCGCGCAGGACGGATTTCTTCTTCTCGCGCTGGCGCGAGACATCGACATCCGTGTCGGCGCGGTCGAGCAGAGTTTCGATATCGGGATAGGAAAGGCCCGCAATGCCAAGCAGATGGCGATGGGGAAAGATAGGAAAGGCGGGTTCTGCGCTCATTTGCCCCTGCTCTAGGGGCATTCCGCCCCGCCCGCAAGCCGCCATTTCCGGCCTGTGCCGATAGTCCACAATGTCAGGCCACTTTCGCCGCATGCGACGATATTCATTAGGCTTGGCTTAATCCGTTTCCCGCATTCTGATCCGTTCACGACTGATGCGCGGAAATCGAATGAACGACGCCGACACACGGGCCTATTGGTGGCCCTATCTCGCAATCCTGCTCGCCACCGTCGTGCTGGGCGCGGTGTTCTACGATCTCGACGCGTTCGAAGCTCTGCATGAATTCACGCGACAGCACGAGGACTGGGAGCTCGATGAACTCATCCCGCTTGCACTCGCATCGATCTTCGGACTGATCGCCGCGCTGATCGTTCGCTCGGGCCAGTTGCGGGCTCAGATCAACCGACGCAAGCGGCTGGAGGCGGAAGCGAACGCGCTGGCGCGCCATGATGCGTTGACCGGCCTCCCGAACCGCCGCTTTTTCGGTGAAAGGGCCAAGGCGATGGTCTCCGAGGCGGTGAAATCCGGCGGGAAGGTCGCGATGTTCGCTATCGATCTCGACCGCTTCAAGCCAATCAACGACATCTACGGCCACGCCGCCGGAGATCATGTCCTGCAGATCGTCGCCGACCGAATCACGGCGGAGTTGCCGGCCGGCGCGCTGGCGAGCCGTATGGGTGGAGACGAATTCGCGGTGTTCCTCGAAATCGACGACGATCCGCACCGGGTCGAGCGTATCGCGCGGCGGATTACCGGTCGGATCGGCGAACCGATGGAGATCGACAGCCGGTCGTTTTCTGTCACGGCCAGCATCGGGATCGCGATTTATCCGTCCGACGGCAACGAAGTGCACCAGCTTCATACGCGTGCCGATATCGCGATGTATGCCGCGAAATCGGCGGGCCGCGACAGCTTCGCCTATTTCGAACCCTCCCTCGGTGAAAAGCATCGAAAGCGTTACGAACTGGAGCGCGAACTGGCCGGCGCGATCGCCGAAGGCCAGATCGTGCCCTACCTCCAGCCGGTCTTCGATCTCAAGTCAGGCGCGATGAAGGGATTTGAAATCCTGTCGCGCTGGAACCACCCGACACGGGGCGTCCTGCTGCCGGAAGAGTTCATTCCGCTCGCCGAGGATTCGGGCCAGATCGTCACGCTTTCGGACTGCGTCCTTCGGCAAGCCTGCGAAGCTGTTGCGGGCTGGGTGCCGCCGCTCAGCTATTCATTCAATATCTCGCCGCTGCAGTTCCGCGAGCCGCGGCTCGTCGAGCGGATCGTCGAGATCCTCGAGCAAACCGGCATGCGCAGCGGTTCGCTTGAAGTCGAGATTACCGAAACCGTCTTCATCGATGACGCCGAGCGGGCGAAGTCGATCATCAACGAGCTGCGCGCGAACGGAATTTCCGTTGCGCTCGATGATTTCGGCAAGGGGTATTCAAGCCTTTCGCTGCTGAGCCAACTCGATATCGACAAGCTGAAGATCGATTCCAGCTTCATCGCGGGGTGCAGCCTCGGCGGGCGCAACGAGAAGATCGTCAATTCGGTCATACAGCTGGGGCTGAGCCTTGGGCTCGAAACCACCGCGGAAGGCGTTGATTCGACGGAGGACGCGTCGTGGCTCGCAGAGCGGGGCTGCGCGCTTGCCCAGGGTTTCCACTATTCCGAGCCGATGCCGGTTCTCTCCGCACTGAATTTCTTCGAGCGAAATGCGGGCAAGATCGCGGCGGGCGAGCCGGTCGCGGTCGAGACCGTATCCGGTTCGAAAACCTGACCTCTTCGCCATTGGCCTGGCATCGCATTTCGGAAACCCGTCTGCGATACAAGGTCGCTTGACTCAGCACATCATGTCTTTCCTGTTACGATGGATCGACGCACAGCCGAACCAGGACTATTCCGTGACCGCGACACATTCCGTCATCAACCAGACCCCGCTGCTCGCCGGCAACGCGTTTCGCGACGATCCGCTGCTGTTGCAGACCGCTTCCGGATATCCGGAGGCGCAATTGCGCGAATGGCAGCAGATCGGGGCCTATGTGCGCTCCGCCGAAGCGCAGGATCTCGCCCGGCTGGCGAACACCGAAACGCCGCGGCTGAAAACGCATGACCGTTATGGCCACCGCATCGACCGGGTCGAGTTTCACCCGTCCTACCACGCGCTGATGCGCCGTTCGGCGGGCTGGGGCCTGACCGGTTCGGTCTGGGAGGCGAAGGCCCAGGGCGCGCCGCCCGGCCACGTCGCCCGCGCGGTCTCCTTCTACATGGTCTCGGGACTGGAAACGGGGCATCTGTGTCCGATCACAATGTCCAGCGCGTCCGTCGCGGCGCTGATGGCGACGCCGGACCTCGCACGCGGATGGGCGCCGGGAATCGCGTCGCGCAAATACGATTCGTCGAACAAGCCACCCGCCCAGAAGGCCGGACTGACCATCGGCATGGGCATGACCGAGAAACAGGGCGGCACCGATGTTCGCGCCAATACGACCGAGGCGATCCCGGAGGGCAAGGGGCTTTACCGTCTGACCGGGCACAAATGGTTCATGTCGGCGCCGGCGAGCGACGGCTTCCTCGTCCTCGCGCAGGCGCCGCGCGGCCTGAGCTGTTTCCTGCTGCCGCGCATCCTCCCGAATGGCGAGGCGAACGCGATCCGATTCATGCGCCTCAAGGACAAGCTCGGAAACCGCTCCAACGCGTCGTCAGAGGTGGAATTCGAGGCCGCTCTTGCGAATCTCGTTGGCGAGGAGGGCGAGGGCGTTCGCACGATCCTCGAAATGGTGACGCTGACGAGGCTCGATTGTGCCGTCGCGTCCGCCGGTCTCATGCGGGCCTCGCTTTCCGAGGCCGTCCACCACGCACGCCATCGCCACGTGACCGGAGACGTTCTCTCGGACAAGCCGCTGATGGTCCGCGTTCTCGCCGACATGGCGATCGATACGGCCGCGGCCACCGCATTGTCGATGCGGCTTGCCCATGCGTTCGACCATGCGCGCACCGACGCGTTCGAGGCGGCCTATGCCCGCGCCATGACGCCGGTCGTGAAATACTGGGTCTGCAAGGTCGCGCCGGCGATGATCGGCGAGGCGATGGAGTGCATGGGCGGCAATGGCTACACGGAGGATTTCCCGCTCGCGCGCCACTATCGCGAGGCCCCGGTCAACTCGATCTGGGAGGGATCCGGCAACGTCATGGCGCTCGACCTGTTGCGCGTATTGCGCCAGACGCCGGAAGTCTATGATGCGATTCTCGACGACATGGCCCGCCATCTCGGCCGCCGCGCGGCCGGCACGCTCGACGTGCTGAATGCCGCGCTCGATCTGGCGCGCACAGACGAGGGATCGATCCGTATCGTGGTCGAGCAGCTTGCGCTCGCGGCTGCCGCCGCCGAACTCTACCGAATTGGCGCGGGACGGCTGGCGGACGCGTTCTGCGAAACACGACTGGCAGGCCAATGGCGGTCCAGCTACGGCATGCTCGACAGCCGTTTCGATGCCGCCAACCTGCTTGAAGCGCTCTATCCGCCGGACAATTGAGCCGTAACCGCGAGGACGAGCGGGATCGTGACGAACGAGACCGCCGTCTGGACAGTGACGATGGCGGCATAGAGTTGTGCGTCGCCGCCCATCTGCCGGGCAATCACGTAGCCGTTCATCGCCGTCGGGACCGCTGCGCACAGCGCGAGATATGAGATCTGCGTCTCGTCGAGGCCGAGCGCGAAGGCTACCGCGATCACGATGGCCGGATAGAGCAGGAGCTTCAGCGTGATCGCCAGCCAGACGGTCGCGTTCGGCCGTAGCGCGTCGCGCGGATGCAGGCCGGCGCCGATGGCGAGCAGCCCCATGCCGAGCGCCGCCCGGGCGAGAAGATCAAGCATCTCGAGCGCCGTTTCCGGAAGCGAGAAGGGCAGGGCGCGCATGACGATCGCGGCGCCCGCGGCGAGAATGAGCGGATTGACCGCAATTCTGCGCAGGACCCCGAGAAGGTTCGCATCACGATTCGTGAACCAGGCGATGACGGCCACCGATCCGACATTGATGGGGATGATCATCACCGCCATGACCAGTGCGACCATGGCCGCGCCTTCGGCGGGGAACATCTTTTCCGCCACCGCGAAGGCCAGAAAACCGTTCCAGCGCATCACCGACTGGAAGACGCTGGAAAAGGATGCGCCGCTCATGGACATCCGGTCGCGAAGCAGGGGCCAGAGGGCGAGCGTGCCGATCGCGATCGACGAGCTTGCCACGCCGAGTGCGATGGCGATCGAATCGAGGCTGAGCGTCGAGAAATCCGCGCGCAGAATCGTCACGAAAAGGAGCGTCGGGTAGAGGACGTAGAAGCCCATCATGTCCAGTCCGCGCCAGAAGTCGGGCGTGAACAGGGTCAGTCGCCGCAACGCCTGTCCGAACAGAATCAGCAGGAAAATCGGCAGAATGGCGGTGAAAACGGGGATCATTCGGGAGGAGTCCGGACGGTGGAACCCCTCTCTTGCCCCATCCCGGCGGTCGCGGGCAAGGGCTGTGGAAAGCCGTTAACCTTAACAAAGGGTTTACATTGCGGGTCGAAGGCGCGCAGCCGATAGTCGGGGCGATCGAACGGTGGCGGTATGCGGCGAATCCTTGTTGGCAGTATTCTCTTGAGCTGGATTACGTTCCTGGTGAGCGTGACGGTGCGCGGCGTCGGTGGCGCGGAGCACGGCCTGCTGGCCGAAATACAGCTCTTGCTGACCGGTTCACCGGCATTTTCCTTGTCTTTTGGGTTTGCACGGGCGCTTCTGACCGGCGTGGTCGTCGTCACGCTGACCGCCGTGCTTTGGGCGCTGATGATCGCGGTTTCCGCCGCCGAGGAGGAGCGCCGCGAACGCACCGTTTCACTGGTTGGCGCTTTCGCCTGGGTCCTGACCGTAACGGCCGTGCTGACGATCACGTCGATCTTCGCCGAAGCGCCGCAGGCCCTGACGATGCTGTTCGCCATTCAGATCGCGACACTCGCGTCGATGCTGGCGGCCGGCGGCGTGGAGATCGCCGCCGAGGTATTGCGCTCGGTGTCTAGTGACGAGGCCACCGAGCCGAAGCCGGTCGCCGCCATCCGGCAATTTGCACCGGGCCATGCAGGCCTCGCGCTTGTCGGAACGCCGGCGAACGACCGGGAGCCGCGCTGATGCGTTATCTCTTTTGGCTCTGGCTGGTGCCGTTGTCGCTGTTCTGGGGCTGGTTCGGCCTTTCCTACTACGACATGAATTTCGGCCTGACGATGTTCAGCCGCGAGTTGCACGATCTGGTCTTCAGGATTTACGGAACGCTTCTCCACATCGATCCCGCCACGATCCCGTGGCTGTTCTTCAAGGCCTGCATTTTCGATACGGTGCTGATCTTCGGGATTGTCGCGTATCGCAAGCGCCGGGCGATTCGGAACTGGTGGACAAGCCGCAAGGCCGGTCAGGAGCCGAAGACCGGTGAAGCGCCGCACGAAGCCGCGCCGGTTCAGCTTCCCGCCGAATAGAGCCTGTCGAGCGCGCCCTGCAGGATGAAGGCGGCTGCGGCCGAATCGATCCGGTCGGCGCGCTTGCCGCGCGAGACATCCTGCTCGATCAACGAACGTTCCGCCGCCACCGTCGACAGTCTTTCGTCCCAATAGGCGACGGGCATGTCCGTCAGCCGCGCCAGGTTGCGGGCAAAGGCGCGGGTCGCCTGCGCGCGCGGCCCTTCGGTTCCGTCCATATTGAGCGGCAGGCCGAGCACGATCGCGCCCGCATTGTCCTTTTCGAGCAAGGCCAGCAGCGCCGTCGCGTCGGCGGTGAACTTCTTGCGCCGGATCACCGGGCGGGGAGTCGCGAGCGACAGGCCGCGATCGCTGACCGCGATACCGATCGTCTTCGTGCCCAGATCGAGGCCCGCGACAACCTGTCCGGGCTTCAGCGACGCGGGAATGTCCTCAATTGCGATTTCTGGCATGGCCGACCGGTTTTGACCGTGTAATTCTTGGTCGAGGCTTCTACAGGGAAGCGAAAACCAATGCGAGGAGATATGGCAATGAAACTCACCTGGTACGGCCATTCGGCATTTCGCGTCGAAACAGGCGACGCGCAGATCCTCATCGATCCGTTCCTGTCCGGCAATCCGTCATGGTCGGGCGGCTGGGAAGACGTCGCCGACGGCGTAACCCATGTGCTGCTGACGCACGGCCATGACGACCACATCGGCGACGCGGCCGACATCCTCAAGAAAACCGGGGCGCAACTCGTCGCCAATTTCGAGGTCTGCATGTATCTCGTCGGCCAGGGCGTTGACGACAGCCGGATCAATCCGGGCAATTTCGGCGGCACCGTCGATTGCGGCGGCTTCACCACGACATTCGTGCGTGCCGACCACTCTTCATCGAGCCAGACAGGCGGCGGCGGAAACGTCTATCTCGGCAATCCCGGCGGCCTTGTGCTGCATTTTCCCGATCAACCGACGCTCTATCACATGGGCGACACCGACATTTTCGGCGACATGGCGCTGATCAACGAGTTGCACAAGCCCGAGATCGGCATCGTGCCGATCGGCGACCGGTTCACCATGGGCGGGGCAGTGGCGGCGCTGGCGTGCCGGCGATACTTCTCCTTCGCGAAAGTGATCCCGTGCCACTACGGCACATTCCCGATCATCGACCAGGATGCGGCGACTTTTACGGAAGCGATGGAAGGCGATGCCGATACGGTTGTGGCGCCGGAAATCGGTAAGCCGTTCGAAGTTTGAACGGGGGCGGCGAACTGTCGGCGCGGGTGATCCTCACCGACTGTAACATTTGGGAAATTACGGGTGTTCGCAAAGCGCGTAGGCTTCGAGGCGGGATGGGTATTTTGATTCTCCGCTTCACGTGCGGAGCAGCGCGAAGGGAATCGCTCAATGAAGAAGTACCTCACCTGTACAGCAGCGACAGTCGGCCTGCTGTTTTCTTCGGCCGGCCTGGCGACCGCAGCGGATGAAATCGGCTATCCGTCCTATGGGCTCTATGCGAGCCTCCACGGCGGCTGGTACCTGCCGCAGGAGCCGACCGCCACGTTCGAAGTCGGTCCGGACACGGTGCTCGGCGGTATCAATGTCGATAATGGCTACCGCATCGGCGGCGCGATCGGGTACGACTTAACCCGCAATTTCGCTGTGGAATTCGAAACGTCCTTTGCGCGCGCGAACGTCAACTCGATCGATGTCGGCCCCCCGGTGAATGCAACCCAGCCGGCGCCGGGCTACGGCACGCTTCTGACCCTGATGGGCAACGCGATCGTCGGCGAGGATTACGGCAAGTGGCGGCCCTATGTCGGCGCCGGTATCGGTGGCGCGCTCGTCACGCTCAATGTCGATTTCATGTCCGGGCTCGACGACAGTGACTGGGCGCTCGCCGGACAGGTCTTCGCCGGTATCGACTATGCGATCAGCGACAACGTCTCGGTGGGTGCGCGTTATCGCTACCAGCATGTCGGTTCGACCAACTACTTCGACGACGGCGACGAGCCCGTCGGCCTCAGCGATTTTGGCGCGCACAGCATCGAATTCGGCCTGAAGGTCAAATTCGGCGGCTAGGCCTTCGAGAAGACCATCGCGCTGACAGGGACGGGCGCGGCGCGTGTTGCGCCGCGCAAACGGCAAGGCTATAGCGGGCGAAAGCGAATGATCTCCCGGAGAATTCCATGTCCGTCGACCTTGCCACCGTCAAGCGCGTCGCCAAACTCGCCCGCATCGCCGTTACCGAAGAGGAAGCGGCGAAGATGGAGGGTGAACTCAACACAATCCTCGGCTTCGTCGAGCAACTGAACGAAGTCGATGTCTCGGGTGTCGAGCCGATGACTTCGGTGACGCCGATGGAGATGAAGAAGCGCATCGACGTGGTGACCGACGGCGACAAGGCCGAGGATATCGTTGCCAACGCGCCTGCTTCGGAAGACAATTTCTTCCTCGTGCCCAAGGTGGTGGAGTAGGCGCTCATGGCGATCGCAATCACCCGCGAGACGCCTTTGCAGGATGACGTGCGCGGCCTGGTCGCCGCGCTCAATGATCATCTCATCCCGCTGTCGCCACGCGAGTTCCAGTTCCAGATGACCGTCGAGCAGATGGCCGGTCCGGAGACCGTGCTGTTTGTCGCCCGCGACGAGAGCGGCAAGGCGGTCGGAATTGGCGCGCTGAAGGTGCATGACGGGACCTTCGGCGAGGTCAAGCGCATGTATACGGATCCCGCCGTGCGCGGCTCCGGCGTGGGCCGGAAGCTCCTCGACGCAATCGAGGCCGAGGCGCGCGAGCGTGGACTGGCCGAACTGAAGCTCGAAACCGGTGGCACGCCGCCATTCGCGGACACCTGGACCGTCTATGAACGGTGCGGCTTTTCGCGCTGCGGCGTCTTCGCCGACTATCCCGATACGCAATACAACGTCTTTTACGAAAAGAAGCTGACCGCATGACCGACCTGACCAGCCTCACCATTGCCGAAGCGCGCGAGAAACTGCGCGGCAAGGAGGTCACCTCCGCTGAACTGACTGACGCCTATCTGGCCGCCATCGACGGCGCCAACGGCGCGCTGAACGCCTATGTGAAGGTGACGCCGGAGAAAGCGCGCGCCATGGCGAAGGCGTCCGACGAGAAGCTCGCCAAAGGCGAGGGCGGCGCGCTGGAGGGCATCCCGCTCGGTATCAAGGACCTGTTCGCCACCGAGGGCGTCCACACCCAGGCGTGCAGCCACGTGCTGGACGGTTTCGAGCCGCGTTACGAATCGACGGTCACCGCCAATCTGTTCGCCGACGGCGCGGTCATGCTCGGCAAGCTGAACATGGACGAGTTCGCCATGGGGTCGTCCAACGAGACGTCCTATTACGGCCCGGTGAAGAACCCGTGGCGCGCGAAAGGCTCCAACAAGGACCTCGTGCCCGGCGGATCGTCGGGTGGCTCGGCCTCGGCCGTCGCCGCGCATCTGTGCGCCGGCGCGACAGCCTCCGATACGGGCGGCTCGATCCGCCAGCCGGCGGCGTTCACCGGCACGGTCGGCATCAAGCCGACCTATGGCCGTTGCTCGCGCTGGGGCATCGTCGCCTTTGCCTCGTCGCTGGACCAGGCGGGCCCGATCGCGCGCGACGTGCGCGACGCCGCGATCATGCTGAAATCCATGGCCTCCGTGGACGACAAGGACACGACCTCCGTCGACCTGCCGGTGCCGGATTTCGAAGCGGCGATCGGCCAGTCGGTGAAGGGCATGAAGATCGGCATTCCCGCCGAGTACCGAATGGACGGAATGCCCGAAGAGATCGAAGCGCTGTGGCAGCAGGGCATCGAATGGCTGAAGGACGCAGGCGCGGAGATCGTCGATATCTCCCTGCCGCATACCAAATACGCCCTGCCGGCCTATTACATCGTCGCGCCAGCGGAAGCCTCGTCCAACCTCGCGCGCTATGACGGCGTGCGCTACGGGCTGCGCGTTCCGGGCAAGGACATCATCGACATGTACGAGAAGACCCGCGCCGAAGGCTTCGGCGCCGAGGTCAAGCGCCGCATCATGATCGGCACCTATGTGCTGTCGGCCGGCTACTACGACGCCTACTACCTGAAGGCGCAGAAAGTGCGCACGCTGATCAAGCGGGACTTCGAGACGGTCTTCGACAAAGGCGTCGATGCGATCCTGACCCCGGCCACGCCCTCGGCGGCCTTCGGTATCGCCGATCAGGATATGGCGGTCGATCCGGTCAAGATGTATCTGAACGATATCTTCACGGTGACGGTGAACATGGCCGGCCTTCCTGGCATCGCCGTTCCGGCCGGTCTCGACCACCAGGGCCTGCCGCTGGGCCTCCAACTGATCGGCAAGCCCTTCGACGAGGAAACGCTGTTCCGCACGGGCCACGTGCTCGAACAGGCTGCGGGCAAGTTTTCGCCGGAGAAGTGGTGGTAGGCTGCGTTTCGCGCCTTACTGCGATCCGCGCAGGGCGGTGTTTCCGCGCCAGGGTTCGATCTCGCAACGGCGCAGCAGGCGTCCGGCTTCAGCGGTCAGTGTGAAGCCGATGCCTGAGGTGGCTTCGGTGGCGTCGTTGCTTGGGCCGAGCGCCATCAGGGCGGTGTCGCGGTCGTGGCCGCCGAGATTCACGATCGCCTTGTCGAAACACTCGCAGGACAGCGTGATTTCCGCGTTGGCCTTGATGCCGGCCATCCGGTTGCCATAGGCCTCGGCGCAGGTCGCGTAGGCTTTTCCCCGACGGTAATATGAACTGTCCATCTCGCGCATCGTGTCACGCAACGAGCTTTTCGCATCGGCGACCAGCGCTTCGACTGTGCCCAGTTGTCCGGTCGCGCTAAGATGCGAAGCGACGCCGCCAAGCGCGCCCGCAGCGAGGACTGTCGAGAAAAGGACAAGTGAAAAGCGCAAGATATTTCCTTCCGGCAGTAATCCTTGTCAAAATCGCGTGAAGAAAATCTTGCAGTTTCGGTCGAGCTTTTCGAAAAGTACGGTTTTCTGGCACATTGGCGCCGCCAAATTCTCGAATGGCCAGCATTGAACGGAGATTTCCATGTCCAAAGCCAACCAACTGCTGCTCGAAGCCCTCGACAGCCTGAAAGCCGGCGATTTGCGGACCGGGCCGGAATGGGAGCGCGCGCACGAGATTTGCCAGGCGCATGAAGGCGAGGCGGATTTCGACTGGATTCACGCGCTGTGCCACCGCATCGAGGGCGATGACGGGAATGCCGGCTACTGGTATCGCAGCGCCGGCCGCGCGCGGAACCGGGGCACGATTGCCGAGGAATGGGCGGCGATCCGGGGTGCCCTCGCGGGATAAGGCCGCTTCCTACAATGCCGCGATGTCGCAGCGCTGGAAGAGAAGGCGCAGGCGGAACTGCATAAGGATCGATTGAAACGGACTACTCGTGAGGGGGTTCGCGGTGCCGTCCCTGGAGAACTTCATGGCATTTCGTTCGAGCTGTCCGGCGATGTCTCGCCCTTGCGCGCGGCGAACACTCTTTTCGTATCCGGATGGGCTGCCGTTGCGCGGATAGGCGGTCTGGCTCGTGAGGCGGATGCTGTCACGCACGGAGCTTTCGAACAGCCGCAGATAGATCAGCGGGACGGCGATTTCCTGTGAAGCCGTGGTCCACGTGCCATAGGCATCGCCGAAGCACCGGCAGGCTTCCTGGCGCTTCAGCGGGGTTTTGCGCGTCATCACGCGCGAGAAGTCGCGCATGCATATGCGGTATCCGTCATTCGCACTGCGGGACGTGTTGTCGGGCGATTCGCCAAAGGCCGCGCCGTGAAGCGCCATGATCCCGGATCCGGCTGAGGAGAGGGCATCCGGATTGTGTTGAAGGTAGCTCGCTCCGGCTCCGACGACGCCGGCAAAAACGATTGCGGCGGCGATCAGTTTGACGGACATGGCGCGTTCCTTCTTCTCGACCGTGCGCGCCCTGGATCGCGCCGCCGGTCGCCAGCTCCATGCGCAACCATAGCATGCAGCCATTAACAGAATGCCCAACCCTGCCTTGCGTTTTGTATCCATGCGCATCGCTGTGCGTTTTTGCACATGTCACGCACCACCACCCGGCTACAGGTCGAGCTCCCAGCGCAATCGCAAGCAAGGAGAAGGGGTAATGCGCATAATGATCCGATTGTTCATATTTCTGACTATTCTGGCCGCGGGTCCGGCCCTGGCCGCGGATCGAGCCATCATCGTGATGGACGCTTCCGGTTCCATGTGGGGCCAGATCGCAGGCAAGACCAAGATCGAGATCGCCCGCGAAACACTCGCTGGCGTTCTGCCCGACATTCCAGGTGACATGGAACTCGGCCTGATTGCCTATGGCCACCGCGAAAAGGGCGTATGCTCCGATATCGAGGAAATCGTTCCGCCTGCCGCCGGCACGCGCGAGCGTATCGCAGAGGCGGCCAACGGGCTCAATCCGAAGGGCAAGACGCCGCTCAGCGACGCGGTCCTGCAAGCCGCGCAGTCGCTCCGATACACCGAGGACAAGGCGACCGTCATCCTCGTCACCGACGGGATCGAGACCTGCGAGGCCGATCCCTGCGCGGTGGCGAGCGAGCTCGAAAAGGCCGGTGTCGATTTCACCGTTCATGTCGTCGGCTTCGGCCTGTCGGAGGAGGAGGGCAAGCAGGTCTCCTGCCTCGCCGAAAACACCGGCGGCCGCTACCTGCAGGCGAAGGACGCGGACGAGCTGTCCGACGCCCTGACACAGACCGTCGCGGCGACGCCGGAACCAGAACCTGAGCCAGAACCGGCAGCTATCGAAGACAATGTTACCGTGAAGGCGGTGCTTGCCGAAGGCGGTTCGGACTACGATCTCAATGGCCGCTGGGATTACTTCCCGATGGAGGGCGACAATCCGGCCGAGAAATCCGTTAAGGGCGGGTATGACACGGTCTTCACCACGACGCTCGAACCGGGCCGCTACCTGCTGCGCTACCGGAAGGACATGGTCGTCTCCGAGACGGTGGTCGAGGTGACGGAAGGCGAGGCGATCGACCGGGACCTCGTTCTCGACGCCGGTGTCGTCACCGTCCGCGTGCTGCCCGACGATGGCGCGGACGTGGATAACGCGGCTCGTTACGACCTCGAGATCGGCGATGTCCGGGATGGCGGTTACGGCGAGGGCACCAAGGTGGTTCCCGCCGGCGAAATCCGGCTGACGACCCGGCTCGGCGAAAGCAATGCCGAAGAAAGCTTCACGCTGGCTGCGGGAGAGATCGTGGAGCGCGAGGTGGTGATGGGAATCGGTATCCTCGCGATCAACGCCGAATATTCCGAGGGTGGCCCGATGGTCGAGTCTGGCAGTCTGCGGGTCGACGTGTTGTCGGGCAAGAAGTCGCTGGACGGCAAGCGCAAGGACATCGATGGCGGCTACGGACCGGGCAATGAGTTCAAGCTGCCTCCCGGAGACTATCTCGTGCGCGCCCGTCTCGACAAGGCGATTGCCGAAGCGCCTGTCACCGTGACGCGTGGCGAGATGACGGACATCACCGTCAACCTCGACGCCGGTGTCCTGTATGCCTCCGCGCCGGGCGCCTACCGGATCGATGTCTTCGAGGCGAAAGCCGACCTTCAGGGCAATCGCGACCAGATCGACGGCACCTATGGCGAGGAATACCAGATCACCCTCAATCCGGGCGACTATCTGGTTGTCGCGACGATGGGCGACGGAAATGGCGAGAAGAAGGAAGCGACCGCCAGCGTGACGGCCGCCGAACGCAGCGAAGTCACGATCGACTAGGCAGCGGCCCAAGCCCGAAAATACGCATGAAAAAACCCCCGGATTGTGCTCCGGGGGTTCTTTTGTGGTTCCGGCGAGGGAGGAACAAGCTGGAGTGCCGGAACCGGGAGCCGGTTACGCGGTCTGCAGGGCCTCTTCGGCCTCGATCTCGTGCTTGAGACGCTCGAAGAGGTCGTGGTTCTTGCAGAAATAGGGTGTTTCGTCCGGTTGATCGTTTTCGGCCATCCAGGACTGGCAGGTATCCTCGCGGCCGCAATCGGCGCAACGCGCCTGGGCCCGCTTCATCACAGCGTCGCTGTTCGGGCGCGATTCCAGCGCGCCGCGCATGCGCAGCTTGTCGACCATGACATGGAACAGCGAGCCGCGTCCCGGGGCTGCAAAGAAGTGGCGCATGGAAAGCATTGGATTTCCCCCTCCAGTGATCATTTGTGGAGGCAGTTTCCCGCCCTTTGTCCGCATCGACATTGATCCTGATCAAATGGGCCAAGGCAGACAGATTTTGTTCCGTCTCCACGCCGGGCCGGAATTCCGATAGTCTCGCCATCTGAGTCGCAACCCATCAGGAAACCGCCGGAATGAACCGAAATGTCCTTTATATCGTCGTCGCCGCACTCGTGGTCGCGGTCGCCGTTATCGGCTATCTCTACTATCAGGAACAGCAGAAGCCCGATGGCATCAAGATAGAACTCGGCGAGAAGGGGCTCTCCATAGAAGCCGAGTAATCGCGGACCGGACGGGCTGGCCGAAGGGGCCTGGTGGATACTCCGCCAAGCAAAAGCGGCTTGCAGCCATTATTGCGTTGCACTATCGAAACGGAAACATTCCGAACCGAAAAGCACCACATGACCCTCGTCGATACCCGCACACCCGAACCGAAACGCTTCATTCCCGGCGCGACCGGCGATTGGGAGATCATTATCGGCATGGAAGTCCATGCCCAGGTGATCTCCAATTCGAAGCTGTTTTCGGGTGCCTCGACAGAGTTCGGCGCGGAGCCGAACAACAATGTCTCGCTGATCGACGCGGCGATGCCCGGCATGCTGCCGGTGATCAACGAGGAATGCGTCAGGCAGGCGGTGCGCACCGGTCTCGGCCTGAAGGCGAAGATCAACAATCGCTCGATCTTCGATCGCAAGAACTACTTCTTCCCGGACCTACCGCAGGGCTACCAGATTTCCCAGTTCAAGGATCCGATCGTCGGCGAAGGCAAGATCATCATTTCGGTCGGTCCGGACAAGCAAGGCAATTTCGAGGATGTCGAGATCGGTATCGAGCGGCTGCATCTCGAACAGGATGCCGGCAAGTCGATGCACGACCAGCATCCGACCATGTCCTATATCGACCTGAACCGCTCGGGCGTGGCGCTGATGGAGATCGTCTCCAAGCCGGACTTGCGCTCCTCCGACGAAGCCAAGGCCTACATGACCAAGCTGCGCTCGATCGTGCGCTATCTCGGGACGTGCGACGGCAATATGGACGAGGGCTCGATGCGCGCCGACGTCAATGTCTCCGTCCGCAAGCCGGGCGGCGAGTTCGGCACGCGCTGCGAGATCAAGAACGTCAACTCGATCCGCTTCATCGGCCAGGCGATCGAATACGAGGCGCGCCGCCAGATCGCCATTCTCGAGGATGGCGGCACGATCGATCAGGAGACGCGTCTCTTCGATGCCGCCAAGGGCGAGACGCGCGCCATGCGCTCCAAGGAGGACGCGCATGACTACCGCTATTTCCCCGATCCGGACCTGTTGCCGCTCGAATTCGACGACGCTTTCGTCGCCGAACTGGCGAGCGATCTGCCGGAGCTTCCCGATGAGAAGAAATCGCGATTTGTCTCGCTGGGACTCTCCGCTTATGATGCCTCCATTCTGGTCTCGGAGAAGGCAATCGCGGACTATTTCGAAAAGGTAGCGGACGGACGCGATGCCAAGGCGGCGGCGAACTGGGTGATCAACGATCTGCTCGGCGCGCTGAACAAGGCCGGCCTGTCGATCGACGAGACGCCGGTGACGCCCGCACAGCTCGGCGGCGTGATCGACCTCATCAAGAGCGGCGACATCTCCGGCAAGATCGCCAAGGACCTGTTCGAGATCGTCTGGAACGAAGGCGGCGACCCGGCGAAGATCGTCGAGGATCGCGGCATGAAGCAGGTCACCGACACCGGCGCCATCGAAGCCGAGGTCGACAAGATCATCGCGGCCAATCCTGACAAGGTGGAACAGGCAAAGGCGAAGCCGACGCTCGCCGGCTGGTTCGTCGGACAGGTCATGAAAGCCACCGGCGGCAAGGCTAATCCGCAGGCCGTTCAGGCGCTGGTGAAATCCAAGCTCGGCATCGAGGACTAGGTCAGGGGGAGACTGTCAGAATGTGGCTACGGACAGCATCGCAGGATGATCTCGAGACCATCAGCGCCATGTTGTCCGAGACATGGCACGCCACCTATGACAGCATCTACGGCAAGGAGAAGGTCGCCGAACTGACCGAGGCCTGGCATTCCGTGCCGGCGCTCAAGCAGCGGCTGTCGAAGCCGCGCTCCGAGTTCATCGTCTGCGACGACGGCGCGGAGATCACCGGCATGGCCTTCGTCAGCCAGATCGACTCCGAAACCTCCATGCTGCACCAGCTCTATGTGCGCCCGTCCGCGCAAGGGCAGGGCGTCGGCAAGAAACTGCTGATCGAGATGGAAGCCTGCTTCCCGGACGTCCGCAAGATCCGCCTCGAAGTCGAGGAGGCCAACGACCGCGCCATCGCCTTTTATGAACGCGAAGGCTTCAAGAGGGTCGACACCACTCCCGATTGCGGCGTCAAGGGCTCCGGCATCCCGGCCGTGATCATGGAAAAGGTGATCTGGTAGGCGGTTGATCGCAGAATGGGCCGAAGCGGCCCGGATTTCGGCGGTTCAGACGCGGTGGGATGTTCGCCCGGGATACGGCGAAGGACGGCTTTGAGCCCGAGATCAACAAGACTGCGCTTTGCCGGCCTGTCCGCTCTGATCGGCGTGAAGTGAAGCGTGCCTCAATATTTCTTTCGCGGACTGGCCCGCGGCCGAGCGGATCTCCCTGGCCAAGTCGGAGTCCGGAAGCGCCCGCGAAAGGACCATTCCTCCAACGCAAAGGGCGCTGATCGCCTGTGCCCATTGCTTTGCCTCGTCCTTCTCCCCGGACATATTCGCCTGAAACAGAGAGACCATCGCCTCGAGCAAGACCTGCAAAGATTTTTGTGCGTCTGCTCCACCCCGGGCGATGTCGGACGGCAAAGCGATCATCGGGCACTGGCCGTCCAGATCGTTCAGGTGCTCGGGCGACAGATAGGCGTCGATCATCTGAAACGCCATCTCGGGTTTCAGATTGGTCACGTCCACGCCGGCGTCCTCGCGCCATACCGCGCCACGCCCCATCAAGAAGCTCATCACGGCTTCGCTGAACAGGTCTTCCTTGTTCTTGAAGTGGTTGTAGAACCCGCCGCGCGTCAGCCCGGCCGCCTGCATCACCATGTCTATCGAAACACCGTTGAAGCCGTGCCGGTTGAACAACATGCGGGCTGTCTCGACAATCTTCGCGCGCGTTTTCTTTTTATGGTCAGCGCTGTACGGCATGTTTTCCTCCGGTGTCCGACAGCACGGTACCACGTGCTAAAATATGTTCTTTATCATATTTAGAAACGTGCCAATCGTGTTGTCATCGCGCAAGGCAAGGAACTCCCGCTCATGGCCCCCACACTGCTCCCGGTTACATTCACCTTCATTAGCGTTCTCGCGATCTGTCTCATGCCGCTCACCGGTTGGATCGGCCTCTATCGCGGCAAGACGAATATCCTGCGTGCCGACGGCGGCGACCCGACGCTTTTCAAACGCATCCGAATTCACGGCAATCTTATGGAAAACGCACCGCTTTTTGCACTTGTCCTCGGCGCGTCCGAGACCGCCGGCCTAGGGTCGTCATGGCTCTGGCTGGCAGTGGCCACTTTTCTGGCAGGGCGTGTCCTGCACTACATGCTCTACGACAAAAAGACACGCGGCGTGGCGATGTCTGTGACATTGCTGCCGGGCTTGGTGATGGGGTTCTGGCTTCTGTTTCAACTGCAAAGCCAGGTCTAGACTATCCGCATTGGGGACCGGGCTCGGGGTGACCTGAGCTGACATTCGTCGAAGTGCTTTCGTCTGGAGCGAAAGGGCAAAAGTCTCGAAGGGGACCGTCTGCGGACAGTCCGCTTCGGGCATCGAGAATGGGATAGCTGCCGCTAAGCGCGGACTGATCTCGACGGCGACTTGCGACTCCGTTGCGGCCATTTGCAATTCGAGGACCGAATGACCGCCTCTGGTCCTAAAGCGGAGATTGTCTCCACCGACGCATGGAGAAGGCCGCCTCGTCAGTTATGTAGAAAGTATTTCTCGCTATCGGTGCACGGTATCGGTAGCCTCGTTGCGGACAACTCGGCGAAGCAGTAAGGATGAGGTATTGGCGTCAGCGAGCCGACCTTCATGTCGATAACACCGAATGGCAGCAACGAGCCCGATTCAGTCGTTTCCTCTACGGTCTTGACCGTCCGCTTCGCGAGACGCTCGTTGTGCTTGGCCGGCTCGGCACGTCGTTACACACGGGCTGTCATGCGGTTCTGCTGATCAGGCCGTCATTGTGGGAAGCTCACGCTCCACCAGTCGATCTGCTTCGTTGTGAAGCTCGACATAGGTGCCGATCACGAGTTCCCTGATCCATTTCGATGCCGGATCGTTGGCGAGGCGCGATGACCAGAAGAAACGGGTTCGAAACGGCGACGGAGTGATCTGCGGGACAAGCGGGCGCAGCCCGTATGTCTGCATGTCCCAAGCCATGAGCACGCGCGGGAACGTGCCGATGAGATCGCTGCTCGCCAGCAGCGGGCCAAGGCTCGAGAATTCCGAGATCAGGGCGCCGATGGTGCGGTCCGGCGGATCGCGGTCGGCGGGCTTGTCGAGCGGACTGGCCGACTCGTTGGCGATGTTTACCTGCACATGCGGATAGCGCGACCAGGCCGCGGGCCCCCAGTTGGAAAGCGCAGGGTGGCCGGCGCGCACGAAACTCGTCCACTGGAAAGCCGGAACCTCGACCTCCTCGAGGCCATCGGGAAGCCGCGTCTCGCCGCCCAGATGCGCGACGTCGACCAGCCCTTCCGCCACCGCCTCGTAGACCTGCCGCGGGGCCGACAGCCATTCCAGTCGCGCGGCCGGCGCAGCCTGATGAAGCCTGTTCACGACTTCCGACAGCATCTTCCCCACGATCGGGCAGGCCACGCGGAAAACGCGGTCGCTCGTGGCTGGAACGAATGGTTCCGGCAGGGCGAGAACGCGCTTAATGCTGCGCAGGATCGGTCGCACGTCGTCGATCAGCGTGAGGGCGAACGGGCTCGGCTGCATGCGCCCGCCGACCTTGACCAGAAGGGGATCGCCGACCTGATCGCGCAGCCGCGCCAGCGCGTGGCTGATGGCCGAGGGCGTCTTTCCAAGTTTCGCGGCGGCCGAAGCCACGCTGCCTTCCAGCATGAGCGCTTCGAAGACGACCAGCAAATTCAGGTCGATGCGGTGCAGCTGAATTTCCTTCATGACCGCTGAAAACCTTTCGTTTGAGGCCCGGCCCGTCTTTCGCCAAGCTCACCCTACGTCAGAACTCCACTGCTAACCAACGTGAAAGGAACCCAGGCGATGGGACTGAGAATTATTGGCTCCGGCTACGGCCGCACAGGCACGATGTCGACGAAGATGGCGCTGGAACAGCTCGGTTTCGGCCCCTGTCACCACATGGTCGAGGTGATGGGCAACCCGGCACAACCGCCCCATTGGACCGCGATCGCCGCCGGCGCTGAACCCGATTGGGCCGAGGTCTTCGCCGGCTATGACGCCCAGGTCGATTTTCCGGGCGCCTCCGTCTGGCACGAATTGTCCATCGCCTTTCCGGACGCGAAGGTGATCCACACGGAACGCCCGGAAGAGGAATGGTGGGCCAGCTATTCCGCGACGATCGGCAAGTTCTTCCAACATCGCGAGGGCCTGGACTTGCCGCCGCCGGTTGCTGCGGTCTTCGAGACGATGGACAAGCTGCTGGTGGAGGGAGTGTTCGGCGGACTCGATCGGGAAAGCTCTCTTTCCGCCTACCGCAGCAACAACGAAAAGGTGCGCGCCACAATCCCGTCAGAGCGGCTGCTGGTCTTCACCCCCGCCGACGGTTGGGAGCCGCTCTGCCGCTTCCTCGACGTGCCGGTGCCTGCCGGCGAATTCCCGCGCAGCAACGCCCGCGACGAATTCTGGGCGCTGTTCGGAGGCGAACCGGAGCTGGCCTGATACCGCCGGTTGCCCGCAACCTAAATCCGTTGCCGGAATGAGAGCCGCCGTTCGCGCGTCCGAAGTGAACGGCGGTGAAGTCCGTTAAGCCGACCTCAGTGGCTCCCAGTAAGAAAGCCCGCTTTCCGCCCGCAATTGACCTTCGATAAACCAGAGGCGAATGGCAGCTTCCGGGATGGCTGAAAATGACCGCTCATGGCCGAAATGCGGGCGCGAAGCTGCCGATAGCATGGTCGAGACGAAGTGCGACAAAGGTCAGTGTTGTCCGCTTCGCAAACGCCGGCGGTCGATTGATTGACCGGCGAGAATTTGCCGAAACGGTCATGTGTCCCTGGTCGTTTAAGGGATGCGCATGAAACCCCGCGTTACCGCGTTTCGTTTCCCTCCGGGTCGTATATCTGCACCACGGAACATTCGATCACGTAGTCCCGTGCCTCCGGATCGCAGGTGGCGTCGGCGGCGTTTTGGGCGATCTGCTCGCTCGGCAGCCCGCAGATCACCTCGTGCCAGTGCAGGCCTTCCTGGTGCTGGACGAAGATATCGACGCTCCAGCCGGCCGGCTGGCACCAGTTGGTGCGGATGCAGTCCTCGTCGCGCGCGCCCGTCTCCATGCATTGCGCGACGGCGCAGGCGAAGCCTTCCTCCGGCGTTGCGCCCATGCACACGCCGCTTCCCTGTTCCGGGGCCTGTACGAAGGCGATGCCCTTGGGCCCGTCCTGCGCGGCGGCGGGAAATGCGGCCAGCGCCGCGATGACGAGGATGTGAATGGGCCTGATCATGAAGCTCTCCCGAACGTGACCGCCGCAGGCTAGCACGCCGCGCCAAACGGGCATACGTTTGTCGCGCTGGTCCAGGGGGAGAAGCAAGATGATCCGTTTCCTGAAAATCGCCATTCCCGTTTTCATCGTCGGCTTCGTCGCGGGCAACGCCTTCTGGTATCTGGCGTCTCCGCTCTGGATCGACCGCGAGGTCAACGAGGTGCTGCCGGCCGAGTTCATGGCGACAGCCCTCAAGGAAGGCCGCTTTCGCGATGCCGATCTCGCGCACAAGGGCGAGGGCAGGGCGCAGATCATGCGCAGCGCCGCCGGCACATCGCTGGTGCGCCTGACCGAATTCACCGTCACCAACGGCCCCGATCTCGAGGTCTGGCTGGTCAAGGCGCCGGACCCGCAGTCCTCCGACGACGTCAAGCAGAGCGAGTGGGTCTCGCTCGGTCCGCTCAAGGGCAACAAGGGCGACCAGACCTATCTCGTGCCCGATGGCACCGACATCGACGCCTATGGCTCCGTCGTCATCTGGTGCGAACAGTTCGGCGTCCTCTTTTCGCCGGCCACGCTCACCGAGGTCTGATCCATGTCCCGCGCAACGATCCACAATCCCGACAATGACGCCCATTTCATGCGGATCAAGCCGGTGCGCGCTGCCGTGCGCGTCGGTCGCGGTTCGACGCTGCTTGCCGAATCGCGCAACGCGCTGTGGGTGCTGGAAAACGGCCGGGACGTCTACGACCCGGTGATCTACATACCGGAGGCCGACATCGCCGGACCGCTGGAACCGGTGGCCGGAAAAACCACCCATTGCCCGCTGAAGGGCGACGCCTCCTATTTCACGCTGAACGGCGAGGAGATCGCCTGGACCTATGACCGGCCGTTCGAATGGTCGCAGCAATTGCGCGGCCATGTCGCGTTCGATGCCGGCAAGGTGACGATCGAGGTGACCGGGACCGATGCGCTCGTTTGATGAAATCTTCGCGATCGCCGCGGAACGCAAGGGCGGCGCAGACGCCTTGAACCCTCTTCTGGAGCCGCCATCCGCCCAAGCCGATCTTGCCGCCATCCCGGATAATCGCTGGCTCGCCCAGTCGACGAAATGCATCTTCAACGCCGGCTTCAACTGGAAGGTCGTCGAGGCGATGTGGCCGGGCTTCGAGGCGGCGTTCGAGGGATTCGATCTCGGCCGCTGCGCCATGCTGAACGACGAGGATATCGCCCGTCTGGCCTCCGATACCCGAATCGTCCGCCATGGCGGCAAGATCCGCTCCGTGCAGGAAAACGCGGTTTTCTTCGCGGGGCTGGCGAAGGAACACGGATCTGTCGGCAAATTCATCGCCGACTGGCCGGACGAGGATTATGCCGGCCTCCTGGCTTTCCTGAAGAAAAGGGGCTCGCGCCTCGGCGGCAATACCGGGCAATATTTCCTGCGCTTCATGGGCAAGGACAGCTACGTGCTGTCGCGCGACGTCGTGGCCCGGCTGATCGCCGAGGGCGTGATCGACAAGGAGCCGACCTCGAAATCGGCCATGGCCGCCGTGCAGGAGGCGTTCAACACGTGGCGCAGACAGTCCGGCCGTTCGCAAAAGGAAATCAGCCGCACGCTGGCGATGAGCATAGGGTAGTGCGGCGATGGACATGCCGGTTGGAAACGCTGTCATAAGGGACGCCGTGGAGGCCGACGTCGCGGCGCTTGCGGCGATCTTTGCCGCCGACGACAAGGGCGGGCATGGCGACACGGCCGATCCCTCGGCTTTGCCTGCTTATCTCGCCGCATTCCGGACAATCGAGAACAGCCCGGACAATCGGTTGTTCGTGATCGAATTCGCTGGCGAGGTCGTCGGCACGGCCCAGGTCACCTTCATCACGTCGCTTTCAGGGCGCGGCTCGACGAAGATGACGATCGAGGCCGTGCAGATTCGCGGCGACATGCGCGGCCATCGCCTTGGCGAACGGCTGATGCGGCATTGCATCGAATTCGGCCGGGCGCGGGACGTGGCGCTGGTCGACCTGATGTCGAACGGCGTGCGCACCGACGCGCACCGCTTCTATGAGCGGCTCGGCTTCGTGAAGTCGCATGCCGGGTTCAAGATGAAACTCCGGTGAACCGGCAGGCCATCTGCCCTTGCATTCGCCTTGTTGCAGCGCCATAAGCGGGGGAGCGAGAACACGCGCCGGAACAGATCACGATGATGAAATTCCTCACCCGCTTCTTCACCTGGTGGAACGGCCAGACGCTCAACACGCAGTTCTATACATGGCGTAAGGGCGAGCGTGTCGGCGAGGACGAATTCGGCAATATCTACTATCAGGGCGGCAAGGACGCCGAGGGGCGCACGCGCCGCTGGGTGATCTATAACGGCTACTCGGAAGCCTCTTCCATTCCGGCCGGCTGGCACGGCTGGATGCACCACCGGACCGAGACGCCCCCTTCCAAGGAAGAATACACGCCGCGCGAATGGCAGAAGCCGCATCGCCAGAACATGACGGGCACCGCCGGCGCATATCGTCCGCACGGCTCCATGTACAACCCGGAAAGCCGCCCTGTGGTGACCGGCGACTACGACGCCTGGACGCCCGGCGACTGACGGAAATTTCGCCGCCCGGGTCGAATTTTTTCCGCGCTTCTGCCACAAGTTGGGTCTAGTGATTCCATCGAGAGACGGAACCGGGACGAAATCGGGATCATGATGCGCGCATTTTTCAGAATTTCTGCAGGAGCGGCGGTGCTGGCGGCAATGCTGGCGGCTGTTCCCGCAAACGCGGAACGCGCGCAGAATCCGGTCGCGGAGTTTTCCGGCATCGACAAGATCACCGGCCGCATCATTACCTTCGACGTCTATATCGACGAGACGGTCCAGTTCGGCGCGCTGCAGGTGACGCCGCGCGTCTGCTATTCGCGCTCGGACAACGAGGCGCCCGGATCGGATTCCTTCGTCGAGGTCGACGAGATCACGCTGGACCGCAAGATCCGCCGCATCTTTACCGGCTGGATGTATGCCGACAGCCCCGGTCTCAACGCCGTCGAACACGCGGTCTATGACGTCTGGCTGAAAAGCTGCAAGGCCAACTCCGACGTCCCGCCGCCGGACACGAGCGCTGGCGCCAACTGATCCTCAGTCGAATTCGGCTTCGCCCGCAAGCGCGTCGGCCAGCATGTCCTCATATTCGTCATGCGGCACGTCGATCGCGCCGAAACGCTTCAGGTGTTCGGTCGTGAACTGCGTGTCCAGCAGCACAAAACCACGCTCTCTTAGCCGTTCGACAAGATGGACGAGGCAAATCTTGGACGCGTCGGTCTTTCGCGAGAACATGCTCTCGCCGAAGAAGGCGCGGCCCAGCGTGACCCCGTAGAGCCCGCCGACGAGCTGGTCGTCGTCCCATGCCTCGACCGAGTGCGCGTGCCCCATACCGTGCAATTGGCAATAGAGGTCCCGTATCGTCCGGTTGATCCATGTGCGTTCGCGGTCGGTCGTCGTCTCCGCGCAGGCGCCGATGACCTGCCGGAACGCCGTGTTGATACGGATGTCGAAGGGCGCCTGTCGCACCTTCTTGGCGAGGCTTTTCGGGATGTGGAAGGCATCGAGCGGCAGCACGCCGCGCATTTCCGGCTGGACCCAGAAGATTTCCGGATCATCCGCATCGTCGGCCATCGGAAAGATGCCGGCCGCATAGGCCCGCAGCAGGATCTGCGGTGTCAGGCCGCGCTTTCCACCATCGTCGCTACGTGTCATTGCGCCGGCGCTCCCGCGCGCGGACGCCGCCCGGCGTTACGGGGCGGACGATGCCGCAAGGTACTTTTCCAGCCAGTGAATATCGTAATCGCCATTGGCGATGTCGATGTTCTGCACGAGGTCCTGGAACAACGGCAACGTCGACTTGATGCCATCTACCACGAACTCGTCGAGACAGCGCCGCAGACGCATCATGCATTCGACGCGGTTGCGGCCATGCACGATCAGCTTGCCGATCAGGCTGTCGTAATAGGGCGGGATGCGGTAGCCGGCATAGACGCCTGAATCGACGCGCACGCCCAGCCCGCCGGGCGTGTGGTAGTGGGTGATCGTGCCGGGGGAGGGCATAAAGGTCCGCGCATCCTCGGCATTGATGCGGCACTCGATCGCGTGACCCTCGAAGGTGATCTCGCTCTGGCGCACCGACAGGCCCGCACCGGCTGCCACGCGCAACTGCTCATGCACGAGGTCGATGCCGGTAATCGCTTCGGTGACCGGATGTTCGACCTGAAGGCGGGTGTTCATCTCGATGAAATAGAACTCGCCATTCTCGTAGAGGAATTCGACCGTGCCCGCGCCGCGATAGCCCATTTCGGCGACCGCATTGGCGCAGATCTCGCCGATTTCCTTGCGCTGCTTGGCGTTGAGGGCCGGTGAATTGGCTTCTTCCCAGACCTTCTGGTGGCGGCGCTGCAGCGAACAGTCGCGTTCGCCGAGATGGACGCCCGCGCCCTTGCCGTCGCCGACGACCTGCACCTCGATGTGGCGCGGCTTGCCGAGGAACTTCTCGATATAGACCTCGTCATTGCCGAAGGCCGCACCGGCTTCCGAACGCGCGGTCTGGAGCGCGACCACGAGGTCGTCCTCCGTGCGCGCGACTTTCATGCCGCGTCCACCGCCGCCGGCCGTCGCCTTGATGATGACCGGATAGCCGATATCGGCGGCGATACGTTTCGCTTCGCGCTCGTCGCTGACGCCGCCTTCCGAACCGGGGACGACCGGGATGCCGAGCCTTGCGGCCGTGCGCTTCGCCTCGATCTTGTCGCCCATTATCGAGATGTGCTGGGCGGTCGGGCCGATGAAGGTGATTTCGTGGGCTTCGAGAATCTCGGCGAATTTCGCGTTCTCGGACAGGAAGCCGTAGCCCGGATGCACGGCATCCGCGCCGGTGATCTCGCAGGCCGCGACGATCTGGTGGATGTTGAGATAGCTGTCGCGCGAAGGCGGCGGTCCGATGCAGACGCTCTCATCGGCGAGCTTCACATGCATCGCCGATTCGTCGGCCGTCGAATGGACCGCGACGGTCGCGATGCCGAGTTCCTTGCAGGCGCGTAGGACCCGGAGCGCGATTTCTCCGCGATTGGCGATGAGGACCTTGTTGAACATGGGACTTTCCGCTCCGCGTTACGCGATGACGACGAGCGGCTGGCCGTATTCCACGGGCTCCGAATCGGTGACGAGAATCTCGGTGATCGTGCCCGATTGGGGCGACGGGATCTGGTTCATCGTCTTCATCGCCTCGATAATCAGCAGCGTCTGGCCTTCCTTGACGGTCTGGCCGACCTTGATGAACGGGTCCGAGCCGGGGGCCGGCGAGAGATAGGCCGTGCCGACCATCGGGGAGGGCACGTCGTTGCCGGTTTTGGCGGGCGCCGCTGCCGGCGCGTCCGGCTGGGGAGTCGCGGCTTGCGGCGCGGCCGGGGCCGCGGGTGCCGCAGGAGCCGGCGCAGCGGCCTGGATGTAGGACGGTGCCGACACTTCGCGCGAGACGCGGATGCGCAGCTCGCCCTGTTCGATTTCGATCTCGGTGAGGTCGGTCTCCGTCAGAATGGCTGCCAGATCCTTCACGAGCCCCGTGTCTATCGCCGGCTTATGTTCACCCATGTTGTGCCTCGAAAAATACCTGTCTCATGTCCGTCAACGTTTCATATGAACGGCGAGGGCGCGTATCGCAAGCAAATAGCCCTCCGTCCCCAGTCCGCAAATCATTCCCTTCGCCACTGGCGTGATGTGGGAATGATGGCGGAAACGCTCACGTGCGTGAATGTTGGAAATATGCACCTCGACAACGAGTGCGCCCGAGCCCGAAATGGCGTCGCGCAGCGCGATCGAGGTGTGTGAATAGGCGCCGGGATTGAACACGACGCCCGTAGCTTCCCTGCCGGCTTCCTGGATCTTGTCGACGAGCGCACCTTCGTGGTTCGACTGGAATGTCGATACCTCGAAGCCGAGTTCGGCGCCAAGGCGCTCGCAGGTGGCTTCCACATCGCTCAGGGTCTCCGAACCATAGGTCGCCGGCTCGCGCGTGCCGAGCAGGTTGAGATTCGGTCCGTTGAGGATGAGGATGCGATCGGTCATCGCGGGTCGTGCCGTCCCTTGCTGTTCATGCGGAAAGCCGTCGCGCTTCGGTAGAGGCTGTGACGCCCGCCGACAAGGGGAAAGGCGGGAAATTGCCCGCGAAGCCCCTGTTTCCGCACATTTTTCTTCTCAAAACAGCGTTTTTTGCGCGTTTGCCGCCTCAGCAGACCGTCGAGCCGCATTCGCGGACATTGGCCACCTTGGTCATCAGGACTTGCTCGCCGAGCGCGCCGGAGACGACCTCGTCGCCGATCACATAGGCCGGCGTGCCGGTGATGCCGAGTTCGTTGGCGAGTGCGTATGTGGCGCGGATGCGTTCCGAGATGCTCGGGTCTTCCATGCGTGCGCGCAGTTCGGCCTCGTCCGCGCCGAGATCGGTGGCGATCATCATGGCCGATTCCTCGCTCGCGCGGCCGTCGAAGCCGAGCAGCCGCAGGTGAAATTCCGGGTATTTTTCGGGCATGATATCGGAGAAGGCGAGCGCGACGCGATGCGACGCCTCCGAATCCGGCCCGAGAATGGGGAATTCCTTGAGGACGAATTTCAGTTCGGGGTCGTTTTCCATCATCGCGATCATGTCCGACATGGCGCGCTTGCAGTAACCGCAATTGTAGTCGAAGAACTCGACAACGGCGATGTCGCCGTCGGGATTGCCGAGAACCGGATCAGACATGTTGTCGAAGATGTTGGTCTTCTGCGCCGCGATGGCCTCGCCCTGCTGTTCGCGCTGCGCGACCATCTGCTTTTCCTGAAGGGCGTCCTGCACTTCCAGCATGATTTCCGGGTTTTCCAGCAGGAACTCGCGAATCGCGGCGTTGATCGCGACCTTGTCGAGAGCCGGAGCGGGCGCAGGCTCGGCGGCGGTTTCCTCCACGACCTCGACCGGCATGACCTGCTCGGCAGGCTGCGATGCGAAATAGGTGGCGAAGCCGAGGCCGCCCGCAAAGGCGACGGCTACGGGAAGAACAAGTTTCCAATCCAGGGCGGGCATGATTTATCCTCTCAGGCGGTTCGCGCCGGCTTAGCGGCGATTTCTCGGAATTTCAAAGCGTTGTATGTCATCGGCGCGCAGCCATTGCGGCGTGTTCGGCGGAAAGCGGCGCTTGGCGCGCGCCGCGAAGACCTTGGCTTCCTTATAGCGGCCGGAATGAAAATTCTGTTCGGCCGTGGCGAGATCGGCGCTGCCGACATCGCCGAGCCGGCCATAGGCCATGGCAAGAAAGCGATATCCCTCGGCGTTGACCGGATCGAGCGACAGCGCGACTTCGAGTTCGCCGACCGCGCGACGCAGGCTTTGCGGGTCGCCCTGCAAAACCAGTGCGTGGCCAAGTGCGCTCTGGATCAGGCTGGAGCCTCCCTTTTCGAGCCGCGCGGCCTTGTCGAAAGCGTCCGCCGCACCGCGCGCATTGCCCGCCTTGAGCTGGATTTCGCCTTTTATCTCATAGAGGTAGGGGTTAGACGGGTCGCGCGCGATCAACTTGTCGATCATCGGCAGCGCGGCGCGCGGGGAGCCGTGCAGGAATTTCGTGATCGTGCGCGCATATTGCGCGGCCTTGCTGCTCTTCGTCTTGCGCGCAAAGCCTTCCGCCGCCGAGGGGCCGTTGGAATAGGCAAGTATCTTCGCACGCGCCATTTCATGGCGTTCGACGAGGCTCGCCGGATCGGTCTTGTCGAAATAGGGGCTCTTGCGCGCGGCGGTTTCCAGCGCCGTTATGCGCTCGCGGGGCAGGGGGTGGCTGATCTTGTAGGGGTTGATCCGATCGTTGATCAGGGAGATGCCGCGGTCGAGCCGCGCGAACGTGGTCAACATGCCCTTCGCCGACTGCCGGGTCTTGTTCAGATAGTCGACCGCCGCACGGTCCGCCGTGAGTTCCTCGCTGCGCTGATAGGTCAGGAGGCCACGCCGTGCCGCTTCCTGTCCGCCCATCATGATGCCGCTGCCCGCGCCGACGCCGGCGCTGTTTCCGCTGCGCCCCGCCGCGACCGCGGCCGACACGCCGAGAATGGTCGTCACAGTGGCTATCGTCTGCGCGCGGTCGAGCTGCTGGCGCAGCCGGTCCTGGTGGCCGCCGGCCAGATGCGCGATTTCATGCGCGAGAACGCCGATCACCTCGTTCGGCGTCTCCGCGAGCGCGATGGTGCCCGTGTTGACGAAGATCTTGGTGCCGGAAACGAACGCGTTGAAGGAGGGCGAATTGACGAGCACGACATCCGTGCGGTCGGAGCGCAGGCCTGCCGCCTTGAGCAGCGGGCGCGCATAGTCGACCAGCAATTTCTCGATTTCTGCGTCACGGACGATCGGCGTGCGCGATTGCGCCGAAGCCGGCAGAACCGCGGCAATCACAAGCGTCGCCGTCGCTATCCACATCGCCAGTTTGCGCGCCAATTGGCAAAACTCCGTCGTCTGTGCTTTTAGAGCGCTCACGGTCAGGTGGGCTAGCGCGATTTGCCCGCCAATCATAGCGAAAACAAGGCCCGCACACCGTATCGTGATGGCGGGCCGTGACGCGGGAGCGTGTTGGAATGACGATCTTGTCGGCGCGGGGAGCGGTCGAGCCGTTCTACGCCATGGATGTTTTGCGCGAGGCCAACGCATTGGCGGACGCCGGGCACGACATTTTGTCGCTGGCGGTGGGCCAGCCCTCCCATTCCGCGCCGAAAGGCGTTCTCGAAGCTGCCGAGAAGGCGCTGCGCGAGGCCAAGCTCGGTTACACCGACGCGCTGGGCCGCATGGAGACCCGTCGTGCCATCGCCGCGCATTATGCCGAACGCTATGGCGTGGAGGTGCCGGTCGGGCGGATCGCGGTAACGACGGGGTCGTCGGCCGGATTCTCGCTTGCGTTCCTGGCGGTCACCGATCCGGGAGGCCGGGTCGCGATCACCGCGCCCGGTTATCCGGCCTATCGCAACATCATCAAGGCGTTGTCGCTCGAGGCCGTCGAGATCGAGACCGACATGGCCGAGGATCACATGCTGAGCGTCGACGCGCTGCAGGCCGCGCATCGCGAGAAGCGCATCGACTCGCTGCTGATCGCCAGCCCGGCCAACCCCACGGGAGCCGTGACCGACCGCCACCATCTCGCCGCGCTGATGGATTTCTGCCGCGACGAGAACATCGCTTTCATCTCCGATGAGATCTATCACGGCCTGCGCTACACCGGCGACGACCGCACGGCGCTGTCGCATACTGACGACGCGATCGTCATCAATTCCTTTTCAAAATACTACTGCATGACCGGCTGGCGCATCGGCTGGATGGTGCTGCCGGAAGATCTCGTTCGTCCGGTCGAGCGGCTTGCGCAGAGCCTCTATATCTCCGCGCCGGACCTGTCGCAGCTCGCTGCGCCGGCCGCATTCGGCTGTACGGACGAACTGGAGGCGATCAAGGACGGCTACCGCGCGAACCGCGCATTGCTGATGGAACGGTTGCCAGCGATGGGCATATCATTCGCCGCGCCGCCGGATGGCGCGTTTTACGCCTGGTGCGATGTCAGCGCACACACCAATGATTCCATGGATTTCGCGAAGCGGATGCTCGAGGAAATCCATGTCGCCGCCGCGCCCGGCCTCGATTTTGACCCGGTGAACGGCCCGCGCTACATGCGTTTTTCCTATGCGGGATCGACGGAGACCATCGCCCGCGCGCTCGACCGCATGGACGGGTGGCTGACAAGCTAATTGACCGCTCGCGCCATCTCGGCGAGCTTGTGGACGGTGTTCAGGTTGCGCGCCGTCTTGTCCGCCTTGATGAAGCGGTCGAGCTTCTGTGCAATCACCGAGCGGCCGAAGCCGTCCGGCGTGTAGACGTAGAGAATGTTGCCCCTGATCTCCGCCGCCTCGTTGTCGGGTGCGATCGCGCGCAATTCGTCAAGATCGGCGTCCGCCGGCGTGCTGTCCAGAAAGATCAGGTGGAGCGCCTTGCCCGCATCGGCGGGAAAGGGATTGGCCTCGAGCGCCGCTTCGAGATGCTCCAGGGTCAGGGCGAAAACCGACGGCCTGAACCCGAATTCCCCTTCGATAGAACCGGCGACCGCCTGCGCGACTTTGCCGGCGTCGGTCTCATCCGAGCCGAACACGCAATTGCCGCTTTGAATATAGGTCTGAACGCTCGAAAAACCTGATTCCTCAAGCAGTTCGCGCAATCTCTTCATGGGGACGATGTGCTTGTCGCCGACATTGATCCCACGCAAGAGAACGATCCAAACGGTCATGGGCGACAGTCCCCGGAAAGAAGAAAGGCGGGACAAGCCCGCCTTTCAAATCGTCTTAGAAGAAGCCCTTGCGGGACCACCAACCGGTGCGCTTGGGCTTTTCTTCCGCGGCGCTTCCCTCGGATGTCACGACGGGCTCCGCGTTCAGATCGAGCGTTTCCGCGGTCGCGCGCCGGCGCGCCGGTTTCTCGCTCTCGTCCTGCTCCTCCGTCTCGGTCTCTGCGTTGTCGTTGGCGACAGCAGAGTCCGCCACAGCGGGCTCTTCGGCCGTATCCGTGTTCTCGTTTGCAGCTTCGGTCGCGACCGGTTCCGCCTGAGGGGTTTCGGCTTCCGCAGTCTCGACGGCCTCGGCCGCCTTCGCCTGTTCCGCCGCGGCCTGTTCCTCGGCTGCCTTTGCGGCTTCCTCCGCCTTGCGGCGGTTCTCGGCTTCCTGCTCGGCGGCTTCCGCCGCGATCATCTCGGCCAGCGGTCCGACCGGTTCGGCGTCGGGCAGGCGGAAGTTCCGCCGGTCCCGGCCACCGCGACGTCCGCGCGACCGTCTGCGCTTCTTGTTGCCGCGAGCGTTTCGGGATTCGCCGTTATCGTCGCCGTCATCGCTGTCGTCGCCGGAATTGTCCGACTGTGCCTCGGAATCCGACGTATCGTTGCCATCCCGGTTCTTGCCGCCGCGACGACGCCGACGACGCCGTTTGCGGTTGCGGCCGTCATCCTCGTCCTCGCCGCCGTCTCCGCCGTCGTTGGTTTCCGCATTGTCCTCGGTCTCTTCCTCGATGACCGGGATATCGTCGTCCTCGTCCTCATCACCGTAATCGGGCCTGATCGGCTGGACGCGCGGCAGGTCGGAAATCTCGCCCTTGTCGAAGGCGAAGATCTCGGTGCCGATGAACGGATCGGTCACGATCTCGATATGCAGGCCGAAGCGGCCTTCCATCTCGGTCAGCGTGTCGCGCTTGTGGTTGAGAATGTAGAGCGCCGTGTCGGCATCGGTGCGCACCGTGATGTGGTGCTTGCCGTTGCGCATCAGATAGTCTTCCAGCGACCGGATGACGTGCAACGCCACCGATTGCTGCGAGCGGATATGCCCGGCGCCGCCGCAATGCGGGCAGGGCTGCATGGTGCTTTCGAGCACGCTGGCGCGCATGCGCTGGCGGCTCATCTCCATGAGGCCGAAATGCGAGATACGGCCGACCTGGATGCGGGCGCGGTCGTTCTTCAGGCAATCCTTCAGTTTTTTCTCGACCGCCCGGTTGTTCCGGTTCTCCTCCATGTCGATGAAGTCGATCACGATCAGGCCGGCAAGGTCGCGCAGACGCAACTGGCGTGCGACCTCCTCGGCCGCCTCCAGGTTGGTCTGCAGCGCGGTATCCTCGATGGAATGCTCGCGCGTGGACTTGCCGGAGTTGACGTCGATGGCGACGAGCGCCTCGGTCTGGTTGATGATGATGTAGCCGCCGGATTTCAACCGGACGCTTGGCTGGATCAGCCCGTCGAGTTGCGCCTCGATGCCCGTCTTGGCGAAGATTGGCTGCGACTCGCGCCACGGCTGAACCATCTTGGCGTGGCTCGGCATCAGCATGCGCATGAAGTCCTTGGCCTCGCGATAACCTTCCTCGCCGGCGACAAGGATCTCGCTGATGTCCTTGTTGTAGAGGTCGCGGATGGAGCGCTTGATCAGGCTGCCTTCCTCATAGACCAGCGTCGGCGCGGTCGAGGCGAGCGTCAGTTCGCGCACGCTGTCCCACATGCGCATCAGATATTCGTAGTCGCGCTTGATTTCCGGCTTGGTGCGGTTCGCGCCGGCGGTGCGCAGGATCACGCCCATGCCCTGCGGAACCTGCAGTTCCTTGACGACTTCCTTCAGCCGCTTGCGGTCGGATGCATTGGTGATCTTGCGCGAAATGCCGCCGCCGCGCGCCGTGTTCGGCATCAGCACCGAATAGCGGCCGGCCAGCGACATGTAGGTGGTCAGCGCAGCGCCCTTGTTGCCGCGCTCTTCCTTGACGACCTGCACGAGGATGATCTGGCGGCGCTTGATGACCTCCTGGATCTTGTACTGGCGGCGCAGCGCGCGCTGGCGCGGGCGGGCCTCTTCCATCGCGTCGTCGCTGCCGACAGTGTCGATCTCGTCATCTTCACTGTCGTCGTCGTCATCGTCCGAATCGTCGCGGTCGCTGTTGTTGCCGCGGCGTCCACGTCCGCTCGACCGGCCGCGACGGCGGCGTCCGCGCGAACGGCGGTTGTCGTCATCGTCGCTATCGTCATCGGAGGAATCGTCGTCGTCGTTGTCGTCGTCATCGGAGTCGTCCGACGCATCCGTTTCCGGCGCTTCGGAAATCACGTTTCCGTCGTCTTCGGCGCGCGCGGCGATGGTTTCCGGGCCGTTGTCCTCATTGCGGGAATCGCCGGCTTCGGTGTCGTCGCTGTCGGCGTCCTCGGCTTCGGCGGCCTGGCGGGCTTCCCAGTCGGCCAGGATCGCATCCATCGCGACGGGTTCGGCGTCCGGGACCGACGGTCCGCGCCTGTTGCGGCCGGACGTCTCGCGTTTGCCGTTTTTGGTCTTGCGTCCGCCGCGGCGGCGGCGGGAGCGGCGATTGTCGCTGGCTTCCTGCTCGTCGTCTTCCTGCTCGGCAAGCATCGCTTCCTCGGCGAGGAGCGCCTGACGATCGGCAAGCGGGATCTGGTAATAGTCGGGATGAATTTCGCTGAAGGCGAGAAAGCCGTGGCGATTGCCGCCATAGTCCACGAACGCCGCCTGGAGAGACGGTTCGACCCGCGTGACCTTGGCAAGGTAGATGTTGCCGCGGATCTGTTTCTTGTGTTCGGATTCGAAATCGAAGTCTTCTAGGCGGTTACCTTTGACTACAACAACTCGGGTTTCCTCCCGATGGGAGGCATCGATCAGCATTTTGTTTGACATTGATTCTTGTTCCGGCAGCCGCGCAATCGCCCGGAGGTTGCGACCGGTGGCGCGCCGCCGGACGTCTTGCCGGCGGGATTGTGCTGCTCATTGTATGTTTTGCCGGCACGCGCGACGCCACGGCGAGAAAGGGTTTTTCTCGTGTCTGCCGTGTCTCAACGTCTGCCTTGGTCGAAATAAACGCCATGAAAAGGGCCAACAAAAACGACTGCATTGGGGCTCCCGAAAGGAAGCCGGTTGATTTGCTCTTCTCGAGAGCCGGGCCCATTTTTTGAGGGCCCGTTGGAAAATGCCGCCAGTCTACAACCGAACTGGCAGGCGAAACCTTCGAAACTGACAGGGTGCGGATTGACGCTCCACTGCACTTGCAATTTAGAATTTTGCTAAACCGGCTGCAAGCGTTTTAATTCCGCATGCCAAGATGCTGGGGCCTGACAATGCTTGACTTCTGCGCGCCGGGTAAAGATCCGGTTAACCATGATGGCATATCCAGACCTGTGTGGCGATGTAGCCTGGAGAATGCGGTGCCGCCGCGCAAACGGGGTGTTTGGCGTGATTGACCGGAAATTTCCGCGAGCCTTGATCGGTCGGGCAGGGGTTCTCATCCTTGCGGCGGTCATGCTGTGCGCCGCCCAGGCCTCCGCCTCCAACAGGGCGCCGGTCGCGCTCGACATGCGCATCGTGGGCGACGATGCGGTGACGCGCATCGTCATCGAGTTCGACAAACCCGTCGACGTATCCCACCAGCTTCTCGACCGGCCATGGCGCCTGGTCCTCGATTTCAACAAAATCGGCTACGGATTCGACGAAAAGTCGGTCAACAAGTCGGGCCTCGTGTCGGGCATGCGCTATGGCGACATGGGCGGAAACCACTCGCGGCTGATATTCCGCACGAGCAGGCCTTTCAGCGTGGCCGCCCTTCGTTCGCGCGAGGACCAGCAAACCGGACGTCATAATTTGGTGATCGATCTCGAAGTGGCCGGCGAGGACGAATTCGCCCGTGCCCTCGACCGCTCGATCACGACCAGCGCGGTGGTCAATACGGCCCAGAAGCAGGATCGCATCGGCGCGGTGCATACCGATGACAAGCCGTTCACGATCGTCATCGATCCGGGACATGGCGGCATCGACAACGGCGCGATAGGGGTGCGCGGCACGCAGGAGAAGGATGTCACGCTCGCCTTCTCGCGGACGCTGCGCGACCGGCTTTCGCGTTTCAAGGGCGCGCAGGTGTTCATGACCCGCGATTCGGATGTCTTTGTCGCGCTGGCCGACCGGACCGGCTTCGCGCGGCAGCATCAGGCCGATCTGTTCATCTCCATACACGCGGATTCGCTGCGCCAGCACGGGGTGCGCGGCGCGACCATCTACACGATCTCGGAAAAGGCGTCCGACCAGGTGGCGGCAAGCGTCGCCGCCAACGAAAACCTGGCCGATTCGGTCGCCGGCGTGGAACTGCCGAGCGAGGACACCGCCGTCTCAGACATTCTCGTCGATCTGGCCCGGCGCGAGACGCTTGGATTTTCCGTGCAGTTCGCCCGTCTTGCGATTTCGGACATGAAGGGCTTCGCGCGCCTGATCAAGAACCCGCACCGCTACGCCGGCTTCCGCGTTCTCAAGGCGCCGGACGTGCCGTCGGTGCTTATCGAGCTCGGCTACCTGTCCAACAAGGACGACGAGGCCCTGCTCAACCAGACGGAATGGCAAAACGGGCTTGCCGACAGGCTGGCCAACGCCATCTCGAAGTTTGCCAGCCTCTCGTCGCGCGACATCGAGACGAACGTGGCGGCCGACCGATGACGTCGATTGCCCCGGACCGTTGCCGATTGGGCACGGTTTTTTGCATCAATGTCATGGTGCGGTCCAATTTGGGATGAAAGGCATGTTTCAAGCGTTGCGCGACTCTAGTAGTTTGCGCGATACGCTCCTGATCGCGGCTCCAGCGCGCGTGGAATGCGACTGAAAGAGAACAAATGCTTCGTCTACTTGGATATTTCTTCGGAATCGGAACAATCGGGTTCCTGCTGGTGGCCGCCGCGATCGTCGTCTATGTCGGCGACCTGACCAAGGACCTGCCGGATTACGAGGTGCTCGCCAGTTACGAGCCCCCGGTGACGACCCGCGTCCATTCCAGTGACGGCCAGCTGATGGGCGAGTTCGCCCGCCAGCGCCGTCTCTATATTCCGATCCAGGCCGTGCCCGACCGCGTCAAGGCGGCGTTCCTGTCGGCTGAGGACAAGAACTTCTACCATCACCATGGCGTGGACATGCTGGCGCTGGCGCGAGCTGTCGTGACCAACCTGGAAAACCTGCGCAACGGACGCCGGCTGGTCGGCGCGTCGACGATCACCCAGCAGGTCGCCAAGAACTTCCTGCTGACGAATGACCGCACCGTGGACCGCAAGATCCGCGAGGCGGTGCTCTCGTTCCGTATCGAGCAGGCCTATTCCAAGGATCGCATCCTCGAACTCTATCTCAACGAGATCTTCTTCGGGTCCGGCGCCTACGGGATCGCCGGCGCGGCGCTGACCTATTTCGGCAAGTCGGTGAACGAGCTGAACCTTCAGGAAGCCGCCTATCTGGCCGCGCTGCCCAAGGCGCCGTCCAACTACCATCCCTTCGACGATACCGAAGCGGCCACCGAGCGCCGCAACTGGATCATCGACCGGATGACGGAGAACGGCTACGTCGCCAGCGAGGAAGCCGAAGCGGCCAAGAAGCAGCCACTCGGCGTGAATTTCCGCCGTTCGGGCGATTATGTCTTCGCCGCCGAGTATTTCACCGAGGAAGTGCGCCGCCAGGTCATCGACCGCTACGGACAGGACGCGCTTTACGAAGGCGGGTTGTCGGTGCGGACCACGCTCGACCCGAAGCTTCAGAAAATGGCGCGCACCGCGCTTCAGCACGGATTGATCAAGTATGATCGCGGGCGTGGCTATCGCGGTCCGGTCACCACGATCGATGTTTCGGGCGATTGGGGCGTTTCGCTCGCCGAGGTCGATCGGCTCAGCGACGTGCCGGAATGGAAGCTCGGCGTTGTCCTTTCCGTCGGCGATGACGGAGCCGAGGTGGGATTGCGTCCCGAACGCGAAATTTCCGGCGACATGTCTTCGAACCGCGAGACGGTGAAGCTCGCCGCCGCGGGCATCGAATGGGCGAAGACCCGGCGCGCCGACGGCCGCACGTCCAAGGTCAAGAGCATCAGTGGCGTGCTCTCCGTTGGCGATGTCATCTATATCGAGAACAAGGAAGACGGCTACGAACTGCAGCAGGTCCCCGAGGTTTCGGGCGCTCTGGTGTCCATGGACCCGAATACCGGCCGCGTGCTGGCGATGATCGGCGGGTTTTCCTATTCTCAGTCGCAGTTCAACCGCGCCACGCAGGCCTATCGCCAGCCCGGTTCCTCGTTCAAGCCCTTCGTTTACGCCGCTGCGCTGGACAATGGCTACACGCCGGCATCCGTGGTGCTGGACGCGCCGATTCAGCTCGTCTCCGGCGGCGAGGTCTGGCAGCCGAAGAACTATGGCGGCGGCTTTGCCGGCCCGTCCACGCTGCGCCTCGGCATCGAGCGCTCGCGAAACCTGATGACGGTTCGCCTCGCCAAGGACATGGGCATGCAGCTCGTCGCGGAATATGCCGAGCGATTCGGCATCTATGACGACATGCCGCCGCTTCTCGCCATGGCGCTCGGCTCCGGCGAAACGACGGTGCTGCGCATGGTGTCGGCCTATTCGGTCATCGCCAATGGCGGTCGCTCGATCGAGCCGTCCTTCATCGACCGCGTGCAGGACCGCTACGGGCGCACCATCTACAAGCACGACCAGCGCGAATGCGTCGGCTGCAATGCCGAACGCTGGTCCGGCCAGGAAGAGCCGCAGCTGATCGACAATCGCGACCAGGTTCTCGATCCGATGACCGCCTACCAGATCACTTCGATGATGGAAGGCGTCGTGCAGCGCGGTACGGCCACGCTGATGCGCGAACTCGGACGCCCGCTCGCCGGCAAGACTGGAACGACCAACGAGGAAAAGGACGCCTGGTTCATCGGCTTCACGCCGAACCTGGTGACCGGAGTCTATATCGGTTTCGATCAGCCGGAACCGATGGGACGCGGCTCGACGGGTGGCGGCCTGGCCGCACCGGTGGTCAAGGAATATCTGACCGCCGCGCTCAAGGACGTGCCGATCGCCGATTTCCGGCTGCCCGAGGGCATGAATATCGTCGAAATCGACCGCAAGACCGGCATGCGCGCGCAGGGCGGTCCCGACACGATCCTCGAAGCCTTCAAGCCCGGCACCGGACCGGCCGACTCCTATCAGGTCATCGGCATCGAGACGGTCGCGGTCCAGATCGAGGAGCAGCGCAAGATTTCGCCACGCGCCCAGGAAGCGATCCAGAGCGGGCAGGGTGGTCTCTTCTAGCCTCGCCCTTTACACGGCGGCGCCGGGTGCCTAAAACCCGGCGCCTGAACGACATTTTCACGAATCCGGGGAACAGGACATGCGCGCCGAAACCGCGACGCTCGTCGACGACATCAAGCAGGCCATAAGCCTGCTGAGGAGGCATCTTTGACTGGGACGAGTCCGTCAAACGCCTGGAATATCTGAACGCACGCGCCGAGGATCCCGACCTCTGGAACGACGCCGCCGAAGCGCAGAAGCTCATGCAGGAGCGCCAGCGCCTCGAGGACATGATCAGCGCCATTCGCGATTTCGACCAGATCCTTGAAGACAGCGTCGAACTCATCGCCATGGGCGAGGAGGAAGACGACCAGGAAACCATCGGCGAGGCCGAACAGGCAATCCGTGACCTGCAGGGCGCGATCGACAAGCGGTCGGTCGAGGCGCTGCTGTCCGGCGAGGCCGATTCGAACGATACCTTCATGGAAATCCATTCCGGTGCCGGCGGTACGGAGAGTCAGGACTGGGCGTCGATGCTGTTGCGCATGTACACGCGCTGGGCCGAGCGCCGCGGCTTCAAGGTCGAGGTCGTCGAAGTCCAGGCCGGCGAGGAAGCGGGCATCAAGTCGGCGACGATCCAGGTGAAAGGCCACAACGCCTATGGCTGGATGAAGACGGAATCGGGCGTCCACCGGCTGGTGCGCATCTCGCCCTACGATTCCAACGCGCGCCGTCACACCTCCTTCGCCTCGGCTTGGGTCTATCCCGTGATCGACGACTCGATCGACATCGAAGTCGCCGAAAGCGATTGCCGCATCGACACCTATCGCGCCTCAGGCGCAGGCGGCCAGCACGTCAACACGACCGACTCGGCCGTGCGTATCACGCACATTCCGAGCGGCATCGTCGTGCAGTGCCAGGCCGAACGCTCGCAGCACAAGAACCGGGCGAGGGCCTGGGACATGCTGCGCGCGCGCCTGTACGAGGAAGAGCTGAAGCGGCGCGAGGCCGAGGCCAATGCGACCGAGGCCACCAAGACCGAGATCGGCTGGGGCCACCAGATTCGCTCATACGTTCTCCAGCCCTACCAGCTCGTGAAGGATCTGCGCACCGGCGTGGAATCGACGGCGCCCTCGGACGTGCTCGACGGCGACCTCGACGAGTTCATGGAAGCAGCGCTCGCGCACCGGGTTCATGGCGGCGATATCGAAGTCGAGGATGTCGAGTAGGATCAGGCGACCGCCTGATCCGATTTCTCGATCAGGTCCGGCCATTCGCCGATCATCCCGGCGAAGGCCGCGTCGTCCATATGGTCGATATAGCGCTCGCCGGCCGGACCCAGCGCCTGCATGTCGTAGCTGACGATCACGTCGGTCGAACCGGGGCCGCGCGCCCGGCAGCGCACCTCGACGAAGGCCGCCCGATTGCCGGGCGTCAGCCGAAAATAGCGCACGTGATGGCTTTCCGGCTCCCATTCGAGGCAGGTCCACCATGTCCGCTCATCGCCATTGCCGGTTGCAAACAGCATGTCTTTCCGGGTCTCGCCGCTGTCCGGTGCGAAATAATCCGGCTTCCAGCCCGGAACCCATTCTTCTTCACCCTTGGGGGTGAACAGGGGGAAGGCGTCGCCGACCGCGCGTTCGACCACGAATTCATGGCTGAAAGCCTTTCTCACCGGTCTTCCTCCGACAGTTTGTGCGCATCGGCTGCGGTCATCCGGCATTCATAGACATCCCGCAGCTTTTCGATCGCGGCCAGCGTCTCCTCCGAGAAGGGCTGCTTGCCCTCGAAGGCATGCAACACGATCCCTTCCAGAAGGTCTCCGAGGCTCATTTCCTTGTATTCGGCGAGACCCTTCAGGACTTTCAGAAGCGGTGACGCGATGCGGACACCGGTCTGTGTCCGCTCGATTTTCTCAGGTGTTACCATGGTAACATTATAGCGAACTGCTGAAAGTTCTCAAGTGCCGAAACGAACCGGTTTTGTGTTCCTCGATGGGTGGCGACCCCGGAAAATTCTTTGGAAATCAGGGATGAATCGCCTGTGACGCAACGCACAGCGATGGAACCGACCTGCGGGTAGGTTCGTTTCAAATCCTGACAAGGAGCAAAACAATGGAACCGATCGTTGCTGTAATGCTGATACTTGGTTGCGACCACTCGATGATGGTCTGCCGCCAGGCCGACCAGCCGGTTCACTATGCCTCCGTCGAAAGCTGCGAAGCAGACAGGGACCTGCGCGTGCGCTTAGTCGACAAATATCCGATGGCCGTCGCGGAGTGCATCGAGGTCCCGGAACTGGGATCCGACCGCAAGGTCGTCATCGACTGGCGCGTGGACGCTGCCGGAGGCCTTCTCGCCGAGGCGCGCCTGCGCGATGTCGGCCCGCTGACCGCGAAAGCGGAACTGCGCACCACCGCCGCCGGCGGCGTGTGATCGCAAGATACTCCCAACTCCATCAAAACGGCGCGGCACACTCTGCCGCGCCGTTTTTGCGTTCTGCCTTGTTTCGCGGTTGCGTTGGGTCTTTGATGGGATGTCAGCCGACGAACGAGGATGCGGGCGATGCGGGATTTCGCGAATTCATGGCAATTCTGGGCGCTTCTCGCGGCTGCATTCGCAGCACTGACCGCCATTTTCGCCAAGGTTGGCATCAGCGGCGTCAACTCCAACTTCGCGACCCTGTTTCGCACGCTGGTCGTGGTGGCCGCGCTTGCGCCATTGCTTTGGTTCACCGGGGAGTATCAGAGCCTGTCCACGCTGTCGGCGAAGACGGTCACGTTTCTCGTCCTGTCCGGGCTCGCGACCGGCGCATCATGGCTTTGCTATTTCCGGGCGCTGCAACTGGGGCAGGCGGGACAGGTCGCGCCCGTCGATAAGCTCAGCGTCGTCTTCGTCGCGATCATTGGAGCCCTGTTCCTGGGCGAACGGCTCTCCCTGACGGGTTGGAGCGGTGTCGCGCTCATCGCTGGCGGGGCCATTCTGGTTGCCGTGGGGTGACGGTCAGTCGCTGCCGGCGTTCCATCCTTCGGAAAGGCGGCGATTGAGTTCGTTCATGTCGGCCAGGATCAGGCCGCCGCGCGAACGCTCGACGATATTCTCGCGCTCCATCTTCGCGATCTCGCGGCTGACGACTTCGCGCCTGCAGCCGATGCGCTCTGCCAGTTCAAGCTGGATTGGCGGCGGCGAGACGATCCGCTGTCCGTCGTGCCCCTTGCGCGGCCGGGACAGCCTTATCAGTTCGGAATAGAGCCGATACTTGGCCGGAAGGAAGGCATGTTCGGCAAGGCGTGTGTTGAGCGACCGGATCAAGATCGACATCGAGCGCATCAGTTGCAGGGCGACATCCGGCGAATCGCGCAGGATCGCCAGGAAAACCGATTGCGGCACGGTGATCACGCGGGTGCGCGTCATTGCGGTGACGTTGGCCGAACGCGTGGTGCCGTCGATCGCGGCCAGTTCTCCGAAAAACTCCCCATCGGCGAATTCGCCGAGGATGACCTCGCGCCCGGTGGCGATCCGCAGGATGACCCTGACGCGGCCCGACTGGATGAGGAAAACACTATGGCTGGAATCGTCGAAATCGAGCACCAGCTCGTTGGCGCCGTAGTCACCCGAACGCACCATCGCGGAGAAGCGCTGGTCCTGCTCGTCGGTGAGTGTCTCAAACAGCGAAAACGACTTCAGGGAAACCATAGCAGTGTCCGGAAGGAAGTTGCGAAACGGAGGCCGTCATATGGTTGCATGTTTGCCACGCGAGTCAAGCCGAACCCCGGAAGCCTGTGAGGCTTCCGGGGCGGGAACGGGAGACGTCGGGCGGGGCATTGACCGTCGTCTCCCCGGAGCGGATTGCCTTAGTAGTAAGGCGAGATGCAGGGCTTGCGGTAGCCGGAGTTGGACATGAAGGAGTTGTCCTCCATCCGGTAGGTCTTGTACTTCGCGAAGCACCAGTTGTAGTGCGCGTTGGCGCTTCCGGTCGCCTGGTTCTTCTTGTTGGCGTTGGCAAGCGCGGCGCCGGCGATGAGGCCGCCCACAATGCCGATGGCAGCGGCCGTTCCGGCGTTCATGCCCTTGGGACCGGGAGCCGGCGGAACCGGCTTCGCCGGGGGCGCCTTGAAATTGCCGGGCTTGCAGAGCCACGGTTTCGTTGCGCAGATGCCCGGGCCCTGCGGGTTGAACACGAGGTTCTTCGGCGGCTGGGCGTTGGCGGTGGTGACCGGCACGATGCCGCTGACCAGAAGCGTTGCGGCGGTTGCGACAGAGGCGACGGTGTTCTTGAGCGAGATGGTTTTCATGATCTTCTTCCCTTTGCGGTGCCGCTGTGTTGCGGCGTTGGGAAGAAGGTAGGCGATCCCGCAAAATACGTGTGTGCGATCGGTCACAAGGTGTGACAGGTCACGGTTTTCCGGACTTCTGCGCATGCGCGACCGCGATTTTCGCGGCAAGGCGCGCATTGTTCTCGACCAAGGCGATATTGGTTTTCAGGCTGCGCCCGTCGGTGATTTCGAGGATGCGCGCGAGAAGCCAGGGCGTGACCGCCTTGCCGCCGATGCCGGCATCCGCCGCCTCGGAAATGCCGCGCTCGATGAATGTCGCCATCTCCGTCAGCGGGATCTCGTCGGATTCGGGAACCGGATTGGCGACGAGCACGCCGCCATGGCCGAAACCCGAAAGCCGCGCGCGCATGACCATGAAGTCGGCGATCGCTGCCGCATCATCGAGCCGAAGCGTGGCGGTGAGGCCGGAATCGCGGGACCAGAAGGCCGGAAATGCGTCCTGCCCATAGGCGATGACGGGCACGCCGCGCGTCTCCAGTACCTCGAGCGTCTTCGGCAGATCGAGAATGGCTTTCGCGCCCGCGCAGACGACCGTGACCGGCGTACGCGCCAGTTCGTCGAGATCGGCGGAGATGTCGAAACTGGTCTCCGCGCCGCGGTGGACGCCGCCAATGCCGCCGGTGGCGAAGACCGGGATGCCCGCCGTGTGCGCGGCCATCATCGTGGCGGCGACGGTGGTTCCGCCGGTCAGCCTGCGCGCCATGGCAAAGGCGAGGTCGGCGCGCGACAGTTTCAGCGGGTCCTTCGCCCGGGCAAGCGCTTCGGCCTGCTCTTCGGTGAGCCCGACATGGAGCACGCCGCCGATCACCGCGATCGTCGCCGGGACCGCGCCGTTGTCGCGGATCAGCGTTTCGACCGAACGGGCCATGGCGAGATTGTCCGGATAGGGCATGCCATGCGTGATGATGGTCGATTCCAGCGCGACGACCGGCTGCCCGGTTTCGAGCGCTTGTGCGACCTCTTGCGACGGGATGATGGGGATCACGCGTTTGCTTCCTTTTCCAGTGTTTCGAGTTCGCGGACAGTGGTGGCCGCGCGGATGGCGTCGAATTCCGCGCCCGTGAGCGCCTGTGCGATCGGACCTTCGACGCGAAGTGTCAATTGCGCCGCGGCTACGCCGGACCGGACCGCCTCCGCGAGGCCGGAAATGTTGTCTTTCGAAAGCGCCGCCAGCGTGGCGCCGGCCAATGCGTCTCCGGCGCCGGTCACGTCGGCGACCTTCGCCGCGGGGGGCGGAATGACAGCCCGGCGGGCTTCGCCATCCAGCACGAGCACCGCGCGCGACCCGTCGGTGATCACCGCGCGGGAAAAGCCGAGCGCAGCGAGACCGTCGAGGCACTGCCGGGCGTCATCGCGACCGGTGAGGGCCTTTGCCTCGCGCCTGTTCATGAAGACCGTGTGGATGCGTGATGCGATCGCGGTGAGCCGTGGCGCTTTTGCGGGCGAGATCGCGATTGCGAAGATCGGACCGGCCGCGCGCTCTGCCACCGCGCGCAGCGCGGCTTCGGGAAGATTGGCATCGACGAGAATCGCACGTGCGTTCGAGAGCGCCTCGCGCAATGCTTTCCGGCGCAATTGGCGGGGAAGGGCGGTTTCATAGATCGCCATGTCGGCCAGTCCGGCGATCTGCTCGCCGTCGCCGGAGAGGATCGCGGTGTAGCTCGCGGTGCGGCGATCGAGGAAGACGGCCGACAGGTCGGCGATCCCGGCGTTTTCGATCGTCTCGGCGAGAATCGCACCATCGTGGTCGCCGCCGCGCGCCGAGATCAGTGCCGCCGGCGCCGTGCCGCGCAGCACGGCGTTGCGAAGCGCGTTCAGCGCCCCGCCGCCGACCGAGGTGACGAGGCGGCCGGGATTGGACGCGCCGGCATGAAAGACGCCGCTCACATGGCCGATTCGGTCCATATGCGCGCCGCCGACGCCGAGAAGCGCCCATCCTTCATGATCGTCTTCGCCGTTCACCGCTCGTCTGTCTCCGAAAACACTGGTCAATGAATGAAGAATCAGGTCAGCGTCAATCGCACACCACCCGCATCGGACACCTCGAGGACCGGCATCCGGAAAGGGTGCAGGGGGAACATAAACAAAACAAAATCCGGTTTTCTAAATTTATCAATAAGTTATACGATTTGCAAAAAAGGAACAAATCGCGTACAAACAAACTTGAGATTTTACAGTCTGCGCGGTTGCGGCGATAACCCAAGGGTGAGAAACATGGCTCAGAACAGTTTGCGTCTGGTTGAGGACAAACAGGTGGACAAGTCGAAAGCATTGGATGCGGCGCTCTCGCAGATCGAGAGGACCTTCGGCAAGGGGTCCATCATGCGGCTGGGCGCCAATGAACAGGTCGTCGAGATCGAAACGGTTTCAACCGGCTCGCTCGGCCTCGATATCGCGCTGGGGATCGGCGGGCTTCCCAAGGGACGCATCATCGAGATCTACGGTCCGGAAAGCTCGGGCAAGACGACGCTGGCGCTCCAGGTCGTTGCCGAAGCGCAGAAGAGTGGCGGCATCTGCGCCTTCGTCGATGCCGAGCACGCACTCGACCCGGTTTATGCGCGCAAGCTTGGCGTCGCGCTGGAAGATCTGTTGATCTCGCAGCCGGACACCGGCGAGCAGGCGCTCGAGATCGCCGACACGCTGGTGCGCTCCGGCGCCTGTGACGTGCTGGTGATCGACTCGGTTGCTGCACTCACGCCGCGCGCGGAGATCGAGGGCGAGATGGGCGATTCGCTGCCGGGCCTTCAGGCAAGGCTGATGAGCCAGGCGCTGCGCAAGCTCACCGCGTCGATCTCGCGTTCCAACACGATGGTGATCTTCATCAACCAGATCCGCATGAAGATCGGCGTGATGTTCGGCTCGCCTGAGACGACGACCGGCGGCAATGCGCTCAAATTCTATGCCTCGGTCCGCCTCGACATCCGCCGGATCGGCGCGGTCAAGGATCGCGACGAGGTGGTCGGTAACCAGACCCGCGTCAAGGTCGTGAAGAACAAGATGGCGCCGCCCTTCAAGCAGGTCGAATTCGACATCATGTATGGCGAGGGCGTTTCGAAGACCGGCGAACTGATCGATCTCGGCGTGAAGGCGGGTATCGTCGAGAAGTCGGGCGCATGGTTCTCCTATGACAGCCAGCGGCTCGGGCAGGGGCGGGAGAACTCCAAGCAGTTCCTGCGTGAGAACCCGATGATCGCCGACGAGATCGAACTCGCGTTGCGTCAGAATGCCGGCCTGATCGCCGAGAAGTTCCTGGAAGGCGGTCCCGGGGAGGACGACACCGCCGCCGAAGGGTAACGCAGCGGCCGGATCGCTCCGGCCCGCTACCGAAAGACATGGGCAAGGCCCGGTGTGCTTCTGGCGCTCCGGGCCTTTCGCTTGATTGATCCGGCCGCCTGACCGATATGCTGGACAGAGCCGGGTCCGATTGAGTAAGGCAATGGCCTTTCCGGAGCTTTCCCGCGCTCCTTGCAGGCAGGATTTCATGAGCAGCGTCAACGACATTCGAAAGACATTTCTCGACTATTTCGCGCAGAACGAACATGAGGTCGTTGCGTCGAGCCCGCTGGTTCCGCACAACGACCCGACGCTGATGTTCGTCAATGCCGGGATGGTGCAGTTCAAGAACGTCTTCACCGGTCTGGAAAAGCGGCCCTATTCGCGCGCCGTAACATCGCAGAAATGCGTGCGCGCCGGCGGCAAGCACAACGACCTCGACAATGTCGGCTACACCGCGCGTCACCACACCTTCTTCGAGATGCTGGGCAATTTCTCTTTCGGCGACTATTTCAAGGAACGCGCGATCGAGCTTGCCTGGAACCTGATCACCAAGGAATACGGCATACCAGCCGACAAGCTGCTCGTGACGGTCTACCACACGGATGACGACGCGTTCTCGCTCTGGAAGAAGATCGCCGGCCTGCCGGACGAAAAGATCATTCGCATCCCGACCCATGACAATTTCTGGGCGATGGGCGACACCGGTCCGTGTGGACCGTGCTCGGAGATCTTCTACGATCACGGCGAGGGCATCCCGGGCGGCCCGCCCGGAAGCCCGGACGAGGATGGCGACCGGTTCATCGAGATCTGGAACCTCGTCTTCATGCAATACGAGCAGATGACCGTCGATGAGCGTGTCGACCTGCCGCGTCCGTCCATCGACACCGGCATGGGTCTCGAGCGCATCGCTGCGGTGCTGCAGGGCGAACACGACAATTACGATATCGACCTGTTCCGCCACCTGATCGCGACGTCGGAGGAACTGACCAAAACGGCGGCGCAGGGCGCAAACCGCGCGAGCCACCGCGTCATCGCCGACCATCTGCGCGCATCCAGCTTCCTGATCGCGGACGGCGTTTTGCCCTCCAACGAGGGACGCGGCTATGTGCTGCGCCGCATCATGCGCCGCGCCATGCGCCACGCCGAACTGCTGGGCGTCAAGGAGCCGCTGATGCACCGGTTGGTGCCGGCACTGGTCCATGAGATGGGCCAGGCTTATCCGGAACTGGTGCGCGCCCAGCCGCTCGTCGAGGAAACGCTCCTGCTCGAGGAAACCCGCTTCCGTCGCACGCTTGATCGTGGCCTGTCCCTGCTCAACGAAGCCAGCGCCGGATTGGCCGAGGGCGACGCGCTCGACGGCGAGACCGCTTTCAAGCTCTACGATACCTATGGCTTCCCGCTCGACCTGACACAGGATGCTCTGCGTCAGCGCGGCGTCTCGGTCGACATGGACACGTTCAACGCCGCGATGGAAAGGCAGCGCGCCGAGGCGCGCGCCAACTGGCACGGCTCCGGTGACCAGGCGACGGAATCCGTATGGTTTTCGCTGCGCGAGAAATACGGCGCGACGGAATTCCTCGGCTACGAGGCGGAGAAGGCGGAAGGCGTCGTCTATGCGCTGGTGCGCGACGGCGAGGAACTCGCCGAGGCCAATACCGGCGACGAAGTCGCGATCATCGTCAACCAGACCCCGTTCTACGGCGAATCCGGTGGCCAGCAAGGTGACCGCGGCACGATCCGGACCGACGGCGTGACAGTGACGGTGACGGAAACGCAGAAAAAGGCCGACGGTCTCTTCGTGCATTTCGGAACGGTGACGGAAGGCGTGCTGAAGCCCGGAGATGAGGTCGAGCTGGAAATCGATCACGAGCGGCGCACGCGTCTGCGGTCCAACCACTCTGCCACGCACCTCATTCATGAGGCGCTGCGCGAGGTGCTCGGCACCCATGTGGCGCAGAAGGGCTCGCTTGTGGCCGCCGATCGCCTGCGCTTCGATTTCTCCCATCCCAAGCCGATGACGGCGGGCGAACTGGAGGAAGTTGCCGATATCGCCAACGAGATCATCCTCCAGAACGCCCCGGTGCGCACGCGGCTTATGGCGCTGGAAGATGCACGCGAGACGGGCGCCATGGCGCTGTTCGGCGAGAAATATGCCGACGAGGTCCGCGTCGTCTCGATGGGCACCGCGGAGCGCGGGGAGAAGAAGGGCAAGACCTACTCCATCGAACTGTGCGGCGGCACCCATGTCCGCAACACCGGCGAGATCGGCCTGACCCATGTCATCGCCGAAACCGCCGTGGCATCGGGCGTGCGCCGTATCGAGGCGCTGACGGGCGATGCGGCGCGCGATTATCTGGCCGAACAGGACGAGCGCGTGCGTGCGGTCGCGGCGGTGCTCAAGACCAATCCGGACGATATCCTGCCGCGCATCGAGGCGCTGGTCGAGGAACGCCGCAAGCTAGAACGCGAACTGACCGAAGCCAAGAAGGCGCTGGCGCTTGCCGGTCCGGCGGGCGGAGCCGGTGAAGGCCCCGAAGAGGTCGCCGGAACGAAATTTGTCGGCCGCGTCGTCGAAGGCGTTTCGCCGAAGGATCTGAAGCCGATGGCCGACGAGGCCAAGCAATCGCTCGGCAGCGGTGTCGTCGTGTTCGCGGCGTCCTCGGAGGACGGCAAGGGCAGCGTCGTGGTTGCCGTCACGGGCGACCTGACGGACAAGTTCAGCGCCGTCGATCTCGTCAGGGTCGCGTCTGTCGCGCTTGGCGGGAAGGGCGGCGGCGGCCGCCCGGACATGGCGCAGGCCGGCGGACCGGATGGCGCGAACGCCAAGGCGGCGGTCGACGCGGTTCGTGAGGCGCTCGCCGGGTAGAAGCGTCTACTCGGCCTTCGCTTTTATCCTGCGTAGCCGAACCAGCAACTGCCAGCCGAGGATCAGCGTGATAACACCCGCGCCGATCATCCATGCCGCGTTGGCGACGATATCCGCCAATTCGGCGATCGACTGGGCAAAGACGGCGCCGAGCGAAAGATAGCCGCCGATCCAGACGATTTCTCCGGCGATATCGGCCATGGAGAAGCGGTGCATGGGATGCGAGGACAGGCCGCTCGTCAGGTTGACATAGGGCCCGAGCGGACTGAACAGCCAGCGGCTGAGGAAGATCGAGCCGTCGCCCCATTTGCGCGTGAAGGCTTCCGCCTTGAGCAATTGCTTCTGCGCCGCCGGCCAACGGCCGATGCGGTCTCGTATGGCTGAGGCCGCGAAACGCCCGATCAGGTAACCGACATGGTCGCCGGCAACCGCGCCGGCCAGCCCCCACGCAAAAAGCTGCCAGAAGGACAGGTCGCCATCCGCCTGCAGGGCGCCGGCCGTCAGCAGCAGGATGGATGTCGGCAGGGGTATCCCGAATTGACCCGCCGCCACGATCGCGAAAAGAGCCGGAGCCCCGTAGACGGAAAAGACCGAAAGGATCGTCTCGGTCATTGCCCGTCTGTCGCCTCGTCGGCGCGGGCCTCGCGCAGCGCCGCGTTGACGCGGCCGATCAGCTCGTCGACCGGCACGCCGCGATCGGCGGCGATCCTCGCGATCGGCCGGCGGTCGCGGTCCTGTGGATCGAGGCCGAGAGCCTCGCGCACGGTTTCGATCTCGACGCGGTAGGATTTTGCGACATAGCCGGCCGGCATCCATCCGGCCACCGGCACGTCCTGATGGGCGGACCAGTAGATGAAGAACGCGGTCGTTCGGACGCCGAAGACGATCGTGAGGGAAAGGGCGATCGCGAAGGCGATCACCAGGAGCCTGTTGTGTTGCCAGAGGGTGCGGATCGTTTTGTTCAAACCGCCCCTCCGGCGTCAGGTTTCAAAGGTCAGGCCATGGCCTTCTGAAGGTTCTCGTCGATCTTGTCGAGGAACCCGGTCGTGGACAGCCAGGGCTGATCCGGACCGATGAGCAGGGCGAGATCCTTGGTCATGTGGCCGGATTCGACCGTATCGACGCAGACCTTTTCGAGCGTCGTGGCGAACCGCGCCAGCTCGGCATTGTCGTCGAGCTTGGCGCGGTGTGCGAGACCGCGCGTCCAGGCGAAAATCGAGGCGATCGAGTTCGTCGAGGTTTCCTGGCCGGCCTCGTGCTGGCGGAAGTGGCGTGTGACCGTGCCGTGCGCGGCTTCGGCCTCGACGGTCTTGCCGTCCGGCGTCATCAGGACCGAAGTCATCAGGCCGAGCGAACCGAAGCCCTGCGCGACCGTGTCGGACTGGACGTCGCCATCGTAGTTCTTGCAGGCCCACACATAGCCGCCGGACCATTTCAGGGCCGCTGCCACCATGTCGTCGATCAGACGGTGTTCGTACCAGATCTTGGCTTCCTCGAACTTGGCCTTGAACTCGGATTCGTAGATCTGCTGGAAGATGTCCTTGAAGCGCCCGTCATAGACCTTGAGGATTGTGTTCTTGGTCGACAGATAGACCGGCACCTTGCGCTGCAGGCCGTAATTGAGCGAGGCACGCGCGAAATCGGTGATGGAGTCGTCGAGGTTGTACATGCCCATGGCGACGCCGGCGGATGGCGCGTCGAAGACCTCGCGTTCGATTTCGGTGCCGTCTTCGCCGACGAATTTCATCGTCAGCTTGCCCTTGCCGGGGAAATGGAAGTCGGTGGCGCGGTACTGGTCGCCGAAGGCATGGCGGCCCACGATGATCGGCTGCGTCCAGCCTGGCACGAGGCGCGGGACGTTCTTGGCGATGATCGGCTCGCGGAAGATCACACCACCGAGGATGTTGCGGATCGTGCCGTTGGGCGAGCGATACATGCGCTTCAGGCCGAATTCCTCGACGCGCGCTTCGTCCGGCGTGATCGTCGCGCATTTCACGCCGACGCCGTATTCCTTGATGGCATTGGCCGCATCGACGGTGATCTGGTCGTCGGTCTCGTCGCGCTTCTCGATGCCAAGATCGTAATATTTGAGGTCGATATCGAGATAGGGGTGGATCAGCTTGTCCTTGATGAACTGCCAGATGATGCGGGTCATCTCGTCGCCGTCGAGCTCAACGACCGGATTGTCGACCTTGATCTTTGCCATGGGTTTCCTCGGTTGATTGTGCGCCGCAAACGCGGCTGTGGAGAGTGGCGTGGCTATAGCAAAGCCGTTTGTCGCGTGCAAACGGTGCCATCGTCGAAAACGACGCACTGGACAAGCAACCGACGCGCTGTTTCTGCACCGGGGATATTTCCATGTCGGCCCGGTTGTGGCAGGTGCGTGTTTTCCGGATCAGCGAACGGACATCATGGCGGGAACGGACAGAAAACGCGGCATGATCGCGGAGGGACCGGCGATCGTGCTGGTCGAGCCGCAGCTCGGCGAGAATATCGGCATGGTCGCGCGCGCGATGGCCAATTTCGGCCTTGCGGAATTGCGCCTCGTCAGCCCGCGCGACGGCTGGCCCAATCCGAAGGCCGAAGCAGCGGCGAGCGGTGCGATCCACGTGCTTGAAGGCGCGCGCCTGTTCGACAGCGTGGCCGAAGCGCTGACCGACTGTTCCTATGTCGTTGCGACGACCGCGCGCCAGCGCGAAGGTTTCAAGACCGTGCTCGGTCCGATGCAGGCGGCGGAAAACCTGCGCGCGCATTTCGGCGTCGGCAGCCGGACGGCAATCCTGTTCGGACGCGAACGCTTTGGCCTCGACAACGAGGAAGTCGGGCTTGCCGACGATATCGTGACGTTTCCCGTCAATCCGGCCTTCGCCTCGCTCAACCTGGCGCAGGCCGTGCTGCTGATGAGCTATGAATGGATGAAGTCCGGCATGAAGGACGCCGAAGACCTTCCTTTCGCCGGACCGGAATTCGCCATCGCGCCCAAGCAGGAACTCTTCGGCCTGTTCGACCAGATGGAGCAGGCGCTGGAGAGCCGCGGCTATTTCAGGCCGCCGGAGCGCAAACCCGTGCAGGTGGAGAACTACCGCGCGGTGCTGACGCGGGCCGGCTTTTCATCCGAGGAAATCCGGCTGCTGAGGGGTATCATCTCCAGCCTCGACAGGTTCTCGCCCTCCGCGCCGCGCGGCTCGGGCTCTCCCGGCGACGATCCGCGTCGCGCCTCGACCGGCGGAAAGCGCTCGAAGCGCAAGCCCGCGCCGGAGCGCTCCGATGACTGACCAGCGGCAGCGCACGGCGCTGTTCTTCGACAGCGGCATCGGCGGATTGTCGGTTCTTCGCGAGGCGCGCGTGCTGATGCCGGATTGGCGGTATGTCTATGTCGCCGACGACGCGGCCTTTCCCTATGGCGCGTGGGAGGAGGACGCTTTGCGCGAGCATATGACGGCGCTGTTCGCGCGGCTGCTCGACGACTACTCTCCCGCGCTCTCGGTGATCGCCTGCAACACAGCTTCCACGCTCGCCATCGACCATCTGCGCGCGGTCTTTCCCGGCGAAACCTTTGTCGGCACCGTGCCGGCGATCAAGCCCGCCGCGGAGCGTACGCGCTCCGGCATGGTTTCGGTTCTGGCGACGCCGGGTACAGTCAAGCGGCAATATACGCGTGAACTGATTCGCCAATATGCGCAGAAATGCCATGTCCGATTGGTTGGAAGCGACAATCTCGCCGCGATGGCGGAAACCTATGTGCGTGGCGAGATGGTGGACGAAGAGGCGGTAAGGCGCGAAATCGCGCCCTGTTTTCGCGAAGAGGATGGCCGGCGCACCGACATCGTGGTGCTCGCATGCACCCATTATCCGTTCCTGGTGAACCGGTTCAGAAAGATGGCGCCCTGGCCGGTCGACTGGATCGATACATCCGAGGCGATCGCGCGGCGCGCCCAGTCGCTTGCCGATACGATGGACACGCAGCCCGGACGGCCGGAAGGGCCCGATCTGGCGGTGTTTACCTCCGGCAAACCCACGCCGGAACTTGGCCGTCTGATGCAGGGCTTCGGCCTCACGATAGCCTAGGGCCGCCGCAGCTTGATTTTTGCGTGCCTTCGCTTAGTCTCGCTGATGGTGCCGCGGGGCGCCGCCCGGTCCACGGAGAGGCTTCATTGCCGCCCGCCTGACATGACTGACAGCCATTCGGCTTTCCTTTTCCCGATCAGTGGACCACGGGAGATGCGAGGGAAAGACCGATGACACGATCATCCGAAATATCCAATGAACCGGCACGCCTGGCGAGCTACCGCAAGGCGGCCAAGTCCCTGAAGCGCGCAGTACGCAACGGCGAGGGCGAGGCGCTGGCGCGCATAGCCATGACCGGTAAGCCCGCGTCGGCAATCCGCCATGCCGACTGCCTCCACGCAATCGCCCGCGAGGCGGGATATGGAAGCTGGCCGGCGTTGAAATTCGACATCGAGACCCGGGCGCTCGACCGGGAAGGCCGCCAGCGGCGGCTGGCGCAGGCGCTTTTCGAGGGCTGGAAACCGCAGGCCGAACGGTTGCTCGAAAGCGATCCGTCGCTTGCCGGCGGGCATCTCGGCCTGAAGGCGGCGCTCTATGACCGGCAGGCCGTGGCGGCCATACTCGAAAGAGACCCCGATGCGGCGACGCGACGGTTCGGAAGCCGTTCGCCTATCCTGTTCCTGACATTTTCGCGTTACTGGCGGATGTGGCCGGAAAGCGCTGATGACGCGATCGCCGTCGCCGATCTTCTGATCGAAAGCGGCGCGGACATCGACGACACGATGCCGGCCGATCCGCGCGAACCCGAGGGATTCAAGCTCTCCGCGCTCTATGGAGCGCTCGGCCATTCCGGACATGTGAAGCTGGCGCGACATCTGCTGGAGCGGGGGGCGACCCCGAACGACAACGAGTCCTTCTATCATGCGTGCGAACTCGGCCATCTCGACGGCATTCGCCTGCTGATGGAGCATGGTGCGACGCTCGACGGCACCAATGCCTTCTTCCGCATGCTCGATTTCGACAATCTGGAAGGCGCGCGGATGATGCTCGACTATGGCGCGGACCCGAACGAATGCCCGACCCAGTGGATGGTCGCGCATCGAAGCGAACGGGGCAATTCGCTCCATCACGCCATCAGGCGGGGCAGGGATGGCCGTTTCGTCGATCTCCTGCTGGATGCCGGCGCCGACCCTTCCGCGCTATATCTTGGTCATACCGCCTACGCGCTCGCCCGGATCTACGGCAACCGGGACGCCGCACGGGCGCTTGAGGAGAGGGGAGCGGCGTCGCCGCTTGCCGAGAATGAGCGATTCCTGGCGGCGGCAGTGGATGGGGATATGGCGGCTGTAGATGCTTTCAGGCACCGCTCGCGCGAACTGATCGCATCGCTGCATCCGGAGGAACAGGCGCTTCATATAGAAGTCGCGCGCATGGCCGGAGGTCTCGAACGTCTGAAGGCGCTTGTGGCTGCCGGCTTCGATCCCGACTATCGCGACCGGCAAGAGAACATCACGGCGCTTCACGGGGCCGCTTGGTTCGGGTTGGCGGATCATGTCGCTTTCCTGCTGCAATTTCCGCAGGATCTGGAACATCGCAACGTCCATGGAGCGAACGCACTTGGCACGGCGATCCACGGTTCGACGAATTGTCCGGAAGCGGCGGCCGGTGATTACGAGCGCACGGTCGAATTGCTGATCGAAGCGGGATGCTCGATCAATCCGGATCGCGGTGACCTGCTGATGGGAAGCGAAGCGGTTACGGCATTTATCGAGGCGGCACTGGCCGAAACGTGACGGTCGCGCGGCATCAGCTGATGCCGCGCACCCACGAAAAGGCGCGGCGGATCTCCGCCTCGCCGTCCTGCTCGAACCACTTGCCGTGCGCGATGACGACCTTGTCCGGATGACAGTCGATCATCCACTCGATAACGGGGCGCAGCCTGTCATGATGCCCGGCGAAGGTGGCGCGCATGTCGCGCGGCGCGCGCCCGTTCGGCGCCATCACGCCGATCAACTTGTACATGAACCGTGCGAGCCATCCGTGCAGGCGCTTGTCCTCGAAGTTTTCGATCAGGTCGGTCAGGATCAGCACCCGGGACGCCTTGTGGAAGAAGACGACTTCTTCGAGAACTTTGCTGCCGCGCGCGATGCGCTGATCGATTACCGGGGCCCAGTCGTCCGGGGGCAAATCGGAGAGATCGTCGGTGAAGGCCACCTCAGAGCGTTTGCGCACGTTTGGAGAGGCCCAGACCTTCGCGTCCGGAAACCGCTCCGCCCAGGCGCCGATCGATACGTGATGTATCGCGTTGGGCGAGACGAGATGCCTGACCGGCCCCAGGGCCTCGACCGCAGCCAGCAGGCTTTCGTCGGGGTGCGTTGGCGAATGCAGCCACAATCCGCCATCGGGCAGGCGGACGATCGTCATGCGGGTGGGGAAGGGCCATTTGACCGGAATGCCGTATCCCCATTGCAAAACCGGCCCGTTCACGATCCATATGTCGGGGCCGATCGCGATCGGTGTGTTCAGGGGCTCGTAGGGATCGTAGCTGCCGACCATGCGATGTTCCTCTTAGCGGGATTCGTCGCCGGAAATTTGCATGCGCGGGCAAGGTCTGTCGACAGCGCCTGGATCCGAAAAAACCGCAAAGCTTGACTATCCGCCGATTGCTTTATAAAGACCCGGCAGTGCAGGGCTTTCGGCCCTGCATTTTATTTGACGTATCCCGTGGACAGTATCGCAATGCGTGCGTGGGCTGTCCTGTCAGTCGGCGAAAAAGGCCGGCAGAGGAGGGTGCGTTTCCTTCGGTCCGGGACGTTGGTTCCGGACACAACCGTTTGAAAGGAAATGCGATGAGCAAGCGCGAATCGTCCAAGTACAAAATCGACCGCCGCATGGGCGAAAACATCTGGGGCCGTCCGAAGTCCCCGGTCAACCGCCGTGAATACGGCCCCGGCCAGCACGGCCAGCGCCGCAAGGGCAAGCTGTCCGATTTCGGCGTTCAGCTGCGCGCCAAGCAGAAGCTCAAGGGCTACTACGGCGACATCTCCGAAAAGCAGTTCCGCAAGGTCTATGAGGAAGCATCGCGTCGCAAGGGCGATACGCCGGAGCTTCTGATCGGCCTCCTGGAAAGCCGCCTCGACGCCATCGTCTACCGTGCGAAATTCGTTCCGACGATCTTCGCCGCGCGCCAGTTCGTCAATCACGGCCATGTCTTGGTCAACGGCACGCGCACGAATATCCCGTCTTTCCGCTGCCGCGTGGGTGACGTGATCGAAATCCGCGAGAAGTCGAAGCAGATGGCACTCGTTCTCGAAGCGACCCAGCTCGCCGAACGCGACGTGCCGGACTATATCGACGCCGACCACAACAAGATGGTCGCGACCTTCGCGCGCGTTCCCGCGCTCGGCGACGTACCGTATCCGGTGCAGATGGAACCGAACCTCGTGGTCGAGTTCTACTCGCGATAAGCCCGACGGCCATCGCGGACATCATTCGAACGGGACGGCATTCGCTGTCCCGTTTTTGCTTTGGGTGGGGCAGCTTCGCCATTTGCGCGACTGCGCATTTCATATGATCGACAACGCGTGTCTGATACGTGGAACCGGAGGAGTGGGGATATGACATCGGAATTGAAGCCGTCCCATGCGCGCGTCCCGCTGCTGGCTTACGCGCTCCTGTTTGCGATTTTCCTGTTCTGGACTGCTTACGGCCAGTGGTCCCAATACAATCTCGACCAGTTCGCGGACATGGTCGAGAACCACGCATGGGGCATTCGCTGGCAACTCGGAAACGTAAACCATCCGCCGCTCTTCGGCTGGATCACGGCCGCATGGTTCAAGATATTCCCGCGCACCGATCTTGCGTATCGCTTCCTCGCCGCGGCAAATATCGCCGTCAGCTTTCTCGTGATGCTGCACATCGCCAAGCGGTTCCTGAATTCGCGACAGATTGTCGTCGCCCTGGCAGTGGCGCTCGCGCTTCCTCTCCTTGGCTTCATGTCCCTGACTTACAACGCCAATTCGGCGATGTTGCCGTTCTGGGCGCTGTCATTTCTTGCCTATCTGCGGATCCTCGAAAAAGGACGGATCCCCGACGCATTGCAGTTGGGGCTCTGGACAGCCCTCGCCATGCTTTCGAAGTATCTTTCGGCGGTCTTGCTGCTCGCGATCCTTGTGCATTCGCTTGCCGATCCCTCCGCGCGTCGCCTGTGGCGGAGTGCCTTGCCAGTCGCTGCGGCTGCTGTCTTCGGCGTCGTGCTCATGCCGCATCTTGTCTGGCTGTATAGAAACGATTTCACCTCATTCGAATTCGCGGTCGCCAAGCAGGGCGCGCGTACCGCGTCGAATATCCTTGGGAGCCAAGTCGAGTTCTTTTTCGCGCAGGTGCTGTACGCCCTTCCGGGTTTCGGCGTGGCCGCGCTTCACCGGCGTTGGCGCGACGGGCAACCGTTGTTCGCCATGCACCAGTTCATGGCGCTGACCGAAACCGCACGCGGGCGCGCCTTGCTTTCGGTCGGGCTGCTGCCAATTCCCCTTACCATGCTGCTCGGGCTCGTCGTCTGGGCGCCGCTCACCAGCAACTGGTCGGTCCCGTTCTTCATTTTCGCGCCGATCCTCATCGTTTTGCAGTTGCCCGCGCCGCTTGTCGATCGGCATCCGAGGACGGCGCCGGTGTTCATCATAGGGTTCATTGCGTGCCTGCTGGCGCTGTCGCCTTTCATTCGCAGTATAGTGCTCTCGCAGGGACGCGCGAATTCGGACTTGCCGGTGGCGGATATCATTCACGAAGCGGACGACGTCTGGTTCGACATCACCGGCGCGCCGCTGATGTATACGAATGGCGACCGGATTCTCGCCTTCGGCGCAACGTTCTATTCGCGTTTCAAGCCCATGGCGTTCAACGAAAACGCACTCGTGCGGGGCGACTGGATCACGCGCGACGATATCGCCGAGCACGGATACATGATCCTGTGCCTGAGTGAGAGCTGTGCGGACAGGCCGGATTTCGAGGACAGGGGTGAGATCAAGCGGGTTCTGACCGTTCCGCCTCCCAAGGGGGCGTCTCGGAAAAGCGATTACGCCATCACCGTCTTTATTCGGCCGCCCGAGGGTTGACGGCGATAGCGCCATGCGCACGAATCCAGACACTTCGAAGGCATCCCGGGAGCACATGAAATGAACCTGCAGACACCGGTCGCAGCGCCGATGCAACCGACCTCCGACGATCCGTCCGCGCCGGTGCATCCGCTCTTTGCGGATACGCCGGGGTCTGTCGAGTTCCGAAAACTCAGAAAACGCCTGCTGCGCAACATGCGCCAGGCGATCGACGATTTCGCGATGGTGAAGCCGGGCGACCGCTGGCTCGTCGGTCTCTCTGGCGGAAAGGACTCCTTCGGGCTTCTCGCGCTGCTGCTCGACCTGAAATGGCGCGGACTTCTGCCGGTCGACCTGCTGGCCTGCAATCTCGATCAGGGCCAGCCGAGTTTCCCAAAACACATCCTGCCAGACTGGCTGGCGAAATACGGGATCGAACATCGCATCGAGTATCAGGACACCTATTCGGTCGTCACGGACAAGATCCCGGAAAACCGGACCTATTGCTCGCTATGCTCCCGTCTGCGCCGCGGCCATCTCTACCGGGTTGCGCGCGAGGAGGGGTGCTCGGCGCTTATCCTGGGGCATCACCGGGAAGATATCCTCGAAACCTTCTTCATGAACCTGTTCCATGGCGGTCGGCTCGCCGCCATGCCGCCGAAGCTGCTCAATGATGAAGGCGACGTGATGGTGATGCGGCCGCTGTCCTACTGCGCCGAGGCCGACCTCGAGAAATTCGCTGCCGGCATGCGGTTCCCGATCATACCCTGCGATCTGTGCGGATCGCAGGACGGCCTCCAGCGCAACGCGATGAAGGCGATGCTCGCGGATATCGAGAAGCGCATGCCCGGCCGCAAGGATACGATGATCCGGGCCATGACGACTGTCCGTCCGAGCCATCTGCTGGACCGTTCGCTGTTCGATTTCGCATCCCTGTCGACGAACAACGGCGGTGGCCAGTCGAACGATCAGTGAGAGGGCGCGTCACCCGGATTGCTGAAAAGCTTTCCCTTTTCCGCGACGAGCACCAGCAAGAGCGTGATGAACGACATCAAGGCGCTGCCCGCGATCAGGGGCAGGGCCGTCCCGTCGAATGCCTGACCGATGGCCGCGCCGGCGAGGCCTCCGCCGACAGTCTGCGTGAACCCGAGCACCGATGAGGCCGTTCCCGCGACTTTCCCAAGCGGTTCCATGGCGATGGAATTGAAATTCGCGCCGATGAGGCCGAACAGCGGCATGATCACGATCAGGACGGTCATGAAAAGCCAGAGCGGCACGTCGTGGGTGAAAAACCAGAGCGATGCGATGGTGGACAGGACGAGGTGGGCGATGAGCGCGCCATGCGACAGGCGGCGCATGCCGATCCGTTGAACGATCCGCGCATTGAGGAAGGATGCGGCCGACATGAACGCCGCGCCGACCGCCATCGCCAGCGGGAAATAGGCGTGCAGGCCGTAGACTTCCCCGAGAATCGGCTGCGCCAGATTCAGGAATGCGAACAGCGACCCGAAGAAGAATGCCGTTCCCACCGTGTAGAACAGCGAAATCCGGTTGGAGACGACGAGTTGGAAGCCCCTGAGAACCGGGCCGACCGCGAGCTCCCTGCGGTTTTCCGGATTGAGCGTTTCCGGCATGCGCATCGCGGTCCACACCGTCATGGCCACGGCGAGCAGCGCCATGAACCAGAAGATGTGTTGCCAAGGGCCGATCATGATGATTCCCTGACCGACAAACGGTGCGATGATCGGGACGACCATGAATACCATCATCACAAGCGACATGGTGGAAGCCATGGTCCGGCCGGAATGCGTGTCGCGCACCATGGCCAGCGCGATCACCCGCGTTGCCGCTGCTCCGAGCCCCTGGACGAAGCGAAAGACGAGGACGAGTTCGAATGTCGGCGCGAATGACCCGGCAATCGCGCAGGCGATATAGATCGCAAGCCCGATGAACAGCGGTATACGCCGGCCGAAGCGGTCTGAGATCGGGCCGAAGAACAACTGCGCCGAGCCGAAACCCAGCACGTAAGACAGCAGCAGATACTGAACGCTGTTGCCGTCGATCGAATAGGCCGATGCAATATTCGGAAATGCCGGGAGAAGAATGTCGATCGCCAGCGCGTTGAGCGCCATCAGTCCCGCGACGATGGCGATGAATTCGACTCGCGGCACGCGCATGTCCGCGAGTTGCTCCGTAACGGGCCCGGTGGATTTTTCCTGCATGGGGTCGTGCCTATTCCGCCGCAGCGGCCTGTTCGGTGTAGCCGGCGAGTTCGCCGTTCAAGACGTAGCGGAGAATCTCGACGACCTGTTCGGGGGTCTTCGTCACAGCGAGCGCGGCGGCGTCGACTTCCTTGAGCGCATGGGCGTGTTCGTCCTGATGCATGACGATAAGCGGCTTGCCCAATGCACTCGCATAGCCAGCGTCGAATGCCGCGTTCCACTGCTTGTATTTCTCGCCGAACCGCACGACGACGACATCGGCTTTCCCGATCAGCGTGCGCGTGCGTATCGCGTTGACCTGGGCGCCCTTGTGATCGTGCCAGAACTTGTTCGGCTCTGCGCCAAGAATGGCGACGCCGCAGTCGTCGGATGCCTCGTGGTGCGTGACCGGGCCGGTCAGGGTTACGGGCAGGCCCGCATCCTTCACGCCCTTTTCGATCTGCGCGCGCCAGTCTGTGTGGATTTCACCGGATAGGTAGACGGTCCAGGTCATCGTCGTGCTCCTTCGCCCGTGGAATAAGGCCAATGGCATCCGCCTGTCCATCGCCGGGCGCGATTATTTCCCGAGATGGATCGTTTCCGAATAAGCGACAGCGGACAGAGCGTCAGCCGGCAGGCGCCCAGTCGATCCAGCGCCCGTGATAGTCGCCCCGGCCTAGGGGCAATGTCTCGCCGTCTGCGCTATCGCCGTTCCACAGCGTCACGGAAAGTGCGGCGCCGTCCGGTTTCCCGTCGGGCTCGAAGCGAAGCCATGCGAGCGGCGCGTAGGCTGTTGCGCGTGTGCCGGCATCTTTGATGAGCGCCGCCACCGCACCCTGTTCGGCCGCCGGCATGTACTGCCACATGATGGTGTGGAAGATCACGTGGAGATGTCCCGTCCGTGGCATATTCAGCCGTCCTGCGAGGAAGCGCCCGGCGTCCGCCGTTTCGACCTGCGGCGGGAAATCCTTGGCGATTCGAAGCGCGCCGTTCAGCCGGTCGAGACGGGTGGTCTGGTCTGCCCAGACATAGGAGCGCAACCGAAGACGATCCTCTTCGCGGTCGATCGGGATCGGCGCGATATCGCAGCCGGCACTTTCTGCGACAGTGACCGGAACCGGGGCAGGAGGCGTTCCGCCGCGCCATTCGCAAGGCAGCACGACCGGCGAATTCTCATCGCCCCATGTCCAGCTTCCGTAGTCGTAGCGGTAGCGGTGCCAGTTCTGGTTCAGGCCGGCGCTCGACCCTATCTCCGAGACCGCGAGCGGCAGCCCGCAACGCTTCGCGAGCCAAAGAAAGGCGGGCAGCAGGACTGCCGAACGAGCTGTCTCGTTGGTTTGCGGCGGGCTGTCGAGAAACTGTGCGATAAATTCGCCGTGTCGCGTCACGGCGCCGAACACTGCTTCGGCAAGCACATCTTTCGCCGCCTCGGTGGGCGGGTAGACGGCGGCCAATTCCGGGTCACGGCCTTCCAGCACCAGAGAATGCAGTGCCCCGGTCAGGCGCAGCGGCAACGCGTCGCCGACAGGGGCGAGATTGCCGCTCCAGCCGGCGAGCCGGTCATGAACCGGGCCGTGAGGTAGGCCCTTGGCCGTGATCAGCCCGCAAAGCGCTGCCGTGAAGGGCGATCCGAGCCGCTCACATGATTTTTCCTGTTTCGCAAATGAACCGGCGACCCCTTCCGGGAGCGGCATGGGAGGCATGTCGCCATGCCCACCGGTTCCGGTCAGGCCGCACCCTTTGAGGCGACGCCTTTTTCTTGGAAGTGACCCTGCAATTCACCGGCCTGGAACATTTCGCGGATGATGTCGCAACCGCCGACGAATTCGCCCTTCACGTAGAGCTGCGGAATGGTCGGCCAGTTGGAATAATCCTTGATTCCCTGGCGAATATCGTCGTCCGCGAGCACGTTGATGCCCTTGTAGTCGACGCCGAGGTAATCGAGGATCTGGACAACCTGTCCGGAAAAACCGCATTGCGGGAAGCCCGGCGTGCCCTTCATGAAAAGGACGACGTCGTTGGATTTGACTTCCTGGTCGATGAAGTCGTTGATTCCGCTCATAATCTCATCCTTTGTCTCACCGGATGCGAGATCCGGTCGATTTTCGGTTTGTTCTATATATTGCGGCTGCGCTTTATTTCACAACCCGGATGCATCTTTACCGATGCGGGCGGGCGGCGCTGCGGCAACCGGCGGCTTCAGCCGAGCCTATTCAGGCGCACTCGTCTGCAGCGCAAGCGCGTGGAGAACACCGCCCATGTTTCCCTCGAGCGCCTGATAGACCATCTGGTGCTGCTGCACGCGCGACTTGCCGCGAAAACTCTCGGACACGACTTCGGCCGCATAGTGATCGCCATCGCCCGCGAGATCGCGGATCGTCACGGTGGCGTCCGGAATTCCGGCCTTGATCATTTTCTCGATGTCCGAGGCGTTCATGGGCATCAGTGCGGTCTCCTATTCCGCGGCTTCGGCGCGGTGCGATGCATCCATGAAGTCGGGGAACCACGATTCATGGATGGCGGACAATTCATTGACAGATATGGAGACCGGCACCGGCGCCGTCAATGCGAGGATGTCGCCGCCGACCGTACCCAGTTCGCGGAACGGAACACCGGCGCCTTCCGCGTTGAGCGCGAAGAAACGGGCGAGTTCGGCGCTCACGGTCACGAGATAGCGGCCCTGGTCCTCGCCGAACAAAAGCGCGTGAGCCGGCCCGGCGTCGCCGGCATCGACCGTCACGCCCTTGCCGGAGGCCATGCACATTTCCGCGAGCGCGACGAGCATGCCGCCGTCCGAAATGTCGTGGCAGGCGGTGACCTGGCCGTTGCGGATGGCAGAGCGCACGAAATCGCCGTTGCGTTTCTCGCAATAGAGATCGACCGGCGGTGGCGGACCGTCATTGCGGTCGTTGACGAGACGGTTGAAGACCGACTGGCCGAGATGCGTGCCGTCGCCGCCGAGAAGAAACACTGTGTCGCCGGATTGCATCGTCGAGATACGCGCCATGACCGAATAATCGGGCAGCAGGCCGACACCGGCGATGGTTGGCGTCGGCAGGATCGCCTCGCCATTGGTCTCGTTGTAGAGCGATACATTACCCGAGACGATCGGGAAACCGAGCGCCGTGCAGGCTTCGCCGATCCCCTCGATCGCGCGCACCAGCTGGCCCATGATCTCCGGGCGTTCCGGGTTGCCGAAATTGAGGTTGTCGGTCGCGGCAAGCGGCTCCGCGCCGGTGGCGGTGATGTTGCGCCAGCATTCGGCGACGGCCTGCTTGCCGCCTTCATAGGCATCCGCTTCGCAATAGCGCGGCGTGACATCGGAAGAGAATGCGAGCGCCTTGGTCTCGTGCCCATCGACGCGGACGACGCCGGCGTCGCCGCCCGGCAATTGCAGCGAATTTCCCTGGATCAGCGTGTCGTATTGCTCCCAGACCCAGCGGCGCGACGACATGTTGGAAGAACCGAGTATCTGCTTGAGCGCCGCGCCGTAATCTTCGGGCTCGGCGAATTGCGACGCCTCGATTTCCTGGTAGAGGCCCGGGCTCATCCACGGGCGGTCGTATTCCGGAGCCTCGTCGCCGAGTTCCTTGATCGGCAGGTTGGCGACTTCCTCGCCTTCATGGAAAATCCGGAAGCGCAGATCGTCGGTCGTTTCGCCGACAATCGCGAAGTCGAGGCCCCATTTGTGGAAGATCGCCTTGGCGTCGTCTTCCTTTTCGGGGCGCAGCACCATCAGCATGCGCTCCTGGCTCTCGGATAGCATCATCTCATAGGCCGACATGCGCTCCTCGCGCACAGGCACCTTGTCGAGGTCGAGCTGGATGCCGAGATTGCCCTTCGCGCCCATTTCGACGGCCGAGCAGGTCAGCCCCGCCGCGCCCATGTCCTGGATCGCGATGACGGCGCCGGAGGCCATCAGTTCGAGGCAGGCTTCGAGCAGGCACTTCTCGGTGAACGGGTCGCCGACCTGCACGGTCGGGCGCTTCTGGTCGATATCGTCGCCAAACTCGGCCGAGGCCATCGTCGCGCCGCCGACGCCGTCGCGGCCGGTCTTTGCGCCGAGATAGACCACCGGCAGGCCAACGCCCTTGGCTTCGGACAGGAAGATCGCGTCTGTCTTGGCGATGCCGGCGGCAAAGGCGTTGACGAGAATGTTGCCGTTGTAGCGGGCATCGAATTCCACTTCGCCGCCGACTGTCGGGACGCCGAAGGAATTGCCGTACCCACCGACGCCGGAAACGACGCCGGAAACGAGATGGCGCGTCTTCGGGTGATCCGGTTCGCCGAAGCGCAGCGCGTTCATCGCCGCGACGGGCCTTGCGCCCATGGTGAACACGTCGCGCAGGATACCGCCGACGCCCGTGGCCGCGCCCTGGTAGGGTTCGATATAGGAGGGGTGGTTGTGGCTCTCCATCTTGAAGACCACGCAATCTCCGTCTCCGATATCGACGACGCCGGCATTCTCGCCCGGTCCCTGGATGACCTGCGGCCCCGTGGTCGGCAGAGTCTTCAGCCATTTCTTGGAGGATTTGTAGGAACAGTGCTCGTTCCACATGGCCGACCAGATGCCGAGTTCGGTGAAGGTCGGTTCGCGTCCCGTGAGTTCGACGATACGGTCGTATTCGTCGGGCGTGATGCCGTGGGCTTCAACGAGTTCGGGCGTGATGGGAACAGAGTTGCGAATGGTCATGTGGGCGATCGTCTCGCGAGGTTCGGGCTTGAGGCACGTGCTATCACTCCGCCCGCACGCAGGACAAGCGGTCGCGCCGCTTTGGATGCGGACAGATGTGGATTGCGGGACGCGGGCCGCTATTCGAGCGAGTCGAAGTTCAGCGACGGCGAGGACAGCAGGTCGGCGAGGGCGGTTATCCCGCGTTCCATCTTCGCGTCGCTGAGCGGGCCGGTCAGCGAGATGCGGATATTCGGGCAGGGGTAGTTGATCGCGCCGATCTTGTATTCATCCGCGCCATCGACCACGACACCCGCTTCCCGTGCCGCCTTGCCGAAGGTTCCTGGCAGCCATGGATCGGGCAGGGTGAGCCAGATGAACGGGCAGTCCGGATCGCTGCGGACTTCGACATCGGGATTGGCGTTGGAGAGCAGGTCGTCCGCCATGCGGGTTCGCCGCGCGATGATCTGGCGCACGCGCGAGCGGATCCTCGCCGCCTCGCCGGACAGCACCAGACGCGCCGCGGTCTCCTTGAGCAGGAAGGGCGCGCCGCCCGTCAGCAGGCGATGCGCATTGACGACCCGGGTCAGCGTGCCGGGCGGGCATGAGATCCAGCCGGAGCGCAGCCCCGCCGACACGGATTTGGAAAGACCGTTGAGGTGGAACGTCCGTTCCGGCGCCATCGAGGCGAGCGGCGTCGGCGCGTCGTCCTTCATGCCGCCATAGATGTTGTCCTCGATGATCCAGACATTGTACCTGCGCGCGATTTCGACGATGCGCACGCGATTTTCCTCGGAAACGGTTCCGAGCGTCGGATTGTTCAGCGTTGCCACCAGCACAATCGCCTTGGGGTGCTGTTGCGCGCAGACATGTTCGAAATCTTCCGGGTCGATGCCGTCGGGCGTCGATTTGAGCCGGGCGACGCGTCGTCCGGACATGGAGACGGCGCGAGGCGTTGCGGGGTAGCACAATTCCTCGAAGGCGATCCGGTCGCCGATGGTCGAGATGGCGGCGATCGCGGCCATGATGCCGGCATGCACGCCGAGTGTCGGGATGACGAGCAAGGGGTCTGGCGACCATCCGCCATGGCCGAGCCAGAGGCTGCCGGCTTCCTGCCAGGAGCGCGGTACCGACCGGATGTAATCAATGCCGGCATAGCCGCTCTCGACACTCGTCTTGCCGATGATCTCGCCGATAAGGCCGCCTTGGCCGACATCCGCGGCCGCGGTCGATGTCATCGCGATCGCGGCGTCGGGAAGCTGGAGCCTGTCGCCAGTCGGCGCGGCGGGCACGTGCCGCACTGTCGTGGCGGGGCGGATTTCATCGTCGGGTCGTTCGAGCACATAGGTGCCGCGCCCGACCTCGCCGGAGACAAGGCCGCGCTCGCGTACCATGGAATAGGCGCGGCTGACCGTGCCGACCGTGACGCCGAGGTCGAAGGCGAGGTTGCGTTGCGGCGGCAGCTTCGCGCCGGAGGGAAGATCGCCGGTCTCGATCGCGTCTTCAATACGCCCCGCGAGCCGCACATAGAGCGGACCGTCACCGCTTTTGAGATCTGGAAGCCAAGTTGTCATGGTGACAATTTATAGGTTGAGAGACAATTCGAGTCAATGTACCCCAACGACAGTTTCAACCTCCCACTGAAAGGGTCAGTACAATGGTATCAATTGATACAATCGTGCCGCACAATGGCCCTGTACGCATCGGCTACAGGACATATGCCGGCATTGGCGCGGTGCCTCTGCAGGAATGGTTCAAGGTTCTCGTAGCGATCATGCGCGCGCGTTATACGAAACAGCGCACCCGCCGACACCTGCGCGATCTCACCGATGATCAGTTGCGCGACATCGGCATCACGCGCAGCCAGGCGCAGTGGGAAGCGGACCGGCCGTCCTGGTGGTACCGTAAATAACAGAAATACGGGCGCCTGCCGTCAGCAGGCGCTTCGTCCGCCCGACCAGGCGATGACATCGTCATTGATCCGCGCCGAAACCGGCTCGGACGCCAGCGGGCCAAAGGTGGTGATCTTCACCGGATCGCCACTTGCCTCGATCACGAGTTTCGGCAGCCCAGTCGACTTGCCTCTCTCCACCACAAGCAGTCGCGGGTTGCCGATCCTCGTGTCGAGTTCCGGAATGACCGCGAGACCGCGGAATGCCCGGTCGCCTGACCGGAACCAGCATTTCTGCGCATTCTCGTTGATCACGGAAAGGGCCTCGACAGACTTGTCGGCAGTGATCTCGATATTCAGAACGCCGCCAGCGCGTTCGCCGGTGCAGCCGACGACGAGGAGGCTGGCGGCCAGCGCGAGATGGGCCCGGCCGCGTCCGGGCATCAGGCGGCTGCCTTCCCGGTAATCCCCAGCGCACTTTCGAACAGACCGCGCCCGTCGGAGCCGCCATGGGCGGCCTCGATCAGGTTTTCGGGATGCGGCATCATGCCGAGCACATTGCCGGCCTCGTTGACGATGCCCGCGATATCCTCGATGGAGCCGTTCGGATTGGTGCCTTCGGCATAGCGGAAGACGACCTGGCCGTTGCCGTTCAGCCGCTCCAGCGTTTCCGCGTCGGCGAAATAATTGCCGTCATGATGGGCGACGGGGCAGCGGATGACCTGGCCCTGCGCATAGGCGGAAGTGAAGGCGGTCTCGGCGTTCGTCACCTCGAGCTTCACTTCACGGCAGACGAATTTCAGCGAGGCGTTGCGCATCAGCGCGCCCGGCAGAAGGCCCGCCTCCAGCAGGATCTGGAAACCGTTGCAAACGCCGAGAACCTTCACACCGGCCTCGGCCTTGCGCCTGAGAGCGCCCATGACCGGCATGCGCGCCGCGATCGCGCCGCAGCGCAGGTAATCGCCATAGGAAAAGCCGCCGGGAACAACGATCAGATCGACATCGGGAATGTCCGTATCCGTCTGCCAGACCGTAACCGGCGGCGTGCCGGAAATCTTCGTGATCGCCGCGATCATGTCGCGGTCGCGGTTGAGACCGGGCAGGAGGAGGACGGCGGTTTTCATCGTCAGACGATCTCCACCGCGTAGTCCTCGATCACGGTGTTGGCGAGGAGCTTCTCGCACATCGCCTTCAGGTCGGCTTCCGCCTTTGCGCGGTCGGAGGTATCGAGTTCGACGTCGAACACCTTGCCCTGACGGACCTTGGCGACCTCTGAGAAGTCCAGTGCGTGCAGGGCGCCTTCGATGGCCTTTCCCTGCGGGTCGAGGACGCCGCTCTTCAATGTAACCGTGACGCGTGCCTTGATCATTTTTTCTTCCGGGTCGCTTATTTCACCAGAACCGGGCCCTTGGGGCGCGACTGTTCTGTCTCGTTCATGATGCCCAGCCGGCGGGCAACTTCCTGATAGGCCTCGACGAGCCCACCGATGTCTCGGCGGAAGCGGTCCTTGTCCAGCTTCTCGTTGGTCTTGACGTCCCACAGCCGGCAGGAATCGGGGGAAATCTCGTCGGCGACGACGATGCGCATCATGTCGCCCTCATAGAGCCGCCCGCACTCGATCTTGAAGTCGACGAGCTGGATGCCGATGCCGAGGAAGAGGCCGGTCAGGAAATCGTTGACGCGGATGGCCAGCGCCATGATGTCGTCGATTTCCTGCGGGCTCGCCCAGCCGAAGGCGGTGACGTGTTCCTCGGTGACCATCGGATCATCGAGAGCGTCGGCCTTGTAATAGAATTCGATGACCGAGCGCGGCAGCACCGTGCCTTCCTCGATACCGAGGCGCTTGGAAATCGAGCCGGCCGCGATGTTGCGGACGACGACCTCGAGCGGGATGATCTCGACTTCGCGGATCAGCTGCTCGCGCATGTTCAGGCGCTTGATGAAATGCGTCGGAATGCCGATCCGGTTCAGATTGGTGAAGATATGCTCGGAAATCCGGTTGTTGAGGACGCCCTTGCCCTCAATGACGTCGTGCTTCTTCTTGTTGAAGGCGGTCGCGTCGTCCTTAAAAAACTGAACCAGGGTGCCGGGCTCGGGGCCTTCGTAAAGGATCTTGGCCTTGCCTTCGTAGATGCGGCGGCGTTGTTTCATGAAATTCGTGCTCTGCATTGAAAAATGGCTGCCGCGGCCGAACCGCGATGTCATTTGCGCCGTTTACTCCAAACGTCGCGTAAGCACAAACGTAGCCTTCGCCTATCCAGTCATTTTCCTCATGCGACCAATGGGCGGACGCAATCGAGTTGATATTTTGCCGGCCATTTGATTTAGACGTGCCAACACCCATCTGACCGGCACGGGAATCGCGCCGTAAAGACCTTTCAATGGAGACGATCGCCATGTCGATGAAAGACCGTGAGGACGCTTACGAGAACAAGTTCGCCCATGACCAGGAACTGCGGTTCAAGGCAATGGCGCGTCGCAACAAGCTGCTCGGCCTCTGGGCGGCCGAAAAACTCGGCAAGAGCGGAGCCGAGGCGGAAGCCTATGCGAAGGAAGTGATCATCGCGGACCTCGAAGAGGCCGGCGACGAGGACGTCTTCCGCAAGATCCGCGGTGATTTCGATGCCGCAAGCGTCGATCAGTCGGACCACCAGATCCGCCGCACCATGGAAGAACTGCTCGCCGAGGCGGTCAAGCAGGTCCAGAGCGACTGATCCGGCGCCCGACATGACCCATGACTATTCCCTCGCGGACCGGCTGAGCGCCGGCGAGACGGTGTTTACCGTCTGGTCGTCGCTTCCCGATCTCGGCCTCATCGAAGTGTTCGCGCAGGGCCCGTTCGGCGCCGTCACGCTGGACATGCAACATGGCGCGCATCACGTCGAAAGCGTCGCGCGGGGGCTTTCTCCGGTCATTACAGGCGGAAAACCGGCGGTTGTGCGTATCGCCCAGGGCGATTTCGGCATGGCGTCGCGTGCGCTCGACATGGGCGCGGATGCGGTGATCGCACCGATGATCAATTCCATCGAGGACGCGAAAGCGTTTCGCGATGCGATGAAGTATCCACCCGTTGGCGGGCGGTCCTGGGGGCCGACGCGCGCGCTCAAGCTGCGCGGGTTGGCCGGCGGAAACGACCATCTCTCGACAGCCAACAGGAAGACGCTGGCCTTCGCGATGATCGAGACCCGTGAGGCCTACGCGATCGCCGCCGATATCGCCGCGCTGGACGGGATCGACGGCCTGTTTGTCGGGCCTTCGGATTTCTCGATTGCATGGTCGAACGGCGCGGCGGTGAACCCGGCGTCGGAGGACATGCAGGAAGCGGTGGCGAATGTCGCGCGCATCGCCCGCGACTCCGGAAAGCATGCGGCGATTTTCGCAGCGGCACCGTCCGCTGCGCCAAGTTACATCGAACTCGGCTATCGTTTCATCGCGCTTGGCCTGGATACGGTGATGCTCGATGCCGGGCAGAAAGCGATCCTGGCGGCCGCCGAAGCATAAATCGGCGGCGCTAAAGCCGTTTCATGAATTCCGAGAAGACCATCAAACCTTCAGGCCAGGGCCCGTGTCCCGATTCGGCGTTGATGTGGCCGGATTCGCCCGCATCGACGAGGAACGAGCCCCACGCATCGGCGATATCGTCGGCCTCCTCGTAACTGGAGAACGGGTCGTTTCGGCTGGCCACCACGAAAGAGGGGAAGGGCAGCGGGTCGCGCGGATAGGGGCCAAAGGTCATCAGGTGCTTCGGCCGGACATCCGGATTGGCGACGTCGGGCGGCGCAACAAAGAACCCGCCGCGGACGTTCTCGGCTCCGTCCCGGATCGCGTGCACGGCCGCCGCGACTCCCAGAGAATGCGCCACGAGAACGACCGGCCTTTCCGCACGATCGATTTCCTCGCGCACACGCGCGATCCAGTCCTCGCGTACCGGCTTCGACCACTCGGCCTGTTCAACGCGGCGCGCGGACGGCATGCCGCTTTGCCACCGGCTTTGCCAATGATCGGGCCCGGAATTGGTGTAGCCGGGGATGATGAGGATTTCTGCGTCCTTGATCTTCATGCGTCGGAGGTCGGCATTCCGCCGCCATTTGTCAATCCGGCGCATGAAGAGTTTTCGAGGCAGGGCGTTACTGAGCCGCCGGCACGGTATCCGAGATCGCCGGGGCCGTGACGGCGGGGGCGGTCACTTCGGTGTCGATGTTCCCGGTTCCGCCAGACATGAAGAAAATGCCGACGATCATGAGGGCGATGACGCCCAAGGCGATCATCGGGCCGGTCGAACTGGCTTTTCCGGTGTCCTGATAGGGATACATGCCGGATCGGGTGTCGAAGTCGTCGCGATAGTCCACCATTTAAGGTCTCCTTTCATCCGATTGCGGATGAGAGAAACCTGGCGGTTGAAAATGGTGATTTCCGAGCCGATCGGTTCACATGGCGTTTCGGTTCGAAAGGAATCGCGTTCCATTCGGGTCTGGCCGGAAAATGAAAGAAAATACAGATCGTTAGAGATTTTCAGCCCGGATCAAACGAGATTACGCCCGGTCACAATCCGGGAGAATCCGGCGCACTCTCGCGCGGTTTAGCGGAAAAACCGCAGACGCGACCCGAATACGTTGACCGCAAGACCGACGAAGACCAGCGCCGATCCCGCTGCCGTCAGGGGCGTCAGCGCTTCGCCGAATACGATCGCCGTAGAGACCATTCCGAATACCGGGATAAGCAGCGCGAACGGGGTCACGGTGGCGGCTGGATGACTGCGCAGCAGATGGATCCATGCCGCGAAGGCGAACACGGTGGTCGGGTAGGCGAGAAAGGCGATCGACAGCGCCGATGTGACGGAGGGAACATGATCGGGCAAGCCGAACATCGTGCCTTCGAAGACCATGGACAGCGCAAACAGGGGAATCGGTGCGGCGAGGCTCGACCAGCCCACGAAGCCCAGCATTGCGGTTGGCTTTGCCGCTTTTGCGATGATGTTCGCCAGGCCCCATGCCGCGGCCGAGGCTATAACCATCAGGAAAGGCACCGGTGGCGTGATTTCGGCATTCGCGAAGCCGATCAGCAGGATGCCAGACACCGCGACTGCCGCGCCGGCGATTTCATGCCTGCGCGGCCGTTCGGAAAAGACGATGACGGCAAACAGCACGGTGAAGAACACCTGCATCTGCACCACCAGCGAGGCGAGGCCCGGCGGCATGCCCAGCCGGATCGCCGAAAACAGCAGACCGAACATCACCGCGCCCTGCGTCACGCCGTAAGCGACCAGAAGCCGGAGCGGCACCTTGGGGACCGGAACGAAGAAGATCAGCGGGATTGCGGCGAAGAGATAACGGTAGCCCGTCACCAGCAAGGGCGGCAGGTCGGTGACCGCCAGCTTGATCGCGACGAAAGCGAAGCCGTACATGGCGCTTGCCAGGATGGCGAGCAGGATATGCGCAACGGGCATCTGATCTGTCCGGGCCGGAACGCGCCGGCGCGCGCCAAGTCAGTCGATCAGGCGGTTCCGAAAACCCGCCTGAAGATCGTATCGACATGCTTGGTGTGATAGCCGAGATCGAATTTCTCGCGGATCGTTTCCTCGGGCAGGGCAGCGCGCACATCGGCGTCGGCGAGGAGCTCCTCCAGGAAATCCTTGTCCTGTTCCCAGACCTTCATGGCATTGCGCTGCACCAGACGATAGGCGTCCTCGCGGCTCACGCCGGCCTGGGTGAGGGCGAGGAGCATGCGTTGCGAATGCACGAGGCCACGGAATTTGTTGAGGTTCGCCAGCATGTTGTCGGGATAGACGACAAGCTTGTCGATGACACCGGTCAGGCGCGCCAGCGCGAAATCGAGCGTCACCGTCGCGTCCGGGCCGATCATGCGTTCGACCGAAGAATGCGAGATATCGCGCTCATGCCACAGCGCCACGTTTTCCATCGCCGGATTGGCGTAGGCGCGCACCATGCGGGCGAGGCCGGTGAGGTTTTCGGTCAGCACGGGGTTGCGCTTGTGCGGCATGGCCGACGAGCCTTTCTGGCCCGGCGAGAAATATTCCTCGGCCTCCAGCACCTCGGTGCGCTGAAGATGACGGATCTCGACCGAGAGGCGCTCGATCGATGACGCGATGACGCCGAGCGTCGCGAAGAACATCGCGTGGCGGTCACGCGGGATGACCTGCGTCGAGACGGGTTCGGCGGTCAGGCCCATCGCCTCGGCGACATGCTCCTCCACCTGGGGATCGATATTGGCGAAGGTGCCGACCGCGCCGGAAATGGCGCAGGTCGCGATTTCCGCGCGCGCATGAACCAGCCTTTCGCGGCAACGCGAGAATTCCGCATAGGCCTGCGCGAGCTTGACGCCGAATGTGGTCGGCTCTGCATGGATGCCGTGGCTGCGGCCGATCGTGATCGTGTCCTTGTGCTCGAAGGCGCGCTTCTTCAGCGCGGCAAGCAGGGCGTCCATGTCGGCGAGTAGGAGGTCCGTCGCCCGCATCAGCTGCACGTTGAAGCAGGTGTCGAGCACATCCGACGAGGTCATGCCCTGGTGGACGAAACGGGCGTCCGGCCCGACGATCTCGGCCAGATGCGTCAGGAAGGCGATCACGTCGTGCTTGGTTTCGCGCTCGATCTCGTCGATGCGGTCGATATCGAAGGTTGCCGCCCCGCCCTTGTCCCAGATGGTTTTCGCCGCGCTTTCCGGGATCACGCCCAATTTCGCGAGCGCGTCGCAGGCATGCGCCTCGATTTCGAACCAGATACGGAACTTGGTCTCCTGCGACCAGATCGCGACCATTTCCGGCCGGGAATAGCGGGGAATCATGAGGGACGCCTTTACGGACAATGAGAGAATATGCGCTGCCAGTTACCAGACCGCCGCGCCGCGCTCAACTCGCCCTTCGGGTTAACCACCAACTCATCGCGACCAGGGAGACCGGGCCGAGCGGCCAGTAGAGCCGCGTGCCGAGGACCGCGAACTGATATGTCGAGCCAAGCGCGGTGTAGAATTGCTGGTAGAACCAGACGATCGACAGCGGATAGCCGTGCCACTGCGCGTAATAGGTCCGGTATTCGAGCGCCAGCACGCCCGCGGTCGCACCAAGCGTGAAGAGGGTCAGCACACAGGCTGCGATCAGCAGGCTCCAGGGATGCGAACTGCGCCGGACAAGCCACAAGATTGGAAAGTGCGCGAAGAGATAGCCGATGAGGCCGCCTACGCCGTAGAGGGCAGCGATCTCGACGACCTGCGGATCGAGAATGCGACCGCGCTCAAAGAGCAGGCCGACAAGCGCCGACTGGCCCATCAGGACGGCCCATGCCAACGCGGTGGCGACGATCTGCAAGAGACGTGTCAGCATGCTCGATTGCGCCACCGCAGGGCGTGCAAGGGCGACAGATGTTTCCATGGCGTCAGTTTGCCGGACGCCTTGTCACGGCCATCCACCGGTGGTCCGGTCCTTCGAAACCGTAGCTGATCACGCTGATCATGACCGCGAGCGCCGACTGGCCGTTTTGCATGAATGTCTGGACGCCGCCGATCCGGTAGCCGATCGGGCAGCCGCGGCTGGAAGGCACCGAACTGTCTTCGTGAAGGATTTCGGTCGTACCACCGGGAGAGGCATCGATGGAGAGCAGGCGGAACCCGGTGGTGGTGTCGTTGAGCCCGGCACAGGTGCCGGACGCCGCGAAGCTCAGTTCCTCTATCCTGAATTCGAGCGGCGAATCGATCGCCGGGAAAACAGGGCGCGGATTGACCGCCATGCGATGCGGATCGGCGGAAAGCTCGGTAATCGCATTGAACCCCGCCAGGTATCCCGGATTGTCGGCGAGTTCCGCGTCGGTGACGATTCCCTGTCCCGCCGTCATCGCCTGCTGGCGCGCCGCATCGACGTTGACGGTCTCGTCGTCCAGACGAACGCGGATCGGTGAGGGCGAAACGAAGCTGTCGCTCGCCGTATCGATGTAGAAGCGGTTGGCATAGGGAAAGCCGGAGCCGTCCTGGCGTCCGTATTCCTCGAATGCGAAAATCGCGCCGTCGGCGCTGAAACCGAGAATATCGAGCGTTGATGCGTCGCCGGCACAAACCGGTGATACGGCAGCCGCGATGACGAGTGCCGAACTACCGAGAACACTGCAAATCCTCATTTGCGCCCTCCTGTCATCCCGTTTGATTGCCTTGCTCCTATTCTGGGACCATGTGTCGACGCTGTCCAGCAGCGACGACATCAGGTTGCGGACAAGGTAAAGGCCGGGGCTCAGGAACGGTCCGACCAGACCGGAAGGACATCGCCTTCGCTTGGCGTGGCAGCATGAACCCCGCGCGCGATGGCCCGTGACATCGTTGCGGCCGCTGCCGCGCACAGGTCGATGAAATCATCGCCGCCGGGGCGAAGCGATTTGTGCCCCGTCGAGACGGCAAAGACGAGATCGCCATCCATCGGCGTGTGACAGGGCCAGATGGCGCGCGCGAAACCGTCATGGGCCGAAATCGCCAGACGCTTGCATTCGGCCTTGGTCAGCAGCGCGTCGGTGGCGATGACGGCGATGGTCGTGTTGGCGCGGGGATTGACCGCCCTGTGCTTGAGGCGGATGTCCGTGGCGCCTTCCGGTAGCGGCGTCGGCAAGCCGAGCCCGCCGAACTCGTCGCCGATCTCGAAGGGCGCTGCCCAGAAATGGCGCGTTCCGCCGATCGTGGTCGTACCGACCGGATTGGCCGCCGCAAGCGCCCCCACCGTGGCGCCCGATCCCTCCAGCACCGCGGAGGCCGATCCGAGGCCGCCTTTCAGGTCGGCCGTGCGCGCGCCGGCGCCTGCACCGGCAGTGCCGAGCGCGAACTCGGTATCGGCGGCTTTCAGCGCGTCGTATCCCAATTCGCGATAGGGCGGATAGCGTCCCCAGTCCTTGTTGCCGCCATTTGCGAGATCGAACAGGATGGCCGCCGGCACGATGGGGATACGGTGGGGACCGGCGGCGAAACCGCGTCCCGCCTCGACGAGCGCCGCCTGAACGCCGGACGCCGCGTCCAGTCCGAAGGCCGAACCGCCGGAAAGCACCAGCGCATCGACGGTCTCGACCGTTTGGTGTGGCTCGAGAAGGTCTGTTTCCCTCGTACCCGGCGCACCGCCGAGAATCTGTACGGCGGCGGTCGATGGTTTTTCGCAGAGAATGGCGGTGACGCCGGATTTCAGGTGCGGATCGTCGGCATTCCCGACGGCAATTCCCGCCACATCGGTAATCAGGTTCCGCTTGCCGCGCGTCCAGTCGGTCACTGAATGGAGCCCGTGCTGGAACCGCCGGAAACCGCGACGGGGCGGCCGTCCTCGATCACGAAGATCCGGAACAGATTGCGCGAAACATTGCCATCGCCGTCGAAGCGGATGGGGCCCAGCACCGTCTGGAAGGTACGGCCGAGGAAATCGCCGAAAAAAATCGGTTCGTCGGCATCGAGCCCTTCGAGAGCGGCCATCGCGATCTGCAACGCGGCATAGGTCGGGACGAGGTAGCTGTTGCCGATGACAGTCGCGCCTTCCGTGGCGTCGGCAAGCGCCTTGGGAAGCTCTCCCGCTCCCGACCAGGCGGGCAGTGCGCCGAGGATGGTTCCGTCGGCCAGCACGGCATCGTCCGGCGAGGCGACGAAGGCGCTTCCTCCGGCAAGTGTCAGCGACACGCCAACGGCTTCGGCATCCGCACCGATGATTGCCGCGTCGAAGGCGTCGCCGCCAACGAAGACATGCGTCGCGCCGGATTTTTGCAGCCGCCGAACCAGCGCCACCTGATTTTCCAGTTGCGGCCGGTAGGTGTCGGTAAAGACCGGTTTCAGATTGTCTTCCTCGAGCCGGAAGCGAACCTCTTCGGCGATCTGGCGGCCGTAAAGCGTGCCGTCGTCGATGATCGCGAAATTGATGCCGCGCCACGCTTCCTTGAGATAATCGGCAATGGCGTCGGCTTCGTCGGACGCCTTTGGCGCAAGGCGCAGGACCGGCCAGTTGCCCTTGCGCCGGTCCACGGTAATCGCCTCGGACTGCACGCCGATCAGCAGCAGCGGAATATTGGCATCCGCGAGTTTCGGCATGGCGGCATCGAAGGCTTCGATGCAGGGATAGCCGATGGCGATCCGCACGCGCGATTCGATCATCTCGTCGGCGGTTTTCACGCCGCCCTCCGGCTCGCATTCGTCGTCATGGAGTTCGATACGCGCATCCGGAAACCGGTCCACCGCTGCCCGCGCGCCTTTCTCGATTTCCTTGCCCACGACGGCGTAGAAGCCGCTGATCGGCGCGGAAACGCCGATTGCGCCGCCTTCCTTTGCAACCACGGGCGCGGACAGCAGCAACATGGCGGCAGCGGCAACCGCCGCGCGAACGCCAAAACGCCCGAAGCGGGGAGCATTCTGTCTCGAATTGCGACTGCGTCTGGACATGTCACTTTGATGCACGCCGCGCCGCCTCAGGGCAAGGCCAAAGGTGGCGCTTTCGGGTCGTGACCGATCAGCCCTTGGCGACGGACGCCACCGTCTCTATGTTCCGCGGAACCGGTTGCCTCGGAGCGAATGACCACGACATGACGATTGCACTGCCCGCCTCGATCGACGAAACCCTGTCATTGCTGAACGGCGAGGACTATGTCGCCGACCGTTCGCTGGCCACCGTGCTGTATCTCAGCCTGAAGATGGGCCGCCCATTGTTCCTGGAAGGCGAGGCCGGCGTCGGCAAGACGGAAATCGCCAAGGTGTTGTCGAAGGCACTAGACCGGCCGTTGATCCGGCTGCAATGCTATGAGGGGCTCGATATTTCCTCGGCGGTCTATGAATGGAACTATGCCGCGCAGATGATCGACATCCGGATCGCCGAGGCGTCCGGCGAGACGAAGCGCGAGACGCTCCACAAGGACATTTTCTCGGACGACTACCTGATCCGCCGCCCGGTGCTGGAAGCCCTGTCCGGCGAACCCGGCCGGCCGCCGGTCTTCCTGATCGACGAACTCGACCGCACCGATGAAGCCTTCGAGGCCTTCCTTCTGGAGGTGCTGTCCGATTTTCAGGTCACCATACCGGAATACGGGACGATCAAGGCCGTCGAGCGGCCCGCCGTGATCATCACGACCAACCGGACGCGCGAGATCCACGACGCGTTGAAGCGTCGTTGCCTCTATCACTGGGTCGATTACCCGACCGCCGAGCGCGAACTGGAAATTGTCGCCCGCAAGGCGCCGCAGGCCAATCGCCGCCTCTCGGAAGAGGTGGTTGGCTATGTCCAGAAGCTGCGCGAGATGGAATTGTTCAAGGCTCCGGGCGTCGCGGAGACGATTGACTGGGCGACTGCGCTCACGGAACTGGACCGCGTCGCCCTCGACCCGGCAACGATTTCCGACACGATCGGCGTTCTCCTGAAATACCAGGACGATATCGCCCGGCTGCAAGGCTCCGAAGGCAAGCGCATCCTCGATGACGTCAAGGCCGATCTCGACGCGGCGTGACGATGGCGACTGTTTCCTCCGGTCCGGACACACCCACGCAGGCCGAAGAGGGCCGGCTGGCCGATAACATCGTCTATTTCGCGCGGACGCTGCGCAAGGCTGGCATGAAGGTCGGCCCCGCTGCGGTGACCGACGCCATCGAAGCGGTGATGGCGGCGGGAATCGGCTCGCGCGACGACTTCTACTGGACGCTTCATGCGGTTCTCGTCACGCGCCACGAGGACAGTGTCGTCTTCGACGAGGCGTTCAAGCTGTTCTGGCGCTCGCGCGAACTGATCGAGAAGATGCTGCAGATGTTCTCGCCCAAGGCGCCGGAAACGCGCGAAGCCGAAAAGAAGCGGGCAGGCGAATCCCGCGTGGCCGATGCGATGTTCGAGGGGCACAAGAAACGCGAGCCCGAGGAACGGCCGCCGGAAATCGAGGTGGACGCCCGAATGACGTTTTCGGGCCGCGAGGTTCTGCGCGACAAGGATTTCGCGCAGATGTCCGCCGCCGAGCTGGTCGCCGCGAAAAAGGCGATCTCCGAATTGCGGCTGCCGCATGACGAGGTGCGCACGCGCCGGTTCAAGCCGTCGACCCGCAAGACGCGTGTCGATCCGCGCCGGACCATGCGCCAGGCGATGCGAACCGGGGGCGATCTCGTTATCCCGCAATTCCGCGAACAGCGCATGGTGCACCCGCCGCTGGTCGTCCTTGCCGACATCTCAGGCTCGATGAGCCAGTATTCGCGTGTGTTCCTGCATTTCCTCCATGCTCTCACGGAGCATCGCCGCCATGTGCATACATTCCTGTTCGGCACGCGGCTGACCAATGTGACCCGCCAGATGCGCCATCGCGATATCGATATGGCCATCGAGGACAGTGCCCGGGCGGTGGATGACTGGTCGGGCGGCACGCGCATCGGCGTGACGCTCGCCACCTTCAACCGCCAATGGTCGCGCCGCGTGCTGTCGCAGGGCGCGATCGTATTGCTGATCACGGACGGTCTGGAGCGCGATGACACCGAGGGACTGCAGCACGAGACCGAACGGCTGCAGAAGTCCTGCCGCCGGCTGATCTGGCTGAACCCGCTGCTGCGTTTCGAGGGGTTCCAGGCCAAGGCAAAGGGCGTGCGGGCCATGCTGCCCCATGTCGACGAGTTCCGCCCGGTGCATTCGCTGAATTCGATCTCGGATCTGTGTCTTGCGCTCGGCGCGGGAACGTCGTCCAATCCACGCATGAAATCGCCCATGCAATGGATGCGCGAACTGGACCGCGCGGCATGACGGGGTGGGAGGACAGCAAATGAGCGAACAGTTTCATGACGATCCGCTGAAGGTGGCGGAAGCCTGGATGGGCGAGGGACGCCCTGTCGCCGTCGCCACCGTTGTCGAGACATGGGGGTCCGCGCCGCGCCCGGTCGGTAGCCATTTGGTGATCGACGCGGACTCGAATTTCGAGGGCTCGGTGTCGGGCGGCTGCGTCGAGGGCGCGGTTATCGCCGATGCGCTCGATGTGATCGAGACGGGCGAGCCGAAAATGCTCGAATTCGGCGTTGCCGACGAGACGGCCTGGCGTGTTGGCCTGTCCTGCGGCGGGCGCATTCGCGTTTATGTCGAGCGTATCGGGTAGACCGCCATGGATCCGCTTTCGCTGAAGAAACTGAATGCCGCCCGCGCCGCGCGCGAAGCGATTGCCCTGGTGACGGATCTTGGCGATGGCCGGGATCGTGTCGTCAAGGAAGGCGATCCCGTCGCCGGGGAGCTTGGAGATGCACTCGCGAGGACTTTTCAGACCGGCAAGTCCGGCGTCGTGACGGTCGATGGGCGCGATTTCTTCATCAATGTCCACTTGCCGCCGCCCCGCCTGGTCGTGATCGGCGCGGTCCATATCAGCCAGGCGATGGCCCCGATGGCGGCGCTTGCCGGCTACGACATGGAGATCATCGATCCGCGCACCGCTTTCGCCACGCCGGAACGGTTCGAGGGCGTGCGCCTCGACGACGATTGGCCGGAGGATGTGCTGAAGCTGCGCCCGCTCGATCCCTATTGCGCGCTGTGCGCCGTCACGCACGATCCCAAGATCGACGACTATCCGCTAAAGGCCGCGCTGGAGGCGAAATGCTTCTATGTCGGTGCGCTCGGCAGCCGCAAGACGCATGGAAAACGGGTCGAGCGCCTTCTGGCGGAAGGCGTGCCACAGGCGGCGATCGACACCATTGCGGCCCCGATCGGGCTCGATATCGGCGCGTCCAGCCCGGCGGAGATCGCGGTGGCGGTGCTCGCCCAGGTGATCGAGGCGTTCCGCAAGCGCGAAATCGTGTCAGGCAAGGCGGCCGCCTGAGCCATGTGGTTCGGAACCCGCCCGCTCGACGACGCCGACGATCTGGTTGGCGCGACGCTCGCTCATTCCATCCAGATCGCGCCGCGCAGGAAATTGCGCAAGGGGCATGTGCTGACGCCGGAAAGCCTTGTGGCGATCGGTGAAGCCGGCATCGGCGAAATCACCGTCGCGATCCCCGAAGCCGGCGACATGACAGAGGACGCGGCGGCCGGACATATCGCGGATGTCTTCGCGCTGGAGGGATTCCGACGCGAGGATGTCGGCACCGGGCGCGTGAACTTTCACGCGGCGGCGGATGGTGTTCTCGTTGTCGCGCCCGGGCGCATCGATGCGCTGAATACCGTCGATCCGGCGATCACGCTGGCCACCTTGCCGAACCATTCGCCGGTCCGCGAGGGCCAGATGATCGCGACCGTGAAGATTATTCCTTTCGCCGTCGATGGCGCTCTGGTCGAGAAGGCCGCAGCCGAGGTGACGGCGCCCGACACGATCCGTGTCCATCCGTTCCGCCGGGGTTTGAAGGTCGCGATGATCCAGACGCGTGTGAAGGGAACGAAGTCTTCCATGCTGGACAAGACGTGGCGGATAACGAATGCGCGCCTGGAAAGCATGCACGCCGTGATGACGGATGAAAGCCGCACCGACCACGCCGTCGCACCGCTCGCCGAGGAAATCGCCGCGCAGATCGCGGAAAACGATATCGTGCTGGTGTTCGGCGCGTCCGCCGTGACCGACCCGCGCGACGTGGTGCCAAAGGCGATCGAGCAGGCGGGCGGCGCTATCCTGCATGTCGGCATGCCGGTCGACCCCGGTAACCTGCTCGTGCTGGGCGAGATTGGCGGAAAGCCGGTAATCGGTGCGCCGGGTTGCGCGCGCAGCCCAAAGGAAAACGGGTTCGACTGGGTCATGCGGCGGCTGTGTGCCGGCATCGCGGTGAAGGGCGACGATATCGTTTCGATGGGCGTCGGCGGCCTGCTGACGGAAATCCCGATCCGTCCGCATCCGCGTGAACGCCAGGCGCCCGAATCAGATAAATGACGGTGGAACGAAGACGTCCGGAAAACGCCGCCTCCGTTCTGCTCGCCGCCGGGCTGTCGCGGCGCATGGGCACGCGCAACAAGCTGCTGGAAGAAATCGAGCCGGGTGTGCCGGTCATCCGGCGCAGTGCCGAGCGGGCGTTGGCGAGCGCGCCGCGACCGCTTTATGTCGTGACGGGACACGAGGCGAACAGGGTGCGCGACGCGCTTGCCGGCCTCGACTGCCGCTTCGTCCACAATGCCGGCTTTGCGGAAGGCCTGTCCGGCTCGATCCGGGAGGGGTTCAGATGCGCCATGGGTGAGGGGGCGTCGGGCGTCCTTGTCCTGCTCGGCGATATGCCTTTTCTTCCCGTCGAGGCTCTCGACGCCGTGCTTGGCGCGGCTGCGGACGATGCGGAGAAGGTGGTGCAGGCGGTGCATGAAGGCCGGCCCGCGCATCCCGTCTGGCTCCCGGCGCGCATCGCGGACACGATCGATGCACTGAAGGGCGACCGGGGCGTGCGCAGCCTGCTCGCGGCCAATAACGAAACGATGGTGGCGGTGGAAACCGGGCCGGACGGCGCGCTTGACCTCGACACGCCGGAGGACATGGCGAGGGCGCGTGCGCGGACTGCCGTTTCCGGCAATTGAAACGCTTTGCGGAACGGTTCTAGGGTTCGCGCCATGAAATGGAGGCGGACGATGATTCTACCTGGCGTGAGGAAACCGACGGCGCGTCTCTTGTCGGCCGCTCTCTTCATCGTCGCCTTCGCCGCGTTGGCTACGGCTCCCGCCGGGGCGTTTGAGCTGAAGCCCTTCAAGGATCGCCTTTTCGCCTATCCGGGCACATTGGAGAGCCGTGACGGCGGGGCGTATATCACGGTCGACTACCGCGAATTGCGCGATATCAACAAGCGCGACCAGGTGCCCGAACGACGCGTCAACCGGCGCTACGTGGACCTTGCGCCGAAGAAGTACCAATCCGAGCAGGCGCTGCAGACGGCGGCTGGCGAGATCCGGTTCTTCGTCGTCGGCAATCCCGTCAATACGCGCCTCGTGACAGTCTATGTCCACGGGCGCGGCGGCGACCGCAGCCAGGGCGTCAACGACTTCTCATTCGGTGGCAATTTCAACCGCATCAAGAACCTGATGGTGCGCAACAGCGGGATCTACATCACGCCGGATGGCGGCGATCTCGGCGACATGGCGGCCGCGCGAATCCGGCTTTTGCTGGAAGCGGTGTTCCGGCAGGTGCCGGGCGCGCGGGTTGTCCTGGCCTGCGGCTCGGCGGGTGGTGCGGTCTGCCACTCGCTGGCGCATGTCGATCAGGTCGCGATGCGCCTGGCGGGCATTGCGCTGCTCGGCTCCTTCGGCAGCGACGCCTTTGTCGGCTCGGCCGCTTATCGCAACCGCGTGCCGGTCTTCATCGCGCATGGCGGTTCGGATTCCGTCATTCCCGTGCAGGGCGTCGAAGCCTTCTACCGCACCTTGCGCGGAACGCAGGGCTATCCCGTGCGCATGGTGCGGTTCGAAACCGGCGGCCATGGCACGCCAATCCGCATGACCGACTGGCGCGACATGATCAACTGGATGCTGTCAGCGCGGTCGGGCTGAGAAGCCTTCTTACGAGTGCTTAGCCTGAGAATCGGCGGCGTGCTGCCGCTCGTTCATCGGCGCATTATTCACCCGAGAGTGCACATTTGCGCGGCAGTCCTGTCCGGGAATTTTTCTCGGAAATTTTCGACTTGATTTTTTCGGCGGTGAAGTTCGCGTTGAAAGAATTCCGTTAAATATCTGAAATATAGAGATTAAATGAAATCGTGAAAGAGGCCTCCCGGAATGCGGCCAACCCGTATTGACAACGGGATTTCGTCTTGCTTCCATCAATCAGCAGATGTGCAAAAATTGCTCATTTGTTGATTTGTCGGAGGCAAGTCGAAGAAACCGGAGACCGTATCTCCCAGGGAGGATCTTTATGAAGACTCGTCGCAATGCAATGAAACTGTTCGCAACCGCAGCATCGGCTGCGATGCTCGTCGCCGGTGCCGGCATGACGTCCGCGATGGCCGATGGCCTGAAAATCGGCTTCAGCCAGGTTACGCTTCAGTCCCCGTTCTATGTGCAGTTGAAGAACGGCGCCGAGGCGGCCGCAGAGGCAGGTGGCGACACGCTCATCTTCCTCGATGCCAACGGTGACGTGAGCAAACAGAACAACGATATCCAGGACCTGATCACGCAGGGCGTGGATGCAATCATCATCAACCCGGTCAATCCGGACGCCGTGGTTCCGTCGCTGGAAGCAGCCGATGCAGCCGGCATTCCGGTCATCACGGTCGACCGCAGCGTTCGCGAAGGCATCGTCGTCGCGCATATCGGTCGTGACAACGTCGCGATGGGATCGATGGTCGGCGAAGCGGTCAAGGCTCGCCTTGCCGCAGACGGCGTCGAAGGCGCCAAGATCATCGAAATCCAGGGCGATGCCGGTGGCGCGGTCATGATGGATCGTCGCGATGGCTTCCATGCCGCCATGGAAGGCTCGGGCCACGAGATCGTTGCAGGCCCTTACGCCGAATACATCCGCGCGAACGCCGTTGTCGCCATGCAGGACCTGCTGCAGGCCAACCCCGATGTCCAGGTCGTCTACGCACACAATGACGACATGGCCCTCGGTGCTCTGCAGGTTCTCCAGGAAAGCGGCCGTGACGACGTTCTCGTCGCCGGCGTGGACGGCCTGTCCGAAGCTCTGGAAGTGATGGCGACCGGTGGCAACTACGTGGCGACCGCGCTGAACGATCCGCAGTATCTCGGTGATGTGACGATCCAGGTGGCGCGTGAAGCGATCGCCGGATCGGACGTGCCGGAATTCGTCGATGCGGGCTCCAAGGCCGTGACCAAGGACAATGTCGAAGACTTCCCCCGTGACGGCCTCTTTGCCGAATACCGGCCGGAAATCAATTTCGAGTAATCCATACCGGGAGGGCGGAGCGAAGTCGTTCCGCCCTCGACCCAACCGCCCAGCGTGCATGACTGCGCGGCGGAAACCCCGCGAAATTCAAGGAGTGTGCCCGCGATGCGTGCTGCTGTCCTCTATGCGCCCGGAGACATCCGTCTCGAGAACGTGCCCGATCCCGAGCCCAAGAACGGTCATGTGATTGTCAAAGTCGAGGCCGTCGGCGTCTGCGGATCCGATTTCCCGCGCATGCTGATCAAGGGCGCTCACAAGATGCCGCTGATATGCGGGCATGAATTTTGCGGTCGCATCGTTTCGCTCTCGCCCGATGTGTCGGGCTTCGAGAAGGACGAACTCGTCGCGATCCCGCCGATGCTTCCCTGCTACGAATGCGACCAGTGCCAGCGCGGCCAGTTTTCCCGTTGCAGGAACTACGACTATTTCGGTTCGCGCCGCGATGGTGCCTATGCCGAATATGTCAGCGTACCCGTATCGAACCTCATCAAGGCCTCCCAAGACCTCGATCCCCGCGCCATCGCCATGACGGATCCTGCTTCCATCGCGTTGCATGCGATCTGGAAAGGCGGTGGCGTGACGGCGGGCGATATCGGCGGCGTGGTCGGATGCGGACCGATCGGCCTTTTTGCCATACAGTGGCTGAAGCTCATGGGCGCGAGCGAAGTTGTCGCGATCGATGTCTCGCCGGAGAAACTCGAGATGGCGCGCCGGGCCGGCGCGACGCATACAGCGCTCGGCAGCGACGACCTGTCCGAATTACCGCTGTGCAACCTGATCGTCGAGGCGGCCGGCCATCCCAGCTCGATCAACCCGGCGATCCGCCTCGCGGCGCCCGGTGGCCATGCCGTGTTCATCGGCATCCCGGTCGGCGAAGTCGAGCTCAAGAATGCGACATTCCAGCATTTTCTGCGTCAGGAAGTTTCGCTGCATGGCGCCTGGAATTCCTTTGGCGCGCCGTTCCCCGGACCGCAATGGTCCGTTACGCTCGACAAGCTCGCATCCGGCGCGCTCGAATGGGAATTCATGATCAGCCATGAACTGCCGCTGGAGGATCTGCCCGGTTTCTTCGAGCGGTTGAAGACGGACAAGTCTCTGCATTACAGCAAGATCATGTTCCGCCCCTGACGGGCGCACATGCTTGCAACCCGGCGACCGCGACGACAATAAGAACAACGCCAGTGCAGGGGAGGTGCCTCAATGGCCAAATTATTGAGCTTCGACTTCGGCACCGGCGGCGTTCGTGCCGGCGTATACTGCACCGATACGCGCGCCATGGTGTCGACCGCCGAGGCGAATTACGACACGGTCTTCCCGCATACCGGCTGGGCCGAACAGGATAGCCGGCAATGGCTGACCTCCATGGTGGCCGCCGGACGACAGGCGGTTTCCTCTGCCGGAACGAAGCGCATCGACGCGATCTGCGTGGCGACAACCGCCTCGACAGTTGCCTTTTGCACGCGTGACGGCGAGCCCGTCCGGCCCGCGATCCTCTGGATGGATTGCCGCGCATCGGAAGAAGCAGCCGCCACCGCCAAGGTCGATCACCCGGTCATGGCCTATTGCGGCGGCGAAGACGCGGTCGAATGGCTCGTTCCCAAGGCGATGTGGACGGCGCGCCGCCAGCCGGATGTCTACGCCCAATCGGACGTGATCTGCGAGGCGCTGGATTTCATCAATTTCCATCTGACCGGTCAGTGGGTTGGGTCGCGCATGAACGCGGCGTGCAAATGGAACTACGATTCGCTGAACGAGGTTTTCGTTCCGGAGATCTATGAAGAGCTGGGGATCGGTGACCTCGCCGACAAGCTGCCACAACGGATCGTTCCGGTCGGCGGTGTGATTGGGGATGCGGCGGGCCCGCTGCTTGCCGAGATGGGGATCGAGAACACGCCCGTCGTCGCACAGGGCGGTATCGACGCACATATCGGCATTTTGAGCGCGAATACCGTTCGCCCCGGCGGGGTTCTGGTCATCGGCGGGACATCCACCGTGCATCTGACCCAGTTGGCTGGCGCGGGCGACGTGAGCGGCTTCTGGGGGCCGTATCCGAATGCTCTGACCGACGGCGACTGGCTGGTAGAGGCGGGGCAGGTGTCGTCCGGCTCGATCCTGTCATGGCTGAGCAACGACATTTTCGGCATGGATGCCAGCCAGCATCAGGCATTGATCGGCGAAGTCGTGGCGCGGCCTGCGCGGGCGAACGGTCTGCTGGCGCTCGACTACTGGATGGGAAACCGGACGCCCTACAGGGACCCGGACCTGCGCGGCGCGATCATGGGCCTGTCCCTTGGTCATTCGCGTGCCGACATCTATGCGGCGGCGGTCGACTCGATTGCGCTCGGAACGGCGAATGTCCTCTCGGTGCTTGGCCAGCGCGGTGTCGAGATCGAGCGTTTCGTCATGGCGGGCGGAATCTGCCGCAACGCGGCCTGGCTTCAGGCGACGGTTGACGCGATTGGACGTCCGGTCGCGGTGGCGACCGAAGAGAACTTGTCGCTGGTCGGCGCGGCGGTTTGTTCAGCGACAGCGCTTGGCATGTGGCCGGATCTCGCAGCAGCCTCGGCGGGAATAGGAGTCGCGACCAAGGAGATGCAACCGATCGAGGAGCGCAGCCGCTGGTATCAGGACACTCTGTCGCTTTATCAGGATGCGACGGAAGCCCTGAGGCCGCTGCTGCACACCCTTGCTAAGCGGCAGCAGGCGGAGGCGATGCCATGAGCGATACCGCACGCACCCCTTCTGTCCGGTTGCCCTCGGACGAACAGCGCGAACACCTGATGGTTCAGGTCGCCAAGATGTATTACGATCTGGACCGCACGCAGCAGGATATCGCGCGTGAACTGGGCCTGACCCGGTGGCAGGTGGGGCGCCTCCTGTCCGAAGCCAAGCAGGGCGGGATCGTACGCATCGAAATCACGCCGCGCACGAACAGGCGTGCGGCACTGGAGGTGAAACTCCAGGAAATCTACAATCTGCGCGACGCCATCGTGGTGCCGATGGGCGAGATCGCCGATGCGGCGCTTCTGATGGAATCCGTCGCGCAAGCGGCCGCGACATATATCGCGTCGATAAACCCGAAACCGGACCTGATGGGCTTGTCCTGGGGACGAACCATGTCGGCGGTTGCGCGCTGTCTGCCCGAAAAATGGAATCCGGGCCTGCATGTCATCCTCGTCAACGGCTCGACCGCGCTCCGTTTGACCTCCACGCGCACCAGCGCCGTGGCGGAGACATTCGCGCAGACTGCCGGTGGAAGCGCGACGTTGCTGCCCGTTCCGGCGATCGTCGGAAAGAAGAGCACGCGTGAAGCCCTCGAGGCCGATCCCATGGTCGAACGTGTCCTCAGCCTTGCGGAGAAAGCCGGGATCATCTGTTTCGGCATGGGCGGAATTTCGCACCGGTCGGTCCTTCTCAGCTCCGGCTATCTGACCGAGGACGACATCGACAGGTTGCAGGAACGCGGCGCGGTCGGCGACGTCCTCGGACGATTTATCGACGCCGATGGCAACACGGTGGACCAGGCGCTCGATGACCGCACGGTCGGGTTGCCGCTGGAAACGTTGCGGCAGACCGAACGCGCTGTCGGCATCGTCTCCGGCGAGGAAAAGCACGATATCGCGCTGGCGGCCCTGAAGGCCGGATACGTATCGGTCCTGATTACCGACGAGGCGACGGCTCGCCACGCGATCGACAATGCGCCGGAGGGCGACAGAACATGACCGACGTGATGAATGTTAGCGGTGTGGCCAAGACGTTCCCGCCCAACGTGATCGCGCTCGAAAAGGCGGATCTGAACGTGCGGCGCGGCGAGGTCCACTGCATTCTCGGTGCGAACGGGGCCGGAAAGTCCACGCTTCTCAAGATTATCGCCGGCGCCATTCGTCCGACGAGCGGCACGATCGCTATCGACGGCAACACTGTGCAGATCGGATCTCCCTCGGAAGCGTCCGAGCACGGAATCTCGATGATCTACCAGGAACTCGATCTGGTTCCGCAATTGACGGTCGAACAGAACCTCTATCTGGGCCAGGCGCCGTCCCGGCTCGGTGTGCTGGACAAGGCGAAGCGTCGTGCGGGAGCGATCGATGCGCTGCGGCGTGTCGGTGCGGGATTTTCGCCCGACAGGCGCGTGGAAACGCTCTCGGTCGCCAACCAGCAACTGACGGCCATTGCCCGTTCGCTGACCAAGCAGGCCAAGGTCATCATCATGGACGAGCCGTCGGCGGCGTTGAACGAAGCCGAACTGGAACGCGTATTCGAAGTGATCCGGGAACTAACGGCACAGGGCGTCGCGATCATCTATGTGAGCCACAGGCTGGGCGAACTTCGCGAGATCGGCGACCGGGTGACGGTCCTGCGCGGCGGCGCGACGATCGACACATTCGATGTCGAGGGCACGGACGACCAGACTCTTGTCGAAGCGGTGGTTGGCAGCAACCGCTCCCTGCTGGAGCGGCATGAGAGACCGCCTCTGTCGGATCGCGTTGCACTGAAGGTCGATCGCCTGAAGGGAGACGAGGGGCTCGACATATCGGGATACGAGGTTCGCTGGGGCGAGATATCCGGGCTGACCGGGCTGAATGGCTCCGGGCGCACCAGTTTCCTGCGCTCGCTCTATGGCGTGCGCGGATTCACCGGCCAGGTGGAATTTGACGGCGAAAGTTTTCACCCGAGCAATCCGGCGCAGGCCATTTCACGCGGTGTCGGTCTCGTTCCCGAGAACCGGAAGACCGAGGGCCTCATTCTCGACGCCCCGATTTATACGAATGCAACGCTGCCAATGCTGAAAGGGACGTGGGCCGCGCGCCACGCGGAACGCAAGCGGCAGACCGTGCCGGTGCTCGCGCAGCTCTCGACCAAATACGGCCATCCGGAACAGAAGACCATGCAGCTTTCCGGCGGCAATCAGCAGAAGATCGTCCTGGCGAAATGGGTGATACGCGGATCGCGGCTGCTGTTGCTCGACGAACCGAGCCGCGGGCTCGATGTCGGCGCCAAGGCCGATCTGTACGACCTCGTCTCCAAGCTGGCCGAAGACGGCGCCGCCGTGATCGTCGCCAGCAGCGAACTCGATGAACTGTATGCGCATTGCGACCGGATCTGGGTCTTCCACGAAGGCCGAAACATCCGCCATTTCGATCCTGCCGTTACGGATCAGGACACAATTCTGAAGGCCCAGATTTTGGGAGAGCATCATGACTGACACAACCAGCGATACGGGGAAGCACCAGGGGCCTTCGCTCGGGGCGCGGATCGTCGACACGATCATTCAATACAACTTCGTCGTCATATTCCTGTTCGTCGTCGTGATCGCATCGCTCCTGTCCGACAACTTCCTGACGTTCACGAACATTTCCAACCTGTTCCAGCAGGCCGCCGTCGTGGGTGTCGTTGCTGTCGGCATGACCTTCGTGATCCTGACCGGCAATATCGACCTGTCCGTCGGCAGCGTGGTCGCGTTTTGCGGCATGCTCGTAGCGGTGCTTCTTGCGGCGGGCGTCGATCCGACCCTGTCGGTCCTCGTGACCCTCGTCGTCGGCGCGTCCTTCGGCATGTCGATGGGGGCGATTACCGCGCTTGCGGCGGTCCCGAGCTTCATCGTCACGCTCGCCGGTCTCGTGTCGTTTCGAGGCCTGACCTATCTCCTGACCGATGGCGTTCCCGTCAGCGGCCTGCCGTCCGGCTTTTCCGCGATCAGTTCGACGATGATCCCGCTGCTCCCCGGTTTCAACATGTCCTCGATGGGGCTGATTTTCATCCTGCTCTGCGTCGTTGCCACGCTGGTCCTGCGATACACCGTTCTGGGTGAGTATGTTTACGCGACGGGCGGCAACCCGGAAGCGGCGCGGCTTGCGGGCCTGCCCACACGCCGGATCATCATCGCCGTCTTCGGCATCTCGGGACTGATGTCGGCGCTTGCGGGCATCCTCCTGACCTCGCGGCTGAGAATTGGCCAGCCGACCGCGGCGCAAGGCCTCGAACTGGATGCGATCGCCGCCGTCGTTCTCGGCGGAACGAGCCTTTTCGGCGGACGCGGCAGCGTTGTCGGGACACTCTTTGCGGTGATGCTCCTGCAGGTCCTGCGCAACATCTTCAATCTGCTCGGACTGGGGTCGTTCTATCAGATGACGGTCACCGGGATCATCATCATCGCCGCCATCCTGCTCAACCGGTTCCTCGATATCCGAAAGGGTCGTTCATGACAGACCTCAGTTCCGCGGCCGCATTGGCCAAGTCCAACGCGCATATGAACGCCGGCACGCCTCTGACGCCCGAATGGTTCGAATCCATCGCCGTGAATACCTCGGCTGCGAACCGCCGTGCGGCGTCGCTTGGCGGGCGGCGCACGGTGAAGAAGGAATTCCAGGCCGCATGGCTGGTCAGGGCGATCACCTGCATCGACCTGACGACGCTGGCCGGCGACGATACCGCCGGACGGGTAGCCAGGCTGTGCGCCAAGGCCCGCAATCCGCTGCGCGCCGATATCGTCAAGGGACTGGGTCTCGAAGACGAGCGGATCACGACGGGTGCGGTCTGCGTCTACCCGACCATGGTCGGCCATGCGGTCAAGGCGCTGCGCGGATCGGGCGTTCCGGTCGCCTCCGTTGCGACGGGTTTCCCCGCCGGTCTGACGCCGTTGCCCCAGAAACTCGCCGAGATCCGCTACGCAGTCGAACATGGCGCGGACGAGATCGACATTGTCATCACGCGCGAACACATCCTGACGGGCGACTGGCAGGCGATGTATGACGAGGTTTCCGCCATGCGGGAAGCGTGCGGCCATGCGCATCTCAAGGCCATTCTCGCCACTGGCGATCTTCAGACGCTGCGCAACGTTTACAAGGCCTCGATGATCGCGATGCAGGCCGGCGCGGACTTCATCAAGACCTCGACCGGAAAGGAAAGCGTGAACGCCACGCTGCCCGTCAGCCTCATCATGCTTCGGGCCTTGCGCGACTATGGCCGGCTGTCCGGCCAGACGGTCGGCTTCAAGCCCGCCGGCGGGCTCAAGACAGCGAAGGACGCCATGCTTTGGCTGATCCTGATGAAGGAGGAACTCGGCGTCCGCTGGATGCAGCCGGACCTGTTCAGGATCGGCGCGAGTTCGCTTCTCGCCGATATCGAACGCCAGCTCGAACATTATCTGACAGGCCGCTATTCGAGCCTGAACCGCCACGCGATGGCCTGAGGTTAGAACATGACTCAGCAGATCAAGGACATTTTGAAATCCATGGATTACGGTCCCGCACCCGAGTCCCGCGACGAGGCGGCCAAGTGGCTGGCGGCAATGCCGAAAACGGGTTTTGGCCACTTTATCGGCGGCAAGTTCACCACCGCGAAGAAGGATGCGACCTTCGCGGTGACCAATCCCGCTTCGGACGAGGAACTGGCCCGCGTTGCGCTTGGAAGCGCATCCGATGTCGATGCGGCGGTCAAGGCCGCGACGGCGGCGTTCCCCGCGTGGTCCGGCCTCGGCGGCCATGCCCGCGCCCGCTATCTCTACGCCATCGCGCGCCATATCCAGAAACACAGTCGGTTCCTCGCTGTGCTGGAAACGATGGACAACGGCAAGACCATCCGCGAGACGCGCGATATCGATATCCCGCTGGTCGCGCGGCACTTCTACCACCATGCCGGCTGGGCCGAGCTGTTGGAAACCGATTACGAGGGATACGAGCCGGTCGGCGTGTGCGGCCAGATCATTCCGTGGAATTTTCCGCTTCTGATGCTCGCATGGAAGATCGCGCCGGCGCTGGCCGCCGGGAACACGGTCGTTCTGAAGCCAGCGGAGCAGACGCCGCTCACGGCGATCGCCTTCGCGGAAATCTGCCGCGAGATCGGCTTGCCGGATGGCGTCGTGAACATCGTGCAGGGCGATGGCGCGACGGGCTCAGCAATCTGCAAGCATCCGGGAATCGCGAAGATCGCCTTCACCGGATCCACCGATGTGGGGCGCATCATCCGGGAGCAGACGGCGGGCAGCGGCAAGAAGCTCTCGCTGGAACTGGGCGGCAAGTCACCGTTCATCGTCTTCGCGGACTCCGATCTGGACGCCGCGGTCGAGGGCGTGGTCGACGCGATCTGGTTCAACCAGGGTGAAGTCTGCTGCGCGGGCTCCCGCGTCCTGGTTCAGGAGGGCGTTGCCGAACTCTTCTTCGACAAGCTCAAGACGCGCATGAACACGTTGCGCGTTGGCGATCCGCTGGACAAGACGATGGATGTCGGCGCGGTGGTCTCGCATGAGCAGAGCGACCGGATTCGTGCGCTGGTCGAGACTGGCGAGACCGAGGGTGCGACGCTCTGGCAATATGAGGGCGCTATTCCGGAAAAGGGCAGCTTCTGTCGGCCCGGTTTCTTCACCGGCAGCGAACCGGCCTCGACGGTCAGCCAGGAGGAAATCTTCGGCCCGGTGGCCGTGACGATGACGTTCCGGACCCCGGACGAGGCGGTCGAGATCGCCAACAATACGCGGTACGGCCTGGCGGCGTCTGTCTGGACGGAGAACATCAATCTCGCCGTTGACGTCGCCGCGCGGATCAAGGCGGGCATCGTCTGGATCAACGAGACGAACGTTTTCGACGCGGCTGCCGGGTTCGGCGGTTACCGCGAAAGCGGGTTCGGTCGCGAGGGCGGCCGGGAAGGGCTCTACGAATATCTCAAGGCCGACTGGGAAGCCGGCGGAAAGAAACGCACCGATGAGCGGTTCGAGCCGTCGGGCCATACTGCGGCGGACGCACAGGTGGTCGCCATCGACGGGATCGACCGCACGCCGAAACTCTATGTGGGCGGCAAGCAGGCGCGTCCCGACAGCGGATATTCCTATGCCGTGACCGGAAAGAACGGCGCCGTGATCGGCCAGGCCGGGCTCGGCAATCGCAAGGATATCCGAAACGCCGTCGAAGCCGCGTCCAAGGCCGCTGGCTGGGGTGCGTCCACGGGTCATAACCGCGCGCAGATCCTCTACTATCTCGGCGAGAACCTGGATGCGCGGAGAGCCGAATTCTCGAACCTCCTGAGCCTCTCGACAGGCGTCTCCGCCAAGGCGGCGGCCGACGAGACGGAACGGTCCATTCGGCGCATCTTCTGGTACGCGGCCTATGCCGACAAATTTGACGGAGCGGTGCATGCCACGCAGTCGCGACATGTGACGATCGCGATGAACGAACCCTGGGGCGTGATGGGGATCGCCTGTCCGGACGAGATGCCGTTGTTGTCGCTCGTGTCCCTGACCCTGCCGGCCCTCGCGATGGGCAACCGCGTTGTGGTGGTGCCGTCGCAGCGCCATCCGCTGCTCGCGACCAATCTCTACCAGGTGATCGACACGTCGGACGTGCCGGGCGGCGTATTCAACATCGTCACCGGCGAACGAGACGCCCTTGCCGGCACGCTCGCCAAGCATGATGGCGTCGATGCGGTATGGTATTGCGGCACGGCGGATGGAAGCGAGATGGTCGAAAAGGCGTCGATCGGAAACCTGAAGGCGACTTGGACCGACAAGGGTATCGCGCGCGACTGGCGCGATGCGAAGATCGGGCAGGGGCGCGAGTATCTGCGCCGGGCCACGCAGGTCAAGAACATCTGGCTGCCTTACGGCGAATAGGAACCGGCCGAATGAGCCAAATCCGAGCGTCAGCAGGCGACGGTAGCATGATGACCGACACCATGAAGCGTCTCGTTATCTTCGATTTCGACGGCGTTCTGATCGACAGCGAGAATATCGCGCTCGAGGAATTGCGGAACTGCATCGGCGCCTACGGCGTCGAGATCGACCTTGCCGAGACGAGGGCGCGGTTTCTCGGCAGTTCCGTCGCCGATCACATGGCGTTCATAACGGAGCGGACGGGGCGACCTTGTCCCGACAGCTTCCGGGCCGATTGGCATGAGCGATTATACGGCCGTTACCGCAAGGAACTGCAACTCGTTCCCGGCGCGGCCGTCACGCTTTCCGGGCTGGATGAGGCGGGCATACCCTACGCGATCGCAACGGGGGGCGCGGTCGAACGGCTCAATGTCGGGCTGGAATGTACCGGACTGACCGAGCGCTTCGACGGCCGCGCTTTTAGCGCCGAACTGGTCGCGCGCGGCAAGCCCGCGCCCGATATTTTCATTTACACGGCCGAGCAGATCGGTGTTGCGGCGTCGGATTGCCTTGTGGTCGAAGACGCGCCGCACGGCACGCGCGGTGCATTGGCGGCCGGAATGCAGGTCGCAGGGTTCACAGGCGGCTCGCATTTCGAGGCAATGCGCGACAGGGCAGCCGAAACGCTGCTACATGCCGGTGCAGAGGTGATCGTCGACACCCATGCCGCTTTGCTCGACTACGTGCTCGAATGGGCGGACGAGCTACCCGAATAGGCAAAGACACCCCGGTCAAACCGGACCTTGCGATTACTCTTCAATCTCGTCCAACGGGTCGGCCGTCTGCGTCTGCTCGCCGAGGGTCTTGATGCGGCGGCAAGGATGTTCGGCTGTTTCGAGGTTGCGAGATTTATCCGAACCAGCGCGCCACTACTCAGGTTGCTCATCTGCCAGCGGCTTCGAACGTTTCAGGGCGCTCCAGACACTCCAGGCGAGGATTGCCGCCGTTATCGCCAGCACGGTGGCGCTGATCGGGCGCTCTGCGAAGACCATGAGGTCGCCACGCGAAAGCAGCATGGCGCGTCTGAACTGTTCTTCCATCATCGGGCCCAGCACGAATCCAAGCAGCATCGGCGCAATGGGGAAACCCAGTTGGCGCATTCCGTAGCCGATAAGCCCGAAAACGAGCACGAGCCAGACGTCGAAGCTGCTGGTGTTCACCGCATAGGTTCCCAGGCAGATGAATGCCAGAATGGTCGGAAAAAGCCAGCGATACGGGATGGTCAGCATGCGCACCCAAAGCCCGATCAACGGAATGTTCATCACCAGCAGGATCAGATTGCCGACCCAGAAACTCAGCACGAGCGCCCAGACGACTTCCGGCTCGTCCGTCATCAGGCTTGGGCCGGGCGTGATGCCGTGGATGATCAGCGCGCCCAGCATCAGTGCCATGGTCGGGCTGCCGGGAATGCCCAGGGCAAGCGTCGGAATGAATGCTGTCATATCGGCTGAGTTGTTCGAGGCCTCCGGCGCGGCCAGCCCTTCGACTGCTCCCTTGCCGAACCGCTCTGGCGTCTTGGAGACACGCTTCTCGATCGCGTAGGCCATGAAGGCAGCCACGATCGGACCGGTACCCGGCAAGGTGCCGAAAAACGCGCCGATACCGGAACCGCGAAGCATCGGCTTCCAGGAGCGCCGCATCTCGTCCCGTGTCGGTTTCATGTGTCGGAAGCCCACCGTACTGCTGTTGAGGCGCGCTTCGCGGACATTGCCGATGCTGGCGATGACTTCGGCGACGCCGAACACGCCCATGGCGAAGGGGATCAGGCCGACACCCTCGGCGAGTTCGAGCCGGCCGAAGGTGAGCCTTGGCGCGCCCGTGTATATATCGAGCCCGACGCAGCCGATGAGGATGCCGAGCGCCACCGCGGCCAGTCCCTTGCTGGCCGAACCTTCCGAAATCGTCGAGGCCGCGACGATTCCGAGGAGCATCAGCGCGAAATACTCCGCTGAGCCAAAACTGAGTGCCACATCGGCGATGAAGGGCGCGAAGAACATCAACAGCAACGTGCCCAGCGTCCCGCCGACAAAGGACGAAACGGCGGTGAACAGCAGCGCCACGCTAGCCCTGCCGGATTTCGCCATCGGATGGCCGTCGAGGCAGGTGACGGCGTTGGAGGCCGTGCCCGGTATGTTCAGAAGGATAGAGGCGACACTGCCGCCATAGGTCGTGCCGTACCAAATCCCTGCCAGCATGATCATCGCAGTCGTTGGCGGCAGGTAGAAGGTGAGGGGAAACAGCACGGAGATTGCGGTCATCGGACCGATACCCGGTATCACGCCGACGAACATGCCGGCGAATACACCGATGAGACAGTACAGCAGATTGACCGGATCCAGCGCGACGCTGAGGCCGAGTGCAAAATTTTGCAGCAGGTCCATCACAGGTCCCATTTGAAAAGAGAAAGCTGCAGACCGAGGCCGTACCGAAAGAGCGCGATTGAGACCGCACTGAGCGCCATCGACAACAGCAGCATCTGCGATGGTTTGGTCGTCTTGTCTGCGAAGGATACGGTCAGAACCAGGGCGACCATGGCCGGGACAAGGCCGAGCCTGCCGATCAATAAGGCAAAGACGGCCAGCCCGGCGAGGATCGTCCCGGCCTTGCGCGCGGAGAACGAGACCGCGCTACCCCGGCGGGTCAGCGCCATGGCGAGTTGACCGATGCCGAAAAGTCCCACGATGACGCACATCGCCAGCGGAAAGAAAGCCGGGCCCATCCGCCTTGCCGTTCCAATCGGAAGATCCTGAAGAGCAATGGCTGCAAGGACGGCGACCGCGATCAGGACTATTCCGCCGAGCACGTCTGTTTCAAGTATGCGTTTCATCCCGACGCCTTTCAGTTACCATCCCCCCGCCGCGGATCTGCAACGCGGCGGTGTCGGCATGCGAAGCGGATAGACGACGGGGCTATGGTCTGACCATGGCCCCGTTTGTCCACGCGGTGGGCGCTATGACGTTATTGCAGCGTGATGCCGGCCGATTCCACAACTGTTTTGAAGTTGTTGTACTCGGTTTCGAGCATCGATTCGAATTCGGCAGTCGGCGTCGGCGACGGCACGAAACCAGAAGCTTTCATCTTTGCATCGACTTCTTCATCGGCAAGAGCCTCGTCGAGCAGACCGCGCAACGTATCGATCCGGTCTTCGGGCGTGCCCTTCGGCGCCATGACCGCGAACCATGACCGTGCCTCAACATCGAGACCCTGTTCCTTCGCCGTCGGCAAGTCTCCCAGGCTGTCGACCCGGTCGGCACTGAGCACTGCAAGCGCGCGCGCCTTTCCGGATTCGATCAGCGGCACAGCGGCGTTTGGCGTCTCGATCATGTAGTCGACTTCTCCGCCAAGAAAGGCGGTGCGTGCGGCGGAGGTGCCCTTGAAGGGGATGTGCACCGCTTTCACGTCGGCCTTGGCAATGAGCATTTCCATGGCGAGATGCTGGACGGTGCCGACGCCGGGCGTGGCATAGTTCAACGCGTCCGGATTGGCCCGGCCGTAGTCCATCAGATCGCCAAGCGTCTCGTAGTCGGAGTCGGTACTCACCAGCAGGACGAATGGCGCCTGGGTGACGAGACCAATCGGGTCGAAGGAGCGATATCCGTCGAAGCCGAGATTGTTGTAGATATGCGGCGCGACGACCATCGCGGTGGAGGTCGCCATAAGCAGCGTGTAGCCGTCCGGCTCCGCCTCTGCGACGCGCGCCGCGCCGATGGTCGAGCCCGCCCCGGCGACGTTCTGCACCACGACCGGCTGGCCGATCCGGCTCGAGATCGCGTCGCCGATCAGGCGCCCAGCGGCATCCGTCGGTCCGCCGGCCTGGAACGGCACGACGAGAGTGATCGGGTGCGACGGATAGTCCTCGGCGAACGCCACCGTTGCCGCCAGCGCGGCGACAGCTCCGAGCGCGATGGCGCGCAGTTTTGAAATGGACATTCTCATATTCCTCCCTGGGTTCGGTAATCTTGCTAAAGGTCGGAGACCCGGCGGCGCAAACCTCTCGCGGGTATGAAAACCCTGGCGCCCTCCCGATCGACATGAAACTGTTACCTTAACGTTCCCTTCGGAAAAACAGATGCGCCGGAGATAGTGCCTATCGCAAAACGGCATAGTTTTTGCGAAATTATCTATCTTAGGATTAGATTGGCGAGGGAAGGCTGGCGATGCAGGCCGGCTTGCGCCGGATGGCGAATGCTAGAGCAGATCGAATGGCAGGATATCGGGAAAACATGACGGAAAAATCGCGCACGGTGTATCTGATCGCCCGTCTCTACTATCTGGTCCGCGAGCAGATGGATGCCGAGTTGGCAAAGGAGGAGATCACCTCGGTCCAGTACACGGTCCTCAGCCTCATCAGAGGCAGTGACGGGCTGTCGTCGGCGCAGCTCGCGCGCCGCTACCGGGTCAAGCCGCAATCGATGCACAAGACCGTGCGCGACCTGGAAGCCGCGGGTCTGATAGAGCGCGCCGCGGGCTGGGAGAACAAGAAGGCGCTGGTCGCGGTCCTCAGCGAGAAAGGGCGGGAGCGGCTGGCGCGTTGCGACACGCTCATCGACGCCTATGAGCGACAGCTGTTCCGGGACGCTCCGGCGGAAGACCTGGAAGCCTTCCGCCGCGTGGCGAAATCCTTGATGGAGCGGCCGGGACCTTGAGGTCCTGCGCGCGGATTCGGGTCATTCCGTCAGATGCGTATAGAACCGCGTGATCAGATAGGGCTCCATCGCTTCGGTGCCGCCTTCCTTGCCGTCCCCGGAATCGCCGATCCCACCGAATGGCAGTTCGGGGAAGACGAGGCCCTGGTGGTTGACCGATACCATGCCGCTCTCGATGCCGTTGATCGCCCGCGAGGCGTTGCGCGACGATCGCGTGAAGGCATAGGCGCCGAGGCCGACATCCAGTCGGTTCGCCTCCGCCAGCGCCTCTTCCTCCGTATTGAAGGACGCGAGCAGCGCGACCGGACCGAAAGGCTCCTCGTTCATGATCCGCATGGCGGGCGTTACACCGCTCAGGACGGTCGGCGCGAAGAAAAAACCGCGATTGCCGAGCCGGTTGCCGCCGCACTCGACACGCGCACCCTTCTGCGCAGCATCCGCAACCAGCGCTTCGAGCGCCGTCACGCGGCGGTCATGGGCAAGCGGTCCGACTTGCGTTCCCTCGTCCAGCCCGTCCCCGACCTTCAGCGCCTTCACCCCCGCGACGAAGCGTGCTGTGAATTCCTCCATCACCTCTGCCGCGACGAGGAAGCGGGTCGGGGAAATGCAGATCTGCCCCGCATTGCGATACTTCGCCGCGACGAGAACCTGCACGGCGCGTTCGAGATCGGCATCGGCGAAGATCAGCACCGGGGCGTGGCCGCCGAGTTCCATTGTCGTGCGTTTCAGGTGGCGGCCCGCGATTTCCGACAACCGGCGCCCCACGGCGGTGGAGCCGGTGAACGAAATCTTGCGGATTACCGGGTGGGCGATCAGATATTCCGAGATCTCGGCGGGGTGGCCGAACACGAGGTTGACCACATCCGGCGGCAACCCGGCGTCGATGAAGGCGGCGACAAGCCCGCAGCAGCTTGCCGGTGTTTCTTCCGGTCCCTTCAGTATGATGGAACAGCCGGCGGCGACTGCCGCGGCGATCTTGCGGGTCGCCTGGTTGATCGGGAAGTTCCATGGCGAGAAAGCCGCGACCGGGCCGATCGGCTGCTTGAACACGACCTGCATAACGCCGGGGAGACGCGCGGGAATTTGTCGTCCATAGGTGCGGCGGGCTTCCTCGGCGAACCATTCGATGATGTCGGCTGCGGCATTGGCCTCCTGCCGGGCTTCCGTCAGCGGCTTGCCGTGCTCCAGCGTCATGGCGCGCGCGATCGATTCCGCGCGCTCGCGCATCAGCGCGGCCGCTTTTCTCAGGACTTGCCCCCTGTCGAAGCCCGAAACGCGCGACCACGCCTCAAAGCCGCGTCGGGTCGAGGCAACGGCGCGCGAAAGGTCGTCGGTCGTCGCGACGGGCAGCAACCCGATCTGCTCCTCGGTCGCCGGATTGAGAACCGGGAGCGCCTCTGGCCGACCGGAACGAATCCATTCGCCGGCAATGAACAGGCCGGGTGCCGGGTAGTCATTTGACATGAAACTCTTCCTTCTTTCCTTTGTCTGCAAATCCGATCAACGACCGGGAAACGGGCTCCGACCATGAACATCGAAGACCTCAGAGCATTTGTCTGGGTGGCCGAAGCGGGCGGGTTTTCCCGAGCTTCGACCGAACACAGGGTCGCGCAATCTGCATTGAGCCGCCGCGTGGCGCGGCTGGAATCCGATCTCGGCACTGAACTGGTTCGGCGCGACGGACGCGGCGTTCGGCTGACCGAGCACGGGGTGCTGCTGCAGGAACGCTCGTCGCGCATCTTTGCCGAGATCGATGCGGTTAGAACGGAGATGTTCGAGCACTCTGACGAACCTCGCGGCGAGGTGACGCTGGCATTGCCGCCGACGACCGCTCAGGTCCTCGCTCCGCTGATCGCCAAGGCATTGAGCGAACGCTACCCGCAGGTAAGGTTGCGCATGTGGGAGGGATTCAGCGGCGCGATCCACAAATGGGTGGTATCGGGCGAGGTCGATATCGCCTTGCTCTACGAGCCGGAAGAGCGCTCCGACATTCGCGTCACGCCGCTTGTACGGGAACCGATCTACCTCATCGCTTCCCAAAGAATGCGCGAGGCGTTTCCGATTCTGAAGGAAGGGGCGCCTGTAAGGTTTTCTGACCTGCCGAAAATCCCGCTCATCCTGCCGACCAAGAGTCACAGCATTCGCAGCCTGATCGAGCGCAAGGCGATCGAGCGGCGGCTGAAGCTCGACCTGGCGTTCGAGGTGGACGGCATCCGTGCCACGAAGGCGATGGTCGCGGCCGGGCTGGGGTGCACGCTTTTCAGCTATGCCGGAGTGTATGAGGAACTGGCGGACGGGACGCTCGAAGTGTTCGAAACCACGCCGCGGCTGACCTGGACGCTGGCGCTTGGAGAGGCAAGGCATCACGATGCCAACCGGGCGGTGAGGGTGGTACGGAATCTTGTGCTTGAACAGCTGCATGCGCTGATGGACGGCGGATACTGGAAGGGAAGGTTTCTGGTTTCGAAACCCTCCTGATCCTTCGTACCCGCCGGCAGATTCAGATTTCCGTCGTGGTGACGTCGTCGCGAAATATCCAGTCGTAGCGCGCGATGATCGCTTCACGGCTCCATTCGCTGTCGATGAATTGCTTCGCCGTTTCGCTTGTCTTGAATGCGGCATTGTGGAAACGCCGGATGTTGTCGTTTGCGCCTTGTACCTTGCGGTTGGCGATCGGACTCCGGGTCTTCTCGTACTGGCTCAATGCCTTCACGGGATCATCGGCGTATTGTTCCAGGCATCGGCCGAGGATCACCGAATCCTCCACCGCCATGACCGCGCCTTGGGCGAGCAGCGGCAGGGTCGGATGACAGGCGTCGCCCAACAGGGCCACGCGGCCTTCGGCCCAGGTCTGGAGCGGCGGCCTGACCATCAGGGCCCATTTGAATTGGGAAGGCGCCGCCTCGATCAGCTTCTGAACATCCGGATGCCATCCGGCGAAGTCGTTGCGGAATTCTTCTTTCGATCCTTCCGTAGTCCAGGATTCGACCTGCCAGTCATCGCGCTCTGCGGTGGCGACCACGTTCATCAGCTTGCCGCCGCGAAGGGGATAGTGCACCACATGGCCGTTCGGGCCGACCCAGACAGTGGCGCGTGGCCGGCTCATCTCTTCAGGCAACCGGTCGAGCGGGATAACGCCGCGCCAGGCCAGCATGCCCGAGAACTTCGCCGGCTCGCTGCCGAAGAGGCCGTTGCGAATGACGGAATGAACGCCGTCGGCGCCGATCAGGATGTCGCCACTGGCGCTGCTCCCGTCAGCGAAGTTCAGCGTTACCGATTCCGCATCCTGGGTGAATCCGACACATTTTTTGTCGAGGTGGATCGCGTCGGGTTTCTTGCGGCGCACCGCATCAATCAGAACCTGCAGCAGGTCGGGCCGGTAGACGGTTAGATAGGGGTAGCCGTACCGGTGCAGCGCCTCGGTGCCGAGGTCGAACATTTCCCAGGTCGTGCCGGCATCCCACAGCCGGATTACCTTGTCGTCGGCATCCGACGACAACCGGGCCAGATCGTTGAAGACGCCGAGATGGTCGAGCGCGCGATTGCCGTTGGGGCTGATTTGCACGCCGGCTCCGACCTCTCCGAGCTCGGGCGCCTGTTCGTAGACCTCGACGTCGAATCCCCGATTGAGAAGCGAAAGAGCGGCAGCGGTGCCGCCGATTCCGCCGCCGGCGATGATGACTTTCGTCTTGCTGTTCATTCAGCCCTCCCAGGCTTCGCGGATGTAGAAGCCGAGCTTGTCGAGCGCCGGCCGGTCGTTGACTTCGAAAAGGTCGCAATCTTCGGCGGCCGTAATCTCGTGGCGCGCCCAGCCGGGCGCCGCGAAGACGTCGCCACGCTTGAAAGCGAAGCTCTGGTCGCCACTGGCGAAAGTGCCGGCCCCCTTGGTGACCGCGAAGATCCGGCTGGCGGTGTCGCGCTGTGGCCCGATCCGTGCGCCGGCCGGCATGCGGATGCAGGTCAGATCCATGGTCAGCATGTGTTCGGCCGAAGCGAGCAGGTGGCGGCACACGCCGTTCTCGTCCGGGGCCGCCTCGTCCAGGGCGGCGTCGATATCTGCGCGCTTGAACCAGTAGGGATGGGCCACGGGCTCTTCTGCGACCGTTTGATAAACGTCGGGATGCTCTTCGTAGAACATCGGCTCAAGCCGATGCACCAGCGGCACGTCGAGGAAGTCGATCCAGCAGGCGGTATCGGCGCCTTCGTTGTAATGGCTGTGCCAGCAGCCGCCGGGCGTAAGCAGCACGTCGCCGGGGATCATCGGAATTTTCACGCCGTTGACGACGGTAAAGAGGCCGGGGCCGGCATCCAGCACCAGGCGGAGCGCATTCGGCGTGTGGCGGTGAGCGCGGGCATGTTCGTTGGGCTTGATCATCTGGTAGGCGCTCACCAGCGTCCGGACCGTGTCGTAGTCGTTGTCGCCCACCGGATTGAACATCAGCAGGTTGCGGCGTTCGGCCAGCTCGGTGTCGATCCACTGGCTGGCCTTCTCCAGCGCCGCATAGGCTTCGGCATAGGACCAGTGCCGTGGCGTGAACTCCGTTGCAGGCTCTTTCCACAGCGAGCGGCGCTTCTTGTGCCAGCCGGCGGTGTATCGGGCCTCGTTGAAGACAGGGTAGAGGTCATCCAGTCCCTTGGCGGCGTTGATTTTCTCGGTCGTGTTCATCGTGTCTCTCCGTATTGTTTGAGCTCAGGCGCCGCGCTTGAATTCATAAGGCTTGTCGAAAACCACGTTCGCGCCGTACCTGCCTGCGATCACGGGCAGGGACATCCGACCGACACCGGCCACATCGATGGTCACCGTGTCGCCGGGATTGATCGGCCCGACGCCTGCGGGCGTACCGGTGGCGATGATGTCGCCGGGATACAGCGTCATGGCGGAAGCGGCGATCGCCACCATGTTCGGCATGTCAACGATCAGGTCGCGGCTGTTGGCGTGCTGGCGCAATTCATCGTTCACCCACAGCCGCATCTCGATGTCGGACGGATCGGCGATCTCGTCGCGGGTCACAATCCACGGGCCGATCGGCGTGAACGTGTCGTAGGACTTGCGCATTACGCGCTCCTCCTTGCCGCGAACGGTGATGTCCATCAGGCAGGCGAAGCCGAAGACGTGATCCATCGCTTCCTCGACCGGAATACCGCGGCATTCCTTGCCGATGACCAGGCCGATCTCGCATTCGTGGTGGAATTCGCGCCCATCGATGTTGGGCGTTTCGATGGCATCGGCCGGACCGATGATCGAGGAATTTGCCTTCAGGAAGAAACCCTGAATATTGGCGAGCCCGGTTGAGGTCATCTCGCGGGCGTGATCGTGATAATTGACCGGATAGGCGATCAGCTTGTTGGGCCAGGGGACCGGTGTCTCGAGCCTGACCTCGTCCAGTGACTTGGCCGGGCGGCTCGCGACGGCCTCCTCGAGGGGGCCGCGCAGGCGATCGAATTCCGCAATCATGCGAAGCGGTCCAACCGGCGGCCATTCTCCGGACTCTACGCCGGCCAAGTCGGTCACGTCGGTAATCCCGGCCTCGGTGACAATTCCGATCCTGCCTCCGTCAAATCGCGCAATTTTCATGTCTGTCCTGTCTCCTTGCATGTATCGGCAAACCATCGGCTCGCACGGTTGCGAGAGATTAGGAGGCAGAGCGCATCGTAAAAATAGATGGAATGGAGATTGATCCCATCGCACATCGGGATGGATTGGAAAGCCGTTCCATTGGAAATAATCGTTCTATTCCAATAAGAAACGCCGCATTCCGTACGTTCGTTCGAATTTCACAGCCGCGCTTGACACGCAGGGTGGCGCGGCATTATGCATATTATCAGCTAAACTGAGAAAATAGCAGCATATCTGATTATATCACCCATAGGGAGAGACGCATGGCAAAGACTGCGGAAGGTGTTCCGGGCGGCAAGAACGTCACGGTGGAATTCGAGGATGGTATCGCGTGGGTCCGGCTGAACCGGCCCGAAAAACGCAACGCGATGAGCCTGGAACTCGGCTATGAGATGAACGAGGTCATGGACGCGCTGGAGCTGGACGAGCGTTGCGGCGTCTTTGTCCTGACCGGCGAGGGCGAAGCTTTCTCCGCTGGCATGGATTTGAAGGGGTTCTTCCGTGAAACCGACGGCATGTCGGATCTTCATCGCAAGCGGGCCTACCGCGTGAACCGCGACTGGCAGTGGCGGCGGCTGATGATGTACGGAAAGCCGACCATCGCCATGGTCAATGGCTGGTGTTTCGGCGGGGCGTTCACGCCGCTGATCTGCTGCGATCTCGCCATCGCGTCCGAAGATGCGGTTTTCGGCCTGTCGGAGGTCAACTGGGGGATCATCCCGGGCGGGGTGGTGCCGAAAGCGGTGCAGACGCTGGTGAACGACCGTCAGGCGCTCTACTACATGATGACCGGCGAGACATTCAAAGGCGCCAAGGCTGCGGAACTCGGGCTTGTGAACGAAGCCGTTCCGGCCGACCGGCTGACGGAGCGGACCAGAGAGTTGGCCAAGGTGCTTTTGGGCAAGAATCCGCTGGTGCTGCGCAATACCAAACTGTCCTATCGCTACATCCAGGAGATGTCGTGGGAGGAAGCGGGTGAATATCTGATGGCCAAGGGCGACCAGACGACCTTTATGGATCCGGAGAAAGGCCGCACCGAGGGCATCAAGCAGTTCCTCGATGACAAGACCTACAAACCCGGCCTGGGCGCGTATTCGCGTTCGTGATCCGGGTGGCCGGGCCCCGCAGGTTAAGCGGGGCTTGGCGGTCGGGTGATTTGCCCTCAGAGGTCGGATTCAGGGAGAAAGCTCATGGATAGACGAGCCCCAATCGAGCGGCTGCTCAGGCCGCGATCCGTTGCGGTCGTTGGCGCGTCGGCGACCCGGAAGGCGTTGGCGAACAGCGTTCTCGACAATCTGGCACGCGCAAAGTTTGCTGGTGCGGTCCACGTCGTTCATCCGAAGGCATCCGAAATCGAAGGACGGAAGGCGGTACCGTCATTGGCCGAGCTGCCCGAGAACGTCGATTGTGTCGTGCTCGCGATTCCGGCTGCCGCCGTGCTGCAGGCCGTGCGTGATTGCGCGGCGCGCAAGGTCGGCGGCGTCATCGTTTTTTCCGCGGGCTTCGCGGAACTGGGCGAGGAAGGGCGCGCCGCACAGGACGAGATCCGCAGTATCGCCCGCGATGCGAATATGGCGGTCGAGGGGCCGAACTGCCTCGGCATGATGAATTTCGTCGATGGCATTCCGCTCACCTTCAGCGCGACCGACCTCGTTCCGGTCACGGCGCCTGGTATTGGTATCGTCTCGCAGAGCGGGGCGATGGCCGTGGTCGTGCGCGGCGCCTTTCATGGCCGCAACCTGGCTGTCAGCTATGCGATATCGACCGGAAACGAGGCCGCCAACGGGATCGAGGACTTCCTCGAATTCCTGCTGGATGACGCAAGCACCCGCGTGATTGCGATGATCGGCGAACAGTTGCGCGACGCGCGGCGTTTTCTCGAACTCGCCGGCCGGGCGCGCGAGATCGGCAAGCCGATCATTCTTCTTCATCCGGGCAAGTCCGTCGCGGCCCGCGAAGCCGCGAAAACCCATACAGGCGCGATGGCAGGCGACAACGAGGTCATGCGCGCGATGGCGCGCGGCAAGGGCGTGACCGTCGTCGACACGCTTGAACAGCTTATCGACGTCACCGAGTTCGTTCAGCGCTTCGGTTTTCCGTCCGGATCGGGCCTGAGCGTGATCGGCGAGTCCGGTGCGCTCAGTGCGCATCTACTGGACTATTGCGAGGAGCAGGGCGTTCCGTTGCCGTCCCCCGAGGGTGTGGTCGCCGAGCGGTTGGCCGCCATGGCTCCGGGCTTCATACAGCCAGCCAATCCGCTGGATCTGACCGCGCAGGCGATGACCAATCCCGATATCTACCGCCAGTCGCTCGACGCGATCGGCGCCGACGAGCGGGTCGGCGTGGCAATGCTTGCGATCAGCCTGACGAGCCGGGCGATGGCGGAGCGCAAGATGCCCCCGCTCATCGATATCCTGCGCCGCCACGAGCGATCGAAGCCAATTATCTTTTCGATGGTCGGCGACGATGCCGATATCGGCAGCGATTACATTGCCGAACTCAGGTCACTCGGCATTCCGTTCTACCGTTCTCCCGAGCGGGCAGTGCGCGCCATTTCGGTGCTGTTGGCTGCAGAGCCGCAGCGCGATGATCGCGCACTGCCGTCGCCCGCTCCGGATTTTGGCGTCAGGCAGGGCATGTTGTCCGAGGCGGAGTCGAAGGAATTGCTGCGTGGCGCCGGCCTTCCCGTTCCCGAGTTTCGCATAGCGCAGACCGCCGACGAGGGCGTCCTCGCCGCGGAGGCGCTCGGCTATCCCGTCGTCATCAAGGTGCATTCCGCGCATCTGCCGCACAAGAGCGATGTCGGCGGGGTGGTTCTCGGACTTGCCGACGAGGCGGCGCTGCGCGCTGGCTGGCAACGCATGATGGACAATCTGGCGCGTAACGCACCCGATGCTCCGGTCGAGGGCGTTCTTGTCGAGAGAATGGCGAGAAAGGGCGTCGAACTCATCGTTGGCGCGCGTAACGACCCGCAATGGGGCCCGGTCGTTCTCGTCGGTCTCGGCGGCGTTTACACGGAACTGTTCAAGGATCTGAAGTTGTTGCCGGCAACCAGCACGAAGGCGCAAGTGATTGAAGCGCTAGACCGGTTGAAGGGCGCACAGCTTCTGCAAGGCTATCGCGGCAGTGCCGTATGTGACCTGGAAGCGGTCGCGCAAGCCGTCTGCGGATTGGGAGACTTCGTCGCGCGATATCCGCGGGTGGCCGAAGTCGAGATCAACCCGCTCCTGGTCTATGGCGCGGGCGAGGGAACGCGCGCTCTCGATGCGCTTGTTCGCGTGGAATAGGGAAAGAATATAATGGATTTTGCGATCTCCGACGAACAGAAGATGCTCGTCGAGACGGTGGCCACGATCATGCAGCGCCATGCGTCCGCCGAGGAAATCGGACATTGGGATGCGGAACGCAGCTATCCCGAGGAGCTCTACAGTAAATGGGCCGAAGCGGGTCTGATCCAGTTGCCCTTTCCCGAAGAGTATGGCGGGCTCGGCGGCGATGCTTCCGACGTGGCTCTGCTCGTCGAGGAAATCTCGAAGCACAGCAGCGATCTCTGCATGCCCTATTCGAGCGCGATTTTCTGCGGACTGAACATCCTGCGCAACGGCACCGAGGCGCAGAAACAACACTGGTTGCCGAAGATTCTGAGCGGGGAGCAGAAGATGCTGATCGGCATTTCCGAGCCCGGCGCGGGATCGGACGCGACAGCGATGACCACCCACGCCGTTCGCGAGGGCGACCACTACCGCATTAACGGACAGAAGCTCTGGGTCACCGGAGCAGGCCTGAAGGACGCTATGCTCAGCGTCTATCTGAAAACCGACCGAACGGTTTCGCACCGGGAGGGAGTTTCGCTTTTCCTGATCGACAGCAAGGCGCCGGGCGTCAGGCTGCGCAAGCTCGACATGCTCGGGCGCCGGTGCAGCGGTACCTACGAGGTCTTCTTCACCGACGCGCTGGTGCCCGCCGAAAACCTGATCGGCGGCGAGGGACATGGCTGGCAATGCCTGATGTCGGGCCTGCAATACGAACGCGCGGTTTCGGCGGCATCGAGTTGCGGCGGAGCGCAAGGCGTGGTCGATCTCGTCACCGCCTATGTGAAAGAACGCGTGCAGTTCGGCCGGCCGATCGGCACATTCCAGGCAATCGCCCACCGTATCGCGGACATGCAAACGCAGGTCGACGCCGCCAGGATGCTGACGTTACGGGCGATCTGGTTGTCGGGCTCCGGGGCGAACGCGCTGCGCGAGATATCGGAGGCCAAGCTTTTTGCCTCTGAAACCTACGTGAAAGTGGCGGCCGAAGGGGTGCAGCTGATGGGCGCCTACGGGCTGAGCCGAGAATACGCCATGGAGCGCCATTATCGCGACGCGCGCAGTGCTACGATCGCTGCGGGGACATCGGAGACCTTGCGCAATCTGATTGCGGCTCTGATGGGTCTTAAGTCGAAGTGAACGCCTTCTTCCCTTGTTCTGAGGCAAGGAGGCCGTGATGGGGATCGGCAATTTCAGTGACGGCTTGAGCCGCGATGCAGTGGCGCAGACAACTGAGCGCCGCTATTCAGTCGCGGAGGTTTCGAAGCGGCTCGGCGTGAGCCGCCACTCGCTCCATGCGCGGAAGCCTTGACGGCGAATGACGGCAAAGACCGCCAAGGGACCCCGCCAGAATCCACTGCTGTCAGATTGGCAGGCCCAGCGTAGCATCGTCGCTACGCGCTGAGAGCACTTATTCTTCACGACATGAATGACCATGTGAGCATCGCGATTCGGCGATGCTTTGCCGATGGGGTCTTTGCAAACTGTCACTCTGGAATTCCGGAACAGAGATTTTTCGAAATTCAAAAGCGGATTCGGGGCCGAGTTGTCGTCTCAGTTTGGAGGCGCACCGGCTAATTCGCGGATAATTCGAAGCAGTCTGAAGGCGAAATTGGAAACGCAATTTCGCAAGGGGCGCTTGGCCGGCGAACCCGGATTCGAGCCGCGGCTGACAAACATCCGAACCGAAGGAATATGGGCGCTTTATCCGGTACCGAACAAAGACCGGACAGCGAAAAAGCCAATTCAGAAATCTGTTGAGAAAACTGGCACGCCCAACGGGACTCGAACCCGTGTTTCCGCCGTGAAAGGGCGGCGTCCTAGACCGCTAGACGATGGGCGCGGATCAGGTCACGGGTCTATAGAAACATTCTTCGCGGTCCGCAAGCCCGATTGCCGCGCCTTTTCATGATTTTTTGCCACAAGCGGATGAAGGTCTGATTTCGCGTGGCTCATGACGGTTTTCCCGCACCGCAAGCCAAGCGAGAACGTGTGGAAAAATTCAGGAAATCAGGGAGTTGCGGCTATTTGCGGCGACGGCAGCGCCAGTTCCAGTCGCGCTTCGGGCCGATATCGATATGGACGGATTGCGTGTGGCAATAGGTGCCCACGCCGCCGCGCCCCGGCATGTCGCGAAGATAGGACGCCAACTCGGTCTTGCTCACGCCTTCGATCTGGATATCGGCGGCCGAACAGTACATGTGCAACGAGTTCGACGCGCCGCTGGCTTTCTTGTTGCGCGAAGGCGAACGGAAGCCCGAAGTAACCACGACGCTGCGGCCGTAATGGCCCTCTACCTGCTTGAGCACCCGGACGAGGGCAGGCTTCAGGCAACTGATATCCACCTTGTCGTGCTGGACACGCAAGCCATTCGGAGCGAGCCGCGCGAGGCCGGCGGCCGATGCGACGCGAATTGGCTTGTCGTTCTTGTCGGCGGATGCGCCTGCAGAATTGTTGAGGCCGAGCGCGCGGTCACGGTCGACGCCGGGCAATGCTCCGGCGCTGGCGCTCGCGATGAGCGGACGGGCTTTCTTGTCCGGAGCGCTCCAGAGTTCGGCGGTGGCGCCGTTCTGTGAAACCGGTGCGGGCGGCACGACCGCTTTGCGGGCGCTGCCGTTGCGATTGGAAAACAGCGAGAGGAGGGCGCCGGTGCGCTTGGCTATGCCGGATACCGGTGGCCGAGGTGTCGTGTCGATCTGCGGTCCGGCAGCGGAATAAATCCGCGCCGTCGCGGCATCCAGATTGTCGTCGCTTCCGCCGGGCGCGGCGGGAAATTCGTTGTTGGCCGTTGCCGGAACGGCGGTCGTCGATCCCGTCGTCAGCGGCTCGTCACCGGCATAAGCCGCAACCGTCGTGGACTCTTCATCTCCAAGCGCTGCCGGCGGGGTGGCCGCTAATGCACCCTCGGCATCCATGCCCGAAAATGCCGCTTCGTCTGTGAAGGAGAAACCCTGGCCGGCCTGTGACGTGCTGATCGCGGACGGGTCGAGCGCCGATGCCATGCACCCGCTCAGGCTCGTGGCCGCAACCAGAATGGCCAGCCAACGAAGGCGCCTGCCGGTAAGGCTGTAAGCTGTGTTGCCGGTCAATGTCCCGCCTTGTGTCCCCAAAACGCGTGCGATGTAGCTTGTAAGCCACCATCGCGGTAAATGGAAGGTTACCCGAATACCGCATGATTCTACAAATGCACGCCTTAGCCCGCCATCTGCCGCTAGACGGCAAATCGGGCCAAAACGTGATTTGTCGCGAAAAACCGGTCGAAACCTACCAGGATCCGGTGTTTTCCATCGATGCCCAGGGCTCTGCCTTCTCCAGCGCGTCGCCCTTCTGCAGCAGCTCGATCGAGATGCCGTCGGGCGAGCGGACAAAGGCCATGTGGCCATCGCGCGGCGGCCGGTTGATCGTGACGCCGCTTTTGGCGAGTTTCTCGCAAGTCTCGTAAATGTTGTCGACGGCATAGGCGAGGTGGCCGAAATTGCGCCCGCCCTCGTAGTCTTCCGGGTCCCAATTGTAGGTCAGTTCCACCATCGGGGCTCCCGAGGTTTCTGCCGCCTGCCTGTCGTCGGGCGCGGCGAGAAAGATCAGCGTGAACCGTCCGCCCTCGTTTTCGATGCGGCGCACTTCGACAAGGCCGAGCTTGTTGCAATAGAAGTCTAGCGACTCGTCGATGTCGCGCACGCGAACCATGGTGTGCAGATAGCGCATTGTGTTTGTCTCCGTTTTCCGTCCGGTTTTGTAGTGTCCGTATCGCTCGGCGCAAGGGGAGGAAGTGCCCGGTTCGCGCGGACGGAACCGAAAAAACGTAACGATGTGTGAAAAACCAAGTTTCTGCCTTGTGGTGATCGGACCTGCCGATGCTATCCTCCAAAAAGAGAATCAGTGTCGGTTATCGGGACAAAAGCGCTACTCATGGGGGAAAAAGGATCATCGGCAGCTAGCCTTGGACGTGTCGCCGCACAATCCGAAAGCCCGGACGTTTTCGAGATTTCCGGCGCCATCAAGTGGTTCGACGTCGCCAAGGGTTTCGGCTTCATCGTCCCGGACCAGGAAGGTCTAGGCGACGTGATGCTGCATGTGACCTGCCTGCGTCGCGACGGGTATCAGACTGCTCTCGAAGGTGCGCGCATCGTCTGCGAGGCGCGCGTCGGCGACCGGGGCCTTCAGGCCTTCCATGTCGTGTCGATGGACAATTCCACCGCCGTGCATCCGGGCGAGTCCGAACAGAAGACCCATGTGCACGTGACGCCGACGAGCGGGCTCGAGCGCGTGATCGTGAAGTGGTTCAACCGCACAAAGGGGTTTGGCTTCGTCACGCGCGGCGAGGGCACCGAGGACATCTTCGTCCACATGGAAACCCTGCGCCGCTTCGGTCTGACCGAATTGCGCGCCGGACAGGTGGTCATCGTCCGGTTCGGCAATGGCGACAAGGGTCTCATGGCGGCGGAGATTTATCCCGATCTCGGCACACAAATGCCATCTCCGCATTGATGAATAGCGCCGGTTGAACGGACCGGATGTCATGAAACGATTTCTCCTCATTCTTCGCGCCCTGATGCTGGGCGCAATGCTTGTTGCAGCGCCAGCGGCAATTGTTCACGCGCAGGGTGCGGCGACCGGTTCGCCGATGCTGCTGCCTGTCGACGACACGCCGCTGACGGTGGAACGTGACGGCAAGGTGATAGCCACTTTCGATATCGAGGTGGCCGACAGCCCGACGGAACGGTCGCGCGGACTGATGTTCCGCGATGTTTTCCCCGATGACCGCGCCATGCTGTTCGTCTTCGAAAAGACACGCCCCGTGGCTTTCTGGATGCAAAATACGCCGCGGCCTCTGGACATGCTGTTTATCCTGCCTGACGGCGAATTGAGTTCGATCGCGGCGGACACGACGCCGTTTTCGGTCGAGGGCGTTCCGTCGAAGGAAGCGGTGCGCTATGTTCTTGAAATCAATGCCGGGTTGAGCGAGCGGTACGGCCTGAAACCAGGAGATCTGTTCGTGCATCCGACAATTTCGGCTGGTGGACGACAGTAATGGTTGCCGTCGCCGGTTGGCCGTTGTATGCGACGGTTTCCGCCGAAACGCGGTGTGTCGGAGCGTAGCGCAGCCTGGTAGCGCATCTGGTTTGGGACCGTCGGTTTTCACCGGCGGTTTTTGTTTTTGATCAATAGCTTGGCGGCTTTGGCGTCGGAATTCGTGGTGTTTTCCATGGCGTTTTCCGCATAATGGCGCGCGTGGGCGGCCTCCAGACCGGCTCGCAGATCCTTCTTTGTCAGGTGCGCATAGCGCATCGTCGTGGCGATCTCCTCGTGGCCGAGCAGGTCGCGGACCATGCGCAGGTCGCCGGTGGCGCGGGCTACGCGGCTGGCGGCGGTGTGGCGCATGTCGTGAAAGCGGAAATTCTCGACGCCGGAATCCTCGCGGGCGCGCCGCCACTCCGTCTTCAACCCGTCATAGGTGACCGGATAGCGCCGGCCGCGCACGCGACGCTCGCCTCCGATGTCGCGCGTCTTCTCGGCGACGAAGGTAAAGACGGCGGTCGGATGGTGGTCCTTCGCTGCCCAGAGCAGCTCGAAGATCGGCCGCGTCATCGGCAGCGTGCGCGCCTTGTCACCCTTGCCGGTGACGGTGAACTCCTTGTTGAAGAAATCGACGTCCTTCCAGATCAGCCCGACGATCTCGGCCATGCGGCAGCCGGTCAGGAAGGCGAAGTCGATGACATGGCGATAGTCTGGCCGGACGGCGGCGCGCAGTTTCTGCTCCTCCTCGGCCGTTGCCTCGCGCACATGCTCGCGTTTCACCGGCAAGGTATGGCGCTTCCATTCAATACGCTGCACCTTCTGTTCCCAGACCTCGTCGGCCCGGCGCAGGATGCCGCGCAACGGTTCGATGACCTGGAGGTTCACGGTCTTGTTCGCGACTTGATCGGATCTTCGTTTGGCGACCAGCTCGGCGACGCGGCGGTTGCCGATTGAAGCGATGGGCGTTGCGCCGCCGATCTCGCGCGTCAGCCATGCCAGCGCGCGTTCGGTGTCCTGCACATTGCGGTGAAACTGTCCGACCTCGGACCAGTAGAGCGCGACGGCCTGGCGAAAGGTTAGCGGCTTCTTGCGGTCGGCTTCTTCGGATTTGAGCTTTTCGCGGAGCCGCTTTTCGAATTTCTCGGCTTCCCGGCGATCTGTCTGTCCAGTCGAGCCAGAAAATCGACGACCTTTGGATCGAAAGTCATAGATGTACTCCGGCTCGCGCGTTCCGTCGGCTCTTTTCGGTCGGTAGACGGACATCCGCTTCGCTCCTCCATGAACACGGCCAGCGCCTCCGGCCGATAGCGGCGCGTCACGCGCTCGCCCGCGCCGACATTAACGAACGGAATAGGCAGCTCGCGCAAGTGCTTCGGCGTGATGCCGAGTTCCCGCGCGGCTTCGGAGGGTGTGAGGAGGGGCATTGCTAGTGGCCTCCGACTTTAAGCGCCTCGCCATCCGGCTTGGTGTGTTCAGCCACGATCTTCTCCATCCTCGTTCGGCGGGATCGCGCGGAAAAAGGCATAGGCCACGAAGGCGGCGAGGAAGGCGGGGAGGGCGAGCGGCCAGAGGTTCATCGGCTGTTGCTCCCAAGGCGCTGGGAAGTCCCGTCCAGCACCTCCAGAACCTCCGCGAACGAGACGCAAATGTCGGTCGCCAGGAGGGCCATCAATTCCGGCTCTTCACCGTCGCGTGTCAGGATGATGCATCGCTTCCCCTGACCGCAGAACCATCCGGCCTCGAGGTGGGCGCTCCGGCCGCAAGGCAGGACCAGGAGGCAAGTGTCGGCCCACTGCATTCCCCGCAGGTCGCTCATGAACCCGCGCGCGGCGATCGGATCGGATGTCAGCAGATCGCGATAGCGGGCTGCGCTCCACGCCTGCCAGTCCGGGTCAATCTCGGACCATGCAAAGCCGGGAACGCCGTTCGGCGGGTTTCGGAAGTCATAGACCTCATGGCCGTTTTCCCGCAGTCCAGCGACAATTCCGGGCTGGTGGGTGTTACGCCAAGATGATGCGACGTATATGCGAGAACTCATCGTGTGAACCTCCATGATGGACACTTTTCGCGGGCGGCGCGCGTAGGCGCGCAGGTACATTCCTCGAGCGCTCGGCAGATGCCGTCCTCGTCGGTCACTGGCCGCCACTGGTTGGCGAGATCCTGCAGGGCCGCTCCGGCGGTGGCGACCTGGTCGGCGATGTCGCCCCGGAAGCCGCCATCCGGCCCGCGCCGCGAATGCAGCGCCGCCGTGACCAGCTCGCAATAGAGGAGACCGCCCTCGAAGCCGGTGGCGGCGCAGGTTCTGGTCAGCGCCAGGCAGTCGCGGGCGACCAGATAGAGCGGCATCTTCAGCAGCATGTCGGCCCGCTCGCCATGGCATGAGGCGTCGGCGAATTCCTCGAGGATGGGCAGGTTAGCGTCGCTCGCTGGCGGGAGTCCCGGCACGTCACTCATAGTCTTCGAGCGCCTCGCGCAGTTCGGCGACGCTGAGGTCGCCGTCGATATTTTCCAGAAAGCCGAGCAGGTGCTTGCGTTGGGCGAGAATGGCGGAGCGCTCCGGTGTGGCGCGCTGGCCGAAGGCGCTCGATTTGCGCGGCAACGGCGCGCTTGACTCCAGTGCCTCCCAAATCTGTTCGAAGTCGGCCAGCGTCGCCATCAGCCGCACACTCCTATGACGCAGCCCTCGTGCATCAGGCCGAGCGCGAAGCCGGCAACGCCGGCGGCGGCCATGGCGGCAAAGACCAGCACGGCTTCCAGCCCGACGCGGGGCGGCGGGAAGTCATCGGCCCCGAACTGGATATCCAGTTCCCGTTCAACTTCGGCGCTGGGCGGGCGGGTGTCTCGAACAGCGTCGAGAAGGGAGGAGCTCATGATGCTGCCCCGCCCTTAAGCGGCGAGCCGCTGGCGGGGGCCCCGTCCACCCTCCGGATGGCGCGTTTGCGAGCATCCGCCGCCGCGGCGGGACCGTGGGTCTCGATCTCGGCGTCGGAGAAGTTGTGCAGACGCAGCATGTCCGGGTCGCATGGCTGCCCGGCGAAGCCGATCTCGAGCATGACGTCGGTCATGCGGGCGCGCACCGACTGCCGGTTGCGGTTCGCATTGTCCTGGCACGGCCGGCCGATGATGGCCGGCGCGCGTGCCTCGCGGATGGTCTCGCGGAAGCGGATCATGAAGCTATCCTCTCGCATGTTGGCGGTTGCCTTCTTTCGCTGGAGGCGGCCGGAGCTACACGAAACGAACTGCACCGGCCCGGCTTGGGTGGTAGGGGCGGGAATGGACGATAATGCGTACATATGTACGCGTCAAGCGTGCATGCGTACGAATGTACGCTTGCTCGGATAGAGACATTTCGCGACCATGACGCGAAATGGCGAGGGGGATTGGTTGTATGGCGGGGAACGGGGCGAGGCTTTCGCTTTTATTGGTATGCGCGTTTGGCGGGCTGGCGGTGGCGGCCTGTGCGAAGAATCCGGATGCGATCGCGCCGACGCCGGCGCCGGTCAATGCGTTTGCCGGGTTGGACTGCGACCAGCTGAATTCGCAGCTGCTCAACACCAATACGGTGCTGAACAATCTGATGGTCGATCAACGGCAGGCGGTAACCGGAGATGCGGTTGGCGTCTTTTTGATCGGGGTGCCGATGTCCAGCCTCACGGGCGGCGACAAGGAAGGGCTGATTGCCCAGAGAAAGGGCGAGAAGCAGGCGCTGGAGGCGCGGATCCGCGAGCAACAATGCAATTCGCCGCTGATGCCCGATCAGGCGGCCAGCGAATCGTGATGTAGGGCGCCGATTATAGACCCTTGTCTTTTTCTGCGCGTGTTCAGTTGAACTTGGCGTCGAGCAAAATCGTCGAAATCACGCGCTTGTAGCGCTCGTCGTCCAGGTCGATCGGCTTCACCAGGTCGATATGGCCGAACGTCGCGAATTTTTCGTTGTAGGCGCCGCAGCCCGCGACAGCGCTTTCTACTGCCACAACCTTGTCCAGAACGCTGGCGAAGCAGAATTTCCACATAGCTGATTGGCCGGCATCGGCGACCAGCCACAAGGTCTGGAGATCTCGAATGTAAGTGGAGGTCGGTGACATATCCGAGGTCAGTTCGTCGCCGAGACCGAGGAGTCGCGGATAGCTCGCGAGCGGTGTACCCGCAAACGGACTTCCCAGCGAAACGATGCCGCGAAGAGGTAATTTGTTCTCACCGAGCTGGTTGTAGATGAAAGTCTGCCGGGCGATCAGGCCACCCATGCTGTGCGCGACGAAGTAGATTTTCTCGTATTGATTGATCGCGAGGTCGCGCAGGAGGAGGTTTCGGAGGGCGGTCGCGATATCCGGAACTCGCAGATTTCTGCGCACCATCAGTGTCGGATAGTGTAAGAGATAGGTGCTATAGGTCTGCATCAGCGGGTCGGCTTGCACGAGCGTCGGAAATTGTTCGAATGTGGACTGGTCGCCGGTCCATCCGTGAATAAAGACGATAAGCTTGTCCCGTTTGTTTTCGGCGTTCTCCTGCATTGTCTGAGCCTGGTCGGGACTGAGCGCAAGATCGTCGTCAAAGGCGAGTTCACCCCAGCGCAATTCGCGAAGAGCCTGCTTTTCCGGATTATCAGGTCCAGCCTTGAAGTCATTCTCCCGAACTTCGATTGGGGCTAGTCCGATCTCAGGCGGCAAAGGCCGGGCGTATTCGAGGTAGTAGAAGAATAAGATGACGAGTATAGCAAGTGCGGCGATCGTAATCGCGATGCCTCGAATTATTCGAAACCAGCGCGTAAGTGGCGCGGTACCCAATTGCGGAATATGTGAACCGTTACGGTGGAGCTCCGCCTGAATCCTCAGCCTGCGCTGCACGAACGTCACAATGGCCAGGGCGGCAAGGAGAACGACCGGCCAGGCCACGAAATACATTGCCACGGCCTGTGACTGGAAAGCGCCAGTATTGCCAGAATACTGAATGCTAACCAGGGTGTCCCAAAAATCTTCCATTGGCCGAACTCCCCCGTCGCCGCCCAGATAAGAATAGCAGTGGGCGTACGCGTCTCAAAGTATCAGAGTTTGCAGTGTCAGTATTTCGGCCGAATTTATTGCTCGGTCGCTAGACCCCGGCGACCTCGTTCGACGTCAGGACGCGGTGCATAGCCGTAATCTGGTCTCGCGGGAACTTGACCTCTTCCGGTGGATTGTATTGCACCGTCACGAGGTGGGTGTCCGTTAGCCGTTCGAAGCGCTTGATCGAGACCACGGTTCCGCCGTCCCGCGCTTCCTGAATGATGACATGGTCGCCCTGGCGGATTGGCTTGTGCGGATGCACGAAGACATAGTCGCCGGCGGTGTAGCGGGGTTCCATGGACGATCCGGTGACGATGACGGCGTAGGCGTCGCGCACGCGCGCTAGTACCTCGGGCGAGGGGACTTCCTCGATCGCGTCGTTCGTCATGGTCAGCATGCCGGTCACTGACCCGGCCGCTAGTCCGTAAACAGGTAGATAACGTGAAGGCGCATGTGGCACCGGCGGCTGTGGTGAGACGGGTGCGGGAATGGCTTCCGAAGCAGGTGTGGACGCTGTTTCGGGACCTTCGCCATTTATCAGATAAGTCACCGTCGTTTTCAGTACCGGTGCAAGTTTTGCCAGTTCGCGGATATTGGCGCCGCCGCCAGTTTTCTCCCTATTGAAAACTGATTGCAGATAGCCGCGGCTGAGGCCGGCGGCGAGCGAGGCCTCGTTCGGAACCATGTTTACGGCCTTGAGCCGTTTTCGGAGGCGGTCGTGCATCGTCTCAGTCATGGCGCGTATTATTGTACGCGCAGCGGTGCAGGCGTTAGCGTATGTTTGTAGCTTGACATGCGTACAAACGTACGCAAATGTGCGCAGCCATGAGCCAAACCGACCACCTCATTGCTGTCTGCGATCAATTCTGCGCTGCTGCGCCGATCAGCCGCTCGCGGCTGTCTACAGTGCTTTTCAGCCGCGGAACGCGCCTCGACGAGATTGCCGATGGCGGTGACATTGGATCGCGGCTGCTGGATCGAAAACTGCAATGGCTGTCCGAAAACTGGCCGGCCAATGCCGTCTGGCCGGCAGGTATCACACGCCCCACTCCGAAAATTGAGGCCGCCGAATGACTGGTCGGCCTTTTGCCAGGATCGCCTTTGGCGGTCTCGTCGCGGAATTTCCCGACGAGACGTCCTGTGTGGTTTCTGTCGGACCGGAAGCGGCGTGGCTGTTGCCGATCGTTGCCTCTTATCACGGCTTCTCGATTGACGACATGGTGTCGCGTCTGATCGCCAAGGAGGCACAACGCATTGGCCTCCCTGCGATGGAGCGCCAACGTCAGATTCTCGAGTTTGAAACGGCGGTCCACAACGGGGAGGGCCGCTGAATGGTTTCAGCCATATCTCACCGCTTCGTTCCGAGTCGTTCATTGCGTGGCCTCCGTCATGGGGTCGTGAGCATTCACCGGATTGCGCGTCGCATCTCCTCCCGCGGCGCGCGATACGCGACACATGGGACCAGTGTCGCGCTGGCCGGCGGACCTTCCTCTCCATCGCTGGTCCGCCGGCCGTTTTGTCCTGGCGCAGCTTTGCACGTTCCGGCCTGCGCAAGCACGGCAATAGATTCCGGAAAACTTGCGGCGGAGCCAGCATGAGAGCGTCCAGCGATCATGACCGGCTCGCGCTGAAGGCTGCTGTCCGGCTGGCGCTCAAGCGCGTCGGAGGAGGCGATTGTTTCTGCCATGCCACACGGGTCGGCGCTCCTGCGCTGTCGAACTACGCCAACGCCAATCGCGACGACAGCCACATGCCGCTCGACGTGGCGCTGGACCTCGATCGCGACGCAGGCGCGCCGATCGTTGTCGGCGCCTTGGCCCGCCTCAACGGTTATCGCCTGGTTCCGCTTCAGGCTGCGGGCTCCGCGCCCGATCTCGAGGATATCGCGACGATCGCCCGCGAGACCGGAGATGTCGTATCGGCCCTCGCTACCGCGCTCGTCGATGGCGGCGTCGATAGCCGCGAGGCGGCCGATATCCGCCGGGAGATCGAGGAAGCCAACGCCGCGCTCAACCGCCTTGCCGCGAAACTGACCGGTCCGGGAGAAGGCTCATGAGTGCCGCACCCTCCGTGTCCGTGCCGCCCGACAGGTCGATGTCGAGGCGCTGGCGTTCTGCGCAACCAAGCCGAAATTTCCGCGTCCTCGACCAGAATTCTCTTCTGGCGGTGTTTCCGGACGAACTGGCGCAGCGCGCCGTGGAGGGGCGTGAGCGCCTCTGTGATCTCTACGTCGCTGGCCGCGCGGATTGGGAGGTTTGGAGGTCATGAGCGACCGCGTCTTCCAGTTCGAGAAGGTCGTCAGGGATGGAAAGGCGCTTTCCGGATTTCGCATCGAATGCGGCGAAGCGACGTGCAAGGCGCATCAGGTGATGGTGCAGACCGGCAAGACCCGGCTCAACCCCGTCGCGGCCGCCCAGTACTTCCGCAATCACGGCTGGCTGGTTGGAAAATCGGCCAAGCATGACCGCTGTCCCACCTGCTCCAAGGTGCGGCGGCGCAACCTCAAGGTGATCGATATGGAAAAGCCGCAGGCAGACGAGCCGCGGACGATGACGCGCGAGGATCGCCGCATCGTTTTCGCGAAGATTGACGAGGTCTATCTGGACGACCGCAGCGGCTATACGCCGCCCTGGACGGATGGTGCAATCGCTCGTGACCTTGGCGTGCCGCGTGCCTGGGTGGCCGAGGTCCGTGAAGCGCTGTTCGGTCCGGCCGCGTCCAATCCCGACTATGACGAATTCCTCGAAAAGGCGGCTCCGCTGATCGCGGACATGAAGAACCTGTTCAAGGGGGCGACGAAACAACTCGAGGAAGCGCGCAAGCTGGCGTCTCGTTTCGACGAGCTCGAACGCACCGCAAAGCGGATTGAAAAGGATCTGGATGCGCCCTCCGGCGCCAGGATCAAGGGGGGGGCATGATGAGCGCTGCACAGCAGATACCTCTGACCCTTCCCGAAATCGCGGAAGCGCAGGCTCTCCACCATCGTGGGGTATCGCTTGAGGACATTGCGGATCGTCTGGCTTCGACCGTCGATGCCGTGGAAGGACGGAAAGGACCGCATACCGACCTCTATGAGTCGGGCCGGCAGCTCCGGACCACGCCCATTTCTGCAGCGGAGGCGCGCCAGATCGCTCGGCTTGCCGATCTCGGTACGCCGATCGGTGACATCGCGGACATGTTCGGCATCACGGTCGGGCGTGCCGATTTCTTCATTGGCGAAGGCCGTCGCAAGCGTGATCGCGAAGCTGGTTCTCATGCCTCACGCGCCGAAGGCGCTCCGGCGGGGCCTCGCATCGGCTCGGACGCGCGGTCGCGCTTGCCGGCTTCGCCTGAATGTCAGGCCGGCGAGTCGCCTCCGCTCGAGCCGTCGATGGCCGATCTTCTGCGTCCGCCGATGCCAAACACCGACTCTGCGGCCCGGCAGGCCGAAGAAAACCGCCTCCGTGCGCTCTACGGCGCTTCGTTCGGCGGCAGACACCGTCGTCGCTGACGGCATGAAACCTGGAGAGAAGGAGACGGAGATGAGCAGATTGCTGCGGACCTTCCGCGAAATGATCGGGCTTTTGAGCCGGGGCGAAGTGTCCCGCAAGCTCGATGAAGAAATGGAGAATTGCCTGAATGCGCTGGAGGAAATGCCGGCGGACAAGGGCAAGGCCGAGGTCACGCTCAAGGTGACCTTCGAATACGAGCTCGGGCGCATCGACATCAAGGCGGACGTGAAATCCAAGCTGCCCGACACGACCAAGTTCGTAAAGACGCCGTTCTGGATCGATGACGGTCATCTGTCGGTCGAACACCCCAACCAGATCAACATGTTCTCCTCGCCGCGCGGCGTCGACGGAGATGAGCCGGAAGGCAAATACGCCGACCGGGTGACCGCGGCCGAATAGGCCGTTGAATTTCTGCCTCGCCGGTTGGCGGCAAGCCGCCGGCGGGAATCCGTGACTGCCAACCGAAAGGGAACCAACCATGAGTGACAAGAGCATTCCGGACGGCCTCGCCGTCAAGGACATCGCGGATCTCGGCAAACGTGCCTCGGATCCGCATGTCGAAATCGTCAAGCTGACGGGTCTGGGCGAAGGCCTGCCCGAACAGGTACCGCTCGCCTTCAACCGCGACTCCAAGACCTTTACTGCCCTTGCCGGCGAGGTCGAGAAATACCGGCAGATGCCGAAGCGCCGGACGGGCATTGCCCGCGCCGACACGCTTTCCGCCTTCTGCGCGCTGATCGATCGCCACAAGGATGACGACTCGGTCATCTTCGGCGAAACGGCCTGGCCGAACCCGAAGCTGACGGCCGTCATCGACTATCACAGTCTCGATCATGACCCGAAATGGCTGGGGCACAGGATCGAATATGCCTTCCCGCTGACCGAGGAATTCAAGGCCTGGGTCGAATGCGACGGCAAGCCGATGGAGCAGGGCGATTTCGCGGCCTTCATCGAGGACCACGCGGCCGAACTGGCCTCGCCCTCTGAAATGGAAAAGGGCGAGTTCGAGCGGCTGTTCAAGGAGCGCTTCGCCACGCCTTCCGAGCTGATCATGCTGTCGCGCGAGCTTGAAGTGTTCGTTGGCGCCAAGGCCAAGCGCGGCGAGCGGCTTTCGACCGGAGAGCGCACGATCGAGTTCACCACGGAACACAAGGACGGCAAGGGCGACAAGGTCGACATCCCCGGCGTGTTCATGGTGTCGGTGCCGGCCTTTGTCGACGGTGAAGCGCTGCGCATTCCGGCGCGGCTTCGCTACCGGCTGGGCGGCGGGTCGATCCACTGGTTCTACCAGCTCTATCGCTGGGAATTCTGGCTGCGTGAACAGGTTCAGCGCGACCTGCAGGAGGCGGGCAAGAAAACGTCCCTGCCTGTCTTCGAGGGCGCGCCTGAACGCTAGTCGATAACGGCTCGCCCGGCAGCGGGCGGGCCTTCCCCGGCGGGGCTTGTGTTGCGTGCCGCCAGATTTCCGTTTCGCATTTTTCCGCAGAGATCCATGGCACGCGAAGAGCAGGCGTCAGATCACACAGACATTGTCCATGTCGGCCTCGACGAGGTCTGGCATGTCGACTGTCGTGTTCCGCTTGCCGAAATGCCGGCGAACTGCGTCGACCTGACGCTCGCCGATCCGCCTTACGAATCCCACATGCACAACGCGAAGGCTGGCGCGCGCGGCAGAAAGCTGCGCAGCGACGGTTATGTCGAAATGCAGATGCTCGATTTCGCGTCGATCGAGCCGATCCGGGCCGAGGTGGCCCGTGAAATCGTTCGCGTTACGGCCGGCTGGGCACTGATATTCTGCACGCCGGAAGGCATCGCGCCATGGCGCGATGCGCTCGAGGCTGCCGGCGCAAAATACAAGCGCGCCTGTTTCTGGGCCAAGCCCGACTGCGCGCCACAATTCAACGGGCAGGGGCCTGCCATGGGCGTCGAGGCCTTTGTCGCCGTTTGGTGCGGCAAGGGCGTCGCGCGCTGGAATGGCGGCGGTCGCCGCAACTGGTTCGAATTTCCCTGCAATCCGCCGGACCGGGACGGACGGCATCCGACCGAAAAGCCGATCGCCCTGCTTGCCGATCTGATTTCGCTGTTTTCGCAGCCGGGAGACATGGTTCTCGATCCCTTCGCGGGATCCGGATCGACCGGCGTCGCCGCCTTGCGGACGGGCCGCCGCTTCAAATTGTTCGAGCAGGCCCGCGCCTATTTCGAGGTCGCCGTACAGCGCTGCGAATGGGAGCGGGACGCGGCATCGAAACTGGACCGGGCCGCCGGCCGTGCAAGGGTCCAGACGCCCACGCAAAGGAGGGCGGCGCCGGTGCCGTTGTTCGGGGAGGGTGATCCATGTTGACGCCAGACCTGTCCGCGATCGGCCTTCAGCAATTCGTCCTCGCACGTATCGGCGCCCTGGCGGGGAGGATGCATGTGGAGGCGTTCGAGCGGCGCGGTGAACGCATTCCTCCCGGAAAGCCGATTCCGCCCGCTTATCGCCGAAAGGCCGGTGAGCAGATTGCCAGGATCGTCTGCCGCGACGCGCGTATCTCCCGCGACGCCTATGCTTCGACGCTTGCCGGTGAAGCCGACGACGAGGCGCGCGCGAGCGTCTGGGCGGCTCTGGGTGTGGAGGTGGGGGAATGAAGGAGCGCCCGCACTTCGATTACGGGCTGTTCTCCGCCGACGTGAAGGCGGGCCTTCGTGGCCTGTCCTATCGGCAGTGCGTCGGCGTGTTTCCCTTCCTGACCATCAATTCTCTGTCGCGTGCAATCAATCAGCAGCCTCTCTCCCCGCCGAACATGATGGCGCTTTGTCACGCATTCGACCTCGATCCAAGATCGTATTTTACCGTTAAAAAACAAGATGTTCCAGCACTCGTTTCACGGGAAACCCGGACGCTTTCAGGCATCCTGGGCAGGCTTCGGGAGACGCGGACATGAGGCCGTTGCGGGTGCTGATCGCTTGCGAAACCTCCGGCGTCGTTCGGCGCGCTTTTCTGGCGCGCGGGTATGATGCTTGGTCGAATGACATTCTGCCGGCCGAGGACGGTTCGAACCGGCATATCCGCTGCGATGTGCGCGAAATTCTTGATGATGGATGGGACCTGATGATGGTCGCCCATCCGCCGTGTACGCGCCTCTGCAATTCCGGCGTTCGCTGGCTTCATACGCCTCCGCCGGGACGATCGAACGACGACATGTGGCGGGAGCTCGATGATGGGGCGGCATTGTTTTCAGCCGTCTGGAATGCGCCGATTGACAGGATCGCTGTCGAGAACCCGGTCATGCATCGCTACGCCAAAGAACGGATCGTCAACTATGAGCGGCCCGCACAGACGGTCCAGCCATGGTGGTTCGGCGAAAAGGCCTTCAAGGCAACGAGTTTCTACCTGCGGGGGCTGCCGGCGCTCACCGCGACGAACCGGCTCATCCCGCCCAGACCGGGGACCGAAGAACACAAAGCTTGGTCTGTTGTTCATCGGGCGCCTCCCGGCCCGGAACGCTGGCGCATTCGCTCACGAACATTCCCCGGCATTGCGGCGGCCATGGCGGCGCAATGGGGTGACCACGCAGTGGCAGACGTCGGGAGGGTGGCGTGATCCTCAAGCGCGAAGGCGTTGCAAGCCTGCATTGCGATGAATGCGGACGCCGATACCCGAAACTGTTCGATATCAGGCATTTGCGAGACATGTCTGCAGCGTCGCGTTCGGAAGGATGGCGTGCGTTCTGGGGCTTTCCGACATCGAAATCGCCGGACTGGCCGCGGGGAAAAGCGAAGTGGCGGCACGCCTGTCCGGCCTGCGTCATTGCCTTCGCGGAACGCAAGCGCGCCGAAGCCGGGAGATTGTTCTGATGGCAGAGCATCCCTGGAAGCGCGTTGAACGCATTGGCGACTGCACGCTCTATCTCGGAGATTGCCTCGAGGTCATGCCGCATTTGGGGGGGGGCTTCGACGTGTTCACTGACCCGCCCTATGGCATCGGTGCCGGCACAGGCGTTGGCCGACAGAACAGAAAGCGGTTTCAGGCGGCCGGCAAGACATGGGATGACAATCCGCCGCCGCCGGAATTCTTCCGCCTGGCCAAGGCGATGTCCGTCGAGCAGATATATTGGGGTGGCAACTATTTCGACCTGCCGCCGACCCGCTGTTACCTGATCTGGGACAAGGGCCTGACGCTGCGCGGGCGCGATTTTGCAGAGGCGGAACTGGCCTGGACGTCGCTTGACGCCAACATCCGCGTGTTGACCCTGGAAGGGTCGCAGGCCCACCGCAACACGGTCAAGGTGCATCCGACGCAGAAGCCGCTGAAGCTTACCGAGTGGGGCCTTGGTTTCCTTACGTCGAAGCGCCCGGTCCTCGACCCTTTCATGGGATCCGGCACGACCGGCGTCGCCTGCGCCAAGCTCGGGCGCCGCTTTGTCGGCATTGAACGAGACCCCGATTATTTCGAGGTAGCCTGCAACCGCATCGGCAACGCGCATAGCGAGTTTGCCGACTACAGCGATGCGGCGTCCGGCCAGGCTGGCTTTTCGTTCGACAATCGGCCGAGGTCGGACTGATGGAGGGGCTAAGCTTCAATCACCCTGAGCATCTCTGCCCAGTCGGGTTGTTCGAGTATTTTGCCGTTTTCCGCCATGAGAACAGGGGGTTGCTCTCTGCGGAAGTAGTTGAATCCGCTGAGCGCGGTGATGTCGTTGTCTTCGGTGATGCGGCACCCCGAAAAGGAGCACGACTCGAAGCGATTGGATTCGGCAGCGTTGCCGCGCAGGGAGGCGATGGAGCATTCGCTGAAGGTGCAGTTGGTATGCTGGTTGCCGTCGACAGCGAGGTTGAGGCAACTTTCGAACAGGACCTCATCGAAGCTCACCAACGGGTTCAATCTCTCCCAATCAAAATTGCGCGCGAATTTGCCACCGCGATACGTCACGGTTCTGACACCGGATATGGGCAGCCACTCCGGTTCGGTGCTGAATCTCCGACTGGAGTCCAGAGTTGCCGGGTCGATGATCGTGACCGTGCCTCGTGGAGACAGGACTATGTTCCTGGTGGAGGTGCGTTCCGTCCTGTCGCTGATCGATGCGAGGGACAAGATGGCAGTCCTGAGATTGGATGTTTGGCCCTGTGTCGGCAGATTTGTCTCTATGAAATCCGCGAGAAGATTAAGAGCGGTGACTGCAAGGCGCTCGTTTCCGCTTTCCGCCACTGCTTCCAGACTGGCGATTCCCGCAGAGACCTTCGAATTGTCTTTCGCATTCGAGAGGAATTCAGCGCCTTTTTGGAGAAGGGCGGCAAGATTGCTTTCCTCGGTCTGATCGATCTGTATTTGCAGCTTTTCCAGCTGGTCTCGCTGTTGGTCGGCCTGCCGAGACGTGATCATTGTCCGCCAGATCGTGGCGCTGAATGTCACGGCAGCAACGTAGATCACGCCAAATGGCGCTACGATCCGAGATCGGGAGAGGGTCTCGGCGAGGTCGTCCGGTGCGTGGAATACATAGCGCCAGACAACGAAGCCGAGAATCGCAGCGCCGGCGAAGGCAACAGCGAGCGTAATCGCCTTCCATTCCTCTTCGACGCGTTGCTTGCGATTTGCTGGATCAACATCGGTCATGGCGGGAGAGTATCCGGATTTACTTCCGGGTCAATTTGCGGGGTCGCGGGATGAGTATTCGCATCATGTCCGATGTCCTCGACCATGCCCCCGTCTCCGGTTCGAAGCTACTTGTTCTGGTCGCGCTCGCCAACTTTGCCGACGACGAGGGGGTCTGCTGGCCCGCCATGGCAACCATCGCCGCCAAGGCGCGCATATCGGAACGATCGGCGCAGAGGGCCTGCCGGGATATGGCAGACGCCGGAATCCTCGACATCGAGGAAGGTTCCGGTCCGCGCGGAGCAAATCGCTATCGGGTTGTTGTCGCTGCGTTCAGGGGCAATGGCCCGGATACAACATCTAGTGGTGGGGGTGCCAAATTGTCACCCCCCGAACCCGCTTCGGAGGGGGTGACAAATTCGGCAGGGGGGGTGACACCGGTGACGCTAGGGGGTGACACAGGTGTCACCCGAACCGTCATAGAACCACCAATAGATCCGTCAGAAGAGAGAGTGCGCGCGGCCGCGCGGGCTGCTCAAGGTCGTGACGGGGAACAAGATACAGTCCGAGCCGATACCCCGGGAACGGCGGATTTCGAGAAACGGGTGATGCGGTTCTGCAATGGTCGCGGCTTCGAGGCTGGGCCATGGCCGGATTGGGATACCTCGTCGCCCGGCTACATCGGTCGCCAGATGGCTGCGCTTGGCCCGGAAGAACGCAGAGCTGCCGAACGCTGGCGCGATCCCTACCTGCTCGACCTGAAATATCGCGGCAAGAAGCCCGTGCCACCAGGCGTTTTCCTGCGTGACCGGCTCTGGACAGGGCTCGATCCGGAGATCCTCCAGCGTGCCGAGAAGCTTAAGCAGTCGAAACTCGCGCCGGCCGAGCGGCCGAAGCCGGAGGGCTGGGCAGCGGCGCATGGGCCCGTCTGGTCGGCACGCCTGCATGGCATCCTGCTGGCGGGACCAGAGCGGCCGGAGCGTGTTCCCGACGAAATACCGGTCGCTGCCGGTGAGGCGTTGTGGCTTACCAGTCAGATCACCTCGGCATGGCCGACACTAGCTGCGCTTCGCAATGGCGGAGGGCGCGTGTTTGGGCCGGAATGGCACGCGCTGAAGGATGCGGTCGAGTTCGTGCCCGCAAACAGCACCATGTTCGGGTCTTGGCGGGATGAGTACGCCAGGCGCCGTTGGCCGTGGCCGAAAGTGCCGGACGGCATGGACGGACTCTATTTCCCCAAGGACGGGCCAGACGGCCTCGAGGCGTTCTGCGAGGTGATGCTCGAGGTCGAAAAACAATTCAGGCAGGAGGCGGCGGAATGATGCATGAGATGCCGGAAAAACGGATCCACGACCCCGAAGCCGTCGAGCGCAAGTTGGCGCGCACGGCGAGTGAAATAGCGTTCGCGAACTGGGCACGCGCCGCTGCCCGCGATCGGACACCCGATGGCGTGCGCGGTGGACCGTTCTGGTATGTGGTTTCGGTTCGTCCCGGTTCGGAGGTCGCGAGCGCCATCCGCCTGCTGAAATGGCGCATCAGGGCGTTCTGTCCGCGTGAAAGAGTTGTGCATAAGGCCAGCCACGGCCGTGCGAAGAAAATCGTGCGCGATGTGATCTTTCCCGGATATCTGTTCGTTCAGCTCGCGCCGGCCGAAGTCTGCTGGGCGGGGCTCCTGACATTCGATTGCGTCAGCGGATTGTTGCCGCGCGACGACAAGCCTGTTCGCGTCCCGAACAAGGTAATCGCGCAATTGCAAGAGCTTAGCAGGGCGAGGCCGCACAAGAAGGGCGAGGTGCTCACGCTGTTCATCGCAGGGGAAGAGGTGCTTATCAAGCGCGGTCCGTTCGCGGATTTTACCGGCGTGACGGTCGGCCCGGAGAATGCGAAGGGGCGCGTGAAGGTCGAAGTCAACATTTTCGGCCAGGCGACACCGGCGGAGTTCGGGCTTGACGATGTTCGCAAGCTTCGGTAGCGAATCCAGCCCATAGGCCACTGGTGCGAGCGGAACTGCGCTGATCACAGCGTGCACGAAACGCCCTCCAACCCTGGGAACCGAGACGGCGATCAGCCGGTAAGCGATTCCCACCGGCAGCCGGAAAAGTGGCCTTTCTCGAAAATTCATCGCGCTCCGACGTGGATATCGCATGTCCGTTCTCGCCATTCGCATCGAAGGCAAGGGGATGCCCCGCTTCACCGAAGCGTTCCAGCAACTGGGCACGGAGAAGCGTGCACATTCCGCCTACCGTCGTGGCGTGAACCGTGTCGGCCGCAAGGCGTTCACCGCGACGAGGCGTGCGCTCGCAAAGCAGGTCGGCTTGAGTCAGACGAAGACGGTGGCGCTTGGCAACATCAGAACCACGAGCGCAAACTTCCAATCGCTTCGATTTCTGATCGAATCGACCGGGGCGACGCTGTCGCTGAAGGAATTCAGCGCCAAGCAGTTCGGCTATGGCGTCCGGGCAAAACCGTGGGGGCGATCGCAGCGCTTTCCGCATGCCTTCATCTTCGCCGGCCATCCGAAGAGCGGTAGGCCCGTCGCAGGCGGTCACGTCTTCAAGCGGACTGGATCTTCGTCCCTGCCGATCGAGAAGCTCTGGGGTCCGTCGATCCCGAAGGAGATCGTGAAGGACGAAAGCCGCGATGCCTTCCAAACCACGGCTCGGGAACTGCCGGACCGCATCCGCCACGAGATCAGGGCGATGACGAAGGGGGCGGTGACCTGACCCTCGGCCTCCCGGTCGATTTAGGGACCGTACCGGCCAGAGCCCAGCCCCGGCGGCGCGGCGGCCCGAGATAGCGCCAGTTTTTCAGATCGCGCGCTTGGGTTGACACGGTTGACACCGGGCCGGCCGCGTTGACAGCCGATTGAACGGAAACCCGATGAGCGACGACGCACCGAAAGTCATGTGGTCGATCGGGAAGATCGCCGAGCGCGACGGCATCTCGAAACAGGCCGTCTCGAAGATCGTGAAGAAGCTCGTTGCCGAGCATGACATCCCGGTTGATCGCGACGGGCGCGGCAGGATCTCGGCGGTCAGCCTTGCGCACTGGGATCATCACCGAGGCCAGTTCACCAACCCGGCGAAACAGCCGGTGCGCGAAAGCACCAAGGGTAAGCCGCCGGCGGCCGATTCCTTCGAGGAAGCGCGTCGGCAGAACGAGTGGCTGAGGCTCGAGCGCTCGCGCATCGAGCATCAGGAAATGGCCGGCAAGCTGGTCCGCAGGGATCAGCTCGACGCCTCGATCGAGATGATCGGACGCGAGATCCAGACGATCGTCGCCCGGCTTCCGAACAGCGCCGATGACCTGGCGTTGGCGGTCTCGAAGGAAGGCGCTCACGGACTGCGATCGGCATTGCGCGACCTGGCCTTCAAGATCAACGGGCAGGTCGCCGATCGGTTGGCGGAGATCGCAGGCGGCGCTCCGAAGACGGAGCCGGTCATGGAGGATGATGCAGCATGACGGTCCATCCTGGCGCGCTTCACCTGATCGCTTCCGGTCTGGCCGAGGCCATCCGGCCGCATCCTCCGCTTCCGTTCAGCGAATGGCTGCCGCAGAACATCGTCCTGGTCGACGGACCGCGGAAGGGCGAAGAATGGTCGCTCGCCGATGCGCCATATCTGGGCGAGATCGCCGACTGCCTCAGCCAGGAGCATCCCTGCAATCTGGTAACCGTCCGCAAGGCCCAGCAGACCGGCGTGTCAATTCTGGCATTGGCGTGGTGCCTGTACATTTCGGAGGTCTGCCCCGACAACGTGCTTTACGGCGTGCCCGGCATCGACGCCCTGCAGGACATCAACGGCCAGAAGTTGCAGCCGCTGATCGACGCATGGGACAAGCACACCGACAAGCACATCATCCTGCCCGTCACGAGCCGTTCGGGTCGCAATTCCACGACCTACGAGAAGAAGTTCCCAGGCGGATATATCTCGCTTGCCAACGCCAACACGGTGATGGACCTGTCGATGAAGACATGCCGGTTCGGCGTGAAGGACGAGGTCTCGAAATGGAACGAGCTGCCGAACGGCGCCGATCCGGAGACGCTGTTCTTCGGCCGCTTCACCGCCTTTCGCCGGCAGAAGACCTACAAGATTTTCGAGCTGTCGACGCCCGAACTCGACAGCGGCGACGAGCTCGGGGAGAAGGACGGGCACTGTCGTGTCGACCGATCGTTTCGGCGGTCGGATCAGCGCTTCTGGAATATCCGCTGCCCGCAGTGCGACGGCGAATTCGTCCAGACCTTCGACCTGCTTAAGATAGACCGGAAGCAGCCGCACAAGACCACCATCCAGTGTCCGCACTGCCCGCATCGGCTGACTGAACCGGAGCGGGTCGCGGCGGTGCGCGCCGGCCGGTTTATCGCGACGGCGGAAGGTCCGGATCGCCATCCGGGATTCCATGTCGACGGTTTCGTCAGCTTGATGATCGGCCTCGAGGACATCGCGTCCGACTACATGGAGGGCGAAGGCAGGGGCGAAGCCGGCGCCAAGGATTTCCACAATCTGGTCCTGGCGCTGCCGTTCCAGATGCGCGGCAACGCACCGGACCATGAGCGGCTGATGGAGCGCCGCGAGGATTATCCCGAAGGGATTGTCCCCGAGGCAGGCCTGATCTTCGTCGCCGGCGCGGATGTGCAGCATGACGGGATCTATGTGGAGGCCGTCGCCTTCAGCGAGGATAGGCAAAGCTGGAGCGTCTGCGCCGAGTTCCTCGAAGGCGCTACCGATCATCCGGGGCAGGGCGCGTGGCTGCGGCTCGAGGAATTCCTGCAGCGGGATTTCCACGATGCGCACGGGCAGCTTCGACCTCTCGACCGGATGGCCGTGGATGCCGGCGATGGCAACCGCGTCAACCAGGCTTACGAGTGGTGCCGCCGGCATCCTCGTTGCCATGCGATCAAGGGGCAGCATGGTCGCGGCGTGCCGGCAATCTCGGTGCCGACCCGCAAGTCAGTCACCCTGCGCGGCAAGCGCCGGCGCGTCGGTGGCACGATGTCTTGGCCGGTCGGCACATGGTCGCTGAAGGCGGAGTTCTACGGGAACCTGCACAAGGCGGGCCTGGCCGCGGGCGAAGCGAAGGATCCGGCCGGCTATTGCCACTTCCACAAGGGACTCGGCGAAGAATTCTTTCTGCAGATCACGGCCGAATATTTCGATCAGAAGATGATCAAGGGGAAGCTTCACGAAGAGTGGAAGAAGCTCCGCCGCGACAACCACTTCCTCGATTGCCGGATCTACGCGATGGCCATGGCTGAGCTGATGGGATTGTCGCGGAAGACACCCGGCGAATGGGCCGCATTGCGCAATTCCCTCTATCCCGGCCAGCCGGTGGATCTTCTTTCCGCGCCGCCGGAAGTGACGGCGCATGTGACCGCGCAGCCGGTTGAGCGGAAAACACCTCCGCAGGCGGCCGGAGATTTCGAAGCCAAACGCCGGAAATGGGCGGAGCGTCGCTGATGGTAGGCATCATGAACGGCATGATCGGCCGCGCTGGCGTGCGCAGTCTCGGATCGCCGATGGTCCCGACCGCCGGATATTTACGGGATACTCGCTCGGGCGTGATCGCTTCCAGGCCGGCCGTGTTGCGCGAGAGTCGTGACGAAATCCGTATCGCCTGGCGGCGTGCTGCAGCGCTTGCGCAGGACGTCATGCAAAATTCCGGTCGGCTGAAGGGAGCCGCCGACCAGGTGCTCGCGGATACGGTCGGCGTCGAGCTGCAGCTTCGTCCGAAACCGAACCTGTCGAAGCTCGGCTATGACGAGCAGGAGGCCCGTGAATTCGTCTCACTGGTCAAGGACTGGTGGAAAAAGTGGGCGTGGAATCCGGCAGAATGCGATCTGCGCGGGAAGCTCACCGTTCCCCAGATGGTCGATGTCGGCCTTCGCTGGGACATGGCTTACGGCGAGATCACCGGCATCATGAGCTACATGCCGTCAACCGTGCGTCGCCGTTACGGAATCAGGACCGGCACCAAGGTCTGCATGGTCCCGCCGACACGGCTCGTCCAGGACACCGACGAATTCTCCGGCCTGTTTCAGGGCGTTCGTCACGACGAGAACGGACGGGCGACGCATTATCGCTTTTCCGAGCGGGTCAACGGCTATGACATGCCGCAGGACTATCCCGCTCAAGACCGCTCCGGCCGCCGCGTGGTGATGCACATCTTCGACCCCATGGACGCCACGGACGTTCGCGGCATTTCGAAGCTGGCGCCCGGCATTCGCAAGCATCTTCAGCACGAGATGCTGGAAGACATCACGATGCAACAGGGCTTCCTGCAGACGGTTTACGCGATCGCGTTGACCAGCCCGTCGCCGAGCGTCGAGGCTTTCGAGGCGATCGAGGCGCTGAAGGAAACCGGATCCGCCGAAGCCGCGAATGCGGTCGCGGGTGACTTCATGGCGTATTTCGCCGGCGCGATGGAGCGGGCGCAGAAGGGCAAGATCCACGTCAGCGGCGAGCCGCAGATTTCACATCTGGCGCCCGGCGAGGAACTCGAACTGAAGAACATCGCCGTGCCTGGCGACAACTACCTGCCGTTCTCAGCGAGTCTTTCGCGAGACACTGCGCGGGCGATTGGCATCACCTATGGCGGTCTGACGATGGATCACACCGACGCGACCTATTCGTCGGTTCGGATGGAGACCGCTTCGATCTGGCCTGTCGTGATGCGCCGGCGCGAGCGGAGTGCTGCCCCACTCTGTCAATCGATCTACGAGTCGGCACTCGATGAAGCGATCGGCGAGGGACGGATCCCCATCAAGGGCGGATACGAAGCCTTTCGCGCCAACCGCGACGATGTCTGCTGGGCGCAGTGGCAGGGGCCGCCGAAGCCGACCGCCGACGACCTCAAGAGCGCCAAGGCCCAGAGCGAGCGCCTTGAGAACGGCACGTCAAGCACCTCGATCGAATGTGCCGAGGCCGGGATCGACGAGGACGAACTGTTTGAAGATCGTCTTCGCACGCATCGTCGTTATCTGGAGGAAGGCATGCGCTCGCCTTACGAACCACGGGCTGGCCGCGACCGGACGGATGAAGCCGACCCGAAGAAGCGAGAGGCGGCGGCCTGATGGCGGACCAGTCGACACTGATTGTGATCGGCAAGACCACGGTCGACATCAACGATCCGTGCGCCGTGCTGACCGAACTGCGCAAGGCGGAAATTCTCGTCGCGACCGGCGAGACCGTCTCCATGGCGCGGTTCGGCGAGGATGAAACGCGTTTCACCGAGGCCAATTTGGCCGGACTGCAAAAGCTGATCGCCCGTTACGAAACGCTGTGCGCCCGCAAGAGCGGCAACCGCACCCGTTTCGCCGCGACGGTCCGGTTCACCTGAGGACGCCATGAATTTCCCGTTTGCCCGTATCAGCGAAGAGCTCTTCGAGCAGCCGCTGGCCTATCATCCGCGCAAGGCCGAGGCCTTCATGCGCGCCTTCGGGCCGCGTGTCACGGGGCATTCCGTCACGATCGTCAATGGCGACGGTGAGGCGGCGCATGAGGCCTTTGCGAATGGGCGGATCGAGGCCGGCATCATCGGTGACCGCCTCGGGCGGCGCTATGATCGCGCCGGCGTGCGCCCCTTCGACATGGTCGGCAACGTTGCGATCATTCCGATCGAGGGAACGCTCGTGCGCAAGGGCGGTTGGGTCGGCGCCGATTCGGGCGAGACCTCCTATCAGGGCCTGCAGGTCCAGATTTCCCGCGCCGCTTCGAATGACGATGTGAAGGGCGTCGTGTTCGAGGTCGACAGCTTCGGCGGGCAGGTGAACGGAATGTTCGAAACCGCCTCGATGATCCAGACGCTTTCCAAGGCGAAGCCGACAATCGCGATCCTCACGGACTACGCCTATTCGGCCGCCTACTGCCTCGCAAGCCAGACGCGGCAGATCATCATTTCGGAAGATGGCGGCGCCGGCTCGATCGGCGCGATGGTCATGCATGCCGATTTCAGCGGCAATCTCGAACAGGAAGGGATCAAGGTCACCTTCATCCATTCCGGCAAGCACAAGGTCGACGGCAATTCCTTCCAGGCGCTGCCGGAAGATCTTCGCGAACGGCTCAAGGCTCGCGTCGACGGTGTCCGCGATCGCTATGCCGGCATGGTCGGCAAGGCGCGGGGCGGCAGGCTCTCGAAGGCGGATGCGCTGAAGACCGAGGCGCGCGCCTTCTTCGCCGAAGAGAGCGTCGATCTCGGGCTGGTCGACGCCATCGGCAATCCGAACGAGGCCTTCGAGGCCTTCGCCAAGAGTATCAACGGGAGCAAGTGATCATGGCCAAGAGCATGTTGGCCGCGGTCCATGACGCGATGCGTGTGGACGCGGACGAGGATTCCCAGAACGGGAACGAACCCGGCGCGGCAGCGCCTGAAACCGGAAAGGAAACTGCAATGGACAAGGGACAGGAAAAGCCTGCCGCAAGCGAAACCGCAGGCGTGCCGCAGGCCGATCACGACGCGGCCGTCGCCACGGCGCGTCAGGAAGGCGCGACCGAGGCCACGACCCGCCTCACGACGATCCTCGGTGCGGAAGGCATCAAGGGCGATGCCGGCCGCATGACGGCGGCGCTCGACCTGGCGGTCAAATCGCCGGCCATGTCGGCGGAGGATGTCACCTCCTTCGTGACCGCCAATGTCGCGCAGGCCGCGAAGGGCGACGAGCAGACGAGCGCCTATGAACAGGAGCGCGTCGCCGCCGCCGGCCAGGCTGCGCCGCAGGGTCAGGCCAAACAGGAATCCGGCCTTTCGCAACGCATCTCCGCGCATATCGAACAGTCGAAGCGCTAAGCCTTCGGCGCTCCCGCGGGCGTAGCATCACGGCCGCCGGAACCCTCTCTGCCCGTCACGGTCACGTCGCGTTTCGACAGCCAGCCGGCGGGAACCTCCACACTCACAATCGAACCGAAAGGATCAGGTCATGAACATGCCTGTGTTCAAGGTCCAGCGCCAGGCGCTGCTCTCCCAGCTCGTGAAATTCGAGGCGCATCCCGACTTCTGCCGGGAAACCACGACGCTTCTCGCCGGCGACGGCGCGGTGCGCAAGACCGTGCTGGGCACCATTCTCGCTATGACCTTCGCGGCCAGTGCGATCGCGGTCGCCGCGTCGGCCGATGCCGGCAATACCGGCAACGGGACGCTCACCCTCGCCGATCCGGCCTACACGTCCGCCGTCAAGCCGGGCGACTACACGGTTGTCTGCACGACCGGCGGCGCGGATGCGACTTCGAAGTTCCGCGTCGAGGATCCGCTCGGCAACCAGGTCGGAACCGCGACCGGCGGCGCTGCCTTCGCCAAGCAGATCAAGTTCACGATCGCCGGCGGCGGCACGGATTTCGTGGAGGGCGACAAGTTCGTTGTCTCCGTATCCTTCGACCTCGGCGATGCCTCCAACAAGGTGGTCGAATGGGATCCCGCTGCCGCTGACGGCACGGAACGCATCTGGGGCCTCGCGCTCAACGAGGTGACGGCGCCGGATGGAGAGGATGCCGAAGGGCAGCTCGTTCTTCGCCGCGGTCCGTCCATCGTCTTCTCCGGGCAGGTGCAATGGCCGGACGGTATCACCGACGCCCAGAAGGATGACGCGGTCCGCGAGTTCGAAGCCATGGGCATTCTCGTCCGCGTCTGATCGCGGTCGGGAAGCTTTTCCCTCTGACCGGGCATGCGCCCGGTCCTTTCTTCCAAACACAATCATCGACGAAAGGCCGGAACCATGCCGGAAATTCTCTTTCCCTACACGAATGTCGATCTGACCCAAGAGGTCAATCGCCTGCCGAACGAGTTCGGCCTCCTCAATGCGTTGAATGTCGCGCCCTCGGAGCCGAAGAACTCGCAATATGTCCGCATCGCGCTGAAGGACGGCGTGATCTACGTGCTGTCCGCCGAGCCGCGCGGTGCACCCGGCCAGATCGGCGAGGACGGCACCGAAACCGGCGTCATCCTGCAGATCCCCCACTTCCCGCATCTGGAAGCCATCCGCGCCGGAGACGTCGACGGTCTGCTGGAGGTGGTCAACGGCCAGATCACCGCGAAGTCGCTGGACATGGAGCTGGCCCGCAAGCTGATCATTATCCGCAAGCATCACTCGATCACGCTGGAATACATCCGGCTGGGCATGCTTCGCGGCGTGATCAAGGACGGCAAAGGCCGCACGCTCTACGACCTCTTCGATGTCTTCGACATCACCAAGAAGACCGTCGACTTCGTTCTCGGCACGGCCGGCACCGATGTTCGCGCGAAGTGCGAAGAGGTGGTCGACCACACCATGTCGAACCTGAAGGGCGAAACCACCAGCGGCGTCGAGAGCGTCGTCAGCCCGACCTTCTTCAACAAGTTCATCACCCACGAGAAGGTCGAGAAGTTCTGGCTGCAGGCGCAGAACTCCTCCGAGCATCGCGAGCTCAATCGCCAGATGCGCGGCGGAAACTGGGGACGTGTCTTCGAGTTCGGCGACATCCTCTTCCGCGAGTACAAGGGCGGGTTGCCGGTCAAGGCGGCGAACGGTGCGATCTCGACGGAAGCCAATGTGGCGGCCAACAAGGGGCATGCCTATCCGGCCGGCACCCAGTCGATGTTCGCGACCTATGAGGGGCCGGTCTATCACATCGAGCGCGCAAACGAGGCGCCCGATTCCAATGGCGGCGATTACATTTATGTGTCGCCGAAAGTCCTCGACCACGGTGAGGGTATTGAGCTGAAGAGCCAGACCAACCGGCTGGCGGTCTGCAAGCAGCCCGAAACCCTCGTCGAGCTCTCGACCTCGAACTGAGGTTTTTGCCATGGCTTCCCCGGCTCGTTTTCATGCCGTGCGCGATCGCGTCCTAAACGCGAACGATCAGCGGTTTGCCGAGCCGGTGAAGCTCTTCTTTCTGACCTCGGCGCGGGAGCCGGATCCGGAACGGGAAAACGTCGAGATCGAGGCGCCCTTGCGCACCGAGGCCGACGCGATCCAGCAGCCTGGGGGCAATCGCAGCGGCGATTGGCAGACCCGGTCGGCATCGGGCGCATCGAGGCTTTCGATCAATCGCGCGGCCTATTCCGGGCCGCTGCCGCGCAAGGGTGACCGGGTGCGCGCGATATCGCGCCCCGGCGAGCCGTGGTTTGAGGTGCTGTTCGTGGACGATCGCAACCACACCCGGCTCGTGCTTCATCTCGGGAACCTCTGACCATGTCGATCGCACGCATTGCCGCTCGCCTGGCACTCGTCGAGGCGCTGAAGGGCGCGACCCTGGTCGGAGACAATGTGCATGACAGCCTGATCGGCGGCATCGAGGCCGACGAGAACGGTCAACTGAACATAGGTGTCGGCGAGAACCGGCCCTTCATCTCGGTCTATTCGGATGCGGCCAAGACCAATGACGCGGATCTTCGCTCGCTGAAGGAAAACGGTCTGACCGAGATCGTACTCGAGTGGGGCATCGCCGCCGGCATGTCGGTCGAGGACGCCACGGGCGAGCCGCTGATCGACGAGGCGACCGGGCAGAGTCATGTTGCGGTCGGCATACCGGACACGGATTCCGCCATGGAGTTCGCCCTCGACATGATCGGTCGCCAGATCGGAGATACGCTGACCGATCCCGACAATGTCTGGGCGGAAATCTTCCGCGACATCGCATCCGGCGGGATTTCCGCCGTGGAGCGCCAGCGGATCGCCAGCGGGACGGACGGACAGCGCCGCGCCGCCCATCAGATGCGGATCACCTGCGCCCTGATGGACGATCCGGTGAAGGGCGCCGAACTGCCTGAGCCGTTCCCCCGGCTCTTCGAGATGATGACCGAGATCGGCGGCGAGTCGCTGGCGCGCAGGGACATGATCGAGAAGCAGATTGCGGGCGTGGCGAACGAATTGTCGCTCTTCCGCCGGCACATGGGCTTCACCGCCGCCGAAGCGCTCAGCCTGGGCGTCGCTCCACTGGAAACCGACGACGGCAGCATCGGCGAACTCGGCGAGGGGACGGTCTCGGTCGACAACCATGGCGACCATGTCGTGGAGGCTTCGGAATGATCCACGAGATCGTCGGCATGAAGGTCGAGATCGAGATGCTGAAGACCGCCTTCGGTAACGCGCTGAAGATCGGTCCGGTCGAGGAAATCGACGCGGAGAAGGGTTACCGGCTGAAGCTCGGCGACGGTCCGGACGGTCCATTCCTGTCGCCATGGCTGCCGCATCCCGAAAGCGGCAAGTCTTCGGTGCCGCTGAAGAAGGGCGACGTGGTCGGGGTGATGAGCGCCGCCGGCGACATGCGCAAGGGCGCTGTCTTCCGCGCCGGCTACAGCGGACCGCGGCCAAGTCCGAATGACGACATGGAGGCCAACGTCTTCGACGATGCCGGCGTTCGGGTCACGATCGCGGACGGCCTGCTGAAGATCGAGGGCAATGTCGAGATCGCCGGCAATGTCGATTTCAAAGACGGCTACGTCAAATCTAACGGCGTGCCGATCGACGACACCCACAAGCATGAAGACGTGACGCCCGGCGCTGCACTGACCGGCGTTCCGGCTGGCTGACGGAGCGCGTGATGTCCGATATCGACCGGCAGACCTTCGCCGTCATCGATAATTTCGCGTCGGCGCTGCAAGGTGTGGAGACGATCCTATCGACGAGGCTCGGCTCGCGAGTGATGCGCCGCGAATTCGGCGGCGGCGTCGTGGAGCTTCTCGGTCGCAATGTGACTGCCGCGCTGTTCGCGGCCTTCCAGCAGCTGATCGCCACGGCGATCGATCTTTGGGAGCCGCGGTTCTCGGTGCGGCGGATCACGCCGCAGGGCTCGGTCGAGGATATCCGCGCCGGCCGTGTCGGCTTCCTGTTCGAGGTCGACTATCGGCCTCGCGGGCATCTCGGGGATTTCACCGTCGAGCGGGTCGTTCAGTTCTCGCTGCTCTTTCGCGACGGCATTCAGGTCAACTATTCATGACGCGCTTTTCCGCCGCCACCCTCGACCTTTCGCGCTTCCCGGCGCCGTTGGCGATCCGTGGCATCGACTACGAGACGCTGCTGGCCGAGCGCAAGACGCGCTTGGTCGCGCTTTTCCAGGCGCGCGGCATCGAATTCGACGTCGCCGATCTCGAGACCAGCCCGGCGGTCATCACCCAGGAGACCGACGCCTATCGCGAGCTCCTGGTCTATGCCGCCATCAATGATGCGGTGCGGGCCGTGATGGTGGCCTTCGCGATCGGCAGCGACCTCGATCACCTCGCGGCGTTCTACGGCATCGAGCGGCTGATGCTCGATGCAGCGACCTCGACCACACCGGCGGTCTACGAGACCGATACGCAGTTCCGCCGCCGCGTGCTGATCGCGCCGGAAGCCTTCGCCACGGCCGGTCCTGCCGGTGCTTACGTGTTCCACGCGCTGACTGCCGATCCGCGCGTCCTCAATGTCGATGTGTGGACGCCAGCGCCCGGAGAGGTGAACGTGGCGATTCAGAACCGGGAAGGGGACGGGACCGCGACGGCCGACATGATCGAGGCCGTTCGCAGCCATCTGCATCGCGACGACATCAAGCCGCTGACCGATGTTGTGAATGTGCGCTCCGTCGAGATCGTTCCCTACACGATCGATGTCGAGGGGTTCTGCCTTCCCGGACCAGATCCGGTGGCGGTGAAGGAATCGATGGAGGTGGCGCTCGCCGCCATGGCGGCAGCCCGGCAGACGCCGTCGCGCGACGTGCCGCGTTCGGCGGTCTATGCCGCCGCTCAGGTCGGCCCGCTGGACAAGGCCGTGGTCAACGAGCCGGCCGCCGATATCGCCCGCGGCTATGGCGAGGTCGCCTATTGCACCGCGATCAACGTGACGGTGACCACCTATGACGGCTGAGTTCGCCAGCATCCTGCCGTCGTCGGCTTCGCCGATGATGCTCGGCATCGAGGAGACTTCGGGCGAGCGCTGGGACGATGCCGATGTCGATATCGTTCGGCGGGCCCGCGATCCCTGGACATGCCCGGCGCATCTGCTGAACTTCCTCGCCTATGAGCGGTCCGTCGACATCTGGGACCGGAACTGGCCGGACTGGAAGAAACGCTCGGTCATCGCCTCTGCGCCCGCCGATCACCGGATCAAGGGGACGCTGGCCGGCATCCGGCGCTATCTGGACATCGCGGACGCCGAGCTGAAGCAGCATGTCGTTCCGCCGCAGGGATTCTATGCGTCGCCGGACCTCACCAAGGAGGAATGGGACGCCCATATCGGCAAGCATCCGAAGATCCGGATCACCCTGGCGCATGGTTACGGCACCTATGAACGGCCGGACGGGTTCTTCGCCGACCTGTCGTTCACCGACGACGCCTTCAACACCTTCGAGGAAGGCAGGGCGCTGCATGGCCGCCGCGCCTATATCGTGCAGGACGGCGTCCAGCATCCGTTGCAGCTCTCCGAGGTCGAAACCGACACGGAAAGCCGCGATGGCACCGTGCGCGAACGGATCGTGGTGCCGGGCGTCGCGGCGAACGCGCTCTATGCCGATGCGAGCTTCGTCGACGACGCCTTCGCCGACGCGACCGATCGCGCGCCGCAGTTCTACACCTTCGCGCTGTCGCGGCAGTATCTGCATTCCGAAAGCCGGCTGGCGCTGACCACGGTTCCTGTCGGATTCCAGCCACGCGACACGCGGTTCTATCGCGAGAGCGAAAACGGGACCAAGGATTACGCCTTCTTCGAGGGCGATTTCGCCGGCACGGCCTTCGCCTCGCTCGATCGCGCAGACGAGTTGCTGGCGGACGTTCTCTACCTGCTCGACCCGGAGGTCGCCGTGCCGCAGGTAGCGGGCATGTCGTTTGCCGATGTGTCCCGGGTCGGCATGGATCATCACACGGCCGAACTGCTGGTCGACTGGAAGGCCAGCGTAAAGCGCTACGAGGCCTTCTTCGCCGGCGTTTCTTTCACCGAGAACGGGTTTGCCCGGGACGCCTCGCGCGAGCGGCGGGATTTCCTGCTTTCGGCCGTGCACATGTCGAAGCGGCTTTCCGACAAGGTGCGGGTGACCTTCCAGACCCGGCGCGAGCGCACGCTCGGCGACGGCATTCCACTCGACGGGTCGGTCCGGCTCGGCGACACCGTTCCACATATTCTCTGAAAGAGGGCGAGCGATGCAACGCACAGTCAACGTACAGACCAATCAGAAGGTCTCGACCCAGGATCTGAACAATTTCGGCGCCTTCCCGCGCGAATCCTTCGACAACACGGTCGCCGACATGGGCGGCTTCACCGCGCCGCGCTATGTCGGCTTCCAGGTCGAAGCGACCGGCGCGTCGGAGGTTCGCGTCGGCACCGGCCGGCTCTACAAGCCCGGCGGCGCCGTCTATGGCTATGACGACGAGGGCGGTGCGACGATCGACCTGCTCGACTACCTGCCGGCGGTCGCCAAGCGCATCGCCACCGTGATCGTCTACGGCAACACGATCAACACCGATATCGAGCCGCGCACCTTCCTGCTCGACGCCGAGACCGGCCAGACGGAAGGCCGCGAGGTCTCGGTCGAGAACCGGCGCCAGGCCTATATCGACAAGGTGCTCGGCCAGGAGAACGCGACGCCGCAGGAACCGGCGATCAGCAGCGACTATTGCGCGGTGGCACATGTGGTCCTGACGCCGGCCGGCATCGAGAGCATAACCCAGATCACCGCCAACCAGCTTCGCTCGCTGCGCAAGAACTACGAGGAGATCGACGGGATCAACAAGCGGCTGGCCTCGGTCGGCCCGCAGATCGACACGCTGAAGACCGACGTCTCGGCGCTGGCGATCGCCGTGCGCAGCAAGGCGGAGTTCGTCTTCGTGAAGGACATGGCGCGCGATCTGGCGCGGGTGAAGGAAGAGGTCGGCCTGCCGGACGATTACGTCGCCTATGGCGCGGATCGCTTCCTCGACACGGATGAGAGTGACACCGACCATCCGGATTTCGATTGCGTGGTCGAGGAGGGCATCCGGTTCCCCTATGCCGCCGAGGCGACCCAGTCGATCGCGCTTCTGAACGCGATCGAGCCGCGGGTGGCGGTCAACGACAACATGGCGCTGCCGGCATTCACCAGCGCGACGCGGCTTTCCGTGGTCGGCAAGGATGGAGAGCATGCGCTCACCTCGACCACGATCGAGACGGTCGAGCTGGTCAAGCGCACCGAGAGCCGGTCGCGGCGCGTCTATTACGGCGCCGAGCGGGTCTGCACCAATTCGTCCTGGTGGCGCACCGGCCGATACGATGTCGCCAAGGGCATCTTCATCCGCGACGGCGAGACCTTCGAGGTCGAGAACACGACCGGGCGGATCGAGCAGGACGGGCTGACCCACTGGGTGCGCGTCCGCCGCTATGTCGAGGAGACCTACAATGAGGTCTACTGGGACCGGCTCGTCGAAACAGAAGAGGTGGCCGGCGCGATCGTCGGGCAGACCTTCCTGAATTCGCAGGATGGCTGGCTGACCGGGCTCAACCTCTATTTCACGAAGAAGGCCGATGCCGGCGACGTGCGCGTGCTGATCACAGAAACGGTGAACGGCCAGCCGGCGCTCGACAAGGTGCTGATGAAGAAGACCATCACGCCGGCCAATATCAGCATCTGGCCCTCTAAGACGGCGATCAGTCTGAAGCCGACCTTCCTCGCCAAGGGCAAGCGCTACGCGATGGTGATCATCTCGTCCGGCGCGCATTTCGTGGCGACCGTGGCGAACAACAAATTCGCCCAGGGCACGATCTTCTATTCGACGGATGGATCCTTCACCCAGGGCGATCTCTACACCGACCTGGCCTTTGAGACCCAGTTTGCGGTCTTCGCCGCCCCGATCGTCGATGTGCAGCTCGAGGCGCTGGAACTCACCGGCGGCATCGACGCGATCGACATTCTTGCCGACATGTCGATGCCTGAAGGAACGCGCATCGAGTTCAGCCTGAAGATCGGCAACATCTGGAAGACGCTGGACGATACCGGCGACGTGAATATCCTCTCGACCCGGCCGTCGCTCGCCCAGTTCCGCATGCGCTTCATCGGCACGACCGACGTCATGCCGGCGATCGGCCTCGGCGCCGACCGGACCCGGGTGCATCTCTCCCGGCCCGACGATGCCTTCGTACATGTGTCGGAAGAGCGCGCCATGCCGTCCAATGTCGACACGGTCGAGGTGACGCTGAAGCTTGAGAACTGGGACGATGGCGACCACACCGCCACGATCACGGTCCTGACCGGCGGCGCGTTCGACACGGTCGAGACGGCGGACGCGGTGGTCGACGTCGCCGACCCGGACGATCCCGCCGCGGTGATCCGGACGGCGACCTTCGGTCTCGCGGGCGCAACCGATTCCTACAAGATCAAGGTCGCTGGCGCGACGACGGATGACACCAAGTGCTTCCACGTCGCCGAGCGCACCGATCTTGGCTATCTGGCCGCGTAAGCGGTCGCGTCTAACAACCGGAGACCGTTCGCATGACCACATCCCGGAAATCGAAATTCACCAATCTCGACGACGACACGGAATATCGCGTCGAGCTGACTGCGCCGGTCAAGGTCGGCCGCCTGTGGGTGCGCCCCGGGCAGCCGGCGACCATGAAGGGCAAGGTGATCAAGGAAAACGCGTCCAATGTCGGAATTGCCCAGCCAGTCGCTGACTGAGCTTTTCAAGCTCACCAGCAGCACGCGCCTCGACCGGGATCTGCTCGTCAAGATCCTGCGCGCGATCGACGTGCGCCTGCAGCCGCTCGAGCGCCAGAAGTCCGACCTGGACGTTCTGGCCGATCAGCTGGAAGGCGTCGTGCTGGCGCGGGTGAACGACGTGCTGACGCCGGGAATCCAGTCGATCCTGACGATCCAGCAGCGCGGTTTCCTGATCGCCAATTCCGAGACGCAGAACACGCTCGGCGTTGATGGCGTGCTGACCTTCGTGGTCGGCGACGCCGATCAGCGGGCCAACTTCACGCCCTCGCCATTCGTGGCCGTGACGCGCGAGGCGACACCGGACGACTACGCGATCGCCCGGACCGTCTCCTATGACAACGCCACCGGCGAATTCGTCTGCCAGATCGTCACGGTCGCGGGCGATCCCGGACCGCATGCGGACTGGGTGATCGGCGGCATGTCCGGTGCGACGCTGGCGACGATCGCCCATTTCGAGGCGACCAAGGCGGCGCGCGACCAGGTTCTCGGCGCGCAGGAGCAGGCTGAAGAGGATGCCGACCGCGCCGAAGCGGCTGCGGCCGGAACCTCGGAGGCTGCGGCGCAGGCGCATGTCTGGGCCTTCGCGGCCGAGACGGCCGATGCGGATCCGGGCGACGGACTTGTCCGGCTGAACCACGCCACGGCGGCGTCGGTGACCGCGATCTATGTCGACAATCTGGTGGCCGGAGGCGGTGATGCATCCGGCTGGCTGGACCGGTTCGGCGCCAGCACGACGACGGGCGACCGCGGCACCGTCACGCTTCGGCAGGTCGATGACGCCAGCAAGTGGGCCACCTTCCAGGTGACCGCCGGCGTCACGGACGGGACAGGCTATCGCAAGCTGACCGTGTCGCATCTCGCCGGCCCTGGCGGCTTCGTCGCCGGCAAGCAGCTGGTGTTCGGCTTCTCGCGGTCCGGCAATCGCGGCCTCGACGGCGCAGGCACCGGCGACGTGTTCGGACCGGCGGGCGCCACGGATGGCAACATCCCGGTCCTCGATGCGACCGGCAAGGTGCTGACCGACAGCGGCGTCAGCCCGGCATCCATCGCGGCCTCCATTTCCGGCCACACGCACGGCACATCCGGGCTGGATGACGGCGCGGTCACCTTCGCCAAGGTTGCGGCGGCGGCCAAGGCCGATGCGGCGGCGGTGCGCGCCGGCACGGCGTCGAAGCTGGTGACGGCGGAAGCGACGCTGGCGGCGCTCGACTGGGTGACGATCATCGACGCGGCGACGCTGGCGATCGATCACAAGGCCGGCATCAATCGCAAGGTGACGCTGGGCGGAGACCGGGTGGTGGGCGCACCGACCAACGCCATTCCCGGCGCGCCGCTCAATATCTGGATCGTCCAGGACGGCACGGGCAACCGGCAGCCGACATGGGCGGCGGCCTATGATTTCGGCGACGCGACGCCGCCGATCCTGTCGGCTGGCGCCGGCCAGGCTGATGTGGTGATGTTCATGTGTCTCGCCGCTGGCAAGTTCGCCTATATGGGCATCCGCAAGCGGGTCGACGGCTGAGATGTATTACGGGTTGTCCTACGGCACGGCGCTCGCGGAGACGGTGTTTCCGGAGATCAAGGCGACCTCCGGCGGCACGTCGCAATGGAACTTTCCGGGCACCTATTCGGCGTCGCTGCCGTCCGGGATCGAGGCGGGCGAACTGCTGGTCCTGATCCTGATGCATCCGAACGCCTCGGGCGAAATTGCCACGCCGGCCGGATGGTGGCCGGTCCGCACCGACAGCCGGCTGTCGATCTTCGCCCGCTTCGCCACGGGCAGTAATCCGGCGCCGAGCTTTACCCGGGATGACGGTTTCTGGGCGCATGTCGTCTATCGCATCGCGGGCGCTGCCGGCGTTGCTGCGACGGTCGCGGCGGCGTCCGGAGGCTATCTGCCGTTGCCTGCGCTGGCCGCGCCATGGGGTTCGACGAAGAACCTCTGGATCGGCGCGGTCGGACGGCTCGGCGGCGACGCGATCGGCGGGACGCCGGCGAACTATGCGCGCGACCGCGTCGCCGACTTCTACTGGTCCTGGATGATCGCGTCGTCACGGAAGCGGGCGATCGCGACCGAGACCGGCGGTGCCTATTCCGGCGACAACGACACATACGCCCGCGTCGCGCGCATCGCCGTGCGGCCGGCGGCATAGGAGGACCGATGGCAGTCGACCAGAACCTTGTCGCCGCAAAAGTCGCGGAAGACCTGCTCGCCGCGATCAACCGGCAGAAGTCAAAGAATGACGAGTTCGAGAAATCGATCCTCGCCAATGCCGCGCTGGTGACGGAGACGGCGCGCGCGCTGACCGAGAAGATCACCACGGTCATTCCGCTGAAGGAAGACCTGGCGAAGCTCAGCCCCCGCGCCAACGAGGTCGCGGCGGTGGCCGGAGTGGCGGAAGCGGTCGATATCGTTTCGCAGCATGTCGACCTGGTCCAGAGCGCGGCGGGGACGCTGGATGCGATCCATGTGATCCTCCTGCAGATCGCCGCGGACTATGCCGATCTGGCCCAGAAATACGCCGAAGCCCACGCCTTCGACGAATAGGAACACCCCATGCGCAAGTCGTTTTCGGGAGTCGCGCCGATCCGGCCCGGCTACACGAGCGAGATCAGGCTGACCTATCCGGCGGCGTTTTTTAACGCCGAGGAGCTGGAGACCGGTCGCATCGTCGCGCATGTGCGCAACGCGCTCGGCGGTCCGCTGGCCTTCACGCTGGACAGCGACCAGGACTCGATCGAGCGCGAGGAGAACGCGCTGGTCCTGCTGATGCCGGCGGATGGCACATCGAAGCTCGGCGGCGGGATCGCGGTCTGGGATTTCGTGCGGGTGTCGGAATCGGGCGGCAAGCGTCCGGTGCCGGGCCGCTGGATCTGGCCCGTCCATTCGACGGTCACCCGCAATCTGGGCGAGGCGGAAGGTGAGGGGTCCGACGTTGTCGGCGGATCGGCCGTCAGTACGGCGACATTCGAGTTTCCCAGCGCCGACGCCCAGGTGGACTTCACGGTCGCCGTGGTGCCCGGCCCGCAGGGCAAGTCCTTTCTGATCGGCGCGGATGCGCCCGAAGACACGCTCGGCCGTGACGGCGACGTCTATATCAACTGGCAGTCGGGCGATCTCTACGAGAAGACCTTCGGCGCCTGGGGCGATCCGCTCGGCAATTTCTATGGCGGCGCGCTGGCGGCGGCGCAATCGGCCGCCGACGACGCGCAGGCAACGGCCGGCGACCGACAGGCGGTGGCGGATGACCGGACCGCCGTCACGGCGCTGAAGACCGCGATCGACGCGATGATGCCGGCGATCGACACGGTTGCCAACCGGGATGCCGAGATCGCGACGGTCGCGAACCGCGATGCGCAGATCGCCACGGTTGCGGAGCGGGATGCAGAAATTGTCACCGTCGCCGACATCGCCGTGCAGATCCAGACCGTCGCCGAGCGGGACGCGGAAATTGCCGCGCTGGCCGCGATCGAGGCGGCGATCGTTACGGCCGCCGAGAATGCCGACGATATCGCCACCGTGGCCGCCAATATCGACGCGGTGAACGACGCTGCCGGCGCGCTCACTATCATCCAGACCGCGATGCTTCAGATGGCGACGGCCTATGCCGACAGCCAGACCCGTTTTATCGACGCCCACGCCTTCGAATAGGGACCAGCCATGACTGTCGAACAGGAAGTCGCCAATCTCACCTCCGCCGTGAATTCGCTGACGGATACCGTCAATGTGAAGAAGGCCGCGCTCGACCAGGCGGTGACGGATGCCGAGGGCCACAAGGATCAGGCCGGCGTGCACAACGTTGCAGCCGAAGCGGCCGAGACTGGCGCCGTGGCGGCGAAGACGGGGGCGGATCAGGCCTATCTGGATACGCTCACGGCGCTCGGCAATGTCGAGAATTATGACGAGACGCTGGGGCTGTTGAACGGCGGCGCAAAGGAGATCGCCGCGGCGGCCGATGTGGTCGACGTCTTTGTCTATGACACCCGCAAGGACAGCGACGGCGGTGCATGGCGCAAGCGGTGCCAGCACACGAGCTGGTACAACGAGACGCTGGATACGGCGACGCGTGGCTCGCGGCGAGACTTCCCGCAGGTGGCGTTGATCGTGGCGCGGGCGGCGACCGTCACGATTTACGATCTCGACGATCCGGTGAACTGCCCGATGTGGATGGTGGTTATGGGGGGCGCTGCCGATGGCAGGCTGCTGAATGCATCAGCTGCCATAACGTCAATCAAGGTCCGGCAAGGTGTCCTTGTCGTGGCGACCGACGGAGGTGGTGTCTTCAAAGCTGATTTCGTCAAGGATAACGGATATCGGCACTACAGCAGTTCGAGTTTTACCGGCGTCTATCTTGGCAGCATTGCAGATCGCAACATCGCGGGTACAGGGTTTTCTTACGGCAACACAGCTGGTGTGATCGTTGACAACAACGTCAACAACGTCGCCATGACCGTCCTCCCCGGCACGCCCGTCGATCCGGTGCGCGGTATGCCAGTCCCGACGATCGCAGTGGCGACAGATGGCGGCGTCTCGGTGATCCATTGGGATGGTCGGGTGACGGATAGTTTGTCCGCAACCGGCCGCGATGGCATTGGCTTTAGCGGCAATGATGACTTGTGGTATTTCAGCGGCATTTTCGCGGGCGCTGTCTGGTCCACATCATCCCAGATTGCTTCGGATGGATTTGGGAACAATGTTTTCGGCGCCGCTTCGATTCCTGCGCTTATGGATAACAATGCAAAGGTAGTCGAGGTAACCGGCCCATTGATTGCGCGGGGTTCTGGCTTTGGCCTAGACCTTGTGGCAAAGCAGCCCGTCGATGATCAGTCTGCCGTCGCATACGTCACCGATACCTACAACACCGGCTTCATGGTCGGCGATATCAAGCTCGCGCTCGCCGAGTCCTCCGCAGATGTGACGGATCTCACGGACACAGAAGCCGTTACCAACTCGGACATGACTGCGTCTGACGGCTCAGATCATACGCTTGATTCCGGAACCGCCACCTACGACGCGACGGATGACGAGATTGACCTCGATAATTCCAGCGGTGTCGCAGTAAATTCCGTTGCCCAGACTATCAATGTGACACCTGGGGTCTGGGCAGTAACTGTTCGTGTTAACAAGTACACTTCGGGCGCTGTAAAGATCGTCGGATCTCCTGGCACGGCTACGATTCTCGACAGTGGAGTTGGCATACCGGCAACATCGGCAGAGACTGTAACGCGCTATATCACCTTTTCGGCTTCCGGGACGCACACCATCATTGCGCAGACGACTGATGGCACTGTTGCCAGCATCAATCTGTTTTCCGCGAAGAAGCTAGTCACCGACCGCTCAGCCGCCGCCAACCATCCGGTCATCCACGGGACCGTAGAGCGAGAAGCTGTTGCCACGGGTGCGGAGCTTGCCGCTTATTCCGGTTTCTCGGCAGCGAACTATCTGGAGGTGCCTTATTCGTCCGATTTCGACTTCGGGACCGGCGATTTCTGTCTTGGGGCGCGCGTCAAGATTACTAATTCTACGACCAACGCACGCATAATTGCGAGAGAGTATTACACTGGCGGAGCCTTTAATGGCGCCCGCATACTGCTTTTCCGTGACTCGTCAAATCGATTGGTATTCTACGTTAGTGATGGGACTAGGGTCCAGACTCATTCAGACCCAGAACGCGATGAGAGTGGCAAGCGCGACAGCGGACAGGAAGTTGCGGGCGAGC
>NZ_JAINFJ010000009.1 GCF_019966595.1 Oricola indica
GTAAGGGCTGATTGTTTATCAGACCCATCCTCATCGATAAGGAAGAGCATGGAGACGGGAGCTTAAAGCATGTGCTTGAGGTGTTTCCTCACGGTAGCGACACCAAGTCCAAGGGGGAGAAGGTGGTCTAACCTCCCCCACTTCTTATAGCTGAGTGGACCCGCACTGAGCCCCTTCCTTTTGTGTTTAACCGGACTGGGTTGCTTCCGGCTCCCGAAGCTGGGCGGCCACCTCAAGCACGACACCGCAAGCCAACCGACCTTCTGTGCTCGCGAGGTCTCCAGCCCCTTGCTCCGCCATCCCGACTCGACCTAAGGCTTTCCACGCGGCGACACTCCACGACCAAGACAGGAGGTCTACCGCCGTGTCCAGCCGCCACAAGCGCCGCCCGAAGCTCCTTGAGACGCAAGCCGCCGAGTTCGTCTTCGAGGCCGCCGAGTTCCACCGCAAGCTCTCTAGGCACCTCATTGCATTGAAGCCGCAGGAGGCTCAGTACCGGGCAATCCTTGCGCTGTCCGAAGAGGTCTTTCGTGCCGTGGCGCTGGTCTCAGAGGAGACGCCTCCTTGGGCAGTCTCTAAGCCCTCCGAGTGGTCTCAGAGTGCCATCGGGACAGAGGATGCCGAGGAACAATAGACCCCCGGCACCCGCTGTGGCAGTCTCCAAGCCGTAACCTAAAGACCGGCCACGTGAGCGGTGATGAGCGGATACGAGAAGTCTCCCGACTATGGTGGCCCCGAGTTCAACCTCAGGCGGACGCTATTCTGGTTTGCCGTTGTGGTGGTCGGAATGGTTGTCATTAAGTGGCTGGTCTTCGGACGGCCTTTTTGACTCCTCAAGCGCCATTGTCAGAAGGTAGGTGAGGAAGTCTTTGCGCTCCCTCTTGGAAAGGAATAAAGCGAATTCGATTGTAGTAGTAAGTTCCATTGGGTTGCCCTCTAGCTAACCCGATGAAGTTGCGAGGGGTCCGGCGAGTGCTTGTATTGCAATAAGCCGTAGCAACTAGTTGTATTGTATGGGGTGTTTGGGGGATTTCGATGAGGTATTTTCGAGCAGCGTTTGGCGTTATTGGTCTGTTCGCTCTTTACGGCTGTGTCACTGAGACCGCTCAGTTTACACCTCTTGACGGACAAACCGCCTTGGTCCGCGACGGACAGCCCGCGATAGTCTCGAAGAAGCCGGGGTCAATTCTGATCGTGCAACCGGCGAAGGAAGGGTTTCCTCAGGGGAGCCGACCCGAGTATGTCATCGGGCTCTTCAATCCTGGGACTGAGCCGCTTGCGTTCTCAGTGGCAAACATCCGCGTCAAGCAAACGCTGGAGACTGGAAAGCCCCATAAGCTCAAGGTGTTCACCTACGAGCAATTGGTGGCGGAAGAGCGCTCCCGGCAAGTCGCCACGGCCATCCTTCTTGGGGTAGCCGCTGCCGCTGACTCCTACTCAGCCTCGCAGGCAGGCTACTACAATTCCACATCCACCGTTTACACCCCAAGAGGCACCGCAGTTGTATCGACCACGGGATATAGCTCAACGGCTGCCGCTATCGCCCAAGCAAGCGCGACGGCAGAGAGCAACGCACGGATGGACAGCGCGATTGAAAGCGGGCGGCGAAACCTAGCGAACCTGCGCAACACGATCCTGAAGGACCACACGTTGCTTCCCGGCGAATGGTATGGGGGCAAGCTGCAATTCGAGCCTCCCAAGAAGCAAAGCACGCCGCAGCAAAGCTATCAGATTACCGTCTACATTGGTGGGGACGCTCACGTGTTCGACATCAAGCAGGGTGACCCAACCAAGTAGCATGGCGGCAATCCCGGACGCGTTCAAAGGGTCGTAAATTCGACATCTGGAGTAAACGTGGCGGCGCTCGCGTTTCCCCCCGTGGCCCCTCCCGCTGCCAGAGAAAACGATCATAGGTCCCCACCCCATGGCGTGAAGGTGTGCCGGGGGCGTCTTGCCCTTCCTGATTTCGCCTTTCTCGTGGAATTGTCAGGCACAACGTTCCTTGACGTTTGACAAATGAACTCCTACCTTGGTGCCAGACGCCATTTGGAGGGCCGAACGATGAAGCGATATGTGGTCTACACGCGAGTGAGCACCAAGGAGCAAGGCAAGAGCGGCCTAGGGCTGGAGGCCCAGGAGCGGGACATTGAGATATTCCTTGAGAACTACTCGGAGGAGCCGTGGGAGGTCATTGGCCGCTTTCAAGACGTACTATCCGGCAAGAGCGACGACAGGCCCGAACTCATGGCGGCGCTGGAGATGGTCCGGCAGACCGGCGCGGAGCTTCTGGTGTCGAAGCTGGACCGACTGAGCCGCAAGGTCTCTTTCGTGTCGGCCTTAATGGAAGACCCTAAGGTGCGGTTCCGCGTGGCGCAGATGCCGCAGGCCGATGAATTTCAACTCCATGTCTACGCGGCGCTGGCGGAGCAAGAACGGAAGTTCATCTCCAAGCGGACCAAGGCGGCGCTAGCCGCAGCTAAGGAGCGTGGCGTGAAGCTCGGCGGTCTAAGAGATGAGACCATGCGGCGTAACGAGGTCCTCAAGGAGAAGGCGGACAGGGAAGCGGAGCGCTTGGTAAAGGTTATCCGACCGATGAGAGAGGGAAGAGCAACCCTCACCACCATAGCGGAGACCTTGCAGGACATGGGGATACCGACCTCAAGGGGCGGACGTTGGACCGCCAAGCAGGTGAGCCGAGCGCTGGAGCGGATGGAAGCCAAGAAGTGACCCTACGTGTCTGCTGTAGGAACGTATTTTCCGGCCAACAGGTCATCAATAACTGACGGATCGGCACCCAAACGCCGTGCCGCAGCATGAATCCGCTGGTTGTCCTGCGGGGCTGAGGCCAAGGGATAGCCCCTCCTTGCGGCCTCCTCTGTAATGTGGGTCATCTCCACCATCATACTTCTGATTATCAAGTCAGGTGGTTTGATCGGCGTATTCTTGTAGAAAGCAGCAACGCCAAGGACGTAGAGCTCATCCCATTTCGCCAGTAGGCGGCCTTCGCTCCAGTCAGCCATGTAGGGGTTCCGCCGGTAGTCAAGTCTCCACCGCTCGTGGGCACGCATCCTCTCGGGAACCGGCTCAATCTCTACAAACTTATTATCCTCGAATTCGGTAGAACCTTTGGGCTCGAAACCATTCCAAGTGCTCCACCGTGCAGCTATCAAATCCAAGACGGCCTGCTTCCACGGATACAGGTGAAGCTCCGGCCCATCCACCTCTACTATCGGAAAGGTGACACGGCCTTCGTGCATCGCTGCATGGCGCTCCGAAATGTAGATGACCGCATCAATGTGCCGATATTTGGGGTCGCCAGTTTTGACGCCCCGAGCAAGCTCTCGAAGGAGCAACTGTGAGGTAACCTCAGGATCATATTGTGCGTGATCTTCATTGACCAGTATCACCACGTTGACGCCGTTGGTCCTCACGCGTCTGTCGTCATGCGCGGCAAGCTGTTTGTTCGCTTTTTGTAGGTGTCGCCCGAAAGGTTTGCCAAGGCGCTCCACCATCTGGTTTGTCAGCTCATCGCCATCTGGAAGATGTTTTACAATCGACTGTAGCGGCCACTTTCCGAAAAATAGAGGCCAGTTCGGATCATTCCTCTTTTCATTCATTTCCGCGTCGAGTCGCGGCTGCGGATCGCCTTCGAGGGTCTTGATTTCCACCACCAAGAGGCCCCGTAAGCATTCGAAGTCTGGGCGGGTGTATTTATCCCCGTCCAAGTCGAGCGATTTGCCACCCATCGCCGTTTCAAGGAAGCGCTCTATCCGGGGGGTAATTGGCTCTGCATCCCCGGTTCTTTCAAACCGGTATTCGGGGCGATTATCCATCGGACGCAAGCAGGGCTTCCCGGAGTCTCCCCAAGACCTCGCGTCCCTTAGGCGTCAGCCTAGCGACCTTCTCCCGCATGTTGTCTGGAGCGATCTCGGTCTCAACAAGGCCCGCTCCAGGTCTCCCACGCCGCACCCCTTTCCCCAAGCTCCTCATGTCATGCGAGACCCGCGTGAAGCTCCGCCCTGTAGCCTCGCCAATGGCCCGCAATCGGACGCCCTCGCTCATGTCCTCACGGCTCTCCAGCATCGCGACAGTCAGGAAGGTGTCCACGTTGGCTGCGGTGAGGTGGCGGCTGGTATCGATGAGGATTTGGTTGGCGCGAAAATAGCTCGTGAGGAGCGCGTTGGGGTCGTTAGTCATGGCCTTACGAGGTCCCTTGGTTCGATGTCTCGGAGTCGCGAAGTTCGAACGACCAGGTCACCACTCGGAGTCCCGATCATTAAAGCTATATGAGAGTCCCGAAGGTGATTGCCAATGGTGGAGGCGGAGATTGCCAAGCAGAGGGGAGACGGCATGTCTATCCGCAATATCGCTGTGGAGGTGGGGTTCTCAAAGGCGACTGTGCAGAAGCTGGTCGGAACACCATAGTTCTCATAGTGGACGGGTAGAAGCGCCATCGTTAAGGCGCTATTGATAGCAGTCCAACAACATGAATAGTGGTAGTCATGCCAGATCGGGAATTTTTAGAGAGTTACCCTCTCTACCGGAAGTTTCGTTACGAGGTGCCTAATTATACTAATGGGCTATCCAAACCTCGCATTAATATGGAGTGTGAAGACTGCGGGAAATTTGAAACCTTCGTCATGGTCAATGATTACTGGGAGGTCACGAGAGTCGTGAACACCTCGACGAGCGGAGAAATTTTTAGGCTGCAATATGTATGTGCCTCCTGCCAAAAATTCGAAAGATACTTCATAATAAAGATAGACGAGGAACGAGGCTGGATATCTAAAGTTGGACAATATCCACCTTGGAGCGTTAAAACTGACGCCAATCTGTCTGCGCTCTTAGGTGAGCATAAAGACTATCTGGCTTCCGGCTTGATACTGGAGTCTCAGGGGTACGGAATAGGGGCGTTCGCGTACTACAGGCGGATTGTCGAAGAGACAATTGATGAGCTCTTATCTGATGTCGGAGAGCTGCTAGCGGGCGAAGAGAAGGAAACCTACCTCACAGCACTTTCCGCCGTTAGAAAAACACGAGTTACTGCTGAGAAGATAGACCTAGTTAAAGACCTATTGCCGCCGATATTAAGGCCTGATGGGATGAATCCACTGAGAGCTCTACACGAGGCGCTCAGCGAAGGCCTCCACGCGCAAACGGACGAAAACTGCCTTACGCAAGCGATGATTATTCGGGAGCTTCTTGTCTATTTGGCAACCCAACTCGCAGCTAGCCGAAATGCCGCGAAGTCTTTCACCGATAACATGCGAAAGCTCTTGGACGCGAAAACCTCCAAATCCTAAACGCTACACTATCCGGCAATGCTCAGCAGACTCCTTCCTCCATGCAGCCAATGGAAGTCTAGCCGCCCAAGGTCCCATTGCACATAGACCCGGCTGAACACCTGAAGCATCGCCGCGTTGGCCGCAGGGTAGTCCAGGTCGGATTTGGAAAGCTCCCTCACCAAGTCCTCAAGGCGCTGCTTGCGGGTAATCGGATTACGGACGGCTTCAAGCTCCTCCAGCTTCTCCTCCTCCTCCCGGACCTCAGCGAGCCTAGCCTCAAGCTCCCTGAGCCTTTGCCGGACTCCCTCCGCCTCGCCTTCCGCAAGGAAGTCCACGAGCTTCTCAATCTGGCCTTGGAGGGTCTCTCGCTCCTCCGCCCGCCGGGCCTTCACGTCTGCTACCGTCTTGGAGCCCCTTGGTGCGCTCTTCGCTAACTCCGAGGCCTGTCCCACAATGGCGGCCTCAAGGTGGTCGATCCTTACACCGTGATACTCGCAACCGGCTCCCGCCTTGGCCTTAGTGCAGACTAGGTACGGATGGCCGCATTTAGGCCCGGACCCTTTGTTGACGCGGGTCATGGAGCTCCGGCATCGGGGGCACCGAGCGAGGCCCGCCAAGAGGTGGGAGACTCCCTTGGAATTCCTTAGCCGCACCGAGGGGGCACGCCGACCCTCCCGCATGGTCTGGACGCGAGCAAAGACCTCAGGCTCCACAACATTGGGGAAGTAGTCCTCCACGGGTTCCTGAGGCTTCCTCGTGCGCTTGCCCTCCACGTATTCGATGGTGTGCGGGGTGAACCGACCCACCACCGCCGGGTTCTCCAGTATCTTCACCACGTAGGAGCGATGCCAGAAGGCCGCCCTCCCGAACGGCTTGACACCATCCTTATTGAGACCATCGGCGATGCCATGAGTCCCCTTCCCTTCAAGATACTCTCGGAAGATACGCTTCACCACCTCCACCCGCTCTGGGACCACCTCATAGGCCCGCCTGTCCTCGCGAAGCTCCAGCCACCCCGGAGCAAGCTTGGTCATTGGTCTCTTACGGGATGCATTCGCCCGCTTGGCGGTCCATGCATTGCGGAGGCGGTGGGACTTAGTGGCACTCTCCTCATGGGCACGGATCAAGATCACCACGGCTTCCAATAGATCAAAGCCGTTACCCTGTGCCGACTCCTCCCCGTAGACCCGCCCTGTGGAAACGGTGACCACACGGATGCCGGACTTAATGATGTTTCGGAGAAGCGACACCGCATCCCACGGGTCATCGCGGCTCATGCGGTCCAAGTTCTCCATGAGGAGGTACGAGCCGGGAGGCACTAGCCCCGTGCGGACGGCTTCAAGGAACTCACCAAGCTTGCCGCCGTGGAGATTGGCACCACGGAACGCGGAGACCCCGAGGTCTAGGAAAGACCTGTTGTCGAGCTTGAGGCCATGCTCACGGGCGTACCGCGCGGCCCCGTCTGTCTGACGCCTAAAGCTGTCACCACGCTGTTGCTCTGGAGTAGAGAAGCGTAGGTAGGAAAAGGCGAGCGGGGCAGTCGAAACGCTATGCGTGTTCATCGGGCTTTGCAGCAGGAACTTTAGCCGGAAACTCATAGATGAATTTGAGGAGCATCTCGATGAAGGTGATTAGCTCGGTGGCATCAGCCTCCGTCATCGCCGGAATCTCGTGAGTGGCCTCATTCCCACGCTTCCGAATGTGATCTACCCAACCACGACCATGAGGCGGGACATACCCACTGCTTGAGAGGAATTCGACGTATTGTACAAAGCTCTGTCCAGCGTTCGCCCCTTGAGTAACCGCGATGTTCATCAGGAGTTTTCTAGAAGCCAAAACTGAGGCTGTGAACGCACCCACCGAGATGCATCTTCGCGCTTCCACGTACAGCCCATCTACATCGCTTGGAACTTCCGCAACGTTGTTTCCGGGAGCAACTGCCGGAGTGCGGCTCTCATCGCAGAAGTACGTAGGCTGCTCGCAGAGTGGACAGATATATATATACCCGTTGTCTGAGTTGCCGGGAATATAGTTTCGGGAGAAGAACCCTTGATTGCTCGCGATTTTGTTTTCACAAAAGCCGCACTGATAACTTATCGACGTTAGGCTCGACCGATTTACCCAGTCTGCGTCCATGTTGTCCTCCTATTCCACCGCTAGCGCACAATCAGCATCGTAGGTCTCTTGTCAATAATATGCTGATGGTCGGGCCGCCCGGATCCGGCAAGTCGATGCTGGCCCAGCGCCTGCCATCGATCCTGCCGCCGCTGACGCCGGCCGAACTGCTCGATGTCTCGATGATCGCCTCGATCGCCGGCCAGCTTGCCGGCGGCAAATTGTCGGATCGCCGTCCCTTCCGTGCGCCGCATCATTCCGCCTCCATGGCGGCGATGGTCGGTGGCGGGCTGCGCGTCAAGCCGGGCGAAGTTTCTCTCGCCCACAATGGCGTACTGTTTCTCGACGAGTTTCCCGAATTCACGCCACAGGTGCTCGATTCGCTTCGCCAGCCGCTGGAGACGGGTGAATGTGTCATCGCCCGCGCCAATCACCGCGTCTCCTATCCGGCGCGCATCCAGCTTGTCGCGGCGATGAATCCGTGCCGCTGCGGCATGGCCGGTGAGCCCGGTCACACATGCGCGCGCGGGCCGCGCTGCGTCGCCGATTATCAGGCCCGCATCTCCGGCCCGCTGATGGACAGGATCGATCTGCGCGTCGAGGTTCCCGCCGTCACGCCTGGTGATCTGATACGCTCCCGCCCCGGCGAGCCGAGCGCGTCGGTCGCCAAGCGTGTCGCTGCCGCCCGCGCGATCCAGACGGAGCGTTATGAAGCGCTCGCGATAAAGGGCGTCACCACCAACCACCACTGCCCGACGGCACTGATCGAACAGGTCGCGGATGTCGATGCCGGAGGGCTGCAACTGCTGAGCGATGCCGCCGACAGGATGAAGTTTTCGGCGCGCGCCTATCACCGCATCATGAAGGTTGCCCGCACGCTGGCCGATCTCGATGGTGCGGCGCAGACGGGCCGCATCCATGTCGCCGAGGCGATTTCCTACCGCATTGCCGGCGAGCGGCTGGCGTCCGCGGCATAGGTTCTCCAGCCGGACAGCACGGTCATCGCAGGCCAAGCAGGGCCGGAAGCGCCCGCATGTCGTCGAACAGAATGGCGCCCGCATCGGCGAGGCCCTCGGCATCGGTCAGCGGATCGGCGGTGTAGCCGAAGACGCGCATGCCCGCTGCCTTGCCGGCCAGCGCGCCGGCCGGGCTGTCTTCGATTACCGCGCAGCGTTCGGGCGGATGGCCCAGTTCGCTCGCGGCAAACAGGAACAGGTCGGGCGCGGGCTTGCCCTTCTCGACCATCCATGCCGAATACAGGACGTTCTCAAACAGTGGCAGGAGCCCTGAAACGCCGAGCGTCAGGTGCATCTTCTCGACCTTCGCCGATGAGGCGACGCAATAGGGCGTGTCGATGGCGTTCAGATAGAGGATGACCTCGCGCACATGCGGGATGGCCTCCACGCCGGCGGAAAAAAGGTCCGGCAGGCCGGCCAGCCAGCGGTCGGGGAAATCCGCGCCGAGATCGATCCCTTCTTCCTCCAGCAGAATGTCGCGGACGCTCTTCATGGTGCGGCCCATGAAGCGCTTGCGGCATTGTGCCATTGTCAGGTCCAGGCCGTGCTCCGCGATGATCGCTGAAAGCCGCTGATTGGCGACGGTTTCGGTATCGACGAGCACGCCGTCGCAGTCGAAGATTACAAGTTCGGGGGGTGTCATTTGGGGGTGTCCGTCAGTGGGTGCCCGTCGAGCCGAATCCGCCACCGCCGCGTGTCGTCCCGGAGGCCAGTTCGCCTTCCGTGACGGCGACCTGCGTGACCGGAGCGATGACCATCTGGGCGATACGCATGCCGCGCGTGATTTCGAAGGGATCCGTCCCGTGGTTGATCAGCAGAACTTGCACCTCGCCGCGATAATCGGCGTCGATCGTGCCCGGCGTGTTGAGGCAGGTGATCCCGTGCTTGAGAGCGAGGCCGGAACGCGGCCGGATCTGGCCTTCGTGGCCGGCCGGAATCTCGAAAACGAAACCGGTCGGCACGAGCGCCCGCGCGCCCGGCTGCAAGGTCAACCGCATGTCGTCGGCCACAGCCGCGCGTAGATCCATGCCGGCGGCCTCCTCGGTTTCGTAACCGGGAAGGGCGATCCCGTCGCCATGCGGCAGGCGGATGAGTGTCAGGGTTGGAGACGTCATTGCGGCTATCTGCCGCGCCCGCCCGTCTTCCGCAAGCGAAAGACGCAGCAATTCTGTGAGCAACGTCTCACATCGGGAGACTCACGCCGCCGCCGCTTCCAGCGCGGCGATGTCGATCTTCTGCATGGTCATCAGCACCGGCCAGACTTTCGACGCCTGCGGGCCGCTGAAAAGCTCGGCCGCGCGTTTCGGCACGATCTGCCAGGACAGGCCGAACCGGTCCTTGCACCATCCGCACTGGCTTTCCGCGCCGCCGTCGGCGGTGAGCGCCGCCCACAGGCGGTCTGTCTCCGACTGATCTTCGGTGCTGACCGAGATCGACACGGCTTCGGACAGCTTGAAATGCGGTCCGCCATTGATCGCCTGATAGGGCGTTCCGGCCAGGGTGAACTCAACCGCAAGCACCTCGCCCGGCTCGCCATGCGTCGCGTTCTCGATATGGCGGCTCACATGGTCGATGCGCGAATCCGGTATCAGGGAGCAATAGAACTCCGTCGCGGCAAGCGCCCCGTCATCGAACCACAGGCAGGTCTTGACCTTCCGCGTCATGTCGGCGTCCTCCCTGGTTCAGGATCTGGCGATTGTCTCGAAGCCGCCGAAGATCAGCCGCTTTCCGTCGAAGGGCATCTCGCCGAGACGTTCGAAAATCGAGGGATCGTCCTCGAACTTTTTCCAGCCCGCGTCGCGTGCTTCCTTCGAGGGCCATTCGACCCAGGAGAAGACGACGACCTCGTCATCCTTCTTCTTGACGGCCATCGGAAACGACGTGACTTCGCCATCCGGCACCGTCTCACCCCAGCAGTCGACAACGGATGTCGCGCCCAGACTTTTGAAAACCTCGGCGGTGCGTTTCGCATATTCGAGATATGCCTCTTTTCCATTCGCCGGCGCCGCGGCGACCATTCCGTCTACATAGGTCATGATGCTTGTCCTTTAGTGCTTGGCCGCCGAAGCTATTGGCTGCCTTCCTTGTTTGCGCCTTTGAGAAGCGCGACGATCGCCATGGCGTGGCCGTGGCCGAGCCCGAAATCCTGCTTCAGCCAGTCGGTGATCTGCGTCGCCTTCACGCCCGGGGCGAGCCCGGAGCTGCCGGTGAAGCCTTTTCGGGCGGCCATCGCCTTGAAATCCGCCGGTGATTTGCAGGTCTTGGCCTGTATGTTGTCGAGATATGCTCGGAAAGACATCGGGTTGTCCGCCTCCCTTGCCTCAGTTCATCGCCTTGGAACCGGTGAAATTGATCATCCACGGCGTACCGAACCGGTCGGAGAACATGGCAAAGCGTTCCGCCCAAAAGGTCTCCTCCAGAGGCATGCGCACGTCACCGTCCCTGGACAGGGCGTTGAAGATCCGCTCTGCCTCCTCAATCGAGTTCGCCGCCAACGAGATGTTGAAGCCTTGCGGCTTCGTATACCATTCGCCCGGCGCGTCAGAGGCCATGATATTGGCCGAGCCGAGCCGCATGTTCATGTTCATCACAAGATCGTCGCCGCCGGGCATTCGGCTTTCCGGGTCCGGCGCGTCACCATTCTTGAACACGCTGGTGATCTCGCCGCCGAGCGCCTCGGCATAGAACGTCATGGCTTCAAGGCAGTTGCCGTCGAAATAGAGATAGATGGTCGGTTCCATGCGGGTTCCTCTCGCAATGGCTGTGTGGATGAGGCGACTGTAGATCGAAGATAGATTGATATCAACGTATATTTGACGAAAAGATGCAGTCGTCGCCCCTCGTGATCGTGTTTGACAGCCGCGCCCGCGCCTGCGAGAAGCGCGGCAAGTTTTCACGGACACGACCATGGCCGAAAATCTCAAGGACGCCGTCGCGCGCCGTCGCACTTTCGCGATCATTTCCCACCCGGATGCGGGCAAGACCACGCTGACCGAAAAGCTGCTGCTGTTCGGCGGTGCGATCCAGCTCGCGGGTGAGGTGAAGGCCAAGCGCAATCGCGTGCAGAGCCGGTCCGACTGGATGAAGATCGAGCGTGAGCGCGGTATCTCCGTCGTCACCTCGGTGATGACCTTCGAATATGGCGGGCATGTCTTCAACCTGCTGGACACGCCGGGTCACGAGGACTTTTCCGACGACACCTATCGCACGCTGACCGCCGTCGATGCCGCCGTTATGGTGATCGACGCCGCGAAGGGCATCGAGCCGCGCACGCTCAAATTGTTCGAGGTCTGCCGCCTGCGCGATATCCCGATCGTCACCTTCGTCAACAAGATGGACCGCGAAAGCCGCGATCCCTTCGAGATCCTGGACGAGATCGAACAGAAGCTCGCGCTCGATACCGCGCCTGTGACGTGGCCGATCGGTCGCGCCAAGACCTTCGCCGGAACGTGGAACATGGCCGAGGGCACGATGCGCCGCGAAGACGCTCAGGTCGAGCCGGTAAAGGTCAATGGCCCGGAATCGGACGGTGTCTCGGGCCTGCTGCCGGAAAACGAGCGCGAGACCTTCATCGAGGAGGCCGCGCTCGCGCAGGAAGCCTGCCGCCCCTTCGACAGACAAGCCTTTCTCGAGGGCCATCTGACGCCGGTCTATTTCGGTTCGGCCCTGAAGAACTACGGCGTGCGCGACCTGATCGAGGCGCTTGGCGATTTCGCGCCGCCGCCGCGCGCCCAGGAAAGTGACAAGCGCGTCATCGAGGCGACCGAGCCGTCACTGACGGCCTTCGTCTTCAAGATCCAGGCCAATATGGACCCGAACCACCGCGATCGCATCGCCTTCGTACGCGTCTGCTCCGGTTCGCTCGATCGTGGCATGAAGGCGAAGCTCGTGCGCACCGGCAAGTCGATGACGCTGTCGGCGCCGATGTTCTTCTTCGCCCACCAGAGACAGATCGCCGACAATGCGGTTGCCGGTGACGTGGTCGGCATTCCGAACCACGGCACGCTTCGCATCGGCGATACGCTGACCGAGGGAGAGGATCTGCTGTTTCGCGGCGTGCCGAACTTCGCGCCGGAAATCCTCCGCCGCGTCCGCCTCGGCGATGCGATGAAGGCCAAGAAGCTGCGCGAGGCGCTGCAACAGATGGCCGAGGAAGGCGTTGTCCAGCTCTTCGTGCCCGAAGACGGCTCGCCGGCTGTTGTCGGCGTGGTCGGCGCGCTGCAGCTCGACGTGCTCAAGGAGCGGCTGAAGCAGGAATACGGTCTGCCGGTCGATTTCGAGGCCGCGCGTTTCAATGTCTGCCGCTGGATCTCGCATGAGGACCGGGGTCAGCTCGAAACCTTCATGCAGAAACACCGCGCCGCGATTGCACGGGACCTCGACGGCGACCCTGTTTTTCTCGCCGAGAACGCCTTCTCGCTCAATTACGAGGCCGACCGCGCGCCGGGCATGGTCTTCGACGAAATCAAGGACTATCAGATCCGCGCCAAGGCCGCCTGACCGCCGGTTGGCACGATGCGCTGTTCTGCCGCGCAAAGGCAGAAAGCTATGTCTTTGTTCCAGGCGGTCGGATGACTATCTGAGGCATGAACACAGATTTTGCGCCTTGGCGCGGTAACCGAAAAGGAGAGTATGATGAGCCTTCGTATCAACGACACAGTGCCGGACTTCACCGCAGAAACCAGCGAGGGAACGATCAGCTTCCATGACTGGATCGGCGATTCCTGGGCCATCCTGTTTTCGCATCCGAAGGATTTCACGCCCGTTTGCACCACCGAATTCGGTGCCGTCGCGCGCCTCGACGACGAGTGGACCAAGCGCAACACCAAGGTGATCGGCATCTCCGTCGATGGCGTCGAGGAACACAAGCAGTGGAAGAGCGATATCGAATCCTATGCCGGACTGCCGGCGAAGTTCCCGATCATCGCCGATACCGACCTCGCGGTCTCCAAGGCCTTCGACATGCTGCCCGCTGAATATTACCTTCCGGGCACGCCGACGCCGGCCGATAGCCAGACCGTGCGATCCGTGTTCATCATCGGTCCCGACAAGAAGCTGAAACTGTCGATGACCTACCCGATGACCGTCGGCCGCAACTTCGCCGAGGTTCTTCGCGCGCTTGATGCGCTGCAGACATCGACGAAAAACGCTGTCGCGACGCCGGCGGACTGGAAGATCGGCGAACCGATCATCATTCCGACCTCGGTCAATGACGAGGCGGCGAAAGAGAAGTTCGGCGAATTCGAGACGATCTTCCCGTATCTGCGCAAGGCAAACCTGCCGGGCTGATATCGGGTCGCATCAAGTTTGGAACCGGCGGCATTGTCCGCCGGTTTTTTCTTGCGCGGTTCTGACATCGCCGACGCGCCGGGTTAAGGGAATGGCATGAAGTCTCGCCGCTACGATGTCGTCATTCTCGGAGCCGGAGCCGCCGGTTTGTTCTGCGGCGTGGAAGCCGCTAGGCGCGGCCGTGCCGTGCTCGTCGTCGATCATGCGCGACAGCCCGGAGAAAAGATCCGGATTTCAGGTGGAGGCCGCTGCAACTTCACCAACATCCATGCGTCGCCGGCCAACTTCCTCTCCGCCAACCCGCATTTTTGCATTTCGGCCCTGAAGCGGTTCACCGCCGCCGATTTCCTCGCCCGCGTGGAGGAACGCGGCATAGCCTGGCACGAGAAGACGCTCGGTCAGCTGTTCTGCGACGGCTCGGCAAGACAGATCGTCGACATGTTGACCGACGATCTCGTGCAGGCCGGCGGAACGCTCGAACTCTCGACAAGCGTCGACGAGATCACGCGGCCGGGCGCAGCATTCGAATTGCGCCTGTCCACGGGCCCGGTCTCCTGCGCGTCGCTTGTGATCGCGACCGGCGGCAAATCGATCCCGAAAATGGGCGCGACCGGTTTCGCCTATCGTGTCGCCGAGCAATTCGGCCTTGCTGTCACCGAAACCCGGCCGGGTCTCGTCCCGCTGACATTCGAACCGAACCTCCTGGAGCGTATCAAGCCGCTGGCGGGCGTCAGCACGGAGGCGCGCGTTGCCCATGGCGGGACGAGCTTCGACGAGGCGTTGCTGTTTACCCATCGCGGCCTCTCGGGCCCGGCGATCCTGCAAATCTCGAGTTACTGGCGCGAAGGCGACGCGATCAGCGTCGATCTGGCGCCGGGCGATGATGTTTTCGCGATCCTGCGCGAAGCCCGCCAGTTGGCCGGCAAACAGGAGGCCCAGACCGTCCTCGCTAGAACGCTGCCGAAGGCGCTGGCGCAATTTATCGTCACAGAGGCAGGCGCCTCGGGCACGCTGGCGGAACTGAACGACGCCGCGCTGCGCCGTATCGCCGACACGATTCATCGCTGGAAGGTCAAGCCGTCCGGCTCGGAAGGCTATCGCACGGCCGAAGTAACGCTGGGCGGCATTGACACGGCCGGCCTCGATCAGAAAACGATGGAATCGAAATCGGTTCCGGGACTTCATGTCATCGGCGAGGCTGCCGATGTTACCGGCTGGCTCGGCGGCTACAATTTCCAGTGGGCCTGGTCGTCCGGCTGGGCGGCGGGACAGGCGGTCTAGATACCCGTCAACGTTTCAGATCGCCTCTTATCTGCTTGAGGTTCGCGCGATAGGTCTCGGCGTCCCCGTAATCGACAAACGCCTCGAAATGGTCATGCGGATCGGCGCTTCGGCGGGCATGCTTGATCGGGCACCAATATTGTTCCGTACGCCCGGCCACCTCGCGCACATAGGCGATCAGCCCGTTGGCATAACCGCAATAGACGCAGTTCAGCTTCTCGATCCCGTTCAGATAGGCGAGATGCTGCCGGTCGACGATGATGTGGTCGCGCCGGCGCACAAGCGGGATCCCGTAAATCCGGAAACAGACATGCTGGTAGAGCGTCACGGCCGCATCGAGAAAGACCAGCGGCACAATCAGCCCGTAGATCAGCGGTGCCGACAGGATGAAGCCGAGCGGCGCGCCGACGATGTATTTCACCAGTCCGATGCGATAGCGCCGCTGCAATTCGCGGATATCGCGTTCGAAACGCACCTTGCCGCGATGCAGCGTATAGCGGAAATGTTCGCGCTGTTCGGCGAGCTCCGTTTCGAATTCGGATTCGATCTCCTGCCGCGTGGCGCTCAACCGCGCCTGCAGGTCTTCGAGAACGGAACGTCCCATCGTCACACCTCATTTCGACAATGGGTGGACGATAGCACCGGGTGACCGATTGTCGATCCGGAAGAAATGGCCGCCGGATGGAGTGCCGGCGGCCATAAGTCCTAAACGGTGGCGGATTCCCGGATGAAGGAGCCGCTGCGAAGGTCGCGGAACGCCTGTTCCAGTTCCTCGCGGGTGTTCATCACGATCGGCCCGTGCCAGGCGACCGGCTCCTTGATCGGCGCGCCGGAAACGAGCAGGAAACGCACGCCTTGCTCGCCCGACTGCACGACGATCTCGTCACCGGTTCCGAAAACCACGAGCGTGCGGTTGCCCGACATGTCGCGCATATGGACTTCCTCGCCGCCGATTTCCTTTTCCACCAGAACGCCGAACGGTTTCGACGCGTCGCGGAAAGTCGCGGAGCCGGCGAAGATGTAGGCGAAAGCCGAGCGATAGGTGTCGATGGGCAATACCTTGCGGGTGTTCGGCGGAATCGAGATATCCAGATATTGCGGATCCGCCGCGACGCCATCGACCGGGCCGCGCTTGCCCCAGAACTCGCCAACCACGACACGCACGCGCGTTCCGTCGTCATCGATGATCTCGGGAATGTCGGTGGCGCCGATATCCTGGTAGCGCGGGGTCGTCATCTTCAGGCTCGACGGCAAATTCGCCCAGAGCTGGAAGCCGTGCATGCGGCCGCGAAAATCGCCCTTCGGCATCTCCTGGTGCATGATGCCCGAACCGGCGGTCATCCATTGTACGGAGCCGGGGCCGAGCGTGCCTGAATTGCCGAGGCTGTCGGCATGGTCGACCGAGCCTTCCAGCACATAGGTGATGGTCTCGATGCCGCGATGCGGGTGCCACGGAAAGCCGGCCTGGTAATCCTGCGGACGGTCATTGCGAAAATCGTCCATCATCAGGAAAGGGTCGGTCATTGACGGATCGCCGAAACCGAAGACGCGCTCCAGCTTGACGCCGGCGCCTTCCAGGGCGGACTGCGTGCCGGAAATATGTTTCACGGGTCGAATGGACATTTGGGGTCTCCTTGTTGCCCATAAGATAGGACGTTTCAGCCGTCGTTCACAGATTCCCGTATTGCGGACGCATTGTTCAGTCTCGGTGAACGCCGCACTCTTGGAACTTCGTTGGGGCCGATCCGTTTTGCTCTCAGACAAAAACGAAAGGAGACGACGATGTTCGACAGACCGGACCTTTCTTCCGAAGCCGACATGACGCCGGAAGCGATCGTGGCGGATAGCTTCTTCTCACGCGAGGAGAAACTGGCGCGTCTGCGCGACATGAAGCACGAGCTTTCCCGCAAGGCGGCTGACGGTACCGCCAGTATCGATGCGGTCGAAAACCGCATGGCCGCGATCAACATGGCCGTCTCGGAGGTCAAGCACGAACAGGCCGATGACGATACCGGGCAGGCGTTGGGGCGCATGCCGAACGCCTGACAGCTTAAACAGCCTCCAGCGGAACGCCCCTGTTTTCCTTGATCTCCTCCATCACGAAGGAGGCCGAGACATCGGCGGGCGGCACTGCGCGGATCAGTTTCTGGTAGAAACTATCAGAGGCAGGCATGTCCGCGACCCGCACCTTCAGCATGTAGTCGAGGTCGCCGCTCATTCGGTAGGCTTCGACCACATGCGGGATCGTGGCGACCGCGCGGCGGAACTTCTCCACACTCGCATTCACAACCGCTTCGGCTGAAACCGATCGTCAGTCCGCCAGGGTTTCGGCGACCAGCGTCGCCAGCCGCGCCGCGACCTCGTCCTTGGTCATTTCGGGCCACGGATCAGCGCCGTCTGCCGACAGGAGCGTGATGCGATTCCGGTCGCCCCCCATCACGCCGGTTCCGCCGATGCCGCTGTCGGGCGAGACATCATTGGCAACAATATAGTCAGCCCCTTTTCGCTTCAGCTTGGCGCTGCCATGTTCGACCAGCTTTTCCGTCTCGGCGGCAAAGCCGATGACGAGGCGCGGCCTGAGCGTTTCGTGATTGCCAATCCCGGCAAGGATATCCGGATTCTCGGTCAACGGCAGGTGCGAGGGGCCCTTGCCGCCTTCCTTCTTCATCTTCTCTCCGGCTTCGGTCGCCGCGCGCCAGTCCGCCACGGCGGCTGCGAAAATCGCCGCGTCGGCGGGCAGGTTGCTTTCCACCGCATCGCGCATCTGCCGGGCGGTTTCGACATGTGTCGTGGAAACGCCTGCCGGATCGGCGATCGTCACCGGACCCGCGACGAGCCGGACATCCGCGCCGAGCCGGGCCAGTGCCGCCGCGATGGCGTGGCCCTGCTTTCCGGACGACCGGTTGGCGATATAGCGCACCGGATCGATCGGTTCATGCGTCGGTCCGGAGGTCACGATGATTCTCTTTCCGGCCAGCGGCTTCGGAGATGCGTCCAGCATCGCTTCTATCGCCGCGACGATCTCCAGCGCTTCGGCCATGCGCCCGGTGCCGGCTTCGCCCGACTCGGCCATCTCGCCTGAATTCGGGCCGACAAAGCCGATCCCGTCCGCTTCGAGCATGGTGCAGTTTCGAACGGTCGCCGGGTGGCTCCACATATGCGGGTTCATCGCCGGCGCGATCAGGACCGGCGACCCCGCCGCGAGCAGGATGGTCGAGGCAAGGTCGTTGGCGAGCCCCGCCGCCATTTTCGCCATCAGGTCGGCGGTCGCCGGCGCGACGACGATCAGGTCTGTTTCGCGCGCCAGCCGGATGTGGCCGACATCCTGCTCGTCCTCCCGGTCGAACAGTTCCGTGAAAACCCTGTCTGCGGCGAGTGCGCCTACCGACAGCGGCGTCACGAACTCGGTCGCCGCCTTCGTCATCACCGGCCTTACTGACGCGCCGCGCTCGCGCAGGCGGCGGATCAGGTCGAGGCACTTGTAGGCAGCGATGCCGCCGCCGATGATCAGCAGGATGCGCTTGTCTTTTACGGGGCTATGTTCGATTCCCATCGATACCGGCGTCCGATCGTCGCGTGTTCCGGTCATGTCGCGGCCTTGCAGGTCGAGCAATTGTTGCGAAGTCGCGCCGATGGCTTCGGCCACTTTTTCGATCATGTCGGCGCGGATGGTCTGTTTCTTGCCGACGATCAGGTCGCGAAGGTAGGAACGCTCCAACCCTGCTTCCAGCGCGGCGGTTACCGGGCGCTTGTTTAGCTCAGATAACCGCTTTTTGACAAATTTTCCGATCTTGGACATGGGTTATTTCCAACTAAGTTGGAATAATCCAATCACAGAATGACTGTGCCGTAAAGATTTAGCTCACTTGCCAGGCGATCCAAAGCGCCGCCAGCGCGATAATCCAGAGCGCGACCCGTCCCGAGCGGGATTCCCGCGCCTCGGCCTTGCCGATGGCGTTGACCGTTTCGGGATCGAGTTTCATGCCGTGTTCGGCCATGTCGCCCACCTCGTGCGAGAGGCGTTCGGTGCGTTCGGCCAGATCCGGCAGCGTGCGTGCCAGCCGGCCCAGCGATTCCAGCCCGTTCCGGGCATCGGCCAGCATCGCGCCCGGTCCCAGATTGCGCGCGATCCAGTCGCCGACCACCGGTTCCGACGCCTTCCACATGTTGAAGCGCGGATTGAGCGCACGTGCGTTGCCCTCGACCACGACCATCGTCTTTTGCAGCAGAAGCAGCTCAGGCCGCGTCTGCATGTCGAAAATATCCGTCACCTCGAACAAAAGCGTCAGAAGGTTGGCCATCGAGATCGTCTCGGCCGGTTGTCCGTGGATCGGCTCGCCGATGGCGCGGATCGCCTGCGCGAAGGCTTCGACATCCTGGTGCGGCGGTACGTAGCCCGCCTCGAAATGCACCTGCGCGACGCGCTGGAAATCCCGCGTGATGAACCCGTACAGGATTTCGGCGAGGAACCGCCGTTCCTTAAGGCCGATTCGTCCGGCGATACCGAGATCGACGGCGACGATATCGCCTTTCGGATCGACGAAGAGATTGCCCGGGTGCATGTCGGCGTGGAAGAAGCCGTCGCGCATGGCGTGGCGAAGGAAGTTCTGCACCACTGCGTCGGCCAGTCGATCGAGATCGTGACCGGCCGCGCGCAGCGCGTCGATTTCGGACATCTTGATGCCGTCGACCCAATCGAGCGTCAGCACATCACGCCCTGTGCGCAGCCAGTCGACCGTGGGCAGGCGGAAACCCGGATCGTCTTTCGTGTTCTCGCCCATCTCCGACAATGCTGCGGCCTCGAGCCTCAGATCCATCTCGATCTTGGTCGATTGCGCCAGCGTCTCGGCGATGGCTACCGGGCGCAGGCGCCGCGAGGCAGGAATGTACTTTTCCTGCATTTGCGCAAACAGGAAGAACGTGTCGAGATCGCGTGCGAAACGCTGTCTGACACCCGGCCGAATGACCTTGACCGCGACCTTCCGCGTGGTTCCATCCGGATCGCGCACCGTGGCCGGATGAACCTGCGCGATGGAGGCGGCAGCCACCGGCTCACCGATCTCGACAAACAGCTCCGACACCGACTGACCCAGAGAATCCTCGATCCGTCGGATCGAGTCCTCCATCGGGAAGCTTTCCATGCGGTCCTGCAGATGCGCGAGGTCGAGCGCAAGATCAAGGCCGATGACGTCCGGTCGCGTCGCGAGGAACTGCCCCAGCTTGGCATAGGAGGGACCGAGCCTGGCGATCGCCCGCGTCATGCGCTCGGCATTGTCGAGCGAGCGGCTGCGCTTGCGCGCCAGCGCACTGGCGACGCCATGCGCGGTTGCCGCGGGACCGGTCAGCCCGTTCGCGGGAAAGCCCGCGATCACGCCTTCGCGCGCGAGCACCCAGCCGGCGCGGATCATCCGCAATGTCGCCATGAGGGTGTTCATGTGCTCAGAGCTTCCAACCCGAATGCAGCGCTGCGATCCCGCCGGTATAGTTGGTATAGGTCACCCTGGAGAATCCCGCATTGCGGATCATTGCCGCGAAATTCTCCTGATTTGGGAATTTAGCGATCGATTCCACGAGGTAGCGATAAGGCTCGCCGTCGCCGGTCACTGCCTGGCCGATACGCGGGATCGCGTTGAACGACCATTTCTCGTAGAGCGTTTCGAGAAGCGGTGCATCCACCTCGGAAAACTCGAGACACAGGAAGCGCCCGCCGCGTTTCAGCACGCGGTAGGCCTCGCCGAGCGCCTTGGGTATATCCGGCACGTTGCGGATACCGAAGGCGATTGTGTAGGCATCGAAACTCCCGTCCTCGAAGGGCAGGTCTTCGGCATTGGCCTCGACGAATGCCAGATTGTCGGCCAGCCCGCGCTTCTCCGCCCGTTCGCGCCCGACCTCCAGCATCGAACCGTTGATGTCGAGCACATCGACCTGGGCATTGCCGCGGGATGCCTCGACGATGCGAAAGGCAATGTCGCCCGTGCCGCCGGCGACGTCCAGCGAGTGCCAAGGCCGGTCTTTCGGCGGGTTGAGCGCCGTCACCATGGCGTCCTTCCAGACGCGATGCATCCCGGCCGACATCAGGTCGTTCATCACGTCGTAGCGTTGCGCCACCTTGTGGAACACGTCGTTGACGCGGCCCTGCTTTTCGCCTTCGCCCACCTGCGCGAAGCCGAACGACGTTCTCATCGCGCCGCCCGCTGTGGTTCTCGATTGCGACATGGGTCTGATCCGTTCGTGATGCCTCGGTTTTCAGGAACGTAGCCTATGCAGGCAAACGGGGCCATTGCGCAAGCCGTGCCATCATGTCACGGAGATTTGCCCTTTACGCGGAGATGTCGCCCATGGTCCTGAAAGCGGAAATCCACTGTCACATTGAAGGTGCGGCGAGTCCCGCTCTTGTCGAGGAACAGGCACGCAAATACGGCGTCGACATTTCCGCCATCATTCGAGACGGCTCCTATGTCTGGTCGGATTTCACGACCTTCCTGCGTGCCTATGACGTCGCGTCGATGCTGTTCCGCTGCGAGGAGGATTACGCGCTTCTTGCCGAGACCTATCTCGCCGACTTGGCCGGACAGGGCGCGATCTACTCTGAAGTCTTCATTTCCACCGACCACGCCGTCAATGCGGGGCTGACACCGCACGCATACATAACCGGTCTTGCTGAGGGCATTCGCCGCGCGCGGGAAAAATACGGCATCGAAGGACGGATGATCGCGACCGGTCTCCGCCATGAGGGCCCGGAAGCCGTGGAGCGGGCCGCCCGCTATATCGCCGCCAACCCGCACCCCCTCGTGACCGGTTTCGGAATGGCCGGTGACGAGCGCATGCATGCGCCGGAGGATTTCGCGCGCGCCTTCGATATCGCACGCGATGCCGGGCTCGGTATCACCGTTCACGCCGGGGAACTCGTCGGGGCCGAAAGCGTGCGCGGCGCGCTCGATCATCTGCGGCCGTCGCGTATCGGCCATGGCGTGCGCGCCATCGAGGATGCGGCCCTGGTGCGTCGTCTTGCAGACGAAGGTGTCGTGCTCGAGGTCTGCCCGGGCTCCAACATCGCACTGTCGGTCTTCCCCTCATACGGAGATCATCCTTTCCCTGCACTGCGCGACGCCGGCGTGAAGGTGACTTTGTCGTCGGACGACCCGCCCTTCTTCCACACGTCGCTCGCCGCTGAATACGAGATCGCGCGGACGCATTTCGGCCTCGACGATGACGCCCTGTTGGCTGTCACCCGGACCGCGCTCGAAGCGGCATTTGTCGACGAGGAAACGCGCAGGGAGCTGCTCGCCCGCCTCGGCTGACGGTTTGAGCCTTGGATAGCGGTCGATGACGGCTTCTTGCGGCTTTTCCCGCCGGTCGCGTGCCGCTAGGGTGACCGCACCATTCTTCTGCGAGGCACCCCATGGACAGCGTCACCGTCGTCGATCACCCGCTCGTGCAGCACAAGCTCACCTTCATGCGCAAGAAGGAGTCCTCGACGGCCGGGTTCAGGCGGCTGTTGCGCGAGATTTCGCTTCTGCTCTGTTACGAGGTGACACGCGAACTGCCGATGACGATGGAAACGATCGAGACACCGCTGGCCGAGATGCGGTCGCCGGTGCTCGAAGGCAAGAAGCTCGTTTTCGCCTCTGTGCTGCGTGCCGGCAACGGCCTGCTTGAAGGCATGCTCGATCTCGTTCCATCCGCCCGGGTCGCCCATATCGGTCTCTATCGAGACCATGAGACGCTGGAGCCGGTCGAATACTATTTCAAGGCACCGGAAGACCTCTCCGACCGCCTTGTCATCGTCGTTGACCCGATGCTGGCGACCGCCAATTCGGCCATCGCGGCAATCGCAAAACTGAAGGAACGTGGCGCAAAGGACTTGCGCTTCGTCTGCCTGCTCGCCGCGCCCGAGGGCGTGAAGAAGTTTACCGAGGCGCACCCTGACGTGCCGATCGTCACCGCGTCGATCGACGAACGCCTGAACGAGAAGGGCTATATCGTTCCCGGTCTCGGCGACGCCGGCGACCGCATGTACGGCACGAAGTAGCGGCCCGGCCGCTCCGACAGAGTGTTGCGATGGGCAATGCCATGCCTGACGAAAGACCTCGCCTGACGCCGTCGCAACAGCGGTTGCTCTGCCGATTGGCGGATCCGGAAGGCGGGCCGCTGGCAGCGGATGCGTTTCCCGTCGCGGAAATCGAACCGGTCCTGCATGCCGCGCGCGACCACAATGTCGAGCCGGTCGTGCTTCGCAAGATCGCCGGGATCGGACTGTCGGACAACGCGGAATTCGAGCACTACCGCTCATCGGCCGTCAGGGACCGCATGTTCCTGTCGGCGGTCACCAAGGCGCTGGCGGATCAGGCTTCGCGCATCGCGCGGGCGCTGGGCGAGGCAGGCGTTCCATATGCCCTGATCAAGGGCCAAGCCTTCGCCGAGGAGTTGTATCCCGACCCGTCGGACCGCCCCTATTCGGATATCGACATCCTTCTGCCGAGAGCTGCGTTGGCGCGCGCCGGGGAGATCATGCAAACGCTCGATTTCGTCCAGTTCAAGCGCCAGCATTTCGACAAGTCCGAGGCCAACGAGGAACAGAAATGGGGATATGGGGGCGACACCTCCCTTCTCGCCGAACTGCATACCGATATCGTTCATGTCCCGGCTTTGCGACGCCGGGTGTCTTTCGGGTTCGATGAGTATGATCTGGCGCGCGGCGGCGGCCTGTGGCCTGCCGCCGGGCATTTTGTCGTCGCGGTCATACATGCCGCCGCGGGCCACAAGTTCCATCAGCTCCGGCTGCTTGTCGATGTGCTTCAGGCGACTCGCAAACTGTCCGACGACAGCCTGCGCCATTTGGCGGACACCGTCTCGCGCCTGCACATCCAGCCCGAAGTCTCGATGTCGCTATCGCTGATCGACGGCCTTTTTCCGCAGGCGCTTCCCGATGGCCGGATAAAGGTCATTCGCGACGCGCTTCGCCTGCCTTCCTGCTGGAAAATCGTCACGCCTCAGGCGGTGCTGGAAGCGACGGGCGAAGGCTACTGGCGTTCGAAATTCCTGCGCCACGCATTCCGCTATTACCAGATGACACTCGCGCCGAGGCGAAGCCTGGGAGCTTGAGGCAATTCCGGCTAGGCCTTTGCGTAGTGCTCCTGACCCTTGAAATTCGCTTGTGTGGTCAGTTCCGGCTGGATAGCGAGCATCGGCTCGGTGAGTAATTTTCGCACATCCAGGCGGCCAAGATATTGATCGATGCCGTGATGTATTTTGAGCCAGGACGCCATTGAATCGTGATCGTCGGGAAGGTCTCCCAGTATGCGGTCAAAAACCGTATGATTCACCGCGTAGGACTGCAGGCTCGTTAGGAATTTCGCTTCACGGAACATGCTGCTGCCCGGAACCATATCGAAATCCCTGCCCCATACGGTTGCGCCGAGATAAAGCAGGTCCCAGTCGGTCTTTTCGAGCTCGTCCATAACGACCGGCATGAACTCCATGATCCGGTCATGAAAGATGACGTCATCCTCGAAGATGAATACGTTTCTCAAACCGCGCTGCCGGGCGTCAGCGATGATCGCGCGATGAGAAAGCGCGCAGCCGATATGGTGATTTTCCGGGGTCTTGATAGCGGGCAACCGCTTGACCAGCCGGGAGATGCCGATTTTCTCGAAACGCTTGTCGACGGCGGCATACCGGTCGGATCGATCATCGAGATTTATGCACCGTAGTGCATCGAAGCGGTTGAACGGATTCTGAAGTTCGACATCGATCTCCTCCATTGCGCGCTTGGTGAATTCCTTTCCGAGCAGTTCGCCGAAATGACTTTCTATTGGTCCCTCGTCGAGGCCGAGTTCGCGATGACCGATTATGTAATTCCGGATTCTGTCTTCCCAGATCGGCCTGTATGGGATTCCCATCGGCCGTTGAAAACGGTGCAGCCATCTCAGAAATGGCAGGCACAGCGTTCGGTCGCCCCGCTGTCGGAATTTTTCGTGAATGTAGCCTTCTTCGCCGCCGAAGCCGCGGAACTTCAAGTTGAATCCTGGCCAACTGTCGCGTTTGCACACAAACAGCCCGAGACCTTGCATCGGAACCTCGAAGGGCTCGGCATCAACATCCCTTGCCCTTTCGTCGACGCCCCACGTGCCGTACATTCCATTGTTCCACTCCGGCTTGAAATGCGTGGAAATCTGATCCAGCCAGTCATAAATCAACGGACCCTGATACAAATCAGTGCTGTCGGGATGTGCGTCGAGAAAGTCCATAAGGCGTTTGAGAACGCCGGGCGGGAGCAGCACATGACAATCCATGCACAGCACGAAATCGCCGCTGGCTTCGGAAAAAACGACATCCCTGATTGCCGTACCTGACTGACCGGTAAAGGGGACGTAGCGGAGGGTCTTACAGTGGTTCTCGAGTGCCTTGAGATCATCGCCGCATGGTCCGTCCGGGTGATTGTCGATGACGAGAAACTCGATATCGTCCATCAACTCCGGATTGTTCAGGCGTAACGACTGCAGTGTGAAATAGACACCGTCGAAATCGTCGTAAGTCGCCATCCCGATTGTCAGTTTGAATTTCCCTCGCGACGGGGTCGCCGCATTCACTTTCGTCGGAGCACGCACGGGAGGAGCGGCCTGGACGGATGGTAAAGCCTGATTTTGTCCAAAGGCAGAGTGGATCCTGTGCCAGGATTTCGGGTCAGGCGCGTTCTCGATGATATCGTCGATGACATCTTCGAGAACCCCTTCCAGCTGTCCGAATTCTCCATAACGGAGTTCAAAGGCGGGGGTCGAATTGGCGATCTGGGCCAGGCTTGCGAGGCCACCATCGGCCAGATTTGCCCCGTTCAAATTGTTTTCGAGCAGGCGCAAAGCGGCCTGGCTGGGACTCAGTGGGCGAATTGAGATATCGGCATCCGCGTGGAAGGCCGGAAAAATGATCGCACCTGGCGTCAGAGTTTTGCCGGAATATTCGCTCGGAATGGCAACGTGGCTCTTGTCGCCAAATGAATGCTGGTTCGAATTGTCGAAACCATCTTCTTCAAGCGCCCTGACTGAATCCGCCCGTAGCACCAATGGCCTGCGAAACGGTGTGACTTGCAACGGGTCGGCCAATGGGACGAAGACGATCTCGTCCGTGCAATATCGGAAGCCGTTTGTCGCCAACCAGGCTGTCAGCGTGGATTTACCGGCACCGGAAATACCTGCGACAAGAATTGCCTTGCCCTGCCGCTCAACGGCCGCCGCATGAAGTATGACGCCTTTGGACTGATCGGTCACCAGGCCTCGAATGACCGCATCCATGGCGAATTCGGGTAGGTCGCTCGCCTTCAGGTCCGGCACTGGTGGCGAAAAAGGGGTCTCGATAAGAAACGAATCGTCACCAGTCTGCGTGATCGAAACCGAGTGGTTGGCGGTGACGTCGAACGCCCTTTGGTATCCGAACAGATACCCGGCCATTTCACCAAAGATATCCGGAACTGTCAGAGAAACCGTCTGACCGGCTAGTTCGATGAGCAACTCAGGCATTTTGCCAGCCGTATGCAGTCTTCCAAAAACAAGATGGCCAGCAAAATGCCGGCCATCGCGATATAATCGCTAAAGCAGTCTGATCAGTTTTCGATCAATTCCCTTACGCCTAGGTGGGCGTCGTGGTTACAGTCGTCGAAGTGGTCGTGGCCGTAGTCCCGGTCGTAACAGTGGTCGGCGGCGCGGAAGAAGCCGCATGCGCCGGCGTGATCACCGAATCGACGATTGGCTTTGTCCACTTGCCCGGCAACATGACTGCCGTTGCGACGCCGCCGATAGCGACCGTTGTCATCACCTGCCTGCGGCTGATGTTCTTTTTGTTGCCTTCCGACATGGACTACCCCTTATTGAAATCTTGTGGCTTTGTTACGAATGCCCCAAAGCCCTTAACGTCAGGTAACATCGCATGGGGGACGCGGCAAGTTCGAAATCTTGTTGTTCGAGACGAAAGCCCTTGTCGGCAGCCAAAATGGTTGACGGGAGACGCCTTGGCGTTGGAGTTACCGGATGAAATCACGATCCGTGAATGAATGCATCCATTGAACCGAACGAGCAGAGCAGGACCATGACCGCAAACGAATCAGGCGGAAAGCTGACGCGCAATGAAGCCTTCTATACGGTGGAAATGGATGGCAACACGCTGCTCTACCGCCCGACATCGCAGAACGCCGTTCATCTGGATTCCGTCGCCTCGTTGATCTGGAAAATGTGCGACGGCACGCGCACCGCCGGGGAACTGGCGGGTGAACTGGCCGAAATCTATCCGGAAAGCGCGGATACCGTGAAATCGGACGTGCTTGAGACGGTCAAGACGTTGCTGCAGAGCGGAGCGATATCGGCCGGCGGTGCCTGATTCGCCTCTGATCACGTTGAATCGCTCAATTTTCCGGTGGTTCGCTGTTGAAGCGTTAACCGCCTTTCGGGAATTGGCGGCCGTTTAACCGGTGAAAAAGCGCGGCATGCGAAAACGCCTTCGGCAAGGAGGCCGCGCCGATGTTGCGCTATCTTTTCATCGTTGTTTCCGTGTCGATTTCCGCGCTCGGCGTGGTGTCGTTCCTGAACGACAATCCGCATGTCGTGGACACGGCCGCGATCGCGCTGAAAGATCGCGTGGAAGCCGATTCCGCCCGCCGCGCCGCGGTAAAATCGAAAGAACCGGTCCGCGCATGGTCCGGCACTGAACGTCTTCGTGCGGACGCGCGCGGCCACTACATCGCCGAATTCAGCCTGAATTCGCGTCGTGTCACCGGCGTCGTCGATACCGGCGCGACGATGATCGCCATGAACCGGTCGCAGGCGCGCAGGGCGGGCATTCATGTTTCACCTTCCGAGTTCATCTACACCGTCAACACAGCCAACGGTTCGACGAAGGCCGCGCGCGCCATCGTGCGAGAGGTGCGTCTGAGCTCAATTCGCGTGCGTGACGTCGAGGCGATGATTCTGGAAGACGATTCGCTCAACATCGTGCTGATCGGAATGAGCTTCCTCAAGCGTCTGCGAAACTTCGAATTCTCCAATGGCCAGCTGGTGATGAAGCTCTGACGATCGGCGCCCCGTCCTGTCAGTGTTGCTCGGCCGTTTCTCCGGCAATCCGGATCAGCGCCTTCGCCCAGGCGAGCGGGGCGTCGAACGGGACGTCGTGCCCGGCGCTTTGGACGATGGTCAGGCTCTTGTCCGGCGCATCCAGCTCGCCGGCGTAATCCTCGACGAGGCTGACCGGGGTCTGGTGGTCTTCCATCCCCATGATGAAATGCACCGGGATCGGCGATTTCGGAAAGTCCTCGAAAAGGTTGTAGTTGAGCGCCTGCGGGATCACCGCGCGTTGCGAGAACTCCAGGCCCTGCGTGTAACTGCCGACTTCGGCCGGCGTGTAATAGGGGCTCTGGCCGCTGCTGGCGTAGTCCTGATAGGCGTCCCACAGGCCTTCGGTGTGAATGTCGCCACCGCCGAACGTATCGAGCAGCTCGTTCTTGACGGCGATATCGCCGAAATCGGCCGGATCGAACGGTTCGATTGCCGCCAGCCGCTCCAGCGCGTCCTGATCGCCGGCCTTCTTGGCCTCCGCCTTCACCCACTCATATCCAAGCGTCTGGCTGCGGCGCCAATCGACCCGTTCGCTGGTCGCGACGAAGGCGTGAAATGGCGAACTTTCGCGCTGCAGCGTCAGGAAGCCGAGCGCGCTTCCCCAGGAGACGCCGGTCAGGAAAATCCTGTTCTTGCCGAAACGCCGACGAAGAAGATCGGCAAGTTCCAGCGTATCATCGACATAGGATGCGATGTCGAGATCCTCGGTCGTCAGCCCGGAGGAGAACGATTTGCCCGCGCCGCGCTGGTCCCAGTGCACCACCACGAAACTGGATTCCAGTTCGGTCGTGTGGAACAGATCCACCCAGGGCATCATCGAGGCGCCCGGCCCGCCATGCAGTACGAGCAGCACCGGTTTGTTGCGGTCGCGCCCACGGATCAGAACCCACTGACCGATGCCGCCGAGATTGAGTTTTTCAAGGGAAACGACGGCGTTTGGCAAGGGATTGCCCGCTTCGTCGACGATTTGCGGCAGATCGCCCGTATCCTGCGCGAAGCCGCCGACAACAAGCAGGAAAAGAAAGACGACGGCGCTGGTCGCGACGGAAACCACTCGCATCGATTTGCCCCGTATTCGAATGCCGCCCTCCCACCCGGACGCGGCTCGCCCGGGACTTTAAGGTCCGGGGCAGACGGATTCAACGCGGACGGCGCCATTCTCTCCGGAGACGCGCCGGAGACGGTCTAGCCGACGATCCGTTCGGCGACCGGCTCGGCAACCTCGGGTTCGGCCTCGGAGATCACATAGGCGGCAAGTATCGCGTCGCGCGCGACGGCGAGCGATGCCTCGTCACGCGCATGCACAACCGCCAGGGGCGCGCCCTTCTCGACGGCGGTTCCGGTGTCGATGAGACCGGTAATCCCGACCGCATGGTCGATCTTGTCCTCCGACCGCCGTCTTCCTCCGCCCAGTTCGACCACCGCGATGCCGATGTCGCGGGTCGAGATCGAGGCGACATGGCCGGCTTCGGGCGCATCCACGGTTGCGGTCAATGCCGCTTTTTCCAGATGCGCCGCATGGTTCTCGACGAAATCGGACGGACCGCCCAGCACATGCACCATTTTGCCGAACGTCTCTGCTGCCGCGCCGCTGTTCAGCGCATCGCGGGCACGTGAGAGCGCGGTTGCCGGCGAGGAGTCCAGTTCCGAAACCACGAGCATTTCGGCGGCGAGCGCCAGCGTCACGGTTTCCAGCCGCGGGTCGCGATGCACTCCGGTGAGGAACTCCACCGCATTCGTCACTTCCACCGCATTGCCGGCCGCCGATGCCAGTGGCTGGTTCATGTCGGTCATCAGTGCGGTCGTCTGCGTGCCGGCGCCATTGGCGACCTTGACGAGCGTCTTCGCCAGCTCCCGCGCCTTGTCGTAATCCGCTATGAAGGCGCCGTTGCCGAATTTCACGTCCAGCACCAGAGAGCCGAGCCCGGCCGCGAGCTTTTTCGAAAGGATCGAGGCCGTGATGAGCTGGATGCTCTCGACCGTCGCGGTCACGTCGCGCACTCCGTAGAAGCGCTTGTCGGCGGGCGCCAGATCGGCCGTCTGGCCGATGATCGCGCAACCGGCTTCCTCGACAGCGCGCCGGAACAGCGCATTGTCGGGCTGTGTCGTGTAACCGGGGATGGAATCCATCTTGTCGAGCGTGCCGCCGGTGTGGCCAAGCCCGCGCCCGGAGATCATCGGCACACCCAGCCCGCAGGCTGCGGCGATCGGCGCCAGCATCAGCGAGACATTGTCGCCCACGCCGCCCGTCGAGTGCTTGTCGCAGATCGGCCGGTCGATTCCCGACCAGTCGAGCACATCCCCGGAGTCGCGCATGGACAAGGTCAGCGCCACGGTCTCATCCGCCGAAAGCCCGTTAAAAAACACTGCCATGGCGAAAGCCGAGATCTGCGCGTCGGTCACCGAACCGTCGGTGATGCCACGCACGAACTCCGCGATGGCATCCGCCGCGAGGTCGCCGCCATCGCGCTTTCGCCGAATGAATTCCTGGGCCAGCATGAAAAGTCCTTTTCGGTCAGACGCCGAACGGCGTCCAGATCGTCTTGATGCGTGTCGCCCGGAACAGGAACTCTTCGCCTTCGCCCTGTTCGGCGTCGAACCAGTCCCGCGCCTTGCCGTTATTCGCCCAGACGGGTTTCAGATTGCCGGCGGATTCGCGCTCGGCCTTTGCCGTGCCATCGGCCGATCCGAAATACCAGAGCGCCGCGATGTCATCGTGTTTCGCCATCGTGTCGGCCAGCGTATCGCGGTCGCCCGTCACGATGTTGACGACGCCGCCCGGTACGTCGGACGTGTCGAGAACCTGATAGAGATCGCACGCCGCAAGCGGTTGCAGCGGTGACGGCGTGACGACGACCCGGTTGCCCATGGCAATCGCCGGCATGACCAGCGACACGAAGGAGAGCAGCGGCGCTTCGTCCGGACAGGAAATACCCATTACCTCGTAAGGCTCGTTGAGTGCGAGCGAGAGCATTCGCGCCGTCGGCGCGCGCACCGCGCCGTCATATTTGTCCGCCCATGCAGCGTAATGCATGATTCGAGCGACGGAGGCGTCCACCTCGCGTTTGGCCGCCGTCGCGGACGCTCCGGCTTCCGCCAGCCTTTCCGAAAATTCCTTTGCGCGAAGTTCGAGGTTCTCGGCGAGGAAATAGAGCACCTGTGCCCGTCCGTGGCCGGTCATGCCACTCCAGCCCGCTGCCTTGTGCGCGGCTTCGACGGCATTGCGGATGTCCTTGCGGTTGCCCAGGCCGACTTCGGCGAGGTGCTTTCCGCCTTTGCCCGTCACCGGGTAGGAGTAGCCCGAGTCCGGCCGCGCCTGCTTGCCGCCGACATACATTTTCACGGTCCGGTCAAGGCTGACGCCATCCCCGCCAGGCCCGGGCACCGGCGCGGGAAGCGGGTCGGAGGCCGGCAGGGCCTTCGCCTTTTTCTGCCAGGCGGGCACGAGGTATTCGAGCATCCCCTCGCTACCGCCTTCGCGGCCGTAGCCGCTTTCCTTGTAGCCGCCGAAACCGGCCGCCGCATCGAACAGGTTGGTGGAGTTGATCCAGACCACACCCGCCTTCACCTTGCGCGCCGTATCGAAGGCCTCGTCGAGATTCTGCGACCAGATCGAGGCTGCGAGCCCGTAGCGGGAATTGTTGGCGAGCTGAACCGCTTCGCCCGGCGTGCGAAAGGTCATCGAGGCGAGCACCGGCCCGAACACCTCTTCCTGCGCCAGTGTCGAAGCCGGCGAAACATGGGTGAACAGGGTGGGCGGAAAGAAGCAGCCTTCGTTGTCGCCGGTGATCCGGTCGGCCCAGCTCGGCTGCCACAGGGCCGCGCCTTCCTCGATGCCCGCCTTCACCTTCGCCGCGATCTGCTCGACCTGAACCGGCGCAACGACCGCCCCCATGTCCATCGCCTTGTCGAGCGGGTCGCCGACGCGCAGTTTTTCCATGCGCGCCTTCAGTTTCTCGTGGAAGCGGTCGGCGATGCCTTCCTGCACAATGGCGCGCGAGCCCGCGCAGCACACTTCGCCCTGGTTGAACCAGATCGCGTCGACCACGCCTTCTACCGCCGCGTCGATATCGGCGTTGTCGAAGACGATGAAGGGCGACTTGCCGCCGAGTTCCAGCGAGAGCTTCTTGCCCGACCCGGCGGTCTGGCGGCGCAATATGCGGCCGACCTCGGTCGAACCGGTGAAGGCCAGCTTGGCGACGTCTTCATGCGCGGCGAGCGCCGCGCCTGCCTCGCCGTCGCCGTTGACGAGGTTGAAGACGCCGGCCGGCAGGCCCGCCTCCATGCAGATTTCGGCAAATGCGAGCGCCGTCAGCGGCGTGTGTTCGGCCGATTTCAACACCACGGTACAGCCCGCGGCCAGTGCCGGCGCGACCTTCCAGGAAAGCATCAGTAGCGGGAAATTCCACGGGATGATCTGACCGCAGACGCCCACCGCCTCATGGCCGGGAAACGACCGGTCGCGAAGTTCCGCCCATCCGGCGTGATGATAGAAATGCCGGGCGACCAGCGGGATGTCGATATCGCGCGTCTCCCGGATCGTCTTGCCGTTGTCGAGCGTTTCCAGCACGGCGAGAAAGCGCGCATGTTTCTGGACATGGCGCGCCAGCGCATAGAGATGCCGCGCCCTCTGATTGCAAGACAAGGCCTGCCACTTCTTCGACGCCTTGTCCGCGGCGGCGACGGCTTCATCGATGTCCTTCGCATTACCAAGCGCGACTTTCGCCAGCGGCGCGCCATTGGCGGGATTGCTGGCGGCGAAGGTTTTCTTGCCGGGTTTGGTAAAGTCGCCGCCGATGAAATGGCCGAAGCCGTTGCTGTGTTTTTCCAGCCAGGCGCGCACGTCTTTCGCGTCCTCGGGTGCCGGGCCATACTCCATCGTGTCGAGAATGTTGCTGATGTCGTTCATGACGCGTCCCTCAGGCGATGCCGTGCCGGTCGGCCGACGAATAGCGGCCGGTGACGAAATGCTCGATCTGGCGTTCGATGTCGCCGAGCAGCGAGCTTGCGCCGAAGCGGAAGAGATCGGGTTTCAGCCAGGGGTCGCCCAGTTCCTCCTTCATCAGGATCAGCCAGGCGATCGCGTCCTTGGCGGTGCGAATGCCGCCGGCAGGCTTGAAGCCGCAGACATTGCCCGTCGCTTCCAGGAAATCCCGCACCGAACGCACCATGACGAGGCTCACCGGAAGCGTCGCGTTCACTGCCTCCATGCCGGTTGACGTCTTGACGAAATCCGCACCTGCCATCATCGCGACCATCGAGGCCTTGTAGACATTGGTGAGGGTTTTCAGTTCCCCGGTCGCGAGGATCGCCTTCATATGCGCCTCGCCGCAGGTCTCGCGCATTTCGCGCACTTCCTCGTAGAGCGCGGTCCAGTTGCCGGTCAGGACATGACGGCGGGAGATCACGATATCGATCTCGTGCGCGCCGTGATCGACCGCGTATCGGATCTCGGCGAGCCGGTCGCGCATCGGCGTTAGCCCGGCCGGAAAGCCTGTCGCCACCGAGGCCACGGGAACGCCGGATCCTTCCAGGGCGCTCACCGCCGGTGCGACCATCTCCGGATAGACGCAGACCGCGCCGGTCGTCAGCCGCCGGCCTTCGAGGCCGAGCGCCTTGACGAGATCGGCGCGCAGCGGATTGCGTGCCTTGGCGCAAAGCCGCTCGACACGCCCGGGCGTGTCGTCGCCCGCCAGTGTCGTCAGGTCGATGCATTCGATGGCGCGCAGCAGCCAAGCCGCCTGCCACTCCTTCTTGACCGTGCGTCGCGTCGTCAGCGCCGCGGTCCGGCGCTCGGCCGCCGACAGGTTGACCGAGATGTTCTCGAACAGGTCGGGCCGGAAATCCGTTCCCGTGTTGCGCGCGCGGGTCGCCGCAAGAGAAACCAGTTGCGATCCCGTCGCGCTCTTTGCGCCGGTTTCCGCCGTCTCCGCCATGGATGTCATTGCATGTCCCCGATGGCCCGCGTCAGGATCGCCTGCAGCTTCCCGCCGCCGATCGGCGCCATGTCCTTGGTCTCGGTATGCGACAGTTCCCCGCCGGTCATCCCGGCTCCGTAATTGGTGATGACCGAACAGGCGGCGCATGACAGGCCGAGGAAACGCCCCAGGATGACCTCCGGCACGGTCGACATGCCGACCGCGTCCGCACCCATCGTCTGGGCCATGCGGATTTCCGCCGGTGTTTCGAAGCTTGGCCCGGAAAACCACATATAGACGCCATGGCCGATGGCGATGCCTTCGTCCTCGGCCGCTTTTTCGATGCGCTGGCGCAACTCCGTGTCATAGGCCGACGTCATGCCGACGAAACGCGCATCGCTCTCTTCGCCGATCAGCGGGTTGGTGCCGGAGAAATTGATGTGGTCGGTGATCAGCATCACCGAACCGGGCGGCAGGTCCTCGCGCAGCGAACCGGCGGCGTTGGTCAGGATCAGCTTCTCGATGCCGAGGCCCTTGAGAACCTCCAGAACCGGTCGCATCGCTGCCGCGTCGCCCTTTTCGTAGTAATGCACGCGGCCGGACAGAAGCAGCACCGGCGTGCCGCCGATTGAACCCGCCACGACTTCGCCGGCATGGCCGCTGACGCCGCTTTCCGGGAAGCCCTGCAGGGTCGAATAGGGCACGTGAACGGCGTTCTCGACGGCTTTCACCAGACCGCCCAGCCCGGATCCGAGCACGAGCGCAACGCGCGGGACGAGGCCGTTCAGCGCCTCGATGATGGTGTCGCTCGCCGTCTTCATGTCGACAGGATCTCCGTCTTGAACCCGAGTGGCAGGAGGTCGACCATGGTTATCGTTTTGGTGATGCCGGCCTGGTCGGTCAGGTGCACGCGGGCATCCGGTGGGGCGAATTCGGCGAGCCTCTGCCGGCAGCCGCCACAGGGCGTGCATTCGTCGAGCCGTTCCGCCGTGACGCAGATATCGGTGATCCTGCCGCCGCCGCCCATCACGTAATGCCCCAGCGCGGTCGTTTCTGCGCACCAGCCTTCCGGAAAGCTCACCACCTCGATATTCGCGCCGGTGAAGACCCGTCCGTCCTCGGTCAGGATCGCCGCTCCGACGGGAAATTTCGAATAGGGCGAATGTGTCTTCGCCATGGCCTCGCGCGCAGCCGAAAAAAGGTCGTCCAGTGTCATTCCGTTGTGTCCCGGCGGTATCCGGCCGCCGATACCGGCCCGCGCTCGGACGCGCGGGAATTTGAGGTTCCGCCGCGACCGTAGCACGGCTTTGCGCCGATTCCAGCCGCGAAAAGGCGCCGTTACCCGCGATGTCGCATTGCGCGCAATGCTAGTCCCTTTCCGCAACTCCCGGACCCCGCTAGAATGAAAGGTGACCGCAGGGAGATGCGCATGGCCAAAAGCGACACGGATCGGCTGGACGAATTGGAAATCCTCGCCGCCCATCAGGCGCGCATCATCGAGGATCTGAACGATACGGTGATCCGGCAGGGCCGCGCGATCGACCGCCTCGAACGCCTGGTCGAGGCGCTTGTCGAACGTTTCAGGACGGTAGAGGAGCAGGTTCAGTCCGGTGTTCCCGTCGCCAAACCGCCGCATTGGTAACCCGGGGTCGTCGATTCGATGCCTGACTTGATGGAATACGGCGTCGTTGCGCCGTCTGTCGTCGCGCTCGTCATCCTGGCGATGCTGGTGGCTTTCGTCGCCGAATGGCGTCCGCCGGAAATCACGGCAGGTGTCGCCGTGTCGGTGCTGCTGGTCACCGGCATTCTCGACATTTCCGATGTTCTCGGCGTTCTGTCGTCGAGCGCGCCGGCGACGATCGGGGCAATGTTCGTCCTGTCGGCGGCGCTGATCCGCACGGGCGCGATCGAGCGCTTCGCCCGTTTCGTCACCACCCATGCGCGAACCTCGCCCATGGTCGCCTATCTGGCATTCCTCGTGGCGGTGGCCGCGGCCTCCGCCTTCATGAACAACACACCGCTGGTCATGCTGATGATCCCGGTCGCGACCTCGATGGCCCGCGAGATGGGAGAATCCCCGTCGCGCATCCTGATCCCGCTGTCCTATGCGGCGATCCTTGGCGGCACCTGCACATTGATCGGAACCTCGACCAACCTGTTGGTAGACGGCGTCTCACGCGACCTCGGCCTTGAGCCCTTCCATATTCTCGAAATCGCGCCTGTCGGCATCGTCATCACGCTGCTCGGCATCGCCGCAATGATGCTCGGGCGCCGATTGCTGCCGGATCGCGAGACGGTTTCGGGTGTCGCGGGGTCGCCTGCGGACCGCAAGTTCATCGTCCAGGCGGTGATCGACGAGGACTCGCCTCATGTCGGCGCGCTGGTGCGCTCGATCGGAGCCTTCAACAGGCCGGATCGACGTCTGGTCGACGTTATTCGCGCCAATGTCTCGCTGCGCCGCGAACTCGACGAGACCGCGCTGGAAGCGGGCGACATCGTCGTCCTGCGCACGCCGGTCGCCGAAATCCTTTCGATGAAGGAAGAGAGCGGCGTGACGCTTGGCGCGGCGAGCCGCATCCATCAGACTGCCGCGCGCTCCTCGGCGGTTGTCGAGATCCTGATCGGTCCCGGCGCGCGCGTGCTCGGCCGCACCTTGCGGCATTTGCGGCTTTGGCGGCGCTACGGCGTCTACCCCATGGCGCTGCATCGCGGCGGCATGAACATGGCGGACAGTTTCGAGACCACGCCGCTGACCGTCGGCGACACGCTTCTGGTGGAGGGCGCCCCGGAAGACCTCGCCCGTTTCGCCGAAGACAACAATCTCGTCAATGTCGCACAGCCGAGCGTTCGCGGTTTTCGGCGCGCCAAAGCGCCATTGGCGATCGCCATCACGGCAAGCGTGGTTGTCGGCGCGGCCGCTGGCGTCATGCCGATTGCCGCACTCGCGCTAATCGGCGCGGTGCTGGTTCTCGTCTTGCGCTGCGTCGAGGTCGACGAGGCTGTGCAATCTGTCGATTGGCGCGTGCTCGGTCTGATCTTCGCGATGCTGTCTGTCGGCGTGGCGATGGATCGCACGGGCCTGGTTCGCATTGTCGTGGATGCCGCCGCGCCGCTGCTCGCCGGATTTCCGCCGCTGGTCGCGCTCGCCGCCGTCTATATCCTGGCGACCGTGCTGACCGAGATCGTCACAAACAACGCGGTTGCCGTCATTGTCACGCCTGTCGCGGTCGGTCTTGCCGCAACGCTGGGTCTCGACGCGCGGCCTTTCGTCGTTGCGGTCATGGTTGCAGCCTCTGCAAGCTTCATGACGCCCATCGGCTATCAGACCAACACCTTGGTGTACAATGCCGGTGGCTACCGTTTCTCCGACTTCCTGCGTCTTGGATTCCTGATGGATATGACGACGTTTGTTTCCGCAATGATTGTTATTCCGATGGTTTGGCCGCTGACCGATTGATATTGTGCATTATTGCGGCGCCTTATTCTTTTTTAATTGGCGGATAAATTCTCGAAAGCTTGAAGTTATTGTCTGGAAATATGAGGGTTTCTGTCCGAATTTCATTACGGATTTCGATAGTTATTTCTTGCTGGTTTATCTTGGCTAAAAAGTGCATCTAGTATATATATTATCCGGGTCGCATTCCCGGTCTCGCTTCGGGGGGTAGCCAGATGCAAGATATCCGAAGATTGCATGGTGACGAGGACACGCATGGAGCTGCGACCAAGTTAACCGGTGAATCTGTCGAGGCAGTCAGGCAGATCGCGGGCGCCCGCACCAGCTACGACATTTTCAAGATATTAAAGAACTACCTTCCCGCCTTTGGCCTCGATTATTTTATCGTTTTCGTTTCGCGAGACGACGGGGAAACCAAGCTCGATGACAGGGTTGTTCTCACCAATTGGGACAGCGAAGTAATCCACCGCTGCATGGACGAGGACTATTATCACTGGTCCTTTGTCCAGGAATTGCGCAATTCGGTCTTGCCCGAAGTCAAGTCGTTGACCCGTTATCTTGAAAACGGCGACGAAGCGGACAATCCGGAACTCGGCAAATTCCTTTTGGCGCGCGGTTACAATGCATTCGTTCATCTGCCGGCGCGCAGCAGCATCGGGCGCGTCGGGATGATTTCCTTTGCCGGCCGGCGCGACGATGTGGGTATTGGCGAGATGATGCAGCTCAATTTCGTCGCGGAACATGCATTCGAACAGTTGATCCGCATCGTCGGTGATGTTGACGCACGCGAGAATCCTCTCAGCGAACGTGAGATCGAATGCCTGAAGGCGGCGGCGCGGGGATTCAGCGTGGCGGAAACCAGCGACCGCGTCGGAATCACCACGCACACGGTCAATTATCACCTCGCCAACGCGCAGAAAAAGCTTGAAGCGCGCAACAAGCTGCAAGCTGTCGTCAACGCGATACAGCATGGCTGGCTCGGAAAGTACTGAGCTTCGCGTAGAATTGCGTAATCAAAAAGCCCGCGCGTTTCACCGGATACGCACGGGCTTTCCTTCTGACCGGGACCCGAGTTGCCCCGTGTCATGAAAGGGTTCAGAATTCGCCGGACAGGCCGGCGCGCGCGCCGGGCACGCCGGTTGCGTTCAGGCTCATCGCTGCATTGAAACTCACAGGTGTGCTTCCGGGCAGCCGGTGCGCCACGGCGAAGCCGGACGCCCATTCTCCCTTGAACGTTGCCACATTCGCCGCCCAGGTCGTGCGTCCCGGCGCCGATGGCATCGGTGCCTGCGCCATCGCCATGGCGGCCGCGATACCCTGCCGCGATTCGGTACGCACGTCGTCGATCCGGTTGCTGAGTTCGGTAACGTCGCTGTCGAAATTGTTGATGATATCGGCCAGCAGGTCTTCGGCTGCGACGGTTGCGAGATTGCCGCCTGCGTCCGAGGTCACGATACCGACCGGACCGGATTGCGCCGCCAGGCTCGCCGCCGAGGAGACGCCCGACATGGTGTATGTGTTGGCTGCCGTGCCGAAGCTCATTTGCCCGACGCGGGTCGTCGTCGCGCCTGCGCCGATGGCCGTGGATCCGTCTTCGTCGGCGGTTGCGCCCGCGCCTACGGCGGTCGCACTGGCCCCTCCGGCGGATGCCGATGTGCCATAGGCCGTGGCCTCCGCGCCTCCGGCGCTCGATCCGTAGCCGGTGGCCAGCGCGTCATCGCCGGTGGCGCTTGCGTCCGCGTAGCCGTTCGTGTTGTTGGCCGCGATCACGCCGAAGCCGCTGTCGAGCGCCGCCAGCGCCGATCCGACGTCGTTGTAGACCGATCCCCGGATCGTATAGCTCGGACCGGTGAAAATCCCCGTTGTGGCGTCGAAGCCCGCACCGCCGCCGATCGCGCCTGCAAGATCGTTCCCCACGGAGCGCAGCTGACGCAGATTGACCGCATCGGTGTCCTCGGTGCCGCCGGCGACATTGGTGATCTGCCGTTCGCTGCCGGCCGAACCGACGGAGAAGGCGCCTGCCGTCGATGCGACAGCCGTTCCGGAGAAGTCTTCCGCGCCGCCGCCCATGCCGTCACGATCGGCCGTCGAATCCGCGCCGATCGCAACTCCGCCTTCCGCGGTTGTCGACGAATCTCTTCCGATCGCCACGCCATCGACCGCATCCACCGACCCTCGCAAACCGAGCGCAATCGCGCTGGTGGCGGTCGGGTCCGTGTCGGCATCGTTGCCGATGGCGATCGAGTTGATTTCGCCTGCATTGGCCAGGGGATTGGATGTGCCGCCCAGCGAACTGACCGTGCCGCCGCCGATCGCGATACCGGCATTCTCGTCGATGACGATATCGTCTGCGACCAGATTGCAATTGTCCGAACTCGTCACCGGATTGTTGTCTTCGTCGAGAACTGTCAGTCCGATATTCTCCTGGCTCAGGACATCGACGATATTGGTGTTCACATCGCCGATGATCGCGTTGAGCACTGGATCGAGCAGCCCTGAAAGCAGGCCGGATGACGTGTCGGTCACCGAATTGAGCAGCGGCATGTCCACGCTGAGCCCGGTACAAACATCGACCAGCGATTGCGCCTTGGCGGGCGAGAAAGTTGAAAAGGCGCCGATCGCAATGAGCGATGACGCTGCGGCCAGTCTGAATCGGTACGGCATACTCGTATCCCCGGTGAAACCCCAACCGGATGAAGTGAGCCACGGGCATGCTTAGCAGGCGGATAAACGGGAACTGTATTTACAAGCTGTCGTGAAGTCCTGCGTAAATGTTCAGGATAAAAAAGTATGAACTGTTAAGCCGTGTAAAGACTCAATACAAAATAACCCGGCCAATTTCACTGTGATAATTCATAGGATTGGCGAAAATGCCGCTCACTGCCCGGTTGGCGTGAAGAGCTCAGCGCGGATAGGCGCCGGGCTGCACCTTGCACCAATCGGGATCGTCACCTGTCACGTCGAGGATTGCCTGGCGCAATGCCGCCGTTAGCGTATGCACTGCCCTGTAGTCGGGACCACGCGGTTCCAGCGCATGAAGATAGCCTGCGAGGCCGTGATGAAATTTCGTGATGTCGCCCACGAACCGGGCGCGTTCGATTTCGGTCATGGACCGGCGGCGTGTGTGGCGTCGTACCATCGGGATCTCCCCGTGATATGTATCGCCGCGACATACCGATGCCGCGAAACCGTCCGGCGATCAACCACCAGCGGCAACACAATCGGACGTCATTTTGTCGGATCAGTACGGTTCGCGCTGCAACAGCAATGCCGATACCAGCAAACCCGAGACAAACGCGATCACCGCGAACCCAATCAACCAGACCATCGTAACCCACCCACTCGATGTCGGCAGCATGATCGCCGCCCCGGGTTAATCGAGCGTGAACCGCATTGAAGCTTGCGGCCTGTCGCGGCTTTTGGTTTGCTTTTCCGGGGTTTTGAGGGGTGTCAGCCGATGTTTCGCAAGGTTCTTGCCGTTATCCTCCTGCTGTCATGCGCGGCATGCAGCATCGTATCCGACAAGCGCCTGATTCCGCTCGGCGAATCGGTATTCCCACTGCCGGCGAAGGCGCTGCTGGTGTCGTTCGGCGAGGGGCGCGAATCGAGCGCGTCGCGCATCAGCCGCAACGGCCGGTCCTATGTGATGCCCGCGCCGCAAAATGACGGCCGGGACCTGAAAATCCCGGTGACCTTCTACAGGGGCCCCTCGGGTTTTCTTGTCGCCGAGGCGGAAGGCCGCAGCAAGGACAGGTCCGGATTTCACTACGTGCTCGCAAGAGTCGAGGGCGACGTGTTGACGCTTTATACGATCGACAACGCCGAAGACCTGGAAATCTTCGGCGAACTCACCGGCGGCCGCTTTCTGCAATCGCTGAAAATATCCAGCCGCAGCAATCTCTATGGCGCGTTCAGCGCCATGATCGCCAACCCCGATACGCTGATGACGGAACTGGGCCGGCTGAAGATTTTCGATCTTGCCCGCAAGGACGCATCGGCCGCCGCCGAACGGTTCGCCGCAAGTCAAGGCGAATGAATTAGCCGGTAGGTCACGGTTCGTCTCGGAAAAATACGGCAAATAGTAATAATTGCCGTAGGGAAACATGGTGCGTATCCTGTTCCAACATATGAAATGACCAAGCCTTACTCGGGGTAAGATGCCCGGATAGACATTTCATAGGCATCCGTTGCGGGGGATTTGCCATGACGATCAGAATTCCGGTTCGGGAAACGCTGGCTGTTTTCCTGTTCATATCAGCCCCGGTCCTTGCGCAAACGCAGGCGGATCAGGGCCCGGAGACACCTCCAGAGCAGATCGAGACGCAGCAGACCGGAGGCGGCGGCGCGGCTCCACCGGCTCCCGCGCCGCCTCCCTGTACCTGCTATTGCCTGGTCAATTGGGGAGCGGCCATCGCCGCACCCCATGTGCCGACAAATACCTTCACGACGACGAATTGGTTCGCGCCGCCGCCGACGCAGACCGAGACCGAGGACGGCGACGAGTTCTGGGACGCGAATACGAACAAGAAGGACTACAACTGCGCCACAAAACAGGTCACGCTGGTAACGCCCGACACGCCCAATCTCGTGCACAACACCTACCGCCGTACCCGCAGCCGAACGCTTGGTATCACTGGTTGGGGTGCATGGACGGCCTGGACGGCGCCGGCCAACACAGGCAACCTGGCCAATGCCGCCGCTCTCGCCACATCCGCGCCGCCGCAAACGCCGATCTGTATCGCCCAGGGCGTGCCCTGTCCGTAACGGAGAGACGGGTTTCTGGGGGAAAGCGAAATGGCCAAATACACCGTCGATGACGAATGCTGCAGAAATATCGACGCCTATATCAAACAGACCCAGTCGACCGTCGATACGCTCGTGCAAATCCATTCGAGCCATGATTTCTCGGACGGAAAGAGTTTCAACAAGGTCCTGAAGGAATACGGGCTGGGCGTCGAGGCGGTCGCAGGCGGCGGCATGTCGTCGTCGGCCGCGAAGAAGGCCGAGTGCTACAAGGAAGTCATCCGCGAGATCGAATCGAGTACCACCATCAACGTGACGATGGCGATCCAGCTGGCCCTGATCGGCGGGCACGGTTACTACAATCCCGTTTCCTGGCTGATCCACGACAAGGGCTATGCCCATGCACAGTGGATGCTGACCCGGCTGGTGATCGAAATCACGCGTGTGTCCTGGAAGCTCGCCAAGCTGAAGCAGATCAAGGACCTGTGCAAGAAGCGCCGCGCCGCCGCAGGGGAGAACAAGGCGGACGGCAAGGGCAGGTCCGAAGGGAAGGGCGAATAGGTGCGTTTGGCTCGATGGGGGAAATGGCGGTGAGACAGGGATTCGAACCCTGGAGACGGTTCCCCGCCTACACGCGTTCCAGGCGTGCGCCTTCAACCACTCGGCCACCTCACCGTTATCCGCCTGGCCCGGACGGTTGCTGTCGGGCGCGGGGACGGGTCCGTCCACGGTGGCGGCAATATAGTCGGAACGCTTGGCGGTTCAACTCCCCATTTGTCTCTTTTTTCATGCTTTCGAACAAGCGATCCGCCGGCCTCGCTCAAAGGCGCATTGCCATGTCGCCGGGCGTTTCGTATTGACGCTGAGGCGCCAGATTTGCCATCGCCCGATTGACCATGATCCGCTTTTTTCTGAAGACCCTCTCTTTCATTGCCTTTGCCATCGCGCTGATGTTCATCGTCATCGATGCGACGCGGTCGATCGGCGTGTCCAGTATCGTGTTCACGCCCTTCGGCGAGAGTCTAGAACTGGTCATTCCGACGCTTCTTGAAACGTTCCGGGACTGGCTGGCCGGCGCCGCTCCCGAATTTGTGAGCGATCCGCTGCTTGTTTCGCTGTTCGCCCTGCCCACATTTGCCGTGTTCGCCGTTCTTGCGCTCCTGCTCTACGCATTGGGCCGCAAGCCGCCGGAGAAGGGCCTCAAGCGCCGCCCGCGCTAGGCCGTCCTTTCAAGGGAGAGCCGCCATGTTTCTGTCCAGCCTGTTCGAGAAGAAGACGAAAATGCCCGATGCCGCGCAGGCGCTGCCGGGCCGCGACGAGCCGCTGCCGACCGCGACGCATCACTTCGTCAACGGCATGCCGCTCAAGGGTCCGTGGCCGGACGGCATGGAGGTCGTCTATTTCGGCATGGGCTGTTTCTGGGGCGCTGAACGCCTGTTCTGGAAGCTCGACGGCGTCTACGTCACCGCGGTGGGCTATGCTGGCGGCCTGACGCCGAACCCGACCTACCAGGAAACGACGACCGGCCTGACCGGCCACGCGGAAGTCGTGATGGTCGTCTTCGACCCGGCAAAGATCAGCCTGCAGAAATTGCTGGAGACCTTCTGGGAAGAGCACGACCCGACACAGGGCATGCGCCAGGGCAACGATGTCGGCACCACCTACCGTTCGGCGATCTACGCGACCAGTGACGAACAACTGGCTGCCGTGCAGGCCAGCCGCGATGCTTACCAGGCGGCGCTGAAGGGCGCCGGTATAGCCGCGCCGATCACCACCGAGATCGCGCCGGCGCCGCAATTCTTCTACGCCGAGGACTATCACCAGCAATATCTGGCGAAGAACCCGGGCGGCTACTGCGGATTGCAGGGCACCGGCGTTTCCTGCGTAGGCGGTTGAACGGGGCTGATTTTTTCGCGGTCTCGTGTCATTGAGCGCCGCAAATATCCTTTTGGCCCGAGGAAAGCCCCATGACCGCCTCGCAGCACACCGTCCGTGTCGCCAGCGTCCAGTTCGCCGCCCGGCAGACGGATTCGCCCGACGCCTTTTTTGACCGGATCGCGACCTATGTTCGATCCGCCGGTGACTATGGCGCGGATTTCGTGTGTTTTCCGGAACATTTTACGCTGCAGCTGCTGTCCGGCGCATCCTCCATGGTGCCCGCCGGCGAGGCGATCGACCGGCTGAGCGAATACACGCCGCTTCTGAAAGAGCGCCTTGCAGCGCTTGCCCGCGAGCATGACGTCAACATCATCGGCGGCTCGCACGCGACGATATTCGAAGGCGAGGCGCACAACATCACCTTCGTGGCGTTGCGGGACGGCACGCTGCATGCGCGCCACAAGCTGCACCCGACGCCCGATGAGAAGGCCGTCTGGAACATCCGCGGCGGCGCATCGGCTGAGCCCGTCGAGACCGATCGCGGCCCGGTCGGCGTGATGATCTGCTACGACAGCGAGTTTCCCGAGATGGGCCGGCATCTCACCGATGCCGGCGCAAGCCTGTTCTTCGTGCCCTATTGCACCGACACGCGGCACGGCCATTTGCGGGTGCGCTATTGCTGTCACGCCCGCACGGTTGAAAACCAGTGCTATGTCGTGACGTCCGGCCTCGTGGGCACGGTGCCGAATGTCGCCAATATGGATATCAATTTCGCGCAGTCGGCGGTGCTTACGCCGTCGGATCACCCCTTCGCGCGCGACGGGATCGCGGCCGAGGCGACCGAGAATGCCGAGATGATGATCGTCGCCGATCTCGATCTCGACCGGCTCGAAACCGCGCGGGCGCGCGGTTCCGTTCGCAATCTGCATGACCGGCGGCCGGAACTCTACCGCGTCGATTGGCGCGGCGAGGGCTAGCCGCCGCGCGTCAGCTGTCGCCCATGCGTCGCCACATCGTGACCGCCGTGCCGTCCGCGAGCGTGCCGGAGAAGTAGTTGATACCGTCGCGCTTCATGCTGGCCACGACCGTCTTGCGGTCCGGTGCGAGCAGCTGGAACGGCGCGTCGTAACCGGTGAAGCTGTGTCCGAGCGTCCAGTTCGCCGCGCCGGCGACCAGCGAAGAGCAGCCTTTCGGCTTCAACCGGCCCTTGTTGGACGATTGCATGCGCATATTGGTGCCCGAGCTGATGTCGATCTGGCAGCCGCAATCCTGCGAGCCGTCCGTGATCATCCATGTGCCCTTGAGATCCTGCTCGGTGCGGATCTGGTCGCGGGCGATGCCGCCGGCGATGGCGCCGCCCAACCCGCCGCCGAGGCGGCCGCCGATACCGGCGATCACGTTGCGCCCCGCATTGCGGGCGACGTTCTTGCCGACGGCGTTCTTGGCGAAATCGGCGCCCTTGGCCGGCTTTGGCGGCGGCCCCCCGGCCAGCGCGATCGAGCATTGACCGCCGGCCGCGGCGTCGGCATTCGCGGCCTGTGTCGTCTCTTCTGCAAGTGAAAGTGATGGATTGTCAGCGCCGGCGGAAGCGTCGGCTCCCGGCAGCGACATGCTTTGACAAGACGCAACTATTGCTGCGGCGCCCGTGAGCGCCGCCAGGCGTTTCAGGTTTTTCATGGGTAGCTCCCCGTTCCCAGTACACGGAATGTAAAAGACTGAAATCGGGCGCTATCAAGGCGTTGTGTACTGCCGGCCTCAAAGGTTCCCCGCGCTCCGCGTACGGAGTTTTTCGAGTTCCTTTGCCGCGTTGACATGCATCGGCAGCCGGGAAGCCCACTCCACGTCGCCGCGGTGGATGCCGAGATCGCGATAGACCCAGTCATCCTTGCCGGCCAGTGTCATGAACGCGGCCCGGTCGCGGCGCTGCCGGTGCCAGCGCAGCAACGCCGAGACAGTACCGCCAGCGGCTGACGCAGCCAGCTTTGCGAGGGTGACGATGATGCTGCCGTCATTGCGCGGTTGGTGAGCCTGTTCGAATTCGATCGTGGTCATTGTCCGTCTCCTTTGTTCGGGGCGGTTGTTTCTCGTGTCGTCCGCCGTGGTCTGGACAATGCTCGCGAAGCATGGTTCAATCAAACGAATAGATTTGACGCGATCATTCAGAAAACTTGAACTGAGGCTGACCCCATGAATGCTCCGAGTGCAAGACCGGCCCTGGCGCAGGCGCCAGCCGATATCGATCTCCTGCGCACCTTTCTGGCGATTGCCGAGACAGGCAGTTTTTCCAAGGCCGCGGAACGCGTCTTCCGCACGCCGTCAGCCGTGTCCATGCAGGTCAAGAAGCTGGAGGAAACGCTCGGCACATCGGTCTTCGAGCGCGATTCCCGTTCGGTGAAGCTCACCCAGAGCGGTGAGATGCTGGTCAGCTATGCGCGCCGCATACTCGCGCTTTCAAACGAGATGATGGCGCGCTTCGTCATGCCGGAGATGGAAGGCACGGTCTGCCTCGGCGCGCCCGACGACTATGGCGAGCGTATCATGCCGCAAGTCCTGAAGCGTTTCGCCGAGACGCACCCGAACGTGCAGGTCAACGTGATCATCGAGACCAGCGATCTTCTCATCAAGCGCTTCGAGAACGGCCAGCTCGACGTGATGGTTTATACCGCCCAGTCGCAGCAGCTGGAGGAGGGCGCGCAGGTGCTGCTCGAGGAGGATCTCGTCTGGGCCGGCGTGCGCGGCGGCTGTGCGTGGGAACGCGATCCCCTGCCGCTATCCATGTGGGAGGAAGGTTGCGCCTGGCGGTCCGGCGCGGTGCAGGCGCTGACCGAAGTCGGCCGCAGTTACCGAACCGCTTACATGACGGCGCACACCCAGGCCCAGCGTGCCGCGATAGCCTCCGATCTCGCCATCGCGCCCTTCCCGAAGAGCTTCATCTCCGAGCCGTTGATCGAACTCGGCGAAAAGCAGGGCCTGCCGAAGCTCTGCAAATACCAGATTCGCATGCGGGTGAAGGACAATCCCGGCTGCTGCTCGCGCGCCGTCGCCGACCACGTCACCGCCTGTTTCGACGAGATGTGCGGCTGATCGCGCGATATCATGCATGGCAAACCGATCCCTGATTCCTATCTTGGAATCAAGGAGATACGGAAATGTCGGTACTTGCGAACAAATGGTTCCACGATGAGGCGGCGGCTTTCGAGCATTGTCCTATCCGCGCATTGCGCAGCTGTTCGCCAAGCATGAACGTGTCGCGCACCGCAAGAAAGAATAGGTTCGCGGCGAGTTCACACGGACGCGATTTAATGCTTCTTTTCGATTTTCAAACGCGGCATGACGGGCGTGTACTGGCATTGCGCGGAACACCATCTGTACCGCTATCTCGCGGAATTCGATTTCCGTTATTCGAGCCGCATCAAGCTTGGCATTGACGACAAGGAGCGCGCCGAGCGCATCCTTTTGGGCGTCAAAGATCGCCGCCTTACATATAGACCTTTCGCAAGTGTATGAAAACGTTGAGATAACGCTGAATTACTTGCGAAAAGCGCGGGGCGATACTCGAAATGATTTGCCATGTCAAGATAGAATCACTAGATTCTTAATAGGTTAACTTGCGTTTGGCATGGAAATGGACATCGCGGATTTCGCTACCAAGGCTGTTTACAAAGTTGAACTTTCTGGCGGCCAACGTCGCCTTAAAGAAGCGATCCTCTATGTCTGCAAGAAATCCAACGAAATGGAGAGATTTGGCGCGATCAAGTTGAACAAGATTCTATGGCGCGCAGATTTCCGGGCTTATTACGACCGCCAGATTCCTGTGACGGGAAGACAGTATCAACGAATCGCCTTAGGCCCGGCCCCTGTCGAAATGCCTCCCCTAATCAATGAGCTTCTTCGTGATGAATTGCTGGAGATAAAGCCAACGGACGTTGGCGGCTTTATAGAGAAACGCCATATTGCTTTGGCCGACCCCGTTACAAATCTTTTCAGCCGCGAAGATCTGGATTATCTTGATGAGGCGATTACTCACTATTGGGGCATGACTGGCGCTGAGACTAGTGATGAGTCGCACGGCGTTGCATGGAGAACGCGGGAAAATGGCGACCCAATGCCATATCAAACGTCGTTTTTCGAAGATGCGCCGCTGTCAAATGATCACTTGCGACGGCTCACACGCCTTGGTCGCGAAAGGGGTTGGACGTCTAACTAATGCGCCAAATCATCGCTTCGAGCGGCTTTGACGAAGCGGTGATCGCGCTGGGCGGCTACCGAGCCATTGATTTGGCTATGGAGCCGTTAATCGACGGGCTAATCCGTGACCCTTATGGGTTTCCATCCTTCGAAAGCGATCTGATTTCCTTTCGATACGTTAGGACAAAAAGAGTAGGTATAGTGCCGGCGTTGGTTTTCGTCTTCTCGATAGACGGAGATAAGAACGTGGTATTGGAACATGTCGAAGAAGACACAAACCCAAGCTGATTGTCTGTAGTCGTCCTACAATTTGCCAGTATCAATCTGAAACTGCGAATATTGTTAGAAACTAATCGATTTTCACGGGTTTGTAAAAGATAACGTCCGGCTGATCGTTCAGAAAAGCCCGGCCGCCCACACCGCCAGATAGGCGATGCCGACGGCCCAGCCGAGGCTCGCGAAGGCCGACAGCATCGCATACTCCGCCCGTTTTCTATCGTTTGCTCCGCGCAACTCGCCGAACGCCATGATCGCGCGGGCGGCGATGACGAGGCCGGCGGCAAGCGGCTGTCCCATCACGATGAAAACGAAGACCGGTAGCCGTTCCAGCTGGCCGATGGCGCGCGCGCCCTTTTTCAGCCCGGCCTCGAACTCGAACCCGTCGATTTCTTCGCCGAAGGGCTTGAGGAACAGTTCCACCGCATAGGTGCCCGCCAGAACGGCGATGATGAAGCCGGAGCCGAGCATCATCGCGGACAGGACGGCCGAAAGCTGGTCCGGCGTCAGGTGGCTATAAATCAGCGAGCGGGACAGGTCCGCCGGCCAGAGAATCGAGACGGCGGCGACGACCACGATATGCGCCGCCTGATCGGCAAGGAACCAGGCAAGATTGAACGTGCCTTTGCGCGACTTGAACAGGTCGATGCAGAAATGCGTGACCGCGATTGTCGCGATGATCGCCGGCGCAAAGAAGCCGAGCACCACCACCGCCGTACCCGCGATGATCGCGATATGGATCGACAGGATCGGGATCTGGCCCTTCCTGATCGCGATACGCTCCGGCTGCAGCGGAAAGTCGCCGAGCAGATGCGCGAAAAGAAGCACTGTGAAGGTCTGCAGAATCGCCGCGGCGTTCATGGCGTCGGTCAACTCAGTGCGCCTCGTCCCAATTGTCCGCCGCGGACGCATCGACATGAAGCGGCACGGCCATCTGGATCGCCGGCAGCGCGGCGTTTTCCATGACATGGCGCACCACCTCGATCGTCTCGTCGACCTCTCCTTCCGGCGCTTCGAAGATCAGTTCGTCATGGACCTGTAGCAGCATCCGGGCCGACAGCTTCGCATCGGCCAGGGCGCCCTCCATGCGGATCATCGCGCGGCGGATGATGTCGGCGGCCGACCCCTGGATCGGTGCGTTGATCGCCGCGCGTTCGTTGAAGGCACGCATCTGCGGATTGGAGGACTTGATTTCCGGGTAATGGGCGCGCCGTCCGAAGATCGTTTCGACATAGCCATGCTCGCGCGCGAACGCCTTGGTCGCGTCCATGTAGTCCTTGATGCCCGGGAAGCGCTCGAAATAGGTCTTGATATAGGCGCCCGCCTCGGACCGCTCGATGCCGAGCTGGTTGGCCAGGCCGAAGGCCGAGATGCCGTAGATGATGCCGAAATTGATCGCCTTGGCGCGCCGCCGCACTTCCGAGGGCATGCCTTCCACAGGGACACCGAACATCTCGGACGCGGTCATGGCGTGGATGTCGATGCCGTCCGCGAAGGCCTGCTTCAATTGCGTGATGTCGGCGACATGGGCGAGCACCCGCAGCTCGATCTGGCTGTAGTCGGCCGAGATCAGCTTGTTGCCCTTCTCGGCGATGAAGGCCGTGCGGATGCGCCGTCCCTCCGTCGTCCGGATCGGGATGTTCTGCAGGTTCGGCTCCGACGAAGCGAGTCGTCCGGTCGAGGTCGCCGCCAGCGAATAGGAGGTGTGGACCCGCTTGGTCTCCGGATTGATATAATCGGGCAGGGCGTCGGTGTAGGTGGATTTCAGCTTGGTGAGCTGTCGCCAATCGACAATCCGGCGCGGCAGTTCGTGGCCCTCGGCGGCGAGGTCTTCCAGCAGTTGCGCGCCGGTCGCCCACTGGCCGGATTTCGTCTTCGTGCCGCCCGGCAGTCCCATCTTGCCGAACAAGATCTCGCCGAGTTGCCGGGGCGATCCGACATTGAACTTTTCGCCGGCGAGTTCGTGGATCTCGTCTTCGATCGCGGCGGCCTTCTGTGCGAACTCGCCGGAAAGGCGGCTCAGGATCTGCCGGTCGACGGAGATGCCGCGCGCCTCCATGCGCGCCAGCACCGCCACAAGCGGCCGCTCCAGACGCTCATAGACATGCATCAGGCCCCGGGCGAGCACCTGCGGTTTCAGCACCCGCCAGAGGCGCAGCGTGATGTCGGCGTCCTCGGCGGCGTAGCGGGTCGCCGTTTCCAGGTCGATCATGTCGAAGGTCAGCGCCTTCTTGCCGGTGCCGGCGATGTCCTTGAACGCGATTGGCTGGTGGCCGAGCCAGCGGTCGGACAGGGCATCCATGCCGTGGCCGCCGGTGCCGGCATCGACGACATAGGAGAGCAGCATCGTATCGTCGAGCGAGGCGATCTCGATGCCGTAGCGCCGCATCACCAGCCAGTCATATTTGAGGTTCTGCCCGACCACGAGGATCGACGGGTCTTCCAGCAGCGTCTTCAATCGCTCCAGCGCGGCATCCGCCGGAATTTGGTTTTCCAGCAGCCCGCCGCCCAGAAGGTCGCCATTGCCGGACTTGTGGTTGAGCGGCACATAGGCCGCCTCGCCGGGCGTCGAGCACAGCGAGAAACCGGCCAGTTCGGCCTGCATCGCGTCGAGCGAATTGGTCTCGGTGTCGAAGGCGACGACACCCGCGTCGCGTGCTTTCGCGATCCATTCATCGAGCGTCTCGATGTCCCGGATGCAGACATAGGCCTCGCGATCGAACTTTGCCGCGGCCGCCGCGTCGGCGCGGGCTTGTGCATGCGCTCCCGGGGTCAGGGCGTCATCCTCCGACGCATCGGCCGGGGCACCGTCCCGTTCCTTTGCCGTCCCCTCGTCGAGATCCGGCCCGTGCGCCTTCGCGCCAGCCTCAACCTCGATCGCCGCCGCGTCCACCTCGTTGACCTCGGTGCCGGTGGCTTCCGCCACGCGCCGGGTCAGCGTGTTGAATTCCATCGCTTTCAGGAAGCCGATCAGCTTCGGGCCGTCCTGCGGCTCGAGCTTCAGCCCGTCGAGATCGATATCGAGCGGCGTGTCGGTCTTCAGCGTCACCAGTTCCCGCGAGAGCCGCGCCTGGTCGGCGAATTCGATCAGGTTTTCGCGCCTCTTGTTCTGCTTGATCTCCGAGGCGCGTTCCAGAAGCGTGTCGAGATCGCCATATTCCTCCAGCAGCTGCGCCGCTGTCTTCGGCCCGATTCCGGGAACGCCGGGCACATTGTCGGTCGAATCGCCGTTCAGCGCCTGCAGGTCGATCATCTTCTCCGGACCGACGCCGAACTTCTCGATGACCTCGGCAATGCCGATCTGCTTGTCCTTCATCGAATCGTACATCGACACATGGTCGGAGACGAGTTGCATCAGGTCCTTGTCCGACGAGATGATCGTCGTATGCGCGCCGACCTTCTCGGCCTGGCGCGCATAGGTCGCGATGATGTCGTCGGCCTCGTAGCCCTCGACCTCGATACAGGGCAGGTTGAAGGCGCGCGTCGCCTCGCGAATCAGCCCGAATTGCGGGACCAGATCTTCCGGCGGCTCGGACCGATTCGCCTTGTATTCGGGATAGAGTTCCTTGCGGAAAGTCTTCGAGGAATAATCGAAGATCACCGCGAAATGGCTCGGCGTCACGCCGACATCCGTGTCGCGGGCGTCCTGCAGCAGTTTCCAGAGCATGTTGCAGAAACCGGCGACAGCGCCGACCGGCAGCCCGTCGGATTTGCGTGTCAGCGGCGGAAGCGCATGAAAAGCCCGGAAGATATAGGCCGATCCGTCGACCAGGAAGAGGTGATCGTCTTTGTTCATGGCCAATGCCATAGCGCGGGCCGGACAAGCCGTCCATTCCAAACGCGGCGTGTTGCGGTTCGCCCGATGGCGAAAACGTGATCGCCATTCGCGCGGTCCTTACCCTTTATAAACCCTGTTCGGTTGGTTATTGTCGCTTACCCAAGGGGCAGGACAGCGAGCGAATCGGAGTTTGCCGTGATTTCCAGGAATATTCTGAAACTTTGCCTGACTGCGGCGATCGCCGTTCCGGCCGTGCCCGTCATGTCGGTGACATCACAGGCGCAGGTCCAGCTGCATGAATTGCTGTTCGGCATCAATCGCCGCGACGACAGGCGAAGGCAGCGCGAAACGCGCGAAAGAGAAGTACAGCAGGTGCAGCGTCGTGCCGCCGCGCCGGTCAAGCGCGTCACCGGGCCGCGCTATTATTCATACCAGCCCGCAGCGCTGACCACGGTCACGGTCGCGTCGCTTCTGCCCGACACGGTCGAGGCCGGGGGGCTGGAGCCCAGCCTCGATTTCGAGGCCACCCGCTTCGCCGAGGCGATCCGGCTCGCACCCGACACGTCGATCGCGATGGAAAAGGCCGTCGCCGACGCGCTCAAGGCGCATTACGCGGAGAACCCGAAATTCATCTGGTCGCGCGGCAGCAGCGTGACCGAACACGCCAAGGCCGTCGCCGCCCTTCTCGAGAAAGCGGGCGATCACGGGCTTGAGGCATCGGAATATTCCGTCGCCGTACCGCGTGACGGCTGGTCGATGGATGATCCCGCCGGCCGCACGGCTGACATGCTCGCCTTCGAGATGAAGATGTCGGCGCGCGCCGTGCGCTACGCCATGGATATCAAGGACGGCGCGGTCATTCCCGACAAGCTCTCCGGCTATCACGATTTCCCGCTGCCGCGCCTGGCCGCCGACAAGGCGATCGGCATTCTTTCGCGGACCGCCGATCCGGCGGCATGGCTACAGACGCTTGAGCCGCGCCAGCCCGAATATGCCGAACTCAAGGCCGAACTGGCGGATCTGAGGACCCAGGACGTCGAGGAAATCGTCATCCCCGACGGGACCTTCGTGAAGGTCGGCCAGACGGAAGAGGCCCTGCCGCTGATCATGAAGGCGCTTCGCAAGCGCGTCAGCGAGGAAGCGCGCACGAAACACGCGGCGACGTTCGCCGAATATCTCGGCGGCGAGGAATACACCCACGAGATCGCTGAACTCGTGCAGGATTTTCAGCGCGAGAACGGTCTCGTTCCCGACGGGATCGTGGGCCGGAACACGGTTTCCCATCTGAGCGATGTCGGCCATGCCTCGAAGATCGAGCGCATCGAGATGGCGCTGGAGCGCCTGCGCTGGCACCCGGAGGAATTCGGCGTCCGCCACGTACTGATCAACCAGCCGGCTTTCCGCGCAAGCTATTTCGAGAATGACAAGACGAAGCTCTCGATGCGCGCCATCATCGGCAAGAAGTCGAACCAGACGTCGTTCTTCTTCGATGAGGTCGAACGGGTGGTCTACAATCCCTATTGGGGCGTTCCGCAATCGATCATCGTCAACGAAATGTTGCCGAAGCTCCATCGCGATCCGAGCTATCTCGACCGTGCCGGTTACGAGGTAACCAATGCATCAGGCCGCCGGGTTTCGTCGGCCAGCGTCAACTGGTGGAATTACTCGACCAGCCGGCCTTACAGCGTGCGCCAGAAGCCAGGACCGTCGAACGCGCTTGGCAAGGTGAAGATCCTGTTCCCCAACAAGCATGCCATCTACATGCATGACACGCCGTCGCGGAACCTCTTCGAACGCGACATGCGGGCGCTCAGCCACGGTTGCGTTCGCCTGCAGCAGCCGCAGGCGATGGCGGCCGCCGTGCTCGGCAAGACCGAGGATTACGTGCATGGCAGGATCGCCGCCGGCGGTGGCGAAAAGGCGGAGGAAGTTCCGGAGAAGATTCCGGTCTTCATCTCCTATTACACAGCATGGCCGAACGAGGCCGGTGAAGTGGAGTACTTCACCGACATCTATGACCGTGACGTGCATCTGGAGCGGGCGCTCAAGGCCGTGCATGAATCGCGCGGCAGCGTCGATTCCTAGCTGGTCGTGGAAATGCAGACAGGCGCGTGACCGGAGCGGATCATACCGATCCGGCTGGCCGCCGCCTTGGAGAGATCGATAATCCGGCCCTTGATGAAGGGCCCGCGATCGTTGATGCGCACCACGACGGACTTGCCCGTCGATTTGTTCGTGACCTTGACCTTGGTGCCGAAGGGCAGCGTCTTGTGCGCCGCCGTCATCTGCGCCGGGTTCATCATTTCGCCGGACGCGGTGCGCGAATGAAGCGCATACCATGAAGCGCCGCCGCACTGGGCCGAAGCCGGAACCGTTGCCGAAACCACGCAAAGCGTTGCCGTCGCGGCCAGGAAGGCCGTGCCGAAGAATTTGGATTTCACTTGTTTACCCCGTTTGAGACGGGGGACGTCGGGATGGAACCGGGGCCTTCGAGGCGCTTCAGGGTACCGTCCGGGCGTTCCCCGCACTAATGCCAGTTACCTTGCGCCCACATACTCGACAGGGCCGTCTTGTAGTCGCTGTGGGCGAAAGCGAAACCGGCCTGTTTAAGCTTCGCGTTCGAGACGCGCTTGCATTCCCCGTAAAAGGATCGTGCCATGGGCGAAATTGTGGCGGTCTCGAAGTCGATTGCGGGCGGCAAATCAACTTTCATTAAAGACGCTGCATATTCGACAACATCCTGAGGCGGTGCCGGCAGGTCGTCCGTGACATTGAAAACGCCGCCGATACGCCGTTCACCAAGGAAATCGAGCGCCCGCGCAATGTCCTCGACATGGATGCGGTTGAATACCTGGCCCGGCTTGATCAGCCGCTTCGCGGTGCCCCGTTCCAGATTGACGAAGGTGTTTCGGCCGGGGCCGTAGATACCCGAAAGCCGAAGGATCGCCAGGGGTTTGCCGGCCATGTCCGCGAGGTCCTGCCACGCCATCTCGGCGGCGAGCCTTTGCGACGAGCGTTGCGAGACGGGCCGGCATTCGGCCTCTTCGTCGATCCACGCGCCGTCATGATCGCCATAAACGCCGACGGTCGAGAGGTAGCCGATCCATTCGAGCTTCGGCAAAGTCGCGATCCGGTCGCCGAGTGCATCCAGCACCGGGTCGCCCTCGTCGCCGGGTCCGATCGAAATCACCAGATGCGTCGTCTCCTCCAGCGCCGAGGCAAGCTCCGGCGCGACCGCTGTTCCGTCGAACACATGCGGTACGAGCCCGATGGCGCGCAACGCGTCCGCCTTCTCCTGCGTCCGCGTCGTGCCGTGGACGGTCTTGCCGCGCGCGGCCATCAGGCGGCCGAAGGCCTGGCCGGAAAAACCCGCACCGAAGATGAAAATCGTCATGAGGTCGCCTCTTTCCATTCGTCGAGCACCGTCGGGTCCGTTTCGCGCGTCGCGTGCAGATCGCGCAACCCCGCCATGCGGTCTTTCGCCAGATTTCCAAGTGCCCAGACGGCCGCGCCGCGCACGGTCGGGTCGGGATCGGCCAGATGAGGCTCGACATGCCTGGCGAGGCCCGGCGTCTCGCTGTTTCCCGCCGCGATCAGCACGTTGCGGATGAACCGGTCGCGGCCGATCCGCTTGATTGGCGATCCGGAAAAAAGGGCACGAAACGCCGTATCGTCGAGTGCCAGCAGGTCTTCGAGCGCCGGGTTCTTCAGATCGTCGCGCGCCATGAGCTTCGATTCTCTCGCCGCGCTGGCGAACTTGTTCCACGGACAGACGGCAAGGCAGTCGTCGCAGCCATAGATGCGATTGCCCATCGCCTTGCGAAACTCGGCCGGGACAGGTCCCGCGTGTTCGATGGTCAGATAGGAGATGCAGCGTCGCGCATCGAGCCGGTAGGGTTCGGGAAAAGCACCGGTCGGGCAGATGTCGAGGCAGGCGCGGCACGAGCCGCAGTGGTCTGTCTCCGGCGCGTCGAGCGGCAACTCCATGTCGGTGAAGATCGAGCCGATGAAGAACCATGAGCCGAGCGCACGGCTGACCAGGTTGGTGTGCTTGCCTTGCCAGCCGAGACCGGCGGCCTCGCCGAGCGGCTTTTCCATCACCGGCGCGGTGTCGATGAAAACCTTGACGTCCGCGCCCGTCTTTGCCGCGAACCGGCCGGCGACCTGCTTCAGTTTGCCCTTGATGACATCGTGGTAGTCGCGGTTTTGCGCATAGACCGAAATCGTCGCGCGGTCATGTTTGTCCAGCGCCGCCAGCGGCGCATCGCTGTCTTCCGGCCCGTAATTCATCGCCGCGAGAACGACCGTTTTCGCATCGGGCCACAGTGTTCTGGGGTCGGCGCGGCGGGCCTCGGTTTCCTCCATCCAGCCCATCGTCCCGTGATGGCCGGCGCGCAGGAACTCCCGCAGCCGGGGTGCGGCGTGCGGAATGGAATCGGCGCGCGTCATCCGAACGTCCGAGAAACCCTCGGACTGCAGATCATCGATCAATCCCTGTCTGGCGCGTTGCGGCGTCATCGCGTGATCATGCCCGTCGCGGCGGCCATGCTTCAAGCACGGCTTTACCGCAGCCTAGAAATCGAGGTCGGCGTAATGCGGCGCGGGCGGCAGGCGGCGGACCCGGTCGGCCAGCAATTCGCGGAAGGAGGGGCGCGATTTCATCCGCTGATACCAGTCGCGGGCGGCCGGTTCGGCGGCCCAGTCGATCTCGCCGAGATAGTCGAGCACGCTCACGGTCGCGCCGGCGGCAAGGTCGGCGGCCGTCAGCCGGTCTCCGGCCAGCCAGTCGCGGCTGTGCGCCAGCCATCCAAGGTAGCGCATGTGCTGGCGGATATTGCTGCGCGCCGCGCGCAACACGGCGGAGTCGGGTGCGCCTCCGCCTTCGGCCGTCGTCATCTGCAGCTTGAATACGCGTTCGCGCGCCAGGGCACGCGTCACGTCGGCTTCCGCCTTGACGAGGAACCAGTCGATCAGCCGGCGCACTTCGGCGCGTTCGAGCGGCGAGCCCGGCATCAGCCGCTTGTCGCGCATGATCGGGCCGCGCGTCTCGTCGAGATACTCGGAAATGGCGAAAGCGCCGACGACCGGCGGTCCGGCTTCGCTGACCAGGACCGGAAGCGTGCCCGCCGGGTTGATCTGCATGAATTCCGGCCGCCGCGCCCAGGGCAGTTCCTCCTGCAGGTCGGGCGCCTCGCCATATTCGCCGAGCGTCAGCCGGACGAAACGCGAAGGGGCAGACATCGGATGATGGAAAAGCAACATGGTATCGGTGGGGCCTGTTTTGCTGCGCCGTATCTATTCGACTGGCTCTGCCTTAGCAATTGGGCCGCATCAGGGAGCAAAGGATTCGATATCGGCGAGCGTCGGAAGATCGGCTCCGCGCCGCGTGCAGGTGAGCGCCGCGGCCTTGACGGCGAAACCGGCCATCGCCGCCATGTCGGCGCCACGCGCCAGCCCCTTTCGTGTCAGGCCCTGCGCGCCGAGCCAGTGCAGGCACGCCGCCTGGAATGTGTCGCCCGCGCCAACCGTATCGGCGACCTGCACGGAAATGCCCGGCACGCGCAATTCGGTGCCTTCGGCGGAAAAGACAAGAGCGCCGTCCATGCCGAGCGTGACGCAGACGAGGTCCACGCCATTCGCCAGCGCGTCGGCGGCGAAACTGTCCGGCGTCGCGCCGAGCTGCGCGACATCCTCGTCGCTCGCCTTCACGAAGGCAGCGGCCTTCGTCATCGCGGCGACGCGCGCACGCCAGATCTCGATGTCCGGCTCGATCATCGTGCGCAGGTTCGGATCGTAGGAAACGAAGCGGTCGGTTCCCTCGCGCGCGGCGAGCGTGGCGAGTGCTGTCGCCGTCGGCTCGATGACGGTGGAATAGGACCCGAAATGGATCACACGCACGGCCGGGTCGAGCGTTCCCGGCAGGTCGTCGACCGTGACCGAGCAATCGGCTGTGCTGTCGGTGTAGAACACGTAGTCGGCGCTGTTGTCTTCCTTCAGGCCGATCATCGCGAGCGTCGTGTTCTGCCGTGTTTCCACGCATGGGGTCGAGTCGATATTGTTGGCTTTCATAAAGCCAGCGATTCGCCGCCCGAACATGTCGGTCGAGACCCGCGTGAAGAAACGCGAATGGTTTCCCATGCGTGCCAGTCCGAGCGCCACGTTGAGCGGCGATCCGCCGACATGGCCGTCGATCGAGATCCCGTGCGGATCGGAGGACGGCGCGGTGAACATGTCGAATAGGCTATCGCCGCAGCACAGATACATCGGGGCACTTTCGGTTTGGCCGCGGCGAAGCGCGGTTACAGATGCACGACACCGCCTTCCCGGATCGACCGTTCGGCGGCAGCGCCCATTTCTACCGCCCTCGCGCCGTCATGCAAGGTTACTTCCGGTTTGCCTCCCTCGCGGACCAGCCGGTTGAACCTTTCGTGCTGGAAATAGGTGCCGCCATGATGGTCGCCGGCGCGCAGCAGGTGTTCCTCGACATGCACCGCCTCGCGCTTCGGCGTTTTCGCCGCGCGGGGCGAGACGATCACTTCGGAGGCACGCTCCGCGCCGCCCGGCCAGAACCGCGCCGGACCGGGGACGACAGCCTCGATCTTGCCCGCGTCGCCCGTCACCGACACCTGTTCCTGGAAGTAGGAGCCCTCCGCGAACATGCACAAATCGAGCGCCGCGCGCATGCCGTTTGCGAAGTCGACGACGACGAAGGCGTTATCGATCACGTCGGGCCGCTCGCCGCCGTGGTCTTCGTCCTTGTGGTTCACGTCCTGCGCTCCGGAGGCGAACAGCCGCACCGGCTCGCTTTGCGTGATCAGCCGCATCAGGTCGAAGAAATGGCAGCATTTTTCCACCATCGTACCGCCCGAGCGCGCCGAAAACCGGTTCCAGTGGCCAACCTTGGTCAGGAAGGGAAAGCGATGTTCGACGATTGAAAGCATCTTCGGATTGCCGGCCTCGCCGGCCCGGACCATTTCGATCAGCCGCGCCACGGGCGGCATGTAACGATATTCCATCGCGACCCAGACCGGCGCGTCGCGGCTCTCGGCCTTCGCCGCCAAGGCGCGGGCGGCCTCCGCAATCGAGGCCGATGGTTTCTCCAGCAGAACCGGTAACCGTGTCGAGAGGATATCCTCCATCACCGCCGCATGCGTTTCGTTCGGACTTGCGACCACGACTGCATCGACATCGCCGGAAGACAGCAAGTCTCGATAATCGGCGAAGCTCTTTATGCCGGCAAACCCGTTCTGTCCGCAAAGCACCGCAGCGGCGTTGCGCATGCCTTCGTCGGGATCGGCGATGGCCGCGACTTCGGCATCCGCCAGCAGGGCAATGTTGCGGATATGCTCCTGCCCCATCATGCCGGTCCCGATGATGGCGTAGCGTGTCGGCATGGAATGTGTCCCTCCCGGGCTTCGATTGGCCCGATTGAGCGACTTACCGCGCTCTTCGCTCGTCGGCAAGAAAAAGTGTATCAATCGTGAATGAATTTGCGCTTGCGGCGGGTTACGCCGATCCGTGGATGCGCAAAAGTTTCGCCACCGCGCGGGCCGCTCGCGCCTCCGTTTCCTCGCGGTCCGGCGGCGGGGCCACTCCGATAACCCGGCGTATCTGCAAGTCGCCGATCAGGAGATTGATATAGGTTTCCGCCGCCTCGGCCGGTGTCCCGTCGGTCAGCGTCCCGTCCCGGAACGCCTTTTCGAAAAGGTCCTTGAGAAGCGGGAAGATCGCTTCGCGACCATGTTCGGCGATGGTGCTGCCAAGCGTCGCCGTTTCGAAAACATCCCCCGCTGCCGCCCGGTTCAAGGCCACGGCTTTTTCGCTTGTGACGATCGCGAGGAGAAGGGGTCCGAGCCGTGATAGCGCTTCGATGGGATCGCTGTTGTCGGAGAGGGCTTTTTCGAGCAGGTCGCGCGCATCGCGCGCATTGTCCTCGACAAGTGTCCTGAACAGCCCCTGCTTGTTGCCGAACCATTTGTAGAGCGTCTCGTTTGAGGCCTTTGCGCGCCGCGCGATCTCCAGCATCGATGCGGCCTTGTATCCCTTCTCCGCCAGGATCTCGAATGCCGCTTCCTTGATGGCGGCCCGCCGCCGCGCCGCGTAGTCGCCGCTCATCGTCTTCTCCAATGTCTTGACAAATCCGTAAACAATTATACGTATCTGTCAAATCGTACAAAAGATTACGTTTTGAATTATCGGAGAAACACCATGCGCATGAAAAACGCCGCCCTGATCGTCCTTGCAGGACTCGTCGCTGTGCCGACCGTCTGGATCGGCTGGTCCGCATGGTCTCTGCGTGCTGAAATTTCCGGCCGCGAGGACGCCGTTGTCGCGGACGCGCGAGACCGCGCCGCTTCATTCGACGCCGCCGCCATGCAAAGCCTGCCCGCGCCCGTTCGCCGCTACTTCGATTTCGTCTTTCCCGATGGTCCGCCGGTCGACATAGTCTCGGTCGCGGTGGATATGAGCGGAGAATTCCGCCGCCCGTTGATGGAGAAATTCGAACCGACCACAGCGCGGCAGGTCGCTTCGACGCGCAAGCCGGACCTTGTCTTTTCGGCCGACACGCCGATCATCGGTCCGGTGTGGGCCGTCGCCTACGACATCTTCGTGGATGGCGAGATGGAGATGGGCGCGAAACTGCTTTCGACGCTGCGTGTCGTCGACGAGAAGGGGACGCCCGAACTCAATCGCATCTCCCTGCGCCGCTGGTTGCTGGAAAGCCCTGCATGGCCCATGGCCTTGCTGCCGGGTGGCCCGGTTGAATGGCAACCGATCGATGATCGCCATGCCCGTGCTGTCGTCAGCGCCTATGGTTTTCAGGCCGCGATGATCGCCACCTTCCGCGACGACGGAAGCCTTGCGGCCTTCGACGCCGAGGAGGATGGCGACCTGACGACGCCTTATCACGGTTCGGGCGAGCACACCGTCAGGTCGGATTACCGCCTGGTGGAGGGCGTCCGGATCCCGATGTCATTTATGATCGCCCGCGCAGCTGACGGAGAAATCCATCCCTTCTGGGAAGGCCGCATCACCTCGATCCGCTTCATTCGAGACTGAGGTGATCATGCCGGGGCACAGTCATGGCGTCCGGTTACGCGCAGGCGCGGTGTCGGTGGCGGTCGCAAGATCGCGGTCGAGCCTGTCCTTGCGGATGCGCTGGCTGGGCGTCCGCTCGAAACTCGCCACCGCCTTCCAGTAGCGCGGCACGTGATGCGGCGGCATGGTGTCCCGGGACCATGCCGCGAGGCCCTCGGGATCGAAGGCCGATCCTTCGCGCATCGTGACGAAACACAGGATGTCGTGCTCGCCGATCTCCGCCGCGACGCCGACAACGGCACTTTCCGCGATATCGGGATGCGCCGCCAAGGCAGTCTCGACCTCCCAGGCCGAAATGTTCTCGCCACGCCTGCGAAGCGAATCTGACAGCCTTCCTAGAAAGTAAAGGTTGCCGTCCGCGTCCAACCTTCCGAGATCGCCCGTATGCAGCCTTCCATCGCGCAACAGCCCGGCGGTCGCTTCCGGCGCATTCAGGTAGCCGGGCGTGAACAGGCCCGGATAGGCGGTCGTCACGGTGATTTCCCCTTGTGCGCCGGCCGCGACGGCTCCCCCGTCATCACCGCATAGCGCGACCTCGAACCATGGCACCGCCGTGCCGGTCGAACCGACCGTGCCGGAGCGGTTGATCGTGGTGAAACTGGAGGCTTCGGTCATGCCGTAGACCTCGCGGATCGGGATTGCGAATCGCGCCTCGAAGGCGCGCCAGATCTCCGGCCGGCAGCCGCCGCCAAAGGCGATCTCGACCGGGTGGTCCCGGTCGTCGGCGCGCGGCGGGGCCTTGAGCAGGATTTCAAGGATTCCGCCAAGATAATGCAGCTTTGTGACGCCCTCGGCGCGCACGGTCGGCCACAGGCCGCTCGCGCTGAACCGTTCGACCATCACCAGCCTTGCGCGGTGGACCAGCGCCATGACGAGAACCTGCGCCCCGCCGATATGATGCAATGGCTCCCACATCAGGAACACATCGCCATCGCTGCAGTCGGAAGCGAGCGCCGTTCCGGCGGCTGACGCGACCAGCATGCGCTCGGTCACCTGCACGCCCTTGGGCGGCCCAGAAGTGCCCGAGGTGAACATGATCGTCCGAACGTCGTCCGGGCGGATCACGGGCAGCGTCGCCTCGCCGGGCTCCGCGTGGGTGTCGAATCGCCAGCCGTCGGTCACGAGGATTTCGATTGATCCGTCCGGCATGGCGGTGCGTAGGGGCTCGACCGCATCCTGATGGGCGTAGGCGAGAACCGGCCGCGCAACACCAAGCGCATGGGCGAGGGAAGGACCGCGCGCCTGCGGATTGAGGGGAATCCAGAGCGCGCCGGCCATCGCAATGCCGCAAAACAGCGCCGCATGGTTCGGGCCGTTGCCGAGCATGGTCGCGACAGGGTCGCCCGGACCGATCCCGCGACCGACGAGATCGGCGGCAATCGCCCGGGCCTGTCGCGCAACTTCGCCGATGGTGATCTGCCGATCACCCGCAGTCAGGATGATCCGGTCCGGTTCGTCGCGCTCGCAGGCGGCCAGCAACGCGCCGACGGTTGTCTCGAATGGCGGCGAGGCTGCCATGCGCCTGCTATCCATGCTTGATGCCGCCGCGTGCGGCGAGGAAGTCGCGCGTCGCCGCTTGTGGTTCGCCCGCATCGAAGGATTCGCGGTGGTGGCGTTTGGCGGCCGCGACGGCATCGTCCAGCCCGGCCTCGAGAACCTCGAAAAAGCGCCGCTTGATCAGCCGCATCGCCGTCTGGGGCTTCGCGCCGAGCTCCGTTGCGATTTCCAGCGATTTCGCCATGACGTTTTCCCGCTCGACCACGTGATGCAGCACGCCAAGTCCGAGCGCTTCGTCGGCTTTCATCAACCGACCGGTCAGCGTCAGTTCGATCGTGCGCGACAGACCGAGGATCTCACGCATGATCCAGGGGCCCGTGATCGAGGCGATACCCGAATTGATCTCCGGCTGGCCCATTCGCACGCCGGGATGACCGACGCGGATGTCGGTCAGAAGCGCGAACTGGAACGCCGACCCGGCCGTTACGCCGTTGATCGCCGCGATAACGGGCTTTTCCAGCGAACGCACCGCGCGATAGAGCGTGTGGAATTCCTCGATCCAGATTTCCGCACGGTCGGAATCGAAATCCGTCGCTTCGTTCAGGTCCTGTCCGGCGCTGAAGGCCCGATCGCCGGCGCCGGTGATGACCACGGCGCGCACCGTGTCTTCGGTGCCTGCATGCTGCAGCGCCGCGACAAGCGCGTCGCGCATCGGCGTATCCCATGCGTTCAACCGGTCCGGCCGGTTCAGCGTGATGGTCAGCACGCCGTCGGCGAGGGAGGTGAGAATAGAGTCGTTATGCATGAAGAAATGCCGTCCCGGTTCATGTCGGAGACGGCAAATCAATCAGATCGTCATGCGGGCGGCAAGCCGCGCGGTTCAGGCGCCGCGCCGCTTCGCCTTGAGCTCGAGCCTGCGCCTGTGGAGGATCGGCTCGGTGTAGCCTGACGGCTGCTTGCGCCCTTCCAGAACGAGCTCGAGCGCCGCCTGGAAGGCGACCGAATCGTCGAAATTCGGCGCCATCGGCTGATAGTTGGGATCGCCCGCATTCTGCCGATCGACGACTTCCGCCATCTTCTTCATCGTGTCGGTGATCTGGTGCTCCAGCACGACACCATGGTCCAGCCAATTGGCCATGTGCTGCGAGGAAATGCGCAGCGTTGCGCGGTCTTCCATCAGCCCGACATCGTTGATGTCCGGCACCTTGGAACAGCCGACGCCCTGGTCGACCCAGCGCACCACGTAGCCGAGGATGCCCTGCGCGTTGTTGTCGAGTTCGCGCTGGATGTCCTCGTCCGACCAGTTCGGCCGCCGGGCGACCGGCACGGAAAGGATGTCGTCGAGACGAGCGCGTCCGCGAGACCGCAGTTCGGCCTGCACCTCCTTGACGTCGACGGCATGGTAATGCGTCGCGTGCAGCGTCGCCGCTGTCGGTGAGGGCACCCATGCCGTATTGGCGCCGGCCTTGGGGTGACCGATCTTCTGCTCCAGCATCGCGTTCATCAGGTCCGGCATCGCCCACATGCCCTTGCCGATCTGGGCATGGCCCGAAAGCCCGCATTCCAAGCCGATATCGACATTCCAGTTCTCGTAGGCCTGGATCCAGACGGCGGCCTTCATGTCGCCCTTGCGGATCATCGGGCCGAGTTCCATTGACGTGTGGATCTCGTCGCCGGTGCGGTCGAGGAAGCCGGTATTGATGAAGACGACACGCTCTTTGGCGGCGCGGATGCACTCCTTGAGGTTCACCGTGGTGCGGCGTTCCTCGTCCATGATGCCCATCTTGATCGTGTTGGGCGCCATGCCAAGGGCGCCCTCGACACGAGTGAACAGTTCCACCGCGAAGGCCACTTCCTCCGGCCCATGCATCTTCGGCTTCACGACATACATCGAGCCCGCCGGCGAATTGGCGTGGCGGCCGTCCGGCCCGACATCGTGCAGCGCGATCAGCGCCGTCATCATCGCGTCCATGATGCCCTCCGGCACTTCATGGCCGTCACGGTCATGCGCCGCCGGGTTCGTCATCAGGTGGCCGACATTGCGGATCAGCATGAGCGAGCGGCCCTTGAGCGAGAAGTCTTCGCCAGCCGGCGAGACATAGTCACGGTCCGGATTCATTGCGCGGGTGATTGTTTTCCCGCCCTTCTCGAAGCGTTCTTCAAGATCGCCCTTCATCAGGCCGAGCCAGTTGCGATAGACCAGCGTCTTGTCTTCCGCATCGACCGCGGCGACGGAATCTTCGCAATCCATGATCGTCGTCAGCGCCGATTCGAGCACGAGGTCGGCGATATGCGCCGTATCGGTCTTGCCGATCGGATGGTTGGCGTCGATGACGATCTCGACATGCAGGCCGTTCTTCACGAGCAGGACCGCGTCGGGCGCGGCGGCGCTGCCGCGATAACCGGCAAATTGCGCCTTGTCCTTCAGCTCGGCCTTGGTGCTGTCTTCCATCTGCAGCTTCAAATCGCCGTACTCGATTGAGAAGCCGCGGACATCGGTCCAGTCGGTGTAAAGCGGTATGTTCTCGTTGAGGAAGTTGCGTGCCCACGCGATCACCCGCGCGCCGCGTTCCGGATCGTAGCCGCTGCCCTGCGGCAGGTCGCCCATCGCGTCCGTGCCGTAGAGCGCGTCATAAAGCGATCCCCAGCGGGCATTCGCCGCGTTGAGCGCGAACCGCGCATTCATGATCGGCACGACGAGCTGCGGCCCGGCAATCTCGGCGATTTCGGGATCGACATTCTCCGTGGTCACGGAGAAGGGCTCGCCTTCCGGAACCAGATAGCCGATCTCTTCCAGGAACGCCTTGTATTCCGGCATCTCGTAGCCGCTCTCGCGGTGGTCGCGGTACCAGGCGTCGAGTTTCTCCTGCAGCGCGTCGCGCTTTGCCAGCAGGTCGCGGTTCTTCGGCGCCAGGTCGTGCACGATCGCCGAAAAGGCAGGCCAGAAGTCCTTCGCCTCGACGCCCGTGCCGGGCATCGCCTCGTCGGTGATGAAGTCGTAAAGACCCTTGTCGATTGTCAGACCGTCAATCGTGAGCGTCGCGGCCATGCCATTTCCTCCGGAAAACAAGTGATCCTGCGGCAAAGCACGGAGTTCGATTGACTGTCAACTTGACCAAACTGACAAGCTTTATTTCCAAAATCGAAAAAATGGCGTCTGTCTTTTGCAATTCTGCGGCCGCGAAGGACCGGTTCAAGCGGCGAAAGGATGACTCGGCCAATGCCGTCCGGAGCCCGAACGGTCCGGTCAGCGCGCCGTCGCGGGACGCCCGCCTGCGGTTACGGTCACCGATGCGGAGACGAATTGATCACGTCCTTCGATCTCGGCCGTTTTCAGGTCGCGCGCGGTCGAAAGCGTGATCTCCCCCGCGCCGGCTTCCAGTGCCTTGGCCGCAGCGATGTCGCCGCACAGGCGCTCGGCTGCATCCAGCGCGGCATCGGCCTCGGAGAAGGCGAGCCCGGCGGCTTCCGCCTGCCCGGCGATCTCGAAGCGGCCTTCGACGGGCTGCACGATCTCGGCTGAAACAGTAACCCGCACCTGCCCAACCACGGCGCCGACGGCATTGGCGACGTCGGCATGGTCTGGAATGATCGCCCGTGTTGCCAGCAGGTCGCCCGCACCCGGATAACAGGCGCCCGCGCCCGCGCCGAGGCCGATTATGGGCCGGTCGAGCGAAAGCGCGATTTGCGCGATGCCCGGCTTGCGATCGAGTGCGCGCTGCGCGAGCGGCGAAAGGGCCGTTGCCGCGCCATCCAGTCCGTCCTCGCAAAGCGCCGTTTCGAGCACGCGCTCGGCGGAGAGCCGGATCAGCCGGTCCACGACCCTGCTGCTGATCGTTTCCGGATCGCGCGCGAGCGGATTGCCGTAGCCATCCTTCCTGCGCGCGAACAGCGAAGCGCCTTTGCGGGCAGCGTCACAGTTCCAGTGTGTGAAGCGGCCGAGCACATGCTGGGCATCGGACGGCGTGAAGCCGGCGATCAGCACCAGCCCGCGCGCGGAAAGCCGGTTCAACGTTGCCAGTTCGGCGGTCGCCTTTAGCAGCCTGTCGAGCGGCTGCGGCGTGTCGGTCAGCCGCGAGTACAAATCGGCTTCTGACCGTGACAACCCGGCGGCCAGACGGTCGGGGACGCCGGCGCGCAGTGCGAAGCGGCCCTCGTTGCGTACCGGGAAGCTCGCCCGCATCTGCCGGTCGAGTTGCGCGACGACGTCCGCACCATGCTGATGCGCCAGAAGCGACAAGGGCACGAGCCGGCGCGGCCCGAGCCGTATCGCGGGTTTCAATGCGCCGTCATCGATGGCGACCTCACTGTCGCCGCCGAGCCCGAAGGTGCGCATCGCCACCGCGTCGACCATGGTCCGGTAGCCCCCGACCGTCGCGCCCTGCGGATCGATGCGCGGCCGGCCTCCGTCGAGGATCGCGATGTCGGTCGTCGTCCCGCCGATATCCGAAACGATGGCATTGTCCTCGCCCGCGAGGTGATGTGCGCCGACGAGGCTCGCCGCGGGGCCCGACAGGATCGTCTCGATCGGACGCGACCGCGCGAAACCGGCCGAGACCAGCGAGCCGTCGCCGCGCACCACCATCAGCGGCGCGCTGAGGCCCGATGCCGCCATCCGTGCCTCGGCGGCATCGATCAGCCGGTCGATCATCGAGATCAATCGCGCATTGAGCACGGTGGTCAGGGCGCGGCGCGGTCCGTCCAGTTTGGCGGTGAGTTCGTGGCTCGCGGTGACCGGCAATCCGGTGCGCGCCCGGATCGCTTCGCACGCCGCGATCTCGTGCTCCGGATTGCGCACGGCGAAATAGCCCGCGACGGCAAAGGCGGAGACCTCGCCGGCAAGGCCGTCAATGGCCTTTTCCAATGCCAAACGGTCGAATTCGTTCGCCTGGCGGCCATGTGCATCGTGTCCGCCGGAGATAAAGATCACGGGATCGCCGGACACCGCCTCGCGCAGTCCCGCCTTGTCGAGATCGCTTTCCGAAAAACCGATCATGACGAGCCCGATGCGTCCGCCCTGGCCTTCGACGAGCGCGTTGGTCGCCAGCGTCGTCGAGATCGAGACGAGACCGATATCCTCTGGTGCGAATTCGCTTGCCCCCAGCACGGCGTCCATCGCCTCGCCGAGCCCGATGGACAGGTCGTGCCGCGTGGTCAGCGCTTTTGCTTTCGCGATGACGCCGCGCGTCTCGTCATGGATGACGGCGTCCGTAAAGGTGCCGCCCGTATCGATGCCGAGGGAGAGGGTCATCTGTAATGGATCGCGCGCAAGGATCGTTTCGGATGCGCTGCATTACGCATGTCATGAAGTAAGGGCAATGCCCTACCGCCGTACAACCCGCATCGGCAGGCCGTTCTGGGGCTGCACGGTCAGTTTCTGAACTGGCCAGGGATTGAGGCCCGGTGTCGGCTCGAAGCTGAATTCGTTCAGCAGCAAGGCCAGCGCGATTACCGCTTCCTGCAGCGCGAATGTCGCGCCGATGCAGATGCGCGGTCCCGCGCCGAAGGGCAGATACTGGAACCGGTCGATCGTGTCGCGGTTCTCCGGCCAGAAACGCGACGGCACGAAGGCGTTCGGATTGTCCCAATGGAGGCGGTGGCGATGCAGCACCCAGGGCATGACGAGGACAGTCGCGCCCTTCGGAATTTCGATCTGCGTGCCGTCCTTCATGACGAAGGTCTCGCTCTCGATCGGCTCCCGGTTGAGAGACGGCGCGGGCGGATAGAGCCGCATCGCTTCCTCGAAGGCGGCGCGCGTCTTCGGCATCCGGTCCAGCCATTCGACCGGCGGAGGTCCCTCCGCCAGCACATTGGCGATTTCCTCTTCCACCAGCGCGCGTTCCTGCGGCGCATTGGCGAGGCAGTAGAGCGTCCAGCCGAGCGCTCGCGCGGTCGTCTCGTGTCCCGCGCCGATGAAGGTGATCAGATTGTCCTCGATTTCCGCGGCCGACAGCCCGTCCGGGCCCTCGGCCTCGAGCAGCAGCGTGACGAAATCCTCCGGCACGCTGTCCGGGTCGGACTGCATCCGCATACGGCGCTGGTCGATCGTGTCCCGCACGATCTTGCGGAATTTCCCAAGCACGTTCCGGCCGCGCATACGCTGGAACCGCGGTAGCCATTCCGGCGCCTTGAGAAGGTCGAGGGGGTCCACCTGACCCATCGTCGACAGAAGCCGGTCGACATCGCCGGCAAAATCATCGCCGCCTGTCGCGATTTCGTTCGAAAACAACGTATCGGACAGGATCTCGAAGGTCAGCTCCGTCATCTCGGCGCTGATGTCGTGCACCGCGCCGTCGGTTTCGCGATAGCGCGTGAGGAAGGTCTCGGTGCGCGCCTTCATCATGTCGGCGAAGCCGCGGATATGGCGCGGAGTGAAGACCGGCGCCATCGCCTTGCGCGACCGTTTCCACACATCGCCTTCCGCGGTCAAAAGCCCGTCGCGCAGGATCGGCCGCAGGATCAGCTGGCGCACACGCGCCATGCGGTAGTTCTTCGCATTGTCGACGAGGATATGGCGGATCAGTTCCGGGTGGTTCGCAATCAGAACGTGGTCGGCGAGGAACTTCACCGAGATATGCGGCAGCGTGTAGGACGGCTCGCCCCAGATCTCGAGCGGGTTGCGCATCGACGTCCGGATCAGTTCGAGCCGTGTCGGGGGCCGGTTGCGCGGCGTCGGGTGGGGCGGCACGAAAGGTTTTGGTTGAGAATCCATGGTTGTAATCCTATCGCAATGCAACCCACAGGGGAAGCGATGCGACGCCCCGCCCGTACCTCATATAGGTTACGGGCGGGGCGCTTTCACGGATTACACGATGCGGAGCTCAATCGCCGATGTCTTCTTCGCGCCTTTTCACCCTGAAGAACCGCCCGAACAGGATCGGCGCGACGAAGCCGAGAATGGCGAAGGCCCACAGCGCAATCGATAGCGGTGAGGCGAACAGCGTCGTCCAGTCGCCGTCGGAGATCGTCATCGCGCGGCGCAGGTTCTTCTCCATCTGGTCGCCGAGCAGCACGCCGAGAATAATCGGTACCAGCGGCACGTCGAGCTTGCGCAAGACCCATCCCAGCACGCCGAACCCGACCATGACCATCAGGTCGAATGTCGATCCGGAAATGCCGTAGATGCCGACGAATGAGATCATCGCGACCGCCGGCATCAGATATTTCGGCGGGATCAGCAGAACCCGCACGAACAGCGAGACCATCGGGATGTTCATCAAAAGCAGCATGACATTGCCGATGAACAGCGCCGCGATCAGGCCCCAGACCACGTCGGGGTTCTGCTGGAACAGCAGCGGCCCGGGCGTGATGTTCAGCGCCAGCAGCATGGCGAGCAGTACCGCGGTGGTGCCGGAACCGGGCACGCCGAGCGCCAGCATCGGCACAAGCGCGCCGCCGGCCGCGGCGTTGTTGCCGGCCTCCGGCGCTGCGACGCCGCGCGGATCGCCCTTGCCGAAAGTGCCGTCCTTGTCGGAGACCTTTTTTTCCAGGGAATAGGCGAGAAACGAACCGAGTGAAGCGCCTGCACCGGGCAGCACACCGGCGATGAAGCCGATCACCGTCGACCGGCTCATCGCGCCTGCGGTTTTCTTGAGCATCGAAAGCGGCGGCGTCACACGTCCGATCTTCATCTTCGAGGCGTCGGCGTCGGCATTGCCACGATGATTTTCGAGGAAGACGAAGATCTCAGAGACCGCGAACAACCCGACGATCGCGACGAGGAAATCGATCCCGTCATAAAGATGGACCTCGCCAAAAGCGAAGCGGGGCACGCCCGTCTGGCCATCGACGCCGATCGTTGCGATACCGAGACCCAGCGCCGCAGCAAAGGCGGCCTTGGCCTGGTTGCGGCTGGCGATGCCGCCAAGCGTTGCGAAGGCCAGCGTGAACAAGGCAAAATACTCTGCCGGGCCGAACAGCAGCGCCACCTTGACGAGCTGCGGCGCCAGCATGACGAGGCCCCAGGTCGCGAAGAACGAGCCGACGAAGGAGGCAATGCCGGACAGTGCCAGCGCCTCGCCGGCCATGCCCTTCTTCGCCATAGGATAGCCGTCCAGCGTGGTCATCATCGCGGGCTCGTCGCCGGGGATGTTGAGCAGGATCGACGAAATGCGCCCGCCATACATCGCGCCGTAATAGACGCTGGTCAGCAGGATCAGAGCTGGTGTCGCGGGCAGGCCCAGCGTGAAGGCGAGCGGGATGAGGATGGCGACGCCGTTGGAAGGCCCGAGCCCCGGCAATGCGCCCATCACCGTGCCGAGGAAACAACCGAGCAGGGCAAGAAGAAGGTTCTGAAGCGTGAAGGCGACGACGAAACCGTCACCGAGCGAGGAAAGAACGTCCATGATCTAGAACCCCCAGGGCCCGCGCGCCAGCGACAAGCCGAGAATGAGATGGAAAACGACATAGATACCGATCGCGATCGTGAGTCCGGCGATGATCGAGGCAATGGGATGCGCGCCGAGCCGCCAGGAAAGGAAGGCTGCGGCGACGGTCGTCGAGGCGACGAAGCCTGCTTCCGGCAGGGCCAGCGCATAGGCGATCATAAGCGCCGTCGACATCGCGATTTCAAATAGCCGGCCTGCGGCGGGCCAGTGCGGTGCTGGATCGGGCCTGAGGACGAAGACGAGACTGGCCGCCGCCAGCACGATGGCGATCAGGACGGGAAAGGCCTTCGGGCCAACCGGGTCCTGTATGAAGCTCTCCTGGATCAGCGTCGCCTGCCAGACGTAAAACGCCGACAAGAAAAGCCCGATCACGCCGAATATGCGGTCGCTCATGCTCTCCCCTCCCCTGGGATGAATTCGCCCTGGTCGAAAGGGCATCCGGCGGTTGCGCCGGATGCCAGTATCAAACCGTAAGTCTTTGCTTACTTGATCAGGCCGATCTGCTTCGACAGGTCGCTGATGTTGTCGATCGATTCCTTCACGAAGGCCTCGAACTCGGCGCCGGTCATGTCGAGCGGCGCGAGGCCGTTCGCCGCCATCGCCTGCTTCCACTCGTCGGACGCATAGGTCTTGGCGACCGCGTCGGTCCAGAATGCATAGGCGTCATCGGACATGCCGCCCGGCGCATAGAAACCGCGCCAGTTGGCGCCGATCACGTCGATGCCCTGTTCCTTTGCGGTCGGGAAGGACGCGAAATCGCCTTCCAGACGCTCCGGCGCGAGAACCGCGATTACGCGGATGTCGCCGGAATCGACGAAGCCCTTGGCTTCGGACGCATCACCCGTAAAGGCCTGCACCGAGCCGGCGAGCAGCTGCGTGACCGCCTCGCCGCCACCGTCGAAGGCGACATATTTGATGGTGCGGACATCGTCGATGCCGGCCTTGTTTGCGGCGAGCAGAACCTTCAGATGGTCCCAGCCACCCACGGCCGAGCCGCCGGCCACGGAGACCGAGGACGGATCGTTCTTGATCATGTCCATCAATTCGGGAAGAGTCTTGACCTCGGAATCCGCTGCAACCGCGATGATACCGTAGTCGGCACCGACCGCGCCGACCCAGCGCATCTGGTCCATGGTGTTGCCGGGAAAGGCGCCCTGCGCCAGCCGGGTCGCTGTCGCCGAGGACGCCGCGACAATCAGGTTGTTTTCGTCATTGCGCTTGTTGGCGACTTCGGCATAGGCCACGCCGCCACCGCCGCCGGCAAGATTGACCACCTGCATGGTGCCGGGAACCAGCTTCAAGTCCTGCATGGTCTTGCCGACCTGCCGGCAGGTGAAGTCCCAGCCACCGCCCGGATTGGCCGGGGCAATGCACTCGGTGTTGGACGGCTCGAAAGCGAAGGCCGCGATCGAGGATGCAAGCGTGAACGCGGCCGCGAGGCCGATAAGTTTCTTCATGGTATCTCCTCCAAAGACGCCGCGGCATTGCACGCCGCAGCTGCCGGTCCTAATAGTGCATGAAGCTGTCACTGACCTGTCACGGCGGGAGGAGTGCATGCGCCTGCTTATTGTCGAGGACGCGGAGGACGTCTCCGATGCGATCGCCGAGAACCTGTCGCGGCAGGGCCATGTCTGCGACAAGGCGCGCACGCTCGCGGACGCGCGCCAGTTCCTTGCCGTACAGCCCTTCGACCTGATGGTGCTCGATATCAATCTGCCAGACGGCTCCGGCTACGACTTGCTCAAGGAAATCCGTGCCCGCGGCGAAGCGCTCGCCGTCTTGATGCTCACTGCGCGGCTCGGCGTCGACGATCGTGTCGATGCGCTCGATGCCGGCGCGGACGACTATCTCGTCAAGCCTTTCGACTTTCGCGAACTGGAAGCGCGGCTGCGCGCCGTCGCGCGGCGCAGGCATGGTGAAACCGATGCCGTCCTGGAGGCGGGCGACATCTGCTTCAACACCGCGACGCGGCGCGTAACCGTTGCCGGCACGCCGTGCGATCTGACGCGCCGCGAACAATCGCTTCTGGAAATCCTGCTCTCCTCACGAGGACGTGTGATCGCCAAGGAGGAGCTGCATTCGCGCCTCTTCGGGCTCGAGGACGAGGTGGGGCTCAATGCGGTGGAGCTTTATATCGCGCGTCTGCGCAAGAAACTCCCTTCGACCTCGCTGGAAATACGGACCCTGCGCGGGCTCGGCTATCAGGCCTTCGTCGCCGGGCCTGCCCGCCATGCTTGACGTCACCAATGGCGGCCCCGCTTTGCGCACGCGCCGCCGCCCCTCCATCGCCTTGCGCCTCACACTGGCGGTCACTTTCATCCTGCTGCTGGCCGCCACGGCCGCGCTCTGGTCCGCGTGGAACTACGGGATTCAGGCCGCCAACGAAGCCTATGACCGGCTTCTGACCGGTGCGTCACTGCAAATCGCCGAACGCATTAGCGTCGCGGATGGCGAGGTGCTGGTGGACCTGCCATCCTCCGCCTTCGAACTCCTGTCTCTCGCGCGCAACGACCGCGTGTTCTACCGGGTTGTCGGAATGGATGGCGAAACGCTGACCGGCTATCCAGACCTGCCTTTGCCTGAGGAGGCGGAGACCCGGGCGGCGACCGCCTATGAAACCGACTATTCCGGCGAGACGGTGCGCGCCGTCATGACAACGCGACAGATCGCGGAACGCGGCATGAACGGCAATGTCCGCGTGATCGTCGCCCACACGGTGCAGGAGCGCATCGCGCTTGCCCGCGACATCGCCACCAAGGCGGCAATCCTGGTCGGGGCTGCTGCGCTCGCCATCGTGCTGCTGGCATGGTTCGCGGTGCGTTACGCGCTGGCGCCGCTGATCCGCGTCGAGCGCGCCTTGTTGTCGCGCGACCCGAACGACCTGTCGCCCTTCGAGATCGAGACGCCGCGCGAGATCGAGACCGTCGTCGATGCGATCAACCGCTTTACTCGCCGGCTCGACCGTCGCGTCAGCGCCGTGCAGTCCTTCGTTGCCGACGCCGCCCACCAGTTGCGCACGCCCATCACCGCCATTCGCGCCCAGGCGCAGCTGGCTGCGGGCGAGGAATCGCCCGACCGGCTGCGCCGCATCAACAAGCGCATTCTGGACCGGTCGATCGCCGTCGGCCGCCTGGCCGACCAGTTGCTCAGCCATGCCATGGTGACCCACCGCACTGATTCCGAGCCGCGCGAGCGTGTCGACCTGCGCCGCATCGCCATCGAGGCCGAACAGGAGACGCGGCGTTTTGCCGATGCGGCTGCGGAACTGCCGTTGCTGGACCTGCCGGAAGAGGCGGTGACAGTCGCCGGCGACCGGTTTTCACTGCGCGAGGCGGTCAAGAACCTCGCCAACAATGCGCTCGAACATGGCAAGCCGCCGGTCGCCATCCGGGTCGCGGCAGAAGGCGGGCGCGCCATTATTTGCGTGATCGACCATGGGGGCGGGATCGCGCAGGAAGACCGCGCATCGGCGGGAACGCGGTTCCGGCGCAACCGCGCGGCATCCTCCAAGGGCGCAAGTCTCGGGCTCGCCATCGCCCACGAAGTCGCCGTGTCGCATGGCGGCGAACTCACACTGCGCGACATCGAGAATGGCGGTTTCGAGGTTTCGCTCTCCTTGCCGCTTGCGGGAGACCGCCCATGATGCGCTGGATAGCCCTCGCGGTTTTGCTGCTGGCTTCGGCCATGCCCGCTCGCGCCGACGATTACGAGTTCCCGGCATCCGCCGCGCCAGTGCGTATGCTGGTTGTCGGCTCGACCACCGATATAGGCATCATCCGCCCGGTCATCGAGGCCTATCAGCGGTCCAATCCGTCGGTTGCCATCCGCTATCGCGAGCTTACGACCAACGCGCTTTTCTCCGAGGCACGGGACGCCTGTGCCGGCAAGCGGCCGGCGGACGACGTGGTGCTCTCCTCGGCGATGGATCTTCAGGTCAAGCTGGTCAATGACGGCTGCGCATCGACAGTACTCCGTCCCGGTCTTCAGCTCCTGCCGGATTACGCGCGCTGGCGCGATCAGTTGTTCGGATTGACCTACGAGCCTTCTGTCATCGTCTACAACCGGCGCGCCGTCGCCGAGTGGGAGGCGCCCGTCGATCATTTCGCGCTGCTTGACCTGCTGCGCCAGCCCGACCGGTTCAAGGGCCGCATTGGCACCTACGACATCGAATCCTCCGGTCTCGGCTATCTCTTCGCCACGCTGGACGATCAGCGTTCCTCCACCTGGGGCCGGTTGATCGAGGGCATGGGCCGCAACGAGGTCAAACTCTATTGCTGTACCCAGGAAATCCTCGACCGCGTGGCCGATGGCCGCCTGACGCTCGGCTACAACGTGCTCGGCTCCTATGCGCTGGCCGAGGCGCGCGAGAAGCCCGAACTCGCTGTCATCGTCCCGTCAGACTATACGCTGGTGCTGACCCGGGCCGCCTACGTGCCGGACAATGCCGCCAACAAGGCCGATGCAGGTGCGTTCCTTGAGTTCACGCAGGGGCCGGAAGGCCGCCGTATTCTCAACGAGGAGGCGTTGCTGTTTTCCCCGCTCGACGGCGCGGATTATATGTTTCGGGAGCTTGGCAGGGCGGGCGGCGAGAGCCGCACGATCCGCCCGATCGCGCTGGGCCCGGCGCTGATGGTTGGCCTCGACCAGATGAAGCGTCGGCTATTCCTCAAACAGTGGCGTGACTCGCTGGGAATCGCCGAAGACTGAAGCCAGCCGCTACAGGCTGCAAACCGCCGGCACGTGCGGCCGGACAGGAGATCGCATTCCCAATGAGCAAACTTTTCGAGGAACTGGACTATCGCCCGACGCCCATCGGACCGGTAATCCTGCGCAGACGCCATATCCTGTCGCTTGGCGAGGATGTCTTCGAGATCATGCTCGGCGAGGAACACCTCATGTCAAGCCTGTTCACGGCGTCCGAGGTTGCCCTCGCACGGCTCGGTCTCGCCGAACTGGAGGGCGAGTCCCTTGATGTCGTTGTCGGCGGACTCGGCCTCGGTTACACGGCGGCGGCCGTCCTCGAACACGATAGCGTCGATTCTCTGATCGTCATCGAGATGCTGGATCCGGTCGTCGATTGGCACGAGCGGAAACTGATTCCGCTCGATCCGCCGCTCGCGGGCGATCCGCGCTGCCGCTTCGTGTGCGACGATTTCTTCGCCCTCGCGTCGTCGCGAAAAGGATTCGATCCCGCTAAGCCCGGACGGCTTTTTCACGCCATCCTCATCGATATCGATCACGCACCCGATCGCCTGCTGGACCGCCGCTCGGGCAGTTTCTATTCACCGGAAGGCTTCGCTCGCCTGGCCGATCACCTGCATCCCGGCGGTATCATGGGCCTCTGGTCGGACGACCGGCCGGACAGTGCTTTCACGGAATTGCTCGCCTCCGTGTTCGGCGAGGCGCGCGCGGAGCCGGTGACGTTCACCAACCCGCTCCAGCACGACCGGGAGTTCACCCAGACAGTATATCTCGCCCGCAAGTCCGCCGCGCCGGCCTGACTTGCACTCGGGTTTCGGTGCCCTGTAGACTGGCGGTGAAAGACATTCTGTTTCGAACAATCCGGATCATCACGATGAAATACCGCAAACTCGGCCGAACCGGCCTGGATGTGAGCGCGATTTGCCTCGGCACAATGACATGGGGATCGCAGAACACCGAGGCCGAAGGCCATCGGCAAATGGATTACGCCGTCGGCCAAGGCGTCAATTTCTTCGACACGGCCGAACTCTATCCGACGACGCCGGCTTCCGCTGATACTGTCGGCGACACGGAATCGATCATCGGTACCTGGTTTGCCGGGCGCGGCAAGCGCGACGACATCGTTCTTGCCTCGAAGGTTGCCGGTGGCGGCCGGGCCTGGATCGACGATGGCGCGAACCTTTCCGCCGCCAAGGTCCGCCGCGCGTGCGAGCGTTCCCTCAAACGCCTGCAAACGGACTATATCGATCTCTATCAAGTGCATTGGCCGGACCGCCAGACCTACCATTTCCGCAAGTCCTGGTTCTGGAAACCTGAGGACCACGACCGGCAGCAGACGCTCGACGTCATCGCCGAAGTGATGGGCGAACTCGATGCGTTGGTGAAGGAAGGCAAGGTGCGCCATGTCGGCCTGTCCAACGAGACGGCCTGGGGCACGATGCAATATTTGAAACTGTCGGAGCAGAAGGGCTTTCCGCGCATTCAGTCGATCCAGAACGAATACTCGCTCTTGCACCGGCTGTTCGACATGGATCTCGCGGAAGTCGCCGCCCATGAGGATGTCGGTCTTCTCGCCTTTTCGCCGCTGGCCGCCGGCTTATTGTCGGGAAAGTACCGGACAGGCGAGGTTCCGGAGGGTACTCGGCTTTCGATGCAGCCGGACCTCAACGGCCGCTACCAGGAGCGATCGAAACCGGCGTTGGAAGCCTATCTGGCGGTTGCCGACAGGCACGGGCTCGATCCGGCCCAGATGGCGCTGGCCTTCTGCCTGTCGCGCCCTTTCATGACGGCTGCCATCATCGGTGCGACATCGATGGAGCAATTGAAGACCAATATCGGCGCGGTCGATGTCGAGCTCGACGACGCCGTGCTGGATGAAATCCTCGAGATCTACCAGCGCCATACGGTTCCGATGTAGGCGATCAGGCCCGTTTTTGCCTGGGCTGCAATGCTGCCGGATCACGTACCGGCAGCGTGGTTCGAAGCAGATCGGTGATCGCGGCTGCATCGACTGGCCGGGAGAAAAGGTATCCCTGGCCAAAATCGCAGCCGAGTTCGGCCAACCTTTCCGCTTGCGCATAGGTTTCGACGCCCTCGGCGACGACATCGAGCCCGGTCTTGCGCGCGATGTCAGCCAGCGCTTCGACGATCGCAGCGCTCGGGACATCGGTCATGAGCTTTTCCACGAAGCTCTTGTCGATCTTGATGACGTCGACCGGAAAATGCAGCAGATGAGTCAGAGATGCGAAGCCGGTGCCAAAATCGTCGAGAGCGACACGGACACCGCGCTTTCGCAGATTGGCCATGGGCTGCGCGACATGGCCTTCCATCAGCACCGTCTCGGTCACTTCCAGTTGCAAGCGATGCGGTGAGAGGCCGGTTCTTTCCAGCGCGGACATCAGCCGTTCCTCGAGATCGTCGGGCCGGAAATCCGCCGTCGCCAGATTGATCGCGACATGCTCGATCGGCAGGCCTTCGTCGAGCCAGTAGCGCAACTCGTTGAAGGCGAGATCGATCATCTGCGCGGTCAGCCGCGAGGTGTTGCGCGCGTCGTCGAACGCCATCTGGAATTCCGATGCCGTCGCGATCCGGCCGTCCGGGCGCCTTATCCGCGCCAGCGCCTCGACACCGGTGATCCGTCCGGTCTCCAGGCTGACCACCGGCTGGTAAAAGGCGATGACCCGGTCCTCGTCCAGCGCTTCCAGCAAATCGCGCGATTCGGCGATACGGCGCAGGATGGTACTCTTGTGGCTCGGATCGAACTGGACATATCCGCCGCGCCGCATCTGCTTGGCGTGGTAGAGCGCCATGTCGGCGTTCTGGCGAAGCTGTTCGGGCGCGGTTCCGTCGATACCGTTGAGAACGCCGCCGATCGTGACACTGGGCGAAAGCGTTCCGTTCTCTGTATCGATCGGCTGGGTGACCGCGTCGAGCGCCATATAGGCTTTTTGCCGCAACGAAGCGTGGTCCTTGCATCCCCGGCAAATGATCGCGAATTCGTCGCCGCCAAGGCGGAACGCGTTGTTCTTGCCTGCAAGCGCGGCGAGTCGCTTCGCCACCGAAGCGATTTGCGTGTCGCCGGCGCAATGGCCGAGACTGTCATTCACGATCTTGAGATTGTCGATGTCGATGAGCAACAGGCCGAACGGAGCCGACAACAGCTCCGGATCGAAGAACGCCGTATCGAATGACCGGCGGTTTCCGATTCCGGTCAATTGGTCGCTATAGGCGAGATACTCGTTATGCGCGTTGATCTCGGCATATTCGAAGGCGATCGCGCACAAATGGACGCAACGCTTGACCAGTTCCTTTTCCGCGTCGTCCGCGCCGCGGTTTTCGCGAAAATAGAAGGCGAAGGTCGCCACTGTGCGACCGTCGCGCGTCTTGATCGGGCTCGACCAGCAGGCTTTGAGCCGGTGCGGCGCGATCAATCCGAGATAAGGCTGCCATTTCGGATCTTTATCGATATCCGTCGTTTGCACGGGTTCCCCGAAATAGGCGGCGGCGCCGCATGAGCCCACCTCCGGCCCGATGGGCACGCCGTCAAGCGCCTCGGCATAGCTGTCAGGCAGGCTCGGCGCCGCGACCGGTCGGATAAGACCGTTCTCGATGCGCACGATTGTGCAGACGGCGTCCGGCGCAATTTGCTCGGCCTCGCGGCAGAGGAGGTCGGCCACGCTGTGGAAGTCGCTGCCTGTCGCGACCGCTTCGAGAATCTTGCCCTGAAAGGCGGAAAGCTTGAGTTGAGCTTCCAGTGTCATCGGCACCTGCCTGTTCGTATCTGCGTCGCAATGCATCATGCGCCCGTTACAATTAGGTTTACTTCAACAGGTATTTCTTCACGAAAATCCCCTACATTTAACTTAAGGCTGCGAAGTCGGGAGGTTGCGTCAACTATGTGAGTGCTGCCAAGATCTCGGGATCTATTTCAGGTGACAGACCCTGATGCCCCGCCGCCGCGATCAGTTCGGCCATCGGCACCTTGCCGTCGGGGCCGAGGAAAAGTCCTTTGACGAAGGCTTGCGCCATCACCTTGTCGCCGCGTTCCATGCGATGCTCAATATAGAGCCACTTCTCGTCCCAGCCGATTACACGCGTGGTCAGGTCGAAACGATCGAAAACATTGATCGATCGCCGGAATCCGATCCTCGCCGTCGCGATGACCGGATACCATTTGCGCGACCGCATGACCGGCAGGAGCCCCGTGCGCAGGATCAGGTCCAGCCGGCCGAGATCCATGATGGTGAGATAGCGGCCATTGTTCATGTGCAGGTTGGTATCGAGATCGTTCGGCCAGCAGCGCAGCGTTACGCGCCCTTCCGCCAGGACGTCCATATGGCCACGCTTCCTCGAACCCAGCAGGACCTGGAGCAGGCGGAGGATCAGGTTCATGGCGGTGGTCCTTCGTTCCGATAGGACCGCTCTAACGTTTACGTAAAAGGAAGTCGAGACGCTGTCGCCGCCGTTTTACGCAGCGGATTTACGCTCTGCCCGGCGTCCTGAGCCGCGCACGGACATATTTGCCTGCCGATCGGTAATGGCTTGGCCCCGCCGCCTCTGCCCATCGCCCGGGCGTCCAGTCGTTGTTGGCGCCCTCCATCGGCCCGCCATAGAGCTCAACGTCGCTCTTCGATGCCATGAATGCCAACAGTTGCTCGTGCCCGTTCTTCAAAAGCGCTTTTGCATCGGCCCAGCCGAGGGTCGATTGCGCCTCGCGAAGCATGGCGTTGTAGGCTTTCAACTGGTTCCACTTGTAGCCCTCGGCTGGGAAGTGGACCGCTTTTCCCGACTGGCCGTCACGATACCAGCCCAGAAACAGTTCGATCCAGTGCGCACGATGACCAATCACGTCCTTGATCGAAGTGCCGCCGCCATCCTTTGCGAGCGCGACGGTCTCTCCGATCTCGTCGATGAGCGCTGTGAGCCTGGCGTATTCCTTGCCGGTTATGGCGATCAGTTGGTCTTTGCTCGTTGCGGCCATGGAGCGTCTCCTCGTCCTTGAGAGGATCGAGTCACCGTCATGTACCGGCATTGACCAGCGTCAAGTCATGCAGCTCTTTCGCCAGCGCTTCGCTCGCAAACCTGAGAAGATCGCATAACCGTGTCGACCGGGGTGGTTCGCCGTGTTACACATAGACAGGCTTGTCGACCCGTTCTCCCGCCCCGAAAATCCGAAGATAGCGCTCGATCTCCGCCGGATCGCCTGTCGCCTTTCTCGGATTGTCCGACAGCTTGACCGCCGGCTTTCCATTGGCTTCGGTGACCTTGCAGACCAGGGAGATGGCGCGAAGCTGGTCATTGCGGCGCGGCGCGCAATCGACAAAATCATTGGTCAGATTGGTGCCCCAGCCGAAGGCCATGCGCACCTTGCCTTTGAAGTGTTCGTGCGTGCTTACGATCGTATCGACATCCAGACCGTCGGAGAAGATCAGGATTTTCTGTGCCGGGTCGCGGCCCTTTTCCCGCCACCAGTCGATGATGCGTTCGCCGCCCTCGACCGGCGGGGCCGAGTCCGGCCGGAAACCGGTCCAGTCGGCCACCCAGTCGGGCGCGTCCTCGAGAAAAGCCGCGGTTCCGAACGTGTCGGGCAGGACGATGCGCAGATTGCCGCCGTAAAGCGCGTTCCAGTCTTCCAGCACCCTGTAATTCGCTTGCGCGATGCCGGCGTCGGTCTCCGCCAGCGCTGCGTAGACCATTGGCAGTTCATGCGCATTGGTGCCGACGGCTTCGAGGTCGTTGTCCATCGCGAGAAGCACGTTCGAGGTGCCGGTGAACGCGTCGGGAATGCCCTCCTGCAAGGCTTGCACGCACCAGCGCTGCCACAGGAAGGAGTGCCGCCGCCGCGTGCCGAAATCCGAGATCGACAGACCATCGAGCGCCTTCAACCGCTCGACCTTCTCCCACGTCTTCGCCTTGGCGCGTGCATAGAGCACGTCGAGCTCGAACGGGCCCATGCCGCGCATCGCCGCGCGCGAACGCAACTCGTTGACGATGGCGAGCGCCGGGATCTCCCACATGGTCGTGTGCGTCCACGGCCCGTGGAAATCGAGTTGGAACTGGCCATCCTTCACCGAGATCTCGTAGTCGGGCAGCTGAAAGTCGGCCAGCCAGGCGAGGAACTCCGGCTCGAAGATCTGCTTGCGCCCGTAGAACGTGTTCCCGGCGAGCCAGATATGCTCCTTCTTGGTCAGCCGGACCGACCGTGCGTAATCGAGCTGGTCCCGCAACTCGTCGATGTCGATCTCCTCGGCGAGCCGGATAGACGTCGTTCGGTTGATCAGCGAAAAGGTCGCATTCACATCGGCATGCTGCTTCCAGATCATCTGCAGCATCATCAGCTTGTAGAAATCCGTATCGAGCAGCGACCGGACGATCGGATCGAGCTTCCAGGTATGGTCGTGTACACGCCTTGCGATATCGAGAACGCGAAAAACCATCGTGTCGTCCTAGAGAAGATGCACGCCGGCGGCGCGCATCCGCTCGGTCATCGCCGCGAGTGACCCGTCCAGGTCGATCGCGCGGCAAGCCTGCATGACAACAGAGGTCTTGAAACCGCAGGTCACCGCGTCAAGCGCCGAGAAGCCGACGCAAAAATCTGTCGCCAGCCCGCAAAGCACGACCTCCCCGAACCCCCGCTCTTTCAGGTATCCGGAAAGGCCTGTCGGCGTGTCATGGTCGTTTTCGAAGAAAGCCGAGTAACTGTCGATCTCCGGTCGGAAACCCTTGCGGATCACGAGTTCCGCCGTCGTCCATTGGAGATCGTCGTGGAATTGGGCGCCTTTTGTCCCCTGCACGCAGTGGTCTGGCCACAGCGTCTGCGGTCCGTAGGAGGCCTCGATGGTCTCGAAAGGTTGTTTGCCTTCATGCTGTGATGCGAAAGAGGAGTGACCCGCCGGGTGCCAGTCCTGCGTCAGGATCACGTGGTCGTGGCTGTCGATCAGGTGGTTGACGAGCGGTACGATCTCGTCGCCGCCGCCGACGGCGAGCGCGCCTCCCGGACAGAAGTCGTTCTGCATGTCGATGACGATCAGCGCCTTGTGCGCCATGGCGGCCTCCCTTTGCCGGTGGCGGTTGCCAAACGAATAGGACACGTAAAGAATAATGAAAAGACCGGCCGGCGCATCGCCGTCCGAAACCGCCGGCATGATGGCCTATTCCCTCGAATTTGCGGGTTTTCCCGAACGAATTGGTAATGCGGCGACCTGATAATGCAGCGCAACAAAATTCGCACCGAGATACATGCGCAGCAACCATCCCGATCTCTTTCTTGCCGTCGACACCAATGGACGTGCGGCCCGGTTCCTGTCGACACGTGCGACGATTGCCGCGGCGATCATCGGCCTGTTTCTCGCCGTCGGCGGCGGCACCTGGGCGGTGCTCGCCTCACATGATCCGGAACGGCGCGGGTCGGGGGCGGTCGAGGAACCGGTTTTCTTCACCAGTTCCGTCAGTCGCGAAAGCAGCCAGGGCTTCGACTTCTACGAGGGAATCGAACCGAGACCGATGGATATCTGCCGCGGGCGGCAATCCGAGAACTGCACAATCGACGGCAACACTTTCTGGCTGAACGGCGTGCGCTTCCGTCTCGCCAATGCGGCCGTCCCTCGGGCGGAAGGTCGCTGCATGCGTGAAGCGGCGCTCGGCCGCGAGGCCGTCGAGACGCTGAAGCAATTGCTGGATGGCCGCACGATCGAGATCCGCAGCAAGGGCCGCGACAGACAGGCCCGAATCCTTGCCGTTGTCGAAACGCCCGATGGCGATGTCGGCCGCAATCTCGTCCGCTTCGGCGTCGCGGTTCCATGGAAGGGCCGCGAGGAGCCGCGCGAGACCTGGTGCGAGTAGACCCTTATCCGGGTTTGCCTTTCTCAAGGAGCGGGCCAACCACCTCGATTCGGTTCGTCCAGACATAACCGTCGAATCCATCCGGTATCTGTCGAAGTTCCGCCTCGCTATCGATGCCGTGTTTCGTGGTCGAATTAAGGTATTCGACGGCTACGCCCAACAGGCCCGCACCTCTTCCGGCAACCCCGCCGGAATCCGTTCGAAATCCTCCCCGTTCACATGCCGCCTGAGCGCCGACGCGACGGTCCCGAGCGCTTCCTTCGCATCCGCCATGAAGGCGTCGAAGTCGCGCGAGGCGGTGAAATACTCCTGGGGTATCGGCACATGTCCCGTCTAGGCCACAGGCCTATGTCCGGCAATGCCGCGAAGCTGACCCGCCGGTCGCTTGAACGAAAAAGTAAGACCTCGGCCCGCAGGCTCGCATCACGATTCGAACCGGAACGCGTGCCATGGCCACCATCGACGCAAAACGCGGAAACGCCACCTCCCGCTCGCGGTCCAGCAGTCGCCTGCCGTGGCGCACGGCGCTTTTGCTGGTCGCCTGCTTCTCCATTGGCGCGGGCGTTGCGGTGATGCTGCGCCATGTGGACGGTATCGAACTCTCGCGCGTGGGCGCGCTTGTCGACCACATGACCACCAGCGCCTATACGCCTTCCGCACCGCCGGATTTCTCCGCCACGGTAGCGCCGCGCGCCATGCCGATTTGTGGCGTGGGCCGCGGGGTCGATTGCGACACGATTTGGCTCGCCGGCGAAAAGATCAGGCTCGTCAATATCGATGCGCCCGAGGTGAAGGGCCGCTGTCGCGCGGAAACGCAGCGCGCTGCTGCCGCCACGCGCGCACTCGCGCGCCTGCTCGACGGCCAGCCGATCCGCATCGTCCGGCAGGGACAGGACCGCTATGGCCGCACACTGGCCGCGATTGCGACATCCGCCGGCGATGCCGGCGCGCTGCTTGTCAGCAATGGCCTCGCCGTCTCGTGGCGCGGCCGCCGCGAGCCGGTGGGAACCTGGTGCGGAGCCTGAAGCGGAACCTTTCGCCAGGCTCGCCGGTTATGGACACACGTTCCACCAAGCCGGGAGACCGCTATGCGCCGCACATCCTTCTTGATCGTCATCGCCGCCACGACCGCTTTGGCCGCCCCGGCCAACGCCCGCTCCACATGCGGCTTCATTGAGGAAATGCAGCCGGGCGAGACGCTTGAACAGCTTGCCGAGCGCTGTGGCACCGAGCCGGGGGAAATCCTGCGCGTCAACGACGCCGATACGGTTGCCGACCTTCCCGAAGGCAAACTGAAAATGCCAGTCTTCGAAGAGGATGCAGTCGATGATTTCCTTGGCAGGGCGCGGATGGCCATGGATGATGCCGGACGGAACATCCGGGATGCGGCCAATTCAGCCGGCAAGACCGTCTCCGACTATCTGGCTGACACGCCGGATTTCAGTCGCGAGATCGCCGAGTTCGGCGATCGCATCGGCTTGCCTGGCGTCGATGCCCAGCCGTCGCGCGGTCCCGAAGTCGACGTCGAGAAAAAGGATGACGGCAAGTTCGAGGTCGAGGCGTCCGGCCTTCCCGGGAACAAGGACGTCAGGATCGGCCTTCGCCGCGGCGACAGCCTGACCATGCTGGATACGGTCGAGACCGACGCTGCCGGCAAGCTTTCGGCCGAAATCGAAGTCCCCGCCAAAACCGTCGAGGCAGGCGGCGACGCGGTCATCGTGGTCGAGACGGCCGACGAGCGCGTGCGGCTCGTCTCGGATGTTCTGGCGCTCGACTAGGGCAAGCCCCTAGTGCAGCACGATCTCGCCGTCCACGCGGCGAAACTCGCCGGGCTTGATCAGCCTTTGGTGCGAGTAGCGCACAGAATGCAGCGGGCCGTCGAGATTGTTCTCCCAGAAATCGAGAAATCCGTACATCTGTGGAAACTCCGGAGCCAGGTCGTAGTCCTGCCAGACATAGGTCTGCAGGATGCCCGGATGGTCCGGCATGCGATAGAGGATATGGGCTGTTGTCAGCCCGTAGCCTTCCAGTTGCAATTCGAAAGCGCTCTTGCCTTGCATTGCCACTCCTTTTCGGACTATTGCACCGAAGAACGCTACGAAAAAATCTGATTCTGTCAATAATATCAGCTTGTTAGCAGCCCATACGGGCGAGTGCTGATTTTTTCTTTCGCTCCTCTTGAATCCGAAAATATCCGAAACCAGATTTCCGGCGCGCGAAGCCGCGATCCGGATCGCGCGCCAGCCGCCGGTTCGAAGGGAACGGCGGCCGGCGGAACTCTCTTCAACATCGTTTGTCCAGGAGGAAAACACGCATGAAGTTCCGTCCATTGCATGACCGCATTCTGGTCCGCCGCATCGAAGCCGAGGAAAAGACGGCCGGGGGAATCATCATTCCCGATACAGCCAAGGAAAAGCCGTCCGAGGGCGAGGTTGTCGCTGTGGGCTCCGGCGCGCGCGACGAGAAGGGCGCGATCCAGCCGCTAGACGTTCAGGTTGGCGACCGCATCCTGTTCGGCAAATGGTCCGGCACCGAGATCAAGCTCGAAGGCACGGATTACCTGATCATGAAGGAATCCGACGTCATGGGCGTCATCGAGGCCGAAGCCGCGGCGAAAAAGGCCGCCTGAGCGTAACAAGGGAAAACGAAAATGGCTGCAAAGGAAGTCAAGTTTAACGTCGAAGCGCGCGAGAAGATGCTGCGTGGCGTCGACATTCTCGCCAATGCCGTGAAGGTCACGCTCGGCCCCAAGGGGCGCAATGTCGTGATCGACAAGTCGTTCGGCGCGCCCCGCATCACCAAGGACGGCGTCACCGTCGCCAAGGAAGTCGAACTGGAAGACAAGTTCGAGAACATGGGTGCGCAGATGGTGCGCGAAGTTGCGTCCAAGACCAACGATCTGGCCGGCGACGGCACCACCACCGCGACCGTCCTCGCCCAGGCGATCGTCCGCGAGGGCGCCAAGGCCGTGGCGTCGGGCATGAACCCGATGGACCTCAAGCGCGGTATCGACAAGGCTGTCGACGCCGTCGTCGCCGAACTCAAGGCCAATGCCCGCAAGGTCTCGCAGAACTCGGAGATCGCCCAGGTCGGCACCATCTCCGCCAATGGCGACGCCGAGATCGGCAAGTTCCTCTCCGAGGCTATGGAAAAGGTCGGCAATGAAGGCGTCATCACCGTCGAGGAAGCCAAGACCGCCGAGACCGAGCTCGAAGTCGTCGAAGGCATGCAGTTCGACCGCGGTTACCTGTCGCCCTATTTCGTCACCAACCAGGAGAAGATGCGCGTCGAGCTCGACGACCCCTACATCCTGCTGCACGAAAAGAAGCTCTCCAACCTGCAGGCCATGCTCCCGGTCCTAGAGGCCGTGGTCCAGTCCGGCAAGCCGCTTCTGATCATCGCCGAGGATGTCGAGGGTGAGGCGCTCGCCACGCTCGTCGTCAACAAGCTGCGCGGCGGCCTCAAGATCGCCGCCGTCAAGGCGCCGGGCTTCGGCGACCGCCGCAAGGCCATGCTGCAGGACATCGCCATCCTCACAAACGGCACCTTCATCTCCGAGGATCTCGGCGTGAAGCTCGAGAATGTCACGCTCGACATGCTCGGCAAGGCCAAGAAAGTGGTTATCGAGAAGGAAAACACCACCATCGTCGATGGCGCCGGTGAGAAGTCCGAGATCGAAGGCCGCGTCAACCAGATCAAGGCCCAGATCGAGGAAACCACCTCCGATTACGACCGCGAGAAGCTGCAGGAGCGCCTTGCAAAGCTTGCTGGCGGCGTTGCGGTCATCCGCGTTGGCGGCGCGACCGAAGTCGAGGTGAAGGAGAAGAAGGACCGTGTCGACGACGCCCTGCACGCAACCCGTGCGGCCGTCGAGGAAGGCATCCTGCCGGGTGGCGGCACCGCGCTGATGCGCGCCGTCAAGGCGCTCGAAAGCGTCGAGACCGCGAACCACGACCAGGAAGTCGGCGTGAACATCATCCGCCGCGCAATCGAGGCGCCGATGCGCCAGATCGCCACGAATGCCGGCGCCGAAGGCTCCGTCATCGTCGGCAAGGTCCGCGAGAAGTCCGACTTCTCCTGGGGCTGGAACGCCCAGACCGACGCCTTCGAGGACCTGTTCGCGTCCGGCGTGATCGACCCGCTCAAGGTCGTGCGTACCGCCCTTCAGGACGCAGCCTCCGTCGCCGGCTTGCTGATCACCACCGAGGCAATGGTCGCCGAACTGCCTAAGAAGGAAGCCCCGATGCCGGCCATGCCGGGCGGCGGCATGGACTTCTGATCCGGCCTCAAAGCCTCTGACAGACAATCGACCCGCGGGAACCTTCCCGCGGGTTTTTTGTTGCACTGCGGTAGACTTGCCCTAGCTCAAGGACAAGAATGAGCCTCTCGCGCGCTTTGCGGCGCGGCCACGCCATTACAAACCGCTGCAAGGATCGATGCCGGAAGAGATCGTCGAAACCGCCGAAGAAGCCATAGTCGACACCTATATGCTGGCGTCCCTCTGGGCATGGCCGCTCATACTGCTTGCCGTTGCGATCTTCGTCGGATGGGCCGTCCATGCGCTTCTGTGGCGAGCTCTCGCGCGCATGCTGCGCCGCAGTTCATGGTGGCGGCAGGCGATCGGCCGTGCGCGCAGTCCCGCCCGCCTCGCCATCATTCTGCTCGCTGTTTCGGTGGCGGTCTCCGCCTCCGGCTTGCCGATGGAGTTCAAGGGCGCGGTCTCCAGGACGATCTCGGTCATCATGATCGGGCTGATCGGCTGGACGGCGATCCTGCTGACCAATCTCTTCACCGACCGGTTGATGCGCGGCCATCGCCTTGAAACGGAAGATGGCGAGGACAACGTCCATGGCCGCAAGGTCGTGACGCAGGTCCGCGTGCTGCGTCGAACAGCCAACATCCTGATTTTCATCATCGCCGCCGCCTCCGTGCTTTTGACCTTCGACAGCGTTCGCCAATATGGCGTCAGCCTGTTCGCCTCCGCCGGTGTTGCCGGCCTTGCCGTCGGCTTCGCCGCCCGCCCGGTCCTTGCCAACCTGATCGCCGGCGTCCAGATCGCGCTCACCCAGCCAATCCGGCTGGAGGATGTCGTCATCGTCGAGGGCGAGTGGGGCTGGATCGAGGAAATCGGCGCGACCTATGTGGTCGTGCGTATCTGGGACTGGCGGCGCATGGTCGTGCCGCTGTCCTACTTCATCGAGAAGCCGTTCGAGAACTGGACCCGCGAAGGGACCTCGATCATCGGGGCGGTCACCTGGCATGTCGATTACTCGGTGCCGGTGGAGATACTGCGCGCGAAGCTCATCGAATTCGTGGAGTCTTCGTCGCTCTGGGACGGGCAGGTCGCCAAGATGCACATGACCGATGCGAACGACAAGACGATCGTCGTGCGTGGCATCATGAGCGCACGCAACTCGATCGCCACTTGGGAACTGCGCTGCGAGATCCGTGAAAAGCTGATCGCCTGGCTGCAGGCCGAATATCCGCAGGCCCTGCCGCGCTTCCGCGCCGAGATCTCCCGGTCGGGCACCGAGGAATATCGGGAAGATATTCCCGATGGCGCCCGCGCTCCGGTCTCCTAGTTCTTGTCCAGTTGCTCTTCCAGGTCCGCGCAATGGTCGCGCGTTTCGCTGCGCTCCGTGAAGCGGATGAAGTCGAAGGGCAGGCCTTCGCCCTCTATGTCTTCATAGTCGGCGAAGCGCTGTGCGTCCTCCGTCACCTCGAATAATCCTATCGAGACAGTGTCAGTATTTGGCGCCTTTGTTTGCAGGATGAACGGCACGCCCCAGTCGCTGCGTACATGGCCCGCACCCGCGATCAGGACCGCACCGTCGCTGCGCCCGGCGTCCAGCATTGCCGTTGCCATGGACAGGTCGCGGGCAAGCTGGACGTCGATCATCGGCGCGATCGCCTCTTCGGGCAGCAGATCGCAATGGGCGGCCATCAATTCCTCTGCCAGCCCTGCGCGCGTTTCCTCGGGATAGGTGACGTCCGATTCAATGGTAAGAGATTGCTTTCCAATGTCGCGGATCACGCTGCGGTCCAGATCGCCGGCGACAAGGGGGAGGTCGAGTTCCAGCGCGCCTTCGACGATCGGGCGGTAGATGGCCCAGTCCGGCCAGCCGCGTTTCGTCCAGCGCAGTTCCGCGCCAAGTGCGTCGAGGTCTGGCGCGGGCGCTGCCATCGCCGCGTCGAGAACCGGTTGCAGGCTTTTCGGAACCATCTCGAACACCACCGCCGGCTCGCGGCCGGCCTCCGCCATGGTGCGGATGATGTCCGCCTGGATCGTGTGATGCACCGAATTGGTGTGGATTTCGCCGACAAGCACGAAATCCGCAGCGATCGCCCGCGCCTCGATATCCGCGTAAGTCGTCTTCGACCCGTCGCCGGTCCATGCGGTGCCGTCCAGGGGATGGCTCCAGGCCGTCGTGTGAAACGCCGTCAGGCAGCCCATTATGACTGCAGCCGAAAGCACGGGGCGTATGGGCATGATCACTCCTATCGTGGTCCTGTCGCGATGCTTGTCGAAGCAATCTGGAAAACAAGTGCCACATGTTCAAGTGGCCGTAACGTCAGTGCTTTTTTCCGAGTTCCTCCGCCAGCATGTCGAAGACGAGGCGCACGCGCCGGCTGGTGTTGAGCTCGCGATGTGTCGTCAGCCAGATCGGAACTTCCATCGGATGGAAATCCGGCAGCACGCGGCGCACGGTCGGTTCACTGTCGCCGATCCGTTCCGGCACGATGCCGATCGCCACGCCGGCTTTGACCAGTTCCCAGTGGACGAGGTGGTTGGCGGTCAACACCGGAAAGTTCGCCGTCGACAGCGAAAGCCCCATCCGGTTCAACCCGTCAAGCATCACCGATGTCGTGTCGAAGCCGATGAAGTCCGCGCGCGACAGGTCTTCCGGCATCGCGGGATTGCCGATCCGTTTCAGGTAGCCGGGCGCGGCGTAGAACCGGGCGAGATCGTCGCCCACTTTCTTCGCGATCAGGTCGGGCTGCGTCGGACGGAAATTGCGGATGGCGATATCCGCCTCGCGCCGCTTAAGGTCGATCGCGGCGTTGGAAGCGACGATTTCGACCTCGATACCCGGCTGCTCCCGTCTCAGCCGCGCCACGACGGGCGGCAGCAGAAAGGCCGAGTAGATCTCGCTCGCGGTTATGCAGATCGATCCCTCGATGGACTGAGCCTGACCGGAGGCGGCGAGCGAAACGAGGCCCGCGGCGTTGCCCATTGCGCGCACATGGTCGAGCAGTTCCAGACCCGCCGGCGTCAGCGTCAGTCCGCGTCCGGCGCGCTCGAACAACACGACGCCGAGTTCGCCTTCCAGCGCGTCGACCTGCCGGCCGAGCGTCGGTTGCGCCATGCCAAGCGCCCGCGCCGCGGCGGACAGCGAACCCTCTTCGGCCGTGACGAGAAACGCCCGGGCCCGGTTCCAGTCGAACTTCACGGAACGCCAATCCATACGAAAATGCATATCAGAACGCAGTAATTGGTCAATTTAATATGCGTGAGTGCATGGGTATATCCGCATCAACGCAATCGATCCTGTTGGAGAAACCATTATGAAAGCCGCCCTTTACGAGAAATACGGCGATGCAGGTGTCCTGTCCGTCGGCGATGTCGTCCGTCCGGAACCCGGCAAGGACGAGATCCTGGTCAAGGTCTATTCCGCCGCCGTCACCACGGCCGACTGGCGCCTGCGCGCCTCCGCCTTTCCGGGTGTCATGTGGCTTCCCGGCCGTCTGATGTTCGGTCTTCGCCGCCCGCGCAACCCGATCCTCGGCAATGCCTTTTCCGGCCGTGTCGTTTCGCGCGGATCCGAAGTCGAGCGGTTCCGGCTTGGCGACGCCGTATTTGGCTTCGCGCAGGGAGCCCATGCGGAATATCTCGTCGTCAAGGCCGATGGCGCTGTGGCGCATAAACCGAAAGCAATCACTTACGAAGAGGCGGCAGCCGTGCCCTTCGGCGCGATCTCGGCGCTGGTGTTCCTTCGCGATTTCGCGAAGGTGAAACCCGGCGAAAAGGTTCTCGTCAACGGCGCGTCCGGCGCGGTTGGCGTGTGGGCGGTCCAGCTTGCCCGCTATCTCGGCGCAAGCGTCACCGGTGTCGCCGGCACCGATAATCTCGATCTGGTGAAATCGCTCGGTGCGGGAAAGGTCGTCGATTACCGGCGTGAGGATGTTGCCGATACCGGGACGGACTTCGATGTGGTGCTCGATCCGGTCGGCAAGCTGCCCTACTCCGTCGCGAAGCGGGTGCTGAAGCCCGGCGGGCGCTACGTGCCGCTCGAGTTCAGCGGCCGCGAGATGATCCAGGCGCTGGTCGCGAAGCTAACGGGCGGACCGAAGATCGTGCTCGCGATATCGAACGACAGCCGCGATGATCTCGAATACCTTGCCGGTCTGCTCGACAAAGGCGAAATCCGGGCCGTGGTCGACAGCCGTTTCCCGCTGGGCGACATTGCCGACGCGCACCGGCGTGTCGAGACCCGGCACGTGCGCGGCTCCGTGGTGCTGTCGCTTGAAACCCCCGAAGCGACAGCCGTCGCTGCCTGAGACGGAGGAGATGAGCATGCGTGAACAGTCATTCGATGCCGGACGGATCGCGCGAATTGCCGGCCTGCTCTATGTCGTGATCATCCTGGCCGGCATGGGCAGCGAGGTCGCGGTTCGCATCCCCAATATCGTTCCGGGCGATCCGGCCGCCACCGCGGCCAACCTCGTCGACAACGCCGGTCTTTTTCGCCGGTCCTTCGCCGCCGACATGGCGATGGCGCTGTCGGATGTCGCGCTCGCGGTACTGCTGTTCTGGCTGTTGGGTCCTGCCGGCAAGGTTCTGTCGCTGATGGCCATGGCCTTCCGGCTGGTCCAGGCCGCCTTGATCGGCGCGAGCCTGCTGTTCCAGCATGCGGCATTGCTGGTCGCCAATGGCGCGCCGGGCTTCGATTCCGGAGATCGCGAGGCGCTTGCTGCCTTCTTCCTCGACATTCATGCCCATGGCTATGACCTGGGCCTGGTCTTTTTCGGTGTAGCCTGCCTTCTTTTGGGAACGCTCATCTGGCGCTCCGGCTTCCTGCCGCGCTGGCTCGGCGGTCTCGTCTTCGCCGCCGGTCCGGTCTATCTGGCAGGCTCTTTCGCCCGCTTCGTCATGCCGGAAATCCACGGTCCGCTGCAATTTGCCTATGTGGTGCCGCTGATCGCGGAGACAGCTTTCGCGCTCTGGCTGCTGATCCGCGGTGTTGATACCCGGGTCTGGAAAGCCGGCGCCGGCAAATAAAACAAACCGGCCGCTGCGCTTCTGAGGGCGAAAACGCCGTGTCTCATCGCTTCAGCTGATATCGGTACGGCTCCTCGAAGAGGTCGAGAACCTTCGTGCCCGCCGGCAGGCGCGCGCTGTGCTCCACGCCGGAGGGAATGTTGTAGCTGTCGCCCGGCCGATAGGTCCGGGTTTCGCCGCCGATCGTAAGTTCCAGCGAACCTTCCAGCACTGTGCCCCATTGGCCCTTGTGCGAATGCGGCGGCAGCGAGACGTCCTGGTGTATTGTGAAGATGACCATGAGGCCCTTGTCCGACTGGATGGCGTTGGTGGAGACCGTTTCCTCGCCGATGGGCAGGTCGATGGCATCCAGGGTCTGGATGAAGTCCGGCAGATCCATTGATTGTCCTCCTCTGCGCGCATGCTCCACAAGGCTAGCAGTAAACATTCCCTTGCGACAGTTTTTGCGCTGATGCCACGCGGGTACTGGACAATCCGCCCGTCTCCGTCCCAGTCTGTTGGGCGGATTTTAGGGAGGAGACGTGATGCTTGGACTGATGCAGGAGTGGCCGCTCGTCTGCCACAAGATCATCGACTATGCGGCGAGACAGCACCCAAATAGGGAGGTCGTCTCGCGCTCGATCGAGGGCCCGATCACACGTTCAACCTGGCGCGAAGTGCGCGCACGATCGCTGAAGGTCGCGCAGTTGCTCGCCCGCGAGGGCTTCCAGCCCGGAGACCGGATCGCCACGCTTGCCTGGAACACCGGCCGGCATCTCGAAGCATGGTTCGGCATCATGGGCATGGGGGGCGTCTACCACACCCTCAATCCGCGTCTGTTTCCTGACCAGATCGCGTGGATCATGAACCATGCGTCCGACCGCGCCATCTTCACCGACCTGACCTTCATGCCATTGGTCGAAAAGCTCGCGCCGGCTGTCGAGTCGCTGCGCAAGGTCATCGTTCTCACCGATGCCGCCCATATGCCCGAGACCGCACTACCCAACGTCGTGGCCTACGAAGAATGGCTGACCGAAGCCGATGGCGATTTCGAATGGGCCGATGTCGGCGAGAAGGCCGCCTGCGGCATGTGCTACACTTCGGGCACAACCGGCGATCCGAAGGGTGTGCTCTATTCGCACCGGTCCAACGTGCTGCACGCCATGATGTCCTGCATGCCCGACGCGATGGGCATTGGCGCACGGGATGTCGTCTTGCCCGTCGTGCCTATGTTTCATGCCAACGCATGGGGGCTTGGCCAGTCCGGCCCGATGATCGGCGCCAAGATGGTGATGCCCGGCGGCAAGATGGACGGCGAATCCATCTACGAGCTTCTCGACACCGAAAAGGTGACCTTCACCGCCGCCGTGCCCACGGTCTGGCTGATGCTGCTGCAATATCTCGAGCAGACGGGCAACAAGCTGCCGCATCTCGAGAAGGTCGTCATCGGCGGGTCGGCGTGCCCGCGCGCCATGACGGAGGCATTCGAAAAGGTCTATGGCGTCGAGGTCATTCACGCGTGGGGGATGACCGAGATGAGCCCGCTCGGCAGCTTGTGCACCATGAAGCCGGAATATGCCGCCTTCACGGGCAACGATCTCTTCGACATCAAGCAGAAACAGGGCGCCGCGCCGTTCGGCGTCGAAATGAAAATCACCGATGACGATGACGCGGAACTGCCGTGGGACGGCAAGACCTTCGGCCGGCTGAAGGTGCGCGGTCCGGCGGTCGCCGCCTCCTATTACGGCGGCGATGGAGCCGATCAGTTCGATGCGGCCGGCTGGTTTGACACGGGCGATGTCGCCCATATCGACGAGAACGGCTACATGCAGATCACCGACCGCTCGAAGGATGTCATCAAGTCGGGCGGAGAGTGGATTTCCTCGATCGACCTGGAAAATCTCGCCGTCGGCCATCCTGATGTCGCGGAAGCCGCGGTCATCGGACTGCCCCACGAGAAATGGGGAGAGCGTCCGCTCCTGATCGTTGTCGCCCGCGAAGGCCGCACGCCATCGGGAAGCGACATTCTCTCTTTCATGGAAGGCAAGGTCGCCTCGTGGTGGATGCCCGACGATGTCACCTTCGTCGATGAGATCCCCCACACCGCGACCGGCAAGATCAAGAAGACGGCGCTGCGCGAACAGTTCGAGGGCTACAAGCTCCCCGGCTAGGATGCGGCCGCCGGATCGCGATGCGGGCATGTCCCTGCTCGCGTGATTTCGCGGGGCTGTGAAACGCCTGCATTGGATGATGCCGACGCTGGCGCAAGCCTTTCCGCGTCGGGCCTCCTTCCGGGCCGCCACATTGGCATTTCCCCCTGAAAACCCTATATGTTTCAGGTATTCGGCGCGTCTGATTCGGGGCATCGTCCCGCTTCGCGCGACGCGCGCTTGAAAGAACCGGACCACATGAGCGAAACGCCTGAAATTCCTGAAGAAATCGTCGTCGAATCCAATGAGTACGGCGCCGGCTCGATCAAGGTCCTCAAGGGCCTCGACGCGGTGCGCAAGCGCCCCGGCATGTATATCGGCGATACCGATGACGGGTCTGGCCTGCATCACATGGTCTACGAGGTTGTGGACAACGCCATCGATGAGGCCTTGGCCGGCCATGCCGATCTCGTCACCGTCACCCTCAATGCCGACGGGTCTGTGACCGTCACCGACAACGGCCGCGGCATCCCGGTCGATTTGCATCCGGAAGAAGGCGTCTCTGCAGCCGAGGTCATCATGACCCAGCTTCACGCAGGCGGTAAGTTCGACCAGAATTCCTACAAGGTCTCCGGCGGCCTGCACGGCGTCGGCGTCTCGGTCGTCAACGCGCTCTCCGTCTCGCTGAGGCTGAAGATCGGCCGCAAGGGCAAGTTCCACGAGATGAGCTTCACCCACGGGGTCGCCGACGCGCCGCTGGCCGTCACCGGCGATGCGGGCGATTACACGGGCACCGAGGTCACCTTCACCCCGTCGCAGGAAACCTTCACCAATGTGGAGTTCTCCTACGAAACGCTGGAGCACCGCCTGCGCGAGCTCGCCTTCCTGAATTCCGGCGTCCGCATCAAGCTCACTGACAACCGCCATGCCGATGAGCGCCAGACCGAATTGTTCTACGAGGGCGGGTTGATCGAGTTTGTCCGCTATCTCGATCGTGCGAAGAAACCGCTCATCGAGCTGCCGGTGCACATCACCGGGGAGAAGGACGGCATCACCGTCGAGGTCGCGCTGTGGTGGAACGATTCGTACCACGAGAACGTGCTCTGCTTCACCAACAACATCCCGCAGCGTGACGGCGGCACTCACATGGCCGGCTTCCGCGGCGCGCTGACGCGCCAGGTCACCGGCTATGCCGAGAAATCGGGCCTGACCAAGAAGGAAAAGGTCTCGCTCACCGGCGACGACACCCGCGAAGGGCTGACCTGCGTCCTCTCGGTCAAGGTGCCGGATCCGAAATTCTCCTCCCAGACCAAGGACAAGCTGGTCTCGTCGGAGGTCCGTCCCGTGGTCGAGAGCCTCGTCAACGAGCATCTGGCCGAATGGCTGGAGGAACATCCCGCCGAGGCGAAGATCCTGGTCGGCAAGGTGGTCGAGGCCGCCGCAGCCCGCGAAGCCGCCCGCAAGGCGCGCGAGCTGACGCGCCGCAAGGGCGTGCTCGATATCACCTCGCTGCCCGGCAAGCTCGCCGACTGCCAGGAAAAGGATCCGGCCAAATCCGAGATCTTCATCGTCGAGGGTGATTCCGCCGGCGGTTCCGCCAAGGGCGGCCGCTCGCGCAAGAACCAGGCGATCCTGCCGCTGCGCGGCAAGATCCTGAATGTCGAGCGTGCCCGCTTCGACCGGATGCTATCCTCCGACCAGGTCGGCACGCTGATCACCGCGCTCGGCACGGGCATCGGCAAGGACGAGTTCGACGCCGACAAGGCGCGCTATCACAAGATCATCATCATGACGGACGCCGATGTCGACGGCGCCCATATCCGCACCCTGCTGCTCACCTTCTTCTTCCGCCAGATGCCGGAGCTGATCGAGCGCGGCTATCTCTACATAGCGCAGCCGCCGCTCTACAAGGTGACGCGCGGCAAGCAGAGCCAGTACCTCAAGAACGAGCAGGCGATGGAGGATTACCTCATCGACCTGTCGGTCGACGGCACCGCGCTGGAACTCTCCAATGGCGAGGTCCGAACCGGCCAGGATTTGCGCGCCGTCATCTCGACCGCGCTGCAGATGCGAACCGTGCTGTCCGGCCTGCATTCGCGCTATGATCGCTCGGTCGTCGAGCAGGCCACCATCGCCGGCGCCATGGACGTAGCCGTGCTTGCCGATCCGGGCCGCGCCGCAACCACCGCGCAGGAAGTCGCTGTTCGCCTCGACATGATCTCCGAGGAGACCGAGCGCGGCTGGACCGGCCGCGTCAACCCGTCGAATGACGGCACTGGCGGCTATGTGTTCGAGCGCACCGTTCGCGGCGTGAAGGAGGTGATGATCCTCGACGCCGCCCTGATCGGCTCGGCCGACGCCCGCGCGCTCAATTCGCTCGTCCCGAAACTACGCGAGGTCTATGCCGAACCGCCGGTCTTGCGCCGCAAGGAGGTCGCCGACACGATCGCCGGCCCGATCGCTCTGATCGACCTTGTCTTCGCTTTCGGCCGCAAGGGTCTCACCTCCCAGCGCTACAAGGGCCTCGGCGAAATGGATGCCGAGCAATTGTGGGAAACGACGCTCGACCCGGAAGCCCGCTCGCTTTTGCAGGTCAAGGTTCCCGATGCGACCGACGCCGATTCGCTGTTCTCCCGGCTGATGGGCGACGAGGTGGAGCCGCGCAAGAACTTCATCCAGGACAACGCGCTGTCCGTGGCGAACCTGGATATCTAGTGCAATTCGGATTTGGATTGAAACATCGGAATCGCAATGCGCGTTCAAGCCAAAGGCGAGAGGCCGCGCGTTTTGATTCTATCGCAATCTGAAATGCGCTAGGCGCTCGCGCTACCGCAGGAAAAAGTGCCAATAGGCAAAGGCCAGTCCGAGTACCTGCATGCCGACGACGAAATAGAGCGCGGCCACGAAGGGCTGTTTGCGGGTCTTGTGACGGAACAGAGCCCGTCCAGCGAAGGCTCCCGGAGTTCCGCCCAGAAGCGCGACTAGTAAAAGTGTCGACTCTCGCACGCGCCATCCGCCCCGGCGCGCCTGCCGCTTGTCCCATCCGAACATCGCGAAGGCGAGGATATTCATTGCGAGGAACGTAAGGAGGATCTGAAGCAGCATATGTCGCGGGTCCGTTGTGAACCTGTCGGATTATGGGACGGAATGACTTCGGCGTCGTTAACTGCCGCGCCATGACCCTTCAGTGCCGGGCCGGCAAGCGCCGGGGCGAGGTGCTTGAACTGCCCCGGCGTGTTCTTGTGAATGAACAGGATATTCCCTGGCGCCAATACTCGTCGAACGCGAGGACGCCGGCATCCAATTCCCATATTTCAAGCGACAAGCCACATCCCGGGTCAGCCGGGCTTCACCATGCGCGTCATCACGTCGGACTTCAGGACGAACCGCTGGTAGAGCGCGCCGAGCACGTGCAGCGCGACAAGCGCGAGAAGGATGATCCGCATCACCTCGTGGCCTTCCGCCGCCGCTTCGACGCGGCCGAACCATGCCGCCATGCCGGAGACCGGCATCAGGATCAGCAACGCGTAGAGCCCGAGATGGGTCGCGCCGGCGGCAAGTTTCAGGATGGCGGGTTCGTGTTCCGGTGGTGGCGGTGCGCCGCGTTTCAGGCGCAGCACGATGCGCCAGAGCGCAAGCGCGAGCACGAGGATGCCGCCGAAGACGTGGCTGGCGACAAGTGGATTGAAGGCAATTTCCTGGCCGCGTTCGACTGCGTGCCAGGCTTCGGAGATGCTGTCGTGCAGGACATATTGCAGGACGATCACGATGAACACGATCCAGTGCAGTCGGATCTGTGTGGCGGAAAAACCGGTGGGCGCGGACATGCGGGCCTCCATTTGCGTGTGTAACCCCTCAAGGGCCATCCTAGCCGAAGCCGATTTATATTGCATGCTATATGAATGCGACGCTGCGCCGCATCACAGAAAATTCGCAATGCGAGCCGTTTGCGGACACGTTCGTTGGTCTCGCAGAAGGAAAATGGAGCGCCCATGACCGCGCGCGGACAAAAAGCCGTCGGCATGCGCGACCCCGGCCTGCTTAATGGTTTACGGCACACCGGCGCGGAAAAAGATTAGGCTATTCCGTCGCGCCGCCTTCGACGGGCAGCGGATGGAAACAGGCGTGGCTTTGCAGGCCCTCGTCGATCAGCGCCGGCTGCCGGTCACGGCATGTCGCATCGGCGCGCCAGCAGCGCGGATTGAACGCGCAGCCCTTCGGCGGGTCGAGCGGCGAGGGCAATTCGCCCTCCAGCCGGATGCGGTTTTTCTCGTGAAACGGGTCGGCCACCGGCGTCGCCGACAACAGCGCGGCGGTGTAGGGGTGCCGGGGATGATTGAATACCTCTTCTGACGGGCCCGTCTCGACCGGCTTGCCGAGATACATAACCATGATCTCGTCGGCGAGGTGACGCACGACGGAGAGATCATGGCTGATGAATAGATAGGCGAGCCCCAGTTCGGCCTGCAGATCCATCAGGATGTTGAGCACTTGCGCCTGGATCGACACGTCGAGCGCCGAAACCGGTTCGTCGAGCACGAGGATCTTCGGGTTCAGCATCAGCGCCCGGGCGATCGCGATGCGCTGGCGCTGGCCGCCGGAAAACATGTGCGGATAGCGTTCGTAATGCTCCGCACGCAGCCCGACCCGCTCCATCATGTTGATCGCCTTGGCGCGCCGTGTCGCGGCATTGTCGCTCGTGTTGATCACCAGCGGTTCTTCCAGGATCGCGCCGATCTTCTGGCGCGGATTGAGCGAGCCATAGGGATTCTGGAAGACGATCTGCATCTTGCGGCGCAATTCGGCGGTCGATTGCGTCACCGGCTGGCCGTCGATCTTCAGGAGGCCGTCGGTCGGTTCCTCGATCATGGTGACGAGACGCGCCAGCGTCGATTTCCCGCAGCCCGACTCGCCGACCACCGCAAGCGTCCGGCCCGCCTCCAGGCTGAACGAGACCCCGTCAAGCGCCTTCACGAGACCCTTCTCACCGAAAAACCCGCCTCCGACATCGTAGTGGCGCTTCAAATCCTGCGCTTCGACGACGATCTCTCCGGTGCGCGGGCGGCGTTTGTTCGCTGTCGCGGGCGCGTTCATGGGGCCGCCTCCGCGGTTTCGGGATACCCGGTCGGCTGGCCGTCCTTGAGCGGATAATTGCACAAAGCGAAGCCGAACTCCTCATCCTGGCGCACCGCCTCGCGGGTGCAGCGCTCGGTTGCGTATTGGCAGCGCGGCGAGAACAGGCAACCCGCCGGCCGGTCGCCCTGTCCGGGCACGACGCCCGGAATCGACGGCAGCCGCCCGTGCCGCGTGGCCCTTTCCGGCAGAGCTGAAAGCAGCGCCTGCGTGTAGGGATGATGCGGGTCGCTGAACAGCGCACGCACGTTCTGCTGCTCCACCTTCTGCCCGGCATATTGCACCTGCACCCGCTCGGCCGTCTCGGCCACGACGCCCATGTCGTGGGTAATCAGGATGAGCCCCATGCCGTGGCTCTCCTGCAGGCCGACCAGCAGGTCGAGGATCTGCGCCTGGATGGTCACGTCGAGCGCTGTGGTTGGTTCGTCGGCGATGAGCAGCTTGGGATCGCAGGCAAGGGCCATGGCGATCATCACGCGCTGGCTCATGCCGCCGGAGAGCTGGTGCGGAAACTGGTTGAGCCGCTTTTCGGGGGCAGGGATGCCGACGAGGTTCAACAGTTCGATGGCGCGCTCGCGCCGCTCGGCCCGGCCCATGCCGAGATGGATACGCAGGCTCTCGCCGATCTGGAAACCGACCGTGAAACACGGGTTGAGGCTCGACATCGGCTCCTGGAAGATCATGGCGATATCCTTGCCGATGATCTTGCGCCGGTCCTTCGCGCCGAGCTGGAGCATGTCGCGGCCATCGAAGCGCATCGCGTCGGCCGTCACCGTCGCGGTCCATGGCAAAAGGCCCATCAGCGCCAGCATGGCAACCGACTTGCCTGAGCCACTCTCGCCGACGATCGACAGGATCTCGCCCCGATCGCATGTCAGCGACACCCCGTCCACCGCCTTGAACGGGCCGGAGGAGGTCTTGAAGCTGACCGTCAGGTTTTCGATTTCGAGAAGCGCCATGACGTCAGCTCTGCTTGAGTTTCGGATCGAGCGCGTCGCGCAGGCCGTCGCCCATCAGGTTGATGGCGAGCACCGTCGTCAGGATGGCGAGGCCGGGGAAGGTGACCACCCACCACGCGCGAAGGATGAATTCGCGTGCTTCGGCGAGCATCGTGCCCCATTCCGGCGTCGGCGGCTGCGCACCCACGCCGAGAAAGCCGAGCGCGGCGGCATCCAGAATGGCGTTGGAGAAGGCGAGCGTTCCCTGGACGATCAGCGGCGCGAGGCAGTTCGGCAGGATGGTGACAAACATCAGACGGAGCTTGCCCGCGCCGGCCACGCGCGCCGAAATGACATATTCGCGTTCCCGCTCGGACAGTACCGCTGCACGCGTCAATCGGACGAAATGCGGCTGCAGGATCAGCGCGATGGCGATCATGGCATTGGTGAGGCCGGGACCGAGGATCGCGACGAGGACCAGCGCCAGCAACAAGGACGGGAAGGCAAGGATCACGTCCATGACGCGCATGATCGCGGTGTCGATCCAGCCGCGGAAGAACCCCGCGATAAGCCCGACAAACACGCCGACGGAGACCGACAGCGCCACCACCACGACGCCGATGAAAAGCGAGAAACGCGCGCCGAAGATCAGCCGTGAGAAGATGTCGCGACCAACCGCATCGGTGCCGAGCGGATAGGACCACGAACCGCCATCCATCCACGCTGGTGGAAGAATGAGCGCTTGCCTGTTCTGCAGGCTCGGCGAATGCGGCGCGATGATCGGCGCGAAGACGGCGAGAAAGACAATGATCGAGAAGACGACAAGGCCGATCACGGCGCCCTTGTTCTGACTGAAATAATACCAGAATTCCGACAGCATGGCCCGGCGCATGGCCCATGCGCTGACGGGACGGCCCTGCTGGCCGTCGATTTCCGTTTTCTGCGCTTCGATATGGGTCACGGGACTACCTTCTGATCCGCGGATTGATGAACCCGTAGAGCACGTCCACGGCGAGATTGACGATCATGATGACGCTGGCGATCAGCAGAAGACCGCCCTGCACGACCGCGTAGTCGCGCTTGCCGACGGAATCGATCATCCATTTGCCTATGCCCGGCCAAGAGAAGATCGTTTCGGTCAGGATCGCGCCTGTCATGAGGACGCCGACTTGCAGGCCGATCGTTGTGACGACGGGAATGAGCGCATTGCGCAGCGCATGCAGGCCAATGATGCGTTTCGGGGCCAGCCCCTTGGATTTCGCTGTCCGCACATAGTCCTCGCCGAGCACTTCCAGCATCGCAGAGCGCGTCTGCCGCGCGATGACCGCCAGCGGGATCGTCGCCAGCACGATTGTCGGCAGGATCAGATGGCTGACCGCCGATTTGAAGGCGCCGGCCTGGCCGGACAGCAGGCTGTCGATCAGCATGAAGCCGGTCACCGGTTCGAAGAAGAAGAGCAGCGATATGCGCCCGGAAACCGGAGTCCATCCGAGGAAACCGGAGAAGAAGATGATGAGCAGCAGGCCCCACCAGAAGATCGGCATCGAATAGCCGGTCAGCGCGACGCCCATGATCGACTGATCGAACCAGGAGCCGCGTTTGACGGCGGCGAAGACACCGGCGGGGATGCCGATGACGACTGCCAGGATGATGGCGCAAAGCGCCAGTTCCAGCGTCGCCGGAAACAGCGTGAAGAATTCCTGCAGAACAGGGCGTTTCGTGACGAGCGACGTGCCGAGATCGCCCTGCAGAATACCCGCGACATAGTCGAGATACTGGACGATGACCGGCCGGTCGAAACCGTAGACGGCCTGAAGCTGTTCATAGCGTTCCGGCGTGATGCCCCGTTCGCCGGCGAGCAGCAGGATGGGGTCGCCCGGCAACAGCCGGATGAACGCGAAGGCCACGATCGAGACGCCGATGAATGTCGGGATCACCAGCGCAAGCCGATAAAGAAAAAATCGAAGCATGGCGGTGGGCTCTGCCTGATTTATAAGGGCCGATCAACCGGCCGAATTCGCCGGGTGCGGCGAGAAAACGCCGCCCGGCACGGGGCCGGGCGACGCGATTTCGAATTACTCGGCGAGATCGACGCCTTCGAAGTTGTGGCCACCAAGCGGGTCCATCTTGTAGCCGGTGACGTTCGAACGCATCGGCATGTGGACAACCGAGTGGGCGATGGTCGCCCACGGCGCCTCGCGCTTGAAGACGACCTGGGCCTCCTCGTAGAGCGCCGTGCGCTCTTCCTGGGTGCCGGTCTTCGCCTTCATGATCAGGTCGTTGAACTCCTCATTGCACCACTGGGCGCGATTGGCGCCGCCGACGCCGTCGCAGCCGAGCAGCACGGCGAGGAAGTTGTCCGGATCGCCGTTATCGCCGGTCCAGCCGAGAAGCACCGCGCCGTCGCGGTCTTCAGCTTTCGAGCGCTCGAGATACTCGCCCCATTCATAGGAGACGATCTCGACCTCGACGCCGATCTTGGAGAAGTCCTCCTGGATCACCTCGGCCATGCGGCGCGCGTTCGGGTTGTACGGACGCTGCACCGGCATCGCCCAGACCTTCATCGACAAGTCGGTGACGCCTGCTTCCTCGAGCATCGCCTTTGCCGCATCCGGATCGTACGGATCGTCCTCGATGGAGTCGTTGTAGGACCACATCGTCGGCGGGATCGGATTCTTGGCCGCCTGGCCGGCACCCTGGAAGACCGTGTCCAGGATCGCCTGCTTGTTGATGGCCATGTTCAGGGCCTTGCGCACCTTGGCGTTGTCGAACGGCGCGACCTTGGTGTTGTAGGCGAGATAGCCGACATTCAGGCCTTCCTGCTCCATCACCGTTATGTCTTCATTGTCCTTCAGCGACTGCACGTCGGCCGGGTTCGGATACGGCATCACGTGGCACTCGCCCGCCAGAAGCTTCTGCTGACGCACCGCGTTGTCCGTGGTGATGGCGAAGACCAGATCGTCGATCGGCTGCTTGCCGGCATAGTAGTCGGGAAACGCCTTGTAGCGGATGACCGCGTCAGGCTGGTAGGCCACGAACTGGAACGGGCCGGTGCCGACGGGCTTCTGGTTCAGGTCGGACTTGGTGTCGGACTCGATGAGGCTGTCGGCATATTCCTTGGAGACGATCGAGGCGAAGTCCATGGCGAGGTTCGCGACGAACGGCGCTTCCGGCCGGGTGAGCACGAATTTGACCGTCATGTCATCGACCTTCTCGATCGACGAGACAAGGTCAGGCATCGACATCGCGTTGAAGTATTCCCAGCTCGCGCCTTCGACATAGGAGAAATATGGGTTCTCCTCGTCCATCTGGCGCTCGAAGGTGAAGATGATGTCGTCGGCGTTCATATCGCGCGTCGGCGTGAAGAAGTCCGTCGTATGAAACTTGACGCCCGGACGCAGCTTGAAGGTGAACTCCAGGCCGTCGTCGGAGACTTCCCAGCTTTCAGCGAGGTCCGGAACAACATTGGTCGTACCCGGCTCGAACTGGACGAGACCGCTATAGACCGGCTTGGAAGAGGCGTCGAAGGTCGTGCCGGCCGTGTAGAGCGCGGTGTCGAAACCCTCCGGCGAACCTTCGGAACAATAGACCAGCGTCTTTGCGCTGGCGGCGGATGCCAGACCCGATGCGAGAATTGTCGCAGCGAGTAGCGAAGTTAGTTTCCTGATTTTCATGATTGCTCCCGTTTACAAACTCTAACGTTTCAGAAGACGGTTCCGCGCGGCTGGCGGAACGGCAGTCTGCATCTCTCCCGATGCGGAAGAGGGGAGCAAAGCCCGAAAGAAGGGCGATTGCAATACGCCGTTTTTGATTTCTTTTCCAATCGATCAAAATTCGGCGTGAGCATGTTCATGCATCTGGTGCCGAAAGGTTGGATTGGACGCCGTCGGTCCCCGCGCTCGGCCTCCGCGCGATCTTATCCCAATACGGCGCGTTTCAGCTCTTCGCCGGTGAAGGCGCGTTGCCCTTCGCCGGAAAACGCCGCCTTGACGAGAGCGATGATACGGTCGTTGGCGGGTGTCGCAACGCCTGTCTTGCGACCGAGCGCCGCGATCTCGCCATTCAGCCAGTCGATCTCCGGCTGCCGCCCGCGCTCCAGGTCGAGAAGCATGGACGCCTTGGCGTTCTCATCGACATCCAGCATGCCGCGCGCGACACGGAGAAACAGCCAGTTCGGCAGGGTCAGGATCGGCGCCAGCAGGTTGGGCGGCGCCTTGCCCGCCTTCGCCGGAATGATGCCGGCGGCCTTGAAAACGGTCAGCGCTTCCCGGATCAGCGCGGCCATCACCAAACGGTAGGGGCGGATCGCGAGCTGCCGCTTCAGCGGCATGCCGGAGAGCGTGTTGACGGCGTTGTTGAGATTGTAGAGCAGCTTGCCCCACTGCACGGATTCGATATCCGCTGATACCGCCGACGGGATGCCCGCCGTGTCGAATGCCTCGACGAGAGCTTGTGCGCCCCCGCCTTCGCCGATCACGATTTCTCCGCTGGTCGCACAATGAAACCGGTTCGTACCGATTTCGGCCACGTTGAAGCCGACCATGCCTGCGAGAACGTTGCGGGGCGCAAGGCACTCGGCCAGCACGGCGGGATTGGATATGCCGTTCTGCAGGCTGACGATCAACGCGTCGGGCCCGGCGAGCGGTGCAAGGGTTTCCGCGGCACTGCGTGTTGCGATGCTCTTCACGCAGACGAGAATGACGTCGCAATCGGCGAGCGCCGACACGTCCTGCGAAAAGATGAAGCTGCCGTTCGCGGCGAAGTGTTCCGTGCCGTCATAGCGCGTTATCAGGATGCCATCCGCAAGCCGGTCGCCCATCGCGGCACGGCCCACGAGAACAGGCATATGACCGGCGGCCGCCAGCGCGCCGCCGACATAACAGCCGACCGACCCCGACCCCATTATCCCGATCTTCATGTTCCAGGCTCCGTTCGCGCATGCCGGATTACAGTGGCGATACGCCCGCTTTCGTCAAGTCCGTCGGCCCGAAGCCCGCATAGGCGGCAACTGCGCCAATTTTTCCCTTCACCTGCGTCGCCGAAAGCGGTAGGTGACGCATAGGCCAAACCGTACGATCCCGGAGTAATTCATGACCGAGAAAACCTTCCTCCCCAAAGTGGTGACGGTGTTCGGCGGGTCCGGGTTTGTCGGCAGACACGTGGTCCGCGCCCTTGCCAAGAATGGCTACAGAGTGCGCGTCGCCGTGCGCCGTCCGGATCTCGCCCTTCACCTTCAGCCGCTCGGCGACGTCGGACAGATTACTGCCGTGCAGGCCAATCTGCGCCATCGCTGGTCGATCGAGCGTGCGCTGGAGGGCTCGGACGCGGCCATCAATCTCGTCGGTATTCTGTTTGAAAGCGGACGGCAGAGTTTCGCCGCGGTCCAGGATTTCGGCGCGCGCGCCGTCGCCGAGGCATGCGCGGAGGCGGGCGTTCCGCTCGTTCACATGTCGGCCATAGGCGCCGATCCGAAAAGCGCGTCCGACTACGGCCGCAGCAAGGCCGCCGGCGAGGCCGCTGTCCTTTCCGCGTTGGGGGACAAGGCGGTCATCATGCGTCCGTCGATCGTGTTCGGGCCGGAAGACGGCTTCTTCAACAAGTTCGCCGACTTGGCGCGTTTCCTGCCGGCCCTGCCGCTGATCGGCGGCGGCGAGACGAAGTTCCAGCCGGTCTATGTCGGCGACGTCGCCGATGCCTTCGTGCGCGCTGTCGATGGTTCGCTTGAAGGGGGCAAGGTCTACGAATTGGGTGGCCCGGAAGTCGTATCCTTCCGCGAATGCATGCAGGAAATCCTCAAGATCACCCGGCGCAAGCGGCTCCTCGTCGATATCCCGTGGTGGCTCGCGCGGATCCAGGGGCGCATCTTCGGCATGCTGCCCAAGCCGCTGCTGACCGTCGATCAGGTCGAACTGCTCAAGTCCGACAATGTCGTCTCTGACGAAGCGGAGACCGAGGGACGCTCGTTTGCCGGCATCGGCATTCGCCCGACGACGATGGATGCGATCCTGCCGACTTATCTCTGGCGCTACCGCGAGACCGGCCAGTTCACCAAGCCGGCCGCGCCTTCGGAAACGGGCGGCGCTGCCTGAATTTGGACACCGTCCACTTGCTGCCCGAGGCGATTTCCGGTTCGGCCGCGGCCATTCTGATTGCCACCAGTATCTTCACATCAGCGACATCCGCCGTTTTCGGACTTGGTGGCGGCGTCATGATGCTCGTGTTGATGAGCCTCTTCATGCCGGTCGCCGCGCTGATCCCGGTGCATGGCGTGGTTCAGCTGGGCTCAAATCTCGGCCGCGCCTATCATTTGCGCCGATTCGCGGTTCCTTCGATGATCCTCCCTTTTGCGGCGGGTGGCGTGATCGGTGCGCTGGCTGGCGGCGCCGTTGTGACCGAACTGCCGGAAGCGCTGCTCAAGACGATCCTCGCGGTGTTCATTCTCGTGATCACCTGGGTGAAACTGCCGCCATTGCCGTTGGTAAAATCTCCGCCCGTCTTCGCGATCGGCGGTGCGGTGACGACGGCTCTGACGATTTTTCTCGGCGCGACCGGTCCGCTGATCACGGCGCTGATGGCAAAGACCTTCGAAACCCGCCATCAGGTCGTCGCCAATGCGGCGGTCGCCATGACGATCCAGCACCTGCTGAAGGTGGTGGCATTCGGCATTCTCGGCTTCGGTCTTGCACCGTGGCTGCCGCTGGCCTGCGCGATGATCGTGTCCGGCTATGCGGGAACGATGATCGGCGCCCGGCTTCTCGACACAATGGATGAGGCGCGGTTTCGATTCTGGTTTCGAATCGGCGTGACCGTTCTCGCGGTCGAACTTCTGCGTCGCGCCCTCTTCTGACGATTAGCCGACCAGATAAAGCCCGATCAGCCCCGCCGTGCCGACGAGGATGCGCCACAGGGCGAAAAGCCGGAAGCCATGCCGCGACACATAGTCGAGCAGGTATTTCACCACGAAGACGCCCGCGATGAAGGCGGTGATGAAGCCCGCGCCGATGATGATTGCGTCGTCGAAGGACAGGACGTTGCGGTTTTTGAAGAGATCGAGCGCGAAGGCGCCGGTCATGGTGGGCATGGCGAGGAAGAACGAGAACTCCGCCGCCGAACGCTTGTCGGTCCCCATCAGCAGCGCGCCTGCGATGGTCGCGCCCGAGCGGGACGTGCCGGGGATCATCGCCAAACACTGGCAAAGCCCGATCTTGAAGCACAGGCCGAGCGGGTATTCCGTGACGTCGGTATAGCGCGGCTTCAGCGGCAGGCGGTCGATCCACAACAGGATGAACCCGCCGACGATCAGCACGATACAGATCAAGAGTGGCGTCTCGAACAGCACCGTCTTGATGAAGTCATGCGCGAGCGCGCCGATCACGGCCGCCGGAAGGAAGGCGAGCAGAATGCCGCCGACGAAATGCTGCGTCTTGCGGTCAGAGGGCAGCGCAACCGCCATTTGCCAGAGCCGCGTGAAGTAGACGGTCAAAATCGCCAGGATCGCGCCGAGCTGGATCAGCACCTCGAATGTTTTTCCGGTTGATTCGAAGCCGAGGAAATGGCCGGCCAGCAGCAGATGCGCTGTCGAGGAGACGGGGATGAACTCCGTCAGCCCCTCGAGGATGCCGAGAAGAAGTGCTTCGACGATCGTCTGGTCAGCCATGGGTGTTATCCGGTTCTCGTCCGCCGGGCGGCGGCACTTTCGCGCGGCATACACGAAAACCGGATCGGATTACCAGCCCATCAGCCCTGCTTCGTTCGGACGCGATAGGCCAGCCGGTCGGCCCATTCAGGATGCTTGTCGAACTGCGCCGCCGCGAAGGGGCAGATCGGGATGATCTTGCGCCCTTCGCGTTGCGCATCCGCCATCAGCGCCTCGAGCAGCCGCAGGCCGGTGCCCGTGCCGCGAAACGCGTCCGGAACCTCCGTATGGTCGATGATGAGCTGGTTCGCACCAGTCAGCCGGTAGCTCATTTCCGCGATCGTGTCGGCCGGTCCGCGCACGAGGTAGCGCCCCTTGCCTTCGGCGTCCTGCTCGCGGTCAACCGGAAGTGAATGGATATCCGCGAGGCTTGCGCGGATCTGCGTCATGAATTCGCCAATGGCATCGACCTCGACCTGCGCGATTTCGTGGCCGCCGCGATGCCAAACGCTTTTCACCGTCGCGCCGCGCGATTCGAGGCCGTCGATCAATTGCCCCGTTGTCTCAGGCGGGCAGATTGGATCGCTTCCGCCGGCCGTCACGAGGATCTGCCGTCCGGCAAGCTGGTCGCCTGCCGAGATGTCCCACGGGATCAGCGGATGCATCAACACCGCGTGGCTGACTATTTCCGGGGCTTCCAGCATGATCGAGGCGAGGATGTTGGCGCCATTCGAATAGCCGAGCCCGACGACGCGCGACGGTTTCAGCCGCTCGACCTGCGCGGCGAGGAACGCCGCCATCGCCCGCGTGCGCTCCGCCAAATCGGCCATGTCGTAGACACCTTCGCCCGTGCGCTTGAAGTAACGCAACGCGCCGTTCTCCGAGACGTCTCCGCGCGGCGCGACGACGATCGCCTCGGGAAAATGCGCTCGCCCGTAATCGAGAAACTGCGTCTCGTCGCCGCCGGTGCCGTGAAACACGAACAGCACCGGATTGCCGGGCCGGTAATCTGGACCGGGCTTTTCCGCGAAGTGATATGGATTGTCCGGCATTGGTCCTGTCCTGTGCGTCTCGCGGGGTCGATCGCTGTGGTGTCCATATAGGGCGATGGCGCGGCTACGATCCAGCCGCAGGAGCCGCGATTGGCGCGATCTGGAACATGAGGGGATGAAATGGCGGGGCACGGCTACGAAAGCGGACGGCTCGATCTCCCGTTCGTCGGGATCGATCTCGTCGAGGGCGCGCCGGACTATGATCCGTCAGGTTTGAAAACGACGCTGGCCGCTCAACTCCTGCTCAACGTGATCGGCCGCGTCCTGCAACACCGCTTCTAAAGCGGCAATGCGCTGGTGTCCTTCAGCGTTTCGAGCGCGATCGAGGTCTTCACGTTCTGCACCGCTTCATGCGGCAGCAGCATCTCGTTGACGAAATCCGACAGGCCGCGGAGGTCTCTGGTGACGACCTTCAGGATGTAGTCCATCTCTCCGGTCAGCGAATGCGCTTCCTGCACCTCAGGCAGGCGCGCCATGAGGTCGGCGAACCGCGCCGCATTGTTGCGGTTGTGGGTCGATAGCGTCACCGTAATGAAATTGACCAGCCCGAATCCCGTCTTCTCGCGATCGATCCGTGCGTGATAGCCGGCGATGAACCCTTCCCGTTCGAGCCGGGCGCGCCGCCTTGAGCATTGCGATGGCGACAGGTTGATGCGCTCTGCCAGATCGTTGTTCGTCAGCCGCGCGTCTTCCTGTAGCGCCGCAAGGATTTTGCGGTCCTGCATGTCCGGTTCGTTATCCATGACGCCGTTTCCTCATTCAATGCACAAAACATGCGTCATGATGGATTTCGGCGCGTCAGAATGCAAACACCTTGCAGCTTAGCTGCGCTATTCTGACGCATATCAGGCATGGAGGAACATGATGGGACCTTTCCCGCACGACGCCCCGAAAGCGGAAATAACGACCGACAATCCAGCCGGCACGGACGGTTTCGAATTCGTCGAGTTCGCCCATACGGATCCGAAGGAACTCGAAACCTTGTTTGCGCGCATGGGCTATGTGCCGGTCGCGCGCCACAGGTCGAAGGCGATAACAGTCTGGCGGCAGGGCGACATCAATTACCTCGTCAATGCCGAGCCCGGCTCGCATGCCATGCGTTTCGTCGAGGAGCATGGTCCCTGCGCGCCGTCCATGGCCTGGCGCGTCGTCGATGCGAAACACGCTTTCGACCACGCGGTCTCGAAGGGCGCGACACCCTATGAAGGTGATGACAAGGCGCTAGACGTCCCGGCCATCGTCGGCATCGGCGGTTCGCTGCTTTATTTCGTCGAACGCTACGGCGACAAGGGATCGGCCTATGACGCCGAATTCGAGTGGATCGGCGAGCGCGATCCGAAGCCGCAAGGCGTCGGCTTCTACTATCTCGATCACCTGACCCACAATGTCTATCGCGGCAACATGGACAAGTGGTGGGCCTTCTACCGTGAGCTTTTCGGCTTCGAGCAGATCCACTTCTTCGATATCGAGGGCAAGCTGACCGGTCTCGTCAGCCGGGCAATCACCTCGCCCTGCGGCAAGATTCGCATTCCGCTCAACGAATCGACGGACGACAAGTCGCAGATCGAGAGCTACCTGAAGAAATATCGCGGCGAAGGCATCCAGCACATCGCGGTCGGCACGGAGCACATCTACGACGCGACCGACGCGCTGGCCGAAAACGGTCTCGCCTTCATGCCCGGCCCGCCCGAGACCTATTACGCGATGAGCCACGACCGCGTTCACGGACATGAAGAGCCGGTCGAGCGGATGAAGACCCACGGCATCCTGATCGATGGCGAAGGCGTCGTCGGTGGCGGCGAGACGAAGATACTGTTGCAGATCTTCTCCAAGACCGTGATCGGCCCGATCTTCTTCGAGTTCATCCAGCGCAAGGGCGACAACGGCTTCGGCGAGGGCAATTTCCGCGCCCTGTTCGAATCGATCGAGCGCGAGCAGATCGAATCGGGCGAATTGGCGATGGATGCAGCGGAATAGGGAGGGAAAGGCGGCGGCTTCGGCCGCCGCTTTTTATGCCGCCAGCGGCGTCGTGCCTCGCGAGCGCAGGAAAATGGTTCCGATGATCGCGATGTTGAGCAGGTTGAAGGCGATCCCGTTCAGGAACGCCGCCTGGTAGCTTCCGGTCAGATCGTAGATCCATCCCGACATCCAGCCGCCGAGCGCCATCCCGAAGATCGTCGCCATGATGACGAACCCGACGCGCGCGCCGGCTTCCTTCGCCGGCAGGTAGTCGCGCACGATGAGCGCATAGCTCGGTACGATGCCACCTTGCGAAAGACCGAAGATCAGGCTGACGACATAGAGCGAGACCAGCCCGTCATAGGGCAGATAGAGGAACAGGCCGATACATTGCAGCGTCGAGCCGATCAGCAATGTGCGCACGCCGCCGAGCTTGTCTGCCACAAGGCCGGACACCAGCCTCGACACGACACCGCCCATCAGCATCAGCGACAGCATCTCCGCCCCGGCGACCGGCCCGTAGCCGAGATCGACGCACAGCGAAACGAGGTGCACCTGCGGCATCGACATCGCGACACAGCAGCCGATTCCGGCAAGACCCAGCATCCATTGCAGCGTACGCGGTGAAAAAGGCGCCGTTTGCAGGACTTCCGGTGCTGCTGCGATGCCGTCCCGGCTGACGGAAGCGACCGGGCTTCTGCGCCGCAACAGCAGCGCGAGCGGAATGAGCGTGACGACGATCGCGATGGCGAGGGTGACATAGGATGTGCGCCAGCCCGCCTCGTGCGGGAGCGAGCGAAGCAGGACCGGCCAGACGACGCCGGAAAGGTAGTTGCCGCTAGCCGCGATGGCGACCGCGATACCGCGCCGGCGGCGGAACCAGTGTGAGATATCGGCGATCAGCGGCCCGAAGCCGGCAGCCGTTCCAAGCCCGATCAGCATCTGCGCCGCCGACAGCAACTGGATCGACGGGCTCGCCGCCGCCAGGGTGTAGCCTGCGCCCAGCGTCAGCGCGGATCCGATGAGCGTCAGCGTGATGCCGAAGCGGTCGACCGCCCTGCCGAGAACGAGGCTGCCGAACGCAAAGCCCACCATGGTGAGCGTGTAAGGCATCGAGGCCGATGCCCTGTCGATCGCGAACTCCGCCTGCACTTCCGGCATGACCACGACGATGGACCACATGCCGACATTGCCGATCGTGGCGATCAGCAGCGTGACGGCGAGGCGCTTCCAGGAATAGGAGCTGTCGAGGACGGGCGAGGCGTGCATGCGCGCGACGCTATTGCCGGGTGTTCGGTTTGTCTAACGCTTCTTTCGCGCGGCCGTCAGAATCCCGTCTTGCGCGCGACGTTCTTCATGATCGCCAGCAGTGCGAGGCTGAGAAAGGCGCCGCTGACCACCAGCATCGCCTGCATCGACGTGGTCGGGATGGGAAGATGGACGTAACGCGTCGCATGAAAACCGAGAAAGCCGCCGGCAATCAGGATCAGCGTGTTCAGGAAGACGCCGAAACCATCATCTTCCAGAACGCCATTCATGGCGAAGCCCACGAAATAGGCGCCGGCCGAGCCGATCAGGGCGAGAAACAGAAACATTGCCATGTCAGGATTTGAAATCATGCCTGACCTCACGCAATTGTTCGAGATCGGGCGATTGTCGCATGGTTTCGTGAACAGCCGGTTTCCGGCAGCGGGATCGAATCGACGCATTCCGGTCAGGACTCGTTGACGGGATCGTGTGTGCCGGGGCCGTTGCCCTATTGCTTGTGTTCCCAGACCTGCGTGAAGCTCAGATCGGTAAAGGCGAGAGCGTCGCGTGCGGCGGCGTCGCAACCGAGCGCCTTCACATTGCGCCGCATTTCCTTTTGCCATTCCGGCGCGATCGCCATGGCGGCCGCGCGATCGCCGGGGCTCAGATGACTTCCGAGCGTGGCGTTGAGATAGACGAAATAGGACGGGCACGCTTCTTCTATCGCAGACGTGTAACCGTGAAAAATGGCGAAACGCACTGCTTCGTTCTCGTCCGCCCGGGCCGAAATGGCTGTGGCGGCAATCATCGCCGTCAACGTCAATCGAATGAACATGGTTCTTGCAAATCCGGTCATCGGAAAATCGCCCCGGTCCAGTTAATGCAATCGCCCGGCGCTGTCCATTCAGGTTCCGGCGCTTGTCACAATCGATTGGCGAGGGTGCCTAACCGGCGTTCGGCGGGCCGCCATAAGGGTCCCATGCGCCGGCGACGAGATAGCCGCAATCGACCGGCAATGTGACGCCGGTGATCGCTGATGCCAGGTCCGAGGCGAGGAACGCGATGGCGTTGGCGACTTCCTGCGGTTCGACCAGCCGCCCGGTGGCACTTGTCGCGGCGAACCCATCCGCGGAACCATAGCCCACGGCAAAAGCGATATCGGTGGCGGGCGTCCGCGTGAAGCCCGGCGCGACGGCGTTGACCCGCACGCCGTTCCGCGCCCATTCCGCTGCGAGGCCTTCGGTCAGGTTGATGACGGCCGCCTTGGAAGGGCCATAGGCGCGCAGTGGACTTGCTCTCAGCCCGGTCACCGATGAGACATTGACGATCGCGCCGTGTCCGCGCTCGGCCATGCGCAGGCCGGCATGGCGGCAGCACAGATAGGTGCCGCGCAGATTGGTGGAGATGACCTTGTCCCATTCCTTGTCGCGCGCCTGGGCAACTGGAAGCGGCCGCTCCAGAACGCCGGCGGAATTCACCAGCACATCGACTGCGCCAAGATCGTCCTCGACCTGCGCGAAGGCGGTTTCGATCGAAGCGCGGTCGGTGACATCGACCGGTTGGTATTCGAGGCCCTGCTGCGACGGATCGAGCGTCGCGCGGTCGAGCACGGCAACCCGTGCGCCACAGGCGCGCATCAGCTGCGCCGCGGCCAGCCCGATACCGCTTGCCCCGCCTGTCACAACTGCTATTTTCCCCGTAAGGTCGATTGGAACCAATTCGCCACCAGCTTCAACGTCGACGCGCCGACACAGTCTCATAGTTACATGTCCTCAACTCCGTCAACGTCGCCCTCAACGGCTTCGCAACCTGCCGCCGTCGTTACCGGGGCGTCGTCCGGCATCGGCAAAGAACTTGCCCGGCTCGCCGCGAGCGAGCATGGCGCGATCCTTCTCGTCGCGCGGTCTTCCGATTTGCTGACGGAATTGGCGGCGGAACTCGAACCTCTCTGCGATTCCGTCGCGTGGTTGTCTGCCGATCTCGCCGACAGCGATGCGGGCGACCGGATCGAGGCCGCGCTCGCAGAACGCGGCTGGCACTGCGACGTGCTGATCGAGGCGGCCGGCATCGGTTTCGTCGGCCCGGCATGGGAGACCGATCGCGCAGATCAGCTCGCCACGGTCGATATCAATATCCGCGCGCTGACCGACCTTGCACTGCGCTTCCTGCCCGGCATGGTGAAAAGGCGCAGCGGCGGTCTTCTTCTCGTCGGGTCGATCTCCGGCTTCTTTCCGGGCCCGAACATGGCCGTCTATTACGCGTCGAAAGCCTATATCCGGTCCCTGTCGCTGGCGCTGCATGCGGAGACGCGGCAGGCCGGCGTGACGGTGACATGCCTCGCGCCGGGATTCGTCACGACGCCTTTCCTGGGACTGTCTGGCTTGCGCCCGACCCGCATGCGCAAGTTGCTCCCGCGAATCACGCCTGAGCAGGCCGCCCGCGCCGGGTGGCGGGCATTTCGGGCCGGTCGCTCCATCGTCGTGCCGGATACGACGACCAGGCTTGTCGTTTCCGTCATGAGGGTGCTACCGGGAAGCCTCGCTCTCCGTCTGATCCGGCGGCTGCAATCCTGACCATGGCCGGCCGGCGAATGCCGGGCTTTTGACCGAACCGGAGAGATCGATGCGTGGCCGCTATGTGAATCTTTCCCCTGCGCGGCGCCTGGTTTCCGATTACATGTGGTTCTCGCGCGATCTGCCGCTCGTGACAGTGGAACGGCGGGTCTGCGTTCCGGAACTCGTCGCGGCACGCGCCGCGGCCTCCGAGCGACCCGCTTGGGCGGCGGTCTTCATCAAAGCCTTCGCGATGGTTTGCGCCGAGGATCCGCGCCTGCGCCGCGCTTATGTGAAACTCCCGTGGCCGATGTTCTTCGAATATGAGCGCCCCGTGGCCTCGCTCGTCCTGGAACGCGAGTACGAAGGCGAGGACACGCTGCTGACCGGCGTGATGAGGGCGCCGGAGACGCTCGACGTCATGGATATCACCCGGCGCGTGAAGAAGCTGGCGCAAGCGCCGGTCAACGAGATCCGCGGCTTTGATCGCATGCTGCGCATTTCGCGCCTGCCGCGACCGCTGCGTCGCATGATCTGGTGGCTCGGTCTCAATCTTGCCCGTCAGCGCGCCAATTATTTCGGGACGTTCCTGATCACTTCGCTGATGAGCGAAGGCGGCATCAGCAAGCGCATTCTTGCACCGATGCCGGTCATCCTGACCTATGGCATTTTCGACGAGGATGGCTGCATCGAGCTGCGTCTGACCTTCGATCACCGCGTTATCGACGGCCGCGCGGCCGTGACCGCTCTGGCGCGCCTTGAAGCGATGCTTCGCGGCCCGGTCACCGACGAGATAACCACCGGGGCCGCGCAAGCTTGACGCGCCGGACGGCGGCCGCCTTGTCCAGATAGCCGGAAAGACTTGCCCGCGCCGGGTCGGTCGCCGGATCGCTTGACAATTTCGAGCCATATGTGAAACCCTTTCAAGTAACCGAATGGTTACAATTCGTGCGGCGGCGGAGGGTTCGGATGTCCGGGAGAGAGTTCGACTACATCATTGCCGGCGGTGGCTCATCGGGATGTGTCCTTGCCGCGCGTCTCAGCGAGGATCCGGCAATCAAGGTTCTGCTCGTGGAAGCAGGGGGAAGGGATCGCAACCCGCTCTTCCATATGCCCGCCGGCTTTGCGTTGATGACCAAGGGCATTGCGTCTTGGGGCTGGTCGACGATCCCGCAGAAGGGTCTTGGCGGTCGCTCGCTCTGGTATACGCAGGCCAAGGTGATTGGCGGCGGGTCCTCCATCAATGCGCAGATCTACACGCGTGGAAACCGCCGCGACTACGACGCCTGGGCGCAGGATCACGGCTGCGATGGCTGGAGCTACCGCGAGGTTCTACCCTATTTCAAGCGCGCGGAAGGCAACGAGCGGTTCCTGAATGACTATCACGGCGCGGACGGGCCGCTCGGCGTTTCGATGCCCCGCGGCGCATTGCCGATCTGCGACGCCTTCATTCGTGCCGCACAGGAGTGGGGTATGTCCTACAATCCCGATTTCAACGGTCGGGATCAGGAGGGCTGCGGTTACTACCAGCTGACCCAGCGCGATGCGCGCCGGTCTTCCGCCGCGCGCGCCTTCCTCAAACCGGCAGAAAACCGTAGCAACCTCACGGTGCTCGCTGGAACGGAAGTTCGTCGCATCATGGTGGAGAGCGGCCGGGTCACCGGGATCGAGGTCGCGGCGCGTGGCGCAACCGTTCACTACACCGCGTCTAGGGAAGTGGTGCTGACCGCCGGCGCGATCGGTTCGCCGCGTTTGCTGATGCTGTCGGGAATCGGACCCGCCGACCACCTGCGCGAAACCGGAATCGATGTCGTCCATGATCTGCCCGGCGTCGGCTCGAACCTTCAGGATCATGTCGATCTTTGCACGATCTCCGAATGCACGGGGCGGCATACCTATGACGGCGTCGACAGGCCGGACCGGGCGGCGCTCGCCGGTTTGCAATACATCCTGACCCGCACGGGCCCGGTGACCGCCTCGCTCTTCGAGACGGGTGCGTTCTGGTATGGCGATCGGGACGCGGAGGCGCCCGACCTGCAGTTTCATCTCGGCCAGGGTTCGGGAATCGAGACGGGCATCGTGAAGATCGAAGGCGCCGGCGTGACCCTGAACTCCACCTATCTCCGCCCGCGCTCACGGGGCACGGTGCGGCTGGCCTCCGCCGATCCCGCGGATGCGCCGCTGATCGACCCGAACTTCTGGGACGATCCGCACGATCGAGAAATGGGATTGCGCGGGCTTGAAATCGCGCGCGAGCTCATGAGCCAGCCCGCTCTCGAGGGCTTCGTTCGCCACGAAGCCTTGCCGGGTGCCGGCGCAAGCGAGCAGGAAATCCTCGACTACGCGATGAGCATCGCCAAGACCGACCATCATCCGGTCGGGACATGCAGGATGGGGCATGGCGCGATAGCCGTGGTGGATCCGGACCTGAAGGTTCACGGGCTTGCGGGACTCAGGATCTGCGATGCCTCGATCATGCCCGCGATCAACTCCTCCAACACCAACGCGCCCACGATCATGATCGCCGAAAAGGCGTCGGACATGATTCTCGGTCGGCCTTCTCTGCCAGCGGTCGAATTCAGCGACAAGAACTGCCGGGACATGCGCGAACCGGCCTGACCGATTTTCACGGGTGAAGAGTATTTGCGGCCGATCAGGTCACCAAACGGCACCTGCACTGCATCGCATCGGATTGACCGTTTCGGACAACGCGCGCGATGCACAGCATAAATGACGTCGCGGCACCCTTGATGGCTGAAGAAGTGGCCGCCGGCCGCACAATCTGTTAGCAATCGAGGCTCCTTGCGAGTTACGGGGCGCTCATGCAGTTTCTGGTCGTTGCCGATATCCACTACGCGCTGAAGCAGTATGACTGGCTTCTCGAAGTGGCCCCGCATTACGAAGCGGTGGTCATCGCCGGCGACCTGCTCGAAGTGTCGTCGATGGTCGATCGCCGTGCACAGATCGTCGTATTAAGGACCTATCTGCGCAGTCTTGGCGAGAAGACACGGATCATCGTCTGTTCAGGCAATCACGATCTCGACGGAGAACGCGAAGACGGCGAACGCGTCGCGGACTGGATGCTCGACCTCGGCGATCTGGGAGTCGTCTCGGACGGCGAATCCGTCACGATTTCCGGCGTCCGGTTCTCGTCCTTCCCGTGGTGGGACGGCGAACAGACGAAGAAGCAGGTCCTGTCGCAACTCGAGGCGGATGCGGAACTGGCCCATGACCACTGGGTCTGGGTCTATCATGCGCCGCCGGCCGACAAGCGGGTCAGTTGGGGCGGTCAGCGCCATTTCGGAGACCCGGATCTGGTTGGCTGGATCGAGCGGTTCCATCCCGACCTTGTGCTTGGCGGCCATGTCCATCAGTCGCCCTTCATACCCGACGGGTCATGGGTCGATCGTGTCGGCGAGACATGGGTGTTCAACACCGGTCAGCAGCCGGGCGAACGGCCGACCATCATCGCTTTCAATCTCGATCGCAAGGAAGCGGTCTGGCTGTCCATGATGGGTGGTCAGGCGCAATCGCTGGCCGAGCCGTTACCTGAACCGGCCCGGCTGATGGAACTGCCCGGCTGGATTACAATCTAGGATCGTCGGACCGCGTCTCGCGGTTGGAGGCGACCTTGCGTTGCTGGTTCATCAGCGCGCCGAGAACCTGGTCGACCATACCGAAATGGTCTTTCCTGTCGTCGAACTGCACCTTCAGGTCGGCGAGATAGGTTGTCGCGTCATGCAGGCGCTGCGCGAGTAGCCGGGCGGCATGGATCGCCAGACCCGGACGGCGTGTCATGAATTCGATCGGATTTTCGACAAGGTAGGCGCGAACGGGCGTGGTCGCGATGACCGAGGCCGAGTAGCTCGTTTCGAGCAGTGCCGACATCTCGCCGAAGAGCGAGCCCGGTTTCCGGTCGACGGCGACCTGGACGCTTCCCTTGGAGACCGCCACTTCGCCTTCGATGAGGACGAACATGCGATCCGCGGTCGCGCCCTCCCGAATGAGCGGCTCGCCGGGCTCGAAACGGACTTCCTCCAGATCGCGGCACTCGTCCAGGACTGCGTTCATTGTTCGCTCCGGATTGCAGGATCGCTTTGCGGACATCCGCAGGCGTCGGCTTCAAGCCTTCCTGCAGTGTCGGGCGAGACGGCACGCCAGTCAAGCGAAGCCAGGACTGACGAACGGGCGTCTGTGCGGACCGGCCGCTCGCGCGCGATGATCTACCGCCTCGCGGACAAGGAGCGAGTCTCGAGGCGACTGACGAGGCGGGCGAGCGGCCAGAGCACGATGAAATAGAGCAGCGCGGCGATGACGATCGGGGTGGCGTTGAAGGTCAGTCCCTGGACGACACGGGCGGCCTGGGTGAGTTCAACGAAGGTGACCACGGCGGCGATGGAGGTCAGCTTCACCAGTTCCAGCGTGTTGGACAAAAGGTCAGGCAGCACGTTGCGTGTGGCGATGGGAACGCGCACATGCATTGCAGCCTGCAATGTGCTCAAGCCGGTGGCGCGGGCAGCTTCCTCGAGGCCGCGCGGCACGGATAGCAGGCCCGCCCGGAAAATCTCTCCGTAATAGGAAGACGAGTTCAGCAAAAGCGCGACGATGATGGAGCCGAGCGGCGGCAGCCGCAGACCGAAATGCGGCAGGCCGGCATTGATGAGAATGAGCAGGACGAGGGGTGGGAAGGCGCGGAAGAAGTCGACATAGACGACCGTGAGCCCGCGCAGCAGTCGGCTCTTCGATGTCGCCATGAGCGCGATCGCGAGCCCCGCGAAGATGCCGACGGGAATTGCGATGGCCGAGAGCATCGCGGTCTGCCCGAGCCCGCGCAGCAGATAGGGCCAGTAGCGCTCGACGATCTGCCAGTTCACGAAATTCTGAAGGAAATCATCCATGGTCAGTTCCACCGAAACCGTGTCTCGAGCCGGCGGCTGAAAATCGCGAGCGGCAGAAAGATGATCATGTAACCCGCAGCCGCCATCAGCAGCGGCGTGGAGTTGGACGAATAGGACGTCGCCGCGATCGCCTCGCCGAGCATTTCGGGAACGGCAACCGCCGAGGCGAGCGCCACGCCCTTGGTGATGGCGATGGTGCGATTGGTAAGCGACGGAATGGCCACCCGCATCGCCTGGGGCAGGATGACATGGGAAATGGTCTGGCCGAACGACAAGCCGGTCGACCGCGCCGCTTCCCACTGGCCCTTGTTGATCGACAGAAACGCTGTCCAAAAAATCTCTTCGGAGAACGCCGCGAGAACGAGGCTCAGCGCAAGCCATGCCGCTGTCATGCCGGACATCGAGATTCCGGCAAGCGGGAAGGCAAAATAGAACATGAACATCAAGGTAAGCGGCGGCAGGCAACGCAGGATGTCCGCATAGGCCACGATGGCGAACGTGACGGCGCGCAGCTGGAACGTCCGCGCGACCGCGAGCGCGAGCCCGCCGGAGAGGCCGGTGACGACGATCAGCGCGGCAAGACCGAGCGTGACGGCAAAGCCGCTGGCCATCGACGGCAGATACTGTGCGGCAACCTCGGCGTTAAAAAACTGGGCGAGGATGCGATCCATAATCAGGATACCTGCTGCAGGAACTCGGCGAGGCGTGGATGTGGCGGAGCGTCGAATATCTCCGGCGGGGGCCCCTTGGCCACCTCGACGCCGTCCGCCATGAACACCACCTTGTCGGCGGCCTCGCGGGCGAACCGCAATTCATGCGTGACCACCACCATCGTCATGCCCTCGGTGCGCAGGTCGCGCATCGTCGAGATCACGCTGCCGACCAGTTCCGGATCGAGTGCGCTGGTCGGTTCGTCGAACAGCATCACCTTCGGATTGAGCGCGATGGCGCGGGCGATGGCCACGCGCTGCTGCTGGCCGCCCGAAAGTGTCGCCGGCATGGCGTCGGCCTTGTGGCGCAGTCCGACGGTATCGAGCGCCTTGATGGCGATCTCGTCGGCCTCGGGCCGGGCCAGCTTCTTCACCTTGCGAAGGGCGAGCGTGACGTTCCCGAGAGCGTTGAGGTGTGGATAGAGATTGAACGACTGGAACACCATGCCGAGTTGCTGGCGCAGGCCGTTGAGATCGACGGATGGTCCGGAAACTTTCTGTCCGTCGAGATAGATTTCGCCCGAGTCCGGCTCCTCCAGTCTGTTCAGACAGCGCAGCATCGTGCTCTTGCCCGAGCCCGACGGACCGAGAATGCAAACGCACTCCCTTTCCTGCACATGGAGATCGACGCCCTTGAGGACGTCGATCCCGTCGAAAGATTTCCAGATTGCGTGGGCTCTGAGCATTATTCGCCCCGTGTTCGGCTAGTCGCCGCAATTCGGCATGTGCGCAGTCGGATCATAGCCTTCGAGGCCGGGTTCGCCATAGCCATAGACAACGCGGTACGCGGCTTCGTCAGGACGAGCCGGTTCACCGAACCATTTTTCATAGATTGCCGCGACGGTGCCCTCCAGTTTCACGCATTCCAGCGCCGCCTCGAAACGGTCGCGCAGTGCCTCGTCGCCCTTTTTGAAGGGGTGGAAATAGGTGAAGCCGGTCTTGACGACATAGCTGCCTTCCAGCGCGGGTGTTGCCTTCGTCAGATAGGTGGCGACCGTGGCGCCGGACAGATTGGCATCGGCCTGGCCGGAGATCACCGCCTGAAGCGCGTCGGGGTTGGAGCCGAACCGGACGATCTCGTAACCGTACTGGTCCTGGCGTTCACTCAGCCAGACGTCGTTCGAGTTGCCGCGGTTGACCGCGATTTTCAGACCCTTGAGGTCCTCCATCTTCTCGATCTTCGCGCCGCCCGCCTTCACGATGAAGCGGTAATCATTGTTGAGATAGCCCTCGCTGAGCAACACTTTCGATGCGCGGTCCGCATTGGCGGTGGTCGGCGCGATGATGAAGTCGATATTGCCGGCATCCATGTCCGCGAAAATGCCGGAATAGGGAACGTTCACGATTTCCACGGTCGCCCCCATTTTTTCGGCAACCGCCTCAATCAGGTCCACGTTGAAGCCCTCTACCCCGCCATCAGGCTTGGCCATGACATGTGGCGCGAAGCCGACATCAGCACCGACACGGAATTTCTCCTGCGCCTGCGTGCTCACGGTTAGCGCCATAAGAGCGGCGAGGGATATGGCTGAGATTGTTTTGATCGACTGCATCGTCTCTGGTCTCCATTTGGATTGTCGATGATACAGATCAATATTGTAAACAATCATTGTTTGCAAACATTATTTAATCAGATTAACAATATGCCTACTATTTGTGCAGATTTTGAGAATCTGCCGCTTTTGCGACTGCGCTGGCGCGCGCTATCCGGGCAAATTTGCGCCATCTGGCGCGAAGATGGGCATCCTCGTCCATCCGGCTGTTCCAGCAGGCGATATGGGACATGCGTCGGGAGAAGGATCCGCCGTCACGCGCTTCCCCTGTCTGGCCGATTTTCGCGCCATCGGGGGCGTTCACGGTCGCGCGCGAAGCCTTGCCCAACTGCCAGTAGTCCCATTCGGCTTCGGTCAGATAGGCGCGCGCCGCCTCCGGCGTTGAGCAGGAATAGCCCTGGCGCATCAGATAGGCGCCCGCCCATCCCGACAGATACCAGTTGGTATAGGCGAGAGCATTTCGGCGATCCGTCTTGCTGCATCGAGACGAGACGGCCAATCCTCCGGCCCATGCCCGTCCGCCCTCCCGCATCGGGTTGTAGCGCACCGGAATCCCCGACTTCCTGAGCGCGGTAACCGCCGGCGGCCAAAGCGACTGAACCGCGACCGGCCCTTCCGTCATTCGCTCGATCGATTGCTCGAAACTCGGCCAAAGGCTGTCGAATTGCCCGTTGAGCGCGTATTCCTCGAGAATCTCGTAGGTCCGGTCGATTTCTTTTCGGGTCTGGTTGCCGATGTCGGCATATCGGCAAAGGCCTCGTGCTTCGGCGGCGAGCGAAAGTTCGATGTAGGAGACTGCGGGAACGTCGGCGAGCGCGACTTTTCCGGCAAGCGCCGGATCGAGAAGGTCGCCCCAACTCGTGACTGTCCGGTCTGTGCGGTCGTCACGCCAGCCAAGTGAGTCCGAATTGCAGATCGTCGGGACCGCGTTCAGCCAGTCGCGGCTTTTATCGGCAAAGATCACCGTATGGGGTGCCACGCCGCGTTCGCAAACCGGCTCGCCATCGATCTCACCGGCCAGGAACAGCGGAGATATTTCATCGTAGCGTTCCACCTCGCTCGCCCGAACCGGCTGTATCGTGCCTGTAAGGCGAAGATCGTTGATCATCCAGAACTCGGCTTGTATGAGATCGAATGAGCCGGGGTCGGACAAAGCCGTGTGATACAACTCTTCGGTCGGAATGACCGTCATTTCGATATTGAAGCCAAGATCCAGTTCGGCTTTGTCCGGGATGGCGCGATGGCCGGACGGTGGCGTGACAAAGACGCGCAACGGCGTTTGAGACATGAATGAGACAATCCTTGGATGAATGTTGCACAATAATTCAATAGGATTGTAAACAATGCAAGCGCCTTCGATTGGCGAGCATCGGGAGAGGCCATGAGTGACCTTAAAATCAGGAAATCTGCGAATGCGGGCCGCGACGGCGCCAATGCGGTCTATGGGGGCATTCTCGAAGCGATATCCCGTCAGCGCCTCGCGCCGGGCACCAAGCTGCCTGAAGAGGGCCTGTCGCAGGTATTCGGCGTAAGCCGTGCTCAGGTCCGGTCCGCACTGGCCAATTTGCGCCAGCGGGGGCTGGTCCAGATGGAGCCGAACAAGACGGCGCAGATTTCGGAGCCGTCGGCGAGCGAGGTGCTGGAGCTGTTCTCGGTCAGGAGCTGGCTCGAACCGGAACTGGCCGCCGAGGTCGCGAGAAATCTCACCGACGAGCAGGACGCCATGCTGAAGGGCCACCTTCAAAAGGAGCAGGCGGCACGCGATGCAGGCGACCGGATCGAGGCAACGCGGCTGGCGGGCCTTTTCCACACCGCCATCGCTTCATGTTCCAGCAATGCAATCGCCAGGAAATATATCGAAGAGCTCGTCGATCGTTCGTTCCTCGCGATCTACCTGTATCAGCGTGTCGGCGAGGTGATGTGCGTGAACGAGGATCATAGCAATCTCCTCGACGCCTTTGCGGCGCGTGATGGCGATGCGGCTGCGAAATCGATGCGGGAGCATTTGGCGCATGTCCTCACGCGGCTGGATCTCGAAACCGACGAGGAGTCGTCGCCGGATCTGACCGAAGCCTTCCGGGGCATCGTCTGAAGAAAGCCGGGTCCGGGAGGTCTTCTCAGCGGACCCGCGTGCCGGCGACTGCGCTCAGGATAGTGGTCAATCCCGCCGCTGGAACGCGATCATGATCAACGCCAGGCACGACGACCCCAGCATGAGCAGAAGCGAAACGGCATTCAGCAACGGCGTCGAGCCTTCCTTCAGCCGGTCGAACATGGCGATCGTAAGGGGCGCATCGGAGCCGACCAGCATCAGCGTGGTGTTGAAGTTCTCGAAGCTCATGAGGAACGCGACCACGAAGGCGCCGACCATCGCGGGAGCGAGATAGGGGATCGTGATCGTGCGCACCGCCGTCAGGCGGGTCGCGCCGAGATTGAGCGCCGCCTCTTCCAGAGTCTGGTCGAACTTCTGAAGCCGCGCGGAAATGACGAGCGTCGCGATGGTCGCGATGAAAGAGAACTGGCCGAGAATGACGAGAGTGAGCCCGGGGCGCAGCACCTCGAGGTCCCATTTCATGCTGTCCCAGACGCTGTTCGCGACCGTGCTGGAAAAGACGAGGATCGAAATGCCGAGCACGATCCCGGGAATGACGAGCGGCAGCAGCATCAGCACATAGAGCAGGCCGCGTCCGCGGAACTTGTGGCGCGTGAAGAGGAAGGCGTTCGACACGCCGACCGCGACGGCCAGAAGCGAAACCGCCGCGCCGATGAAGGCCGACGTCCCAATGGCGCGCAGGATCGGACGTTCGTGGAAGACGCCGATCATCGGCGCGGAATCGCCGAAGAACCAGTTCCAGGTAAACCCTTCCCAGGGAAGCGAAGGAAACTGGCTGTCGTTGAAGGCGAAAACCGTCACGACCAGAAGCGGCAGGGCCAGATAGAGGAAGAACAGGATTACATAGGCCGAATAGGCGAACCGGAACGGACGCGATTGCGGTATGGTCGGGATCATCGCCGCGCCTCCCCTAGCCCATCGTCTTTTCGAGCGTCTGCCCGGTCAGACGCAGCATCGCCCAGACGATGAAGGAGGACAGGAACAGCAGCACGAACCCGAACGCCGCGCCCAGCTCCCAGTTGAACCGGACGATGAACTGCGAATAGATCAGCTCGGTGAACCACAGGCTGTCCTTGCCGCCCAGCATGGTCGGCGTCAGGTAATTGCCGAGGCTCAGCATGAACACGACGATGCATCCGGAAACGATCCCCGGCATCGCGTGCGGAATGATGATTTCGCGCAGGATGGACGGACCGCTGCCGCCAAGGTCGTAGCCGGCCTCGATCACCGCGTCGTCGAGGCTGCCGAGGGTCGTGATCAGCGGCACCACCATGAACAGCATCGACGTGTAGACGAGGCCGGTCATGATGGCGGCGTCGTTGTAGAGCATTTCGACCGGCCCATCGACGAGCCCGAGATATTGCAGAAGGCTGGAAACGATCCCGGTTTCGCGCAACAGGATCATCCAGCCGAAAGTGCGAACGAGCTCTGATACCCAGAACGGCACCAGGCACAGCAGGAAGAGCAAAGATTTAACCCGCCCCTTGGCCATCTTGGCGATGTAGTAGGCGACCGGAAACGCGACGAGCAGCGTGATCAGCGTCGCCGTGACCGACATCACGGCGGTGCGCAGGAACGTCCAGAGATAAAGCGGCTCCTGCAGGAATGTCAGGTAGTTGGCTGCGCTGAACTGGTACTCGCCGACACCGACCCGTTCGCGCAGCGATATCAGCAGCATGTCGATATGCGGAATGACGATCAGCAGCGTAAGCCACAGCAAGAGCGGCGTGACGAGCAGGATGAAGCCGATACGCGTTCCCTCGCGCATTCAACCGGCCCCCGCCGGAAAGCAGTTGGCCTGATCGCCCGACCAGCCGATATGCACTTCGTCGCCGCGCGAGAGGCCGTCGAACTCCCCCGACTGGGGAAGCGAGACCTCGATCTCGCCGTCGCTTTCGGCGTCGCGCACGAGCACCCGGCTCGCCGCCGCGTTGAAGAGAAGGCTCGTCACCCGGCATGACATGCGGTTGTCGAAGGCGCTCAGGTCGCCCTCGTTTCGAGAAAGGCGAACGGCCTCGGGACGCACGAAGATCTCCGCCGACGATCCCGGCGCGAGTGCGCGACCGTGTGCCTGACCGCGAATGAGCAGGCCGTTTTCCGTGCGCAGTTCGAGCGTATCGCCCTCGGCGCGCTCGACCCGGCCGCTCCACCGGTTGCTGTCGCCGACAAAGCCCGCCACGAATGGCGTTTGGGGTCGGTAATAGAGATCGCGTGCAGTGCCCATCTGTTCGAAACGGCCATTGTTCATCACGGCGATCTGGTCCGACATCACCAGGGCTTCGGACTGGTCATGGGTGATGTAGACGAACGTCGTGTCGAAATCGGCCTGCAGCGCCTTCAATTCGATTTTCATACGTTCGCGCAGCTTGAGATCGAGCGCGCCGAGCGGTTCGTCGAGCAGAAGGACATCTGGTTCGAGAACCATGCACCGAGCGATCGCCACGCGTTGCTTCTGCCCCCCGGATAATTCGTCAACGCGCCTATGGCCGATACCGGGCAGGCCGATGCGGTCGAGAACCTCGCCGACCTTGCGCGTGATCTCGGCCTTTGGCAGGCCGGCACGCCGCAGCCCGTAGCCGATATTGTCGGCCACGTTCATCATCGGAAAAAGGGCGAGGTGCTGAAACACCATGTTCACGGGCCGCTTGTTCGGCGCCACGTCGAGTACTGATTTGCCCTTGATCAGGATGTCGCCGCTTGTCGGCTGCAGGAAGCCGGCGATCATGCGCATGATCGTCGTCTTGCCGCAGCCGGACGGCCCGAGGATCGAGAAGAACGACCCCGGCGGAACGGAAAACGAAACCTCCTTGACGGCAGTCGTATCACCGAAGCGCTTCGTCAGGTCGATGCATTCAAGGTCGGGGGTCATCGCGTTCTGTTCGTAATGTGGGCGGCACCCGCCCGGAGGCGGATGCCGCTTGTTTCAGATCGTCAGTTGGCTGCTTTCACGCGGTCGAGAACGCCACCCTCGATGGCTTCCAGACCGGCGGGAACCGGCGGATACCACTTGATGTTGTCGACTGCTTCCGGCGGGAAGCTCGCCTGATAGCGCGCCTTGAGATCGGCCGCGACAAACTCGTCGGCGCCCTTGGAGGCCGTGAAGTTGCCCGCGGCGTCGGTAATCATCGCCGCGACCTTCGGCTGCATCACGAAATTGATCCATGCATAGGCCGCATCGTCCGCCTTGCCCTTGGCCGGCAGCACGAATGTGTCGATCCAGCCAAGCGCGCCGGATGCGGGTGCGACGAAGGTGATGTCGGGATTGTCGGAATTCAGCTTCCAGCCACCCGTGTCCCACGCCATCGATGCGACGACTTCGCCCGAGCGCACGAGGTTCATCAGTTCATCGCCGCCGCCCCAGTAGGTTTTGACATTGGGCTTGCACTCGATGAGTTTCGCCTCGACCTTTTCCATCAGCTCCGTATAGGCCGCCTCGTCGCCATAGGCGGCGAACGGATCCAGGCCCATGGCGAAGGCGAAACCGATCAGGGTCGGACGCTTCAGGCGATAGGACACCTTGCCGGCGACATCGTCGCTGCACAGGTCGGTGTAGTCCTTCACGCTGGCTGCCTTGCTCGTGTCGAGCACGAGGCCGCTGGTGCCCCAGACATGCGGAACGCCATAGACTTCGCCGTCAACCGTGGTGTTGCCCTTGGTCGCCTCGAGCATGGACGTGATGAACTGCGACGCGTCGATCTTCGACAGGTCGATGGGCTTGTAGATCCCGAATTCCGCCTGCGGCCCCGCGATGCGGTCCTGGCTGGGCTGCGCGAGATCGAAACCGCCGCCGCCGGTGGCGCGCAGCTTGGCGATCATTTCCTCGTTGTTCGACTTGGTGACCTCGACCGTGTGACCGGTTTCCTTCTCGAACATCTCGACGACATTCTCCGGCGCATAGCCGCCCCATGTCAGGAGGCGCAGCGTGTCCGCGCTGGTGGCCTGGGTGAGGCCGAGCAGGCCGAAAGTTGCGACCGAAACGACGAGTTTAAGTTTCTTGCTGCGTAAATGCATGGGAACTCCCTCCATGTAGACAACGGTTTCGAGACCGTCGGGAGACGGACATTGGTGGATTTTTGCTATCCGGTCAAATTTTGTGTGCCACCGGAAACCCCGCTTGTCACATCCCGTTCACACGGCTCGGAGAGAGCCGTTCGAGGGGCCTGTAAAAGGTGGAAAAATTTCCCGTAGGTCCGGGAAGTTCGAGCTGTTTCAGCGATGAAAGCGCTGGTCAGCCAGTGGCGGGTTAATTGTGAATACGAGACACCGAGCATTCGCCCGCTTCAACTATCAAGGCCGGGCTTTGGCCTTGTGTCACAAGCACCCGTAGCACGGTTGGATAGAGCGCTGGCCTCTGAAATCGTCCCCGGATTGCTCTCGGTTCCAACGGTCTTGCTGAAGAATGAGGCGGGCCGCCATACAGCCTGACAAAGCCGAGCATATCCGCGTTCGCCGCAGAAAAGCCTCGAGTCAAACGGAGCGCATATCTGGCTAAGCGCCGTCGCCCTTGGGTCGCATCAAAAATCAAGGCCGACGACGGCGGATCATCCGGTGGCAGTTCGCGCAGACGAGAACGAGGTCAGCGAACTGTGTTCATTCCATCGGAGAGCCCAGATCACATCAGTTTGATTTCTTCAGCAATTCGCCGACCGCGTTGACCGCATTTCCGACATCCTCGATGGTTTTCTGAACCTTCTCGGCTTCCAGTTCGGCCTCGGTCTTTGGGCGGGCCAACTCCTCTGCAGCGGCCTGTTCGGCTGCTTTCTTCTCGGCTTCCATTTCGGCGCGGATCTTTTCCTCGGCTTCGAGCTTGATGCGGGCCTCTCGTTCGGCCTTGAGACGCAGCTCCTCTTCTGCCTGCAACTGCTCGAAAGCCTCGTTTTCGCGCTTGGCCTTGGCTTCGGCGGCGGCGGCATCCTCGGCTGCCTTGGCCGCGGCTTGTTCCGCCGCTTTCTTCTCGGCTTCCATTTCCGCGCGGACCTTTTCCTCGGCTTCGAGCTTGATCCGTGCCTCGCGTTCGGCCTTTGCCTTCAGCTCCGCTTCCGCCTTGGCATCGGCTTCGAGTTTGGCTTTCGCAGCGGCTTCTTCCGCCTTCTGCGTATCGGCCTGCGACGCCGCCGGCTGGGCTGGGGCTTCAGTTTTGGCGGCCTTGTCTTCATCGTCGCTGCAGGCTGCAAGAACGAGCGCGAACGATGTAACGGTCAGTAGTTTGCGGATCATGTGTAACCTCTTAAGCTGCATTCGACAGGCAGGGTGTTGCCGGCCACTCGCTGTGTTGTTCCTGTCGAACATGCAAACCCTGAATGTTTGGTTAACAAGACGTTAATGCTGGGTTCATCTATAAGCGCAGACAGCGCAACGCCACCTCGCAATATCTAGCTGGCAATCCAGACCGCGAAAATGCATGTCGGCACGGCGGCTGCTATCGGACCCCATACCCTGCGTTCGAGCCGCTTTGGTGTTGTGACATTTGCAATGCATGTCAGCAAAGTCAGGGCGAAAGTCAGCCACCACGCGGTCGCCGGCCAGCCCAATTTGATGCTTCGCAGACTGGCGTTTCTGGCAGGAAACCGCCACTCTCGTGAATTCTGACCGTGCCAGTCTCGCGAGGGAGCGTTAAAAAACGCTGGTGACGATCGGGGGAAATCGCCACCAGCGCTTCGGGGTCGGCATCCGGGCGAGAGATGCCGGGTCCTGGAGGCAGCGGGCGAAAAGGAGGACGGGTTTCGCCGGGGAATGCCTCCAGGATCTGTCGATGCGGATGGTGCGAACCGGTTGGATCGCATCAAGCATCAAAGGCCGTTCACGTCCTCCACTGTGCGGTGTTCCATGCCCGGCCAGTTGGCTTCCGCCTTGGCGATCGTGCCGGCCTTGTCCTTCTTGTAGGCCTCGAAGACATCGGCGTTGAGGAAGAGGTAGAGCTTGCCATCGACAACGTCGGCGAAGCGCGGGCTTCCATCCAGCTTCAGGCCCTTGGCGACGCCGAAGGCGCAGAAACCGCCATATTGCGGGATGAAGGCTGCCGGATCGGCCGCGAACTGCTTCATCGTCTCTTTGGACGAGAAGTAATAGGCGACATTGTCATGCACGACGGTGAATTTGGCGTGGCCCGGGGTCACGTCCAGGCCCGTGAACAGCGCAACGGAATCGTTGCCGCGGAGCGCAACGCCCTGGCCGTCGACCGTGGTGCCGGTCGAGACATTGTATTCGTCGGCGGCGAATGCGGCAGAAGCGCCGGAGATCGTGCCGATGACACAGGCAATCGCCATGATGGTGTTCAGGTTTTTCATGTCAGTCTTCCTTTCGGTTTGCGCCACATGGGCGTCTGGGTGAAGCCGCCGGCGACTTGCCGTCGGCACGATCCGCCGGAATTCGGCGCGATCGATCCTGTGACCGCGAGAAGGTCCTCGCCGTCCACGCCGGCCCGGTCGGGTCGGCGAAGTGAGGTGGTGCTTGCGTGGCGCTAGAGGCCGAGGTCGCTCAGGCCCGGATGAGTTTCCGGACGCGGCCCGAGCGGCCAGCGAAACTTCCGCTCGGATTCGCTTATCGGCGCGTCATTGATGCTGGCGACGCGGCGGCGCATCAGGCCGCGCTCGTCGAACTCCCACAACTCATTGCCGTAGGAGCGGAACCAGCTGCCGCTGTCGTCGCGCCATTCATAGGCAAACCGGACCGCGATACGGTTCTCGCGGAACCCCCAGAGCTCCTTGACCAGGCGGTAGTCGAGCTCGCGGTCCCATTTTCGGGCGAGGAAGGCGACGATGGCGTCGCGGCCCTGAAGAAACTCGGCGCGGTTTCGCCAGTGGCTGTCCGGGGTGTAGGCGAGCGCGACGCGTTCCGGATCGCGGCTGTTCCAGGCGTTTTCGGCGAGCCGGACCTTGCTTTCGGCATCTTCGACCTGCGTGAAAGGCGGCAGCGGAGGGCGTTCGGGTTCCATGGTCAGCTTCCTTGTGCGTTGGCGAGCCGGGCTCGCAGCTCTTCGTTTTCGGCTTCGAGTGCGGTGACACGGTCGCGCAGCGGCGCCATCGCCGCGGCGATCTCCGTCTCGGTGTAGCGAGGGGTGATGTGCAGGGGGCAGTTCCAGTCGAACGCGGCGAGGCGCAAAACGAAGACGCGCTCGGGCCGTGCCTTGTAATCCGGCTCCGCGACGAGCGCGGCGAGGTCGCTATCGATCGGGACCGCTTCGACATGGGTGTAGATCTTGAGGCGGGCGCGGGCCGGGTAATCGACGAGGATCAGGGCCGCGCGGGCATCTGCGGCCAGATTGCCGGCGCTGATATACTGGCGGTTGCCGCGATAATCGGCAAAGGCGAGTGTCTTCTCGTCGATGACCTTCAGGAACCCCCGGGGACCACCGCGGTGCTGGACATAGGGCCAGCCGGTTTCCGAGGCGGTGGCCATGTAAAAGCTGTCACGCGCCGCGATGAAGGCGACTTCATCGGGTGTGAACCTGTCGAAGGCGCGGTCTGTCTTGTAGTTCTGGTAGACCCGATCGCTTCCCGCGGCTTGCTGCTCGGCGCGGACGCTGGGAGTCGTGGCTATGTCGAGAAATCCGTAGGGCATGGCGGTGTCTCCGGGTCGATGACGGGCGGGTCAGAGAAGCCCGCCCGTTTCTCGCGTCAGGATGCTTCGCTGGCATGGACGACGGGGAAGTCGATCTCGGTGCCGGCGACCACATTGAGCAGGTTCGTGAAAATGTTCTCGGCGGCGACGGCGATGATCTCAACGATCTGGCCGTCGGAGAAACCGGCTTTGCGAACCGCCTCGATATCGGCGGTGGCGACCTGGCCGCGGTCGCGAACGACAGTCACGGCGAAGCGAACGGCGGCATCGGCCTTCGGATCGCCTGATCGGCCCATGCGGTTGAGCGCGATTTCCTCGTTTGAGATCTTCGCCATGTTCAAGCCGAGATAGTTGTGCGCAGACAGGCAGTAATCGCAGCCATTCACCTGGGCGACGGCCAGCGCGATACGCTCGCGTGTCTTGACGTCCAGCGCCTTGGCGAGCGCGGCGTTGTTGGCGGTGTAGCCCTTGAGAGCCGCTGGGCTGGAGGCGATCAGCCGAAACATGTTCGGGACGACGCCAAGCTGGCTCTGGACGGCGTCGAGTATCGGCTTGGATTCGGCGGGGACATCGTCGCGCGCCGGAATGGTCAGACGCGGCATTGCTGTTTCTCCTTTCGAGCTTAGGAACCAGGCGGGTTCCGTTCGAAGGAGGATTAGCTCATTCCAAATTGAGAGATAATCGCCTATTATCGGGAATTAATGTCTCGAAAATTGGAATAATAATGGATCGGCTCGACGCCATGCGACTGCTGCTCAGCGTCGCCGAAAGGGGCAGTTTCTCGGAAGCCAGCCGCGAGCTGGGCGTTCCGCTCGCGACCGTCAGCCGCAAGATCAACGAGCTCGAGACGCATCTGGGTGCGAAGCTCCTGATCCGCACGACGCGCAAGGTCGCGCTGACCGATACCGGTACGGCCTATCTGGCTTCGGCGCGGCGAATCCTTGAAGATGTCGAGGAGGCGGAGCTCATCGCCGCGGGCGAGTTCCAGTCGCCGCGCGGCGAACTGACCCTGACAGCCCCGGTGCTGTTCGGCCGGCTGCATATTCTGCCGGTCGTCATCGATTTCCTCGCAGCCCATCCGGACATCAATGTCCGGCTGGTTCTGTCGGACAGCAATCTTCATCTGCTTGACGAGCATGTCGACATGGCGGCGCGGATCGGCCGGCTGCCGGACAGCACCATGATCGCCACCAATATCGGTGCGATGCGGACGGTCGTCTGCGCCAGCCCGAAACTGATCGAGGCCTATGGCACGCCCGTACGGCCAGAGGATGCAGCAGCGCTGCCGAGCGTCAATTTCGAGTTCCTGTCGCCGGCCGCGAGCTGGCCCTTCCGGCTGGCCGAAACCGGGCGGGTCATCGATGTCGACATCGCGCCGCGCCTTTCGGTTTCGACGGCGGAAGCGGTTGTCGAGGCTGCCGTCCGGGGAGTCGGCGCCGCGCGCGTGCTTCATTATCAGTGCGCGGAACAGCTGCGCGATGGCGCGCTGCGGATTGTTCTGGAGGACTTTGAGTTGGAGCCGGCCCCGGTCCATCTGATCCATGCGGCACGCGGAATGCTCCCCTCGAAAATGCGGGTCTTCCTCGATTTCGCCGTGCCGGCCCTGAGAGCGAGACTGCGACCGCTTTAGTTCGTCAGCGCAAAGCGCGAACGACCAGATATGCCGTTTATGTTTTCTGGAGCGTTGCCTTAGGAGGCAGCGCAACTCCATCTCGCAATTTCGCGTTGATGGAAACGCCCGCCTCGGTCATCAAGGCCGGGCTTTGGCTCCATATCGCAAGCACTCGTAGCTCAGCGGGATAGAGCGGTGCGTTATATCATCATTCTCCGTTTACGGATTTCCGACCGGGGCGAGCGCAACTGAGATCTGGACCCCTTGCGCGCTATTCTGCAGTGGCGACACAACGAAGATACGCGCTCCGGCACGGTCCGCGATCGCCTTGACGATGGCGAGTCCCAGTCCGCTGCCGTCCTTGTTCCCCGATCCCCGCTCAAATCGCAGCATGAGCCGCTCTGTCATGTCCGGCGACAACGCCGGCCCGTCGTTTCGAACCGAAAGCACTCCGTCCGCGCTCAGGTCGACTTCAACAGGCCGGTTGGCGGTCCCGTGGCGCAACGCGTTCTCGATCAGGTTTCGGCAGAGGATACCGAACGCATCCGGATCGAGATTCGATTCGACAGCCGCTCCGGGCATCGAAAGCGCAATCCGCTCCTCTCCCGAGCGGGCGAAGTCCTGCACGATCAGCTGCAAGACCGGCCGAAGATCGTTGGAGGTGTCGAGTTGCAGCCGGCTGCCTTCCGCGCGGGCGAGCTGCATGAGCTTCTCCGACATGCGCATAAGCCGCTTGAGGGTTGTTTCGATCTCGGTGGCGCGTTGCGACGTCCGTGCGTCGGTCGTCTCGGACTTCAGGCGCTGGGCCTGTGCGATCGCGCCGGCCACCGGCGTGCGCAATTCATGCGCGGCATTGGCGGCAAAGGCGCGTTCCGCTTCGAAGGCGGCACGCAAGCGGTCGAGCAACTGGTTCACGGCGCCCGTAATCGGCTTCAATTCCGTCGGAAGCCCCGTATCGGGCAAAGGCGAAAGATCCTGGGCGCCCCGCCGCTCCAATCCCTCCTGCAGGGCGCGCACGGGACGAAAGCCTCGCCGCGTCGCCAGAAGGATGGCCGTAAGGCTGAGCGGAATAACGACCAGAAGGGGCAGCAACAGACCAAGCAGGATAGCTCGCGACGTCTCCGAACGATGGTCCAGCGGCTCGGCGACCGCGATCGTGATACGCCCGTCCCGAGCTGAATCGTAGTAGAGGCGATGCGTCGATGTCTGGGTAAAGCCGTTCTCCTTGAATGGCGGGAAATCCTCTTCGAGGGCCCCTGACGAACGCAATAAAATCCCGCCGTTGCGATCGCGGACGACATAGCTGACCTTGTCATCCAGAGGGCTTACGCGGCCGATATGCTCATCGAGTTCGTCGTCGTCCTCGTGGTCGTCGCCCCTGCGCCGAAGATCGTGGACAGCCAGGGGCAATATGCGCTCCGCCGTCGCCTGCAACGCCCTGTCGTAGACCTCCTCCAACTCGCCGTCGGCCAGATGCGCGGTGACCGATGCCGCAAGCAGCCACAGGGCCGTTACCGGAAGGCCGATCAGAAGCGCGAGCCGGGCCTGAAGCGAGCGAGGCATTTTCATGGCCGGCCGAGCCTGTAGCCAAGTCCCCGCTCGGTTTCGATGACCTTGGCGCCGAGCTTCTTGCGCAAGCGGCTGACATGCACCTCGATCGCGTTGCTGTCGATTTCCGTGTCGAAGGAATAGAGCCGTTCCTCGAGTTGCGTTTTCGACAGAAGCTGGCCGGGACGCTGCAGGAAGGCCTCGAAGAGAACCCACTCGCGCGCGGTCAGAACAATCTTCTTGCCGTCCTTCGTCACGCTGCGGGCGGCGAGATCGATCTCCAGAGGGCCGTGCCTGATGATCGGATTGGGATTTCCGGTATATCGCCGCGCGACGGAGCCGATACGTGCTGACAGTTCCGCCAGGTCGAAAGGCTTGACCAGGTAGTCGTCCGCGCCCGCGTTGAGTCCTTCGATCCGGTCGGAAACCTGGTCGAGAGCGGTCAGGATGATGACCGGCGTGACATCGCCACGACCGCGCAGCGTTTTCAGGAAGGGAATTCCCCGGCCGTCGGGCAACATGAGGTCGAGGAGCACGAGATCGTAGACGGTTGTCGCCAACGCGTCGCCCGCTGCATCGAGACGGCCGACCCAGTCGACGGAATAACCGTCCGCGGCGATCTGGTCGCGCACCGCCGCACCAAGAATGGTGTCGTCCTCTATCAGCAGGATTCGCATGTCTTTGTCTCTGCCTGTCCCCTCCAGCCTTAGTCCACGCGCCACCTTACGGGAAGCTTAAGCGGAGGACGTGGCGGCTTAAGTCGGCCGTCAGATTAGCCGGTGAAATAGCCCCATACAAAAACGGAGACATACCGTGACCACCCGCGCCATCACCACAGCGATTCTGATTTCTCTGTCGGCGACTGCAGGTCTCGCCGATGATGACTGCGACGTTCCCATGGTCGACTGGCAGCCGAGGCAGGCTGTCCGCGCCATGATCGAGGAACGCGGCTGGAAACTGCATCGCATCAAGATCCATGACGGTTGCTACGAAGCCTATGTGACGGACGCCGCCGGCAAGCGGTTCGAGGTGATCGTCGATCCGGCCACTCTCGCCATCACCGGCTTTGAAACCGACCGCAGACACCGGTGAGCGGACGTCGAAAGCTGACGGCAAGCTGAAGCGAATTTCTCCGATCCGTCAGCGAACGCTCAGCCAGGACCGCCATCTGTAAGCCATACGAAACCACAGGAGTTGTGAGCATGAAGCCCTTACGCAGTTTGCTTGTCGCCGCCGTCGCTGTCGGCGGAATATCGATCGCTTATGCCGCCGGAGCGGCATCGTTTCCCCAAAAATTCGTCAGCGGAATCGAGGCCGCCGGATGGGATCATTCTTTTCGCAAAGCTGACTATGACGACGACGAGTACGAAGGTCATCACCATGTGCGAGGCGAACACGAGCGCCATCATGAGGACGACGACGATGACGATGACTGGAGCTATCGCCGGAACGGCCTGGCGCCGGCAGGCAGCACGACGCCTCCTGACAACGGCCTGATTCTCAAGGGCACCGCGCCAAAGGTGCAGGTGAACTGATACCGCCCTCCACGTTCGAAAGAGAAACCCGATGAAATCGCTTCTAGCTATTCTAACGGTGACCACGGCGCTCAGCGTCGTGGCGCCAGCCATCGCCGGTGAGGTCACGCTGACCACCAATCTGCGCAACTATGGCGGCCCCGGCGCCTATCTTGCCTATTATGTCACGAACGCCAGCGGCAATTATCTCGGTAGCCTGTGGATGGCGGGCGGCAAGGCCCGATACTACGAGCACCTGACGGGTTGGTATCGCGCCTCCGGCGGTAATTTGGGCGAAATCGCCGGCATCACCGGTGCCAGTGTCGGCTCCGGGCGAACATTGACGGTCACGCTCGATCTGGCCGACGCCCTTTTCGACGCGGGATATGAACTGCATATCGACGCCGCCGTAGAGGACTATCGCGATAGTCCAAACGAAATCGTCGTCCCGCTGACGTCCGACGGCTCCGGCCAGCCTGTTCAGGGCAGCCGCTACATCGCCGATTTCACCTACACACGCTGATCCGGAGAGGTTCCGTCATGATCCGGTCGCTTCACCGTTGGCCAGGGCTGATCGCCGCGCTGCTTCTGTGCGTCATCGCGTTGAGCGGAACGGCGCTATCGATATTCCCCGCTCTTGAAGCCGCTCGGTCCCCAACGTCCGCCGGCATCAGCGTGGCGGAGCTGGCGTCGCGCGTTCAGGCAATGGAGCCGACGGTGGAGCAGATCCGCCGTGCCCCGACCGGCCGGATAACCGCTTATTATTACGATGGCGATCAGCCGGCCGCCGCGGTCATCGATCCGGCGACCGGCGGGGCGATCGGCAACGCGGATACGCCGGCATTGCAACGCTGGCTGACCAGTTTTCATCGGTCGCTGTTTCTCAATGATGCTGGCCGTATCATGACAGCGACCGCCGCCGGGGCCATGCTCGCCCTTTGCCTGTCGGGTCTCGTGCTTCTCGCGCGCCGCGCTGGCGGATGGCGATACCTCTTCTCTCCCGCGCGGGGCAGCGGCCATGGCAAGCTGCACGCCTCTATCGCAAGGCTTTCGGTTTTCGGCCTTGGCCTGTCGTCGATCACTGCCCTGTGGATGACCGCAGCGACATTCGGTCTGATTCCGGAAGGCGCCGGCGCTCCCCCTTTCCCTTCTGATGTCAGTGGTCAGACCGGCGTCAATCCGGCCGCAATCGCGGTGCTTGAGCAGACCCCGGTGGACAGACTGCGCTCGCTGACTTTCCCGCTCGTGGGCGACAAGACCGACGTCTTCACCCTGAAGACCAGCGACGGCGAAGGCTATATCGATCAGGGCACCGGCCAGATGCTCGCCTGGGCCGACGCCGGCGCGTGGGAGCGCGTCACGGATTTCATTGCCATGCTTCATACCGGCCAGGGCGCCGCCCTGCTTGGACTTCTTCTCGGCGTGTCGGCGCTCGGCGTTCCCTTCCTGAGCTGGACTGGACTGCGTCTCTGGCTGACCGGTCGAAAGAGGGGGCGGGTTGGGCATTCGGTTCCGGTCGGAGAAGCCGATACGATCGTGCTGGTCGGCAGCGAGGGTGGCAGCACCTGGGGCTTCGCCGACACGCTCTGCGGTGCGCTGAACGAGCGCGGGCTTCGGGTTCATGTCGGCCCAATGTCGGCCTTCACGCCGGAGCGCTGGCCGCAAGCGCAGCGCATTCTCCTGCTTGCCGCAACCTACGGTGACGGCGAAGCGCCCGCATCGGCTGGAAATTTCATCGGGAAACTCGCCGCCTTGCCCGAGGCTCCAAAGGCACCGTTCGCCGTTCTCGGCTTCGGCGACCGCAGCTTCCCCTCCTTCTGCGGATACGCGGAGCAAATCATCCAGGCAGCGGAGGCGAAAGGCTGGCGGGAACTGCTGCCGATGGAAACGGTCGATCGCCAGTCGCCGCAGGATTTCGCCCGCTGGGGGCGCGACCTCGCGGCTGTGCTTGGCCTGGAGTTCGAACTCAACCATCAGCCGACCCCGCCAAAATCGCGCGCACTGACCCTCGTATCGCGACGCGACTATGGCGCCGACGTCCAGGCCCCGACGGCCATTCTGCGCTTCGCGCTGCCAACAGGGACGTTCTGGCAGCGGCTGACGAGACGCACATTCCCGGGTTTCGAGGCCGGTGACATCCTCGGCATCCTGCCAGAGGGATCCGATCTTCCTCGCTTCTATTCGCTGGCGTCTGGCAGGCGCGACGGCTTCGTCGAGATCTGCGTCCGGCGTCATCCCGGAGGATTGTGCTCGGGTCAACTGACGACCCTGGAGCCCGGGCAGTCAGTCCAGGCCTTCCTGCGTCGAAATCCGACCTTCCGGCCGGCCCGCGGAAAGGCGCCCGTCTTGCTGATCGGTGCGGGGACCGGAATCGGTCCGCTCGCTGGCTTTGCCCGCGCCAACCGCACCAAGCGCCCCATGCATCTTTATTTCGGCACGCGCCATCCGCAAAGCGATGCTCTCTACGCCGAGGAACTGGCGGATTGGCAGCAAAACGGGCGCCTCGCCTCCGTGACGACCGCGTTCTCGCGAGGTGAAAGACCGACCTATGTGCAGGACGCGCTTCGCAGTGATGCGGCGCGCATCGCCCGACTCGTTTCGGCTGGCGCCCAAATTCTGGTCTGTGGGGGACGGGACATGGCGGCCGGGGTATCGGCTGCGCTGGCTGACATCCTCGCGCCTCAGGGGCTCACTCTGGCAACGCTCAAGGCGGAGGGCCGATATGCCGAAGACGTTTACTGATATGGCGCGCCACGCGCTAAACGGTCCGACGATGGGGACGCGCTGGTCGGCGCTTTTCCATGCGCCTGCCGATTTCGACCCCGAGCCGCTGCGCTACGCCATGGCCGCGGCGGTCGACGAGGTGGACCGCCAAATGTCGGTCTGGAAGCCGGACAGCGACATCAACCGCCTGAGTGCTGCACCGCCGGACACGTGGGTCGACCTGCCGCCGGCATTGATGGAGGTGCTCGAGGCCGGACTTTCCATCGGTCGGGCGACGGATGGCGCATTCGATATAGGCATGGGCGATGCGGTAAGCGCATGGGGCTTCGGCCCGACGAACGCCGACCCCGGCCGGATCCGCGCCGCGCGGGAACGCTGCCGTCTGCCGGCGCATGACGTGTTGGAACTGGACTGCCAACGCAGCCGCGCCCGCAAGCACGCGCCGATGCAATTCGACCTGAACGGCATCGCGAAGGGCCACGGTGTAGATCGATTGACCGAGACCGCCCGAGCCTTTGGTGTCGATGGCGTCCTGCTCGCAATCGATGGCGAACTGCGCGCCATTGGCAATCAGCCGAATGGTTCGCCCTGGGTCATTGCGATCGAAGCGCCGGACCCCGAGAGGCGCGCGGCGCATTCCGTCCTCGAATTGACAGATATGGCGGTCGCCACCTCCGGTGATTATCGCCATTGGGTGCAGTTCGGTGAACGTCGTCTGTCGCACACGATGGATCCGCAGCGGGGCATGCCGCTTGCCAATTCCCCCGCATCCGTCACCGTTCTTGCCGGGACCTGCATCAACGCGGACGCCTGGGCCACGGCGATGATGGTTTTGGGTGAGGAAAAAGGGCGGAAAGTCGCGGAGGCGATCGGCCTGTCCGTGTTATATCTTCGACACGACCGACCGGGCGGTGTCGGCACTGGCTGTTTCCAGGAGGTTGACGAACGCGTTAGCAGTGATGGCCGCTCATTGCAGATGACAGGTGAAGGATTTGGAAGCCGTCAGCGAGATTGATCTCAAAGAGCTGCCTTGATGAGACAGCGCAACTCCACCTCGCAATTTCGCATTGATGGAATCGCCCGCCTCGGTTATCAAGGCCGGGCTTTGGCTCCATGCCGCAAGCACCCGTAGCTCAGCTGGATAGAGCGCTGCCCTCCGAAGGCAGAGGTCACAGGTTCGAATCCTGTCGGGTGCGCCATTTTGTTTTCACCAGCACAAAAAGCACCTAAGACCTTGAAAGGTAAGGTAAGATTTGCCGTTCTAAATCCCTCATCTCGCCGGTATTTCAACCTCTGCCCGAATACGAGCTTTAGGACTGTCTTCTTGTCCTCCAAACGGTCGGAAATCCAAAGATTCCAAGGGTTTGCGAGAAATCCAAGAGCCGTTCTAAGTGTATCATCGAAACTGCTGACGGGACGCGGGCCATTCGCAATGCGTTCCTGTAGCAGGAGTTTCTCAGTTTCGAGCGCACGGATTTTTTCCTCATAGGCTTTTACGACTGCCTGGACATCGGTTTCGCAGATACGATTTACGAGTTGAGCGATTTTCGCCTCCACCTTGGAGAGCTGTTGAGTAGCCGCGTGGCCATGTTCCTTGGCCTGGTTTGCCTTACGCGCCCAGAGATCCTCGAACATCTTGCGGGCGATCCGGAAGAGTGGCGCGCTGGGAGTTACGGTTTGCAGAAGCTCTTCAAATTCACCTTCTATGCGATCACGGCGGATAGACTTGCCGTAGCTATCACAGCCCTTCTTCGGACAGAGGTAGTAGGGGTGGCGACTATGCGATCCTTTGGACCAGCAAGCGGTCAGCGGCGTGCCACAGTCGCCGCACTCGACATAGCCGCGAAGCGGGAAATCGTCGGAGACGTTCTTTCGTCTCGGCGCGTAAGCGTTCCCTTCTAGCTTATCCTGTACGCGCTGAAATGTTGCGAAACTTACAAGTGGCTCATGCTTTGCCGGGCGCAGTGGCTCATTCCATTTCTTGACCTCTATATACCCGGCGTAGATCGGGTTGCGCATGAGGATGCTGACCCGTTGGTTTCGGAGGCTTCCCCTGCGATCTTTTGGGAAGAGGGGGTTTTCGGTGAGGAAGCGCCCCACATCCGCCTGCGTTTCAAAGCGTCCGGAGGCGTAGCCTTCAAGCGCTTCGGCAATGATTGATGCCGCCGGTTCGTCGCGAACCAGCACTTTGCCGCCAACACCGGGAACCTTGTCAAACCGGTAGCCGGTCGGGGCTTGGAACGGCCAGTATCCGTTCAGAAACCGCGCATGCATGCGGTTCTTTGTTTGCTCTGCGTTTTTCCGCCGTTGGTGGTTGGCCATTTCAATCGTGATGCTTTCAAACAGTTCTGAATCAGCATCATCCCCGAAGCGCATGTTTGGCGACATAAGCCGTGCGCCAGTTTTCATGATCTGCGTCCGAAGCTTCCAATGGGCGTCGCGACCGCGCGCAAGCCGCGAAACATCATCCACGATGACCGTGAGGCTTTCCTGGCGATGCTTGCGCAGGAAGGCAAGCATCGCGGTCATACCCGGACGGGTATCCTTCGAACCGCTAATGTCGTCTTTGAAGACCTCGACGACGTCCAGCCCGTTCCCATTCGCGAATACACGGCATCGCGTTTCTTGCGAATTGAGGCCGTCCCCTCGCGTCATCTGCTTTGTATCAGACACGCGGCAATAGATGACGGCCAATCCGACGAGGGGGGCGGAATCGATCATGTAGCGCGCTCCTTTCCGTTCGCGTTGAACGTTGTCTTGATGGTCGTAGTATCTTTGGATTCTACCGCATCCGAATCCTCGTCTGGAACGAAAAGCTGCAAGATATCCACCTCGAAGCCGAGTTGAACGAATGACCACATGATCGACCAAAGGGTTTCGAGCAGTTCAGCCTCTTGCTCTTTCGTCAGCTCCAGACCTGAAAGATCGTCGGCGTAGTCGGTAAGGTCGAGCGGCGGCGAATAAGTCTCGCTCTGGGCAGGGTTACGGGCTGGCCGGGGGAGAGTTTCATTGCTGTTGCGCGTCATTGCGCCTCCTTTCTCGCCAACCAGCGATAAGCCAGTATAACGAAGGTGAATTGCCCGAATCAAGGAATATATTCCTTTAATTGTCGGGGTATTACATAAAGGCAAACATGAGAAAGAGGACGCGGTTTGCCAACGCTCCCGCCACCGATATTATAAAGCAAAAAGAAGTTGAGCGGCAGAAAGATAAGTAAAAACAGATGCTTATAAATTGATAAAGAAAAAGGTCGCGGCAGTGAAGAAGGTACGTTCAATACTGATGGCAAGCTCCAAGCTCTCCGACAGACGTATCAGGTCGATCATCCGGTGTTACGTGAACCGCAAATTGGCACTGGAGGCCGCGCGGGAGTGCGGAGTCAGCTATGTCACAGCCCATCAGATATATGGCTATATCCGTAGACGTATGTGCGAGATCGGCCTTTATCCAAGCTATGAAGAGTTCATCCGGTTCGCATTAGAAGGGGAGGAAGAGGGGCCTTATTTCGACTGGTCTGGTTTTGAAGCATATCTGGAAGCAGGCCTTGGGAAACATCGCGGTATAAGTGCAGGCAACCGCGCCGACTACCTCGCGGAACAAATTTTCTATTACGAAAACCGATTTACGCCGGGGCAACATTATCAACTCGTAATGCTAACTATAGAGATGGCGGGTCCGTTGAACCGCCCTGTTCGTGAGTTCGATGCCGATTGCTATCTTCAGGAACTGATCCGGATTGAATTGTCTAAGGTAGCAGATCGGCCGAACAAACATCGTCTAACCAAGGATCAAGCTACACGGTACAGGGCCATGACCAGTTTGCTAGATGTGTGGATGGACAAGACTGAAGATCTTCTTCGTTCGGCCTTCATGAAATCAAATCCTCGAAAGGGAAATCGACGTTAGAAACTTTGTTGTGATGTCTAAACTCGCAACCCGGATCTGATCAAAATCATACAACTTCTTTCACACTTAGCGCCATTCCCAGATCGCGCGCATATCAGCCCGCAAACGACAAGCGGTGAGGGGTAATCAACTCGGAGTTCATCCCCACGGATTTCGGGATCGATCGGAGAAGCGGCAAGGTGATCACCGTGCCGCTTCTTCTGTTCCGGATGCTTACTTGCAGGCGACAACAGCGGCGGTGGTCAGCTTGGAGCGGTATTTGACGCTCTGGTAGGGCTGTTTCTGCCATGCATCCGCGAAATGTTCGGCAAAGCAGCCGCAATCGAGCGAAGCCTGACCCATCGGCTTGAGGTCGCGTTCGCAGATGCGGTTCTCGACAGCGGCAACCCGCTCACGATCGACGCATTCGGTTTTGCCGGAGCGCGTCTCCTGCGTGAGGAAATCGCCAAGCGCTTCATCTGTTTCTTCCTGCCCCGACGCCACGAACTTGGCGGCGATGCAGCTATAATCGAAAAACGCACCCCACTTGCCGCGTTCTTCAAAGTGTTCGGTGATCCGCGTGATGGTGTCGTCCGCGTTGGCACAAGCGGCAGGCAGCGCAGCAACGAATGCAAGCGCGCAGGCGAACAGTGCTGTGTGGTGTTTCATGAGAGTTCTCCGGATTGATGTGGTTGGAATCAATAGGGCGGCCACTGGCCGCCCCGCAGGTGCCGGTGTTCGGGCGTCTATTTCTTCTTGCCGCCTGCCGCCGCGATGGCGCTGTTCATCCATGCCGGGTTGGACGAACTGACCTTTGGCGGGTTCGATCCGTTGCGGACCTGATTCTGGACGCCGCTATATGTCGGTTTGCTGGACATGCACTTCTCCTGTGTTTTGCCCGTCCGCTTTCATTCGGACGAGCGGCTGCGTGTGCCGGAATGCTCCGGCTATGAAGCTTTGCCTTTGGGAAGAACGAGATTGATGAGGCCGAACAGGCCCAGAAAGATGGCAAAGCCATTCCAGAGATAGATGAGCGGCCACTTGACGCCGTTTTCCTTGCACCATGCGAAGGTGTTCGCGCGGTCCATGCACCTTGCGATGATATCCTCGACCAGATTGCTACTGGTGATGTACATCGCCACGCCGACGCCGATGCCGAGCGCGGCCCAGAAAAAGGAGCCGCGCGGCAACTCTGTCCGGGGCGGGGAGTGTGTGTGAGCGGCGGTCCGATCATCATCGGCGCGTAATCGGCTGGCGAGCGCTTCATGTTCCTCTGTCGTGATCTCGCCTTTGGCCAGCCGTTCATCCAATATGTCTCGCGGCGATCCCATTTGCGTTCCCCTTGATGCGTGCTTGTCGGTCAGGCGTCGGTCAGTTGAGTGTCGAGCCTGTTGATGGCCCGGCGCAGCGTCCAGGGATGAACGCCGTAGAAGGCCGCGACGCTGGCGGTTGTTGCGTGCTTGCCGGCCAGCTTTTTCCTGGCGGTCTTGATCTGGGCGGCGGTCATCTTGGGTGGCCTTCCCAGCCGAACGCCGCGCCCGCGCGCCGCGGCAAGCCCTTCACGCGTGCGCTGGGAAAGGAGCCTGCGCTCGAATTCGGCAAGGCCGCTGACAAAGGTGTAGAGCAGCATGCCATACGGCGTGGCTGTATCGATGGAGAGGTTCGCGATCTGGATTTCGATCCCGCGCTCACGTAGGCGATCGAGTTCGACGAGGGCGTCTTTTGCCGAGCGGAAAGCGCGGTCGAGATCCCAGATAACGAAGAAGTCGCCCGGTTGGAGCCCAGCGATAACGGACTCGTATACCGCCCGCCTTTTGCTTGTGGCGGAAATCTTTTCGATGTGCAGTTCATCGCAGATATGCCTCAGCCCGTCGATCTGCCGGTCGGGCCGTTGCTCCGCTGTTGAAACGCGCAAATAACCGATCCGCCTGGCACTCATCGCAGGTCCGCCTCCTTACCGGCGTCCCCATAACGGCCACGATAATGACCCTTTTCGCGGCGGCCGATCCGGGCAGAGGAAAGGGTTGGCAATGACGCAACGGAAGGCGGAAAACAGGAGCCTAGCAAGAATGAAATAAAAGAAAGCCTCACGCCTTGATTTGACCACAAAAAGGGTCGTTTACGCGAAATCTATATTGCACTTATCCCGATCTAAACGCTGATCGGCACAACAGCCGAAATCTATCGCACGACGGATTCACAGCACGGTGCCACCGCGATAACCTGCCTCCATCAGGACGGGAGGCACCCATGGCGCCGGTCACGGCTATCTCTGCTCACGACTTTCTGTACGGCGACCGCCACAAGAAGTTCTACCCCGACATAAAGATCTATCTCGGCGGGACGCTGGGCCCGCTGCCTGCCTTCATTGCACTGCTCGAGCAGGGCAAGAGCGCCAAGGAAATCTGCGAGGAACTGAAGCTCGCATATCGCGGCGATGTCTGGTTCGCCACGCTGCTTGTGTACTTCCATATCCGTGACGGGCTGGTGGAGCTGCCCAACCTGTCCGTCGATATTCCTCCCGAGCTGGCCGACCAGATGGACGAATATGAACGCATCTGGCAGCGCCGCCATATCCCGCCGGATTTTGTAACGCGGCATTGATATTCCGCCGGTTTCCGGCCGCTTTTCATCGAAGACATTCCTGACACGCAGCGAACCGTTCTGCGGGCTGTGATCGCAACCTTTCGCTCACAATAAACCGCGCCAGTAGCGGCCTTCTTCGGGGCTGTCCTGGCAGTCCGTTCATCCCTTGCAACGGCATGCGCCGTCTTTTCGCTTCGCCCGCCCCTTCGGGGTGCAAGGGCTGATCCTGCCTGCCTCTCCGGACGCCATCAGGCCGCAGGTGGCGCGGTCTCAAAGGCGAAAGGAGATCATCATGTCAGCCAAACAGAAATTCGACGTTCATCAGGAAATCACCAACCGCATCGTGGATGCCATCGAAACCGCCGGAGAATTCCAGCTTCCCTGGATCAAGAGCAAAGGCGGCAGTTTTGCCCGGCCCGTCAATATCGCATCGAAGAAGCCCTATAACGGCGTGAACATCGTCAGCCTCTGGGTATCCGCGCAGGCCAATGAGTACCCATCCAACCTCTGGGGCACATATCGCCAGTGGCAGGAACGCGGCTGCCAGGTGCGCAAGGGCGAGAAGTCTTCGCTGATCGTCTTCTACAAGACCATCGACTTCGAACAAGAGAACGAGCATACCGGCGAGACCGAGCAGGGCGAACGGATGTTTGCTCGCGCAAGCTGGGTCTTCAATGCCGCGCAGGTTGATGGCTTCGAGATCGAAACCGAAGAGCTTCCCGATGCACCCACTTTTGATCCGATCGAACGCGCCGAACGTTTTGCGACCGCGACCGGTGCTCGTATAGAAGAGGGCGGCGACGAGGCCTGCTACATCCCGGCTACCGACATGATCCGCATCCCGGAGCGCCGGCGCTTCGCCGGCACCGATACAACCGGCGCTGCCGAGGCTTTCTATTCCACGCTCTGCCACGAACTCGTGCACTGGTCGGGCGTCACCAAGCGTCTTGACCGCGATATGACCGGCCGTTTCGGTAGCGAAGCCTACGCGATGGAAGAACTCGTCGCCGAACTCGGTGCAGCCTTCCTGTGCGGTGATCTCGGAATCACCCCGCAGCCGCGCGAGGATCATGCCTGCTACATCCGGAACTGGCTGACCGTCCTGAAAGGCGACAAGAAGGCAATCTTCACCGCCGCGTCGAAAGCCTCCGAAGCCGCAAACTGGCTGATCGCTAGGGTCAAAACCCAATCAGCCTGTTGAGTGAACGACGCAAATCAGATTCAGAGCTTCTGGAAGTCCGTCTGGAGGT